>CAVVJS010000001.1:0-860000 GCA_963748605.1 Pyrinomonadaceae bacterium
CTGCCCGGTGCGGTAACGGTTGCGGTCGATCGTCACCGCCGGCTCGCAGGGCCGTACTGCAGGCGGTACACCACTGCGGCGGCCCGCTTCGTCACCGTGTTCGACTCGATCCGCAGGCCGTCGATCTTGCCGGCGAACTCGCCGCCGGAGGCCAGCAGGAACGTGAAGTTGTCCAGGTCGGTGAAGGTGTTGTCGCGGACCAGGAGGTTGGCGGCGCAGCGCAGCACCAGGCCGGTGTTGCTGTCCATGCCGACCGATGACGACCGGGCGGTCGCGGTGTTGTTGGTGAAGACGTTGTTGGCGCAGCCGCCGCCGTTGCCGGTGCCGGTCTCCATCACGCCGTCGTTGTCGGAGAACCGGTTGCCGGTGACGGTGGTGTTGGACGCGTCGTAGATCTCCATGCCGCCGCCGTCGACGCCGTAGTCGGTGGACGGGCCGAAGTTGCGCGGCACCGTGTTGTCGCGGAAGACCGGGCCGGGCTTGTCGCTGATGAACGAGGCGCCGAGGCCGTACCCGCCGAAGTCGTCCAGCTTGTCGGCCGAGTTCTGCACGATGACGTCCTGGTCGTGCACGTCGTTGTTCTCCACCAGCACCCCGCGGCCGCCGCGGCTGATCACGATGCCGGCGCCGTTGTGGTACACCTCCGACGACGCGATCACCACCTCGCGCGACGAGGTGGCCATGACGCCGTAACAGCCGACCGGCAGTCCGGCCGCGTTGACGCCGCGGCTGTCGCGCACGGTGACGCCCCGGATTGTCGCGCCGGTGACCTTGTCGATCCGGATGCCGCTGCCGTGATCGCCGCTGATGTTGACGTCGGGGTCGGGGTTCGGCACACATCCCGTGACGGTCAGGTTGGTGACGGCCGCCTTGGCCGCGGTGATCAGGATGACGTCACGGGTGCCGCGTTTGCCCTCGATGGTGGCGTGCTCGCCGGGCGCGCTGGTCACGGTGATGCCCGGGCGGTCGATGGTGAAGGGCTCGTACGTGCCCTCGCGGACGAAGATCTTGGACCCGGCCGGCGCGGCCCCGACGGCGTGGTCGACCGTGCGCCACGGACGGTCGGCCGTGCCGCTGCCGTCGTCGTCGCCCTTGGTGGACACCCAATAGCCGGCGCCCGCGGCCGCGACGTCCGGCGGTGCCTCGTAGAACCGGAAGAAGTAGACCGCGGTGCTGGCGAACAGCACGGCCACGGCGGCACTGAGCGCGACCAGGGTGCGGCGCCGTGCCGACGCCTGGTCTTCGGCCGTTTGCGTCGAGTGCCGCGCGGTATGGCGGTGCCCCACTGGGCTCACCCGGCGAAGACCGGATCGTCAGCCATCGCCTTGTACGCGGCCAGTGCCTGCTTGTCCGAGTCGATGCGCCATTTCTCCGTGGAGCCGGGGTGGGTGTCGGTGTCGAACCAGACGACCGCGCCGACGGCCGGCTTCGTCTTGACCCAGGCGGCGAACGAGGCGATCCAGTCGGCCTTGGTGCGCCCGCCGTGGTCGACCACGCCGACCTCGCTGATCATGATCGGCTTGCGGGAGCCGTACTCGTCGTAGAAGTTGTCGAACATCTGGCCCGGCGGCTGCGTGCTGCAGGCGTAGCCGGAGACGCCGACCCAGTCGACGTAGTCGTCGCCCGGGTAGTACGTCTGGATCTGGTTCCAGGTGGCGTCCGGGCGGGAGTTCCAGTTCGGGCTCCACACCCAGGACACGTTGTCCGCGCCCTCCTCGCCGAAGATCCGGTGCATCCGCTGCCAGGACTTGGACGTACCCGGTGGCGCTTTTGCCGTTGCGGCACCGCCCCACGCGTACCAGTCGCCGTTCATCTCCCAGCCCCAGCGCAGCAGCGTGGGTTTGCCCTCGGCGGCGAGCCGGCGCGCGGCGGCGGCGATCAGCTTGTCGGACGAGCCGTCGGTGATCTCGGTGTGATGCGCACCCGCGCCAGGAGATCAGCAGCGTGCTGCCGTCCGGCACCGCGGACAGCGAGCGCGGCATCGTGTCGGTCCACGAGTAGAAGAGGTGCACGATCTTCTGGTTCCGGCCGAGCTGCTTGCGGCGCAGCGCGAGGGCCTCGCGCACGGTCAGGCCGTGCAGAGCGACGTACGCGCCGAGCAGCACCCGGCCGTGCCGGAACGGACCGGGCCGCCGCCCACGGTGCACAGGCGGTGCGGCACGCGCCGGGGTCTCGGCCACGGTGCATCGGCCGCAGGCCGTCGGTGGCCGGCTCGTCGGTCCGCGGGGACGCCGCACGCAGCCGCCGGCAGGGCGGCCAGCGCGGTCAGGGCCAGCAGATGGCGACGTGACAGAGTTCCGGCTCACGTGAGCTCCCGTCCGGTCTTGCGGGCGATGCGGCGGGCCATCCGCCAGGCCGGTTGGGCGAACCGCTTGACCTGGGGCACCAGCTGCGGGCCACCGTCGGCGACCAGCGCGACCAGGTCGGCGCCGGTGTGGTCCGGGGTGGGCTGCAGACGGGGTACGGCGAACCGCCGCTCCCCCGGCCGGTGCAGGCGGCGGCCCACCTCGGTGGCGTTGTCGTGGCCGGCCTCGCGGACCACGTCGCGCACCCGGCGGCCGTTGTAGCCGTGCGGGTACGCGAAACTGCGCACCTTGCGCTGCATGCGCTGCTCGAGCTCGTCGTGGCTGCGGACGACCTCCTCGCGCAGCTGCGCCGGGCGGCAGCACGTCGAGCGGGTGGTGGATCAGGCTGTGGTTGCCGATCTCGATCCCGGCGGCGGCCACCTCGGCCAGCTCGTCCCAGGACATCAGCGGGCCGAAGTCGGCCGAGAAGCCGCCCAGCCAGTCGGCGTTTTCGCCGAGGTGGCCGACCGAGGCGTACAGGGTGGCCCGGCGCCGCGGCGGCCAGCGCGGGAATGCCGGCGGTGAGGAAGTCGCGGTAGCCGTCGTCGAAGGTGACCGCGATGAGCTTCTCGGTGGTGCCGGCGTCCAGCAGGTCCAGGGCCTCGGTGAGCCCGACCAGGCGGTACCCGGCCGCGGTGAGCGCGCCGAGCTGCTCGGCCAGGCGTGCCGGGGGCACCGCGAGGTCGCGCAGCGGCCCGCCTACCGCGGACACGGAGTGGTACATGAGCGCCGGCATGGTCTCCCACGTCGGCGTCGCCGGGTCGGTCACCGGTTTCAGTCCTCCTACGAGCATGCCGGATATGACCATTATCGGTCGGTATCCCGGCAAGCTTCGTGGTTCGGCGAAAGCTCATCCGCCGGGCCGGCTCGGGATTGGGCGGCGCCAGCTTAGAACGTGAGGACGGTTATCAGTAACCGTCGGCGCCGCCGGGCGCGAGGGTGGTACCAAAGGATGATCCATCGATGGCCACCTCGGCGACCACGGCCGCCACATCGGCCACCGACATCCGGATGATTCCCCCACGCGTGGCCAGACCGCGGTCACCTTCGTACAGCGTGACTCCGGCATGTTCGAGGTCGTCGGCGAGGGCGGTGAGTCGCTGCTCGATCCGGGCCGCCAGGTGCATGGCGATCTCGTCGTGGCGGGTCGCGGGGATCTGGACCGTCATGGTGATCACCTTTCGCCGGTGGTGACACTTCGCCGCCGTCCATGGCGACACGTCCCACGCTAGGCGTGTCCCGTACCCGATGCGGCATTTCGGGGTTTTTGCCGCCTCTCCTCGGCCAAAAGTCATAGACGTTGATCCCGCTGCGGACGGAAGCGCAGGCCAGGTGGTCGGCGGAAGGCTGAACGCCATGAACGTAAGCCGCAGGCTGGACCCGCTCAGGCTCGTCGAGGCGGCCGGCGCGGCCGCCGTGGTACTCGGCGCGGTGGCACTGCCGGTGGCCTGGCGGGCCCTCGACACCCGGCTCGCCACGGTGCTCGGCGGCATGCTGGTCATTCTCACGGCAGGCGTCTACGCATTACACGCCGTGACCTTCGACTGCTTCCGGATGACCGGTCACCGCGCCAGGCGAGGATTTTCCTACACACAGCGTGAGGAGTGAACCGCCGGGCCTGCCCGGTCCGTACCCCCGGGTGACGACCGCTCGAATCCCGGGGAGCGACGAAGATGTTCCGACTCATCCAACTCCACGCCCACCACGGCATCCCGCGGATCGACGTGGACCCCGACGGTTACGCCTCCGAACGCGCCGCCCTGGCCCGCTACCGCGCGACCCCGGCCACGTTCTTCGGCGTCGGCCGTTTCGACCATGAAGGCACGCTGGCCGAGGTCATCATGGACACGGTCTGCGGGCCGATCGGCGACTGCCCGCGCCCGGCGAGCGTCGTGCACGCGGAGACGTTCCAGCGCCTCTGCGACACGTGCGCGTTCGGGCTGGACGTGCTCACCGTCGCGAGCTGGCGCTGCGGCTCGGCATCTCGGTGCGGCTCGCGCCGGTGTTGGCCCGCTCCGGCCGGCACGCCGCGGCGGAGTTCGCCTGCACCGCCAGCAACCGGATCGCCCGGGAGTTCGCCTCGCACATCGACGATCCGGCTTGGCGGATGGAGCTGTGCGCCGAGCTCGCCCGGAACCCGAGCGCCGTCAACGGCCTGCTGATCGGCGTCGGCGCGTTGAGTTACTCCGACGTGCTGGACCTCTATCCGGCATTGTGCACGCTCGGCTCGCAACTGCCCGTCGGCGTGCACGCCGATCTGCTGCGGGCCACAGTCCGGCCGCTCTCCCCGGCCGGCGTCGCCGCCCTGCGGCTCGGACTGTGACCCGCCCGATCATTTAGTGCAGCGGGACCCGCACTACCGAGCCGGTGCCCGCGCAGATGCCGCAGTTGGTGACGTAGGCGTACTTGCCACGGATCGCCACGCCGCCCGGGGCGCGCAGGCCCTGGGACGCGACGACCTTGTGCGGTCCGCGCCGGTTGACTCGGAGCAGCGCGCCGGTCTCGTCTCCGGAGAGCAGGCCGTTCTTCGTGATCTCGAGGGCGTACAGCTTGCGGTCCGGTCCCCAGGCCAGGTCGATGACGTTGGTCAGGCCGGTGGCGTAGACGGTCGGCCGGTGACCCGGGACGACCCGGAAGATCCGCGCACCGCCCACCGGGAACGGGAAGCCGGTCAGCTGGCTGACGTACCAGGCGCCGTCCGGGCCCATGACCGCGGCCGTCGGGACGGCCTGCATGTCGATCGGCTTGCCGGGCGGCGGCAGGCCGGGCGGGTTACCGGGCACGGCCGGCATCAGCACGCTACGCACCCTGAACGTGGCGACGGTCGAGATGCGGCCCCGGTCGTTGACCTTGACCAGCGAGTTGCCGCCCGCGTCGACGACGTACTGCGAACTGCCGACCACGGCCAGGCCCTGCGGGTTGGTGTCCGGCGGCGAGATGCCGTCCGGGTTGACCCGCTGCTCGTACGCGCCGATGTCGGCGACCGCCTTCGGGCCGTACCGCGTGTTCTTGTACAGCTTGGCCATCCCTCGCAGACGCCGGGACCTCCGTGCGCAGGCTCGGCGCGCCGCCCAAGCCGACGGTGAAGTAGAGCTTGCCGTGGCGGTCGACTCCGACGTCCGACGGGCCCGCGGCCTCGGTGCCCGCCCGCGAGGCGAGGGACGGCAGTTGCGTGACGATCCGGTACGACCGGCCGTTCTTGATCCGGGTGATCGAGCCGGACCTGCCGAAGCAGACCTCACCTCCTTCCGGCCCGGCCTGGCACGGCCCGGCACCGCCCCGGCCGGATTCGGCGACGAACAGCGCACCGTCCGGGCCGAAGGTGATGCCGCGCGGATTGTTCAGCCCGGTCACCACCGTCCATGGTGGAGGCTCGTGCAGGCCGCTTGCCGCGACAGGAGCGGCGGCGGTGAGGACGAGGGCCCCCGCAGCGGTTGCGGCGACGGCGGCGACGGCGGAACGCAGAGCGGGCATCCTGACTCCTTCGGTGGTGGTTGCTACCCACCTCGGACCTTGCGCCCGGGGATCAAGCGCGGCTACCGGCCGAACGGGCCGATGTCCCGATTTGTCCTTGATCCGACCCGCTCATGTTTCACGTTTGCGCAGGTCGAAGCACGCCGACCGGCTGATCCCGGCGGCGTTGATGTACCACCTCGAAGCGCCGCCCGCATAAGGTCGCCGGGTGGACCTTCCCGGGGGCGCCACGGTGACGCTGGAGTCCGCGCGGGCGGTCACCGAGGGCTGGTGCAACACCATCGCGGTCAACCCGCGGCTGCTGCGCTGCACCGCCGACGACGGCAGCACGGTGATCATCAAGATGCGCCGGCCGCCCGGCGATCCGCGCCGCCGCGACGGCTTCCACCGCGAGATGGCGGCGCTGCTCCTGCTCGCCGAACTGGGCTGTGACGCCGGGCCGCGCCTGCTGGCCACCGACGACAGCGCCGGGCTGCTCGTCCTGGAGGATCTCGGTGACGGGCCCGGCTCTGGAGGATCTGCTCGTCGGAGCCGATCCGGAGGCCGCGACCAGTGCGTTCGTGGCGATGGCCGAGGCCGTCGGGCGGATGCACGCCGCGACCCTCGAGCAGGCGGACGGGATCGGGCCGCCGCGGTTCGACGTCCGCGAGCACTGGGCGCGGATCGGCGCGTTCGCCGGCACCCGCGACGCGGAGGTCGCGGGATCTCCTGGACATCCTGGACAGTGGGCCGGCCGCACTGTCCAACGGCGATGTCGCGCCGCAGAACTGCCGGCTGACCGGCGGGCGGGCCCGGTTGCTCGACTTCGAGGACGCCGCGGTGCAGCACCCGCTGCTGGACGCGGCCCACTTCCGGCTGCCGTTCTACGGCGGGCCGTGCTGGGCGCGGATCCCCGCCGAGGTGGGTGAGCGGGTCGAGGCCGCGTACCGGGGTGCGACCGGGCGGGCCGCCGACCGGGCATATTCCGAAGGCATGGCCGCGGCGGTCGCGGCCTGGACCATTATCCGGTTCGTCCGGCTGCCGAAGCTCCTCGACGCCGACGTGCCGCACCCGATGGGCTTCTCCCGCCGGGGCCAACTTCTCGACACCCTGCAGGTCGCCGTGGACGCGACCACCGAGGCCGGCATCCTGGCCGGCCTGCGCGACTTCTTCGCCGATGCGGTCCGCCGCCTGCGGGAGCGCTGGCCCGGTCTGCCCCCGGCCCAGGCGGTCTACCCGGCGTACCGGAATACGCGGTGAAAAAGGTGGCATCCTTGCGCTTGTGTCGGTAGGTGAAGCGGTGGAGGCCGAGCCGCGGCGTCGCGCCGTCCCGTGCCGCCAGGTTCGGCTGATCATCACGGCGCATCCTGGCGCTGCTGTTCGGCGTGCCGTGGTGGACGCTGGTGTGGGCGGGCAACGCACTGGCCGGCCGCGCGTCTTCGTGGCCGGCACGGTGGTCGTTCGCGGTCGCGCTGGTCGCGTTCCCGGTGCTGATGTTCGCGCGGGCACGGCCGCCGGCACCGGGACTGGGCCGCCCGGATCGCGCGACACCATGCTCGGCGTGGTCTGGGTGCTGTTCGTCTGGTCGCTGCTCGGCAACGTGCTGCGGCTGGTCCTGGCGCTGGCCGGGGTCGCCGACCCGGCCCGCTCGCGCGATCGTCGCCGCGGTGGTCGCGCGTGTCGCGCTGGTCCTGCTGCTCTGGGGGTACGCCGAGGCGATGCGGGTGCCCCGGGTCACGCCGGGTCGACGTGCACGATCCCCCGGCTGGGCGCCGGCCTGGACGGGATCCGGGTGGTGCTGCTGACCGACACCCACTACGGCCCGATCGACCGGGCCCGCTGGTCGGCGCGGCGTCGTCGCAGGTGGTCAACGCGCTCGACGCCGACATCGTCTGCGCACACCGGCGACATCGCCGACGGCGAGGTCGGCGCAGCGCCGCGAGCAGGCCGCGCCGCTCGGCGACGTCCGGGCCCGGCTGGCCCGGGTGTACGTGACCGGCAACCACGAGTACTTCAGCGAGGCCCAGGGCTGGGTCGACCACATGGCGTCGCTCGGCTGGGAGGCGCTGCACAACCGGCACCTGGTGGTCGACCGCGGCGGCGCCCGGCTGGTCGTCGCCGGGGTCGACGACCGGACCGCCGCCGGCTCCGGCGTGCCCGGCCACCACGCCGACCACGCCGCCGCGCTCGCCGGCGCCGACCCGGACCTGCCGGTGCTGCTGCTGGCCCACCAGCCGCAGCAGATCGCCGGCGCCGTCGCGCACGGCGTCGACCTGCAGATCTCCGGGCACACCCACGGCGGGCAGATCTGGCCGTTCCACTACCTGGTCCGCCTCGACCAGCCGGTCGCTGCAGGGCCTGAGCCGGCACGGCGAGCGCACCCAGCTCTACACCAGCCGCGGCACCGGCTTCTGGGGGCCGCCGTTCCGGGTCTTCGCCCCCAGCGAGATCACCGTGCTGACGCTGCACGCTGAGTAGGCCGGCTCCGCTTCGCTCCGCGGCGATCGCCTTGTAACCGCTGAGTTGAGGCCGGCGAGATGCTCGCCGCGCGCCGCCGCCGGCCAACTCCGGCGGGCACGCTCGCGTCACCGGCGTCGATCGTGACACGGCGTGACTGATCGGGCGACACGCTCCGGCCACGTAATTGCGTTGTACCACTTCAGGCCGCACCGGAGGATGGAGGTACCGCCTTTCCGACTTCCGTGAGGATCATCGATGCGCCTGCTCCGCGACCTGTGGGCCACCTCGTCGCGCCGTACCGCGCTGGTGGCCGTGCTCGTCGTGCTCGGCGCGGCCGGGCAGGCGGGTGCGCTGCGCTGGCCGGCGCGGTCCTGGTCGACCGGTCCATGCCGCTGTTCGTCGTGCTCGCGATCGCCCTGGTCGCCTCCGTGCTCAGCGACGTCTTCGTCGGCCTGGTGGCCGCCGGGCTGACCGCCGACTGGGCGGCCGGGTCCGCCGCGGGCTGAACCGGGTGGCCTTCGGCCAGGACCTGCCGACCCTGGAGAACACCCCGGTCGGCGAGCTGCTGGACCGGATCGACAGCGACGTCTACCAGGTCGGCGCCGAGCTGCGCGGCAGCGGCGTACGGATCGCCCAGTCGCTCGCCGTCGGCCGGCCTCTCGATCGTCACCGCGTTCTTCGTCTGGTGGCCGGCCGGCGTCGGCATGCTGCTGTGTCGCTGGCTGCTCTACGTGACCATGAACAAGCCGATCCAGCGCATCTCGCCGGCCCGGATCCGCGAGGAGGAGGCCTGGTCCGACCTGGCCGCGGTGATGGAGGAGTCGATCCACGGCCAGGACGACGTCCGGACCAGCCTGGCCGCGCCGTACGTGCGCAAGCTGTACGCCCAGCGCGCCCGCGAGGTGCTGGTCCGCGGCCGCCGGGTGTGGCGGATGTCGTCGAAGGTCACCATGTGGGCCGGCGCGATCACCCGTACGCTGATCGCGGTCCTGGTCGTGGTCGGCGCGTGGGCGCTGATCACCGGCCACATCGACGGCGCCCGGCTGACCGCGGTCTGGCTGCTCGCGCTCGGCTTCGGCGGCACCCTGGAACACGTCACCCGGATGGTGCCGGAGCTGCAGAACGCGCTCGGCGCGTGGAGCCGCGTGCAGCTGCTGCAGGACGTGCGGCAGGAGCCGACCGAGGGCGCTGCCGCCGCTCGACGGCGACCTGGAGGTCCGCGACCTGACCTTCCGGTACGGCGAGTCCGACTCCGGCCGCCCGCCGGCGCTGCACGACGTCAGCCTGACCTTCGCGCGCGGCCGGTCGTACGCGCTGATCGGCCGTACCGGGTCGGGCAAGTCGACCCTGGCCAAGGTGCTCACCCGGGCGGTCGACGTGCCGCGCGGCACGGTGTTCCTCGGCCGGCACCGACATCAACGACCTGGACGTCGAGGGGCTGCGCCGGTTCACCGCGATCGTGCCGCAGCGCACCGAGATCCTGGCCGGCACGCTGGCCGAGAACATCGCCCTGTTCGACCCGGAGCTGCTCCCCCGGGCCGCGCGGCGCTGGACGAGCTGGGCCTGACCGGCTGGGCGGCCGGCCTGCCGGACGGCATGACACCAAGCTCGGCGAGGGCGGGTACAAGCTGTCCGCCGGGCAGGAGCAGCTGGTGGCGTTCGCCCGGATCCTGGTCCGCGACCCGCAGGTGGTGATCCTCGACGAGGCCACCGCCCGGATGGACCCGGTCACCGAGGCGCTGGGTGCAGCGCGCCACCGACCGGCTGCTGGACGGCCGGATCGGCGTCATCGTGGCGCACCGGCTGTCCTCGGTGCAGCGCTGCGACGAGGTGGTCGTGCTGGCCGACGGCGTGGTGCTGGAGGCCGGGCCGCTGCGCGAGTCGCGGCGGTTCGCCGAGCTGCTGGCCAGCAGCAACGCCGCGGTCCCGGCCGGCGGCCGGCGGCGGGCGTCGCTGCTGGCCGAACGGGACGAGCTGGCCGACGCGCCGGCCACCGAGGCTCGGGCGTGGACGCGCTGGCGAACACGCTGCCGATGGCCGATCCGCCGCCGCTGCCGGACGCCGCCGCGCGCCCGCACGATGCGCGAGATCGTCCGGCTGGCCATCAACGACCCGCGGTACGGCCTGGCCGCGGTCGCGATGTTCGTCGGTGCTGGTCCTGCTCGGCCTGGACGGCGCGATCCTGCCGCTGCTCTGGGCGAACGTGGTCGACGGCGTGGGCAACCCGCTGTACCCGGCGCTCGGCATCGCGGCCGGCCTGCTGCTGGCGATCCCGACGCTGTACTACACCGGCGCCTGGTTCCCGGAGTGGTGGGTCCGGCAGATGCTGCGGATCAGCCTGCGGCTGGTGCACGGCCAGATCGGCCCGCGCCGGGTCAGCAAGCACACCCCGGCCGAGGTGGTGGCGCAGGGCGGCGACACCGAGCGGGTGGTCATGCTGGCCGACAACCTGATCGACAAGTCCATCAGCCTGGTGATGATCGTGGCGATGACGTGGGCGTCCGGGTCGTTCGTGCCGGCGCTGTTCTTCGTCGGCACGATGGTGGTCTCCGGGCTGGCCGCGACCCTGTTCGGGCCGCGGCTGGAGCGGGCCGCCCGGCGTACCGTGGCGGCCCGCGCGGCGTTCGCCACCGCGCTGGTGTCGTCGCTGTCCGCGGCGCGCACGGTGAAGCTGGCCGGCGCGACCGTGCCGGTGCTGGACCACCTGGCCCGGCTGGACGCGGACCGCAGCGAGCGGCAGCGCCGGGAGATCGCGATCCAGGTGTGGGCGCGGTCCACCCCGTCGATCGTCAGCGGCCTGCTGCCGATCGCGGCCTGGGCGATGTACCTGGCCGGCGACCTGTCCGCCGGCGGCGACGCTGATCGCGGTGGCCACGCTGGGCGCGGCCCGGTGGTTCGCCTGGACCACCGCGTCGCTGGTGTCGCACTTCCCGTCGGCCCGGGTGTGGACCCGGCGGACGGTGGCGATGGCCGGCGTCGGCCGAGTACTCGTCGGCGGTGCCCGGGCGTGGACATCTCGGCCGGCACCGCGCCGGCGCCGCCGACCGCGCCGCGCAACCCGCTGCGGCGGCTGGAGCTGGACGGCTTCAGCGCGGTGCACGAGAACGGCACGGTCGGCGCGCAGGACGTCGACCTGACCGTCGAGCGCGGCCAGCTGGTGCTGGTCGTCGGCCCGGTCGGTTCGGGCAAGTCGTCGCTGCTGCGGGCGCTGGCCGGGATCGTGCACCACACCGGCTCGCTGCGCTGGAACGGCGAGCCGGTGGACGAGCCGGAGCTGTTCCTGCGGCCCGAACCAGGTCGGCTACGTGGCCCAGCTGCCCCGGGTGCTGTCCGGGACGGTGGCCGACAACATCCAGCTCGGGCACGAGGTGGACGCGGCCGACGCGGTGACCACCGCGCAGCTGGAGCACGACCTGGCCGCGGCCGGCGGCGGCCTGCAGCTGCTGATCGGGCACAAGGGCACCCGGCTGTCCGGCGGCCAGCTGCAGCGGCTGGCGCTGGCCCGGGCGCTGGCGCCGCGGACCGAGCTGCTGATCGCCGACGACGTGTCGTCCGCGCTGGACGTCACGACGGAGCTGGAGCTGTGGCGGGCGTTGCGCGAGCACGGCGTCACCGTGGTCGGGTCGACCTCGAAGCGGGCGGCGCTGGCCCAGGCCGACCAGGTGGTCGTGCTGATCGGCGGCGCGGGTCGAGGCGCAGGGCACCTGGCGCGAGCTCGAGGACCGCTGGGGTCACCTGGCCGGCTGATCTGCGGCCATCCGCCGCCACTGCGCGCAGCATGTGTAAGCGATTCTCGAACAGACTTTTAACACTCATCCAGGAAACTGCGTCAACTTCCGGCTTCCACCTGGCGTTGTAGAGCCGCGCGGCCTCCACGACCTCTGAAGGTAAAATGCCCCTCTCGCTGAGACAGAGATCGAGCGCCATCGCCGATTCCATAGCAGCGTTCACACCTTGCCCGATGGGCGGGAACGCTCCTGCGGCATCGCCCAGCAAAACTGCCTTACCACAGTGAAGTTGAGAACAGGTTAGCGTCTGTCCGATGTGATAGCAGGTTCTTTGCGCAAATGCCGCGATTTTCTCCTCACTTGTTAACTCGAAGATGCGAGGCACGCGGCGCCGGAAGAATTCGCGCGCTTCCTCGGCGGAGGCAAAAACCTGCTTCGCTTTCGTCCCGATGGCACAGAACCAGCGGGCAGTGTCGCCTCCCTGATCGCCCTTGATCGCGCCGGCAACGCAGAATGGTCGCACCGAGAGCCCATGAAGATAATTTTTGTTGAGTTGATCTCCCACGCGATCGAGTTCGATCATCGTGCAGTAGTTCGGATATGACCTTGTCACAGCGGTGAATTCCGGAATCTGTTCTACCATCGCCCTCCGTACGACTGAACCGGCTCCATCAGCTCCGACAATAAAATCGAATTGTAGGGTTGTGAGTTCGCCCGATTCAGAAGCGTAGGTGAGTGTCCCCGCGTTTAAATCTACCGAAGTGACGCGCGATTGAAAATGAAATTGAATCAATTCTCGATGGCGATCCTCAACGACCGCCATCAGCGCTCTCAAGATGTCGCCTCTCGAGCCTGTCCAACCCGGTAGCGTCCATTCTTCACCACCTCCGGGAAACCTAAGGCCTTTGAACTGAATCATCCGCTCATCGAATTGCGCGCACGCATCAATGTGTCGCAGAGCTTTTAGTCCATGGCCTGAGATATCGATCGTATACGAGCGATCCGGATTAAAGCGCGGCGCAATTTCAGGGTGCGCGTCACGTTCGAAGACGGTCGTCGGAATGCCTCGGCGCGCAAGTGCGATGGCCAGGACTAAACCGGACGGACCGCCGCCGACAATCGCGATGTCGGCTATGGTTGATTTGGGCTGAGGCGGGGCCATCATTGCTCTCATACTGGGATCGAATTTTGGCAAGCAGGACGCGTCGATATTTTAGCCTCGCCCGCCTTAGGGCGAAAGGTAGCGGCTCCGCCATCTGGTGAGCGGTACGTCTCTGACTTACCGCACGGACGGCGGCAAAGCCGACGCTCCAAGGCACAATCCAATTGCAGGTTTCTCCTCCGCCCTTTCCTCTCATTCTCACCGGGCTTCAGCCCGGTGAACCCACTGCCCTCTCATTCACACCGGGCTTTAGCCCGGTGATCGGCGTTAACGTTTCAAATTCACCGGGCTTTAGCCCGGTGCTGCTTGTCGCTAGCAATATTTCCTTTAACGATTCGTAAGAGCGAAGACTCATAATCCAATAGCCTCGACAACAACTCCGCGCTAATAATTCCTGCCGTTAAGTTAACTTCAAAACGCAGCAAGGACATCCTCACAATGTCAACTCACTCATACACTCGTCTGTGGATCCACTTAATCTGGGAGACTCTTCGCCGTGAACCAATGCTGGACAAACGGGCAGCCGCGTTAGCATCAACTAATCTAACCAACTACGCGCGTGAGAAGAACATTTACATGAAGATCAATTTCTTCAATGCTGACCACACCCATGCCTTGATCGATCTTCCTACGGATAAGTCCATCGAGCAGGTGATTCAATTGTTGAAAGGAGGCTCATCACATTGGATAAATCAGCAGAAGATAATTCATGGCAAATTTGGTTGGGGCCGCGGTTTTGGAGCGTTTTCAGTTTCTCATTCGGATGTCGAGGTCGTCGCGCGATATATCGCCAACCAGGAAGAACATCACCGCAAATGGACGTATGCTGAGGAGTACAGGTTGTTTGTAAAGCGCTACGGACTCGAATGGTGCGACGAAGAAAACCGTTAAGGTCTCGGTCCGGCCTGAAGGCCGTTCAGACTGAAAGAAGAGCAGGTCACCCGGGCTAAAGCCCGGTTATGAATAAATAGGCGGCGAGCACCGGGCTGAAGCCCGGTGTGAATGAGAGCCTTTGAGGATCGGACCGAAGCCTGGTGTGAATGAGAGCCTTCGAGGATCGGGCCGAAGCTTGGTGTGAATGAGAGTCGTCGATCACCGGGCTGAAGGCCGGTGTGAATGAGATTCGTCGAGGATCGGGCTGAAGGCCGGTGTGAATGAGACTCGACTCCGAAAAACTCATTGCACCTTTCTCCCTAAGCGCCATTTATATTCACAGCGGCAGTTCTCACTAAAAGCCACACCTCCCAGGGGAAGACTTTTATGAAGTTTCTTATTTCTTTTTTCCTAGCCCTCTCACTCACTCTTTCCAGCCTGCCCACACTCGGTTCACAAGCCCGGGGCTCCTGGCGCAGCGTTCGCACAAACAACCTGTTCGTGATCGGCAATGCAGACGCGGAGACTTTGCAACAGGTGGCAGTCTGGCTCGAGTTCTTTCATGGCGCTTTCGCGCGGCTGGTCTCCCGGTCTGCTTTCGACCCATCAGTGCCCACAACAGTGATGGTCTTTCGTGACGAAGCCTCATTCATCCCATTCAAACCGCTCTATCAGGGTCGACCAGCAAATGTCGCGGGCTACTTCCAGTCTGGAGAGGATGTTAATTACATCGCTATCTCACTCGATCCCGCTGAGCGCGTACCTTACGACACAGCCTTTCATGAGTATGTTCACCTCCATCTTAAAGACAGTTTGCCCGGTGCACCTTTATGGCTGAATGAAGGATTGGCGGAATTCTACGGCGCCCTGCAGTTCGCGCGCGGTGAGGCATTACTGGGAGCAGCGATTCTTCCTTACGTTTACCTCTTGAGAAGCAGCGAGCTGTTGCCCTTAACCACCTTGTTTGCCATCGACGGCCGATCGCCTCACTACAACGAACAGGACAAGAGCGGAATCTTTTATGGGCAATCGTGGGCCCTCGTCCACTATCTCATGTTGGGTGCCGACGGCGCGCGTCAGCAGCAATTCAGGCAGTTCCTGCAGCAGATATCTCAAGGAGAAACTTCTGAGAAAGCGATCGAGAGAGCGTTTGGCACAAGTCTCGAGAGGATCGAGAAAGAATTTGAAGCCTATGTGCGACGCGGAGAATTTCCCGCGCAGCGTGTTGCCAGCGCCGTGAACCCTCAAGCGTACGCAGCCTACACAGCGACGCAGCGTTCAGCACTCTCCGAAGGAGAAACAAATTATTACCTCGGAGACTTGCTGTTGCACATCGGCCGGCCAAACGAAGCGGAGGCTTATTTCAAACAAGCGATCGCCGCCGAACCAGGCTTCATTCCCACATACGCTTCCCTCGGCCAGCTCTACGCGTATCAGAAACGTTACGCCGAGGCCAAAAAGTATTTGCAGCGGGCGACTCTCACGTCGCAAAACCACCAAATTCATTATCTTTACGCTTATGTGCTCAGCCGCGAAGGCATCTCTGCGAGCGGCGAGATTAATGAATATCCACGTGAGGACTTAGCGGTGATCCGCGACCAGCTGCAGCGGTCGATTAAGCTGGCGCCAAACTTTGCGCCAGCGTATTACCTGCTCGCCCTCGTAGATCTGGTGTCGGATCAAAACCTTGACGAAGCAGAGGAAATGGCGCGCAAGGCCCAGAAACTAGCACCATCCCGTCCGAGTTATTCACTCCTGCTGGCGCATATCTATGCGCGCAGGGGAAATTCCGTAGAAGCCCGTGCTCTCGCGGAACCGCTAACCAGAAACAGCGACTCGTTTGTACGCACTGAGGCGCAGGACCTGCTGGAGAGACTAAATAATTCGGGCACGACCGCTTCGAGAACCCCCCGCGACTCTAGAAACAGCGCCGCTCTGGGTAATGCGATCGCTAACGAATCATCTCAGGTGGGATCATCGCGAATGATTATGGGAGGCAGCGATGGGTCACCGGGTTCGACCAGTATTCGCGACGGTCAGACCATTGAGCAGAGCGAATCGCTCCCGACTGTGGACGAAGTCCTTGCGCGTTACGAGAAGGCAATGGGTGGAGCCGCGGCAATTAAAGCTGTGAACACTCGCGTGATGAAGGGAACGCTTGATGTGGTCGGTCTCAGCCGCGGCGGCAGTTTCGAAATTTACGCCGTCGCTCCTAACAAGATGCTCTCCGTTATGGATGCGCACCCCCTCGGTAACATGAAGGTAGGTTACGACGGACGTACTGGTTGGGAGCTGGCTGAACGCGTGGTTCGCCGACTTAATGGCACCGAGCTTGAGTCGTTGCAGCGTGACGGCGATTTCTACTATCAACTCAATCTCAAACAAAATTATAAGAAGGTGAGTCTCCTGGGGAAGAGCAGCATTGGTTATCGAGAAGTTTACGTCCTGGAGTTACAGCCTCGATCAGGCTCTCCAGCGAAATCGACTCGGGTGCGTCTAGGAACTCCCGCTGAGGATTTAGATACTGTGAAACTATACCTGGACGTTGAGACCTACTTTCCAGTGCGGATGAATTCGGTGCGCATGGTTTCTGTGCCGGGCGGCGTTTGGACTTCGGCTCCGTCTGGCTCGGGGCGCAGGTCTGGACGGCCGGCAGCCTCGGCCACGGCATCGACCGTTACGCAAATCGCAGTGCCGCTGGAGATTTATTTCGACGACTGGCGCACAGTCGATGGCATTCAATACCCCTTCCGCATCAGCCAGACTTCAAGTCTGGGCCAGAGTGCTGGAAATATAAGTTTCAGTTTCACCGTCAAAGAGCTCCGGCATAACGTTGCGGTTGATGCGAGTATGTTTGAACTGCCGAAGTAGGCTTTTGAGCTTCCGAGGAAGTTGTTGCGGCTTCGCCGCCGGATGTGCGGTGAACCGTTGCCTCACCGGCTCGCTTCAGATCTATTGAAAGGTCACGGCTTTGCCGCCGGATGTGCGGCGGTGGCTTGCCCCGCCGGCACCCTACCCTTCAAGTTTTTGCGCGAGGCTCAGCCTCGCGAACGATGCGGCTCTCGCCGCGTTCCTTGCGGTGAGGCTTGCCTCACCGACTAGGCTTCATCAATTGACGCGAGGTCAAGGCGCGCACTTCGTTCCGAAATGGACTGTCCGAAACCGCAGCGTGCCGCTTTGATGTATTACCCTCAATCCCACTCGCCTTGGGATCAACGCAAGCGCACAACACTCACGATGAGCGTCGCCCACACCCTCTCAAGAATCCTATAGATAGGGCGCCGTTAATTTTTCGCTGAACCACGAATATCGGGCAACTTTGCTCTAGCTCTATGGATTGTAGTGAAGAGAATTACGTGATGTATGTAAGAAGTCAATTTTCATCAGCGCAAAACTTAGTCCATACTTTGATAAGTGCTGTTTCGATTCACGTTAGTCAACCCAAAACGAGTAAACTGGCATAGCACATGAGCTTATTGCATCGATTCTCTTATACATTTTGCCACATAGGCCTTTTTCAGTTCGCGACAGATGATAAATAATGGAGAAGCTATTAAGGACAACATTGCCTGACGGTCGTTTCTCGAATGTAACCCAGATTCGTTCTCAGGCAATGGCTGCCAGTGAAAGGCAAGCATAATCGTACGACTGAGGTTCAGTTCAGAATGGCGCTTGGTGCGGGCCGGAATAAATGGATGGATCACGCATTCAGATCTTCCCGGTAAACCTGATGTTTATTTTCCAAGGCTAAGATTGCTATCTTCCTGGACGGATGTTTTTGGCACGGTTGTAGACGTTGCGGACATATCCCTAAAACGAATAGTCTCTTCTGGGCAACAAAGATTAGTCGTAATCAAGCGAGGGACCGAAAGAACTCCCGGCTATTAAGACACCAAGGCATCTCTGTCATTCGAGCATGGGAGCATACGCTGAAAAGCCCGAGTAGATCTCCAAAGAATTTTGCGACGAATCCAAGTTATACTTTCGAGAAGCGTCGAAAAGCTATCGATCACGAGACGCATGAAACAGCGAAAGACTGAGACCAATGCGAAAAACAACGGAAGAATCATCAGAAAAAGCCCTTTTTGGCTTTGAGCTTCTTTACCGGAGCTATGGGTTTAGATTTGGGCTGGAAAAGGCGGGCATATCCGACTGTTCTGGCCTCTGAAATTGAACCGGTAATCCGCGAAACCATCAGAGCAAACCGTCCTAATATTGCGTTGATCGGCGACATTAGAAGCTACACGGCAAGCTCAATTCGCGAGAATGCAATTTGCCACCAGAAAGGGAAATTGATCTCATATTGGCGACCTCCGTGTCAGGCGTTCAGCACTGCTGGTAAAAGAAAAGGCTTCGAAGACGAGCGAGGAAATGTATTCCTCAAGTTTGTAGATCTTATCTTGGAATTGCGGCCGCGGTACGCCGTTATTGAGAACGTGCGGGGACTTCTGTCCGCACCCTTAACACACCGTCCTCATTCACAACGGGGGTCTGAGTTCGCTCCTCTTATCGCAGATGAACAGCCAGGTGGTGCCTTATATTTTATTCTTAGCAGACTTCGAGAGGCGGGCTACGGCGTTAGCTTCAATCTTTATAACTCGGCTAATTTTGGATCACCCCAAATTAGGGAAAGAGTTGTAATTCTATCTTCTCGGGACGGGAAAAAACTTCCGTACCTCACCCCGACGCATTCTGACGATGTGAAGTGGGGGTTGCCAAAGTGGCGCACACTGAGGGATGCCCTAGAAGACTTGCCGAGGGAGCCATGTGATTATGTACGTTTTCCTGAAAAGCGTTTGCGGTTTTATCGAATGCTTAAAGAGGGTGAAAATTGGCGCCATTTGCCTAAGGAACTTCAGCAAGAAGCTCTCGGCAATTCTTTTTTTGCTGGTGGTGGCAAGACAGGTTTTTTACGGAGACTGAGTTGGAGCAAGCCTGCCCCAACACTTGGTGACGCATCCGGCAATGCCTGCGACCGATCTCGCCCATCCAGAAGAAGAGCGTCCTCTAAGTGTTCAAGAATACCGACGAATTCAAGAATTCCCTCCATCCTTGATCTTGGCTGGATCCGTCATAAATCAATACCGCCAAATTGGAAACGCTGTACCAACGAGCTTGGGAGAGGCAATAGGCAGAACGCTTCTAGCGCACGACGAAGGAAAAGACGAGGAAAACCGAGAAGGCTTTCCTTATTCTCGTTACGTTGACACTGATGAAGAAAGTTGGGAGCGGGAATATCTGGGCAGGAACGCAGTGGCCAGCCAAGGACTGTTCCCATTCGCGATGGCGCGAGGGAATTCTTAGAAGCTTCTTATTCGTCAACCTCTTCCGGTGGTAGCTCCTCCACTGGAGGCTTTGTATCAGCAATCGTAACTACAAACTTGTAAAACCCCACTTCGGTGCACCGTTCCTCTTCACCTGTATCACAGTATTGAGGAGTCCTTCCCATCGAGTCTCGCCTGTCCGTGAATTTGACCGATACCACTTTTCGATTTTCGTCCCTTCTCTAATGGCCGCGCTCGAACTGTTCTCGCTGTTATCTCTATTTTTTATTTGTAGTAACCTTGTTTCACCTCCATCTCCATCTTTAAGAAAATCGACGGATCTCATCGTTTCTCCGCAGCACCAAATCCACCCTTTCGATTCGAGCAAATCTGCAACGTATGCTTCCAACAGCTGGCCAACAATATTTTCTGCTTGCATCGACATACGGTGTGCTTCCCCTATGCGATTTAGGTCTTCTGGTGGCACCTGCTTATAAGCCTTCAAAACTTCGTCCACCGCAGGATCGGGCTTCGTCTTAACATCTTTTAGGACGATGACACGTTCTCTTCCTGCATAGTACCTTTTGACGTATTTATTAAGATATCCCTCTTCGACTTCTGCCGCCGATCCTAATGCCTTCTTCCCTCTTTGCGTCGGAAAGGCGGCGGGATTGCGCGCGCAAAACCGAAGCAGCCTCTCCAAACGCTCGTCCCATTGCTTTCCGAGTCCCTCGGCGACTCTTTTCGCTCGCGCAATTAGATCTTCTTCAGGATTGGACGCCATAAAATCCTAGGATCATGCTAACAAATGAATTACCAACCACTGGCGCAAAGCATAGCCCCTGTTTCCAAACGAATGCAACAAACCTTTTATCGATTCCCGTAGATCCTATCGGGTAAAGGAGGCCGAGTTGATTACCCTAAGCTGACTAAGTGCAAACCATTAAGAATAAGTTGGGGGCGATCACTTTCGGCCCATGAAGATTTTCTTACGATGGTAATAGAGAAACTCCTGACTTGGCTCACTCAGTTTCTCTGGCAGGCGAATCGACCTACCCTCAAAGGGAATGAAGTTTTGTTCTAGCGCACTTTGGGGTAGGAAGCTTCTGAGACGCTGGCTTAAGAGGACTCGGAACTTCGAATCGAGAGTCATAAGACCTGCATCGAAAGCGGCATCATGTAGACTCGAAAGACAAAGACCGTTGCGTGGATCAAGACGCTCGTTAGGGAAATCGCGCCAAGGCTTAATATGACTTGCAACTAGTAGCCTGGGCACATTTATTCCCGTAATGCAGCAACGAACTCCGTAAGAGTTAAGTACCGTCTGCCGGAAGAATTGTTGACCCCGCCTTACCCTTACGGCGCAGTAGCTTCAGTCGGACCTGACGGCGCCATCTTTTTTGTTGTCGGTTCAACCCGAACCTTGCCGCGTTCTAAGAAATCAACTTCCAGCTCATCATCGTGCGTGAAAAGATCGTGCAGAAGTTGTTCGCTCTCAGGCGCAAGCTCATTGATATTGGAATGGAATTCCTTCCACATTTCCCGATCCTGTTTACTCGCTCCTGATAGTCCTTTTATTCCCCGCGCCTTCTGAACGGGATCGAGAGACGCCAAATTACTAAGCTTCATTGCCAAACTACTGGGTGTGCGTCCCATTCTCGATGCAACATCGATAATGACCGAATTACCCTTATCAAATTGGCCAAAGGGCAGCTTGCCATAGAGATTCAATGCGATTAGCTCGTGTTCGCGAGTCCACTTGACACTTGTGGATTGAGGCATGGCCGCAGTGTAGCGGAGTCGCCTTGCGCGATGCGAGAAGAAAGTGGTCTGATACAAGAGACTTTCAAGACGATCCGAGCTCCACTGTACTCGGTAACTCAACTAAACTTGCTGGTCACAGCTTTGCCTGGGTAGCCTTTACATACTCTGACCTTCTCTGATGAAACCAATACTCACTAATACTTATTTCTCTGGCGCGGGGCTCATGGACATCGGCCTCCAATCCGGCGGTCTGACACTGCAGCAGAGCTTTGAGATCGACGCTATCTGTTGCGACACCTTGCGTCGGAACTTCTCTCACGAAGTCGTCCAGTGCGACATCACAAAGAAGCTCGTTCAGTCGGAAAAGGAATGCCACGTGATGGTGGCGACCTATCCCTGCACAAAGTATTCACCGATCGGTGACATTCACGGTGTGCGCACCGGAGACGATTTGTTCCTGCATTTCTTCCGGCACGTTGCTATCCGAAGACCCGAGCTTTACGTGGTCGAGAATGTTCCGGGCATGAAGAAATTCCCTGTGGTCATGGAAGCGATGACGAAGTTGCCGGACTACTACGTACATGTTGCCTGTCCGGTCAAATCTTCGACTTGGTTACCGCAAAAGAGAGACAGACTGATCATAATCGGTAGCCGAAGAAACTTCGCTTGGCGCGAGCCTACTGCCAAAAGGGCCGTCACACTCGCAGAGATACTTGAGCCCGATCCGACTCCGCACATCCCTGACTATGTGGGTCGTCGCCTAGCCGGCAAGTATCGTGATCGCCCGATTGTCAGCGATCCGGCGCGCGGGGACATTGCACCTACCTGCGTTGCTCATTACGCCAAAGACCTGAGCACGAGACTCGTTGCGGATCGACGATTTCCGCAGCGGCGCGCGACCATATACGGTTCGAGAATACGCCCGGCTGCAGGGAGTC
Source organism: Pyrinomonadaceae bacterium (assembly GCA_963748605.1). Taxonomy (GTDB): domain Bacteria; phylum Acidobacteriota; class Blastocatellia; order Pyrinomonadales; family Pyrinomonadaceae; genus PSRF01. The sequence continues at coordinate 21,988 of CAVVJS010000001.1, forward strand.
CCTGACACATTCACTTTTGCAGGAAGCTATAACGATGCTTACCGAATGATTGGTAACGGCGTCTCCGTCCCGGTTGGAGAATGGATCGGCTCTGAGATAACGCGTTACTTCCAGTAAAAGGATGAATGCAGTTAGAAGAAGCTGTGATGATCAGTAAAGGCTTCGCCGGTTGGGTGGGCGGTAAGTCTGCGACTCACCGTACGCCCGGGCTCCTACCTAAGTGCGGGGCTGAGCCCCGCGAATTCCAAATATGACTTGGCGGTAAGTCAGAGACTTACCGCGCACCGGTAGGCTAAGCCGCTGGATTTCCGATTGCCAATTGCCAATGCCAATTGCGAATTCAATTTGGAGGGTGCAACACGATTCTTCTTTTACTCATGACTTTGTCTCATTCACACCGCGGCTTCAGCCCGGTGTCAGGTTGTACACACGAAATTCTGAACCGTTTTAACGGTTTTCACAGCCCGTTTCATACCGAACTCGTAAACCGTTAAAACGGTTAACGGCAATGGGGGCGCGGGTCACCGGGCTGAAGCCCGGTGTGAATGAGACAACAAGTTATTGTCGAGTTTGCACTTCAAACTTGAACCCACCAATTGCCAATTGACGATTGGCTTTTAGTGAAAGTTGCATTCAGATGAATCCAACCCCATCAGCTACCGCGGGTGGATTTCGGAGATATCATTGAGCGGTGTTATAACTGGAAAAGTTCAATGCGGCACTAAGGGAGAATTGCCAAATGATGAAGTGCGTTACATGCTCTAATCTCAATATGCTTGTTGGTTTGCTTCACATGGGTTGCACAAGCTAACGCGCAAAGCACCAAGAGAAGAAGCCAAACCCAAACGCGCAAACCACTCCGGAGCAGAAGCCGACCAGCCCGGAGCAGAAGCCGGCAGTTAACTTGCAGGATTATGTTGGGCGGTATGAAGCGGATCCGAGCTTGGTGGAGAACTTCATTCTCGACGTCTATCTGGAGAAGGACGAGCTCTGGATCAAGCCCTCGCATTCGCCAAAAAGCCAATTGGCTGATAAGTGGGCCGACAGTTTTATCATTACTGCTGTTAACGGGCCGATTAGGTTTACTCGGGATGCCAAGGGATTAGTGCAGAGTCTGACGATTGAGGGAACTGCGGCGTCCGGTGGGCGATCAATAACGGCGAAGAAACTTGTCTTGCCAGCACCGAGTCTGAAAGGGAGTACCACGTTTCGTTTGAAAGGCTATCCGAATGCGAGAGTGGTGGCGGTGGCCGGCAGCTTTAATGAATTTAATCAGTCGCAACTGCTCTGCGGAAAAGAAGGAGATGGATGGGTATGTCGTATTGATTTAACGCCTGGCAAGTACACATACAAATTCGTCATCGATGGTGATTGGATTCTTGATCCGGATAATCCGAGTAGTGAGAGTGACGAGAGAGGATTTGAGAATTCGGTGATCGTAATGAAGTAGTTCCCGATTCATGATTGCCGATTGGCAAGTTGTGAGTTCGGATTGATTATCGCAAACGCACGGATACCGAGGCCCCGGTCGCTACCGCTCCCGGTACTGACCTCACTCCCAGTCGTGACCCGTAAGGGATTGCCGATTGCTTTTTGGTCGTTTTTGAAGGATGCGAGTCCTTTCGAGGCTATAGAGCGCTAGCCCTAAGATGAAATTCAGCCAGCCAATGAAAAGTCTAAAACTCCTACTTGGCATCGTTGCTGTTGCCTGCATTCTTAACAGTAGCTGCATACCGTCTTAGCGCTGCGAAATCGATCCGGGTTCAGATTGTTAAGAACTTCAGGTTCAGCGGCATTTCGCCCAGGCAAGCGAAACTGACAAGCTACTTCAAGCGGCCTACAATCGTTTAACTCAAGGAAAGTCAATGAAGCATTGGCGAACTGAATTAAGGCAGCCGAGCTTCAGTCCCAACGATAACCGGCCGTCACGGCATGACAAGCCTTGTGTATTCAGGGCAGATGAAGTTGAAGCCGGCCTCTGAGGCATTAGATAAGGCGATTCCTCTCGCTCCAAGAGTGCGACTCAAAGAGATTTACCTGCTGAAGTGAGATGTTGACGGTAGACGCGGAGCTACAGATGAAGCGATTGCTGCTGCACGGAAAGCTTTGGAGCTTGATCAGAATTCCGCCGAAGCCTACGGGCTACTGGGCGAAGCCTTGAAGCGCGACGAGAAGCGTCGCGCCGAAGCCATCGCCGCCTTCCGTCACGCAATCAAACTGAAACCGGAGCTGTTACCGGCGTACCGCTCGCTCGCGCAATTGTTTGAAGAGGCGAAGGACGATAAGAGTGTCGAGGAAGTCTATCGTCAGGCGATAGCGACGGGCCCCAAAACATATGAGTGGCCGCTTCGAGCTTGGCCGCATGTTGGTTAAGCATGGCCGGCTCGGTGATGGGTGTGAGCTTTGGGAGCGTCGGACTTCAGATTTTTTTTTTTTTTTTTTTTTTTTTTTTTTTTTTTTTTTTTTTTTTTTTTTTTTTTTTTTTTTTTTTTTTTTTTTTTTTTTTTTTTTTTTTTTTTTTTTTTTTTTTTTTTTTTTTTTTTTTTTTTTTTTTTTTTTTTTTTTTTTTTTTTTTTTTTTTTTTTTTTTTTTTTTTTTTTTTTTTTTTTTTTTTTTTTTTTTTTTTTTTTTTTTTTTTTTTTTTTTTTTTTTTTTTTTTTTTTTTTTTTTTTTTTTTTTTTTTTTTTTTTTTTTTTTTTTTTTTTTTTTTTTTTTTTTTTTTTTTTTTTTTTTTTTTTTTTTTTTTTTTTGGGGGGGGGGGGGGGGGGGGGGGGGGGGGGGGGGGGGGGGGGGGGGTTTAATGTTGGGCGAACAATTTTTACCATTAATCAATAAAATAAATACAAAAAAAAAAATCGCCGTAAACTTGAGACCCGCCACCCGAAACCTAAGATCCTAACCCGAAACCCGAAACCAAACCTGGAACCTAAAACCTGGAACCTGAAACCTGAAACCTGAAACCTGAGACCTGAGACTTAGGTTTCAGTGGCCAGAAGATGGGCACCAACCAAATCACAATCGCAAACACAACGATCGTCAGGATCGAACCTACCTTCACAAAGTCAAAAAATCGATAACGTCCCGGCGTGTAAACAAGGACGCAGGCGGGCTCAAGTGGTGTCAGGAAAGAACAGGAGGCTGCATAGGTTACGGCTACCGCAAACGTCCTGGGATTCAAGCCCAACGCAAGCGCAGACTTTACCGCGATCGGCAGCATGACCAGAGCCGCAGCCTGGTTTGACATCGGCTGCGTCAGCGCAACCGTCATGATGAAGAACCCGGCCAGCACCGCTATGGGGCCGTAATGTCCGGTGCCGCTGACGATAAAATCTGCAAGGTACATGATCGGCGCCGGTCTTTTCCATCGCCAGACCAAAACTCATCATGCAGGCAATCAGAATAATCAGCCGCCATTCGATCATCTCGTAAATCTCAGACGTCCGGAGTGATCGACTGGCCAAAAGAATCAATACCCCAAAAAGAACGGCGACCGGCAAGGGCACCAGGTGGGTGACCGAGAAAAAGAGAAATACTCCAAAGGCAAGCAGCGCCCAACGCCTTTTTGCCGGCCGCGACTGACGTTCAGAGATTTCTTCCAGCAGCAGTATCTGGTCATCAGCGGCAATACTTTCAACGTGCTCGCGGTTTCCCTGCATTAACAGCACGTCACCAAACCTTATCCTTACTTTGCTCAATTTTGAAAGCAGATTCACTCCATGTCGATTGATTGCCAGTACCACAAGTTGATAACGCCTGCGAAACTGGAGACGTTTCAAGGTACGACCGATGAAATCCGATCCTTTCGGCACCATGGCCTCGAATAGTTCGACATCGCTTCCTTCAAGGAGCGCGTCGCTCAAAGTAAAGTCCGCCTTGATCTCAATGCCCGCTTCGCTCTTTACTCTAAGGATGTCTTCCACCCGGCCCTGAACCAACAACAGATCGTCAGCCTTGATTTGTTCGTGAGGGTGCGGCGCAATCCTGTATTGTTCGGCGCCGCGCAAAATTCCCAGTACCGTAAGATCAAGATCATCGCTGATACGGGCCTCAGCGAGCGTCTTACCAATCAGCGGTGAGTCGTCCAACACTATTACTTCGGTCATGTACTGCCGCACGTGATATTGCTCGGTGAGAGACTTCGCTGATTCCCGTCGCGGCAAGAGGCGGAGGCCCATCAGCAACATGTAGAGCATGCCGACACCGACAATCGGCACGCCAACTTTGGTCAACTCAAACATCGAAAACGGCTCCATACCGTAACGAGGCAAGGCGCCACTGACCGCCAGGTTGGTGGACGTTCCTATCAGGTGCAGGTGCCGCCGAGAATGGCGCCGAAAGCAAGCGGGATCAGTAGTTTTGAAGGGCTGATGTTTCTCCGTGCGCCAATGCCCAAGACCACCGGAAGAAACATCGCCGTCGTAGTTGTGTTTTTCATGACAGCGGCGGAGAGCGCGGCCGCGACCATGATCAAGGCGGTAATGCGAAACTCACTGTCACCGGCGAATCGGTGCAAACGTCTGCCGACGACATCGACCACACCGGTCTTGGCCAGTCCTCCCGTCAGAATAAACAGGCCGGCGATGGTGATGACTATGTCGTTGCCAAAACCTGCAAACGCCTCGGTCACAGTGAGTGTGCGAGTGATGATCAGGGCCATCACCAGCACGATCGAGACGATTTCGATAGGAATACGCTCGATGGCAAAGAGGACAAGCGCCACAAACAACAAACAAGGACGATAGCGATCTGCGTGGTCATTTAGGTAAGCATCGCGAGCCGGGTCAAATTGGATTAGAAGGCAGTGTAAAGGAGAATATCAAGAAACAGTGGTTGAACGGGATTGAGGATTGCTGATTTCTGATGGCAATTGAGTCTCAGGCAAAATTGATTGCTCCCTTTGTGGACGGGCGCCTTCGTGACACTTCGTGTTGGTCTGGATCGATTTAGCGCGGGCCATAGGACGATCCACAAAACGACACGAAACTTCACGAATACCGATGCCCTTGCTCTCATTCACACCTGCGGCTTTAGCCCGGTGGCAGTGTTGTGCACAATGAAAACTCTGGAAACCGTTTCAACGGTTTTTCATTCGAAGCGCAGAGGAAAAACCGTTAAAACGGTTCGGTGCAACGCGCTTTTTCACCGGGCTAAAGCCCGGTGTTAATGAGAGACGTTTCTATTTCGCGCGGCCGACCTCATCGTGCAACTGTTCTCGGCGGTGCGTTGATTGTTTTGTCGCAACCACTCCGGCTGATAATCGGAAACACCGACGCATGGCTCGCGTTTGCTAGCTGGATCACTCAATGGAGCTAGTCGCCGATTGGCGATTGGCGATTGCCGATTGGCGCAGTTGTCGATTAGAGTGAGCCCAGGTCGCTACCGCTGCCGAGTACGTGACCCGATCACTATTGACGATTGGCGATTGACGATTGACCGATTGGTGTTCGACCTGCGTAGACCTGAAGCATGACAACTTGGAACCTTGGAACCTTGGACTTTGGACATTGGACCTTGGGGGAGCTTGGACTTTGGACTTGACTCGATAGTTATTTGCGGATGCGATGCTAATGGTCTCGAGAGCGTGGCGCCCATCGCCGGCGATGTGCTTGAGAGCTTCTCGGAGAGAGCCCAAGCTCGGGCTTATCTTCGTTCAGCAACCCGATACACTTGTCAGCATTAGTCACAATCGCCTTGAGCTGATCGGTAATCTTGTCAGCGACCGAGACTGCTGCCTCGCCGGTACTAGCCACCTGAGTGGCTTTCGCTAATTCAGCTTTTGTTCGCGCCAGCACTTCTCTCGCTAGCTGATGCTCGATGGCCAGGCCGGCAATGCGCGTGGCGAATGTCCGTCAAACCCGCCTCGTCACCCGTCGGCGTGCGCGGCTGGCGGTAATACATCGCAAACGAGCCAAGCAAATTGCTACGCCCCCACAAAATCGGCGTGGACCAGCAAGCCCGCAGGCGACTCGCCGAACCCAGATCGCGATAATCCTCCCACAAAGGGTCTGTCAAGAATGTCGCTGACAATCACAGGCTCGCCCCGGTACATCGCCGTCCCGCACGAGCCATGCTTCGGTCCAATCGGAGCTCCGTCGATCGCCTTCACGTAATCGTCGGAAAACTCGGCGCTGCGCCGTGCCGAACGTGGTTGCTGTCGTCGCTGAGCAGTAACACTGAGCAGAGCATCCGGACGCCTGCGCTTCGATCAACAGCACAAGGCTTTTGAGAATTTCGTCAAGCGGAGCATTAGCGGCAATCATGCCAATCATCCGGCCCTGGCTGACCGTTTGAAAGTCTTTTTTTTTTGTTTTTCAGCGCCCGGGAGAATGCGGGGTAGCTCGGCGGTCTTCGCTGTCGAGGGTTCCAGTATCTGAGTTAGTAACTCCGATTGATTTAGATCGCTCATGTTGTCATCTCCCTTCTGGTGTGGCGGCTATTCTACGCCTTGTCGCTGAACGGAAGCCAGATCGATTGCCCATTGTCGATTGGTGATTGGCCGATCAACGCTGAAAGCGTTGCCAATTCCAGCCCATGGGCAGCGACCCTGGGGTTTCCATCAGCCATGCAACTGAACGTCCAATCAGTGAGCGACCGAATGTCATCCAGCGCAGCGCCGAAGGCGCGAAATAAGGTAGCCAGGGGCAAGGGCTGAGCGCAGCGAAGCACGCAGCCCCTGGATTTGTTGGATTAGGTGTTGAGCTCTGAAAGAGCGACATAGCATTCAGACGCAGCAGTCTTATGTCGCACTTTCAGTGCTCACGGTTCTTACTCTAACGAGTATCCAGGGGCTACGCGCTTCGCGTCGCTCAGCGCTCGCCCCTGGCTACCTTATTTCGCGCCTTCGGCGCTCAGGGTAACAGCGCGCTGTTTGAGTTGCACTTCTAAGTTGAATCCACCAATAAGAAATGGAAAATGAGATAGGGAAAATCGGTTTCACTTTCTAACTTGGCCGCTTCGTCCGCTATTTGAGGGCAGGCTCCAAACTCAAGACCTCGTGAACCTTCTGGGCAAATGCATCCGTCGTGAATGGCTTCTGCAGGAAGTTCACATCGTCGTCTAACACACCGTGATGAACTATCGCATGATCCGTGTAGCCTGACAGGAAAAGCACTTTGGTTTCCGGACGCGAGAGCGCCATGTGTTCGGCTAACTCTCGTCCACCCATCTGCGGCATTACGACGTCGGTAACCATCAAGTCGATGTGCCCTTTATGCTGCTCGGATACAATCAGCGCTTCCTTACCATGACGCGCTTCCAGGACATCGTAGCCGTTCATCTCCAGAATCTGGCGCGCCATCTGTCGCACCATCTCCTCATCTTCTACCAGCAGCACTATCTCCCCTCCCAATGATAGATGAGTATCGACGCCGACTTCTTGCGGATCCTCCACAACTTCATCAAACCGTGGCAAATAAATCTTGAAGGTAGTGCCTTTTCCGAGCTCGCTGTAAACCCAGATATTACCTTCACTTTGCTTTACGATCCCGTAGACGGTGGATAACCCGAGTCCTGTCCCTTTCCCCACTCCCTTGGTTGTGAAAAACGGGTCGAAGATTCGCTTTTGGGTCTCCTGATTCATTCCGCATCCGTTATCGCTACGGCTAACATCACATAATGCCCAGACCGGACGGCGATATGTTCAGAGGCATACTCTTCGCTGAGATAAACATTGGCCGTCTCGATTGTTAGTTTACCGCCCTTAGGCATTGCATCTCGCGCGTTGACTGCCAGGTTAAGAATGACTTGCTCGATTTGACTGGGATCGGCTTTCACAGTCCCCAGGGTTGGATCTAATACGGTGAGCAGGTCGAGGTCCTCTCCTATCAAACGCCGAAGCATCTTGTCCATCTCAGGGACGACGACGTTCAGATTGATCACTTTGGGTTGTAGTATCTGCTTGCGGCTAAAAGCCAGCAATTGACGCGTCAAGGACGCAGCCCTGTCACCAGCTTTCTTGATCTCCTCAAGGTTGCGCCGCAAAGGGTGGTCCGATGGGAGACGACGCAAGGTGAGATCGGAGTAACCGCAAATGGCGGTCAAGATGTTGTTAAAGTCATGGGCCATTCCGCCGGCCAATTGACCGATACCTTCCATTTTCTGTGCCTGTCGCAGTCGGTCCTCACTCTCACGAAGTGCCTCCTCAGCGCGCCTGCGTTCGGTAATGTCTTCGATTGTGCCTTCGTAGTAAGCCACTTCGCCGGCATCGTCGAGAACCACTCGCACATTCTCAGAAGCCCAAAACGTAGTCTGATCTTTACGAAAAACCTCGGATTCAAATCCTTGTACGAAGCTCTGGCTTTCAAGCAAGCGTTTGAACTTCGCGCGACGCGCTGGCTCCACGTAGTGTCGCTGCTCAATGTCCGTGTGCTCGGCAATCATTTCTTCGGGGGAGTATAGCCATAAATGCGGGCCATCGTTGGGTTGACAGAAATAAACTCCCCGCCAGGTGTGGACTGGAAGATACCTTCGACGGAGTTCTCAAAGATGCTGCGATATTTCTCTTCTGCGGTGCGCAACGCGTCTTCCGTTTTCTTGCGCTCAGTGATTTCGTCTTTTAATTCGCGGTTGGCGACGGCAAGCTGTGTGGCGTGACGTTCGAGGCCCTCGTTCAGAGTCCTGACCTCGGCCATGCGCTCAGCGTTGTTCCGCATGTCAGCTACACTGCGCAGAATTGCCAGGTAGAGGAAAGTATCTTCAAACAAGACCCATCCTGCGTGTTCGAGCCACCGCCAGTTACTGACCGCGAGTACGCCGTAGACTGATTGCGGCCAAAAGACTCCGCGAAGCAAGTGGTCTGCGGCTACCACTATTGTCGCCGGAACAAGCACGCGCCAGTCGCGGTAGAATGAAAGAAAAGCCAATGAGCCGAATACGTGGAAATGCGTCTCGATCCGTCCGCCTGTCAGATGAATGAGGAGGGCGGACATCAGCATTTGAGCAATCGCAATTACATAGCGAGTTGAAGCGTGTCCCGGGCGCTTTAGGACAAGAATGATCGGAAAGAGGCTGATAGCGCCTCCGAGGAAAACTGCAGCCCAAACGTGGATGTGCGTCTGACTGTATTGACCTGTCCAGGTCCATGGCGAGATCCAAAGGGCAGCGGCAATACCAGCGATCCACTGGACCGCCATTAAGACCGCGAACATCCGGTCGGTGAGCTTGAAGGTCCTTTGCTGTTGTTCGCTAAAGAAATCCTTGGCCCACTGCTCAGTGGACTCTCGAGAATCTAAGTCAGTTGCTGCCTGATGCATCGCCGACCTCCTTTCCGTCCGGACACTCATCCTGCGCAAAGAGCGCACACCGAAGACTGGCGTTTGTGTATGTTCGGCTTTGTTAGAAATGAGAAGTGAGACAATGGCGCTGCGGCCGTTGTTATCACCTTCGTGACCGCGTCCCGCCGTAATGCCGCCGTTAAAGCGCAAGGTTCCCGCTTCGTCGTAGAGGATCGTCTGACCCGAGGTTGCGGCGTGGAAACGATGAGCTTCGACACCATCATCGTCGCGCATTACTGTCACTCCCGGGATACCTCCAGCGATCGACCACAAGTCGGTTTGCTCCCAATCTTTTGAAAAATTCGCTGGCTTGGCGAAGAGCACGTATGCTGTCACTCGACCTTCACTTTGGGCCATGAGTCGCGCTAATTCCCCCATGCTCGCGCGCGAGCATGGGCAGTGGGGATGAACCAACATGACGAGCGTGGCACGATTAGTGGAGCGGAGGAGGCGGCTCTCGGCGGGCCACTTTTGAGGAGGCGACCCGGCAATGCCTGGAGCGTTTGCGTAGTTCGAGAGAACGCCCAAACCTCCCCCGACTCCAATCAGCCAGGCAGAGATCACAGCCATTAACAACAGTTTGCTCTTCTGAACTCGCATGGTTTCAGTAAGGTGTTTATCTCAACCGAAGTCTGCGGATTTGAACATGAGGATCTTTCTTCGACAGCAGAATGTAAGGATCGGTCTTAACGCAGAAGAGTAGGATCGGCCTACTAAGCGGTTCAGCGCGAGCAAGATAGCGATTAGCGGGGTGTATGTGGCTCGCGAGGATTAAAGGTTAACAACGTGAGAAATGCCCAAGCTTGGTCTGAGTGCCTGGGCTGAGAAGAAGTTTAGGGTTGTTACCCTGACATCGTCAACGAAATGGTTCAGCTTCGAATGGCTAACTTAAGAGCTAAACAGCCGAACCGCTTCCACTATTTGTCACTGCATCCTTTATTGCAGGTTGACGGTCTAGAAGTGGGCGGCTGGAACAGAAAGAAATGGGTTCCAGAACATGAAAGCAGAGAATCCTCGCCGAGGAGGCAGCATAAGTAAGCTTCCAGCCGGGCTGATTCCTCGACGCATCCGCAAAGGATTCTAATGTTGATTTATCTAATTGAACTCCTGGCCTAATCGTTCATAGACGACACCTCGTCGACATTAGAATGATGGCATCCCTCAACACCACTACCAAAGCAGGATCGATCAAAGAGATCGACGTTCTCTGGATCACCGCCGGTCTTGGTTGTGATGGCGATACGATTGCGATCACCGCGGCCACGCAACCAAGTCTCGAAGAGGTGCTGCTCGGCGGGATTCCCGGAATTCCCAAAGTGAATTTCCATAATCCGTTCCTCGCTTATGAAAATGGCGAAGAGTTTATGGAGCTCTTCTATGAGGAGCAGAAGGAAAGATCGAACCATTTATTCTGGTGATTGAAGGATCGATACCAAACGAAAACAATAAAGCCGAAGGCTATTGGGCTGCCTTTGGAACAAACCGAGAAACCGGCCAGCCATCACGACGTGTGAATGGATCGACAGCTTGTCTCCAAAAGCGTGGGCCGTGGTCGCTGCCGGCACATGCGCCACCTATGGTGGCATTCATGCGATGGAAGGAAATCCAACCGGCTGCATGGGCCTTGCTGATTATCTGGGTTGGGAGTGGAAATCGAAAGCAGGCATCCCGATTGTCTGTGTTCCCGGATGTCCGGTGCTTCCCGACAACTTCATGGAGACGTTGCTTTATCTGCTTGTATCAGTCGGCGGGTCGCGCGCCGATGATTCCACTCGACGAAGCGCTGCGTCCAACCTGGCTTTTCGGTCAAACGGTGCATGAAGGTTGTGATCGCGGCGGCTATTACGAGCAGGCGAGTTTGCCGAGGAGTATGGATCGCGCGACTTGTATAGTGAAGCTCGGATGCTGGGGGCCGGTGGTCCAATGTAATGTCGGCAAGCGCGGATGGATAAATGGAATGGGCGGCTGTCCAAACGTCGGTGGCATTTGTATCGGCTGCACGATGCCGGGTTTCCCGGATAAGTTCATGCCGTTCATGAATCAGCCCCCGGGTTCGTTATTGTCTTCGCACGCAGTGATGACTTACGGCAAAGCGATTCACGCGTTGCGAAAATTTACGCAGGCATCTCTGAATAAAGAGCCCGCCTGGCGACGACGTAACATCAAGAGCCGAGCAGATAAGCATTCCAGTAAGATCGACGAATGGCAACGCATACTTTCGACTTAACAGATTGAACTTCCGAAAGCGATCAGCGCTGAACGAGCCAGATGTGAGTTGAGCGAGGCTGAAAGCATCCTGCTGGAACTCGCTGCTTCCTTTCCCTTTGTCGATTCACCGTCAGAACACAACCTGACTTCATTCTTCAAGACGACCGGATCAGCCGGTGTCGCGTTGCCTGAGAGTCGACGCCCGCTATCGAACACTGGTCGAACAAATTCCGGCAGTCGTTTTCATGGCCTTTCTCGATAAAGGCATCGGCGAAGCCTACGTCAGCCCGCAGATCGAAGCGATCTGGGGTTTTCCCAGGAAGAATGGCTCAACGATCCGGTTCGTTGGTACCAGCAAATTCATCCGGACGACAAAGCTCGCTGGAGTGTTGAAGCGGCGCAGTTGTTTCATTCGGGCAACCGTTGAAGTCTCTCTATCGAGTTCTCGCTCGCGATGGTCGCGTAGTTTGGTTTCACTGTGAAGCCAAGATGGTTCGCAATGAGGATGGTCAACCGTGGTTTATTCACGGCGTAGCTTTCGATATTTCCGAACTCAAGCGTGCAGAAGCTTCCGTTCGTGAAGTATGCGGAGCGTCTGAAGTTTCTATCGCGCCGGTTAATGGAAGTGCAGGAGGCCGAGCGCCGTAAGATTGCTCTGGAATTGCATGACGAGATCGGCCAGGTTTTGACCGGACTCAAGCTGAAGTCTCGAAATTGGGTCGCGCCTGCCTGCTCACGAAGTTGGCGCCAGCCTCGATCAGGCTCGAGCGCTGGTCAATGATCTGATGGCGCGAGTGCGAAAACTGTCTCTCGATCTACGGCCGGCGATGCTGGATGATCTTGGCTTGCTGCCGACGCTGTTGTGGCATATCGAACACTACACAGCGCAAACGCAGGTGCGAGTAAACTTCAAACACAGCGGACTGGAAAAGAAGAAGATTCGCACCGGAGGTCGAAACAGCGGCTTATCGTCTGGTGCAGGAGGCGTTGACGAACGTTGCCCGCCATGCCATGCGTCCGAGGCGACGGTGCGACTTTCGACACATCGGCAGACTCTTTTAATAGAGGTTGAGGATCGCGGCAGCGGATTCGATGTGGAGTCCGTGCTTACGGCGAGCGAAACCAGTGGTTTGGCGGGAATGCGCGAGCGGGTTGTGCTTGCTGGACGGGCAGTTGACTGTCGAGTCACGGCCGGGAGCGGCACGCGTTTGACTGCTGAATTGAGCGATTGCTGACTGGCACCGAATTCAGCATCGAGACGCGCAATAGAGGAATGAGCGAATGGCAGAGCAGACAGAACCACAATTGTGCTCGCCGACGATCATCAGGTCGTTCGCCAGGGCCTGAAAGCATTGCTGGAAGCCGAGCCTGACTTTCAGAGTGGTGGGCGAGGCGGCGATGGCTGCAGGCGATTAGCGTGTTGAAGCTATTGAGTCCGCGGGTACTGGTGCTTGATTTGATGATGCCCGGGCTGAACGGCCTCGACGTGACCCGCAAATCAAGAAGTGCTCGCCGCATACGCAAGTCGTTATTCTTTCGATGTACTCCAACGAGGCTTACGTGCTTGAGGCTCTTGGCAGCGGCGCATCGGCATACGTGTTGAAGGATTCGAGTTCGGACGATCTGGTGCATGCGGTTCGTGAAGCTGCGGCCGGTCGCCGCTATTTGAGTCCGCCGCTATCCGATCGCGCCATCGAGGTTTATCAGCAAAAGGCAAAAGCCACCACGCTGGATCGTTATGAAACGCTTACAACTCGCGAAAAAGAAGTCTTGCATCTTGCCGCCGAAGGCCACACGAGCGCCGAAATAGCGGGACGTCTGGGAATAAGCGGTCGCACCGCGGAAACTCACCGTTCAAACCTCATGCACAAACTCGACCTCCACACTCAGGCCGAACTCATCCGATTCGCCCTGCGCCGCGGAATCGTCTCGATCGATGATTAGCGACTCAGTTGCCAACACAAAGACAGAAAACTACGTAGCTTCGTCAAATTAAATACGTAGGTCTACGAATAGACACTATGTACGACGGACATAATCCGCCCTCCCTGACAGGAGGAGTGTCTACTGTAGGTCCCTACGACATAAACTGATTGCGTGCTGAGCTTGCGGAGCATCGTGACTTCGTATCCGTTAACCTGCACGTCAATCGTACCTGGCAATTGACAGGTACATGCCTTGCAGCGGTCCACTGTAGCGCCAATTGCCGTTGCTACAGCTCAGGCCCACCATATCAATCGCGACTAAGAAAGGAGATGAAACCTATGGCGGCAGAAACTGCCCCGTATGGTCGTATCACGCAGCGGCCACCGGCGGTCAAGGATGTTCATATCGTGTGGATTACGGCGGGACTGGGTTGTGACGGCGATTCGGTTTCGATCACTGCTGCGACTCAGCCAAGCGTTGAAGACGTGGTGATGGGGGCAATTCCGGGACTCCCAACAGTGCACCTGCACAATCCGGTACTTGCGTATGAAGTCGGCGACGACTTCATGAAGTATTTCTATCAGGCCGAACAGGGTTTGATCGATCCTTTTGTCTTGGTTGTCGAGGGTTCTATTCCGAACGAGAATCTTAGTGGCGAAGGCTACTGGGCGGCGATGGGCCAGGATGCGATGACCGGCCAGCCGATTACGACGAACTGAATGGATCGACCGCCTTGCTCCGAAAGCGCTGGCGGTCGTTGCGATTGGAACCTGCGCCACTTACGGCGGCATTCACGCGATGGAAGGAAATCCGACCGGCTGCATGGGCCTCGCCGATTATCTTGGTTGGGATTGGAAATCGAAGGCAGGCATTCCGATTGTCAACGTTCCGGGTTGTCCGGTTCAGCCGGACAATTTCATGGAGACGGTGCTGTATCTGCTCTACCTCGCCGCTGGACTGGCGCCGATGATTCCACTCGACGACGCCGGGCGTCCGACGTGGCTGTTCGGAAAAACAGTGCACGAAGGATGCGACCGCGGCAGCTATTACGAGCAGGGAGACTTCGCGACCGAGTACGGCTCGCCGAAGTGCATCGTGAAGCTCGGTTGCTGGGGACCGGTGGTCAACTGCAACGTGCCGAAACGCGGCTGGATGGCGGGCATCGGCGGTTGTCCGAATGTTGGCGGCATTTGCATCGGCTGCACAATGCCGGGTTTCCCGGACAAGTTCATGCCGTTCATGGATGAGCCGCCGGGCGCCAAGATTTCTGCATCGGCGATCGGCATTTATGGCGCGGCGATTCGCAAACTGCGCAGCATGACCAACGCAACAGTCAACAAAGAACCGAAGTGGCGGCACAATCGTCCCGAACTGACGACCGGCTATCAACCGCACCGCCATTGCAGATAAAGGAGCGAGCGTCATGAGTAGCAACCACAACAGTTACCAAGACTCCAACCAAGCCGCGCACTCTCGTCGACATGAATTGGGATCCGATTACTCGCATCGTCGGTAGTCTCGGTATCTACACAAAAATCGACTTTGCGAATCGCGAGGTCGCGGAGTGTTACAGCACGTCGTCGATCTTTCGCGGCTACAGCATTTTCATGAAAGGCAAAGATCCGCGTGATGCACACTTCATTACCAGCCGCATCTGCGGCATCTGCGGCGACAACCACGCCACCTGCGCCACCTACGCGCAGAACATGGCTTTCAACGTTAGACCGCCCGCGATGGCCGAGTGGATCGTGAATCTCGGCGAAGCTGCCGAGTACATGTTTGACCACAACATCTTCCAGGACAATCTGGTCGGCGTTGACTTCTGCGAGCAGATGGTCAAGGAAACAAACCCGAGCGTTTGGGAAAAGGCGAAGACGACTGAAGCTCCGCACGCTGCCGACCACGGTTATCGCACCATCGCCGACATCATGACGGCGTTGAATCCGTTCAGCGGCGAATTTTATCGCGAGACGCTGCACGTCAGCCGTTACACGCGCGAGATGTTTTGCTTGATGGAAGGACGGCACGTTCATCCTTCAACGCTTTATCCCGGTGGCGTTGGCACGGTGCCGACGATCCAGTTGTTCACCGACTACCTCGTCAGGCTGATGCGTTATTGCGAGTTCATGAAGAAGGTCGTGCCGCTGCACGACGATCTTTTCGACTTCATGTACGAAGCATTGCCCGGTTACGAAAAGGTTGGCCAGCGTCGCATTCTGCTTGGCTGCTGGGGATCGTTCCAGGATCCGGCACGTCTGCGATTACACCTACAAGAACATGAACGAGTGGGGCAACGCGATGTACGTCACGCCGGGCGTGGTCGTCGACGGTAAGTTAGTGACGACCAATCTGGTCGACATCAATCTCGGCATTCGCATTCTGCTCGGCAGTTCTTACTACGACGACTGGGAAAGTTCTGAGACGTTTGTGAAGAACGATCCGCTCGGCAATCCGGTCGATCGACGACATCCGTGGAATCAAACAACCATTCCGCGTCCGCAGAAACGCGACTTCGACAACAACTACACGTGGGTGATGTCGCCGCGCTGGTATCACGAAGGTGAAAAGGGCGACAAGAAATATCTCGCGCTCGATACCGGCGGTGGTCCAATCGCGCGTTTCTGGGCGACGGCGCTCGCCGGCAAAGTAGACATCGGCTACGTCAAGGCAACCGGCAACAGCGTGAAGATCTACTGCCAAAGACGGCGATGAAGCCCGAAGTCGAGTTTGAGTGGAAGATTCCGAAGTGGAGCAACGCGATCGAACGCGATCGCGCGCGTACTTATTTCCAGGCTTATGCGGCCGCGTGCGCGCTCTATTTCGCCGAGCAGGCACTGGCAGAGCTGCATGCGGGACGAACGAAAACGTGGTCGGAATTCAAGGTGCCGGATGAAGCGATTGGCTGCGGTTTCCACGAAGCCGTGCGCGGCGTGCTCTCGCATCACGTCGTGATTCGCGATGGCAAGATCGCAAATTACCATCCGTATCCGCCGACTCCGTGGAACGCAAATCCGCGGGATATTTACGGCACGCCCGGTCCGTACGAGGATGCGGTGCAGAACACGCCGATCTTTGAAGAGAACGGCCCCGACAATTTCAAGGGCATCGACATCATGCGCGCGGTGCGAAGCTTCGATCCGTGTCTGCCTTGCGGCGTTCACATGTATCTGGGCAACGGCAAGGTGCTGGAGACACACCATTCGCCGATGTTTGGAATGGTGAAGTAAGAAGTCGAGCCGCGGATTACGCGGATGAACGCGGATCAGACAGGTGAAAGTAATTGCTCTAGTCATTATCGGCTCTTTTCTCAGATCCGCGTAACTCCGCGTTTATCCGCGGCTACAATCTTCCGGAGGAAGAACGACTTGCCGCAATCGATGGAACAGATCGAAGGACTGATCCGCAAGATCGAAAACTTGCCTGACCCTGAGGCGCGGGCCAGTGCCTGGCGCTGGTGCAGGCATTGATGGAATTTCACGGCGCCGGCATCGAACGAATGATGGAGATCGTTGCTGAGTCGGGAGAAGCAGGCTATGCGATCTTTGATAAATTTCGCGGCTGACGATCTGGTCGGGAGTTTGCTGCTGCTCTACGGACAGCATCCTCTTCCGCTTGAGACTCGGGTGACGCAGGCTCTCGACAAAGTGCGGCCTTATCTCGACTCGCATGGCGGCAATGTGGAGTTGCTCGGGATCACTGACGGAGTGGTGCGTCTGCGAATGCAGGGAAGTTGCAAGAGTTGTCCGTCATCAGCGATGACTCTCAAGCTGGCGATTGAAGAAGCGATCTACGCTGCGGCGCCGGACGTGGTGGCGATCGAGGCGGAGGGCGTGGCGGAACAGCCATCTGCCACAGGCTTCGTGCAAATAGGAAAGTCGCACGGGCAATGGCGGCAATGGCGGCAATGGACATCCAACAATGGCAACGGCAATGGTAAAGCCGGCGCTGGGAAGAGGTAGCCGAACTTGCATCGCTTGGCCAGCAGTCGATTCAGATGAAGGAAGTGGGCGGGCGCTCGATCCTTTTCTGCCGCTTGGGAGAATCGTTCTACGCTTACGGTAACAATTGTCCCGGATGCGGTCAGCCTTTGAAAGGCGCGCATCTTGAACTAACGAATCTTGTTTGCCCCCAATGCCGGCAGCAATACGATGTGATCCGCGCGGGGCGCGGATTGGATCAACCGGATCTCCACCTTGAGCCGTTCCCGTTGTTGTTCGAGCAAGGGCGGGCGAAGGTGGCTTTACCCCCGAACTGTAGTACAGGCATTGCCGATTGCCAATTGTCGGTTTCGGGATCATCGTCAGGTGCATCGCTCTGGCAGAATGGCGCCGAGACAGCCTGATTCGATCGGCAATTGGCACGGCATGTTAACGTGTCAACGAGGAGGAGAAGACAATGGGAAACGAAGGTACTTCGGGACCGACACATACGCCCGGTGTACGAGAAAGGCGAGGACATAAAGGAAGAGGACGGAAAGGAACCGGGACGCGAGGAAACGGGAACGACGCGCGCAGATCGTCCTGCGGGCACGTCAACGGCCAGAGACTCCACCACGATCAACCCTGATGATGTGGAGTCAGACTCAGGCGGCCCAAGCATGCCGCCAGCCTGAAGGATTGCGGATTTCCGAATTCCGATTGCCGATTGGAGTCTGACTCGAAGTAGTTGGTCGTAGTCGAGCCATTCGACGCGAAGCGATGAACGATATGTCAAACAATCACGAAACGATGATTCCGAAATCGGCAATCCGCAATCGGCAATCGGCAATCGCCAGACTCCCTTCGCTGTTTTGCGCCGGTTCGTACGCCAACGAGCCGTCATCGAGCGCTGTGAAATGTGCAGCGCCGAAGTTGCCGCCGATCACGAGCATCTGGTTGAACCTGCTACTCGCCAAATGGTTTGTGCCTGCCAGGCTTGCGCCATTCTTTTCAGCGGCAAAGCAAACACTAAATACCGTCGCGTGCCTCGGCGCATACTTTACCTTTCCAATTTTCAGATGACGGATGCCCAATGGGAAAGCCTGCTGATTCCGATCAGCATGGCATTCTTTTTTCATAGCAGTGCGGCGGGAAAAGTGATCGCGCTTTATCCGAGTCCGGCCGGGGCTACCGAGTCGCTGCTCGACTTTGAATCCTGGGATGAAATCCTGCAAAGCAACCCAGTGTTGCAGGAGATGGAGCCGGACACTGAGGCCTTGTTGGTAAATCGTGTGCGCGGCGCTTCGGAATATTATCTGCTGCCGATTGACGAGTGTTACAAGTTGGTCGGATTGATCCGCACGCATTGGCACGGCTTGTCCGGCGGCACCCAGATGTGGGAAGCGATTGGCAAGTTTTTTGCGGAGTTGAAAGAAAGGTCAGTCGACACGGGGTGAGGCTCATGCAAAGCAGTTAGCTCCTACGGAGCGAGAAGCGAGGACTCGGTCACGTGGAGACCAGCAAGATTCTTGCTTTAATAGAGTAACACAATGCCTGACTGAGTTTTCAAGTTGAGGGTGCCGAGGCAGTTCCTTTTTCGGCCGCGCCGCTGCTGGCGTTCAAGCTGCGCATCACTAATGCCGATGCCGACGAAGTAATTCAATCAGTCGCACTGCGTTGCCAGATTCAGATCGAAGCGACACACCGCAAGTACGGAGCGCAGGAGCAGGAGAGGCTGCTCGATCTCTTCGGCGCGCCGGAGCGTTGGAGCCGAACGTTGCGCGCGATGTTGTGGACGCACGCGAACGTCATGGTGCCGCCGTTTAAGGGGAGCACCGTTGTTGACCTTCCGGTCCCGTGCACCTTCGACTTCAATGTGGCTGCTACCAAATATTTCGCCGCGCTGGAAGAGGGCGACGTTCCACTAAACCTGATGTTCAGTGGGACGATATTTTACGAACCCGCTGGCGCGGGTTTGCAGGTTGAGCAAATTCCCTGGGACAGGGAAACAAAGTATCGACTGCCAGTGCGCGTCTGGAAAGAGATGATGGACATCTATTATCCAAACAGCGCCTGGCTTTGTTTGCGTCGAGACGTTTTCGAAAGTTGTCCCAGTACAAGATGGACCGGGGAATTCCCACGTGGGAGCAGGCGCTGGAAAGCCTGCTAAGCGCGGATGTCGGATCGGAGACTGCGGACTAGCGGGTTGAGAATGCTCCTTCACTCGATGCCGAATCTCCAATCCGAAATCCGAAGTCCGAAATTGTCCATATGAACCTCAGTCTCGTAGAAAAGATCGCTGACGCCGTGCTCTACGAAGGGTACATCCTTTACCCGTATCGACCGTCGGCAGTGAAGAACCAGCAGCGCTGGAATTTTGGCGCGCTCTGTCCGGAGTCTTACAGTCTGGCCCAAGCAGGCACCGAAGGCTGGACCATGCAGACAGAGTGCCTGCTCCAGAAACACCGCACACAAACTTGAAGGTGAAGGTGCGATTCCTGCATCTGTTGATGCGAGAGGTGGGAGAAAGGATTGCCGATTGCCGATTGCCATTCGCGATTGCGGTCACCGTGAACTTCACTCTTCAGGCTTCTCATTTCGCTCTTGTTCCGTCGCTTGAGGTTAACGGACAACTTTTTCAAACCTGGCAGGAAGCGGTCGAGCGCGAAGTACTTTCCGTGCCTGCAATTCACTTGGACAAGCCGGGCGCTAAATCAGTTGCAGCTAAAAGTTTTCTTTTCCCTCAGAGCGAAACAGTCGAACCCCTACGCGATGACAGCGGCGAAATCGTCGGTGCTCATCGTTCCGCCGGCAACAAGCGATCGAAGGCACGATTGAGAAGTGCGGATTTCGAGACTTGGGAATTGATCGGAACTCAAACGCCCTGAAGGTCAGCTGTGCGAATTCTGAACCGGACGCCATTCGAAAACGCAGATCAAAAGAGTCGTGATGATGCGTTGATGCGATCGTTTGTTTCTACCCACACGATTCTCAGCGTGCGATGATGGCAAATTCGTTTCGCTGCTCGATCCTCCCGAAGCATTTCAGTGAGGCCGCCGCAGGATGCAGCAACGTCGGAACGTATCCGGTATTGGTCGGAGAGGAAGGAACGCAGCGATTGCATGCTGTCTTCGCCAATCATCCTTTACGACTATCCGCAGATTGCGCCGGAGAGCGCAGGCAATCTTTTTGACGGCACTGAGATAGACGAGATATCTAACCCTGCGCATCATGACGCTGACCGAGGAAGAGAAACGCGAGATGCGTGGCGCCGATGAACGCGCGCGCCAAATACTGGAGAGAACCGAACGCTTCCCCTGGAGCAATTGATGAAGATGCACGGAGCGATGAAAGGAGTGAATCGTAAATCGAGAATCGTAAATCGTGAAATCGATGTAATCGACCGCGTCCGGCTCGGCGTTACACGAACACAGCAACGATTCAACACATTTACGATTTTACGATTCACGATTCACGAATCATGAACGAATGGGAATGGCAACTGCTGGAAGAGAAGACGCTCGCTGGACACGTGGTATCCGGTTTCGGGCGAAATTGAAGTCAAGCAGGGTGATCGATTCGATTAAAACCGCGTGTCGGTGGTGACATTTTTGATCTGGCGCTTTCAGGCAAGGTTGCCGTGGTCGAAGCGATCGAACAGGACTACGAAGGCAAAGCGCATCTGGCGGTCGTTGTGGACGATGATCCGGGACGTGACCTGGGAATGTTGCGCCAGCCCGGGCATCGTTTTTCTTTTCGCCCGAAGAAGTCGAACCAGTGAGTAGTTCCGAGTTTCGAGTTTCGAGTTTCGGGTTCAAATCGAAAGACGAATCGCGAAATCAGAGACTCGAAATCCGATCGAAACTCGACCGAAACCTGACACCGAATTCGAAACTTCATGACCCAGCCAAGCATACTAATCGCCGGCATCGGCAACATCTTTCTTGGTGACGACGCCTTTGGCTGTGAAGTAGTGAAACGTTTGAGCGAGCGCACCTGGCCCGACAACGTTCGGGTTGTTGACTTTGGTATTCGCGGCTTCGATCTCGCGTACGCGCTGCTCGACGGCTACGACGTAACATTTTTGTCGATGCGACTCCGCGTGGAGAGGAACCGGAACCCTCTACACGATCGAGCCGGAGGTTGACGATGAAATCGAGTGCAGGGGGCGATGGTTGAGACGCATGGATGGATCCTGAAGGTTCTCAGCTGGTGAAATCAATGGGCGGCCGATTAAGAAGATTCCTGCGAACCGGCGACCTTGGCGGAAGAAGGTCAATGGGTTGAGCGCAGGTTGCAGAGGATTCTACTGGTCGGATTGTCGAGTCGCTGGTCCGACGTTTGGTCCGGAAGAAGGGCAGATAGGGATTGAGTAGCGACCAGTGAGAAGCAGGCTAGTAGAGCAACAGGCAGCGTGGTCAAGCCGTCAGTCGCATGTCTGACTTGGTCGGAGAAGCATGCGTTGGTGGCCCATGGTTGATTACTTCGCTGAACGACATCCGGCGCTATACGGATCAGCAGAATGTAGAGACGGATTGAACGTCTTAATGCGGTCTGACAAAACTCTGATGAGGAGATGGTCATGGCAAACAATGGTTCAGACGAATCGAAGGACATGTTGTATCTGGTCGGCGGCTTTGCGCTGCTGGTCGCAGGCGCCGGTTTGATCATGGCGCACCCGGAAATCCGCAAGCAGGTGCGTGCCGGGCTCGATAGAGTGCTTCCCGGAGTTCAGGACAATTTCAATCTCGGTCTCACAACGGTTGTTCCTGATTTTCAGCGGTACATGAAGATCAGATCGATGTGATGGAGGCGAGCGACGTTCGCGGAGCGTCTGGCTGCTAAGAGCGGCCGACGCGGGTGGTTGCGTCTGTGATGATGAATTTCGGCACTCTATGATGTATGACAACTGAAATCCGCAACGACAAAAAGCTGAAACCGGACTGGTCCATTATCGTCTGGTCCCGGATCAGAGCGCGTTCACCGTCCAGGCGTTCGCGGAAGGTTTGTTCTCCGCGTTCGGCCACGATCCGGTGATCGCAATTCAGAGACTTCACGGGTGAAGGCGCAGTTTGTGCCCGGCAGCTTTGAAACCGCGTCCCTGAAACTGACGATCAAGGCGAGTCAATCGTCTTAAGCAACGAGGTCAAGGAGAAGGACCGCCTCGAGATCGAGCAAACGATGCGCGAGCAAGTGCTGGAGATCGAGAAGTATCCGGAGATAGTTTTGTCAAGCACCAATATTTCGGTGACAGGCTGGCGGAAGGACGCTATCGGGCAAGGATCATCGGCGATCTGACATTGCATGGTGTCACTCAGAAGAACCTTTGGATATCCGCGGAAGTCACCGTCAGCGAAGAGAGTTTGCGCGCGCAGGGAGAGTTTTCCCTGAAGCAAACCGATTACGGAATCAAGCCGTTTTCCGCTGCGGTGGCACGATCAAAGTCAAGAATGAATTGAAGTTCTCTTTCGACATCGCGGCGCGAAGGAAGGAGCAGTGAGCTGAAGGATGAAGGATCGAAGGCCTGTAAGACTGATTGAGAAGGCTGACACTGACTGCACTCGTTGCTTCATTCACCTTCATCCCTACCTTTGATGTTATGCACGAGCTTTCCATTGCCATGAGCATTATTGAAGGCGCTTCTCAGGAAGCTCTGAGCCGGGCGGCGCTCAAGGTCCATGCCGTGCATCTCAAGCTCGGCGCGCTTTCGGGTGTCGTGAAAGATGCGCTGCTGTTTTCTTACGGAATTGCTTGCGAAGGCACACTCTTGAGGGTTCTCAACTGGTAATTGAGGAAGTTCCGGTCGTGGTTTATTGTACTGACTGCGAGGCGGAGAAGACGTGGACTCGATTCAGCGGTTCTGTTGTCCCACCTGTGGCACTCTCAGCCGGAGTTGTCAGGGGAAGAGAATTGGAATTGGTCGCAATGGAGATCACGGACGGCATGACATGTCGAATTGCTGGGACGTCCCGAGTGGACAGACTTGCAGGAGGCTGCACAATGAGCACACAGCCGCGTCTCGTCGAAGTCAGGCAAAACGTGCTGAAGCAGAACGATCTGCTGGCTCGTTCACTGCGACAGCGTTTTCAGAAGCAGGCGTGTTTGTGGTGAGTCTCGTTTCCAGCCCAGGAGCCGGCAAGACTACGCTTCTCGAGAAGACGCTCACGCGATTGCGTGAAAACGGTTGTCGAGTGGCGGCACTGGTTGGAGATCTGGCTACTGAAAATGATGCGGCGCGTTTGGCGCGGAGCCAGGCTCCGGTTAAGCAGATCATCACGGGCACGGTTTGCCATCTCGATGCCGACATGGTCCAGCGATCACTGGATGGCTGGGAGCTTAATGATCTGGATTGTCTCTTCATCGAGAATGTAGGCAACCTCGTCTGTCCTTCCAGCTACGATCTCGGTGAAAACCTGCGCATAGTTTTGATGTCGGTAACCGAAGGTGAGGACAAGCCTCTGAAGTATCCCACGATCTTCAACACGGCGGACGTTGCCGTGATCACAAAAATGGATCTTGCGGAGGCTGTCGAATTTGATCTGCCGGGTGCGCACAACAGTATTCAGTCGGTCAGACCGGGAATGAAGGTGTTGGAGCTTTCGGCGAAAACTGGGGAAGGGCTTGACGAATATCTCCGCTTTCTGGAGTTGCGGATGGAAAGCAGAGTCGCCGTTGGAAGCACCTCTGTTGGGTAGGAGTTCGTGTAGAAAGATTTTCCATTTCTCATTTGGCATTTGTCAGTTCGTTTTTGTCAAGCTGTGGACTCAAGCGATGACACATCGATAAATGAGAATTGGAAGTTGGAAATGAAGTTGTTTTTCAAGACGATGGAGCCGCTACTCAATTCAGCTATGGTTACTCGCTCTGAAATACTGGTGCGAGGCATGGTGCAAGGCGTAGGCTTTCGTCCCTTTGTTTACACGCCAGGCCAGCCGCCGCGACCTGCGGGGAAGGGTGCGCAATAACACAACCGGAGTTTTGATTGAAGTTGAGGGAAACCACGGCGACATCGAGAAGTTTATTAGCGACCTCAAGTCAAATGCGCCGCCGCTTTCCACAATTGAATCCGTTGAATGCAGTCACAACCTGGCGCCCGCCGATTATTCTGATTTCGTCATTCTGGAGAGTGCTCGCGTATTCAAGAGGGCGAGCAGTTTGTTCCCATTTCTGCGGACGTCGGCACCTGCGACGACTGCCTGAGGGAATTGTTTGATCCGCAAGACCGGCGCTATCAATATCCGTTCATAAACTGCACAAACTGTGGTCCGCGTTTCACGATCATCGAAGACATTCCTTACGACCGCGCTCAGACGACGATGCGCGACTTTGAAATGTGCGCTGAGTGTCGCGCCGAGTATGAGGATCCACTTAGATCGTCGCTTTCATGCCGAGCCGACAGCGTGTCCCGTTTGTGGGCCACAACTGTCTGCTTAGCTCGGAGTGCATTCGGACCGTCTGACCGGATAGCGCGTCGCGAGCGGACAAACCTCGATCGACTTCGTCCAGGCATCTGTTGCTCGACGGGCAGAATCTCGCAATCAAAGGCATCGGCGGCTTTCATCTCGCCTGCGATGCGCTCAATCGCAGAGGCGGTCGAACAACTGCGAAAACGAAAATATCGCGAAGACAAACCATTTGCGATGATGGCGACTCATCGTGGATGTCATCGAACAGCATTGCTTGTTTCGACAGAGGAGAAGCGCCTGTTGCTATCGGAGCGACGACCGATCGTGCTATTGAAGAAGAAGGCCGGATTCAAACATTCCTGCGGCCGTGGCGCCGGGCGTAAACACTCTTGGCTTCATGTTGCCATACTCGCCGCTTCACCATTTGCTTCTAAACAATCTCGATCGACCCCTGGTGATGACCAGCGGCAACATTTCCGATGAACCGATCTGCATATGACGATGGTGAGGCCACTAATCGACTAAGCAAGATTGCTGATTATTTCCTGCTGCACGATCGGCGAATTCACATGCGCACGGATGATTCAGTGGTGCGCGTTCATGAAGACCGCGAGATGATCCTGCGACGTTCGCGAGGGTATGCGCCGGCTCCGATCAAAACGGGGTTCAAGTTTGGCAGCCAGGTGCTGGCGTGCGGCGCCGAGTTGAAGAACACTTTTTGTCTGGCGCGCGACAATCACGCTTTCGTCAGTCACCACATCGGCGATTTGGAAAACCTGGAAACACTGCGATCCTACAACGACGGAATTGAACACTTCAAGAGACTCTTTCATCTCGATCCCGAAGTAGTCGCCTACGATCTTCATCCGGAATATCTGTCCACCAAATACGCGCTTTCCCTCGATGACATCTGCTACAAAGATTGCCGTTCAGCATCATCATGCGCACATCGCGAGTTGCATGGCTGACAACCAGATCGACGGCGAAGTGATCGGGGTAGCGATGGACGGCCTTGGGTTTGGGACCGATGGCCGCATGTGGGGTGGCGAGTTCTTCGTTGCAGACTTTGTCGAAGCTGAGCGAATTGCTCATCTGGCGTATGTGCCGATGCCTGGCGGTGCAAAAGCAATCCGCGAGCCCTGGCGCATGGCGGCAATTTACTTACAGCAGGCGTTTGGCGACGAGTTTACTGAATCTGGATTTACCGTTCGTTAAAGATCTCGAGCAGCGAGGATGGCCCACGCTTCGCAGCATGGTAGCAACTCGCACCAACAGTCCCGAAACGTCAAGCATGGGCCGGCTCTTCGATGCGGTATCCAGCCTGCTGGGTGTCAGGGCAGAGATGAACTACGAAGGTCAGGCGGCAATTGAATTGGAAGCGATGGCTGATCGTAACTGCGGCGGAGCGTACGAATTCAAGATTAGACTCAGACGGAAATGTCATTGAGCGCGCGAAGTGATTCGTAGTGCGGTGGCAGATTTGCTTGATGGCGTACCGGCTCCAATTGTTTCTGCCCGATTCCACTGGCCGTGGCGCGATTGATTGTTTCAGTCGCGGAAACGATCAGGGACGAACGGAAACTCAATCGCGTCGCTTTGTCTGGCGGAGTCTTCCAAAACCGGTTCCTACTGGAAAAACCTGCGAGCATGTTGCGGCACAGAGTTTTCAGGTTTTCACGCACGCACGAGTGCCGACGAACGATGGCGGCATTTCGTTGGGCCAGGCGGCGGTCGCTAATGCTCGAATCAAGTCAGGGAGGATTTAATTACATGTGTCTGGCCATACCCGGCAAGATTGTTGAGATTGTCGACGCCGAGAATCACATCGCCAAGGTCGAAGTTGGTGGCGTCAAGCGCAATATCAATATTGGCATGTTGGGCGAAAATGAAGCGGGTGTCGGCG
Organism: Pyrinomonadaceae bacterium; assembly: GCA_963748605.1. Taxonomy (GTDB): domain Bacteria; phylum Acidobacteriota; class Blastocatellia; order Pyrinomonadales; family Pyrinomonadaceae; genus PSRF01. The sequence goes on from CAVVJS010000001.1 coordinate 48,620, forward strand.
ACTACGTGCTGATTCATGTGGGATTCGCAATGAGCAAAGTTGATGAGCAGGAGGCGGAAGAAACGCTGCGAATACTCAAGCAGATTGGCGAGTTTGATCTGGAATTTGAACAGTTTAAGACGGTGGTGGAATAGACAGCGGTCATTTGTCCTTTGTTGGTCTTGTTCCTTGCCGCAATCCGCAATTAACGACCTGAGGTACAAAGACCAAAGACCAAAGACAAAGACCAAAGACCAACGACTAACGGACAACTGACAAGAGCAAATGAGCAAACCAGCCATCGATGATTTTTCGCGTTCCTTCTATCCCTTTCTGCACGAAGATCGGAAGGAGCCGGAGGAACTGAAGGAGCAGATGGCCTTCTCGCTTTTAGAGAAGGCGCGGGAGAGCAGTGAAGTAAAACGAAGTTCTTTGAAGAGAACAAAGAAACGATTATTGCCGCCTCTCTCGATCTGGCGAAAGCATTTCATCGCGGACGAAAGCTACTGGTTTGTGGCAACGGCGGCTCGGCAACTGATGCACAGCACATCGCAGTTGAGTTCATGCATCCGATCACTGTCGGTCGAAAAGCGTTGCCGGCGGTTTGCCTAACCAACGACATGGCGATGGTGACAGCCGTCGCCAACGATGTGGGCTTCGAAGATGTGTTCAGCCGGCAGATCATCGCGCTCGGTTCTGAAGGCGACGCACTCATCGGAATCTCCACCAGTGGCAATTCAGAGAATCTGATGCACGCCTTCGCGACGGCGCGACGAATGAAGATGGTTACTATCGGCTTCGCAGGCGCTGATGGTGGCAAGATGGCGCGAGTCAGACGGACGGACTGTTGGATTACTGTTTGACGGTGCCGACTTCAAGCATTCACCGGATACAGGAAACTCACGTCGCGCTTTACCACATAATGTGGGATATGGTGCATACGTTTTTGCAAAGTAAGTCGTTAGGGGAAGAACAAGAGTAGCGCCACGATGACTCATGTGCGTCACAGTATCTTGTGTCTCTGATGAACAGGTGACCTATATTCCGACAACTATTAACTCACAGAGGCATCAAAGTAACATCTGAGGCTCGTTACACAAGGGGAGTTTCAAAATGAAATACATAGACGAATACAGACAAAGCGACTTGGCACTCAAGCTGGCTGATCAGATCGAGCGCTTAACCGACAGCCGCTGAAGTTGATGGAGGTTTGTGGCGGGCATACTCACACGATTTTCAAATATGGCATCGAAGACTTGCTGCCCAGGAATATCGAGATGATCCATGGTCCAGGTTGTCCTGTGTGTGTTATTCCACTGGGCCGGGTGGATGACGCGATTTCGATCGCGCAGCAGCCGGATGTGATTTTCACAACCTTTGGTGACGCGATGCGTGTTCCCGGTTCAAAGACCAGTTTGCTTGACGCAAAGGCTTCCGGCGCCGACGTTCGCATGGTTTACTCGCCGCTCGACGCGCTGAAGATTGCGAAGAAGAATCCTGAGAAGCATGTGGTTTTTCTGGGACTGGGTTTTGAAACTACGGCGCCCTCGAGCGCAATGACGATCCTGCAGGCTGACAAGGAGAAGGTTGAAAACTTCAGTGTCTTCTGCAATCACATCACGATCATTCCCGCATTAAAAGCAATGCTCGATTCGCCGGATCTAAGCTTGATGGATTTGTTGGCCGGGTCATGTCAGCACCGTGATCGGCACGCGTTGCTACGACTTCGTCCCGCGAGATTACGGAAAGCCGTTGGTCGTCACCGGCTTTGAGCCTCTCGACATACTGCAATCAGTTTTCATGATCGTAAAACAGATCGTAGAAGGACGGGCCGAAGTAGAAAACCAATATGCTCGCGTAGTGAACCGCGAAGGAAACAGGCGCGCGCTCGAGGCTCTTTCAAAGTGTTTGAGCCGCGCGACTATTTTGAGTGGCGTGGGTTGGGTTCGATACCGCACAGTGGCATGAGGCTGCGACCAGAGTATGCTGCTTACGATGCGGAGTTGAAGTTTAGCGTGCCGGGATTGCGCATCGCGGATCCAAAGGCCTGCCAGTGTGGCGAGATCTTAAAAGGTGTAAAGAAACCCTGGGAGTGCAAGGTATTCGGAACGGCTTGCACGCCGGAGACACCAATCGGTTCGTGCATGGTTTCATCAGAAGGTGCATGCGCTGCTTATTACAACTTTGGCAGACTGTCGAAGATTGCCGAGCGCTCGACGTGCCAGCGTGCGCGCAATAGAGTTCGATACGCTTTAGCGATATGTCATCGTGGTCAGCTGCATTCGACGCTAGTTCATCGGTTTACGTGTTGTCAGCTTTCGTATGAACCTACGGATCGATCCTTGACTTTTATGCACGTCAACGAGCTCAAGCCGTGTCACTGAGATAAATCTCGCAACTGATCGTTCACTGCCAAATGAATCGCGACTGAAAACTAAAGAGATCTGAGAATCAAGATGATAACTAAATGTCGAAAGTATTCAGCCCCACGCCACTTTTTGAAAGAGTCGAAAGAGCGCGGCGCCGCAAGCAAAATTTAAAGACACGCAGATTACTCTGGCCCACGGCAGCGGCGGCCGCGCCATGCATGAGTTGATCGAAGGGTTGTTTCTCGAATACCTGCGCAACCCTTTGCTGGAGAAACTGGAAGACCAGGCGGTTTTTGAGATCAAGTCACCGCAAGGATTGCCGTCATAACGGGAATCGTCGCGAGCTCAGAATTGCTTTCACAACGGATTCGTATGTGGTCGATCCGATTTTCTTTCCTGGCGGAGACATCGGGAAACTCGCCATCAATGGCACCGTAAACGATCTCGCGATGAGCGGCGCTCGTCCACTCTACCTCTCAGCCGGGTTTATTCTCGAAGAGGGCTTTCCGATTGACTCGCTGAAGCAAATACTTGCGTCGATGCGAGATGCTGCGGGTGAAGCGGGTGTGGCTGTCGTGACGGGTGATACGAAAGTGGTCCAGAAGGGAAGCGTCGATAAAGTCTTTATCAATACCTCGGGTGTCGGAGTGATTGAAGTGCCGGTCCAGCTTTCAGCTTCAGGTGCGCAAGTCGGAGACAAGGTTATTCTCAGCGGCACACTGGGAGATCATGGCACGACCATCATGATCGCGCGCGGTGAGCTCGAACTCGAAACAGATATTGAAAGCGACACCGCTCCACTCAATTCATTGGTGCAGGCAATGCTCGACGAGGCTGGCAGCCTTGGAGCGATTGGCGTCTCTTCATTGCCTGCGCGATCCGACACGCGGTGGCGTCGCGACGACGCTAAACGAAATCGCAGTAAGTTCTGAAGTGTGCATTGAAATTGACGAGGCGCTGATTCCCGTTCGCGAAGAAGTGAAAGGCGCATGCGAAATTCTCGGTCTCGATCCGCTTTACGTTGCAAACGAAGGAAAGCTCGTTGCCATCGTTGCGGCGGACATCGCAGAACGACTCGTCACGAGAATGAGAGAGAACGCATATGGAGCGGATTCCTGCATCATCGGTACGGTGAAGGAGCGAGCCGCAAGGGATCGTGGCGATGCAAACTGGATTTGGCGGTACGCGTATAGTGGATATGCTCGTTGGTGAGCAGCTGCCGAGAATTTGTTAGTTGCGGTGTCGCCGTACTGTTAACCGAGGAACTACAAGATTGGTTTGAAAACTTTAAATGGACGCATCGTTAACATTAGCTGGTGTTTTAGCTTTACTCGGCCTGGGATTGGTCTTTGGTCTTAAGCATGCGACCGAAGTTGATCACGTCGTGGCGGTATCAACCATTGTTAGCCAAAATCGAAATCTGATGCGGTCCGCGATGGTTGGAGCTTTGTGGGGCGCTGGACACACGGTTGCGCTGTTGGTTACCGGCGCAATCGTGCTGTCGTTGCGCGTAACAATTCCGGAAAACGTCAGCCACTGGTTGGAATTCTGTGTCGCGCTGATGATTCTTGGTTTGGGGGCCAGCGCCTTGTGGCGCGCCTTGCGAAAGGGACGGGAGGTTCACGTGCATAAACACAGCCATGACGGCGTGTCGCACGTACACGTTCATTTTCACGAGCCGACAACGCGGCACGATCAGCACCAGTCATCACCTCATACTCACGCGTCTCATCCATTGGTATCAAACCAGTGCTGGTCGGGACGATGCACGGCCTCGCCGGATCGGGAGCCATAACACTTCTCGTCTTGACTCAAATCAAATCGGCCTGGTTGGGTATGCTTTATCTCGCAATCTTCGGCGTGGGATCGATTGTCGGCATGCTGCTGATGTCAGGCTTAATCGGATTGCCTTTTGCTTTGACCTCGCGAAACCTATCCGGACTCCATCATCGTCTACAAACTGCTGCGGCAGGACTGAGCATCGCCTTTGGATTGTGGTATGCGTATCAGACCGGTCTGGCTTCAGGGCTCTTCTAGCCGCGACCCGTTTTCACCAGTTCTTCCTTAGAAGCATTTCCCAACCTCAACCATTCACGCTCTAGGACGACTTCGAAGGGGAAGCGTTACCAGAGAGTCAGGAATTGATCGCGGAAGATGCGAAGGGGAAAGTTACCAGAGAGTCAGGAATTGATCGCGATTTGAGATGCCAATTTGGAATCTCAAGAGTCTAAGGCTCCAGGGATGGTTCGTAAGTCATGATGAATTCCAGGAATTTTGAGACCTCTATGATGTCCTTGCCTATGAATCGGATGCTGTGCGCATCGGTACGTTCCACGATACTTAGGTAGCTAAGAACCTCCGACGGACGATAATTCTTGAAGCGCACGTCCAACTGAATGGGTGGCGCGAGTTTGTGCGGCTTGAAGTCTTTGATCCTAAGGATAGCCTTTTTGACCTTCTCTCGAATCAATTGGTAGGCGGCTTCCGGCATCAAGGTCTTCGCCGAGTGAAAACCTGAGGCCCATTTGACGGTCGCCCCTTCGACATCACCCAGCAGCTGAGTTGTTTCTTTCACCACTGCATCATCGCCGGAGACCATAATTACCGGCACGTTGAAATGACCGGCGATTGCCGCGTTCATGCCCGCCTCGGAAATAGAGACACCTTTTAGTCGAACATCAGCGAGCCGCGCGCTGGACATTGTGTGGGCTCGCACTCCTTGAGGGTTAGTCGTGCCGGTGTGATAGCCAATAAAGATCGCGCCGGCGAAGGTCTCATCGATGCCTTGCATCATCATCAGAGGTCGGGGCCAGGAGCGGACGAGTAGGACATTCTTCGGTAGCTTCTCAATCAGCAGGTTTTGCCCGTTGCCGTGGGAGTCACTGACGACAATCTCAGTAGCACCGGCTTCAAATGCGGCCTCGATGGCGGCGTTGACCTCTTGCGTCATGAATTCGCGGAACCGGGCATACTCAAAGCCCTGAGGCCCTAATTGCTCGTTGGTGACGACGCCGACCACGCCTTCCATATCGGCCGAAATATAGATCTTCAGCTTCCTTTCCTGCGCCTTGACCGTGATGACAAAGCTCATTAGCAAAAGCGCGAAACAGATTGCCCTGGATTTCATCTTCATCGCTCCTTCTCGTAGATGTGAACAGCTATGAACAGAAAAGTGCAATCTACTGCTTCGATAAGCGGATGAGTCAAGAGCTCGCAAATACTCCACTACTATTTCCGCGGACTCGGTCAAATTGGGCCCGATTCCACACTGAATTGCTAGGCCATTTCGTTCGTCAGCTTCGCAGCTTAAATCAGTTTTTGTGCGAAGCCGAGTTGAACGCAATGCCAGCAACTACAAGGTCACTTTACTGAGACATTTTCTCGCGGAACTCGAAAGCGGTGCAGTAGTCGTAATCTGAAAGGCAGATATAGAGGCGTCCTTCTGTGGGCGACCTTAATCCTCACTCTGGGAGGCGCCGCAGACTGTACGCTCCGACAGTAAGTAGCAAAGCTCGGCTCATTTCCGCTTGGAAATATATTCGCCGGATGGATCAATTTGTTTCAGCGCAGTTATTTGACCGTTCTCTTCTACAAACTCAACGATTACGTCTGCAAACTCCTGGACGCGGAACTTAAGGCCTCTGTAAAAGATCAGCTTTTGTTCGGGCGCACCAGGAAAAACGACGTAGAGGCCGCCGCCAGGTTTCACGACTACCTGAAACTTGCCGCCACTTGGAGTCTCGTATGTTCCGGCGAGGCGCTGCGCCATCGCATCATCGAGAGCTGGCGCGCGGCGCACGAATGACGCTTCAGCTTCGTCCAGCGACATTGTGGCTTTGTCTATGTCGCCCTGTGGATTGGTGGCGAAGTTCACTGACCATTTGCCGTCCTGCTCGTCGTCGGGCGTGTCGAAGCGGTCGTAATGAAAATGCGTCATGGGAAAACGCATCTTATGAAAATCAAACTGGAGCGCATTGTCCTTAATGCCGATTTTCAAAATGCCGTAAGCGGGGTGTTCGTACTCGCCCACATAGTCCTCCAGAGGATGTGACGGCTTCGTATTCGCTACGCGACCGGCGCCGGCTTTGCTCCTCGCTTCCATGCCCGCCTTCTTATTCTTCAGACGGATTTCCAGCAGCCGTGCTGTCCAGGGTGTTTGGTCCATGCCGAGCAGGCGCTCGTACACGTTGTAGCTTATGGCGTTGTAGAGCGGTGCGGTGTGGTTGCCGATCACGAACACGATCACGCCGATGCGCTCGTTGGGCATGAATGAAACCTGCGAATGAAAGCCGGGTAGGTCGCCCCCATGCAGCGTGATCAGGCGGCCACGATACGAGAAACGTCTGGCGGCCCATACCGTACGCGCGATTCAAAATCTCCCACCAGCCGCGCGTTTCGCCCAGCGTGTTCGGCAGAGCGATCGCGGGTTCGAGCGTGGCTTGTAGCGTCTTTGCCGGCAGGACCTGCTTGCCTCCGTATTTGCCCTGATTCATCAAAGCGATTAGCCAGTGTGACAAGTCCTCGATGTTTGAGATGATGGCACCGGCCGCGGCCAATCCTTCCGTGTCTTCGTAATAAGGGATCTTATAAAGCTCCATAGAGTCGCGCTTTTCAGTGAAGGGCACGCCGTAGTCTGGGGCCTTCATCATGTCAGCGATCGAGTAGACGGTGCTCTTCATCTCGAGCGGCTGCAAGATTTTTTCGCGGACGAACTGCGGCCCAGGTCTTTCCTGACTGCAACTCGATGGCGTAACCAACGCCTGCGTACATCATGTTGTTGTAAAGGAACAACTGCCGTGGCGGCTCTTTAGGCTCGAGATATTTCAATCGCTCAAAGAGTTCTTTAGTGGTGTAGGTTGATTTGTACCAGATCGTATCGTGCCGCGTGATGCCGGTGCGGTGGCCCAACATGTCGCGCACGGTGATCGTGTTATTCAGATAGTTGTCGTAGAACTGAATGGAAGGAACAGATTCGCGAACGGGCCGATCCCAGGTCAACTTTCCTTCTTCCACCAGGAATCCCGCCGCTACGGACGTGAAGAGTTTCGTGTTCGAGGCGATTGGAAAGAGCGTGTCTTGTTGTTATCGGCAGTTTCTTTTCATAGTCACGATAGCCATAGCCCTTGGCGAAGACGAGCTTGTCATTGACCACAATACCCACGCCAATGCCGACACCGTTCCACTCCTTCATCGTCTTTTCCATGAATCCGTCGAAGCCCTGGAGTTTTTGCGAGATGTCGGCGCTTTTGTCCTGAGCGCGGACGGGTATGGCGAGTCCGAGAACGAGTACAAGCGTTAGGAGGATCGGATTTTTTCAGCGGGTACATGATTTCCTCCAGATGTGGTCTTGTTGACTTCGAGAGCCTGGTGAAGCCTATCTAATCAAAAAGGGAAAGTAGAGCAGAGGTCCAGCAGAAGTCTATTCGTCGCATACTAGTCATTAATCCCTCGCCTTACCGAAGAATCGAATCTTCGGAAAAGTTTGAGAATTGACTATACCTTTGTCTTTAGGGAGACGTTCGCACGGCGCCTTGCAGTTTGGCGAGCGCGCCCTGCAACACTCCATCTTCCCGCGCAATGCAGAGTCGCATGTAGTTGTTCCAGTCATTGCTCTCAGCAAAGGCGTTCCCTGGCACCCCTGCCACTTGTGCTCGGTCGATTAACATCTCATTGAGCTGCATCGCATCTTCAAACTTCTCAGGGATACGCGCCCACACATAGAATGATGAGCCCGAATCGTAGATCTCGAATCCCACCTGCTCTAACGCTTGAACGGCAAGTTTTCTCTTGGCTGCAAAAGTCTCGCGTAACTGAGTGTAGTACCGCGGATCAGTCATCAACACTTCGGACAGTGCACGCTGCAGCGGCGTCGGCGAGCATACATAGAAAAGGTTATTGGCTTTGTTGAGAGGAGACACGAGGCGCGCGTCACCGTAAACGTAGCCGAGTCGCCAGCCAGAGATATTCCATGATTTGGAGAAGGAGTTGACGGTGATCGTTCGCTCCCACATGCCTGGCAACGTCGCAATCGAAACGTGCGACTGACTACCTACGACATAGTGTTCATAGACCTCATCCGCAATACAGAGGAGATCAAACTCTTGACAAACAGCGGCAATAGCTTCTACCTCACTTCGGCTGAACACCTTGCCGGTTGGATTTGCCGGGGTACAAAGGATGATGGCGCGTAGAGGGAACGTCTTGCGGTTTTTCAACTCTCGGCATCGAGTACTCAACTCATCGATGTCGAGTTCGAGCTTCTCACCATGAAGCCTCAGCACCTCCGTGCTTCCGCCCAACTCATTAAGAATGTGCCGGTGGTAAGGATAATAAGGCTCAAAAACCAGGGCTGCGGCACCTTGCAGGTAAGTTTGAGCGATGGCTATCAGCGCTCCGGTCGCACCAGGCGTGATTAGCAGCTGCAGCGGATCGCTTTCTGGATCGATCAAGATACCGTTAAGCTTAATGATCTTTTCCGCGACCGCGCGGCGAAGTTCAATGAGACCCTCCGCTGGTCCGTAGTGGTTCTGGCTAGCTGCAATGACACGACTAGCTGCCTCAGCCAAAGCGGGATTAATAGCGAGTTCCGACTGGCCTTGCACGAGATTGCCGCTGGCAGGCACGAGTCGAGTAAGCGCTCGAATATCAGGTCGGGATTTTGTCTTCATTGGTTTCATCAGCGAACCTTCATCGTTTGTTAAAGCGTCGCTATCAGCCCCGCCCAGAGAGAACCGCGCAGTGCAATATCGGAAATAAGGATGTGCTCGTTTGCCGCATGTGCTCCGGCGCCGTCTATTCCAAGTCCGTCAAGGACAGGCACATCAAGCGCGGCTACAAAGTTGCCGTCCGACGCTCCACCGACCGATTGCTCTCCGAGTTCAAAGCCGAGACAAGCAGCTATCTCCCGCGCCTGCTGGTAAAGTTTCACTACGCCTTCGGTCCGCTCAAGCGGGCTACGATTAAGGCTGCCTGTCACGGTGAGTCCCACACGTCCGTCAAAAGACCGAAGGTTGCTCATCAGCTCAGTGACCCGCTGAGCTTCTTTCATACAGCTGAAGCGGGCGTCAATTTCAATTTCTGCCTCCGCGGCGACTACGTTGCTTCGCGTACCACCGCGCACCACGCCAACGTTAAAACTCGTGCCACTTACCGGATCGTTCATTGATTGAAACCGTTCGGTTTGGCGCGCGATCTCAAGAATGGCGCTGGCTCCCGCTTCGGGATTCAGGCCAGCGTGTGACGCAATCCCCTGGGCTTTCACTTTCCACATGCCCACGCCTTTGCGCGCCGTTTTCACGTGACCGCCAGGCGCGGGCGGCTCAAGCACCAGCGCCTGCGCCGCACACCGTGCCTCTTCTTCCACAAGCAGGCGACCGGTTTGGCTTCCTGTCTCTTCATCACATGTCAGAAGCAAGACCACGGGCCGCTTGGGAATGAAGTTTAGAGTTACCAAAGTGCGCAACGCTTCCAAAGCGAGCACGCATGAGGCCTTCATGTCGAAGATGCCTGGACCATATAGTCGCCCTGCTTCCGCATGCAGACTCTGCGTGGACAACGTGCCGCGCGGGTGAACCGTATCTGTGTGCCCAAGCACCAACGTTGTACGAGTATCACCAGCTTGGCCATCGAAAGCCCGCACCCGCAAATGTTCGCCATAGCCGGGCACAGGGATTCTTTCAACGGTACTGATCGCGGGAATTGTGCGAGCAGTCTCGACAAGGAGGTCAACGACGGCCCGGCTGCCTTCGAAAGTCCCCTGAGGGCGACTCAGTTTCGACTAGCTTGCAAATCGAACCTATGATCTCGTCTTGTCTGCGCGCGAGAAAAGCACGTGTCGCTGACAGTTGAGTGGCACCAAAATCGTTCATGATCTGCTCGGCCCAGAGTTCCATACTAGGAAGGATAGCGATCGCCAACGAACTTTTTAGGCGAAGCCTTTGTCTTTCTTATCGTCTAAGGAGGTAAACGCCAACCGACTCGTCGTTCCTGGATGCACCGCAGAAGTCTACGATCTGGTATCCGGAAGCCATCGCCTCGCTGAAGGCCCACCGCGTTGCCTCTCGCCACTTAACCCCCAATTCCGGCTGCTCACGCTGCAACGCATTAATGTCCGCTGGGATCTCAATCGCGAGATCTTTCTGACCAGCGACTTCCGATGATTGACCCCTCTGAGGCGCGTTGTTTGGGCCAACCTGGACGAGAGCATGCGATAGTCCGAGGTCAAGGTTAGAGGTTCTGCCCTGGTCTTTAGCATGTAGCCGCTCGTGTACGCGGCTGCTGTCTAGCGGCCAGGTAACCCAGAGACGATCAGTGCCGCTTCCGATCTGATGCAAGAAGCTTGATGTCGCTTCACCGTAGAAGTTGGTCTTATAAGCGTCCGCGATCACTCCGAGCTTTGCGAAGTTGAAATGTGCGTTCAGACTTTGAAGTGGGTCGAATGTCCATGTCATCCGGGTGATCCCTTGCGCGAGAGCTCGATCCCGCTGCGCCAACTTGAGTTTGTAACCGAGGTTGACGTTGCGATAGGTGGGCCTCACCGCAAGCATGTGCGAATGGTGGACCATAAGATCCTTTTCACGCCCGATGAAACTGTACGCAAAACCGATGAGTAAGGGCCCGTCAAACGCGCCGATGAGAATCGCCCCGAGCTCGCGCGTCGCAACCAGGATGGTGAACGGAACGATGTCGCGATCGTCACACCTCCAAACTTCTTTCTGGAGCGATTCGACCTCTCGCATCTCCGAGATAAGCTCTATGTCGCGGATGATGATGCCCGGTTTTTCAGTCACGCTGGACACAGTAGAAACGAGTGCCTGCTCTCTAGCGATGAAACGGGGAACCGTTCTTCGGATCTACGAGACTCACGCCACCTACGGGCCTCAAGAATATCAATTGAAGAAATCGACGCATCGCGTCGAGATGATTTTAGCCCGGCCTTTCAGGGCCGGGTGTAGCCGCAGGCAATGAGTTCCGCGTCGCGTAGCGACCGAACGAATGGCAAATACCAGAGTCAAGCGTCGCTGACGCAACTCACCTCAAGCGTCAATCCTTGATCCGGGCCTTGAAAGACCGGGCTAAAATCTCTCAGACGCTACGCGTCGTCCTCTTACAAGGTTACTTGTGCGGCAGCCCCACCTACGGTTGTTCCAGCCGCCCAGGCCTGTTTTTCACACTTAAGACGAATCTCCGTTAAACCCTTTCGGTTCCCGGTACCAGCGTGGCCCAGAGGCATATTCCCTGTCAGTCGGTCTCAGCCGGGTGAGCGCCCGTTTGGGATCGATGTGTGAGCAGGCTACATGGATGGCGTTGATCGCAGCCGTCGGGGCGACATACGAGTTCAGGAAAGAGGGGCTCACGACGGAAGTGACAATATAAGTGTCGCAGTAGCGTGCAATAGGCGTCGTGTCGCTGTCGGTAATCCCGAAGGTCGGCACGCCCTGTTTTCTAGCGCGCAGTACCGCCTCCACCGTATCCCTAAGGCATTGCCCGAAGCTGATGGCCACGAGTACATCTTTCGGGGTTAAGACTTTAACTTTGTGTTGCAAAGTTCCGGTGCTTCCCACCGGCGCCTCAGCATCGAACCCAAGCGCCGACAATCCGTAGGCCAGATAAAAGGCCAGTGCAGTGGCGAAGTCTAGCCCGACAACGAGGACCCGGCGCGAACGCTTGATCAGTTTGGCGAATTCAATGATGTGCTGTTTATCTAGATCCGATTTCAACGTGTTTATGTTGTCGAGCGCTTTCTCCAACGCGTGATCGATATGATCGGGAACACTTCGCTTCTCTCGTGTGGCGGCTCTCAACACTGTATAGGGCGTGATACGCGCGACGAAGTGCTGACGGAGGTCTGCTGAAAAATCAGAATAACTTTGGTAACCCAGTACTTGAGTGGCTCGAAGAATCGTAGTCGCATCGACGCGATAACGTTTAGCTAATTCACGAGAAGAGAGGAAACAAGTCTCATCTGCTGAGTCAAGGATGGCTCGGACCAGCTGCCGGCGGCGCGGGTTGAGCAGGGTTTGTGACTCGGCAAAACGAGTCTCTAGTACTGACACCTTTCCGTCTGTGTTATCGGAACCATCAGCACTGCGCCGTCTCTTTTTGTGCGAGTCGGACCTGCTCATCTCATGCCTCAGCGAATGCTTTGTATGATTTACTCTGATGTCTAGATTATTGACCGCAGGTTATCTCAGATCAATCTCACGGCTACTGTCGTCCCATCCCGGCACCTACCGTGAACAAGTCCATGTTGCCGACGGAAGATAGCAAATCGTGGCTCGGCAAACAAGACGCAAGACAGCATCTGTAGCACTATTGACATTGTGCAGCACTTGCGGTATATCGGTGCCGCCCAGTTCAAATAAAAGCGCTCCCAATCAACCGAGAATAGTCCGATGACGTTCCATCGACACCTTCGTTTAATTACCTTTCTGTTTTTAGCGTTGGCCGCTTTCGTTCCTGCCTACGCGCAGGAGGCACCGCTCAACGGATTTGATGACTACGTCAACAAAGCGCTTCGTGAATGGGAAGTGCCCGGCGTAGCGATCGCGATTGTCAAAGATGATCGGATTGTGCTGGCAAAAGGGTACGGGGTGAGAAAGCTCGGTGACCCGACGCCGGTCAACGAACACACGCTGTTTGCTATCGGCTCTTCATCGAAGGCTTTCACCGCGGCGGCTATTGCCATGCTTGTGGATGAAGGCAAGGTAAAGTGGGATGACCCAGTCACCAAATACCTACCAGGCTTTGAACTCTACGACCCTTACGTGACCCGGGAACTCACTGTGCGCGACCTCCTCTCGCACCGCAGCGGACTCGAACGCGGAGACTTGCTTTGGTACGGCTCTGAATACGACCGCGACGAAATCTTGCGTCGCACTCGCTTTCTCAAACCTACCTGGAGTCTGCGGAGCACCTTCGGCTACCAAAACTTGATGTTCCTCGCGGCCGGACAGCTTATTGCCAAAGTGAGCGGCAAAAGCTGGGATGAGTTCATGCGACAGCGCCTCTTTGTCCCCTTGAGCATGACTGCGAGCAACACGAGCGTCAGAGATTTTAAAAACGGCGACAATGTGTCATCTCCTCACGGCAAGATTGAAGACAAGATTGAGCCGATCGCCTGGCGCAACATCGATAACATCGCGCCCGCAGGCTCGATCAATTCAAATGTCGTAGATATGACTCAGTGGGTGCGACTGCAGCTTGCGCAGGGGGAATATCAGAAGCAGCGACTGTTAAGCTCGGGCGCCGCCAAGGAGATGCAAACTTCGCAGACTGTGATTCGCGCTGAACCACCGTTCTCTCTGTTTTATCCCGAAGCTCACTTCCTAAATTATGGTCTCGGTTGGTTCCTGCACGACTACAAAGGCCGCAAGGTCGTTGAGCACGGTGGCGCGATCGACGGCATGAGAGCCCAGGTGGCGATGCTTCCCGAAGAGAAACTAGGCCTTGTCATCCTCACCAACATGGACGGCACCATCCTACCCCTTGCCCTCATGTTCCGAATCTTCGACGCATATCTGGGAGCGCCGCAGCGCGACTGGAGTCCGGAGATGTTGAAGACCATCAAGGCCTTTGAGGAGCAAGGGAAGGCTGCGCAGAAAAAGCAGGAGGCTGAGCGAGTCAAAGATACTCGACATTCAGTAGCGCTGGGGGAGTATGCCGGGACCTACAAGAATGATCTGTACGGCGATGTGAAAATAACTCACGACAATGGCAAGTTGGCTGTGCGTTTTGGCCCAGCTTTCAATAGCGGTTTGGAGCATTGGCACTACGACACCTTTCGGGCAAAGTTCGTCGCCGCCGGCGTCAGTTATGCCTATATGACTTTCGCGCTAAATGCCCAGGGCAAGATAGAAACTCTGACATTGAACCTGCCAGGTGTTGCGGACTATCCCTTCAAACGAGCAGCACCGGAAACGACAGCCATCGCCGCGGTTTCTCTGAGCGAAGAAGAGCTTAAGAAGTTTGCAGGTAAGTACGAGTCAAAGGCTCCGCCAGTAGAGGTGAGCATAGAGATCGTGGGCGGAAAGCTCAAAGCAGTTGTGCCGGGCCAGCCTGTTTACACGCTGCTGCCTATTGGCGCGAATCGCTTCAGTATTGAAGGAGCCCCCGCTGGCTTCGTCATTCAATTTGAGATGGCCGAAGGTAAGGTTAAAAGCCTAACACTGGCGCAAGGCACAGGGCCGAGCCTCGTGTTACTGCCGAAGCAATAGTTAGCAGATGGCCCCTCCCTGAAGGGTTGGGTTTCTGCATTCAATATCGCAAAGACTGCGCTTAGAAGCCGCAAAAGGCAATCACCTAACCGACTGCAAATGTGGAGGTAAGAAGCAATGAGAAGCATCCGAATCATCACTGGCGTTAGCGTCTTTTGTCTGCTCTTTAGTTTGCCTGCCATCGCTCAGACTACCACTTCTACTATTGAAGGAACCGTGACGGATGCTAACGGCGCGGTGATCGCCGGCGCCGACGTCAAGGCTAGCGGGATGACGCTGGCCACCGAGCGCAGTGTCACGACCGACGCAGAAGGCTTCTATCGCCTTGCGGCATTACCTGCGGGAACATACACGTTGACGGTTTCGCGGTCAGGCTTTGCTACGAGCACCTCAAATATCGAGTTGACGCTCAATCGCGTTGCAACTTTCGATATCAAACTAAAGGTGGGCGAGGTTGGGGGAGCGATAGTGGATGTTACGGGGGAGTTGCCTTTGCTGGAGCCGAACACGGCTTCGACGGGCACGACTATAACGCCGCGTCAGATTCAAGACCTACCGGTTAACGGGCGGGACTACCTCGATTTGATGCAGCTTGTGCCCGGGGTAGCCATCAACCGGCAAGCTGACCCCGGCACCGATAACGCGACGCCGGTGCTGGGCGAGCGCAGCGGCAATAACAATTATTTGATCGACGGACACTCGAACAAAGACACCGTCGAAGGTGGTGCTGCCGCGCCGTTTAATCAAGAAGCCATTGCCGAGTTTCAAGTGCTCACGACCGGGTATAAAGCCGAGTTCGGTCAGGCATCGGGAGCAATAGTCAACGTCATCACCAAGAGCGGCGGAAATAGCCTTCATGGCGTCGGCTCGTTCTTTCATCGTAACGATGCCTTCGATTCCTCGAACTCTTTGGATCCGACTAAGACGGAAGCGCCGCACCTCCGCAGATATGCCTATGGTCTGGCTCTGGGTGGACCGGTGGTTAAAGATAAAGTTTTCTTTTTCGGTTCGTTCGGGCGAATCACCGAGGACCGCGTGATTGATTTCAAGTTCCCGGATACCGGAAGTACGCCCGGAGGTCTGTTGGTTGGTCAACTTCTGCGTGATCAGGAGATCCCGTTCAATACTCCGAGCGAAACCTTCGAGACACGAAACTTTTTAAAATTCAACGAGCAGCTTGGGCGGCATCAACTGACCCAAGAGATTAATTATACAAACCGCGTCGTCAGGAATTTCCTGCCGCTCTCAGCGTCACAGAGTTTGCCATCAGCGCGAAATGACTCCGGCGCGCGTAACCTGTTGCTGGCTTTCAGCGACACGGTTTTGCTGGGCGAAGACAGCAATCCGTGGATAGTGACGTTGCGTGGTGCGTATCGCGGCGAGCCTTCCGATACTCGTCCCGCCCACCCGGAAGCTGGAGGCGGGACATTATTCGTCCCGTACACCACTAACACGTGCTGCCTCCTTGTGCCTGGCGATCTGCCTTTATCGAGCTTCGGCAACCCCAACACCCCCTCGAACCTTGACCAGAAGTACATTTCATTCGGTGCCAACGCGGCCAAACTCTTTGGCTCGCACGATCTAAAGTTCGGGTGGAATTTCCTGCGGACGAAAGTTGACGGCCTCGAGACACAGATTTTGCAAAGTCAACTCTTTACCACGGTCGATGACTTTGTGGCGTTTCCACCCACCGACGCTGGCGTTTCTTTACTCCTGCTGGTTGGAGCAAGTACGCCCGAAGGTAACGAAATTCATCTGCGGAACAATTACAACGGGCTCTTTGTGCAGGATGATTGGAAAGTGCGGAGTAACCTGACTCTGAATCTCGGACTGCGTTGGGACTACGACTCCGAATTCGTGACCAAAACAAACTTCTCGCCGCGACTGGGTGTCGCCTGGGCGGTGACACCGAAGACGGTTGTGCGCGGTCACTTCGGTGTCTTTTACGATCAGTTTCGGCTGGGGCTGGTGCGCGACGTTCCTTCATTCGGCGGCGCGGATCGAAGGCTTACCCAGTTGGTTTTATTTCCCCGAGGGCTTTACGGATCCCCGTCTTTTGTTTCCAGCATAGCCCTCTTGTCGGGTCTCCCAGGTGCGTGCTTTTCGAACAGGCTAACCGACGCCCAGATCACAGCCGGTGGGCTGGGATGCGCCTTTCCAGGTCTAGGGGCCCTTCCCATGGTCGGAGTGGACAGGCTCAACCGCGTGGTCGCGCCTGGACATGCTCCCATTCCAGCCAACGCGGTGATTAACATTAACAACGTGCAGGCTCTGACAGGGCTGACACCGGATCAGTATGCGGCTGCTGCAAGTGCAGCGATCGGACAACCGGCTGGATACTTTGTCTTCGGTCCGTTTGGAGTATTAAATAATGCCGTTCTCCCCCCGCGGCTCAATCCCACCAGTATTGACGACAGCTTCGCCATTCCCCATACGCTCAGCTTCAGCTTTGGGGTGCAGCGTGAGATTGGGAAGGATATGGTGATCGAGGCGGATGTCTTCATCCGGGAGATCCGCAATCTTCTGGGCGTCAGGAAGAGCAATCTCGCCTTCGAGTCGCGCGTGTTGGGTCGCAGATTTTTGCCGCCGTTCACTCAAGGAGAAATCACCACTTTCGGCCCCTTCTTCGAAGGCAATTACCACTCGCTGGTCGTCAACTTCAATAAACGCTTGAGCCGTCGCTTTCTCATCGGTGCGAATTACACGTTTGCCGACGCCACCGACAACTCGCGCGGTATTTTGACATTTCCTTCGGACAACTTTATCGGGACGGTACCGGTAGTGACCGAAGCCTCGACAGGGAGGTCCAACCAAAACGGTTCGTTCACCCGGGCAAATGGCACATTCGTCGCACAGGCGGGAACATTTCTCAATGGTCCTGACCTTGATAGAGGTCCGTCTGATTTGGCGGTGACTCATATCTTCCAGATCAACGGACTGGTGGAGTTCCCGTGGCAGATTCAGGTCAGCAGCATCTTCCGTGCGCAGAGTGGCTTTCATTACAGCCGCTTTACCCGTTCCGGTGTCGTCAATGACCCGGACGGTGACGGAAATTCCAACCTTATTGACCATGGGCCGCTCGGTGGGCGGAATGCTTTCACTGCGCCTCCATACGTCAATCTCGATATGCGCCTCACTAAACGGTTCGACATCGGCGAGCGGGTCAAGGTGGATGTCCTATTCGAGTTTTTCAATCTGCTGAACCGTCAGAACCCAGCAGCAGTCTCGCCGAGAACGGACGTTCCGCTAGAGCCTTTCGGCACGAGACTGCAGGTGTTGCCCGGACGAGAAGGTCAGCTCGGACTCAGAATCGAGTTCTAATCTGGCAGGTAGCGACACTGTAGAGTCCAACCGAGAGGGAGGGCGTTGATCGACCCGTCATTAACGGTCGGGCTTGTCCTTTGTCTTGGCAACTGCCGATCTGTCATGCACGGCCGCAACTATGAGCAATTCCCCCGCACTCGTGCCGTAATCACATTTTGAGTAATAAGCAAAAAACAAATCTGTTGACACGGCGCGAGCTGCTCAAGCGAACAGCATTGGCAACCGCGGGGACACTCGCCGTGCCGATGATTAATCGTGGACGATATCGACTGTTTGCCAAAACGAGTGACTAGCTATTCTGCGCGGGCGATCGAATTGATGAAGCGGGCCACGGTAATAGACATGCTCAGCCCGTTCATCATTAGTCCCTCGCTGGGAAGGAAGTGGTTTTCAAACCCTGACAGCTTCACCGCCGCTGACCTCCAGAGATTCAGAGACTCGGGCATCAACATCTTCCACATCGCCGTCGGTACCGGTGGACGTGACGCACACCTGGGCACACTGAAATTCATTGCCGGATGGAACAGCTTTCTGTCTAACCACGATCAGCATCTGATGCGCGTGGACAGCCCTGCCGATCTCGATCGAGTGAAAGGTTCAGGCAAAGTGGGTGTTTTACTCGGCGTGCAGAATTCTGAACACTTCCAAAGCGCGGATGACGTAAATCTTTTTCACGGCCTTGGCCAGCGTGTATCTCAACTCACCTACAACGCCCGCAACCTTATCGGCAATGGCGCAACCGAGCGACGCGACGAAGGCTTAAGTGACTACGGCGTCTCAATCGTCGAGCGAATGAATACGGTAGGGATGACAGTGGACGTATCGCACTGCGGCGACCGCACTACACTCGACGCGTTTGAGGTTTCGAAAAAGCCCGTCCTGATCACGCATTCCAACTGCCGCGCGCTCGTGCCGGGTCACCCTCGTTTAAAGACCGACGAGGCCATCAAGAAGATGGCAGCGACCGGCGGCGTGATGGGAATAACGGGCGTGCGCATGTTCGTGAAATCTGAAGAGCCCACGACCATAGAGCACGCCCTCGATCATTTCGACCATGTCGTGAAACTCGTGGGCGTCGAGCACGTGGGCGTCGGCAGCGATATGGACCTGGATGGTTACGACGACATGCCGCCGGAAGAGAACAAGAAGTTGCGGGCCGGCTACAAAGGCAGCTACGGCTTTCGTGAAAAGATCGATATCGAAGGATTGGATCACCCGCAGCGAATGTTCGACCTGACTGAAGGACTGATTCGCCGTAAGTATAACGACAAAGATATTGAATTGATCCTGGGCGGGAACTTCAAGCGCGTACTAGCGCAGACCTGGACAGTCTAAGGAAAGCAACCAAAACGCTGAAAGCGTTCGCTAATTCCAGCCCAGGGCAGCGCCCTGGGGTTTTGATTCAGGATTCCATTTGGCGAACGCTGAAAGTGTTCGCACGGTGTACGAACCCTTCAGGGTTCACGGCCTATTATTGGTCTTAGTTACCCAGGGCGTTGCCCTGGGCTGGAATTGGCGAACGCTTTCAGCGTTACTACCCAAACCTACTTCTTGTGCAAAGTCGGACCCGATTGGCAAATTCTCGGCTGATTGGAAACAGCAGATCAATTAACGCAAATTGAAATCAGAAAGAATGACCAATCTACAATCTGGAACGAGCTGAACTCAGGGAGATCGAACTGCCCCTGCTGTCTCCGTTCGAGACCAGCTTCGGCCGCACCACCCGGCGTCGCATCCTGATCGTTAGGGTGTTCGACAAATCCGGCGCTTCAGGTTATGGCGAATGTGTAGCCGCCGAAGGTCCCTTCTACAATCACGAAACCGTCGACACTGCATGGTTGATCACGGCGAAGTACGTGGGACCGCTTTTGACACGAGCCGGTGTCCAGACTGCGAGGGAGGTCAACACCGCGCTGGCGCCGATTCGCGGTAACCAAATGGCCAAGGCAGGCGTCGAGGCGGCGATTTGGGACCTGGAAGCGAAACTCGCCGCCCGTCCACTGTGGCAACATCTCGGCGGCGTACGGGATGAAATCAACTGCGGGGTTTCTATTGGTCTACAGGAAACTAAGGAAAAGTTGATCGAAAAGGTTGCTCACGAACTCGAGTCGGGCTATCAGAGAATCAAAATCAAAATCAAGCCGGGAAAAGATATTCAGTTAGTCGAAGCAGTTCGCGCGCGATTCCCTAACATCACGCTCTCTGTCGATGCAAACTCCGCCTATTCCCTAAATGGCGACTTAAGCCTGGTCAAGCAGCTCGATCAGTATAACTTGCTGATGATTGAGCAGCCGCTGGCGCCGGGGGATCTCGTGGACCATGCAAAACTGCAGCGAGAAATCCAGACACCAATTTGTCTTGACGAGTCCATCTGCAGCCTCTCTGATGCGCGTCATGCTGGCGAGTTGGGTTCGTGTCGGATTATCAACATCAAGCTGGGCCGCGTCGGTGGGCACACCGAAGTTCAACTGATCCAGGCTTACGCGCTTGAGCACGGCATACCCGTGTGGTGCGGCGGGATGCTCGAGGCAGGCATTGGTAGAGCGCACAATATCGCGCTGTCGACGCTGCCAGGTTTCACCCTACCTGGAGATGTTTCGGCATCTGCGCGCTATTGGGCAGAGGACATCATCGAGCCGCCGGTCACGGTGTCGCGGCAGGGCACGATCAAGGCGCCAGCAGGTCACGGTATCGGATTTGAAGTTAATGAAGCGCGCGTCGAGGCGCTGACAGTGCGGCGCGAGACAGTACGACTGGAATAGTCAGAACCGCCTACGGTAGCCGGCGGGTGGCTGCAGGTCAGCGCCAAAGGCGCGAAATAATCTTGGAGACAGCGCAATCATTTCTGTTTCGGGTCGACGGTTCCCATTCCGCGCCTTCAGCGCTTCCAAAATTTATGCACGCTCACACCCCAGGGCGTTGCCCTGGCTATCACATTTCGCGCCTTTGGCGCTGAGACCAGGGGGTCGGTTCGGACCGTAATTCATGACGAACGAAGCGCCTTCACATCAGACGGCCACGCTGGAACGCACGCTCGGCCTGCGTGATCTGATTCTGCTGATCATCGGAACCGTAATTGGCTCGGGAATTTTCATCGTGCCGGGCGCCGTACTGCGTCAAGTTCAGGGCAGCGTAGGTGTAGCCATGCTGGTTTGGCTCGTCGGCGGAATTCTCTCGCTACTTGGTGCGCTGACGTACGGGGAACTCGCCGCGAGAAGCCCCAAAGCAGGCGGGATCTACATCTACATCCGCGACGGTTTCAGCCCGTTACTCGCCTTCTTGTACGGGTGGACACTGTTCTTCGTCATCAGCACCGGTGCCATAGCGACGCTTGCCGTGGCGTTCAGCGCCTACCTCAGTGAGATCGTTCCGCTGACACCCGCGTTGAGAAAACTGATCGCCGTCGGGATGATCGCCGTCGTAACAGTCGTGAACGTAATCGGTACCCGAAAGAGCTCCGACTTACAGAACTGGACCACTGCGATCAAAGTGGCCGCCATCTTGATCATGAGTGCGACATTATTCTTGCTTGGGCGCGGCTTCAGCGGGAATGGCGCAACCTTGTGGACCACTGCAGCCGGTGCTTCGCTCGCGTCCGGCTTCGGGCTCGCGATGATCGGAGTCCTCTGGGCATACGAAGGATGGCAGTATGTGACCTTTAGCGCGGGCGAAACGCTTAACGCCCAGCGCAACTTCCCGAGAGCCTTAGTAATTGGTTCGGCAGCCCTGATTGGCATCTACCTATTGGCTAACCTGGCATATGTTGCTGCACTCGGCCCAATAAAAGCAGCGCAGACTGACAGCATCGCCGCCACCTCCGTGACTGCTGTTATTGGACCTGGCGCAGCGAAGTTGGTTGCGGTCGCGATTCTGATCTCGATCTTCAGTGCCGCGAATGGCGTCGCGTTGACCGCGCCACGCGTCTACTATGCGATGGCCCGCGACGGACTCTTTTTTCATCGTTTAGCTGAGGTGCATCCGCGCTTTCATACCCCGGCCTTCGCCGTGCTGGCGGGTTCGTTGTGGGCCGCCGCTTTGGCCATCACAGGGACCTTTGAGCAGTTGTTCACCTATGTGGTCTTCAGCGGCTGGATCTTTTACGCCTTAGGCGCGGCCAGCATCTTCATCTATCGCAGACGATCACCTGAAGTTACGAGCTCATATCGCGTGCCAGGTTACCCGTGGACGCCGCTGCTGTTCATTCTTGCGGCGGCCGCGCTCGTCATCAACACGATTGCGACGCAACCCGTTCGGGCTGCGGTAGGTCTCGGCATTGTCCTTCTCGGCGCACCTGCTTACTTGATCTGGCGTGGGCGCAAAGGTGTTAGCGGAGGTGAGACGAATGGATAACAGAACGATGAAGAGTGAAGTCACGGCGCAGGAAAGGCACTCGCTTTAATTCTCGGCAGGGCGGTCAGGACATACAGCAAAGAAGACCAATGAATAGTCGCAGTGTCGTCAGAAGAGGTTCTTGACCTCTCATTCACACCGCGGCTTTAGCCCGGTGAATAGAAACAGCGACCCGAGTCGAGGAACCGTTTCAACGGTTTCTGCTTCGAAAGTTGTAAGCAGTCAGAGTGGGTGAGTAGCCTTTGAAGACCTTCGGCAGAAAAGCGCTCGAAGAAAGTGCGATGCAGCGAATGAAACCGTTAAAACGGTTCGCTGTTTTTTATCTAGCCCGGATCACCGGGCTGAAGCCACGGTGTGAATAAGAAGCGGGCTGATAGCTTTCCGACAACCAAGACACAGCATCGATCATGAAGAGAGCAAGAAACATGAAAGTCCACCAATATCTCGCTTTGCTGTTAACGCTGGTGCTGCCTTGGGCGGCTAGCGGACAAGCGCCTCGGACCGGAGACTTTGATGTCCTTATTAAGGGCGGCACGGTTTATGACGGAACTGGACGCGCTCCCAGGCGAGCTGATGTCGGAATCAAAGAAGATCGCATCGTCGCCATCGGCAACTTGCGCCGGGCACAAGCGCGCAGTGTGCTGGACGCAAGTGGTCTCGCAGTCGCACCCGGCTTTATCAATATGCTTTCGTGGTCCACAGAGTCTCTGATCGTTGATGGTCGATCGCAAGGTGAGCTTCGGCAAGGCGTGACTACGCAAATTATGGGCGAGGGCTGGTCAATGGGCCCGCTTAACGAACAGATGAAGAAGCAGGTGGTTGCCGAACAGGACGACCTCAAGTTCGACGTAGAGTGGACGACTCTCGCCGAGTACCTGAGGTATCTGGAGAAGCGCGGCGTCTCACAGAACGTCGCCTCCTTCGTCGGTGCGACTACGGTTCGTCAGTATGTGCTCGGTGAACGGGATGTGCAGCCGACTCCGGCGCAGCTTCAGGAGATGCGCGAACTCGTGCGCCAGGCGATGGAAGAGGGCGCGCTCGGTGTCGGCTCGTCCTTAATATATGCGCCGGCCTTTTATGCTCGGACGGAGGAGCTTATCGAACTGTGCAAGGTTGCGGCCCGTTACAAAGGCAAATACATCTCGCACCTCCGCAGCGAAGGGAATGAATGGGTGGCAGCCGTTGAAGAGCTGATCCGCATCAGCCGCGAGGCCGGCCTTCCTGCCGAGATTTATCACATCAAAGCCGCCGGCAGTCAGAACTGGGACAAAGTGGATCGGGTCCTCGCGCTCATCAACGCCGCGCGCCGAAGCGGACTCAAGATCACGGCCGACATGTACATGTACCCAGCCGGCGCTACGGGACTTAACGCCAGTCTGCCGCCGTGGACCATGGATGGCGGTTACGAAGCGCTCTTCAAACGCCTGGAAGATCAGGCGACACGCCAGAAGATCGCAGCTGAGGTGCGCACGCCAAGCGACAAATGGGAGAACCTCTATCTGGCTGCTGGTTCTGCGGATCGTGTGCTGCTCGTCGGTTTCAAGTCAGAGAAGCTCAAACCACTAACGGGCAAGACGCTGGCCGAGGTGGCGAAGATGCGCGGGAAAGATCCGGTCGAGACGATCATGGACTTGATACTTGAAGACCGTTCCCGAGTCGGCACTGTCTATTTCCTGATGTCGGAGGACAATATCAAGAAAGAATTGCGCCAGCCATGGGTTTCGCTCGGCTCCGACGGCGCATCGACGGCACCGGAAGGAGTTTTTCTGAAGTCCTCCACACACCCGAGATCCTACGGCAACTTCGCGCGTCTTTTAGGAAAGTATGTTCGCGAGGAGAGGGTAATCTCGCTCGCTGAGGCGGTGCGGCGTCTAACAGGGCTACCCGCAACAAACCTCGGTCTTGATCGTCGAGGCTTTCTCAGAACAGGCATGTTTGCAGACGTAGTAGTCTTCGACCCGCAGACCATTGCCGATCGCGCCACGTTCGAAAACCCGCACCAGTATTCGGTTGGCGTGAAACACGTCTTCGTTAACGGAATCCACGTGCTCAAGGATGGCGAACACACGGGCGCGAAACCAGGGAGAGCGCTATGGGGGCCGGGTAAGATTAGGTGATGCTGCCTTTAAAACTTAGGAATAACCGATGAGACGCACTCTCAAACTTATCCTTTTCATAATCGTGGCTGCGTTATCAGCTATAAGTCAATCGGTTGACTCAAAGGCTTCGAAACCCGTTACCACTGAGGGCTACTTCACGGGGGCTGACGGCGTTCGCCTGTTCTATCGCAAGGTTGGAAGCACGAGGAATCTGATCGTGCTGCTTCACGGTGGGCCAGGGTCGAACATGAACGCTGTATGGCTCGATCTTGAGCCGCTTGCCAAGAAACACACCGTCTTGATGTACGACCAACGCGGCGGCGGACGTTCCGAAATCATCAAAGACCCGAACAAACTCAAATACACGGATCACATCCGCGATTTGGAAGCCTTCAGGAAGCAGTTTGGCCTGGAGCGCATGGTGCTCGTCGGTGAATCTTGGGGCGCAGGGTTAGCCGCTCTTTATGCTCTGGAGCATCCAAACCAAGTGAGCCGTTTGCTTTTGCTCGGCCCTTTTCCGCCGTCAAGAGCACTCGTCGCCCGGCGCCTCGAAAAGACAGATGAGCGCATAGATTTCTCCAAGCGTCTGGCCGACTTCCGGCGCGCTCTGCCGACAGCGTCTGATCCCATCGCCCTGTGCCGAGAGTTTTTTGGAGTTTACAGGGCGGCTCTTTTCTTCGACCAGACAGCTGCCAGCCGCAGGCGGGGGAGTTCATGCGACGCCCCGCCGGAAGGTGTGCGCAACTATATGATGGTGAACGACGCGACGTTCGGCTCGCTCGGCGAGTACGACCTACTGCCAAAGCTCCGGCAGCTATGGATACCCGCGCTGATTGTTGAAGGCGAGCAGAGTATTCCCACTCTAGACAGTGTGCATGCGTGGGCCGAGGCCATGCCGAACGCACGCCTGCTCTTGATCCCGAACTCGGGTCATTTCCCACAGGTCGAGCAACCCCGTCTTTTCTTCCCGGCAGTAGAAGGCTTTCTACGTGGTAGTTGGCCAGCGACAGCTCCGCGCAAAACAGAATCAATACCGCGCCCGACAAGGACTTCTTGAAAGCCGTCAATCACCAGATATGAATAATTTCGTAAATAGGATTCGGAGACTTACCAGGTCGAGCGAGTGTTTGTTCGTCTTCATCAGTGTGTTCGCGATACTTCTGACGGCTACGAGGCTTGCTAACGCCCAAACCGTTGACATCGATCGCGTCGTTGCCGAGCTCGAACCTGAAATTCAGCGAACCTTGATCGCGGGGAATATCCCTTCGGCGTCCATAGCGCTAATCGCCGGAGATCGAGTGATCTGGTCAGGCGGGTACGGTTACTCGAATCTGTGGGCGCGCACGCCCGCCACGCCAAGCACGGTCTATCTGATCGGCTCAACGTTCAAGGCGATGTCGACCGTAGCTTTGCTACAGCAAATGGAGCAGGGCAAGTTCAAGCTCGATGACCGCGTCAATGACTACCTGACTGATTTCAAGATTCAGGGTGAGGATCCTAAAAATCCGGTAACTTTTCGCCACCTGCTAACTCATACTTCAGGCCTGCCCGGCGACTTTGGCGGATTTCCCGTATGGGGCGACTCTATGCCACCAAGCCTGGATGAATATCTTCGGAAGTCACTCAAGGTCGCCAAACCCCCGATGACTTCGGTCGTCTACTCGAATATGGCCTACACCTTGATTGGTTATCTGGTGCAGAAGTTTTCGGGCGTACCTTACAAACAATACATTCAGGAGCAAGTCTTCACGCCGTTGGAGATGACAAGCACTGCGTTTGAACCGCGACCGGATATGGATGAGCGTCTGTCCGTTCCCTACGCAGTGGAAGAAAAGACTGGGAGCCAGGTAGCAGCAGTGCGAGTTAGGGCCTCCGTCTGGCCGGCGGGCATCGTCTATGGCACGGTGCTTAATCAAGCCAATTGGTTGATCGCCAACCTCAACGGCGGAGCCTTCAAAGAAAAACGAATCATTAGCGAGAAGACCCTGGAGCAGATGTTTACGCGCCAACACGACCAATTCAAGGGAACGATAGAAGGTATTTGGGGAAACGAAACCGCCGGGTTCGGACTGACGTGGTGGACACAGGTGCGTGACGGCGATCGCTATTTCGCACATAGCGGTAGCGTTCGCGGCTATACGGCATTCGTGCTTGGCAATCGGGATCGCAAGCTCGGCTTCGCTATTTTGACCAATGGCAATCGCTCGCATCCCCATCTCTTTAAGCTGGGCGATCGCGCGATAGATCTAGTTAAGCAGTACAGCAAAGAGAAAGCGGTTACACCAAAATGAGAATCAGTTCGACTTCGGTTAAATCGTCACGGATTTCTGAAGCACGGAATTTTTTCGATGAGATTAAGGCAGGCAGATTTTATACCGCGAAGCGGTTGCGACCTCCAGCCCAACGTTGCCGCTCGGCGGCTACGTTGGGTATAGGCATGAAAGAGGGCGCAACCCCATCGGGGTTGAGGCGGATTGGCAATTCGGTTACCCAGGGTAGCCGCGGCGGCAACCCCGGGCTGAAGGATGCAACCGCCTTGCGGTAGTTTCGGTAAAGACAACATGCAAGCAGCAAATAAAGCTCGCCGACCAACCGCCGCATTTCTGACGCTTACGATTTCCTTATGCCTGTTTGTTGATTACCAGACAGTTCAGCCTGCCTCTGCCAAATCATTAACTCAACCAGAAAATCAAGCCAATAGCGCGCCACAAAAAGACTGGGCAGCCGCCGCAGAAATACTTGAGCGGTTCATCACGCACGAGATGGCAGATAAGGAGTTGCCCGCGCTATCAATCGCTTTGGTGGATGATCAGCGGGTGGTTTGGGCCCAGGGGTTCGGTTTCGCCGACCCGAAGGCAAAAATCCCTGCCACAGCGGACACCGTCTACCGCGTCGGCTCAGTCTCGAAGCTCTTTACCGACATCGCAGTTATGCAGTTAGTCGAGCAGAGGAAGCTTGATTTGGATGTTCCAATAACTCGCTACCTCCCGAACTTCCGTCCCCGAAACTCGTTCGGCAAAGAGATCACGCTCAGGCAACTAATGTCGCACCGCTCAGGTCTCGTGCGCGAACCCCCGGTGGGAAACTACTTCGAGACGACTGAGCCGTCACTCGCTCGGACCATTGCAAGTCTTAACAATACCGAACTCGTCTACGCGCCTGAATCTCGCACGAAGTATTCCAACGCTGCGATAGCGACTGTGGGTTACGTGCTTGAACGAACTCAACGGGAGCCGTTCGCGAAATACCTGAAACGCGCTGTGCTCGATCCTCTCGGCCTTGAGCGCAGCAGCTTCGAGCCGACACCGGAGATCAAAAAGGACTTGGCGAAGGCGTATATGTGGACGATCGATGGCCGCGTCTTTGAAGCGCCTACGTTTGAACTCGGCATGAGCCCAGCCGGCAGCATGTATACGACGGTAAAAGACATGGGACGTTTCATGAGCGTTCTGTTCGCCGGAGGTCAAGGAACCAAAGGCCAGATGCTGAAGCGATCAACGATTGAGGAGATGTGGACTCCTCAGTTCGCACCGCCGGGACAAAAAACAGGTTATGGAATCGGCTTTGGCGTGCGCGAATTCGAAGGTCGTCGCACGGTCGGTCATGGCGGAGCTATCTATGGTTTTGCCACAACGCTGAAGGCCATGCCTGACGACAAGCTGGGCGTGGTGGTTGTGACGACCAAGGATGCTGCAAACGCGGTGACGAACCGAATCGCAGACCTCGCGTTGGAAGCCATGTTCGCCCTGCGCCAGGGCAAACCCATCCCGCAGCCGGAAATCACTTCGCCCATCGATCCTCAGCTTGCGCACCGCATCGCCGGGCGCTATGTGAACGGCGCAAATAGCGTCGACTTGGTCGAAAGCGCCGGCAAACTTTCGAAACTCAGTAGCCTTGGCGGAGAGCAAGTACGGCTGCGATCACTCGGCGACGCGCTCATCGTCGATGACAAGCTTGCTTACGGAGAGAAGATACTGGTGCGCGACGATGCGCTTGTCACCGGTAATGAAACCTTCAAGCGCGTCGCAGTTACTAAACCTCAACCTGCACCGGTTCGCTGGCGCGGACTCATAGGCGAGTACGGCTGGGATCACGACGTCCTCTACATCTTCGAGAAGGACGGAAAGCTCTGGGCCTTGATTGAGTGGTTCGAATTCGACCCGCTTGAGCAAGTGTCGGAGAACGTCTTTAAGTTTCCGGACCGAGGACTCTACGACGGCGAGCGACTGATTTTCACGCGCGACAAAACTGGACGCGCGACTCAAGTTGAGGCGGCGAGCGTCGTATTCAAGCGCCGTAACGTAGGACCGGAGGAAGGCGCTGCGCAACTTCGCATCAAACCGCTCAGACCCGTCAGCGATTTGTTGAAAGAAGCGCTCACCGCCCAACCGCCGAAAGAGGCCGGGGAGTTTCGCGAGCCGGATCTGGTTGAACTCAATCGTCTGGATCCCGCGATCAAGTTGGAGGTTCGCTATGCGACGACCAACAACTTTCTTAGCAGCGTCTTTTACTCCGAGTCACGCGCTTTCTTGCAACGTCCTGCTGCCGAGGCGCTGCTTCGCGCGCATCAGAAGCTAAAGGAGAAAGGCTACGGATTACTCATCCACGATGCTTACCGGCCCTGGTATGTCACCAAAGTGTTCTGGGATGCGACGCCGGAAGACAAGAAGCTTTTCGTGGCCGATCCATCGAAGGGCTCGCGACACAATCGGGGCGCGGC
Organism: Pyrinomonadaceae bacterium; assembly: GCA_963748605.1. Lineage (GTDB taxonomy): Bacteria > Acidobacteriota > Blastocatellia > Pyrinomonadales > Pyrinomonadaceae > PSRF01. The sequence continues at coordinate 77,676 of CAVVJS010000001.1, forward strand.
AGTCGATCTGACGCTTTACGATCTGAACACGGGAAAACCGGTAGAGATGGTTGGCACGTATGACGAGACCACTGATCGCTCATACCCCGACTATCCGGGCGGAACTTCACTCCAGCGTTGGCACCGTGAGCAGTTGCGCGACGCGATGGAGTCAGAAGGTTTCACCGTCTATGAGGCGGAGTGGTGGCATTTCGATTACAGGGATTGGCAGAAGTATCCGATCGGCAACGTGGTGTTCGAGAGGATCAAATGACGTTGTGCCTGAAGGCACAAGTTTAGTAGTCGGCAACCAGGTTGTATCAGACCTTAAAAGGATGGCTCAAGGAAACCTAATTTCGCACGTCAGGAGGATTGGCGATTGTCGATTAGTTGAAGTCAGTACCACCTCGCGGTAGCGGGTGGGCCGGTTGAATAGCGCCCAACTGTCGCGTGGGTGATTTTGGTGCGTAGCGCAAGACTTGAGTGCTAGCGTGTCGGCCCACCGGCTACCGCCTGGTGGTACTGACTTCATTCCGAATCGGGCCAATTGGCAATCGTCAATCAACAATCGCCAATCCTGCTGACCTGCGACTTAGCGTTGGTTGAACCATCCTGGTCCCAAATCAATACGTTCTTGCGCGTTCAGTAACCTTTCTTAGTGAGGCTCCTATGAACATACGACATGTACTTCCTGGTTTATTTCTATGTTTTGCTATCTCGTCCACTTGCTTGGGTCAAGGGACGCGACTGCTTCGTCATCCAACCGTGAGCCGTGATCGGTGGCCTTTGCATACGCGGGCGACTTATGGGTTGTTTCGCGCAGCGGCGGACCGGCACGACGCGTAACTTCGACGCAAGGAGCCGAGATCGATCCGTACTTTTCGCCGGATGGTTCGCAGATCGCTTACACATCGACAATTGCGGGAAACACGGACGTCTATGTCGTGCCAACCTCCGGAGGCGACCCAAAGCGGTTGACTTATCACCCCGGCGTCGATCGCGTCCGTGGCTGGACACCCGACGGCCGTCGCGTGATCTTCGCGTCGGGCCGCAGGAGCGCGCCGCAGCAGGCGTACTTTCAGCTCTGGACGGTGGGCTTGGATGGCGGTCTTCCCGAGAGCCTCCCGATGCCGCGCGCGTTCAGCGCTTCATATTCGCCCGATGGCCGTCGCCTGGCTTACGAGGAATTCACGACGGCATTCATCCCTGGATGGTACGAAGCCAGCATGTGGCGTAACTATCGCGGTGGTCGCACGCATCCGATCCTCGTGATGAATCTGAGCGACCATTCAGTCGAGAAACTTCCATGGAACAACAGCAACGATACTCTCCCAATGTGGATCGGCAACACGATCTACTTTCTCTCAGACCGGAATCACACGACGAATCTGTTCGCCTATAGTGGCGATACAAAGCAAGTCAAACAACTCACCACTCATGATGACTTTGACATCATGACTGCCTCGGCAGGAGCTGATGCGATTGTTTACGAACAAGCGGGATACATTTATTTGCTCGATGCGAAGAGTGGCAAGGCCGAGCGACTAGACGTCCAGATCACTGGTGATCTGCCGTGGGCGCGTCCTCAATTCAAGAAGGTGGTCAGCATGATTCGAAACTCGGCGCTGTCTCCGACTGGCGTACGAGCGGCGTTCGAAGCACGCGGTGAAATCTTCACAGTGCCTGCGGAGAAAGGTGACTATCGCAACCTTACTCAAAGCCCAGGCGCCCACGATCGCAATCCGACGTGGTCGCCCGATGGTACTCAGCTCGCCTGGCTTTCCGATGCCAGCGGCGAATATCAGCTGATGCTTGGCGATCCGCTCGGCATCACGACGCCACGCCCAATCAAGCTGCCGTCGACGGCATTCTTTTCCGAACCCGTGTGGTCACCGGACGGAAAACAGATGCTCCTTCAAGACAATCATCGAAACCTATGGACAATCGATGCCACTAGCGGCCAGGCGACGAAGATTGATTCTGACAACTATCCCGATCCGGCCCGCTCATTCGAAGCAGAATGGTCGCCCGATTCGAAATGGATTGCGTATTCGAAGAACCTTCCCAATCGGCTGCGAGCAATTTTCATCCATTCCCTGACCGATAAAAAGTCTCACCAAATTACCGATGGAATGGCCGATTCATTTCACCGGCGTTTGATGCCGGCGGTAAGTACCTTTACTTCATGGCCTCCACGAATTACGGGCCCAGCACCGGCTGGTTGGAGATGAGTTCGATCGATCGGCCTGTGCGCCGCGCGATCTATCTAGCCGTTCTTGGAGCCAACGAACCTTCTCCACTCTTGCCCGAAACCGGCGACGAACCTCCGCCTAAACCTTCACCCTCTCCCGAGGCTCCAGCACCTCAGCCCACACCTGCCGCGCAGCGACCCTTAAATATTCGGATCGACTTTGATCGCATCGGCCAAAGAATAATTTCAGTGAACATTCCGGCTGGGGAATACAGCAACCTAACCGGCGGCGCCGCGGGAAGCTTCTACTACACGGAGCCGATTCAGACGACTGCACCGGGGCCGCCATCACTGCGGTTGCAGCGATACCAACTCAAAGAGCGCACTGCCGCTGCATTTCTCGAAGGCATTCGCTCATACTCGCTTTCAGCCGACAAGAAGAAACTTCTCTATCAAGCCAGTGCCGGCGGCGGAACCAGTTGGGGAATTGTGCCAACTGATCGCCCTGCTCCGGCCAAGATTGGCGATGGACCTATCAACGTTGCGCAACTTGAAATGCGCATCGATCCGCGCGCTGAATGGCAACAAATTTATCGCGAGACCTGGCGCATTCAGCGCGAGTATTTCTACGATCCGAAGTTTCATGGGGCTGATTGGCAGGCGGTTTATGAAAAGTATCGTCCGCTGGTCGCGCATGTGGGCCATCGCGCTGATCTCGGCTATCTGATTGCGACGGTTGGCGGCGAGCTTGCCGTCGGCCATTCGTACTTGATCGGCACCGGTGACACGCCCGGCGAAGATCCAGTGTCAGTCGGGTTGCTCGGCGCAGACTTTGCTGTCGAGAACGCGCGGTATCGAATCAAACGTATCTACACCGGCGAGAATTGGAATCCGGATCTACGCGCACCGCTCAGCGCGCCCGGCATTCAGGTCGGTGAAGGCGATTACCTGCTGGAGGTGAACGGGAAACAGCTCGTTCCGCCGACCAATCTTTACAGCATGTTCGAAGGAACCGCCGGACGCCAAACTCTGATTCGAGTCGGCAAGAACCCTTCAATGGAAGGCTCGCGCGTCATCACCGTGATCCCTATTCCCAGTGAAGACGGTCTTCGCACGCGCGCGTGGGTCGAAGACAACCGCCGAACGGTGGACAAACTTTCAAACGGAAAACTGGCTTATGTCTGGCTGCCCAACACCGCTGGACCTGGTTACACGTATTTCACTCGCTACTACTATGCGCAACAAGACAAGGAGGGGGCGATCATCGATGAGAGATATAACCAAGGCGGCCAGGTTGCGGATTACATCGTTAGTGAGCTTGATCGCAAACTCATGGGTTATTTCGCGCAGCGCGATGGTCAGCCTTCCACCTCACCGATTGCCGGAATTTACGGCCCGAAAGTAATGATCATTAACGAGTCGGCGGGCTCAGGTGGAGACGCCTTGCCGTACATGTTTCGCCAGCGCAAGCTCGGGCCGCTGGTGGGGACCCGCACCTGGGGCGGGCTCGTCGGCACCCTCGGCTTTCCGCCTACGATCGATGGCGGTGGAATCACCGCACCTAATTTGGCGTTCTATGATCTGTCGGGAAAGTGGGCCGTAGAGAACGAGGGTGTAGCGCCGGACATTGAGGTGGAGTACACACCGGCCGAAGTCATGAAAGGACACGACCCACAGCTCGAACGAGCGGTGCAGGAGGCAATGAAACTTCTTGAGCAAAACCCCGTGCGGCGTGTGCCGCGACCCGCACCAATTGATCGGGTGTCGAGACCGGGAACTAGATAATTGTTCGGGTCTAATTTTGATTTGCATCCGGTTCCGGGGCTTGCCTCGAAAGTCGTGCAGTGCCCTCGACGCGTAGCGTCGGCATGATTTTAGCCCAGCCTTTCAAGGCTGGGATCAGATCGAGCATTTAGTCCAGGCGTCGCGTCAGCGACGCAATGAAGAATGGTTAGTAACTTCATTCCGTCGCTACGCGACGGACACCTAATTGTGGAAGGTGACAACCCCGGCCTTGAAAGACCGGGCTAAATTCATACCGACGCTACGCGTCGTAGTCCACATCCGCCAATACTTTTGAGGCAAGCCGGTTCCACCGTGAACCTCTTAAGCGATAAACGTTCGACGAGCAAGGCAACAGAATCATGAGAGCCAATCTCCATAAGCTTCTAGCTCTAACGCTGATACTTGCACTATCAGCTACGGCGCTTGCGCAAAGGCGCAATCCCGCTTCATTCGACGTCATTATTAAGGGCGGCACTGTCTATGACGGCAGTGGTCGCCCACCGCGGCGGGCCGATGTAGGGATCAGAGGCGACCGCATCGCTGCCATCGGCAACTTGAGTCGAGCCACAGCAACTACGGTTGTGGATGCTAAAGGGCTCGCCGTAGCGCCGGGCTTCATCAACATGCTCTCGCACTCTACATCGTCCTTGATCGCCGATCCCCGATCGCTGAGCGAGATCAAACAGGGCGTCACTACCCAGATATTCGGCGAGGGTTCCATGGGGCCGCTAAACGATCAGATGAAGCAGCGGCGGCGCGAAACACGAGGCGATGGCACGCTCGAGATCGGTTGGACGACGCTGGCTGAATATCTCACCTATCTCGAGAAACGCGGAATCCCTCAAAACGTCGCCTCGTTCATTGGGGCGGCAACCATTCGTGAGCATGTGATTGGTTTGGAAGACAAGCAACCGACACCGGCGCAACTCGAACAGATGCGCGAATTGGTGCGACGTGACATGGAAGCTGGGGCGCTGGGCATCACGACCGCCCTTATTTATCCCCCGGCATTTTTCGCTAAGACCGAAGAATTGATCGAATTGTGCAAGGTCGCCGCTAGATACAAAGGCAAGTACACCACGCACATGCGCAGCGAAGGCAATCAGTTGATCGAAGCCGTACAGGAAACCATTCGCATCAGTCGTGAGGCCGGACTGCCGGCAGAGATCTATCACCTCAAGGCATCGGGCGCGGCCAACTGGCCCAAGATGGATCAGGTGTTCAAGGTGATCCAGAACGCGCGACGCCGTGGTCTCAAGATCACTGCCAACATGTACACCTATACGGCCGGCGGCACGGGCCTGGACGCCAGTATGCCGCCATGGGTTTGGGATGGCGGGCGCGAAGCTGGCTATAAGCGCCTTCAGGATTCTGATACGCGCCAGAAGATTGCGGATGCCATTCGCACTCCATCGAACGATTGGGAAAATCTCTACCTGCTCGCAGGTTCGCCGGATCGGCTCCTGCTGGCCAGTTTCCGAAGCGAGAAGTTGAAGCCGTTGGTTGGTAAAACTCTGGGTGAAGTTGCGAAGATGCGCGGCAAAGATCCGGTCGAGACCATTATGGACCTCGTGCTTGAAGATCGATCTCGCATCGGAACAATTTATTTCCTGATGAGCGAAGACAACCTCAAGAAGCAGATTCGCCAACCCTGGGTTTCGTTCGGCTCTGATGCGGCTTCGATTGCGCCGGAAGGTAACGTGTTGAGGTCTGGGGCGCATCCACGAGCCTATGGCAATTTTGCGCGGCTGCTGGGCAAATATGTGCGCGAAGAAAAAGTGATCTCGCTGAGTGAAGCGGTGCGGCGTCTCTCAAGCTTACCGGCCACTAACCTCGGACTCGATCGGCGAGGCTTTCTTAGACCCGGAATGTTCGCAGATGTCGTGGTGTTCGATCCGCAAACGATTGCTGACCGCGCCACGTTTGAAAACCCGCACCAGTTGTCGGTCGGCGTGCAACACGTATTTGTGAACGGCACGCAGGTACTCAAGGGCGGCGAGCTCACCGGAGCAAAACCTGGAAAGGCGCTTTGGGGGCCGGGCAAGATCAAGTGACTCCCGAATGGAAATTGACCCGGAGACTAAGGCCCGAAGGGGCCGGCAGTTCGTAGCCACGACCGGAAGGTCGTGGGTAACCGGCCCCCTTGAATTCATAAGCGCCGAAGGTGCGGCATTGTGATGAGCCTCGGCAGGACCGTAATCCATAACGACTTACTACTGGCGCACCTTCGGCGCTCGCAACCATTGCGCTACGGGTGTCCACGACCTTCCGGTCGTGGCTATTAACTGCCGGCCCTTCGGGCCTCGGACCATATGCTTGCTCAGTCGTCCTGGATCGACTTTTCATGAAAAGACTGTCGGACTACAAAACGAGAAAGGCTTCAATGAAGAAAGCTTTAACCTACTTATTTCTATCGGTTCTCGCGCTGATCTGCGTCGCAACCTTCGCGCCCGCTAATGCGCAGCAGGAACCTTTTAATCGCACCGAAGCGATGATTCCGATGCGGGATGGTGTCCGTCTTAACACGCGCATCTATGCGCCGATCCGCACCAACGAGCAATTTCCTTTTCTGCTTCTGAGAACGCCGTATGGCATCGGTAACTCCACCCCGGCACAAATTGCGGCGGCGCTTCCGGAATTGGCGGCTGAAGGTTTCATCATCGTGCAGCAGGACATCCGCGGACGGTTCAAGTCGGAAGGTCAGTTTGTCATGCTTCGGCAACCGCGGGATCCTAAGGACAAAACCGCCATTGACGAAAGCACTGACACTTACGACACGATTGAATGGCTCCTGAAAAATGTGTCCAACAATAACGGAAGAGTTGGGATCGCGGGGACCAGTTATGGCGCGTGGCTATCGGTGATGGCTATGCTTGATCCGCATCCAGCCCTCAAAGCAGTTGTTCAGCAAGCGTCGCCGGCCGACATGTGGATAGGCGACGACTTTCACCACAATGGCGCCTTCCGGTTGAGTTATGGTTTCGAATTCGCCTACATGATGGAGTCGTCAAAGGAAATTTCCGATGTTTCCAAAGTTATCGACACGTTTGATACGTACGAGTGGTATTTGAAACTCGGCTCGCTCGCGAACGTCGAAACGAATTATTTTCACGGAAAGATCCCAAGCTGGCGCGACTTCGCCACTCGTCCTGACTATGACAATTTCTGGAAACGCCAGGCTTTCGCGCCGTGGCTGAACCGCGTAACTGTTCCGACCCTGAACGTTGCCGGATGGTGGGACCAGGAAGACTTCTACGGTCCCATCAAGATCTATGAGTTACTGGAACGACATGACAAGGCAAAGCAAAACTTTCTTGTCGTTGGACCCTGGAACCACGGTGGCTGGTCGAGAGGCGAAGGCAGAAAACTGGGCAAGATCGATTTCGGCAGTGCAACTGCGGAACATTATCGGCGCAAGATACTGGTGCCGTTTCTTGCGCACTATTTGAAAGGCAAGGGAAGTCACGAACTTCCTGAAGCGTTGACTTTCAGGACAGGCGCCAACGAGTGGGTCCGGCATGATGCCTGGCCGCCGAAACAGAACGTTGTAGACCGCAGGCTGTATTTACAAAAGGACAGAGCGCTTTCGTTCACCACTCCGCCGGCAAGAGGCGCGTCGTTCGACAGCTACACTTCCGATCCCGCGAATCCGGTTCCTTACCGTCCGCGTCCGATCAAACTCCGCAGCGGCTGGTCGACGTGGCTGGTCGAAGATCAGCGGTTCGTGGACCATCGACCGGACGTGCTCTCCTGGATCAGTGAACCGCTCAAAGAAGATGTGGTCGTGTCGGGGAGGATTGTCTCTAATCTATTTGCTTCGACAACGGGAACTGACAGCGACTGGATCGTCAAGCTAATCGACGTATATCCGCAGAAATACGAAGCCGATCCTGAAATGGGCGGGTTTCAACTGATGATTGCCGGCGATGTTTTCCGCGGGCGCTATCTTAAGAGCTTTGAGAAACCTCAACCGATTCCGTCGAACATTGTTCAGCACTATCAAATTCCGTTTCCGGCCAACGATCATGCCTTCAAGAAAGGACACCGGATCATGGTGCAGGTTCAGAGCAGTTGGTTCCCGGTGATCGATCGCAATCCGCAGCGATTCGTGCCGAATATCTTTCTCGCGAAAGAGTCGGACTTTCAGCGAGCCACTCAGCGAGTTTTCCGCTCGGGCCGACATGCGTCTTACATTGCTGTGCCGGTCGTTGAGCCCACGCGGTAGTGATGATCTGTAGTGGTGATTATCTGTCTTGCGATTGGTCTTACCCGCAATTCTTGAGCGCCCATTAACAAAAATAGTTCGTGGTTGGAAGCAACCCGTGAGGTAACAATGATGAAACTCCTATTAACAGTCCTGGCCACTTTCACAATCTTCCAGTTGTCTTTTTCTGTTACTGCCCATAGTCAATTAAACATAGAGGCGCGGCACAACTCTTCCACCTTGCCGCCTAATCCCACTATCCAAACACAAGGACTGCAGGGCACCTGGCAAGGCACGCTCGATACTGGCGGAACGAAACTGCGCGTCATCTTCAAAGTTACAAAGTCGGGAGACAACACCTACGCAGCCACTCTGGACGTTCCTGATCAAGGGGCGACAGGAGTCCCCGTTGACGCCGTTACCGTCAAAGACACAACGGTCCGCTTCGAGCTCAAATCCCTTGACGGGGTGTATGAAGGCATGATCAACAAGGAGGGGACAGCCATTACAGGTACCTGGACTCAAGGAGGGACGACACTGCCCCTCACACTTAATCGAGGTGATAAAGCCCCAGCAGCCTCTCTCCCGTCGCAAGAGCCGACTATCCAAACACAAGGCCTGCAGGGTGTCTGGCAAGGCACACTTGAAGCTGGCGGAACAAAACTGCGGGTTATCCTCAAAGTTACAAAGATGGCAGACAACACCTTCGCAGCCACTCTGGACGTTCCAGATCAAGGGGCGACAGGCGTACCCGTTGACTCCGTTACCGTCAAAGACGCATCGGTCCGCTTCGACCTCAAGTCTCTTGGCGCGGTTTATGAAGGCATGATCAACAAGGAGGGGACAGCCATTACGGGTAACTGGAGCCAGGGAGGGATGACAGTGCCCACCACACTTAATCGCGCGGATAAAGCCCCTGCAGCCTCGCTCCGTCCGCAAGAACCGAAGAAGCCTTATCCATACGACGAGGAGGAAGTCTCTTATGAGAATAAAACGGGCGGCGTGCGGCTCGCCGGCACACTGACCTTGCCACGCACGAAAGGCCCTCATCCGGCAGTGGTGCTCATCACCGGCTCCGGCAAGCAGGATCGGAATGAATCGCTGTTGGGGCATAAACCTTTCTTAGTATTGTCAGACTATCTAACCCGTCGAGGGATAGCTGTTTTGCGTGTAGATGACAGAGGTGTCGGCGGATCCACGGGAGATGGTGGGTTTGACAAGACCACCAGTGAGATTTTTGCAGAGGATGTCCTCACAGGCGTCGCGTTTCTCAAGACCAGAAAGGAGATCAACCCCAAACAGATCGGACTGATCGGTCATAGCGAAGGTGGGATAATAGCTCCGCTGGCAGCGGCCAGATCAGCAGACGTCGCCTTTATCGTTATGATGGCTGGACCGGGAGTGACTGGTGAAGAGGGATTTCCCAATCAGCTTTCCGCGACTGCTAAGGCCAGCGGTGCAAGCGCTGAATCGATTGCGTGGAATCGCAGGCTGCTGCTGCAGATGTTCTCTATCATGAAAGAGGAGCAGGATAATGCTGCCGCTGAGAAGAAAATAAGGGAAGTAAGAACGAAGATGTTGGCTGAGATGTCAGAAGAGCAGAGAAAGAAGCACGGTATCCCAGAGAACGCGATGGAGGGGGTCATCAAGCTCATGCTGACGCCGTGGTTCCGCTTCTACCTTACTCACGACCCGCGAGCGACACTAAAGAAGGTTCGTGTCCCGGTCCTGGCCGTCACTGGAGAGCGGGACCTGCAAGTGGTGCCTGCGGGAGAGAACCTGGCTGCCATATCAGAAGCATTGAAGGCTGGCGGGAATAAAGACTATACAGTCGTGGAAGTACCAAAGCTCAACCATCTGTTTCAGGTGAGTGAAACTGGTTCTCCAGCTGAATATGGGAGGATTGAGGAAACGATCTCGCCTTCTGTATTGAAGCTAATCGGGGACTGGATTGTGAAAAAGACTGCGCCGATGCCGAGTGAGTGAGCTGCCGCTTACACCCCTGGAGACACAAAAGAGGGTCTTTGCACAAAAGGTCGAATCGATACGCACTTTGAGAAGCACTAATCGGAGACTCAATAACGCTGAAAGTCGTTCGCCAATGCGAGCCCAGGGTTGCGCTTTGGCAACCCTGCGGAAAGCGCAACTGTAATATCTCGAAGCGCAACTCTGAAGGAGTTGCGTCGAAGGGGGAATTGTTTAAGCACGAACCGCGCAACGCCCTTCAGGGTTGCGAACAATCTCCCGGGCATTTTAACCCAGGGTTTCAAAGCAAACCCTGGGCTGTACATTGGCCAACGCTTTCAGCGCTTACTCGATTCTTGCACGCACTGAATTTTCGACTTCTTGTGCAGAGCCCAAAAAAAGGCGACTGGATCCCGAAGGAACAGCCGCCTTTTTTGTTAATAAGTTGACCCGTTGGTTAAGGCATCAATTCCGAAGTAATCGAGCCGCCATTGAGAGCAGCGAGAACTGCGCTGATCTTCAGCACTCTTCGCGTGTCCTTAGTGATCCAGACTGTTGTTTTGTCCACATCGTTATCGGCTGAGGTGATCTCCACCTTGAATGCTTCGAACGTTCCGGCGGGCACCGTAACGCTTTCCGAACCCAAAACCTTCAATTGTTTCATTCCCACTTTTTGCTTTTGGATATCGAGGTTTCTGAATCCAGTGCTGTAACCTTCCGCCAGCGGCAAAGTGCCGATGACGTCGTAAGCGCCGGCGCCATCAGCGAAGAGTGTGCCGCCCAGGTCCACCGCGATAGGTTGGGGCTGGCCGTTCATGCTCATCGTGCCACTGGCTTTGTTGTCCTTGAAATCCAACTCAATTGCGACAGGACCTTGTTTGATGGATCGGTGCGTGGGCAGCAGACTACCTTTTTCCAAAGTCACCGCATCGACGATGTCACCCTGCCCCATGTTCGCGGTGTCAGTAACGATCCACGAGTTGCCGCTTTCTTTGACTTCAGTTGTGATTGTTACCGGGATAGTCTGTCCGCCCATTAGTATCGCAGCCTTGTAATTGGTCTTACCCACCTTTAGATCCGCGACCGGCTTCGGAACTGCCGACGCAACAGCTTCCATTTTCTTTGGCAGCGTTACGGTCTTCACATCCACCGTAATCTCCTTGAGCCGCGCAGTGACCTCCGGCGTTGCACTCTCCTGAAAACGACCGCCCAGGTGTTTTGCGAGAAACTTCTCAGCAGTAGCAAACATCGCCATGTTGTTGACGGGTCGGGCAAAGCCGTGTCCTTCGTCAGGAGCGACGATGTACTCAACCGGAAAACCACGATCGCGCAAGGCAATTACGATCTGGTCTGATTCGCGTTTGGTTACACGCGGATCATTTGCTCCCTGTACCACCAGCAACGGCGTTTTGATTTTGTCTGCGTGAGTGAGCGGCGACTGACGAAGCAGCTGCGCTTTGCCTTCCGGAGTATTGGGATCTCCCATGCGTTCATAGAAGAGTTTGCGAATCTGCTCCCAGTAGGGCGGAATCGATTCCAGTAAGGTAATCAGATTTGAAGGGCCAACAATCGAAACAGCGGCCGCGTACATATCTGGCGTAAAGGTTACGCCTGCAAGCGTGGCGTAACCGCCGTAGGATCCGCCCATGATACCGATGCGTTTGGGATCCGCTATGCCCTCGGCGATGAGATATTTTGCACCCCAGGTAACGTCATCCTGCATCTTTTGTCCCCACTCTTTGTTCCCCGCGTCGAGGAATTTCTTGCCGTAACCAGTGGAAGCACGAAAGTTTGGGAGGAGCACCGCATAACCTCGGTTGGCGAGAAACTGAGCCAGGCCGTTATAGCCCCATGAATCGCGGCCCCAGGGGCCTCCGTGGGGTAGCACGATCGCGGGCAAGTTTTTTGGCGCTAATCCCTTCGGCAACGTCAGGTAGGCTGGAATTTCCAGGCCGTCAGACGATTTGTAACGCACAGCTTTCATCTCGGCCATCGCTTCGCGGGGGAGTTTTTCGCGCACGCGATACTGCAAAGTGAGCTTCTTGGTTTGGCGATCGAAAAGATAGCGTTCGCCCGGTTCGGTGTCACTAAAGGCAGTGATCAGCCAAAGACGTTCGTCTTTGGTGGAATCAGAGAACGAAACTTCTTTGCCCGGCAGTTTCTTTTCTAGCAGCTTGTAATCAGCTTCAAACGATTTGTCTTTCCAGTAGATGCGGTTTCGATCGTCGTTGTAGGAGGTGGAAATTAGTTCATCGGTTACTTCGGAAAAGGAAGCGTTTCCAAAATCCACGCGCTTGAGTGGATCAGATTCAACAAGTTCCTCTTTCCCAGTGGTGGGATTGAAAAGGACGAGTTGAATGAGATCGAGAGCGGGGCCTTTGTTCGTGAGGAAGTAAACGCGCTGGCCGTCTTTGTGATACTGGATTGGCCCACAACTTTCAAACACATTGCAGGAGTAGACTTTAGTAAAGCCCTTATCGCCCACGGTCAACACTTCTGTGTCTCCGTTTTCAGCTGAGCGAGTCGCGAGCCGCAGTTGATCTTTCAAATCAAAGATCCAACTGGTTATGCGCTCGGTGTTCTGGCGGACCAGAGTGCGCTCGCCGGTCGAGATCTTGACCTTGTAAAGATCATGCCAGGCTTTGTCGCGATCGTTGAGTCCGACGTATATGGCATCGGGTTCGCTGCGCGGGACGGCGTAAATCGCGGCTCGGATTCCCTTAGCTTCAGTAAGATTGCGGGCAGTGGGAACATCCTGACCGGCAGCAGCACTGTCGGCGGGATTAACAGCGTAGACGTTGTAGTTCTCATCTCCGTCCTTGTCCTGTGCAAACAAAATGTATCGGCCATCACGACTCCAAAAGTACTGGGTAATGGGGCGGGTCTTGTCGGCGGTAACCGGTTTCGCTGCGTCAAACGGGTCCTCGGTCCGTTTCACCCAGACATTGCGCGTACCTTTGAAGGGCTTCACGAACGCGATGAACTTTCCGTCGGGGGAAATCTGGGCCCCGGAGATTTCGGGGTCGCCGAAGAAGAGTTCGCGATCGATTAGAGGCGGTTGAGCCTTCGTTTGACCTGACGAGAGACTCGGCGAGGCCACCGCGGCCATGCTGATGCAGAGCAGACCGAACACAAAAGACAGGGAAGTGCGGTAGAAACTTGTCATAGAACCTCTTTCATTAATAGTTAGGTTGATTGAGAGCCGAAAATAGAGTGATTGTACGTCTCAGAGGCGCACGAGGTTTCAGCTTGCGGCAGAGGGTTTTTGTTTTCTGATAGGTTGCTTAGTTTGCGAGCAGTTAATGACCCGGCGCGGGTGATTGGGGAGATAGCAGGGACAAACCGGGGTTGAAGGTTGGATTGTGGGTCTAACCACTTCACACTTTCAGTCGGTACGGTGAGTGGTCCCGACGCGTTGCAGAACTTCCCAGCACCGGCGAACACGTAAGCAAAAGCGTTTCGAGCCGTGGCGATTGGCAGCGTCTTCTTTTTTCCCGGCGGCACCGAAACGTCAAGATACATTGGGTCTGCGGCAATCCCGTCCACCGGCCCCTGCGTCCCCCAAGCTTCCGCAGATGATTCGTGCCTGTGTTCCATCGTCGTCAGTTACCAGGGGAATGTCAGTCGCTTTCACTTCCTGATAACGCGGCGTGGTCATCTTTAACGCTGCTGGGAGATTCGCCCAAAGTTGAAACCCGTGCATCCTTCCGGCTGAGTCACCCTTCGGCATCTCCTGGTGAATGATTCCGCTTCCCGCCGTCATCCACTGAACATCGCCTGCAAGCCTATGCTGTCGAGTGAGGACATAGGTGATCGTCTCGATGCCGCGATGGGGATGCCATGGAAAGCCAGCCAGATAGTCCTCAGGTATGTCATTCCGAAAATCGTCCAGTAGTAAGAATGGGTCGAAGTCTGATACGGGAATAAATAGAGGGTTCATGTTCACTTCAATTCCTTGTCGATGTTTAGAATTTCTTCGTAGAGTAACTTAGGCCCGCACGACGAAGGTCGCGTTTAGGCTAATCTTTCTCGGCTAGTAACTTTTGAATCACGCGTTCGGTTTCGTCATAGTCTCCTTCACCAATGTGTTTCCATCGAATTCGTCCTTGTTTATCTAGCAGGAACATGGTGGGCCAGGCTTGGACGTTATAGGCGTTCCATGTTTGATAGTCGTTATCCGAAACTACCGGGTAATTGATTCCCAGGGAAACAACTTGGCCACGTAGGTTTTCGACAATTCTTTCCTCTGCAAATTCAGGGGAGTGCACACCAATAACGGTCAACCCTTTCTCGCGGTAGCGATCATGCCAGCTTTTTACGAAGGGCAAGGTGTTACGACAGTTAATGCAGCCGAATGTCCAGAACTCGATTAGAACCACGCGACCGCGCAGATTCTCTAACTTGAGCGGCTCTGAGTTAATCCAGTCACCATGGGTCAGCGCTGGAGCAATACCGGATTCCGAGCTCTCGTACTCATCAGAGGTGCCAAAGGGAATAAGCAATTGTTCGGATAAGCCTGTTGCGTAAACTGTCGCCGCGACAATGACGACGCCCACAACTATTCCGATTAACAGGTTGTGTCGTCGCTCCATAGCCTGCCTCTCAATAACTGTCTACTTCTATGACAGCCTCCGCAAATTCCACCGGGGCTTCCTGAGGCTAGTGACGTCGTGCCTTGAATCAATCTTATCTCTGGCGCTTTCTCATGGCGTGACGCCGAGCACACCGCACCATTGTGTCGTGAAGGATCCTGGAAACGACTCGAAAAATAGCTCATCAATGTAACACCAGCCCCAGTCCTCGCCCGGCTCGAAAGATTTCATTAAGGGATGATTGGTTGAATGAAAGTGTTTAGACGCGTGTTTATTTTTTGAGTCATCGCAGCAGCCGACGTGACCGCATATTACGCAAAGTCGCAAACGAACCCATCGATCGCCAATTTTCAAACACTCTTCACAACCGTCTGGCGTCTGCGGAGTAAAATCGCTAATTTCAAATAAATGCGAACAGCATCTCATATAGGTAATCCTCCTGGTGTTCGTGAAAAGCGAAACGTGAACGTCTGTCAAAAAGTGCTTACCTGTCCCCGAAGTGGTTTTGCTTTCGTCGCAATACGAGCATCCGCAGAACACTAAGCTGCTTTTGCCGATGCGGTGAATGTCGCCGCATTCTTCCTGACAAACTCCTGCATGCTCAGCGGCCCTTGCCCCGTTAGCAGGAGCACGTCGTCTGACATTCGGTCGTAACGGCCTGCGCGGTGGAGATCCGCCATCGTCGCGAGGTGGTTCACCAGGTGAACCGGCAAGCCGCGCTCGAGCAGACCATCCCGCCACGGCTCGACCGGAATGTCGTGATAGGTGATCGTGCGGCCAAGCGCCTTCGAATACTCCTGTGCATAGAAATGCATGTTCTCGGACTGCGGGCCGGTCAAGTGATAGATCTTACCGATGTGCGGCTGCGGATTGGCGAGCAACGACGTGAGCACACGTGCAACGTCTTCCACTGCGACCGGAGATGTTTTCCCGTCGCCGAAGGGCAGTCTGATCTGATTTGATTCCCTAACAGTATCCGCAGTGAAAATCAGCAAGAAGCCTTCGAGAAGCACTGTCGGGCGCACGTGCACGACCGGCAGACCGGACCAGTTCAGCGCCTGCTCGGCGAGCCAGTGCAGCTTGTGCTGCGGGCTCGCGGTGGTTTCGCTAATACTCATCTGCGCGAGCGTCATCTGCGACATGTTGATGAACGCCTTCACGCCGTGATGCTTCGCAACCGCCGCCGCATTGACTGTCGCGGCTAGGTAGGTATCTGAAACCGACATACCGAAGTACATCGTCTCGCAGCCGGCAATCACCCTATGCATCGAATCGAGATCGAGCAGATCGCCGACCACGACCTCCGCACCCAACTCGCGCAACGCCTGTGCGCGTTCGTCTTCATTTCGCACCATGGCACGCACTGTTTTGCCTTGCTTCAACAGCAGTTCGGTGACCGTGCGGCCTATCGCGCCGACGCGGCCTGCCGCACCGGTGACCAGAATGGGATTTGCCATGTTCTCTTCTCCTGAGTGACTTTGCGTTTTTGGGTTTGTGCAACGGCAACCACCAAGAAATTAATCTGTTTCATAATGATTGTCCTTCAATTTGAGACCAATATTGCGATGATCCGATAGTTCCGAATGACCGGTGCAAATAGACCACAGTGGTAACGATTGATCTATTAGACGAAGGTATCGATCGATACCTTGGTATGCGGTCGCGGGCATAATCGATTAGAGCCGTGGCGATTACAGATGCGTGGGTTACTATCTGCCGGCGCAATTGCAGGCGGGATTAAGGCCGCCGAGTTCAGACCACGACGGACCATGGCCGCACAATCAATCTCATACAGGTGAAAGACAAGGGCAGCATTAAAATATCTGGTGCATTTGAAAATTTTTGTTAAGCAAGACCTAAATAAAAAGCTTGTCTGTTAATGAATATCCGCGGCGATTCGAAGACAACTCATACCGCTCAGGTCGAGCCGGTAACATCCGCGAATATGTGTAATCCGAATCAACGCAGTGTCGCAGCCGGCACAGCGCAGGATTGCGCCCATCTCGTGCCCGTAAAGCATAAGTTCGCCGATAGGTCTGATTTTGGCGCAACCCCCGCAGGTCGCCTCCGCAGCCGTCATCTCAAATGGAAAAATTTCGTTTAGCAATCCGCCTGCCGCGTTACCATCCAATCTCAAATTGTTATCGTTCATGCCACTCAACCTCCGGTAGGTCCGAATCGCTCCGTCTTAATGCATTCCGGTTTGTAGCCTAATTCCAGTAAATGATTGGCGACCGTCTCAACCAGCTCGGTCGGCCCACAAGTGAAAGCAATTGGCTTTTCCGCCGGCTGCCACGCAGTTTCTGCCAACATCGCCAGGTCAATCCTGCGCTTATAACTCATCCAATTTTGCGGTTGCTGTCTTGTTAGAGTGTGAATAACCTGGATCGAAGAATCGTTCGCGGATATACGGTCAAGCTCTTCGCGGTAAATAACATCGTCGTAGGAGCGCGACGAGTATAAAAGTTTAGTCGGAACTTTGTTGTGTGTATTCGCGCGGTGGCGAATCATCGCCATCAGCGGCGCGATGCCGCTTCCGCCTGCGACGAGAAAAAGCGGCGAGCCGCCGTTCTTCCCGTCGCGGGCGTCCCAAACAAAATATCCGCCGATCGGTCCACGCAACTCTATTCGGTCGCCGACGCGCAATTCATCATTTAAATAAGGCGAAACCTCGCCCTCCTCGATGCGCTCGACTGTTAGCATCAAATACTTATCTTCCGGCGGAGAAGCGATTGAGTAGCTGCGCTGCGCCTGGTAACCGTCTGCCGTTGTCAGGCGCACGTCAACGTGCTGCCCCGCGCAGGTGCGTGGTCCAATCCGGCAGATCGAGAATTAGACTTTTTACCTCGGCGTTTCTTGCCGAATTTCGACCACCGTTCCGAGTTGCCATTTAAGCTGCTGCGCCATGCGTTTCAATCACCTGCGTATCGCTGTTCTTTCCAGGGGTCGCCGTAGTTGTGGTAACCGGCGGTCTCCCAGAATCCTTGTCGGTCTTCCCTGACGAGTTTGAAGCCTCGCACCCATTTCGCGCTTTTCCAGAAATAGAGGTGCGGCACGAGCAGTCGCGCTGGTCCACCGTGTTCGGGCGCGAGCGCACGTCCGTCGTATTCGTCAACAACCCACGCTTTTCCGCCGCGGACGTCGGCGAGTGGCAGATTCGTCGTGTACCCGCCGTCGCAAAAAGCGATGAGATAGCCGACGGCCGGGTGAGCGTTGAGGTCAATGCCCGCGAGCAGCGTGTCGACCGAGACGCCCGTCCAGACGGTGTCGAGCTTTGTCCATTTAGTGACGCAGTGAATATCGACCGTCACGGTTTCGCGCGGTAGCTTCCGGAACTCGTCCCAGGTCCATTTCAACTCTTCGGTGACCTCCCCGTAGATCGAAAAGTCCCAACGCTCCAGCGAGGTTCGCGGAGTCGGTCCGGCGGACAACACCGGGAACTCCTTCGTTTCGTATTGGCCAGGCGGAATGCGTTCTTTGAGCGCTCTATCGGTTTCCCTCGCACGCCCTTTGAAACCACGAGAGATAAATTGTTCAGCCATAAGGTACCTCCCAGAAAAGAAAACCGTCGCCGTTCGAGAAAAACGTCGTCAGTCCGTGGGCTTGCTCAACCTGCCAGGTATCACCGAGTCTTTCGGTAGTGACTTCAGTGACTGAGTACCAGCAGGATCAGTAAGGCCACAAAACCGACGACCAGCAGTAGGCCGTTAAACTGCGGCGAGCCGTGGAATGCCTCCGGGATCATCGTCTCCGAGACAAGCGCCAGAATCGCTCCAGCCGCGAACGCCTCGACTGTCCCGCGCACCGCCGGCCCGGTGCCGCGCAGCACAAGTCCGGCGAGCGCTGCCGCGAGGCTGATCATCAAGGCGATTCCAAACCACACGCCGAACACGTAGCGTGCGGATCGTCCCGCCCGCCGCATTCCAGCGCTGCTCGATAGGGCTTCCGGGATGTTTGCCAGGAAGAACGCTGCGACCGTCCCCGGGCTGGGCGCGACTCGGTGCAGCACGCTCAACCCCAGCACTACCCCCTCGGGAACGCCGTCGAGGAACGTGCCGGCCGCGATGGCCAATCCGCTACCGGGTTGCCGCTCTTCTTCCGGCTGCTCCACGCACTCGCCGCACCGTTTTCGATGCTGTGCCCCGCGGCGCGAGAGCAGCCAGTTAACGAAACTAAACACCGCCGCGCCGCACAGCAGACCCGCGACCGTCCACTGCAGGCTTGTCGCGCCACGCGCGTTAATCACCAAGTCCACCGCCACCACAGCCAGAAGTACGCCGGCGGCGAACGTCATCACGCGGGCGATGATGGTGTGCTGAAGGGACATGTAGTAGCCGCCCACGGCGCCGATCAGTAGGCCGGATGCGGACAGGGCTCCCCAGCCGGCCGCTCGCAGCCAGACGGGCAGTTCAATAAGCAGTCCCATCACTGTTTGATCTTTCATTTTTTCAAAGCCTGGGCGACACGCATTTTCTTGACTTGGATCCAGGAAGTTACTGAGGTTCTCAGACGCGCCTTCAAATCTTGATCGTCCCTGGCTTGAAAGCGATGTGTTTGCATTCAAGAAAGTCATCCAGACCTGCTTGCCCCCGCAGACGACCGCGGCCACTCTGCTTGAATCCGCCTTCTTCAAACTCGTCGTGAATATTGGCCCAATCGTTGATCCAAACCGTCCCATGCTGAAGCACGCGCGCCACGCGCAACGGCCGGTCTACGTCACGCGACCACACGCTGGCGGACAACCCATATTCGCTGTCGTTGGCCAGCAAAACCGCTTCGGCTTCTGTGTCGAAGACCTGCATCGTCAGCACCGGCCCAAAGACTTCCTGCTGCACGATCGGCAGACTCGAATCCGTCACCTCAAGAAGAGTTGGCCTATAAAAGGCTCCTTTCGTCAAAGGCCCTTCCGTCACGGGGCCGCCGCGCACGATGATTTTCGCGCCCGCCGCGATGGCGTCCTCGACCATCTTGTTCACGCGCTCTACATTTGGCTTGTTGATGAGAGGTCCCATCTCGCTGCGCGGATCGGAAGCTGGACCAACCCTGACCTTCTTCAGCCGCTCCGCCAGCGCGGTTCGGAACCGATCCGCAATCCCTCGTTGGACGATGGCGCGGCTTGCGGTCATGCAGAATTGGCCCGCGAACACGGTCAGCCCCGACGTGACCTGCGCCACCACAGCGTCGAGGTCGGCGTCATCAAAGATCACCATCGGCGCCTTGCCGCCCAGCTCCAAGCCGAACCGTTTGAGACGGGCTGCGCCCGCGGCGGAGATTGCCCGCCCGATCTTGGTGCTGCCGGTGAAGCTGATCACCGGTACGTCCGGCGTCTCGACGAGATACTCAATACCCTCACGGCCGCTGGTAATGATGTTGACTACGCCATCGGGCAAGCCGTCAGTATCGGAAATCACCTCGCTGATCAGGGCATTTATTTGCGCGGTCTCTTTCGGCAGGATAAAGGCGGCGGTGCAGCCAGCGGCCAGGGCCGGCGCGAGGGAGCGAATCCCCAGCGCGACGGGCGCGTTCCATGGAGCAAAGATGCCCGCCACTCCGACCGGCTGACGAATGACGATTGATAGGCTGTCCTTATCCACCTCGGTGGCGCGACCGTAATCCGTTAACGCCAGGGCGGCGTTGAAACGCAGGTTGAAGGGAACAGTGCCCGTTTCGAACCTTGCGTGCGGAAGGACCTTGCCAACCTCTTTGGCAACAAGCTGGGCCAGCTGCTCGGCGCTAGCTTCAAACCGCGCAGCCATCGCATTAAGCACACGCGCACGCAGCGAGCGGTTGTCTTTCCAGTCTGTCTCCCGGAATGCCCGCAGTGCCGCGTTCACGGCCAGCTCGGCTTCCTTGCGCCCGCCCATCGCGTAACTACCTATCACCTCGCCCGTCGCTGGGTTGATGCTTTCCCCGTGTTCACCGGAATCCAGCCACTGGCCACCGATCCAGTGCACAGCAGTTCCGCTCGGCTTCTCCCTAACCAACGTTTGACTAACGGTTGCCATGGACGCCACTCTCCTCTCTGAATTCCGACTAGGCGAAGGACGGATGACCGCGCCACGCTGAATCTCGGCGACTGGCTGGTTGATCTAGTCGCAGTTCCCGGCCTTTTCCTCTGTTTCTCTGAAGCAAAGCTTTCACTACGTGGTTAAAAGCCCGTCCGTGCCGGGTTGATTTACGAGCGGAACACCCATGCTATCCATATAGGATCACTCCCAGGATTACGGCAACGTCCAGGACAATCCAACCGACGCAGGCCAAGTAGATGTTCTTGTCCCCTTTGCGCATGCCAAACCAACACCACAGCAGGGCCGAGACCAGATAGGCGCCCCACGATAAGAGCGAAACCCCAGCTGCTTGCTGCCCGACCCATATGGTCACGATTTGCGGGATCGTCATGACCATAGTGAAGATAGACATGCCTCCCAGCAGGCGCCGCAGCACAACGTCGCGGCGGTCAATCGAAACAGCCATCGGATCTAATTGCATAGCGATCTCCAAGTACTACGCGGTCATCATCAATTGGCTTTTGCCTGCACCAAAACGCTGCGTTTGCGTAGATCCGCAGCAAGAAAATCGTTTATTTCAGCGTACGCCGCCGAACCGGTGAGATCTGCGAAACTCCCATCCCGCATCAAGGTCTGCGCTGCCCGCATGAAGCCGCCCCAGGCAGCCAGTGCGAACGACCCGCCGACACTGATCCGCCTTACACCGAGTGCTGCGATATCGCCGACCCTGAGTCCCAGATCCCGAACAACCAAGAGGTTTAATGGCTTTGGCTGGACTGCTTCCACCAGCGTTTTGATTTCTTCAGGCTTTGACACACCTGGCGCAAAGAGCACATCGGCGCCCGCTTCTGCGTAAGCTTGCAGGCGACTCACAGACTCGCGGAAGGCATCCGGGTGTCCGACGAGGTAACACTCAGCTCTTGCCGTCAACAACACGTCGCTGCCAGACTGATCGATCGCTTGTCGAGCAGCCTTCACACGCTCAAGAGCAATAGGTAGGTCATAAAGCGGTGTCGAGGGATCGCCTGTCGCATCCTCAATCGATAGTCCCGCCACGCCGGTGGATACACATCGCGTAATGCTGTCCGCCACCTCGCTTGGACCAGCCCCATACCCTGATGCGAAGTCGGCATTGACCGGCAGATCAACTGCCGCAGTAATCTCGGCGATATGGGCCAAGCTTCGGTTGCGAGACACGGCGATGTC
Organism: Pyrinomonadaceae bacterium; assembly: GCA_963748605.1. Classification (GTDB taxonomy): domain Bacteria; phylum Acidobacteriota; class Blastocatellia; order Pyrinomonadales; family Pyrinomonadaceae; genus PSRF01. The sequence continues at coordinate 99,606 of CAVVJS010000001.1, forward strand.
GGAATCAGGTAACCCTTGGGAAAATGCAAATCCAGCGCTGGTTGTTGCTAGTGCCGGAAAGCCCAGATGCTGAAGATATCGCGCCGAACCAACGTCCCAAGGATTTGGAATGACGAAACACCCTTCGGAGTGGAGCCTGCGAAACTGCTGACGACGGTGTTCAAACTCACTGCGCCGATCCAACCCTACTTTCGAACTGGTATGTTCAATAGCGTTCATATCAATCCCTCCGCTTTCGACGAGCTGACGGTCCACGGGCACCAACACATCCTGCACCGACGAATGGCGCCGGAGAACCCTGGCGCTTCCTTGCTTATCTTGTCGTAATCCTCATGACACTCCGCGCTGGTCGCCATCAGCTTCCGCCTTGCTGCTCGAGGCGCCGAGTCCAATCGACGAGGCCCTGGAGGAGCAAGCCGATGAACTCTTTCGTCTTCTCATCAGTCAAATTTCCTTCCGCGTCGAAACGTTCGTGGGCTTTTGCGATCATCACCTCGGGCTGGTTGAGGGGGAACATGTTGAGGAAGACCATCACCTGCCGCAGGTGGTACTGCGCCCGCGCCGTGCCGATCGTGCCGACGGACGCGCCCATGATGGCCGCCGGCTTCCCCACCCATGCGCTATCGCCGTAGGGCCGAGAGGCCCAGTCGATCGCGTTCTTCAGCACGCCCGGGATCGAGTAGTTGTACTCCGGCGTGACGAACAGGACGGCGTCCGCATCGCGTATGCTTCGCTTCAGCTCCACAACCTTGGCGGGCGGATCCTGTTCGTCATCTTCGCTGAAGGGCGGGATGCCATTGATTTCGAAGGTGTCTATGGTCGCACCCTCCGGTGCGAGTTGCGTGGCTGCGCGCAGCGCTGCGCGGTTGTAGGACTGGCGGCGCAGGCTCCCGGCGATGCCGAGGATGCGGAGGGGCTTGCTCATTTAATGTGCTCCTTTCGCTCGATTAGTCACTTTCGCACGGCGCTGACGGCTAGGACGGAAACATCGGCCACTCGGACGGCGTCATCGGGCAGGAACATGAAGGACCTCCTCCATGTAGCGATCGGCGGCGGCTGTCGCCTCCTCCGGACTACTGCCGTTCTGACGTGCGCTCAGATAGGGCGCGTACCAGTCCCACCAGTGGTGCTTGGCATGCGTCTTCTCGTAGTTGCCGTGGTGCTCCTCCGTCTCGTGGAGAAACTCTGCAAGGGTCGCGACGTCCACTGCTTTGCCCCGGTTCGACTTCCACTCGCGCCCCGGAAGCCGCGAAGTGATCTCCTGAAGCAGCCAGCAGTTCCCGTCCGGATCTTCGAACGAGGCAAACGAGAAGTAGGAACGACCTTCTGGGTCGCGGCCGCCGACGCGCGGGTTTTCCACGCTGTTGTTGAAGGGGCCGCCGGCGTAGTGGAAGACTTCGCTCACGTCGACGCCGCGGGCGATCAGGTCTTCACGGGCGGCATCGATGTCGTTTACGGTAAGCACCAGGCTGGGCGCCGAGCCGGATTTCGCCGAGGTGGTTCCCTTGCCGAAGATGATCGAGGCTTCCGAGTTGTGGGGCGTCATCTGCACGCCGCGGAAGTCGCCCCCTGCAACGTCGATGTCGAGCCGCCAGCCGAGATTCTCGTAGAACGCCTTGGCGCGGTCCACGTCGGAAACGGCGAGCAATACGACCTCGAATTTCATGTCGACCGGTTCGGCTTCGGGCATCGCATCTGTTTTTTTGATCACAACGCTGGACATCATTATCTCCTTTCGTTTGGGGGAGTCCTTACAGACTCCGCTTCTGCAGAAGGCGCTGATCCTCCGGGCATATAAGCCAGAAGCTTCCAGCGCAGATCCTGAAATGCACAATCGGTCGTGCGTCACTCTTTAGCCACTCAAGCTCTCTCAGTTGCCGATGATGCCGCTTTCGCCGCTGGCTGATACTTCCCGACCTCGGTCCGGAAGGGGATCGCGAGCCGATTCCATCCGTTGATGGCGATGACAGCCATCGTCAGCTTGACTAACTCCTCATCGCTAAACTGGGCACGGACGGCTTCGTACTCTTCGTCCGTCGCGTGCGTCTCGGAGATCAAGGTAACTACCTCGGCCCAGGCCAGCGCGGCCCGCTCACGCTCGGTGTAGTAAGGCGCCTCGCGCCACGCGTTGAGGCCGTAGAGCCTCTGCTCGGTCTCGCCCGCGGCGCGCGCGTCCTTCGTATGCATGTCTATACAAAAGGCACAGCCGTTAATCTGCGAAACCCGCGTCTTGACGAGTTCGAGCAGCGAGTGCTCCAGCCCCGACGCGTCCACGTACTTCTGTAGTTTGTACATCGCCTGCACCGAGCCCGGCGCGGCCTTGCTGTAGTCCAAACGGGTATGCATCTCTTCACCTCACATTTCTGCGGTTGATTAATTAACTGGCATGCGCGACGGCGCTATCAACGATCCACTCCAACGGTCGCGGCTGAAAATTAAGTTCGCGTTTTGCCTTGGCATTCGATACGCCTCGCATCATAGTCCCGTAGTAAACCGCGTCCGGACCACCATTCGATTTCAGAGCATCCTCAAACGATATCTGCGGCGGCGGTGACGCATTCACCCATTGAGCAAACGCAGGGAGCCATTTGCGCACTGCCAAAGGTTGATCATTCGCAATCAGATAAATCCCAGGATTGCCTTGCTCTGCTGCTGCAACCGTGGCTATCGCCGCGTCTTCAATGTGTAACCACGACCAGACGCCTTCACCATTCCCGACGATCGGGAACTGTTGCAGTCGCACCTGCCGGGCAACATCGCCATCTTTGTTGAACCAGGTGCCGGGTCCATAGAAGAAGCCATAACGCAGCGCAATTCCTTCGATGTTGGAATTTTCTAGTAAGCGATGTTCAAGCTCAGTTACTACTCGGGCATCCGCGGCGACGGCGGGCGACGCATCAAGTGCTAGAGGCGTTTCTTCATCTGCCAATCCATCACCGGGAACCGCCCAAAATGCAACTGATTGCCTCAGGTAGCGTCTCACACCCGCCGCTTGCGCGGCTGCCAGCAGATTTGCACCTCCTTCTAAACGGAGGCGATTGTTGAGGGGGGCGGCAGCATCCATTGCCTCACGGGTATAGGTTCTGGGTAGTGCCGTGAGTTGTTGAATCAAGACTTCCGGCTGAGCGCGGCTGACTGCGGCTTTGACCGCATGGGCATCAAATACATCCGCGATCGCAGGTTCTATCCCTTGTTCCACTAAAGCCTGAGCTTCTTCTGGAGAACGGGTCAGAACAACGGGAGCGTGTCCTCTGGCTAACAATTCCGCGATCAGCGGACGACCGACCGCTCCGGTTCCCCCTGCAACAAAAATCTTCATCTATGAACCTCCTGTCCGTCCGACCCGACTGATTCATTCGAAGCGATGTGCGGGAGTAAACCACGAGCCTGAAGGCGCGTCTATTAGACGAAAGTATCGATCAACACCTTGGTATCAGCAGCGGGAATTGAACCCATTTCCTGTTCATAAACGCTCTACATATCTGCGGTACTTCCATTTTTGAGGTCATGAGTGGTCCTTCGAAGTTCGATCAATAACCATCCACCTCAATGACTGCATCGGCAAACGACTGTGGTGCTTCCTGTGGCAGATTGTGCCCGACGCCGCCTGCGATAGTCCGGTGCAAGTGTTTGCCGGAGAATTTCTTTGCATAAACGCTCGGATCGGGATGCGGCGCACCATTGGCGTCACCTTCAAGCGTAATCGTCGGAACCGTGATGACCGGACCTGTCGCAAGTCGCTTTTCAAACTCTTCATACTTACGCTCGCCGTCCGCCAGGCCGAGTCGCCAACGATAGTTGTGAATAATTATCTGCACGTGATCCGCGTTGTCGAAGGATGCTGCGCTGCGATCAAAAGTACCGTCATCGAAGTTCCATTTGGGCGAAGCTAGTTGCCATATGAGCTTTGAAAATTCTCGCCGGTGTTTTTCGTAACCTCTTCGGCCGCGTTCAGTCGCAAAATAAAATTGATACCACCACTGAAGTTCGGCCTTTGGCGGCAAAGGCATCTTGTTCGCTTCGACACTCCCGATCAGATAACCGCTCACGGAGACCATCGCCTTACAGCGCTCGGGCCACAGCGCTGCAACGATGTTGGCGGTGCGTGCTCCCCAATCGCATCCGCCAAGGAGTGCGCGCTCGATCTTGAGCGCATCCATGAGCGCGATTACGTCGACCGCAAGTGCCGCCTGCTGTCCATTTCTGATCGTGTCAGTTGCAAGAAAGCGCGTGGTGCCATAACCGCGCAAGTACGGAACGATCACGCGGTAGCCCTTCGAGGCCAGGATCGGTGCAACATCTACATAGGTGTGAATGTCATACGGCCAGCCGTGCAAAAGAATTACCGGAGAACCGTCACGTGGGCCTACTTCCGCATAGCCAATATTCAGAACGCCGGCATCGATTTGTTTGATAGGGGCAAATGATGGGTTCGTGCCAGGCTTCGCTTCTGACTTACTAAATTGTGCTTGCGCAAAATCGAGCATGGCCAGTTTGGCGCCAGGAATCGTCATCGCGGCCAAGCCCAAAAAACGGCGGCGGTCATACTTGATTTGGTCACGCATTTTTCCCTCCCGTTAACGCCGGACCGACTTTACATCGTTAGGACAACGCGAAACCGCGCGTCACCGCTCATCATTCGCGCGTAAGCCTCGGCTGCTTTTTCGAGTGGGTATGTTTCTATCATCGGACGCACGCCGTTGAGTTCAGCGAAGCGCAGGGTGTCTTCGGAATCACTTGGTGTTCCCGCCGACCAGCCTTGAATTGTTCGACTTCCGCCAATGAGCTGCACCGGTGTGACCTCGATAGGATCAAATGTCGCACCGATTACCATGAGCTTGCCGTTGGGACCCAGACCGTCAATCAACTCGGACATTGCTTTGGAGCTCGGGGCGGTCGCTAGTATTACTTTTGCCCCGCCCAGTTTTTGCAGTTCTTCTGCCGCGTTAGTCGCTCTGCTGTCGATGTACAGGCTCGCCCCTAGTTTCTTTGCGAGCTCCGCGTTGTCGGACCCGCGTCCGATGGCCGCCACCTTGTAACCAAACTTGTTCGCGAATTGAATCCCCAAGTGGCCCAGACCGCCGATGCCTTGCACTGCAACAAGGTCACCGGGAACCGCACCGCTCTGCCGCAACGCGCCGAAGGTTGTAATTCCGGCACAGAGCAGTGGCGCCGCTTCGACATCACTTAGACTCTCCGGAATCGCTGCCAGGGCTTCCACCGGCGCCGCCATGAATTGCTGGTATCCGCCGTCGTAGCTGATGCCCGGTATTTTACGATTCTGACAGTTGCGAAAATCTCCGCGCCGGCACGCGGTGCATGTGCCGTCGTGACCACCGTGCCAGCCAACGCCCACGCGCTGCCCAATTTTCCATGCGGAGACACCGTCGCCTAGTTCGTCTATGACGCCGACCACTTCGTGTCCGGGAGCTCGCGGATACTGAATGCCTGGCCACAAACCGTCTTTCGTGAATACGTCGCTGTGACAAACGCCGCATGCCTGCACTTTGATCCGCACATGTCCTGCGTCCGGATCTGGTTTCTCACGCTCCACGAGTTCGAAATCCCCACCCGGTTTGGAAATCTGCGCCACCGTCATTGCTTCTTTGGTTACTGCTTTGGTTGCCATTTGTCTTGCCTCCTGTGAACTTGGGTTTAGATCACTGGTTGGTCTTCCGTTATGCGGTCAGCGGGAGTCGTTCATTGCGGCTGTTCTTCGCCGATTTGCTCCGTCGCCATGTACTTGGCATACCAGTCAGGCCAGTTTTCATCTCGTTGCCCAGTGCGCTTCTCGTGCTCACCGTGGGCAGCCTCCGCACGCCGGAACGCGCTCGCAAGATCGCTTGCGGAGCCGAACGAAATCGCGCCAGGGTCGACGCGCCCGCGAAGCCGAGTGGTGATCTCCTGCAGCAGCCAACTGTTGCCGTCGGTTTCACCACTCTCGGCCGTCCTTAATTGGCCATGGGCCCGCACGCGCGCTTGCTGCTCCGGCGTAAGCACGGGGAACATTTCGTCAGGAGACGAGCCAGGCAGTGGTGGTGCAGTTGCCTTTTCCATCAGGTCCTGTTTGCAAGAGTTGATTTCCTAATCGCGCATGTAATGGCAGCTGTAGCCTCCAGGGTGTTTGCGCAAGTAGTCCTGGTGATGGTCCTCAGCGCTGTACCAGGTGGAGGCGGGCTCAATGGTCGTCGTGATCGGGCGCTTCCACTTGCCTAAAGCATCTACACGCGCCTTCACCTGTTCCGCCTTTGCTTTCTGCTCAGGGGTCTGTGGAAAAATCGCTGATCGATACTGCGTGCCAGCGTCGTAGCCTTGACGGTTTAGCGTGGTTGGATCATGCAGCTTGAAGAACCACTTCTCTAGTAAGTCTTCGTAGCTGAGCACCGCCGGATCGAACGTCAAACGGATCGCCTCGGCATGCCCCGATTGGCTGTGGTGTGTATCGGCGTAAGTAGGATTCTCGAGCCAGCCGCCTGTGTAGCCAACCTCGGTGTCGATCACGCCGGGCACGTCGCGGAGAATTTGCTCGACACCCCAGAAACAACCGGCGGCGAGCACGGCCACCTCAGTCGGGTTCCGACTCGCGACTGCCGGCCCGCTCATTCCTTCTCTGTTATTCATCGAATGGTTCTCCATACAACGGATCGCTCACTTCACCACCGTGAGGAGCGGCTTTCCTTTCTCGACGATATACGTCGCGAGTTCGAGCCCTCGGCCGGTGCCGATGTTCCTCGCCGAGTGGATCGTTCCAGCCGGGATGAACAGCACTTCGCCGGCCTTGACGATCACTGGCGGCTTGCCTTCCAGCGTGTATTCCCAGGTACCTTCGAGGACATAGATCATCTCTTCGCCCGGATGCGAGTGCCTCGGCGCCGTCGTTCCCGGCTCGAGCTCGACGATCACTTGGATGACCTCACGTCCGGGGGCGCTGATGTCGTGCCGCTGGAGATCGATGCGACGGGCTCCGACTTGCTGCGCGTGTGTTACGTACAGCGCTAAACTGCTTCCAACAATCAGCAACGCTGTCGCCATAATTCGAGTGGTTTTCATGTGTCCTTTCCTTCTGTGCGCCTGAGTTCAACACAACTTGAGAAATCAGGAAATTAGACGAAGGTATCGATCGATACCAAAGTATTGATCACGAAAAAGCTGATCGTACGGTTAGCGTTGAGGAGCACTTGCCGTGTTGGCTTGATGGGATCGCAGCGATCGAAACGCGGCACGGAGTTCTTCAGAGAAAAGCTGCGGCTGCTCCCACGCGGCGAAGTGTCCGCCCTTGTCGACCTCGTTGAAGTAGATCAGGTTTCGATAGGCGCGCCGGGCCCAGGTCTCCGGTGATCGGTAGACCTCATCCGGGAATACCGTGATGGCTACGGGGAGCGAAATCTCGGCGCTCTTCTGGTCCACCGCGCTCGTAGGACCGCGTCCGGCGTTCTCCCAATAGATGCGCGCAGCGGAGGCGCCGGTATTAGTCAGCCAGTACAGCGTGATGTTGTCCAGCACGTCGTCCTTCGTGGGCAACTGATCGGGATCAGCGCCGTACGTCCATTTCCCGAAGCCCGGATGTCCGAGCAGCCACGCCGCGAGACCGGCGGGTGAGTCCGTCACGCCATAGCCGATGTTTTGCGGACGTGCAGTCATCATCGTGACGTAGGCCCTGTTCCCCATCCTGCCGGCCGCCACAAGCGATTCGAACTCCGCGTGTTCCTTTTGCGAGAGTCCTGCCGGCGGGGGTCCGCCGACCGGGATGACCGCGGCCACTTCAGGCGGCACCGTGCCCGGAAGGTTGACGTGGATGCCGAGCAGTCCTTTGGGTGCCTGCCGCGCCATCGAGTTTGAGACCGGCGAGCCCCAGTCGCCACCTTGGGCGACGTAACGCTCGTACCTGAGGCGCTTCATCAGCTCGGCCCAGGCTTGCGCAATGCGGTCGGGACCCCAGCCGGCGACGGTCGGTCTTCCGGAGAAGCCGAACCCCGGGAGCGACGGTATGACGACGTCGAAAGCGTCCTCGGCGCGACCGCCGTGCGAGGTTGGATCGGTGAGCGGACCGATGATCTTGAGCTGCTCGATGACCGAGCCGGGCCAGCCGTGGCTGATGATCACCGGCAGAGCATTGGGATGCTTCGAGCGAACGTGAATGAAGTGAATGTCGAGGCCGTCGATCTTGGTGACGAACTGCGGCAGGGCGTTCAGCTTCGCTTCCGCCTTGCGCCAGCTATATCCGTTGCCCCAATACCGCACCAGCTCCTGCAGCCGGACGAGCGGCACGCCCTGCGACTGATCGGTTTCCTTGTCGGGCCAGCGCGTGGTGGCGATACGACGGCGCAGCTCGACGAGCTCACTCTCAGGGATCGTCACCTTGAACGGACGGATTGAATCTTTGTCAATTTTAGACGTCTCCCTTTGAGCATAGCTCGGAAAACTCAAACCAAGGCAGAACGCAAATGTGATGATCACAATACCAATATTGCGAAATGACATTGGGTATGACGCTGTTAAAAACATTCCCTTCTCCTTCCAAAAAATTCTCGCGATGCGTGTTTCCACTTTGTAGCGTTGCGCGGGAATGAGTTCAACACATGTAGAGAAATCAGGAAATTAGACGAAGGTATTGGTCGATACCAAGGTATTGATCGAAAGAAGAAGTAGAAAACAGGCGGCCGGTTGTCGAAGGCAGCGAACTCAGCTCAGTACGCTGCGGATCGGGAATCGGAAGCAAAGAAGGCGGTCGCATGCCGCGTGTAGGACTCATGAATTGGAAGAGAGAGCCATGCCCGAAATGGGGATATACGAGCAGAACATCGGCAGGTTTTTCCGCCAACGAATGAATTTGAAACTGGGATCATCTCGTCATGGACGCCGTTCACGACCTTTAAGGTGAACTCTCGCATCTGCGCCACTCAACGCTGGTTCAGATGGCCCGCCTCAACCGCGACCACACTGCGGTCACGCTGACAAAGCGACAGTGAAGGAGAAGATCGAAAAGGCGTCGTCTGGTAGGTCCTATACGTCGCAAGCGTGGTGTCACCGATAACGCCCAACAAAAACGGATCCACGCTCGAGCTCGGTGAATCTAAGACCAACGACGCTGCCGTTCTCCACGATCCAGTGGAGATCGTAACAGGCACGGTAGCTTGGCGGCCAGAACGAGCAGAAACGGCCTTCACTGTCCACATACCACTCCCCAAGCGAGCGCTGTTCGTGCTCGACGTATGTGGTGCCACCACCGGAATCGAAGGTCTGAGTGGCACCGTCGTCATAGGCAAAACTTCCTGCTGTCAAAGCGGTTGCGATGTGCTCTGTCCTCAATGGATCGCCGTCAGCAACAGCGAGGTTCTCTAGTGCCTGGGCCATTTTCTCCTCCTAGGTTTTGGTGATTCGTAGGGGCGGATGTAGTCATGTACTCATTAGCGTGATGAATATCAGCCATAGACATGCATCACTTTCTGGTTAGCTCGGAACTTGACCTGCACACGGCGTTTACCCGCAGGGCGAGAACTAAAGTAACGATTGTTCCGCGCATTCCGCCAAGACACGCCCGGCAAAGGAGGGTCAGGACGCTTGCGCTTCGGCCTTTGAACTCCTGGATGCGGCTGATTCGATAACGTCCGCAACGGCCTGAGGATTAGAGACGTAGATGGCGTGGCTGCCTCCAACCTCTTTAACCGTTGAACCGGTGCGTTGCGACATAAATTGCTGTGCCGGCAGTGGAATCATCCTGTCTTCGGTAACAAGCAGGTACCAGCTCGGCTTGGTTTTCCACGCCGGTGTGCTAACGGCTCCATTGAGGGCGTCCAATCCCCAAGGCACCTGTGAGTTCGCCATGAACTCGGCTTTCTGAGGGGGCACATCGCCAGCGAATGCTTCCGCAAATTTTGTTTTATCCAACATGAGAAAGCCGTCAACGGGCGGCAGGATCGGCGGCACCGGCGCACCGGGCGCCGGATTTGCGATTAGCGTTCCGACTGATTCGCCCGCATCCGGAGCGAAAGCCGTGATGTAAACCAGAGCATCGACGTTCGGATGATTGCCGGCTTCGGAAATAACGACGCCGCCATATGAATGACCGACGAGAATTGCGGGACCATCCTGCGCATCGAGTACTGCTCGCGTCGCAGCGACATCGCCGGCTAGCGATATGGTTGGGTTCTGAACAACGCTAACGTTGTAACCGTCATTCTTAAGTATTTGATAGAGGGCTTCCCAGCCCGATCCGTCAACGAAACCGCCGTGAACGAGAACGACATTCTTTGTCACACCATCTGATATTTGAGCCATGAATTTTTCTCCTTACAGAAAAGTTTATTAGGAACTCGGAGGAGTAATCTTATCGACAAAAATCTGCCGGCGAGGAAAACGCCTTTGAGTTTTATCTCAGTGGAATGCAAAGCGCGAATGCCAGCGCAGCAGTCAGTTTGTGGAGCTTCTTGCACGAACTTCCTTGCCTGGCGAGTTGAACGTCACCGTTTGTCCCGTGAAGACGTTCCCTTCGGGATCCACCACTTCGATCAGCACCTTGTGCTGGCCGCGAGGCATGCCGCCCAGGATGATGGTGTTGCTCTGGCCGTAGTCCGCCCAAAACCAAGGCAGATCGTCGATCGTGATATGCAGATGACCGACGCGCGGAGACACTTTGCTTGCGGTCGCGCCGCCCAAGGGCAGGATGCGCAAGTTCTCCACCCGGTACGGGATGAATACGACTCCGCGGGCCAACGGACCGGGAAGCGGTTGCTCCACGATCAATCTGGGCGCGGGCTCGTTGTCAATGGGGACGACAGTGCTCTGGGCTAAAGCGCCGGTGGCGAGCAGGATCGAAGCCGCGGCTGCGGCAAGCGTATTGATAAGCTGTTTCATTGCATCCTCACCTTTTGAGACTTGGTCCACGGCGGATGACGCGCACTTGGCGCGGCATCCACCGTTTGACCCTTTGAACTACCTTGAACTACCGCAGCGACTTGAAACCTGCGCGAAGATCTTCAACGATCGCGTGCGGCTGCTCCCACGCGGCAAAGTGCGCGCCTTTCGGATGGCGCTTATAGTAGGCCAACTTCGGATAGGCCTTTTCGGCCCACTTCCGCGGAATCGGGGCGATCTCCTCCGGAAAGGCGCTTACCACGACTGGGATCTTTACGCCCTTCGGAGCGAAGAAGGCGTTCTTGTTTTCCCAGTAGAGTTGGGCCGACGACACCCCGGTTTTCGTCAGCCAGTAGAGGGTGATGTTGTCGAGAATATCGTCTCGCGTCAGACCCTCAGCGGCGCCGTCAAACACCCGAGCGATTTGCCTGTAGGTCCAGATATCATGATCGATGATCCAGGCGGCCAGGCCGATCGGAGAATCCTCGATCCCATACAGAGTCTGCGGCCGGCTCCCCATCTCCTGGGCATAGCCGAGACCAAACTTGTAGAAGAAGGCGACATGGTTGAAAGCCTCTTTCTCCTCTTCGTCGAGGCCGGGAGGCGGCGCTCCGCCGGCAAAGGCCGCTGCATCAACCTCGGGCGGAATCGCACCAGCCATGTTGGTGTGAATGCCAACCAGTCCTGCCGGTGCCTGCACACCCATCAGGTCGACGATGAGCGCACCCCAATCGCCGCCTTGCGCAGCATAGCGCTGGTAACCCAGGCGCTCCATCAGGGTGGCCCATGCCCGGGCAATTCGTTCGGGGCCCCAGCCTTTCGTGGTCGGCTTGCCCGAGAATCCGTACCCCGGCATCGACGGAATCACCAGGTGAAACGCGTCCGCGGCGCTCCCCCCGTGGGCCGTGGGATTGGTCAGCGGTTCGATGATCTTGAGCTGCTCGATGATTGAGCCGGGCCAGCCGTGGGTAACGATGAGGGGCAGGGCGTTCTCATGCTTCGACCGCACGTGAATGAAATGGATGTCCAGCCCATCGACTTCAGTGATGAAGTGCTGGTATGAACTCAGTCTAGCTTCGACCTTGCGCCAGTCGTATTCCGTCGCCCAGTAGCGGGCCAGTTTCTGAATCGTGGCAAGCTGCACGCCCTGGGTGTCGTCCGCAACGGTCTCCCGTTCGGGGTATCGGGTCGCCTTGATGCGCCTGCGCAATTCAGTCAATTCCGCTTCCGGAACCTTTATTTGAAACGGACGAATCGCGGTCTTATCAGCGGCCGGCTTGATCCCCTGTTGTGTAGCACTCGTTTGGGTCATAGTGTTCTCCTTTTGAATAGTTCTGAATTTGGAATCGGCTAGTCCCCCTCTGATCGCTCCAGGGCTGAACACGACAGCCATACCCCACATCGAGCCCTGCATTAGAAATCGGCGGCGCGATCTGTCCTCTAGTTGTTTCATTGTGTGCTCCTTCCGCTTAGTTCTGGATGGCTTGTGGGCCATCGACTAGGCGGGTCGCGCGCGCTCAGCAACCACCCGCCCCGCATTCAAAGAACTACCGAAGCGACTTGAAAGACGCGCGGAGTTCTGCCACGAAAATCATCGGTTGCTCCCACGCCGCGAAGTGCCCGCCCTTATCCACCCGGTTATAGTGGATGAGTTTGGGATAGGCCCGTTCGGTCCAACTCCGCGGGGCTTCATATTGCTCGCCGGGGAAGACAGTTACAGCCACCGGGATCTTGACGCCTTTGCTGTTGAAGAAGCCTCCCTTGTATTCCCAGTAGAGACGCGACGAAGAGACGCCCGTGTTCGTGAACCAATAGAGCGTTATGTTGTCGAGGATCTCGTCACGCGTCAGCTCGCCTGCGGCGCTCGAGGTGCGGTGTAGTCCGGCAACGACCGCGGCAGCCGGTTGGCCGTTAGCGTCATTGTGATCGAGAAGCCACGCTGCCAGGCCGACTGGTGAATCCGCGATGCCATACAAGGTTTGCGGGCGCGACCCCATAATGCGGGCGTAGTCCACTTGCTTGAACGTCGACGCGAGCTGTTCGTAGGCGCGCTTCTCCTCCGCTGACAGGCCGGCTGGCGCCGGGGCGCCGATTCCAAGCGCCTTATCAACGTCGGTTGGAACGGTGGCAGGCATGTTGGTGTGGATCGCGAGCAAACCCGCAGGTGACTGCAAGCCCATCTGATCGACGACAAATGCACCCCAGTCTCCACCCTGGGCCACGTAGCTGGTGTAGCCGAGGCGTTTCATCAGCTCCGCCCACGCTCTGGCCATGCGCTCAGGACCCCAGCCGATGCTCGTCGGCTTTCCGGAAAATCCGTATCCGGGCATCGATGGAATGACGACGTCGAACGCGTCTTCAGCTTTGCCGCTGTGCGCGACTGGATCAGTGAGCGGGCCGATGAGCTTGATCTGCTCGAGCACCGAGCCCGGCCAACCGTGATTGATGATCAGCGGGAGCGCATTCTTCTCACGCGAACGGACGTGGATGAAATGAATGTCGAGCCCATCGATGGTGGTGATGAATTGCGGCAGGGCATTTAGCTTTGCTTCCGCCTTTCGCCAATCGTAATCTTTGGCCCAATAGCTCGCGAGTTCCTGCATCATCGCAAGCGGCACGCCTTGTGACGAATCCGCGACGGTCTCCTTTTCCGGCCACTGCGTATCAGCGATCCGCCGCCGAAGCTTATCAATGGCTTCTTGCGACACATTTATTTTTGGAAAAGGGCGGATCGCGTCTGCAGCAATCGACGGCATGGACTCGAGTTGGGTAGCAGTACTTGGTTGGGTGATGGTGTTGTCCTTCTTGTTGTTGATTTTCGCCACGCGCGTCTTGATCTCATCCTGGGTCTGTTGCCTTGTATTGGCGGATTGTTGCGCAAGCGCGATCGCGGGCAGTGCCAACCACACTACTGCCGCAAAGAACACGACGAGCTGTCGCGAGAGCAGGCTACAGCCGCTCGAGGCGTGGGCCTTGGCCGGGTTGTTTATCTCTTCGAGTTGAATCATGGTGTTCACTCCCTTAGAAAATTCCGGTAATGAATTATTCAGTTCATTACAGGGGCGGAGTACACCACAGGGGTAGAAGTGAATCTATTGCACCAAGGTATCGATCGATACCTAAGTATTAGTTGAGCAAACGAAACGTTAGGCGAAGTTTTCCGTTTCGTTACCCTAGTCAATGTCCGCCGGGCCATCTCGGGATTCGGAAACGCGCGTAGCATGGTGCTACAATCGATCCAAACCGATTTTCATTCGCCGCTGTAGTGGCGCATCTTCTTGTTTGGAAGATTCCCGCGACGGAGCGGGATGGACCATGAGCCCAGACTCCTTGGTCGATACGCTTCGTGATTCCCGGCGGAACTCTGTCATGCCTGAAACCGTCCGCAAGAGACCATGGCCGACGCGCGTCGTTGTGGGTTCGGCTTTGTTCATGATTGCCTTGGGTCTAACTGTACTGGTCGGTTGGTTCTCTCACACCCCGGCGCTGATTCAGTTCGGGTTCCAACTGCCACCCATGACGCGCAACGCTGCTGCGTGTTCCCTGCTTTGTGGTGTCGCCTTGCTAATAGTTGTTCTCAGGGGCCCACGCTGGTTGACAGTCGTGTGCGCGGGAATAGTCAGCACCCTATGTATCCTCACCATCGTCGAATTTGTCTTCGGAGTGAACGTGGGGATTGACGATCTCCTGGGGCCATCCTATATCCCGATCCGATTGTCGAGCCCGGGCCGCATGGCTCCAGTGGCTGCGATCTGTTTCGGCGCAGGTTCGATGGGCCTGATGTTGGTGCCCAGGATGCTCTCGAAGCGGCACGAGCTGTTATTGGCGATAAACGGTTCGATCATCGCGGCGGCCGGGATGGCAACAATCATGGCCTTTGCGCTCGGGTCGAGCGATACTTTCGGCTGGGGCCACGATACACGTGTGTCGCTCCCTGCAGCAGTCGCCCTCGGGATATTTGGGTTGGGCATGCTGGGGCTGGCCTGGCGCGTTGAAATGGATCGAATCGGCACTCCACCCTGGTTGCCGATCAGTGTAGCGATCGGAGTCGCAACTAGCGCCGTAGGCGTATGGCAAGCGCTAATCGCGGATGGATACTCACCGTTCGCTCTCGTACCTGCAGTTGTGCTCGGCGGCGGGTGCCTGATGGCGCCAATCTTTGGATTGACGATTTACCAGGCACAACGCGCTCACGCACAGGCTGCGGCGCTCAGACGAAGTGAAGCGCGCAAGGCAGCGATACTTGATTCGGCACTCGACTGCATTCTGACTATCGATCACGAAGGTTGTATCACTGAGTTCAATCGGGCCGCGGAGCGCACCTTTGGCTACCGTCGGGACGAGGTAATCGGCAAAGAGTTGGCCGACGTCATCATTCCGCCGTCACTAGGAGACCAGCACAGGCGGGGTCTTGCCCGCTACCTCGCCACGGGCGAGGCGCGAGTGCTCGGGAGGCGCGTTGAGATGACGGCGGTACGTGCTGACGGAAGCGAATTCTCGGTGGAGCTCGCAATCACACGCATCCCGACTGACGGCCCGCCATCCTTCACCGGCTACCTGCGCGACATCACGGAACGCAACCGTGCTATCGAGAAATTGCAAGCGAACCAGGAACTTCTTGACTTGGCCCAAAGGTCTGCGGGCGCCATGGCGTTCGATTGGTATGTTCAGAAGGAGATCAACTACTGGTCGCCTGAACAGGAAGCTTTATTCGGACTGGCCCCGGGCAGTTTTGACGGTACGTTCAAAAGTTGGAAAAAGATGATGTATGCGCCCGATTGGCCGGTCGTCGTCGATGCGATCCAGCATGCTCATCAGACAGGAGAAGTGACGGCCGAGTATCGAGTGGTGCATCCTGACGGAAGCCTCCACTGGCTTTCGACAAAAGGTCGAATGTTCTTCGATAGCGAAGGCAAGCCGGTGCGCATGGTCGGATTTACGTCCGATGTCACGCCGCGCAAATTGGTTGAAGAAGAATTACGACGGAGTGCGGCATTTCTCGCCGAAGCCCAACGACTTACCTCTATCGGCAGTTTCTCCTGGCTCGTCGCGGCGGATGAACTCGAATGGTCAGAAGAGCTCTACCGCATTTTTGAGTTTGACCGAGATAAGCCGGTAACGCTCAATCTGGTCGCCACTCGAGTCCATCCAGAAGACATTCCGCTCTTCCAGGAGCACGTCGCGCGCTCGCGCGCGGACGGCAACGATGTGGATTTCGATTTCCGGTTGCAAATGCCGGACGCTTCGCTCAAGTACATGCACCTCGTCGCTCATAGCGGCCGAAACGAGAACGGTCAAATGGAGTACATCGCGGCAGTTCAGGACGTGACGGAACGTCGACTCTCGGAAGAGGCTCTCGGCAAGCTGCAGTCGGAACTTGCGCATATGGCCAGAGTTACGAGCCTTGGAACTTTGACGGCGTCGATCGCGCACGAAGTTAACCAGCCGCTGTCAGGCATCATCACCAACGCGAGCACCTGTGTGCGGATGTTGGACGCCGATCCTCCAAATATTGACGGCGCGCGCGAAACCGCGCGGCGCACGATTCGCGATGGCCACCGTGCGGCTGATGTAATCACACAATTGCGTGCCCTTTTTAGCAAGAAAGACGTTTCGATCGAATCGGTTGATCTAAACGAAGCGACCCAGGAGGTGATTGCGCTTTCGCTGAGTGAGCTTCAGAGAAGCCGGGTGGTGCTGCGACCTGAGCTTGCCGATGACCTTCCCTTCGTTGCAGGTGATCGTGTGCAGCTACAGCAAGTCATTTTGAACTTGTTTCGGAACGCATCAGATGCGATGAGCACCGTTGATGATCGTCCGAGGGAATTGCTGATTAGAACCGAACCTGACGAGGGCGATCAGGTTCGATTGAGCGTGCAAGACGTGGGGGTAGGCTTCGATCCTGAGGTACTGAACAAACTCTTCGACGCTTTCTTCACAACCAAAACTGATGGTATGGGAATCGGGCTTTCAGTCTGTCGCTCGATCATTGCCAGCCATCATGGGCGCCTATGGGCGACGCTGAATGAGGGTCCAGGAGCAACGTTTTCATTCTCTATTCCTCGCGCCGCCGCGGTTTGATTCGAGCCACTCTATTCCCGAGGTTCGGCGACCGCGACACAACAAACCAATACCTAAGTACTATAGACACCATTCAATAGACGGCGCATGCTGATCAAGGAAGTCCCTCAAAGCGATTCCTCAGATCAAGAGCGTTGCAAATTCCAGGGGGGTTGCCGATGCGCGCAGGGGCCTCAGGCACAAAACATCTATGACAACAACACCTTCACTTGTCTCAGTGGTTGACGACGACGAGTCCGTCCGTGAGTCACTACCGGACCTGTTGCGACAGTTCGGCTTTTCAGTTCGAGCATTCTCCTCCGCAACAGACTTCCTCGCGTCCGATTGCGTCGACCAAACAAAGTGCCTGATCCTCGACATCGCCATGCCAGGAATGACCGGACCAGAGCTTCAACAGGAACTAAAGAATCGAGGCCAGGCGATACCGATCATCTTCATCACGGCTCAAAGAGATGAGACTATTCGCTCCCTTGTGCTTGGACAGGGCGCTACGGAGTGCCTTTATAAACCATTCAGCGATGCGGCGCTGAATGACGCGCTTAATGCCGCAATTGAATGAGAAAGTGATCGGTTAAAGACTTTCGTGTCGTTTGGTCTTCGTTCGTGATTTTTAGTGGATCATCGTGGTTTGAGCTAGAGATTTAGTCCACTAAATTACGCGAAATGAAGACACGAAAAAGCCACGAAAAAGACTATATGAGTTCAGCGAAAGCACAACCGACGACCACACCAATCGTCTTTGTTGTTGACGATGACATCTCAGTCAGGGAATCACTGGAAACGCTCATCCGTTTTGTTGGGTGGCAAGTAGAGTCGTTCATATCCGCTGAAGACTTTCTCGCTCGCCCACGTTCGCTTGTTCCGAGTTGCCTAGTGCTCGACATTTCTCTGCCCGATCTCAACGGTCTCGAACTGCAGAAGCTAATAGCACCTGATCGCATAGACATGCCAATCATCTTCATCACCGGCCACGGTGACATCCCAATGACGGTCCAGGCGATGAAAGCAGGAGCTGTCGAGTTTCTCACCAAGCCAATCGATGACGATGCATTATTGAGCGCTATTCGCTACGCCATCGAGCGCAGTTCAGCCGCGCTCGGCGACGAAGGTGAAATGAAAGCGCTCCGAGACCGTTACACATCGCTCACTCCTCGCGAATGTGAGGTCATGAAGTTAATTGTCACCGGTATGTTGAATAAACAGGTGGGACTAAAACTGGATATAAGCGAGATAACAGTGAAAGCTCACCGGGGTAAGGTGATGCAAAAAATGAAAGCTGACTCGCTCGCCGACTTGGTCAAAATGGCGGTGAGGCTCAGGCTCACACCAGCGAAAAATCCATGGCACATTGCACGAGAGTCATGATGATCATTAAAGGAGAAATTCTATGCCTACTATCACAACCAAAGACGGGACGGAGATTTATTACAAGGACTGGGGCGAAGGCCAACCGATATTCTTTCATCATGGCTGGCCGCTATCAGCCGATGATTGGGACGCTCAGATGATGTTCTTTCTCGATCGAGAATATCGCGTAATCGCGCATGACCGACGAGGTCATGGCCGCTCTACACAAACGGTCACCGGAAACGAGATGGACACCTATGCAGCCGACGTTAACGAGTTGGTTGAAAAGCTCGACCTGCGCGACACAGTTCACATCGGCCATTCGACGGGCGGCGGCGAAGTCGCGCGCTATGTGGCGCGATACGGCAAAGGGCGAGTCGCGAAAGCAGTACTGATCAGCGCCGTCCCACCGATCATGGTGAAGTCTGATAAGAATCCGGGCGGACTACCGATCGAAGTCTTCGACGAGATTCGCAAGAGCACTGCTGAGAACCGACCACAGTATTACCAGGACTTTACTCTGCCCTTTTACGGTTACAACCGGCCGGGCGGAGAAATCAAACAAGGTGTGCGCGACAATTGGTGGCGGCAAGGAATGATGGGCGGTATCAAAGCCCAGTACGACTGTATCAAGGCATTCTCTGAAACCGACTTCACCGAAGATCTCAAGCAGATTGAAGTACCAACGCTCGTGATGCATGGAGAGGATGATCAGATCGTACCGTTCGCAGATGCTGGTCCGCTGTCAGCCAAGTTGCTCAAGAGTGCAACGACTAAGTTCTATCCCGGGTTTCCACATGGGATGCCGACCACGAACGCAGATCAAATCAACACTGACCTGCTTGCCTTCATCAAAGGCGAGATGGCGGCTTCGGCCTGAATAGCGGTTCAAAACCACGCCTTTAGTTTGAGACATCAGGCTTTGCCCGACGTGTCTCTTACCAGCGACTCGGATGATTGGGCCAAGATGCCGAACGATCAGGAAATAGCGGGCGCAACTGAATTCAAGGGTAAGCGAATTCTGGTTACAGGTGGAACGCGAGGTATTGGCGAAGCCATCGTTAAGCGTTTGAGTTGCGGCGGAGGAAACGTAATGGCAACAGCGCGATCTGTTCCATCAGACGCCGCTGCTGATGGTTTTGTGCCAGCAGATGTCAGTAATCCAGACGGAATACATCACGTTATTAAGACCGTTACAGATCGCTTCAAGGGTCTTGATATCTTGATCCATAACGTGGGCGGTTCCGCAGCTCCCGGCGGCGGCGCCATGGCTTTGTCCGATGACGATTGGCAGCGCGCGTTTGATACGAATCTGTTCGCCGCGGTTCGTCTCGATCGTGCTTTTTTGCCTTCGATGTTGGAGCAGGCTTCGGGTGTGATCATCCATATTTCATCGATCCAACGAATGCTCCCGCTTTATGAAGCTACGCTGGCATATGCTGCTGCCAAGGCGGCATTGACCAACTACAGCAAAGGACTCTCGAAAGAAGTCAGCCCGCAAGGGATTCGCGTGAACTCGGTTGCCCCTGGTTACACCGAAACAGATGCTGCCGCCGGAATGGTCAACGAAATCGCCATCCGAACAGGTGTCACTCAGGACGAAGCGAGGCAACGCATTATGGATTCATTGGGTGGTATTCCACTTGGTAGACCAAATCGGCCGGACGAGGTTGCCGAACTAGTTGCGTTTTTAGCATCGGATCGGGCTTCGTCGATCACCGGAAGTGAGTTTGTGATCGATGGCGGAACAGTTCCGACCGTGTGACGCCCCAGAGTAAGCAAATCATTTCGCTCGAAAGGTTTGAATGCCAGAATCAAAGTCTTCGACGCATTCTCATCACCGGAGCAAAGGGCAACATCGGACGTGAGCTCACCAGAGAATTGTCTGCTCAAAACGTCCACTTCCGGGCCATGGTTCGTCTAACAAAGGCGCAGACGCCATCGCCGAAAGGGAAGGGGCCGAGGTTGTTGCCGGAGACTTTAATGAACCGAAGTCAATCGCGGACGCGCTAAAAGGGATGGACCGAGCCTTTCTGTTAACCAGTTCTTCTGAACAGGCGCAGGCTCAACAGTCTGCGTATGTAGATAGCGCTAAAAGTGCCGGGGGTGAAACACATAGTCAAGTTATCGCAATGGGCAGCTGACCTGGAATCGCCGGTTCGCTTCCTCAGATACCATGCGGCCGTCGAGCGAGACTCGGGAATCGGATACACATTCCTGCGTCCCAATCTGTTCCTGCAGGGTCAAGGCGATACGTCAGCAGTTTTTTCCCAATTGAAAACAACGAACTAAGGACTGCTTCATGAGAACATTTATACGCATTGTCGCTGGCGGCGCGATTTTCATCGTGGCCCTGACAGCATCGGTCTCCGCTCAGTCACAAAACCGGGTCGACAATCGTTTCGTAAACATCAATGGAGTCAGGTTGCACTACCTGGCTGCCGGAAAAGGCGATGCGGTACTACTCCTGCACGGCTACGCCCAGAACGGTCACATGTGGCGGCCACTAATGGGTGAGCTGTCGAAGAGTCATATGGTGATCGCACCTGATCTGCGTGGCTTTGGCCGCTCGTCAAAGCCCGACGGCGGCTACGACAAGAAGACCATGGCTCAGGACATTCATGCTCTCGCCGCTTCACTCGGAGTCAAGAGTGCAACTGTTGTGGGTCACGACATTGGATTGATGGTGGCTTACGCCTACGCGGCGCAGTATCCGAGCGAGGTCAATCGAATCGTGCTGATGGACGCTTTTCTGCCAGGCGTTGGTGATTGGCAGACGGTTTGGCTCTTGAGAGACCTTTGGCATTTTCATTTTTACGGCGTCACACCACTCAAATTAGTCACGGGCAGGGAAAGAATCTATTTCGAGCATTTCTGGAATGACTTTGCGGCTGACCCAAAACGCTCAATCCCTGAGGTCGATCGTAGGTTCTATGCCGCTGCGTATGCACAACCCGGCGCAATGCGAGCGGGCTTCGAGGTATTTCGTAATTTTGAACAGGACGCGAAAGACTTTGCCGAATTCGCAAAGACAAAACTCACGATGCCAATGCTTGTGCTGGCAGGAGAGAAAGCCTCGGGAAATTTCCTGATTGATCAGGGCCGGCTAGTCGCTTCGAATGTGGAGGGAGTAATTGTTAAGGGCTCTGGTCATTGGTTGATGGAGGAAGCTCCCGATCAGGTTATTCCCCGGCTCGTTGCGTTTATCAATAAGACGAAAGAGATCTCGCGAATGCAATCACTCTACGGCTCCCCTGGTTAGGTAATTCAAGTTAACCTCGCTGGGATACAAGCCAGGACGAAGTAGGCGAGCATGCCGGCCTGCAAGAAGTGCGCGCGCGCCGATGCGAAATCTGAGAAGCTCGTTGAGTCCACGCCATCGGTCAGTGCAACGAACGCGCGTCGTCCGCGCATTTCCAGTTGCGGTGGGTCGCTGAAGATGTCTTTTACGACGCGTTCGAGCGCGTCATAGTAGGGAGTACCGTTGCTCGCGCCGATGTTCTGAACGGCTCGCAGCAACGCCTCGCGATCGTCCGTTAGGTAACTTTGCACTCCGACGGTTGCGAGTTTCGCCCGGCCCTCTTGGCTTGTATTAAATGAGAGGACAGCGACGCGGTCGCCGGGCCGCAAAGATTCGATGAAGGCGTAGGCGGCGCTTCGAATGAGCGCGATTCCCTCCCGGGTTGAGCCGGAGGTGTCTAACAGAAGAGCGACTTCGAAGGGGGCATCCGACGTGGCGAAGGTTGCGACGCGCTGCGGGAGGTCGTCTTCGTAGAGCTTAAAGGCGGAGGCGGTCAGTCCCGTCACGGGTCGGCCCTCCTGGTCGCGCACAACGACAGGCACAGTGATGAGTTGCGTGTCCACGCGCCTCGAGGGAAAGCTGGTCGGACCGTGGGTTAAAGAATTGGAAGGGACGTGTTGGTGGCGAGGATGGAGCAGCCGCGCGCGTGGGTCTCAGCCGGTGGCGGCACGGATCTGGCCACTTGAGAAAAACAGGTTTGTCGAACTTGGGGATGTAATCTATTGGGAGGCGGGAGGTTAATGGTGGAGCAGAGGGGGATCGAACCCCTGACCTCCGCATTGCGAACGCGGCGCTCTGCCAAACTGAGCTACTGCCCCACTCGGGCGAGAATACAGTTTCAAGTTTCGAGTTTCAAGTTTCGAGAAAAAGCGGTGCTGTCCTAACTTCTGTAGGGGCGGCACTCCCGTGGCCGCCCATGTTTAGCTTCAAGGGCGCCCACGGAGGGACGCCCTACATCTGTTTTTCAAATTAGGACACTACCGAAAAAGCATCAGCCAGACAGTTAAGAAAATCTGTGGCTTACCGCAGAAAGTGATTCGGTGTTGGCGAGAATTCAGCCGTACTGCACGGAAGGCCGCGCGGCTGTCAACGTTATCCGGATGGTAGGCGTGAAGTTGCTTGTTTGAGCGCTTCCTCAAGTCTTGCGACATTTTTGCCACCACCTTGAGCGAAATCGGGCCTACCGCCGCCGCGACCGTCAAGCAGGGTGCACGCTTCGCGCATCAGCGCGTTCATGTCACCGGGGGCGTCGCTCGAGCGCGCGAAGACGAGTCGAGCAGCTTCAACCTCTTTTGCGGCGAGAAGCGCAATAACGTTCGGGTGAGCGATCAGCGCCATGGCGAGATGTTTCAGGGATTCGGCGTCGCGATTGTCGAAGATTTTGGTAACGATGCGGATTGGTTGAGGTTCGACCCTTTCAGGGTCGTAAAGAATAATGGCTTCGGATCCGGGGTATCGCGCTGCGCGCTCAACCCCCGGCTATTAGCTTTGACCGCTTCGCGGTCAGAACCGGATTGTCGCGCTGCGCGCTTAATGCGGGCGGGACGCCTTTAATCCCAGTCAGCAGTTCTTCAGCTTCTACTCGCGCTGTAATTTCCTCCAGGACTCGCAGACGTCGGTGCAGATCTTTGTTTTCTTCAACCATCCGAAGGGCTAGAGGAGGCGCGTCATCGCGTCCGGCGCTGAACAGTGCAGCGGTATTTCGGGCGGTGGCATTTGCCCGCCGATAATCAGCAAGCGCCCTATTGCCGGCAAGAAACTCAATCCGGGTTAGGCCTTTCGCCCTTTCCCAGGAGCGCACGACGATGATTCCCACTTCACCTGTGCGATAAGCGTGTGTGCCTCCGCAGGGAGTCAGATCAAATCCTTCGATCTCGATCAGTCGCAATTCACCTTCACGAGCGGGCTCTTTACGTAATCGAAGTTCAGATGCTTCAGCCGCGCTGACTTCTTTGATTGTGATTGCGCGATCCTCCCAGATGACGTTATTGGCGAGACCTACGGCACGCTCGATGACTTCTGTTGTAGGGTTATCGAGATCGACATCGATCTCGCAAGAATGTTCGAGCACGCGAAAGCTCCGTGTCGGCGCATTGCAGAGCGTGATGAACGCCTGCGAGAGAATGTGTTGACCAGTGTGCTGTTGAATGTGGTCGAGCCGTCGCGGCCAATCGACGCGGCCCTGCACGGTTGAACCAACTGCAGGAACTCGTCCCTGGATCACGTGGAGGACGCCGTTTTCTTCGTCGTCGATGCACTCGACAACGCGAATACCATCAATGGTTCCGGTATCGCTCGGCTGGCCGCCGCCGGTGGGATAAAACGCGGTGCGATCGAGTGTGACCGCGGTCCAGCCGCTGACACGTTCAGACTGATCGATGACACGAGCTGAAAACTCGATCAGATGTGAGTCGTGGTAATAGAGACGTTCCGTTGCTGCCATTGGGTCTTTGGTCTTTGGTTTTTGGCTTTAGGTGTTTGTTATTGAATCTAATAGTCCAACCGTCCGCGCTATGCAAGCGGGTTTTGGGTAATAGTCGCAAATAAAATGAAACACTTGGCAAGACGATCCACCAGATCACATGAACGTACACTAAGTTATGCTAAGGCCGCTTCATGATGTTTAGTGTGCATTCGTGGATCGCATACTGATTGTGAACTACACACGAACCACAAGGTCACACGAACGCACACGAAGGCCTCAAATGTTGGACAGACTCGACGGCAATGTCATAATTCGTGCCCGTCCCCAATTCGAGATCAATCAGCGGTCTTACCTAATTCTATGAAGAACTCTTACCTAAAACTTTGCCTTCGCGTGTTGTTGGCGTTCCAGTTATTGGCGATCTTGAATCACGCCTCAGCTCAACAACCACCGTTGCGCTCGATCTCTTATCGACTCTCGATGTCGCGCCCAGTTTCTCATCTATTCGAAGTAACAATCGAAGTTGAGTTGCCTGAACAACAAACACCGCAGTCGCTCGATTTCCAAATGCCGCGTTGGTCGCCCGGCCGGTATGCAGTATTTGACTTTGCCAAGAATGTGCAGGAAGTCTATGCGGCCTCCGGCATCTGCCCGCCGAAACAGGAATCTGGATCACAAACTGTTTGCCGTCCCGTCCCGCTTTCCGTCAGTCGCATCGATAATCAAACCTGGCGCGTGGAAACGAAAGGGAACTCAGCCCTCACCTTCAGTTATAAAGTTTTTGGAAACGATCTTTCCGGCACCTTCTCACAACTCGATGCACGACATGCCAACTACAACGGCCATTCAATCTACATGTACGTCGTCGATCACAAGCCTGATCCAGTGAAACTGACGATCACACCGCCAACTGGTTGGCGAATTATTAATGGACGCATGGAACGCGCCGACCAACGCGAGTGGCAGTTTCCCAATTGGGACATCATGGTCGACACGCCCACGGAGATCGCGCCGGATTGGACCGAAGACGTTTTTGAAGTTGAGGGCAAGAAATATCACGTAATGCTGCATTCGTTTGCGCCTGACGGTGGCAAGCGAACTGCCCTCGTGCGCGATATCGAAAAGATTGTGCGAGCGGAAGTCGCAATGTGGGGTGAGCCGGAGTTTGATGCTTACACTTTCCTAATTCACTTTGCCGCCGACGATCGCTCGGGCGACGGGATGGAACACCTCACCTCAACACAGATCATCCTACCCGGAGCTCTCACCGACGAAGGAATGTATGACGGCACCTTGGGGACGGTG
This sequence comes from Pyrinomonadaceae bacterium, assembly GCA_963748605.1. Taxonomy (GTDB): domain Bacteria; phylum Acidobacteriota; class Blastocatellia; order Pyrinomonadales; family Pyrinomonadaceae; genus PSRF01. Next base: position 124,919 of record CAVVJS010000001.1, read on the forward strand.
GCTCATGAGTTCTTCCATGTTTGGAACGTAAAACGGCTTCGTCCCCTCGAATTTGGTCCGTGGGATTTCACGCGACCGGCGAACACGCGCGGGTTGTGGGTCGCGGAAGGTCTGACGAATTACTACGGCCATCTGATGTTGCACCGAGCGGGAATTGTGAACGAATCGCAATTCTTAGCACGACAATCAGAAACGGTTGCTGGTATCGAAGGCGCGCCCGGCAGTCGCCTAATGAGCGCTGAAGAGTCGTCGCAGTCAGCACCGTTCATTGACGACGCGCCACATGCGCAACGCACGAATCTGCAAAATACGGCAATCAGCTATTACCCGAAGGGTGAATTGATCGGATTCGTTCTGGATCTGATCATTCGCGGCAAGACAAACGGCAAAAGGTCACTCGATGACGTGATGCGCCGCATGTATGACGAGTTTTATGTGAAGAGCCCGAAGGCCACTTACTACCTACGCGGGCGCGGTTACACGACTGAAGAGTTTCAAAAAGTCGCTAGTGAAGTTGCGGGATTCGATCTGAGTGATTTCTTCGCGCGTTACGTCCGTCGAACGGAGGTGCTTCCTTACGACGAAGCGTTAGCTCACATGGGATTGCGACTCATTAAGGAACCGAAGCCGCAGCCATTCAATGCCGGACTCGGCGTCAATGAGGGGCCGAGACATCCAGTGATCGCGAGCGTGCGCAATGGTTCGCCGGCGGAAGATGCTGGTTTGCAACCCGACGATGAGTTGGTTTCTCTCGGAGGAAACAAAGTGACGTCAGATAATTGGCTGCGGATACTTGCGCGTTATAAACAGGGCAATCGCGTTCCGGTGGTGGTGACGCGGGATCGAAAGACAATCTCGACTGCGATCATGCTTGGTGAGCCGGATCGGATTGATTATCGAATTGAGGAAAAGAAAGACGCGACAAAGGAACAAAAGGCGTTGCGAGCGGCCTGGCTGAAAGGATCTTAAGGCAAAATCAAAAACATTTTCCCTAGAACATGTTTCATTTGCGAAATTTAGATTGGAAGTGCAAGGGAAGGTTGTTGGTAAATTGAAGTCGTCAGATCTGAATCAGTAGGCGGCGATAACGGAATGGACAGCGGTAGTCGAAGCGCACTCAAGTGACGCGGCCATTCGGTACAGTACGGGAGCGGTAGCGACCGCATTCAGCTGAATCAAACTCGAGATTAGCCCTAACACAATTGAATCATTAATGGTGGGTCCCAAACCTAATCGGTTCTCAGTTGAATGCGGTCGCTACCGCTCCCGTACCGTACCGAATGGCTGCGTTACTTGAGTGCTCGTGGCGTTGCACTTCCAAGTTGAATCCAACCATTTCTCATTTTTCATTTCGGCACGTAAGGCAAGCCTTACTGCACGGCAGGACGGCAAAGCCGTCCCAGTCGACACCGGCAACTCCGCCTCTCTACTCAACCCGGTAATTTGGCGCTTCCTTGGTGATGATTACATCGTGCACGTGCGACTCACGTAGTCCGGCGGAAGTAATGCGGATAAATTGGCACTTCTCCTGAAACTCTTTAATCGTGCGACAGCCCGTGTATCCCATGCCGGAACGCAACCCGCCGACTAACTGGGTAGTCATTTCAGCAATCGTTCCCTTGTAGGCAACTCGTCCTTCGATTCCTTCCGGCACAAGTTTCGATTCGCTTTCCGCCATCTCCTGCGCGTAACGATCACGCGAGCCTTCGCGCATCGCGCCAATCGAACCCATCCCACGATAAGTTTTAAAAGACCGACCCTGGAAGAGAATAACCTCGCCGGGAGCCTCTTCTGTGCCGGCGAATAGTGAACCAATCATCACTGTGTCTGCTCCGGAAGCGATCGCCTTGGCGACATCACCGGAAAACTTCACGCCACCATCTGAGATCACCGGAACACCTGAGCCGCGTGCTGCTTTGACGCACGACTGAATCGCGGTGATCTGCGGCACGCCGGCTCCGGTGACTACGCGTGTGGTGCAAATCGATCCAGGTCCGATGCCTACTTTGATCGCATCTACACCAGCATCTATTAACTCTTTCGCGCCTTCACCCGTCCCTACATTGCCGGCGATCAGATCGGTATCGGGGTGGCGTTGCTTCATCTCAGCCACAGCTTCAATGACCCGCGATGAGTGACCGTGGGCGGTGTCGATAACCAGGCAATCAACTCGAGCTTTAACCAATTCGTCAGCACGTTCGCGAAAATCGCCAGTTGCGCCGATGGCTGCAGCCACCCGCAACCGGCCCAGATTATCTTTCGCTGCCGTCGGATACTTGATCGCCTTCTGAATATCCTTGACTGTGATCAAGCCTTTGATTCGTTTGTCGTCATCAATCACGAGCAGCTTCTCGATCCGGTGCTTTTGCAAAACTGCCTTCGCTTGTTCCAACGTCGTACCCACAGGAACAGTAACGAGCGGCTGTTTAGTCATCACTTCGGAAACGGGGATGTCGAATCGCGTTTCAAAACGGAGATCCCGGTTAGTGATGATGCCGACAAGGTGTCCGTCTTCATCGACGACCGGGACGCCGCTGATGTGGTAGTTCTCCATCACCAGCAAGGCTTCACGAACGGGGCGATCAGGACGAATGGTCACCGGATCGACAATCATTCCCGATTCGGAACGTTTCACCTTGTCCACCTCTTCGGCCTGACGGCTGACGCTGAGATTTTTATGAATCACACCAATTCCGCCCTGTTGCGCGAGCGCGATCGCCAGAGCTGCTTCGGTGACGGTATCCATGGCGGCGGAACAAAGCGGAATTTGCAGCCGGATATTGCGAGTGAATTGAGTCGACGTGTCGGTTTCTGAAGGCAGGACGTCAGAACGAGCTGGAACCAACAGGACATCGTCGAAGGTAAGACCCTCAGGAACAGTAGACGGAATCATGATGTTGATAATTACTCCTGTCGCTGGAAATAAATCGAGAATGCAGCATTCCGAAAACAGTTCTGCCCGCTTTCAGAGCGGGCAGCTACTTCACAACCAAATTACGCGCAGCATTTCTGCCGCACCCTCAGGTACAAGCCATCGGTCAAGACAAATACTATTGCTGAACTGCTTCGTAAACAGTTTTCCTGGATCCAAGGTACGCTTGAACGGCGCTCGAGTCGTTTGCCAAATTCTGCTGATGCATTGATAGCATGGAGGCCGGTAGTTGATCTAATTGAGCTGAGCGACGTTGAAACCAGTGCAGAGCTGCCAGAGCACCGAGAGTTAACAACGCCAGTATTATTATTGCGAGAAGCACAGTAAGAATCGGCGAGCGGGTTGCGGGAACGTCCGTATAGACTTTTGATTGATGCGGCGTGGTAACAACCTCGTCTGAACCTTCACCGGAATCCTGCAAAGATCGCGAGTACGCCTCGACGGCTTTCTTTTCGTCATAACCAATGCAGCGGGCATACGCTTTGACGAAACTCCGGTTAAAAATTCCGCCTGGCAGTCGTTTGAAATCGCCTGATTCGATTGCTTCGAGGTACCGGATGGAGATACGCGTTTCGTCGGAAATCTCTCGGAGTGGAATACCCCGCTCTTCGCGTGCGAGTCGCAACTTTTCGCCGATAGAAGCCGCCATTTACCGATCCGCGTCAGCCTCTGCGATAGTTTGTTCGGTCTGCAAACGTGGCAGAGACCGGGGAAATAGTTTCACCTCAATCCTGCGGGCGCAGGCTTTCAATTTCGACCCCGCTTGAACGTATCTCTAAGAGCGACTTACTCTTGGCGGCAATATAGCTGCGATGCTAAACGGTGTCAAACTTTTGGCGCGAATCGGTAACTGTGAATCGTGAAGTCGTGAATCGTAAATCGTGAAGTTTGCAATGGTGGGTTCCAGACGATAAACGATTCACGATTCACGATTTACGAGATTAACGATTCACGAGTTCACGATCCTTGATTCTTAATGCTCGCGGTGTTACGTTGACGCCAGCTACCCGAACAATCGGCTTTAATATCTACAACTGGAAAAGTGAGGAGATGAGAGATGCCCTTAGAAGCACTCGGAATGGTCGAAACCAAAGGTTTCGTTGGAGCCGTTGAGGCTGCAGACGCAATGGTCAAAGCTGCAAATGTGCAACTTTTAGGAAAGGAATATATCGGCGCCGGCTACGTGACCATTTTTGTGCGTGGCGATGTCGGGGCGGTTAAGGCTGCTACCGATGCTGGCGCAGCCGCTGCACGTCGAGTAGGCGAATTGATCAGTGTCCATGTTATTCCCCGACCGCATGCGGAAGTCGAACGAGTTCTCCCGGTTGATGGTCAGACAGGTTTGAGCCCCGATGAGCGTTCCTTGCAGGGCGGCGCTCGTGGCCAACTAGGCCAGGGCGAAGGTCGATCGTTATCCGCAGGCGCGCGTGAGGCTAATAAAGAAAGAGCCAGGTAATGCGCGATTGCCGATTGCCGATTGCCAATTGCCGATTCGAAAGCTCTCGTGACGCCATTCAGACAAATCGGCAATCGGCAATTGACAATCGGCAATCCGTTGGGGGGTTGGCGATGTCGGTAGACAAAGATCTCGTATCAGTACAGCAAGCGCGCGATCTTATAGAAGCCGCTCACAAGGCGCAGGCTGAAGTTGTTCGCTTTGATCAGGCGAAGATTGACCGGATTTGCGAGGCAATGGCCAAAGTCGCGATGCGCGAGGCGGCGCGCCTGGGGGCCATGGCGGTCGAGGAAACCGGTTATGGAGTTCCTGCGGACAAGCAGGAAAAAAATCGGTTTGCCGCTGAAGACGTTTGGAATTATTTCCGCGGTTTACGCACGGTCGGCGTCATTTCTGAATCCAAAGACGTTGTTGAGATTGCCAGTCCGCGCGGCGTTGTCGCCGGTATCATTCCCTCAACCAATCCAACGTCCACAGCAATTTTCAAAGTTCTAATTGCTATCAAGTCGCGAAATGCAATCGTGCTTTCGCCTCATCCCTCGGCTGCGCGTTGTATCAACGAGACAGTGCGCGTCATGCGGGAAGCCGGAATCAAGGAAGGACTGCCTGCCGATGCCATCGGCTGTATGACAACAGCGACGATTGAGGGAACTGAAACCCTCATGAAGCACAAGCAAACTGCGGTGATTCTGGCGACTGGTGGAATTGGGTTAGTGCGTGCTGCCTATTCCTCAGGAAAACCAGCGTTCGGTGTCGGACCGGGAAATGTACCAACGTTTATCGAGAGAACGGCTGATGTTCCTAAAGCCGTTCAGGACATCCTCACGGGCAAGTGTTTCGACAACGGAACTATCTGCGCTTCGGAGCAGGCGGTAATCTGCGATGCGCCTATAGAGAAAGCGGTTCGCGAACAATTTAAAGCACAGGGGGCGCATTTCCTCTCGTCCTCGGAAGCCGATCAGTTAGGAAAGATCGTGGCAACGCCGCAGCGTACGCTTAACCCGGGCATCGTGGGACGCTCAGTCGAAGTGATTGCAAAAATGGCTGGACTAAACGTGCCGGCGGGAACGCGTTGCTTAATCGCGGATGTAGGTGGCATCGGCCGAGACTTTCCACTCTCGATGGAAAAGCTCTCACCAATTCTGGCGTTCTATGTAGTCGACGGAGTGGAGCAGGGTGCCGCGCGTAGCCGCGAAGTTCTCAGTTACGGGGGCATGGGCCACACGGCGGGAATGCACACGCGTTCACGCGAAGCCGCGGTCCGTGTTGGGGCCGAATTGCCGGCGTCGCGAATTACCATTAACACCCCGACCACTCATGGGGCCATCGGATTCTCGACGGCGTTGCCGCCCTCGATGACGTTGGGATGTGGGTCGTGGGGCGGAAACGTTACTTCGGATAACGTGTCGCCGCTTCATTTGATGGACATAAAACGGATCGCTTTCGAAACGAGACCGGTTAAGAGTTCGAGACCGGCTGTTTCGAGGGCTGCTGCAAGCAGTCCCATGCCAGTTGCCGCAACCACGACGCCCAGACAGCCATCGGTCGCTGTAGCAGGCGGAAAGATTAATCGCGAAGAGATAGCCGCGATTGTGGATAAGTTTCTCGCGGGCAGGGGACCGGGACAGGCCGCCGAACCACCTCGGCCCGCCACATCGCGGCCTATCGAAGCCGAGGCTGGAAGCATGTATTCCGGACCGCCGCCGAGCACAAGCTCAACTGCATCGACGCCAACGCCGCCACCTGCGCCAGCCGCGAGTAACGCTTCCAGCAATGGAAGACAGGTGGTTGACTTTGTCAGCGAGGACGACGTGCGGCGCGCGCTGCAAAAAGGCGAGAAGATTTACATCAACGCCAAAACAATCATTACACCTGCGGCACGTGATATTGGCGAGCCGGGTGAAGTGTTTGCGAAAACCTAACTGCTTCGCAGTCCCGAGTTTCAGGTTTCAAGTTTCTAGTTTCGAAATCTTGACCCGAAACCCGAAACCTGAAACCTGAAACCTGAAACCTGAAACCTGAAACCCGAAACCCGGAACTGCGAAAGCATATGTTTCTAGCTAAAGTGGTAGGCACAGTTTGGTCTACGAAGAAATCGCCGGACTTAGAGGGCGTCAGGTTTCTAGTCGTGCACCCATACGACTTAGAGAAGGAACCCACCCGGAACATCGTGGTGGTAGCCGATCGGCTGGGAGCAGGACCGGGCGAAATGGTGTTGTGCGCATTTGGCAAAGCTGCGCGATCCGCAATCGGAAACCAGGACATGTCAATTGAGGCAGCGGTCGTGGGAATTGTCGATCGAGTAGACTTGCATGAGTCAATTTCTGAAGAAATGCGCGACGCTGCCCGCGAATTGAGTCGCGACAATGGCAGACCCTGAAACGTTGCCGATTGCCGATTTACGATTGACGATTGCCGATTTGTGGATCGTTTGAGCGATCGCACAAGCTTTTTGGAAGGCTGTGCCTTAAGAGAGGATTAAATCGGCAATTGGCAATCGCCAATCGGCAATAAGATCATGGCGAATGAAGATTTGATTTATCGCATCACCCGCACGGTGTATGACCGGCTGGGAGCGACGGCGGAAGAGCAAGCGGTTGAGCAGCTCGTCACCGATATTTATCGCCAGGTCGAACCTTTCCTTAATAACGGCGCCTCCTACTCCACAAAGCAAAGCATGCCCACCTCAGGCAGCGTGTCGTCGCAGTCGCGCGAAGGTTCGGCAGATCGGTTAATAATTTCCGTCTTTGGCGTTGATCATCCCGGAATTGTTGCGGGAGTAGCGCAGATTCTCGCCGAAGCGGATTGCAGCATCGTCGACATCAATCAAACAGTCGTACAGGGAAAGTTTGCAATGGTGATCATTGGAGACGCCTCTCGCGCTCGCCAAAGCACGAATGAGCTGAAGGATCGGTTGCGACAGGAGGGTGAGCAATTGGGTGTGCGCATCTACGCGCAACGGGAAGATCTCTTCAACGCGATGCATCGCGTGTAAAGACGTGCTTTGTACTTTGAGCTTGGTACTTTGTATTTTGCTATTTGGGCCGTTACGGGCTCTCGAATAGGTAGCTATAGGCACCGGGAACAAATCAAAATACCAAGCTCAAAGTACAAAGGTTCAAAAACAGACTCCTATTAGGTCCAAGCTTTCATATGGCAGATCCAGAGATTTCGCGTCGATGTCGTTTCTGTGGAGCGTCGATTCGTATCCGCGGGTCGTTCTGTCCGCAATGCGGGAACCCGACTTCCGAAACGGACGGTGATGAGCCGGATGGAGAGAAAGTAGTAAAGACTGAAGAAGTTTTTGAGGCGCCGGAAACTGTGTCAGTCGATTTGTCCGGCTTGCCTACCGCGGATCTCACTAATCACTCGCCCGTGGCTGACACGGTGCCGCTTCACACAATTCCTGTGATTGAAAGATCGGTTGTGCGGCAAGATGAGCGTCCTACGGTTCCACTTTCCGCGACTCCTCATCCAGCGTCAGCACCGCGCGAAGACGGAGTTCGATCTCGTCCGGCACGCGAAGCACTTGGTGGCGATGTTAAGAAAGGTCTGGGGAAGGTACGCGAGATCTCAACCGTGGTCCTGGAGGAGGCGTCATACGATCCTAGTGCACGTTTCGTCCTGGTCGCCGCTGTGCTGTTCATTCTGTTTTTGATAATTTTGATTTTGAGCGAGATGACTAGATAAAACGTTCCGCGTTCCGCGTTTCGGGTTTCAAGTTTCAGGTTTCAAGTTCGTCATCGATTCTCGAATGCCCGCAGTGAGAACCCGTTATCTGAATAGCAACTCGAAATTTAAGACTCGACATACACAATTCGAAACCTGAAACCTGAAACCTGAAACCTGAAACGCGGAACTTGAAACTCGGAACTCGAAACCTTTAATTCATGGAATATTCACAAGCCGAAATTCTGCAGACGGTGGCGATGACCGAGATGGAGCATTTCGATGTTCGCACCGTCACGCTCAGCCTCAGCCTCCGCGATTGCGCCAGTGAAACAATTTCGCGAACTGCCGAACGGGTGCATGAGAAAATTAGCCGACTCAGCGAACGGCTGGTGTCCACGGTCGATCAGGTCGGAGATGAATTCGGCATTCGCGTTGCGAACAAACGAATCGCTCTGACGCCAATATCCATGATCACCGAAGGCGCTACCGGCGATCCGGTTGAATTGGCGCGTGTGATTGATGATGCGGCTAAGTCGGTTGGTGTCGATTTTATAGGTGGGTATTCGGCGCTGGTGCATAAGGGCGCCACGCGATCCGAGAACGAATTTCTTAACTCGATCCCTGAAGCGCTCGCCTCGACCGAACGACTCTGTTCTTCCGTCAATGTGGCTACTACTCGGGCCGGCATTAACATGAACGCCGTGCGCCAGGTTGGTGAGCTAATTAAGGACGCTGCTGAGCGAACTCGAGATCAAGGCGGACTCGCCTGTGCAAAGTTTGTCTGTTTTGCAAATGCAGTCGAGGATAATCCGTTCATGGCAGGCGCCTTTCACGGAGTCGGTGAACCAGAAGCGGTGATCAACGTCGGTGTTTCCGGACCAGGAGTAGTTAACTACGCCCTCAGGAATGCTGGAGCTGATTTACCCTTGGAAGCGCTGGCCGAGATTATTAAGAAACTGTCGTTCAAACTTTCACGTGCAGGTGAGCTCGTCGGGCGCGAGGCTGCGCGGCGCCTCGGGTTACCATTTGGGATCATCGATCTTTCGCTCGCCCCAACGCCGGTTCCCGGTGATTCGGTGGCCAACATTATCGAGGCCATGGGGTTTGAGCGGGCCGGTACTCACGGCACCACAGCGGCCCTGGCTTTGCTGACTGACGCTGTGAAGAAAGGCGGCGCGATGGCCAGCGGCTCGGTTGGTGGGATGAGCGGTGCTTTCATTCCTGTGTCTGAGGATGCGGGTATGATCGAAGCCGCCCAAGTCGGAGCCCTTTCGCTTGATAAACTCGAAGCCTGGACTAGCGTCTGTTCGGTAGGGATTGATATGGTGGCGGTGCCTGGTTCAACGTCGGCCGAAACCATTGCCGCGATAATCGCCGATGAGATGGCTGTGGGAGTGATGAACAATAAGACGACGGCCGTTCGCATTATTCCCGTGCCCGGTAAGGAAGTTGGCGAGATGGTCGAATTCGGCGGTTTGTTGGGCAGCGCGCCGATCATGGCGGTCAACGCGTTTTCATCGGCAGGGTTCATTCGGCGCGGCGGACGCATTCCGGCGCCGATCCATTCGTTGCGAAACTAAAAATTATGAGGAGCTGTGATGGCAGAAGCACTCGGCATGGTCGAATGCATGGGTCTGGTCGCGATGATTGAGGCGGCTGACGCCATGGTTAAGGCTGCGAACGTAAAACTAGTTGGCTGGGAAAAGATCGACGCTGGATTGGTTACGGCAATCGTGCGCGGCGACGTTGCAGCTGTTCGTAGCGCCGTTGATGCTGGAGCTGCCGCGGGAAACAAAGTTGGCAAGGTGGTGGCAACTCACGTGATTCCGCAACCACACGAAGATGTAGATCTGGGAATACCCGTTTTAAAGACTGGCAAGACTACTAGAAAAAAGATCAGTGGATCGGTAGGCCGAAAAAGCTGACTGAGATCCAATTCTGATTTTCTAAATTTCGACCCGCGAAAACCTCACGAAATGTCACCAAGACGTAAGAGTCTTGAGCAGTGGTTAGCGTCCTAAAGTTGTATTGCTAGGTCGGCAAGAACTCGAACGTGATAACGCCGAGGCTTTTAGCAGTCTTACCCTTCACGCGCCGCGGTTTAAATTTCCACCCCCTCGCGGCATTCACCGAGGCCGCCATAAGCAAAGGGTGTCCACAAATTGGACGGGCAAACACAACATCACCATGACGATTAACTTTGATAAGGACTACCACCGTCCCCTTTGCTCGTATGTGCTCTGATGGATAGGGGGCTTCAACTTTCGTGATTGCCTGGCTTTCCAGATTCCGATAACGAGAACGAAATTCGCGGCATGATTTGAGGTTGTCGCCGAGAGCTACAGACGGAAGCAGAAGAAATAGCAGACAAAGTCCGCGGAAGTAATTCACACTCGGAATACTAACATTGGATCTAGGCGGGCGAAGATTCGGAATTAGCAACACAAGAATAGGCACTACCAGGCTGTGAAAGTGATCGCCTAAACTCGAAATAAAGAGTAAAATCCTTCATCCCTTCAAGTCAGATCCCCCAGTAAACGATCGCAAGTTTCTGATTCGCAGGAGCGGGTCTCGGCGATTTGAGTGTGATTAGATGCTAACGGGAGGTAGAGATGATAGTTAAGGAAGTGATGACGGTAGATCCGGCATGTTGCACTGCGGAAACAAATCTCCAGGAAGTCGCAAAGTTGATGGTCGATCACGACTGTGGTGAGATTCCGGTTGTTGACAACCAAAGCACGAAAAAACCCATCGGCGTAATTACCGATCGCGACATCGTCATTCGTGCGGTTGCTAAAGGAAACAATCCACTAGATCTGACTGCGGCTGACTGCATGACCGAACCATGTGTGACGGTCACGCCGGCTATGTCAATCGAAGACTGCGGCAGAATTTTGGAGCAGAACAAGATTCGACGCGTACCGGTGGTAGATACGGCTGGCTCCTGTTGTGGGATAGTGGCCGTGGCTGATATCGCGTTGCGCGCGCGAGAAAATGTAGCGACAGAAGTGGTCAAGGAAGTTTCGGAGCCAGGCGCCTCAGCTTCAGCGGCGCGCACGTAAACTCCCAATCATGGGGAATCAGCTTGAGATGCTCTGGGCCTGGCTGGCTCCAGAGCAGATTCCGCTCTGGCTCAAGATCGGATACACGCTGTTCGTATGCCTGCTGATACCGGTCTATTGGGAACATTACGGCCCGGGAAATTTTCTGTGGTTTTCCGACATTTCCTTGCTGCTGGCGACGGGCGCGATATGGCTGGAAAGCCCATTTCTGACGAGTATGATCGCGCTAGCGGTGCTGTTGCTGGATATTGCCTGGAACCTTGATTTTTTTGCCCACCTACTCACGAACACTTCGATCACAGGCCTCAGCGCCTACATGTTCAATCGCAAAACAAGTCTCCTGATCCGCGCCCTCTCACTATTTCACATAGTCTTCCCCGTTCTGCTGCTCTGGATGCTTTCGCGGCTCGGTTACGACAAGCGCGCATTCATAATGCAAACGCTGCTCGCATGGATGGTCCTGCCGCTCTCATATTTTTTTACGCGCCGCTCAGAAAATGTTAACTGGGTTCATGGATTCGGAAACAAGCCAACGCGCTGGCTGCCGGTGCCGCTGCACATTGTTCTCTTAATGGTCCTTTTTCCAATCGTGATCTATCTGCCTACACACTTTCTTCTAAAGTTTATTTTTTCTTGAACGGTCAAACCTGATACAAAAATTCTTGTTGACACTCTTCTCGACGGTTGAGGGTCTGGAGCTGGCCGCTGCGTTCGCCAAGAGGAATAAAGTAATGACGAGAGCCGACCGTGTGCGAGGTTGCAGGCGATGGCGGAAAGAGTAAATGAAAAACGAGTCGGAAAAAGCGATCAATATAATTTGCCCCAGGCCCCCAAATGGTGGTAAAGCTCTCAATTAAGCCCCAGGACCTCCTCGGTAAGGTTTGACAATTCTTATGAGTCGCCTTCGCCCAAAACTCCTATCGCTGATTTTGCTCTTTTGCCCGCTCGTGGTCCTCGGGCAAAGTGTGTCTCCCCAGTATACGGTGACCGACCTGGGGGATTTCAGCCCTCGGGCAATCAATGACTCCAGCACTGTAGTAGGGTCGACGCTGACTAAGGCCATGCTCTGGCGTAACGGCGTCCTGACTGACATAACGCCAAGTGTTGGACCTCAGACAATCGCCCATGGAGTAGCCTTCGGGATTAACGATCTGGATCAGGCCGTTGGGTGGGTGAGCTTGTGCGATCTTGACGAGGTTGGAAATTGCAGTAACTCTCGAAGCCGCGCGTTTATTTTCAACTTAGTGACTCAGACGCAAACGGTGCTGGGAACGCTGGGTGGGCGCGACAGTGAGGCAAGGGGAATTAACAATGCAGGACAGATAGTTGGCGCGTCAGTCACTGCCGGTCCTCCTCCAGGCAATGTTGGAGACCGGCATGCGTTTATTTTCCAGAACGGAGCATTCGAAGACCTGGGAGCGAAAACGAATACCCAAATCTCTGCTGCTTACAGCATCAATGCGACAGGACAAGTCGTGGGTTTGGGCAGCGGGCCTGGGACCGATCCGGTCAGAGGCGCGTTCCTTTACTCAGGCGGATCGTTTCAATTCTTTGAACCCAGGGGTATCGCTTGGGACATCAACAACGCGGGAGAGATTGTTGGCTCCATTTCCGGAAATGACGACGGATCGGGTCGCGCATTTTTATTTTCAGGGGGCCTCGTGCAAGACTTGGGCACGCTGTACACGGGCTACACATATGCGATAGCGAATGCTATTAACAATGGAGGGGATATAGTCGGTTTCTCGAGTCCGAGTTTCCCCTCTTCGTCAGGCGAGCGTGCCTTCATTTTCAGTAATGGTTCAATGCAAGACCTCAACAACCTCATTCCGGCGAACACGGGTTGGGTGTTGAGTAGGGCTGCTGATATCAACGATGCCGGCCAAATTGTTGGGAGTGGTTTAAAGGATGGTCAACCGAAAGCTTTCCTCTTAACTCCGACTCAGCCCCTCCTCATGACTGAACCGAATTCGACTAAGGCAGTTGTCTTGGAATCGATGGCATTCTTACGGGATCCTTTTAGTTTGCAGACTCCCCACATTTTAAGTCCCGATCGACGCACACGACTGACGATTATAAGTCGAAACATTGAAATAATCGCGGGCGAGACTAGTTTCGCCGCTGACCGTACAAGCTGAAAATTCGCAGCATCAACTGATTGATTTGCCGGTTGAATATATTGGCAAGGTGCCAGGCGCCACCTGGTTAACTCAGATCACAGTTCGACTACCAGACCAACTCAATAGAGCCGAAGAAATTCAGCTGAGAATCTCATTCCGTGGGCAAATGAGTAACGCCGGAAACGTTACTATGACCGCCAGTCCTTGATTAACTTAATTAGCTCGCGTGAACCGGAACGCAATCTTTTCAGTCCTTACGACTTTGCTTTGATCCCACAACGAAATCCGACCCCTTCTAATTAGACCGCGGCGAGATTCGCACGCGATTGTCACTCCGTGTTCGGCACTAATCGGCGGCTGATCATTTTGTGATCGCCCGCACTCCTTAGCCATTTTTGTTTCTAGGTCTACACGTTGCTAAGAACTACAATGCGTTGGCGAGCTTGAGATGCCTCTAACTCTACATTTCCTGCGTCACGGGCAGACGGCGCTTAGCCGTGAAGATGTTTTCTGCGGTTCTGGTTTAGATCCGGAACTTACTGCCGAAGGACTAGAGATGGCCCAGGCGTTTGCCGCTGCCTGCCGCAAAAAGCCCTGGGCCGGGATCTATTCCAGCGCGTTGCGCCGCGGCATCACGACCGCGCAGCCACTTTGCGAGGCGCTGAATTTGGAAATGAGAGTTCGCGAAGAACTGAATGAAATCGCTTACGGCAAATGGGAAGGGATGAGCAAAGCAAGTGTCGAGCACCAATATCACGACGATTACATCAGTTGGCTGGCAGATCCTGCCTGGCATCCACCTACCGAAGGAGAAGCAGCAGTCCTAATCGCGCGTCGCGGGATGAGTGTCATCGAAGAGATTAAGAGCGAGTTCTCAGACGGCAATGTTCTGGTCGTCTCTCACAAAGCCACAATCAGAATCATTCTTTGCAGCTTGCTGGGCATCGATGTTGGCCGGTTTCGTTATCGCCTGGTTTGCCCTGTGGGTCGGTAAGTGTCGTGGAATTTACCTTGCACGGACCATTACTCACTGCGCTGGCGGACCGTTCTCATCTGAGTGAGCGGCTGAGATCTTTGCCAGGTACCTAGCGCTGGCGGATCGTGAGCGGACCTGGAAATGTCGAGGCAATCCTCTTGAATCACTTGTGCAAGCTTGAGCAAATCCCCGTAAAATTCTTGAGAACCCTATCGATCTTGGCTCTGGTTTTCCTGGTTTCGGTCTCCGCCCTTTCGCAGCAGCCGTTTGTCACTGACGATGCCGATGTGACCCCCAAGGGTAAGTTTCATTTTGAGTTCAGCAACGAATTCGATCTGCTTCAACGCGCTTCCTTTCCCAGCCTGAAACAGAATACTGCTGACTTTGAGCTGGATTACGGCTTGTTAGACAGAATCGAGATTGGAATAGCGGCACCACTTCTTACCATCTTTAACGACCCGGGAACCACTCCGCGCAGGGTTACCGGGATCGGCGACGCCAACGTTTCATTGAAATATAACTTTCTAAAGGAGAGAGAGAATTCACGCCTGCCCGCTATGGCAGTCGCGTTCAACTTCGAACTGCCCACGGGTGATACGAAACGTCAACTGGGATCGGGGCTCGCAGATTTTTACATCAACGGAATTCTGCAGAAGTCTCTAAACGGGAGTACGAAGTTGCGACTGAATAGCGGCCTACTGTTTTCCGGCAACGCGGCCACAGGCGTGCTGGGATTAAAAAGCAGAGGGACTGTCTTTACCGCCGGCGGATCCCTGGTTCGGCAACTTACTCCGAAGCTCCAGCTCGGCATGGAATTAACCGGGGCGGTCACAAAAGAAGCGCAACTCGGTAAAGGGCACTTACAAACTCTATGCGGCGGGAATTACCAGTTGAGCCAAAAACTATCTTTTGACTTTGCAGTGCTCGGCGGCAAATACGCCGCGAGTCCTCGTGCCGGCATTCAGCTCGGAATCTCGATCGATTTCTAGGAGAGTTTGACCCGCTACGTTTCTTAAGACAGGCGGCTTGAGGAGGCAACTATGGCGCGAAAGAAACGAAATGAACCAAATAAACTTAGCCAGCTACTCGAGCTTTTCTCACTGAAAGCTACCAAAGCAACGGGAACCTCGAAGGCTTTCATTCTCGCCGTGACAGTCATTGTGGTCTGGGGATTTACCGGGCCGATCTTTGACTTCTCTGACACCTGGCAATTAGTAATCAATACGGGAACAACTATCATCACCTTTCTGATGGTTTTCCTGATTCAGAGAACACAAAACAAAGACGCTCTTGCAATTCATATGAAACTCAACGAGATCGTCGCGGCCCTCGAAGGCGCCAGCAACCGGCTGATCGATGTGGAAGATTTGACTGAGGATGAGATTGAGACCTTGCACAAGCACTACCAGCGACTCGTTGCCATGGCCAAGAGCGACTTAAAGCTAACCCAAAGCCACTCCATAGAAGAAGCCGAAGCCCGCCACCAGATCAAACATGGCAGGCATCGGCACTCCGAGGCTTAGGTTCCTCGTAACTAGGGTCGTTGTGCCGCGCTGAGCCTTTCCAACTTCTCGAAGCGCGCCATCATATTCTCGTAAAGGCGATCGGTCTTCTCGTGCAGGTGAGCAATTTCGAGCTCGGCCTTGATGTTTACCTCATACTCAATGTCGGCCCGCACGCGGTCTTTCTCTGCCTGACGATTCTGACTCACGAGTACAAAGCAGGAGAGAAAGATAGCTTCCAGTGAAACGATCATTGTCAGCAGGCCGAAGGGATAGGGATCGAAAGCAGCCGCGCTGCCGAGAAGCAGCGTGTTAAGAATGATCCAGATGGCAAACCAGCCGCCGTTGATCATCAGGAACGGCATGCTGCCACTGAACCACGCAATCCAATCGGCCACTCTCTGTAACGGGGTTGAGTGAACCTCCATCTCTTCGTTAGCATTTCGCGAAACACGCGTCCGTAACAGCTCGTCTGCTTTGCGCGTAAGACCGCTCAACGACGCCAGCATGTGAAGTGCCGCCTCAGGCTTTCTTTGGAAGAGCAGGACGAGATCTTCGCGATCAAGGACAAGCACCTCACTTTCCGTTAGCGCTATCGCGGTCGCGGTTCGCGGACCGGAGTCGAGCATGGCGAGTTCGCCAAACATGTCACCGCACTCAGCGACGGTCAGCACAATCTTCTGCCCGGCCGTATCTTTGATGAACAATTCAATATTGCCTTCGCGAACGATGAAGAGTGAGTCGCCGGGATCACCGGCCTGGAAGAGCGTGTGACCAGCCGGAATCGTCAGTTCATCGACGACGTGGGCGAGAGCTTGCCTGTCGTCCTCGTTAAGGAGTTCAAACATTCTGATATTGGAGAGAAACACTGGATTGCAGGGCATGTTCGCTGGCTCCTTGCAGACCGATAATTACGGGTATGGACATATAGAACTTCGGGATAATAAGACGGCCCAGGCAGTGCCGCAAACTTTCGCAACGATTCCATAGGATCATGAGGGCTTATGATACTTAGGCTTTGAGATATATTGCAGGCGTCTTTCGTTGCCGAGCGGTGTCTCCCAAAGCGCATCTTCCGATTTTTCTTATGTCACCTCGCAAATCCGCAAGAACCAAGGAGCGCACAATCACGGAATCGCTGCGGGAATACGGACGCGGCGTGGCAGGAGGGTTAATGTTCAGCCTGCCGCTGTTATACACCAGGGAAGTCTGGTGGGCCGGGTTTATTGCGCATCCCTACCGGCTGCTCGGCTATGTAATGGCAACCTTCGTTTTACTGCTTGGTTACAACCGCTATGCCGGGTTGCGGCGCGATTCGACCACGATTGAAGTCGCCATCGACTCAATCGAAGAGATGGGACTCGGGATTCTTCTCGGTGGTCTGGTTCTCTTTCTTCTGGGTCGCTTTACGTTTGACATGGCTCTCCTTGAAATTATTGGAATCGTCGTCGTAGGCGCTATGACCGTAGCAATCGGCGTTTCAATCGGCACGGCGCAGCTTGGAGCAAGCGGCAAGGAAGATGAGGGTTTGGGGCAAGCCTCGGCCAAGAATGAAATTAATTTCGGTGGTCAGCTAGTTTTCGCCTTGTGCGGCGCCTTTCTCTTTGCGGCGAATATTGCACCGACTGAGGAGGTTGTCGTCATAGCAATTGCATTAACGTGGGCAAAGTTAATGGGGTTAGCAATATTTTCGCTCTTAATTGCATTCTTGATCCTGCATTTCAGCGACTTCAAAGGTGCGGCGGATTTTGTTCGGGCGGATCATCCCATCATTATCCTGCTGGGAACTATTGTTACTTATGCCGTGGCGCTAAGTTCTTCGGCGCTGATTCTTTGGTTCTTCGGCAGCTTTGACGGGTTCGCCCTTTACACTGCTTTGGCTCAGACTGTCGTGCTCGGCGTGCCCGCCACACTTGGCGCCTCAGCGGGACGATTATTACTACAATGAAAAAGACAAAGAAGAATTGGTTCGAATGGGTTGTGTTTGGGCTCGGGCTGATCCTTGTTTCTGTGACGCTTGGTTATCTCCTATACGCTGGCGCCACTATGGGCCACGAAGCCCCCAGCATAGAGGTGCGGCTGGGGACACCTGAAAGACGGCAATTCAATTTTCTGGTGCCCGTCACGGTGATTAATCACGGCGATGAAACGGCCGAAGGAGTGCGCGTCGAAGTGGTGATTGAGAACGGCGGTGAGTTAAAAGAGCGCGCCGAATTAGACGTCGCTTTCCTGCCGCGGCATGCGACTCGCGAGGGGTGGGTAACGTTTGAACAGAACCCTGGCGCGGCTCAACTTAAAGCGCGGGTGCTCGGCTATCAAAGGCCCTAAGCATTCATAGAGTCGAGTAGGACTATGGTGCGGATGGTCCCTGATCCCCAGGCCAAAAGCGACAAAGAGCTCAGAGCAGTCCTTTCAACACTTGCTACTTCACGTTCCGGTCCTCACTTTTAGCTTCAGCCATAGCCTCCGGCTCTAACTCCTCGGCGCTCTTGTTTAATTTGATGAATACGCCCCAGGCAGCCAGCAACACTCCGGCAGCGATTCCAATGGACGCGGCTTGCGGCAGTCGTGAGGGATCTTCGTGCGCGAGTTCAAAGACAGTCACCAAACATTCAATTGATAGGGCTACAACGACCACAACAACGAAGCGAGACAAAAATCGCCGAACGCGCGTGGGGGCGCTCACTTGCACCTTCCGTAGCACTTCCTCTTCCAGGATCGTCTGCCCCAGTTCGAAAGCGACCACCGCAATGGTCAATAAGCCAATCGCTTCGAGAATAAAATTAAAACGATCTCTCGGCGTCAAGACCTGGCCGGGGTTCAGTCCATGCCAAAGCTCGAGGGCGGCAAAGAAGGTTAAGGCGACGCCGCAAAAGGTGAAGAGAACGATAATACCCGAATAACTGACAGTGAATACTCTCCGAATAATTTCCAAAGCGAACCTCTCTTTTTACCAGGCAGCAGGGCCTTCTAATTAAAGCCACGATACAAGGGATGCCAATTCGATCCGAGCTATATCA
Source organism: Pyrinomonadaceae bacterium (assembly GCA_963748605.1). Classification (GTDB taxonomy): domain Bacteria; phylum Acidobacteriota; class Blastocatellia; order Pyrinomonadales; family Pyrinomonadaceae; genus PSRF01. The sequence goes on from CAVVJS010000001.1 coordinate 143,659, forward strand.
CGAGTAGGATACTACGGGCCACCCGGATGTGGATTGCCGATTGTCTATATGGAGGGTATGCTTTTTCAGTTCTCAACATTTTTACTACCAGAACTCGGGAGACACAGCATCGCGTGCCCTTATTGATAACCACTGGCGGCGCCTTCTATGGACGCTGCTTTGCGTCGTCGCATTAAGGGGTTTGCAAATACATGGTGATGCTTTCGCAACTGTTGCGCTTCCGAATTGTTGACGAGCAGGGCGCCCAAGCAAAACTGAGTGACTTGAGTGTCGCACTGCTGGACGCTGATCATCCGCCTGTCACCTGCCTTTACTTCCTCAATGCACAGCGGCAGAAATGTTCCATCCGTTGGGAGAAAGTGCGCGCCGTAGACTGGCGCGAGCGCGTGTTCAAGATCGACGATCTTGGCGGAGCTGATGTGGAATCGACCGAGTCGATAGCTAAGGCAGTTCTGTTGGCGGCGGGAATTCTGGACGCCATGGTTTTGGATCTGCAAAACCGGCGCGCTACGCGGGCGAATGATCTGCTACTGGGAGAAAAGGACGGCAGGCTTTTGCTGCAAGCGGCCGACACCGGTCTGGGAGCAATTGCGCGCCGGCTGACGTTAGGGTTTTTTGGTCCGGTGTCCGAGAGCGCACTTTATGATTGGAAGTACGTGGAGTTTTTGCGTGGCGATCCCCAGGCGGTCCGAAGTGAATCGGGCCAGCACCTGCGCATCAGCCGCTTACCTCCCGGCGACATCGCGCGTCTCAGCGATGCTCTGCCTTACCTGCATGCCGCGGAACTAATCACGCTGCTACCGGATCCGAAAGCTGCCGACACTTTAGAAACGATGTCTCCCGAGCGTCAGCTCCAGGTCTTTGAAGAACTCGATGAGGAGCAGGCACTTCGTTTACTGGAGTTGATGGCGCCAGACATTGCCACAGATCTTCTGGCCCGTTTGCACCCGAGCACAATGCGCCGTTTTGTCGAACGATTACCGCGGAAACAAGCCGAACGGATCCTCGAACTCCTGCGCTATCCCGAGCACTCGGTCGGAGGCATCATGACCAACGACGTGGTTTATGTTTGCGGGGACCTTACGGTAGCTGAGGCTCGAGAAAAGCTGCGCGTGCCCTTAAAAGATCCGGATTTCGTTTACTTGGTTTACGTTGTCGACGATGACAAATCCCGTTGTCTGCGCGGCGCGATCTCAATCCGAGATCTGATTACGGGCCCCGATGAAAAAAAGCTGGAAGAGATTATGGATCCATACTTGATCACTCTCCAGCCATTGGAACCTGCGGCACGAGAGTGCTCATCGCGTTCTCGATAGTCACCTGGCCGCTCTGCCGGTAGTAGGAGATGACAAGCGCTTGCTCGGCGTCGTAACAGTTGATGCCGCAGTAGCGCAGGTCGCACCGCGCAGTTGGAGCGCTCAAGCTCCCAGGATTTTTTCATGAAAAGATCAGCGCAGCCGCAGGGGCTTGAGGCGCTCGACACCGTCGACACCAGAAGCCTGCCGACGAGTTCACTGCCGATCAAACCCGGGTTGCGCATCAATATTCGCGGGCGCAGCGTCAACCTGCGAGGCATGAAGCGAAATCCGAAGGGATTGCTGCGCTGGCTTGCTGTGCTGGGACCCGGCTTGATTGCCACTTCCGCCGGTAATGATGCCGGCGGCATCGCCACTTACAGCCAGGCTGGCGCGAAGTTTGGATATCAGCTCATCTGGGTAATGGTGATCCTGACCGTTTCGTTTGGCGTAGTGCAGGAAATGTGCGCCCGACTCGGGGCGGCCACTGGCAGGGGCTTGCTTGACCTGATTCGTGAAAGATTCGGTATCGTCTGGGCCTTGTTCGCGGTGATCGTCATTTTGATTGCAAACGGCGGCGTAACGGTAAGCGAATTTGTTGGTATTGGCGCCGCCATGGAACTGCTGGGGGTTAGCAAGTATGTGGCGGTGCCGCTTGGCGGTCTTTTAATCTGGTACCTGGTGATCTTCGGCTCGTACGCTAAGGTAGAAAAAATTCTGCTGCTGATGACGCTGGTGTTCTTTGCCTATCCTGTTGCAGCGTTCATGGCGAAACCGAATTGGGGCGAGGTGGCACGCGGAGCATTTATTCCAACGCTGAACACGGATCCGGCTTACCTCTTTATTGTCGTCGGTTTGCTCGGCACGACTATCACTCCTTACATTCAAATCTTTCAACAGAGCTCGCTGGTGGAAAAGGGAGTGGCGCGGCGTCATTACGGCTCGGAGCGAATCGACGCGTATGTCGGCGCGGTGTTTTCAAACCTCATGTCGGTTTCAATGATCATCGCGACAGCCGCCACTTTGTATGTCGTAGGTCAGCGCGAAATCGGTTCAGCGGCGGATGCCGCTCGCGCTCTGGAGCCGGTCGTGGGAAGCGCGGCTCGTGTGCTTTTCGGGATTGGATTGTTGGGAGCCACGTTGCTGGCCGGCGCGGTGTTGCCCCTCGCGACTGCCTATGCGGTAAGCGAAGCGTTCGGCATGCCCAAAGGCGTCAACCTTGATTTCCGGCGCGGCAGGGTTTTCTTTAGTCTCTTCACCGCGTTGATTGTAGTGGGCGTGGTGCTTGCGCTGATTCCTAACATTCCGGTAATGCAGTTACTCGTCGGCGTTCAAGTTCTCAATGGTGCGCTTTTGCCAATCATCCTCATCTTCATCCTGTTATTGACCAACGACAAGCATCTGACGAAAGAACTGCGGAACACCAAGCTGAACAATCTGCTGGCTATCGGCACTCTGATCATGGTTACAACTGCGGTAGTCGTGATGTTGGGTGGGCAGATGTGGACCTGGCTGGGGAACTGAACGTCCGCGCCGAGAGCGTATGCAAGCAACAATATGCGGACAGAACCGCGAGCGATAGCGAGCGGATGCAGGCACTATCCCAACCGAAAATCTTTATCGGCGTAAGTCCACGCTTGCATCCGCTCGCTATCGCTCGCGGTTCTGTAATGGCTCGATTACCTCGGAAGGCCGATTTGACGAGGTCGTTCTCTCGCTCCTAGTTCCCAGGAGCGCCGGAGATGAAGGGGCGGGCCTGGACGATGTAAAGCTGTCCACGCAGGTAGAGCCATTCGATGTCCTGATCTTTTCCGCCAAACACTCGGCGAATCTTCTGCGCTGCAGCTGCCAGTCGCCGGGCCATCTCGTCGGTTAACACCGTCCGCTCGCCCATAATTGGTATCTCTTTCACGCCACCTTTCTCGTCGAAAGTTAGCAGACTGTCTTCAGCCGATCTCGTTAAGACTTGAATCGCATTCGATTGAGGCCGAAACAGAATTTGTTCGGCCATCCGTTTGCCATCTACCACCTTGATTCCCAGGCCGCGCTTCGCGCTTATGTAGATGGCATTCTTACTTTCAGGATTGTAGGGATCGGCAGTAATCATCACGCCGGCACTATCGGCGTTGATACCTTTCTGAAGCAGCACCGCCATATAAACCTTCGAATGATCAATGCCCGCTCGTTCGCGCGCTTCATATGCTTCAAAATTCCAGAGAGATGCCCAGACGGTTTTGATCGCTTCAATCAGCTCGTTATCACCCTTTACGTTCGGCACACTCGAATGCAATCCGGCGCCGCTAAAGTTGGGCAAATCTTCTGAGTTAGATGAGCTACGCGCGAACAATCCCTGGCCCCGGTATTTCGCGTGGGTTAGTTGCAATACCTTCGTGCGCAAGGCGGCGTTGACACTTCCTTTCTGAATTCGATCGCGCAATTCGGTCAGCCGTCCACGGCGGTAAGCCGGATCGTGGACAAACTTCTGGTCATTCATCATCTCGTAGATGTAATCGTCCAGTTTGTTTTCCTTGAGGAACTGATCGTAATAAAAGAAGGGGACTGTGAACCCATCGGGAATAGTCACACCGGAAAGACGCGCATTCATCAACTCGCCCAGATTTGCGGACTTGCCGCCATAAGCCAAAACATCGCCGGCTCGTTGTTGGCTCAACGGCCGGATCCGAGTGGCCGTCAAATCGGAGCGCGGTTTCATCACATCAAGCCGCAGCGACATCCGCCGTTGATATTCGCGCAGCTGATCCATGTCGGCCGGCTTGATCGTGTAGCCGTCGCGTTTAGTTTCAAAAGAAACCCAGCGCCCGTCGTATTGCTTCAATAACTCGTGCGCGTTTTTGATGTAGGCGTTGGGCGCCCCCCAACCCTTAACCAACAGGTTGATGTGCGAGAGCGGGGTTGATGGTTTGCTGACAATCACGCCGGCGACAGGTGGCAGCTGGATTGGCACTTCGTTGAGTACAAGGATTTCATTAAATCCAATCTCCACGTGTTCATCGAGCTTTTCGATGATGTGAATCCGCCCTAATCCGCGCGCCAGGTTTAACGGTTCATATTCCTGCTCTTTGGAAATATCGCTTTGCAGAATCCGCTCGAGACCCACTAATCCCGCTGATGCTTCTTCTTGCCGCGAAGAGTTGGGTTTGTAAGCGACGCTAGTAAAAAAGGACTTGTTAATAACCTCACTCGTCGTTTTGATCAGCTCGGTGGGAATTTGATCGCCTTCCCAAAACTCAAAAGTCCAACGCTGTACGGGAGTCTGGTAAGCAATAGTGCCGAGAATGAAACGGCGGTTGGCTTTGAGGTAATTGTTCTCAAAGAAATCCTGGCCGCGTTCAAGCGAAAGGTAGGTGCCGTTAACAAAGTCTTTATGAAAGGAAAATCGCCGGGAGTTGACGTAGTAGATCTTATTTCGGTCGCTGCGATCGATAACAAAGAGGACGTGGGATAGCGGATAAGAACTATCGGAATAGATCCGAGCGAGTGAATCAAACTGCGCCCGCGAGGTGATCGCCGCCAAAGAAGAGAGGTCAGGCTTAGCTTCCTGTGCGGCAGTGACAGCGGCAAAGACCAGTATTGCCGCTGACGCCAGTATCAATTTTCGTTTCATGCAGCGTAACAGCGATGCTAAGGCCGATTGGCAGCCGGCAATCGTGTGCGCGGTGGTGGCGGCGTAGAACGTGAGGTTGGTGCAGGGCCGCGTGGCGCAGTTCGCCCGCTCCGAGTCAGAGCGATCCTTTTGTCTCGCCCTGCGGCATCGGCTACCTGAACCTTGATTGGCCGGTACGTGCCGTCGCGGGCCTTATTTGTCGGTCTATAAGCCAGGATGTATTGCGTTCGCATATCGCGGATGATCTCGTTGGAGATTTGCGGCAAGTCGGAAAGCGATTGCGGAAAGAAAGCGCGACCTCCGGTTTCGGCAGCGAGTTTATTTATGAGACTAACTGAGCGGTCGCGCGTGCTTTTGCGAATAAGTCCGCCGTCGTTATCCAGCTCGTTAACAAAACCGATTACATAAATCTGCACATCCGACTCTCGCAACCGGGCGAATAGTTGTTCCTGGCTGTACTTGCTATCACGATCTTCGCCGTCGGTGATCAGAATAAGAGCGCGCCGCCGTCTATCGTTGTCGTCGCCTTTCTTGTATTCCCCTGCATGCTCTGCAGCAAGATAAACAGCGTCAATGATCGCAGTACTACCACCTTCAATAAAGAACTCGTCCAACGTTTCAATAAGTAAATCTTTATTTGCGGTGAAATCCTGCTTCAATTCGATCTTCTCGGTGTCGACGAAGCGAATAATAAAAGTTTCGTCACCGGTTTTATTGCTATTGATGATCGTCTTGCCGGCATCGATTACGCTTTGCAACTGCGAGCGTAACGAACCGGAATTGTCGACAGCCATCCCGTAACTGATCGGCACCTCTTCTCTGGAAAAGGACACAATGGGCTGTTCGACACCACTTTCATACACATGCAACTCGTTCTCGCGCACGTTATCGATGGGACGATTGTTACGGTCAATGACGCGCACGTTTAAAGTCACTAACTCAGTGTCAACCGTCACCACCTCACCCTCCCCAAATTCCTCAGGAGGAGTCGGCGTCGGCGTTGGTTTGAGCCTGGGAATCGGTGGCGGTGGCCCGAGCTCGGGCGCGATCCTATCGATTCCCGTTCCGGACTGGATGACTGGCGGCAAAGGTGTCGGTGTCGGGGTCGCTTGAATGGCTGGAGTTTGGGTTACTGGCGCACCAGGCGTGCCAGCCGGTCTCGGCGTTGGCGTTGCGGTTGGGGTCTGCGCTGGTTGATTGATCGTAGTTAAAGTTGTGGGCCTTGGGGTCGGTGTAGCTGTGGGAGTTGAATTCGCCGCTTGCCCGCTTCGTCGCATCCGCGTTTCCTGAGTTTGACCGGCCGGCACAAAATTAGATCCTGCGGCACCGGCTATCAGAATTGCGATCATGCCGAGAAAAACAAGAGTTCGATCCCGGCCCTCCATCCCAAGATTGCGCTGCTTTGTCACTGACCTTAGCCCTCTCTCCGACAAAAAAGATTGTAACGCAAACTTAGCAGTGAGCCGACTCGTCGCTTAGCGTCCCGCTCAAACGAAGCGCTCCGCAAGCCCTGGAGCTTGAGCCGGAGCGCAAAACTTCGTACGCGCGAATTCCGCGAGGCCTGGGGCAAACAGCGTCGCCTGGCGTCCACTGCGCACACGCTAGAAAGATGCTTTGGGAGAGCGGGTTAGTTGCCGCGGACTACGTTATCCGGTGATTACCGGGTTCCGACGACCGCGAAATAGCCCTCTTTGGAACGCACGAACAACTTGGGAAGACCACGCGGAGGGTTCACCTTGACCTTGATCTTGTGCCACTTGCCGTCATTAACGAAGTTGTTTGGCTTATAACCAATCGAATACTGATGGCGCAGCTCCAGGGCGATCTGTTCGAAGATGTCGTCCATCTCGATTGCGGAGCGGGGAAAGAACGCCTTGCCGCCTGAGACATTCGCCAGCTCATCGAGAATTCCTTGCCCTTCCATCCCGAGCGCGCTGCCGGCATCGTTGCCGCTAAGAATGCCGATTCCGTAAAGCACCACGTCCGATTCCTTCAATAGGCGCCTAAGTTCGTTGAAGGTGTAACGCGAGTTGTTGTCCTGGCCATCGCTAATCAGCAAGAGGGCGCGTTTCGGGTGGGCGCCGCGCTGCACTTTTTCCACACCGAGATAACAGGCGTCGTAAAGGGCGGTGTTGTTCCGCGTCTCTACGAACATAAGTTTGTCCAAAACTGCGTTGCCATCGCGGGTCTTGTCCAGGAGCAATTGGGCGCGCGAATTAAAGCCGATGAGGAAATACTCGTCCGAGTTGTGACTTGTTTGAATAAACTTCGAAAGTGCCTCGCGAGCCTTTCTTACCTTCTCACCGCTCATTGAGCCGGAGACGTCGAAAATGACGCCCACTGAAACCGGTGAATCCTCGTCACTGAAAAACGTGATTTCCTGCGGGACCTTTTGGTCGAGTAGGGTAAAGGCGTTCTTGGTTAAGCCGGAAACATAACGGCCGTAGGTGTCTGTGACTGTTACCGTCAGCGTGATGAGATCGGTGTTGATGATCACGGGCCCGTCGAGTTCAGTGCCCATCTTGCGTTGGGCGGCCGGGTCCTGCTTGGCTTCAGTTTCAGTTTTGGCAGGCTCGATAGTCGGTTTCGGTTGGGCTTCCTGGGCGTGAATAGTGGTGTTGGCGGCGATTGCCAGCGCGCAGCATGACAGGAGTGCCATCCTGACAGCGAATTTAGCCGGTAAGTGCATTTGACCCCCGCTTGTGTGCTTCAGAGTCTGGAACGATCGTACGGTCGAAAGGGCTGCTTACACAGATGCTTTCCGGAGAACCGGTGATGCCCAGAGGACTTTTTTTTCTTAGAAAGGAGCTGCAGAAAATTGCTGCGTGGGAGACCAGCCGCGCGCTATCCCAATTAACGTTTGGACAATCGCATTGTAGGACAGCGTCTGGAGCGACGCAAGAGATGGGGTTGATAAGATTAGTTAAGTGGGCTGGAGCCCGTCGGTGGATGACATACCTTTGCAACTTCGCGGCTAGTAGAGCGTGCAGCTCAATGTTCGCCTCGTTGGCTGGACCGAGGGCTAGATCGACGCGTGTTATACTTTGGCTCTGTTTGAAGGTGGTATTTCCTCATTAATAGATCGTTTCAGTAAATATGGCTGAGTTTATCGTTCGATTAGGAACTCCAGCGGGAGAGGTCGTAACGCGCACGGTCGACGCGCCCGGCATACACGAAGCCCGGGCGCGGCTCGAACGCGAAGGCTTCCGTGTATTTAATGTGACTCCCCCGCGGACCACCGGAGTGACAGCATTGACGCGCCTTGGTGGTCGTGGCGCACACGCTCGCGTCAAGGCAAACGACTTCCTGCTTTTCAACCAACAACTGGCGGCTTTGTTTCGGGCCGGCATACCGATCCTTCAGGCGATCACCATGTTACGTAAACGTGCCGCGTCCGCCCGTTTACGCGTGGTACTCGGCGACGTTGAAGAACAGATTCGTGGCGGCGCGGCTTTGTCCCACGCGTTCGCTTCGCAGGGCAGTCTGTTTCCGAGGATATACACAGCTTCGATACTGGCAGGTGAGCGCTCGGGTGCGCTTGATGAGGTATTGGGACGTTACGTCACTTACATGCGACGCAACGTAGCGCTGCGGCGTAAAATTCGCGGCGCACTAGCGTATCCCCTTGTTCCTGTTGTTTGCATCGCTGTGCATGGTCACGTTTTTGACTGTCTATGTCGTACCGCGGATGTCTGAATTGTTTTCGGGATTCGGCAACGAGTTACCGACAGTGACGCAAATCGTAGTTGGCCTATCGCGCTGGCTTTCCGGAAACGTGATTTGGTTTGGGCCTCTGATTATCGGTGGCTCAATACTTATCTTTCTTTGGTCACGTACGCCAGCGGGCCGTCTGGCCATCGATGGGTTAATCCTGAAGATCCCGCTCGCCGGAAGTCTTGCGGTTCAGTTGTCCGTAGCCCAGGCTACTCGTTCTCTTGCTACTCTCCTCGCCGGCGGCATCACGCTCGTGGAGTCGTGGGAGATTGCCTCAGAGTCAATTACCAATCGTGAACTGCGGCGACGCAGCGCGGCTATCCTTCCGATGATTCGCGAGGGCCGCTCTTTTACAGAAAGTTTGGAAGCAGCGGGATGGATGCCGTTGCTTGCCATCGACATGATCGGAATAGGCGAGCGTTCCGGAAGTTTAAGAGAGATGCTGGATGAAGTAGCAGTCTTCTACGACGCTGAATCCGAAGTTCGGCTGGAGCAGTTGACGACCACACTGGAGCCTGCGATTCTGGTGGTGATGGGCGGCATTGTGGTCACGATTCTCCTGGCGATTTACTTGCCGATCATTCAATCGATTTCGAGTGGGGCCGGGGTTACGGGCGTGCGCTGAACGGCAGACGGCAGGCCTGAAACGCGAGACTTGAGACCCGAATGAAACAGATTTCTGACGACGAGGCGATTACGAAGACTTCTACGGCGGTGCTGGATGTTGGCGCCCTCGGGCCCGACGAGCACCAGCCACCCGAAGTACGTGCGGCAAGAGAATTGGCGCGACGTTACCGGCTGTCGTTTGTTGAGTTACTTCCCACCGAAGGCGAATCACCGGTTGACTACACTTTGTTTAATGAAATTCCCGTCGACTTGATGGTGCGCCACCAATTTCTGCCTTTGAAGAGGGACGCGCGTGGTTTGCACCTTGCGATGGCGGATCCGACGGACCTCGAACGACTGGATGAACTTGCCGGCACCCTGAAAACTCGCATCGTTCCTCACGTTGCCACCGCCGGCGCTATCGAAGTGATCCTGCGACGCGGCGATGCTACGCAGCGCGTTTTGCAGGAAGCGGCTTCCGGATTCCGCATCTCGCTGGTAAGGGAAACCGAAACGGGGGAAGAAGTTCTCGACCTTGATCGGCTGGCGACCGATTCGGAAATGTCGCCGATCATCAAGCTCGTCGACACCATCATTTACAACGCTATGGAATCGCGAGCTTCAGATATTCATATTGAAACGCGCGACACTGAAGTGCAGGTCAAATATCGAATCGATGGGGCCCTCTACGCCAAAGTCGATCCCATCGACCTCGCTTACCACCAGACTTTGATCTCGCGTATCAAAGTAATGTCCGAGTTGGACATTGCCGAGCGGCGCGTGCCGCAGGACGGTCGCTTTCGTGTTCGTTACAAAGGACGAAATGTCGACTTTCGCGTTTCGATCATGCCGACGATTCATGGCGAAGACGCCGTGATCCGCATCCTCGACAAAGAGCAGATCAATGAAGAGTTTCGCAACTTGAATTTGGATGTGGTGGGATTTGCAGAAGACGACCTGCGCAAGTTTCGTCATTACATCGCCGAACCTTATGGCATGGTGCTGGTAACCGGGCCCACGGGCTCAGGAAAAACGACTACGCTTTATGCCGCGCTCAACGAGATTCGCAACGAAGAAGACAAGATCGTCACCATCGAAGATCCGGTCGAGTATCAGTTGCACGGCATCACCCAGATTCCGGTCAACGAAAAAAAGGGACTCACCTTCGACCGCGGGCTGCGTTCAATCCTGCGTCACGATCCTGACAAGATCATGGTCGGTGAAATTCGCGATACGGAGACGGCGCATATCGCCATCCAATCGGCGCTTACGGGCCACCTCGTTTTCACAACCGTCCACGCGAACAATGTCATTGACGTGATTGGCCGTTTCCTGAACATGGGAGTTGAGCCATACAACTTCGTTTCGTCATTGAACTGTGTGCTCGCGCAGCGGCTGATCCGCATGCTCTGTCCTTATTGTAAGCGTCCCTATCAAGCGTCTGATTTGGAGCTCGAGGAGTCGGGTTTGCGAATTGATGAGCACCGGAAGACGACCTTCTATGCAAACGTCGGTTGCGATGCGTGCAATCACACGGGCTACCGGGGGCGCACGGCAATTCACGAATTACTCGACCTTTCAGATAATATTCGTGAGATGATTGTGGAGCGCCGACCGGGTTCGGAAGTGCGCCGGGCCGCCGTGGCCGAGGGACTAACGAGTTTGCGGGAGTCGGCTTTAAGAAAAGTGTTCGCAGGAGTGTCGACACTCCATGAAATAAATCGTGTGACCTTTGTTGAGGAAGTAGGGGCGTCCAAATAGGTTTTCAGTCCCAAAGTCTCAAGTAATCGCGAGTTTTAGCCTGTACTTGAGATTCTGAGACATGGAACTCCTAACCCCTTGGAACCAAAATTTCCCTTCTGCGTGTAAACAAGCGACGAAATAGTTGCATCTTAAGGTGCCCTGGCGGCATTATTAACCCCGGATTTGAGCCCGACGGACTTCACCTTCAGCCCTAAGAGAGAACTTGCAATGAGAATTAAAACAAAAACCCAGATATGCGTGTCGCTACTGCTCACCTTTTGTCTATTGATTTTGCCGGTAACGGCGATGGCAAAAAAGGGCGATAAGAATTTCAAACGCGGAGTGCAGTACGAGAATTCTCAGCAATGGGAAAAGGCTGCGCAGGAGTTTACGCTCGCCGTCGCTGCGAACCCGTCCAATATCGAGTATCAACTCCATTTCCGCCGCGCCAGCTTTAATGCTTCACAGGCGTTCATGCAGCAGGGACGCGCGCTCGCCGAGCAGCGCGATTTCGTCGGAGCTTATAACGCTTTCCGTCAGGCTTATGGCTACGACCCTGTGAATGAGCTTGCAGTTTCCGAAATGGAACGAATGCTGCGATTGCAGAGCGTCAAGGATGGAACTGCTGCTCCGAGTAGTGCCAATGGCACTAACGGCGAGAATGGCGAAGGGATAGCAGTACCGGCCAGTGGGCAAACTCAAGACGCAACGGCGCTGCCGCCCACCCGTGCGGAACAACTGAGGGTGATAACTTACAGCGGTGACCTCAAAGCTTTTGTTCGTAGCCTCGCTGAGCAACTGCAACTAAATGTGGTTTTTGATCGGCAATCATTCGCGCAGCCTCGAACCATCGACATCAATCTGCGTGACGTCACTACCGCGCAAGCTCTCGACTATATCTTTCTTCAGGAAGGTTTGTTTTTCCAGAAACTGAGTCGCCGCACAATCCTCGTCGCGGACCAGGCTCGCCGGCCGCAGTATCAGCAACTGGTATTGCGAACGTTCTTCCTTTCGAACATGAAACCCAGCGACGCGCGTCAATTGATCCAGCAAGCTATTCCGCCGTCGGTTGGACGACCGCAGACCATCGTGGTTCCGGATGATGCCACCAACAGTCTTACGGTGCGCGACACCGCAGAAAATGTTCGATTGATTGGCGACTTGTTGGCGAGTATTGATAAGGACCGCGCCGAAGTCGTTATGGACGTGAACATCTACGAAGTGACCAAATCTGACCTGCTTCAGTTTGGCAATCAACTAGGAAATGACACGACTCTGACGAGTTTAGGCGGGGTGCGTTCTTCGGCCGCCGTCTTCAATGGCCTCTCGCAAATGAGTCGAAACGGCAGGAAAGGCAACCACCGGACTGCCGCTGTCGTTCGGCGCTGCCCTTATTCTCCCGGCATCGCAGCTACAAGCTTTGCAGAGCAAGAACCGGACAAAGCTAATAGCTTCAACTCAGGTACATGCCTTCAACGGCGAAGAGTCAACCGCTCGTATCGGTCAGCGCGTGCCCGTGCAGACTGCTCAAACTTATCCTTTTGGTGTCCAAACTGGCCAACCAGCAACAGGCACAAATTTCCCTACCGGCGGTTTCCCGGTAATCAACTATGAACCCACCGGCTTGACTCTGAAGTTCACGCCGCAGGTGTTTCCCAACCTCGACGTCCAGGTAAAGATGTCGATTGAATCGAAGGATGTGCTGGGAGCCGGTACGCTTACACCAACCTTCACTGAGCGCACCATCACCGGTACGGCTCGAGTTCAGAACAATCGCACCATGATGTTGGCTAGTGTGGCGCAGAATATTGAATCAGCTGGGCGTAGGGGCTTGCCGCTGCTCGGCTTGATTCCCGTCCTCGGTCGTTTATTTACTGCCCCAACTCGTGATAATCGTCAGGTAGACATAGTGATTGCGGTGACGCCGCGAGTCCTGCGCGCTCCGACCGTGACGCCGCGGGACGAAGAGATGCGGCCAAGTGGAACGTTGCAGTCGCCTACCACTGGCTCGCTGGAGGCAATGATTATCGAGTCTGACCGCGAGGACCAATTTGCTTCAGCTCGCCGGTTGCCGCGCAATGCCGTTGTTAACCTGCCGGATGTCGAGCCTGCGCCTTTCAGTCGCGCAGCAACTGAAGTTGTTCACCGTCAGGCACCGACCACGAACACAGCCAACGCGCGAACAGTTGCGCAAAACCCGACCATAATGTCGAGCCAGCCGAATGTGGCGCCGACTCACGGCCAAGCCGGCACAGGTCGCCGAAGTTAGAACGCAAATTGACGAATTACCGGCCTTCGTGCCGGCGCCGAAGTCACTTGTCAGCGATCGCTCAGCCCAACAACTCGCAGTCGTAAACTCGGGTGTGGGTGGCAATCAGAACGCATCGTTGACGAGTATGCCCAAACCGATCGAAACGTCGACTGGGATCGCCCGTAGTGTGGGGCCGACTGCGAACCTGAATCTAACGGCAGGCGTAGCGCCCTTCAAGGCTGGCGAAAAGCGAATGTTGGCCATCGAGTTGAAGACTGATATTCAGGTGGGTCTCGCTGTCTTGATGCTTCATTTCGATCCTAGGGTCGTGAAGCTGACAGCTATAAATCCAGGCACGCTCCTGCCGCCAGGAAATAAAGCCAGCCTGACGCAGTCGGTCGATCCGAAGGGCATTTACATGTTTTCGATCTCCAGTTTTAACGGCTCCACTCCGTTGCACGGTGCAGGGTCGTTAATGCTGATTCAGGCGGAAGCAATTGCCGATGGCGACGCAGCCTTCGGTTTCGATAAGCAGAGTTTGCGGTTACTTACCACAGATGGACGCGATATCGCTGTTGAACTCATGCCGTTGCGAGCAGTAAAGCAATAGATGGAGCAGGGCGGTAAAAAGCAGTACGCGGAATCGCACGAACGCGGCGACTCGGTGACCGGAGTTAAGGTTCCCGGTCGCCGCGTACCTTTTTCGTCAGCGCGCGGATTTACCCTAATCGAGCTGGTGATGGCGCTCACCATCATGACCATCTTCACTCTCGGGGTAATTCCGTTGATGACGGTCTCCGTGAAGCGGCAAAAGGAGCAGCAGCTTCGTGATGCCTTGCGCCAAATGCGCATAGCCATCGATGAATTTCACCGCGACACGGTCGGCATGCCAGTAGCCGGAGCGGATGGAGGAGGGCGCCCACCGCAACAATTGCCGCAAATAGGCATAGACCCGCGCAGTCGCGTAGTGATCAGCGACACTACAATATTCGGTGTCGATAACCCTGATCGCTATCCGCCGGATTTGGAGACACTGGTCACCGGTGTGAATGTCATTCCTCGCGGTGGCATGCCCGGGGGGCGTGGCGATCCGAACGTCACCGCGACTCAAGTTGGAAATTCGCAGCTGGCGACGAAGAAGAAGATTTACCTGCGGAAAATTCCAATCGATCCGATGACCGGAGAGGCCGATTGGGAGTTCCGTTCATGTTACGACGCCTCCGATGCGGATTCCTGGGGCGGTGAGAATGTTTTTGATGTTTTTTCGAAGTCGAAGGATACCGCGCTCAACGGAGAAAAGTATCGCGATTGGTAGCCAGGGGAGATAGGGCGATGTGGTGCACAGGGGCAGGAGGACATGAGAGGCATTAAAGAAATTTTGAAGAGATCGCATTTCAGTACCCCCTTGTCACCGCGGCCCCTTTTCCCAGAGTCCCCAGCGTCCCCGCGTCCCCGTGTTCCTGCGTCTCCGAGTCGCACCCGCTCCCTGTCTCCTTGTCGCCTCGTCGCCGTAGCTCTCGGGTTCACTCTTCTTGAGTTAATGATAGTGATCACGATTGTGATCATTCTCGCGGCTATCGCCTTGCCGCAATACCAACGAACAATCATGCACGCCCGTGAGGCGGTGCTGCGCGATGACCTTCATAAGTTGCGTACGTCGCTGGATCAGTATGCGGCCGACAAAGGAAAGCTCCCGCAATCCTTCGAGGATTTGGTTTCTGAGCGTTACATCCGCGAGTTGCCGGTCGATCCGATTAGTGGCCAAAAGGATTGGACCGTGGTCACCGGCGAAGATCCGAATTCAACCTCTGGTGAACAGGGCGTGGTCGACGTGAAGAGTTCGGCGCCGGACGTCTCGTTAGAGGGGACGCCGTATTCTGAATGGTAAGCTGAATCCAAATCCAAAAGCCAAAAGACCAAAGACCAAACACCAAAAATGCTTTCCAAGTTAGTTCATCCCTGGTATCCCGCGACTGCGCTGGGACTCGAAAAGAGTATGGCGTCAGTTGTGGAGCTGGAGCGGCGCGGGAATGTGGGCGCTCTGCGGCGCGCGGCTACGGTTAAGTTACCTGACTCGTTGATTGAACCGAGCTTTGAAGAATCAAATATCGCGGATCATGGGGAGCTGGCAGCGGCGCTGAGGGACCTTGCCGCCAGCGCGGGCCTGCTTAAGCAGAAGCGTTGGTCCGTTAGTCTTCCCGAGGGCACAACTCGTACCCTGATGGTTACGCTCGAATCGAATGTCGGATCGGGAAGTGAATTGGAAGAAGTTTTGAAGTGGAAGATGGATCGCGGCTTCGCAGTCCCGCTTGACGAGTTGTCGGTCTCACGCGAGCGCTTGAGCAAGGATGCCCAGGGACGAGACCGTTACCTCGTCGTCGCAACTCGCTTAGCAATACTCGCTGAATATGAACATCTGTTCAGCATGCTTGGATGGCGCGCCGGCTTAGTATTGCCGCGCCACATGGGTGAATCTCAATGGCTAACTCGTAATGGAGCCGCCGGTGACTCGCTCCTGCTCAGCTTGACGGCGGAAGGCTTCACGGCGATTGTGTTTCGCGATAAACAGCCTCTGATTTTTCGGCATATCAAGTGCGATCTTGACGAACGCGAGGATGAGCTTTACCGCTTGCTGCTGTTCTATAGCGATCGCCGCGCTAACGAATCTGAATTTGAGCAGCCATTAACCAGGTTCTTAATTACCGGCAGCGGCTTTGATAAAGCGCGGGCAAGCGAGATCGTTAACGAGACGACGGGCGGCGACTTACGACCACTCGAGGCGGAAGATCTCGGTCTGAGATTACCTAGCGAGGATTTGGAGTTTGACGTGATTGCCGCCCCCGCTGGCTTGGCAACATTGTCCTGGAAATAGGTTTTCTTGAGATCTGAGATTTGAGATCTGAGATCTCAAATTTCAAAAGAAAACCCAAAAACCTAAGGCCAAAGCACGCAACCCAGGGCTAGCCGCCACGAGGCCAAAGGCGCAACCCAGCGCTAGCCGCCACGAGGGCAAAAGCAGGCAAACCAGGGCCCGCCGCAACTTGGCCAAAGGCGAAACGCAAAGCCAACCCCCCAACGCCAAAAGCAGCCCAAACCTATGAAACATTTCGCTTTTTGCACTCGTAAAAACTTAGCATCATGAACATGACTGCATCTCCTGCACTCTGGAAGGAATTTGGCGCTGCGACTGACCGCGAGTTAGTGGCCACCGCGGCCACAGGCATTGAAGGAAGCTTTGAAGAATTAGTCCGGCGCTACCAACGCCCAATCTCCTCCTATGTTTATCGGATGGTAGGCGACTACGAATCGGCGCTCGATTTGACTCAGGAGATTTTTATCAAGGTTTATGGCTCACTTTCCCGCTACCGTTCCGAGTTTAAGTTCTCGACATGGATCTACAAGATCGCGCACAACTGCGCTGTTGATCATCTGCGACGGAATGCCGGGCGCGAGCGATCGCTTTTAGCCGGCCTCGAAGGTGACCAGTACGAGATACCGATCGAAAGTGGCAACCTCAGTCCGGAGCAGGAGAGTGAACGACGAGAACGGCGGTTAGAAATTGAATTTGTTGTTCGCTCTTTACCAGCGGCGTATCGAGAGTTAATTGCTTTGCGTCACTCGCAGGATCTGACCTATGAAGAGATTGTCGAGGTAACTGGTTTGCCGTTGGGAACTGTTAAGAACCGGTTGTTTCGCGCGCGCGAGATGATGCGCCAGCAATTTGTCGAGCGGGGAATTACAGGAATGTAGCAGCGCGATTCTTCGACGCTATGGAAACCAGTAATCAAAATTGTCAGGCTGAGAGTGTTGCTATACAGGTCGCGGCCTATCTAGATGGTCAGCTTGAGCGCTCCGCCCTGACTCAGTTCGAAGCGCATTTGGAAAACTGCCGAGCATTGCCGCGCGGAACTAAACGTTCAACGTCAATTTCTTTGCGAACTGGAATCCGCTCTTTCACCCTTCGAAGAACTTCCAATTCCTGAGAATTTTGCTCGCATCGTTTCCGCACGTGCCGAAAGTGATATGCGCGGAGTACGTCAGACCGGCGAGCGCCGTCGCGCTTTATTAGTCTGCCTGGTTCTGGCGGCCACAGCTTTCGCCCTGCTTGGCGCCGCTGCCGGCAATACAATTCTGTTCAGCGTCCGTTTGCTATTAAGAAATGTGCTCGGCGTTCTCGGTTTGCTCTGGACAGCACTTCATGATGCCTTCGTCGGTTTGTCGATCATCTCACGAGTGATGGCAAGAATGTTTTTGCCGCAATCACACATCACAAGTTTGGCGGCTTTGATTCTCCTGGCGATTGCCGTCGTATCACTCTCTCACCTAATTGTTAGCTACCACCGCCGCAGGCAGATGCGCCTTTTTGAGTAAGGCATCTTCATCGGTATGACTACTACTGTCACAGCAGACGTGTTCTTGATTCACGCGAAGCCGGATCGAATAGCATTGCGAATACTGATACGAGCCAGCTTTTTGTTGGCTTTCTTTTTGGCAGCAGTAATCGCGATCTACGCCCAAGCTCCGGCGGACACGACCTACGTGGTGGACGGAGTAAGCGACACGATGGCCTACGGCTTGGGACGCTCGGTGCGAGTGACCGGCACCGTAAAGGATGGGGCGATTTCATTGGGTGGCGATGTCATTGTCGCGGGCAGGGTCGACGGCGACGTGGCCGCGATTGGCGGGTCCGTGATCCAATTAAAGGGCGCGACTATCGGAGGTGATGTAATCGTGGTGGGCGGCACGTATCGCCACGAAGACGCACTTCCGAACCGCGACGCTAACAAGAGCACAATCCTCTATGCCGGCTATGAGCAGGAGTTGCGCAATCTAATTCGCAACCCTACCGCAATCGTAAGCCCGCGCTGGTCGACCACGTATGTGGGAATGCGAATCCTGGCAGTGCTTTTCTGGTTTGTAGTGTCGTTGGTGGTGACGGCGATAATTCCAGGAACCATCAGCCGCGGTATTGCACGTTTGCAACTAACTATTGGTCGCGTGGCGATTATCGGTGTTATTGGCGCGGTAATAATTGGCGTCGGCATTCCCTTCAGTCTTCATTATCTACCGGCGCCCCTCAACGTGCTGCTGGGGCTGCTGGCGTTGATGCTAATCGTCGTTGCTGCGTTGTTCGGTCGGGTGGTGGTCTATGCTGCGACCGGACGCTGGCTGCAACGCAAGTTCCTCCCCGCAAGTGCAAATTCAGAAACGGTGGCACTGTTGTTAGGTACAGTCTTTTGGATCGCGCTCGCGTCACTACCGTACGTCTGGCCGCTCGTCGTTTCTGTGCTGATTGTTACCAGCCTTGGCCTCGCCCTCACCGCTCGCTACGGCATCGGTTGGAAACAAGCGAAGGCTGGTTGACGATTTCCATTCCCACCCTGGCTGTGCCCCCGCTCGTCTGACTCGCTAGTCCGCCTGACGCCTTCTGATTTTCAGATGGAGCCAACCCAGAACCCTTCCGAGCCCGGCGACGCTGACCTGGTTGCTGCAGTTGTACAAGGCGACACCGACGCCTTTGAATTACTCTTCGAACGTCACCGCAAGAGAGTCGGCGCAATTGCCGGCCGGTTTTTTCAACAGCAAGCACAAATTGAAGAAATCATTCAGGAGTCGTTCACCAAAGCCTACTTCGGCCTTCCTCATTTCGCGCAATACAAAGTTGATTCCTTCGCTGCGTGGCTAGCGCGAATTGCGTTTAATAGTTGCTACGACGAACTGAGAAGGCAGAGCCGTAAACGGGAGCGTAACGCCAGTGAATTCAATGAGCACGAGCGGCAGGAGCTCCGGGCACTAGCAACCGAGGCCCCGGCGGTCGAATCAACTGCAATCAATCGCGACCTGGCAAATAAGTTATTGCGGATGCTGAGCGCGGAAGATCGGCTGGTGCTGGTGCTGCTCGATGTCGAAGGCTTGTCGGTCGCGGAGATAGCTCAACTAATGAATTGGTCTTCACCTAAGGTCAAGATCAGGGTCTTTCGCGCTCGGTCTGATCTGCGCCAGTTACTCAAAAAACTTCTCTAATTCTCAAATTCTTTGTAACCGGACCCCGCTTGCCGGCGTTTTTAGAGTGGAGCCCAGGTTTTATCAGCAGCTCACCCGTAGGTGTTCCAAACAAATGACTCAACAAAAGCATGCAATTTCGCCGGATCAGCTCGACCGCGTGGGACGCCTGGTTACAAAGGCAGGGGGACTTCCTGAGTCGGAAACCAGCCAAATTGCCACAGCCCCATTTCTGTTTGCGCGAATTAAGACGCGGATTTCCCACGAAGAAAAGCGGCTTGAGAATCGTAGTTTGTGGACGGGCTTTTGGCCGACTTCGAAACGCGCAGTTCCCGCAATGATCATCATTGCCGCGCTCAGTTTTGGCCTGTCTCTATACATGAGCGGGAACAAAACTCAGGCTGCAGCGTTTAGCGTTGATGCCTACCTACGAACGAACGATTCAGGTTTCGAGAATATTGTTTTTGCTGAAAGGCGACCGCTGACCCGGGACGAGGTGCTGGCCACAATTATTAGCAGAGATGAACGGGAGGCGATCAGATGAACGAAAATTCAGTCGGTCGCTGGAAAACTTGGTTGGTGCTGGTGGCGGTCTTTGCATTGGGAGCTGTCACGGGAGTAGGCCTCAGCGGTGTTTATCGATCAAAGGCCAATGCCTCGTTCCGCGAATCTCGCGAGCGGGAGCACAAGGCAATGTTCGAAAAAATTCGGAACGATCTCAACCTCAATGCTGAACAATCAAAAGAGATGGAAAAAGTTCTGGACGAAACCGCCGGAGAATTTCGCACGCTACGCAGCGAGCTGCGACCACGCTATGAAGAGTTGCGGTTGAAAGCACGAGGCCGCATGCGCGCTATCCTGATGGCTGAACAGCAACAGAAGTTTGACGCGCTAATGACGGAGATTGACGCGCGCCGGCAAAACGGCAACGTGCATACGCGCTGACCCTGGGCGGCTCGCTTGTATTCGATTCTTTGCAAACCAAATTTTAAGTTAATTAAGGACAAGGAAAGACGATGATGAGAAGGAACTCTGCACTGTTAGTTTTGATTCTGATAAGTACGGCCAGTCTCGCGTGGGGACAGGCTGCAGCTACCAACCAGCCGGCACCGCAGGGTGGCGATGCGGGAATCACACCCAATCGCGTGATCGGTGAAGTGAAGGCGATCGACAAGACTTCAAAACAGCTAGTCGTTAAGACCGACGCTGGCTCGCTCGTCACCGCAACACTCGCTGACACCACGCAATACATGCGTGTCGCCCCGGGTGAAACCAGCATCACGAACGCCACGAAGATTACGTTTACAGAACTCGCGGAAGGC
Source organism: Pyrinomonadaceae bacterium (assembly GCA_963748605.1). Taxonomy (GTDB): domain Bacteria; phylum Acidobacteriota; class Blastocatellia; order Pyrinomonadales; family Pyrinomonadaceae; genus PSRF01. The sequence continues at coordinate 164,218 of CAVVJS010000001.1, forward strand.
GATCGCGTGATGGCAATGGGTAAGGTTTCAGAGGACAAAAAGACCGTGCCAACACGCGCACTAGTCGTCATGACTAAAGGCGACCTCGCGAAGAAGCATGAAGCGGAAAGGGCTGAGTGGCGGCGCCGCGGAATCTTAGGTGTCGTTTCCGCCCTCAATCCCACAACCAAAGAGATCACAATCTCGAGTCGTGCAATGGGTGGGATGCAGTCAGTAGTTCATTCCGGTCAGCGATAAAGTCGAGTTACGTCGTTACGCTCCTGACTCAATCAAGTTTGGCGATGCCAGGGAAAGTTCATTTGCCGAACTGCAGGTCGGTGATCAGCTGCGCGCCCTCGGCGAACGTGCTCCCGACGGAACCCGCTTTACGCCGGAGAAGGTTGTTACCGGCGCGTTTAGAACTGTTGTGGGAACCGTCACCGCTGTCGATGCCGCTACCGGTGAATTGAAAATTACCGAAGCGGAAAAGAAGCAGCCTTTGACGATTGTGGTGAAGCAGGATGCTGTATTACGTCGATTTCCCGGGGAAATGGGTGGCGGGATGATGATGAGTCGACCGGCAGGTGCGGGCAATGCCGCCGGCCAACCCGCGGCCGGTGCTCCGCAGGGCGGAACGCCAAGTGGCGGAGGTCCAGGCGCTGGTCCGAGGCGCGGAGGTAATTTCAATATCCAGGAAATGATGGAAAGCATGCCTGCGATTGCGATTGCCGATGTGAAACCAGGTGAAATGATTATCGTCTCGAGCACAAAAGGTGCTGACCCGGCTCGACTGACCGCAATCAGCCTTCTTTCGGGAGCGGAACCTTTGCTCACGATGATCGCTGCACGGCAGCCGCAGCAGGCAAGCGGATCAGCTCCAAACCCGGCGGGCGGGTTGGGAAACAGCGGTATCCAGTTCGGTATCGGTTTGCCGTAGTTCGAAGTTCGACCAAGAAAAAAATCAGGAAAGCTAAAATTCGTTATGAACAAATTGCATAATTTTTTGCGACAGGGATTGGGCATCGCGTTAGTCCTTGTCATGGCTGCGTTTTTTGTTTCCGCGCAACAAGCGCGAGGCAGCTTGCGTGGCACTATCAAGGACGAGCTTGGTGCGGCAATTGTCGGCGCCACGGTGACGATTATCGATCCCAGCGGCACGGCCAAGACAACGGTGACGAACGGTGAAGGTGTTTACACCGTCGCCGCTTTGCCGGCTGGGAAGTACATAGTGATCGTTTCGGCCCAGGGCTTTGCGCCATCGGATGAGGCGGAAGTTGACCTTGCCGCAGGGCAACGGGAAACCTTCGACGTAACTTTAAAAGTGACGATCGAAGAACAGAATGTAACCGTGGCTGCTGAGACGCCCTTAAGTACCGAGTCTACCAACAACGCCAATCAGACTTTGATTACAGGCAAAGATCTCGATGCACTGCCGGATGATCCGGATGAACTGGCAGCGGCATTGCAGGCACTAGCCGGTCCTTCGGTTGGTCCTAATGGTGGGCAGATCTTCATCGACGGGTTTACGGGCGGCCGCATGCCACCCAAAGATTCCATACGCGAGATTCGTATCAACCAAAATCCTTTCGCGGCTGAGAACGACCAGCCATCAGGCCGTATCGATATCCTGACTCGGCCGGGCACCGACAAGATGCGCGGCACGATGTTCTTCAACTTCGAAGACGAGAGTCTTAATTCACGTAATCCATTCTCTGCGGATCGCACGCCTTACCAGGTGCGCCAGTACGGCGGCAATCTTGGTGGGCCAATCGTCGCGAAGAAAGCTTCATTTTTCGTGGACTTTCAACGTCGCGAAACCGACGATAACGAGCTCGTCAGAGGAACGATGCTCGATGCGAATCTGAACCCGATCGGCTTTGGTTTCGGCGTGGTTACGCCGCGCCGTAATCTTACGTTCAGTCCGCGGATCGATTATCAGCTGAACGGCAACAACACCCTCGTGGCGCGTTACAGTTTTAGCCGTAACCAAGACCAGAACGTCGGCGTCTCCGGCTTTTCGCTTCCCGAGCGTGCTTATGACCGGGCGTCAACTCAACATAACTTTCAGATTACTGAAACGGCCGTCTTGAACGCGTCCATGATCAACGAGACGCGGTTTCAATTTACTCGCAATCGCAACGAGCTCTTTGGCAATAACACTATCCCGACGCTGAATGTGAGTGGCGCCTTTATCAGTGGCGGCTCGCAAGTGGGAGAAGTGTTGACGGCCAATACCAGTTGGGAACTGCACAACTTTCTCGCGTGGCAAAAGGGAACTCACGCCCTGAAGTTCGGCGGAAGATTGCGGGGTGTCAGCATTGACGATAGCAATCCGAACAACTTTGGCGGCAACTACGTCTTTACCGGCGGCCTCGTGCCGCAACTCGATGCGAATAACAATCCGATCTTCGGCCAGCCAATTTTCGTCGATAGTCTCGAGCGCTATCGCCGGACGCTGCTTTTCAGTGGTCCGGGCTTCAACCTGACTCCGGAAGAGATTCGTGAGCGGGGCGGTGGTGCTTCGCAGTTCAGTATCTCGGCCGGCGATCCGCTGGCGAAAGTTAAACAGATTGATGCCGGCCTTTACTTACAAGACGACTGGCGCGTGAAACCCAATCTCACTTTCAGCTATGGCTTGCGCTACGAAAACCAGAGCAACATCAGTAGCCTGCTTAACTTTGCTCCTCGGGTAGCGGTGGCCTGGTCTCCGGGGGCAGCTGACTCGACGCGTCCACCGAACATGGTGATCCGCGCGGGCGGTGGCGTCTTCTACAATCGCTTCAGCGAGAACAACACGCTGCTGGCAAATCGATTTAATGGAGTAAATCAGCAGCAATATTCCATTAGCGAGCGGCCGATTTATGAAGATGTTAATGGCGTTCTGACCTTCGTTGGCGCGCAACCGACGCCGCTCGACGCGTTTTACAATCCCGCACCAAATAACATTCCACCGGTTTCCAGTCTGACGGCGGCTCGCCAGATTACCTGGCGCGTAGCTGACGATTTGCAAACTCCGACCGTCTATCTCGGCGGCATCCAGGTTGAAAGGCAATTGCCCTACCGGTTTACTGCAACTGTCGGGTTCTACTCGATTCATATTCGCCACGTGATCCGTGCCCGCGACATCAATGCGCCGTTACCGGGCTCAATCACCGCTGCAAATCCGCTTGGCACTCGGCCTCTGGGAGAAATCGGTGATGTTTACCAGTATGAATCGAGCGGCAGATTCGATCAGAACCAGATGTTCATAGCTTTCAACAATCGGTTCAGCAGGACGATTTCGTTCTTCTCGAGCTATGCGTTGAGCAAGACGCAAAACGATACCGATGGACAGGGAGGCGGCTTATTCCCGGCTAACTCCTACGACCTGAGCGACGAGTATGGTCGCGCCGCTTTCGACGTCCGTCACCGGTTCACTTTCGCCGGAACGATCACACTGCCCTGGAAACAGATCTCCCTGAACCCATTCATCACGGTGGCTTCGGGCCGTCCGTTCAATATCACAACCGGCCAGGACACGAATCTGGATCGCCAGTTCACTGAACGACCCTCGTTTGCGCCGGCCGGTGCTGACTGCAACGATCCAAACATCGCCTGCACGGCATTTGGCAACTTTAACCGCAACCCGGCTCCGGGTGAGGAATTGATTCCCCGCAATTACGGTCAAGGGCCCGGCTTCTTCTCCGTCAACATGCGCATCAGCAAGACCTGGAGTTTTGGCAGTACAGCTGCGAGCGCTGCTGCCAATCGCAACAACCAGAATCAGCAACAAGGTCAAGCTGCAGCTGGTGGTGGTCGCGGTGGTCGAAGCAACCGGGGCGGTGGTGGCGGTGGTGGCAGTCAGGTCCGCATCCCTAGTGGCGGGCCGAGCATGGGGATGGGAGGCGGACAGCGTGGACCTGGAGGAGGCATTCCCGGTCTCGGCGGCGGCGGAGCAGCGGAGGGTAAACGCTACAGCATGCAGCTGTCGGTAAACTTCACCAACCTGTTCAATAACGTCAATCTTTCGACGCCGGTAGGAAGTTTGTCTTCACCTTCGTTCGGTCAAAGCCTGGGATTAGGTGGGAGCTTTGGTGGTTTTGGCGGACCCGGAGGCGGTGGATTCGGTGGCGGCGGCGGCGCCGGAAATCGCCGAGTCTCGGCGCAACTCCGATTCACTTTCTAACGCAACAGCCAAGAACAGCAACTGGAGTTTAGAACTTTAGTTGCTGTTTTTGCGTTAGTCTTCGAAGAACACCAGCAGCATTGCCCTGTCAGAAAGGAATCTCCATGAAACAAAGGCCTCTATCTCTGCTATTTCTTCCCCTGATCTTAATCGGCGGCAGCTTTGCAGCTTATTCACAGAACGGAGCCAAACCCGCGACGGCTACCGCCGCAACTGGCTCCGCGGCGATTACAGCTTCAACTGCGCCCATTGACCTCGCGCGAGCTGCACTTGCCGCGCACGGTGGCGACAAGTTCAAAACTGTGAAGAGCATTATCCTGCGAGGCTCTGTTGATTTGTACGCGCCAAACTCTACGCAACCCCGCCCCGGTAACTTCATCATCGTGACTGCAGGGGACAAAGCACGAATTGAAGTTGATGCCAGTCCGATCATCGCTTTCAAGCAGATTGATGATGGTCAGCGTTCTTATAGCTCGCTCCCCAACGTCGAACTGCCGCCGCTCAGCCGATTCGGCATGGGTGTACTGGGAAAGTTTGATCAGTCAGGCTATTCAGTAACGGCGATTCCGGACAAGAAAAAACACCGTGGCTTCCGCATCGCGGATGCCGATGGCTATGCCACTGACTTCTACATTGATCCGGCCAACGGCCGCGTAATGAGCTTCCTGATCAATTACAACGGATATGTCTTTGGCACGGAACACAAGAAGTTCAAGGAAGTTGAGGGAGTGCTGATTCCTTCAAACTTTTCTCAGAGGCTGGAGATGACGCAGGGTGCGTTCTTTGCTGACTACAACGTCAAAGACATCAAGTTGAACAATCCGCTTGGCGATGATGTGTTTGCGATTCCATAGTCAGGCTTAGAGTTCCAGGACCTGCGAGGGCCGCCTGTGAAGGGCGGCCCTTTTAATTTGCTACGTGTCTCTAGAAGCGGGATTTAGACCAACAGAATTGAATTTCAAGCATGCGGAACACCGGTGTGAGGTCATTTCTCGCCAAGACGTGCCGTTCGCCCTGTCGTCGAGCTGTGGGCGTACGGAACGTAGTAGCCTCGCGAAACGATTGAGTAACTACTGACAAACAGATTTGGGGGCCCATCAAATTGCAACTCTATTTGATCGCCCTGTCTCATCGTCAGGTAATCACCATCCTGAAAACGCAACTTTGAGTTAAGTGGGTAAAGCAGTTTTTCCCGGCCATCGATTAGTGTGACCTTGATGTAGACGAAATCAATAAACGACTGCTCCGGGTCTTCTTCTTTGATGATTACTCTTCCATCGAATCTTCTCAAATGCGTCTCATCAGTGGACTCTTTGAACGAGCTGTTTCTCCCGTAGAGGATGTGACCTTCATTCAGCCACTCGCCAGTGGCAGGTGAATAGGTGTAGACGAATGGACAGCTACCAATTTCGCCGCCGCTGCGTATCACAAGTTTACTGACATCATATTGTCTGAAGGGATAATTTACGTTATCCACTGCAACGCTATCTATTGTAGCGGATGGCCCAAAGATGTATTCCTTGTCCAGCATCGGACTCGGCTTTGGCTTCTTTAGTAATGTCAGCAGAAGGTCTCTTTTTATTTCAACAGTTTTCCCCGCGCCACCAAAGGGGAGCGCAATTGCCTCCATCGCTGCCAATCGATTGATTAAATTGTTTCGCTCGTTTTTGCTGGGAGGATTTGAAAAAGTCTGGACCTCGGAGTTGTCCTTGTCATAAACCATTTGCATTTCGAGAGCGATCAACAGCTTCTCGCCAGGCTTTAACAACCCCTGATTGAATAGAACCTGCTCTTCAGGACTCAGAGACTTCAATGCGGAATCCTCTTCCTCGCGAGAGCGAAGTGTTTCGACCTTGGTTTCCCGGACCAGGAACTTGCCAATTCGGATTGTCTCTGGCGAGATGTTTTCGACCACGGCAACTCGAAGCTTTAGCGTGCGCGGCACCAAATCCAGGACCGTTTCGGCATCACCGCCGCATGAACCGACCATGACCCTGAGAAAACAAAAGTCAGCGGGCATGTGCTGTTTCGTTATGTAATTATCAAAACCGTTTCTAAAGTTTTCTCGTTCGAGGTCCTCGCGTTTTGCAAACCTCCAGAACGACAATGACTGAACGGGTTCCCAATCGCCTACCTCACCGATCTCAACGTTCCAGCCCTGGTTTGGGGCGGTTAAGGAAAGAAGAAGCTTCTCAGAAACAGAGCCGTGAAGACTGTCTCCGTCGCTTCCCAGAAAAGAAGGTTTCCCGACCATCTTAGCTTCGATTCGTTTTCCTTCGCTCTCTCTGGCGCCCGATCCATTCTCCAGCGAGAAATCTTCTCCCTCGGTCATTTCCTTAGGAACCGAGAAAGTTTTGGTTAAATATCTAAGAGAGTTTGAAACACTGTTGGGAAGTATGATCGGTTGTCCACCCAGTCTTTCCTCCCATCGTTCATCTATCTGACCGCGTAAAAGAAGATCGATTGCCGCACCCTCAAGCGTAATGTAGGAAACTCGAAAGGGAGGGGCGCCGGGAGGAAGGTTGATCGTGCGTTGACGATCTGTTGCGAGATCTACACTCTCAGACGTGGTTAGATCTTTCCAAACGACCTCAAGCTGCACCTTCTTTAACGGTTCCTCGCTCAGGTCCAGATTCGCGAACGTGAAGGTGCCATCGGCGGCGGTCACTACTTCTTTCTTGTTTTGCAAATTGAGGACGACGCGGGCGTTTCCGGCGGGATCGCCGCCTGCAGTTAAGACGCGGCCACTGAGCGTGACCTTCTGCGCTTCGTGGTAGTAGGTCCGCACGCCATAGGTGACCACACCAATGGCGGCCAGCCAGACGACAACAGTAGCGACTCTTAGGAAATTGCTGACATCAAGCGTGTGCTTAATTCTGGAGAGGAACCAGTTCCCCTCATTGGCGCTTCCCGAGGAACCGAGGAAGGCATTAAAGAGGCCGACGACAATACCGAATACGGTGAGTATCGTAGTGAACGAAGACATGCCGAACACCACGATTGCAGCGACAATACACGCTGCCATCCCGATGACAAACGCGTACTGCCAGATTCTCTTTCGAGGTGTTGAGTTTTCGGCGACCACTTCTCAGTTCCCGGACAGCAATAGGTTAGCTTGTCATCGATGGAACGTAAGACTAAAGCGAATCCAGAGGACCATGCGAGTGGGCGAATGATAGGAGATGCGACTTAAAGCGTCAACAAGAGTGAGAAATTGCCTGAGAGGGCGTGGATACTTAGTTGAGAGCCTGATGGAAATGAGAGTCGCGGGGCTGAACGAACGTGAGCTTCAACTAAACACTTGTGATTTCGTGCTCTTTTGATTTGGTTAGTTCGTCAATTTTGCCGATGTAGGTGTTGGTGAGCTTCTGCACCTCATCCAGGCCATCGCGTTCCGCGTCCTCAGAAATCGTTTTGTCTTTCAACATTTTCTTTAAGCGCTCGTTTGCGTCGCGACGAATGTTGCGCACCGCCGTACGGTGATCTTCCGCGATCTCGTGAACCTGTTTCGCAAGCTGCTTGCGACGTTCCTCTGTAAGCGCGGGTATGGGAATGCGCACAAGTTTGCCGTCATTGGACGGATTTAAGCCCAGATCAGACGCGCGAATGGCTTTCTCGACAGCTCCTAATTGCGTTTGATCCCACGGCTGTACCGTAAGCATCTGCGCTTCAGGAGAGTGGACTGAAGCCATTTGGTTGAGCGGCGTCGGGGTGCCGTAATAATCGACCATGACGTTGTCGAGGAGGCTGACGGCAGCGCGGCCGGTTCGCACGGTAGCAAGCTTGCGGCGAAAGTCGTCAATGACGGTGTCCATTCGCGGCCTTGTCTCTTTGATTACGTCTTTCTCGCTCATCAGCTCACTCCGAATTATCAGTTTCGAGTTTCAAGTTTCGAGTTTCAGGTTTCGGGTTTCCAGTTTCGAGTTTCGAGTTTCAGGTTTCGAGTTCGCTTGGCTGAAGATGTGAGCTTCGTCCTAGCAAACTGTTAGTTACCGACACCGCATTCAGAACGCTGAACTTGAAACGCGAAACTCGGAACTGGAAACGCGAAACCCGAAACTTATTTAGACAGGCAGACTTTCGTGCCGACTGGTTCACCAGCGACCACTCGACCAATGTTTCCAGGCTGTCGCATGTTGAAGACAATGATCGGCAGATCATTGTCCATGCACAGGGAGATTGCGGAAGCGTCCATCACCTTCAGTTGACGCTCCAAAACCTCCTGGTACGTAATGCAGTCGTAACGGGTCGCGCTCGCGTCCAGCATCGGATCGGCTGAATAGACACCCTCAACCTTTGTAGCTTTCAAAATAATGTCTGCTTTGATCTCCAGAGCCCGCAACGCCGCAGCCGAGTCGGTCGTGAAATAGGGATTGCCCGTGCCGGCGGCAAAGATCACGACGCGATCTTTCTCCAAATGACGAACCGCGCGTCTTCTGATGAACGGTTCAGCTAACTGCGGGATATCAATCGCCGACATCACTCGCGTATTAACGCTGAGCTTTTCCAGCGCATCTTGTAACACCACTGCATTCATCACCGTGGCCAGCATGCCGATGTAATCGGCGGCGGAGCGGTCCATCTTGCCGGCGCTTTTTGAGACTCCACGAAAAATGTTGCCGCCACCAACAACCACGGCCACTTGAACACCACGATCATGTACGGCCTTCAGTTCCTCGGCAACAGTGCGCGCGACCTCAACGTCAATCCCGTAATTCTGCTCTCCCATAAGAGCTTCACCGGAAATCTTGAGGAGCACTCGCTTATAAGCGAGCTGATCCGGATCTGACTGTGGCTTGTTTGCAACCATCAAGTTTTCCCGAAAGATTCGCGCTGACCTAAGCTATCTGAATCCGAGGTTACCAGTGAAGCGACTTCGCCGCCGAAATCCTCTTCACGGCGCTCGAGACCTTCACCCATCTTGTAACGCGTGAAGCGGCGAATAGTGATCTTCTCGCCTGTCTTGGCCACCTTCTCGGTTACCAATTCGCCAACAGTCTTCGCTGAGTCCTTAACAAAGGGTTGATCCAGCAGCACATTTTCTTCGTAGAACTTGTGCAGCCGTCCTTCGACAATCTTCTCGATAACCTGTTCTGGTTTGTTGGCGTTCTTGGGATCATTGAGCGCTTGCGCCCGCGCGATTTCCCGTTCTTTGTTCAATTCGTCCGCCGGAACCTCATGCTGCGAAACGTACTTTGGCTCCGCTGCGGCCACATGCATCGCCACGTCTTTCACAAGTTGTTGAAACTCTTCCCCGCGCGCGACAAAGTCGGTTTCACAGTTCACCTCGACCAGAACGCCGACCTTGCCTCCCATGTGAATGTACTGGCCAACGATACCTTCGGCAGCGATGCGTCCTTCGCGTTTCTTTGCGGATGCCAATCCGCGCTTGCGAAGAATGTCCACTGCAAGTTCATCATTGCCGCCAGCTTCGACCAGAGCATTTTTACACTCCATCATTCCCGCGCCTGTCTTGTCTCGAAGCTGCTTAACTGCTGCTGCTGTTACTTCTGCCATGATTGCAAATTTCTCCCGCCAAAAAATGTTCCACTTTCGTGATTCGTAAACCGAAGCTTGCCGGACCGTAACGAAAAGCGCAGCCCGGCGGAAGTCCGCTAAAGGCTGCGCTCGCCGATAAGTAAAAATCTAAGACTATTGTTCAGCTTGCCGCCACGACTGACTCAGTACTTTCCTCGCTCGCTGCGCCGGCGTCGCCGGTTGTCGCTTCGGGAGCAGGCATTACTGGATCATTTGTAGCGCCATGATTCGTTTCTGTTGCAGGTTCGCTGCCGCTCGCTTCCTCGGGAGCCGATTCCGGCACCGGCTCGGCATCTGCCGCCGTTTCGCCGGCAACGGATCCCTCAATCTCGCCCTCTTCCGCGGCGCTAATTGCTACTCCGCCTTCCGTGGCGATCTGCTGACCGTCGAGAATCGAGTCCGCAATACGCGACGCAAAGAGTCTGACGGCTCGCAACGCGTCATCGTTTCCAGGGATCACGTAATCAATGCCCTCGGGCGAGCAATTGGTATCGACCACTGCGACGATCGGGATTCCTAATCGATTCGCTTCGGCGACCGCAATCTCTTCCTTCCGTACGTCGATGATGAAAACTACGTCCGGGAGCCGACCCATTGCCTTGATGCCGGAAAGGTTCTTGTTCAGCCCTTCACGTTCGCGGTCGAGCTTGATGCGTTCCTTCTTAGTCAGCTTCTCGTAGCGCCCATCGGTCTGCATTGCTTCGAGGTCGCGCAACCGCTTAATCGACTTTTGTACAGTCTGGAAATTTGTAAGCAGGCCGCCCAGCCAGCGTTGGTTGACGTAATACTGCCCACATCGCTCGGCTTCTTCGCGGATGGCGTCTTGCGCCTGGCGTTTGGTGCCTACGAAGAGAACCGTCTTGCCGCGGTCTTCCGCGATAGCGTTCGTGACGAAATTGATTGCCTCCCGAAACATACGCTGCGTTTTCTGGAGGTCGATAATGTAAATGCCGTTGCGCTCGCCGAAAATGTATTCCTTCATCTTCGGATTCCAGCGCCTTACCTGGTGGCCGAAGTGAACGCCGGCCTCCAGAAGTTCTTTCATCGTAACCGAAACCAAGCTAAGTCTCCTTTTGTGAACTGGTTTAATGTAGTCGCCGTGGCTCAAAGCACTCTCGAAGTGCAACCAATCCGAGCCACAGCAATGGATTCAACGATATTGCCGATTTCCGATTTTCGATTGCCGATTGAGAAAGAAAATTTCTGCTTTCCAAATCGGCAATTGGCAATCGGCAATCGGAAATATCTTAACGTTTCGAAAACTGGAAGCGTTTGCGCGCGCCCTTCTGGCCGTATTTCTTGCGTTCCTTAATGCGCGGATCGCGTGTGACCAGTCCCGCTTGTTTCAAGGCAGGGCGCAGGTCAGCGTTGAATTCTAGTAGAGCGCGAGTGATGCCGTGACGAATTGCTCCAGCCTGACCTGTGGGTCCCCCGCCCGAGACATTGATTAAGACATCGAACTTCGCAGTCGTTTCCGTCAATTGCAGCGGCTGACGAATAATCATTCGCAGTGTCTCGTTGGGGAAGTAACGATCAAAGGGTTTCCGGTTAACGACCACATCGCCGCCACCGGGCCGCAGATAGACACGCGCAGTTGAAGTTTTTCGTCGTCCTGTTCCGTAGTATTGAATGTCAGCCACTATTTATCCTCTTATCTTACTCAGCTCTTATTGTTGATTTGAACGGGATTTAATCTGGCGGGGTTGGGGTCGCTGCGCCGTGTGAGGGTGCTCGGCGTCAGGGTAGACTTTAAGTTTCTTCCCCATCGCTTTGCCCAGTTTTGTCTTGGGCAACATTCCTCTAATCGCCAATTCAATCACGCGTTCGGGATTCTTCTCCAACATCTCTTTGGCGGAAACCTCTCGTAGACCGCCCGGATACAGCGTGTGATGCCGGTACATCTTCTGATCGACTTTCGAACCCTTCAAGACCGCCTTGCGAGCGTTAATGACGATCACGTGGTCTCCCATGTCCATAAACGGCGTCCACTGTGGATTGCGTTTGCCTGTGAGAATTGACGCGACTTCGGAGGCCAGGTGCCCGACCGTCTGTCCGGCTGCATCCACCACGTGCCATTTTCGTTTGGCGGCAAGATCCTTACCGCTGGGAAAGTATGTTGACATAGTTAACTATCTCTATTTTCAGCTACTAAAACGCGAACGGCTAGAATACAAAACGGCTCTAAAAGTTGTCAAGGCGAGCATTTTTAACACTTGCGGCAACCGGGGGCAAAGCGACGGCTAGGCAAGGTGATTCAGTGTAACTCTTTGGATCAAACAATAAGGCCCCTCGGCAACCGCCGCGGGGCCTTTTGTCTCTTGTTTCGCAAGCCAACTTACGGTTGCGGGGGCGCCGGCGTTGAACCATCGTTACGTTTCAACTTCGGAGCCTCTTTTGTTTCGGCAGGCTTCTGTTCACCGTCGGTAGTTGGTCGTCGGCTCGTCCGGTGTCGGCTGACGCCGCTTTAATGTTGGCCGACCCGGTGTCCCGCCTTCAGCTCCCGGCAAAGCACCCGCGGATGTGGCGCGTGCATTGGAAAGCCGCATTAAACGCGCCTTCACCCTTTGAAATTCAGACGAGCTAATCACGTATTCCTCACGCTCGGGAAAGCGAGCAGCAAGGGCCAACGAAGCAGCACGACGCTCTGGTGGAGCGGGGTGACTGGCAAAAAGTTTCGAGATGAAACCTGGTTTCTTCTTATTCTTCGACTCGAGCTTCTCAAACATCGTGGCCATGGCTGTCGGGTCATATCCGGCTGCATACATGTACTGCACGCCGAGTTTGTCGGCTTCCTCTTCGGCCCCGCGGGTAAACTTCATGAACCCCAGCAAGCTCGCAAAACCGCCGCCCTGATAAATTAACTGACCCAGTCCGCCGCCGAGGATAATAGAAGGAATCAGCACGGCATACTGCGCCAGTTCAGCCTTCTTGTTGTTTTCTACGGCGTGACGTGCAGCCACGTGAGCAATCTCATGCGCCATGACGCCTGCGAGTTCAGCCTCATTGTCAGCGGCAAGCATTAAGCCTTTGTTGACGTAAAAGAACCCGCCCGGCAATGCGAAGGCGTTAACTTCATCTGAATCGATTACTTTGATCGTGAACGGCACCTTAGCGTCGGAATGCAGCACGATGTTTTGACCGACGCGGTTGATATATTCGGTAATCGTTCCGTCATCGATAAACTTCGCCTCACGATCAACCTGAGCAGCAAGCTCGCGGCCGAGGCGGACTTCTTTCTCGGTTGAACCGCTCATGCCGGCGATGATGCCCTTGTTGATGTTGCGTTTCCCGATCATGTTCGGGTCCTCGCTGGTCGACAGAGCTTTCGTCGTGGGCTTGGCTGTGGCTTTCTGCTCTTCCTTGTTGGAATCTTTCTTGGAATCTTGTTTGGCTTCCGTCGTAGCCTTGGCCGGCGTCTCGGCAGTCTGGGTCGACTGAGCAAACACACCAAATGAACCCACCAACAGCGACGATACCAGCGCCAGGGCGGTTGCGATGCGGGAGAAACGGTTCATCTTAAAAACCTCCAGATATTTCAGAACCGGCCGAAGGGAATGAAGCCCGCTTGGGACTGTCGTTCGGAAGGCCGCGGATTGTGATTAGCAAAGCGAATCGTTCAAACAGGGGGACCGTGGAAACGGATCGTTGAAGCTGTTTTCGCAATTTGCTGATGCGCAGTCTATGATGCACCGGTTTAGCAACAAGGTTGCGCGGCCTAAATGTAACTTCCGCGACAGGATGCCGCGAGTTCAAACGCTCTTCCTGACGAGAGAGAGACTACGGGCATTATAATCCAGTGCCGTGGAAAAGCCCCACGAAAACCAGCAGTTTGACGACCTGCCGCTGAAATGTCCGATTCGCGACGCCGAAAAAGCAAAAGTCTGAGTGTTTCCATTGTCGGCTCAGGCCGTCTGGGGACAGCCCTCGCCAGAGCGCTTGCTTCCTCAATGTATGAAGTCGAGGCAGTGGTTGCTCGGCGAATAGCCAACGCGCGACGCGCTGCCAAGCTGCTGGGACCCGCAACTCTGGCTCTCTCGGAAGAGCAATTGCACCGGTTACCTGCGAGCAAGATCGTTTTTATTACGACTCCTGATGCCGAAATCCTAAAGACAGCGACGAGAATCGCCGCCCTGGACGGTTCGTCAAAGGGTCGAACCGTTTTACATACCAGCGGAGCGCTGTCCGCTTCCGAAGTTCTCGCTCCCTTGGCAGCCGCAGGCTTCGCAACTGGATCGATTCATCCTTTGGTGTCTATCAGCGATTCACGAATCGGCGCCGAGAAGTTGCGAGGCGCCTTTTACTGCCTCGAAGGCGACGTGGTGGCGAAACGCGTAGCGCGTTCAATCGTAATAAGATCTTGAAGGTCACAGTTTTTACATCTCTTCAAACTACAAGCCGCTATACCATGCGGCCGCCGTGATGGCGTCGGGACACGTCACCGCGCTCGTCGCAATAGCGATCGATATGCTAACCGAGTGTGGCCTCGATAGAAGGACAGCCCGGCGCGTCTTGCGGCCTTTGCTCGAAAGCACCATGGCAAACTTGTCAGCGTCTGGACCCGAGGTCGCGCTCACGGGAACTTTTGCGCGCGGCGATTTAGTGACGGTGCGCCGACATCTGCAGGCGCTGTCGAACAAACAGTTTGCCGCCGCGCTTGCCGCGTACAAGCTTCTGGGCCGCCGAGTCGTTGGCATTGACGCAGCAAAAGATCGACTCAAAAACTCGCAAGCAGATCCTGGAGGCATTGAAATAGGGCACTCGAATCGACTGCTTGCGTGCTCTTTTCCTGAGGGTTAGAGTTTGATTTCACAAACACCAAAAATACGAAGGGCACCCTCCAAAATAATGCAGAGCACTCCCAGCGCCAGTTACAGTCTGACTCTACGCGTGAAGCTGTCGAGCCGCGCCGGAACCTTAGGCGAAGTGGCCAGCGCGATCGGTCGCGCCGGCGGCGACATTGGTGCGATCGATATCGTCAGCGTGGCAAATGACTACATCACTCGCGACATTACAGTCAGTGCTGTCTCCAGCGAACACGGTCTAAAGATCGTAGACGCCGTGAGAGATATCGATGGCGTCGAAGTAATCAACGTCTCTGACCGCACTTTCTTAATGCACCTCGGTGGCAAGATTGAAGTCGTTTCGAAAATGCCACTCAAGACTCGTGCTGATTTATCGATGGCCTACACGCCAGGCGTAGCGCGCGTTTGTGAAGCAATCAGTCAAGATCCGGAAAAGGTTTTCACGCTTACGATAAAGAAGAACACCGTCGCCATTGTTACGGATGGTACGGCCGTGCTCGGCCTGGGCGATATCGGTCCCGCAGCGGCGATGCCGGTAATGGAAGGCAAGGCGATGCTGTTCAAAGAATTTGCCGGAGTCGATGGCTTTCCGATCTGTTTAAGCACAAAAGATCCGGACGAGATCGTGCGAACTGTGAAGGCGATCTCGACTGCCTTTGGCGGCATTAATCTCGAGGACATCTCTGCGCCGCGTTGTTTTCAGATTGAAGAGCGACTGAAGGAGGAACTCGACATTCCGGTTTTTCACGACGATCAGCACGGGACAGCCGTAGTAGTTCTGGCAGCGCTGTTGAACGCGCTGAAAATCGTGGATAAGAAAATGAGCGACATCAAGGTAATCGTAAACGGGGTGGGCGCCGCCGGCGTGGCCTGCACAAAAATCATTATGGCGGCGGGAGTGCGAAACGTTATCGGATGTGATCAGGGGGGAGCTCTTTACCCGGGTCGTGGCGAGCGAATGAATTGGGTCAAGGATTGGTATGCGCAGAATACAAATCCCAATCGGGAGCAGGGAACTGTAAAGGACGTCATCAAAGGCGCGGACGTGTTCATGGGGCTTTCAGTGCCTGGAGTTATTGATGGGAAGGATGTGCAGCAGATGGCAGCCAAGCCAATCGTCTTCGCAATGGCAAATCCGACGCCGGAGATCATGCCTGAGGAAGCAGCGCCTTATGTCGCCGTGATGGCCACTGGACGTTCCGATTATCCGAACCAGATCAACAACGTTCTGTGCTTCCCGGGAATATTTCGCGGCGCGCTTGCCTGCCGGGCTTCGACAATCAATGAGGAAATGAAACTGGCGGCAGCGAATGCGATCGCCGCGATCATTACTGAAGCCGAGCTGCATCCTGAATACATTGTTCCCTCCGTCTTCGACAAACGCGTCGCCGAAGCAGTGGCTCGCGAGGTCGAGGAAGCCGCCTATCAGACAGGGGTGGCGCGCAGGGAGCGTCTGGCTCAGGAAGGTGACTAATAAAAAGGTCCAAGGTCCAAAGTCCAAGGTTTGTGTAGTTCAAGCTTGAATACAGGTTTCACGATAAAGCCATGCAATCACAGACCACATAGACTTTGGACTTCGGACGTTGGACCTTGGACTTTATTGTTGAACGATGTCTGAGACCTTCGATCTGATCATTATCGGCGCGGGTCCCGCGGGCCTTTCCGCAGCCGATGCCGCCGCGCGCGAAGGTCTCAGGTACCTGGTAATTGAAAAAGGTACAATTGCCGATACCGTTCGCCACTATCCTATCGGCAGAACACTTTTCTCCACAGTGAATGAACTCGAGATGCGTGAAGGGACGCTGAAACCCGTACGCGAAAAGCCAACTCGTGAGGAGCTGCTTTCTCATTACATTCACTTCGTCCTTGATCAGAATCTGAGTATCAATACCGGCGAAGAAGTCACCAGCGTCGCACGAAGCGACGCGAGTGATTTTTTTGTTAGAACTATGAGCACGGACGACAACAAACAACGCTCAGTTACTGAATACCGCACTCGCAAACTCTTATTTGCCATCGGAGCCATGGCTCACCCCCGCCGGCTAAATATCCCCGGTGAAGATTTGCCAAAAGTTCGTCATCATTTTGTTGAACCTTATCCTTATGTGCGTAAGCACGTTCTAGTAGTTGGCGGCGGCAACAGCGCTGCTGAAGCGGCGCTTTTTTTGTCTGAGGAAGGTGCGCACACGACGATGGCCATTTGGCGCGAAGATTGGGAGAACCGTGACCCCAAGGCTGGTGCAATGAAGCACTGGGTGCGCAAGCCTCTGGAACAGGAAATTGCGGCGGGTCGACTCCGCGTGATTCTTTACAAAGAGATTAGTGAGATTACGAAAGCGGAAGTGAGTATCGTTGACGACGCAGGTAGAGGGATCACGCTGCAAAATGATGTTGTATTCGTATTGATCGGTAGTGACGCTGAACTAGGTTTGCTTAAGAGTCTCGGTGTAAATACGGAACCAGGCAAGTTAACGGAAGTTCCAGTTTATGATCCGGAAACCTTCGAAACCAATGTTGCCGGCGTCTATGTCGCCGGACACTTCACGCATGCGCGGCATATCAAAGAAGCGATCGCCGTACCTTTGCGTGTAGTTCCGCTAATCGCTGAAAGGTTGCGCGCGGAGAGTCATCAAATGACGTCTTCGCCTTCACGCTGAAGGAGCCGAGGCAGTTTTGGAGTTTCAAGTTTCGAGTTTCAAGGTCTGAACAAGTTTCAGGACCCAAGCTCCAAAGCCGCAGGTTCTAGAAACGAGAGCGAACTTTAAACCCGAAACTGCTTCGCGATCCTCGTCAGAATTCAACTTCACCTCTCGCCACAACCACAGACGGCCCGCCCACGCGAACTTCCTCAATCGCACCAGTTTTTCCTTTCACTGCTATGTTCAGCCGGCTGGGTCGATTGATGAAATCGCCTTGCTCGATCGTGAATTTGAATACGCCTTCAACGGGTTCATTCGATAACGCACCGTGGTAGACCAGATAAGCGCCCAACGCACCAGCCGCACTGCCGGTGGCTGGATCCTCAGGAATGTTATCGTCAGGAGCAAACATGCGTGCGTTTGCACGAGAGGTACCAACTTCAATTGTTTCCAGTGAGAACACATAGCAACCAGTGGCGCCGTGGCGTTTGTAAATTTCGGCAAGCAGTGCTGCGTTAACACGACAATTGCGCAAGTCAGCGAGCGCCCGAACCGGAACCATAGGAACTTCATGCCAGTGGAAATTATTTGAATCGGCAGGTTTTCATCAAGGTGTTCAGGGGCGAGCCCTAACGACCGGATCAGGTCCGCTTGCTCGTGTGCATCCTCCAACACATTACCCATCTCCGCTTTGCCTTGCGTCATCACAACCTGAACCGGCTCTCCATCTTTAAACTCGATATCCACGGGCAAGATGCCAATCCCGATCTCGTGATGGATGCGCGTCCATCCTGTTCCGGATTCAGGTTTAGGGACGATACCTTCACGTGCAAGTAGGTTCCAGGTGCCGACTACCGGATGTCCCGCGAAAGGAATTTCCCGAGTAGGAGTGAAAATACGTAACCGCTTCAGTGGACTCGGTGACTGTTTTTTGGAGTTATCAGGTTCGAGAACAAATACGGTCTCCGAAAGGTTCATCTCGCGCGCTATCTTGAGCATGTCCTCATCTGCGATCCCAGAGCCATCAGGAAAAACAGCAAGTGAATTACCGGAGAAGGCCTCTTCAGTGAAGACGTCGAGTTGAACAAAGCGGTGACTTAACATGGAAGCATCATCGGAGGAGGGTTGAGGTTTGGTCAAGCGCCGTTACAACTCGGGCGCTATTCTCCGGAACAAAGCTTCCTCAAGATGTCTGTGGGCCAAATAACAAAGGAGAGAGTGATTGCCACCAGCGCGATCGCCAATGGTGGAATCGACATCGGGATCAGGTGGTGACACCATAATCCAACAAAACCCACCACAGCGCTGAGTAGCAAGAAGGCTCCAATTATAGAAAGAAAGCCTAATCGTGGCAGCAGGCTTAATCCCAGTAGAAACATTGTCAAAAAGAAGAATCCCCACTTGAAGAGCGATGCTCGGCGAATACCGATAGCCATAGCGTCAGTAATATCGTTCGGATTCAGCGATATTGTTCGGAGCATGCCAAAGTTTTCGATCAAATCGAAAACCGCCGCCGCGATTATCGAGATCGCTGCTAATAACCCAACCCATCTTGCGGCAGAAGTGCCGGCCTGCGTAATCAAAATGCCAAGAAAGAGAAATAGGATCACGTAGCCGGCGATGTAGACGAAGTCCTTGTGGATACTTCGACGCAAGATTGGCCGATAGTCGCTGGTAGAAGACCCGAGAACTTGCCTGATTCCGTCGGCCGTACCCACTAACTGAAACGCGAGACCGGCGCGGGTGAATCCCTTTGGCAAGTCGGAGCGGTTTGGCTCCCCATAGTTCATCCACAAAGAAAGCAGGATGAAGATAAACGCCCCCACCCCCGCCAGGATAATTTCTCGCTCAGTGAGTAGACAATTCATTTTCGTCGTGAGTTCAAGGCATGGAGCCAAGCGCACGGGCTAACGGTAGGGTTCTACACGTTGGGCATTTTTTGAATACTAATTCCAGCGTACGAGGCTTACACCGGCCCGAGGCTTTTTTCGACGCGAACGATATTGCTGAGAGGCTTCGGTTGTCAATATTTTTTACATGAACTCGTCCTCATTCTGTTCATTGCGGGTTCGAAGAGTTGCTCCAAATGTTTTTCTGGCAGGTGGCGCAGAAAGGGTGGGTAGAGAAGTGAAGGTCTGAGAATCGAAACTCTTGACAACACCCAGGCGCTGGACTATCGTGCGCCCGCTACACGTTCTTCACATGCAGTGGCAAGTCTCGCTGCTCTTAATCCTCGTATAAGAGTTGAGACTTTCGGACCTGCAGTCTTCTGATTTCCTTTTCCGCAAACGTCCAGCACATTGAAAACTCACTCTCCCATGGAGGCCCCGACATGCCGAACCTCGATGCCATCGATACCGCAATAGCAGTTGTGATCGTGTTGTTGCTGCTCAGTTTGATCGTGCAATCAGTACAGGCAATTTTCAAAAAGCTGCTGAAAATAAAGTCGCGACAACTTGAACTATCGCTCGTTGATCTGTTCAAACACATAGTTCCTAGTCCTGAAGCCGAAGCAGCCGAACCGTCTTTGGAGAACAATGCGGAAGCAGCCGAACCGTCTTTGGCGAAAAAGGCGGCGAGGAGGATTGTGAAATCCCCAATCCTGCAGCTTATAAGTCGAGGTGAACATTCCTCTGAAAAGGCCGGTAAAAACGCGCTGGCGTTGTATCAGGCGGTAATCGCCCGTTTTAAGGAAATCGGAAGGGTATCTGCGGCAGGCAAGGCAATGCTCGACTCCCTATCAAAAGACGATTTGACCAAAGTGCTCAGCTCGGTAGCTCCCGACACGCTACTTCCCGATCTTGTGAATCAATTGAAGGAGGCGACGACAGTCGTCAACAGTCTCCAGGACGCTCTTGATGGTATCGAAATCGAGCATTTGGAAGGAGAGGCCAGCGCTAAGTTTGCCGCAATGCGAGACGTACTTGAGCCGGTATTGAGCGACCTCAGATCGATTATGAGCGGTAAGCAGCTGAAGCCCGCTTTAGTGCTCGGCGACGTGATGAGCTTGCGCCAGATCAAGCTTGATGAGGTCTTAAAACTGTTGGGCGAAGTACAAAGCAAGGTTGAGCAAGACATCAAGACTGAGGAAACGAAGCCAACCTCGATAAAACTCGAAGGACTCAGATTGACATCAACTGGGTTAAAGGGCATCGCCAAAACGATCATCGAGGTGCGTCAGAAATTTGATGCGGCCCTGGCGCCTATGCGCACCAAACTGACTGAAGTAGAGGTTTGGTACGACACGGTAATGCAAAGTTTTAACGAACGCTACGCGCGCAGCATGAAGACCTGGGCAATCGTCGTGAGCGCAGTTGTCGTTGTGTTTCTCAATGCCAACTTCTTTACTATCTATCAGAACATCACGACCAACGGTGTAGTTCGGAACCTGATCATTCAGTCTGGTCCTGAAGTCCTGGCACGAGCTAAGGCTGCGAAAGCTTCCGAATCTAAAGCAAATGAGGAAAACCAGAGCGAAAAGCCCAACCCAAGTCCTTCACCATCGCCTTCACCGACGGCATCGCCCGGTTCGGTGACTCTTACGACAATCACCACTACGAGTCCGCCGACAGGTGTTACGACAACCACGACGACTCAAGATTCTGAAAAACAGAGTACTGAAGAATTGCTGAGCTCGTTTAAGAAAATTCAGGAACAAATCAAGGGAGACGCAAATACCTACGCCAGCTTCGGTTTTGCACCGTTGACGTACAGGGGCGTCCGTACCTGGGTAGGAACCTTGGGGCCACCTCAAAACACGGATCATCCCTGCTGGGTTTGGTTCGGTCATCGCGGGCGCGATTTTAAAACACTCTTGGGCTGGGCCATCACCGCAATGTTGTTAAGTGTTGGCGCTCCATTCTGGCAGGATACACTTGAATCACTTTTTGGAATTAAGAACCTCCTGCGCAAGCGGTCAGACACTAAGAACATCGAAGATAAAGGCGGGCAGCCCAAAACATGATTAAGGTTTGACCCTCGCAGTGTCGAAGGACTCGGAGCCAGGCCGGAAATACTCAAGTGATCCGAAGTATGGTGGGTATGAATCTGAGGACTCCGAAATTGAGTCGATGAAGTCTACGTTGAGGTACCTATAACCACATGAAAAACTCTCTCGACCTTCACTTTGACGTATTTCAAGTTCTCGAACAGGAATACATCAGTCTGTATGGTCATCTCGAGCAGGAGACAAAAACCTACTTGAGGGATGGGCCAAAGCCAGTTATTTCAGGCCTTGATTGGAACTTCCATCAAGGACACATCAAGAATTGGGTGGACTTCAAAAGTCATCTGCAAAAGCCGAATCTCAATCTCCCGATCAACCTACAAAGTTATCTGGACGAAGAGCGAGCTTCCGATTGGCGAGATGAGGACCAGGCGATTGCTTCGTTAAACCGGATCCTCGAAAAGCCTATCTACGACAGGCAGGATTGCAGGCACATCAAACTCCGCGACACAACAGAGAAGCTCCTTGAACTGTGTAGTGAGGAAAACGGAAGCCAGATCTCCACCGACGAGTTGAAGCGGCTAAACCGATTTCTTCTGGAAGACCTCTTTCCGGAACATCTCGAGAAGGTGAGCGAAATCCGCTTGGCTGCCATTTATCAGCGTCGTCATGATAAAGAGCCGGCCGCTTTGTGCCTTTCTGGTGGCGGCATTCGCAGCGGCACGTTTGCCCTGGGCCTCATGCAGGGACTGGCCCGGCATAACCTACTCACCCAATTTGATTATCTTTCCACCGTCTCGGGCGGGGGATACATCGGTGCGTGGCTCACCGCGTGGATTCATCGTCACTCTGGTCCGGAGAGGGGCTTGGCTGGCGTTACCAGTAGCCTGACAAACGCGCGGCCAGAATCGAAAATTGATCCGGAGCCTCCCGCACTGCGTTATTTACGCGAGAACAGCAACTTCCTCACACCACAGGTCGGACTGATGAGTGCTGATACGTGGACCTTTCTGGCCATCTACGTCCGCAACTTACTCCTGAACTGGTCTGTTCTGATTCCGCTGCTCCTGGGCGTGTTGCTAATTCCCCGTTTCAGCGTCGCGGCCGTTTTAGCGCAACCCGTTTACCCCTTAATGCGGCGTTTTGTCTTAGCGCTTGGATTCATTAGCGCGAGCTGGGCAATCGCTTACATTGCCTTTAGTCGTCCGGGTCTTCGCACCAGACTCATCGAGGCAAACCCGCGATGGAAAGAAAGAATGGGTCAACGTGGGTTCTTGAAGTATTGCCTCGTGCCGTTGGCTATAGCAGCGATTACGCTAACAAGCTATTGGGCCTGGACGCCGAATAAAAAGATATGGTGGCAGTTTCTGGGGTTTGGTTTGGTAACGTCGTTGCTCGGATTGTTCGGGTCCAGCTTCGTTTTAAGGTTCTGGCGACGAAAGCGTGTGACAACTGGCATCTCCCGCAGAACCTGGCGCGAGAGTACAGTCATCGCGGCCCTGCTCCTGCTCGTTGCGGGCGGGGTCGGTGGATTAGTAGCTCGAGCTGTGGCGGTGTTGGTAGAGAGTCCCAGAGTGCTTGACGTCACTAGTGGTTGGACAACCGAGATCTACGTCTGTTATGCAGTGCCCTTCTTCATGCTGTTATTCATGCTGGCATTGATTATCTTCGCCGGCATCTCCAGCCATTTTCTTGGCAAAATCACTGAAGAGGATCGCGAATGGTGGGCGCGTTTTAGCGCCTGGGCTTTTATCATCGCGATAGCATGGTCGGTATTCAGCACCCTCGTCATCTTCGGACCGCTGGCACTCTTAGCTTCCCCGAAAATTCTCGGTGCGGTTGGAGGTCTGTCCGGACTTTTGGCTCTTCTGCTTGGTAGGAGCGGAAAGACACCCGCAACCTCGGAACAAGTTGCCCAAGGAGGTCTGAAAGCGCAACTATCCAGCCTCCTGTTACCTCTGCTCGCGGTGCTCTTCATCGCGGTGTTCATCGCCGGACTGTCCCTGGCTACAAGCAAGTTCATGGGACCGGTATCAAAAGTCGTCGATGCAGTCATCGACCCGCCCGTTCCGTCGCCTAACGGAGAAGAAGTGCCAAGAGAGATATCGACGCGCCGGGATATTGACGGGCCGGCCCAGCTTCCACCCAGTCAAAGGGTGGACTCAGCAATACCTGTACATATTGGCAGCACAAAGATCGGCGAGTTTTCTCCAGGCCAGACTGAGGAAAATCAAAGTTTTAACAAGCATGCTGGCGACCACATGAGAGCGATTCATTACCCGCGCTGGTGGCTAATTGCGCTTCTCATGGTTCTGTTACTCGGTTTTGGCCTGCTGATGGCGAGAGTGATTAACCTCAACCTATTTTCGCTTCACAATAGTTACCGAAGTCGTTTGATTCGAGGCTTTCTTGCTGCGTCTCGGGATAAAGTTTTGAGGCAGCCAAACCCCTTCACGGGCTTTGATCCGGCCGACAACGTGTCGATGCACGAACTCCGCCCCGCCTTGCTACATGAGATCGATTTCATTGACTTCGACAATTTCATTAATCAGTTTAAAGATGCCGCTGAAACTTGTAAGGCGGGGACAACTCCCAAGACTGCCTCCGAATTCATCTACCAAAGGCTTTCCGATAATGTTAAAGCCGAAATTGACGAGAAAGATAGAGACACTCCGGTACCCCAGGGCCTTCGCGCCAATCTCATCGAAGACCTGAACCGGATTCTGGAAAACGAGGAAATTGACCTAACTAAACATGAAGGGTTCTCAACGGCGCCGCAGTCAACCGGTGCACCACAATCCCTGGAAGCTGCGGCTGCTGCAGAAGAGCAGCGGCATGAGTATCACATCCATCGAAACCGGCGTGCGATGGAGTTGACCTATCCTCATTTCATACTTGAGTCCAACTACCCGCCCCTGAGGCTGCTTCACGTGGTGAACACTACCTTAAACCTGGTCGGTGGAGACAATCTCGCCTGGCAACAGCGGAAAGCTGAACCATTCACCATCTCGCCATTACATTGCGGCAGCTATCGCGTTGGCTATCGCAGATCAAAAGACTACGGAGGTGATAACGGTATTTCCCTGGGAACCGCAATGGCTATCTCTGGTGCCGCTGCCAGTTCCAACATGGGCTACTACACGACTTCTCCGGTCCTGTCGCTTGTCTTGACGCTCTTCAATGTGCGGCTGGGATGGTGGCTCGGCAACCCCGGACCTGCAGGCAGCCATTCATACGGACTGACAACTGATGGGCGGCCCTCGAAGAAAATTTATCGCCGGATGTCCCCCACTTTATCGGTGCTACCTGTCCTCTATGAAGCCTTTGGACTCACAGACGACCGGAGTGACTATGTTTACTTGACTGACGGTGGACACTTCGAAAATCTGGCTTTGTACGAGATGGTACTGCGTCGGTGCAAACTGATTGTAGTTAGCGATGCTGCGGCCGACGCGAAGTACCGCTTCAACGATTTGGCGAATGCGGTTCGCAAGATCCGCATCGACCTTGGCGTGCCGATCGAGTTTCCGGACGTCCCCATCTACCACGAGACGCCCGGCAAAACCGGCGAGGGGGGGTGCTACTGGGCTGTCGGCTTGATTCGCTATTCACAGATTGATCGTCAAAGCGACGGTACGAATGCGAAAGACGGAGTTTTGATCTATATCAAGCCTGCGGTTTACGGCGACGAACCCGAAGATGTCGTACATTACAAGCGCACACATCCCACCTTCCCCAACGAAACCACTGCTGACCAGTTCTTCGATGAGCCACAGTTCGAAAGTTATCGGGCCCTTGGCTCTTATATAATGGACCGCATGTGCGGCTCGCATTCAGGCGATCTGAGCAAGCCGAAGTTCGTTAGCAAGGTTATCTCCAACTTGGTTAGAATGGCGCCACAAACAAAAGAGAAATACCTGGATTTCTGGGGGGATGCGGATAAAGCACGCGATCCCCATTCTCAAGCGCCGAAGACAAAAGATGGGTAAGCAAACGGAAGGGACTCATTATGCCAGTTCTGAAACAGGGCTCTAAAGGCCCCGAGGTAACTGCACTTCAAATCCAATTAAAAACGCTGGGTTTTGATCCGAAAGGCGCAGATGGGAATTTTGGTCCCGGAACTAAGTCAGCGCTGATTGCTTTTCAAAAAAGCAAAGGCCTGCAGCCAGACGGTGCCGCTGGTCCACTCACGATGGTGGCTTTGGGACTCAGCGTTGTCGGGTCAAACACGGGTCAGCCAACTTCTGACACTTCCAGTTCTCCTACTTCTGCCGTAATCCTGAATGCGCCGGGTTTGAACTTGGCCGGTCTTGCAGGACGTCTGCCGGCCGCAGTTATTGCACAGATTCCCGAGACCGCTTCAAAGTTTGGAATAACAACTAATCTGAGACTAGCTCACTTTCTTGCCCAATGTGCTTTGGAGTCCAATAGATTTAAAGCCACAGTAGAAAATCTGAACTACAGCGCCCCGCGGCTACTGAAAGTTTTCCCCAAATATTTTAAGGGCGTCGATCCCGCCCCGTATGCCGGCAACCCCGTGAAGATAGGGAACCGCGTATATGCGAGCCGGATGGGAAATGGCAACGAAGCGTCTGGTGACGGATTCAGATTCCGCGGACGAGGTTACATTCAATTGACAGGGAGGAATAACTACACAAGCTTTAGTAATTTTATCGGTGAAGATTGCGTAGCTAACCCTGACTTAGTAGCAACCACCTATCCGCTGGCTTCAGCTGCGTTCTTTTTCAACTCCAATAATATTTGGCCCATCTGCGACAAGGGCGCGAATGACGCAACCGTCACGGCCGTTTCAACGCGAGTGAATGGCCTGAACCCGCACGCTGTTCCGGAGCGTATTCAATTTTTTAAGGAATACTTCCGCGCATTGACGTAACTTGATCGGTGTATGACAAATCGTAGTGTTACCCCTAAGCATCACTCAACACATTGGAACTCAGTCAGTACCGTCACGCGGTAACGTCGGCGTCATGGTCCGCAACTCACAAGTCAACTTGATATAAGTTGATCTGATGTGAAGGATCTCGAATTAATGCCGAAAGCTTTGGTAGTGATGCAGTTCGGGTGGGACCGCATTCAAAGGTCGACTCGGTACAGTACGGAAGCGGTAGCGACCGCATTTACTTGAGTAGTGTTCAAGGCCACGCACTCAAAGTGCCTCAGTATTCAATGCAGACCGTAATGCTACTTGAAAGCGGTCGCTACCGCTCCCGTACTGTACCGAGTGGCTGCGACCTTTGGATTCTAGGCTATTGCTCAAATTGCATCACTGCAAGAACCGCTCAGTCGAGTACGCGATTTGTCAGGACCGACGCTATAATCCCTTCGCTTGAATCACCCCGCAGACAATTCAAAGCCCGCAACGTCCAGGAGGAAACGCTTCCTGGAAAGCCTGCGTGGCATCCTCTTGCCCATTACAACCCCTTTCACTCCCACCGAAGAGATCGACACTTCTGGTCTGCAAAAGAACATTCGGATCTGGAACACCTCAGGCATTTCTGGTTACGTGGTGTTGGGTTCGACGGGTGAGCGGGTCAATCTTGAGGAGCGCGAGTGCCGGCAGGTGATTGAAACGGTGCGCGCCGAGGTGCCGCAAGATCTGGGTCTCATCGTTGGCGCCGGTCAGGAGAGCAGGCGCGGCACCATTAACGAAATTAAGCGTGCAGCTGCAGCGGGTGCCGATGCAGTGCTTGTGATCACGCCGCACTTTTATCGGGCCGCCATCAGCCAGCAGGCACTAGTCAATCATTATCGGGCGGTCGCCGATGCGGCGCCGGTGCCCGTGCTGCTTTACAGTATGCCCGATCTCACCGGCATCACGATTGAACCCACGACTGCAGCCGAACTTAGTACGCATCCCAACATCTTAGGAATCAAGGATAGTTCTGCCGACATTTCCAAGCTCAAGGATACGATCCAACTAACCCCCGACGACTTTGCCGTGCTTACCGGCAACGGCACCGTCCTGTATGAAGCGCTTAGGGCAGGTGCATGCGGGGGAATACTGGCGGTCGGTTGTGTGGCGACGAAATGTTGCGTGGAGATTTTTCGTCTGGTTGGCGAAGGAAAAAATGAAGAAGCAGTCGCTTTGCAGGAGAAACTCACCCCGCTTGCACTGACCGTGACGAAGCGCTACGGTATCGGCGGATTGAAAGCAGCCATGGACATGTTGAATTTGGCAGGAGGTGCGACGCGCCTGCCACTCGAGCCTGCGAGTGCTTCGGCAAGAAATGAAATTGCGGGTCTGCTCGAAAGTGTTTACGGAGCTGCGACCGTGGAATTGAATTAGCAGCAAAGATTTAGTTTTGCGCTGGATGAATCAGCGCAATCTGAGAAGAAGGCAACAAGAACTTGAGCGCCAGCGAAACCGCCTGTTACAGCACGCCTGAAGAGTCGGGTCTGCACGTAGAAACCATCTCGTTCGATCGCATCCCACAGCAGTCGCAACTGTTCCTGGATTACCTTCGCGATCCTGTCGCATTGCGCCGGTTCTATCCTTCCGCGGTGCAGTTTCATCACGAACTTCCCGCGCGCGCGCCTGAAGTGCTGGCGGCTCATACTACTGATCGAAAGATTCTTTGCGACGCCCTGGCTGAAATGAATGCCGGCTGGGCGGCGGGCGCGGAGACGATGGCCAACATCGACTTGCTGCGAGACTCCGATTGTTTGGCGGTTGTCTCGGGACAACAGGCGGGTTTGTTCACCGGTCCTCTCTACACAATCTACAAAGCTTTGTCAGCCGTAAAACTTGCCGGCTGTTTGCGCCAAAGGAACACTAAAGCCGTTCCGGTTTTCTGGATTGCGACTGAGGACCATGATTTTCGTGAGGTTGCGAAAGCGGAGTTTATTGCCCGCGATTGTCGACTCGCCGCTGTCGAGGTTTCTGAAGAGCTTCATCAGGAAAACCATCCGGTGGGAGATGTAGTGTTGGACGAGTCGATCGACGGGACTCTCAGCAAGCTGCTTGAGCTGTTGCCGATTTCGGAGTTCACTCCGGATCTGGAATCGTTGCTGCGAGACGCCTGGAAGCCCGGCCGCAGCTATGGCGAAGCATTTGCGAGGATGATGACAGCGCTGCTGGGGAAACACGGCTTGATATTTCTCGATCCCCTCGATTCTCGGTTGAAGACTATGGCGGCACCACTTTATGCAAAAGCCGCCTTGCGTGCTCCGGAAATTGCCAACGCGATTGTCGCTCGCAGCCGCGATTTGGAGGCTGCTGGTTACCATGCGCAGGTTACGCCCTCGGAAAATTCCTTTCCGCTTTTCTTACAGGACGCCAGCGGCGCTCGCCATGCTTTAACCCGAAACGACGATGGCACATTCACCGCCAAGAATTCCGAGCGTCCATACACGGTCGAGGAGTTGGCGGCGTTAGCCGAGGCCCATCCGGAACGGTTTAGTCCGAATGTGACGTTGCGCGCTGTGGTGCAGGATTTCCTACTGCCGACGATTGCGTACTACGGTGGCGCCGCCGAGATTGCTTACTTTGCCCAGACCGCGGAAGTCTATCGGCTGCTTGAACGGCCGGCGACTCCGATTTTGCCGCGCTCCAGTTTGACGATGATTGAGCGTCATACCGGTCGCGTGCTCGAGCGTTATGAGCTGAGTCTGGAAGACTTGTTCGCCGGTCCGGAGAGTGTGTTGGCCCGAGTGGTTGAAGAACATTTGGGAGCAGACACTGCAAAAACATTTGCGCAGACAGAGACGTCGATCAATAGCGAGTTAGATCAATTGCGAGAACAATTGCGTAGCGTTGATCCGACTCTGGCGGATGCGCTGGAAACCGGACGGCGAAAAATCAACTATCAGCTTGAAGGTTTGCGTTCGAGATTTCATCGTGCGCAGATGTCGCGAGACGAGGCCGCGCAGCGGCAGTTACAACGCGCCTTTGAACAACTCTATCCTGAAAAGGCACTGCAGGAACGGCATATCAACATCACCTCACTCCTCGCGCGCCACGGTCGTTACGTGATCGACTGGATCTACAATGCGATAAATATTGGATCGTCGGAACACCAGATAGTATTTCTCTGATTGCCGATTGCCGATTGCCGATTGCCAATTGCCGATAAAAAAGGACAGCGCCTAATTACATTTCTTAATCCGACTATGCTAACACTAACTCAAATCGGCAATCGCCAATCGGCAATCGACAATGTCTAAGATCCGTTTACTTCCAGATCACGTCGCCAATCAAATCGCCGCCGGCGAGGTTGTTGAGCGACCGGCTTCAGTAGCCAAGGAGCTGGTGGAAAACGCCATCGACGCCGGCGCCAAACATATTTCCATCGATGTCGAAGCAGGTGGACGACGGCTGCTCAAGGTTGCGGACGACGGTGAAGGAATGGTGCGCGACGACGCGCTGCTCGCATTTGAGCGACACGCTACTTCGAAAATCGCCAAGTCAGAGGACTTAAATTCGATTAGCACGCTCGGCTTCCGCGGTGAAGCCTTAGCTTCAATTGCCTCCGTATCCCGAGTCGAATTAATCACTAAGACTGAGGACGCCACAACGGCTACGCGCGTAGTGATCGAAGGTGGCCGCATGCGGGACGTCAAAGACGCAGCCCATCCGCGAGGCACAACGATTATCGTCCGCGACCTGTTCTTCAACGTGCCGGCAAGGCGTAAGTTTCTCCGCTCCGAAGCCACCGAGAGTTTTCACTTAACAAACCTGGTTACGCATTACAGCCTTGCTCATCCTGAAATTGCTTTCACCTTAACCAACAATGGACGGGAAGTACTCCGCGCGGCCGCCGCCCTGGACCTCCGCGAACGTGCCTACCAAATTTTTGGTGCAGAGTTTCTCGACAACCTTCTGGAAGTGACGGGCGGTCACGCGCAACTGGCTCGCGTCAGCGGCTATATTTCGGCGCCACGTGATCGCCGCACTTCACGAGATGCGCAATACCTGTTTGTAAATGGCCGCTTCGTGCGTGACCGTTTAATTGGACGCGCCCTTTCCGAAGGCTATCGCGCAATCCTGCCGCACGGTGTCTATCCGGCGGCCCTCTTGTTTATCGAGACGCCTTTGGAAGAGGTTGATGTGAATGTGCACCCGGCAAAAACTGAAGTCAGATTTCGACGGTCCGCAGCAGTCGCGGATGCGGTGCGTGAAGCTGTGCGCGGCGGTCTGGCCAGCGCCGGCTACGTCCGGCCTGAGCACAGGGAAATGTCGGCTGCCGCTGGACAAGGTTTTGAAACTCAGGTTGCGGACAGCACTTTTCAAGGACCCGCAGTTTTTGGAGGCGACCCTCAAGACAGCTCTGCAGGGTTTCAGCAATCGACTGCGCCCGCATTTCCGGAAGTGGCTGCCGAGCAATCAGCGATCGATTTCGCCGGTATGGATGTTGAGGATGAAACAGCCGTTGTGAATGAGATCCAACCGGGCCCGAGGAAGGGAGACACTGGGCGGGATCTGGACGCGATTCTACGTCGCGAGATAGCGGGGCAACAGTCGTCTGTCCAGGTGATGGCCAGCGTGCCGCCGCCAGCGGGCGGATGGATCGCGGGCGTCCCGCCCGAGGGGCTCGCGAGCGTCTCGTCCGAGGGGATCGCGAGCGTCTCGCCCGCAGTGAGCGCGGAGCGCGAACAATTGCCACCCAGCATTCAACTCCCCCCACTGAACTCCGCACAAAAGTTTACTCGGGAAGTTTCAGCTGATTCACTTTCGCCAAACATTCGCCCTCTCGGTCAACTCGACGAAAGTTTTATCGTCGCTACGGATGATGAGGGACTACTGCTGATCGACCAACACGTTGCTCACGAACGAATCCTCTTCGACAAGTATCGCGCCATGGAGTCCCAGCGCCTGCCGGAATCGCAGCAACTTTTGCTGCCGGAAACTTTTGATCTCACTCCGGCGCAAGCTGCCGCTTTCGATCTGGTAGCAGAGGAACTCGAAGGCTATGGCTTTGATCTAATGAGGCTTTCGGGAAGGACTGTGGCGATTAAGGCAACACCGGCAGATTTGCCAGCCAATGAAGCGCGCAACATGCTGTCGGAAGTGCTTGATACAGTTGACGCGGAAAAGCAGGGAACTGCGCGTGCAACGCTCAGCGATGAAATTGCTGCCTCGCTCGCATGTCACGCAGCGATCAAAGTGAATACGCCACTCGCTCCGGAGAAAATGCGCTGGCTGATCGATCGCTTGTTGGTAACCTCGTCACCAACAACCTGCCCGCACGGACGCCCGGTAATCCTCAGGCTCACGACAAAAGACATTCTCAAAGGCTTTCACCGGATCTAGACAGGGTCCAACGTTTAAAGGATCTAGACAAGGTCCAACGTCCAAAGTCTGGTCGCAACTCTTGCACAAAAAATTTTTATCTAAGTCGGCGAAGCTGACGACTGATAGTAGCCCAGCACTTCAGTGCTGGGATCAGTAGTCACAAAATAACTAGTCCGCGAAGCGGACGGCTGAAATGTGGTCGCAAGTTTCAGTCGTCCGCTTCGCGGACTCAATCGATCAACATGCCTGCAGACCCAGCACTGAAGTGCTGGGCCATTATCATTCTTCCCGCTCCGCGGGACTACATTTTGCGTCTTTTTCTACAAAATCCTGGTAGCAACAGACCTTGGACATTATTGCTAAGGCCTCGCAGGATTCGCCGCCAATTCCTCCGTCAACTTCTTGACGATTTCTTTCGCGCCGGCAGCGTTGCCAAACTCTGGGTTCGTCGCCAAAGCCTTTTGGTAAGACGCTAGAGCCTTCGCTTTCTCACCTTTCTTCAATTGAAACTCTCCGAGACTGTCGTAGAGATTGGCTTCCTGCGGATAGAGTTCGATCGCGGTCTGCAGAATTAGCATGCCTTCGTCGACCATGCCGACTCCCGCTAGTTGATAGGCAATACTATTCAAGCCGCCCGGGCTGGCGGGCTGATTTGGTGATGGATTGAGGGCTGCCGACTTCTTGAGTGCAGCAAGCCCGCGTGTCGTGTCTTTGTTGATGATCCAGGAAATGCCTTCTAGGAAACTTGTTGCCGGAGCCTCCGGATAGAGTTCGACTGCTAGCTGACTTGCCTTCAAGCGCGCGCGCCGCGTCCTTATTCATTACAAACTGCCTCGTGATACTGAAGAGGTCATCAACCAGACTGGGATAGACCGTGGCTCCCGCAAAGCTCTGGCGCAAAGTCTTACCGACGGCGTCCAGGTCCGCATCCGGCATCAACCACAATTGCCGCACATAAGGCGTGTTGGACTTATTCCAATCCCGAGCCATTTCGGAAACTAGTGCCGCAAAGGGCTCGTTGAATTGGACGTCTTTGGAAAGTGAAGTGTCTGTTTTTGTGAGTGCGATGTAATCCTGGAAAAACGCCAACCCGCCCTCGGCTCCATAGCGATCGAGACCGGCGGCGCCGTTCTTCATTTGAAGTTTGGCGGCCATAAAAGAACCAATTTTTGCGAAGGCTTGCTTCGCTACCGGATGGGCGCCCTGGCGGATCTTTGTCAGCGTCTCTTGAGAGTTAGTTTTTAACGCTTCCGGATTTACCAAAGTGTTGAAGTAGGCGAAGGCATCGACGAGTTCCTTATCGTCCGCCGCCAGAGATTTCCGGGTCCTCTCGAAATCAGACAGACCGTAGTCGAATGTTGATTTGATTGCTTCGCCAGCAGCCGCCTTAAGCTTGTCGGGTGAATAGAAGTTTCGGACAAGCGGAGATCCGGTCAGCAGTTGAAAGAGTCGATCAAGGTAGACTCCCGGATTTGAGCCCTCAAAGTTGAGGCCGACGGCGAGCGCCATTTTTCGTGACGGCAAAATGTAGAGCAAGGTGCGCGTCTCTTGTTGGCCGCCGGAATGCACCAGCATATAGCGACCGTTGTATGGCGTGGTCTCCCAACCCATTCCATAGTTCGTCAGCCGTCCGGCGTTCGTGCTCATCGAGGTCGCCATCTGATTCATGGTATCGGCTTTCAGAAACTTCCCGTCTATGACTCCCCGGGCAAACTTAAGTAGATCTGGCATCGTCGACCTTGTGCCGCCCCCTGCGAACCGGCTGCTGATGTCGATGAACTCTGAATTCTTAATTTGGCCGTTGACGAGCTGATAGCCACGCACTCGATTGGGAATCACATCCAGAGGACTGTCCATGCGCGTGTTAGTCATGCCTGCAGGTTGCCAGACGTTCTGACGCATGTAATCGCCAAACGACATGCCGCTGGCGGCTTCAACAATGGCGCCCAGGAGGTTGTATCCGTAGCTCGA
Organism: Pyrinomonadaceae bacterium; assembly: GCA_963748605.1. Lineage (GTDB taxonomy): Bacteria > Acidobacteriota > Blastocatellia > Pyrinomonadales > Pyrinomonadaceae > PSRF01. The sequence continues at coordinate 197,510 of CAVVJS010000001.1, forward strand.
ATAGCTGTAGCGCGTACCGGGTTCGGCCACCAGATCGAAGTTTTCGAAGATGGCGATCGCCTCACGAGTTGAGCGATGCTCCTTGATATGAAGTTCGTTTACAGGGTTCTTGTAATGGCTGATACCGCCGAGATGTCCCAACACCTGACGCACGGTCACTGGCCACGGTTTCTTGGGAAACGTGGGAACGTAGGTTTGCACTTCCGCGTCGAGATTGATCTTTCCCTTTTCAACCAGCTGTAAGACAGCGAGTGCCGTCATGGGTTTGGTCACAGATGCCAGACGGTAAGCCGATTCGGCATGGGCAGGCGCCTTATTTTCCAGATCGGCAAAGCCATAGCCTTTCACCCACACGAAGTCATCCTTCATAAATCCAATCGTCATTCCGACCGTCTTGTCGAGCGCCATTTGCTTCCTGGCAAACTCATCAAAGAGTCGAATCTCTGTCTCGAATTTGCCGGCTCCCTGAAAACTTCCATTGGTGGGATTGGCAACCTGCGCGAGGAGAACTGGCTGAGCGCTTAAGGCAATGATCAACGACAGCGCGAGCGTCGTCACGAGCGAAAATCTTTTCATCGGAACCTCCGGGGCGTTTGGGATTGAACAGGCGAAGAGTTGATCGTCACCAGGCAGATATCGCAGTTTTTAAGACAAATGGGGAGAATTAAGGATGACTGTAACTCAGGCTGCGAGTAACCGCGAGCAGTTAGGCGAAAAATCAGATCTCTTCAACGAATAAACACTCTTCAGTAGAGATTTGTGGCAGGAAATTCAGGCGCTAATCGAGTAACGGCTTAGCCGCCGGATATGAGGGCATCTGAGCAAAGGCTTTTCCCGAATTATTGTTGCGAGCCAGTAACGGCTTTGCCGCCGGATGTGGGGCGCGGCTTGCCGCGCCCTTAGCCGTCCCTTTTGATCGGGCTGCACCCTTAGTTCGGGCTCTGCCCCTTACTCCAACTAGAAGAGTTAAGAAAAATGCTCTTTGTCGAAATGGCATTGTCAGAGCTGGATGAGCTTATTGCTGAGCCAAGGCAGAGCCCGAACGAGGGCACAGCCCGAATGAAACAAGTTCGCTCAGGGGCGCGGCAAGCCGCGCCCCACATCCGGCGGCAAAGCCGTTGCGCTGATGGCGCTGGAATTAACAAAACAGAACCGCTGGCTACCGCGAACAGTTCTGTACGATCCGACGGTTCCGCAAGCTCACGCGGTCTTCAGATGGATTCTTTGTACTCTTCCAGATTGGATTGGATTGTCATCAGCAGGCGGGATTTTACGTTTCCAGGTTTCAGCTGTTCGGGCCCAAACGGCTGCCAACTTCCCGGAACCAGTACCTGAGAATCAATGAAAGTGTCGAGTGCCGCTTGCAACCCGTTGACCCGGATCTTACCGGAGACAGCAATTACTTCTTCAATGATGAAAACTAACGCGTCTCCCGTAAGACGGTGCCGGTGGTTGATCACAGCAGATCTTTCTTGCAGCGTCTTCAACACTTCGTCAAACGGCTCTTTCAATGCCGCAATCAGCCGCAAATAACGTTGCTGAAAATTCCTGACGTGAGCGCGGCGTGAATCTGTCAATTGCAAATCTCTTTTGCTCGCGTACGAAGCCGCCATCATACGCAAGAAAATATCGTCCGGCATGTAAGCACTTTCGTCCTCCACACTGTTCAACGTCTGCGCCACATAGTAGGCCGGCAATTGTCTTAAGAGACTGCGGATCAGAAATACCGGATAGTGGGTAATACCGTCTGGAAGCCTGTCAACACCTGCGGACACCTTCAAATGTTCGAAGTAATTAAGAGACTTATGCAACTCCCGGAGTTCACTATTCGCCGTCTGCAGCAGTCGTTCGATTTGTTCGGGAGCGAAACCTATCCGCCAAAGAATGCGAGAGTTTCTCTCGTGTTCAAACGCCGCATCAAACTGCTTCAGACACTCGGCATCTTTAAACGCCTGCAGGTTCTGTCTTTCACCCGAACAAATGAAATCCATGGCTTGGGCAAAAGTTTGCACTATTACTCGCGCCCAGTAGCGTTGTTCAGCCAAAGATGCTGAATAACGATCCACGTCCTTATAACGATACTTATCGTGTTTGGCGGCAAACTGCCGAATCGATCCATAGTCGAGGATCGCCCCGCTCGCCAGCATGTTGTCCCCGTCCCATGCCAACCAGTTGAAGATGTATTCCTCCTCGAGCAGGGCCGCCATCTTCCCATAAGATTGCGCCAGATAATTCAGGGCTTGCTTGTATTTTGTTGGACCCTTGGACGAGATCTTCCAGAAATTGTTTTCAACTTGCCGTTCAATGAAGTAGTCAACCGACGCTTTGAGTTCTGCGTGCCGTTCCTGTTTGAGATAACGAAAGATGTGAGCTGGCCGAATCAGATTAGGCGCACTTCTGACTCCGATCGCGGTGCCATCCGAAAAGCCTATTACAGCTAGACAACGTTCTGTGGGAATGCCTTGCCGGTAAAAAATCTCCGACATCACAGCGCTGCCCAGCATCTCATCCAACTCCGCGAGTCCCGATGAATACCCGTAAATTTCATTCCCCGTCTCCACCGCTCCGTCGGCTTCTTGTGCCCCGGGACTCAAGATTGTGGCTCCGGTACCGCGACTGGAAATATCAAAAATCAGATTGTTGGTGCGCACGCATCCATTCCAAATACTCCGGCCATCTCCGGAAGTTTTACCCTGCTTATTACGGTGCTGAGTTTGCAGATAACGGGTGGCCATGTAGGGAAGCGGCTTCACCGTTTCCGGCGCGTATTTCTTCCCAAACTTCAGATCGTACTCGTTGATGATCTGCAGCGAGAAAGTTTCCAGGATAACTTTTTCGAGGTCTGCGTTGAGGAGAGGAGGATGGTCAGAAGGGATTAGTTCTAATTCCGTGGCCAACGGAAAGTTAAAATAGAGGACACGACCCTTAGGCCGATAGCGAGCGCGATAGTCGACATATCCGTCGGGACTAACGTCACGCCAGGGGTGTGTGCCGTCTAATTCTTTGAACTTCTCATACATACAGCATTGTTCTGATGAGAAGGCCCAACCTTGTCAGAGTTTGGTGCGTAATATCGGCAGAGTCAATAGAATTGTTTTAAGTGGAAGGGCCTGAGCAACTTAGAACACGCGATTTTACATATATCATTTTTCAATTCTCATTTTTCATTTGGGTAACCGTGAAGCGCAGAGACCTGAAGGCGCAGAGCCGCAGAGGAAATCAAAGCACCTAGTTTAATAAGAATCGGGGGTAATCGTGTTGAGTCGTGTGATTTCGCGGACTGTGGTTTCTACCAGCAACTATCGACGACGCAAATTAACAACTCGAAACCATTTGGATATTCTTTGCGGCTCTGCGCCTTCACGCCTCTGCGCTTGACCGTCTACAAATGAAAAATGAGAAATGAAGAATGATATACGGAAAATGTCTTTCGCCCTTCCTGGCCTAGCTGCCATTGTCGAATCTTTGCGCTATCCTTTCCCTTTGTGAAAACACTTGGTCTGATTGGCGGCATCGGTCCGGAGTCGACCATTGAATATTACCGCCTGATCATCGCCGCGTATCGTGAGCAGGTTCCTAACCGCGCCTATCCATCGATCATCGTCAACAGCATCAACCTGCAACAGTATCTCGATTGGATTAATGCAAGTGATCTTGATTCGTTCGCTACCGCCTTAGTCTCGGAAATCGAGCGGCTGACGCGGGCGGGGGCAGACTTTGGCGCTCTTTGTTCCAACACTCCCCACATTGTTTTTGATGAATTGCAACGCCGGTCGAGCCTGCGGTTAATCAGTATCGTGGAAGCAACCTGCGAACGAGTGAGGCAGTTTGGTCTTAAGAAAGTCGGGTTGTTTGGCACCCGATTCACTATGCAGGGCAAATTTTATCCGGATGTGTTTTCACGCGCGGGTGTGGAGTTAGTGACGCCCGACGAAGCAGAACAAGACTATATTCATGAGAAGTACATGGGCGAATTGCTGAACGACAAATTCCTGCCGGAGACGCGTGAGGAGATGCTGATGATCGCCGGCAAACTACAGTCGCGCGCCGGCATCGAAGGCATTATTCTGGGCGGCACCGAGCTCCCGTTGTTGCTGCGCCCGGACACCTTTATCGATGGTCAGCACAATGGAATCCGTTTCTTTGATACGACCCGAATACATGTTGATCGACTCGTTGAGGAACTATTGAAGGGAGATTAAGCCGGTCTAAGCTCGGTACAGTACGGGAGCGGTAGCGACCGAGTGCCCCTGAGTTGGCGTCCCTGGGCCGAATCTTCGAAGTGATGCGTGAATGCGGTTGCTACCGCGCCCGTACTGTACTGAGCATCGCCACAGCTAGTGTCATTCGGGTCGGCAGACTAGAATAGACGCCATCGAGAACTTTTGAACCCGAAACTTGAAACTCGAAACTCGGAACTTGGAACTCGGAACTCGGAAAATGACTATGTACATCGCAATCCTTTTGAGCTCGGCCCTTTTATTAATCGGCATCAGCTTCGCCTGCAGCACCGCAGGAGCGTCACCTACTCCCATTCCCGATCCAGAGCTGGACGCACCGTTGGCAAAGGTCAAAGGTGAACAGAAAGCGGTGCTGGCTGGCGGTTGTTTTTGGGGAATCGAAGCCGTTTTTGAACACGTCAAAGGCGTGAGTGATGCTAAGTCGGGATATTCAGGCGGCGATGCCGAATCTGCTGAATATGGTCAGGTCAGTTCCGGCCGCACCGGACATGCCGAGTCTGTGCTGGTCACTTACGATCCTTCTCAAGTGACTTATGGTCAATTGCTCAAGGTTTTCTTTTCCGTGGCTCACGACCCGACTGAATTGAATCGCCAGGGACCGGACCGCGGCACTCAGTATCGCTCGGCAATCTTTTATGCGAACGAGGAACAGAAGCGGATCGCTGAGGCCTACATCAAGCAACTTGATCGAGTGAAAGTCTTCAATCAGCCCATCGTTACTCAAGTCGCTCCGCTGCAGAAGTTCCACGACGCCGAGGCCTATCATCAGAATTACCTGGCTCAGCATCCGAACGAACCCTACATCGTGATCAACGACCTTCCGAAAGTAGAAAACCTGCGCAAGCAAATGCCGGAATTGTATAAAGAAAAATAGTGCGAAGTGCGGAGTTCGGAGTGCGGAGGGCGGAGTGCGAAGTTCGGAGTTTATTAATCATGACCTCCGGACCTGGAAATTGGACCTTCAAACTTCGGAGGTCGGCACTTCGCACTTTATTACTGTTTTTTCATTGGCAGGTAAGTGAAGGTGAATGCTTTGGTACTGCCGGCGCCGCCATCAACGCTCGCGACCAGCGAACCTTCAGGAGTCTTTCGATATGTAATCCGTTTGGGAAAATCGTGCGCGGGGTTTTCGAAGACTACTTCAGTGGGCGTGATGCGTGACAGCTTGAAATCAGTTCCCGGGCAGCGCGCCTTTGGATGTGCGACGTAGTAAATGCCGTCGGGCCGCTGTTCGATCCGCAAGTACTCAAATTCGTAAGTGCGTCCTCCCGCCACAGTCCTGCTCGAGCCGAGCATGGAACCTCCCGCCGCCGCAGTCCAATGTTCGTCAGTCTGTGATCGCCCACCAGTCGTCTGCCAATCTCCGGCGAGCCAATTCAAATCAGAAATTGTCGGCACCGCCGTGCCGGCTGAAGTCTGCGCGGACAAATTTCCGTTCGCAGCCGATGTGATTACAACTGCCAATGACATTGAGAATAGGAGGCGGGACAATACTCTGGTCTTCATGTGCGTTTTCCTCAGAGGGTAGATTTCAATATCAACGTGAGTATAAGGGAGTTTCAAATCCGCATAGTTGTCGATCAAAGAATAACGCGATTCAAGGATGACGATAAAGCGCAGTTTGTTAAGGATCGCGGGCGAGACGCCGCGATCCCCACTATCAAGGCAGTGTTACAATCCCGCTCCACACAATGGACTGGTCACAGCTACCAACAATCGAAACGAGTCGCCTAATGCTGCGTCGGCTGTCCACTGAGGACGTAGATGCGCTCTTTGGCATCTTTTCCAACGTCGAAGTTATGCGTTACTGGAGCACACCGCCGCTTCCGGATCGCGATGCGGCAGTCGCTTTGGTGAACGAGATTCACGATGCGTTCGAACGACAGGTCATGTTGAAGTGGGGCGTAGCGAGGCGAGCAGACAACGTGCTCATCGGAACCACGACGCTTTACAACCTCGATTTCACCAATCGCCGGGCGGAAGTGGGTTACGCTCTGGGCCGTGAACACTGGGGACAGGGTTATATGCACGAAGCATTACAGGTGCTGCTGACTTATTGCTTTGAAACTTTGAACCTCCGCCGTCTGGAAGCGGACGTCGATCCTCGCAACGACGCTTCGATTCAAACACTCGAGCGGCTCGGTTTTCAGCGTGAAGGATTCTTGCGCGAGCGTTGGGAGGTTGGCGGCGAGATTCAGGACGCGTTGTTTTATGGGTTGCTACGACCTGAATGGAAGCGAAACGACAGAGAATAGGTTTCAGGTTTCAGGTTTGAAGTTTCAGGTTTCAAGGTCTGAAGTCCCAAGTTTGCGTCTATTAACTCAAGTTGTCATGAAACTCGAACTTGAAACTCGAAACCTGAAACTCGAAACTTTCAAAGATGCCTAACAAACCCCCAGCTGAACTGGTCAACTTTCTGAAGCCTTACGACCGCGCGATTCAAAAGCTGGCGCTGGATCTGCGCGCGATTGTGATCGACGAACTCGCGCCCTGTCATGAGAACATTTACGACGCTTACAGTGCGGTCGCGATTGGTTACGGGTCAAGCGAACGGTTTGGCGATGGCATTTGTCACATTGCCGTTTACACCAGCAACGTTAACCTCGGTTTTAATCAGGGTGCCCTCTTAAGCGATCCCGGGGGTGTGCTTGAAGGAACCGGCAAACGAATTCGTCACATCTCGCTCAAAACTAAAGCAGACTTGAGTCGACCCGAGATTCGCGAGTTTCTCAGGCGCGCTCTCGCACTCGCTCGCGACGATGCGCGAAAGCTCGGAGAAACTGTTTCGATGGGTGGGAACTCGAAAGCAGTTATCTCGACAGTTAAAGCGATTTATAAGAAGAAGCGTCGGCCGGGTTAGAAAGCCGCGTCGGAGCGCGGCCCTCCGCTCGGGCTTTGCCCTCCGGTGCGCGGTAAGTCTCCGACTTACCGGCAGCGATTGCTTTTATGATCCCAAGCGAGGGCTTAGCCCTCGCTATTAAGATGAAAGCGGACTTCACGGTAAGTCAGAGACTTACCGGGCACCGGAGGGCAAAGCCCAAAAACTGACATCTGGCATCAGAAACCTTATTTCTTTCAGCCTGCGATCCCAGAGCGGAGGCCGGCGATCCCAAGCTCACAATTTATGCAAGACCTCTAATACCTTAACCGGATCGGCAAGACTCGGAATAAAGGCATCGGGTTCACACTCAAGCAAATCTCTAGTGCTATATAACCTGCCGGTGCCGATCGCCAGCGAGCGCGCCCCGAAATGTTTGGCACAGGCGATGTCGTTGGGCGTGTCGCCGATGACGATGAACTGGTGCGGATCAAGCTCGAGTCCGAGATGTTGCCTGATTCGATCCGCGGCAAGGACCGGCAGATCTCGCCGATCGTGCGACTCGTCACCAAAGGCGCCGGGCAAGTCGAAAAACTCCGTAAGACCCATCAGCTCCATTTTCAAATAAGCCGCCGGCTCAATGTTCCCGGTCAGCAGTGCAGAACGATAACGAGGTTCGGCGGCGATGGCTTGCAGGGTTTCGCGGACGCCGGGCAATAACTCAAAAAACTCTTCGCCATTTCCGGTAGCGCGCTTCATCTCTTCCATATACCGTTCACGCAGATGATCGATGCGGTCGCTTATGTCCTGCGGCGTGAATCCCTCGTCGCGCAAAGCCTCGGCGACGATCTGCAAATCGGTCATACCAGAAACCTGCATTTCGGCGAGTCGTCCTGCAGTCCCGAATACTACTTCGAGCATTGGAATGGTGTAGTCCTTGAACGCGCCAGTCCGTGCTGAACGGATCAAAGTGCCATCAATGTCCCAAAGCAAGATACGAGACTCGGCGACGCGGGGATGCGGGGACGCGGAGAGACGGGCACGGGGAGACGCGGAGAGGCTGGGACTCGGCGACACGGAGACGGGGGGATGCGGGGAGGCGGAGACTTCGGCCGACTCTGGCTTGTTCTCTTCGGTGTACTCTTTATTCAATTTTATCTCCCCATCTCCCCGTCCCCCCGTCTCCGCGTCCCCGCGTCCCCGCGTCCCGCGTCTCCGTGTCCCCGCGTCTCCGTCTCTCAGTGTCCCCGCGTCCCCGCGACCCTCATCCCTTACTCTATTTCTGCCAAGACATCGCCGGCATTCACGGTCGCGCCGTCGATCACATTCAATGAGGTCACGACGCCCGCCTTAGGCGATTTCATTTCGTTCTGCATTTTCATCGCTTCAACCACAACAATTCCGGCGCCTGCTTCAACCTGCGCGCCAACTTCCACCAGCAGCCGCACAACCTTACCGGGCATGGGTGCGATGATCTGCGCGGAGCGATCGTCATGGCCTCCGGAACTCTGCAACCCGCGCAAGCGTTTCGGATCGATTATTTTAACTTCGTAGTTTTGGCCGCGTAAGTTCACATTGAACACACGAGCGTGTTTGCCAGCAGTTTCTACACGACAATGAAAGACAGTTGTCCCGTTGCGCAACAAGAATTCGCCGGCAGCAGGATTGTGAACCTCCAGACTGTAACTAGTTTCATCGACTTCCGCCGATACGAGTCGCTCCTCGCGCCGCACCCGCAATTCATGCTGCCGTCCATTGATCTCAGCCTTAAGTTTCATCATTTGCGCGAACCTTTGCGACGCGCGAAGCGATCGTCGATCACCTTGCGAGCGTTAAGCGCGGCGGCGCGCCCTGACATCTTCCAGCGAGTCTGCGCCTGTTCAGCTTCGTGATTTTGGGTTGACCGCTGCTGCTGTTGCGCGTACTGCAGCGCGGCAGCAATCAACGCGATACTGACTTCCTCGGAGTTTGACTCAGTGTTCACAGCGAAGGCTCGCTCGAGCCGTTCCTGAAATCGTTCAATGAAGCCGGTGTCGAGTTTGCCCGCGATAAATTCAGAGTCGCGAACAATCTGCCGAAAGAAAGGCAAGGTCGTTTTGATTCCGCCGACATGGTATTCATCGAGAGCACGTCGCAGGCGATCGAGGGCTTCGTTACGGTTGGCGCCCCAGGCAGCCAGTTTCGAAATCATTGGATCGTAATGAATCGACACTTCGGAATTCGCGTCCACGCCGCTGTCATCGCGAATGCCGGGACCTGCCGGGGTCTGAAGGGAAGTAATGCGACCAGGCGAAGGAAAAAAGTTGTTCCGGGGATCTTCAGCATACACGCGGCATTCGATCGCGTGACCACGCCAATGCACATTTTCTTGTTTAAACGACAGCGGTTCGCCGGCGGCAACTGTGATTTGTTCGCGCACCAAATCAATTCCGGTTACAAGTTCAGTTACGGGATGTTCGACCTGCAAACGGGTGTTCATCTCCAGGAAATAAAAGTCGCGCGTGGCGTCGGCGACAAGAAACTCAACAGTTCCGGCTCCGGTGTAGTTCACAGCGCGGGCAATCTTCACCGCTGCAGTACCCATGCGTTCGCGAAGGCCGGGGTCATTAATCGGGGATGGGCATTCCTCAACAACTTTTTGATGACGTCGCTGGATTGAACACTCGCGTTCGCCCAGGTGAACGACGTTGCCTTGGGTATCCGCGAAGACCTGGATTTCGATGTGACGAGGTCGTTCAATCGCTTTCTCAAGATAAAGCGCGGAGTCTCCGAAAGCACTGGCAGCCTCCGATTGTGCTGTGTCAAAGGCAGAACGCAATTCCGCCGGCGTGGTAACCAGCCTCATTCCTTTACCACCACCACCGGCAGAAGCTTTGAGCATTACCGGATAGCCGAATTTTTCCGCCGTGGCACTGGCTTCGGCAAATGACTGCAGAGCCTCAAGAGTCCCGGGAACAACTTCGACGCCCGCCGAGATTGCAGCTTTACGTGCAGAAGTTTTCGAGCCCATTACCTCCATCGCTTCCGCATCAGGGCCGATAAAAGTTATGCCTGAGGCCGCGACGGCGCGAGCGAATTCAGGATTCTCAGCAAGGAACCCGTAACCGGGATGAATTGCCTGGGCGTTAGTTTTCCTGGCTGCAGCAATGATTGCCTCTATATTCAAATAGCTTTGGCTGGACGGCGCTGGACCAATACACACCGCTTCATCAGCAACTCTAACGTGGAGAGCGTCTCTATCCGCTTCGGAGTAAACCGCGACTGGAGAGATGTGCAGATCGCGACAAGCACGAATGATGCGCACCGCGATTTCTCCCCGATTGGCAATTAGGATCTTTTTGAACAAGGGTATTGAAGTCAGACGTCAGAAGACAGAAGTCAGAAGCAGGAAGCCGGTCCGACGTGCGAAGTCAGAAAGCAACGGACAGTCTTCCCACAAAATGAAAAATCAATTATGAAAAATGAGAATTGAGAAATGAACTAAGGCCGAACGGGCGCCTTCGCAGTGGTGCGGCGGACGACTTCCGATGCCTTCCAAATCACACCGTCACGAACGATCAGGTCATCTTCGGTATTAAACAGCTTATCTTCACCAGCAAGAGGCAAGTCGTAAGTGGTGAACGTCAGACCTTCAGAAGGCGCATCGTCGCTTGTGGAGTTAATCGAAGCATTCATGATCACGCCGCCGCGTAAGGGACGGGGTTCCTTTGAGGGCAACGCTGCCATTTCAGAAGTTGCTTTGTAGCCTCTCACGTCGAGATTTGCCAAAGCAGCAGCGATTGAACCATCTTCGTCAGGAAGGCGGGAAAGATCCTTCAGATCTGTCGGCAACGTCTCAAACTTAAGTTGATACTCATTCAGCGCTCGAGCGAATCGTTAGACCCCGAGCTTGAACTTCAGCCTGTATGCGACCCTGACGTTGCCGCAAACGTTCGGGCACCGTCACGCCAATCAGCACGGCAATCAGTACCGGAATCGTAGCTGATGCCACGAAACCCACACGGGCATAGCGACGACCACAAAAACGCAAGGGAGCGTCAGCTATCGAGCGGTAGAGTTTACGATTCGCCCATAGCACCAGAATTGTGACTGGGATAGCAACCCACTTTAAACGCCAAGCTGCGGTTTCTGCTGCCGCAACCACCGTCCAAAAACTTAATGAGCCGGAAGCTTTCTGAACCAGCGCGATGATTGTTTGCGTGAGGAAGGCGATAACCATCGCCGACCCTACAACTGCCAACAGCAATGAGCGGCCGAAGGAAGGAAGTTCGTTTTCCGGGCGGGGCAGTGCCTCTCCAATCGATTGTGCGCCACAACTCTCACAACCGTCTGCCAGCGAACGCGCGAACTTAAAGCCACAACACGGACAGATCGTTGATAGTTGTTTTCTCAAGCTTGGAGTAGCGTGTCTCAGTTCTTGCGTCACCATAATCGGGTCTCGGTTCAGCCTGCTTTGTGTGTCAATGGCTGCTCAGCTCGTCGATCCGAGCCGGTGTTAGATGCAGAAATCGAGGCCGGGACAGTCTTTCCCTCAGCTTCAGTAGTAACTTTATTTAGTTCCCGCCACGTATGGTACATGCGGTGCGCGAACGTCCAGTAGGAGCCGACGGCCAAAACCCACAGGACTGCCGGCATTCGGTTAGCAAAAAAGTTGTTCGAACCTGGATGAGTGCTTAAAGCGCCAATAATAAAAAGGACTACACGCTCCGGGCGCCGGAGAAAGCCGACATCGCATTTAGGTATCAAACTCTCCGCCCGGGCGCTGGCGTAGCTTACCATAACTGAGCCCATTAAGCCTGCACCGGCCAGAAAAACGTTTAAGGTCGAGTGAAACGCAGTATCGCGGGCATAAAACACCATCAGGCCCACAAAAACCACCATGTCAGAAAGCCGGTCCAGAGACGAATCCAGAAATCCGCCGAACCTAGTTACCCGCCCAGAAAGGCGAGCCACCTGGCCATCCAGCATATCAAAGAGATTGGCGATTATCAGGACGATTCCGGCCCAAAAAAATTCGCCAAAGCCAAAAAGCAGGCCGCAACCAACGTTCAGTGAAACGCCGATCAATGTCAGTATGTTCGGGTTGATATGACCGACCGCGAGCCAGCGAACCATCGCGTCGATGATTCGTTGCGCGCCACGACCGATGCCATCCACAAACATCTGCTGGAAACTCTCCTTACTAGTCCCTGAATTGGCGACTATTCAGCGGGGGATAAGCGGCGGATTTTAGGGAGCAGGGCGCCGCGGTGTCAAGGCTTTACTTGCCGGTTTTGGTCCTGGTCCGAAATGCTCCAATTTACTCGGTTGTGCCGTTTAAGGCTTGTTCATCGTGCAGGGTGGTTAGTTGGCGAATCTCAAAGTTGCGCGCTCCAGCCGGGGTTCGGACAACTACCTCGTCGCCGGCTTGTTTTCCCATCAGACTGCGACCGACGGGTGAAGTAGTCGAGATTAAACCCTGCTGGGGATCGCTTTCTTCCGGAGTGACGAGGCGATAAGTGACTTCCTCGTCACGTTCGCCATCATAAAGAATCAGAGTCGAACCGTAAGACGCTTTGTCGCGGGGCACTTTGCTGACATCGATTGAGGCGATCTCACTGATTCGCTGCCGTAATTCCCTGATGCGCGCCTTGACCATGTTCTGGCGGTCAAGCGCCGCGTGATATTCGGAGTTTTCGCGCAAGTCGCCAAATTCGAGCGCGCGCTTAATCTCCTTTGGCAGATGAATTCGCAACTCCGATTCCAGTGAATCGAGTTCCGTCTGCAGTTTTTGCTTAATCTCTGTGGCCAACTAACTGCTCCCAATTGATTGATTCGCTGACATTCTAGACCAAATGGTGATACTTAGCCTCATCCGGCGCGCCAAATGAGATTCCCGTGTCGCGCGCCGTAGTAACCATCTGGCCATTAGCGGGGACGGTCTTCACATTAGCGACCGCTTCTGAAATTGGCACGGTGACGACGTCACCAGCTTGCAGTGCGACCATCATGCCGTGTTGCCCTTCAGCCAGGGCCCGAACGGCGCAGGCGCCGTAAGTCGTCGCCAACATCCGATCGAATGCGTTGGGGCGTCCTCCGCGTTGCAGGTGACCCAGCACCACACAACGCGTCTCTTTGCCGGTGAGGGTTTCGAGATTACTGCGACAGTACTGGGCAATGCCCCCCAGCCGCGGTGCATGTTGCAGATCGCCGCTATCCTGAAAAATCTGGGCGTGACCGCTTTCTACCGCTCCTTCAGCTGCGACGATGATGCTGAAATTCGAGCCACCACTCTCGCGAGCTTGAATTTTCTCCGCAACTGAATCCATCGAGAAAGGAATCTCGGGAATCAGAATTACATCAGCTCCACCCGCAATGCCGGAATGTAGTGCAATCCAGCCGGCGTTTCTGCCCATTACTTCAAGTATCATTACGCGGTCGTGAGACTCGGCCGTGGTATGCAGTCGATCCAGAGCTTCAGTAGCGATGTCTAAAGCGGTGACGAATCCAAATGTTAGTTCAGTGCAAGCCAGGTCGTTGTCGATGGTTTTGGGCACGCCCACAACAGGAATTCCCCGCTTATCGAATTCCGCTGCGATTTGTAATGTTCCTTCACCCCCGAGCACGAGCAGCGCCGTGATGCCGAGTTTTTCTATATTCGACGCCGCTTCCTGGTAGACCGCTTCAGAGGTCGATGAAACACCCGCAGCGGAATGTTCGACAAATCTTCCGCGATTGCGTGTGCCGAGGATCGTCCCGCCGCGTGGCAACAGACCACGCACGTCAGAATGCGATAGCGGGCGGGTCTTCGTTTCGCTAAGCAGTCCTTCAAAGCCGTCCTCAATGCCGATCACGCGCATCCCAAACTTTCCGGTTGCGGTTTTTACGACAGCGCGAATCACGGCATTCAAACCTGGCGCATCGCCGCCGCCCGTCAGAATTCCGATTGTCTTCTGCATGATTTGTTCGTAGCTACTTTCTTACGCGTGGAGGTTCGTGATACTCGCCGTAATCGGGAAAGTCCCGGGTTATTATCGCTCCCGGTCGCGTATCCAGAGTTAGCAACGACAGCGCCTCTCGCAACACCGTCTTTTGTAGTTCACGCCTACCTGGTTTGCCAAGACTATTGCCAATTTTGAAGCCGTTTGGATACAAAGCCCGCGGTGGTCGCATTTGGGCTGAGACTTCCGGACTCACTGTAATCAAAACTGTGGGAATCCCTTTCATCTCAATTTCTCGCTGAACCGCGACGACCGTGCGGTGACAAACGCTTGGTCAGCCTCCGGTCAAGACCACGGCGTCGGCGCGCGAGCCCTTGTCGATTTCGTTGGCAATCTCACGCGCTGTTCCTTCATACATCGCTTTGAGCTGCATCGTGTAGCCCATGTATCCGATGTGCTTTCGCGCCACATCGCGAATGAACCCTTCTTCCTGCAGGTCTCTTAAGACGTCGATCGGAAACACCACGTTGATGTCTTTGTCTGCGTCGGAGTGATCGTAATGATGATGAGTAACTTTGAGGTCTGCCGCAGCGATGTCTTCAGCAAACATGCGGTATCCAAGGTCGCCGAGCTCATCGGCGATATTGAAGGGCTCCTGATCCTTTCTATGAACGCCACCGGCTGTTACAAGCGCGATAGTACTCTTCGCCAGTTCGCCTTCGAAGGGTGTAAAGGGAACGCACTTTCGGGAAATGGCCATGGATGCAGGTACCAGGTGCCGGGTATCCGGTTCGAACTTTCACGCTTAGAGTCCAGAACATTTTCCATACATCATTTGACATTTATCAATTGTCATTAGCCGCCTTCTTTTCAAATGGCAAATGATGTATGGAAAATGTTCTGGGACCTGCGTGAAACGGTATACAGAGTCATTAACTCATACTCGAAACCGGTTCATAGTTTTCGAAGCACCTCAAATAGCTCTTCATTGTCCGGCTGGTCGGAAATGTCATGGATGTCTTTAAAAGCTAGTTTGCCTTCCTTATCCACGATGAATATGGCTCGCTCGCTGATGCCATCACTTTGGCGGTACGCGCCAAAGAGTCTGGCTACTTCTCCCTTAGGTTCAAAGTCGCTTAGCAGATCGTAAGAAAGTCCGCCGAGACTCTTAGCCCACGCTGTATTGCACGGAACGCTGTCAACAGATATGCCCAGGACCTGAGCATCGTAGCCTTCGAAACGTTCGAGGTCGGCCTCGTACGCAGGCATCTGTGCGGTTCAAACGGGTGTCCAGGCGAGTGGGTAGAATGCCATCACGACATTTTTCTTGCCCCGAAAATCTGAGAGCCTAACTTTTTTCCCCTTCTCGAGGTTGCTCGGCAACTCAAAATCGGGAGCCATTTCTCCAACTTCAGGCATTAGAGAATTCCTCCTTCGTTAGTTTCTAAATGGGGGACCACCAAGATAGTTGACCAAAGAAGCTATTTCAAGCTTGACGACCCCTGAATGATTTGTTGACCATGTTTTGTCGGTCGCGTAGCATGCCGATAAATCGCAACACTGCTTGTGAACGAGTTGCTTAAGGGAAAGGTCAGCGAATCTTGGAAATCAACGATCAAGCCAAAGAAATTGTTCGTGACATTGGCACAGCAATTAATGAGTCGGTAGAAAACTCAGCGAAGGTTGCCGATGCAATCGAACGGTTGCGCGCTGCGGGTTATGAGATGGAGCTGACGTTACGATTGGAAATTGGATTGCGGCCTCACAGCGACGAATCAGATGATGACGCTACCGGGTTGAATCTGACTGAAGAAGACGTCCAGATTCTCCAGCGTATGAAGATTCGCATCGACTCGGAAGAAGGTCGTTAGGCTCAAATCGCAGTTTCGAGTTTCGAGTTTCAGAGTTTCAAGTTTCGAGTTCCGAGTTCCAAGTTTCGAGTTCCAACGTCCGAGACCCCTGCCTCCTGCCTACTACCCACTGCCTGACTCTGCCCACTGCCCTCTGTCAACTGCCACTGACTACTTACCAGTGTCCCAAATTTGCCGCATCTTCGAGGCCTATGTTATCTTGACTGGCTTTTAATCCAGCCAAATTTTTGCCCTGATCGGGTTCGTAAGAGGAGTTCAAAGACAGTATGGCTACGCCCAGCGAGAACGTTACTAACGGCCAGGTGTCCGGCCGCGTCGTCCAGATTATCGGACCGGTAGTCGACGTAGAATTTGAAGAGCACCACCTGCCGCCAATTTATCAAGCACTACGAATTGTTTCTGAAGGTTTCGACGTACCAACACCAATCGACGTGATTGCCGAAGTGCAACAGCATCTCGGTGAAGGGCGTGTGCGTACAGTGTCAATGGTCGCCACCGACGGCATGGTGCGCGGCATGAAAGCGATTGATACGGGCGGCCCCATCACAATGCCCGTCGGCGAGGGGACCCTGGGACGCGTATTGAACGTAATCGGCCAGCCTGTAGATACGCTAGGCGAAGTGAGCCACACGGAGCGCTATCCCATCCATCGACACGCTCCAAGTTTTGAAGAGCAATCGACAGAGCTGGAGATGTTTGAAACCGGCATCAAGGTTATCGACTTGATTCAGCCGTTCGTCCAAGGTGGCAAAATTGGTCTGTTCGGTGGCGCCGGCGTAGGTAAAACCGTCATCGTGATGGAATTGATCAATAACATCGCGAAGGCACGCTCTGGCTATTCAGTATTCGCGGGTGTGGGTGAGCGAACGCGCGAAGGAAACGACTTGTTACGCGAGATGGTTGAGTCGCAGGTCATTCAGTTTGGCGACGCCTTTAATAAGCACATGCACGACACCGGCGAATTCGACCTAACCAAAGTCGACATGAAGACGCTGGGACAATCGAAAGTGGCCTTGATCTACGGCCAGATGACTGAACCTCCCGGCGCGCGCCTGCGTGTGGCGCTTTCAGGGTTGACCGTCGCTGAATACTTCCGCGATCAGGGACTGGATGTGCTGCTCTTTATCGACAACATTTTCCGCTTTACCCAGGCAGGGTCGGAAGTGTCAGCGCTACTCGGCCGCATGCCTTCCGCGGTCGGTTATCAGCCTAATCTGGCTACAGAGATGGGCGAAATGCAGGAACGAATCACGTCTACAAAGACTGGTTCGATTACTTCGATTCAAGCGGTTTATGTTCCCGCCGACGACTACACAGATCCCGCTCCAGCAACGACATTTGCGCACCTCGACGCCGTCACAGCTTTATCGCGTCAAATTGTCGAACTTGGAATCTACCCGGCGGTCGATCCACTTACTTCATCCTCGCGCATCCTGGATCCGCGTGTGATTGGCGATGATCATTACAACGCGGCGCAGGACGTGAAACGAATTCTACAGCGTTACAAGGATCTGCAGGACATCATCGCCATTCTTGGTCTCGATGAACTTTCTGACGAAGACAAATTGATCGTGGCACGGGCGCGTAAGATTCAGCGCTTCTTCTCGCAGCCATTCTTCGTTGCGGCACAGTTCACAGGTCTCGAAGGGAAGTACGTGAAGCTGGAAGACACAATCAAAGGCTTCCGCGAGATCGTAGAAGGCAAGCACGATGACCTACCTGAGCAGGCGTTCTACATGGTAGGAACCATTGAGGAAGCAATGGAGAAAGCAAAGACCGTCGCGGTGGGATAAGGATAATGATGAACGCTGAATGATGATGCATGAATAGAAGGACTCATTCCGCACTCATCATTCCGCATTCATCATTGGTTTGATATGGCTGATCAGTTACAACTTGATGTCGTGACACCCGAAAGGCGGGTGCTCTCAGAAGCAGTCGATACCGCCACCATTCCCGGTTTGAACGGCGAGCTGGGCATCCTGCCGGGACACACGCCGCTGATCTCGCAGCTCAAGACTGGCGTCCTTAGCTATACCAGGGACGGCAAAACCTCGCAGCTACATGTGTCCGGCGGTTTTGTGGAGGTGCGGGACGATCGCGTTTCTGTACTAGCAGAAATTGCCGAGCGTCCCGAAGAAATCGATGCCTCACAAGCGCGCTCGACTCGCGAACGAGTCGAGAAACAACTAAGTGCCTGGACGGGAACTGAGGAAGAACTTGAACAGGCGCGAGTTGATTTGGAGCGCGCGCAGGTTCGCGTGCAACTCGCTACGGGAAAAGCGTCAGCCTAAAAGATATCTTGCCTGCCAGCGCGCTGGCTGTCCCCGGCAATCACTTCCTTCATTTCGCGCACCGCGCGTTCAAGTCCCACAAAAATCGCACGAGACACGATGTTGTGACCGATGTTGAATTCGGAAATCTCCGGAATCGCGGCCACAGCCCCGACATTGCGATAAGTCAGTCCATGACCGGCGGCTACTCGCAAACCATATTGCGCTGCCAGTTCCGCTGCCTGCCGTAGGCGCCGCAGCTCCTTTGCTGCGAGGCCGGCGCCCTCACCATGAATGCCTCGCCCACCCAACGTCGCTTCAGCGTAAACCGCGGTACACAACTCCACTTGTTGTGCTCCAATTTCGTGTGCGGCCTGAATCTGGCGCTCATCAGGATCGATGAACAGACAGGCAAAGAATTCTGCTTGTCGCAGGCGACCAACCGCCGCTCGCACAATGGCCATATTGCCAACGACGTTAAGACCTCCCTCGGTCGTGATCTCGTTGGGATTTTCGGCGACGAGCGACACAGCGTCTGGCCGCGCCTCGAGCGCTACTTTCAACATCTCTTCTGTCGCCGCCATCTCCATGTTGAGATACGTGGTGACTGAACTTCGCAGTATCGTTAGATCGGGATCCTGAATATGGCGGCGGTCGCCACGCAGATGCACAGTAATGCCATCCGCTCCGGCCTGTTCACAAACCATCGCTGCAGCGACCAGGCTGGGTTCAGGGGCGCGCCGTGCCTGCCGGACGGTGGCGACGTGATCGATGTTTACGTTTAAACGGGCAGGCATATTAGTTTCGAGTTTCGAGTTTCAAGTTCCGCGTTCCGGAGCGGCGGCTTTCGAGTTTCGTTGCCAACGGAGATGCTTAGTGTTTCTTCGAGTGATTTAGTGGATCGTTTTTTACTTTCCTGTCGCACAAACAAACAAGACCAAAAACCAAACACCAAAACCCAAAAACCGAAGACCAAAGACCAAAGACCAAAGACCTAACTAGCTAAATCCCGCGCTGCCTTAATTGCGTTGTCATAAACGCCGCGTCGCGCTTGTTGCCGAATCAAGCCCACCTCAGCCAACATTTTAAAGCTGTCGTTGAACAAATTTACCTTGCTTCCTTCATAGTGGTCCCAGCGCACCGGCACCTCGCGCAGCCGCAGCCCTGCGCGATAAGCCAGGTAGATTAGCTCCACATCGAATCCAAAGCGATCGATAGTTGCCCCTTCAATCAAGGGCCGGCAAACCGCCATGCGAAATGCCTTGAAGCCACACTGAGTGTCCCAGAAGGGCAGTCCGGTCGCCATTCTTACCGCTAAATTGAAAACTCTCCCGCCTTGTTCCCGTCGCCACGACTGGTGCACGCCAATCATCTTGCGGTCGAGCGCTCGCGAACCGAACGTCAAATCATAAGAGCCCTCTTCAATCGGTCCAACCAGTTTGGGAGTTTCTGTGATCGGCGTCGAAAGATCGGCATCCGTAAAGAGCGCGACGTCACCGCGAGCCGCAAGCAATCCCAACCTGACAGCCCTGCCCTTGCCGAGATTTTGTCGGTAACTGAGAACTCCCGTCCTTACGTTCGCAGAGTTCGTCAAGATTTCATTCGCTACGTCGGCTGTGTTATCGGTCGAACCATCATCAACGACGATTAGCTCGGAACCGGAATAATCCTGATTCAGGTAAGCAAGGATTCTTGGCAACGACTCTCGCAACCGCATGCCTTCGTTGTAGGCAGGGACGACGATTGAAAGAGTGGCAGGCATTCAGTTAGTCGCATTACGCAGTCTGGCGGCAATATACCATAGCGGCCGAGCGCAGCTGTCGAGGAGATACCGCGTCGCTGTGTTAATATTTCTGCGGCCGCGGCTACCTGATTTACGGCGGTGGCATCTAAATCGAGCGAATCCTAAATGGCTAAGAAATTCATCATTTTTGCCGGCGTCCTGATTTTGATTGCGGCAGTTTTGGGCGGCACGATTGGCAGCTCCAAACGTTTGCGCCGCACTGTCGCCATTGGCGGCCCGGTAAACGACAAGCCGGCGGAAGAAATCGAAAAGGATTACGACGAGGCCGTTACGCTCCTGTCTACCAACTACGTCGGTGAGATCGACTACGAAAAGGCGACTCAGGCGGCCGTGCAAGGAATGCTTTCAACGCTAGACCCGCATTCCATGTATTTCCCATTCAGCGAATTCAAAAAACTTAAGGAAGATCAGGATTCACGTTTTTACGGGATCGGCGTCACGATCGTACAACACCGCGATGGGGTTTACATTCAGTCGGCCGTAGAAAACACTCCGGCGGCCCGCCTCGGACTGAGATATGGAGATCGGATCCTGGAGGTCGACGGCAAAGACGCGCGCGAGTGGTCAAGCGAGCAAGTCTCCAAGAATGTGCGCGGCGGGCTGGGAAAACCGGTCACGATCAAGGTAGATCGTGCCGGATCGGAAGCACCTCTTGATTTCACTCTGGTGCGCGACGCAGTGCCACTCCCGTCTATTCGCAATGCCTACATGGTTCGGCCCGGTACTGGTTACGTTGGTCTCACCGGCGGCTTTCAACACACTACGGATGAAGAACTACGGGAGGCGCTGACCAAATTAAAAGGCCAGGGCATGCGGCAATTGGTTTTGGATCTACGCAACAATCCTGGCGGTCTCCTTGATCAGGCAATCGACGTTTCTAGCGAGTTTCTGCCGCGAGGTCAGGTGGTGGTGTCGGTAAGAGGTCGCGGCGATTACAATGAGCCCATAGTTTACAAATCAAGCGGCGTCGAACCGGAGGATGTCCCACTCGTAATATTGATCAATCGTGGAACAGCCTCAGCGTCGGAGATTGTAGCAGGCGCAATTCAAGATCACGGGCGGGGATTGGTGGTTGGCGAAACCAGCTTCGGAAAGGGACTGGTGCAGCGGGTCTATCAACTGCCATTTAATACCGGACTCACGTTGACGACGGCCCGTTACTACACGCCGTATGGACGCTCGCTGCAACGTGAATATTCAAGTGGCGCCTTTTACGATTATTTCGTCAAACACAACGACGACGATGACAAGCCTCAAGTGTCCCCACCAGCCAATCCAAACGGGATGGCTGCGCCCACTCCGATCAATCCGACCGCTTTAACCCCCGTCGGCCCCGCTGTGAAGACTGCTGCCGGACGTGTCTTCTACGGAGGCGGTGGCATCACTCCGGATATAGATCAAAAGCCTTTGAACTTCACGCCTCAACGTGCGCGAGTCGCGGAAGCGGCTTTTCAATTCACGCGCCAACTGGCGGCCGGACTGCTGCCCGGATTGGAATCGTTTAAGGTCGAAAAAGTCCAGTATGGCCGAAATCCCAGGGCCGGGCGAGTTCGCTATCACCGAACGAGTGTTGGAAGCATTCCGCACTTGGGTGAGACTCGACACAGAATCACAATTGACAGCGGCGCAGCTTGATGAAGAGCTGGATTTCGTGAAGTTAAGGCTGCGAGAAGAAATTATTACAGCAGCGTTTTCCAACGATGCCGGAGCCCGCGTGTTGTTAGATAGTGATCCGCAGGTCTTGCGCGCGCTGGAAGCCTTGCCTGATGCGAAGCGTCTTGCGGAGAGCGTGCGCGGCGGCAGCTCGCGAAGTTAGCTCCGGCGTTACGCCCGGAGAGTTCTTAACACCCAAACAATTATTTAAGGACACTATGAAGAGCTTTCTCGTATTAGTTCTGTTGTTGGCGGCGGTCAGTTTCGCAGCGGGTTTCCAGCAATCCGCGTGGATGAAATTTGAATCGACCCCCGGGAGCTTCTCTGTACTGCTTCCGGCAGAACCGCAGGAGGAGAAAAAGACCCAGGACAGTCCGCACGGCCCCTATACAACAATTCTGTACATTTCAAAGGCGAGCCCCGAACTTTATCTTGTCGGCTGGGTTGACTATGACCCGAAGTTTAATTTCGACCCGGTGAAAGAACTGGAAGCAAACCGCGACAACCTGGTCAAGACGGTAAACGGCAAGCTTTTGACGTCGAAAAAAATTACCCTGAGCGGTTATCAGGGTCTTGAGTTTACCGGCGAAAGCGCGAGGATCGCTTTTAAGTCGCAGGTTTTCATTGTGGGTAAAAGACCCTATCTGCTGTGCTACGTGTTTCCTCCTGGGCAAGAAAGCGTTCCAAATGGCGCTAAGTTCTTTTCGTCTTTTCAACTAAAGCGGAAAATCTAAGTTAAGCTGCGACGTTCAGCCTCACTCAATCACCCTCGCGATCACACATTTCAGATAATAAGTTTCCGGCATCCCCAGTAGGATTGGGTGGTCGCTCGACTGCGTGCGCTTCTCGACAATCTGTACGCGACGATGAGCATCGTTAGCGGCCGCGTCCAGCAAGCCGAGAAACAGTTCTTCAGACATGTGGTACGAGCACGTGCACGTAACTAGAATCCCGCCTGGGTTCAGCAGTTTTAAGGCGCGCAGATTTATTTCCTTGTAACCGCGCGCCGCGGCCTTCAAGCTCGTGCGATTCTTCGCAAAGGCCGGCGGATCCAGCACTATCGTATCGAAGCGCTCTCCGGCCTGTTCGAATTCTCGCAGGGCGTCGAAGACATTTGCCTCGCGAAATTCGATGTTGCTCATCTCGTTTAGTTGGGCGTTGCGGCGCGCAACCGAAACGGCATCTGCCGAGATATCGATTCCGGTAACGGTATCGCAGGCGCCGGCCAGGTGTAGTGCGAAGGCGCCATTGAAGGTGAAACAGTCTAAGCCGCGACCATGGGCGAGGTTGCGCGCAGCCAGTCGATTTTCTCGCTGATCGAGAAAAGACCCAGTCTTTTGTCCCGCCAACGGAGCTACAAGAAATCGCAAGCCGTGTTGGGTTATCTCTAGCTCTTCCGGAGGCGTGCCAAACAGTGTACCCGCTACCAACTTCAATCCTTCGAATGAACGAACCTTGACATCGTTCCTTTCGACGATCGCGCGGGGCGCAAAATCTTCTACCAATAATTCGACAAGGAATGACTTGATTGCTTCCGTGCCTTGCGACAGGTTCTGCATCACCAAGACGTCGTCATAGCGATCGATGATCAGTGAAGGAAGCAGGTCGCCTTCGGAATACACCAGCCGGTAGGCATTTGTTTCAGCGGCAATAGTGGTTCTTCTGGACGCGGCGGTGTGTAGTCGAGCGCGCCACCATTCCCGATCAATAACCTCATTCGATTGAGTCAGCAGTCGCAAAGTGATTTCCGACGAATCACTGAAAAACGCCTGGCCCACGAGGTTGCCTTTTTGATCTGCAATCCTTACAACAGAGCCGCCACCCGCGTCATCAGTGTCGAGAACATCGCTGCGGTAGATCCACAGATGTCCCTGGCGCAAGCGGTCCGCACCTCGTTTAGCAACGGTTACTGTTTCCATGTGGCAGTCCAATGTCCAATGTCCAATGTCCAATGTCAATTTTGACTGGCGACCTTGGCCATTGGACCTTGGCCATTGGACCTTGGCCATTGGACTTTCCGCCCACCGCCCCCTACCCACTACCTGATTTACGTCATACACTAGGTCCGATGGCAGCGAAGACAGACAGCGAGCGCCGCGAACGTTTCCAAACCACCTCTGGAATCGAGTTGCCAGTCGACTTCAATCCCGAGAACACTTCTCCGCTGGACTACGACCAGGACCTGGGCGCACCCGGCGAGTTTCCGTTTACTCGCGGCATCTATAGCAACATGTATCGCCGCCGCTTCTGGACGATGCGGCAATATGCAGGTTATGCCTCGGCCGAAGAATCGAACGCTCGCTACAAATTCCTGCTGGCGCAGGGAACTACGGGTCTTTCCGTAGCTTTTGATCTGCCGACGCAGATTGGGTTGGACTCGGATGACCCGCTGGCCTCGGGCGAGGTGGGGAAAGTCGGCGTAGCAATCGATTCGCTCGACGACATGTCGCGGCTCTTTGAGGGAATTCCGCTCGACACGGTCTCCACGTCGATGACCATCAATGCGACTGCAGCGACGCTTTTGTGTCTCTATCTCGCCGTCGCCCGCCGCCAGAATATTTCTTTCGATAAAGTTAAGGGGACGCTGCAGAACGACATTCTCAAGGAATACATCGCGCGCGGCACGTACATCTATCCGCCTGCACCATCGCTTCGTCTTGTGACTGACACCTTTGCTTTCTGCGCGCGCGAAGTTCCGAACTGGAATACGATCTCCATCAGCGGCTATCACATTCGTGAGGCCGGCTCCACGGCAGTTCAGGAAGTAGCCTTCACTCTCGCTGACGGCATTACCTACGTTGAAGCGGCGCTGCAGGCAGGTCTTAAGGTGGATGATTTTGCGCCTCGCATTTCTTTCTTTTTCAACTCGCACAACAACCTACTGGAAGAGATTGCCAAGTTTCGCGCCGCGCGACGTCTTTGGGCCCGCACGATGCGAGATCGTTTCGGCGCCCGTGATCCGCGTTCGCTGATGTTGCGGTTCCATACCCAAACCGCAGGTTCGTCCTTAACTGCGCAACAGCCGGAGAACAATATCGTGCGAACCACAATTCAAGCGCTGGCTGCAGTGCTTGGCGGCACGCAATCTCTGCACACAAACGCTATGGACGAAGCCTTAGCATTGCCGACCGAACAAGCAGCCCGCATCGCCTTGCGTACGCAGCAGGTCATTGCTAATGAATCCGGTATCGCCGATACGGTTGATCCGTTAGCGGGCTCGTATGCAATTGAACAACTCACTTTTGAGATTGAAATAAAGGCTAACGAGTATCTGAGCAGGATTGACGCGATGGGGGGAATGCTGCGAGCGATTGAATCCGGATATGTGCAACGAGAGATTCAGGAGTCTGCGTATCGCTACCAACGGGAAATTGAAAGCGGCGAGACCGTTGTAGTGGGCGTCAATAAACACCAGATGGATGAAGCTGTGCCGATGCCAATCTTAAGAGTCAATGCTGACGTTGAGCGCGCACAGGTAGAAAGAGTGCGTGCGGTACGAGCGCGCCGCGCCGCGGCTGGCGCGGATCGAGCATTAGGGAAAGTGGAAGATGCCGCGCGGGGAACCGAAAATCTTTTACCGCGACTTCTCGATTGCGTCGAAGCGCAGGTCACTGTTGGCGAGATTAGCAACTGCTTGCGAAGCGTCTGGGGTGAATATCGCGAAGCTATCACTGCTTAACTTCTTCCAGATGCCGCAACCTACCCTCGCCCACCACCCCGGCCTGGGATCCGACAATTTTCTGGCCGGTCAGTTGATCGCGATGATAATATCCTTTCGCCGGCCGTGGTTCAGCCTCGTCTCCCCTGTTTAATTATTCGCCTCGGCACACGCCTGACAATTTGTTCGTTTGGAGAATTAGTAATGCCTTTTCTCACTGCTTATCCCACCGCTGCAAGGATCCTGCTGGCGATGACTCTGAGCCTCATCGCTGGCGGGCAATCGCTTGTTAGCGCACAGTCATGCACGGGCTCCACGACGATTAATGGCTCAACAGAAACTGGCTTTCCGCAAACAGGCAGGCTGATTGGAAATGGTGTCGCGAGCAGTTGCGGTGCCGCGAAAGCTTTTCCCGGGATTGCCGATACAAACACTCGGAACGCGCAAATTTACAGCTTTTCTAACAATACTAACGCGGTCGCGTGCATTACGGTCACCTTAGACGCGGGTTCATGCGCTGGGCTTTTCAGCGCCGCTTACGCGCCTTACAACCCCTTCGACATCAGCATGAACTATCTCGGCGACATTGGCGCGAGTCCAAATCCATCTCGCTCCTACTCTTTCAACGTTGCCGCAAATTCAGATTTCAACGTCGTCGTCTATAACATCAGTACCCTCGGGAGCTGCCCTGCCTTCACGTTGACTGTCAGCGGCTTTGGCTGCCCGCCAGTCAGCAACATGCTCATCAGCGAGTTTCGCTTCGGCGTTGACAACCAGGGTGCGAACGCAAACCTCGACGAATACATCGAGCTATACAACAACACTGATGCCCCTCTCACGGTTACAACGACGGACGGCTCGGCGGGTTGGGCCCTCGTCGCAGCTGATGGCTTGACGCGTTTTGTTGTGCCTGTGGGCACTGTCATCCCTGCACGTGGCCACTTCCTGGGAGTGAACTCTCTTGGGTACTCGTTAGCCGACTACGGTGGACCAGGAGCCGCCGCCGGTGACGTTACCTACACAACAGACATACCGCTGGTCTCAGGCGGGGGCGTTGCGCTTTTTAACACAGCCAACCCAGCAAACTTCACGTTCGCTAACCGGCTTGATGCCGTCGGGTTTGTCAACGTGCCCCCCCTCTACCGCGAGGTCGGTCTGAATAGATTCCCGGTTAGCTCGTCTGGCACAAACTATTTTCAGGTGCGCTCGATGGCGACTGGACTGCCACAGGACACCGGAGACAACGAGAGCGATTTTGTACTCACGTCCGTTAATCCTGACTTTGGCGCTCCCTTGGGCGCCCCCGGTCCGGAAAACCTCGCGAGTCCGAGTCAACGCAACGTGCAGATCAGGGCGTCCCAAATCGATGTCGGCAGTCCGGCTAGTTGCACCACTCCGACGCTTGCATGTGCGCGTGTACGAGACACTACGCCGAACCCGGCAAACCTCTCGAATTTTGGTACCCTGTCGCTGCGACGTCGCTTCACAAATAACACTGGGCAACCAGTTACACGCCTGCGTTTCCGCGTCGTCGACATCAGCACTCTGACTGGAGGCACGGGCGCGCCTGTGGCTACAGCAGATCTCCGCGTGCTGACATCGCCGACGATCTCAGTGTCAACCGCAGGTGGCAGTGCGCTGACTGTTCAAGGCCTGACCCGCGAAGAGCCCCCGGTGCAATCCAATGGAGGTGGCTTAAACACAAGTCTGTCGGCGGGCACCGTCACCCTGGGAACACCACTCGCTTCCGGGAATAGCATCGACGTGCACTTCCTGCTCGGTGTGCAGCAAACAGGCGTCTTCCGTTTTTACGTAAACGTCGAGGCGTTGACCCCGCCAACGTCACCATCGCCGCCACGTGCGCCACAACGTGCGCCGCGCAAGACGTTCAGACCATTGCAGGCTATCGATGAAGGCAGAACGGATCCCAAGGCGCCACCGCGCGGCACTTTGTGAGTTCGACTCTGCGCCATACCTTCGGCAAAAGGCCTCTATGCTAAAGTCAGCTTAGAGGCCTTTTTATTTGAGATATGATTCATGAACAGAAGAAGCTTCAACAAGAGTCTGGGGATGACTGCGTTACTTCTGGGCTTGGCCGGTGTCGATAAGGTTTCGACATCTCCTGCTAAGCGTCCGCAAGTCGCCGTTACGATGGACGATTTCAATTGGGGTAATGCAGTAAAGCTATCTGCCAGCGAACGGAATCAGGCGATACTCGCAACGCTGAATTCGCATTCGCTTAAAGCGGCCCTCTTCGTAATGGGACGAAATATCGACAACGAGGAAGGAAAAGCTCTTCTAAAGCCCTGGAGTGAAGCCGGACATTTAATCGGAAACCACACTTATACTCACCGTAACTACAATAATCCCGCCATGACCGCCTCGAATTATGAACAGGATATCCTGCGGGCTGAGGGTCTGCTGAAAGAGTTTCCTCGCTTCCAGAAGGTATTTCGCTTTCCAATGTTGAAAGAAGGCGAAACGGCGCAAAAAAGAGACGACATCAGAAGAGTTCTGGCGAGGCATGGTTATAAGAATGGCCATGTCACGATTGATAACTCAGATTGGATCGTTGACCAGCGACTGACAGCGCGACTTAAGAAGGATCCGGAGCCCGACTTAACTCCTTATCGTGACTTCTATCTGGGACACATGTGGGATCGAGCGCAATACTACGACGCACTTGCGCACAAAGTATTGGGACGTGCGGTGAAGCACACAATCCTAACGCACTTCAATTTGCTCAACGGCCTTTTCCTCGGCGATCTGTTACAGATGTTTAAGAGCAAGGGCTGGCAGTTGATCGATGTGGAAGATGCTTTTCGCGATCCGATCTTCAAAGCTGAACCGAAAGTCTTACCTGCGGGCGAGAGCATTGTTTGGTCATTGGCCAAAGAGAAGGGAACGATTGCCAAGTCTCTGCGCTATCCTGCGGAAGATGGTGAGCGCGAGAACGCCCGGATGGATAAGTTGGGATTGTAATGTCGAAAGACAGTCAGTACCGTAACGCGGTAGCGTCGGGTCGTCCCACGCGTCACTCAACTCAGCGGCAAGACAGTCAGTACCGCAACGCGGTAGCGTCGGGTCGTCTCACCCGTGACTCAACTCAGTGACAAGACAGTCGTTCCGTAACGCGGTAGCGTCGGGTCACATGACGCGTCACTCAACTCAGTGGGTCACAGTCAGTACCGTAACGCGGTAGCGTCGGGTCGTCCCACGCGTTCGTGATATGTCGATCTTGAGTGTTGGCTGATCTTGACCCGACGCTACCGCGTTATGGTACTGACTGTCTGCCCGTCAAATGGGTGCGACTTCTCCGGTACTGTACCGAGTGGCTGCGACCTTAGGATTCTTAAGCTACTGCCAAAACTGCATCACTACCAGAATTTGGTTTTCCTTTCTCTTGCAGTGTGACGTGCTTATACTTAGTTGAAGATGCCACACCTCCTCGAAGTTCAAAATCTCCGCACCTACTTTCAAACCCGCGCCGGACTCGTGCGCGCGGTCGACGGAGTGAGTTTTCATCTCGACGGCGGCGAGTTGCTTGGACTCGTTGGCGAATCAGGCTGCGGCAAATCGATAACTGCGCTTTCCATCATGCGTCTCGTTGCGCCGCCGGGAAAGATTGTTTCCGGCGACATCATGTTCGATGGTAAGAGCCTCTTGTCCCTGTCGGAATCAGAAATGCGACAGATCCGTGGCGACGACATCGCCATGATTTTTCAAGATCCGATGACGTCGCTTAATCCTGTCTACACGGTGGGTGAACAAATAGCGGAAGCGTTGAGACTGCACCGCAAACTCGATCGCAAAGCAGCTCGCGCCGCCGCCATCGCTGCGATGAAAGAAGTGTCGATTCCGGATCCAGCGCGCCGCGCAGGCGACTATCCACATCAATTGTCGGGCGGGATGCGTCAACGCGTGATGATTGCCATGGCACTGGCCTGCGATCCGAAACTGCTCATTGCGGACGAACCAACTACTGCTCTGGATGTCACGATCCAGGCACAGATTTTGGAGTTGCTGAATAATCTACGAAAGACACGCGAGCTCGCCGTACTGCTAATAACCCATGACCTCGGCGTAGTTGCCGAAGTTGCGGATCGCGTTGCGGTGATGTACACGGGCAAGATCGTTGAAGAGGCGCCTGTGGCTGAGTTATTTGCCCGTCCGCGACATCCCTACACCGAAGGCCTGTTGCGTTCAGTACCGAAGTTGACTATGGAGCATGTCGCGAAAAAAGAGCGATTGGAAACGATTGAAGGTGTGGTCCCAAATCCTACCGACCTCCCGCCCGGTTGCCATTTTGCTCCGCGTTGTCAGTATCGCCTGCCTCGTTGTGAGGAAGGTGAAATTCCGCTTTATGACTTAGAGGGCGATGTGAAGGTGCGGTGTGTATTGTTTGATTTGGCGGCGGCTGTCACAGCAGATCACCACGCGGGAGAAGGTCGAGCTCCTGGAAGTTGAGAAAGAAATTTTCCATAAGTCATTTCTCATTTTTCATTGGTCGATCGCGAATTCAGATTGGAAGTGCAACTGAACGTCCTAAGCGGATCGGCTGAATGGCAGTCATCGCCACCGCCGAAGGCGCGAAAATAAGGTAGCCAGGGGCGAGCGCGATAAGCGCGTAGCCCCAGGTGCTCTTCGCCTAATGGGTAGAGCTCTGAAAGAGCGACATAATACTCAGACAGCTCTGTTAGGTCGCACTTTCAGTGCTTTCGTTCGAGCGAGGTCCAGGGGCGTCGTGCTTCGCTGCGCTCGCACTCGCCCCTGGCTACCTTATTTCGCGCCTTCGGCGCAGCATTGGCTGACATTCAACCGATCACTGGACAGACGTCAGTTGCACTGCACTTCCAATTTGAATTGGTAATTTTCCATTGAGATGGGCCAACTGAGACAGAACTACTTAAGCAACCGTTCTCAAGAAATGATGAACGAGATGAAAAATGAGAACTGGAAAATTAGAATTAGCGAATGAGCTCTGATTACCAGGTAGCGCCAACCAACACTGCACCGGCTCAACTCGTCACCGTCACCGGACTAGTGAAGCATTTCCCCGTTGAAGGAAGTGACGACGTAGTTCGCGCCGTTGATGGTGTCTCATTTGACATCCTGCGCGGCGAGACACTTGGCCTCGTGGGCGAGTCGGGCTGCGGAAAGTCCACTGTCGGGCGTTGTCTCTTGCGTTTGATCGAACCCACTTCCGGAGAGGTGAACTTCGGCGGGCGCAATGTATTGACCTTGGGAAAGAGTGAGATGCGGCAGCTCCGCCGCGAAATGCAGATCGTTTTTCAGGATCCCTATGCTTCTCTTAATCCCCGCATGAAGGTCGGGGATATCATTGGAGAGCCGCTAATCATTCACAAGATTGGAACGAAGGCAGAACGGCGTGAGCGTGTGAAAGAGTTGCTGCGCCGGGTCGGACTCAACCCTGATTACAGTAAACGCTATCCTCACGAATTCTCGGGAGGCCAAAGGCAGCGTATCGGCGTCGCCCGTACGCTTGCCTTGAATCCGCAGCTGATCGTTGCTGATGAACCAGTGTCGGCACTTGATGTTTCAGTGCAGGCCCAGGTCGTGAATTTGCTCCAGGAACTTCAGCAGGAGTTTGGCCTAACCTATCTCTTCATCTCGCACGGGCTCGCCGTCGTCGAGCACATCTCGACGCGTGTGGCGGTGATGTATCTCGGACGCATAGTCGAGATTGCCAGCGCGAAAAATCTCTACTTGCAACCGTTGCATCCCTACACACAGGCTTTGCTAT
Organism: Pyrinomonadaceae bacterium; assembly: GCA_963748605.1. Lineage (GTDB taxonomy): Bacteria > Acidobacteriota > Blastocatellia > Pyrinomonadales > Pyrinomonadaceae > PSRF01. Next base: position 228,512 of record CAVVJS010000001.1, read on the forward strand.
CCGCCATCCCTGTTCCAGATCCCAGTCGTACCCGCGAGCGGATCGTGTTGCAGGGCGACGTACCGACGCCGATCAATCCGCCTTCAGGCTGTCGCTTCCGCACGCGTTGTCCCATCGCCATCGATGATTGTGCGCGAATTGATCCAGAGCTTCGTGAAGTCGCGCCTGGTCACGAAGTGGCCTGCATTCGCGTTCCCGGTTGGGAGACTGCGCCGCTAAGGTCTGAAACCCCACCAAGATCTGAAACATAGAGTTTGCCGGCGACGTATCAGGCAGCGAAAGTGCAGCCAGCCAAACACACTACCGCGGACGGAATCGTGTCTCCCCGTCCTCTCTCTCGTGGAGGAAAATCCTAATGAGCGAAATGAATCCCGCGCAAAATGTTGTGCCGCCAGCAGAACCCTTATCACCGCCCCCGCAGCCGCCTCCCGGCACCAGTTGGTGAACCACCGGCGCCGCGGCCACTATTTCTGCGGAAGCCGGCAATCATTTTATTTGTAGTGGGTTTGCTAATTGTAATTGCTGGTTTCGCCAATTTTGTTCCTGGTGGTGCCCGTAGCGGTGGCGCTGTTTGTTTCTGGGGCGTACTCCTGTTTGCATTTAGTTTTATTCGCTTGCCGAAAACCGGCCCAGATGCGCCGCCGCCCATGTCGGCTTTGCAAAGAATTGCCGGCGTTTTCTATGAACCTGCCAACGTTTTCCGAAACCTGCGCTCTCATCCGAGATGGTTGGCTGGCCTGCTTCTGATTGCGAGCCTGAACATTGCTTACTCCGTCGCGTTTACGCAACGTCTGACGCCGGAGCGCATCGTCAACTACATGGCCGACAAGATGGCGCAAACTCCCTGGATACCGCCTGAGGCTGTTGAGCGGCAACGCGAGGAAGGCCTCGAGCAGGCAAAGAATCCGGTGCAACGTGTTGGGACTGCGATTGCGAGCGTGGTAGGGACTTTCGCATTTATGAGCTTAATGGGTGCTCTCTATATGCTCGGTGTGCTGGTATTCGGCGGTCGCATCAACTTCTGGCAGTCTTTGTGTGCGCATCATCTATGCAGCGGTGCCAATCGTCGTTATTCAGAAACTCATCAGTCTACCGTTGCTCTTCATCAAGGACGTGGACGACATTCACCCCATCATGGGCCAGGAGTCACTCGTGCAGGACAACCTGGGAGTGCTCTTTTCACCTGCTGAGCATCCGGTTTTGTTCGTTATGGCAAGTGCGATCGGATTGCTGTCGTTCTACGGCTTATGGTTGAAAGCGACGGGCCTGAAGCACGGGGGTCAGAAAGTAAGTAAGGGTGCGGCGTGGGGAACTGCAATTTTGTTTTGGACGCTTGGCTTGATATTCCTGACCATCATCACGGCGTTGTTCCCGAGCTTTATCAGCTAGCCGTTACCGCCAAGGCGCCAAGACGCAGAGAACGCGAGGTCATTAAGGCGGAAATCTAACGCTTGATGGTCCCCGCAGGGGACCGAGTTAATAGCCGTGGGCAGCGCCCACGGAATTCGTCGGCGTAATCAATCCGACCCTGAAAGGGTCGAACTCAATTCCACAAATACCGCTCGTCGTACTCAATCTCATATTCTTCAAGCTGTAGCAGCTCTTTTTGGAACGTCACTTTCCGATGAAGTTCTTCTGATCAGTGCCATCTTGATTAACCTTTCGTGAGGTTCGACCCTTTCAGGGTCGAAGCGGTTATTGGTTATGTGAACCATGGGCGTTGCCCACGGCTATTAACTCTGTCCCCTGCGGGGACATTTATCTACTCATATCTTAACGACTCAATTGGATCGAGGCGCGCTGCTTTCCACGCCGGCCAGAGTCCAAAAATCAAACCAATGCCAACGCTCGCGACAAGACCGCCTATTGGCGCCCAGAGAGGCACATAGGAAGGAAGTAATAAACTCAGTAGCAGTGTGAGCAGCCAACCAATTGAGAGGCCCACGATGCCGCCGATTCCTGTCAGCGTTGCTGCCTCAATCAGAAACTGCCACATGATATCGCTGCGCTTAGCTCCAATCGCTTTGCGTACGCCAATCTCACGCGTCCGCTCGGTCACTGATACCAGCATGATATTCATCACACCGATGCCGCCTACCATCAACCCCACGGACGAGATCACAACCATGGCGATCGCCAGACCCGCGGTGATGGAGCGAAAGTTGTCGAGGATACTTTCCGCCGTTTCCATACCAAAATTATCAGGCGCTGAAAATGAAACCTGGCGCCGCACGCGCAACATATCGCGCACCTGGTCTTTCGCTTCATCCATCATTCCGGCCCTGGCGACAGCCATAATGTAGACGTCGTCGGCGTTAGGTTTGAGCTTTCGAGCAATTTCATAAGGCAGATAAATCACGTTGTTTTGATCATCACTGCCGCCACTAATCAGAAACTGTTCCCGCTTTTGCAGTACCCCGACGACGCGGAAGTCGTCAGCGCCGATCTTGATCGTTTGTTCCACCGGTGAACCAAAAGGGAAAAAGTCATCCGCGACTTTAGAGCCGATCACGCACACGTCCTGCTTGGTGTCATTCTCAGATTGAGTAAAGAAACGGCCTTCGGAGATTATCTGAGTGCCGGCCTGCTCAAATTCCGGCAACGTGCCTTGCAGTGCCACTCCCGCCGTAGTCTTACCGCCGCCGGAAACAAGCAGCTTTTGTCCAAAGAAGTTATTCGTAATGTCGAGGAAGGGGACTGCGATTTCAACTGTCGGCAGAGTTTGGAGCGCGATTGCATCGTCGTATGTCAGTTCCTTGCGCATACGTTCCTCTCGCGAGCGCCGCCCAACTTGGATGCCAGGAGAGAATTTACTAATGAAGATGGAACGAGTGCCGAACGACTCGACTTCTTTCTTTACCGAAACGTCGATGCCGCTGATGATGGAGGCAATCAACATCACGGTGATAACACCAATCACGACACCGAACACTGTGAGGAACGAGCGCAGCTTGTTAGCGAGGAGCGTGGAGAGCGCCATCCGCAGGTTTTCGTAAATGTCACTTCGTAGGATCTTCATAACCTTGAAATCTATCGATATCTGAACTTAGTACTTAGAACTTTGTGCTTTGTTTTAGTTATGCCACTTGAACCGTCCCTCGTGGCGCGTCAGGAGCCAAAGCGATCAAAGTACAAAGCACAAAGCTCAAAACAGTCAAATACCAAAAGCCAAAAACCAAAAGGACCAAAACCTATTCCGCTCGCAAAGCCTCAATCGGATCCAGCCGTGCCGCTTTCCATGCCGGGAAAACTCCGGCCGCGACCCCAACCCCCATGGAAACGCCTACTGCAAAAATCACAGCGATGATGGAGAGCGAAGTTGGAAAGAATACTGCCGTCAGGACTCGACCAATCACCCAGGCGATGCCCACGCCAATAATGCCACCCATTGCAGACAGGGCAACGGCCTCAACGAGAAACTGTTTCAAGATGTCCATCTGACGTGCGCCGAGCGATTTGCGAATGCCAATTTCCTTAGTGCGCTCTGTAACCGACACCAGCATGATGTTCATGATGACAATTGCACCAACAATCAGAGCAATGCTCGGTACTGCGATTGCGACGATGAAGATTGTGCCAAACAGGCGATCACGGAGCCCGGTTATCGCGTCTGGAGTAACGATGCCGAAATTGTCTTTCTCGCTTGGACCAAGTTTACGCCGCACACGCATCAGGAACCGCGCTTCATCGACGGCGTCGTTGAAAGTATCGTCGGTCTTGGAAGTTGCCACAAAATAGAGCGAGCGTTGCCGGATCAAACCGCCAAAATTGTTCGCATAGGTTTTCAAGGGTATCAGGATGAAGTTGTCCTGGGGGATTCCGAAGACCGTACCGCGCGCGACCTCAACCCCAATTACTCGATAAGGTAATCCTCTAATCGAAATCTCCTGGCTCAAAGGATTCCCCACCGGGAAAAGTTTGGTTGCCACATCGGCGCCAATGTAAGCAACGCGCTGCGCCGCATCGTCTTCACTCTGGACGATGAACCTGCCGTCGGCGATGTCTCGATTTTCGATGTCCGCGATCTCAGCGGTAGTGCCGGAAACAAAAATGTCTTCGAGCGTTTGATCTCCGCGTTTGATTTCCGCCGGGGTACCTCGCGCACGTGCTCCTAATTTTCCAATCAACGTAGCGCGCTCTTTCAGATATTCGTAATCTTCCATTGTCAGGTCTTTGTTGCGACGCTGCGCTGCTGCGATCGTGTCGGTATCCTTGAAGTCTTCCAAAGGATTGAAGCGCTGAACGTTGAATGACTTTGCGCCGATGCCGGCGATCTTTTCGTCAACATAAGTGTTGAAACCCTGAATCAGCGAGTAGACCACGACTACGGCCATCACGCCGATAATCATGCCGAGCAGCGTCAGGATTGAGCGGAGCTTATGCGCCCAGATTGCTGCCACGGCGAGTTTCAGGGTTTCAATAAATTTCACGGTTTAGTTAATACGGGTAGCGATAATAAAGGGTTTCTCATAGGAATTTGGTCTTGGCTTTAGGTCTTTGGCTTTTGGTCTTTGGCCTTTGGTCTTTGGTTTTGGTTTTCCATTTCGACACCTTTACCCGGCGACGTTTGTTCCGGCTTAAGTCTTGCGGAACCAGCCAGGACCTAAAACCAAAGACCTAAAACCAAAGGCCAAAAGCCAAAGGCCAAAGACCTAAACCAAAGCCCAAAGACCAAAAGCCAAAGACCAAAACTTCATTCCCAGCGCAACGCTTCGATGGGATCGAGGCGAGCAGCTTTCCATGCGGGCCACATTCCAAAAATTATACCAACGGCGGCCGAGATCCCTATGCCCATTGCGATCGCCCACATTGGCACAAAAGCAGGCAACGGCGAATAACGATTCATCAGTAGACTCGCAACTTCACCAACGATTAATCCCGCAAAACCACCAATTGCCGTTAGCACCACGGCTTCGATCAAAAATTGCGAAAGGATATCGAACTTGGTCGCACCCACGGCTTTGCGGATTCCGATTTCTTTTGTGCGCTCGGTTACTGAGACCAGCATGATGTTCATCACACCAATCCCGCCAATCATAAGTGCGACAAAAGAGATCGCCGTCAACACCAGCGCCGTTGCTCCTGTGAGTTGGTTATAAACATCAAGTAGGGAATCCTGCGAAGAAATGCCGAAATTATTCGGTGTGTTTGGTGGGACCCGACGTCGGCGCCTCAGGATATCTGTGATTTCATCCATCGCCGACTTCACCACGGCTCGCGATTGCGGACGCACGATGATGAAGAACATCACTTCGGGGAATGGTCGATCGGGATAGTATTTATCAAACGTGGAGATCGGCATAAAGATGGAATTATCACGGGACTGGCCGAAAAAATTTCCCAGCGGTTCCATCACGCCGATTACGCGGTAGGGATTGCCGTTAATCCTGATTTCTTTATCGAGAGCATTCTCGTAAGGAAACAGCGCTCGCATCACATCAACACCAAGGACACAAACATTGGAACGGTCCTGAACGTCAATGTCGCCGATGAAGCGGCCGCTGGCGACGTATTGACTCTGTACAAATTCGTAATAGGGAGTGACGCCGAAGAGAATTGGTGTATCTGTTTGTTTGTCCTGGTAGCGAGCGGTTGCTGCGATCATGCGGTGGACCGGGGAGACGCCTGCGATTGAGGGAGCTTCGCGTCGCAAGGCTTCGGCATCGTCCATCGTCAGATCTTTGCGATGAATTTCTTCCGGTCCAGGCGGTCTGCCAAAACTTGGTTCAAATTTTGAAACGAAGATGGTGTTGGAGCCGAGGGATTCAATTTGGTCAGCGAAGGCCCGGTTCAGTCCTTGAATTATCGAGACCATGAAAATGACTGTGACAACACCCACACTGACGCCGAGGATCGTCAGGGACGAACGGAGCTTGTTAGCCCGCAACGTGTCGAGGGCCATGCGAGCAGATTCTTTTACGTCATCAAAACCAAGCATGAACGTTATTTCCGATTGCCAATTGCCGATTGGCGATTGCCGATTTTCAAGACGACTGAAATTGATAAAGCACGTAGAGACCCTCAACCTAAAACATGAGGGCACAATCGGCAATCGGCAATCGGCAATCTCTTCACTCCGCTCTCAGCGCCTCGATCGGATCAAGTTTCGCAGCACGCCAGGCGGGCCACAAACCACTGATGATTCCCACCACGGACGAAACGCCGACTCCTAAAACAGCAGAAGCGACACTCACCAGCAGTGGGAAGCCGATCAGCAAAGAGATCACATAGGCCAAACCAAAACCGGTTGCCACGCCCAGGGCCCCGCCGATAGCTGTCACGGTAACAGCCTCAATAAGAAATTGCGCCAGGATGTCCTTGCGCCGTGCCCCAATCGCTTTGCGGATTCCTATTTCCTTGGTGCGTTCGGTGACGGAGACCAGCATGATGTTCATCACGACAATGCCGCCGACGACAAGTGAGATCGCCGCCACTCCAATCGTCACGATATAGATGTTGGAAGTCGCCTGGCCGTAAAGGTCGAGAAAGACATCCTGTGTTTCGATCGAGAACCCTTCATCGCCATCGTCGCCAAACATTTTGCCGCGGCGATTGAGCATGATTGTTCGCACCTGATCTTCTGCAGCTTCCAGTTGTTCCGCAGTCGGCACCTGTATGAAAGCAATGATCGAACTGCGTGCCCCAAACGATTGCTGGTAAGCCGAATAAGGGATGTAGACGACGTTGTCGCGAGAAAAACCGAAGATTGAGCCGAGTGGTTCCAAGACACCGATGATCGTGTGCGGCCGTCCTGCAATGCGAATCTCCTGGCCTAAGGCCTGATCGGCCGGCGCACCGCCAAACAGATTCTTGAGCAGGTCTGGCCCCGCGACCGCCACGGCGCGACCCGATTCACCTTCGCCCTCGGTCCATATGCGTCCGGCATCGATCGCGACGCCGTCAATTTCAAACATAGTCAGGGGCGTTACACCGCGAACGCGCACACTGTCGGCCTTTTGATCTGCATGTTTGACGGTCTCGAAGGCATTCGCCGCGACGCCCACGCGCCAGCACGCCGTGCAAAGGCGGGCGATGGCTTCGGCGTCTTCATCGGTAACGTCTTTCCGCTTGTTAAACCTGATGAATTCCTCGCGCGACTTGATAATCGCAGGCTTCTTGGAAACTGTGAAAACCGTCGAGCCCTGTGAGGAGAACGTCTGCGCCACGGTCTTGTCCAGGCCTTTGATGATGGTAACAACGGCAATCACAGCAGTGACGCCGACGACGATTCCCATCAACGTCAAGGCAGTTCGCAGTTTGTTCGTGCGGAGACTTGAACTGGCTACGAGGAAAGCTTCCCACAGCGCGGCAACCCGTACGAAGCGCGGCGAACGAGATTTGAATGAGTTTGCTTGAGAGCCTGGTGACGTGATACGGCCTGGCAAGGTTTCGGGAACTTTGCTCAATCTGATCTCATCAGGGTTAACGCGTTTCATCAGAGCCCTGCTGCCCCAATCATCGCCGCGACTATCTGATCTTTTCGTCTTTTTCGATAAGTCCGTCGCGAATGGAGAGGATGCGATGAGCGCGGGCCGCTATATCGTGCTCGTGAGTGACCACAATTATCGTGTTGCCTTCGGAGTGGAGACGTTCAAACAGATCCATAATCTCCATGCTGGTATGCGTGTCGAGCGCGCCAGTAGGTTCGTCAGCGAGAAGGATTGAGGGATGATTCACCAGTGCGCGGGCGATTGCCACGCGCTGCCTCTGACCGCCCGATAGTTCGTTGGGCCGGTGCAGCATACGATCCGTTAGATCGACGGAGCCGAGCGCCTTCTTTGCCATGTCATGTCGCTGCGAAGAAGAGATGCCACCGTAGATGAGCGGAAGTTCCACGTTGTGCAATGCGGTGGCACGCGCCAGCAGATTGAAGGTCTGAAAGACGAAACCGACTTCCTGATTGCGAATGCGAGCGAGTTCGTCGTCGTCCATCTCTGAGACGTTTTTCCCGTTCAACCAGTATTCGCCTTTCGTTGGCGTATCGAGGCAGCCAATTAAGTTCATCAATGTGGACTTGCCGGAACCGGAGGGTCCGATGATGGCGATGTACTCACCTTTGTAGACGTCAAACGATACGCCGTGCAAGGCGTGTACGGCCTCGGCGCCCATTTGATAGGTTTTCCAGAGGTCACGCATCGAGATGAGCGCTTCCGGATTGTGTTGCGAGTTGACCGCAGGATGCACCAACGGCTCCATCACTGGGCTTGTAAGTGTGGCGTCGCTCATTAGGCTGCCTCGTTAGCGTTTGCGCCGGGTTTCTTCGTTTGACGTTTCACGGACATCCCATCCTTGAGCGTCTTCAGAACGCGGCTTGGGCCGCGGACGATTTCCATCCCCGCCTGAACTCCGCTGGTAATTTCGATATCAGCCTCGCCAGTGATACCTGTGGTCACTTCAATGAATCGCACCTTCGAACCTTCGATCACGTAAACGCCTTTGAGGTTCTTCGCTTTTTCGCCCGCTGGGGTTGCCGGCACGCTGCCGGCGACGGAGGCGGCTGGCGAGGGTGATGCGTTAGGCGCCTTTTCCACAATCGCTTCGAGCGGAACAGCCACAACGTTGTTCTTCACCTCAGTGGTGATGGTGGCAGTGGCACTCATTCCCGGGCGAAGCGCATTGCGAGTTTCATCTGTCAGTTCCTTGAGTTCAACCGTCACTTTGAATTCTTTCGCTTCCTGCACGTTCACACGCGCGCCAAGTCCACCCTGGGTATCGGATTTGGAAACGGCCAAGGGATTCTTTTGAGTGACGACGGCCGCAATTTCCTTTTCGCCCAACGCGTCGACTTTTACTTTCACTGGCTGTCCCACTTCAACGTTGGAGATTTCCGTCTCGTCCACGTTGACCTCAACATTGATCGTAGACATGTCGGCAATCGTCATCAGCGAGGTCGTAGAAAGACCGGCCACGGCAAACTCACCGACTCGGGCAGGGATGTCAGCGATGACGCCGGTCAGGGGCGAGAGCTGAGTCGCTTTGGATCGTTGGCTTGATTGACCGCGCAACAAAGCTTGCTGCTGACTGGCGCGCATTTCCGAAGATTTGATTCCGGTTTGCGCATCTCGCACCGCGATCCGTTGTTGCTTCGCACGCTCTTCAGCTTCCTTCACCGAGATCTTCTGCGACTCCAAATTTGCTCTGGCGGTGTCTAAGGAGATTTTCGCCTGGTCGAAGCGATCGCGAGCAGTGTCATATTCCAAACGCGAAGCCACCCCGGCTTCAATCAGATCGGCGTTGCGCTTGAGTTCGCGTCGAGCGGTATTAAGATCGACCTGCGCGCGTTCGACGGCATTCTGTACAGCAACAAGTTGTTGTCGAGCCTGGGCCACAGCGGCTTCCGCTACAACCTGACCCTGCTGTGCAGAAGACACGGCGTTCCGCGCCGACTGCACGTCATTTAATGACGCTTGGGCTGCCGCCCATTGCGCTTCCTGGTTCGACTGCAGTTGGGTGGGATCAATACGGACGAGAGGTTTGCCTAGTGTGACCATGTCGCCGGCGTTGACGTAGATCTCCTCGATGCGGCCCTGTACTTCACTGGTGAGCTTGATGTAACGAACCGGACGAACTTCCCCGGAGGCGGTGACGGTTTGGCGTAGCTCGGGTCTCACATCGATCTTAACCGTGGTGACCTCTGACTCTTCCTTGCGGCTGGCAAAGACACTAATGATGATTATTAGTGCCAGGGCCGCTACGGCAGACACCGCGATAATGATCTTCTTCTTACGACTTAAAGCCATGATTTAATCCTTCAGCAGATGTTTTTACTTAGATTGCGGTTCAAATTCAATATTTGGTGCACGGATATGCCTTGTCTTCAAACCCCGGGTTCGAGAAGCATTTACGTCAAAAAACACGAAACAGTTTCAATTATGAGCATTTATCTCGACGCGGCAAACCTCGTCACGGAGTAAGAAATCCTTCGACTTTGATGCGTCCCTTTTGAGTGAGTGTTGGACGATTCCGCGAAACTGGGGTGGCGTTGGCGCGACCGCCACTTTCGCGTTAGAATACTTCGCGTTTAACTGTCCAGTTGTTGATAACCACCTTCTTCCGCGTCCAGGATCACCGAATAGATGATTAGTTGTGAAAGGTGCAAAACGGAGAACCTTGATGGCTCGCAGTATTGCGACGAATGCGGGGCTCCGCTCAGGCCAAACTTCCGGGCGGCCAAACCCGGCGGCAATGGAGTCAATGACGAAGGTAACAACGGCATGCATGCCGTAAGCAAACAACCCGAATTTGCTTCGAATTCAGGAGCAGGACTTAATTTCTCGCCCTCGGTAGGGGGGTCGAACAAACCCCACGCCTGGCTCGAACTCGAACGCGGGCGCTCCGTTGGGAAAAAGTTCATGCTCAGTAATGGCGAATCTTATATTGGCCGTTGGGATGCCGATGGCGGGATTTTTCCTGACGTTGATCTCGACGCTGACGATCCGGAAGCCAAAGTATCCCGCCGTCACGCGCGCATCGTTTTGCAGGACGGAGAATACTTCCTTGAAGACCAGGGATCGACAAACGGAACATTTGTAAACCGCGGTAGGCGATTGGAACCCGGCCAACGTCATCCTCTGAGAGATGGCGATGAGATAATTGTAGGGAAGACTTTCCTGCGATTCCACGTCACCAAGTAGTTTGGAAACCCCCTCGAATGGCTGAGTGTGTTGAGTGTGGAGTAGCGGTCAGAGCAGGCGAGAATTTTTGTGGCGCCTGCGGGACGCAACAGCTCAAGCTGGCCGACTCGGCCGGCGTTTCGAACCCTGAGATGCGAGACGAACAGGAACAAGAGACGTTGGAAAATGTGGAGGCGGATACTCCCGACAAGCAGACTGGCGAGTTAAAGGCCGCTGCTGCAGTCGCACAACCGGCAGTTGAACCGCCGGCAAAGGTAGACGAAGCTTCAGTACTCCAACATTCACTCGGCGGTTCCAGGACCGGCGACTTGCCTGAGCCCAGTTCCACTAAGTCACATCACAAAGGCACCACTGGCGGACATCAGCCGACCATCAAGCAACTGGAACCGGGGACCGTCTTAACCGCTCGCTACGAGATTACGCGGCGAATCGGTGGCGGCGGCATGGGCGCAGTTTATCTCGCCAAGGATCGGAACCTCGGAGACGCTTCACGAGCTGTGAAAGAGATGGTCGAAGCTCATCTCGATCCGCTGCAGCACGAAAAGGCGATTGGAGACTTTAAGCGCGAGTCGCTTTTATTGACTGCTCTCGAGCATCCGTCGATTCCCACAATCTACGACTACTTCTACGACGAAGGCCTGGGCCGTTTTTATCTCGTGATGAAATACATCTCGGGTGGAGATCTGGCTTCACGTCTCCGGAATGCGCCTGGCGGTCGTATCGATGAGAAGACGGTAACGGACTGGGGCATGCAGGCTGCTGATGTGCTTCAGTATCTGCACACCCGTCCCAAGCAGATCATTTATCGCGACTTGAAGCCGGCTAACTTGATGATTGACGGCAACACTGGCCGGGTAATGCTGATCGACTTTGGCATCGCGCGTTGGGTCAAGCAGGAAGAGAAGGGTGTCACGGCAGTGGGCACCATGGGTTATGCGCCTCCCGAATTATTTGCCGGCCGGGTCGAGCCACGATCGGATGTTTACAGCCTTGGCGCCACGCTCTTTCATTTGTTGACTGGCGCCGATCCCCAAGACAATCCGTTGCTCATTTTTGATTTTTCTAAGAATCCTCGACCGCGCCAGATCGTGCCTTCAATCTCTAGCGAGTTGGAACTGATTTTGATGCGCGCGGTCGAATACAAGCCTGAAGATCGTTTTCCGACGGCAGGCGACTTGCGCGACGCGCTGGCGACGCACCTGGAAAACCTGATGGCTGGCCGCGTCAGTTATGGCATGCCGGCGCCGCAACTGGGCAGCGAGACTGTCCAGGTGCAAACGGTCTACTGCGGTTTCTGCGGCGGCAGAATCGCGGCTGATGACGTGTTCTGTGCACATTGTGGCGCGCGCCAGCCGCTTGCCGGTGTTGGCGCCAGTTCCGCGTTGCGGGCCCCACGGCCAACAGCAAAACTTGTCGTCGCCGGCACGACCGAACTCGACGGATCCTCCTTCATTTTGAAGAAGGACAACAATCTTGTGGGACGTGCTGATCCCCATTCGAACATTTTTCCAGAGATCGACCTTTCGCGTTTCGATGTTGAGACTAAAGTCTCGCGTCGCCATGCGCGAATCTGGTTGGAAGGAGAAACCTTCCTGGTCGAGGACCTGGGCTCCGTGAACGGAACGGTAATCAATGATTCGGTGAGGCTCGCACCTCGCCAGCCGCGTGTTCTGGACAGCGGCGATAAGCTGCGCCTGGGTGAAACAACGCTTCATTTTCTTTTGGGATGACCGCTGGCTGCCAACCGCTAATTCGCAGACCACTGACATAATTAATGACTGCACGAGTTGAACGTGCCGCGATCAAGCGGTCTGAGGTAATAAAACGTCCGCGGAGAGATCCAGTCGAGCGGCAACCCGCACCCTTTTCACTCCGTTGTGGCGCGGCTTTAATCGATTATATTCTGCTGGTAGGAATTGTTGCGTTTAGCACTATCATCGCCCGCTGGTATGGCGGCGGCGCCCGGACCGCCGGAAACTCTGCCGAAACTATTGGCGTTATTATTTCATTTATAGTGGCCCTACTTAATTTTGCTTTGCTCGCTGGATTGACCGGGCGAACAGTAGGCAAGTGGGCGACAGGTTTGCGAATTGAGCAGCAGGACGGCGATGTTCCCGGCATCGGCACTGCCCTGTTTCGGCACTTTGTTGGCTATCCTGTTTCGTTTTTGACTCTTGGCCTCGGCTTTCTGATGGCTATTTTTAGTCCGCGTGGACGTGCATTACACGACTTAATTGCCGGCACGGTCGTGGTTCGCGACAGTGCCTTTTAGAAGACCCAGTTGGTACTTGCCCAGAACGGATTGTTTCAAACATGGCTGAACTGATCGTTAGATTTCCCGACCGGCCTCCCGACCATTTTCCTCTCGGCCGTTTACGCATCACCCTGGGGCGCTCAGCCCGCAATGATCTTTGCGTTCCCGATCCCTTTGCCTCGCGCGTTCACGCAGAAGTGCGCCGTGAAGGTGATGAATACTTCCTGCAGGATTTGGGTTCGGCGAATGGCACCCTCTACAACGGTCTCACGGTGCAGGGCTCTGTTGCCCTGACTGCCGGCGGACGGATTCAAATCGGGGAAACCGAAATCGTTTTCGACGATGGCACCTACAATTCCAGCATGGGTGCCACGATGATCACAGATAACAGTAGTTCGATTCCCGAGGCGACAATTGCGCTTGCTTCGGGTGACCGCACAACTTCGGGGCTGCTCGAGGCCATTGAAGGTGCGCGCACCAAGCCCGAAGAGATCGTCGCTAAACGTTCTTCGAAGCAAGGCGATCTGCTGGCGCTGATCAGCAAAGTGGGAATCACGCTCTTAGCCTCCGCTTCATTGAATGAAACTCTTGATCAGATCGTCTCGCTCGTGTTTGAAGCCGTGCCCGCCGATCGTTGCCTGCTCATGATGCGCGATGACAGCGGAGAAGATTTGAGGGTGGCGGTCGCGCGTCTACGGGACAGGGTCGGCGAAGTTGGTGAGATCCGCGTGAGCCGCAACGTGCTGGACGAGGTCGTGATGCGCGGTAAATCTGTGCTCACTTCAGACGCACAACACGATCCGCGCTTCGCCAGCGGCACCGTCGTGTTGCAGGGAATTCGCTCGGTGTTGGCTGTGCCGTTGGGCGTGGCAGACAAAGTATTCGGCATCATCTATGCCGATTCTCCGATTGCCGAAGGCCGATTCACAGAAGACCACTTAAAGCTGCTGACGACGCTTGCATCTGTCGCCGCCATCCGCGTCGAGAATGCGCGCTTGCTTGAAGCGCAGTTGCAACAGGAGCGACTGGAGCGGGAACTGCAGTTGGCGATGGAAATCCAGCAGCGGTTTCAACCCACCGCGCCTCCTATCGTCCCAGGCTATGAGCTACAGGGCATTAGTTTTCCCTGTTACGAAATTGGTGGCGACTACTACGATTTCATCGAGCGCGAAGATGGGCGCTTAGTGATTGCGCTCGGTGACGTTTCAGGGAAGGGCACTGCGGCAGCATTGTTAATGTCATCGCTGCATGCCGCCGTCCACGCCCAGGCGGGTTCGCATGAAACTTTGGTGGAAACGATCTCGGCTGTAAATCGTTATCTGGCGGATAACATACCGCCCAATCGCTTCGTCACACTCTTTTACGCCGAACTCGACCCGGCCTCAGGTTCACTTTCATTTCTCAACGCCGGCCACAATCCTCCATTGATCGTTCATGCTGCGGGAACGGTGGAGCAGCTGGCGTCGGGTGGTTTGCCCTTGGGAATTAAACGTGACGCTGAATATCGCGAAGGCCGCACTCAATTGCAGTTGGGAGACGTGCTCGTGATTTATTCAGACGGCGTCACGGAGGCAGCGAGTCCTTCAGGTGAAGAGTTTGGCCCTACGCGACTCTACGAAGTGGTTTCTCGCAACATTGAGGCGTCTGCTGCCGGGGTGCGCGATCGCATCGAATCGGCGCTCACAAAATTCTCACAGGGAACCCAAGCCGCCGACGACATCACCCTCGTGATAGTCAAACGACAATCGGAAACGAAACAACTCGCAGCAGCAGGCCGTTGATTGGGTCAAAACCTGCTTCTCAAGACCTAATGGATTCTCAATCCTCATTTCGGGCGTTGTAACCCGCTGAAGAAGTGCAACAGGGTTCCGTATGCGATGAGGTAAACACCTTGACCGGACCAGGGAGTTTCCAGTCCCGCCAGTTTTGGTTCCCAAAAAAATCCGGTGATGAACAAAGCCGTGGCTGCGACTATCAGAGCGGAACCGGCGAATTGCAAAAGCCTGCGCCAGCGGGTTGCGCGGTAACTGAAATAAGCGCCGATCCCCAGATTCAGTAACCCTGACAGCAGGATGTAGATGTGTCGGGTGCGATACATCATGCGTGGTCCGTCGGCCATGCCATTAAGGTGCTGCAGAAACTTGTCCATGTACTGGCCGGTAAGAATGAAGATGATGATTACTACGAAGCCAAAGATTAGGTGAAAGCGTTTCATCGTTGCGGGCCGGGAATATACCAGATTTAATAACGCGCAATGTTGATGATGTGTTAGTTTTTCCGGGCCAAACCAGCAGCTACTCTGCCTTGACCAAACACGCCGCTTCAGTTAAACCTCAAACACGATGAGCGCTTCCCAGCCCCAGCTCGACGCAATCGCAATCTTTTCTCATCCGGACGATGCCGAATTATCGGTGGCCGGCACCCTCCTTAAACTCAAGCAGCAAGGTTATCGCACCGCAGTTGTTGATATGACGCGTGGAGAAATGGGAACACGTGGTACGCCGGAGATTCGCGCCGCAGAGGCGGAAGCTGCGGCAGCTGCGATGAACCTGGATTTGCGCCTAAATTTGGGGCTACCGGACGGCCACATTTGCCTTAACGATGAAGCGCGAACTGCCGTGGTGCGCTTGATTCGTCAGTACCAACCGAAAGTGTTACTGACGACCCATTGGGATGATCCGCATCCCGATCATGCGAATACGGCTCGAATAGTGCGCGAGGCTGCACGGCTGGCCACGATGCTGCGTTATGACCTCGAAGGGGGTTATGCCGCGGTCAAGATGCCGGCAATCATGCACTCGCTTTATTCCAGGCTGGTCATCCCTTCGTTCATCGTTGATGTTTCTGATTTTGTCGAAGCGAAGATGGCGGCGATCAAAACGCATGCTTCGCAGTTTTACGATGCGGAATCCGTAGAGCCAGAAACACGAATAAGTGATGCGAGTTTTCTCGATCAGATTGAGTTTCGCATGCGCTACTTCGGATCATTGATTGGCGTAACCGCTGGCGAGGCTTATTACGTGCGCGAAGCTTTGAATGTAGATGATCCACTGGCCCTGCTGACCCAGCCAATGAATATATATTCTTAAAGTGGAATTTGGTCTTTGGTCTTTGGTTTTTGAAATCTGAAATCTGAAATCTGAAATTTGAACTTCGAACGCCGAACTTCGAAACTTCAAATCGAACTTCATCCGAACTCTCGAACTTCGAACTCCGAACTAGTTCTTAAGCACCGCTCTGGCGACAGCAAGTGTCGCGGTGGCTCGGGGGGCGTCGGCAGCAAAGCTGCGCGCCGTTTCGATTGCCCGATAAAGATCTTCTTTTGCGAGCGAGGCAAAAATCTTATCGAGATTGAAACCCTCAACAGTGAAGTTGCTCGTTGAAGCTCCCCGGCCCATGGCAAAGCGAGCAACGATTTGCGCGTCCTCTCCTGTGTATTCGGATACTGCGTTAACCGCCTTTACCGCTTCCAGAACCGCTTCCCAAACGCGACCGTGGTCAACTTCGAACATTAGCGTGGCAACGCCCACCATTGCCCGAGGGCGATCGAGCTCACTGCCGCCGATACGCCGAGCGACAACCGCAGCCTCATTGAGAATTTCAACCGAACGAGGAGCGTCCGTCTTTTTCAGCAGCCTGACAACCTCCATTAAGGCCCAGGCGCGATGAATATTACTTAGTTCGGCAGTCCCCAATAATCGCAGTACCTCCTGAGCGTCTTTCCTGTCGATTGCCCGGCTCACGAGGGTAAAGTCCACATGCGCCCGCGCGCGTTTCCGTAAATCTGAATCAGCGATCTTCTCCACCGTGTCACGCGCGGTTACGTCGCCCTTGCGCGCAGCTATCAATGCGGCTCGAGCGAAAAGCATGTCACGCTCTGCGGCGTCGGCAACTCGATCCGCCCGTTCCAAAACCTCGCTGCCCTCGTCCCGGTTTTGATCCTCAGCAACCAGCCCTCTTGTTAACAGTCGTTCATTTGGGCGCGAGCTTTCTGGAATATCCGCGGCGACCGAGGAGAGTTGCGACCGCAGTTCCGGCGCTAGTTCGGGCGCATACTGTTCGTAGAGCGGTAGCAACCTGGCTATCGTGAAGTACAGGCCACGACGTCCCGCTACTGTGCGATCTTGATCAACTGGCTGCGGCGGTCGCAATAGTATTTGCGCTGCGCCTGCCAGAAACGCGCGTCGCAGGTCTGGGGGAAAGTTCGCAGGAGGAACAATTCTTTCGCGCGACTGGCTGGTGTGGTTTTGACCATTGCCGCGAACAATAACGTAGAGAAACGGCGTAAACACATATGAAGACAGGACGGAAACGCCAACGGCATCCGATGACGGATCGGCTACTGTCCGGGCCAACATCGTGGCGAACCGCTGATCCGCGGCCGCCATATCTTTTTCTCGCAGGTAGGAAAGGAAAAGGATACCCCGGGTGGTCACGCGATCGAGTGCTGGATCGGCGAACTGCACTGCTCGTGCGACATCGCCTTCTTCGAGCAACTGCGTCGCAAGTTGCAGTCGTTGCACTATGGCCAGCGGCGGATCCTCAGGATCGGCCGTCTGTGGCGTCGCCGGATTGAGATTGCTGGATGCGGGATTGTTTGTGTCGCGCGCAACGTCGTCAGTAAGTTGCTCAAGAAATTCTTCAGCAAGGGCCCGATCCCTCTTAGCTATCAAGCGCATCACTTCACTGCGCAACTCAGGTGGCGATTGGAGGTAACGATTTGGCTCGGCCGAACTCTGGATCCGTTTGCGCTCTTCTGTATAACGACTCCAAGAGTCCTTGTCAGCGCTGACAGCTGCTTCCCACGCGCGTCGAAACAGGGCGCGCGCCTTTTCGGCGTCCGATTCCCACAGCGCATCGGCCGCGCGCATCTGAACTCGCGCGCGTAGCGACTGATCCTGAAAACTACGAGCCTCCTCGGCCAGCGAAGTGAGCAGGGAAATTGCGACCGTGCGGCGTTGCAGCGTGAGCGGATTCGCTTCCTCGGTTTTGGAAGTTGGCTTGGAGGCTTTGGTTTGGGGTTTCTTCGCCGGCGGGTTTACCTGAGCTGATACGCCAGAAGCCAAGGCATAGGCGAGTAATCCCAGCGTAATAAGGGCCACGTCATAGCGAAAGCTGTGACCGGGTTCGACCATCGCAGGTTCTCCTGATTGAAGGAAGGAAAATTACACCAGCTACAGGTTGATACGCCATGGTCGACTCTCTGGTTCGTTTAATCCTGGCCTGGCGAAGCAGCGGCTGGTTTTTCAAGAACGGATCTGGCAACCGCCAGAGTCGCAATTGCTCGCGGCGATTCGCCGGTGAGGGACTTAGCCAATTGAACAGCGCGCAGCAAATCCTCACGAGCTAACGCCCTAAATGCACCCAACAAGTCGAAGTCATCGGCCGGGGCGTTGGTCACCATCACCATCATCTTGGTTTGCAAACGCGCTCCTACCTGGCTGTCTTCTCCAGTAAATCCTTCAGCCGCATTCGCCGCCTTGACGGCTTCATCAATCGTTTCCCAGGCCCGCACCCGATCAACGGGGACCAGGCCAGTCGCCACGGCAATCAAGGCTTTCGCGCGATCAGGATCACCGCCGCTGATGCGCCGCGCTTCAGCGACAGCAGCGTCTAATAGTTCCAGCGCCCGAGCGCGATCGGACGGCAAGAGCAAGTTGGCAGCGCGCGTGTAGGCCCAGACGCGTTGAATATTGGTTAGTTCTCCGCTCCTGGCAAGACGGGCGGCTTCATTGGGATTGCGTTCCTGAATCGCTGTCTGAACGACTTGGAAGTCGATGTAAGCGCGAACTCTCTTACGCATCTCGCTGTCTTCAATTTTATCAACCAGGTCTCGGGCCCGCGGATCGTTTCGGGCGGCTAGGGCAATGGCAACGTCGGCATAGATGGCGTCGCGCTCTTCAGAAGTGCGAGCGCGATCGAGACGATTCTGCATTCGCTCAATCGGATCAGTCGCGTTGTCTGGAGTGATGCCGGCCGTGATTGCGCGATTCTCGCCGCTCTGCATCCCTTGCGGGATATCTGCAGCCATCGCTGCCATTTGTGTCCGTAGCTCGGCAGCTCTTTCGGGCGCGTACTGTTCAAAAAGCGGCAGCAAACGTCGTATCACCATGAACTTGCCCAGCCGCCCGGAGGTTGTATGGTCCTGATCGGGTGGCGGCAGTGGGCGAAGCAGAATGTTGGCCGCTACGCGGAAGAACGCGTTGATAACCGAGGGTAGCAACTCCGGACGTGGTCCCGGCGGTCGGTCACGCATTTGATTGGCGCCGCCGTCCGGAGTGAAGGTGACATAAAGAAACGGTGTGAACGCGTAGGATGAGAGGCCTGAAACTGTATTGGCGTCTGACAGCGGATCGCGTTCCGCGATTGAAAGCAGCGTTAAGAATCCCTGGTCAGCAGCTTCACTATTTTTCTCCCGCAGTGCCGAAAGAAAAGTGATCGTGTCGCGACTGACTCGGTTCAGCACTGGCCCGGCAAATTCCATCGCTCGCTGTACATCACCGTCCTCGAGTAAGCGATGGGCAAGTGCTAATCGTTTCTCCGCAGCCGAGGGTCCAAACGGATCCTCATTATTTCGATTCTGCCGAGAAGCCTCTTCAGAATCCTTCTTGTTTTCCTCCTCTAACTTTGCAAGAAATTCTTCTCCCAGTGTTCGGTCCCGTTTAGCGGCAAGCCTGAGGACTTCGGCACGTAGATCAGGCCGGCGCGAACGAATCACTACCGAACCACTTTGCCGTTGTCTGCTGATGTCTTCGGCAGCCCGTTTGGCGTTTTCGGTATCGGCAATTTCCGCGGCATCCCACGCGCGTCGAAATAAACCTCGTGCTTTCTCCGTGTCAGTTAGCCAAAACGCATCCGCGACACGGGCTTGAACCCTGCGCCCGCAGCTGCGGTTCACGGAAGCTGCGAGCATCGTCAGCCAGCGCCTGCAAAAGTGAAACTGCCAAAACCTCGCGTTGGGCAGCCACTGCGTCGGCCTCTTCGGTGGCAGCAGGTTTTGGCTTTGGTCGATTTCGGGAAGGAGTTTTGTCCGCAGTTGCTTGAGCAGCAACCAGATTGGCACATACAAGGAGACAGAGAAATGCGGGAAGGGAAGAGCGGAAGACCATTGTTTTTCTCCTGTACGGAGCGCGGTGCGCGCGATTAAAAGACAGGAACAGTCAACCGCTTAAACGCGAGAGAAGTTCGGCAGTTCCGAAATCTATGAGTTCAAAAATAGCTGTAGCGTGTACCTCAAGAGGAATTTCTCAAATTCAACTTTCTTAGATCGCAACAACTTCCAATTCAGGATCGACTTCCTGTTTGAGCATGCCTTCGATCGCCATCAAAGTTCCAGTCAGGGAACTCGGGCAGCTACCGCAGGCACCCTGATAGCGAATGCTAAGGGTGTGTTCTTTGAGTCCCAAGACTTCGAGGTACCCGCCATCACCCATCAGAGCCGGCCGCACCTTCTCGTCCAAAATCTCGTTGATCTTTAGCAGTCGCGGATCGTCGCTAGTTAACGCTGCCAATGAGCCTCCAACGGCTGCGCCCGCAGCTGCGGCAGCTCCCATCGTTGAAGTCACTGATTCCGTCGCTCGAATTGGAACGGCAAGCCTGGGAAGCAAATCATCCCAGTCCCCGGCGTCATCCTTTTCAACCGTAATCATCTTGTCCATGTAAAAGACCGATACCACATTCCCAACCTCAAAGAGGGACTTAGCTAATGCATCCTCGGCAGCCTGGGAGGCGGAGCCAAAAGATTTGGCGGTGCCGTTGCTGACAGGCTCCCGAAGTATGAATTTTACGGCGTTGGGATTGGGGGTCTCTTCAATATCACTAATCTTAGGCATTCCTGATCTCCATTTGTTCGCTCTTGCAGACCTCACAATTAAGGCCTATTTCCGACGATTATTAGCTACTGACTCATTATAAACGACTTGTTTGGGTAATGCGCAGCGCGGGCGTCCCTGACAGTCGAACAGGGCGGCTCCTTGAAAGAAATGCGGTGCCAAAAATTTCACTAAAATTGTATGCAAGATCTCTTGCAAAAATTTTAGTTAGAGGCATATACTCCCGGCCTCACTTGCCCCCACCCTTACCAAGGTGAGACAAGTTGAGATTGAGGCAGGCGATTGCGAGGGTCGCCTGCCTTTTCTTTTTTGGACAATGAACTACGTCCTTGGTAATTTGAAACTTGCGCACGCCAAGTGGTGATCTTCTTAAGCGCCCTTATGAATATCGGCATTACAGTCTATCCAACATACGGTGGCAGCGGCATCGTCGGATCGGAACTGGGCAAGGAACTCGCGGAGCGCGGTCACACAGTTCACTTCATTTCCTCGTCACTTCCCACGCGATTAACTGAACTCAATGAACGCGTGCGGTTTCATGAGGTCGAGATGATGTCGTATCCATTGTTCGAGCATCAGCCGTACACGCTCGCACTGGCGACCAAAATGTCAACCGTTGCAGAAACTGAGAATCTTGATCTTCTGCACGTGCACTACGCGATCCCGCATTCAATCAGCGCCATACTCGCGCGTGAGTCCTTAAAACCAAAACGCAGGCTGCCTGTGATTACAACGCTGCACGGAACCGACATCACTTTGGTTGGTGCTGACCGTTCCTATCTTCCGATCACGCGTTACGGGATTGTGCAGTCTGACGGAGTGACAGCAATTTCGCATTACCTTAAGGACGCGACGAGAGAAATTTTCCACTTTGATGACATCAAAGTTATTCCCAACTTCGTTTGCCAGCACGACTATCAAAGACATTCCGTCGAGACGTTGCGGCGAGAGTTAGCCCCGAACGGAGAAACCGTGCTCGTTCATGTTTCAAATTTTCGCCCCGTAAAGCGTCCGGTCGATTGCGTCGAAATTTTTGCCAGAGTATTTAAGAAACAAGAGCCAGACTCGATTAGTGATGGTAGGCGATGGTAGCGAACGAACAAACGCTGAACACCGAGCTCGCTGTCTCGGCGTGGCTGAAAAATGTTCCTTTGTTGGTAAACAACCCAAGATCGTGGATTACCTCTCAGCCGCCGATGTTTTGCTTTTACCATCCGAGCAGGAGTCGTTTGGTCTGGCGGCCCTGGAAGCAATGGCATGTGAAGTTCCGGTGATTGCTTCACGTGTTGGCGGCATTCCCGAGGTGGTGACCGACGGGGAAACGGGGTTTCTCAGCGCGGTCGGCGACGTAGCGAAAATGGCGGAAGATGCGACGCGGTTAGTGGCTGACGAAAAACTTAGAAAAGAAATGGGTGCCCGGGCGCGCGCGTCGGCAATTTCACGCTATAGCACCGACATGGTCATCCCTCAATACATCGATTTCTATGAGGAAGTGTTGAGTAGATGACGACGCGCAGCTAGACTTGAGTTCAATCAGCAAGGGGACTTTTCCATGAAACTCCGCCGCGTTCTCGCCACGCTGCTTATATTGCAGTTCTCGGTAAGTGGTATCGCGCAGCAGCCATCCCGCACGCCAGCCTCGGCCGCACCGTCACCGGTTCAGTCGCCGCAGCAGCCCGCCAAACAGACCGACGACGACGTTGTACGTATCACCACCAATCTGGTTCAGGTCGATGCCGTAATTACTGACGGCAAAGGCAGGCTGGTCACCGATCTTGCTCCTGAAGAGCTCGACATTCTGGAGGATGGCAAGTCGCAAAAGATTACCAACCTTTCCTTTGTTTCGCTGGAGTCGAGCGAGGTAAAACCAGCCAATCCTCTTGACCGGAACGCAGCGCCAGTACCACCGGTGCGGTTGCGACCGGACCAGGTGCGCCGCACGATGGCCATTGTGGTTGACGATCTCGGCTTGTCGTATGAGAGCTCTTACTTCGTGCGTCAGGCTTTGAAGAGCTTTGTGGAAAAGCAGATCCAGCCTGACGATCTGGTAGCGATCATTCGAACGGGCGGCGGCATTGGGGCTTTGCAACAATTTACTTCCGACAAACGGCAGTTATACGCCGCAGCCGAGAAAGTTAAGTGGAACCCTAACAGTCGGGCAGGCATTTCAGTTTTTTCGCCGTTTGCAGCGGACGTGTTAGGCGACCGCGGTGATGACGAGAGGCAACAAGTTGGGAATGAGGACGTTGACCAGTTTCGCGAAGAGATATTCGCCGTGGGAACTTTGGGCGCACTCAACTACGTCGTGCGCGGATTGCGCGAATTGCCAGGCCGCAAGTCTGTCCTCCTGATTTCAGACGGCATCAAGATTTTTAGCTCGAATGACATTTCGCGTAGTGGTCGTGTGCTAGACAGGCTCCGCAATTTAACCGATCTAGCGAACCGTGCTTCGGTTGTGATGTACACGATCGACGCGCGGGGTTTGCAGGCTCCTGGTCTGCAAGCTGCCGACAATACGTTCGGTATGAGTGCCGATCAGCTGGAACGTGCTCTAAGCGATCGACGCAACTCGTTTCTCGATTCGCAGCAGGGATTGGATTATTTGGCGCAGCAGACGGGCGGCTTTGCGATTCGCAATAACAATGACTTGAATAACGGGATCAGACGGGTCGTCGACGATCAGAAAGGTTACTACCTCATAGGCTACCGGCCCGATGAGGCAACCTTTGATCGGGTCTCAGGTCGCCGCAAGTATCACAAGCTTAGTCTAAAGGTGAAGCGCCCGGGCAACTTCAAAGTCCGCGTTCGCAATGGCTTTTTTGGTATCACCGACGAGGAAAGAGTTCCACCTCCGCAAACTCCATTGCAGAAGATGATTGGCGCGCTGGTTTCCCCTTTCGGCGCTGCCGGAGTTGAGCTGAAGTTGACCACTCTCTTCGCCAACGACGCAAAGCTAGGATCGATCATGCGATCTTTTTTGCATATCAAAGGGCGCGATCTCACCTTCACTCCGGAAGCCGACGGTTGGCACAGCACAACCTTCGACGTTATGGCGGTCACATTTGGCGACAACGGCGTAGTCGTAGACGAGGTGAGTCGCAAACACTCTGTGCGAATCAGGGGATCTGCTTATGAGCGTGTTATGAAGGAAGGGTTCACTTACAACCTAACGGTTCCCGTGAAAAAGGCCGGAGCCTATCAACTGCGCACATCGTTACGGGATGAAAAATCAAACCGCATCGGAGCTGCTTCGCAATTCATTGAAGTTCCAGACATCAAGAAGAACCGACTGGTGGTTTCCGGCATCGTTCTCCGTGGCACACTACTCAATGCTTTTAACAAAGGGCCGTCGACTACCACGGCGCAAGGGCAGTCAGATGACGACGAAAATAGGACGCCTCTGGGAGCGGGTGTTGCGTTACGACGTTTTCAACGCGGGTTGGTAATGGAATACGGTTTCACGATCTACAACGCCAAACTGGATGCGACGGGAAAACCACAGGTGCAGACTCAGGTGCGTTTGTTTCGCAACGGAAAAGAGGTCTTTACCGGAGAAACGAAGCCGCTCGACGCAACCAGCCAACCCGATTTAAAACGCCTGGTGGCCGGCGGCGCAATGCAGCTCGGCGCCGAGATGGAGCCAGGCGAGTATGTGTTGCAGGTGGTAGCTCACGATCCGCTGGCGAAGGAGAAACATCGCACGGCGACGCAGTGGATTGATTTTGAGATAGTCAAATAGGTGTCCAAAGTTCAACGTCCAAGGTCCAACGTCTGCCTTTCTTGGAATGGACGCCTTAAGGTCAGTGGTTCATGCTGTGGGTTGCTACAGGCGGACATTGGGCATTGGACTTTGGACATTGGACTTATGAATTCCGTTATCGAGACCCCCGCTTCCGTGATCGTCGGAACGGCTGGCCACATCGACCACGGCAAAAGCGCCCTCGTGCGCGCTTTGACTGGCACCGATCCTGATCGACTCCCTGAAGAAAAACGACGCGGCATCACAATCGATCTTGGCTTCGCCGATCTCAATCTGGGCGAGGTCCGCATCGGTTTCGTGGATGTGCCCGGGCACGAGCGCTTTGTCAAAAACATGCTTGCCGGCGCGCATGGAATCGATGTTGTCGCGCTGGTAATCGCAGCGGACGAAGGCGTCATGCCGCAAACGCGGGAGCATTTCGATATTTGCCGCCTGCTCGGCGTCGAGCGCGGACTGGTAGTGATCACTAAAACTGATCTTGTCGAACCTGATCTGCTCGAACTGGTTACAGCGGAAGTAACAGAGTTGGTCGCCGGATCATTTCTTGAGGACGCGGCGATCGTCGCGGTCAGCGCCAGGACTGGTGCGGGCTTGGATCAATTACGCGCTGCGCTAAAAGAGGTAAGCCTTGCGGTACCTGCGCGCGGCTCAGGACACTTGACCCGGCTGCCCATCGATCGCGTTTTCGCGATGAAGGGTTTTGGCGCAGTTGTTACCGGAACACTTGTTTCCGGATCGATTTCGGATGGTGACGAACTCGAGCTGTTGCCGGCTCATCGTCGTGTGCGGGCCCGTGGCGTTCAGGTACACGGCAAGCCGGTCGAGCGCGCCCACGCAGGCCAGCGCACGGCCGTAAATCTTGTTGGAGTCGAAACCGCCGGGATTGAGCGAGGGATGGTGCTGGCGCCACCTGCAAGTCTGCGCGACTCGCAGATTATGGACGTAAGCGTTTCTGTGCTGCCCAGTGCGCCGCGTGCTTTGCGGTCGCGAGCGCGCGTTCGTTTTCATATTCACGCGGCAGAAGTACTGGCTCGAATTCAGATACTCGATTCGAGTGGGCAGATTCCACCTGGAGGGAGTGGCTTCGCGCAGGTTCGCTTGGAGTCGCCTGTAACGGCCGTTGCTGGCGAGCACTTTATCCTGCGCTCTTATTCGCCTTCAGTGACGGTTGCCGGTGGCGTGGTGCTTAACCCACTGGCGACCAAACACCGCGGACGTGATCTTGTGGCAGTGCGAAGTAGTCTCGAGCGTTTGGCTGCCGGCGACGCCGCATCGCAGTTGTCTGTATTTGTGGCAGGCTCCGGCGACGCTGGTCAACGAAAGGAAGATTTGATGGCTCGTACTGGCTTCGAAGGCCGAGCAGGTCAGTCAAGCCTTAACGAACGCGATCAATCTGGGAATGCTGGTCGATTGTTCCGGAGTCTTTCTCGAAGAGAAGCAATACGCGACTCTGCGAGAGACCGCGTTGAAAGAAATCGAAGAACATCATCAACGCGAACCTCTGACGCGTGGCCTGGCTCGCGAGACGCTTCGGGAGCGTCACTTCGCTCATATTCCATCCGAAGTCTTTCGTGCTGTCTTGTCAGACTTGGAAAAAAGTGAACTGATCGTTTCTGAGAAAGAGTTGGTGCGTACGCCCCGTCACGTACCTGAGCTTTCGGACAGCGATGTCACCTTGCGCGATCGTCTCGATGCCCTTTATGCGCGAGCGGGATTAGAACCTCCCGGCTTGAACGAGGCGATGCAGGAAGCCGGCGTCCCGACAGCCCAAACACCCTACGCGCGAAAAATTCTACAACTCCTGCTCGATCGCGGAAGTTTGGTGCGGGTCCATGGGGATTTATTCTTTCACAACGAACCAATTGCTGGGCTGATTGCCAAGTTAAGAGAGTTTGCCGGCGAACACCAAGCGGATCCGTCAATAGACGTTGCCACGTTCAAGGAGCTGGCGGGCGTCTCTCGAAAATACGCGATCCCGCTGCTTGAATTTTTGGATCGCGAACGGATTACCAGACGGGCCGGAGATCGGCGCCAAATCCTCAAGTAAGGGGCTTGCTTTAAATTGTGGGCAGGCGTTAACATGCAGCGCATTAATTGCGATTAACGGCTTTTTCCGAAACCTTCATAAACAACTCATTGGCCGGAGGTTCAAAATGAAAGGCATTAAAGACGTATTGGCCGTGATCGTCGGTTTGGCAGCTGCGGCTGGCGCGATCTTCTACTTCTACAAATTTGTGACCTTTGTGGAAGCGGAGGGCGGCCACGGTCACCTTTGGAAGGCCCTGGGCCTTGCCGCTGTCGCCTTCGTTTGCGGTCTGATTTATTTCCTCGGACACGTCAACAAGGAAGAGGAAATCCACATCACTCAATAGGGGCACTCGGAGGCGGTTTCTTCCGATTGCCTGTCGCGGCCCCGGCCAGCGCCACGAGTGTGTGAGTAACTTCCTTAACCTTGAATTTGCAAACGCCGTTTGTGCACTGATTTTGACTAGCAGGTGCGCAAACGGCGCTTGGTATGTTACCGAATCAAAAATCTGAATCTGGAGAAGAGAGACGCTGATGATCGCAACGATTGTAATGCTAGCTCAAACTGAGACGGCCTTTCGGGAGCCGTCTTATTTTGCCCCGGTTATGCTCGGCCTGTTGGTGCTTGGCGCAGTCGCGTGGTTAGTTGCAGCAGTACTGGGCTTTGCCCGGGCCAAAGCTTTCGGTCCTTCGGTACGTTGGTTTTCCTTTGCTGCCGTCAGTTTGATCTTGTATCACCTGCAATTCGTCGCGTTAGGTTTTAGTCTATTGACCAAAGACAACACTCTGGTTTTCAACCTTCTGACGTTCTTTAATATCTTTGTGATCATTGGGGCCCTTTGCTCGATCATGGGGTTCGTCCGGCTGACAAGTCCGCGCTAACCACTCGCAGCAACTTTTTCGTTAGATGACAAAGAGACTTTTGCTAATCGCCGCGCTCGCGGTAATTGTGAGCGCGGCCTTCTTCTTTTTAAAAGGGCGCTCGCCTGATGCTGCACTGCCTCGCGGTCGCGGCTTTGTAACTACTCAGGGACCGCGCTTCGTTATTGATGGGGAGCCGTTTCGGTTTGTTGGCGCGAACGTCGCGGTGATGTACCGCGATGAAGATCGAGCCGCCATGCCTGAGACTCTACGTCGGGCCGCGGAAGTCGGGATGGGCGTGGTTCGGGTTTGGGCGTTTGGTGAAGGTGGACCGCAGGACGTTGGTCCGATCGCGGATTTTGCGGAC
Source organism: Pyrinomonadaceae bacterium (assembly GCA_963748605.1). Taxonomy (GTDB): domain Bacteria; phylum Acidobacteriota; class Blastocatellia; order Pyrinomonadales; family Pyrinomonadaceae; genus PSRF01. The sequence goes on from CAVVJS010000001.1 coordinate 256,245, forward strand.
TGGCCGCGCACGCATCCGTTTCGCTGGGCGCCCGGTCAATGGAATGAAGAAGCGTTTGTTCATCTCGATCATGTGCTTGCTGAGGCACAGCGAAATAATTTACGGGTCCAGTTGTGTCTCACAAATTGGTGGCGCGACACAGGCGGCGTTACTCAGTATCTGCGCTGGGCCGGCATTGAAGACGCGGCGGATGTGCGTTTTCCCTTCGGTATCAATCCGGAACGAGCAATGCTCTTCTACACCAATGAAACCACCCGCCGGCTTTACCGGGAGCATCTGGAGAAACTTGCTACTCGGCGCAACACTGTCACCGGGGTTTTGTATCGAGATGATCCGACGATCCTTGGCTGGGAGTTAATGAACGAGGCGCAAGCGTTCACTGGCCGATGGCATGAGCGGCGGGCGTGGTTCGTGGAGATGAGTAACTACCTTAAGTCGCTCGATTCAAATCATCTGATCACTCCCGGCGCCTGGGGCTATCGGACGGCGGCCGAACGGCGCGAGTGGCTCGCCGATCATCGTTTACCGACAATCGATTATTGCGACGTTCACAACTACCCGCGCGAAGATGCTGACAGTTCCGTCGACACGCCACGAGCTCTGCGCGAGTTTATAGAAAACCGCGCCGCGGCTGCTTTTTCGATCAACAAACCCTTGGTCCTCGGCGAATTCGGTATTAGTCCCGATGGATATAACGGCATCTCCCAAAGCGATTGGTTTCGCGGCTTCTTTGACGCAAATCTTCGCAGCGGAGCCGCTGGAGCGATGTTTTGGATTTTCACGCCGGATCCGAAAAGAGGGTTTGGCATTACTTACACGACTGAACGCGACCGCGCCATATTTGCTGAAATCAAACATGCGGCCCAGGGGTTCGCGGCGCTGCGCACCGCCTCGCCTCCTGAACGACTAACCGAACCGGGCAGGCATTTAATTCCGCGTCAATTTACGTGGTCGCGCGAAACTCCAGAAACGCCGCGAATAAGTTTGCGGGAAGACCGGTCAATTCTGTATGCGTTCAAGCCTCAGGCTGCGAGTCGGGTCAGCTTTGAAAAACTGGGCAGCGGGCCCGGATATCTTTGGGGCTTCGGGATGGGATTTGTTGAATACAAAATTCCGGAACGGCAGGATCGTCGCCGGGTCAGCCGAATCATCGTACGCGCTCACATTCAACCCGTACACCCCATCGAGGTTCGCCCCGAAGACATAAAAACCAGGGTTACATTATTTGTAAACGGCACTGACTGTGGTTCACGACTCGTCTCACACGAACCGCCGGGACAACCTTTGATTCAGGAATGGCAGGTTGATCGATTCTCGGTGCGACTGAAAGCGATGCGGGGAGTGCCGCTGACGATCCGTTTCGAGGTAACCCCGGAAGCTGATTGGCCTTTTGGGATAAATATTTCCAACTGGCCTGAAGGTTACGACAACACACGCGATGCGAAGCCTGTAGAAGTGGAAATCAGGCGATAGGTTCGCAGAGTGAATCTGAGGAAGTTCATCGGAAGGAAAGTAACGCTGCAGTCCGTGGAACGCATGAAGCAGACCGTGGGAACGGTTTGCTTCAAACGACCGAGCTTAAGGTTAACTTCGTCGACCTACGGCTGAGACCGTGGGCTGCGCAGCTATTAACTTCTTCAGCTGTGCATTTCGACTTCATCGATGAGAAGCTATTTGGTTTCTTAGTAGCTGCAGCACCGCCGCATCAATCTGGTAAACATCAGCAGAGCGAGTGCCTCCGAGCGACACGGTAAAGGCAGGGGAGATCGTCCGCCGCAATTCCAAAAGAAGCGCATCGTTGCTGAAATACCGTCGCCCGCGCGCATCAATAATGAAGTCGCCTTCCTGCAATTGACTTAAGGCTTCGGGATCGGAAAGTGAGACGCAGATAAGATCTTTTCGGTTGACTCGTTCTGCATAGTGAGCGGCAAGCAAGGGACTCTCGCTACTCACGCGCGCTCCCGGCTCGGCCCGCCCCGCAATTTCATAAATCGCGTCACGCATGCTGGCGTCGTAAAACTCATCATGCGGAAAATAGAATCCCGCACGGGCCATTCCTCCACCAAACGTGTTTGTGTACAAGCGAAAGTGCGGCGTGGCATTGATTGTCGCAACCAGCGAAACCAGAACTACGAGGGCCGCTAAACTCGACCGGGCGTAGACCGCAATACCGTTTGAACCGAACGCCGCTTGTAACCAATTCCCGAGCCAACGTCCCACGAATTGAACGCCGATCGCTGCCGTAATCAGCACGGCTGGCAATGCTACGGTGAAATAGCGTGTGAACTTTCCGCCCGCCCACATGAAGCTCATCACCCAAACAAATAGCCAGAACAGGATGAAATACCGTCCATCACCGAGCTTGCGCCGGAAAAGCAGCGGCAATCCGATCACGAAGCCGGCAACAGTGAGGAGTGGAAGTTTCACAGCGATAAAAACCAGGTAGAAGTACCAGGGTATGCCGTTCAACCAATCGGTCATTCGATGGCTGTAAAGTGATCCCATGAACTCGTAGCCGTCGTGTCCGATTCGTTTCTGTCCGGCAAAGATTCCCATCTCGCGCCAGGTGGCCGGCAACAAAATCGTCGGATTCAGTAAAAGAAAAACCACGCTCATGATCAGCAGGAAGAGCAGCATGCGCTTCTTACCTAAGCGCCAGCGGGTTTCGGGAAGCTCCTGAAACACCCAGTAGTACGAGAGTCCCACGACGAGCAAAGAGGGAAGATACTTCGACGCCAGCATCGCTCCACACGCCGCGGCCGCGGCCCAGTAGTAAGGTTGTGGACGCTTGCCACTATTGCTCTCCGCTACTCTTTGACCGCGCAGCCAGAAGATGTTGGCGAGTAGAAAAAAGAAAAGCAGGAACGTGTCTTCCTTCGCGATGCGACTGAAGCCGATTGCCTGCGGACAGAAAGCCCAAAGCGCCGCGGCTACGAGTGCTACTTCAGCGCCAAAGAGCTCTGCTGCGACAAGATAAATGAGAACGACAGTCAGCGCGCCGAAAAGTGTTCCCGGAATTCGTAACGCAGTTTCCGGCGAGACTTGGAGATTTCGCGAGGCTGCATAGGAAGTGCCATTCCACTTTTCAGCCAGGAATAGGCTGCCTGTTTGCACCGCCTTCATCAACATCGGGTGTTCGCCATTGGCTGCGGTCAATCCATTCTGGCGATAGTCGGTGACGGCGTTGAGTTTGTTCAGTTCATCTTCGCTCAGCCCCTCGGCACTAAGACCAGCGACGCGGAAACCGAAACCCGCCAATACCAGGAGGGCAAGCGTGGCAATTACGAGTGTTTTGCTGGCGAGAATGGCGCCGTGTTGTGGGAAGAGCTCCGGCCTCAATCCTGCCGTAACGATCGCTTCTGCTTTTGCGGCCAATGCAAAACTCCTACAAAACGCTAGTAATCTCACTCCCTGCTCGTTCGGCGGTTACAAAAGGCGAAAGGGTAAACCTATTCATGAACGCTCGCAACCTAAGTCCCGGCGCCCTTGGTCGCCCCTAATCTGATGGTCTGGCTCAAGAACCATAAGAAAGCCCTGACTGGGAAGCGCTGGTCGCTTGCAATTACCTATCACATCAGCGAAAATCCGCACGTTTTTGTGTTAACTTAGACCTTCCGCCGGTAATCCTTAAATCCCAGAAGGGGGAAAAATGGCAGAAACTCAGGAGAATCTTCACGCGGGTACCTCGGCGCAACCTTATCGCCTTGATCAAAAGCTGCACCAAATTCTTTACAAGTCCGAAAGCAGACCAAGCTTGGCGCCAGCACCGGAAGAAGTCTTGCCGGAACCCGTCTATCCACAGCACCCGGATCCCGTGCCGATGACCCGGCGGGAATATCAGAAGATGAATGCCAAGCGCACCTGGAAAACCTGGGGCGCGCCCTACTTCAAGTCGCGTTGGCATTCGAAAGAATTGCGTCCGATCATTCCTTACTTGTTTACCGAATGGAAGTGCAATCTGGATTGTCACTATTGCTGGTCATACAACAATGCGGTCAAGGGAATGACGGAAGACGTTGGCAAGCGTTCGATCGATTGGATCCACTCGATCGGCGCGCGCGTGTTGGCCCTGATGGGCGGCGAACCTTTGCTGCGACCGAAGTTCATTCACAAGATTGTCGACTACAGCGCGAAGAAGGACATCTTCGTTTACCTGCCGACCAATGCTCGGCTGCTGAAACCCGATGTCACCGATCGGCTTGGTGATGCCGGCATCGCCACCTTCAATATTGCCGTCGATTCCGTCAAAGAAAGAAAGTCCCTGCCAAAGGCGTTCGAACCGATACGCGCAAACTTCGACTATCTCGTAAAGCGCCAACATCACTATGGCTACTCAGTGATGTTTAATATCAACATCTGTCATAACAACATGGACGATGTTGTAGAACTGACGGAGATAGCGCGCGCCAACGGGATTGCCACTGACTACCACATCAACGAGACGCCGATGATGGAGCAGTCGCACTTCAAACACCTGGATGAGAATCAGACCTATTTAACGCCTGAAGATTGGCCGAAGGTGGACGCGCTGCTTGATTATCTTCAGGACAAGCGCATGAATCACGGTTACAAAATGGCGAATCCGCAGCAGCACATGGAAGACATGAAGCTTTTGATGCGCGGCGAGGTGCCACCATGGCAGTGTCGCGCGGGTCAGAACTCGCTGATCATCCGTACTGACGGTTCACTGGCGCCATGCTTCCCGATGTACTCCGCAACTCACGACTGGGGTACGGTCGGCAATCACAAGTTTGACGTAAAGCAACTCGATGAGATGAAAGTGGAATGCACCAAACATTGTCTCTCGACCTGTAATTACATTTTGGGTTACTGCTACGACAACAAGCGTGTAATTACCTGGGGCCTGAAACAGGCGCTGCATGGATTTAAGGGCGCGAGCAACGGCTTCTAACCTTTTCCGACAATTTAATACAAAAGCCGGGGTCCATAAGGGCTCCGGCTTTTGTTTTCAGGGCTGAAGAGCTGGATTAACTACATTACTTTAGCGCAGCGGCGCCGAGGCGCAGAGAAAATAATTGTCAGACAGGGAGTTCAAGAGTCCTTGCCCTTTGTAAGAATCATCTCGGCGCCTCAGCGTCTCTGCTGCTTGGCGTTAAGTCTCCTGCCCACTACGCCTTATCGGCATTCAGTGTAAACACCGCAATGGCCACGTTGATTCCGATGCCAAGCATCACGTAAAGCCAATACCGGTGCGGCTGCATGCTGGTTTTGAAACGAATTAGCGTGGCTAGCCCTAACGGAATCCAAATCAAAACGCCAGAGATCAGACCCGGTCCATAACCACCGTAGTAAATACTGGTTACCAAATGGCTCAGACCATTGACAGCAACGACGGTTCCTAGAATGACAAGCAACTGACGCGGGAAATCGAGCCGGCGAGCAATGAAAATTCCGAGGACGATTAAAGCGAGTCCGATGGCTTGCCCGACGAGGAACTTTGTCGGAGTCAACTCTACGCCGCGCAATCGTTTGAGATAGGCAGGGTACCCTTCGCCTCCGTACAACTCCTCGGCGATGTGGATCAAAAAGGTGAGTGGAAACAGCCAGGACCAAAGGGTGACGGAAGCGTGAGATTTGTCGGCAGTCATCTTCGATAACATTTATACCGCTAGTAGGCAGTCGGATAATGTTCAGAAGGTCCCCGAAGGGGACAAAGTCAATAGCCGTGGGCAACGCCCACGGTGAGAGCTTATTTGTGTGACCCTGAAAGGGTCAAAGAATGTTCGACCGTTTCAGGATCTGGCAATGTTTTCGGTCGATTTCCGTGGGCATTGCCACGGCTATTAATGGTCCCCCGGGACGCGAATGCGTGGCGTGTGGTAAGGTTTCGCCCGTCAATTAGAACTCCACTTCATACATGACCTATCTATGAGTTCGCACGAGAGCTCGGCAGCTTCAACTCAACTAGTACGGCGACTCGGTTTATTCGACGCCACAATGCTGGTGATGGGCGGAATCATCGGCTCCGGAATCTTTATGAATCCGTATGTAGTCGCGCGCCAGGTCTCGACGCCATTTTTGATTCTCGGGGTCTGGGCCTTCGGCGGATTAATCGCCCTCATCGCGGCCTTCATCTGGGCCGAGCTCGCAGCTTTACGACCAGAGGTAGGCGGCCAATATGCCTACCTGCGGGAAGCCTTTCATCCTTCTGTAGCGTTTCTCTATGGCTGGGCGTTGTTATTGGTAATCCAGAGCGGCGGAATGGCCGCAGTTGCCGTTACCTTCGCCCGCTATTTTTTGGAATTGACTCAGCTCCCGCTGAGTGGGAATCAAGTTGCCGCTTTAGTCCTGGCGGCTTTGACACTGATCAACTGTCTGGGCGTGCGTGCGGGCGGCACGGTTCAAAGCTTTCTGATGGTATTGAAAATCGTCGCCATCCTGGCTTTGATTGTTTGCGGATTGTTATTAGCGACGCCGCAGCCTCAAGGACCAGTTAACGCGACGCCACCGATGTCGTTGGATTTCTTGACCGCCATCGGAGCGGCGATGGTTCCCGTGCTTTTCTCTTATGGCGGTTGGCAAACAGCAAGCTTCGTGGCAGGCGAGATTCGTGAGCCACAACGGAACTTGCCGCGAGCCCTTTTGATCGGCGTCATCGGCGTCGTGATTCTCTACCTGCTGGTTAACGTCGCCTGCCTCTACGTTCTCGGTCCTGAAGGCCTCGCAAAAACGACCACTCCCGCGTCCGACGTTATGAGAGTTGCACTGGGTCCAGTCGGAGCCAAGCTCATTGCGGCCGGGATTGCTATTTCGACTCTCGGGTTCTTGAGTCAGGGGATGCTCACCGCGCCTCGTGTTTATTTCGCCATGGCGGACGATGGTCTCTTTTTTAAGAGTGTCGCTCGGGTTCATTCGCAGACACACGTCCCGATCGTCGCAATCGCTCTGCAAGGACTGCTCGCAATTGTGATTGCCTTCTGGGGCCGCTACGAAGAAATTCTGAGTTATGTGGTTTCGGTCGACTTCATCTTCTTTGGTCTGACGGCGCTTTGTCTCTTTCGCTTGCGCCGTCGCGACAAGACCACCGGCTTTCGCGTTCCCGGTCATCCGTTTACCACGGTGCTTTTTGTGGCCATCTGTTGGATCGTGGTAGTGAACACGATCTATCGCTATCCGGAAAACACTTTAATTGGGCTGGGTATCCTGCTCGCGGGAATTCCTGCATATCTGTTTTGGAAATGGAGAAACGGATGATCACTCTTGCCTCCGAGCGTGTAGGTTCGGAGTACATGACCTGGGCCAAAACCAGCTCACACGCGCGATTTAATCTCGCTACGAGCGGGCTCGCCAGTGTTCGGCTGGCAGAATTGAGTGTTGAACTCGCAGATCTCGAACTGACGCGGGACGGCGGTTATGGTTACGAGCCGCTGCAAAGAGCGCTCGCGAATCGACTGAGCATTGCACCCGAATCAATTGTTACGGCAATCGGCACTTCGCTCGCTAATCACCTGGCGATGGCTGCGCTAATAAAAGCCGGTGATGAAGTACTAATTGAACAACCCACCTATGAACCACTCCTGGCGCTCGCTCGATATCTTGGCGCTGATATCAAACGTTTCAACCGCCGTTTCGAAACAGACTTCCGAGTATTGCCGTCCGAAGTCGAAAAGAACCTTTCGCCGCGCACCCGGCTGATCGTGCTTACCAATCTGCATAATCCAAGTGGCGTTCAAATCGAGCAGGAGACATTACGCGAGATTGGCAGTCTTGCTAAGCGGAGTGGGGCGTACGTGCTGGTGGATGAGGTGTACCTCGAGGCGTTGTTTGACGAGCGTCCGCCAACCGCATTTTTGTTAGGGCCAGAATTCGTAACGACCAGCAGTTTGACTAAAGCATTTGGGTTGAGCGGTCTTCGTTGCGGCTGGATCGTTGCCGAACCCGAGTTGGCGGAGAAAATATGGCGATTGAACGATCTATTTGGCGTGATGCCGGCGCATCCGGCGGAAAAACTGAGCGTGATTGCCCTGGAGCAGCTGCCTGAGATCGCCGCAGGCGCGCGCGCGCTACTAAACAATAATCGCGCAGTCGTCTTCGACTTCCTCGACACCCGCGCAGAACTCGAAGCCGTCAGGCCTGAATTTGGGACGATAGTTTTTCCGAGGCTGAAGCAGGGAAGCGTTGATCAACTTTGCGCAGTGCTAAGAGAAGAATATGAAACTTCGGTAGTTCCCGGAAGGTTCTTCGAAATGCCCGATCATTTCCGCCTCGGCTTTGGTAACGATCCGGAAATGTTGAAGGAAGGACTTGTGCGACTTGGATCCGCGCTTGATAAGTTTTAATTTGATCGCGCCTATTCAGCGAAACCATTCGGGACGGTCAACCCCAATCCCTTTTGTTCCCACCAGCTCGGCTAACCAAAAGTACAAACGCTCGGCTGTTTCGTGGCCCGCAGCTTCAACCGTGATTCTTATCGGAGGATCAGTAGGCGAGTTTGCTTTGCGACCTTGCGGCCCACCCAGCGACTGATAGTAAACCTTACCTTTCAACTCTGGATCCTTCGAGAGCGGAGGAAAGACAAAATACTTCACTTCCAAGTCCGGAGAATTAATAACTACTTTTCCACCCTGAAAATTGTCAATTTCAAATTGCACCAGGACAACGTAGGCGTCAGTCTCGGTGAGCGCGCGCTTCGCCGCCTGATCTCGTTTAAGATCTCCAATCAGAGTCCCCTCGATGTTGGGCATCTCATTCAAGTGATGAAGGAAGCTGTTGAAAATCACCGTCTCACTCGCCAAATGCTTTGACGTGTATTGTTTGGCAATTAGCAGGCGAACTGGATAACGGAGTGCAGCGAACTTTTTGCGAATAGGAGCCGGGACTTCTGGAATAGGAGTAGGAGCCGGAAGGGGCGCGCCGGCAGGAGCGGTACGGTTGACTCGCCTCCCTGATTGCGCGACGGTGGCTTCACAAAAGGAGAGCGATAAAAACAGGGCAACTCCCCCTGTTGCCGTCTTTACCCGTCGATTGTCGCGCAGCTGAATCATAGGCTACGTCATTTGGAGCGGATGTTCTTTTAGAAGCTGCGAAGCGTACAGAAGGTTGCGCGCAAGCTCTTCGGTTTTTATCGCCTACCTATTTCTTGGCCTGCTGAAAACGCTTCTCAATAAACGTCAATCCCCGAAGCACAATTAGAGCAAGCAATGTTACGCCCGCAGCCAACACAAACTGGCGCAACGCCACGCTGATTCCCACAGCGGCGCACAAGAGGATCGACGCCGCCGTAGTCAGGCCTTCAACTTGTTCACTGCGATCACGACGGAAGATCGTGCCGGCGCCCAGGAAGCTGATACCGGTAACAATGGCTTCTACTATTCGAATAGGATCGGAGCTGGCGTTAACACTGGTGTCCATCGCAAATCTGCGCAGCATCGCGTCTCCCAATCCGACCAGCAATGCGGCGGCTCCAGCCACCAACATATGCGTGCGAAACCCGGCTGGCTTGTCAGCCATTTCACGTTCAAAACCAATCACGCCACCAAGCAACATTGCCAGCGCTACTTCGCCAATAATCTCAAACTGCATCATCCAATTTGCCCAATTCATAGTGTTCCTCTCCTCGTGATTATCTGTTCTGTAGTGCCTTGGCAATGCTTGCAGCTCTTCATAAGCTGAGCTGTAATTTTTTAGACGTTCAACCAGGCTTCGCTTCTGCAAAGACTTTGCGTGGCGGTTCTCAAGGCAATTCAGCCTTAGTCTTATCGTTCAGCACGCTTTCGAAGACTTTAATCAATTCAGCCGAAGCCGCCAGGCCAAAAGCCTTTTTCCAGAGTCCGGTTTTTTCATTTCCCGATCACCAGGATGTTTGTATGTTGCTCTTTGTCGGCGAAATACTGTCCAAGCTTATAGAGCGCCCAGTCCACGTTTTCCTTTTTGCCGCTGAGAAAATGCCAGCCGGGTTTCGCATGGTAAGCGCTCGCGTAGTCTTTCAGTTTGGCGGGCGTGTCCGTGATGGGATCAACGGTAATCGAGAGAATTAGGACGTCTTTACCGAGACGATCCCCAGCAGCATCTTGAATTTTCTCGAGATTGCGATTCTTCGGCGGGCACGCGCCTTTGCAAGTTGCCATAAAGGAACTTATGACTACTACTTTTCCCTGCAGCAGATCGCTGTAAAAGCGCAAAGGCTGACCGTGCTGATTTACAAGCTCAACGTCCGAGAAGTATTTGTGAGCAGGGGTGAGGTCTGCGGCCTCTTTTAATGGTGGCTGAACCGGCGCGCTCCGATCTTGCGCGTGGGCCTGCATGGCAAGCAATGCGCAAATGAGGAGTCCAAAAGATAATCGCTTCATCAATTCCTCTCCTACGGCAAACTTGATTGTGTCTTACGGATTCTCACCAGCGATGATAGGCCGGATGGCCGGGTTTCACTGCGACAAAAATGCCGCGGCAAGTAGCAGTTATTCGATCATGAGCAATCAACTCGGCCTCCACGACGGCGCGATCATCCTGCGACTCTACGACGCGCGCGACAAGCTTAACCGGCAAATCAGTAGGCGTAGGGCGTTTTAGTTTTATTGAGTACTCCGCAGTCACGGTACACGGCGGATGATCGACTCCTGCCTTTCGCATCAAGTGCCAAGCCGCTGTCCAGTTACAGTGACAATCGAGCAACGTGCCGATTATGCCGCCACTCAACATGCCAGTAAACGATTCGTGGTGGGGCTCAGCCTGCCATTCAGCGACAACTTCAACGCCGTTAGCATCGGGAAAGCTGCGAATCCGCAAACCCTTTTCGTTTTTGGGCCCGCAACCAAAACAAGCGAGATTGGGCGCGTAAGTTTCCTGAATGCTTTTAGCGGTCATGATTGGATGGCTCAAAGTGGAAACGGCTCGACGTTACGTGGCTGCCAGGTACAGTACGGGAGCGGTAGCGACCGCATTCAGTTGAAATGATTCCAAGGCCAGGACCCACCCGGAAACATATGACGATCAACTGAGCACCAAGAGTGAAAAATCAAGCCTCGAGGTCCCTACCTTGGACGTTTCCATTGTCGAGCGCGGTCGCTACCGCTCCCGTACCGTAGTTGACTTTCTTGTCTATCATCTTCGCGGCAGCATTGAAGCCAACATTTCAAAAGAGTCGTGAACGGCACTGTAGGAAGTTTTCAAGCGTGAATTGGAGCCGCGCCTTGCATGTGTCCGAAATTGGTTGAGCGCGCCATTAAACTTTGCCAATTCTTTCTTAAACTCCGCCTGCTGATCCGCAGCCAGCCCTTCGGGCACGCCAACCTTAACGATTTCGCGCCCGTGCTTCACCAGAGTTTCGGACTGACTTCGGATGCGATTGAAATCCTTTTTCGGTAGCGCTTCATGCTCCAATGGATGCAGCACATCATGAAACTCCTCATATTGTTTGACGCTAAAGCCATGCTGGGCGGCAACACCAGCAGGCACAGCCACCAGCAAGATTGCGAACAATGCCGTCAGGATGAATCTCTTCACTTATTCCTCCGCTAGTTTGAATAATTGACGAACTAAAACCAGTCCCAATAATCGAAGAAGATCTGATTAAAGTCCAATCCGGGCAACCGCCACCGGAATCGGATCGCGTGCGTCTCGCCCGCGATCCGATCTCCCTCAAGCAATTAGGACTGATTCACTTGACGTTGTCTTCGGTTCTTTACGTCGCAGAATGGCGGCCGAAATCAAGGTTACCAGTAGACCAATCGGCAAGGGCTCCAACAACGTAATAGCAATGTTGATAAGAGGATTGGCGAACATCGCTTTGAGGCTTTCGATCTGTTCTCTTTGCGTGGCCAGCTCCTGGGCAGAAGCGCCTGCCGCTCGCGCCTTTTCGATCATGTAGTGGCCGTACTTGTCCACGAAGTCAGGCGCGATTCCGAAGTAGATAATCTCCCAGGCGATGACATAGCAGGCGCAGGAGATAAGCGTTATCAAGAGCCCGACCTTCATTGCCTTTCCAAAGGTTATCGTCCCGCCGCCGACGCTATCGCGATAGCTTCGAATTCCAAAGAAGACCATCAGAAACGAAAGCACGATCGTGGTGTAACCGATTACTTCAAGTTTGTCGAACGAGATTCTGTCCATAAGTGGCAGAGTGAGAAACATCATCAGGGCAGTAATTCCGCCGGAAATCAGCCCGAATGTCAGAACTATCTTTTTCATGTTCGTGTGCTCCTGTGTGGAATTGAAAAACGGGCAGAATCTACCGGGCTAGCTGATCCCTGTCGTCATACTTTTGGATGAATCTTACTGTTTCGACTGAAAATCATACTTTAGAATGAACGTCCAATAACTGTCCAAGGTCCCAAAGTCCAAAGTCCAACGTCCGCTATGGAACCGATCTCAATCCAGTCTTAAGGCGATAGGAGGGGAGGCGGACATTGGACATTGGACTTTGAACGTTGGACTTTGCTTTAGTTAGGGAATCAACCCGACTTCCTTTCCGATCTGCACAGCTTGAGTACGCCGTTTGGCATTCATTTTCTCGAAAAGTCGGCTCGAATGGGTTTTGACAGTATTTTCGCTGACGAATAATTTCTCAGCGATCTCGCGGTTGCTGAGTCCACTTGCGATCAAACTTAGTATCTCCAGTTCTCGTTTGGTAATTCCGAGTTCTTCCTGCTTCCGTTCGTTGAGCACAAATGTAGATGGTCGCCGGAACCGGAACTTCACGGACGACGACTACTTCTTCCTTGCGGGTGAATTTCAATCCCAACCAAATGCCAACCCCGGCAAAGACCAACGCCACAAGTCCGCCGTAAATCTCCAGGGAATGACCAATTATCAGGAAGCGATATTCAATGAGGCGCAATAAGGCGATCAGCAGGCCTCCGCAGAGTCCGAAAATCAGGATGTTACGCTTCAAACCGGTCTCTCCGTATTCGTCAAAACGTTCCGTACTATTTCACGCCGTCAGGACACTATGGTAAAAGCAGAACCTATGAGGAAATCAACCCTGTTCGTCCTTGCCGCCATCTTTTCTATCGCGTTCGCCACGTCTGCTGAACTTGATTTGCTGGCGTATCAGCCAAAAGTAAACTTCTATCAGGACGTAGCCTGGTCGCCGGATGGGTCTCGGTTAAGTTTCTCGCTCAGGAAATCTGGCAACGCGGACATTTATGTGATGCGCGCTGACGGATCTGATCTGCAGAACGTCACCAACAATCCAGCCACCGATATGTGGGCTTCGTGGTCGACCGATGGACGCATCGCTTTCATGTCCAATCGCGACGGCAACAACGACCTTTATGTAATGAACGCTGACGGTTCGGCCATGCGGCGGCTGACAAATGGACCCGGGAAAAACTCTTATCCCTCGTGGTCGCCAGACGGAAAACGGATCGCGTTCAGCTCCGACCGCGACGGCAAGTGGCAACTTTATGTGATGAATGCTGATGGTTCAAATCAAACCCGCCTGACGAGAAATGATGGCAACGATATAAATCCGCATTTTGCACCTGATAACAAGCGCATCGTTTTCTATACCGACCGCTTTGGGACCGGCAAGGATCAGTTGTTTCTCATCAATGCGGACGGCTCTCACGAAGTGCGGATTACCAACGACGCATTTAACAACATCTATCCCTCGTGGCTGCCTGACGGGAAGCGAATCTTGTTCGCTTCAAAACGGGATGACGGCCCCAGCCAACTGTACGTTATGAATGTAGACGGTTCGAATCTTACGCCGTTGAATAAAGTTGAGGGCTTTTTCGCCCGCTGGTCCGCGAAGAATAGAGTCGCGTTCATTAGAGGTCGTTGGCCGACTTCGGAGATCTATCTGATGAATGGCGATGGTTCGAACGAGACGCAATTGACCAAATAGGTCTCAGGTTTCAGGTTCGAAGTTTAGGTTTCAGGGTTCCAGAACATGAAGGATGCTCAGTCCGGAAGGCGGGCTCGCCGCCGCAGTCTTTCGCACTGAGCATTCACCCAGAAGCGAGGCTCGACGAAATCAGCTCGGTACGCACGAGGTACGACCGCATTCCACAAATATTGCCTCCGCTCGGAGAGAGGACCGAATGAATCCATTACGTCATCGCTAATTTTTCTCGCTGGAAAGCCAATGAATATCTGTTTCTGCAACTCTCACGAATCACAACTTCGGCCAGACTAAGCCGAAAGGCATTCTCCTGGAAAATCTAACCTGGATTGAAGCCGAAAAAATCCTCAACGAGAAAACGGTGGTTGTATTACCACTCGGCGCCGCGGCTAAGGAACATGGCCCTCATCTGACACTAAAAAACGACTGGTTGATGGCTGAGTATCTAAAGAAACGGGTGCTGGCAGAAGCGAACGTCGTGATTGCGCCGACAATTAATTACAATTTCTATCCCGCATTCCGTGAATATCCTGGATCCACTTCATTACGTCTGGAAACATCACGCGATGTAATCGTCGATATTTGTAAGAGTCTCGCTCGCTTTGGGCCACGCCGCTTCTATGTTCTCAATACCGGAGTTTCCACGCTCCGAGCGCTTAAACCTGCGGCGGATTTGCTGGCAAGTGACGGGATATTGCTTCATTACACCGATCTCCTCCAGGCCCTGGGCCCGCTTGAGAAGACGATCCTGAAACAGGAGGGCGGCACTCACGCTGACGAAGGCGAGACTTCAATGATGCTGTACATGGCTCCCGAAACAGTAGACATGAGGAAAGCTGCAAAAGATTACCATCCCAGCAAAGACCCCGGACTGACTCGGGATCCGAAGGGCAAGGGCGTTTATTCGGCTACAGGCATTTATGGTGATGCAACGCTGGCGACACGGGCAAAGGGAAAGACAATCACGACGGCGCTTGTCTCAAGCATCCTTCAGGGAATCGAAGCGTTACGCCGGACTGAAGTTCCGCGCAAAGAGTAGTAAGGTGACGGTTGGAATTCAGCGCCTCATCCAGCGACTAATCTTCAACTGTTTGGGAAACTATGCGCCATAACCCCTTCGATGATGCAAAATATTCCTTAGTGAAAAAGAAGTGTCTAAGTGCGGCTTAAGGCCCAGAAACTGTTGTCGAGACGGTATGATTGAAGAGATTATTAAGGCTCAAGCGCTGGATTAAGAAGATGTCCAGAGAATTGAAATCGGCCCTAAGATTCGCGGTGTGCGTTAGGTGTGACGACGCGGCGCTATTAACACGACGCAAGATCTATCAACTGCTTCCCGATGATAGCGCGTCAAAGTCAAACTACGTGCGAGTTGTCGATGATGAGGGTGAGGATTATCTATATCCAGCCGACTACTTCATGTTCCTCGAGTTGCCGCGAGAGGTCGAGCGCGCACTGGTAGACGCCGCATAGTTTTAAGAAGTGACACGCGAGAGACGGAGATCAATCACTTCTCATCCACCTTCCTGCCTGCGTTCAAATTATCAAAATTCAAGATCGCGTTTAGCACGAAGGAGTAACTACCTTTCGTCTGCCCGCGCCACATCGGATTGTTTGAGAAGAGCACCACGTGACCTTTCCCCGAGGGCACGTCGACAATCATCGGACGTTGCGCAATCTCATCACCCCCATCCAGCAGACCCGAGACCAGAAGATCCTTGTTGTCCGCATAACGGAAGATCACACGCGGTCGCAACTCAGCTGGAATAACGTTGATACCGTTGCGCCTTTGCTCGGGAGTAACCGGCATAGCTTCCCACGCTTCGGCAGTTGGTAATTCCGGCGCTTCGACTGGCGGCCTGCCTTGAACCGTATCCGGATCATCGGTGGTGCCGCGTCCTGTGGCTCTCTGCTCTCGGCGCGGTCGCGGCCCACGGCCGCTGGCGAAGTTGCTGACTCCAAACAGCGGTCCGTTGAAACAGTAGATGGAAACCATTTCCGGGTAGCCGTAGGCGATCGGACTCTTATCGTCGACAACTTTCGAATGCATCACGGCGCCAATCGCCTTCAGTCGGGTAGAGCGCGTGATTGATAATCCGGGCGTGAAGCCGGTGTTAACTGCGAGCTCGGCCGTGTCCATTGAGCCGATGAAAAGCCCACCTTCCTTTGTAAACTTCTGCAGATTCATGAGGCCTGAATAACCAAGCCCGGGGCGCATATCGTCAGTCGAATCAATCTTGCCTAAATTTGGCGTGAGCGTGGTCGTCTTCCACGGCAGGGCATTACCCCACATCGGCATTCCATTAATGATGGCCTCGATGCCGCGCCCGACTGGAGCAAAGATGATGACGTCGAACTTATTTCTCAGATTAGCGTCCTTTGCAACATCCTGCGTACTGATGTAGCTGTAAGGAATCTTCATCTGATCAAGCGCGACACGCCACCAGCCTTCATCCTGCGTGTCGATCCACGTATGCATTAACGCCACGCGCGGCGTGCCGATCGGATGGGTTTTAACTGATGGGGCTTCAGGAACGGCATAAACTTGAATTCCTAATTCCCGTGCCGCTGTCTGAAGTTCACTCGCAACTGCCTTGCGAATGATCAATGACCCACGATTAAACTTGCGACTTGCTGCGTCGAAAGGCTCTTCCGCGACTTCCATCGGCGTGTCTTTCAAACGATAGCGCAGAGTCGCCAAAGTGTTGTCCGCGGTATGGTTGATTAGATAGACAGAGCCAGCGCCGTTGATCGCACCCGGGGCTCTAATCTCTGACGTGATTCGTTCCATCGGCGCGGTTAAAGCTTTGACGTCGGTGACGCGCACGACTTGAACGTTACCGAGCTCACCCAGCGTCCATCCTGTGTCGTCGTAAACATCCTGCTGCGGATCATTGGGGGCCCAATATTGATGATCCAATAACGCGTCAGCGATGCGACTGTAGGGTTGATCCATCCGCACGATGTAGCTTCCAGCCGGAAATTGTCGTTGTTCAGTTTTGGGAGTCGGGGTCGGACTAGCAGCCGGTGAAGGGGATGGATTTGGAGTCGGCGACACTGTAGGAGTCGGCGTTGCTTCCTTCTTCGGACCATTCTTTCTCGCCTTCACCATGACGGTAAAGGGGGACGTCGCGCGATGAACTTCGCAGCCCTGTGCCTGCAGGAGTCGCAACAAATCTGCCTGTCCTCCCGGGCGGGGATCATCAGCGGGAAACACGTAAGCGGCCGGACCTTCATTCCTGGGCTTGTCGATCGAGCGCTTGCTCTTCAGGTAAAAGTTCTTCAAAAAAAGCTTGCTGTTAGTACTGAAGTAATGCAGCGAAGTTAGCAGGCCAGTTTGCTGGTAGTTGTTGTTATTGCGTTGCGACCATTTCGCACGCGGCAGCGGCGGGTTCTGCCGGTACCAGGTGCGTGAATAGTCATCAGCAGAAAGAGTGCGCTCTACTGTGTCAGCGCCGGCGTTGCCAAAAGTTTCATAGAGTCGACTGATGCCGTTGTGGGTGGCGGCAATGAACATCAGATAACCAGGCGACCAGGTATCGAATCTCCCATGAGCAAAGACGCCTGGCATTCCAAACTTCGTCATTTCAGAAACGTTGTTCCAACCAACCATCTGCCATTCGTCAGTGAGAATTGGATCGACCCAGGCGTTGTAGGGACCGTCGCCAATCGTGTTGTCGTAGAGGTAAGGAACCGACTCGTGCAGGTCGTGAAGCACTTGTGCTTTCCAACCCGTGAAGGTGTTAAGCACGTTTCGCGTAAGTTTTAGAGAGAGTCCAATAGCGTCGCGATTGTTATCATGCGCCACGTAATGACCCCAGTAGACGAGCGGCGGCCAGTTTGCGCCGGGGTTAGCAAGGTGCCAGTTGTACACATCAACCATGCGATCGCGACCATCAACTTCGACTACCGGCGTAATCAGTGTCACTACGTTGTCGCGGATATGTTTGAGGTACGGGCTCTCGTCTACTGCGAGTCGATAAGCGAGCTCCATCAGCGCGGTGGGCGAACCTGTTTCCGGGGAATGAATCGTACCGGTGATGTAATAAACGGGAAATGAATCTGCAACGAGGCGATCTGCTTCGGCTTCATCCATTCTGATCGTGCGGGGGTCGCCAAGCTTTGCCAGGCGCGCGCGATTCTCATCAAGCTTAGCGAGTAGATTTTCCGAAGCGACGGCAACAGCGATCATCTCGCGGCCTTCTTCGGTGGTGCCGATGGAGAAAACTTTTACGCGCGGACTCGCCCTCTCGAGCATGCGCATGTAGCGATAAACTTCTGCTGAGTATGGCAATTTGCCCGGAGCACCTGCGACATCGCCAAGAACTGCTTTAGGAGTCGGTACAGTTGCCGAAGCGGGAAGATAATCAGTGAGCGGCGAGTTAAAGAAAGTTTCAGTTGTGTACTCGCGAATCTTGCTGGTGTATTGCTCGTCAATTGACTGCTTGGGATCCCGTCCAGGTTTGATTTGGCCGAAAGTGGACGTTGCAGTTGCAAGAAGCAAGAATGCTGACACCAAGCTAAGGCGCAGCAGGAACGGTTGAGTCATCAAGTTTCCTCGCTCTAATGTTTTTCTAAACTGACCGACTGCGGGATAGGAAGAGAGTTTGTAGCCAAAGCCACGCGGCAAGTCAAATCGTTTGAGTTTAGCTGGTTCGTTTACATCGGGGGCTTTTCATTCCACCGGGCTTCAGCCCGGGAAAGGAGCCCGATTATCGAACCGCTTCAAGGTTTTCTTGGCGTGAGGAAACGCGAAACCGAAAAGGGTTGCCTCTGTATTCGAGTTGAGGCACTGGGCTGAGGCCGTTGAGTATAGTGGACAGCCAAGGTGCGTTCGAATCAGCGATTCGCCGGTTCCACATTTTCAAGTTTCTAGCTTAGTATCTGATCAAACCTGAATCGGAAACCCTTATGTCAGGACGTATCTTCCAGCTCAATGCATCTCCCGGTGGTGTTCCCAAGCTCGCAGTTCGCGAGGCTCAGGTTACGGAACTAGGATTAAGCGGCGACGATCATAACTTTCCGGACATCCATGGCGGACCCGAGCGTGCAGTCTGCCTCTTTTCGCTGGAACGGATTTTGGAGTTGCAGGCTGAAGGGCATCCGATCTTTCCCGGAGCCGTGGGCGAGAACATCACGATTTCAGGAATTGATTGGAATGAGGTGACGCCTGGTCAGCAATTAGCTCTTGGTAATGAAGTGCTGCTCGAGATTACCAGTTACACTTCTCCTTGCAACTCGATTCCCGATTCGTTTCTCGATGGCAAGTATCAGCGCATTTCGCAAAAGGTTTATCCTGGCTATTCGCGCGTGTATGCACGCGTGTTGCGCCCGGGAAAAATTGCGATTGGGCAAACCGTTCAGCTTAATGGGGCGGCTAAGTAATTAGGTGTAGATCTACCCGGATGGCAGAACCGCAAGACAAAACCATTCCCCGCGCGCAACCTCCTGAAGAACTCGCTCCGGTTCAAATCAAATCGCAAAGCAAATCGGCGGGTGGTGTTCCCGCGATCGTGTCGGCCGCAAAGAGCGCCTTGAAAGAGATGGGGCCGAGCCGGAGTATACGCACGCTGCTGCGAGTGAATCAGCAGGGCGGATTTGATTGTCCTGGTTGCGCCTGGCCGGAGCCCGACACTGAGCGATCACATGCGGAGTTTTGTGAAAACGGCGCGAAGCATGTTGCCGATGAGGCCACAACTAAGCGCGTCACCCCGGAGTTTTTTGCGCAGTGGAGCGTGGCAGATCTGGCAAACCAGTCTGACTACTGGCTGGGTAAGCAGGGTCGAATTACTCATCCGCTTGTTTTGCGATCAGGAGCTACTCACTACGAAGCGATCAGTTGGGATCAAGCCTTTGCGCTTATCGCAAACGAGTTGAATTCGCTTAGCCATCCCGACGAGGCCGTCTTCTATACATCCGGCCGCACCAGCAACGAAGCTGCCTTTCTTTATCAACTCTTCGTGCGGCAGTTTGGCACAAACAATCTGCCTGACTGTTCGAACATGTGTCATGAATCCAGCGGTTGGGCTTTGACGGAAACTATTGGCGCGGGAAAGGGAACTGTAACCCTTGAAGATTTTGATCTTGCGCAAGCGATCTTTGTGATTGGACAGAATCCGGGAACAAATCATCCGCGCATGCTGACGGCGCTCGAACGCGCGAAACGCAACGGTTGCAAGCTCGTGCACATTAACCCGTTGCCTGAAGCCGGCATGACGAACTTCAAACATCCCCAGGACTTTCTCGGGTGGTTAGGTGGAGGAACTGAGCTCGCCGATTTGTTCCTGCAGGTGCGCATCAATGGCGACGTCGCACTGCTCAAAGGAATCATGAAGGAAGTGTTGGCCGCGGAAGAGAGGCAACCGGGGACAATACTGGATTCGGAATTCATTAGTGACTACACGGCGGGATTTAATGAGTTTGCCAATGCGCTTTCGCAGATTGAATGGTCCGCGATCGTCGAACAGAGTGGAATCTCGCGAGAACAGATTAGAGCGGCAACGCAAATCTTCATTGAATCTGACCGCACAATATTTTGCTGGGCCATGGGTTTAACCCAACACAAGAATGCCGTCGCTAACATTCAGGAAATCGTGAATCTCATGTTGCTGCGCGGACAGGTGGGTAAGCCCGGCGCCGGATTCTGCCCCGTGCGTGGCCATAGTAACGTGCAGGGCGATCGCACGATGGGAATTTCAGAACGGCCGGCTGATGCGTTTCTGAACAACCTGGGAAGTGTTTTTGGCTTTGAGCCACCGCGCAAGCACGGCCTGGATACGGTAGCTGCAATTCAAGCCATGCATAACGGCAGCGCTAAGGTCTTTTTCGCCCTCGGCGGAAATTTTCTTTCAGCGACGCCTGATACGGAATACACCGCGGAAGCTTTGCGACGTTGCCGCCTCACCGCGCATGTCTCGACCAAGTTAAACCGCGCGCATCTGGTGACCGGCGGACAAGCCTTAATTCTTACCGTGCCTGGGCAGAACAGAAATTGATATGCAGGCGAGCGGCGTACAGTTTGTCACCACAGAGAATTCCATGGCGGTTGTGCAGGCTTCTCGCGGATTCTTAAAACCGGCATCTCCGGAACTGCTTAGCGAACCGGCAATCGTCGTCAAGTTAGCGCAAGCCACGCTGGGTAACCGTTCGACAGTTGATTGGGAAGCAATGCTGACTGATTACGATAATACGCGTTTACAGATCGAACGGGTGTTTCCGGATTTTGCAAACTATAACGAGCGAGTGCGACAGCCTGGGGGCTTCTATCTTCCGAGCGCCCCGCGACAGCGTACATTCCGAACCGCGAGCGGGAAAGCAGAGTTCACGGTTCATCCGTTACCTCGGCATGAACTGGCTTCGGATCAATTTCTGATGATGACGATACGCAGTCACGATCAATTCAATACTTCGGTGTATGGGCTTGACGATCGCTATCGCGGCATCTATCACGGTCGCCGGGTGGTGTTGCTGAATCCTGATGACCTGCAGGATGCGGGTTTGAATAGCGGTGACCTGGTTGATCTAACCAGTCACTTTGAAGGCGAAGAAAGAGTGGCGCGGCGTTTTACGGTAGTGTCCTACAGCATCCCGCGTCGTTGTGCGGCTACTTATTTTCCAGAGGCTAATGTTCTGGTTCCCGTGCGAAGCGTCGCGGAGAAGAGCAACACGCCGGCTTCGAAATCAGTAGTCATCAGTATTCGTCCAGTTGCAGACGCGAATGAAATTATGAGTAATCGATTGCCATGACATTCCAGTTAAGTACCCATGAAGGTGCAACGAAGACTGAACTCTACGCGAACCTCAATTCCCAGCTGCGTAGCCTCCTCGAAGGCGAACGCGATCTGATCGCGAACGCTGCAAATCTATCGGCGCTCCTCTTTCATTCACTACCGGATATTAATTGGGCGGGGTTCTATTTGTTGAAAGAAACTGAGTTGGTGCTGGGTCCGTTTCAGGGGAAACCGGCTTGTGTGCGCATCGCTTTGGGCAACGGGGTTTGTGGAACTGCAGCCCAGCAACGACAAACGATCCTGGTCGATAGTGTTCATGATTTTCCTGGTCACATCGCCTGCGACAGCGCGTCAAATTCCGAGATTGTCGTGCCGATCTTGGTTGGTGAGCGATTAATTGGCGTGCTGGATATCGATAGTCCGTCGTTGTCTCGATTCGACGATCAAGACGCTCAGGGGCTAAATGATCTCGTTGAGATTTTTGTGACGGCGACAGATTTTGTGAGCGCTTAAGCGACTAAGGGATTTTTATGATCAAAATTCGCAAAGCTGAGAAACGAGGTCATTTCGACTTTCGCTGGCTGAATACCTTCCATACGTTCTCGTTTGGTGACTATTACGATCCATCGTTCATGGGTTTTCGCAGTCTGCGCGTGATTAATGAAGACTTTGTGCATCCCGGGCGCGGATTTCCCACGCACGGCCATCGCGACATGGAAATCATTACTTACATCCTGGCCGGTGCCCTTGAACACCGCGACAGTATGGGCAACGGCTCGATCATCCGGCCGGGCGATGTGCAACGAATGACGGCAGGAACCGGGGTCACTCATTCCGAAGCAAACCCGTCTCGAGAAGCAGCCGTGCATCTTCTCCAAATCTGGATCTTGCCCGCGAGACAAGGCCTGGAACCGGGTTACGAGCAAAAGGTTTTTACTGAAGAGCAGAAGCGAGGGCGGCTCTGCTTGATTGCTTCAGAAGATGGGCGCGAGGATTCCGTCACAATTCATCAGGATGCAAGCGTCTACGCGAGCGTGCTGTCCCAGGATCACGAAGTGGTTCATGAACTAAAGTCAGGACGTCATGCATGGCTGCAGATAGCGAGGGGCGCAGTAGTACTAAACGGCGAAGCGCTTAATCAGGGCGACGGAGCCGCTATTAGTGCCGAGGAAAAGCTTGTGCTAACTGGACGCGAGGATTCAGAAGTTATGCTGTTTGATTTGGCGTGATGCGTGGGGAGTCTTCAATTGGAGACTAAACCATGCTGGGCGAATTCAGGTGCTGCGGGATCCCTGAAGAGCGTGAGAATTAATGATGTTGGGCGTACCCAAGTTTAGCTAGATAACAGCCCTCAAGAGCCGAAGCTTGCAAAGTCAGGCAAGCCGAACAGACTCCCACCTTACCGCCCCACTCATTCCTAAAGACGAAGCGGAGCAGATTCTAAACAGCCTTACGAAGCAGGGACTAGCTGAGGAAGCGAGGTTGCCCGTCTAGAACCAACTTGCGGAGTACTAGGCGAAAATTCCGAAGATCGCTAAAACAAATTCGTCGGTAATCGTCTCCGCAAAACCGCCCGCTCCCATGTCACCCTCGGTTGCCGAAGGCCCAGGTGGTGGTGGAGCAGGAACAGATGGAATGTCTCCTGCCGAACAGCAGTTGCGGCAAAAGCACACGTGAGCGCAATTGCCATCGCGAAGCCGTTTCATTGATGTTTCTCCTTTAAGGTTGGGGATGCAAGGGCTCTTACATCGAATATGAATAGAACAATATCCGAATATCCTTGCAAGCATGTGAATAGGACGACTAATATCCCGGACCGTTATTGCAAGTTTTCTTACACTCACAGTCAAAGAGGCTCATCTCGCATGAAGATAACCTCCCCTAAGTTAAGGGCTTCACACCTCACGCCAAATGAAGAAGTCCACGTCAGATGTCAGACAGCTCTTGAGCTGAAAGACAAAGGCGATTACGATGGCGCGAAGGACGCGATGCGCCCGATTTGGAAGCGAGTCGGGAGAACGACCCAACACAACTGAGAGTCTGTACCCTTCGGTAGCGGCGGAGGTTCTTTTGTGCATCGGAATCCTAACTTGTTGGATTGGAAGCAAGAGTGCAAATCAGAGAATGCTCAGGAAACACGCTAGGAATTTGATAACCGAAAGCATCGCCTTACTATGAATCAGATGGGAGATGTCTTGAAGGTGGCCGCGGCTACGCGTCTGAAATAGCTTATTGCTATTGGTGCGAGGGAGCTTTAGATGAGGCTCGAGTGATGTTTCGCGAGTCGCTTCAAAAGCTCACAGCTGAAGGGAACACTCGGGCAAGAGCGATGCTGGGCCTGGCGGTTGTTGAATGGTCCGCTTCGCAATTCGAGACGGCATTTGAGATACTTAAGGAAAACGCTGCTCTGTTCAACAAGATTATCAAATCAAGCGACTAAAGGTGCTTATCACAGTCAACTTGCCATTGTTCTTAGAAACCTAGCCAACGACCGAAAAAGATGATGAGTATTTCCAGAAAGCAATTAGGTGAATATCGAAAAAGCTGATCAGTGATTTTAAGTTAGCTCAGAAACACATCGGTTTCAGTGCGGATGTAAAAACAACGTTGGATTTATGCTGGTACAAGCTGAGGCGGTTTAAAGAAGCTCATAAGTACTTTGACAGAGGCGCGACGTTTGAGCACGACTCGTTAGGGACCGGGTACAGACAGCGCAGATTGATGAAAGTCGAGCCAAGTACTCATAGTTGAAAAGCAAGTTAGAAGAAGCAGAATCTGTTTCTCGGCGGCGCGGTTCAAGCGTTCTGGAAAGAAGCGGTCACCAATGCATTCTAGCCGAGGCATTACACACACGGCATTGCGCTCTCTCGTCTTAAGAAATACGAACGCGCGCAGTTTACTTTTCAACGTGCAATTGAGGTTGGTCATCAGGTGGGCGCCTTGAACAAGGCGGGTCTGGCGGCCCTCACCATGATTGAAGAGTTGGAAGACCTTTCGCCGGAAATCCTGCGTTCCGCATACGACCGCGCAAGCGAGTGGCTCGCAAAGTCTCAGAGCCAGGATATTTCGCAACGCCTTAATGCAGCGGCGCGCAAGGTCGTGTTGCGCGTGAGCGGTGAAGTGAAACCCGAAAAGGCGACCGAAGTTCTGCTAAATAAACCGTGCGATTTGCAGCGTGAAGTTTTGAAATATGAAGGTGGCTTGATAAAGCAAGCCTTAACGAAGGTCAATGGCAGTGTTACGCGCGCTGCTGGACTCCTCAATCTTAGCTATCAGGGTCTGGCGTACATCATTGGTACCAGGCATAAGAATTTACTAAAGGAACGCTCGCCTATCCGCAGGCGTTCGCGCAAAGACTAAACTGCAGACTCACGTGCAGCAATTTAAAGGAACGTAGTTTCTTAAGGTCGGCGATGCGCACTGCAGATAGGTGCATCACCGGGGCGCAGCCGCATTCATCAGGTTGGGAATGAATGCGAGTTGCGACGACGCCACGCCGGCTCCCGGCGTCCCGAAGACCGGCACGCTCTCACCGCGTGCCGGTCTTTGTGCTTCTGGCTCATTTTGACTCTTCATTTCCAGTCCGGGTATGGAAAGACTTAGCTGAGGAGATTTTCACGGAATAGATTCCCTATCTAACAAGTCCTTTCCAGCTAACCGGCGCCGCTTACGCCTCCGCCAAGCCTCGGCCGGACGCCCAAAACTAATGCTTGAATCAAGCGTTCCTTCGCATGTACTCTAAGTCATGCGCAATCAATCCACGGACACCTCCAAATTTTCCTTTGCTATCCAGCAACCCCTCTCCTTTAGATAGAAGGACCAGCGGCGTCACCGGCAAATCAATCACCTGAATGGGAATAAATGGCACCCTGACCACGATGAGCGTTCCCGATCTGTTCCAGTTTCTGGCAGCAGGAAGGAAGACCGGTACGCTTAAATTCGGACGCGGCAAGGTAATCAAGGAAATTTATTTTCACAACGGGCTGATTGTTGGCGCCAACACCAATGATCCTAAGGAATATTTTGGCCAAGTCCTGATTCATTACGGCAAACTCGATGAAGCTCAACTCCAGGCAGCGATGGAGTTGCAACGAAAGACTGGCGGCAAGTTAGGCGAGATACTTTCGACAAAAGGCTTTCTCACCGAAGCGGAAGTGCTCGAGATCCTGCGCATCCGCACCCTTGATCTCATCTACGACCTCTTTCTTTGGGAAGAAGCCCATTTCGAGTTTTTTGACTACGATCCCCTGCCGGAAGAAGTGATCCGGATCGAAGTGGTACCCACGAATGTGATCATGGAGGGTATCTATCGCATTGACGAGCTGGCGCGTTATCGCATGTTGATTCCTTCTGACCGCGCCGTGCTTGAATTAGTCGCAGGTTGGACCTCGACGTTGAGCATGGGGAAGGAGATACGACAGATTCTTTACTTTCTTGAGAAGCGCATGTCGGTAGCCGAAATTTGCTACAACATGCACGCGTCGTCTTTTCACATCTACGCTCAGCTGTACGATTTAGTGAGCAAAGGGATTGCCCGGGTGGTCGGTGAAGCGCCGGCCGCTAGTGACGCCGCCGCAGATACGGCAAATTTGCCGGAAGCTACTGATGAACTTTTGTGGACAGCGCGACGCGAATTCAAGGAAGACAATGTCGAACTGGCGCTATCAGTCCTTCACCAGGTGCTTGAACGCGAGCCCAAGAACGAAGACGCCCAGGCTTTGCTAGTGCAGACTGAACAACGTTTTATACAGAAGGTTTACGATACCGACCTGTCGCCGCAATCAATACCAAACATTCTGGTGCAGCCCGAAAGTTTGACTCATGAACAGATCAGCCCACAGGAAGGATTTGTGCTTTCTCGTATCAATGGTGTTTGGGACGTGCAATCGATTCTGTCAATCTGTCCCTTTCGCGAGGCCGACAGTTTGCGGATGATGAAGACCTTGTTAGATAAGAAAATTATTGGGCTCTAAGGAAGAATTCATTTCGAAGTATGCTCGACGAATCCCACCCAGATTAATTACTCCCTGCCTTCTGTTGTAGTTCAGGAATCTCGCTCTTTGTGGGTAGCTCGCCGAGCACGACGCGGACAGAATGAGTCAATCCGTCGTCGCTCAAGTTAATTTCGTTGCTTTCCAATTTAGCGCCGTCCACTTCGAGACTTGCCACACCACGATGGATCGCCTGGGGATTATTCACCTTAATCCGATATACCGTCTTCCCGCGACGATAGATGATTTCAAATTCACGCCAGCCTTGCGGAATACAAGGATCGATTTGCAGACGCTCTCCGCGTAGTTTGAATCCGAGAATGGATTCGAGTCCGGCGCGATACATCCAACTCGCAGAACCGGTGTACCAGGTCCAACCTCCGCGTCCAGTGTGCGGCGGCACGGCGTAGACGTCGCCCACCGCCACATAAGGTTCGACTTTGTACTTGTGCAGTCCGGCACGCGTTGATGCGTGGTTGATTGGATTCAAGAGCGAAAACAACTCACCGGCACGTTCACCATCACCTAGCATTGCGTAGGCGATTAAGGTCCAGATCGCAGCATGAGTGTATTGACCACCGTTCTCACGCACGCCGGGAACATATCCTTTAATGTAACCAGGGTCTAATTGACTTCGGTCGAACGGTGGCGTGAAGAGAATTACCAACCCATCCCCGCGTCTGATCAAATATTCTTCAACAGCGGCCATGGCACGCACTGCTCGATGATTCTCCGCGGCGCCAGAAATCACGCCCCAGGACTGCACGATTGAATCGATGCGGCATTCCTCGTTCTGCACAGACCCCAGCGGCGTGCCGTCGTCGAAATAAGCGCGGCGATACCAATCCCCGTCCCAGCCATGTTCTTCGAGCGCCTGCTTCAAACTTTCCAAATGCTTTAGATAACGCTCGGCCCGGGCCGACTCACGTCGCGGTTCACAGAATGGCGCGAAGCTCGCAAGAGTCGTATGCAGAAACCAGCCCACCCAGACGCTCTCTCCCTTACCCTGATGGCCCACACGATTCATCCCGTCGTTCCAATCGCCACCTCCCATCAATGGTAATCCATGTGGACCGACAGCCAGACTTCGATCCAGCGCACGGGCGCAATGCTCAAAGAGTGTTGCTGTTTCCGTCGAGACGACCGGTTGCATGTAGGTCTCGTGTTCTTCGGGTCCCAACAGCGGCATTTCCAGAAATGGAGTGACTTCATCGAGCACTCCAACGTCGCCAGTGACAGCGATATAGAATGAAGTAACGAACGGCAGCCAAAGCAGATCA
Source organism: Pyrinomonadaceae bacterium (assembly GCA_963748605.1). Classification (GTDB taxonomy): domain Bacteria; phylum Acidobacteriota; class Blastocatellia; order Pyrinomonadales; family Pyrinomonadaceae; genus PSRF01. The sequence goes on from CAVVJS010000001.1 coordinate 284,050, forward strand.
TCCGAGAAGCGCGTGCGGACGCCGCGACCGGTTGGTGGATGCCACCAATGCTGCACATCGCCCTCCTTGAATTGACGTCCGGCAGCGCGAATAATTTGTTCACGAGCGATCGCCGGGACGCTATAAACAAGCGCCATCACGTCCTGTAACTGATCGCGAAAACCGAAAGCGCCACCAGACTGATAAAACGCTGAGCGAGCCCAGACGCGACAAGACAAGGTCTGATAGAGCAACCAACGATTCAGCATCGTGTCCAACGCCGTGTCGGGAGTGTGCACCTCCACGGTGCCCAGCAATCTGTCCCAATAAGAAAGTACTTCTTCGAAGGCTTCATTCACGATCCCAGGTTGATTGAACTGCGCGATCAATTCTTCTGCCGCGGCCTTTGAATCAGCCTCGCCCAGCAGAAAAATGATCTCTTTCGCCTCCCGCGGCGCGAGCTCAATTGGAGTCTGCAGTGCGGCGCAAGGATCCAATCCCGCACCATCACGGCCAGCTAGATGAGTCCGCAGCAAGGCCGCTGGCTGAGCTGAAGATCCATTGCGACCAAGAAACTCTTTACGATCACAGGTGGCGCTCGAAACTTTTTCGTTAGTAGCGACAAAAGCTACGCGGTCGGCAAACTCGTTGTTAAAGGGATTACGCGCGAAGATTCTTCCGGTCTCCGGATCAATCTCGGTGATTAGATAGGGAGCGGAATTGCTGCGACTGAAACCGAGTACCAGTTCGTTGTAATGCGTGATTGTTAGGCGGCGCTTACGTTCAGTACGATTACGCAAACGCAGCAGGGAGATTTTTACGGAGCCTTTGAGTGGTACAAATACGAGTAACTCCTGGGAAATTCCGTGGCTGGTGTGCTCAAAGACTGTGTAGCCTTGCCCGTGACGAATCGTGTAAGGCTCGGTCTCGCGAATCGGCGCTGGCGAAGTTGACCAGACTGATCCGGAGTCTTCATCGCGGAGATATATGATCTCGCCTGGCGGGTCGCTAATGGCGTCGTTTGACCAGGGTGTCAAGCGATTCTCCCGGCTATTAAGTGACCAGGTATAACCCGCGCCCGTCTCGGTTACCTGGAAACCAAACTGACTTTCGTTGGCGATAATGTTGGCCCAGGGCGCCGGCGTCCACTGGTCGGTCCCCAGCACAATCACGTATTCCCGGCCGCCCTGATGAAATCCGCCAAGGCCATTGAAGAAACTGAGCTCGGGCAGTTCGAGGGTTGGTTCAGGATAGGTTTGCGAGGGCAGGCGCGGAACGAACTTAGGTGGCAACGATTCTTCGGGAGCGGAGCGTTCCAGTTGATCTTCGAGCGAACCGCGCTCCGTGACGATTACCACGCGCGCCACCGCATGCAACAGAATACGATCCGCCTCCGGCATGATGTCCGCCCGCCTGAGAAAAATGCCTCCGGGTTTGTCCTGCAGCGCTTGCAGTCCCGAAGTCCGCAGTAGCATCTCCAGTTCCTTATGCAAAACCTGCATGTAACCGGGAGGGTGATCATTGAGAATGACGAGGTCGACCTTCAGCCCTTTATAGTGCAGGTATTCATGACCGCGCAGTATCTTGCGAACCATGGGCAAGTCTTCAAGACGGTTGACTCGCACAAGCAGGATCGGCAAGTCGCCGCTGATGGCATACGCCCAGAGACTGGATTGCGCTTTAGTGTTCAGAGCCAGGACATGTGGACGCGGGCGAAGCGTGGGATCAGAGTAGAGCACACGCGCGGCGAGACGTTGAAAGAGATGCGCATCTTCGGCATCAAGGGTCAGGTGGCTCATTTCCACCTGGGCCTTCGTCCAGGCCAATCTTGATTCACGCTCGAAAATATTAGGGTCGTGATACTTATCAGCGAGCATCATTGCCTGCTCGCGGCTAGCGGCGATGGCCGTGCTAAAAGAAACGCGCGCGGTCTGATTTGGTTTGATGCGCACTCGCCGTCGCAAACTGAAGACTGGATCAAGCACGGCGCCCACCGTATTTGATAAAGGCCTTTCTTCCATCACTGCAACCGGATCGGCGGGCGTGTGACCACGTCCAAGAAACCGCCCGCGGTCAGTTTCGTATTGCACAGCGCCGAGTATTTCACCTTCGGCAACGACAGCGTGGACCGCCCAGATCTGCTCGTCCTCCCGCGCGCGCTGCCGCCTGTGGGCGAGTAGCGCGTTTTCAGCAGCGAAGAATTCAGTTTCAATGAAGAGATTGCTGAATGCGGGATGAGCTGCGTCAGCTTGTTGCGGTGCTAGCACAATTTCCGCATAGCTAGTCAGCTCGATTTCTCGAGTTCGTAACGAATTGTTGGTTAGCGAAATCCGGCGTACTTCCGCATTGTCTTCAGCGGAAACCACTACTTCCATGTGCGTGACGATTCCCGCATCGGTGCGCCAAAAATCCGCCTTGTCCTCCGAAAATGAGACCTCATATGACTGCGGACGACGTTGCACGGGTTGATGACCAGCTGACCAGACACTGCCGCTGCGAACATCGCGCAGGTAAACAAACGAGCCCCAGTTGTCACGCGTCACATCTTCGCGCCAGCGAGTCACTGCGTTGCGTCCAGACGCAGAATATCCGGAGCCCGCAGTGGTTATCATCAGGTTATAGGTGCCGTTTGAAAGGAGTTGAGTGCGCGGGGTTTCGAGGTTCGCGGTGTTGTAAACACGCGTGACCATGCCAGGCAACGATTGGAGTACACGTCCCGACAAGACCTCTTCCGCACGTGGATGAGCGGCGACGACGCCGACGGGAATACGTTCCTGCAGCAGCAGCTCGGTTGCCTGAACCAGGGGATCGCTGTGGAACCGCTGCTCCATCCGCCCGTCCAGAAGCGCGTTATCGAGGGCCACCAGACTCATCCCCTGATGGTGAGTCATCAGTGCACGAATCATCACTCGCTTTTGACCCTGAGGTAGGCGCTCGCTGGTGTAATCAATAGCTTCGTAAAAGCCATACCCACTGAGTGCGCCTTCCTTAGCCAGAACCCGCAGATTCTCCATGGCTGAGCGTGGACGCACCATTGCGGCGAGCACAGTGGCGTATGGTGAAGTTACGAGGTCCTCAATCAATCCTCGTTTCAGGCCCAAACCCGGTACGCCGAAAGGCCCATACTGATAGTTGAGATGCAGGTCGCGTACATTGTATGCCGACTCAGAAATGCCCCAGGGCACACCTCTTTCCCGCCCATACTCGATTTGGCGCGCAACAACCGCGCGATAAGTCTGATCCAGAAGTGTCCCTTCGTAATTACGCATCACCAGAAGAGGCATCAGGTACTCGAACATCGTGCCGGTCCACGAAATGAGCGCCTGACTCCCATTCACGGAAGTCAGTTGCCGTCCCATCCGGAACCAATGTTCCTGAGGCACGTCGCCTTTGGCGATTGCTACAAAACTTGCCAGTCGCGCTTCTGAAGCGAGGAGGTCGTAGAACGAGTTATCTGGACGCAGGTCGGTGACGTTGTAGCCAATAGCAAATAGCTTTCGCTCTTCATCAAAAACAAAACGGAAATCCATCGTCCTCAAACATCAGTTCAGATTCATGCGCCAGATGAGTCAATCGTGAAAGCAAACTGCGCGCAGCGGCTACGGCGCTTTCAAGCGCGGGAATCAGCGAGAAGATTTGATCTGAGGTTCCCGGTTCAGTGCCGGAGACCTCCCCGCGCCCCGAGTTGTTTCTCAAGGTCAGCAGTCGCCCAAGCGTGTCATCAAGCAAGGCCGGGAAGCTCGGCAAGGGTGGGAACAGCGCTCAAAGGTTCAACGATCGATGACCACATCTCCGAAGTCTCTGTATCAAACGTAGGTCAGGGCCCACGGTGTAAATTTGCGCAAATCACTTTCGAAAGAACGAACCTGCCGCGCCAACGCTCGAGCCCACCAGCGCAACTCTTCATAAGTTTCCAATCCATGTTCCTGAGCGAGTGCGTCGACGATGTCTTCGATCACCGCAGTGTGGCGCTTCAGGGATTCAAAAAGTGAGGCCCAAAACGCCAGAGATTCAGAGGCGGGGCCGGTAAGAAGTTGTTGGCACGCCGCGATCTCTTCACGAAGTTGGCGAGTGGTAACTATTTCAGTCCGTTGCTGGCTGCCGCCAATTCGTTCCGCTTCGAAACTCACTGCCGCCAACGTATCGCAAAGACCGCGCAGGATCCGTTCGTCGCATAGCTTCAAATCAGGAAGTTCAATAAATGTCTGCTTCAAAGCAACTAGATGACCGGCCAGATTGCCGCTGTCGACTGTCGAGATGTACTGCGGAGTAAGCGGTTGTAGAGTTCTAGTGTCGTACCAATTGAAGAAGTGTCCGCGTAACTTGGTTAGCTTTTGTAGGGTTGCAAAAGTCGACTCCTGACGCTGGACAAACTCCGACGTGCCGAGATAACCAAAGTCATGGGCCGCGACCGTGGAAAGCAACAACATCCCGATATTAGTTGGGGACGTTCGATGTGCGACTACAGGTTTGGGATCTTCCTGATAATTGTCAGGCGGGAGCCAGTTGTCCTCGGCGCCGACAAAGTGTTCGAAGAAGCGCCAGGTGCGGCGCGCCACCAGTCGGGCGAATTGAAGATCTTCGCCCACCATCACGCGAGGTTCTTGTATTGTTCTGCGGCTCACCAGATAAGCTATCAACGGCGAAGTGACCCATAAAATCAGAAAGGGTGCCACGACATTCAGGGACGCGGGCCTAAAAAGGAAAACGGCAATAGCTGCGATTGCAATAAGTATTTCGGCGGGCAACATGAACCAGAAAAACTCGAAAAAATCATGTCGTGCCGTACGCTCAGCTTGTGCTGCAGTTACCCACTGCAACAGCTTCCGGCGCGAAATCAATTTTCGATACAGCGTCCGTACGATCGCATCAACCATCAGATAGGCTTGATGCGGAAGTAACGCGAGCGACAAGCCTACTTGCGCGGTATTGGTTCGGAGATCGCCCCAGACACTCCAGAAGTGACTGGTCCAGGGGATTCCGCGTGGATGAATCAGCAAACTGGTAGTGACGTGCAGGTACACGGGAAAGGCAATTACGATAACGGCAAAAAGAGACCAGAAGAGGGCAGAACTGGGAAACCAAAGCCACGCTGCCAATAACCACAAGAGCAACGAGGGGGCGACGAGACTGCGACGCAAATTATCGAGAATCTTCCAACGCGAAATCAGCGGCAGTGGGTTTGGCGATTTGCCACCGCTTGCAGTGGGCACTCGCGGTAGAAGCCAGGTGGCAACCTGCCAGTCGCCGCGCGTCCAACGATGCTGCCGTTTTGCGTAGGTGTCGTAGTGCGCCGGATAGTCGTCGAGCAGTTCAATGTCCGTAATTAAGGCTGCACGCGCAAAGAGTGATTCAAAGAGATCGTGGCTGAGTAAAGAGTTTTCCGGCACCCGTTCCGCAAGCGCTTTTTCAAATGCATCAACATCATAGAGGCCTTTCCCTGTGTAGTTTCCCTCGCCAAATAAGTCCTGATACACGTCAGAAACGGCGGTGGTGTAGGGATCGATTCCCGTGTTGCCAGAAAAGATCCGAGCGAAACGCGAGCGCGAAGCGCTTTCCAGCGCGATGCTGACGCGCGGCTGCAAAATGCCATAGCCCTTGATCACTCGATCGGCGCGGGCATCGAATTGCGGCCGGTTAAGCGGATGAAGTGCAGTGCCTACGAGTTTTCGCGCTACGTCGCGAGGCAATTGAGTGTCGGAGTCGAGAGTGATAACGAACCGTACTTCAGAACCAAGTTTCGGCCCCACAGTTTGAATAATGAAACTCGTATCCCGGGCGCCACGGAGTGCGCGATTAAATTCGTGTAGCTTTCCTCGCTTCCGCTCCCAACCCATCCAGCGACCCTCACTGGGATTCCAAATCCTGCGGCGAAGGAACAAATGAAAGACGAGCGAGCCGTCTTTGCTGTAGCGAGTATTGAGTTCGGCAATGCCGTTAACGGCGACTTCTAGAATTGGCTCATCGTCCGGCGTTTCTTCGGTAGAGGCGTCCGCAAAGTCGCCCAGGAGAGCGAAGTGTAGATGGGCGTCTTGATTTGCCAGGAAATGAACTTCCAACCTTTCCAGCAATTCACGAACAGTTGCTTCGCTGGAAAAAATGGTGGGGATGACGACCATTGTCCGGCCAGCGGCGCCAACTCCCGAGAGTGTATTCATGCGCGGCAAGAGGCGCGGGTGGAACAGATTTGTGACGTCCCAGTTGAGGATGCTGAGGGCAATGTCGCTCGCAGGGATCAGGGCCAACAGGATCGTAGCCACGATGATCGTCATGCTTCCCCCGTGCCGATACATTCGGAACGAAAGAGCCGCGACGATTAAAGCCGTCACAAGAGAAAGGGTGCCGAGGTACGCGAGGGTAGGATGTTGAAAACACCAGCGCCGGAGAGTTTCTCCGAGGCGCGGCCGATAGCTAAATGTGGCTTCCAACTGCCGCAGTCCAGCGTCGATCAAGTAGTAGCCAACGTGCGACGCAGGCGCTTCGATCCCCGCGGCATCCGAGGCTTGCTTTGCTAACTGGATTGCCGCTCCGGCAACCTTCAATTCGGAAACTTTGGTTCGCTTGCTGATTCTTTCAATCACATGCCGGTAGCGATCCCGCGAGGCGAATTCCATGTTTGCATAAGCTGCCGCCGGATCCTGGGCCAGCAACGGATCCACCAGACTCACGCTCTCAAAAAAATCTTGCCAGTCAAGCGTCGATAACAAGCGCATGCTCGTAATGATGTTACCGATTGTGACTTGCGTGGCGGCTTGCCGCTGATGCTCGCCATGAATTACCTGCTCGATATTCTCGGACTGTCGCGTCAACCGTTGTTCGAGCCATTCCATGACGGTCATGACCGCCGGATCCTGTTCGCGCAATCTTTGAATCAGCTGTACCACAAAGGCGTGGGGTATGGTCTCGCGCCTTTCGAAACGATCGGAGATCAGCGATAGGAGAGTTGTCGGCTGGCGGGCGGCGGCTTCCAGAAGCTTGTCGGCGAGTTTGTCGGCTTCTTCCCGTTCTTCCCGGGCGCGCAGAATCAGCTCGGCAAGTCGCCTCAGATTTTCTACTAAGGCCAGGCGAAGCGTAATCGCGACTGCCCAGAGTTCGCCGATCGATAGCGGCGCAACCTTCTGGTAGGCGGCAATGAAACGGCGCAAAGTCTGGGTGTCGAGCCGGCTGTCGGTATGCGCGATTAGCTCCCGAGCAAGGGCGTATATGCGAGGAAAGTCTTTTAGTTCGCCTGAGGCAAGTTTGGGGAGTTCGTGGTAGTAGCTCCTCGGCAAGTCCTCTCGAATCTCGCGGAGCTGTTCTTCGATGATATGGAAGTTATCTACCAACCATTCGGCGGCTGGCGAGATCGAACGCCCACTGCGGAGCGCTTCGACGAGGGTACGATATGCCGATACGAGTTTGCGCCCATTGTCCTCCACTCGCGGCAGGAGCCGGGCGCGACCCTTCTTGCGGACGATCCGATGTCCACTGGCTAACTTCTCGGCGTAATGCTCCAAACGCTCGACGCTGAACAGCTCATCACGAATCGGTTGGACAGCGTCGGAAGTTGAAGGACTACCTCTCAGTGATGCCAAAAGCTCGGCCACAGTCATAGCAGTTCGAACTCTTATTCTCTGCGGAGAATGAGAAAAGAGACAGGCACGAAACGATTATTGGGGCCTTCAGAATATCACGAATCAAAGCCGCCTCTATTCAGGATAGAAGAGACAGCGGGTTTCATTGATTCTCAGGCGCTATGACACTTGAAGATCACGACTCGCCGACCCAAGGATGAGGGGTCGCAGGATCGATGGCTTCTGACCACTAATTTCGGGTCCCCTTGTGCCGTTGATCGCCGGATCTTCCACAACGATTCCGTGATTGACGGCCACCTGCTGTCAGATTGATAGAGTGATTTTTCAGAATGACTGCTCTCTGACTGATTGACACCGATTCGACCGCTGAAAGCTCCGGAAAATGCCGGTTTATCGCTCCCTCACAGCGCGCTAATTGCGGAATGGACATTGCACAGGGAAGCGGTGATGCGGTGCATGGTCCCGCACTTTACTGGTAGGAGCATTGACTTTTACGAAACCCGACGATGACCGGAGCAGGGAACAGAGAATTCCGACGCAGTGTTTATAACTGGTTAGTTGCAGTAGCAGGCACGGCCACAGTTGCTTACTGTGTCTACACGTTGCCAGTGGCGCAAATCGATCAGCGATTCGTGATTCTTGCGCTGGCGATGCTGATTGGTTCCCGCATCACCGTAGAAATTCCGCGGGCCAAAGGGCACATCTCAGTTTCAGATACGTTCGTCTTTCTGACGTTGCTTCTGTTTGGCGGGCAAGCTGCCGTGTTACTGGCGGCTGCTGAAGCCTTAACTTCTTCGCATCGCTTCAGCAAGAAGCCCATCGTGGCTTTTTTTAACGCTGGCGTGATGGGTTGCTCGACGGGCATCACCGCTGCAGTTCTCCACTTCGGATTCGGTCCTGTTACGCAGCTGTGGAACAGCTATTCACCAAATCTAATCGTCGCACTTTGCGTCATGGCTTTAGTGCAGTACGTGGTCAATTCAGGATTGGTGGCCATCAGTGTTGCGCTAAATCTTAACCAGCCCCTCTGGTTTACCTGGAGAACCAATTTCCTTTGGACTTCAATCACCTACTTCGCCGGCGCCTCAGCTGCAGCCATCGTGGCCCAACTGATCGGCCAGATCGGCTTTTACGCTTTCCTCGCCCTAATTCCGATCATTGCCATCATCTTTCTCACTTACCGGACTTACCTGAGAAACGTTGAAACCTCCGCCTCCCAGGCTGAACAAGCAAAACTCCACGTGGAAGAGCTGAACCGCTTTATCGCCGAACAGGAACGCATCAGCAAAGCCCTGAAAGAGAGCGAGGAACATTTCCGAACTGCCTTCGATTACGCTGCGATTGGGATGGCCCTGGTTTCACCTGCCGGCAATTGGCTGCGAGTGAATCGTTCGTTGTGCAGAATTGTGGGCTATTCCGAGTCGGAGTTGCTGCGCTCAGACTTTCAGACGATCACTCACGACGATGATCTCGGAAATGATCTTGCCCATATCTATCGCATGTTGGCGGGGGAGCTTCCGACTTGTCAGTTGGAGAAGCGCTACGTTCACAAGGACGGTCACGAAGTTTGGGCACTGACAAGCATCTCTTTGGTTCACGACGCGCAAGGATCACCGCTACATTTCATTTTCCAGATTGAAGACGTTACTGAGCGGAAGCGTGCCGAAGGCGCCATCAAGACATTGTCACTCGTCGATGAATTAACCGGCTTGTATAACCGGCGCGGGTTCCTGGCATTCTCCGAGCAACATCTCATCTCAGTGCAGCGAGCTAATAAGAGTTTAATGGTCGTCTATGCCGACCTCGACGGGCTTAAACAGATCAACGACTCGTTTGGTCATAAGGAAGGGGATCGCGCGCTGATCAAGACTGCCGAACTCTTGCGCGAGACATTTCGCTCGTCGGATATTTTGGGCCGGCTGGGCGGTGACGAGTTTACGGTGTTCGCAGCGGTCGAGCCTGAAGGCGGTGTGGAGACGGTGATGGCGCGCTTGAACGATAAATTCCAAAGATACAACTCACAAAATGCTTCGCCATATCGACTCTCAATCAGCGTCGGGCTGGCCTTTATGCATCCCGATGAGGTTCATACTGTCGAAGAACTGATGGCCCAGGCTGATGAGTCCATGTACACAAATAAGCGACAACGAAAGGCCAGTCTTACCTTGCGAGAAACAGAGGCGCAGAGTTTTACCGCAGTTGCGTAGCCAATCATTCGCGGCAAGGAGATCTAACAAGTGGCAGGTTTCAAAACCTGCCACTTTTGTTTTGTAGTATGCTCCCGGCCCAGCATGCGAGCCGCAGAAACAGTTGGCCCACAAGATGACCTTGGCTTACCTCAACGTTGGCGGGCGCTGGCGTTGTTAGCGACTGCCGAATTGCTTTCCATGTCCCTCTGGTTCAGTGGCGCGGCCGTACTTCCCGCCCTGAAGCTGGAATGGACGCTGAGTGAATCGACGGCTGGTTGGTTAACTATTGCGGTGCAGCTCGGGTTTGTTGTCGGCACTCTCTTAAGTGCCTTCCTTAATCTGCCTGACGTCCTCAGTCCAAAATATCTGGTTGCCGGCGCGGCGGTGTTGGGCGCTGCTGCTAACGGCGCCTTTGGTTACTTCGCAGAAGGGCCCGTGTTGGGAATTACCCTGCGATTTCTAACCGGGATGTTCCTGGCTGGCGTCTATCCTCCTGGGATGAAGATCCTGGCGACGTGGTTCAGGCGCTCGCGAGGCCTGGCACTCGGCGTACTTGTCGGCGCATTGACCCTGGGAAAAGCGTCTTCTTATCTAATCAATGGCGTGGGTAGTGCAAACTGGCGCGTCAACATTCTCTTCATCTCCTTGCTCGCGGTTATTGGCGCTCTATTGATTTTGCTGTTTGTGGAAAACGGTCCCTTTGCGTTGGCCATTGCGCCGTTCGACTGGCGCCAGGTAATTGAAGTTTTCAAAAACCGTGGCGTCCGACTGGCCAGCTTTGGATATTTCGGCCACATGTGGGAACTCTACGCAATGTGGGTCTGGCTGCCGGTGATGATTCGCGCCAGTTTGGGCCAGGGAAGTCATCCTGCATTGGCCGAGGTAGCGTCATTTCTTGTGATCGGTTGTGGGGCTATCGGCTGCGTCGTCGCCGGGTTGTTGGCGGATCGAGTTGGGCGTACGTTGATTACGTCACTTGCGATGGCCATCAGCGGGAGTTGTTGCCTGCTGATCGGATTCCTGTTTGGAGGCAGTCCTGTCTTAATTTTGGCAGTCGCAGCGATTTGGGGCGCAACGATTGTGGCGGACTCCGCGCAGTTTTCTACCTGTGTTACGGAACTTGGAAATCAGCAGTACATGGGCACCGCCCTAACGATTCAGACTTGCATCGGATTTCTCCTGACATCTATTTCAATTGAGCTTGTGCCGGTCTTTCTTAAAATCGCCGGCTGGCGTTACGCTTTTGCGATCCTTGCTCCCGGACCGCTGCTAGGTGTTTTGGCGATGTTGCGGTTACGTTCGCTACCCGAAGCGAGATTGATTGCGCACGGGAGACGGTAAGGGCAGGAGCAGACGGCAGGAGCAGAAGGGCAGGAAGAATCTTGACAGACTTGGCGTGTCTTGGCGCCTTGGCGGTGTTTGGTGAACAAGAATCAACTGAGTCGAAGCTTGGATCGAGCTGTGAATCCAGATTTAAAACAACGAACGCGGAAGATTATCAGCGCGCTTAAACGTGCCTATCCAGATGCGAAGTGTGCGCTGAATCATTCGAATGCTTTCGAGTTATTGATTGCCACCATTCTTTCGGCGCAGTGCACCGACGCGCGCGTCAACATCGTCACTGCCGATCTCTTTCGCAAGTACCGGAAGCCGGAGGATTATCTGCAAGTCTCGCCCACTACACTGCAAAAAGAAATCCGCACGACAGGATTCTTTCGCAATAAGACGAAGTCGATTCAGGGTGCTTCTAAAATGCTCAGCGAGAAGTATTCGGGTAAGGTGCCGAAAACGATGGACGAGATGCTGGAACTTCCGGGCGTCGCGCGTAAAACAGCGAATGTTGTTTTAGGAAATGCCTTTGGAATTACCTCCGGGATTGTCGTAGACACTCATGTTACGCGACTCTCGCGGCGTCTCGGGCTGACCACGCAAAAGAATGCTGAGAAAATTGAAAACGATCTAATCAGAACTTGTACCGAAGAAGGATTGGATCATCTTTTCGCACCTGCTGATCTTCCACGGCCGGAACATTTGCAAAGCACGTAACCCCCTCTGTGCCGACTGTGTCGTAGAAAAGTTCTGTCCGTCCTCTTTCCTGAAAACCGGCGTGCATCCTCCCAGCTAAGACATTGACGATTGCCGATTGCCAATTGCCGATTGGGCCGCAATGAACAAGACAATCTAAATCGGCAATCATCAATCGCCAATCGGCAATTAAAAGGCACCTCGCTAGCGCATCTCGCGGAACGCCGTTACAATGACGCGTTCCTAAATCCTGAAAGAAGATTGTTCTCCCGGATTCAAGCCGCGGGTACCGCCGTTGAATGCTGGTTTTTCCCCGTAATTTGCCATATTCACGCCACGATCGGTTTCCAGCAGCAGGTCTTTTCTGCGCTGCAGAAATCTCCAAGGGGGGAATGGTGTGAGTTACCGGTTCCCCTGGCACAGCCTCACAGACGAGTATTTGCTCGACATGCGTATCTGCGATCTTCAGATCAAGATCAAGGGTTCGTTTCTCGAGCCTCATATCAAGCGACTCTACAGCGAGCTAAACGAACGCGGCATTCGCTTCAAGCCACACGTTTGGTTATCGGAAGAATGGTTCTCGCCTGACGGAGTGCCGGGAATAGCCATTCCGTTTTACCTCGCGCATCCGCGATTAATGAAACTTGAGCGTCGACAGATGCTGGAGGTCGAAGGCGGCACAGATCCCGAATGTATGCGGATCCTGCGACACGAGGCTGGCCACGCGCTCGACACTGCTTTTCGGTTGCACTTCAAAAGGCAATGGCGCGAGCTCTTCGGTTCATTTGCGCGACCCTATCCGGATTTTTATAAACCCAAGCCAAAGAGTCGCAACTACGTCCTGCATTTGCCGGCCTGGTATGCGCAGGCCCATCCAGCTGAAGATTTCGCCGAGACATTTGCGGTTTGGTTGACGCCGCGTTCGCGTTGGCGCCGGCGCTACAAGGGCTGGCCCGCTTTGCGCAAGCTCGAATACATCGACGAGGTGATGCAAGATCTCGCCGGCACCAAACCACGTAACCGGCTCCGCACCAAAGTCGAACCACTGTCTGCATTAAAACTCACTTTGCGTCAGCACTATCGCCGCAAACGCGAGAAATATGATTTCGATTGGCCCGCTGTTTATGATCGTGATCTGAAACGAATCTTTTCGGAGGATCCTCGCGATAGGGGCAAATTAAGTGCGGCGCTATTTTTGCGAAGCGTGCGGCGTGAGGTCCGTCAAATAGTCGCCGAGGGAACCGGTGTTCACCAGTACACGATCGATCATGTGCTAGCCAACATGATCGATCGCTGCAAAGATTTGAAATTGCGCGTTGCGACTCCCCCACGTGAAGCGCGGCGCCGAGTTATGATTGTGCTGACAGTTCAGGTAATGAACGTGCTTCATTCAGGTTATCATCGCATCGCCGTATGACTTTTGAACCCAAGAAGAAGCTACGCATCATTGTGCTGGTGCACCAGGATCTCGTGCCGCCTGATTCACTTGATGGACTCAGTGATAAGGAAAAGATTGAGATCAAAACTGAGTACGATGTGATCTCAACTCTGAAGAAGATGGGTCATGAAGTTTATCCGATCGGTTTGTACAACCAATTGAATGTGATCGGAAATGCTTTGATGGAGCATAAGCCGCACGTAGCCTTCAATCTCCTGGAAGAGTTTCATGGGTACCCGCTTTACGACCAGCACGTGGTCAGCTACCTGGAGCTAATGAAGCAGGCCTACACGGGTTGCAACCCGCGAGGTTTGACGATGGCGCACGATAAGGCGCTGACGAAGATGATCCTTTCTTACCACCGCATCCAGGTGCCAGGATTCGCGGTCTTTCCTCTGAACCGAAAGGTGCGGCGCCCAAAACGCCTGAAGTTTCCCTTGCTCGTCAAATCGATAAGCGAAGAAGGTTCGGTGGGAATTGCCCAGGCTTCCATCGTCCATGACGACGATAAACTGACCCAACGAGTGGAGTTCATTCATCGTCAAAATAAGACTGCGGCAATTGCCGAACAATACATCAAGGGCCGCGAAATCTACGTTGGCTTGATTGGAAATCAGAATATTCAAACCTACTCGCCGTGGGAACTGGTGATGGAGAAGTTGCCGGAGGGCGCGGAGAATATCGCAACTTTGAAAGTGAAATGGGATCCGACCTACCAGGAGACGGGTGGGCGTAGCGACGCGCGCTGCTGAGCTCACTCCAGAGCAACACAAGACACTCGAACGTCTCTCCAAACGCATTTATCGCTATCTCTTTCTCAGCGGCTACGCCCGGCTGGACTATCGTATGACCGAAGAGGGGCAGTTTTACTTGCTCGAAGCTAATCCGAATCCACAGATCGCGGAGGGAGAGGACTTCTCGGACTCAGCCGCTCATTCGGGCCTTCCTTACGACCAATTGCTGCAAAAGATTATTACCGTGGGATTGAACTATCACGCAGGCCAGGCAGCCTAACGGCGCATCGTAATCTGGGAATTAGCCGCTATTCCTTCTTTCTCCTCTGTGTAACTCGATTTCAACTGTGGTTTTGTTCAATGACGCTGGGACTCACCCTCCTTTTTGCTCTAACTCTTTATCGTCACGTATCACGTGGCCGTACTTAGAGTTGTAGCCTGCAGTTGACCATCACATTGACACGTTGTGTCTTGTGCTGAAACATCCTCCCCGAATTTGTGGACGTCCTCCCAATTTCAAACGCAAACTCCTGACTACTTTCGGTGCGAATTGACGAACTGAAGTGATTGGTCACGAAACAGTCACATTGGTTCTTGTGCCGCATCTCTCACGCCGCTAAACTCAAATTAGCTTTCAGGTAGTGGCCCCCTCACACAGCAAGCACAACAGCTCGAACGAGAAAAACTTAGGAGAGGATAGTTCCCCTTTCTATGACTGTAAGAAACTGGTTCCCCTACGCGATATGCGCGTGTTTGACCCTCAGCATGCTGTCAAGCGCGGCTATGGCTCAAAATGGCGAGACCCGCCAACGACAAATCGCTCAAACGACTGACGTATTAACGGCAACAGCCGCTGCTGCGGACGACCCAGTGGTGCTTTCGGTCGCTTCTCCTGCAGATATCAAGGCTGCTTCGCTGCATGTTCCCAGCCTGGCTTCCGCGAAATTTCAACAGTTGATGCTGGCCGCCATTGACCAACGACTCGGCGCCCGTTATTCATGGGGAGCCACCGGCCCTTATGCGTTCGATTGTTCAGGATTTGTTTGGAGCACATTCCAATCGATAGGAATCAATTTCGAACGAAGCAGCGCTCGTACACTCTGGTCGCGCTTTGCGGTGGCGACACCGGAAGAAGAAGAGAAGTTTGGGACGCTCGTATTCTTTAGCAACCTAAAACACATCGGCATCGTGGCGGACGCGAATGGTTTCTACCATGCTTCCCGCCATCACGGAGTTGTCTATTCGCCGTTCAATGATTACTGGCTGTCGCGCATCGATGGCTTCCGTCGCGTGCCCCTGTCAACGACGACAACGGCGGAGTAAGCGCCAAAGAAGCCACAAAGAAAAAACGCCGCCGCTGCAGCTCAGCGACGGCGTTTTAATTCTCTTGCAGCAGTAATTTAAAGTTTAGAAACGAAACCCGCCTGATGTTCGTCCTCAGCAACTTCCCACACGGCGACAATCTTATCAATCGCTATGAAGCAGGTCTTTTCGTCTTTATCCTTTAGATGAAGCACGGCGCCTTCAACCCTGAGCACCTCGCCACGCAGGCTGGAGGCAGTGCCACAATGAAGATCCACTTTCTTACCGATCAGTCGGGACAAAACATCCTGCATCGCTTAGTTCCTGCTAGCTGTCGCCGTTGCGAAAAGTGATTTTTACGAGTGGCACCACATCCGGATCGTCCTGCTGTGTGCGCTCAAACTCAATTAAATCGTAGTACGCACAGCGCTTGGTGGTCGGGAATTCGTGGCAGACGGCTGGACGCGCGAAATAGATAGTGCATTTGCGCGTTTCCGGATTAAGAAATCGGCACGCCTGACCAAAGATTGGGTCAGCTTTGCGCCGCAACACGCGTTCGTTGTTGTAAAGACGCGTAAACCGCAGCTGAGCCGTTTCGTAAGTGACGCCGAAATGCTTTGCCAGTCGATTAATGTCGCGTTTAGTTACCTGGACGCGGTCGTAGATCGAACAGCAATAGGCCGGGCATTTGTTGCAGTCGTAGGTGGTTGGAAGCGATCCCGTCGAAGTACTCATGTTCCCGTTAGTTGCCTTTATCAGTCAGAACTTTGAACTCAACGTCGTTTCGATTTCTTGTACTCGGAAACCAGCAACTTCATAGACTCGGCTCGCCGATCATAAAGTCGCTTTGGTTTGCGCGGCTTATGTGTCGCTAAAGCATAGGCTGTAATGATCGGAAGCGCCACTGTTGAATCAACATAACAAACCACTGCGTCCGGCAGCCGATCCGGATCGACCTTGCCCCATGAGACGGCTTCCCCAGGAGTCGCGCCTGACAGTCCACCGGTGTCCGGCCGCGCATCGGTCACCTGGAGAAAATAATCGTGACCCCGTTCGTCGATTCCCAATACTTCCTGGATCTGAGGTTCGGTTTGCAACATGAAGTTCTTCGGTGAACCGCCCCCGAGGATGAAAACTGCAGACAATCCCTTTCGCTTTTTCTTGCCTTTGCCCGACTCTCCGGCGTTACGTTTGGCTGCGAGTACGAGCGCCGCGGTTTCATTAACGTCGAGCGACGGATCGAATGCGAGTTTAAATCCCTGCAGAGCCTTTGCCGCTACGTTCATGCCGATGGAGGAGTCGCCGGGCGACGAAGTGTAGATAGGCACACCATATTCATACGCGACTGCCAACAAAGACTTTTCTTTGAGGCCGAGTTTGCGTTCACGTTCATGCACATAGCGGCCACAAAGATAATGAAACTCCGCCGTGGACATAGGTCTTTGAAACTCCTCCGCCTCGATTATCTTGCGGAAGAAGGCATCGGTATCCAGCAACACTGAGTAATCAAAAAAAATGTCGTAGATGCGAACCACTTCTTCTTCTCGCAAAACAATATCCGAGGTTTGCGAGTTTCCCTGGTGCATCGAAAGCCCAATTCCAAAGTGAGTATCGTGATAAAGATTTGCGCCTGTAGAAATGATCCAATCAATAAAGCCGGCCTTGATCAGCGGTATTAGCGACGGAGATTCCCAGGCCCGCGGGCGTCAGAGCACCGGTTAAAGAAACTCCCACCGTCACTTCCGGCTCCAGCATCTTTTGTGTAAATAGCCGGCAGGCTTCCCGCAAACGGGCAGCGTTGTAGGCCAAGAATGCCTCGTCAACGAGCTCGGCAACAGTTGTTTTTGCATGAATGGGTGCGGGATCAATCTTTTTTCCACTGAGGAACTTGCTTCTTTTGGTTGTCATAGGAAGGCGTTAATCCGGGATCATCTTTCCCAAGATATCAATTATTTCTTTAAGCCAACTTTCGAAGTTCACCTGAGCTGGAACGTTTTCCTGCTGCCGTTCAAATTTCTCGATGTCGCTGCAGTCACATCATTCTTAACGAAACGAAGACCGTTGGCGATTTCTTCTTTGATTCTGCGATTAAGCATATCTTCGGAGGCGCCGGCAAACTGGGCTCGATAGCTCGTCGGTCAGCTTCGCATCGACTTCTTCCGACAGAGCCTTGATATCATTTTTTAGTGTGTTGAGCCGGGCAGGGATTCCGGGCCTGGTGTTGCCGAAATCTTTTCGAGCAATCCGGTGGATTCGAGTTAATTGAATGCGCTCCCCGGAAATCTCCGCCGCCATCTCCGCAGCCTCATCGGGTTCGCCTTCAAAAGTGCCGTCACTAAAGAGAATGGCGGCAATTACTATTTCCCTGGTAGTGGACGGCATTTCGGGTGCCTCGCTTTGGAGTTTCTCCTCGGCAAACCCAAAGCGCTGGCGGACTTCAAATGGTCTTCCAGCAGGAATCAAGGCGGCCCCGCTCATCCCCGAGCCACCCGCCTTTTTCCCGTTCTCAAGACCGTACCAATGAACAGCGTCGATGGCTTTATGCGAAAGATTCCGCACGACCAATGTGTACACCGGACGGTTTTCGGTAAGTGATAAAACGGTAAGAGCCTGGGTCTTATTCGTGACCTGAGGAGGTCCGACGCTCCAAGGTTGGGCACGAAAGACTTTCACCTGGAAGGGAACAATGCCGAATGCTTCCGCCTCAGTGATTGTAGTTGTTTCATCGATCGGCAGCTGCGCGCGCCACAACTTTCGTGGTTGGCTGCTTCTCCCATTCGTAGGGTCTGGGAGGGTTCTTTAGGTTTCCGAGAAATGCGCAAGTACTTCAATCCTTGGCAGGCCAGCTTCAATCCAAAACTGAAGCCGCAATCCAATGGTCTCAGCCGTTATATCCTCTGAAGCCTTCCACTCCGGGATGCGCTTTAGACCAACGTGAGCAACGTAGCCGGAGCGGCGTGGTGGCTCCGGAATTGAGAAAACATGCTTGCGGCTGTCGAGGTTAAGGATTTCTATGTTGAATTCACTGGCGGTGGCACGTGAGGCCGAACTCTGGGAAGCGGCAGTTCCAACACAGATTAGAAGAATGATAAGGGATGCGCAGAGCTGTCGGGAGCCCCCGGTACAGTACGGGAGCGGTAGCGACCGATTGATTTTGAGGTAGCATCTCGGCTCAGAACCATCGCAATGCGTGATCATTTGATTCATTGAATATCACTTCAGGAGGTACCGGGTCCGTACTATACCGAGTGGCTGGCTGCCTTTTGATTTATGCATCGCAATAACCCTGGTTCACGTTAATACCGTTTCGACTGACTTCAGCGATTCATCTTCGACGAACCTGGTCAAACAATTCCGGCAGAGACAGCCCTGATACCTTGTTTGCAGTTCAATGAGTGCCCGCTCATTGAGCTGAATCTTTGCACACCAGCAACCTGCCGATGATTCGCAGGGAGACTTCACTCCACAATCAAATTTTTCACCGCAGGCGGGGCAAAGCGAATTGCAGTCAGCGACTTTCTCTGTGTTTCTATTCGAAGTCAACATTAGCTTAAAACAGAGGCGTTGCCGTTTTCGTTGATTGAGCGCTTCAAACGCAAACGCCCAATCCGTCGTTCATCAGCTTCGAGAACCTCGACTTCCAATCCCCGAAATGCCAGGTGTTCGCCGCAACGCGGGACCTTTCCCGATTCATTAATCACCAGACCGGCAATGGTTGTGAAATCGTCGGCTTCGATTTCCATGTCAAACAATTGCTCGATCTTGCCGATCTCCGTCGATCCTAAAACTTCGTAAACACCATCACTGCCGGCAATGATTTCTGCTTCATCGCCGCCGATGTCTTCATCTTCGATCTCGCCCACGATCTCTTCCAAAATGTCTTCAACAGTAACCAGGCCGGCTACGCCACCGTATTCATCGATGACCATTGAAAGCTGCACGTGAGCCTTCTGCATTTCTTCCAGTAACTTGGCCACAGGTTTTGTTTCGGGCACAAAGTAGACCGGTCGCACCAATGAGGCGATCGACTCAGGCTCCTCATCCTCGGCCCAGCATTGCAACAAGTCGCGCACGTAAATGAATCCTTCAACGTTATCGATCTGGTCCCGATAGACAGGCAAACGTGAATACTTCGACTCAATGATGACATCGCGGGCTTCACGAACAGTTGCAGTCGTCGGCAACGCAACGATGTCGGGTCGCGGAGTCATTACCTCACCGACACTGGTATCGCCGAACTCAAGGATCGAATGGATTAACTCGCCCTCTTCTTCCTCGAGAATTCCTTCTGCTTCGCCGACGTCGATCAAGGCCTGAATATCGTCAGCGAGATCCTCCTCATCGTCCTCAGCACCGTTTTCCTGCAATTGCTCCTTGCGGCGCGCGCGGTCAAACCAGCTATGAAAAGGATCAGCCGCAAACGCCATCACCCGGTAGAACGGTCTGACGAGCGGTAGCAGAAACAAAAACGTCGCCTCGGGATCCCGGTGGGACAACAGCAGGGGAATCAATTGACGGAAGGCTCCCGCCAGGACCAGGCCTGAAGCGAGGCCGACTAGCACGTAGCGTGTATTTGAAAAAAGCCTGAGCGAGATGGACGTTACAAGTACCGCGACGGCTACCAGGAAAATCTGAATCGCCGCGGAAAGGGTGAAACTAAAACGCTGTCGGTTTTCGAGAACCTGACGCAGGAACGACGAGCGGGCGGTCGGTTGTTCTTCAGCTTCAGAGATAAGACGTCGTAGACCTACGTCGGTAAGGTGACTAAACGCCATGTCCACCGTGGCAAGCAATGACAATACGAAAAGCAGAACTATCGTGAGCAGAATCTCAATTTGCATGTGCGGCTAAATAGTAAGTCCTAAACGCCCGTTTGTCAGCAGTCGGGGTGCCTGATTAGATCCCAAGTTTCTT
Source organism: Pyrinomonadaceae bacterium (assembly GCA_963748605.1). Classification (GTDB taxonomy): domain Bacteria; phylum Acidobacteriota; class Blastocatellia; order Pyrinomonadales; family Pyrinomonadaceae; genus PSRF01. The sequence continues at coordinate 304,205 of CAVVJS010000001.1, forward strand.
ACGCAGCCGTAGCTCCAACCGGTTCATCTGACCATTGTCCGTCTCATGGTCGTAACCGCACAGGTGTAAAAGGCCGTGCAGGATCAGTTGTGAAATCTCGTCGTCGAGCGCCAAGCGGTTTTCCTCAGCTTGAATCACCGCTCGCTCCAATGAAATTGCAATGTCGCCGAGGTTATTGCTTGACGGTTGGGCCGACTCTTCGGCGGGGAACGACAAAACGTCGGTGGGTTTGTCGATGCCTCGAAAGCGGCGGTTCAATTCTCGAATTTGTCGATCGGACACAAACGCGATCGTCGCGTCCTGCGGATCAGTGCGAATTGTTTCCAGGGCTTTCTCACTGAAGATTCGCCACCGTTTAGGATCGATGCGGACTTTACGTTGCCGATTAACTACTTCGATCATGAACGGCGATTAAACTAGATATTGCTCTTCTTGGTGTGGTCTTCGTAGGCGCGGATAATCATCTGAACTAGTTTGTGGCGCACGACGTCTTTTTCAGTAAAGTACACAAACTCGATTCCTTCAAGATTTGACAGCACTCGTTCAGCTTCAATCAAACCGCTTCGTTTTCCGGCCGGCAAATCCACCTGGGTGACATCGCCTGTGATTACGGCTTTCGATCCGAAACCGATACGCGTCAAAAACATCTTCATCTGTTCACTGGTGGTGTTCTGCGCTTCGTCAAGAATGATGAATGCGTCTGAGAGAGTGCGGCCGCGCATGAAAGCGAGTGGCGCCACTTCTATTACTCTCTTTTCCAGGAGCCGTGTCACGCGCTCGTAGTCGATTAGGTCAAACAGGGCGTCGTAGAGCGGACGCAGATAAGGATCAACCTTGTCCTGCAGATCTCCCGGCAGAAATCCCAGTTTCTCGCCAGCCTCGACGGCCGGACGTGCCAGCACGATCCGATTAACCTGTTTCTGCATCAATGCCTGAACCGCCATCGCGACCGCCAGGTAGGTCTTGCCCGTGCCGGCGACGCCGATGCCAAACACTACGTCTCGATCCTGAATCGTCTGAATGTATTTGCGTTGGGTGGCCGACTTTGGGGCCACCTGTTTCTTGCCGGCAGGATTGAAGCGCGACTTAGTGTAGTAGTCGCGCAAACTAAAGGCTCGGTCTTCAGCGATCTGGGCGAAGGCCTCGCGCAGTTCTCGATCAGTGAACTGTCGTCCTTCCTGAAACAGCGCAGAGAAGTCGTCCAGGATGCGTTCGGCTGTTTCAACGTCTCTGGGATCGCCATCAATGGAAACATCTTGTCCGCGCGCGTCGATGCGCACGTCCAGAAGGGACTCCAGATACTTTATGTTCTGGTCGTGAACACCGAACAGAGTTTCCAATCCCCGTGGCGGAAGTTCAATCTTCTTCAAGAACTCTCTCTTTCCAATTTTGGTAGAAAATCAGCGGGCGGTGCTTCGTGAGCGAAGGGTAGGATCATGCACATATGTTTCATTTGCGACGCTACTACAGCGCTCGCGAGAGTGTCAAATTCGCACCAGGGGCTCCTTGACACCACTCGGGGCCATCCCTATACTCCGTCACTTGCGCTGCATGGTAATTCGCGCACAATAGTAGTCAGGTTAATCAGACATAACACGTAGGACAGGCAGTTATTGGGAGATTTTGATGCCAAATCATAAGTCAGCTGAGAAACGAATGCGCCAAAACGAGAAGCGCAAACAGATCAACCGCAGCAACCGCACTCGGGTTCGCTCGTCGATCAGGAAGTTGCGCGGCGCCCTCGCCGAGAGCAGCTCAGACCTATCAACCCTGCTGCCACAGACTGTTTCAACCATTGATAAGGCTGTGCAGAAGGGCGTAATTCATAAAAATACGGCAGCTCGTTATAAATCAAGACTGACGACTAGCGTGAATCAGACAGCGAGTAAGTAGTACAGTTAACAAATCGAACGCGCGAGGCGGACCACATGTTGGTCCGCCTCGTTTTTTTATTTGGGCGAAAAAATACTAGGCTTAGGAGACCCAATGGCTGAACCATACAAAAGCGAAAGCGAGATCGAGGCAATGGTGCGCGGATTCGAAACCTGCGCCACCGGCAAAGATGATTTTAGCCATTCCGATCATCTTGCGGTTGCCGTCTGGTATTCACGGCAGGATCAAGAGCGAGCGCTGGATCTGATGCGCGCGAGTTTGCACCGATTTCTGGATCATCATGACTGCCGCGCAAACTATCATGAGACGCTGACTCGATTCTGGATAATGCGGGTACAGAGCGTTCTCGCAGATTTGCCGGCTGAATTGACGCTGGTAACGGCTACGAACGCGGTCGTAGAAAGGCTGGGAAATTCTCGACTGGCTTTTGAGTTTTACAGCAAGGAACTGGTGGACTCCGCGGCTGCAAAGGAAGGCTGGGTGCAACCAGACCTGAAAGTCCTTGAGTAATTGCCAATTGCCGATTGCCCACTTTTGTTTGTTGGTTGTTACCGCCCCTGGTTAAGCTTTCATTCACACCGGGCGTCAGCTCCGGCGGTGGAACATAAACCGCCAAGACGCAGAGGCGCCAAGACGCAAAGTTAGCTAGACAGTTGGCTTGAATGATTAAACAAAGACGACTGAATCGCAGATATGAAATTGGCTCAACATGAATTGGGTTGAAATTCTTGGCGTCTCTGCGCCTCGGCGTCTTTGCGTTAAGAGCAAGTCATGAACGAGCTCGGCCCGGTGTGAATGAAAGGGATCGCCAAATCGCGCGAATCTGAGACCATCAGACCACTAACTAGCCAGCTCACACACCAGCATTTCTATTTGCAGACGCGGGGTCGCTTGCGAAGTCTTGATTGCCAGGTCGGCTGCCGCGATCAATTTCAAACCTTGCGCGATCTTTTCCGGATCACTGCGGCGAAGTGTATTGATGAAAGCATCGCGCTTAAAAAAGGGCATGGAAACGGTTTTGAAAACATCGGCAGTCGAACCCCGACTGAGAGCATCTTTGGCGAGTGCGAGACGGTGAAAATTACTCGCTAACACTCCAATCAACATTACCGGTTCAGCGCCACCTTCAAGAAGGCGATATAGAGTTTCTAACGCCGCTTTCCGGTTGCGGCTCACTAGTTGATCGCCGAGTTCAAAGTTGGAAAGCTCACGAGAGCGTCCGATTAGATCTTCAACCATCGCAAGGGTGATACGCTTGGAGGCCCCGGCGGCCGATGCCAGCTTGTCCAGCTCAGACTGCAACGTCTGCACATCAGTGCCCACAAGCATAACCACGTCGTGCAACGCCTGATCGTCGGCAGCGACCTTCAATTCCTTCAAGCGTCCCTTAATCCATTTCATCGCTTCGCCGTCTTTGAGCGCCGGAAACTCGATCACGAGGCAATTGTCGAGCAATGCTTTGGTGAGAATGCGCCGTTTATCGAGATCGGCAGCATTGAAGATCATTACACTGGAAGGCGCCGGGTTTTTTAGGTAGCGAATCAGAACCTCTTCATCGGCTTCGCGCATTTTCGCGAAATCTTTGATCTGCACCACGCGCCGCCCAGACATCATCGGCAGCTGTTCGGCGGCGGCAATGGCGCTATGCGCGCTGCTGCTTAAGAGACTGAACGTCGTTTCGTTAAATTCCCGAATCAGTGTTTCCCGCAGGGCAGCGTCGCTAATTTCCCGGGCTGCCTCATCGCGCAAATAGCCTTCGCAGCCAATCAGCAGATAGAGAGGCTCGATCTGATCCTGTTTGAGGGCACGTTGCAGTTCAACGCGAGTGGCAGTCTTCATTTTTTCGGTCTGGTCTCGACGGCGTTAATTAGGGTGGAAACGATACTCTCCGCAAAGCTGCGCGCCATGCGCTGCACAGCCGGATCTTCTTCACTGAAGAAGTTTCGCGGGTCGTTCGCAAACTCATACTCGCCGCGAAAGACGAAGTTCTGGTTGTCGTAAAGAACGCGATTCTGAGTTTGATCGCGAACGGTAATGGCGGCAACAATCGTGACTTCAAAAATTCTGGCGCGGCCCTTGTCATCGAGTAGCACGCCGGAGAAAGTGAAGTTCTTCATCACGCCTTCGATGACAGCGTCAGCGCCTTCGCGATCTCCTTGCACTTTCAAGCCCCGCCCACGATGAATCAGTTCGTCAATCACCGCGCCGGTAAAGCGTGATTCCAACTTGTAGCGCAGGGCGTCGTTTTGAAAAGCAGGCACTGCTACCGTGCGAATGTGGGTGGGAAGCTGGTTCTTCGTCACCGGCTTGTAGCATTCGGAAAAACCGGAAACGAAGAAAAGTATTAGGGTGAAGCTGAAAATGCGCGGAAGTTTGGTCATCAAATAATGCTCAAGCTGTAAGAGGTGAAAAAGTCAGCGCGATTCTCTCGCATGAATGCGTGTCAGGCAAGACGGTCAGGCGACACTTCGAATTGAATCGATCACCCGCACAGCCTGATGCGTCGCTTGAACGTCGTGGGTGCGGACGATGTGTGCGCCTTTTAAGACGGCCGCGGTGACTGTTGCGAGGGTGCCGTGCAGGCGTTCTTCAACAGGGGCAGGCTCGCCGTCTTCATCCGCGAGGATGCGGCCGATGAAAGACTTTCTCGAGGTTCCAATCAGTACAGGCAAGTCGGGGAAGGCTGCGATTAACTGATCCAGTTTGGCGATCAACTCGAGGTTCTGTTCCTGGCTCTTACCGAAACCAATTCCCGGATCGATGGCGATTGATTCTCGTTTTACGCCCCGCCGCCCAGCCATCGTGATGCTGCTGTTCAGACTGTTAACGACCTCTTTCATGATGTCGGCCACTGGCGGCAGTTTATGCATGGTGACGGGAGTGCCGCGCGAGTGCATCAACACCAATCCGGCTCCAGCTTTCGCTGCTTCGTCGGCGATGTGATAGTCGAAACGCAACGCTGAGATGTCGTTGACGATCGTTGCACCGGCATTGAGTGCTGCTCGCGCAACCGAGGATTTGGTTGTGTCGATCGAGATGGGAGTTTGTGTGCGGCTGGCTAAGGCTTCGATGACTGGCACAACTCGCTGAATTTCTTCCTCGGCAGAAACCGGAACCGCGCCGGGACGAGTCGACTCGCCGCCAACATCGATGATGTCGGCGCCTTCAGCAATCATTTGTTCAGCATGCGCGAGGGCTTTGTCGAGGGAAGAGAACTGATTGCCGTCACTGAAACTATCGGGCGTGACGTTCAAGAATGCCCATCACGAGCGTGCGTCCGCCGATGGGAAGAGTCCTTCCACCGCCGATGTGCCAACTGTTCATTGACTGGATGATACGAGAGAAGGAAACATTTTCCATATATCATTTTCCATTTCTCATTTCTCATTTTCCATTCGCGAATTCAACTTGGAAGTGCAACGGGACGTCGAATCCAGTGATCAACGGAATGTCAGCCAGTGCAGCGCTGAAGGCGCGAAATAAGGTAGCCAGGGGCGAGTGCGAGCTTAGCGAAGCACGTCGCCCCTGGATCTTGTTAGGGCAGAACCTTGAGCACTGAAAGTGCGACATGAAACAACTGCGTCTGAAGGTTATGTCGCTCTTTCAGAGCTCAACACTAGAGGCGAACAGCACCAGGGGCTACACTCTTCGCGCTCGCCCCTGGCTACCTTATTTCGCGCCTTCAGCGCTCAGGCAACCGAAACCTGTTTAGTTGCACTTCCAAATTGAATTCGCCAATGAAAAATGAGAAATGATAAATGGAAAATGCTTTCGTCTTCCCACTCGATAACAAGACTCCCAAAAAGAAAAAGGGGGCACGGGCATTCACCCATTCCCCTCTTTCCCTTTTAACCTGTCCCCCCGTTTTTTATGCCGGAGCCGGATTGCCACCGGTAATCGGAGGCAGGATTGGCTTCAGCGGGTTCGCTGATGGCTCTTTCAGCTGTGGCCGATCCTGGTCGTTGCCCCCGGGATCAGGCACTGGCTGCTGTTCATCGAGTGGCAGGCCAGCGACAATCCGCCGAATCTCCACCGCATCGAGCGTCTCGCGCTCCAACAGGCATTCCGACAACTTGATCATCACATCGCGATTCTCTTCGATGATGTCGCGTGCGCGGCCATACTGCGCCGTGACGATGCTCTTTACCTGCTGATCAATCTTGATGGCAGTCTCTTCGGAGAAGTCGCGATGCTGCGCGATTTCCCGGCCGAGAAAGATCTGCTCTTCCTTCTTACCGAAGGTCAGCGGACCCATCTCCGACATTCCATATTCACAAACCATCGCGCGCGCGAGCTCAGTTGCGCGCTCGATGTCGTTGGAAGCGCCCGTGGTGATACTGCCGAGGAAAGTCTCTTCGGCAATGCGGCCGCCCATCAAAATTGCGATCTGCCCAAGCAAATATTCTTCGCTGTAGTTGTGCCGATCGCCTTCCGGCAACTGCTGCGTCAATCCCAGCGCCATACCGCGCGGAATGATCGTTACTTTGTGCACCGGATCGGCGTTCGGAACCTTCAGTCCAACGAGGGTGTGTCCCGCTTCGTGATAAGCCGTGACACGTTTCTCTTCATTGGAGATGACCATGCTCTTGCGCTCAGCACCCATCAATACCTTGTCTTTCGCCAGCTCAAAATCCGCCATCGCCACAAGCTTCTTGTTGTAGCGAGCAGCGTTGAGTGCTGCTTCGTTTACAAGGTTAGCGAGATCGGCCCCGGTAAAGCCTGGAGTACCACGAGCGATGACGCTGATGTCCACATCTTCACCGAGCGGAATCTTGCGCGTATGAACTTTCAAGATGCCTTCGCGGCCGCGCACGTCGGGACGCGAAACCACTACACGACGATCGAATCTGCCCGGACGAAGCAGGGCCGGATCGAGAACGTCAGGACGGTTAGTAGACGCGATCAAAATCACGCCATCGTTTGATTCAAACCCGTCCATCTCAACCAGCAACTGGTTCAAGGTCTGTTCGCGTTCGTCGTGACCACCGCCTAGACCGGCGCCGCGATGGCGGCCCACCGCATCGATCTCGTCGATAAAGACGATGCAGGGTGCGTTTTTCTTGCCTTGTTCAAACAAGTCGCGTACGCGCGAGGCTCCAACACCGACAAACATTTCCACGAAGTCGGAACCCGAAATCGAGAAGAAGGGGACGTTGGCCTCACCGGCGATAGCGCGGGCCAGGAGGGTTTTGCCGGTTCCCGGCGGGCCCATCATCAGTACGCCTTTGGGAATTCGACCGCCGAGCTTCTGAAACTTTTGCGGTTCCTTTAAGAATTCGATGATTTCCTGGAGTTCCTCTTTCGCCTCTTCGACTCCGGCAACATCCTTGAAGGTCACGCGCTTCTGCTGATTGTTCAGCAACTTTGCGCGCGACTTGCCGAAGCTGAGTGCCTTATTGCCTCCAGACTGCATCTGTCGCAGCATGAAAATCCAGATACCGATAATGAACAGCAGCGGCGCCCAGGTGATAAGCATCGGCCAGATATAACTGCTGGATCCGGAATCGTCTTCAAACTTATCGACGAGCTTCTTGCCGTCTACAGTCTCGTTTGCTTTCTTAAATAACTCATTCTTGATTTGTTCGTTGGTAAGCTGAACGCGGTATTCCTGATTACGCGTGTCGATAGCAGTCGTCTCATTTTGTCGGACTGTCAGCTGCTTGATTTCGCGGGCATCGATCTTTGTGTAAAGGGTGGACAGATCGATTGCAGTGCTATTACGACCGGTGGGATTAACCACAAGTTTGTAGAGCAGCAGCGCCCCTGCGACTATCAGCAACCAAAAGATTATTTGTCTAGCAGTGGAACTCAATGTCATTAAAGCCTCCGACGCTGATCATAACCTAGAACGCGTCCTTTGTCTTTCTCACACCTGACGATTGACCCATTCAACCGGCACTGGCGCTCCTTAAATAAGCGACCCCTTTGGATGCCGCACAGTTAACAGCGGTTGTGCCTATCTATCACATGCGGGCTAACCGATTCCCGCAAAGTTAGCTGAAAAAGCGAAAACCGCCGGCTGGTGCCGCGGCGGTGTTAACAACATCGATTCTAGAGAGTGGCACTGGCTTTTTCAACCCTTTTTGCGAGCAGGAGTACCATTTAACTCCAGCCAGCCACGCTTCCGCGTAACTGACGCGCCATCTGGCAGTTGCGCTACCCGGCCGCTCTGACTTCCGCTCAGCAGCCGGTCAATCGCGACCAAGTGCACCATCTCAAGCCGCCGCAGATGACCTCGCTCTTTTTCCAGCCAAAGCCGCAACGCGCGTCGTCTTACGGCTGGAGGCGCCGCCGCCAGCACACCTACGTTAAGAGACGAGCCAACGTTCGCGTTTCCTTTCTTCTGTTCGCTCGCCGCAGCCAGAAGTCTTTCAGCTTCCAGGGAAAGCGCATCGGCGTCTTCGCGCAGCAGTCCGGCCGTTCGGGAAAGGGCATCGACAATCTTATTGTTGAAGGACTGCATCAGCGGCAGGAGCTGTTTTCGAACTCTGACTCGGGAAAGGCTCTCGTCCTGGTTCATCTCGTCTTCAAGAAATTCATTCCCACGCGACCGGCAATATTCTTCCACGTCGGTCCGACGTGCCCACGAGACTAAAGGACGGCCTAACTTGATATTTGAGTGCGGCTCCAGCGGGCGCAGTGACTCAATGCCACTCAGGCCTTCAGCTGCACTGCCGCGCAAAAGTCTCAGCAAAATCGTTTCAGCCTGATCGTCGAGGGTGTGGGCGGTCAGGATTAGCTGAGCATGTTCTTTCTTCGCCGTCGTTTTTAGAAAGTTATAGCGAGCACGGCGGGCCGCCTGCTCTAGGTTGTCTCCGGTTTTGGCCGCCAGCTTCCCCACATCAACTCGCCGCACAACAACCGGGTACCCGAGTTTGTCTGCCAACGTTTTGACCCATGTCGCGTCTTGTTTGCTCACTTTGCGGAGACCGTGATCGAGATGTGCCACTGTCAACGTCAGCGAAAGCTTGCGGGCCTGGATAAGCTCGTCAAGACCGAGCAACAACGCGGTAGAGTCGGCTCCGCCAGAGACCGCCACAATCACCGCCTCATTTGTCACGGGAAATGAGGGTCTCCAGGCGGCCAGAAGGCGCCTCGCGAAACCACTTAGTTTCTGATGGCGGCCTGGCGAAAGTTTTTTGGCTGATGTTTTCAAAGTTACTGATTTTCAGACCTACCGTGAGACACCGTCAACTGCAGAGAAAGCGGCGTGACGCCCAGCGGGCCCGCGCCAGCTTTCAATCACGGCTTTCGACGCGGAGCGTCGCGCTGATTTTAGCCCGGCTTTTTAAAGCCGGGGCTGTAAGTCTTGTGACTCCAAGCGTCGCGGTAGCTACGCCTGATAAATTTGACGCCCCCAGGTAGCTGACACACCCTTCTCGCAAAACTGAATTCGATAATATGATCGAAATCGTTGGGCGAAGCGACTCACTCGTCGCTACGCGACGCTCTAAGAAAGCGGTGCCTATTCCCGGCGTTGAAACGCCGGGCTAAAATCAGGCGACGCTAACGCGTCGAAAAACGCTTTGAACTTGATGATTTCGTAGCCACAAAATCTCCCCGCGTGGTGTTTATCTCTTAAGAGCTAAACTGTCTGGTCGGGCTTGCCATTTCCAATCCCGCGTTTCCATCAATTCTTCAGGAGGCTGCTATGGACTTACCAGGATTTCAAACAATGAAAGCGCGGATGGGGTTCCTTATCCGCGACTGTCGCTTTAGCCTGATCGGCATCTTCGCACTTCTAACATTACTGCTCGCCTGTTATCCGGCAACCGAAGTCAGTTATTCAAATCAGGAGGAAACCAGAACCGCCCAGTGGCTGATTGAGTTTAGGACTGGTGAGGAAAAGGTCCACTTGGAAATGCGGTACCAGCGCAAACGGGACACCGGCTTCGGCTATAGCAACATAGGTTTCATGGTTGCACCCGAAAAGTTAGTGGGTCTGACTCGCGACCAGGCAATGTCGGCTGGGACAACTGTTAAGTTCCAACTGCAGCGAGATGCCGGCACATTCCACTTTGAAGGTTGGTTTAAAGAAGGAAACGGCTCGGGTCATTTCACCTTCAGTCCCAACTCCTCGTTCGGCGCTGAGCTCAACCGACTCGGATTCGGGGCACCAAACGCTGAACAGCAGCTCTCGCTAGCGCTTAACGATGTAGGCTTCGCCTTAATAAATGAACTCAAGTCTCAGGGTTATGAACCGCCGACGCTTGAACAATTGGTAAAGATGGGTCAGCACGGCGTGCATCTCGAGTATGTCCAGGGATTGAAGTCGCTGGGATACACCGTTAAAAACATCGACTTCCTCATTAAGATGAGAGACCACGGTGTTACCGTCAATTTCATTCGCGAATTGTCGGCCCTTAACTACACAGGTTTAACTGCAGAAGAGTTGATTCGAACTCGGGATCACGGCGTGACGGGAAAGTTCATTAATGAGTTTCGTGCGGCGGGATACACGCAACCGACATTGGAAGACTGGATCAAACTGCGGGACCACGGCGTGAACATCAAGTTTGTGCAGGAACTCGACGCTCTGGGTTACGCACGATTGCCGATTGATGAATTGAGGCGGATGAGAGACCACGGGGTTAACCCTAATTTTATTCGCGAACTAAAAGAGATTGGTTATGACAAAGTCCCAGTCGAACAATTGATTCGCCTGAGAGACCACGGCGTGAACGCAACGTTCATTCAAAAGATGAAGGAGCGAGGTCACAAGGATCTGACTCTGGACGGATATGTGCGATTGCGTGACCGGGGCGAGGATTACGAGTAGCAAAAGCAGTGCGGCATTGCCGCCCACCTTGCGGTAAGGCTTGCCTTATCGGCACATGCTTTTTATTTCTTAATCGCGAGGCTTAGCCTCGCGTTGGAAAAGAATCGACGTTCACGGTAAGGCAAAGCCTTACCGCACGGAAAGCGGCAAAGCCGCTTGGCTTATGTCAACTGGCTCTTGCCGCAAGCTGCGGGGAAGCATCAACATCATGAAATCACTTCTGAAGTCGCCGAGGAGCGCTTACGCGCTCCTGTTTGTTATTTGCATGTTCAGTCTTTCGCTAAGCGTTCAGGCGCAAGAGGCGCAAGACACTCGAGCGTTTGTTGAGACATTGCAACTGGCTCAAACCAAATCTGAAGCTCGAGAATGGAAAGAAGCAACGGCCGCCTGGCAACAAGTTGTGGATGCCAATCCCGTGAACGGGCGATTTTGGAATCAACTTGGCGACGCGGCGTACGGAAACAAAGACTATCGCCGGGCAATCTCCGCCTACGAGAAAGCTCTCGAACTTGGCGCCGGTTTCCCGTCGAATGCTGCCTACAACATCGCCTGCTGTTATGCGTTGCTCGGTGAAAAGGAACTGGCTATTCAAGTGGCTGCAAAAATCGTTCGACATGGGTTTTCGCAATCTGGCTCATTCGCAAACCGACTCGGACCTGCAATCACTCCATACCGATCCGCGCTTCAAGAAGATCGTGGGCCTTGCCGATGTTACCAAGATGACGCGCGATGAAGGCTGGCGTTTCGATTTGGCCCTGCTCGCCCGTGAGGTTAAGCGGAAGGGCTACGCGCCCGGCGTCGCCCGCCCATTCTCAAAGGAAGAATTTGATGCGGCGGTCGGCAAGCTGAACAGTGAAATTCCGAAACTCACCGATTCCCAAGTGCTAATCGAAATGATGAAGCTGATGAGGAAACTTGGTGACGGCCACACCGGTATCCTTGGACGCCTCGATAACGCGGAAGCCGCGCTTTCGGTTCCGCTACAGTTCTATCTTTTCAAGGAAGGGCTTTTCGTTATTGCCGCTGATCCGGTGCACAAGGAGCTGCTGGGAACGCAGGTATTGAAGTTCGGCGATAGCACCGTGGCTCAAGTGATGCAGGCGCTTGATCCGCTCACCTCGCGCGACAATGATTTCTGGCCTAACCAGGTTGGTCCTTATCGCATGCGAAGTTTGCCGCTGCTCAACGGGCTCGGTTTGATTCCGGAGGCCGGCAAAGTCAACCTGACAATCAAGGACAGCCAGGGCAAAGAGCGCGTTGTGACAGTCTCAGCCAACAGCGACTTTCCTAACATCTGGAACGATTTTCCCAAGTCGTGGGTGACATACGCCGCCACCCTCAACAAACCCTTGCCACTCTACCTAAAGAACATGAGTGCGGCGTATTGGTTTGAGTATCTGCCGGAAAGTAAGGTGCTCTACTTCCAATACAATCGGGTGCGGAATGAAGGCGAAGAATCGCTGGCAAAGTTTACTGAGCGGCTTTTCAAGTTTGCGGCTGACAACGAGGTCGAGAAACTCGTAATCGACATGCGCTGGAACAACGGCGGAAACACATTTCTGAGCCAGCCTCTGCTCCATAGCTTGATCCGGAGTGAAAAGCTGAATCAGCGCGGTAAGTTATTCGTGATCATCGGCAGGCGCACATACTCCGCTGCGCAAAACACTACATCTTTCTTTGAGCGACATACCAACGCCATCTTTGTCGGCGAGCCTACCGGTTCCAGTCCGAATTTCATCGGCGAAGAAACGATCTTCACGCTGCCTTACAGCAAGGTGCTGGCAAACGTTTCTGACCTTTACTGGCAAAGCGCCTGGCCGATGGACTATCGCACCTGGATCGCGCCGCAGATTTACACGCCGCCTACGTTCGCGGCCTTCAGTGCGAGTCGCGATCCGGCGCTTGAAGCAATCATCAGCTACAAACAGTGACGACAGAATGCGCGGTTTGCAGTTCACTGTGTTCCGGTTTACAGTCTCTCGGGCATCCAAATGTCACAAGAAACGCTCTAAAAAGTTCTCCCTAAAATTTGTTTGAGGAATTCCATGAAACTTAGAAAATTTGTGTGCGCGCTGATCCTGATCGCTTTCGCGATTCAGGCATTACCCGTTTTTGCTGACGAAGGCATGTGGCCGTTCAATAACGTGCCGCGTGCGGAGATTCAGAAGAAGTACGGTTTTAAAGTTACTGACGAGTGGTTGCGCAAAGTGCAGCTAGCTTCGGTTCGTTTCAATAATGGCGGCTCGGGTTCGTTTGTCTCGCCCAACGGCCTCGTGCTGACCAACTATCATATTGTTGAAGATGTTGTCGGAGAGTTGAGCACAGCGCAGAAGGACTACGCGAAGGAAGGATTTGTTGCCCATAGTCAGGCTGAAGAATTGAAGGCTGGAGGTCTTGAGCTAAATGTGCTGGAAAGCATCGAAGACGTGACGGAACGGGTGCTGAACGCAGCCACCGCCAATATGTCGACCAGCGAAGTAAACGCCGCACGCCGTGCTGCAATTACTGCCATCGAGAGTGAATCAAACAAAGCAACCGGTTTACGCAGCGATGTGGTGATTCTTTATCAGGGCGGGCAATACAATCTCTATCGTTATAAGAAGTACACCGATGTGCGCCTCGTGTTTGTGCCGGAGTTTCAAGCGGCATTCTTTGGGGGCGATCCGGACAACTTCAACTTTCCCCGATTCAACATCGATATGGCCCTCGTCCGCGTTTACGAAAACGGACAGCCAGTCAACGTCGAGAACTATCTCAAGTGGTCTAAAGCCGGCGCTAAGGCAGGTGAGTTGGTGTTTGTAACCGGACATCCGGGAACGACTCAGCGGTTGAATACCGTCGCACATTTAGAGTCGTTACGGGACGTAAGTATTCCTCTTGTGTTGCGGATGTTGGAAACAAGGCGCGACATGCTCAAGCAATACATGGCGCAAGGTGAAGAGCAAACGCGTCGCGGACAAAACGAACTCAACAGTGCGGAAAACTTCGTCAAAGTCTACAAGGGTCAAATCGAAGGCTTGCGCGATCCACGGCTATTGGCTCGCAAGCAAAAAGCTGAAGACGCCCTGCGCGCTGCGATTGCTGCTGATCCGGCGAAGCAGGCTAAGTACGGCGACGCCTGGGACGCAATCGCTAAAGCTCATAAGGGCCTGGCCGCCTATGCCAAGGATCGCCGCTTTATTGATCTGGGCGCGGGCTTCAACACGTCACTCTTCACGCATGCACGCAACCTCGTACGCCTCGCTGAAGAAAGCGAGAAGCCAAATGCCGATCGGCTACCAGAATTCACCGATGCTCGCCGATCGTCGCTCGAAGGCACACTCTTCGCTTCAGCGCCCTTTTACGAAGACTTCGAAAAGATGAAACTGGCGAACTCACTAACTTTAATGCGCGACACCTACGGAGCCAATCACCAGCTAGTGCAGAAGGTTTTGAAAGGAAAAACTCCCGAAGCTCGCGCTGCAGAATTAATCGACGGCAGCAAATTGCAGGATGTGGAGTTTCGGCGGCAATTGGCTAAGGGCGGCAAGGCGGCCATCGAGGCGTCTAATGATCCGATGATTCAACTGGCGCGCAGTATCGACAAAGAATCTCGGGTCGCGCGCAAGCGTTACGAAGATGAGGTGCTGGGCGTTGAGCGGATCAGTTACGCGAAAATCGCCCAGGCGCTTTTTGAGACTGAGGGAACCAAACTCTATCCCGATGCGACATTCACTCTTCGCCTTTCTTACGGCGCGGTGAAGGGCTACACGGAAAACGGTAAGTTTGTAGCGCCTTTTACGACCCTGGGTGGACTCTATGCGCGCTCAGCAAAGCTCAAAAAGTTTCCCTGGGTCTTGCCGCCGCGTTGGATTGAGCAGAAGTCGAAAGTTAATCCGGCGACGCCATTCAACTTCGTTTCCACTAACGACATCGTGGGTGGCAACAGTGGGTCGCCAACCATTAACAAGAATCGTGAGTTGGTCGGGTTGATCTTCGACGGCAATATTCAATCGCTGGTCGGCAATTTTGATTACGACGAATCAGTGAACCGCGCGATTTCAGTTGATTCGCGGGGCATGTTGGAAGTGCTGCGCAATGTCTTCGGCGCGAATGAAATTGCCGAGGAACTGACTAAATAAGACAGTCCAAAGTCCGAAGTCCAAGGTCCTAAGTCCAACGTCCGTTAATGGGCGTTGGACTTTTTTCATTGCATCAGATGTTAGCCACTTCATGAAAACTAATAGTTTGCCCAGAAATTCGGCTTTGGACATGGGACTTTGGACATTGGACGCCCGAGCCTGCTTAGGTTTTCTGAAGCCCGCCGCCGCAGTTGTGTTAATCTACCTGCATCGCAACCGCCCCAATTCACCTCATCGGGTCAGCTTCCGAACGGAATTAATGTCCTGATTCCGCATTCTCCGAGGTGAACCATGTCAACAGCTCCCGCACCAGCCTTGTCCGCCCCTACTATTCTAGTAATCGAAGACTACGATGACACCCGGCAACTGATCTCTTCAATGCTGCGCAAAGATGGCTACCATGTCATCGAAGCGGAAGATGGAGTAGAAGGTTTGCTAAAAGCGAGCGCGGGCTACCCCGATCTCGTGATAATGGATCTCGCTCTGCCGGAAATGGATGGAGTGGAAACCGCACGACGTATCCGGCAAACGCCGAAACTCTCTCGTACTCCAATCTTCGTTGTCAGCGCCTGGCTCACCAAGGAAGTAGAGGCCGACGTGCGCGCTGCCGGGTGCACTGAAGTGTTCGCGAAACCATTTGAAGTTGACGAGCTGATGGAGCGAGTACGCGCCAGCGTCGGTCGCGCCTGAACGGCAGAAGGCGGAAGGCAGGAGGCAGACGGCAGAAGGCAGGAGGCAGACGGCAGAAGGCAGAAAGCAGAAGGCAGGAGGCGCAGACTGCAGACCGCAGGAGCAGAAAATATTTTCCATTCATCGTTTGGCATTTTTCATTTCCAATCAAATCGCTCCGCAAGAGCGGCAATGACAAATGGTGGATTCAAGTTTGAAGTGCAACTGGGCGCCCAAACAGTGATCGACCGAAAGTCAGCGAGCCCAGCGCCGAAGGCGCGAAATAAGGTAGCCAGGGGCAAGTGCTGAGCGCAGCGAAGCACGTCGCCCCTGGTGTTGTTCGTTTAAGTGTTGAGCTCTGAAAGAGCGACATAGCATTCAGACGCAGCAGTCCTATTTCGCACTTTCAGTGCTCACGGTTCCTCTCTAACTCGAATCCAGGGGCGACGTGCTTCGCTGCGCTCAGCACTTGCCCCTGGCTACCTTATTTCGCGCCTTCGGCGCTCAGGCAACAGCGCGCTGTGGAGTTGCACTTCTGAGCTGAATCTACCAATGAGAAATTGGAAATGTTATATGGAAAATGTTTTCTGCTCCTGCCTACTGCCTTCTGCCCATTCTCCTCTTTTGGGCTCGCGCCCTCTCACATAAAAAGGGGCGCCTAAAGTTCAGGCGCCCCGAGTAGTTTGAAGTCTTCGAAGTTTACTTGGAGATGATGATGCTGCTGCCATCACCGAGAGGTGTGGTCGGGTCAGCACTGTCACTTGCTCCGAACTGCGTATCGAAGACAACTGCACCGGTGACTTTGTTCCAGATCTTAATCCGGAAGCGGTCAACGCCACCGCCATTTGTTGCCTGACCATCGATCACGGTCAGGATAAAGTTGTAGCCGGCGTCGCCATTGATTTTCCCAAATCCTTTGAACTGCGCTCTGGCTCCTGAGATCGACAGGTACTCGTAGTTCAGAGCGTTGAATTCAAACTCGCCGCTGCCAAAAGTAATCTGCGTCTCCCCTTTGGGATTGGCGGCTTTACCGTATCTTGGAATTGAAACCAAAGGCTACCTTGCCACCAAGGCTGGGATTTGCCCGATAGGAGCCGGCCGGCGCACTGATCCAGCCGCCTCCGATCGTGTAACCGCCATTGGGATCGTATACCACGATTAGAGCTTCGAGATCTCCAATCGTACCCACACTATTGGTAATGCCCAGGTTGTCGGTGACATTCAAGCTCACCTTATAAACACCCGGATTACTGAAGCTGTAGGTGCCTCGAGCTGTACCTAACCTGAGGCCCGACGGCTCCACCACCGTGCCCGTGGCCGAGAGCGAGCCGTCAAACAGCCAGCGGGCAGTGTGGGTTCTTCCAGGCAGATCCCAGAAACTCCCCGCCAGATTCACCGGTGTGTTGATTTTGAAAGCCGATCCGCTTGGTGGACCGGTGATGTTATGAGTTACATGGACCTCGACGGTCTCGGTGTCCGTGTTAATGCCGTTCAAACAGGTGATGGTTATGGTATAGGTCCGACCATCCCCAGTGCCTGCCCGTTCAGCCCGCAGACGGACATGGTGACCATCAAGGATTTCCCAGTCAGGTTCGGTGTCACCGTCGCCGGTGCCGTTGATGGGATCGCTGCTCTCGACGCTCAGCGTGCAGGCGCCGCACCCTACAACGTCGTAGTTAACAGTCACATCGCGCATCTTGTGGTTTGGCGGCGAGAGCGAACTTGGATTCGCCGAAGCGTTTTCATGCTCACCGGCGAGAAAGTCTCGCAGACTGGATCCGCTGTCGTGATCGACAGACTCCAGCCGCCGCTGATGCTGCCCGAATCGAGGTTGGCATCGTCAACAACGTACAGACTCCATGTGCCATTGGGATTCAGGCCGTTAAAGACCGAGGCGAAGGTGTCGGTGCCCGCGGTCGCGGGTGATTGGTAAGGTGAAGCCGGCGCAGGTGCCGGGAAAGCATCTGCTCCTCCAATGTTAGTCGGTCTAAAGCTGCCGCTAACGAGAATAGCCGGCAACACTGTTGCCGCAGTGTCCTCAAGCGTGATGTTTAGGTTAACGACATCGGTTGATCCGCCGGCGTCCGACATCACTATAAATTTCTGACCTCCAGGGCCCACCAGCAACATATCAACATCGCTGGGGAAGGTGTGACTAAAGCCAGTCACAGAAACCGCGACTTTGGTGACGGTACCTGCTACACCAGCTATGTTGACCTGCGATGGATAAGGTATTGCCGGTGCTCCCGTTGCCGCCCCTGTGCCCACCGCGGGGATGGTGATTGCAGCCGCGTTCGAGCCGTTTGTCGTGGTCGACACGGTCGCCCCGACTCTGATCGTGAAGCTAACAGTTCCTAAGCTTACGCCGTCATCCTCGAGGGCAAATGTAGCAGTAATGTCACTGCCGCATGCAGCAGCTCCGCTTACAGCAAAAGTAAAGTCTCGCGAAACAGGCGCACCAACCGGGCTCACCACACCGTAACTCTGTGTGCCGCTGATTGGAGTTACGCCTCCTGAAGCTTGTAGGGTAGCGGTGAGATCAGTAGTTACTCCCGTACCGATGTTTCGTAACGGGAAACTCATCGTCACAACCTCGCCTGGATCTGGAGCGCCGTTGGTACCACATTCAGCCACAAGGGTTGCAGGTGGTGCGGCTTCAATTAATGGATCGCCGTCAACTCCACAGCAGAAGTAAAGCTGTCTGCGAATTTCGAGCTGGAAGCAGCCAAGCGTCCCGACATCGAGCGCGCCTGTGTCGGCTACTGCGAAGTTTCCAGACGCCGTTCATCTCCTTGCCATTAAGTGCGGCAAGGGGAGACTCCGGCCGGAAGGTTCCTGCAAAGGGAGCGACGCCTGCGCTTATGGCTGTGCCAGCGGAATCGTCAAAACGCGTAGGCGTGCCGGAGCAGTCGTTGGCGCCGCGCCAAAGTTGTCGCCGCCACCACCACGATTATTTGACGAGAGGTACTACTGTGCCGTCCGGGGCGACAAGACTAATTGCTAAGTCGCCGTCGAAGGTATGGTTCAGTCGGAACGCGACATTAACGTCGCCGATGCCGCCAGAGTCGGACACCGTAATCGGAATTTCCGTCGTGGAAACATCAGGCAGTGGAACCGAGACATTGCCCGTGCTGTAATTGACTGGCGGAAGAATCCCGGTCGGCAAGCCAATCTGCAGGTTAAAGGTTCTGAACACGGTACCCAGGCTGCTATTGATAGTCAGTTCGATTGCTAGCTGACTGCCGCATGCCGTCTCCGAAGGAACCGTGAAACTGATGCTGCGCGATACAGAAGCTCCCGGCCGTAAATCGCCATAGTTCGCCGATCCACCGCCGTTCTACATCCAGCGTTACGCCCGTAGCAGATGTAGACACAGAACGGATTGTTCAAGGGAATATTGAGGTAACAGTTTCGCCGGGGTCGGCAACGCCACTGTTGTCACACGAATCGTTGGTGACTGTCACGGCTCCAACATTCAGATTGGGTACGTCGAAGTTCTCAACGACTGAGCTGGAACTGGAAGAGGCCGCGACGGCACTGGCGCCAAGTCCGCGCGTAGCGAAGCCCTGCCAGATGTCCAACTCGTCGGCACTCGTTCCGCCGGTCGCGCAGTTGGCTGCGAGAATAGAGTTTCTTCCTTCAACCAGCGTCGGGCTGGCGGGATCGAGCTTCATGCCATCAGTTACCAATTGCAGCGCTTTCTGATTACCGACAGCGTGACCGAGGCGAGTGATTAAGCGAGCACGCATTTCAAGTAGCGTCATGCACCAGACTTCGCCGATGTTGTGCACTTGAAAGGCCGTAGGCGGAGCCGATCGGCCGCGCGGGAAAGCGCCGTCGGTTAGGTTGATTTGCGTCGGGTCAATGTCGGCAAAGGTCAGCGGGTTATGCGGCTTGCCGTTCGGGCCGACGTTTGTTTTCACCGCATAAGGAAAGCGGCGAATGCCGTAGTAGTAATTGTCGTTGAAGCCCGCGACGATGTTTAGCGTCGCATAGCCGCCCGCCGCATAGACGCCGTTCACGTCCTCGTCGGCCGTGGAGAGCAATGCGCGGCGCGTAAAAATCCGACCAGCCTTCGCCCATGCCGCCGCTCATTGTCGTGGCGAGGCCTGAAGCGTTCGCGTGCAGGCGGTTCGAGGTGCCGTGCGTCAATTCGTGGAGGAGCACATCGTGGTCGAGACCGACGTGCGATCGGGAGTCGGCCCCGTGAAGATATACATCTGCATGCGGGGAAGAATGCCATCGGCGGGCGTCGAGAAGTTGGCGTTGTTCGTGCCGGAAAAGTCCTGTGCTTCGGCGCGCACGAAGTCGTTGCCAAGGCCGCCGCGTCCGAAGTTGTCCAACTGGAAATTGCGCGCCGCCTCGGTGAAGCCGAGCTCATAGAGCCGGTCGTGGTAGCGGTTGGACCAGAAGAACATGTCGACCACCTCGCCGATGCGATAGTTGGCGAGGGTGGGCGAGTCACCGGAGGCGGGATGCCCGGAGCAGGATTGTAAGCGAAGTCGAAGACGCGGAAGGGTACGCCGACTGGCCGGGTGCCCGCGTCGATGCCGTTCGGGGCGACGAGGTCAAGACCGGCATCAACGTTGTTGCCGGTCGTTATGTTGGCGCCATCCGGGATCCAGCCGGAGTTGTCGAAGGCGGGGCCTTCGCTGATGAGAGTGATCAGTGTACGGGCGATAGCCGCGCCTTGAACCGGTGCGCCGGGAATTGAATTCGAAGGCGAGAGCGGTGCCGGACTGTCGTCGTTGTAGAACGAATATGTGGCCGGCTGGGTCTGTTCGTTGGTAACGTTTTTGCGCCAGAGTACTTGCTCGGTTCCCTGCGCATCAACGAGCGTGTAGTAGGCGGGAACGTCCTGCCAAAGTGTGAGTGACCATGCAAGTGTTAGGTTTCCGGGGCCCAGTGGAAAATAAAGCAACTCCGCTTGGATCTCGTGGGCAAAAGGCCCCGGTTTAAAAACGACGGAAGTGCCGTCTGCGGAAGCCTTCTTTACGACTAAAGAATCCGGATCAACTGCAACACCAATCGAACTTGCGCCGATCGAAACGGCTTGTGCGGCACTGGTTGTTAACTCTTTACCCGGAGTGGCGTGCGCGGATAAGCGATCGCGATTCTTTCCGAGAGACTTTTGTAGGTTCACCTCCGCAGCAATCTTTGCGTGGTCGAGCTCCGGAACTAACCGGCCGACGGTGCGGAAAAGTTCTCCATTTGAGTTGAGCGCCGCTCGCAATTCACCCTGAAAAACGGGAAGGCCTCGGACTTCTTGCCTCAACTCAACCCACGAGATATTGCCCGCGGGATTTGTGTATTCGGCAATCTTCTTCAACTCACCTACTTGCCGGATCGAAAGACCATAAAGGTCACGGTTCCGGGTGAGAAAACCTCGAACCACAGCCTCTTTAGACGACTGGATTTTCCCGTCAGCATTTTTACCAGCACCTATGCTTACAATTTCGGGTGCTCCAATCTCTTCGCTGAAAGCGACTTCCAGACCAGGAATTTCGCGCGCCAGTCTTTCTTTTGCTTTCATCATAGACTCGGGCACGCCTGCCCGAAGTCGGCTAACTTTCTTTTCCCGCTTCTGGATCTCAAGGCCTTTGACTGTGAATCCTTTGAGAAGCGGTTTCTAACATCGAGATTTTCGGCGCCCGGGTGGCGATCTTTCGAAAAGCGACCATTTCCTCTCCGATCAAGTGCGGCTTTACTCCCTGAATTGAGCGGAATTAAGCCAAGAACGATTACTGCAATGACGAGTAATCCAGCCAGCAATGTCAGTGATCTCAAATTTCTCGGTTTCATACAGAATCTCCGGGGTTAAGGTTCAAGTAAGAGTCGGGCGGATACCTTTGCGCGAAAGCAGCGGAGGCCGTCAAAGCCATTCTAAAACTGATATCGCTTTTTCAGTCGGGACCTGCAGTGCGTAGAGCTCATCGAACTGACGCCCTGTGCTCGTTTGGAAAGGCCGCACCTTGTTGAGTTTTGCCGAGGATTAAAAGGCTAGCCTAGCGAGTGGAAATTCGCGAAAGACTTTGATTGAAGTTGCAACGTTGGATCTTTGGGAGATTGGTTCTAATAGCTGCCTAAAACGTCAACACCTTGTTTTCTGCCGGCACCAAAAAGCAAAACAGCAATTACTAAGGAAAAGTGCGGGGGAAGCGGCGCACAATATACCGGGTGGGCGAATGTGTCAAACAAGAATTTGTTATGGGGACTAACAATAAAAATTGATTGCTGGAGAGCAGAGCATTTAAGCTTTTTCCAGGTTGGCGTATTTCTGAACCAATTTCTTCTGTCCATATCCGGGGAATGTCACCGTCAGCTTCACACTATCGCCTACACCTTCACGACGAGCACGAGACCGCGACCGTATTTCGCATGACGCACATAAGAACCAGGAGAGAATTCGGTCGACCCGCCGTTTTCGAGTTTCGAGTTTCGCGTGTCGGGCTGCGAGCTTTCGCACTAAAGCTGCCCTCTTTCCTGCGATAAGCAGCTGCCGGACGCCCGCCACCGGAGGAGTGGCCAAACTGTTGCCCGCGCTGTTTGAAAAACTCTGCAATGGAATCGACACTGTCGTAAGTCTTGCCTTCGTACTTCTTGCGTTCTTTCCGAGGCTCGGTGCTCGGGTATTCGATGGCTGTTGAGCCACGCGCGAAGGAAAGCCATGAATTCCCGCGCGTCAAATCCTCCATTAATTCAAGCGGCATCTCGTTAAGAAATTGCGACGGCTCTGACGGCAGCTCTTCGCCGTAAACCCGACGCTTCATGGCATGGGTTACATACAAGAATCTCTCGGCGCGGGTGATGGCGACGTAGCAGAGCCGGCGCTCCTCCTCCATTTCGGCAGGATCAGTCGCTGAACGCGAATGGGGGAACAGTCCATCTTCAAGCCCCACAATAAACACCAAAGGAAACTCCAACCCCTTTGCGGAATGGGCTGTCATCAAGGTCACAGGCGCATCACCTTTGTACTGATCAGTGTCGGAAACAAGTGCTGAGTGGTCGATGAAATCGCGCAAACCCGGAGATCCCCTGATCGTCATAGTCGACCGCCGCGTTTACGAGCTCCTGCAAGTTCTCAAGGCGCGCGTCTGCCTCATCTGTCGCTTCTGACTTGAGGGCGTTTTCGTATCCAGAATTTAGAATCGCGGATTTGACGATGTCTGAGACGGTCACGGAGACAGGGCGATTGGGGGACGTGGAGACGGAGTGGAGAGTGGAGAGGGGGGGGGGGGGGAAAAAAAAAAAAAAAAATCTCGCCGCGTCCCCTTGTCCCCTGTCCCGCTTCCCCTGTCTCCCGTTTTCATTCCCGTCTCTAGTCTCCTCTCGCTCCATCTCCCCATCTCCCCGACCCGGCAAGCCCGCCTTCTCGCCCAGGTCGCGAATTAGCTTGCGAAAATTTTTCAGGGCTGAGACCGCCCGAGAGTTCAGGTTCTCGGGTTTCTCGATGACCAAAGAGATTGCTTCCCAGAGTGTGGCGGACGATTCCGTCGCACGACGGTCAAGCTCCTCCAGCGTCTGCTTGCCGATCCCTCGCGGAGGGCTGTTGATCACTCTTGCCAGCGCGATCGAATCATTCGGATTTAAAGCCAGTTTGAGATACGCGATGATGTCGCGGACTTCCATGCGCTCATAAAAGGAAAAGCCACCGACAATGTTGTATTGCAGACCCGCGCGACGCATCGATTCTTCGAAGACGCGCGATTGCGAATTAGTGCGATAGAGCACGGCACTTCGCAGATCGTACTGTTCCTGACGATGCTCCAGGATCTTCGAGGCGACGAATCGCGCTTCCGACTCCGCATCGAGAGCCTGGTAATAACGAACATGGTCTCCCGCCGGATTCGAAGTCCAGAGTTTTTTGCCTTTTCGTTCGGTATTGTTTTTTACGACCGCACCCGCCACATCAAGAATCGTTTGCGTCGACCGATAATTTTGCTCCAGCCGGATGATGCGCGTATTGGGAAAATGATGCTCAAAGTTCAGAATGTTGGTAATGTCGGCGCCCCGCCATTTGTAGATCGATTGATCCTCGTCACCGACCACGCAAATGTTCTGTTGTTTCTCCGTCAGAAAACGAATCAAGGCAAACTGTAATGAGTTCGTGTCCTGATATTCATCAACAAGCATGTAGCGAAACTTGTTGTTGTACTTCTCCCGCACCTCATGGACTTTGCGCAGTAAGCGAACCGTCTTAATCAGAAGGTCGTCAAAGTCGAGCGCGTTATTCGCCCGCAAACGTTCTTCATAGAGCTTGTAGACGCGGGCAATTGAGGCGCGACGTTCGTCAACATATTCCGCGCGCGCTGTGTAAGCTTCGACGTCTTCGCCACGATTTTTGGCGCTGCTGATTGCGCTTTGCACCGAACGTGGCCCCAGCTTCTTATCGTCATAACCGAGATCCTTAATGCAGTTTTTGGTTAGCCGCACTGAATCATCCTGGTCGTAGATTGTGAAGCTTCGCCTATAGTTTTCATTGAGCTTTTCAATGTCCTGCCGCAGGATCCGGACGCAGAGACTATGGAAAGTTGATACCAGAGGCGTTCCTTCAATATATTCTCCGTGCAAGAGTCTTTGCACACGATTCCGCATTTCCTGCGCCGCCTTGTTAGTAAAGGTAACGGCCAGAATGTTCCAGGTGGGAATCTTTTTTTCGGCGATTAGATAGGCGATGCGATGGACGATTACGCGTGTTTTGCCGGAGCCAGCGCCGGCAAGGATCAGTAAGGGACCTTCGGTAGCGAGGACAGCTTGGCGTTGTTCTTCGTTGAGCGAAGCGAGAAAGTCAGTCATTAGGATTTCGTGCGTCCATTTAAGCACACGAAACGATCGCCGCAAAATTGGTCTAGAGAAAAAGCCGCGCCTGATAGTTTTCAAACTCGCTTGCATATTTGAATGTAACTCGGAGGGAGGGGGGAAAGTGATCCTCCTAGCTGTAATCACTTGTGAGACTGTGAAGAACGTAGCAACGTTTTTCGTGTTGTTTCGTGTAAGTTCGTGGATCGTCTTGCTGTACACCAGAATACGATCCACTAATAAACACGAAGCTATACGAAACAGGTTGAAGCTGAATCGATTGCCTTCAATTTGCCAGGAACAGGGATAGATTCGCTTTTCACCCACACCACAAATGATTCAAGCTAACGCTGAACTAGCGCGCCTTTATGCCTGAGCGGTGAAGCTCTTCTGCTTTCAGCAAATTCTTCTTCCTTTCCAAGCCCCAACGGTAACCACCCAGACTCTTGTCCTCGCGAATTACTCGATGACAGGGAATCACTAATGCTACCGGGTTGGTGGCGCAAGCGCGAGCGACGGCGCGCACGGCAGTAGGGCGACCGATTGCCTCTGCAACTTCGCCATACGAGAGCGTTGAGCCGTAGGGGATTTGCTGAAGCAGCTGCCAGACCTGCCTTTGAAAGGCGGTGGCGCGGATGTCGAGCGGCAGAGCGAGCTTCAATTGCTTGCCTTCAAGATACGCAACGATCTGTTTTAAGACTTCTGCAAGAGTGTTTTGGTCCTTTTGAATTTCGGCAGCCGCGAATTCATTTTTAAGGCTGGATTCCAGATCAGTTACTTTGTCGCCCAAGGTAACAGAGCAAAGCCCTTTGCTCGTTGCTGCCACCAGAAGATAACCAAACGCTGACTTTGTCGTGGCGTAATGGATCTTCATTGCCGCCCCGCCCCGGCTATACGTCGCGGGCGTCATTCCCAGTTCTGCATGCGCACGTTCATATAGCCGGCTACTTGAGCCGTAGCCGGCATCGTACATCGCGTCTGTCACCGACTTGCCAGCCTTAACACCCGACTTGAATCGATTCGTACGACAAGCTTCGGAGTATTCACGCGGGCTGACTCCCATGATGTTCTTGAAAGTCCGCTGCAGATGAAACGAACTGATTCCCAGGGTGCTTCCCAGGGTTTCGAGATCCATCGTTTCTTCAAGACTGTCTTCGATGAGGCGACAGGCCTGTCGTACCAATTCAACTTGCGGGTCCACATTGCCTTCTTGCGGACGGCAACGTTTACAGGGACGAAAACCAGATTGCTCAGCAGCCTGCGGCAGCGAGAAAAATGAGACTCGTTCGCGACGCGGACGACGCGCCGGGCATGAGGGACGGCAATAGATTCCCGTAGAGGAAACTGCAAAGACAAAGTGTCCGTCGAATTGCGAATCCCTGTTCAGGACTGCAGTCCAAAATTGATCTTGTTGGTCGCTGGCAGTAGCCATTTCTCGTTCCAGCATTGCACTCATTTTAGCACCTCCGAAACAGTCAAAGCCTTAAGACGCGGCGATACTAATCGGTTGCGCAGCCTGAATCTATCCGCTTCTTGCGGTCAAAACAGGCAGTAGTCAGTAGATCAGTAGTCAGTGGTCAGTAGTCAGTGGTCGTAGTCAGTGGGTCAGTGGTCAGTGGGCAGGAGGCAGTAGCCACTGGTTATGGCCGTGTTAGTAGCACTGACTACTGACCACTGCCCACTCGCTCACGCCTCTTCATTCCACCGTCACTGACTTCGCCAGATTACGCGGCTGGTCGACGTCGCAGCCGCGACGCACGGCGATGTGGTAAGCAAGGAGCTGCAGGGGAATGATTGAAAGCAGCGGCGAGAGTAAGTCGCTGGATGACGGTATTTCGATCACGTAGTCGGAAACTGCCGAAGACATCGTGTCTCCTTCGGTCAACACGGAGATAACAATGCCCTCACGGGCTTTAACCTCAACGATGTTTGAATGAGTCTTTTCGTAGCGTAGCTCGGAAGCTCGATTGCCCTCTTCACGGGTGTTGATGAAGAGCACCGGCAAGCGCTCGTCGATCAAAGCATTGGGACCGTGTTTCATCTCACCTGCCGGATAACCTTCAGCGTGGATGTAGGAAATCTCCTTTAGTTTCAACGCGCCTTCCAGAGCGACGGGAAAGTTAATACCGCGGCCGAGGTATAGGAAATCAGTAGACCTGAAAAACTCCTTGGAAAGCTCCTCCATCTGATCCGACTCGTTCAGCAAGTGTTCAAGTTTCACCGGCAACTCGGCGAGTTGCTGGGCGTGATGCTGAGCCTGCTCGGCAGACAACGCACCGCGAATTTCACCTAGATATAGGCCGAGCAAATACAACGCAATCATCTGCGAGGTGAAATGCTTTCGTGGAAGCCACACCGATCTCCGGGCCGGCGTGTGTCAGGATAGTGCCGTCGGCCTCGCGCACGATCATCGAGCCCTGCACGTTACAGATGGCCAGGACCTTGGCGCTGCGTTCTTTTGCCTCGCGCAATGCGGCGATCGTGTCCGCCGTTTCACCTGATTGAGAGATGACCAGCAACAGCGCATCTTCGTCGATTACCGGATCGCGATATCGAAACTCAGAAGCATAATCAACATCGACTGGAATACGGGCTAGCTGCTCGATCATGTACTTACCGGCGAGTCCTGCGTGCCACGAGGTGCCACACGCGGCGATCTTGATCGATGTAAATCGCTTGAAGTCGCTTTCGGTGATGTTTTTCATCTCATCGAGAAACACACGACCGGAATCGAGTGAGATGCGTCCCTGAACGGTATCGCGCACTGCCCGCGGCTGCTCGTAGATTTCCTTGAGCATGAAATGCTTGAAGCCGCCTTTTTCTGCCATGATCGGATCCCAGGTGATCCGTTGGATCGCCGGCTGCACGGCAGCTCCATGAAAATCAGTGACGCGCACCGCATCTTTGGTCAGGATCGCAATCTCTCCATCACCGAGAAAAAATACGTCGCGGGTGTGTTGCAGAATTGGCGGGATGTCGGAGGCGACAAAGAATTCGCGGTCCCCGAGTCCGATTACGACTGGCGGGCCCTGGCGCACCGCAATGATTGTGTCCGGCTCTTCAGAGTTGATGATTGAGAGCGCGAAGATGCCGCGCAAATCAAGCGCTGCCTGATGCACTGCCTTCTCAAAACTGTCGCCTTCTTTTAAATATTCTTCGATTAGGTGGGCGATAATCTCAGTGTCAGTTTCCGTTACGAACTCGTGGTCTTTGTGGCTGAGTTGTTCTTTGAGTTGGATATAGTTTTCGATGATGCCGTTATGAACAACGACGACGCGGCCGGTGCAGTCGCGATGGGGGTGCGCGTTTTCTTCAGTGGGACGTCCGTGTGTTGCCCAACGCGTATGACCAATTCCGTAGGTCCCATCCAGCGGTGTCAGTCGAATGGCCTCTTCGAGATTGCGAAGTTTGCCCTTTGGCGCGGCGAATCTCCATCTCGTGGTCTTCATTGACGACGGCAATTCCTGCCGAGTCGTAACCACGATATTCAAGCTTGCGTAGTCCATCGATGATCAACGGGACCACCTGCTTGTTGCCTACATAGCCGACTATTCCACACATATATTGTTCATCCTAACCAACATCGTTCTTAAGTTTCTTCTTGACTACCGCTGGGACTCCGGCGACCAGGGAATCGGAGGGAACATCTTCTGTTACAACTGAACCGGCCGCAGTGACTGCGCCATCTCCCACTGTCACAGGCGCCACCAGCATTGTATCAGAGCCAATCTTGACGTTGTCGCCGATCGTCGTTGCGTGCTTATTCTTGCCATCGTAATTACAGGTCACCGTTCCGGCGCCGATATTAGTCCCTGAGCCGATCGTCGCATCGCCAAGATAGGTAAGATGCATTGACTTTGATTTTCGCCCGAGCCGCGACTTCTTCACTTCGACAAAATTGCCGACTGCCGAACCCTCTTCTAAATGCGCATCCATCCGCAAGTGAGCAAAAGGCCCGACTGAACAGTTTGATTCCACAGTTGAATCGATGATCAGCGAGTAATCCTTGATGGTTACGTTGTCGCCGATCCTGGAATTGGAGATCCTGCTGCCTGACCGCAGCACGCAGTTTTCGCCAATCACGGTTGCGCCTTCTACGGTAACGTTGGGATGAATTACGCAATCGCGGCCGATCTGGGCGGCGGCGCTGATGTAAGCATGAGCTGGATCTATGAATGTCACTCCGGCAAGCATCAAACTTCGAACCGTACTGCGACGAATCAGGTTCTCGAATTCGGCAAGTTCAGCCCGCGAATTAATGCCCGACACTTCACGTTGGTCATTGATCACGAAGAGTTCAATCTTTTCACCGTCGGCGAGGAGAATCGCGGGCGCATCGGTTAGGTAATATTCCTGCTGTTGGTTTGTCGGCTGTACCGTTCAAGTGCGGCGAACAGCTTTGTCGTGTCAAAACAGTAAATGCCGGAGTTGATCTCGCGGATCAGTTTTTCTTCAGCGCTCGCGTCTTTTTGTTCAACGATGCGGGCGAAATTGTTCTGTCCATCACGGACAATGCGCCCGTATCCGGTAGGATTTTCCAGCTTGACCGTCAGAATGGAACAAGTTGCTCCGCTTGCCTGGTGCTGTTCAACCAGCTTCCGCAAAGTTTCCTCACGCACTAGTGGCACATCGCCAGACAAAATCAGCAGATTGGAGTCAGCTTTCTGTAAAACTTCACGGGCCGCCATAACGGCGTCGCCCGTGCCCTTCTGTTCGCGCTGCAGAACGAACCCGGCGAGGTCGTCGTTGTTGATTACCGCACGGACAGCCGTTTCGACGGCATCGGCTTGATGGCCAACGACGACGAAAATTTTTCTCGGCTGAAGCCCGAGAGCTTTTTGTACGACGTGGGCGATAATCGGGCGGCCATCAAGCTCATGAAGGACTTTTGCCTTTTGGGACTTCATTCGAGTTCCCAATCCGGCAGCCATGATTAGCACGTCTAGCGGGCGCTGTTGTTGGAGGGAGGTCAATCGTGGATCTCTTTCGGCCAGTTACACGGTAGCTACGGGGCGTGAAGCAGCTTGTCGCCAACAATCAAACACAACGTTAGCAAGGCTCTCGGAATTATGACGGGCTTTTTCACCTTCATCGAGGAGCGCTGCTCGAACGACTTCAGCCTCGCCATCCAGCGCGCTTTCAAAACCTTCTTCTTCTATTCCAATCTGGTGCGCGCCTTCGACCGCGTATCGCGCACGCTGCTCTTCACTGGCAGGCTGATCATTTACCACTACGAAATCAAAGTGAATCTCGGGCGCATAAGTTTTCACTGTCTCGAGATGTTGCCGGGCCGTATAACCGTCAGTTTCACCCGGCTGTGTCATCAAGTTACAAATGAAGATCTTGGTAGCGTGAGACGCGCCAATTGCACGCGCCACACGCGCGACGAGAAGGTTGGGAAGGATGCTGGTATAGAGAGAACCGGGTCCAACGGTAATCACGTCGGCCTTCCTAATCGCCGTAAGAGCCTCTGGCAGCGGCAGACACTGCTCGGGTTCGAGACGCAGAGAGCGGATCCGCGAAAGCGAAGCTGTGATCTGGGTCTCGCCCTGAGCAATCGTGCCATCTTCGAGTTCAGCCACCAGTCGTACATCATTGATCGTCGCTGGATAGATGTGACCCTTGCTGGCCAGCACTTCCGAAGAAAGGCGTACGGCTTCTACGAAATCGCCCGTTACCTCGGTAAGCGCCGCGAGGAACAGATTTCCAAAACTGTGACCTCCAAGCGCGCCATCACCCCGAAACCGGTGCTTGAAGAGGCGGGACAGCAAAGTGGAGTCTTCCGAGAGGGCGATCATACAGTTTCGAATATCGCCCGGAGGAAGCATCTGCAACTCTTCACGCAAACGTCCGGAGCTGCCGCCGTCGTCTGAGACGGTTACAATCGCCGACAAGTGATCGATCCAAACATCAGTCGTCCCTTGCTGTCCCACTCTTCGCTTCAAGCCGGCAAGCAAACTTGACAGGCCAGTGCCACCGCCGATAGCCACCAGGTTTAAGCCACGATTTTTCGGGGAGTTAAGGGGCAATCGTTCAGTCTCCTTGCGGCGCGAGGCGCCAAGGGATCATACCTAAAACAAAAAAGCTTTCAACTTGAACTTTTGAAGGTCTCTGCCCGCGGAGCGCCAGAGGTTAAGCACGGGGTTGGAAGATCAACTTATCAAAGTCGGGGTCGTTGCGCAGTGAGGTCAAATCATGATCGTGTTGCGCGCGTACGCGGAGGTTAGGTTGCAGATCCAATGCTCGCTGGAGGGATTGGAGAGCAAGGTCGAGCGAACCGAGGCGGGCACGAGTTGCCGCCAGGCCATAATGGATGTGTGCCGCCTCAGGTTCCCGTTTGAGAGCACGCTCAAACATTTCCTGAGCTGCGACATATTCGCCGCGATTTAGTTCAATTACACCGCGATCGTACAAAGAGTCGGCGTCACGCGGGAGCATGTTCTCCGTTCGCAAGCGCGCCTCCGCAACAGCCAAATAAGTCCGAGCGCGGGCGGCTACCTCGGAAACTTGAGAATACTTTTCGAGAAGACTGCGGAACTGATTGCGAGCTTCGCCGAAATGGCCGTTCGTAAATTCTTTGTGAGCATGTTCGAATGCCAGTAAGGCTGCCGACTCATCAACAGTAGGCGGTCGTCGTGGCGGCGGCGCCACAACAACTGGACGTTGCGCGCGGACGGCTGCGAGCTTCTGAGTCTTTTTGACTCTTGGAACAAGCCCCTTCTTCGAAGTAGTTGTTGCCTTACGCGGCACAGGCTGGCGAGTCGCAGCTTTTTTGACGGGCTTAACGGCTTTTGCTACTCGCTTCTTGGCTGGCGCCAAAGTCTTCTTGGTTGCCAGCTTCTTCGCTGTTGCCCGCGCGGCAGTCTTTTGTGCCTTGCGAACCGGAGGTTTAGCTGAAGACTTTGCTTTCGGACGAGCTGGTTTGGCTTTCAATGTGCGATCTTTGACAGACGGTTTAGTCGCAGGTCGCCGCGCCGGTGTGCGCGATGACGAACGCCTTAATCCTTTTGTCATGGGGCTGCTCATTGTGGGGAAGCATTCAACTTGAAGGACGATAACGTGTCCTTCAAGTACCTTGAGAACGCGCCGAGTTTAACACAGCTACCCTTGTAAATCAACGCGAAAAGGGGAGTTGCGGGCACTGTTCACTTTTATCAGGTTGTCATCACACGTTGTGACCAACCAAGAAAAACACTTGTAGGTCATTGTTTGCTATGTTAGAGTGCCCAAGGCTCGGAAGCAGAGCCGATCCGCTAAGTTTGCATCGCACGTTTTGTCAGAAAGCTCTTAGGCAATCAACATTTTGCCTCGCACGAGTGCCTGACCTTACTACCCGATAGCCTCCCGATCTTCTTGCCCACCTTTGTCGAAGAAAGCTGTATCGATGGCAGACACTCCAATTCTGCTGCGGGAGCAGCAGTACCACGAAATTAAAGCTGTCCTGGCGCGGCTCCGGATGGATTCGGCAGCCAAGGTGATTTTTCTGATCGATAAGGACGGTCAGGAAATCGCCTCCCAGGGAGAAGTGGGAAATCTTGACACAACCAGCCTTGCCTCGCTTGCCGCGGGAAACGTAGCCGCGACCGGGGGCATGGCTCAATTAATTGGTGAGAAGGAATTCCCCACGCTATCTCACGAGGGAGAGCGGGAGAGTATTCACATTTCCGTCATTGGGCGGCTTTTGCTCGTCGTCGTTTTTGACGACCGTTCCAGTCTGGGATTGGTAAAGCTCCGGAGCAAACAGGTGTCGAATCAGCTTGCTCTGATGATGGAAGAAATCACCAACGCCGACAATCACGATCTCGAATCGCCATTTGCCGGGATTACCGACGCAGATATCGACAGCCTTTTCAATTAGTAAAGAGCCATGACCTTTATCAATTACGCATCGCGGGAGATCAATTGCAAGATCGTTTACTACGGACCCGGGCTCTGTGGTAAGACCACGAACTTGCAGTACATTTTTGATTCAACGGCTCCACAAGCTCGAGGCAAGCTAATTAGTCTGGCCACTGAGACGGATCGCACGCTGTTTTTCGACTTTATGCCGTTGGAGCTAGGAACCGTCCGCGGATTCAAAACTCGTTTCCATCTCTACACGGTTCCCGGCCAGGTTTTTTACGATGCCTCGCGTAAACTAATTTTGAAAGGCGTTGACGGAGTTGTCTTTGTGGCTGACTCGCAGGAAGAGCGGATGGACGCTAACATCGAATCGCTCTACAACCTCGAGGAAAATCTTCGAGCCCAGGGTTACGATCCGGAAAAGATTCCCTACGTCCTGCAACTGAACAAGCGGGATTTGCCGAACGTAGTCCCGGTACATGAAATCACTGCTGAGCTACGCAGAAATGGTGAGCCGGTGATTGAGGCCGTCGCTTCTTCGGGACCGGGCGTGTTCGATACCTTAAAGGCCGTTGCCAAGCAGGTATTGACTGAGTTGCGAAAGGGCTGATTCGGGCAGGTTAGTCGAGGGACTTCAGCATCAGGAGTCCGTCACCGCCATTCGAGTAATACTTAGGTAAGCGCTGCGTCACTACATATCCCAAGGTCTCATAAACTCGTTGCGCCGCTGTATTAAGCGACCTCACCTCGAGTCGCACTAGCCTCACGTTCCGTCGCTTAAAACCTTCTTCCACTTGCAGCATTAGGCGTTTTGCCAAATGACGGCGCCGGTGTTCCGGCGCTACGCCAACGGTCGTTACATGGCCGGTATGGTCTGGCTCTACGAGTCCAATTACAAATCCTACCATCACGCCGCCGGGCGTTACGGCACGGTAAGAGACCGATTCCGAGGCCGTCAGTAGATACTCAAACGTCTCCCGGCTATAGGCCTCACCATCAACAAAACAGCGCTGATCAAGCCTCCAGCATTCATCAAGCTGCGAAATTGTAAGCGGGCGAACATCGTACCGGATGCCTGACACCGGCACGATTGTGCGTTCCGGTTGCGTGGGGAACGGCTCGGCGGGTACTGCAGGTGACCACCAACGAGTGCGAATTTTTTTTAGAACGGCCATTGATCGTACAACGAGGATTCCTCTTGCTTAGTTTAGCATCATAGTTTTCTAGAATCACTAGATCACTAACATGCAGTCACCATAGCTATAAAAACGATAACGTGCAGCGACGGCGTGGCGATACGCGTCGAGTATTAATTGATGGCCGGCGAAAGCGCTAACCAGCATAAGTAATGACGAACGAGGCAGATGGAAGTTCGTTAAAAGAGCATCGACGATGCGGAATTTGTAACCAGGAACGATGGTCAGCGAGGCGTTGCCAGCAGTTGCCTCCAAAAGACCGTCGACTTTCACGGCTGATTCCAGGGCGCGTGTTGTTGTAGTTCCCACCGCTATTACTCGACCACGGTTAGATCGAGTCTCGTTGATTGTTTGTGCCGCGAGGGTTTTTATTTCGTAACGCTCCTCCGCCACCTGATGCTGTTCGGTGTCTTCGACGCGAACTGGTTCAAAAGTTCCATAGCCCACATGCAGCGTTACTTCCGCCATGCGAGCGCCGGTGTCAGCGATTCGTTGCATTATGTTTGGCGTAAAGTGCAATCCCGCTGTGGGGGCGGCAATGGCTCCACGCTCCCTTGCAAATAGCGTTTGGTAACGTTCGCGATCAAGGGGCGAGGTACCGTCCGGCCGGCTGATGTAAGGCGGCAACGGCACTTCGCCTAATTCGTCCAGTAGGGAAGCGAGGGATTTCGTGGCGTGAAAGCGGAGTTGTCGCAATTCTTTACCTGAATCGTCAAGAATCTCCGCCGTCAAATGCGGCCCATCAAAACTCACCGAATCGCCTCTTTTAAGCCTGCGGCCAGGCCGGACGAGTGCTTCCCACACATAAGGTTCCAATTCACGGACGAGCAGGATCTCCACACGACCACTAGAAGGCTGCCGCCGCCCGCTGAGACGCGCTGGAAAGACCTGGGTGTTGTTGATTACCAGAACGTCGCCAGCCCGCAACTCCCCGGGAAGTTCAGCAAAATAAGAATCGGTCCAACTCTGCCTCGTCCGATCGACAATCAACATGCGCGATGCGTCGCGCTGCGGCAGCGGCTCCTGGGCGATTAGCTCTTCAGGAAGCTGATAGTCAAAAGCGGACACTTGCATTGCTTTGTCTTAACCGGGGAGTTAGTCGGCAGGTTTGGGATCGGGGTAATGCGGATGTTCACGATGAAACACAGCTGTCAACTGGGCGCCGAATAACAGAATCAAACTGGAAACATAACTCCAGGACAGCACGGCTACAACCGCACCGACGGAACCGTAAATCTGATCGTAGTGAAAATAATTCAGGCTCCAGGCAAATAAGTACTTGGCGAGTTCCCATAACAGGCCTCCCAGGACAGCGCCGGGAAGGGCATCGCGCAAGGTAACTTCAGCTTTGGGCATGAAACGATAAATCACAACGAACAGTATGACCGTTACGAGCAAACTGATAATCGCGTAGATGACGGCCCAGAAGACGCTGCCTGCGGATAACAGAAATGGGTAACGCGCGACTTGCCGCGGTGAAAGATTGCCGGCCATTTCACGCAGAGCCACAACTATCGAGGTGAACGCTACAGAGACGGCAAGCAGCAAGCCGATGATCCCTATCATTCCAATTGTTAGAGCGCGGCCGTGCCAGAAAGCCCTGGAGGTTGCGCCCCAAATCCGATTGAGAGCGCGCTCGATCACGGCGAAGACCCAGGATCCAGCCCAGAGCACGACGACGAAGCAACTGATAATTACTCCGGGCCCCACTGACGAAAACGACGCCAGTGTTTCGCGCAGGAAAGTGCGAGAACCTGGATAAACATCGACGGCGTGGTTAATCAGTTCATTTGCCGCCGTGATTTTGTTGCTCAAGGCCAGCATCAAGAGCAACGCCGGAAACAAGGACATAAGTCCGAAGTAACTCATCGCTGCGGCCGAAGTGAAGAGATCGTTTTCATGAAACTGGTGCAGTGAGTGACTGAGAATTGAGCGCCAGGGGCCGCGATTGCGCACGCCGAATGAATGACGAGTAAACGAGGACAGCGTTCTCATAAAGATATAAAGCGGCGGGGAATCCCTAGTGCAACCCTATCAAAATCTTCACTGGGAATCGAACAGGCCAGGTTTGAAGGGATTTGCGGGGTTGATTCCGAAGTGTTCGCAGGCACGCCTGGTTGCCATACGACCGCGAGGGGTGCGATCCAAAAATCCGATTTGGATCAGGTAGGGTTCGATAATTTCTTCGATCGAATCTTTTTCTTCGTGAATGGATGCGGAAAGCGTTCCCAGTCCGACCGGACCTCCTTCGAACTTTTCAATAATTGTTAGCAGGAGTTTCCGGTCCATTTCGTCAAGACCGTAGGTGTCGACTTCCATGCGATTCAGCGCGTCGTGGGCGATGTCTTTTGTGATTTTGCCTTCATAATCAACCTCGGCGTAGTCCCGCACTCGGCGCAGCAGGCGATTGACAATACGCGGTGTGCCACGCGAGCGACGCGCAATCTCGCGAGCACCTTCTTCATCAATCTCGACTCCAAGGATCTCCGCGGAACGTTTGCAGATCACTTCCAAATCTTCGTGAGGATAAAAATCCAGATGGAAGACGATTCCGAAGCGTCCCCGCAAAGGCGCAGTAATCAATCCGGCGCGCGTAGTCGCACCAACGAGAGTAAATTTTGGCAGGGGTAATTTGATGGAACGGGCTCCTGCGCCCTGACCAATCAGCAAGTCGAGGTTGTAGTCCTCCATCGCCGGATACAGCTTCTCTTCCAAAGCGGGAAGCAAACGGTGAATCTCATCGATGAAGAGAACGTCCCCTTCCTGCAGGTTGGTAAGGAGTGCGGCGATGTCGCCGGCCTTTTCGATCGCGGGCCCGGCTGTAGATCTCAGTTCGGCTCCCATCTCGTTAGCGATGATGTTCGCGAGGGTCGTCTTGCCCAGCCCGGGAGGGCCAGTCAAGAGAACATGGTCGAGAGCTTCGTGACGTCCGAGTGCAGCTTTCATGTACACGCGCAGATTCTCTTTAACTTGTTTCTGGCCGATGTAGTCGGCAAGACGCGTTGGCCGCACGGTCAACTCAAACTGACGATCGGCGTCAGTCGGAGTTTCGTCTCGAACTCTCACCGGTTGTTCTTTAGACATGGTTCAATCACCGCTTTCGTTCAGACTGCCTAACCTTTGGCCAGTTTTCGCAGACTCGATCTCAAAATTGATTCAACAGAAAGGTCGCCGCCTTCACTGAGAGCTGCGGATACTGCTTTCTCCGCGGAGTTCTTTTGGTAGCCCAAATTGAGAAGTGCTGACAGGGCATCAGCACGCATTGAATCCTCAGTTGGCGCCGCGGCAGCATCGGTCTTTGCCCCTAACTCTTCCTCAAGTTCCGCGGATGAAAGCGAAGCTACTTTGTCGCGCAACTCCATCACCAGGCGTTCGGCGGTCTTGCGGCCGACACCGGGAATTAACGTGAGCTTGGCAAGGTTATTGGTTCGAATTGACGCTATCATTTCGTCAGCACTCATTCCCGACAGCAACGTGATTCCCAGTTTAGGTCCGATACCGCTAACCGAGATTAACCTCAGGAAGAGCTCTCGTTCACGTGCGGTTCTAAAGCCGTACAATTGCAGGGCGTCTTCACGCACGTGGGTGTAGATACGCAGTTGAATATTGGAACCAGGGTCCTCAAGTTCATAAAAGGTTGAGAGCGGAATCGATACTTCGTATCCCACACCGGCAACATCAAGAATTACTGAAGTTGCTTGTTTTGAAAGCAGTGTGCCTGAAAGATGGGCGATCATTTGTCTCGGCGTGAACGGTCGCGATTGTAGTTTAGGGATACAACCTTCGGCAACGAGGAAAGTTTCGAGTTTCGGGTTTCGAGTTTCAGGTTTCAAGTTTCAAGTTCCGAGTTTCGAGTTCCGAGTTTCGTGATCCCTTTCCGAGTTACGACTGGTCGGTGTCAAAGGTCGGCAACAAAATCTCACAGAACCCGAACCATAACCCCGGCCATGATATCCAACTGTAAACACCTGAAACCTGAAACCTGAAACCTGAAACTTCGGAACCTGAAACTCGAAACTCGAAACACTCCTATTGCATTACGTTCAAAAGCATCATTGGCGTTATACTTGACGCGGCCCTCAACCCAGAAACTGAGATGAAATCAGAAAAAATCTCCGAGCTGACGACGAATCGCTTGAGCGTTTACCTTCGCTGTTTAAATACTCTCGCGGGCGCCGGAATCAAGACCATTTCGTCTCAGGCACTAGCCGAACAGTTCAATCTGAATTCGGCGCAAATTCGCAAAGATCTCGGTTATTTTGGCGAGTTTGGTGTACGCGGCACCGGTTATTACGTCGCCGATCTTCGCGCTCACCTCATCAAGATTCTCGGTCTCGATACTGCTCATCGCGTTGGGATTATTGGCGCCGGCCGGTTGGGAACGGCCCTGGCGAACTATCAAGGGATCGAAAAATCTAACTTCACCGTCGTGGCTTTGTTTGACAACGATGTCTCAAAAATTGGTACACGGCATCGGACCAGGTAACGTGCTGGTTCACGACGTGAAGCGAATCTCGCGCGTCGTCAGAGACGAAGCTGTTGATGTCGCAGTCATTGCCGTGCCGGCGCGAGTCGCGCAGAGGGTCTTGAATCAAGTAACCGCCGCCGGCGTTAGAGCTGTGCTTAACTTTGCACCAGCATCGCTCAGTGCGCGACTTGGAGTAAAAGTTAAGACCGTTGACTTAACAACTTCCCTCGAATCATTATCCTACTTCCTCTCTCGACCGCAGACTGGCGTTACGACTAAGGTGCGGCGGAAGGGCGAACGAGAAGACTTAATCGCCCACAACGAGCACGAGCTATAAGGAACCATTGCCATCGATGGATGAGAAAACTGCCCGGCGCGAGATAGTTCGCATCGGCCAACTCATGTACGAACGCAGTTATGTGGTGTCGTCCGACGGCAATGTAAGCGTCCGCCTCGATGACGGCCGGCTCGTCGCCACGCCGACGATGACTTGCAAAGGTCGCATGACGGAAGATTCCCTTGCGTTAACGGATAGCAGCGGGAAAGCACTTACCGATCGTAAGGCATCGAGCGAGCTGGCGATGCACATCCTGATTTATAAAGAACGGCCGGACGTGAAGGCTGTTTGTCATGCACACCCTCCGCACGGTACTGCCTTCGCGGTTGCCGGCCTGGCGATTGATCAGCCAATACTTTCAGAGGTGATTCTGACCTTAGGTTGTGTGCCGCTGGCTTCTTACGGAACGCCTTCGACCGACGAGTTAACCGAAGCGATGCGACCACTCGTTAAGCATCACAACGCTTTGCTGATGGCAAACCACGGCGCCGTAGCCTACGGGTCGGATCTCTGGCAGGCATTTGATCGCCTGGAAACGCTGGAGCACACAGCGCGCATCGCGATTCTCTCGCGCATCCTGGGAGGTTCGAAGAATTTGCCGGTCGATGCCATCGAAAAGCTGATCAACGTACGCGAAGCAGCGGGATATCTCGGCGAGAGCGCACGTTGTCAGGCTTGTGGTTATCTCCACGAAACACAGATGACGTGCCCGACAGGCGACCGCCCGCCAGTTTCGAGTTATCATGAGCCAGCGACAAACGGCAGCAAGATTTCATTGACGAGAGAAGAGTTGGTCGAATTGCTGGCGCAGGCTGTGGATAGTAAATCGTGAATCGTGAATCGTAAATTGTGAATCGTGAATGATTCCTACACGACTCTCGATTCCCGATTCACGATTCACGATTAACGATTAACGACTAACGACTAACGATTCCACGATTCACGATTAACGATTCACGATTTACGATTCACGACTAACGATTTCACGATTAACGATTAACGATTCACGACTAAGAGGAGCATAAAAGATGCCACAAGAAGCACTCGGCATGGTGGAAACAAAAGGACTGGTGGCGATGATTGAAGCCGCCGATGCGATGGTGAAAGCCGCCAACGTAACCCTGATAGGTTATGAAAAAATCGGTGCCGGCTTCGTCACCGCGATCGTTCGCGGCGATGTTGCTGCCGTCAAAGCCGCAACCGACGCGGGTGCTGCCGCCGCACGTCGAGTTGGCGAATTGGTTAGTGTGCATGTGATTCCGCGCCCTCACGGTAGCGTTGACGATGCACTTCCTGTGGGTAATCGCGGCTAGCATGATTATCGCGCGCATCCTCGGAACGGTAGTCGCGACGCAGAAAGATGAGCGTCTCCTCGGCAAGAAGCTTTTGATAGTTCGGCCCGTGAATGTCGACGGCACAGACACGACGGGTTATGTGGTAGCCGTTGACACAGTAGGCGCCGGTTTTCACGAGAAGGTGCTTGTCGTGGCGGGTTCCAGCGCTCGCCTGGCTCAAGGATTGAAGGACGCCCCGGTGGACGCTGCTGTCGTCGGCGTGATTGATACGGTTGATATCACCTGGCTAGTTTCGAGTTTCGAGTTTCAGGTTTCGAGTTCGCTGCCAACTTGATCCAAAATGCCAGCTTGAGGTAACTCTTACGCTTGGACATCGAAACTTGAAACGCGGAACTCGAAACTTTCATGCAGCTCGCTCGAGTCATCGGCACAGTGGTCGCCACCGTCAAAAACGAATCGCTCGACGGGCGGAAGTTACTTGTCGTGCAAAGTCTGAACAAGGATCTGCAGCCTGCAGGTAAGCCCCTCGTAGCCGTGGATTCGGTTGGCGCGGGAGTTGGGGAACTGGTTTTTTGGTGTCGAGGCAAGGAAGCAAGTTTCCCTTTCAAGCGGGAAGATACGCCCACCGATTGCACAATCATCGGAATCGTTGACTCTGAATTCCACGTGACGCAGAGTCCGAGTTACCGGAAAAAGGATTTTTAGTCCCCATGATCCTCGCCCGAGTGCTCGGAAACGTCGTTGCAACAAAGAAGAACCGTCGTTACGAAAACGCGAGCGTGATGCTCTGCCAGCAAATCACTCCGGAAGGCGATGAAACAGCCATGACGGTGTTGGCATTAAATTCTGTCGACGCCGGCGTGGGCGACACGGTTTTGATTGTTCAGGAAGGCTGGAGTGCTTCAACCGCCGCCACGGGTAAGGCGGGTGCGGCGATTGATTCAGCAATCGTTGGCGTGGTCGATCGCATCGATCTGTTATAGGAACTAATGAGTACGGATCAGGATCAGGCTCGGGAGATTGCGGAGCGAATCGCGCGGCGCGTCGCCGGCGGCAGTGCGAGCGTGAGTCCTGTGGCTCGCCAGCAGAATTCCGAAGTGAGTTCACAATTGGCGGCTGTGCGGGCGGGAATCAATGACTTGCAACGCAAACTGGCGCAGCTGGAAGCTTCCGTATTGCCGGATGTAACTGACGCGACGCCACGAGCGGCCCTGCCTGTAGGCCGCGAAGCTGGCGTACCGGCGACGCACTCACCCTGGCTCGCTGGGATTAACAGCTCTTACTCGCATCCTAGTGAAGAAAAATTTGGAGTCGAAGAAGCGACAGTGTCAGCGCTGGTAGATTATTTCGAGAAGGAAAAGCTCTGCAGCGTGGAACCCGGGGGAAAACCCTGCGACCATTGCGCGATGTGCAGCTCAAGAGGGTTCTGACTCGCAATTGTCCGTCCCCGCAGGGGACAAAGTTAATAGCCGGTGGGCAACGCCCACGGAACCCATCGACGTAATGAATCCGACCCTGAAAGGGTCGAACTCAATTCCACAAATACCGCTCGTCGTACTCAATCTCGTATTCTTTCAAGAACTGGAGCAGCTCTTCCTGAAACGTCACCTTGCGGTGATGTTCTTTCTGATTGGCAATGTATTGCGTCAATCGGGGAACCTCGGACACTCCTACAGAAAAACCACCATAGCCATCCTGCCAATGAAAGTTTCTGAAAGCTCTATCCTGGGTCTTGAGCCATGATGAGCTGTCCTTCTTTACATCCATCACCAGTTCACTCAATGCGATTGTCTTCGATTGAGAAATCAATAGGTGCAGATGGTCTGACGTGCCCCCGGCCGTGATTAATCGAGAGTTGTTGTTTCTTAGGATTCCACCCATGTAAGCGAACAAGTTCGCTTCGATTTCAGGGTAGATGAGGGGTTGTCGATGTTTAGTAGAGAAAACGAGATGAACCAGAAGACTGGTGAGGGTCTGTGCCATCTTCATTAACCTTTCGTGAGGTTCGACCCTTTCAGGGTCGAAGTGGTTTTCGGTTATGTGCACCGTGGGCGTTGCCCACGGCTATTAACGCTGTCCCCTGCGGGGACATTCAACGTCCGCCGGCTTTCACGGGCCTACGGACCTCATCATCCACCTGGCAGTTCCGTTACGCATCTTACTTAAGGCGCCGGCGTGCTTTGCCGCAGCGAGTTGGCATTGATTGTGGGCGGCTGAGTCGACCCTTCTTCAGCCTTGAAGTAAGGCTCTTCCTTAAAGCCAAACAATTTTGCCGAAATCACAGTTGGGAAGCGCGCGCGCGTAGTGTTGTAGTCCTGCACTCCGTTGTTGTAGTCAATGCGCGCGGTCGCGATACGGTTCTCGGTGCCGGCCACTTCATCCTGCAGCTTTAGAAAGTTTTGGTTGGATTGCAGTTGCGGGTAAGCCTCCTGCAATACTAAGAGGCGTCCAATCGTGCCGCCAAAGCTGTTCGCAGCATCGATCACTGCCTGCTTTTGTTCCGGACTCTTGTCGCCAGCCTCACCCTGGGGAGCCTGTTGCGTCGCATTCAAAAGTCGCGATCTGGCTTCGGCGATCTTGCCGAATACTTCCTGCTCCTGGATTCCCGCCAGCTTCGCAGACTCAACCAGGTTGTTTATCAAATCGGCACGACGTTGTAATTGGGCTTCCACGTTCGCCCACTTCCCCTTCACGTTCTGTTGTTTGGTAGTCAGGGTGTTGTAGCCGC
Source organism: Pyrinomonadaceae bacterium (assembly GCA_963748605.1). GTDB lineage: Bacteria > Acidobacteriota > Blastocatellia > Pyrinomonadales > Pyrinomonadaceae > PSRF01. Next base: position 346,332 of record CAVVJS010000001.1, read on the forward strand.
ACCCGCTCGCAGATAGCGATACAAAAATGACGAGTGTTAACAGCAAAACCTTTTTGTAAGTCATGGTTACTCTCCGGATAAGTTGGTGAACTAGTGCAGGGGCGTTTCTTCAAGTCGTTTTTCATCGACCGCTTCAACTACACGCTCGATCTGGTGCATGTAAGTAGCAAAGAGCTCGTTTGCTTCTGTATCTGTTGCCGGCATCTCGCCGCTCGCGCGCAGCGCGAAAATCCTTTCGAAGGGTTGATCATCAAGACCAAGCAGGCGAACTGTTGCCCGCACGCAATCGGGTTTGGCGACTGGCGCTTCTTTCCCATGAAGAATCAAAACTGCACGGAATAGCGCCGCGAAACTTGCCAAACTGTCGCTCATTAGATCGCACAGCTTGGTTATGGAAATTGAGGCGGGGATGTAGAGCCGGCGTAGTTGAATTAGTTTGCTGCGTAATTCGTATTCCGTCTGGTGACGCAAGTGCGCGTCAGAAAGTTTGACGAGCTCAAAAGGATCTTTACCAAAGAGTACGACGCGCGCTTGAGACATCTGATGAAACTCGATCGGAAATACGTCGGCCGCGTCTGAAAGTTCTTCCATAGTGAAGTAAACCGGCAAGGGATGGCCGAGACGTTGCCACTCTCTCATCGGTGCTTGGGCCTGCCGTAGATCTTCGGGGGTGATTCGATGCAATGAGATGAGGAGATTATAGTCGGAGCGCAATTCCACGTTATCTCCGGCGGCGACGGATCCATAGAGCACCACGGACGCGAGATTGTCGCCATGCGTAGAACGCAGGTCTTCAATCAAACCATTGAGAGCTTCGTGAACGACCGACTTGGACATTTCTAATCTTGGGGTCTTCCATACTAGCAGATTGGTGACAAGCCGCCTGCTAAACGCGCTTCACTTACGGCTACCAACTACCGCCAGCTCCGCCACCACCCGCACTTCCACCGCCGAAGCCTCCACCAAAACCGCCGCCACCGCCGCCGCCCCAACCTCCGCCACCGAAACCACCGCCACCGAAACCACCGCCACCCCAGCCGCTGCTTGATCTGCCCCAGCCCCCACCACTATTGAAAAGCGAGTTTAAAAGCAACAAATTCAAACAACCCCCGCCACCGCCACGCCCGCCGCGTTTCATCGTCGAAAGGATCAAAAGAATAATGCCAGCAATTATTAGTAGCGTGCAGCAGGACCTCGAAAGCCCGCCGGATCTACTTCCAATGCCTGGCTGCTCCCGCGGTTCCCGTGGTTCACGATAGGCGTAGCGTTGATCGATACCCTCGATCTTGAAACCACGCTTCTCGCTCAACGTCGCTACATAAGCCTGGACAGTGTCGTCAATACCCTTACTGTAATTTCCTTGTCGTAACTGCGGAACCAACCGTTCGCGCTGAATTTGCCCAACCATGCCATCGTTGAGATCGCCTTCGAGGTGATAGCCCACCTGTGTGTAGTACTTGCGGTCTTTTACCGCCAGCAACAATAAGAACCCATCGTTAGTCTTCGATCCGATTCCCCAGCCTCGATACACGGCCAACGAATAATCAAAAATATCCTGGTCGCCAGTGGTCTCGACGGTGACCACAGCGAATTCGATATCCGCTCGCTCCTTGAGATTTAGATAGATCGCCTCGAGCTTCTTCCTGGTTTCCGCATCGATAACGTTGTGCGTTGTCGACAATCGGATTGAAAGGAACGGGTAGTGGGATGGGTGACTGCGGTTGGGTTTGGGCGAAGACTTTGCCAAACGGTGAGTCATTGCTTCCTGTCAGCGCGAGAACGATCGCCAACGCGACAAAGAGCGGAGCAATGCGGACAGGCAAGTGCAACCCAGGTCTGGAAAACATTTTAAGCAATGGCAACTGCAAATTTGTTACTACCTTAACCCTCGATCAGTTTGTGCAACAAATAGAACAGAGCCACTCCCACAAAAACGACGAGCGAGACGGTTGGGTTCCGATGTTCGTTATGGTTGACTTCGGGGATTAAGTCGCTGGCCGCCACGTAAAGTGTCACTCCGGCCGAAAAGGGAAGCGCGTAAGCGATGGCTGTGTGAACCTTAGCTTGCAACAATGCCACACTTATGACGCCTGCAAGCGTGGCAGCGCCAATCGCCGCGGTCGCAAACAACGCAACTCTTGCGGAACGTCCCGACGCTAACATGATCGAAGCAACCGTAAACCCTTCGGGCATTTTATGCAGCAAGATTGCCACGAATACGAGCAGGCCCACACGGAAGCTCACCAGAAAGGCCGCGGCGATTGAAACGCCGTCAAAGAATGTGTGAATGAAAAGTCCGCCGACGGCTGTATAGGCTGCGGCCGGCTTCATGAAGGACTCAGGATGAGTTTCGGCGCCGAAGTGAAAATGGGGCGCAATCGTGTGCTCGAAAAGTTGAATCAGCAGATACCCGGCCAGAAGCAGAGTCATGGCGGTAATTACAGCTTGGGCTGCTTGCGTACCGGAAAGGCCGTCGGTCCAAATTCTGATTGTTTCCGGGAGTATTTCGATAAAGATTGCAGCGAGCATGAAGCCGGCCCCGAGGGCGACCAGGTATTTTAAGGAGCGCTCCCCCAGCCGGTGAACTCCCGCCTTGATCAGGACAAGTCCGCCAACCAGGTTTGCTCCTGCGGCCAGCATGCCGAACAGAAGAAGTTCCGGCAGACGTCCGAAAGTTTGCTCCATCCAGTGCTACTCGATCTCGTTATGAAGGGATTTGAACGGCGGGTCACTATACAACATGGCCTGAACCTTGGCTATTTGCCTCCAAACGAGTCAAAGGCAAGTTCGGCGCAGGCGGACAAGAGGCGAACAGTTAAATCCCAAAGCCTGCCAAACCCGCCCAAAAAACCCAGATTTCACAGCCTTTTGTATTGACAGCGAAAAAGGGCCGGCGTAGTATCCGCTGCGGGTGGTCGAAAGTGGTCGGAAGTGGGTCCAACCTCGTTAGCACCTGACCATTTAGTGAACTTTTCCTTAGAAGGCCACCCATCAACACCATCGATGATTGGGCGAACGATATGCTGCGGGGGAACTACACGGCCCGAATAGACGTGAAGGGTCGGCTGAAAGTGCCGACGCCTTTTCGCCGCCTAATCGAAGAGAAACACGGCACCGAGTTCTACATCACAAGTTTGGCGGGTGACAACGTTCGTATCTACCCGCTGCCGGAATGGGAGTCGATCGAACAGCGTCTTTCGCTACTGCCCACGATGGATCCCGCGCGGCGCAAGTTCCTTGACAGGACAAATTACTACGGCCAACAAGCGACCATCGACGGCCAGGGGCGGTTATTGATCCATCCGCTGCTGCGCAAAAGCGCTGAGGTGATCGGTGATGTCGCTGTCATGGGTTACCTGACCTATTTGGAGGTTTGGGAACTCGACAAGTTTAAAGCCCGCATGCTGGCGGATCCCTACACGGAAGAGGATGAGGCAGCGATTGCGCGACTTGGGATATAGCGGGATGAAGGTATGAATCGGCAATCTGCAAATCGGCAATCGGAAATTGATTCCGAGTTGATAGTTCTTTGAACAAGATCACGGGGCGGTGGTGATGGCTGCGCCTTTGGGGGGCAAAGGCGCGCCCCATCGCCCCGTGCTGCTTGGGGAAACGATTGAATTCCTCGCCCCGCAGCGTGGAGGCCTTTTCGTCGATTGCACGTTAGGCCTCGGTGGTCATAGCGAGGCCATCCTTGAATCCTCCGAAGCGACTCGAGTCATTGGCTTCGACCTTGATCCCGAAGCACTACATTACGCGAGCGAGCGTCTAGCCAGATTTGGAGCGCGTTTCCGACCAGTCGCGGCGAACTTCAAAGAGATTCAGCCGGTTCTAGAGAACCTAGGCGAGCACGGTCCGCAAGGCGTGCTAGTAGATCTCGGCGTCTCTTCACTCCAGTTCGACTCACCCGAGCGAGGTTTCAGTTTTCGTTGGGATGCGCCGCTGGACATGCGGATGAACCCGGCAGGGGACGATGAAACAGCAGCTGAGTTGCTGCAGCGATTGCCTGAGGCAGAAATTGCCAGAGTTCTTTTCGAGTACGGAGAAGAGCGGCGCTCAAGGCGAATTGCTAAGTGGATAGTTGAAAAACGCGAGCAAGGGACGCCGATAACTACCACAAAAGCTTTGGCTGACCTGGTGCAACGTGCCAGCGGCCAAGGCAGAACCAGGGGAATCCATCCGGCGACGCGTACCTTTCAGGCCCTGCGGATCGCAGTTAACCGTGAACTAGAGGGTCTCGATCAATACGTCGCAACCGCCATTGATCTTTTACAACCGGACGGCAGATTTGTAGCGATCAGTTTTCACTCGCTTGAAGATCGGATTATCAAGCAGGAGCTACGCCGGCTTGCTGGTTATTGCCAGTGTCCGCCGCGTGTCCCAGTTTGTTCCTGCGGGGCTCGCAAAGCAGTGGAAATTCTGACAAGGCGTCCGGTGGTTCCTGATGACAGCGAGGTGGAAGAGAATCCGCGAGCGCGAAGCGCAAAGTTGCGAGCTTGCCGCAGGCTAACTTTCACCACCGGTGCCTGAGTTTTCGAAGATTTGGAAATTGTCTGGAGAGTGTAGCGCCATGAACCGTCACCCACTCAAACATCAAAACTCAACTGTTCATCGGGAAAGAGATCTTCGGGCGCTCTCACGCCTGGCGTTGCAACTCGGTTGCGCATTACTTCTCGCGGGCGGCTTTGTTTTTGCGGCTCGACAACACTTCGCGGCCGTTCGCTACGGATATGAAAGCGAAATACTCCGGGCCGAGCGACAAAGGCTTTTGGATGAACAGCAGCGCTTGATTCTGGAGAAAGAACGCGCTTCGTCACCGGCGCGTTTAGAGTCGGCGGCCCGTCAATTGGGACTGAAACCATTGCAGCCCGGTCAGGTAGGCACACGAACGCGTGATGCTGGAAGGCAAATGCCGGTAGCTGCCGCGCTAATTAATCCGTCCGCTTCCTTTAATCGTTAGTTTTTAAGGTCGCCATTTCGGCGTAGTCGATCAAGGTTGGTGCTGTTCCCTCCGGTACCGGTAGAAGGGGATCTTGTCCGCAATGTTGGCACGCCTTTCCGCTGAGTCAAAAATTCGACCTGATGCCTCGATTCGCCGCGCGCTCTTCGTCGCGGCGTTCATTGTCTTTTGGGTTCTCGTAATCAGTGTGCGCCTGGTTTACCTGCAGGTGTCGCAGCACGACAGGCTGGGTGAACGAGCCCGCTCGCAACAACAACAAGCATTGGAAACGAGTCCGCAACGCGGGATTCTACTTGATCGTCAGGGACGCGAGCTGGCACGCAGTATTCAAACCGAATCGATCTTCATCGACGCGGCTCAACTGGAAAACGCAGGCGATATCGATTGCATTGCCTCGCGCTTGTCGGCCGTGCTGGAAATAAAGAAAGAAGAGCTGACGCGCAAGCTGGAAAATGCCAAGTCGAAGAACAGCCGGTTCCTATGGATTGCCCGCAGACTTTCTCCGGAGCAGGCGGCAACAATTCGCGGGTTCGGTTTACCTGGCGTGGACTTTCGCGGTGAGCCGAAGCGTTTCTATCCCAACGGTTCGATCGCGGCACATGTTCTCGGGTTTGTGGGAATCGATGGTGCCGGATTGGGTGGAGTCGAACAGTTTTACAACCAAAAGATAACGGGTGAGGCCGGCAAGCTTTTCATCGAACGGGACTCGGAAGGAAATTCTTATGAGAGTTCTGAAATCCCCGGTGCTCCCGGTCAGACAATCATTTTAACGCTCGACCACTCGATTCAGTATCGAGCTGAACAAGCCTTGCTGGCCGCCGTTACTAAATCGCGGGCAAAGTCGGGAACTGCAATCGTGCTCGATCCGCGCAACGGAGAGATCCTGGCGCTGGCAAACGCTCCGACTTTCGATCCAAACAAGCCCGGAGAAGCAAAACCTGAGGCCCGTTCTAACTGGGCATTGCAAAACATCTACGAGCCTGGTTCGACTTTCAAGATCATTCCTTTTTCAGCCGCAATTGAGAAAGGTCTCGCGAAACCTACCGACCGCATTGATTGTCAGATGGGAGCGATCACGGTCGCCGGCCGACTCGTTCACGATCATCATGCCTTCGGTAGCCTGACTTTAACGGAAGCATTAGCCAAGTCGAGCAACGTGGCGGCGATCAAGCTGGGAGTTCGTGTCGGTGATTCGACCATGTACGACTACATCCGTCGCTTCGGTTTTGGTTCGCGTACCGGAATCGAGTTGCCCGGTGAGACAGCAGGACTATTACGACCGGTTAAGCGCTGGCTGCCCTCTTCAATCGGTTCAATTGCGATTGGCCAGGAGATAGGTGTGACGCCGTTACAGATGGCGGCCGCTTTTGGAGTCCTGGCAAACGATGGCATGCGCGTCGCGCCGCACCTTGTGCGTGAAATACGCACGGCGTCAGGCGCCACTGTCTATCGTGCGAATCCTGAACAGCGGCGAGTTGTTAATGTGGAGACGGCGCGCGCTTTACGGCAGATGCTTGAAAGTGTGACGTTGAACGGCACGGCTAAGCTCGCGCAACTCAACGGCTACAGCGCGGCTGGAAAGACCGGCACGGCGCAGAAGATCGACCCGAAAACCAAGACCTATTCCAGCACTAAACATGTGGCATCGTTCGTAGGCTTTGCGCCGGTTGAGAATCCAGCAGTCGTAATCATCGTGGTGATCGACGAGCCCGGCGGTGCTTATCACGGCGGCGACGTGGCGGCTCCGATCTTTAGGGATATTGCCGAACAGATATTGCCTGATCTGGGAGTGGTTCCGGATACGTATCTAAAGTTACCGGAGGGACTGGTTGCGGAAACAGCAACACCGGAAGTGTCGCCCCGCCAGGTTGAAGAGCAGGTTCAAAGTCAGGTGGCGCGGGCTGCGACTCTTCCCAGCGTGGCCGGTCATGACGGACGCGGAGGGGAAATAGTTTATGCGGCCACGAACAAGGGTTCGATTCTAATGCCGGACTTAAGTGGCCGAAGCGTTCGTGATGTCGCACGCACTTGCGCTCTTTTAGGCTTGAAGTTGGAAGCCAAGGGAGAAGGCCGTGCGATATCACAAAATCCCGCGGCCGGCTATGAATTGCTTTCCGGGCAGGTAGTTTACATAGACTTTGCGCGCGCAAAGTGAAGGAGTAATGCCTTAGCACTTTTGACACCCTAAACTTAAACGAACGGAGTCACAGATGATCCCCCAGAGAAAGTTGACCCGTACCGGAGTTAGCAACGGGATAAGTTATCGAGTGGAAGCTTGCAGAAGACGTTTACGTACGATTCGCAGCAGCGAAGCCGAAACTCGAATTGAAGAATGCGCGGGGGCATTGAATTTTGAAGCGCCCGGAATGCAACGTGAAGTTAGCATGATTGAGCCACAGGAAAGGGACGAGGCGGGAGTAACGTGAACGTTAGGGAAGCGTCGATATTAATGGGCGCTGATGCGAGTTTCATTAGCGCCGAGTTGTTTGACAAACAAATTAGAGATTTTTCGATCGATTCACGTTCGGTGAAATCGGGCGAGCTCTTCTTTGCGCTATCGCAGGCAGACTATGTTCGTGCTGGTTTCAATGGAACGTTCGCAGACGCTCATGAGTTTATCGCTGACGCTTTTGATCGCGGCGCCATTGCCGCGGTGGGACGCGCCGAGCGGATCAACAGCGACGAAAAGCTGAGGCAAGTAAGGAATCGGTTGCTGCTCGTAGACGACGCGATCGCGGCCCTGCAGACGTTAGCTCGTCGAGTCTACGAAGCTTGGGGCCGGCCGGTGATCGGAATTACAGGAAGCGCGGGAAAGACAACTGCCAAGGAGCTTACCGCGCAAGTACTTTCCGGAGCCGGCCGGCGCGTGCTGAAGAGCGAGCGAAACTACAACAATGGCCTTGGCCTGCCGTTGTCCGTCTTGCGGATGGTGAGCGAGGGCCAGTCGCCGATGGAGTTTGATGTCGCGGTGTTGGAGATGGGAATGTCCTCGCCAACGCACGAAATTCGTCGTCTGGTGGAAATCACTCCGCCGGATATTGGAGTCGAGCTGATGGTGGCGCCCGTCCACCTCGAGTATCTCGGCTCACTGGAAAACATTGCTGCTGCGAAAGCGGAGCTAATCGATGGTTTGAAACCGAATGGAGTGGCGGTCCTGAATGCTGATGATGAGCTTGTGATCAAGATGCGAAACAGGCACGACGGTCGCACGCTCACTTTTGGAATAGAGCACCCTTCAGACGTCACGGCCACGGAAATCGATACGAGCAAGCTGGGATTGATTAATTTTCAGTTGCAAACACCGCTGGGCAAGGCGCCGGCGGTGCTGCCGATGAGTGGCCGGCACAACTTGATGAACGCTCTAGCTGCCGCTGCTGTTGGAACTTGTTTCGAATTGACGCCGGCGCAGATCGCTGACGCTCTGAAAGACGCGCGGCCACCGGCAATGCGTGGTGCCACGCTCGACTTCGCCGCCGGATTCAAAGTTGTGGATGATTCCTACAACTCGAATCCTCGTTCGTTGCTTAGCATGGTGCGCACGATTGTTGATGCGAGCAGCGGCAGTAAACGCCGGATCGTGATCGCCGGAGAGATGTTGGAGTTGGGCCCAGATGCGGCCGAATTGCACCGTGAAGTTGGGCGCGAAATTGCTCGGCTGGGAGTCGATGTGGTTTGGGGAGTGCGAGGACTCGCGGAACAACTGGTGGCTGGCTCAAGAGAGGCAGGTTTGAAACAGACCAGGTTCTTTAATAATTCTGATGAGGCTGCCGCCGCGATTGTTGATGAAATAGTCGCGGGTGATTTAGTGCTAATCAAGGGTTCGCGGGGAGTTGCTACTGATAAAGTGGTCAGTGCGATTCGTAAATCTTTCGCAGAAAAAGGCATCTAATTCTGACTTCTGACTCCTGATTTCTGACGACTGATTAGCATGATCTACTACTTTCTATATGAATTGCTCTACGGCCACTTCAAGGAGAAGGATTGGTTCCTGATCAAGGCACTCAATGTCTTTCAGTACGTAACTTTTCGCACCGCCTACGCCACAATTACAGCACTGTTGCTTTCGTTGCTGTTTGGCGGGGCGCTGATTCGAGCGCTAAAGGGATGGAACATCGGCCAACAAATTCGCGAGGAAGGTCCGCAGGCCCACATGGCCAAGCGCGGCACGCCGACCATGGGCGGAGTACTGATAGTCGGTTCAGTTTTAATTTCAACGCTGTTGTGGGCGCGCTTAACGAATCTGTACATCTGGACCGTGATCGTTGCGACAGTGCTCTTCGCCGCCATCGGCTTCATGGACGATTACGCGAAGATGGCAAAGCAGAGAAGCCTGGGCCTCACCGGGAGACAGAAGCTGATATTTCAATTCCTGATCGCCCTGGGCGTCTGGACCGTTCTTTTCATCTCGACCAAATGGCTCGCCAGTGACTACTCGTGGAATGTCAGCATTCCGTTTTTGAAAGCCACGGCGGAACCCTACGGCGTAAGTTACATCGGGCCCTATCTCTACCTCGTCTTGATCGTCATTGTCTTGATGGGGTGGTCGAACGCGGTGAACCTGACTGACGGGCTTGATGGTTTGGCGATCAGCGTGACGTTCATAGCGATGACCGCGCTGACTGGCTTCACCTATTTGAGCAGCGACGCGCGCTGGGCGCGCTATCTTGAACTAACACATCGTCCGGAAGCCGCGGAGTTAACAGTCTTTTGTGGCGCAATGGCCGGCGCAAGTCTTGGGTTCCTTTGGTACAACGCTCCGCCCGCGGAAGTCTTCATGGGAGACGTTGGCAGTCTGGCTATCGGTGGAGCAATCGGAACAGTCAGCATTCTTACCAAGCAGGAATTTATGCTGGTGATGGTAGGTGGCGTTTTTGTGATGGAAGCGATGTCGGTGATGTTGCAAGTGAGCGTTTTCAAAATGACGAAACGGACGACCGGCACTGGCCGGCGGCTTTTCAAGATGACACCCCTGCATCATCACTTTGAAATGCAGGATTGGAAGGAGCCGAAGATAGTTTTCCGCTTCCTGATCCTGGCGATACTTTTCGCGTTGTTGAGTCTTTCGACTTTGAAACTACGCTAATGGGTGTCACGTGTCGGGTATCAAGTGTCAGGTTTCCTAGCGGCTGCGAATTAGGCTAAGACTGAACTTTGGAGACACTTAACCGGCACCCGGTACCCGACACCCGAAACCCATTGGAAGTCGCTAGTAAGAAAGTCCTGATCATTGGAGCAGCGCGGAGCGGAGTTGCCTGCGCGAGGTTCCTGGCCGCGCGTGGTGCTGTTGTAGCCCTGAACGATCAGAAGCCGTTTGAAGAGTGGGGTCCTGATGCCCAAGCGCTTAAAGACGAAGGCATCGGTTGTGTTTCAGGCGAAGTGCCGGGGTGGTTGCTCGACAACGTCGAGCTGGTCGTAGTTAGTCCGGGGGTACCGAGTAAAAGCATTCCGATCAGATACGCAGAGCGTGCCGGAGCGGAAGTCATTGGCGAAGTTGAATTGGCGTCGCGTTATTTGAAGGGCCGGATCGTTGGCATCACCGGATCAAACGGAAAGACAACGACGACGGCATTAATCGGCGAACTTCTGAAGGACGCCGGATTGACTGTTCAAGTCGGTGGCAACATTGGCACACCGCTGATTTCGCTGGTGCAGAGTTCCAGCGACGAAGGATGGACGGTGGTGGAGTTATCCAGTTTTCAACTTGAGACAATCAAAGATTTTCATCCGACTGTCGCAGTTGTTTTGAACGTGACACCGAATCATATGGATCGTTACGAATCGCTTACGGATTACGCTGCGGCGAAACACCGAATCTTCATGAACCAAACGCCGTCTGACGTTGCAGTGCTGAATGCCGACGACGACATCGTTTCGTCGTGGTCCGCGGGCCTTCGGGCGCACGTGGTTAAGTTCAGCGTAGGCCGCGAACTTGAAGAGGGCCTTTTCCTGCGCGGCGAAGACCTGGTTTCAAGCACTGCTGCTGGAGAAAAAGTGTTATTGCGTCGCGACGAGATGGCCCTGCGCGGGAGGCACAACGTGGAAAATGTCCTCGCCGCGCTGGCAGCCGGTCTCGCTTGTGGCGCCAGTCCAGAATCGATGCGCCAAACGATCCGACGCTTTCAACCGGTGGAACATCGTCTTGAGTTCGTCCGGGAAGTCGGCGGCGTCAAGTTTTATAACGACTCAAAAGCGACGAGCGTCGACGCTACAGTGAAGGCTCTGGAAGCGTTCGCGGGTGAGGCCGGCAAAGTAATTTTGATTCTAGGCGGAAAAGGAAAGCAGGCGCCTTATGCGCCGTTGGCGCCGCTCGTAAAAGCGCATGTTCGTGAACTAATTCTCATCGGCGAAGATGCAGAAACGATTTCCAAACAGCTGGGCGAGTACGCTGCCAGCCAGCTCGCGAGCGACATGCAGGATGCGGTTAATCGGGCGTTTGCGGCCGCACATCCAGGAGACATCGTGTTGTTAGCTCCTGCGTGTGCCAGCTTCGATATGTTTGAAAGCTTCGAGCACCGGGGAAGGGTTTTTAAAAGCGAGGTCCAACGTCTAACGTCCAAAGTCCAAAGTCTTTCTAACTGACTTGGACGTTGGACATTGGACCTTGGACATTGGACAAGTAGTTATGGCCCGAAAAGCAACACCAGATAAGTGGTTGTTCACGGCGACAGTGGGATTGGCACTGTTCGGTGTCGTGATGGTGTACAGCGCTTCGGCGGTGCTGGCGCAGAACGAAGGTCACGGGCAGTTTTATTACGTCATCAAGCAGGGAATCTTTACGCTGATCGGGTTCGGGGTGATGTTCGCGGCGATGCAGTTTGACTACAAGCGACTCAGAAATCGCTACGTCGTTTACGGACTGATCGGGCTTACCGTTGTGATGCTCCTGGCGGTGTTTGCTTTTCCGAAGATTAACGGTGCGCACCGTTGGATCAGAATCAGCGTGTTTTCTGTGCAACCGTCTGAGCTCGCAAAACTGACACTGGCAATTTTCCTCGCTTACTTTCTGGAGCGGCGCGCTGGTGATGAATCGCAATTCTGGCAAACGTTTGTTCCCTGTAGTGCGATAACCGGAGTTCTGGTTTTTCTGATCGTGCTTGAACCGGATCTGGGTACGGCAATGATGCTCGCCGTGTTGTTTGTAGTAGTCACATTTACCGCAGGTGTTCGCGTATTGCATTTGGGAATGGCGGCCGCACCCGCCTTCGTTGGGTTGGTTGGACTGCTGCTTCTGGTGCCCTGGCGTCTTAAAAGAATGGTTACCTTTCTTGATCCGTGGGCCGATCCTCAGAACAGTGGTTTCCAGGTGGTGCAATCCTTGCTCGCCATCGGTTCAGGTGGGACGAATGGACTGGGCTTCGCGCAGGGGAAACAGAAGATGCTGTTTCTGCCATTCGCACATTCGGATTTTATTTTTGCCGTCGTAGCTGAGGAACTGGGTCTGGTTGGCGCCCTCGCTGTGATCGCAGTCTTCTGTTTGATTCTCTGGCGAGGTCTACGAGCCGCACTGTTAGCTCCGGATCGTTTCGGCATGTTGCTATCGCTGGGTCTCGTAACTGTCGTCGTGACGCAAGCGCTATTCAACATTAGCGTGGTCTTATCGTTGTTGCCGACAAAAGGAATTCCTTTGCCGTTCGTATCGTATGGGGGCTCTTCGCTGGTGCCCACGCTCGCGGCTATGGGCATCCTTTTAAATATCTCGCAACAAGGTGTCGGCTCGCTCGATTTTGGAATACTAAGGTCTTCCTCCGTCAGAGATCACGGAGAGCATTCGCGCGCGCGTATGGCGACCGCGAGGCGATTTGCTTCGTCGCGTTTTGGATAAAGCATGCGCGCATTGATAGCCGCCGCCGGGACGGGCGGTCACATTTATCCGGGGATTGCCGTTGCGAAAGAGATCCTGCGCCGAAATGAAAAGTCGCAGATTAGATTTGTAGGCACTGCACGCGGGCTGGAAAACAGACTAGTACCACAAGCGGGATTTGAACTTTCGATCATTGACAGTGCTGGATTGAAAAGCGTGGGCGCGGTGGCGCGCGCACGTGGCTTGGCCAAATTGCCGCGCAGCTTCTTTGATGCACGCCGGATCATTAAGGAGTTTCGGCCGGACATAGTGATTGGCGCTGGCGGTTATGTTTCCGGCCCCGTATTGCTGACAGCTGCGCTAATGAATTTGCCGACGATAGTGTTGGAATCGAATGCTTTACCCGGCTTGACCAATCGAACGTTAGCTCGGTTTGTCGACAAAGCAGCAGTTAGCTTCGAAGCATCGCTGCCATTTTTTCGAGGCAAAGGAGTTGTGACAGGCAATCCGGTACGACGTGAGTTCTTTGATATACCGGTCAGACAATCCGATCCGTCGCAGTTTTCACTTTTGATATTTGGTGGCTCGCAAGGCGCGCACGCGATCAATCAAGCAATGGTGGCTGCGTTACCGGAGCTTGAAGATGAACGAAAGCTGCTGCGGATCACGCACCAAACCGGCGAGGCTGATTTTGAAAAGGTGCGGGCAGCTTATTTAGACGCTGGTTGGGGTGAGCAGGTTGAAGTTCGTCGGTACATTGACGACATGGTGCAATCATTTGCCGCCGCAGACCTGGTGATTTGCCGTGCTGGAGCCACAACGACGGCTGAGCTGATCGCTGCAGGCAAAGCGGCAATCATGATTCCGTTTCCGTTGGCCGCCGATGATCATCAGCGAAAAAATGCGGAAGCACTTGTGGCGAGTGGCGCCGCGAAAATGATTCTGCAGCAGCAATTGAGTGGAGCAAGGCTTGCGGAGGAAATCAAACAACTCGTTCAGTTGCCCGGCGAGTTGGTCAGGATGGAGTCGGCCAGTCGGAAGCTGGCACGCGGTGACGCCGCCGCGGCTGCGGTGGATCTGATGGAGGAGCTGGTGAACAGCAGAGGGCGGTGAGCATAAGGCCGAGGGCGGAAGGCGGAAGGCAGAAGGCAGAAGGCAGAAGGCAGAAACCAGAAAGCAGAAAGCAGAAGGCGGAAGGCGGAAGGCAGACGGCAGAGGCAGGCAGAAGGCAGAAGGCAGAAGGCAGAAGGCAGACGGCAGACGGCAGAAGGCAGATGATGAGTCGAAGTAAAAGATCAGTGTGGGAGCCGATCGCGCCGGGGAGTGCCATCAAGGACCAGGGTCTTGCCTGCCGTCTGCCCCTGCCTCCTGCTCCTTCTGATTCCTGACTCCTGACTTCTGACTTCTTAAAAAGAATGTTTCGACGAATTCAACACGTTCATTTCGTTGGCATTGGCGGCATCGGTATGTCCGGGATTGCGGAGGTGCTGATCAATCTGGGCTTCCGCGTCTCGGGCACCGATCAAAAGAAGTCGCCGGTTACCGATCGTCTGGAACGTCTCGGCGTTGAGTTCGTTGAAGGCCATGCCGGCGAAAACATCGGCGACGCTCAGGTCGTGGTCCGCTCGACTGCAGTCCGCGAAGACAATCCAGAGATTGTCGAAGCTCATAAGCGATCGATTCCCGTTATTCCGCGCGCCGAAATGCTTGCCGAGCTGATGCGGCTTAAGCCCCACACAGTGGCTGTCGCCGGTTCGCACGGGAAGACGACCACCACTTCAATGGTCGCTACAGTGCTCGGGCATGCCGGTCTCGATCCAACGATCGTCGTGGGCGGTGTGGTTGGAGCGTTTGGCTCAAATGCCCACCTCGGCAAGAGCGATCTGATGGTGGTGGAAGCCGATGAGAGTGATCGGTCGTTCCTGATGTTAACGCCGACGATTGCGGTCGTCACAAATATCGATCGCGAACACATGGACTACTACCACGATATGGAAGACGTGCGCACTTGCTTCACAAACTTCGTGAACAAGGTGCCGTTCTACGGCGTGTCAATACTTTGTCTCGACGATCCGAATGTACAAGCGATCATTCCGCACATCGAGCGACGGCGTACGACTTATGGACTGAGCGCTCAAGCCGACATCTCGGCCCACGGCATGCGCTTCAATGAAAGCTTTGGATCTAATTTCACCGTTTGGCGCGGCGCGGAACCAGTAGGCGAAGTCAATCTGTGCGTTCCCGGTTTGCATAACGTCTATAACTCGCTTGCCGCAATCGCGGTGGGGCTGGAACTCGATGTTCCTTTCGCGCAGATTGCCTCGGCCCTGGGAAATTTTGGCGGCGCCGGTCGACGCTTTCAGAGCAAAGGGGAAGTCGGAGGCGTGCTAGTAATCGACGACTATGGCCACCATCCTACTGAGATCAAAGCCACGCTCGCTGCGGCGAAGATCGGATCAGGCGGTAGACGAATCGTTGTGCTGTTTCAGCCCCATCGCTACAGCCGGACGCACGATCTGATGGAAGAATTCGCGCGATCTTTCAATAACGCCGACTCGCTGTTCATTACTGACATTTATCCGGCGAGCGAGGAACCAATCGAGGGCGTTACGGCTGAGGCTTTGACAGAAGCCATCAAACGATTCGGGCACAAGGATGCGCGCCACATCGGACCATTGGACAACGCAGCAACGACCTTGCGAGCACACGTGCAGCCGGGAGACCTCGTGCTGACGTTGGGCGCCGGCACGGTCAGTCGCGTCAGTGATCAGTTGTTGACGCTGTTAAAAGAGAAAGCGGCCGGCAGCGAGGCTTAAAGAATTAATGGACGACGCGCAATTAAGAAAACGTGACGAATCGATTGCGGAAATCAGCAGCCGCTTGGGCGTGCGCGCCGAACGCGGGCGCCGGTTCGCGGAATTGACGAGCCTGCGTGTCGGCGGATCGATTGACTGGGTGATTTCACCTCAAACAGAAGAGCAAGCTGCCGCCGTCGTTCATGAGCTGGAAAAGGCGGGAATTGGCTGGCGCGCGCTTGGTTCCGGCAGCAATGTTCTCGCTGACGATGGTGAGCATCACTACGTAGTGCTGGCATTGAAGGATTTGAAGGGTGAAGTTCGCTTTGACGGAGAGCTCGTCCACGTGAGTGCAGGTTATTCGTTGCCGCGTCTGTGCATCGACGTCGCCCGCCAGGGTTTGTCAGGTATCGAAGGACTTGGCGGAATCCCGGGAACGGTTGGAGGTGCCTTATGGATGAACGCAGGCGCCTACGGTCACGAGATCGGAACGGTGACTGACTCGGTGCGAGTTGCTCGTGAAGGACGTGTTGTCGAGATCCCCGGGGACACAGTCCAGTGGAACTATCGTCACACTTCATTTAAGGAAGGCGAGCTGTTATTGGGAGCAACTTTACGATTAACGCCGGACGATGCTGAAGCAATTATGGCGCGGATGGAAGACGCCAAGAGTCGCCGGCTGGCGACCCAGCCGCACGGTGGCCGCTCGGCCGGCTGCTTCTTCAAAAATCCGCCGGCAAGCTCGATCGGCACCGGCAAGATGATCGACGAACTGGGGATGAAGGGCGCGCGACGCGGGTCGGCAGTGGTTTCTCCGGTTCACGCAAACTTTATTGTGACCGAAGGTGAAAACGCGCGCGCTGAGGATGCGTTGGCACTGGCCGAGGAAATTCGCGAACGCGTGAAGCGTGAGCAGGGAATCGACCTCGAGTATGAAGTAGAACTATGGCGGGCTAACGAGCCGCAAAAGACTGAGGCTTGCAACAGCACGCCGGAAGTTTCTCCCGATGCAGTCGAGAAGGAGTAGTCGTGAGAGAACAAGTAATCCCCCAAAAAGTTGGAAACCGTAGCGGTCTGGCAAAACGCCGGGCCCCAACCTCCGGACAACGTCCGGTTCGGCGCGAAGCAGAAGGGCAGTCGCTTGGCGTGCGTGTGCGTGCTCTTTTGGGCTACGTGCCGATCATGCTGAAAGTGATCATCGCAATTGCGATGGGCGTGGGCGTGTTTGCGGCTTATCAAGCAGCCTCCGCGGCAAGTTTCTTTCAGTTACGAAACATTGAGGTGCAAGGCGAATCACGCGCGTCCCTCAATGACCTGGAAACGCTGGTCAAACGTGAAGTGTCAAAGACAGGTGTGTGGCAGGCGGACTTGAACGAGCTCAGTTCAAAGCTCGAACGCCTTCCCTGGGTGAGACGGGCTGTGGTTTCGCGAGTCCTACCGGACGGAATTCGCGTACGCGTTTTGGAACGACAGCCACGCGCGGTGGTTCGCACCGCTGCAGGACGCTTTATC
Source organism: Pyrinomonadaceae bacterium (assembly GCA_963748605.1). GTDB lineage: Bacteria > Acidobacteriota > Blastocatellia > Pyrinomonadales > Pyrinomonadaceae > PSRF01. Next base: position 363,400 of record CAVVJS010000001.1, read on the forward strand.
TGGGTCGATGAAGACGCAGTGATGCTCGGCGAAATGTTGCCGGCCGATGAGCTGCCGCCCTTTTTCCTGCGTGGTTGGAATGAAGAAGAAGGTGAGTTAGCGCGGAAAGAGAATATCGACCGAGTGCAAACGTTTATGGGCCTGCGGCGCGATTGGGATGCGGCAGGTCTATCAGAACGTGTAAGTGAAGTGAACTTGATTGATCTGCGAGACGTTCGGGCGCAGCTGGCCGAGGACGATTCGCAGATTGAAGTCCGACTTGGTTCGCAGGATCTCGGGAAGCGACTAAAACAAGCTCTCGATGTGCTGGATGATCAGCGAAATACACCGCGTGGTTCAGCGATCAGCTATATCGACCTTAATCAAGGCAAGGGCGCCATCGTCGGATTTGTGTCGGGCCTGCACGCAAATGCTCCTAATGCGAACGCCCGGCCTAATGCCTCCGCAGCGGAGAGGCGAAGCAGCGAACAACAACGAACCGAACAGAAGCCGGTTAACAAGACGCCTGCGAAAGATAAGAAGAAAGACCAGGAGAGGAAGGCGACGCAGAAAGAAACTGACGCCGACGCGAGACCACGCCGAGTTAGTTCTACTTAGGACGAGCTGGCACGCCCGAATGGTTTTGTTAAGGAGCAAAAGTTAAATGGCCAAGCGCACCCAACACACGATCGGCCTGGATATCGGAACGAGCCGGGTGACGTGTATCGCTTGCGAACCCGGCGATGGCGGGCTGCTGAACATTGTCGGCATTGGCGAGGCGGAAGCGCGCGGTCTGCGGAAGGGTGTGATTGTGAATCCCGACGCTGCAGTTGATTCGATCAAGAAAGCTGTTGAAGAAGTCGAGCGTATGAGCGACGTGCAAGCCGAGGAAGTGACGATCAATCTCGCCGGGTCTCACATTCTGGGACTTAACGGCCAGGCGATTGTTGCCGTTTCCGGCCGCGATCGTGAAATTACAGCCGAAGACGTACGCCGCGCGATAGATTCGGCTTGTGCCATTCAACTGCCGGCCGGCCGTGAGATTGTCGATCGTTTGCCGCAGGAATTTATCGTCGATGATCAGGATGGAATTAACGATCCGGTGGGGATGATCGGGGCGCGCCTCGCGGTAAAGGTGCACATCGTTACTAGTCCTGTTACTGCGCGGCAGAATGCGATCAATGCAGTTAACCGGGCGGGCTTAATCGTTGCTGACATGGTGCTTGAGCAACTTGCAGCGGCGGAGGCATCTCTTTCGGAGGACGACAAGGAATTTGGAGCGGCTTTGGTGGATGTTGGCGCTGAAACTACTGGCCTGGTGATTTTTCAGCGTGGCGCAGTGCAGCATACAGCCGTCTTTCCCTTGGGTGGTTCACATTTCACTAACGACATCGCCTTCGGTCTAAGGACACCGATTCCCGAGGCGGAGAAAATCAAACGTACGGTTGGTAGTGCTTGCAGCACGTCGCTCAGCGAGATGGAACGGAGCGAACTTGTGGAAGTGCCCTCAGTCGGTGGGCGAGCCCCGCGGCAACTCTCACGACAAATCCTTTGCGACATTCTCCAACCGCGTGCCGAAGAGGTGTTGATGCACGTTGCCGATGAAATCAAAGATTCTGGTTGGGAGCGCCAGCTTTCAAGCGGTGTCGTGCTAACGGGCGGTGGCGCACTCTTAAGTGGAATGACTGAAATAGCAGAGCAAGTGTTTGATGCGCCAGTGCGTATTGGTTTTCCGGAGCGTGATCGATTTGGTGGTCTTGTTGAAGACATCAAGAGTCCCGCGTGGGCTGCTGCCGCAGGATTGTCGTTGCTAGCATCTCGTGCGCAAGCGAGCGAAATGCGAGCAGGGACGAGTCGCCGTGGTTCCACCGGAAAGTTGACGCACTTCGTGTCAAAGTTTCGAAATCGTTTTGGTAGTATTTTTTGACAAGTTGTTGTATGCTCCCGCCCCGGTTGCACAAGATATTGTCCGCAATATATCGACGCCGATGGCACGAGCTACCCAATATAGACGAAAAGGACCTTGGAAGCCGTCCCGCTTTGGGAGAGAGGAAATGACTATGGCACCGGACGCTCGTAAACCAGGAAGTGGCATTAATATTTTCATTGATGATGATCCGCCCATCACCGGGGCGCGCATTAAAGTAATCGGCATTGGCGGCGGTGGTGGTAATGCAGTTAACCGCATGATCGAAGCCGGGATAGAAGGAATTGAGTTTCTCGTCGCGAATACTGACCTTCAAGCGCTTAAACGTTCGCGCGCGCCCATTAAGATTCAGCTTGGTAGCCGCCTGACAAAAGGTCTGGGAGCGGGAGCCGATCCCGGAGTGGGACGCGAAGCCGCACTGGAAGACACTGACAAGATCATCGAGGTGCTCGAAGGCGCTGACATGGTTTTTGTAACCACCGGGATGGGTGGTGGTACGGGAACCGGAGCCGCGCCCATAATCGCGTCGCTGGCGACGGAACTGAACTGCCTCACGGTCGCCGTAGTAACAAAGCCTTTTCACTTTGAAGGGCGACGGCGCATGCAGCAGGCGGATCACGGCCTGCGCGAACTGCGGGAATGTGTGGACACGGTAATCACTATCCCGAATGAGCGATTACTGCACACGGTGGAAAAAGGCGCTTCGTTATCCGACTCGTTCCGCATTGCTGATGATGTCTTGCGTCAGGCGGTGCAGGGCATCAGTGATCTGATCACGGTGCCGGGATTGATCAATCTTGATTTTGCCGACGTGAAGGCAATCATGGCTGGAATGGGAATGGCTTTGATGGGTGCCGGCCATGCGTTTGGCGAGAACCGCGCAATTGAAGCAACTCAACAGGCGATCTCCTCTCCGCTTTTGGAAGAAGCGTCGATTCAGGGAGCCAAAGGCGTTTTGATGAATATCACCGGCGGCTCTGATTTGACGCTTTTCGAAGTGAATGCCGCCGCGACGATTATTCGTGAAGCAGCCGATGAAGATGCCAACATCATTTTTGGAGCTGTAATCGACGACGCAATGCGCGATCAGATGAGGATTACCGTGATTGCCACCGGCTTCGACCGCGAGTCGGTTGCCGTTGCGGCCGCCGGATCAACCTCTGCATTGCCGGCGACGGCGCCCCGCACAATCCCCCGACCTCTGGATGACTTACCACGTCCGATGATGAGCAACGCTCGTGCGGACGACCTGGATGTGCCAACTTTTATTCGAAAAAAGGCCGACTAAGAGTTCAAGCAAAGGTTGCTGTTGACGAAGGGAAGGCTAAAAGCCTTCCCTTTATTTTCATAGCGAAAGGCGTGCGCGTCTTTTGTTTTCGCTTTGCTTTTTTTTTTGCGGTTGTGTAGCATGTGCCCATTCCCTGGCAGGTTTTTCCATTACGAGCAAAAATTTCCAATCTCCTCGAGTGGCCGCAGCCTGCGAGAGTTTTGATATCGATCTCCGTCGCTTTCCCCTCACATGATGTGCTCGGCACGATCGATTTAAACCCGTCCTAATGTTTGGAGGTAATGATCAAGTGAATCGCAAACTCATAAGAACTACGCTAGCAGAGGTAAAAGGTAAGGCTCGAGAAACGCCGCCCGTGCGCGAGCGATCAAACGGCGGCGGGTTTCAACGCAACCCGGCTGGCGAAGGTGGACGGGAAACTCACCAGCGTCCGGCCCAGCAATCATCCGTGCAAGTCCGCAAACGAGTCCCGCCGCCGCTCGAGACAAACGCAGAGATCTTTTATTACAAGAAGCAGATTGATGCCCACACATTGATGGTGATTGTCCTAAATGACGGTGAAGAGATCGAGGGAACGATGGAGTGGTACGATCGCGGCGCGATCAAAGTCAATCGCCAGTCAGCACCCAACCTTCTGGTACTCAAAAGAAATATCAAATACATGTACAAGGCCGACGAACGTGTCGAGCAGCAAGCAGACTAACGTCAGCGACGTTTGTCAGATGTACTTCCCCCACCTTCGCCAGACGCTGCGTACGCGTCGTCTCAACTAATGGGACAGTTCGCCAATAGCTCATCCTCTGGTCGCCGGCGATCGTTGCCAAGGGTCGCCATAACTATGGGCGATCCTGCCGGCATCGGACCCGAAGTTGTACTTAAGGCCGTCGCTGAAGAAGAAGTAAGGGCTGTCTGCGTTCCTTTTATTATCGGCGACGCCCAATTGCTGGCCCACACCGCGCGGACCCTCGACCTGCAATGCGGATACGACATCATTCGACGCGGAGAAGCGATCCCGCATGAAATTCCGGGCCCGGTTATTTTTCACCTGGACAACATCGGTGGCCACATTGAGCCTGGTATGGAGTCTGGCGCGGCGGGAAAAGCAGCTGCGGGATACATCGAGGCGGCAGTCGAACTATGTGCCGCAGGAAGCGTAGACGCGATCGCCACGGCCCCAATCAATAAGCGAGCGTTGTTTCTGGGTGGCTATTCATTTCCTGGCCACACTGAATTCCTGGCACACCTAACAAAAAGCGAAGAGTTTGCCATGGCGTTTGTCGCAGCAAACCTGCGAATCGTCTTGCTTTCTACTCACGTTCCCCTTGCAGAGGCCATCCGTCTGGTTGAACGCGAGCGCATCATTCGCACCATTCATCTTACCCATCGCGAACTTAAGCGCTGGGGCATCGAGCGCCCGCGGCTGGCTGTGGCCGCCCTTAATCCGCACGGCGCCGAAGGCGGATTGTTTGGGATTGAGGAAGCGCTGGAGATATCGCCAGCGGTCGAAGCATGTCATGGAACGGACGAAATAAATGTCCAGGGACCGTTTTCAGCAGATACGATTTTCTTGCGCGCGTCGCGTGGAGAATTTGATGCGGTAATATCCTGCTATCACGATCAAGCGATGATTCCCGTTAAATGTCTCTCGTTTGGCGAGGCTGTTAATGTTACGCTGGGGTTGCCGTTCATTCGCACCTCTGTCGATCACGGGACGGCTTTTGATATCGCCGGCAAAGGACTCGCTGAACACTCGAGCATGCTGGCGGCCATTAAGCTTGCAGCAGACCTCTCAAATCGGGCCGGCGAGAGTAGTCGGGCCGTGGAAGTGTAAGAAACCAATGACAGATAAGACCTCAACCTCCGAAAACCAGAATAGCCGTCGCGTCCTCGTAGCAGATGACGATCCGGCCATCCTCCGCCTGGTTAAAACCATCCTCGAAAAAGAGAACTACCTGGTAGTCACAGCTCGTGACGGCCGCGAGGCGTACAAAATCCTGCAGATGGATCATAACTTTACTGCGGGGATCTTTGATGTCGTGATGCCTCATATTTCAGGACCCGAGCTGGTGCGTTTCATGAAAACCGAAAAACGACTGATGCGCATTCCGGTCATGATGATGACGGCTGAACAAGATCCAAAACTCTCTTCAGATAGTTTTTCCGCCGGTGCAGTGGTTTTTCTGCCCAAGCCGTTCACCACGGCCCAGCTGCACATCATGCTGCAGATGCTAATCGGCAAGGCGAGCACGCAGTAGAGAATCGTCATGAACGCGGCAGAAAAATTTTCAAGTTACGCATTCCGCGTGTTCATCTTCGCTGTGCTCGCTCTTTCTGTCGCTGATGTTCGCGCTGAACTGAACGCCAAAAATGCAAGAAAAGCGATCACCCGAATGGCCGGCTTTGAATTGACCAATGGCGCGGTAAAAGTCAAAACGATCTCAAATGCCGGAGTTACAGCGGCGGAAGTCACAGCTTCAATCAGAAGCGTGTTCCGTTTTGAGAAAGACTCGCAGGGGCGCTGGCGCGTCGCGGAAATCCGTACCGGACCAAACAGTTGGGAAAGCATCGATTCGATCGCGCGCGCTCTGGGAACCAGTCTGGATCTACAGGAATGCAACTCGCCAGAACCGCCCGCCCGGGCTGCGGCAATCGAGCCGAGCGTGAAACGTGCGCGTTGTTTGCTCGGTAACCTTTTCGGAATTCAAGTCCCTTCGGACGCCGTGCGAATTCAGGAGGTCGCACCGTTTGCAATCCCGCTCGCCTCCCAACCATCGACTACAGTCGTCGCCTGGATTCAGGTTGAGGCCCGCTTAATGAATGAAAGTGGAGGCTGGAAAGTAACGGAACTGCGAACCGGAAACCGCGATTGGCTCAAGGTTGAACCCCTTCTGGCTGCATTGAACCAGGCGAAGCGAGAGACCGCACACGCCGAACTACGAACTATCGCTCAGGCTTTGGAGCGGTTTCGTAGCGAACGAGGCTCGTACCTCATCTCTGACAAACAAGCGGCAGCGATCGATCATTTAAGCCCGCGTTATCTTGCTCGCGTGATCCGGGTGGATCCCTGGAAACAGCCCTACACCTACCAGGGCCAGCGCGACCGATTTACTCTGAGCTCCAGCGGCCCTGACCGCAAAGAGGCGACCGCGGACGACATCATCGTCACCGGTCCAGTCCGTTGAGCTTCAAGACCCCTAAAAACCAAAACTCTTGACTGTGTCTTGCCACGGGTGTTAGGTTGCCAATGGCAGTCGCTTTCCAGACTGTGCCTATGCGAGCCTGCCTCGTGAACCGAGACTACCCCTGACGCCGCCAGTGGCGCTCAAATTAGCTAAGGAAATTAGCTTTGTTAGCTGGGCGCAAACTCCTACTCGCTGACGATTCCCCCACGATTCAGAAAGTTGTTGAACTGACGTTCGCCGATGAGGGCGTCACGGTTGTAAGCGTGGGTAGCGGTGCCGAGGCGCTCGCGAGATTGAGTGAAGACAAACCCGACGTAGTCCTGGCAGACGTTTTTATGCCCCTGCCGAATGGCTACGAAATCTGCCAATACATCAAACAGAATGCTGAGCTAAGGCACATTCCTGTTATGCTTCTGGTTGGCTCTTTTGAGCCCTTTGACGAAGCGGAGGCGCGCAGAGTTGGCGCGGACGATATCTTGACCAAGCCATTTCAATCGATTCGACGCTTAATAGACCGCGTGGGTGGGCTTGTCTCCGGCAAAGCAGATCCGGATCAAGTGCCAACCGCCGAGCTGCCCCACGTTGACGAACCCGAGCCAGAAAGAATGAGCACGGACGAAATCGAGATTACGACCGCCAATACCAGACCTCTTCCCGAAGGGGTTGCTCCCGAAGCATTTAGTAATCTGACAGCCCGAGGAGAGGCCGGCGAAAAAGCAGTCAACGATCAGCAAGTAGAATCCCAACCCAAGCCAATTGATACCGACAAAGAAATGGAAACGATCAACTTGCAAACTGAAAGTGCACTCGATGGCGGCGACGTGCTTTTGGATCTCGATGATCTGCCACCGGCGCATTCTGACCGCACGCAGGAGTTTGAACTGGACATCGACCTGAACGAGGGCGCGCCGTTTGCAGAAGGCAATGTCCCTGCCGCACCGGCTGCTTTTGTCGAACCGCAAATTTCTGAACCAGCACCAGTGGACTGGCAACTGGAGAGTGAACCAAGCGATCTGCTACTGAATCGCAGCACTGGGGAACTGAATGCGCCGGCAGCAACGGGCGCGCAACTGGACGACACTCTCGAGTGGATGCGTCAATCACACCCTGATGCAGGAACTACTGAACCAGCTGCCGCCTCGCAGACCCCACGTAAACTTGAAAGAGTCTTTGATGAACCAGTGGTGAAGCAGGAGCTACCTGCGACGGCCCCGCTGAGCGCGCGCGACTTGACCCCCGAACAGATTGACGCCATTGCGCGCCGCGCTGTGGAAATGCTTTCAGAGAAGGTCGTGCAACAGGTCGTCTGGGAGGTTGTGCCGCAGCTGGCGGAGCTCATGATCAAGCGCAAACTGGAGGAGAAAGAAACTCAGCCTAAATAGTCAGTTGTCAGGATCATCTTTGTAAGATTCGGTGAAGAGCAGCATGCGGTTAGCGTGCTGCTTTTTTTATTAGTGGTCAGTGGTCAGTGGTCAGTGGTCAGTGGTCAGTTGTTAGTTGTCAGTTGTTAGTTGTTAATGGCTAGTTGGGATGGTTGTAATATCAATTCGAGGAGTCGGTTGGCTGCGAGGATGAAAACACCCGGCCGTTCCCTTACAATGGTTTGAAAGCAAACAGGCTGACCACTGACAATTAGTAACTAACAACCGACGCCAAAACTGACCACTGACAACTGACCACTAAATGGACATTCCCAAACAATACGATCCGAAACAGGCAGAGGAGCACCATTACGCTCGCTGGGAGCAGCACGGCTATTTTGCTCCTGAAATCAACCAGGACCCGGACGCGCCTGTGTTTTCAATTGCCATCCCGCCGCCCAACGTCACCGGCTCGCTGCACATGGGCCATGCGCTTCAGCACACGATGATGGATGTTCTCACCCGCTACAAGCGCATGTGCGGCTATCGCACCTTGTGGTTAACGGGGATGGATCACGCCGGGATCTCTACTCAACTGATGGTCTCGCGGGAACTGAAAAAAGAAGGTTTGACTCGCCACGACCTGGGACGAGAAAAGTTTGTCGAACGAGTTTGGAAGTGGAAACAGGAATCCGGTGGCCAGATCACGGCGCAAATGCGTCGTGAAGGAGCTTCTGTGGACTGGTCGCGCGAGAAATTCACGATGGACGAAGACCTTACCCGCGCAGTGAATGAGGTCTTCGTTCGGCTCTACGATGAGGGCTTAATCTATCGCGGCAATCGGATCGTCAATTGGTGTCCAAACGATCAAACCGTGTTGTCGGATCTCGAAGTGCTGAAGGATCCGCAACCCGGCAAGCTCTACTACCTTCGTTATCCGGCAAAGAACGGAGGCTCCGACGTAACCGTGGCCACGACGCGCCCCGAAACAATGTTGGGCGATACGGCAGTTGCGGTGAATCCAAATGACGATCGCTATCGCAACCTGGTGGGCGCGACGTTGATGCTGCCGCTAACAGGTCGCGAAATTCCAGTTGTTGCCGACGAGTTTGTTGATCCGGAGTTCGGCACTGGAGCGGTGAAAATCACTCCGGCGCACGATCCCAACGACTATGAACTGGGCTTGCGACACAACCTGGAACAGGTCGTGGTGATAGACGCGCACGCAAAAATGACTACTGCAGCGGGCCCGGCTTTCGCTGGTCTGGATCGTTACAAAGCCCGGCAAAAGGTTGTTGAGGAGTTTGAGTCGCTGGGATTACTCGACAAAGTTGTCGACTACGAGTTCTCGATCTCTAAATGCGAACGCTGCCAAACGGTGCTCGAGCCAATGATCTCGCTGCAGTGGTTTGTGCGCATGGAAGAACTGCGCGATCTGGCGCTGGATTTGATGGAGCGCGAAAAGAAACCAACATTTATTCCGGAAGTGCCTTACGAGAAGGTTTACACGAACTGGCTTGAGAACCTGCGTGATTGGACTATCTCGCGTCAGCTCTGGTGGGGTCATCAAATTCCGGCCTGGTACACGAAGGAAGGCCAGGTGATTGTTGCGCGCTCTCGCGTCCGAAGCGCGCGCGAAAGCTGGAACTGACGAACTAACGCAAGATCAGGATGTTCTCGATACCTGGTTTTCATCAGCGCTGTGGCCTTTCTCGACGCTCGGCTGGCCGGAAGAGACTGCCGATTTGAAGACTTTCTATCCCACGTCTGTGCTGGTCACAGCCCGCGATATCATTTTCCTGTGGGTGTCTCGCATGGTGATGATGGGCATGAAATTTCTCGGCGAGCGTCCTTTTAACGACGTGTTCATCACCGGCACGATCTTCGACAAGCACGGGCAGCGAATGTCGAAGACAAAAGCGAATGGCGTCGATCCCCTTGAGGTTTTTGACAAGTTTGGCGTCGATGCCACGCGTCTGACCCTGGCTCAGGTGGGAACAACCGATACCCGTTGGAACGAAAAACAGGTCGAATCGTTCCGCAACTTCGCCAACAAGATTTGGAATGCGGCGCGTTTCTGTTTAATGAATTCTGATGGTGCCGCGATCAATCCGGCACTCCTGGAGGCCAATGCGAATCTGGCTCTTCATGACCGCTGGATCTTGTCTCGTTTGAATCGCACTGCCGCAGTGGTGCGACAAGCACTTGAAAACTATGAGTTCCATGAAGCAGTGCAAGCGCTTTATCACTTCTTCTGGGACGACCTTTGTGATTGGTACATTGAGCTGACCAAAGCTGAGGTGACGTCTGAAGAGGATTCAGCACGTCGTACGGAAGCTCGCAGTCGCTTACTTACGGTCCTCGAACAAGCATTACGACTGCTTCATCCGTTCATGCCGTACATCACCGAAGAACTCTGGCTGCGGCTTCCCGGGGTCGATAGAAACTTGCTGCACCCGTCATATCGCGAGGCCGAACCCACGATCATGTTGACCGCTTATCCTCAAGCCGGCGCCGGTTTGATCGATGATCGGGCGGAAAGTGAAATGCAGGCAGTGATTGACGTGATTTCACGCGTGCGCAACATCCGTTCAGAAATGAATATCAAGCCGGCCGAACGCGTCGAATTAATTATCGGGGCTCCTGACGAAACTATGCGTGCGGTGTTTACAAGTAATAAGAGTCAGATTAGTCGCCTGGTGCGGGCGTCTGACATTTCCATTAGCGAACAACTCGATGCGCCCCGAGCTTCGGCGCGAGCAGTTCTGGTTGGCGGAGCGGAAGTGGCGATTCCACTCGAAGGCTTGATCGACTTCGCACAGGAGCGTGCACGGCTGGCTAAAGAAAAAGAGAAACTCGCCAATGAAGCGACAAAACTCGAGGCCCAGTTAGCGAATCCACAATTTGCCGAACGCGCACCAGCGGAGAAAGTCGCGGAGATTCGGGCCCGGATCGATGACATTGGCCAGCGCACATCCCAACTCGACCAAACAATTGCAAACCTGGGGTAGAGTTAGGTCAAAGACCTGGCGGGTAAATTCTTAAGCCGGCAAGTTCAAAGATTGCCGCGCACCTGAAGTCGAAGACTATCGGCTGAGGGACTTAATTTAACCTCCAATGCTTGGGTTGAACGAAAGCATTTTTGCGAAACGTCCCAGTCTCGCCGCTTTGACTTAGCTAATAATTAGATATTCACCATGAATTGGATGGACGAAGGCGCGCTGTACTCCCAAATCGCTGTGATGCTACGCGAAGACCTGGGGCGTGGCGATCTCACGAGTCAGGCGATCATTGAACGCAACACACGGGCTCGCGCACGTTTTGTTGCCAATCAGAAAATGATCGTCGCGGGTCTGGAAGCCGCAGAAGAAGTTTTTCTCACACTCGATTCACAACAACAATTGGAAGCGTTCGTCGCTGACGGCGAAGAAATTGAAGCGGGAAAGGTTATCGCACGAACCTCCGGCTTTGCCGATGTCCTGCTTGCCGGCGAACGTGTTGCCCTCACTCTCATTCAACGACTATCCGCGGTTGCGACAACTACGAATCAATTCGTCCGAGCAGTCAGTGGCACCGGTGTACAAATAGTTGCCACGCGGGATACAACGCCAGGCATGCGTATGTTGGAACGTTATGCGGTGCTATTGGGCGGTGGACGCAATAGTCGCTTTGGACTGGACGACGGCGTACTAATTACTGCCAATCACATTGCAGTTGCCGGTGGCTTAACGGTGGCGCTACGTAACGCCAAAACAAAACTTGGGCACGCTCAAAAGATCCAGGTTCAGGTTTCGACTGAAAATGAGATGAAGACAGCCGTGGACTTGGGGGCCGACGTTCTGCTGCTTCAGAATTTATCGCCCACTGAGGTAGGCAAACTGATTAGCGCCGGACGCCAGCTTTCATCCTCGCTTAGTTTTGAATGCTCGGGGAATATCACGGTTGCTGATGTTCGCGCCTACGCTGATGCAGGGCCTAATGTCATCAGCATCAGCCCGCTGCAAGCCTTACCAGCAGCAATGGATGTTAGTTTCATGATTCAGCCTTTTTAGCTAATTCGAAAGTTCTTGGGGATCGCGGGCGGGTCGCCCCGCGCTCCAATAGTGAGCCTTTCTGGAACGAGGCAGCTTGCGAGTCGTGTAGTTGCTGGATACGCGAAGCAGCCTGTGGGCGCTTGAAAGCATCTCCTCACCGAGCGTACTCTTGACGTTAAGTTTGAGTGATAGGGGAGTTTGTATGCAGCAATATGTTCGCCTGGTTGCGGTTTTAGTGGTTTTGGCTGTGGTGATAGGTTTGACTTTCGTGGACGCGGGAGCCCAAACGCGCCGTAAGCGCCGCTCTCGACGAGTGACGCGGCCGGTAATTACTAATCCGGTAATTACACCTGCCGAAGAACAAAGTTCGACAGCCGATCCCACTGTCCTCAGCACAGCAGACGAGACGACTGGCGAATCCACGGCAGGAGGAGATACGGCAAAGGCAAGAAAGAAAAAGGCCACAACTCCTGATGAAGATATGCAGCAAACAATCAACGCCCTATCGAATCAGGTCAACCGTTTGACTGATAAGCTGACGCAGATGCAGGGCAACGATCGTTCGCTGTTAGACATGGAGCGGCTGACGCGCGCCGAGCAGCGTTCGGAGTCGTTGCGCCAGCAACAGTTAGAGACGGAAACAAAGTTAGCTGACTTTCATGCCCAACTGGATCAAGTTGAATATGCGGTGAAGCCCGAAAACATCGAGCGCTCGATGGCGGGTTATGGCACAACTCGTCCGGAAGAAGCACGAGAGGCACGGCGGCGACAGCTCGAGAGTGAGAAAGCTCGGCTGCAGGTGCAAATCAGAATTTTAGAGACGAGCAGAGCCCGTCTGGAAACCGCGGTTGCGAATGCGGACGCGGAGGTCGATATGCTGCGGCGCCGTTTGCAACAGAACGACGCGACTCCACCACCCGCTACCGAAACGCAACCAGTTCGCAGCGAAAAGCCGTGATTGGTTAACTACTGCTTCCATGGGTTCGCTTAGCCAACCAGATCTTTACAAGATGATTGAAGCCGCCAACGAACGTGGCGAGTGCGTAGTGGTGGCCACGGTGGCCCACACCCGCGGTTCGACGCCGCAACGGCGCGGCGCAAAAATGCTCTTCTTCGAAGACGGCCAAGCTGCGGGGACAGTAGGCGGGGGCTGTATCGAGGCCGAGGTTTGGGCCGAAGCGCGCGAAGCAATGCGTTCAAAACAATCGGCGCTGCATCACTTCTCATTGACAGCTGAAGAAGCCAGCGAAGAGGGGATGGTTTGCGGCGGGACGATGGAAATCTTTTTAGATTGCCAATTGCCGATTGCCGATTGAAGATTGGCTACCAAGTTTCGTTGTCCCACTCTCAAAATAACTAGTTAGGCGGACCGCCGATCCAATCGGCAATCGGCAATCGCCAATCGGAAATCCAGTCATGCCCGATTCACTAATTCAAAATTACAAAGCCAAGCATCAGCATCCGCTCAATAAACTGACCCACAGCATTGGGATTCCGCTGATCGTGCTTTCCTTGCCAATCTTTTTTTTCAACTGGCGCTGGGCGTTGGCGTTTTTCATCATTGGTTGGGTTCTGCAATTTGTGGGACACGCCATCGAAGGTAATCAGCCGGCATTCTTTAAGAATCCCATGTATCTACTGGTTGGCCCGCTGTGGCTGGCGCGGCGCGCGGCCACCGCGATTGGCCTGCTAAAGCCGTCGTCCTCCAAGTAGTCCTCACCACGAATCGCTTCGTTCAATGTCAAACTTCACGAACAGGCCGGCACCCGCGGGTGTCAACGCCGCGATCCTGGAAGTGCTTGGGCGCGGCGGCATCGCGGCACTCGCAACAATAATCGAGGGTTCTGTGAAAGTTGGTAACAAGCTTCTCGTCGAAAGCACTGGCAAAACTTCCGGTGACCTTGGCGCCCCGGAGCTTAATGAAGCCGTCGTTAATTTTGCAGAGGAGTTCTTAACAACGCGTGATGAGGCACACACATTTCCAGTGAGCGACTTTGCGCCTGAGTTAACGTCATTCGCCGCGACGCGAATCTTGTTCGAGCGAATTCAACCCGAGCCGCGGATCGTGATTTTTGGGGCGGGTCATGTGGGAGCAGCACTCGCTAAGCTCGCGAGCTTTGCCAATTACCGCGCGACTCTGATCGACGATCGCTCCGAGTTTGTCACGCGCGAACGTTTTCCAGATGCGTTAATCGAGCTAGTGGCTGCCGAAAGCTGGTCGGAGGCGGCAAGCGCTGCCATTGGAGAAGGGCATGGCGTTTCCGTGGCGATCGTCACGCGAGGCCATGCGGAGGACGAGGAGTGTCTGCGTGCCGTGTTGAACTCGGAACCTGATTACGTTGGGCTAATTGGCAGCAAGCGCCGAACAAACATTGTGTTGGAGAGGCTGCGCGCGACTGGCATCGCGACAGAGAGACTGGATAAGGTGCGTGCGCCGATTGGTTTGGATATCGCCGCCGTGACGCCGGAGGAAGTCGCGTTGGCAATACTCGCCGAGATCGTTGCTGAGCGCCGTGGGGGTGGCGGCGGATCGCTTTCGGCGTGTGGCAGAAGAGTCCAAGGTCCAGGTCCAAGGTCCAAAGTCCGCCGACGAAATCCGAGTGAAGGACCAGCGAAGACGACCATCGATGAAAGCATTCCAATCACCGATTCCGACATTGACCTTGGACATTGGGCATTGGACTACTTAAGGTATTTCTCCGGAAGCGGATTCTTCTCATCCTCAGCTTGCCAAAAGATCGTGACAATCCACCAGCGCTTCCCATCGTTCATCAATTGAATACTGTTAATGCCGCGCACAAATGGCTTCGCATCATTCGCAGAATGCCGAGCCTCATACGTGCTGAACACATGAGCAATCTGTCCGAAGGCTCTCAGTGCGGCGCGCGCTCTCAGTTTCAAAAAAACCTTCCTTCTCGAAAAGTGGAGTTCCGCGCGTGACATAATCCTCAACTGTTAAAGCGCGCGAGCCATAACCGCCGCCCGGCCGCGGACCGGTCGGAATCAAGCGCGCTCCCGGCATAAACAGCGAGCGCATGCGATCCCAGTCGCGTTTTTTGCCGGCAGGTCCTGATATCACATCGTAGACGGCGGCGATGATTGCATCGATCGATCCAACATCGGCAGGATTAGCTGCCGGAGTCGTGGCTTCGCTGCTTTGCGGGCTGGGCATTGGCGTGGGTGAGGGCGTTGCTTTCTCGGTTTGCGCCATTGTAGAGCCAACACTGAAGATAGTAATCAAGCTGATGAGTAACAATCTGTTCATAAAAGGACCCCCGTTGAAGTTGACCGGCAATTGATTGTTACACAAACCTTAACTCACTAGAATAAAGTGAGTAGACGATTCTAAAAATAAGATGGTGGCGACCCCGGAGGGGTCGAAGTTAGTAGCCGTGGGCAAGGCCCACGGGAACTTAATAATAACAGGCTATCGACCCTGAAGGGGTCGTACCAATCTTCGATCCCTACAGGGTCGATGTCGATCGTTTGGTTTCCGTGGGGCGTTGCCCCACGCTAATAACTTTGACCCCTGCGGGGTCAATCACTTTTTATAGCAGTTCCCGGCAACGCAAGCCCAGACGCAACAGCATGGTTTTAGAAGTCCAGGAAGTCTCGCCAACGCAGCCACCTCCCAAGCGCCGCACTGCGATGTTTCGCGCGCTCTCGCACGCGAATTACAGGAAGTTCTGGATTGGCGCCTTTCTCTCTAACACTGGCACCTGGATGCAGGCCGTCGCTCAAGGCTGGCTGGTCCTCCAACTTACGGATTCCGCTTTCTGGCTTGGGTTTGACGGTTTTATGGCGACAGTGCCCGGATTTTTTCTAACACTTGCCGGTGGTGTTTTCGCCGACCTTGTTGATCGACGTCGCTTATTGCTCTACACGCAAGTCGTTGCGGGGCTAGCAGCTTTTGCCCTCGCCATCCTGGTAGGCACACATGCTCGTGAATCTATCCATGGTGTTAGCGTTCTCGTTCATAACGGGATGCTGCATGGCTATCGCCGGTCCGTCTTATCAAGCGATGACTTATGATCTGGTAGGACGCGAAGATCTCGCCAACGCGGTCGCTCTTAACTCTTCTCAATTTCAACTCTCTCGCGTCGTGGGTCCGGTGGCGGCGGCCGTCGGGTTCAAGTTTTTTGGCTTGGCAGGTTGTTTCTATGCCAACGGAATTTCCTTCATCGCTGTTGTAGTGGCGTTAAGTCTGGTTCGTTTCGACGAACAAAAGCCGATCGCCCACTCAGTGAAGGACCGTCGCGCTCTCTGGCAGGACCTGATCGATGGTGTTCGTTACGTGAAAAAGCGACCGCGCGTTTCTTCGTTGCTTTCGATCTCGGCGGCGACCAGTCTCTTCGGCGCACCATATCTGACGATGGTGCCTATTTTCGCACGCGACATTTTTCATCTGGGCGCGTCCGGTTTGGCCTGGATGATGGGAATAGCCGGCGCCGGAGCGTTCCTCGGGGCGCTGGTGCTGGCGTACCTGGGCGACTTCAAACGAAAGGGCTGGTCCGTTCTGGGAGGAGCTTTCTTCTTCGGGATCTGCCTGATCGTATTTGCGCAGTCAACCTGGTTGCCTTTGTCGCTCATCTTTCTGTTTGGTGTTGGCTTCGCAATTGTCACGTCAGTGGCCGTCACCAATACCTTGCTGCAAAAGCTTGTGACCGATCGCATGAGGGGCCGCGTCATGAGCATGTTCATTCTTTCGTTTGTCGGGGCGATGCCTATTGGAAATCTGCTCGCAGGTGTTGTTTCCCACCGCTTTGGGGCTCCGGTGGCAGTGACAGCCGGTGGTTTGGCGATCGTGATTTACATTACGATCATTACGCTTACAAACAAGCGCCTCCGCGATTTGCACTAGGAAGCTGCCGCCCCTACTGTTTTTCAAAACTAGCACGCCAGTCAAAAAGGTACTTTTGATGCAAGAAGCCTCAACTTAGCCGTTCTATCGTCAGTAAAGCGGGTAACCGCAACTCTGTTCTTGAGGTCACTATGCGTACCAAATCCCTTCTGCTCGTTAGCCTGCTCCTGCTCATAGCTCCTTTTGCCAGCACTTCACCAGTAAGCGCGCAAGGCGTAATCGTTCCGGGCCCGTGCAATCGTTGTCCGCGAATGCCGCGGCCACTGCCGCCGGTGACGTTGCCGCGTACGCTTCCAATCAAATCGATCAAGATCGACACGAAGATTGTTTCGCAAGTGGCAACCACTCATCTCGAGCAAGTGTTCAGAAATGATACTGACGCAACGCTGGAAGGAACTTATTTGTTTCCCATCCCGGAATCGGCATCGATTGTTGAATTTGCGATCTGGGATGGCGACCGAAGGCTTGTCGGCGAGGTGAGATCTCGCGAAGAAGCGCGTCGAATCTATGACGAAATCGTCCGGCGCCAGCGCGATCCGGGGCTGCTTGAATATGCCGGCAAGGATCTTTTTCAAGCCAGCATCTTTCCGATTGCGCCACACTCCGACAAGAAATTAGAACTCACTTACTCACAAGTTTTGCGCGCCGAGTCAGGAACGGTTGCTTATCGATATCCGCTGGGGATTGGCCGCCAATCAACAACGATTGGCTCGATAGCCGGACGTATTGAGTTGGACAGCAAAGAGCCTGTGCGAAATATTTATTCGCCCAGCCATGCAATTTCGGTTACGCGAAACGGCGAACGCAAATCTGCGATCTCGTTTGAGTCGGCCAGCGGACAAGAGCCGCAAGACTTCCAACTCTTCTACACTCTTTCCAACCAGGACTTTGGCGTCAGCCTCCTGACGCATCGAGAAGCAGGTAAAGATGGCTACTTCCTCCTGATGATTTCACCTAAAGATGATTGGTCGGAACAAGAGTATGCGGCAAAGGACGTCGTGTTTGTGCTGGACACATCCGGTTCCATGGCTGAAGAAGGAAAGATGGAAAAGGCGCGCGCCGCGCTGCTCTATGGAATCAGGATCTTGCGTCCTAAGGATCGATTTAATGTGATCTCGTTCGCTGGTGAGGAGCGTCTGCTGGAGTCGGGGTTGATCGCGGCGGACGATGAAGGCCGCAAACGAGGCGAAGCATTTGTGCAGGCGCTCCGACCAGTAGGTGGAACCAATATCAACGAAGCGGTACTCGCGGCTATGCGTCAATTTCGCGTGGGCGACCGTCCCAAGATGATTGTTTTCATGACTGACGGATTACCGACTGCCGGCGAAACCAATCCGGCCCGCATTCTCGACAATGCCAGCCAGGCGCGAATTCCCGGCTTGCGACTGTTCAGTTTCGGCGTCGGCTACAACGTCAACACTACGCTGCTGGACAAGCTCGCCGCTGACAATGGCGGCGTGGCCGACTATGTCGAGCCAAAAGAAGATCTCGAAGCAAGGGTTTCCAATTTCTTTGCCAAGGTGAACTCTCCGGTGTTAACGGACTTGCGTCTGGATATGGCGGGCGTGGAAACGGACCTGGTGTATCCGCGAGTTTTGCCGGATGTATTCAGAGGCTCCCAGGTGATGCTGATCGGACGCTATCGAAATGCTGTTGCGATGGATTATGTACGCCTGCAGTTGAGCGGAAAGTCAGGTGGGAGCAACAAAGAATTTGTCTATAACAATCAGCGTTATCCGTTGCGTGAGGAAGCAAACGACTTTCTGCCGCGGTTGTGGGCTACAAGAAGAGTTGGTTGGTTAATGGAACAAATTCGCACTAACGGTGAAGCCGCTGAATTGCGTGAAGAAGTGGTGGATCTCGGCACGCGTTATGGAATCGTAACTCCATACACGTCTTACCTGGCGTTGGAGCCGGGTGCAGGGCCACAGCAAATCACGCAGCTTTCCACATCGGGAAGGGTCGGCAGGGCTTTGGGGAATGCTGCGCCGCCGCGACCCGCCGCGGCTGCTGATGCTCGAGTGATGACCGGAACTGTCGGTGTCCAGGAAAGCAAACGCGCAAGGTCGCAACAGGATGCCGTACGCTACGAAAAGGATTCGCTGTCGGCAGCAGTGCGAACTGTTGGCGGTAAGACTTTCCATCTACGCAATGAATTTTGGACTGATGCAGAGTTCAAGCCGGAGTCCAAGCTTCCGGAAACTACTCTCAAGTTTGGCAGCGACGAGTATTTCGAGTTACTGACTAAGAAACCGCGACTAGCTGACTTCTTCGCGTTGGGCGAGAAAGTGATCGTGGTTTATGAGGGCCGGGTTTATCGAGTTAGCGGGCAATAAGCTGACTAGTCCGGCGCCTACCTGTATCAATTGGCTTTCGGCATCTCTGTTGGTTTTGCGATTGGGCCACGTGTTCATTAGTTGAATGCGTGGCTCATGTTCTTTCAACTTGAAATCTTGTCTTGATGCTCGAACTAAGGTACAAAGAAGCGACCAAACAAAATTACAATCAAGTGTGGCTTGAAAGTTTTTGCGAACTTTCAGTGTCTAAACCATTCAAGGAATCGGTCAGTCGGGGAATCACAATGAAGTTGGGAAACAAGCAAAATCTTAGGCGTACTGTGATAGTTGCGGCAGCGTTTTCGCTGGCGGCTGTTGCGGTATTCGCGCAACAAGGATGGGTTGCGACTCGCATTGCGCCCGCAAAACAAGAGTTAAATACGGTCTTTTTTCTCGACAGCAAGCGCGGCTGGGCTGGCGGCGACGATGGATTTTTGATCCGTACGGAAGACGGCGGCGTTACCTGGACTAGTCAGCGAGTTGCGACCACAGATGCGATCAACGACATCTATTTCCGGGACAAAGAGCGCGGCTTTCTGATCGCCGGCAATGCAATTTTTAGGACTGAGGATGAGGGAACGCAGTGGTCTGAGGCGCGGCGATTTGCGCCGAGTGAATTTGATGGCGCCGCAGTAGAGCTCTATTGCATTCGCTTTCCGTCGAAGAAGAAAGGCTGGGTCGTCGGCTCGATCAGCAAACGAGATCGGCGTCGTCGATAGCATTTTGATTTATACGGATAACGCTGGGGAAACCTGGCAGCGCCAACGAGCTCCCAGCAGCTCGGAATTAATTCACGTCGATTTCGACAATGACCGGCGCGGCTGGATCGTCGGTGACGGCGGGACAATCCTTTATACGGATAACGCTGGTGATACCTGGACGCGGCAGAACTCCGGCACCACTCTGACGCTCTATCACGTTGATTTTCGAGGTGACAAGAAAGGCCTCGCTGTCGGCGCAAAGGGAACGTTGCTTCGAACTATGGACGGAGGCGCTAATTGGACGGCAGTCAAAACAAATGTGCCGGCAACGCTGTTAAGCGTCGAGTACGTAAATGATGACGAGGCTTGGGCTGTTGGCCGTGGCGGCACGATCCTGCGAACAGGGGACGGCGGTCAAAGTTGGCTGACGCAGGATGCCAGGATCTCTCACAATCTATATGCGCTCCAATTTCAGAAGAAAACTGGCTGGGCAGTGGGCAGTAACGGCACAATTCTCCGCTACGAGAGGTAAACGCAAAAAAACCGCCCGGCATGTTGGCCGTGCCGGGCGAAATCAGGAGGAACCGAGAGTTAAGGTCCTCGCTATACTCTGCGAAGATCCGTTAACCTCGACGATTGTGATGAAGTTTTGCCCAAATGCGTTGCTCGACTAGCAAGCGTTACTAGTCGCCAACTCGTTTCCCTGCCGTGTTGTACGTTTCCACCGCCTCTGTAAACGGTTTTACCTGCTGAGTGATTTCGGCCCCATCCCCAACTATCACAATCGCGGCCTCGTCTGGTCGAATGTATTTATTAGCAACGCGTTGCACGTCATCAATCTGCACGTCCTGAATTTTCTGGCGGTAGGTCTCCAAATAATTGTTCGGCAAGCCTAACATTTTGATTTGAACTATTTGTTCAATCAAACCTTCCTGAGTTTCAAGACGAATCGGAAAAACCCCCGTCAGGTAAGATTTCGCATCCTCTATCTCTTTTTCTGACACTGGTTCGTTTCGAATGCGACCCAACTCGAAGAAGAACTCTTTTAGAGAGTCTTCAGTGACCGGCGTTCGAACCTCAGCGCTAACTCGAAACGATCCGCCATCACGTCGCGCGTCGAGGCTGGAATAGGCGCCATAGGTGTAGCCCTTCTCTTCGCGCAAATTCATGAAGAGCCGTGACGAGGCATTGGCCCCAAGCACGGTGTGCATCAGCAACATCGGAAAGTAATCAGGGCTGGTGCGTGTAATACCACCGCCATTGGCAATCACGATGTTTGATTGCGCCGAGCCCGGCCGGTCGACGAGATATGCTGCGCGCGAGGTACGCTTTGGCGGTTCCGGGAAGCTGTCCCGCGCCAGCTCGCCACCGCTCCAATCCGCAAAGAGACCCTCGGCCCGTTGAATCAGCGCGTCCGGATCAATATCACCGGCGACGACCAGGACCGCATTATTGGGAACAAATTGGGAACGATGAAACTCCACAATCGATTCGCGCGTCGTTGCTTCCAGTGAATCCAGGGTCGGCGCAATATGGGAGTAGGGATGCCGGCCAAAAATGATTCGCGAAACCATCTCGGTCGCAAGAAACGACGGTTGAGCGCGCTGCTGACGCAGACTCTCTTTGGTGTTCTCTTTGATCAGTTTTACTTCATTTTCCGGAAAGGACGGATTCAAAGTAACGTCTGCCAGCAAATCAAAAATACGTTCGTGAAAGATTTCCAGCGACGAAGCGGCTATCGTCGTGTAGTCGGAGTTCGCCCCGGCGTTTAATGTCGCACCCATGTTGGCGACCAAATCAGCAATCTCACGGCTGTTGTGCTTTGCTGTCCCTTCAGTCAGAAGTCCGGTGAGCAAGTCCGTCAGCCCCGGAAGGCCGGCCGGGTCGTGTGCGTCGCCGGTCCGCAATGCAAGGCGATAACTAACGAGCGGCAATCGGGCGTCTGGGATTACGACTATAGCAAGGCCGTTTTTCAGAGTTGCTTCGACAGCCGTCGGTAGTTGAATAGATCGCGGTGGTAAAGGCGCGGGCGCCTGTTGGCGGAATTGTTCCTGTAATGTCATAGCTACGGATGTAAAGGTCCGGAGACGCGTTCAGTAGGTTTTGGTGAGTCTGACGGTTGCTCTAATTCTCCCGTGCCGAGATCGGTATCGCGCAACACGGCTGCCCTTACAGTTCCCACTGTTGGTTTAACTGGCGGTCGCGGGGGCACTTGCGCTGCGGGAGAAGTCGGCTGCTGCGGTTCTCCAGGTGGGAGCACAGACGCGGCCGGTTCCGTCTCGTCAAACTCTTCAGAGATGGAGGCGGGAATGATGTCTAGTACGACTCGGTTTTCAACATCGAGAAACTCGCTGACTGCACTCTTAATCTCGTCGGCAGTCACTGAAAGATAGATGCTCAACTCGGAATCGAACAATTGGGGGTCGCCGTCATAAAGTGCATATTCGGAGATGCGTTGAGCCCGGTACATGCTCGACTGGCGGCCGCGCACTGCGTCGTTGGATAAGGAGTTGCGCAGCTTCTCCATCTCCTCCGCGCTGGGTCCTTCTGTCGCCAGGTTACTTATCTCGGAAAAAATCTGATCACGAATCGACCCGACCTCTTCCCCGGGTTTTGGCAAAGCGAAGATGTACCAGGCAGAAGGCCCGCGCCGTTCATCTACGCCACCCTGTATCGACACTACCGATTCGTCACCCTTAACCAACTTTTGGTAAAGGCGCGAGCTGTCGCCTTCAAACAGGAGATCGCCGGCTAACGCCAGCGCGTAGTACTTAGGAGTGCGTCGCGGTGGGATCTTCCAACCCAAAACAAACGCTGCTGAGGGGGCCAATTTGTCGTAGAAAACTTCGCGAGTTTGCGCTACTTCCTCCGGCTCACTGACGTCCACTTCCGGTGGCTTTGGCTGACTGGGAATGCTCCCGAAGTACCGCTCCACCAGTGATCGCGCTTCTTGTTCATCAAAGTCACCGGCAATCGTCAGGACGGCGTTGTTAGGAGCGTAGAAGATTCGGAAAAACTCCTTCACATCGTCAATCGTCGCTGCGTCCAGGTCTTCCATGGAACCGATTGTCGAATGAGCATTGGCTGGGTTCAAAAAGATCAGCTCGTTGATACGCAGGAAGGCGTTGACGTAAGGCTGATTGTCATAGCGCAGCCGTTTTTCTTCCTGGACAGCCTGGCGCTGATTGTCGAGATTTTCCTGAGTTACCTTAAGCGAACGCATGCGGTCGCTCTCGAGCCAAAGCGCGAGTGGCAGATGATTCGCCGGCAGAGTTTCGTAGTAGTTAGTCCGCTCGGTAGAAGTGGTGCCGTTCATTGTTCCGCCAGCATTAAAAATGTGCTGGAAGTGCGCAGCCTTGGGAACGTTTTCGGAGCCCTGAAACATCATGTGCTCAAAAAGATGAGCGAAACCCGTTCGCCCTGTCCTCTCGTTCCGCGAACCTACGTCGTAATAAACAGCAACGGACACAACAGGCACGGCATTATCCGGGGAGAGGATGACGCGGAGTCCGTTGGGGAGTGTGAATTGTTTGATTGGTGTCTGCGGGAGTTGGAAAGTTTCTGCCACGTTTGTCTCGATTCGCCTAACTCTCTTGTGGGCGTGTTATCTCCTTTTCGGGGAGAATTCACTTCGGTTGGGGAGCCGAGCTAACCCGCCGGTTATTTAGATCGGTTTATCGGTAATCATCCCGCGCAATTCAGCGCGCAAGCGTTCGATTTCGGCCAATTTTTGCTCGACGCGCCCAAACAGGGCGGCTTGAGTCTTGATGCCTTCATCAATCAGAAAGCCGGCTGCCTCAGCGCGGTTGCGGAAGACGCCCGCCTGGACCAATTGTTCCAGCTTGTCCTGGGCTTCCGGAGAAATTTTAACGGCAACCACATAATCGTCTTTGGCTGACATCGCTCGCTCGATCGTACGGCTGATATCACGACCAATCGCGCTCAGTGACTCCGGGATGCGTGACGCGATATCTCGTACGGAAGAAGCAGTGCGTTCGTTCTCGTCAGAGTTAGGATCCTGATCGTCGCGAACCATTAGATCGTCGACTGTTTCAGTCACTCGCTGTTCTTCCCGTTGGTATGGACTACTCATGATCAAAAGACTCCTTAGATATTCAAGAGAGTTAGACTTTCTATGATACCTACGTGTTTTGCCGCGATTAGGTTCATTCTACGGATGGCTTCGAATGCCCGTCAAGCCGGGGTACTACGTAGTGCAATCGTATTTGTCAGCTTGAATCTGGCAATTAGAGAACAGCCTCTCTCAAAAGACACACGCGGCGCCAGCTAATAGCGGTGCGTCGTCACCGCATAAATGCATCCTTGCCCGCCTGAAAGGCATCCGTTAGTATGATCTTGGCCGTGCTGAAGTATTGGCAGGTTGAGTCGACAAATACTTTTAGGTCTAATGGTGAAACAGTAGTGAAAAAGTTGTCTTTGCAAGCGGTAATCCTCCTAATCATCTTCACTCTCTCAGTGCCGGGTTTCGTTTTCTCTCAACAGAAACCCCAACCACAGCAATCGCCAGGTACCAGCTCAGCGACGAGGCCGCCAACTAGCGGTCCGGCTCCAAGCCGTCGCGGTTCGCGCATCGGCGCCGCCAATGTTATTCCCTTAATTGAGCGTGACTTTGAAGAGGCATTGGAACTAATCAAGGAGAATTACGTCGAAGGCAAGAGGGTCGATTACAACGCGGCGTTTAAGTCGTCGATCATTGGGATGCTGCGGTCTCTTGATCCACATTCGAATTATTTTGATCGCGAAGAATTTGAGGAGCTTAAAACTGACCAGCGTTCAGAGTATTTGGGCATCGGCGCCTCGATTTATAACTACACAGTCGGTAAGGACGCGGACACGTTCATCATAGCTACGTTTGCCGACGCGCCGGCGAATCGCGCCGGTTTGCGCTTTGGAGATCGAATCATTGCTGTTGATGGCGTGAAGATGACGGGCCGCCCTTCAGCTGAGGTGAGGGACAAGATTCGCGGCCCGCGTGGGTCGCTCGTCAAAATCACGATTGAACGGGCGCTTGATAAACGTGTACGCACCGTTGAGATCACTCGCGACGCCGTGCCTCAGCCCTCCATTCCTGACAGCTATTTGTTGAAGCCGGGAATCGGTTATGTGGATATGACTCGCGGTTTCAACTACTCCACAACCCAGGAACTGCAGATGTCAGTGGAGAAGTTGCGCGCCAAAGGCATGACCTCGCTGGTGTTGGATCTGCGAAACAATCCCGGTGGCTTTTTAGATCAGTCAATTAACGTTGCCGAGCTCTTTCTGCCGGCGGGTCAGCTGATTTTGACGCAAAAGGGTCGAAATGGCTTACGCGACAATACCTACTATTCGCGCAACAGTTCTCCTGATCTGATTCCCCTGGTAATTCTCATTAACGAGAGCACTGCCTCCGCTTCTGAAATCGTCGCGGGAGCGATGCAGGATCATGATCGCGCGCTAATAGTTGGTAGGAACAGTTTCGGAAAAGGACTGGTGCAGAGCATCATTCCGCTCGAGTATGGCGCCGGTTTGACGTTGACCTCGGCAAAATATTTCACGCCTTCGGGGCGCTTGATTCAGCGCGACTATTCCAACGGCGGCTTCTACGATTACTACACACACGGCGGTTCAAATCGGCTCGATCAAAATTATCAAAGAAACAAACAAGCCGGACCTGAAAAGAAGACCGACACTGGTCGCGCTGTTTACGGTGGCGGCGGAATCGCGCCGGATGAAGTTGTTAATGCAAAGTTGATCAGCCCGGGACAGAGAAGATTGCTTAGTCCGATCTTTGCTTTCTCCCGAGAGCTTGTTAACGGCCGCATCAATGGTTTCGACAATTATCGCGTGCAACAGGCGATCGTCTTCGATCACGATCTGCAGGCAACAGACTTTGCGATTACGGATCCACTCTTCAGAGCGTTCACCGATTTTGTCGTTTCTGATCCCAGCCTTAAGAGCTTCTCCTCACTGATTCAAGCGAACCGTTCCTTCGTCGAATTGCAGTTGCGGTTCAATATCGTAACTGCGGCCTATGGAAGAGTGATGGCTGATCGGGTTTTTGTTACCGGAGACGATCAGCAGGTGGCCCGGGCAATCGAAGTCGTACCCCGCGCTCGCGATTTGGCGATGTCCGCGCGTCAAAGAACCCAACCCTAAAATTACCGTCCTTCAGCAACTCCTCAATCTCGAGTTGCTCCATCTCTGTGTTGCAGCAATAAAACAAAGTCTTGCGTCTAAAACCGCGCCGTGATACATTGCCAGCGGTAGCAGGTCTGTATCCGATGAAACGAAACACTAAGACCCTAGTTAAAACCGAGGAGTTAGGGCGAGCGATTCGGCGCAAGCGCGAAAGCCTTGGATTGAGTCTGCGCGACGTCGCCGATGAAACCACTGTCTCTGCCTCGACCTTGTCGCGTATTGAAAACGGAACAGGCAAGCCCGACGCGGATAACATCGCTAGACTGACGAAGTGGTTGGACGTGCCAATGGAACGGATTCTTGGCGACTCCGACAGCGGAGCTGCAGCGGCGATCGTTTATTTCGCTCGTGAATCGACGCCAGAAATTGTAGAAGCTCACCTACGCGCTGACCGCAACCTCACTCCTGAGACAGCGACTGCCTTATCGGAACTTTTCCGTGTCGCCTATACCCAATTCAGCCGCAGCGAACCGGAAAAGACCGCGCGCAAGCGGCGCTAGTCTGTGTGCACTGACACTGTTGCAGTTTGAATTTAACGCCGAAGGCGTTGGCTAATTTCAGCCCAAGGGTTTGCTTTGAAACCCTGGGGATGAGGTGCATGTTTGTTTTGTCGCAACTCTGAAGGGGTTGCGACGGATCTTTATACTGCTACGGGACCCTTTCAGGGTTTGCGTTTCTGTAAATGGGGGCGTCTTCCCAGGGTTGCCAAAGCACAACGCTACCACCCCGTGCGGGATGCCCGCACGGGGACCCCGGCCCTGGGCTGAAATTGGCGAACGCTTTCAGCGTTAAACTCAACCAGTACGCCTGCAGTGACACTGTTCGCATAACAAGTTAGATTAGTTCGGTGGCTCTGCTTGAATTACCTCCCGGCGACAAATGGCGTCATTTTGAGTTGCAAGCCATCGGTCTCCGCGATTTTGCGCGTATCCCTCCCGACGTTCCACTTAATCCTTTTGCCCTGGCCCAATTCGCAAATCTAGTCGTAGTCGATATCGCGAAACTTAAAGGCCTCAGCGAGCAAGCCCGCGAACATTTGTTGGGACCAGCTGCGGAGGAGTGGTCGGGTGGAGCTACTTCACGCGCCCTTCCGGACGGGCGGAAAATTGTAATCCTCAACCCTACCCACGGGAGGGCCCGAACCAACGCCACGCTCATGGAAGAGATTTGCCACGTCTTTCTAGGTCATCAGGCCAATCGGTTGGCGATTATCGCGAATGACCAACGCGGAAAGACCCTGGCCCGGGATTACCGGAAAGCCGATGAAGAAGCCGCCTACGCGACTGGTGCTGCGGCCCTCGTGCCCTATGGCGCGCTTCGCAGGCTGGTTTTGAAGGGTCGGGAAGCCTCGCAAATAGCCAGGCACTTCCAGGTGAGTAAGGATCTGATTGAATACCGCTTGAAAGTCACGCGACTCTGGAAGACCTACAAGTCAGCAATCGCCAACAACGCAACGGATTGAGGTTTCTGCTTAAAGCCGTAACCCTTATAATCATTGTGCCAATTGTGGCGGCTTTTCATAGCCTTCAACACTAAAGCGAAAACCATGGCAGAACAGCTAACAGAGCCACGCAAGCAGGGTCTAACAACGACCGACAAATTGCGGATGCTGCTCGACATCACCAAGAAGATCAGTCGCTCACTCGATCTTCAGGAAATCCTCAATCTGGTGATGGACACGCTTGATTCTCTCATCCCGTACGACGCTGCCGGTATTTTCATTTTAAGTGGCGCCAGTCAGGCGCCGGTTGAAAGTAATGACGAGGCGCGGGTCTTTCACACCGAAGCGGTCCGCGGCTATGACATCGACGAACTGTCGGACCTGCATTTAAAGCTGGGCGAGGGAATAGTTGGAAATGTCGCTCTCACTGGACAGGCGCGAATTTCTCCCGACGTCCGCGAAGATCCTCTCTACCTTAACGCCAGGGAAAAAACGCGATCAGAAATGGTGGCGCCAATCATCTCGAATGATGAGGTGATCGGTGTTTTCGATCTGGAGAGCGACGAGCTGGATGCGTATGCCAGCGACGATCTGGAGGTTCTGAAGCTCTTGGCGTCGCAGGTGGCGATAATCATCGAAAAGGTGATGCTTCATGAGCAGTTGATCGAAAAGAAACGTTTGCAAGGCCAACTGGAAGTGGCTCGGCAGGTCCAATTGGAGTTACTGCCGCCGAGCGATCCGAAGCTTGAGGGCTTCGACATCAGCGCCTACAACTTTCCGACCGAAGAAGTGTCGGGAGACTATTACGATTGGGTGCAGATTTACGACGATCAGATTGGCCTGGTTGTCGCTGATGTTTCGGGAAAAGGAGTTCCGGCCGCACTGTTGATGGCGTTTCTGCGAGCCAGTCTTCGAGCCGCAACTCACATAGGCTATTCACCCCACATCTCGATGGCGAAGGTGAATTATCTACTTTGGGAGTCGATCGAAAGAAATCAGTACGTGACAGCTTTCTATGGTGTCTTCGACGCATCGAGTAAAACGCTTTCTTACACCAACGCGGGTCACAACCCGCCGCTCTTGTTGGATAGTGAGGGAAACAGCAAGTTCTTGGATAAGGGCAACATCCCGCTCGGCATATTTCGTGACACTCGGTATCACGAATATTATTTGACGCTCGAACCCAACGAAGTGTTCGTACTGTACACTGACGGTGTTACCGAAGCGGCGAATCTCGAAGGCGATGAGTTTGGGCGGGCGCGATTAGCGGAATCAGTTAAGGCGGCAAGTCACTTGAGCGCCAAGGAATTGATCGCGATGGTGCAACGTGACGTGTTGGCGTGGACCCAGGGGCAAGGCGCGACTGACGATATAACGTTCTTTGTAATTAAGGCATTGGGGAAGGGGATTGAGGAATGATGAATGCGGATTGATGTGTGATTAGGTTGAGCTTTGTTCACCGCCAACCCTTCTTACTGATCATTCATTATTCAGCATTCATCATTCAGCAATCCATCCCTCAGTGGGTAGTTATCGAGTTATGAGCATGATCGCCGCCGGGCGCCAATGGGGCCCGATAATCCCCAAAGTGAAATTCGGATTCGGCTTCGGAAAGAGCATAAACGTCGAAACCAAACGCGTCGAGATATGCTGCCAAATCATCGGGTGAAAGGAGATAAATGGCGGGTGCATAACCCGCTTCAGCACGAATTTCCAGCAGGCGCTCGACCACTTCAAGTGGTGCAAAACATCTTACAGGGTCTCTATAAGTCGCCATGTTTGCGCGCCTCCTTCGTTAAATCTGGACCGAACTTTTTCGAGCTGCCCGGTCCCTCCGAACGATCTTTAGATGGCTCACGGCACATCCAGGTTTGTTCCAGCCAAAGGTTTCTTTTTGGTCACGAACTCTCCATCACATTTGACGTACAACACGCACTAAAAGTTCCCATTTGAAAAAAATGAGTACTCAGCCAAACACCTCAACACCTCAAGAAAGTGGCCCGCCTCCACCAAACTTCATCACTGTATTGCGCCAGATGCTGAGTGCTTCAGATAAAGTCAGTGATTTGATTTTTTCCCCCGGGCGCCCGCCGCAGATCGAGCTGGCTGGGAAGCTTCAACCTGTCGTTATTCCGGGACTCGAGAAACTGACACCGGCGCACACAGCGGGAATCGCCAAAGTGATCATCGGCAATCAACAGTCCGCGCTCGATAGTCTGGAAAAGACTGGCTCCGCTGATCTCTCCTTCAGTGCGCCAGGCGAAGCACGCTTTCGGGTGAACATCTTTAAGCAGCGGGGTACGCACGCCATCGTGATGCGCGTGATTCCCATGCATCCGCCAAAGTTCAGTGACTTTAATCTTCCTGAACAGCTTAAAGAGATCGTCGATATTAAGAACGGGATCGTGCTGGTGACTGGACCGACCGGCAGCGGCAAGAGCTCGACGCTGGCTGCGATTATCGATCTGATCAACGAGACTCAGTACTACCACATTGTGACGATCGAAGATCCCATCGAGTTTCTGCACACTCATAAAAACTCAACCGTGCATCAGCGGGAGCTGCATTCGGATACCCCAAATTTCGCGGTCGCCCTGCGGGCAGCCCTCAGGCAGGCTCCTAAAGTGATTCTTGTCGGCGAGATGCGCGACCGCGAAACGATTGAAGTGGCACTCGAAGCTGCCGAAACAGGACATCTGGTTTTATCCACTCTGCATACCATTGACGCCGCGAAGACGGTGGATCGCATCATCGGCGTGTTCCCTAAGAACGAAGAGAAAGTCATTCGCACGAGAGTGGCGCAGTCGTTTCGCTTTATCGTTTCCCAGCGGTTATTGCCGAAGCCGGACGGTAAGGGGCGAGTTGCCGCAGTCGAGATCCTTAAATCAACGATGCGAACTCGTGAGTACATTGAAAAGGGAGAATCGGAGGGTAAGTCGCTGATCGATGCGATGGAGCAAGGTGATCAGGAAGGGATGCAAACATTCGATGGCGTGCTGGAGAAGATGATTCGTGAAGGTGTCGTTACTCAAGACGCGGCGATGCCTTATGCCACAAACGCTAACAACCTGCTGCTCAGGCTTAACGACATGGGCGGAAGCGCGACCGCTCCTGTTAAAGAAACTCCGCCGGAAGAAGGCTCCATGTTGGATTTGATTGAGCGATAATGGCGATTCACAAGGATCGATGCATTGTTCGTGGCGCCGGCTCACGTTATTATTTCAACACTCTCTCCACAACATCCCCGACGTTTTAGAAACTTTAGCGGTAATGCTCTGTAAAACTCCCTTGTTTGCTCTCTTGCTGATCGCGAACATTGCGACCGCCGGCTTCGCAACGACTCGCGCCATTTCTGTA
This sequence comes from Pyrinomonadaceae bacterium, assembly GCA_963748605.1. GTDB lineage: Bacteria > Acidobacteriota > Blastocatellia > Pyrinomonadales > Pyrinomonadaceae > PSRF01. The sequence continues at coordinate 394,065 of CAVVJS010000001.1, forward strand.
TCCAGAGCTCCCGACATTCGCATAGATGTTCCAGCCGATGCCCGCGTCCGGGTGGAGAACCCGTTTGGAGCGATTACGGCGACGGTTTGGAACGAAAAGTATGTGTCAGTCGCGGCCACTATCGATGGCGGCGCTGCCGCTTTTAGACGCTCGCCGATTGTTATCGACAATCGGAATCAACTGCTTCTGATCTCCGTCGTACGCACGCCACTCGATCCGCCTGTGGGAATCGCGTTAACGGTCAAGCTGCCAGCGGGCGTGCATGCGGAAATTAGTACTGGAGCAGGCGCGATAGTGATTCAGGGGCTGCCGGCCTCCGTGTCCTTAAAGTCCTCCGCTGGCGACATTCGTGCTGATTTGCCCAACCCGCTCAACGCAGATATCAACGTTCGATCCAGTTCAGGTGTGATCCGGTCGGAACTCGCCGCTCCTGTGAGTTCTGGTGGACACGTGCTTGAAACACGGGAAGGGAACGGCGCTCAAGTCCTTAGAATCAACAGCGAGCGCGGTACGATCACATTGACTCAGGCAGAGGTTCCCAAAGACTCGCCGCGCGCTCAGACGCTGCCACCGCAATTATCCACCCCGACACCGGCCAAAGGGGCTGGTGTTCCAGCCACTACCTCAGAGTCTGAAGAAGTCAGCGAGGGCGACATCATTCGGGTCGATTCGCAACTCACCACAGTTAATGTAAGCGTCGTAGACCGCACCACCAGTCGCGGCGTTGCCGGACTTACTCAAAGCGATTTCGAACTGCGTGAAGATGGCGCGCCCCAAGACATTGTTCAGTTTGAATCGTCTGAAGCTCCTTTCGATTTGGTTTTACTGATTGACGTTTCCGGTTCTACGCGTGACAAGGTGGCGTTGATTCGAGCAGCGGCCCTGCGGTTCGTCAGCGCCGCCAGGCCGTCTGATCGCATTGCCATCATTTCATTTGCAGCACAGGCAACCCTCGTCTCCCCGTTTACGTTGGATCGGGAACTGCTGCGCCAACGCGTCAATGCTATAAACACGGCGACCGGCGATACTAAGGTTTACGACGCGATGGAATTTGCCTTAAGGCAAATACCGGGGGGCACGACCAGCTCCCGCCGCACAGCGCTTGTGCTCATGAGCGACGGCCTTGATGGCTCGATGGAAGGTGTCCAGGGTGAAGGTTCTCAACTTGGCTACACTGAGCTGCTCGGCCGGGTGCGCGAGTTTGATGGAGTACTCTATTCGCTGTGGCTGAACACAGAATATGAATCTTTGAGCCCGTTGGATACGCAGCCCGAAGCGTTCGATCAAAGCCATCAACGCATGAAGGAAATCGCTGAAGCAGGTGGTGGCGTGTTTTATGAAGTGGATCGGCTTGAAGACCTTGCGGGCGCCTATGAGCGAGTCGTGGCAGATCTTGGCACTGTCTATAGTCTTGCTTATCGACCAACGAACAAGGCACGCGACGGAAAATGGCGAACGATTCGCGTAAAAGTTGCCCGGCCCGCTGCAGTCGCCCGAGGTAAACATGGATACTTTGCAAATTAGAGTGCCGTCGCTATGAGACTTTTTTGCAAAGTGACTTTGTATGGCTTGATGGTTAGCGGTTTGGTGCTGTTCCCCGCCGTGGTTCCGGCCCAGACTTCCGATGACCCTGATGTTATTCGCGTTGATGCAGATCTTGTCGACCTGAAAGTGAGTGTGCTGCGGCTGGATCCGCTCAATGCAGTTGAGGAATTGAAACAATCGGACTTTCTCGTTCTCGAAGACGGGAAACCGCAAGAGATCGCTTTCTTCGCGGGCGAGAGCGCGCCTTTTGATCTGGTGCTCTTATTGGACCTGTCGGCATCAAGTTCCAAGAAACTTAAACTTGTCCGAAATTCTGCCAAACGTTTTGTGGAAGTGGCCCGGCCGATTGATCGCATCGCGGTAGTAACTTTCACCGATGCGGCACATGTCATCTCGCCGCTAACACTCGACCGGGAAGCGCTGAAGAAAGCGATCAAAAAAATCGAAGATCCGGCTGGCGGCACTAATTTCTATGATTCACTACGTTTTGTGCTCGAGTGGGTCCTTCCCGCGCAAAGAGGACCGCGACGGAGCGCGGTGGTGGTAATGACTGACGGAGTTGATAATGCGCTTCCCGACGTCTTCGGAGACGGATCGCGGACGTCATTTGCCGAACTGTTGGAGCGGGTGCGAGCGTCGGATGCGGTCGTTTTTCCTGTTTATCTGGATACTGAACAGGAGGAAGTGAAACGGCATCGTAGTACCGCTAACGCCTATGCGATCGCGCGCGAACAGCTCAAGCAACTGGCAGATACTGGCGGTACAAAAGTCTATCCCGCAAAAGAGTTGAAGGATCTTGACCAGGTTTATGATCAGGTAATCAAAGACTTAGGTACTGTTTACAGCCTCGGTTACCGATCCAGTAACACAGTGCGAGACGGAAAGTGGCGGAGTGTTGCGGTCCAGGTAATCGGCCGCCCGGGTGTCACCGCCCACACCAAGCGCGGCTACTTTACTCGCGCGGAAAACTGAAAATTGACCTCTGTAATAGGGGATCATTGCTTGTAAAAGAACCAGTCGGGTCTATAATGACGTTGCGGCCAGCTCCCCAAAGCACAGTCTCGGGTCGGGTTTCAAAGGAGATTCCTTCCATGCATATAACCTCCACACCATTCCAATTTTTACTTGGCATCATCCTTCTGTCAGGTTTAAGTATCGCTCCAACCTTCGCCCAGGGGCCGGTAAGCAGCCAAAGTCGCGAGCGTTTTGTAATCTCAGCGCGGGCGGGCGGCGTTAACGCGGTGACTGGAAAAACAGGAGTGTCGGCGAAGGGAAGCAATGTTTGGGAACCACTCACGATCAAAGACAACCTCGAGGGTGGCGATGTGGTGAAGACCGGACTGGATGGACGCGTCGAGATCTTGCTCAATCCAGGTTCATACATGCGCGTGGGGGAGAATTCCGAGTTTGAGTTGACCAGCAACACCCTGGACAACCTGGAAGTTCGGGTGATTCGCGGAACCGCCATTGTCGAAGCGACAGGCGCCGATGACACCGAGCTCATGATCAATATCACAACGCCACACGCGAAAATGGCCATCGTGAGGCGTGGTCTTTACCGAGTGAATGTGGTTCCAGGTGATCTGACTGAAGTAATCGTCAGGAAAGGCCGGATGCTTTTGTCGGACCCTGAAGCCAAGATCAACGGCGGCAAAAAGTTGATTTTCAGCGGCAATTCTTATTCGGTAGCAAAGCTGACTGACGCTGAAAAGAAGGAAGTGGATAGCTTTGATATTTGGAGCAAAGACCGGGCGCAAACCATAGCGAAAGCCAATCAGCGAATCGGCGCCAGCGATCGCAGGATGATGTTACGCACAGGCTTCCTCAGCGATTGGGCGTTTCGCTTTTCGCCGCGAGTTGGTGGATTTTGGTTTTATGATCGCAGTCTAAGCTGCTACACGTTCCTGCCGTTCTATTCCGGATGGGGTTCCCCCTATGGAAATTCCTACTCCCAATCGTTCTACAGGCGTTACCCTTGGAGGCTCCGCGATTCTTTTTACGACAGCCCAAGATCCTACTTCCCTGGTACTTCCGCAGGTGCATCTTCATCAGGAAGATCCAAGGGTGTTCCCAGCGTTTCCAGTCCAAGTTCGGCCGGCCGCTCATTTCCAAAGACTGGAGGGAGCAAATTCCCTTAGGCTCGATCAGCGGCTCTTTTCACTAACCAACCCATTCAATACATTCTGAACGATTGCCAGCACTTCTGCGCGGCTTAACCCCGCCAGCAGCAGATCCGTTAGGGCTGCGCGGATCTTTGCGTGTTGCCGGTCTTCTACAGTTTGCCCAGTCACGTGAGAAACGACCACCGCACCAGACCCATGCCTGATGCGGATAAGTCCTTCTTTCTGGAGCTGACGGTAAGCAAAAGCAATGGTGTTGAGATTGACGCCGAGATCGGCGGCTACCTGCCTAACTGGAGGCAAGCCTGATCCGGCTGGTAACTCACCGCGAGCAATCAGCTCCTTGATTCCATCCACAACCTGGCGATACATCGGCCGGCCATCTCGCTCGTCGATCGTTATGTACACAGGCACCTCCTTATTGTCTGTTGCCTCTATACACCATACAATCGGCCATTGTCGAGCTTTTTGTTCAGGTTTTCTGGGCAATCCGGTCGGCAACACGGAGAGCGCTTTGGGTCACACCCGCTATCCCAAGCCCATCGGAGACGGTGTCGCCAACTAAAAAGACATTCTCCAGCGAGGTAAGGCCTTTGGAGGCCAGGGACCTCGAAGGGAGAGATCCGGGCCAGCCAATCATGCCAAGTTTGCGCCGGGTCAGGTCGTAACAGGTGAAGGGAGTTGAGGTGTCTATGACTTCGACGTCCCCGCCAAGTTCGGGCAGCGATTTGTGAAGGCGCCCCCAGATTTCTTCCAGCATTGCCTGGTCGTCTTCCTCAAGTTCCTCGGCGGTCTCATGAAACCTGAACCAGCGCTCGACGTCAGTAAACGCTAAGACGGTAACAGCCCGCTTTCCCTCAGGCGCTCGGGGATCCCAGGCCGGAGCCATGGAGACTGCACACAAGGATTCAGGATCAACATCACCGTCCTGTGAAACCAAAAGCACACGGTTGGCGGGAAGTCGCGCGGCCGTTGCGTCATCTATTCCGAGATAGAGCAGGTAAGCTCCCCATCCCTTCATTGAACCGAGCGCCTTTCGAATTTCCGCGGGTGTGCGATTAAGCCCGATAAGCTTGCCGAAGGTGTCCCAAACTGTCAGGTTGCTAACGATCGCCCGAGAGGCCCCCACCCTTTCACCACTGAGTAGATCCACGCCAACTGCACGATCAGTCGAATCGTAAGCGAGCCGAAGGACTGGTGTATCAAGGCGCAGCCGCCCGCCGCTCTTCTTAATTGCCTCCGCCAAACTGTCGGCCAAGCTGGCGGCGCCGCCTTGAAGGGAAAAGGTTCCTCGCCGCGGGATAGTTAAAGCGATGGCCGCGCGCCCGAAGTCGCAGGTCTCGATCGAACTCTGGGTTAGGAGCTGCAACTGCGCCTCGATGAAGTGACGAAAGCGCTGAGAGCAAGTTGTAAGGTACGAAGAAACCGTCCGCGTTTCACTTGGGCGTTTTCCCGCACGCAAGGCGTCGGTGAACGAGGCGCATTGCTTATAGAAATCTATCCCGTTGTCGGCAGAGTCAGGGAATGCTGACCGCAACTCCTCGTAAAATTGTTCGTCGTTGCCGCTGACTGGTACATCAACTTGATCGGACATGCGGACCAGGTAAGCCGGTGTCTCGAGTTGGATCTTTGGCCGGGCTACTGGGAGTTCCGAAAAGACTCGATCGTGAATTTCGCCGGCTTCCCAACCGGGATAAATGCCGACTCCCGGGTCGAACTGATAGCCGAAACTCTCAACGCGCGCGATAACTCCACCGGGCTGGGACGCTCGTTCCAACAAACACACATCCACTCCGCGAGCCGCTAATAATGCGGCGACTGTCAGTCCGCCAATGCCGCCGCCCACGACTACAACTTCGTGAACCATTGGCTAGAAGAAGCTCAAAGGCAGCATCATGAATAGGGAGGGTGCGGGTTCTGGAACTGTCGGTGGGTTTGAAAGGTGAGGTTCTAATAGAAGCCAGGCTGATTGAATTCCATTGAATACAAAGTGAATCACCACGCAGGGCAGGAGGCGGCCAGTCTTGGCCCGAATCACAGTTAGCGCAATGCTGAGAAAGCCCACGGCGGCGAGTACACCTAGATTAGGCCAATACTGTGGCACGTGAATGAGGGTGAATAAGAATAAGGTCGCCACGCCCGCGACTACCGCGCCCGCCAATCTCTGCAAGGCCGCAAACAGCACACCGCGATAAATGAACTCTTCGACGACAGGCGCTGTGAAGGTGGCAAGCAAAGCGATCGAGTAGCGAGTGGCAGTTGAGCTATTGATCAGTTGCTCCAGGAAGGTCGGCGTCTCAGCGCCAACTGTTTTGGCAATTGCAATCCCCGCCCCAAACAAAACAAAACCCAGTGCCACACTCAACCAGGGCCAAACTCGGCTGGGCCACTCCCAGCCAATAGTTCGTAGAAAGGGATATTTCCCAAATCTGGTGACAACCGCCCAGACCATCCCCAGGGTCAGCAGGTGCGCCGGGAAGAGCGCGAAAACTTGAAGAAATACTCCGGTCTTGCCGAGCGATAAAGTGGTGAGACTTTGGGCAGCGTCGGGGCTGGAAGGCCTCCAACCAGCGTAGATTAAGTAGCCAGCCATCAGAATAATCTGCGTCACAAACTGGACGGCGATGCTTAGCACCCAAACGAGGAATGCGCAAGCAAGCCCCAGGGCGGATCGTTGGGATCGACAGCTCGACGAATTTCCGGGGCAGGAAGGCTTTCGGACGGCAGCGGTGGATCGCCGGTTACGGGCGGATAACCTGCGAACTGGTTGTCGATTGGCACGAAGCGAGTGTAGGAAGATTCTGAGAAGCGGTCAAACTCAGTGAATTACACCTGCTGCCTCGCTCAACTCATCTCTCTCATGCCTTCTGGGATCGGCTTCAGACAGGTTCGCTCCACTTCGACCATTTGTATGCCGTTCCAGCGATATTTGATGGTGTAATACTGAGTTGGCACATACTCACCCTCTCTTAAGATAGCTTGGTCGAGAATGAGCAGCCGATCTTCAACTCTGAAGTTACTCTTTAAACTCTCGACGCTCAGGATGTAGTCGCCGCGCCGCCCACCTTCAAAGTGTGCGAGCGCAATAACCTTTCCACCTTTCAAGGTGTAAATAAAGACCTCGTCCAGGGTACGGCTGGTGCGAGTGTTCTGACAGCGTAGCAGGATGATCGCTTCCTCGCTTCTATCACTTGTTAGATCACCGTATGTAATTCTCTGGAGACCAAACTCGGCTCCGTCAGCTCTAATCCATCCGCCGTCGCGCAACTGTATGATCTCTTTTTCTTTATCCCACTCCAGGCGATAAGTGAAATTCCTAAAATCCACCTGACGGATGTCAGCTAGCGGGTGTCGGTACTGGCACTTTCTGAGGAACGCCTTCCCCAGAGCTCAAAGTGAAGAACAGCAATATCATTGCGGAGAATTTGATCATGCTAATAGCTTTTAAGCCCGCCTTAATAAGCGCATCTCATTAGGGTAATCATCCCCTGGTACGGAGAGGTGGGTTATATTACGACAATCAAGTTGCTGGATCACAAAGGCAGCGTCGGTTTCACGGGAGAGGGCCAGCTCATAGTTTTGCGCATTTTTCATCTTGGAAGCTCTGTAAAATGATCCGCGCATCTGTGACCGAGCCATTCAAGTCGCTGACTTGTCCTGAAATAATTGAATTGGCAATAGGAGCAGCATTGTTTGAAGCGCCTTGCAAATTTTCCTGATAAACCGCAAGCGTAATAAGCATAAACAAGCAGATAGTTATCTGACCACACATCTAAATCTCCTATCCTGTCTAGGCCTCGGAGCTTACCCATCTCCTCGCGGCCAGCCATTGTTTTGATCTTCAGCCAAACGCGAGTGCGTCCGCCAATAAATAAACTATCAGCCCGCTTCGCTACCATCCCTTCAAGTTTTCTCTTCTCAAGCAAACCCTGGGCTGGAATTAAGGAACGCCTTCGGCGTTAAACTCAAACTGCACCAGTACGAATTTTGCTGTAAGGACAGTATTGTTTTTAAGCCTTTCTGTGCGCCGCTGCGTTTATCACCGCAGACTAAACCGCCGGATACTCCATCTCCAACATCGAAGGACCAAGCCGTGGCGCTGCCAACATCAGACCGATGATTGTTTTCGCGTCTTCGATCTCTCCGTCGGTAATCATCTCCAAAGCCTGCTGCAGCGGCAGCCGCACCACGTCCAGCAATTCGTCTTCTTCCAGTCGTTGCGTCGTTGGCATCATTTCCGTCGCCAGATAGAGCCACATTTTCTCTTCGCAAAATCCTGGCGAGACAAAGAACTCGCTCAACTTTTCTAGCTTGCCGGCAACAAAACCTAACTCTTCCTCGAGTTCGCGTGCGGCGCCTTCTTCCGGTCGTTCTCCCCGATTCAGCGTTCCGGCGGGCGCTTCCAACAGGTAGCGAACCGCTGGGTGGCGGTACTGACGCACCAGAGCAACAGTCCCATCCGGGAAAGCCGGAATGATGACAGCGCTGCCGGGGTGGTGCACCACTTCACGTTTGTATGTGATGTCGCCTTCGCGCACGGTATCAACCGTTACCTCAAACACTCGGCCGCGAAAAATTTCCTGGCTCTCAACGATCTGTGGTTGTTCTGTTGTCATGACGCTTTCAATTCTCCGGCGCTCCTGGTTTCACTGCTCGTCTGCCGCAACGCACTCTGAATCTCACCGACTAAATACAGCGACCCGGTTATGCAAATTACTTCCGCCTGCGGGGTGATATCTTTCGCAATCTCGATTGCTGCTGCGGCTGATTCAGAAAAGTAAAGATGTTTAGAGTGTCCTGCGGTCGCTGCTAGTTCTTTTAAGGTTTCGATCGTCGCGGCCCGCGGACTTTGGGGTTGTGTAAGAACCAGGCGTTTGGCGACGGGGAAAAGGATAGCCGCCATTTGTTCCAGGTTTTTGTCAGCCATTGCTCCAAAGACCAACGTGATTCCCGAGCGCATGAATTCATCCAGATAAGCACGTAGCGCTAGCGCGCCGGCGACGTTGTGCGCACCATCGAATAACAAAGCAGGGCGTCCTTGCCAAAGCTCAAGACGACCTGGATGCTTCGCGTTTCTAATTCCTTCGCTAATAGCCTCGGGAGAGATCGCAAAGCCGCGTTCTCGGAGTGTTTCCGCGAGACGGATCGCTACGGCAATATTGTCGAGCTGGTGTAGACCGCGCAGCCCGATCGGCACCGCTCGATATTGATCCTGCGCGAGTTTCAAACGTCGCGACTATTCTGCCTTCGGCTGTGACGTTATCAATCTTGAACCGGCAATCAGCTACGCTCGGATTTATCTCGTTAAGCGCACACTGACGAAGGATCACCTCGAGCGCTTCATCCGGTTGTTTGCCGATAATCGCATTCACGCCTGGTCGAATGATTGCGGCTTTCTCCGCGGCGATGCTTGCCAAAGTGTCGCCGAGGTACTGTTGATGATCGAGCGCGATCGCGGTGATCGCCACGAGGCTCGCCTTTGCTGCAGTAGTTGCATCAAGCCGGCCCCCTAATCCAGTCTCCAGGACGGCCAACTCAACTTTTCTATCTCTAAATTCTGAGAGGGCAATGGCGGTTACTTGTTCGAAGAATGTCGGCGGCGCCGCGATCTGTTTCTCCGCCATCAATTGCTCGGCGGCGCGTCGCACTAAAGTAGCTTGCCGGGCAAATTCATCTTGAGATATCTCGATCCCGCCGACGCGAATACGTTCAGTAATTGAAACTAGATGAGGCGAGGTGTAGAGCCCGGTTTGGATTCCGGCGGCACGACAGATCGAGTCAAGAACTACTGCGGTGGAGCCTTTCCCGTTGGTGCCGGCAATTTGTACTGCAGGGAAGGATTTTTGCGGATGCCCCAGTGTCGCAAGCAACAGCTCAATGTTTTTCAATCCCAGCTTGATCGCAAGGGTTTCGTGACCAAGGTCGAGTAGATAGCGCAGTGCTTCGCTGAACTGCATGAATGTTTTCAGGCTCCCTCGTGGAGTGACCTGGCAGGGAACGATTAGAAGTTATTTCGGTGAGGCCGTAGCAAGCAACGTTCTTGACGTCTCCGCTTGATTCGTAATGTCCGGATTCATCATGAAGTTGAGCAGTTGAATGATGAAGTCGCGTATTTCGCGGCGATCGACAATGGCGTCGAGCATGCCGTGCTCGAGCAGAAATTCCGACTTCTGAAAGTCCTTGGGAAGTTTCTGACGAATAGTTTGTTCAATCACCCGCGGGCCAGCGAATCCGATCAGGGCCTTAGGCTCGGCAATAATAAAGTCACCAAGCATTGCAAAGCTCGCAGTGACACCGCCCGTCGTCGGATCAGTTAGAACGGAAATGAACGGAAGCCGGGCGTCGTCCAACATTGCGAGCGCTGAAGAGATCTTCGCCATCTGCATCAGCGAGAGTGTTCCTTCCTGCATGCGTGCGCCGCCCGAGGCGGAGAAGATCACCACTGCGCCGCGCTCCTGAATTGCCCGCTCGATCAGTCGCGTCACCTTTTCGCCAACCGCAGACCCCATCGATCCGCCAATGAACGACATGTCCATAGCTCCTGCAAAAACCAGGTGGCTTCCCACGTGACCCTTACCACTGATAATTGCTTCAGGGATGCCGGAGCTTTCTCGAGCTTGTTTCAGCCTCTCGACGTACGGTTTGGTGTCGACGAACTCGAGGGGATCGATTGACGTGACTTCCGCGTCCTGTTCTTCGAATTTGCCGTCATCGAACAGCATCGTGAGTCGCTCGCGCGCTCCGAAGCGAAAGTGGTAACCGCAGTGCTTACAGACTTGCAGCTCTTCCTCGAGGTCGCGTTTGTAGAGATGCGCTTCACAGCCGTCGCACTTGACGAAGACGTTTTCCGTCTTCACCACGCGCTCTTCAGGTGGAACGTTCTCGATTCGCTTACTCTTTTTGCTAAACCAGGGCATCGGGGTGCGCGCTACGCTTCGACTAGTTTAAGTTCGGGCGATGTTTGGGTCTGAATGTGCTGAGGTTAGCACAAGATTCCGGCGCGGCTGAAGGAGGGGCTGTGTCGGTACTGATGCAGTTTGAGTTTAACGCCGAAGGCGTTGGTTAATTCCAGCGCAGGGTTCGCTTTGAAACCCTGGGATAAGATGCATGTTTGTTTTGTCGCAACTCTGAAGGAGTTGCGACGTGTCTTCAGTTATGGACGCAACCCTTTCGGGGTTTGCGCCTTCTGTAAATCGGGTGTGTCTCCCCAGGGTTGCCAAAGCGCAACGCTACCACCCCGTGCGGGATGCCCGCACGGGGACCCCGGTCTGGGCTGGAATTAGCCAACGCTTTCAGCGTTAAACTCAAACTACACTAAGTTGTGCCCTCCAGAATTTCATCCTCATCCTTTCAGCTTAGCGCCTTCTTCAGGGCCGCCCTCGCAAGCAACCGCGTCGAATCTAAAGTGGGTAGAGGACAGTCGTCCGGGCGTACGATTAACGGTATCTCAGTGCAACCGAGTACGACCGCATCACAACCACGCTTCTTAAGTTTCTCCGTAACTTCATTGAAGTACAGCCGGGATTTTTCGGGGAATAGACCGTTGACTAACTCCTTGAAGATGATCTCATTGATCTTTTCCCTGTCAGCTAAGTCAGGTATCTCGCTTTGAATTTCAAATTCCACTAATGCCTCAGGGTAGACATCGCTTTCCGTCAGATACTTCGTCCCTAAAATGCCGAGCCTTGCGTAGCCCAAGCGCTGGGCCTCTGCGGCGACTGCTCCGGCTATGTGTAACCAGGGAATGGGGGACTGCGGAATCAGGTACTTGAACGCCTGGTGGTAAGTGTTATCGGGGCAGATGGCAAAGTCGGCGCCCGCCTTCGCGACCTTGTGCGCTGATGCCGCCATAAGTTTTGCCACCGCCTCCCAGTCGTTCTCACGAATCGGCTGCATGTGTGCAGCCATGGGCATCGAGTTCATGGTTATCTCCGGGTGATTGTGCTCACCCATTACCGCCTGCGCTTCCAGGCAAATCGTGCGATAACACAGGGCCGCACCCTCGGCGCTACCAGCCACGATGCCAATGTGCTGCGTCACCTGTTCTACACAACTCCTCTCTAGACTCCGAAGACATCAGGGGGAACAACCAGCCGCGTATCGGCGGCAGACACTTACACGCGGAAATAAAACTTTTGCTCCCCCATATATTGTTTCGTCAACAACCCCGTGGGTTCTACCTCATAAGTCAGACGCTCCTCAGCACCCCACCCGCGCTTGAGTACGAGGATATTCTCTTCTGTCTCCCACGTCCCGGCGTTACCGAGCCCGGGATCGGCCGAACGTACCGAAGTGTTTCCGCCCCACGCACCCGACGAAGAGCGGAACGTCATAGACGCATCCATGCTTGAGCCGGTCCTGAACGTTCCATTATCGACAAACTCTATGTAGTTGTAGGTCGCCGCGTAGAAGTCGCCCGAGTTGTAGAACTCTTTTTGGCGCCAGGTGCCGACGAGACGTGGGTCTAGCAGCGCGCCTTTAAGGAAATCATCGGGGAACGGTTTGACCGCAATATGATCCGCAGAACCGATTTCTTCCTGAAGCTGCTGAAGTAGTTCTTTCACTAGTTCCTTAACGCCCGGTTTCATGCTGTCTGGGTGAATCGTTCTGAAGTAAGACTCGAGCCAATAAACCTCCATTTTGGTGATCCGGCCATCGGCGCACATCATCACAAGAGCTGCGTACACATCCTCACGGGCTATTTTCTGATAGGTGTGGAACCGATTAAACAACAGACCGTGGGGCAGCGACTTCAGTTTGAACTCGAAAGGGCTAACCTTAACCCGCCTCTGATCGCAGTCTTGCGGAATTTGTAGATTCATACGTTCCCTCCAAGATTGTTCTTGCGCACCCACTTGCCGGAAGTTTGGTTGATGTTCAGCCGGCGGATGAACGCCGTTAGGTTGTCAGTCTGCGCCGTTCGACGAAGGCGGCGCTCATTCCCGCCACGGCATTCGCGGCAGCAACGCGCCCAGCGCGATCAGCAACACGCCCCCCAGAAGCGCTGCCCGGTTCCCCCTCCACTTGTAGTCCCGCTCCCAGAGAGCGCTCCCCTCGTCACGCCTGGTGTCCGGCGGCATCGGCATCCCCGCCGCGAAGCTGAACCTGCCGAACCGCTTGGATTTTCCGCGCGCCGCCACCGCAGTCCATTCCACCCAGTACAGTCCATCCGGCAGCCCCGGCTCTAAGACAGCCCGCAGTGACCGGTTCTGCGGGTCGCCCGCGTCGGGGCCCGCGGCAGTAAACTTCTTCCCGTCCGCATAGACCCTTTCTCCTGACGGCGACAACGTGATCGTCGACGTAACGGCGATAGTGGACTCAGGGGCGAGCTCATCGCTGAAACTGACAGTAACGGAGGCGGGCACGGCCGCGATCTCGGTGCCAGGCGCGGGGGTGGAGGTGACATAACGAGCGCGCGGCGCAATCAGGTCACACGCTCCGAAGAGCAGCATGACGAAGCCGAAGAACAGGAGCAACACGCGGATGATCAGGCGCGGTAAAGGAATCATTTACTGTGTTAACCGCTCATGTCCTGGCTACACGGGAGCAGGAAGCCAAGCTACCGCGGGGCAGTACTGACTTCATCTTTGCAAGAAGTCAGTGACCCACCCACCCACTGCAGCGGCCGGTTCGAGCACTCATGACGACTCAGCTTCGACGGCGGATCGAGTACAGTCGGTGCTCCGTCCGTATCAACAAGCGTTCACCCACGAGGGCCGGCGTCGCTTGCGCCATGTCGTTCAGTTCATTCACGTGCAATAACTGGAACTGCTCGCCCGTTTTGATCACGAACGTCTGGCCTTCCTCGCTCAGGGCGAAAAGTTTGCCGTTGTAGGCCCAGGGCGAGGTCGTGAAAGCCGTTGCCGCCGGATCAATCCGCGTCTTGTAAGTTTGCTTTCCCGTCTTGGCGTCAAAGCGACTCAAGATTCCCGTCTCGGTCAACGCGTACACAGCTCCGTCATAAGCTAACGATGACGGCAGATAGGTTCCGCTACGCGGCTGCGACCAAACCACATACTCGTTCGAAGTCTGATCCTTTCCGAGCGAGATGTCGCCGGTAGCGCCCGGACGAAGCGCGAACAATGGCCGTCCCCGCCCAGCGTTGATATGTAGCAGCCCGTCGTAAGCGAAGGGCGTCGGAATTGGCGACCCCGACATTCCTGACATGCGCCACAGTTCTTTGCCCGTCAGATCGTAACTCACAACTTCGCCCGGCCCCATCGCCACGATCTCGGTGCGCAACGCGTTGCGCCAAACAAACGGCGTTGACCATCCTGACCGTGCTGGCTTCCCCTTGGCAATTTCCCGATTCGTGCGCCAGACCTCTTTGCCCGTTTTCTTGTCGAACGCCGCGATGTACTGCTGCTTCTCGTTGTCGTTTACGATCACCAGCAGGTTTCCCGCCAGCGCTGGGGAACTCCCCGTCCCGAAATCGAGGTAGATCGGATTCGCTTCGAGTGGTGTCGTCCACGCCTGTTTTCCCTTGAGATCAAATGCCCACAACCCAAGATTTGCCACATACACGTAAACAAACTTCCCGTCGGTCACAGGACTCTCTGAGACAAAGCTGTTCTTGCGGTGCCGCCCACCCGGGGGACGCCCGGCGTGGAACTCTTTCTTCCACTCCACCTTGCCGCTCTTCAGATTCAGGCAATAAACGAAGTAGTGCAGCATCACCTCGTGCGGTAACTCGGAGTCGCGTTCCGTCACGCGCTTGATCACTTCTTCCATCGGCAATCCTTGTTTCCTTAGCTCCGCGACATACTCGTTCGAGTATTCAGTCCCGATCTGCGGTGGCTTCGACTTGCCTTCCGTCGTTACGGTGGTCACGTACACCTTGCCGCCCGTAACGATGGGAGATGACCACCCGCGCCCGGGGATCTCCTGGGACCACTCCACGTTTTCAGTCTTCGACCAGCGGTCGGCTAACTTCGCATTCGCTCCCACGGGATTCGAGTCTGGCCCGCGAAATTGTGGCCAGGCCATGTCTTGCCCGCGAACAGCGGGTGACGCCAGGAACAGTGCGCAAGCCAAACCGGCCAGGCGCACGAAAGAGTAAGGGTTACTAACTTGGCGATTACTGTTTGATTCAGAACAAAGTGTCATCGTGATTCTCTCGTGTGTTTTGATACTGATGAGTTGTGTGTTGTGCCTATTACTGATGTATGTGTCTTTCATAGGCCGTGCCCGCCTCTCTTCTGGCTAAAGCTGGTAAGAGGCAAGTTGGCACTCTAGGAAATGCATGATGAAGATGATGGTAGGCGAAAGATGAAACTACTGGTGTCCAGATTTGAGCAATTCTGCCAGCGGATTTTACTGCCGGGTGCTCCGGCGCCAGACGATGTGGCAGATATGCTGCCCAGATTGGGATAGTAGCGCTTAGGACTGCGGCCACTGCCCAATAAACTAAGCCGACGGCACTACCCAGAATAAAATAGAGCGCGACCGCTAAGATGACCAGGCCCACTGTCGCGACAGTCTCAAAGATCTGGAAACGCCTGGTGTGTGAGGCTCTTTTGAAGGCATAAAAACGCATCGTGAAGATGTGAAGCGGCCCTTCCAACAGAACGCGATAAAAAGGCCAGGTAGCACAAACGCCTTCCGGATCATCCTCCTCCAAACAACGCCCATGATGCCTCAAGTGTGTTATTTGCAACCCATGTCCGCTCTTAAGCAGAAGCAGCCCGCTCGCGGATAATATGAATTCATGAGCAGGCTTGGAGACACCAAGTGATCTATGGATAGAATCATGCATCTGGATAAATGCAGCCAGGCAAGTCGCGAATGCAAGCGGGACAGCGAACAGCCACCAACCTCCTGCTGCGGTTACCACATACAGTGAAAACAAAAGCCAGGGGCGTACCAGCTCGATAGCTATTTGTGCCGGTCTCATCTGCAAGACTGGGTCAGTAGTTTCTGAAGTTTCATTCATCAGTCTCAAACCTAACTTCCATGACTTAGCCGGCTTTGCACAAGAACTAGATTTTGTACTTACGCCGAAGGCGTTGGCTAATTCCAGCCCAGGGTATTCTACCCTGGGCTTTAATGTGCCTTGAAAATCTGTAGAACTCTGAAAGAGTTCGCGAGTCTTCCCTCGCAGCCAGAATATTTGCCGACTCAGGCCCAACGGTTAAGTTTTCACCGGGCGCGGCTGAAACAACGATGAAATCTGAAGTGATGCATCGGAAGGTCGCTTTCATCGTTCATCGTTACCCGCGCTCCGGTCCAACGATTTGGCGGGCTGTGCGGGGTGAAAGTGGACGCAGCCCGCCAAGAGCAAAAACAACAGAAGCAAATAACGAGACGACAGTAAGCCAAAGATACAAGTTTCGGCGAGCGCGCCACGCGTCATGCCATTCTGCAAATGCTACGCCCGGCGGACCCCAAGTATTAGGTGTCACGTCGTACATACTTCTGACTGAAACGACGCAGAACATTAGCGCAATCACCGCTAAGGCTGAGAGCGCAAAGAAGAGCATAGCTTTCGTCGCGGGACGCATTAGACCGGTGAATAACAAACCGCTCAGCTACTGCTTAGCCGGCGCTTTCTTATTGATGACGTCCGACAGTTGTTGGGCCAGGTCGGTCCGCTTAAGTTGCTCAAGGCGAGCAACGTGGATGAGGGCGGCGTCGCGTTGACCTAGAGAAGCCCGCGAGAGACCGGCGGTATGGTGCGCTTCGGGAGAGTCTGGAGTGAGCTTGAGGGCCTGTTCAGCCGATGCGGCCGCCTCTTCGAATTTCTGTCCGCCGTAAAGCGCCTCGGCGAGGATTTCGTGCGCCAGGGCATTTTTGGGTTGACGCCCGATCACGCGGCGAATGTGCAGAGCGGCCTCTTCGAAGCGACCCAGCGCGTTGTAGACAAGCCCCAGGCGCAATAGCGCAGGTATATATTCGGGATCGATCTGGAGCATGCCGCGGAAAGACTCCTCCGCCTCCTTAAAACGGCCAGCAATGAAATGTGCCCCGCCTGCCGAGATGTAGGCACGCAATGCCGCGTCCAGCATCTCGTTGGCCTCCTTCTCGTGCCCGAGCTTGATCTGGGTGAGCGCGAGGTTGAAGAACGCCTGGCCATAGTTGTCGTCCAACTCGCACGCGCGGCGGAACGCGGCTGCGGCTTCCTCGAAGCGTGCGGCGGCAAAGTATGCGCTTCCCAAGTTATTATGCGCGGCAGCGAGCTTCGCGTCGGAGCGAATGGCCTCCTGGTACTCCTTCATCGCGGCCTCTAGTTTCCCTTTCGAGAAGAGTTCGAGCCCGCGCTCGTTGTGCCGGACCGCCTTTTGCTGCTCGGGCGTGAGGGCAGGTACAACGCCTCCCTTTCTGTTAAAACTGTCCGAGGGGAAGGCGCTTTCCGACTTTCCCTCCTCGAAGCGGCGCCTCCTTGTCTCCTCAATAGCGCGGATCGAAAGCTCCTGCCGCATCTTCATGAGATCCTTGAACTGCACTGAAGAGTTAGCGGGTTGCGCGCGCACCTGAGGCGCTGAAAGGACAAGCAAGGTAGCCGCGGCTATAAGGGCGAAGGTGCCGATTGGGGGGTGCATTGTAGTTCTCGTCAACTTCATGAAGCCTCCAAAACTCTGCGGCAATGCGGAAGTCTAACTCCCTTCACGAAAGAAGTTCGGAAGGGTGAAGCTGGGATTATACGCCGCACTAGAGCCCGCGCAAGCGTAGCTCAACAGCGTTGTCGACGTTCAGGACTTAGCCCTGACAATGTGGAAAATCTCAAATGCTCTTGTGGATTGCCGCTCTTTTGGCTGCTAGCACGCGTCGACCCGCATTCAGGATCAGAGGCTTTTCCTCTCTTAACAGTCGATCATAGCGGTTACCTATTTCGAGCAACTTCGTCTCCGGAAAGTTCTTCTCCAGGCTGAGTTCGCTAGTCATGGCAGATGCGTACTTCGCATATTCGATTATGGCCGCGATCAATTTCTCTTGCAGAGGATCAAGATCATCCAGCATTAGTAGAAGCTTGGTTTTCAACAAATCGGAACGAAAGGTCTGATTCCAGCAAGCTTCCTGGACGATGCGGAAAGCTTCGTTATCATACGATTGTGAACTCGTTTCTGGCCTAGTGTCCTCGATAACCTTGATACGCCATTTCTTCCAGACGATGTCGATCTGAAGCTCGGTGAATTCAGCGAGATCTTCAGCGACGGTGTGAAGCCAATCCTTCTCCACAGTCGTTGCAATGGCGTTCGAGCGACCTCGTTGACCGGCAAAGTAACCCGCAATTAGAGCCATCAGCGGCAACAGGAGGGAGGCAAGTTGAATCCACTCGATCTTCATCTTGTAGTCATAGTAACAAAAAACCGTTCACAAATCGGGAGCACGTTCGAATTGAAAAGGACAGCTGAGCCATTCCTCAAGCGGAGCGGTGAGGGAATTTAGCCCCGGGAGAGCGAGCCTAGCGTTGTCTTCATCATCAACTCGACACGCAAGCGAGAGATAAGCTATGAATTAACGATGAAGCGGCCCGCGTCAGAAAGAATCGCGGCGACGGAAGGTCCCTCTTCCGGCCGCCGTGCGCGTCTCCACGAAATAATTTTCGAAGTGATACGCGAGCCGGACGCCTCTTCGACCTCGCGCTGATCTGGCTGATTCTTCTTAGCGTCGCCACTGTCATTCTGGAAAGCGTCCGGCGCGTCAGACTGCAGTATGGAGACCTGCTTTAAGCACTTGAATGGTTGTTCACACTTCTGTTTACTGCTGAATACCTGCTGCGCCTGGTGAGCGTACGCCGCCCACTGCGCTACGCGACAAGTTTCTTCGGCGTCGTTGATTTGCTCGCTATCATTCCCACCTATCTCAGCATCTTCGTGCCGGGCAGCCAGTACCTACTGGTGATTCGCATCCTGCGTTTGCTCCGCGTTTTCCGCCTCCTAAAACTCACGGAGTACGTCGAGGAAGCCGACACGCTACGTCGCGCTCTTCGAGCAAGCAGCCGCAAGATTAGCGTCTTTATCTCCGCAGTAGTGCTGCTCGTCGTCATAATCGGCGCGCTAATGTACGTCATAGAAGGCGAAGCACACGGTTTCACGAGCATCCCCGTCAGCGTTTATTGGGCCATAGTGACGCTGACGACTGTGGGCTACGGTGATCTCTCGCCGCGCACGCCATTCGGCCAGATTCTCGCGTCCATCGTAATGGTTATTGGCTACGGCATCATTGCTGTTCCCACAGGCATCGTTTCGGTTGAACTCGCGCAAGCCACGCGACAACGAAAATTAACCAGACAGTCGTGCCCCTCTTGCGGAGCTGAGGGTCATGACCCGGACGCGGTCTGCTGCAAGTATTGCGGTGCGAGTTTGTGAAGGACGAATTTTTGATCTTGACCCCGAATGCGAGTAGTCGATTCGTTGCGATTGCTTGATCTGCTCGGCTGCTGCGATTCTTATGAATTGCCGTATTTTCGTTGGTATTGATCAAAAAGAGAGTGCAGCTCGGCAAAGTCAATCTTCAGCGCGTTCGCGGAAATGGCGATCGGACTCCCACACATTTTGTAATTAGCCTGATTGAGTTTCCGTTTCAATGCGTTTCCACGGTCGACATATTTTTGTGGGTCCCTAACGGTGATGATCAGCATCTTCTGCTGTGGCACTTCGAATACGTGAGCACCTGTCACTTCAGACCATGGAATAAACCCGGCCGCGACAGCGCTTGCGTTGTCAATAATTCCTGAGTCGCTAAATACCAGACCAGGCTCTTGGTCGAATAGCTTTTTGAAAAAGAATAGTGCGAGCAGCCCAAAGAGTATGATTGACACAAGTCCAAGCCCGTAGACATAGATTGGGTTGTTAAGAAATAACCTGAAACTGCTGCTAGACCGGATGCTGGCCGCGTCAAGCGACAGCAACCAGATTCCTATTGCCACGAAAACACAGGTTCCAAGAATGGCTAGAGCAATTTTCGTCTTGCTCAGTTCGATAGTTTTCTCGTCAATAGAATTCATATTGTGTTCGCTGCGCTTCTCGGTTGAGCTGTTATTCCTCTGTGAGAACGCCGACGCCCTTTCTTGTTTTTGAACCGAAGAGACAGACACTTTGAGAAGCCATGCTATCGCGCTGAGTGTGATTTTGACGAGGCATCTCCCAACAATTACTTCGAGAATAGTCGGAGTCCATATTGGTGATCGTACTCGTACGCCCTTCTCATTCAAATAACCAATCGATCAAGTCGCGGCACTCTCGAAGCTCGCGTCCGCATGAGGCGCAGGAAAAATTAGCCACAGATTTTCGCGGATAACACGGATTAGAAAAAGCGGCACGAACCATCATTTGGAATTAATTAAGCTCCCCAGTACAACTCTTAATGTTCTGATCGGTGTTTATCCGCGTAAATCTGTGGCTATTCTTTCCCGGCTTGAATGCGGTCGCTACCGCTCCCGTACTGTACCGAGTGGCAACGTGCGCGCCAATTCCATCCATTTAGTTAAGTTCATTCAAGACAAAGGGCGGAGGCAATGGTAACTTGTGCGGCGCTCTGTCACCTTCTCTCGGAGAACCCGGATTGAAACAACTCATTTCAGTTTTGATTACGTTTGCTCTTACGGTTTCAGTCGTAGCGCAATCTGTTTCTGGAGGGCGTACAGACGCGTATCGGCGTGCTCATGAACGGCAAATCATCGCGGAGTTCGCGCGCTTGCTTGAGATTCCCAACGTAGCATCTGATTTACCAAACATCCGGCGCAACGCCGAGTTCATTCGCGAGATGATGCAAAAGCGCGGGCTGAATCCTCGCCTCCTCGAAACAGCTTCCAAGTCAACGCCACCCGCGGTTTACGGAGAATGGAAAACGCCGGGTGCAACTCATTCGCTCATCTTTTATGCCCACTACGACGGTCAGCCTACGGATCCAACTCAATGGACCGAAACTCTACCCTGGCAGCCAACGTGGCGATCCGCCGCCCTGGAATCTGGCGGAAAGATTCTGACCCTGCCTGCTGCAGGCGGAACCGATCAACCCTGAATGGCGACTCTATGCGCGCTCAGCCGCGGACGACAAAGCGGGCGTAATGGCGATCCTGACCGCCTTCGACGCGTTGCGAGCCCAGGGCATTACTCCATCGGTGAACCTCAAGTTCTTTTTCGAGGGCGAGGAGGAGGCCGGCTCTCCACACCTGGGAGAGATCATCGATCGCCATAAGGAATTGCTTGCGGCCGACGCGTGGATCATCTGCGATGGCCCGGTCCATCAGTCGGGCCGTAAACAAGTGGTCTTTGGCGTGCGCGGCGACCAGAACGTTGACGTGACCGTCTTTGGCGCCAAGCGGCCTTTGCACAGTGGGCATTACGGAAACTGGGCGCCTAATCCGGCGATGATCCTGTCACGCCTAATTTCCTCGATGAAAGACGATAGCGGACGTGTACTAATTGCAGGATGGTATGACGGGATCGAACCACTGGGCGAAGCCGAACAACGCGCAATCGCAGAGGCCCCGGCCTATGACCAGGAACTGCAATCACAACTGGGTTTCGCGCGCGCGGAGGGTGCGGGAAAGAGTCTGCTCGAGCTAATCAACCAACCCTCGCTCAACATTAATGGTATCGGCAGCGGCGACGTTGGTAACCTGGCTCGTAACGTTATTCCGACCACGGCCACAGCCGCGCTCGATCTCAGACTGGTGAAAGGAAATGACTATCGCAGACAAGTTCAGCTACTTCAGGCACATATTCGAAAGCAAGGTTTCTATGTCATCGATCGCGACCCGACTGATGCCGAACGAAAACAACACGCGCTAATCGCTAAAGTAATTGTTCGATCCGGCGGATACAATGCTGAGCGCACGCGGATGGATCTGCCTGTCTCGATTGCTCTGATTAAAGCCGTGCAATCCACTTCCGCTCAGCCGATTGTCCGGCTGCCAACCGCTGGCGGCAGTCTGCCGCTGTCAATCATTACCGACCGGCTCCGCACCGTTACGGTAACGGTTCCCATTGCTAACTATGACAACAACCAGCACGCTGAAAATGAGAACCTTCGTTTACAGAACCTCTGGGATGGCATAGAGACGATGGCGGCAGTAATGTCGATGCCCTGGTAGGAGTTGGTCCAACAGCCAACGATGAATTCGGAATGATGAACGCGGAACTCATCGCTCATCGTTCAGATTCGTGACAGCTGCACTCAGCTATTACGGAATCCCGACGGCGATTGCTACTTGTCGAATATCTCGGAACGCGCGAAGAAAGTGTCGCTGAAGTATTCCCAACGGTCCATCCTTAAAAGACTACTGAAGGTAGAAATGCGCCGGCAGGTTCATTGTATAAACCGGTACTCATTAACGTCATCGGCTGCACCACGCGTAAACCTTTTTCTAAACACCACCGCAGCAGGTCACTGTTGCGTGTGGGAAGCAAGAACCCGGGTCCGGGGAAGGCGGGGGCGGCACCGATGAGTGCCTTGAGATCCTCATTGCTTTCGCCGACGGCGTGTCCGAAGAAGCCAACCAGCGTCGCATAACCTGTGATGCGCCCTTCATGCTCCACTACGGCTGCTGTGCTTTGCCTGATTGCGTCCAAAAGCTCCGGCCCGCGTTCGTGGCCGTGCACTTTGAGACATACGTTGTTGCAGCTAATCAAATCCTCTTCAGTTGCCAAACGAACTTTGTGTCCTTCTACTGTCAGCCCGAGAGGTTGCCCTTGAATAGTTGAGAGGGGCTCGCGTGAGTCGAACCCGAGCTTGGTGTACAACGATAGCGAGCGATTATGATAAGCCGCCTGAACTAGTCTGACGCCCACGAAAGAACGATCTCGGGCCCGCCGTAAGACGTCCTCCATCAGCCGTCTTCCGACCGCTACATTCTGCACTTCGGGATCAATGGTGATTGGGCCGACACCGGCAACGACCGCATTCTCCCAGAGGAAGTTACTACCGACTACTCGACCATCAACTTCAGCCACAACTGAGTAGATGTCGTTGCGCGCGAGGAGCTCAGTAAGGAAGCCGATCGCTGCTTCCGGGTTAGGGAAATCATGTGGGAAGTTGTGCTGATCGGAAATCGCTGTGAATGCCCGGTAGCAGATTAAGCCGCAAGTTGTTGCATCGTCTGGTTTACCAACGCGTAGGTTAATGTTCATTCAACGTACCTTTCTTCTAGATCTGCGAAGTTCACTGCACTCGGTCGAGAAATTGAGCATGACTCCGATTCGATTACTGCGCGTAGAGTTGAAGCAGTGAGATGGCGCTAGAACTCGATGCCTTGTTGGGCGCGGATGCCGGCGGTGAAAGGGTGTTTGACTTCGCGCATCTCGGTAACGAGATCCGCGGCTTCGATTAATTCTGGCGGGGCATCACGGCCGGTGACGACGATGTGTAACGCCGGCTGCGCCGCGCGGATCACACGAAACTCCTCAAGCACTTCTGCCAGCGGCAGCATCTCGTAGCTCAAGACATAAACGAGCTCATCAAATACCAGTAGGTCATAATTTCCGCTGCGCATCTTCTCAACACAAAGATTCCAGCTTTCGCGTGCGGTCTGGCGATCCTGTTCCGGGTTTTTCGTGTCCCAGGTAAAGCCATCGCCCATCGTATGCACTTCGATGCCGAGCTTCTCCGCAGATTCATGCTCGCCGTAACGATCGTTGCGCGACTTCATGAACTGAATCATGCAGCAGTTTAGACCGCGGCCGGCCGCCCGCATCAGCAACCCCAGGGCGCAGGTAGTCTTGCCCTTACCGTTTCCGGTATGAACCATGAGCAAACCGCGCGTCTGTTCCTGATAATCAGCGCGGCGCCATTTGTATTTCTTTTCTTTGGAAACCATTGCCGGAGGGGTTAGGAGTCAGAAGTCAGGAGCCAGAAGTCAGGGGCAGACGGCAGGAGCAGGAGTACGATTCTGGACTACGGCCTATACTATTGACCACTGACACTGACTATTCGTTTCGTGTTTCGTTGGTGTCATTTCGTGGTTAGTTCTCGTTTGGACTACGAACCACAAAATCACACTAAGCAACACGAAAGGATGCTATAGGCTGAGACCAGAGGCAGCTAAATACACGAAATGCCCATTAACTACTGCTCCTCACTACCCACACCCGCTGCCTACCGCCTACTGCCCACTGCTACTGTTCAGTGATGTCCTTCGTTCCATTCGCGCGCTGCACAGCATCTTGCAGCAGCCCAACAATCTCTTGCTCAACTTCCGTCCAATCGCCTTTGAGTGTGCAACCAGCAGCGTTGCGATGACCGCCACCGCCAAACTTCTCCGCCACGCGCGCCACGTTCACGTCACCTTTGGATCGGAGGCTGGTGCGATAGATACCCGGCTCACATTCCTTCAGTAACGCCGTGGCTTCGACTTCACCAACTGTCAACGGGTAGTTAACAAAACCATCGGTTACTTCGTCGGACGCCGCGGTTCGTTGTTGCATATCCAGCGTCAGTCGCATGCAGGCTACTTTGCCCGTTTCGTCACGGCGCGCGCTTTTCAATACCTCGCCCAGCAACTGGATGCGACTCCAGGGATAACTCGCAAACACCGCTTCCGCAGTTTTTGCTGGTCTGACTCCGGTGCGCACTAACTCGGAAGCGACTTTGAACGTCCGCTCAGTAGTATTCGAATAATGAAAAGAGCCGGTGTCGGTGATCAATGCTGTGTAGACACACTCGGCGATTTCTTTGGTAACGCGCACGCCGGTGGCTTTGCAAAGGTTGTAAATCATTTCACCGACGGCTGAAGCCGTTGAGTCGATCCAGTTGATCTTACCGAACAGCGCAGTGGTCGAATGATGGTCAATATTAATGACTAACTGTTGCTCCAAATCGACCAAACCGGGACGCGTGATGTCGGAACACTCGATAACAAACACCGCATGATAGGGGCGATCGACTGAGGGAGTGACGCGAACTGTTTCTGCGCCGGGAAGTTGGCGGTAAGCCGAGGGCACCGGGTCGCGCATGATAACTTCTACATCTTTATCAAGGGCGCGAAGCAGCCAGTAAAGTCCGAGTGATGATCCGAGGCTGTCACCATCGGGACGAATGTGGGAGGTGATGGCAAACCGGCGTTTCGATTCGATCACCTCAACTACTTGGCTAAGCATCTTTAAAGACGAGGGATGAGGGATGAGAGATGAAAAACCCAGGACGAAGGCAGCATTAAAAGCTCACCTCCAGACATTCGTCATTCATCATTCATCATTCATCAATCATCATTCATCCTTTCCTGGCTGGCCCAATCTCGTTCAATCTTATCGAGCAGTTTATCAACCCGCTCGCCTTGTTCTTCGACGCGGTCGCGCACAAAGTGAATCTCAGGAGTCCGTGGCAGGTTTAGTGATAAACCCAGCTGCTTGCGAACGTAAGGTGCGGCATGATTCAAAGCGGTGAGAGCCAGCCGGTGCTCTTCTTCAGTACCCGCTACGGTGAAATAAACGCGCGCAGCTTTAAGATTCTCAGAGAGCCGAACGTCGGTTACGGTAACCATTGTGAGCCGGGGATCCTCCAGTTCGAATCCCACTATCTGAGAAATCTCCTCACGGAGAATGTCTGCAACTCTTTCCGGGCGACGCATGGCAACAAAAGTTTCGGGTTTCGAGCTACGAGTTTCGAGGTTCTCAATTTGAAAGAACTGCTGTTCCTCTGATGGTGCGAGTAATGATCCTAAATATCGAATAGCGGCCAAGCTCTCGAAACTTGAAACCCGAAACTTGAAACTCGGAACTCGAAACAGCTTACAGCTCCGTCGCCGCAACCTTCTCGACGACGTAGGCTTCGATCTGATCGCCGACCTTGATGTCGTTAAAGTTTTCCAGGCCAATACCGCACTCAAAACCCTCGCGCACTTCGGAAACGTCATCCTTGAAGCGGCGCAGCGAGATGATGTTGCCTTCCCAACTGACTACGCTGTCGCGAATCAGCCGGGCGCGCGCGTTGCGGCGAATGTTGCCGTCGATCACCATCGACCCGGCAACCGCTCCGACGCGCGGTACTTTGAACACCTCACGTACGTCGGCTTTCCCAATGATCCGCTCGCGCTCGATCGCTTCGAGCATGCCGATCATGGCGGCGCGAATCTCTTCTTCGACCTTGTAAATAATCGAATGGAGACGAATATCAACTGCTTCCTGCTTGGCCAGATCCGCAGCGCGCGATTCAGGCCTGACATTGAAGCCGATGATTACGACTGCCGAAGAAGATGAGCCCGCCTGCGTCGCCGACGCCAACAGCACATCCGACTCGGTGATCGCACCCACGCCTGAGCGGATTACTTTGACCTTCACACGCTCGGTCGACAGCTTTTGCAGCGTCGATTTCAAAACTTCCACCGAACCCTGAACGTCCGCCTTGATAACGACCAGCAGTTCCTTGACTTCGCTTTCACCGAGAGCTTCGATACCGCGCTTCGTTGTCTGCAACAAGGCAGCTTGTCGACTAAGCATCTGACGATGCTGCGAGATCTGCTGGGCCTTGCCGATGTCGGCGACTACCTGAAAGCTTTCGCCGGCCTGGGGCACGCCCTGCAATCCCAGCACTTCGACAGGAGTTGCGGGAATAGCTTCCGTGATCGCTTCGCCGCGATCATTGAACATTGCGCGCACTTTGCCGGAAATCTGACCTACGATGAAAGGATCATGTGTTCGCAGGGTGCCCTGTTGCACCAGGACTGTGGCCACCGGCCCGCGACCGCGATCCAGTTTTGCTTCCAGCACGACACCTGAAGCGAGACGAGTCGGACTCGCACGCAGATTCAGAATGTCGGAACTGAGCAGAATTGTTTCGAGCAGGGTATCGAGGTTTTCGCGTTTCTTCGCCGAGACTTGCACCATTTCCGTCTCGCCGCCCCACTCCACTGGCGACAATCCGTGTTGCGCCAATTCCTGCTTAACGCGATCAGGATTCGCGTCAGGCTTGTCGACCTTGTTAATGGCGACAATGATTGGCACCTTCGCGGCTCGCGAGTGTTCGATTGCTTCGATTGTCTGGGGCATGACGCCGTCATCGGCGGCAACTACAAGCACCACAATGTCCGTGGCTTTGGCTCCGCGCGCACGCATCATTGTGAAGGCCTCATGGCCCGGGGTGTCGAGAAACACGACGCGACGCGTTTCCGCTTTGTTCTCGGGGTTCGGAACCTGGACGCTATAGGCGCCGATGTGTTGCGTGATGCCGCCGGCTTCGCCACCAGCTACATCGGTGGCGCGAATGCCATCAAGCAGAGAAGTCTTGCCATGATCGACGTGACCCATAACAGTTACAACGGGCGCACGAGGTAGTTCCACGTCGTCCGCATCTGCTGCAATCAACTCTTCAAACTCTTCTTCGGCAACCATCTCCTCATAAGGTACGAAGGCTACGTCGTAACCGAAGCGTTTACCCAGGTCAGCCGCCACGTCATCGTTGAGCGGTTGGTTGATGGTGGCAAAAACTCCGCGTTGCAGTAACAGCGCAACTATATCCTTGGGTTTGATACCTAATTTTTCTGCAAACTCCTTTACCGTCGAGCCCTTCTACCAGTCGAGCCGGTTTCAGCTCGCCTGACATCGGATCCATTCGACCGGCGATGCGATCCTCGAGTGAAAGCGTCCTCGGCGGCGGAATGAAATCGCCCTTATCGAAGCGACCGCCTTTACCCTCGGTCTTGCGTCCACCGCGCACCGGAGCGCGACGCGAACGGCGTCGTCCAGCATCGGGCGGCGGAATGTAAGTAGTTTGCGGTGTGCTGGTTTCGCCGGGAGTACCCTGGCGTTCGGTTCTTGTTAGTGAGTTGCGATCTCTTACGCGAGTACTTCGTTCGGCTCGTTCCTTTGGAGTGACAGGCGGGGCGATTGGCGTCGGCGCTCGTTCGCCCGGACGAATTCCGGCATTGATTGCGGCAGCCGTGGGTCTCATGACCCTGATTTGGTGGGAAGCTCCGGGAACTTTTGCAGGCTCGACGCGTGGCGGAAGCAGCAGCAGTACCATTCACCGTCTCCTCGGGTTGATCCGGGACTACCTCTGGAGCAATCGGCGGTTCAACTGTGACAGTAGCTGCCGGCACCTCGGCGCGCACCGCGGGCGGCAACTTCTTCAACAGCTTGGTCGCAAGCGACTGGCTTAGCCGTTCCGGCAGCCGGTGTCGCAACATCGGGTTGGGCGGCAATTGGCTCAGGCGCCGGTTCCGGCTCCGGTGCAATCGGAGCTTCCGGCTCAACAGCCGGAGTCTCCTCAACCGGACGGGCCGCTTTTTTGACGACCTTGATAGCCCGCTTTACCGTGGTTTCCTTTTTCGGGAAATACTTGTTGCGGATCTTTTCGGCGAGTTCTTTGGAAACCGAGTTGGAAGGAACACTGACATCGACCCCTTCACGGCGAACCTCTTCGATCAACCGTTTAGTGTCGAGCTTTAGTTCCTTTGCCAGGTCATAAATGCGGATCTTGGAGGTGGTCATGCACTCCTTCTCGGGCGCTTAAAGCCGTGCGTCCCGACTCTTCGTAAGTGATTAAGAACATCTCGCTCTTAACCACCTTGAAGCGTGCGTCAGAAGTGCAACGCGGGGTGGTGGAGCGAGCGGCGCCACACGCTGGACGAGCCAGCGTGCGCGCGCGCTTTACTGTGCTGCGTCTGGCGAAGCATCTTGCTTCTCGTTGTCATCGCCCCCGCCCGCAGCAGCATCATCGGTTTCGGGAGCGTTAGCGTTATCGGCTTCAGAAGTTTCGAGAGCGGCCACTTCTTCAAGCGTAAGTCCGTCCTCTTCAACTTCCTCGGCGTATTCCATCGATGCCGCACCCGTCGAAGTGATATCGGGAGCCGGCGTTATCGTGTCTGGTCGTAAATCTCTTCCCGGTTCCTGGAGAATCAACTCCTCAACGGAAACCGGCTCTGCTTCAGTAAGCGCCACTGGATCTGCGGAGTATTGAGCCAGAACTTCGGGTTCGGCCGAGAATGGGGTTCCCGCCGCGACCGCCTCGTCATAACCTGCAGTAGTTTCGTCAGCAGTAATCTCGTCATCAGCAGTTGTTTCATCAGCAACAACATCGGTTTCGAATTCAGCGGTGGCGGTCGCAGCTTCTGCTTCTGTTGCACCCGCTTCATCGCTTTCCTCAACCTGCGTCGCGGATGCGCCTTGCAAACTGGTATCGCGCATCGAGATCACGGCTTTAGCGGCGCTCAGAATCGTCTCAGCCTCGTCTAAACTGACGTCAAGAAATTCAACCAGATCATCGACCGAAGTGCGCGCCAAGGCATCGATGTCATTGATGCCGTGCTCTCCGAGCGTGTCGGTTTGTTGAGCGGTCACACCTTCAATCGCAGACAAGGGAACTGAAGCGCCGGATGCAATCAAGGCTCCCATCTGTTCGGTGACTTCGCGTTTGATTTCTTCTTCGCTGCGAATGTCGATGTTCCAACCGACGAGCTTTGTCGCCAGGCGGACATTCTGACCGCGCTTGCCGATGGCGAGCGAAAGTTGATCTTCGTTAACGATCACTTCCATTTGCCGGTTCTCAATGTCGGTAATGCGAACTTGATTAACTTTGGCAGGTGACAAGGCGTTCGCGGCAAAGACTGACGGTTCGTCAGACCACTCGATGATGTCGATCTTCTCGCCACGCAATTCGCGAATGATCGCCTGCACCCGCGAACCTTTCATGCCGACGCAGGCGCCAACCGGATCAACGTCACGCTCGTTTGAGGTAACGGCGATCTTGGCGCGCTCACCGGGTTCGCGCACGGCCGATTTGATCACGACCGTGCCGTCGTAGATCTCGGGAACTTCCATCTCGAACAAACGCAGCAGCAACTCTGGCGAAGTTCGCGACACTTCAACCTGAGGACCTTTAGACTCTTTAGAAACGTTATTAATTACGACGCGAATTCGTTCGCCCTGATTCCATTGTTCGCCGCGCGATTGTTGTGAACGAGGCAGGATCGCTTCCAAGTTTCCCAGGTCAACGATGATATTGCCGCGCTCGAATCGCTTAACGTAACCGTTGACTAGATCGCCGGTCTTATCGATGTACTGCTCATAAACATTGCTGCGAACCGCGTCTCTAACTTTTTGAAACAGGATCTGCTTAGCGGTCTGCGCCGCGATTCTTCCGAGTTCTTCCATCGGCAGCGGCAGCAGCAAGGCGTCTCCCACCTCAACTTCATCACCGCCGAGCTCGCGAGCTTCATCGATGGAGAGTTCCGTGGCGGCATCGGTCACTTCTTCGACGACCACTTTGGAAGCCGACAGCTCGATACCGGTTTCCGGATTCCAGTCGACCTGAATGTCCTCTCCGGAACGGAACTGTTTCTTAGCGGCGGCGCGCACCGCCTCTTTCATTGCTTCGATCACGAGGTCGCGTTCGATCCCCTGCTCCTGGCAGAGGGCCTCGATGTTTTGTGCGATGGATGAACTCATTTAAGTCTTACCGTCTCCCGGGTGGCTCGACGCCAGAATCGCTTCCGCGCCGCTGAGCCTATTCAGTTGTTGATTCCGACGTGTTACCGGTGTCGGAGTTCTGCCTCAAAATCTACTTCGAGATTCGCCTTCACAATCGCCTCGAGCGGGATTGTGACGCGACCGTTGGTGACATCATCAAAGAGCACTTCGTCGGCTTCTACCCCGACCAAACGACCGCGAAAATTGCGCTGATTGCCAATCGGCCGTTTGGTCTTAACTTTCGCCAAACTGCCGGCAAAGCGTTCGTAATCAGCGCGTTTGTAAAGACCTCGATCTAAGCCAGGCGACGAAACTTCCAGCGTGTAGGACGAGTGAATAAAGTCCTCAACGTCCAGAATCGTCCCCAGGTGAAGACTCACTTCGGAGCAATCCTGATGAGTAACTCCTCCCGGTTTATCGATGAAGATGCGAACAATCGGCTTGTTCTCAGGGCCGGCGACTTCGGCGTGAACTAATTCCAGACCCTGGTCGATGGCCACCTTTTCCGCAATCGCCCTAACGCGTTCTTCAATCGAACTGGGGCCCACCGTTGCACCTCCAAAAACCCTTGCCCCAAAAGAAAAAGTGGGCGCGAACCCACAGGACAGAACCGACGGCTTCGAGCAAGCGGAGGATTATACGGAAAGGGTACAGGCTACGCAAGCGGGGCCTGATGCCAGTTTCGCGTTCGAGTTTCCAGATTGACGAGTTGCCACTTTCAGCCCGATAGGCATCTAAGTAGCCAATCGAAACATCGAGCAACTCAGCAACTCGAAACGCGAAACTCGATTACTGTCCAATCTGCCAGGCCTTCAGCGACTCGATCGGGTATATCAGCATAAGAATCTCAAGGAGGAGACTGTCTCTAATCCAGAGAAGCAGCACTAACTCAGTCGCCACAAATACCAGGGCACTGCGTTTGAATCCCAGTCGTTGGGCAATCAAGAAGCCGACGATGCAGGTCAGGATGTCGCCGAATGAGTTGAAGATTGAATCACCGTTGTAGCCGAGTGCGGCGGTCTCTTCGCGATAGCGTTGGATAACGAATTCGGTGTTTTCGAATACTTCCCAGGCGGCTTCCAGCAAAGTCGTCAGCGCCAAGCGCCACGATGCAGCCATTCGTGGGACGACCAGCATCAGCAGCCAACAGAAAGCGAAGCCGTGAAGGATATGTGTGAAAGCATAAGGATCGAAAAGGTGTTGCGAATTGTGAGAACTCCAGATATTGCCGGCCCAGGGGAAAAGCTGTTGGCAAGAACACCACCAGGTGCGGCCCTGATTGCGAAGTTGGAAAAGAGCGAGGGCGAGAACGGCGAGGATGAAGAGCAAAGGTCCCAGCGTGTCGATTCGTGGTTTCGTCTGTTGGTCTTCTACCAATTCTGTTTGCTCAGAGTCTTGGTGACCTGTTTGTTCGTGTCGTTTCGTGTTCATTCGTGGCTCGTTTCAGTGAAGCGAAAGCAAAAACGATCCACGAAACCACACGAACCATCACGAACTACAAGGCGACAGCAGGTTGCCACATCTGACATTAATTTATCGCGGCAGATCAAACAATCGCACCGAGCTTTGCTTTTACGATCTCACTGACCGTACGACCATCGGCATTCTTGCCGGCGAGTGCCGCCTGCGCAGCCTTCATCACTTTTCCCATGTCCTTCATTGATGCCGCGCCTGTTTCTGTGATCGCTGCACTAACAGCCTGTTCGATCTCCGCTGTGGAGGCACCTTGCGGAAGATAGCCTTCGATCACTTCAATCTCGGCTTGTTCTTTCGCTGCCAGTTCTGGACGGCCACCCTTCTCGAATTGCTCCACAGAATCCTTCCGTTGCTTGACCATCGAGCGCAGCAGCTTCGCCATTTCGTCGTCATCAAGTTCACCGCCTTTTTCGATCTCGCGGTTAACAACTCCGGCTTTAACCATCCTCAGGGTCGAGGTACGCGCGCTATCCTGGGCCTTCATAGACGCCGTCAAGTCCGAAATGATCTGTTGTTTGAGACTCATGAATTGCGTCCTCCGCTACCGTGACCATTGTTTTGAATCTTAGCCGGCCGCCCATTTGCAGCAGCTAGGTACTGTCGCAAAAACTTTCCTGTATAAGACTTCGATAATTTCATGATTTGCTCCGGCGTTCCGGTGCCCACGAGATAACCACCGGCATCTCCACCTTCAGGGCCCAGGTCTATCACGTAATCGGCCGTCTTAATTACGTCGAGGTTGTGTTCGATAACGAGCAAAGAACCGCCTGTCTCGATTAAGGCGCGAAATGCTGCGAGCAACTTGTTGATGTCATCGAAGTGCAGACCAGTGGTGGGTTCGTCAAAAATGTAAAGCGTCCGGGCGCCGGTCCGCTTGGAAAGATGCGCGGCGAGCTTAATCCGCTGCGCCTCGCCGCCCGATAGCGTAGTGGCAGATTGACCTAGACGCAGATAACCCAAGCCAACTTCATCCAGTACCCGCAACTTATTTGTGATACGCGCTACTTCGCGAAAGAAGTTAATCGCCTCTCGCACTGTGAGGCTCAAGACTTCATGAATGTTCTTGCCGCGGTAACGCACGTCCAGGATCTGTTGCTTAAATCTTGTCCCTTTACACTCTTCACAAACCAGCTCGACATCGGCAAGGAACTGCATTTCAACTGTCACGGTGCCGTCGCCCTGACAAACCTCGCAACGTCCACCCGGAAGGTTAAACGAGAAGTGAGACGGATCCAGCCCTCGCGCCTGCGCTTCGCGCGTGTTAGCAAACACTTCGCGGATTCCGTCGTAGATCTTGATATACGTGACGGGGTTGGAGCGGGGCGTTCGTCCGATCGGTGATTGGTCTACCAGGATCACGTCGTCAATCAATTGGCCCCCATCCAATTTGTGAAAGGCGCCCACGTGTCCCTGCCAATCTCCCTTTTGCTTTTTCAGTCCCGCGTAGATGCAGTCGTGAATCAAAGTGGATTTTCCCGAACCGCTGACACCTGTGATACAGACCATCATGTCGAGCGGCAACTCAACATCGATTGATTTCAAATTGTGCTCGGAGGCGCCTGTCAGAGTTAACTTGCGATCGCGAAACAGCCGCCGTTGCTTGGGCTGTTTGATTTCGGTTTCGCCTCGAAGATAACGGGCAGTGAGCGAGCCCTCGTTGGTTAAAAGCTTGTCAAAGTTACCTTCGTAAATGACTCGCCCACCCAATTCGCCAGCGGCAGGCCCTATGTCCAGGATATGATCGGCCGCGCGCATCATTTCAGCGTCGTGTTCGACCACCAACACTGTATTCCCGATATCGCGCAAATCCCGCAGCAACTTGATCAAGCGTTCGTTGTCGCGCGGGTGAAGTCCAATCGACGGTTCATCCAAAACGTACAACGCCCCAACCAGTGATGAGCCCAAATTTGTCGCTAACTGAATCCGCTGTGCTTCACCGCCTGAAAGCGTCGAAGCTAATCGATCAAGAGTCAGATAATCCAAACCAACATCAACTAGAAAATGAGTGCGGCGGCGAATTTCAAAAAGAATTCGCTCAGCGATCGCTGTTTGCTCGGTTGATAGTTCCAACGAATCAAAAAACGTCGCGCAGTTCTTAATCGAGAGCGCGCAAACTTCCGGTATTGATAGCCCGCCGACCTTGACGTCGCGCGCTTCGCGTCGCAGGCGCTCGCCGCCACATTCAGGACATATCGTGTAGCCACGATACTTCGAGAGAAACACTCGAACGTGCAGTTTGTATTTCTTTGTTTCCAACCAATCGAAAAAGCCACGGACGCCGCCCCACTCCTTTTTGCCCTCAACAACCGCCCGCTGTTCCGGAGGCGTCAACTGATTGAACGGCACGTTCATGGGAATCTTTTCAGATTTGCAAAACTGTTTAAGTTCGTCCTGGGCCCATTCGTGTTGCGGCTTTGTCCAAGGTTCAATGGCGCCTTCGTTGAGGGTCAAGCCAGGATTGGGAATCACGAGAGCGAGATCAAGCCCAATCGTGTTTCCAAAACCCTGACAAGTGGGACAGGCGCCGTACGGATTATTAAAGCTAAAAAGACGGGGTTCCGGTTGGGCATAAACCATTCCATCGTTCTTACATTCAAAACGATCAGAGAACTTGAGTCGCAATGGCTCGGCTGGCGCCGCCGGCACTGTCTCAATCACCGCAGACCCGTGACCTTCCTGAAAGCAGATTTCCAAAGAGTCGACCAGTCGCTGTCGTACGTCAGGGCTCGCTATCAAGCGGTCAACCATCACGAACACTTCAGCAAAATCATCCCGGGTATAGTCGTCGGGAGAATTCAGCTCAATTATTTGTCCTGCGGAAAATAGTCGAGTGAAACCACGTTGCATCAGACTCATCACATGGGCGGTGGTCGTGCGGCTCGGAGTTGAGGCTATGGACTTCTGCTTTCGTGAGCCTTTGCGTGAGTTAGACTTTTTTTGGTTAGAGGTTCGGCTATCACCGTTGGCCTCAGGCTCGGCCAGGCCTGCCGCGGCGGGGAATAGGACATAAAACCGCGTCCCCACAGTCAGTCTTCCCAGGACCTCATCAGCGACTGATTCCGGAGAATCCCGCATTACCGGCTGACCGCACGTGCGGCAATAAGTGATTCCGACGCGGGCATAGAGCAGGCGGAGGTAATCGTAAACTTCAGTTTGGGTGCCGACGGTGGAGCGAGGATTTCTCGTGGAATTCTTTTGCCGTATCGCGATTGCCGGGGCAATGCCGCGCACTTCATCCACGTCGGGCTTATCCATGCGCTCAAGAAACTGCCGCGCGTAAGCCGACAGCGACTCGACATAACGTCTCTGACCCTCAGCATAAACGGTGTCAAAAGCGAGCGATGATTTGCCGGAACCGCTTACGCCCGTCACAACCGTCATTTGATTGATCGGGATCGAGAACGAAATATTCTTGAGATTGTTGACGCGTGCCCCGCGGACTTCGATGGCTTGTTCAGGCATGATTCAAAACATTTCGCGGCCCCACAGATAGGAATTTGAGGCCCTTTGCAAACTTTGAATAGTAGCGCGAAAGCGTGCGGATGGGAACCGGAGGCGAGACCCTTCAAAGTGGTGAGCTTTTGAATTGGATATAGGTATCTATTCAACAGAGGTAAGATAAAAGTATGAACAAAATCAAAAGTACTAAAAAGGAGTTGTCATCAGGACAACGTGAAGAACTAATCAGAGCTTTGAAAGCCCGTTTTGAGAAAAACATGAACCGCCATAAAGGTCTTGAATGGGCAAAGGTACAAGCAAAGCTGGAAGCTAATCCGAAAAAACTGTGGTCGCTAAATGAAATGGAGAGAACTGGCGGTGAACCGGATGTTGTTGGTCATGATAAGAGGACGGGCGAATATATTTTTTACGATTGTTCAGCGGAGAGTCCTAAAGGCCGCAGAAGTGTTTGTTACGACCGCGAAGCGCTGGAGTCAAGGAAAGAACATAAACCGGAAAATAACGTTATTGATATGGCTGCTGCCATGGGCATTGAACTTCTAACGGAAGAGCAATATCGAGAATTGCAGAAACTTGGAAAGTTCGATACGAAAACCTCGAGCTGGATAAAAACACCTTCTGATATTAGAAAACTCGGTGGTGCCATCTTTGCCGATTACCGCTATGGCAATGTCTTCGTGTATCACAACGGTGCCGAATCTTATTATGGTGCCAGAGCATTCCGTGGCTCGCTAAGGGTCTAAATTTTGCACAGCACCAAAAACGCAAATCCAATTGACAGAAGCGCCACCAGCGACTAACAATTCCGCTCTCATGAAAAGTCCCAGATTCCTCTTGCGTGGATTTCGTAGACCAAGTGAACTGGCGTCGCTCGCTCTTGGTCGTCTTGAGCGCCAGGTTTTGGAAGAAATTTGGCGACGCGGCGAGACGAGTGTTCGCGACATCTTCCTCTCGTTTAATGAACGGGTCGCCTACACAACCTTAATGACGACGCTGGACCGGCTCTACAAGAAAAGACTCTTAAGCCGTCGCAAAGACGGGCGGGCATTCATATATTCGGCACTCGTAACTCGTGACGAGTTTGAGCAGGGAATTGCCGAGGATGTGATCGATGGTTTACTGGGCCGGGGCGCATCTGCTGTCGAGCCTGTCCTGGCCTGCATCGTTGACGCTGTAAGTGAGCACGATCGCGAATTACTGGACGAACTTGATCGCCTCATCCAGGAAAAACGAGCTGAATTGAAGGAGAACTAGGCGTGTTCTTTGTCCTCGGAATCTCCATCGTGTTAGCGGCGTTGTTGCTACTCAATAGCTTCACGTCGATGTGCGCGTCCGTCACGTGGAGAATCTTTGGTCGGCCAGCCAGCAAAAGACTTTCAGCCGCCAGCCGCGCGGGAATTATCTTCCTGCTGCGCACCTTTCCGATTGGACTCGGCATAATCTGCGTCAGCCTGCTACTAATTCCCGCTTACATTGAACATGAGCCCCGCAGTGGGCACGAGCCGGTGAGCCTTAAATTGGCGATTATTGCGTGCGCCTCCGGCCTCGGGCTCGCGTTCGCGCTTTTCCGTGGTCTCGCAGCCTGGAGAGCGACGACTCGATTGAAGTCGGACTGGCTGCGACATGCGGAACGCATTGAAATGCCGCTGGTAAAAATTCCTGCGTATCGCATTCAACATCAGTTTCCGGTGATTGCAATCGTCGGCGTCTTGCGTCCGCGACTCTTTATTGCAGAGCAGGTCTTCACCTCACTTGCTCCGGCAGAACTGATGGCGGCCATCGAACACGAGGCGGGACATGTGGTAGCAAACGACAACTTCAGACGTGGCTTGCTGCGCGCTTGCCGCGATGTGCTGGTGATGATTCCCAGCGGACGACAACTGGATCGCGCCTGGATTGAAGCTTCAGAAGCAGCCGCTGATGAATATGCCGCGGGGCGAGGACGCCGCGTGGCCTTGGATCTTGCATCTGCTTTGGTAAAGATTGCTCGTCTGATTCCGGCCGGAATCAGACCCGCCATGCCGGCTGGAGCATTTCTTGTCGCTGCTGAGGAAGTGAGTGGCGTCAAGAATCGAGTGCGGCGTTTGGTGCAACTCGCTGAGGAGACGAGATTATTCAGCAAGCGAGCGCTAATTTCACGCATCCCTCTTTGGATCCCGATTGCCTTGACGATTCTGGTTACGGCCCTTGCTGCCAACGAACCTCACATTCTTGCTTCCGTGCATATCCTCATAGAAGCATCCGTCCATCTACTCAGCTAATCCCAGACTTAAGACTGCATAAGAGGACTACGAGCTCTAGTAGTAGTTAACGGCGCCGTGTACGCTTCGCTGGCCTTTTAGCTCAGTTTTTTCTAAGAAACCCGCCAGCGAACAAGGGTATTGGGTATGCGGGTGCAGGTGGCGACACGGTCTGCGGCCGTGTCGCCGCTTTCAAAATCTAGCTCACAAAACGAAATTCTCACTCGACCAACTCTATGAACCAGCACTTGTCTTGCGAAAAAGCCTTGCGTGCGGCCGTGGTCACGTCCTTCTGCCTGGTTGCTATTTTGATAGGCGCAACTTTTGCGATTGCGCAGGACGCGGCTCACGGAAAAATAGTCGGAAGGGTCAAGGATCAAGCCGGCGCGAGTGTGAGTGGCGCCGAAGTGTCGCTGCTTCATCAGCAACGAGCAGTCGTTGCTGCCACCACATCGGATGCCGACGGTAACTTCACCCTCGACAACATTCCTCCCGGAAATTTCGAGGTCAAAGTTGTCCATTCAGGCTTCAATGACTTTCATAAGGCCGTAGCGGTGACGGCGAGTGCGACTAGTGAAATTGCAGTGTCGCTATCGGTCAATCCAGTTAGTGAAGAAGTAACCGTCTCAGCAGAAGCTGGGCAGGTGGTAGATCCGAGAACGATCGATCAGCAGGTCAATGTCATCCCGCAGCGGCAGATTATCGAACGGGCGCCTGAGGTTGTAGCCCAGGTTGTTGATGAGGAG
This sequence comes from Pyrinomonadaceae bacterium, assembly GCA_963748605.1. GTDB lineage: Bacteria > Acidobacteriota > Blastocatellia > Pyrinomonadales > Pyrinomonadaceae > PSRF01. The sequence goes on from CAVVJS010000001.1 coordinate 431,993, forward strand.
CCCGGCGTCAATTTGCAGCGAACGAGTCCTTCGCTGAGTGCAGTGTTTGTGCGCGGACTTACTGGCCGGAATGTCGCAGTCTATGTTGATGGAGTGCGTTACACAACAAGCGCCCAGCGCGGTGGCGTTGGTACATTTTTCAGTTTGATCGAACCGTCCGCGCTGGAGACGGTTGAGATTATTCGCGGACCCGCAAGTTCTCAATACGGATCCGACGTACTCGGCGGAGTAGTTAACTTCCTTACGCAGTCGCCGGTTTACGGCGGTTCTAAGCCCGAATTCCACGGCCGGACAAATCTCTTCTATTCGTCGCCAACCAACGGCTTCGGTGGCAACACCCTGTTTACCTACGGAAGTCGAAGCCATGGATTGGTATTGAACGTGAATGGTAGGCGCATTAATCGGCTGCGTCCCGGCAATGGCCTGGATTCCCACGCCGCCAGCCTTCGTTTTCTGGGAGTTCCTTCGGATTTTTTTGGAGAGCGCCTGCCCGACACGGCGTTCACACAGTACGGGGGCTTGCTGCGCGCAAATCTGACGATAAACGAGACAGCACAATTAATTCTTAGTTATGCGCGCAATCAACAAGATGGCGGCCGGCGTTACGACCAGTTGTTAGGTGGGGACGGTAATCTAATTGCGGATCTTCGCAACCTAATGACCGACCTTTTTTCAGCCCGGCTTTTTAAGCAAGGGCTCGGACCTTTTGATAACGCGTCGCTCACTTTCTCCTATAACGGTCAGCGCGAAGAGCGTATCAACCAGGGCGGTCAGGGCAATCCCATCGCAGCCATAACTTTTCAGCGCGAACGAACAAATGTTTTTGGTTTCAACTTCTTTGTGGATAAGCGAGTGGGCGAACGCAACACGATTTTGTTGGGAGCGGACGTTTACAAAGACCATATCAACGCACCAGCCTATACGCTTGATCCGGTAACTCGTGTCACTGCACCTTCACGCCCGCGAATTCCTGATGGTGCGAAGTATCTCTCTTACGGCTTTTTTGCTCAGGACGTTTTCACGGCGATTCCTGATCGCTTGCGAATTAGTGGAGCGCTCCGTTATAGCGCTGCCTCTTATAGATCGCGCGCGGCGAATGCCCCGATCGGTCCTATTGGTCCTCTCTTCCCCGACGACAGCGCCCGATTCGGCGCCTTTTCTGGAAGGATTGGAGCGGTTGTAAACCTCGGGCATGGATTTGATATCTCCGGGAAATATACACGTGGGTTCCGCGCGCCAAACACAACCGACCTCAGCCTCCTGGGTTTGGTTGGCACCGGTTTCGAAGTCGATTCACAAACTGCAGCCAGTCGCGGCGGCTTCATTGGCACCACCGCAGGACCTGACGCAGTTTCATCTGGAATTCCAGTGGGCAGACTGCGTCCGGAGATTAGCGACAGTTTCGATCTTACTTTCCGCTATACAAGTTCCCGTTTTTCGGTCGACCTTACTGGTTTTACCAACAAGCTGAAGGATGTCTTTTTCGATCAAACCTTGATTCTGCCGCCGGGTGCCCTGGGCACTTTTCTCGGAAGCGAGGAGATTATTTTTCAACACCCAGAGCGGGGTTGGGTCTCAGTGGGTCTGGCACCCACAACTCCCGTACTTGTGCGGGCGAACTTCGACGATGCGCGCTTCAATGGCGTCGAGGCAAACGCGGAAGCGAGGCTCAGTAAGCAATTCACTGCCAATGGCAATTTCACTTACGTCCGCGGTCATAGCTTGCTGAATGGATTACCGCCAAACGTTGAAGGCGGCATACCTCCGGCCACAGGATTTCTTTCCTTGCGGTTTCAGCCGCGCTCGCGCTTTTACGTCGAGGCATACTCAACATTAGCCGGACGGCAAAATAGACTGTCCTCACTAGATCTCAACGATCGCCGCATCGGAGCGCCGCGCTCGCGTGGCAGCATTCAAAACTTCTTCCGTCGCGGCGCTTGTGTCCGCGGATTGACGACTCCCGGCGCTACAGGCTGCGGGAGTGCCGGCGGCATTCTTGTTCCAACAGGCGAAACCCTCGCCCAAGTGCAGAATCGTTTGCTGCCACTTGGGTCGACGATCAATGGAGTATTTATCGCGGACGCCAACAGCTCGGTTCCTCTTTACACTGCTTTACCGGGTTACGGATTGATTGGTGTGCGCGGGGCTTACCAGTTTGATGAGCATTCAGAGATCTTTGTCGATTTCGAAAACATTGCTGACAAGTATTACCGCGGGATCAGTTGGGGAATTGATGGGGCCGGTCGCGGGGTCACGTTGCGCTATCGTTATAAGTTCTAGCCACGAGTCAGAAGGCAGAAGGCAGAAGGCAGTAGGCAGGAGGCAGGAGGCAGGAGGCAGGAGGCAGGAGCAGGATCGCACACGTCACCACTCAGCATCAATCAATCGGCAATCGGCAATCGGCAATCGCCAATCCCTTACACCTTCATTCGTTGATTGAATGTGTCTGCCGTCTCCTGGGGAATTAGGCTGATCGGAAGCTCAGGAATTGGAAAGTCTGCACGTAATGCCGAGTCGCGTGTGACCACATAGATCCTCATCGCCAGCGCCAGTATTCCGAGGGAAACCACAATCCAAAGCGTCGCCCAAAACATGGCTGGTATGCCGGTGGCGTTAGCCATGTTCACGGCGTCGGTGGAAGCAGTCGGAGCAAACGGTGAGGAAAGGAAGAAAACTGTTTTCAGATCAAGCAAAGCATTCAAAACACACTGCACGGCCAGAAAGCTCACGAAGAAAGTTGCGATTCGTGGTTTTGCGAATTTGGCGACGGCCACCAATCCAATCGACAATAGCGTTCCCGCAAGAAGTGTAAACGGGACTCCGGAGAGCGTGCCCCAGGTAAAGATTGGCGAGAGCAGTCCGTAGATAATTGTTAACGTGAAGATAATCACCGCCGAACTGACTAATACCACACGGGCGGCAATAGCTTTTCTAATCAGAACCAGCAGTAGCGCGCCATAGGCCATTGAACCAAGGTAGCCGGCGCTCGCCACCAAAGTTTGCGAGATCAATCCACCTTTCGTGGTGTAGGTTTCTCCACTGGCATTGATCGCCACACTTAAACTACCCACCGAATTTCCGGTGAGCAATGCGGCAATCGCGTGACCGCCTTCGTGGATAAACGTAACGAAAAGGCGGAACGGATACGTCAGGATTTCGGCAAATGGAATGAACCAGAGAATGATGGAAAGGGCTGCCGCCACCAAAAGGGTCATTGCCTGGGGACGTGCATCACTGGAAAGTCTTACTCTCATTTTTTATTCTCCGCACGACCTCGCCGGCGCCACTTCGCGCAAAACCTACCGCCTGCTGCTAGTCGCTCGCCGTGGTAAACGCTAAACAAAGCGCTGAGGTTCCACGCGGGTCATTAGCGCCAACGATTAGGGTCTTTCGTAGTCGCCCGACTTACCCCCACTTTTACGCTCAAGCCGGATCTCGGTAATAATCATCCCCTTTTCCAGGGCCTTACACATATCGTAAATAGTCAAAGCCGCCACGGAGACTGCCGTCAGTGCCTCCATCTCAACTCCAGTTTGCGCATTGGTCGCCACATCTGCGCGAAGAGAAACACCCGTGTCGGTCAATTCCGCATGGACATCTATGTGCGTTAAGGGCAGGGGATGACAAAGTGGAATCAGTTCCGCGGTTTTCTTGGCTGCCATGATTCCCGCCAGACGCCCGGCCTCAAGCGGGTCGCCCTTGGGAGTACGATGCTCGCGTAATGCTGAAACCGTCTCGGTTGCCATGACCACAGTGGCGGAAGCAACGGCACGACGAGTGGTAGGTTCCTTGTCGCTGGTGTCGACCATCCTGACTCGTCCTGCTTCATCAACATGGGATAGTTTAGTCATATGACTGGGGGAACCTGTGTCGCATTGCGGTTAGCGATTCATAGTTGTCTGGTTCTTTAACGCCAATCGTCAATCGTCAACGGCAAACTTAATCACTCTTGTTCGCTTGCGTTTTGCGGAGCATATCAGAATAATCTGACTGCGAAAATCCAGTCACCAGGCGTCCTCGTACAATCACTAAACAAGGATTAGGGTATTCGAGACTCATGTCTACTTTCATGAGAAATACAGGTTCACTGGTCATAGAACAAGAGCTCGAGCTCACAGTGCCGACTCCGCGGTCGGTTAGCGCAGCACCATCAGTCGATCCTGCAGCCAGGCAGGCGGCGCTGCTCGCCGCTGGTTACAGCGGTGTCGAAGAGCATTCCACGCCCTTTCATGCGTTTCTGGAACACTCGAGTACCTATCTTTTTCCTGTCCTGTTAGTCGCCAGTTTGTATTTTTCGCTGAGTCAGCTTCACGAATTGGATTTGCTCTGGCTGACCCTCCTGGCAATTCCGCTGAGTCTGGTTTTAGGAGATCTAGTTTCAGGCTTAGTGCACTGGACTGCCGATACCTATTTTTCGGAAGAGACTCCAATCATCGGTCAAAGCCTGGTAAAACCGTTTCGGCTACATCACCTCTATCCCCGTGATATCTGCACGCATGATCTGGTGACGACTGTCGGCAACGTTTGCATTATCGCTGTGCCGGTATTGGCGGTTTGTATTTCACTACTGTGGCTTTGGGAAGATTCGAGCTGGCTGGCGTTTCTCATTTTGTGCATTGCGCTCATGAGCCTTGCCACGGTTCTGACAAATCAGTTTCACAAGTGGGCGCATCAGGAGGCGCCTTCGAGGTTTGTGCGTTTTCTGCAGCGCACGCGCGTCGTTCTCCTGCCCTCACACCATCAGGTCCATCACACCAAACCTTTCAACATGCACTACTGCATCACGAATGGCTGGCTCAATCCGCTACTAAATAAGCTTAGATTTTTCCGCGGTCTGGAAGCAGGTCTGCGACTTATGGGAATCGAGGTGGCGACAGCTGCGGAACGAAGTGAAAATGCTAGTAAGGCAGAGTAACGACCCTTACCACAGTACCCGCCAAATGCTTTTCCGATCCCGCTGCGACAATAATTAAAGCCGTCGCGCGCGTGAAGGCGACAAAGTCTGACGACCCACCCCACTTCAGAGGCTCAGCAATCGAGTGACCCTCATCGTCTGTTCGCATCGCAGCCGGCAAGTAGCTTTCACGTTCAGCGGCGCCCTTGACATCGCGAGCGAGAATCGCGCGCTGCTCGTGCAGTGATGGGTCATTTGCTCCCTGCATCCGCAACAACGCAGTTCTGGCGAACAAATTGCACGTTACGGAAACTGAAACGGGATTGCCGGGAAGACCAAAGACAAGCGTGCCGTTTGGAAGTCGCGCAAAAACAGTAGGCTTACCAGGACGTAGAGCCACGCGCTCGAAAAAGATCTTACAACCAAGTTCTTTCAGGGCTGCCTTCGTGAAATCATAGACACCCATCGAAACACCGCCTGAAGTAATTACGACGTCGGATCGCTCAGCTGCCTCAGTGATTTGTTGTTTTAGTAAATTGATATCGTCACCGGCGAGTGGTAACAGTTCCACTTGCGCACCGGCAAGAGCGGCATAACTGCCGATAGAATAGTTGTTCGAATCCCGAATCTGATCCGGGCCTGGAAGTTCGTCGACGGCGACAAGTTCGCTGCCGGTTGCGAGTACTGCAACTCGAGGCCGCTTTCCTACTTTAACTTGCGCATAGCCGAATGAGGCGAGAGTGGCCAACGTCGCCGGAGTAATTCGCTCGCCGGCACTTAAGACGATAGCTCCGCGCTTTACTTCGGTACCTCGAGCAACAATTGAGCGGCCGAGTGAGACTGATTGTTGAATCTCGACAAGCTCGGGACTGAGATCTTGAGTGAGTTCAACCTGCTGCACACTATCGGCGCCGGCAGGCAAGGGAGCTCCCGTCATTATCCGCACGGCCTCGCCCGCCTTCATCTCCTGATGCCAACCATTACCTGCCGCCGATTCACCGACAATCTGTAAACGCACGGGCGCGCTTTCGGTGTCGGCGGAGCGAACGGCATAACCATCCATTTGTGATCGATCAAAAGGCGGAAGGTCCGAATCAGCAATCACATCTTCAGCGAGAAAGCGACCGCAACCGTCGGCCAATGAAACAGTTTCCGGCGGAAGGGTTGGAGTTTGTTCAATTACAATCTGAATTGCTTCAGCTACTGAAATCATGTCGGATTGCGGGATTCGATGACCAAGGGGATTGTTCTTATGATGCGAAACTATATCAGCGGATTCGCGTGCGCGAATTGGATAATGGTCTCAGTCAGGGGGCAATTGAATCTTTCTTCGCCGGCACAGATAGGGAAGACTTTAGGGTTAATTGATAATCCGTCACGTTCTGGCATGGCTTGAATTCGATCTCAGTCTTTAATACTTCGGCCTCGCGGCGCAACTTTGCGCGAGTTTCTTTTTCGTCTGGCAGACGCAGTTTCGTTAAGGGCGAAGCACTATCGATAGCAGGTTGCGCGATTATCCAGTAACGGCCGGGTGGAAGATTATTCAGAATGAGCTTTCCGTCTGAGAGAATTGGAGCAGCGAAGAATCGCAAAACGTCTTCGGTCTTTTCCCGTTCGGCCGGTATCAAATAAACATATAACCGTGCGGGAATGGTTTCACCTTCGCCCAGTGTGATCTTTCCCTGTAGCGATGCGGCACCTTCAGCCAGCTTGATGACTAACCCGGAGAGCCGTTCGCCCGCTTTCAACGTGGTCCAATTACGGGCCGCGTCGACCTCTCGATTTGATTGGGTTGATTTTGTCCCCGACGCTACCGACGATGGCATCGAGATGGAGTGTAGATACCAGTACTTCGCAGAAAACCTGGGGATAAAATGGTACTGACCCGGCGCCAGATTACGTAGTGAGATGCTACCTTGCTTATCTGGAGATGATGGTCCGCCCAAAGACCAGAAGAATTGCGGCTGATCTTTAGCCTCATTCTTTTCATTGTGCCAGGCAGAAACAAGAGTTTCCGTAAGCAGCGGTCGCCGCTTGCCCTTGCACTCAGCTGCTTTCGAATCTTCCAGGGTCACGTGGCCCGAAATTGCTCCAAGCGGTTTGGTAATCACTTCGATGCCGGTGATGTCCGCCCCTCTTACTTTAATTCGCCGCGGCTCCGAAAGCGTCCAATCTCCGTTTGAAAAATAAGATTGAGCAGTGACGAAGTAATCTCCGTCGGCGATGCCGGAAAAGGCAAACCCTGGACTGCCGGGACGCTGGAAAGCTGAAATGGCCCATTGGGAACCTCCGTCGAGAGTCGAACTTAGAGTGGTATTGAACCCCGAAGGCTCGGCGGATTGTGGCCCACTGACGATCCCGCTAACTATGTGACCAGGTTCTCCGCGGTAGCGAATATCCACATTGGCAGTCTCTTCGCCAGCAAGCACATTAATTTCAGCGGCCGTGTCCCGCGTTGAAGAAGGCGAGTAGGTGGGTGCATCGGTATCATAACCACTTACAAAACCGAATGAACTACCACCGCCGCCAGCCATGACGAGGTAGGTTCCAGTCGGGAGCCCATAGATTCTGTACATGCCTCGATCGTCAGTCATGCGATCTCTGAGGGTTGATCCATAACGGGATGGTTGACCGTTGCCGTCGCGGATCATTTGCGCGCGTACTCTCACCCCCACGACCGGCTCCGATTCTGACGTAGTTACGCTGCCGGTAATAACGCCACCCTTCAACAGCACCAGTGTCACCGAATCGCCAACGCGGTAGGACGTGGCTTGAGTACTATCCGGGTCGCGAGGCGGTGTTGCGTAGGCAGGAACTGAGGCGGAGATTAGATAAACCAGTCGATCCAAACCGCTCGCCTTAAAAGCTCCGTCGCGGTCGGTGGTTGTTGTCAGGCCTTGACCCCCTAAGCCGAAAGCGCGGATAGAGACCCACGCATCGGAAAGCGGTTGACCGTTCTCGTTAATAACTCTACCGGTGATCGCACCGGTCCTCGGGCCTTCGGTTGCTTCGTCCGCCGAAGAGGATCGTTGGCTTTGCCCCACCGCGGACGCCGAAGTCAAAAGCACCGCCACGACGATGCTAATGCGGAGAATTTGGTCGACAGATCTCATCTTTCGATTGGTATAGGAGGCACTGGCGCTATGGGTTACCAGGACCAGGAAGAGGCTCGAGATTTAAAGTAAGAGTTATCTCAGTTACGGCGCCATCGACAACATTTACTTGCTTCGTTACTGAGGGCGGTCTGGTGCGCGCCCCTGGGATGAATATGCCAGCGTTTATTTGATAAGTACCCGGAGCCAGTCCCTCGACAAGAAAATGGCCGCGCGAGTCTACCTCTGGCGACGTCTGAGTGATTCTGTGGCCTCGTGTCGGATCATCGTCGGGGTTAGTAAACCAAACGGCGAAGCGAGCGTTTGAGGGCAATTCACCATTTTCGATCTTTATAACGCCGCGAATTTTACCGTTGCCATAGCTAACTACGAGCCGAACGCCGGTGACCTGCTCCCCGTCCTTAATTTCAATCCCTGCAGGTTGAGCAATTCCATCCCGTTCAACCCGCAGGAGCGCTAAGCCCTGGAGCGGCCGCCCGTCTGCACCGGAGAACGAAAAATTCACAAAACCACTTTGTAGGCCGCTAACTCGAAAGCCTCTATCAGGGTCAATGGTCACTGGGCGCACCCAGCTGCTAAAGCTCTCGTTCGCCGGGTTGCGCACGTATGTGTGAAGCCTCACGTGACTGAGCCTCGCAAGGAGAGACCTGTCATCCCCACCGTCCAAAACAACCAGACCTGACAGGCTGCCTCCCTCTGAAGTCTTCACCAGCAACCCGGAAACATCTTGATCGATAACCTCAAAAGGCACGGGGCCAGAGCGCACCGAGCTGTTCGGCTGGGAGGGAACAAAGAGCTCATATTTTCCCGCTGTCACATTCTCAAGTTTGAACTCGCCCTCACTGTTGGAAGGCGAGCCCCAGCTCATAAAAGAATGTCCGTCACCGGAGATTCTTTGCAGAGCGACTCTTACATTCGGTACCGGTTGCAGGGTCTCACCATTAATCAACCGGCCGCTGATGGCAAACGCGGCGAGTGAGCGGCCCACAGTGATATCGACGTTTGTTGCCTCGCTTCCTTCGGTTACTTCGATTACCAAGGCCTTGGAGGAGTCCATTACGCCAGGAGAAAAGGTCTGTTTGTAACGGGATCTTCGCGGTCCTCCAAAAGAGCCGTCCTCACCCTGGCCGAGAGCGACCTTGTATTTGCCCGGCGGTATCCCAAAGATTCTATAGATGCCCCGGTCGTCCGTCTGAATACCAACCGCCGCTGCGATGTAGACTCGTCCGTGTTGGGAGTCCGACTCAACCGGCAACAGCCTGATGTGTTCCTCGATTAGGGGCAATCCGTCGGAGTCCACGGCCTTTCCAGTAATCACGCTGCCACGAACCAAAGCGAAGTCGACGCCCTCAACAGTTTCACCTTCCGTGATAATCAGAGTCTTGCCGTCTGACTCAGCGGAGCTCACAAACAACGGCGCAGCAGGCATTACGCGATAAGTTCCCGGACCCACATTTGTGATCCTATAGTTGCCATCCTGATCCGTGGTGGCTTTCAAACGTGAGGTAAATTGACCATCGAAATCAGCACCGCGTAGAGCCACGACGATTCCCGGGGCGCTTTTGCCCTTGATTGTGACCTTGCCACTGATGCTGCTGGAAGCTTCTTTCTTAGCGGGCTTGGTTTGAGGTTGGGTCGGGACAGAGTTACAGAAGATAAGCAGGACCCAAAGGATTGCCTGGAAAGCGGAGGACTTCATAGGAGTTCGTCTTTCAACTCGAGGAGAGGCAAATCATATCCAAATAGGCGTGGTTTGTCTCTCCAAATGGCACTCCCATCCTGGGTTGTCTCATTCACACCGGGCTTTAGCCCGGTGTCCCGAACGCTCGCTCGTCGGTAACCGTTTTAACGGTTTACAAGTTGGGGTGGACTAGGGTGAGAACCGTTGAAACGGTAATAAAGCAAAGCACACTTTCCCTTTTTAAGTTTGACATGACAAAGGGCACTACCGTCCTCTGAGTAGCCGCCGTCGGTTGGGACTTTCGCGGACGCTCACCTCGTCCGCAAGCCGCCTCATATTCCTTGTCTCAGTCACTAGCAATAGCTACGATGACGCAGTTCTCGCACAGATCAAGCCAGAGCCTTTTGCATCAGCGCGGCGCAGTCTCACGGCAGGCGTTCGGCGCTCCGTGTTAATTGATTATGAGATACATCGGATTAGCATTCGCGAGCCTGTCAGCTATCCTCGTTTATATTCTCAGCATGGATAAGAAGGCCGTGGTGAAACGAACGGCTTTTCGATGGTATGTGATCCTTGTATCTCTGCTTCTACTGTTGTTTATGAGCCTCGTCGCTGAGTCTTTGGTTCTTTTGGTTTTCGTGGTTCCTGTTCTTGTGGTCGTGGATTTCATTTGGCTTAAGTACACCAGATTTTGCGAGTGGTGTGGCCGAGCGGTTCAAACCAACCTTCCTTATGTGGACAAGGAGTTTTGTTCCAGATGCGGTTCGCGTTTTCTATAAGCGTAGATTTGCAGCCGCCCTCCCCGCTTCACCCACATGGTTAGTCAAGTATCTTATTGCCGTTTTAACGGTTTACAAGGTGGGGTGGACTAGGGTGAAAACCGTTGAAACGGTTCAGTTCGCAGGCACACTTTGACACCGGGCTGAAGCCGCGGCGTGAATAAGAAAAATCAGTAAGCTTGATCGATCTTGTGTTGCACTGCCAAATTGAATCAGCAATCGGGAATTGAAAAAGCGGTTGCCTTCATTCTGCATGAAGAGCAACCGCTTTTAAGCTGGCGGAGCCGACGGGACTCGAACCCGCGACCTCCGACGTGACAGGCCGGCGTTCTAACCAACTGAACTACGACTCCGCAAACAAACACAAACTAGATGCTGGATGTTAGATGCTGTCACTAGCTTCCACATTGCATCTTCATCCTGGTGGGCGCGGAGGGACTCGAACCCCCAACCTCTTCCTTGTAAGGGAAGCCGTCTACCATTGACATACGTGCCCGATTTTCAAGAAACCACAATTCCAGACCGCTGTTCGCGTCGGAGTGTCATCCTAAGTAATGCCTCGAAGAGTGTCAAGAAGGGCCCGATGCGGGTAGTGGGTCAGTTTTGGAATGAGGTCAGTACCACCACGCGGTAGCGGGTGGGCCGATGGAAAGGCACTCACCCTTGCATAATGGCAGTGCCTCACTATGAATCCGAGTAACGAAGTCTTGCCGCGATGCAAGGGAATCGTTCGCAAGACTTGAATGCTGCCCAATCGGCCCACCCGCTACCGCGTGGTGGTACTGACCTCATTCCCAAACTGACCCACCACTCTGATGCGACCGGCACCGTGGTTTACCCAAGGGGATTGTCGCCGCGAAGCGGACAGCGTGAAAATAGCCCAGCACTTCAGTGCTGGGTCGAGAACCCTGTTCCGATGAAGTCCGCGAAGCGGACGACTGAAAGTGTGACCAATCTTCAATCGTCCGCTTCGCGGACTGGAGAAGCGTTACGGCTTGAAACCCAGCAGTGAAGTGCTGGGCTATTATCATTCGTCGGTTTCGCCGACTAATGAGTCGCATTAAACGTCCGTGCTCGAAGTTAAGGTCAGGCACCGTTCCGTTTTGCACTCGCGAAGTTTCCGGCTATAGTTTAGCCCACAATCCAAGTCTCCCCGCACCCACGAAGAAGCGATGAAATCCTTTTTTTACGGAGCCTCGTTAGTACTAAGTCTTGCCGTCGTGCTGGGCGTCGGAATTCCGGTGTTGCCTGTTAACGGTCAGGATCAGCATAAGCAACGCCCGCGTCGAGTTAACGGAGCACGGGATCAAACCCCAGCCATTCCGAATGGGACGCCGCCATCCGAGCAACAACCAGCAAACGCCGAAGAAATCGACGACGGTGATGTCGTGCGTGTCGACACCAAACTCGTTTCGGTACCAGCCGTAATCACTAACAGTGCCGGACGTCCACTCGCCGGCCTGCGCCGCGAGAACTTTGTGGTCTTTGAAGATGGACAGCCGCAATCAATCGCGAATTTCGGCACCACCGAAGCGCCCTTCGAAATCGCGCTGTTGTTGGATACATCAGGCTCGACCCGCGACGACGTAGCCTTGATTAAACAGGCAGCCAACTCCTTCATCAACGCCCTTCGTGCCAGCGATCGAGTAGCTATCGCGGCTTTCAATACTGAGCGTCGCGGCAATGATATGTCCGCGACAGTCGAGGTGCTCTCACCCCTGACAGGGAATCGTACGTCGCTGCAGCGAGCAATCAACAATCTCGGGTCGGCAAACGGCACGCCGTTTTATGACGCACTCGATCGCGTCGTGCGAGAAGTATTTCGGGAGGCGCCCACTGAAGAGGTCCGCGGGCGAAGAGCCGTGGTCGCGTTGACGGATGGAGTCGATTCCGCGAGCGAAATTGATTTTGCTGCGGCGCGAGCGAAACTGCTTGGTGCCGGCATCGCCTGCTATTTCATTCAGGTGAATACGGAAGACTTTGTTGAAGACCGGCTGTTAAAGGATTGCGCGGACGACGGACGCCTGAGTCTTTCAGCAAAACAGCTCGAGCGTTATCGTCGCGTCTTTTTGCCTCGCGCTAAATCGGAAGACTTTAGCAACTTCTGTCAGATGGGCCCGTTTGAGCGGATGCAGATTAGTCGCCAACTCTACAACCTCGCGCGCCGCGAGATGAATGATCTTTCGCAAGCGAGTGGTGGGCGAAACTTTGTTGCTGCGACCCTACAGGACGCTCGAGCTGCCTTTGCCCAGGTCGCAAATGAGATCGGGACGCAATACAGCCTCGGTTACTATCCGACGAATAAAGCGCGCGACGGAAAGTTTCGTGCGATTCGCGTTGAAGTTCGCGGCGTCAGAGAGAAGGCGCACATTCGAGCGCGGGAAGGATACGTTGCGCCGCGAGGCTGACGATTTGTAAAACCATTTTCCAGATATCATTTCTCATTTCTCATTTGTCATTAAGGACTGAGATACAAACTAATCTAACGCCTGCCTCACCCAGCGTATGGAAAACAGTTCTTCACGATACTCTCAATCGCGAGCCGATAAACTCGAGGAGCGCTTGATTGATTTTGCTGTACGAATCATCAGGCTTTCTGCTAGCTTGCCACGAAGCGTAGCTGGAAAACATGTCGGTAGCCAAATCATGCGATCAGGTACACTCGCCGGCGCCAAATTACGGTGAAGCAAGAGGTGCCGAAAGCCACGCTGATTTCGTTCACAAGCTCCGGATCGTTCTAAAAGAGTTAAATGAAACGTCAATTTGGTTGCGCACAATTGAGCGCAGTCAAATGTTAAAGGCAGACTCGATTGCCCAACTCATTCAGGAGAATAAAGAGTTGTGCCGCATCTTCACGTCATCGCTCAAAACGGCTCGCAGTCGCAATGAAAAATGAGAATTGAGAATTGATATATGGAAAATGGTTCGGGCTCCTTCAACCGCATGGCATTAGATAGTCCTCGACGGCGCCGGCATTGGTGAGATGCCAGACGCGCCGGAGTGGGGCGATGCCGGGTCCGACACGTTTGGTCACGTGCTCGCCTCGCGTGACCTGACCCTTCCCAATCTTCGCCGTTACGGCCTGGGAAATATTCGACCTTTGAAAAATGTGCCGCCGCTCGATCAACCTGAGGGCTCTTTCGGACGTTGTGCCTCCCGGTCAAATGGAAAGGACACAACAACCGGTCACTGGGAAATGGCGGGCATCATCCTGGATCAGCCTTTCCCGACTTACCCACATGGGTTTCCTGCAAGTGTCATCGATCACTTCATCCGCGAAACCGGAGTGCCAGGCATTTTGGGAAACATACCGGCATCCGGTACTGAAATCATCAAGGACCTCGGAGCGGAGCATGTTGCAACCGGTAAACCGATCGTCTACACCTCGGCAGACTCAGTCTTTCAGATTGCTGCGCACGAGCAGGTGATTCCGTTACCGAAACTGTATGGGATTTGTGAGGCAGCGCGGCGTTTACTCGATGGTGAACATGAGGTTGGTCGAGTTATCGCTCGGCCCTTCCTGGGGGAGCCAGGTGCGTTCTATCGCACCGAAAATCGTCACGATTACGCCGTCCCACCGCCACGCGAGAATCTCCTCGTCTCTCTAGCTGACGAAGATCTTGACGTTGTTTGCATCGGCAAGATTGCTTCAATCTACGATTCAAACGGCGTGACGCAGGATCTCACCGCCAAGAACAACGAACAGTCGATTACTCAGACAATCCAAGCTCTGAAGCAGGACTCCCGCGGTTTGATTTTTTCCAACCTTGTTGACTTTGACATGCTCTACGGCCATCGGCGCGACACAGAGGGATTCGCCAAGGCGCTCGAACACTTTGATTCCCGCCTTCCGGAAATTGAAGACGTCATGCGCGCAGACGATCTGATCATGATCACAGCGGATCACGGAAACGATCCGACTTTTCCCGGAAGTGATCACACCCGCGAATACGTGCCTTTACTGGTTTATGGGAAGTCTGCCCGGCGTGGGGTCAATCTCGGAAGCCGCAATTCTCTCGCAGACATCGGGCAAACGATTGCGAATAACTTTGGGTTGAAGCTAACCGCCGGTGAAAGTTTCCTGGAGCAGATCCGATAGCGAAGACCTTCATCTTCTTCTTCGACAGGCTGCGATGAATTGTCTCCAACCAAGCGTCTGTCTTAATGAATCCTGTTCCCCATTCTTTCCATTCCCGGTAACCCTTCAGCCTTGATCTGCGCCAGAGTTTTTCTGGCTCTCATCTTACGGCGGACGATGGCCGTCGTTTCTATCAGCATTTGGTGGTAAGCCTTTAAGTCTTCAACCGTGGCGATCGGTCCGTGCCCCGGAATGATTTTTACGTCAGCGGCGAGTTTGGGAATGATGTCTCCAATATTCTTCGTCAGTCCCTGAACGCTGCCTCCACTCTCAAGATCCACGAAAGGGAAAGCCGCCACAAAGAAGTCATCGCCCATGTGAACAACATTTGAAGTTGTGAAGAAGATGACACTGTCACCATCGGTGTGACCCTTAGGAAAGTGGATCACCTTGATCTCTTCGCCGTTAAAATGAACCGAAAGAGACTTATCAAAAGTGATGACGGGAAGAGCTTCTTTGGGAGATGCTGGGGTGGTGCGTTTGAAAAGTTCTGATTTCTGTTCGGTGGCCAGACGGCGTCTCACATTGTCGTGCGCAATTATCGGCGCTTCCGGACCAAACTGGGCGTTGCCGCCTGTGTGATCGCCGTGCCAGTGAGTGTTCAGCACAAACTTTAGCTTGCCTTCGCCCAGGTTCTTCAACGCGGCTTTGATCTTATCGGCCAGCGGCGCGAACTGATCGTCCACGATCAGAATGCCGTCCGCCCCAACCGAGACTCCGATATTCCCGCCTCGTCCCTGCAGCATGTGAACATTTCCGGCAACTTTCGTTGCTGTGATTTCGACTTTGGAAAAATCCTGCGCTTGCGTTGAGAGGGTCGTTGATGAAATTAGAATCGTGATCGAAAGAAGAAACAGATTTCGCATAGCCAACCTCAGTTTAGGGAATTTGAGTGTAGATGAAGGAATCAAAGGCGATCCACGAATTGACACGAAATGACACGAATTTAGTGTTGTTTGGTGTCATTTAGTGGATGAGTTTTGGGTTGCTAGGAAATGTCCCAAATGCCTTGGTTAAGTCCGCAATTAGCCTTCCGGATTTTTCAGCACGGCGATGTACGGCAGGTTGCGATAGCGTTCAGCAAAGTCTAATCCGTAACCGACGACAAAGTGATCAGGTATCTGAAATCCGAGGTAGTCGATTTCCACTTCGCGTTCGCGGCGCTCAAACTTATCAAGCAACGCCACGAGCTTCACGCTCGCCGCGCCACGTGACTTCAGGTTTGCCAGTAAGTAGGAAAGCGTTAAACCGGTGTCGACAATATCTTCCACCACAATCAGGTCGCGTCCCTCAACTGCCACGTCGAGATCTTTAAGAATCCGGACCTCGCCCGAGGTTCGAGTGGAAGCGCCGTAACTGGAAATCGCCATGAACTCGATTCCCAGACGCGCATCGATCGCGCGCAACAAATCAGTGAGGAAAAAGCACGCGCCCTTGAGCACGCCGATTAGCAGCGGATTGCGTGCGGCATAATCATGCGTGATCTGCGCACCCAGCTCTTTGACGCGAGTTTGGATCTGTTGCTCGGAGATCAGCACCTCAAGGTTTGGATTGCTGAACTCTGATGGAATTTGTGCGGATGAAGTGGCCAACATTCTCTCCTCTTATCGGTTCTGATGCAGGGGTTTGCCGGACGAAACCAACTGTTTGCTATGAAGCTTGTGGTGCGACATACTATGCAAGCTATTCCCTTAACGTCAACATTCAATGCAAATAAAACACAGGAAGACTATGACCACTCGTCTGCGTAATTCGTGGCGCTTTCTTTTGCTGTTCTGCTGCCTTGCCGCAACCGCGGCCATGCCTTGCCTGGCGCAGCAAAAAACGCAATCACGCACGCGTCCTTGTCGCCAAACGCCCTGCGTCTCTCGAACGGGTCAAACGATCGTCGACGCCAAGATTCCTGATGACGCCGCGGTTGAAAGAATGCTGAAGCCTTACAGCGGAAAGGTGCGGGCGCTGAATGTCGTTATTGGAAGGCTTGAGGGTGATTTGAAAAAAGGCGGGATCGGGGCCGGCTCGTTAGGCAACTTCGCAACTGACGCGATTCGTAGTCAGGCCAGCGCGAAACTGGGCCGAGCTGTTCCACTCGCGATCACAAATAGTGGTGGCTTGCGTAAGAACACAATTGCCGCCGGTGAATTGCGCGCCAGCGACATTTTTGAGTTGATGCCTTTTGAAAACGCGCTCGTGCAAATAGATCTCAGCGGCGAACAAGTGCTGAACCTGCTCACCGTCGTTCTGGAGTCGCGAGATGCGCAGTCGGGAGCTAAGGTCCAGTACCGGATGAACGGCGACAAGCCTGAACTAATTAGCGCGAAGTTGGTTGACAGTAGCGGGCGGGAAACCGATATCGATCCGAAAGCTACCTATTCGATCGTGACGATTGATTATCTGGTGAACCTTGCCAGCGGTAGATACACGATTTTGCAGCGAGGCAAGAACCCAACACCGTTAGGAATCACCTTGCGCGATGCGACGATGAACTACGTGAAAGCTGAAACCGCCGCCGGGCGTCCGATTAAAGCGACACTGGACGGGCGCTTCGTGAACGCTAATCCGGAGGTCCAACCACAATGATCACGCGCCGCGGATTTTTAGCTTCAAGCGCCGCTTTTGGAACAGCGCTTCTGGTTCGTCCGGCTGAGACGCTTGCAAATCCAGGCCTTTCCCTCGTTGAACCTCTTCTGCCGCAGCGTCGTGGCGAGACTCTCATCACCTTTTTGCACACCAACGACACGCATTCGCAGATCGATCCTGTTCCGCCAAATGATCGACTGTATCCCGGGAAGGGTGGAGTGGCGCGCCGCGCGACGTTGGTCAAACGCATTCGCCGGCAGAATCCAAACACTCTCTTGATCGATGCGGGTGATGTTTTCCAGGGGACCCCTTATTTCAATTTCTATCGCGGAGAAGTCGAATACAAAGCGATGTCGGCAATTGGTTACGACGCAGGCACTCTTGGCAATCACGAGTTCGACAATGGCGTCGATGCACTTGCGGCGGCACTTAAGTTTGCTAACTTCGATTTGGTTTCGGCGAACTACGACGTGCGCGGTACCGCGCTGGAAAGCAAGGTGAAGCGATATGTAGTACGCCGCGTTGGCGGAGTACGCGTGGGCCTTTTCGGCTTGGGCATTAGTCCCACAGGATTGATCACTCCGGCAAATTTCAAAGGCGTCACGTACCAGGACCCGATTGTTGCGGCGCGCGAGGTTGTAGGGATCCTGCGAGAGAAGGAGCGTTGCACGTTGGTCGTCGGCATGTCGCATCTCGGCTACTACCCACAGCCGAAGCCAGGTGAGGTCGGCGATTCTCAGGTGGCATCGCAAGTCGACGGCATCGACTTCATCGCCAGCGGCCACAATCACAGTTTCATGGAAGAGCCTGTTAGCGTGAAGCAGCCATCGGGAAAGGAAACGTTAATCTTTCAGGTCGGTAAGAGCGGCATTTTCCTGGGGCGCGTTGATTTCAAAGTCAGTCGCGGACGTGTGATAGCGAGCGCTGGAAGACTTTTAGATTTAAGAGAAGTTTCGAGGGTTTAGGAACGGTTTCGAGTTTCGGGCTTCGAGTTTCGAGTTAACAGGAATCAGGTAACTGGGACAAAAAAACCTCGACCACGTACCCGGGCCAAGTGTCGAAGACCAAAGACCAAAGACCAAATATTAAATGAGTGACAATTCCGAGCGAGACCGCATCCGTTCTCTAGTGCGCAACGTGTTGGCGCAGGCTATGCCCGGTGCAGACCAGGGTGACAGCACTTCCGGATCTCAAACTTCCAGTCGCTTCATTGATACTCTTCCCACGCCCTCGTCCGCCGCCGCGGTTACTCGCGACGAATCAGCCAAACTCGTAATTACTGAAGATGATGTGCGCGGTCTGGAACAGGGGGCAGTTCTGCGTATTGGCGAACTCTCGCGGTTGACTCCGCTCGCTGATGACGTGATCCGGGAGAAGGGAATTGAAGTTGTGCGCCGCGTTTCACGACGCGGTTCAAAAACTTCCCGGATGATTGCGGTCGGAGCCGATCACGGCGGGTTCAAAATGAAGGAAGAACTAAAAGCCTTTCTGATTGAATCAGGCCATCGCGTTTACGACTTTGGCACAAATTCCGCAGACGCAGTTGATTATCCTGATTTCGCTCACGCCGTTGCGCGAGCTGTCGCCGATGGCACCGCCGATGTCGGCATCATGATTGATGGCGCCGGAGTCGGCAGCGCGATGACGGCCAATAAAGTTCCTGGCGTCAGAGCAGCAGCCTGTTACTCGGTGGCGGTGGCGCGCAACTCACGGGAACACAATGATGCCAACGTACTGACTCTCGGCAGCGGAACGATTAACAGTGCCCAGATGCGCGAGATCGTGAGCGTTTGGTTGGGAACCGAAATAACCGAAGACCGCCATCGCAAGCGCGTATCCAAGATTGAAGCCATCGACCGCCAATACCACCGCTAATGCGGATTGACGATTGACGATTGACGATTGACGATTAGTTGAAGTCAGTACCACCAGGCGGTAGCCGGTGGGCCGGTTCGCTAGCAGTCAGGTCCGCGAGGTAATGGCTTCACTCTAAAACGTCGTGTGCCTTGAGTGCCCACGTATCGACCCACCGGCTACCGCCTGGTGGTACTGACCTCACTTCTCTCACCGGCCCTTTAAGCGAGCCCCGCGTGGTAGAATGGCTTTGCGCGCAGCCGCCAGGTGCCCGCTGCGGAGTTCTCAATGGCCTATTCATCAAACGGCGACATCGACTCACTAATCGAACAGATCACTGACGCAATCGTTGCGCGTTTAAATGGCGACGGCATGGATCAGGCAGGAATGTGCGGCTGCACTTCCGAATGCTTCAATCGTTGCCCGGAGCGAATGCATCGTGTGATTGACGCTGGCGCCGCACGAATCGGTTTGGTCCTGGGCGAAACCGCCTCAGCTAAAGACTGGGCGAGTTTAATTGATCACACGTTGTTGAAACCTGAAGCAACGGATGAGGACATCAAGCGCTTGTGCGAAGAGGCTTCACGTTATCGCTTTGCTTCGGTATGCGTGAATCCCACCTGGGTTAAAGTTGCTGCCTGCAGTTTGCGCGGCAGTGGCATTCCGGTTTGCACCGTGATTGGTTTTCCCCTCGGAGCTACGCTTGCTGACGTCAAAGCTTATGAAGCCCGCCGCGCAATCTTCGACGGCGCGCAGGAAGTGGACATGGTCATCAACGTAGGTGCGTTGAAGAGTGGTGACGATTGTTTGGTTGAGCACGACATTCGCTCAGTTGTAGAAGTCGCACATGAGTATCAGGCCACGTGCAAGGTAATAATTGAAACTGCGTTATTGACTGATGACGAGAAAGTCCGCGCTTGCCTCGCGGCCAAGAAAGCCGGCGCAGACTTTGTGAAGACCTCAACCGGTTTTTCTAAGAGTGGCGCGACGGTGGCCGACATCGCTTTGATGAGGCGCACTGTCGGTGCTGACTTGGGTGTGAAGGCTTCTGGCGGAGTGAAAGGGTTGGAAGACGCGCGCAAATTGGTTGAGGCTGGAGCTACGCGCATCGGCGCCAGCGTCGGCGTAAAGATTGCCCAGGAAGCTGCGGGTCAAAAGCTATCGGGTTCAGGCGCGGCCGCGTACTAAAACTTACTTCCCATTTTCCATTTCTCATTTTTCATTGGTGGATTCAAGTTTGAAGTGCAACGACGTCCAATCCAGTGATCGGCCGAGTTCAGCCAGGCAGCGCCGAAGGCGCGAAATAAGGTAGCCAGGGGCAAGTGCTGAGCGCAGCGAAGCACGTCGCCCCTGGATCTTTTTAGAGCAGATCTTTGAGCACTGAAAGTGCGACATAACAGGTTGCGTCTGAATGCTATGTCGCTCTTTCAGAGCTCAACACATCGGCGAACGGGACCAGGGGCTACACACTTCGCGCTCGCCCCTGGCTACCTTATTTCGCGCCTTCGGCGCTGCCCTGGCTGACATGCGGTCGATCACTGGATTGGACGTCGATGCACTTCACACTTCACCAATAAGAAATGAGAAATATGAGAAATGAGAAATGAACGAGAAATGGGAAATCAATGGTCCCACGCTAGACTCTACTGAAAACCTCAACCTTTACTTAAGGTCATCGCCAAAGATTGATCAACCATCTCGCTTGAGTCTATCCTGCCTTCTGACTTCAAAATCCAAAACCCGGTGAAACGAGAATGCCAGCCAGCCGCAAACTGCTAGCAGTAATACTCGGCGGAGGCGCGGGAACGCGTCTCTTTCCGCTCACGCAACAGCGCTCAAAGCCTGCCGTTCCGCTGGGCGGAAAATATCGCCTTGTCGATGTAGCGATCTCAAATTGCATCAACTCCGACGTGCTCCGCATGTTCGTGCTGACGCAATACAACTCAGCTTCACTCAATCGTCACATTGCCCAGACCTATCGTTTCTCGCATTTTTCAGACGGTTTCGTTGAAATTTTGGCCGCCGAGCAAACCCCCGAGAGCCCGCAATGGTTTCAGGGAACCGCCGACGCCGTGCGACAAGTGTTGCCACACATCGGCGACTGGGGCATCGACACTTTATTAATTCTTTCCGGCGATCATCTTTACCGGATGGACTACAGGCAGTTTCTGACGCGCCACTATGAGAGCGAAGCGGACGTCACGGTTTCCGTAATTCCTTCTGATCCGATCGACGCCACCGAATTTGGTTTGCTTAAAACAGATTCCACGGGACGAATCATTGAGTTTAAAGAGAAGCCGAAAGGCCCGGAGTTGGAAACGATGAGAGTCGACACAACGACTCTGGGACTCAGTCCCGAGGAAGCCAGTGCGCGTCCGTTTCTGGCGTCGATGGGTATTTATGTTTTTAAGTACGACGTGTTGGAACAATTGCTGGCGCAAGACTCGAGCTGGGTTGATTTCGGCAAACACGTTATTCCCGGTGCGATCCAAAGCTGGGAAAGTCCAGGCTTTTGTCTTCGATGGTTATTGGGGCGACATCGGAACGATCAGCGCTTTCTACAAAGCAAATCTTGGATCTGACTTCAAAGATTCCCAAGTTTAATTTATTCGATGCTGAGGCTCCGGTGTACACGCGCGCTCGTTACTTGCCCCCTTCCAAGATTGAGGAGTCGGAGATTCGCGACTCGATCCTCAGTGAAGGCTGCATTATCGATGGTGCGCGAATTACGAATTCTGTGGTGGGATTGCGTAGTCGCATTTCTAAAGGCGTGCAGATGGATGTTTCATTCATGATGGGCGCTGATTACTATCAAACTCTCGAAGAGATGCAACGCGATCTCGTGGGCGGAGGCCCACGTGTCGGCATCGGTGAAAACACAATCATTAAGCGCGCGATCATCGATAAGAATGCTCGTATCGGCAGTAACGCGCGCCTGGTGAATGAGGCTGGAATCTTAAATTACGATGGCGAAGGTGGATCCTATTTTATTCGCGACGGAATTATCATTGTGCCCAAGAATGCCGTGGTGAAGGACGGCACGATCGTTTGAAGCTGAATCGTCGATTCAAGTGGAGATGCAGTGGCTATCGGTTGGGGAAAATCCTACGAAGACCAGGTCGAGGAAGGGAATCAACGCTTATCCCCAGACGAACGCGCGCGGCGACTCAGCGCGGAAGAGCGAGTTCGATCGCAGCGCTTAGAGTCGCTGAGGCTTTCGCGTTCACGCGTACTCGAACAATTGGAGCGTTCACGCCACGCGGCACACCGGGAGAGTTTGTTAAAAGGGCTGCGAGTCATCGAGCAGGAGATTGAGGATCTTGGTCGTCAGCCCAGCTAAATCTTTGCCTCCTTTCTAAGGTGATACTTTAAGTCTCGTCCAGCTTTTGATCATCCACATTCCGTAAGGCTTCATTAAGGAATCACTTTAAGCATGCCCAAATCCGAGGCCGCAACGCGCGACTTTCACCCAGCAAGAATCCAACGCGCGAAAACACCGGTCTCAAAATCCAAAACCAGCGCCGTCTCAATAAAGCTTCCAAAGAATCAGGTGGGTTTGGAAATTGAGGTTGGCGGTCGTCTCGGTAAAGCTAACAAATCTGCAAAAGCCGTTTTGGCCGGAGTTGGGGATCACCAAACGCGACCTGATCCAGTATTACGCCGACGTTTCCCACGTTCTGCTGCCACATCTTAACGACAGGGCAATGGTAATGAAGCGCTATCCCAACGGCGCTGCCGGGGACTTTTTCTTTATGAAGCGGGCGCCGGCGCCTCGGCCGGACTGGATCGAAATCTGTCACATCGAACACTCTTCAGGGAATGTCATCGATTTTCCGATGATTCAGGATCTGGCTTCGCTGTTGTGGGTCATTAATCTCGGCTGCATCGACCTGAATCAATGGTACGCGCGCTGTGACGATGTGGACCGGCCGGACTATGTGCACTTTGATCTCGACCCTGTGCCCGGTGCTTCATTTGAGAAAGTGGTTGAGGCGGCGTTGCTGATTCGAACCGCCCTCGAATCTCTGAAGATCCCTTGCTTTGCAAAGACCACTGGCTCAAAAGGAATTCATGTCTACGTGCCCATTGTTCGCGGGCCAACGCAGAAGCAAGTCTGGACGTTCGCGAAGGAGTTTGCCAATGCAGTTGCGGCGCAGGCTCCGAAGTTACTGACGACGATCTACGTGGTTGCAAAACGACCGCGGGGAAGGGTGCTCGTCGATTACAACCAAAATGCCTGGGGCAGAACATTAGCTTCCATCTACTCAGTCAGGCCGCGACCGCAGGCTTCAGTATCTACGCCTGTGAAATGGAGTGAGCTCGAACGCGGATTAAAGATTGAGGACTTTCGCATCGATAACGTGCCGGCGCGAATTAAGAAACTAGGCGATCTCTGGAAGCCGCTTCTGGAAAAGCGCGGACGGTTCAAACTTGAAGCTTATCTTTAAGTGCTACTGGTGCACATGCTTTCAAGTCGGCGTAGCCGACGACTGCTAGTAGCCCAGCACTTTAGTGCTGGGGTCAGCAGGTGAAGAGCATCGAGTCCGTGAAACGGACGGCTGAAGAAATTGGAAAGGTTTCAGCCGTCCGCTGCGCGGACTCTATCGAGAAAAACGGCCCGAAGACCCAGCACTGAAGTGCTGGGCTACTACCAGTCGTCCCGCTTCGCGGACTGCATTCTGGACTTTTTGTGCGAAGCTCTTTTAAAGCGCTGCCTTCCTCTCCTCCCTTAGTGCTGCCGAAAACTGACGTAACACTTCAGGGGTCGGCAAGCAGACAGTTGAAGTTCTCAGTTAGCTGGGAGGCGGCCGGAAGACTGTTATGAAAGCGGTGAGACGATCAAAAGCCAGCAGGTCTCCGAAGGGAACGCATCTGGACGGTTGGACATTCGACTCGTTCCGCGGAGAAGTTCAACCAGATTCTCAAGGCACATGAGATTTCAGTTCTGGTTGACGTTCGGAGTTTTCCCGGTTCACGTCGCTATCCCCAGTTCAACAAGGAAGAACTCGAACAATCGCTGGCGAGGATAAGCATTCAGTACCTTCATTTTCCTGCCTTAGGCGGCAGGCGTAAACCAAATCCTCAATCCAAAAACATAGCCTGGAAGAATGCCTCGTTCCGGGCATATGCAGACCACCTGGAAAGCGCGGAGTTCGAACAGGGAATCGCCGAGCTTTTGAAAATTGCTCAGGGCCAACGCACCGCCGTGATGTGTGCTGAAGCAGTATGGTGGCGTTGCCATCGAAGCTTAATTGCGGATTACTTGAAGGCGAAAGGATGGGAAGTGGTTCACATTGCCGATGAAGTTCGCACAGAACTTCATCCGTATACGAGTGCTGCAAAGATTGAAAAAGGAAGGCTCTCCTACGAAGGACTCTTCTAATCGTTCGGCATTCCGGCGATTATGAGGGACGGTTGCTATGCCAAACTTTCTTCTTTCCGCGCTTGCTGCGTCGCTTAACGCCGGTGCGCGGCGGGATTTTTTTCGGGTCTCCGGTCGCCGCTTTCTTCACGTTTCCACCTTCGTCCTCGGCGATTTCAGCCAGACTCCGCCTCGTTAGGATCGATACCGGCGCCAGTTCAGTTACTTCCTCTTCAGTGGTGTAGTAGTCGCGATGCTTTAGCAGAAGCCACTGGCGCTCTCTGGTTCGCACCAACACCCACGAGCCTTTTAGCTTCTTACCGTTAAGGGAAAACTTTAACTCGCCTTTGCGAATTGCCTCGGAAACGTTGGTCGTCTCCTCTGGTTTGTAAGTGCCATAGTCCCAAACCATCACCGTGCCCCCGCCATACTCTCCCTCTGGGATCACACCTTCGAATTTCGCATAGTCAACCGGATGATCTTCAACCTGCATTGCGAGGCGCTTCACTTTCGGATCGAGTGATGGGCCCTTGGGGACGGCCCAGGATTTGAGCACGCCATCAGCTTCCAGACGAAAGTCATAATGCAGCGCCGTAGCCCTGTGCTTCTGAATGACGAACATCCTTCCGGACTTTGTCCGCTTAGTCTCAGGCCCAGGTTCGGGGGTCTTATCAAACTTACGTTTCTTTTTATATTCCGTGAGTGCCATGTTAGTCCGCAGTTAAAGTGATTCCTCAGCTCTGAAGTTATTAGCTTCCTGGGAGGCCGCAGCAGCGCAAGCCTCGGCAGCAGCGGCCTCGGGCTCATGAGGTTCCGCGAACAGTTCTGTTTGAATTGGATCCAGGCCGAGCACTTCTCTCACGCGCGCAAAACTACGACGATGAATCGGCAGTGCTCCCAACTCCTTCAACGCGCGACAATGTTCCGGCGTGGGATAGCCCTTGTGCGAGGCGAATCCATATCCTGCGTACATGCTGTCCATCTCCAGCATATGTGCGTCGCGCGTGGTCTTCGCGATGATTGAAGCTGCGGCAATACTCGCAGATAGGGCATCGCCTCGAATGATTCCCCGCTGTGGCGCCACACAGTTGGGAATGCGTCGAGCATCGACGAGGACAAAGTCGGGTACGCAGGTTAATCCCTGGAAAGCTCGCTGCATCGCTAGTAGACCGGCGTGATAGATGTTGATGCGATCGATTTCTTCTACTTCCGCAAAGCCAAATGACCAGCATAGTGCGTCGCGCTTGATGATTTGTGCGAGTTCAGTTCGCATCTCAGGGTCAAGAATCTTCTTTGAATCGTTAAGGCCGCGAAGCTTGTAATGCTTGGGTAGAATCACAGCGCCGGCGACTACGGGTCCGGCGAGTGGAGCCATTCCCGCCTCGTCAACTCCGGCTACAAGAGAATAGCCGTCGTTCCAGAGCTCAAGTTCAAAACGAAGCAGTGAATGAAGCCGTTGGCCTTCCGAGCGATTGCTGCGACGTCGTTCACGAATTCTTTTAGCGAGTTGGTGTGCTCCCTGCCTTGAATCGGCCTCCAGCGCTTCAACTAATCCTTGAGGTACGCGACGGCCGCGATCGATAAAAATGGTTCTTAACTCAGGGATGGACTTGTTCAGGAGTTCAGCGACGGACGGCATGATCAATCGTAGTCGTGTTTGAAATCTTCAGAATTTTCTCGGGCGAGTGCTATTCTAAATTGAAAAAAGAAATTGCGCGAGAGTCGTCACAGTTGAGTTTGTGTTTTGATAAATCGCCGCAAGACGAGACTGATGAATTCATCCCCCGATCAGGCTGCGCAAGAACGAGCTTCACTTTCGTTTGCTTGGCTTCCTACCGCTGGTTTTCTTTCTAGCTCAGGCCAATCATTACTGGCGCCTCAATGAATTGGGCAACATGCTTTGGGTATGCAACATCGGCAACCTGCTGATGGCGCTTGGAATATTTCTTAAACTGCCTCGGCTGATTCGTGTCGCTGTAATTTGGACGGTGCCCGGATTAGTGGTGTGGTTTGTTTATGTAGTGCTGCCCTGGGGAATGTTTCTCTCATCGATTCTGGCTCATCTTGGCGGATTTACGGTGGGAATCATTGCTTTGCGGCAAGTGCGGATGGATCGCATCTCATGGGTGTTTGCCCTCGGTTGGTATTTCCTGGTGCAGTTCCTCTCGCGTCTGTTCACATCGGCCGCGTTAAATGTAAACGTCGCTCATACAGTGGGTCCCGGCTGGCAACAGACTTTCAACTCTTACTGGTCTTTTTGGGTTGTATTAGCGCTTATCACAGTGGTGTTGTTGATAGCGCTGAACTGGATGTTCTACAAACTTTGGCCGGAGACAAAGGACTCAGTTACGCTGTCCTAGCTTCCGTAGGGGCGGCTCTCCGTGGCCGCCCCTGTTCTTAGATTCAAGGGGCGCCCACGGAGGGACCCTACATCTGTTTTAAAATTAGGACACTACGTAGCAACGGCTTCACGCTTCTCGCCGATTCCCGTGATGATCCTCATTACCGTCCCGCCCCAGCAAACTGAAGAGACGTTCGCACAGGTTAGGAGAATCGGTAGGTTTGACAAGATAGGCTTGAGCGCCGCTTTCAAGGGCGGCATCCTTATCACCGTCGTATGCGGCGGCTGAGTAAAAGACGATTGGAGTCTTAGCGTCGAACTCTCTGATCTTCCTGCAAAGATCCATACCGGAGCCATCGGGCAGCCACACATCCAACAAGTAGAGATCGAATTTCTGAGTCAGCCGCCGCCGCCAGTCCAGCTTCCAGGGTGGAGCACGCCTGCACATTAAGCCCGCCAGCTTCGAGCATCAGCGTCACCATCTCCACAGTGTCTGCATGATCCTCAATGTACAGTACTCGATATTTCGGTAGGGGTTTCACCGTAGTGCCTCCGAAAGATCACTGCTAAGTTCTAAATCGAGAGCGCGTTCGGTAGAGCAGCCGAACTAGAGAGATTCCTGTTCATGCGACAAGGTCATGAACTTTCGTGGGCGTTAACCGCGCATCAGCTTGATCAATTAGAAGTGCCATTGTGCGCAGTAAGTCGGCGAAGGAACAAGGTTTCGAGAGGTAGCCTTGTGCGCCTGCTTGAATTGCTGTCAGTTTGTCTGAGTCGAAGACCGCGCCAGAGTAAAATAGTACCGGTGCGCCAAAATCAAACTCTCGTATCTGTTCGCACAATTCAAAACCAGTGCCATCCGGAAGCCAGTTGTCGATCAGATAAAGATCAAACCTGTTCGTTTTGGCGAGCTGCAGCGCCCCGGCCACTGTGGTCTCAGTAGTCACGGAGTAGCCGCTAGCCTCGAGCACGAGTCTCACGAGCTCCCGGGTGTCATCGTGGTCTTCAATAAATAGAATGGGACGTTTCATGAATGCCTACTTCAGGATGGCATGTTAGAAACCGGATTATTCCAGGATTGTCTTGCTGAACTAGATTAGGAACTTGACCCCTTACAGGAAGTCGGCTGGAACCGATTGCGTTGTTCTATTGTCGGGTAGGAATCGCGGTCCCAGCCCCCTTACTTGTATGAGCGCACGGTACGGCCCCAATCCACTTGGTGTCAGTACGTTAACGTACTTAATTCAAGTGATACACGATGGCGAAATGTTGCTAGGAGATGAGCTGTGGAAACTCGGTGGAAATCCTACGTCAGGAAGCCTTAGCAGAGAGGCTTTTCTTCAATATGGACACCAGGTCAATCACTTTTCCTTCAGGCGCAGCCTCACCTTCAACTTCAACTTCAACAATGTTTTTGCGCTGGGATTTTTTCTTCTTCACTAGCTTGAGAAGTTTCTTGCCCTGCTCATCTTCGAGTTTTGAAGTGGAGAACTGCTTCTTGGCGCGGGCGCTGATCAACTTCTCAAACTTACGGATGCTGGCTGCCGGAACTTTCTGTTTCTTTGGCAAGTCAACGTCACTTGGTGAACGCAGCTCATCGGCAAATCTCATCATCTCGGCCCGCAGGATTCCATTGTCGGAAAAGATGGCAACCAGATATTCCTTTCCGCGCATAACGAAGGTTGCAACTCCAGCTTGTCCGCCCTTCTTCATTGTCTCGGCGAGCAACTTGTAGGCTTTTTGCGAGCCGGCGGCGGGCGTCAGGAAGTAACCGCGTTCGAAATAGATTGGAGGAATGGACTCTTCTGGAACGAAGAGCTTGAGATCAATGTCCCTGGTTTTTTCGGGGGCAAGCCGCTCGAGTTCCTCATCAGTAACGATCACATACTTGTCTTTCTTGACCTCGTAACCTCGAACAATTTCATCGGCATCCAGATCGCGCTCAGTTTTTTGTGAGTAATACTTGCGCGCCAGAGGTTGACCATCGGGTCCCAGCATCCGTAAAGAGGTGCGCGTTGACCGCGTTGCCGGAAACAGATTCACCGGAACACTAACCAGCCCGAACGTCAGAGTGCCCGACCAAAACGGCCGTCCTCCGGATTGCTCTTCGTCGAGCTCCTCATTTTTTCGTGACTTCTTAGGCAGCGCGCTTCTCCTTCTTCAAAGCTGCGAGACTCTTTGCCAGAACAGCTATCCAACGATCCTGACTTCCGTTTTGTTTTCACCGCTCGCAAACGCGGCGCATGTCCCTTGGCTTTTTTCTCGATGAACTCCATTACCCGTTCGCGATACTCGTCTTTGAAGTCTTTGGGATTGAACTCACCTTCCATAAGCGAGACGAGATGTTTCGCCATGCTCAATTCCTTTGCCGAGGGTACGGGACCGGAGGGTTTTGTCAGATCACGGGCCGAGATCACTTCCTCGGCATTCCGCAAAGTGACAAGCATTAAATAATCGCCTTCCGCCCGTAGCGCGCCGGAGTAGGGTCTATTTCGCATCACCCAATGTGCGACGCCCTCAAGCTCTCGATTCTTCAGTGCTTCAGCCAGGGCAAAGTAGGATTTTTGATCGCCGTCCGGGCCAAGATAATAGGGTCGCTCGAACCACTGTTGACTGATCTGAGTGGGCGGCACAAACTCCGCAATTTCTATTTCACGGGACGGTTCAGGTTCGAGGCTTTTTAACTCTTCCTCTGTGAGTATGACGAACTTTCCAGGTTCCAATTCGAAGCCTTTCCGGATTTCTTCGCTCGCGACTTCGTCGCCTGACTCTGGATCAATCATGTGCTGCTTGATCCGCATGTGACTGCGATCGTCGAGAATGTGGAAGCGCACCGTCCGATCACTAACAGCGGAGTACAACTTCACCGGAACCTTCGCGGAACCTAGCTTTAGAATTCCTTTCCAAATCGCGCGGGCAGCCATTACGATCCCTCTTCCCGACTGCGCGAATCTAGGCAGCCGGGACAAATCAATTCCAACGTAGTCGTTTGCTCAATACAGATAGGGCAAACTGGTCCATCACAATCAAAACAATATATCTCCGTGCGGTGCGCGTGGAGATGGTTACAAGCGAAACAAGTTTCGCTTTCTTCGCTGAGCCACCAGGGCACTGCGCCGCCAGACTTGGCTTTGGCTTTCGAAACCCTCATGAACGAGCGGCCTTGGACTTCTCGCTGGTAGAATCGCGATCAATCAGCTTGGAAAAACGACTCTCTTTTCCGGCCTTGGTTTCATCCTGGTATAAGAAAGCAAGATTGTTCTTTTCAAAGGCTTCGAAGAATTCTTCCCAGGTAATTGTCTCGAGCGTGTCTTCGCCGGTGAAGCCCGGATAGTCGATGCGCAATAAGCCTCCGCCGGAGCCTTTACCAGAACTTTTTACTCGAGCCGGATTCCCTCCTCGCTCTTCCACCCAATTGCGAATCTCTTCATGGTCTGTCGTGACTTTCGATTCAGCTGACATTTTAAATCTCCTCCCGCTGCAAATTTTCAGTTACTCGGTTTGCGCGTCCGCGTGGTTTTTTGAATTCGTTTCTCCTCCATGGTGTAGGAGAGATCTTCGTCGCTTTGACCCTCCTTTTGCTGTCCGCCGAAGGCGCCACCTAAGGGATTGGCGGGCGGTATCGGCTCGTAAGCTTGCCGCGCCGTTGTTGTTTTTTGGGCTTCAGAACGGACACCGCGTTTTTGTGATTGTTGTTCGCTCATCCGCTCCTCCCGTGTATTTCTCCGGTACGGTCTGATCAAAATTACTTCGCTTTCAAAACACTTCAGCGCAAACAAGTGTGCTGACGTAACCAACCGCAAAAGCGGTGCCAGCACTCGTGTAGGTGATGAATCAGAAACCTTTAGCGAAGGGGCGTCAAAGAACTGCAAGCAGAATCAAATCTCCTCGCAATGTTAAGCGTGGCGATTGGCCTGCGTCTTGCGGTTTCGGAAAAAGGCGAAGGGTGCTAACTAACAATCATTGGAAAGAGGTGGCGATTAACTTCATGTATGCAGCAACTGCAAACAGCAGTGTTTATCATCTCACTGAGTCTCCCAATGAGCGCACATTATGCGGTGTTAGATTTATTCCGATTGTGATGGATCAACCAGGAGCAGCGGGCTTGAGATTGGTTCGACAGAAACCGGAAGGCTATACACTTTGCTGGCACTGTGATCGTGTCCGAGATCAAGAGCGTATTTCCTACGCGACAACGATCTTTGATTGAGTTCGATAGCGTACTGACCGCAGCAAAATTGGCTATTAGTCTTACAGCCTTGCTGCTCAAAATCAGCAAAAATGTGGGGGCCAATCGCTGGCCTGCTGCCGCTTTTGCCAGTGGTTGTCGCCCCCACGACCAACCTTCCTCTATTCCCCCCATGTGAGATCGCAAGCTTTAACGGCCGGCTTTTAAGTAGTTAAGGATTCCTAAGTTAAGGATTCCTAAATCGACCAGCTACAAGGAGGGGAACATGGAACGGGAACAGCTAACGGAGCTTTTGTATCAATCACTGGAAACAGAGCTCGGTGGGGTTCAGGTTTATACGACAGCGGTCGAATGCGCGCTCAACGAAGATCTAAAAGAAGAGTGGGAGAAGTACCTCGAACAAACTCGGAATCATGTGGAGATAATGGAGCACCTCCTGACGGATCTTGGTCTCGATCCAGGGGGCAGAAATACCAGGGCGCCAGGTGGTGCGTCACATTGGAGAGTCGTTGGTTACAGCGATGGAAATGGCAAGGAAAGCCGGTGACCCTGCGGCCGCGCAATTAGTGGCCGCCGAATGTGTCGTCCACGCCGAAACTAAAGACCACATGAATTGGGAGCTAATGGGCGAAGCGGCGAAGGAGGTTAAGGGGGACGAGGCTGAGTTAATCGCCGAAGCAGTGTCTGAAGTGGAAGAAGAGGAGGACGAGCACCTCTACCATTCCCTGGGTTGGGCTCGCGAACTCTGGATCGAATCATTAGGAATGCCGGCAGTGTTGCCGCCACCGGAAGAAGAAAAGGACGTGAAGACTGCCATTGGGGCCGCACGTGCGAAGAGCGCAAGAACCAATATGCTTTAACCCAGCCTATCTTTTTCGGGTACTGGTGTCGCCGAAGGCGTTAAATTCAAACCACACCAACACTCTGTTCTGTTGCCGCGCCACCGCTTTTCTTAGTGGTCAAGCAATAGAAGCGAAGTTATGTCGAATCTTGAATATGTGTGTTGAAGCATTCGCGGATACAGTCCGGTATGGATTGGTACTGAGATTGCCAGCAACGGCTGTCGGCGACGAATAGTGCGGATTGAACGCCTGATTATAAAACGCAATCAAGATTTCTATGCATCAGTTTAGAGCGAACGTTCAATTCCTCACTTAGTCGCAAGCAAAACCTTTTTCAGTCCAGTTGAATTAGGAAAGGCCTAAGGATTCCGACCCGACGGAGGGATTCGTGTGCTTGCGTGTTCGTCGTCAGAATTTTTTAGATAGGAACTCTTCCGATGGGAATAACTCAACTCTTAGGGATTTCGCCCGCCACACGTGCAGGAAACGCCCAACCGGATCTGATTTGCTTTTCTCATTTGCGTTGGGACTTCGTCTTCCAACGGCCGCAGCACCTGCTCAGTCGCGCGGCGCTTGAACGGCGTGTCTTTTTCATTGAAGAACCGATCTTCGTGAACGGTTCGATCCGGTACGAAACACACGAGCGCGAGAACGGGGTCAAAGTCATTGTTCCCCATTTACCGGAAGGCTTACGTAGCGAGGTCGCTATCGCGGCGGTGCTGAAAGAAATGGTTCAGCGGCTCTTTCAGCAAGAGGGCATCACTGACTATGTCTTTTGGTATTACACACCGATGGCATTGCCGTTTACGGAACACTTCCAGCCAGTCGTCTCAATTTATGATTGTATGGATGAGTTAAGCGCTTTTAAGGGTGCGCCGGTGAGCTTGCAGGAATATGAGAAGCGGCTTTTTCAATCAGTAGACCTGGTCTTCACTGGAGGGCAAAGTCTTTATGAAGCAAAACGGACGCAACATAAAGCTATTCACGCATTCCCGAGCAGCATTGACGTCCCCCACTTTCAGCAGGCGCGTAGGGTGCAGGCCCAACCGCCAGATCAAAAAGACATTCCCTTTCCACGCTTAGGATTCTTCGGGGTTATCGACGAACGTTTTGATATTCAATTGCTTGATGAAGTTGCGACGATGCGTCCTGATTGGCATCTCGTGATGATTGGGCCGGTTGTAAAGATTCATCCGGAAAGCCTGCCACAACGCGCTAACATTCATTACTTAGGACCAAAGAAATATGACGAGCTGCCGCGATATTTGGCGGGCTGGGATGTTGCTCTCTTGTTGTTTGCGCGAAACGAGTCGACGCGTTTTATCAGTCCGACCAAAACGCCCGAATATTTAGCTGCCGGGAAACCGGTGATCTCCACCTCGATTCGAGATGTAGTGCGGCCTTACGGTGAGCTGGGACTAGTACGGATTGCCGACGCGCCTGTTGAATTTATACAAGCCGCTGAGGACTTGCTGGCGAAGGCCGACGATTCAGCGTGGCTAAGACAGGTGGATCACTTTCTTGCTGATATGTCATGGGATCAAACGTGGAGCCAGATGTGGAGTCTGGTCGAGCAGGTGAGGAAACGCAAAACGCCCGAACAAATGGCGGGCGAAAACTGTGAGTGGTCTTAAGGGCGGGATGGCGCAAACAGCGAGTGCTTCGTAATTCTCGGTGAGAACAAGGGGGGTATTATGTTTGATTATTTAATCGTAGGTGCGGGGTTTGCCGGGAGCGTCATTGCAGAGCGTTTAGCGGCAGGCTCGAACAAATCGGTTTTGATATGCGATAAGCGATCTCACATCGGGGGCAATGCTTACGATCATTACAACGAAGCCGGCATTCTGGTGCATCGCTATGGCCCTCACATCTTTCATACTAACTCCCGCGAAGTTTTCGAATATCTGTCGCGATTCACCGAATGGCGACCCTATCAGCACCGAGTCAAAGCCGCGGTGGACGGGCAGATAGTACCGATCCCTATAAACCTGGACACTATCAATTCTCTCTACGGTCTCAATCTAACTTCATTTGAAGTCGAAAGTTTTTTCCAGAAAGTCGCCGAGCCACGCGAACATATCCGCACATCGGAAGATGTTGTTGTGAGCAAAGTGGGCCGGGAGTTATATGAAAAATTCTTTCGCAACTACACACGAAAGCAGTGGGGTCTGGATCCTTCGGAACTCGACGCAAGTGTGACGTCGCGAGTGCCGACGCGAACCAATCGCGACGATCGGTACTTTACTGACACCTATCAGTCGATGCCGCTCCATGGATACACACGCATGTTTGAAAATATGCTTGATCATCCGAACATTAAGATTCTCCTGAATTGCGACTATCGTGACGTCGAAAATGAGATTCCTTATCGCGAGATGATCTACACAGGGCCGGTCGATTCCTTCTTCGATTATCGCTACGGCAAACTCCCGTACCGGTCCCTGAAATTCAAACATGAAACTCATGACATTCCGGTTTACCAATCAGCGCCGGTTGTGAACTATCCGAACGAGCAGCTCTACACTCGGGTGACAGAATTCAAGTATCTAACAGGTCAAGACCATGCCAAGACCAGTATTGTCTATGAATTCCCGCAGGACGAGGGCGACGCTTATTATCCGGTGCCGCGAAAAGAGAACGCTGATTTGTACGTCAAATACAAGGCACTGGCTGACCAGACGCCCCGGGTCCACTTTGTGGGACGCTTGGCGACGTACAAGTACTACAACATGGATCAGATCGTGGGGCAGTCGTTAACGGCTTACGCAAAGATTGCCGGCATGAAACGGCTGGTTGCTGCAAATCAGGGAACGGGCCACGGAACGTTTCCTAACGTTCGTATCGCAGTCCCGCAAGCAGTGCTGTCGCGACCTTAACAGTGGAGCATTATCGATGACCGCGAGCACGCTTACCGTCAAGCCTTTGGAGTTATGGGCTGGAGTTGAATGTACCGTCAACCGAGTCGGTGATAAGTACTTCGACCAACTCGAGCGCAGCGGACACTCGCTTCGTATCGGCGACTTGGGAAGACTTGTGGAATTGGGAGTTCGCACTCTGCGTTACCCCGTCCTGTGGGAACGCGTCGTCAACGACAGCAACGGTAGTTACGACTGGTCCTGGACGGATGAACGTCTGGCCCACTTGGAAAAACTTGGCGTGGCGCCCATCGTCGGATTGCTTCATCATGGCAGCGGGCCACGACACACAAGTCTTCTCGACCCCCAGTTTCCTGAAAAGTTTCGAGACTTTGCGCTGGCAGTTGCGCGCCGCTATCCCTGGATCAACCTCTACACACCAATAAACGAGCCGCTAACAACTGCGAGATTCAGTTGTCTCTACGGCCACTGGTATCCGCACGAACGGAGTCCTTTCAAGTTTGCCCAGGCAGTGCTGGGCCAGTGCCGAGCAATTAAGCTCGCAATGGCAGCGATTCGCGAGGTGAATCCACTCGCCAAGTTGATTCAAACGGAAGATCTCGGCAGAACCTACAGCACACAAACACTTGCTTATCAGGCGGATTTCGAGAATGAGCGTCGCTGGCTGACGTTTGATTTACTTTGCGGTCGAGTCCATCCCGGAACCCCAATGTGGGAGCACTTTGTTTGGCTGGGGATTGCAGAAGAAGACCTTCGTTATTTCGTGGACAATCCCAGTTCTCCAGAAGTTATTGGGATCAACTATTACATTACCAGCGAGCGCTTTCTTGATGAGCGTCTCACCAGGTACCCCGTCGATACACACGGAGGCAACGGTCGACACTTTTATGCCGATATTGAGGCTGTCAGAGTTTGCTCCGAAGGGCTCGCGGGTCCTAAATCGATCTTGAAAGAGGCATGGGACCGTTACCGGCTGCCACTTGCGATCACGGAAGCCCATCTCGGGTGCACGAGGGAAGAGCAGTTACGTTGGTTTAAAGAAGTCTGGGACAGCGCAGTGGAAATACGTGAATCTGGTGTGGATGTACGCGCCGTCACCGGCTGGTCCGCTTTTGGCGCTTTTGATTGGAACAGTTTGCTCACCTGCGAAGACGGCAGTTACGAGCCGGGCTTTTTTGATCTGCGTGCGCCCAAGCCCCGTCCTACGGCGCTGGCTCAAATGATTCGAACGCTGACCACGGGTTCGGACTTTGATCATCCGGCTTTGGATTTCCCCGGTTGGTGGCATCGCCTGGATCGATTTTCTTATCCACCGGTGACGCGGCGAGAACTGCCAGTAAGCACAAGTGTCCAGGGTAAGAACTCGCGGGGTGCCGCGAGCCGTCCGCTAGTAATCACCGGCGGATCAGGAACATTGGGACGCGCCTTTGCAAGAATTTGCGAGAAACGGGGAATTGCCTACCACTTACTCTCGCGTGCCGATCTTGATATTACAGACCCCGTGAGAGTCGAAATGATGATCGATCGTTTCGAGCCCTGGGCGATTATCAATGCAGCTGGATACGTCCGTGTTGACGACGCCGAACGCGAAGTCGATAAGTGCCGGCGTGAAAATCTCGAGGGCCCACTCAATCTTGCTCAGCACTGTGCCAGGCATGGCCTCGGTCTGGTAACGTTTTCTTCGGACCTTGTGTTTGACGGAGTTAAGAAGTCAGCCTATGTCGAAAGCGATCTGACTGCGCCGCTCAACGTCTATGGGCAGAGTAAAGCTGATGCCGAGGCAATGATCCTTAAGGAGTTTCCCCAGGCACTAATGATTCGAACAAGTTGCTTCTTTGGTCCCTGGGATCAATTCTGTTTCGGTTATTCGGTATTGGAAACTCTTGCTGGTGGAAAAGTATTTCGGGCGGGAACTGATCAGTACATCTCGCCGACCTATGTTCCAGACCTGGTTAATGCCGCCCTGGATCTTTTGATGGACCGCGAGTGTGGCATCTGGCACCTGGCAAATTCTGGCGCGCTTACGTGGGAAGACTTTGCTTTGGAAATCGCGGAGCGAGGCGGTTATTCGCCTCACCTTATTCAAGGACTGCCTCTAAACAGTCTCGGAACGGTCGCAGTTAGACCGGCTTACAGTGTTTTAGGAAGCGAACGCGCGAGCTTGATGCCGCCTCTAGATCAAGCACTTGACCGTTATTTCCGCGACAACAAACCGCAATTCACAGCGGGCAGTATTACCTCAGGCATGCGGTAACCGGAAAATGAACATATTAGTAACAGGCGGCGCCGGATACATTGGCAGTGTGGTGGCGGAGGAGCTGTTGCGCGATGGACATGACGTAACTGTCTACGACAACCTCTCCAAAGGACATCGCGCCGCAGTCGCACCGGGCGCGGAATTCATCCAGGCTGATTTACAAGACAGCCAACGATTACGCACCGCTTTGCGCCAGCGTCACATCGAAGCTGTCATTCACATGGCTGCGTTTTCACTTGTCGGCGAATCGATGCAACACCCTGACAGCTATTACGAGAACAATGTCTTAGCGGGACTGTCGTTGCTGGACGCTATGAAGGAAGAGAAAGTCAGCCGGGTGGTTTTTTCTTCAACTGCCGCGGTTTACGGTGAACCCGAGAAACAGCCGATAGAAGAATCTGACGACACCGTGCCGACGAACCCCTATGGTCAAACGAAACTCGCATTCGAACACGCGTTGAAGTGGTATGGGGATGCATACGGCCTTCGTTACACCTCACTCCGTTACTTCAATGCGGCGGGTGCGACTTCCCGTTGCGGCGAGTGGCACTCGCCTGAGTCACATTTGATTCCGGTCGTG
The DNA here is from genome assembly GCA_963748605.1 of Pyrinomonadaceae bacterium. Classification (GTDB taxonomy): domain Bacteria; phylum Acidobacteriota; class Blastocatellia; order Pyrinomonadales; family Pyrinomonadaceae; genus PSRF01. The sequence goes on from CAVVJS010000001.1 coordinate 469,479, forward strand.
CTGCAGGCGGCTGCCGGCATGCGGCCCTACCTGGAACTCTACGGCGACGACTATCCAACGAAAGATGGCACCTGCGTCAGGGATTACATTCACGTTGTGGATCTAGCGCGCGCACACATCCTGGCGCTTCAAACACCGAGCAACGCTACTTACAACCTTGGCTGCGGCGCAGGATATTCAGTTAAAGAAGTCATCGATTGTGCAGAGAGAATCACCGGCCGTTCGATTTCGGTAAAAGTTATGAAGCGACGCGCGGGTGACCCCGCCGTTCTGATTGCGAGTTCTGAAGCGATTAAACGCGAGCTCGGTTGGTCGCCTAAGTTTCAAGAGCTGGATTTGATCATCGATTCAGCCTGGGCTTGGCTTCAAGCTCATCCGGCTGGTTATGAAAACCCCACAGCTTTTGGCGCTGCTTGAAGTTTTCATCCAGGGAGAACAAGGGGTATGAACCTTAGGGAGCGTGGAATTTATTGCTTGCCCAATGGACGTGAGCTTGTGGTTCTGGGAGGCAGCGAACAAGGAATCACAGAATTTCGACTGGGAGGCTGGGGTCATTTCGAGTTAAGCGAGTATGTGTTGAATGAAGCCGGGCGCTTGTTGGCGCACGGAAAGTTGACGGCTTGGGACATCAACGACCTGACTGACACTGGCCGTACCGAGCTCGAAAGACACTAGCGCGCTCTGATCCATGCATCTTGATTTTCAAGAAGAAATGAAAGTGCGCCACATTACGCTCTCTGACGGGCGCTATTTGATTTTCTACGAATTTGTTCCGAGTGACCCAGGCAGTGCGAGTTCGGAGAGTCGAAAAGAAGCTGACGAATCGCTAGCGGAAAAAGAGGAGGCTAGTGTCTGAGCTGCGTTGGAATCCGCTATTGGGAGAATGGGTGGCGACTGCGACTCAAAGGCAGGACCGAACCTTTCTGCCTCCAAAAGATTATTGTCCTTTGTGTCCGACCCAGCCGGGTGGGTTCCCTACCGAAGTTCCAGAAAGCACTTATGAAATCGCAGTTTTTGAAAATCGTTTTCCGAGTTTGCGAAAGCATCCCGAAGCTCCTGCAGTGACCGGCTCGGATCTTTATCCGGTTGCGCCCTCACAAGGAGTCTGCGAAGTAGTTCTCTATAGTCCCAACCATAGTTCGTCTTTGGCTCAGGAACCGGTCGAGCAAATCTATAGGCTCGTGAGGGTTTGGACCGATAGATTTCGCGAGTTAAGCGCGCTCGACTTCGTTAAGTACGTCTTCATTTTTGAAAACAAAGGGGAAGCAATTGGTGTAACTCTGCATCACCCACACGGACAAATTTACGCCTATCCATTCATTCCGCCACGCATCGCCACCGAGTTAAAAGAGTCAGTTCAATATCAGGAGAAAACGGGACGCTGCCTGGTTTGTGACATTCAGACCGAAGAACGCGCGGGTGGCCGTCGTGTCGTTGCGGAAAACGAGTCATTCATGGCGATTGTGCCTTTTTTTGCGCGTTGGCCTTATGAAACACATCTCTACTCGCGGCGCCATTTTCAGGCTTTAACCGATATGACAACGGATGAGCAGCGCGATCTGGCGGGCATGCTCAAACAGATCCTGGTGGCATACGACAAGCTATTTGCCAGTTCGTTTCCCTACATGATGGTGATGCATCAACGCCCAAGCGATTCAGGTGTCTACGACGCTTATCACTTCCATATTGAGTTTTATCCACCACAAAGGGCCGCCGATCGCTTGAAATATCTGGCAGGCAGCGAGACTGGAGCCGGCATGTTTATCAACGACACTTTACCCGAGGAGAAAGCAGAAGAACTTCGGCTCCGCCTTGAGCCGGTGATCTGGCGCAGCGGAGCGGTCAATGGTTGACCTGCAGGCCTTGCAAAACACCTTCAGAGAACGCTACGGAACTGAACCGCGGTTGTTTTCAGCGCCAGGTCGCGCGAATTTGATCGGTGAGCACACAGACTATAACGCTGGCTTTGTACTGCCTATTGCCGCCAACTTGCGGACCTACGTCGCTGCGGGAGCTCGCCGTGATAACTCCTTCCGGGTTTACTCATGCAACCTTCAGGATGAAGTTACGTTTCAACTGGGACCCCTCGAAACAAAACAAAGGGGTTGGTTCAACTATGTCTACGGAGTTTCTCAAATCCTGAAAGATGCCGGGCACGACCTTAAGGGCGCAGATGTGGTGATTGCTTCGGAAGTACCTCGAGGCGCGGGCCTTTCTTCCTCGGCCGCGCTGGAAGTTTCATTTGGTTTCGCCCTCCTGAAGCTAAACGCACGCGAAATTGATCCGCTCGAACTTGCTCAGGCAGCGCAAAGTGCCGAACACTCATTTGTAGGAACGAAGTCGGGTTTGATGGATCAGCTGACGGCGATTTTCGCAAAAGCCGATCATGCACTGTTGATTGATTGCCGCTCCGTGGAAATTACTGCAATACCTTTGCGAATGAACGACCTGGCAGTCGTTATCTGTGACAGCAAAGTGAAACACGAGTTAGCAACATCGGCTTACAATCAACGCCGCGCAGAATGTGAGCAAGCAGTGGAATTACTCGGACAGAAGAAGCCGGGCGTCAATTCGCTACGAGATTTGACCGCTGTTGATTTGGATCTAATTGAGACTTTGCCTGAGCCGATGCGGCGCCGCGCTCGTCACGTGATTACCGAAAACGAACGAACACTGCGCGCTGCCGAAGCCATTAAGGTTGAAAACTTTCAGTTACTGGGAGAGCTGATGAGGCAATCTCATTCTTCGTTGCGAGACGATTATGATGTCAGTTGCCAGGAATTGGATCTGCTGGTTGAGCTAGCTTCGGCACAGGAAGCGGTGCTGGGCACGCGCATGATGGGGGGAGGCTTTGGAGGCTGTACAGTGAACCTGGTGCGGCTTGCCGGCCTGAAAGAGTTTCAAAACTGCTTGACCTTAGACTACCGCAGGATTACCGGACTGACTCCGGAAGTTTACGTGATTCGCGCCGACCGTGGTGTTCGAGAGCATCAGACCGTTTAGACACAAGAAATGTTGTCCATACGAAAACCGATTCCGCGACCCGAATATCCGCGTCCGCAATTTGCCAGAAGTATTTGGATCAATCTGAACGGCGAGTGGGAGTTTGCATTCGACGACGCGGACGAAGGAGTGCAGCTTGGCTGGTTCGATGGACGCGAACTGCCGCTGCGGATCGTCGTTCCTTTTGCCTATCAGACCGAACTGTCCGGCATTAACGATAAGACGATTCATGAACAGGTTTGGTACGCGAGGACCATTGAGTTACCAGAGGAGTTTTGCCGGCGCGACTTGCTCTTGAACTTTGGCGCTGTTGATTACAGCAGCACAGTTTGGGTTAACGGACAGGAAGTTGGTCATAACCGCGGCGGTCACGTTCCTTTTCAATTCGACATTGCACCTTATGTACACCCGGGCGCGAATCGTTTGACGGTGCGGGTCGAAGATCGACAGGACCCCGGACAACCGCGTGGCAAACAATCGCACACCGGTTTGCCGGGCGAAATCGATTACTACTGCACTACCGGAATTTGGCAAACCGTGTGGCTTGAGCCGGTGCCCACTGTTCGTATCGAAGACTTGCGGATAATCACCCATGCCAAGCGAAATCTGCTTGAAATGACGGTCTACCTGCATGCGCCATCTTCGGCCTGGAGAATTCAGGTCGAGGTGTTCGAAGAAGGCAAGAGTGTAGCGGTGTCGGAAGACAAGACCGCCGTCGCGACGGGGAGGCTGGCGATCACGATACCCTATGCGAAGCTCTGGTCTCCCGACTCGCCGCATCTCTACGATCTGCAGATTCGTCTTTTTGACGACGATAATTTGCTTGATGAAGTAGGTTCGTATGTCGGGTTACGGGGGATTGAGTTGCGTGCGGGAAAGTTTCTTATAAACGGAAGACCGACGTACCTGAAGATGATTTTGGATCAGGGTTATTGGCCCGAAGGTTATTTGACAGCACCTTCAGATGAAGCGTTTCAAACTGATATTGGTTGGACGAAACTCTTCGGCTTCAATGGAGTACGGAAACACCAAAAAATTGAAGACCCCCGTTGGCTTTACTGGTGCGACCGGCTTGGTTTGCTAGTTTGGGAAGAGATGCCCAACGCCAGGGACTGGTCTCCAAAATCGGAAGAAGCGCTGTCGGCCGAGTGGCAAGTCGCCGTGCTGCGTGATTACAACCATCCCTGCATCGTCGCCTGGGTGCCGGTCAATGAAAGTATGGGGTTCCCTGGTCTGGGTCAGGAACACCCCGGCCAATACGCGTTCATCGAACGTATGGTTAGAACCACTCGACGATTGGATTCAACCCGGCCGGTTGTCGATAACGACGGCTGGGAACACACAGACATTACCGACATCTGTGCCATTCACGATTACACACCCGACGCCTCTCGGTTACGGGAGCGGTACCGGGAAACACTCGAAAGTGGCCGGCTACCGGGGACTGTATGGATCGCGGATAAGCCGCTGTTTGCGCGAGGATCCCGTTATCGCGGACAGCCAATCGTGCTTTCTGAAGTTGGCGGTTTCCTCGCTCCGGCGACGGTTGCCGAGGAACACCGCGACATCCTCTATCAATTCTACGGATCGTTCGAGACCACGGAAGAATTGCTCCAAAAATATACCGACCTGATGCGCGGCATAGCGTCATTAAATTTTCTTGCCGGGTTCTGTTATACCCAACTGACTGATATCGAACAGGAAACGAACGGCTTGCTGACCTACAACCGGCAGCCAAAAGTTCCCGTTGAAACCATCCGTGATCTGCATCGAGAACTGTTTGATCAGGCAGACAGTAGGCGCCGAGAGGACTTGACTCCGGCTGTCAGCGTCTTAACGCCAAGCCTTCCATTTGCGTGATTCAAGAATGTGTCTCCGGTGACACAGAATCCGAACATTGGAAGAATATCTTGCTTCTATCGAACAGTGGGTTGGTTGCGGGCCGCTTGTGAGCGGCTCGCCTTACTTCCTAGGCACAGTCATTCAGACTTCGCATTCGGTTCTCTCCAATCTGGCACCCGGTCAGACGACATCCTTAACACGGGTTTTCTCAAGATGAGATTCGGATCCTGGCGCTACTTGGGTTTGGTCGGTATCGTTGCGGCAGCTTACTTCCTCGCTGCCGAACTGGGACTCTCGCTCGCTTCTGCGCATACAAATGTTTCGCCGGTTTGGCCTCCTACAGGCATCGCCATCGCGGCCCTTTTGGTTTTCGGTCGGCGCCTGTGGCCAGCCGTATTCCTGGGCGCCCTCGCCGCTAATCTTTGGACCGAAGTATCGATTCCGGTAGCAGCCGGTATTGCCCTTGGTAATACCCTCGAGGCTCTTGCCGCCTACCACCTGCTTAATTTCCGATCTCCATTTGACGAGTCTTTCAGCTCCCTCAAGACCGTGCTTAAGTTTGTTCTGTTCGCGGTTGTGGTAAGTCCGATGATTAGCGCGACCATAGGCAGTGTAAGCCTCTGTGTCGGAGGTGAAGCGCAATGGGCAGACTTCGGAAGACTTTGGCTAACCTGGTGGCTAGGTGACGGCTTTGGCGCTTTGATTGTTGCGCCTTTTCTGCTTGCCTGGAGCGGCCGGAAAAATCCGCCGACTTCGAAGGCAGTTTTGGAAGCCTCGCTTCTTTTGGGCGCGCTGCTCCTCGTTTCCCTCGTGGCTTTTGCAGGCTGGATCCCCGGTCAGGATAAGAGATATCCGATCGCTCATCTCACTATACCGTTTCTGGTGTGGGCGGCGCTTCGCCTTCACCAACGAACCGTTACCGGAGGCACGCTGTTGTTGTCAGCAGTAGCTGTTTGGGGTACATCCCACGGCTACGGCTCGTTCATCTATGGTGGTCCGAACGAATCCCTCCTGCTCTTGCAACTATTCTTAGGCTCAACGGCGCTCCTTACTTTTGTGCTTTATGCAGCGATGCAGGAACGGACCACGGCGCAGGCGGAAAAGCTGGAACTCGCGGCGCAGGTTGAAGTGCAGCGCAAGCGTGTCGAAGACATCGTGGCGCACGTCCCCGGTGTCGTTTGGGAAGCTTGGGGCGAGCCTCTTGCGGAAACGCAGCGAATCGATTTCGTCAGCAACTACGTTGAGAAAATGCTTGGCTACAGTGTCGAAGAGTGGCTTTCAACTCCTAATTTTTGGCGAACCATAGTCCACGAGGACGATCGTGAAGCGGCGGGTCAGGCGGCGGCTCGAACTTATGCAGCAGGAACCGGAGGCGTGAATCGTTTTCGTTGGTTAACCAAGGATGGACGAGAAATCTGGGTTGAGTCTCAGTCAGTTGTCGTCTGCGATGAAACGGGAAAGCCGGTGGCGATGCGCGGCGTCACCATGGACATATCGGAAACCGTCCGCGCACAAGAGGAGCGCGCAGGCTTGCTGGAGTCGGAGAGAGTTGCGCGAGCTCAGGCTGAGACGGCCAACCGTCTAAAAGACGAGTTTCTCGCCACCGTGTCCCACGAGTTAAGAACTCCATTGAATGCGATTGTCGGATGGGCGCGTTTGCTGCGATCGGGTCAACTGGATCCAAATAATCTGGAACACGCTTATGAAGTGATTGAACGAAACGCCTGGTCTCAGAAGCAAATCATCGAGGACATGCTCGACGTTTCGCGAATCATTACCGGCAAACTGCGGATTGGTTTGGTACCACTTGAGTTACTGCCGGTGATGCAAGCAGCAATTGAAGTCATCCGTCCTGCAGCACAGGCGAAAGACATCGTAATTAAGATTCAATCTGAAGCGCCGGATCTACACGTTAGTGGCGATGCCGAGCGTCTGCAGCAAGTGACCTGGAACTTGCTCTCGAATGCGGTAAAGTTTTCAGCGCCTGGCGGTGTGATCGAGATCGTCATCAAGAAGAAGAATGGGCAGGCTGAAATAAAGGTGATTGATAGCGGTCCGGGCATACCGCCGGAATTTCTTCCTCATGTCTTTGAGAGATTCAGCCAGGCTGACAGCTCGAGCACGCGACGGCATGGCGGCCTTGGACTCGGCCTGGCTATCACACGACACCTGATTGAGCTTCACGGTGGCACCGTTGAAGCGAGCAACCGCGAAGACGGGCAAGGCGCCGTCCTGACTGTAACTCTGCCTGCCTTCTGAATTCTTTACAGTAAATGGGATCAAGCGGCGCCTCACCGAGCGGTCACGCCTAATCGTTGTCCAGCTTCCTTCGCAGTACTGGCGTCTGCGCCGTGTTTTGCGGGGCGGCTTTTCCATCCTGGCCAAATATATAGCTATCGCGTGAACGTACTGCGAGATTGGGCTGATTGACCCGAACACGCACCTGCCGGCGCTGGCCCGGCTGAGGCGGTCGAACGGGATAGTAACCAATGCTGTATTGGCGTCGCAGTTCCTCAGCAATGTTTGCGAAAGCGTATGTCAGATTGCTTGTACTGTCGGCCTGGTACTGTCTCGCTCCAGTTTTCTCCGCCAAGTCTCGCAGATAGCGATTCGCACGCTCGTATTCACTACGACTCCCACCGACGCCTCCGCCACCACCGCCAATATTCACTGATCCACTACCGCCACCGAGAATTCCGATTAGTATGTCGATAGGAGAAGTTTTACGCTGAGTGCCCGGCCAACTCCCACCGCCGCCGCTCCCGGCAACATCTCGATAGGTGTCGTACTGAACGGGGTAGATCAACGCGTCGAGCTCTTCGGCATCCCGAATGTTGCTCTCATATGAGGCCCAGCTACTTGCAGTATCAACACCATCGGTAAACAGAACCACTGCTTTGCGGCCGTCAACCTGGTTGAGTCGTTGATTGATCACTAGCTCTACTGCGTCATAAAGCCGGGTACCCCTTCCCGTGCGCGTGCGACGGATAGCGTCCCGCATCCGATTCCGGTCGCTGGTGAACTCCGTTAAGACGCGAATGTCGTCATCGAATGACACAACCATCACGCGGTCATCCGACCGCAGCTGGCTTACAAAGGCGATGGCCGCATCCTGGATCTCTTCAATTTTGAAACGGGTCGAACCGCTGGTATCGAGTACCAGGACAACTGAGAAAGGTTTATCGACTGACGAGAAAAAGGCGACTTGCTGTTCCACTCCATCTTCCCAAAGGCGGAAGTCGGTCTTCGTCAAATTTGGAATGTAACGACCATTGCGATCGGTGACGCTGACGGGCAGAGTCACAAGAGTGGTGTTGACCTTGATGACGTCTCCCGCTTCGACTTCTTCGGGCCCGGCGTTAGCGTCCGGGGAAGTCGACGTACTGGGTTGTTGACTACCGGATCTGTTGACGCCGCCAAGCACGGGAGGTCGATTGTTCGTTGGCGTGTTGGGTGCTGTATTCGGCGTAGTCTGACCCACGCGTCTCGGACGCGACTGCGCGTTTGCCGACAACAAGGGAAGAATAACAAGGGAGAGGAGCACCAAAATTGCGAAACACTTTTTCATTGGTTGAAGCTCCTTTGTGATCAGCGCCAGGCTGCGCCAACAACTTTGGATGCCAAGCTACCGAAATGGATGCTTAGTCTTACCTGATTTGGAAGGGAGAGGCAGGTATGGATGAAAGATACCGCTCTAAACCGATCATGGCAAGCGGCGGGTATTTGCTATTAGTCGTTTATGGCGAGCTGGGACGCGATGCTAACGCATTCCAAATAAAGGGAAAGGTTCCCCAGGTCTGACCCCGATGCTGAGGGCGAAATCCAAAGAGGATCACTTGACCGTTGCCTGCTTTCACAGCGGCAAGGGCGATTTTCCCTTTAAGTTTGGCTTCGCCCAAGAGCCAGCCGGACCGCAAGACATTTTCTTTCGCATAACGTGCGATTACGCGAACCCCGCTACTTTCTTTAGTGTTGCTCAATTCAAAAGCAGAACTGTTGATGAAGTACGCATCGGTAGCAGCCATTATTCCGCGAGCGAGCGGTTGGGAGGTTTCCACATCCAGCGCCACTACCGAGCCCGGACAATAGAACTCAGACGATCTCACTCCTTCAAGCACATTCCGCAGTGGCAAGTTGAATTCTTTGATCGCCAGCTCGCAGGAAGCGTCAAAACAGATTAGCGTCCCACCTCTGGTCACGAAGTCCTTGAGCTTCTTCACGCCTGCCGAGGTAATTCCACCGGCAAACTCCGCGGGATAATTGGTGGTGGTGTTACCCTCGACGATCTCCCGGGCACGTTGGGACGGCAGCACGATTACATCGTATTTGGAAGATAGGTCTTCCTGGCGAAAGCCGCTGTCCCTTAGTGAACTGTAGGGAACATTGAAAGTATCGAAAACGAAGCGAGTCCATCCTTCATCCATGTTCGATGTCCATGGCTTGTACAGCGCAATTCGCACGTCACTCTTAAGCGGATTGGTAATCGGAGACGCGTCGCCAGCCTTTAATGGCAACGCAAGGTGTTTCCGAACTTCATTAGCATCGCGAACCAAAGTCAATCGTCGCTCGGCTTTAGCTTCCTGGATTGCCATCACGGCGGGCGCTTCGACTCCCATTTGCATCGGCAACGTCCATCCGGCCACGTCATAAGGTTGTTCTACCTGACCCTGGCCATCGATCCGGTTGGGATAGATTTGGGGTTCAAATAGTGTGAGTACATTCTGCCGCTGTGGTTGATCGAGGAAGATTATGTAACTACCGAGCGGCACCTCATGCATGCCGGCTGTGTGGTTCATGATGCTGCGATATGTCCCTAGTTTTTCCGTGGTCGAATTTGTTCGTTGCAAAACCTGGGGACCAAAAGAAGCGTGTAGTTCACGATCGAGTCGGAAGACGTCAACGCCCTGGGTTATCAGCGTGGCCAGAAGTTTTGCAACGGCCTCGTCACGTCCCTGGCCAGCCGGAATCAGATAGGCAATGGGGTCGTTAGGCGTACCGGCAATCGTTGCCGCCCGCCCCAGTTCATAGAAGTTTTTTAAATAGTCCGAGCGAAACTTTGCCGCGATCGACAGCACTGCGCGCGATGCGATCATCTCGAGGTTCATGATGTCGCGCGCACGCCATGGGCCACCCGGCCACGGATCAGGAAAGCTTGTGCTGGCGTCTAAAGCGTTGCGCATTCCGCGCCGGGTTGAACGCTGCAACTGATCAGTGGTCACGGTTGTTGGTGTCATCAACTTCGCGCTGGCAGCTTCAGAAAGCAGCCCGATCGAGTTGTGATAGTAAGGGGCCGTGCGAAAGCCGCCGTGCCACCAGGTGTCGTAAGTGGAGTTGGTAACGACTCCTTTCATTCCCGCGGCCTGCAAATCAGCGGCTATTTTGTGGCCAATTAAACCGACTTGCCTGAGCAACAGAGGCGGAATATTTGGATTGGCCGGATCAAAGAAGGGAGGAACAAAAAACCTCGAGCCGTTAGGACCCTGCTGGTGAATGTCATAAACGATCTGCGGAAACCATTCCTGCCAGAACAACCGCGAGATGTCCTGCGTCTCTTTTAGATTCAGCATGAACCAATCGCGATTGTCGTCATGCCCGGCATAGTGATGATAAAGCTCCGGCGGTTCCTGGCCTTCGTAAGGAGTGCCAAGGGTCTTGCGATACCAGTTTGCGACAATGTCGATTCCGTCGGGATTTGCGGAGGGGATCAGGATCAGAATCGTATTTTGTAGAATCTCGCGAGTCGCGGCATCCTGAGCCGCAGCTAACTCATAACCGAGCTGCATCGACATTTGCGACGCGACAATCTCGGTCGAGTGAATAGAACAGGAAATCGCTACAACTACTCTGCCGCGGTTAATCAAGGCGTCTCGCTCGTCAGTGTTCTGTATCGTCCGGGGATCGGCAAGCCGGCGTTGAATGTCCTGATACTGGCGGAGTGCGAGAATGTTTTCGCGCGAGCTGATAAAGGCGGCGATCAGCGGGCGTTGTAAGGTTGTCTTACCAATCTCCTTGACCAGCACGCGATCAGAAGCCTTGTCCAATCGCGCAAAATAGTCTGTAATCTGTCGCCAATCGGCGATGGTTCGGTCATCTCCTGGCGTAAATCCGAGCAGAGAACGAGGCGTTGGTGGGCCGAGTCCGGCCGCTACGCGAGAGGATCTCTGCGCGTGAACCAGCGACGTGCTTATGAAGAGAACTGCAAGCAACCAGACGAGGATTAATAAGTGGCTCGTCCTGAATTTTATTAATCGTGATTGGTGCAGGAGCAGGTTTTGACTCCGGAGTTTTAGAATTTGGTCGAGTCTAACACAGTTCAGAAGTTCCAATCGGGCACGCGGTTTCACTACTGGTGGTCACTCTTTGTAGCTGGCGCCCTGCTCGTAATCTTTGGAATTCCGATCTTGCTAATCGCGTGGCTCGCAGCCAAACCGGATCTGGTTTATCCCTGGGCCCTCTTCGGTGGACGCAATTGGCTGCGACTGAGTGGTATGGAGGTTTTGGTCAAAGGTAGCGAGCATCTGGATCCCAAACAGACTTACGTTTTCATTTCTAACCACAGATCCTACCTGGATACAGCCACGCTTTTCGTTTACACCGGAAGACGAATAGGGTTGCTCGCTAAGAAAGAACTCTTAAAGGTGCCCATTCTGGGCGTCGGCATGGGCTTCGTTAATGTAATGGCTATCGATCGCTCAAATAGCGAGCGAGCGAGGGAGACTGTCGCAACCGCGACTGCAAGAATACGGTCGGGGATTTCTTTTGGCGTCTTTGCTGAAGGAACGAGAGCGAAGCCGGGCGAGTTTTTGCCTTTTAAGAAGGGTGCGTTTTATATGGCGGTTGCGGCGGGAGTTCCCATCGTACCGGTGGCCATGAAAAATACAGACGAGCTTATGGGAAAGGGAACTGGTCGTTGTCGACCGGGAACGATTGAGATGGTGATGCTGCCGCCGGTTCCGACTGCGGGACTCTCATCGGATGAGGACGTTCAGCGGCTCGTTACAAAGGTACATGCGCTCGTTGGTGAGGAACTCCGCGTCTCCGGAAATTAGGGCTTGGGAGTTGGTGTTGGCGTTGGCTTAGCAGTGTTCTGTAATTCACCGCCCGTCTCGACATCAAGTACCTTCACATCGACTCTCGCGGGAGCGAAGTCTGTGTAGCGCACCTGCATGCGTACGTGAAGCACGTCGCCGCTGTCAAAGATAATTTCCTCGTCGGCGTAAGAATAGGTAGGAAACCAATAACGTCCGCCAAACTGTTCGCGGTAAGTTTCAACTACCGGGAACTTGTTATGCTTGGTTTCAGGAACGCCCTTGCCCTTGGTTTTTACGATCTGAAATTCCTGGTCATCAACCCATACCCGTCCAGTAAAAAGACGTTCCTTGCTCTTCTTTGGATCGGGAACCACTTTGGGAGTGACATCGAAGACGTAAAGATTCAGCTCGTCAATCTTTTCTTTGCCGGCATATCTAATGTTGTATCTGTCAATCTTGTCTGGCTCAAGCGCGAATGGATTGATCCCGCCCAGGTCGTCGAGGTCTTCTTTGGAAACCCCGGCGTAAGAAGGCATGGGGAAAAAAGTGATCTTCTCGTAACGAGCACCTTGATCGTCAAAAGTGAAATTGGAAACGCGGTGATACTCCCCAATAACCTGCCCACCCATCCCTAAGCTTTGAATTATGGCATCTCGCTTAAATGAGTATTGAGTCAACGCCCTCCGGAATTGAACTTCCTTACTAGTGAACGTCGCAATGATTTTATCTATCTCCGCCTGACTCGGAGTCGACCCCGTGGACGACTGTTGAGCCCAGGCAAAAGGGACAGCCAGGAGCGATAAAGCGACCAGAATTAGTAAGGCTCGAACGTTTTGAAGACCCACTTTCTGCATTTCTCAATATTCCCTGATTTTAAAATTGCTTGAGGTAATTAGTTGCGAACACCAACCTCAGATGCCCTCAGAGGAGCCGCTGTTGCCAGCCCTTTCTTGTAACTGCCAGCGGCTGAGTTTGCTGTTGCAAATAACCTTGCAGCAGTGTAAAGTGCCAGCCGTTGAATGAGTTATCCACGGCCGTGTCCAGTGGGCGTCAGAAATGACGGACATCCTCAGCGGATGGGTAACTCTGGAGGATAAAGACAATCTTAAGTCCTCACGTCGGTAAAAGGCAGCGTCGCTAACTCCGGTTAACCTATTACGGCGCGCAAGCGTAGTGGCAAACCGGGCACCCCGGGTTGCATTAGGAAGGGACGCTAACTCAAGTTTCGGGAGGAGCTTGATATTGCCAACAACCGACGATGTGCGTGGCGACTTTCCCGCTCCTTCTGGGCGGAGTGGGAAGAAAGGTCGTCACGCACACCCCAGCTTCCGACTTAAATCCATCTACTCAATAAATTCAACTGCTACCCGGTGAGGAATAATTCCTCGCTCAAAGCCTTCGTCTAGCAGACGCGCAACAGCCGCCCGACCTCGTTCAGTATAATCAAGCGTCAGATCGTTAACCCACATCGCCACGAAGCGATCTGCCAGTTCAATGTCCATATCGCGCGCAAACTGCATTGCGTATTGCAGCGCATCCTCACGGTGCTCCAGGGAGTAGCGGATACTCTCGCGGAGCAGGCGCGACACTTCTTTCATGGTCGCGAGACCCAGGTCGCGCTTGATCACATTCCCTCCCATCGGCAGCGGCAAGCCGGTTTCTTCGTGCCACCACTCTCCCAGGTCGAGGACTTTGTGAAGCCCGATTCTTTCGTAAAAGAGTTGACCCTCATGAATCAACAGGCCCGCGCCGCACCGTCCGGTTTCAACAGCGTCGATGATCTTGTCAAACGGAATCACCTCACACTTAAGATCCGGATTGTAAATTTTGAGTGCCAGAAAGGCACTGGTCAGGGTTCCCGGTACGGCAATCGTTACAGCCGAAAGCTCTTCGGCTTTCATTGGCTCGCCTGAGACGACTATGGGTCCATATTTGTCCCCGATCGATGCCCCATGCGGTAGAAGCGCATATTTGTCGGCGATATAAGCGTAGACATGGAAACTCACCGCCGTGACGTCGTAAGTTCCACGCATTGCTTCTTCGTTTAAGCTTTGAATGTCTTTTAGTACATGTGTGAAATTGATATCACCGGTGTCGAGTTTGTTCGTGGCCAGACCATAAAACATGAACGCATCATCCGAATCTGGTGAATGCGCCACACTAATTTTTCGAACTGCCTTACTAGGTTGCATAGTTGTGTGATAAGTCCTTGGCTTGTGTCATGAAATAAAAATGCAAATTAAACAACGCTGACGTCGGTTCTCGCGACGCGGTTATATACGGTATCCCGCTCCACGGCTTCAAATCCTGCGTCTTCAATCAAGGCAACGAGGTCAGCTTTTGACATGTTCACCTCGTTGTTGGTCTCTACTGAATAGCTTTCCGACAACTCTCCGCCCTTGGTGATCGTGCCGTCGATATCATTCGCGCCGAAGTGCAAAGCTACCTGGGCCAACCTCCGGCCGAGCATCACCCAGTACGCTTTTATGTGATCGAAGTTGTCGAGCATGAGCCGCGCGATGGCCATGGTCTTTAGCGAATCTACCCCTGAAGGACCGGGCAAGTGCGCCAGTTGAGTGCCCGGCGGATAAAAGGCGAGAGGAATGAAGCATTGGAATCCCTGTGACTTATCTTGCTGTTCGCGCAAACGAAGTAAGTGATCCACGCGATCTTCGATTGATTCAATATGCCCGTAAAGCATTGTGGCATTTGTTTTTAGGCCCGCGGCGTGGACCTTTCCGGAAAGCTCGAGCCAACGATCCGCATCGCACTTGTGAGCGCAAATCATTGAACGCGTCGGCTCGCGAAAAATCTCAGCGCCGCCGCCCGGACAGGAATCCATACCGGCTTCGATCAACTTTTGAATCACCTCGTCGTCGCTCAGCTTGTAGAAATGAGCGAAGTGATCGATCTCCACCATCGTGAAAGCCTTCAGATGCAGCTTGCGGAAATTCCTGTTTCAGCGAACTCAGCAAGTCTGTGTAGTAACTAAACGGCAGCTTGGTGTTTAAGCCACCCACGATGTGCAACTCTGTCGCGCCTTCCGCCACTGCCTCGCCGGCGATGCGCAGTGATTCATTGATGTTGTGTGTGTAGGCGTCTGGCTGCCGGGGCGTCCGGTAGAAGCCGCAAAACTTACAGTCGGCGTAACAAACGTTGGTGTGATTGAAATGCCGGTTTACGTTGAAATAGGTGGTGAGTCCGTGTTTCCGCCGCCGGACACGATCAGCCAATTTTCCCAGTGCCGCCAAATCGCTAGTCGCATAGAGATCGAGACCATCAGCAAGAGAAAGACGTTCTCCGCCCTCAAGCTTATCGGCTATCTGCAGCAATTTTCTATCGTCAGAAAAATTCATGAAACCATCCTAATGATGACAGCGGCACCGAAGGTAAGGCAAAGAATCACGCTCACGAATGCATTCGTTGTAAAGAAAGCCGCATTCAGGCGGCTCAAATCATCAGCTTTTACTAAACGGTGCTGGTAAATCAAAAGTGCTCCAGTCGCAATTACGCCGGCGAGCGCCAAAACGCCTAACTTCGTAGTCAAGTATAACGCAATCAGTGCGGTGAACGCCGCTGCGTGCAAAACTCGCGAGATCCAAAGCGAACGCGCAATGCCAAAGGTACGAGGAACTGAGTGCAGTTGTTCGGCAACATCGAAATCATAATCCTGACATGAGTAGAGGACATCAAAGCCTGCTGTCCAAAGCAGAACGACCAGGGACAGCAAGAGCGGAACAGGACTATCGAGAGCTCCACGCACCGCGATCCAAGCTCCCGTGGGTGCGATTGCGAGGCACCAACCGAGCACTAAGTGCGAAAGCAAAGTCCATCGTTTGGTAAACGAGTAAAGCAACACGCTCGCAAGGGCAACCGGCGCCAGGACAAGCGTTAAGCGATTTAACATTGCAGCTGCCAGGAAAAAGATTGCCGCAGCCACAAGCGTAAATATCCAAACAAAACCAACCGACAGCGCGCCGGCGGGAATCGCGCGGGTGCTTGTCCGCGGGTTCCGAGCGTCGATTTCGCGGTCAACAATCCTGTTGAAGGCCATGGCTGTAGAGCGGGCGCCTACCATCGCGACCGCAATCCAGAACAGTTGCCGAAACGTTGGCAGTCCATTAGCCGCCAGCACCGCTCCTAACAAGGCGAACGGCAGCGCAAATAGGGTGTGCTCGATTTTGATCATATCGAGCGTGGTACGAACGTTTTTTAAGAGTGCTTGCACTAGTTACTCATTCACCCGGGCAAGGTCAGATGCATTCTCAGGTGTACCCTGCCAACGGGTTGCTTGAGAGTGAGGCACGCCGAGATGGTCGAGGATGCGAAATACAAGATGATCAACGAGAGCTTCGATCGTGCGAGGTCGATGATAGAAGCCCGGGCTTGCTGGGATGATGTGCGCGCCGGCGCGCGCCAGCCGCAGCATGTTCTCGAGATGAATGGCGTTGTAGGGAGTTTCGCGGGGTACGAGCACCAACTTTCGATGCTCTTTTAAGGCTACATCGGCGGCACGGTGAATCAGGTTCGTCCCCGCGCCGGAGGCAATCGCCCCGAGCGTGCCCATCGAACAAGGAACTACAACCATGCCTTCCTGTGGATGAGAACCGGACGACGGCTTGGCCGCCATGTTGTCCAACCGCTGTAGGCGGATAAGTTTTGAGTCTTTGGGAAGCCCGATCCAGTCGTTGATCTTTTGGTTGTCGGCTTCCCGCAGATTGATGCCGAGTTCGACTTGAGCAACCGTCTCGGCGGCTGCCGACATGATCAGATTGATATGTTCAACTACACCGCTGGCGGCTAGATGAACGAGCGTCCGTTGCGCGTAAATCGAACCTGAGGCGCCAGTGATTGCAACTGTGAATTCCATGAAGCGGTAAGTCGAGTGTAGCGCGGGCGATTGCCGATTGCCAATTGGCCATACCCGATTGACGATTCACACTGCCAACAGCCGATTGGGAATTAGAATTCCCGTACGACGAAAGGCGATGGGGCATCTCAAACCAGTTTAAGTCCTCTCCAATCGCCACTCGGAAATCAGCAATCCTCAAGTCGTTATCCCCTTCTCGCTTACGATTTATCAGGCTGGCTACGAAGCCGGCCCCGAACCCATTGTCGATGTTCACGACCGTGACATTAGAAGCGCACGAGTTAAGCATGCCCAACAGCGCGGCGACACCACCAAATGAGGCCCCGTAGCCGATGCTGGTGGGAATGGCGATCACGGGGACGCTGACCAGTCCGCCAACGACAGAAGGAAGCGCGCCTTCCATTCCCGCCGCTACGATAATTACGCGGGCGCGCTGAAGTAGTTCGCGTTCGGCCAAGACGCGGTGAATTCCCGCAACTCCAACATCCCAAATTCGTTCAACACGATTACCCATGGCCTCCGCCGTCAGCGCCGCCTCTTCCGCGACAGGGATATCGCTGGTGCCGGCGGTGACTACGACGATCGCGCCGATTCCCAGTTCAGTAGAATCTCGTTGAATCCGAATCAAGCGCGCCGACTCGTGCCATTCAGCTTCAGTGATGACATTGCGAACTTCGCCGAAGGTTTCCGCATCGGTGTGCGTTACGAGGACGTTGGGAGAACGCGCAGCCAATCGTTCGACGATACTCACCACCTGGGTTCGCGTCTTGCCGGAACCAAAGACTACTTCGGGAAAGCCCTGGCGAGCGGAACGCGCATGATCCACTCGTGCGAAACCGATATCTTCGTAGTGCAGATTCTTGATTTGCTGTGCCGCGTCTTCCGCAGACAGCTCTTCATTCTTGAAGCTGCGCAGCAGGCGTTCTAATTCTCGAGAATCCATGGTTGGAAAGTCAGTGGTCAGTTGTCAGTGGTCAGTAGTCGGAGGCTAGTATCAATGCGCGGCTAGGCCGCCTTCCGTGCGGTAAGGCTTGCCTTACCGATAAGGTCGTTTTCAATTTGCGCGAGGCTGAGCCTCGCGACTGGAAGCTAAAAGGCTGACGGTAAGGCGAGCCTTACCGCACGGTTAGCGGCAAGCCGCGCACTTGACTCGTCATTTCAAGGATTAATTAAACTCCCCAGCTTCTCTGCCCATTCCTGATCGAGGTTTTGCAGGATGTTGTATTGCTCCAAAGCCGCATCGCGATTGCCCATCGCCAGCAGGCATTTTCCTAAGTTGAAATAAGCCCTTCCGTAATCCGGTTTCAGACGAATTGCGAGCCGAAAACTGTCAACCGCCTCGGTAAACTTATTCATCTCGAAATAAGTCTCACCCAGACTGTTAATCGCGCTGGCGTCTGCCGGTTTTAACGAAGAGAGCTGCTTAAAGACCTCGGCTGCTTCGGAGTATTTCTTCGAGCGGAAGTACCGGCTGCCCAACCTCTCATAGGCACTGCTGAAATCAGGCCGTAATTTGATCGCTTGCTTGTAAGCCTGGATCTCTTCCTCTGCTTTACCCCAATCTCGATAAACCAAGCCAACGGCGTAATAGGCGTCAGCGGAATTGTAAGGATCCAAACGTATAGCCGCGCGATAAGCCTCAACAGCTTCGCGATATTGTTTTAAGTAATAGTTTGCCAGCCCAATGTTGAAATAAGACTCGGCCGCCGGACGCAGACTGACAGCCTTTTTCGAAGCCTCAATGGCCTCGGCATGGCGGCCCAACTTCTCTTTGCAGAATCCGGTTTGCGCCCACGCTTCAGCATAGTTGCTGTCGGAATCCACGGCCTTCTCAAAATACGGAAGTGCACGTTCACAATCGTCGCGCGAAAGAAAGCTCAGTCCATCACGAAAGAATTGCACCGCCTTCGCACGTTTGTTGCGCCCAGCCGAGGCCACCAGCTCGGGCAAAGACATCAACGCCGCAGTTTGCAGTTGTGAGATTCGTTCGGAAGGGATCGCGAAATTGACGCTCTGTCCTCCCGTGATTTGCAGAGTGGCAACACCAATCACCTGGCCCTGCATGTTTACCACCGGGCTACCACTCGAACCGGGAGAGATGGGAGCGGTGATCTGAATGATGCGGCCAAAGGTAGGAATGTCTCGCACCGCTGAAACTATGCCATTTGTAACGCTGCCCTCCAGACCAAAGGGATTTCCGATCACAACGACGCTTTCACCCTCCTGAGGAGATGTGCGATCGAGCGGTAGCGGGCGCACCAGACCCGGCGGTGCTTCGATTTTTAGCAATGCCAAGTCGCCTTCAGCATCGACGGCCAAAACGCCTTTCACGGTCAACACGGTTCCTGTGTAGGAATGCACCTCAGCACGGTGCGCTCCTTCGATTACGTGGCGGTTCGTGACCACACGATCAGAGTCAATGAAGAATCCGCTGCCGCGAGCCAGTTTCTCGCCGCGCGCATCGAACGTTTCGATTGCTACCGCGGACGGTTTGATCCGCCGCACTAATTCCGGCAAGACGTCCTGAGCAGTACAGGGAACGGCGTTGGCTAACAGGAGAGCCAGCAAAAGCCAGAGGAGTTTCATCTCGAAGTTTCTAATCCTTACAAACCGGCCAGCGCCAACTTCTGAATTCGACTAACGAGGTCATTCAGTTTCACTTCTTCGGTTGTTTTCGTTTTCCGGTCAAACAACTCTACCAATCCGTCCGCAACCTTTTTGCCAACAGTGACGCGATAAGGGATGCCAATCAGGTCCGCATCTTTGAATTTGACTCCAGCACGTTCATCGCGGTCATCAAGTAAGACATCGAGTCCGGCCCGATGAAGATCTTTGTAAAGAGTTTCGCCTGCAGTCCTGATCTCGTCCTGCTTCATATTTGTAATGGTGACAATCACATTGAACGGCGAAATTGACTTGGGCCAAAGGATCCCGTCGTCGTCATGGTGTAGTTCGATTGCAGAGGCCATGATTCGTTCGACACCAATTCCGTAGCTTCCCATGACGATCGGGACTGGCTTGCCTTCCTGAGTCAAAACGTTTGCACCCATCGATTCGGAGTACTTGGTTCCCAGTTTGAAAATGTGACCAATCTCCAGCGCCTTGGAAACTTCGAGTGAACCGTTATCACACTGCGGACACTGCTCGCCGGAATTAACCGTCCGCAGGTCAGCCCATTGATCAATCTTAATATCGCGGCCGACATCGATGCCGCGGAGGTGGTAGTCGTCAATATTTGCGCCGGTCGTCATATTCCTCCGGCTACGCAGCGCGAGATCGGCAACGATGCGCACGGTTGCGCGCGGCTGTAATTCAAGCGCCTTCTTTTTTGCTCCCACGGCGCCCAGGCTTCCAGGATTAGCTCCTAAAAGCGCTTGAATCTCCTCGGCATTGGCGGCGCGCGCGTTTGTAGCACCGATGCTATCGGCCAATTTTGTTTCGTGCAGTTGATGATCTCCGCGCAGGAGCGCGAGGTAATAAGTGTTACCCGAAGCCGGTTCAGCAGAGTCAATGTAGACCAGGGTCTTTATCTGAGATTCAGCTGGAGCACCGCCGTCAAAGTTCGCCAAATCGTCAATCGTTCTCACACCGGGCGTAGGAAATTCCGAAGGAAAGTCGAGCCCCACTCCGTCTCGAACTTCAGCCAAACGCGAAGTGGCCTTTTCCAAATTGGCTGCGTAACCACAGCTGGCGCAGGTTGCAATCATGTCTTCGCCAGCGTCAGTCTTCACCATGAATTCGTTGGAAGCGGAACCACCCATAGCTCCCGACGAGGCCTCGACGATCACATATTGAAGGCCACAACGATCGAAGATTCGCTTATAGGCTTCACGTTGATCGTTAAACGACTTATCGAGACCGCTTTTGTCTAAGTCGAACGAATACGCGTCTTTCATGATGAACTGCCGAACGCGCAGCACTCCGGATTTGGGACGCGCTTCGTCACGAAATTTAACCTGAATCTGATACCAAACCTGCGGCAGCTGCTTATACGAATTGAGATCGTTGCGCGCGATGGAAGTAAAGACCTCTTCGTGCGTCATTCCCAGGCAGAGATCCGCGCCCTTGCGGTCTTTGAGACGAAACATGTTGTCGCCCATAACGTCCCAGCGTCCCGATTCATCCCAAATTTCACGCGGGTTTAACGCCGGCAAGTAGAACTCCTGCGCGCCTATTCCATTCATTTCCTCGCGGATGATGTCGATTATCTTAAGAGTGACGCGTTGTCCGAGCGGTAGCAGCGAATAGAGTCCGGCGGCGAGTTGACGCACTAGACCACCGCGCAACAGCAGCTTGTGTGAAACAACCTCGGCATCCGCAGGGTCTTCGCGAAGTGTTGGAATAAAACATTGTGACCAGCGCATATTCGGATCGGATCCTAACTTCAGTCAGAACTGTGACGACAGGCCATTCTCGCTTAGCGAAAACGTTAACGCAACTAGGCGAAACAAGAGCGATGAATCAGTTTCGAGTTTCGAGTTTCGCGTTCGGGGTTTCCGATCCCGAGCTCCCAATCCGAAGAATGTCGACGGATGGAATAAAGAGCGATTCGCGAATCAGCACAAAATGTTACTAACTCGTGAAACCTGAAACTTGAAACCTGAAACTCGAACCTAGAAACCAGAAACTCGAAACTAACATCCGGTCTAAGCTACAATCCCACATGCCAAACTATCTCGACATCTCAAGCTGGGGCCGTCGCGATCTGTTCGAGTTCTTCCGCACTTACGAGAACCCCTATTTCAACATCTGCACCCAAATTGAAATCACCCGGCTCCTCGAAGTGCTCCGTGAACGAGCCAAAGTCAGCGCCTCGTTAACCTATCATTACTTTGCGCTACGCATTGCTAATGAGATCGAACCTTTTCGTTATCGTTTGCGTGACGATCAAGTGCTGATTCACGACGTAATCCACGGTGGCACCACTGTGTTGTTACCGAATGAGAGTTTTACTTTTGCCTATTTCGATTATCAGAAGGACTTTGATGCCTTCATTCGCGATGCTCAAACATCCGTCAACAATGTGCGGCAGGGCGAGGGTCCTTTTAAGCCACTTGACGGCGACGACAGAATTCACTTCACCGTGCTGCCCTGGGTTTCATTTACCAGTTTCGCACACGCTCGAAACAAAACCCGTGCGGTTTCTGTCCCCAAGGTAGCTTTCGGGAAATTCATCCGCGACAACCAACGCACTCTCCTGCCGATCTCGGTCGAAGTTCATCATGCGATGATGGATGGCTTGCATGTGGGTCGCTATCTGAATCGCTTTGAAGAAATGCTGGCCGAACCCGAGCATTACTTGTAATTCTGTTGTACTCGCTTACCCGAAATCGAGACTGGTAACGCGAAACTCGAAACTTCTGCCTTCGTGGGGTAACATCAAAAGCTCTTCGAACAATCTTTTCCCAAAGGATGACAAACGTGAAAATCGCGCTTGCTAGTGACCACGCAGGCTTTTCTGAAAAGGAAAAGTTAAGGCTCGTGCTTGAGGACCTGGGTCTGGAAGTGGCGGACCTGGGAACTGTCTCAGAATCCTCGGTAGATTACCCGGATTACGCGCGCAAGGTTGCCGAACAAGTCGCGTCAGGCCGAGCTGATCAGGGTGTCCTGGTTTGTGGCTCGGGAACAGGAATGGCAATTACTGCCAATAAAGTTCCCGGTGTACGAGCGGCGGTGGCCTGGTCAGAAGAAACTGCGCGTCTTGCCCGCCAGCACAATGATGCAAACGTGCTGGCAATCGGCGCTCGCACCACTCCGCCAGAAGAGATTCCGAAAATCGTGCGCGCGTGGTTTAGTGCAAACTTCGAAGGCGGCCGGCATGCGGATCGTGTGCGGAAGATTGAAGCGCAGTAAGGCCTGTAGGCGGTAGGCAAAAGGCAGACGGCAGAAGGCGGAAGGCAGAAGGCAGTAGGCAGAAGGCAGTAGGCAGAAGGCAGTAGGCAGTAGGCAGAAGGCAGAACGCAGAAAGCAATAGAATCAAAAACCGAAAACCAAAGACCGAAAACCTAAGACCGAAGACCAAAAACCAAGGCCTAAGACAAAAAACCAAAGACCAAAGACCAAAGACCAAAGACCAAAGACCAATTCGAGGACAAATGATGGACGATCTTAAGAACGCTCCCCTCGCTCAAGTGGACCCCTTAGTTGCCGATGCGATTGATAATGAAGTTGCACGGCAGGCGAATGGTCTGGAGTTAATCGCTTCGGAGAACTTCGTTAGTGAAGCCGTGCTCGAAGCGATGGGTTCAGTCTTTACGAACAAGTATGCCGAAGGCTACCCGAGGAAGCGTTACTACGGGGGCTGCGAATGGAGTGATGTCGTCGAACAAGCTGCAATCGATCGCGCCAAAGAATTATTTGGCGCCGACCACGCTAACGTTCAACCTCACAGCGGCGCTCAGGCAAACATGTCTGTCTACCTCGCAGCGATCCAGTATGGAGACCAGATTCTCGGAATGAATCTTTCGCATGGAGGCCATCTCACTCACGGCCATCCCATGAACTTTTCGGGGATTAGCTACAAAGTTGCCGATTACGGTGTCTCTCGCGAAACGGAACAAATCGACTACGACGAACTGCAGCGTATCGCCGAGGAGCATAAACCGAAGTTGATCGTCTGCGGCGCCTCCGCCTATCCGCGCATCATTGATTTCAAACGCATCGGTGAAATCGCGAAAGGAATTGGCGCGCGCATGTTCGCCGACATCGCACACATCGCCGGCCCTGTCGCCGCTGGGCTGCACCCGTCTCCCGTGCCACATGCCGATTACGTCACCACAACAACGCATAAGACACTGCGAGGCCCGCGCGGCGGTTTGATTCTCTGCAAAGAAGAACACGCGAAAGAGATCGATCGGAAGCTGTTTCCTGGCGTTCAGGGTGGGCCCTTGGTGCACATTATTGCGGCGAAGGCAGTCGCCTTTGGCGAAGCCCTGCGCGAAGAATTTAAAGAGTATCAGCGCCAGGTGTTGGCTAATGCCAAAGCGCTTGCAAGCGAATTACAGGAACAGGGACTGCGACTGGTTTCCGGCGGCACCGACAATCACCTGATGCTTGTTGACGTTTGGATGGACGGAAAAGGAACCACCGGCAAGGACGCAGAGAAGGCACTTGAAGCTGCGCATATCACCGTCAATAAGAACACGATACCTTTTGATCAAAACAAGCCTTTTGTTGCATCTGGTCTTCGCATCGGAACTCCGGCTGTCACTACGAGAGGCATGAAAGAACCCGAGATGCGGGAAATCGGCCGGCTGATTGCGGCAATCATCCACGAGCCGGAATCCACGGCAGTGCAAACCAAAGTACAGCAAGGGGTGGCTGACCTAACCGCCGATTTCCGTTGTACCCAAAACGTTTAAAGCAGGCCTTCGTCCGATGCGGACAAGTGTATGCGCGCCGAACTACAAACGACTGCGAACAGAAGCGGCACACCAAATAGACGGCCCCACCCTTTCCCTCCTCCGAGGCATCAACTGGCAGACGGGGATGCGCACGTACTGGGTGCACCTTACTTATCGTTGTAGCGTTCGTGTCGACTGTCGGAGTTAACGACATCCTTGTGTCGATGTACACGGCTAAAGCTCAGGAGACGCTCTCAGCATTAACGAACAGGTTTCGAGCAAACAGTGTGCATAAGCTTCGTGCTGACCCGTTATTTCGAGTACTCTTTGCAGTGCAACACTCCGGGTCAAGTTCAGTCCCATTTGAAAGACCGGGGTGAGCCCATAGACTAATGATGACTAAAAGTTTGAAGGCCGGTCTGGTCGTTATTGCCATCGTCGGGCTCGGGTTAACAGCTCTAATTAGTTATCGCGTTACTTTCCTGACATTTGTCGGGTGCCAACGGCCTCGATGGCCAACACGATCATTCCGGGAGATTACCTCGTTGTTAGGAAGAGAGCTTTCGGAGAAATCAAGCGAGGTGATCTCATCATCTTCCAATACCCTCGGGATATCTCGACAAATTATGTATCTAGAGTTGTAGCTCTTCCTGAAGAGGTCGTAGAGGTGCGCGGGAAACTAGTTTATATCAACGGTACAGAATTGAAGGAACGGCGCATAACGGTTGAGCCGGATCTTCGCTTAACCGGTGTGTTGCAGGAGATATCGACGGAAGGAAACGGCGAGTACGCTGTTTTCCACGGTTCGGCGGAAGGGGACGACGTATCAGATGTCAGGGAAACTGAGTTTGGCGTTGGCTCCCCTTTTCGCGTGCCCGCCGACAACTATTACGTAATGGGAGACAATCGCGACAATAGCAGTGACAGCCGTTTCTGGGGTACGGTGCCGGCCAACTTGATAGTGGGTAAACCTACGATGATCTATTGGTCGGAGCCGGTCGAAGAATCAGAGTCGGACGCGCCAAGGTGGGAGAGGATTTTAAAGAACCTTAGGTAAATAGTAACAGGGCTACACGCTAACTCCTCACTTGAAGTAATTCTATGGAAACAATCTTCGGACCTGACGGTCTAATCGCTCAGGCACATCCCGAATACGAGTATCGTCCGGGCCAGATTCAAATGGCTAACGCCGTAATGCGTGCATTTGAAGAACGACATCATCTGATTGTCGAAGCTGGCACCGGAACGGGGAAAACACTTGCCTATCTTGTTCCTGCAGTTGCCGCCGCCCTCGGTGGTCGGGGACGTGTGATCGTTTCCACCGGAACCAAGAACCTCCAGGAGCAACTGATGGAGAAGGACATTCCCTTTCTTCAGAACGTGCTGCCGAAGAAGTTCACAGCCGCCTGTATGAAGGGACGAAACAACTATGTCTGCTTGCAACGCTTGAAGCGCGCGGAGACTTCCCCGGTGCTTGAGGGTTTAGACGAAGTTGATTACTTCGAGGAAGTCTCCCATTGGGCGACTGATTCTGCGACGGGCGATCGTGCTGAGCTCTCAAACCTTCCGGAAGCGCTTTCCTTCTGGCGCAACATCGATGCTCGTTCTGAAACCTGCCTCGGACAGAAGTGCGTGGACTTCGACCCATGCTTTATTACACGCATGCGCGATCGTGCGCAGCAGGCAGACATCATTGTGGTGAATCACCATCTCTTCTTCGCAGATCTGGCGCTGCGAAACAGCATGTATGGCAGCGTGCTGCCGGATTATTCAGCAGTAATTCTGGACGAGGCTCATCTGCTGGAAGATGTCGCGTCCGAGTATTTCGGGGCGCAGGTGTCGAGCTATCAACTTGAGGATCTGGTTCGCGACGTAGGATCGGTCTCGATTGAAAACGCCGAGGTGGATCGCGAAGTCACCAAGACTTCATCGCGCTTGCAACACTTTGCCGATAACTTCTGGATGGGATTCCGCGAAGGCCGGGGAAGTGAAGGCCGTTATGCAACCAACCCGCACATGTTTGCGATAAAAAAAGCTAACGGCGAGATCACGTCAACCCCACTGGGTGAGTTGTATCTGGCGCTAGATGGCGTGCTTGCCCGCTTGGAAACCACGCTCGATGCGATCAAGGACAAGCCGGCGGAGATTGAAAACCTGGTGCGCAGAATCAGGCAAGCGCGTTTCGATTTGCAGTTCATTGTAACTGGCAGCGATAAGAAGTTTGTTTATTGGACTGAGCGGCGTGGCAGAGGGATGTTCCTGCGGGCGTCGCCCATCGATGTTTCCGGTTTGCTTGAAGACAAACTGTTCAGCGAAGTCGACACTGTCGTACTTACTTCTGCGACGCTTTCGAGTGCAGGTAATTTCGCTTTTATTCGCGAACGATTGGGACTTGATAAGGCGAAGGATCTCATTGCGGAATCAACCTTTGACTATCCGAGTCAGGCAGTGCTTTACCTGCCGCCAAAGATGCCGGATCCGCGATCACCTGATTGGGCGGAAGCGGCGGCTGCTGAAGTAATCAAAATAGTGAACGCGACGGAAGGCCGCGCCTTCGTACTCTCGACCAGCCTTGCCGGGATGGAATCGCTGTACGAGCGGGCGATGCCGGAGCTCGACTTTCCCTGTTTCATCCAGGGCAGTGCTGCGAAAGGACGGCTACTGGAGAAGTTTCGTGAAACGCCGAATGCGGTGCTGTTTGCGACGTCGAGTTTTTGGCAGGGCGTGGATGTCCGGGGCGAGCAACTATCTTGCGTCATCGTCGATAAACTGCCGTTCGCAGTGCCGACGGATCCGATTGTTGCTGCGCGACAGAGATACATCGAGGACGAGGGCGGATCGAGCTTCTTTGAATACAGCGTGCCACAGGC
This sequence comes from Pyrinomonadaceae bacterium, assembly GCA_963748605.1. Taxonomy (GTDB): domain Bacteria; phylum Acidobacteriota; class Blastocatellia; order Pyrinomonadales; family Pyrinomonadaceae; genus PSRF01. The sequence continues at coordinate 496,438 of CAVVJS010000001.1, forward strand.
AATCATTAGTTTGAAACAAGGGCTGGGCCGCTTGATTCGTAGCACAACGGATCGCGGGGTGTTGGCTGTGCTTGACCCGCGCCTGCGAACAAAAGCTTATGGACAGACATTCCTGAGAAGCCTGCCGCAATGTCGGGTAACCTCAGATATAGACGATCTTGCAGGCGTGTTTGAAGCCAAACAAGCGGTGGCCGGATAATGCCTCGCATAGTTGATTCAACTAAAACCAATCCAAAACCAAAAGAAAAAATATGAGTGAGAACGACCGCGAAGACCACACGATTTATAAGATTGTAGTTAACCACGAAGAGCAGTATTCGCTCTGGCCTGCAGATCGCGAGAACGCTCTCGGCTGGAACGATGCAGGCAAGACCGGGACGAAAGAAGAGTGCCTCGCCTACATCAAAGAGGTCTGGACAGACATGCGTCCCCGCAGTTTGCGCGAGAAGATGCAGGCAGCCGGGATACAGGACGAAGCAGCTGGAGAGGATTAGGGATGCCGGGACAATTTGAAGTGATGATCGAGCGCAACTTTTCCAGCGCGCACCAACTGCGCGGCTATAAGGGGAAGTGTGAAAACCTGCACGGCCACAACTATCGGATTGAGATCTACGCGCGGGGTCGCGAGTTGGATAACATCGGGTTGCTGGTTGATTTTGTAGAGCTGAAAGCGGCGGCTGATGAGGTTGTTCAATACCTTGACCATCGGAATATCAATGAGCTCGATCCGTTTGTCGAGCTGCAGCCATCTGCGGAAAACCTGGCAAAGTATGTCCTTGAGCGGGTGGCGGCAAAGGTGGGTGACGAGCGGGTGCAGATCTATAAGGTGCGATGTTTTGAAACGCCAACGAGCGTTGCGACGTACCAAGTAGATTAGTAGCAGACGGCAGGAGCAGACGGCAGGGGGGACGGCAGGAGCAGACGACACGAGTGGGATGGCGGAAGCGTCGGTACTACAACCTCACAACCACAAGGAGCTTCATTCCATGAATACCTCACGTGGATTTCGAGATCTAAAGGTTTATCAATTGGCCTTCAAGTTAGCGACGGAGATCTATAACGAGTCGAAAACATTTCCTGTCGAGGAACGGTATTCGCTCACGGACCAGATTCGACGGTCATCAAGAAGCGTTGCTGCGAACATCGGAGAGGGTTATCGCAAGAAGCGTTACCAGAAGATGTTCATCAGCAAAATGGCAGATGCTGATGTCGAAGCAACTGAAACTCAAGTCTGGCTAGAATTTGCTGAGTGCTGCGGCTATCTGTCCCAGAGCCGCCATGGTGAGCTTCGTATTGGGTATGAAGAAATCGGTAGAATGCTAGGCGGCATGATTGCTCACCCAGAGCGGTTCCCAGGGTAAGCCCGTCATAGTGTTGTTAGTTGCGTCTGTTACCGCAGTCTTATCAGATCTCTGATTTGACAGGGGCTTCAAGGCTAAGAGTTGGCACTCTCGAGTCGGATGTAACGTCCTCCTCTGCGGCCGGCCACTGCCTCCTGCCGTCTGCTCCTGCCGTCTGGGTTTTCCTCATGTACGGCTTTTCGCAGAACAGATAGAACAGCCATGCAAAACCGATTGTCGCTGGTGTGACCACTAATAACGCATTCACCATCGGTGGCAGGCTCGGAAAGACAAACCACCACGATTGCATGATCACTAACTCGTGTGTGAGATAGAGCGAGTAAGAGAAAACTCCAATTGCCGCGCAAGCAGCAAGCAACCTTGGCTTGCTCACTGCGCCACTCCACGACTTCTCCGCGTGCACGAAGCGGTTAACCAAAACGAAGAACCCAAAACCCCATAGCGGATGCATCAGCAGCCAGGCGGCGGTATGCACGAAAGTGTCCTTCTGCATCTGCGGAAGGACCGTTGAGACTGTCGATGCCAGGACAACCGCAACAGCGCCCAGCCAAAGGTTGCGACACCACTTTGGAATCGTTACCAAGCCAAAAGCTGCTTCAACCGCGAGGGCTCCGAGTGCCCAGGTAAACCAGTGCGAAGCTGCCCCTTCGGGAACCGGAACGCCGATCCCCGTTTTCAACCAAACCAGGTGACTGAAGGCAAACCAGGCCAGCCGAGCCAGCGCGCACACAATCAGCGTGGGAATCCAACCCCAGCGTCTCCGCAAGAAAAGGAGGAGGAAATAGGCAAGGTAGAGCTGCTCCTCGATTGCCAGGGTCCAGAAAACGCCGTTAATGCTGTAACAGGTATGCGGATCAAAATTGTGCAGCATCAGCAGGTGCATCACGACGTCGTAAACAAAGAAGTGCGTGACATCGATCCCCGCCGTGACGGCCGTTAGTACCAGATAAACGGCGAGAGCGATCAAGTAGGGCGGGTAGAGACGCCGCCAACGGCGTTTCCAAAAAGCGCCGAACTTAACCTGATACTCTTTGCCTTCAGCGCGCGCCTTCGCCCATTGCAGATGGATACAGAAGCCCGAGATAACGAAGAATAGAAAGACGCCTATGTAACCAAATGAGCTGAGGAACTGGATTAGCCGAACCGGATACTGGAACAGGTTGTTAGGAACCGATCCCGCGGTCTGATGAACTGCGTGATAAAGGACAACACCGAGTGCGGCGATGCCGCGTAAGGCGTCAATGCTGGTGAGGCGATTCGCTGGTGAAGCGAAATTATCCGCGGCCCTGGCGTGCGGGAATTGAAGCTGATTCAAAATTTAAAGTGTTACCGCCTTCACTAAAAGGTTTCGCAGCTTATCCTTTGAACATCACGCTGTCGCCAGCGAGGAGACATCAATATTATATTTTCTAATCTTGCTGTAAAGGCGCGGGCGATATATTCCCAGCAGGTTTGCCGCTGCCTGCTTATTGCCACCAGTACGTTGTAGTGTTCTCTCGATCACCAACCGCTCGATGTCTTCGAGAGTCATGTTGGGCGGAACGTCCCATTCAGCGCCGGCTGAAGCGCCTTCGGGAAGGGAACCGTTATCAAATGGCAGGTCGACAGGCTCAATCTTATTTGTCTTTGCGAGCAACACCGCGCGCTCGATGACGTTTTGCAGCTCGCGCACATTGCCCGGCCAGGTGTGCCCAAACAATCGTTGATAGGCAGCTTGTGACACGCCGTTAATCGAACGTTCGTACTTCTGCGCATAAATATGCAGAAAGTGTTCAGTCAGGAGTTGTATGTCTTCGTTACGTTCGCGCAACGGTGGAACATGAATCGTGATCGTAGAAATTCTATAGAAGAGATCATCTCGCAAAACGCCATCTCGGATAGCGTCGGCGGGCGGACGGTTTGTCGAGGAGATCAAACGGAAATCCACAGCAAAAGTCTTTTCTGATCCGATTTTCCGATAACTGCGTTCTTGCAGCACGCGCAGAAGTTTAGGCTGCAATTCAACGGGCATTTCCGCGATTTCGTCGAGCATCAAGCGAGCCGCCGGCAGCGTGCTGCACGAGGCCTTCTTTATCGGCATGGGCGCCGGTGAACGCACCCTTGGTGTGACCAAAGAGTTCTGATTCGATCAATTCTTTCGGTAATGCTGCACAGTTCACTTTAATGAAAGGCTTCTTGGAGCGGAGGGAATTGTAATGAATGGCGTTGGCAATCAATTCCTTGCCGGTGCCCGATTCACCAACGATCAAGACATTAGCGTCTGACTTGGCTACCGATTCGATGGTTTCGTAGATCGTCTGCATCGCCTTGGAGGCGCCGATAATATTGAAATACTCCGACCGCGTTGAAAGTTGCCGGCGCATGTTTGCGGCTTCGGCCACTAGCTCGCGACGCTCGAGAGCTTTGTCGACAAGCGGCTGAATCTCTTCGAAGTCGAATGGCTTCTCGACGAAGTAAAAGGCGCCGGCTTTGGTGGCTTCAACGGCGCGAGCGACGGATCCGTATCCCGTTACAACGATGACTTCGGTTGTCGGACGCGCGTCTTTCATGTGCCGCATCACTTCGAGGCCATCCATATCCGGAAGTTGTAAGTCGCAAATCGCCAGATGATGACCGCCCTGGTCAAACAGCTCGATGGCTTCTGCGCCGGTCGCCGCCGTATCTACAACGTAGCCTTCCTCCATCAAATTTGTCCGCAACGAATCAGCCATCACTGGCTCATCGTCGATGACGAGAATCCGCAGGTCCTTATGCTCCACCTTTTTCTCCTCCCTTGAACTGGCCATGCCAGTACCGTCCATAACTCAATTCCTTTGTAATCTGCTGACTGCCTGATTAGTTCGCCAATGGAAGAGTCACGCGTAAGGTGTTCTCTTTTTGAATTGCCGAACCGCCATGCGCTTCAATTATTTTTGCTGCGAGCGACATCCTGATTTCAATGCTTCCTGCGAAGGAGCGAAATGGATCGTGATCAGTTGTGTTCACGTCATGCCATTCAACCAGCACCTCGCTCGGTGAATGCTTCTGAAGATTGACTCGCAAAACGCCTTTTTCTTCCGCGGGCTTTGAGAGTCTTAGCGCTCCCACGGAAATCGACTTGAATGCTTCGGTCAACGCGGCCGGATCAAACTCTCCGAGTAAAGGAGTCTGTTCTCCTTCGATTAACAAGACACCTGTTAATGCGCCAGTTGAGCGAGTGGGCTCGGTCACAGTCGCGGCCACGCTGCGCATGATTTTTTGTAGGTCAACCTGGGATTGACGCTTTAGCTCCACCGGCCGTCCGTAATCCATTAGCGTCGAAAGATCGGCGGCAGCTCTGTCCAGGCCCGCGATCAACTTCTGGACAGTTTCCATCTCGTCGGCCGGTTGACTGCCTTTTTCCATGCGCTTGCGCAAGAACGTGGCATACAGTTTGAGACCATTTAGTTGATTCTTCAGATCGTGAACGATCTGAAGGGAAGCTCGACCAAGAGTTTGAAGCGAGTCGCTATCCTGCGATGGTGACAATAAGGGCTTCATCTATGGGTGATCAGGTAAGCGCGCTCTCTACCCGAGCTCGTCAAGCAAGTTTTTTGGGGGAAAGTCGGTGTATGAATTGAACCCGACGCGGCGGATTCGAACTGTCGTATTTCGATGCGACATCTTAGCAAAAAGCCCCTGCGTATTCTAGTGATACAGTGAGATCAACAACTTACGGCGAATGGAATTGTTTGTGACCACAAAATCTCACCCTAATGGCGGTCTGGGTGTTGGCTCGGCCAGCGAGCCTAAAGCGCGGGTCTTACTCGTAGAAGATACCGAGGACAACCGCGTGATGATGCGCCGCCTTTTGGAGATGAGTGGCTACTGCGTTATGGAGGCGGTAAACGGCGTTGAAGCCGTGACGCAGGCGGAACGCGAGATACCGCAAATCATATTGATGGATCTGAGTCTCCCACTGATCGACGGCCTCGCCGCCACTCGTCGCATTCGACAATTATCAAGTCTAAAGGACGTCCCGATCATTGCGGTGTCCGCTCACGACACACTTGATTTTCATGCCGAGGCTCTAGTCGCCGGGTGCGATGCTTACATCACCAAACCGATCGATTACGGTGAACTGGAAGGCTTAATCGAGAGTCTGCTCGAACAGCATTCATAGCTGCGCGCTCAAACCCACCTGGAACGGCACATCACCGGCGGAACAAAGCTGCTTGTTTAGGGTCTAAGGCAACGGTCCATCTACTCGTTAGCCGTACAGGACTGATTGCAAAAGTGTTTTCACCGCCCTACAATCACCGCATTCAAAACAGCATGAATAGTCCTGAAAGAGACTTCGAAGGTTCCGACGATTCGCGCCGAAAGATCATAATTGGCGCCGCTGTACTCGCCGCGCTGTTCATCGCCATAGTTTTTTATTTTCTGATGCGTGCGAGCAGCGGCGGCAACGTTGAACCAACGTTGGAAGGAGCTCTTCGCCCAGGCTCAGCCGAGTTTGATCAGAACATCGCCAAGCTTTACCTCGATCCGCCGGAAGCTGACGAAGCCAAGCGTGCGTTAGGCGACATCGTGATGAATTTGCAAACCACGGTGCGGAACTTTACGGGACGTACGATAAATGGACTTGAAGTAAGGGCCTCAGTAGTAGATGGAGAGAATAAACCGGTAAAGCAGCGGACCGTCGTGGTGATTCCCACAAAACAGGCAGAACTTCAACCTAACGGCACGATGCTTGTCGTAGTGCGACTTGATGGCATGAAAGACACGGATCACCGGGCCAATATCAAGATGGAAGTTACTGGCTTGAAATTCAAGTGACGGCCTCGAGAGTTAAGCAGCGAACTTCCCGACCAAATTGAATTAATTAGTCGAGTTAAGGTTGAGTCTCGACAAATAGATCTTCCAACGACTGCCTCACAGGTTGGACCGAAACAAGTTTCCCGCCCACTTGACGCAAAGCCGCCAGCACATCGTCGACATATCGCTCGTCAGGAATTTCAATTCGCAGACCGTTCGCCGTCGCAGTCACCTGAAACCTATCGCCATCGAGGTGTGACAACAATGAATTGGCATCGGTTCCGCTCGCAACTATCTCGATTCGATCATGTTCTCCCGCGCGGCGACGCAACTCATCCAGATTTCCAACGTGCGCCAGCTTTCCGCGTTTAAGAATCGCGACCCGGTCACATAACACTTCGATATCTGAAAGGATGTGGGAGTTCATGAAAACGGTCTTTCCTTCCTGCCGCAGACCGGCAATCAGGTCACGCACCTCTCGGCGGCCCACCGGATCGAGACCACTCATCGGCTCGTCAAGAAAAACAATTGCGGGATCGTTAACAAGCGCTTGAGCAAGTCCGACACGCTGCAACATTCCTTTCGAGAACTTGCGAAGCTGCACGTCCCACGACTTGGTGTCCAGATGGACGCGCGTTAAGAGTTCAGTCGTGCGCTGCTTCCGTGCGGCGGGTGTATTCCCAAACAGCCGGCCGCAATAGTCGAGAAATTCGCGCGCGGTGAGGTAATCATAAAAGTAGGGGTTCTCCGGCAAGTATCCAATGCGGTGGTGCATTTCGATATCGGCGATATCGTGACCCAGAATCCGTGCCCGGCCGCTAGTGGGGAACATTAGCCGCATCAGGAGCTTTAGCGTTGTCGTCTTGCCGGCGCCGTTAGCTCCTAGGAACCCGAAAATCTCACCTTCGTTCACATGCAGCGACAGACCATCGAGCGCACGAACCTTTCGTTTGCGCCAGAATCCGACTTCGTAGTCTTTGGTCAGTTCCTCTATTTCAACTATCGGCATCCTGATGGTCCTGGGGTTAGTTGTTGGGAACCTCAGATCTTGCATCGGTTTCTACATCACACTTTCCGGCGAGCATTACATAGGGAACTCCTGCAGGATCAAAGGGTGCTCCCGAAGGATCAATTGGTATCTTCAGTGCGCGTAGTGCAGGCGCAAGATCGGTCCAGGAAGCGGGACACTTCCCAACCTGAGACTTGAAAGCATTCATTAACCGTCGCAGGCCATCTCGTTCATCGAATGACTGCAGCTGCAGCAAGCGACGCCGCGCCATTTGCTTGACGTTCTCATCTTCGGACTGCTCATACATGCGCTGATAGATTTCGCGGGCGGTATTGCGACTACCGCCCTCAACCGCCATGCGCGCCTGCATCGCCTCCATCCAGGCCGGCGCTCCGGGAAGTTTGGCGCCCTCGCGGTATGTGTCGCGGGCCTTTTCGTAGTCCTCTTCCTGCCAGTAGATGTAGCCCAGATGTTGATAGAGTCGCCACGATGAAGGATTTGCGGCAATGCCTTTTTGGGTGATGCGCTTTGCTTCCTGAACGTCTATTCCCCGTAGCACGATGGCGGCGTATTCATAGGGTTCCATGAACTGCGGATCCAAAGTGGTGGCGGTATCGAGAAGCGGCGCGAGCAATTTGAGATTCAATGCCCCCATATTGTCGAGTTGCATTCCCTCACCACTACTCAACACCTTTCTACCGACATACTGGAGTGAGCGCATCCAATACCAATCAGCAGCCAGTCCATTAAAACCAAGGCTAACTCTCTTGACCGTCGCGCCATTTAGGTAGAGTTGATCTTCCGTCACAGATGCACTGGCAACCGGCCGCGTGGAATCAATCAGCCGAGAAACTCCAGCTACCCCTCCCAGCCCCACAAGAACTATCAGCAGGAGTACCACATCAGTTTTGGTCAATCGTCGTTTCATTTGAAATTGCGGCGGCTGAAAATCAGTGTTGCTGCCGCTAATACCACAATCACGTACAGCAATGAATAGAGGATGACGCTGGCGCTATAAGCAAAGCCTGGAAGCTCGCCATGAGCAGCAGGTGTTATGAAGCTGAGATTTGCCAGGTTTGGCATGAGGTAATACAAGGCGCCGAAAAACCAGCGAGCGGAGATGCTTCCCATTGATGTGGCCAGGCTCTTAAGATCGGCGCTGAAGTGGCCGATGATGAAGACGAAGAACGTAAGCAGGGCAGATAGTGCCGGCGAGGAGAAGGAAGAGAAGAGCAGCGCGACCCCGGTTAAAATCATCAATTCCACGTAAATCAGCAGGATTGCGGGCCAGATGACAGAAACCAGTGAGTCCCAACCGCGGCTTACATAGATCAGCGCCAGGGAAACACCAGCGCCCATCACTAATACATTCACCAATAGCGTCAGACAAAGACCTAAATATTTTCCAACAAGAAATTCTCCACGACTGACGGGTTTGGCAAAGATGGTATAGACAGTTCGCCGCTCGATCTCTTTGTAGACCAGGCCGACGCCTACAAAAATCGCGATGAAGACCCCGAACAGGAGCATTGCGCTCAAGCCGAGGTCAATGATGATTTTCTTTTCTTGTCCGCCGGATAGTTCGCCAATGAAGACTGCGGCGCCGGTGAGAAGCAAGACGAAGAGGACGAGATTGTATAGCACGCGATCTCGCACGGCTTCACGAAAAGCATTGCCAGCGATTGCTGCTATGCGGCCCAGCATCTGCTCAAATATACACGCACGTAGATTTTGTGTCAGTAGCTTTCTTAAACGGGAAAAGCAAACCAGTCACGTGAGGACGTTCGCAAAATTGATCCATTGATTAGTTGATGATGGCAGGCCAAGTCGCTGATGTGACAGCCTCAGTGTGATTGGCGGGCCCAACGTCCGCTACCTTACCGCGCAAGACGCCGTCCTCGGCGATGGTAAAACTGCGACTGCCGGTGCGAGTGAGTGGTTCTGTGTCGGACGGTACTCCGCAGCTAAAAAAGTTGGCGGACGATGCGGTGTTGTCAGGCGTTATCGTCAAGGTGTAACCACTCTTGGGGACGGCCGAGCCAACTACGGAATCAATGAGATTCTGGTTAAGCAGCTGGGCCTTTGTTCCATAGCGGCCGTTTCCTGAAGTCGCGTGGTAAACAGCCTGGGCACCCTGAATCGTGCGAAGAGAAGACTGCGCAGAACCTTCATTGGCGGCACGCCTGGAGGAGAGGAGACTCGGGATGGCAAGCGAGGAAATAATTCCAAGAATAGCCACAACGATTAGAAGCTCAATTAACGAAAAGCCTGCTGCGTCCTTGCATGTGCTCATATTCGTCTGCCTTTAGCGAAACCTAACTATCTGCTCTCGCTTTCTCAGGCTTTAGTGCTGAGAATGCGCGAGGCACCTGTTTTCATGACAAGTGGTATGCCATCCAGACAAATGGTCGTCCGACCTTCTAATATCGCTAAATAGCCGACTTTTAGCCTGCATTCAGGCTTCCTAAAGACTGATATTCCAGCTGGGCCGGAAGCAGGTGACGCTTTCTGGCACCTTCACCAGGATCGCGACGTGATTTCCGTGTTTAGGGCAACTTTGGCAGGTGCCGTTGGGCCTGACGATGGATTCACCGCAGTTGCATCGAGCGCATACGCGCTCGCCAACCCGTAAGGGCGTGAGCAGGAAAACGTTGCTCATTCTCCTGCAGAACGGCGAAGACACCTTCTTCCGGAAGGAGCTCCCAAGGTAGCGGGATGGTTTTATCTTGCTGCGCGGCAAGGTAAGCGGCGTCGATATCACTATCAATCAAAGCGCGCCAACCACGAGCGGTGCGTCGGTCAAGAGAAAGGGCTTTCGAGAATGCCACCTCAGCTTCTGTGCTCCGTCCATTGCGTTCCAGAGCCACCGCGTGACGAACGGTAAGGAACACGGATTTGGGATAGGCCTGAACTGCAGCAGCGAGTGTCCGTTCGGCCGCCACCAGGTCTCCGGCGGAGTTTTCCGCGCCTGCGAGGTACACGTAACAAGTTGAGCTGTTGAATCCTCGGTCCACTGCAAATCTTAAGTGGGGTATAGCCTCTGCCGCGCGCCGTTGGCGATAGAGCCAGATGCCATAACCGAAGTGCGTGGCCGTACTTGAAGGAAATACTTGCAACGAAGTTTGATAATAGCCTTCTGCTTTGGACGCTTCCACGCTCCCTTGGGCCAACCCGTGCAAGATTATTCCGCCTGCCTGCAGGCTTAGAACACCTACGGCGAGAAACATGAGAGCAAAAGCCGGAACCGCGATCTTGCGGCTAAAGCCATTGAGTTGAAACCGCATGCTGGCTTTGTTGTCAGGGGAAACTTCTGTATTGGCTGCAATGCGAGTAACTATCGCCGCCGCGAAAAAGAATAGTAAGGCACCGCTACAATACCTGAACGAAGAGCCGCTGGCACCTGAACTGATCGCGAAGGCCAACATCGCGCCGCCAGCGCCGAGCGCTGACCAAAGTTCGACGTTTGTTTCTTAGAGCGCGCGCGAAGCCTGCGACCATCGCCAGGCACAACAGGAGAAACAGAAGGAAACCAATAATGCCCAATTCTGCAAGTATCTGGAGGTATTCATTGTGGGCATAAATAGTCAGAAGGTGCTCATTCAGAGTCACAAGTGGACTGGTCGCATGCCTCGCGGAAAACTGCGTTCGCGCAGCGGGGTAGGCTACTTCGTAATTGTTTCCGCCGACGCCGAGTAGCGGGTGCGCACGCACCATTTCAAAACCGACACCCCAGAAGAGCAGGCGCACGCGTGAGTTGGGATCGGCTTTCACATCGGCCTGTAGGCGGGCCACGGTTGTTCTCTCATGAGTGTCCTGGTGTGGGGTCATGCTCTCCCAGCTTAGGACCGATACAAGAGCGCCAATCAATAAGAGTAAACGCAGAAGTCGTCGCCAGTCGCCAAACGATCCAAGGGCGGACCCGATGATAAGAAGGAACATTCCCGCAATGGCGCCGATGAGGGGTGCGCGCTCGAGCGATTGAATAGTGGCAAGCCAGGCCAGGATGGCCGTTACTCCGCAAAGCATCGCTCGGCTGGGACGCCGCACGTGCAGCGTTAAGCCTGCAAACAGAATTGCGGCCATTGCCATTATTTCGCCGAACGCGCCCGAGCCGCGCAGTATTGGCTTTGCATCAAGGCGGAAGCTTCCGTCGGTAAGCCGCCCCCCAAACCAGGACTCTATCGCACACGCAATTGCGAGCACCCAAATAACTCCAGCTAATGCGACAAACGAAGAGCGCATCATCCTCGGGTGCGCGGCGATCGAAGTGATCAGCAGGAAGAAGACAAGGTACGCGGTCCATTGCAACGCCAGATGAAATGCCGGGTAAGCGAATGCTGCCCAAGTGATCGAAAGCCAGATCCACATAGCAAACAGGCCCAGGCAGCAGAGCACGAGGAGCCGATGTCGTTCAATCCGTATCTGAGCTTCCGTCCAACCTCGCTTTATAAGAAATCCAAGGGTCAAACACAGGAGAATGGAAAGCGCTAACTCTTGACGCCAGGGGAGGCCATTCAGTGACGGTCTCGGAATGCCGGGTAGGTGAGGTGCAAGAATAACCAGAGGCCACAAGGCTGCGAAGACCAGGCGCGGATCGCGAAAAAACCCTTGCGTAGGATAATCTTACGCAGGGCCGAAGGGAGAGCAGAAACTCTATTTGAAGTTTTGCTGAACTCGAGTGGGATCGCTCTCATGGGTAATCCTGAACGGGTGAAAACGATGGGGCACAAAATACAAGCACAGCGCGGCATTCACCGCGCTGTGCTGGAGGGTGAGGATCTTTCATCAGCCTACTGTCCGATAGGAGTACCGGAGGTAGTAGTGGGGGCGGTGGATGAACTAGCGTTGGCTGCGTAGATTACGCCGGTCGCGTCAGAGGTGAACTGTCGGGTGCCAGTGGCTGACACACCGCCGACGACTGCAGGCGCTGCGCCCGTGACGTACTCGTAAGGAGTAGCGGAGGTCCCGTCACCAGTTTCCGTGATTTCGAAGTTGTAGCCACTCTTTAACCCACCGGCGAGGACGCTATCGATGAGTCCCTGGCCCAGAAGGGCAGCGCGGTCGCCATATGCACCATTGCCGACGGTAGCTGCGTAGGTTGCTTCGGCACTGGTGAGCTGTGCGTGTGGAAGATTGAGCCGAACCCTCATTGGCCGCGCGCTTGGAAGCGAGCAGGTTAGGGATGGCGATCGCGGCGATAATACCGATGATCGCGACGACGATGAGGAGTTCGATCAGTGAGAAGCCAGCTTGGCCTTTATTGGTTTTCATTTCGTTTATGGTGCTCCTTAAGAGAATCAAGTTTCAGTTGTTTTAGTCGCGCCAACGGCTTCTTTCTCTAAAGGCCGCGCAGTGCGCGAAGTTGTCGTGATGCTCTAGTACAAAGTGCGTGCCATTGGCTTAAAAGCGGGCCAATAACGGATTTCGTTAGGTTTTAAGAGGGCTTAGAAAACTGGAATTGTGGGCTCTGAGTTCCTGACAATTTACGTCAGTAGCTTCTGACGGATTGTGGAAGGAGCAATTACGGAAGGGAATTCAGCGCTATTTTTCGCCAGCGCCAGCGGCAAACTCTGATTGATCGTCTTCGCGGCGGCGTTCCGGCGGGTCAGACGCCCGGCGACGTGGCAGTGAATCAGGACTGCGCCGTTCGTCACGCATCTGGGCAGTGAGGGCGCGAATGCCATGCTTGTCCAGAAGGTGGCGCAGGGAACGGACGGAAAGTTTCAGAATGGCTGCGGCGTTCGTTTGGTTGCCACCTGATCGTTGCAGCGCTTCCAGCAGGTAAGTCTTTTCTAACTGGTCAAGATAAGCGGTGAGGTTTAGTCCTTCTTCCGGAAAATCAAAAGCGGCAGCGACGCGATGCGGATTATAGCTGGTGATCTTTTCTGGCAGGCGTTCCGGCTGGATCATATCCGTGGTTTCCAGCGCCACCGCCCTTTCTATCGTATGTTCGAGCTCGCGAACATTGCCGGGCCAGGAGTAGTTTTCCAATAGCCGCAGGGCCGGTTCGCTAATCTTGAGAGAACGTCCGGCTTGGGCACAGAATTTGGAAACGAAGTGATTTGCCAGATCCGCAACATCTTCGAGCCGCTGACGGAGTGCCGGAAGCTCGATCGGAATTACCGAAATGCGATAAAACAAATCTTCACGAAAAGTCCCATCCTTAACCATGCTCGCCAGATCACGATTGGTGGCTGCGATCACACGGGTATCAACTGTTGTTTCTTCCGTGGCCCCGACCGGTCGCAGCTTGCGCTCTTGCAGGACACGCAAAAGTTTCACCTGCATTGCCGGAGACATCTCACCGATCTCATCGAGAAAAACTGTGCCGTTGTTGGCCGCTTCAAAGAGACCTTTTCGATTGGAGTTAGCGCCGGTGAAAGACCCTTTAACGTAACCGAACAGTTCCGACTCGAGCAGCGTTTCGGTGAAAGCGCCACAGTTGATGGAAACGAAAGGCTTCTCGGCGCGCGGCCCAAGATCGTGAATCGCGCGCGCTACCAGCTCCTTACCGGTTCCTGATTCCCCGGTCACCAATACAGTCGCCTGTACTTGCGCGACGGTCTCAATCATCTGATAAAGCGCCTGCATACTCGCGGAGCGCCCAATGATATTTCCCAGCTGCGCATGTTTTCGCTGGCCCTGACCGAGGACCTTAAGGATCGCGTCCTTCTCTTTGACCAGCGAAATCTTTTCTAAGGCGCGGGCGACAACTTCTTTCAGCAGATCATTGTCGAAGGGCTTCTGCACAAAGTCGTAGGCTCCGAGCAGGAAAGCTTCGCGCGCGGTTTCCACATTCGCGAAGGCGGTCATCAAAACAACTTCCACCTGCGGCAGCAATTCCCGGGCGGCCCGCAGTAATTCAATGCCGCCCATGTCCGGCATCTTGACGTCGGAGACGATCAGATCCGCCGGCTCTTCTTGCAGCAGCGCCATCGCCTTTCTACCGCTTTCCGCCACTCTGACCTCGTGGCCTTCGCGCTGAAAGAGATGCGTCAGAAACTGACGCATGCCTAATTCGTCGTCGACTATTAGTAGGCTGGACATATATAAGTAGGCGGTAGGCAGTAGTCGCTAGGCAGTAAACCATAGCCTATACGCAGTCTCTTGTTGCCGGAAATAGGATAGAAAGCAGTGGTCACCGAGCAGGTCGGAGTTGCGGTAGGCAACAAAAAATGAGTTGAAGTCTGATGACTTAGACTGAAAGGGTTACACATAAGCTGACGTGTATTCCTGGAACTGTCTACTGCCAACTGCCTAGTGGCTCCTGCCTTCTGAATCCTGACTTCTGGCTTCTGGCTTCTGGCTCCTGGCTTCTGACTTCTGACTTGGAAGTTCCACCGTGATCGTCGTGCCGCGACCTTCGCGACTGCTGACGTTAATTGTACCACCATGATCGCGGATGATTTGATAAACAATAGAAAGACCCAAACCCGTGCCCCCGGTTGTTGAGGAGAATGGTTCGAACAAACGGTCAACCTGGGCCGGCGTCATTCCCCGTCCTGTGTCGGAGAAAGTAATTCGTACCCTGTCGTGGGCATTGCGCCCGAGACCCACCCGCAGAGTTCCACCCTCCGGCATTGCCTGCAGTGCATTTCGTGCAAGGTTCCAAATAACTTGTTGCAATTGTTCGGCATCAGCATCAGCAAGAAATTCACCCTCCGGAAAGTCCTCCTCAATCAATTGGTTCTCATTTATCTCCGGACTGAAACGCAGGAGCGTAAAGGTGCGCCGTAGCAACTCACCAACATCAACCTGAGCATGAGTGATTGTGCGCGGCCGCGCGTAGTTCAAGAAGTCGGTAATGATGCGATTGAGGCGGTCAGACTCGCGCAGGATGATCTCCATCAACTCGGTTTGCGACGCTTCGCCTTTCATCTCGTGACGCAGCATCTGTATCGAACCGCGCATCGCGGCTAAAGGGTTTCTAATCTCATGAGCGATTGACGCCGCCATCCGCCCGATTGCGGCCAGTTGATCCTGGCGCCGCGAAGTTTCTTCGAGAGCGCGAATGTGCGTGAGATCCTGAAAAGCGATGACAGTTCCCGTCGTCTCACCTGTTTCCGAAAAGAGTGGCGAAATGCTAAAGCCCAAGCGCGAACGTAATCCCTCGGCGGTCAAGCAGTCTGCCTCGAACCGCGGACCCGTTTGCCCGAGATTGGAAGCGCTCAATGATGACCTTGTGTGCTCTTTAAGATCTCCAAAGAAAATTGAGGCGTCCTGACCTCGCACATCCATTTCGTTGTAGCCAGTTATCTCTTCGGCAGCAGCATTAAAGGTGTAGATTCGTCCCTGCAAATCCGTTGTCACAACCCCTGAGCGGATCGAAGCGACAATCCTTTCGTGTAATGCCCGCAGGTTGGCTAATGATTGGGTCGCCGCTATTAAACGCACATCAGATCCCGTCTGATGTTCAGCGAGACGCGCTGATAACAGGCCCACTACAAAAAACGCCACGTCGAAAAGGCCGACAGATTGAATCGCGCGCGAAAACGATGCTGCGTCCAGGGTCTGGCTTGCAGGATGGTTGCCGATGCCGCTAAGGGCTGCGAGCGCACAGGCAGTGAAGGCTGCGGCACATCCTACCGATGTGAAAACAACTTCTCGCGAGGTTAGAAACAAGCTCGCGATCGCGATGATTACAATGTAGAGCGCGGTGTACGGAGATTGGATGACGTAGGAATTCCAAACCAGCCACGTCACTAGAGCGATGTCGACTGCAATTTGGATCCGAACCTGAAACGGCCGTGCCCGCTTGAAACGATGAGCGAGTGAATAAGCGACAGTTAGGGTCGCGACAAACGAGAGGATCGGGAGGGCCCTCGGCCAAAGCTCTTCACTGGTTGTATTGCCTGTCCAAAAAGAGAGCGCCAGGAGAACGATGGCAACTGCGAGTCGACCGAGGATCAGCCACCAGAGCTTTCGCCCCAGGTTTGGGTTTTGTTCTGCTCTTGCCTCGGCGGCCATCGTCGCCAAGCCTACCACAGAGGGCAGCGGGGGGCTGAAGTGAATCCCTTTGAGGACTAGGGTGGAGGCAAATATTTGATTCGTGTTATTTGGTGTGGATTCGTGGATCGAATATCGGTTAAGCAAAAAGACGATCCATGAAACAACACGAAGCCGCACGAAGTATCATGACCGATGAGAAATGGAAGTGTGGTTACCTTTTACCAGTGGTCCCAAAGCCGTCCGGCTTCACATACCCATAGGGACAATGACGGCAGCCACTCTCACAACAGAACCCTCTTTTCAGTAGATAAGCTTCCGTGAAAACCATCAGTCCATGCTCAAGATAGTAGTCACGACCTTCTTCAAGCGAAGGGCGCGGCTCTACCTCAGAATCAGATTCGTCATTAGGTTTAATCATCGAGAGTGAGTGAGACAAGAGCATGATTTCGTCTATTCTTCAGCCAATCGCTCCAGGGGCTCTCCCGAAAGCCGGTAAACGGCCCATTCATCCATCGGGGTTGCGCCAAGTTTCTCGTAGAAGCCAATTGCTGATTTGTTCCAATGAAGCACGGCCCATTCGATTCTCCAACAGCCCTCTCGCATCGCCAATTGCGCAAGGTACCGCAGTAGCTCTCGCCCCACTCCCTGGCCGCGAACGTCTGGCTTCACAAACAGATCCTCAAGGTAAAGACCCGGTAATCCTGCAAAAGTCGCGTAAGTAAAATAGTAGAGCGCAAAGGCCACAGCGCGTGTATCGTGATATGCGAACACGCAAAAAGCTTTTGGCGATGCTCTAAAGAGATTCTCGCGCACGCGTTCTTCAGTAGCCTCTACATGGTCTGCGAGCTTCTCGTAGTCCGCTAAGTCTCGAATAAAATCAAGGATGAGCGGAACGTCGTTTTCGGTAGCCGCCACGATGCGCAAAGGTTGAGATGAAGCCAAAAGTCTTCCTCCGTCAGCAAGTGCCTTGAGCATAGCGACTCAAAGTCCGGGCGAGCAACAAAAAAGGGAGGCCATAGGGCCTCCCTTTCAAACAGCCGTTCGCGGCTGCGATTTAATTAGCCGCTGAGAGTTTTCCGATCAGGGTAAACAGCGGCAGGTACATCGCAATTACGATTGAACCAATGGTAACGCCGAGAAAACCGATCAGCAAAGGCTCCATTAACGTCAACAGGTTCGCAATCGCTGCATCCACTTCTTGTTCGTAGAAGTCAGCGATCTTGCCGAGCATCGCATCCAGAGCACCTGTTTGTTCACCGATGCCGACCATTTGCGCGACCATGTGGGGGAATACCTCGGTAGCTTTTAATGGATCGACGAAGCTTTCGCCGCGCTCGACACCGGCACGAACTTTTAGGATTGCCTCTTCAATAATCACATTGCCAGCAGTACGCGCGGTGATCTCCAGCGACTGGAGGATTGGTACCCCTGAGGACAGCAATGTTGAAAGCGTTCGCGCGAATCTGGCCACCGCTACTTTGCGCAGGATGTCACCGAGGATCGGAATCTTAAGTAACAAACGGTCTATGTTTCGTCTGCCGTTCGTCGTTTTATAGTAGAACCTCACACCGAGCACAGTTGCGATAATCACAATGAGGATCGCAAGACCGCCCCAGCCGGCCAGGAAGTTACTGATGCCAACGACGATGCGGGTCGGCAATGGCAATCGTTCTCCCGGTCCGAGCAGACCCATGAAAATGTTTTCGAACTGCGGAATCACGACGATCATGATCACGGCGACGGCACCAACCGCCATCAACACAACTGCCGCCGGATAGATCATCGCCGAAATCACGTCGCGTTTTAGTTTTACAATCTTCTCGATGAACGACGAGAGGCGTTGCAGAATCAAATCGAGGATACCGCCGGTCTCGCCGGCTTCGACCATGTTCGTATAAAGCTGATCAAAGACCTTCGGATGGCGCGCCATCGCGGCCGAAAGTGTGGAGCCTTCTTCAACATCCTGGCGCACCTGAAGCAAGGTCGCCTGAAAGAATTTGTTGTCCTGTTGTTGTGCAAGGATCTCGAGACACTGCACGAGGGGTAAGCCAGCATCAATCATTACCGAAAACTGCCGGGTAAAAATCGAAAGCACCTTGGCCTTCACTTTTTTGCGGCCACCGAGTTTTGGAATGCCTACTTCACGGCCCTTCTCTTTGACGGAGGTCAGCGTAACCTGCTCGCGACGCAGGATGTTTCGCAGGGCCTCGCGATTATCCGCAACTCTTTCGCCGACGACGGTCTCGTTCAGCTTGTTACGGCCTTTGAAAACATAGGTAGGCATAGTCTAGGGCTCCAATAAATGTGGGGTTACTTAGTGATGGTGGGACGCGTTCCGACTGGGCGTGCTTGAGCGTATGGGCTGGGGTGATTGCCCGGGGCGGGTGCTTGATGACCGCCGTTTCCGGTGTTGATTCCAGACCCGCGATCCATCAGTTCCTTGAGCTCATCTGCGTTCGATGAACGCTGCATGGCGATGTCGGCAGTGATCAGCCGCTTGTGATAAAGCGTGGCGAGGGCCTGGTTGAAAGTCTGCATTCCATACTTGTCCTGCCCGGTCTGCATCATCGAATAAATCTGGTGAACCTTATCTTCCCGGATCAGATTCCGAATGGCGCCGTTGGGAACCAGGATCTCCAATGCCATTACGCGGCCACCGCCATGGGCGCGCGGCAATAGCGCCTGACACATAATGCCCTCGAGCACCAGAGAGAGTTGTGCGCGAATCTGAGCTTGTTGGTCAGCAGGGAAGACGTCGATGATGCGGTTGATTGTCGAGGCCGCAGAATTTGTATGGAGCGTCGCGAGCGTCAGGTGGCCCGTCTCGGCAATGCGTAATGCTGACTCGATTGTCTCGAGGTCGCGCATTTCACCCACGAGCACAACGTCAGGATCCTGACGCAGTGCAGTGCGTAATGCCGCAGCAAAGCCATGCGTGTCAGCATTGACTTCACGTTGATTAACAACGCAGTTCTTATGGTTATGTAGAAATTCAATCGGATCCTCAATCGTCAGAATATGTTCATGACGATCGCGGTTGATCTTGTCGATCATGGAAGCGAGGGTGGTTGATTTCCCCGAACCTGTCGGCCCGGTAACCAGAATCAAGCCACGGGGCTTATCGCACATCTGCTTCACAACCGCCGGCAGACCGAGTTCCTCAAACGCTTTAATTTCGTAAGGTATTGCGCGAAAGACAGCCCCTACTGCGCCGCGCTGGTTGAAAAGATTCGCACGAAAGCGGGACAGGCCTTTGACGCCGAACGAGAAGTCGAGTTCAAGGTTCTCTTCAAAACGATGCTTTTGTGCATCAGTTAGGACGGAATAAGCCAGTTGCTTTGTGTCAGCAGAAGTGAGGACGCGGTAACCGTCGAGGGGGCTGAGGTGACCATCGACGCGAACCTGGGGCTGAGAGCCGGTAGTGATATGCAGATCCGAGCCGCGCAGCTCCGAGAGCTTTCTTAGGAGATCGGACAAGGAGATTTGCGGCGCGCTCTCGTTTATTCGCATCGAGCTATTTCCTCCGAGGTAGGGCGTGAGAGTTTCGTTGTTTTCTCCGGGCTTACTTATTTGCGGGTTTAGAAATCGCATGGAATGAAGCGATGAAACTTTCGGCTTCTGATGCCATGCGTTCTGAAAACTCCTGCGGCGTGTTGGTTGTAAGTCTGTAGATCCGCCCATTCACTTCAGTGAAATAGAAGTTCCAGGACTTATCCGGTGAGCGTCCGTCTCCGGGAGTTTGCGCGGTCACGATGAACACGCGATGACCGGCAACATCACGAAAATAGTCGTTCGTTACCCAACCACCGTCCGAGATCATCTTGTCAATTACGATACGACGCAGATCGCCAATGGCAACACCGGAGAGCAAACGGCGCTCTTCACGAGCTGTCAGGTAACCTGGATTCGGGCGGCTTTGCGCCACCACATCGAGAGAAGCAATGCCGCTAACTGCGCCGGCCGCAGTCTCGGTGCGGAATTTTACCTCGCCCGTTTTGCTTGCCAGCTTGTTCCAACCGGCAGGCAATTCAGGCTTAACGGCAGCTGTCGGGGCCGAAGTTGAAGCCGGGGACGAAACTGAAGCTGCAGCCGGAGCAGGAACGGAAACTCCAGCCGAAGCCGAAACTGTTGTTTTAACGGAGACTTTGGCCGGACGCTCTATGGCAGCGGGAACTCTAGCTGAAGCCACGACGGGAACCGTAATGGGAACTTTGGGCGAAAGGGCAACTGGAGCTACTGGAACTCTGGTTGAAGTCACAACCGGAGCCGCAACGGAAACTTTAGCGGAAGCCGTAACCGAGGACGTGACGGGAACACTCGGCCGAACCTTAGCCGGCGCCGTAACTGGAACACTCGCCGAAACTTTAACTGGCGCGGTAACAGGCTCAGGCGGCGTCCCCATAATCGTAACCGGAATTCTTACCGGGGACGCGATTGGAGCGGTAGGGGCGACCGAAATAGGAACAGTCACCGCAACCGTAATCGGAACTCTAACTGGAACCGAAACCGGGGTCGTAACGGGAACTAAAGCGGGGACCGAAATCGGAGCCGTCACCGGAGCACTCTTGGCCATGGGTAATGGCATCACCGGAGTTAGAACAAGTTTGCGATGCGCCATGATCGCCGCTTCCCGCCGTCTCTGTAGGCGAATGCGCGCCATTCGAGCGCGATAACGGCGCCACCACGCTCGCGAGTGGCGGCGATGATGAAACTGCCGTTTCTTTGCGATGAAGTTCTGACGAAGTCCATGAGCTGAGGAGCCGGCCAGGGGTATGATCACCCCGGTCGACATCAGCAGGATCATAACTAGTGAAGCTATACGCAACATCTTTTTGTCCTCTCGTTATGCCACAGTCTCGCGAACAACTTCTTCGAGCGTGGTGAGTCCATTGCGAATCTTGTGAAGTCCGGACTCGCGCAGCGTGATCATGCCGTCGTCGATGGCCTTCTTTCGAAGTTCCAAAGCCGAGGCGCCAATCAGAATCAGCTCGCGAATCTCGTCGCTAACTTCCATGACTTCATAGAGTCCGATTCTTCCTTTGTAACCTGTGTTGTTGCAGGTCGAACAACCCTTACCCTTGTATGTTTTTAACTTGCTCGCTTCGTCGGCAGAAAAACCGACTTCGATGAGGGCTTCGGGGGGCATAGACTCTTCGCGTTTGCAATCCTTGCAGATTCGTCTAATTAGTCGCTGCGCCTGAATTAAGTTAACGCTGGTGGCGACAAGAAAGGGCTCGATACCCATATTCATCAAGCGGGAGATCGTGGATGGGGCATCGTTGGTGTGGAGGGTCGAGAGGACCAGGTGGCCCGTTAACGCAGCTTTGATGGCGATTTCAGCAGTTTCAAAGTCACGAATCTCACCAACCAGAACAATGTTGGGATCCTGTCGCAGGAAAGCGCGCAGGGCCGCCGCGAAGTTCAATCCAATCTGTTCTTTCATTTGCACCTGGTTGATGCCCATGAGATTGAATTCAACCGGATCTTCGGCAGTCATGATGTTGGTCTGAATCGTATTCAACGATTGCAGTGCCGAATAAAGAGTGTTCGTCTTACCGCTTCCCGTCGGACCGGTAACCAGGACCATGCCGTAAGGCTTCGAGATGTTGCGGCGGAATTTGGTGAGCGACTCCGGTTCAAACCCCAGCTTGTGCATGTCAAGCATCAGGTTTTCCTTATCAAGCAAGCGCAACACAACTTTCTCGCCAAACAGGGTGGGAAGCGTCGAGACACGGAAATCAAGTTCGCGAGAGCGGGCGTCTACTTTTACTTTGATCTTAATACGCCCGTCTTGAGGCAATCTCTTTTCGGAAATATCCAGCTTTGACATGATCTTGACGCGTGAGATCAACGCATCGCGTAACTTCAGAGGTGGATGCATTACGTCATAGAGCACACCGTCGATGCGGAAGCGAATCCGGAGCTCCTTTTCATAAGGTTCGACGTGAATGTCTGAAGCTCCGCGTCGCAATGCGTCAACTAGCAAAACGTTGACTAGCCTGACGACGGGCGCATCCTCACTCAGGCGCGACAACGTCGAAAGATCAATTTCCTCGTTATCTTCGACAACCTCAACGTCTTCGGTGCGACCTACCTCAAAGTCGATGCTATCGAGCGAGACCAAATCGGCGTGGGTGATCCCGCCATTTCCGGTTCTCGTATCAACGGGCTCAAAAACGGCGTCGTCCACCGTCACTGCCGATAGCTCGATCTCGCGCGAAGTGCCGTAATATTTCGCGATCGCCTGTTGAATGCTGACTTCCGCCACCACCACCGGTTCAACGTTGAGTCCTGTCATGAACTTGATATCGTCCATGGCGAAAACATTTGTTGGGTCAACCATCGCAAGTGTGAGCGTGGCGCCAACACGAGAAAGAGGGATGACGGAATACTTCTGAGCTACTTCCTGGGGGATGAGACGCAGGACAGGTTCGTCGATCTTGAAGAGGTCAAGGTTAACGGAGGGGATACCGTACTGCCGCGAAAGAACAGCGGTGATCATGTCGTCGGTAACGAGCCCAAGCTTGACCAGGTTATAGCCGAGCCGCCCACCGTGCTCGCGCTGGTAGTCGAGGGCCTCACGTAAGTGCTGAGCACTGATGAGGTTCTCGCGGACGAGTATTTCGCCTAATTTTGCTGACATTTCTTTCGGGATTCAGACGTTTGAGAGACGATCCACCGGGTGGGGCTGGTGTTTGGAAGAGAAGCTTTCGGATGCGCCAGGACAGCTCAAACGGTGTGATAAACACCGTTGCCCAAGCATAGTACAGGTTGTGACTTTGACCTGTCAAGAAGTCATTTTGTTGGAATTTTGAAGGAAAAACGCTGGAGGAGAGGTTGGCCGGAAAGAAGAAAGCCGCGCAGAAAATGGATTCTGCGCGGCTGGCTCAAGGTGGTTAAAGTGGTTAAGTCTTAGGCCGCCGGCGTGGCTGTGTGGTGGCGGGTTTTTCCGCCTTCACATTTTGCTGGTTCTTGAGTTCATCGAGGATAGCCTTGGCATCCGCTTTGAGTTCTTTCAGCTTTTCCGTATCGGGAGCCTTCTCGACGAACTGCTGCAGGTAGTTAGCGGCTTCCTGATATTTGGCCTTGTCATTGTTTTGCATGGCCCCAATGTTAAAGAGCAGCATTCCGGACTTTACCAGGGCGTCGGGGTCATCAGGTGTGACGTCCAAAATCTTCTTGTATTCGGCCAGCGCCTGTTCAAAGGCGTTCGCGTCGAACAACATCTGCGCCAAGTCGCTCTGAGCCTTCGCCTTTTTCACCGGGTCTGGTTCGATAGCCATGTACTCTTCGTACGCGGTCTTACCTGCTTCCGCTTGCGACTGGTCAACCTTCGAAACAAATAGCCGCATAGCATCGGCGCGGTTCCCATAAGCAAACAACTTGTTTTCGTTGTACTGCGCGGGGTCGACTGGAACAGGTTCAGCTTTAATCAACTCCACAGACTTGGTCATCGCCTCCGCGGCGGCTCGAAAGTCGGCCCTCGCTCCATCTAATGCGGTTTTCTTTTCGGCATCGTCTTTTGAAGAAACGCCTGCGTTATAACGCTGAATACCACGCGCTTTAAGGGCCACTGACTTATTGGCGAGGATCATCGGCTGTTGCGGATCGGCAGCCAAACCAGCGTCGTACTGAGTGATCGCTTCATCATAATTCTTGTTGGTCAACGCAGTATTACCGGCGTTGAAAGTCCGCTGCACGACCTCATTTGATTCTTCAATCTTCTTGTTCTTGGCTTCAATTTCCGCGGTCCGGCGTGCCGCTTCTTCACGTTTGGCTTTATCTGAGGCGGACTCGGAACCGCTCGGTTTAGCAGCGCCGCCCGTAGCCGGGCCGGCGTTCTTAATCTCATCAAGCGTCAGACGTTTTCCATCACCAGCCGATAGATTGAGCACGACATCGAGATCGCGCCCGGCTTTTACGTTGGGTTGCCATGAGGGCTGGGCAGTAGGATGGCTGGCAGCCACAGTGTAAACGCCCGTGTAGGGCAATCCAGCGAAAACCCAATAGCCCTTACTATCAGTTTTGACACTCCACTTGCCGGAAATGTCCGTCCGGAAAACATCGATAGCTGCGCCAGCGAGCGGCACTTTCGTGCCATCAGCTTGTTGCATGAAGACGTGACCGTGCAGTTCTCCGACCTGGGCAGATGCCATAACTGCCGCAGAAAACATCATTGCTGTGGCGGCAACTATTGAAAAAATTGGTTTACGAAACATCCAAATATTCCTCCAAGACGCGGTCAATCAGGAATTCAATTTCCAGGAGAGACCGGTAAGATGAACGTCAAGTTCGATCCGTTGTAAGTTATTAGACGAGAAGCGCCCTAAACTTAATAACCTGAGCGAGCAGTGTCAAGCAGATAAGGTATCGGATCTGTGATTCCTGCTTCACGAAAAGCGCGCAGTCGCAACAAGCAGGAATCGCATTCGCCACAAGCCCGCTCCGATTCGCGATAGCATGACCAGGTTAGGTTAAGAGGAGCGCCCAGGCTAATCCCCGTCTTAATGATTTCAGCTTTTCTTAAAGAGATCACCGGCGTTCTAATCTCAATATGAGTTTCCGGTTTGGTGCCGACTTCGATCACACGTTGAAACGACTCATAAAACTCTGGACGGCAGTCTGGATAACCAGAAGAGTCTTCAGCTACAGCACCGATGTAGACGCGCCGCGCGCCGATAACTTCAGCCCAGCTCGTGGCAATAGATAAGAAGTGGGCATTGCGAAAGGGAACATAACTTGTTGGAATCCCCGGAGCTTCAGGATTGCCACGTGCAACTGGAATGCTTCTATCAGTCAATGACGAGCCGCCGATTCTAGTTAAGTGGTCAAGCGAAACTGCCAAACGGAAAGCGGCTTTGAAGTGATCCGCGAGTGCTTCAAAGGCTCGGCGCTCCCGGTCTTCGGTCGGTTGCCCATAAGACACATGCAGGAACGCTAAGCAATTATTTTCCTTATGAGCGATTGCCGCCGTAACGCAGGAGTCCATTCCTCCAGACACAAGGCAAACCGCCAGAGTTGATTCCGCAGCATCGTTTTCAGACGCAGTCGATTCGTAGGAATGATCTTCGGTTCCACCCACTAGACTCCGCGGGCCTCCGCTCCCCAGATGTACTTGTGCAGTTGCAATTGCATACGCACATCCAAACCGCTGGCAACGATCGCTTGGGCCAACTGCTGCAAATCAGTTGCGCCCCACGCCGGTGAAATCAAAATTGCTTTGGCGCGCTTGTCCAAATGCAAACGCTCGATCAATTCACGCGCGTAATCCCAATCGGCTTGTTCAGCAATGACGAACTTCACTTCATCTTTGTCCTGGCGCAAACGCTCAAGATTTGGCCAATGATTTCGCGACTCCTCACCGGACGCCGGACACTTCACGTCGAGAATTATTTTCGCCCGCGGATCGACATCTGCAGTCGAGACGTATCCTCCAGTTTCGACAAGTACCTCATAGCCTTCGTCACAGAGCTTTTCTATTAACCTAAAACCTTCTTTCTGAGCGAGTGGTTCTCCCCCCGTTACCTCGACAAGCTTGCTTCCGAATGACCGTACTCGCTCCAACACTGCATCAATAGAAATATGGTCGCCGCCTGTAAACGTATACTCGCTATCGCACCAAACGCACCGCATCGGACAACCTGTAAGGCGCACAAACGTGCAGGGTCTGCCGGCGTGAGTTGATTCACCCTGAATTGATTGGAATATTTCGGTGACTCGCAGCATTGCTTAAGCAGTTCCCTGGATTCCGAGCAGTATTCCCTGAAAAACCGGAGAGAGCGCGATACAATCGAATCTAGCTTAGGGCTTTTTGAGTGTCAAAGTTAGACTGCAAAATAGTTTACGGCAACGTCGTGACCGCTAATTCATCAAAGCACTGGTGGCAGAATCCTCGAGCCCACCATTTGCAGTGTTAGCATGGACGCCATAGTTGAGTTTTCCCCCAGTGAGTAACAAGAGCGAACAAGTTGAAACTTTGGCAGCCGCCGGCGCCGCGCGCTTACTTGCTCGCGCCAGTGAAACGCACGCGCTCGATGCGGCAAGACTAATCCCGCGCATCAAGGGCGCAGTAACGAAGTACCTTCTGAAAGATGATCCGAATGCGTCTCGCGCTTCTATCGAAGACTTCGTTGACGGTTTGCAGGCGGACGATCTTTGTTTGATCGTCGCTTGCGAACAGGGAGATGAAGCGGCTTGGAGTGATCTTGTTGCGCGCTTTACGACGACCGTCCGTTCCGCTGCTCGGTCTGCGAGTGCGAACGAAGACGCTGCGGAAGACCTGGCGCAATCGATTTGGGCCGAACTCTATGGACTACGGGTTCGCGAAGACGGCAAGCCCTCCAGCAAGCTGGCCTACTATTCCGGCCGGGGCTCATTAGCTGGTTGGTTACGAGCAGTGGTCGCGCAGCTTGCGATTGATCAGCATCGCAAGCAATCGCGCTTAGTACAAACGGAAGAGGACTCTGATTTAGATCGGCTGGCGCAGCAGGTTGATGATGGCAGTGAGCAGTTGTTGTCAGCGGGTGCAATAAATCCAGAGGAGTCGCTTTCAAATAAGTTTGCCGGCGTGGAAATGCAAAAAGCACTGGCGCGCTCGTTCAGGGAACTCTCGGATGAAGATCGTCTTCTAGTGAAGCTCTATTATTTTGACGGCTTGCGATTACGCGAGGCGGGGGCGGTCCTGGGAGTTCACGAGGCGACAGCAAGTCGGCGGCTAACAAGAATTCATAGTGATTTGCGCCGGCATGTTGAAGGCATTCTAATCAATGAAAAAGGTTGGACTAAAAGTGAGACCGATCGATCGTTTGCTGAGATAGCTGTTCATCTGGATGGAGACCTGGAAGGGTTAATAACTGTCGAAGGAAGTACAACACAGCAGCGCACAGTAACTTAAGCCTGAGCTGAGGCGGGCGCAAGTGTGGGAGCCTTAAGCGTTCTTAAGATGGCCTGATCGATTTTGAAATGAAGCAAACCGAGAACAACGAGATGGATCTTTTGTTGCGAAACATGGCGAAACGCACTTCGTCTGTCTCGGAGCCGGCGAATGGCGGTCAGCAAACAGCGCATCTCGATGCCGACGAGTTAAATGCATTTGCCGAACACTCCTTGCCATCCGCGGCGCGGACTCGTTACACCGCTCATCTCGTGGACTGCTCGCGTTGTAGAAAACTTGTTGCCGAACTAAGTGCCGCGGCAGGACTACCCAGAACCGAAAGCAAAGCTGATCGGGAAGCTCACACTAGCTTTTGGCAAAGATTGCCAGCCTTCTTGTCACCGTCGGTCTTGCGTTTCGCCCTTCCCGCGCTTGCTATTCTGGGTGCGATCACGGTCGCAATGATCACCTTTAGACAGTCAACGTCCTCGTCCTTTGTTGCTCGGCAAGGGGAAGCGCCAAACGCGGCTAACTCCCCAGTACCTTCTCAGACACAACTCGATTCGGTCATTGAACCTGGGCAAACTCCGGCCGCGACCAATCCGGCTTCAGCAGCGCAGGCCAACAGCGCCCCTGCAAAAGAGAGCAAAGCCGACGTACCGAAAGAACAGTCGAAAGGCGTAACCCTGGATGGCTTAACGACAGTGGATTCCTCCGGGGCCGTAGTGGCCAAGGACGCGGCTAAATCAGGGGACTCGGCGGGGGAAAAAGCACAACCTAAATTCGCCCCCGATCCTTCGCCGCCGGCTCCCGCAGCAGTAGCAGCAGCTAGGCCCCAGACTGCTGCAACCGCTGAAGTGAATAAGAACGAGGCGATTGCGAAACAGAAAGAACAGGATGCGGAAGGAGTTCGCGAGGTACAGGAGGAACGACGCCCCGCTAAAGATAGCGGCGATTTTCTATCCCGCAGCCGAAAGGCAGCGACGGCCGGAAGAGGTGGTGTAGGTGTCACCTCAAGCCAAGCGCGACGGGACGAAGCGGAACAAGATAAGCGTTCAAATCAATCTGAGGAGACCCGCGAAGTCGCTGGACGCCGTTTCCGCAAACAAGGTAATTCGTGGGTGGATTCCGCATATGGCGGTGGCCGAATTGTCATGACTGTTGTGAGAGGTTCCGAACAATATCGCGTACTCATCGCTGACGAGCCGGGAATTCGCACGATCGCCGAATCACTGGTGGGAGAAGTGATCGTGGTTTGGAAGGGTCGCGCCTACCGCATTCGCTGAATCGAAACCCCCGCATAGCGTCCTCTATTTGTTTCGCTCCCGGATTTGAGAGTGGTACATTAGCGCCGCAAACTATCCTGCGGAGCGACTGATGTACTGTCCGTCTTGTGGCAATGAAATCACCGTTGAGCTGAAGTACTGTAACCGGTGCGGCGCTAACCTGACCCTAACCTACAACAACTTCCCGGCCACGGTTGGTGCTCCAGTCAAATTAACCGCACCGACGATCGTGCTTGGTCTGACAATCGTCATCGGGCTGGGAATTATTGTTTCCGGTGCAAGGGAATTGGCCGAGATTCACGTTCATCCTGCGGCTATCACTTGGATGGTGCTCTTCGGCATGCTGACTCTATTTGGAAGCACGGCAATGCTGCTCCGTTTCTGGTCAAAGACGTTGAATATGCAGCGGCAAAATCCAGCTCCACCGCCTAATGTACAAGGCACGATGCCACCTGCCTTCGTCCCTCAGCACTTACCGCCACGTTACGACCCGGCTTCCAGTGTTACAGAGCACACAACGAGAACGTTCACGCCGATCTATCGCGAACCCTCTGAACCGAGTTAATTACAGACAAATGGCCGCCATAAGCTTTGCGAGGTTGCAATGAGACTAAAGCTCAAGCAATCGATCACTTTGCTGTTCGTGCTAGTGGTCGTGATCGTCACTTGGTCGCAAACAGTTGCTCAACAAAGCAATCGGGCAAGCACGCGAAATACAACTGCCGGTTATCCCGAGAGTCGCAACCGTGACATCCCGCGAATTGTCGGTGCCATCGATGCTGGAAACATCGAGCGTACTATCCGCAAACTAGTTTCTTTTGGCACGCGCAACACACTTTCCGCGCAAGATGATCCCCAGCGCGGCATTGGCGCCGCGCGTGATTTCCTCTACAGCGAATTCCTAAAGGCGGCGGAAAAATCCGGTGGGCGGATGACGGTTGAGAAACAGAGTTTTCTTCAAGAGAAAGCAGCGCGCATCCCCACGCCAACGCAAATTACAAACGTGGTGGCGACGCTTAAGGGATCACAAGCAGAGTCGGAGAAGCGGGTCTATGTAGTTAGCGGCCACTATGATTCGATGTGTACCAGTCCAACTGATGAAAAGTGCGATGCACCCGGAGCTAATGACGATGCGTCTGGTACCGCGGCGGTATTAGAGATGGCGCGCGTAATGGCGCCTTACAAGTTTGACGCAACGATCGTTTTCATGGCGGTGGCCGGCGAAGAACAGGGTCTGCTTGGCGCTGCTTATTTTGCTGAACAGGCCAAACAAAAAGGTACTGACGTCGAGGCGATGTTTACGAACGATATAGTCGGCAACACGCTTGGCGGTAATGGTGTGCGCGATCGTCGCACGCTGCGAGTGTTTTCTGAAGGCGTGCCTTCGAATGAGAAGCCCGAAGAAGCGAATGTGCGTCGTGGTGTCGGGGGCGAGAACGATTCCGCTTCGCGCCAATTAGCGCGTTTCATCAAACAGGTTGCCGAACGCTACGTCCCGCACATGAAAGTGATGATGGTGTACCGCCGCGATCGATACTTGCGCGGTGGTGATCATATTCCGTTTTTGGAGCGTGGCTTTCCGGCAGTGCGCTTTACCGAGCCGAATGAAGATTACACGCGCCAGCATCAAACATTGCGGACTGAGAACGGCATCAAGTACGGCGATCTCCCGGAACACGTAGACTTTGCTTACGTGGCCGATGTTGCGCGCGTCAACGCTGCAAATCTTGCGATGCTTGCGCTCGCTCCGGCAAAACCAAAAGGAGTTAGCGTCTTAACGCAACGGTTGACAAACGACACCGATCTTAAATGGGAAGCCAACACCGAGCCCGATCTGGCAGGTTACGAAATCGTCTGGCGTGATACGACTTCGGCTGTTTGGACAAATTCTCGTTGGGTTGGCAAAGAAACAGCCCACACGATGAAAGGAATGTCCAAAGATAACTATTTTTTTGGCGTACGTTCCGTTGACCAGGAAGGGAATCGCAGCCCCGTGAGTTTTCCGCGCCCGCTGGGCAGAACCGCACCTACTCCGCCGCAGCGATCCAGTCAGTGAAAAGATTACTCGAAGGAGAAATCGAGCGACCCGCACCGGGATTAGTGTAATCGCTAGTTGACCGACCCAGCCGCGAACTTCGCACGCGATCATTGAGCTCAATACTATGAACATCCTACAGGTTTGTTCAGCGCATGAAATCGGGGGCGGAGAGCGGCATCTGGTTGACCTAACTAATTGTTTAATCGAACGCGGGCACGCGGTTTACATTGCCGTAATTCCAAATTCGCCTCTAATAAGCGAACTCCCTTCATTAGCAAAGAACCACATACTGGAACTGGGTATGCGTAACTCTTTGCATCTTTCCAGCGGATTAAAACTCGCTCACATTGCGCGTGAGCATGCGATCGATATTATTCATGCGCACGTCGCACGCGATTACCCTCTGGCAGCCTTGGCGTCCTTGTCTTCTGGTAATACGCCATACGTGCTAACGCGGCATGTCCTTTTTCCCTTAAAGAGTGTCCATCGGCTAATTCTACGCCGCGTTTCTCGTGTAATAGCCGTTTCTCAAGCCGTCGCTGCCGCGTTGCTTAAGCAAGGTATCTTTGACCCGCGTAAGGTTGTGACAATCCCGAACGGTATTGACACCACGCGATTTGCTAAAACCCCGGCCGTCATCAAAATGGCCCTTTGAGTCTCTACAAGAGCGGCGCCCGGTTCCTCGTCGGCATGGTTGGACACCTTGCTCCGATCAAGGGTCAAGAGGACTTTGTGCGCGCGGCGGCGCTAATTGCCTCTCAGCGAGATGATGTCGACTTTGTACTGGCTGGCGAGGACAAGTCGCGATCAGGAGAGAATCGCAGAGCAATTGAAAATCTCATTGCTCAACTCGGTCTAGGCAAACGCGTTCAACTAGTAGGGTGGCTGGCTGATGTAAGAGGTCTTCTTAGGGCCCTCGATGTATTCGTCTCCCCTTCGCGGTCGGAACCTTTTGGTCTCGCCGTTATCGAAGCGATGGCGAGTGGAGTGCCGGTCGTAGCCTCAATGTCCGAGGGATCGCGAGAAATTATTAAAGACGGCGTGACTGGCAGGCTTGTTGCAATTAAGGACGTCGAAGGTTTAGCCAAAGCAATCGTTGAGCTGCTCACTAATGAACCAGAACGGAGGAAGCTCAGCGTAAATGCACTTGATTTGGTGCAGCAACGCTTCTCATTGCAGCGTATGGTTGAAGACACTGAACAACTCTATTGGGACGTGCTTCATAACAGCCAGTTGAAAACCTCAGGTACGGCGCCGTATTCGATAACAGAGAAGAAAGACAAGACGAATGTAACACTTTGAGAAGTGACTGAACCTCCGCTACCGCTTGCGACTCGCCGAAGGCTACTCCTTCGGCATCCTTCCCGAAGTTATTAGGTGATCCCACGCTGAATTTTCTCAGCCGCCGGCGTCTTTAGCACGTCTAAGGTGATGCGGGGAGGCCTGATTAATACCCACACAAATTTGGAAGGTGTTCAAATGAAAATTATTAAGCATCGGAGTGCTTTGCCTTTTCGGCGTAGTCGTTCGGGGCCAGCTTGGCTGGCACTACTCGCATTGTTAACTCCGACTTTTTCAATCGGTAGTCATGCTCGAATTGGCCAACAGGGACAGTCAAAACCTCAGGCAGTGAGCCTTAGCGAAGAGCAGCGGATCAGTCATGTGTTGAATCGGCTCGGATTTGGCGCACGTCCGGGCGATGTGGAACGCGTGCAGGGGATCGGCATTCAGAAATACATCGAGCAACAACTAAATCCGTCGCAAATCTCAGATGAAATTGCCGAAGCGAAAGTGAAGAATCTTTCGACCCTGACGATGACGACAGCTCAGTTGTACGAGAAGTATCCGCAACCCGGACAAATTTTGCGGCAGTTGCAACGTCGCGGCGAATTATCTGATGACGCGGCAAACCCGCGCGCCAAACCAGAACTCCCAGGCTGCTCCCGACAAATCAATGCCATCGGAAGCAATGCCCGGACCTGATCAGGCGAACGGCAATCCCAACGCCGCCGGGCGGAACGAAGAGAATCGCCGCGCGATTCGCGATTACTACGCGGAGAATGGTCTGCTGCGGCCGCAGCGGATCATGGTGGAGCTGCAGTCCTCACGAATCCTGCGAGCCACTTACAGTGAACGACAACTGCAAGAAGTGCTTGTCGATTTTTGGACTAACCATTTCAACGTCTTTTCCGGGAAGGGCGCCGATCGCTGGCTCTTAACTTCCTATGATCGCGACACTATTCGTCCGCACACGATGGGAAAGTTTCATGATTTATTGCTGGCCACCGCGCAAAGTCCGGCGATGCTTTTCTATCTTGATAACTTTCAAAGTGTCAGTCCCAACGCCCAGGCAGCGCAGCGTCGCGGTGGAGCACGGTCGCCACTAGCCGATTTGATTGGCGTTGGTCGGGGCAATCGTCGCAGGACTCGGTCGCGATGAGCGTGCGATGAATCGTATGCCCGCGCCACAGGGTCAAGGTACTGAGATGCCGCAGCCACCTGCAAATCCGCAACGACAGCGTCGTGGCATCAATGAAAACTACGCGCGCGAATTGATGGAGTTGCACACGCTCGGGGTTGATGGTGGTTACACTCAGAAAGATGTGCAGGAAGTGGCGCGCTGCTTTACCGGGTGGACAATTCTTGCGCCTCGGGGCGGCGGTGCCGCCGGAGCAATGATGAATGAGCGGCGCGCCGAGATGCTGCGTGAAAACGCGGGCCGGTTTTTCTTTAATGCCCGAACGCATGATGACGGCGAGAAGATCGTATTGGGCCACAAGATTCCCGCCGGAGGTGGCATGAAGGATGGCTTGCTGGTTCTGGATATCCTGGCGCGCCATCCGTCCACTGCGAAATTCATCGCCACCAAACTAACGCGTTACTTCGTCAGCGATACGCCACAGCCTGCACTGATCGATCGTGTGGCGGCAACGTTTACCAAGAGCGACGGTGATATTCGCGAAACCTTGCGTGCAATTTTCTTTTCGCCGGAGTTCAATTCGCCCGCAGCTTACCGGGCAAAAGTTAAACGCCCGTTCGAACTTGCGATCAGCTCGTTGCGCACACTTGGCGCTGAAACAACCGGCGGTCCGCAGCTGCACCAGTGGATTGCTCGCATGGGCGAACCGCTCTACGGCTTTCAAACGCCAAACGGATATTCGGATGCGGCTGAGAGTTGGGTTAACACCGGAGGGTTAATTGAGCGCTTCAACTTCGGTTTGGCCCTCGCAAGCAATCGCATTCCCGGAACACGCGTCGATCTGAAACGTTTTGCCGGGGACACGGCGAGCGGAGCCAATCCAGATCGAGTGAAAGCAATGGATCGTTTCCTGGAGATTATTGTTGGCGGAAACATATCGCCAAAAACTCGGGAGACGCTTTTGAAACAACTGGATCAGGAAATCGTGATTGCGCCGGCGCCGGCGCGAGCGGAAATGGCTCGAGCTGTTGATGACCCGAACGGGCCGGGTGAAATGATGGCTGCGGATGGCGGCGAGGTGTCAGGGAACACCCCTGATGAAATGACTCGCAATTCGCCAGGTGGCGCAGTTGGTCGGAATCGACGTCAACCAGCGCGCATGGAAGCGAGCATTACCGACCCGGTAACCAAGATGGTGGGATTGATCCTGGGTTCACTGGAATTTCAAAGACAGTAGGCAATGCAGTTTCGGGTTTCGAGTTCCAAGTTTCGAGTCAATAAAACATCGAACTCGGAACTCGAGACTCGGAACTCGAAACTTGAGGTAACGAGCATGGATAGACGCTTTTTCATAAAATCGGGAAGCATCGCACTTGCCAGCGTGGGCGGCTCGCTCGCGGCGCCTTCCTTTTTACAGCGAGCACTCTTTGCGCAAACTCGCGATCGAGTCAGCAGTGGACGTCGCAAGACTGTTATCGCCATCTTTCAGCGTGGCGCCGTTGACGGCCTCAACATGATCGTGCCGCATGGTGAGCGTAACTATTACGAACTGCGTCCCAACATCGCTATCTCTAAACCGCAAGCGGGCAATGCGGAGGCGACACTCGATCTCGACGGCTTCTTTGGTTTGCATCCCGCGATGTCGCCGCTCAAGCCTTTCTGGGAACGAAAGCAGCTGGCGATAGTTCACGCGTCCGGCTCTCCTGACAATACGCGCTCACATTTCGATGTCAGGACTACATGGAGTCGGCGACGCCGGGCCGCAAAGGCACGCCTGATGGTTGGCTCAACAGATATCTGCAAAGCAAAGATGATTCACAGCGTTCGTTATTTCGCGCCGTTTCGCTAACTCAGCTAATGCCTCGCATTCTTCAAGGCAGGGCAGCAACTCTGGCGATTTCTAACCTCAACGATTTCACGATTCGCGCTGGTAGTTCTTCCGCAAACGTGCAAGGAGGTTTTGAAGAAATCTATGCACAGAGCGTCAACGACATGCTCGGGGGCACGGGCAAGGAAACTTTTGCAGCCGTCAACTATCTCAAGAAAGTAAATCCGAGCCAGTACAGACCGGAGAATGGCGCGGTGTATCCGCGCACAGCGTTCGGGAATTCACTTTTACAAATCGGACAATTGGTGAAGGCCCAGGTTGGTTTGGAAGTGGCGTTTACAGATATCGGAGGTTGGGACACGCACGTGAACCAGGGAAATGCACGCGGGCAGCTCGCGTTGCGGCTTCAGGATTTCAGCAACGGCATTGCGGCGCTGGCCACCGACCTGGCAAGCGCATGGATGATGTCTTGATTCTGACAATGTGGAGTTTGGCCGGACGTGCGCGAAAACGGCAACCGCGGAACCAATCATGGACACGCGAATGCGATGCTCCTGATTGGGAACTGCGTTCGTGGCGGGGGTCACGGCAAATGGCCTGGTTTGAGGAGCGATCAATTATATGAGGGTCGAGATCTCGATCTGACTACGGACTTTCGCGATGTGTTTGCGCAAGTCGCGCAGAAGCATTTGGAACGACGAAATTGCGTGCTGTTTTCCGGGATATTCGGGCAAGTGAAAGGCGAACTATTTCAAAGGGGTTTCTGGGTTGAAGCTGGAAACGCTTCTCTTGTAAAGCATTTACTTGGCTACAGATGAACACCGATAGACACAGATCCATCCAATCAGAATTTGTTTTCCTGATCCGGGTCAGTCTGTGTTCATCTGTGGCTAGAATGGTTCTCGCTTCCTACCAGCGCAGCCTTCCAAAGCGATCGTTTAAGCACAAGCATCACCACCCTCTACAGAGAGATCACACCGCAAGCAATAAACGCTTCGTTATCTCGCCCCGCCTGCGCGGCATCGTAGATCGCCACGGAAGCAGTCTGATTGTTGACCTGGATGTTATCCTGTGATCACGATAGTCACGCCAAGTCGCCCAGCGCTCGCGCAAACGCGAGAGCGGTAGCTGCTAAAACACCTTCGCGACGCGAGCGGCAAAGTGAGGCGTGGGTAAAACCAGGTGATTGCTCAGACCGAGAGTGCGGGCAGCCGATTCGAGTTCGAGATTATCTCCCTCGAATGCGGCACGCAAACTCTCTTCGTCACGAGCGGGAGGGCGTGGTGGAGGGTAGCCGCGATGATTGCGGCCGTGACAGTAAACGTCAACCGAATTCCAAATCGGTTGTAAAGATAAGCCTCCCAACGAAGAACGCGTTCCCAGTAGAACCAAAAGGTAATAACCAAGCACCGTCGGCGGCAGCACGAGCGGCAGGGTAATCAGCGCGTCGAGCAACGCGCCCCGGAAAACATTTCGCGCCAGTAGCCACGCCAAAGCCGATCCCGCTATCAATGCGATCAGCGTGGCCGCACTCGCCACCGCGAAAGAAAGGCGAATTGGAAACCAGTCGATCATCCAGGGGATCGGCTACGGATTCAATAAGGCAATGATGCGCAACGGACCTCCGCTTCCTCCTTTAATCTTCATTGGCAGGGCGATTATTGAAGAATCTCTAAGTGGGAGCTAGTCGAGATTGGCAACGTTCTAAAGGCCGGACTGTTCTGTCGAAGAGGGTCTGATGATTCTCAAATTTTGTTGATTGTCCAAAGTCGATGCTCGCAGTATCGAGACCGATAGCTTTGATAGAGCGGTTCTTTACTAGCCACTGCGCTGCGTCGGGATGCAAACCGGGAAAGTGCAGTTTCGCGACTGCCGCCTGCCCGCGTTCATCGGTGCCCAGATATTTCTTCCGGTCTGGATAGTGCTTTCCGAAACCTGTTCGTAACAGGACGATGGTGCCGGTGGCAATCTTGCCGTTAGTTTTTTCCCAGTTCAAAAAGTCATCGGTCGTGATGCGGTAATCCGGATCGCGTTCGCATTGTTTGGTCACATCGATACGATCCCGGCGCCCATCATTGCTCGAGCGGAATCGCATCGGCGCTGTAGCGATTTCTGGCGAAGTGGACCGGAGCATCCAGATGAGTGCCTCCGTGTTCGGCTGCACGATAGCGGTAGGCGGAATAGTAGAACCTTGCTCAGTAGTGCCCTCAAAGTCTTTTTCCAGTCGGAAGCCTTCGGCGGTGGGCCAATAGACTGTTTCCGATCAACGGGTAGGAAAGATCAATGATGGGGCCTCCGGGAAAATCGCGCGCCGGCTTCTGGTTAAACCCGAAGCGGCGAGTAAAGCCCATGAAAGTAGGAAGCTCAAAGCCTTCATCGGAATCCCTCCTGTTTTCACACGTAAAAGTTTTTGGATGACGGCGGAGCATGTTAGCGCACCGTGGAAAATAGTGGCAGTGGGCTGTGAGCAGAAAGCAGAAAGCAGAAAGCAGAAGGCAGGAAGAGAAGGCAGAAGGCAGAAAGCAGAAGGCAGAAGGAAGAGTTGATTGGATTTTCGCCTAGCTTAGAAATCTAGCAATGGCCTGCCCACTGTTCGTGTTCTTTCGTCGATCGCATCGCTGTCAAACCAATAGGACGATCCACAAACTCACACGAACAAACATGAAACATGAAAAACTAAATCTGAAACTTGAACCTGAAACCTGAAACCTGAAACATTCTACCGACTACTGACTACTGAATGCTACAATCACTTCTCAAAACAATCTCCAGCAGAAGGACCAATCATGATTGATTTCAGCATTCCCCAAATTGGAATCGCATCGCCAAAGCGTCGGTGCCTTCATGAATCAGTATGTTTATCCCAATAGCATGCGATGGTCGAGGATGAGGGACTGCCGGCGGAACTCGAAAGTGAACTGCAACGCAAGGTGAAAGCACAGGGATTGTGGGCGCCTAATCTGCCGCGCGAATGGGGCGGCATGGGCATCGGCTTCATCGGTCAGGCCTTGCTCAATGAAATCATCGGCCGCTCTGTAATCGGACCGCGCATTTTTGGTTCGGCTGCTCCGGACGCCGGCAATGCGAGCTGCTGATCATCTCCGCAACCGCAGCAGAAGGAAGAATATCTTACGACCACTTGCCGCAGGCGAAGTTCGTTCCTGTTTTGCTATGACCGAACCGGAAGTTGCGGGTTCGGATCCTACCGGCTTACGCACAACGGCGGAGCATGAAGGCGACGAGTGGGTGATCAATGGTCATAAATGGTTTATCAGCGGTGCTATCGGTTCCGCGTTTGCGATTGTCATGGCAGTGACCGATCCCGCGCGGACGCACATGCGCGCGCCAGCATGATTCTTGTCCCGACGAACACGCCGGGCTTAATATCGTTCGGCGGTGCCGGTGATGGGTTCGGGCGGGGTCGGAGGTCATTGCGAAATCCGTTTTGAAAACTGTCGCGTGCCGGTAAGCAATCTGCTCGGCGAAGTCGGCAAGGGTTTCAAACTGGCACAGGCGCGACTCGGTCCAGGAAGAATTCAACATTGCATGCGTTGGATCGGCGCCGCGCAGCGAAGTTTTGAAATGATGTGCAGTGCGCTCTTGAGCGGAAATCGTTTGGCGAGCCCTTGGCTAACAAGCAGACGGTACAAAACTGGATTGCTGATTCAGTCGCTGAGATCAATGCCGCGCGGCTGCTGACATTGAATGCGGCCTGGAAAATGGATCAGGAAGACGACGCGCGTAGCGAGATTTCCGTAATCAAGTTTTACGTCGCGCGCGTGCTGCACGATGTTATCGACCGGGCCATCCAGGTCCATGGCGCGCTGGGTTATTCGAAAGATACGCCCCTGGAGATGTTTTATCGCGATGCGCGTGCGGCACGGATTTACGACGGGCCCGATGAGGTCCACCGCCAGGCTGTCGCACAACGTGTGTGAAGACATTCAAGGCAGAGCAGTAGTCAGAGTCGGTGGAAGTTTCGTGTTACACGTCAAGTTTCGTGTTTCTTCGTGTGGCTTCGTGGATCAGTTCCCCGGTGTTCCAAAAGGACGATCCACGCAACAACACGAAGCTCGAAACGCACTTTTAAGAAATCTGACAAGTCGTAAAAACCATCAACGACACGACATAAATGAGCTCGAACAAAGACAGTGTTGCACTGCGAGCCGGCGAGGAGTTGGATCTTGCCGCGCTTGATGGTTATCTGCGTGATCACTTGTGCCTGCTGAGGTTGATTCGGCAGCCTCTCGAGCTCGAACAATTTCCCGGCGGTCATTCCAACCTCACCTACCTGGTTCGCTACGGCGATCATGAGTTTGTCCTCGCCGACCTCCGGTTGGCCCGGTGGCGCCAACCGCGCACGACATGCCGCGTGAGTACAATCTGCTTTCGGTAATCCATCCGCATTTCCCCCTCGCGCCCAAGCCGGTTCTGCTCTGCGAGGACCCGACGGTCATCGGCGTACCTTTTATTTAATGGAACGACGGCGCGGGGTCATCGTGCGCCAATCATTCCGCCAGACTGCAGGACGATTTCGGAGCTCGCCGGCTTGAGCGAAACCGTCGTCGACACACTCGTGGCGCTTCATGCGGTGGACATCTACGCGTCGGGGATTGTAGACATCGGTAAGCCGAAGGTCTTGTGTCGCGCCAGGTGCGCGGCTGGGCTGACCGTTGGCAGCGATCAAAGACGGGTGAATTGCCGGAAATGGACAACGTGATCGCTGGCTCGAGGAGAAGATGCCGCCCGAGTCGCCGACGGCCACGATCGTCCATAACGATTTCAAACTCGATAACTTGATGTTACGGCGAGATCCTACGCGCGTGATTGCCGTGCTTGATTGGGAGATGACGACGGTCGGCGATCCGCTCATCGATCTCGGTCTGGTGCTTACTTACTGGACGATGCGGAGGAAGGAGGTGATCAGAACAGTTCATTGCGCGCCGTGACAAACGGGCCAGGATGGATGACTCGCGAAGAAATCATTCAACGCTATCAGGCAAAGACCGGGCGCGATCTTTCGCGCATCGTCTTTTATGAAACCTTCGCACGTTTCAAAGTTGCAGTCGTGATTCAGCAAATCTATTTTCGTTATGTTCAGGGACAAACGCAGGATGAGCGGTTTCGCAATCTTGATGTCCTGGTAGCAGTACTGGCCGAAGAAGCGTTCACATGTTAGAAGGGTAAGGCGCTTCTTGGAGTGAGCCGGCAGACGAAGCGACGACGGCGCTTTAGATCACGTAACACTAAGGCAATTTAAAGCGTGTTGCTTAGCGCTTGCCATCGCACTCCAAAATCAGTTGACCTACTT
The DNA here is from genome assembly GCA_963748605.1 of Pyrinomonadaceae bacterium. Taxonomy (GTDB): domain Bacteria; phylum Acidobacteriota; class Blastocatellia; order Pyrinomonadales; family Pyrinomonadaceae; genus PSRF01. Next base: position 536,288 of record CAVVJS010000001.1, read on the forward strand.
TATAAGGCACCTTCGCAGAATGTCCAATGCAGAATTTCCACTTTCAAACCCTTCGCTTTGATTCCTTGCCCTCGACGAATCTTGAAGCTGCCAAGCGAGCTGAAGGCGCGCCGGAAGGAATCTGCATCGTTGCGGCGAACAGACGGCGGGCGCGGCCGTCTCGGGCGACAATGGATTTCGCCGCTGACGCAGGGATCTATTGCAGCACGTACTGCGTCCGCAGTTTGATCAAAGCGACTGGCCGTTGATTACCTTAATGGCGTCAATAGCCGTTCAAGAGACACTTGCTCGAAGCCTGTGCACTGCAAACCGACATCAAGTGGCCTAACGACATCTTCACGACGAAAAGAAACTTTGTGGCATCCTCGCAGAGACAGTGGAAACAACGTCGGGACGGGCGGTGATCGTCGGCATTGGAATTAATCTAACAAACGCATCGTTTCCGGCCGAGCTGGCAGAGACGGCAACATCAGTCGCCGACTGCCACGGCCAGTCAACCAGATCCTGAAGACATTCTTGATACGCTGCAGCAGTCTTTCTAGGTTGGTATGAAGATTGAAGTCGAACCTGATGGGCCGGCAAGGATTGTTGATGAATGGTCTCGGCGTTCTTCATACGCCGAAAGAAGGTTCGAATTAACGACACGGGCAGGAGATTTCCGGAACCACGCGAGGACTCGAACCCGATGGTGCATTGCGAGTGGAAACTGACAATGGTGAGATAAGGATTGTGCGGGCCGGCGATGTGAGCGTTCGTGCGGCCAAGACTCGGGTCTGATGGAGAAGATCTCAGAACCCGCAGCGATTAGCGACGGGAGCATCGACTCAACGACATTTTTCTTCGTGGGAGTTCGTGTGAATTAGTGGATCGTCAGCGTTGGGATTCGGCGGACATAAGATCCACGAATACAACACGAATTGACGTGAAACGTCTTGAGGCAAGAGTGGTCGCGATTTCAATATGACTTCCAGCAAGCGCATTATCCTAACAACGTTTGGCTCCTACGGCGACATCCATCCCTACATGGCGCTCGCGCTGGAGTTGCAGCGCCGTGGCCAACATCCGGTGATTGCCACCAGCGAACTCTATCGCGAAAAAATCTCAGCGGCGGGTTTCGAGTTTGTTCCTGTGCGACCTCACCTTCCTCCACCGCAGGAACAGGATGCAGAGATGATGGAGAAAGTGATGCACCCGAGTACAGGCAGCCGAATTCTCTTGAATGAAATGCTCTTTCCATTCGTGCGCGATGCTTATGAGGACTTGTTGGAAGTGGTGAAAGGAGCTGACCTGCTACTGACGCATCCGATCAGTTTTGCCGGTCCGTTAGTAGCGCAGAAGACAGGCATTCCGTGGGTCTCGAGTGTGTTGGCGCCCGCCTCTTTCATGTCTGCTTACGATCCGCCCCGGCCACCGTTCTGGGAGTGGATGCGTCACCTCTACAATCTAGGGCCGCGCTTTGTGTCAGTTTTCTTCGGTCAAGTAAAAAAATATTACAACAACGAGGTGTACACCCAACTGCGAAACGAACTCGGATTGCCAGACCGCGGCAATCCGGTGTTTGAGGGACAGCATTCGCCTGATCTAATCCTCGCGCTTTTCTCCGAACTGTTCGCGCAGCCTCAACCGGATTGGCCGCCACAAACACGTGTGACGGGCTTTGCGATTTACGATGGGGACAACGAACTGGAAATGCCCGGCGAGTTGGTCGACTTTCTGAACAATGGCCCACCGCCGATCATTTTCACTCTTGGAACGTCTGCCGTCTGGGTGGCGCGTGATTTTTTCCACGAGAGCATTGCCGCGACAAAAAAACTTGGGCGGCGCGCCGTACTTCTAATCGGCGATGAGCGCAATCGCATCTCCGAGCCTCTGCCTCCTGAGATCATTGCGGTTGATTACGCTCCCTTTCAGTCTCTGCTGAATCGCGGTTGTGCCATGATCCACCATGGCGGGGTTGGCACTACTTCTCACGGACTACTGGCAGGAATTCCCACGCTCATTGTTCCGTTCGCTTTCGATCAGCCCGACAATGCCGCTCATGCCGAGCGCATGGGCACAAGCCGAACGCTCCACCGCAGTCAATACAAGAGCGACCGGGGTTGCGCGGGAACTCGACAAGTTACTAAACAATCCGCAATATGCGTTGCAGGCGAAAGCAGTGGGTGAACATATGCGACGCGAGAACGGTGCGGCACGCGCCTGCGATTTCATTGAAGAGTTTCTGACCGTCCAGCCGGCCAAAAAGAGAACAACGAGCTAATCTATGCTTCTGGTAATTGACGTCGGCAACACGAACACGTCTCTGGGCGTTTTTCGCGAGTCGGAACTGGTCGCGCATTGGCGGTTGACGACTAATCGGGCGCGCACCGTCGACGAGTATGGCGTTCACGCTCGCAATCTTTTTGAGTTTGCCGGTCTCGACTTCAAAGCGATCAACGCGATCGCTATTGCCTCCGTAGTGCCGCCGCTCAATTACACCCTCAAGACGATGGCAGAGACTTATTTCAATCTGTCGCCCGTCTTTGTGGACAGCGAAACAGACACAGGCTTGACGATCCTTTATGAACCCGCTTCAGATGTCGGCGCCGATCGAATTGTTGACGCGGTGGCGGCGATTGAGAAGTACGGCGCACCTTGTATTATCGTAGACTTCGGAACAGCAACAACTTTCGATGTCATAAACGCAAAGGGCGAATATCTCGGCGGCGTGATCACGCCTGGGATCATGATCTCGTCTGACGCGCTGTTCGAGCGGGCCGCGAAGTTGCCGCGAGTCGATATCAAACGGCCTCAAAAAGTGGTGGGGTCTTCAACGACGACGGCGATGCAGTCTGGCCTCTACCATGGTTACACGGCTCTGGTTGATGGTGTCTTGAGAAAAATAATTGAAGAGCTGGGTCAAACCGAAAAGAGGCCGCGCGTAATTGCAACCGGCGGATTGGCGGCATTGATCGCCACCGGTTCCGAATACATCGAAAAGGTTGACGATACGTTGACACTCGACGGCTTACGCTTGATTTATGAGCGAACGAGAAACGCTTGAAGGAATGCAGCGTTAAGGAATGCGCAGTAAGGAAGAGGGGCTTGCCCCCCGCTTCTGAATCTCAAGTAGCGGGGCGCAAGCCCTCTTAGTGACTGATTCAATGTCTGAAAACTACTTCAACTATTTCACTGAAATTGAAGACGCTTTTGTACGGCGGCGAGGGAAGCACCTTTTGCTTAGCCCGATGGACTGGGCTCTGATCGAGCGTTGGAAAGAGTTCAATGTTCCATTGCACATCGTCTTGCGCGGAATCGAGAAGTCGTTTGATTCGTGGGAGTCGAAGCCGCGCAAACGAAGTGTTAAGTCGCTGCTCTATTGTCAGGAAGAGATTGAGGCGCAGTATGCCGAATGGTTGGAGTCGCGCGTGGGAGCGACACCCGAGGAAGGGAAGGTTGCAGCAGAAGACGAAGGCCTGCCATTCCCGCGCCAGGCCGTCCTCGACCATTTACAAAGAGGTCATCAAGCGTTAGAGCAAACACGCGCTACGACGGGCCGGAGAAGATGATTTAACGGAAGCCATCTCGCGAGTGATTGATCTGCTGGCCGAGCTACAAAACGATTTCGCTACGGCGGCCAGTCCCGACGCGCGGAAACTCGAGGTTTCACTGACTGGTCTCGAACGGACACTCAGTGATGCGCTGTTACGCGTAGTTTCTCAGGATGAGATGGCTGGAGCGCAAAAGGATGTGAAGGAGCAATTGCGGCCCTATCGCAGTCATATGGATAAGGCAGCCTATGAACAGACTTTCAACAATCTCTTGTTAAAGCGATTGCGGGAAAGCGCGGGGTTGCCGCGGTTGAGTTTGTTCTACCTGTAAATTAGCCGCGGATTTCCGCGGATGACACAGATATGAAAGAGAAATAAGCCACAGATTTACGCGGATGAAGACGGATCGAACAGACAAGACCAAGCCGTCTCTAAATCGGCATCACTTCTGCAAGCGCACTTGGATTGCCTTTTGGTTCTATCCGTGTTTATCCGCGTGAATCTGTGGCAAATATAAAAACGTTGCAATCACTCAAGCCGCAACTGCAAACATTCGAAGTCGAGATGGAGCGAATGCTCCCGGTGGGGTTGGCCTCGCACACGCTGAAGAATGACGGTCTTTGTCTATCTTGCTGCTCCGGGCGATGTTTTGCGTGTGACGATTGAACGCACGCGCGGCAAAGTTGCGTTTGCTTCCATCAAAGAGATCGTCAAGCCATCACCCGTTCGCGTTGAGCCGCCCTGTCCTTACTTCGGAAGATGTGGGGGCTGCGACTTTCAGCAGCTCGGCTACGAAGCCCAACTGCAAACCAAGGTTGAGATCATCCGCGACTGTTTACATCGGCTGGGAGGTATTGATTCGGTTCCGGAGATCGTGATTCAGCCATCGCCGCCCGAATGGCATTACCGCGCACGCGCCAATTGGCAGGTTGATTCCGTCGCCGGACAGTTGGGATATTTCGAGCGTGGCTCCAATCAGATTTGTGACGTGGAGTTTTGTGCCGTGCTTGTTCCCGAGTTACAGGCGACGCTCGAAAGTGTGCGGGAAGAACTCTCGCAGCGGCCTCTCGCAAGCAAAAACATCGAAGCGGTGGCTGGAGACTCGGGCGTATCGGTCGCAGCCGATGCTGGAGAGTTTGATACCACGATCGTCAGCCGCACCATTGCCGGCGAGACTTATCAATTCAGCGCTGCCGCGTTCTTCCAAATCAACCATGAATTACTCGAGCCAATAATCGAAGAGGCAATTGGTAATGCTACCGGCACGCTCGCCGTGGATCTTTACTGCGGCGTAGGTTTGTTTACCTTGCCGCTCGCCCGCCGCTTCAAAAAGGTGGTTGGGATTGAGTCGAACCGGAGGGCCACACACTTTGCGAGCGAGAATCTCAAATCCGCGGCGTTAACAAACGCGTTGTCGAAACTGCGCGTGTCGGCGACTGGTTGAAAGAGAACTCGGCCTCGCTGGGCCCGGTAGATTTCTGTTACTGGATCCGCCGCGCACGGGAGCTGAGAACAAAGACATTCATGGCATCCTGAACGTGCGTCCCAGCCAGATCTCTTACGTATCCTGTGATCCCGCCACACTCGCCCGCGACTTGAAAAAACTAATTGCCGCAGGATACAAGCTGCACTCAATCAAGGCTTTCGACATGTTTCCTCAAACGCATCATGTCGAAACCGTGGTTCGGTTGACGAAAAACTAAGAGTGTAAAGCCTCCCTCAAGTTTGCAAACGAGGAAGTACTTTCGAGTCCGCGAAAGCGGACGCCTGAAAATAGCCCAGCACTTCAGTGCTGGTACGAGAAAGGGTTCCAAGGTCGCCGTCCTATGCGGACGACTGAAACTGCCAGCAAGTAAGTCAATCAAGCCGTCCATTTCGCGGACTAAGACCGTATGCTGGCTGGTTCAAGAGCTGAAGAGCTGGGCTATTTCAGGCGTCCCCTTCGCCGACTTAACTCGAAAATACGTGTAGCCATTCCCTCACGAGCTTGAAATGCCAACCCTCTCAAAACTCTCGATCGCATCCCTTAATAATTCTCGCCTTACTTTCATGCTTGGCATTGTTGGGGCTGGTTCTTTTCGCTCACGCCGCAAGTTCTGATCCTGATAACCGCCTGCTTTTCATTGCTGCTGCTGGTGGCGTTCCTAAGGCGAGCATCGATTATGGCTGTCATTTTTCTTTGCTGCGCCTATATCTTCGCAGGAGCGACGCTAGCCACTCTTGAAAAACGAAGCAGCCCAGACAGCTTGAGCGACCTTCTCGATCAAGGGATCATCAAGACAGGCGAGCCTGTAGAACTGACAGGCACATTACAACAGCAGCCAGAGGCCGCGCCGCAAAGTTTCTACCTGACGCTAAAAGTTCAAAGCATAATCTGGAAAGGCAAAGAGCGACCCGCAGTTGGAACAGTCACATTGCTGCTACCCGTTTACGGGCCGGTCGCCGAAGCTGAATACCAGAAGTTGGACCTACGCTATGGAGCACGAATTCGGGCGATGACTACATTGAGGCGTGCCGACACGTTTCGTAATCCGGGAGTTTCTTCTTTCACAGAATATTTAGATCGCAAGGGTTTCGCCGCTGCCGCTTTTGTGAAGAGCCCCCAACTGATTGAACGACTCGATGATGAACAGGTGTTGTTGCCGTTGGCGTGGCTCTATCGTTGGCGACAGCAGACTCCAGCAGCAGATCAGCGCGACCTTTGCGCCCGAGACGGCCGGGATTCTTAACGCATCGCTGCTCGGCAATCGCTACTTCCTTTCACATAGAGCGGCAGAAAGATTTCGCGAAGGCGGAACCTTTCACGTTTTGGTAATCAGCGGCCTGCACATTAGCTTCATCGGCGGGCTGGTTTTACTGATTGCGCGAAAGATGTCCCAGCGAAGGCTAACGCAGTTCATTTTCTCGGCCTCGGTGCTGTGGAGCTACGCCATCGCTGTCGGAGCGGAGGTCTCGGTAGTCCGCGCCGCATTAATGTTTACATTGATGGCCTTTGCTCCGATCGTCTCTCGCCGCGCTGCATCATTAAACGCGTTGGGTGCAGCCGCACTCTTCCTGCTTGCATGGCAACCAAGCGATCTCTTTGATCCCTCTTTCCAACTGACTTTCCTTTCGGTGGCCGCAATCGTCGTTTTCGCCTGGCCATTATTGCTGCGCATGTCGGAAATCGGTTCGTGGCGGCCCACGCGATCGACTCCGTATCCACCAATCTGTCAGCGCTGGTTACGGGCGTTAAGTGAGGCGCTCTTCTGGCAGGAAAAGAAGTGGCGTATTGAAGTGCAGCAACTTAATTATCGCTACAAGCTGTTCAAAACACCTTTAGCGGCGCGGCTCGAGCGCTACCACCTGCAAAGACTATTTCGTTACGGATTCGCGGCACTGCTTATCTCCTTTTGTGTCCAAATCTCTATGTTGCCGCTGTTGGTAATTCACTTTCATCGCGTCTCAATATCTGCGCTCCTGCTGAATATCGGAGTCAGCGTAATTATGGCGGCGCTGATCTTTCGCGGCCTGGCGGCACTGTTAATCGGAATGCTGAGCACAAGCGCTGCTGCGCCTCTGGTCGGCCTTGCCTATTTGCTGCAGTGGTTGATGGTGCATGGCGTAGATCCTTTTGTCAGCCTCGGTATAGCTTCGTTGCGGCTGCCTGAGTATTCGGGCACCGGGCCGCAGTGTATGTGTTGTTCTTTGCGCCGTTAATGATTTTGGCGATCGCGCTGGCGCGCTGGAATCCATGTCGCTAGTCCATTAGATCCCGGCTCTGGCTCGATCACGTACTCTTAAGAGTGCGGTCATTGCCCAGACATTATTATCGGAGTGATCGTGATCCATCCTTTTAGCTTCCGCAATTCTGAACGAGAGCTTCGCATTGATTTTCTCGATGTAGGTCAGGGTGACGCCGCGCTCGTCACGATGCCTGATGGAACTACATTGCTGATTGACGGCGGCGGTCGCCCAAAGTTCTCACGTCAAAACTCTCAAGGTAACAAGCAGAATTTCCAACGCGATGCACGCTCAATTGGCGACGCCGTGGTTTCGGAATATCTCTGGTGGCGTGGCTTGCATCGCGTTGACTATCTGCTGGCGACACACGCGGATGCGGATCACATGGAGGGACTCAACGACGTGGCCGAAAATTTTCAGGTGAGAGCGGCGTTAGTGGCGAGAACGCCAGCAACTGATCAGGAGTTTACCGAATTTGCGCAAACACTCGATAAGAATGGCATTGCTTTGAGCCTCGATCGGCGAGGGCGACGGTTTACGCTTCGGCGAGGTCAATGCCACAGTGCTTTGGCCGCTCGTCTTCCGCCAATCCTCAGACACGATCATCAAACAACGACTCCCTGGTGCTGCAAATTCAGTTCGGCAGCCGCAAGATACTTTTACTGGCAGACATCGAGCGCAAAGCGGAGTTGGGTTTGTTAGCGCGCAGGTCCGAGGGCGGACTTGCTTCCGACGTTGTTAAAGTCGCGCATCATGGCAGCCGCACGTCATCGATTGAGGAATTTCGTTAATGCCACCCGCCCCAGGTTTGCGATTATTTCAGTGGGGCAGCATTCGATGTTTGGTCATCCTCATGCGGAAGTTGTGGAACGCTGGCGTGCTGCCGGAGCGGAGATTTTGACAACCGGCGAGAGTGGAACGATCACGATCACGACCGACGGTCGCGACTTAGAAGTGACAACGTTTGTAAAAAGTGAGCCTTAGAAAGCGGAAGCAACTGCCGTTGCCTTATGGAGTGCGGTGGCAAGCGCAGCGCGACACCGCTTTGGTTTGCTCGACGTGTGATAACAGAAACTCGCTCGTAAGTTCTCACCAAATACGGGAGCATAGCTATCGTGAAAAACAGTCCTCACTGGCCTCACGCACCCGTACATCATCTTTCAGGGAGTGGGACGTACATCGTCACCGCCGGAACGTATCAGAAGGAACATTTCTTCCGCAGTCCCAAACGGCTTGGCGTTCTAACATCGCGGACTCCTTGCTGTTGCCCATGGGTTTGGTTGGCGCTTGGAAGCGTGGGCAGTTTTTTCGAACCACTATCATTTCGTGGGGCACTCACCGGAAGGAAGCGATGACGCGGAGAGCCTAACTCGAATGCTAGGTAAACTTCATGAGAAAACTGCGAAATGGACAAACAATCTTGACCACGCCGGTTTGGCACAACTTTTGGGAAACAAAGCTAACCTACGAAAAGTCTTACCTTCCCCGCTTAAATTACGTTCATCAAAATGCCTGTACGGCATGGGCTGGTCTTAGTCGCAAATCAAGACCCGTGGTGTTCCGCATCTTGGTTTGAACGAACGTCACGCCCGGCGCAGGTGAAAACAATCTACGCTCTCAAGATAGACCGACTGCGCGTCTATGACGAATATAACCCTGAGACGGATTGGTAAACCAAAGCGCCGTCGTCGCTTCGCTCTGGCGGCGCACCCAAAAGTAGACACGGTTCTAAAAGCGCGCTAGGTTGGAAAGTCGTTGGGTGTGTAGAGATCGATATCGGGGCTATTGAGTTTGTAAGTCTTGAGCACGCCGAGTGGCGGCGAGTAGATGTGAATCGTAATCAGGTCCTGACCACTGATGTCGGGATTTCCCAGTTGATGAATATCCGGGACGGCAGCGCCGGTAACCTCCTGCCTTGTATTCCGGCCCGATTTATAAGAAAGACCAGCGCTGGGATCGAAGTTGAAGGTCGTCTCCCACATCAGCCCTTCATAAACCAACACCGCGCCCTGTGAGCCATTGTGATCGTGAATGGGCGTGCGTTGGCCGGGCCGCCAACAGAGGACGAGCATTTCCACAAAGTCGTTGCGAACGACTCGATGGCGCCAATAGTTTCCTTCTTTAAAGCCGATATAAGGCAACAGGTCTTCACGTTCGATGGCGGAGTTAGCCAACCATGAGTCCAGCTGTTCGAGCGAAGGCAAATCTGTCTGCCCTTCGAGCGCCGCGACCAAATCTGCCAGCGACCGCGGATTAATTTTCTTTTCCGCATCTGCTGAGACGTTAGTTAAGGGTTCGACATGCGTTGACAAGATTCGTGGCCCTCCTGAATTGATTGATTAATGCCGGCGGCTTAGTACGCGATGAAAAAGCAGAGGCAGCCACTCTTATATGATCCTGAGGAAGTTGAGTCAAGACGATCCAATGTTTCCAGACGCCGAATGTATCCGAAGCACAGATGGACACTGATGGAGACAGATTTAAGAGATGAAATGCCTGTCAAATCCGTGTAGATCCGTGGCTGCTTCTTTTTCTCGTTTCACGAGAGGGACGCCTGCGATTCCAAAAGAACCACACGCACATCGCGTACATTTGTCCCGGTTGGGCCGCTGACAATCACGTCGCCTAGTTGCTCGAAGAAATGAAATGAATCGCTCCTTTCGAGAAAGCTCGGAGCATCAAGCCCGGCTGAATTAGCGCGCACCATAGTCGTCTCATCCGCAGTCGCTCCAGCCGCCAAACTATTGCCATCGATGCCATCAGTTCCCGCGCTCAGAATTGCCCAAGGGGGAGATTCGGAAAACTCCTTCATTTTCAAAGCACACCGCAACACCGTCTCTAGGTTTCGCCCGCCGACACCATCGCCAGGAACCCGACACGAAAATTCACCGCCCGAAATCAAACAAACAGGTTTGCCTTCATTTCGACGCCACAAGGCCTGTACTCGCGACAGAAGCAAATCGCAGCCGGAGCTAATCTCCTGTTCGTTAATGTCCGCTGCAACCTCGACTACGAAGCCCATCTCGTTCGCCTTCAAAGCTGCCGCCTGTAGGGCGGTGTTGTTATCAAGCAAGACGTAGTGAGCTCTTAGTCGGGCCGTCGTTGAACGCGGTTCCGGCACATATCACGCAATCGCATCCATGATTGATTTCGGCAGCGACTCCTGCAGTGCATATCTTTTCACCACTTCAATAGCATTAAGCTCAACATCCGGTTCGATAGTAGGACCCGATGCGACATTCGCCTCATCGCCTGGATTCGCATCGGAAACTATTAGTGTGATTTGATCTGTTTGCGACGCCGCCAAAGCGAGCTTGCCGCCTTTAACTGCCGAGAACGTACGGCGCACCGCATTGATTTCAGCGATTGTCGCGCCGCAGGACACCAATTGGTGATTTGCCTCGCGCAGCTCATCAATAGTTATCCTTTCATTAATCGGCAGCTCGAACATCGCCGAGCCACCGCCGGAAATCAGAAAGAAGATAAGAGCATTATTCTCAGCATTGGCGAGAAGACGGAGAGCCGATCGGGCCGCCAGAATGCTTTCTTCGGTCGGCAACGGATGACCGCCAATGAATGTTGGCCATGTCTGCGAGTGCAAAGCCTGATGAGGCGGCCCGCAAACAATTCCTTGGGTAATTCTTTCGCCCAGCACATCTGTTAATCCCGCTGTCATTGCGGCGCTGGCTTTGCCGATTGCGACAAGATAAATGGGGCGTCCGGAAATATCGATTTCAGTATCTCCGGCTTTCAGCAGCGAGTTATTAAGAGTGACCGCGTGTTGAACGCCCAAGCGCGCGTCAACGGAGCGCAACGCCGCCTGAAAGATCTCCCGTGCCTTGTGGTGAAGACTCGTTCTTTTCACCTTACTTCAATGTATGGCTGCAACGCCCGAAATTTCTTTTCGCTGATTCCTTGCACCATCATCAAGTGCTCAACGCGTCGAAACGGTCCGTGCTGTTCGCGATAGGCGACTATTCGCTTTGCGAGACCTCGACCAACGCCCGGCAGGTTCTCGAGCTCACTAGTGGCGGCGCTGTTGATTTCGATTCGCACTACATCAGCAGGATTCTTAATGACTGTTGTGTGGAATTCTGAACTCGAAGCTGATTCCCTTGGCAGGCGCGCGCAGCAACAAAATCCTGCGACACAACAAAGCAGAGCAACTGCGAAAAAGAGTCGAAGTGTTTGCACGCGATCCTTACTACCAAAGCAAACAATGGTTTGTGAAGACTTTATGAGCACGCCGCTCACGTGTGCATTTCGCTGAAAAGGCAGAGCTGGCGATAGGTTTATTTGAAGACGTGGATGTTGTCCACAGAGATTTCCACAGTGAGAGGTGGAAATGTTTGCAAAACTGTGACGAGGCGAGCGCCTTAACGCCAAGGCGCAGAGGCGGCAAAGGCCAAAAACAAACCAATCCGAGAGCTGTTATCTTAGAGCGCAGTCGCTTATTCGCTTACGTATTATCTAACGCTCGGCGCCTCTGCGTCTTGGCGCCTCTGCGATAACCGGTTCAATCGTGGTGCTTCTGCGTCTCTGCGACTTCGCGCCTTGCGTTAAATATCAGCGCCCGCTTCGTCCCATTGCGCAATCATTTCGTAAGCTCGTCCCAGGACGGGTCGTGGGCGCGAACCGTCTGCCTGACCGATCAAACCTTCGCGCTCCATGATGTCAAGAATCGCTGCGGCGCGCCCGTAGCCAATGCGGAGACGTCGTTGCAAAACCGAAGTGGAGGCGCGCTTCATCTCCACACAGATGCGGAGCGCTTCTTCGAACAGCTCGTCATGTTCGCCATCTGTTTCTTCCAGTCCCAGTGCTTCCTCTTCCGACTGTGTGATTGTTTCGTCGTAAGCGGGCACACCCTGGGTCTTGACGTGACTAACGATGCGGCCAATTTCTGTTTCGTCGATATAGGCGCCATGAACGCGGATCAGACGCGAAGTTCCCGGCGGCAGGAAGAGCATGTCGCCCCGACCGAGCAGATGTTCGGCGCCATTTGTGTCGATGATCGTGCGGGAATCAACCTTGGAAGACACTCGGAAACTAATGCGTGACGGGAAATTTGCTTTGATCAGTCCCGTAATTACATCAACCGAGGGCCGTTGCGTGGCTAGCACCAGATGGATACCCACGGCGCGCGCCATTTGCGCGAGGCGCGTGATCGACTCTTCAACTTCCCGTCCCGAAGTCATCATCAGATCCGCCAGCTCGTCGATGATGATCACGATGAAGGGGAGCGGCTTGTACGGCTCTCCGGACTCGTCGTACTCCTTAACGAGATTGCGGCGCATGATCTCGGTGTTATAGCCGTCGATGTTGCGCACACCCCAGCCTGCCAGGTCCCGATAACGCCGTTCCATCTCGCCCACGGCCCACTTCAATGAACGCGCCGCAAGTTTGGGATCAGTGATGATTGGAGTTGCCAGATGGGGAATGTCCTCGTAAAGGCCGAGCTCCAAACGCTTCGGATCGATCAGGATGAACTTAACTTCGTCCGGACGCGCGCGATACAGGATCGAAACGATCAGCGCATTAACGCCCACAGATTTTCCGGCGCCGGTTGTTCCGGCGATAAGCAAGTGAGGCATCTTCGCCAGATCGGCGACGTAGTTTAGGCCGTCGATAGTCTTGCCCAGCGCGATGGTGAGTTTTGAGCCCGACTCGCGAAACGCACGCGACTCGATAACTTCCCGGAGATAGATTGTCTCGCGGCGGGGATTTGGAACTTCGATACCGACATGCGGTTTGCCCGGCATGCGATCGATGCGAATCGATTCAGCCTTCAATGCCAGGCAAAGGTCGTCAACGAGGGAAACGACCCGAGAATACTTCACACCGGGATCGGGCTTAAATTCATAAGTTGTTACCACCGGACCAGGACAGATGTGCTTGATTTGTCCGGTGACATTAAATTCTTTGCACTTCTCGGCCAGGTTGGTGGCCAGTCTCAGCAACTCAGCGTCGGCTTGTTCACTAGGTGGCGGCGCTTCATTGAGAAATTCGAGCGGAGGCAGACTGTAATCGCTATAGCTAACCTTCTTGCGGTCCGCGTCGAAGGGCAATTTTCCTGCTGCCGGTGCTTCGACTTTGGTACGCAGCACCGACGCGCCCTTAACCATTTCTTCGGCATCCGGCTCTTGGACGCCAACCGCTCCGATGCCTGACGGGAAGATTGAACGCCGCCCGGAGCGACTCTCAACCACCGTCGCTCCTGCTGCTGCAGCGGCGGCCCGGATTGGTTCAGCACTGCCGACAACCGAAGCTTTGATTGTTTCAGGCGCTTCGCCACGCATCACTGACGCCGGCTGCACAACCTCGGCTTCCTTCATGAACTCCGCAACACGCTCCGCCGGAGTCAACTCCCGAACATCGCGCATCGCCGTTCGCGCTGCCTCTCGTTCCGCTTTGAGAGCTGCTTGTTTTTCCTTGCGTAAGCGCGATTGCTCGCGGCGGGCCTCGCGCCACGCATTGAATCGCGCCGGTAAGGCGTGGACAACGGCGAAACGATTACCAAACGTGTCAACGATCTTTTCGTAAAGGCCAACGAAGGAGAAATTAGTTGCCAGCAACAATCCGGTGGAGGCGATGGCGACCAACAATACTGTGGCGCCTACAGTATTCAGGCCGCTCGCTAAGGTTCTGGCGATCAAGGTTCCAATCAAACCGCCCGGCTGCACGCTCGAGTCAAACAACGGACTCATTTGCGAGATAGAGAGGAGGGCGGCCGCGGCGAGTACGAGCGTAATCAGGCCTAAGAGGCGATGAAGGGGCGCATGAATACTGCGAGTGCGAAAGCGTCGCCAGGAAGCCGCGAGAAACAGCGCCGGCAACAGGTAGGCTGCGAGGCCAATGAACTGGAACAGGACCGCCGCGACTGAAGCCCCGATTGCTCCAGCCCAATTGTTTGTTTCGGCTTGTCCGGCGGAATTCCAGGAAGGATCGTTAGGATTAAAAGCGGCTGAGATCAGACAAAGTGAAAGCAGCAGTCCCAGCGCAAGAAAAAGAATGGCGATAATTTCATTTCGCCGGCTGTTGCGCGGCGTGATGATTCGGGCTTTTTCCTCAAGCTGACTAGTGGCCATCAACACTCCAACGAAAACTGATTCAAGTCCGCACGCAGTTTACGCTGCTTTCTTCGCCAATAGGTAGGCTTTTATAAAATCGTCCAGGTCTCCCCCAAGCACTGCTTCGACATTGCCCCGCTCCAGCTTCGTGCGCGTGTCTTTCACTAACTGATAAGGAGCGAGCACATAACTTCTAATTTGCGAGCCAAAAGAAATATCGGCCTTGTTCGCTTCCAACTCTGCTGTGTCGGCCCGGCGCTTCTCAATTTCGAGTTCATACAGCCGTGAGCGTAACACCTGCATTGCGACGGCGCGGTTCTGGTGTTGTGAACGTTGATTCTGACATTGCACGACGATGCCGCTGGGAATGTGTGTGATCCGAATTGCGGAGTCGGTGGTGTTGATGTGCTGGCCGCCGGCGCCGGTGGCGCGGTAAGTGTCGACGCGCAGATCCTTATCGTTGATTTCAACTTCGATGTTCTCGTCGATTTCAGGATAGACAAACAGGGAAGCGAAGGAGGTGTGGCGCCGGGCTGCCTGATCAAAAGGAGAAATTCGCACCAGGCGATGGACTCCGGCTTCCGCGGACAGCAGGCCGTAGGCGTATTCGCCTTCCACTCGAAACGTAACGCTCTTCAGGCCGGCTTCTTCACCAGGTTGGTAGTCGATGACCTCAGTTTTAAATCCGCGCTGTTCGGCCCATTTCAGGTACATGCGCAGCAGCATCTCGGCCCAGTCCTGAGACTCCGTTCCGCCTGCGCCGGGATGAATCGTGCAAATCGCATTGAGCTGATCGTTTTCGCCGGCGAGCAGCATTTCAGTTTCTGCCTGGCTTAACTCATGTTCCAGACGCTCGACCAGGGAGCGCAATTCCTTCAGCGATTCTTCGTCTTCTTCGGCAAACTCAAAAAGCACGCCGGCGTCCGAGATTTGGGACTCAAAATGTTCCTGCCGCTGAATCTTCTTCTCCAGAATGCTTCGCTTTTGCAACAGCTTCTGCGCGGCTTCCTGGTCATTCCAAAAGTCGGGCGCAGAAGCCTGCGTCTCGATATTCGCTTCAATTCTTCGCGGCCTGTGGCAACATCAAAGAAACCTCCCGAGCTGCTCCACTCGCTTCCGCAGATCTTCATACGATGTTCTCAAATCCTGAATTGATAACAGTTTCGATCATTCGTCTTCCTCTAACTATCTCTTTCGTTCGCAATCTAAAGGAAGCCAACAAACAAGCAATAGGCTTATGGCAGCGCAGAAGCCTGCAAAGAGATCGCCATGTCTCGAGTAAAATGTCTGTGGCCGGCTGTCCCGCGCGATTCTCCATGTTCGCACGCCGGTTGAAAGCCTCCGTCGCATCTTCAACTTCGCCGCTCGCGGTGATGTACGCAGTGATGCCGGTGTTCGTCACACGCAAAATCGGCCGATCATTTTCAACGGCGCGAAAAACCGCATTCGCCAGATGCTGCCGCATCACGGCGGTCGGGCCGAGATAGCCGTCGTTGGAAATATTGATCAGCACGTCGGCGCCTTCGTCTGTGTAAGGTTCGCGCGATGAACGGATAAGCCGATTCGATGCAGATAAAAACTCCCGCGCGCGCATGGCCCACCGGCATCAGCGTGAAACTTGTGCCCGGCGTGAAGTCTCCAACGATTGCAGTTATCAAATTCGCTCCCGGCATCCAGCGCGGCAGCGGCACATATTCGCCAAACGGCATCAGGCGAATCTTATCATATTGAGCGATCAGCCTGCCCTGCTGATTTACGAAGACTGCTGAGTTGTAAATGCCATCATTCGGCGCCGGCTCTTGCGAGTTGAAGAGCACGGCAGTCTTGTTTTTGGTCGCGAAGTTCACCAGCAGTTCGCGCAACTGCTGATCAGTTCCGTAAGCGAAATTCATCGGCGACTCAGGCCAGATAACGAGACGAGGCGTGCCGTCTTGAGGAAGAGTCTTAGAGCGCTTCCTCAGTCATCGTCACATGACGATTCAGTCAACGCCTGCATTTCAGCAGTGGACTTCACCAGATCCATCGGAACATTCGGTTGCAACGCGACCACGACTGCTTCGGGATCCGAAGAGTCGATCACTGTCGATCCAGCGAGTGCCTTGGAAACGATCATGACCAGAACGCCACTACGATTACACCGCGATTGCGACGCTGCCGCCTTTGCCGTTCGTTTCAGGAGCAGGAAAGCGATTGCAGCGTTGACAGCAACGAGCAGGAACCCGACGGCATAAACACCACCCCAGCGCGCTGATTGAATCAGCAGGATTGGTACGCCTGCGAATAGCCGAGCGCGTTCCAGAGTTGTCCGGTGATACGCCAGCCTGGCCCATTCGAGCGCCCCAGAGAAACGGCGGCCGCGAAGAATGGCCGCGATGCCCCATGTGCCTGATTGCGCGCGCGAGGACGAGGGCAAAGACCGCCGGGGAATAGTCCCACAAGCAAGGGGACCGGGAGCAGCAGCAGATAAGCGAGCCCGGTCGGAATGCCTCCGTAATGCATCATCGAATAGGTCAGCCAGTGGCACGAGCCGTAGAAGAAAACGGTCCCCGTTAGCCAGCCCAGGAAGAACGCGCGCCAGCGGTCTCGGTCGTGCGCGATCACTACGAGCAAGGGCACCAGACCCACCGCAGGCCAACGGCCAGAAATCGAAGTCAGGAAAGGCGAGAATCAGCAGAATGACGAGGCGAAAGCTGCGAGCCCAATCAGTTGAGCGGATGCGTCGACGAACGGACGCGAGGAATCGAGACCAGCCTTTCCGAGCGCTCGGCGCGACGGCTGACGATGCAACATCGCGTGCATGCTGCCGGAGTTTAACAAACGAAGGGTTAGTCAGACTAAACGAGCCCGATGACATTTGGGCAGAAGGCTCGATCCGGACTTGCAGGAAGACCTGGTTGAAGGCTATTGCTTCGTAAAAAAATTTCTTGCTGGCCCAGGTCACTGCTCGTTAACTACTCAAAACGGGTGTTGGAGGCTCAAAAAGACAGAAAACGTCACCGTCAGAGTGACAAATTTCGTCGCAGACTGACTGAATGGTCAGTTCTCTGAGCTGAAGCGGTTCACCGGTCGGACACTTGACTTGTCTTAACTGAAATCTAGAATTGACCAGCGCTAACGCTGAAAATATGGCCCTTAAATGCGGGAGAACCCAGTCATTTCTGACTGGGTTCGAATTTCGAAGGGATTAACTGAAGGGTTGCTCGGCGGGTGGCTGGCGCAGCGGCAGGCGGCGCTCAGAGGGGTGATGGCGGCGGGGGCACGTTTCAACTTTACTTTGGTCTCCCGTGCTTGCCGGCTTTTCCTAGAGCACGTCTTGTGCCACGAAAAAGTTTTTCTGGAACCGGGAACGGATTGGGTGTTAGCAATCGAGGTAGGGACAGCTTGTAGGTTGAAGTTTAACTAACGCTTCACCAACAGCAGGTGTCCATCGACGCCACCACCTCAACTTTTCCTGCGCAGCGATGCTTGTGCCATCATCAGATCGGGCCCGCCAGAGCTCGCCTTGAATCAGCACTGCACCTTCCGGATTAAGTCCGAATGGACGACGCTGCGGCGCCAAGCAGCTGAATCCGCCCGATGCCGGACTTTTTATGTTTCGAAAGCGAGATAACCGAGACAATGATTAGGACGGCAAGTAATCCAACGGCAAGTAGCAGGTAAGTGATGGTAAACAATAACGATGATTCAAGGCTCTGTGGAGAGACTTAGCGTAATTTCGTGGATCTGATAATCAAACGATCGACGTAAATTACTTGAAGAATCAGCTCCCCACGTTAGTTCTTCCCCATCGTGACCTGGCGTTGCAGACGCAATTGCTTCCTGATTGTTCGCATCGATGGTCATCGCGCTCGAGGCATATTTCGTCGCTTCGCCACGATCGCCCCGATCAAGGAAGATTCTACCGAGTAAAATATGCGCATCGATCAGCTTGGGATCCCAGAAGATCGCGGTTTTCAGCGCCGCAATAGCCGCTTCCTGATCGCCGCGTCGCAGATTGATCCGTCCACTCAGCAGATAAGCCTCAGCGTTGGTCGGCTCCACCATCACCACGCGATGCAGCTCAGGTAGGGCCTCATCGTCACGTCCCGCGCGATAGAGATCTCTCGCTTTCGCCAGAAGGTCTTCTGTCGGCGAGCTGTCAATATTGGCAGCTGACAGCTTTCTTGCGCATCAGGTCAGAAACGTCATCACGATTCAACACATCACGCATGCGCAGGGCCAGATTGTTCGTGGTCTGCGACTTCTGCCATTCCGTCTGCCACTTCGCGTAATTTTGCAGATAATGACGTGCCTGATCGTCGGCGGCAGTGGCCGCTTCGGCCTTGCCGATTTTTTCCAGGGATTTCGCGAAGAGGAAATAAGCCTGGCCGTCCCGCGGATCAGCCGTGATCACCGGCCGCAGTTGATCAGCAACTTCGGCATACTTGCCTGCGAGAAACAGAGCGAACGCATAGTTGAAGTGCACCATCTGATCATCAGGCGCTGATTCGGCAGCGCGAGCCAGGAATGAAGTGCCTTGGTCCAACAGACGCGCGCGTTCCTCTGTCTTTTTTCTTCACGTGCGGCCTGTACAGCGACGGCGCCGGCGTTGTTATAAATTCCGATCAAAGGCATGTCCGAAGACAGCGGCACTAGCGAAGCCAACGCGTGACCATGATCGCCGAGTTTCGCGTAACCAAGTCCGGCGTAAAAAGCTGCTTCGGTGTAATGCGGATCCTTCTTTTGCAGCTTCGTGAAATATTCCGTCGCATCTTTCCATTTGCCTTCGATCATGTAGAAGCGGCCGAGCTCAAAGGCAGCCTGCGGATAGATCGCGCCGCCATTAGCGTCGGCATAAAACTTCAAGGCGTTCTTCAAGTAGTTCGCACGCTTAGGATCGCGCTCGCTCAACTGCGCGCCTTTGACATAAGACTCAAATGCTCTCTGCGGGATCTTCGTGGCTTCCTGGACCAATTGGTTCTGCGAAAAGGGAAGTGCCTTGTCGCGCTGATAAAGGATCTGGTAAGCAAGGCGTCCCTGAATATTTTGTAGGGTTGTAAGCAGTCCGCCGAAATCAAACTGGCGCGTGGCCCAATTGCCGTCAAGCAGCTCTCCCAGGTTTCGTCCCTCGTTGACCTTGATCACTCGAGCCGTCACCTGAACATAAGCTTCGGTGACGCTCTTGTCCTTATCATCAGACGAAGGGTTTTCCATGACGCTGTAGGTTCCGATTACGATCATCGTGGCCTTGGCTTCGCGCGCGAGTTTGATCGCCGTCGCCCGTGAAGGAATAACCGTTTGCGGCAAACGCAGACGCTGATATGCGAGTTCGCGCTCATCGTTGGAAACCACAAGCAAGCCTGGCTTGTTCAGCAACTCGGCGACGGAATCGGCAAAGCTTTCACCGACCCAGTTATATTCGGGACGATTGGAGGTGTTCTCGAATGAGAGCACCATAACAACGTCGGGATTCGGTGTATTTTGCGCAACTGCTTTTAGCGATGAGGCAAACAGCAGCGAGCAAAGAAACAGCGTGGTTAATACGATTGGAGCAAGTTTTCTATTCACAATATTCAGCATGAAGTCCTAATAATCCTCAGAAAAATCAACAAAACACAACTTCCGGAATATGATGCGGTGCCCATTATTCCGGTTGGCAGTAGCCCGTAACAAGGGTCAGACTCTACCAGAAAGGGATGAGAGGCTGAAATGACACTTTTGGCTTGTCGTGGCAAATCGTGCCGACGGTGTTGCGTGATTTGTTGAAAGACAAGGATCCGGAACGGACAAATCGCCTGATGCAAGCCGTGATGCAAATGAAGAAGTTTGATATCGCGAAGTGCAGGAAGCTTACGAAGGCAACTCTAAAAGGGATGAAGGATCGAAGGCGGAGGGATCCGAAGTGGAAAGATCGCTAGTCAAAATTGTACCGGGACTCGCCGCTCCTTCATCCCTCGGCCCTATGTTTACGGCAAAGCGCTAAACCCAGTCAGCGGATTTCCATAGAATGCCGTTTGCCAGGCGGTGCGGTCCCAGACCCCATCCTGATCGCCGATGATCTGCACCGGAAAAATGATCCGGTCGCTGCCCAGCTTGTTGGCCGTCGCTATCCCATTGTCGAATTTTCCATCTGGAGCCACGGTGAACTTAATCGATCTCGCGAGACGATTGTTCCAAAGCAGTTTGAATTCATACTCGCCGGGATTGCCGGCGAGTAGATGCGGAGGGCCCCACAAGCTGTAGTCTTGTCCAGTATTGTCCCGGCCTTTCACGTTGGGAAAGCTGCATCTGACGCGGGCCCACTTCGCTTTTTGCGGTAACGCGTCTTCAACGTAATGCGTCGTGTTGTTTTCTACCTCCGCGTCGCAACCAGCACTGCCCACTTCCTGCCCTTCGTAGAACTTCTTACCAACTTCCTTGCCCTTATAGAACAAATGGGGGTCAAACTTGACCGCTTCGCCGCGAACCCAGAACGCAACATTGAACGCGGGAAAGTCCCAGCCTTTTAAGTCATCGCGAGTGAGGAAGACGTAGCCGATGGGCAGGTTCCAATCGTGATCCACGAAATACACGAACTTGTTTATAGCTTTCGGACCATGCTCATTGGAACGGGCCTTCGCCACTTTCATCTTGCCGGTAAAAAGTGTGGCGTCGGTACCCTGCAGTTCATTTCGCAGTTTTATCGTAAAGGTTACAGGTCCTGTGTAGGTAGAAGCCTTATCTTCCGGAATGTCTCGACCGCCGCAGGACGTTTTCCACCAGTAACCTGGCTGTGTATTTTCGGTGGCACAATCAAATTTCACCCAGGGTCCTGTAGGAAGTTTGAATTCAACATAAAGCTGGCTACCACTTTCAATCGGTCCGTTAACGCGAAACTCCATTCTCGGGACCCAACTCCACATGTCGTAGTTGCCCTTATAGACGTTAAATGTGAAGGCCGTGATTTGTAATGAGTCTTTGGCGAGCGTTGGTTGATTTTGCGCGACCGCAGAATTTTTAGGCATTAGCAGGACGAACAGAATTGCGGATAACAAGGTGAAAGCGCATGGGAGCAGCGTTGTCTTTTTCAAGGCATACCTCCGAGTGTTCTGGGCGAGTGATCGAGCAATAGTGGCGCGCAGTTTACCTCAGGGCGAGGCGGTTGGTTAAGAGTTAAGTTCTTGGCTTTGGAGTGCGCCGCGGCGCAAAAAAGGCCCCGAGCAGTTGCCCGGGGCCTTTGTTGAGAAACTTCTGACTTCTGTTTCGCCTCACTGCTCCTGCTCGTGTTTATTTCTGACTTTCGCTATTCCCAGACGCCGCTGCACTAGCTGCTCAACTTCCATCGGCACACCGTCGGCTTTCGCTTGGCGAATGAACTCGCCATCGATCTTGAAGATGCGCATCTTTACCAGTTCTTCAATTGCCAGATCGGTAAAGCCTTCGTTCCGCACTTCGGAAATGTACTCTGGTGTGATCTTAAAAATCTGCATCTTCACCAGGCTCTCAAAAGGTTCTTTGTCGAATCCCATTTGAGTTACCTTGCGCACAAAGTCAGCATCGATCTTGAAAATCCGCGCCTTAACTAGTTCCTCCATGCCGAGATTGGGGAAGCCGCTCGCTTTCATCTCGCGCATGAACGTGGAATCGATTTTGAAAATCGCTGCCTTGAAAAGATCATCGACGTCGAGTTTGAAACCTGCCGCTGACAAGTCGTCGGCGAGCGCCGTGGTGACATTCAACGCCGCCGCCGAGAAGAGCCGGTCTTCAAGATCGCGGTCGTGCTTAGAAGAAGGCGTTTCGAAGTCGAAACCGCGGCTCTTCATTGCGGAGACAAAGGCCTGGCTTCCGGTAAAGCGGAACGTGCCCGAGCCGCGCCCGTTTTGAAAACTACCCTCGCAATCAATAGTTCCGGCTTCGCGCACCAGACTGAACTTAACAGCACCGCCGTTCAATGCCTGTTCGCGGCTCAAACCCTGAAGCTCCGAAAAGTCGTAGCTCTGACCCATCGAATGTTTGCCATTACGGTCGGACCTGTCGGAGCGCCGCTCAAAGTTCAGATGAATCTTGGAATCTTTACTATCGAGCTTCCCATGCCATTCACCGGAAATGACATTTTGAGTGAGAGTGTTGGAAATACTGGTGTTGGAACTGACTAGCTGGGTTGGAGTTACTAGCGGCGCACTGGCCGCTACATTCGAAGTGACAGCCCAGGTCGCGAGAGCCAGCCCCGCGACCAGCGCCAATCCCGCTGCGACTCCTAAACAGAAAACAAGACGTAATTTCATAGACATAACAACTCTCCTCAAACAGATTTTGGCCCTCATACGGAAAAACACCGCGGAAGGAGATTTGTGGCAGGAAAAGCTGGGAGGTAAATGCCGATTGCCGATTGCCAACTGCCAATTTTAGTAATCTCACAGCGTTTCACACAAATTACCCACGAGCGACATTTATCCGTGAAGTCTTTAATGATAAGTACATCAATACAAACTTTACGGAGGCTCTAATGAAAGAACACGAGGCTGATTTTCAGAAGTTAAAAGAAATGATTAAGGACATGGACTTTTGCATGTTGACAACCGTTGATGAGAACAACGATTTGCATAGTCGACCGATGTCGCTCAACGGCGACGTCGACGAAGCCGGAAACTTGTGGTTCTTTACGAGGGACAATTCGCACAAGGTATCCGAACTTAAACGGACGCCGAAGTGTAATGTGAGCTTTGCGGATCCAGACAGTCACCGGTACGTCTCAATCACCGGCAGGGCCGAACTCGTCAAAGACAAAGCGAAGATTGAAGAGCTCTGGAAGCCACAGTTCAAAGCCTGGTTTCCCAAGGGAACGGAAGAACCAGACATAGCCTTGCTGCGAGTTGGGCTTGAAAAAGCCGAATACTGGGACAGCCCGGGAGGTACAGTGGCGCAGGTTATTAGTTTTGTTTCAGCTTTGGTCACCGGCGAAAGCGCTGACTGGGGCGAGAACAAGAAGGTGAATCTGACGTAGCGAGGACGGTTTCACCCGGAAGGATTTACTTTGATTTCCGATTGTCGATTGTCGATTGCCAATTGCCAATTGAAAAGTGACGATTCCCAACTCCGTGTATTCGAAGCTGTTGTTTACTCCAGACACTAATCGGCAATCGACAATCGACAATTCAATCCCTTTAGCTGATCCTGACGCGGCTAATCAATCGAGTATCGATCACCCGGCCATTAGGCCGGTAAGTGACTGCATAAGTCTCACGATAGAGCCGTCTTCCGACACGGACCACGCGTGAACGAGTTACCGTTCGGCGCCGGTTGTAGACCCTGCGGCCATAACGATCGCGGTACCACTGCGGGCTCGCGTTGGCTGCAACGGCAACGGTATTAGGCGATGATTCTTTCGCGTTCGCTTCGGATGTGAATCCGACCACTCCGATTGAAGCGAAAGCCAGTGCTAATCCAAGTAGTCTTTTCATTATTTACTCACCTCTCATAAAAAGTTTGGCCCGAACCCTCCGTTTCAGCGGGAGAGTCCAGCCTTTAATAACTAAGACACTTGAGAGCAGATAATAGTTGCAGTATTTTTCAACGACCTAAGTCACAGAAAGAGGACGCTTCTCAAAATTCTGGAATTGTGCGATTCGCCGCACATGATCCTTGCGTTTTTGTTGAGCCAGCGCTATTGCCGATGTCCTTTTGGTGCAGACGGAAAGTCATCTCGAAACGCAAGAGAGGCAGAGCCGGGAAGAAGAAAATTCGACCCGTTTCGTGTTGCTAGTGTGATTTAATGGACCGTATTTCCAGCTGTCACAACCACGATCCACGAAGTGACACGAACCATCACGAAACAAGTTGAAGAGTTTCGCCGCTTTTAGAGAAGGCCACCCCCTGTGTAATCTAACTTTCGTATGGACGACTCACTCCAAGGCCCGGATGGCTTTCCTTCGTCGCCATCTGATCGACTCCAAAGTGCGCACCGGCTTCTGAATGAATATCTCCTGGAAGAGGTACATGACTTTGAAGGCTTCGTTCCCGATCCGAAGTGGAAAAAAATTCCCAAGCGGCAAGCAATAGATTTGATCGAGGCAATCCTGCGGCGGCTTAGCTGGCTGGATGAACACGACCGCGAACTTCGCGACGCACATTTAGCCCGCTTGAAACTGATTAAGTTGTTGCGCCTCTTTTACACGCGCAAATTGCCCTGCACCGAAACTGACCTGCGAATGATGCTCGATCTGACGGTGCCGCTGTTTGAAATGCTTGCGCCTGACGGGCCAGTAGATTACGTGATGGAGTATTACAAGGAGAACGACCTTACTCCAGAGCTTTGTAACTCGTTGCACAACTTTCAGGAGAACCTGGTGCAACAGGGCTCGGTGATGAGCATGCAATCATTGCGTCAACGTCTGCACACGCTCCTGTGGATGGATGAATGGGAGCCCCTTGACCCATCGGTCTGTTGGAGCGAGGGCATTCGCCGCGATTTTCGTGCAATGACCGATGATCGTCGCAGGCACTGGCGGCGACTGCTAAAACATATCCGCGGCAATGCTCCGCAACGTATGCCGGATAGTTGGGCACGCGATGCAGGGGAGCGCCTGAGCCTAGTTGGCGTTGATGATTTTTGCGAACAACTGTCGCTTTGGTTCGCACCGTTTAGATCGGGTCAACCGCTCCCACTGTCGGTAGCCGGCAGCCATATCCTGAAAGGTCTTATTTGGTATGCCGCCGTGAGTCGCGACGAGCGAGCAAAAGAAACTTCGCTTTGGCTACTCGATGTGAAGTGGAAGCAGAAGAAAAATATGACAAAGTCGATGGTCGCGCTTGAGGTCTTCGGTATTTCGAAGGAAGAATTATTGTCGCGCAATTTAATCAAGGAGGTAACGAGCCCGCCGCTGCGAGTACTTGAGAGAGCACTCGAGAGTGTTTTAGAAGTTTTCAAAGCGCCGACGCCGCGCACTCACATCGTCGATGATCCTGACGGCGACTTAATCGTGGTCCAGGGCCAGATGCATTTCTATCGCCTGTTTCGGTCAACGGGAAGGATCGAACGAGCTACTGACAACGCCGTTCTCGAGTTGAACTGGCCGGCAATACCTGATGAGTTTCGGTTGCAGCTCAAGCGAGAGTGCGATTCCGAAGAGCAACTGGGGCTTCGTGCGACCCTGCTGATGTACGATTCAGTATATGGAAACTACTTTACAGTGGACGGCAGAAAATGATTGCCGATTGCCGATTGGCGAGGGCAAGCCCCTCTTCCTTGCTGAACATTTTCTGACTGAGCATTACATTTGGCAATCGGCAATTGGCAATCGTCAATCTGTCGGTCCCTCACAATTAACCATCCACGGAGTCCCAAATCGGTCGGCACACATCCCAAACCCCGGGCTCCAGAATGTCGCCTGGAATGGCATATCAATTCGCCCACCTTCGGACAATGCTTTGAAGATTCGTTCTCCCTCTGCCGTGTCCTTGAAGTGGAGTGCGACCTGTATGCCTTTTGGTTCCGCGTAGCTATCAGGCGGCGAGTCGGCGCACATCAATGTTGAGCCGCCAACGTCCATAGTCGAATGCAAAATGCTGTTGTGAGTTTCGGGCGGGACATGCTTCGCCATTGGCGAATCACCCCAGGTCTGCTTGAACGTGATCTTGCCCCCGAGCACCTGCTCGTAGAACTTAAGTGCCTCGTCACACTGCCCATTGAAGTTGAGATAAGGATTCAGTTGCATGCCAACCTCCAGTTTTGTTTGGTTTTCTTACGCAAACCGCTTTTCACAGATGGGGACTTCACTTATAAGTCGAATAACCACACCCCAAAACGACAAGTAAAAGCCACGGTCGAAAATATTCGATATTTCGTCTTCAATCAGTGCGATTGAGTGATGGTTCTCGATTCTTATCACGCCAGGGCTTCAGAGCGGCGGGTTAACCATGAAATGGTTTTAACGGTTTCTGTAATCGGAGACTTTTGGTCTGAGCTTCTAACGATTATTATGCACCCGCTAAATCCCAGAATCTCGAATAAAGAGGAACGCTTCCATGAAAATGAAACTGCGGGGTGCTCAAGTTTGGGCCATACTATCTCACAGACAGCGCTGGCCCTTCTTTGTTATTGCGATTTTCGTGGCGCTATTGTTTGCGCCATTTAGCGGCGCGGAAGGACATGGAGCTAATGACGTTTTCAGCTCGGCTGAGACTGAAGACAGTCCGCGAAATGTCGGACAAGATTCAACTAAGGTCGACAAGAAACCAGCTGGACAGTCTCGGTTCACGAACCTCGATGGCGCGCGCGTCCACTATGTGAATTACGGCAAGGGCGACGATGCGATTGTCTTAATTCACGGCTGGACGATGAACGTGGATAACTGGCGCGACCAGATACCCGACTTTGCAAAGCAGCATCGAGTTGTCGCGATCGATCTTCCGGGCCACGGTCAGAGTGATAAGCCGAAAGTCGCCTACAGCATGGAATATTTCGCGCGAGCGGTTGAAGCCGTCATGCGCCATGCGAAAGTGAAGCGCGCGGTGTTAGTCGGTCATAGCATGGGTACGCCCATCGCCAGGCAGTTCTATCGTAAGTATCCGGAGAAGACACTCGCGATCGTTATTGTCGATGGCTCGCTGCGTCCGTTCGGCGACAAAGCGATGTTGGATAAGATGATCGGAGGGCTGCGCGGTCCGACCTTCAAAGAAACCATCAACCAGATGTTCACGATGATGAATGGGCCGAATCTTTCGACCGAAGCCCGGGACCGAATTAGTGCTTCGAGCTCGGCTACGCCGCAGTATGTGTTGGTGAGCGCGATGGAAGGAATGGCCGATGCTTCTATCTGGGGTGAAGATGCGATCAACGTACCGGTACTTGCTGTTATGGCAAAGAATCCATTCTTACCGCCCAATGTGGAAGAATCTTTTCGCGCCCTTGCGCCGAAGATGGAGTTCCACATGTGGAATGATGTAGGCCACTTCATCATGATGGAGAAGCCGAAGGAATTTAATGAAGCGACGTTGGCGTTCCTGGAGAAGAATAAATTACTTAGTAAATAGATCTCTCCGATTACCGATTGCCATGAAATCGCCAGGACGCAAAGACGACGAGACACAGAGAAAAAATAAGAGGTCTAATTGAGCGGATTCTCGAAATAGCTCGACTCAACTTTCTAACTGTTCTTTACGTCTCCACGCCTGCGCATCTTGGCGGACTCAAGCGATTGACTATCCACATAACCGGAGGTGATAACGATGACATTGAGGATCCTGGGTTTCTCTCTTTTCTCCTTCGTTCTGGGCGTTTCGCTTGTGGCTAGCGCGACTGGTTTCAACTCAGCTGCCATGACGCTGATCCAGGACGACCGGGCAGCCGACCGCGAAGCTATTCGCGCGCACATCGACAGCATCTTCCAGGCGTTTATCAAAAAAGACTCTGCCGCGTTACGCGCGACGCACGCCGAGAATTGGCTCGGTTATTTGGAAGGTTCGCGCACCATGATCAAAGGCGTCGAGGGTTACATGGACTGGAACCAGGTTGATCCGAAAAGTCCTTACGGCATGAAGAGCTACAAGATGCGCGAGTTTGAGATGATCTTCAAAGGCGATGCGGCGTTTGTCTGCTTCGTCTCCGATATCGAGTCAAACACGCCGAACGGTCCGTTCCAGCGCGCGCTCCGCATCTGTGATTTCTACACGAAGCAGGACGGTAAGTGGATCCAAAGCGGCAGCGATACAGCGCTGCATCAGGACTCGTTGGAGAAACAATTAGCAACGCCGCGACCTTTGGGTGAACAAATGAAGAAACGTTTGCTCGAAGCGCGCGAGGCTGTTTGGCGCGCTTACTTCGGAGGCGATCGCGCAACGCTTGATAAGTTAATCCCCGACGAAACGATTACCATCGAAGCCTACGACAATAATTGGTCAAACCGGCAAAAGATTCTTAGCGGTTCGGAAGAGTTTGCGAAGAGCGGCGGCAAACTCATCAAGCTCGAGTTCCCCAGGACGGAGATCCAGGTTTACGGGCTAACGGCGGTAGTCTATTCCAACTATGCGTACGAATTGGAAGTAGATGGGAAGCGCTCTAACCACTCCGGCCGAGTCACGGAAATTTTTGTGCTGCGAAATGGCGAATGGGTGAATCCGGGCTGGCATATGGATAATGGAAAACTGAACTGAATCCTGAATCCAAAGTCCAAAGTCCAACGTCCAAGGTCCAAAGTCTGTTGGGCTTTGCCCCGACGGCAGAGCCGATCCCGTCCCTATTAACCAAGACCGCCGACTGTAATTCATACCTGTTGAGTTAATATGGCCGGCGTAAACCGTCTTCCCGCATCAATCAATCTAAACCGTCTGGGAAAAACACCATGAAACTGTTATCCGCTTTATTAATTGTGTCGCTAATTCTGGCTTTGATCGCGAGCGCGCCTTTAACCAAGGCTGCCGCTGAAGACTGGACTCAGTTTCGTGGGCCGAACGGGACTGGTGTGTCGGAAACGACCGGGCTGCCCACCGAGTTTGGACCGAGCAAGAATGTGATTTGGAAGACGGCGTTGCCACCCGGGCATTCGTCGCC
Organism: Pyrinomonadaceae bacterium; assembly: GCA_963748605.1. GTDB lineage: Bacteria > Acidobacteriota > Blastocatellia > Pyrinomonadales > Pyrinomonadaceae > PSRF01. The sequence goes on from CAVVJS010000001.1 coordinate 565,114, forward strand.
GGTGCTCACACGGGATCGCGTATTCGTTACCGGGTACGCGAAGGCTGGTGCCGCTGCCAAAGAAAATGCGCATGCGGCGCTGCAGGCTAGTCCCATTGAGAAAGAAAACTACAAACTTTTAGTCATCGCCCTCGATCGGCAGACAGGAAAGATACTCTGGGAACGCGAGGTGCCCCGACGACTTAACGGACGATTGCAAAACGTAAACAACCCTGCCTCGCCAAGTCCAGTGACTGACGGCACGAATGTCTACGTCTTTTTTCAGGACTTCGGGTTGATTTCGTTTGACGCTAATGGCAAAGAACGCTGGCGGCGACCGCTTGGTCCTTTCAATATGTTCTACGGGTTTGGCGCTTCGCCAATTCTTGTAGATGACAAAGTCATCCTACCGGTCGATCAAGACTCTCCCAGCTCCTACCTTGTGGCGGTCGATAAAAACACGGGACGAGTGCGCTGGCAGGTTGAGCGGCCCGTGGTCATCTCCGGGTATTCGACCCCGACGGTCTATCAACCGAAACAAGGGCCCAAGCAGATCATTGTTCCCGAGTCGTTTCAACTTTCGGCGTACTCGGTCGCGGATGGCAAGCGGGTTTGGTGGGTGCGCGGCCTCGCCTGCGAGATGAAATCAATTGCCAGCCACGACTCGGAATATTTGTACATCAACGGCTGGGGTTTTCCGCAGAATCAGCCGGGACAACAAGTGGCGACAATCTCCTGGGAGGAGGCGCTTCCGAAGTACGACAAGAATGGCGACCGGCAAATCGGAAAGAATGAAGTCACAGGCGCGGAGAAGATGGACAAGATGCTGGGCGGCGCATTTGAGGCGTTTGATATGAACCGCGATGAGAAGTTGAACCCGAAAGATTGGGAAGTGTTTCGCGCGATGATGGCTTCAGAGAATGGACTGCTGGCGATCAAGATGGGCGGCAAGGGCGATCAAACCGCGAACGCGATTCGTTGGCGCTACACCAAACCGGTGCCGCAAGTGCCATCCACGCTGCTCTACAAAGGCGTGCTCTACATGATCAACGACAGCGGGATCCTGATCTCGTTTGATCCAGCGACCGGTAACGTGATCAAGCAAGGCCGTTTGCATGGAGCAATTGACAAGTATTTTTCATCTCCGGTGGCGGCAGATGACAAAGTGTTCCTGATCGGGCAGGGTGGTCAGGTGTCTGTATTGAAGGCGGCGGGTGATTGGGAAGTCCTAAAAGTGAATGAGCTGGATGACGAGACCTTTGCCACGCCGGCGATTGCTGATGGCAAAATCTATATTAGGACGCGGAGTGCAATGTACGCGTTTGGGAAATGAGTCGAGGGGCTTGCCCCCGCTCACGCTGAAAGCGTGAAAGTTAATAGCCGTGGGCAACGCCCACGGAACCCAACTGCCTAAAACACGCCGACCCTGAAAGGGTCGAATATCTTTGACCTTTCAGGGTCACGGCGGTATTGAATTTTCCCCGTGGGCGCTGCCCCCGGCGATTAACTTTCACCCCTGCCGCGTGAACCAATCACCAATCAGCAATCGCCAATCAGCAATCCGTCTCACGGTCCGAAGCGGAATGTATATTCGGGCGAGTTCACGAAGCCATTGATCATATTCCGCGCGTTGTTTGTGTTGTTTAATTCCTGAATCCAGGTCAAGTAAGAAATGTCCGGGTCACGCCGCAAGTATCCAAAGTACTGCATTACCACAAACGCCTGGTTGTAATACTTCGTATAAACCTGAGTGCTCTCCGCGAGCTCCCGCAGCACCTGCGCTCTGGTCTTAGTGCCATTTCCCAAAGCCGTAATCCAGGCAGCGCGAGATGGATGCGTCGTCACATCTGCCCTGGTCAGCAGCCTGTCCACATATTGGGTGTTGTCGAGGCTGTTGTAATCCGTGATAAACGCCGATCGGCTCATGAAATCATCGACGAAAGCCACGCGGGCTGCTTCCAACTGGGCATCAGATAAAAAGCCGCTGACGCGCGCAAGATCGGGAATGAACTCCGCGTAATCAGGCTTACGGCCAAATGCTACCGGGTAGAAGCGATAGATGAAGTAACCGCGCTCCTGGAATTCCTGAGACTGGAAGAATGCTCCGGAGACGTGCACGCGATCACAGGTCGTATTACCCGCCGGACAATTGTTAATGATGTCCTGCCACCCCTGGAAACCAGCGGGATCGGGTTCGCGGCCGAGGAAGTCGATGTAATGCTGGCGCACAAAGAAAGCGGTCTGGGCGATCGGATTCGGGCCCGTCGAAGCGTCGTTGTCGTTAATAGTAACAGTCGCCGATGACGGTCCTCCCAATGTTCCTCCGCTGGGATTCGAAAGCGTGATCGTAAAATTCTCCGTTCCTTCTGCATACGAATCATTAACTATAGGAATTGAGAACGACTTGAACCCCTCCGCGGCAGCAAAATTGATTGTGCCCACCGAAACCGCATAGTCGCAGCGAGACGAGGCGATGCCATTAAAAACGTTGCAGTTAGTCAAGCCCGCTCCATCACTCGTCGCATAGCGTATCGAGGCTGTCCCAGAAGTGTCGCCTGTACGTACGACGAATATTGAGACATTGCCATTGTTTTCAGCGGCAGAGTAACTAGCAGAACTGAACTGGATATTGGATCCACCTGGCGCGTGACCGGTAAAAAACAGAGTTCGGTCGCCAGTGTTGCTGCCGCCCTGCGAGGTCGGATTGAACAGTGAATCCCGGCTTCGAGGGTGTGACCGTCATAGCTGTGCCAGAGATACCGGCAAAAGAACATTCGCCATTGCTATCCGTGGTGCAATTAAATTGAGTGCTCATGTTCATTACTAAGAGCACACTCACTCCGCTTATCGGCGGGCCATTAGTAGTGTCTTCCGTGATCTTTACGCCGATCGTAAACGTTGCCTGAGCCTTTGCCAGATAGTTCTGACCCAGCCATTGCGGCAACGCGGTTAAAGCGAACGCGGCCATCAAGATTGCCGGAGGCAATCGTCTTTTTCCCAACATATGAAATAACTCCCGTTTGATTCGATGTCTGAGGAGAGTTGTCTCAAGGGGTATTTGAGACGGCCGAACGAACTTCGGGGGCAAAGTCGCTAACAGATTACAGATTGTGGGGGAGTGCGCTCGGTACGCTACCACACTTTCAGGGAAGGAGGTAGTGGCGCCCATTGGCCGATTGCAACTCATCGTTGTCGTCCTGTTCCAGGTTCCCAATATGGGGAAATATCCAATGGCAGGCCATTTCCAATTCGCCGTAGTACGGACCTCACCCGGTGTGGTTATTACGGTTCGAGCCTGTGGGGGCTGACATTACCGCAAACTCCGGCACGCCCTAGCATCACCCAGCATGAAATCGAGGGTCTTCCCTCTACAAACTACTGGAGCTGATGCCATGACGACGAACGCCAATCAATTCAATTTACAGACTATTCGCCTGGTTCTGATCGCGATTGCAGTTTTCTGCCTTTGCGTCCCTGCCCGCGCGCAGGAAACCGGCGCTGACGAGCAGTTAGACAAAACACTTGCGCCGTATTTTTTTGTGCAGGGAGATCCCAGCGTAGATCGCTTACCTCTTAAGGACACCCGCGTGGAAATAGCCGTTTCCGGAGTTATCGCGGATGTTCAGGTAGTACAGACATATCGAAATGAAGGTTCCCGTCCGATCAATGCGTCCTATGTGTTTCCGGCGTCCACGCGTGCCGCCGTTTATGCGATGCGCATGCGAATCGGCGATGAGATTATTGTTGCCAAGATCAAAGAACGCGAAGCAGCAAAACAGGAATTCGACAAAGCCAGGGAGGAGGGGAAAAGCGCATCCCTCTTAGAGCAAAACCGCCCCAATGTGTTTGCGATGAGCCTGGCCAATGTTATGCCCGGAGATCAAATTGACATTGAGCTTCGCTATACCGAGTTGCTGGTGCCGACAGACGGAGTCTATGAAGTGGTGTTTCCGACCGTTGTCGGACCTCGATATTCTTCGGAAAAAGCTGCAGATGCGCGCAAAGAAGATCGCTGGGTTAAGAGTCCTTATTTGGGGAAGGGCGATGAAGCCACCAGCACGCTCCACATTTCAACCCGAATCTCCGCGGGACTTCCGATCCAGGAGCTCAGCTGTACCTCCCACAAGATTTCTCCGCAGTGGATAAGTTCAACGGTCGCCCAGCTGACATTGGACGATGCTGAACCATTCCAGGCGAATCGTGACTTTGTGCTGCACTACCGTTTGGCAGGGAGCCAAATTGCGTCTGGGCTGATCCTTTATCAGGGTCAAGACGAAAATTTCTTTCTTTACATGGCGCAACCACCACAGCGAGTAACGGCTGACGAAATTCCCGCGCGTGAGTACATTTTTGTCGTGGACGTTTCGGGTTCGATGGAGGGTTTCCCGCTGAATACTTCCAAACAGCTGCTGCGCGATTTGATCGGCAACTTACGACCAACGGATCTTTTCAATGTCGTCTTGTTCGCTGGTGACGCTGCCGTGCTTTCTGAGACATCGCTTCCGGCAAACCAGGAAAACATCACGAAGGCGATTCGCTTGATTGAGCAACAGCGCGGTGGCGGTGGTACCGAGCTCCTTTCAGCAATCACACAAGCGATGAACATTCCCCGGCAAGGAAGCGTCTCGCGCAGCGTGGTGCTTGTAACTGACGGCTACATCTCAGGCGAGCAGGGAGTCTTCGATTACATTCGCGAAAATCTTAACGAGTGCAATGTGTTCTCGTTCGGGATCGGCTCCTCGGTAAATCGTTACCTGATCGAGGGTGTGGCGAAAGCCGGAATGGGCGAGCCCTTCATCGTGACTGAGGAAGCGCAGGCTCCAGCGATAGCGGCGAAATTCCGTGAATACATTCAGTCTCCGGTCTTGACCGACATTCAAGTCCGGTCCCTCGGTTTTGATACTTACGATGTCTATCCGGCGAAGCTACCGGATTTGCTGTCACAACGGCCGGTGATTATTTTCGGCAAGTGGCGAGGACCAGTGACAGGAACCTTCGAGTTGATCGGCAAAACCGGGCGCGGCGACTTCTTAACAAGTCTCAATGTGGCCGACGCCCAGGCCGATGAAGGCAATCGAGCGCTGCGATACTTGTGGGCGCGTTCCCGAATCAGTGAACTGTCGGACTATGGATCCAGCGACGTCTCGGCAGATCAAGTGAAGGAAATTACGGCGCTGGGGCTTAAGTACAATCTGCTGACCCAATACACCTCTTTCATCGCAGTTCGCGAACAGGTGAGGAATTCTCAAGGTGCCGAGGATGTGGAACAACCGCTGCCGCTGCCAGTAGGAGTAAGCAACCTCGCGGTCGGAAGTGAACCGGAGCTCGTGTCTCTAGTGGCGGTCGCATTGCTCATCGGAGTGATTACGATCCTGCGTGCCCGAAGGCGCTCTTATTCACAGCCGGTTTCCACCGGGTGACAAGGACTGTACTTGTAGCTTCTGAACCGTTTCAACGGTTTCTGATTCCCAGGAGAAATCTAAGCCGTTGAAACGGTTCGCCGCAATTTTGTTATTCGAATCACCCGGCTGAACCGGGTGTGAATGAAAAGCGAATCATGAAACGAAAAGTAAAATCCAAAGCCGCGGCGCAGTTGGTTGTCATAGTTGGCGCGGCGGCGTTAATTAAGCTGTACTACTCAACGGCAAGCGTGAACGAGCTGCGTTGGATTCTGGCCCCGACAACTGCCCTGGTGGAATTCATCACGGGGACGAGTTTTGCATTTGAATCCTATGCTGGATACATGAGCAGCGATCACACTTTCCTGATCGCTGCGTCGTGTGCCGGTGTCAATTTCCTGATCACGTCGTTCTTAATGCTTTCGTTTAGAAAGCTCTGGCGAGATCGAGGGAAGCAAGTAGCTTGGAGCTTCTTCGCAGCGATGGCATTCCTGGCCTACCTGTCGACGCTCGTTGCCAACACCGTTCGCATTTCCTCTTCGCTGTTGCTACGCGACATGCCCCTGGAGTTTGGCTTAACGGCAAATCAACTGCACCGCTTCGAGGGGATCTTCATCTACTTTGGATTCCTGCTCTTGCTGTTTGTGGTAAGCGAAAAGTTCGGTTCAGAGAGTTCGCAAACAACTTTCATTGGGGCTCGTGTGGGCCTGTTCCGGCGAGCCCTTTTTCCGCTGATGCTCTACTACGCCATTACCCTGGGCATTCCCTTTGCCAACGGCGCCTATAGTCAGGGGCACGCATTCCTGGAACACTCGCTCTTTGTGGTACTGACTCCGTTACTAATGATATTGCCGCTCCTGATGTTTCAGCTTTACCGACCGCTCGAGCGTGTAATTAACGACAATCGACGATCACCTCTTGAGCAAAACAAGAAGGCCTAAGTAAACTGCCGATTGCCGATTGCCAACTGCCGATTAGGTCCTCCATCACGCGGTGGGCACAATCGGCAATCAACAATCGGCAATCGGCAATCGGCAATAAGACCCCCTTCCCAATGTGAGGTGACTGAAGTTGAGTTGCTGGCTAATTCTTGAGTGATGGTTCAACGAGATCGGGAGATGCCCAACAGATAGATTACTTAGTCGAATTCTTTCCGGGCCGCTTCAAGGTAAACACGGTGCCACCGCCCGCCCGCCTGGCCCACGAGATTTCTGCATCGATCAACCTGGCGCGCGCGCGCATGTTTGCCAACCCACGACCATCGGAGTTTCTAATCGCAGTTGGATCGAACTCGCGTCCATCATCTTCCAGTTTCAAAATGAAAGCTCCGCTTGAGCGAAGAGGATACTTCCATCTTCACATGCCGCGGCGCCGCATGCCGGCACAAATTGTTAACCGCCTCCTGAGTGATTCGGTAAATTTGCATCTGCACATTAGCCGGAAGGTTTGTTTGTTCTTCGAGTTGCTCATCGCAAACAAACTCATATGTAAACTTATTGGCTACTGGCGCGTGTTGCACCGCCTGCGACAAAGCAAACTCGAGTGCCGCTGAAAAACCGACGTTCTGCAAAACCGAAGGACTAAGGTCTTCACAAATGCGCCTCACCTCGTGGGAAATATCTTCGATTTCGCCGCGCAAGGCGCTGGTGTCTACCGGCTGATTAGGCGCGCTTCGCGGCAGCTGATCCGTCAACAGCAGCAGATTTCTCAGATCCGCTAGTGTTTGATCGTGAAGATCGCGAGCGATGCGGCGTCGTTCCCGCTCGGCCTCGTTCGCCAGATTCAGTCGTGCGTCTGCCAATTCATGGTTGGCGGCAACGAGGGCCGCGCTCGTGCGCACGATGCGTTTTCGTTCGAGCAGCGCCCAAAGCAGGGCCAGCAGCGTGAGGGCCAGCAGGATTGCCAGCGCCGTAGACGTCCAGGGGAAGGGAGCTTTGGCAATCGTGAGCTCGAAAGACAACGGCTCGGATTGAACAAGATCTTTGGTGAAGGCGCGGGCCACCACCCGATACTTGCCCGGCTGCAATCCTTCCATCGCAAACTCCGACTCGCGAGAAATCCGTTGCTGGATTGTTTGTCCGCCGGCCTTCGTCAGTACAAATGCATACTGGAACTGTTCCGGGAATGTGCGGCTGCTAATCGCGGCCACGTCGAGCAGCAAACTGTTCTGCGGATACTCGAGATTCAACCCGGCGCTCAATTCCGCAGGTTGATGAACGCGTTTACTGATTATGCGAGTCGCGTACAGCGTCGGAGTTGTATGTCCCGGACCATAGCGGACAACTCCGCGATTAGTTCCAATGAATACAAGATTGGTATCAGGCTGCGGCAAAACCGCAAAAGCGTTCTGCGAGGGTAGTCCCTGTTCCGCGTCTAGCTGCGAGACAACAGGCCCGACGCTATCGAGCGATATTTTTAGCAGGCCGGCGCCGGTGGTTGCGCACCATACTTCAGTTTTGCCGGCATCGGCTCCCTCAACAACTGCGCGGGCATCATTGCCGCCGGCTGCAATCGAACAAGGTTGTTCGCGCGGGCACAAATACACGCCACGAGCTGTAGCTACCCAAAGTGTGTTGTCGCGAGTGCGCGTAACTGAGCGGATGGCCACGCCCTCAAACTCACCGAGCGCTGGATCGGCCTTGCTGCGCTGACCATCGAAGAAAACGATTCCATCCTTGACCGTGCCGACAATCATTTGCGAATCGCCATCAGCAAATAGACTGATTACTTCTGACGGCGCTTGCCTCGGCCAAACATTTTTGATGCGACCATCCTGATACTGTTCAACGCCCCTACCAAAACTCGCGATGAAGGTTTGCCCGCGAAATCGCGCGATAGCACGGACGCCGCCGGCGGCATCAGCCGCACCCGAGCCCGTCGTGAGGCGCGTGAATGTATAGGCTTCGGTGGTGTTGCCGGTTAGCCGCTGCTGGCTTACGTAAAAGCCGCTCGCTGAACCGACTAGCAAGTTGTGTGAGTCGTCCTCCGCCAGTGCGTAGATAATGTTGCGAGCTTGAGACTCAACGGGATTCCAAATCCGAAGTTTTTCGTCGTAAACGAAGAGACCACGATTGGTTCCGGCAAAGAGTTGACGGTTTGAAGCCTGAAAGAGTGTGCGGACGAAATTGCTGTCGGCGACCGTGCTGACAGTTTCGACTCGCGGCGCGTTGGGATCAAAACGAGAGACACCGCGATCAGTGCCGAACCAGATCACCCCTTCACGATCCGGGAAGATTGCATAGATGCGATCCGAGCGGAGTCCGCCAGCGGTGCCGTCAAACGTAAGCCGCTCAAACTTATTATTCTCGAAACGAAACACGCCTTGACCATCAGTTCCTATAAACATCGCTTTGCCAATCTGCTGGATCGACAACACCGTCCCAGTCCGCGCTTCGTTTCGTTTTAGATTGCTGTTTTCTCCTTTGAAGAGTCCCGGCTCATCTCTCCTGCTGCGCGCGCCGACCCAGAGAGTTCCGTCGTCGTCTGCGGCGATCGCCCGAACAAAAAAAGCAGCAGGCTTGGGTTCTTCGCTCGCGTTGCCATCTTCAATCGTCAGCACGCCGCGACTAAGAGATCCGACAAGAAGTTTGCCGTCGACTGCTGTAAGACTGGTGAGGACTAACGGTCCGGGACTCTCGCGATCTGCACTTTCCAAAGTTGCCGGCAATAAGGACTGAGTCTGGATTCCGCCATCTTGCTTTGTTCTACATTCGAAGATTTTCCCTTGTTCGGTTGCGAGGAGGATTCGACCAGGATCTGCAGATGAGGATCGCGCTGATCGCGTTCCCGGCCGTCTCGCCAATGTTGTCGATCCTGCTGCCGACGATGCGGGCCGCGCCGGAGTCAGTGCCAACCCAAAGGGTTCCGGCCTCGTCGGTCTTAAGCGAAAGCACGCGAGTGCCGGGCAGTGAGGGATCTTTAATGACCTGGGTTCGGCGCCCGTCAAATTTCGCTAGTCCACCCTCCGTTCCAAACCACATTGCCCCATCGATACCTTGGGCGATTGCGCGCACGCGATCGGATGGCAGGCCGTGAAACAAAGTCACCGCGCCCCATTGATGCAAACCAGTTACTGGTGTCGGTGAGGGCGAGGGTGATGGGGAAGGGGAAGGCGAAGGTGATGGACTCGGCGATGGAGATGGCTGCGACTCTTGAGCTAATGAAAGGGTAACGGGCTCGAGTAAGAGCGTGAGGAGCAGTAAGCAGAAAGCTGCTAGAACAAGACAGTAAGCAAATGGCAAAAACTGAGCTTCATGTTCAGGCGATGGAAGTCTTTTCAAGTGATTTCGCGAGCCCCGTTCTTAGTGTTACTTCGTGAGGTTTAGTGGTTCGTCTTTCGCAGCGACGGTAAGAGAGCCTTTAGGTTAACAATAAGAGCGAACCACAAAATCTCACGAACCGACACTAAACAAAACCCTAATTGGTCCGGTCGATGCTCCGCTCCCGCCTTCACCTCTCCACGTCTCGGCGTCTCCGCGTCCCGCGTCGCCTTATCTTCGCGTCTCCGCGTCCCGTTTCTTTCCCCCCGCCTCGCGTTTCTGTTCTTCAAGAAACCGATTCCGATCACGTTCGATCCAACCTTCCAGGTCGACGGCAGCCTTCTCAAGCTCATCATTGTTCAGCAGACCACGTCTTAACGCTTCGAAGAACGCGCGGGTGCGGATGTTGTAAGCGAGCTTGTCGTAAGCTTCATGCTCTGTGCCCTCTGCAGCAGAAACGAAGAGCTTCTCGTAAAGCGTTGCCAGGCGGCTTTCAACTCCACGCAGGCTCAGCGAACACTTTCGCGCAATCGTCCAGTTGGAAAGCCCGAGCGCGAGATAGTAAAGCGCTTCGGCTTCAAACTCAGTCAGCAGTGGCCGCTTGAACGAGTCTTTGAAAGCGGGATCGATCATGTCCGCGCCGTCTTCGAGCACCGAAGCCACGAACCGCAGAAAGCGAGACTCAGGATTGTTCTTGTGAATGAAACCGTAAGCAGGCGGCGGATTCACCGACTTAACGATCTTGCGGATCTCGTTGATGTAGATCTCATGCGGGAACTGAGTCCAGAAGATTATCCGAGCTTTGGGAAACTCGTTCCAGATCGCGCGCGCTGCTTTTACACCTGACAGCTTCGGCATCTGGATGTCGAGTATGCAGACTTCCGGTCTGCTCTCGAGTGCCAGCCTTACCGTCTCTTCGCCGTCGCTGGCTTCAATGAGCGGCGCATGAGAGGGAAACTCTTTCTCCAGAATTCCGCGCAGGTAATGTCGCTGTGCGACGTTGTCTTCGGCAATCAGGATGGACATGTTGGTTGATTATCCGGTCAAAGCTTGGGCACGTCTACTTTCGTCTTATCTGAGAACTATCTGGCGAAGCAAACCCGGATAATAGTCAGTCTTGGAGAACACTCCGTGCACGAAATCATTCTCGCTTTGAACGGCTTCTTCCTCAATGTGGCCTGCCACATTGTAGGCTGGGGATTCCGCCAGAAGAGAGCGATAGTGCGTGCTTCGACTCTTAAGGAAGTACTCGGACCGGGCAATCAAGTGGTTATCGGGGGTAAATGAGCTTGAAGACAGGCTGATCCTAAGCGGGTTAAGACGCGCAATCACGTCAACGAGAACTTAGTTACTAATCTCTGGTTGACATGTCGGCTAACGGAAAGTTTGGGGGTGGGGAGACTGTTTCAAGAAGATAAACCAATACATGCGTCGAAGTCTCTAATCTCACGCTGGAGGATTAGGGTGTTCCGCCAATTGCTTCTGATACTTTTTCACAATGTAGCGAATACTTTATCTCGCGCCCACCCAAATCGTAGATTCTGGCCAGAAAAGGACCACGACGAAATTCTATTTGCGGCTGACCCCAACTGCTCTCCATCTGCTTAGTAAGCTGCCAGCCATGCTCACTGAAGTACTTAATATAAAAGCTCTTCACGCTTGGATAATCGTCTGGAGAATGATAACCGTAACCCAGAAACCGTTCGCCATGTAGGTCCCGATACTTGTTAATAGGAACGAACCCTGCGGGTCGGGGAATTTCTTGAGTGCATAGGCGGTCGAGTTCCTGGAGGGCAGGAGATTTCTTAATTGCCTCTTCCGTTTCCCTTGTTGTCTTTTCTTCCTGCCGCTTGGCCATCTGTTTAAAGCCCGGCATCTCCCTCGGATTACAACCCGAGGTGCAAACAATCAGCGCCATGACCGCAAGAACCAGAACTTTTCTTATTCTGCTCCACATTACTCAACCTAAGGAAACGGACGCGTAAGCGAGCCATTAACTCCGGCACTAAAAGGGAAACCCAACGTTACGGCCGGAGTCCCTTGAAGTGGGAAGTAGGCGCCGAAGGGGGTGTGGGGAACGGCGGCGTTTATCCCGGGTCCTTGAATTGAGCCGTCCCTTTGTGCCTCCGTCATTTCAGTCGTTGCGAAATAAGCAACACCCGCCTGGCCACCGAACTTCATATTTTTGACGCCTCCCGTGGGCCCGACGAATGAATAGTAAAGCCGCTTATCCTTACTGTATTGAAGGCTGCCACTCATGACTAGGGGAACACCAGCATTGACGTAAACGTAATCAGGTGCAACGGCGTAACCAAACTTACGAACATTTTTTGATGTCCAGTCCACGACTTCTAAGATCGTCGTAGTTGGCGAATACAAGTATCGTTCGAGAAAGTTTTCTCCAGGATTTTCGTTCGGGATAAATGGCGCTTTTGAAGCAGGTGTAGCGTCGATTACCAAGACGGCGTCGCCATCAACGGGAAGTTCTCCATTAGGCCCCAACTCAGTTGGCGGTTTTTGCCCTGGTGGACGCTGCGGCTGCTGACCACCCTGGGAGCAACCCGTACCGCAAAGACCAAGTGGTAATTCAAACAAGTTTCCCAAATAAGCTTCATTCGGCCGATCTTTTTTGAAGTTATCGTTATGGCCGCCTGCTCCCAGGCCAACTGCAAGATGACCGCTCGGATCTATGTACTGCAAGGGATTGTTGTGAACATAAGCATACAGGTTTTGCGTTTGTGGATTGGTGATTGCGCCAGCGACAGAATCGGCGCTTAAGAATCGCCCTTGACTACTGGAATAGTATCTTGCCAGGAAATAATCCAGTTCCGTTTCCCCATCCCTTTCCTTACCTGTGAACTTTTGCCGGACCGTATGCTCTTCGTAGCCACGCTCCGCGCTGCGGCCGCCCACTCCGGCAGATAACTCTTCGCCAAAGGGCAAGTAGTCGTGACGCTCGACATTGGCTAGCAAACCAGTCTGATCAAAGATCATCCGCGGTGTACCGAGGTGATCGGCCATTAGCCAGTTGATTTTGGCAATCGCTGATCCCTGCGAACCACTCACTCCACTCACTTCGAGTCGGAAGTTGTCAAATTTCACCAGATCAACAGACGTCCAACCTGCGGTGTTACCGTTATAGAGCCGCACCGTGTAGTCCAGACTGGCCCCGCCACGCCAGCGAGATGCGCGAGTCTCCCAAGTCACGCCGTTCGTGCTGCTTTCGTAGTAGACCGTTTGCGTGGTGGGGTCGTCGCGCAGGCGAATATAGCGGTCGCGCACCGGGTCGAAATAGAAGCCGCTATTGTCATAGTAAATGTAGTTATAGGCCAACATGACTTTGTACGGTGAATCGCCCCACGAGAGTCCCGCGTAGTTCCCGCCGCCGCCGTTGTTCGTCGTTGGGGCCACAACCTCAACACTTGTCTGTTTGCCGTTCAGATTGTGAGTGGCCGCTGTGACATAACCTCCGTAGTTGCTGTCCGTCGCGCTGTATTGCGACTGAATCTCCAAGTGTCCGTTTTGCTCGTAGGTCGGGCTGGGATTTGGTCCTGACGCATACAAATTCCACTTCGCCGGATCCCGCACATTGTCGTTGAAATCGTCGGCGAGAAGGGGCTGAGGGCCACTAGGGCACTCAGCCGTCACCAGCAACTGGCCGTTGCGATAGCCATATTCCTTCTGTGGATTCGTTGCGGTGGCATTGGCCGCATATTCGGCGAGGAGCTCGCCATCCATTCCATAGACTTGCCAAATCTCTTCACCATTCACCTTGCGTCGCACTCGCTGACCATCGGCGTTGTAAGTGTAATACTGCCAGGCGCCCTGGTTGATTCCCTGAGCGGAGGTCATCCTATTCTCAGCATCGTAAGTCCTGTTGCCGTTTCCGCTATAGCTGTCAGTTGTCAGATTTCCAGCAAAGTCGTAGCTCATCTCACCACTTTGAGAATCAGGAACCTCGAGTCGGTTAGTCGCAGGGTCTACGTCGAACTGCTTTTCGTTTATGCCCGTACCCCAACTAACCGGATCGATTCGGCGGTTACCCCAACGGTCATACAAAAAGGCCTGGCCTCCCGTATGTGTTCCACCGTTCAAATACTCTCCCACCCAGAAGAGTCGGTTTAATGAATCGTAAGCGTAGTTTTGCTGATGCATCGTCGAGGGGCTCATTTGATCGTTGTGCGGAATCCAGTGTTGTTGGACATAGACGTTGCCATTGGTATCAGTCCCCGTTCCACCGCCGACGTAGTTCGTGAGCGAGTAGTAATTGACGATCGCGCCCCGGTTCCAATTCTCCTCATCAGTAACTGTCGACATCGCCATATTCCAGAGTTGACCTCTGTTCGTGTAACGCTGCTTGTGGTAAAGCGGGATATCGGTGCCAAACTGTTCTCGGCTTAAGCCTCCCCAGGGACTGTAGGTAATTCCGGTTGCGTAGGTTCGGGTGAGGCTGTCGCCCAGAGTGCCGCTGAAGCCCGCGGTGCGACCGGCGTCATCGTATGTGTAAGTTACAGTCCGGTCTGAAGGATAAGTCTGCGAAGTGACGCTGCCCGCTAGGTTATAGGTGCGCGTCGTTCGATAATCGACACCATTGGTTTCGAACTTTTGCCTTTGCACCAAGGGCCGACCCATTGAGTCGTAGCTGTCAATATAAGTCGCGGAAGTGGTGGCGCCGCTCTGCCATATTTGCGCGAGCCGCCCTTTGCCGTTTGATGCGGAGTCGTATTTACGGAAAATATCAGGAGTTGAATCCGAGTAATTAACGGTGGTGTTGCGATTGAGACTGTCGTAGGCGTAGTCAGCGATGACATTACGCGCATCAGTTTTCTTTGTCAGATTACCGTTCAGGTCATATTCGTAACCGATCGACCATTGAGAGTTCCCGGTTGGTGTGTCGGTCATGTCCAAGTTGGTGTTGACGACGGCCTGCTCAGGATTGCGAGCGCGAACCAGGCGTTTGAGTGAATCATATTTGAAATAGCGGGTTTGGCTACCCTGGATGATGGTGATCAGGTTATCTAACACGTCGTAGGTGTAGTTCGTCGGTTGAACTGGAACACCACCGTCATCGAGATTATTGTTGACACCAGGTTCGTCAACGCGGATCAAACGTCCAGCAGCATCGGAAACGGTTCGCCGTTTCTTTCCCACCTGATCCGTTGCTGTGACAGTTGTTCCCAGGGTCGTTCCGCTTGTTATTGCGCCATATGAAGTTAAAGCTTGTGCGCCGTCAGGGGTTGTCACCGAAATCACGCGGCTGAGGTAATCGTAAGAGTTCGAAGTCCAAAGTTCGGATGGGTTGATGGCGCTTCCTGAACCTGTTGATTGGTATGGATTCGACACTCGCCAAACTCTGCCCACGGAATCAAATTGCGTATCGGATGTGATGTAATTTCCGGAGCCGACGTGGACAAAAGAGCGATTTGCCCTGCCGAGCTTGTCAAAATACTGGTAGGTTTCCGTCACGCGCGTCGCATCGATCGATGTTAGCGCTCGCACGAACAGATTTCCCGGAGTGTCACTATAAAAATAACTGGTCGATCCACCTCCGCTTGGTCGCGTAACTGTTTGCAGTCGATTGATGGCGTCGTATGTATAGCTCGTGGTTTGATTGTTGGGATTCATCAGTAAGGTCATCAAACCTGTATTAGCGTTATATTCGGCATTCGTGGTCAGAGCTGTTGGTGAACCATAAACACCAGACGGATCAGGCACTGCGGTGATCGAAGTCGTCGGGTAGGCATACGAATAATTGCTGGAGTATATCGTTTGTGACAGATTACCTTTGGCATCCCAGGTATTTCTGACGTTGCCGAACTGATCATATTGCGTGTGAGTTTCCAGATAGCTTTGGGTCTCATTTAGCTTAAGCCAGATGCGATGCGTTGTTGGCAAGCCGCGGATGTTTCCCGTTGCGCTCCAGTTATCGATGGTTCCAGGGTAAGTCAACAAAGGATGCGGACCTTCTCCTCCATTCCCATCATCGTTGTCATAGCGTGTTATCGTTTCTGCAAATTTGTCTATGCCGATCCTCACCCGCGCTGACGTGGGCAAACTCAGCAGGTTCCGATTGCGATACTCGTCGCGCTTTGCTGAGCTATAGGCTGGGTCGTTTACAAGATAGGTTGTCTCAGTAGTGCGCAACAATACACCTGGTAAGATCGATCCGATCGGCAATGTCCGAGCCTCACTTTGGGTGATGGTGTTGAAGTGGTACTGATTTGTGGCGGTGACATTCAAGTCAGCGTCGTAGTCCATCGTGGTCGTTGAAGTGAGCGCACTACCGGTCCCAGTGTCCGCCACAACGTTCACCTGCTTCTTGATACGCGGATTACGACCCGCCGTTGGCCAGCCGTCCAGGAGTGGGCCAGAACTCTCCCATTCCGTGAGTGTGCGTTTCAGGAGCGTTCCGGTCTTGCAGTTGGGCGCGCAGACACGTTCCTCAATGAGCATGCCCAGCTTCGGATCCGAAAACCCATAGGCATAAAAGACCTCATCAGTCTCCGCGCGCATCGTCCGTTCAGTGACTGTGTTATTAGGCGCGGTTGTTTTGGTAGTAAGAACGGAGGAACCTGCTGACGCAACGTAGTGCCAGTGCACTTCATCAGTGCTGTTCCCAGTGGGGCTGAGCCATCGATCGATAACTCCCCGATTGGCTTGCGCATTATGTGGCTTCAAAAAGCTCACTCCCGGGATCGCCGCATAATCGAAACGCTCATAGGCTCCAGTTGGATAAGTAACTTTTGTAAGCTCGCCCCAGACGTTGTAACTGAACAGATAATGCTGGCCATTTGGCAGAATAATTTCTGCCAGCACCATGGGATTAAAGAGCCCTGCTCCATTCAGGTCATATAAGCGATTTTCATAATCGCCAATGAACAAGGCCGGGGTGCGCGGAGTGAAACTCTCGGTAATAAAAAAAGTCATATTGGTGATATAGCGCAAGGGGTCGTTCGGATCTGTTCGCGCGTTTTCTAATGTGCTCCAGCGGAGTCTGTAAGTCAGCGGTGTCCCGGTGGTTGAGGGTAGATTGTATGTGTACGTAGTCGCGCTGGGTGAGGCTGGCAGCGGCATGTCTAAAACACGACCCTGTGTATCAATCCATTGTCTACTCGACACATAATAATTGAGCGTGTTGCCGTTCCGATCAACGTATTGGCAAATGTTGTTGCCTAAGACATAACGCGAGCCGTTAGGCAGATAGAGCACGCCGTCTGAAATTGAAGAAGCCTCGTAGCGCAGGTTCGATCCGTCGACGGCGTAATAAGTCCCCGCATAAGTCAGCGTGGTCGTTGGCGTATCATTGATACGAAGTTCATGGGAACTACCTCCAGGCATGTGCACATGAAGGCGATTGACATAATAAGAGCCAGAACCGGCACAACTGTCACAAGGCACATTCCCATTCGAATTGAAGAGTTGCCCGTGACCGGTCCATTCAATGGTCGGAACGTCAGCGCTTGTGGTCCAGCCCGCTCTGGCCCACTCGCTGAATCTCAAATACGACTCCGTACGTAGATTGCCGCCGTTGCTCAGCCACGAGTCGTAATAATCAGCCCGCCACTGCTTTGAAGAGTAAGACAGGCTGATAGGCACACTGGCGCCGCCTCGTCCCGGATAACTGGCTATCGGCACTTCAATACTCAGCCCCAAAGTAGACGGATCGACTCGCATGGAACTACGCAGCGTTTGGTCCGGCTTGTCATGGGTGTACTGGACCGACTGGGCTCGGTTCAAACTTGGGAGCAGGAAGAGCACAGCTGTAGCGAACGCAAGAAGTGCGGCACGTCGGAAGTGGGCTCGGCACTGAGCGAACAAGAGACTGGTTCTCGCTGGAATAGACCTCTCCCTGCCGTTGCATGAATTTAGCCGGATCATAGTTGTCGCTCCTCTCGGAATTTGACAGTTCCACTGGAGTAGATCGGAAAACGGAAATCTTATGAGGCCTTAGACAGCGGCTGTTCTGCTGCAACGCTTCAAAGGATTCAAAAAGACTTGCCGGCAGCTGCAAACGTAGCTGCAAAATTTCCGGGCGGTCGTCGGGAAATGAATTAAGGGAGGGGCGAACTCATGTGCGAGTGGATGAGCCGCACGTTAAAAAAAACTGAGAATACGCGGCACTCTATATGCGGTGTGAATTCGATTGTCAAGAAAAAAGTCAGCCTACCGTCGATACCGGCGCAGATGTCCCCTCATAAGAACGACATGCCCGCTGAAGTTCAACCCCGCCATTACTCAGTTAGAAGAAATTAGGCAGTATCTTTCGTTGCGGAAGAACTCGAATCAGGCTCGGGGATACGGAAGTGCGCCTAACCTTTTCAATAAAGGAATTTGTAATTGAAGGGTTCTTGTGCAGAAGGGCCTGGCATGATGCCAGGCCCTTTCCGAAGCTGAGGCCGGCATTTTCTGTCCACCTCACTAGCGTTTCTCGTTCGCACCCGCTCTCAGAATTCGTAGATGTAAGCCGCGCCTGCGGCCACAGAGCGCCGCCCTACAGAACTTAGAATCTGATCAGACCCTTTCAGGATTGCCTGGGAGGAACCCAGCGAACAAATCTTGCCAGCGGTTGAGCATTGATTGGCTTTCACCAGAACGACCTGTAAACCGCAAACCAAAACCCATTGTAGGTAGGTAGTAAGCCACAGTGCCCCACAATTGAATGTCGCCTCCATCGGGTAGCTTGATTGCAAGCTTCACCGGTTCGTCGCCGGGTTCTTCAACAACAGCTTGCACGAAACATCCGCCCTCGCTGCAGTTGATGACAGTTCCTTCATAAACGCCTGATTCTGTTTCCCAATGAGCGGGTAAATTCAGGTCGATGCGCCGTGATTTTCTTCGCTCTTCCATGTTGGCTGGGCTCCTTAGTTGTGGGTGCGACTAAACACAGTGACCAAGTGAATCAAAGGCGTCCGCGGCCAATTGATTACTGCTTGGCCCCCTCGGCGAACGTTACTCGGTTGATCTCACGCAAGCTGGTAAGTCCTGCTGTAAGTTTCGCAAGCGCTGAAGCCCGGAGACTTAGTAGTCCTTCGGCTTGGGCGGCGCGGCGTATTTCCGATGCGGGTCGTCGCTCGACTATTAATTCCCGAATGGTGTCGGTCAATCCGAGCAACTCATGGATCGCTGTTCGGCCTCGGTATCCAGTGTGGTTGCAATGGAGGCAACCCGGACTCTCGTAATAAATGCGGTTGCTGTACTCGGCACCTTCCAAGCCTGATTGCAAGAGTTCATCACTGGAAGGACGATATGGTCGCTTACAGGCAGGACAAATCAGGCGTACCAGTCGTTGCGCCAGCACGCAGTTGAGCGACGAAACGAAGTTATAGGGCTCAACACCCATGTTCAGAAAACGTCCAATCACATCGATGACGTTGTTGGCGTGCACGGTGGTAAAAACCAGATGGCCGGTCAAAGCGGACTGAATAGCAATCTGCGCGGTCTCCTGGTCCCTGATCTCGCCGATCATGATTTTATCGGGGTCGTGCCGCAGAATGGATCGTAACCCTCGAGCGAACGTCAGGCCCTTTTTCTCGTTCACTGGAATCTGCGTAATGCCTTGCAACTGATACTCGATCGGATCCTCGATCGTCACGATCTTGTCCTGCGTATTTCTGATTTCATTGAGGGCAGCATACAACGTGGTTGTCTTGCCCGATCCTGTCGGTCCCGTTACCAGCACCATTCCATAGGGTTCCGAAATAAATTGTCGAAACTTTTGCAGGTCGTCTTCAGAAAAACCAATTACATCAAGGCGCAGATTGCGGAACTCTTCGTTGATCTGTTCCTTGTCTAGTATGCGAATAACGGCATCTTCGCCGTAACCAGTCGGCATGATCGAGATGCGGAAATCGACGTTACGACCCTTGTAGCGCACGCGAAAGCGACCATCCTGAGGTACGCGGCACTCGGCGATGTCGAGTTCCGACATCACCTTAATTCGCGATATCAATCGACTGTGATAAGCCACATCGATCGGATCAACCTTTTCGTAAAGGGCACCGTCGATACGAAACTTAACAGAGACGGCCGTGTCACCGGTTTCAATATGAATGTCCGAGGCCCGCGATTCCAAAGCATTAAAAATGATCGTGTCTACGAGTTTGATGATTGGAGACATCTCGGCATCGGTGGCCAGTCTGTCGAGGTTTAGAACTTCTTCGCCGTTTTCAGTTTCCTTGACCAGGGAGATGCGAAAATCTGAGGCCGCCTCGCGAAGGACTCGTTGCGTCGTATCACTTCTGCGCAGGAAAAGTTCAATTGCTCCGGCCGTGGCGACGTGAGGCACTAAACGACTCTTAAGCGCAATTTCCAATTCATCTAGTTTATGCAGATCGGCGGGATCGGAGATCGCAATGTGGAGTCGGTTGCCTTCTCGTCGCAAAGGTACAAACTGATGCCGCACCAGTAGCTCAACAGGAAACTCCTCCACAAGTGAACTATCTATTGGGGAACTTCCTCCAGTGGCAAATAAGTCCACGTAAGGATAACGGTAGCGCCGAGCCATAGCTCGAGCTTCGCGTACTTCAGGTGAGTCCTCAAAAGAGGCCCGCTCAGTGCCGGAGAGCCAGGTATCGATAGCCTCCGCTACAATGCCCTTAATTCTAGCCGCCTTACTTTTAGACTCACGGCGCAAATCGACCACAGGTTCGCCGTCGACTGCGTCGCCGTCACTGCTAGCCAACTCCAGTCTCTCCTCAGCTACTTTTGACATATTTACTAGCGGTTTACTAGCGCGCGCGAAATTCACCGACCGACTCGCATCGTTACCTTAAAAGGCAGGGGTTTTGCTGGCAAGAAAAATCTTAGGCAAGCGAGAATGAGACCAACCGGAGCTGGATGAGGTTCTCTCAGCCGCTGGCATTGTAGCACGGTCAGTGTTGTGAGATTTGCCGTCCAATAGTTGAATTCCGCTTCAAAACCTGGTTCCCACGCTCCCTTAAGACGTGCCAATGTCCTGAAATAGTCCATCAAAGACATTACGAAGGCTTTCTGAGCGGGTGAGGGTCTGATCGCATGACATTTCAGAACCCGGAGCGGTAGCGACGGATCATCGTCACAACGATTCCGGATGCTACTGATTTACCACCGTTTTAAGACTAGTTGTTTTTGGCATCCCGTCGCTATCGCTCCGGGTTCTGAATTCGTTTGTTTCACCGTTTCGATCCTGGCGACTTTTTGTGCAATGCTATTCCACTAAGGAGATTACTAACATGAACGAAACGACCTCAACCGCTCCGGCAAGAGACGTTGCCGAGGAAGCAACAACATACACTGCCAGATCCTATGGTGCTCAAAGCGCGGATGCGGAACTGGCGCCCGCAACCATTAAGCGACGCGCCCCACGGCCGCAGGACGTGCAGATCAAAATTTTATATTGCGGCGTCTGCCACTCGGATCTTCATCAGGTGCGCGATGAGTGGCATGAAGTGATGCCTACCGTTTATCCGTGCGTGCCCGGTCATGAAATCGTTGGACGCGTCACGAAGATAGGAAGTGACGTCAGGAAATTTAAAGAAGGTGATCTAGCCGCCGTCGGTTGCCTCGTAGGCTCGTGCGGCGTTTGCGAAAGCTGCAAAGAAGGGCTGGAAAATTACTGCCTAAACGTTCCCGTCTTCACTTACAACTCAGAGGACAAAGTACTCGGGGGTGTCACATACGGCGGATATTCCGAGAGCATTGTTGTCGATGAGGCATTTGTCCTAAAGGTGCCTGAGAAGCTTGATCCAGCTGGCGTGGCGCCACTGTTATGTGCAGGCATCACTACGTACTCGCCGCTTCGTCATTGGAAGGTTAGCGCAGGGCAGAAAGTTGGCGTGGTTGGTTTAGGTGGTCTGGGCCACATGGGGGTGAAGTTCGCCAATGCTTTGGGCGCGCACGTGGTGTTGTTTACCACCTCACCGAACAAGACCGCGGACGCATTGCGGCTCGGTGCACACGAAGTAATCCTTTCAAAGGACGCCGCGGAGATGGAGAAACATTTCCACACCTTCGATTTCATCCTCGACACTGTTTCCGCTCCGCACGATCTCAACGCCTACATCGCACTATTGAAGCGAGATGGAACGATGACGCTTGTGGGAGCTCCTCCGGAGCCATCTCCAGTTTCTGCGTTTGGCCTGATCTTTGGGCGCCATCAATTGGCGGGCTCGGGGATTGGCGGCATTCGTGAAACCCAGGAGATGCTGGACTTCTGCGCCGAGCACGGGATCACCGCCGACATCGAAATGATCCCGATTCAGCAGATCAATGAAGCCTACAAGCGCCTGCTTAAAAGCGACGTGAAGTATCGCTTTGTGATCGATATGGCGTCTCTGCAGTAGGAAGCCGTGTGTCAATCAAAAGCGAAGTTAGACAGGGGTGGTTTTTGGCGTTCTCTGGCCAAAGTCACGCACAGACGAAAGGAAGGTAAGATGAAATTAATACTTTCAGCTCTTTTTCTTCTCCTGGCTTTAGACTCCGGAAGTCTAGCTCAAACGCCGGTTGCTGACGCAGACAAAGCGGCCATCAAACAGACGGCGCTCGATTACATTGAAGGTTGGTACGAAGGCAACGCCGAACGGATGGAACGGGCGCTGCACCCGGAGCTGGCCAAACGAATTGTGCGCTCGAATCAAGAGGGCCGCAGCCGTCTGGATCAAATGAGCGCGATGAGTCTGGTGCAGGGAACCAGGCGCGGAGGCGGGAAAGATACGCCGAAAGAGAAACAGCAGAAAGAAGTCGCCATCCTTGACGTGTTCGAGAACGCCGCCAGTGTCAAAGTGGTCGCATCCGACTGGATAGACTATCTTCACATGGCGAAATACAACGGGCAGTGGGTCATCGTTAATGTGTTGTGGGAGCTAAAGCCGCCAAAGAAATAGTTGGTACATCCAGCAGCGTGACGCCAAGTCGGATTCGGCAAAGAGGGAGAATGTTTTGGCAAGTGAAAGTTGCCCCGAGCAAAGGGTTCTGGCAGCAAGCCTGGCCCTTCTTTTGTTCATAGACACCACCTACCAAATTACTCTGGACAATTCATAAACCAAGTAAACAAGAAGGCCGCTCGAGTGAGCGGCCTTTTCTAAACGATCCAATTGAGTGTTAGGGCTATCTCGACCGTTACGAAACTCTCCCGTTAGGTGATCCCTATCGGGCGTGATACAGTCCGGCCCGAATCGAGCTTGAGCTCCCTCCCTTCCCAGCTTCTCTGGAATCAACCGGACAATCTGAAGTCTTAGCTCAAATCACAAAGGAGCTAAGTATGTCTATAGGTAATGCCCGTTATAGGATTCGGTCCGCGGGCCTGACGGTTCTTTTCCTGCTTTGCATTTCGCCGGCAGCCCTTTTCGCACAAAGCAAGGAGATGCCGCTTACAACCTCGAAGGAAGCGCTCGCGCTCTTCAACCAGGGTCGTGAAAAGTCGGAGAATCTCCAAGATGCTGGCACCCTGTTCGAGCAGGCCATCCAGAAAGATCCCAATTTTGCTCTCGCGTACTTATTCGCCGGAAGAACTAATCAGGAGTTCAGGAAAAACGTTGAGAAGGCTGCCAGCCTCACTGAAAAAGTTTCGCCGGGGGAGAGGGAGTGGATTCTCGCCGCTAAGGATCAGACCGAAGGCAATCCAGCAGGGCGGAAAATGCACCTCGAACAACTGCTGAAGCTACACCCAGGCGACAAGCGTGTGCACTCGCAGATGGGTTTTTACTACCGGTCCATTGGAGACGACACTACTGCCCTGCGGCACTTCATGGAAGCCGTCAAGCTGGACAAGAAATATGCGCCGGCTTACAACAACATCGGCTACTCCAATATGACCCTCGGCAAATACGCTGACGCGGAACGTGCCTTCAAGACCTACATCATGCTCATCCCAAAGAATCCCAACCCGTATGATTCGTACGCCGAACTCTTAATGAAGACCGGCCAATATGACGAGTCCATAAAGCAGTACAACCGGGCGTTGACCATTGATCCGACCTTCATCAATTCCTACAGAGGTATCGGTAACAACTACGTCTACAAAGGTGACTTTGCTAAAGCCCGAGAATCGTACCAGCTCATGTTCGACAAGGCGTCGGACGATGGGTTAAGGGACTTGGCTCTGCTCTCTGCGGTGAACTCTTATGTGACAGAAGGCACGATGGACAAGGCTCTGGAGGTGAACCAGCAGCGGCTCGAGATTGCAGAAAAAGCTGGCGACAGCACTGCGCTCATCGGCATCCATACTTCCGCCGGATACATCCTCGCTGAGTCAGGCAATTTGGACGAGGCTGCCAAACATTTCGAGAAGGCGGACCAACTCAGAGACGACTCTTCACTGTCGGCGACGGTCAGGGAGAATAGACGCTTCGGGAAGATGCAGAATCACGCCCGACTCCTGATCGCCCGGCTGGAATTCGATCAGGCGAAGACTCAGTTAAAAGAGATTAGCCAATACCTTTCGTCGCGGAAAAACTCGAATCAGGAACGGTCCTACAACGAGACGGCCGGATTTTTGGAGCTTGGACAAAAGAACTATGCCAAGGCACTAGAGTATTTCGCTAAGGCAGACCCAAATGATCCATACGTCTGGTATTACCAGGCAGTCGCGCAAGAGGCGGCTGGAAATGGAAAGCCTGCGGCGGCGCTTTACCAAAAGCTGACCACTTGGAACCAGCTCGATGACACTGGCTACTCGCTGGTACGCTCGCGCGCGATCGCCCGAGGGGTTGAGTTAGCCAAACTGCCTAACTAAGACCGGCTAAACTTTCTAAAAGAGAAAGTCTTTGCATGTGAACTACCCCCGGCGCAAAGGGCCTGGCATTCAAGCCAGGCCTTTCTTTTTATCACACTCAAATTTCTCGCAGGGGCTTCCTTCGATAAAGCCTTATACTTTGATGTAGTCCTCGACAGCTTAATCCAGGAGAGAGCGCAACTGGTCGCGTGTCGCTTTTAGTTGGGCCTTCATCGGGGCGTGGTGGATCTGTGTACCGTCTGCGAGATATTCAGTACTGAAGGGGGTTACGGCGCGACCTCGAATTACGATTGTTATTGTTCCTGCTTTAACCTCAGAAATCGCGTGAACTACCGCAGGTGAGAGGGTATACACCGATCCTGCAGCAACAAGATCCTCCGCCACAATATTTGGAACTTCACCAACTTGATAACGCGCATTTCGATACGCGCCGTGAAGCATTACGGCTGTAAACCAATACCGATGATTATGGGGTGTAACGGCATAACCGAAACGCCGTTGGTTCGAATCTTTAAACTGATGAAGCCATATTTGCCAGTCCCAGGTGGGGCTTGCTGCAACAAACCATTTGTAGTGCGTAGAGGTTTCGTGTGAGCGTTGAGATAGAGCAGGAAGCTCGATGTCGCTACATTCCACAATCGGTCGTAATAGCGAAGATGTGACTTCATTCCCCTTTTGAAGCCAATCTTCGATCTCATGATGCGCTTTCTGTGGATTGTGCCAATCACGAGCTTCGAGCCATGACCACGGGTCTTTAAACATCGGTTGATCCTCATGATGTGTTTTCATAAAATTCCTTCGCGAATTGCGCATATGCCTGGCGCACTTCCGCAACCGCTGAAGGATCAGAATTGAATCCAAGTTGGGCCAGTGCTTGATATAGGGCTTGCTCGCCGGAGTCGGCCGTGAATCGAATGGTATGGGGACACATTCTAAAATGACGTTCACAGTCGAGTTTGAACGATCGATAGAAAACGGAGTCTTTATCGAATCGTAATGTCTCGGGGAACCAGTAAGACTTTTCCCAACTGTGATACATGGAGACATATGCCGCTGCGTCAAAGACCTCGTGCCGGAAGGCAGAAGTATCTTCTCCAAAGCTGAGAGTAATCTCGCAAGAGTGGCGAAAATCGAATACTCCCACGATACAAGTCTGAATCTGTTCGACTATTTCGCGATACACGTCGTTAACCACAGATCGATCCAACCCGCGCTGACTAATGCGATCCAGCGCTCTCTGGGTGACAACGTTACTATCAGTAGGATTGATCAAGCCTATACTAATTCGCATGGGCAAGTTGACTAACTTAGCCAGTCGTAAAGGCACGTAGCGTCCGGTACCGCCACGAAAGACGTAGGATGTCGACGACTTCAGATCAGCCCGCAGGTCTTCGTTAAAATCCTTACTAGGTCGCGCCGTTGCCGAGTAGATCCTGGAGGGGAGGTAACGAGCAACTTTCTCAGCAAGTAAGAGCCTTTGTGAATCGAACTCAAGGGGAGAGAGGGCGCGATTGTGGTTAAACCGGCGCGTGAAGTTGCGGTTCAGCTCTTCGATTTGCTCAGCAGATTCTTTCGGAAAGAAACTGACCTCGATGTTTGCATCCCGCAGTTGTTGTACACCCTTTCCCAGCACATCAGGATTCGGGTCTAGCATTCCGATGACCACACGAGCCACCCTGTGTTCAGCCAGGCGTCTTGCGCAGTGAACTTTGGGATGTTTGCGGCTGGTACATGGTTCCAGAGTTGTGTACACGGTTGCGCCAGCCAGAATCGATGTGCCCAGCTTCTTCTCGAGAAGTCCAAACTCGGCGTGATCACCCTCACCCGTTTCTCCTCTGAAGGCATAGCCGAGAACCACGCCATCCTTGACAACACATGCGGCCACCATTGGATGATTTCTGGAGTCTTCGGCCCGACTCTTTGCCGCCTCACGCACTAAGTTTGCGTAAATTTCCCGCTCGTTGAGCTCAACGTTGACCACCATCTTCCCCCCAAAAAAAGTTCCTGACTTGACTGAGCGGGCCATTACACACGATCAGAAACCACTGCACAAGTAGTCTGAGTGTGCACCATTAAATCAGGAGGAAGCCGTGAGAGTGAGCTAAGGCATAAGCAAGAAACTCAATTTTAGCTACCGTTATAACTTGTACAAACACATACAGACCTCCCGTTAATAGTCTCGTTAAGGAATTACTCTTTCGTAACACCTGCGAATCCATGGATGGTACTGGACCAGCTCACGTCATCTTCTCAACAAGGGATTGCAATTCCTGGCACTCATCTACCTGATCAGGTCGCTGATATCAGGATTCTAACAATGCAGTAACAATTTCATTTCCTTCCGTCAGTTACCGTAAGTTTCTTTGACCCGCTGCCTCACAGTATTTATCATCCTTCCGAAAAGTCTCCTTCCATTTTCCATCCCCCAGGCAAGCCGAGTACGAACAGGTCTTATGAGCTGACGTCCCGGCGTAGCAGCATCAGAAAACTTAAGAAGAAAGGAAGCAAATCAGATGGCTAGACGAAAAGCTGACACGCGATTGCTCGCAGCCGCGATTGCCGTTGTTCTTGCAGTGGCATCCGGATACGCCCAAGAACTAAAAAAAGATGTTCCGTATGTTCCCACGCCACAAAATGTAGTCGACAAGATGCTTGAAATGGCCGCGGTCAAAAAAGACGACGTCGTTTACGACCTGGGCAGCGGCGACGGTCGCATCGTAATCACGGCCGCAAAAAAATATGGAGTGCGTGGTGTCGGAGTTGACATAGATCCCGAGAGGGTTAAGGAAGCCAATGCGAATGCCGTGCAGGCAGGCGTTGCCAATCGCGTCAAATTCATCGAGCAGGATCTATTTAAAACTGATCTTAAGGAAGCGTCGGTGGTCACCCTCTATCTACTACCAGAGGTTAATCTGAGACTGCGGCCAAAACTATGGAGCGAACTTAAACCAGGAACGCGGGTGGTCTCTCATGCTTTTGATATGGGCGACTGGAAACCCGAGGAAATGGTGGAAGTGGAGGGACGGAAGATCTACTACTGGGTAATCCCGAAGGTCGCACCTGTCAAAAACTAAGCTTGAACTTCCTACAGCGTTTTTAAGTACTGTTTTGGTTTGATTGCCGAGGTGCATGCTGATGGCCGTTAAAAGCATTGCCGCCACATCGCTCAAGTTTGCTGAACCTGTGCCGACGCTTGCGTCGAGAGATGCAGTTGGAATGATCGTGGGTATCGTCGTCGGAGCGGGAATTTTTCGCACTCCGTCACTGGTGGCCGCAAACGTAGCAAGCGAGACTTCATTTCTGCTGCTTTGGGTTGCAGGCGGCGCCATTTCGCTAGTTGGCGCGTTATGCTATGCCGAGCTTACCAGCACTTATCCGCACACCGGTGGGGATTATCACTATCTCACGCGTGCCTACGGTAAACCGCTCGCTTTTTTATTCGCGTGGTCCCGAGTCTCAGTCATTCAGACGGGCTCGCTGGCACTGCTGGCTTTCGTATTCGGCGATTACGCGTCCCAGTTATTGCGTCTCGGCGAATACTCACCTTCCATTTATGCCGGTCTTGTAGTTGTAACCTTGACGGCTTTGAATGTCACAGGAGTGCAGCAGGGCACGCGCACGCAAAACCTTCTGACAGTGGTCGAGGTTTTAAGTTTGCTCCTCGTAATCGTCGGCGGATTGATTTTGATCGACTCGCCGGCACCCGGGGTTTCCTCTCCGGCCGCACAAGGATCAGCAGGGGGCATCGGATTAGCGATGGTCTTCGTACTGCTCACCTATGGCGGCTGGAATGAAGCCGCTTATATTTCCGCTGAGATGAGCGGACGACGGGATATAGCTCGGGGGCTACTGCTGGGAATCGGGATCATCACCCTACTTTATCTGCTGGTCAACTGGGCCTATTTGAATGCGCTGGGTCTTTCAGGGATAGCGGGGTCCGACGCTGTCGCCGCTGATTTAATGCAGCGAAGCTTGGGCGAACGGGGGTCGCAGTTTGTCAGCATACTCGTTGCTATCTCAGCATTAACCTCCGCAAATGCCACCGTCTTCACCGGCGCGCGGACGAACTACGCCGTCGGCCGTGACTTTCGATTATTCAAGTTTCTGGGACGCTGGCGTAAACAGCGAAACACTCCTACCAACTCGCTGCTGGTTCAGGGCGGGATCGCCTTGGTGCTGGTTTTGATTGGCACGTTGACCAGAAAAGGCTTTGCAACGATGGTTGAATATACCGCTCCGGTGTTCTGGTTCTTCTTTCTCATGGTTGGGCTTTCAGTGATCGTTCTGCGAATCAAGGATCCGCACATCAAACGGCCATTTCGCGCGCCGCTGCACCCATTACTTCCAGTGGCGTTTTGTGCGAGCTGTCTTTACATGCTGCAGGCCAGCATCGCTTATACGGGTATCGGAGCGTTGGTCGGAGTTACGGTTCTCTTAGTGGGAATACCGGTATTCTTCGCTGCCCGTTACTCTCAACGACGAACCGAAGTGGAGGAGAATAAAAGCGGAATAAAGACATAACATTCGTCTCAACTGAAAATTGCTGGTTTCAAATTTAAGTTGCAACACCCGTCAATAACTTGTCGTCTCATTCACACCGGGCTTTAGCCCGGTGATCACAAGCGCCTCGATTGCCGCTAACCGTTTTAACGGTTTACGAGTGCACTAGGAGAGGCCTGATGAAAACCGTTGAAACGGTTCAGAACTTCGTAGTCACAACTGTCACCGGGCTGAAGCCGCGGTGTGAATCAGACAAAGTCATAAGTAAAGTGAATCCTGCTGCACTTCCAAGTTGAATTCGCCATTTACTATTGCCACTCTGAAGAAGTGATGATCAACCACCGCACAGTGTTATTGCTAGTTGTACTTTTGTTTCCCCTGAATTCATGTGCGCACTTTTCGCTTTCGGAAGGAAGCGCAAATGAAGAGGTCGCAAATCAGGACTTTGCAAATCAGAGACGGAACCTGGTTGACCAGCTCCGGTCGCAAGGGATCACTAGCAGCACAGTCCTCGAGGCAATGCTGAAAGTTCCTCGACATAAGTTTGTTCCTTCGTCGCAGCAGAACATGGCCTACCAAAACCGGCCACTTCCGATCGGCCATGATCAAACTATTTCGCAACCCTTTATCGTCGGCTACATGACAGAGGCTGCATCCATCGCGCCCGGCGAAAAGGTACTGGAAATCGGCACAGGCTCCGGATACCAGGCGGCGGTCCTGGCAGAATTAGCAAAGGAGGTTTACACAATCGAAATCATTCCCGAACTGGCCGAAGGAGCACGCACCGTGCTGCGCGAGCTGGGATATAAGAATGTGCAAGTGAAGACGGGAAATGGTTACGAAGGTTGGACAGAGCACGCACCGTTTGACGCCATAGTAGTGACGGCTGCTCCTGATGAGGTTCCCCAGGCCCTCGTTAATCAACTAGCACTCCGAGGCAAGATGGTAATTCCGGTCGGCTCTACCTACCAGGAAATGGTAATCATCACCAGAAATGAGTCGGGTGTGGTGGAGCGACGAACTATCCCCGTGCGGTTCGTTCCCATGACTGGTAAGCCGAAGCAATAGAGTAAGTCCACAGGTCTGTCGCCCGCGATTCGTCTTCTTACACCGCCACCCCTTACTCCCGCCGAGCTTCTTTGCAAAAAATCAAATTGACTAAATCTATTTCAAGCTGACCGACACAGCCGGTCCGTCTAACTTCACCTCACAAACTCGAACCACGTTAATTGCTCGAAAAATTGACCTCTTCACTGTCTGAACGAGAGGGCACACTATTTGCGAAAAGCGCGATGGGTCTCGATAGGTTCGTAGCAGCCAGACTGTCAAAGGTTCGTAAGCCAACTGCAAACGTAGGGAAGCATGGACTGGAAAAAACATCGTCCCATAGCCGCCCGCTGGACCGCGATCGCGATTTTCTGCTCTCTTCTCACCGGCTCTCTCACCACTACCAGAACGCAATCACAGTCCTTACTCAATCTTAATTTAGGGCAGACAACTCAAACTGTATCCCAACTGGCAAAGGTTTCCAGTGACTTACTCAATCAAGTCCTGAGTGCAGCTTTGGGAGCTCGCGTGAATGTTATCGTACAAAGCAACGGGCCCTGGAGCCCTCTACTAGATACGGTGATTGCGCTATTAGGTGGGCAAGTCACGTCCGGTTATAACAACCTTAATCTGAGGGCAGTCAATTTACCGGCGAGCAACGTGTTGGTCCTCGCCCTCAACAATCAAATCGATTTCATATCGCCTGACCGTCCAGTGCGTCTCCTTGGCCACCTCTCCACGACTAGCGGCGCCGATGCTGAGGCCACTCCGACCAATTCCTCAGCTGTCGATGGCAGCGGAGTCGGAATAGCAGTGTTAGATTCCGGACTCTATGCTTCTCATCAGTCTTTCCTCGGAGGCAATTCGGCGAGTCGCATCGTTGCGAACAAAGACTTCACTGGCGAACGACGAACGGACGATCCATACGGGCACGGAACTCATGTCGCCAGTATCGCGGCGGGAAATGCTCGTATCTCAAGTGGTGCCTACCTGGGAATTGCTCCCAATGCCAACCTGATTAACTTGCGCGTGCTCACTTCAAAGGGGACGGGTACAACATCCGGCCTCCTCAGCGCGCTTGACTGGGTGTTATCGAATCGGAGCAACCACAATATTCGCGTAGTCAATATGAGTCTCGGCGCTGCCGCTGTGGATTCGTACAAGAAAGATCCGATCTGTAAGGCCGTGCGTCACCTGGTCAACAAAGGAATCGTTGTGGTGGCCGCCGCCGGAAATAACGGTGTCGACGAGTCGGGGCAGAAGATTTACGGACAAATACATTCTCCCGGCATCGAGCCCTCCGCAATTACCGTCGGGGCGGCCAATACCTACGGCACAGACTCGCGTGCCGACGATTCAATTACGAGCTATAGCTCTCGCGGTCCTACGCGCGGCTACTCGACCGATGGAAACGGAACAAGACACTACGACAACTTGATCAAGCCCGACATTGTGGCCCCGGGCAACAAAATCATCGCCGCCGAATCAGTTAACAATTTACTTGTCAGTCAAAACCCGGATCTTGACGCCGATGTTAGCGAAGTTGCGACGCGCAAAATGATGCGCCTGAGTGGTACTTCGATGGCCGCTCCAGTTGCAGCAGGCGCTGCTGCCTTGTTGTTGCAAATCAATCCGCAACTAACACCTAATCTGGTTAAGGCAATCATGATGTACACCGCGCAACCTTTGGCTGGTTACAACATGCTCGAACAGGGCGCCGGCCAACTAAATATCGAAGGTGCCGCTCGCCTGGCAAAGCTGATTCGGACAGATCTGACAAACGCTACTCCCCTGGGAGCGCCACTTCTTAAAACTCCTGAAGCTCCTCTGCCTGAAACGGAAATAGCCGACCACACGTTCGGTTGGGCACAGGGTATTATTCTGAACTATACCTACATCACCGGCAGAGAGCTGACCGTTTATTATCAAAAAATCTATGGCAGCGGCCTCCTCCTGAGCGAGGGTGTGATCGCCGGCGACGGAGTTATTGCAGGCGACACCACCAAACTCACTGAAGGAATACAGATAGGGCAGAACATTATGATCAGCAACGGTGTCATCGCTGGCGACGGTTTGGTCTTCTGTGCTTACGGTATTTTACTCAGCGATACTTTATTGAGGGATGGCCAATTCTTAGGCGACGGTGTAATCGCGGGCGATGCCGCCGGGGTAATAGCAGGTGATACCCTCGTGCAGGGAGAAGCTGCGGCTTGCATGCCCAGCATTCCTGATTCAGGTTTTTGACGTGCACCTTCAAATCTCACGCACTTCCTCGCAGCCCACTGTGTGACTCTGCCAATTCGCCGGCCCCTTCTAACAAAATGCCGACACAAGATCGTAGGAAACGTTACAGGTGGCTGACCATATCGCTCGGCGGCGTGGTTCTGATCTGGTCACTTACGCATTTGTCACTGGCAAGCGTAGACCTCCAGTTTCTGCTGCTGGCCATGATTACGCTTCTTGTTACGGCGAGGATTGCGGTTCAGATTCCCAGCATTAACGGAAGGATCACGGTCTCTGACACCATAATTTTCCTGGTGTTGCTATTACACGGAGGTGAGTTGGCGATTTTGCTGGCGGCGGTAGAGGGCGCTACTTCCAGCTGGCGCATCAGTAAAAAGGCCACGACGATCCTTTTCAACGCGAGCGTGATGGCTGTTTCGACTTTCGTGACTGCGTGGTCGCTGCGTCTGTTCTTTGCTGACTTTCAAAATCAGCAACTCTCTTTCTCGGCTTACTTCGTGGGGGCCGTGTGCTTGATGGGCCTGACCCAGTACGCGCTTAATTCGGGTTTGGTGGCCATTGATCGAGCTCTCCAGACAGAAGAATCAATTTCACACACCTGGAGAAAGCATTACTTGTGGACCTCGCTCACCTACTTCGCGGGCGCCTCCGCAGCAGGCGTTATTGCGAAGTTGATCATGGTACTGGGGTTCTTTCCGGTGATTCTCACTACCCCGATCATTGCCATCGTTTATTTCACTTATCAGACATACATGAAAAGCGTGGAAGCCTCGACAGCACAAGCCGATCAGGCAATCCGCAACGTCGAGGACCAACAACGTTACATTTCGGAACTTGAGCTTATCAGGAAAGAACTTCAGGAAAGTCGTGAACACTTTCGCAATGCCGCGCTTCACGACGCGCTTACCGGGCTGCCTAATCGAACCCTGTTGACCGATCGGCTGGAGATCGCGATCCAGCAGACCAAACGTCACCCAGAATTTCTTTTCGCGGTTCTGTTCCTTGACCTCGATCGCTTCAAGGTAATCAACGACAGCATGGGTCACGTCGCGGGAGATCACTTACTTGAGGTTACGGCCCGCCGCCTAAGGGAGGGTATACGCCCCAGCGATACCGTTGCCCGGCTGGGAGGTGATGAGTTTGCCATTCTGCTCGATGGTCTTGAGAGCTTTAGTGATGCCCTGCGAGTCGCAGAGCGATTGCAAAGACAATTGATGCAACCAGTCTATCTTGATCGCACCGAAGTCTTCACGAGCGCAAGCATTGGCATTGCCCTCAGTGCCAGTGGCTACGATCGTCCGGACGCAATACTCAGGGACGCAGACACGGCCATGTACCGAGCCAAGGCCAACGGTAAAGCTTGTCACCAGTTATTTGATCAGAACATGCACACCCAGGCCGTAGCTCAGTTGAAACTCGAAAATGATTTGCGACGAGCAATGGAACGCGAGGAATTTTGCCTACACTACCAGCCGATCTTTTCTCTGGCGGATGAAAAGCTTTCGCGCTTTGAGGCGCTTGTTCGCTGGCAGCATCCTGAAAGAGGTCTTGTGGGGCCGGGCGAATTCATCCCGGTTGCTGAAGAGACCGGGCTGATTTTGGATCTGGGCAATTGGGTATTGCGAGAGGCCTGCAGGCAGATGCGTGATTGGCAAATAAAGGGATTGGTCGATCAGCAGGCAGCAGTCTGCGTTAATTTATCAGGAAAGCAATTTGCTCAACCGGGGATGTTGGAACAAGTGAAGCACACGCTCAACGAAACCGGTTTGCGCGGACAATGTCTGGAATTGGAAATCACCGAAAGCGTGATTATGGAAAATGCGGATGCGGCCTGCGAAACATTGCGTCAGCTACGCGCGCTTGGTGTCAGCCTAAGCATCGATGATTTTGGCACAGGCTATTCCTCGTTAAGCTACTTGCATCGATTTCCCATCACCGCTTTGAAAATCGACCGTTCGTTTATTGGCAATGACGACAACTCAGGCATTGTCGGAACGATCATAACTTTGGCTGATAAACTCGGTATGGAAGTCATCGCTGAAGGCGTGGAAACAGCCGCTCAGGTTGCTTACTTGAAAGACCTGGGTTGCGAGTTTGGCCAGGGCTACTGGCTGGCCCGACCGGAAGACGCTGCCGCGATCGAGTCACTTCTTAAGAAGGATGCCCATCAAACTGAGCTTAAAACCTCACGGCCTTTGGTGAACTTCGATTCATGTCCACCAATCGTAGGATCAGATATTGAAATAGTCCCACTCGAGGTTGTCTGCTAGAAAAAAAGCCTCGCGGGCATGTAGGGGCGTCCATCCGTGGGCGCCCCGATTTCATGCTAGGGCGGCTGTTGGCAACACTTGTGTGAGTTTCTTAGGGGCGTCTCGATTTGATGTTAGGGGCGGCCACACAGAGTGCCGCCCCACAGCTCAGCCGGTTATTTCTTCAGTTAGCGCGCGGCAGTGAGTTGTCGATAAGCTTCAGGCCTGCGGCGTGAATTACCTTCGGAAACACAGACCGAAAAATGAGTGTGGGTGGAAGAGTTGGGAACTCTTCAGCGATTGGGTAGTGTTAAGGTATGGTCTTCCGATGAAATTACAAACGCAGACAGGACGGTATTATGGAGTCTCTTCGCCCGTCCACCAGGTTTCGGGTTTGCGATTGAGTGAAAGGGCCTACTCCGCAGACTTCCAATCTCCCAGTCACTCACATCCGGAAGCATATTTCTGCCTCATCCTCGACGGCACCAGCAAGCAAACCTATGGCTCCAAGAGTCGAGTCCGTGAGCCACTCACTGCAGCGTTCTACCCACCGAATGAATTGCAGTCTGAATCTTTTGGCCGTGCCGGTAGTCGCATTTTTAACGTTGAAATAGATGACCGCTGGTTACGCCATTTCCGTCAATATTCAGTGATCGGAGAAGAATCAAACGACGTTCGTGGCGGTTCGGTGGTTTGGCTGATGAGTAAGCTCTACCACGAGTTTTGCAGAATGGATCACACGTCGGCTCTGGCGATTGAAGGCCTGACGCTCGAGCTCATAGCTGCAGCATCGCGCCAGTTTACGGCGCCAGGAAACAGCGCCTCGCCCTGGTTGGAACAGGTAAGAGATATTCTCCACGAAGATTTTGCTGACAACACGACCCTTGCTTGCATTGCCAAAAAAGTGGGAGTGCATCCCGTCTATTTGGCCAGTTCCTTCCGTAAGAAATACCACTGCACGATCGGCGATTATCGCCAACGCTTGAGGATTGAGTTCGCATGTAGTGAGCTCTCCAAATCCCGCTCCTCACTTGCGCAGATCGCACTGGCGGCAGGATTTGCTAATCAAGCTCACTTCTCGAGGATCTTCAAACGCCTTACCGGTACCACCCCGGCAAAGTATCGAACAAGCTCGCTCCGATCCTAATCCCGGACAAATAGCCTTTGGATTGTGAAATACGAGTCCTCTTGATCGAGGATAATCTGGTGATGCTAAAACTGTGTTGTGGTGCGGCGCGCTTAGCTTGCGCGTGATTTTTAAGAGGAACGCTCCGGACCGACTCTTGCCAAACTGACCCTACATGGTCGAAAGGAACTCAGTGAATCTCGGATATCTTCGCCTATCAATTTTCCTTTGCGTGGTGGTTGTCGTTCTTGCTTGCTCTTCAGACGCATTTTGTCAGGCAGTACCCCCCGACAAGCCACCCATTATTGATGGGAAGCTTCGACAACGGCTCGTCGACAACATCATCCGCGAACTGCACTCCAGATACGTCGCGTCCGAAAAAACAAAAGAGATATCGTCACACCTCCGAGCAAAGCTTCGAAGTGGCGGCTACGACAAGATCGAGAATGCGCAGCAGTTGAGCATGGCTTTGACCCAGGACCTGCGGACAGCCGGCAAGGATTCGCATCTACTGGTCGCCTACGATCCTGGTTTGGAGCGGGCCCTGATAGCGGCACCTTCGACGCCGAGCATCGAGTTGCAAGAACTGCCGCCCAGTGCAGAGCGTCTAGCCGAGCTGCGTGAGGCGAATTACAATTTTAGGAAGGTCGAGATAATGCGCGGCAATATCGGTTATCTCGATTTAAGAAGTTTCGTTGACTTGAACTATTCCAAGGAAACCGCCGTTGCCGCGATGAATTTTCTTGCCAATACGGACGCTGTCATTATCGATCTGCGTCATAACCCCGGCGGTTTCATTAATCTGGAAATCTTTCTGGCCAGCTATTTCTACGGCGTTGATCCGGTAGAACTTCTGTCGCGCTATCATCGCGAAGGCGACGTAACCGTAAGAGACTGGTCGCTGCGTGAAGTTCCGGGAAAAAGACTTGCGCACACTGATTTGTACATCCTGACAAGTCGGGAAACAGGTTCTGCGGGCGAAGGCTTTTCATTCATCCTGCAACAGCGAAAACGGGCCAAGACAATCGGCGAGAAGACTTCGGGCGCCGGATACGGCAACAAGGAAATGCCGATCGGAGATGGATTCGTTTTCTATGTCTCTACCTTTCGGCAATTCGATCCGCGCACGGGGCGGGGCTGGCAGGATGTAGGTGTGGAGCCTGATATTGCTGCTCCCGCCGAGCGGGCGTTGAGCGTGGCGCACTTGGAAGCGGTAAAGAATCTGGCTGCCAAAGCAATCGAGGCACGTCAAAAACAGAGGTTGAGCTGGCTCGCAGAGTTATTAAACTTTGAGGCGCAGGGTGCAAAGCAAATCCCCAGCGCCGTTCTCGAGAGCTATACGGGAAAATATGATGGCGGAAAGATTGTCGTCAGCTTAGAACAAGGGCAACTCTATTTCTTAGGTGCGAGCGGTGTGCGTCGCAAACTGCACGCTCTGGCGCACGACACCTTCCTCATTGAGGACACCTCCGTTCCGCCTGAGCATCAAGCACACGTTCGATTTGTTAAGAATGCAGCCGGCAGTGTCACGGAATTGCAGTTAATGGTCGCTGATGGACGCGCATTCCCGCGAGCTAAAGATCCTCAGTAGACTATCCTGGCTCTACTTCATGACTATGAGCTGAGACCGTGAGGTCGGTCGTCGGAGCGTTTTAAAGTATTGGCGTCCCGTACTGATGTTCAACCCTTGCGCAGAATACCCGTGACGCCGCCGACGAATAGTGTAGTAAGGACCCAACCCAAGCAGATTTGGATCCACCTGAACCATCGCAAGAACCGCGGTGCACTAATTACCTGCAGGACAGGAGAGGTCAAGCTATCAGACGAGCAAGCCAGCACCCGCGGCCCCGGGGCAGGTGCCCACTTATCTTGAACGCCTAGTTTGACCAACGGGAATGAATTCTCTAGCGAATAAGGGATGGCATGAAAACTCCCGTACTCGTTTGACGGGTAACAGTGCGCTTCAAAAGAAGCATGGGACTCCTTCTGGGTTGGGACGATGCTACCCATATTGTAAGCCACCCAGTAAACACCTGATCCAATAATAACCAGGGTCAAGATCAACCAAACAGCCCGCAGAGGAAAATAGCCGTAACCGATTGTCAAACGCAGCAGATGGCTTATGAGGCGAAAAGGCCGGCCACGCTGCTCCCATGCCGTCCGTTCCATTTTGCTTAAGACTCGACGCGCACCCAAATCGTCTCCAGCGTTGCCTAGAATGCTGGCAAGCTGCCGGTAGGGTTGCCGCGCAAACGACGGCTGTCGTTGGAGCCACTCCAACCTCTTGTAGGCGTCGCTTGGACCGCCAGAAATGCGGCCGTAAACAAATCCGTCGAGAAAAAGCATTCCCGCCTTCGGCCAGCTGTCCTCATCGTCCACGATCGAGCCAACAGACGCGTCTACTAGATCCAAGCTCTCGAATGCGGCCTTGCCGCACCTCAAGGAGCTAGTAATTCGGGCATTCGCCAACTTGACTGTACCGACAGCACAAAATTCTTCCCTCAGAAACATGCTTCCCTCAATCTTAATACCTCTGGCATCCAGCGCGACACCGCTGCCGGGAATCTCAGCGTTTGCTGGGTTCTGAAATTTGCCGCCATCGCAATCAAGACTCCGTCCTATCTCGGCGCCAAACAGCCGCACGGCACCGTCTGCCGAGAAGTTGTAGCGCATAAAAACAGAACCCCCGACTTTGGCACCCTCCGCATTCAATGCCATGCCGCTGCCAGGAATCTGGGCGTTTGCTGGGTTCCGAAATTTACTGCCACCGCAGTCAAGATTGCCTCCGATCTCCGCGTTGAACAGGCTCACCTCTCCTTCCGGCAAGAAGTTGTTGCTGAGAAAAACAGGACCACCGATTTTGGCACCCTCCGCATTCAATGCCATGCCGCTGCCAGGAATCTCAGCGTTTGCTGGATTCTGAAATTTGCCACCAGCGCAATCAAGACTTTGTACGATCTCGGCGCCAAACAGCCGCACGGCACCGTCCGCCGAGAAGTTGTCTCGCAGAAAAACAGAACCCCCTACTATGGTACTCTCCGCATTCAATGCCACACCGCTGCCAGGAATTTCAGCCTTAGCTGGATTCTGAAAGTTGCCGCCACCGCAATCAAGATCCCCTCCGATCTCGGCGTTGAACAGACTCACCTCTCCTTCCGGCAAGGCGTTGGTGAGAAAAACAGGACCACCGACTTTGGCATTCTCTACATTCAATGCCACACCGCTGCCAGGAATCTTAGCCTTTGCTGGATTCTGAAATTTGCCACCAGCGCAATCAAGACTTTGTCCGATCTCAGCGCCAAACAGCCGCACGGCACCGTCAGCTGAGAAAGTCTGGCGCAGAAAAACAGAACCCCCTACTTTGGCAACCTCCGCATTCAATGCCACACCGCTGCCAGGAATCTCAGCCTTAGCTGGATTCTGAAAGTTGCCGCCACCGCAATCAAGACTTTGTCCGATCTCGGCGCCAAACAGCAGCACGGTACCGTCAGCCGAGAAGTTGTGGCGCAATAAAACAGAACCCCCTACTTTGGCACTCCCCGCATTCAATGCCATACCACTGCCAGGAGTCTCAGCCTTTGTTGGATTCTGAAAGTTGCCACCACCGCAATCAAGACTCCGTCCTATCTTGGCGTCAAACAGCAGCACGGCACCGTCAGCCGAGAAGTTCTGGCGCAGAAAAACAGAACCCTCTACTTTGGCTCCCACCGCATTCAATGCCACACCGCTGCCAGGAATCTCAGCCTTAGCTGGATTCTGAAAGTTGCCGCCACCGCAATCAAGATCCCCTCCGATCTCGGCGTTGAACAGCCTCACCTCTCCTTCCGGCATGGTGTTGTTGAGAAAAACAGGACCCCCTACTTTGGCACCCCCCGCATTCAATGCCACACCGCTGCCAGGAATCTTAGCCTTTGCTGGATTCTGAAATTTGCCACCAGCGCAATCAAGACTTTGTCCGATCTCGGCGCCAAACAGCCGCACGCCGCCGTCAGCTGAGAAAGTCTGGCGCAGAAAAACAGAACCCCCTACTTTGGCACCCTCCGCATTCAATGCCACACCACTGCCAGGAATCTCACTAGCTGGATTCTGAAAGTTGCCGCCACCGCAATCAAGACTTTGTCCGATCTCGGCGCCAAACAGCAGCACGGCACCGTCAGCCGAGAAGTTGTAGCGCAGAAAAACAGAACCCCCTACTTTGGCACTCCCGGCATTCAATGCCATACCACTGCCAGGGGTCTCAGCATTTGCTGGATTCTGAAATTTGCCACCAGCGCAATCAAGACTCCGTCCTATCTTGGCGTCAAACAGCAGCACGGCACCTTCAGCCAAGAAGTTCTGGTGCAGAAAAACAGAACCCTCTACTTTGGCTCCCACCGCGTTCAATGCCACACCGCTGCCAGGAATCTCAGCCTTAGCTGGATTCTGAAAGTTGCCGCCACCGCAATCAAGATCCCCTCCGATCTCGGCGTTGAACAGGCTCACCTCTCCTTCAGCGGAGAAGTCGTAGCGCAGAAAAACAGAACCCCCTACTTTGGCACCCTCCGCATTCAATGCCATACCGCTGTCAGGAATCTCGGCCTTAGCTGGATTCTGAAATTCGCTGCCACCGCAATCAAGATTGCCTCCGATCTGCGCTCCCCGCAGTTGGACTTTTCCCTTAGCGCAGAACCCGTTCTTCAGGATGACGCTGCCTCTTACTTTGGCAGCGTCAGCAGTCAACGAGGGCACCCAAGTTCCCGTCAACTGTATGGAAGGGATCTCAATGTAGTTAAGGTTCCAGTCATCAGATAGGCGGCATCGAGATAAACGAAGAGGAAAGTGGACAGTAGCAAAAGAAAGGTCAAGCGCTCCTTTTATACTGGCACCGAATAGTTTGATCCCTCTTGGATCCACACAATGCCTCGCGGCTTGATCGATGCAGAGCCAGCGTATCAAGTCCGAACGAACCTGCCGATCGGCGGACCAGGTGTCTGAGTCAGCTGGATCATTTCCGAGATCATCATCTTGCTGACTCGGGCCGCAGAAGGCTGTAGTCCCCGTGACAGCCGCGTGAAGCATTTTGATTTCACTCTCGCTTAGCGATTCAAAGCGTGCTTGAGCTAGTTGTTCGAGATCTCCAGATCGGCCCATAGTGTTAGCCTCATCCATCGTAGACTCTCACTTGCGTCAATAGCGCCAAGCCATAGCGTCAAGGCAAGGCAGTCAGCGTTCCTTGCCGCACCGTCGCATCGAGGGTAAACGCCAATGCAACCAGGAACAGCGACTTCTGTAACGATGAAAAGCGAATGAGCAACGGACGTTCCTTGTGACTAGAGCGGTCCAAGTTTCAAGTAAGGACAGTCGCGATAATACTCATGACTGGATTTTGAAAGTTTAGCGAAGCTAATTGAGGCGATCAACTTTGTCGGCGTCCCAGAGCATTCCCAGTTGGAACCAAATTATCGTTTGGCTCAAAGAGATGGAACCCTTCGCACGATTGCCGCTTGAGGTCACAAATGGCCGTGAAAGGGTTTCGTGGCCGGTCAATCGCGCGCTTGTTACTCGATTGAAACGTTGATTTGTTGTGAGGTGGTCCGTTTCGCCATGAGGTCGTCTGCTGTTACTTTCACGGTGTAGCGGCCCGGCGGAAAAGCTGCAAGGGTAATCTCGGCTCCGTACGGCAAGCGAGACACATCAGTTACTCCAGCTGTGGAGATCTTCTGGGGCGGCGCAACGATCACAGGCTTTCCATCCCGCAGCACTTGCAAGGTTACGCTCACATCGGGAGCACCTGTCCCCGCAGGCTTGGCATTGTAGACAACCATTTGAATCAACATGCTCGAAGAC
Source organism: Pyrinomonadaceae bacterium (assembly GCA_963748605.1). Lineage (GTDB taxonomy): Bacteria > Acidobacteriota > Blastocatellia > Pyrinomonadales > Pyrinomonadaceae > PSRF01. The sequence continues at coordinate 606,453 of CAVVJS010000001.1, forward strand.
CGAGCAAGCCTGCGCTCAACATCAACCACGGGAGCCTCGCCGGCTTTGCCGGTAACCTCGGCTACCAGGATATTACTCGCCGAGAGTTTTCCCGCCTCCAAGGGTGGTAATTCAATCCATTGGAATGAGCTTCCAACCTGGCCCGATTGAACGTCGCGTGCGGCCACGCGTACCTGATAAAGACCGGGCGGCACAGTATTGGGAAGCGTCGTGGTCACTCTAAAAGCCTGAGACTTGGATTCATTCACTGTCAGTTTCTGGCCCACACTCGTGACAGACTTGCCCGTGCTGTCCAGCAGCGTCACGTAAAAATCAACCTCACCCTTGGTTCCATCCGATCGGGAAAGATCGGCAAACGTGATGACCTTGTAGGCTGCGCCACTTTCGTTGGTGTAAGTCGTAAAACTCGAAAGCCCAAGTTGGCGGCGTGGAAACGCAGCTGTGAGTGCGGCACGCAATTCCATTTCGGAAGGTTTAAGTGTCGCTGCCTTGCTGTCTTTGGCTGCTGGTTTTGTATCTTCTGGGATTGGCTGAAGGGCTGTGGTGTAGAAACCCTTGCGAGCAAGCACCCGCAATTCCGGTCGCCCTTTCACAGTGACTGCTAAGCTACTGAACTTTGGCTTCCCAGCTTCGATCACCGAAGGTTTCCAGGCTAGAACGTAATACGACTCTGTCTCTCGCAAGACCTGATTGATTCCACCTTCAAGATCATTACGGTTAAGGATGGCGCGTCCGCCAGTATCAGCCGCAAGTGTTCGCAGGACGTCCTTCGAAGCGGCGTCCCTTGAAAGGGACGACGTGGTGGCGTCTGTTCTAGGTTGATGACTGGGGCCGGCATTGCTGCCTATGGCAATGTCAGCAAATGCATCCTGACCGGCCCCGATGCCGCCCGCCGTTAGCCCTTTGGAGTCTACGGTGTAGATTGCCACGCCAGAGCGAGCAGCCGTGTCGATTATGCGATTAAAGCGCTCGGTGCTTTTGGCGTGCCTTGTGTCCAGCAGAAAGCCATCGGAAATGAGAAAGAAGAGCTTTCTTCCCGGAAGCGTGCCGGCGCCTCGTGTGACATATTCGAGCGCGCCAAGCAAGGCCTCATTGACCTGATTGGCATGGGCGACGAGATTGCGCGCTTCAGACTTAATTGCCACTTCCGCGGTCATCTGCCGCGCCATCAAAGCAGCGCGGGTAGTAGCAGTGCGGTCAACACCCATGTCGTCTATGTATTCTTTGGTCTTGTACTCGATCATGTCGCGTTGATTCCGCTCGATGGCTAAAGCTTCGTAAAGCGACATCGGACGGCGAAAGGTGCTAAACGGAACCGATTGCATCTGGTACTTAATTCTGGAAATAGCCAACTTCAGCGCGCCTTTGTGGTCGGTCAACTGTTGCAAGAAACCTATCTGACCGCTGGGCGACATGAGCAGGGCGCGATCGTCGTCGCCCATTTTGCCGACAAAATTGTTAAGCAGATCGCTGGTCCGCTGTACGCCCTCGACTGAAAGATGGTAATCGTCCACAAAGAAAATAAATGAGCGTCCCGGCGCGGATGCAGGTGATGGAGTGCCGGCCGTTGCCGAGGTCATACCGCCGGCAGAGCTGGTGTCGCGGGCAGTCGCCAATTGAGCCGCCTCTTTCACGCTTCCGGCATCGACGCCGTCAAAGAAGGATACGTTTTGGCGTTGACCGTCCACCAACAATTCAAAGTCATCCTTGCTCAAGCCCTTAACGTTTTTGCCTTTCTTGTCCAGGACCACAAGATCTGTTTGCACGAGGTCGGTACTAATTCGTAAGACTTCATCCTGCGACGCTGTTCGAGCTTGCGGCGTCTGTGTCAACGCGACGGACCACGAAGAGATCAATAGGACAAATGACGAGCTAAGACTAATGAGCGTTTGGCGCGGGCAATACATATATTTAGCCTTTGAAAATGATCTGACTTGCAATGGACGGCATCTGGGGAGCTGCCGTTAGGTGCGGCTGCTAGCTGAGCTCTGCCGCTTACGCGGCAACAGGAGCAGTCGGAAAGGTAACCAAACTTCTACAGAATCCTGCGGTAAGAAGCAAGTTTAGTAGGTTTGAGGTAGTGGTGCAGTTGAGTTTAACGCCTTCGGCGTTAAATTCAAACTGCATCAGTACCAGGTTCGGCGTCCCGTTCGGGAGGCATCATCTCCCTAAACGTTGCCGCGCGATTATTACCTCCGGCAGGTTAGCGTCAGCGTTTTTCCATGTCTGCAGGAAGCGCTCATATGCTGCGTGTGCTTGATCCTGTTGACCCTTTCGTTCATAGGCTTGTGCCAGATTGAATTGGGCCAGCGGGTAATTCGGATTGAGTCGCAGGATGCGTTCGTATTCACTAATGGCTTCGTCGAGCCGGCCCAGTTCCAGGTAAGCGTTGGCGAGACAATCCTCGAAAGAATCAATGCTCCAACCCAACGGCTGATGTTTGAGCGTTTCTTTGAAGTGTTGGATGGCCTCTTCGGGCCGCCCCTCCTTGAGAGCTGTCACGCCAAGCAAGCGGTAGTAGATTCGTAGAAATCCTCCAGCTTCCAGTTCATTGAGGAATTCACGTTTCAACCGGTATATGGCTGCGAGGTCGCCCAACACCGAGGCGGTGAAGTAGGTCCAGATCCCAGCCTCGTCGATCCTCATCGTTTGCTTGAGGGCGGCTTCTGCTCGCTTGGTGTCTCCTTTTTTCAAATACACCCAGGCGATGCACGAGTACCCGCGCGCGCGACTCGCATCGTCCTTCACAACGTGAACAAATCGTTGGTATTGCTCAATGGCCTCCCGGTAGCGGCCCTGCTGAAAATAGAGGTTGCCCAGATGAATGATGGCGACTCCAGACTCAGGGTTGATCATGAGCGCCCGCTGATAGGCCGCATTCGCCTCCTCGTAGCGCCCCAGCCACTGATGGTATAGGCCTAAACTGTCATAGGCATTCGGATCGTTGGGCGCCAGCTGAATGTAGCGCTCATAGGCTGCAAGCGCCTCAGCATGCCTGCCCAATCGCAGGTAAACGCCTCCGAGCGTGTTATAGAGGTCTCTTGCTTCGCTATCTATCACCAAACCGTTATTGATCACAGTCACGGCTTCGTCGTTCCGGCCGAGAGCGTGTAACTGATAGGCTAATCTTCCGTAAGCCTCCGCCTCTAAAGGGTATTGACTGATTAGGTCCTGGTAGGTCTGGACGGCGCGCGAGGTGTCGCTCCGAGCTTGAGCATCCCAGGCAATCACGTGAAGTTTGTCCTTCTCGCTCAAACGGTCGGAGAGTTGAAACGCTTTTTCCAGATAGGGTCTGGCCTTATCCCTTGGCTGTATCCTCGTCGCATAGAGATAACCTAGACGCGCGTAAGCCATTGCAAATTGCGGATCGAGCGCGATGGCTTTTTCCAACAGTGCGATCGCATCCGCGAACTGAAACATCTGGATTTCTTCCAGCGCCAGAGAGTAATAGCGGTAGGCGTCCAGGTTGTTCGTTATGACGCTGGTCAAGCCGGTTACCGTCCCAGGCCCGGCTGGCGCTGCTCCCAAGTGCGATGCAAGTTTGAGAGAAAGCAAATCAACTTGGTTGAGGATCTGAGCAGGCTCCGCTACCACCAGACGCTCTGCCGCGAGCATTTGACCATCTCTCGCGTCATGCAACTGCACATCGATGCGTATCTGTTCACCGAGTCGGACGAAGCTACCGAGAACAACTATCCTTGCCTGACTTCGGCGCGCGACATCGAGCGCCTCATCCAGACGAATCTTCTCATGCTCCTTGTGTCCGATTCTTTCCAGCAGCAATTGAAGCTGCTGCCGGCTGAGAAGGTTGAGTTTGTCTGAGCGCGAGAGATCTGTGATTATCATGTCGGCCAGTCCTTCGCGCAGCCAATCCAAGTCACTGCTTCCGGATTGGTTGTCAAAATACATTACCGCGATCGGCTTCTTGCCCGGCTCGTCGCGCACAGACACATCAGCAGTGGGGTTTCTGATGGCGGCTATCTTATGACGAAGATAGGGGACGAAATAGAAGGTTGCTGCCACCAAGAAAACTGCCAGACCTATGAGTGTTGTGTAACGTCTGGCCGTGCGTCCTGGGGCTGTCTCAATCAGGGTGGCTGGCAGCGCCGGGCTGAGTTGATCGTGTTTGTTGCTTTGCTCCTCGCCCGCAACAGCTATTGAAGTTACTTCCTGGGTTTGGTTCGTTGTTTCCGGTTGACTCCAGCGTTCTTCGACCGGACCGATAAAACGGTAACCTACTTTTGGCAGTGTCTTGATGAAATGCGGATGGCGCGGGTCGTCACCAATCGCTCGCCGAATGTCCATGACACACTGAACCAGCGCATCGTCCGTGACTGCCGTCTCTTTCCATATTTCCTGCAGCAACTCATCTTTGGTGACTACTCGGTTTCGGTTATCAAGTAGGTAAATCATTACCTGAAAGGTCTGCTGACGCAGGTGCAGTTCTTTACCGCTGCGCCGGACACACCCTTGCGCCAGGTCAACTTCGACGTCTCCAAAAAGAAAAATCTGCTTACGGGCGAGGTTCACAGAAATCTAAATGAGTTAAAGAGAGATTTCGGAAGAGTTTCGCTTTTCGTTCGTTACTTTGCCGGCGTTCTGGAAGAAAACTGGACCCTACGAATCGTGGCAAGTTTTCGGAGCGTCGGTTAAAGGCTCTGGGAGTAACAAATTGGTGCGGATTGTAACACGACCCAGAGCCCCCGGCGCGGTTACAGATTGGCAGCAGGCCTCGAATCCAGAGTCTGCGGGTTCACAAAGGCAAGAGGAATGAAATCAATCCTGGCAATTGTGCTGATCGGGATTTCTCTTTTGAGTTCAATGTCAGCGTGTAGCGGTAGTACAGGTGCCTCCATTACGACGGCTGCCCCGGTTGCTTTGACAGAGGATGAGAAGCACCGACTCTACGCCGCTGCTTTGGCGGTGAGCGAGTTTCCCCTTGAAAGCAAGACCTTTAAAGAGGTGTGCGAGAGGATCGGAATCTTCGATTCGCAAGGCAATCAGAACGAAAACTACATGGCGTTTGTCGCGGCGCACATTGAGTGGGCTATGAAACCGGAATCCGAGCCGTTCAAAAGCGAGATCAACACCAGGGAAAAGGCGCGCGAGTATATAAACAAAAACTCGCCCCTGCGTTAAGCCAGTTCAGAGATTCGCGGCAACGCTAACGATCTTGACGCTGCGAAGAATGTCGTGACCGTTACCATAAGGAATTCAAGAATGAAAAAATTTAATGCCACAGCATTGATCTCGATTCTGGTTTTGGTAGTTTCAAGTTCCTCCATTTTTGCACAGACGCGACTTCGGTTTGCCCGAGGCACAACTTCAGCAAGCGTTTCGGGAACCCTCATCGGCGGTCTTTCGCGCACTTACGTTCTCAGCGCTAGACGCGGCCAATATCTTTCGGCAAACGTCAGTTCCCGGAACGGCTGTGTGACATTTCAGAACGGAGAGACCAGCGCCAGTTACACAACTATTTCGGGCAACAACTTTCTTTATGTGGGCAATGGCTGCGGCAGGCAAACGAGCTTTACTTTAACGGTTTCCATCAGCCGCTAAGGAGAAATATGAAGAAGAATCGAAACCTGGCAGTCGCCGTTTTTCTTGGCGCGTTGGTAATTTTCGGGATCCAGTCACAGGCCGCCGCCCAGGAGAACCTGGGACAGGGTTCCTGGGATCTTATTAAGATCGAGACCACGGCGACCGGTTTTGGCGTTGCCCGTCGAACAAAAGAGTTGCCCGTAGAAACACGCGAGCGGCCAGGCATCTTTTGGGGATATGGGAATCGCAGAATAACCGCGGATCTCGTTTTTAAGGATCTAAAGGAGACGGTGGTGACCAAAGGAGACCCGGCTGTGAAGTGGTCTGCTGGCCATTCCGATATTTCCCTTGGTGTTTTGGTTAAGGCAGCGGTGACAGGAGAGCACCCATATAGTAACGACAACACTGACTTTGTGACAATGAAGTGCGCATTTGACCTTAAGTCATCCTCAGGATATGAGATGAAGGACCCCCCGGGATTTGGGCATCGTATATATGCCCGTTCTTACCTACCCGGCGGGGACTACCCACGCTGGTTCCTAAAAAAAGGAGAGTTCGAATGCGTCGCTTTTGGATTTCCGTGGTTAAAGGTTGAACCAGAAGAGGATTTCACGTTTAGCTTTCGCCTGTTGGTGTCGAACTGTTGCGACGCGTTTCCAGAAGATAATGTAATAGACGCAACGTTTCATTTCTTCTACAAATGGATGGGATGGCGTAAAGCAGCGGACACGCCAGCGACTTCAGGTAGCACGAACTCTCCCGGGGACGCGGGCGTGGGACCGTTAGACAGAGACGGGCAATACAGCTGGGCTCAAAAACAAGACGCCTCGGCCCTCGAATCACGTCTTATCTCAAACGCTGCCCGCTTATTTGGTTCTCCTTCGGTTGCCTCTGAAAAACTTTCCAGCGCGTTCGCCGATGTCTCAGTCATCATCGCCGACAGGGCATCGAAGGCCAACTTTTCCTCTGACGATAAAGACGCAGCCAGCACCAATTGGTCAACCCATAAGAACTGGGCGGCCCAACAGGGCCCAAAAGTCTCGTTGGATAATCTGCAGCAAAGGCTGTCCGCCGCATTTAAGTATCTGAGCCGTTCCCTTCAAGACTTGTTCTTTGCTGATGTGTCGGTAGCGATGGCCAAGGCGGAAGTCGCCGAGCCGGCAAATCAAGCCGCCGCCCAGGGAAGTACGAGTGGCCTGACGATCAAAACGAAGAAGCCGGTGTTTGCTCCCAATGAACGAATTGAGGTGGAGTATGCCTACTCAGCGGCCAACGAGCGGGATTGGATCGCCTTAGCGCACCGCGGCGGGCCCCCGCAGGATAGGGGCTTAGAAGATAGGTGGGTTTATGTCGGCAACGAACCGAGCGGCACCAGGACCATTAACGGCGTCCCAGAAGGTCCGTATGACGCGCTCTACATTAAATGGGAAGGTGGTAACAACCGCGAAATAGCGCGTGTGCCCTTCACAGTGGGCACGGCCCCGCCGCCACCTCCAACCGCCGGGCCACCGCCACCCTCGACGCCGCCTGCGACGCCACCTCCAACCAGCGGACCACCACCACCTTCAACGCCGCCTTCGACCAGTGGGACAACACCACCATCAACGAGCGGGCCACCGCCTACAACTGGGCAACCGCCTGCCACGGTTTCGTCAGACCTGTCAGGTTTCTGGGTGGACGATACGGGTGGCGGAGCTGTCTATCGTGTGCGCCAACTAGGGAACAAAGTTTATTGGAGCATGGACGCCACCGCCAAGGGCGAATATGTAAACGTCTTTCATGGAGTGATCACGGGCAACATGATCGACGGAGAGTGGCTGGACATGCCCGGCAGCCCCTTAAGGCCTGCTCTCGTTGCCGCAACTTTGGGTTTGCGCATTGAGTCGAATGACAGGCTCGTCAAAGTGAGATCGGGCAACCATTATCCGGCGCAGGTCTGGACACGACAGCCATCACCGTCAGGCCTTCCTACTTCGGCCGGCACAGCGTGCGCCCCCGGAAACCCAGAGAAAACAGTGACCATTGAAGTCCCGGCCAATCGTGCCTGGACGCCCACAGGCGTCTCGCTTAATTCTTGCACCCAGGTGATGGTCCAAGCTTCGGGAGCTATCCAGGCGGCAGCGTCCGGCGGCCCTCAAGGCTTCTATAATGCAGTGCCACCCGGGGGCCGCGCGCAGTTTCATCCTGATAAACCTCAGCAGCTCTTGCCCGCGCTTAGTATGTTAGGCCGGATTGGTGATGGTCCAGTCGTTTCGATTGGTCCATTCGCGCGTTGGTACGCCGGTGGACCATACGGCAGCGGCGAACTGTTCCTGGGCATCAATGACGACGGCGTTGATGACAACTCCGGCGTGTGGCAAGTTCGCATCACGACTTTCGGCGCCCCGGCGCAGCCGCCCGCGACTAGCGGCGGTGGCGGCCGTAGCTCCGGAACAAGCTGCGAATCCATCCAAGGAACTTGGACTTGGTCGTCCGGCGGGACAGTTACCTTTCTTGATAGCGGAAAGGTCATTACCAGTGATGGTCGAGAAGGTAATTGGTATAAAGGAATTTTCCGAGGCGAAATTAACTACACTGCGGCGATTGGTGGAACTAGCTATGCGATGGGGGTTGCGGAGAACGGTCAACGATTAAGAGGCTTCGGCGTCGGCCGCGGCCCCGGAAGAAATACGGAGGTATCGGCAACAAGAGACTGCCGAGCAGGTACAGCGAGAAGCAGTGGCGGCGTGGGCCAAGTGCAAAAAGTGCTCCCCGTCGGCGCGCAACCCACCGGGAACAAGGAAGTGCCAAAGGTGGAACCGATTCCCCCCGAGGTCGTGGCAACCAGTAAGCCTCCGACGCGAAGTCGGTCGGCCGACACGACTGCTGCCCGCACCAGAAATCGAACGGAGCCACCGCAGGTGGAACCGATTCCCCCCGAGGTCGTGGCAACCAGTAAGCCTCCGACGCGAAGTCGGTCGGCCGACACGACTGCTGCCCGCACCAGAAATCGAACGGAGCCACCGCAGGTGGAACCGATTCCCCCCGAGGTCGTGGCAACCAGTAAGCCTCCGACGCGAAGTCGGTCGGCCGACACGACTGCTGCCCGCACCAGAAATCGAACGGAGCCACCGCAGGTGGAACCGATTCCCCCCGAGGTCGTGGCAACCAGTAAGCCTCCGAGGCGAAGTCGGCCGGCGGACACGACTGCTGCCCGCACCAGAAATCGAACGGAGCCACCGCAGGTGGAACCGATTCCCCCCGAGGTCGTGGCAACCAGTAAGCCTCCGAGGCGAAGTCGGCCGGCGGACACGACTGCTGCCCGCACCAGAAATCGAACGGAGCCACCGCAGGTGGAACCGATTCCCCCCGAGGTCGTGGCAACCAGTAAGCCTCCGAGGCGAAGTCGGCCGGCGGACACGACTGCTGCCCGCACCAGAAATAGAACCCAGCAACCCCAGGTCGAAGCGATTCCTAAAGTGGCCGTCAAACCTAACAGGCCGACGGCACGAAGAGAGCGCCCCGGCGCCACGAACACACCTTCGACCGGTGGCGGGAATCAACCGACCACGCAACGGCAGCCGCCAACTCAGCGCCAACCAGCCGGCGGGGTGTGGACTCTGGTCTCCACCACGGTGAGTCCCGAAACTCCAGCGCAGGGCGCAGTGAAGTGGGAATACACTGCGCAAGGTTCCTCTGCGCATTACACCCTTTACAACGGCGATAAGGCTAATTTTCAATGGACGCCGCCGCCGCAACAGATCGACAGCAACGGCTTTACTGTTTTCTTGAGCGTAGAGGGAATTCCTGGCCCAAATAGCCCCACCATAGCCGCCTACATGAATGTGTCAGGCCCCCAGGGTCTTACGTCCGATACACCAGCCGATCAGCAAAGCGCATATGTCAAGGCGGAAAACAGACGGGACAACGCTCAAAAATCCGTGGCCTTCACGCCAACGCCGAATGCCTCTGAGTTGGAGGTCCGCATCACGTTGTTCGGGTCTGTTACTTACACTTACAAATACCGCCGCGCGCAGTGAAACGTTAGGACGTAAGGCGGAGAGTCAGCGCCTCGTTGATGGTCGTGGATTCACTTGAGACAAAAGCGTTACTGGGATCGAGAGGTAATAAGCAATGAGTCAAAGAATATCAATCAGTGTTCTCGTCGTGCTGATGTGTGGTTCAGTCTGCTTCGGCCAAAGTTCATTCAAGGGACTGACACCCGGCCAGAGCACGCGCGCACAGGTCGTGCGTGTTTTGGGCCAGCCTGTCAACAAGGTGAGCGCCACACTCATCGAGTACCGCCCGCAAAGTCTCACCGGCAAGATTGTCGTGCAGTATCGCAAGGGTTCGCCAGTGGTAGAACGAATAGAGATGTTGTGCCAACAGGAGGCCTCGACATGTGATGATCTCATCAAAAACTTAGACCTGCATCTCCCGCTCACCGACGCGGCCAAGGTTAAGAGGCAGGGCGATGAGTGGCTCGCATATTTTGGGTCTCCTCTGCTCATTGTCATGACAGGGGATCTGACCCGCCGCACGCCCGCGCAAGTAGCCTTCTATAGCCGTGAGTTGTATGAAGCTACTGCCCCCGAAGTGAAAGATGCAAAAGAGGCGGTCGTTGAAGCGCTTGCTAAATTAGACGCGCAGCCAATTGAACCGGCGCCCAGCACAGGCGTCGTGCTCAATGATAAGGCGATCAGTATGCCGCTGCCATCGTACCCGGCGAATCGAGGACTCACGCCCGGCCAGAGCACCAAATCGGACGTAGTGGAAGTCTTGGGCCAGCCGGTGGTCGAGCTGAGCAAGACGCTTTACGAGTACAAGTCTGACAAAACGACGGAGCAAATTTTCGTCCAGTATCTCCCCGATTCTGATGTGGTAGCGCGGATTGAATTCGTTTACGCAACCACCCTTGAACGCATAGCTGTGATGCGGGCCCTGAGTCTGCAGCCGCAGCCAAACGCTTCGCAGATAAACTCAAAAGGCCGGCTTGAAGAATACTTTTCCGCGGCTCGCGTGGTCCTGACTTATGTAGGTCCTGAAACTACGAGCAGCGTGCGCCGAGTTGGCTTCTACAGCCGGGAACTGTTTGAGAGTGCGGTAAGCAGGATACCAACAGACAGCGCAACTCCGGCCTCAAATTCCTCGGTCAATATCAACGACGCAGTGAAGGCGGCCGTTCAAATTCCGGTGCCGGCACCAAAATGCCGCAAGTTTGACGAATTCCCTGACATCTCGCGCAATGACGAGATGGCCCGTTTAGACAACTTCGCCATCGAGCTATTCGATCCCATTTCGACTGCTTACGTGGTCACTTATCCGGGACCTCGCGGCCGGCCGGGCACAGTACAAACGCGGTCGACGCGAATTCTCGATTTTCTGATGAACACGCGTGGAATCGAAGCAAGGCGCCTGGTGACGCTGGTTGGTCCAGCCCGCGACGAGTTGATGGTTGAGTTGTGGATCTGCCCAGAAGGCGCCACTCCACCAGTCCCTTAGCCACGAAGGCCTTAATTGATTGAACAAATGGCCGGCGAGAGTCCTACTCTCTTGAAGTTGTCAGGGCGCGTGACGTGTACATTTTGGCCAATGGCAACTTCATCACCCGCACCGGCAAGATACGGGTACGATCACGGGCGACGAGAACGGTTGGGTGATTGAGAACGGGCATCGTTCAGGGAATGTGCTGACCTGGGAGTATCGCAATCAGGACAATGGCTGTTGTGATTACAGCGTAAGGTGGGAGGTTTCTTCAGACGGCAAAACAGCTAACGGAACTTACAAAGTTACGGACCGCTGTGAGAAGCAAACCTACACCGGCACGTATCTCAACTATCGCAGGTGAAGCCGGGAAGTCTTACAGATGCCGATATAACGCTGAAGTAGAAGGTGCCAGGAGTGTGTTGAATGCGTATAAGCTGCAAAACACTAACTATTACCATAGCCATGAAATTCCCAGACAGTCCGGAGGTAACAACCCATGATGCATAGAATACTAACGGTCATAGTCTTTGTGCTGTTGGCGTGCGTCACGAGCTTGGGGCAAACCTCATTCAAGGGTCTGACGCCCGGCAAGAGCACGCGCGCTGATGTTGAGCAGGTGTTGGGCCAGCCTGTCAACAAAGTGAGCGCCACGCTTGTTGAGTACGCGCCGCCGTCGGATCCCGATCCAGCGCGCTACCGAGTGAAAGTGAGACTGTTTGTGCAGTACCGCAAAGACCATCCCCTCGTCGAGCGAATTGCGGTGCTCATCAAAGGCGAAGATACGGATGCTGCGCCCGCGCCTTTCTGGCAGAGCTTTGACCGAAGCTACGGGCAAGGATGGCAATCGGGGCTTGTTGACGCGAAGGTAGAAGTTAAACAAGGAACCAGGACCAAAGAAGTGATTTACATCGGCGACCCATTGTTTGCCGTCTATAGCTCTACGATCCCCTACTCTTATGACGACGACCGGGTAGAGTATTACAGCCGCGAGTTGTACGAGAGCGCCGTCCCTAAAACGGGCTGCACTGGGACTCTCGTCGGCGACTGGAACACCGAACTCGGGTGGATGACCATCACCGCCACAGAACGCACGTCGAAATTCAGGCAGGTCAAAGGAACGTATTTAAAGAACAGAGGCAGTTTCGTCGGTATGGCGGACTTCGATTCGATTAAAGGAGATTGGAAGGACGCCACAGGTACCGGCACTCTGGAACTAAGAATAGGGGCGGAGCCCTATAACAGCGAGAACCGACGACGGGCTTTTGTCGGAGATTGGGTTCGCACAACGGGCAAGGGGCCCGCCAAAGTCGAAGTACATGGCCGTTGCGTCGAAGCGAAGTGAGCGGGAGTCCCTGTGCGTGGCAAACTCCGCGGACGGGCACGTTCCCATCGAAGTGTGACCTGATCGAAAATGGGAATCCAACAACATTGAGCGTACTGATTGAGTTGCGTATCGATGTCAAGCTCAGTCGTCGGCAAGGAGGTGTGATGACAAACAAAACAATCGTCAGCGCTTTCCTTTTGCTGCTCGCTTGCAGCACCTGTCTGGCCCAAAGCAACTATCGAGGACTCACCCCCGGCAGGAGCACGCGCGTACAGGTCGAGCGTGTGTTGGGCCAGCCTGTCAACAAGGTGAGCGCCACGCTTATTGAATACCGCCCGCAACCGCTAACCAGCAAGATCTTTGTGCAGTACAAAACGGGTTCCATGGTGGTGGAACGCATTGAGGTGCTCTGTCGGTTGCCGGATTCTACCTGTAAGGATTTCGAAAGGAGCTTGAATCTAAGTCTGCCGAAATGGTCTGAGGCGTACAAAATCCCGAGTGGAGATGCCGGCTATTACGTCTGGTATTACCCACCACCGCAGTACGTCGTGAGTACGGCTGATTACAAGAAGGGGATAGAACTAGTTCGCTCTCGTTTAGCTTTTTACAGCCCGGAGTTGTACGTAGTTGCAGTCACTAAAGCGCTACAAGAGGAGAGTACGTGCGACGATGGAGTGACATTCGCTGAGACGTGCAGGGTCCAGCGCAACGTGCTGGATTCTAATAACCCGGGTCATGAGATGGTTACCGGTGTAGTGAAGTTGAGGGCGCCTGACGGCGTGATGATACCAGTCGCCAATGCGAGAGTTAACTTTTGTATGACGAGCATGTTTTTGAGTGGTAATCGCTACACGGGAATCACTGATAATCAAGGCCGGTTTTCTTTTTACGCGTTAAGAGGAACCTATGTGGCGATTGTTTACGGCCCCGGTCTGAAGTGGAGCTACCAGGAAGGAGTAAGGGTACCAATGGCTTCCGCGTTTGAACTCGTAGCTGAACCTGGAGACGGAGCGAAGCCGGGGGTGTTAGACGTGGAGAATTATCTTAAGAATCACAGGCAATGATACACAGAACTTTAATCACCATCGTCTTCGTGCTGGTGGGGTGCGTCTCGGCCTTAGGACAAGCCAGCTACAGGGGGCTCACGCCCGGCAAGAGCACGCGCGCTGAAGTGGCGCGCGCTTTGGGGCAACCCCTGCGCAAGGTTAGCCCGACGCTCTCTGAATACAAATCCAACAAAAAGACGGAGCAGACTTTCGTGCAATACCGCCCCGACTCTGCGATCGTCGAACGCATCGAGAAAATCTATTCCGACACTGTCGACCGTTCCGTCATGCTGCGCACTCTCAATTTGCCGCCGCAGCCTACGGCCGCCCAGCCGAATTCAAAAGGCCGGCTGGAAGAATATTTTCCAACCGCGGCTGTGGTGCTGACTTATGGAGGTGCCGAGATAACGAGCGGCGTGAAAAGCGTCGGCTACTACAGCCGGGAACTGTTTGAGAGCGCGGCAAGCAGGATACCAACAGACAGCGCAACTCCGGCCTCAAATAATTCTTTGTCTGGGCGCTGGTCCGGCTCGTGGAAAAACACCAGGGGCGGATCGGGCGACACCTCGGTCAATATCCATGAGCAAGATACGGGTACGATCACGGGCGACGAGAACGGCTGGGTGATTGAGAACGGGCAACGTTCAGGGAATGTGCTGACTTGGCACTATCGCAATCAGAACAACGGCTGTCGTGATTACAGGGTAAGGTGGGAGGTTTCTTCAGACGGCAAAACAGCTAACGGAACTTACAAAGTTACGGACCGCTGTGAGATGCAAACCTACACCGGCACGTATCTCAACTATCGCCGGTGAAGCCGGGAAGTCCTATCTGTTGGTTGTTTCAGGGCCAGGCTTGAAATGGTCATACGTCAACGGAGTCAGGTTGCCACAGACCTCCGTCCTGGAAATGGTCGCTGAACCTGGAGACGGCGTGAGGCCGACGCGAGAGCAAGTGATGGCGGCTATCCGCTAGCACGCCAGGCGCTGTTCAGCGTCTCGCATGACCACGACGGTTTCTTCCGCACCTACTGCCAGGGCTTTCTCAATGTCGGCAAGTCGAGGGTCTCTTATACTCCCAATAACGGGGGCCACTCCTTCGACGTGGAGGAGGGCACATCAAGGAGTCCAAGCTCAACAACTTCGTCGGCCCCAACTTCGGCAGCTTCCACCTCAAAGTCATCGGGGGCGACGGCAAGACAAGGAACTACAACTTCGCGCCGGGTTCTGGGAAGACGGCGGAGGCAGACGTCGTCCTGCGCCTGATCCGTAGCTACTGAGCTCGGCGGCAAAAGCGCGGGCGCGCAAGGAGAACTAATTAATTAGTACTTACTTCCGTGATCTTCTTGCTGTTGAGGTGCGCCCCGAGCTTCGATCAAACCTCGTTCATGGGCTTACGCCCGGCAAAGCATCGAGCAGAGGAGTTCAGCCCCTTCAGATTGTCCAGAAGGTAATTGAGCTTGGCGCAGTGAGCCTAGATAATCCTCAAGCAGATGTTTTGGCAAGTTCATCTCTTTCCGATTTTCGAAATAAGTCGTCGCAGGACATGGCCCTTCCACATCCAAAATCCCGAAAGGACCATTGCAGGAAGGAAGACAAAGCGAACCGCGGGGGCGTAATTTGGAATTTCTTCAAACGGACTATAAATATAACCGATGATCGGAATGGCAAAGACGATATGAATCCAGCGAACAATCGAACGTTTGGTGGCATCCTTCATTTGATTGATCTACTCCCTTATCGAAATTACTTCCACAGTTTGTTCTTTGCCCATGAGTAGTTCCTAAATGGGAAATGAGGTTAATCGTATTTTGCGAAGTATAATATGCTAGTAAAAACGTTACTAAAACTGCTTAGCGTTGATCAGGCTGCGGGACAGTTGTTAGTTCAGAAGATGAGGGCATCTGGCGTCCCGAAGCATTCAGTGGTGACTTGTGAGACTCACTAACTGAGAAGAAGCGCGAAATTGGCAGGCAATCCGAAGCTCCAGCAACAAAACAATTCCAGCTGACAGGGAAGAATGTGTTCATGGAGCTTGCTCAGTTTGGATGCTATTCGACGCGCGAGGTCAATAGTGAAGACTGATAACGGCGAAAGCACTTCCGTCTGGATGGCGACACCTAACACCCGAGCGGAGCCGCAACTCACAACCGATGTTGAGACGGACGTCTGCATCATCGGGGCGGGGATCGCCGGGATGACTACTGCGTATCTCCTGGCTCGCGAGGGCCGGCGCGTCGTCGTCCTCGATGACGGGCCCGTGGCTGGAGGGGAAACCTGCCGCACGACGGCTCATCTCGTGAATGCGCCTGATACCTACTTCATAGAATTAGAGCGGATGCACGGAGTGCATCGAGCGCGTCTCGCCGCCGAGAGCCACACAGCGGCCATCGAAAAGATCGAAGAGATCGTCCACCGGGAGAAGATCTCTTGTGACTTCCGGCGGCTCGACGGTTTTCTTTACGCCGAGGAGGGTGAGTCGACCGAGACTTTCGAAGCGGAGCTCAAGGCGACACATCGCGCGGGGCTAAAGGACGTTGAGCTGATTGACTGCGTGCCACTCGACTCTTTCAAAACAGGGCCCGCTTTGCACTTCCCGCGCCAAGGGCAGTTTCATATTCTCAAGTATGTCAAAGGACTTGCCCGCGCCATCGAGAGAGATGGCGGACGGATCTACGGACAGACACACGCCGATGAGATTGAAGGGTTAACTGATCACAACGCTCGCGTCAAAACGAGCAACGGTGTGACTGTGAATGCGCACGCTATCGTAGTGGCCACAAACTCACCAGTGAACGACCGTGTCGTTATACATACGAAACAAGCTCCGTATCGTACTTACGTTATCGGCGCGCTAGTCCCACGGGGACGCGCCCCGGAGGTACTTCTTTGGGATACCTCAGACCCTTATCACTACGTGCGCCGGCAACGCCTGAGCCGCACCTATGATGTCCTGATCGTGGGGGGCGAAGACCACAAGACGGGGCAGGTGGACGACGCGAACAAACGCTATCGCCGCCTCGAAAAGTGGACGCGCGAGCGCTTCCCCGCAGCAAAGAAGGTTGAATTCCGCTGGTCCGGGCAGGTGATGGAGCCAGTGGACGGGCTCGCTTTCATCGGGCAGAACCCACTCGACAAAAAAAGCATCTTCATTGCCACCGGATTCAGCGGCACGGGCATGACGTACGGAACAATCTCGGGCATGCTGCTCACCGATCTTATACAGGGGCGCAAGAACGAGTGGGCAATGCTTTATGACCCTTCGCGCGTGACGCCCAGCGCTATTAAGGAGTTTGCAAAAGAAAATTTAAACGTCGCAGCACAATACACAGAGCTGGTGACGCGGAGCGAGGTCGCAGCGTCCCGGAACGTCAAACGAAATAGAGGCGCCGTGTTGCGGCAAGGCTTGACCAAATCGGCGGTCTACCGCGACGAAGAGGGTGTGCTCGAGCAACATTCAGCGATCTGTCCGCATTTAGGTTGCGTCGTACATTGGAACTCAGGCGAGAAGACGTGGGACTGTCCGTGCCACGGGTCGCGTTACCACCGTGACGGCCACGTCGTTAACGGCCCAGCGAATCGCGGGCTGGCCAAGGTTGAAGAATAGTAATAGGGGCTTCGCCGGCCTTAAAAGAGCGAAAGCCTAATTTCAAGCCGCTTCTGCAATCGTGGTCCGCAATCCAGCAAGAGCTCGCAGGTTTCTGCAAGACGATCTCTTAAGACATCTATGAGTTTGGCGTCCCAAAGCAGACTCACCGCTTGCCGAGCTGGGGCAGCCGTTAATGCCCCGATAGCCGCAGCAATAACTCCCTGAATACCCTTAAAACTGGAAGCAGCAAAGACGAGGATTGGAAGTGAGCGCGCGGCCTTTCCTAGTTACATGGCGATAAAACTTCAACGGCGGCGGCCAGCTTCTGAAGAATGGTTGACACGCCGCAGGAGTTGGGATAGAAGTGCCCCATCAATCTACCTACCGGCCCAGAAGAAGCCTTAGGGGCTTTTAGGGAGTTGGCCTCAAGTTGTATCGTCAGCATCCCACATCGCCCCGTACTAAGCATGGTCATAGTTGATCAATATCTTAGTTAATCGAAAGCGGGTAGCAGGAGCTTAAAAATTCTTAGCTAATATAGGTGCTGGTTCCTCAAAAAAACTGGTAACTAGTCAGTACCTATCGGTTGAACCTGCCCTGGGGAGTTTAGCCTTCGGTACAGAATGACTCTTGTCACGTCCGACCTTCGTCGGAACATTCCGACCTCAGTTTCGGGATAAATATTTTGACGGCTTTTGAGCAAGGGAAAACTAATGACCGTTCAACTCAAGCTTAGAGAGCGCTCAGCTATTCAAAGAGGCGACGCTGAGGTAGTCAGCGAACCAGCCAATTTGACCCCAACCGATGAGCGGGCGTTGCTATCTAGTTTGCAAGTGCCGCTTCCTCAAGGGACATCTTCCTTGTTGAGGGCGGGTGCTCCACAGGTGACTGAAACGGAGCCCACAAAGGATGACCATTCGGCCGGAAGAGGCCTTCCCTCGCTCGTGGCCAATCCCTTGTTGCAGCTAGTAACCGCCCATGTAGAAATGAAATCGAGGGACTTGGCAACGATTGTTCATTCCTTTTGCAAATCTCTCCAGAGGCGGATCACACCATCGCTTCTTAACGGTGCTCGCCAGAAAGTGGTTGTTTCCTGTTCAGAGCTCTACAAAATTGTTGCTTCCTTTTCTAGATCTCTCCAGGGCCGGATCACACCATCGCTTATTTACAGTGCTCGCCAGAAAGTGGTTGTCTCCTGTTCAGAGCTCTGCAAAATTGTTGCTTCCTTTTCTACATCTCTCCAGGGCCGGATCACACCATCGCTTATTTATAGTGCTCGCCAGAAAGTGGCGGCAGCTTCGCTTCTCTTAATTATAATTGCAACAGCGGTTATCGGAACTACGGCAGGACTTGCGCTCGGTTTAATCAAGGCGAGAAGCAATGTTACTTCCTCTCTGAGGACGGTAAAACAGTCGGTGCCGCCAAATGTTTCGCTTCCGCCGGCAACCATCGCACGAGCACCTTCAACCGCCTCTCCCGCGAATTCACCTGATCTTAACAACAGCCAAGTAACAGATAACGTGAGAACCATGCGAGCGAACCCCCAACCCTCTACAGTACATTTGAACCTCGAGGCACCTTTAAAGAACAAGGATTCAAAGTCTCTCCCACCCAATGCGATGCATGGTGACGAGAAAATGACTTTACACACTCCATTAGAGGTTAAGGTAGTTGAGGAAAAGCCAGCCTCTAACCCTCCGCACCGAGTGATCGCGGTCGTCGTACAAATCGAAGAAGGGCGTGTGAAGGAGGCGCACATACAAAACCCTCAAGCTGATTTGAGAGCCTTTGAAGCGATGGCATTGCGACGCGCACGCGACCGACGATACCCAAAGGAAACGAAGCGAAAGGAAACCGTGATCCTGCACATTTCAAATCAGCCTCCGCCTTGATCACAACTCTCCAAGCCAACGAAGTAGCCCCTCTCACGGTCACTTGGTGTTGGAGAATTTTCGTTCCACTCCGCTCTTTGTCCCTCGATTCCAATTGGATAACAATCGATCCGCAATACAACCGCAACCGTTGTTTAGCAAGTGTGTTGGTAACGTGAGAGTTGTTAGGCTTTTGCATTACTTCCGCCAGCAGAATCATATTTCGATTTACTATCACGCGATTTTAAGCAACCCCACAGTGGTGTGGTTCGCAAAGTTAGGAGTTTTTATTGAGATCGTCCGGCGACCGAAGTGGGCTCGAAAAATCAATTAGTTTGGCCTCAAAAGCCCGCCAAACTCTCCCATCGTTACTTTATTTCCATCTCATCGTTGTTCTCCTCCTGGTTGGCACAGGTGATGTCGCCTCAGCCCAGGGTAGCGACGCCGTTGTCATTCCCAGCGCCGAAGTCGAAATGATCGTCGGTCCCCAGCTGAGGTTGACTACTGCGACGAGGTACTTCGATCAGATTCAATCATCGCGAGGCGTTCAGCACGGCACAAACTTTCCTGCCATACCGCCAGGGCCTAGCCAAGACAGCAACGGGTACATCAACGCCCAATATTACGATTTGGGATTATGTCTTTATGCTCTTTACTACCGTTCAGGCGATCCAACGCATCTAGCACTCGCACGAAAAGTTACTGACTCGTGGTGGAGTTTCTCACCCTTTAACTCTGGTGCTACCCCGCTTGAGCAATCGTTTGCGCCACGTAATGCTTCTCTTGGCGGCTTAATGCTTCGAGCTATGGACGGTCGTCCTGAGATGTGGGACTGGTTGCAACGATACACGCGCTACCAATTCGACATATGGCTTAAATTGCGTGTTAACAATTCGGCCTTACACTACGGGATACGCGATGGTGCCTACATGCTGCAATATGCCGCGTGGATGGCCAAGGCGTTACCCGATTCATACCCTTTACAATCCGGTGGTATGGCTACAAACGGCGCAGCCCTGCGTGCCGGGTTTTTGGCTGACGTGGAAAATGTTGCCGTAAACTATTATGCGCGACTTCAATATCCTGACGGTTCGTGGCGTTGGGACGACTTTGACAATGTCCCGCAACCTGACGGGGGCTATCTACACGGCATCATGCAGCCGTTCATGGTCGGGCTTCTGCTCCACTCTCTTATTGATGTCTACCGTGCGACGAGCAATACGACGATACGAGCAACACTCAAGACTTCAATCCTGAAATGCGTAGATCACCTTTACACTGGCGGACCGTACATGACTCGAAACGCCGGCATTGCGGGCTCTACCTTGCGCTGGCGAGCATTCAATTATCTTTACCACGGCGGAACTACAGTTAATCCCACAAAGTATGCGAATGGAGACTACTACGGAATCAACGCGCCTAACATTTATAGCGTAGAGGGGGCAAGGCAAAATAGTTCAACGATCCTTCACGCCTTCGGCTGGGCCTACAGCGTCACCGGCGACTCAAAGTACGCCACCTGGGGCAATGACATCTACGATTCAATCTTCGGCTTCACCGAGGACCAAGTCAGCAATTATGTAGCAGGCAACGATCCGAAAGGGTACAACCAACACTACAGAGCGGCTGGAAGATATTTAGCGTGGCGCTACGGTACGAACCCACCAACCCCGGCACCCTCTAATCCAATTGACGGCACGCCTTTCTTTGTGAGGCAGCAGTATCTCGACTTCCTCAACCGTGAACCTGATCCCGGACTTTATGCGGTGTGGCAACAAATTATTAATAGCTGTCAGCAGGGAGACCCGACCTGCGATCGGGTTCATGTCTCGTTAGCATTCTTCCAATCGGCGGAGTTTCAGGGCCGAGGTTATTTTGTTTACCGCTTCTATCCAGTCAGCTTTGGACGCAAACCTGACTATAAGGAATTCACTTCCGACATCGCTAAGGTTAGTGGCTTTCTCAGTGATGCAGAATTAGCCGCAGCGAAGGTGGCGTTTATCACAGAGTTTATGAGCCGGCCGGGGTTTGTGACGAAGTTCAACGGACTGACTGACACTCAATATGTGGATACGCTGCTGGCGACGGCGGGGCTAACTTCACCGAACCGAGATTTCTGGATTGCGGCGCTCGGGAATGGAATGCGAACACGAGCCACGGTGCTGCGAGATGTTTTGGAAAGTACCGAAGTTTACAACAGGTATTACAACCAGGCCTTTGTGGTGATGCAGTACTTTGGTTATCTGCGTCGCGATCCGGATGCGTCGTATCTCGATTGGATTGAGGTCTTGAACTCTTCTCAGGACTTTCGCGGGATGGTAAATGGATTCATGAACTCGCCCGAGTATCGCGCTCGCTTTGGACTTTAAGGAAAATTGTCGTTGCATGAGCGTTCTCAATAAATATCAGTTCGGCTAGATAACCAGTAGGGGCTGGATCAGCTGCTCACGCAAGATTGCAATAAATATCTTACGCAATTCATTTCTGAAGAGGACAAGGCAGACTAGTGCGCAAGAGGCCGGTCTAACAACTACAGTCTCATCCACCAATTGGTCGTTGGCTCAAACGCAAAAGCCAGAATTTCTCCGCGACGTGTTGTCGCTGGAAAACCCCAGGCAATTCGTGTTACGTGGCCCTTCCCAGCAAGCTTAGGTTATCTAAAACTCCAACAAGCAGGCGGACACTCAAAGGTCGTGCATGATCCAAACGTCGCCCCGTTCATCAAAGAGGCGTTTGAACTGTGCGCAACGGGTGTTATGAGCGAAAGGAAGTTCTGCGAATCGTTTCTGCGGGCAGCCGGCGAAGCAATAGAACCTATTCTAAGCGCGTCGCAAAAGACGCCTAATCTCAGGCAGCAGCTGTGGCGGTTTGTCCAGGTACTGAGTGGTCGCAGTCCTTCCTTGATCGACCAGCGCGCGCTTCGTCTGGTTGGAAAGTTCAAAGTCAGTGAACTTGACGCCAAGGTCATTGATGAAGACCGAGCGCCGTTCGTCACCAAGGTTTGTCTTCAGCAGAATATCCTGGATGTCCAAAAGCGCGTCGATGACGCCGCCGGTAAAGCTCCGCAGACTGTTGATTGGCGAGGCGGGCTGGCTCGGATCGACGAAATGGAATCCGAGCGTCTCCCGGTTAGGCGTTCTATGAAGCATCTGGTGGCCGGAGTCGCGATCAACTTCGGTGTAGTGTTCATCAAACGTGTCGATTGGATAATTGTTCAGCACGCCGCCATCACAATAGGCATCGTTGCTGCCGTTCTGCTCGTAATAGCGCGCCTTGAAGAAGAAGGGTATCGACATTGAAATCCGCACCGCGTCGGCTACGGCCACATCAGGCGTAGTTTCGTAGGAAAACTTCTGAACAGCCTGTTGCGTCAGGTTGGTGCCGAAGACATATAGTCTTTTGAAGTGTCGGTCCGCATACTTCTCGACCAAATCGCGGAACGTCGCGCGCCCATTCCCTGGCTTCTGACCATCCCGTGTCTTCTCCTCAATATAGGATTCCATAAGCTTCAGGAAGTAGTTTCCCTTAAACCAGCCAAAATACCGGATGAGCCTGATGGGACCGATGAGATCACAGCCGTCCTCCAACTTTTCGAAGTTGAGGGTCATCATGATCCTGAGGAATTCCTCTGCAGAGTAATTGAGGCTCATCATGGTCGCAGTAATGGCGCCGGCAGAAGTTCCCGCCACCGATTCAATCTGCGGCGTGATTTGCCTTTGTTCCAACACCTCGAACACGCCCCCGTATGCCACGCCCTTAACACCGCCACCCTCAAAGACGAGATTCTTGTAGGGGTAATCAGGAGTCGGCATTTGTTGTGTCCTCCGAGATTGGGAGTGGTTTACTTCCACTCACCCACGAGCACGAACGGCGCCCAGTAATAAGGCGCGCTATGTTTTTTGCCGGAGATCATTGCGAGTTGCGCTTCCCGAATCGCATCGGACGGCGACGGGTTTGGCCCAAGCAGGCGCTGGTAAAAGTCGGTCATCAATTCTGCGGTCGGTTTATCCGCGACTGACCACAGAGTGACTCCGACTGTGGTCGCACCCGCGTACATGAACGCCTGGCTTAAACCAATCACGCCTTCGCCACGCTTCACCTTACCAAGTCCCGACTCGCATGCTGAAAGCATAACGAGCGGGGCGCCCAGCCTGAGATTGAAGACTTCGCCCGTCCGCAGAAAACCGTCGTCGTCGCTCTTGTTTCCCACTAGCGACAACACCAAACCACTAAACTGTGGTCGCATTGCATCGAGTACGCCGTGGGTAGCGACATGCACAACCCGATAGCCTTGAATGTCGCGGTGCTTTAAATCATCTTCGTTGGCGCCGAGATCCAGCCACAAGTCTGACTGCGCACCGGCCGCTTTTGCCAACCGCCCGATCTGTTCAGCTTCAATCCTGGTTCCGGTTAAGCGAGGCAGTGTGAGCGGAGTACTCGCCTGAGTCGTTTGGGTCGGTGGACCATTAACGTCCGCCACGGCGCTATCGAGCCCGAGGCCTCTGGTTACTTCCGCCTGATTGGCGGCAGATCCCGTTTGCAATCGCGAATCTTTCGCACTGAATACGGGATCTGCAACCAACAAAATATTCCTCCCAGCGGCCCGTTTTTGGTCTCGCAGGGCGGCGGTAACTGATGCCGACGGCGCGTAACTTACTTTGTTCGTTTTGATCAGGTAATCAAGCGAGCTGTAGTCGCCGCCGCGATCAGTTGTGACTAACGCTTCGAACGGAACGAAGTTCAGCGCGCCATCGGCCACAATAACTAAGCGCCGGTTGCCAATCATGGATGCGGCCGGGGCCAAAGCCACTTTATAGAGGGCGTGCGAAGCCCGGGAGAAGGCCGCAGTGTCTGTGGCCGGAGCTGCTCTGCTAATGCCCAGTCCTCTCTGTTGGTCGGCGGTGGGCACATCAATCCCGACGTTGCGTCTTTGCAATCGCGGAGGAATCAACTGAGCGCGAAGATCCATTGCCAACTGGTCCATGGTCGAACCAGCAGGTAGCCTGAAGAGAGCAGCGTTCTGGCGAGTAATTACCCACAGGTAAGAACTCTGCTCACCAAGGCTGTACTCGAGCAACGCTGTTTCATCATCCAAAACTCGTCTCTGAACTTCCTCGAGTGTTAAGGAACGCGTATGGACCAAAGAGTTAAGGCGCGGACTGGCGACCTTTATTTGGTTCTCAAGACTCTCAAATTCAGCGGCGAGTCGTTCCAGCTCAGCTTCGAGTTCAGTGGCAGGTTGTTTCGGCGTTTCGCCTGCAATCGAAACACCTGTGAGTTGAGCTCCGATCAGTTGCTGGTTCGCGAGATTTTCGCTTCGGCGCTTGATAAGGTCGGGCGGCACTCCGGCCGAAATCACCGCGTGGCCGTCAGCCAACAGGTCAAGGAGCGAACGCGCTCGCTTCTGTTCCGAGATTCGAAATCCTTCAGCGGTGAATCGTAATGAACTTCCGGTTGCAGCCGTCGGCTCATTTCTCTTTGCGTCCAGCGCCATCGCCATTTCGGCGTTCAAGGCCGCAGCTTCCTCAAAAACCTGGCTGGTAGTTGAGAGAAAAGTCGTACGTGCTTCATGGCCACGGATACTTCCTTCAACGACCTTTTCGATGCTCGCCAGGGCGTCGCGATAAGCACTTTGTGCGTCAGCTTGCAGCTTTACGGCGCTCTCTTGTGTTTGGGTAGATGCATGAGCCGCGCGTAGATCTCGCTCTGGTCGCAGACGAGTTGTGGATGCTCGTCGCGACAATTCCCAAAGAGTTTTACCCAAACCGGCTTTTGCGGCCCACTCCAGATCAACGCGGCGATCGCGACGGGCGAGCTGAATTGCTTCGTTATAACGAACGCGCGCGGCTGCGAGATCGCCTTTGCGGAATAATACGTCGCCCAGGTTAGTGACTGCTGCGATTAGGAACCGCGTGGCTTCCTGATCTCGCGCGGTTGGCAACGATGCAGCAGCCAACAAATCCTTGAAGTCTGCTTCGGCAGCATTGTTCTGGCCCAACAAGTAATCAGCTCTGCCTTCCCCGAGTTTGTTTCTTGAATAGGCAAAGAATGTTTTGTGTCGAACCAGGTCTGTTGGAAAGGGTGGAGATGCTTGTGATCCGAACTGTGCAAAAACTGCTTTGGCCTCTGCAATGTTATCAAGCAGCAAATAGGTTTCGCCGATCTTGCTTATCATCAAACTCGCATTAACCGTTTCCTTGTTTGCATTAAATGCCTGACGCGCGCTCTGGAAGTAAACAAGCGCAACCTCATATTGCCCTTCCTGCAAATACAATTCGCCGAGGGCATCGCTGGTTACACCGATTCCATTCAGATCGCCGCCACTCTTGTATGACTTGAGCGCCTCAGACAAAGGAGCCAGCGCGGCGTAAAACTTGAAATGAGCGAGCAGATTTCGTCCTTGATCGAGTTTGTCCCTGGCAGATCCTTGACCGCTTGGCGCGGGTTGCGTGACAGGACCACCAGCCAGGTTGGGCGGGTTGCACACGTCTGCCCACGTGACCGTGGCCGTCACGCCAAAACTGCCGGCCATAATTCCCGTCAGAGTGCGATCCATTGAATAGGTCCCATCCGGTCGCACTTCCGATGAGCGGATGTTGATGTGTTGTTGATCACCTCCGCTCATTGTGATCACGCTTGGCGAAGTGTTCACCAGATCCAACGACTGGTCTCCGGCAATGCCACCCAGCCCGAGGACAACCACGCGCAGCGTTGTTGTCTCTCCTCGAATCAACGCCAGCTTGGGCGCGGACAAATTGATCCCAAGATTTCGAAATGGGCACTGCATTCCCACGCCGTTCTCTCGAGATTCGATATTAGTTGGTCCTACAGACTTGCTCGCATTGCGCACGATCAAACTTCTGGGTGATTCGGCCAGTGGCGGCAGGGTGGTTTCGCCAACCTTCACATAATCCTGCGGCGAGAAGATGCCATTGTGTGGCCCTTTGATCTGGAGCAATCGCCCCTGCTGACCGCCCGTGGGTAGTGTGAATTGTGGTGGACCAGGCGGCTGTGTAGCGGAGATCGGAATAGTTGTGTTGGCTACTTTCTGACCCCGTTGCAAGAGGGAAATGTTCTTTGAATTAGGATTGAGGGGGCGAGGTATGCTCCAGCCGAATGACTCGGCTCCGACCAGCGTCTGCTGTCCCCCCACTACGAGGACATGGCGTTTGAGTTCAGCGAGGTTCTGGGCGCGGTCTGCATCATTCTGGCCGGTAGGTTCGGCTGTGACAGTACCGGAGATCGTATCGCCGGCAGCCATATCGTCCGGAAGATTTACTTTGATCACGCCATGCGGCGTCGTGAAGGTCGTGATGTGGAGTCCGTTGGCGGACGTGGACTCAACACGATATCCCGCGGCATTCTGCGCCAGTGCGCGCGGAGCGAGCGGAGTCTTAGCGATCGAGAGCAAGATGATTGCAATCAAGGCCGCGCCGGCAACCCGGGCGAGCAAGGCGCTTCTATTTGCTATTGTCGTGGACTCCATTGTCATGGACTCTCGGCCAAACAAGTCTGTTGATTAGCTTCGGTGACTTCTCGTGCGCTTGAAGTCTGAGTTGCGAAAGTCCGGTTCAGCCAAGGACCTCAGCATGGTGCGTAAGTATCCTCGTTTAGTTTAGACCGGGCAAGAAGAACATCAAGACCTGTTTTGGTCTTCATGCGGAGTTGGATGGTAGTTACTTAAAATGGATTTATTCGTGTTAGGGTGAAGTGAATGTAATGGAAACCTGACATTTCCAAAGCAGACATTTTCAGATGCTCCAACAAGAGGCTCCGTTCCGAGTGGTGCCAGAGACCGGCTTGGCAAGTCGACGTGTCGAAGCACTGTTTCTGCTGGCAGTGTGGTTGTGTTTCCTGATATTAGCTCTGAGATCGCTCGGACCAGACAGCGTTTATACCAGTTTCCATTCTGACGCCGCCATCCCTATCCTGATGGCGAATGACGACCGACCTGTAACTATCTTCGACTACTACTACTACGCGTCCGATCGCTGGGGGGGCTGGCCCCTCATGACGGCGAAGGTGTTGCACCAGAATACTGGTCTACACTGGACCGACCAAAGCCTCCATTACGTGAGAACGATCTGGATATTTTTCGGACTGTTGGTTTTGGCTGCTTTGAACGCTCGCGCAGCACCAGCAGTGATCGTAAGCGGGCTCATAGTTCTCTGTCTTGAGCCGACATTACGGAACCAAATGTTCGACCTAAGCCAAGTGTATGCTTGGCAATTGCCCGCCTTGTTCCTCGCGTGGTTCTGTCTGCGGCACCTCTTGGCGCAACGGCTTCGATCTGATGAAGCAGCCTCAGTTCGCGCGCACGCGATTTTCTGGAGCGCCGCTTTTTACTTCTGTGCGTTGCTTGCAATCTGGAGCTCGGTCGCAAGTGCCCCATTCTTAGCGGTGCTAGTAACTTTGGAAACGCTACGTTCGCACTTCTTATTTCAGAAGATAATCACCAAACGAAGAATCGGTCTCGCTATAGTCGTGCTGTTTGCGGCCACAGCCTCTGAGTTTCTAATCAAGAAGAATTACCATCGCCATTCATTAAAACATTTCGGTAATGATTTTAAGACAGTAATGACGTTAGACTTCGGACATCTATATGAAAACCTGCTTCGAAACTGGCACAACGTAGTTCAGTTCTCATTCTTTCCTTTGATAGTAGTGGCTCTCTGTTTCGTCGTGGGCACCGTTGGGTTGCTTCTCTACCAGCGAATAGCCGGCAAAGGACCGCTACTGACTCGCGTTTTTGAGGACGATACATTCACGATGGTCGTCGCGCTGACTGCGATGGCTGCGTTGAACTTTGTGATCATGATTTCCGTGAACCATGTGCGGATAAACTTGTATAGAGATCGATTTCAAGTTCCGACATACTTTTTTGGTGCAGTTAGTGGGCTGTTGGTCATTTATTTGGCGATAAGGATTTTTGCAAATCGCATCACTGTAACTCGATACGTCCTACCACTGGTCCTTGCCTCCACATTTATCTTCCTCGGAGTCAGATTTCCACAGCGCACTCAAAGTGAAACTTACAAATTGGATCGCCAAACGGCTCTCGCGCTTTCCGAAAGAGCTCCGGGGGCAGTAATAATGGGAACGTATTGGGAGACCTACATATTGGCGGGGTTACAACCAACAAACATAATGACACCTGTTCCGTTTGAAGGAGCACTTGGAGTACTTAACCGGATTCCCTGGACACCGGCGATTTTGCATGACTCACCACAGGTTGTGATTGAATACCAAAAGAGCGGACTCGTGCAAAAAGGCTCCTTGCCACCAAGTGAATTGTTGCAATACGGCACTTTGTTGAGGTTGCAAGATGCTCGCTTCTACGAGAACGGTCCATACGCATTCGCGTTGTACTTCAACGAACGCAGCAAACGATAGTCAAGATATGTTTGCTTCCAGCCGCACGTAACGCCCTTTCAAACTCTGAAACTTTGTTTGGCGCACTAAATTGTTTTTGTGGAGAAAGTACCGGAAACCCAACCACAGGATACCAATGCCATAGGTCACGCTATCAATGAAAGATGCTGATGATGCCTCTGGGAAGTAACGAACAGGCACGGAGACCTCAGCTATTCTGAAGTCAGCCTCAACAATCTGCATGACCACTTCCTGATCAAAAATAAAGCCATCGGAATTCGCGTGAAAATTGATCGCCTCGAGGACTCGTCTGCTGAAAGCTCTGTATCCGGTATGGTACTCAGACAACCTGAGGTTCAAAACTGTGTTTTCGAATTTGGTTAGAACCTTGTTGCCACAATATTTCCACCAGGGCATCCCCTGCTGGATAGGAGATTTACCCAGCAGGCGCGAGCCGAACACCGCATCAGCATCTCCTTTTTCGATCGGTCCAATGATCTCCGGTAAACATGCCGGATCATATTGGTAGTCCGGGTGAACCATGACTATTATGTCTGCCGTTGCCTTGAGTGCCTCGATGTAACAGGTTTTTTGATTGGCTCCATACCCGTAATTACGGTTGTGCAAAAAAATCTGAAGGTCGAGTTCGCTAGCAATCTTAATAGTCTCATCGGTGCTGCCGTCATCGACTAACAGAACTAAGTCAACTACTTCATGAGGCAGCGCCAAATACGTCATCTTCAGCGTTTTTGCCGCGTTGTATGCAGGCATGATTACTACGGTTTTGTGACGATTGTGAGTTGTCATTACGTCCAATAGATCAGGAAAGAGTTATTCACCTGGATCGACTTGCAAGAATAGCTGCGCGGTGTAATGTCCGTCTCGGTGCATTTGACCTGGGGTACTAGGCATGACCAGGCAGTATTTACGTTTAAGCTAGATCAGACTTGGTCTCGACACATAAGTCCCTCATCTTTCCCTCATCTGGGAAATTATGAGACCGCAGCGTCGTCCAATCTGGCTCACCATGCCGGACGATTTTCGCTAATCCCAAGCGGGCACATTACAGAGGGCGAGAACCGCGCGCCCCGTTTCACGCTCTCAGTCACGTTTGGCGTCCCGGACGGGAGTCGAACCCGTGTCGCCGCCGTGAAAGGGAAGCGACCTATTGTAATTCAAAGGAACTTAGCGGCATGGATAGCACTGTACCGCACTTCAAGGACTGAGGCGAACGCTAATAGGACTCTTGGTGGACTCGCGCTTAGTTGTTGGCGGTTCCTCTAACTTTGATGGTCAGAAGAAGTGTAAGTGAAGAAAGGCCCGTCCTCGGGGGCTGAGCCTCCTCGAGGTTGTTCAGCTCATAAAGTCACTTCACTATCGACACTAACTGCCCATCCTTTGGGTAACGTTCACTGCCTATGATCAAAGTCCGCTGCTAAAGGCGCGCCCATGTGTGAGAGCATTGACGAACATTCCGCAGGCGAGTAAGGTGTGTGCCTGAATCTGAAGGTTTAGCTCAGGTTTAAGAGTTCCGGACTTCAATCGAGGCTTCACCTCGAGAGCCTACTGAACTTTTCCCACCTCGGAAACTATCGATCCATTAACCGTATTCGTTAGCCGCGGCGGGTGAAAATCGATTCGAGCCTCTGCACGGGAAACCGACTGCGTACGTTCATAATTCGGCAGGTTAAAATCAATAAAGTCTGAAAATCGAACCATTTCACCTCCATTTCGATCCTGACAAGTGACCGCCTCAAGCTAAGGAGCCTTGCTGCTATGTCAAATATTCTCTTCACTCTTCGCCCGTATTCCTCGAACACGGTTCGGCGATCGTTGATTTTGGCTGTACTTGCGCTCTCCCTGTCTTTCCCGTCAGTCCGGGTGCAGTCCGCGCACGACGGCTCTAATCCCAACGCCAACGTTGACTTAAATTCATTAACAGCTCCGGAGGGCAAGATTGTCAGCGCCGGGCAGTTCAATCCGCTTCGCAACCGCATAGCCAGACTCGATGCGACGACCGCTCGAGTCATCACCGCAAACGGCACGTTCAACGTGACCAACCATCCGATCACCAACTTCGCCGGTTGGGCGAAAATCCCGAATGCCAAGCCACTCGTCGGCGACTTTAATGATGACGGCAAAACTGACGTAGCGCTGACGGGGCCCGCCGGCTGGAGCTCGATGCCGGTGGCTTTCTCGAACGGAAATGGCAGCTTCAACGTGACCAATCATCCGGTCACCGACTTCGCCGGTTGGGCCAATGCTCCGAATGCCAAGCCACTCGTCGGCGACTTCAATGGTGACGGCAAAACTGACGTAGCTCTGACGGGGCCCGCCGGCTGGAGCTCGATGCCGGTGGCTTTCTCGAATGGAAATGGCACCTTCAACGTGACCAATCATCCGATCACCAACTTCGCCGGTTGGGCGAATGCCGCGAAGGCCACGCCGCTTGTCGGCGACTTCAACGGTGACGGCAAAACTGACGTAGCTCTGACTGGGCCCGCCGGCTGGAGCTCGATGCCGGTGGCTTTCTCGAACGAAGACGGCACGTTCAACGTCACCAATCATCCGATCACCAACTTCGCTGGTTGGGCGAATGCCGCGAAGGCCACGCCGCTTGTCGGCGACTTCAACGGTGACGGCAAAACTGATGCGGCTCTGACGGGGCCCGCCGGCTGGAGCTCGATGCCGGTGGCTTTCTCGAACGGAAATGGCACCTTCAACGTGACCAATCATCCGATCACCGACTTCGCCGGTTGGGCCAATGCTCCGAATGCCAAGCCACTCGTCGGCGACTTTAATGGTGACGGCAAAACTGACGTAGCTCTGACCGGGCCCGCCGGCTGGAGCTCGATGCCGGTGGCTTTCTCGAAAGGAAATGGCACCTTCAACGTGACCAATCATCCGATCACCAACTTCGCCGGTTGGGCGAATGCCGCGAAGGCCACGCCGCTTGTCGGCGACTTCAACGGTGACGGCAAAACTGACGTAGCTCTGACTGGGCCCACCGGCTGGAGCTCGATGCCGGTGGCTTTCTCGAACGAAAACGGCACGTTCAACGTCACCAATCATCCGATCACGAACTTCGCTGGTTGGGCGAATGCTCCGAATGCCAAGCCACTCGTCGGCGACTTCAACGGTGACGGCAAAACTGACGTAGCTCTGACTGGGCCCACCGGCTGGAGCTCGATGCCCGTGGCTTTCTCCAATTGAACGGCACCTTGAATGTCGTAGGGCAGTGAATTTCGTTAATGGACGTTTCTGGACGCGCGGCGAAATGGTAAGTGATTGAAAGAATTGGCGTCCCGTACGGGAGTCGAACCCGTGTCGCCGCCGTGAAAGGGCGGTGTCCTAGGCCACTAGACGAACGGGACGCACGTTATTGGCGGGTGAGCTAAATTAACGTAGCGGTTGCAGGGTGTCAAACAAGCAACTTTGGAGCTTTGTACTTAGAACTTTGTACTTAGAACTTTGTACTTAGAACTCGTACTTTGAACTTTGTACTTGGTGCTTTGAACATTTGGAACGAGCCGTGCGCCAAGCGAAACCACAAGAACAAAGTACAAAGCTCTAAGTTCTAAGCACAAAGCACAAGTTCTTAACGAAGTATCTTCGGATCGATGTTCACTCGCTTAATGCCATGCGCGATTACGCCAGCGGGCAAGTCGCGAATGATCGGCGTGCGCAAAAGCATGCGAACCCACCACGGAATTCTCAAAGGCCGATCTGATCGCAGTGCAGCGCCGACGATCCGCTTCTGCGCCTGCGACTGAATCCACTGAATCACTTTAGTAGGAAACTCACGTTGTCGTTGAACCTCATGCAAATGTTCCGTGGGTACTCGTCCCGCTTTGAGTGGTTCGCTCAAGACATTTGCCGCCACCACTGCATCCTGAATCGCGTAGTTAATGCCCACGCCACCGACAGGCGACATCACATGCGCGGCATCGCCAATCAACAGTAGTCCCGGTTTGTACCAGCGCGACACGCGACTCGATTCAACCGATAAAACTGCAACTTGTTTCCAATCCTGTAAGTGTTTGATCCGCTGGGCAAACTCCGGTGCCATCTCCGCGATCGACTGCCGCAAGGCATCAATCCCAGCAGCGCGGATTTCGCCATAGCTGCCCTTGAGAATCAAGAAACCAACCTGCCATTCGGTCAAACGATCCAGCATCACCATGCCGTGACCGCGCCCAAACCGTCCCAGCACTCCCTCCGGATCTTTTGAATCGCGCGGAATGCGAAACCAGAGAATGTCCATCAATGGCGACGTCTTAATGGGCTCGAAGCCTGCGAGTCTTCTGATGCGGGATGACCGGCCGTCCGCTCCCACGGTCAATGTGGCGCGAATCTCGGATAGCTCCCGTTCTGAACGATAGCGAACGCCGCGAACAGTTCCATTCTCCTCGATTAGTTCCTGGGCGCTGGCGCCCATCAGCAATTGAAAGTGTGGATACTTTTTTGCCTCGTTGGTGATGAACTCCAAAAAATTCGCCTGGGGCACCATCATGATGAAGGGAAACTTTTTCTCAACGCGTCCCAGGTCGGCCGCAATGAATGGCCCATCGGGTGTCTGGAAACTTACCGTCCGAAGTTTGCTGTGACGCAATTCCAGCAGTCGTTCGGCGAGCCCAAGCTGATCCATCAGGTGCAGCACGTTGGGATGAATCGTGTCACCGCGAAAATCCCGATCGAAATCCTCTTGCGCTTCCAGGAGCGTGACTGGAATACCCTGGCGTGCGAGCAGGAGTGCGAGGATTGCACCGCCCGGGCCAGCGCCAATAACGCAACAAGATGTTTGGATGGGGTTAGTCATCTAGAAGTCGATTCTGTTTGGAACTTGCGTTTCAAGAGTCGCAATTGATACCGACGCGTCGCGTCGAAATGATTTTAGCCCGGCCTTTCAAGGCCGGGTGGCGTAGCCGTTGAGTTCTGCGTCGCGTCCGACCGAATGGAAAGTACTCGAATGCGCACATTTTGCGGTTGCGTCGCTGACGCGGACGCGTTGTCACGGTCGATCATGATCCCGGCCTTGGAAGGCCGGGCTAAAATCTTTACGACGCTCCGCGTCGCCATCGCTTTTGAAGCTAAGAGTTTGTTTGGGTGCCCAGTCCTTAAGCCTCCAGAGTTTTCCCTCATATTTTGCACTTTTCTTTCGCCATCGCCGTAACTTTCGTGCCGCAATTGGTAATAGTCAATAGAAGGGCATTCGTAAAGAGCTCCCCCGGGCGGTCCTCAGTCGCACGCATAAAAACGGCTTTTGATATTTGGCCTTGGGGTCTTTGGTCTTTGGTTTTAGCTCTTTGGTTTTAGGTCTTTGTGCTTTGTACTTTGTTCTTTTTTTTACTGCGCTCGGTTCAGCGTGCCTGCGGATCGAACCGAAGATCCACGTTACTAAGAACCAAGAGCAAAGCACAAAAACCAAACAAAATAATTCCGGCCATCGCGAGATTGCTTAATTGCATCAATGAGGTAGTACGCAAGCTCTCACTCTTTCCTCGTTCTATCCCCAGGGCAATCGGGAACAGAGGCTGAGGTCAGTTGTCTAAGATCCTCGGGAACCGTTCAACCTTCACGACGTGAAAACACACGACGTGCTCTCTGGAAGTGTGTTTAGGAGGAGACTATGCAGCAGAAGTTCTTTTTCAAACTTCTTACAATATTGGCAACCGCTGTCGCTGCCATTGTGGGTTTTGCCAGCCTGAGAAATTCCCCGGTAACCGTCGCCGCCCAGCAATCTGAAACACAAGGAACACTTCAGGTTCTTGATTCAAACGGAAAGCCGAAAGGCCTGTGCCCCCTTAAACAAACCAGCGTGAAAGCCGAAATCAGCGGATTTCTGTCGCGGGTGGTTGTCACACAGGAATTTGAGAACCCCTTCAAGGAAAAGATCGAGGCGGTATACACATTTCCGTTGCCGCAGAATGCTGCGGTCGACGACATGACCATGATCGTGGGAGATCGCACGGTGCGTGGAAAAATCTTGCGCCGCGAAGAAGCCCAGGCAGTTTACGAAGCTGCGAAGAAGGGTGGTCAGGTCGCCAGTCTGCTCGATCAGGAACGACCGAACATCTTCACGCAATCAGTCGCCAACATCATGCCGGGCGAAGCAGTGAAGATCACCATTAGCTATGTCGAGACGTTGAAATACGAAGACGGCTCTTACGAATTTGTCTTTCCGATGGTTGTTGGCCCGCGTTACAACCCTGGCTCATCGACGGGCGCACCGGCGCAGGGCAATGGTTTTTCGCCTGATACAGATCGCGTCCCTGACGCTTCGCGGATTACGCCGAATCCTGTTCCGAAAGGAATGCGCGTTGGCCACGACATCTCACTCGACATAACTCTCGATGCAGGAGTGGCGATTGACGGCATCGATTCAAAGTCGCACCCAATTGAGATGGCGAGGTCCGGTGTAGCGCAGGCCCGCGTACGTCTGAAAAACAGCGCTGTAATTCCCAACAAGGACTTCATCCTCAAGTATGACGTTGCCGGTAAAAGCATCTCCGATGCCTTGTTGACGCATCGTTCCGAAAAAGGCGGCTTCTTCACATTCATTCTTCAGCCACCCGAGCGGGTCACAACTGAAGACGTAACTCCGAAAGAGCTGGTCTTCGTACTCGACACATCTGGTTCGATGAGTGGCTTTCCGATTGAGAAGGCCAAAGAGACGATGAAACTGGCGCTGGATAACCTTTATCCGGCAGATACCTTCAACCTCATCACTTTCTCCGGCGATACGCACATTCTTTTTCCCGCTCCAATGCCGGCCACTAAGGAGAACCTGCAGAAGGCGCAGGCGTTTCTTGCGAGTCGTTCCGGCAGAGGCGGGACAGAAATGATGAAGGCCATCAAAGCCGCGCTTGATCCTTCCGACGCACAAAACCACCTGCGCATAGTTTGTTTCATGACGGACGGTTACGTGGGTAACGACATGGCGATCATCGACGAAGTGCAAAAGCACCCCAACGCCCGTGTGTTTGCCTTTGGAATCGGAAGTTCGGTGAACCGGTTCCTGCTCGACAAAATGGCGGAGCACGGCCGTGGCGAAGTGGAATATGTCGCTCTCAACGATGATGGCTCTGCCGCCGCGCGTCGCTTTCACGAACGAGTTCGCAATCCGTTGTTGACAGACATTTCGATCGAATGGAATGGGTTGCCGGTGGCAGACGTCTATCCGCAGCGTATTCCCGATTTGTTCAGCGCTAAGCCCTTGATGTTGACGGGGCGCTACACTGCGGCCGGAAGTGGAACGATTCGGCTAAAAGGAAAAATGTCTGGGCGCGAGTTCGTGCGTGAGATTCCAGTCAATCTTCCGGAGGCAACGGCGCAACACGACGTGCTGGCGCCACTCTGGGCTCGCTCTCGCATTGACAACCTGATGGATCAAGACCTTAACGGAGTACAACAGGGCTCGATGCGACCGGAGTTGAAAGAAACTATCACTAACCTCGGCCTTGAATACCGACTTGATGACGCAATTCACATCGTTTGTGGCGGTTGAGGAAATGATCGTGACTGACGGAGGAACGCCTCGACGCGTCGATGTTCCGGTTGAAGTGCCCGAAGGCGTGAGTCGCGAGCGTGTTTTCAGCTGATGCAGAAATGCGTCCTTCAGGAACTCTGCACTCACTTAACTATGTGGGGCTAATGGCTAGTAAGACAGTTTCCCAGTCAGTTGATATTACGAGTTCACCGGGAGGCTCGAAAGCGAAGCGCGAGCGAGCTCGGAAGCCTGGGGCTGGTGGACGAATCGTCAGTGGCCGGGCCGCCGGAAACATTGGTGGGGCTGATGTCAACGTCGGTGGTGGAGGTCCAGGCGGTGGCTCCGGAGGAGCCACACCTCAACCCAGCCCTAAGGCTGCACCTGCGAGAATCGCGCTTGCCGATGAGGTTGTCTACCGTTGCGAAGTTGTCGCCGGAGGAAGAGAAACGTCAGCAACTACTCACGAAGCTTCACCCATCAGTGCTCGCAGTGGTTGAACGGCTACAGCGCAAGGAAGCGCAAGCCAGTGCCGATGAGATGAAGTTCGTGCGCGATGGAAAAGCGGAGGTACAGATCTGGCTCATTGACAAATCAGCGGAGTCGCTCGCAGAACTCAAAAAGCTTGGTTTCGAAATTATTCTCGATCCCAAGACGGCGAAGCTGGTCATTGGCAGGCTGCCAATTGAGAACCTGCATAAACTGGCGGAACTGACGTCGGTTCGCTATGTGGCGCCGCAAAAGGTTAATTGAGCGGTGCTTGTGCAGTTGCCGAGACGCGTAGCGTCTCATGCATTTAGCCCGGCGTGTTCAACGCCGGGCTAAAGTCGTCAAACGTTCTCGTCGCGTAAGCGCCGATTGAATTGCGAGCCGTTTCCGGCGTCGCTACGCGACGTGGGTATATCGTTGACCTTCCCGGCCTTGAAAGGCCGTGGCTAAACTCAAATCGACGCTACGCGTCGAAAGCGCTTGTTCACGGCTTCCTAAATATAGGCGGACACTCCGGCGAAACTGACCTAGTACTTTAGGCCTTACTTTGGTTCAAGCACGAGTGTCGCTTTGTTGCTGCTGCAATTGTAGATTCCGTGAAAGGGAATTCGCGCGGAGTTACATTCTTCCAATCCTCAAGCTGATCACTCCAATGCGGACTGGTAGGATTTCCTGACTGCCCCAAGGCGATGCCGTGCTGCGTCCTGTCCCAATCGCTCAGATCGGCAATCAACCTCATCGAGACTGGGGCTCCAACATTCACCGTGGCCCCCAGAAGAAAGGGTGTGCCGCCTTGAGGGAAAGGCTTAATCGTGAACTGCAAACCAACCAGAGGCGCGCTCGAGAGTGGATGAGTAAAACGTGCTGAGGACATTGCGCCCCAGGTCCACTTCGATTCATCCGGGCCCAGAGTCTTGGTTAAAGCTTCACGCGCATCCGCATAGCTCGCTCGCAACAGATCGGGATAACTACTGAATTCCGCAGGCAACCACTCACGCGGCTGCGCTTGCACTATGCGGTCAATGAAAGTATCTGAATTTGGCCAGACGAAGGTTTTGAACAACTCCTCTCCGAGTGCGGCTTTCAGCAGTCGCTGCCGAAATGCCATGCGCATTTGGGCAACAAGCGGAGCGGCGCGCGAATCCACCTCAAGTCGCCCATCCCACGCCGCGAACAAAGCCAGCGATTGACGCATCTTCTCGTCCATCGTCTGCCCTTTCATCGTCCGAATCGTTTCACGGACGAAGATTGTTCCCGCTGGTGCGTACGTGTCACCGATAATCTTGCGGAAATCGTCGGTACTTAGCTTTGGTTTTTCCGACAGCAGATCAAAGATGCGACGCGCCCGGTAGGGTGAAAGCCATTCGTGCGTCAGAAAGTACGGATAGTCCTCACCCACGACCCGTTGGTTCGCAGTCACGATCATTCCTGATGGGGGATCAAATTGGTGGGGTAACTTTTCGAAAGGAATAAACCCTGTCCACTCACCATCGTCGGTAGAGCCGTCGTAAGGAACGCTACCGTCGCCGCTCTTGCGAATCGGAACGCGACCAGCGCCGTAATAGCCAATGTGGCCGTCGACATCGGCATAAACAAAATTCTGAGTTGGTCCCTGATACCGGCTGAGTGCGTCGGTAAACTCTTTCCAGTTGCGCGCCCGATTCACCCAGAAAAATCCTTCAAGCTCAACGGCACTCGCGTCGAGCGCCGGCCAACGTAACGCGTAACGCGAGCCGCCCTGATCAAGAACAATTGGCCCGTGACGCGTAACCGTAACGTCGAGAGTTTCTGTTGTGGTAGCCGCGTCGGTGAAACCCTTGCGAACCTTAATCTCTTCGCGGCGAATCTCGGCCTCTCGCCAGCCCGAAGGAGTCAGATAGCGTTTGGGATTTTCTTTGTCGAACTTTTCCAGATAGAGATCCTGAACATCAGGATTGAGGTTCGTTGCGCCCCAGGCGATGCGGTCGTTGTGGCCCAGCACTATTCCGGGAGCACCGGGAAAGGTTACGCCCGCGACATGAAAATTGGGCGCGTTGAGTTCGGTCATGTACCAAATGCCGGGAGCAAATGGCGGCAGGTGCGGGTCATTCGCGAGAAGTGGTTTGCCGGAAGTGGTTCGTTTGCCAGATACGACCCAGTTGTTGCTGGCTTCTGCGATGGCTGTGTAGGTGGGCGGGCCATTGGTGGTCGTGGCTAAGGAACCGTCTACTGTGAGTTCCAGGCGAGATAAATTTTGCAGGTCTTCCATATCTCGCCAGAGCTTTGCTAGCACCGCTGCATTCGGTGGCGGAAGTCCATGCGGCAAAGCTGCGTTTTTTGGCTTCGCGCGATCCTTGCCCACGACCAAAACATCGAGCGGTGATGTCACCGGCAGGAGCGCTTCGCGCTTTTCCCTGGGCAGCTGGGCCAACGACGCTCGCAAGATATCGAATTGATAGGTCGTGGACAGAACTTCGTATATGAGTTTGCCGACGGCCAGCGAATCAGCGGGCACCCAGGGCCGCGGCTTGTATTGGAGAATCAGAAACTCGGGAGGGAGATTCTGATCAGTCCTTGAGGCGATGAAGGCGTTAACGCCATTCGCATAGGCCTCCAGCACAGTTCGAATCTCGGGCGTCATCTTAGCCGCAGTCGCGTCGATGACTCCTGCATAACCAAGAGTGCGATGACGCCGATCCTGGCTCAGCGCTGCTTGTCCCAACACCTCGGCGAGTTCACCACGCACAGTGCGTCGCAGAAAATCCATTTGAAAGAGGCGATCGCTTGCGGTTATGTAACCCTGAGCAAAGAACAAGTCGGCCTCGTTGCTTGCGCTGATGTAAGGAATGCCGCGTTCATCTCGACGGATCGTTACGCGTTCGCGTAGTCCGGGAATTTGAAGACGTTTTGGGCTGGTGCTGGTGCCTGAGCAAAAGATGATGGCGTTGAAACTGTAGAAAGCAGCACTGCGAGCAGAGAGAACTCGCAAGAGAAATGCGGAATGATTCATTGTTAACCCTCGAAAGAAGTAATCAGGGAGGTCGAGAATCTTAGCATAGTAACGATCGACGCTCGGGAAGCCTACATTACACGGGAGCGGTGGCGACTGCATTTAGTTAAGAAGAAATTAGCCACAGATTCACGCGGATAACACGGATCAGAACTTTAAGAATTGTGCAGTCGATTTCCGCGAATGACGGCTCGCAACTCTAGGTAGTTAGCCAGAGATTTACGCTGTTAACGCGAGATCTGAGCCTCAAGAGTGTATTGGAAGCTTGATTCCGGATGACATCTGCTGGTTTTTCTTATCAGTGTTATCCGCGTAAATCTGTGGCTAATATATTGACGGCGGAGCCTTAATGAATGTGGCGCGATAACTTCATTGACGCTTTCTACAAGCGCACAGTAGAATCCGCCCATGGTTCTTCGCAGACTTCTTTTGGTCACGTTCGCAGTGGTTACACTGTCGTGGCCGGCGAGCGCGCAGCAGCGGCCGCTGCTCACTGAGGACGTGGACATCATTCCGCCGGGAACTTTGCGGATTGAGGCGGGCATTGATTTCCTGCAGGGAGCAAGGTATCCAGTCTCGGGAATTACTGGCGATCTCACGCGCGTCGGCGTGATTGGCGTTAACGTCGGTCTCTCGCCGAATGTTGAGTTTCAGATCGAAGGAGTGGCGCAGAACTTCCTCAGCATTAACACTCGCGGTGCTTCTGCGATTCCGCTTACGCTTGCCCCCGGTGTAAATTCAGCTAACGACACAGGCGATTTCACCCTGGCAACGAAAATAAAGTTGCGTGCGGAAACGCGGCGCGGGCCTTCTCTGGGTTTTCGTTTTGGCGTGCAGCTACCAAACTCAAATCAAGGTCGCGGCATCGGTCTCAACCAAACCAATGCGTTCGGCTCAATCTTGATTGGAAAGAAGTTTGGCCGCGACGGACGTTTTAATGCATTCGGTAATCTCGGTCTCGCCATTCTTACAGCGCCGACAACCCTCTTCACACAAAACGACGTCATCACTTACGGCCTCGCGGGAATCTTCCGAGTCAATAAACAGTTTAGCGTTGCCGGCGAAGTTAATGGCCGTGCCAACACCCGCCCTGGCGACGGCCCGCTCGGCACAGAGTCTCAGGCCGAAGCCCGCCTGGGAATGCAGATTCGCGCCTCCGGCTTGCGCTTCGACTTCGCTGGCATAAAGGGCCTCACAAACTTCACTCACAACTCCGGTGTCACGATCGGAGTCACGTACGACACCCCGTCGGTATTCGTCCCTGCCAAATAAGTCTCAAGTCTCAAGTCGGGACATTTTCCATTTCTCATTTGGTCAAACCGCAAGCGCAGAGACGCGAAGCCGCATAGCCGCAATGAAAAACAATTCAATCGGTTTCGCGGCACAGAGCCGCAAAAAGCTGTTCAATTCGTTCGTGTTTTTAGTGTGATTTCGTGGACCGTTCGCTGCTGCGCGAAGAAGACCATTCACGGA
This sequence comes from Pyrinomonadaceae bacterium, assembly GCA_963748605.1. Classification (GTDB taxonomy): domain Bacteria; phylum Acidobacteriota; class Blastocatellia; order Pyrinomonadales; family Pyrinomonadaceae; genus PSRF01. The sequence goes on from CAVVJS010000001.1 coordinate 647,098, forward strand.
ACAACACGAAGCAACACCTAAACAGGCACGAAAAAAATTGAACCGTCTTCCTTGCGGCTCTGAAACTTCGCGCCTTTGCGCTTCGGGTTGTAACTAAATGGAAAATGAAAAATGAAAATGAGAAATGGAAAATGTATTTGGTTTTCGGACTCGAGACCCTGTAACTTGTGACATATGTTTGATTGGTTGAGGGCTATCGGACTGTGGCTGGAGCAGTATGTGATCAGCGTCCCACTCTATATTGCCGCACCGGCGATGGTGCTAATTGGGGCGCTCGATTCATCCTTGTTGTCATTGCCGGAAATCAATGATTACCTGGTCGTCGGCCGTTGTTACAAATATCCCACTGCCGCCTTCTATTTTCCCCTCTTCGCCGCATTCGGCTCGGTGCTCGGGTGTCTACTGCTTTACACAATCATGCGACGCGGCGGCCAGGCGCTCTTACGTAAGCGATTCAAACCGGAAAGTATCAAGCGAGTAGAGCGTGCGTATGCGCGCTTTGGAGTTTTGGCGATTGCGATACCCGCCATCCTTCCCCCACCATTACCTTTTAAAATCTTCGTCGCTACCGCCGGCACGCTCGAGTATCCGCGCTGGAAATTTCTCTTGACGGTAATGATCGCGCGGTCGTTCCGCTATTACGTAGAAGGTATTCTCGCCGTCTTTTATGGCCGGCGGGTTTTGCTGTTCTTAAAAGATAATGGCTTGGTGATTCTGAGTATCGTGGCGGCTGCGGCAGTGATGGCGGTTATCGTTTACTACCTGATAAACCGCAGAAAGGCAGCGCGAGTGAGTTAAGAATCGATGGATTGTTGGTTGTCATTTCATCCGTCGCTACGCGACGAAGGTTGGGTGGGGATCTTAACCCGGCACTGAAGTGCCGGGCTAAATTCATTGTCCGCTACGCGGACGTTTTTTAACCACTGACCTACTGACTATTGACTACTGTCTCCTGACTACTGACTACTGACTTCTGATTTTCTGACTTCTGACTCCTGAGCAAACCACTCCATGGCCCTAATCTTTCATCCCCTCTCCAAAAGCCTAACGCGCTTGTCAGAAATCCTGATCACATTCGGCCCGTTCGGTTTATTCGTCGTAGCACTTCTCGATTCGAGTTTTGTTCCACTACCGAGCAGTGCCGACGCGCTGATGTTGTTGCTGACGACGGCGCATCCGAGTTGGATGGTGCTTTATGCCGCTGTTGCCACAGCAGGATCCGCGATTGGTTGTTTGATGCTCTACTACGTCTCGCGTCGCGCCGGAAGCCGCGCGCTGGCACGTTTCTCAGAAAAGAAACAGCGGAAGGTAAAGGGTTGGATTGATCGTTACGATGTCATTTCGGTGCTCGTCGCGTCCCTCTTGCCGCCGCCTTTTCCCTTCAAGCTCTTCGTGGTTTCGGCCGGCGTATTTCATTTCAGCGTCACCCGATTTCTGATCGCCATCATTGTGGGACGTGGCTTCCGGTTCCTTCTCGAAGGCTATTTCGCCATCCGCTATGGCGAGCAAGCGAAGGCAGTGCTCGGTCAATATTATCCCTGGATTGGATTGGCACTGGCGGTGTTTATCGTGACGGTATTTCTGGTCCGTAAGCTTTTGAAGCGACGTCCCGAAGCTGAAAGTGAAGTTGAGGAAAGCTTAGAAGCCGGGAACTAACGGCAGCAATGGCGAAGTTCCGGCAGGCTCTGGTGTTCCTGATTCCTGCGGCCGAGGATCCAGGAATTGGAACTTGCGCGCGGCAGCGAGATCGGTGATGCCATGATCTTCAAAGCGCGAAAGCAAGTGTAAGAACACCTCGGCAGTTGCAAGCGCATCGCTTCCAGCGCGATGACGATGTGAGATTGCAATCGAGAAATGATCAGCGACGGTGTCGAGCCGGTAGTTGTTCAGCCCGGGGAACACGCGTCGGGAAAGCCGCACAGTGCATAGGTGCGGATTTAACATGCGATGCCCGGGATAGACGCGGGCGATCTCATGATTTAAGAAGCTGGTATCAAATGGCGCATTGTGCGCAATTATCACCGCATCCTTAACAAAGTCGAGCCAGCGAGGCGCAACGTCAGCGAAGACGGGCGCACTCTTGACCATCTCGTTGGTGATGCCTGTCAGGCTGATCACGAAACGCGGAATGGGAATCTCGGGATTAACGAGAGTGAGAAAGTTATCGACGATGCGGCCTTGAGAAATTCGATAAGCGCCGAGTTCGATGACACGATTGGGCGGCATCTTGGCGCCGGTCGCTTCCAGATCAACAACGACGAAGTCGAGGTCGTTAAGTAAGCGAGTCTCGTTGTCATCTTCCTGTAACTCAATCGTTTTGCCGTCAATCACTTTGAAACGACGATCGCCTTTTACCAGATCGGCAACGAGCAGGACCGCCAGTTCTTCATCGATATGAGAGACTTTGAAAACGGCATCGACGATTTCCGCGGCATTAGCGCGGCCGCCACAGTCGCGCAGAAGTTCAATCGTTTCCTGGACCAAAGTAGAATCTGAAATTAGATTGGAAAAGGGCGGCATCGCTCGCGATTGTAACACGCATTACTCGTTGAGGTGCGACTTGGACACAGCAGAGGTACTCGACAGATTCAAAACAACAGGCGCATTGCTTGAGGGCCACTTTGTTTTGACCAGCGGCTTGCACAGCACCAACTATCTTCAGTGTGCGCTGTTGCTACAACATCCGCGCGAGGCCGAAGAATTTGCCCGCGCGCTCGCGCATCATTTTAAGGACGATCGAGTCGAGCTTGTAGCTGCTCCCGCGATCGGCGGGATTGTGATTGGCCATGAAGTGGCTCGTCAGCTGGGCGCGCGCTTCATTTGGACAGAGCGTGTTGAAGGACAGATGACCATTCGACGCGGGTTTTCTGTAACCGGAGGTGAGCGAACTTTGATTGTTGAGGACGTGATAACCACAGGAGGCTCGACGCGGGAAACTGTTGAGACGTTAAAGGCCGCGGGCGCAAAGGTCATTGGCGCGGCTTCGATCATTGATCGTTCATCCGGCCGCGCCGATGTCGGAGTGACGAGAGTGTCATTAGCGAGTCTCGACGTGCCGGCGGTCGATCCTTCCGCATGTGATCTTTGTCGTCAGGGCATTCCGGTGATCAAGCCGGGCAGTAGAAAACAGTAGGCAGGAGCAGAGGGCAGACGGCAGAAGGCAGGAGCAGAGGGCAGACGGCAGAAGGCAGGAAGGCAGAAGGCAGAAGGCAGAAGGCAGACGGCAGAAGGCAGGAGGCAGACGGCAGAAGGCAGGAGGCAGACGGCAGAAGGCAGAAGGCAAATAAAGAACAAGGAACAAAAAAATCCTAAGGCAAAAAACCAAAGACCAAAGACCGGCTCCAGTGAATTTCAAGCTGACAATCCAATACGATGGGACCGATTTTCATGGATGGCAGATCCAGGATGGGCTGCGAACCGTCCAGGGTGAATTAACCAGCGCGTTGTCATTGGTTGAAAATCGAGACGTCGTTGTGCATGGCTCCGGTCGAACCGACGCGGGTGTTCATGCCGAGGGACAGGTTGCCAGTGTTCAACTGGAGAAGGAAATCACACCAGAAAAGCTACGTTTGGCTATCAATGGAAACGTAGGCAAAGATCTTCGCGTGCTCTTAGCTGAAACTGTCAGTGATGAGTTTCATGCTCGTTATTCGGCGCGCGAAAAAACCTACCTTTATCGCATCGTAAATGGCCCGGTGCTGTCACCCTTCTGGGTGCGCTTTGCTCATCACGAGGCGCGACCGCTCGAGTTAGATCTAATGCAAGACTGTGCCCAGACACTTCTAGGTGAGCATGATTGGACTGCATTTTCCGCGGCTCAATCCGAAGCCGAAAGCCGAGTGCGTACGCTTACCAGGCTGGAAATTACTGAACAGCGTGATGAACGTGCGGCTACGCGCATGATTGAGATCCGTGCAACCGCTAATGGGTTCCTGCGGTACATGGTTCGTTCGATCGTAGGGACTCTGTTAACCGTGGGCCGGCGTGAGATTGACTTGGACGCTGTGACGACGGCGTTAACAACTGGCAATCGAGCGATCGTGGGAGCGACGGCGCCAGCCAAAGGTCTCACTTTATTAGAAGTCGTTTATTAGATCACTAACGCGCGATCCACGGCCTCATGAACTCCAGCCCGGGACAAGTTCAACTAACTCGATAAAGGGAGGTACGTGATCCCGCATAAAGAAGAGCCGACCGGAAAAACCGATCGGCCCTATCGCGAGCGCTCCTCGAATACCTGTTTCCCTAGAACGAAGGACTAAGGTAAACAGATATCGCCACTCGCAATGTTGAAGCGCACCCAGGCCTGGTTAGTTGCGCAGGATCGTTATCGGCTTTAGTTGGGAAGAGCAATAAAGACGAATAGGGAGCCTCGGAGGGGTTTACTTTTGTCGGGCGCATAAAAATCTCCACTCGGTTCGACCCCTAGAGGCCATGCCTCGGCGTTGTCGAGTGCACGTGGGGACACCGTGGGGGCTATGCAGTCACGCTCAAGAACTGGGCTGTCGAGGCTTAGACAACCCGCGAATCTTGACGGCTCGTGACCGTGAAGGTTGTTTGTCAAATGTGCGAAGTCGAGAGTCCCGACCGCAGCAGATCATTTATCTGCGTTGGTTCGCCTTTCTCAGACAAAAGCGCACTCGCTGATAGCGACAGCTAAACCCCAACTCTCGTCAGCCTGCGGGTCGCTTCTTAAGGCGATACCTCTAATCGCAGCACGCGCGCCTAAGGATGCAGCTGACGAGAGTTTTAAAGACACTTCCACCTCGCTACCTTCCCTCAATTGGTATGGTAGTTTGAGGTAGATACCTGTTGAGCTAATATTTTCTAACACGCAATCAACCTCAAAAGGTTCTCCGGAGCTATCAACGCCAGAAACAGTTGTCGGAAAAGGTTCTGAAATACGAAGCTTCGCGCGTCGTTCCAAGGCAACCCCCTCTTTCACTCGCCAGGCAATAGATCAACTTTGGCGGTTGGTCTACGTTTTCAAGCTGCGGCTGTCGGGGCCATTTCCTGGGGGAGGAGGCTACCGTACTAGCGCGCGAAGCGCATCGGGGCAGGGTGCCTGTTTTCATGGCAGCTTCCTGCCATTAATCGCTCCCTTAACCCCTATTACTCTGACTTGATTACTCTGACTTGGTGAAACGCTCCCGCACGACGGCTGATCCAGCCGATGAAGGGTGACAAATATTGTTCGTTGACACGAGTTTTAGCCAAGGAGTAGGTTGAACAATAACGGTGGTACCAAGTGGGCCGTTAGCTAATTGATAAGATGAACTGACCGATAAGGGCACACCTCGTGTGAGCGAGGGCCGCAAAGCCGACGGGGGTTGAGAAATCAACCCGGCTGGGTTGCCGAAGCAGAAGAAGAATCATCCCCTCTCTCACTGCCAAGATTTCCTTCCTTCTTCCTTCCAACCGCAATTCCGTAGGACTCCTTTCGGACCAATTTTCCGCGAGTTGTGCACGCGAGCATCGCTGGATACTGACTAATTAGACCTTGCTTTTTTCGTTAACGGGTTGGACTTGCCCTTAGCCAACGTTCTTGCAGAAAAGTTTGAGGACAAGACCATGAAAACTAAAGTTCAAAACTGCCTGGCTCTTCTTCTGTGCCTTCTGATCGTCGATCTCTTTTCCAGGCAGTCAGGCGCGGAAACGCGTTTGCCTGACAATCCACAGCCAACTTCCAGGCACGTGCGAGCCAGAATTCTTGTGCAGTTTCGTCCGAACATTGGAAGAGATCATGCTCGACAGATCATTGCTGGACTTGGCGCGCGGGACGTGGGCGAGATTCCAGGGACCGGCGTTCACATCCTTGACCTGCCCTACATGGCCAATGAGCGAGCCTTCGCCCACGCCTTCGCGTCGAGGCCCGAAGTTGAGTTTGCGGAACTCGACCAGTTGCGAGCGATGGAGCAGTTAATACCTAACGATCCGTTGTACGCAAATCTTAACGCCTGGTCGCTCAGCAAGATCAAAGGACCAGACGCCTGGGCTATGACCACCGGTAACAGCAACGTGGTGATCGCAATTCTCGATACCGGCGTTGATGGCAGCCATGAAGAGCTGGCGGGAAAAATAGTTCCCGGTTGGAATGTCTACAACCAAAACGCTGATACCAGAGATGTACAGGGTCATGGGACCATGGTTGCCGGTACTGCCGCGGCCTGGGGCAACAACGGTATTGGCGTCGCCTCCGTGGCCTGGGCTTGTTCAATCATGCCCGTGCGCGTCTCGGACAATTACGGATACGCGACTGATTCGAATATAGCCGCGGGCCTGACGTGGGCTGCCGATCACGGCGCCAGAGTCGCTAATGTGAGTTACAACGTCGTGGGAAGTTCTGCCGTCTCTCGCGCGGCAAGATACTTTCAAAGGAAAGGTGGAGTAGTAACAGTCGCTGCGGGAAATCAAGGTACTTTCATCGATGTGCCTGACGACCCATACTTGCTGACGGTCGGCGCCACTGATTCTGAGGACATGCTTTACTCCTGGTCGAACACTGGCGGCTTCGTCGACCTTGTTGCTCCGGGAAGCGCTTTCACGATCGCGAATGGCGGCGGTTACGCCGTAGCGACTGGAACATCTAACGCAGCTCCGACGGCGGCTGGGGCCGCCGCCCTTTTGTTTTCAATCAATCCAAGCATGGCACCGGACCAAGTTCAAGTCGCATTAAAAGAGTCTGCCGACGACTTGGGGGACGTAGGCTTGGACCTTTCCTACGGCTCGGGTCGACTCAACCTTGAGCGTGCTTTAATTTGGGCTTCCAGAGGTGGCTGAAGTTCCGGACTTGGCAGCACCGACGATCGTGATTACCTCGCCTAATGATGGAGCGATGGTCTCGGGAATCGTGAACGTACAAGTGAATGCCACGGATAATATAGGGGTGAGGAGAGTCGAGCTTTACGTTGATGGGGCCTTAAGTGCCTCATCTTCAGCTTCGCCTTTTACCATCAAGTGGAATACCCGGCGCATCGCGGCCGGAGCTCATACAATTCAGTCCAGAGCTTATGACGCCGCCGGAAATATAGGTACATCAGTGGCACTCAACGTTTTTAAGTAGAACAGTTGGCCATAGGAAGCCTGACAAAAAAAGGGTGGGAATAAATCCCACCCCTTTAAAGCTAATTCGTGTTTTAGCTATATAAGCCACAACACGAATTGCGTAACTCCGGTCAGGAAGGTGCTAGCTAAGCGCGTGCTCACCGGAATATTTTGAGGGCGCGCTTCCAGGTCTACTGCCTTGGACACCTGATTGGGTGGCCCCTGCGAGGAGAGACTTAAGCACAAATCTCCTTCCTGCGCTCCGGAGCAACTCTTCGAATCAGTGACCGTTACAGTGTAGGTCCCCGTTTTTGTCACAAGGATGCAGGCTTTGGTAGGACCACAGACGCCGTCGTCGGCAGCGATACCGCCGGCGGGCCCAGTCCAACTGAATCCATATCCTGATCCACTGCCGCCACTTGGGGTGGCTGTCAGCTTCGAGAACGCATCACACTCCTGTGTGAGCGCTAGCGTTGCACTCGGTAGACCGTTAATGGTCAGAGTTGCCGTGGCGTCATCCATTCCACAGTCGCTAGTGACGACGACTTTGACTGGGTAAGAACCCGGTGCCAAAGCAAACGGGTCGTACGATAGATTCGGAGAATCACTGCCCGCGGCTACGTTGTTGACTGTCCATGCGTAATGCAGAGTACCAGTGCCGGTGGCAGTGACCGCGAAGGCCACTGGCCCGTGCGAATCGTCGCAAGCTTCGGCGTTAACCGGAGGATCAGTGATTTCCGTAGCGTCGTTGATTGTTAGTGTCGTTTGTGCGGAATCTGTACCGCAGTCGCCGGTAACATCGACTGTCACAGGATAAGAACCGGGCGCCAGGGCCGATGGGTTAAAGGCAAGATTTGCCGAGTCGGAACCTGCTGACACTCCGTTCACCTTCCAAGCGTAGTGAAGATTGGAGCCGGTAGCCGTAACTGAGAAGTTTACTGGCCCGGCGCTTCCTTCGCACGCAGTGCCTGCGGAGGGACCGTTAGTAATATCCGTTGGTGGCTGAACAATCACCGCCATCGAACACATTGTTGTTCCTCCCGCACTTCCCACTGACAGATTCAACGTATACCCGCCGCCACTAGCTCCGGCGTTCACAGTGACGGTAGTCGCATTCGTTGCGCTACCAAAAGTTGCACCACTTGTATTGTTGGTAAGACTCCACGCGTAGGTGTTTGACGCGTCTTGGGTCAAGGCAGACTTGTAAACATGCGATGAGCCGGCGCATACCGTGGTGCAGTTGTCTAATGGATCGTTGCAGGCGATACCGCATTCCGCCGGCGGCGATACTGCCGCTGCTGACAAGGAGCGGTCCTGATTGCCGCCGCTGCCGTCAAACGCGATTAGACGCGTGTGATATGGCGATCCGCTAACGCCACCAGCCGAGTTCGGCACGCCGGCGGTGAAGCCCCAGTCGTTGCGACTGGCAATGTGACCGCCCCATGCAAGAACAACGGTGGCATTGGAAGCTGTAAACTCAATTCTGAGTCTCGTGCTTGATTGCGCGGCTGTCAGATCGCCCAAGTTACCATCAGCGTTGTTGACGTAGTTAATGTTAGTGATCACCCCGTTGTAGATCCGGAAGAGTTTGTCGGCCGCCGGAAGCGCTGCGAAGCTAGTCTGTGGTTCCGCATCGGGTCCGGGTGGAACGTTTTGAGACGGAATGGGGGCTGGAATCGCAAAAGTATTAAACCCATTCAAGCCCGTGAGTGGAGTCGGACTGACGGCGTTAGTGCACGGTGAAACGTCTATGCACGGATTGATCACCTCAACGACGTTCTGCGGAGGCGTGCGGACAACGGTCGTTATGTAATCAATCGCATTCTTACCGCTGTGCTTGATGTCCCATTCAATATCTATCGTGTGCATGTTAAGAGAAATATTGGACAACCTAATCCGATATGGAATCGATTGCCCCTCTGTGTAATGCGAATTCGAAGATCCGGCGTTACCGTTCACCCAATTTGCCGGGTTGATCGGCATTTCGGCGGACCCGTTCCTCACCTGGTCAAGGTCGGCCTTGGGCGGGGGCATGGGGACGGCGGGCGCTGGCGACAATGCAAGCTTGTTTTCAGTGCCGCGTTCGGGCGAGCCTGGACCATAGAGAGCTGAACTGCTCATACTCCAGAGCAGAATTGGCGTCATGACAAGTGTTAGCAATAGGACCCTGAGTCCTGTCCGGGGTTTTTTCGGGTTCATAAAAAATTCTCCATTAGGTTGGACCCTTGAAGGGCATGCCTCGAAGTTCGGCGAGACATTGGTGGGGTTCGCGAGGCGGGCATTAAGGCCTCAACCGGGCGAATGGGAGACGCATAGCTTCCAGATACTTTCAGTACGGTGCCCTGGGCCGGCAACGCGGGGGCCTGTGAAGCTAGGCGCATGGAACTGGGCAGTCGAGGCTTAGACAACCCCAAGGATCTCGACGGCTCGTGGCCGTGAAGGATGTTTGTCAACGGAGCGAAGTTCAGAGTCCCGACTACAGAAGCGTTAATTTACGATCTCAGACAAAAGGGCACTCGCTGATATCGACAGCGAACCCCAACTCTCGTCAGCCTGCGGATCGCTTCTTAAGACGATTCCTCGAAGTGCAGCACGCGCGCCTGAAGATGCGGCTGACGAGAGTTTCCAGGACAGGGCGGTTCCCTACTTAGGTGAGGAAAAACTACAGTACTGGGCTGTGACGCGCATCGGGGCAGGGTGCCTGTTTTTATGGCAGTTTTCTGCCATTTCCTGTTATCCGCAGGTCAGAAGTCAACGACAAGTAAGAGAAGCGAGATTTTGGCGGGCGAGGGAGGTCAATTCCAATGAGTTTGACCCGGCATTTTTGCCAGACCATGACGGAAGGCGTAGATGATCAACTCAAGACGATCTGACACTTCAAGCTTGGAGAAAACGGAGCTCAGATGATGCGTTACGGTCGTTTCCGAGATGAATAGTCTGGAGGCAATTTGTTTATTCTTCAGTCCTTCGCCAACCAATCCGATCACTTCGCGCTCCCGTTCCGTCAGGCTGGCGATCTTTTCTTTGTCGGGTTCGGGCTTTTTGTTTTCGCTGATCTCCTGGAGCACGCTGCCCATCGCTAATCGATCCAGCCACACTTCTCCCTGGTGCACCTTTTTGATCGCCTTTATTAGCACCTCGGCGGCATGCTCCTTTAAGACGATGCCCATGGCTCCCGCACGCATGGCTCTCCGCTGACTTTCCGGGCTTCGCAACCCCGTAAGCACGAGAACTCGCGCGTCTCCGGCCACCGCGCGTAACTCGGGGAGAAAGCTGAGACCGTCGTCATCGCCGAGGACGATATCAAGGATGATGATGTTGGGGGGTTCGCTGGTGGCCGCAGCCAGTGCCTCTGAACGATTACCGGCGAGGCCCGTTACTTTCATGTCCGGATCCTGATCGATCAACATTCGTAACCCAGCGCGGACTACGGCATGATCGTCAACGATCAAAACTTTAATGGTTGGTGTCGAGGTTGTCATTGCTCTCAGGGCCACTATAAGGGAATCTGCACGCTTACAACTGTGTCATTATTCTTGTCGGTATACACAACAGTTTTTCCACCCAGGGCTGCAGCTCGATCAGCAATCGAGCGCGGAACGAAAGAAATCCCGTTTAGCTCTTTTTGACGCTGATTGGTTAGTCGCAAGATCACGTCGGAGTTTTCGCGAGTGATTGCAACTCTGGCAACACTCGAACTGCTGTGGCGGCGAATGTTACTCAGTCCTTCTTCAATCATCTGGAATAACTCTGCAGCCAGACGGTCACCGATAGGCAGGTCGTCGGACGAATTTATCTCAACCTGAAGGCCGGTTGCGTCCGAGAATTTCGCGGCGAAGTGACGGACTGATGGCATGAATGCATTCTGAGGAGACTCTCCTCGTCTAAGTTCACCTACATACTGACGCAAGTCCTTAATCTCGGCTTCCGTCATTTCCAGGAGATCCTGGATCTCACTCCTGACATCGCTATTGCCGCTCTTCAGTTTCTGAGTAACGGCGGCGAGCCCAAATTGAAGACCGATGTAAGGTTGAATCACACTGTCGTGAATGTCTTGTCCAATCTTGCGGCGCTCATGTTCGGCTGCATCGGATGCCAGGCGATCAACCAGCCTGATATTCTCCAGCAGCGGTATTACTTGCTCGATCAGTTGCAGGACGAACTCAATCTCCGCCTGATCAAAGCGACGTTTTCCGCCCACGATGAACAACCGGCCACGGCCTTGATTGCGCTCAGACACAGGCACCGTCAAGCAAGACTTCGATTCGAACGCGTTAAGGAGTGCGGGAGCTTTAGCCGTGCCCTCGAATAATCGCCGCGTTTGGACGTCGTAGATCAGCGTTTTGCCGCCTCTCTTACGATAAATAGCTGCTTGAGTGGGAGAAGACAAAAGCAACGTCGCAGCTTCCGCTTCGTTCATTTCAATCGGCTTACTCTTTTTCTTGGGATCCCGATCGACGCGATGGAGGCGGTAGAGACCAGCTCCTTTCCTATCTTTGGGAAAAATCAAAAGACAGGATTCAGCGTCGTAGAAGCCGCGGACTCTTTCAATCATTGATTGCAGCGTTTGATCGACGCCGAAACGCGGATTGGAAAGGCTTGAAACTTCCTTTAGCAGACCTAAACGCTCTCGCAAGGTGATCTCAGCCCCGCCCCAATACGCGATGATGTACCCAATGACCAGAATATTAACGTAGCGCAATAAGAAACGGTTCGCTTCAAAGTTCCCATCGGCGGGAGTGACCAGGTAAGCGAGAAGACTGAAGAGGAGCGTGGAAATAATCGTTACTCGCAATCCCCATGAAAATCCCCTTGCAAATGACGCGGTGAGGATTGCGAAGAAAAAGAAGAAAAAGAAAACGCTGTCTGTACCACCGCTCAGCGAAATCAATAACACGTACCAGGCGAGGTCAATCCAGTGAAGAAAGCGAGTGGGAACCAGTCTGCTCCAGCGGATTGAGGCTACGTAAACAAAGAGACTGTAAAGGGTGTACAGGCCCAGGGTGACGTAGGTTGCTGGTAAGAATTGATTGGGCTTGGACGGATCAAACCAAATGATGAGAAGCGCAGCCGCGGCCAGGGCCAGCCTCATCGCGGACATCATTCGCACATCATGGGAACCCCGTACGATTGGGTTCGGGGGTTTCACCTGTGCTGCTGAGCTAGCTTCGAGACTCATCCTTCAGTCCTCGCAATCGGAGCCACAATTCCGCGAGCGGAGGCGAGTCCTCTCTTGAGACATGCTTTTGATGTCATCACTGGCACACGTATTCAGGAGTTTCAGCACAATCCGGTCGACGGCTTTCGGGCCGTTTACACCACAATGAATTGTCTTGACCCTCAATCTGACCGCTAGCGAAACGTTTTCAACCGAGGGAAGTCTCCTAAACAGAGGAGGACGGCCTGGGATCCGTGGGTACGTGAGCCTGAGTCTAGTCGTAGCTGCCAAGACGGTCAATCCAAAACTTGTGCTTCAGTGTACAAGTAAACCTCAACATTGGGCGCTCGTAGCACGCAGCCCCGATCTGAATCGCGTTGACAGGGTGACCGCTGGTAAGAAGAATGAGGCGAGTTTGATCGCAGTCGAGCCACTGCCCGTTCCTGCTAAGCTATCTAATCTATGCTGAATGATTTCATTGATGTGGTGGAAACCGGGTCCCGGGATGAAGCGTTGCTTGCCAGGATCGCCTGGGACCGTCTGCCGCGGCATGTTGCGATCATCATGGATGGCAATGGCCGCTGGGCCGCGCAACGAGGCCAACCGCGCATTGCCGGTCATCGCGCCGGTGTGGAAGCCGTTCGAGCAGCGGTAGACACGGGCGCACGCCTGGGACTGGGCGCTCTTACCCTTTATGCGTTCTCTACTGAAAACTGGAAGCGACCGCGTTACGAGGTCGACGCCCTCATGCGCATGCTGCGCCGCTACCTGCGGTTGGAGTTGGATGAGATTGATCGGCAGAAGATTCAATTCCGCACGATCGGCCGCACTGGCGTCCTCGCCGATAACGTTAGGAAAGAAATTGCCAAAGCAACGGAACGCACAGAGAAAAATCCGGGGATGGTATTGACTGTAGCTCTTAATTACGGCGGCCGTGCCGAAATCATGGATGCTTGCCGCGCCGCCGTACGGCGACTTATTGCCGAAGGAAACCCTCCTGATGAAATCACCGAAGAGCGGATCGCGGATGAGCTTTACACTCGTAAACTTCCTGATCTCGATTTGTTGGTCCGCACCAGTGGCGAGCTGCGTATTTCTAACTTTCTCTTATGGCAAGCGGCTTACAGCGAGATCTACGTTACGGAAACACTTTGGCCCGATTTTCGGCGCGTGCATTTGTTGGAAGCGATCGTCGATTACCAGCGTCGCGATCGGCGGTTTGGCGGGTTGCAGCTTGTGGTCAGCAACTAGAAATGGTTTTTGGTCTTTGGATTTTGGTATTTGATTCTTTCGGGAGGCTTTTGATAAAAGTGGATTCAACTTTGAAGTGCAACTTGGCGACCAAATCAGTGATCGACCGAATCTCAGCGAGCCCCAGCGCCGAAGGCGCGAAATAAAGTAGCCAGGGGCAAGTGCTGAGCGCAGCGAAGCACGTCGCCCCTGGTGTCGTTCGTTTAAGTGTCGAGCTCTGAAAGAGCGACATCGCATTCAGACGCAGCAGTTTTATGTCGCACTTTCAGTGCTCACGGTTCTTCTCTAACGAGATCCAGGGGCGACGTGCTTCGCTGCGCTCAGCACTTGCCCCTGGCTACCTTATTTCGCGCCTTCGGCGCTCAGGTGACGCCGCGCTGTTGAGTCGCACTTCTGAGTTGAATCCACCAAATCAACGGATTAGTTTTTAAGCGTGCCACAAGCGCGAGAAAACTAACCAAAACCAAAGACCCAAAGACCAAATACCCAAAGACCAAAGACCAAAAACCAACACTTAATGTCCCGACTGATCACCGCCCTCGTCGTCCTTCCAATACTAATCGCATCAATTCTGATTTCCTGGCTGCAACCGCTTTTTGTTTTGCTAGCGGTGGCGGCAATGGTCCTGGGACTATTCGAGTTTTACGTTCTGGCGAAGAAGCGCGATCTCAAGCCTGATGCGGTGGCTGGATACCTGGCCGCTGCAGCACTGTTCGTCGCCTTCTACATCACTCGACCCGGACAACTGCTGGACATGTTGTGGCTGATTCAAGCTGTGCTGATAGTCTTCATTCCCGCCACGCTGGTCGCAGCCGCGTTGCGAGGCGCGCCTTTTGAGAAAGTCTTAGCCTCCACGGGCGCTACGGTTTTGGGAGTTCTTTATGTGGTTTTTCTCGGCGGTCATCTGGTCGCCCTGCGTACGGGGTTCACGCAAGCGGTCTCAGCCGACCTGCTTTCTTTCTTCTTTCTCGTCCTGATGGGAGCCGATACCGCGGCCTACTATGTCGGCAGAGTCCTTAGGGAAACATAAACTCGCGCCCTCAATCAGTCCGGGCAAAACCTGGGAAGGAGTTGTCGGTGGTATTGTGGCCGGTTTGCTGATGGCCACGTTAGCTCACTACTGGTTCTTTCCAGAGCTGCCACTGAAGATTGCTTTGCCGTTGGCTGCGGTTATGATCGTCGTCGGGATCCTGGGTGATTTAACTGAAAGCGCTCTGAAGCGTGGCTCTGGAGCGAAGGATGCGGCGAAGCTTCTGCCTGGTCATGGCGGCATACTTGATCGGCTCGATAGCTTGCTCTTCAATGCACCGCTCATCTACTATTTTGGTCGGTTTTACTTCGGCTGAACATTCCCCCGCGCTTAAGCGCAACCAATGACCACCAAAAGCATCGTCATACTTCTCGGCGTCGCCGTCATTACCATCGGTTTGTTAGTTGTGATCTTCGTAGGTGGCATCGTGGGGTTTGCGCTCTACACAGTGGGCAATAGCGAGGCGGCCCTCACTGCGAAGGATTTCCTGCGTAACAATCAGTTTCTGAAGAGATGACATCGGCGAAGTCCGGGACTTTGGCACTTTCGTCACTGGCAGCATCAACGTGCATAACAGCAACGGCGACGCCACGATTGGTTTGAAGGTGATTGGCGAGCGCAGCACAGTCAACGCCACTGTAGGGTTGGCTTATAGTGACGGGCGGCCCTGGCGTGTGGTGTCGGCGAGTTACATTAACGAGGCGGGACGCACCATCAATCTAATAAACCCCTACGAAGCACAACAACAAATCCACCTCCTGATTGCCTGACATGAATTCAAAAGGGATCGCGATTCTGGGCTCAACCGGCTCGATCGGTTGCAACACGTTACGAGTAGTCGAGTCGCTCGGCAGCGAGCGGTTCCGCGTTGTGGCCCTCGGTGCAGGAAGCAACGTTCAGATTCTCGCCGACCAGGTTGCGCAACACTTGCCCGAGGTTGTTTCGGTGGCTACCGAGATGGCTGCTCAGGATTTGCGGGCCCGGCTCTTCGAAAGAAATATCGATCTACCCCGCATTCTGGTCGGGGAAACAGGACTGATAGAAGTCGCCACGCATCCCAACGCTGATTGTGTAGTTTCCGCCACTGTCGGCGCGATTGGTTTTGTCCCCACGTTGCGGGCCCTGGAAGCCGGCAAGCGTGTCGCCCTTGCAAACAAAGAAACTCTGGTGATGGCCGGCGAGCTGATGACTCGTGCCGCAAAGCTTTCTGGCGCGGAAATATTGCCGGTCGATTCGGAACACAACGCACTTCACCAATGCCTCAAGGGCCAGGAACATCGCGAGGTTCGTCGCATTGTGCTAACGGCTTCCGGCGGACCGTTCCGTACCAAGAGCTTCAGTGAAATGCAGGTTGCTACCGTCTCAGATGCTCTGCGGCACCCCACCTGGAACATGGGCGCTAAGATCACCATCGATTCTGCCACCTTAATGAACAAGGGATTGGAAGTGATCGAAGCTCATTGGCTCTTTGGTTTTAAGGCTGAGCAGATTGGTATCCTCGTTCATCCGGAGTCGGTAGTGCACTCGATGATCGAATTGATCGATGGTTCGGTAATCGCGCAATTGGGTGTCACGGACATGCGTCACGCAATTCAATACGCGATGACTTATCCCGAGCGACATGCATGTGAGCTGCCGCCGCTCGATCTGTCAGCCCTGGCGACTTTGAATTTTGAAGAACCCGATCGGGAACGGTTTCCCTGCATCGAACTCGCCTACCGAGCGTTAAAAACTGGCGGCACTTTGCCGACGGCCCTGAATGCAGCCAATGAGGAAGCTGTGCGCGCCTTTATCGAAGAACGCATCCGCCTCACTGATATTCCGCGAGTCATCGAACTAGTGCTCGACCAACACGCCACAAAACTCGCGATTGATCTCGAAACCGTGCTCGCGGCCGACCAAAGCGCGCGAGCCCAAGCCAACACTGAAATCGAACGCCTCGCCAAGCCCGGCGCCAGTGCTGGCCGGCAAAGGACCGTAGTGCAAGGCCCAATTTGGCCCTTTTCGTCACACTCCCAGGCGAGTTTAATCGTCACTGACCACGCGCCATAACCCTCAAAGTTTGCTTCGCGAAACCAGCAAATCTCGTGATTGACGCACTCTGCCGAGACACGTACACTCGCTTACGGCAACCCGATTGCAGTTCGGGTAGTCTAAAAGCCTCGGTTGAATTGAACGTTTTATCTGCAGAAAGAGAAATATAGATGACGATCCTCGGAATCCTGTCCTTCATATTCATTCTTGGAGCGGCCGTTGTTCTGCACGAATTTGGGCACTTTATCGTTGCTAAGCTCTTCAAGATTCGTGTTGAGACATTCTCGGTCGGGTTTGGTCCGCGGCTGTTTGGGCGAAAGTATGGGCAAACTGACTATCGCGTCTCAGCGATCCCGTTGGGGGGATATGTAAAGCTGGGCGGTGATGACTCGAACGCGCCGTTAGAGGGCGTAAGCGCTCCTGACATCCCTGAACACGAACGTTTCAACTTACGGCCACGTTGGCAGCGAATTTTGGTGGCGCTCGCCGGTCCAGTAATGAACGTGCTGACCGCGCTGGCCATTCCAATCACCGCAGCGTTGATTTATGGCGTGCCGGCGACTCCAGCGCCGGTTGTTGATGGGATGGCGCGCGGAGGTGCAGCCGAGATTGCTGGTTTGCAGATTGGCGACAGGATTGTTTCTTTCAACGGACACGAGAATCCGAAATGGGAAACCATTCGTGGCGACGGTCTGCTTTCACCGGGACAGGCGTTACCCATCGTTGTTGAGCGCAACGGCCAGCGAGTTTCTCTCACAATCACTCCAACCGCTCACGTTGAAGATGGCGAGACTGCGGGTTTTCTTGATTTCGTTCCTGATTATGGTGACGTCCCGGTGGTAGTGCGCGAAGTGGAACCGGGAACACCAGCATCTGAGGCTGGGCTTCAGGCGGGAGATGTGATCTTGGCTATCGGCGGCGAGCCCGTCGGCAGTGGTGAACAGGTCACGCAATTCATTCATGATCACAAGGGTCAGCCCATTACCCTCAGCGTCAATCGCAACGGAGAAAGAAAAGAGATCACGGCAACGCCGCGCAAGCTTTCGGACGGGCGCGAGCGCTTAGGCTTTCGGCCAGATGAAGAGATTCCCCTGGAGCCCGCCGGACTGATGGCGGCTACGACTTACGCAGTCAATACCAATTTGGAAATACTGCGACTGACGGGCAAGGCGTTGGGACAGGTGTTTACCGGCAAACGTTCCGCCCGAAACACGCTCTCAGGACCGATTGGCATCTATAACGCTGCCGCTTCTTCAGTTGAGCGTTTGGGATGGGCCGGTCTGTTTGGAATGCTGGGATTCCTCAGCTTGAATCTCGGGATTTTCAACCTGTTACCGATTCCGGTGTTGGATGGCGGCGCGATCTTCCTTTTGCTGATTGAAGGGTTGTTGGCGACCGTAGGACTGACGATTTCAGTCGCTGTGCGTGAGCGCATTCAGCAGGTTGGCTTCGTGATGGTCTTGCTGCTGATGGTGTTCGTGATTTCCAATGATGTTTTGAAGCTATTCTCGCGCGGCTCAACGGAGAAGCCTGCTGCGACGGCTCCAGCAAAATAGTTTCCAAGTCCAAGTGTCCAACGTCTTGATTCGACCTAGGCAGCGGACTTTGGACTTTGGACTTTGAACTTTGGACATAATGCGTGCAATGCGAATTTCCCGCCCGGTAAAAGTTAAAGACATTCAGATTGGCGGAGGCGCGCCAGTGATTGTGCAGTCTATGACTAAGACTGACACGGCTGACGTTGCTGCCACCGTAGCTCAGATCGAGGAAATGGTGCGCGCCGGTTGTGAGATCGTGCGCCTCGCCGTTCCCGATAACGATGCCGCGCACGCGCTCAAAGAAATTCGCAAACGCGTTCCTGATGTGCCTCTCGTCGCCGACATCCATTTTCATTACAAGCTCGCGTTGTTAGCGCTGGAAGCCGGCATCGACAAGTTGCGTCTTAATCCCGGTAACATCGGCAAACATGAACGCATCGTCGAGGTGGTTCGGGCGGCGCAGGCGCAAAATGTTCCCATTCGTATTGGCGTGAACGGAGGTTCACTGGAAAAGGATCTACTTGCGCGCTACGGAACGGCGACTCCCGAAGCGATGGTTGAATCGGCGATGCGGCATATTCGCATCCTTGAGGATCTGGGTTTCACCGACACGATCATCTCCTTGAAAGCTTCAGACGTCGAACGTACCGTCGCCGCGTATCGTTTGCTGGCGAAACAAGTTGATTATCCCTTCCATCTGGGCGTGACTGAAGCAGGAACGGCTTTCACCGGCACCGTGAAATCGGCGATCGGCCTTGGCATCCTGCTGCATGAAGGGATTGGGGACACGATTCGGGTATCGCTCGCGGCAGAGCCCCAGGAGGAAGTCCGCGTTGCCTGGGAGATTTTGAAATCGCTCGAGCTGCGTAAGCGCGGCGTTACAGTGGTTGCTTGTCCTACTTGCGGTCGTTTGGACGTGGATAATTTTGTGGAGATTGTTACCGAGATTGAACGACGCCTGTCTCACATTCAGGAACCGCTCCACCTTTCAATCATGGGATGCGCTGTTAACGGACCCGGCGAAGCGCACGATTCGCAGCTGGGCATTACCTTCGGCCGCGGCGTCGGCATGATTTTTAAGGACGGCGTGCCGATGCGAAAAGTATCGGGTGAAAACATTGTCGAGGCGTTTGTGCTGGAGACTGAAAAACTACTTAAGGAAGTACGAGAGGCGGATCAGATCAAGAGTGGAGAACTCGTGGCGGCTGAGTAGTGTTTTAAGTGACGGTGGGTTTTTGGAGCGCGCTGACTCGTCAGCGCTTTTTTATTGGGCTTTGTTCTTAGCTAACCAGCCATCGTCATAAACAACGCGTCGGTAGCCGGTCGACGATTGATATTCACTTCGAGTTGTTCGCGCAGTTCTTCGATTTGCGAAATCCAATTCGCAGCCCGCGTGGCATCGGTGCCAGCCGCGATTTCCTTTAACTGTGGCAGGATGTCCAGGTTGACGATCAGTTCCTGATCGGCTTTTACAACCACCAACAAGGTGTCACGAATCAGGGTTTCCAGCAGCTCGAGCGCAGGCTCGTAATCGTCCTTGTTTCTTATGTCACTAAGCCCTTCAGCTGCTCGTAACAGCCGCGTGCGATCTCCACTTAACGCCACCGCTCGCAACACGGCGAGCATCTCCTCCCGTCTCTCCTTATAACCTTCCAGGTCATCGCATAGGGCGCGACTCATACTGCCGGCCGCACAACGGGCCCTCAACTTAGCAGCCGCGGGCGTGGCCAAGTCGTTGCTCACCAGGTAACGCTCAACTTCAGCGGCAGTAAGTGGAGAGAATCTGATTTGTTGACAGCGCGACCGAATCGTTGGCAACAGCATGGCAGGACGCGCCGTGATCAGAATCAAGTAAGACGTGCGAGTCGGTTCTTCTAATGTCTTCAGCAACGCGTTAGCCGACTGGTCGTTAAGTTTGTCAGCATCATCGATTAGAAACACGCGCGCGTTCCCTTCGAATGGGTGATAGTTAACTTCCCGTTCAATCGCGCGCATTTGTGCCACATGAAAAAGGCGATTTGGTGGCTGCACCATTCCCACGTCCGGATGATCAGTCCAGAAAATCTTCCTTTTTTCTTCCACGTCATCGGAACTGGGAAAGTTAATCTTTGTGATTCGTTTGCAGATGGCGCATATGCCACAAGCTTCAACACCAACGCGGGTTTTACAGTTGAGTGCCCGAGCCAGTTCGAACGCAAAGAGCTTCTTGCCAACACCCTCTTCGCCGGAAAAGAGCAGGGCCCCTGGCACTCGGCGCTCATCCAACATGCGTCGCAGAAGATCTTTTACGCGTTCGTTTCCGGTGATTTGATCGAACATTAAACTAAATTAGGCGGGCGTCGGCCGGATCAGTTCGTAATCGGCACTGGCACTTAGATGACCGCGACTCTCCAAAAAGGGCATAACGATCTGTCGAACCTGCAGCTGTGTTTCTTCAACCAATCCGCCACTATGCACGATGCGAAAACGTTCGGGTTCAGCCGCCGCGAGTTTCAAATAGGCCTCACGCACGCGGGTATGAAAATCAGAAGTCTTCTGAATCAAGCCGATCGCCCTTCTCATTTTTATACTTACCTTCGGATCGTCTCCGTGTACGCACGCCGGACTCCGCGACGGGGAGATCAAATAACAGCGTCAAATCCGGCTTTAGTCCCTCAGTCGCTAACTCAACAATCCGCGAAATTAATTCAGGCGAAAAGCCGCGTCCGGCGCCTTGATACGCAACTGTAGCGTCGGCGAAACGATCAGAGATGACGACTTGCCCAGCGTCAAGGGCCGGACGCAACACACGTCGTACGTGTTGCGCGCGGTCGGCAGCAAAAACCAAAAGCTCTGTTAACGGATCAACTTCTTCCTGCGCGTCCAGCAATGCAGCCCGGAGTTTAAGACCCACGGGCGTACCGCCAGGTTCTCGCGTCATCAACACGTCACATCTCTGCGTACGCAATGCATTTGTGAGCAGCCGCATTTGCGTTGATTTTCCGCTGCCGTCGATTCCCTCGAACGTAATAAAGGTTCCAGTCACACTAGCCTCAGCAGTTTGGATTAAGGACGGTGAGAGTTTAGACGAATGTCAGGACTGGCGCGAGCCGGGACTTTCCGTAATCGTATCCTGTGCGTCGGGCGCACTGCGCAGCTCGCCGGAGAATCGTTTGGCAAGTGAGATTGTCGAGATGGCGTGTTTGAAGATCAGCTGTTCCTGCGATCCTGACTCAAGTAAGACTGAGAACTTGTCAAAACTACGGATCTTGCCAAGCAGTTTTGCGCCATTCACGAGATAGACAGTAACTGTCGCTTTATCTCGGCGAACTGTATTCAGAAAAGCATCCTGAATATTCTGCGGCGCTGGCTTACCGTCGGACATCGCTCTGGCCTTTTGCAATTGTTAGTGCAGTTTCAGGTTACAACAGTGATGATTGAGTAAACAAGCAGGTCCCACGTACAGGTGTCCTAGTTTCTGTAGGGGCGGCACTTTGTGGCCGCCCCGGTTGTGGGATTCAAGGGCGCCCACGGAGGGACGCCCCTACATCTGTTTTCAATTAGGACAAGGTCCAACGCACAAATGGCTTCTAAGCTTGCCTGGTCACCGCGTTCATTACGGCCTCGAGAATCGCTTCGTCAGTACCAAATCCTGCAAACCATTCAACACCAAGTTCGTGACGAAACCATGTCAATTGCCTCTTAGCATAGTGACGAACGTCCAACTTTGATTGTTCGATGGCGCTGGGCAAATCGCGGCGGCCCTCGAGATACTCCACTACGCGCCGGTAACCATGAGCCCCCAGAGCGTTGGAATCACTCGGGACGCCCTGAGCGAGCAGCGCTCGTACCTCGTCCACCAGACCCGCGGTGAAATGGGCCACTGTCCTTTCATTGATAATCTGGTAGAGCTGGTCGCGTGGCGGATTTAGGGCCAGAAGTCGAATTCTACGGACACTTTCATGGGGTTCAGGCATCCGCTCCTTTTGTGACGACATTGGTGCGCCCGTTTGCAGTCGCACCTCAAGGGCCCGATGAACACGAGGCCAATCGCGCGGATAGAGTTCGAGTGCCGACTCCGGATCGAGCCTTTGCAAGAGCCGGTGCAGGTGTTCCGCACCATGACGTTCACGAATTACTGTGAGGCGACGTCGCAATCCCGGGTCTGTAGGGGGGCTGGCGAAGAACGGCCGGCGCAAAGCGCGCAAGTAGAGTCCGGTTCCTCCGGCCAGGATCGGCACGCGGCCACGTCGTTCAATTTCATCGATCTTTTTTGCGGCTTCTCGCGCCCAGTCACCGGCTGTGTAATTAATTTCTGGAGGAACGAAATCGATCAGATGATGGGGAACGCCGCGTTGTTCGGAAGGCGGAACCTTCGCCGTCGCAATTTGAATTCCCTGATAAACCTGAACTGAATCGCAGTTGATGATTTCCCCGCCGAGTTGCAACGCGAGATTGATTGCGAGAATGCTTTTTCCGGAGGCTGTAGGACCAACAACAGCGAGAATCGGTTTTTGCGATCTCTCAACACTCACGCGCGTGAGAATAGCATGCGAAAAAGAATTACCAGCCAGAGTAAGGTGAGAATTACTAATGCACCAATGAGTTGTGCCCGTGAGAAGCGCAAGAGAGAGTTTCGAGTTTCGGTTTCAGTTTCAGGTTTCAGGTTTTAAGTTTGAGGTTTCGAGTTTAAACGCTCTCATTCACACCCGGGCTTCAGCCCGGTGAAAACCCCAGTGCGTCTTATTAACCGTTTTAACGGTTTCTCTTGGTTGCCATGAAATCGGAAACCGTAAAACTCTTCCTTTGGTTATTTCGAATATTGAGTCGCCGGGCTGAAGCCCAGTGTGAACGAGGCTTACAGATAACCTATCCCATAGCTCGATCTATGGAAAAACGAACAGCGCACCCACACTCAAGGTGAAGCCTGGAAGCAATGGTGAAGCTAACTGATCGCCGTCGTGCAGTGTCACGGTTTCTTCCAAAGTTTCTTCCAGCATGCGAAGGATCGTCACTAAGCGGTTTTCTCGATCGACGATCCAATATTCCTCCACGCCGTATTTCGCATAGAGCCCTCGCTTCGCCCTAAAATCGCGATTCCGGTTTTCCTTTCCGGGTGACACGACCTCGATGACCAGATTCGGTGCTGCGATGAACCTGTCGTTCGCCACGATCTTCTCCCAGCGCTCGTTCAGCACAAAGACAAGGTCAGGTATTACCGCGTCGTAATCGCTAAACACTGCACCAGCGCCAGGAGCAACGATGCCAATGGGATTCAGCTCCAAATACTTTCCGATAGCGAGTTGTAACCTTTGCAATACCAGTTGGTGAGGTAAACCGGGAGCGCAAGACACAAAGAGTTCTCCTGCGATGAGCTCATAACGATTGTTGTCGTCAGGCAAAGTCTCGAGATAGGCCACCGTGAGAGAGCGGTTTATCGGACGAAACTCTGCTGGTTTCTTCAGTCTTCATTGAGTCGTGATTCTAACAGGGTGATAACTAATGAGAGAAAAGTGTGAGGAAGAATGTCTTGCTTCGCCTATTAACAAGACTCTTGCATCAATAAAGTTTCGTGAGCTCGATTCCGGTGTAATACGCCTTTAGAATTTGCGCGTAACTGAGGCCTTGTTTTGCCAATCCATACGCGCCTACCTGACAAAGGCCGACGCCGTGGCCCCAACCTCGACCGGTGAAGACAAAACCTGTGACGCGACCTTCCGCATCCAGCCTTCGATCAATCACAAATAACTGCTCACGCAAACCCAGCACTGATCGGATGCGTCCACCGCGCACGTGGCCCGTGCCTGTGGCGCCAATGATCTCAAGGTCAATGGCTCGCCGCGAAGAACCACGCGCGGCCACGCGCAAATCCATAATTGGACCAATGCCGCGCGCGTACCGGCCCAGCCGCGCTTGAATTTGATTGAGTGACAATTCTCGGGTCCAGTTCGTAAACGGTGACATTCGTTCCGCCGAAGCGCCGCTCATTGAAGGGCGCACTTCCAGGTAATCAACCTCACCACTCGCGTTGACGTGAAAGGTTGCTTGCTCTCCGCCAACCAGAGCCACTGAATTCACTTGATAAACTTCTTCGCCGACCTGGCGAAGCAGATAAGCATCCCCACGAACTTGGATTGGCAAATCTCTTTTGTTCGTGCGCAGGATGAACATGCCATTACTCGTTGGTCTGGTGGTGCCTTTTTGCAGTTGTAGTAAAGAACGTCCCTCGAGCGTGCGCGAGATCGTGCGGAGTACATGGGCGCGCGACATTACCTCTCGCGGTCGCAGCGTAGCGTCAGGCAGCGCCGACAGATACCCGTCACGAACCAGCATCGCCACATCGGCTCGATTGACTGCAGGAATATCCGCTGCGTCGCGAAGTGGCAGGTAGTATTCGATGTCGATGTTATTCAGGAGCGTATCGGATCGACCCTCGCCAAAGACCGCCGCGCTCAAAGCTGTCGCGAATGGTCCGGGACGATTTACGTCATCGCCGATCGGTGGTGAGGGTAGCTTGGCAAGTCGAGCGCTGGCAGCGATCCAGTTTCGCACTTCGCTCAAAGTGGCCGGCGCCTGCAGCCAGGAGTCGGACAATCGCGCCGGCAGGGAACCGACTCCCTGTATCGCGAGTAATGCCAGATCTCGAGCTAAAGGCAGGTGCTTTTGTTCACGTAATTCCGCAGGCTCGCGAGAAGACTTGATTATGAACGACTCGAACGCCGCCCGGCCCTCGATACTGCACTCACGCCCGCGCAGGTAAGGCATGGCATGGTTAAAGATGTTCTCAGAAGCTTCAGTACGCCCGCCACACGTTGAAGTGTAGAGCGCGTTGATGGGCTCGCCGTCAAAGGTAGCGATCAACCCGCGGGTCTCGTTCACGGCGCGTGTCGATAAAGGATGTTCGGATGACAAGCCGCGATAAACCTGGGAACGAGTAGTCGGAAGCAGATCGAAACCTTGCGAACTGAATTGCCCGCGATTCCGCAAAGCGTAAGTTCGAGCGGCAATCGCCTGGGCTTTCTGTGCTTCAAGCGCCGGATAGCCGCCCGGTGACAATTCGTTGGCAACCACTCCGCGAACATAATCTTCGAGACCAAGTACGTTGACGACAGTCAGTGTGCCTCGTGGATTGGCGAACACTTCGATGCGGCCCCGATATGGTCTTTCGTTGTAGCGGACAGGCGTTTTGGTTTCGTCGTCCGATGCCAGGACCACGGGAGCACTGGAACTAAAACTTCGCGCTGCACCGGCACCGAAGGCTACTACTTCGCGCGAAGGAGCGCTGGTCCGCGCGGCAAGGCGCAAATCTGAATTACTTTTAGGGGCCAACGGGATTTGGTTGCTCGGCGCCCGGTTCGTCGCTTGAGCCACCGGGATCGCCGACTGGAAGACATTCGCATCATAGCCGGCATCGTTTAAGCGTTCGCTCAACTGCTCAGCTTCGCTACGCGAGCGACGCGCTCCCACCAGCAGACCCCACGCCTTCGTTTCAGCGTCATAGGTTATTTGCGACTCTTCACCTATCACTTCTTTGATCTCGCGCGACTTCTGTTCGGCCTCTTCACGTGTAGCCGCGCCGGCGACTTGGAGCCGAAAAGAATTTTCGTTGGTTGGCGGCGGCAAAGGTGACAGCAGTCGAGCCTCAAGACGGACGCGCGCAACATCAAGTGCGATGAGGGTCGAGCCACTATCTGTCGCCTGAAGCAGACGGCCGTTTGTCGAAACGGTGGCTGAGCGTACGTTGACAGCGAGGCCGATTCGTATCGTTGGTTCCGGGCCCGTCGCCGGAATAGCCTGCTCAATTACGGTAGCTGGGGTTTCATTTGTGGGGACGCGCCACTCTCCATCGCCCTTCGGTGCTTGCGTTTGGAGATTCCTGCGTGCGGCGCGGGCGGCTTGCTTCACGGGCGCGATCTTGTGAGGGCGTGACGATACAAATTGAGAACAACTGTGCAGATAGCACGGACGCAATGACTAACTTTTTAACGAGCCGCATGCCCATGCGCTCATGTTACTACAGGCTTTGCACAAAAAGTCGGGTTTTCCAGTCGGCGAAGCCGACGACTGAAAGTAGCCCAGCACTTCAGTGCTGGGATCGCGGGCGAAGGTCGTCCAAGTCCGTGAAACGGACGGCTGAAATATCACAAGTTTTTCAGTCGTCCGCTTCACGGACTTTATGCATAACGGCCCGGAGACCCAGCACTGAAGGGCTGGGCTATTATCTGTCGTCCCGCTTCGCGGGACTGTATTCAGGACTTTTTGTGCAAAGCGGTTACTACAGCGAAATGCTTTGAAGCTGATTCTTCGCCTGACATTCAACCGGCGGCGGAGCCGCAGCAAGGCCGTAAATGGATCACGAATCTATTCCTAAGAGTCCATCCAGCGCGGTCCCGGGCAGCACTTCAACGGGCTCTTGCCCGCGGCGGAAGATGCGCGCGCCGGTAGATCCCTTGAGAAGGGCGGAGCCTGCTTCAACTCTAATGATCGCTCCTTCTCGCAGACCAATCACGGGAATCTCGTTCTCTTCGAGATACTGCCTTAACCGCTCCTCACGGTCTCTCCCATATGACGAGAATTCGGATCAGGATCAAGGTAATGTGGATTGATTTGAAAGTTCACCAGACCGAGCGCTGTGAAGGAAGGTGGTTCGACAATCGGCATGTCGTTAGTAGTTTTGATCGTGGGGCCGGCCACATTAGATCCCGCGCTCGATCCGATGTACGGCATACCGTCCGTGACTCGAGCTTTGATAGGGGCCAGCAACTCAAAATCGTAGAGCGCCTTTAACAAGCGAAACGTGTTGCCACCACCAATAAAGATCGCTTCGGCATCGTTGACTGACTGAATCTTGTCTTCAGCTTGATGCAGTGAATCGAGTGCGTAGCCCATCTTTTTAAATTGAGCCCGCGCCTGCTCGGCATAAGCATCACGATTGGCGAGGGCAAAGGGAACGAAGAGCAGTCGTTTGGCGGTACCGAGAAAATCGCAAATCTCAGTTTCCGCATGCTCGAGGTAGCCACTGCCATGGAGCGTGGAATTACTGATCAAGAGCAATCGCATTAAATCATTCTTCGTTTCCATTCGGTTTCCTACATGACCGCGTTAATGCACAAGAGCGGTGGCGATCTCTCGGTACAGTACGGGAGCCTTAGCGACCGCATTCAATTATCCAGTGGATCTAGTTTCAGACCCACTTAGTTCTGGTTGCAGCAAATGTCTGAATCTGGCGTCTGGAGTCGGTTGAATGCGGTCGCTACCGCTCCCGTACTGTATCGGCCGCACTCCCGCACAATGCTCCTTACCGCGCCTCACGATGACACTAACTAGCGAATCTCTCTTCGACGGTTAACGCGAACACGATCGTCGCGACAATGCCGATCAAGGTTGCCGTTACAAACGGTACTTCCGGCGCTATTTTCCACAATAGGCCGCCGATTGCCGCGGCAGGCGTGATGGAGAGGCTTCGTACCAAATAGTAAAGCCCCACAGTCCGCGCTCGTAGATCCTGATGTGCCAAGTCGACAATCATAGCTTTGCGCGCAGGTTCGCCAATCTCCCGCAAGCCGCCAATAACAAAAGCCAGTCCTAACAACAGAAAACTCGAGGCGAGCACAATCGCGAGGGGAAAGAGAGCGAAACAAATAAAAGTCAGAATCACAAAAGGCTTGCGTCCCACCCGATCGGCAATTTTTCCCGCAGGAATGTAAACGAGAATGGACGTAATCATCTGAATTGCGATGAGGGTGCCAAAGCGCCCGGCGCTGAAGCCCTGCACATTTGTGACGTAAAGAATTGTCAGCACGCCCGTCATCCCTTCGCACATCCGCACGATGATGTCGGAAATTAAGAGGCGCTTAAGCGCGCTGTCAAAACTGCGCCAGACACCGGAGATTTTCAGAGAATCGATCGTCCGAACCGGCACGTTGATTTGACTGAGCAAGAGCACCGTTACGATCGCTAACGCCAGGGTAATCACCAGGCCGGTGTGAATGCCTTCAAGCAGACCAAGCTTTCCAATCAACAGTCCACCGATTAGTGGCGCGAAGACGATGGGTACGCGCTTAAGAATTGATTGAACCGTAAAACCCATCGCCCGGCGATCGGGAGGAAGGGAATCGCCGATGATGGCGAAGATTGCTGGCGACGCCATGCTTTGCCAGGCCATCGCGAAGGCGAGGCCGAGAAATACCAGCGGCCAACTGCGACTGGAAAGGTAAATCAGATAACCGGTTGCCGCGAGGACGACGAAAGTCATGAAGGCGCGGCGGCGACCGATGCGATCAGCCAGCCAGCCTCCAGGATACTGGTAGATAGCGTCTAAGAAATTTTCCGCCGCTCCAAACAGACCGATGATTGGCGCAGTTGCACCAAGAGCCTCGAGGTATTTTGGCAGGAACTTCTTCCAAAGTTCCTCTCCCAAACCGAGTAGAAACACAGCCGCCGACGCGAGCGAAACATTTCTTTCCAAGCTGAGAAAGTTGGCAATCTGCCCGCCGCGAGAACGCATGTTTTTTCTTTGATTCAGCGATGCTTCAATTCAAAGGTGCCTTAAAGGCAGGAGTCTTGTAGCCATGTTTCCGCAGAATCTCTTGTCCCTCCACTCCTAACACAAATTCCTTAAAGCGTCTGGACGATTGCTGCTTCGCCGAAGCCCGCACAACTCCGAGTGCTTGATCAATTGGCCGGTGAAGCTTCTCGTCAATTTCCAAATACTTGCCCCGACCATCCTGAACCAACGACAGCGGCAGGAATCCGGCTTCGGCATTCCCGGAAGAAACAAACTGCTTAACCTGTGAAACGTTCATTCCATAAACAACTTTAGGTTCGATTGTTTCCCAGAGGTTTAGTGCTTTCAGCACTTCTACCGCTGCTGCTCCATAGGGGGCGACGTCGGGTTTTGCAATCGCCACTCGCTCTACACTTTTGTCCGTTAGGTCCTCGGCGCGTTCCAAGTTGAATTTGCTCGCATCCGAAATCCAAATGACCAGACTGCCACGCGCAAACAGGGCGATGGTGCCGCTCGCGATCAGACCCTTTTGTTCGAGCGCCGTGACGTGAGCCACATCGGCGGATGCAAACACGTCGAATGGCGCGCCATTCTCAATCTGTTTCGCGAGATCGGCGGTGCTGCCAAAACTGAGAACAACCTTGATCCCGCTCTGCCTGGTAAATTCTTGAGCAAGTTCTGGAAAAGAGTCAGTGAGATTCGCGGCGGCGGCGACAATAATCTCGTGCTCGTCTATTGCTTGATTTGGTTGTCGACACGCTGGGCCGATGAGCAACACAAAGATCAAAGAGACGAGACTGCAGGAAAACAGTTGACGGCAGGGTTTGGAATTCAATTGGAGCTCACCTCGGTTGGTGCGATCGAACTTCGGAGAGCTTAAAGGCAGGTGCCGAATGAAACAATCCGGCAAAGCTAATTGGCAAAGTTATGAATGGCCCTAATCAACCAGAAGGAAAGGGCAGCGATGATTGCCGCGCAGGGAATTGTAAGCACCCATGCCCAAAGAATTCGTCCGGCAACTCCCCATTTCACTGCTGACAAGCGCCGGGTAGCGCCAACGCCGACGATGGCGCCCGGTGATGGTATGGGTCGTGGAGACCGGTGTTCCCGTCAAAGTTACGTAAGCGAGCGTCAGTGCGGCGCCGGTCTCGGCGCAAAAGCCGCCGACCGGTTTTAGTTTAGTGATTTTTGAGCCCATCGTATGAACAATGCGCCAGCCGCCGGAAAGAGTGCCGAGAGCGATCGCGGCATGGGCGCTGAGAACCACCCAAAGCGGGATCTGAGGCAGTGTTCCCCCAGGTCCGTAAGCCAGCCCAGCAACTCCTCCTGCGGTTAAAACGGCAGTAATGATTCCCATCGTCTTTTGTGCATCATTGCCACCGTGTCCCAGTGAAAAGGCTGCGGCGGAAAAAAGCTGGCCCTTGCGAAAAATCTTGTCCACACGTGTCGGCGTAGTTCGGCGGAAGATCCAGTGGACCAGCGACCATCAGCGAGAAGCCAAGCAGCAAGCCGATGAGCGGCGACAGTACGATGAACTTTAACGTGCGGGTCCAGACTTCGGTGTTGAGCAGTCCGGTGACTCCGCCATACGCAGCGATACCGGCGCCCGCATAACCGCCAAGTAAAGCATGTGAACTCGAAGTTGGCAGACCGAGGTACCAGGTGATGAGGTTCCAGAGAATTGCGCCGAGCAAGGCGCAGATCAACACGTAGAGACGGAGTTCGGGTGTGATCAGATCCATGCGAACGCCGTCGCCAATGGCTTTTGCGACGCGCGTTCCAAAGACTGCAAACGCAATGAAATTAAAGAAAGCTGCCCAGACTACGGCCATTCCCGGAGACAGCACACGCGTAGAAACTACGGTAGCGATCGAGTTCGCTGCGTCATGAAAGCCATTGATGTAATCGAAAATTAGAGCGAAAGTGACGAGGAGCACTACGAAGGCGAAGGTGACAGTCATGCGTTAGTGACAGGAAATGTAAGTGATCGATTGCCGAGGGGGCGGTGACGATTGCCGATTGCCGATTGCCGATTGCCGATTAGCTAATTGATGAACGCGCAATAAATCTGACTCGACGTCAGTTGATCGCCACGCCTGCGATTAAATCAATTGGCAATCGGCAATCGACAATTGGCAATCCCCTATGTGTGTTTGATGATCACACTCTCAATAATATTCGCTACGTTTTCGCAACGGTCGATCGCAGCTTCGAGCTTCTCGTATACCTCTTTCCACTTCAACACTGTCAGCGGATCATGTTCTTCGTGAAAGAGCTCAGCGATAGCCGCGTGATAGATGTCGTCGCCCTCATTTTCAAGTCGATGAATCTCCACCAAACGTTGCGTGATGTTCTTCGGCTTTTGCAACGTCCCGACAATTTCTTGTAACTGCGCGCTCATGCGGACGATCACATCCGCCAGATCCTGGGCATACTCCTTAATCTCGCGTACATCAAAAATGATAATCGCTCTTGATGCGTCGTCGATCAGATCGACGATGTCGTCAAGAGCGGTGGACATCGTGTAAATGTCTTCGCGGTCGAAAGGGGTAATGAACGATTTGTTCAGGCGCGTGGAGACGCTGTGGGTTAATTCATCACACGCGTGTTCGAGGCCTTTGATCCGCTGGGCATACTCGCCGTAGTCCTGATTCTTATCCGCCAGCATTTCCTTCAGCTCACGAGCTGCATCGGAAATGTAGACGGTCATCTGGTTAAAGAGAGAAAAATATTGCTCCTCTCGCGGCAACAGATTCAGTAAACCCATTCGGTTCCCGACCCTCGCTTTTTCACCCGTGCTTCAGAAGAATCGGCAATATAGACGAGCAATCGAGGATTGTCCATCTGAACTTAATCTGAACGGGCGCTGAACAGAAGGGTTAATCGCGCCGAGGAGTGCAGGGTCACAGCCGGAAGATTTGCCAGGTGAACTTTAGCTATTCCGCAGCTTTTTTAGTTCTTCCCACAAAGTGCGGGCCTGTGGTATAGACGAATCTACCCCCGAATTCGGTACCGGCGTTCTGGAACTTTCGCATAGGAGGTCTTGTCCTCATGAGGAAGGGTACATCCAAAACCGTAGTGGGGTTCTCTCTAGCGTTTGATCTCGCTGAATGATGCTGTTCAGTAGCTGCCTGCCTACGCCTCCCTCGGAAAGCGGGGACATCAACCTAACCGTTTACGGTTTTTCAATCATGAAGGAGGCGCTGGAAAAGTCGGTTTATCCCGGGTTTTCAGCGAAGTGGAAAGCGGAGCACGGACAGGACGTGCATTTCACCTCTTCTTTTGCCGGATCGGAAACCATCACCAATCAAATTCTGCAGGGAGTTAAAGCCGACATCGCGATCCTTTCCATTGAACGCGACGCGACTCGGCTTAAAGAAGCAGGTTTCGTTATTGCTGATTGGCAAACGTTCGCCGCACAAAGGAATCATCAATCAAACACCTTTCGTTATTCTTGTGGCGAACGGAAATCCAAAAGGCATTCAAGATTTTCCTGATCTGGCGAAACCGGGGGTGCGCGTGATTCATCCGGATCCAGTTAGTTCCGGCGGGGCTCAATGGTCAATCCTGGCGATCTATGGATCGGAACTGGTGAAGTCTGACAAAAGAGGGCTGGAGAGCCGGATCCAGCACGCGCGTTGCAAACATTCAGGCGATCTGGCGCAATGTGAAGTCGACGCCGG
Source organism: Pyrinomonadaceae bacterium (assembly GCA_963748605.1). Classification (GTDB taxonomy): domain Bacteria; phylum Acidobacteriota; class Blastocatellia; order Pyrinomonadales; family Pyrinomonadaceae; genus PSRF01. The sequence goes on from CAVVJS010000001.1 coordinate 679,322, forward strand.
GCTCGGCGCGTGAGGCTCGAACGCAGTTTGAACTGGGATATGGCGATGCTCTTGTCACCTATGAATTGGAAGGTCTTCTAATGAAGCAAGCTGGGGCGAACGTGGAAGTCGATCGTGCCGCGGGCAACAATTTTCAGTGAACATCCGGCGGTCATCATTGATCGGAATGTAAATGCGGCGAGGCGGCCGGTGGTAGAGGCATTTCCTGCGGTACCTTTGGAGCGAAGAGGCGCAACGAGCGTTTGTGCAGTATCATTTCCGTGCGATGACCGACGAATCGCTAAATGATGGCAACCCGCAGTTTGCAAAGTCGAGTTGCCTTTTCGCATCGATTATTTTGGTGGTTGGCAGCGCGCCTATCCGGAAATCATTGAGAAGTGTTTCGCGATCAGGTCCAGAAGAGAAAATGACTCGATATTTGAATAGGATTCCGATTGAATTTCGCATGAGGTTCAAAATTGACGGCTGAGTCAACGCTAGCAATCAATCGGCAATCGGCAATCGGCAATCGGCAATGAGAACATGAGCACCCTTATTCCTACAATGCGTCATGTTCGCGGCTTCGATGTTGCCAGGCCGCTGAGCATTGGCGTGCTCGTATTCATGATGCTGCCGCTCGTGTTCCTGCCGCTTGCCTCAATCTTCATCTTCGGCACCAGCAAAGGGCTGGCAAGTTTCTGGGCGGCGCTAATGGCGCCGGAAGCCGTCTTCGCTCTTAAACTTTCGATGGTCACCAGCTTCTGGGCCACCGCGTTCAATGTCTTATTTGGATTATTCGCCGCCTACGTGCTTTCGCGTTACAACTTCTGGGGACGCAACGCCCTTATTGTGACGATTTCTTTGCCTACCGCGATACCTACTGCGGTTGCCGGCTTTGCGCTCCTTTTATTATGGGGACCATACGGAATTCTTGGACGCTTTCTAGCGCCGCAGGGGATCCAGACCATGTTTACTGCCGGTGCTATTATCCTGGCAAACATCTTCGTAACGTTCCCCCTCGCCTTTGGCGTGATCAAGCCGGTGTTCGACACTATGAGTCGCTCGCTTGAGGAGGCTTCGGCAACAATCGGCGCGACGCGGTTGCAAACCTTCTGGCACGTAACACTGCCGTCTTTGCGCGGGGCAATTGTCTCCGGTGCGCTTTTAACCTTTGCGCGGGCTGTCGGTGAGTTTGGCTCAACGATTTTGGTTTCGGGTAATTTGGCCGGTCGAACTCAGACGGCGCCGCTATATATCTTCGCGAAGTTCAATGAAGGTCAGATTGAAGCGGCGAACGCCATCGCGATTGTTTTGGCATTGTTCTCGTTTCTAATTTTCAGCGTGCTGTTCTTTGCGCGGGATTGGCTGGATGTTGATTGAGACAAACGGCATGAAAGCGAAGCAGGCAATGATCACAGGGCAGTCACCGCAGTCCGATGCAAGCCGGAATACCGCGTCGGTGGCTACCAGTGTCGTTGGCGTCAGCAAGCGCTTTGGTAAGACGTCCGTCCTGGAGAACATCAATTTCGATGTCGGTGAAGGTGAAGCTCTGGTGCTGTTAGGGGCGTCCGGAAGTGGGAAGACGACGATCCTGAGAATCATTGCCGGTCTGGAGCAGCCGTATACCGGCAAGGTAATGCTGCACGGAAAGGATGTCACGGAACTCCCGGCGCGCGAGCGAGGTGTGGGAGTCATCTTCCAGTCGTACGCACTCTTTCCGAAGATGACCGTGGAAAAGAACATCGGCTACGGTTTAAAAATTAGACATAAGAAGCGTAAGGAAATTCGCGATACTGTGAATGAGCTGCTGGCTCTCGTACAGCTTGAGGAACATCGCAAGAAATATCCATCACAACTTTCAGGCGGTCAGCAACAGCGTGTCGCGATTGCCCGTACGCTTGCCTACAACCCCGAAGTGCTGCTGTTTGACGAGCCTTTTGGCGCGCTCGATGCACAAACCCGACAACATCTGCGTCGTGAGATTCGAGCGTTGCTGCGCAAGGTTAACGTTCCCGCGATTTTCATTACTCACGACCAGGAAGAAGCGCTCGAACTGGGCGATCGCATTGCCGTTATTAATCTGGGACATATCGAACAGATTGGAACGCCGCTGGAGGTTTATAGCAATCCCGCCAATGAATATGTCGCTACATTTCTTGGCGCGGCAAATGTGATTCCGGGCACCGTCAAGGGTCGAAATATCGAAGTGGGCGCCGCGCTAATCCCGCTGCGTGAGACTGATGACTTTTCGGATGGCCAAAAAGTTAAACTCGTATTTCGGCCGGAGGACGTGTCCCTTACCAAGTCCGGCGAAGTCTCATCTCATCACGCGTGTATCGCTCGGGGCATAGTTGAGCTGACAAATTTTGTGGGAGCCTACGAGCGAGTCAGCGTACAGAATTGATCTCTCTGAATCCGGTTCTGCGAGACTGATGAAACCCCTTACTACCTCACCACCCAAACCCCCGAGAGCCAAACCTCGAAGCCAATCATAGCAACACGTCCTAAACCGGAAGCCACTGCCGTGAAGCTGAAACAAGGTGACCGGGTTGCGGTTAACCTCTCTTCATTCACCGTGCTTCCAGATGTGCCCGCACGCCAGAAGCCAGCAGCAGAAGAACTAGATCAATCAAGTCTGACCCAGGGTTAAAGCCGCTGCCGCCAAACTGTGGAACTCGCGGCGGATGCTGTTGATGTTTATGAAGGGAAGCGAGCGAGCATGGGTGCGATTGGTCAGAAGAATGAAGATTCGTTCGTGGTGCGGATCGATCCAACAACTAGTGCCCGTAAATCCGGAGTGACCAAAACCATCCGGCGGTAGTGATAAGCCCGCCGCCGAGTCAGGCGACTGAGCCAGTTGCCAGGAAATCGAGCGTGCTTCTTCCAATCCTGTTGTCATGTTCCGCGTGAAGAGTTCGGTGCAAGTGTCGGCATTCAGCAGTTTACTCTGGTGGCCCAGAAACTGTGTCGCAAGGCGCATCGTTTCGTTTGCAGTAGAGAAGAGTCCGGCATGTCCCGCTGCTCCACCCAGAAAATAAGCGTTGCCGTCATGCACCTCTCCCCAAATCACGTGCTCGCGCCACGCCGTATAATCTGCCGCGCCCGATGCTCGCACAGTGTCGCGTTCGTAGGCGTTGCCGGTTTCACACGCGGCAATGCCCGTTTGCATAGACATCTCGGGATTAAAAAAAGTGTGTTCCAGTTTGAGTGGTTCAAAGATTTCTGCTTGCGCTAACTCTCCGAGAGTCTTGCCCGTAAGTCGTTCCAGGAGGAAGCCCAAAGTGATAAAACCGAGATCACTGTAAAGGACGCGCGATCCTGGTTTGTATTCCAGCGCTTCATTCGCGATGACCCCAAGTGCCCGGTCGCGTTCACCCTCAGCAAGAATATAAAGCGGTCGCCACGCCGGCAGGCCAGAAGTGTGCGTCAACAGTTGTCGCACAGAGATCATCTGCCGGTCGGTGCGCTCAAACTCCGGGAGGTAGTGAGCGACTGCGCTATCGAGCGTAAGTTCGCCACGTTCGATTAGCTGAGCGCAAAGCATCCCGGTGACGAGGGGCTTCGTTAGCGAAGCGAGATCGTAAATAGTATTAAGAGAGGCACTGATGCTATACGGATTACAACGGCCTGCCCTAAGGCATCGACAAAGACGGTCCTGCCTTTTTCCGAGATGAGATAAACCGCGGAAGGGAAGTCGCCGGCCGTAATACGTTCGGCGAGCATGGCTGAGATGTGAATTTCCCTGGAGGCAGAACTGGCTAGCATGCTTAAAGTAAACCTTCCGTTAATCGCTCCAATACTAAATCAGCCACAGATAAACACAGATTTCCACAGATGAAGATCAGAGGACTTAGTTTTTTGCTGAATCCGTGTCTGATCCGTGTTCATCTGTGGCTAATTGTCTAACAAAAGCCAGTTGTTATGGGGACGCCTTCGCCAGTGGGCAGCCGGAAAAAGTCCAACTAATTGTTCGGCTGAATTTTCGCGCTGAGGGCGCCGAGATTTGTGCGACTACCATGCTCGTGAATGCGCTCCAGGACACGCAGCGCGAGCGACAGGGCATTACGACCTTCGAGACCAGATACGGGAGACTTGCAACCCGTCTTTTGCCGCAGCAAAAAACTGAGCTATCTCTGTTCGCAGCGGTTCCACGTCAACAACGTCAAGATTGCGCACATGAACGCCGGGCCACAAACCATCGGCAGTGGGCGGAGCGAGACCGCTGATTGATGCTCGCTTGGTACTGTAATCAACGGCGACGTAATCGTGCGGTTGAAAGAAACGCATCTTCCGAATCTTCTCGGTGCCGACGCGCGACGCTGTGATGTTGGCGACTGCTCCCGATGAAAACTCGACGCGCGCATTAGCGGCGTCGACTTTGTTTGTCAGAATGGGAATCCCTACGGCGTGGAGCTCTGTTACCTCGACCTCCTCACCAACCAGCCATTGCACGATATCCAGATCGTGAATCATCAGGTCCAACACCACATCGATATCCAGGGAGCGCGCGGTGAATTCGCCGACCCGGTGGATTTCGAAGTAGACAGGATTCCGAACGTGAGGTCGCAGTGCGATCAGGGCGGGATTGAAGCGTTCGAGATGCCCAACTTGCAACAGAGCTTTTCCTTTTTCGGCCGCTGCAATCATCTCGTCAGCTTCCGCTAGCGTGCGTGCTATCGGTTTCTCCACCAGAACATGAATTCCGTTCTCTAAAAGTCCGCAGGCAATCTCACAATGAGACTCGGTAGGGACGGCGAGGCTGACAGCATCGACTTTGTCGAGCAACTCATGCCAATCGGTAATCCAGGCCACATTTCTTTCTTCGGAAATCGCCCGTGCGGTCTCCGGATTCCGATCGCAAACTGAAACAAACTCCGACAGACCTTCAGCAGCCAGGGCTGCATGGAGGCGCGCATGTTGTCGTCCCAGGTGGCCGACTCCGATTACGGCGGTTCGCAGTGACACGATTTTACTGTTTTCTATTTTTGCTCTAGGTTAGGGACGTGTTGTAGGCGGTAGTCGAACGGCTAGACATTCTTTCCTGCCTTCTGCTTAGTTGCCGACTGCCTCCTGTCTTCCGTCGGAGCGACTATACTTGCAACTTCCAACGCTTGCCAAGCGGGTCTGGCTTTTACTCTTTCTCGCCGTCATCGCTTCCTATTTATACGGACTTGGTTACGTCCCACTGATTGGACCGGACGAACCGCGCTACGCACAAGTAGCACGCGAGATGTATCAGCGTCCTGACTTGATCACTCCTACACTCGGCGCTCACCCGTGGTTTGAAAAGCCGGCACTTCTTTATTGGATCATGATGGCCGCTTTTAGTTTCTGCGGCATTTCTGAAACCGGTGCGCGCCTGGGACCCGCACTTTTTGGATTACTAACGGTTCTTGCCGTCTTCTGGGTCGGGTCGAAGTGTGGCCCGATTAAGCGGAAATGAATTGTGCGGACTCGGGCCGTGGAGTGCCCTGGTGACGGCTTCAATGCTGGGCATGATGGCTTTTTCACGGGGGGCAAGCTTCGACATCGTCGTGACTATGACAATTACCTGGGCGCTCAGTTGTTTCTTTGTTCATGAACTGGAACTCGATGAATCGCGACGACGCCGCTTGTTGGCAGGATTCTATGTGTTTGTTGGATTGTCGTTGCTTGCGAAGGGCCTGATTGGCATCGTGATTCCGTTTGGAGTGATTGCCACCTATCAGCTAATGCGTCGAGCGCATCTGTCGGAGTGGTTCCTGCGATCTTTGTTATGGGGATTGCCATTGACAGGTGTTGTCGCTGCCTTTGGTATGCACCGGTGATCGCTCGCCATGGCTGGGTTTTTATTGATGAGTTTTTTCTGCAGCACCACTTCGCGAGGTACTTCTCGAACAAGTATCGACATCCTGGCCCAGTCTACTACTACGTGATCTGCTCTGATGTGGCTGACGCTGCCGTGGACATTGCTGATCGTTGATGGGCTCTCGAAGATTAGATCCTGGAAATGGCGAGGGACGGAACCATTAGACAAACTCCGCGTCTTTACGGCGGCCTGGTTGCTACTGCCGCTCGCGTTCTTTTCCTTTTCTGGTTCAAAGCTGGCTGGTTACATTTTGCCGGTGCTGCCGGCCATGGCATTGATCGGAGGCGTGCAGCTAACGCGATTCAATTTACGGGCACCAGGAAAATCGTTGGCGATGCGGGCCACCGGCGCGTTAGTCATTCTAATCGACTCGCCGGCTGCCGTATTGGCATTTCAAGCCGGTTATTTTTCAACACGAGTTGCGCTGGTGGTATATAACTCCGTTGGCGATCGCTGGTTTGATTGCTCTCTTTCTCACGGAAAGACGAACAGCTGCCTCCCTGGCTGTCATTTTTGCAGCAGTGCTTTCCCCAGTATTGGTTCTAAACACCGAATTTGGTAAAACTGACGACTGAGCAATCTGTGCGTGACTTAATGGACAGCAGCCAACACGCGTGGATACGCTGCTGCCCCGGTTTATGGACTGGGAGAATTTGATCGTACGGCGGAATTCTATGCAACAGGTCGCGTAGCATATGGCGCGGACGGCGAACCGGTAATATTTGAAAATGCAGACCAGGTGATGATCGAGGCGTATAAGCGCGGTCCGATCCTGGTTCTTGTGCCACGGGCAATACGATCAGTTAATCAGGTTGAAAACACTGGGGGCTGAACCGATCGGTGAAAACGGTAGGTTTGCAATCGCGGTGTCCGGGACGGTGAGAACATTACTGAGTCTGCAGCGAGAGCGACGGGATTGAGGTGGTGGTGCATCGGCTACAACGAAATTCTGATACTGGTGTTCCGCGCTTATTAGCCGCACGTTACGTCTTTGGCATCCCGTCGCGAGCGCTCCGGGTTCTGTAAACGTTTTTACTCGCTTCGGTTAAATCTTTGGTTGCCAGTAACTGTGGAGAGAAGACTGGAAGGTGACTCTGTGTTAGCGCAGATTTCGATCGAAGAAATCGATCACCAGCCTATCGTAACCCTCACCTTGCTCTCCGGTCGCCGAGGTCAGTCTAAAACCCGTCAACGGCAAATCCGTCTTCACTTCGAGATTAGCTTCACGAAAACAACTGGCTACCCTCAGAGTCGAGTCGCGTAGGTAACCGGCATCTTGTCCCGACAACAGCAGAATTTTTTGATCCTTTAGTGCGGCCGCTAGATCGCACGCCGCAGTATTGTCGAAACGACCGAGAAAATACGCTTTGGTAGCAAGCAGACTTAGAGAGCCTAAGGGGCGATTGTCTATTTCCAGATCGTCACGCACCGCGGCTTGTAACACGTCTGCGGGATCTCCCGGCAACGAGTCCAGAACCAGAACACGAACGTTGGTATCTGCGACCGCTGCGCGTAACGACGCGTAAGCGCCCATCTCTATGCCGTAGAGTCCAATCTTGTTGCTAACGAGTGGTTGGCCGTCCGCGCTTTTTAAAGTTCTGACGAAATCGATCGCTGCTCGGATGTCGTTGCTCTCAATCGATCCGAAGGACGTCCAGGCAACGGGAGGATTCAGGCCATGCCCACGCAGATCCGGCCATAGGATCGTTGCGCCAGTAGCTTCGTTGATCTTGATGCCAAGGTTAAAGAGCCAGGAACGATCCACGCCGTAGCGGTGGGCCAAAATTACTGCGGGAGCGCCCGCAGCGCCCTTTAGTAACCAGCCGCGAGCCGTGGTGTTGTCAGGGTTGCTCCAGGTCTGGTCTGACACCTTCAGCGCTGGACCGCTGATTTGTGAAAAAGCTTCGGGAGTAACGAGATAGGCGCCGCGTGGCGGGCGGGTGACGCCATAGACAATGAGCGCCAGGGCCACAACAACCGCGATTACTACCAAAAGCAAAATAGGTAGCAGCGATTTAACGAACTTCTTGCCTAATCGTCGTCGTCGGGCCATAAGTTGGGTTGGGAGGAAGCAGAACCTTTTTGCGCTTAAATCAGCAGGTCAGCCGAACTGATCCGTCTCCTGACTGATGCGAAGGTAATCCTGAGGCGTATTGATGTTATCAAAGAAATCTTCGGCGCCAGGCAAATCTGCAAGTTCTGCAAATTCGACCCAGCGTGTTGTAACGGATTGTAGCAGAGCAATCGGCTTTCGTTCGCCTCTTTCAATTAACGCGTTTGCCTGGGGAAGACACGCTGACACGCGATAAATGGCGCAAAGTGGCTGGCGTCGGCCATCTGGCTGAAGTGGTGCGACCGCATCAACGTCATCACGCAAAGCCAGCAAATGATTGAAGAGGGAAGTGGTAACTCGGGGTAAATCGCACGCAACGATCAGCGCCCACTCAGCGGAGCAAGCAGCTAGTGCACCGTGAACGCCGCCCAACGCGCCCCATTGTGGATAGATGTCCCGCACAAGCGGAAGCTCGACATCCGACGGCTTAGCTGGACCGACCACTGATACTTTTCCAGTTACAGCCGCGAGCTCGTGGGCGATGTGCTTCACAAAGCTCTCGCCCTCAATTTTTAGTTGGGATTTATCGGTGCCCATGCGGCTCGAGGCGCCGCCAATCAGGATAAAACCTTCGATTGAATCCATGTTATCCGGAGGTTAGTCCACCTTTCCCAAAAGGGTAAATGGCTACCTTGACCGGCAGTATGGCGAAAGTTATATTGCGAGGGTGCCTTGGATCGCCTAAACAGCATCTAAGGAGCTATTAATGGCGACCCCATAACAGGCACCGGCCAGCCGTACGAGGTAGTTTTCGATGAAAAGATTTATCCGAGCTTCTCACATTGCGACTTGTGTCGCATTTTTCTGCGTCTTAACCGCCGCGCAAAAACCGCCAGCTCCCGGCCCGAAGCCCGCGCCGGCCATCTCTACACGTGACGCGCGTCTTTTCGCTCTCGAAGATTTGAGGCCCGGTATGAAGGGCGTCGCCTACTCCGTCTTTTCAGGAAAAGAACCCCAGGAGTTTGGCGTCGAGATTCTGGGCGTCTTGCCTGGCTTTCCCGCCCCACGTCAGTCAGCAATCATAGGCAAATTAACCGGAGCCAACGTAGAAAAGACTGCGGTGTTTGCAGGAATGTCAGGCTCCCCGGTTTTCATTGATGGGCGCCTTGTCGGGGCGATCGCGTTCAGTTTTCCTTTCGCCAAAGAACCGATTGCCGGCATCACGCCCATCAAGCAGATGATCGATCTTTTCGAACAGGGATCGATAAATGAAACCAAAAAGGTCAAAGAGCCGCGGCCGGTTTCTTTTGCGCAGTTGGCCTCCACCGAGTGGAAACCAACTTATCCCAAGCCGGCTGTTACCGGCGCACCCTTGATGGCTGCGGTTTCGGAAGGCTCTCCTTTACTCTCGCTTATGGGTCAGCAAATTACTCCGATTGCGACGCCAGTGGTGTTTGGCGGAATCAGTCAGGAGTCGCTCGCCCTGTTTGCGCCGCAGCTGATGGCGAATGGCATCTTGCCGGTTTCGGGAGTTGGCGGTTCAGCAGCAATTACGAAACTCGGAGTGCCGGATGAGAAAACTCTAACTCCTGGGACGTCGCTAAGTGTGCAGCTGGTTCGTGGCGACTATTCCATTGCCGCGTCCGGAACAGTCACGTTTCGCGACGGTGATCGCATCTACGCTTTCGGCCATCCGTTTTTGAGTCTCGGCGCCGCCGACATGCCCATGACAGAGTCTTCTGTTGTTACGGTCATTGCCAACGTAAACAACTCCTTCAAACTTTCGGTGCCGGGCCAGATGATGGGAGCCATTTCACAGGATCGCGCTTCAGGAGTTTTTGGCCAACTGGGACGGGCGCCAAAAATGATTCCGGTGAAGATTAACCTGCACACCAGCCGGGAGCGCACCGAGACGTTTGCTTACGAGATCGCCAACGATTCGTTTTTGACGCCACTTGCTCTTGAATATCACAGTCTTCAACACAATCACTTCCAGTGAACGCGTGCTGGGCGATTCCACGATTAGCATTAAAGGCGAGATCAAGATTAACGGTCAGGAGAATGTCACCCTTGATCGCCGCTTCTCGGCAAACAATTCCGCTATGTTGGCGGCTGGCTCTGTTGCGACGCCGATCGGAGCGCTTTTGAACAGTGGCTTTGACGACGTGCAAATCAATGGCATTACCCTCGACATCTCTTCGACCGACACTAAATATGCCGGAACCCTGGAACGGATCGCTCTCGACCGCACGGAAGTTCGCCGTGGCGAAAAGATCGAGATTCAGGCTTACGTCAGGACCGAGGCTGGAAAACAATTTGTGCAAAGAATTCCCGTACAGATTCCCGACGATGCTTCGCCGGGACAGCTGCTGGTATTCGTCGGGGATGGTAGTGCGTTGCAAGAAGGTTCGGCGGCCAAGGCTTTTGTGCCCCAGGATCTCGGCCAGCTCGTCAAGGCTATGAACAAGGTGAAGAAGAGCGATCGTCTTTACGTCAAACTGTTTCGTATTACGGCGGGCGCCGTAATCGGTACCGACGAATTGCCAAATTTGCCTCCGTCAGTAGTGGCGACCCTTAACAGCGATCGCACATCAGGCGGCTACACGCCGACCGTGCTTTCTCCAGTTTATGAGATGGAATTACCACCAGCCGATTTCGTAATCTCCGGTCAACAGTTGATTGGAATTGACGTCGTGCGGTGACGTCCAGAGAAACCCGCTTGGCAAAAATCTATTTACTGAACGCTCAGTAAAAAAGCGAAACCGCGAACGCCTAGCCGGACTCCCATGAAAATTCCGCTTTGGCTTTCAAAGTCGGGACGAAGTACGCGCGCGTCAGTGATTGGAGCGCTTTTGGCAGTAGCGCTACTGCTCTTCTATCCCTTCCAGACAACGATAGTTCCTGAATGGACTTTGAAGGTGGTTGATGAAGAGGGTGCGGCTGTGCGCGAGGTTAATGTCACTGAGCACTGGCAGCATTTCCTATTGGAGAGTGAAGCGCACGAGGAATTGAAACCGGTTGCCGACAACGGTGCGGTGAAATTTCCTGCTCGCACGATCCGCGCAAGTTTGATGCGAAGGGGGGTGGCTACCATCAGGCGCATCAAACACGGCGGCTGGCGTGCGAGACGATCGCCTGCTGCTTCGGTCGTAGTTTGGGGAAACAAAGAGTACGCAACTACGGTTGCCGTTTACGATTCTTCACACCTGCCACAATCTCACGTAACAGTCCCGTCGCTTAAGTAATGGATAACGCGAGCGAATTTAGTTGAGCGAAATCGTACAAAACCACTCACGTTTGGACAGAGTCGAGTTTTTGGAGTGCGCTGACTTGTCAGCGCTTTTTCAATGAGGCTTCGTGTTTAATTCGTGGATCGTAATTCGTTGGAAACCATCGCGTCCGAGCTCCCATTAAAGCAACACAAAGCGTCGACAAGTCGCGCACTCGAAAACCACTCACGTTTGTACGAGTCGAGTTTTTGGAGTGCGCTGACTTGTCAGCGCTTTTGTGTAATTCGTGGAGAGCGAACTACTGCTCAATGCCTCGCTTTCACTGCAAAGAGAAATCGTTGCTCTGAGTTGGGAACGTGGATTCCAGAATAATCCAGGGTCAGCGAATTTCCAGAGCTTTCCTCAGTTCATCTCCCCCAAAGAGCAACAACGTGCATTGCTTCGGGGCCCACTCGATTAGCCGAGGCAACATTTGCGTGAAGCGATCCAGCGCTCGTGAGGTGATGAATTCACAATCGGGCGTTGCCGCAGTTTCAAACCGTTCAGCAAACACTTTCGCCGCATCCGACCGCCCCACCAGGCGTAGCGCCTCCCGCAAGAAGACTGCTTTCCGCTTTGCTGCCTCAAACAGCACGGCCGAGAGATCTGGCCGGCTAATCAGACACGGAATGATAGGTAGTCCGGCCCCTGATCCGATGTCCACAATTTTCGCCGCTTGCGGCAGGTGAGGAAGTAACAGCAACGACTCCAGAATGTGTCGTTGAGCAAATTCGTCCGGGGAACAGGGCGCCACGAGGTGCAACCGCGGATTCCACAGCTGGATGAGTTGGTAATAAGCTGTGAGCTGTTGCAGCGTTTCAGTTGAGATTTTTAGGTCGTAGGCGGGCGCGTTCGTCATCAAGGCCGCTTCAAAGTCGGCAATCTGTTTTGGTGGCGCGGTCATTTAGTCTGGTTGATTTCAGCAGCGATGGCGTGAGATATGATAGCGCAACAAACTATGCTGGAAGATATTGTTGAGCAACACGAACGTCTCGGCCGGGCGGTTACAAGCATCATTGCCGACTTTGCTGCGAGTCTCGACACGCGGCGTGTAGCTTCGGAAGCGACGCCTGCGGATCTGGAAAAGCTGTTTGCAGAGCCGTCTCCCGAAACAGGGATCAGCATCGAAGAAATTCTCGACCGCTTCAGAAATGATGTTGCGCGTCACGCCATGGCCGTTCCCAGTCCGCGTTACTTTGGTCAGTTCAATCCCACGCCTTTACCCATCGGCGTTTGGGCAGATGCCCTGGCGGCCGCTCTAAATCAAAATGCGGGCGCCTGGCGCAACGGGCCAACCTCCGCGATGATTGAAGCGCGAGTAATGCGCTGGCTGTGTCAATTGATTGGTTACGGAGAGAAAAGCTTTGGAACGTTGGCTAGTGGCGGTTCGGAAGCAAACCTGATTGCCTTGAAGTGCGCGCGAGACCATGTCGATGCAGCCATCGTGCATGACGGCGTACGCCGCGCGTCGACTGACCTAGTGGTTTACGCTTCTGAGCAGTGTCATTACTCAATCGAGAAGAGCGTTGACATTTTGGGTATTGGGCGGAAGCAGCTGCGCAAGATTTCTACTGACGAAGGCTTTCATATCCGCACCGACCAACTGCGGGCGGCGATTGCAAGCGATCGCGATGCCGGGTTAATTCCTTTCTGCATCGTCGGAGTTGCGGGAACGACTTCGACCGGAGTAATTGATCCGCTCGCTGAGCTGGCAGACATCGCTCGTGATAACAAGTGTTGGTTTCACGTTGATGCTGCTTATGGCGGCGTAATGGCATTCTCGGAAAAGCACAAGATGCAAACTTCGCGGAATTGAACTGGCTGATTCAATCACGTTCGATCCGCATAAATGGATGTTTGTGCCGTTCGCGTGCGGTGCTGTTCTGGTTCGCGAAGGTGGCAGCATTCTGCGTCAGGCATTCGATATCACACCCGAATATCTGAACGAAGACCGGGGCGGGGCGGACGTAGAGTTTGATTTCTTTCGCTATGGGCAGATGGGAACGCGTCGCTTCAACTCACTAAAACTTTGGATGGCTTGGAAATTTATGGGACGGCGTGGCTATGCCGAAGTGGTCGAGCGGCAAATCGGTTTGACTGAATATTTCGCTGGAGCTATCGATGCCCTTAAAGACTTTGAGCGGCTTGCTCAAGTTGAATCCGCCGTCTGTTGCTTCAAGTGGCTACCTGATGAAGCCAAAAGCCGTGACGGCGACTATCAAGATCGCTTGCAACAGCGTTTGCAACAACGAATTGAAAAGAGTGGCGAAGCCTGGATTACAACCACCGTATTACACGGCCGCCGGGCCTTGCGGCTGAATATCAACAGCTTCCTTACGGAAACGCGTCACGTCGATGACCTGGTAAATCTTCTGAAACGAGAGAGCGCTGGGTTGCTTAATGAGAACTAACGAATAGCCCGCTAAAAAACTGATGACTACAAACATTTTTGCCGACAAGATTCTAAGTAAAAAGGTTGCGTTTGTTACCGGCGGCGGCACCGGGATCACCGGAGGCGTCGCTCGCGCTCTTGCAGAGGCAGGTGCCAGCGTTGCCCTGGTCAGTCGCAAGCTAGAACATCTGGAGCCTGCTGCAGAGTCCATCAATGCCAACGGCGGCGAGGCTATCGCCGTAGCTGCTGATGTGCGCGATCCCGAAGCTGTGCAAAAGGCATTGGCTAGCACGATGGATCGCTTCGGCAAGATCGACATCGTTGTAAATGGAGCAGCGGGAAACTTTCTTTGTGCTGCGGAGGAACTTTCGCCAAATGGTTTTGGCACGGTCGTCGACATCGATCTAAAAGGAACATTCAATGTTTGTCGCGCGGCGTTCACTGAGCTCAAAAAGAATCGCGGCCAGATTCTGAATATCAGCGCCACCCTTCATTACCTCGGAACACCGATGCAGCTTCACGTATCAGCTGCAAAAGCCGGGGTCGACGCCCTCACAAGAAATCTTGCAGTGGAATGGGGACGGCATGGCATTCGGGTCAATGCAATTGCGCCGGGACCTATTGGCGACACGGAAGGGATGAAACGCCTCGTTCCTGAACCGATTAAGGAAAAGCTGCGGCAACGGATTCCGCTCGGACGTTTCGGTGAAATTGCCGACATCGAGAAGGCTGCAGTTTTCCTTTGTTCCGACGCGGCCAATTACATCAACGGAACGATACTCGTAGTTGATGGCGGACATTGGTTGGCGGCGAACCGGTTAATCTAGTTTCGAGTTTCGGGTTTCAGGTTTCGGGTTTCAGGCTTCAGGTTTAAAGATGGCTTAGGAAGCATACTTCTATGCTTAACAGACTTTCCGCAGCGCTTTTTCTTTTTTTGATTTACGGCGCTGTGAACGCTCAGGAACCCACACCTACACCGGAAACGCCGCCGAAGCCTGCGACCACGGCGGAAGCTCCTAAAAAAGCTAATGCGCGGCCTGCTGACGCGCCCACCGCTCAGCCTGATCCATTTGACAGCGCCACTGTCGAGAAAATGCGCGATCAATGCGTCACGCTCGAGACTGAGGCGGGAGCGATTGAGATCGAACTGATGCCGGAGGTTGCGCCAGAAAGCGTCCGCAACTTTCTAAATCTCGCCGCGACCGGTTCGTTGGACACGACCACGTTCAGCCGCGTAGTTAAAGATTTCGTGATCCAGGGAGGCAATCTCGCGACGAGCGAGAAGTGGGGTGTCGAACTCCAAAAGCGATCATCGCGAAAACTTCCGGACGAGCCTGGCGTGGTGAAGCATGTTCGGGGAATCGTTTCTATGGCGCGTGGAGAAGAAGCGAATAGTGCCAGCACGCACTTCTTCATTCTTGTCGGTGAAGGATCCCATTTGAACGGAAAGTTTGCGGCCTTCGGCAGAGTCCGGAAGGGAATGGAGGTGGCAGATGCCATTAACGCAGCGCCAAAAGATGGTGACAAGCCTGAAAAACCCGTACGCATCAATCGCGCAGTGGTTTCTGCATGTCCCGCAGCGGCAGCACCGTAAATGCTCAACCGAAAAGCTCAAGCTTTGGCGCGGGGTGTTTCTGATCTTTGCGCTGCTGTCTTTCAACGGCTGCTCGGAGACCACAAACACGACCACGCCTGAAGGCGCCAAACAGTTTCTCAAACTTCGCGGATACCAGTTTGACGACCAGTCGTTTCTCTCTGCGGCTGTCAGAGGAGACGTGATGGCAGTAAACGCATTTCTGGCCGCGGGAATGAATCCTGATGTGAAAGATCAGAGTCGAGGAGAGACAGCCTTGATTGCCGCTGCATCCCGGGGAGACATGCTCATAGCAAAAACGCTGATAGATGGTGGCGCGGATGTTAATGCCAAATCGCCGACTGGGGCGAACGCCTTAATCCGCGCGCTTGAGTATAAGCACGAAGAAATATCAGCGCTTCTGCTCGCGAAGCCAAATCTCGATCTCAACACGCAACGATCGGATGGGACGACCGCGCTGATGATTTACGCCGCTCGGGAAAAAGAGCCTGAGGTTGCGCAGCTGCTCGAACGAGGCGCTAATGTAAATTTGCAGGATGCGGAGGGTGACACGGCCCTTCACCGCGCCTGCCAAAGCGGTAGCCTCAAGATTGTGCAAATGCTGCTTGGTAAGTCGGCAAATCCTAATCTTCAGAATAAGGTTGGAGGCACACCTCTAATGTGGGCAGGCGCCTATGGCTATCAGGAAATAACCGAGCTTCTTCTTGCCAGTGGCGCCAACCCACGACTAAAAGACGAAGATGGTGTAACTGCCTCTGCCTGGGCGACAAAGAACAATCATAACGACCTCGCGAAGCTTCTGGGTGAGGCGGAGAAAAAGAAAACAAACTAATCCTGGTTAGATTAGTGAGTTAGGGTGAAATTGGCTGGCGCAAAAAATCGAAGCAGTCTCGCTTCAGGGACTACAAATACGACCACTTGAAGTCCATTGCTCCTCATAATCGACAACTACGATTCGTTCACCTACAACCTGGTGCAATATTTCGCGGAACTGGGTGTAGCCGTCGAGGTTTATCGTAACGATGAGATCACTGTCGAAGAGATTGAGGCGATGCATCCTCAGCAAATCGTCATCTCGCCAGGGCCGGGGACACCCGATGACGCCGGCATCTCGTTGAATCTGATCAAGCGGTTCGCGGGAAAGATTCCCTTACTCGGTGTCTGCCTAGGGCATCAGGCCATCGCCCAGGCGTTCGGGGGGAAGGTGGTCCGCGCGCCAGTCCTCATGCATGGCAAAGCTTCCGAAATAAGCCACGACGGACGAACAATCTTTCAGGGACTGGAGGATCGATTGCCAGCGGGCCGCTATCATTCATTAATCGTAGAGAGTTCCTCACTCCCCGAATGCCTCGAGATTTCCGCCGCCACCGCGGACGGCGTAATTATGGGATTGCGTCATCGGCAAATGACGGTCGAGGGAGTTCAGTTCCATCCAGAATCGATTCTCACAAACTCAGGCAAGAAACTGCTCGCAAATTTCCTCAGTCTTTAGCTCCTAAAAAATATATCTTGTTAAACGTTGACGGCCAATGATGGCCACGGGTTATCCTAGGGCATCCCCAAAGTGCCCGAACAAGGAAGTGGTTCCTCACGCAACAAGGACCCGGCCAATGAAACCTATTTTGCGGAAAGCCCAGACCGCCGCAGCCCACCCACGCGAGCGCGGCAGAGTCTTAATCATCACCGACGAGCCAAAAATTCTATGGCGCAAGGCCTTGGAATCTGAGGGTTATGAAATAGTCGATGTCGCTGCAGGCGCGGCAGCTTTGGTATCGCTACGCCGAGCGCGTCCTCATCTCGTATTAGCGAGCACAGGATCCAAAGGGCTCTCAACGATTGAGTTGGTACGGATGCTGAACCAGACGGACGAAGGCGTCCCCCTCCTCTTGTTTGGAAGTGATGCATTGACGATGCAGCTCCGTCAGGCGGCGCTTACTATCGGGGCCTTCGATTACTTTCAACTTCCAGCCGAGCTTGATTCATTAATCCTGCGCGTCACTCAAATCGTGACGCTGAGAAAAACAATTGAGCGGCTGCGTTCGGAAGCTGACCTTGACCATTTAACGGGACTGGCGAACCGCCGGCGTTTCCGTGTGGCATTAAGTCGGGAGGTTGAAAGGTGGCGTCGTTACGGTGTACCGTGCGCACTACTTTTGCTCGATATCGACCATATGAAGGCGATTAATGATCGCTACGGTCATCCGGCCGGCGACTCAGTTATCCGCGAGATCGCGAATGTGTTGACGAAAGTGTCGCGCGATAACGATACCGCGGCGCGCCTGGGCGGCGAAGAGTTCGCTTTGCTGCTGGCAAGCATCGATGGTGATAAAGCAGCAACTGCGGCCGAACGATTACGCGCCATTCTGGCAGAACAGCACATTCCGGAGATAGGCAATTTCACAGTTAGCATTGGTGTAGCTGGTTGTCCGGCACATGCTAATTCTGAACGTACGCTGTATGCGGCAAGCGACCAGGCACTCTACGTCGCTAAAAATGAAGGCCGCAATCGCCTGGCAGTAGCGCCGTTGTTGCAGGAAAAACTACCGGGAGTCTAGGAATTGAGTCATCGGGTGATGGGGTCATCGGGTCATTGAATCATTTTTTCTGTGGGGCGATGATCGATCACGCGATGACTCAATCACCCAATGACCCGATGACTCAATGACTCAATGATTCAATGACCCGATGACTCAATCACTCAATGACTCAATGGTTCAATGACCCGATGACTCAATACCCAAGAATGGAGATCAGGCAATGAGAAGCCCCCAGAAGTCATGGTTGTCCCTAACTCTCTTTTTGTTGCTGGCGACGGCGCCGGCAAGTGCACTTTGGCCAGGAAGCTTCGGCGTCCGGCTGGACACCTGAATTAGCCATGAAAGTTAAGAACGTCGCAGCGGTTCGGGTGTCTCCCGACGGTCGCAAGGTTGTCTACACAGTCAATCAGGCACTGATGGCTCCGGACAAGAGTGAGTTCGTTACACAAATCTGGACTGCAAACGCGGATGGCAGTGACCCTTTGCAAATGACCTTTGCCGATAAGTCTTCGGACAACCCGCAGTGGTCGCCTGATGGACGCTTGATCGCCTTCACTTCCAGTCGCAGCGGCAAAAGCAATCTCTATGTGATGCGTTTGATTGGCGGTGAAGCCGAGAAGATCACCGACGTGAAATCCGCTGTCTCCGGTTTTGCCTGGTCACCGGACGGGCGCCAACTGGCGTTTCTGATGCGCGATCCGCAGACAGATGAGGAAGAGAAAGAGGCCAAAGGAAAGGACGACTCGCGCTGGATCGACGAGAACGTAAAGATGAATCGACTTTACGTGATGAATTTGGCGCCGGACGCCAACGGAAAGCGCGAGCCTCGGAAATTAACCGCTGACTACAATGTCGACCCTGACTTCAAATGGTCTCCGGATGGGCAAACGATTGTCTTTAGTCGCACGAAAACTCCAAAGGTGGATTACTGGCCAACCGCCGATTTGTTTGCAATTAGTGTGTCTGGGGGAGAGCCGCGACCGCTGGCAACAACTACGGCTGCAGAGTCGAATCCGACCTATTCGCCTGATGGCAAATGGATCGCTTTCCTTGTTTCGGATGATCCGCCGCGCTGGGCGGGCTACCGCCGAATTGCTTTGATTCCTGCTGGTGGCGGCGCCGTAAAACTTTTGTCAGAAACCTTCGACGCCCAACCCAACGTCATTGATTGGTCAGCTGACGGCAAACTCATCTATTTCAGCGAGACTCGCGGGACTTTCACGCGCCTGTCTGCCATCGACGTCGGCTCAAATACGATCACCGAACTCAACAAGGGAAACGAAGTAATTGGCGGAGTCTCTTTGAACCAGAGTCGCAAGATGTTTGGGTTCACGATGCAGACTTCAGACAAAGCTCCCGAAGCATTCGTTAGTCAAAACCAAACATTCTCACCGGTTCAAGTGAGCCGGGCTAATGCAGACTTGCCCAAGCTCCCGCTGGGGAAGAGTGAGGTTTTGACGTGGAAGAGTTCTGATGGCCTGGACGTAGAAGGTCTACTGACTTATCCCGTTAATTATCAAAGTGGGAAGCGCGTTCCTTTGTTGCTGGTCATACATGGAGGACCGGCGGGTGTTTTTACTCAGTCGTTTCTCGCAGGTAGTCGCTCCGTGTATCCCCTGGCTGCATTCTCAGCTCGTGGTTACGCAATCCTGCGCGTGAATCCACGTGGTTCCTCAGGCTACGGGCAAAAGTTTCGCTATGGAAACATTAAGGATTGGGGCGGCGGCGACTATCAGGATCTTATGACCGGCGTGGACCGAGTTATCCAGATGGGTGTCGCCGATCCCGAGCGCCTCGGCGTGATGGGTTGGAGTTATGGCGGGTTTATGACGTCCTGGATTGTTACCCAAACAAAACGGTTCAAGGCGGCATCGGTTGGTGCGGGCGTCACGAATCTTATGAGTTTCATCGGCACCGCTGATATTCCGAGTTTCATTCCTGATTACTTCGGGGGACAGCCCTGGGAAAACCTTGATGTCTATCGTTCTCACTCGGCCATGTTCAATATGAAGGGAGTCACGACACCAACACTCGTGCAACATGGAGAAGCTGATGAACGCGTGCCAATTTCCCAAGGCTATGAATTTTACAATGCGTTAAAGGTACTGAACGTGCCCACGCGCATGATTGTGTTGCCGCGCATGCCACATGGACCGAATGAGCCGAAAATGGTGCTGAAAGCGAGTCAAACCAATCTTGAATGGTTTGAGAAATATCTCGGTGCTAAGTGAGCCTAACCAGGAACGATGACGAGCGCTATCCGGGCTGGTGATCCAATCGTACTCGTGCTGCATACCCCGAAAGAAAAATACTGGGGAGTGCTCGACGAGATCAGCGCCACTGGGGTATTCTTGCGCGGCCTCGATTTGAATGCGTTTGACGCTTGGGTTGGAGCAGTTCTGCACAAAGAACCTTTCATCGGTCTTTGCGATCTGTTCTTTCCCATGTGGCGCATCGAACGAGTTTCCCGGGATGAAGCTGCTGGCGGTATCGCGGCACTATACGAACAGGTTGAGCAGCGTACGGGACGAACGGTGAGCGAATTATTGCAAGCCTCCGAATGAAAGGTTGGTTCTCAGGTTAACCGGGATTGCGCGCACCTCACGACGACAGAGCAGAGAGGGCTGCCGGAGCGCGCCGTCGGATCTCTAATCCTCACCCTCCAAAAAAAGTTTGTTGCAACGATGAAACACTGTTCCATTCTCGCGTTAGTTGTGCTATGCTCCGCCGTCAGTCAAGACCGGTGGGGCTTCACGAACGTGAGAAAAGGAGCGGAGAAAGAGAATGTATGCCATGTCTGAAGACCGATTTAGCAGCGACCGCGGTAAGGCAGTAGAGGCCGCGCTCGCAAACATTGAAAAGAAGTTTGGCAAAGGCTCGATTATGCGGCTGGGTGAGCGTGAGGTTTCTGATATTCCCGCGATTTCCACTACCTCCTTAAGCCTGGACATTGCCGTCGGCGTCGGCGGCGTACCGCGCGGCCGAATTGTCGAAATCTATGGTCCGGAAAGTTCTGGCAAAACCACGCTCGCGCTCCATATTGTCGCTGAGGCCCAAAAAGCTGGAGGCGTTGCTGCTTACATCGATGCTGAACACGCGATGGATGCAGACTATGCGGGAAAACTCGGCGTGGACATTGACCAACTCCTGATTTCGCAGCCTGACTCCGGGGAACAGGCATTAGAAATTGCTGAAGCCCTGGTTCGTTCAAATGGAGTTGACGTGATTGTCATCGATTCGGTGGCCGCACTGGTACCGCGCGCCGAGCTTGATGGTGAAATGGGCGACTCGCTTCCTGGACTTCAGGCGCGCCTGATGTCCCAGGCTTTGCGAAAACTCACGGCGATAGTGGCGCAGTCAAACACCTGCTTCATTTTCATCAATCAGATTCGCGAAAAGATTGGCGTTATGTTTGGCAGTCCCGAAACAACCACCGGGGGAAGGGCTCTAAAGTTTTACTCGTCTTTGCGTCTGGATATTCGGCGCATTGGGGCGATTAAGGATGGCGACCGCGTGGTCGGTAATCGCACAAAGGTCAAAGTGGCAAAGAACAAAGTCGCCCCTCCTTTCCGCGAATGTGAGTTTGACATCATGTACGGCGAAGGCATTTCCCGCGAAGGCGACGTACTCGATCTGGGAGCCGTGCAGCGCGTCGTGGAAAAGAGTGGCGCGTGGTTTTCCTACAAGGGCGATCGTTTGGGGCAGGGAAGAGAGAATGCCAAGCAGGCGTTAAAAGAGAATCCTGAGCTGCTAAAAAGAATTGAGAACGAAGTCAAAACGAAATTAGGAATGGCCGTGCCCGTGGAAAAACCCGAGCCGGCTGCTAACGCTAAAGCGGCAAGTGCCGAGAAGAAGTAATCCTTAAGTCTGTTTGGGGTGAATAAGCGCTTAGTTGACGAAGCAGGAAGTCTGCTTCAGTCGCTGAGCGCTTATTCTTGCGTTCCGCCTGGTTGCGTCGGCAGGGTTGATGTAGCACCACTCGGTACAGTACGAGCGGTAGCGACCGATAGCGATTGCCGCATTCGAATTGGCGATTGCCAATTGGTCTTTAGCCATGGATCCAAT
This sequence comes from Pyrinomonadaceae bacterium, assembly GCA_963748605.1. Lineage (GTDB taxonomy): Bacteria > Acidobacteriota > Blastocatellia > Pyrinomonadales > Pyrinomonadaceae > PSRF01. Next base: position 701,059 of record CAVVJS010000001.1, read on the forward strand.
CGGAAATCTGAGCAATTCGAAATTGGCAATCGTATCGGTCGCTACCGCTCCCGTACTGTACCGTGTCTTTGCTTTACACCTCATATTTGGTCAATGGATAATCCGCCGCGGCAGCAGTCTATAAAAACGTCGATACTCAAGTGTGCTCTAACTTCTAATGGCCGACTCCATACTAATTAAGAACGGCACCATTCTGACGGTAGATGAGAATAACTCTGTCGTCCGCGGCGATTTGCTTATCAAAAACGGCAGGATAGAAAGTATTGGTAACGTGGGTGATGCGGAGGCCACGATTATTGATGCCAGCGGCTGCGTTGTCCTTCCGGGGTTCGTACAGACTCACCTGCATCTTTGCCAAACATTATTTCGCGGCGCTGCCGACGATTTATCGCTGATCGATTGGTTAAAAAAACGGGTTTGGCCAATGGAGGCGGCGCACACAGCCGCGTCTATAGCTGCTTCGGCCAGGTTAGCCATCGCCGAGCTCATCAAAGGCGGAACCACCTGCGCACTCACAATGGAAACCGTCAATCACACGGAAGAGGTCTTTAAAGTAGTCGAGGAAACTGGGTTTCGCGCCACGGTTGGCAAATGCATGATGGACAAAGGCCACGAAGTACCGCCTGCGTTAAATGAAAACACGGAAGCTTCCATCGCTGCTTCGCTCGACTTGCTGAAGAAGTGGAATGGCAAGGCGGACGGGCGAATTCGCTATTGTTTTGCGCCGCGTTTTGCCATCAGTTGCACACCGGAGCTGTTGTCGGCGGTTGCGCGGCTAGCGCAAGAGCGCGGAGTAATGATTCACACGCATGCCTCCGAAAACAAAACTGAGTGCGCGATAGTTGAGCAGGAAACAGGCATGCGCAACATCGCTTATCTGAAGTCGCTGGGCCTTGCCGGCAAACACGTGGCGCTCGCGCATTGCGTGCATGTCGACGACGATGAGTTGAAGATTCTCAGTAGCAGCGGGACGAATGTTGTCCACTGTCCATCATCAAATCTGAAACTCGGTTCGGGAATCGCTCCCATTAAGCAAATGCTGGAGGCAGGTGTTTCGGTCTCGCTCGGGGCGGATGGGGCCGCGTGTAATAACCGGCTCGACATGTTTACCGAAATGCGAACTGCTGCGTTGCTGCAGAAGGCTCAGCATGGTCCTGAAGTCATTCCCTCATGGCGGGCACTGCGCATGGCAACTATCGACGGTGCCAGAGCTTTGGGACTGGGGCAGGAGATTGGCAGTATCGAGCCAGGAAAACGAGCAGACTTGACGGTGCTAAACTCTTTCCACTCTGCATGCGACACCTGCGACTACAGATCTCGCATCAACAGTCGTTTATTCCGCACAGCCTGAAGATGTCCGGACGGTGATGATTGATGGGCGATTGGTGATGCGCGACCGCAAACTGCTGACGCTTAATGAAACTGAGGTCAGGGAAAAAGCAAACGAGCAGGCGGCGGAACTATTCAAACGTGCTGAACTGAATTGAATTGAATCGTCTGGAAGAATGGCGGAAATATGGTCGCTAAAAATAGCTGTGCCAGCTCGAAGGTAGCGACTGCGGGGGGCGCGATCGGCGGCCGAGCTGGCACTGGCGGGCACTATCAACTTGAATCGGATGGATTGTCTCGCGACTGGCTAACGTTTGGGCATCAGCCCCACCCTCAACGCCGAGGATTATACACCTCTCAGATTATCCGTCAACGACTTTTGTAACTAATTCGACAAATAGAAAGGGGAATCTCATTCGGAGACCCAAGTTGACAGTAGTTTTGCTAAGTCCCTATACTACGCGCTCTTTACACGCCCTCTGGCCAGGTAGCTCAGTTGGTAGAGCGCGGCCCTGAAAAGGCCGGCGTCGGCGGTTCGATTCCGTCCCTGGCCACCATCAATCCTCGTAAATTGTTAAAAGAAAAGATCGTAGATCCTTAGTTGGAATCTGCGCCTGCGCGGACCTGCGCCCGGGTTGCGGAAGTTCCACCTGCTACGCCGCTAGACGCCGCCGCTAGCGCTTCCAATAGTGCTTGATTCGTTCGGCGAGAAGTGGAAAGGGAACATATTCGGCGCTGCGACCGGCGCGGCGCATTTCTTCCACCATCCGCATCGCGCCGTCAGCATTCCTCGTGTGAACCATTATCGTCGATGCCGGCTGTAAATTCGGATTCTCGGCCAGCCAGGCAGCGACAGCGTAACCTGTCCGCTCGTCATCATGATCGAAAGAGCTGTAGTGTTCGGGATGAAGATCGTGATCAAGAAAGATCGCGTCGTAGGAGTTTTCACTCAACAGTTTCTGGGCTTGCTCCACATTTTTCGCCATGTGAATTGAGTCGCCGCGGAAACGAACCGCAAACCACTTGTGCCGGCGAATGTCATCGTCCAGGAGAAACACCCGGATGGGATGGCGTTGAATTGAATTGTTTTTTAACCCAAGTTTGCTGAGTAATGAATCTAACAGGTGCATGCGATAGCTACTAAATCCTCCGCACGATTACCACATCGTGTCGTTAGTTCGAATGAGGGATACCTAACTATATACCATCCGGCCAACGTCAGGCACTTCGAGCGATTTAAGGGGTGGTGTCCTAATTTCTGTAGGGGCGGAACTCTGTGGCCGCCCGTGTTTAGGACTGAAGGGCGCCCACGGAGGGACGCCCCTACATCTGTTTTCAAATCAGGACACTACTGATTTAACGCCCTAAGAAGAATGACCTTCGTTGTCTTCTCCAATCGCGATGTTATAATCCGCCCATTAGATGACAGAATTGTAACTCCTGAATGCCTTCCGAAAGTTCCAGTAAACAAGCGAAAGATGTGATCAACGAAGGTTCCGCAGTCTGTCCGGGCTGCTTCGGCACTGGTGTGAAGATTGTCGCCGGGAAAGGCGCAAAAATATGCGACGAGTGTCAACAGCGAACCGGCGACAGCCTATTAGAAGCGGCACGTATTCCGCTGCGTTATGCGGACTGTTCCTTCAGCACCTTCCGCGATCCCAAAGGCACTGGCTCAATCTACTGGGCTTTGATGAAGGCGAAGATGCTGGTTAATGAATACCCCGCTGTTGAAAAAGGATTGCTATTAATGGGATCGGTCGGTGTTGGCAAAACCCATCTGGCTGTATCAATTCTCAAGGGGCTCACGGCAAAAGGGGTTCCTGGTTTGTTTTGCGAGTTTGGTTCCTTGCTCAAGCAGATCCAGGATTCTTACAACCCAATCTCACAAACTTCGGAGCTGCGTGTTCTTGCCCCGGTGTATCAAGCAGAAGTGTTGGTGCTGGATGAATTGGGGTCTACGGTGCCTACCGATTGGGTACGCGACACGATGTACCAGATTATTAACAAACGCTACAACGATCGGAAACTCACGATTTTTACCACGAACTATTTCGACGAAGTGCGTGCTGAGCAGCAACAACCCGAACCGGCCCCTCGCACGTTCAGTAGAAAAGCATCGTCCGAAAAAATAAGAGGAATGACGACTCTGGAAGATCGCATTGGCACCCGTTTGCGAAGCCGGCTTTATGAAATGTGTAATGTGGTGGAAATCGAAGGTGACGATTACAGGAAAAACCAACGTTAGCTCTTTCGGCCGCAGTCCGCGCCAGATTCCCTCACTAAGATTTTGTTTCATGTTAGCGATAGCTTTCAACCCGAAGTCGTGCGCTCACTTCCGGTTATGCAATAATGATTCGACATAACAATTTCGAAGATCCTGAATGGCCAACTCGGTGTTTTATCCGAGTACGGTCGCGAGTGCTGCCGGTTCTGTAGTGCATGCCTAAACGCGCTGATATCCACAAGATTCTCATCATCGGATCCGGTCCTATCGTAATTGGTCAGGCTTGTGAGTTTGATTACTCCGGCACACAAGCGTGCAAAGCCTTGCGCCAGGAGGGATATAAGGTCGTGCTGGTGAACTCCAACCCGGCTACGATAATGACTGATCCTGACACCGCCGACGTAACCTACATCGAGCCCCTCACGGTCGCCGCCGTCAGTGCAATTATTCGCCGAGAAAAACCTGACGCGTTATTGCCTACCGTCGGTGGGCAAACTGCTTTAAATCTCGCCATGGCTCTTTCCGAGGCGGGCGTGCTCGACGAATACAACGTCGAGATGATCGGGGCGAAACGTGAAGCGGTAAAAGTTGCCGAAGACAGGCGGCTCTTCAAGCAAGCGATGGACGAAGTCGGGTTGCCGATGCCCCGTGGAGGCTTCGCCCGCTCGTGGGAGGACGCGAAGCAGATCGTCGAAGAGACCGCGTATCCGGCAATCATACGACCTTCATTCACGCTCGGAGGCAGTGGCGGCGGCATTGCTTACAATCCGGAAGAGTTTGAAGGCATCGTGCGCGCGGGACTTGCCGCGTCGCCGATTCACGAAGTGCTGATTGAAGAATCGATCCTTGGTTGGAAAGAGTTCGAGTTGGAGGTAATGCGCGACCTCGCGGACAATGTGGTTGTGATTTGCTCGATAGAGAACTTCGATCCAATGGGAGTGCACACGGGTGACTCAATCACTGTCGCCCCGGCGCAAACTCTTACCGACGTCGAATATCAACGATTGCGCGACATGGCGATTACCGTCATTCGCAAGGTTGGTGTTGAAACGGGCGGATCCAATATTCAGTTCGCTGTGAATCCCAGCAATGGCGAGGTCCGCATCATCGAAATGAACCCGCGTGTCTCGCGCTCTTCGGCCCTTGCCTCGAAGGCTACTGGATTTCCTATCGCCAAGATCGCCGCCAAACTCGCCGTCGGTTATACGCTCGACGAAATTCCCAACGACATCACCAAGAAAACGCCAGCGTCCTTCGAACCAACTATCGATTATGTCGTCGCCAAGATTCCTAAGTGGGAGTTTGAAAAGTTTCGCGAAGCCGAAGATGTGCTCGGTACGCAAATGAAGTCAGTTGGCGAGGTGATGGCAATTGGACGAACGTTTAAGGAAGCCTTGTTTAAAGGGCTGCGTTCTCTGGAAGCGGTCAAGCCTCTGCGACTCGAAGACGTTCCTGATGATGAACTGCAGCGGAAGCTGGCGCGGCCAAACTCCCAGCGCTTTTCCTACATTACCTACGCCCTGCAACACGACTGGCCTGTTTCAGAAATCTACCGCCTCTCGCGTGTCGATCCCTGGTTCTTGGAGCAGCTTCAAGACGTGATGGAAATTCAGCGCGAAGTGGAAGGCAAGAAGCTCGAAGAAATCTCGCCCGAGCTGCTGCGTATTTTTAAGGAAGCCGCGTTGTCAGATCGGCGTTTAGCTTATTTGACAGAAACGACCGAGGATCAGGTGCGGGCGTATCGTCAGGATCTTGCAGTAACACCTGTTTACAAACGGGTAGACACCTGCGGTGCGGAGTTTGAGTCTTTCACGCCCTACCTCTATTCAACTTACGAACAGGAAGATGAAGCGGCGCCTACAAACAAACGCAAGATAATGATCCTCGGATCAGGGCCGAACCGCATCGGGCAGGGAATCGAGTTTGATTACTGTTGCTGTCACGCTTCGTTTGTGCTGCGAGACGAGGGTTTTGAGACGATTATGGTCAATTGCAATCCCGAAACCGTCTCGACTGATTACGATACTTCGGATCGACTTTACTTTGAGCCGCTCACATTTGAAGACGTGATGAACATAGTCGAGGTCGAAAAGCCCGAAGGAGTAATCGTTCAGTTTGGTGGACAGACGCCGTTGAATCTCGCCATGCGTCTTCATCAAGCTGGCGTTCCAATCATTGGCACCACTGCCGAATCGATCGACCTGGCTGAAGATCGAAAGCGCTTCGGGTCGTTGTTGAGTGATCTTGGCATTCCCCAACCCGCGAACGGGATGGCGGCGACCGGAGCGGAAGCCAAAAAAATTGCTGCGGAGATTGGTTATCCGGTCTTGGTGCGACCCAGTTATGTGCTCGGCGGCCGTGCCATGGCGATTGTCTACGACGAAGAAAGCCTCGATGACTATGTGAGAAACGCGGTCGGTTTCACTCCTGATCGTCCGGTATTGATTGATAAGTTTCTCGAACGCGCTGCCGAATTTGATGTGGACGCCCTCGCAGATGAAAACACCTGTGTGATTGCGGGAATTCAGGAGCACATCGAAGAGGCCGGAATTCATTCTGGCGACTCGTCATGTGTCTTACCTCCTGTTCGAATTGATCCCGAGCACATCGAGACAATGCGTCATTACACGCGTACGCTCGCGACCGCGCTTGCAGTCCGCGGTTTAATGAACATTCAGTTTGCAATCAAGGATCATCGAGTCTACGTACTCGAAGTAAATCCCCGCGCCTCGCGCACCGTGCCCTTCGTTTCAAAAGCGACCGGCGTCCCGATTGCCAGGATCGCGGCGCAAGTAATGGCTGGAAAACCCCTTGCGGAATTTGGGTTGCCGGAGAACCTGACCGTCAGTCGCTTCTTTATTAAGTCGCCGGTATTTCCCTTCGCGAAATTTCCTGGTGTGGATCCGATTCTTGGGCCCGAGATGCACTCAACTGGAGAAGTGATGGGCATCGGCGATAGTTTTGGCGAGGCCTATGCGCGGGCAATGCAGGGGGCCGGTTTAAGTCTGCCGCAACAAGGCACGGCTTTCATCAGTGTGAACGATGCTGATAAGGGTCACGCCGTGATCATTGCGCGCAAGCTTATGCGCCTGGGCTTCGATATCATCGCTACTTTGGGAACTGCGGAGCGGCTACGCGAAGTAGGTCTCAAAGTCGAAAATGTTTTCAAAGTGAACGAAGGCCGGCCGAATGTCGTCGACCACATCAAGCGTGGCGAGATAGCTCTGATCATCAACACGCCCTTAGGGCGGGCGTCACACTTTGATGAGCAGGCAATCCGGCGAGCTGCGCTGCAATACAGCGTTCCCTGTGTTACGACGATGACGGGCGCGCAGGCGATTGTGGAAGCGATTGCCGCGCAGGCAGCTAATGGCGAGATGAAGGTGCGATCGTTGCAGGAGTTGCATGCGGTTAGCAGTCCAGCAATTCATTAAGTGCGGAATGGGGGATCAACTTGGAAATTAATCGTCCCGAGACAATCGAAGCCATTCTTAAAGATTGTCGCACAATTGCAGTCGTGGGTTTGTCATCTTCCCCAAGCCGCGCATCACACGGCGTTGCTTCCTATATGAAACGTGTCGGCTACAAAGTGATTGCCGTTAATCCGAATGAGACGGAAGTTTTCGGCGAACCAGCTTACCCGTCGCTTAGCAAAGTCACAGAAAAGATCGATCTGGTAGACATCTTCCGGCGTTCGAGCGAAGCCGGCGCGGCTGTCGATGACGCTATTGCTGTTGGGGCTAAAGCCGTGTGGTTACAGGAAGGTGTCATTGACCAGGCCGCCGCGCAACGCGCCCTGGATGCCGGGCTGCAGGTCGTGATGGATCGCTGTTGGTTGAAAGAACACGCACGGCGCCGGTGACGACATTGTCCGATTGCCGATTGCAGATTTTCGATTGGCTTCTTTCGCGACGGGCCAATCGCCAATGGTCGAATCGTAAATCCCCGCGTGGTGGTACTGAACCCATTTCCTCGGAGATGACGATAATTACAATTCATATTCAAGGAATTACGAGATGAAAAAAAGTTCACTGATTGCTCTGGTCCTCATAACGATTCTTTCTCCCTTGCCGTTGTTTGCCGACGAAGGGATGTGGACATTCGACAACCCGCCCCGCAAGCAGTGGAAAGAGCGTTATAACTTCGAACCTTCTGATGCGTGGCTCGAGCAGATCCGCTTATCGTCGGTAAAAATCGAGGGTTCATCAGGGTCATTCGTTTCTCCGAACGGTCTGGTCATGACGAACCAGCACGTGGCCAGTGGTCAATTACAGAAACTCTCCACGCCGGAGCGCGATTTGCGCCGCGATGGGTTCCTCGCGAAGACAACCGCGGAAGAGTTGAAATGTCCCGATCTTGAAGTATCCGTGTTGACCTCTTATGAGAATGTGACGCCGGTCGTTCAAGGATCGGTGAAGGCAGGGATGTCAGATAGTGCGGCTGGCGATGCTCGACGCACTGAGATCTCGCGGATTGAAAAAGAGTCCACCGATAAAACCGGATTGCGCAGCGAAGTAGTGAAGATTTACAACGGCGGCGAGTACTGGCTTTACCGCTTCAAGAAATATACAGACGTGCGCCTGGTTTTCGCGCCGGAAGAACAAGCGGCTTTTTTTGGTGGCGACTACGATAACTTCACTTACCCGCGTTACTGCCTCGATGTGACCTTCTTTCGTGTTTACGAAAACGGTCAACCGCTGAAGACACAAAACTTTTTCAAGTGGTCGGCAGCCGGGCCGGCTGATGGCGAGTTTGTATTGGCAATCGGCAGCCCGGGTTCTACCAATCGCCTGCTTACAGTCGCGCAGCTTAAGTACCAACGCGACGTCGGTAACCCCTTGCAGATGTTGGTCTGGACCTCGCGTCGGGATGCGCTAATTCGTTATGGCAACACTGGACCGGAGGCCACGCGTCGCGCGCTGGCGACGGTGCGCAGCCTGGCGAATTCGATTAAACGATTGACCGGCCAACAGGAAGGTTTAAGTAATCCGCGCATGATGGCCAAGAAAGAAGAGGAAGAAAAAACGCTACGAGCGGAAGTGGCGCGCCGGCCGGAGTTGCAGCAGTCCGTCGGCAGTGCTTGGGATGAAATTGGCAAGGCTTACACAGAACTTCCGGCGTTTTCCAAGCGCACTGCATTTTCGACGCTGGTTTGGTCGCGGTTGGGCCAGATTGCTTCGACGCTCGTTCGTTATGCAGAAGAGTCGGGAAAGCCGAACGACAAACGCTACGATGAATTTCGTGACTCAAAACTTGAATCGCTGAAGTTTGGGCTGTTCTCGCCGGCGCCGATTTATCCAGACATGGAAGAGGTGATTCTCGCGGCCTGGCTTACGGAAGCTGAAAAGACTTTGGGCGCCGACGATCCGTTTGTGCGGGCAGCATTGCAAGGTTCAACACCGGCCGCCGTGGCGAAAGCTGTTGTTTCGGGAACCAAATTGGGAGACGTCGCAGTTCGTAAAGCCTTGTTCGAAGGTGGTAGCGCCGCGATTCAGAAAAGCGACGATCCGTTGATTGTGTTAGCGCGCCGCGTGGAGCCTGTGGTTCGCGAACTACGTGCCTGGAACGAAGAAAAGATTGTGAATTTGGAAACCGTCGCTGGACAGAAGATCGCGACGGCTCGTTTCGCCGCCTACGGACGTAACGTCTACCCGGACGCGAACTCGCAGCTAAGGATCAGCTATGGACGCGTTCTTGGTTATGAAGAAGACACCACACTCGTACCTTACAAGACGACGTTTAGCGGGCTTTATGATCGGGCAGCGAGTTTTGATGAGAAGGTGCCTTACGATCTGCCGCAACGCTATAAAGAGGGACGGCCGAAACTCGATCTGACTACGCCAATGAACTTCGTTTATACGGCCGATACGATTGGCGGCAACTCCGGCAGTCCCATCATCAATCGCAATGCAGAGATTGTTGGACTCAACTTTGATAGCAATATTCAGAAGCTGCCCAACCGTTACTGGTATGTCGATGACCCTGAGGGCGGTCGGGCGATCGCAGTTCACAGCGCGGCAATCATTGAAGCGCTGAAGAAGCTCTACGGGGCTGAGAGCCTGGTTCAGGAACTAACTGGGAAGTGAGGGCTCAAGATGCGAAATCTCAGGCGCAACGCTGAAAGCGTTCGCCAATTCCAGCCCAGGGCAACGCCCTGGGTAAGCGAGAAGCTGATAATCCGCGGGGAACCCTGAAGGGGTTCGTAAAACCGGGCGAACACTGTCAGCGTTCGCCGAATAGGATCCTCGACTGAAAACCCCAGGGCGCTGCCCTGGGCTGGAATTAGCGAACGCTTTCAGCGTTTTCTGAAGCTGGATAAAGGTTCGCACTTTTAGTGCAAAGCCATGCTGGGCTATTCCCAGTCGTCCGCTGGCGCGGACTGGTTGAATTACTATCGAACTACATGCCTACTCCGATCATAGCCGTCGCGATAACTGTGAGTGATCGCTGCGCGCGCCGCGAGCAGGAGGATCTTTCCGGCGCGGCGTTGGTGGAGCTGTTGCGCGAGGTTGGAGCCGACATGATTGCACATGAAGTTCTGTCGGATGATCCCGAAGCATTAGCCGATTGCCTCCGCGAATATGCCGGTCGTGACGACGTGAACCTCATCATCACCACAGGAGGCACAGGCTTCGGTCCGCGCGACAACACTCCGGAAGTAACGCGTGAGATAATTGAACGCGAGGCACCCGGCTTAGCCGAAGCAATGCGCGCTGAATCGCTCAAGCACACTCCCATGGCAATGATCTCGCGCGGTGTCTGCGGCATCTGCTCAGACGCGCTGATCGTCAATCTGCCAGGCTCGCCGAAAGCCGTGCGCGAAAGCTTTGCAGTGATCCGGCCGGTGTTGAATCATGCCGTAGCGTTGCTGTTGGGAAGAACGAATCATGAACCTGAGGATAAACAAATAGACTAAGAGCCAGGATCCGGTGGCAAAGCGGATCCGATACCACCGAGAGACCATTAGGGGCCAGCCATGAACAAGCGCGCAAAGAAACGATTAAAAGAAGCCATCGCCAAGGACAAGCAGGACCGCAAGGAGTCTCTCCCTCAACAACGCCCCGGTGCTTCCAAAGATCCGCGACAGCAAAAGGGTTTTCTGCCAAAGCCTGAGAAGAAGCGCGGCTAGCGCTTCAAGACCCCCGGTATTGAAACTCCTCCGGTCTGAGTCAAAAGGCGTATAATCACGTTGGCTCAGAGGCAGCGGACAATTTCAGCAATCAGGAATTTCCCGGGGTGACTGAAATCTAATCCGCTTCGGAGGAAGTAAAGTATGAAACGAAGCATCAAGCAGTTCTTCAAAGCAGTATCGCTGGGATTGGTTTTGTCGATTGCGGTCCTGCCAGTGAGCGCTCAGGACAATCAGAGCAGCACCGGTGAAATGAAGAAGAGCGGTAGTGAAACCAAGCAGGCAGGCAAGAGTCTTGGTCAAAACCTGAAGCATGGCCGCGTGGCGCGTGGTGGCAAGTACTTTGGTAAGCACATGGGACGTGCCGGCAAACACGTTGGCCGCGGTACCAAAAAGGCCTTCAAGAAAATATTCTCATAACAGCTAACGCCAATCTGGCATCAACAGTTAGCAATCCAAAGCCCCGCCAGGTTCCACGAGCCTGACGGGGCTTACGTTTGTCGCTCGCCACTTCATGAATTCCTAGCGGCTGATGGTTCTCAATGGGCGCCTGCGGTAGCGCCGGTATCGATCAGTTGGTCAGGCTGGAAATTCGGAGGCTGCTTAAGGGCGATTATTCTTCCGCCAGTGGTAACCGCGTAGTCTGGCGAGTCGTGTAAGGCCCATTCGTACCTTGAGAACAAAAAGCAAGACAGTCGATTACCTAGCCGCGACAGAATTCGCTTGCCGTCTGAAGTTATTCGCTTGCGACTCGCAACGAAACTCTTGCCATCGGGTGCCAGATAAATTCCGCGCTCTCTAAGCTGTTTCATGCAATGTCTCTTGGGCATACTGCGTGCCATCGCACAAGCGGGCAGGACTTGCAGTGTGAGGGGCAGGCACTAAACCAAGAGGTTAGTCTCGTGCTCGAAATCGTTAAAAATAGATGAGGAGTTGGGCCAATCGAGGAAGTGAGACCAATGAGTTCTGAGCGCACAGAAGCTACTCGGTACAGTACGGGAGCGGTAGCGACCGCATTCAAATAGTATGACGGTGTGGGTTGGAGACATTGTGGCCCTCTGGGTCTCACCCTTGAGTATCGCTTTTCTAAACGCGGTCGCTACCGCTCCCGTACTGTACCGAGTCGCCTTTGGACGCCGTCTAGTCCAAGCTGCATCACTACCTGGAAAACACTCTTCTTGTCGTGGTTGTGAACAACTTGCTATAGTGACGAGCAAATGATGCTTCAGGAAGTAGCAGCCGTCACTCAGCCTCTGACGCAACACGTCGGCGCACCAATCACTGCATATTGGCCGGTGATGATCTTTTTTCTCGTCGCCATCGTGTTTCCGGTGCTGCCATTGATCCTGGGAAGATTCCTGCGGCCCATCAAATACGGCAAACAGAAGATGCGCCCCTACGAGTGCGGCATCGATCCGACTACAGAGGCCCACGATCGCTTTACCGTGCGCTATTACATCGTGGCGATGCTGTTTTTGATCTTCGATGTGGAAACGATCTTCCTGCTGCCCTGGGCGATCATATTCATGGGCGACGATTTCTCATTCACCAAGTTCGCACTGGTTGAGATGTTTGTCTTCATTGGCATCCTGGTGGTCGGTTATTACTACGCCTGGCGCAAAGGCGCCCTCGAATGGGCGTAAGCGATTGCCGATTGGCGATTTCCGATTGCCGATTGGCGTGAGGACAAAAGGAATTCGGTTCATTTGCGGCATTGATCGCGGTTTGATAAATCGGCCGGGAGGGAGTCGCATTAATATTCGTCACCGAGTGATTACAAATAAATACAATCGCTAAAACGCTCGTGATCGAAAACACCAATCGGCAATCGGCAATCACCAATCGGCAATCGGATATGGCTGAACACGAAGAAGGATTTGTACTAACTACCGTCGATTCGATAATGAACTCGGTGCGGCGCACCGTGGGCGCGAAGGCGATGGATATGACTGCACCCGTGGTGAACTGGGCGCGCAAGTCCGCACTCTGGCCGATGACTTTCGGTCTCGCCTGCTGCGCGATCGAAATGATTGCGACCGGCGCCGGGCGTTTCGACATCGATCGTTTCGGTGCTGGGGTATTCCGTCCCAGCCCCCGGCAAAGCGATCTGATCATCATCGCCGGAACAGTTACTCTGAAGATGGGTCCCGTCGTGCGTCGTGTCTTCGATCAGATGCCGGAACCAAAGTGGGCGATTGCGATGGGCGCGTGTGCTTCAACAGGCGGGCCGTTTGATTCCTACTCGACGATGCAGGGCGTCGATCGTTGCATCCCGGTCGACGTTTATATTCCCGGCTGTCCGCCCCGTCCGGAAGCATTGCTCTACGGCTTGATGCGTTTGCAGGACATCATCATGCGCGAAGCACCTTCCGCATACATTTTCGAATCAGACGGTGCGGTGCATCGCCAGCGCTCACTTGAAGGCGATGAAGAAGCCGTCGCCTAGACCTCAGATAAAATTTACCTACAGATACAGTACGGGGGCCGTAGCGACCGCACTCCCGGTGCTAGCTATCAGGCCCTGACCTCCCCGTTTCTATTCTAAGAAAATTGGTTTTTCGCGTGGATTAGTGGATCGATTTCTAATGTACTTAAGAACTACGATCCACGAAATAACCCTCAACCCCACGAGATTTGGTCGTACTGCCCAGGGCCCTGAGATTGAGTGATACGATTCTCCTGCCAAACACAGCATAAAAATTTAGTTCTACCGGAAGAAAACCACAGCCACCTTCGTCTAATAATTGATCTGATCAGACGGAGGAGCCGATGGAGCCGCGCGCGGTAATGGCCGAACCGACAATCAACGAGCGCGTAATCAAAGCCTGTCAGCAGGGCGATCGCGAGGCTTTTCGTCTGCTCTTTGAGGCTTACAAAGACAAGGTGTTTTCCATCGCGGTCTATTCGTTGGGCGGCGATCAGTCGCGGGCGGGCGACGTTACGCAACAGATTTTTTTGAAACTCATGACTAACATCAGCCAGTTTCGCGGCGACTCGCAATTCACCACCTGGCTTTACCGGATGGTAGCCAATACCTGCATCGACGAGCAGCGGAAACTGAAACGCTTTTTGCCGTTTGGAGATTCAATCCCAATCAAGAGTTGGAAGCGGCCCCAGGAACAGCGATTCGCGAGGCTCGAGCTGGCAGCGTCTGTGCAGCACGCGATCTCCGAGCTGAAGCCTAAATTTCGATTGCCGATCCTGCTGAAGTATGTAGAAGAACTGTCTTACGAGGAGATTGCCGACGTTCTGGGTTGCTCGAAAGGCACGGTTGCGTCGCGGCTCAACCGCGGTCACAAGGAATTAGCTCGCCGGCTGGCGCATTTGCGCGACCAGGTTGTATTGGGAGATTGAAATGTTTTCAAGCCACGTCAGCGAACAACTGTCTGCGTATTGCCACGGCGAGCTTGACGTCAACGCGTCGCGTCAGGTCGCCGAGCACTTGATCGGCTGCTCGAGCTGTCGTGTCGAATATGAAGAAATCAAGGTAGGGGTCAAAGTCGCAGAGCGTCTGCCATTGGTTGAGGCACCGGACTCCCTTTGGACGGAATTGGAAACGCGACTGCAAACAGGATTCAGGAAAGCAGCAACCAGTCCGACCAGCGAGGGAATTCCGCGCGAGGTTGTTTAATCCCATCACTGTCGGAGTCGCTGCTGGATTAGTTCTAACCCTTGGTCTCGCAAGTTTGTGGATCTACCTTCAGGAGTCGCGTCCCTCCTGGGAAGTTGCGCGACTCGTCGGCGCGCCGATGATTGGCAGCTCGAGAATTGGTCAAAAGGGACAGCTAGGCGTCGGGCAATGGCTGGAAACCGACGGCTCTTCGCGAGCGAGAATCAGCGTTGCTTCGATCGGCCAGGTCGAAATCGATCCAAACACTCGGGTTCGGTTACTGGAAACGCGGGCGACAGAACACCGGCTTGAGCTGGCTCGAGGCCGCATGAGCGCACACATTTGGGCGCCGCCTCGTTTGTTTTTTGTGGATACGCCATCCGCTGTCGCGGCGGATCTTGGTTGTGCATATACGCTGGAAGTCGACGAAGCCGGGGCTAGCTTGTTGCGAGTGACAGCAGGTTGGGTTGCCCTGCAATTGCGAGATCGCGAATCGGTGGTTCCTGCCGGAGCTGCCTGCGCCACAAGACCGGGTATCGGGCCAGGCACGCCATATTTTGAAGATGCCTCGCCAAGTTTTCGTACTGCGTTAACGAAGTTGGATTTTGAAAGTCCGCCAAGTCAGGCCGGGGACAATTCCGTGCTGAAAGGATTGCTGGCAGAGTCGCGAGTGCGCGATACGCTGACGCTCTGGCATCTTTTGTATCGCGTCAACAGCAACGACCGGCTGTTGGTATACGAACGACTCTCGACATTGGCGCCACCACCCGAAGGTGTAACACGCGAGGGCGTGTTGCAGCTTGATGAAACTATGCTGCGACTTTGGAAGGGCCACCTGGACAATATTTGGACGGGCGCTTCGCCGCTTAGAAAAGGTTGGATCGACGTGTGGACCCGAACGTTGGGCAAGATCAAGGGAAGGGAAGAGAAACGCTGAAGCAGAAGTCAGGAGTCGGAAGGCAGAAGGCAGACGGCAGGAGCAGGAGGCAGGAGCAGGAAGGCAGGACGACAGGATGTTTAGTGTTCGTTCGTGTTGTTTCGTGGATCGTTCGATCCGCTCTGGGCAGGCACATAGGGCGTCAATGGATAAGAACGATCCACGAAGTAACACGAAGCCGCACGAATCGAGTTTGATGGCAACTGACAACTGACAACTGACAACTGACTGACACGGACAACTGACAACTGACTACCAGCTGGAGGTAACGATGAAAAATCAAAATCAAATTCTTCCCCGGAGATCTTTTCTCAAACACGCATCGGCCTTTGCCGTCGCGTTGCCTTTGGTCGAGGTCAGTACTCTCGGTCTAATTAGTTGTGGTCCAACCAGCTCGGCGGAACAGAAGGCGGTGGCGCCGCGAGCGGAAAACGTGCCGTCAAAGATTGTTATGACTTCTGATAAGGAGGCGGGCACACCTTTGATCGTCTCGGGCACTGTCTTTGCTCCTGACGGGCGCAAGCCGCTGGAAGGCATCACGCTCTATGTTTATCAAACTGATACCACCGGCGTTTACTCGACCACGGGGGCCGGCGGTGACAATCGCAATACCCGTATCCATGGCGTGATGCGCACGGGGCCGGATGGGCGTTATGAATTTCGCACCATCAGACCCGGCTCTTATCCCGGAACGCGAAACGCTGCCCACATTCATGCTTACGTTTCCGGCGCCGATTATCCCGAGTACTGGATCGATGAGTACGTCTTTGCGGACGATCCTTTTGTTGGGGAGGATGTGAAGCAAAAGTTTCGTGGACTTGGCAGCTTTTCTCCGGTTTTAACTGCGACGCGCGATAGTGACGGCATACTGCGGGCTGTTCGCGATATCAAAGTCGAACGTTGCACGAATAACTGCGTGCGGCACTGATAGCGGGGGTATGAGTAAGGATCAGACCTCGAGAAAAGCCCATCGTCCCCGAAGGGGACAAAGTTACTAGCCGTGGGCAACGCCCACGGAGCAAGATTAGATTAGAATTACTGACCCCGAAGATACCGTCTTGAAAATCAAGCGACGGAAAGTTTCGGGAGTTCATGATTCGCGTCAAAGCGTTTGCCTGACTTGAGTACACCAAAGGCCAGGTGAATAAGTTTTCGCATGGCGGCGCCGATGATCTGCATTTTGGTTTTGCCATGAACCGCAGGCGCTGACAGAAGTTACGGACGATCGGGTTGTGGCGTTTAGCGGCCATGGCTGGAAGAAAGAGTGCCTTTCGCACTCGAGCATTTCCGGTCTTTGATAACCTGGTTTTACCCCGGATGGTGCCCGAGCGATTGTTTCGAGGCGTCAATCCAGCATAGGCGGCTACCTGACGCGCTGATTTGTACTGGGTAATGTCATCGATCTCAGCTAACAACTTGGTAGCGGTGCGGCGGCCGATGCCGGGAATCGACTCAAGCAGCTCGCACAAGGGGTCGAATCTTCTTTGACCCTTTCAGGGTCAGAGCCATTTCTGAATCCTGCTTCCGTGGGCGTTGCCCACGGCTATTAACTTTTACGCTTTCAGCGTGATGTTTGGAGTAGAGAATGAGAGCAAGGCTCATATTCATCATAATGGCAGCCGTTTTTGGTCTCTGGCTGACGCCGTCTGCTGCAGCGCACCCGGCGACTGGAATTGTGGTTGACCGATCCGGAAACGTTTACTTCAGTGATCTGGAAACGATTTGGAAGTTCAGCACCGAAGGAAAGCTTAGCGTCTTCCGGGCGGGTCAACGCGGCCGCCATGTGCACGAGTTGACCATCGACAGTGAAGACAATATCTATGGCGCCGACCTTAGTTACAACCCGGTAACTAAAGGTTGGCCCAGTGCGGTCTGGAAGATGACGCCGGAAGGAAAGATTACCTACCTGCTCGAGAGCATTGAAAACCCGCCGCGCGGCATGAGCATCTGGCTTGATCAAGCCGGCAACATGTACTCGGTCGATCAGAACAACCACACCAAGACACAAACATTACTTCTCAAACGCACGCCCGCGGGTGTTGTCACAACGCTCGCAGGGGGAGCGTATGGACACCTTGATGGTAAGGGCGCCGCGGCGAGATTCAGCAGTGTCGGTGGCATGACCTTTGGTCCAGACGGGAACCTTTATCTGACTGACGGCGCCGCAATTCGCAAAGTAACGATGGATGGTGAAGTCACTACGGTACGGAAAGGACTCGACTTCCGCGATGGCAAGGATCAGCCACGATTTCTCTCAGGTTTGTCCGCGAGCCTTACTGGTTTGAGTGTGGCGCCGGATGGCACCATCTATGCGACAGACTCAGCGAATCGTCGCTTACTGAAAATCACGACTGGCGGAAATGTCGAAACGATCCTCCGTACCGAACCTCCCTACTTTCCCAACGGGGTCGCTGCCGTTGGTAATGATATCTATGTACTTGAAGTTGGGTTCACCCTGCCCAACATTTCCAGCGGGCCGCGCGTGCGCAAGATCTCGGCAAATGGAAGTGAAACGATTCTGACAACCCTGGGTGGCGCAAATACTGGTGCGGCTGAAAAACCGTCGGTCGCAATTAGGGCTGGGGTCGCCGCCGAAAAAGCGCTTGTCTTCGTCTCAGGCGATGGCCGCTGGCGTTATTTCATGACAGTCATCAGCCTCGCTATCTTTTCCATCCTTGTATTGATCTGGCAGCGGAAACGGAGGGCGCGAGCATGAGGAGAGTCCGCTGGGTATTGAAGTGGTTGGTTGTTGTGGTCGGAGTTGTGTTTCTCGGGTTGCAGTTTGTAAGGCCGGCTCGGACCAACCCCTCTGTGGATCAAAGTCAGACGATTCAAGCTCACCTACAAATGACACCGCAGGTGGCTGCCATTCTTGACCGCTCTTGCCACGATTGCCATTCGAATGCGACGCGCTGGCCCTGGTACAGCAACGTAGCTCCAGCGTCCTGGTTCTTAGTTGATCACGTGAACGAGGGGCGCAGTCACTTGAATTTTTCCGAATGGGGCAAGCTTGATAAGCGACAGTCAGACAAGAAACTCGAAGAGATGTGTGAAGAGGTGACCGATAAGGTGATGCCGCTCGACTCATACACCTGGATTCATCGAACGGCAATCCTGTCCGACGAAGACAGAAGGGCCTTGTGCGATTGGACTGAGGCTGAGCGAGCGCGCCTTGCGGGAACAGTGGGCAGTAGGCAGTGAGCGGTGGGCAGTGGGCAGTGGACAGTGGAGTTGTCAGTTGTCAGTGATCGGTGGTCACTGGAGTTTGACGATTAATTATTAATGCTGATTCGTGGATCGTCTTTTTTGGTTCAACAGCAAAACGATCCACGAAATCACACGAATCAACACGAACTACCTCACAACTACTAATCACTGACAACTACTGACAACTGCCCACTGTCTAACTGCCCACTGCCCACTGCCTACCGCTCACTGCCCACTGCCCACTGACACTTACAGTCCGATCAGGTGGCGAGTGTCGTTGATCGCGGCGACCCGCACATAACCATCGTCGCGCACGTCGAAGCGGCTGATGCCGCAGTTGGAACTATGAATCCATACCGGCTTTAGTTCAGGCGCGTCGAGAGCGCCCATCAGGTGCAACGCCAGAATGCAGATCGTGCCGGTATGCGTAAAGATCGCGATTCGTCCGCCACGATTTATCGCAATCGCTTCGTCGAGTTTACGCGCCGCGCGATCCAGCGTCTGCCGGTAACTCTCACCGCCAAGCAACACATGCTCAAAATCTCGCTGCAGTAACGCCGCGTATTGCTCCGGATGTCGTTCGGCTGCTTCCTCAAAAGTTAAGCCTTCCATCACACCGACACTGCGTTCGCGAAATTCAGCAGCAGCCTGCACCTCCAGCGTCGTCAACCTCGAGAGCGGCATTGCTGTTTCCAGTGAGCGCGCCAGATCGCTGGCATAAATCGCAGTTAGGTTTTCTTTAGCGAGTACTGCGGCGGCAGCCTTTGCCTGTTTGCGTCCGCGGGTCGAGAGTGGCGTGTCGGTGTGTCCTCCGAAACGCCCTTCGGCATTTCCCCGCGATTGACCATGACGGACGAGGAAGACAATTGTAGTAGCCGACATACGCGATAGCGATTTAAGATGCCTTCGATTGATTGCCGATTGCCAACTGCCGATTGCCAATTAGCGGTTCCGATGCGAAGCGAAAACGATTGGCACCATGATCCGCTGGCAAATCAAGTAAGACGCTCGTATTCCTTCAAATCGGCAATCGCCAATTGGCAATCGGCAATCTTATTACGCTGCGACGGCCTCAGCCTTTAGCTTTTCTGCTTGATAATGATTAACCAGCGCCTGGATGAAGGGATCGAGGTTGCCAGCGATCACCAGATCCAACTGGTGAATAGTGAGTCCAATGCGGTGATCGGTAACGCGATTTTCTTTGAAGTTGTAGGTGCGAATCTTTTCGGAACGATCGCCAGAGCCCACCATTGATCGCCGCTCACTCGCCAACGCGTCGTGCTGCTTCTGCTCTTCCAGTTCCTGCAGCCGGGCGCGCAACACACGCATTGCCTTGTCACGGTTCTTAATCTGCGACTTCTCGTCTTGCATCGACACAACCACGTTCGTTGGCAGGTGCGTGATACGCACCGCGGAGTACGTAGTATTGACGGACTGTCCGCCGGGACCCGATGAGCAGAACGTGTCGATACGTAAGTCCTTGGGATCGATTTTCACGTCGACTTCCTCTGCCTCGGGAAGCACGGCGACTGTGATTGCCGAAGTGTGGATGCGACCGCTGGCTTCGGTTTGCGGCACGCGTTGCACACGATGCACTCCAGATTCGTGTTTGAGTTTCGAATAAACTTTGTCGCCTTCAATCAGCGCGATCGCTTCCTTGATGCCGCCGATTCCTGACTCCGAAGCATCGAGAATCTCAAAACGCCAACTCTGTCGTTCCGCGTAGCGCTGATACATGCGCAAAACTTCGCCGGCAAAGAGTGAAGCCTCGTCGCCACCGGTGCCCGCCCTGATCTCGACGATCACGTTCTTCTCATCGTTGGGATCGGACGGTACCAGCATCAGTTTCAATTCCTGCTCTGTTGCGTCCAGCTTACTCTGCAGAGTTTCAACTTCCAGACGCGCCATCTCGACCATCTCGTTGTCGTCGGCGGTCTCGAGCATCTCGCGCGCTCCTGTCATCTCGGTCTTCAGAGAGTTCCAGGTGCGATACTTTGCCACGATGTCGCCCAGATTCCGATGTTGCTTGGCCACCTTAGTGTAAGCAGTGTGGTCGGTAAGTAGTTCCGGGGACAAGAGCTCCTGCGAGAGTTCCTCGTAACGCTCTTCGATCTGTTTTAGTCGGTCTAACATAATCAATCTACCTTGAGCTTACGACAGCGGCGCTAGCGCAGCTTCTCCAGTTTGCGGTTCAAGTTTCAGCGACTCCTTCAAAGCTTCAATCGCCACTTCCAATTGCTGGTCATCCGGTTCCTGAGTTGTGATGTTTTGCAGCCAGACGCCGGGAAGCGTGATGAGCTTGAATACCCACCCGCTTTCTTTGCGCGCTGAGAGGCGAATGATCTCGTAAGAGAGCCCGGCGACTAAAGGCATGAGCGCGAGGCGCACCAGAAAATTAAAGAGCAACGAGTCAAACTTAATAACCGAGAACAAGATTATCGAGACCAGCATCACCACCATAAGGAAACTAGTCCCACAGCGCGGATGCTGGCGCGGTTGTGGCCGCGCGTTCGCGACGGTTAACGGCAGGCCGGCCTCCCACGTGAAAACCGTCTTGTGTTCGGCGCCGTGGTACTGAAATACCCTCCTGATATCTTTCAGCAAAGAAAAGCTAAAAATCATGATCAGAAAGAATGCCATGCGAATCATGCCGTCAATCAGATTGAAGGAGATCGACGGACGCACAGGGTGCAGATATGTGCGCACCGACCCCCAGGCTTTCGTGTACCAGGCCGGCTCCGACGAAGGCGTTTGGGTAGTTGCAGTCTCGTTAACAGATGAAGCATCCGGCGCAGGTAGAAGCTGGCGCTACAGCAACACTAGGTGCGGGCGCCCAACCTGCCGCGATAAATAGGGCATTTGTTAGTAACAACGGCAATGCTACGAAGAGCAAAACGTTGAAAATAAGGGCGAAGACGATCGAGCCCGCTGCCGCCATCGTGCCGCCCTTTTTCATTTCATCCAGAGAGCGCTTTTGTGTCGGCACGGGAATCAAACCAGGTAGCGCTCCGGTGATCCCGGCGAAGTCGCCTTCGCCCTCGATGACTGCGGGGGTGAGCGCCACTTTCATCTCTTTAGCTTCCGCTTCCTCGGCTTCAGCAAAGGCTTCATTCGCTGAATAGTTGAGTGCTTTGATTCCCAAACCCATCGACTGGATCAGGACCGCGCCGCCGCGCAACACTGGAAGTTTGAGTAGAGGATACTTGTCGCTCCACTTCGGCAGGCGGGCGGAAATGTTTGTAATGGTGCCATCGGCCTTGCGCACCGCCACTGCATAGGCGTTGGGCGTTCGCATCATTACGCCTTCAATGACGGCCTGGCCGCCCACTATTAAATCGCGCTCATTTGTGCTCAATGTTCGTACCTCAATCGAGTTCGGTGTCGGGTATCGGATGCAGGGTATCGGGTGTCGGGTATCAGGTGCCAGGTCATGGGTATCAGGTTTCAGGTCATGGGTATCGGGTTTCGGGTATCGGGTATCGGGTTTCGGGTTTCAGGTTTCGGGTTTTCGTTATCGAGTGGCTCGTAGCAGTTGTCGGATGACACCTCAGTTACGCTATCAAAACCCAAGACCCGATACCCAAAACCCGAGACCTGATACCCATGACCCGGCACCTGATACCCTGCTTTCAGACAAGAACGCCGGCGTTTCTGACATTGGTCGCTGAAGCGTGATACACGGATAGCGACCGACGTGATCACGCCGGCGTTGGTTCTTAAAAACTTAGCTAGTGTCGGTTAGCGCCCATAAATACGTTACTGCGTGGCTGCGGTATTCTCCGCGGTCTTCTTACCGTAACGCTTGTTGAACCGGTCCACGCGTCCGGCGGTATCGATCAGCTTCTGCTTGCCCGTGAAAAATGGGTGACAAGACGAGCAGATTTCCACGTGAAGGTCGCCCTTTTTTGTCGAACGCGTCTTAAACGTTTCGCCACACGCACAGGTGACGGTCATTTCCTCATATGCTGGGTGAATCTCTGGCTTCATTACTTTCCTCTTCTTGTTCTTCTTACTCTTCCATAGTGAGCAATCTGGTGCTCTCCGCAAACAGGTTATGATAGGTGTCCAAGGCGCACATCGTCAAGTTCGTCGCGATTTCATTGGGAAACAACGCGCGTGATAGCAAAAATAAGTTGGTTGACAGTAAATAAAGCCGCATGTTTAAATCCAATTTCGCCGTCCTTCTGTCACTGCATTAACATTTAAGTCCAGGAATTTTTGCGCGGCCGGAGCAGTGCCCCGAGCGCACATCCGGTAAGGGTAAAGGCGCGAGCCGCGAGCCCCATGGAAGAAGAGAAAAGCGGAGCACCACCAGAGAACACCGATCAGCCTGAAGTATCAAACCAGTCTGACTCGTCCGGTACGCCGCCAGCTTCTTCTATTCCTGACGCCGGTCAGCTTGCAGGCGCCGACGCGGAAAAGGCGGCAATGGTCGAGCAGGCCAAGACCCGCGTAGCTGCTGTCAAAGAATCACTCGGCGAAAAACCTCCCGAACCAGCGGTGGGCGCTCCCAAAGCGCCAGTCAAGAAAAAGGACGAAGGTCCCAAACCAATCGACGCCGCAAATTATCCGCTCGTCGTAAATCTTAGAGAAACTTTCGGTGACGCAGTCGTTGAAGCTGTTGAGTTTATCGGACAGCTCTCCGTTCGGATCGACCGCGGCCGAATCGTTGAAGTCTGCGACTTTCTTAAGCGCCACCCGAAGACGCCATTCAATTACCTTTCGGACTTAACGTGTGTTCATCTGCCGGATCGCAGCGAAGCTCCTTTTGAAATCGTTTACAACCTTTATTCGATTCCTGCTAATGAGCGGGTGCGTTTGAATGTTGCAGCGAATGGTGGCGGGGTCGCCAGCGTCACAGGCGTCTGGCCAGCGGCGAATTGGCTGGAGCGCGAGGTCTATGACTTGTTTGGCGTGGTCTTTAATAACCATCCTGACCTGCGCCGGATCTTGTTGCCACCTGACTGGGAAGGCCATCCACTGCGGAAGGATGTTTCGCTGGAGTTTGTCGAGAACAAGTGGACGAAGCAACATCTGCCGGAAATGACCGATGTGCAGCGTGAGCAGTTGGAACAACGACGCGCGTACGGTTTGGAAATCCTTTCGGTACCGCAGGAGCGCCAGATGCGCGAAATTTTTCAAGGCGGTAAGGAAGTGATGCCGAAAGACAAATAGATTGCCGATTTGCGATTGCCGATTGCCGATTAGAGTTTGATCATCTAGTTGAGACTATCTAATGGTCAGTCACGGAGTCGGCTGTTCTTTAAGTCGAACTTCAACGCAAGTGAACTAACAATCGGCAATCGGCAATCGGCAATCGGAAATTGAGAGATGACTCCCAAGGAAATTGCTGCCCATTATGATGCCAAGGTTTTTGAGTCGCCGCAGGCGGCCAAAGTTGCTGGTTTCATTTTGGGCGAAACTGAGGCGCCACGGAATGTCTGGAACAAGGCAAGTGCTGCTCAGGCAATTCTCCTTAAACTGGTTGCTGAACGGGAAAAGGGAGTGGCGTCTGATATTGGTTTGATTATCGAACCCTGGAGCGTTACCGGATGTTATCTCCCAGCCGGTTCAACTCCTGCCGCAGCTTAATAGGAACGCTTTCGATCGATTACAAAATATGCACCAGGTAGAGATCGCCACAACCCAGGAAACACTGCTTGATAGCCCCGAGATGGTGCTCAACATGGGGCCGCAGCACCCATCCACTCACGGCGTGCTCCGCGTGATCCTGAAACTTGACGGCGAGACGGTCATCGATCTCGATTGCGATATCGGCTACCTCCATCGTGGCATGGAGAAAATTGCCGAGAACCGCATGTACACGATGATCGCTCCGTATTGGGATCGACTTGATTACATCGCGGCCGTTTCCAATGGTTTGGTCTGGGTGGAAACAGTGGAACAAATGATGGGGCTCGCCGTCCCACCGCGGGCTCATTACCTGCGCACAATCCTGACAGAACTTAATCGCATTGCCTCTCACTTACTCTGGCTGGCGACACACGCTCTCGACATCGGCGCTGTCACCGTCTTGCTTTGGGCTTTGCGCGAGCGCGAAGAGATTCTAAAAATCTTCGAACGGCAGTTTGGTGCAAGGCTGACTTGTCACGCCTGGCGCATCGGGGGCATGCCTAACGATGCGTACGATGACTTTGAAACTGATGTGCGTCGCTTCGTCAGCAATTTCCCAAAACGGCTCGACGAATATGAAACCGTACTTTCTGAGAATCGCATTTGGCTAAGCCGCACCGTTGGGATTGGTGTGATCTCTGCAGATGAGGCAATCGCGATTGGGCTTTCCGGTCCGGCGTTGCGCGGTTCGGGAGTTCCCTGGGATGTTCGCAAGGCGCGTCCGTATGCCGCCTACGCCGATATGGATTTTGACGTACCACTTGGAGAGAACGGCGACACTTACGATCGTTATCTGGTACGGCTGGAAGAAATGAGGCAGTCGCGCCGCATTATCGATCAGGCGATGGACAAGTTGCCGGACGGACCGGTGAACGCAAAGATTCCGAAAGTGATCAAACCACCAGCTGGTGATTACTATCATTCAATCGAGGGTCCAAAAGGCGAGATCGGCTGTTACCTTGTGGCAGATGGTTCGGCGCAGCCCTGGCGCGTACGCGTGCGCCCACCCTCATTCATCAACCTACAGGCTTTGAAACAAATGTGCCTCGGTCATCTCGTGGCAGACGTCGTGGCCATTATTGGGACTCTGGATATCGTGCTCGGCGAAATCGACAGGTAACTTAAACGTCGCAGAATCATGGAAGCATTTTTTACTCTCTTCGCGCCGATAAACTTCATTGATGAAATTCTCTTGAAGTTTTTCAGTCCGCAAACAGTCAATAACGTTGTCTGGCCCTTTATCCAGATTGGCGCTGTGGTGACGATCGTCGCTGGCTGGGTTGCGTACGCCACTTACCTGGAACGTAAAATCTCGGCGTTCATGCAAGCGCGATTGGGACCCATGCGCGTCGGCCCCTGGGGGTTGCTGCAACCGATCGCCGATGCGATCAAGCTCCTCACAAAAGAAGATTTCATTCCTGACAAAGCCGATCGTGGCATCTTCTTTATTGCCCCTTACATTGCTGTCGCTGCCGCGTTCATTGTGATGGCAGTCATTCCCTTTGCGCCTGACTGGGGTGTGATCACCGACGTTAACATCGGTCTCTTGTTCGTGCTCGCTGTTTCCAGCGTCGGCGTGCTCGCATTAATTCTGGCCGGGTGGTCTTCCAATTCGAAATACGCGCTGCTGGGCGGCCTTCGATCCAGCGCCCAAATGGTTTCCTACGAAGTGGCGATGGGCTTGGCGCTCGTCGGAGCGCTGATGTTTGCGCGCACCCTCTCACTTTCTGGTGTCGTTACCGCGCAGGCAATGGATTCGATCTGGTTTCTCTTTTATCAGCCGGCGGGATTTCTGATTTTCTTAGTAAGTGGTATTGCCGAAAACAATCGCGCTCCGTTTGATTTACCGGAAGCCGAGTCGGAACTGGTTGCCGGATTTCATACAGAATATTCCGGGATGCGTTGGTCGCTGTTCTTCATGGCGGAATACGCGGCGATGGTCGTTGTTTCGGCAATCGCAGTCACTGTGTACCTCGGTGGTTGGTATTTCCCCTTTGTGTACCGGCTAACGGAAGCGAATGGTCACCATAATCTCTATGTTATAGTCAGCTTGATCGTATTCATCGCGAAGCTGCTGACAGTTCTTTACCTGTATTTCTGGTTGCGTTGGACGCTGCCAAGGTTTCGCTACGATCAATTAATGGACATTGGCTGGAAGTGGCTAATCCCGTCCGCTTTGATAAACATCGGGCTGTCAGCTTTTGCTGTATTTCTGGTGCAAGCACTCGATGGCTGGCGCGGCTTCAAGATGATTGATGGAATCGCAGGAGGTCTGAATCTTACGGCGGCCGGCAAAGGCGTAATGATCACGATGGGCCTGATTGGTCTGATGATTACCGGACTCTTATTATCGAAGATTAATTGGCGTTCACGCGATTTCAACCTAAGAGTGCAACGACGAAATATTCGTTTAGTGAACTTGCCGCAAGGGAAGCCGGCGGTTCCGGCACAGGCAACTACTGAGAGCTAGATGCGAAGGCTAACTTTCTACAATCGGCGAGTTTTTAAGGTCTTGGGTTTTTGGTCTTTGGTTTTTGACCGTGTGCATGAATTGAATTTTAGAAGTTAAGGCGCCAGACCAAAGACCAAAAACCCAAGGCCAAAGACCAAAAACCAAAAACCAAAAACCAAATTTATTATGGCATTAGTTAAATTCCCCAAAATAAAATTCATCGATAAGGTCAAGCGCTTTTTCATGGCTGATCTGGTGAAAGGTTTGGGGCTGACCCTCAAATACAACATCGGTGCGATTACCGATAAAGACTCGGTTGCGGGAAAGGGAATCTATACAGAGCAGTATCCTAAAGTTCGTCCTGATGTGGCGCCGCGTTTTCATGGCGCGCCGCGGCTGAACATGGATCCGGAAACACACGACACTCTCTGCATCGCCTGCAATCTTTGCGCGATCGCATGTCCGGAAGACTGTATCGATGTGTTGGCGATGGACGTCGAGATCACGGTGGCCGGTAAGCCGCGCAAGAAGAAGGTGCTTGATGAGTTTATCTTCGACACCTCCCGTTGCATGTTCTGCGCGCTTTGCCAGGAAGCCTGCCCAACCTCTTGTTTGGAATTGACTCAGGATTTTGAGCTCGCCACCTACTCGCGTGCCGGCTTTGTCTGGAACCGCGAGATGTTGGAACAAGGACGCGAGACGGTGAAGTACACGAAGTGATTGCCGATTGGCGATTGCCAATTGCCGATTAGAATTTAGTTCTAGTAGTTGGCTCCTCACCAGCCATGAACGCAGAAGAGTTAAAGAAGCGGACTAAGAAGTTTTCACTCAGAGTGCTGAAACTGGTTGGCGCCTTGCCCGAAAATGTGCAGGGACGAGCAATTGGTAGCCAGTTAATGCGATCAGGAACTTCTGTAGGCGCCAACTATCGGGCAGCGTGCCGCGGTAAGATCGAAAAGCAGAATTCATCGCGAAGATCGGCGTTGTTGAAGAGGAAGCAGACGAAAGCGCATTTTGGATGGAATTGATTATTGAAGGCGATCTACTAAAAGAAAGTCTGGTCTCACCTTTACTCAATGAAGCTCAGGAGTTGGTCGCAATAATGGCGAAGTCCCGCATCTCGGCAACACAATCGCTTCGTCGAATCGGCAATCGGCAATCGGCAATCGGCAATCGACAATGATTCTCTCGGGTTGGGAAGCAGTCTTCTTCTGGATATTCTCCATCTCCGCTATCTTCGCGGGGCTGTTGACCGTGATGGCGCGTAACGCCGTCCACAGCGCCCTGTTTCTGATCTCCTCACTCGTTTCCGTTGCCGCGCTTTTCGTCCTGGCTGGAGCTGAGTTCATCGCCGGCGTGCAGATCCTGGTTTATGTTGGCGGAGTAATGGTTTTGTTCCTGTTCGTGATCATGCTCGTAAACGTTGGAGCTGAAGAGCGCGGGAACGATCAGATCATGAATAAGCCGCGGCAGGTGACCACGAGTATGATTTTTTGTTTGCTCCTCGTGTTAGGCCTCCTCTTCGCAATCAACGTGGGCTACAAAGGATTGCAGAAGGAGAAACGCCGACCTGATTACAGCCAATCAAACTACGAATCAAAATTTGCCCCCCGGAGCGACGGGAACCAGCCGCATTACCAGTGACACCGAACGTGTTGGTAATAGTCTTTACCGATATGCCTCGCTGCCTTTTGAGATCGCCAGCGTCCTGCTGCTCGTAGCCATCGTCGGCTCCGTTATGCTGGCGCGCACGCTGAAACAGGAAGCGGCGGTTGACGATCTGGCGCCAGAGGTGCGCGCAGCCGAAGCGGCGCGTGAACCGGAATTAGCCGAAGTGGTTCCTGCAGAAGACATCGTTTAGTTTGCTTACGATCATGCTGACATTTTTTGCACCAGTTTTGATTCTTATCTTTCAGGACGAAAGCCGCGGCGGCTTAATGCTGCACGGCATCAAGAATCCGGATCTGTCGCGGTTTCTCATGATCGGGGCCCTGCTTTTCGTGATTGGTGTTGGCGGTGTTTTGACTCGTCGCAACATCATCGTCATTTTCATGTCGATTGAGTTGATCCTGAACGCCGCGAATCTAAATTTCATCGCGTTCTCACGCTATCTTCAAGCAACGGGTAGTGTGAATGCGGTCGCCGGACAGGTGTTCAGCGTTTTCGTCATCGTCGTGGCTGCTGCCGAAGCCGCAATTGGGCTCGGAATCGTAATTGCGCTCTACCGGAATAAAGAGACGATCTGGATTGATCAGATCGACCTTCTTAAATGGTAAGCCAAGGGAGTTTCAAGTTCCAAAGTTCCGAGTTCCGAGAATGTTCCAAGGTAACAGTTTGGAGTAAGCGAACTTGGGACCTGAAACTCGGAACTTGGAATTGAACGGATGCATAGATACATCTGGCTGATTCCGCTCTTGCCGCTCGCCGGGGCTGCTCTCAACGGGTTGCTCGGTCGCAAGCTTCGTTTTTCGGAGAAGCTGATTGGCCGAATCGCCGTGGGTTCAATCGCCCTCTCTTTCCTGCTCAGTGTCGCCGCTGTTTATTCTTACGGCTTAAGCTCACATAGCATTTGGCCAAAGCCTTACGTTACGAGTGACGATGGTGCGTTCAGTTTCACGTGGATTCCCGGAGGCGCTGTGCGTCTCACTGCAGGTGCGGCCGAGCGAGCTGCCCAACCGCAGCCAGCACACTCGACTCCTGAAACCTCTCCCACAGTTAGCGAAGCTCCCAACAGCTCAGTGTTAAATGTCGAATGGAGCTATCAGCTGGATGCTCTGTCGTCCATCTTCATGCTCATTGTCACCGGCGTCGGTCTTTGTATCTTCCTGTTCGCGACCGGTTACATGCACGGCGACCCGGGCTATTACCGCTTCTTCGCCTACATGGGTCTTTTCATGTTTTCGATGCTCATCCTGGTGATGGGCTCAAACTTCCTGATGATGTTTGTGGGTTGGGAAGGTGTCGGTCTCTGCTCGTACCTGCTGATCGGTTACTACTTCAATCGCAAAGAAGCCGGCGACGCCTCACGCAAGGCTTTCATCACGAACCGCGTTGGTGACTTTGGGTTTGCTCTCGCGATCTTTGGAGTGATTGCGACGTTTCGGGACAACGCAATACACCGACGTCTTTGCGCAGGCCAGCAGGTTTCCCATGGAGGTGCTTGGTCACTGGGGAATACTTTCATGGATTGCCCTGGGACTCTTCGTCGGAGCTTGCGGTAAATCGGCTCAACTTCCTTTGCATGTCTGGCTGCCTGACGCGATGGCGGGGCCGACACCGGTGTCCGCCCTAATCCATGCCGCCACAATGGTCACCGCCGGCCTTTATATGGTGACGCGGACCAACGTTATCTTTCAGCACTCAAAAACGATGATGCTGGTTGTGGCTTTAGTTGGAGCAGCAACGGCGATCTTTGCGGCGACGATTGCGATAACCCAAAACGACATCAAAAAAGTTCTTGCTTATTCAACCGTTTCGCAGCTTGGATTTATGTTCATGGCCTGCGGCGTTGGAGCTTTCGTGATTGGCATCTTTCACGTGATGACCCACGCGTTTTTCAAGGCTCTAATGTTCCTCGGCGCCGGCAGCGTGATTCACGGCATGCACCACGAACAGGACATGCGGCGTATGGGCGGCTTGAAGAAGTACATGCCTTACACGTACATGACCTTTCTCGCCGGCTGGTTGGCCATCTGCGGCATCATTCCGTTCAGCGGCTTCTGGTCGAAAGATGAAATCCTTTGGAACGCGGCCTCTACATCCGTGATTCCCTATGGTTGGTTGATTTGGATCGTCGGAACTATCGCTGCAACCTGTACTGCGTTTTATATGACACGGCTGGTAGCGATGACCTTTTGGGGGAAAGAGAAGTTTCTCAACGGACATCAACATACGCCTGGACATGAAGTCCATGACGCGGACCATGCCACGCCCGCCGCTCATGCTCACGTTCCTCATGAATCGCCGCCTTCGATGTGGGTTCCCCTCGTAGCGCTCGCGGTGTTAGCAACGATTGGAGGATTCGTAGGTGTCGGTCCGGCTTTCAAGTTTCTTTCCGGCAGTGAACATCCTGGCGGTCGTCTAAACATCGTCAACTATCTTGATCCGATCATTTGGAATTCTGCGACTGGCGAATTTGGAAGAGAGCACGCGACCGCACCTGAGCACGCTAGTGAGTCGGCTGCAACCGCTGCGCCTGGTGAGACACGAACCGCGGAACTCGTACAGGCGCCGGCCGAAGGCGAGGTTTTTAAAGAAGCGACAACCACTCACGAGGAGTTCAACCTGGCTCACGCGGCGGAAGGGGCACTCGGTAGTCATCTAGCTGCCGAGTGGTTGTTCATCGTCATTTCGCTCCTGGTTGCGGCATTGGGTATCGCGCTGGGATGGTTGTTCTATGTCAAAAATCCGCAACTGCCGGAGATCTGGGCGCGCCGACTCAAACCTCTCTATCAAGCAAGCTACAACAAATATTGGGTTGACGAGTTCTATGGCTGGGCAGTGACACGTCGTGTGATGGATGCAGCGCGCGGAGTCTTTGCCTTTGATTCCAAGCTAGTTGATGGCGCGGTTAATGGGAGCGCCTGGGTGACGCGACTCAGCAGCAAATTAACAGGAGCGACGGATAAATATTTAGTTGATGGTCTTGTCAATGCGATCGCCGCATTCATCATGCGCTTGATGTCGCCGCTGCTGCGTGCCGCGCAAACGGGCCTGACGCAAAACTATGCTTTGGTAATGGTTTTTGGTTTGGTAGCTGCCGTGGCCCTGTTCTTTGCCGGCGATATCGTGAGTGCAGTGAAGAGCATATTTGCGTTGGCAATCTAGGAAATCGGCAATCGGCAATCGAAAATATCTTATGAAGACCTACATCCTTTCCATCGTCACCTGGCTACCCACCGTCGGGGCCATCATCATTCTCGCCGTCTTCAAGAAGAACCAGTCGAATTTGATTAAGAAGTTTGCGACTGCCTGGTTCGGGCTCGCCTTCATCGCTTCGTTATTGTTAATGGGATACGACCGCGCCCGCGGTGGCATGCAGTTCCTCGAGGATCATCAGTGGATTCCCGTGATCGGCGCGCGCTACCAGATGGGTGTCGATGGCGTGGCCGTGTTACTGATTGTCCTCACAACCTTACTGGGTGTAATCGCCGCCTTATCGTCGTGGAAATACATTGAGAAGCGCGAGAAGGAATACTACGTTCTGCTGCTGCTCTTGCAAACGGCCGTGGTCGGCGTGTTCGCCTCGATGGATCTTTTCCTGTTTTACTTATTCTTCGAAGTGTCGCTGGTGCCGATGTATTTCCTGATCGGAATCTGGGGCGGCGAGAACCGGCTCTACGCGGCAATCAAATTCTTCCTCTACACCCTGGTAGGTTCGGTGGTAATGCTGCTCGGCGTTTTGAAGATGTACTTCCTGACTCAGGACACCGCGCTCACCTCTCAGATAACACAGGGCACACTGAATCTTGTGGCGGGAAATCAGGAAGCTGCTGCCCTCGTTTCCAGCAGCGTTCAACTTGCAGCGGCTAATGGCACAGGCACCTTCAACATGCTCTACATGCAGGCACTTGGCTCGGTGATGCCGATGGGTACGATGCAGGTGTTGCTGTTCTTCGCTTTCGCCCTTGGGTTTGCAATCAAGGTTCCGATGTTTCCGTTCCACACCTGGCTGCCCGATGCACACGTTGAAGCCCCGACAGCAGGATCAGTAATTCTCGCCGGCATCTTGCTGAAGTTGGGAACTTACGGATTCTTCCGCTTCAATCTGCCGATGTTTCCCGCCGCCTCAGCTGACGAAGCCTACTTCGGCTCCTTCGGCGTGCGCAGCGTCATGATCTTTCTGGCGATCGTCGGCATCATTTATGGAGCTCTTGCCGCGATGTATTTCGTGGTGAAAAAAGATGGTGACGTTAAGAAGTTAGTCGCTTACTCATCCGTCTCATCGATGGGGATCGTAATGCTTGGGCTGTTCTCGCTTAATCCCAATGGCGTAAATGGCGCCGTGCTCCACATGATCAATCACGGCATTTACTCGGCCGCGCTCTTTCTGTTGGTGGGAATCATTTATGAAAGGCGGCACACCCGCATCGTTGCTGAGTTCGGTGGTCTTTCGCATGTAATGCCAGGGTACGCAGCGGTATTCCTCTCGATGGTGATGACGGCGATTGGCTTACCTTTGCTATGTGTTTTTATCTCTGAATTCCTTTCGCTGCGCGGGGCTTTTGAAGCAAATCCCTGGTGGGCCGCCTGGGGTGCGCTGGGCATCATTTTGAATGCGGGTTACATGCTTTGGCTCTATCAACGAATGTTCTTTGGGAACATCGATAATCCCAAGAATGAAAAACTTTCAGACTTGAGCGGCCGCGAGTGGCTTTATATGGCGCCGCTCGTGATTATGTCGCTCTGGATTGGCATCTATCCGCAAACCTTCATCAACTACATTAGCCAGCCCGTCAATGCGGTGGTTAAGCATGTCCGGCCTAACTATCCGATACCGGGAATGCCCGCAGCCGTCCCCACGCAACAGCAAGCAGCACGGTGAATGGAATGATGAATGCGGAATGATGAATGCTGAGTAGGAAATATAAGATCAGATGCACATGACTGACACGTTAATAAACACAATTCAGCATTCATCATTCAGCATTCATCATCCGTTTTTTCCTCCAAGCGAATACCTCCGCTCTCCTTAACCTTGCTGACCTGCAATTAATTGCACCGGAATTAATTCTAACTGTATGCGCCTGCGTTGCTCTGGTAATGGAAGTAATTCTTCCTTACCGCAAGAGCAAGGTTACAGCCTACTTTGCCCTGGTGAGCATTGCTCTTGGCTGCGGCTTCACTGGGAATGCAATGGTGGTTAGTCCGCAGCACTCTGCCGCTGACCGGGTTTTACGGCATGGTGCGCATCGATGGTTTCGCACTCCTTTTCAAAGCTATCTTCCTGATCGCTGCCGCGCTCGCGGTTGCTATCTCGACACGCTATCTCGACATCGAGGGCGAGCAGCATGGCGAGTACTACGCCCTCGTGCTCTTTGCCACGGTGGGCATGATGTTTCTCGCGTGCGGCTACGATCTGATTGCGTTGTACATCAGTCTGGAGCTGATGGCCCTGACGTTTTATGTGCTCGTTGCTTTTACCAAACGTGAAAAGCGTTCAAATGAAGCAGCGATGAAGTACTTTCTCCTGGGCGCTTTTTCGTCTGGGATTCTGCTCTACGGCATGTCCTTGCTCTACGGCATCGCCGGCTCAACAAACCTCGGTGAAATCAGCACCAGCCTCGCGCAAATTGTGAGTTCAGTAGGGAATTCGACAGATCCGGCCGATAGCCTCTCATCACTTCGTCCGATGTTACTGCTCGCAATGATCGCGCTGGCGGCTGGTCTGTTTTTTAAGATAGCTGCCGTGCCGTTTCACATGTGGGCGCCGGACGCCTATGAAGGCGCGCCAACCTCTGTCACCGCTTTTCTCTCAACCGGTTCTAAGGCTGCGAGCTTCGCTCTTTATGCCCGCATCTTCCTCGAAGCCTTGCCGGCGATGCGTGTTGATTGGGCGCCTTTGCTTGGGTTGGTTGCTGCGATCACGATCATGGTGGGGAACTGGGCGGCGGTGACGCAGGAAAACTCGAAACGTCTGCTTGCTTACTCATCGATTTCGAATGCTGGTTATTTGTTACTCGGGCTCGTTGCCGGCAACTTATACGGCTACATCGGGCTGGTAATCTATCTACTTGTTTACACCCTCATGAACATGGGTGCCTTCGGAATCATCATCAGCCTCCGCCGTCGCGGAATTATCGGCGACAACGTCGACGATCTTGCCGGGCTGGCTCATAAATCCCCGGGGATGGCGGCGATGATGGCCATCTTTATGCTCTCACTGGGTGGATTGCCGATGACCGGTGGCTTCATCGGGAAGTATTTTCTTTTTGGCGGCTTGCTGCAGCGCGGCCAGGCAGAAGCTAAGAACTGGTATTACTGGCTGGCCATCTGGGCGATCATCAATACGGTCGTCTCCTTCTACTACTACATCCGCTTCATCAAGGTGATGTACCTGGGCGACCACATCGCTGACGATCAGCCTCTGGAACTTTCAGCCGCGTTGCGGACCGCGCTAGTTGCTTCACTCGTAGGCATCATTGTTATCGGTCTCTATCCCCAGCCCTTCATTAGCATCGCGCAACGACTGCTGACGCCGTGAAGGCTCATGTGGGTCTTCTATTTCTTCGCCGCGATCGTAATCTGGTTAGGCATCCTCTCTCTTCGCGGCGGTTTCCGGTTCGCAACCTACGTCAAATCTCAACTCGCACAGCCACCCGGCGATTACAGTCCTTTCGCGTCAGTCATTGTTCCTTGTCGCGGGCTCGAGCCAGGGCTAACGGAAAATCTGGCAGCACTGCTTCATCAGGAGTATCCGGAGTACGAGGTTATTTTCGTTACCGATAACGAAACCGATCCGGCACTTGAAGTGATTCAAAGCATAATTGAGGAGAACGCTCACCGGGTTACTGTCCGCGCCATTATCGCGGGACCTGCTATTGATTCCGGACAGAAAGTTCACAATCTTCGCCTGGCCGTCACGCAGGTCGATCCGCGCAGCGAGGCCCTGGTTTTTGTAGACTCCGATGCTCGGCCTCAGGGAGATTGGTTGAGATCGCTGGTGGCGCCGCTCGCCGACTCCGAACTCGGCGCCTCAAGTGGATATCGCTGGTTTGTTACGTCGCGCGGCGGTTTTGCGTCGCAACTCCGTTCGGTTTGGAATGCTTCGATCGCCTCGGCACTTGGAGCGGATCGAAAGAGTAACTTTTGTTGGGGTGGTTCTACAGCGATTCGACGTGAGACTTTTGATCGCCTCGATATCAGGGAGCGTTGGGTCGGAAGCGTGTCAGACGATTTCACAATTACGCGTGTGTTGGGCGAGGCCCACCTGCCAATCCACTTCGCGCCCGCGTGTTTAGTGGCATCGCGAGGGGATTGCGACTTGAAAGAGTTACTGGAGTTTTCTAATCGACAGTTGAAGATCACACGAGTCTATGCCCCGCATCTGTGGAAGCCGGTGCTGCTGGGAAGCGCCCTGTTTGCTCTCGTTTTCTTTGGTGGCATCTTGCTGGTCTTGCTGCGGGCGCTGTTCGGGTTCTCTTTTGCGATTCCTTTGGCCTTGCTTGTCATAATTTTTTTGTTGGGCGCAGCCAAAGCGTTCGTCCGCTTTCGAGCAGTGAGGATGGCGCTAGGCATCGAACACTACCATCGCGACTTGTTGGCGCAATTATTGTTGTGGCCGGCGGCTTCCTTCCTCTACTTGTATAACGCCCTGTCAGCAGCATTCTCGCGACGCATAACCTGGCGTGGGATAACCTACGAATTGAAATCGGCTTCTGAAGTTGTCATTAGTCGGACTCAAGTCTCAAGTCAGAAGTCAGAAGTCAGAAGACAGTAGGCAGTAGGCAGAAGGCTGTAATCAGAAGCAGACAGTAGTCAGTACTTCGAAGTCAGGGCGCTTACGATCTGGCTCCTGACTTCTGAGCTTCGGACTCCTGGATTTATGAACAAAGCCGCCCAATTTGTGCAACTGGTTCGTTCGAGCAAACGCGAAAAGCGTCTCGGCACGGTGATCCTCTTTGTAACCTCACGCTGTAATGCTTTTTGCAAGACTTGCTTCTATCATGCCGAACTCAATCAGCCTGGTGACCTGACATTTTCTCAACTGCAAAAGATATCCCGAACCATGCCATCGATTACCGACCTGTGGCTTTCGGGCGGTGAACCGACCCTGCGGCGCGATGTTTCAGAAATCATTGATACATTCATAACGGTGAACGGCGCCCAACGAATCATCATTCCCACAAATGCATTAATCAAGACCAGGGTTTACGAAATCGTCGATCGCGCCCTCGGTAGTCATTCCAAACTCGATCTCTATCTCAATATTGCCCTCGATGGTTATGGCGAAACTCACGATCGGATCCGCGGTGTTCCCGGAAACTGGGAAAAGGCTTTGGAGTGCATCAGGTTTCTTTACCCCTTAAAAGATAAGTTCAGGGACCGCTTTCGCCTCAATCTAAATACGGTGGTGTGCGCGGAAAACTACACTGAGATTGAGCGGCTCGCTGAATACATGTGGCAAAACTTTGAACTCGATGGCCACTATTTCAATATCATTCGCGGCGAGACCCTGGTGGGAGATGAGATTAAACAGGTACCAAGCCAATCATTGCCCGCAATGTATTCCTTCGTTTCTAAACTAACGAAACGTTATGGGGATCGCATGTTTGCTGGAGGACGACGCCAGCAAGCGTTTCATCAAGAATGTCGCCTACGTCGGTGCGATTACTACGCACTACCGTACTCAACACGCCAACTTCAGCACCCCAACAGCATGGCCGTTTCCCTGCACAGCTGGTGAAACCACAGCTGTAATTGACTATAACGGGGACGTTCGCGCGTGTGAGCTGCGTGAAAAGTTTGCCACCCTCGCCGACTACGACTACGACTTTGGCGCGCTCTGGGCGGCGCAGGAGAGAGAGTCGGAGTTACGCGCGATTGATGGCGGGAAAGCGTGCTGGTGCACGCACGTCTGCTTTATTCACGACTCGTTACGTCATTCACGCCGAGCATTGCTTTATGAGCTACCCAAAAACTTCTTGACGCGCGGGAGTTGGTAGTTATGGGAAGGCGCGAAGATCAAGAAGCAAATCGGAAGACGGGAATTGCTTACGCTGCGGCTCTTAATTTGTTTGCTTCAGTGATCGCGCTTTGCGGTGTGGGTTGGGCGCTCGATAAATGGTTGGGAACATCGCCGTGGTTACTTGTGGGAGGCTTGGTGCTAGGTGCGATCGTGGGCTTCTATCAATTTATTCGGTTGACTTCAAAACTCAACTAGGATTGACGGAGACGCGGAGACACGGAGACACGGAGACGACCGGAGACGCGGAGACACGGAGACACGAAGACACGGAGATACAGGAAATAATCTTACTGTTAACAAAGTGTCTGGATGTTGATGGGCTCTATGTCCTTTCTTCTTGCGTCTCCGTGTCATCCGCGTCTCCCCATCCCCCGGTCTCCCCGTCTCCGCCTAGGCCTGCCTCGACAAATTTACGTTTGCCCGTGTAAAATCACCCACTTCGCGCATGGCCAAAATCTTGCACAAACAGGTTCAGCCTCAATCTGAAACCACACTCGACACACGCGTGTTACGAACTATGGCGGCGACTGTGGGCATTGCCGTGGTTGCCAGCACCGCATTTGCGCCCTGGCGTGTAACGACAGGATTGCTTTTAGGAGGCTTGCTCTCTTTATTGAGTCATCATTGGATGCGAACCTCAATCGCCGCCGCCTTTGCCGGAGCGTTGGAATCAGGAACCAAGCCACAGCTTACGTCGGTAAAATACATTCTTCGGTACATCGTCATCGCAGTCGCGGTTTTGCTCGCTTACAAATCGGGAGTCGTTTCATTGCCGGCGACAATTCTCGGCCTTTGTTCTTTTGTCGTCGCTTTATTCGTTGAAGCACTCAGAGAGTTCTATTTCGTAATCATTCGTCGAGAGGAAATCAGTTAATGTTCTGGTTGTTCGATACTGCCAAAGCTGCCGAGCACGGCGAGACCACGCAAGCAGCGGCGCATCACACGCCGATTATCGTCGAGCTCGTCAATCACTATTTCGGTCAGGCTGCCTACGACTTCGAGATGAAGTACACCTACCCGCTCTGGAAGTCGTTCTTCGCGAAATTTCATACGACGCCAGAAGCAGTTTTTGGTCCTTATACGCCGGAGACCGCGATCCCGTGGTACACGGTAATGTTTTTCATCGCCTGCATCCTCAGCGTGGTAATCATTTGGATTCTCAAAGGAAAACTATCGACTGAAGATCCAGGCCATGGACAACAGACTTTGGAAGTTGGCGTCCTATTTGTCAGAGGAATGATCGAGGACATTATCGGGCCGCACGGATTGAAGTATTTTCCGGTTGTCATGACATTCGCGGTTCTGATTCTGGTCTCAAATCTGATGGGCCTGTTCCCATTGTTCATGTCACCGACGGCCGCCGTCAGCGTTACGTTCGCCCTCGGGATCACTTCGTTCGTTTATTACAACTACATTGGAATCAAAGAGAATGGACTGTTGGGTCACTTGAAACACTGGGCGGGACCAATCTGGTGGATTGCGCCGCTGATTTTCGTCATTGAAGGCATCAGTAACTTCATTCGTCCCTTCTCGCTGGGTATACGTCTGTTTGGCAATATGTTTGCCGATGAACAGGTGGCCAGCACGGTCGCTGGACTCTATCCAGCGGTCACTCACTGGGTGCTGCCGGCTTTTCTGATGATACTCGGTGTTTTCGTCTCCCTTATTCAGACATTCGTTTTCATTCTGTTGTCGCAACTTTATCTCAGTGAGGTTTCGCATCCTCCGCATGAGGAACACGACGAACACGGTGAGCACGACGAGAATCACGCTCACGGGTCGGAGGAATTGGCGACCGCCACCGTTTAATGCGCACTAATAAAGAAGCGCGCGCTGAGCGATGCCGGCACTGAGCCGGAACACGTTAACGCGTAGAAATTTTTAACTGGGTAATGAGACGATCACGGACCGCGGATAATCGCTTCGTTTGAAGCAAAAATGTCTGTCTCGCAGGAGCGCCGTTGTAAGAGGGGCGGTGGATACCGGATGCAGGCGAAATAATACAAACCCGGTCTGGTTCTGCTAGTTACCTTTGATTCTGAATTCATTTTCAGAAGGAGAAAGAAGAATGAGGAAACTCAATAAAGTATTTTTCGCGGTCGTTGCGGTTTTACTAGCGGCGATGCCGGTCTTGGCACAAGCACC
Organism: Pyrinomonadaceae bacterium; assembly: GCA_963748605.1. Classification (GTDB taxonomy): domain Bacteria; phylum Acidobacteriota; class Blastocatellia; order Pyrinomonadales; family Pyrinomonadaceae; genus PSRF01. The sequence continues at coordinate 740,413 of CAVVJS010000001.1, forward strand.
GGCCGTAGTACCGGAGGCCGACAACAGTGCCGGTTTGAAAGCGATCGCCGCCGGAATCGGCTTCGCTATTGCGGTATTTGGTGGTGCGTTGGGTCAGTCTCGAATTGGAGCTGCTGCATGCGAAGGTGCGGCGCGCAATCCGGGAGCGTCGGCGAAGATTCAGACGATGATGATTTTGGGTCTGGCCCTAATCGAATCGCTGGTACTCTTTGCGCTGGTGATCGTGTTTGTGAAGACTTAGTAGTCAAAACAACGATTGGACAAAATGCGAGCGTGGCTACGGGCTGCGCTCGCATTTGTGCTTTAAGTGTCAACACTTTTGGTAGTCATGAAGTGGTGTGATAGGCTGACAGCTCTCCCAGACAATCCGGTAATGAGGCACGAATCGCTCGATGAAAAAATGTCCGAAGTGTGGAACTGAATATCCGGACACAACCACTCTGTGTCCGGCCGACGGCGTTGGTCTGGAAAGAACTGGCGACTCATTGCTCGGACAAACTCTTGCAGAAAAATATCGCATCGATGAACGCCTCAAAGAAGGCGGCATGGGCACTGTTTATCGTGGCACCCATGTCCTGATGGATAAGACTGTCGCCATCAAAGTGCTGCGTCCCTCGCTAGCCGCTGACGAAAAGATAGTCGCACGCTTCTCGCGGGAGGCGCGGGCTGCTTCTCGCATCTCGCACCCACATGCGCTGAGCGTTACAGATTTCGGTGAGTCTGAAAACGGAATCGTCTTCCTCGTGATGGAGTTTCTGAACGGGGAAACGCTTAAGGACGTGATCCGTCGTGAGGGTCCCATGCCTTTGGCGCGGGTGGTGGAGATCATACGTCAGGTGGGAGCAGCACTCGACGCCGCGCATTGCCAGGGTGTGGTGCATCGCGATTTAAAGAGCGAGAACATCATGTTGCTGGCGGCCAATGGGCCGGACTATGCGAAGGTGCTCGATTTTGGAATCGCCAAGATTAAAGAGCACGACGGTGCCTACGATCCCGGCCTAACGGCGCCCGATCTTGTGATCGGCACGCCGCAATACATGTCGCCGGAACAGTGCTCGCAGGCGCCGGATATCGACGCCCGCTCTGATATCTACTCTCTCGGCGTAATCATTTATGAAATGCTGGTTGGCCACGTGCCGTTTACCGGACCCTCGCCGACGGCAATCATGATGAAGCACCTGCAGGAACCCGCGCCATCGGTGCTGGAGGAAAGAAATGATCTGCCTGCCGCCGTGGGACGCGTGATATCGCGAGCGATGGCCAAGCGCCCCGCTGAGCGATATCAAACCATATCTGAGCTTGTTGAAGATCTAACAATTGCCGGAGGCATAGAAGAAGCACCGCTTCCGCCAGTGCCGCAAACATCTCAGGCAGATCGCATCGTTGTGCCCACTCAGGAAGCTGCCCAATTTGATGGTGGTTTCGGCGAAGCCGACGAGGTCACAGTCGTGCGAAGTCGTCTGGAAACTACGCCAGGCGCAGGCGCCTACGCTGTGCCGGCGATGTCACCAGCTGCACCTGGTCTCAACCCGTGGAAGATCCTGATTCCGTCACTCGCGGGATTAATTGTTGTTTTCGCTGTTGTCTATGCCTTCACGCGCGAGTCGCAGCCAACTAATACAAACCAAGTCGAGCCGTCATTGGTTGCTGATCCCAACAGCCAAGCCGTAGAACCTTCGCCGCCCGCCACGGGGTCAGCCGAACAAGGAATTCCAGCCGGGGGCACTACCAACAGTCAGGTGGTTGATGCGAATGCAAATGCCAATGCGAATGCGAACGTCGAAGCTTCACCGACACCAGACGAGAACGTGAACGCTGAGGAGAACGCAAACACAGGCAACGAGAATACGAATGCGAACAGCAACAGACCGGCGCCGAATCCACCTCTACCGAGCCCCTCCCGCCAGCTGAATTCGAATGAGAATCCCACCGCGCCGCCGCCTGGGGAAAAGCCGGCGCCATCGCCAAAGCCGACACAGGCAACAACCCCGGATGCGCCGCCGCTGAGGTTGCGCTAGCGCGCCGCGATAGTATTCCGGATCAAGTCTCGCAAGTTGTCCTCGTGGTCAATTGAGACCTCAATCTCCAGAACGTAGCAAGGCAGCCCAAAATCAAACTTGCGTAGTTTCACCGCGTCCTTAGCCGTGGTGATCAAACTTTCCGCTCCCAGACGCTTTGCTTGCTCTGACAGCGCATTGATATCTGCCTGGTTGTAGTGATGGTGATCGGGGAAGGTCTCCGTCTGAATTACCTGAACACCATTTGTGAGCAGAAGGTTGAAGAAGGAAGAGGGATTACCTATGCCACAAAATGCGGCGACAGGGGAAGGAAGTGCTTCTATTCCGGTTAGTTGATAGGCGGCCAGTCGTCGAATACCTGTGGCGTCGCATCTGCGAAGTAAGGATCGGGCGTTCGCCAACTAGTTCCTGGATCTGGCTCTTAAGAAGGGAGGTATCTGTTTCACGGTCAGCTCGGGTAATGATTGCGCAATCCGCTCGCGATACGCCGCGGCGCGACTCGCGCAACCTTCCGTAGGGCAGCAGGCGCCCGCCACCCCAGGGGTTACTGGCGTCAATTGCGAGGATATTCAGATCTCGACCTAGTTGCAGATGTTGAAAGCCGTCGTCCAAAACGAAGACGTCGGCACCAAGGTTGCTAATTGCCCATTGTCCTGCGGCCGCGCGATCAGAATCACAAATCACAGCGGCAGCGCCTTTTAAGTTTTCGGCAAGCCAGAGCGGCTCGTCACCAGCTTGAGCCGCATCCGCAAGCACACTTGAGCCATCAGAAACTACAATTCTCTCCCCGGCATTTATGCGACCGTAACCACGAGTGAGAATACAAACCTTGCGGCCCTCGCTGGCAATAGCTCGACTAACCCATGCGACCAGGGGCGTCTTGCCAGTGCCTCCAACAGTAATGTTGCCGATGCTGATTACTGGAACTGGCAGCTGGGTGGTCTTTAGCAATCCTCTCCGATAGGCAGCCGTTCGCAGTGCTGTCACGGCACGATACGCGACGGACAAGGGCGGTAACACCAGGTTTGAAAAGACGCTCATGTTATGAAACTACTTTTCGCTGCTGCCCATGAGCAATGAATTGAGATATCCGATTGTGCGTTCAGTTGCACCCAAGTTTCGCTGCACCAGGTCTTTTGCCTTTTGTTGAAGCTCAGAGCGGTGCGCTTCATTACCAAGGAGATCATTAATCGCCGCGGAAAGTTCCTCTGTAGATTCCCGGAGGTTGCCAGAGCTTAGTTGAACGATCGCGTTCGCCTTAACGAAATCTCTGGTGATATCGGCAAAATTGAAAGTGTGGGGCCCGGTGATAATTGCGGATCCGACGGCGGCGGGCTCGAGGATGTTGTGACCGCCTGTCGGGGAGACACTGCCGCCGACAAACACGACTGTTGCCAGCGAGTAGAGCGAGGACAATTCCCCAATGGTATCTAGCAGGATCACATTGGAGTTCCTATCGCTCGAGTTTGGTGGTGAACTGCGTCGAGTCCATGGCCGGCCGGACTTGTCCAGAAGCGCGGCAACTTCTCCAAAACGTTCCGGGTGCCGGGGAGCCAATATCAGTCGTAGGTCTCGCCGGCTCACTTTAGCTAAAGCATCGAGGATCAAAATCTCTTCCGGCGCATGTGTACTCGCCGCAATTAGCAGAGGTGTACTTCCGGAAATGTTGAAGCGCTCACAAAACTCCGCGCTAAAAGAGTCGGAACCGCGCATCTTGCCCGCATCGAACTTCATGCTTCCCGAAACAACTGCGCGCATGGGATCCAAACCCAAGCCTACGATCCTTTCCGCATCAGTACTTGTTTGCATCACTGCCAGCGTCAGTCCCCGCAGCACACGTTTGAGAAATCCCCTGATCCACATGTAGCGCCGGAATGATTGTGAGGACAGTCTTCCGTTAACAATAGCCAACTGAACTCCGCGCAACTGGCACTCCCGAAAAAAGCGCGGCCAAATCTCTGTTTCCATAATCAAAACCAGATCGGGCCGGATTGCATTCAAAGTGCGACGCACGGTCCACGCCCAATCGAATGGAAAGTAGAAGACCCGGGCCGCTTCAGTTTTGAAAATCTCCCGAGCAAGCTTCTGCCCGGTAAGCGTGGTGGTGGAGATGACGAGCGTGTGGTCGGGAAAACGTTTGCGGATTTCGCTTACTAATGGACGCGCGGCCTGCGATTCACCGACTGAGACACAATGAATCCAGACAACCGCGCTCGTTTTTGCGGACAAGGGAGTAACGCTGCCAAGACGCTCGCCAAACCCGGCAACGTACTTGCCATGCCGAAGAGCGTCGAAGAGAAAGCGGGGGATTAGGACGAGAAAACCGAGGGTCAGCAGCAGGCTGTAAACGAAGTACATAGGTGATGGGCGAAGGTTTGAGAAAACCCTCGGCTATCTAAATCACCTGAAAGTAACCAGCGAAACTATTTTGCGCGTTCAATGTACCGTCCTTCGTTTGGATCAACTCGAATGCGGTCACCCTCATTCACAAACGGAGGCACGGAGATGGTGACGCCATTCTCCAGAGTCGCCGGTTTATTCACATTGGAAACGGTCGCTCCCTTCATAGTCGGTTCGGTGCGAGTAACCGTCAACTCCATCGAAGGAGGAAGGTCAATGGCCACCGGAGCGCCATCATAGAACTCGGTTTGCAGACGTAACCCGGGGCTTAACCATTGCGCAGCGTCGCCGAGTTCATCTTCGCTCAAGGCGATTTGCTCGTAGTTTTCCGTATTCATGAAATGATGATGCGAACCGTCGGAATAGAGATATTCCATCTCATGCTGTTCTAAAGTGGCGCGCTCGACGGTGTCAGCGGAACGAAAGCGATGCTCGAAAGATGATCCTGTCTTAATATTTCGCAGCTTGGTCTGCACCATCGCCCGCAAGTTTCCGGGCGTGTGATGTCTAAATTCCATGACTTTGCACGGTTGTCCCTCGAACACGATTACCATGCCGCGCCGTATCTGAGTTGCCGGAATCGCCATAAATTAGTTTCTATCTCCATTTAACCGGTGGTTGAGCCAACACGGACTGTGTCATGGCTCGTTAACGAATCGCGTAGTCTAGCGAGAGCCCCGGCGTTTTGTCCACCCGCCCTAGGAAAAAGGCTCCTTCAGGGCCGCCCAAGGAGGTCGCTTATGTAATCAATCTTGAGAGTGACCGCGAGGTAAACAATGGCTCGCTTGAAAAGAGAAAAAGGCGGACCAAGTTGACTTGTATGTCTGCTTGGTCCGCCCTTTTTTTGAGGAGCCCACCTACCTCAATAACCTAAACGTCAAAGTCAGATTAACGTTCCAAAAGTTTTCATGCGGCCCTGGCGCGTTGCCCTCTCTTCTGACGCGCGACCCGCTCCAGCCATTGTTGGGCCTCGTCGTAGTGCGGAAAACGTCGCTCGTCACTACGAAATGCGCTCGTATGATAATAGCGGCGGCCGTTAATGAGGCGGGCCGGATGCTTCATATGAAGCAGCTCGTGATAAAGGATGTATTCGACAAACCATTCGGGAACGTCGAGAGAATCGAGAGTTTTGCTGATGGTAACGGTGTCGTACACGCGATCATGATGGCCAAGGATATTGCGCGTACGTCGCTGCGACCAGGTCAATGCCGGCTTCTTAAGTTCGCCATCGAAGTGACGACGATTTAGTTTGGCGAACATCTTTTCCAGGTCGTAGGCCTCACCCTGGGCCGAAGAAATGTATTTGCGTCCCCGCCTACGACGGGCCAGATCGGAGGCGCGCATCACCTCGGGTGTTACCGAATAGTCCTGATAGACGCGATTGTGAACATCGGGAATTCGCTTTCCCAGCAGCCTGGCAACCAATATAAAAGCCAGCGCGCGTAGGACTGGCTGTGGACTGTCTTTACAGATGTCTGAAAGCCGCACATACACGCGGCCCGAACGCAGTCTGATTGTGTGATGCAGGCCGGCGTAAGGATAGAACCGCACATCGATATTGGGCACTGGTCGGTTGCCTGCGACGTGACGGAAGGCATCGACGAAAAACTGTTTCACGTCATTCATTGCCCATACTCCTGCGAAACTGAAACCAACGTCTGACTCGATTGCGATTGGACACCTCGGCAGTAGACTCTCGACCGGAGAGGCCTTGGGGTTTGGGCTGGCTCCAGTTGTGACGCCATCTTAAATAGCCCGACTCGTCCCAGTCAATTGAATCGGGCAGTCGCCGGAAAAGCCTAGGAAAAACCCGGATCAGCTCCACGCCTGTAGCAAAACGCTTGGCAAGAGTAGCGGGCACATGACGTTAAATTCCTAAGACTCAGTGACTTAGAGTCTTGGCGCGTTACGGATGGCTATAAGTCTCGGTGATCCAAGAAGGACGTAGAGCCAGTCCAAGAAAAGACCGGCAAGGCTCAGTTTGAAGGCGTTAATCCCAATGTTTGCGACGATGTTGACGATTCCACTATACTGCGTGAGGTTGCGTTTTACCCTTTTGCCGCTTGAATTTAGAGGGTTCGACAGCGCCGCCCAGAGTAGTGGCAACAAGTAGAAAAATCATCAATGCCCCGTCGCAGTACTAATCCTCAAATTCCGGAAAAATACCTACCCGACGCCCGTGGGGAAGCCGTTCTGGCTGCCATCATCAAAGAACACCTGGTAACTGGCGAGGCAGTCGGATCCCTGGTCTTGGCGAACAAATTCTCGCCTAATCACGGTTGGAGCTCCGCGACAATCCGAAATGTGATGGCGGAATTAGAGGAAGCGGGCTTATTGGAGCAACCCCACACCTCAGCCGGGCGCATTCCGACCGACAAGGGTTATCGCTACTACGTAGATCATATGCTCGCCGAAGCGCGCCTATCGCGCGCGGACTTGCGGGCAATCGATGCTGTCTTTGCGCCGAACAGCTCCCGCGCCGGCGCTTCGCCGGAACGTTTGTTGGAAAGGGCCTCACATGCTCTTTCTGAACTCTCTGAGAATGTAGGCATCGTTCTTTCCCCTTCTTTAGCTGAGAACCGTTTGAACCATATCGAGTTTCTCAAGCTCTCCGAAAATCGAATTCTCGTCGTTCTCGTCACCGCTTCCAGTATTGTCCACAACAAGATCATCAGGGTTGCCGACAGCTTGTCTCAGGATGAACTGGAGAAAACCGCCCGTTATCTGAATACAGAATACAGCGGCAAGAGCCTCCTGGAGATTCGCGCTGAGATACTCAAGTTAATGAAAGAGGAGAAGGCACTTTACGATCGCCTTCTGCGAAACGCAGTGTTGCTCTGCGACCGGAGCCTTGAGGGTGATGCGAGTATCGGAGATGTCTACGTCGACGGCGCGTCAAACATGTTGACCAAGCCTGACTTCGTTGACGTAGAGCGGATGCGGGACTTGTTTCGGACTTTCGAGGAGAAATCACGCTTGGTAAAAATACTGAACGAATGCGTCTCTCGAGAGTCTTTCCATGGTGACGTCAATGTTGTGATTGGTAGAGAGCACCCGACAAGTTCAATGCGCAGCTGTGCGCTGATCACTGCACCGTATCGTGTCGGTATTAATGAAAACGTCGGCACTCTCGGCGTTGTTGGCCCCATGAGAATTGAATATTCACGCATCATGGCTATGGTAAACTACATGGCGCGGCTCATTGAGCGCCGTCTTAGCGAAGAGAACTCACTTTATTGAGCGTGCTCAAAGCTCATCTGCTCAGTCGGTGTTCTTGATTAATGCCCGAGAAAAAAGCCCCCAGTTGGAACCGCATTCCCATCAAGTTTTCGGATTCAGAAGAGGAGAGCGAAATTTCAAATAGATCCAATCCAGAAGACTTCGCCGAAGTAGAAGAGGAGCCAGGTGATCCTTTAGACGAAGTAGACCCTGAGCTGTCTGCAGACGACAGGTCGAGAGGCCCGTTTGTGCGAGAGGACGATCCCGCTTTTATGCCTCCCGAGCAACGCGGAAGCGGCGAATTGGGCGGACCGTTGGTTGCAGAACTGGTGGCGACGCGGGCGGAATTGAAACGAGTCGAAGGTGAAGTGGCTGATCTGAAAGACCGTCTCGCGCGACGTCAGGCAGACTTTGAAAATTATCGGAAGAGGGTCGAACGGGAACGCAACGAAACATATGAGCGAGTGGTTGCGGAGATAGCCGCCAAGTTACTGCCGGTACTCGACAATCTTAAGCGCGCCCTGGACACGGAAGCATCTCTGGAATCCGGAGAGTCTGATGAGTTTCGTCACTTCCTTAGCGGAGTCGATTTGATCTTCAAACAACTCAGTGGGGTCATCGAGGCCCTGGGAGTCAAACCCGTATCGTCGGTCGGCGAGCGCTTTGATCCTCATATCCACGAAGCAGTTGTTTCCGAACCTACTGATGAACATGAGCCCGATACCGTGATGGAGGAAATTATCCGCGGTTACCGGTTGGGCGATAAACTGATTAGACCAGCGCTGGTCAAAGTAGCGACAAAGAAATAGACCATGGGAAAGGCTATCGGAATCGATCTGGGGACGACTAATTGCTGCGTCGCTGTTTTGGAAGGCGGTGCGGTGCAGATTGTGCCCAACAAAGAAGGTGGACGGACCACGCCGAGCGTCGTCGGCTTCACTGATAAAGGCGAACGCCTGGTAGGCCAGATTGCCAAGCGCCAGGCAGTGACGAACGCAGCGAATACTGTTTATGCAGTAAAACGACTCATCGGCAGAAAGTTCAGCTCCGAAGAGGTCAAGCGCATGCGCGAGACATCTTCGTTTGAGCTCGTCGATTCACCCAACGGCGACGCTCGGGTAAGAGTCCAGGGTCGTAGTTACAGCCCGCCGGAACTCTCTGGGATCGTGCTGCAGCGTTTGAAAGCCGCGGCGGAAGACTTTTTAGGTGAGGCCGTCACGGACGCGATTATTACTGTCCCAGCGTACTTTGACGATACGCAACGCCAGGCTACCAAAGATGCGGGAAAGATTGCCGGATTAAAAGTTGAGAGGATTATCAACGAACCGACGGCCGCGGCGCTTGCCTACGGATTCGGAAAGACCGGGGTCGAACGCATTGCCGTCTACGATCTCGGTGGCGGCACTTTTGATATTTCAATTTTGGAAATGAATGAAGGCGCGTTCGATGTGCTTTCCACTTCCGGCAACACTTTTCTGGGTGGCGAAGATCTAGACGAACGCATCATGAACTGGATGGCCGACCAGTTTTTGAGTGATACCGGCATCGATTTGCGAAAGGATCGTCTAGCGTTACAACGGCTCAAGGAAGTTGCTGAACGGGCGAAATGCGAGCTTTCATCGGCGACTGAAGCCAACATCAATTTACCTTTCATCGCCGCCGATGCCACCGGACCTAAGCATTTCAATAAGACGTTAAGCCGGGCGGAATTTGAGGGTCTCGTGGGCGAATTGATCGAAGCCACGGTTGAACCCTGCAACAGAGCCCTCGCCGACGCCAAACTGAAACCCGAAAACATCGACAAAGTGATCCTGGTTGGCGGCCAAACGCGCTCGCCAATAGTCGAGCGCACGGTTGAGAAAATATTTGGCAAGAAGCCTTCTGCTGAAATCAATCCAGATGAAGTGGTGGCCATGGGCGCCGCAATCCAGGGCGGAGTTTTAACTGGCGACATCAAGGACATCGTCCTGTTGGACGTGCTGCCTCTTAGTCTTGGATTGGAAACTCGCGGCGGCCTCTTTACCAAGATCATCGAGCGCAATTCGACCATTCCTCTTCGCAATAGCCTCACGTTTACAACCGTGATCGATAACCAGGCATCTGTTGAGATTCACGTTTTGCAGGGTGAACGCGAAATTGCGGCTGGCAACCGATCGCTAGGGAAGTTTGAGCTGGTAGGTATTCCACCCGGCCCGCGCGGTGTACCGCAAATCGAGGTCTCATTTGAAGTCGATGCGAATGGAATCGTGTCTGTCTCCGCGCAGGACAAAGCGACGGGCAGAGAACAGCAGATGCGCATTACGCCTACTTCTGGTTTGGCGCCGGATGAGATTGAAAGGTTAATTGGCGAAGCTGAAAGTTACGCCGAAGCTGATCGGCAAACGAAAGAACGAGCTGTCCTGCATAACAAGTTGGATTCGCTGCTGCGCAACACGCAAAAGTCCTTTACTAAATTTGGCGGGCTGCTTTCAGCCAACGATCAGGACATTGCTGAGCGACTCTTTAGTGAGGCAGAAGAAGCGGTGAAGAGCAACGAGCCGGAAGCAGTAAATAAGGCACTCACAGGATTAGAGAGAATCGCGGGCCAACTTACGGTCGCCATGATGAACCCCGCCAATGAAACTGTTGTCGAAGAAGCAGAAGAGCCCGCAAGTTAATTTTAAGAAACGAAGAAAAGGTTTTAATAAAGGTAATGGATAAGCGAGATTATTACGCAGTGTTGGAAGTCAACAAGACGGCCACTGATCAGGAATTGAAGAGCGCATATCGGCGCTTGGCGATGCGATATCACCCGGACAAAAACCCGGGAGACACAGCTGCTGAGGAGAAGTTTAAAGAAGCTGCAGAAGCTTACGCTGTCCTTTCAGATGGTGAGCAACGCAGGCGTTATGACCGGTTCGGCCACGCTGGCGTTTCCAGCGGCGCTGGTGCGAGTTGGGGTGCGCCGGGTTTCAGTGGAATCGAAGATATTCTCGGTGACCTGTTCGGGTTCGGAGATGTTTTCGGCGGCTCTCGTGCAGGTTCCAGGCGGTCGACGGCCCAACGTGGCGCGGATCTGCGCTACGATCTCGAGATCACTTTGGAAGATGCCGCGAATGGGATGACGGCAAACCTGCGCATCCCCCGGCTGGAAACCTGCGAAACCTGTAAAGGTTCCGGCGCGGCTGCCGGGACCGAACCTGAAAGCTGCGCCACGTGCAACGGCACCGGCCAGATGCGTTTTCAGCAAGGCTTCTTTTCAGTCGCGCGTACCTGTCACGCTTGTCGCGGCGTCGGTAAGGTAATCAAGTCTCCTTGCAAGGATTGCCGCGGCGCCGGTCGCCTCGAACGCGAAAAGCAGATGGAAGTGAAGATTCCCGCTGGAGTCGAAACTGGTTCTCGCCTGCGAGTGCAGGGGGAAGGCGAATCAGGAGTCAGCGGCGGTCCTTCCGGGGATCTTTATGTTGTGATTCACGTCGCCGAGCATGAACATTTCGAACGGCAGGGAAGTAATTTGTATGCGGCCGTGCCCATCACCTTCGCCCAGGCGGCGCTGGGGGCAGACATTTCCGTGCGAACCCTCGATGCTGAGGACAAGGTCAGGATCCCTGTCGGCACTCAGACAGGGACCGTGTTTCGCTTGAAAGGCAAAGGCATGCCGATGCTCGGAGGCCGTGGCCGCGGCGATCTGTTTGTCTCAGTCACCGTAGTAACGCCAACGTCTTTAACGCGCGAACAACGAAAGCTCCTGGAGCAACTCTCAACTGTTGAGAACAAGGACTTGGAAGATAAAGGACTAGTCGACAAAGTTCGCGACATTTTCGGATGACCGCGGAGTAGCCATGACGAAAATTCCCCCTTCGATGCGACGCCTTCTTGGAGTTGCTGCACTCCTCGTCGCCTGCTGCTTCACGGTACCGGCTCAAGATAGTCTCGGACGCTGTGAAGCGCTGGGAAGATTTTGATTTTGCAAAGAACAAGATCGTAACCTCACAAATCTCCGGCTTGCCTCTCGAAGATTTGCAGCTGTTGCGCGGCATTATCTTCGGCAAACATGGTCGCGTCTTTAAGGACGTGGCAATCAAGTCCTACCTGAGCGAACGCCCCTGGTATCAGCCCAATCCGGATTTCAAAAACTCGATGCTCAACCAGATTGAGGTGCGGAATCTTGATCTGATTCGTGACGCCGAGGCCAGCAAGCATGAGTTCCTGGAGCCGGGAGACATGCGCTATTGGCGCTCGCGAACTTTGACGCGTCGCAAACTCGGGCAACATACGTCCGCCGAGTGGCTGGTTCTACGTTCCGAAATCGAGGCAATTCACGGGAAACGCTTCGACGATCAACCCTGGCTCCAACAGTACTTTGACGAACGCTACTGGTACAAACCAAGCGACCGTTACGACTCCCAAATGTTGACGCCGCTGGAGCGCAAGAATCTGCAAACGATCGCGTCGGCGGAGTCGAAGCAACGCCGGCTGGCAATCTCGCCTGGTGACATGGGGCTGTTTGAGAACAAGATAATTACGGAGCAGATGCTGAAGGGTTTAAGTCTTCATGAGCTTCGTCTGCTGCGTAACGAGATCTATGCCCGACACGGCCGCTCATTTCGTGCTCCGTGGCTGCAACAGTATTTTTGGAGTCAACCCTGGTACGAGACGAAAGAGGACTTTCAAGATGAACAAGTTTCCGGCAGCGACAAGCTCAACGTGGAAACAATCGTGCGCTATGAAAACCGGTTGCACGACGAGCTCGGCAAGAAACCACTGACGCGCAGCATGATGGCAGGATTGTTTGTGGAAGACGTCGAGAAGATGCGTCAGGAGATCTACGCCCGCCGCGGCAAGGTGTTCAAAGAACCTTGGCTGCAAAATTACTTCTCCAGTTTCGATTGGTATAAGCCGAATCCTGATTTCAAAGAAAGCATTCTAACTGCGGTTGAAAAGCAGAACCTCGCAAGCCTGGTGGCTTATGCGAAAAAGGCGACGAGCGTTTTAGACGCCGTTGAGGGTTGATAGGCAATCCTGGTCTCGCGTGCCGAGACGAGAAGGCGGAAGGCAGAAGGCAGGAAAGCAGAAGGCAGAAGCAGACGGCAGAAGGCAGAAAGCAGAAGGCAGAAGGCAGGAGACAGAAGGCAGAAAGCAGACAGTAGCAGAAAGCAGAAGGCAGAAGGCGAGCTTAAGCGGAAAACTGAAAGATGGCAAACGCGAAACATGTATTATCCGCGGCTCTGTTCCTCAGCCTTCATTCTTTCCGCCTCTTTCTGCCTTCTGCCCTCTGCTTTCTGCCTTCTGCTCTCTGCCTTCTGCTCCTGCCTCTGCTCCTGCCTCCTGCCCCTGCCTCCTGACTAGGGCCGTCCTTTGCCTTTACCCTTGCCGGGGTTAGCAGCGGACTGTTGCGCCGGCGCTGCTTGCTGATGCTCGGCTTTTTGCGGGCGCTCAACTTTCTGCGGAGCCTGTTTCGGAACCGGTTGCGGTTGCGGAGCAGGTGCAGTCCTCATTTCCCGGCGTTCCGCCCTTTGTACAGCGCTGCGGCCTCTGAACCTGCTGCACCGGTCTCTCAACCTGTCGCACCGGTCGCTGAACCTGCTGTACTGGTCTCTCAACCTGCCGCACCGGTACCTGCACCTGGCGCTGTCGCGGCTGTGGCGCAGCTATCTGACGTTGGTTCTGCCGTTGCTGTTGCTGCTGCTTAATCTGCTGACTGCGCCGCGCTGCTTGCTGAGCCGCTTGCTGCTGGGCCGCCTGCTGATTAGCTATCCTGCGCGCCTCATTCTCGCGTCGAGCATTTTCGATTTGCTGGCGCCGCGCGGATTCGGCTTGCGCCTGTTGTTGCAGTCGCGCCTGCCTTTCCTGAGTTTGCTGAAGCGCCTGAGTTCGCTGAACGGCTGCTTCCTGTTTTCGACTTTGCTGTATTTGCTCGTGCTCTAACCTTCGCGCCTCCTGGACGATCGCCTGGTTGGCATGCCGGTCAACATCGGCAATTTGCGCTTTCCGCGCAATCCTGCGGAAGTCCTGTCGGTCATCTCTTACCTTGAAGTTCTGGCTTCGAGCCTTATCCGGAAATGACTCAACTCGTAATGCCTTTGCCAGATCTTTTCGCACGAATGGTGACGCCGGAATGCCACTGCTGACCACCGGGCGATCGTAGAACCGCTTGGCGATACCTGGTGGCAGATCAATTTTGCCCCGGCCCCATGCGGAATTCAGGAACGCATTGCGCAACGGCCCCACCGTCAACGGATCGTAGACTAGCCGCGTTCCAGCCAGCATCTGCTTGTCAAATTTCCGTAGCGAACGATGATCGATCACATTACCGAACTCCTCAAAAGGCACGACTGTGACGGCGTTCGGAACATAAAGGTTAACGATCTGCTGTTCGATTACAGGCGTTCCATACAAATAATGCGTCTGCCAATTTGTATCGTAGTACCGCAGTGCGTACGGATCTCCCGGCCCCAAGGGAACCCACCCAATCAGATTTGACTGAGTCGGCACAAACGCTACCAGCGCCGGAGAATAAATCGGACTGGTGTTTACCGAGTCCGGAATCCAGTACCACTGACTGCCCACATTGATCCAACGGCCATAATGATATGGCGCGTAACCCCATGGCTCACTCGAGATCCACGTCGGACCGTAGGGGTAGTCATTCATCCAGTAACCCGACTGATAGGGCGCCCACCCGGTGTCTACGCGTGGCCGCCACGAGTAACCATAGTCGTCCAAGCCAATCCAGTCGCCGTAAGATCAAGGTCATACAAGCCGGGAATATCGTATGACGCGTATTGATAGCCCGTGTAATGACGATAAGGATCGTAGTAGTAAGGATCACTCAAGTAAGCATCGTAGTTGAGGTACCGGCCGTCGTATTGCTTCGGATAACGCTGGCGGTAATAATCGTCAACGAAGTAACCGGCTGTATCCGGCTGTAAGCGAGTGAGAATCACTTCGGCAGCTGTCTGACCCAATAACGTCAGCATCTCGCCCTTGCTTACTCGACCACTACCGCCGAGTCCCACAACTTGGGCCAACCCGCTCAGCACGGAAACAATCGCACCGCCGTTATCATCAAGGCCGACTTGATAAAGGCCGGGCTGCTCAAAATTTACTGCTCCGTACGGAGTTCCCACTTCGAAAACGTCGCCGGGGTCAAGATAACCAACGTCGAAGAGCGCATTGCCATCCCGCAAGGCTAGTTGCGTCCGTTCGTCCTCCAGCGACAACACATCAAGCGAAGTATTGGGATCGAGGGTGGCAAAATTTCGTCCTGTGAATGCGAGGGAGGTGCGAGAGTTGTCGCGTGTGTAGATCCGATCGCCTACCGATACGGGAGTGTTTGGAACTGCCTGGACCCAATCTGTGTCCGCAGCCTGCAAACTATTGTTTAGCGCCACCTGTCCCTCGACGCGTTCTATGCGCGCGGCGTTTGGTAGTGACTCTGCTGCTACACGTGTTTCATGTTTCATCCACAACGCGACCGCGCCACCTGCGATCAGCGCGCAAACGATTGCAACAATTGTTAAGTGTGGCCAAACTTTTATCTCTTTCATAAAACCTTCCTTCGTGCTCCGGTCGATAAACTGTAGTTTCGTTTGATAATCGGCAAGATGTATGCCGGGGAGAAACTTACTTTTGGAGCGAATTCGAAGGCGCGGAAGGACACGATAGCGGCTGCACTTAACCCCATATGGAGACAATTGCAGAAATATTGCGAGGCATTGAGACATTGAGTCATCGGGTGATTGAGTCATTGCGTCATTGAGTCATCGGGTCATTGAGTCATTGAGTCATTGAATCATTGAACTATCGTTTGGATTCTGATCGCAGCATGACTCAACGGCTCAATGACTCAATGACTCAATGACTCAATGACTCAATGACCCAATGACCCAATGACTCAATCACCTAGAGTCTGTACCTGGCACCGGCACGTTTCTTTGCTTCGTCTTCAAGACCGATGTTCTGAAGGCGCAAACTTACGTCAGCATTTAAATCAAGGTCAGAACGCTCGCCGGCTAATAGTTTCACTGTGCCGGCGGCTGCGATCATTGCTGCGTTATCAGTGGAGAGATGTGGGGAAGGGAAGTAAACAGGAACACACACTTGGGAAGCTGCATCTTGCGCTGCGCTGCGGAGTGCTTGGTTGCACGCTACACCACCCGAGACGATCCAGGTTTTGGCAGAGGTTTCATCCGCTACTCGAGCCAACGTTCCCACGAGTGAGCGCACGACAACTCGCTGGAAGCTGGCGGCGAGATCTTTAATTGCCGCTGATGGTTCATCCTCGCCATTCACTGGTTTTAACCCGCTCTCACGCACGTACTTCGTAATGGCTGTTTTCAAACCGCTAAAACTGAAGTCCGGCAATCCATCGCCCATGCGAGGTACAGCTAGCTTTACAGCTTTCGGATTTCCTTCTCGCGCGAGGCGCTCGATGATCGGTCCGCCGGGATATCCAAGTCCTAACAACCGCGCGACCTTATCAAACGCTTCGCCAGCGGCATCGTCACGCGTGCGGGCCAGGACACGATATTTTCCTGGCTCAGGCAAATGAAAGATGTTTGTATGGCCGCCAGATACGACGAGAGCCAACGCCGGATATTCCACGGGCGGATTTTCAAAGGCGACGGAATAAATGTGACCTTCGATGTGATTGACACCGACAAACGGTTTATTGAGAGCAAATGCCATCGCCTTGGCGAAAGAGACTCCAACTACCAAGGAC
The DNA here is from genome assembly GCA_963748605.1 of Pyrinomonadaceae bacterium. Classification (GTDB taxonomy): domain Bacteria; phylum Acidobacteriota; class Blastocatellia; order Pyrinomonadales; family Pyrinomonadaceae; genus PSRF01. Next base: position 756,754 of record CAVVJS010000001.1, read on the forward strand.
CCAACTAAGCCGGGGCCGGCGGTAACGGCGATGCCGTCGATCGCTTCCATTCCAAGTTGAGCGCGGGAAAAGGCCTCGTTGACGATTGGAACAATCTTATCGAGATGTTCGCGCGAGGCGAGTTCCGGAACGACGCCGCCAAAGCGCCTATGAATCGCCACCTGCGAAGAGATGACTGAAGAAACAATTTCACGGCCATCGCGCACGATTGCCGCAGCAGTTTCATCGCAAGACGTTTCGATTCCCAGAACAAGCATGGTTTGTTAATTCTAACTGAGAAACACTTTTTGGTAGAAAGGCTTGTACTTGCGTCGCACGCAAAACGATCCACGAAGCCACACGAAACAACGCGAAAACGTTCTTCGTGTTCGTTAGTGTGATTTTGTGGATCGTCTACTTCACGTCCGCTGCAGGTTCACTTCCGTAGAAACTAAGTGCCGAGTCGCCCTGCTTCAGAATACGGTTGCGGCAAAGCGCGCCAACCTGCTCGGGTAAAACCTTCCTTTTGTCGTGCTCGACGATTAACACTCCTCCCTCAACGAGGAGATTCTCAGATTGCAGGCCAAACGATTCGAGCACCGGCAGGTAGTCGTCAGCATACGGAGGATCAAAGAACACAATGTCCCATGGCTCGTAATTTCGCTTTGCTGAGACGGTGAGGAAATCGCCAGCTCCTGACTGAACAATCTTATATGCGGTTGCTGCCACTCGACAGAGTTCAAGATTGGATGTGATCAGGGCGCACATCTTTCGCGACCGATCGACGAACGTAACGTGGGCAGCCTCGCGAGATAGGGCTTCGATGCCGATCGCTCCGGAGCCGGCGCATAGATCCAAAAAGCGTGCTTCCTGGATTCGCGGCGCGATCACATTGAAGAGTGTTTCGCGCAATCGATCCGAGGTCGGTCGAACCTGCATTGAAGGCGGACTCTTAAGATTTCGACCGCGATACTTTCCGGCAATCACCCTCATCTTTTCGAACCGAACCGGCTAACCAATCGCGGCCAGGCCAAATCTCTTATCCGTTTGCACTCGCTGGATCATTTTTTTAGTGTCAACTGAACGTTCGCGTCGTTCTAAATAAAACTCGGCCTCTTTGCGCGCCTGCTCAAGAATCTGCTGATCGCGGACGAGATTTCCCACCCGGAATTCCGGCAGGCCGGATTGTTTCGTTCCTAAGAGCTCGCCCGCACCACGAATCTCCAAATCCTTTTCCGCGATCACAAAGCCATCGTTGGTCTGTTCCATGATTCCCAAACGTTCCATGGCCACGGCGGTTTTCTTGTCGGATGTAAGTAGCAGACAAAAACTCTTCTCGGCGCCACGGCCCACACGACCGCGCAGTTGATGAAGTTGCGAAAGACCAAACCGTTCGGCATGTTCGACGACCATCACCGAAGCATTTGGCACATCAACTCCCACCTCAATCACGGTGGTCGAAACCAGAATCTGAATCTCGCCTGCGACGAAGCGCTTCATCACGTCGTCCTTTTCCGCACCTTTCATCTTGCCGTGGACCAAACCGACGCTGAACTTGGGAAAAACAGTGTCTCTAAGGTATTCGAAGCGCTTGGTGGCGTCGCGCAAATCCATCTTTTCTGATTCTTCAACCAATGGATAGACGACATAAACTTGCCGTCCGGCTTTTACCTCGCGCATCAGTAAACGCTTAACTTCGAGACGCTGGTCTTCGCCGAGCACCTTGGTTTCAATCGGCGTTCTTCCTGGCGGAAGTTCGTCGATTACTGAAACGTCGAGATCGCCGTAGATCGTCATCGCAAGTGAACGGGGAATCGGTGTGGCGGTCATTACGAGTACGTCCGGATTGAACCCGCGAGATCGTAGTTCTGCGCGCTGCATTACGCCGAAGCGATGCTGTTCGTCAATCACTGCCAGGGCCAAATTCTTAAACGAAACTCGTTCCTGGACTAAGGCATGAGTGCCAATGCAGGCATGTATTTCACCGGCAGCGAGTTCAGACTGCAATCGCTTCTTGTCCGCGCCTTTAAGAGAGCCGGTTAAAAGCTCTACACGGAAGGGAGTGCGCGCCAGCAGACGTTTGATGTTACGCGCGTGTTGTTCGGCAAGGATTTCCGTTGGGGCCATCAGCGCTGTTTGATAGCCGCTTTCCATCGTCGCGAGCATCGCAATCAGGGCGACAATGGTTTTGCCGCTGCCGACGTCGCCCTGGAGTAGTCGATTCATGGGCGCCTCCGACTGCAGGTCCACAAAAATTTGTTTCACTACGCGGCGCTGTGCGTTCGTGAGTTTGAAGGGCAGCACTGAGCCGATGCGAGCTTTGACGGCGGCGTCGATCTTGATCGAGGCACCCTTGCGCTCTTTCACGCGCACGCCGCGCTTCAAAGCAATCCCCAGGGCGATCCAGAAAAAGTCTTCAAAGATCAGACGGCGATGCGCGGGACTGCGCGCCATTTGATACTCATCGAGTGCGGCCGCTTCCGGAGGAAAGTGAATCTCCCTGAATGCAGCCGGGCGTTCGATTAGTTTTTGACGCTGCCGTAACTCGGCCGGCAACGTTTCTTTGATTTCTTTGGGGGAAATATTCTCGAGCAACGCATGTGTAAGCTCGCGCAAACGTTTTGAAGAGAGATCGCCGAGCTTGCGATAGATTGGAACGCGACGACCAACGTGGATTGCCGCAAGGGCCGGGTCGTCTGCCTCATCCGCATCCGCTGCGTTTTGCGGATCAATTTCTGTGAGTTCTCCATTCGCGCTGTTCAACCCGGGCAACAATTCCAGTTCGTCACCAGGTTTCTGTAGACGCAAAGCGAAAGTTCCGCGTCGTTCGTCCCATTCCCATTTGCCGAACGTAATAAAGCGGGCGCCTCGCGTCAGCCGTTTCATGTAATAGTTAATGATGTCGCGCGCGTGAGGGCCGGAAACAAACCACCACACCACCACCGGCCGTCCGCTCTGCTGTTTGTCGGTGGCGGATACTTCGAAGATATAAAGCTTGGGCTTACCGTAACCGCGCTTCTTGCCCACTTGATAACCACCAGCAACCTTCGCGTACAGCTCGAGCGAAGCCTCCATTCCGCCCTGCAACTCACCAATAGTCGTGAGGTTTGAGCGGTCTTCATAGCGCATCGGCAAATAGCAAAGTAGATCTTCAACTGTTGTTTCGCCGGCAATCTTGCGGTTTCCTAAACGCGACAGGCTAGTGGCTAATTTTTCTGAAGTCGCCTGACCGAGACGGGCGATTCCGTACTTGTGAAGGTCCTTAATTGGAGTTTCGAGGTTGAGCGGAATCGGCATTGAAAACGATCATAGCATAGCGAGTTGATGGTCTCTCTAGAGCGCCTTTCGAAGAGGGATCTCGACTGTTGCAAAGAGTCTTATTTCAGAAATCTTTCAGCAGCGTTTGTTCGGCTTTCCCGCCCCCACATCCAGCGGTAAAGCCTGTTGGAGGCCTCGCAAGTTTCCAGCAAAGTCTGTTGTAATGATTCAGAGGAACTTGCGAGACTGCCTTACCGTTAGTTCGGTGAAGGACAATTTGTACAGGAAATCTGCGTCGTTATTGTTATGAAGCGTTTGGAGTCGTTAACTGAAAAGAGTATTCGCGAAGCGATCGAGAGGGGTGAATTTGATAACCTCCCGGGCAAAGGGCAACCTCTTGATCTTAGTGAGAATCCGTTTGAAGATCCCGATCTGCGAACCGTGCATCGTTTAATGCGTAACGCCGGTTTTGCCCCAGCATGGATCGAGGAACGCAAAGATATCGAAGCTCAGTTTGATCTGGCCCGCACGACTTTAGCTCGCGCGTGGCGGATCTATCGCCCTGATGGTGTTAGTCCAAGTGATGACGCCTGGGAACGTAACGTCGCTGAATTCCGCGCGAAGGTGACTGAGCTTCGGCAACGCGTGCATATCTACAACCTCAAGGCCCCTGCCGCTATTTTTCATAAGCGACAGTTGGATCCGGACGCGGTAATTGAGGAGATCAAGACATCGAGCACGGAGTAGGAAGGGAAGAAGGATGACCACGAACGATTCAGGCGAGAGGCTGAGGAAAGTCAGAGCAGCCTTGCTCCACTTACACAAAACGCTGCTCGATGACGAGCGAGAATCTTACGAGCGAATGCACGATCGGATTGAAAATAGTTACGAAGTGCTACGTCTGGTAATGCACGATCCGTGGTTCGCTTGGCTGCACGGTCTTTCAGAGTTGATCGTAAGAATTGACGAGGCCTTGGATGGAGAGGAAATGCCTGCCGATGCCGAAGTTGAGAGCGTAATTCAACAGGCCCGCGAACTAACAGCACCCGATGAGCATGGTAGTGATTTTCAACAGAAGTATTTCCGAGCCTTGCAGCGTTCGCCCGACGCCGTGCTTGCCCATGCCGAGACAATGAAGGTAATCACCAACACCAAACCAAATGAAAAGCCCGGGATCGAAATCCCGGGCCAACCCTCAGAACAGCACTAATCTCGCTTCAAGCGAGCGCCTCAACCTTCTGACAGTGCTGATCGAAAGCCTGTGTCAGCTCCTGCGCAATCTCGCGTGGGCCGCGACCTTCAATTTGATGGCGCTCCATCATGTAAACCAGCTTGCCGTCTTTCAGTAGAGCAATTGACGGAGAAGACGGCGGATAGCCCGTGAAATAGGCTCGGGCCTTTTCCGTGGCTTCGATGTCGGCCCCGGCGAAAACGGTGGCAACATTGTCGGGGCGGGTCTCGTGCTGGAGCGCGAGAGCAATTCCAGGACGCGCTTTCCCCGCAGCGCAACCGCAGATCGAATTCACCACCACCATTACAGTTCCCTGATTGTTTTGCACGACGCGATCAACATCGGCGGGCGTGCGTAACTCCTCAACGCCTAAACGCGTGAGCTCTTCACGCATTGGTTTAATCATTATTTCTGGATAAGGCACAGTTTTTACTCCTAAACTTGAATTAGTCGATTGATTCTACAGGAAATATTTTTAAATTGTCATTTACACCGCGGCTTCGTCACCGTGTGAGACTAGTTTACCCAAATCGTGAGCCGTTTCAACGGTGGTGGTGCAACTGAACGTCCCATCCGGCGATCCGTCGAGTGGCAGCCAGCGCAGCGCCGAAGGCGCGAAAATAAGGTAGCCAGGGGCGAGTGCGAAGCGCAGCGAAGCACGACGCCCCTGGTGCTCTTCGCCTAAAGGGTAGAAGCTCTGAAAGAGCGACAAAACATTCATACAGCTGTTTTAGGTCGCACTTTCAGTGCTCGAAGTTTCGTTGAGCGATGCCCAGGGGCGTCGTGCTTCGCTGCGCTCGCACTCGCCCCTGGCTACCCTATTTCGCGCCTTCGGCGCTCGGCCAACAGAAACCTGTTTAGTTGCACTTCCAATTTGAATTCGCGACCTTCAAATGAAAAATGGAAAATGAGAAATGACAAATGGAAAATGTATTTTCTTCGGTGTTCATCCAACACCCTTCCGCATCTTTCTAATCGAAATCTTCCGTGGATCCTCTCCATCGCCCGAGATGCCGATGCGCCAAACAGTTTCCGGTAAGGGATAGTTACCGAGACGCTCAGCCCACTCAATCACAATCACCGCATTTTCGTTTGTCAGTAGTTCATCCAGGTCAACAGCATGAGCGGCGGACGCGTCGGAGTCCAATCTGTACAAGTCGATGTGATAAAGCAGCAGTCGCGCCTGGTAGGGATTTACGAGGGTGAACGAGGGACTTGTTACTTCCTCCTTATCAATGCCCAACGCTGACGCAAGACCTTTGACGAAGATTGTTTTTCCCGCGCCCAGCGCGCCGCTTAACAAAAGAATTTCGCCGCCTGTAAGTTGTTCCCCGACGCGTCGGCCGAGCGTAAATGTTTCCTCAACGCTGTCTGAAAACCACTCTCCGACCGGGATACCAGACTGCACTGAAGCCATCATGGTTAAGCTCGTTCACCCTCGGGATCTAATGCGCAAATTGCCGCGCTGAAGTGACGTTGAATGTCGGAGGCCACCATTGTTCGCATTCCCAGTTCGGCGGCCGCCAGGTCACCGGCGAACCCGCCTACGTAGAGTGCCGCGAGCGTTGCTCCAAGAGCGTCGGCCTCGTGCTTTAAAGTTCCATACGCCTGAGCTAAGAAACCAGTGATGATGCCAGTCAACGTGTCGCCAGCTCCCGCTGTTCCTAAACCAGCATTTCCGTTTGGATTGATAAACACGCGTCCGTCGGGCGCCGCCACGATGCTGCGCGAACCCTTCAAAACCAGGATCACTTGATGCGACTTGGCAAACTCGCGAACTATTCCGACGCGATCAGAAAGCGACTTTTCGTCTGTTCCAAGCAAGCGCAGCATCTCGCCCTGGTGCGGCGTTAAGATTAGAGGATATTCCGCAGAGCCTTGCAGCGCTTCGGGCCAGGGCGCGAGGCAATTCAAGCCATCCGCGTCGATTACGATTGGAGTGGTACGTTCGGCGACTACTGCTCTGACAAAGTTACGAGTGCGTTCATCGGCTGCCGTAAGTCCAGGACCCAGGGCGACGACATTAACCTTGGTAGCCAGCGTTCTAACGTGTTCGACTGCGTCATCACTAACGGCTCCGAGATCAGTTTCGGCGAGCGCGGTGGTCATAACTTCCGGCATCGCGACCGCGGCTACGGCAGACTGTGCCGACACCGGCGTACCAATTGTTACGAGACCTGCGCCCGAGCGCATCGCCGCATTGGCGCAGAGCGCGGCCGCGCCGGTAAAGCCGCGTGAGCCGCCGATGACCAGTACGTGTCCGTGAGTGTTCTTATAGGATTCCGGCGTGTAACGGGTCTTTACCAGCCAGTCGCGAGCATCGCTTTCTTCAGTCACAAATAAATCCGCCCGGGTTGCTTCTACGAGCGAAGCCGGAGAGCCGATGTTAGCAACCAGCAATTGACCATTCAGGTGTGCGGCGGGAGTCAGCACGTTCGCAGGCTTGGGTGCGGTGAAAGTCACCGTCAAATCTGCATGCACGGCGGCGCCAATAGGCTGTGGCGAATCGGCGTTGAGTCCGGAAGGAATATCGAGGGAGAGAATGAAGGGCCGAAGCGTCCCCGAGCGTTGGCGGGCATTTCTAATTAGTTCGAGATGCTCGACGACCTGGAGGAACATACCCGCAAGTGGACGGGTGAGGCCGGTTCCGAAAAGTGCGTCAACGATGATGTCATATGCTTCTCGCGGCCTCGCTAGATCTTCCCATTCCGAAACGGTCGGGCATTCCACAAAACTTAGAGGCGCCGGGTTGACTCGTGACCCGGCTTTGAAGCTGGCGAGCCCGCGCGCGATCTCGAAATTTGTCCGCGCGTCTCCTTGCGTCTCTTCGATTCGGCCAAACAGGATTACGTCCGTATGTACACCAACGCGGGCAAGACCTCGAGCTAGTGCAGCTCCGTCCCCGCCATTGTTGCCCGGGCCGCAAAGGATCCCGGCCTTCATGCCTGCCAGATTGTGGGAAAATTTGTCAGTTAGAGCTCGAAGACTGGCCTCGGCTGCGGCTTCCATCAAGAGGAGCGAAGGGGTGTTGAAGTTCGCCTCGGTAAGCCGGTCAATCTCGCGCATTTGTGCTGCTGAGATAACGGGTTGCACGCTTGGGATGATAGCAAGGATCAGACAAGAGGAGCAGACGGCAGGAGCAGTAGGCAGGGAAGAAGAGGCGGACGGTGGGAGGCAGGAAAAACCCAATTGAAAGCAAAAAAGCGGGCCAAATTGCCCGCTATCAATAAATGCCTAATATTTTGTGGTTGTTTCAGTCCTGCCGTCTGCTTTCTGCCGCCGGCGCCCCCCGCCTGCCCGCCCTGCCGCTTAGCCAGTCCGTTTGTCCAGGATATTCCAAGTACACAACCAATGATTCCGGTTCTCCAGAAAAATCCTGAAAAAAGTTTTTAGGCCTAAAAGCCCCTATTTTTGGTATTTTCGGCATTAGCGTCGGGCTCGCCGGATAACGCCCAGGAATCTCCGCGCCAACTGATGAACTTCCGACACACCCAGTAGAGCCGTGATTCCGAAGTAGGTCAGGCCAAAAGCGTTTAGGACGAGGATGGCCAGCGGAATGGGATGTATCGGACCGACCAGGACCTTGATTAACCATCCGACACCCGCGCCTACAATGGCTCCCAACCACAATTTAGCCCAAATAGCCGAGTGGCAGACCTGTGCGGCCAATGCGGCGGTTCAGACTCCGCCTCAACAAAACGAATTCGATCCAGGCGGCGATACTGGCAGAGCCGGTGAGACCCACGACGCCCCATTTCGGATCAATCCCTAAATATCTCGGCAGCGGAAGCGCACATAAGTAGCCGAGCACCGTCGTCAGGACAACATGAATGATTGCGAAGAGCAGCGGCGTCCTTGTGTCGCGCAGGGCGTAATACGTGGATGAGTAAAGACGGCCAAGCGTCGCTGCCAGCAATCCAATGCTGGAGCCGGCCAGGATTGCCCAGACATAAGTCGCGGCGTCACGAGTGAACTGTCCTGTCTGATAGAGCACAGCGGCGATCACATCCCCGAGCGCGAGAAAGGCAATAGCAGAAGGCACGATAAAGAACGCAATACGCTTCAGGCCGGCATCGAGTCGGATTCGTAACGTATGCGCGACTTCTTCGTTGGTGCCAATGGCGCGGGACATTGCCGGAAGTTCGGCAGCTGATACCGACATGCCGAACAAACTTACCGGTAGTGTGTAAAGACTCTGAGCGTAGGTCAGCGCCACCACGGCGCCTGTTGGAAGGAAGCTGGCGAGGATCGCGTCAACAAAGGCACTGATTTGAATGACGCCGCGGCTCATGAAAACCGGGAAGAAATTGCGGATCACGGTTCGCACGTGAGCGTTGGCGATATCGATCACCGGACGCAGGCGACGCACAAGCTTGAAAACAGTTGGGAGCTGAATCCCGAATTGCAAAGCGCTGCCCACCACTGAACCCCAGGCCGTAAACTCTGCGAGCGGGAACTGTTTGACCTGGCTCCCGAAAATGATCAGCGACGCAATGATGGCTAGGTTCCAGACGACGGGCGCGGTATAGGAAATAAAAAAACGATGATGGCTATTGAGAACGCCGAGGCACCAGGCGGAAAGCACAAGCAGCCCAGCTCCGGGGAAGAGGATTTTGACAAGTCGGACTGTTAGCTCGCGCGTTTCTCCGGTGAAGCCCGGAGCGATTAGATCGATGAGATACGGGGTAGTGAGAACACCGACAAGAACGATTAAGGACGTTACCAACGCCAGCATGCCCAACACGGCGTTTGCTACTCGCGAAGCTTCAACGTCGTCGTTAGCAGCGAGCAGTTTTGCGTAAACGGGAATGAAGGACGCTGAGAGCGCGCCTTCGCCGAAAATATTCTGCAGGAAGTTGGGAATGCGAAACGCCGCGCTGAAAGCATCACCTGCGGCGGAAGTGCCAAAGTAGTGCGCAAAGATCCGCTGGCGGATAAGCCCGACGATGCGACTGATAAGAATCCCGGCGCCGACGAAGATGGCCGAGCGTCCGGTACCCGGGTGTTCTTTCGTTAAGCGGTCGGTATCCGGGGCAGACGCCGCCGCCGTTTCCGGTTCCAAGGTCTCGCCGGCGATAGCTGCCGCGTCGTGATGAACACCGATAGATTCAGCTTCGGAAGGAAGGATAGGGGGCTTGCGGTTGGAGGAATCGTTCATCTCTGATTAGAGATCGTAGTCCTTCAATTTCGTTAACAGAGTCTTATAACTGACGCCGAGATCTTCCGCAGTGCGCCCCTTGTTGTTGTCGTTGGCTTCCAACGCCGCCAGAATTTTGCGGCGTTCGACATAGCGGAGAGCCCGCTGAGTTACCTCGAAGAGCGTGCCGGTAAGGTCGAGCGATCGCAATGATTCTGACTCGTCGTTACCTGCTGCCCGCAGGCCCAGATCCTGCGGTTCCAACAGCATCGTATCAGTGAGGATGCAGGCCCGCTCAATCGCGTTCTCTAGTTCGCGCACATTTCCCGGCCACTGGTGAGTACGCAAAGCACGAAGAGCCTCCTCGCTGAAACTCGCTTCTCGTCCCCGCAATTCTTTACCAAGCTGAGCGGCAAAGTGTCGCGCCAGCAATAGCACATCGTCATCGCGGTTTCGCAACGCCGGGATCTCGATCGGAAAAACCGCAAGCCGGAAAAAGAGATCGCCGCGGAATTCGCCGCGCTCGACAGCAGCTTTGAGATCCTTGTTAGTCGCCGCTACTACACGTAGGTCGATCGATAAAGGTGCTCTTCCACCAATGCGGTCGATTACTTTCTCTTCAATGGCCCGCAGCAGTTTGCTCTGCACGGCCAGGGGCAGTTCGCCAATCTCATCGAGAAAAACCGTTCCCCCTGCGGCGAGTTCAAACTTACCGAGCCGGCGATCGCTGGCTCCAGTGAAGGAGCCACGTTCGTGACCAAACAACTCATTCTCGATCAGAGTCTCAGGAATTGCAGCACAATTGATTGCCACAAAAGGTTTCTCACGCCGATCAGAAAGGTGATGAATTGCCCGCGCGAATAGTTCTTTCCCCGTGCCCGACTCACCAAGCAACAGAACGTTGGTTTCAGTTGTTGCTACTCGCTGGGTTTCAGCAACGGTTCGTTTGATCGCTTCCGATTCGCCGAGAATTCGTGGGAACCCGTAGCGACGAGACCATTCCTCGCGCAACAAAATATTCTCGGTTCGCAGCCGAGCTTGTTCTAAGGCGCGCTCAACCAACAGCAAGAGATGATTTGAATCTACTGGTTTTTGCAGAAAGTCGTGGGCGCCATCTTTCATCGCCTGAACGGCTTCGTCTATCGATCCGAAGGCTGTCATCACAATTACAGGGACGTCACTGTCGGCAGCGCGGGCCGCGTGGAGCACGTCGATACCTGAACCATTGGGCATGCGGAGATCGGTGAGCACGATCCGGTGAGGAGCGCGAGCAATTTCGTTGAGGGCGGCGCGAGCGTCAGCGGCTTCCGTAACAGAATAACCGCTGTTCTCCAGAGTCAAACGCAAAACGCGGCGTAAGCTTTCTTTGTCTTCGACGAGAAGTATGTCAGGCATGCGTAACAGGAGTCGGAATCAGAGCGCTCGAGCGAGAGCCGCGCGCTACGACGCTCGGGCGCGATTCATCATTCCCGCTAACCAGACCGGTGTCAAGGATGTTCATTTTGGAGCTGTCTTGATTTTGTATTGCTGCCCCGCAAAAAATCATCTTATTATGCTCACGGTTTAACTCTCCTAACTCACTCTTCCCTGAAATCATTATCAAGTTCGTTCTTTAGAGAAAGTGGAACGACGGCATTGAGTCCTCTGGAGCGGGTACGTTCTAAAGAGGCGGTTATGTGCTCTGTCCTTCCACCTTGGCAAGGGCGGTGACGTTTCAACTTGGGAGAGTAGGCGTTGCCGTCCTGTCAAATTCGAGCTAGGGCGATTTCAGTCCCTACTTTTGGGCGGGCGTCTCTGGGGGTATCTGGGGACGCCTTTTTAGTGTGTGAGTGAATCTGTATTGCCTTACTGACCATGCGCTGTCTGGCCTTCTCCGCGTATTAGCTTACGTATTTCAGCCATTAGCGCATCTGGGGTAGAGGGTTTGACCAGGTAGGCTTGAGCGCCGCAGTCGATGGCGTTTTGCTTGTCCTGATCACGGGCCGCACCGGAAAAGAACAGGATGGGGGTTTTGGAATCGAGTTCTCGAAGATGTGTGCATAGTTCTATTCCCGACATACCTTCCATCCAATTATCCAGTATGTAGAGACTAAAACGCTCTGTTTGGGCTAGCTGAATTGCTTCGTCTGGGTCGGCAACGGTTACAACTTCAAAGCCGTTCTCACGCAGAATGAAAGAAACTAAATCGCGGGTGTCCGAGTGATCCTCGACATACAGGAGCCGAGCAAGGGGGGATGGCATAGGGGGAACCTGCCTTTAGGGAAAAGAGTCCCAGCATCCGTGCTTGTAGATCAGTGGCTCGAGAACAGTCAATGGCATAAAACAGCCGCTCATTTTGGCAGTTTCCTCGGATTCACAAATCGGAATATCTAATTAGAATGCCGCGCAATCGGCGACGATTTGCTGGGCGACAGTAAATCATGAGCGTGAAAGAGCTCCGCCAACCGAACACTAGGCCCCGGTTCCTCAAAGCCGGGGCCTACGGTTTTGAAGCCTTCACAAACTTAACTGCCAAGCAGGAACACACTAACGGAGCACTACCCTATTTGAGTAGCCTCGGCCTCTAGCGTTTTGAGCAAGTTGAAAACAAAAAGCGCAAATGGGGTTACCCATTCGCGCTTCTCAGCATTGTGATCGCCTTTGGAGTGCGCTGACTTGTCAGCGCTTTTTTAGTGAGGTTCCGTTGTATACGTGACCCGTATTTAGTGTCTAGCGTTCTGCGATTCCCAACACACCTGGGCCGGACATCACCATCGCGTTATACGAAGCTGTGGAATCATATTGGTGATTAGAATTACCACCACCGCTGACCAGAAAAGTCGGTTCCAGAAAATTACCTGTCGCGCCAAATCTGGCGATCATCATCGAGCCTAGGATGTGGCCGGTTCCGCCACCCGCCCGCAAAACTATTCCTTCACCCAACACCAGAATCAACCCATTGAAGGTGGGATTGCCAGTCATGGTCAGCGTTCCTGTGACAATTAATAATCCCGCGCCACCCGTTAAGTTACAGTTTCCCTTCACCACCGTGAATTGCGGTGCCGCAACTGAACCCGCAGCCCCATCTAACGATGTAAGCACCCGTCCTCTCATCTCGCATGGGGCACCGGGCGCAGCACAGGAACGTGCGAGAGCTTCTGACTCTGCAACGAACGCTCGGGCTTCGGTCGCTGTTCGCAGGAACCAGGGAGGCTTTACTCCTGTTGGATGGGGATCATTCGGCAAGTCGAGGACCACGTACTTAGGATCAGACACCGTGTCGGGTTTCGACGCGTACTTTGCTTTGACTGTTTCAACGTCATGGTTATTGATTGCGATGGCAGCCTTGGGCGTCGTCTCTACGCCGGCAATATCTGCTCCCGAATAGGTTTTTGAAGCACTGTTTCCCAGGTCAAGATTAAGATTCGTAATGTGATTATCGTGTCCGCGGAGAACCAACGGCGCGGGAACACTGATGTTCAGACCGTTCGCAGTTACCATCAAATACAACTTCTTTTCGGCGCCTCGAGGGCCATAGCCAATCGACTCAACAATCAATCGCTGCGGTGGATGAAGTGCGTGCGTGACGTCTGGGTTGGTTATCGAGACGCGATAGGCAATGCCATTGAGTGGGTTGTAGTCCTGACTGAGGCCAATACGCTCTGCATAAGTCCCGCCTGAAGGTGTGTAAGTGTATGTCAGCCAACGTGAGAGTCTGCTTTGAGAGCCTGGTGAAGTTGGGTTGGACGGATGGTTTGATGTCGCTGCGTCAAGAGCTTTGCGAAAGGTGATCCGATTTTCCGGGGCGACGCTTCCGACCGGATTAGCGACAAACAAAGGACTGGGCAAAACGTGCCCGCGGAGTACGTTTAGAGTCTCTTGAATTCCGGCTTCAGCGGCGTAGTAAGCCTGCGTTTCAGCCGAGGCATCGAAAGTATTGACCGCTGTGCTGGAAGTGGTAAGCAGCAACATGCCACCCGCCGCCAACAATAGCATCGTGACCAAAAGGGTCATGACGAGCGCGGCTCCGCGCTCCTGCGGTCGCTCGTAGTTGATTCTGTTTTTTGCTTGCATTGGTGAAGCCCTTAAGCAAATTGCTGCTAAAACTGCTCTAAAGTGTTGGGGGCGTTTCGCAGCGCCACGTCTGAAACCAATCCCACTATTGATGCGGGTATTCCTCCGGTCGCGGGAAGCTCGACGCGGATTTCGACTCTCACTCGCTCTGCGTTTCGGTATTGTGACGAATCAGTAATTGCCACACCAATCGCATCGTAATAAGTCAATTGCATGAAGATGACGTCATAGGCCATGACAGTTGTGGTGGGATTCCCCGCAGGTAGCGGCGAATATCGCACAATCGTCCTGTTGTTAGACTGAAACACGTAACGAACGTCTTCATCTGCCTCTGCCAAAATCAAACTATTGTTGAGGTCTGCGCGCACACGGATTGATGCACTGCCAGAATCCCCCGCGGCGATTCCGTTGCCGTTGAGACCGTAACCGGAATTTCCGATCTCGCGAGACATCATGCTGAGCGCCCGTTGTGCATCCGTCAGCGCTTCTGATCTCTTGTTTTCGCGAGTTCGCGTTCGCAGCGATGTGGCCAGGAGTGTCGTCGCAGCGGACATAACTATCAGAGTTAAGGTTAGAGCAATCAGCAACTCCAATATTGAAAATCCGCGCTCAGTTTTGGCCTGCTTTAAGGTCATGGTTGCTTTCTGATTACTGCCTGGCGATTTGTCTATCTGTCTATTCGCGATCCGAGCGAGCGCGCTGCGTGATTAAGGTTATTCTTGCGCCGGCGTTTAATGACCATCCCTGGCTAACGTTTTCGGGCGCCACCTCGATTGTTATGCGCTTCAACGTGGTGTTCGGATTAATGTCCGGAGTGGCTGTCGTTGGGTTGTCATCGATTATCTTAGTCACAACGTAACGCTTTCCCATGCGGATCACGTCCTGATTGCGAAGATGTTCCTCCGATGAGAATTTCGTCGGTGACCGTGGGGTTGAACTGAGCGCTGCGAATCCTTTCCAGTTGTTCCTGGGCGAGCGCCAGCGAGACGAGACGATCACTGCCTCCTGAGTTGTAATTGACTGAGTAAGAGAAGACCGATGCAGCTCCCAGCGCCGCGATCATCATGACAACCAGAGCGATGGTAGTTTCCAATACGGTAAAGCCGGCTTCAGCGTGCCGCGTTTGGCGACGACGAGGCTGCTTCCTGGCAACTGCTTGCCTTATTGAAAAGGCTTTTGTACCGATTAGCTTTTTCATTTTAGTGAGGGGTCACTTCCGTCATTTCTCGAAAGACTGGGGCGGTGTTGTCCGAGTTGGACACTGGGCCGGCGATTGGCGTTAGGTCGATTGCTGTCTGACCGCCATTTGTGATCCTGACCGTTGTCGCACCGTAGGTATTACCGATTCTCACAGGATCGGGGTTAACAGTGTTACCTGCATTATCGACGGTTCGGCCCCGCCAGTTGAACATGACTGTGCGCGGAAAGGGTCCGTTTTCAATCGCCAGAAGCGAATCCGCCGGCATGGCAATTACGCGCGGGGGATCCAGGGAGCCGTCGCCATTAGCGTCCAAAGTCACGCTGTAGAAGTTGGCATTCATGATCGCCACCTGAGCCATCTGCGCGCTCGTGGTCGCATGGCGGCGCACGGAATCAAGCCGGGCCTTTTCGATAAAGGTTGTGAGCTCGCGGACAGCATTGGCGCGAGTCATATTTTGCTTGGCCTGGGCGATTTGAGTGATCGCAAAGCCTACGAGAACTGAAATCATGACCGCGACGATCAGGAGTTCGACAACCGAAAAACCGGACTCGTTCGCTGAACGCTTCGTCATGAGAGGGGGCTTCATTTTTGCTTACTTCTCCACAGGCAGAATTAAGTGGGCGTTGCCGGCGCTTTAATTTGTCATCACAGGTTGCCTAGAACTCGCGCACATCGCGCACGATGGTTCCTAGAACGTTTCTGGCGGTTTGCACCGACGGAGAATCGAATCGAAGGTCGGCATTACCCGTACCGGTTGTGATAAAAGTTGGCGCGCGGAACGGATGCGGATTACCGTTTTCACTGGCAGGCCAGGATCGCGCAAAACTGGCAACGTACGCGGTGCCAAGAATGTTGCCATTGCCGGCGCCGTCACGTTGAAAAAAGCCGTTTCCTAAAACGAGGATGATTCCGTTGAAGTCGCGATTCCCGTTCATTACCAAATTTCCGGTAACGATCAAAATGCCCGCACCGCCGTCGAGGTTGCAGTTACCATTTACAAAGGTTAACTGAGCGGAGTCGTTGGCGCCGGCGTGGCCATTGAAAGAAGTGTAGTGCCGGCCCATGCTGCGCGCGACGGCCTGCATGTAATTGAGGAAGGCTCTGGCATTGTCGGCCGTCTGCAAAAACGGTGGGAGATCACTTATTGGTACCAGACGAACTCGCTCTGGTTCCACTGTGCTGCCTTTTGTGATCGCGTCTTCTGCAACCGCCTTATCGACCGCCGAGGTCACACCGAAAGAGGGTAATGCCGCTTCGCCTCCCGTGAAATCGTGTCCGCTATAGTCTTTTGCGGCGCTGGAGCCGATGGTAAAAGTCATCGGAGTTATGCCGTCATCAGCGCTGCGCATGGCCAATGCCGCTTTTGCCGTAACATCGAACTGAACCCTTTCCACGACCATTTCCATTTGCTTCGTCGAACCACGTGGCCCAAAACCAAATGATCGGACACTCACTCGTGTTGGGATGTAGGTAGCGTCCGCATTCAGTCTGACTCCGTTTGCGTCATCTGGATCCCGAAGCTCCACACGGTAGGCAAAATTCGTCCCGGCGGGTCGGATAAGATTGTGAGCATTGTCATAGGCTAACCAGCCTGACAGCTTGGCGACCAGCGCGCCGTCGTCAGGGTGGTTTGAGGTGACGCGCCGTAGCGCAGTCCGGAATCCGATTCGCGTCCCTGCCGGAAGGACAGCCCGCGGTGCGACATTCCCCCGCAAGACATTCAAAGCCGCTTCTAATCCGGATTCGGCGCCATAGTAGGCTTGCAATTCTGCGGTCGAATCAACAGCAGTCGTCGCGGACATTCCCGTGGTTAGAATCACCATGCCGGAAATCCCCAGTAGCAGAGTTGTGATCAAAATAGACGTTAGGAGTGCCGCGCCCCGCTCACCAATGTTATTCGACTTGCTTTGGCTTCTTTGGTTCTTCATCAAGATTCCTCGAATCAATAAGTGATCTGACTGGCATTTCGCAGGACAACATCGGAGATGAGTCGAACTGAAGACTCTCCCTGATAACCGGGTGTATTCTTAATACCATCCTCAGGGAGAACAACGCCCACTGTGATTCTGACCTTCCAGGCATTTACTACAGCAGCGCTATTGGCGACGATTGGAGCACCATTTCCATCGAAGAACTCAAGGTTAAAGAAATCGAGTCGGTTTGCGAGCACCGTGGTCGCTCTTGTACGGTCTACCTTCGCGATCTCTGCATCGAGGCGAACCAGGTAACGACGGTTTTGCGCCGCGTCGATCCACAGCAGGTACTTAATGTCTTCATCCGGATCGGTCACTCCGCCACTACCTGCTTCGAGCGTGTAGGCATTCAGGTTGGCACGAATGCGAATAGAACTGCTGTTGGTATCGCCAGGAACAATGCCGTTATCCATTAGACCGAAGCCGGAATTCGCAATTTCGCGAGAGACAATGTTCAATGCTCTTTGAGCGTCCGCGATTGCGTCCGAACGCTTGTCCTCTCTGGACCGCATGCGGAACGATTGGCTCAGCAATGTCGCCGAGGCGCCTGCGATGACCAGCGTTATCGCCATCGCGATTGTCAGCTCGACTATTGAGAAACCGCCTTGCTTTTTAGTAGTAACAGTTGTCGACATGAATCAGTTCCTCAGCTTACGGCCCACCGATGAACGGTCCGAGGGTGAAGGCGGCCCGCTCCGTCGTCACCTGCACGCTGCTCGTTGCCCACAGGTCCGAATTGGTCAGCGGCGTCACTCGAATCTGGATAGTTTTAAGAGTGGCAGTGGTGTCCACGATAGTGGTGCGCATTGAGAAATTGCGTCCACCGTTATTCACGGTAGTTGCCGCTTGCAGGGCTGGAGTTGCCGTCAACGCGACATCATTGAATGGCAGAGCTCTTAGCCGCTCAATCTCCTGCTGCGCAATGGCAATCGCAGTCGCCCGGTCACGCGATCCGGTATTGTTCTTAACTGCATAAGAAAACACCGCTGCGATTCCCAGCCCGCCGATCATCATCACGACCATCGCCACAGCTGTTTCCAGGAGCGAAAATCCGGCCTGCTGCCTGGCGCGATTCTTGGTTTTGTTGGTGCGGCTCATTCTTCTCTCCATCCGACTACATCTAGTTCGTCACGGTAACTGTCACCTGTCTCGAACCGCACGGAGTGCTGAAATATAAGGTGAAGTCACCACGGGAATTGTTCAGTGAGAGCACCCTGAAGGTGTACGTGGAAATTTCCGTCACTTCCAGGTTGCTTGGTCCGCTAGCGAACACTACCGCGCCTGACCCACCGGTGACCGTGAAAGTCACTATGCCAGAGCCCCCGTGCTTGCTAATGGACAGAGGTGAAGGCGAACCGCTAGCCACACACGGCGCCGGAGTTGGTGTAGGCGTCGGGACAGGGGTTGGCGTTGGCTCTGGCGTGGGCGTCGGCTCCGGTGTAGGCGTCGGGACAGGGGTTGGTGTTGGCTCTGGCGTGGGCGTCGGATCCGGTGGTGGGGTTGGTGTAGGTGTTGGTTCTTCCCGCGGATCCTCAGGCGTGGGTTCGGGGGTCGGCGTCGGTGTGGGCGCGTGGCTGCCGTTAATTTGGGAGCCTGAATCGATTGGGCTAAGTTCCGTACTGACGTTCACGTTAGGAACATCGTCGAGATATTCGCCACTATCGATTGTGATATCACCTGAACGGGTGACGTCGACCGTGCGTTGATCGTCTTCACTGGTGCCGTACTGCAGTGTGAAACTGGCCTTCAAAGTTGCAAGGGCGACCGTTACCGATCGTCCTCGCCAATCGAATCGGGTAGGGACAGGAAGAGGTTCATTTGCGATGACTATCCCGCTAGGAAGTGCGATGTCGCGGGTTTCGAGTGTGCCATTGCCGTCCATGTCGTAAATAACGCGGTAAGAAGACTGGTCGAGAACTGTCACGCCCGCCATCTGATCGGCGGTACTTGCATGTCTGCGAATCGAATCAACACGAGCTTTCTCCAAATAACTGGCGAGCAGGCGGGCGGAATTAGTCAAGCGAATTCGCTGGCGCGCCTCGGTAATCCCAAACACCGCAATCGCGCTCATCGCCCCAATTACCAGGACAACGATCAGCAACTGCAGCAAAGTGAATCCAGC
Organism: Pyrinomonadaceae bacterium; assembly: GCA_963748605.1. Classification (GTDB taxonomy): domain Bacteria; phylum Acidobacteriota; class Blastocatellia; order Pyrinomonadales; family Pyrinomonadaceae; genus PSRF01. The sequence continues at coordinate 775,708 of CAVVJS010000001.1, forward strand.
CTGGTGACCGGCTTTCAATACGCTCGTGTTTTTGCTTTCGACGGACATTGCTCCTCCGCGTTCCGGGGTATCGCAAGGTAAAACCTCGCCCGAGCCTCTTCGGCAACGATCATGCCAACAGAAACATAGCCAAAAAACTGACACTTCTTCGCGGATCTACCGCACACCTACCAAGAAGCTGTTACCGCTGGTGACACAAACTGGAAGTTCACTTCACAACTTAGAGGTCGCCTTTCAAGAAGCAGTTCTGGAAGTTCGGCAGCCTTTCGCCTTTTAGTGGAAGTAGCAATCCTAAAGCGCTGCGCTGCCGCCAGGGCGGCGCTAACGAATCGTCCGCTCGTGTGTGGTGCCGCACGCCGCGCGCGTCAGTTGGACGGTAAAGCGCCCCGTCGATCTTCACGATCGGCGGGGCGCAAAATTTTGCTTAATTAAAGTTGGGTTTTAGCGCGGAGCTGTAGAAAGCTTCAGGACGGGCTCAAACTCATCATCAGCACCAGCGAAGCTGCTTTGCGTGTCGGACAGTTTCATGGCCAGCGAGCGTGGCTTGTAGCTAAAAGACTTCGGCCCACCCCGCGAAGTTTGAATTTGCATCAGCAGAAAATCCTGATTAGAACGAAATCTCATCACATTGCCGCGACGATTCATGATCACGAAAAGAAGCGTGGCTCCGCTGGCTGTTCTCATCTGCCCCACCAGAGAGCTGGCGCCCCCGTCAGTCCTAATCAATGTTCCTGTTTTAGCGATTACACTGCCGCGCCAGGGTGGTTCAGTAAACCGAGTTTCCATCGTCCCCGGATCGATACCTGCCACGGGCATAATGTCTGTCGTTGAGAGCCGGTGCTTTCGCAACTCTTCGCGCAACGCGCGGAAGATCTTCATCATCGTTCGCGGGCTGGCACGATTAACGCCCAACCCACTTAGTGAGGACATCTGAATTTGGTCGGGCGACAGGCCGAGTGTGTCGATCAAATAGCGTCGGACTGACTGGACACCGCCAATCGAATCACCGATCCGTTCGGCCATGAAATTGTTCGAGTAACAAAGCAGGACTTTGAGAATGTCGACCAGCCTGCTTGAACGGTGCGTTAGCAGCAATTTTGCATTTGGGGCCACCGGCTCAACGCGTACCTCGCCCATAATCGCGACACTGGGCATACTGGCCAGACTCGCTTTATCGCCCAACGATCCACGTTCATAAAGCCATGAGCGAGTTGCTTCGGCGGAGCGCAATGTCGCGTCGAAGGTGCTATAGAGTTTGCTGCCTGACCTGCGTGCCGACCAGTTGAAGTTCATCGTAAACGCAGGTCCGATGATCAGGTCTCCCGTTACCGTTTGGATGCCCAGAAAATTCAACTGACGGGCGATCATCACACCGTGCTCATAGTGAAAAGACGGATCGCGGCCGGAAATATATAGATTACCGTTCAGTGTCCCGGTGGTCTTATCCAGTGAACCATCAGTCCAGGCGCCGGTAGAGAAGCGATGTTCCGGTCCAAAAGTGCGCAAGGCAACAAGCGCCGTCGCAAGTTTTAAGGCAGAAGCAGGATTGAAGGCTTCATCGGCCGCCTGTGTTGAAACGGTACCGCCCTCAAGAGTTTCGACCAGTACGCCTTGTAGTCCGTAGACCTCGTTCTGTTCAGCCGTAGGGCTATCAGTGGGCGACGCAGCCGGCAACGCGACAGGAGGAGTCGGGGATGAAATGGCGTTCGTTGCGGGCAGATTCGGAATCGGGCTTTGGGCCCAGGACGGCCCACAAGTAACGAGGGCGCCCGCCACAAAGGCAAGAAGAAATCTGAATGCGTGTCGACTAATCATTGATTCAGCGCCGGACAGCTTAGTTCGCGTTCGGCTTAATAATCATAACATGTCGGTTTGGGAGAGAATTCCACAAGCGCGGTGAGGAATGTCGTCTGATGCGCCACGATGGAGCAAGGATGCACGCCGGTTGATGCGGCGACAGGACCCATTAAGCAAGCGGATAATTGCGTTGACAATGTAAGAATCCGACACCTAGAATCTCGCTATTGACAAATCAAAGTGCGCAATCACTTGCCCGTTACATTTGAAAGCATTCGTGCCACGCACCGCGCGCGCAGAGGAGAAATTCAAGCCCGACTTCGTGAGTTTGAAACAGTCTGGCAGGAAGGTTCTGACGAGCGTCTTTGGGAAGAACTCGTCTACTGCATTTTTACAGCCGGGGCATCGGCACGCATGGGTTTGAAATCCATCGACGCGGTCCGGCCACTGCTGAAGGATGGCGGGCGCGAAGAGATGACGCAGGCTTTGACAAAAGCTGGCGCGCATCGCTTTCCTGTAGCCCGGCCTGGGTACATTGTGGTGGCGCGAAATTATCTGAGCGAACAATGCCCGCGCGGCTTATACGAACGGCTGAAGACCTTTGCCAACGCCTTGGAACGTCGTGACTGGCTCGCACAGGATAAGCAGATCAAGGGCTTAGGATATAAGGAAGCCAGTCATTTCCTGCGTAATATTGGCCTGAAAGGCCACGCGATTCTAGATAAGCATGTATTGCGGTGTCTCGCTGATCTGAAAGTAATTGAGAACCCGAAGCCGCCGACAACCAGAGCGCGATACTTAGCGACGGAAGAGAAATTGCAAGAGGTGGCGCGGGAGTTGAAAATCAATTTTGATGAACTCGATCTTGTGCTGTGGTCGATGAAAACGGGGGAAGTCTTGAAGTAAGTGTGTTAAGAATGACGACGAGAACCAGCGGTAATTTTTGGATCGTCATTCGAAAGGCTGTGCTCATGCGGTTTAGTTATCCCTGCTTGAAGCAAATGACGGCGGTCGGACTTGTGGCCGCCTTTGTCGTTTGCATTGCCCTCCCCACCGCGATTCGAGCGGCAACTCTCGATAATAAGAAATCTTTCAAACGCGCCGAGCGGCATTTGCGGGAAGGCGATTTTGAGCAGGCCGAGATCATTCTTCGCGAGTTGCTGACAAAGGACGTAATCAACCACGACGCGAGATTGGCCTTGAGTTTTGCTTTGCTCAAACAGCGACGGCTTCAGGAAGCTTACGATCATGCCGCACGGGTGCTGGTGGCCAATCCGACCTCGGCGCGTGCTCATGCGTTGCTGGGTCAGGCGATTCTCGCTTCAGGGGATTTCAAAGAATCGGTCGAAGAGTTTCGCACCGCCCTGGCCATCGATGAAGATGAAGCGATGGCGGTAGCCGGCCTCGCGATGGTCGACTTCTATGAGAACCGACTGGGCGATTGTCTTAAGGGCCTGCGCAAAGCCGTGAGCATGGATTCGAATGAACCAGATTACGTTTTCAGTCTGGGTCAGGCGGCTGCCCGCTTTGAGATGTTCAAGGAAGCGGCAGATGCCTACGAACGGTTTTTAACAATTGCTCATAGGACCGACGCCGATCGTCGCGATCGTATTCGCGGCCTGATTAACTTCCTCCGCTACCTCGGACGCCAGGGACCGCTTTACGTTTCCTCAGGACGCGACTCAACGGCTCTGTCATTTGAAACTATCGACGGCAGGCCAATTCTCAAAGTGCGCATCAATGGCAAAAAGGAGCAATTGCGTTTTGTTCTGGACACAGGTTCGGGAATGTCGGTGATCTCTGATCAAACTGCCAAACGGCTCGGCCTCGAACCAATCGCCAAAGGTGGAATGGCCCGCGCAGTCGGGGGAGCTGGTAAGTTTGAAATCGTCTATGGATTTTTATCGTCGTTAGAAGTGGGCGAAGTGCAGGTCGATAACGTGCCTGTCTACATTCGACACTTTTATGACGACAGGGCTGCTGTGGACGGTTATCTCGGTCTGTCGGTTATTTCCCGGTTCTTCGCTTCACTGGATTACGGCGATCTGACCTTTAAGCTGGTAAGGCCGCGGCAGACAGACAATCTCGACCTGTTTCAAAAAGCGGATCGAAGTGCACCGATTGTAGCTCCCGATTTTGTAGAGATTCCCGTGCGCACTACGTCCAGTGGCTTCCTCAGCGGCGAAGTGCGGCTTGAGGGAATCGACAAGCCGCTGAACTTCATAATCGATACCGGAGCCAGCGTGTCAGTAGTTTCCGAAAAATTGGCGGAGCTTGAAGGGCTGTCCACTTTCATGACTCCCCATCGGATGCGGATCTTTGGCGCCGCCGGCGTCACTGAAGATGTGAAGACCATGCTCTTGCCGCGCGTGATGCTCGGTTCTCTGATTCGGGAACAAATCAGCGCGGCGATTTTGGATCTCGAAACCATCAACGAGACGACCGGCTTTACGCAAGCCGGAATTTTGGGAAGCAACTTCCTTCGTCACTATCGAGTTTCTTTTGACTTCAGGCGTGGTGTAATTAGACTCGAACCGCTGAGCAAGTCCGCGAAAAGCGCTGGTTCGACTCTGAACGAGATGTAAGTGGAATTTCAATGAAGCAAAGTCTGTATCTTGAAACTTCAGTGATTGGCGCCTACCTCGATAACGGCGAGCCGTTTCGGCGCGACTTAACGATTCGTTGGTGGGAGCACGAGATGACAGACTACCGCGCTGTGGTTTCGCCACTGGTAACGCGCGAGCTCGAACGAATTCCTGAACCGCACCGGCGCTCCTATCTAAAGCTGATTGCTCCCCTGGAGCACGTAGAACTAACTGATGAAGTGGCGATCCTGGCCGACGGATATATCTCGCGCGGAATCTTTCATCGCAAGTACATCGCTGACGCGATGCATGTAGCCATTGCCTCGTATCACAAGATCGATTATCTGGTAACCTGGAACTTTGGTCACCTCGCAAACGTGCGAAGACAGGCGCGCATTCGTTTATTCAATACGGCCGCCGGGTTTTATGTGCCGATGATAGTGACGCCCGAGTTTCTGGTCTCAGAAGCAACCGAGATTGCCAAATGAAGTGGCAATCAAACCGCGACTATCTTTCAGTAGCTAAATTGCAAAGCACTCGCAAAAAGTTGGAAAGTGTAAATCGGAAGACTAAGATCCGAAATCTGCCGATGTACCGGCGTCCAAAGTTTCTCGAAGTGTTGCATAAGATCCGTGAGGAGATGTCACGCGAAGCGGACTATGATGTCGATCTCTTTGCAGAGTTGGTGCGATCCGGTTTGCGCCCGGCTTATGGTCCGGAACGCCGAATTCGCGGTTTTAAAACTCGGGCGCCGCGAGCTGATGACTCACCAGCTGCCGAACCAAAAGTAAGAAAGACGCGTCGCAAGTAAAAACGAACTCGGGCTGCCTGAACTTATTATGAATCCAACTTTTGAGACTATTGGCCTGGAAGTGCCCAGCGAGAAAGCGTTCAACTATCTCGCCGAACGGGCCGGCGATCAGGGAGAGCCAACTCAGGTAAGCCGCCGCGGCGCTGTTCTGCATGGCCGATGCTGGAAACTGGGTGAAGGTCTGGAAGTTTGGACGGTCCTCTATGAATCGGGCAGCGGCGATGTTTTCTACGCTGATTGTCGCCCCGGATTTCGGGCGCGCTACATTCAGACTATCAGCCCGTGGGCGTTGACTGAATATGATGAAGAAGGCGAAGCAGTAGTGCATGGCTATCGTGAAGGTAGCGAATGCGAGGTCTTGTTTGAGTTGCAGAATTTGACCGAAGTAGGTCCGGGTGGTTTTGGCGCACAGGAACTTCATGTGGGCCTTTGTGGCCTGGCGTATCGGGCGCGGGTCCGCAAGGGTACGCACAAAACTCGCTGGCTGCCGCTCGAGAAAGCAGCCCCCGCCCGCGCCGCACACGAAAATGATTGGAGCCTCTCAGGGACAGTGATTGCATTCAAGCCTCTGAAAAATCCGCTTTCCGGTAGCGATCTTTTTTGGATCCACCTCGATCTGGATCACATCAAGTTGGAAGTCCTCGTTAACCAACGTGCGCTTCGAGGCGATAGTTTGATGCCAGGCGCCACACTCGATGCCGAAGTGTGGTTACAGGGTCACGTTCTTGACGAGCAGGCATTGCGATCTCGATATGAAGGTGTGGACCTCTCCACTTCACCTGCAGCTTTTTGGTCGGCACTTAAGCGCAGAAACTGAATCGCAATGAAGCACGCTCTGCCGGCTGAACTAGCTTGATGAAACGTCTCATCGTTCTTAGCCTTGTCATCCTCACTACGCTCTTAGCTCTCTACTTATTTAATCAATACTGGATCCACCGCTACGACGCGCTAATTGCGCGCCAGGCGGCAATCTATCGTCTCGATCCCGATCTGGTGTGGAGCGTGATTTATGAAGAGACTTACTTCCGGCCCTGGAAGATTGGGAAGGATGGCGAAATCGGTTTGATGCAGGTAACGCCGGGGGTCGGGCGCGATTGGGCCACGGAAACCGGCATGCGCGAATTTGAGCGACAGATGGCTACTGATCCCGCGACTCTGCTGCGCGATCCGGAGCGCAACATTCAGATCGGGTGTTGGTATCTGGAAAAGTTCTACGAGACCTACCGTGATGTTCCGGACGCGGAAGCCCGCATGATTGCGGCCTATAACGCCGGGCCTACGCGCGCCGCCGAATGGAATCGAGCTGCAGAAGGAACCAGGCAGCTGACGGGGCACGAATATATCGAACGCATCAACATTCCTTCCACTCGCGCATATGTGACTTCCATCCTCGAGCGTTATCGCAAGCTGAAAGGTGCGAAGTCGCAGTGACGCCTCGAGCTGAATAGTTTTTAATTTCAACTTCAATTGCATGACAACTCTTTATAGCGCTCATTGGGTTTTGCCCGTTTCCTCCGCGCCCATTGAAACGGGTGCCATCGTCATCGATGGCAGTGTTATCGCCGGAGTGGGGACAAAGGCTGATCTGTTGCGGCGCTTTCCTGAAGCCGAGATAAAGACATTTGAAGAAGCGGCGATCGTTCCGGGATTGATCAACGCACACACTCACCTCGAGCTCACGGCCATGCGAGGTTTCCTCGACAACGAGGAGGGCGATTTTTTTTCGTGGCTAAAAAAGTTAACAATCGCCAGGCTTGAGCGCCTGAGGCCTGATGACCTGCGTGTCTCGGCAACATGGGGTGCCTGTGAAGCTTTGAAGGCGGGAATCACCTGTGTCGCAGACGCCAGCGACTCAGCCGCTGAGAGCCTCAACGCGTTACGCGAGACAGGCCTGCGAGGGATTGTCTATCAAGAGTCGTTTGGACCCGATCCTAAACTTACGCGCGAAAACTTCGAAAAGCTGCGTGACAAAGTTGCGCAGCTAAAGCGCCTGCAAACACCGCTGGCCCAAGTAGGCGTTTCACCGCACGCGCCCTACTCCGTCTGCGCACCACAGTTGGAAATGATTGCTGAATTTGCCTTAGCGGAACGGCTGCCGGTGATGATGCATGCTGCTGAATCAGCCGCTGAGGAGATGTTGTTACGGGAAGGTAAGGGAAGCTTTGCGGAGGGATTGGTCACGCGCAACATTGAATGGCATCCGCCGTCGCTTTCAACGATTAGTTATCTTGGCCGGCACGGGATCTTGCAAACGCAGCCTTTGCTGGCGCACTGCATCAACGTTGATGCCGCCGACCTCGATCTGATTGCCGAAACACGGACGCGTATCGCCCATTGTCCGAAGTCCAACGCCAAGCTCGGCCATGGTCGCGCACCTTTCGCCGAGTTCGTGCGGCGCGATCTTCCGGTAGGGTTAGGAAGCGATTCTGTTGCCAGCAACAACACTTGTGATCTGCTTGAAGAAGCCCGTTTCGCGCTATTGATGTCGCGAGCAGGGTCAGCGGAAAGTGATTTAAATGCTGAAGACGTATTTCGTTCGGCAACTTTGGGAGGTGCTCGGGCCCTCGGGCTGGAAGACAAAATTGGGGAGTTGCGCGAAGGTTATCAGGCCGACTTTGCAATCATCTCTCTCGACGGCACGCATCAAATTCCGTCGTACGATCCTGTTTCCACTCTTATCTTTTCATCTTCCGGACGTGACGTTGTGCTGACCGTCGTCGCGGGCAGGGAAGTGTATCGAGAGGGACGATTACCGGGAGTTGATGAAGAGCGACTGCGAGCCCGAATGAATGAAATCAAAAAGGGTCTTGCGGATGTGAATTTACAAACTTGAGGGTTCTGAGCTTGGTACTTGGTACTGCTCGCTCCTGCGCCGTTTACGGCGCTGCCCGAAGGGCGAATAGGCCAGCCGTTTTACGGCTGGTTTCAAGCGATTAGTTTGGCTTCGAGGCCGTTTCAACGGCCTTTCATCTCGTAATACGTAATGAAGAAGGCCGCTGAAGCGGCCTTTTTTAACGGTGCTGGAATAAGAACCAGCCGTAAAACGGCTGGCCTATTCGCCCTTCGGGCAGCGTCCTAAAGGACGCATTCTTCTTGGCTCAAATACAAAACTTCCCCACCGCTTAGATAACTGCCGCGGTAATCGCTTGATCGAATATCTCGATCGCGACATCGACGTTCTCTTTCGTCAAAATCAATGGTGGCGACCAGCGAATCGTATTCGTGCCGGCGCCCAGGATAATCAAGCCGCGCTCGAAACAAGCAACTTCCACACGATCGCGAATTTCCGGTGACGGAGTGTTTGTTTGCTTATCGGTGACAAATTCAACTCCAATCATCATCCCCAGACCGCGTACATCGCCGATGCAATCGTACTTCTGCATCAACTCTTCAAGTTTACCTTTGAGATAAGCGCCAACCTCGGCGCTGTTCTTTACCAGCCCGCCTTCCAACAATTCAATTGTCTTTAAGGCTGCGGCAATGCAAACAGGGTTGCCGCCGAAGGTGGAGGCATGCGCGCCGGGCTTCCAATCCATTAGCGACGCCCGCGCCACTGTTGCGCCGATTGGCAAACCGGAACCAATACCTTTGGCGATGCAGATGATGTCGGGCTTAAGGTCGTGATGATCGCTTGCGAACATCTTGCCAGTTCGTCCCATGCCGCTTTGGACTTCATCAAGCACCAGCAGAATTCCATGCTCATCACAAATCCTGCGAAGACCCTGCAGGAAGTTTTTCGAAGCCGGTACATAGCCACCTTCGCCCTGAACAGCTTCAACAATAATCGCTGCTACCTCCGCCGGTGGCGTTGTCGTCTTGAAGAGGCGCTCCTCAATCCAGTGCAGTGCACCCTGACCGGCGCCACCGTCTCCGCAGTCTTCGGCGCGAAACGGATTGCGAAACTCGTTGGGATAAGGCACGTGCACCACGTCCAATGCCTGTCGTTTGAAGCCGAGGCGTTGCGCGGCCTTGGAAGAAGTCAGTGAAAGCGATCCCAAGGTGCGTCCGTGAAAACTATTGAAGAACGCGATGAACTTTTCGCGACCGGTTGCATGCATCGCGAGCTTCAACGCCGTCTCCACAGCTTCGGTGCCACTGTTGGCGAAATGCGTGCGCGTCGGTGATGGGACCGGGACGATCTCGTCAAGCTTCTGTGCGAGCGCCGGCATGTGCCGGTAGTAATAGTCGGTGCCGCACATGTGAATCAGCTGTTCGGCCTGCTGCTTAATCGCCTCGACTACTTCCGGATGGCAATGTCCCGTCGAACAGACAGCGACGCCCGCGTTGCAATCCAGAAAAATATTGCCGTCAACATCTTCAACCCAAACACCCTCGCCTCGTTCGGCGACAAGTTTGAATGAAGGGCGGGGGTAGGAAGGATTAACGTATTGCGCGTCAGCTTCGATGATCTCTTTGCCTTTTGGTCCCGGAAGCGGGGTTTTGATCACGGGGCGACGGGGCGGTGCCATGGTGGTGCTCGACATTGTTTCTCTCCTTATCGATCGCTCGCTAATGCAGGGGGAGCGGAAAACTTCGAATTCCAAAGCTGTTTTTTGGAAGAAAAAAGCGCTTGGCGTAGAGAAAAGGCTAGTCGGCGAAGAGATTCGCGCGAGAATCGAGGGGAAGGGTGTGTAGAGCGTGCTTGAACATCAACTCGGATTCTACATGCTTGCGCGGCGAGTTTTCAATCTGAAGGGCTTATTGATCGGCAGCATCCAGTAAGAATGAGTTACAGATGAACACGGATAGACACTGATTTAGACAAGCCCTAACGTCTTTGCTTGATTGGTTTACCTGTGCAAATCCGTGTGAATCTGTGGCGGGATGATTTGAAGCCGAGCGGATGTTGTGCGGGCGAGCCCCATTAGGCACGAGGTGTGCGGGCGTGGGGCAGGCCTTCAATGAAGTGGTCGAAGGCCAACCAGATGCTCCAACTGTGGTGATAGAACGCGACGGGAAAGAGCAGGGCTATCACCAGCAGGATGTTGATTACGAACTGATAGTGCGGTCCAACGATCGACAGCGAGAGCAAATAAGCGAGAACAATTACGACTTCAGTTGTAACCACGGCGACCATGATCGCCCCCACAAAAAATCCTTCCTCGCGTTTAAAGATTGCACGGCAGGCATCGCAATGATCCTTGAGATGAAACAGGCTTGCAAAAATGCCCGAGCGACCACATGCGGGACAACGGAGCGCCAGGCACCAGCGGAGCGATTTGATGAGCGGTGGTCTAAGCCTTTTCACGATGGCGTCCCTACTTCAAATTAATTAGCCGCAGATTTACGCGGATGACACGGATTAAACCGTTAATATCAATTCAGATCTGCGCTATCCGCGAAAATCCGCGGCATAATACCTACTGCCCTATGCACACTGCATTCACAGTGCCCTCATAAACGCTACCAGATCGCTCTTCTCAGCAGCCGTCAGATTCAATTCAAGCACCAGGTTGAAGAACTCCACCGTGTCTTCCAGCGTCAGCAGGCGACCGTCGTGCAGGTATGGAGGCGACTCCTTGATGCCGCGCAGCGGGAACGTCTTGATCGGTCCCTGCTTGGTGATCATCATCCCGCCTTCCATCCTTGGCTTGAAGAAGCGCTCAACCATCAGATCGTGCATCAGATTATCGGTGTAAAACGGTGGCGTATGGCAGACAGAACAATTCGCCTTACCAAAAAACAAATCCTCGCCTCGTACTTCTGCCTCGGTGGCTTTACGCCGATCTAGTCGGCCGAACACATTAAGTTTCGGCGCCGGCGGAAAGTCCATGATTTCCTGAAACTCCGACATCTCGTGCACCTGATGTCCGCGATCCAGGATGTTTATGCCTTTCTTGGTCGCAATTACCGGATCGCCATCAAAGTAAGCAGCGCGCTGTTCAAATTCCGTAAAGTCTTCAACAGTCTTCAAAGCGCGTTGCGATCCAAAAAGCCGCTGAATATTTACGCCGCGCAAGCTGGGAGTTTCAATTCGTCGCCGGTTCTCCTGCGGACGAATGTCTCCGACCAGATGAGCGGCACCATTTGTATGACCGTTGACATGGCAGTCGAAACACGCGACTCCTTCCATGCCGTCATTGCGCTCAGTCTTCCGATCCGCGGTTGCATTGAATTGCTGTTGCGGAAACTGCGTTACGAGCAGGCGCAGTCCGTCAAGTTGTTTCGGATTGAGGATTCCATTAAATAGCTCGTAAAAATTATTGACCGTTACGAGCTGCCCTTTGGAAACGTCTCCCAGATCCGGTCGCGTGGTAAGAAAGATCGCCGGCGGGAATTCCGGTAGAAAATGTTCCGGGATGTCGAAGTCCATATCAAACCGCTCAAGCCGCGGCTGTAACTTGATGTGCATCTCCGGAAAGATCATGCCGCCAACCGGATGGTTCACATGCGGCAAAGGTAGATATGGAAAGAGCCCTTTGTCTCGGATCTCATCCGGAGACATGCGGCCCAATTGCTCCCAGGTAACCCCCTTTAATCGCGCCGTCGGCCCGACCGGAATCGGCTTGCCCCGCGCCATCTTCACCGCAGGATCCACGCGACGCGTCAGATCGTAACGATCTTCGAGGCGCCGAAGCGCTGCAGCCATCACGCGCGACTTTGCCGCCTTGTCCCTTTTCATGACTACGTCAAAGGGTTCTTCAATCACGGGCATGAATGAAGAGGGCGGTTCTTTGGGCCTCGGTCGTTCCTGCGCCCGGGCTTTGTTTGAAATAAGCAGCGAGGCCCCAATCGCGAGGCCGAGGGCGATCGTCAAGAGCAGCTTTATGCGAACTGTAGTTTTCATGATTGGACCTCTCAGATTTTCATTTGCAACCCTATCTACGGACCCTCCGGCGCATAAGAACACACCCCAGGCGCCGAAGAGTACTAGCTAAGTCGAGGGAAAACTGAGGGGGGTTCTTGGAGGCCGCTATGATACTAAAGAAGAAGGACGAAGCCGAATAAAAATTTGACTCAAGTCGAAATGTAACAATGCACGATTACCTGGTTTGGTCATTCACACCGGGCTTTAGCCCGGTGATCAAGGAGAGGCTCAACGCTGACGCCTCGATGCGGGCAACATGTTTAGAGTCTTCTTTATCGGATGCGCCTCGGTGTTGAAGATGACCTTATTGAAGTCGAGTACAACGGGTGGAGAGAATAACAAGTAGAAATACTTGAAGGTTTCGGCAAAGAGAAAACTCTGCATCGAGTCGGCCTTCTCTTTGGTGATGACGCTCTTCAGCGCCGCGTAACCTTCGTCGGTGCGACAGTGTTTCACAAAATCGCGGAACAGCGATTCTCCCATGCGCAGGTAACGCGGATCTTTCGTGTAGTGGTGAAGGTAGTATGCCGACTCGACGATCTCAGGTCGCAGCGGATAACCCGCGGAAACAATTTCCATCTTTGTGTAATCAAACTCTTCCGGTTCAATGCCGTGCTTGTTCCACATCGTGAATGAAGATGTTTGCAGCCGCGCCGCTCGATCTAGATCGCCAGAGAGCGCCAACACCGCCGGGAAAAAGGCATCTAAAGCGCCATACATCGTCGCGGTTCGCTTTCCGCTATTCATATCCGAATGGCCGTACCAAAGTTCCCGAGGTGAGCCCTTTCGATTGTCTGCCAGATGCTGATTGACGGCACGAATGCTTTCCTGCCACATCTTTTTGCAATCCTGATCGTTGAACAGCAACCAGCACTTGAGAAGATATTCGTAGTAGCTGTCAATCTCAGCGCTAATGTGACTATCGGTGTTAGTCCATTTACCGGTTTCGACGTTTACTTTCGTTCCCACCAACCCGAGCGGCGAACGCCGCAGATAAGTTTCTACTAAAGCTCGTTTTGCTTTTTCGTAGAAGATCGGTTTACGCGTCAGTTTGCTGAGCGTGCCAAATTCGATCAGCAGGGTTCCTGTCTCGGCGGGATTAGACACTTCGCCGCGCACTTTGCGGGTTCGCAGATTGACGTAGCGATAAGGCAAACCTGTGGGCGAATCGAAGACGGGCAAGAGTCTGTTTCCCAGATCCTCCGCCAGCGATAGCAGGCGTCGATCGCCTGTCAGTTGATATGCAGAGAGCAAACCTCCCAGCAGGCGAATCGTGATCTCAAAATTCTGAACGTAAATATCTTTGTCAAACGAGAGGTTATCGAGGATGTATTTTTTTGTACGCGCCGCCTCCTCTGTGAAACCCATGATGATCATCGTGTCGAGCGCATCGACGGGTGTCATCAAGAGTGGTTGCGCATACCAATCGTGGTGAGTCTTGCTTAAAGGCTTCAAATCATCATGGCCCCAGGCGTATTTCTTGTAACCTTCCCAGGCATGCAGAAATTCAGCCTTTACCTCTTGACGCAGTTGGCGAAGGTTCACTGGACGTTGAGCTTGTGCTGCCGATGAGCAAAAGAAGATGACTAGAACAGGAGCAATTGATTTGATCAGAAGTCTGTTCATAAGTGGTCTAAGCGGAGGCGGTATCGTACGGGAACGATAGCGACCGGATCCAAGGGACGCAATTCGCAGGTTGGGAAGGGGGCAGTCGATGGGTTCAAGGTGCGATAAAATTCTACGCGCCCCCGCCTCAACTTTGAATGCCAGTTCCTATGCCTGTTACTCAAGCCTCTGACGTTAACGGCAATGAATGGTGGATTCGAGATGGAACCATCTGCAATCTTAATGCGGGGGCGCATTGAGCTTGTCGCACCTTGAACCCATCGACTGCCCCCTTCCCAACCTGCGCATTGCGCCTCTTGAATCTGGTCGCTATCGCACTCTCAAATACTGTCGTTCAGTTTGCGAAAGTGGTAGCCCATCACCGCGAGTCGCATCGAATGCGCAAATTGTTCCCTGTGGTGCGCGAGAGAACTGGCGAAGAACTTCCAGAACTCGCGTCGCTCATGGTCAAGCACGCCAAGTCTCACCACGATACGGGTAAATGTCATGATGCCATTCGTTAGACTGTAGCGATTGGGTTCGGATGGAGTCCCGGACACGCGTCGCAAAGTTTCCAGTGCACGCTGATAGTATTCGCCAGAGCTGTAGATCGTTCGCAAAATCGATCGATAGCCTTCAACCAACACTGTCGGATCCATCTTGGGAACGAAATTCAGAGAATCGCTCGTGTTGTTGCCACTGCTCTCGGCGAGTAGACGACCTTCTTTTTTAAGCCGGCGCCAAAGCTGAGTGTCTGGAAGCGCCGTCAGCAGTCCCACCATCGCGAGCGGGATCGCACTGCTGCGAATGAAGTTGATCTGCCGTTCGAAAATGTCTTCGGGATCGTTGTCGAAACCGACAATGAAACCAGCCATTACTTCCATGCCATAACTCTGAATCTTCTTTACGGACTCAAGCAGGTTGCCGCGATTCTGTGATTTCTGGGCTTCCTTAAGGCTCTCCTCAACCGGCGTTTCAATTCCCAGGAACACGCGCCGAAATCCCGCCGCGCGCATCGTATCAAGCAAAGCGTTGTCATCGGCAAGATTCACACTCGCTTCCGTTAGCAGTGAGAAGGGAAAGTCGTTCTGCTCCTGCCAGGCAACGAGGTCAGGAAGGAGTTTTTTAACGTTGCGTTTATTGCCGATGAAATTGTCATCAACTACAAAGACAGTGCCGCGCCAGCCGATGCGCTTCAATTCGTCAAGCTCGGCAAGCATCTGCTGATTGCTTTTGGTGCGGGGAACTCGTCCGTAGATTTCGATGATGTCGCAAAACTCGCACGAAAAAGGACAACCGCGCGAATACTGAACTGACATCGCGGAATAACGATTCAATTCCGCGAGCGCAAACTCCGGAACGGGCGTGAGCGAAAGTGGTGGGCGTTCGCCAGCTTGATACGTGGGTTTGGCTTCGCCCCGCTCCAGGTCCTTGAAGAACTGCGGCAGCGTAGTTTCAGCTTCGCCGATGAAGATGTGATCAGCGTTGGGCAAACTTTCGGAGCTGGTTGAAACATACGGGCCGCCAACCACGACGCGCTTTCCCAACCTTTTGCAGCGATCCACCACCCGTCCCAAAGCGTCTTTCTGGATCAGCATCCCGGTGACAAAGACCATATCTGCCCACTCGATGTCCGAGTCTTTCAGCCGCCTGACTTCCATATCAATCAGACGTCTCTGCCAGGAGGGCGGGAGCATTGCGGCCACGGTCAAGAGCCCGAGTGGCGGATAAGCGGATCGTTTCCCTTCAAACGAAAGTGCATGTCGAAAGCTCCAATACGTGTCGGGAAACTGCGGGATTGATTAGCAGAACTTTCATGGGTCTCCTTTTTGTAGGCGCCGAACTTCAGAATTCAGGAGTGGGTCTTTCGTCGAGCCGAAGTCGCCGCTACGCCGAGTCCACTTAATCAAAATGAAGGCGAGGTAAGCAGTCCATCCTAGTCCCAGGTGGGGCGGCCGTATGTAATAGTTATGTAAAACCCGACGGCGAAGCACCCTAAAACTCGTTCATGGGGAAGCTAGGTCTTAGTTCCCTTCGAGGGAATCCAGCGCAACAAACGCCCCCTCATTGGCTGTTTGGCTTTTCCCCATTTCCTTTGCGAAAGCATTGCGGATGGAATTCTTCGCCGGCGGCGCGGGCCAAATCGGAATTTGTTTTGCGAAACGATGGGTCAAAACTAGCGAGCGAAAGTAGTGTTCATGTTCCCATTCCGTTTCTGCCATCGTCAAAAGACAGTCGATCAAATCTTCGCGCCCGCATTCACGAGCGAAGTGAGCCGCGGTTTCATACTCACGAATGTTTCGGCTCTCAAGCCGTCCCGCGCCATACATCGGCGCCAGCCATCCGGATACATGACACAGAAAACCCAACACGCGGCCGATAATCGCCGGCGCGCAATTCTCGAGATCGGTCCGGTTCCGCATTCAAACTGCTAAGCATCTCGCCGACGAGCCGGCGATGGTGCCACTCTTCGTTTTCAATCTCTTCGATACGATGCCGTTCCTCGGGATCGCTGAGGGACTTCCAATGGCCTCGATAAGCGTAAGCGGCCGCCAGCTCTCCCGAGTAGGCGAGTTGCAGGATGCCGATCAGCGCTGCATCATTTTTCGCTTGAGACATCTGCGGGTCGGTCGATCCCGTAAATCATTACGGGTATACCAAGCACTTCGGTTTGGCCTTCAACTTTTTCGCCAAGCTTCTCGGCGACCCGAATCGAAGCTTGGTTTTCCGGATGGATCAAACTGATCACGTGAGGTTTGTCGAGCTCCTTAAACGCATATAAAAGTGCGCGCCGAGCTCCTTCGATTGCATAGCCCTTGCCCCAGGATTCTCTCGCGAGTGTCCAGCCGATTTCGAAAGCCGGCCAGCCGGCTGGGTTAAGAAAGCCAATGCGACCGATAAAGCGCCCCGAGGCCTTTTCTTCAACGGCAAAATGTCCGTAGCCCAACAGTTCCCAATGGCCAATGAGATAAGCCATGTGGCGCCAGGCCTCGATGCGAGTAAGTGTCTTGCCGCCGATGTAGCGCATGATCACTTCGTCAGTGCACATCTTTTCGTAAGTTTCGAAGTCTTCGAGACGCCACTGTCGCAACAATAATCGCTCAGTTTCCAGTTGAATGTCTTTCATGATTAGCTTAGCCGAGAAGGTAGAGCGACTTCACGCTGAAGGCGTGAAAGTTAATAGCGGTGGGCAACGCCCACGGAGCTAAAAGTGACTTCAATCCGACCCTGAAAGGGTCGAAACAACCAAGCTTCCATTGGTCTGATGCGGGTTTCGCGTGACATCTTAATCAACATTCTCCGCCGGGCTTCGACCCTGTCAGGGTCGGATTAATTTCGCCGCCTCGTTCCGTGGGCGTCGCCCACGGCTATTAACTCTCACACCTACGGCGTGAGGCGGGATAAGCTGACGCAAGGTTGAGCATTCCTGAGGGAAGACGTTTTGTCATCTTATTTCTGTTTCCACCTAACGCCATCCTTGGTGTCTTCCAGAACAATGCCTCTTTGCAACAACGCATCGCGCAGCACATCAGCGCGAGCGAAGTCGCGGCGGCGGCGAGCTTCCTGCCGCTCATCGATTAAAGCCTGAATCTCAGCATCCAACGATCCAGCCCCATCGTCGCCGAAGACATTCAGAACTGTGTCGAATCTTCTTAGCAACTCCAGGAGTTCGCGCTGGTTCTCCGAACGCAACTGCTTGCGAGCCATAGCCGTGTTCACGTCACGCGTCAGGTTGTGAATGGCCGCTAAAGCAACTGACGTGTTCAGATCGTCGTCCATGCCCGTTTCAAATTCGCTGAGTGCGCGTGCGGTTGCTTCACGCAGTGCTTCATTGACGCCAGATTCGGTCTTCGCCTCACTCAAGCGCGCACGAAAATCACGCAAGCCAGCGACAGTCTTTTCTGCTCCCGCTAACGCATCAAAAGTGAAATTGAGTTGCTTGTTATAGGGAACGCTGAGCAGAAAATAGCGGACTGCCACTGGTGAATAACCCTTCGCTTTAATGTCGCGAAAGGTGAAATAGTTTCCTTTCGACTTCGACATCGTTTCGCCTTCGACCTTGAGATGTTCAAAGTGAATCCAATGACGCACAAATTGCTTTCCCGTGGCGCCTTCACTTTGCGCAATCTCGTTTTCGTGGTGCGGAAAAACCAAATCAATGCCGCCGGCATGAATGTCGAAAGTCTCGCCGAGATATTTCATCGACATCGCCGAGCATTCGATATGCCACCCGGGCCGGCCGCGGCCAATCGGAGCGTCCCAACCAGGCTCGTTTGAATTGCTCGATTGTTTCCACAACGCAAAGTCACGCGCGTCTTCCTTCTCGTATTTATCGGTGTCGATGCGTTCGCTGCCGCCGACAATGTTGCCGGCAAAGTTAATCTTGGAAAGCTTGCCGTATTCGGGAAACGAACTGATGCGGTAATAGATAGAGCCGTCTGACTTGTAGGCGTGATTGGTTTCCAACAGCCGTTCAATCAAATCCACCATCTCCGGAATATGGCGTGTGGCCCGCGGCACTACATCGGGCCGTTCGATGCCCAGCGCGTCCGAATCTTCCCAGAGCGCATCGATATATTTTGCCGTGTAGTCGTCGATGCTGAGCCCGGCTTCCTGCGACTTGGCGATAATGCGATCTTCAACGTCCGTGATGTTCATCACGTGCGTTACTTTGAAGCCTTTAAATTTTAGGTAGCGTCGCAAAACGTCAGCATTGACGTTCGAGCGAAAGTTGCCGATGTGGCCGTATTCCCAGACGGTAGGGCCGCAGTAATACAAGCCGGCCTCGCCCTCGCGCATGGGACGAAACTCTTCAATCTTTCCGGAGAGAGTGTTGCGAAATCTCAGCATCAGGTTGGTTGGAAGAAGCTTTCATCGGAAAACTTAAAACGAATCACAGGCGAAAGTCCAACGGGCAAGCCACAGGTTGTCTCCTTACTCTTGAAGCAGTGTCGCCTTGCAACCATTATCAAGACGATCCACGAAATAAAATCAGCCACAGATAACCACAGATATTCACGGATGAAGATAAGTTGTCTTAGGTTTGGGCTCTTTTTCCTTTATCCGTGTCTATCCGTGTTCATCTGTGGCTGATTTCGTAAAGTTCAGAAATGTTGGAAGCCTTGCGCTGTTAGTTCCCAAACTCGAGAACCTTCTGAGATGCAAACACCTGCGGCGGCTTCTTTAATTTCTCCAATACGGGTAAGTGACACGCCGTCGACTTTCGACGGAAGCCTGGGAACGTTCTCAGGATGCACCGTGAACAGGAGTTCAAAGTCCTCGCCACCATGAAGCGCGAGCAGCAACGGATCGAGTGCGCGCCGGCCACAGAGATCAGCAACCGGCGTATCAACGGGCAAGCGGCTCACTTCGACCAGCGCCCCGACTTTGCTTTCGCTGCAAAGATGATTTAAGTCTGACGAAAGTCCATCGCTAATGTCGATCATCGCAGAGGCGAGTTTTTCTTCTCCCAGCACCAGCCCCCAACCCACCCGGGGCTCTGGACGAAGCTGTCTTAGCAATAACTCCTGAACCAGTTTCCATTCAGGCTCGGCAGAATGTTCTTTGTCGAAACGCGCGCCGCGTTCAATGAGTCGGAGCCCCGCAGCTGCCGCACCGAGCGACCCGGTCACGTAAATCAAATCGCCGGCGCGAGCACCGGAACGATAGACGGATCGCTCAAGTCCGCATTCTCCCAACGCGATCGAGTCGATGACCACCTTGTCAGGTGTCCGCGAAACGTCGCCACCAATCAGTTTTACGTCATACCTTTTCGCGAGCTCGAAGAACCCTTCATAGAATTGATCTACGAAGTTGCTCTCCCAAAGGTCCTGGGGGATTCCCAATGCCAGGAGTGACCAACGTGGACGGGCACCCATAGCAGCGAGGTCTGAAAGCGAAACGGCAAGCGCCTTGTGCCCAAGGAACCGCGGCGGCGTGCTATCACGGCGGAAGTCGATATCTTCAACCAGCAAATCAGTTGTAATGACCGTTTCACGCCCCGCGTGTTGTTTGATAACCGCGCCATCGTCGCCGATGCCCTGGAGTAGCGTCTGATGTTGATTCTGTGAGGCGCTGGAAGACTGGTTGAGGGCGCGCTGCTTAACTTCTCTGATTAGATCAAATTCATTGCGTTCAGACTCGGAGCGTTTCGGGGAAGTAAAGCCGATTCGCCGCTGCTCTTCATCCCTCATTCTCGTCCTTCTGTTTCAGAGTTTGCGGCGGAGGGATTCAAGTCCTGCTTCGATGGTTTCCAATGAGGTGGAAAAAGAAAAGCGCAAATGACCTTCGCCGTGTTCGCCAAAGACCACACCCGGAACGGTGGCTACCTGTGCGCGATCGAGAAGGATCTCTGCCGCCTCGCGGCTGTTGCTGCTGATGCGCGACACCTCAGGAAAAGCATAGAACGCGCCCGACGGCGGCTCACAAATAAAGCCGAGTTCATTCAGTCCGGCGAGCAAGCGATCGCGTCGCTCCCGATAAGCGCGATTATGTTCTTCAAGAATATCCGAATGGTTGGTGAAGGCTGCGAGTCCAGCCCATTGCGTGGGCGTCGAAACGCCGTTGGACGAGTAGAGCGTCGTTTTCTTCAGACCGGTCATCCACGGTTCGCATGCCGCGGCATAGCCCAGGCGCCAACCGGTCATGGCGTAGGATTTTGAAAATGTGAAACAGGTGATTGTGCGTTCGAACATTCCCTCTATCGAAGCAATCGAAAAATGTGCGCCGTCGTACACGAGATCTTCATATGCTTCATCAGCTATCACGACCAGCTCTCGCGCCTGAACGAAACGTGCCACTGCGTGAGCTTCATCAGGTGTGAAAACAACTCCGGTGGGGTTCTGCGGCGTATTGAAGTAGATAGCCCGCGTGCGCTCGGTTGCGTAACGCGCGAGCGTTGCTTCAAACCCATCGCGCCGTGCTTCGGTAGTCGGCACCAGAATTGGTTTACCCTGACAGTGGTAAACGAGATCTTTGATTGGTGTCCAATACGGCGAGAAGATCAAGACCTCATCGCCCGGATTCACCACAGATTGAAAGGCCCCAAACAGTCCCTGCATTCCCCCATTCAACACGATCACATCTTTATCTTCAGCAGGAATGAGATTCTTGTCGCGAAGTTTGGTAGCGATTGCCGCTCGCAATTCGGGAATGCCTGACGACGGCGCGTAACGTGTTTTGTTTTCTGCTACCGCACGGCTCATCGCTTCTTTAATAAAGTCAGGCGTGTTCATGTATGGCTCACCGCCTTCGAATTGATAGACGGTGGCTCCTGAAGCCCGTAGCTTCATTATGCGATTGCGAATATTTACGATGTCGGAAAAGCCAATTTCATCAAGCCGCGAGGCGAGGCGGAAAACCGTTGGTGACGTGGTCACTGTCTGCAATGAACCTCCGATGTGCGGCTGATCTGATGCGGGTATGCGGCGTGATTATAACTTGCGTGCTAAGACTCGTCTACCGGGTAAAGGTTTAGGTGGAATGTTGTTAATCACTCGGTACAGTATGGGAGCGGTAGCGACCGCATTCAACTGACACCAAGTTTCGAATCTCAGACTTTGGCGAAGGGTGGGACTAATGTTTTTCAAGCTTAATCGATTAGATACTTGAAAGCGGTCGCTACCGCTCCCGTACTGTACCGAGTGGAACCACAGCCCACATTGATTACTGCCATGCACCAGAGATTCGTCTTCTCTAAAGGTATGTGCCCTGCTAAAAAACTTTAAGGTTTCGTTGTGGAAAAGGACTGTCCAGAACGACCAAAGCCTAAGGCAATACTTTTAAGAAATAGTTTTAACTAAGCCCACGTAAATATAACCATTGACACGCTAAATCTTGCACAGTAACATGCCGCCGTCTCCAGTCTGCTGGCCATCTCGCCCGTTAACATCAGTCAAAACCCCGACGCCAGCATTTCGAGAAAACCACGAGTTTCCATTTGCAAATATGAGTCAACCAGCGGTTGTAATTCCTGAAAAACTGTTCTTCAAAATCGGTGAGGTCTGCGAGCTGGCGGGCGTTCAGGCGCACGTGCTTCGTTATTGGGAATCTGAGTTTCCCATGTTGGCGCCGCAAAAGAATCGCGCCGGGCAACGCGTTTACCGCAGGCGCGATGTAGAGGTGGCGCTCCGGATCAAAGAACTGCTTTATGAAGATCAATACACGATTGCGGGCGCCAAGAAGCGACTGGCCCATGAACTGCGAGGTGGCGTCTAAGCTAAGAGCTGCTGGTAGCGATGCTGAAGCAAACGATCAGACGCTGGGCCATGAAGAGGGACAACGTCCGAGGGCCGCGGCAGCGGCGTCGCATAAGACTGCTGAAGATCGTGAAGCGCTGAAGAAAGTGGCAACTGAACTCCGCGAGATCCTGGCATTGCTGGAGAAGCAAAACAAAGCATTTGCCTCTTCGAAGAAGTGATTACCTACCGCTGTCGGTCGCTTTGACAATTCCACTTTCAAGACATACTTTGAACTCTACGGGACGTGGCGCAGCCTGGTAGCGCGCACGCTTGGGGTGCGTGAGGTCGCTGGTTCGAATCCAGTCGTCCCGACCAGTTTAAGGGGCCTTCGATATTAACAATCGGAGGCCCTTTTGCTTTGTCTGTTGCCTGGGACACTTCAACTCTCCTGCAGTTCCGCAATCACAATTTCAGATGTGAGTGTTTTGTGTACTGGACACTTGTGTGCAATCTCTTGCAGACGGTTCTGTTGCTCCGGGGTTAGCGGACCTGAAAATGAAACTGCTCGCTCAATGCGATGGACATAGCCTTCTTCCGTTTGCGTGCACTCCGCACAATCGCGAATGTGAACTCGTTTTTGCCGGAGCCGCACGGTGACCTTCTCAACCGGCCAATCTTTGCGTCGCGCATAAAGCATCGTTGTCATGGAAATACAACTGCCTAGCGCTGACAGAAGTAGAACGTAAGGATCGGGACCGGCATCCTCGCCGCCTGCTGAGACAGGTTCGTCAGTGACAAAGGTGTGGTCAGCACCGTAGCGCACTTCATTTTGCAGATTAGTTAACGAGGTTACGATTACTTCACTCATGGAAGCGTCTCCTTTCAGGCGTCGGACTATAACAGACCGCCTGGTACGGGTGATGCTCGAGGTCCGATGATTGCCGATTGCCGATTGCCAATTTCCGATTAGTCGATGTCGATCGCGTTTGGATTTATAGCCAGCATTAATCGGCAATCGGCAATTGGCAATCGGCAATCACGAATCAACACCTAACTTGCTCGTTACTACAATTGGCGGCTACACTCACTGCGCTCCAACATTTACAACTTCCGCAAAAAACAATTGTTTGCTGAGGACTTCGCATGAAGATTCATGAGTATCAAGGTAAAGAACTGTTGAGTAAGTTTGGTGTGCCGGTGCCGCGTGGCCTGGTAGCACGTTCGCCGGAAGAGGCGTATCACGCTGCAAAAGAATTGGGAACTGAGATCGTCGTCGTGAAGGCCCAAATACATGCGGGTGGCCGTGGCAAGGGTGGCGGTGTGAAACTCGCTAAGAGCGCCGATGAAGCGCGAGATATTGCGCGACAAATGTTAGGAATGAAACTCATTACTCATCAAACTGGACCCGAAGGGCGCGAAGTTCGAGTCCTATTAATTGAAGAAGGATTACCCATCGACAAGGAGTTTTATCTGGGAATCGTTTTGGATCGTGCGTCGGGACGACCAGTGTTTATGGCCTCATCAGCTGGGGGGATGGATATCGAAGAAGTTGCTGCCAAAACTCCCGACAAGATTCTTAAGGAAACTGTTGATCCCGCCGTCGGATTCCGATCATTTCAGGCGCGTAAATTGGCTTTCGGGCTCGGCCTGCCCGCGTCGCTAATCAATCAGGCCGCGAAATTCATGCAATCACTCTACAGCGCGTATGAACAGATGGATGCGTCGCTCCTGGAAATCAATCCCTTCTTATTAACGAAGGACGGACGTTTGATTGCGCTCGATGCCAAGGTTAACTTCGACGACAACGCACTCTTTCGTCACAAAGAGTTTCTCGACTTGCGCGACTTGAACGAAGAAGAACCGCTCGAAATTGAGGCATCGAAGTTTGACCTTAACTACATAAAGCTCGACGGCAATATCGCTTGCATGGTGAATGGCGCTGGTTTGGCGATGGCGACGATGGACATCATTAAACTGGCCGGCGGCGAACCCGCAAATTTTCTTGACGTTGGTGGTGGCGCATCTCAGGAGCGAGTTGAAGCTGCGTTTCGGATTCTGCTTGCTGATCCAAACGTCAAAGCAGTTTTGATAAACATCTTCGGCGGCATCGTGCGGTGCGATATGGTTGCGCGCGGTGTGGTCGAAGCGGCGAAGAATCTCGGTATCAACGTTCCTGTCGTGGTGCGTTTGGAAGGAACGAACGTGGAAGAAGGGCAGCGCGTGATTCGCGAGTCGGGTTTAAATTTCACCGTGGCCCAGGGCATGAAGGACGCAGCTGAGAAAGTTGTCGCGTTGGCTGCTTAAACGCATGACACGGAGACGCGGTGATTATGCACAATGAAGATGTTGTGGCACCCGGGCACGCAGAGAATTCTGATGCTTTCAGAACTTCACCGCGTCGCCGAGTTTCCGTGTTAGTACTGAAATGGCTCGTGCACGTCAGCCGATTCGGTTTGGCTGCGCTGTTTCTGTTCACCGCCGCAGCCAAGTTAGCAATCCTCAAAGCCTTTGCTGCCAACGTCGCCGAATTGCTGTCCGCCTCTGGTTTAAATTACAGCCGTTGGATGTGGCCTGCGACAATTGCAGTAATCGTCGCGGAATTGATCACGGCAGGTTTGCTATTGGTCCCAAAGACAGTGCGGCTCGGCGCCTTGTGCGCCGCGGGGCTCTTGATCGGTTTTGCCGCGTTCGCGCTTTACTACGTTTATGTGCTCCAGGGAGAGCCGTTAGAGTGTGGTTGCTTCGGCGGCATTATCGGCAGTCAGTTGGGAGTGAAGACAGCTTTGCGCAACCTGGGGCTTTTGCTGCCCGCGTTGATCGTGTTCTTTGGATACCGCCGTAATCGTCAGTCTGGCTAACACAACTTTCATACTCAGGATTCATAAATGGCAACACTTTCATTTTGGGGCGGCGTCGGCACTGTCACCGGCTCGAAGTATCTACTTGAAACTCAAGAGTCGCGCGTTTTGGTGGACTGCGGAATGTTCCAGGGCTTGAAGGAACTGCGCGAGCGAAACTGGCAGGAGCCCCCTTTCGATCCTCGCTCTCTTAATGCAGTTCTCATTACTCACGCCCACATTGATCACACAGGTTACCTACCACGATTAGTCCGACAAGGATTCAAAGGCCCGGTTTATTGTTCGCAGGGAACCGCGGACTTACTCAAGATCCTTTTGCCGGACGCCGGGCGTTTGCAGGAAGAAGATGCTGACTATCGCAATCGACATAAGCTCACCAAGCATACGCCGGCGCTCCCGCTCTATAACGAGGACGACGCGTTTGCCGCTCTTGAATTAGTGCGACCGCTGCCGAATGACGGCGTACCTGTAGAAGTGGCAAAGGGAATGCGCGCTGGTTTCAGGATCGCGGGTCACATCCTTGGCTCCAGTATGGTGCTGGTGGAGATTGAAGGAGCCGGAGCTGATGGGACTGGTCGTCGCGTTTTGTTTTCAGGCGATCTGGGACACTACGATCAACCGATCATCCGCGATCCGGTTGCCCCGCCTCTCTGCGATTACCTTTTGGTAGAGTCGACTTATGGAGATCGCCTGCACGATCCAGAGAACCCCAAGGCGGCGCTTACGCGCATCATTAACGACGCTGCAAAACGCAATGGGGCAGTTCTCATTCCCGCATTTGCTGTGGGCCGTACTCAGGAATTGATTTATCTGATCAGGGAACTGGAGGACGAGAAGGCAATTCCCGTCTTGCCGGTTTACGTTGACTCGCCCATGGCAGCGTTGGCCACAACTGCTTATGCAAATCGCAAAGAAGAACACGACGAGGATTACGCGAGCATCCTGGCACAAAAAAGGCATCCGCTTCGCACGCATTCAATGATTACGGCGAGTTCGAAAGCGGAATCGAAAAGCCTCAATGCCGCCCAGGGTGCGCGCGTGATTATAAGTGCCTCGGGAATGATGACAGGCGGTCGCGTTCTGCATCACGCGATTCGTTTGGTTCCCGATGAAAACACCACACTCGTTTTTGTCGGTTATCAAGCAGCGGGAACTTTGGGACGGCGAATCGCGGATGGGGAAAGGGAAGTACGGATTCTTGGCCAACGAATCCCGGTGCGCTGCCGTCTGGATAAGATTGGTGGCTTCTCAGCTCATGCTGATTGGAAGGAAGTGGTGCGCTGGCTGGAAGGCTTACCGGCTGGCCCGCGACAAACTTTCTTAACCCACGGCGAACCGCCCGCAGCAAACGCGATGGGTGCGCGCATACACGAAAGATTTGGTTGGAAAGTCTCGGTACCAAGCTACGGAGAGCGATTTGAACTTGTCTAGCTGGTTGTAAGTTACGCGGGAGTGAGTGCTGCTTACAAAATTCGCTATTGGTCTTTGTACTTTGGTCTTTGGCCTTTGATTGTTTTTCGTAAATCGAAGGTTTACACGTAGAGTTCGTCAAGAGCAAAGTTAAGACCGAAAGCAAAGATCAAAGACCAAAGACCAAAGTCCGAAGGCCAAGACCAAAACCCAATTATGAGCGTTCTCGTCGATAAAAATACGCGTCTTGTAGTGCAGGGAATTACGGGCAAAGAAGGCACGTTTCATACGAAGCAAATGGTGGAGTATGGAACCAATGTCGTCGGCGGCGTCACGCCAGGCAAAGGTGGCACGACTCACGAAAGCATCCCAGTTTTCAATACCGTTGCTGACTCTGTGCGCGAAGCCGGCGCTAATGTTTCTGTGATTTACGTTCCGCCAGCATTTGCCGCCGACGCCATCATGGAAGCAGCGGATGCCGGCGTAGCCTTAGTCGTTTGCATCACCGAAGGAATTCCCGCTCTCGACATGGTTAAGGTTCGCGAGTATCTCAGCGACAAGCCCACGCGACTGATTGGTCCAAACTGTCCCGGAATAATTTCTCCCGGCAAATGCAAGATTGGGATCATGCCGGGTCACATCCACCGCGAAGGCCGCGTTGGCGTGGTCTCTCGTTCGGGAACGCTGACTTATGAAGCGGTCGGCCAGCTAACGGCCCTCGGTCTAGGTCAATCAACCGCCATTGGCATCGGCGGCGATCCAATAGTGGGAACCACGCACGTTGATGCTCTTACCCTCTTCCAGGCTGATGCTGAAACTGACGGCATTGTGATGATTGGTGAAATCGGTGGAACGGCTGAGGAAGAAGCAGCCGCGTTTGCCAAAGAGCATGTGACGAAGCCGATTGTAGCTTTCATCGCCGGGCAAACGGCACCGCCAGGGCGCCGCATGGGCCACGCGGGCGCAATCATTGCCGGAGGGAAAGGGACCGCTGCTGAAAAAATGGCTGCATTGGAAGAAGCTGGAATTCGGGTGGTGAAGTCGCCTGCGGATATTGGCTCAGCGATGAAAGAAATGATGTGAAACGGTTTTTGGTTTTAGGACTTTGGCTTTAGTTTTCGAACTTTGTACTTTGTGCTTTGTACTTTGTTCGCTATTGGAATCTCGGCCCGCTTCGATAGTCACGTCGCTCAAGCAACATAGGAAGAACGAAGATCAAAGCACAAAGTACTAAGTTCAAAGTTCAAAACAGACGACTTAACTAAAGATCACCCAGGATTGAGGATGAGTAACCTTACTTTCGCAATTATCAAACCGGATGCGGTGCGCGCCGCGAAGACCGGAGCAATCATTCAACGCATGCTTGATGGCGGGTTTCAGGTTCGTGCCCTCAAGATGATTCACATGACCTTGAAAGAGGCGGAGGGCTTCTATGCCGTTCACCGCGAGCGTCCGTTTTTTCCTGGCTTGACCGAATTTATGTCGAGCGGCCCATGCGTGGTTTTGGTTCTGGAGAAGGACAGCGCAGTGAAAGGCTGGCGTGATCTGATGGGCGCTACAGATCCCGCGAAAGCCGATGAGGGCACGATTCGTAGAGAGTTTGGTTCATCCGTCGGCGAAAATGCTACGCATGGATCCGACTCTGATGAAAATGCCGCAATTGAAATCGCTTACTTCTTTAGTCAGCTCGAGATTGTCTAAACAGGAGCCCCCGGCATGAAGCGATGCCCTGTTTGCAACAGGACCTTTGACGATCCTTATCTAAGCTTCTGTCCCAACGATGGCACGCCTCTCGTGCGCATGAGTCCTGATGAGGCGCACACCGTGTTGATGTCGTCGTCACCAGCAGATAGCTCAAGCGCGCCTGCGTCAAATCCGCCGCCCGCTCCGCAACCATATGGTTGGGCCAACGACACACCCGCTCAATGGACGCCGCCACCACCGCCCGCAATCCGAGGGCCCGCGACCCAGCAGCAGACGCTCGCCGCAGCGTCACTGATTCTGGGGATAATCGGGATCACCTTCGGCTGGATCTGTGGTGGGCCGTTCTTTGCTCTTTTTGCGGTGGTTTTGGGAATTGTCGCACTGTTTCAGATTAAGAAAAATCCCCTCCAGTACGGCGGCAAACCGATGGCACTGATCGGAGTGATATTGGGTGCAATAGTGTTAGTGATCTATTTGGTGATCATGGCAATCTGGATAATCATGCTGTTTGCCGGGGCCGTTTCGAACTAGAACGTAAGATCAGATTCATAAATGGGAATGAAACGCTGTCCGACTTGTAGTAAGACTTTCACGGATCAGAACCTCAGTTTCTGCATTGACGACGGTACGCCGCTGGTAGCAGTTCCTGATGCTGCGGATGAAACTACTGTCGTTTCACCTACCACAGAAAAGAGCAGCGCTTCCTCCGAAACGGAACCTTACGTACCGCGCGATTGGCAGCGCGATTATCAGCCTCCGGGATCCTTTGAACCGGCTGGAAAGAAACGCAGAGTTTGGCCTTGGGCGCTCGCAATTGTTGGGGCGCTATTAATAGGTATCGCGGGTTTAGGCATTGCTCTGAAGGTGATGGCTCCTAGGATTTTTAGCAGCGGCGCCAATGCTAACAATTCAAATGTGAGGGCCATCGAGCGCTCGAATTCCAACGCCAATACCAATTCAGTGGCGAATGCCAATACCTATGCAAACAACGAAGATGCCTCAGCAAATGAAAACGCGGACGTTAGCGAAGGCGAGTTAGCCCCACCACCCACTGATACTGCTGAAGTTCTGTCGGACTTAACGTCTATTGAGCATGAATGGACTGTTGCAAATATCAATGCCGACAAGCGCAAGTTGGATTACATTTTAGCTGACGACTATGTAGGCACATCCACCGATAACAAGAGTCAGGGCAAAGCTGAATACCTGAGAACCGCGACGCCAGATACCTTGATTGAGAAATGGGATTTTGAAGATTTAAAAGTTGCATTGCGCGGAGATCGTGCCACACTGACAGGCAAGCTTAGACTGCGTGTTCAAGGCCAGGAGGTTGTTTATAGTTTTATAGACAAATTTGTCTGGCGAGACGCACGTTGGCAAGCTGTTGGATCAAAGGTAGAGCGGATAGAACCGTGAAGGCGGAAGGCAGGAGGCAGGAGGCAGGAGGCAGAAGGCAGGAGGCAGGAGGCAGAAGGCAGGAGGCAGAGGCAGGTAGTAGCAGCGAAGCCGAAGACCGAAGACCGAAGACCAAAGACCAAAGACCAAAGACCAAAGACCAAAGACCAAAGACCAAAGACCAAAGACCAAATAAACATGTCCATCATCGGCGACGCAATCGAATCAACTAAAGCAATCATTCAAGGCATGGGCGTGACCTTGTCCTACATCCCTAAAAGAAAGTGGACGGTGCAGTATCCGGAAGATCCGGTTACGTTGCAGCCGCGCTATCGTGGTCAGCATCTGTTGCACGTCGATGAGTTGGGAAGAGAGAAGTGTGTCGCCTGCTTTCTTTGCGCAGCCGCCTGTCCCTCAGAATGTATTTACATCGTTGCCAGAGACGATCCGCGTCCTGCTGAGGAACGCATCGGTGTCGATGAACGCTATGCCGAGGTTTATAACATCGACTATGGACGCTGCATCTTTTGCGGCTATTGCGTTGAAGCGTGTCCCAAAGACGCCATCACTCATGGTTACAATTTCGAACTGTCAGTCTATAACCGCGCCGATCTTTTGAAGACCAAAGACGATCTGCTAATTACAAAACAAGTGCAGTCGAGAAACTACCGTGTGGCCTCGTCCACTGAGGATGTAGACTCCGAATACAAAGAGATCTAGCTCGGGAAATAACACAAGAAAGGTGAAAGCCGGGCTTGATCGCCTTGCTTTTACCTTTTGCCTTTTTGTTGGTCTGCGCTGACGTGCATGTCTTACCGTGAATTTCATTACGTCTGGGAATATCAGCTGAAGTCGGATCCCGAACGCCTCTGGTCGTTCGTCGCCGATACCAATCGGTTCAATCGCGATACGGGTGTGCCCTCGGTCACCGATGGCGAGAAGCGGCAGCGATTGCGAAATGCGCGGCGCCGGTTGCGCTTGTCGTTTCTCGGATTGCCGGTTGAATGGGAAGAGCAGCCCTTCGAATGGATTCGACCAGCGCGTTTTGGTGTTACGCGAAAATACATTAAAGGCCCCGTAGCTGAATTAAGGGTACTCGCCGAATTGATGCCGCAAACAAGTGGGGGAACGCACTTGCGTTACCAAGTTTGGGCGCGACCCAAGACCTTGCTGGGATTCTTGGTGATTCCTTTACAGATTGGCCAGATTAGCGCGCGCCGGTTTGCCTCGGCTTTTTCTCGTTACGATCAAGCGGTTGCGACTGAAGATACCGCAAGGGTGGCAGAAGCAGGTCCGGAGCTTTCAGCTGCTGTTCGCGATCGCGTTGCGACAATCGAGGCTAGGCTTACCGCTGAAGGCGTGAGGCCGGAAGTAGCGCAACGCCTGGCAGACTTCGTTCAGCATGGCGATGACTTCTCCGTTGCTCGAATCGGCCCTTATGTTTTAGCGGACAATTGGGGCGTGCCACGGCGTGAAGTGCTGGAAGCGTGTTTGCGGGCGACGCGAGCCGGCCTGCTCGATTTACGTTGGGATTTGTTGTGCCCATTGTGCCGTGGACCGCAGGAAAGTGAGAGCTCATTGAGTGAAGTCAGTTCGAAAGTGCACTGCGAGACTTGTCGTATCGATTTCACGGTGAACTTCGATCGGTTTGTTGAAATCACTTTTCGTCCCAACGCTTCGGTGCGAACGGTAGATGTAAAGAACTACTGTATCGGCAGTCCGCAACGAACGCCTCACGTCATTGCTCAGCAACTATTGGCGGCGCGTACCAGCCGGACTGTGCTACTGCCCTTGGAAGAAGGTAGATACCGGTTAAGAGTTCTGGAATTGTCAGGCGAACGCTTGTTGACAATCGATGCAGGTGGCGAACAAGCAGGAGCTATTACTGTTTCGGAGGACCTCACCGGACCGGAGCTGCATCTTTCCTCCCCGACCACCTTGAATCTTGAGAACGCCAGTGATGCGGAGCACCTATTCATTCTTGAGCGGCTATCGTGGAGTGATCAGGCCGCAACCGCCGCAGAAGTAACCGCTCTGCAAATCTTCCGCGATCTCTTTTCCAGCGAGGCGCTACGCCCGGGAGATCAAATATCGGTTGGTACGTTAACGGTACTGTTTACTGACCTAAGAAATTCTACGCGTCTGTATCGCGACATTGGTGACGCCACCGCCTTTGGTCGCGTCATGAATCACTTCGATGTCTTAAAAAGAGCTATCGCGGAAGCCGATGGCGCTCTGGTGAAGACGATCGGCGATGCGGTGATGGGAGTCTTTCGCAATCCCGCCTCCGCACTGAGCGCAATGTTGCGTGCTCAAGCGGAACTTGGAGCTCCGCCGCCGGGAACCGCGCCGTTAACATTGAAAGCGGGAATTCACATCGGACCGTGTATCGCCGTTACTTTGAATGAGCGACTCGATTACTTTGGATCCACAGTCAATTTGGCTGCTCGGCTCGAAGGACTTTCAACGGGAAACGACGTAGTAATCTCCGCAGCGGTTTACAATGATCCGGAGGTTAGGGAACTTCTTAATTCAACTGAGTACAATCTGCAGGCGGCGCCTTTCGTGATGGAGTTGAAGGGCTTTGATGAAGAGCAATTCGACTTGTGGCGTGTTGTGCGCAAAGGCGTCAGTCGGCCTGCAGTCTCCGCCTAACGTAACAAACGAAATTATGCCGGCGATTCTGGAAGCGAAAGACGTTTCAAAGATCTATCAGATGGGCAGCTCAAGCGTGGCTGCTTTGGATCATGTTTCGTTAGCGATTAAGGAAGGTGAATTTGCAGCGATTCAGGGAACCTCCGGGTCGGGGAAGTCGACGCTGCTCAACATGCTCGGTGGTTTAGACCATCCCACGAGTGGCGACGTGTTTTTCGCGGAGCGGCCACTGGGACCGCTTACCAAAAAAGAGATGGCTCGTTATCGACGCTTTTCAGTGGGGATGATCTTTCAAAACTTCAATCTAGTACCTACGATGAGCGCGGCTGAGAATGTGGGACTGGCATTGGCGTTTGGCGGATTGCGTGGTTTGCAACGGAAGAAGCGAGCGGAAGAGCTTTTAAGTCGCGTCGGACTGGCAGATCGCCTGACTCATCGGCCGTCGGAATTGTCAGGTGGTGAACAGCAGCGCGTCGCGATCGCTCGGGCACTCGCCAATCGTCCTAAAGTCTTGCTGGCGGACGAGCCGACCGGGAATCTCGATTCAACTCGAGCTCACGAACTCCTGGGCCTGTTGCGTGAGATGGTCAATCACGACTCGCTAACAATTCTGATGGTGACCCACGATCACGAGCTGGCAACCAGTTTTGCCGATCGCATTGTTTTGATGAAGGACGGAAAAACGGTTTAGGCTTTTGGTCTTTGGCCTTGGGCCTTTGAGTTTTTCACATATCAAGAAAGTCTTAACCAAGACCAAAGACCAAAGACCAAAAGCCAACCACAAAACCCTAAATGAAAACTCTAGTTTGAGGTAATCTATGACTGACAATGCATCAGAAATGACGCTTGAATCCCTGCGCTCGGTTCCGCTTTTTGCCTCACTTGATGATCAAACAGCCTCTTCCTTGCGCAGCCTCTTAAAGTTTAAGGATGTGCCGAGTGGCACGCAGCTGTTTCGCAAAGGACAGAGTGGTGATGCGATGTATCTGGTCGAAAGCGGGCGTGTGCGGATTAGCATCACCGATAACGATGGCCACGAACTTACGCTCGCGGAGAACGCGCAGGGCGATTTTTTTGGCGAGATGGCTTTGATTGATGGCCGGCAACGATCTGCTGACGCGCAAGTGATAGCCGATGCACGGCTGGCGATATTGTCGCGGCAGGATTTTCTTTCCTTCGTGCGCTCCAGTCCCGACATGGCGTTGGAAATGCTCGCCGCATTGACCGATCGACTCAGACGTACTGATGAACTCTTGCGCGGTCGCGTCTCACGCAACGCTAATGACGAGGAACGCGCGCGCGCGACGATGGCCGA
This sequence comes from Pyrinomonadaceae bacterium, assembly GCA_963748605.1. Taxonomy (GTDB): domain Bacteria; phylum Acidobacteriota; class Blastocatellia; order Pyrinomonadales; family Pyrinomonadaceae; genus PSRF01. The sequence goes on from CAVVJS010000001.1 coordinate 808,831, forward strand.
TCGGGCCGCCGACATGATCGCCGAGTTTGGCGGCAGCTGGAAATTTATCATCGCGTCCATGGCCCTGATCCTCTTTTGGATCATCTTCAACTCTTACATTCTATTGAAAGGTTTCGATCCGGCGCCCTACCAGATGCTGAACTTAACGCTGGCCGTCGTCGCCGGGATGCAGGCCCCCATCATCATGATGTCGCAGAATCGACAGGGTGAAAAAGATCGGTTGCGAGCAGATCTCGACTATCAAGTGAATCTAAAGAACGAACTCTCGCTAACTGAAGTTTTACGTCGCCTTGATGTATTGGAGACTGAGCGGCTGCCAAAGATGATTGAAGACCTACGTCAGTCCAAAGTCCAAGGTCCAACGTCCAACGTCAAAAATGCTAGTCCAGGAGTGGAGTAACCAGAAGGTCTGAGCGCCCCGCCGCGAGAAGATGGACATTGGACGTTGGACGAGAGAAAGAATGATTAAAGCGATTCTGTTTGATTTCAACGGCGTCATCATCGACGACGAAATGTTGCAGATGAAGGCTTATCAGGAAGTTTTTCAGCCTTACGGTGTGCCGCTCACCCCGGAGCAGTATTTGCAAGCTCTGGGAATGGATGATCAAACTTTTGTCCGTGCGGCTTTTGAAAAGGCAGGGAAGGAACTGACAGATGCCGACCTGGCAGCTGTTCAGGATCGCAAAATTGAGATTCATCGTCGCCTGCTAACTGACGACCTGCCACTCTTTCATGGAGTTAAAACTTTCTTGAAGACTGCGTCGCGCGAATTCACACTTGGTCTGGTCAGCATGGCGAACCGCGAAGAGATTGGATACATCTTCGAGCGTGCCAACCTCAGTCCATTGTTTGCAATCGTGGTCAGCGCGGAAGATGTGCAGGTTTGCAAACCGGCTCCCGATTGTTACTTGAAGGGGTTGGAGAAATTGAATGAGCACCGGCGAAAGGCGGGACAGTCTACGTTGCAAGCAAGTGAATGTCTGGCGATCGAGGATTCGCCGCCGGGGATTGCTTCGGCCAAAGCTGCAGGAATGCGGACGCTCGGCGTCACAAATACAGTTACAGACGCGGAATTGCGTAGCGCCGGTGCTGAAGTGGTGACAAAGGATCTGGCGGATTGGACGACGGAGGCGGTGGAGTTGGTGTTCTCTTAGGGGATCGGTAGTCGGGTGTCGGGTGTCGGGTGGTCGGGTTTCGGGTGTCGGTAGTCGGGTTTCGGGTATCGGTGGTCGGGTTTCGGGTGTCAGGTATCGGATCGCGCGTGGCGGTTTCGATTCTAGAGTTTTGATTTTGTGTTGAGGATGCCGACATCCGAAACCGACACCCAAATACCCGACACACGCACCCGACACCCGCCACCCGTTACCTGACACCCGAAACCCGACACCCAATACCCGACACCCGATACCCAATACGCATCATGAGTTTTATCGACATACTTCAGCTGGCCTTTAGAAACCTGCGACAGGCGAAACTCCGTGCGGTGTTGACCACCATGGGTGTGATCGTTGGCGTTGCCGTGATCGTCACCATGGTTTCGTTCGGTCTTGGCCTCCAGGGGAACATGTTGGAACGCTTTAAGGCTCTCGATCTTTTCAGTGAGATTCGCGTGTTCGGGCGCAGCCTAAGCAACATGGCATCCGCAGGCGCTGACCGCTCAGGCAGAAGAGATGACGAGCGCCGCGATGGACGATCAAACTCCGGTAACACACCGTCGCGCATTCTCGACGACACTGCGATCGATGAAATTAGCAAGATCGAGGGCGTAGCGTATGTCGAACCTTCCATAAACTTCACGGCCTACGTTCGCGCCAACGGCAAAGTTTTAACCCAGCCAGCGAGCGGCGCGACGGTTCCCAATTCTTCGACTCGCTTTCAGGACTTCATTGCCGGACAAATGATCAAGTCGGCGGATGCCGATGAAGTGGTCGTAACCGAGCGCTTCGCGCGCGACTTTGGTTACGAAAACCTCGCTGATGCTGCTGGTCAAACCCTGGAGTTTTTAGCGCCCCCCTCGGATCGAAGTGCAAACGCAGACGAAGAAGAACCCACAAACTTTTTTGGGATTCCGCTGGGCGAGCCGGAGCCAGATGTGAAATCCGCGGGCCTGGTGACGCACACCTTCAAGATCGCCGGTGTCTTGAGAACTGAACTTAAAGAAGGACCGGGCCAGGGTGGGCTTCGCGGCTTGATGCCGCGCGCGGGGATCTACGTCCCCCTCCCGGCAGCGCGAAAGTGGACGCTGGAACACCGCGGTCCGATGAGCGAGGTCGCATTGGAGTTGGCTCGTCAGAGCGGCGCCTTGGGCGACGGAGAAAGCGAAGGCTACGACTCGGCCGTGGTGCGCGTTAACGATCCGGTAGCGTTGACTGAAGTGCGCAAGCGATTAACCGAGGCGGGATTTAGTAGCTTTTCGATCGTGGATGAGTTGGAACAATTGCGCACCGTGTTCTTGATTCTCGATTCCGTGCTGGGCCTGCTCGGAGGCATTTCGCTTTTGGTAGCTTCATTTGGAATCGCTAACACGATGGTCATGTCGATCCTGGAACGCACGCGCGAAATTGGAATCATGAAGGCCATCGGCGCGGAAGATCGCGAGATCAAGCTGATCTTCTTCTTTGAAGCCGCTGTGATTGGGCTGACTGGTGGAGTGATCGGAACGCTGGTGGCCTGGGGCGTCGATGGCTTGGCAAACCGACTCGCTTATCGGTTCATTCTCAAACCGCAGGGCGCCTCTTACGTTGACTTCTTTTCCTTACCGCCGTGGCTCTCAGCCGGAGCGATTCTGTTTGCCCTCATCATTTCTATTCTGGCTGCTTTGTATCCGGCCGCGCGGGCGGCGCGCATCGATCCGGTCAAGGCGCTCAGACACGACTAAATACTAAGAGTCCAAAGTCCAACGTCCAAGGTTCGAGGTTCAAGGTTCCAGGTTCGAGGTTCGAGGTTCGAAGGTTCGAGGTTCGAGGTTTTCATTATGTAAGGTCTTTGACACTTCCAAGAAGACACTGAACTTTGAACCTTAAACCTTAAACTTTGAACCTTGAACTTTGAACCTTGAACTTTGAACTTTGAACCTTGGACGTTGGACCTTGTACTTAAAGAGGCTTTCCGCAGCGATTACAAAACCGGGCTGAAATCTCTCGTTGCAAAGCGCCGCACGAAGAACAGGCACGGCCGACATTCAAATTAGCGCCGCAGCTGGAGCAGAAACCCGAGCCGGCGCTGTTGGCAGCGCCACACGTTCCGCAGCGTCCCGGCAACGGCGGAACATAACCGCCGGCCTTGCTGGCGATGTGAGCTTCAATTGTCTTCCATGCGTCTTCTGTAATCTTGTATTGCCAGTAGGCGCCCAGCGCCGGTAGGGCCAGGAGCAGGCCCGCGGAAAGCACCAAAGCCACGGCCGCGACAGCGGCTTTGTCGAACCACTTCTGCATGCCAATCTCGACACGCGTGCCACCCTCTTCCGGCGTGATTTTGATCGTCAGAGCAGTCGAGAGTCCTGTGAGATCTCGGAGCGTGCTAGACTTACGTGCCTGCAACACACTAGTCGCGGCCACTTGCATCGTTTGCACTTCATAATCATCGTCAAATAGATTACGAAGCTCAACGAGTAGCTTGTTAACGTCTATCTCCACCCCGGGATAATATCTGCTGTCCATGATGTTGACCTCGGCTATTCTACGAGCCGCAGCGGAAAATGTTCAGCACAAGTTTGCTTTTCACCTAGTCAACTAATGGAAGTAAGGAGAATCATCAATCAGTGAAAAGCTCACGGTCGATTCTTATTCTCTCTATCACGCTGATTTCATCGCTGTTCGCCAGTTCGCTTCGTGTCGGTTATTCACAACCACAGACGTCGACTTCGCTTGATGGCTTTTCGGCGGCAGGCGCCGCGGCGCAGCGAAGCCGGGAGGAACAGTTTCGAGCTGTGCCAGCCGCCAGCCCCGCGCGCGAACACTCGCGGCGGCTGACTGCGGAGCCGCATGTTGCCGGAACAAAGGAAGACTACGCGACCGCGATCTATGTGCGTGACCAGATGCGCAGTTTCGGTCTGGCGGCTGAGCTCAAGGAATATGACGTGTTGCTTCCTTATCCCAAACGACCGGCGGTGGTTGAATTGGTTGGCCCTCATCGCGAGCGTTTGACGCTCAAGGAAGCAGCGATTCCTGAAGATCCATCTTCATCTAATCCGAAGATCATCCCCCTGTTTAATGGCTACAGTCCCAGCGGCGATGTGACGGCGCCCCTCGTTTACGTCAACTACGGCTTACCGCCCGATTACGAAGCACTGAAGAAGCTCAACGTAGATGTGAAGGGGAAAATTGCGATCGCTCGTTACGGCAATTCGTTTCGTGGAGTGAAAGCAAAAGTTGCTGAAGAAAATGGCGCGGTGGGTTTGCTCATCTATTCTGATCCTGCTGACGACGGCTATATGCAGGGAGACGTTTATCCGAAAGGACCGTGGCGTCCCGAGACTTCAGCTCAAAGAGGCTCGGTACAATACCTGTTTCAATATCCTGGAGATCCTCTCACACCGGGAAAGCCCTCCATTCCCGGCACGGAGCGAATCAAGATCGAGGAAGCAACAAACCTCACACACATCCCCGTACAACCAATTTCCTATGGTGATGCTCGTCGACTGTTAACACCTCTGCGTGGACCGGTGCGCCCGGCTGGTTTTCAGGGAGGTTTGCCATTTCCTTATCACGTAGGCGGCACGAACGACGTGCGCGTCCATTTGAAAACAGAAATGGATTACCAGATTCGCAAGATCTGGAATGTAGTTGCGCGCATCGACGGCACTGACGAAAAGGACCGCTGGGTAATCATGGGCAACCATCGCGACGCCTGGACGTTTGGGGCGGTCGATCCGAACAGCGGATCGGCGGCGATGCTTGAAGCAGCCCGGGGTTTCGGTGAACTCCTGAAAAAGGGTTGGAAACCACGACGGTCGCTCGTGCTCTGTAGTTGGGACGGGGAAGAATATGGATTGATTGGTTCAGTTGAATGGGCCGAGGAACACGCAGTCGAATTGCGGGAGAAAGCAGTTGCCTATTTGAATATGGACTCGGCGGTGTCGGGCCCGAATTTCGGCGCCTCATCGGTGCCCTCGTTATGGAAATTGATTAGAACCGCCACGCGCGATGTGCGCGATCCGAAGACCGGAAAGAGCGTCTATCAGCAATGGCAGGATCGTTTCCAGGGAACGCAGCCTGAGGCTGACTTAACGGATGCTGAGTCCGGTTCTGATCGCGCGATTGCCGAGGCACGTATTGGTGCTTTGGGTTCGGGTTCAGATTACACACCCTTCCTGCAACATCTCGGCATTCCTTCACTGGATATGGGTTTCGGCGGCGATTATGGCGTCTACCACTCGGCCTATGATTCTTTCAACTGGATGTCACGATTTGGCGACCCTGGGTTCGTTTATCATGTGGCGGCAGCTCAATTATGGGGGACGGTGGCGTTGCGCCTCGCAGATGCCGAAGCCTTACCGTTTGACTATACTGACTATGCAAAACAGATTCGCGACTTCTTCAACGAGAGTATGAAAACCGCGAAACGTGTGAAGCTTGCCGCAGGCTTAAATGAGAAGGCGATGATTGACGCGATCGATGATTTCACTAAAGAGGCTGCGCGAATCGAAAAGGAGCGGCAAGAAACAGTCCTGGAAGTAGAGCGCACTCGTGTGGAGTCCAGTGGTCGCCATCCTCGTGCTGTGGCAAAGTTGAAAAAGATTAACGACGTCCTGATCGCAGTTGAGCGCGACTTCGCAGACGATCGCGGGTTGCGGGGCCGGCCCTGGTACCGGCATCACATTTACGCGCCTGGCTTTTATACCGGATATGCCGCGCAACCTTTGCCGGATTTCCGGCAAGGGCTGGACGATCGCAACGGCAATAACGCGAGGGAAGCGTTAGAGCGGATCGTCGAAGTGATGAAACGCGCAACGGAGACTTTGCGTAAAGGGCGCGATTAAGTTTTGAAGTTCACTGCCGGTAAGGCGGATCAATAAAACCAATCAAGGAGAGTAATGATGAGATTAAGGTCTAGGGGTTTCGCAATCCTGTTCACGTTCATTTTCCTGGCTTCAGTATCTGCAATCTTCGCGCAACAGCAACGCGGCCGGAGAAATCCTGCACCGGGGCCGCCGCCGCAAGCCGACTTAAGAATCAAGTACCGGACGACCACCTCAGGTCAGTCGTACGAGAGTGCGACTATGATTAAAGGTAAACGAGAGCGCAGCGAGATGCGCATGGGCCAGGGAATGGAGATCATCAACATCACGCAATGTGATTTGAAGCGCACCATTCAGGTTAGCGATGCGAATCGCAAATATGTAATCACGCCTATGCAAACGGCTGACTCGTCGAACACGACTCCGAGCAATACCGCGCCGACGCCAGCATCTGAGCCGGTCCGGCGTGGCGGAGTAGTCAACTACACCACGACGGTAAATGACACCGGCGAGCGGAAAGAGATGTTTGGTTTCACTGCTCGTCACATCAAGATGACGATGACGATGGAATCGTCTCCCGACGCTTGCAGTCCGGTGAAGCAGCGCATGGAGATTGATGGTTGGTATATCGATCTCACTTACGGTCTCGATTGCGACCTGGGACATTCGCAGATGGCCAGTCGCGCCATGGCACAAGGAGGATGTCGGGATCGAGTTGTCACAAAGCAATTAGGTTCGGGTCGCAGAGGTTATCCGTTAATCGAGACCACGACGATGTACGGGCCGGATGGAAACGCAATGTTTACCTCAACAAAAGAGGTACTTGATCTCTCTCGCGAGCCTCTAGATGTGGCGTTGTTCGAAATCCCTAGCGGCTACACGGAGACGACGAACTCGATGGAACTATATGCAGCGCCGACAGCGTCAGCGCCGACGATGTCTTCCATTATGGGCCAGCCTAGTCAGCCGCAACCAAGCACGGACAATCCGAGTACCTCGATGGCAGCTGCGACAACGAAAGCTCCGGGAACTGTTCGCGTGGGTGTTGTCGCAATCAATAATCGAACCGATCGCCAGGTCTCGTTAGAAACACTACGTCAACGTTTGATTTCCGGGATCGTTGTGCGCGGCGGAATCGATGCAGTCCCCTTATCGGGAATCTCTGCCGCCGAGATTGAGGCTGAGGCAAAAGCACGGCAGGTCGATTTCATCCTCTACACCGACATCACCACTATGAAGACGTCAGCTGCGAAAAAGCTCGGCGGATTTTTAGGACGCGCCGCAGGCGTTACTGGGATTGATAAAACGGAATCGCGCGTCGACTTCAAACTGTTTGCCGTTGGCGAAACCGCACCACTGATGCAGTCAAGCGTAACGTCAAAGGAAGAGGGCGATGAGGCCAGCGCCGGCGCCTCCTTGGATAACGAAGCGAACAAAGTCAGCGCCGAAGTCAAAAAGAAATCGCGAGGCTGAGATAGAAGTAAGGAATAGACAAAAGCAAGTAGGGGGCTGGAAAGCCCCCTATTTCATTTCGACGTCAGTTTTTTGTCTTGCTCTTCTTTTCCGTTTCGGTGGGCGGAGGAAGTTTGTTAGCGGCTGCAAGAATCGCTTCCGCGTGCTCCGTTACTTGCTCAAAGCTGGCGCCCTCTGCTCCACCGCTCGCGGCAGCTTGGATCGGGCGCAGCAGTTCGACTACGCGAGTGGCTTCGGCGGCCAGTGCCCTTAAAGCCCTCGGTATCAGCGGATTCTTTTCATCACGAGCGCTGACATCGTCGATGTTTGTGATCGCTTCATCAAGAATTCTGCCAATGTCGCCAATCAATTCGGCTCGAGAACCGGTCGGCAGTTCTCCGTAGAGTTCAGCATCCTTCTTTTGCTGCTTGGCTGTATCAGCGCTCGTGCCGGTTAGAACCTGGAGTCGGCGTTCAATTGTTTTCACGAATACGCCGATGCGCTTATCCAGGAACTGAGTGTCTTTGATCTGCTCAACTTCCTTCTCCGTAAAGTGATCACGCCTTTGCGGTCCGGCTAACACTGTCCCTGCCAGTAGCAACATCAAGAGAGAATTTATTATTAAGACTCTGGAAAAGGATTTCATCGTAGATTAATTATTCGGTGAGCGTGGGTTAGTCTGATTTTTCGATCGTTTTTCGTTATCGAGTGTTGTCTGCGAGTCTTTGAGAACGGTGTTGCCATAGAAGGAATTCAAAGCCTGGGTGCGACCTTTGCGGGCAAACTCTTCAATCTGTTTGACCCAGACTGCGTATTCAAGCGGAGTCAACCGGCGAATGGACGTCAAGCGTGGACCATGCGCGCGTAACGTCAGTTCCAGCCGTTTGTAGAGGTCGCGTGTCTTGTTCTGGTCACGCGCCATCGCGCTTAAAAAGTCCAACGCACTTTCGATCAGCGCATGATACTTACCCAAAGATCCGGATGCTGCTTCGAACTCTTCTGCAGTGGTCCTTGTCTCCGCAGTAGTAAGATGGCCTTCGGCGATCTCAATTATCGTACGCAGCCTCGTCTTGTCGTCTTTTGCGGCAGTAATCCGATCGCGGTCTTCTTTGGTGACAAACTTCGCCGGCGGCGGCGCGCTCGGCTGCTGCGCCACTGGAGTTTCCTGACCATTCACAGTCTGAGCGCATGCTAGAAGACAGACAGTGACACCGGATAGCCCAAACCGTCGAAGATGGAATTTGATCGGCTGCCTCATCGAAGTTTTCTTAGATACAACCCGCCTCTGTTAGTAATCATCAGCACGTGCGGGTCGTCAGTTATCGTTTGCGCTTAACGCCTTCGCCCATCTTTACTTGACGACGCAAGAGTGGAAGTCGCAGTTTAACCTTCTCGATTTCGAGTTGATTTGTTTGGCTGTCAGCCCCTGCAAGAAAGAGCTCGTAAGACGCCAGAGCCTCCTGGTATTCCCCGAGATAATCATGTGCAGAACCAATGAAGTAGTAGGCTACGACCGCGTCGGGCTTTGCCCGCAACAGCCACTGATATTCCGGCAGCGCTTCAGCATAACGCTTCTGTTCATACAACGCCGTCGCTAGATTTGCGTGAGCAGTGTAATTGTCCGGGAAAGCCTGGACCACTCGGCGCAGTATTCTGGCCGCGTCGGCAAAACGCCTGCCGCGGAGTAGGGCGGAGGCGTAACCGGTAGCGTAGTCAGGATTGTCTGGCTGCAACTCAGACGCGCGATGATAAAACTCAAGGGCGCGATTCGGATCGTCAGTGCGATAAGAAGCGCCCAAGCGCGCAAACAGCATTGCGTTGCGCGGATTCTTTTCAATTAGTTTTTCCAAAGCCTTCCGCGAAGCCGCGGGATCGTCACTGTTGGCGCCGGCAATTTCTTCCGCAGTACCGACGACCCGCGGTTTGGTGGGATCCTCCGTTAATATCCCGGCTGCCTCTGCAACACGGTGAGCTTCTTCGGATCTACCTGCTCGCTCGTGAGCCAGCGCCAGGCGCGACGCAATCTGTTTATCGCCCTTACTGATTCTCTCAGCAACTTTGAGACTCTCAATCGCTTTATCAAATTCATTTTGTTCAATGGCGAGATCGGCACTCTCTACCAGGGCTGCGACGTTCTCCGGTTCAAGTTCAAGTGCCCGAGCCAAACTAGTCTTCGCAGCTGACTTGTCTCCAGTTGCGCGTTCAGCTTGAGCTCGAACCAACCACGCCGCCGCGGGTGCGTCCGCTGCGCTGGTTGCATTTTGCGAGAGGCGCAACGCTTCAGCTGAGTTTCCCGCGCGCAGTCGTAAGTCAGCAAGGACGCGCAACGCCAGGCTGTCATTTTTGTCGAGTAGTAATGCTTGCTGGAGGATCTGAGCGGCGTCCTTGTCCCGATCCGTGCGCGTCAGCAAGACACCCAGAGACGTGTAAGGCAGCGACCAGGTTTTGCGTAATTCAATAGCGCGACGGAAAGCTGGCTCTGCGTCAGTTAAGCGATTGAGCGAGACCAGAACTGCCCCTCTTTGAAATTCTGCTTCTGGAAATTCGGGGCGAACCTTGATTGCTTCCTCATAAAGCTCGAGCGCGCGAGTAAAGTCACCGCGTGCGTGCGCGGCTTGACCTCGTTCGAACAGTCGCACTGGATCCGGATCATCAGTCAGAGCGGCTTCTGTTTGGGACATTGCTGAAGTTGCCATACAGGCAACAAACAAGGTCATTGCTAGGGACCGCAGCAAACGTGAATTGAAAGCAAAGGACATCAGTGCCGCGTCTTCAGTAATTGATTTTCGGATGCGCAAGTTCGAGGAGTACATGCTGGGGAGGTGACGATCTTAACATGTGGCTACTCAGCACGTCCAAAATAACTTCTCCGTAACTCACCAGCCGGGAAATGGTTAACGCGAATGAGATGCCGGTTGCACCGGGATTGATGCATGGGATAACATGCGCTTCCGTAATCCAGCAAAGCTCGAATAAGGAAAAGAATGTGGTGGCGCTTAGTGTGTCTGCAATCTTGGATTTAGCTTGATGGACTCTCTTATCGAGGAACCTCATATCCAGGAAGAATCAAAGCGCGATCTCGCAGGGGTGATCGCAAAAGAGAATCGATTGCGCACTCTCCTGCGCGAAATGGATTCGGTTCTGGTTGCTTTCTCGGGCGGCGTTGATAGTACCTACCTCGCTTTTATCGCTAATTCTGAATTGGGCTCGCGGGCGCTTTGTATAACAGGACAATCGGCAAGTTTGCCTTCCTATCAACAAGAAGAAACAGCGCGACTTGTCGAACAGTTTGGTTTCCGAGTCGAAACAATTCAAACGCAGGAGTTGGAAAAACCAGAATACGTTGCGAACGGTCCCGATCGCTGCTTCTTTTGCAAAGATGAGCTCTATCAAAAGCTAGAGCCGTTTGCTCGTGAACGAGAGATTCAATTTTTGGTTGATGGCTCTACGACCGATGATTTGCATGACTATCGTCCCGGACGCGCAGCGGCGAGAAATCATGACGTGCGTAGTCCGCTCGTGGAAGCTGGGTTGAGCAAGAGTGAGGTGCGCCAGTTAAGCCGCCTTGCTGGATTGCCAACCTGGGACAAGCCCGCGAGTCCCTGTCTTTCATCGCGGATCGCCTACGGCACGCAAGTGAATATCGAACGGCTTTCAACCGTAGATCGAGGAGAAGACATTTTACGATCCCTGGGTTTTCGCGAGTTTCGCGTCCGACATCACGACCAAATTGTGCGCCTTGAAATAGCACCGCAGGAAATGGACCGAGCCTTACGACGAGAAGTGGTTGATGAACTGGCTCGCCGCTTCCGCGAATTGGGGTTTAGATATGTGACTTTAGATCTACATGGATATCGCACCGGCGCTATGAACGAGGTGCTCGCCCAGGGCAATAGAGAATAAATTTGGAGATGACATGTGCAGCATGCCCAATGCAGTTTACGTCGATGACATTCGCGAGATAAAAGAAGCTAATCCCTTCGAGTCGATGATGTCGAGGTTTGACCGCGCGGCAAAATTGCTCAACCTCGATCCGGATTTGTACGCAGTAATGCGCGTGCCCAATCGTGAGCTTAAAGTTTACATCCCGACACGAATGGACTCAGGTCGGATTCAAGTGTTCGAGGGTTATCGTGTGCAACACAACTTTGCGCGCGGTCCGGCGAAGGGAGGTATTCGTTACGCTCCTGATGTGAACATCGATGAAGTGCGGGCCCTGGCAGCTTGGATGACCTGGAAGTGTGCGGTTGTGAACGTACCTTTTGGCGGCGCCAAGGGTGGCGTCGTCTGCGATCCACAGCAGATGTCTATGGGCGAGCTGGAGCGAATGACGCGACGCTACGCTTCGGAGCTTCTCGACTTCATTGGTCCCGAAAAGGATGTTCCGGCTCCCGATATGAATACCAATGAACAGACCATGGCCTGGATCATGGACACCTTTTCAATGCACGCCCGCCATACAGTCACTGCTGTTGTGACTGGCAAGCCTATCGATTTGGGCGGCTCCTCCGGCCGGCGTGAAGCAACGGGACGCGGTATCCTATTTGTCATTAACGAGGCTATCAAGCGGTTTAAGATGACCCCGGCTGACACCCGTGTCGTTGTTCAGGGTTCCGGGAATGTGGGTGGTATTGGTGCCCAACTACTGCACGAGTCCGGGTATAAAGTCGTCGCCATTTCCGACGTCCATGGCGGAATCTACAATCCGAACGGGATCGATATTCCCGCCGCGCTCGACTATCTTCAGGCCACACGCTCCTTCGAAGGGTACGAAGGCGTGCAGAAAGTTTCGAATAGCGAATTGTTGGAGCTAGAGTGCGACGTCCTTGTCCCGGCGGCTACGGAGAATCAGATTACCTCGCAAAATGCGCACCGAATTAAGTGTAAAGTGCTGGCCGAAGGGGCCAATGGGCCAACAACGGCGGCCGCAGATGAAGTGTTGCATCAAAATGGTATTTTCGTTATTCCCGACATTCTCGCGAACGCCGGAGGCGTCACAGTGTCGTATTTCGAATGGGTTCAAGACAGGATGGGCTATTTCTGGCGCGAAGACGTTGTCAACCAGCGACTTCAGGACACGATGGTCGCCAGTTTCAACGATCTGTGCCGTTATGCCGCCGCCCACGACGTGGATACCCGCACCGCAGCGTACATGCTAGCCATCGATCGGGTGGCCTACGACACCCGCATGAGAGGCATCTATGCGTGATGACATGTGACGGAAAAAACATAAAAGAAGTTCGAGCTAAGTAGTGAAAAAGTCTTGATTTCCGCTAGCAGGTAGAGTATGGTCGGCATGATTTTAGCACCCGGCCCAGCGATCGGATTTCACCAGTTCGTGCGGAGGTTTAGAGGTGCGTGATGGGCCAGAGGGCCCTTTTGGTTCTTGACAAAGTGGAGCCCCCGCTTTAGCAAGTCGTTGCTTGCGCTGGTCAAACGCTATTAACCAAATTTCATATTCTGGCAGGAGGAATGCGATGAGACTCGCAACTAGAGCGCTATTTACCGCGCTCGTCATGTTGGTGCTGTGTGCCGCGGTATCAGCACAAACTTTAAGAAACGAAAACGACCCGCGTAACCAGGCGCCCACCGTGGGCACCGGTGGCCCCCCGGGTGGTCCAACTGGACTGTTTACGATCTACGACGGAGACACTTTGCGTCGTGGCGAGTACACGTTCAGCATCGCGTATAGCAACTACGATCGTGACCCCGGCGATGTCGACATCGTGGAGGTTCCGCTAAGCTTTAACATTGGTCTTAACGATCACATCGAGTTGTTTTTCAGCACTACCGGATATCGCGGAATTGACGTAAACAATCCGAGAAATCTTTCGAGTTTCTATCTGCCTAACTCGCAACTGCATTTTGGGCCGATTGGTCTGTGTTCGCCTCAGGCAATTATTCTTGCGCCTGAGCGTGTTAGCGGCGCTACGACAATCACCGGGCCCGTGTTCCGTCCTGCTGGTCCGCCGTGCAATGTCGGTGGGCAAAGTTTCGTTCAGTTCCCGTTCGTGGGAGGGCCTGGTCCGAATTTGGGTCTAACAGGGAATATCGTTGCGCCGCCATTCGTTAGTCGGCTGGGTGCGCCAACCGGTGGCGACAGCGGGGCCTTTGGTGCGGCGTCATTCTTCCCCGGCGTGGGTTCCTCGGTGGGCAGCATTCTTCCGGGTGTTGTGTTAACAACGCGTACCATTCCCGGGAATCTGACTTTTAACGCGATAACAGCGCCGAACCTTTTCACTATCGCTCCGAGTTATCTGCCTGATGCACCGTTCATCAATCGACTCTATGGCGAGTCCTCCTGGGGCGTGTTTAATATCGGTGCAAACATTCGTTTCACTGGCCCTCGGAATCCGTTGAGCGTGAATCTTATCCCGTTCTATCGCTTCTATCCGGACAAGGCTGATGACTTCTCTGGGTTTAATCAGTTGCAGCGCGGCGCCAGCCCGGGCGGCGATATCGGTGACTTCGGTCTCGTTGGCGTAGTCGGTGGCCGCTTGGCCAGCTGGGCTCATCTTTCAGCCAACATCGGATACATAATCAACAGCAATCCACGCTCAGAAGCTTTTGGTGGAGAGAATGTCGTTCTGCTGGATAGGCCGAATGAACTGGTGGCTGGGGTCGGCTTCGACTTCCCGGTTAACAAACATTTCCAACTCATTGCTGAGCTAAAGTCGATTCAGTACGTCGGTGAGCGGACGCAAAACGCGTTTCAGAACAATCCGATAGACGGTCTCGTTGGCGTGCGGGTTTTCCCGCGTCGCTGGCTAGGATTCAGCGCGGCGTATCGCATGCACATTAATCAGCACGGAGACCGCCTCTTCAACGAGGCGACTCTTCCAACTGGTTTCCGTGAGTCGACCGATCCGCATGGCTTCATGACGCAGTTCTTTATCGGACATCGCAATCCACGAGGCGTGCGGGCTCCGCTCAACGTGGCGCCAACGGTGTCGCTCTCGGCATCGACGTCATCGATCACCCTGCCTTGCCCGGAAGGACAGTCGTCAGCGACTTGTACGCCAAGCGCCACACGCGAAGTGACTCTGACAGCGGCTTCAGCTGATGTTGATAACGATACTTTGCTTCACACCTGGACCGTTACGGGTGGGCGCATTACCGGTGAAGGTCGAACAGTTAGCTGGGATCTCTCGGGTGTGAACGCGGGGACTTACACCGCGTCGGTCGAAGTTAACGACGGAAATCAACATACAGCGACGGCTACCACTACCGTGACAGTCGCAGCCTGCACCGATTGCCGGCCGCCGTGTCCGACGGTTTCCGTGAGCTGTCCGGCTGATGTTGAAGACGGCGCACCGATAACGTTCACTGCCACAGTCGACAACGCAGGCAGCCTGAGCCTGACTTACAACTGGTCAGTTTCTGCAGGCACGATTTCGAGCGGTCAGGGAACCTCAGCAATTACCGTTGATACTACGGGAGCTGGTGGTACCACCGTGACGGCGACAGTCGAACTCGGCGGTGTCGATCCGGTCTGCTCCAGGACCGCTTCCTGCTCCACTGCGGTTAAGACGAAAGTGGTGCTAACTCCGAGTAAGTTTGACGAGTACGGCAACATCCGCTTCAACGACGAGAAGGCTCGTCTCGACAACTACGCAATTCAATTGCAGAACGATCCTGGCGCTCAGGGCTACATCATCGCTTACGGTGGCCGTCGTGGCGCCGCTGGTGAAGCTCTAGCTCGTGGCGAACGTGCGAAGAATTACCTGGTAAACACGCGCGGAATTGACGCAGGACGTCTGTTCGTTGTCGATGGCGGCTACCGTGAGGATCTGACTGTCGAACTCTGGATCCGGCCTACCGGCGCGACAGAACCGACGGCCAGCCCCACTGTGGATGCCAGTGAAGTGCAAATTGTCAGACCACGGGCGCGGCGTCGTCGTGGTGATGAATAACTGAATTCGCGTCCCTTTCGGAGACGCGAACCCTTCCAATTCGGGCGGTGCTTCCCAATGAAGCATCGCCCGTTTTGCGTTTCATAACTCCTTGATACAACTGACCCTTAGTAGCTTCGCATCGTAAAGGGCTGGTGAGTTCGTTGGATACAAACGAGCAAAATTGTATTAGACTCATTGCGAGCGCTGGCCGAGTGGCGCATCTTGTTTTTACGGTTGAGACGTTGTGAATATGAAAGCTATGAAGTTAGTTACCCCCCTTTTGATCCTTGTGCTCTTTAGCCTTCAGTCTTCTGTGCTGTCGGTTCCGCTCGCGGACGCGGATGATGCCTTTGCGGACCCGTCCGGTTATTCAAGCACCTGGCAAGCAACCGGCCCTCCCGGCGGCGACGTGCGCGACCTCGTAGTAGATCCGAACAATGCTGATCGCCTCTATTTCGGCACATTAGACGGTCAAATCTATACCTCTGCGGACGGCGGTAAGAATTGGGTATTGCTCTATAACTTCAACCGACCAAAGCTTTTTGTGGATCACATTTTGGTGGACCCTCGCGATTCACGAGTCCTTTATGCGGCAGCGCACCGGCACAAAGAGCCCGGCGGCTTCTTTAAATCGACTGATGGTGGACGGAAATGGAAGGAGAGTTCTGAACTCAAGAATGAGGCTCTGCATTCAATGACCCAGTCCAAGTCTGATCCGAACGTACTAATTGTCGGAACCTTTAACGGTATCTTCAGATCGGATGACGCGGGCGAGAGTTGGGAGCAATTGCCGACTCAGACAACTGCCGGGCTGGTGCACGTTGAGTCCCTGGCCATGGATCCGCGAACGCCCGACATCATCTACGCCGGCACCTGGTATTTACCGTACAAGACTATCGATGGCGGCAAGACTTGGAAATCAATCAAGAACGGCATTATTGACGACTCAGATATCTTCGCAATCGACATCGATCCCCGTGATCCAAATCATCTAATTGCCTCGGCTTGTAGCGGCATTTACGAGACTAAAAATGCCGGCGAAAGCTGGCGCAAGGTGCAGGGTATTCCTTCGCAGTCGCGCCGCACGCGCGCAATCTTGCAGCATCCGTCAGTACCTGGAGTTGTGTTCGCTGGGACGACCGAAGGATTCTGGCGCTCAGAGCGCGGCGGCGACGCTGACTCTTGGATGGTAACTACCTCACGTCAAATGGAAATTAATTCGATCACTGTGCATCCATCCCGACCCGAAACCATTTATATCGGCACTAACAATTACGGGGTAATGGTTTCGAATGACAGCGGAAAGACTTTCTCTCCCACTAATGGCGGTTATAGCGGCAGGTTCGCCAATAGCATAGTTGCCGACTGGGAAACGCCCAATCGCATCTACGCGGCAACCATTAACACAGCGACGGGCGGAGGTTTTCTTTTTACCAGCAACGACAACGGGCAAACCTGGCGGCCCTCCATGCGGAATATGCCGGCGCGCTTAATCACCTATTCGATTCTTCAGGATCTTCAAGACGCAAACATCATTTACCTGGGGACCAATCTTGGTATTTACCGCTCTGTCGATCGCGGAGCATCGTGGGCGCCGATCTGGGCAGGTAATTCGGTTCCGGAAAAGAAAACCCGGGCAGGTTCGAAGAAGAAACGCGCAACAACAACCGCGAAACGGCAGGCCCCAGCCGGCAAACCAAACGACATCGTGCTGCGTGCTCAGAACGCACTCAATGTAGCCGGCTACAATATTGGGGTACCCGATGGTAAGTCAGGAACGAAAACCACTTTGGCCATCAAGAGGTACCAAACGGATAGAAGTTTGCCAGTAACTGGAAAGCTCGATTCAATTACGCTCGCTGCCTTGGGCGTCTCTGCGGGTGAGGGAAAAGGCATTGAAGAGAATCCGTCAATTATCATTACGGATGCGATCAATGCCCTGGTGCATACCGTCGATGCGGAGACTGGTCGCCCGGCTCTGCTTGCCGCCACTAATGTTGGTCTCTATCGCACTATCGACCCTGTCAAGGGCTGGCAGCGATTGCCTTACGACTCCGCTCTTGATCCCCGTAGCACTTGTATTGCGACTAGCCCTCAACATCCGGAAATAATCTGGGTTGGTACCGCCGCTTCGGGAGTGATCGTTTCACGAGATGGTGGCCAAACCTGGCAGCAGGTTAAGGGAGTTCCGGCGGAAGCGCCGGTCAATACTATCGTTCAAGATCCAAAGCGCCCCGATCATGTCTATGTCGGGACCAAGCAGGCCTTTTATGCCTCCCACGATGGCGGAGCGAGTTGGAACCGGCGCGGCGGCAATCTTCCGTTTGGGGACTTCACCAGTATCTTGATTAACGCCCATAACACCGACGAGATCTTCGTAGGCAATGCGCATCAAACTGGCGAAATCGGCGGCGGTGTTTACCGGTCGCTAAATGCCGGCAAGACCTGGGCCCGGATTGATCCAAAGAACGAACGTCTCCCGAGCCAACGAATTTGGTCGCTGGCGTTTGATGGACATGATCAGAATGTGCTTTTTGTAGGATCACATTCAGCAGGCGTTTACGTGGTACCACGTGGCGCTGAAGCGTCGGCGGGCAACCGCTGACCCCCGACTTAGTGGAGTTTGAAGCGCGCCCGTAAGTCTTTGCTCTAGTGGGTCTTTCTTTTTACGGTTGTTGAAGTTAGCGCCTTGACATGGTCTTATTTTGACGTGTACATTGCCGACCTACCCGGTCAAGCGGCAACGAACGTCGGATCAAGCGGGTGACTACGGGCGCGGCGGAAATCGAAACACATAATAACCTCCTTTTCCACATCTAAACGGCTCGCACACTCCTCGCTTTCCATTCCGACAAATCGTGACAGGCTAGTAAGACAGCCGCTTGAGTGTTGTCCGTTTCAAGAAGGCGGACATCAGTGCTCACTGCAGCGCGACCAGTTTTACAACACGCTGAATTTGTCCGGGTCTATTTAGGAGTCTGCATGCTTAGTGATGAACCCAAGCCGATTGACGGCGATACCACCGAAACCTCTTCCGGCGGGCCAGAAGCCCAGCCGCAAGCTGCGGCAGCCGCAGCTAGTGAAGCCCGAACCAGCATAGCCAGCGAAACTCCTGCCCGCGAGGCTTCCGCCAGCGAAGCCGCGAAAGAAGCCGCAGCACCGCAGCCGGATACCGATGACGACGATGAGGCGCGAGTGCCTGGGGATGTCGACTTTGGTCAGCTTCTCGATCAGTTCGAGCAAGAGCAGGCCACACTTCAAGAGGGCGAGGTTGTTCGCGGAACCGTTGTAGGGATCAGTGAACGAGGGGTGGTAATCGATTTTGGGTACAAGTCTGAAGGGCTAGTTAATCCAGCCGAATTTACTGAAGACGGCGTAATCACCGTGAAGCCCGGTGACGAGGTCGAGGTGCTCGTAAAGAGCATGGAGACTGCGGACGGGTTGCCGATCCTTTCTCGCGCAGATGCCGTCCGAATGAAGGCCTGGGACGATCTGGAAAAGGCGTATCAAGAAGGAACTACTGTCAAAGGTCGCGTTATCGAACGGATTAAGGGCGGATTGCGAATTGATATTGACGGCATCGGAGCGTTTCTGCCTGGGTCCCAGGTTGACGTCCGCCCGGTGCGTAATCTTGATAGCCTGCGCAATCAGGAAATTGAAGCCAAGGTCATAAAACTCAATCGGAAGCGATCTAACGTTGTGCTTTCCCGCAAGGCCGTAATCGAAACCGAGAACGCGGGAAGAAAAGACCAGACCCTACTGCACATCGAAGAAGAGATAATCGTTGAAGGGCAGATTAAGAATCTAACTGACTACGGCGCCTTCGTAGATCTCGGCGGTGTCGATGGTCTGCTTCATGTCACCGATATGTCCTGGGGACGCTTACAGAGTCCCAACGAGCTTTTTAAAGTCGGCGACAACATCCAGGTGAAAGTCCTTAAGTTTGATCGCGAGCGTGAGAGAGTCTCCCTGGGTTACAAGCAACTACAGCCGGATCCCTGGTCGAGCGTGGAGGAGCGCTTTCCCATTGGCACGCGCGTCAATGGACGCATTGCCAGTGTTGCGGATTATGGTGCCTTCGTAGAATTGGAAAGCGGAGTTGAGGGTTTGGTTCACGTTTCCGAAATGAGCTGGTCGAAGCGCGTGAAGCATCCCAGTAAAATCGTTAACCCGGGTGACAACGTCGAAGTGGAAGTGTTAAGCGTTGATCCTAAAGCGCGACGCATCAGCCTGGGAATGAAGCAGATTCAAGATAATCCCTGGCAGACACTGAACGAACGTTATCAGGTGGGTAGCAGAGTTCATGGGCGCGTGCGCAACCTTACGGACTTTGGTGCCTTCATCGAGATCGAAGATGGTGTCGATGGTCTCGTTCACGTTTCCGACATCTCCTGGTCGCGCCGGATCAAGCATCCCAGTGAAGTCCTGAAGAAAGGGCAGGAGATCGATGCAATTATTACCAGCATCGATACCGAAAATCGCCGCCTCTCCTTGTCGATTAAAGACCTCGAGCCCAATGCGTGGGAACGTTTTGTCACCGAACACAAGCCGGGCGACGTCGTCAAAGGAAAGATTGCGCGCTTCGCGAATTTTGGGGCCTTCGTGGAACTTGACGACAATCTCGAAGGGCTCTGTCACATTTCGGAGCTTTCGGACGAGCGCGTTGCCAAGCCCGAAGACGTCGTCCAGGTCGGCCAGGAGCTCGATTTCAAGATTTTGCGAATCGATTCCGAAAGCAAAAAAATCGGACTCTCAGCACGTGCCGTGGGCAAGGACGACGAGCCGATTCCTGACACCAAGGTTTACTCATCCAACATCGGCAGCGGGATGGCATCTCTGGGCGAACTGGCCGACTTCGGAATCAGCACTCCTGAGCCTGAACAAGAATAGAGAATTGATCCGCATTACGATCTGGCACTAGCAAGTTTTTTGCGCGTTTTGTATTGGCATTTTGCATGTTTATTGGGCCGCCGGGAGCGAATTGAGAATCTTGCTCACGGCGATTGTTTTCTGATAGTGTACCGACGAACTTACCTTCCACTCGGTAATCGAATTGCTTCGTTGGGCATGAAATCTGGACTTTAAGTCTGAGGTGATTCATGACAAAAGCGGAACTTGTCGAAGACGTAGCCCGAGCCGCGGAACTCACCAAGAAAGATGCAGAGCGCTTAGTCGAAATCGTTTTCGAAAGCATTATCGAAACGTTGAATCAGGGCGAGAAGATTGAGCTGCGTGGATTCGGGAGTTTTCGTGTCAGAGAACGCGGCGCCCGCCGCGGCCGCAATCCAAAGACTGGAGACCCTGTAAGCATTCCCGCGAAGCGGGTTCCCTATTTCAAGCCGGGCAAAGAGTTGAAGGAGCTGATTAATATCACCAGCCCGCAGACTCGAGCTTCCTCCGAAAGTTCGCTACCCACCAATTCGGATGAATCGCGTCAGCCACCGATTCTGTAATCAAATACCGAGGTAACTGAAGTTGGATAGGTTGTGGAGCCCATGGCGTGGTGAATACATAGCCTCCGCCACAAGTTCCGATGCCGAGTCGCGTTGTGTTTTTTGCGAGATTCAGGCGGATCCTCAAAACGACCACCAGAACTTTGTTTTGCATCGGGCCCGGTTTAATTATGTCGTCCTGAACATCCATCCTTACAGCTCTGGTCATTTAATGTTAGTTCCATATCAACATGTCGCGGAACTTAACTCCGCCACAAAGGATACGACTGATGAGCTAATGGACTTGACTAAGCGCGCTGAGACCGCAATTCGCGCGGCCTATAGTCCGGACGGAATCAATATTGGTATGAACTTAGGGAAGGCAGCCGGCGCAGGGATTGCCGGTCACATTCATATTCACCTGCTGCCGCGCTGGAATGGCGACACGAATTTCATGACGACGGTTGGTGAAACCCGGGTGTTACCTGAAGACCTCACGACAACATTCAATAAATTGCGCAAGCACTTTCCAGACTGAGCGTCACTCAGCCCTTGGCAATCTTTTGAGTCACTGCTTCGTCTTCGACCTCGCCACCTTCATTAATCGGAACTTCAGATAACTTGGCATAGGTAACACCGCGTTCCTCACTGTCGAGGCTGGGATTAGGAAGCGGCGGTAGTGGGCTTGTCAGCCTGGGTGGGTTAAAACCGGGATAGTCGATCCGCGCATGATAGATAGCCGTCAAGGCGCTGATCATTGCCTCTCGTATTGTGGTGAGCTCCTTAAGCGTGAGGTCGCACTCGTCGAGTTGGCCATCGCTAATGATTGCATCGACAATCTTGATAACGATTGCACGAATGTTCTCCGGATCGGGACGCGCCAGCGAGCGAGCTGCAGCCTCGCATGAGTCAGCCAGCATCATGATGGCGGCCTCTTTGAATTGCGGCTTGGGACCAGGATAGCGAAAATCTTTTTCATCAATAGTCTCGCCCGGTTTAGCGAGCGCCTGTGCCTTGCGCAGGAAGAAGTGAAGCGTACGCGTGCCGTGGTGTTGGGGAATAAAGTCGGCGATCTTCACCGGCAGACTAATCTCCTTCGCCAGGCGCTGCCCATACGTTACATGACTGGTAATGATTTTTGCGCTCTGCGTCGGACGCAAGTGATCGTGGGGATTATCGCCTTGTTGATTCTCGACGAAATAATCGGGAGCGGCGAGCTTACCGATGTCGTGGTAAAGCGCGCCAATACGCGCAAGTAGGGGATTTGCGCCCACCGCCCGGCAAGCATCCTCGGCCAGTTGGCCAACCGCGTGTGAGTGTTGGTTAGTCCCAGGCGCCCGCAAAGCGAGTTGACCTAAAACCGGCAGATCCGCGTTTGAAAGTTCCAGCAGCTTTACGTCGGTCAGGATTCCGAAAAAGGACTCATTAATGGGCAAGCCGCCGGCGGTAAAGATTGCCGTCAATAAACCCCCGGCAAAGCCGCAGCCAATTGCCATCAGGATTGTGTTGAGGGTGAACTGTTGCTCGGCGTAAGCGATGAGCGCAAGGGCCATCAATATGTTCACACCGCCGGTAATTACACCAGCTACCGTCACCGACTGCCGCTCACGATAGCGTCCGATGCCGTAAACAGCCGCTGAGCAGGAAATCATCGCGTAGGCAATTGTTGGCACACCAGCCGGAGCTAAAATTCCCGCAAATAGCGCCGTCACTATTCCGGTGAGAAAAGCGAGTTGCGTATCGACAAGCATAGCCACCAACAGCGCTGCGGCTGCGAAGGGAATTGCGAAAGTCCAGATCGTCGGATCATTGAAGGGAACACTCTTCATTTGTAAGGCGACGCTATCACTTACCGTGAACCCCACTCGCATAAACGCGGTTTCGACGACGATAGCGGATCCGACCAGGGCAAATGCCCGGCGTTTTGGCAACGACAGTACTGCAGTGGTGCTTCTGTGTTCTGTAAACTTCCACGCTGTCCAGTAAACAGCGGCGACAACCACTAATAGGCCCAGGAGATAGTGCCAGGGCCGGCCGCTTCTTCCGGTACTTTTGAGTGCGGCGAACTGGGCCATGACGGCAGGTGTAACAGTGTCACCCTCACGAGCAATCACCTGGTTTCTTTTTAACGTGATCGGAATCTGCTGAATCTTGTTGGCTTCAACTTCGCGGGCGCTCGCCGTCGCTATTTCGTCAAGGACAACATTAGGACGTATCAAGGGAACCAGAGCCGTGATCAACGCAGCCTTTTCTTCCTGAGTCCAGCCGGGCAATTGCAATATTCGCAATTCAAGATTGCGGCCGGCCACTGACAGGGGCGTCATCCTTGTCTGCGGTGAAGGCACAATCATGCGGGCGGTGGGATTGCGCACATCAACAAGAACAACCTCTTGTTTCAGTCGCTCGGCATCAGCGTCGTCGTAGATGTATTCGTCGCCAAGCCGTCGCAGCAGCGCGCTCAAGCGATCCAGTTGAGCAGCGTCAAAATTGTGAGCAATGATCGCGCGTGCCACGGGCGCGCCGCCTTCACCGCTCCAGGCGGGCGTTTTGTTGGTCGCAGTTTTGTTTTCTACCTGTTGTTTGAGATCTTCCCAGGCCGCGCGGAAACTTTGGGCTGAACTCGCCGCCCGCGTGGAATCAAAATTAAAGATCGGCCGGGTGCTTTCACGTGCTGCGGCACGTCTTCTTTCAGTCTCTGCGATATTGATCGTGTTGATGTCGCTGGGGGCGACCACATTTCGTCTGACGACATCGCCTTCGTTGTAGTCTTCGGCAAAGCCGGACGAGTACCCGCTCATAAGCAGTGCGGTCGTGACCAGAACGAGGAAGGCATAACCAACAAACAAGCGGGCCCGGGGTGGCAGCACGTTTAATGGTCTCACCAGGTAGCGCGCGACTGCGTCGCGAGCGCGCGTGAGTGGTGTTTCGAATCTTGGACGTAGGCCCATGTCGGTTAAAGTCGTTTACGCAATTCGCGAGAGGCGATCGCTGGCAATCTCGTCCCCCGGTTCTGATGTCGATCGGCCTGTCAGATCGCGCGCCAGGATCATGCCTGCCTTTTCCAGCAACGGTTGTAACGAGCCGGGATTCGTCGCCGAGATTGCAACCGCATCTCGCCCTTCCTGCGTCATTTGTCTCAATGAAGCAGCCAGGAAATCCGGTTCAACAAGATCAGCCTTGTTAAGCGCGACCAAAGTCGGAATCTCCGCAAACTTAAGGTCGCGCAGGATTCTTTCTACTGAGTCAATCTGTTGATTGAATCGGCGATTCGAGACATCGACGAGGTGAATCAGAAGACTGCTTTCACTGATTTCTTCGAGAGTCGCGCGAAATGCTGACAAGAAGATCCGGCGGTAGGTCGCGAATGAAACCGACCGTGTCGTTGATAATCACTTCACGTTCGCGCGGTAGGCGCAGACGCCGCGACGTGGGATCGAGCGTGGCAAACATTCGCTGTTCTGCCCGAACCTCACTTGCTGTAAGAGTATTCAACAAGGTCGACTTGCCGGCATTGGTGTATCCAACGATGGAAATTACTGGAAGTCTGTTCCGCGATCTTTCCTTGCGCCGCTCCTGACGTCGTTGCTTCTGGGCTTCTATCTCTCGTTCCAGCCTGTTGATTCGATCGCGCACGCGCCGCCGATCCGTTTCCAGCTTTGTTTCACCCGGCCCTCGTCCGCCAATGCCGCCCGCAAGCCGTGAAAATGCTGAATCTTGTCCAGTGATTAGGCGTGGCAGCAGATACTTCAACTGCGCCAGCTCAACCTGGATTTTGCCTTCGCGAGATTGGGCGCGCTGGGCAAAGATATCGAGGATTAACTGCGCCCGGTCCACGACCTTTAGATCTGTGGCTTCGGAAAGCGACCTCACCTGGGCCGGAGCCAGCTCTTGATCGAAGATCAGCATGTCAGCGCCCAACTGCAACGCTCGAATCAGCAATTCATCCAATTTGCCGCGGCCCAGTACGGTTCTGGGATCAATCACGGCGCGACGTTGAATTATCTGATCCTGGACGACCACACCTGCTGAAGTTGCCAGTTCGGCTAGTTCCGCCAGGGATTCTTCTGCGTCGGAAACTAAGCCGGTAGCCACACTGACCAGGATGGCCCGATCCCGGGTTTCAGCGCGCCGCGTCACCTGGCGGTTCCGCGCCATTTCCTCTTCGAGCGAATCGATGAGGGCGAGAAAGTCCAGGTCGAGTTGCGATGGTGGCTTTGGATCCAGGAAAGCGTACGGTGCCGACGCGCCGATGTTTTGCAATTCACCAGCATGCATCGGAAGCAAGTGTGCTGAGCGTACCAGCACGGGAAGGCCAGTGTCAGGATCTACGTCAATCGCTGCCATCAGGTCCAATCGCAGGAGCGCCAGGTCGGTAAGGTCGTCCTGAGTTAGGTCTTCACCGCGAAGATGGGTGTGAACACAGCGCAGGCCTCGAAAGCGACCCGATGCAACACGAACACGTTTGAAGTCAGGCAACTCGATTCGTCGATTGTCACCCACCATCACGTACTCGATGCGACCCTTACGATCTATTAGGGCGCCAATCTGCCGCCTTGTCTCATGAGACAACTCGGCAAGCTGCCTGGCAAACTCAGGGGTTACTACTTGGCGAGGCGGAATTCGTCGGGTGTAGAGTTTTTCGATCCGGCGCAATTGATTAGGTTTCAGGCCCAATGTGTTGCCAAGTACGGTACTAATTTGATCCCCTCCTTGAATGCGTGCGCTCGCAATAGCCGGCACGCTGATCAGGACAGACACGGAAAGACAGTACTGATCGCAAGCGTATCAGGCTGAAATTACAGTGGGATTGGTGCGAGCGGTGAAAATCGGACGCCGTGAGTAATTCTGGAATGTTGCTCTGCGATTTCGCGTCGCTTATTCGCTTGAGCATTACGCTTTCTTGGCCGACAACTCCTGCCAGGGAAAAACGCCGAATCGGTGAAACTCCCCTGGGCGATGGAGTCGGAATTATAACATAGCGTCACGGCACGCAAGGCCGGACCGGGACGGGAGAGCGCGGGGACGCGGGGACACGGAGATGGGGGAGACGCGGGGACACGGAGACGCGATCCTGCGCTTCGAAAACGTTTCCAGCATTCCATGGTCCCTAACAGGCGTTTTCGTTCTCCGCGTCTCCGCGTCTCCCCATCTCCGTGTCCCCGCGTCTCCCCGTCCTAGCGTCTCCCTGTCTCCGCATCTCCCATCTCCTCCCCCGTCTCCCCGTCCCCCATCTCCGCTTCTCCGCGTCTCCCTGTCTCCTGTCAGCCTGTCTCCACCGAAGGTTCGACATGCTCTTTTTAGCGTCGTATCATGACAAGCTTTTGAATCGAACACGTTTCAAGACTTATAGACCGCGACGTTAGTCTCGACTGTCTCATCAGATGAATAGCGCAGGACAAATAGTAGGCATCTCTCCCGGCGCCGGTGTGGCCGGCGGCGAAATCGTTATCGACTGCGCAGGGTTTGATACCAGTAATCCCACGCTCTGTGCAGTATGGATTGACACTGTGCGCGCTCCTATCGTCGCACTAGGTCCTAAACGGGTAGTGGCTGTTGTTCCGGATTTGAAGAAGGCCGGCGTTGTCGCAGTGACACTCGAGTGCGCGGGTGAGCGAAGCGAGTCAGCAGATTTCATCGTCGGAAAGAAACTTGCAGAAGATTTACACCCTGTTACTAACCCCGCGTTTGATCCTGACGACAAATCCCTGTTCGTAACGCGCTCTGGTTCACGCGGCGAACGACTGCCGGTCTCTCTGTTTCGCATTGAAACTGGTGGTGAGGTTTCGGAGTATTCGGGTGATATAGCTAATCCGACCGCGATTGCTTTTGACCAGACCGGTCAAATGTATGTTAGCAGTCGCTTGGATGGCACTGTCTACCGCGTCAGCGCATTCAGAGAGGCCCAACCCTTCGCTCGCAACCTGGGCATTGCAACGGGAATAGCGTTCAGTAGCGAGGGAACGATGTACGTCGGCGATCGAACGGGAACAATTTACCAGGTGAACTCAATTGGTGAGGCGCAGGAGTGGTCCCAGTTGGAACCCTCTGTTTCCGCCTATCATTTAGCCGTTGGTCCTGACGACGCACTTTATGTGACCGGGCCAACTGTTAGCAGTTTCGATTCAGTTTACCGTGTCGATCAAAGCGGCGAGGCTGAAACTTTCTATAAAGGATTGGGACGCCCTCAGGGACTTGCTTTTGATACCGCCGGCAATCTTTATGTCGTGGCTTCTCTTAAAGGCAGGCGCGGCGTAGTGAGGATAGCGCCGGATGCCGCACAGGCCGAAGTATTCGTTGCAGGAATGAATCTTGTCGGGTTAGCTTTTGGTCCTAATGGTGAAATGGTGGTCGCTTCAATCGACTCCGTTTATACTTTGCCACTCGGAATCGCGGGAACCTTGTTATAAGTGATTTTTGACTCTCAAAAAGGGTGATGCTAACGTGACTCGTCTTATCACCGTCGGGCATTGTACTAAGTGACCTCAGAGCTAATCCCACAACTATTGATCTACATGGTGGTGTTGCTTTTTGCCATCTCGGCACACGAAGCGGCCCATGCGTGGATGTCTTATAAGTTTGGCGATGATACTGCCCGCCTGCTCGGCCGCATCACGCTTAACCCGGTGGCGCATACACACCCAATCGGCACGCTGTTGATTCCCATCGTAGGCTTCGTCCTCAGTAACATTGGAGGACCGGTGGGGAGGATTCCGCTGATCGGTTGGGGCATAGCCTACGCCTGTGAACCCGCTTCGTTGGCGCAATAAAGACACGGCCAATGTAATGGTTTCCCTGGCGGGAATCATGGCGAATACATTGATTGCGATTTGTACCTTCGTAATCATCAAAATCTTCCTACACACGGGATGGTTTGCTTATATCCCCGAGTCCATTCAAGAGCCGGTGGCGATACTGCTGCAATTTTCACTAACAATGAACATTTCGCTCGCCGTCTTTAACCTGCTTCCTTTTCCTCCACTGGATGGCAGTAAGGTTCTGGAAACTTTTCTCCCTGCGAGTGCTGCAAACACCTTGGCGCTGCTGGAGCAACACGGCTTCATTATTTTGATGATTTTGATCTATGTTGGTTTTTTCAGCGCCATCATGAGACCCGTAATGGGCCTGGTAGATTATTTGTTGTATCTCGGGGTTTACTAATCAACCCCAGCCCGAGCTGAACACCAAGTCCTAAGCAAGCGAATGGCGAAAAGAATCTTCAGCGGTGTGAAGCCAACGGGCCCGTTACACTTGGGAAACTATCTGGGAGCGTTGCGGAACTGGGTAGAGTTGCAGCGCGAGTACGAAAGCTTTTTTTGTATCGTCAATCTCCATGCGATCACCATTCCCGTTGACCCGGACCTATCTAGCCAACCTGACAAAAGAAATTGCGCGGCTTTATCTCGCTGTCGGTATCGATCCAGGCGTCTCCAAAATCTTTATTCAGTCGGATGTTCCAGAACATGCAGAGCTGGCGTGGATACTAAACTGCTCGACGCGCATGTCGGAGCTTGAACGAATGACCCAGTTCAAGGACCAGGCGCGTAAGCAGCGCGAAAGTTTGGGTGCAGGGCTATTTGAGTATCCGGTGTTGATGGCTGCCGACATTCTTCTCTACCAGACGGAACTGGTTCCCGTTGGCGAAGATCAGAAGCAGCATCTTGAACTGACACGCGATCTCGCCATACGATTTAACCGCGACTATGGCGACACGTTTCGGGTTCCTGAGGCTTACATTCCGAAGGTTGGAGCGCGCATCATGTCGTTGTCAGATCCTTCCAAAAAGATGTCAAAATCTGATGACGATCCGAATGGTTGTGTGATGCTACTTGATGACGCCGATACTGTGCGCCGGAAATTCAAGCGTGCCGTCACAGACTCGGGGAGCGACATTAGGTTTGACGACTCTCGCCCGGCGATCACAAACCTGCTGACAATTTATCAGCTGCTGACCGGGAAGGCGCCGGTCGCAGTTGAGGAACATTTTGCCGGAAAGGGATATGCGCAACTTAAACAGGATTTAGCCGAAGCCGCGATCGATTTCCTGCGACCTCTGCAGGAACGGGCGAATGCTATTAGCGATGCTGATTTGCAAGGGACACTTGAGCGCGGCCGAGATCAGGCACGAGCTATCGCTGCGGCAACCCTTAAAGAGGTAAAAGAACGCCGGGGTATTGTCGGAGCAGCAGGAAACAAATAGATGGAAGAAACAGCAAAAGCACTTGAACCGGCTGTCAGTGACGAGGCGCAGCCTCTAAAAGTCGCTGGTTCAACTCCCGAGATCGTCGCCGATAACACCACAGATGATCTCAAGATCGTCATGGGGGAGTTTGAGGGCCCACTCGATCTGTTGCTGCACCTGATCCGCCAGGAACAAGTCAGTATCTACGACATCCCAATCGCCAGGATCACCGCTGAGTACTTGCGCTACCTGCACCTGATGCAGGAACTCGACATCGCCGTGGCGGGCGATTTCCTCGTGATGGCGGCAACGCTGATCGAGTTGAAAACCAAAATGCTGTTACCGCGCGATCCGTTTGCTACGGAGGAAGAGGAAGAGGATCCGCGCCGGGATTTGGTCGATCAGCTGTTGGAGTATCAAAAATACAAGGCCGCGGCCCAGATGCTTTGGTCGCGCGCTACTGTCGAACGAGCAATCTTCAAACGTGCGGAAATCGAAACCGACAAGAACAATCCGGAAGTTGTCGTCGGTGTTTTCGACTTGCTTAAGGTATTCCAGGAAATACTCGGCCGCCACAAAGAAGAAGTTCTGTTGGAGATTGAACGCGAAGAGATGTCTATGGCAGAAATGTTAGAGCGATTGCGAAACATGGTGCTGTCCTCTGAAGAACTCAATCTAAGGGTCTTTTTCGAACGAGCGCGTTCGCGGCGCGAACTGGTGCTGGCATTTCTTTCAGTGCTGGAACTTGTGCGAACGACCGAGATTAAATTGTTTCAGAAAGAAACCTTCGGCGAGATACTTGCTCGCGCTGTGAGTTAGGTTTGCAAATATGAGCACACAAGCTAAGAAGAAGAGCAGGGTGGCGGAATCGTCTGAGCAGCTTGGAGGCGAAGAAGCATTCGACCTCGAAGTAATGGACGCTGAGGAGTTGGAAGGCGTCGGGGCCGAGACAACGGCCGTAGCCGAGGCTGAGGAGCCGCTGCAACAGGTACAAAGCGCCAGTGAACGATCCGCGATCATCGAAGCGTTGATCTACGTATCCGATGAACCACTAAACGCAAAGACCATCGCCGAGGTTTTGAAGGAAGACGAACCGGCGATAGATGCGGCGATCGCCAGTCTTGCTGCGGAGTTCAACGCTCGCGGTAGCGGGTTGCACTTACGCGAGGTTGCCGGCGGGTGGCAGTTCGCCACGAGGCCGGAGTATCACGATCACGTGCGAGCCTTCTTGAAATCGCGGCCGAGCGCCAAGTTGTCTTTGGCCTCGCTGGAAACACTGGCAGTGATTGCTTACAAACAGCCCATTACCGTTCCGGAGATTCTGGATATCCGCGGGGTGCAGTCGCCATCATCAATCAAGACTTTGCTGGATAAGAAACTGATTGTCGCTAAGGGTCGCAAGGAAGCGGCGGGTAGACCGATGATGTACGGCACCTCAAAAGAGTTTTTGATTCAGTTTGGCTTAAAGGACCTTTCAGAACTTCCCAGCATTGAAGACTTTCAGGATCTGGCCGGAGGCGTCGTTTAAAGAGGCAGACGGCAGGAGCAGACGGCAGGAAGAGGCGCAACTTCCCATAAAGTTACCTGCTTCCTGCACCTGCCGTCTGCCGAGTGTTTATGTCGCAGCGCTTACAAAAACTGATTGCCGAGGCGGGGATTGCTTCACGGCGGCATGCCGAAGCAATGATTGCGGCCGGCGAGGTTTCAGTTAATGGGAAGGTGATTACTGAGCCCGGCAGCAAAGCCGACGCAAGCAAGGATCACATCAAGGTCAAAGGCAAGCTCATCAATCCACTGTTAGCTAAACGTGAGAAGGTTTACATCCTGCTGAATAAGCCCAAAGGTTATTTATCAAGCGTCTCTGATCCGGAGGGCCGGCCGTTGGTCACGGATCTATTGCCGGCTTCACTAGGAAGAATCTATCCGGTGGGCCGTTTGGATTTTAATACCGAAGGCCTGTTGTTGTTGACGAATGATGGGGAATTCACCAACTTCATTACCTCTGCGCGGAATCGAGTTGAAAAGGTTTATCAGGCCAAAGTTAAAGGGCTGCCACCGGAGACCGCGTTGCAAAGAATCCGGCGTGGCGTAATCCTTGACGACGGCACCCGAACCGCGCCAGCTAAGATTACGAAAGTGGATGAGACCGCAAACAATGCCTGGTTCGAAATAGTTTTGCATCAGGGAAAGAACCAGCAGATTCGTCGCATGTTCGATCTCATCGGTCACTCGGTTGTGAAGTTAAAACGGGCTCGTATTGGTTTTCTCTATGACGAGCGATTGCGACCGGGCGAGTGGCGCCGGCTAACTCCGCAAGAGGTTCAGCGCTTCATGAAAGGACAACGCAGCCGGAAGAGCGCGCAAACTGTCGGTTTGCATCACAAATAACCACCTCATCTGAACTACAGTTCTTATCGCCCGCACGGTAGAATAACGAACAAAGTTTAGACCGAGATTTTTAGGCAGGCATTCTTGCCTGTTACTTTCGACGGCAAGGATGCCCTTGTTGTGTCATGAATAGAATTTTTTGAGGAACCGATGGAATTTGAGTTAAGCGAAGAACAAAAGCAGATCAAGATGAGCGTGCGTGAATTCGCCGAGGCGGAGATCGCCCCGCACGTTATGGAATGGGATGAAGCTCAG
The DNA here is from genome assembly GCA_963748605.1 of Pyrinomonadaceae bacterium. GTDB lineage: Bacteria > Acidobacteriota > Blastocatellia > Pyrinomonadales > Pyrinomonadaceae > PSRF01. Next base: position 840,391 of record CAVVJS010000001.1, read on the forward strand.
CATTTCCCTATCGAACTGAAACCAAAACTCGCCGAACTGGGTTTAATGGGCGTGCTCTTCCCGGAAGAGTATGGCGGCTCCGGGATGGGTTACATCGAATACGCCACCATTATCGATGAGCTTTCTCGTGTTGACGGTTCCGTAGGTATTTCCGTGGCCGCGCACAATTCTCTCTGTGCGAACCATATTTATGAATTTGGCAATGAAGAACAGAAGCAGAAATATCTTGTGCCTCTGGCGCGGGGCGAGCATCTCGGAGCCTGGGGATTGACGGAGCCGAGCGCCGGATCTGACGCATCCGGTACACGTTCCACGGCAGTGCGACAGGGAGATGGTTGGGTTGTTAATGGTTCGAAGAATTTTATTACGCACGCGATTCATGCCGATACGTGCGTGGCTGTGGCCGTGACGGACCGTTCGCAAAGCAGCCGCGGCATTACCGCCTTTGTCTTCGAGAAAGGCATGCCGGGATTCGCGCCTTCGAAAAAGGAAAATAAGCTTGGTCTGCGCGCGTCAGAAACCGCGAGTGTCGTATTTGAAGATTGCTACGTTCCAGATGCAAACCGTTTAGGAGACGAGGGCCAGGGCTTTATTAATGCGATGCAGATACTGGATGGCGGGCGTATCTCGATAGCGGCGCTGGCTGTGGGAATCGCTCAAGGCGCATACGAGTCAGCGCTGCGCTACTCCAAAGAGCGCCAGCAGTTTGGGAGGCCGATATCGGAATTCCAGGCGATCCAATTCAAACTCGCTAACATGGCGATGCAAATTGATGCGGCGCGCTTGCTGATGTATCGGGCGGCCTGGTTGAAGGACCAACAACGAAAGGTTACTAAAGAATCGTCCATGGCTAAGCTGTTCGCTTCGGAGATGAGCGTGAATGTTTGCGAGGAAGCGATTCAGATTCACGGCGGTTATGGCTATACGAAAGATTATCCGGCCGAAAAGTACTGGCGTGATTCCAAACTCTGCACGATCGGTGAAGGCACTTCGGAAATTCAACGTCTGATCATCGCGCGTGAAATTCTAAAACAGGCGGGATGATCTCGTCGATTAGCTGCGATGAAATCTGAAACCGATCAAGACTCAGACTCGGCTTCATTGCTCCGGCGCATCACGTCGGGTGATCCGCGCGCAGTGGCGCGTGCGATCTCCAAAGTCGAAGACAGTCCGGACGATGCGGCCGAACTGATGAAGCAGGTCTTTCCTCACAGTGGCAAAGGTCTGGTGATCGGCATTACAGGAGCGCCCGGAGCCGGTAAGTCTTCGTTGGTCGATAAGCTGGCGTTGCACTATCGCTCCCGTGAAGAACGCGTGGGCATCGTTGCCGTTGATCCTTCAAGTCCATTTTCGGGCGGCGCGATTCTGGGTGATCGCATAAGGATGCAGGCGCTGGGATTGGACAAGGGGGTCTTTATCAGGTCGATGGCGACGCGCGGAAACATGGGTGGTCTGGCGCGAGCAACCGTTGATGCGGTTTCAATCCTGGCGGCGGCCGGTTATGAGAAAGTTGTTGTCGAAACAGTCGGAGTGGGTCAGGACGAAGTGGAGATTGTGAAGGCGGCCGATGTTTGCGTGGTCGTGCTGGTGCCGGGCATGGGCGACGATATTCAGGCCATTAAGGCCGGCATTATGGAAATCGCGGATATCTTTGTCATTAACAAGGCGGATCGCGAAGGGGTCTATGCAACTGAAAAAGAGTTAGAAGCGTTGCTTTCCCTGGCACACCGTGAAGACGGTTGGCTGCCGCCCATCGTCAAGACGATTGCGACTGAAAATAAAGGCGTCGAAGATCTGGCAGCGGCGATCGAAAGTTACAAAGATTTTCATTTTCGTTCCAATTTGGGCAATGAACGGCGCCGCGCGGTCGCTCGCTGGCGAATCCTCGAACTGTTGCGAGAAAAGCTGGTTGCGCGAACCCTGGATTCAGATTCCGCATCTGAGAGGCTTGATTTGCTAGTCGATGAGGTTGCCAGACGCCAGCGAGACCCTTATTCTGCGGTGGAGGAGCTCATAAAGCAGTAGGCAGACGGCAGAAGGCAGGGGCAGGAGCATTCTGACTAACTGATGAAAATTGACCACATTGGGATTGCGACTGAACGTCTCGAAGACGCCGCTGCCGTTTGGCAAGACGCTTTGGGACTGCAGTTGGATTCGACGGAAGAAGTGTCCACCCAAGGTGTGCGAGTGGCAATGTTCTCGTTAGGCGAATCGCATATCGAGCTGCTTGAACCGCTGACCTCGAATTCGCCGGTCGGTAAGTTCCTGGAAAAGCGAGGTCCCGGAATTCACCACATCGCTGTTCAGGTCGATGACATTCGCGAAGCGCTTGCCAGTTTGAAAGCCAAGGGTCTCCGGTTGATTGATGAAGTGCCGAGAGTCGGAGCCGGAAATTGTCTTGTAGCGTTTATTCACCCTGCTGCAGCCAACGGAGTGTTGCTGGAGTTAGTACAACATCAATAGTTTTTTATTTAGGAGAAATTGTTTTGACTACAACAAAGAAAGCATGGATTGCAGCCGGAGTCGCCGTCATCTTTTCACTGGGACTGATTGTCTGGCAGGTAAAAGCACGGCGCGGTGAAGCAGTTAATCTTACCGCGGAAGACGTGGCGATGGTTGCCGAGGATCAGCCTCCGCAATTTCGCGCCCGCCTGGCATCGGATGAGACGGCCCGCAAGGATTTCGCGGAAAATTTGCGCAGTCTATTCGCGGTTGCCGAGGAGGCCCGCACCAAAGGAATTGCGAATAAGCCCGAAATCAAACGCCAGCTGGACCTCGTGCGGTCAGTGATAATCGCGGAAAACTTTTTTAAGTCGCAGGAAGGCGCCGCCGCCGCGCCCCAGCCTACTGAACAGGAGGTCGACGAGTTTTTCAAACAGCCTGGCAACACAGAGAAGTTTGATCAGTTCATTGCTGACGCCAAGGCGAAAAACCCCCAGATGGCCGGCCAGATACCCGAGGATCAGATCAAACAGGTTCGCAATCAACTTGGCCAGGCACTGATCGGCGAGTCGAAGGGCATTGCCGCCGGCGTCAATAAAAAGCGTTCAGTGGAATTACAGATCCTGATGGAGCAGGCCCGAATTCTGGCGCAGACGTATGCCCAGGAACAGTTGGCGGAAAAAATGAAGGCCACAGATGAAGAGATCAATGCTTACATGGCCGCCCATCCCGATGCCGATGCCGCGAAGACTCGTGAAAAGGCGGAAGGTGTGTTGAAGCGTGTACGCGCTGGAGAAGATTTCGCCAAACTTGCTGAGGAGTTCTCTATCGACCCAGGCAGTAAAGTGAAAGGCGGCGACCTGGGCTGGTTCGGTGCGGGTCAAATGGTTCCTGAATTCGAAAAGGCCGCGTTTGCTCTTAATCCCGGACAGGTTAGTGATCTGGTGGAAACGAATTTCGGATTCCACATTATCAAGGTTGAAGAAAAGCGCACCGAAGAGAAAGACGGAAAAAAAGAGGAACAGGTGCATGCTCGGCACATTCTGATTGGCAGCGAAGGTCAGTCCGACAATCCGATGGCCCCGCCGCGAAGCGGTCGTGACAAGGCTCGCGCCGAGGTTGAAAAAGAAAAGCAGAAGAAAATTTTGGATGAGATCGTGAAGCGGTCGCACGTTACGGTGGCGGAAAAGTTCACCGTTAAGATGCCGGAACCGGCGCACATGCCGTCGATGCCGCCAGGTTTTGGGCAGCAGCAGGGCCCCGCTCCTGCCAACCCGGCGCCGGCGCCAAAGGAAAAATGACCCCGGCAAAGGTACGCAGCTCCAAAAACTAGTCCGGTGGCTCCTAGAATCAATGCAGTTCGGCGATTATCGGATCGAGATTATTCCTGATACGGAGTTTCGTCTCGATGGTGGGGCAATGTTTGGCGTTGTTCCACGTAATCTATGGTCGCGCGTGGCTCCTCCTGACGATCAGAATCGTATTCGGATGAACATGAACTGTCTTTTTATCGAGACAGATTCTGAAAAAATTCTGATCGAGACCGGGATCGGCGAGAAGTGGTCGGCAAAGCACGCGAGTATGTACGGCATCACTCGCAAACAGTCATTGACTGAATCGCTGCGCTCCATAGCCGGGGTAGAGCCCGATCAGATAACGATTGTTATCAACACGCATCTACACTTCGATCACGCTGGCGGCAACACCTCGAACCGTTCTGACGGGACAGTCATACCGACATTTCCCAACGCCCGTTACCTTGTCTCGCGCGCTGAATGGGAGCATGCGGAACATCCAAGCGAACGTGATCAGGCGAGTTACTTACCCGAGAATTGGCGACCCCTGAATGAGAGTGGGCAGCTCGAATTGAAAGCTTCAAATTACGAAGTGTTGTCCGGTCTGCGTCTGGAAACGTATGCCGGACACAACCGCTCAATGCAGTGTTGGCGTTTAGAACAGCAGGGACGGACGCTCTTTGGATTTGCTGATTTGGTGCCGATGAGAGCTCACGTGCAGCTTCCCTGGATCATGGGATACGATCTCTTTCCCGTTGAAACCCTGGCGGCAAAAAAGGAATTATTGCCGCAAGCAGTACGCGAGGGTTGGGGCTGCCTTTTTTATCACGAGCCTGAGGTTGCGCTTTATCAGATAGTTGAGGAAGAGGGAAAGCTGCGAACAGTTGAATACGAAATGTAGGGCACATCCCAAGCGCACTGGAAATGACATCAGCAAAGATCGGAATCATTGGCGGCAGCGGTCTCTACCAGATGCCGGAACTCCGCGACGTAGAGGAGTTGAAAGTAGAGACGCCATTCGGTAGCCCTTCCGATGCTTTCATAATCGGCACACTTGATGACGAACGGGTCGCCTTTCTACCTCGTCACGGACGCGGTCATCGCTACACGCCGACAGAGGTTCCTTACCGCGCGAATATTTACGGTATGAAACTGTTGGGAGTGGAGCGGCTGCTGTCTGCATCGGCCGTGGGTTCGTTGCAGGAGCAGTACGCACCGCTCGACATGGTGATCCCTGATCAGTTTTTCGATCGCACGCGGGCCCGGGCACATGAATCGACATTTTTTGGCGAAGGCATCGTCGCTCATGTTGGCTTCGCACATCCGGTTTGCAGCGAACTCGGCGACATCTTGCAAAAATCCTGCGAGATGGCCGAAGTGACAACACATCGCGGTGGCACTTATATCTGCATGGAAGGCCCGGCGTTTTCCTCCAAAGCTGAGTCGAACGTCTATCGCTCCTGGGGCATGGATGTGATTGGCATGACAAATCTGCAGGAAGCTAAATTGTCGCGCGAGGCAGAGATTTGCTACGCCACGCTGGCTTTGGTAACGGACTACGACTGCTGGCATCCCGGGCACGACGCTGTCACAGTCGGGACCGTTATCGAATACCTGAACAGAAACGTGCGTAATGCCCAGATAATCATGAAAGAAGCAGTGAGGCAGTTACGCAATCAGCCGCGCAGCTGCAAATGCGGTTCAGCGCTGCAGAGCGCAATTTTCACCGCACCGGACTTATGGCCGGCTGCGACAACACAAAAGCTGGATGCAATCATCAAAAAGTACGCAGCATCCTAGATCCGTTATGTGAGGTTGTTATGAAGCAGTTGTTATCGTTAGCGATTCTTTTGTTGGCGCTGGGTGTTTTTGTTCCGAGTGTCAGTGCTCAGGGCACTGTAAGAGGCGGCCCGGACCCCTCCACACTTCGCGACCCGGAGTTGGAAAAAGACTCGATGCACAATCTTGAAGTGGCGCGGAACTATTTCAAGTTGAAAAAGGCATATGTAGCAGCGTTGAAGCGTACCGAGGAGATTATCGCGGGCAATCCTACTTTCACGCGCATCGATGAGGTTCTGTTTATTGCCGGCTCGAGCAGTCTCTCACTGGCGGCGAACAAGGGAAAACAGGATCCGTCTCTCTATGTTAACTTCGACGGCAACACGAAAAAGACCTTAACCGCAGATGAGTTTCGCGAGATGGGTCGCGACTATTTGACTCGGCTGATCGACAATTACCCCGACAGCAGTTTCCGCGGTCAGGCTGAACAGGCGTTAAAGCTGGTGGGAGAAAAGAAGCAGTAGGCAGACGGCAGAAAGCAGGAGGCAGAAGGCAGACGGCAGTAGGCAGTCGGCAGGAGCGAAGATCAAAGAAAGTCAAAGTTCTAAGACAGCCAAAGACCAAAGACCTAAGATCAAGACTCAAAGACCAAAGATTCCAAAGATTCCAAAGACCTAAAGACCAAAGACCAAAGACCAAAGACCTAAGAAACCAAACACCAAAACCAATTTCATGTCTCTATTAGTTGTTGGCTCCGTAGCGTTCGACGCGGTCGAAACGCCCTTCGGCAAGTCTGAAAAGATGCTAGGTGGTTCCACGTCGCACGTGTCCCTTGCCGCGAGTTACTTCTCCGATGTCAGAATTGTTGGCGTTGTCGGCGGTGATTTTGGCGACGAGGAAAGGCAAGTCTTCGTGCGCCACGGGATTGACACCAGTGATCTTGAATTTATCCCGGAGGGTGAAACATTTCGTTGGTATGGTCGTTACGACTACGACTTAAACGTCGCGCATACGCTCGATACGCAGCTCAACGTCTTCGCAGACTTTAAGCCTAAACTCTCCGACAACTCTCGACGTTCTAGGCTCGTATTTCTTGGCAACATCCAGCCAGACCTACAGCGCGAAGTGCGGGAGCAGGTGCCAAACGCCGAATTAGTTGCGCTTGATACGATGAACTTGTGGATCGATATCGCCAAAGACTCGTTGCTTAAGACGATTCGTGGCGTCGACGTCGTGATCATTAACGATGCTGAGGCCCGCCAATTAACCGGAATTCCAAATGTTGTCAAGGCGGCAAAGACAATTCTGTCTTGGGGACCGAAGGCGCTAATCATTAAGCGGGGCGAGTATGGCGCGGCGTTATTTACGCCGGAAAGTTATTTCGCTATCCCGGCCTATCCGCTCGAGTCCGTTTTTGATCCGACGGGAGCCGGTGATTCCTTCGCCGGCGGTTTCATGGGTTATTTGTCCGGCCAGCAAACCCTTGATGAGGCGGCAATGCGGCGGGCAATGATTTTTGGTTCGGTGATGGCTTCGTTCAACGTTGAGGAATTTGGCACGGCGCGAGTCGATCGCCTGACGCCCGAGGAGATCAACGAGCGGTTCCGTGCTTTTAAACAGATGACGCACTTCGAAGAGATTCCGTTTGAACGGGCGGTCTCGGCGTTATAGTCTTCGGGTTTCAGGTTTCAGGTTTCCAGGTTTCAAGTTTCAGGTTTCAGGTGTCGGGTGTCGGGTTTTGAGATTCGAGATCTGAGATTCTGGTTTTTCAGTCACAGCTGAATTCCTTAACATCGCGAACGAAACTTGAAACTTGAAACCTGAAACCTGAAACCCGACACCCGACACTCCGACACCCGAAACCTGAAACCTGAAACCTGAAACTTAACCCGGAACCTGAAACCTGAAACTCGAAACTGAAACCCGAAACGCGGAACTCGAAACTTTTAAGGGGGATTGTATGTTCTGTCCTGTCTGCGAAGCTGAATATAAGCCTGGAATTACACGTTGTCCTGACGACAACACCGATCTGGTCGATCGCCTCACCCAAGACAATACTTTGCACGACGGCAGCGAAGCGCGATTTGTTCTTCTTCATCATCTTGGTTCGGCTGTTGAGGCGGAGATGGTGAATGACCTGCTGCGGCAAAACGGAATTCGGTCGGTTGTGCAGTCGGGAGGGGCGGACGCATTGACTCCACTACTTTCCAGCACTTCAGATGGTTCCGGGATTCTTGTGGATGAACGGGACTACGACAAAGCGGAGGAACTTTACGCCGCCTTCTTTGGTAAGGACACCACGCCCTTAACAGGTGGCGGCGACGAAGAGTAGCGTGGGGTGTGAGTTCGCAACCAGGGCTGATGTTGCTCAAAAACTCTTGAGGTTCTGCGAAGCTTGGGAGGACAACCAGACTGCAGTGGGACTCAGTCAGTACCGAAACGCGGTAGCGTCGGGTCCTTCTTGCAATTGTCGGGGTAAACACTAACAACAACCCGACGCTACCCGCGTTTCGGTACTGACTGAGTCCCACGCTGAACTTCAGCATTCCCTCGCTTCCTTACGCATCGAAGTGCGGAGAGTTTAACTGCAACAGAAACCTGCACCTTGGACCCGTCCGACCCCATCGTTGTTCTGATTACTGCCCCTTCTGCCGCAGAAGGGCGAACGCTCGCCGAGCTACTGGTCGAAGAAAACCTTGCAGCTTGCATTCAGATTTTGCCCTCGATGGAATCGGTTTACCGCTGGAAAGGAAATGTGGAAAGGACTTCTGAGGTACTGCTGATGGCAAAAACGCTAAGCGGACGTTTTCACGAGTTAGAAGAACGAGTTCGGGCTGTGCATAGCTACGAGACTCCAGAGATTGTGGCAATCCCTGTCACGGCGATTTCCTCACCTTATCTTGAGTGGCTCGCACAGAGTCTCGACTCCCAACCTGATTAAATCTTTTCTAGTTCGCGAATTTCTTCGGAAATAGTTTTATCCAGCGCCCGAAGCGAATCCTGACTGTTAACAAGGATCTTCACAACTTCCTCAGGAGAGTCTGTAATGTGTAGTAGTTTGAGATCCTGCTCTGAAACCTTTCCCTCTTTTAACGCGACGTCGCTGATCCAATCCAGCAAACCTTTCCAATAATTGGAGCCGAACATCACTACCGGAAAATCGCGAATTTTTCGGGTCTGGATCAGTGTCAGGGCTTCAAACAGTTCGTCTAACGTGCCAAAGCCGCCGGGGAAAATGACGAAGCCGAGGCTGTATTTTACGAACATCATCTTCCTTACAAAGAAGTAGCGAAACGTCAACGAGCGAGTCAGGTAGGGATTCGCGCCTTGTTCAAAGGGTAGTTCGATATTGCAACCCACCGACACTCCGCCTGCCTCGAAGGCGCCGCGATTAGCGGCCTCCATAACGCCGGGCCCGCCTCCCGTGATAACCGCAAAGCCCTCGCGCGTTAACAGAGCGGCGGTCTCCTGTGCCCTTTCGTAATAAGGATCGGTTGTTGCCGTGCGCGCTGATCCAAAGATCGAGATGCCCCGCGTCAGGCTGGCGAGCTCATCAAAACCTTCGACAAACTCGCCCATGATGCGAAACACGCGCCACGTGTCCGTATGGGTAAACTCATCGAGACCCGGGCTCTCGAGAAGTTGTTCGTCCTGCGTCGCGTGCGGCTGTCGCTGGTCGCTTTCGGTGGGTTTCTCCATAACTTCTCATGTGGCGCAAACGGTTAGTTTGCGTTTCCCTGAATGGATGCGAACGCAAACTCACAGTCTGCGCTACAGGATTTTTCGGTGGTTAAATGCCCATGATGCTGTAACCACAATCCACGTGAATCACTTCCCCGGTGATTGCCGACGAAAGTGGACTGCACAAAAAAAGAGCCGTGTTACCTACCTCGCGCGCTTCGACGTTGCGCCGGAGGGCGGCATGCTCAGCATGATGTTTCATCATTGAGCTGAAATCCGAAACACCGCGCGCGGAAAGAGTCTGAATCGGTCCGGCACTGATGGCGTTGATGCGTATATTGCGTGGACCAAGATCCTTAGCAAGATAGCGAGTGCTGGATTCGAGCGCAGCTTTCGCGACCCCCATCACGTTGTAACCAGCAACAACTTTCTCGGCGCCGTAGTAACTCATACAGACAATGCTGCCACCTTCCGTCATCAGAGGGACGGCGGCCTTCGCCAATTGGGCGAGGGAATAGGCGCTGATTTCCAGCGCAGTAAGGAAAGCTTCACGGCTTGTATCCAGGAACTCTCCGCCTAAAGCTTCCCGCGGCGCGTAAGCAATGCTGTGGATTAAGAAGTCGAGCCGGCCAAATTCCTCGCCGACACGTTTGAATGTTGCGTCAACTTCTTCATGTTTGGTCACATCGCACGGCAGCAGCAGAGATCCGGGCATCGATTCCGTTGTCAGCGTTTCGACGTTTTCCTTGAGACGGTCACCCTGGTAAGTAAAGGCAAGACGGGCTCCAGCTTCGTGTAACGCCTGAGCCGTGGCCCAGGCGATAGAACGTTTATTGGCAACACCGAAAATGATTCCGAATTTATCTTTTAGCATAGGTTAAAGGCCGCCAGAGTAGCGTTCAGATGGTGGGCTGGGTCGGCAGTCTATTGTGCACGGCCTCTTCGGAGCTTGAAAGAGTTAAAGAAACTCACGACTTGAGGATCTTTGGCTGTTGCTCCCAGGACTTGCAAAGTATAGGTACAACGGTCCGTAGCATAAAAGCGCACGACGCCCGGTCCGGCATCTGAGACGATTCGATATTGTCGGGCAGGGAAGCCGTTGTGTTTAAAGTCACGCTCAAGAATTATATTGACCTTGACCCCATTCCTGTTTGACTCCTGAATAAAACCCGCGTTGTAACCGATGCTGTGGCCCTTCAGTGACAACAGCTGATACTCGTATCCATTTCTAGCCGACTGGCGTTTATCTCTAAGGAGAACAAGGTACTCAACGTCATCTTTAGTAACGCGATATGCCTCATAGGCAGATAACGATCTATCTTTGTCCGGGCTCCCGGGCATCTTTACAGAGAATTCATCATCGCTGATTTCATACTCTTGAGCTTGCGTAGTCGCAGGCTGCGAGTGAAAAAAGAAACACAGGAATAATAAAGAGACGAAGAATTTGAACCCCTTTTTCTTCGTCAGTGCGCTTACCGGGCCCGTTCCTACGAGCTGGTTTCGACTGATTGAGTTGTACTCGTTGATTGGCATCGTAATGAAAAGCGTAACAGCCGAAGTATCGGAGAAGTTGGTATGGAGAGCAAGCTGTTACAAGAGCGGGCGGCTCAACTCCGTAAAGATCATGTCTTTCAAAGCACAAGTAAATATTTCCAGAGCCACCGGGCGCAAGGGCCAGTGATTCCAGGAGCATTAATGCTTGAAATGTCGAACGCCGGTAAAAACCATTGCCAGGCCATGCTCATCAGCAGCTGCTATTACCTCCGCGTCGCGCATTGAGCCTCCGGGTTGAATCACGGCAGTGATACCGTGCTTCGCCGCTTCATCAATCCCGTCGCGAAAAGGGAAGAAAGCATCTGAAGCCAGCACAGAACCCGCCAAGGAAATCTGCGCGCGCATCGCCCCAAGCTTCACTGAATCCACCCGCGACATCTGTCCTGCACCAACACCTACTGTCTGACCTCCTCGCGCGTAAACAATCGCATTTGACTTGGTGTGCTTGCAGACAACCCATGCAAAAAGCATTGCTTCAATCTCAACTTCTGTCGGTTGACGTCTGGTCACGACTTTTAAGTCTGCGCGAGTAAGCTTGTGCGTGTCTCGCGTTTGTACGAGCATGCCGCCGCTGATCTGTTTGTATTCAAGGCCGGCATCATCGGCAGCTGGAGGCATGCGTAGCACACGGAGATTCTTTTTGGTTTGCAATATGTCGAGAGCCGCGGGGTCGTAATCCGGTGCCACGATCACTTCTGTAAAGATTTCAACTACCGCCCCGGCTGCTAACTCATCGACTTTGCGATTGAAGGCGACGATCCCACCGAAGGCAGACAAAGGATCTGTTTCTAAAGCGCGCCGATAAGCTTGCTCGCTAGACTTGCCTAGGCCGACACCAGCCGGATTTGTATGTTTGATAATTGCGCACGCAAGTTCATCAAAATCTGAGACGAGTTGCCAGGCAGCATCGGCGTCGACGTAGTTGTTAAAGGACATCTCTTTGCCGGAAATGACCTCGGCATGTGCGAGGCCGACATCCCGATCGTCAACGTCGTCAAGATAGAGAGCTGCTTTCTGGTGAGGGTTCTCGCCATAGCGAAGCTCGGTCTTCTTCTCAGGCAATAGGCTAATGTTAGTTGGGAACCCATGCTCGTCAATCATTGAAGCTACAGCCCGCAGCTTCACAAATGTTGTGATGGAAAAATGATCACTGGCCGCTTCACCGGACGGACATGAAGCGCTTTCGGTCGCGTCTTGAAGCTTTGAAGCGAAGTGGATTGAAATACCACGATCATATTCGGCAGTACGGAAAAAGGCTTGAGTGGCTAAATACTTGCGCTTCGCTAGGGTAAGTGCACCTTCATTGGCGGCTAATTCATTAACGATCTCCGGATAGAAATGAGGTGAAACCGCAACCGCAACGTCTCGGAAATTCTTGGCCGCCGACCGAATCATTGCGGGACCGCCAATATCTATTTGCTCAATTGCTTCTTCCAGAGTCACGCCTTCGCGCGCAACCGTTTGCTCGAACGGATAGAGATTGATCACAACTAAGTCAATCGGCTCGATTTCATGTTGCCGCATTGCCGCTTGATGATCGGGATTATCGCGAACGCCGAGCAGCCCACCGTGAATTTTTGGATGGAGAGTCTTGATGCGACCATCCATCATCTCGGGAAACCCTGTCACCTCGGAAATGTCGCGAACCTCAATACCAGCATCGCGCAGAGCGCGTGCGGTACCGCCCGTACTTATGATCTCCACATCAAACTGTTTTAGAGCGTAGGCTAATTCGACGATTCCCGTTTTATCGGAAACGCTGAGCAGCGCACGACGAACTTTTCGCAAGCCGAGTTGCTGATTATCAGTCATTCGGTGAACACCGGCCGGTTGGATTTGGAAAGTTACTGTTTACAGAATCGAAAGGCAGTAAGCAAGTCTTGGGATTGGCGATTGGCGATTGCCCATTGGCCCGTAGCGAAAGCCGCCAATCTACAATCGGCAGTCGGGGATGTGACAGCCACCGCTACCGCGTGGTGGTACCGACCGCGTTCAACCACTCCCAATTCAAGTTTGCAAGCTTAAGGAAGACCCTGGGTCTGAAGCTGGAGAGCCGACGTTAATTGAATGCGGTCGCTACCGCTCCCGTACCTTACCGATCGGCCGCTCAACAAAGAACTCCTGTTTCCGTGAATACCCGAACCGTCCCACTTGATACTCGACGCCTTTAGGCAGGGATAGTGAGAAGCGATGCTTGCGACCATCTTGAGCCGCGTCGCCAATATAGAAGCCAAGCAAATACTGACTCCTCAGGTCATCTTCTATGGCTTGAAAGATAGGAGTGAGATCCATAGGCGAAGGCGAGAGTGCAGATTTAACATCTGCTGCAACGAAGAACTTACCGCCTGTCTGTTGCGCGAGCTCGCGAAACCCCTTGGCGGGTGGACGTATGGCAAGCCTTCCGTCGCGCGGGGCAAAGAGCGGAAGATGGATTACATAAAACGAAATGCGTTTACTGAGGGCTGCGTTAATAACGCTGTCAAGTTTCGTCGAGCTGGCGTTATCGAGGCCATCGCTAATCAGGATCACGATACGACGTTCTGAACGCACGAGCGGCAGGGAATCGAAGGCATTCACGGCAGCGGCGGCCGCGTTGAAGATCGCCGTGCGTTGATTCGGTCGAGCTGGAAATGAGAACGCCGCACGCGCTGCATCCAGGTCTCGTCCGAAGTCAGCAACCAACGAAGGTCGGTCGGCAAAACGCAAGACGGCAACCTGCGACTTCTGACCAAACCGTCCAAATAGAGCGAGCGCAGCTTCTTGCTGTTGAGCAATGATCTCTCTAAGACTGCCAGACTCGTCGAGCGCGAAAACGAGCGCCAAACGGTCGGCACCAGCGGAGAAATAGAGACCAGTAGTGACGTGGTCAGTATCTTTCAACTGGAGATCAGACTCGGTCAGTTTCTGTTCAGGTCTACGGCTGTCGCGAACACGGATGGGAAACAGCAAGAGTTCGGTGTTAACTCGAACTACTTCGTCTTCCGCAGGCAAATCCTGGCTAAACGAAGGAGTGCAGGAGATTGTTAGAAACAGGCCTAGCGTTGCAGTCACACTCAGGAGACCAGCCAAACGCAGGGGCACAGACAGATGTCTTTTGAGCTTTACAGAGGGCAGGCGAAACAGCCCTTTCGGCTAGATGAAGAAACGCCCGAGAAAGAGAATGCTCAGGATAATCAACACCGTGATAACGATAATCTTTACCAGACTCACAGTGATTTCCTCATTTGGAAACTGACTGGCGGAACCGTTTGGGGCGACTTGCCGAACATTCTAGGGGCCGCCCAATACACTGTCAACAAAGGGACATTCGAGCTACGAGGCTTAACGACCATGCAATTGGTTTGGTTCCATAGAAATTAGAGGTACCAGCGCGTGTTTGCACAAAGAGTCGATAACGCTGAAAGCGTTCGCTAATTCCAGCCCAGGGCAGCGCCCTGGGTAACCGAGACGCTGATAATGCTGTGAACCCTGACAGGGTTCCTAAAACCGGGCGAACACTTACAGCTTCGCCGAATGGGATCGTTGCCCGAAATCTCAGGGCGCTGGCCTGGGCTGGAATTAGCGAACGCCTTCACCGTTTTTCTCAAGGAAATGACCAATCGGCAATCCCCCTAGAACCATCTCAACGTGTAAGTCACTCGTAAGCCTCGACCCATCTCTGGGGCAAACTCTTTGATGAACGATAGATGGTTTCGATAGAGCTTATCGCCAAGGTTGAAAGCATTAAACGAGATAATGTGCGCGGCGTGCTGACCGGCAATCAGGTAGGAACCTGAGATTCCAAACACCCCATAACCAGCCGTTCTGGTCTCATTCGGAAAGAGGCGATCTTGATCCTGCGCTACAACAATCTCAGGATTCAGTAACAATCCCTTGTACCGGATTTCCAGACCAGCCCGGGCGCGCAACGGCGGAATGCGAGGTAGCGGAGTATTACTGTCGGTAAGCTCGGCGTTTACGTAATCAGTACCGAGATTCAGCCAAACAGCAGGATGCAGGGCTACGTCCATGTTAGCTTCGAAACCGGTGTACCGCGTGCGACCCTGGCGGTATTCAGCCTCAAACAAATCGTCGACGATGGCGCCGGTTGGAGCAAGAAACACGAAATCCTTAATGCCATAGTAAAAACCATTAGCCTCAAAGCGCAGACGCTTGGAGGAGTGGCGAACGCCGAAATCCAAACCGTCCCCCAGCTCGCGTTTTAGATTGGGATCACCGATTTCGAAAGCAAGGTTTCCCGGGTGCGGTCCGTTGTTATAAAGCTCTTCAAGCGAAGGGGCGCGATAAGAGTGGGAGTAGTTCGCAACCAGCGCCCCTCCCGACCAGGTTGGAATGCGAACGCCTATGGCGCCAGAGAAGCCAGTAAAGCTTCGCGCCGGCAGGATTCCGCGACTTGTCGTTTCCGAGGGCTCGTAACGGTTGGTTTCCAGCCTGCCACCAAACTGAAACGAGACGCGTTCGTAGTCCAGATTTTCCAAGCCGTAAACGGCGAATGAATTTTGTTTTGTGGGCGGCGCCAACGCCTCCGCTCCTGAGGACGAGAAGTCGCGATGCTGTCCCCAGAAACCAAACTTGCCGGAGAGTTTGCCGATCTTCTTTTGATCGAAGAGTCCCTGATACAGAAACGTGTTGTTCTTAAATGCGGTATTAACCTGGTGCGTGAATGCATCTACTTCCGCGTGCTTGTAGTCGTTGTACTGAATCGAAAACGTGCCGGCTTGTAGGAACGACTTACTTTCCCGGAAGCCGCCACGAAATTCAAAACCGTGACGCCGAGGCGTAAGGAACACGATTTCCGGATCCGCAAGACTCGAGTCATACGGAATTCCGTAACGTCGCTTATCAAAAGTGTAGTTGAAACTAAAGAACCCTTTGCTCGGAAAATAGCCAAATCCTGTCGAAAGGCTACCGGCTTTGGAAAATGAGTTTCTAACTTTTCCTAGCGGAGTACTGTAGTCGCCCGATCGCTGGCCCCCGCCGTTACCCCAGAAGAGCCATTTCACGGTACCAACCTCTATTCCGGCGCTGCCCCCCAACTGATCACTGTTCGTGCTTCCCAGAGTCGTCAGATAAGCGTTGATGCCCTTGTGCGCAACGTCATGGCCTGAAATCGCGTTCACGACTCCGCCGATTGCATTGCTGCCGTAGAGCAGCGTGGCCGGACCTTTGACGATCTCCACGCGTTCTACAGTCAGGACATCGACGGGCTCCGCGTGATCTCCAGACTCGAATCCCAGACCGCCAACACGATTCCCATCCTGTAGCACTAACACTCGATCGCCGTCGAAACCTCTAATAACGGGGCGAGCAGTGCCGGGACCAAAACTGCGCTTAGCCACACCAAGTTCACCATCAAGGGCTTCGCCAAGTGACACGGGACTCTTTTTTGCCAACTGCACCGAACCAATAACTTCGACAGATTGGATCGAACTCGAAACTGACTGTTCAGATCCACTCGCAGTAACTGTTACTTGCTCCTGCAAGCCACCAAGCTGTACCTGGAAATCGAGCGACGCGGCTTCCCCTGGTTTTATTTGTATGCTCTGGACAATATCGGGCACGCGGTCGAGATGAGCGAGCACCTCGTACCTTCCTGGCGGGAGGTTCTGGATTTCATAGTTGCCGCTTTCATCGGTACCGACAGTTCGTCGCAATTGAAGCACGGTGATCAAAACGTTGTGGATGGGTTTGCCACTGTCACCGAGTGTCACCTTGCCTCGGAGAGTAGCCAGGGCCGTATTCGAACTGGTCTGTGCGAAGGTCGGGACGGCGAGAAGCGTGGTCAGCGTCAAGAAACCTGATCTGCAGGGTCTTCAGAAGAAACCCTTTTTTATGAAATTGGATCATTGCCTTACCTCTTGAATGGTGACTAACAGAAAAAGCCTGACTGCTTCTTGGAACCCGAGGATCGGGTTCGCAAACAACGTTACCCACCGAGCTTTTAGTCGGCGGGTCTTTCGCGAACTGTCGCCCGCAAAAGCAGTCGTAAAAAAATTAAGAGGTAAAAGGAGGAGCTCGACCTGAGCTTGAAGTGGTTGATCGGCTCTCAATGGAAGGGGATGTAAAACCGGCAATCTCCGTGAACGCTATCGCGGGTGAATTGCTGTCGCGAACGGTTACCAGTGATGCGGAGAAATGCTGCTGAAGTTGGCAGATAAGACATTCAGCGCACGAGAGGGAGGTGCTTGAATTGTCTCCAGCCGTCTCGTTCGTGGAAAGCGAATGAGTTTTGGATTGTTCAGCGCCGAAAATTCTACCGTGACGGTGGGCAGCCTCGATCGTCGTGCCGTAGATCACAAACACGAGCAACAAACCGGCGACTGCCCGCGAAATCGCGGACTGCCGTTTCATGCTGCTTAGATGAGGTGTTCTGGCTACCATTGGAAACGGTATGCTAAATTTCGATTAATGTTAGCACCAGAAGCTGAAGTGTCAACGCGCCTGGCTTCGATACTTTCAACACTTTCGCCGATATCATGCTCAAATTCTTGTAGGCTTTGATGCAATCTTTCAGGACCAGGGTTTCTCGCCACATTCCCATAAAACTGTTGGTTTTTGCCTCTTTACTTGGCCTGTGGAGTAGTCGATGGCGCTGCTCAGCCATCAGAAGTGCGACTCGCAGTTAAGAATTTACCGGTGGCCCGGCTGGCCATCGAGATCAAAGGCGAACCAACGAAGAGCTGGTCATTTCGTAACACCCACGGAAATATCGTCGGTCTCAGCGAGCGGATCCAAAACGTTCGCGGAATTGACACTCAGGGCCGGACCGTCTTAATGCGTCGCGATGCTCCGGGTGAGTTTCGATCAACGGACGATGTGTCCGCGATCAGTTATGAAGTAGCTTTGACAAGGCCGTCAAAACCAGCCGATCTATCTCGCGTCTCGTGGCTCGACAACGAGCTAGGCCTTTTAATGCTCGGCGACCTTCTTCCTCAGCAAAGGAATAGTCGGATCGATCTAATTCTTGACCTTCCTGAATCTTGGAGTAGCGCTTCAAGTCTTAACCCGACTGCGGGCGGGCGTTACAGCGTTGAAGCTGCCGAAAAGGCGGTCTTTGTCGTCGGTAAAGCAGTACGACAGAGGAAGGTAAGATTCGGTTCTAGAGGTTTCACATTCATTACGGTTGGAGCATGGCCCTTCAATGACTCGGCCCCGCTTAAGGTCGCGGAAAAGTTAATTGCAGAGAACACAAAAATTTTACAAAGCCCACTTCCCGCCGATTCAGCCTTGATGCTCATGCCTTTGCCTGGTGTCACGACTACGGATCGCTGGACTGCAGAAACGCGCGGCTCAACGGTCGTCTTACTGATGGGGACGGACGCACGGCGTAATGCAGCTTTGGGTCGCTTACAAGTTGTTCTGGCACACGAGCTTTTTCACCTCTGGGTGCCGAATGCTCTCAAGCTTCAGGGTGATTACGACTGGTTTTTCGAAGGGTTCACTGTCTATCAGGCACTGCTTACCGCGTTACGATTGCGTTACATCAAGTTTCAGGATTATCTCGAGACACTTAGCCGTGTCTACGACTCATACCGCTCATCAACAGAGCGTGATAAATTGTCTTTGCTGGAGGGATCTGAGCGTCGCTGGACCACAGCATCATCAGTTGTATATGACCGTGGAGTTTTGGTGGCGTTTATATACGACTTGATGCGAAGGCGGCAGAGTGGCACTGGTGAATCTATTTCGGCTGTCTACCCGGAAGTTTGGCGAACGGCGTCAGGGCAAGATGGAAATGAAGTTCTTATGGCAATTCTGAATCGGCACGGCATGGAAGGTTTTAGTGAAAAGTTTGTGCAGAGCTCTTCGGAGATCGACTTGGAGAGTCTTCTTCCGCCATATGGATTAGAGCTTCAGACTGTTGGTTCGCGCTCCCAGATGCGAGTCAGCAATACGGTAACTGCGGAGCAGCGTCGTTTACTTAAGACACTTGGTTATAAAGGAAAGAGCTGACGTCTGGAAGAGCGTATTTTTAGAATGCGATTACTTAAAGTTTTGTTAATTGGGGGATGGTTAACTCTTGCCGTTGGCTGCAGTACGCTTGCGCAACGGAGCGATATGGGCGTCGTAGTCGCGAGTCGCGCGCAAATCAGGAGTTCGACAGCAGTCGTTGCCGCAGACTTGCTCGAAGTGAATCGAGGCGATCAAGTTGATGTGTTGGAGTCTGTTGACGTCCCGGATCCGACCGATAACACCAAGAAAGAGCGATGGCTTCGGGTTCGTGCTCATGACGAGGAAAGCACTGAGGGCTGGATCGAGTCCCGCAACGTCATGCCTGAAGATGTGCTCGAGGCGTCGCGCAAGGTTGCCGAAGAGGACAAAGACATTCCTGCCCAGGCGACCGGTCAGCTGCGCGCCAGTTCAAATCTGCGCCTGACACCCGATCGTAGTGAGAACGAAAACATTATGATGCGACTCGATTCCGGATCTAGTTTTGAGATCGTAGGGTGGAAGCGAGTCCCAAAGCCGAAGACGTCGGAAGCGATTGAAAGCGACGTAGCTCCGAAAGCGGGTAGCGCTCAGCAAAATGTTCAGACTAGAGGTAGGGAAAGCCGGTCTGAAAATCAGCCGGAAGAGGCGAATGAGCTTTGGTACAAGGTCAGACTGCCGCCGTCAATTTCGCCCGCGCCGGGTGGTTGGATTTATGGGAAGCAGGTTGAGCTGACAGTTCCTAGTGACATCATCTTTTACCGGACGGGCAGAGAGTTTGTCGCTTGGCAGCGATTAGATGGAAGTGCAAATGAGCCCGACGCTACTTTGGGCGATAAGAATGCCGGCAGGGAATCTCGACCTGGAAGTTGGGTAATCCTGGAGAAGAGCAGTTCAAATCAACCCCACGGTCTGCAATGATCCGGATTT
>CAVVJS010000001.1:865000-1075248 GCA_963748605.1 Pyrinomonadaceae bacterium
CTTGCCTCGTTGGGGTCGTGGGATCAGAGTTAGGAGTTACAAAGGCTCAGATTAGCGGAACGGTTTGGAAAGGCCGACCAAAGAACGTGATAGTCGTGTACGCGAAAATCTAGAGCTCTCCGTTACACTTTGACACCCGAGTAATGCGGGACACGAGGAATCCTGCATGAATTTGCCGGGACCATCCGGTAAGGCTAAATACTCCGAAGTGACCGATAGTGAACCAGTACCGTGAGGGAAAGGTGAAAAGAACCCCGGTGAGGGGAGTGAAATAGTACCTGAAACCGTGTGCTTACAAGCAGTGGGAGGTCAAGGTTCGTCCTGACTGACCGCGTGCCTTTTGCATAATGAGCCGGCTAGTGAATGTCACAGGCAAGGTTAAGCGATAAGCGAGCCGAAGCGAAAGCGAGTCCTAATAGGGCGTCTAGTCTGTGGTATTCGGACGTGAAGCGAGATGATCTAGGCATGGGCAGGCTGAAGCGTGGGTAACACCACGTGGAGGGCCGAACCAGTATGGGTTGAAAACCGTTTGGATGACCTGTGCTTAGGGGTGAAAGGCTAATCAAATTTCGTGATAGCTCGTTCTCGCCGAAATAGCTTTAGGGCTAGCCTCGGATGAATCGTCACGGTGGTAGAGCACTGAATGGGCTAGGGGCCTCACAAGGTTACCGAACCCAATCAAACTCCGAATGCCGTTGAATGTATATCCGGGAGTCAGACTACGGGGGCTAAGCTCCGTGGTCGAGAGGGAAACAGCCCAGACCGACAACTAAGGTCCCAAAATCGTGGTTAAGTGGAAAAGGAAGTGGGGAAGCACTGACAGCCAGGAGGTTGGCTTAGAAGCAGCCATCCTTTAAAGAAAGCGTAATAGCTCACTGGTCAAGCAGCCCTGCGCCGACAATATAACGGGGCTAAAACCACGTACCGAAGTTTCGGATTGAGTAGCAATACTCGATGGTAGGCGAGCATTCTGTAGCTGTGAAGCGGGACCGTAAGGACCGTTGGAGCGATCAGAAAAGACTCTGTCGGCATAAGTAGCGATAACGCGGGTGAGAACCCCGCGCGCCGAAAACCTAAGGTTTCCTGAGTAAAGTTAATCTGCTCAGGGTTAGTCGGTACCTAAGGCGAGGCCGAGAGGCGTAGTCGATGGAAATCCGGTTAATATTCCGGAACCACTAACGTGTGCTGTGGGAGGACGCAGTAGGGTAGGCAAGACGGCCGATGGATGTGCCGTTGAACTCACCATATCCCGTCGCTTTGGCAAATCCGGGCGACATCAGGGTAAAGGTAGGGACGAAAGTAGGGGTAAAACCCGAAAAAAGTTGCTGACCCCAGCTGCCAAGAAAATTCTCGTTCAGCTATACACGCCACGTGACCGTACCGCAAACCGACACAGGTAGGTGGGGTGAGAATCCTAAGGCGCTTGTGAGAACTCTCGTTCAGGAACTCGGCAAACTGACCCCGTAACTTCGGGAGAAGGGGTGCCGTCCTCCGGGACGGTCGCAGAGAAATGTCCCAGGCGACTGTTTACTAAAAACACAGGTCTCCGCAAAGTCGTGAAGACGACGTATGGGGGCTGACGCCTGCCCAATGCTGGAAGGTTAAAAGGAGTGGTTAGCCGCAAGGCGAAGCTACGAATTGAAGCCCCAGTGAATGGCGGCCGTAACTATAACGGTCCTAAGGTAGCGAAATTCCTTGTCGGGTAAGTTCCGACCTGCACGAATGGCGTAACGATCTGGGAGCTGTCTTAACGAGAGACACAGCGAACTTGTAGTACCGGTGAAGATGCCGGTTTCCCGCATCTAGACGGAAAGACCCCGTGCACCTTTACTACAACTTGATAGTGGGTTCGGGCAAACGATGCGCAGGATAGGTGGGAGGCTTTGA
Organism: Pyrinomonadaceae bacterium; assembly: GCA_963748605.1. Taxonomy (GTDB): domain Bacteria; phylum Acidobacteriota; class Blastocatellia; order Pyrinomonadales; family Pyrinomonadaceae; genus PSRF01. The sequence goes on from CAVVJS010000001.1 coordinate 866,888, forward strand.
ACCGAGGCTTTTGGGCTTCGGGGAGCCAACGGTGAGATACCACCCTTCGTTTGTCTGGACTCTAACCTAGGGCCGTAATCCGGTTCAGGGACACTATCAGGCGGGTAGTTTGACTGGGGCGGTCGCCTCCCAAAGAGTAACGGAGGCGCTCGAAGGTTGGCTCAGGCTGTTTGGAAATCAGCCGTAGAGTGTAAACGCATAAGCCAGCTTGACTGTGAGACAAACAAGTCGAACAGGTACGAAAGTAGGAGTTAGTGATCCGGCGGTTCTGTATGGAAGGGCCGTCGCTCAACGGATAAAAGGTACGCCGGGGATAACAGGCTGATCCTGCCCAAGAGTTCACATCGACGGCAGGGTTTGGCACCTCGATGTCGGCTCATCTCATCCTGGGGCTGAAGAAGGTCCCAAGGGTTTGGCTGTTCGCCAATTAAAGAGGTACGTGAGCTGGGTTTAGAACGTCGCGAGACAGTTCGGTCCCTATCTGGTGTGGGCGTAGCAGAATTGATGGAATCTGTCCTTAGTACGAGAGGACCGGGATGGATTGACCTCTAGTGTACGAGTTATGGCGCCAGCCGTAGCGCTCGGTAGCTATGTTGAGCATGGATAAACGCTGAATGCATCTAAGCGTGAAGCCAGACCAGAGATTAATTCTGCCAGTGAGACTCCTCGTAGACCACGAGGTTGATAGGGTGGATATGTAAGTGCAGTAATGTACTCAGTTGACCACTACTAATTAGTCCCTTGGCTTGACCATAAAATTTACTCAAGCAACAAAACAAGCTGCGCCTTGCACAGCTTGCCTTGGTCACTATTCGATTTTGGTCTTAGGCCTTGGGTCTTTGGTCTTTGGCATCTTGCCCTGGTTGATTCAATCAAGGTAAGAGATCAAAGTCCAAAGGCCCAAAACCAAGGACCGATTTAATTTCCGACGAAGTCAGGAATTGAATCATGACTTTTCCGGTGATTTTGTCGACAGGGTCACACCCGTTCCCATCCCGAACACGGAAGTTAAGCCTGTTGGAGCCGATGGTACTGCGCGGGTAACTGTGTGGGAGAGTAGGAAGTCGCCGGGATTATTTAAGAAAGCCCGCGAGAGCATCAAGCTCCCGCGGGCTTCTGCCTTTCCACGGCTAGATTCGCCGCCCTGATCGATGATCATTTGGATTGGAGATAACGTCTTGGAAGCGCTCAGTCGCACTCCTGCAATGCACACTCCTCCTCTCGCATTTCGTTTCTGATCCGATAAATCGTTGACAGCTATCCCTTTTTCTCATAGAGTGCGGCGCGCCTGACGCCCAGGCAGGTTCTTTCATCGCAGCACCATCGTTACTGCGAGGCGTCGCCAACTCGACGTCAGCAAGTCGATGCGTTTCGTGGTCACACCAAATAGAGTGCAGGAGCGGGTACCCTCGGTGCCTCGCTGTGTGTCCCGCACCTTTTCCCCTAAGGAGTCCCCCATGAAAACCAGACAAACGTTAGTTAGTTCCCTCGTAGTATTAGTCTTGATCGCTGCTGTGTCGGCGTTCGCTCAGGTGAAGCGACCCTATCACAATGGCTCAGTGTGGAACATTGCCTTTATCAGGATGAAGCCGGGAATGGAAACGGCCTACCTGAATTATCTCGCTGGTCCTTGGAAAGCTAATCAGGAAGCCATGAAAAAGGAAGGCGTAGTTCTCTCTTACAAGGTCATTACAACTGAGGGTCATACTCCCGGTGATTGGAACGTGATGCTGATGACCGAGTACAAGAACCTCGCTACGATGGAAGCTAACGAAGATAAAGCTGATGACATCGTTCAGAAGGTTGTGGGTGACGATGAGAAGCAGAGGCAAGGTTATCGCGATCGCCTGGAGATTCGTGAAGTAATGGGTGATCGGTTAGCACGGGAGGTTGTTCTAGCTCCTAAGACCCCTTAGAGTTACGGATCAACAAAGGTATCTGAGCCCGCAGATGGGCGCTGGTGGTATAGACCTCGAACCGCGGCCCTCAACGCCGGATAGTCGTAAAACTCTGTCTAAACTCGCAACACCCAGCAGGCGCTGTGCCGCCGGAGGCCGGGGTGGATCCGATGGTAATGCGCGGGCAACTGTGTGGGAGAGTAGGAAGTCGCCGGGATTATCTAAAAAAGCCCGCGAGAGCATAACGCTCCCGCGGGCTTTAATTTGGTTGCTGCTATGACCACACGCTGAGGGTTCATTATTAGCGCCCGGCGCTAATTGGAGCTGGATTGAGCCTGGCTCCTTCATCAATGATGCCGCTAACGCCGGCCAAAATATGAAACGTTGCGTCTTTCCGGAATAACGCGCTTGGGTCCCGCCGATCCAGCCATAATTCAAAATTTCTGTGGCGAATGAAATGATCGGGCGCGTTTACCGATTCAAACGACGACGCACTTGAATTGGCCATCCCCGTACGAATGCAAAACGTCGCATCGTCTTTGAAGAGCTGTTCATCGGTGCGTTTCGCCAGTTTGATTCTGAAGTTCTGGTGCCTCAAGAAGTGCCCGGGATAATTCGTGGACTCAAATGAAGAGCATCTGCCCGCGAGTCCGGGAACGATAATAAAGGTGGCGTCCTTTTTCGCTAGTGCCCCATTAATCTCGTCTACATAACCTAACGATTGTCGATGGCGAATGTAGCGTTTGGGGAAATTAACGGACTGAAACGCTGCCTGCCTGCCTTGCGCGTAAGTCATCGCCGATATCGGTGGGAATAGCAAAGCCAAACCAAGCAGCAAAGCTCGTAGTGCGCATTTAGAAAACATACGGCCTCCTTTTGTTTGTGTTCAAGGCATGACTGAGTAAGTAGCTCCTGATTATTTCTGTGCAACCGATTTTTTACAAGAGATAAGACACTACCAAGCGCCGGGTTCGCTGGACATGCCGTCAATAACAGTATGAATATTAGCGTCGCATGAATGACGCCGATCCGAACTTCCAGTCCCTCCTTTCTCCGCTATCCTTTCTCGGCCATTTCATCGCCGAAGACAACCAACTTCCTCGGCTCAAGGAATACGAATCATGGTGGCGCGCGGAAGGCCTGTCGATCTCCGAAGCAGTAGACCGCGCCGGCACGCCCTGGCTGCGCATGTTCGATCACTTCGGCAAACGGACCGACGAGATTCTCTTCCCGCCGGAATACTGGAGGATGCTCAGGCAAGGATACAAGACCGGAGCAATCTGGCGGCCGTTCTCCGAGGAATCAAGTAGTTCGCTGCGGATGCATTACCTCATCGACTACGTGACTTGTTTTTTTGATGCCGGTCTCGGTTGCCCTTACATTGTGTCACTGTCCACCACAGTGCCGCTGAAAAAATACGGTTCAGAAGAACTCCGAGAAAGATTTCTGCCACACCTGCTGCGTCGCGATGGTACCAATTGGCAAGGCGCTACGTGGATGACTGAAATAAGAGGCGGGTCGGATCTCGGAGCTAATGTCGAAACAGTCGCTCGGCCAGAACGTGACCGCTGGATTTTGAATGGCGACAAATATTTTGCCAGCAACGTGGGAGCGCAACTCGCGATCGTTGCTGCGCGTCCCGAGGGCGCACCGCAAACCCCGCAAGGCCTGGCACTGTTTCTTGTGCCGCGTTATCGGGAAGACGGCCAGCTCAACTACTTCATTCGCCGTTTAAAAAACAAGATTGGCACGCGGTCAGTTCCCACCGGTGAAGTCGAATTACGCGACAGCGAGGCATATCTGCTCGGCAAACAGGAAGCGGGCATCTACCTGATTCTGGAGTCGCTCAACCTCTCGCGTGTGGGTAACATCGTCGGCAGCGTGGCGCTCGCGCAACGGGCGCTTGCGGACGCGCTCACGTTTGCGGAAAATCGAATCGCTTTCGGTAAAGCAATTATTGAGCATCCCTTATTGCGACGGCAGTTTAAAGAGCGTCTCGCGCAGTTACGAGATGCCCGCGCGTTGATGTGGGAAGCGATTCAACTGCTGGATGAAGTCTGGCAAGAGACGCCGCGGTATTCGGATCGCTATCACCTGTTTCGCCTGCTCACGCATCTCGCGAAATACTGGACGGCGGAGCTAGCGGTGCAGTTCGCGAAGTGGAACATGGAGGTTCACGGCGGCATGGGCGTCCTGGCGGAGTACTCGACAGAACGCTGGCTGCGGGAAGCGATGATTCTACCGATTTGGGAAGGCACACCTCACCGTCAGATGCTCGACGGCCTCGAAGTGATTGAGCGCAAGCACGCGCACGAGCTGCTGTTCGCTCACCTCGCACTTCACGCCGACAAAGCGGAATTGCAGACCGTCTCGTCGCGCGTCGATCAGCACCTGCGATTGTCGACGGACGAGAAAGAAGCCGGAATAGAACCGATCTTCCGCGACCTCGCCACGTTCGCAGCGCGTACGCTCGCGACGAAGTATGCAGGTTAGGCTTTGCACAAAAAGTACTGAAGACAGTCCCGCGAAGCGGGACGACTAATAATAGCCCAGCACTTCAGTGCTGGGATTACAGTCACCGCATGGAGCGAAGTCCGCGAAGCGGACGACTGAAAATCCTCGATAAATTCAGCCGTCCGCTTCACGGACTGGGAACACCTGGGCTCGCTAACTCCCAGCACTGAAAGTGCTGGGCTATTATCAGTCGTCGGCTTCGCCGACTTAAGAACAGACTCTTTGTGCAAAGCTTCGGCCTTTTCGTGCAAACCCCCGATGTATCCTGCTAATGCCTATCTACTCTTATCTGTTAAGAGAAGTCCAAAGCCATAACGCCGGAAACAAACCGTAGAAAAGGGCGAGAGATAACCAGCGCTAAGCGGCGCCACATTGGCGGTCTTAATTCCACCGGCAGCAAACGCGTGTTGATGTGGAGCACATGAAACGCGCTGATGATGAAAACTAAACCTGCCATGTTTGCACTCAAGGCGAGCAAGGCGATTGGTTGAGTTAGGCGCAAGGCGACGATGCCCCACAAAGAAACTACCGTCAGCACTCCGTAATAAACGAAGCGGACGTCACCGCCTTTCCAGGAACGTATGCGCTTGCTGCCAGTCCAAAGAATGTCAGTCACAGCACGGGTCAACCCTTCGAGAAGGTCAAGCTGCGACTTGAACAAGATCCAAACACCGAGCACCGCAATCGCTCCGCCAAAAATTGCGCCCTCTCGTGTGGCAATAGCTTGAGCCAAAGCTGCTGCAATGCCGAGGTTTCGGATATCGCTGCCTGCAGGAATGAAGGTGATATAGAGCATTGCCGGTAATGCCATACCCAGCAACGCTCCTACAAAATAGATGCACCATTGATCCACGCGAACAATCCGCCACCAACCCTGCCAACGCTTCAGCGACTCAGCGTTCGGAACGAAGGTGCTACCAGAATGAGCCAGCGCGACCTTCTTGCCACCAATCGCTGTGGGAATGTATCCGACGATGCTGCTCATGCCGTAGCCCTTGTCCCGGGCCCAGTTGGTCAGCATTAAATTGATGACGCCACCGCCCCCGGTGTATGCGGCGAAGGCACCAAGCAAGAAGAAATCCGCGCCTTGTGGAATCAGTTGCCAGGATCCACTCCTCGAATCAAACCCAGAGAATCCAACTAGAGTCGCAAACCAGGTACTCGCGGGTACGAATAGCAAAGCAAGCAGGCCAAAGCCGCCGATTATCGCTACTACTAAGATCCAGTTAAGAATTTCCAACGTGCGTTCAATGCGGCGTCCAATCGTCAGGATGATTCCGCACAGAAGGAAGAGTCCCACACCGATCCAGTACACCTTCGTTGCATCGCCTCCAACTGGGAGTCGCTTTGCGAACAGAAAGAAGACTGCGCCTGCAGCGGCGCCGGCCCATCCGGGCCAACCCATCTGCAGGAAAAACAGAATCGAATAAAACCAGGCCCAGAAGGTAGGATGCGGTCGCGTGCGCATGAAGCCCGTCAGCACGGGTTCACCAGTGGCCATCGTGTAACGCATCAACTCAACATTTAGCAGAGTCTGAAGCAAAGCTGCTACACCCACGATCCATAGCAACGAGAGACCATACTTAACAAAGGCCGCTGGCCCAAGGAGAAACTCACCGCTACCAAGCGACGCGCCGAGCACGATAACGCCTGGTCCGACGGCACTTAGCCACCCAAGTCCCCTTGGGCGCGGTGCCGGAGGCAGTTCGGTAACAGTCCACGGGTCTAGCCCGGTGCGCGCCTCGCGCGCTAAGTTCAGGTTGGTTTCAGTGGGAACGATCGAGGTAGTGACTCCCTGGTAATGTAGAATTTCGGCTGCGAATCATACGCTCAGGTGATTGTTCCGTCTACGAATTAGGCAGAGAGGTGGTGCAGTTTGAGTTTAACGCCGAAGGCGTTCGCCAATTTCAGCCCAGGGTTGCCCTTCGCAACCCTGGGAAGACGCGCCGGATTTTCAGAACACGCAAACCCTGAAAGGGTTGCGTCGCAAAACAGAACCAGTGCAACTCTTTCAGAGTTGCGACAGACAAACGCGCATCTTATCCCCAGGGTTTCAAAGCAAACCCTGGGCTCAAATTGGCCAACGCCTTCGGCGTTAAACTCAAACTGCACCAGTACCGGCAGACAGACTTTGCTGATGTTGGTTTGGGGACGCCCAGGTTTCGCGTATGGGCCGAATCGTTAGCAAACGATCCACGAAATTACACGAAGTCTCAAGGCCCAACATGAACCTTGCCGCGCGTCTTATAGGCGACGCTGACTGTGGGAGAGAATGAACTGTTTGATAAAGTACTGATAGTCGGCAAAAGCGAGAGGAAGGAAGGAGGATGACGATGCGCTCGATCCTAAATGACGCTAACCGGGCTGAGATCGTTCGGAGGATGCGATCGCTGACGGCATCGTCCACTGCGCAATGGGGCAGCATGAACGTAGTGAGCATGTTGCAGCATCTCCACCTCTCGGCGCGCATGACCCTGGGAGAACTAACTGTGCCATCCGCGAACAAAAAAGTGTTCCAGATGTTTCCGCTCAAGCACCTCATCCTGTACGTGTTTCCGTTTCCGAAGGGAGCGCCAACTGCACCTCTGTTGAAGCCCGTCGTTGTGGCATCGCTTGAAGATGAGCGCGCGGCGTTGCTGAAGTTGCTGGAGCGAATCGGCGCGGGCCCTCGCGAGGGCAGTGGGCCAGCTCATCCTTTGTTTGGGCCACTGACCTGGCGCGAATGGGGTGTGGTCACGTACAAACACGCCGATCATCATCTGAGGCAGTTCGGAGCGTAGGGGAGCAATATAGTTCTGAAGATGAACGATGAATGAGAAATTAATGTAGGAAGTCGCCGGAATTATTTAAGAAAGCCCACTTGATTCATATCGAGCGGGCTTTTTGCTGTCAGAGCTGCCAGTTTGCTTATGGGCACTCCGGTGCCTCAACGATGATGCGCTTCCCCTCCACCGTTCCGCAAATGGACTGGACCAAATTCCCGCCAATGAACACGTCGGTCTGAAACGGGCCACTGAATGTGTTCGTTGAGCCATCGAGTTGTATTACCGCTCGGACTTTCACAGTGCCCAGAGCAGTTCCTTGATTGCTCAAGAAGTGAACGAACGTGACGCCGAACTCATGACCTCCGGTCCTGACCCACGTCCCATGTCCCGTGCTCAAATTGGGATCAGGATCAGAGTTGATAATGCCTCCGCCACTGGTAAAGGTAGCAAGGTCAACAATCGGGTCCCCTCCATCTGGCGTCACGGTGATCTCCCATGAGCCTTCCAACTGCGGAGCTGATGCTCCCTTCCCGCTAGCGTTCGAACGTGTGCCTGTGAAGGCGATGAGAGTTGCGAGCATCGTTGCGACTACAAGAGCCGCGAGTGTTTTCTTGATTGTCATAATCTTTCTCCTTTTAGTTTCCTTCTGTGTGTTGCGGTAACAAGTTAGGGTCGATGAAGACACTGACCGTCGGCACCTCTTTGGTCGGGATGCGCTGATTGAGTTCGAGCCTTCATGGTTGTTGGTTTCTGTGTTCGTTTCCGCCAGCCTTAAGCCGGCGTGACCAGGGGCAAAAAACTGTGACTTCTTTCAGAGCGACTGCCAGCCATCGCGCACCTAACCACCGGCGGCCCCTTCTAGCTGGGAGCCGTTTTGCATCAGTCGCCCTCCCTGACGTTTGGGCCGCGTCCTCTTGCGTCAAGAGTTGCGAGCTCACGCGCCGCGAACGGCGGATAATGGTTTGCTCGTGACTTTCAATGACCACTAAGGTTTTCGTTTTGTCCGGCATTGGTCCCCTTTGGCCTTACCTGATCGTTGGCTGGGTTTCCGGCCTCTGTTAGAATCGCGTCCACAGTTTGTTAACCTGCGCCCTGGTCAAATCCTTCGACGCCGCGCAGCTTGCGCCTGAGCCGTTCCGAAAGTCCTTAACCAGCGCCGAAATTTTTCCGAATCTTCCGAATTGCGGGAATGTCAGAACAAAAGCAACAGATTTACGAGTTCGATAATTTCCGGTTGGACGTTTCGAATCGGGAATTGCTCCGCGATGGCAGCGCGGTGGCGCTGCCCGGGAAGGCTTTTGACATGCTGGTGGTGCTGATCGAAAACGGTGGCCGGCTGGTAGGAAAGGATGATCTGTTCAGCCGTGTGTGGCCCAATCAGATCGTCGAGGAATCGAACCTGACAGTTCAGGTCTCGGCCATTCGAAAGGCGCTTGGCGAGCGGAAAGAGAACCCCCACTACATCGCCACGGTGTCTGGGCATGGCTATCGCTTCACCGGCAACCTAATTAGCCTCGACGAGGATGAGCAAGAGGTCGTAATCGAGCGCCACTCGATCTCGCGCATGGCAATCGAGAGTGAAAGTGCAGCCGGCGCCGACGAGAACGCTCTCGTCAAAAACTTCTCGGCGCAAAATGGTCTTGCCGCTGGAACTGAAGTCGAAGCCTTGAAAGGCCCTCGCGCCGTGGGTCGGCGTACGCTGATATTTGCCGGTCTGGTAGTCATCGCCATTTCAGCAGGCGTTTTCCTTGTGATGAGGCCGACGTGGTTGAAGAACGACGTCACCTCGACCACTCCGATCAAATCAATCGCTGTGCTTCCATTCAAGCCGCTGGTCTCGGGCAGCAGCGACGAGTCGCTTGAACTGGGAATGGCAGAGACTTTGATCATGCGACTAAGTAGTCTCCGGGAAATTAAGGTACCGCCGATGAGCGCGGTGCGTAAGTACAGCGGCCTGGAGCAGGATGCGGTAGCGGCAGGTCGAGAACTGCAGGTCGAATCAGTATTGGATGGGAACATCCAGAAGGCAGATGACCGCCTCAGAGTGACAGTGAGGTTGGTCCGGGTTGCAGATGGCCAGACACTCTGGACCGAACATTTTGACCAGAAATTTACCGAGGTATTTGCTGTGCAGGATCGTGTTTCCGAACGATTGGTTGAAGCGCTGGCGATCAGACTTAGCGGCGAGCAGAGAGAAATGCTGGTCAAGCGGCACACTAATAACCCACAAGCATATGCGCTCTTTCTAAAGGGGCTTTATCCCTCCGGCACGGAAGAAGAAAAAAGGAAGAAGAGTCTTGAGTATTTCCAACAGGCAATTAATCTGGATCCGGGCTATGCCTATGCTTATGAACGAGTGGCAAACTCATATATAGCGCTCGGGTCCTGGGGCCTTCTTGCGCCCCAGGCGACTTTCCCGAAAGCCGAAGCGGCTGTGAGGAAGGCACTTGAGCTTGACGAGACACTTTCGGACGCACATGTCACGCTAGGCGTATATAAAATGAATTACGAATGGAATTGGTCAGAGGCCGAGCGTGAGTTCAAGCGCGCCATCGAACTTGATCCGAGGAACGACGGCGCGCACTCCGGCTACGGCTCATATTTGATAAAGATGGGGCGGTTTGATGAAGCCATCGCAATGAGAAAACTAGCGCGCGACCTCGCGCCTCCGTCATCGTTCCCAGTAATCGCCAACGTCTTCACTCCTTACTATTATGCCCGCCGATATGACGAAGCGATAACGTACTGCCAAAAAGCGCTTGAGTTAAACCCGCGTTTCCCCAGGTGTCACCTCTGGATTGGGCAGGCTTATGTCCAGACGGGGAAGCATGAAGCAGCGGTCGCCGAGATCAAACAGGCGATCACTTTTTCCGGAGGCAATACCATACACACCGCGGCGCTCGGGCACGCCTACGCCGTGGCGGGGAAGCGAACTGAAGCGCGGAAAGCGATAAGTGACTTAGAGCGGCTATCGGAGCGCGAGTATGTTTCACCTTATTTTATTGCCGTCATCTATGCGGGTCTGGGCGAGCGGGATCAGACCTTCGCATGGTTGGAAAAAGCGTTTCAGGAACGTCATCAGTTTATGACGCTAATCGGGGTGGAGCCCTTGTTCGATCCGGTACGCTCAGATCCGCGATTCGCAGACCTCATGCGGCGCGTCGGCCTGCCATCCTAAGGATGCCATGAACAACGAATCAAGGGCGCGTCTTCGTTGATCCCGAACATGAAAGTTAAGCCAGCCTACACTCCCGACGGCGCTGCGCACATGCCCCGGTGCTGGGGGCCGATGGTCTGCGCGGGTAATCCCGACGCGCGGGATGGGAGAGTAGGAAGTTGCCGGGATTATTTAAGAAGCCCGCTTGGTTAATTATCAAGCGGGCTCTACATTTCTTATTGCACGGCAAGTTAGTGCCGTCATCTTCGTCACGACGCTAGCAAAGGGATTGTTATCCTTTTTTGGGTAATTGAGTCGGAACGGTAATATTGGATTGTGAACTCCCGCACTCGAATACTGCTGCCGATTTTTATTCTCGCTGTTCTTATAACCGGAGCTCTAGTCCTCTCACGAAATTGCCCCAGCGCTGGTTTGGCATTGACGACGAGAGCTCGTGAGCTTCACCGGTTGAAGAACCGAATCGCGCTACCCGAGCCCTCGGATTTCAATCGGCAGGTTTCATTGAGTGAGTTGTTAAGACCCGGAGACGATAGTTCGCGCTGGTCAACGCGGCAGGCAGCACGAATTGAGGGTTATGTGATTGACATCGCTTACGCGAAAGTCGAAGCAACTAATTGTTACCTTCCTTGTCGTCGCGACATCCACATCAATGTTGCGCACAGACCAGGCGCTCCGCAAAACGAGCAAGTAGTCCTCGAGGTGACACCGAACTTTCGCGACTGGGCTGCCGAACGAGGATGGGATTGGTCTGAAGCTGCGCTACAATCCCAATTGCTTGCTCACAGGGTTGAATTCGAAGGGTGGTTGTATTTTGACGTGGGGCATGCGGCAAGAATCCGAAAATACTGCGCCGCACAAGCCGGAAAACTGGCGCGCTACAGCCTGGGAGATTCATCCGGTTACGAAGTTTACGGTTATCCAGTAGATTCGACTGATTATTTGCCGATTCACGAGCTAGGCCAACTGAAATTGCGGCCTTGTGCGCTGAAGAAAAACCACAAACCATAAACTCCCAGCATCGTTCCGAGCGGAAGGATTGGCAGCAAGACGATCGCTGCAATGATTCCCCAGATTCGCGCCCGTGGCCTTCGCTTCAACATCTTCCAACTCGCCATGGCTGGAGGTAAGACACAAACAAGTCCGAGCCCGCCATAAAAGATCAGCGTCAAGAAGTGCCCCGAGAATTCCGACTCCAGCTTGATTTGGGTCACCGGACTCATTGGCAAAAGTGATTCCGAGACCTACGAATACACCAACGCTGACGAGTGCTAGTAGTAAGAAGGTAAAGAACAGGATGGCCGCAAAAGCTGCAAAGCCTATCGCCAGAATCTTGTTGTGGTCGGCGCCGGTCATATTCAGGTCACAACTGGTCAGCCGGTAAAAAGAAGCCCGCCCATTATTCGCGAGCGGGCTTTTAGTTTCTATAAAGCGACAGTTCTCCGAGTGATTGGCTATTTACTCTTTCACTCGGATTCGTATCTTCGCAAAAACCGCCGTTCGCTCCGATTCGGAGAATCGCAAACAAGCGAACGCGAGTTTGTCTCCTTCAATCTACGGCTTTGTCATCACCGCAGACGGCTTACCCTTTAACTCGACGAGAATTACCTCAAAGGGCTGGTCGCCAACGTTTTCCGGCAAGTGCGTGATCGCCGGCGTCCAGCGAGCGTCACCAGCTTTTGAACTCACCGCCTCAGACTTACCGTCGGGGAAGCTGAATTTCCCATTAACGTCCGTTAAAAATATCGCCACTGCGTTCGGGTGTTGGTGCATGATCGACTTTTCTTTCGGTCCAACCTTAATCCGCAAAACGCGCACCTGGTCGTTCTCGAATTCCACTTTGTAATGTGTTGCATCGACTTTTACGGGGTCTTGCGCCAATGCGACTGGCGCGAGGATTAGCAGGAACAAAAGCGAGACTAAGATTCTGGGCATCTTGGGGACTCCTTTTTGGTCGAAAATTTTCTAGCTTGAATGCGGCGGGTTCTATCGCAAGAGGTGAGGTAGAGTCAAGGCAGATTGTCGATTGTCATTTAGCGATTGGCGATTAGCCAGGCTGGTCCGAAATCCGCAATCGCACATCCGACATTCGTTGCAAGCCCAGCTCGGATGAGTCTCGAGCGGGTTTTTTTATTTGCGGGTGACTTCGAACCTGGTTTAGTTACGGCTATGTAATCGATGTGCTCTGTCGTTGTGTTGGCCAAGGCAGCTTCCTTGAGTTTGGGATTCTCTACCCAGGGCTGCGCCGAGACGAACGAGACCTTGTCGTAAACCAGCACGATTGTTCCCACTGGAAGTAGCTTACTAACTTCACGAGCGGCGAACATGGGAATGCGAATACAACCATGACTTGCCGGCTGGATTGGGACGGAAGGACTGCCGTGAATCGCCACGCCGCCGCTGATGAAATTGGCGTAATAAACCGATCCCAGCGGACCGTTTCCCCAACCTGCTTCTTTATCGTAAACAAGAAACCTGCCGCGAGGAGTGTAGGCGATGCTGGTTTCACCTTCGTCAACAAACGGCTTGTCGTTGCCGGACGAAATCGGAAGAACCCGAACCCCACCGTCTTCGTTGACCCACATCAGCACCTGACGGTCTAGATCCACTTCAACATGAGAGTATCCAAGCTCCCGAGCTTCAGGAGGTGTGCTACTGCGAATCGCCTCCAACTCATCGCGAGTAAGCTGAGCAGTGACAGGGCGGCCCTGCCATTTCTGGAAGGCAATTAATGCCGATCGCGACGCTGCATCAAACCGTCCGTCAATCGGACCGGTCCAGTAACCTAAGTCGGAGAGTCTCAGTTCAGCTTCTCTTGTTTGGGCCCGGGTCAGAGATTCGCGGCGCTGCTGCCCGCCCGAGATCGAGGGTGTTGAGATTAGAAGTAAACAGATGGTCAGGACAAACTTCATTGCATTCAGGAACATATGACGGGTGATAGTGACAGTCAAGTATTCGGGCTACGGCTGTGTCCTAACTTCTGTAGGGCCGCACTCTGTGGCCGCCCCATTTTTAGGATTCAGGGGCGGCTCTGCCGCTAGGGTGCGCGGTAAGTCTATGACTTACCGTTGACTGCTATGACAGATTCTTGCGCGGGGCTAAGCCCCGCGATCAATTAGAAGACAAGCTCGCCGGTAAGTCATAGACTTACCGCACACCGCTGCGGCAAAGCCGCGCAGGGGTGCCCACACGGAGGGACGGCCCTACATCTGTTTTAAAATTTGGACACTACCGGCTAAGCAGTTCCGGCCCCTGTCCAAACAGCTCTAGATACAGTCGTTTGCACGAACTTCTTGCACTGACTAGGCTATTGAACTAGATTGGTAATCAACCCCGCTCCTCTCATCGCCCCTTTTACCCAATCCTCAGAAAGGAGAAAGGCAATGCTAGGTGAGCTGTGGAACACGGTGCTGCTGCTGGGACCGCTCTTCTTCCTTTTCACGCTCACATTCGGCGCCGGATTCGTTATCGGCCGGATAACAAGGGTCGATAAACCCGGCACGTGATGAGTGAACTGGGGAGAGCGTCGGCCTTTTCGCGCCGACCTTTATGATAAGAGAGCCCGCGAGAGTGTAATAACTCTCTCTCGCGGGCTTTCATTTTCTGCATCCCTGAGTAGGATGTCTCGATGACTTGGGACGTAATTGTAATTGGAGTGGGAGGGATGGGCAGCGCCGTCGCCTATAACCTGGCGAAGCGTGGCCGCAAGGTCCTAGCCCTCGAACAGCACAACATCCCGAACGATCTCGGAGCATCCCTAGGCATCAACAGGATGATCCGACTGGCTTACGCCGAAGACCCACGATACGTGCCCATGGTCCGCCGTTCATACCGACTCTGGCGAGATCTAGGGCGAACAGTCAAAGAGCGGCTGCTCTTTATCACAGGCGGGATTGACGCCGGAACTGAAGACAGCTGGATCGTGCGCGGAAGTCTGGAAGCGTGCGCGGAACATAAACTCAAGCATGAGACTCTGACGGCCGCGCAATTACACAAACGGTTTCCAGGCTTCCGTTTGCCCAGGACTATGGTTGCTGTTTACCAGCCTCAAGGTGGATTTGTACTTGCAGAGCGGTCGATCGTGGCGCACGTTTCTTTGGCGCTTGAGTTGGGAGCCGAGATCCACGCCCGCGAGCAAGTGCTCGACTGGAAAGTTCAAAGAGGGAGGGTGAAGGTGCGCACTGACCGTGGATTTTACAGTGCTGGAAGACTAGTAATCACCGCGGGACCATGGGCAGCTGACGTCGTCAAACGATTGAGCGGCGTAGTGAAGCCGGAAAGACAAGTCCTCATTTGGGTTCAACCGAAGCGGCCGGAGCTATTCCGGCTGGGAGCATTTCCGGTGTTCTATATGCAGGAGGGAAACGAGAAGTTTTACGGTCTTCCTATCTACGGCATTCCCGGTTTCAAATTCGGAAAGTACAACCATTTGAAGGAAGAGGTAGATCCGAACACGATGGATCGGGAATGTCACGCGAAAGATGAGGAAGTTCTGCGAAGAGCGATTCGCAAGTATTTTCCTGATGCTGACGGACCGACCATTGCGATGAAGACATGTCTGTTTTCAAACACGAAGGACGAGAACTTTATTCTGGATCTTCATCCGGACTTCCCGCAGGTTTCAATAGCTGCGGGTTTTTCAGGACACGGATTCAAGTTTTGCCCGGTGGTCGGCGAAATCATGGCCGACCTTGCTTTGCACGGCGGGTCGAAAACTTTCGATTTAGGATTTATTTAGGGTGGATCGGCTGTTACGTTAGTAAGGAACTACAGTACCGAGAGCGGCCATGAAAGGGCTTTCCTATATGGAGCGACGACCGCCTCCGAGCCCGGAGCCACTCGGTACAGTACGGGAGCGGTAGCGACCGCATTCAAGTCACACTAGAGTTGTGATTCGGCCAAGATGCAGCGGGGAAACTAATAGGAGGTCTTAACCTTGACCAATTTTCTAGAGAATGCGGTCGCTACCGCTCCCGTACTGTACCGAGTGGCTGACATGCAAGAATACCGCTCCCGTTACAGAACCAAGTTCTATCCAATCAGAGCGCAGCTATTCCCATCAAGCCAGTATTACTAGCTGTGCCATGGGCGGAGACCCTCACTGACAAATCTCGCGGAGCACCGACGACGCTGTCCGGTAACCTCACAACAACTTGAGTAACATCAGCCACGCCAGGTAACGGTCCGATGTATTCGACAGTCAGATTGTAAATTCGACCCTCATTGTCTTCGGCGACCACCGTCACATCTGAGGCATCGTCGCCGGGCAAGAGTCCCAGCCGCCAGACAAATAGAGACACACGTCTCCGAAGGTCCGGGACTAAGTTGAATTGGTTAGTCAGCGTAAAGGGTTCCCTGGTCTGTATGACCAAATCCAACGCTATAACTCTGGCACTGTTCTCCTCAGTTAACAGCACTGGAAGCACGGGAGCAGCCTGAACGGTTTGGGTAAACGTGCCGCTGCTGTTCAACCATCCGTTCGTTCCAATGAAATCAGCTGTGATGGTATGAGTGCCGATGCTCAAGGCGGCCGTGCTCAGCGACGTGTTTCCGGTCGCGTCAAGTGTAACGGTAGCCAATAGCGTCGCACCTTCTCTGAAGTTGATAGAACCTGTGGGGATCCCGGGCGCCGCATTCGCAGCAGTGACTGTTGCGGTAAACGTGACCGTTTGGCCGAAACCCGATGGGCTTCCCGAGGAACTCAAGGTGGTGGAAGTTCCATTCTGAACGACTTGCGTCACGGTTCCTGTGCTCGCAGCAAATCGTGTGTCGGAAGCGTAGACCGCTGTAATGTTGTGAGTTCCCGGAACTAGATTAGATGTGCCAATCACCGCGACTCCTGAAGCGTCCAGCGGGACTTGCAAGATAAATTTGGTTCCATCCAGGAACCTGACCATGCCCGTTGGAGTTCCGCCTCCCGCAGGAAGAGAGGAAACAGTTGCGGTAAACATTACCGTCTGACCAAACGTCGATGTGCTGGATGAGGAACTCAGAGCGACACTCGAGGCGCTGGCATGGACCTTCTGCATCATTGTTACAGAAGTCACAGCGTGACTAGCGTCACCATTGTAAGTCGCCGTGATGAAGTGGTTGCCGAGAAAAGCGCCGCCTGCCGCAAGCGAAGATGTTGTAATAGACGCTTGTCCGTTGGAGCCGAGCGGAACATTTGAGGCCAGAGTGGTTGTGACAGGCGTTAATCCATTGTAGGTGAGGCCCGTGAATGTAACCGTGCCGGTCGGCGCAGTAGGCGAGCCGCTAACGTGTGGCCGTGAATGTAATCGGGCTTCCAACCACGTGCTGGCGCAAGTCAGGCGCCGACGAACTAATCGTCACATTGACGTTCGGATCGCTTCCCAGCGCAAAGAAAGTTCCTCCATTAAGCGTGTAGACCGTGCCATCTGGGCCGATCACAGTTGGCACGTACGGTTCGAGAATTCCTGGCGTCAGCACTATTGCCTGTTCCAAAGAGTTCGTCATCAGGTTCCAACGATAGCTACGACCATCTTCGCTGGTGAAGAACACACTATTTGTTGCGGGGTTTACCGCTGGGGCATTGATGCACCACTCCTTAACTGCAAAAGGAAACGTGCCGGGATTTACATCGGGATCAGGAGTAGGGGCGATGACCGTCAGCACCTCGCTCATCACGACCAATCCGTTCGCTGAGGAGTGAGGGTCAATTTGAATCGCGTTGGGGTCGAGTATCGCAACCCGGTTTACTCCGCTTCCGTCGAAGAATGGGTAATCGTTGTATTTGGTGAATAACAAGTAAGGCGAGTTTCCATTGTAGGATGGCACCATCGACGCCGGCACGATTCCCGCTGTGTAATCCCACCCGAAAGCGCCCGGAGTTTTAGTTACAGACAAATCGCCACTAAAGCGCAGCAGAAAACCGCGCGAGCCACTGTTCGGCGCCGTGACTCCGAAGTAGACGTCACCATCAGGCGCGACCATCGGAGATGCTGTGCTGTCATCAGAGACTGATGCAGGGTTGCTGTTGCGCGGGTCTCTGAGGAAAACGGAATACTTTGTGGCCAGAGTTGTTGTGTCCAAACCGAGCAGGTAGCAGTAGGTGGCATTCATCGCCCATCTAACTGCGACATAAAGCGTAGTTCCATCGTTACTAATAGCGGGCGCCATGTTGTGACTGACGCGATTGATAGCGTTGTCGTTGGCAGCCGTTCCCGCAAGAACATAGACTCCGTTGCCATTGATATCGATGCGAGCGATGCCGCCCTGGGTAGTGTTTAGTGGCGCAGGAGCTGTTCCCTGAACGCGGAAACCAAAATAGATGTTGCCGGCCGCGTCTGCGGTAATCGGAGTGTTCACGAAGATGGTGCTGTTATAAGCGGCGGCATTGGCATTGTAGTTAGCTAGCGAAGTGTAAAAAACTTCCCTCACAGGAGGGCCCGGCGTGTTTGAGTCTGGGTTATCGATATGGAAGATGGTTCCGCCGGCTCCCGCATAATACATTCGAGTTCCGAAGGAGCCAGTCGCGAAGCAGGGATTGTAAACAGGGACCCAGTTATGCGAAGGAAGTATGTAGTCGGTAGTGATCACATACTTCGGTGCTCCATTGGCGCCGTTGAATGCGTCCACTCTAAAGCCATTGGTGGCGGTCTTAACAGGGACAAGGACCGTGTTGCTGGGTGTGATAAGAGGCGACCCGTAGTGGGCAGCACTCACATTGTTAAAGTCTATGCTGGTTGACCATTTGATCTTGTTCAGGTTCTGGGCCGCAACCGGGTAATTGGATGTGTGTTGCGCGTTGCCTGCGAAAGTAGTGGCCTGCGCAAATACGTTTGCCGAACTGAAACCGAAAAGCAAAGCAGTCCAAAAACTAAAACACCACCCGTGCAATTCATAAAAGCGCGACGGCGGGTCTGAACAAGCGAGAGTTTTGTCATTATGTTTGTTTAGTCTGGTAAGAGTTCTTCAGCCAACGATTGAGACCGATTGTAAATTGGCAATTCGGATGCGCTGATGGTGCCGCGCGCGGCCAATGATGTGGGGAGGTTGGGAAGCCGCCGCAATTATATAAGAAGCCCGCGGGAGTTGTTAATGCTCTCGCGGGCTTTTTGCTTGCATCTCGATGCGAAGTCCACCTGACTAGACAGTTATCGTGAATCCCCGGTTCCGGAGAGTTGTCCGGATGATGTTCACCTGGTGTCTTGAAAAGCCAAGGCTAATCGCGGCTGTGACGACGGCATTCGCGCCCTGATTGAAAGTAGCACCCGGCGCCAAAAGGAAGTGTGAAGCGAGGACTGCGCGATCGGCGTTGGCCGCGCCCAGCGAGTCGCGGATTTGCCATAAAGCTGCTGACCATATTTCTCCGTCAGCGTGAACCTGGCCCCGCAGGTCTTCCGGGTAATGCTTCGTGCTGTCCAAACGTCTCAGGCAGGGCGGATTGGTGGTGCTGTAGGAAGTCGCATCCCACTCCGCAAGACAGAGGTCCTGGAAGCCCCCGCTAAACTGAGCACTCACCGAGGCGCCCCAGTAATCGCCAAATCCTTCACCCATCGAGCCCGCCTCGAGTGTGTTGCCGAATCCGGGAACTTGATCGTCCTGAATCGAATGACCGTATTCGTGGAGTATCACCTCCGCATCCTCAGCATCATCTACGCCCCCCAACCCTAAAGAGATTTCTTTCGACTGAGGTGAGTAAAAGGAGTTGTCTATCTTCAGGCGATTCACTGCGAAGACCTGTTGCCGGTTGTTAATGTTATTGAAACCGAGGGATTGGATATAGCGTTCGGCGTGGTCGATATAGTAGTAACCCATGGTTTCGCTAAACCCATCTGAGCTGCGGTCGAAACTAAAATCGTTTACCAAACTTGACGCGCGTTTCTTTGTCTTAGCTACTAGACGCGAAGTCGCCGTCGAGAAATCCATTTCCCAACAAGCCTTGCAGAGTGACAGTGGTGTAAGCATTGAGCGGAACTGCAGAAGCAGCGTCAAGATTGTCGCGCAGACTGTTGTCCTGGGTGGCAACGATGGCATTCACCATGAATACCTGACCAGTGCCGTTTACATAACGGTTGAGATCGCGTGGCTGACTTAAGACTTTGCCGCTGCGCGCGTCAATAAACACTTGCCACGTAGGTCCGTCAGTCGGGATAACAATTCTCCAGGCCAACAGAAAAGAGCCATTGAAGTCGGAGACAACGAGTTCGGCAGCGGCGCTGGAAATCTCATTGGCTTTGACAAGGGCGGCGGCTCGGCCTATTGCGCTTGACTGGCTCACCTGCGGAGTCTACTGACTTCAACAGAATATCCGGCTGATACGAGTTATTTATGGTGATGATCTCGCCGCTGCGATTGAAGTGCACCGCGATCTGCGCGCCATACACCGGGACGCCGCGATAATACTGATGGAAGATAACGTGTTGGCCAATCGGGCTCTCGTAGTTGCGCTCAAGATTTAGATCCTGAGTCTCAGCGCGCATTTTGAAAAGGCCAGCGTTTTCCGCCAGAAATGATCTGGCTCCGGCCTCGGTGGCGCCTTTGCTGGGGCGGGAAATACTACCGAAAATACTCTGCGGCGTGCCGCTGCGCTTGTTCCAGGTTGCGGAAATTGGTTCGGCATTCTTTGCTGACAAGGCCTGCCAATGGCGGAACACTTCCGCAGCAGGCTGTCCTTCTTCCTGTTGCTGCATGACGCCTTGCGATTGTTGAGACTTGTCAGGCACCTCCTGGGGCGCTTTTGAGATTGCGAAGCTCGAGCTGACAATCAGGCTCAAGCTGATGATAAGAGAAACGGATCCCACATGCTTGGTCATCACTGGTTACTCCCTTCAATGTTTCTTGATTCGCCCGGAACGGGCCCTTAAGCGATGAACTAATGCTGCCGAGCCAGAGGAGAATTGGTTTCGGAGATTTACCGCTCAGCTTTGCAAGAATTCGAGTGGATTCTACTCCCGAAGTGCAATTTTTGGCCAATCCGGAAGGAATAGTTTTGCGTTTCCAGTTTAAAGGTTCGTCACGACGATTCTGAGAATGGGACGAATTTAAGGAGCCATACTGGTCGTCTTGATTAACTGACCTGCTATCCAACGGCGGTCCTTTTGTTTTTTCTGCACCTGTCCCGCACAATACTCCTATGACTCTGTTCAGAGAAATACGTAACCCGGCGTCGAAGAATCGCCTGAGACGCGGCAGATTCGCGATTGTCGTGGTTCTCGCAATGCTCAATGTCGGGTGTCAGGGCGGCGATAGTGTGAATCGTGCTGCCAATAATCCTCCGCCAAACGCAAGCCCCAAAGCTGCGTATGAAATCGTGAAGGTCTTTCCGCATGACTCTCAGGCTTATACTCAAGGCCTGCTTTTCGTGAACGGTGTGTTGCTGGAGAGTACCGGACGCCCCGGTCATTCGTCACTGCGTCGTGTCGAATTAGAGACCGGAAAGGTTCTTAATAAGGTAGATGTTCCGCGGCCTTATTTTGCAGAAGGACTGGCGTTGCTAAATGGGAAGCTGTTCCAGTTGACCTGGGAACACGGAGTTGGCTTTATCTACGACGCGGCAACTTTCGACAAACTGGGGGAGTTTAAGTACTCAGGGGAAGGTTGGGGACTGACTACGGATGGAACCTCACTAATTCTCAGCGATGGCAGCAATCGTCTGCGGTTTTTTGATCCCGAGACTTTCACACTGCGGAAGACAATCAATGTGCTGGACGGCGGACGGGTGATAGCGAGCCTTAATGAACTTGAATTCGTCAAAGGCGAAATCTACGCCAACATTTGGCACGCCGAGCGAATCGCACGAATCAATCCCAGCACTGGAGGCGTCAATGGGTGGATCGATTTGACTGGGCTGACCAAGTTGAACGACACATCCGACGAAGAAGCGGTACTGAACGGCATTGCTTACGATGGAGCGAGCGACCGTCTTTTCGTCACCGGCAAGCTTTGGCCGAAGTTGTTTGAGATTCGACTGAAGCAAAACTGATTGGTTAAAGCATTACCATGACTTTCGAGACGTACTTCAAGGCTTCTTCCTACGCCATGATTATCTGCGCCATGCTGGCGTTGATGTTGGCGGGAGGTTTGCACTTTGGACTCGGTCTTACTTTTGTAGCCGTTGTTGTCTTCGCCTGGAACGCTGAAGGGACTCGTTGGCAATTATCGGAGCGAGTCGGGTTAGTGATTGTCTTAATTTCGATTCCGCTCTTCTTTCTTGACTGGCAATACCAGCGCTCGGTCGGCGAAGCGCGTGAACAACTCGGCGTGACGGCGCTGGCGCACCTGATCACCTTTCTATCGGCAGTTAAGCTGCTGCAGGTAAAGTCCAACCGCGACTGGGTCTTCCTTTATCTCGTTTCCTTTTTTGAGGTCTTGCTGGCGGCTGGTTTGAGTTTGAGCCCGATTTTCTTGGCTACGCTGAGTCTCTACCTGCCTTGCGCCATTTCGACCGTAATTGCTTTCGAGATTCGTAAGGCCAGGCGCAGCGTGACTTTGGTGGAGACACGATTGCTGGTTCCACCAGACGCTGGCGTGTTTCGCCGCCTGACCCGGATCGCTGGCAAGAGAAATGTTGCCGTCAGACGGTTACCACTCGTTGCTTGTGGGTTGATCGTGCTCATCGTGATCCTGGCTCTGCCACTTTTCCTCGTTGCTCCGCGCGCCGGCTCACCGGGCATTACGAGGAGCGGCGGCGGTCTTTCGAATCTGATTGGCTTCTCCGAAAGCGTTACGTTGGGCGCCATCGGCGAGCTGAAAAGAAATGACGAAGTAGTAATGCGGGTGCGAGTGGACGAACCCGGTGCTATTAGCGGCGCCGACCTTAAATGGCGCGGTGTGGCTTTAGACGAATTTACGGGAAAGAGCTGGCGGAAATCTCCGGAGGCCCGGCGTTTTCAGCAGAAGGTTAGCGAACGAGGGTTTTTCCAACTAGGCACGACCGATGCGATGCACGCGCTGACAACGCAAACTGTCTTTCTTGAGCCGATGGATTCGCCGGTGCTGTTTGCTGCGCCGCGGGCACTTGCCGTGCAGGCAACTCAGGGAGACTTGCCCTATTTGCGAATTGATAGCGAAGGCTCCATTCAGACCCGTCATCATGATTTCGATCGCCTGATCTACAAGGCTTTTTCTGACATGAGGGATCCGGACGTCGAAGTGCTGCGACAGGATTCTCAACCTTACGCCGGCCCCTACGAGCGCTATCGGCAATTGCCACAAACGCTCGATCCACGCGTGCGTGCTTACGCTCGCTCCGTTGTTAACAACGCTGGGGCCCGTAATCGCTATGACATTGCCAAAGCCTTCGAGTCGCATTTTCGCGAGGACTTTGGTTACACGTTACAGATGACAGCGGGCGGCGCCGATCCGTTGGCGGACTTTCTGTTTCGCGTTAAAGCCGGACACTGCGAATACTTCTCAACGGCGATGGCGGTGATGCTGCGCAGCCAGGGTATCGCGTCGCGCGTCGTTAACGGCTTCCTACCGGGCGAGTACAACGGTACAGCAGATGTTTTCACGGTAAGACAAAGTGATGCGCACTCCTGGGTTGAAGTCTATTTTCCCCAAAGCAATGCCTGGGTCACATTTGATCCAACTCCGGCAGCCGGCCGCACTGAACCGCAACATGCCGGCTTTACTGCCGCTCTGGGGAAGTACGCCGAAGCTCTCGAACTGCTATGGTTCCAGTATGTGGTCGGCTACGATCGCCAGGAGCAACGCGCGCTGGCTTCGTCATTGTCTCGCCAGGCTTACCGCTACCAGGCCACCGTCACGACCGGAATCGATCGGGTGCAGCGGTTGTTGTGGCCCTTATGGCAACAGCCGTTATGGACGCTTTTAATTCTGACGCTGTTAACGGTGATTGTCTTTTTCTTGATCAGATTCAAGCGAGTGGGGTGGCGCGCCTGGAGGATGGCCAAGCGACCAGAAGACTCCGAGCGCTCAGCAATTGAGTTCTACGAACGTCTTACAAAAATACTGGCCGAGCGCGGCGTCAAACGCGCGCCTGATCAAACGCCGCTTGAATTTGCCGCAACCGCCCAATGGAGCGGAGCTGTAATGATCACAGCCGCATACAATCGGGTTCGTTTCGGCGCCGAACGGCTGGCGGCGTCGGAGCTACGGCAGATTGACGACCTTTTAAACAAAGCAGAACAAGAAGAGTAATGAATGAATAAAGTTGGTTTTGTCAGTCTGGGCTGTCCCAAGAATCTCGTCGACAGCGAAGTGATGATGGGCCGCCTGCAGGCAAATGGTTACGAAATTACAGCCGACGCCAGCGAGGCGGATACAGTTGTAGTAAACACCTGTGGCTTCATTGATTCCGCCAAGCAGGAATCGATCGAAGCGATCCTGGAAGCAGCCAAACTAAAGACAGGTGGCACCGCAAAACGCCTCGTGGTTGCTGGTTGTCTAGTCGAACGCTATCGCGACGAATTGAAAGCTGAGATGCCGGAAGTCGACGCTTTCATCGGCACCAATCAGATCAACGACATCCTGGCGGTCTGTGATCCGCAAACAAATACGCGCGCGTTGCCGGTGCTTCCCCTCGGGAACCAGAGCGCGACGTATCTCTACGACGAATCCACACCTCGTATTCTGGCGACGCCCAGTCACTACGCGTTCATCAAGATCGCTGAAGGCTGCGATCGTCCGTGTGCCTTCTGTTTCATACCCCAAATGCGTGGACATTTTCGCAGCCGGCGCTTTGGATCGATCGTGGCGGAGGCACACCAATTGGCGGAGGAAGGCGTCAAGGAACTGATACTTGTCGCTCAGGACTCTTCACGGTATGGAGAGGATCTAGGAAAGCCAGATGCGTTGGCTGCTCTCCTAAAGGAGCTGTCACATACGGATGGCATTGAATGGGTGCGGGTGATGTACACCTACCCAACGCACATTAGCGATGCTTTCCTCGACGTAATGGCGCAGGAGTCCAAGGCCGTTAAATATCTCGATATGCCTTTGCAGCATGCTTCGCAAAACGTGCTGAAGCTGATGAAGCGCGGCGGAAACCGCGAGAGTCTGGAAAGACTAATCGAACGGGTTCGCTCGCGTGTTCCCGACATTGGAGTGCGCACGACATTCATCACTGGATTTCCCGGAGAAACAGAGGAAGACTTCGCTGAGCTGCTGCAGTTTGTGAAAAACGTGGAATTCGATCGCGTGGGCGTCTTTACTTATTCCGATGAAGAAGGAACGCCGGCGTACGATCTGCCAAACAAAGTCGCACCAAAGATCGCGAAGCAACGTCGTGATCGGATTATGAAAGAACAGTTGCGGATTTCGCGGCGTCGTCACAAAAAGATGATCGGGAAAACTGTTCGTGTGTTGTTTGAAGGCGAATCACAAGAGAGTGAATTGCTCTGGCAGGGGCGTCTGGAAACTCAGGCACCGGATATCGATGGTTGTGTGCTGATCAATGAAGCGCCTGATGATTTCGAGCCATTGCCCGGCAAGATGGTTGACGTCTTAATTACGGAAGCGCAGGAATACGATCTGGTTGGAACGATCATCTAGTTTCGAGTTCCAAGTTTCGGGTTTCAAGTCTTGGAAGAGAACCCGGAACCCGGAACTCGGAACTCGAAACTGACATGTCCGTCAAAGAATCCAGCGACGAACTCAATCCACCGGTCGTTACGGCAGACGCGATCCCCAAACCTAAGACCCGACGTTCTCTGAAAGATTACCTGGCGCTCGCCATCGCCACATGTGGCGTTGGTTATCTGCCGCTGGCGCCGGGCACGTGGGGCTCGCTGGTGGGAGTCGGAGTGTTTTACGTCCTTCGGTACGGAGTAAACAAAGTCTATTGGTTAGCCCTTGAGAATCAGTGGCTCACAAACGACGCTTTCGGCGAAGCATACTACGAGCGCCTCAACATACTCTTCACCGCCGTTCTAGTGCTGGCGATCGGAGTCATAACTTTGTGTGGGAGTTGGGCTGCCAGCCGAGCTGAGAAGATGATTGGGCGTAAGGATCCTGGCATAGTTGTTATTGATGAAGTTGCTGGCCAATTGATCGCGTTAATCTTTGTACATGCTTTTCACTTCGGAGTGCTGATTCCTCCTGTAGTTATCGTTGGCTTTGTCGCGTTCAGATTCTTCGACATTGTTAAGCCATATCCAGCGCGTAGGCTGGAATCTCTTCCGGCCGGACTGGGGATCATGGCTGACGATATAGTTGCGGGCATGTATGCAGCTTCGGTTCTATCTGTTCTTGGAGCAATTGATAAGCTTTGGTTCATTGTAAAATAGCGGCGGTTAACCGTTCCGACATTCTATGGAAACTTAGCAAAACGAAGATTGTGACTCTGGACGCCTTTGAGTTCCACTATTCAACTAGCATCATCGCCCGGTGATCTGATTGAGGTGTGCCGCGTTAGATATGAGCTAGTGGTGGCCTTTGAGTTGGTTATTTAGAGGAGGACGAACATGCCGGAAGCGAAACAGAATAAAGCCGAATCAAAGAAGGGCACTGAGCAACTTAAAGCCGAGCGCCAGTCGGATGCTACTGATGACGAAGTCTTAAGGGAAGAAGAGAATCGCAGTAGTTCGGGAGCCGGGACTAAAGGCAAGGACAGTTCGCCCTCACCTGATGGCGCATTCGATGAAAGAGAAGAACGCGAGAAAGCCGACCCGATGTGAAACGATGCGCAATGCGGAATGATGAATGTGATTACATCACGCTGAAAGCGTGAAAGTTAAAAGCCGGGGTAAAACCCCCGGAACCGAGCACCTTTGCAAAATCCGACCCTGAAAGGGGTCGAACGTCTTCGACCCCTTGTATCTTCAGGGTCAGCCCGTTTAATAACCTAGATCCGTGGGGCGTTGCCCACGGCTATTAACTTTCACACCTTCGGCGTGAAGGAAGTCAAGGTCCAAGGTCAGCGATGCCCACTTAACAGATCCTAACCAACTGGACCTTGGACTTTGGACATTGGGCATTGGACTTTGAAGATCATTCCTTTTCAGTCTCATCGGCCGACCCAAGCCAACCGCGCTTCCAGAAGAACAGCAGCATTCCACTCGCGACCAGGGCCATCACTGCCAGCACAATGAAGTACCCATAGCGCGAGCGCAGTTCGGGCATGTTGTCAAAGTTCATCCCATAGACGCCAACGATGAATGTTAGCGGCATCATGATTGCCGAAAAGATCGTCAACACCTTCATCACTTCATTGAGCCGGTTTGAAACTACCGAGAGATGTGCGTCCAGCAGGCCCGTGATCAGATCGCGATAGCTCTCCGCAAGGTCAGTTACTCGCACGATGTGGTCATAAATGTCGCGGTAGAAGGGGAGTAGTGCCTGCGGAATCAGATCAAACTCGCCACGACTGATGCGGAGCAGAATTTCCATTTGTTTGACCGAGATTCGTCGCAGCCTGAGAACACTCCGCTTGATGTTCATAATATCGGAGAGCATTTCGTTGTTAGAACTCCGGCCCTCAAAAATCTTCGCTTCCAACTCATCAATCCGATTATCGAAGTCGTCGAGGACTGGTGAGTAGTAGTCGACGATGCGATCCAAAATCTGGTGCAGTAAGTAACTTGCACCGCGGCGACAAACGACGGGACTGGTGCGAAGTAATTGCTTGACCGCATTGATGCTGCGAAACTCGTCGTGATGGTAGGTGATCACGTAATTCGGACCGAGAAAGCCATCAAGCTCGATCGTGTTGAAGCGATCGGAACTAGTATCGGCGCGCACTCCGTGGACAATGAAATAGAGATAACCGGGAAACTCTTCAATTTTCGGATAGTGCCGGTTCTCGCGGCAGTCTTCCACCGTTAGCGGATGAAAGTGAAATACGTTGAGCAGGACGTCCTCGTCTGCGGCCGTCGGTAAGGCCATGTCGATCCAAATCACGGCTTTCTCGTCGGATAACAACTCCGGCAACTGGTCTACCGCGAACCCGTCCTCCACATTGTCGGAACCATCCCGGTAGACAAATATTTCCATAGAGGTCTCCTGGTTCAACTGTCTAAGAAGAAGTGGTGTTTTAAATCTGTAGAGAGTCCCTCGTGGGCGCCCCCTCGCATTGGTCCTATAACACTTTGTTGTTAATACCGCTATGATGCGCCAACGGAGGAACGCCCCGACAGATTGGGACACAGTTTAATAATTCAGCTACTCGACGCCGATCAGGCAGACTGTTACCATACCGCTTCCGCGCTGGCAAGACTTCAATATCATCGCTGATTGGATCGCGGGCGTCTCGCCCGCAATGAGCGCGTAGCGCGAAAGTGGTTCTGCTAATCGAGAAGGCTTGCGCGCCGGAGGCGCGGTGCGGGCGGGACGCCCGCGATCCTAATGACAACTAATCAAAGCAAGATCTTTATTGCCGACGAAGTCAGCGACAGTGGGCTCGAGCCCTTGCGCGCGGCCGGCTTTACGCTGGAGAAGAGAACTGGCCTCTCGGCGGCTCAGCTGGTCGACGCCTTGCAGGGCTGCGAAGGTCTAGTCGTTCGCAGCGAAACCAAAGTGACAGACGATCTGCTGAGCAATGCGCCGCAACTACGAGTCGTCGGGCGCGCGGGGGTAGGCGTCGACAACATCGATGTGCCGAGCGCTACTGCCCGAGGCATCGTCGTCATGAACGCACCTGACGGAAATACCATCACAACAGCCGAACACACTATGGCCTTGCTAATCGCTCTGGCTCGCAGTGTTCCGCAAGCCAACTCAAGCTTGCGCGCGGGACTTTGGGAAAGGAAAAGTTTCGTGGGCGTTGAGTTACAAGGAAAAACACTCGGGATTATCGGCTTGGGTCGTATCGGTCGAGCCGTTGCTAGTCGGGCTCGTGCGTTTGGCATGACGTCCGTTGCCTTTGATCCTTTCATTGCTCCGGAACAGGCTCGCGACCTCGAAATTGAAGTTGCTCCGCTGGCCGATGTTTTCGCTCGAGCAGATTTTCTCACCGTCCATACGCCGCTGACGACTGAGACGCGGGGAATCATTGGTCGTGAAGCTTTCAGCCAAATGAAGCGAGGTGTGCGCATCATCAATTGCGCTCGCGGCGGACTTGTCGATGAAACTGCGTTGGCAGATGCAATCAAGGCGGGCATTGTTGCTGGCGCCGCGCTCGATGTATTTGAAAGTGAACCACCGCCATCAGACCATCCGCTGCTCGCTATGCCGGAAGTAATCGCCACGCCGCATCTGGGTGCGTCCACCACAGAGGCCCAGGAAGGAGTGGCTTTCACTGTCGCCGAGCAGATGCGCGACTATTTACTGACTGGTGCTTTACGCGGTGCCGTTAACGTACCTTCACTCGGAACCAAAGAACTTCACGCGTTGCTCCCATACATCCAACTTGCCGATAGTCTGGGCAGGTTTCAGGCGCAGTTGATTGATGGCGCTGTTGCCGAGGTTAAACTGGAGTATGCCGGTGAACTAGTTGATCTGAACGCAGCGCCAGTCACGAGAGCCTTTCTGGCCGGTCTCATGCGGGACGTGAGTGCTCGCGTAAACGCAGTCAACGCGTTTCTAATCGCCGAAGAGCGCGGGATCACGGTCACGACTTCGTACCTGCGGTCAGGTGCGGAACTTGTGCCCGCGATTCGAACCCGCGTAATCACGGGGACTAGCGAACACAGTCTTGCCGGCACGCTGTTTGGCTATGGCGATCAGGCACGCCAGGGTCGAATCACCGAGATTAACGGGTTTCATATTGAAGCAATTCCGCACGGCTACATGCTGGTAATGCGAAACCGCGATGTCCCCGGCGTGATCGGCCGGGTCGGCACTATTCTCGGCGAGCGCGGGGTCAACATCAGTCGCTTTCATCTCGGTCGAAGGGAACGAGGTGGAGAAGCGATGGCCGTGATCGAGGTCGACGCACTCATCGACAAGGACACCCTCGGCGCCCTACGGGACCTGAATCAAGTAGTATCCGCAGTGCCGATTGAACTTTAAGGCGGGGTGGAAATTGCGAAGGCGCTGTCTCTATTAGGAAACAGCGCCTCGACTTATAACCGCAGTAGTGTTTTCGCTACTCTATTGAAAAGTTGACTTGCTGCGAGGTGCTGGTTTTAGCCGCGCGGTCCTCGGCTGTTACTTTCAAGGTGTACCGGCCCGGCGGAAAACCTGAAAGGGGAATCTCGGCTCCATACGGCAAGCGCGCTGCATCCCCAGATGACGCCACCGCCTGGGGTGGTGCCGCGATCACTTGCTTACCATCGCGCAGCACTTGCAAGGTTACACTCACATCGGGCGCACCCGTCCCCGCAGGCTTGGCATTGTAGACTAACATCTGAATCAACATGCTCGAAGACCGAGCAAACCTGCGCTCAACGTCAAGCACCGGAGTCTCGCCAGCTTTTCCTGTAACTTCAGCCAGCAAGATGTTACTTGAGGCGAGTTTTCCTGCCTCGAAGGGTGGCAATTCAATCCATTGGAATGTGCTTCCTAGCCGGCCCGATTGAACGTCGCGCGCGGCCACGCGCACCTGATAAAGACCGGGCGGCACGGTATTTGGGAGCGTCGTGGCCACCCTGGAAGGCTGAGAATTTTCAGCGACCGTCAGTTTCTGGCCCACGCTCGTCACCGCCTTGCCCGTGCTGTCCAGTAGGGCGACGTAAAAATCAACTTCGCCCTTGGTTGCGGCAGCTCGCGAAAGATCGGCAAACGTGATGACTTTGTAGGCTGCGCCACTTTCGTTGGTGTAAGTCGTATAACTCGAAACCCCAAGTTGCCGGCGCGGAAACGCAGCTGTCAGTGCGGACCGCAATTCAATTTCGGAGGGTTTAAGTGTCGCTGCTTTACTTTCTTTAGGTGCAGGTTTTGTTTCTTCAGCAACTGGCTGGAGGCTTGTCGTATAGAACCCCTTGCGCGCGAGAACGCGTAATTCAGGACGCCCTTTCACTGTAACCGCCAAAGTGCTGAACTTCGGCTTGCCGGCCTCGACGGCCAACGGCTTCCACGCCAGCACGTAATACGATTCGGTCTCTCTCAAAATCTGATTGATTCCAGCCTCGAGATCGTTACGGTTGAGAATGGCGCGCCCGCCAGTATCGGCCGCAATTGTTCGCAGGACATCTTTAGTAGCCGTATCGCTGGCAAGGGAGGACGTGGTGGCGTTTGTAGTAGAGGGCTGATAAGTGGCGCCTTGCGCGACGCCCACCGCCAGGTCCGGCAACGCGTCCTGACTCGCGTTGATACTACCCGCGGTCAGGCCTTTGGAATCTACAGTGTAGATTGCCACGCCCGCGCGAGCTGCTGTGTCGATAATCCGATTAAAGCGCTCGGAACTCTTTGCATGCCTGGTATCGAGGAGAAAGCCGTCTGAGATTAGAAAAAAGAGCTTTCTTCCTGGAAGCGCGCCAGCGCCTCGAGTCACATATTCGAGTGAGCCAAGCAGAGCCTCATTGACCGAGTTAGCGTGGGCTACGAGGTTGCGCGCTTCAGCTTTGATTGCCACCTCGGCCGTCATCTGCCGGCCCATTACATCGGTACCTGAACGCGGCTGCTCGACAGCGCCAGGCGCAGAACTGCGTACCGGATTGGGAACACGCGAGAGACCCATATCGTCCATGTATTCTCTGGTTTTGTATTCAATCATGTCGCGCTGATTTCGCTCGATGGCCAGCGCTTCATAAATTGTCATCGGACGGCGACCGGTGCTCATCGGAGCCGCTTGTGACTGGTATTTGATTCGCGAAATAGCTAACTTCAACGCGCCTTTGTGGTCGGTCAACTGTTGCAAGAATCCTATCTGTCCACTGGGCGACATGAGCAGGGCGCGATCGTCGTCGCCCATCTTGCCGACGAAGTTATTCAGCAACTCGGTAGTCCGCTGAATGCCCTCGGCTGCAAGATGGTAATCATCAACGAAGAAAATGAACGAGCGTCCCGGCGCTGAGGCGATAGCTGACGATGGGCCGGCCGTAGCCGACGTGGTGCCACCGGCAGCGCTTTCGCGTGCAGTCGCCAATTGAGCCGCTTCTTTCATACTTCCGGCATTAACGCTCTCAAAGAAGGATATGTTTTGGCGTTGACCGTCCACCAACAATTCGAACTGATCCTTGGTCAAGTCCTTAACGTTGTTACCCTTCTTGTCCAGTACCACAAGATCTGTTTGTACGAGGTCGGTACTAATTCGCAAGACCTCATCCTGGGAGCCCGGAGCAGAGGTTTGCGGCGTCTGGGTCAACGCGACCGACCACGAAGAGATCAATAGGACAAATGACAAGCTAAGACTAATGAGCGTTTGGCGCCGGCAATGCATAAAAGTTACCCTCTTTTAAAATGATTTGACTTGCAATCGATGTTTCGGCATCTGGGGAGCTGCCGATCAGTGCGGTTGCTAACTCAGCTCTACCGATTAAGCGGCAAGTGGAGAGAGCAACGGAAAGTAACCAAACTTCTACAGAATCTTGCGGCAAGAATCAAGCCGAACGCGTGGTTATGCTCGGTGATGCTGCGCTTGCGCTTAACCGAGAGAAGGCCGCAGAATCTCTGGACTTCGCCGCCTGGGAAACTAATAGCGACGAGCCCCAGATGAACACGGATGAAACACGGATTCAGACAAAAACTTGTATGCGCTCACTAACGCGATCTTTTCTGTGAGATTCGTGTTTATCTTTAGAGCTAATTTCTCCTGCGCGCCAATTCCATCAATATGGGAACTGTGGATTTGCCCCCGACCACCGCAGCCGATTCTTCCGGATGATCGACTCTGAAGCTGAAAAACTGCCGCCAAAGCGGACGCGGATCGACTCAATTGATCTATTGCGCGGGATTGTGATGGTCATCATGCTGTTGGATCACACGCGCGACTTCGTTCACCGCGATGTGCTCCAGGGTTTCGATCCCACCGACCTGGCTCGAACAAATCCGCTACTTTTCTTCACCCGCTGGATCACACATTTTTGTGCGCCAGTGTTCGTCTTTCTCGCCGGTACGGGAGCTTATTTGCAAGGTGCCAGAGGCAAGAGCAAAGGTGATCTCTCGAGGTTTCTTTTCACCCGTGGTGTCTGGCTGATCGTGCTCGAGTTTACGGTTGTGCGTTGCGCGGCATTCTTAAATTTCGACTATCGATTTATCGGCGCGATGCAGGTGATCTGGGTTCTGGGCGTTTCAATGATTGTGCTTGCGGCCTTGATTTACCTGCCGCTGCGCTTCGTAGCAGCGTTTGGCGTTTTGATGATTTTTTTGCATAACCTGCTCGACGGTTTTCGTGTGCAGGGCTGGCAAGGACCGCAAAGCGCAGTTCCCGGTTTTTGGGCGAAGCTTTACATCATCTTGCATCAAGGGTTTGAAGCGTTCCCGATTCTCAGCTTTTTCCCCAGCCCTGTGGTTTTTGTTTTGTATCCCCTCATTCCCTGGATTGGCGTGATGGTGGCGGGCTACGCATTTGGCGCCCTATATCAGATGGATGCCGCACGCCGGCGACGCTTCTTACTGATCTTAGGCGGCGCAGCAACTGCGTTGTTCATCATCTTGCGGGCTATCAACATCTACGGTGACCCCTCGCGCTGGGCAAAACAGAGCACCGTCACGTTCACGATCATCTCATTCTTTAATGTCACAAAGTATCCGCCTTCGTTGTTATTTCTATTAATGACCCTGGGACCCGCCTTTCTGGCATTGGTTTGGTTTGAGAGGCGTAAATCAGTTTCTGTGGAGAAAGAAGCGCGAAGCAAAGTTCGCAATTTTTTTGTCACGTTCGGGCGAGTTCCCCTGTTCTTCTACGTGCTGCAATGGATCATGGCGCACCTGACATCACTCATTGCTCACCTGATCGCCGGCAAGCCAATTAGCTGGATGTTTGGCTCGCAGATCCAAACTGCTGGGCCGCCTGCCGGCGTCGGCTTTGGACTGCTGGTTGTATACATCTGCTGGATTGTTGGAATCATCCTGCTCTACCCGATCTGTAAATGGTTTGCTGGCGTAAAGCAGCGGCGAAACGATTGGTGGCTGTCGTATTTGTGAGGCTGCTTCTCGAATCGCCCTTCCGACGAGTTTATTAAAGTGCGGCCGCAGCTGTTTTGAGTTCTCGAAACAACTTAGTGAGTTCACCTTGCTGATAGTTGGCATTGAGTCCGCTCGGGTTTGGCAGCACCCAGAGAATTGTTTCGCCGATCGAGAGCGGCTGACGGCCGACCTTTGCTAACGGTTGGGCGAACGCGAAGCGATAGGCTCCCATACCCAGGACTGCCAGAATCCCGGGTTGATACCGCCGCACCTTTGCCTTTAATCGTTGGCCGCCTTTAATTATCTCTTCCCTAGTTAGTGAGTCGGCGGAAGCTGTCGCGCGCATCACGACATTGGTTACGCCATACCCGCTAAGCAACAACTCAGCTTCGTCGAATGGTGAGAGCAGGCGATCGGTAAAACCTGATTCGTAAAGTGCCTTCCAAAATCTGTTTCCGGGACGAGCGAAGTGATGCCCAACCGCAGCCGTGTACAGACCGGGATTAATTCCGCAAAACAAGACGCGCAATCCCGGCGCAATTACATCGCGCACGGTTTTTCCTTCGGCAGCCAGAATCTGCTCGCGTGTCGGTTTCCACGGTTTTGGCATTTAACGGATCAGCTATTCAATCTCGATCGAACTTTCCTGGGTAGCGCTGCGCTTGGAAACCCGATCGATCACGTTAACCTTTAGCAGATAACGTCCTGTAGGAAGGCCGGCAAGAGCCAATTCGGCAGCATAGGGAATTCGGCTGAGGTCGGACGCGCCGTCTGTCGCAATCTTTTTCAGTGCGGTGGTGACCACCGGTTGTCCGTCCCGAATCAGCAACACTTGAATCGCCACGTCGGGTTTGGAGTCTGCACCCCGGGCGGCGTTGTAGACGAAGATCAGGAAGCGCAAATTTGAGGAGTTGAATCGCCGGTCAATGCTTAGATCTACATCCGCCATCGGATTGTCAGCGCTGATCGAAGCGTTGGTTGATTGAGTGGGAATTCGCTCTCCGATGTGAAGGCTACTCAACTGCACCTCGCCAGGTTTCATCGGCGGAATCTCAATCCAGCTATAAGCGGTGCCGATTCTGCCAGTCGCGACGTCGCGGATGCCGAAACGCCCCTGATAAAGTCCGGGCGCTAGATGTACGGGAAAGGTATATTTGAAGTGCTTAGGTGGCGCTAGTTCTGCATCGGCCGGCGGCGCGACGATCGTCAGCCGCTGATCAAGCTTAGCGCCCTGTTGGCCTTTGTCGTTGTAAATTCCTCCCACAACTTCAATCACGCACTTCGACTTACCATCAACGATATTGAACGTAAGAAATTCACTCGGAACCTGCATCGCTGAGGAAAGTAAGGGACCTCTTTGTGGTGTGTCGATATAAGAAAGACTGAGCGACATTGGCAAACCGCCGTTGGGAATAGGCGCCCCGAGAGCACTCCACAACTTTGTTTCGGTTTGTTTCGGAGGTTCCTTCTTCGTCACAGCGACGGCGTCTTCCCGCGGCTCAAGGTCATAGAATCCCCGGCGCATGCGAGCAGTTAACCCCGGTTTATTGATTAGCTTCACTTCGATCCGCCGAAACTTACTTGCCGATGGCTTGGCTGCATCAGGTTTCCAGGCCAGCAGGTAATAAACCGAAGTCTCAGCTAGTGCTCTTTTTAATCCATGCACCAGCTCGTTCGAATTGAAAATCGCGCGGCCCCCGGTGTCATGAGCGAGCGCGTAAAGCCCATTTTGACTCTCGCTCATCTCGCTGCTCTCAGAGCTGCGCAAGCGGAACGAGGAATCAAAGGGAGCGTCGGTACTCGCGTCAACGAGCGCGCCGACGAGACCGCGGGCGTCCATGGAATAAATCACTACTCCATTGCGTGCGGCGGCGCTGCTGATTCGTTGCAGTCGATCGCGAACGTCGGACTGCCGATCGTTTATGAAGAAGCCGTTTGAGATTAGGAAGAGAAGTTTCTGTCCCGGCAGAGAGCTTGCTGAGCGAACGACAGATTCAAGACCGACAAAGGAATTCCTGGTAATATGCGCCGCCTGGCGCACAACTAGATTAGCCCGAGCCTGGACCATATGCTCTGCCACCCGCCGATCCAATCCAGGAGTTTCCAGTAACAAGGCATCAACAAAAAAGTCCGTCACATCGCGGTCAAAGTTATCGATCCGAAGCGCTTGAAACTCCGTCATCGCCGGGTGCTGCATGTCCTGCACCATGTATGGTTGCGGGTTCAGCCGTTCGAGCGCCCGTCGCAACACGGTCTTGTTGTTGGTCAGTTGCTGGAGGAATCCCAGCTGTCCGGAAGCGGAAGTGATCACAGCCTCGTCGTTCTCACTCATCTCCGCGTCGATAAAACGAGTAATCACTTTTCGTGCGGCGTTAGCTCCCGAAAGATTAAGGTGAAAGTCGTCGACGTAGAAGAAGACTGTGCGGCCACGATCGAGCGGAACCGGTCTTTCTTTTGTTTTGTTCACCGAAGCAGAGCCGCGCGCTGCGGCGATCTGGGCTTCTTCGTTGGGGCTTCCAGCGGCGATTCGATCAAAAAATTCAATAGGCTTCACCTTGCCATCGATGCGCAGCTCAAAGTCTTCTCGCTTTAAGTTGTCTTTGAAGTCTCCGTTCTTATCGAAGACCATGACGTCGGTCTGTACCAATTCGGTAAAAACACGAACGACGTCAGATTGATCTCGTGAAGGTGTTTGTGTTTGATTGAGTGCGGCCGCAGGGAACGCCAGCGCACAGATCAAGATTCTGGCAACAGTTGCAGTAACAGCGCGAACTGACGGAGCCATGATGCGTAGTAGCGAAGCGAGATATTGCCGCGGGGAGACGCTTACCGTGCATCATGAGCATGATCGTGGGCCCAGGATGGAAACGGCTAAATCTGGGGTTACTATGAAACAGTTACGTCTGGAGTGCAACAGCTAAACCCTGAGTGAGGCAAGGTCGTACTAGTGAGGCGCCCCAGCAGCAGCTTCTTGGTAATTCAACCTGATTTGCTGATCCTGGACGAGCCATTTTCCGGACTTGATCCGATAAATGTCGACTTGTTGAAAGAAATAATTCTGGATTTAAAGCGCGCCGGCAAAACCATCATCTTCTCGACTCACCAGATGGAAGTGGCCGAGAAAATCTGCGACGACATCTGTCTGCTTAATCGCTCACGAAAGGTTTTCGAGGGAAGCCTGCGTGAAGTAAAACGCAGTTTCGGCAGAAATGCCGTGGCTTTGCGCATTTCCGGGGGCGAAGAGGTCTTGGGTGATCGATCACTGGTTACTGCAGTAGAGCGGCACGCTGACGAAATCGAGGCACTGCTTGCGCCCGGAGCCGACGTGCAAGTGCTGTTGCAAGAACTGATCAAGGCAGGAGCGAAAATAGAAAAATTTGAAATGGTTGAGCCCAGCTTGCACGATATTTTTATAGCCAAGGTTACAGAAACCCAATGAGAAAATTTCTAGCAGTCGTAAAGCGAGAATATCTCCAGCGAGTACGTACGAGGATGTTCGTTATGCTGACTTTCCTGGGCCCTGTCCTGCTTTTGCTCTTTGCGATTGTTCCGGGCGTCCTGTTTAGCCTGAAGACCGGGCCTACTCGCCTGGCCATTGTCGATGGAACCGGCGATCCGAAGCTCTACGAACGATTCATTGTTGCTCTTGGTGATCGAGACGCCCTGGACCGGGCCGATCTCGCGCGAAGCTTAAATGCAAACACACGGGAACGAATCGAACAGGCGACCGACTCACTTAGAGGCAGCTTCGTCACTGAGCGAGTCGACCTCAATGGGCGTTCGTTGGCAGACGTTAGGAGAGAGTTGAACCAAAGAATTGCCGCAAACCAACTAGACGGATACGTGGTGTTGCCGGTAGATATCCTCGAGAACCCGAAGAGCAGGCCCGCCTACTTCGGTCGAAATGTAGGCGACGTGATTACTCGCAGCCAAATTCAGGAACGGCTTAATCTCGCAGTTAGTCGTCAGCGGCTTGTCATGGCGGGCGTTGACGAAAACCGGCTGAACGACTTATCCAAACCAGTCGCACTGGAAACCTATCCTGTAAATGAAAAGGGAGAAGAAGGAGCGAGAGATTCGGGCGCTGGCTTCTTGATGGTTTTCCTTGTGGGCTTCGCGATTTACCTCACCATCTTGATGTATGGCCAGGTGATTCTTGGTGCTGTGGTTGAAGAGAAAGAGACTCGGATTGCGGAGATATTGCTTTCATCAATCAATTCCGTTCCGTTAATGATGGGAAAGTTGATCGGTATATCGCTAGTCGCAATGACGCAATTGGCAATTTGGGGAGTTACGTTTGCATTTGGAACACGATTGCTCTTAAGCGTATCGGGAATCCAGGGATTGAACGTACCGCGCTTGCCTGCGCTCTTTGCGGTCTATTTCTTTTTGTTTTTCCTGATGGGTTATTTTCTTTATGCCTCGCTGTACGCATTAATCGGCTCGATGGTTACGACCACCCAAGAGGGTGGTCAACTGGCAATGCCCGTAGTCCTGTTGCTGGTATTTGGATTTTATTTGGCGTTTCCTGTGATTCGCAGCCCTTCGTCGCCGCTGGCTTTTGGGTCTCGATGGTTCCATTTTTTGCCCCTATCACAATGATCATCCGGATCGTTTCGCAAACACCGCCATTCTGGGAAATAGCTCTGTCCTTGTTTATTGAGCTGGCGACCGTGTTGGCGATGCTTTGGTTCACCGCTCGAATTTATCGGGTGGGAATGTTGATGTATGGCAAGCGCGCTACGATTCCGGAAGTGCTGCGATGGATTAAACACCCGTGAGTGTAATTTGGGCCCGTAACGAGCCTTGCTGAGCGAAGATATGCCGATTGAAGTTGAAAAGAAGTACCGCTTAACTAAAGAGCAACGGACGAGAGTTTGGCAGCGATTGCACGAAATTGGTGCTACGCGAAAGGGCGAGGAATTTGAGGAAAATACGATCTACACCGGTCATGATCTTGTCGCCGGAACCAAGGTGTTGCGACTTCGCAAAGTCGGCGAGAGCGCAACTCTGACCTTCAAACAACGCCTGCCTTCAACCTCGTCGATCAAACAGCAGCGAGAAGAGGAAACTGCTGTAGCCAACCCAGCCGCCATGAGCGCAATTCTGGAAGCGGTTGGTTTCAGACCCAGGTTAGTCTATGAGAAGCGGCGAGAGACCTGGTCATTCGCTGAGGCAGAGATTGTTCTCGATGAGCTTCCGTTCGGTCTGTTTATGGAAATAGAAGGGAAGGAAAGTGAAATTGAAGCGATTGAGGAGAAGCTTGCGATAAATGATCTCCAACCGGAAAACTCTACCTATCCTCAACTCACCATTGAACACGGAACAGCGTCCGGCGATGTTATCCAGGCACGCTTTTTCAAGC
Organism: Pyrinomonadaceae bacterium; assembly: GCA_963748605.1. GTDB lineage: Bacteria > Acidobacteriota > Blastocatellia > Pyrinomonadales > Pyrinomonadaceae > PSRF01. Next base: position 905,480 of record CAVVJS010000001.1, read on the forward strand.
AGTGAATTATGAACTCAAGCGCTTACTCCGCAGTTGTTCCTGCACGCACTTTCTGAATTATATCCCAGGCACGTTCGGCTTCTTCTCCAAATAGCACGATCTCATTCTGGCGTTGGTCGAGGTCTATGCCCAATCGGGTTTTCACATCAGCTGAGCCAGGGCGAAAATGGGCGCTGGTAACATGGTCGACATGGAAGATGAATCTTCCGCCTTCAGGATGGGCGACTTCGATGAATTTCATACTTAACCCTCAAGAGCGCTGACTATGACAACTTCCTTAGCGGGTGGAAAGCCGCCGCGATGGATTACCGACATGTATGTGAGGGCCGGTGGCTACCCCCGGCACCGCTCCGCGAAATGCCAGGAAGGGAATTTGCTCACTACGTAAGAATTCGATCAGGCCTCGCCCTTCTATGCTATCAGGATGTAGCCCGACATCCATGCCATTCCGGTGATCGTATCCCCACCGAGTATGTAAGTCTGATTGACCAAACGCTGATAACGGCAACTTCCGGCCAAACTTGCTTAGAAAAAAGTTTTCGACTCTGGCGGCGTCTGAGATTTTCCAACTGCCAGTGCCTCGCAAAGGTTCGTTTGCGACTTCCGGTTTCTTCGGCGATGTGAGTTCTACTCGTACCACGCGCTGGCGGTCAACAAACGTCGTGACGTTACCTACTTTGAACCAGAAACCGTCGGCGCTCTCAGTAACTTCAGCAACCTGGATTCGGCGGCCATCAACCAGGTGTATCCACGTCTGCGGCTCTTCCTCTATTGAAGCCGTAACGTCCTTACTCGTTTCAGGAGACCCTTCGCGCGGCCCAGCGGGATTGTCGGCGGCATCCTGAGTTTTCTTTACTGCCTGACCTGAGCTCGAAGAGAACAGGGCAATCAGGAGGAAGACAGCGCAAAATAAAGTTCGGAATATTTGCATGAGTTATTGACGGTTAGAAAGCGAAACTTCCTTTGTGCCGGGCCTGTTGAAGACAGCATCGTCAAACTGCACGTCATGTTTCACTTCGCTGAAACTAAAAACCATGCTCAGTCGCGGCAGCAACTGAGTAACCGTGAAAGGCATTTTGATTCCATCGACCTCTGTCCAGTCATCCAGATAAATTTCCGCTACAGTTTTAACGCCGCCGCTTGCGAGGACAGCGTCGCGCCGGATCAACAAGCCATTGTCCTTGTTGAAGTAAAGCCGTTCGGGATGACCTGTCTGCGGTTTTGCCTCAACGACATACACTTCGCGATAGCCGATTTTCGTAACGCCCAATAGCTTCATGGTCGGGTAGCGAGTTTTGAGACCGGTCACGTCGTTGAAATCAGCATCCCGTTTGAGTATTGCCAGCTCTGCTTCCGAGGCTGCCCGCGTCCCGCTCCGTGGGTCTTGAATCCACCCACTCGCGCCGTTGAATCCCTGTTTGATTACGCCGACTACCGGTATGTTAATTGTAATTGCCACTTTGTTTGGTGCTTTGGCGTGCGTAGTGAATGACCCGCGACCCAACGTCGAAATCTCAACCTTGCCCTTGCCACTACGGGTGCGGAACTTTGCGCCTGCGTTTGCTCCGCCCACCGACTCAAGATAGCGCGCAATTACTTGATCGACTGAAGGGAGCTGTCCGGTCGAATCGATCTTTTCGCGACTACTGAGGACAGCAGTTGTTCGAGGTTGCGCTTTGGTTGATCCGTTCCGCGGCCGCGTTGATACGGAGCGAGCGGTCTCATTGAGTTTGACACTTCCAGGATCGCCGTTGAAACGGTAGGTACCTCTCGCTCTGGCGGCGAAACGATTTCCAATCTGCTGACGCAGCCAGTCTTTAGCAGCCGAACCTTCGACGATAAAGTTTCCCGCACCGTCGTAGATCTTGAAGTGCGGAATGCTTTGAATCCCGTACTTCTCTGTCACCGGAGCGTCCCATTCCCCAATGTCCATGAATAAGACCTGCATATCTGGGAAGTGAGTGTTAACCGAATCGAGTATTGGGGCCCAGCTTCGGCAGGAAGGGCACCAGTCGGCATAGAACGCAACCACACTTATCCGACCGGAATTCAGATAACGCTGAAAGTCAGCGTCCTCACCGGGCTGGTTCAGCGGTTTTTCCGTGGGTTTGGCAGATCTTTGGCAGGGGGAAACTTGCCACAAGGTAAGTAGCAAGAGCACACAAAAGAAGGGTCGGTAGAAACGGGTCACGGCTGAAACCAAGACGCGAGTGAAGCATTAAGTAAGACTTTTATGAGCCACCGCTGAGAAGAATGGGTGACGGCACGTCACGTCCCCAAGACTCAACTTTTCGGGGCGTAATAACCAACTCGAGTTTGTGATCTGTAAGCAGGATTTACAGTCTCGACACGGACGCGGCGGAAGCCACCATCGCGGGCTTTGTTCAGAGGCGTGTAGTAGAGACCGTATTGATGCCGCAGCTCATCGGCAACTTCAGCGTAGGTGGAGTCAAGAGCATTGAAGCTAGTTGGCTTATAGAGACGTCCGCCAGTCGCAGAGGTGAGTTGTGACAAATTATGTTCACTTACATCAAGCACGCGCAGTCCTTCGCGTAAGTCATCGATACGCAGTTGATTGAAGCGGGCGATTGAGTTCGAACTATTCATAAGGGAGTCCAGTTCCGCCCGTTTCGTAGCACGAGATATCTCCGTGTTGCTAACCACATAAACAGTCACCTGAGCATGCATCAGCGCTTGAAAAGCCGTCTCGAGATCGCTGGTGCCACGACCGCTATCGATTCCGTCAGTAAGTACAATTACAGCCCGGCGCGATTTAGAGGCTTTTGAGAATTGGTCGCGGGCCGCTAACAACAGCGCGTCATTAAACCGCGTGAACATTCCGGGCTCAACACGAGCAAGAGCCCGACGCAGTTGAAAGCGGCTCTTCGTCCAGTCCTGCAACAGTTCCACACGGTCGTCGAATTTAATCAGGCTGATCCGGTCGTCTGCGGCCAAACGGCCAGCGAAACCTTCCGCGGCGCGGCGAAACTCATCGAGATTACTAGCTACGGATGACGAGGCATCGACCATCAAGACCACGTCAACGGGTACCTGACGAAGAGCAAAATCGCTGAGCGGCTGTGGACGATCATCCTCGAATACGCGGAAGTCGTTACGAGTCAACTCTGATACGAGGGTACCGTTGCCATCGCGCACAGTGACCGGCAACATCACTTCCGTCGTGATTACTGAGATTACATCGCCAGGAGTAACTTCCTGTTCAACTTTGCGAGTAACTTCCGGTTCAACTTTGCGCCGAAGTGTGGGAATAGGCGGTGGGGCGCCGAGAGCTTGCAGAGCTGAAGATCTTGTGACTGGATTCGGTTTGGGTGTGGCGCTCGCGCGCGGACGCGATTTCTTTTGAGCGCTGACGATGGAACCACTGAGCTGCACACAATACGGCAACGTAAAAATCAAGGCCATACAAAGCAGCAAAATGAACCGTGGAAAAACCAAGTGCGCTCCTTTCCGAATGTCGTAAACCTCGTTACCGACTACGCTATTTGGAATCAGTGCCCATGGCTGCCTTCATGGCTGCCAGGACTTTGTCGGTGACACGGCGCTTTCGCAATTCTTCGAGCTTGTCCTCACTTAAATCAAACTCGACTGGAGACTGTTCGATCCGGCGAATAATAGTTCCTTCTGAAAAACCTGCTTCCACTAATTCCTGAATCGAATCATTGGTGAGAGATGGAGTCTTTTCCAGTTTGGCAGGGCCTCCTCCAGCCTCGGTCGGTGGGCGGAGGATGCGCACCGTAGCGCTGCCAACAGTCTGCGTATCCTGTGCGATGCTGCCGTTACCGGTGCGGCTGCGGGTCTTGCCTTTAACACCGCCGCTGGAGCCAAAAATATCAGTGCTGCCGCTGTTGGGAGTGCTGGCTCGGTCGGTTCCCAGTCCCCTTAGATCTTCAACGTCGTCGTCCATGAAGGCTTCGTCTGACCACGAATCGTTCAAGGGCTCCATTTCTTCCTGCCGGGCGAGCATGGCGATGATGATCTTTTCAGTTACGCCGCTGCGTTTAAGTTCGATCATGCGATCCGGTGAAAGATCAAAATTAGGCAGGCGCGCGGAGATGATCGAGATAATTGTTTTCTCTTTAAAGCCCGCGCGCGCGAGTTTCACCACTGCTGCATTATTAAGCGGCGCTCCTTTTTGACCATTCTGAGCGTGGGTTGGGGGAGCAAATCCAAAGGCGAGACTAATTGCTAAGAGACTTCCAAATAATAAGTTTTTCATGGTGACCCCCTATCGACGCGGAGCCGACGGTTCGTTGTCGGCAACTGGTTCTCGCGCCGCTAAACCATAACGCTTCCCAATCTTCTTCACATACTCACGCGTTTCCCGATACGGCGGAACATTTCGACCATATTTTAATACAGCTCCCTCGCCGGCATTATAGCTCGCCAGGACGAGGTGGACCTGCCCGCCAAACATGTCCATCAGCTCTCGAAGATACTGGGTTCCGCCCTTGATGTTCTCAGCAATATCAAAAGAATTCTTGACGCCAAATCGTCTGGCGGTTCCTGGCATTAACTGCATTAACCCGCGCGCTCCCTTGGGGCTGACCGCCCGCGGATGGAAGCGAGACTCTTGTTCAATCACCAGGAAAACCAAGTATGGATCAACGCCGTATTGACTGCCATTCTGTTTAATTAGCTGGTCAATCGTGGCATTCCCCGAAGTCCAGTCGCTTCCACGCGAAACCGGCGACGCAACTTCCCCTCGATCTATTTCAATACGAGCAACGCGCTCTCGTTCCAGAAAAACTGACAGGTTGGCTCGGCTGTACCAAAATCCTCCGGGGGCTTCTTGTACCTGATCGACGCGAAATCGAGCGCCTTCGACTAGATGGATCCACGTGGAAGCTGGACCCTTTTCAACTGTCGCCGTGGCGGGATTTGCCACTTTGCTGACCTTTTCGGGCTCAGCTTTTGGTTCAGGGGCCTTTACGATCGGTTTGATGGATTTTACTGAGTTTTGGGGTAACCCGCGGGAAACCTTGCCCTGGCGGTACCAAATTTCGTCGCCATCCTTCCAGACCTCGTCAACCTGGAATGAGTAACCATCGGCCAATGTGATGAGACTTCCTACGACGACGCCGGAGTCGGCAGCGGGAGGAGGTTCCTTCCGCAGCTTTGCGTTCTTGCTAGCTTGATTGAGACGAACGACGGCATCACCTGGTAAATCGAGGTGTTCAGATCCGTTTTGCAAAAGGGTATGAGCGTGGGGGACGTTGGCGCCGCGGACGGTTTCCCGCGGAAACGATCGCCGCCGGTGCGAGGAGCACCAGAATAAAGGTTAGCACCACAGTGAACTTTCTTCGGTTTTCCACTTCGTCTACCAGGACTAAAAGCCTAAACGATCGACTTCATTAATTTACATAGCGACCGTCAAAAAACAACTCGGCTTGTGGGAGACGCTGCGGTGGAACTGCTCCGAAAATCCTGATCGAGTATTCCTAGATCTGAATTGGCTCAGCATGATCGAGTTTTTGAAAGTGCTGGAAGCCGGGATCAAAGCCATGCGCGGTACCGAAGTAATTTCCCCACGCCAGATCGACAAGCTCGGGAGTTAGATGCAACGTTCGCCCTTCGAAGAGACAGATGTCGGTGACCTTGTTCAGGAGATCGCGGGGTTCACAGCCCTTCATTACACGATTCTCCTGTGAGTACTTGTGGAGAACATGATCTAGGCATGAATCGTCAATTGCCACACCGCGATTCTTGGCTACACGCTTGAAGATCTCTGCGAAAGCGGAAGGGGTCGGTGGTTCCACGCGCGCGCGGTAACCCATGCGTCGTAGAAAGGCTTCATCGACTAAATCCTTCTCATTGAGATTCGTCGAGAAAACGACCAGCTGTTCGAATGGCACTTCAATCTTTTTGCCGTTGTGAAGTGTCAGAAAGTCAACGCGCCGTTCCAGCGGCAGAATCCAACGGTTAAGGAGATCCTGCGGGGCCACACGTTGCCGCCCGAAGTCGTCGATGACCAGCGTGCCGCCATTCGATTTCACTTGAAAGGGAGCCTCATAAAATTTCGCCGATTCCGACCAGGTCAGGTCAGTGTTATCCAGCGTCAATTCACCACCAACTATGATGAGGGGCCGATCGATTTCGATCCATCGTTGATCATGCTCGACGGTTGAGTTCCGATGAGAGACCGGGTTGTGACTGTGCGCGTCAAAAATCCGAATAATCTGACCGTCGACTTCCACTGCATGGGGAATCCAAATTTGACCGAAAAGCGCAGCGTTCATGCGCTCAGAAACCGCTGTCTTTCCGGTGCCGGGAAGACCCGTGAGGAATAGCGATGAGCGCGAATTGATCACGCAACCGAGAGTTTGCAACAACGAATCGGGTAATACGAGATCTTGAAAAGCTGATCGTACAGTCTCAATCGTAGCGGACCTCGAGGGTACCGCCTGCAGCCGCATCATGTAACTGTAGTCATTGAGCGAAACAGGCGCTGGCCCAAGGTAGCCGCTTTGAGTATGCAGCCGGGAGAGGCGTTCCCATCCATGGTCGAGCATCCCGTAACGCGTCGAGCCTACAGCGCTCTGCAACCGCATCTCGATTAGCTTTTCGCGGTAAAGGTGGTAAAGCAGCTCTTCTGTCAGGGTCCGCGGCAGGTGCAGCCGCTCAGCAACAGAAGTTGTGCTCGGCTCCGGGAGCATGGCGACGTGTTTCAGCGCGAGATCGCAGAGAAAAGCAGTAGGGACGCCGGTATCACCCAACTCCTCCGGAATCGGCGGACCCAGGTTTTCGATCTCTGCTCTGGTAAGAATATTTAAGTGCGCCATGTTCTCAACCCGCCTTAACCCGTTGTTCGTTACGATGCCGGCGTAGCATGAATCCTAATCACGATTGATTCCTGCCCTGTTTTGTTTGCTGCGAATCGCCGGCCGCGCGCGATGCGCAAGGCTGTGGCTTCATAAGCGGACAGATCGGGACGTCGATTCGGAATCGATGCGTATTTCACGCGTCCGTTCTCAATTTCCATCACCACTGTGATCGCTTGAGTGTCACTACTCTTCTGTTTCGCCTGAGCCTGGGCCCGCGCCGCTTCATAATGCTCCCGCGCCTTTTCATGGAGACCGGCAATTTCAAGTCGGTTCGCTATATTCAAGCGGCCCTCGATCTCGCCACCTGCCTTGGCGAAGTTCTTGTAAGCATCATCGAATTTGCCAAGTTGAGACTGAGTCAGGGCCAGATTGTTCAAGATCCTTGCATCGTTTGGTGCGAGGCTCGCTGCTTTCTTCAAAGGCTCCAGCGCGCGTTTGTAATCACCAAGGTCATAGAAAAGGTAGCCAAGGTTATTCAGGATCTGCGGATCTTTCTTGTTCAGTTTCAGCGCCGTCTCGAGAGAGTTGCGCGCCATCTCCCGCAAACCCTTGCGATGGTAAGCAACGCCGAGCAGGTTATGAGCTTCAGCCAATTTCGGATCCGTCGAGGCTGCAAGTGAGAGTTCCGCAATTGCCTCGTTTAGCTTGTCGCTGTTCAATAGACTCCGACCGTGTTCGATTCGTTCCTCCGGGCCCATCTCACGAGTTGGCGTTGTTGTTGCAGCAGGCGTCTCAACCGCATCTACCACTCGCGTCAACTTAGCTGACTCGAAGTGCTTTACGTCCTTCTGGGAAAGGCGGTGAAGCTTGTTGTCGTCTTTCTTTCCTCGGCCAAAGAGCCGTCCAATTGCTTTAAAAGGCGCCTTCAAGACGCGCAGAAAAGTATGTCCGCGGCCTGCTTTGCTCCTACCTCGGCGATGGAACCGTCAGCCTGGTTGAGGGCCGCGACTTCCTCGTCAGTCGTCAACACAACGGTCTGCGCGGAGCGCAGCCCGCTAACACCTAACACAAGCGACGCTGCCAGAAACAACACAAGGAAAGTTCGCTTAAGCATGGTGGGCTCCTCCTTACTTACCGTAGCCGACGCCGCCTCCCAACATATCGGAGATATTCAGCAGTGCTGGACCAAGAATGACGATGAACATAGTGGGGAACAGAAGTGCGCCGAGGGGCAACAGCAAGCTTGAATGCTGCCTTCTGCGCTGCCTGTTCCGCGCGTTGCCGGCGCTTGGTTCGAGGCTGTCGGAATAAACTCGAACTGCTCGGGCGATCGAAGTACCAAAGCGATCGGCTTGAATCAGCATGCCGACAAGACTGTTGAGATCTTCGACGCCGGAACGGTCAGCAAGGTTTCGTAAAGCTTCACTGCGTTCACGCCCGACACGGATTTCGAGATTAGCCAACTCAAACTCTTTACTGATGTCCGGGTGTACATCTTTCAATTCTTCGCAGACTTTGAGCATCGCGGCGTTCAAGCCCAGTCCCGCCTCCATCGTGATCACCATCAAATCGAGAGCGTCGGCAAGGCCCCAGGTGATTCGCAGTTGCCGGCTGGCAATCAAGCGATTGAGCACAAAACGCGGCAAAATGAATCCAGCTACAAACGCAAAGAGAGCGGGCATTAGCGCTTCGTCCATCGGTCGGGCCAAAGCCATCCACAGCAAAACGATCAATCCCGGGAAGACCAGCATCAGCATCAATTGAGTTGAGCGATAAATCGATGGCGCAGAGTGGCGAACGAAAACCTGCCCGCATCAACTGCTTCTGAAGTTTGTGTGCATTCGCAGCCGACGGGGGTACCAGCCGGTTGATAGGCTCGGCGAGGCGCTCCGCGAGCGTGGCCACCGGATTATGCTCGATGGACTGCGCGCCAAGTTCGCGGGTGCGTCGTCCAGTTCCTTGAGGCGGTTGGCAGTTGCGCTTACTGGTCGAAACATCAGCCAGTAAATCGCCATCACCCCTAAGGCGATGCAAACGAAAGTTGAAATTGAAATTATTAACATAGTGTCACCTGCGATCCCTTAAGCGACTCGTGAACGAGCGCTCGGAATCTCTAGATCTTGATCTTCATGATCTTTTGCACCATCAGCATGCCCAGCACCTGCATGATGGCAGCCGCCGCAATTAACTTATGCCCGCGTGGATCGCGCCACATCACATCCATGTATCCCGGGTTCATCACCGAGATGTAGATCGCCAGGAAGATTGGCAGGGCGCACAAGCAACCACGCCGACCAGCGCGAGCTCAGCGTCAAAGTCTTCAGGTCTTCCATGATGCGGAAGCGCTCGCGAATGGTATGGGCAACCTTTTCCAGCAACTCGGAAAGATTGCCACCCGTCTCCCGTTGAATCAGGACTGCAGTAACGCACATGCGTAGGTCGAGTAACGGCATGCGCTGCACGAAATTCTCCAACGCGAGTTTCAGAGAGAGCCCGAGGTTCTGTTCCTCGTAGGTCTTGCGAAACTCGGAAGCGATCGGTTCCGGCATTTCCGTGGCGACCATGTGTAGCGACTCAGTAAAAGCATGTCCGGCTGAAAGTCCGCGACTCATGAGGTCAAGCGCATCCGGCAGCAGTTGCAGAAACTTGTTAAGCCGCTTCTTTCGCTTTCTGGCGATGTAAGCAAAAGGCATCACGGCCGCTATGCACACCGAAGAGGGCCATCACCAGGTAAGAGGTAATCAGCATCGAGGCTGCGAGAAACGCCAGTACGCCAGCCGTCAATGAAAAGAGCACCAGCCGCATCACCGTAATCTGGAGATCCGCCTGATCGATCATGCGCTTGACGCGCGATGCTGATCTCGAGTTTCACCAGCGTCCGATTCATCCAGGGAATTTCGCTTAGCAACTCTTGGCGTGCGAGTTGCACTTCGGAGTCCTGCGAGTGTGCTGACGAGCGAATAGCTTCGGCGAGCCGCTCGTTAAGCCGGGCGCGTTTCGCGTCCGAATTACGAGAAGTCAGAAGGAACAGGGCGTAGGTGATAAACAGACAGGCAAGAAAAACAAAAAATGGTCCTAAAAGCATCGTGCTAGACCTCCTCGAAAAACGAGCGTGGCAGTTGCATGCCGTAAAGTTTTAGTCGTTCGGCGAAACGCGGTCGCACGCCAGTGGGTCGGAAGCGGCCGATAACGCGGCCATCTTTATCCACGCCCTTGCGGTCGAATATGAAGACATCCTGCATGGTGATGGTTTCACCTTCCATGCCCGTGATTTCGGATATCGATGTAACGCGGCGGGTGCCATCTGATAAGCGCGCGACTTGAATGACAAGGTTTATGGCCGAGGCGATTTGTTGTCTCATCGCGCGATCAGACAGTCTCATTCCCGTCATCTGAATCATCGTCTCAAGCCGAGCGAGCGCGTCTCTCGACGTGTTGGCGTGAATCGTCGTCAACGAGCCATCGTGGCCCGTGTTCATCGCCTGCAACATGTCAATGGCTTCGGCGCCGCGGACCTCGCCGATCACTATGCGATCGGGTCGCATACGCAAGGCATTCTTAACGAGGTCGCGTTGAGCCACTTCGCCTTTGCCTTCAATATTCGGGGGACGAGTCTCGAGACGCACCACGTGAGGCTGTTGCATCTGCAACTCGGCTGAGTCTTCAATGGTGACGATGCGTTCATCCACGGGAATGAATGCGGAGAGCGCATTGAGCAGGGTGGTTTTACCGGCGCCGGTGCCTCCGGAGATCAGAACGTTGAGCCGCGCCTGGACGCACATCTCAAACATCTGCGCCATGTCAGGCGTTAGAGCTTCCTTGCCAATCAGCTTATCCATGCGCAGCGGCTCGGCGCCAAAACGGCGAATGGAAAGCACTGGCCCGTCGAGCGAGAGTGGTGGAATGATCGCGTTCACACGCGAGCCATCTTTCAGTCTGGCGTCCACCATCGGCGACGACTCATCGATGCGACGGCCAACTGATGAAACGATGCGCTCGATAACACGCATCAAGTGTTCGTTATCTTTGAACTCGATGTTAGTGCGTTCGAGCTTACCGCCGCGCTCGATGTAGATATTGAATGGCGAATTAACGAGAATGTCGGAGATGGTCGTGTCGGCCAGCAACTGTTCAAGCGGTCCCAGGCCGAAGAGTTCGTGACGCACCTCATGGATTAAGCGCTCGCGTTCAACAGTGGAGAGCGGAGTGTCTTCCTGGGCCAGCAGACTTGCGGCGAGGCGAGCGACTTCTTCGTGGAGTTGCTCCGGCTCCAACATGCCCAGCTTGGTCAAATCCATCCGGTTGATCAGCATCCGGTGGAGTCGCGACTTCATATCCTGAAAGCCTTGTTGATTGCTTGGCAGGTCGTCAGTCAGCGCTGAGGTAATTCCATTGTCTCTGATTAATCGTTCACGAAGTGCCATATTGATATGTTCCTATTCGTCCCAGGATCGATTGCCTAGTTGATGCTTGCCTTGTCGAGTGCCGCGTTCAATCCAAAGTCCTCCAACGTGGTTTTCTCACGACGAAAGAGTGAGTTGAACGATCGCTTGCTCTCAGCTACAGGAGCGATCTGGTCGACCTTCCCTTCAAAGAGTTTGGCGGAGATTTGTCGTAAATCTGCGGACACTTTCGAAGTTGGAGCGGAATCGACCAGAGGCTGTCCCAGATTGATCGAATTAACAGCGGCGCGATAATCGCTCTGAATAAACCCTACGACTCGCTCACCGAGAAAATCTTCGACCTGCTTCTGATCCAGATCGATATTTTTGCTCCAGCGGTTTACGACGAGACGGATCTTCTTGCGCGGATAACCAAGCCGATCGAATATTTCGAGAGCGCGTCGCGTGCTGCGAATTGCATGAATCTCCAGCGTCAGCACCACCAGGATTTGATCAGCATGATCGAGTGCGGAAATGGTGACGGCATCAAAGCTGTGGGGCGTGTCAATGATCACTGAGTCAAAACGATGCCGCAGCGATTCCATGATCTCGTAGATGTGCCGGGGCTCAATGTCCTCGGCGCTTTCAGCCTTGATCGGAGCAGCGAGAAGCGAAACGTTCTTTGAATATTGCGTCAGGTAACTTGGCAGCAGAGCGTCGTCAAGGCGATCGCGATTTTCGACTACATCTGCGAGAGAAAACTTCGGCCGCAGTCCCAACAACAGTTCCAAATCTCCCGATTGCAAGTTGAGATCGACCAGCACTGTGGGGTTCGGTTGCAACATCGCAAGATTCGTAGCGATCAGCGAACAGCCGCAACCACCCTTACTCGAAAAGACGGCAATCGCTCGACCTCTCTTGCGCGGCTCATCGGCAGCGTGTTCAAGCGCGAATTCAGCTGTGCGATCAATAACAGTAGTCAATTCATCTTCGAGAACGGGGAGGCGCAGAAAATCTCGAGCGCCGGCGCGCATGCTGCGCAAAATCAAATCAGGAGAAGAGTCCCGGGAAGCGCAGATGACGGCGGTGGATGGGCATTCCGCCGCAATGCGCTGAACGAGTTTCAGTCCTGGTTCACCCATATGCGCAAGATTAACTATGACTGCCGAAGGCCGCAGCCTTACGGTTTCGGTAAAAACCTGCTCAGCATCATCACTGTTCAGCAAGAGACTGGCGCCGGGATGACCGCTTAGTGCCCGGCCCATCTCTTTCGAGTCGGCTGGATCTTTGCAGAGAACTATGAATGTTAGATTTCGTTTCATTGCCTATTGATTCCCTGGTTTCTCCCTGTTCAACTTATTAAAGCGGATCTGGTTCTGTACCTGCGCTCTCGACGTAAGTGTCGTGCTATAAGCCGGCATATTTAGCGTGCGCCCCACGAATGGAATGCTCAGATCGAACATATAATCCTCAATGCTTACAGTGGCCGTCCCGAGATTTGTGCCCCACGGATTTGGAGAGTCCGGATTACCGTCAAGATCCGCACCCTCGTAGGTCACAATGACGTTAGTCATCAGTCAATCCATTGATCAGCGGTGGCCCAGTTGGAGCGCAATCATCCGTATCCGGATCAACGTGGCTTTCTCCATAGACCACTACATTCTTCACGCACTTATGATCTTCCTCGTGCAGCACCGCGTAGCGAGCTCCGCGTCGGGCGGCATCCGTGAGCGCATTGTGTGTATAGAGTAAACGACCAAATTCGATGATTCCGAAGATCATGACGAAAAAGACTGAGGCGGCCATCGCTACTTCGACCACCGATGATCCCCGTTCACTTTTAATGAAACCCTTGCTCATGACTCGCAAAACTCCTTAAGCCTAAGATCAGTTGTCCAGCATGAAATACATTGTGGTGCTGGGATGAATTGGCTACTCCAAGCTGAAGGCGGGCGTATGGAGAAGCGCCCCCAAATCAAAGACAGGTTGATAGAAGTAAGGAGAGCCGCAAGGGACGTCGTCCGCTGAGGGAATCCTTACCGTAATAGTTGTGGGAACAGGTGCACCCTGGACTGGACTCGATACAGACGTTAGCCGTCGTCAAGTCTGGGAGCAGTTCATCTCCGCCGGCGCAAGTTAACTTGCCGCAAACTGCAAGGTTTCGCGCTCTTGCTTTCTCGGTATCATTGAAAGGATGATTCGAGAGATAACGAGCGGCTGTGCGCGTAGACTTAGCCAGTGTCGTATGCGTCTGAAAGAAGCGTCCAAACTCCGAGACACCGCCCAACATGACGGCGAGAAAAGGAACCATGATGGCCATCTCTGCCAGAGTGCTGCCTTCATCGCCAACGGCAAACCGGCTCAATTTATTGATCGCTTGGATTACTCTTTTCATAGCATTCTCACTAACGATAAAGAACTGGCGTAACGATGTTGGTGATGTTTTCATCGTTGGGATCAAAGCCGATGATGTCGACGATCTCGTCGGTGAATTCGACTTTGATGTTTCCATCATTGCCTCCCCCAACCTGATGCATCATGAAAAAGGCCTTAAGCCCACCAATATTCACGTCGTCGCGACCATTTTGAAATTCGCTAATCGGTATAACAGGAATGATCAAAACCCGACGTCTGGCGACGCCTGCATGACCATCGCCATTATTTGGATCAGTAACCGACGGCAGGCCCTTCTTATATTGATCCCAGCTGATACCAGTCCAGGTTTGGTTATTGCCGTTGCCCGAGCTCGTGCCCTGCTGGATATTTGAATCGGGAGGATAGTCGGTACTGTAAGAGAGTCCGCCGCCACCGTAGATGTCGAACCGAACGTTGAGACCCTGCCTTACTGGGCCGGCCTCAACACCGGGCTGTGTAGGGACTTCGACCTCGTCTCCCACATTTACCAGCCCACACTGGCAGTTGTTATATCTGGCAAGAGCATCTCTCACTTCGGCAGCGCCGTTTCCCGCGCACGCAAGGATCTGATAGTTGCCACCGGAAGGTCCTCCCGAAGGTTCCGCGCGAATGGTGTATTGGCAGCGGTTACAAAACTCTCGTTTCGGATTGCAGGTACCGACTTGGCGGGCTCGGAAGTGGCTGCGGGTCATACGGGCCGCGTCCACCTTCAATCGGACACGTTCCCCAGCGCTCTGGGGGCATGTCCGTATTTGGGTCATAGACTGCGGAGAGGGGTGCGATGCAGACGCTGACATTTCCCGGAACCGAAAGTCCTGAAACGGCTTTCGCGGTCAGATCTCTTGAGACACCCAGGAGCGGAATCGAAAAGAAAATACTTACTGGAACCTCTGGCGTAATAACGCGCACGAAGCGTATGTCTTCGGGATCTGCCGCCGCGGCAGCTTCGTCTACTCCGTAAGGGGCGTTGTCAAACTCCGACAAATTGACTGCGAAACGAACCAGCGTACGTTGCTCCACGGGGTCTGGCATCACGTCGCGTATTCACGCTTGTCGAAGTTGTAGCGATTAGAATTTAGGACCGTCAGTGCGCGATCGACCGCGGTTGTGATCTTGGTGTCATTGGGCAATGTCAATGCCGAGGCGCCGGCGAGCGCAGCAGCATCGGCGGTGTTCTGTAATTCGGCCTTAACCATGTAGAGATGGCTGAGGTCGACTCCGAGACCAACAGCAAAGAAGAGGAAGAGAACAGAGAGAACCGTATAAGCTAAGACGCCCCCGCGTTCGCTTTTTCGGTGGGACGAATAAGGTACGCCGTTGGTTTTCATAATTCACTCCGACCTTCGAATCGTGATTCGAATTGAAAAGTTGCCGCCGGTACATTCCCACTCCTTGATCAAACTGGGAATCAAACCTGGTCCTTGAGACGTAGCGGCAAGGGATCTTTTAGGCGACAGGGGTGATAGCCAAGGTTGGTTGACCATCACCCTCGTCTTCTAAAGTCCGATCCTTTCCCGGTTCATTCAGGCGTCGCGCCCTTATTGGTCGTCACAGGTAAAGGCTGCGGAGCCACGGCCTTCACAGTTTTTTCAACGGCGGGGCTCTCTGTGCTTTCCGTATTCGTAACGGCGCCCACGGTTGTAGTTGAAGGTGCGGCCGTTTTTGGTGCAGCTTCGGCGCCTGACGTCGCCTCGGTAGCGGCGCCAGTTGAGAAGCCGCTTTGCCCGTGATCCCGTCGCCCTTCGGCTCAATGCCTAACGGAGATCCGTGTCTTCAGTCCATCAACGCCCTTCATCCGCGGCAAATCGTCACGGTTGACTGGTTTAACCAGGTCGGCGGTGATAATGAACATCAGCTCCGTCTCCTGCTTCTGAAATGAAGACGACTTGAAGAGATTGCCCAGGATGGGAATGTCGCCGAGCAGAGGGATTTTTGAAATGGATCTCGTCTCGTTGTTGTCGAGCAATCCGGCTAGCGCAAAGCTTTGGCCGTCGCGTAACTCGACGCCCGTGCGCGCGCGTCGCGTTCGCAGAGCGGGAATAACGAAACCGTTGAAACGCACGCCATTCGCGAAGTCGATGGTCGAAACTTCAGGTTCCAACTCGAGCCTGATGTGATCTTCGTCGATGATCGTCGGTTTGAAATTCAGCCGAACGCCATATTCCTTGAACACGACGCTTACTGCGCTGCCGCCACTTCCGCCCTGAACTACGGGAACAGGAAATTCTCCGCCGGCCAGGAAGCTAGCCTGCTGGCCATTCATCGCAATCAGATTAGGTTCAGCCAAAGCGCGCAAAGTTCCATTGGTTTTCATCGCGCGGATAAAAGCGGCCGTGTTGAGTCCACTGTTGAAGAGGAAGAGGTTCACGGCCGAACCAACGAACTCAGTAACAAGTGCGCCGGGCCTATCTTTGTCTTCAGTGCCCAGCGTGCCGGGACCGCCACCTTGAGCAAAGACAGATGTGCTGTTGGCAGATGCGTAGGACGAACCAAGGTCGCGCAATTTCTGCCGGCTGACTTCAGCAACCCTGACAGACAGCTGAATCTGGGTCATGTCAGTGACTGGCGACTGCAACATGTTCACTGTCTTGAAGCCGGCGGCCTGGACCACGGCGTCAGCCTGCTGAGCCGATTGTGGCTGACCCACCGTGCCTGAAAGCACGACGGAGCCATTAGCCTGACTCAGCCGAATATCGTCGCGGGGGAAGAGAGCGCGGATTTGCGAATCGATCAGTGAGAGGTTCGCGCGAACGAAAACGTCGAAGACGATGAATCGAACGTCGGACTTGTCCCAGGCAATGAAGTTAACCTGGCCAAAAGTCTTACCGTTGACGAGGACCTGGTTGGGAGAAACCATTACAGCTTCGGCGACTTCCGGATTCGAGATCGAAAAGCGTCCGATGGAGCGGTCAAAATTAATGACGCGAGACTGTCCCACCAGCACGTTGATTGGTATTCCCTCTTTGGAAGAGCTGGAGAAGGAGGCGTCGTAGGTTGTCTCCTGGGCATTGGCGACGAAAGTCAGGCCCATGGCCATTGTGACAAGCGCCGCCAGCAAGAGTTGCGTAACGAGGTGTCTGGTGGAGTAATTAATCGACATAATCTGAGTCTCCTTGAAATTACTAACAGTGGCGGATGCCTATCGCGGGTCGGCGATCAGTGCTCCGCAGATTTCTGACTGGGAGCCTTACGGAAAATCGACGCTCCGCTTCTTGGCTCCTTCAATCACCTCGATACTCGGTCGCTCGGGCGCCGGAGCAGGTGTGGTAACTCTCATTGCAGTGTTGACGACGGCTGGGGCGCGGCGAACGCGTCGCACAACCGGGGCTGGCTTGGTTTCCTTGCTACCAATACCAGGCTCGGGTACTGGCTGGGCCCGTTCGCCGGAGAGCAAAGAACTCTTGTTGGCGCCGGGTGTATGCTCGTCGCCTTGATCCACCGAATTACGCATCACGAGTTGGAGCTTGCCTTCGCTCGAGGCGAGGGCCAGCTTTTCAGCTTGCTCGGGAGTAACCTGCAGGGTCACTGCTTTAACAGCCCGTTCAACGTCGCGATCGTTCTTCGGTTTATCGATGTTCTGGCCGCTCGCCAGCACCTTGATGTTCTGCAGGACGATCTTGGAAATCATCTCTGCGTCGCCAGACTTTTTCGGCGGGCTCGTCACGACCACGACGTCGACGAGAGTGCCCGGCATGATGAAACCCGAAACGCCTACCACGTCGTCGACCTTAACGGTCATGGCGCGAAATCCTTCCGGGATAACAGACGACAGTCCGCCGGCTGCTCCGACTGGAGCAAGCCGGCTTTCGGTCACGGGTTCACGTGGTGCGATTCGAGTCACCACGACTCGGCCGATCAGCTTTGTCGTCAATCGCACCAATGGCTCCTTCGGGTGTGACATTGCGCGGGAACTGAGCCACAGTGAGATGTTCCTTGATGATGCGACTGCCGACCGGAATCTCAACTTTGGCGACAACAACGTTGCTAAGGTTCCTGGTGTAGGCTTGGGCGCTGGCCAGGTAACGACTAACGGAAACGGCGGCGATAAGGCCGAAGGCCACCGCCGCTAGCAGGGCTATGATCAAACGTTTATTCCGCATAACTTTTTATCTCCATTTCAATTCGAACCGCCGCTTTCGGAGCGGCAATCCCTTTCGCTTCGTAACTGAAACCAATGGGCCAGGTTTATATTCGATAACACGGCTAAGAACTCAAATTCCTCATCTCCTGAAAGCTACCGCCGTGATCAAGCTTCCCAACATGATCGCCACGCCGTATGGAATTGTGTGTCGTCGGTCAGGAGGCATCGCAAAGCGAGGCATTTCCCAGCCAGGAAGAATGCCGACGAAGATGCGTAAGACTCCATGTAGAGTGGAGAAGACAGTGCCGGCTCTGAGCATCGAATAAACTGCCAAAGCTGCACCAAACATCACCACCACCACAAAAGCCAGCGGAACCATGCTGACGCCGAGCACGGCGCCGATCGCGCCAAATAGCTTGACGTCGCCCGCTCCCATCGCACCGAAGAGGTGCATCAGAAACATTGGGATAAAGGCGAGTCCAAAGCCCTGGACACTGGAAAGCGTACCCTGCCAACCGCCAAAAGCCGTATTGATGGCCAAGCCGGCGATGAGCGCCAAAAGTATCAACAGGTTTGGAATCCGCCGGTAACGCACATCGTAATAAGTGACAAAAGCAGCCAGCGGTATCAGCACTAATAACTTCATAGCTTCAGGGGAGAAAGGCATTTCCTTTTTCACTCCGCACTATCTGATTCGGACCCGCTTGATCTAACCCCCTGCTCGAATGAGCCATTCTCCACAGCCTTGATGCTGGAATGGCGGCGAGCAAATTCGAACCGAACGGGAATTCCCGTTCGCTCCACTTGAAAATCGATCTCCACAAACCCGTGGCTATTCATCGATCTCATTTGCCACCGCATTCATTTTGTTGTTGACGGCGTCGCCGAGAATTGCGTAAACGACAAGGGCGATAGCTACCAGAATCGCTGTACCGACGGCATACTCCGCCAATTCCGCCCCGTGTTCGTCATTCAGAAACCCTACAAGTTTTTTCACTGAACTTCTCCCGACCGTAGACTACAAAAAAGTGCAAGAGGACTAATGTTCCCCAAAAAAGAATTCGACTAATAGGTAAAGTCGCTGGCTTCCAGGACTTTTGCCCCAGTGCCTTCATTCTCATCGTTGATTGCATTCCCGAGGACTTTTAAGACAACCAGACTGATTGCTACTAGCAGTGCCACACCGACTGCGTATTCAGCTAACTCCGCTCCATCCTCAGCTCTGAGGAACTGCCGGAAGTTCTGTATTAGGCTCATGACAAGTGACCTCTAGGCAAAAAGGAAAAGAGGACGGGAGCCTGGAAACTGGGCCAGGCTCCCGTAGGTTCGAGTTCTCTTTACGGATAGGACGCGTTATTGATGTCTGCGCCCGTAGCGGAGTTCGAGTTATTGATCGCGTTGCCGAGTACCTTGTACACGACGAGGCCGATCGCGACGAGCAGGGCGACGCCCACGGCGTATTCTGCCAACTCCGCGCCGGTCTCATCCTTCAAAAAGTTCTTCAACATGTTATTAGCTCCTTATGAGTAGTTTTGGGGTTGGGCCTCGCTTGATTCGCGTGCTGCACTTCACATCGAGGCCATTAAGACCTCACTGAAGTGCAGGCGTCATCCCAGGTCTCCTGAGCTGGACGCTTCCTGCCGACCACGGCAACACTTCAGCGGGTGACCCCCCAGGAGCAATGACCATGCCGCAAGTCGATGGCCCATCCACCGGGTGACCTGGAGGGTGCATGAAGGTGTGAAGCCTATGCAGAATTCGGGGAAATCTTACTCGGTGCCTTGAAGAGTGGAGTCCGCACTGTCACTCAGACGGTTCCAGTATTGCCTATAATGCTCGCCAGCGAGCACTTGCGACAAAACGGGGCATAACAGCGGGTTTTATAGGAAATCTAATCAAGAGTTGTTGAGGTTTACGACATCGCTGGCTGGCACCATCATTGCTTAAGGTTGACGGGCGTTTTGCGCCCGGATCTCCCACGTTGTCAACCGAGGTCGTTTGAAAAGGAGTGATCCTGTGAAGAGACATTACTTGCTTCTCGCCGCTTTCTTATTAATTGCTTCCCTGGCGTCCAGTGCTTTTGCCGGTCCATCCCTGGATGATTCTTCTGAGTTCACTCCTCTCAACAACAAAGACATACTTGTGATGGTGGAGCGTCATCTTGAGACGGAAGCGATCGTCAAAGCGATCAAGAACTCACCCTGCACGTTCGATACTTTTCCCCCGGTCCTTCGCGAGATGAAACGTCGTGGCGTTCCGGAAGCGGTGCTCCAGGCGATGGTCGAGGCTCCTTACGGCCCCTCAGTCAAAAGCAGCAGCCGGGATGATCTTGGAGAACAACCGATCTACCACTACGCGGAGCAGCTGAAGGCGATGGGTTTTCTGACGCCATCGCTTCTGGCCGTGGTTTGCAGCCATCCAGACAAGGTCGTACTCGTGCTTCTCGGTCCCGACACCCTTTTAAGAAGTACTTCGCTCTGGAAAGAGTATGATGGATTCCGGCCCGAAAGGGCGGAGGGCTTATAGACATGAAACGATGTCCGCGCTGTTACGAAACCTACGACGAATCAGAAAAGTTTTGTGAGCTGGATGGTCAGCCTTTGTTGGCGGAACCCACCCTCTCGGTACCTGCCGCTGCAACATCGTCGGTTCTTGCGTCACCCTCAGCAAATGCTGAGGTCAGCAGATCCCCCCAACAAAAAGAAGTCTGGTTTGTAGGCACTGCAGGTGTTGTCCTCGGGATCGTCGTTTGTGTTGGCGGTTACCTGGCCTACGGACTTTGGAACGAGGATCCTGGTTTCAAAGACCCCAGCGCTCCGGCATCTTCTTTCGCCGCGCAATCTCGAGATCCATTCCGGCTTCTCGGCCCCAAGCTCCACGAACAGAGCCAACCGTGGCGCCCGAGGAGACTGAAACACTTGAACCAGAAGCGTCCCCGAGCCGGCACCCGTCACAACCGAAGAAAGCAACACCGTTACGGCGCGGCTGAATCAAGGACCAGTCTCCACGGGCCAACGTAAGAGAGATGCAGAAGAAGGCCTTCAGACGATTATTCAGATGAACGATGGTACTTCAGTGGAAGTGGATGCGGCTTGGGAAGACGGACAAGGAGTGTGGTACCGGCGAGGCGGCATGGTCGCTTTCGTCGAGAGTCAACGAGTGAAAGCAATAACTGGTCGTGCGGCCCAGAAACCTGCGTCAAGCTCGACTCAGTAGATTGCGCTACTAACGTTTGTGAGTAGTCGCGATGCGGAACAAAACACTCAATGGGTTGGTAATCTTCTTTGCGCTTGTGCTGTGCAGTGTCCTTTTTCTGTCAGACCGCAGCATCTCACATTTTATGGAATCCTGCGGGGCGGTTATTTCTCAGGCTCTCGGGTTGTAGTCCCTTATTTTAGTTTCGTGGAAACCGTCGAGTACTGGAAGTACTCGTTAGATCGCAAAAGCATTCTGAACCTTTTATGGTGTCCATTGCTTCCTCATCTTGGATCGTGAGCCGGCGTGACGACCTAGTGTTCTTCTCTGGTAGCGCCCTGCTTGGCTATGCCTTCGTTCTTTTGGCACTTGCCTTCGGAGAACTTCCGACTCGGTTCCTCGTAGCTTTTGCCTTCGCGATAGATGGACCCCACGTTTACAGCACTGCAACCCGGGCATTGTTTGATTCAAAGGAGCGAAAACGCTTGCGTGGACTTTGGTATTTGGCCTTACCCGGATGTCTCTTAGTCTGCCCGCTATTAGTTTTTTTCATTGGCCACGCCTGGTTTCTCGTGTTAATTGCCTCCTTGAGTCACTACCATATCAGCAAACAGCACATGGGCTTTGTGATGATCTACAAACGCAAAGGCCGCGAACGCGATGACTACAAGGTTGATAAGTATTTCGCCCTGACATCCCTAATGCTTCCGTTCATTTTTTATCTCTCTGCGATCGTTATGGGAACGCCAGCCTTGCTGCCCGTGTTCCTGGTCCCGGCAATCACGCTTGGAATCTTGTATGTTTGGCATGAAAGAAAGAGAGGGTGGGCGAACAAGCCGAAACTAGTGTTGCTTCTCGCATTCATTCCCTTACAATGGTTTGCGTGGGGTTTCGCAGCGGCTGAACCTCAATCGCTGTCACGGCTCGTTTCAGCGGCCGTCGCGACTAATGTTGGCCACAGTCTGCAGTACCTTCGCTTGATGTACTTTCACAATCATAATCGCTACACAGGGGTGGCCGGGTTTCTTGCGACAATCAGCCGGAAATGGCTCTATTTCCTTGCCGTGGCAATAGCTCTTGCCAGTCCTCTGAATTTGTTTTTGCCGTATCTCGCTCCGCCCATTATTGGATCGGCAGCCGTCGGCATCCTGTTTTTTCACTTTGTAGTTGATTCAAAGATCTGGCGTGTCCGCGGCGACCCAGAACTAGCAAGGGCGCTCCAGCTCTAGCCTGGGCACAAACCTACCTAACCTAGCCGCGTGTCAGTTACGATCGTTAATCCCACTAACACATGAACAAGTCCGCTAGTAGGATTTTTCAAATCTATGTGTTTGCCTACGCGATAATGTTTGCCTCGCGGCCTTTAAGCGATGGAGACTTCTGGTGGCACTTAAAGACGGGCGAGTACATCAGCAAGAATAGCCTCATCCCGCGTACCGATTTCTTTTCTTTTACCAATTACGGCAAGCCCTGGGTGGCCCATGAGTGGCTGTCAGAACTGATCTTCTACGCAATCTACTCGCGGTTTAACTTCAACGCCCTTATCTTAATTTTCGCAGTTGTTACGGCGCTTGCGTTTTGGATTGCATTAAAGCGTTCGACTGCTCACCCCTTTATTGGTGGGTTCGCGGCGTTACTTGGTGTGTGGAGTGTCTTGCCCACTGTCGGTGTGAGACCACGCGCCTTTACGCTCTTGCTTGCCAGCATCTATCTCGCGATTTTGGGAAGGTATGCGCGAACCGGCCAGGGTCAGGCCATCTGGTGGCTGGTTCCCTTAATGGCCCTCTGGGCAAATCTGCACGGCGGATTCCTGATAGGTCTGGTTTTAATTCTCCTCGCGATTGTTGGGATACTTCTCGATGCCTGGGCGGCGCGCGAGAGATTTAAGCCGATATGGCCGCCGTGTGGGACGACTAGCCTTAGTCTTCATGGGAAGTTTGTTGGCAGGATGCCTAAACCCGCAAGGGTGGCGTATTTACCTGTTTCCCTTTGAAATATTTTTTTCGCCAATTCAACAGCGGGAAGTAACCGACTGGCTTTCACCAAATTTCCAGCAACCTCAATTGCTCCCATTGGCTCTCTTGATCCTGTTGACCATTGCGGCGCTTGCCTTGTCGCCACGACGGCCGCGCCCAAGTGAATTACTTCTCTTCCTGAGCACACTATACGCAACTCTAAAATCCAACCGCCACATGGCAATTTTTGCCCTCGTAGCGGTGCCTTTGATGACCGAGTACCTGCAGAATTGGGTCAGCTCAACTCCATTAGTTAAAGCTTTCGGTAAACCGTCATCGCGACGCGCTGGATGGCGCGAGATTCTCGTCAGCCTTCTCTTACTTCTGCCGCTTTTCCTTTTTGCCAACCGACTTCGTACAACAGCTTATGGAGTACCGAAACAAGAAATGGTCCAGGTTCCATTAAACGCCGTGGACTATTTGGAGCAGAAACAAATTGCCGGAAACACATTCACCGATCCCAACATTTGGGCCGGCTACTTGATTTGGAAGCTTCCTGCAAATCCGGTCTACATCGATGGCAGGATTGACATGTATGGAGACAACTTTGTCAAAGAATACATCGACATTATTCGCGGAAAGATTGATTGGCGGGAGCCATTCAATCGCTACGGTGTGAAGATCGCGATCGTAACCTCTAAATCCATGCTCGCAAGGGAATTCCAAAATTCACCTGAATGGCACGAATTGTACAGAGATGAGATGGCAACGGTTTTCGAAAGACGATGAAAAACGCGGCCCCTGGGGACTTGGGAACCTAATTAGTTTTCGTTGAGTTAGAACGCAAGCGCACGCGGAGAATTAGCGAGTCGCCGATCACTTCACCTTGATCGCGCTCGTACCAACGATCAAGGTTTGATAGATCGTACGAGCGATCCTTGACGAGAATCACATATGAAAGCGGCCAACGCCCGGCCTCCTTTGCAGAAAAACTGGCAACGTAGGATGAATAAGCGTCGACTTCCCGCTGAATTTCTTCTGTAGTAACTGGCTTAAAGTTTTCCGTTAGCGTGGGATTCACGCGAATTAGGCCGAAAACGGCGCCGCGGAAAAGAGACCCGCTATTAAGTATTTCCTCAAGCCTGGTTCCATCGATTCCCAAATAATAAAAATACTGGAATAACCGCTCATGTTCCTCTTCACTGGTGATGGTGCCGTAGGTGTAGCTATAAAGGGACCAAAACAGGGGAAGGGAAGCACAGGTCGTCTGCGAACTTGCTGACAACAAGGTCTTGTCGAAGAGGGCAGCGCCAGGTGAAGGGTGACGGGCGGCATCTGCGTCAAGAGTCTTGAAGAGCGGGATTGCTTTGTCTCTCATGAGGTTATCACGCAGATGCACTTGCGAAGACTTAACCCCCAGTGTGGCACCGATGACCAATGTGAGTGCTACCGAAAAAACCGGTCGTCGTTGTAGTAACCTCCACAACAAATGGTCGGTGAGTACAGCGCCAACGAGGATCAGATAGTTAAGAACGAATTGCTCATAATGAAATGGCTGAAGGGAACGTCCCGTCACTATTTGTTGATTGAAAACCACAAATGGAACTACGGCGCAGGAAGCCGCAAAGAGAACAATCGGTGACGTCCAATTAAAGTGACGCCGGCGAGCTCCGATCACAAGTGCGGCAATAATCACGGCACCTAGAATCTCTGTAAAGCGGAATGGATCAGGGGCGTGTGACAAGACCAATCCAAGATCGGGATCTGTTGAGCGCAGCCGCATCCCAAGCATCCGAACATAGGGAATCAGAGACGCTATCATCACAAGGCAACAGATCGCGGCGTATTTCAGGACATGCTTTCGTTCATGGCGGCGGGCGATTAACCAGATCGTTGTGAAGCAAAAGAACCAGGCGGCCACGGCGGTCCAAAGGAAGAAGTACGAATACACGATCAAGCCAAAAACCAGCCCCGCATTAAGCGCCGACCATATTGCCTTACCATCCGGCCTCGTATAGGCCCGCCAAATGAAGACGCAGAAGACGAAGACGAGCGGAAATGCTACTGATGGAATGTAGCGGCGCAAAAATGAAAAGACAGCATACTGATTACCAGTTGTAAGAAGGTTCGCAGATGCGAGGACTCCGCAGAGTAAGATCAAAAGCACTCCGAGAGCTGCCGTTTTGGGATCATGGGTTATCTCCATTAGCAACCAGAAAACTGCCATTGATGAAATGAAAGCCATCAAAGGCGTGAGGAGGATGAAAGAGGTAGAAGCGGATAGACCTAAAAGCCGAGCGACGAAAGCCACGACTGTCGGGGGGATAAATTGAATCGAAAAGATGCTTTCATGCCGCGAGGAATTATCTACATTCGGAGTTTCCGGATTATTGCGGCGGGGCTTTCCGTGGATGAGAGAGTTGAGGTAAGCAGAATAGGCTAACTCATCTGTATCCGTGTAGGCGTAGGCACCTTGCCAGTGAGATCCGGTTTTGGCCCATAACGAGATTTGTGGAATAAGAGTTATCAGCACTACCGCTAGCCCGGCAAGTGCACCTAGTTTCCAAGCTTTGGTTTGATGAAGAACAGGCATCGTATGAAGAGATGAATTAGAAGCTAGATGACTCGACTTGTAGAATATGTCATGAAAGTGAAAATGTATTTCCTGATAATATCCACTCATGAACAAATCGTTGTCCTACTTCGCCAATTGGAAATGGAGTGCTTTGGCGATCGCAGGCATAGTGATTTTATCTCTAATGCCTCAAATCCGATTCTGGTTAGTGCGGGGATCACAGTGGCAGGGTTCCTATGCGACGCTCCAGGGAGATGAATTTCTTTATGCAGGATACCTCAGTGCGCTAATAGATGGACGCACTCGGCGTAATGATCCTGCCTTGCGGGCCAAAACCATCATCCTGAATTACCTCTGCACGAATCGCTCTACTCGATTCAAATTATTCCGCCTTTCACCATCGCCTTCCTGGCACGAATGTTCGGCGCATCGGCGGCCACTGCTTTTATCATACTGTTGGGTGCAGTAGGACTGCTTGCGTCCTTGTCCCTCTTTTGGCTTTTTCTTTCAGTGACTCGTGATCATCAGTTCGCCGCAATGGCGGCCCTAGCCGTCCTGTGTCTTGGCGCACTTGCCGGCGGACAGGGACTGATGGGCCTGGTTTTCAATCTCAACGAAGCGAAGTTTCTGGGCCTGCCCTTTCTCAGGCGCTATCTACCGGCCGCGCCGTTTCCTTTCTTCTTCGTATTCTGCGGATTGATCTGGCTGGCGTTAACCACCAGCAACAAACGATTGGCGAATGCGCTAGCGACCGTCGCGGGTGCTGTAATTAGCGTGTTGGTTTTCTCTTATTTTTATCTTTGGACTGCGGCTGCCGCGTGGTTTGTCGCCGTCGTAGCGCTTTGGCTTGTCTTTGAACCTACCCAAAAGCGGCAAACACTTCGCATTTCGCTCATTGTATTTGCCTGTACGATCCTGCCACTTGGTCTTTACGCTTATTTGATTTCAAAACTACCGCCTGCTTTCGACAGAAGCACCGTAATTCTGAACTTCACTCGGATGCCCGATTTGTTGCGCGTACCAGAGGTAATTGCTGCACTTCTTATTGTCGGGCTTTTCATTGCGATGAGACGGAACAAGAGTCTGCGGAATCGGCCGCAAACCATCTTCACTCTTTCATTCGCATTGCTTCCGTTTCTAGTTTTCAATCAACAGATTCTAACTGGTCGTTCCGTACAGCCGTTCCACTACGAAATATTTATCGCTAACTATGCGGTCTTAGTAGGACTGTTGATGTTCGCACATTTGTTACGTCCGGCAATGCCACGCCGTCTTCTTTTACAAGTAGCAATTTTGTGTTTTGTCTGGGGCGCGATTGAAGTCAACATTCCCTTCAGGGCGCGTGTCCCGTCTGATATACGAAGTGATGAAATGGTTCCGGTGTTGTTGCGTTTGAAAGCACTCGCAAGCTATGACGGGACGTGGGAAGGCTTACGAGAATACGGTAGAACTTCCGCTTTGGTTTTCTCACCACAAATTGAGTTGATAAAAATTCTTCCGACGTGGGCGCCACAAGGATCAATGTTGGCGCCCGGAACCTCAACTTTTCAGAGTTCAACTCGGGAGGAGCGAAAGCACGCGCTTCAGATGCATTTGTATTATTGCTGCAAAGGATCAAGGATTATTTGCGGGAACTCTTGAACAATAAGGTCAGCGATCCCGCTTTAACTTATCACGCGAAAACCACACTTTTCGGACCCGATAGAATCCTGTCTTTTCTGAGTAAGGATCATCAGCCAATTACCCAAGAAGAGATTGAAAGAGAAGTGAGCGCCTACGGGATTTTCTTCGATTCGGTCTCAAAAGAAATCATCATGAAGCGGCCTATTTCATACTTTGTCGCCAGTGCACAGGCCAACCCTGATTTCTCCCGAATAGATCTATGGTACGAGCGCGACAGTGGTGAAAGAGTCGGCACGTATTACTTATTTAGGTTAAACCCGCGAAGATGAATGAGGTGGTTGCGGCGTGACCAGTTAGGCCCCGAATGGACTTGGAAAGAAGCCAACCGTAAAGCTGATGCGTTTCATTTTACTGCCAGGTAGTTGCTCCTGGTGAAGATCACCGCCTGCCGGTCCTCATAGACTTTCTTCCATTGATCATCTTGGCGCAACAAACTGGACAAGGGAGCATTGGGCGGAATTAGAACGGTGCGCACCGCGAGACGATCCAGAGGTTCGCGCCACTGAGCGTGACCGTCAAATGTCTTCATGGTTTCAATCATAAAAGCGTCGCCATAAACATCAGCGCGACCGTCAATGTAAACGCGGTAATCAGGATAAAGTCTTCTAATCAGGTACCCGCCCCAGCCGTACCGGTTATAGATGGGTCCTGGCAGGCGGTTCGCATTTAAGTAATTTACGGCTGCTACCGGATAGTTCTTTGCCTCATAAGCTGGTTGGTTCGCTACAAAGTGCTGCACTCGAAATATACCTAGCGAGGCTGGCGCCAAAAGGAAGATGAGACTGAATGCCAGCGCTCCAGCGGCGGCGGGCAACTCCGGTGATGTGAGCCGCTTTTCCCACCCCCGTTCGGTTAGTAAATCCCAAACGTGCCTTGCCAGTATCGGCGCAGCGATAAGGGCGAAGATCGGAATATGCCGCGCTGATCTGAGGGCTCCGAAACCGGTTACGATGAGCAGGAACAGTTCGCCCGCACTGGCCCGCTTCTTTGAAAGCGCGAGTGATCCCAACAGCATGAAAATCAACAACGCGAGCGGCAGGTACATCACATCGTGAAAGTCGGGCGACGCCCATTCCTCGATGTACGCCGCCATTGCCGGCGAGGTAAGTGTCTCGATGGGATATGAGAACATTCTCAAGCCATTCGGATTGAGTGGCACGACCGCAGTGGATGCCAACAAGATCACCGCCAGCGGACGTAGTAATTGCCACTTGCGCTCGATTACAAGCTTGACTAGATAAAGTCCGATTAAGGCGAGCCCAAGAGCGTAGCCTGCATGCAAGTTCACCCACAGGAGCATCATCGGGACCATCCACCACAACGCTCGACTGCGACCGTCGCGCTCATACCGACCGAGCAGCGCGATGTAGATACTTGCAAACAGAAACGTGATCATCTGCGGACGAATCCCAAACAGCGGAGAGGAAGAAGCAGCTGCCAGCAGCACAGCCAGTGCCGCGACATAAGGCTTTCCATCAGAGCGTCGGTAGATAATGTAGAGTCCAAGTGTAATCAGACCGGAGAATATGAATAGCAGTCCACCCCACCCGGAGACGCGGTAAATTCCGTAGATCAAGACCTCGGAAAGCCATTCATGAGTGACCCATTCTGAGCCCGCCTTGGTGAATGAATAGATGTCTACGTGCGGAATTGTCCTAGTGAGGAAGATATCTTGACCTGTTTGCAGGTGCCACCAGAGATCCGGATCGATGTAGGCGCTTTGCCGTACGGCCAAAGCAAAGATCATCAGGAAGAACGCCAGAGGAAATATGCGGCGAAAAGTGAACAAACTTCGGAAGTTATCCCATCCAGTTCTGATACCCATGTTTTTCTTTTTGCTCTCAGACTGATCTCTTCTGCCACTGACCAACCACGAAGCACGAGGTTCGCTTGTTTTGAAACTTGCTGATTAGGGATTCAAGCTTTAGAAGAAACGGCGAATACAAGGGCTTCAACCGCTCGGGAATCCTAAAGATCAAAGAATTCAGACCAGTAAGAAACCAAGGTTTCCAAGGTACTCAACTCTCTTAAAGGCGAAATCAGCAAGCGAATTCTTTTTCCAGCGAGCCTATGTCTATGGCAGCTTCATTTTCTGAGAAGAAACGGTCGTGCTTGTACCAGAATTTCCGGATTACATCAGGGAAAGATCCGCTGTGAGGTTCCATGAAGCAAAAGTAACCGCCGGGCTTCAAAATACGATGAATCTCTTTGACGGCGCGGCTGACATGGGGATGGATGTGATGCAGGCCGCCGACAATGACAACGCAATCAAAGGAAGCATCCGGGACGCCTGAATCCAGCAATGACCGGCATAGGGCTTCGCAACCTGACCAACGGGTCTTAAATGAATCAACGACCACGTCTGAAATGTCGAGTCCCGTTACGTCGGCTTGGCTCTCGAGCAAGTACTCGGTGGTTTGGCCGCTTCCACACATGGCGTCCAGCACCGTTCATTCCTCGGAGATTTAGGCCCTGGAACATCGGGCGATAGATGAACTGCCGTCGATAATCCAGGCTACAGGCATCGCTGTAGTGGGCTTCGTATTCAGCAGCAATCTCGTCGTAGTGGTCTCGCTGAAGTTGCTCGGAGAAATCCAGGATCCGTGGCTCAGCTACAGCGCCTCGCTAGAGGCGCCAAGTCCCTTCCAAGTTGTACGCTTGCTGTGCTCATCAGGTGCCGATTATCAGAGTATTCCAACCAGCTTCGGCAATGTGTATGCCAGCAACCAGAATCGACACCATGGAAACGTTAGCCTTTGTTAAGTTTGTTGGTTTACTGGCTTTGCTAAAGACACAATCGCAAAGAATGCGGAAATTTAGGAAAGAGCCGGCGTGAGTTAAGGCTCACGAACTGCTCGCTGGCGAGCAGTTGTGGCAAAAAGAGGCTGGCTGGTAAGGGGCTTAACCCTGGTTCCTGAAAGGGATAGTTTTCCTAAGACATTCCACGTTTGGAACGATTGGATTTGAGGTTTCGATGGAGACTTGAAGACTAAAAAACCGCCCTTAGGCGGAGCGGTATGGAGAATATTGCAGCGAATATAGACAGCCCAATTTAGGTGGGAAAAAACACTCCCACGTCTGAACCCTTAAAAGTAAATACGGTGCCTAGGTTTGTCGTCGTCGCTTCATCACAAAATAAGCGATGGCGATAACAATAACGACGATCAAAACCACCATTGTCCAGTCTAGTTGCATAGATAAACCCTCACTTACGTTAGGTCCAACATTCTAGATCAGATAATTACTGGTTTCGTTTAGCGCAGCTGTAAGCCGTCAAGATCTTCCTGCTGCACAAACTTGACCGCCATTACACCATATTCCTTCAGTCGTCGATAGAGCTTGCTGCGATCAATGCCGAGTGCGGCAGCTGCGCGTACTTGGTTGCCTCCGAACTGCTGCAGCACTGAGAGGATATATCGCTTCTCGATCTCAGCAAGAGGAATGCTGTCGTTCATATAAGCTTCAAGTAATTGCTTCAAATTGCCAGAGTTGGTTTGATGATGTGCTTGAGAAAGTTCGAGCGGTAAATCTTCAATCCCCAACTGCTCGCCAGCCCCGATCGCTAATGAATACTCCACTGCATTTTCCAGCTCGCGTACGTTACCAGGCCATGGATATTCTGTGAGCGCTCGCATGGCTTCGGCGGTGAAGGTTTTCGGAGGTTGGCCAGCGCGATCAGCTTTGAGACGAAGGAAGTGTTCAACTAGTAATTTGACATCACCTGCACGCGAGCAAAGCTCCGGCAAGTGAAGCGGCAGAACTCGCAATCGATAATAAAGATCGGGCCGAAATCGTCCCGCAGCCACGGCCTGCCCAAGGTCGCAATTTGTTGCTGAAATGATCCGAACGTCGATAGCAATGTTCGCTCGCGCACCGATTCGTCGCACGGTGCGTTCCTGCAATACGCGCAGAAGTTTCGCTTGCGCAGAAAGATTTAGAGCGTCGACCTCATCGAGGAAAAGCGTTCCGCCTGAGGCTTGTTCGAATAGACCACAGCGACTTTCATGTGCGCCTGTAAAAGTTCCGCGCTGGTGACCGAACAATTCCGCTTCGATGAGAGTTTCCGGAATCGCAGAACAGTTGATGTCTACAAAGGCAGCATTACGGCGTGGGCTTCTATCATGAATTGCTTGAGCGACCAATTCCTTGCCAGTGCCGGTTGCTCCTGTCAAAAGAACTGAGGAGTCGCTTGGCGCAATCCGGTCAATTACAGCCAGGAGTTTTTTCATCGCCGGCGACTGGCCAATTAGGGTCGGATGCGTGGGAGCTTCCGCTGGGCCAATTTCGTCGCCGGGACTATTCTTCCGGGGCTTAACCGCATTGCGGTCTAATTGCCAGCCGTTTACAGCAGTCGAGGGGGCTTGGGACATCGTAATTACAGTACAAGCTAACCGCTAATTCTTTCGTCGATCCTTCTGGGAGATCAACGTAATTAGCGAAAGGTCTAATAGGGCGTAGTTTCCCACGCGATGCCTACCAATCTCGTTCTAGTAATGGATCTTGGATATCGGAAACTGACGAGGGTTTAGGTCGGCCAGATGTTGATCCAGGATCTTCTAACGACGACTTGCGGTGACAATCGACGAGAAGGATCATGCGGGCGACACATGGTCCAACTCCGTACGATGTGCTCCCAGGTAAAATGCTCCGAGAGCTTGGGATTGCTTTGTTGCGATTGAGTAGCAATCTGCGGGCCGAGCCTTGACTGCAGTCAAACTCAGGGAAAACCAGTGAAAAATATCTCGATTACCGAAAGTAGAGATGCCAGAATCCAAGACTGAGACTGGCTTTCTAGAATCTGGACGGATCAAGCAAGATGAGGTGTTTCATGAACCCTGTCATCTGGGAACCCTCGATGTCATTTGAGTTTTGAAAACGTGTCCCAGACTGAGCCGAAGAAAAAATGGCCGAAGTCCGCCAACACCTTCAAACTCTCGGCAGGAGACGAAGTGTTAGTGGCTTTGATTGTGGGAATCAATTCAATCAACTGCTGGCGTCCAATATAGATCACCCCGGCAGCTATTACTGGGCCGCTAGTGTCCTTTCCTTCGTGAATACGCGTGTAGTTCGTTGTGATGTCAGCCCACCAATCGAATCCCGGGTCATCTCGGACATCCTTCTTGCCAGCCAAATAATAGGACTTGCCCTGATGTTCAAAGGCCAGTTCGTACACCATGTGTTTCAACTTAGGGTCATTGGTCGGGGAGAAGAGATTGAAAAGTCCGCTGGGGGCCGGGATGTTCATCGCGAAGGGAGGAAAGTCCACTTGACCTTTAATTGGAGCAAAGTGCTGTGGGTCGTTGATAAACGCATAAACGTCAAGAATGTCGATGTCGCAATGGATTGAAAGTTTAATTCCCGCAGCGTCACCTTTTTTTTCGCCTGTGCGGGGATCGGTCTCACCAAGCATGAAACCGCCGGTCATTGTTTCGCGGAAGCTCACCCCAGGTTTTGTTTGGTTTGGCATAATTGTCTCCCATCGAAAACTACAGTCGCAACAAAGCGAGGGCTGGAACTTCGGCAGAAATGTTAGACGTTAATCTCCCAGTTGCGATCGTTTGCCAGCAGCGCGCAACAGCGTTCGGCGATGGCTGAAATTGTGAGTAGCGGGTTAATTCCAACAGAGCGGGGAATCACGGCTCCGTCATTTACGTAAAGGTTGGGATAAACATCCTTTCCGATCGATCCCGCGAAAACCTGACCCTTATGATTGACCACACCAGCGCCTGCATGTTCCGCCATCACACAACCGCCGAGGGGATGGACTGTAATTAGGTCCTGCCCCATAAACTGATTTGAGACCGGATTCTTTACGTATATCCCGCCGAGAGCCGCCGTCGCTTCTTTTAGCTCTGACGCGACCTTCTTAAAGATCGGCTGAGCACTTAGGTCGGGCCAGGAAATCCGAAGGCGATCGTCTTCGAGATACAAGCGTCCTCCGGCATTGTCGTGGGCCATAACCAGAAGCGTTTGAGTATTTCGCAGTGCACCTCTGTGGCCGCCTGTGGGCAGACTGACAAGTGTGCGAAAGTGTTCTTTGAATTCATCCTTCCATCCGGAATCCGTGTCCTCGCCAGATAGCGCTGCGGCCGTAGCGAAAATTGCGGGGAGCAGGCTCGTATAAGCGCCTGCCATTGATCCATCTTCAATGACCATCGAATCTTCCAGACGCGGTTGGTTGCGCATATCGATTATGCCGGTGATTGTGGGGCCCACCTTCGGAACAGTATTGGGCGGCAGCTCTCCGAAGCCGACTCCGTTTATTTCCTGGTCGCAGTTGTACGCCAATCCCAGCACGTCGCCATTACCTGTGAATTGGTTACCCACGCGTGTCTGAAATGGAGAGTCCCTTCGCCTTAGAGCGCAACAGAATCTCGGTGGAACCCAAAGTACCGGCGCCTAACACAACAATGTCTGCACTAACGACTTGCGTAGGACCATCAAACGGCTCTTCACCTGTCTTCAGGACCTGGTAGTGAACGAGCCAACGCTCGTCTTTGCGTTCCAGATACCTAACGGACGCTCCTGTGAAAATTTCGGCGCCGTGATTTTTAGCATCAGGAAGGTAGTTCATTATCACTGTGTTCTTCGCGCGGTAGTTGCAGCCAGTCATGCAATCGCCGCAACCGACACAGGGATGTTGGTCAACGCCTACGTGATTTTTGTCTCCGGGAAGTTTGTCGAAGTTCACATTAATGGGCAGGGGCCTGAATTGTTCGCCCATGAAGGCGGCCGATTTCTCCAGAGCTTCGAGTTTTGCCAAGGGCGGATATTTAGCGGGATCCGTTTTGGAGTCGTAGCGCGTTGGTCGCAACATAGCTCGCGCTCTTTCGTATCCCTGCTGCAATTGTGCGAGGCCCGTCTCGGATCGGATCTCCTCAGGCCACTCGCTCTGTCGAAACACTTCCGGTTCAGCTTCTTCGCAGACGTTGGCGTTGACTAGTGATGTACCACCCAGACCACAGCCAACGAACACGTTGATCTCTTCGTTCATGCGCACGTCGTAGAGACCAATCCGGGAGCCCACATGGCAATTGGGAGAATCCATCTGCACTTGCGGTAACGCTTCGCGAAGGCTATTGGGATATTCGCCTTCTTTGATCAGTTGGCCGTTTTGATCGAGGTCTCGAGGTTGAAATTCTTTTCCGCGTTCCAACACGCAGACGGTGATTTCAGTGTTGTCTGAAGTCTTGGCACGTGCGAGACGCGATGCCGCTATCCCCCCGCCATAACCTGAACCAACTACTACTACGGTGTAGTGCGATTTGAGCTGATCTATCGGTGTTGAAAGACGAGCCATTGGTGGCTCCTTTTTGAGATGTTAATGGTGGTTACGGAAAGGTGAAGCTCGAGAATCGGTGGTCGTAATACCGTCGAGGCAAGGAACCGTAACGCGATCAAAAGTGCTCGGGGTATATGACAGAACCGCACACTACGTGTCAATCAAAAATAGCTCTTGCAACCAATAAAAAAGCGGCCCGCGTTTTAGACGAGGCCGCTTTCCTATTGCAGATTAAATGGATTGAGATTACATTCCCATTCCGCTCATGCCGCCCATACCGCCCGGCATCGCGGGACTGCTCTTATCCTCATCCGGAAGTTCGGAAACCATCGCTTCCGTCGTCAGCATAAGACCAGCAATCGAAGCAGCATTCTGCAACGCTGTTCGAGTCACTTTTGCCGGATCGATGACACCAGCTTTTACCAGGTCCTCGTATTCTTCCGTTGCAGCATTGAAGCCGAAGTTTTCGTTCTTTTCACTGCGAACGCGTTCGACCACAACAGCACCTTCTTTTCCGGCGTTTTGCACGATCTGTCGCAAAGGCTCTTCCAAAGCACGACGAACAATGTTTACGCCAATCTGCTCGTCAGCGTCTCCCTCGCCATCGGTGCTGGTCTGGAATTTCTCAAGCGCTTTCGCTGCACGGACGAGAGAAACGCCTCCACCCGGAACGATACCTTCCTCGACAGCTGCACGTGTCGCATGCATGGCATCTTCAACTCGGGCTTTCTTCTCTTTCATTTCGGTTTCAGTGGCCGCGCCAACTTTGATAACCGCGACACCGCCGATCAACTTTGCCAGACGTTCCTGGAGCTTTTCGCGGTCATAGTCTGAAGTTGTGTCGTCAATCTGGGCTCGCAGGGTCTTAACACGTCCCTGCATATCGCTCTCTTTTCCGGCGCCATCCACAATTGTTGTGTTGTCTTTGTCGATGGTGACCTTTTTAGCGCGACCCAGATCTTCCAATTTTACGTTCTCGAGTTTGATGCCGAGATCTTCACTTATTACTTTGCCGCCAGTCATGATCGCAATGTCTTCCAACATAGCCTTGCGTCGATCGCCAAAGCCAGGCGCCTTAACTGCCGCTATGTTCAAAGTGCCACGCAGCTTGTTGACAACTAGCGTCGCGAGAGCTTCGCCTTCCACGTCTTCGGCGATAATCAACATTGGCTTGCCCATCTTCGCAACTTGCTCGAGCAATGGCAGCAAGTCTTTCATTGAACTGATCTTCTTTTCATGGATCAGGATCAGCGGGTTCTCCAAAGTCGCTTCCATGCGATCCGGATCAGTAACAAAGTAGGGACTGAGATAACCGCGGTCGAACTGCATACCTTCAACGACGTCCAGCGCGGTTTCCATTGTCTTGGATTCCTCAACGGTAATCACACCGTCCTTGCCAACCTTGTTCATGGCCTCGGCAATGATGTTTCCGATAGTCTGGTCACCATTAGCGGACACGGTACCCACTTGGGCAATCATGTCGCCCTTGACCGGTTTGGAAAGGCGTTTGATTTCTTCGACACTACGCTCAACGGCTTTGTCGATGCCGCGCTTAAGGGCCATTGGGTTGGCACCAGCTGCAACAGTCTTAACACCCTCCCGGAAAATTGCTTGTGCTAGTACCGTCGCGGTGGTGGTGCCGTCGCCGGCAACGTCCGAAGTTTTAGAGGCAACCTCTCGGACCATCTGCGCGCCCATGTTCTCCAGCGCGTCCTTCAATTCAATTTCCTTCGCCACAGTAACGCCATCTTTTGTTATCGTCGGCGAGCCAAATTTTTTGTCGATTACGACGTTACGCCCCTTGGGGCCGAGCGTGATTTTCACAGCGTCGGCGAGCTGGTTAATACCGCGCAAAATCGCCGCGCGAGACTCCTCACCGTGAACTACTTGCTTTGCCATCTTTCTCTTTTCTCCTGCTGAATTGTTTGATGTTGGGTATACAAAAAGGCGGCCGAGTCGACTTAACTACTTACCGCCCTTCTTGCCAGTTGCTGCTCCAGCGCGCTCGATAATGCCCAGAATTTCGTCTTCACGCATGATCAAGAGCTCTTCGCCATCCATCTTGATCTCTGAACCGCTGTATTTGCCGAATAAAACACGGTCACCTTTCTTGACATCGAGGGCTTGCCTGGTGCCGTCTTCTTTGTACTTACCATCTCCCGCTGCTACCACTTCGCCTTCCTGGGGCTTTTCTTTGGCGGTGTCGGGAATAATGATGCCGCCGCGAACCTGTTCTCCCTCTTCAATGCGTCTCACGATAACGCGATCGTGAAGAGGTCTAATGTTTGTAGCCATTCTCTTCGAATCTCCTTTCAATGTGCCTAGTCAGAAATTTACGAACTTAAACTCATAAGAGCGTGGTGATAAGAGGTTTAGCACTCAACGCGGATGAGTGCTAAGAATAGGTCAGGCTAGGGACCTTGTCAACCGGGATTGACAGGCTGTCGTTGGCCTTTAACGGAAAAGCCTTTTAGCGGGCGTACGCTCTTTTTTGTGATACGCGGCGACGCGTTTGGAGAGTGTATTTCGATGAATACCAAGAACTTTTGCGGTGTTAGTGAGGTGTTTTCGATGACGCGATAGGGCTTTCTCGATGTAAACCTTTTCAAATTCGGCGACAGCCTCATCAAGCAGAATTTGCCCGTCAAGCATTTCGTTGATTAGAGCTTCAAGTTGAGCGCGCATCTGCATGGGAAATCACTTACATGAGCCGTTGAGAGCTGCCCAAAAGTACAAATCCAGAAGAAAGCTATAGATCCTGTCCTGTAATCAGCTTATACGCTTCGAGATAGCGGCCCGAGGTAGCGTCGGCTATGTGCGAGGGAATTGCCGGAGCTGGCGGTTTTTTGTCCCAATCCAACGTTTCCAGATAGTCGCGAACAAACTGCTTGTCAAACGAGGGCTGAGATCTACCAGGCACATAAGCCTCTAATGGCCAAAAACGAGAAGAATCGGGTGTAAGCACTTCGTCCACCAGGATCGGCTGTCCACTCTTGTCCTTGCCGAATTCAAACTTAGTATCGGCAATGATGATCCCACGGCGTCTAGCATAGTCTCTGGCTTCGTTGTACAGCCGCAGGGAAGTCGTGCGCAGGAAGCTTGTCGTTTCTTCGCCCAGCATCTCCCGAACTTCTGCCTCGCTGATATTCATGTCGTGACCATGTTCAGCTTTTGTCGAAGGAGTAAAAATTGGTTCAGAAAGTTCTGCTGACTCCAGTAAGCCCTCTGGCAGTTTGTGACCGCAAACTTCGCCGGTTCTCAAATAATCCTTCCAACCTGATCCGACAAGATAACCCCGCACTACACATTCAACCGGAAACACTTCCGCGCGTTTTACCAACATCGAACGCCCTTTTATTTCCGCGGAATTCTGACGCACTGTTTCGGGCATGTTCTCCACATCCGTAGTAATCAAATGGTTGGGAACCACATGCCCAAGCAGCTGGAACCAAAATTCTGAAAGCGCTGTCAGGACTTCACCTTTTCGCTGGATTGGAGTAGGCAAAACACAATCGAACGCGGAGATACGATCAGTCGCGACGACGAGAAGCGAGTTCTGGTCGACGGCATAGACGTCGCGAACCTTTCCTCGTCGGACTAATTGCAGATCGGAAAGAGAAGTTTGTAGAAGAGTGGCGGCACTCATCATCGTCGGTGGTCTAATACAGTTTCGAAAGTTTGCTTAAACCAGGGTGAGCCCGGATTCTGCTCGCGCATAAAAACTTTGTCAAGCGAGTGAGAGATTTAAGTTGATGATTGCAACGCATCGCGCAGTCGACGAATTTGGCCTGCATGATTGTGAGCGTGGTCAGCATAAATTCGCAACCAATGTTCTGGCGTATAACGTCCACTTTCGCTGTGTTCACCTTCGCGAGTCCAGTCTGCTTCAGTCATCAAATCAAGAATCTGCGCAGTCGATGCACGTGCGGAGCGAAATGCTTCAAGCGATGGTTCGATCTCTCGCTCATTGTATTTAAGTCGTCTTGCGAACAGATCTTGATCGTAACCCGCAATCACTGGTCGATCTTCAGCCAACAAGCGACGCAGTCGGATTGCGGAAGTGCTCTCGCTATCAGCAAGGTGATGCACTATTTCTCGGGCACTCCATTTTCCCGGCAAAGGATGCGACGTCAAAAGCTCGGACGGAAAGTCCTTCAAAGCATCGATAACTTCGTCGTAGCCAGCTCTATAGCGCGTAATCAAGTCATTTCTTTCTTCCTGGTTCATGTCATTGTTCCTTTTGGCGAATGAGTTCCATTTCAGAAGCCTTCTGCGGGCATCAGCCAAGTCATTTCTTACGCCGAGGTGCGCGAGATTTTCAGATGGACATCACATATGTTACCTAAGAACGCGTTTTCTTGAACTCTCAAAATTATAAGTCGACGCATCTAACCGGCTAAGTTCTTGCTGTCAAAGGGCGCCACCAGCTCTCATTCATGTGTAGAATCAAACACTTCCACCCACGTAGCAACCAAATCGGGTAACCGCCCGCAATCCGCAGATACAATTTTGTTATGGCCCACATTTGGGCCTTGATTGGCCCGTTTGTCCTGTTGCTGCAAAACTTAACGCTTGCAGTTTGGCTTTATTGTCCTGTACTATTCTTACGCCCGAGACGCCACACCCTTTGGCGTCAACCCCTTAAGCCTCCTGTTTGTCAGTTTTCAGACGACACAATCTGATGGGAACAGCAACTGACATCCAGAAATCTAAAGACCACCATCCTGCACCCGATCCAAGCGAGCGCAAGGTTTCTTTGCTCGTCGTGGAAGACGACGAAAACATCTCTACCGCCATCAGCGAATATTTTTCGCGTGCTGGCTACGACGTCAAAACCGTGGAGGATGGATTGGCTGGAGTCAAAACGGCACTTGAAGATCCGCCTGATGCCGTTGTTTTGGACTTGATGTTACCGAAAATGGATGGTTTAGCTGTTTGCAAAGAGCTCAGAGAGAAGGCGAATCACTTGCCGATCCTGATGCTTACCGCTAAGGACGACATTGTCGATAAAGTTCTTGGATTGGAAATGGGTGCGGATGATTACATCACCAAGCCCTTCAGCCTGCGGGAACTCGAAGCGCGAATCAAGTCGGTCTTGCGGCGAACCAAGAGCGCGTCGGACCACACTGGGGCCAAGGATGAATCCCCAATCGTTCGCGGAAGATTGCGAATCGATCCAGCACGACGTGAAGTAACAATCGGCGAACGCCAGATGGAATTGACTCCGAAAGAGTTCGATCTTCTGCGGTTGTTCGCATCGAACCCGGGTCGGGTCTTTCCACGTAAGTACCTGCTAGAAAAGATCTGGGACTATTCTTATGAAGGCTATGATCGAACGATTGATTCTCACATCAATCGCCTGCGTGCCAAGATTGAGGATAACCCCGAGAACCCGCAGATGGTCTTAACTGTTTGGGGAATTGGTTATAAGTTCACCGACGAACAATAGCTCCCTTTACTCACACCGCCTTTGGCGACTACTCGTTTGACAACTCGCTAATTCCATCGCAGTTGCTATTCCGGCCATCCCGGCTTGAAGTCAGGTCCTACCAAGGCAGTACACATGAAAAAGCAAAACTGTCTAAAACGATTTTCTCTTTTTCGTTTCGCTCCAAACGTTCAGTTTGGCTCGAGTAGGCTGAACGTCATTACGACGTTGAGTCTGGCATTTATTCTTACGCCACTGGCCAGTGCACAAGCTCAGGATCCAAAGTACTCACCTCTCAGAATATCGAGCCTTGCTGCACAGGTTTCCGAAACAAGCAGCACGATCACCATCGGCGCCGAAGGTTCCTTAAGGCGAGCCCAGACCTGGCAAGACCGTGAGGGATACCACGTCGTCGTACCCTACGCGACTGCCCAGAGTTCCGTTAGATCGCTAAAAGGCATAAAGGTGCGCCGGCTGGGTCAATCGCTCGAGATTCTTGTCCAAAATTCTCCTGGCACCAGCGTGGTGTCTCAAGTCGACGGCAATCGCTTAAGTCTCTTTGTTGATGGTTCTCTGGAACCCAGTTCCGAGGGCGTGGACTCGTCGAACATCGTTACCAATGAGAATTCCTGGCAGTCGTCTGCACAAGGAACGCCAGCGGACCCCTCTAAGGCTGGCTCATCAGCATCGGAGAACTTGCCTTTCACGAGCCAGTTTCCCAATCAATCATCGCCGACAACTACGAAAGCGGGACCACCGGCACTTCAGCCAAGGCCCGATCTTCGAGTGAGTCAAGCCCAAGGTACCCCACCGATCGTTCCTGAATCCGAAATTGAGCTGCAACCTCACGGAGACGATTTTTTTAGTGCAATCTTTTCAACGACTGGTGTTGCCATAATCCTGGTGTTGGGAGTTATTGGTTTACTGGTTTCCCGCAAACTTCGCTCGCGGCAAACGTCTGGAAAGGCTAAGTCGACTACCCGCCAAGTCGAGCAGGAGGTCGGGCCCGAACCGGAAGAGGCCACGTTAGCCTCGCAGCCGCCTCAAGGTCGAGTACCTGAAAGGAAAAAGGCCACTCAACAAACTGCCATTTCCACAGCCCGAGTGAGCGGTGCCCACTTAACTGTAGCCACTCCCGATTCACTTTACGGCGCCTATCGCATCGATCAGGAAGTTGGGAAGCTGGTACTTGGCCAGCCGCATCGAATGGACGTGCTGTCTTCACGCGCACCGGAAGATCGCCGCGCCATTGAAACCTCACTGATCAAGATGATCGCCTCCAGTCCTGACGAAGATGAACGTCGTCGAGCTTCGGAAGCGTTGGAAGAGTATGGGTTTGTCGCGCGTGAGTGTGCCGCCTTATTAATGTCTCCCGATCCGTTCGATCGGACGACCGCCGCGCGCTCTCTTGGTGAAATCAAGTCGCCGGCGGCACTGCCGTTCCTTCTTGAGGGCCTTTACGATTCCGAATCTATCGTCCGTAATCAAGCAGTGGCGAGTATCGGCGAGCTGAAAGTCCCCCGCGCAATTGGTGCCTTGCTCGATATGGCGCGTCGACATCCGGACGTGCCTGGGACGCTTGTAAGCCAGGCGTTGAGTGCCTGTTCGGTAGAGGGTTTGGATTTCTTCGACGCAGATATTCCTGAACCAGCCCTCTTGTCGGATGGTCTGACGCAAGGATTTGGTTTTGACATTACCCAGCTTGAACCTGCAGCAACGTTCGAAGACTTGCCAATCGACTCGTATGATGAGGCTTTCGCGCCGACGCTTTTGGCAATGAATAGTGAAGACGTTGGTGAACGGCTGGAGGCCGCGAAAAATCTGTCGCGTTTTGAGGTCCAAAAGGCCGTCTCCGCCTTGACCTTCGTAGCTTGGACTGATTCGGAAGCAGCGATCCGCTCACAGGCTATTACCAGTCTCGCAGCTATCAATCACGAATCTGTTTTTCCGGCTGTGTTAATTGGCATGGCAGATGAGTCGCGTGAAGTACGGGCAGCAGCAGCGCGTTCCTTGACACACTTAAGTTTTGATCGCACCGATGCATACATTCGGGTACTGGAAACTCAGGATCACGAGTTACAGGTTGCAGTGGCAAAGGCGTGCATCAAATCCGGAATCGTTTCGCAGGGTATCGATCGACTGGCCATTGGCGATCGACGTCAGTGCTATGAAACATTCGCTATTATTTCCTTGTTGGCGAAATCCGGTCAGACGGAGTCAGTAGTAGACGCAGTAATCAATCACCCAAATTTGGATATTAGGCTCACAGTCGTTCGTTTGTTGACCAACACCGGCGAGCCTGAGGTGTTCGAGCAATTGCGTCAGTTGGCGCTGATGGATGGCCTTCCTGAGGAGTTGCGTACATCAATATTGGAGGCGATGTATCAGCTCGATCACTCGACCAAGCCGGCGAACTCCGACGAACAAGCGCCGCAGTTCACGTCGAATGACGAAACCGTTTTTGAATCTACGGCCCATCCTCAGGATGATGTGGCGCTAACATCTGAAGCACATGATGATTGGCAAAACCCCCTTCCTGAGTTCGAACGTTAATGGCGGAGGATCCCGTAAGTCGCTGAAATCTATATATTTAACTGAGTGTGGGCCGCGCAATATCATTGCTACCGCAGGAATAAACAACTCGAAGCTGGCCGTACGTCGGTAACCCTGGTAGTTAAGTTCGTCACCCGACGGCTTAGAAAGACATGCCGCGAATGCAATAAATGCATCGCGGCCTTTTCATTTATCCGATTGCTCTCCGTACCAATAAGAATAGCTTTAGTAGCAATTTGCAACCACTTATTGTATTCTTCGCCCCGGCCTGTACAAGATATGGGCTCGGCGATACCGGACCGGTAGGCGCCCGAGCGTGACGGTATTTCAAAGCTCAGAGCTCCGGACCTCTTGTCACGACTTCGTCAGGCCAAACAACACGACTCGCTCACCCCGAAGCGAGCATCGTCGCAGTAGTTCGTAAGCGAGCCTGGAGAAGTAAAAATGTACTGCAATCCCCGCAAGTTTTTGCCCTCAATCCTCCTAATCTCTTTTGTCTCAACCTTTGCAACGTTTGCACATGCGCAACAGAAGGTCGGAAACTCTCCCGCAATCGCTCCGGTCGTGATTCTCGACAGCACTAAAGACCAAGATGGACTTGTCGGTCCGGTGCGCAGAGTTCAAACCGAAATGGCGAAGCTCGAGATCAGATCTGGAGTAGTTGTAGAAGGACCACGTCAACTGCTGGAAGTGACTACTTATAACCTTAAGGGAGAACGGGTCGACAATAGTTCGTTTCTCGTGGCTGGTTCTTCAGGCAGCGAAGAGTACAAATATGACGATAAAGGCAACATCAGTGAAATGACTGTTCGCGGTGCTGACGGTTCGGTGATTAGTCGGGAAGTCTACAAGTATGAAACCGATGGAGTTGGTAATTGGACAAAGATGACTACCAGCCTGGTCTTGTTTGAAGAGGGCAAGTTGAAAACCGAGCCGGTGGAAACGACATACCGCACCATCGCCTACTTCTACGATGAAAGAATTGCGAAGCTCCTGGATACTTCCACGGCGGCGCCGAGTACGGCAGTTCCCGCAGGGCCGGCCTCAGTTGAATCAGACTCTACAGAGCCGAAGAACATCACGAGCACCGCAGCGCCGACTGCTTCAGCCAGAGAGCGTATTGGTACACGAGCTCTGAAGTCGGAAGCGAAGAAGCCGTCCGGTTCGGCCGAGGGCAGTAAAGTCGAAAGCCGTGTTGATTCGTCGAACAGCGGCCCGAAAATGGAACCCTCAGGCGCGTTACCTAGCACTGAAAACAATTTAACCTCACCCACTTCTAGAACCAGCTCGCCCCGTTCTACTGAGGTTCCGCCGGCAAAGGAGAACACATCGGCCTTATCTCCTTACAAAGCTGCCTTCAATCTTTATAAGAGCGGGCGGGAGCAATTCAGCTTGGGGAATTTAACCGGGGCGATTGCTTCCTATCAGCAGGCGATCGAAATCAAGCCTGATTTTGCCGACGTCCACCTGAGTTTAGGGCATGCCTTTCTCCGTCTAAAAAAGACGCCAGAGGCGATAAAGGCGTTTAAGGAAGCAGTACGTCTAAACCCTGAGATGGACGAAGCACATTATGGTTTGGGTTTGGAATATTTTCGCGCCAACAAGGTGAAGGACGCTGCCGATGCTTTCAAGAAAGCAGTGCGAGTCCGTCCTAACCTGGCGAAAGCCCACTACGGACTAGCTCTCTGTTATCAGGAAATGGGTAAACAGGATCTACTACTCGAGGAGTTTAGGATTCTTCAAACTCTTGATGCTCAATTGGCCAAGAAATTATCCGATACTTTTCCGGAGTTCAATCTACCGTGCGCCGGGCGTCGCTGCGACTAATCGCGCTGTCGGTCAATATTCAAGACTAATGAATTGCACAGAATTCGAGGAGTAGCTAAATGCAGCCTAGTCGCTTTCGTAATCCTGACGGGACACCTCAATGATTATCCCCTCTCCGATCTTGTGGGAATCCTTCGTCACCAACGTAAGACGGGACGCTTACTAATTGAATATCCGAAAGGCCCGGCCAGCTTTTATTTCAGAGACGGAGAGTTGGTTGATGCTCAACTTGATAATTTAAGTGGCCTGCAGGCAGTTTGCGTCGCGGTGGCCCAGCCTGCCTCTTCATTCAACTTCAATCCGCTGATTCAGCCACCAAAACGATCCATTGAAAATTCCATGCAAAGGGTCGTGTCCGAGTTACTGGGATGCTGGGATGAGAACGGCCTGGAGCTCAACGCGCTTCACTCGTCTCGTTCGGTGCCGCAGCCTGCTTTTATGCCACAGGCCGCACCGCGCCCGGCGCTTCTTGCCGCGGCCCCCTCTTTCAATGTTTCCCAAATGACTCAGACGGAACAAGCTCTGGTTTTTTCCTCAGTAGCACTGCAAATGCCAAAGTCTCATTACACACGTCCGCTCTTAGCGATGGGTGCTGCGGGATTGATGATGTTGGGTCTGTCATCAGTTATCGCCCTTACCGGTGGTTTTGGCAGGCGAGGCGGTTCTACCGGCTCAACGGCACCGGCAGTAAGTGAAGCTACGGCGGCACCAGTAGCAAAAGA
Source organism: Pyrinomonadaceae bacterium (assembly GCA_963748605.1). Lineage (GTDB taxonomy): Bacteria > Acidobacteriota > Blastocatellia > Pyrinomonadales > Pyrinomonadaceae > PSRF01. The sequence goes on from CAVVJS010000001.1 coordinate 950,360, forward strand.
TCCGGTGTCACCATCCGCCAGTGTTCCCGATGAAGAACCGGAATCTTTCTCTGAAACATCCAGGAAGAAAGTTGCCGCGTCGGCGCCCGAGCCGAACCGTAAACCGGTGGTTTCTGCCCCCAGGCAGCCAGAGACGGTTTCTTCTAGTAGGTCTGATGAGGTAGCTCGCTCAACCACGGCTGCTGAAAAGAACCAACCGAAACCGAACGATGTGTCTCAGAAGGCTCAGTCAGTGAGAGTCGTTTTGCGGATCGAGAATGGACGCGTTGCCCAGGCATCGATCGCGAATCCCCAGCCCGGGATGAACCAGTATGAAGCCCTGGCGTTGCGCATCGCCCGACAGCGTCGTTATCCGGCAAAAGCGACCGGGCCCGAAACCGTTGTGATCAAAGTGACTCCGTCAAATTAGTGTGCGGAAGCCTTTTTAAAACAGGAAGGTGTAGCTGATGTTATTTGTCGAGAGCCAGACTCTCCGTCAAGAGTTAGAACGGTCGAAGCGTATCCAGCTTCTCGCCGACTTGCAGCAAAGTGATCTCAATCCTCTAATCCGATCTGCAAGACTAAACTGCTTTAGTAACACGCTGCTGGGCTCTGAGCGCATCGCAGATTTGGAAAAGGCGATTGCCGACTCGTTCGAGTTTGAGAATCAGCAACCCTATGTCCGCGGAGATATCTTCAGCCTCGACGATCACGTCTTTTTTCTAATTTTCGATGACGACAGCCAGCCTGCGCCCCTCATTCGTGCAGGGATAGTTTATTCAGCCAACACCACTGAACCCTTCAGAAAGCTGGACTCATTTTGTCAGCGTCTGAGAAGTCTAATCCCTTCGCCAAACCCGTCCGAACACGAAGGCCCGACCGAACCGCCACAGTGGGAGCAGGGAAGACCAACGATGCCGGAAGGCTTTAAGCGATTCGTCGCCCGGCAAGATACCGATTCATTGTTTACCAGCTTGCGTAAGGAGACGATGGTTAAGCGCATCCGCGCGACATCGATTCTCGAAAATCCAAGCGCAAGGGTGTTTCTGCGCCGCGCCAAAGATGCTCATGTCGAAGGCTATGCTTCGAGACTGCTTACGGGAGAGACACAGGGCCCAGATGATTTTTCGATTGGCCGGCTGGAGGACGCGGGGTTAGTAGAGCGCGAGGTGCAGGTGAGTTGCCGTAAGACCGGGCATGCTTTGTTTCGGCTGCCTACTGCGAATGCTTTGGCGGTAGTAACGGTAAGTGATGCAACCTGCAGTGAGTGTGGCGCTCCGGTTGCCGACGAGAAAGTTGAAGAGGTGATTGCGCCGACTTTGTTAGCGGAGTCGTTGTTGGAAGATGGTTCGTGGCTTATTAGTCGCTTGCACCACATTCTTCGCGAGATGGGTATTTCTGAAAGCGAAATCGCGGTTGGCCCAGCTGAAGGCGAAGGCTACGGCCAAATGATGTCCAATATTTGCGGCGAGCCGTTTCTGATTGTGGCGCGAGACGGCGAACTGACTCCAGCGTTTGCGCGGTGGGCCATCGATTTGGAAGTTGAGACCGAAGCTTCCCATCTCGTCGTCGTCGCCACCGATCGAATTCATAACCAGGCTGCGGTGCTCCTGCACAATCATGCTCGGCATCGAATTCGCGCAGGTCAAAATTTTGAACTGATCCTTGCAGATGAAGCCGCAGTGGCAGGCCTGGAGCTTAGTCAGGCATTCGAGAGAGTTTCCCAACGAGTGATTGCCGAACAATTGTGCGATCTCGACAGCGCTCTGGGCTTGGATCTTAGTCAATTAATCGTAACGAAATTTAAGTTACTGCCCCCGCGCGTAGAAACCAGTGAGGACACTTTCTCGGGCGAGATTCCCGTTAATGTGCAGCAAACCAAAGCTCCATTAAGCCTTGCGGCCCATGCTGCAGCTCTTAATGTGGAGGTTATCGATCTCGAGCCGTTCGTTGTACCCGAACCTGGCGATAGCGCTGCGGAGAGAGAAGGGCCGATGAATGGCAATCTCAATTCAGGAAACCAGACTACCAACAGCATTATCTAGCCGTTCCGGCCCGACGAAGGATAGCGACGGCCAGTGCTGAGTTAAGCAACTGTTATGCAATTAAAGATGGACTGACAACAACTACCACTTCCAATTCATTAACCCAACCTCGCTGCTTGGCGAATTTGAATGCCAAAAAAAATCCTTGCCGGCGATACTAAGAACACATACTCAAGAAAAATATCTAACTCCGCGCCTTCCTCTTTAAACAAAAATAAGCAAACGAAGGTCGATGACCGTCAGGTTCCGGACGAGCGCTGGCAGCAAGAACAGCAAACCTTGCGTCGAGCTGCAATGGAGCTGGCTAAACAGCGTAGCCAAAGGGAAGCTGCGGCGATGTCCCATCTCGTGGCGGTGGGTGAGCGCAAAAGCCTGGAAGACATAACCGAATCGCTGGAAGATTCCTCGAAGGAAGTTCGCAACGCGGCGGTTCGTGCTCTTTATAGTGTCAATCCCGAATATGCCGCCTCGTTCTTCAATGGGGTTTTGCGCGAGGGGCCGGCTGAACGGCGGCGAAGAATCGGTGCCGCGCTGGCCGGGTCGGGGTTGGTAAGTGAAGCTATTCAGCATTTGAAGAGTGGAAGACAGCAAAATGTTTACGGGATAATTTCATTGCTCTTTCTGGTTGCCAAAGCAGGAGAAGTCCAGCCACTGGTGAGTGTGCTTGAGGACCATCCAAGCATCGAGTTGCGGCTCGCTTTGATTGAACTGCTCGCTCTAAGTGGCGACGCCGCGATTGTGCCGACGTTTCGCCGTTTGGCGTTGCGGAGTTCGTTACCTTCCGAACTCCGCACAGCGATCATGGAAGCGATTTATCAAATTAGCAGTCAGACGCGAGAGGGCGCGCCGGTTTAAAGTAGGCAGAAAGCGGAAAGCGGAAAGCAGAAGGCAGAAACCAAAGCCGTTGAGTCCGGCACTCGCGGCTTTTACTTTTTGAGTTCAGGGGCTCAGCGACTCCTGGTCTTGCGCAAAACATCGGCACCTGCCACGACATAGTAATGAATGGATTTGTCCGACGAATTCAGATCGACTGGTACGATTCCCGATTTACGATTCACGATTTACGATTCACGATTTCACGATTTACGATTCACGCTTTACTATTCTCGAATCCATGCGTTTCAAACTTAACTCGGAATATCAGCCGAAGGGTGATCAACCTCAGGCCATTGAATCTCTTGTTCGCGGCTTGCAAGATGGCGCCAAAGATCAGGTTCTGCTCGGAATCACTGGCAGCGGCAAAACATTTACCATCGCCAGCGTGATCGAACACACGCAAAGGCCGACGTTGGTTTTGGCTCATAACAAGACCCTCGCAGCGCAGCTTTACCAGGAATTCAAGTCGCTCTTTCCGGAAAACGCGGTGGAGTACTTTGTTTCTTATTACGACTACTACCAGCCGGAAGCTTACGTTCCCGCCGCCGACGTCTACATCGAAAAGGAAGCGACGATCAATGAAGAGATCGATCGCTTACGCATGTCGGCCACTCGCGCACTCTTCGAGCGCCGCGATGTAATCGTGGTCGCCAGTGTTTCTTGTATTTATGGTCTGGGCGACCCGGATGCTTATTACGGCATGTTGTTATTTCTTGAGCCGGGCACGCGCATCTCACGCGAGTCGTTGTTGCAGAAACTTGTGGAATTGCAATACGAACGGTCCGACATCAACTTCCAGAGAGGCACCTTTCGCGTGCGCGGTGATGTCGTCGAAGTCTTTCCGAGTTATCAGGACCAGGCATTGCGTATCGAATTATGGGGCGAAGAGATCGACTCGATTTCTACTATCGATCCATTGCTTGGCGAAGTGCTGGTCAAACATACGTCGCGCCTTCCGATCTATCCGAAGACTCATTACGTCATGCCCGGCAGCACAATCAAACGGGCGATCAAGTCGATTCGCGAAGAACTTGATTGGTGGGAGCCGAAGCTAATTGCAGAAGGAAAGCTCGTGGAAGCGCAACGGTTGCATCAGCGCACCATGTTCGACCTTGAGTTGATTAAGGAGATGGGATTCTGTCGCGGGATCGAAAACTATTCACGACATCTGACAGGAAAGAAACCGGGCCAACCGCCGCCTACGTTACTCGATTACGTCCCGCGCGACACCATCATGGTCATCGACGAATCTCACCAATCGGTACCGCAGGTGCGCGGCATGTTTGAAGGCGATCAATCGCGCAAACGGACGCTTGTCGAGTATGGATTTCGTTTGCCGTCGGCTATGGATAATCGGCCTTTGAATTTTGCCGAGTTTGAAGCTCGAATTGGACAGACCATCTACGTCTCTGCCACGCCCGGTCCTTATGAGCTGACAAAATCAGGTGGTGAAGTTGTCGAACAAATCATCAGGCCGACGGGCTTGCTTGATCCGGAAGTGGAAATCCATCCCGTGAAAGGGCAGATCGACCACTTGCTCGAAGAATGCCGGCAGCGAGCAGAACGTAACGAGCGTGTTCTTGTAACTACCCTGACGAAAAGGATGGCGGAAGATCTCACCGAGTATTTCACTGAAGTGGATTTGCGCGTTCGTTATCTTCACTCCGACATTGAAACCCTGGAACGAATCAAGATCCTGCGCGATTTAAGACGCGGCGAATTCGATGTGCTCGTGGGAATCAATCTGCTCCGCGAAGGTTTGGATTTGCCCGAAGTCTCTTTAGTGGCGATTCTCGACGCCGATAAGGAAGGTTTTCTGCGTTCGGAGCAATCGTTGATTCAGACCATCGGGCGCGCGGCGCGGAATTCGTCGGGAAAAGCGATTTTGTATGCGGATCGCATAACCGATTCCATGAAGCGCGCGATCGACGAAACCCAGCGACGCCGTGAAATTCAGCGGGCCTACAATAAGGAGCAGGGCATCACTCCGACGACGATCGTCAAGGCTATTGAATCGACCTTGATCACCGCGTCCGAAGCTGACTACTTCAAAGTGCCATTGGAGTTGGATGAGATGGAGGAGTACACGGCAGCAAATATTGAGGCGACGGTTGCGCGGCTCGAAGCTGAGATGCGCGCCGCTGCCAAGCGCTTTGAATTCGAGAAGGCTGCGGAGTATCGCGACCGAATCAAGTATCTGCGCGAACGCGAGCTGCAACTGACGTGAGTTGGTGTTTGGTATTTGCCTTTGGCCTTCGGTCTTCGTTTCACAAGCCTGAACACTTGACCGAACGTGTTTAAGCGCAGTCGCTGTACCAAAGCCAAAGACCAAAGACCAAAGACCAATCGACCAAAGACCAATCTGAACTTGGAATGTTAATCAAATCTAATCCAGACGAGATCCAGTCGTACCTTTCAGACGCCAGCTACATGCAAGCTGGTGCCGCGGAGCAAGTGCTTTTTCCCGAAAGCGCGGAAGAAGTTTCCGAGATTCTCGTTCGAGCGACGCAGGAGAAAACAGCTGTAACAGTTTCCGGCGCCGGCACAGGAACAGTCGGTGGACGGATCCCATTTGGTGGCATCGTTCTGGCGACTGACAATCTGAATCAAATCAAGAGTCTGGGGCGCGACAAAGATGGTGGACGAGCAGTGGCGGAAGCGGGCGTAGTCCTTGCGGATTTGCAGCGATTCGTCGAAGCCCAGGGGCTCTTCTATCCTCCCGATCCCACCGAAAGAGGCTGTTTCATTGGCGGCAATGTTGCAACCAATGCTTCCGGAGCTCGCACCTTTAAATATGGACCTACGCGTAACTATGTAGAGCGACTCAAAGTCTGTTTGGCGACGGGCGAGATAATCGATCTCCGCAGAGGCGAGTTCCGCGCGGACGCTGGCAATCAAATCAGACTTCCGTTGTCGGCGCGCCACACACTTGAGGCGACTCTACCGTCCTACCACATGCCCAACGTACGAAAGAATGCTTCTGGATATTATGTGGCGCCGGGAATGGATGTCATCGATCTGTTCATCGGTAGCGAAGGAACACTCGGCGTCATCACCGAAGTCGAAGTCGCACTGATTCCCAAACCTGAAGCGATTTTGAGTGGGATTGTGTTCTTTAATGCGAACGAGGGTCTTTTAGAGTTCGTGCGTGAAGCACGGACACTTTCGCTTGCCAACCGGGATCGAATGCACGTGCGCAACCTGGGTCCATTGATGGAGAAGGCTTTGGAAGTGACAGACCGGCGTAAGCTTTCTCATCCCGAGACGGAACCCGGGGAAGCAAAGAAAATGATCGACGCACGCGCGCTGGAGTATTTCGATCGACAATCGTTGGGATTCTTGCGACAAAGGTACGAGTCCATTCCGGAGACAGCGAGCGGGGCGATATTTTTTGAACAGGAGATCACCGCGGCAACAGAAGACGATGCGATGCGCGAATGGCTCGCCTTGATGGAAAGCCACGATGCGCTCATTGACGAATCCTGGTTCGCGGCCAACGAGCAGGATCAGGCAAAGCTGCGCGAGTTCAGACACGCGCTTCCAGTCCTGATGAACGAGTGGTTTGCGCGCTACAACCAGAGAAAAATTTCCACCGACATGTCCGTGCCTGACGAAGAGTTTGCGGGAATGCTGGCTTTCTATGAAGACTCATTGGAAACAAGTAAGCTGCGCTACACAATCTTCGGCCACATAGGCGACAACCACGTGCACGTTAATATTTTGCCGCGCGATGACGCTGAGGCCGCACAAGGGCGGGAGATCTATTGGCAGTTCGTGCGGCGCGCGGTAAAAGCAGGCGGCACAATCTCGGCGGAGCATGGCATCGGCAAGTTGAAGCGCGAATACTTACGCGAACTCTACGGTGAACAGCATCTGCAGGAAATGGCGGCTTTGAAGAAAGCTTTTGATCCCGCGGGGATTTTGGGAAGGGGAAATATTTTTCGATGAGGGGTATCTTTAGATTGTCAGTGGTCAGTTGTCAGTGGTCGTGGTCTTTGCTTCTTGGTGTTTGTGTCTTTGTGTGATTTCGTAGATCGTAATCGCCTACAGAATCAAAAGGACTGAGTCCACAACTGAATTACAAACCAAAGACTACAAACCAATACTTACAAAATGACCAAAAACCACAATGACCACTACCAAGGACCAATAGATCATGTTCCGTTTCACCACAGCCGGCGAATCACACGGTCGCGCGCTCGTCGCGATTGTTGAAGGACTGCCTGCGGGGATGCCGGTTTCCGTCGAGCAAATCAATCATGAGTTGCAGCGCCGTCAGTGGGGCTACGGACGCGGCGGCCGCATGAAGATTGAGCAAGATGCCGCGGAGATTCTTAGCGGCGTTCGTCATGGTCTGACTCTTGGTTCGCCGCTCGCCCTCCTCATTAATAATAAGGACTGGCAAAACTGGTCAGACGTAATGGCGGTTGAACCGACAGGAATCACTGGAGAGACCGCCCGAACTTTGACGCGGCCTCGACCCGGGCACGCCGATCTGGCGGGAGGACAAAAGTACGGCGCGCGAGATTTGCGCAATATTCTCGAACGAGCTTCAGCCCGCGAGACGGCTGCGCGAGTTGCTTGTGGAGCGCTAGCGAAACAGTTGTTGGCAACTTTCGGTGGCGAGATTCGCAGTCATGTGATTCAGCTTGGTGGTATTCCCGAAACGCCTTTGGAACTGAGCTTTGATCAGATTGCTGCAATTCCGGATGACGCACCGTTGCGCTGTGCTGATCCTACTGCCCAGCAACAGATGATTGCGGCGATCGATCAGAAGCGCGAAGCTGGAGACACGTTGGGAGGCATTTTCGAGGTCGCCGCTCACGGGATAATTCCCGGCCTGGGTTCGCACACCGCGTGGGACTTAAAACTTGATGGATTGCTGGCCCAGGCGCTGATGTCAATTCCCGCAGTCAAAGCAGTATCAATCGGAGCTGGAACTGAAGCCAGCAGTTTGCCGGGCTCTGAAGTTCACGATGAGATTGCCTACAACAGCGAAACAAAAGATTTTATTCGCCAAACAAACCGGGCCGGCGGTTTAGAAGGCGGCGTCACGAATGGTGAAGAGATTCGGATTCGCGGTCATTTGAAACCACTATCCACGCTGCGGAAACCCTTACAGTCAGTTGATATAGAAACCAAGGAAGTGCAATCGGCTGCCTTTGAACGTTCGGACATCACTGCCGTGCCTGCCGCAGGCGTGATCGGCGAGGCGATGGTGGCGTTAGTGCTGGCGGGCGCTCTCCGTGAAAAATTTGGTGGCGATAGTCTGGGCGAAATGCAGCGCAACTTTGCTGGCTACCGAGAACAACTGCGAGGGTATTAAGTCTGACTCAAGACGGTCCAACTTCAAATTCACTCCGTTAGGCTTGCAAGCATCGTTCGTCGTAAAATCAACATCGAAGGCTGTCCGAAAGCGTTGGCTTTCTTGCTAAAGCTGAAAATAACTATGGCGTTAATGCAAATCGTAACCTGGCCGAATCCGATTCTTGATGAGCCAGGCGAGCCGGTTTTGAAGTTTGATGACGATCTGAAAAAGCTCGTCAGCGACATGTTTGAAACCATGTACTCGGCGCCTGGCGTCGGCTTGGCCGCGGTCCAGGTTGGTGTTCCGAAGCGTCTTTTTGTGATGGATTGTTCGGGCGGCAAGGATCCAGATCAACGCGTGGTGATGATTAATCCGGAAGTGATCAATGTCGAGGGTAATCAGAACGGCGAAGAAGGATGTCTATCATTTCCGGGAATCTTTACTCCCGTCGAGCGCAGCTTGAGAGCGATTGTTCGGGCACATGACATCAACGGCAACGAGTTTGAGCTTGATGATACCGAGCTAACCGCTCGCTGTATGCTTCATGAGACTGACCACTGCGATGGCATTGTATTCCTCGACAAGATGAGTCCGCTGAAGCGGGAGTTGGCAAAGCGAAAGATTAAGAAACTGCAGAAAGCGGGAAAGTGGTGAAGCTGAAGGCGAGCGGGCAGAAGGCAGAAAGCAGAAGGCAGAAAGCAGCAGGGCGGTTCAAACCTCACACAAGGAGATCCTCACATGCTCCGCGGACATCGAGATCTGAAGGTCTTTCAGTTATCTTATAAACTCGCGATGGAAATCTTTCACCTATCGCGAGTCCAAAAACCACTCGCTCACCAATCAAATTCGTCGCTCGTCCAGAAGCGTTGCAGCGAATCTGGCTGAAGGCTTTAGAAAAAGACGCTACCCAAAAATGCTTGTCAACAAGCTTACAGACTGCGACGGAGAGGCCAGTGAAACTCAAGTTTGGATCGACTTTGCTTTGGATTGTGGGTACATGTCGAAAGAGAACCATGATCGGTTAACTGCGGGATACGAAGAGGTAGGTCGCATGCTTTCCAGCATGCTTGCAAATCCGGAAAAGTTCAGTTTGAGATAGATCAAGTCTGCTTGGCTTGCGGCTTCCTGCCTTCTGCTTTCTGCCTTCTGCTTTCGTTCTGCTACTATGAGAAAAACACTAGAGGAGCCCTATATGCCCACCGAGTTTCGCAATGAACCGTTTACTGACTTCAGCAAAGACGAGAACGCCCAGGCAATGCGAGCTGCCTTGGCGAAGGTAAAAAGTGAATTAGGCCGCGAGTATCCACTCGTGATTGGAGGCGAACGGATTAAGACTGAAGCCAAACTCGAAAGCATCAATCCTGCCAATCGCACGGAAGTAGTGGGCCGGTTCCAGAAGGCGACGAAAGAGCTCGCGACACAGGCCGTCGAAGCGGCTTACGCGGCTTTCCAAACATGGAAGAAGACAAGCGCGGAAGAGCGCGCGAACCTTTTGTTTCGGGTCGCCGAAATTTTGCGCGAGCGCAAGCACGAACTGTCCGCATGGATGATTTACGAAGTCGGGAAGACCTGGCCTGAAGCCGACGGCGACACTGCTGAGGCAATCGATTTCTGCGAATTCTACGCGCGCGAAATGCTGCGCTATGCCGAGCCACATCCATTGACTAACAATCCGGGAGAAGAGAATCGGCTGGAGTACATTCCGCTCGGCGTTGGTGCTGTGATTCCACCCTGGAACTTTCCACTCGCGATCATGGCTGGGATGACGTCGGCATCCTTTGTCACGGGCAATACAGTCGTCTTAAAGCCTTCATCGGATGCCCCGACTATCGCCTTTAAGTTTTTTGAGATTCTCGAGGAAGCCGGTCTTCCCGCTGGAGTTGTGAACTTCATGACTGGATCAGGAGCAGAGGTTGGCGACGTCGTCGTTGACCATCCCAAGACTCGCTACGTCGCCTTCACAGGCTCGAAGGAAATCGGTTTGCGAATCAATGAGCGAGCGGCGAAGCCTCAAGCTGGACAGATTTGGATCAAGCGTGTCGTGGCGGAGATGGGTGGCAAGGACGCAATCATCGTTGCCGATGATGCAAACCTCGATGAAGCTGCAACCGGGATCGTGCAGTCTGCTTTCGGTTTTCAGGGACAGAAGTGTTCCGCCTGCTCGCGCGCAATCATCGATGCGAAAGTGTACGAACCGATGTTGGAAAAGATTGTGGCGAAGACGAGAGAGATTAAGGTTGGCGATCCGTCAGATACCGCGACAGCCATGAGCGCGGTCATCAACGAGAAGGCATTCCGCACCATTACGGACTACATCGAAAAGGGCAAAGCTGAGGGCGGCCGTGTGTTGGCCGGCGGCGGTTCGGATGGCGAGGAAGGCTTCTTCATTGAACCGACGGTCATCGCTGATGTGAAGCCAGGTGACACCATCGAGCAGCAGGAGATTTTTGGACCGGTGCTCGCCGTGATCAAAGCTAACGATTTTGATGATGCGCTGAGGATTGCCAACGGTACTGAGTTTGGTTTGACCGGGGCTCTCTACAGCGCTGATGAGGAGAAGTTGGAGCGGGCGCGGGATGAGTTTCATGTTGGCAACTTGTATCTGAACCGCAAATGCACCGGCGCTCTGGTAGGTGTTCATCCGTTTGGCGGATTCAACATGTCGGGCACTGATTCGAAAGCAGGCGGGCGTGACTACCTGCTGTTGTTCATGCAGGCAAAGTCAATTGCGACCAGGACTGGGGCGACCAGGAACGCTCAGGCGGAAAGGAGTGCTGCGAGTTAAATGAGTACTCACCGTCTCGAAAAACTTGCAGCTATTAAGAGGGGCTTGCCCCCGCTCTAAGAGATCTTGCGCATCGTCTTCATGGGAACGCCGGAAGCCGCCGTGCCAACTTTGCGGCGCGTGGTTGAAGAGAATCATGAAGTCGTTGCGGTTTGGACCCAGCCTGACAAGCCCGCCGGCAGAGGTAACAAACTCACCGCTCCGCCGGTAAAGACCGCAGCCCAACTGCTCGGTCTAAAAGTCTACCAACCCGCAAAGATAAGAAATCCCGAAGCGAAAGATCTGTTCAGGTCGCTTGAAGCTGACCTGGCGGTCGTCGTGGCTTACGGAAAAATTCTTCCCACCGAGTTTTTGCAAGCACCGAAGCAAGGCTGCATCAACGTCCACTTCTCTTTACTGCCCCATTATCGCGGCGCGGCGCCGGTTAACTGGGCAATCGTCAATGGCGATCAGCAGACTGGCGTCACGACGATGTTGATTGAAGAGGAGCTTGATTCCGGACCAATCCTCTTACAAAAACCAACTCAGATCGGCGAAAGAGAAACCGCCCCGCAGCTGATGATGCGTCTAGCGGATATGGGGGCTGAGCTGCTTGCGCAGACACTGAAAGAACTCGATCAGATTACCCCGCAGCCCCAGCAGGACGATAAGGCTTCCTTTGCGCCCCTCTTAAAACGCAACGACGGATTGATCGACTGGTCAAAGGACGCGCAGGCAATTGAACGTTTGGTTAGAGGCTTTCAACCCTGGCCCAACGCTTACACCCACAATCAATCAAGCCGTCTTGTCATCTGGCAGGCAGAACTTCACCGAACGGAAAATCAGAACGCAGGTCCGGGGGAAGTTGTAATCGCGGCAGGTGATGATTTAGTTGTGAAGTGTGGTCAAGAGACTGCCCTGCGCCTCATCGAAGTCCAGCCCGAAGCCAAGCGGCGCATGAGTGTGCGCGATTATCTAAACGGGACTCACCTCTCCGTTGGCTCGATATTCCAGTGAACATGCCTCCTGCGAATGCACGAGAAAAACAGCGCGACTCTGTAGCTTCGGCACGCCTTGCCGCGTTCGAGATTCTGGGCCGCGTTGCCGGCGGCAGCTATGCATCCGTCTTGTTAGCCGGAAGCGGGGATCTTGAGCCGAGAGATCGCGCACTCTGCCACGAACTCGTTATGGGCGTGCTCAGGTTCCAACTATGGTTGGATCTCGCAATTGAACACTTTGCCGAACGCTCAATTGCTCGACTTGATCTTCCTGTCTTGCTCGCGCTCAGGCTTGGTCTTTATCAACTTCGTTTCCTCACCCGAATCCCGCAATCGGCTGCCGTGAATGAGTCTGTAAACCTGGTGCGCGGGTCGCGGGTTCGGTCAGCAGCAAGTTTTGTTAATGCAGTCTTACGGCGGGCCACACGCGAGCCTCAGTTTGACCCGGCCTCGGGAATACAAGATCCCCTTGAACGCCTGGCCGTTTCAACTTCTCATCCGCGCTGGATGATCGAGCGTTGGGTGAGTGCCTTTGGTATCCAGGAAGCTGAAGCGTTTGCACTCGCTAATAATCAGCCGGCGCCAGTCGCGTTTAGGGTGGTAGATAAGAAACAGACCCCCCAAATCTTGGATCAATTGCGCGAGGTAGGCGCCACCTTGGAGCCTTCTGAAATAACGAGGGACGCCTGGCGGCTTCAGGGCGGAGGAGAACTCCCTCATCAGTTGGCCCGAACCGGCAAGATCTATTTTCAGGACGAAGCCTCCCAACTTGTAGCGCAAATAGTGGCCGAACAAGCCGGAGATCGCGTGCTCGATGTTTGTGCAGCGCCAGGCAGCAAAACCAGCCAGATTGCGGCCGCGACGCCGGCCCAGGTTGTGGCGGGTGATATTCACTTGCACCGGATAAACACGGTGCGGCAAGTGGCAGCATTGCAAGATCTTCGCAATGTGAGGTGTGTTGTTTTGGACGGCGAATCCATCCTACCGTTTAGGGAGGGCAGTTTTGCACGAGTTCTCGTTGATGCGCCTTGTTCCGGGACGGGCACGCTCAGGCACAACCCGGAGATCCGCTGGCGCATCTCAGCCGAGGACATCTCGGACCTTTCACGTCGCCAGCGACAACTCCTGATTAATGCTTCGCGAGTAGTTAAGCCTGGTGGTCGTTTGGTTTACTCGACTTGCTCAGTTGAACCCGAAGAGAATGAAGCGGTGGTGAGGGCATTTGTTGAAGGACGCGATGACTTCGAGCCCCTGACATTGCCCGTACGTGAAAGTTTGCTGACTTCAACCGGCGCCGCCCGAACGTGGCCGCATCGCGATAACACCGACGGGTTTTTTGTTGCGGCATTCGCGCGTAGATTATAGACAGGGCGGAGGAAAGGCTGCTTGCGGCTCGTGATAGCGGATGTTAGACTTCGCCGCTTAGTGAACCAGGTTATCGCCAGACCGGGACTAATATAAATAGTGAGTTTTGCACTTCAATCGCTTTCAGCGCTACGTCGCCTCGGCATCGTAGTATTGCTGGCGATTGCTTTTCTGTTTGGGCTGGCTACGACGGTGTATTTGTCGCTGAGAAGTCCGGAAGTTACGGTCCCCGAGGTCGTGGGCAAAGACCGTTACGAGGCTGAAAAGATCCTCGCGCAAGCCGATTTGAATTTCCGCGTGAGAGCGACCCGACCGAGTAATCAAGTCAAGGCCGATACTGTTTTGTTCCAGTTGCCGCGAGCCGGGGACGTAGTGAAGGCAGGCCAGACTGTGGCGATGGATATCAGCCGCACGACCCAAGCCGGGGAAGCGTCCGAAGCCGATGCGACGGACAAGAAACTTGAGGAAGAAAAAGCGGCAAACACTAACAGTAGCGCGGCTAAGAATGAAAACGAGAATCGGCCGCGCCGTCCGCGGAACACAAATAAGAACACCAACGAAAACGAAAATGCCAATTCCGCGACGGGCCGCAACAGCAATGCGAACAGCACGCGTGTTAATACAAACAACGCGAACTCGATCGGCGATCGTCCCGGCAGCAGCAATGCAAATTTGAACCGCAATACCAATCAGCGGATTACAAACCAAAATGAAAACCGGCGGCCGGTAGTTAAGCCTTCGCCAAAGCCGCCTGGACAGAATGACAATCGCTAGTTGAATGGTAACCGGCCGAACAATTGAAATTGCACCCTCGATCTTGTCGGCAAACTTTGCTCGACTGGGAGAAGAGATTGCGGCAGTGGAGCGCGGGGGTGCGGGTGTCTTGCATGTCGACGTAATGGACGGCCATTTCGTGCCAAACATTACGATTGGGCTGCCAGTGGTTAAATCGCTGGCCGCAGCCACCCGATTGCCGATTGATGCGCATCTTATGATTTCTGAGCCTGGCCGGTATGCGCAGCAATTTGTCGAGGCGGGGGCAAAAATGGTGTCAGTTCATGTCGAGGCTGATGCCCACCTGCACCGTACGTTGATGGCCATTAAAGCGGCCGGCGCGCAGGCGGGTGTGGCGGTCAACCCGGCTACACCGCTCAGTGATATCGAGGAAGCTTTAGGATTCGCGGATTACATTCTCATCATGTCCGTGAATCCTGGTTTTGGCGGGCAACGTTTCATCTCACCGGCCTTGGGGAAGGTGAGACGTCTGCGCCGGATGATCGATGATCGCGGGCTGAACGTAAAAATTGAGATTGATGGTGGCGTCGATCTCAACAACATCGCCGAGATTGTTGCCGCGGGGGCCGAGATTTTGGTCGCTGGGTCAGCAATTTTTGGCGCCGCAGATCCGCAGGAGGCAACGCGGCTGATGCGCGAAGCAACTGTTGAATGGGTCTGACCGATTGGCGATTGGCGATTGCAATTGCCGATTGCGGATTGGCGGGTTTGGAATCAGGAACATATTGAAACGAGCGACACTGGGCCGTTAGCAAAGAACTAATCGGCAATCACCAATCGCCAGTCGGCAATTATCTTGTTGGAGGATTAGATATGCGAGTTCGCTTTATTTCAGTGGTGGCAGCTTGTGTCGCGCTGAGTGTTTGTCTTCTTAGTAATACGTTTGCCCAAACTGGCGGTCAGACGAAGGATCTATCGCCGCATCAGCGGCTGGAAGTGATGAGATCCAAACTCGACTCGATGCGACGCTCACTGAACAGCGCCATCAATTCGCTTCCAGCCTCGGCAAGTGATAAGGACAAACCCAATCCGGACGATCCACGCGAGCGTCTCCGTGGTTTGGACAAAGAAGTGGGCTCGATTCTTTCTGAAGTTAATGATGTTCGTGGCAGACAGGAGCGCTCGGAGCGTTACGAGGCGAGCGTTCTCGATCGTTTGGAGACTTCAGTTGCGGACATAGATTTGAGAGTTCAGGCCGGATTGCAGGCCACGGCAGGAGCCCGTAGCTCGGCTGCCACGGCTACAACTGCAGCTCCAGCAAAGAAAAAGAAGAAGGGCAAGTTGTTCGGCTTATTCGGTGGTGGTGGCGACGATAAATATGAGGAATTGACAGGCACAGTCGCGGCCGGACGCGATCGCGTCTTATTCGAAGAAGCAGCCAAACAGGTCCGAAAAGGAAGTCATGATACTGGCCGACTGCTGTTTACCACCATCATCAATACCTATCCGGATTCGCCGTTTCTCTCGCTCGCGAAGCTCGCCATAGCCGATTCGTTTTACCTTGAAGGTACGACGAGCGGGTTAATTCAAGCGGCGCAGGCTTATCAGGATTGGCTTACGTTCTTTCCCACTGATCCACTCGCAGACGATGCGATGCTGAAAGTTGCTGAGGCTGAAATGCGGCAGATGGGCTTAGCTGATCGCGACATCACGCACGCGCGAAAGGCAGAACAGCGACTCAAGGTTCTGTTGCAGCAGTTTCCGCAGTCGCAACTGAAACCTTATGTTCAGGAGCGCCTGGATGAGGTCCAGGAAAACCTGGCAATGCACAACCTGCAAATTGGAAATTTCTATTACAAGGTTAAGTACGAAACGAAAAAGGGCGGTTTAAAAGGCGCGCAGTCCCGCTACAAAGAGATCGTCGAGAAGTATCCGAACTTTTCTTACATGGATGAAGTGCTCTTCCGGTTGGCGACAACCTATCAGCAGGAAGAAGAGCCGGACGAAGCCGCCAAGTATTACCAGCAAATTCTCCGCGAACATCCAAATAGCGAGTTTGGTGAAAAAGCACGGGACCAGCTGAATATCATCGGTGCGACAATTCCCGAAGCTAATCCCGACAGAAAGAATGCAGTCGCTCCGGAGCGTCCTGGCTTTATGGGCACGCTGATGCAGGAAATTGTCGGCAGGGCCAACGTTAATACCAGCAAGGACGGCATTCTGATCAGCCGTGACAGTAAGGAAGGTGGCGATCTGATTGATGAAGCTTTGAAAAATAACGGCGAATTGCCATCCAACGTAATGCCAAAGGCGCCAGTGCAACGGACTAAGCGACCGGAAAAGAAGGCTGCTGCTCCAGTAGGCGCCGCCGCCGCCCAGTCCACGCCCGGAACAAAGCCTTAACTGATCCACCAGTCGAATTCATCGCGGCCTGCTGATAGTCCGGCAGGCCGTTTTCTTTTAGTGCCGTGCTTTTCTGGAAAGAGTAACGCTGCTATTTTAAGAGCTGTAAAAGCAGCTGAGGAGCTTTAGTGACTTCAAATACTGGATTACCACCAGCGGTTGAAAGTGAACTACTCCGACGTCATAAGACGGCGGCCAGGACAGTTGTCGGCCTGCTGATCGCGACCATCCTTTTGTGCGTGATTGCTTATCTCAGTAAAAAATTCGTTTCAGTTCAAAACAATCCTTCACTGGATATAGCGGTCCGCATCACGATCATGATCTTCGGTCTCGGTTCGATTGTCCTGCGGCGCACCCGTTTCGCGACGATGCGACTCCAGGACATCGGAGGCCTCGGTGGCGCCCCAGCTTTGCTAAAGACACTGGAAAAAACCACCTTGCAAGTGGCTCTCATCGGAGCAGTGCTGTCCGTCATGGGTTTCGTCTGCAACTCTGTATTACCGGCAACGACTTCTACACGTACGGTGCCGGCCTCATCGCCATCGTGATCCTGCTCTATTGTTACCCCACCAAGAGCTCCTGGATACGCACCATCCTGCGATTTGCCCGAATGGACGACCAGCCAAAGGCCTCCGTTTTGGCCATCGAGTAACCTCAGTACCGTCAAATTCCTCGGAAATCGCCGCTTTTCTCGGAGAATATCCACAACTGCCAAAGTTGTTGATCACCCGCCTCTGAATTTGTTACCTTGTCTAGTGACAATTCCCGACCAGCCGGCCCCGGCCAGGTCAATTCTCAACAGCCCTCCTCCGGGCCCTGAGCCTCGCAACTATTTGCAGGCAAACACTTCGATTAAATGAAGACTTGTAACCGCACTCGGTCCAATTCGCCGCGCTCGCGTGTCGTCTCCTGTGCTTTGGGAAGTCTTGTTCTGTTCGGGCTCGCCTGCTCCGCACCCGCAGTTGCCCAAACAGTGACGCCGCGCCCAGTGGCTCGGCTGATCAGCGCATCAGGGACTGATGCTCGAATTCGACGTGTTGGAATAGCGGACGCAAAACTCAACCTGAGTACACCTGTTGCGGCTTCGCCGTCATTCGCTGAGGCGACAGCTGCCGAACGGCGAGCATTCGAGGTCACAAACGAATTACGATCGCGGAACGGACTGGCCCCGCTTGAATGGGATCCAGAGCTGTGCATCATTGCGCGCCGCCATTCGCGAAACATGTCTGATCTTGATTTCTTCTCGCATCAAACTCCGGAAGGCCTGCGCCTTCGTGATCGGGCCCGCCTGGCTGGAATTCGTTATCGCGTGATTGCGGAAAACATCGCGTATAATCAAGGCTTCGAAGATCCGGGCGCATTTGCAGTCGAACGCTGGACAGTTTCTCCAGGACATCGTGCGAATCTTCTCAGCACCGAATTTCAAAGCTCTGCAGTCGGAACTTTTGTTGCCGCAGACGGTAGAGTTTTCCTGACTCAGCTTTTCATTTTGCGCTAACGCCAAACAGGCACGATTGAAGGGCGGCTGGCGCTTAGCGTCAGCCGCCTTTTCTTGTGCTCAACCGTCACCTTTCAGTTCCCTCGTTCGCCAAAATCAATCTCAGTCTGCGAATCCTGGGCAAACGTCCGGATGGCTATCACGAAATTCAGACGGTGCTTCAGACCGTGTCGCTGCACGACAGCCTTCAGTTTGCCGCCACATCCGACCCTGAAATCATTTTCTCCTGCGACAATGCGGCTGATTCCCCAGGACCGAACAAATCTTGTGGTTAAGGCAGCCGAGGCTCTGCGCGATCACTACGACGTGAAGGTTGGAGCCCGGGTTCAACTCGAAAAGAGAATACCCGTGCAGGCCGGGCTGGGTGGCGGTTCATCAAATGCAGCAGTGACACTCCTGGCGCTTTCGCGATTGTGGGAGCTTCCGGCAACTCATGAAGACCTGTTGCAGATTGGCAGTGAGCTGGGCGCAGATGTTCCTTTCTTCCTGACTGGAGGGTGTGCGCTGGCGACTGGGATCGGAACCACGCTTACAGCGCTTCCAAGCCTGCCGCAGCAACGGATTCTGATCGTCGCTCCTCAGGCAAAAGTAGCTACTGCAAACGCCTACAAAGCGCTGGAAGCGCCTGCCTTGACAACATTAACAGCGGCCTCTATCCTTGCTAGTTCGCGTACACAGTCCATTTTTTCTGATTCAGAACAATGGCCACTGTGTGATCATTTAGAGAATGATTTCGAGCGAGTGATCTTTGATATGGAGCCTGAGATTCGGCGCGTTAAGGAAGCACTGATGCAGGCTGGCGCTCGTTGCGCTTTGCTCGCTGGCAGCGGTTCGAGCGTATTTGGTATCTTTGAAAACGACGATGTGCTCGGCGTTGCCGCTCAGTCGTTGCATAACGAAAGCGTTTGGCAAAACTTCTCTTGTGTTACTCTGTCGCGCGACGAATACTTGCACGCGATAGGTTCTGCTATTCCTGGGCGTAGAACGAAGGATTCTGATACTGGGGCGTAGCCAAGTGGTAAGGCACCGGTCTTTGGAACCGGCATTCGTAGGTTCGAATCCTCCCGCCCCAGCCACTATTAGTTTCGAGTTTCGAGTTACGAGTTTCGCGAAGGACGCCTAACTCGAAACCCGAAACTTGAAACCCGAAACTCTCTATGAGCACAACCGGCGGCATCAAGGTGTTTTGCGGAAACGCAAACCCTAAGTTAGCGGAAGAGATTGCGAAACACCTCGGCTGCGACATGGGGCGAGCTTTCGCGGAACGTTTTTCGGACGGCGAGTTTAATTTTCAAATCGATGAGAACGTTCGCGGCGGCGACGTTTTTATTGTGCAACCGACTTGCCCGCCCACCGACGCGCACCTGATGGAGCTGCTGGTGATGCTCGATGCATTTCGCCGCTCATCAGCCGAACGGATCACCGCGGTGATTCCTTATTACGGTTATGCGCGTTCCGATAAGAAGGACCGTCCGCGCGTACCAATTTCGGCTCGGCTGGTTGCTAATCTGATTACCGTTGCCGGCGCCGATCGGTTGTTAACGATGGATTTGCATGCGGCGCAGATTCAAGGGTTCTTTGATATTCCGGTCGATCACCTTTATTCGGCTCCGGTAATGATTGGCTACTATCAGGACAATCCGCTGCCAAATTTGACAGTCGTAGCTCCTGACACCGGAGGCGCTGAAAGGGCGCGCGCATACGCAAAGCGGCTTGATGCCGAGCTGGCACTTTGTGATAAGCGTCGTGAGAAAGCGAATGTTGCCGAAGTGATGAATGTCGTTGGCGACGTGCGCGGCCGCAGTTGTTTGATTGTCGATGACATGTGCGACACTGGCGGTTCGCTGACGAAAGTGGCGAAGGCCTTAAAGGAAGCGGGAGCAGAAAGGATTCACGCCTGCTTTACGCATCCGGTTTTGTCTGGCAAAGCGGTACAGATGCTGGATCAGTCGGAGATTGAACAGATAATCGTTACTAACACGATTCCGCTACGCGATCACGCGTGCGATTTGAAAAAGATAAAAGTACTTAGTATCGCGCCGCTTCTGGCGAAAGCGATCAAGTCGATCCATGAGGAGACCAGCGTCTCCTCGCTCTTCGTATGAAGGGCAAACACTGATGGCTTAAAAAGAAGACCATCAGCGATCGCGACGGATTTGCCGATTGCCGATTGCCAATTGCCGATTTGCCAGCGCTCAAGCTTTGTGGCTTAACTAGCAAAGATTGAGAGCCCGCCAATCGAAAATCGGCAATCGCCAATCGGAAATCCGTTGGGTCGCTGAACGTCTGTAAGAGGAGTGATTATGGCTGAGCATGAAGAAATAACGATTAAGGCTAAGGTGCGGGAAGGTCGTGGCAAAAACGACGCTCGCCGTGTTCGTCGCGAGGGCTTAGTTCCCATCACCGTCTATGGCGGCGGTGGCGAAACGGTTGCTGCTGCTGCCCCCTTGAAGGAGCTGGCGGCTGTGCTTAGGTCAGAAGCAGGGCGCAACACGATTTTTACTTTAGACGTTGAGGGCATTGGTCCCAGTGAAGTGATGTTTCACGATCGGCAGATCGATCCGGTACGCGGCCGTCTGGTGCATGCGGATTTCACCCGCCTGGTAAAGGGACAAAAGATTGAAGTGACGGTCCCGCTCCACCTCGTTGGCGAGCCGGTTGGCGTTAGAGAGGAGCAGGGTGTACTCGAGCAGATCATGCGTGAGCTTGAGATTCGTTGCGAGCCGCGTGAGATCCCCGATGCTATCGATGTTGACGTCTCAAACCTGGGCGTGCACGACGTTCTCCACGTTTCGGATATTCCGGTTGGTGAGAATATTGAAATTCTAACGGATCCTGATTCTGTGGTTGCCACCGTCGGCATAGTTAAGGAAGAGGTGGTCGCGGCGCCTGTGGTTGAAGAAGAGGCCGCGGCTGAGCCCGAGGTTATTGCTAAGGGCAAGAAGGAAGAGGAACCCGCAGAACCGGAGAAGGGCAAGAAGGAATAATTGGATTGCCGATTGGCGATTATCAAGATTGCCGAATGCCGATTGCCAATTGCCGATTTCTTCTAAGCCCTCTGGCGTGACAACCGAAGAGTTGATTGCCCAGACACAATCGGCAATCGCCAATTGGAAATCGGCAATAAGTGAAATCGCCACTCTTAATTGTCGGACTCGGCAATCCGGGCGCTCAGTATGAATGGTCGCGGCACAATCTCGGGTTCATGTTGATTGACAAGTTGGCGGACGAGGCCGGCATTGAGTGTAAGCGGCGCGAATGTCAGTCGCTTGTTGGTAGCGGTAAAGTCGAACAAGCCAGCGTCAAGCTGGTTAAGCCTCAGACTTTCATGAACCTCAGTGGCGAAGCAGTCGCGTGTTTGGCTTCCAAGCATAAGCTGGAAGTGCCCGGTAAGAATCTGATCGTGATTAGTGACGACCTGGCCCTGCCGTTTGGGCGAATTCGTATTCGCGAGCGAGGCTCGGCGGGTGGTCACAACGGGTTGAAATCGATTATCGCAAGCCTTGGGACAAATGAGTTCACACGCTTGCGTCTGGGGATTCAACCGGAACATCCGCTCAACGATACAAAGCGTTTTGTACTCGATATTTTTCCGCGCGCAGCGCGCCCGGAAGTGCAGCAGGTAATTGAAAGAGGTGTTCAGGCGTTGCGATGCATGTTGCGGGAAGGCGTTTTGAAAGCAATGTCTGAATACAATTCGTGAATCGTTAATCGTAAATCGTAAAGAGCCAGAGCGGCCTCGATTCAAAATTCACGATTCACAATCACGGTTCACGATTCACGATTCACGATTCACGATTCATGGTTTACGAACACACAACAACCCTTCTTGCTTCATCCACAAGCGATGAGGCTGGACATCCATAAGGAGGATGATTTGGCAACACCAAGGCAATACGAAGTTGTTTTTATCGTCGATCCCGGCGCGGACGACGAAGAGGTTTCCCGCCTCACGGAAAGTCACAAACAGATCGTCACCGATCAGGGCGGCACCATCACCAAAGAAGAGAGCTGGGGCAAGCGTCCGCTGGCTTACGAAATCCTGCATCACACCGACGGGACTTTTGTGCTGCTGGAAATTGAAGGCTCGGGACGCGAGATAGCGGAGCTGGAACGACGCATGCGCGTCAACGATCGCATCATCCGCTATTTGACCGTGCGCGTGGACGAAGACCGTCGTCGTGCGGAGAAGTTTAAGGACCGTCGCGCTCGCAAGGCTGCGAAGCGTCCCACAGGCGGAGGCGCGCAGAGTCGCAGCAATGCCACCCCAGACTTTGCCGGTGAGGAAAACCGGGAATAGGAGAAACTTATGTCGAGTAATTACGAAGAACGCTCGCGAGGGTACAACGGCGACGACGATATGGATCGTGGGCGGCCCATGGGCGGCCGCGGCGGACGCCGCATGCACCGACGCCGTGTTTGCCGCTTCTGCATGGAGAAAGCTGACCTGATCGATTTCAAGGACATCAGGCTGCTGCAAAACTACATTCCTGAGCGCGGTAAGATCATTCCCCGTCGCATCACCGGTAATTGCGCCATCCACCAACGCATGCTGGCGGAAGCAATTAAAAGAGCACGCAATATCGCGCTGCTTCCCTACTCAACGGATTAAGGAGGTTGAGCGAAGATGGCACACACGAAAATTCTTTTACGTGAAGATGTGGACGATCTCGGCGCGCGCGGCGAAATCGTTCGAGTAAAAGCGGGCTATGCACGCAATTATCTGTTGCCACGCAAGCTTGCGGTCGAAGCGAACACCGGCAACGTCAAACAAATTGAGCGTGAACGCGAGTTGCTGTTGAAAAAGGCCGCAACTGAAAGGGCGACGGCTGATGCGCAGGCGGATCAGATGCGCAGTCTGGTCTTATCATTCGCACGCAAGGCTGGCGAGCAGGGCGCCTTGTATGGTTCAGTTACCTCGATGGATATCGCTGAAGCTCTGAAGGAACGTGGTTACGAAGTTGATCGACACCGGCTGCACTTGCGCGAACCTTTGAAGCGCCTTGGCGACTTTACCGTGCCGCTGCGTTTGCACCGCGACGTGACCGTTGACTTGCAAGTCAAAGTCGCACCGGAAGGCGAGGTTATCGTCGGTCACATGACAGCGGAGCAGGAAGCGGAGATGGCGAAACAGACCGAACCGGCCCAAGCTGATGAGGGTAGTCAAGCAGCAGAGTAAAGACGATTGCGTCAGAGGATCGGGAACTTCTGTAGGGGCGTGCCGTGCGCGCCCCTTTTATTTTTAAACGGTGCCCGGCCACGGAGGGCACGCCTAATGAATTCATCGCTTCCACTTAAAAAACAGACGATCTATGGTTGGCCTGCGGGCCGTGTAGTATAGTCCGTCACTCGCAAGCTAAGAGACTTGTAGAGTCATTTTTAAATCTTTTCTGCATCCACAACTTCGAACCTTCATGGCAGTAGCAGAGCAATCCCTCGAACGAGCTTTACCAAACAGCGCGGAAGCTGAGCGAGCAATCCTTGGCGGCGTAGTTCTCGATAACAGTTTGATCAGCCAGGCGATTGAACTGCTTAAACCTGAGGATTTTTATGTGCCCTCTCATCGCCGTATCTTTGTTGCGATGATCGCGTTGTTCGAGCGCAGCGCAGAAATTAATCCCATCCTGATCGGCGAAGAGCTGAAGAAGGAAAACGCGCTCGAGTCTGTGGGCGGTATCTCATTCATCGTTAATCTCACCTATGGACTGCCGCATTCAACAAACATTGCGCATTACGCGAAAGTTGTCCGCGGCAAATCCATGCTGCGCCAACTCATTCGCGCCGCCGGCAAGATTACTCAGGAAGCACTGGAGCAGGAAGACGAGCCTGAGATCATTCTCGATCACGCCGAGCACGCTATCTTCCAACTTGCAGACGAGCGTATTCGCCAGGGTTTTATCCATGTTAAGCCAGTAGCCGAACAGCTGCTCGAGAAGATCCAGGAGATGGAAGGCCGGGCCGCGGTCTTGACAGGCCTGACGACCGGCTTTGCAGACCTGGATAAGATGACTTCTGGTTTGCAGAAGCAGGATTTAATTATCATCGCTGCGCGGCCTTCGATGGGGAAAACCAGTCTCGCGCTGATGCTCGCGGAAAATGCGGCGATTCATGCCGGCGCTGTGGTCGGCATTTTCTCTTTGGAAATGTCCAAAGAGGCCCTGGTCATGCGCATGTTGTGCTCGCAAGGAAACATCGACGCGCAGCGGTTTCGTAATGGTTTTCTCTCCCGGCCGGAATGGGCCCAGATTGCGAAGTCGCTCGGCACGCTCGCAGACACCAAAATTTTCCTCGACGACACGGCCGGTATTACCGTTCTCGAGATGCGCGCGAAGGCGCGACGTCTGGCGGCGGAACAGAAGCGCCTCGATTTGATTGTGGTCGACTACCTGCAACTAATGTCCGGTACAGCAAAACGAGTCGAGTCGCGCCAGCAAGAGGTTTCGCAGATTTCACGTGAGCTGAAAGGATTAGCAAAAGAGATGAACGTACCGGTCGTTGCTCTTTCGCAGCTTTCACGCGCGCCGGAGTCACGGTCCGATCACCGCCCGCAACTCGCGGACCTGCGGGAGTCAGGCGCCCTCGAGCAGGATGCGGACGTTGTCGCTTTCATCTATCGCGAGGAGCAATACAAGACACCGGAAGAACGTGCAAACCTTCCCGAAGATCAGAAGAACGTCGCCGAACTAATTGTTGCGAAGCAGCGTAACGGTCCGACCGGCACCGTCGATTTGCGCTTCATACCATCAAGCATGCGATTCGATAATCTGTACCGGGAATAAACTGATTCCGCAGTCTTTTTTGGAGGTTCCTCATGCCCAGCGATCGGAAGTTGCCAATCGTCCTTGCCCATGGAATCGCGCGATTCGATGTCCTGTTAGAAATACTCAAGCAAAAACTGACATTGCCGGAGACGGAGCTGGGTGAACGATTTCATTATTTCAAAGGCATCAAACCTCATCTCGAAGCCCATGGCTTCACAGTGTTTCACCCCAATCAGGACTTTTCGGGATCGGTTGAGCTAAGGTCCGGGCAGTTAAAGAAACGCGTCGAAGAAGCTTTGGTGCAAACCGGAGCTTCGAAGGTGCACATCATTGCGCATAGCATGGGCGGCCTCGACTCGCGGCGCATGATCGTTGACTTGGGAATGGCCGACAAAGTGGCAAGTTTAACTACGATTGGAACTCCTCACCGCGGAACTATTCTGGCGGACCACGTGCTTAAGCATGGCGGCGTGCTGCTGATGGACTTCCTCAATCGCATAACCAATGTTGACGGATTCAACGATCTGACCATTGCTTCCTGCGAACAGTTCAATCGACGCGCCGAAGATTCGGAGGCCAGCAACGGCGTGGTTTATCAAACGTATGCCAGCGCTGAAGATTTCAGACGTGTCTTTGCTCCATTGATTCCGTCGTGGCTCTACATCCGCGAGCAAGAAGGTCGCAACGATGGCCTGGTGCCGTTTACATCGCAGCAGTGGACTGAGGAGCTGATTGCTGCGGACGGGCGCCGCAAAAAAGTGCTGCGCAAAGAATTTCCGGTACCTGCCGATCACTTGAATCAAGTTGGCTGGTGGGATCCACAGGAAGTAGTTTTTTCCCTCACCAATGTGATCAAGCAAGCGGCTGATTATGAGGATCGAATCAAGGACGTTTATTTAGAGATTGCAGAGAGTCAGGCGGGACTTAATTGACCGCGATCAGAAGTTTCAGGGAAATTTAGATTCGAATGCACCCTTCCGAGATTCGTCGTCCAATTCACATTAGTGGCCAGCGTCCCACCTGGGCTGAAATCGATCTGGAAGCGCTCGCCGCAAATTTTCAACTCATCAAGCGAAAAGTCGGCCCTGGTATACAGGTCATGGCAGTGGTGAAGGCAAACGCCTACGGTCATGGTGCCGTTCCTTGTGCCCGCCGTCTTGCAGCTGAGGGTGCCGACTGGTTTGCCGTAGCTCTTCCCGAGGAAGGTATCGAACTAAGAGAGGCGGGAATCAGTCAGCCGATTCTTTGTCTAGGTGGGTTGTGGGACGGTCAGGCGGCAGCTTGTATTCAGCATCGTCTGACACCTGTCGTTTATCGTTTTGACATGATCGAAGCGCTTGACCGTGCAGCCCGGGATGCAGGCGTGATTGCTGACGTGCATCTGAAGGTTGATACGGGGATGGGTCGTCTGGGAATTCGCTTCGACGAACTAGATGAAACACCGCCCGCCCTGCGACGATTTGCGAACCTCCGGCTAGACGGTTTAATGACTCACTTTGCTGCCGCAGATGATCCGACCTGCGAAGCATTGACCGAGGATCAACTTGCTCGCTTCGCATCCGCTGCAACTGTCTTTCGTCAGGCTGGTCATGAATTGCGGTTCCTGCACAGCGCTAACTCGGCGGGAATCTATAGTCACCCTGATGCCTGGGGAAACATGATTCGTCCGGGAGGCGTGTTGTATGGACTTTGGCGTGACGTGCTTCCCGCGACAGCCCAGGCGGCACAACTAAAACCAGTGATGTCGCTTCATTCGCAAATTGTTTTCTTGAAGTGGGTGCCGCAGGGCGAAACGATTGGCTATGGATGCACTTTCGAAGCTTCCCGGAAAACACTTGTCGCGACGATTCCAATTGGATATGACGATGGATATCCGCGGCGACTCTCCAATCGTTCTCATGTCTTAGTGCGCGGCTCTTTTGCCTCAGTGGTTGGCCGTATCTCGATGGATTTAACACTCGTTGATGTTACCGGAGTGGCGGGAGTGGAGCTGGGTGATCCCGTTATGTTGATGGGCACGGAAGAAGGCGGCCAGCAGTCAATTACTGCTGAAGAGCTCGCAAAGACGGCGGGCATGTTGTCTTACGAAATCACCTGTGGAATTGGTGCCCGCGTGCCGCGGTATTTCCGCGAATGAATTCCTCACGCTGAAAGCGTGAGAGTTAATAGCCGTGGGAACCGCCCACGGGAGTATTAAGAAAGGGTTTCCGACTCCTGAAGGGGTCAAATCTGAAGACATCAGTCATTTGTTCGACCCTTTCAGGGTCAAATCTTTTGCCTGCGGACCCCGTGGGCCTTGCCCACGGCTATTAACTCGGTCCCCTGCGGCGACACCGATGGAGCTTATGCCAATCACTCCAACAAAATTCAGTGTTCAGGTTAACGAAAACGACGCGGTGACGGCCATGCTGTACCCGGCGTCGAAAAAGAACCGCGCGGGGATCACCTTGATCCTTGGTCACGGCGCCGGCGCCAATCAATCCAGCGCTTTCATGCGTCTATTCGCAAATGGGCTTGCCGAGCGCGGCCTGGATGTCATGACTTTCAACTTCGTCTATTCCGAACGCGGCCGCAGCGGACCTGATCCCAAAGCGAAACTCGAAGCCTGCTACGGCGCGGTGATTGACGCTGCCGCAAACCAAAAGACCCTCAAAGGAAACAAGATCGCCATCGGTGGTAAATCGATGGGAGGCAGAATCGGTTCTCAGGTCGCAGCAGCAGATTCCTCAAAAATCTCCGCACTTGTTTTCCTCGGGTATCCCTTGCATCCACCTGGCAACCTGGAAAAAATGCGCGACGCCCACCTGCCTGATATCAAAGCACCGATGCTGTTTCTACAAGGCTCGCGCGACACCTTTGGAACGACGGAAGAGTTGCGCGCTGTAATCAAGAAGCACAAGTTGCCGGCTACTCTTTGTGAAATTGAAGGCGGCGATCACTCTTTCAAGGTTCCCAAAAGCGTCGGCCTCACGCAGGAGCAAGTTTACGAAGAGGCCATGGACGAAATTGCCCGCTGGCTCCGAGCGAATTGCAAGTGATAGCTTCACAACTCCCAAAATTCTGAAATGTTTTGCGCTTGGTCGTCATCGTCAATGGATGATGCGAAAGGAGCGCGGCAAGTCTGCACGTAAGTGCCTCCGGACTTGCCCAGAGATCCGTGATCAAAAGACACAAGGGAAAAGCAAAGATATTGACCTGGCCGCGAACTTGGGATATTTACAAGCGACCTTACAGCCCCAACCGGGCCGGTGCCCGGAGCCTGCGATTTAACGCGCTCCTCAGTCACCGACAAGTTAGGTCAGAGTCCACCTCGCGATTGCCCAAGGGTAAGTCATGAAGAAACGGATGTGTGGCCTACCTTCACGCAATCAAAATTCGAGGTAAGTAATGCCAAGTCTCCCTCCGCGAGTAACGCTTTTAAGCCGCCGAGTAGTATCTCCACTGATTCTGTTCGCAAGCATTTGTTTTCTCTCGTCCGCGATAGTTGCCCAGACTCTACCGAAACCCGATCACATTGTGATTGTGGTCGAAGAAAACCATTCTTTTGGTCAGATTATCGGCGAGTCGGAAGCTCCTTATCTCAATTCGCTTGTCAGCGAAGGCGCGCTACTTACTTCATTTTTCGCGCTTCATCACCCCAGTCAACCCAACTACATCGTCATGTTCTCTGGCGACCGCCAGGGGATCACAAACAATACCTGCGTCCCCAACCGGCCCCTGCTTCATGCTCGGAGTCTTGGAGGCCAGCTCGTCCGCAACGGATTCAGTTTCAAAGGGTATGCCGAAGACTTGCCGAAGACAGGGTCAATGGTTTGCTTCTCAGGCAAATACGTTCGCCGGCACGCGCCGTGGACAAATTTTGGAGATGTCCCCACGGTGGTGAGCCTGCCCTTTTCAGAGTTTCCGACCGACTTCTCAAAACTGCCGACTGTATCGTTCGTGATCCCAAATCTCGATCACGATATGCACGATGGGTTTCCTGGACAGAAAAGAAAGGCTGGAGATGATTGGTTACGAGACAATTTGAATAGCTACAAGGAGTGGGCAAAGACCCACAACAGCCTGCTTATTGTTACCTGGGACGAGGACAACAAGACTGTCCTCGCGAAACGGGTTACTAAACCACCCGCTAATCGCGTCGCCGCAATCTTTGTCGGCGAAATGGTCAAGGAGAATTTCAAGTCAGACAAACAATACGACCACGTAGATCTGCTCAGAACCATTTTGGAGATGTATGGCCTGCCGCCACTGCCCGCTAAAGCTTACGCGAACGCCAAAGTGATCGACGACATCTGGAAGTAAGGACAACTAAGCCCTTACAGTCTTCCTTCCAATCAGGCGTCGAGGATTAAGCTCTGGCAACGGTTAAAGCACTGCAGTCTCTTCCAGCAGTCGCCCTTCAGCGAATCGCCCTAACTCCAACAGCGATGTGTCAATGAGATCGGAGCGGCCGCATACGATGAGGTCGGCAGTAATTCTTCCCGATGCGGGTGAGTGCATCACGCCGTGGCCGCTGAAGCCATTCGCAAAATACAAACCGCGAACACCCGGAGCTTCACCAATGATTGCATGATGATCGGGTGTCATTTCATAGAGACCCGACCAGGCGCGGCGCGGATTGACGGCAGCATCCACTAAACAAGGAACGCGATCAGCGGCGCGCGTCAAAATCTTCTCAATAAAAGTGGGATCGAAGTCGGTCTTGAATCCCGGCGTCTCGTCAGGATCGTTCCAAGCCAGAAGAATTCCTTGGCCTTCGCGGCGGAAATGGAAACCGGTCGACATATCAATCACCATGGGAAACCGATGCGGCAATGCTTCGAACGGCTCCGTCGGAACCAACTGGCGCCGCAGTGGCTCGACCGGTAGTTCCACCCCAGCCATTTGCGCGACTGCCGCAGCCCAGGGGCCCGCCGCGTTCACGACGTTCCGTGTCGATACGAAACCGCGAGTGGTTTGGACGCCCGAAATTTGGCGTTCCAAAAGCGGCGACAAGTCGCCGCACTCCAAAGTCTTATCACCGCTCGCGGGCTGAGTTTCAATTCCTGTTACCGTCGTATCCAGCCACAGTTTCGCGCCGCGCTCACGCGCCTTCAGCATGAACCCCATCATCACGCTGTGTGGGTCGACAAAGCCATCGGTCGGACAATAAGTGCCGCCCAGGATGTCATCGATTCGCAGTTGCGGCACGAAGCCCGCGATGTCCGCAGCACTAACCTCCTGAACGTTCTTAACTCCCAGTTCCAGCTGTCGCGCGCGATTCGCCCTGAGATATTCCAGATGTTTTTCCGAGGTCGCACAAAAAAGATAGCCGTGGGCCCGATAGTCGGCTGGATAACCAATAACGTCGTCAAACTTTGAAAAGAAGTCGATGGAGTAAAGCGACATCTGGATATTCAAAGGTGTCGCAAACTGCGCGCGCACGCCGCCCATGCTTTTGCCAGTTGAGCCTTTTCCCTGATGAGCCTCACGCTCGATGACCAGAACGTTGGTGCAGCCCTGTTCCGTGAGGTGATAGGCGACACTCGAGCCGACGATACCGCTTCCGATGATTACAACGTCTGCAGTTTCAGTCATGGTTGTGGTGGAAAAGATTGACCTCTAAGATTAACCCAATCTACTTCAACGTAGGTTTGTTGGACGTCACGGCATGCTAAACACTCTGCTTAGCTTTCTGTTAATCGCGCTTGCGTTAATAATTTCGATCCGGCAACACGGCGCGCCGCGCGGTTATTTGATTCTGGCATGGGTGCCTTTATCGCTACTTCTGATTGCCGCAAGCTATGAAAGTGCGTGGATTTAAACGCTTTGCTGAAGTGATCTACCATTTTGCCTATGATACCAGCTACATTCTGTCCTTGGCGGGGATCATGTTATTAGTGACATCGATTCTGAGAAGAACACCAAAGAAAATGCTTTTCATCGGAATTGTGATTTCGGCCATTCCAATCTTTGCTCTATTACTCTCGCAGTAAACAACCCGGACCCGCATGACAAACTCAGTAAACTTCGACGAGACCTTCGGAAAACTCAGAGCGTTGCTTGAACCCTACGCTGGGAAGCTGCGCGTGGTTCACGATACCGACTCCAACTATTATCTCGACACTCATTACATCATGAACAAGCAGCCAATGTTTTTCGGCGCAGTCCGCAAGGGCAAGGCTTACGTAAGTTTTCATTTGATGCCCGTCTATGTGTTTCCTGAATTGCTTCGAGAACTCTCTCCAGAATTGAAACGTAGAATGCAGGGCAAGTCCTGTTTCAATTTTAAAACGTCGGACGAAAAGCTCTTAAACGAACTTGCTAAACTCACCAAGGCTGGCTTCGCACAATTCAAAAGCGCTAAATACATCTAAAACTGAATCAAGATGCTTAAAACCTTCGATTGCCCCAAGTGCGGCGGACCGGTTACCTACGACCGCAAAGACATCCCTGGTGTACCGGATCCCAGGGTTATTTGTAACTACTGTGGAAGCACGCTGATTGTTCCCGATGAGATCCACGGACAACCAGCGCGGGTCGTTAACATTGATTTGCGATCGATTACTCGTAGTAAACCATCGAGATTGATCTGGATTCTCGTGGCTATTCCCGTGGTGATTGGGTTAATAGTGGTGCTGGCAATGGTGGGAATTTTGGCGCCCCTATTCTACTCAATCAATCGCACCGTCTCCCGGGAAACGCCGGCACCAACTGCACCAACTACATCTCGCCCAGTTCGTTCAACGGAAAAACCTGCCGACAGCTTCACGCGAGTGCTATTGAAGTTTGGTAGTGAAGGGATCGGGCCCGGCATGTTCAAGGACGCTCGCAGCATTGCAGTCGACGGCGCCGGCCGAATTTATGTAGGCGAGTACTCTGGCGGGCGAATTCAAGTATTCGATGCCTCGGGAAAATTCATTACGCAATGGAGTATCGGCGATCGAAAAACTATCTTGCGCGGTCTGGCAGCCGATCGAAAGGGAACTGTTTATGTCGTTGAGGGCGGCAAGATTCATCGCTACCAAGGCGAGACAGGAACTCAACTGGATGACTTGCCGTATGACGGCGGGTGGGGTTTTGACGATGCTACTGTGGGCGCTGACGGTAGCGTGGTTGCGGCCTGGTATCGCAATCGTGACGACATAGTGCGCTTCAATTCCAACGGGCAAGTTGCCAACACGATTCGAGAGGCGATTAGCGGAGCGAGCGGCGATTCTGAACTGAATACGCGCGTCGCCGTGGATGGGATTGGCAATATATACGCGCTGGGTCATTTCAACGGTGCCGTCTTCAAATTCACACCTCAAGGAAAGTTTGTGAATCAATTTGGCGGCAAGGGAGAAGAGCCCGGACAGTTTCGCGCGCCGCAGGCGATCGCTGTCGACGGTAAAGGACGCGTTTTCGTCAGCGACATCAAGGGGATTCAGGTTTTTGACGGAAACGGCCGTTACGTGCGGACATTTTCCTCAGAAGGTGGCGGCTCGGGTATGGTCTTCAACGATAACAATGAGCTGTTCGTTGTGGGCCGGACACATGTGATCAAATACGCGCTTAAGGAATAGTTAAGAGAAAGTGTTAGTGTGCTCGAATTGTCGATTAGCGGCCGCAAGCGGGCGTTCCTGACTGAACGATCCAGACCAAGCAACCGATTGCGTTACAAAAACATGAACGCGGAAAAATATCGACGCTGGTTCGCATATGAGAAAGATAGCGACGCAAAAGTGCTGGCGTCGTTACAGGCTGTGGCGGACCCTTTGCGCGTCATGCCTCAATATCAAAAAGCAGTCGACCTGCTGGCGCATATGGTGGCCGCGCGAAACATGTGGCTTTATCGACTCGGGCACGCGAGTAAGCCGCCCGAACTATTTCCACTTGAGACTTCGCTCGCTAATTTGCCGAAGCTGCTCGACGAAATGGAAACTGCCTGGTCTTCCTACTTTGAAAATCTGACTGACGAGGAGATTGAGCGCGGGTTCGAATATCGGAGTTACGAAGGTCTGCGTTTCCGGAATACCGTTGACGACGTGTTGACCCAGTTGTTTGGACACTCACTCTATCATCGAGGGCAGATCGCGATGATTCTGAGAGCGATAGGAGCCGAACCTGCAGCCACGGATTTTATCTATTGGACCCGCGAACCATTGCCGGAGGCTCGATAGGATCTGCGCACCGTCTGCGTCGTGTCGTTTAGTGTGATGTGGATCGTTATG
This sequence comes from Pyrinomonadaceae bacterium, assembly GCA_963748605.1. Lineage (GTDB taxonomy): Bacteria > Acidobacteriota > Blastocatellia > Pyrinomonadales > Pyrinomonadaceae > PSRF01. The sequence continues at coordinate 983,284 of CAVVJS010000001.1, forward strand.
AAGGCACAATCCTGAGTATGAAAATTGGTGATCATATTTCCTGGCAGAGAACCTTTACTGAAGCCGATATCCGCGCGTTCACAGAACTCTCCGGTGATGCCGGCGACCATCATTTGCAACCTGACGCACAGGGACGACTGATGGCGCATGGACTATTGACGGCAACTATACCTACCAAGATCGGCGGTGACATGAACTTCATCGCGCGTGAGATGACGTTTCAATTTCACCGGCCAGTCTTTGGTGGCGACACGGTAAGGTGCGATGTCACAGTTGCGGAACTTGAGCATGGAGATCGACTAATCAGCATTGTTACGACCTTCATTTGTCGTAACCAGGACGGGAAGGAAGTAATGACTGGATTAGCCCGCGGTGTGATCCGAAGCTAAGGCTCACTCTCTTTTTGTTAATCCCAAGTTCAGTCGCGGTTCCTGAAGCGGCAGGTCCACGAGGATCGGACTGTGATCAGAAATGCGCTGTTCGATACTGTAGTTTAGTGGTTTAAGGGTGCGGCCAAAGTGGGGCGCAAAGAGATGCGGTTGAGCTACCTGGTCCGGATTCGTCAGGCGCGGGGGCTTCACAAAGAACCAATCGAGTTTGAATTTACCAATACTCGCGACTTTGCGCTCAACTTCAAAAGTCGTGACAAAGCCTTTGGAACCACGCTCATTGGAATTGCCCAGAGTCTCAGAGCTCTTACCGATAGAGCGTGCGGGCTCGCCCCGAAAATCAAAAGCTCCGCCGTCTTTAAAGCGGAAATCCTTCAAGGCCTCAAAGAACCCGGCAGCCGGATTGGGGGCGACGATCGGAACATGTTTGACAGTTGGATCAGCCTGGTTTCTCACAAATTTTACGCCGCCAATCAGGACGTCTTTAATGATTCCCACGCCCAGCGCGTAGCCGATCCCCCTTTGGATCCAAAAACTTTTGCTACCCAGACGCTTGGTTACTTCTCTTTTAAGTGAGGTGGGCGTGGAGTCTTCAGCGGTCGAATTCATATCACCGGTTAGCACCACAGGTGTATCGATATCCTTGATCCTCTCAAGTAATTCTTTGAGTTGTTTCTCGCGATTCTTGGGAGTAGTGCGATCCTCCAGGTGAGTCGCCACGATCGTGACTCTTCCGCCCGGCAACTGCGAATCCACTACTTCCGCTTGCAGCATCATTCGCCCACCGCGGCGCACCTGCCGGTAAATCTTTTCCAGAAACACTTGTTCTGCCACCTTGCGCTTGCCTTTTTCCACCGGCGCCATGCTTTTCTTTTCATCCTGGTACCAGTCGTGGCCTTGAAATTCAAAAGGCTGCAACCGCACATTTTCAAGACGATAGCGGCTAAGAATGGCCGTGCCGTGCAGTCCTTTGTACTTGGCTTGATCGACTCTGGTATCGTTGATTAATTCCTGATCGCCAGGTGCTCCTTCAAACTTCTCAAGGCCAAGAGCAATCGGATCGACTTCGACAAACTCTACTCCATACGCGTAATTCATCCGCAGCGCAGCGGCCAGGTCAGCGATTACATTGCGGTAGTCCGTTCGCTTCATCCCCCAGTCAACTTCATTGAGCACGATTACATCAGCCTGACTGAGCAGCGCCGCCTCTTTCAACGCCGGAGCCCGTGTGGCACTTGAATGAGCCAGAGTGGTGTTATGCAACAACGCGGCGTACGTGCGAGGCCCGCCAAGTGCACCTTCAATTGCTTCGTACTGAAGTCCCCGCTCGATGTTCCAAAATGCGACCCGGAGAAAGGAACCGAGTTCCGGGCTAGAAGGTCTCAGCGGCTTAACTCCCTTTTTCGTTGCTGTGTTGCTGACGAAGGGTGTGTTCAACAGCGCCATCAGCTTTCGTTGCAGCGCTTCATTTGGAGTCGGTTGTTCATACAGCTGCACCAACTCTTGATAGCTGAACAACTCGGGCGCGATTTGCTCCTGCGCTTGCGAAGTTGTTAAGGAGAAAGTTGTTGCAACGAAGAGGATGAGAAGGAACGAGCTGCGGCGGAACGAAGCAAATACGGTTTTAGGCATGTGTCGGGATTCAACCTTCCCTGATTCGTGATGCTAAAAGGCAGGGCATTCTAACATTTGGTGGGCCAGTTGAGAGAAGTATTGAGGTTTTTGGGTGGTTGAGTTTTTTGCCTTCGGCGATCAAACTGATACCATTTTCACCAGGCTGACGCCCAAGGTGAATCAGAGCTTATTTACGGCGGGAGAGGTACGCGACGTTGACTCGCGTACCTCTTTGGCTTGGTGGGTGTTCAAGGTTTTCTATGTAGTTGCGATATTTCGGATGCTCCGGTTTGTGTCGTATGTAGCCTTTCTACTGAAGCACAAAGTTGTAAGTAATTATCCCGGATACCTTCACCGGTTGATCTCCTAACATCGTGGGTGAGAAACGAGCCTGAAAGGCCGCAGCTTTGGCCGCGTGTATGAGTAAAGGATGACCCGATACTGGTGTCGCAGAAACGACGTTGCCTTTCTCATCAATCAGAACCTGCACATTCACCTTGCCTTGCACGCGGGTCTGCTTTGCCAAGGGCGGATATGGTGGCTTGGGCAGAACCAGCGCTTCGCCATTGAGAACTGGTTTCCTAATCACTCTGGGAACTGGCTTCGTCACCTGAGGCGGTGCAGGAGGCTCGGTAATGACTACTGTTGGGCCTGGTCGCGCTGTGTCTGGGTTGCTGCCACCTCCAGATTTTGAAGATCTCCCGTCACCAATCGGATCGATGTTTTCATTACCTATGATCACGATGCCAGTACGCGGCCTCGGCGGATCGGGATTCGGAGTGGTCGAGGTATGGTCCGGGACGACATCGGGCTCATTAACTGTCGCGGTCAGGTTTTTGCGAATGTATGCGTTCGTTGGATTGTCATTGTCCCGGGGTGGCTGTTCCGATGGTGGTGCCACTTCGCGTGGTGTTTCAGCCGGAGGATCAATGAGCGGCATGATCGTCGCCATCTCAAGATTCTGATCTTCCATGCGCGCATCATAGGCGTAGATGCTGATAACACCGGCGATGACGAAAAGCAGGGCGTAGCTGGCGGTAGTAAATAAGAAGAAGGATCCGCGTCTGCGGAACTCCCGGCGATGTGAACTCGACTCGATCAGGTTATTAAACATCTGCTCCTCCATCTGCCGGTGCCATTCGGGTCGCAGGAGGTTTCTCTCCGGCAGATTAGAAACCGGATTAAAGAAAAAGTTCCGGGTTTCGAGTTCCGGGTTTCGGGTTCCTTCACAGTCCAAAGTCCAATGTCCAAAGCCCAAGGTCGAACCCCCATTGGACGTTTGCTTAATCGTTCATGGCTTCGCTGCAATGAAAGGCAGCTCACTAGACTGCGAATAACTGTCTTTGGTTATTCGACTTTGGACGTTGGGTGTCGAACTTTGGACATTGGACATTGGACATTGGACATCTTAGGATTGCTGCGCTTTGCCAGCCCCTTCCGGAGTCAAAATTTGATGGCAACCAAAGAAGCCTTCCAGGAAGAACTCAATCCATTTGTAATTGCCAAGCATCAGTTCAACCGCGCCGCAGACTATCTCAATCTTGATCTCTCAATGCGTCGGGTGCTGGAGACTCCCAAGCGCCAGCTAATCGTTTCGATCCCAGTGAAGATGGACGGCGGCGACGTGCAGGTTTTTGAGGGTTATCGGGTGCAGCACAATATTGCGCGCGGGCCAGCGAAAGGCGGCATTCGTTACCATCCACAGGTAACACTCGACGAAGTTAAAGCTCTCGCCTCCTGGATGACCTGGAAGTGCGCGACGCTGAACCTCCCTTATGGCGGCGGGAAAGGCGGCGTCATTTGTGATCCCAAACGCATGTCCCGCAACGAGCTGGAGCGGCTCACGCGCCGTTATGCCTTTGAGATTGCCCCGATCATCGGACCGGATCGTGATATTCCGGCCCCCGACGTCTACACCGATGAACAAACCATGGCGTGGATCATGGACACCATTTCCATGGTGCGTGGACACACGGAGCTTGGTGTTGTCACCGGTAAACCAATCTCACTCGGTGGCTCGCTAGGCCGCAGTGAAGCCACCGCGCGGGGTTGTCTTTACGCGCTGCGAGAAGCATGTCGAGTTCAGGGAATGACGTTGGCCGGCTCGCGGGTGTCAATTCATGGCTGCGGAAACGCCGGGGCAAACATTGCGCACCTGGTGGCTTCGGATGGAGCGCGCGTCGTAGCGATCTGCGATTCGAAGATTGGTCTGTATTCCGAAAGTGGTCTGGACGTTCAAGCAGTGTTGAAACACAAACAAGCAACCGGCGGTCTTACCGGATTCGCCGGAGTGAAGGAGATTCCCGGGGACGATGTTCTAACGGTTGATTGCGACATTTTGCTGCCGTCAGCGCTTGAGAATGCAATTACGCTTTCCAACGTTGAGTCGGTTAAGGCAAAAATCATTGCCGAGCTCGCCAATGGACCGACAACACCCGGCGCCGATCGAGTTTTCGCGGACGCCGGCGTGTTTATGGTTCCCGACATCCTGGCGAATGCGGGTGGGGTGACGGTGAGCTATTACGAGTGGGTACAGGATCAGTATTCGTTCTTCTGGTCAGAGAAACAAATCAACGACACCCTCGAAACGGCTATGCGCACCGCATTCAGCTCAGTGCACGAAACCGCGAAGCGCCATGACACAGACATGCGGACTGGGGCTTATATTCTCGCGGTGGAGCGAGTTGCAGAAGCTACGAGTGTTCGGGGGATATTCCCGTAGAAAACGGTTTTTGGTCTTTGGTTTTTGGTCTTTGCAAAACCTAAAAACCAAAATCAAAACCAAGCCAAAAGCCAAAGACCAAAAACCAAAAACGCTCAAGCATCCGAGGCAGCAAGATGACGAAAGACTCAATTACCGTTTATGAGAAACCCACGTGAACGAAGTGCCGCGAAATGGATCGGCTGCTCCGGGAGAGTGGCATACCGTTCGAAAAAGTTAATTACTACAACCAGCCGCTGACGAAGCAGAAGCTCACCGAATTGATTCGCAAGATGAAGCTCGCTCCACGTGATCTGCTGCGAACCAGCGAGTCAATCTACAAAGAGCTCGGACTCGCTAAACGGGACCTCAAAGATGACGAGCTTATTTCGCTGATGGTGAAACACCCTGACCTGATTCAGCGGCCAATCGTTGAGCGCGGCAATCGCGCAGTCCTCGGCCGGCCCACAGAAAACGTGAAGGAGTTGCTGTAAGAAATGGGACAAACGGCTTAATCGCCACCAGAAATGCTGGAACCTACAGGCGTTATTTTCCCCAGGCCTTGTCGCTATTTCTGTTCGGGAAATTTGAAACCGATATAGGTGCCCGAGCTGAGTCCCATCAAACCCAGCAGAGTCGCACTGAATTCCGGCATGGTGAGATTGTTGTAGACCGAAGCGACGAACATTATTCCCAACACAATGGTCCACGCGAAGATTTGAAAGCGGTGAAAACTGTAGCCACTTCCGTCAGAGAGAATGTCTCTAAGAAAACCGGCTGTTACTTCTGAGGAGGGGGATGGAGTGAGAGTTTGAGTTTGCTGGTTAATTGCGGCCAGCCGTGTACGGTTGTCTTGTAGTTGCTTGTTTAGGCTGTCACGGAGGGCCACATCTCCAGGTTCCGTCTTGTTATTCAGCTCGGCGATCTGAGCCTGCAGTTGCACGTCGCTTTGTTCCAGAGCCTGTTGTTCCGCCGCAAGGTTCTGTAGCTGTCCTGACTTTGCATCTGTCTTTCCAGAGTCGATCAAGGCTTCGCCTAAAGCAGTGCCGGCGCTGATACCCATCAGCCCCAGCAACGAAGCGGTGATCGTGTCGAGCGCGCCGGTGATCAGCCAAATCACCAGATAAGAGGCATAAATCAGAAAGAACCAGAAGGCCATCTGCGTGCGACCGAGGTTGTAAGGTCTTCGTGGTCCAGGTCCAGAAGTGGAGCCAGTTTCGCGGATGATGTTTGTTTTACGAGCCAGCCAAAGAAACAAGATCAATGTGAACAGAACCACGAACAAAGCGATAACCCCATACAGAGGCGGTATCACGGTAAGGGGCTGTGTATTAGAAGGACCAAAATCCGTGTCGAAAGGCGTCTGATTTTCCAGACCTACGGTGAAGCTTACCGGACGGTAAGTGCTTGTTGGTTCACGCAAAAGATCAGACCAGACGTCCTTGTTTTCCGGAGTAATCTCCAAATGATAATGAAGGTTGTAGTGAGATCCGTGTACCTCCTCAGGATAATTTCCCCGAATTGCCCGGCCATTAATATATGGAATCAGCTTGCTGGGATCATTCTTGTCGCTGGCTTCGTCCCACTCCTTCAGCCGATCCACTTTGACGAACACCACGCTGTCCAACTGAATTCTGCCGTCGATGTCATAGACTTTTGGGAGCGGAACTGGCGACGGCATGGCATCACCAGCTTGAGGCGAAGGTGAAGGTGACGCAGTTGCTGGTTCTGGCGTTTCGTCAACCTCCGGATTCGTCTGTCCAACCGCAACGGTCACACTGAAAAGCGCTAGCAGGCAGAGGAACGTAAGCCTTGGCAAATTACTCGGTCGCATTTTCATGAGATTCTCCACGATTCAAGATTCACACCTTGACTCGAAAGTACGAGAGCACTTATTGGCCTGGAAACGATAACCCCAGTTTGCCGGGATGCGAGGTCCGGTCTGCTGGCGGTGGTAAGAGAAGTGAGGTTTTCTCACAGTTGGGATCCGCGAGTCAATATTTTGTTTGAGATACCGGAAGGTCAGTCTGTCAACAGTGATGCGGTTTGCGCAGTGGCGACCCAAATCTAAAGTTGCAGCCACTCGGTGCAGTACGGGAGCGGTAGCGACCGCATTCAATTAGTGATCAGGGTTTGGTTTGAGACATTGGGGCACTTTGGGTCTCACCCTTGAATATTCACTTATCTATCAGCGGTCGCTACCGCTCCCGTACTGTACCGAGTCGGCCTTTGCATCCTTGTCCACGTTCAAACTGCATCACTACCCAGTTTGTCAGTCCCGGACCACCGAGTTTCAATCAACCATGTAAGCGGTCCTACGCGGTCAGTACCACCACGCGGTAGGGGCTAGGTCTTTTGGTGGTTTCGTAAACACGGCGTCTTTGAATTGATGTGAGATAATCTAAATTTCTATTGAAGGAGACCAGCTGTGTTTAATAACCCGATGCAGGCTAAGAGCTGATTATGGATCTGAAAGTCATCGACGCTTGTCGGCTGCTCGGAAAGGCGGCAATGATGCAGTTTGGGCGTGGACCCTCGAGAGGTCGACTCGGTACAGTACGGGAGCGGTAGCGACCGCATATAGCTAAATGAATATTCAACGGTGAGACCCAAAGTGCCTCAATGTTTCAACCACACCGTCATACTTCTTGAATGCGGTCGCTACCGCTCCCGTACTGTACCGAGTGGCTGCAACCTTTGATTTCGGTCGCTGCCGGCCATCGAACTGCACTAATCCAGAAAGGCACCACTATTGAAAAAATCATCCAGTACAGTCTTCAGCTGTCAGAACTGCGGCCACCAGAGTAACAAGTGGCTGGGCAAGTGTCCTGAATGCGGCGAATGGAACTCACTTGTCGAAGAGCGGGCGCCAACTGTCAAGAGGGGGCCACGCAATGGATTCAAACTTCGCGAGGTCACAGCAGTTGCCTACGACGAAATTGAATCACAGGACGACGTTCGCGTTCCCTCCGGTGTTACTGAATTCGATCGCGTGCTGGGCGGTGGCATTGTTCCCGGAACCCTGGTGCTGATTGGCGGCGATCCCGGGATCGGAAAGAGCACTCTGCTGCTGCAGGTCGCCGACAAATTAAGTTCAGCCGGGACGAAGGTTCTTTACATTTCTGGTGAGGAGTCGGAACGGCAAATCAAGCTCCGTGGTGAGCGTCTGAAACTTCAGGCAACCAATCTCTATCTGCTTCCGGAAACAAACCTCGAGAATATCTTTCATGAAGTCGAGCGGCTAAAACCCGGCGCCATCATCGTTGACTCAATTCAAACTGTCTTCTCAGCCATGATCGAGTCTGCCCCAGGCTCGGTATCGCAGGTGAGGGAAGTCGCACATCAATTCCTGCTGCTGGCGAAGAACCGCGCACTTCCTGTATTTCTGATCGGCCATATCACCAAAGACGGTTCCATTGCCGGCCCGCGCACGCTCGAACACATTGTCGATACGGTTTTGTATTTCGAGGGCGAGCGGCATCACAACCATCGCATCGTCCGGGCGACCAAGAACCGGTTTGGCGCCGCAAACGAAGTAGGCATCTTTGAAATGACCGCTGCCGGGTTAATGCCCGTAGCAAATCCCTCGCAAATGTTTCTGCAGGAAAGACCGCACAATGTCGCGGGCTCGGTGGTTACCGCTTGCATGGAAGGCACTCGCCCACTGCTTGTCGAGATTCAGGCCCTGGTCTCGGGTGCGAAATACGGGTCAGGTCGACGGATGACGCAGGGCGTTGATCAGAATCGGGTGGCACTCTTAATCGCGATGCTGGAAAAGCGGGTCGGGCTTACAGGTGTCCGGCGACGATGTGTTCGTCAACATTGCCGGTGGCCTCGAAGTCGACGAGCCGGCTGCCGACCTCGGCGTTGTAGCGGCGATCGCGTCGAGTTTCAAGAACAGTCCGATCGACCCGCACACTGCAGTCTTTGGTGAAGTCGGACTCACTGGTGAAGTGCGAGGCACTATGCAGGCAGCGGTGCGAGCACGTGAAGCGCAGGCACTGGGGTTTAAGAAGATCGTAATTCCTTCTTCAAACACAGCTGGGTTAGAACGACTATTGGGAGTGAAAGTGGTTGGCGTTAGATCAGTGGACGATGCGTTGCAGGAATTGTTCTGAGAAAGCAGAAGGAAGAGGGCAGAAGGCAGGAAGGCAGGAGAAGGCAGAGAGGCAGAAAGCAGCGGGCAGAAGGCAGAAAGCAGCGGGCAGAAAGCGGAGAGCAGAACAATCACAGAGGTGAAAACCAAATGCCAAAGACCAAAGGCCTAAAACCAAAAACCAAAACAAATACCGATCTTCAGATGAGTGTCACCTCATCACCGACAATCACCCGCCCGCCTGAAATCACACTCGCATAGATTCCCATATTCTGGTTCGCGTCTTTAACAACAGAGCGTAGCACCGAAGGATCCTTCGGCAGACCCTCCTGCGCGTGAGTAGTCATGCCGCAACGCGCGCAGGGTATCTCCAGTTTCAATTCCACCTCACCCAAACGGATTGTCCGATCGGCCCATCCAGCTTCTACCAATCCCTCAAGTTCTCCAACCGTTTCCACAACAAAGTTCGGACGAAATCGACGAACGTCCCAAATCGCTGTGGGATTGTATCGCGCCATCGCTTGCAACGAAGCCGTCGTTAGTAAGTTAATCGGGAAAGCATCGAAGTAAGTTCCAAGTGGAGATGTGTATTCAAGCACCTCCTGCGGCATCTTTGAAAGATCGGGAATTGGTTCACCTTCTTCGCGACTGAACATCTCGCGCATTTGCCGGTTCATCGTGCCGAAGCTGGTCAGGGTCGGTAACAGCGCACGAAAGCCGCTGAAGCGCGTAAGACGTCCGGCGATACGAGCGCTGGCGCCTGTGCGCCGGTAAAACTCGGTGGCAGTCGCAGGTTGAAGCGGCCAAAGCGTTACTGGTTTGCCAAACACTCGCGAGAGGTGGGCATTCACATCGGTATCATCTGTTGCTGTAACGGTGCCGTCGGACAAAACAATGTCTACTTCGGTATTCACACCGGCGGCGGGAGGAAAACGATAAGTCGCGCGGCACTGCATCAGCAGCGGAATTCGCTTGCCGTTTGTGATCTCTCCTGTGGTTTCATCTCGCACGGCCCAACCGCGATCGCCAGGAATCCCTTTTGCCCTGACCTCGCAGTCTTCCAGCTTTTCGCCGGCCATTGATTTCACCGCATGACGCCAGATTTGTTGAACTCTTCCCACGATCATTGTGTTTGACCTTTTCGTCGAAGTTCTACCACAAATGATTTTTGCCCTTGAGCCTGCAATTCAAAAACCTTCCCCGTCTCAAATCCCTGCGCTGCAATCAAGTTCAACGGTGGACGCGCTGGATCCCACTGCGAGCTTCTAAACGCCAGCCAAATCGAATCTCCTTTAAAGGCCGCACCGTCCTGGGTCTCAATCTCGTAGAAACGCCTGGGCAGAAAGTATGCCCGATCCTCGCGTAGTCCCCGAACTCCTTTGACAACGTGCACCTTGAATCTGTGCGGGATCGATTTGCAGTCTCGGATCGGCAAAGGCAAACCAGAAGTGGTAACCAACAAGGTCTTCAAACGTATACACGTGCACTGTTGAAGTTTTGTTGGTTTCGGCCGTCACTAGCTGTTGCGCGAGCGGTTCCCAAGTGCACCAAATTGGATTCAATGGACGCCGCATCAGAGTAGCCGCACCATTCAGCAAGACCCAGCAACCGATCAGAATGAGACATACCGTTTTCAACCAGGAGATGCGTAGCCGGGTCAGCGCTATCGCTGCCAGAATCGAAAAAGGCGCCGCCACAACGATTAAGTGACGCGTGCCCCAGACCGAATGTGGCAACACCCAACTTAGAACGAGCACGAGTGCGATCGGCAGAAGAGCTAAACCCGCCAGCATTTGAATTGTTCGATCAGACGGGCCTTGCCTTTTAAGACTTGGCCAAATCAGAAACGCCAGAGGTACACCAACGAGCACCAGGGAAACGCCGATGTTCCAGATATCGTTCAGCGAACCTGCCGCCGAACTCTGACGGAAGAAAAAAGGTGTATTCAAGAGCGCGAAGAATTGAGCCACATCGCTCAACCCTGGCCGGGGTACCCATCCTATATTTTGTGCCAGCCCTCGACCCGGCTCCCTGGAGATTGTCATGAGGTAAAGCCAGGGAAGGTAACTGAGGATCAGTGCCAGAACAGTCAAAAGAAACTTTAAGACTTTTTCGCGCCACCAAAGTAACAGCAGAAATAATTCCACGAAGACTACAATCCATCCGTAGTAATGCGAGTAAACCAGCAGCAGATTCACCACCGACAGTGCGAGCCAGAGGCGCTTCACATTTGCCGACTCACTAAATTTCAAGAACAACCAAAGCGAAGCGCAAGTTAGAAGGAAGAGCAGACTGTACATCCTGACTTCCTGGGCGTACTTGATCAGATAGCCGTTCACCGCGAGCAGTGCGAGTGCGATGTTGGTTTGCCAAAGACTAAGTTTTAGCGCTCGGCAAAGCAGAACGATGGGAACAACCGCTGCAACGCTCAACAATACTGGTAACAAGCGCAGCCAAAGTAGCGACTCTCCGCCAATTGCGATCCAGATTTTGAGCAGGACATAGAAGAGCGGCGGGTGAATGAGGTCGGCAGCGACAAATTGAAACATCGGTTTCCAGTCGAGCCGCGCGGCATGCACCCCAAAGATTTCGTCGAACCAGAGACAGGAAGTGGTTAGTCGCCAAAGTCGCGCTCCGATAAAGACAGCAACGATCAAGACAAATAGGAATAGAGAAAGACTGAATGCGTTTTCCTTAAGACGCTGCGGCTGAGCGCCTGTTACGGCTGGTGATGTCATGAAGGAAACATCATAAAGAACTATTCTAAATTTCGCTTGTTGTAAACTGGCTCAAATGATCGAGTGGTGTTTTCAGTGACACTTGCGGCTGGCTGCAGCATCGGAGCGGACTTCATTGGCGCTAGCTCATTAGTGTCAGCCGGCGGCGTCTGAAGCATCTTTTGGTCTTTGGAACTCCTGACCATACCCAGAACCATCCAGAGACTGATCGCAAAATTTATAATGAAGGCGGTCGAGCTGAGAATCATGAAAGCCAGCAGGAACCTGTCACCGAGATCGGCTTTCTTCAGTACCAACAAGCCGCCGGCCGTGATTGCTACACCCATCACCGTTATCCAAAACAACCCGTCGAGATAGTCGTCCAGACGTTTTTCGGACCTCTTGATCTCCGCCGTGTCCTGAGTCGTAACAGAAGTCCCGCAGCGGTTGCAGAACTTCATCGACTGGGCAATGGCGATTCCGCAGGATTGGCAGTACATAGCAGGACCTCCGCTCCCTATTACGTTAAGCTGAGACTGGGAGTTGCTGACTCATACAGAATATTTTGCGTTACTGCAACTCGTCCGGCAAAAGTCAGGTTATGATCGAGGCCATGTCCCCAACTGACCAACCTTATCGCGGTGATGGTAGTGATCGGCCAACGAGTGTCCCGTTACCACCTCAACATCTTTCATTGTTACGTGCCGGCCAATTGCGCAAGAGTTGGCATTACGTCTCTTTCTGGAGCCGCGAACTCTCTTTTTGCGTAGCGCAGGTGAATGTGGGACCGCTGCGCCAGGAGTATTGGGGCATCTGGGACCGCGCCGCCGGACAGTTTCGGCAAGACTCGCACATTTTCGGATCGCGCGCACAACTGAAGCCTAATCATGTAGGCCTCGTGGACGGTGACGTGTTAATCGATGTCGGTTTCGAGAATTCCATGAGCTTCGAAGTGTACCGCCCGGCGGCTCGCGCCTACATCTGGTCACATAAAGACTATTCGCGCTTCGCGCAAGGTACTGTGCGTTACGGGGCCGTGAGCAGACAAGTGTCCGGTGTGATGTTCGTCGACGTGAATGCTGGATATCACGAACGTCACACGCAATGGCGCTGGGCCGCCGGCGCGGGCATGGATCAACACGGCCGGCTAGTCGCTTTCAACGCGATAACCGGACTTTTTGATACGCCAACAAATAGCGAACGTACAATCTGGATAGATGATTCGGCCCAGGAAGTCGGGCCAAACGCTTTTGCGGCAGACTTGAGTACAGTCTCATTCGCAGAAGGCGGCACCCTTAGCTTTCAGCCGGAACAACTGATCGAAGCGCACGACAACTACTTGCTGATTCGTTCAGACTACTTCCACTGGTTTGGTACCTATCGCGGAACGCTTCCCGGCGGCATCGAGTTGAAAGAGGCTTACGGCGTCCGCGAACGCCATGACGCTGTGTGGTAAAAAAGTTTCGAGTTCCGAGTTTCGGGTTTGAGGTTTGAGGTTTCAAGTTTCAGGTTTCAGGTTTCAGGTTTCAAGTCTTAGGTTCCAAGTCTTAAGTCTTGAAGTACTTGAAGTCTCAACCTGAAACTTGAAACCTGAAACTTGAACTCGGAACCTGAAACCTGAAACCTGAAACCTGAAACAGATGATATACTTCACGCTAATCCTCACTGGAGAATCTATATGGTTTGGGTAAACACTTCTCCTCTAGTAAAGACCTACACGCTGGAAGAATTCTGGGCGCTTCCCGAACCTCCCGATCACTCTAAACTCGAACTCATCGCCGGAGTCCTCTACATGACCCCTCCGCCTGGCTATACTCACGACAACGCTGTCAGCAGGTTGATCCGCTTACTCTCAGAACATCTGATCAAGTCTGGCAATACAGGAACTTTGTATGTGCCGAGAGCCGCGATCTGGACGAGTCCGAACACTTACCTCGAGCCTGATCTGTTTTATGTTTCAGCGGACACAGAAGCCGCCCTGGATCCCGAACATCGCACCACGGCGGATCTAGTGATCGAGGTTATCTCACCCGGTTCGGCTATCTACGATCGCAACACCAAGGCCGACACCTATGCCGCACTAGACGTTAAGGAGCTGTGGCTTGTGGATGAAGTGAAGAAAACGATCGAAGTGCGACAGCAAACGGCCAAGACTTTTGCTGCAGGCGTCTTGTTCGCTAAGGACGAGAGATTGAAATCGTTAGTCCTGCCTGAGCTTAGCTTAGCGGTCAGCCAAATTTTTGAGACTTAGACTAGCACAAGTTCGTCTCAAGTCCCAAGTCTCATCGGAACCTGAAACCTGAAACCTGAAACCTGGAACTCGAAACCCGAAACTTACCTCCTACTCACCACCGGTAACTCAACATAGCTCGCGCGGTTTGCACCAGCCCCGTGATAAATCCGCTGAGTTGCCTTCCGATAATCTCCCGGTTTGGCCCAAAAGATATTGGGAACGAACGTTTGGGGATTGCGATCGTAAAGCGGGAACCAACTTGATTGTATCTGCACCATGATCCGGTGGCCCGGTAAGAAAACGTGATTTGCCGTTGGTAAGGCGAAGCGATAACGCAGCGGTTGATTAGCAGCAATCGGCTTAGGAGTTTCGAAGCCTTCGCGGAATCTTCCGCGCAGTATGTCGCCAGCAACCATCAATTGATATCCACCCATCTCCGCCTGACCCGCTACCTGATCGGGATAGACATCGATCAACTTCACTACCCAATCTGCATCAGTTCCCGTCGTGGCTGCGACGAGATTTACCAGCGGCTCTCCACTAATCTTCAGTGGCGCATCGAGAACGTCTGAAACGAAAGCGAGAACATCCTGACGACCTGAAGCCTCGCGTTGATCGTCCACCAGCCAACGCGCCCAGTAAGGTCCACCCGCAGGCTTGATTGGCCGCGAACGAAATGGAACGGGTTTGGCCGGATCCGAGACATACTCTTCGTATTCAGCATCGTTAGCTCGTGGCGCGGTAAAACTGGTCTTCAATCCGGCGTTGAGATAAAGCGGCGTAGACTTGATTGTGCAGTCCCTGTCACAGCCAGCGGGCCACGATTGCAAGCGTCGCCAGGTGTTGGTTCCAGTTTCGAATGTAACAACGGGCGCGATTCCTGCTCTAGGAGCGCCATCCTTTAGATACTGTGCAAGGAATGGCGCCAGAATCTCGCGTCTAAAAGTGAGCGCGGTATCGCTGTTAAATTTTAAGGCGCCCAACGAGTTGCCATCGCCAATCATTTGCCCGTGATGCCAAGGTCCCATCACCAGGAAAACTTTGTCGTTGCCCGTGTCCTTTGGCTCGATGGCTTTGTAAACGGCAGGCGCACCATAGATGTCTTCCTGATCCCAGAGGCTGTGAACAAGCATGACAGGAACTTTAAGCGGTTCCTTCGCGAGAATCTTGTCCACTGCTTGATCGCGCCAGAACGCATCGTAGTTAGGATGCTCCAGAATCTTGCGCCAGAAACCCATCTGTTCCACACCGCGACGGCGTCCCAATTCGCCTGCTGAACCCGCTTGCATGTACATGTCGTAGTCGTCGAAGTGGGTCGTCCACCACTTCGCTTCGTTCATGCGCGTCGCTTGTTGCTGATAGACGTAGGGAATCATTTGCTGTCGAAAGGCGCCGTTGTGGAACCAGTCGTCGCCAATCCAACCATCAACCATCGGATTCATTGGCACCGAGACTTTCAATGCCGGATGCGGATTCACGAGGGCCATCAGCGGTAGAAAACCGTCGTATGAGATACCGATAATCCCGACTCTACCGTTTGTTTCAGGAATGTTCTTAATTAACCAATCAATGGTGTCGAAAGTGTCAGTGGAATGATCCACCGCTGTGGGATTCTGCGAACCACGCAGTGGGCGGTTCATTACATATTCGCCTTCGGAGCCATACATCCCGCGGACATCCTGCACTACGCGGATATAACCTCCTTCCACAATCACTTCAGTCGCGTTGTCATAGCCGCTGAGAATTGACCCCAAATCAGAACTCTCGGCGTGACTAGTAAGCGCGGTCGCGTTATACGGCGTTCGGGTCAGCAGGATTGGTGCTCTTTTGGCGCCCTTGGGAACGAGGATCACCGTATGCAGCTTCACACCATCGCGCATCGGGACCATCACATCGCGACGCACGTGATCGAAGTCTTCATTTGTAGCTTTGAAATTCGCGGGTCGCTCATCGGGCAGCGTTGTGACTTGAGCTTGGGTAGCTCCACAGGACGCGACGATCGCTACAAAAAGAGAAGTGAAAAGGTTTCGGTTAAAGAACGGCAAGATAGTTTTAAGAATCATCGGAATGTCCTTTAAATGTGGAAAGCACTGGCCGAGCGAAGCCGCCATGGCGCTCTTGTTAACGAACGTGCACGCTGAAAGCGTGCAAGTTAATAGCCGGGGGCGAGCGTTTCGCGACGCCCCCGGAATTCGAGGAGCTGAGGACGACCCTGAAAGGGTCGAACCTGAGCCGCACAAGTATGACCCTTTCAGGGTCAAATACTGTTGTCTATGTTCGCACCGTGGGCGGTGCCCACGGCTATTAAATTTGTCCCTTACAGGGACTTGAATCACCTCTTATACCACCTCGCCCGCGGCGAACGCAGAAGCCCAGGCCCATTGGAAGTTGTGACCTCCGAGGTGCCCGGTCACATCTACCACCTCGCCGATAAAATAAAGACCGGGGACAAGTTTGGCTTCCATCGTCTGCGATGAAAGTTCCGCGGTCGAAACCCCACCAGCCGTGACTTCAGCCTTTTTAAAGCCCTCAGTGCCTGAGGGAATGAGAGTCAGCAGTTGAAGTTGCTCTGCTATCTGTTTTAGCTCAACCGGATGATACTGCTTTAATGGCTTGGAATTGGCGAAGAGGTCGCACCAGGCGCGTGCGAAGCGTTTAGGTAAGTGACGCGCCAACAGATTTGCGAGCTCAATGTCGGATCCACTTTCGCTAACTAGCAGCTCCGTCATGTCTTCGTCCGGCAGCAGATTGATCTTCAGCGGTTGCCCAGGTCGCCAATAGGACGAAATCTGCAAAATTGCCGGGCCGCTGAGTCCCCGGTGTGTGATGAGCATCTGCTCCCTGAAATGATGACCGTTACAACTCACAATTACTTCAACTGAAATCCCACTTAACGGTCTCAGGCGCTCTTGAATAGTCGGTGGAAGAGTCAGCGGCACGAGTGCCGGGCGTGGTTGTTCTATGTCCAAACCAAACTGTTGCGCTACGCGGTATCCGAAATCCGTCGCGCCGAGCTGGCGAATTGAAATGCCGCCACTTGCGATGACGAGTGAAGTGCCCGCAGTGTCTCTCGATTCGTTTGCAGTTCAAACGAACCATCTTCAATCCTTGTGATGTTCTGAACCTCCACACCGCAGCGCACCACGACACCCGCCGTTTCACATTCCTGCAATAGCATGTCAATGATCTGTTGGGAGCTCCCGTCACAAAAAAGCTGGCCAAGCTTTTTTTCGTGATAAGCAATTCCGTGACGCTCAACAAGCGCGATGAAGTCCCTGGGGGTGTAGCGAGCCAACGCTGATTTGCAGAAGTGCGGGTTCGCGGAAAGAAACGAATCCGGGTTTGAATAAAGATTAGTAAAGTTGCAGCGCCCACCACCCGAGATGGCAATTTTCTTTCCCACTCGCGCGGTATGTTCCAGGAGCAACACCTGGCGCCGACGCTTCCCGGCCGTAATTGCGCAGAACAAACCGGCAGCGCCGCCTCCGATCACTATTACGTCCCAGTTCTGCATTGATCAAAGCAAATACACTTACGGAGCTATAGTGCCTGCGCGCAACGGTCACAACCACTCGGTACAGTACGGGAGCGGTAGCGACCGCATGCAGCTAGCGCGATTGACAACCGTCGACCAAGAACACTCAATCAGGTCCGCCTATTGGTTCCGTCGATTGGATGCGGTCGCTACCGCTCCCGTACTGTACCGATCGTCTGCGATGCTTGAGCGGTCGCTATTGATTCCCTACTGCTACCAGCCAATCATTCCGTGCGCAGTCGCGCCAAAGAGTACCCGAAGTATCACCGGCGAGTTGGCGAGCAGCATCGTTAGCCAGGTGCGCGGACGATGGATGTCTTCCGCCAGGTAGAACATGCGCGGAGGGAAGTAAAACAGTAAGGCAATGAAACTGAGAAAGAATAGTCTGCCGCCAAACTCCAACACACCAGCTGGGACGCCCCAGAGGTGCGAAGGCCAACATATTCCAGAAGATTTGAAAGAACATCATGTTGATGAAGAGGCAGAGGTCACCCAGGCCTTCGCTACGGGGATCTCGCAGAAATTCAGCGCGTGGAGGCGCCTTAGGCGCTGAAAAGTAACGGTAGATTAGATACGTCTGCACCACTGTCAGTACAAACCCGGCGATCACCAGTGGGACAAAGAGCGGGCCGTTGTTCAGCAGGGACTTACCGAAAAACGCATCGCCAAGGGCTGTGAGGACCACAGAAGTAATCACCAGATTCAGACAGAAATAAAAGATTGGATTGAATAGACACCCGGCTAACTTGCTGTACTCGCTATCGAATGTCTTTCCTGTGGCTTTCAGTCGCTGGTGGAAATGCCAGCGCTTGAGCACAGCGCCAAGCGCCGGCAGTATCCACATCGCCAGAAACATCAAGCCGAGAAGCAGTTTTGCGGTTGAGTCTTCGGCTGAGACTTGCCGAAAGAGTTCGATCACGCCCTCTGACAAGATCTGCATCACGAGAATGTTTGCCAGGAAGACAAAGATGTCGAGTAGTAATCCGCGATTCTCTTCGGAGAAAAGTTTTTTGATGCCTGCTTTGTCCACAGGCGGAGAACTTTGGTGAGCTTGCTTTGCAGTCTTTCGCCGGGTCATCAAGCAAACCAAGTCCCCGAAGGGGACAAATTAAATAGCCGTGGGCAACGCCCACGGTGCAAACGGACACATGTATCTGACCCTGAAAGGGTCATACTCCGCGCTAGATGTTCGAACCCTTTGGGGGGGTCGGCATCCAAGTACAAAATCTAACCCGTGGGCGTGGCCCACTGCTACTAACTCTGTCCCTGCGGGGAAAACGGAACGGAACTTATCCCCGAGTCAATTGCCGGTACTTAATCCGATGTGGTTGTTCCGCAGCGGCGCCAAGCCGCTCCTTTCTGTCAGCCTCGTACTCGGAATAGTTACCTTCAAACCAGACAACTTTACTGTCACCTTCAAACGCAAGAATGTGCGTGGCGATGCGATCGAGAAACCACCGATCGTGCGAGATGACCACGGCGCAACCAGCAAAGTTTTCCAACGCTTCTTCCAGAGCGCGCAGCGTATTGACGTCCAGATCGTTAGTCGGTTCATCCAGCAGAAGCACGTTCGCGCTCTCTTTCAACATCTTCGCCAGGTGAACGCGATTGCGCTCGCCGCCGGATAACATGCCAACCTTCTTCTGCTGATCTGAGCCGGAGAAATTAAACCTGCCGACGTAGGCGCGCGAGTTCACCTCGCGATTCCCGAGTTTCAAAAGATCCGTGCCGCCGGAGATCTCTTCCCAAATGGATTTCTCCGGATCGAGAGTTCGACTTTGATCGACATACGCGAGCACCGCTGTTTCGCCGATACGAATTGTGCCGCTATCAGGTTGTTCTTGATCGGTAATCATGCGGAACAATGTTGTCTTGCCCGCTCCATTAGGGCCAATCACGCCCACAATACCGCCGGGCGGTAGTGCGAAGGTCATGTCGTCGATGAGTAGTTTGGCGCCATAGGCTTTGCTGACTTTATCAGCTTCGATCACGACATTGCCGAGACGCGGGCCGGGCGGAATATGGATCTCTAAATCTTCACGCCGCTTTTCCGACTCCTGTTGCAGCATTGCTTCGTAAGAGTTGATGCGCGCCTTACCTTTCGCGTGTCGCGCCTTAGGTGACATGCGAATCCATTCCAATTCGCGTTGCAGAGTTTTCTGACGATCGCTTTCTGATTTTTCTTCACGCCGCAGCCGTTCCTGCTTCTGTTCCAACCACGAAGTGTAATTGCCTTTCCAGGGGATGCCGGCGCCGCGATCGAGTTCGAGAATCCAGCCGGCCACGTTGTCGAGAAAGTATCTATCGTGAGTCACAGCTATGATCGTCCCGGCATATTTCTGTAGATGTTGCTCCAGCCAGGCAACCGATTCAGCGTCAAGATGATTTGTTGGCTCATCGAGCAACAAAATATCCGGCTTTTGCAAAAGCAGACGACACAGCGCCACACGCCGCCGTTCCCCTCCCGATAAAACTCTCACCTGAGTATCCGGCGGCGGGCAACGCAATGCATCCATAGCCATTTCCAGACGCGAGTCGAGATCCCAGGCGTCCAGTTGATCCAGTTTTTCTTGCACCACTCCCTGGCGCTCGAGCAGGGAATTCATTTCATCGTCCGACATCTCTTCGCCGAACTTCGCGTTGATCTCCTCGAACTCTTTCAGCAGATCGACAGTCCCTTGAACTGCTTCTTCTACTACTTCACGAACTGTGCGGGCGTCGTCGATCAGCGGTTCCTGTTCCAGGAAGCCGACGTTGAAGCCCGGCGAGATCACTGTCTCGCCGTTGAAGTCTTTGTCTACACCAGCAAGGATGCGCAGCAGCGACGACTTTCCCGAGCCGTTGAGGCCGATGACACCAATCTTTGCGCCGTAGAAATAGGAAAGATAAATGTCTTTCAATACTGGCTTCTTGTCGTAAAACTTGCTGACGCCCACCATTGAATAGATAACTTTGTTTGGTTCAGTACTCATGAGATTACAAAATTTAGTCTAGTCGTGTTCAAGAAAGAATTGAGCAAAATCGAGGAGAACGACGCGTAGCGTCGAGGTGATTTTAGCCCGGCCTTTCAAGGCCGGGTACCGCCGCCCCGACGAAGTTCCCCGTCGCGTAGCGACCGAATGTTTTAGCGTCGGGATCGACCAGGCATCGCTGACGCGATGCGGTAAACGTTTATCATGATCCCGGCCTTGAAAGGCCGGGCTAAAATCACTTCGCCGCTACGCGTCGGCGAACTGTGGCTATCGCCGCTCATCGCTTCACTCGTTTCATTATTTCTGCATGAGCCTCGAGCAGGCCGGCTGTTTGTTCGGCGTCGGGTTCAAGGTCCCACCTGTTACGATCCCATGTGCCGCCCAGAATGATCCCGTCTCGCCGCGGAAACATGTGGGGTGAGTCACTGAGGTAGGTGTAATCAATCTCAGGCTGGGGTAACAAGACCTCCAGCTGTCCGCGCACGGGAATCAGACGGCGATCGTCGAAGAGCTCCCTGCTGCCGAGCCCGGTGCAATTAAAGACCACTTGCTCGCTTAAATTAGCGATCTCGTCGCGGCTCTTAAATTCCCTGACGATGACCTTGCCGCCCGCGAGGTGAAAATCACGCAGCAGAGAATTGAGATAGGTGTGCGGCTCGATCAGCATCGTGCTGTACTGCCGCACGTAATCCACGCCGAAATACCGTTTCGCGTCCTTGTGAATCCGGATATCAGGATAAAGCTGAGCGCCGCCGGCTGGTTCGTTTTCCAGTGCGTCCGGCCCGCTAAGCAATTCAAACGTGTCAATCCAGCGAACGCCGTAATCCGCTCCAACAAGAGTTTGAAATGCGCGATGTGAGATTAGACAAGCGGAATGGAACTGTTGAGAGAAACTGGTTGTGATCCGCTGCTTGTCATAAACAGACACGGGAGACCAAAAGCCGCCGGCGATATTCGATGTCGTTTCGGGAGGCAGATTCTTAGCGTAGATCGTCACTCCACCCCCGATTCGTCGTTGGATTAACCGCGCAGTGGTCAATCCCATAACTCCGCAGCCCAGCACTGCAAACTGATGCGAACCGGCCGGCAGGTTGAAATTGCGAACGTGGTCAACTGCCAGTGACGACGTTCCCCAGGAAAGCGTGACGCCGGCGCCGCCATGCCCATAGTTGTGGACTAGATACTTTTCACCGGCTCGGGTCGCTTCAACCACGAATCCTTCACGACGAAAAGGTCTCAGGCCCACGATTGTGCGAATCAGCCGGCTGCGTTCGACTTTGACGGGCGCGAAATAGCGTTTCTTCTCAGCCGCTGATGCCAGGGCTTTCGCGCTGGCCGGAAAAATCCGCGCTGGCAGAGTCGTGTCCAGCAATGCAACGGCGCTTGCACCGAAAGCAGAGCGAATAAATCTCCGCCGGTCTACTTCATTTTTGCTCATAGTGGATTTTTTTCGGAAAACCAGGTCACAACTGAATGCGAGATTGTGCCGTCGCTGGCTGGATTGTGCAAGAAGGACTGCTGAAAATTTTAGTTTGGTTCGGGTTATTCGTGTTCGTTCGTGTTGCTTAGTGGCCCTCCCATTGCCGATTGCCGATTGCCGATTTTCGATTTGCTGCTTTCGTAACGGACCAATTGGCAATCGTCAATCGGCAATCGTCAATCCCAGAACTACCGTCCCAGCACTCGCTTGAAAAAATCAGTCGAGTAGCTCTGGAGTGCCTTGCGATCGTGTCCGACGCCATCAACCAACAAGAATTGCGCGTTCGTTCCAGCCGTCTTGTAAACATTCTCGCTATGCTTCCAACGTGCTTGCGGATCCTTGCCGAACAGTCGATCGACGAGTCCAGCAGGTGCTTCATCCCATCCGTCGCGAAAGTCGAGGGAGTCGTTGTCATCAAGCGAACCCATGACGATTAGCTGTGGTACCGACTTAAAACTTTCTGAGTCGAATGGTTTTCCCGTGAGAGTTTCAAGGTCTGCGGTGCCAGCCGGATAAGGCAAAGCTTCGCCGCCGAACATTGGCGCCGGTGCGATTGGCCAACCGCCCGGTGAACCGACCGCGACTGCTTTCACGCGCGTGGGATGTAACAGGGCAAAGCGGTTCGCGAACATCCCGCTGGCCGAGTAACCCTGAATCAAAAACTTTTCCTCAGTCCGGATACCTTGTTGAGTCAGGCTGCTTCGTGCCTGATCAACCATCGCCAATAATTGAAGATCGAGCCGTGCGAGATCATTGCGCTTAGTTGTTAATGAGTCGCGGTCGAGAGCATGCGTGTAGATCTGCCAATCTGTGCCGGGGCGAACGAAAGCAGGCACTAACAAGATCACCCCAAGCTCATCAGCAATGGCTTGACGTTCCCAACCCGTCCACCAGGCATCGCTTCGATGTACCTGCG
Organism: Pyrinomonadaceae bacterium; assembly: GCA_963748605.1. Lineage (GTDB taxonomy): Bacteria > Acidobacteriota > Blastocatellia > Pyrinomonadales > Pyrinomonadaceae > PSRF01. The sequence continues at coordinate 1,005,937 of CAVVJS010000001.1, forward strand.
GGTCGTCAGAATTGGTTCCCGAATTGTTTGGCTGAACAAGAATTGTTTGTGGACCGCCGCTGCTTACCGCAGCTTTTGCTCCAGGCGAGACGTACAAATAAAAGTCAGCGTGATATCCGGCAGCGGTGTCTGCCGGGAAATGTTGAACGCGAAAATAGTAAGGCCCAATCATTGCCGCCGCTGCGATTGCGACAAGCGCGACGAGGACGACTAAAACTAAAGCTACTCTGCGAACGATTTTTTTCACGATGGTGAGAAACGATGGTGGGCAGGTGGATGTTCCCAACGAGCGCAGGAAGTTTCGAGTTTCGGGTTCCAAGTTCCGAGTTGGTATTACCGCGAAACCCTGAACTCGAAACTCGAAACCACCTACGCTATTAATTATTCAAGAGTAAGCTTCCCAATTGCTCCATCTTTGCCGGCAGCCCAACCCACAGCACCGCGCCGTCGTGTGCGCACAAAACTGAAGGTGTCGAAACCCGGGCCCTCAAGACGCTTCCAGTTCAGTCCGCCATCAATCGAGTAATCCGAACCTGACGGACCAATCGCCACCACCGTCTTAGTCTTCCCCGAATGCTTCGGGACATAGGCGACGACCGAACGGTAGCCTGAAAGTCCTTTTCGCAATCTCCAGGTGATACCGCCGTCGCTCGTGACTGCCAGATTGTCTACAGCGTCACTTTCTTTGGAGTAGTCACCGCCGACAATAACTCCGTGAAGCGCATCGCGAAAAGCAATTGAGAAAATCCCTGCTGTGGATCCAGCGTGTAACGGCGCGTCGGCAATCTTCCAGGTCCGTCCCCGGTTTGAAGTCCGCAGCACACGAGACTTCGCGGCACCGCCGGTCCCAATCCATGCGTGCGAAGTTCCCCACAAGGCGATGTTTGTCCCGCTTGCCGCGAAAGCGCCTTCGTTAGGGAGCGCAGCTGGCAAAGATTCCGGCGGGACTCGATTCCAGGTACGACCGCCGTTGGCAGTAATCAAGATACAGAACTTACCTGCTATCGAATCGCCGATGACGATTCCGTGGTTGGCGTCCCAAAAAGACATCGAGTCGTAAAAGGCCTGCTTGTCAGTATTCTTGAACTGGAGGCACCATGTTGCTCCCCCGTCAGTAGTCTTATAGATGCGCGAGGCGTCTCCGTTGCCAGTCGCGAGCACATATGCAGTCTGCTCGTCGATCGCATCGATGTCGCGAAAATCGAGTTTGTCTTCTGTAACTGCCAGTTTCTTCCAGGTCACGCCACCATCTTCAGTGCGAAGGACAGTGCTGTCAGATCCGCTGGCCCAGACCACCTGATTGTTGACCGCGCTGATTCCGCGAAGCCGCGCCATTACGCCACTGTTTTGCATGACCCAAACGGGGAGCGTAACGATCACGACAAGGATCGATTGAAAAATAAGAGTCAAGGGTCCTCCGGGCTGAAGGGAGTCTAAGTCTGTACGTGCTTACGCCCTGGAAAAAGCGATTATGAAGCCAGCAATGTTGACGGCGATAAACAAGAGCGTCTCACAAAGAAACAATACAACCGCCTTCACGATGGTAATGGGCCAGGTTTGTCTATAGACGCGACGCAACGCAAAGATGAGATACAACAAAGCAACAGGATAAAAGAGATTTAGAACGATACTCGGCAGCTTTGCGCCAAGCGCCGCGACCACGATGAAACCCAGGGCAAAGATGCTCTTCATGAAAAAGTCGAATGAATAATAGTAGAGCGAGAAAATCAGGTGCTCCACATAGAATCTCTTCATTCCGATGTAGAGCAGGGAAAGAAACAATCCCGAAATCAGCACACTTGCGAATCTGAACATCCCGGAATATTTCTCCGCTTTTTCATAAGCTTTCTCGGCCAGCGATTTAGGATCGATACCTCTTTGCCGGGCCATCGCGATCGTTGCCGGATTGCGAGCTGCGGTTGCTGCACCGCCGCCTCGGGCGTCTGCTAGTGCTCCCCAAGCGAAAAGAAAATAGATCGCGCTGAACGTCAGGTATAACCTGATGGGGCCTATGAATTTTCCCTTGCGCCCGGACAAATATTCTTGTGCAAGAACTCCGGGTTTAAATAGAACTGCAGCCAGGGTTTTAAGAATCTTGTTGGAATCGAGATGGGTAAGCTCGTGAACCGCATGTTTGGTAAAGCGTTTAATTGCGAATTCGTTTCGATGAATTCTCTTTTGACCGCACGTGTGACAATACTCTCCTAAAAGATCGGAACCGCAGTTTGGACAGACCTCAGGAGTAGCAGTTGAAGCGGAGGGTTGGGCTTCTTCAAGATTTATTGCCATAAGAACCAATGAGGTAAATCAGCCACAATTTACGCAGATGAACGCAGAATTAGGATGAAAAAGAGAGCACCCTTCAGCTTCATTAAGCACTATTTGGCTCGACTGATCGTTTTCTTATCCGCGTTTATCCGCGCAACTCTGTGGCAAAATCTGTTTCAGTTACACCCGGCGTTGCTGGGCCGACGCTTCGATCAATTTTGCCAGGCGCTTTAGCCTCGTTTCTTCCTGCTTCGCGCTTACGATCCACCACATCGCGAGTTTGCGGTATGAAGGCGGTTGCGACTCGAAGAACTTTGCCGCCGCTTTATTCTTTCGTAACTCCTTGACGTAGATTTCGGGGAGCTCCGGCTGACGTTGTTCATAAGCGTAGATGCCTGACTTGGACTCCTTTCGCGCTGCGAAAGCCCTCTCTCCTGCAGGCAGCATTCGCCCTTCTTTCGTCAGTATCGAAACGCGCTTTATATTAACCGCACTCCAAATGCTGTGCGGACGCCTGGGCGTAAACCTGATCTTATAGCTTGTCTCATCTACGCTTTTACGTATCCCATCAATCCAGCCGTGGCATAACGCTTCGTCTACAGACTCCGGCCAGGTGATGCTCGGTTTGCCTGAGTCTTTCTTATAGAAGCCGACCCATAACTCGGTGGCAGTGGTGTGATTCTTCGTCAGCCACTTACGAAAATCGGCAGGAGTCTTAAAAAAGGAGGGACCAGCCATTGAGTCATTGAGTCATCGGGTCATTGAATCATCGGGTCATTGAATCATTGAATCATTGAGTCATCGGGTGATTTAGGTTGGGTGTTGGTTGTTCAGTTATCGTCTCGTCAGAAGCTCAATGGTAATGACGACACACAATGATTCAATGATTCAATGACCCGATGATTCAATCACCCGATGATTCAATGACCCGATGGCCCAATGGCTCAATGGCTCAATGACTCAATGACTCAATCACCCGATGATTCAATGACTCAATGACCCGATGACTCAATGACTCTTATTGCCGTCCCGTGAAGAGCGTAGTCTCATCAACGAAGCAAAGCTTATTGCCCCAGGGATCGATAACGTAAAAAGATCGTTCACCCCAGGGTCGTACGACAACTTCACCGGCACTGTCTCCATGCACGTCGGCGTTAGAAAGGCAATTCAGTGCTTTAGCCCTTTCGTAAATCTCATTGAGATTGCCGGTCGAGAAATAGATGTTGTCGGGAATTGGTTTCGGTGTTTCGCCTTCTGACGTGACATCGACCAGGGCCAGGATCACTGGCCCACAATCGATATAGTGTCGCGATGCTCGCGGTATACGGCGCCCTTTATCGCCGAGTAGGGCTCCATAAAACTCTTCTGCCTGATCCAGATCTGGAACTTGCAAGATGATGCGAAACAGAGTCGGGGCCTGAACCATCGTCGTAGTCTCCGGTGCTAACTACCGAACACTGCTTGCCGGTAATGAGATAGCACGATTGAGAATTACGCCGAATTCAGTTCCGGATTTCACTTCGGCTTCTTTTTCTTTCTCGTAGACGCGCGCGCCTGTGCCAAGTCCACCGCCGATAATCGCGCCAATGGCTGCACCTTTACCGCCGCCAGCAATCGCGCCGATGAGTGCTCCGGTTGCGGCGCCGCCGCCAATAAACACAGCGTCACGTTTGCGCTGGCCAGTGCCCCTCACGGAACCTTCGTTATCGGCATTCACATCGTCAGCATCCAGACTAGCAAGCGATCCGTTAATAACGGTACTGCGGCCGTTGGGTTGAGCCAGGGAAGTGAAGCTTACGTTAATGCTGCCCGGCGTACGGCGCCCAGCCCGTCTCACCGAAGTCACGCGGCCCCAGATTTTGGCTCCGTCTGCAATCACTTCCGTGCCGCCGCTATGAATAGGTTCAGTAACAGTTGCCGAAAAGCGATCGCCGACGCGAGCTGTTTTGGAATTCAACTCTTCATCTATGCGCACGCGAATCACTGTGTTAGCCGGTACAGTGTAATAACGCACCGCCGGGCGCCGCGCTCTCCGCCGTTGGCCTGCGGCAAAGGCGGGCACAACGCTCCCGACGACTAAAGCCAGAATGAGCAGAGTAGCAGAGCGTTGTAAGAATTGGACATGGGTCTTCATCGTATTCAGTCCTCCAGAAATTGGTCAGTAGGCCGCTTAATGAAAGCAGACCGGATGGGGGTAATAGTGAACCACAGATTTGATAGGCTTGTATTACGTGCTTTCGGACAAATTTTCAAGCCCAAGTACAGCACGGAAGCGGTAATGACGGCATTCAACCAGAGAAGACCGGTGAGCTTAATCGGGTTCCCTCGCACCCCAGCACAGGCCGTAATCATGGCCGGTTCCGGCTTAGTCAAACACTTGAAGAAACAATGCTAAAACGTTCAGTTACAAAAGGTTTTTGGTGACTGGGTATTAAGGCCGTGTTAAGATTCGGCCGTTATGCATGGTGATGTAATCATCATACGGCTTATTTTTACCGCAATTCTGATAGTGGCGGGATATGTGCTTCGACCGATCGCGGGGGATCGCTGGGTTTCCGCGGGGGTCGGCGCGCTAATTGCCATCTGCATCATCCTGTTCGAACTCCGCATCCGACGCGCCACGCTAAAAACTCTTATCGGAGCTGCGGTGGGTTCGATTATGGGAATCGTCGGAGCGTTCCTGATTGGTTCGTTGATCAGCCGGCAGGAGTCGATGGCGGTGGCCCCCGAAGTTAAAACCTTCGTCACGCTCGCGCTCACATTTTTCATGGCGTATGTCGGATTGATGGTCGGCGCGGCCAAGGGCGACTATCTTGAACTCTCCGCGTTAGGAGGCATTCTTACCGAGAAGGCCAGTCGCCGCGATCTGAAGATTCTCGACACGTCGGTGATCATCGATGGCCGGATTGCAGATGTCGCCGAGACGGGTTTTCTCACCGGATCATTGATCATCCCGCAATTTATCCTGCGGGAGCTGCAACAGGTGGCGGACTCTCCCGATTCCTCAAAACGTCAGCGCGGCCGTCGGGGCCTCGACATGCTGCATCGCTTGCAGAACAACAGCTCCCTCGACATTCAGATCGTGGAGACAGATTTTCCCTCAGTCCGAGAAGTCGATCTGAAGCTGATTGAGTTGGGTAAGCAACTGGATGCGGTAATTGTCACCAACGACTTCAATCTAAATAAAGTGTCGCAGTTGCGGGGCGTCAGCGTTCTTAACATCAATGAGCTGGCAAACGCCCTGAAGCCGGTTGTACTTCCCGGCGAGGCAATGCGCGTCTTCATCCTCAAGGAAGGGAAGGAGTACAACCAGGGCGTCGCTTACCTTGATGACGGCACCATGGTCGTCGTGGATAACGCGCGGAAGTTAATCGGGAAGAATGCTGACATCGCCGTGACCAGCGTGCTGCAGACCACCGCCGGCAAGATGATCTTCGGCCGACTCTGGGAGGAGGCTGAGAATGGGAACGGTGAGCATCGCACGAACGGATTCGCGCGGCGGCAACCTCGCGATGCGCGCAGTGGTCCCGGTCCCGTACGAATTTCCGATACTGAACCAGTGATGGATTAGGTGATACGGTTGAGAGGTGACGAATGAGGTCGCTGTAGTTTTCAATCGGCAATCTTCAATCGGAAATCGACAATCGCTCCGCTCCTCATATGAACGTCGCAATCATTGCTGCCGCCGGGCAAGGTTCCCGGATGGGCGGCAAGCGAGCCAAGCAGTATCTGGAACTCGCGGGCACACCAATAATCATTCACACGCTGCAAGCCTTCGAAGCGTGTGAGGCAATTCAAGAAATCATTTTAGTTTTACCGGAAGCGGACGTAAGCGACTTTTCCGTGTTGGCTCAGTCTTACAAGTGCGCAAAGGTGCGCGCTGTCGTTCCCGGAGGGGCCACGCGAGCTAGTTCGGTCTGGCATGGGCTGCAGGCTGGTTACACCAAACGATTCCGACATCGTGGTAGTGCATGATGGCAGTCGTCCCCTGGTGACGACTACAGAGATTACGCAAACAATCCGTGCGGCGGAGGTCAGTGGCGCGGCGATCCTTGTAGCACCAATAGTCGATACCGTGAAAGAAACCCGGGATGGTTCGGTGGTGCGTACGATTCCTCGCGCGCATTTGCGTCGAGCGTTGACTCCGCAATGCTTTCGTTACTCGATCCTGCGACGAGCCTACGAACAGGTTGATGTACTTGACCCGACTCTCACAGACGAAAGTGCGCTGGTTGAGCGCCTCGGAGTACCGGTTACTGTTGTTGAAGGAAGCTCACGAAACATAAAGATCACGCGACCTGAGGACTTGTTGATCGCAGAAGCGCTACTGAGTCAGTAGTCATTAGTCAGTGGTCAGTTGTCAGTAGTCAGTTGTTAGTTGTCTAGTGGCAGTAGTCAGAGTGTTAAGTTTTGATGACCATGACTCAATGATTCAATCGACCAATGACAACTGCCCACTGACCACTGACCACTGACCTAACTGACTACTGACTACTGACCACTGACTACTGACCACTGTTTTTCTATGTTCCGCATCGGCATTGGCAACGACACGCATCGGTTGGTTGAGGGGCGGCCGCTGATAATCGGCGGCGTGCAGATGGCGGCACCACGTGGCGCGGAAGGACACTCCGATGCAGATGCCCTGTCGCATGCAATCGCCGACGCTATCCTCGGCGCAATTTGCGAAGGAGACATCGGGGTTCATTTTCCTGACCGCGATGAGCAATGGAAGGATGCGGATAGTCTCCAACTGCTATCACGCGTGATGTGGTTGGCCACTGAACGCGGCTTGCGGGATAGTTAACGTAGATGCAACGGTGATGCTTGAAGAGCCCAAGCTGCGGCCGTACATGCTTTCCATTCGCCAGAACATCGCCGCCACCCTTGGAGTTGAACTTGGGTCTGTATAGCGTCAAAGCCAAAACCGGCGAAGGACTGGATGCCGTCGGTCAGGGCCTGGCGGTGACGGCGCAGGCTGTAGTCTTGATGACAAAACTGGCGAACGAGTAAACGACGGTTAAGGGAAAACAATTGCGACCTCAGGATGTCATTCGTAAAAAGCGTGATGGTGAGCAACTCTCGCAAGCCGAAATCGATTTCTTCATTGCCGGCGTGACGCACGACGAGATCGCCGATTATCAAGTCAGCGCACTGCTGATGGCGATCTATCTCAACGGTATGAACGAAACGGAGCAGCAAGCGCTGACCGAGGCGATGTTGCGATCCGGAATCACGCTCGATTTTTCCAGTATTGCAAAACCTAAAGCAGACAAGCATTCAACCGGCGGCGTAGGCGATAAAACTTCACTGATTATTGCCCCGTTGGTCGCAGCTTGCGGAGTGTGCGTGCCAATGATCTCCGGGCGAGGCCTGGGCCACACTGGTGGCACGCTGGACAAACTCGAATCGATTCCCGGTTATCGCGTCAATCTCTCAACCAAAGAATTTCAAAACGTCCTCGAGCGCGTCGGGTTTGCCATGGCCGGGCAAACTGCTGAGTTGGCGCCTGCCGATAAAAAGATGTACGCCCTGAGGGATGCGACTTCTACCGTTGAAGCAATTCCGCTCATCGTCGCTTCGATCATTTCGAAGAAAGGCGCGGCAGGTCTCGACGCAATGGTGATTGACGTGAAGGTTGGTTCCGGAGCGTTCATGCGAGACGAAGCACGCGCTCGAGCGCTTGCCCACGCTCTCGTGAAAACGGGAAACTCTTGCGGCATTCGCACCCGAGCTCTACTAACTGACATGAACCAGCCACTGGGCCAGGCAGTAGGAAATTCCCTGGAAGTAAAGGAATGCATCGACCTGATGCGTGGTGAGGCGCAACCGGGTGCGCGTCCCGTGCTGGATTTATCTTTAGAACTCTCGGCGCACATGCTGATGTTGGCACATGTTGATGATTCGCTCGAAGCAGCGCATACGCGGCTGCGTGGAGTTCTGGAATCAGGAAAGGCGTTGGAATATTTTCGTCAGAATGTTTTGGCTCAAGGTGGCGATGCGCGAGTCTGCGATGATCCTGCAAACTTTCTTCCTTTGGTGAAGGAATCGTTTAAGGTAGAATCCCCGCGCTCTGGCTACATCTCAGAAATTGAAACCACGGAGATCGGTCACGCGATCGCAGCCTTAGGCGGTGGTCGTGTGCGGATTGAAGACAAGATCGATCCGACTGTGGGCTTCGTGGCCGAGAAAAGTATTGGCGATAAAGTGGAGCAGGGCGAATCATTAGGCGTGGTCTATGCACGCGACGAATCCAGGGCGCGCGAGACTGTGGCCCGCATCCAGGCCGCTTATCGCGTGGGGGAAGCATCTCATTCCGAAAGACCAAGTCTTATTAAGGAAGTAATCAACGAATGAAACGCCCGACCTTTCTCCGCTTTACCTGTCTCTTAGCTTTGATCCTGCTCTCCCTCGTAGCGGCCGCCTGCAGCAACGAGAGTTTCGGTTCCGAAGACAAATCAAAAATCCGCGTGGGAATTGTTTTCGATATCGGAGGTAAGGACGATCGCTCGTTTAATGCAGCGGCCTGGGCCGGCGCCAAGTGCGCGGCAACCGGGACCTGGCCCGATGGCTCATCGTGTGGCAAGCAAGCGTTGCAGATCGTGTTGCGAGATATTGAGCCGGGTAATCCCACATCAATCGAGCCGGCTATGCGCGCCTTCGCCGAACGCAATTACGATCTGATTATCGGCATCGGCTTTGCGCAAACTCCCATCATCGAATCGGTAGCGAAAGACTATCCCAACATCCGTTTTGCCGTAGTCGACGGAGTCAGCAATCTGCCCAACGTTGCTTCACTCGTTTTCAAAGAACACGAAGGCTCATACCTCGTCGGCATGATGGCGGCCAAAACGTCGCAAACAGGAACGATCGGTTTTCTTGGTGGAATGGACATTGGTTTGATTCACCGTTTCAAGGAAGGCTATGAAGAAGGCGCGAAAGCGGTGAATCCCAACATTCGCGTTATACCAAACTATGTTGGAGTGACGGATTCTGCCTGGAACAATCCTGGCAAGGGAAAAGAAATCGCCTTAGCACAAATCAGCAAAGGTGCGGATGTGATTTTTACTGCGGCCGGCAACTCAGGTCTGGGCGCGTTCGACGCCGTCGAGCAGCAGGGAAAAAAGGATGGCAGGGCGACGCACTTTGTGATCGGGGTTGATGCGAATCAGAACATGGTCAAGCCAGGATTTGTTTTGACGAGTATGGTAAAGCGCGTTGACAACGCCGTCTATTCAATCATCGAGGACGTGGTAAATGGTCGCTTCCAGGCTGGGTTTCATGTGTATGGACTCGGCGAGGATGGCGTCGGTTATTCGATGGATGAAAACAACAAGGATCTCGTAACACCGGAAGATGCCATCCAGATAGCGGAAGAAGCGAAAAAGAAAATCATAGCGGGCGAGATCAAGGTGACGGATGCGATGAACAAATAGGTCTTAGGTTTTTGGCCTTTGGTCTTTGAAGCTTTGTGTGAAAATGGGCTTTATCGTTAATCCTCACAAAAGGTCCTCACGATGGAAAAGACTAACTTTGAAAACCTGCGAGTTTATAAATTGTCAGAACAGTTGTCGGATCAGGATTTGGAAGGTCGTAGTTCGCTGGCAATACCTTAGCCAGAGACACTCGTCGGAAAGCAGCTGGTTCGAGCTGCTGATAGTGTAGGCGCAAACATCGCGGAAGGAAGTGGTCGCGGAACCGTACGCAGAACAATCGACGATTCTTACGGATCGCCCGAGGGTCGCTTTACGAAACCACAACACTGGTTGAGATGCGCCTATAAGACGAAAGTTGCTTATCGAAGAACCAAGTCGACGAACTGCTTCCGATTATTAGACGAGTTGGTTCCCAAGCTTAATGCTTACCTTCGGTCGATTGGAAGTTTTCAACGTAGGTCGATGTAACTAAACTCCGAAGACACAAAGACCAAAGACCAAAGACCAAACAGTTAATGCTCGAGCTAAAGAACATCACCAAACGTTTTGGTGAGCGTAGTCGCAAACGACCACGTCAACATCGAGGTTGCGCCGGGGACGATCCATGCCATCGTAGGTGAGAATGGCGCCGGAAAATCCACGGCCATGCGTATTGCCTACGGATTTTACAAAGCCGACAGTGGTGAAATTCTGGTTGATGGGCAGGTTCGCGAGATTGCGTCGCCTCATGATGCCATCGCGCTCGGAATCGGCATGGTGCACCAGCACTTCATGCTCGTCGAAACGATGACCGTCGCCGAAAATATTGTCTTAGGTGCCGAACCCGGAAATGCAGCCAGCCTCAATCTGCAGCAAGCTCGAACTGAGATTCGCCGCGTTTCGGAAGAGTTCAAGCTGGCCGTCAATCCCGACGCCGTAATTGAGAATCTTTCCGTTGGACAGCAACAGCGAGTTGAGTTGCTAAAGGCCTTGTATCGGCATGCCCGATTGCTGATTCTCGATGAACCGACAGCGGTGCTGACGCCGCAAGAGGTAGACGAGTTCTTTGCAATCTTGCGCCGCATGCGCGAGCAGGGAAAAACAGTAGTCATCATCACGCATAAGTTGTCGGAAGTGCTGGCAATCTCTGATGAAGTGACGGTGATGCGGGACGGCAAAGTCGTCGGTCGCTTACAAACGAAAGACACCGACGCAGCGGAGCTGGCACGGTTAATGGTCGGTCGTGAAGTGCTGTTAAGGGTTGAAAAACCGGAAGCGAAAGTTGGCGAACCGCGACTCGTCGTGAAGAACCTGTCAATTACCAAAGCCGGCGGCGCCAAGCGCGTCGATAATATTTCGTTTGAGGTGCGGGCGGGCGAGATCCTGGGAATCGCCGGAGTTGAGGGAAACGGCCAGACCGAGCTGATTGAAGCCCTTGCCGGTTTGGTAAGTCCAGCTCACGTCTCTGGTGAGATTCGTTTTGCCGGTCGCAACATTTCTCGCGAAGGAGCCCGTCTGCGACGCGAGTTGGGGATTGCGCATATTCCGGAGGATCGCCACCGTCGCGGCCTGCTCCTCGAATTCGACCTCGCGGAGAATTCCATTCTGGGTATGCACTATCGCAAGCCGATGGTCGGTGTGGCCGGCATCTTTCAAGACAGTAAGGCTGTTCGTCAACGAGCTAACGAGATTATCCAGGCGTTCGACGTGCGTCCGGCGAACGCAGACCTTCCCGCGCGGGCTCTCTCCGGCGGCAACCAGCAAAAGTTAATCATCGGCAGAGAGGTTAAGATCGAGCCAAAGCTGCTGCTGGTTTCCCAGCCGACCCGTGGTGTAGATATCGGGGCTATTGAGTTTATCCATCGCAAACTGGTTAACCTGCGCGACAGTGGATGCGCACTGTTGTTGGTGTCAGCCGAGCTTGAAGAGGTTACATCGCTCTCGGATCGTCTCCTGATCATTCACGAGGGCCGCATAGTCGGCGAAGTCGATCCGAAAGTTGCCACGGTTGAAGAGATTGGATTGTTGATGACACGGGGACACTGATCAACTTGGTCTTTGGTTTTTGGCTTTTGGTCTTTGGTTTCTAATTCTGCTTGAAAGGTGAAACTGTCGTAACTATTCAAGATCGAATCGCGAACAAAAGCCAAAAACCAAAGGCCAAAAACCAGAAGGAACGCTTGAGCCAAAACCATTCTCGATCCATCGCCTAGATGACTCTTCTAAAAGAACTGCTCTTTCCTTTGATTGCCGTGCTCGCGGCATTTATTGTCGGCGGCATACTGATCCTGCTTGTCGGAGATAATCCCCTGCAGACCTACGGTTTGCTCTTCGGCAGTGCACTCTCCTGGCCCGTCGGCGTCGGCTACACACTCTTCTATGCTACCCCACTGATTTTTACCGGGCTTGCGGTTGCCCTCGCATTTCGTTGCGGGCTGCTTAACATCGGTGCTGAAGGTCAGCTTTACGTCGGGGCCTTCGCGGCCGCCTGGGTCGGCATCGAGTTTGGTGGCGTTTTCATCAAGTCACCGGCCGGCGAGATTGTTAATTCCCCAATTGCTAATCTTCCGATCATCCTGCTTTTGCCATTGTGCTTTATTGCAGCAATCGGAGTCGGTGCGATCTGGGGCGGCATCCCCGGCGTCCTAAAAGCGAAGTTTGGATCACATGAAGTTATCAACACGATCATGTTGAACTTCATCGCTGTCGCGCTCTGCAGCTACCTCACGCAGTATCACTACAAGATACCCGGTGATCCAATCATGCAGACCGCCGAAATTGGCTCCAACGCCCACATCATGCGGCTCGGCAAGTTCATTCCCGACATGCCACAGTTTATTCCGCTCAATTTCGCTTTCGTGCTGGCGCTGCTCTGTTGCTTGCTGGTGTACCTTTTCCTTTGGCGCACAAAATGGGGTTACGAACTGCGGGCGACAGGGACAAATCCGAGCGCGGCGGAGTATGGCGGTATTTCCGTGCGCAAACAGATCATCATTGCGATGACAATCTCGGGAGCACTCGCAGGCATGGTAGGAATCAACGAAGTGCTTGGTTACCGCCACCGTTATTACGACGGCTTTTCGGATAATTACGGCTTCACCGGAATAGCGGTAGCTCTTTTAGGACGAAACCACCCCGTAGGTGTGGTGCTCGCCGCACTGCTATTCGCAGTACTGCAACGTGGTGGAATTCCGGTTGATGCATTTACCGAGTCAGTGACCAAGGACATCGTCCAGGTGTTGCAAGGAACCATCATTTTGTTTGTCGCGGCCGAAGCTTTCTTCCGTGGTCCCTTTGCGAAGTGGGGCTTACTCAAACGCGGCAAGGTGTAGGAGGACTTCAACTATGGCCGACATCTTCACTTTCGCACTTATCTGGTCGACGATACGTTTGTCCACGCCGTTAGTTCTGGCGGCACTGGGCGGTCTTTTTTCAGAGCGCTCGGGTGTGATCAATATTGCGCTCGAGGGAATGATGCTAGCCGGAGCGTTCACGGCGGCGGCGGTCACGCATGCAGTAGGTAATCCGTTTCTGGGGCTGCTGGCCGGAATGGGAGCGGGCATGTTGGTAGCTGGAATTCATGCGGTAGCCTGCATTGCCTATCGAGCGGATCAAGTGGTGTCGGGTACCGCCATTAATATCCTAATGATTGGCATGCCGCCGTTTCTAAGCGGCGCTTTCTTCCTTTCATCGGGATCGACTCCTCAGATCGCTAAAGATCACCTGATTCCCTGGACGCCGATCTTTATCGCTTTCGCATTAGTGCCGATTACCTGGTACGTGCTTTATATGACGCCATTCGGATTGCGACTCAGGTCAGTTGGCGAAAATCCCGAGGCGGCGGATGCTGCCGGTGTGCGTGTGGCGCGAATGAGATACGCAGGAGTGCTGCTCTCAGGAATCCTCGCGGGAATCGGTGGTGCTTATCTTTCAATTGGACAGTCGTCTCTCTTCACGAGAAACATGACTTCGGGACGCGGCTTTATTGCTCTCGCCGCGCTAATCTTTGGCAAATGGCGGCCCGTGCAAACGATGCTCGCCTGTTTATTGTTCGGCTTTACTGAGGCGGTAACGATCCAGATGCAGGGTGTAGTCAAACTTCCTTCGGGAGAAGATATTCCGATTCAGTTCATTCAAATGGTTCCTTACGTGCTGACCATAATCGTCCTCGCTGGTTTCATTGGATCTTCACGTCCTCCAAAAGCACTTGGCATCCCTTATGAGAAGGAACGTTAGTAGCAATTAAGATGGCTGAAGGATCTGCAGTCTCAACTTTGTACGCTCGAGCCGAGCAGGCCGCGCGCACCATCCGTTCACGCACGAGTCTTGAGCCGCATATCGCACTCGTGCTGGGCAGCGGATTGGGTGGCTTTGCTGACGAATTTGAGGAAGCCACAGCGATTCCTTACGGCGAGATTCCCGGTTTCCCAACCTCCACGGCCGAAGGTCATGCAGGACGCCTAATCATCGGGAAGGTTGAAAGCGTACCGGTGATTGCAATGCAGGGTCGGGTTCATTTCTACGAAGGATATTCTTTGGAAGAAGTCACATTCCCCGTGCGCGTATTCAAACTGCTGGGCATTAAGCGACTAGTCCTCACCAATGCAGCAGGCGGGATTGATATCGAGCTCAATCAAGGTGCGCTGATGGTGATTAGCGACCATATAAATTTTATGGGAGTGAATCCTCTGCGAGGCCCGAACGACGAACGCTTTGGTCCCCGGTTTCCGGATCTATCGGAAGCTTACTCGCGCGAGCTTCAGGAGCAAGCGATTCAAGAAGCGCGCACACTGGGAATTGAGATTCGTCGGGGCATTTATGCGGCACTCGCCGGACCAAGCTATGAAACTCCGGCCGAAATTCATATGCTGCGTGCCTTTGGCGCCGATGCAGTCGGCATGAGCACCGTTCCTGAGACAATCGTGGCGCGCCAAATGGGAATCGAAGTGCTGGGAATCTCCTGCATTACTAATATGGCCGCGGGGATTAGCGATGAGCCAATTAACCACGCGGAAGTTATGGAAACCGGCAAACGCGTCCGGGCGACCTTTACCAAATTGCTCCGCGGTGTGATTTCCCGCCTGGCAAACTAAGCCCGCGCTTATCCTCCGTGGCGGATTGTGCGATAGTAATCACTGCAAAGTTTCCCAGGGACGAAAAGATTAGTGAGCATGATAATCGGAATTTCCGGAGGCACCGGCTCCGGCAAGACTACGGTCGCCAACCGCATTCTCGAATCGGTCAGTGCCAGCGAAGTTGTTTTCATTCAACAGGATTCTTATTACCGCAATCTAGAAGATCTACCACTCGACTTCCGCCAGTGCGCCAATTTCGATCATCCTGACGCGATCGATAACGAGCTGCTTATCAATCACATCCGCAAACTTAAAGCCGGCGAGATGATCGAGTTACCGCTTTACGACTTTCGCACTCATTCACGTCTAAATGAAACGCGCCGGGTTGAGCCGAAGCCAATTGTTATTGTTGAAGGCATTTTGATCTTTGCCGACTCGCGTCTGCTTGAACAGATGGATATTAAGGTCTTTGTAGATACGCCTGACGACATTCGTTTTATTCGCCGGTTGCGACGAGACATTGCCGAGCGCGGTCGTACCGTCGAGTCCGTCATCGAACAATACCTGGCAACTGTGCGGCCGATGCACATGCAATTTGTGGAACCCTCGAAACGTGAGGCGGATGTAATCATTCCGGAAGGTGGACATAATTTGGTGAGTATCGATTTGCTAAGTGGAAAAATTAGAGAGAGGTTAGCGGCTACTCTGACCTCAGTCGGAGGTCAGCATTGAGCGAACATAACTTCCCGCCGTTGATCGAGGCGGCGACGAAAGCACGTCTACAATCCGTAGCTCCCTTTTCGAATTTTTTGGTAGGAGCGGCCTTGAGAACTGCCGATGGTAAGGTTTATATCGGCTGCAACGTTGAGAGCGCCAGTTATGGCTTAACTGTGTGCGCCGAGCGCGTGGCGATCTGGAAGGCCTTGTCGGAAGGTGAAAGGCAGTTTACAGAATTGGCAATAGTCGCCGACACGGAAACGTTAACTCCACCATGCGGCACTTGCCGGCAAATCATCTGGGAATTTTGTAAGAACGCTACAATAGTCTTGGCTAACCTGAAGGGTGAGACTGAAGTAGTTTCGATTAAAGAACTGTTGCCCCGCGCGTTCGATGCAAGGTTTCTTCACGGCGGCGCTGCGCACGAATAGTCTGCTGTAAGACTCGGAAACAAACTTTGCTTACAAGCCTATGCCAAAATATCTGCTGACCAGATCGCTTCTTTGCGCCATGTTGCTGAACTTTTCATTGCCCGATGCTTCCGCCCAGGGGATGCGGAAACGCGGTCAGGTCGATCTGCTCGTGCTCGGTGGAAAAGTCGTGACGATGAACAAGGATCGCGAGGTTATCCAGGACGGTGGCATCGCGGTGAAGGGCGGGAGGATTGTCGCACTCGGAACGCGAGCCGAGATCAGTAGTCGATATAGTGCCAGGCAAACTATCAACACCGCCGGGAGAATCGTCATTCCCGGATTAATCAACGGTCACACTCATGTTCCGATGGTCTTGTTTCGGGGTTTGGCGGATGACCTCGACTTACAGGAGTGGCTGACGAAGTACATCTTTCCCGCGGAAGCTAAAAATGTTACCGAGGAATTTGTTCGCGTCGGAACGCGTCTCGGCCTGGCGGAAATGATTCGCGGCGGGACGACCACTTATTGCGATATGTATTACTTCGAGGATGCTATCGCAGACGAGACCGCTAAGGCGGGTGTTCGAGGCGTGCTCGGCGAAACAGTGATCGACTTTCCCGTCGCGGATAATAAAACGTATGAAGAGGCGATGGCTTACGTCGAAAGGTTCGTTAAGAAATGGCAGGGACATGAGCTGATCATCCCCGCAATCGCTCCGCATGCGCCTTATACAGTTTCGGAAGAGCATCTCCGAATAGCGCGGGCTTTTTCCGATCGCACCAAGGCTCCTATTGTCACTCACATCTCGGAAACGAAGCGCGAGGTTGACGACAGTGTGAAAGCGCACGGCGCCAGTCCCGTCGCCTACCTCGATCGCATTGGCTTTCTCGGTGAGCGAGTGATCGCCGCTCATGTCGTCTGGCCCCAGGGAACTGACTCACAAATTCTCAAGCAACATGGTGTCGGCGTGATTCACAATCCGCAATCGAACATGAAGCTGGCGGCCGGAGTCGCTCCTGTCCCACAAATGCTAAAGGAAGGTTTACGAGTGGGTTTGGGAACGGATGGTGCAGCTTCGAATAACGACTTAAGCATGTGGGAAGAAATGGATTCGGCAGCTAAGCTTCACAAAGTGATTAGTGGTGATCCCAAAGTGATGTCCGCACAGGAGGCATTTGAATTAGCCACCATTCGCGGCGCGGAGGCTTTGCACCTGGAAAAGGAAATTGGCTCGCTTGAAGTTGGAAAACGCGCCGACATCGTAATCGTCGAAAGCGATTCGCTAAATAAGATCCCTTCTTACAATCTCTATTCTGATCTGGTTTACGCAACTAAGGCTTCGGATGTGGAGACTGTGATCATCAACGGTCGCGTCGTGATGCGCAATCAACGCCTCTTGACGTTGAACGAAGCCGCGATTAAGGTGAGTGCGCAGCTTTTTCGTGAACGGATAGCCAAGAGTTTGGCGGCTTCACCTAACAAGGAGTAACGGGCTTAAGTTTCGGTCCTCATATTCCAATTAGCTGACCCCAGCGCTTGCAGCTCCTTAAGTTGTGTCAACCGACCAACGTAAAGTTCGATAGCTTCCAAAAACACAGTAACGATCCAGATCCCCCAGGAGTTCAGTAATGCGTTTTAAGAACTTTTCTATCGCGCTGTTAACGGCGCTGTGTACCGTTGGCTTCGCAACCTCGCTTCAGGCCCAAACGAGAAATGAAGGACGTGCAGCTCAGGAGTTCAAACGGAATGGCCGACTAAAACCGGTTGATGTGTCCGGCGCAATTCCCATCGCTTCCAATTATCAAGTAACACAAACCACCGGCGCGATTACTCCCGGAACCACACCCGTAACCGGATTCAATTGCGGAATTTCCCAACCCGGCGATGACTGTACCGCTCCAGTAGTGCTGCCTTTTGACGTCACGCTATACGACCAGACGTTCTTCGCGGCTACAACAATGAATGTGAGCACTAACGGTAACCTGCAATTCTTGAGTAACAGTACTGATTACGGCCAGAGTGATGTTTGTTTCCCTCTCACGCAATTCAATTATGCGATTTTGCCGCACTGGGGCGATCTCACCATCGGCGGCACGAACGAAGGGATTTTCACGTCAATCAGCGGTACTGCTCCCAATCGCATTTTCAACATCGAGTGGCGCGCGTCGCATCTGGGCAACGCTCCCGGATCGTTAAATTTCGAAGTGCGGCTCTACGAAGGACTGACCCGATTTGACATTGTCTTTGGTACGGCACCGGGCGCCGGCCGCCGTGCAACAGTCGGCGTGCAACGAGCTGGTGGCGCGACTTACACGGAGTTTTCCTGCCACCAGAACGCCCTTCGCAATGGCATGATGTTGATCTTTACCGGCACGTCTGAGACTTCGCTCTTTATCGCCGGACGAGTGACAGATTCAGACGGTAATCCCATTGCCGGGGCTACCGTAAACCTGACTGGTGACGATACTGCTTCAGTCATTACGGACGGGACTGGCGACTATACTTTCCCCGGGTTGTCTTCCGGCAGCACCTATTCAGTAGCGGCCACGCAGGCGGGCTTCAACTTCTTTCCGCAAGTCAGAAATTTCGGGCCGGGAATCCGCAACTTCACCGGTAACTTCATCGTCAACTTTATTCGCACGATTCCACCCAATCCCGGCGATATCCTGATAAGCGAGTTTCGCTTCCGTGGTGAGGATCCATTCTCGGCGGTGAATGAGTTCGTAGAAATTGTTAACAACACAAGCCAGGCCATCACGGTAAACGTTACAGACGGATCAGCGGGGTGGCTGGTAAGAGCAACCCCTGGGATCAATTTCACAATTCCAAATGGCACCAGGATTCCGGCGCGCGGCCATTACCTTGCTGGTAACGGAAGCGGTTACGCCCTCTTCGCCTATGGCTCAGCCGACACGTTCTACAGTGGCGACATATCTGATTCGGCTGGTGTGGCGATCTTCTCGACCGCGAACTCAGGTTCGATCGATCTCGCGCACCGTCTCGACGCGGTTGGATTCACTGGTGAAGCGGATGTCCTTTTTCGCGAAGGGGCAGGTCTCATTTCTCCCGGAGCTAATGCCGGCAATTACAGCTTCGTGCGAAGGCTGAATAGTGGTGTGGCCCAGGACACAAACAATAACGCCGCGGATTTCCAGTTTGTCTCCACTGATGCCGGCAATTACGGTGGTGTTCAATCTACGCTCGGAGCTCCGAGTCCGGAGAATACTGCCAGCCCGATTCAACGTAACGCTCAAATTAAGCCGTCGCTGGTGGATCCTGTCGCCGGCTCGGCCGCTGCGCCCAATCGCGAGCGGAATCTGACTCCTTGCGGAGCCAATTGTGCTCTTGGGACGCTGACGATTCGGCGACGGTTCACTAACAACACCGGGTTGAGCGTCACTAGACTTAGGTTCCGTATTGTTGATATCACCACGCTTGGAAACGGCGTTGCTGGTCAAGCTGACTTGCGAGCGCTCGATTCACTGAACGGCGTCGTAACTGTGACCGGAGGGGAAACCGTGCAAGTCCGCGGATTGACTGTCGAACAAGCCGGTATTCCGCAACCAAGCGGCGGTGGAATGAATAGTTCGCTAGCTGTTGGCGTGATCACAGTTTCGCAACCTCTTGCGCCGGGAGCGAGTGTCAACGTGGAATTCAAACTTGGTGTACAAATCGGCGGCAATTTCCGTTTCTTCGTTAACGTGGAAGCTTTGCCGTAGTTGTTCAGCCACTCAGTATGAGAGCAGCCGGTTGATGAGAATCAAGCGGTTGCTTTCATTTTAAGCCTCTAGAATTGCCAACTTTGGACGTTTGTCGCAACTAGGAATTCCTGACAACTTGCCTGCAGTGGGATAAATAACCATAATAAGGCGTCAAAATTGAGGTAACTGTTAAGCGGGCTTGTAAGCTCGCCTTTTATTTTTTGGAGTAGGCTTAGTGAAGGTTTCTATTAATTCCCTTAAAATTCCCCAGTCAATCAGAACTCTTCTCTCGACATTGATTCTTATAAGTGCGGTCGGAGTGTCGACTGTGCACGCCCAGAATGGCAGTGCCGAGTCGGCGAGTGCCGATACCAACGCGGCCACTCAAGCCCGCATTGAGAGGGCTCGAGCCCTGGCAGCGGCCCACCAACTAAGCGCCGCGGCCGCGGAACTCGAGTCATTGCGCATCACAGCCCAGGATAATTCCATACGCAACGTTGCTTCGGTGATGTTGATGAGCATTTGCCTTGAAGAAGGCAACTACGCGCGGGCCGAGTCGCTCCTGGAAGAGACTTTCACGGCCCGCGAAGCGAAGAAGGACGCTTCAATCCGTAACTATTTTGTTTTGGCCGGTCAGGCGGTTAATGGCGCGCGTTCGCACCTGACTCGGTATCGCAACTTTGGAATCAACATAACGGATGAAACACTACCGAAGGAAGCGCTCAACGATTTGGATCGCTTAAGGTCCCTACTGGAGCGAATGAGCTTCCAGGCCCGAGAGATAGGAAAGGCTCAACCAAGAGCTTATGAGTCACTGGCGCTCCTGGAAGATATTCTGGGCATTCGCCTGTCGTTAGCTCGTAATGCGGAAGATAGATCTAACTGGGAACTGGAGCTTGCTGACGTTCGACAGGGACTGATTATCTCGCAAAGCCAAGTGCCTCTTTGAATTCCGTGCCACCTGTGACCGCCGTCTTAGCAATTCCGAGTCAATCAGATAAACCGAGCAGTGAAGTTCCTTCGCCCATTGCTCCAGGTACGGCTGAATCGCCCGACTCAACTTTGGCGAATTCCACCAGCCCGTCCGGGCCAAACACTGTGTCGACGGGTTCTCTGAACCCGAGGGCAACGAAACGCGTTGTTCCTGTTTACCCACAAATTGCCCGCAACGCCTCAGCTCAAGGCATGGTTCGCGTTTACGTGACGGTCGACGAACAGGGCAACGTCAGCGAGATCGCGAAAAGCGAAGGCCCTCAGCTCCTACGCGGAGCGGCTGAAGATGCCGCGCGACGTTGGAAATTCTCCCCGACCGCCGTCCGCGGCAAAGCCGTCCGCCTCACCGGCTTTATCGAATTCAATTTCACACTTTGATGGATGTAGGACGCTATCTCCGTAACTTTCAGCATCTTAGTAATGTTGACATTAAAGTAAGGTTTCGGTAACCTGACCTTGGAAAATGAAAATATCTGCCCAGGAAGAATATGGTTTGAGGTGCCTGTTGCAATTGGCACGCGCCGACGCGGTTGGTGCGTCTCTGACGCTGGCCGAGATTTCCCGTCGAGAAGGGATCTCGGTCGCCAACGCTGGCAAATTGATGTGGATTTTGACGAAAGCGGGATTGGTGCAGTCGCAGCGAGGAATCAAGGGGGGCTATCACCTGGCGCGCCCGGCGGCAGAAATTCATTTGAATGAAGTCATTCGCGTTCTGGATGGGAAATCTTCAGAGTCGCATTGCAAGAGCTATGCAGGAGTTCTCGAAGCGTGCGTCCATACGGGTGATTGCGGAATTCGTCCGGTAATTCTGGAGCTGCACCAGATCGTCGCTGACGCGCTTTCCGGAATCACGTTATCGCAATTGTTGGGGACAGAGGCGAATGTGGACGCCACGTTACACCAAATTCATATCGCAAGACGGCCAGGATCAAGTCGTTTAGAAGCTTAATGAGCGAGAGAGATTAAAGGGACACAAGCGACAATGAGCACAGCAGGAATTTTAGGTAGTCAGGAATACAAGTACGGATTCGTCACCGACATCGAGTCTGACATGATCCCGCGGGGACTGTCCGAAGACACTATTCGGCTAATCGTTGAGAACAAGAACGAGCCGGAATGGATGTTGGAGTTTCGTTTGAAGGCGTATCGACATTGGTTGACGATGACCGAGCCGAAGCATTGGCCAACCTCGTCTATCCTGAAATCAACTATCAGGACATGATCTACTACAGTGCGCCGAAACAGAAGCCGACAAAGGCCAGCCTCGATGAGGTCGATCCGGAGTTGCTAAAGACTTTCGAGAAGCTAGGAATTCCGCTCCAGGAGCAGAAGCAATTAGCAGGCGTCGCAGTCGATGCGGTTTTTGATTCAGTTTCGGTTGCCACTACATACAAAGAGAAACTAAAGAAGCACGGCGTGATCTTCTGCTCATTCACAGAAGCGATTCGCGAATATCCGGATCTGATTAAGAAGTATCTCGGCTCGGTGGTTCCAACGAACGATAATTTTTTCGCGGCCTTGAATAGTGCGGTATTTTCTGACGGCTCTTTCTGTTTTATCCCCAAGGGTGTCCGTTGCCCGATGGAGCTCTCCACCTATTTCCGAATTAACAATGCCGAGTCAGGACAGTTTGAACGAACATTGATTGTTGCCGAAGAAGGCGCTTACGTTTCTTATCTTGAAGGCTGCACCGCGCCGAAGTTTGATCGCAATCAGCTGCACGCTGCGGTGGTGGAGCTGATCGCGCTGGAGACGCCCAGATTAAATATTCGACTGTACAAAACTGGTATGCGGGAGATGAAGAATGGAGTCGGCGGTATCTACAACTTCGTCACAAAGCGTGGCAAGTGTGCGGGGCGCAATTCAAAGATTTCCTGGACCCAGGTGGAGACAGGCTCGGCAATAACCTGGAAATATCCGTCATGCATTCTGCAGGGTGACAACTCGATAGGCGAGTTCTATTCAGTTGCGCTGACGAATCATGCGCAACAGGCCGACACCGGAACGAAGATGATCCACCTGGGCAGGAACACCCGCTCAACGATCATTTCGAAGGGAATTGCTGCTGGCAAATCGAACAACAGCTATCGCGGGCTTGTGAAGGTAATGCCCAAAGCTGAGAACTCGCGCAACTACACGCAGTGTGACTCGATGCTCATCGGTTCCGATTGCGGCGCAAACACCTTTCCCTATATCGAAGTGATGAACAACACTTCGGCCGTGGAGCATGAAGCTTCAACGTCGAAGATCAGTGAAGAACAGTTGTTCTACCTGCAGCAACGCGGCATCTCGCAGGAAGACGCGGTTTCATTAATCATCAACGGATTCTGCAAAGACGTTTTTCTCCAGTTGCCGATGGAGTTTGCAGTTGAAGCGCAGCGGCTGTTGGGAATGAAACTCGAGGGCAGCGTCGGGTAGAAGCAGATAACGGTGACGGGTGTTGGGTAACGGAAGTAGTAATGACCGGCACCGGCACCCGTCATTCATGACCAAAGAATCTACGGAGAGTAAATTTCATGTTAGAGATTCGAAATCTACATGCAGCGGTGGATGGTAACGAGATTCTTAAGGGAATCAATCTCACCATCAAAAAAGGCGAGATTCACGCCATCATGGGCCCCAACGGTTCGGGAAAATCGACGCTCGCCAAGGTTCTGGCGGGCCATCCGTCCTACGAAGTACCGCAGGCGAAGTGCTTTACGAAGGGAAGAACCTGCTGGAGATGGCGCCCGACGAGCGGGCTCGCGAAGGTGTCTTCATGGCGTTTCAATATCCAATCGAAGTGCCGGGCGTTTCTAATGCGCAGTTTCTGCGGCTCGCTTATAACGAAAAGCGAAAACACCTCGGCGAGGAAGAACTCGATCCGTTGGAGTTTAAAGATCTACTCAAAGAGCGGGCGAAAATCGTGGAAATGGATGCCAGCTTTATGACGCGTTCGGTCAATGAAGGGTTTTCCGGCGGCGAAAAAAAGCGAAACGAGATCCTGCAGATGGCGGTGCTTGAACCAAAGCTGGCGATCCTCGACGAAACTGATTCGGGGCTCGATATCGACGCCCTTAGAATTGTCGCCGGCGGCGTAAACCAACTGCACAATTCGGAAAAGCAATCGTGCTCGTAACTCACTATCAACGCTTGCTGAATTACATCGTTCCGGACTATGTGCACGTGCTGGCGCATGGCCGCATTGCCCGCGAAGGCGGCAAAGAACTGGCACTTGAACTTGAAGAGAAAGGTTACGACTGGATCACGGCGGCTGCGGCATGAGCCAGGAACTTGGATTAATAGTAATGGCGACTGAAGCAGCAAAACAGGAAAGCAATTATCGGGAAGCGTTCCACTTCCGGCAACCTGAGTGCAAAGCGCCCGCTCTGGCTGGGACGTTTGCGCGAAGCGCTTACGATCGATTTAAAGAGCTGGGCTTTCCTTCCGTAAAAGAAGAAGAGTGGAAATACACAAACGTTGCCCCACTTACCAAGTTAAGCTTTGAAAGCGGAAAAGCTGCTTCTGCGACCACTGTAACAGCCGCGGAAGTGAGCAGCACGGTTACGTTGAAGCCAGAAACAGCCAGCTTGTATTCGTAAACGGCGTGTTGCGGAGGGATTTAAGTTCTGTTGCCGACATTCCCCTGGAGTGACAGCAATGGATCTTGCTGAGGCACTCAACGCTGAGAATCACCAGGAAACAGTTCGGCAGTATCTGGCGCGGGGAGTTGATTACAACGCAAACGGCTTCGTTGCCTTAAACACAGCAATGCTCAGCGGCGGAGCGTTTGTGCTTATTCCCAAAAACGTCGAGATGGAGAAACCGCTTTCCTTGCTATTCATCGCCGAAGCGAGCGAGGCAATGCGGCTTCTTCCGCGCGTGCTGGTCATTGCGGAAGAAAACAGCAAAGCTACATTGTCGAGAGTTATGCGCATGTCGGCAAAGGCACCAGTTTTACAAACGCGGTGATTGAGATTGCTTTGCAGGATGGCGCTCGAGTGGAGCACTACAAGGTGCAGCGCGAGAGTGTTGAATCATTTCATCTAGCCACCACGAACGCGACGCTCGGCGCCAATGCCAGTTACGACTCGACCGCGATCAACTTTGGCGCGCAGCTCTCGCCGGCACGACATCGTCGTCAACATGACGAATGAAGGCGCTGAATGCTGGGTGGACGGCCTTTATGTTGTCAGCTCTGGTCAGCACACCGACACTCACTCCGTGATCGACCATCAGCAACCGCATTGCACCAGCCATCAGTTATACAAAGGGATTCTTGATGGCAAGTCACGCGCAGTTTTTAACGGCAAGATCTTCGTGCGCCATGGCGCTCAGAAGACGGATGCGATGCAGACAAACAAGAACTTGTTGCTGTCAAAAGAGGCCCGCGTAGATACCAAACCACAGCTGGAGATTCTTGCGGATGACGTGAAATGCGCGCACGGCGCGGCGGTGGGACAAATCGATGAAGACGAGATGTTTTACCTGCAGACACGGGGAATTCATGCCGAGCTCGCGCGCAACCTTTTGACCTATGGTTTTGCAGAAGAAGTGATTGGCAAAATAAAAGTCGAATCTATTAAGTTGCAACTTGATGCAGCTGTGCTGAATCGGCTAAATGCGCGTTTGGAGGCGTAGTCAACTGTAGGGGTTTATGTTGAAACGTCATCGGTTTTGGTTAGTGCTGGCGATTGTATTCCTGTTCCTTACCGCTCTGATTCACGCTTCAAGCCTCTTTCTACAGCCCACGCCGCAGAACGAAACCGAGCGTCAGCTAATTAATTTGTTGACCAACTACAAGCAGGACTTCGGCGCTGGTTTTCAACGATCGATAAAAGATTTGTTCACAGCGCTAAGCGCGTGCTTCTCGCTAGTGAGTCTGTTGGGTGCCTAACGCTAACTTATTTATTGCGCAAACAAGCGCCGGAAGCGCTTTTGAAGGGCGTGGTTGCAATCCATAGCTTAGTGTTTGGGATTTGTTTTGCAATCATGGCGGTCTTTACTTCTTACCGCCCATCATTCTGATTGCCCTGATTTTTGTTTCTTTGCTCGTGGCTTATCTGTTGATTCCGAAACAGGTGGCCGTGAATCCGTAAGAGTTAAGTATGTCAGGGACAAAAGTAACAAGCATGGACAGTCGAACGAAGTTCAGACAGAAGTTTGGGATGTTGCGCGTATTCGCGCGGATTTCCCGTGCTCCACCAGACGGTCAACGGCAAACCGCTGGTCTACCTTGATAATGCCGCTTCATCGCAGGTGCCGCAGGTAGTAATCGAACGCGGCAGCATGTATCTGGAGCAGGAGCATTCAAACATCCATCGCGGCGTACATTATCTTAGCCAGAAAGCGACAACAGCTTACGAAGGCGCGCGCGAGACTGTGAAACGGTTTATCAACGCCCGCGAATCGAAGGAGTGCATATTTGTTCGCGGGGCAACCGAAGGCATCAACCTGGTGATGCACGGTTACGGCCGCAAATTCATCGCCGCAGGAGACGAGATCATCATTTCCGCGATGGAGCATCACGCGAACATTGTCCCCTGGCAGATGCTTTGTGAAGAAAAGGGCGCCGCTGCGCGTGATTCCCATGAACGACGCCGGTGAGCTGTTCCTCGACGAATATGATGCCCTGCTTAAACGAGCGCACTAAGTTGGTCGCGCTCACCCATGTTTCAAATGCCCTCGGCACGATTAATCCCGTCAAAGAAATAATTGAACATGCTCATAAGTATGGCGTGCCGGTGCTGATCGATGGGGCGCAAAGCGCGCCGCATATGCCTGTCAATGTTCAGGATCTCGACTGCGATTTTTTTGCTTTTTCGGGCCACAAGATGTTTGCGCCTACCGGAAGCGGCGTGATTTATGGCAAGGCCGCATTGCTGGAACAGATGAATCCCTTTCAGGGTGGCGGGGACATGATCAAGAGCGTGACTTTTGAGAAAACCACATTCGCGGACCTGCCGAACAAGTTTGAAGCTGGAACCCCCGCTATCGCTTCACAAATCGGATTAGGAGCGGCGATCGATTACTTAAACAGCATCGGCCGGAAAGAAGCCGCAACTCATGAGCAGGAGTTGTTGCTTTATGCCACGGAGCAATTATCGGCGATCGAAGGGGTCCGAATCATTGGCACAGCTCGTGAGAAGGCCAGCGTGCTTTCTTTCGTGATTGACGAAATTCATCCGCACGACATCGGGACAATTCTGGATCAGGAAGGAATTGCGGTTCGAGCCGGCCATCATTGCGCGCAGCCTGTGATGCAGCGGTTTAATATGCCGGCCACCGCGCGGGCTTCGTTCGCTTTTTACAATACGAAAGCGGAAGTCGATGTCCTGGCCGCAACTATTCGTAAAGGTCATCGATATCTTTAGTTAATTGCCGATTGCCAATTGCCAATTGCCGATTAGTTGGCAATTTGCGAATAGTGGATTCATTGATTGGGGATCTTCAGGCCCTCGATAAAACAATCGGCAATTGGCAATCGGCAATAACATATGTCAGAACTCAGCGAGCTGTACCAGCAGGTTATTCTCGACCACAACAAGAAGCCACGAAACTTTCGTAAGCTTGAGACGGCGAACCATTCTGCCGAAGGCTACAACCCCCTCTGCGGCGATCACCTAACCGTCTATTTGAATCTGCAAGACGAGGCCGTGAAGGAAGTCAGTTTTGAGGGCTCTGGTTGTGCAATTTCAAAGGCCGCCGCTAGCATGATGACCCAGGCTGTTAAAGGAAAAAGCAAGCAGGACGCAGAGGCACTCTTTACGGCATTTCATCGGATGGTGACGGGCGAAGATTACGAGAACAACGCGGCCGAGCGACTCGGCAACCTAAAGATCTTCGAGGGCGTTCGTGAGTTTCCGGTACGCGTCAAATGCGCGACCCTCTCCTGGCACACGATTCATGCAGCGCTCAACAATCAGGAATTGGTTTCGACTGAGTAGTTTCAAGTTTCGACCACCCGAGTAGACACTCCCAGCCAACTGCCCTCGCTGCTGCGGCCCACCAAATAGACAGGCATGTTGATCCGCCCTACTTTGTAGGCTTTCAGCTGCGAGAGGTGTTTCTGCAACGCCAACAATATCCTCTGATACCGGCCAGACGTTAGGAAATCCTCAGCTTCCATTTCGTGAACCGGGCAATCTGCCGCTTCCCCGGTAACGCTGCGAATGAAAGCCGGTGTGAGCTCCGCTGACCCGTCCCACTGAATTACTTCAAACGGATAATCCGATTCACTCATGAAGAGTAAACCGGCGGTCGCTCTCCTTAACTGTTCAAGTATCTGTGTGTCGTTGTCAGCCATCTAATCCCTGTGGCTAAGGCCTAGTAAAAAGGGTGGGACTCTTTTGAAGAGAGTCCCACCCGGTTGGGCAGCGGCGTTTCTGGAGTTCCGCTGCGCTTATTGTTTTGGACCGATTACCGGTCCATCACCGATGATGAAATAACCCGGAGGCGGCGTACCACCGTTGCTTTCGGCAAAAGCTGCAGCTGCGGCGGCTTCCGCAAGTACCGCGTTGATGTTCGCCGGTTTATTGTTCTTCGGCACAACCACAGTATGGTAATTGCGGTCGATGCCGCCGGAGGCGTCAGTAGCCGTGACGACGATTAGATAAACACGTCCGTTATTTGCCTCGATCCGCTCCCCTCGCAGGCGAAGCGTATTCGGGGCAATGTCTTTTGCGTCAGGGGAGTGGACCACGCCCGGCAACGTGGCAGTTTGGTCATCTTCGTCACCGAAGACAGCCACTTGGATCGTGACTGATTCACCCTCTTGATCGGTGGCACTAGCCGCCAACCCAACATTGAAGAGATTACTATTCGTTGCCGATATCAAGCTCATCGCTACGGAAGACGTCAGCACGGGGGCATCGTTTACATTGGTGACTGTGACATTAACCGTCGCAGTATCGCTGCCACCGTTCCCATCACTAACCGTATAGGTGAATGAATCGGTCCCGAAGAAGTTAGCGTTCGGCGTGTAGCTAACATCCGCGCCTGCGTTTGTGATAGCTACGGAACCGTTGCTTCCCTGCGTTATGGCCGAAACAATCAGCGTGATCAGTGTCGACATCGCTATCGTTCGCCCGAACATTTATCGTGTTCGCACCGCTGTCTTCCGCAATCGTCGCCTCATCGTCAACCGCGTCAGGATCATCATTGACAGGATTGACGGTGATAGTGACGGTGCTGGTGTTCGAATCGACGGTGCCATCGTTCACCTTGAAAGGTGAAGTTGTCAGATCCGTTGTAGTTCAGAACCCGGCGTGTAGGTAACGGTTGCGGTGCAGGCGAGATCGATGCACGAAGGCGCGCCAATAGCTGCCTAGCGAGCCATTTGCCGGGCCGCTCACAATCGAGAAAGTAAGCGGGTCGGTGTCGGGCCTGACAGCCTGCAAGGTAGATCTCCACAGCATTGTCTTCCTGTGTCGAGGCGGATTGATTTGCGGTGGCCGGCGGCGTTTGTCCCATCAGTACCGGCCTCGACGCAGTTCTCAACAGCATCGGGCAGGTTGGAGAAGAAGTCATAACCCGTCAGGCTTTCAACAGCATCAACGGTTGTGATGTAGTCTTCCCATGGGTTAGTACTGATTCCCTGAACGTTCGGCATGATGCACAGCCAACGTTCTGGTTGAACAAGTTACTCGCGATACATCGTCGCCGCTGGCCTTCGGAATTATCAAAGCGACCTTCCAGGTTTGAGCTGGGACTGTCACATTGCCCCCTGCGATAGTGGTGGCGGCTCCAGCGCTGCCCGTTCCGCCGGTACCCGCGCCGCCAGCGATGATGTAAATCTCGTTGGCGGGGTAGAGTGTTCGCAAATAACCTTCCAGATTTGCCCACGGGCCCTGATTGTTGTCAGGGGACTGGGGAATCATATTGGTCATCAGGAACGTTGCCTGATTGATCGGAGTAGAGGTTTCCTTGTCTCGATCCGCATTAGGAACCATATGGCCACGATCAAAGCCTGAGCCGACGTAGTCAAATCCTGAAACGCGGAACCAGTCGGCCGGAACGGCGGGATCAGCACGGAAAGTATCAACGCGAGCCAGTGTGCCGATCCACTCATCCGACAGGTGCCAGCTAACCCAGTTCGCAGTGCCGCGTGTTCTGTTGTAAGAAAGAGAAAACTCGGGCTTCTCCATCAGGTAATTGTCGGGCTGACCCAGATCAGCAGTAGCGCCGTTGGGATTACCCATGGTCAAGTGGACGCTGGGAGGATACGGCGGCGCCGTGCCCGTAGCGACCGTAAAGGTAAAGACCTTGTTAGCGGGCAGGGAGTCGGCGTTAGTGCCAGTGTCGTCCGTGTCCACATCGTGGATCGCGTCTTTAAAGATGGTGACTGTGCACTGCTCACCGGCAAGGAAATTGACGTTAGGCGTGATCGTATGGGTATCGCCACCAAAGAACGACCTAACAGTCGCACTGTTGTGGTTAGGCTGGAAACGCAAGTGATGTCATACCACCCCACATCCACCGTTACGGGCTCGGTGAAGTTAATGACGATGGTAGCGTCGCGTGGAGCGGTCGTAGCGCCATTACGCGGATCGGTAGCGAAAACCGCAGGCCCGATTTCAACGATCGGTGCTGTGCGTCGTGGGTTTGGTGCGCCCGTGACGAAGTCCGATGAATTATTGTCGGTATCTATTGCGCCGCCGTTCTTGCGGAACAGAGAGGTCGTGTTGCTTGGTGCCGCGGCCCTCGTGCCTTCGGCGCAGTTGGCCGTTGTTCCGTAACCGAGGAAATCAACAATCGTGACATCCTCGATAGGACACGGCCCCACCAGTGAATCGAAGCTGTTTACGAGAGCAACCTTGCCGGCTGCCGCCGCCATGTTGATGTCGCCGTTGACGTTCGCCGGCGGCAACGGAGTCCCTACCGTAGGATTACCCGACGCCAAACCAATTAAATAATACTCGCCCGGACCGATTGCCCCACCCAGCGGTTGCACCTGCCAGGTATCTCCGGTGGCAGCGCCGTATTGTAGAGACCAGCCTGTTAAGTCGAATGGTGTCGTGTGCGGGTTGTAAAGTTCCACATAATCATGACTGTAAGTAGCGCCTGTATTGCCGCCACCTCCGTAGAGCTGACTGATGGTGACGTGATCCGGAATTACCGGCAGGACCTTCACCACAATACTCGTGCTGCCCGTACGACTCTGCAAGTCGGTGATTGTGACGGGTAGGGTGATCAGTCCCGTTGAGTTATTCGCCGGCACGGTGGCATTGAAAGTGAAAGTGTTCGGGCCGCCGCTAAACGACTGGCTGGCTGAACCTCCAATTTGCGAAAGATCGGCGGTCACAGTGATGCCGGTACTTGTCGGATTCTGAGCTGGAGCCACGTGGACGGTCAGAGTAGTTGAAGCCCCAACCACAACCGATCTGGGGCTTGCCAAACCGTAACCCGCAAGACCGGTGCAAATGTTTGTTGCTGATGAACTATTCCGAGGATTGGGGAAGCCTGAAACGAAATCACGCGCGTTGTCGTCCGTGTCAAAACAGCCGTCGTCCCGTCTGAGGTTAGCAATTGTGTTTGTCAGTACTGGAGCCGCTGCTGCACCTTCAAAACAAGTTGCTGTTCCGTAGCCCACTAGGTCGACTATTCCCGCAGTAGCGGGGTTCGGACAAGCACCGGTTAAAGTCGTGGTGTTGCTTACCAACGCAACTGTGGTTGAAGTGGAACTTACGGCAATAGTTCCAATCGCGTCCGGCGTCGGCAGGTTATCGGTACCACCTGCTCCCTGCGACTCCTGCACCAGATAGTACTGACCGGGCTGGAGTGTGAAGTTCGTCAGCGGCGTAACTTGCCATGTGCCGCTCACCAACGCTTGTACTGACCAGCCGTTCAAATTCACCGGCGAACCGCTGTGGTTAATA
Source organism: Pyrinomonadaceae bacterium (assembly GCA_963748605.1). Classification (GTDB taxonomy): domain Bacteria; phylum Acidobacteriota; class Blastocatellia; order Pyrinomonadales; family Pyrinomonadaceae; genus PSRF01. Next base: position 1,037,375 of record CAVVJS010000001.1, read on the forward strand.
AGTTCGATATAGTCGTTCTTCAGCGTGGCCCCAGTGTTACCGCCGCCGCCATAGACCTGACTGATAACTACAGCAGCCGGAGTCGGCGGTGAGTTGACGGTGACTACCACAGTGCAATCTGCAGTCTGCGGCGTGGGCGAATCGTCGTTTGCATATTGAATGACGACGTTATAGGTTCCAGGCGCTGTCGTGTTCGCCACATTCAATGTCGCGTTGGCAGTTCCACCGACACCGGGCGCGGGTGTGAAACCGTCGAGAGTGATGCCAGCAACCGGCGCACTGGTGATGGTTGCGCTCGTGACTGTGCCATCGGGATCGGTAGCACTCACGCCTTCAGACGTAGCTGTGCCCTCGATCGTAGTAAGTGGCGTCGGACAAGTAGTGTTAATCGCCTGATTGGGCGGGTTGACAGTAACCACTACGGTGCACGTAGCAGCCTGAGGAGTGGGTGCATCGTTATTCGTCCACTGAACATCAACGTTGTAAGTTCCGGCCGCCGTGCTGTTCGCTACGTTAAGAATTGCTGATGCTTGTCCGCCAACGCCACCTGCTGGCGTAAAACTGTCAAGCGTAATGCCTGGAACGTTCGCACTGGTGATAGTGGCATTTGTAACGGTGCCGTCAGGATCGGTTGCGCTGACACCGGTAGATGTCGCTGTTCCCTGAGTGGTAGTGAGCGGAGTCGGACAATTTGGAGCAATCGCCTGGTTGGGCGGTCCGCTGGATGGGGCAAGGGCCACACCGCGAAAAGCTTTATTTGTTCCGGCGCTTGCGATAGTTGTTACGCTTCCGGAAATCGTCGTGTTATAGCCGGTGGCATCGGTGAGAGTATAAAGAGTGGTGCCCGTCGCGCCCGAAGTACCAAACAGCGTAACAGTGGTTCCCGAAACATTGCCGGTTAGTCCGCGCGCGGACGCGACCACAACGGTTCCGTTCGCAACCCAGGTCCCGCCGACGAGGGAATATTTCTGGACACCGGATCCTGCTGCATCGTCAGCGACATAGAGCGTATCTAATCCCGCCACCCCGGCGCTCAAGTCCGCAAAGAAAAACTGATTCGGACTTCCGGTGGTAGGAAATCCGGGTAAGTTGGTAGTCGTCTGTCCAGTGGTTGTCGGTGTACCCGTCCCCACCGTTCCGATTCGCACAGCAGTTCCTGATGCCGTAGAAATATAAAGCTGTCCGCCAGAAACGGACGTTCCTCGTAGATTCGTAACTGTGCCGCTAACCTGTGTGGAAGATGTGGATCCCAGCGTAATATATTGGACGCCGCTAACTGATCCCACCGCCCAGAAATTTGTTCCTCCGTCACTCGTGGCACTCCGGATACCTCCCGTACTGAATGAATTCCCGGCGGTGCCCGCAAAAACCGTACTTGTATCGACGTTGCCAGCTGTATCTGCGCGGCCAATGACTCTATTAACAGCGGTCGAAGTGGTGCCGGCGACTGCCAATGTGCCCACATTAGCGTCGTATCCTGTAAGAGCAATGTATAGACCATCGGCCGAACGCGTTAGCATTCCCTCATTGGTTGCCGTTCCACTGGAAGTCAACCGCCTGTTTGATCCACTTACGGCAGTCGGAAGCGCGATGGACTGCACTAGCGCTCCGGCTGGGGTGTACTCATCAAGAAATACGGCAGCGGCAGCTGAGGTCAGCCCAGCGGCGCCATCCCCAACGCGATAGACCACGATGTTTCCGGCGGTAAACCCGGCAGCGTGTACACGCCGTGCGGAATACATTTGCTGAAGTATTAAAGAGATACCAAACAGGATGGCCGTAGCGATGAAAAACAGACGAGTCCGCGACGTTAGGCGCTGGCGATTAGGCATACAAAGGTCCTTTCAAAACAATTCAAAAATTCCGCACATTGATCCGAGGATTACCGACGAGGAGCCCTGGGAATGTGCGAAGTGTTTACCAGCATTCTTGCTAGGAATCAAGGCGGGATGCGTGATTTTTTGCAAGCAGGCCTGCGCGGTTCGGCGGCCTGCGAATGGAGGCAGCGCTTCAGGGTCTTGCGGACAAGAGGAAACGTGAAATTGTGAATGAACGATGAAGCTGATTCCTTTGCGAACCCAGGCATGCTGACAAACCGCCGCCAGGTCGGCATAATGGCTGCTCTTTTGAATTCAACTTTGTCTATGGACGTTTCCTAAGTGATCATCTCTTCGGTAGAACTCCGCGAGATTCGCCTGCCGTTAGTACACTTTTTCGAAACAAGCTTTGGCCGCACGACCGAACGCCGGATCGTGTTGGCGCGTGTGCAGAGCAAGGACGGTGCGGAAGGTTGGGGAGAATGCACTGCCGGCGAAGGACCGTTTTACAGCGATGAGTGGGCCGGCAGTGCCTGGGTCACGCTGGAAAAGTTTCTGGCGCCATTGCTGATTAATAACCAGTTAAACTCCGCGGCTGAAGTTTTCTCTGTGTTTAGTCCGGTGCGGGGACACCGGATGGCCAAAGCATCCCTTGAGACTGCATGCTGGGATTTGGAAGCAAGGTCAAAAGGCATGCCTCTCTGGAAACACCTCGGCGGCACCCAAACGGAGATAGCCTGTGGCGTTTCAATTGGCATTCAGGATTCCGTGGCGACTCTTTTGGAGAAGATTCAAAGAGAGCTTGCTGCCGGTTATCAGCGAATCAAGATAAAGATTAAGCCCGGTTGGGATGCAGGTGTAATTGAGGAGGTACGTAAACAGTTTCCCGACATTCGGCTTGTGGGGGATGCCAACTCCGCCTACACGCTCGTCGATGCGCCATTATTCCGGGAGCTGGACCGATTCAACTTGATGATGTTCGAACAGCCGCTAGCTCACGATGACATTTTCGACCACGCCGAGTTGCAGAGGCAGGTTCAAACTCCAATCTGTTTGGACGAATCCATCCACTCTGCAGAGGATGCGAAGCACGCGCTTGACCTCGGCTCGTGCCGCATCGTTAATCTGAAACTCGGTCGAGTTGGCGGTCATTCAGAAGCCCGGCGCGTTGAGACTGTTTGCCGTGAGCGAGGCGTGCCCGTCTGGTGCGGTGGCATGTTGGAATCGGGAATCGGCCGAGCTCACAACATCGCGATGTCGACGCTGACGGGATTCACTTTGCCTGGCGACGTCTCCGCAAGTGAGCGCTACTGGACGGCTGATATTATCGAGCCTGCCGTGACGGTAACGTCGCGAGGTACGATTAAAGTGCCAACAGGCCCCGGGCTTGGCTTTGCTGTTAATCTTAACCGCATCGAATCGCTGACCGTGCGGCGCGCGACGATCACGAGTAGTACTTCCGTTTCCGCATAACGACTCATCCGAATACCTCCATCAAATGCGATCCGTTATCACCCAAGCCGAAGTCCAAAACATTCAAAAGCAGATCGCCGAACGGCAGCCCGAGATCCTTGCTCTAATCAAGGGTCTGGTTGAAACAGAATCGCCTTCGGGTGATGCATCGGGCAGTCGCCAAGTCGTCGATTTGCTGGTGGCAGCTGCGCACGGGCTTCGTTGTGTGCAATCGATCGAACGCGTTGCGGTAGTAGACAGCGGGGAACATCTGGTGATTCGAGCATTTCAAACGGGAGAGACTCGCGGCGATGTCATGCTTGTTGGTCACACAGACACGGTTCATTCTCGCGGATCACTTGCCACAAACCCCTGGCGCAGCGAAGGAGAACGCATTTTCGGTCCTGGAATTTTTGATATGAAAGCCAATTGTGTCCTGGCGTTGGAAGCGTTACGTGCTTTCGAACATACAGGTGTGAGGCCGTCGCATGGTGTGACTTTGGCGCTCACCTGCGACGAAGAGGTTGGTAGTTTTTCTGGTTGGCCGTTGCTGGAACGGTTGGCACGCGACCATCAACCGACCTGCGCTTTTGTGTTAGAGCCATCCGTTGCAGGACGAGTTAAGACTGGTCGCAAAGGAACGGCGATGTTTACGATGGCTGCGGAAGGGCGCGCCGCCCACGCCGGTTTAGATCCGGAGAAAGGCGCCAATGCAATCCTCGAACTCGCCCGGCAGATCAATCGGCTTTACGATCTCAACAATGACGGAGGGATCACTGTAAATGCTGGTGTGATTCGCGGTGGCACACGCTCCAATGTCGTCGCCGCCGAAGCGGTGGCCGAAATTGATGTGCGCTTTTCCACAGAGGCTGAGGCACAACAGATTCTAACAACCTTGCGGCAACCAGCGCCGTTTGACGAACGAGTACGAGTCACCGTCACCGGCGGCATCAATCGCCCGCCGCTTGAGCGCACCGCAGCGGTAGCCGGGCTTTTCGAACAAGCTCGCAGCATCGCATTGTCGTTGGGTTTCGAGTTAGGAGAGTCGCAAGTAGGTGGCGCCTCCGACGGAAACTTTCTCGCGGCGATGGGCATTCCCGTCTTGGATGGTTTAGGCGTAGATGGCGACGGCGCTCATGCTATTAACGAACACATCCTCGCCGGAGCTATACCACGTCGCGGGGCTCTGCTCGCCGGATTGATTGCCAGCCAATAAACTCGTACCGATTCACTATTTTGAGTTAGAGCCGCCGCCGGTGTCTTTGAATGGGTTCCGGGCCGGCGGTTCGTCATGATGAGAGATGGTGTGAAGCAGACCTCGAACCAGCAGATTCAGCATTGGGATCCGGTGACGAATCCAAATGCGTAACGGATCTGGACGCGCACCCAAACGCGCTTTAGGTTCAAGTGCCGTGCGTCCCAACGAGAGGCGTTGGCAGCCTAACTTCAGAGCATCGTCAACGACCGCTTGAAGCAGCCGAAAGTAAATTGGGACCTTTGCATTCAGCTCTCGATCAAAGCCAATGTAATATCCGATAGCAGTATCGCCATCTCGTATGGTCGTCACGAAACCGAACAATTGGCCGTCTCGCCTGATGACCGTGCAGCGCAGATCGTTTCTTAGTGTCTCCGCCAGAGTAGGAAGAAACTCAGGAGAGAGTGTCACCAATCGCAGGCGAGCGTTGCGGTGTGTTTGCAAATAAAGCTGGTGAAGCTCCTCGGCGTGTTTGTCGATTTCGTTGGCGTTGCTGAGCACCTCGATCTGCAAGCCGGCATCTACAACATCTTTATCAACCTCCCTGGCATGTTTCCGGTATCTCGAAGTGAGACTTGCCAAATAGTCTGCGTAGGACCGCCACTTCGGTGAGATATCAAGAACCATGTTCGGTTCGGTCTCGAGTTGGCGATAAGAGAATCGTGATAGGGCCGCCGCGCTGGAAGCATGGGAGTTGGGAATGTCTTTAACCATCACCAAATCAGTGTCGCCTGAAAGCTTGTCGGCGCGACGAAGCCGGTAGAGTGCCTCGGCAACTGCGGGCCAAAGCGTTCCCGGATCTTCGTTTGCGGCGAAGGCGACACCGTGCATTCCCCACGAGAGCAAGTTCCCGCACACGAGCATTTTTTCCTGCAACTTCTCGAGTGGCGCCGCCGCTCTGCCTTTTCTGGATTTCTGACTGATGCGAGAAAGCGAGATCGTCACACTCTGGGCCGCGACAGCGGCGACAGGTTCACGTCCGCGAAAAATAAGAGCATAGCGCTGCTGAAGATTGTCAGGCCCAGCACGTTCGAGTACGCGCAGGTATTGCGGAGTCAAAAACAGCGACTTGCCTGCCGTTACGGCTTGCCAGTGGGAGGCGTCGAGGTAATCAATGCTGTCGCTGAAGGCAAAACCAAAGCCTGTGGGACGATGACGCTCCTTGTGCGTGTCGCGCAAGTTGCGAGCTTTGTCTACAATTTTAATGAGCGGCTTTATTTTCGGCATTTGGCTGGACGTTAGCGGCAAAGAGTATAAGCGAGATGCGAACTATTCGCCGTGAAATCTAAAACGTCGCCTTTCCTCTTCGTCCCCACCTGTACTGTAATTCTATTGACTTGCGTAGCGGACGGTCGGACGTTAACTTCTACGGCAAATGAAAATCGCTACCTGGAATGTTAATTCGATTATTGCCCGTTTGCCGCACGTCATTCGCTGGCTGCAAGCTGAAGGGCCGGATGTGCTCTGCATGCAGGAAACGAAGTGTACCGATGACAAGTTTCCCTTCGCAGAACTTTCGAGCATCGGTTACTGCGCCAGCGTTTTTGGACAGCAGAGCTACAACGGCGTCGCGATCCTGGCGCGACGCGAATGCGCGGACTTGCAACGGGGCAACTACGAAGACCAGGAGGGGGCTCATGCACGTCTGCTTGCGGGGACCTTTAACGACATCCGCATTGTTAATGTTTACATTCCTAACGGCCAGGCTGTCGGTTCAGAAAAGTTTCACTTCAAGCTGGATTGGATGAAACGTCTACGGCGATTCTTTGATCAAAACTATCAGCCGAACGTGCCGGTGCTTCTCTGTGGCGATTTCAACGTGGCGCCCGACGACCGCGACGTGCACAATCCAAAGCTTTGGCAAGAGCGAATCATGTGTAGCGCCGCGGAGCGCGCCGCCCTAACTGAAATTCAGCAATGGGGCTTCGAAGATACGTTTCGGCGCCATCATGAGGAAGGAGGCCATTATTCGTGGTGGGACTATCGCGCCGGAGCATTTCGCCGCAATATGGGCCTCAGGATCGATCATGTGTGGGCCAGCCGGACGCTAGCCGAGCGCAGCATCAATTCATGGATCGACCTCGATCCACGGACCTGGGAGCGACCTTCGGATCATGCTCCACTAATTGCTGAATTTAGTTAGCGAATGGTGTGAATTCGAGGCCGGTAAAACACGTTGCGCCCGGCTAGAAGAATTTCCGGCCCGGGCGCAGCGCAATAGGTTTGAGCCAAAGTTAAGGGGTGTTCGTCGGCATCATGGTGGTCGCATAATACGATCCGAAAATGAGGTTGATTGCGATTCCTACCACAATCAACAACGTCCAAATCATCATGATGTTTTTAATACCCAGATTATTGGCATTCATCCAACCCCAAATGAATGTCCAAATTCCGCAAGTGATAATCCCGATAATCCCGTGAACCGCTCCGGCATTCTGAAACTGCTTAATCAGCACCATGATGAAACAGATGAGACTGGCCAGACCGACTAGCATTCCGATTATCTGCATGGTTCCTCCAGCTAAGTGGTGACGTTTGGGTAAGCGGACGCACAATAATGCCCTTTAAGAAATGTGTCAACATTTTGGGTTTTATGAATTGTAACCTGGAGGCGTGTCGATATTGCCGTATTGATTGAACTGCGGCGGCGCTGGCGGTGGCGCGAAAGGTTGTTGAGTTTGAATTGTCTTACTGCTCTCAACCTGCTGGCGTTGAATTTCTCGCACCACCTGAATAGCGAGCAGCGCGGCAATTATACCGAGAACGCCACTGACGATTCCCAGAATTGCGAGCGCATCACTCGCAGCATCCTCCCTCCAGGAAAGTCGAAAGTAAATTCGGTCGATAATGTTAGATACGATCCAGAAACCCCACCAAAGCGGAAAGTAGCTCGGCGGATCTAATGCACCAAACATCGAGGTTTGCTGCGGAACACTCTTACGCCAGACTTCCCGTATCGCGCGGTAGGGGATTATCAGACTAACTATCGGGACGAAGAAACTTCCTACGGCCCAACCGGAAGAGTATTCCAACTGATTTTTCGGCACTCCAAAGGCCGTGAGGTTTTCGTGGGTCCGATAAAGCCACATCAGGAAAACTACTACCGTGGCTATGAAGACAGCGATTTCTATTACCGCCAGTCCGACAGCCAGGAGTGCCAGCACCAGCATCACGGGATTGTCTTCAAATCCATCAGCAAACATATCGCCCGGCAGCGCGAGTTCCAGAGCGGAAATTAACAGCGAAGCAAAACTGGTTCCCGCGTTCGCCAGCAACAAGATGCAGAGAATATTCGCCCTGGTTTGAGTCGGAATGTAGCGCGGCGGTGTCGCAGCGCTGTATGAGGGAAAGGTGCTGATGATCTTAATCCTTTCGTTAACGCCTCGAGCTATCGGGACAGCGCCCCGGCGTTAGTTAGAAGTGAGTTCTGCGGTCTTCTCGGTGATGTCTTTCTGGCCCCATTCATTGTCGCGACTGGCTTCGCCCGCCTTCGTCCGTTTGGCCGCCTTCATTTTTTGCACGAGGTCCATGTGAGTGGAGAAGTAAGTCAAACTCTTGCCGACAATTTCTGAGACTGAACTGAACTTCTTGTCGACCATAAACTTTTCGAATCCTGCCTTCAGCTCATCGATCATCTTTACGCCATGAAGCATGACTCCGGTGCAGAGTTGCACAGTGGACGATCCAAGCAGCATAAATTCAAGAGCATCGTGCGAGGATTCGATTCCGCCGATGCCGCTGATTGAGACTTCCTTCGGCAAGCTGAGCGCGAGTTGGCTGACCATCCGCAGCGCAATAGGACGCACCGCCTGGGAAGAATAACCACCGGGCACCGTATGTCCTTCAACGGTCGGCATCGGTCTCAATGTCTCCAGATCGACTCCAATCACCGAAAGAATGGTATTGATTGCAGAGATGCCGTGAGCGCCGCCGCGCACGGCCGCGTGAGAAGGTTCTTTGATGTTCGTGATGTTGGGCGTCATTTTCGCCCACACAGGAATTCTGGCAACTTCTGTGACCCAGCCTGTGACCTCTTCGGTCAGATCGGGATGTTCGCCCATTTCCGAACCCATCTTGCGTTCGGTCATTCCGTGAGGACAGGAGAAGTTGAGTTCAAGAGCGTCAACGCCGGTATCCTGGACTAGTCTCGTCAATTCCTGCCAACGGCTCTTTTCATACTCTTCCATGATTGAAGCGATCAGGATGTGATTGGGATAGTCCTTCTTTAGTTGGCGAAATTCATCCAGCCAGACATCGATGGGCCGATCGGAGATCAACTCGATATTTTCAAACCCGATTACTTCGCCGGAAACCTTGGAGCGCAGCTTGCCGTAGCGAGGCACGACGTTTACGACTTTCGCAGATTCCAGGCTGACAGTTTTGGCGACGGCCCCACCCCATCCGGCATCGAATGATTTGGCAATGACGCGGGCGTTGGTCCCCGGCGGTCCCGAACCCAGGAGAAAAGGATTGGGAAACTTCATTCCGTTAACGGTGATCGATAGATCCACTGATCAACTCCTCATTAAATCCGATTGCCGATTGCCAATTGCCAAATTGGCGTAATCGTAAGCGACAATCATCGACGCTTTCCAATTGGCAATCGGCAATCGGCAATTGGCAATGACCTCAATCGGCGACCAAAGCTCCGTATGAATCGGGCCGGCGGTCGCGGAAAAACTGCCAGGTGTTGCGCACTTCGCGGATCAGGTCGAGATCAAGGTCAGCCACTACCAACGCATCTTTGTCGCGGGGAGCCTCAGCAACGAACTGACCACGCGGATCGCAAAAATAACTCTGTCCGTAGAATTCGCCGATGTCCCAGGGCTGTTCGTGGCCGACGCGGTTAATGGCGCCGATGAAATATCCGTTCGCGACTGCATGAGCCGGTTGTTCCAGACGCCACAGATACTCTGAAAGACCGGCTACGGTCGCCGAGGGATTGAAAACAATCTCGGCTCCGTTTAAACCGAGCGCACGGGCTCCTTCAGGAAAATGCCGATCATAACAGATGTAGACCCCGATGCGCGCAAAGGCGGTATCAAAAGCCGGGTAGCCAAGGTTGCCGGGCCGGAAGTAGAACTTCTCCCAAAAGCCCGGGTTGACATGCGGAATGTGGTTTTTCCGGTACTTGCCCAGATACTTTCCATCGGCATCGATAACGGCGGCGGTGTTGTAATAGATGCCGGTGATTTCTTCCTCATAAATGGGCACGATGATCACCATCCCGTACTGTTTTGCCAACTCCTGCATCAGCTTACGGTCGGACCGTTTGGGATCTTCTCCACCGCTTCATACCAGCGCGTCTGCTGCTCGGCGCAAAAGTAAGGCGTAGTGAATACTTCCTGCATGCAAAGCATCTGCACCCCCTGCTCGGCGGCCTGTTCGATGAAGCCCAGGTGCTTCTCGATGTTCAGCCGTTTGATATCGTCTACCGGCAAATCTGTCGGTGCCGCATTAGAGCACTGAATCAGTCCGCATTTGACTGTGCGTGACATATGGACTCCAGATTCAATTCCAGATTTCGAATCGTATTCATTTAGGCTTTCGCAGCTATCGCAGCTTTGGCGCTGGCTGAGGTGGAGAGCTTCGTCAGGACCAGGTGCGTTACGCCCGCGGCGCCAAAGCCAACGAACCAGGCGTAATCGTATAATAACTGAGCAGCGGGCACTACTAGTCCAATCCAGGCCAGCCCGCAACCAAGTAAAGTTGCCATGACGGCTCGCCAATTCCAGCCGCCATTGTAAGTGTAAACTCCCCGCGGGCGATAGAGATCGCCAAGAGAAATCTCTTGCTCCGCACAATCCAATAGTCGACAATTAACACGCCCGCAATTGACCCCAGGCCGCCTGAATAGCCAACCAGCCAGGCAAAAATATATCCCGAAGGATCGGCAAGCAGACGCCATGGTTGCATCAGAATGCCAATGATGCCTGTAATAAGTCCGCCGGTGCGAAACGAGATCCATTTGGGAAAAGCATTGGCAAAATCATTTGCCGGAGAGACAACGTTGGCTGCGATGTTTACCGCGAGTGTCGCCACAACTACTGTGAACATTGATATTGCCACCACCCACACATTCCCAAACTGGCCTACTAGCTTCATGGGGTCCCACAGTTCTTCCATTCTCATGTGTGGATAGATGACCACGGCCGCGGAAGTGATCATAACGCCCATTGCGGCGAAGAGCGTCATCGTCGTCGGCAGTGCCACAACCTGGCCGATCACCTGGTCGCGTTGACTTTTGCCAAAGCGCGTGAAGTCAGGCATGTTAAGCGACAGAGTGGCCCAGAATCCGATCATTCCTGTCAAAGAGAGAATGAAGACGGGCCAAAACTCTCCACGCTGTGGAATTTCCCCTGCTGGTTTAGCAGGTAACCTAGACCCTGCGCCTTCCAGACCGCCCAACCTAGGAGCAAGGCGGTCATGATCAAGACAAATGGCGCCGCCCAGTTTTCCACTTTGCGAAGCAGATCCATGCCGCGATAGATGATATAGATATTTAGTCCCCAAAACAGCAAGAACGAAAGCCACTCGGTAATCATATGTCCGCCGATGGGACCGCCCAGCAAGCCTTGCCAGCCGGGTATGGGCGCGGAAAGAAAACATTCAAGGCCTCGCCACCTATCCACGCCTGAATTCCAAACCATCCGCACGCCACAATCGCCCTCATCAGTGCCGGTAGGTTCGAACCATAGGTGCCGTAACTGGCTCGCGCGAAAACAGGGAAGGGAATTCCGTACTTCGTGCCCGGATGTGAGTTGAGCAGAATCGGAGCCAGCACAATGACATTGCCAAGCAGAATCGTAATTAGCGCCTGCCACCAGTTCATACCAGCACTGATCAGCCCCGACGAGAGCATGTAGGTGGGAATGCAGTGCGCCATGCTAATCCAGAGCGCAGCGTAGTTGTAAGTTGTCCAGTTGCGTTTTGCGACCGGAACGGGCGCCAGATCTTCATTGTAGAGTGGGCTGGAAGTGATGGCGGAGTAATCGCGCAGTTCTACGCGGCCATCGGGGTGCTGGATGACCTCGGAGTGATTGGCCATTTAAGGTTTCAGCGGCGGAAGATATTTAGCGAAGTTCGAAACTGACAAGCACGCGTGCCGTGACAGAGATTTGACCAAGAGCAATGGTGTTGCTGTCGTCCTCATAAGATCCGGTCACACTCCGGCGGTATTGCTGAAATTTGCCAGGCGGGAGGAACCAGTCCTTCTTCTGTGATTGAGTAGGCCTTTCCAATAGTTTGTCCAAGCTCGCGCGCGAAGGCGCTGGCCTTTTCCTGCGCGGCTTTTATCGCCAGCGCCCTCGCCTGGTCTCTAAGCTTCCTACTCTGAGTGGTGCGGAAATCTACACTCTCTATCCGTGTAATCCCTGATGCAAAGATGTCACTCAGTAAACGTTCCGCCTTACTGACGTCGCGAAGCACGATCGCGATCTTCTTGGTGACATTGTAGCCAAGGAAGACTGAAGGTTTGCGCGTCGCTTCTTCACTGGAATAACGTTCATCGACGCTGATGTAATCTGTTTGCACCAGCTCTGGCGGGACCTGATAGCTTCGGGCCAGCGCCAAAACTTTCTTTACCACTTCATCGTTTCTTCGCTGGGCCGTAACCAAATCCTTCTCAAGAGTAGTGACTCGTAAGTTAAACACCACTTCGTCGGGCACAACCAAAACCTCGGCCTGGCCTGAAACGGTCACCAACGGTCGATCCGGGACATTTTGGGCAGCCCGGTGACGGTAGCTATAGCGATTATTGAAAGAAGGATGAGTAGTCGAAGCATCAATCACCTCGGGAAATTTTAGACAAGAGTTCTACATCGAGACGCACGTGCCGCGTTTTAGAAAGTGGCCGTCACCAGCTTTGCCGCTGTAATTGCCGTTTTCAATCACAACTTTACCGCGCGAGAGCACGGTCTCAACAACGCCACGAATCTTTCGACCTTCATAAGCACTGTAATCGACATTCATGTGGTGCGTCTTCACGCTAATGGTCTGATCGCGATTTGGATCAAAGATGACGATGTCAGCATCGGAGCCAATCGCGATTGTTCCTTTCCTGGGAAACAATCCGAACATCTTTGCCGCTGCGGTTGAGGTGAGTTCGACAAAGCGGTTCAGACTGATGCGATTCTCCACGACACCGCCGTTGTAGATCAAAGAGACACGATGTTCGACACCCGGCGCGCCATTGGGAATCTTTGTGAAGTCGCCGAGACCGAGTTCCTTTTGTTCTTTCATGCAGAAAGGGCAGTGGTCAGTCGAAATCACCTGCAGGTCGTCGGTCTTCAACCCTTTCCACAGTTCCGCCTGGTTCGATTTGTCTCGCAGCGGTGGCGTCATCACATATTTGGCGCCGTCAAACCCCGGTCCGTCATAGTCATCGAGCGAGAGGAAAAGATACTGGGGACACGTTTCCGCAAAAGCGGGAATGCCGCGGTCACGCGCTTGTCGCACCTGGTTAAGTGCGTCAGTGCAAGACAGGTGAACGATGTAAACAGGCGACTCGGCCATCTCGGCTATTGCGATAGCGCGATGCACGCCTTCGGCTTCGGCCACGGTTGGACGAGTCAGTGCGTGATACTTGGGAGCAGTGTGACCTTTAGCAAGGGCATGCTTAATGATCTCGTTGATAACAATTCCATTTTCCGCATGCATACAGATCAAGCCGCCGCGTTCGCCGGCTGCCAGCATTCCGCGAAAAATGGTTGCGTCATCGACCAGAAACACTCCGGGATAAGCCATGAACATCTTGAAACTGGTGACGCCCTCGTCCATGGCCGTGTGTAGCTCTTCGATCTGACTGTCTTCCAGTTCGGTGGTGATCAGATGGAAACCATAATCAATCGCAGTCTTGCCTTCGGCCTTCTTGTGCCAATTGTCGATTCCTTCGATCAACGACTGACCTTTGTATTGAACGGCAAAGTCGATAATGCTGGTGGTGCCGCCGTGCGCCGCGGCGATCGTTCCGGTACGAAAATCGTCCGACGATTCAGTACCGCCAAAAGGCAGCTCCATGTGTGTGTGAGGATCGATGCCCCCGGGAATCACAAGTTTATCGGAAGCGTCGATAACTTTGTCGGCTTCCATTTCGAGCTTTGCGCCAATGACAGAAACAGTCTCGCCATCGATAAGACGTCGGCTTTGTAGTCGTCGACCGCAGTGATCACGCGACCATTACGAATGAGAGTTTTCATGAATAGTTGGGAACAATCTGAATGGCAAGTGGCTCCGTAGGAGCAAGGTTACAGCACTGAAGCTTAAGTCGCAGTTGGGCTCCCTAGGAGCGGAATGTTTACAGCACTGAAAGCCTCGAGACCCAGTTAGCTCCGTAAGAGCGGAATGTTTATAGCACTGAAAAATCTTCAAGACCCAGTTAGCTCCGTAGGAGCGAAATGTTTATAAGGCGCCAATTTACATTATTTCTTTGCTCTGTAGGAGCAAAATGTTAGTCGATAAAGTTGAAAACGTACTTTTCGTCAAAGGCGATGTCAAACTTCCTCAGCAGTGCCAGGTATTCGTGCTTAAACGTTCGGCGACGATGATGCTTTTCCTGATTTTGTATGTACCGAATTATTGTGTCGAGTTGCGAATGGCCATATGAAAAGGCTCCGTAGCCTTCCTGCCAACTAAACTTTCCGTGCACCCATCTATTCTTGTTTACAAACTTGGACGAATCAACTTTCACCTCTTGAACCAAATCTGCTAAAGCCATCTTCGGTCGCAGGCCAATCAGCATATGAAGATGATCCGCGACGCCATTGATTGCGATCAGCTTCTGTCCCTGATTTCGGACGATGCCGGTGATGTATTTGTAGATTTCTTCCTTAAACGCTGGTCGTATTAATGATTGTCTGCCACTAACTGCGAAAACGGTTTGAATGTAGATCTGTGAGAAGGTGTTTGCCATGAGAATTCACACATTCCGCTCCTAAAGGAGCTAAGCGAGGATGATAAAGCCTAGCTATAAACATCTCGCTCCTACGGAGCGAAGACACAGGTAAGAGGCTTTGTTTCCATAAACAGCTTGCTCCCACGGAGCGGAGAAAAGGTAAGAAGCTTGTTAGCTATAAACATCTCGGTCCTAGGGGCGAAGAAAAAGGTAAGAAGCTGTCTGGCTATAAACATATCGCTCCTAAGGAGCGGAAAATCAGGGCTTCCTCCACAGCCGAAACAAGGACACTTTTGGGATGGTTTTAGGTGAGGACTTAAAGGAAACGCAACGACCTTTCGGAGATCCCTCGCTGGAAACTCACAGCATGAGGCCTTGCTAGTACAAATTTCCCTCGCGCTTGCGTCCGGTGTAATCAACGTAAACAACCTTCAGGTCGGTGTAGAAATCGAGTGCGGTTGAGCCTTGCTCGCGGTCGCCTATCCCGGTGCCTTTAATTCCGCCAAAAGGAATGTGTGCCTCGCCTCCAGTGGTCGGCGAGTTGATGTGAGTCATTCCTGTTTCAATTTCATCAACGAAGCGGAATATGCGTGTGGCGTCATTGGAAAAGATCGAAGAGGAGAGCCCATATTCGCAGTCATTGGCTACGCGCATCGCCTCCTCAAAATCGTTAACACGTAAAACAGACAGGACCGGTCCAAAGATCTCTTCACGAGCAATCCGCATATCTGCAGTAACGCGATCGAATACGGTCGGGTTTACAAAATAGCCTTTGTCTAATCCGTCACCTTCAGCGCGGGTACCGCCACAAACAAGTGTTGCTCCGTCTTCACGGCCGATGTCGATGTAACTCAAGACTGTCTTGAACTGATCCTCATCTACGGTGGGGCCCATTTCTGTCGTCGGATCGGCACCGTTGCCGATGCGCATCGAAGCGGCGCGTTTTGCAATGCGGTCTACAAATTCGTCTGCGACTTTGTTTACTACCACTGCGCGACTAGTCGCAGTGCATCTTTGTCCTGAGGATCCAAAAGCGCCCTGGGCAGTCGATTCCACGGCGAGCTCCATATCAGCATCTTCCAGAACCACGACGGGATTCTTGCCACCCATTTCACACTGCACTTTCGCTCCGCGCCGGGACACTTGTTCATAAAGTCGAATCCCTACCTGATTAGAGCCGGTAAATGAAACTGCTTTTACTGCCGGGTGATTAATGATTTCGTCGCCCGCCTCTGATCCTGACCCCAGCACTAAATTCAAAACACCGGGTGGGAGGCCAGCAGCTTCGAAAAGATCGACGATGCGAACCGCAGTGGCAGGCGTGAGTGATGCGGGTTTAAAAACTACCGTGTTACCAGCCACCAGCGCAGGGGCAATCTTCCACACCGGGATCGCAACGGGAAAATTCCAAGGCGTTACACAGGCGACGACACCAAGCGGTTGTTTCAATGTGTACGCAAAGTTTGCCGGCAATTCAGATTGGATTGTCTCGCCGTTCATCCTCCGTGCTTCACCTGCGCAAAACTCGGCAACGTTGATCGAGCGCTGTAACTCCCCACGCGACTCCGCAATCGTCTTGCCTTCTTCCCGAGTCAAAAGCTGCGCAAGGTCTTCCTTGTGCTCTTCCAGCAAATGCGCCGCCCGTCCTACGATGCGACCGCGTGTCGGCGCTGGTGTACTGCGCCATGACGCGAAGTTCTCCGCTGCAGCATCAACCGCGGCCTTTGCTTCCGCGCGTGTGGCCGGGCGGATGGTGCCCAGCACGTCATCGATGTTTGCGGGATTTACGTTCGGAACTGTGCGAGATGAAGTCGATTCGATCCATTTTCCGTCGATGTAATTGCGATAGGTGTCCATGTATTAATCTCGACAAACTTTCGTTTGTCTTTTCATGTCATTGATAAGAGTGATGGGCTAAGAGCGACAGACTAGAGTTTGTCGGTCAAAAACAGGCGGATGACTCTAGCGAGCCGGTAATATAACATAGGCGCCACGACATGCCAGCCAGACTTGAAGCCAACGGTGAGAGAGAGACGGCGCCTGCAAACTTAGGCGAACTACTCCGACAGCGGATCTCGGCCACACCCGAAAAGACCTTCCTTTTCTCTGAAAGCGACGATCGACATTTCACCTATGCCGAATTTGAAGCGGCAGTTTTGCGCTCGGCTGCGTTGCTAGCGACACACGGTGTGGGCAAAGGTGACGTGGTGAGTTTGCTGCTGCCAAACAGTGCGGAATACATCATAGGTTATTTCGCCTGTTGGACTCTGGGGGCGTTGGCTGGCCCGGTGAATTCGCTTTTGAAGGCCGAGGAGATTGCTTATGTGATGTCGAACTCTGAAGCCAAAGCGATTCTCGTGCATACGGATTTCCTGCCGACTATTGAATCCCTTCGGAATGAGCTGCCGGACTTGAAAGCTATTATCCCCTTCAATAACGAAGCGGAGGCGACGCAGAATCTTAGCCGCGAAAGCAACATTGCAGTGGAAAGCGAAGACGACGCCATCATCATTTACACATCCGGCACCACGGGAAAGCCAAAAGGATGTTTGCTGACACATGGGAACGTGATTGCTAATGCGCGACAGATTGCCGGGTGGCTTGGCTTCACGGAAAAGGATCGTTTGTTGACCATCATGCCTCTGTTTCATATGAACGCGGTTTCGGTAACAAGCATGTCTGCCCTCTACGCGGGGGGCTCAACAGTGGTGACTCCGAAGTTCTCAGCTTCGCGTTTCTGGCAAATAATATCCGACTATCAGATTACTTCGTTTGGATCCGTCGCTACCATGTTGTCGATGCTGTTGAGCACTTATCCCAATGGCGTGCCGGAAGGGCTAAAGACCGACCAGCTCAGGTTTGCCATGTGTGGCTCAGCTCCTGTGCCAGCGGAAACTCTTAAGCGTTTTGAAGAGACTTTCAACTGCCTGGTGATTGAGGGATACGGACTTTCTGAATCGACTTGCCGCTCAACTTTTAATCCGCCCGACCAGCGACGCCGCGCCGGCTCCTGCGGAATTCCCATCGGCAATGAAATGAAGGTGTTCGATGAAGACGATAATGAAGTCGAAGACGGTCAGTTGGGCGAGATTGTTTTGCGCGGCGAGAACATTCTCAAAGGCTATTACAAGAACGAGAAGGCAACCGCGGCTGCGTTTCGGAATGGCTGGTTTCACACCGGCGACATCGGCTACAGCGACGAGGACGGCTTTTTCTACATTGTGGATCGCAAGAGCGACATGATTATTCGTGGCGGCGAGAATATTTATCCGCGTGAGATCGACGAAGTTCTGTATCAACATCCGGCAGTCGCCGCGGCAGCGACAATCGGAGTTCCTGATTCACTCTATGGGGAAGAAGTAGCGGCGTTCGTAGTTTTGCAGGAAGGGTTAGATTGCACTGCGGACGAGCTGATCAGTTTTTGTCGTCAGCATCTGGCGGACTTTAAGTGCCCAAAATCAGTTCGTATTGTTAGTGAAATTCCCAAAGGCCCAACCGGCAAACTTCTTAAGCGAGAGTTAGCGAAGGAATTCGCAGCGCCGTAGCGGGACCATTAAGAAACAAAAAGGACGAGGCCATTGACGACCCCGCCCTCCTGCATTCCAGGTCTCGCTTCTATTTAAGTCTCTCCCAGACTCACAGTAGTTCTCGGTGTCGACTTCAAACGATCCATCAACCAACCGCCAAACAACCAGATGGCGCAAACGGCCACCATAAGCAAGGAAAACCATTTGCCGTAAAGACCGTCCGGGGAAAACTTTTCCGTTGCGGTGTGGAGCGCTTCGCTGTTCGGGAGCAGTCCAGCCTCCGAGAATTCGTGGAACGAGTAGATTGCCACCTGCAGCATGAAGAGCAGCAAGAAAACTCCAGTGACGCGAAAGAACCTTTTGACGTTGATCAGGTGTCCATAACGAGCCCACCCCAAGGCAAGAATTAGTGCCGCTCCCAAACCAAGCAGGGCGCCGCTGATCATCTGTTGGTCGCGTACCTGCATTAGTAACAAAGCGGTTTCCATGCCCTCGCGAGTGATCATCAGAAAAGTAAAGAGGAACACGCCGGCGACGGCAGCCAGCCGCGATTTGCGCGACGACATGGCTCCCAATCTGCTTTTCATCTTCTCCTGAAGCTGTGGTCCGGTGCGCCACATGTGTATAACAAGTGTTCCCACCATCACGATTGCGACTACGCCAAGTACGCCTTCTCGAAGGGCCTCGTTGGCTAAGAACTGACTCACATAACCTCCGGCTGTTTCGCCGAAAGTGTTTATAAGAGTTGCCTCTTCGACCCCATTGTTCAGGACATAGCCGAGGGCGGCACTAATCCCCAGTCCCAAAAGAATTGCGAGATAAACTGCCGAGGTAAGCCACTTCTGGCCAGCCTTGTGCAGATAAGTAAGAATCACGGCAACGAGCAGGAATGACTCAAAGCCTTCACGAAGCACGATGATGAACGAATTAAACATGGGGCTAACTCTCTTTGAAAAAATGAAGCGAGGAGTGTTGAAGCCGAATCTCCTTCAGCCCGGAGTATAGCCTAATTGAAAATTGATTTCAATTTCAGTTGGGGCTCGTGGTAGCTAGCTGAAGGAGCGAGTTATTGAGCGGTCAAGGGGATTATTGCCAGATCAGCCCGCACCGGACCAATCTCAGTCATTGCCATCAGTCGCAGTGGCAGGCGTCGACGGTCGTCGCTGATCCAGGCCCGCAACTGAAATTTATCGGGCTGCGGATGATCTGTAGTGAGTGAAACCTGGATGGCCGGTATGCTTTGAGTCCCCAATTGAATCGTTTCACGTTTTATGGAACTGATGAACAGGGTAGTGGGTTTGTTGTTCACCAGAAGCGAAACAGCATTGCGCCGCGGCGGCGCCAGGTTGAACGTTCGTGCCAAATAGAAGAAGGAGAGGTAGTCGTGAGTGCCCACCGGAATTTCTATCTTCACATTTTGATCGGTAGTAGCTACTCCGTAGTCCTGGTTGATTGATAGAACTTGATTCGTCCGATACCTGCCTTCCACTAACTTCAGTTCCGTGCGAAACGGCAAAAGTGTTTTCACGTCCACATACGACGTAATTTGATCGTTAGCGACAAACAGTCTTTGAACGACCGGTGAGGTTTGCGCCGAAACGGTGTAATGCAGACTGTCTTTGTCGAAGCTTTTCCCTCGCGCGCGGACCTGAAAGGTTGCACTGCCCGCCGGTTGCGTCATCGTTCCCAAAAAGACTTGATAGTTCAACTGTTCGCCCACTTTAAAAGGCAAGGCGTCGAGTGTTGGATCGCTAGCAGCCGCTGCCGGTGGTTGAGCCGGTAAAGTTGTGGGCGCTACCGGAACAACTGCGGGCCTTGTAGGAGTGACAGCAACCAGAGGTTTGATTATGTCCGACGCCGCAAGCTCCGCTCGCACTTCGCCGCCAGGAACGTCAGCGGTCGCCAACACCGGCAGGTGACGGTCGTCGTCACTGAAGAAGACTTTGACATTCCGCACTTTTGAACTGTTCGCAATTCGCACCTCGGTGGCGATAGAGGCGAATGAGCCGGCCTTGGTTTGCACTGAACGACGGCCATTAACTCTTATTTCTATTTGATATTCGTCGGAGCCGCTGCGAACAGCCAAGCGTTGAGTTGAACCGTCAGTTAATCCCGACGCGCGCACGCGATAGATAGCCGAGAGGAAGTCAAAAATTGTTCCGCTATGATCGTGCGTGTTCTCCGTCGCCCGCACACCTTCATGACGCACCAACTCGGAACGAAACGGCAAGCCTGTTTGCGGATCGACATAGCTTACGTAGTCATCATTGATGGCTAGTAACGCCACATTGACCACGCCTGTGGTCTCGACATGGCCTCGAAGTAGCACGGCTTCACGGCCGAAGAAACTACCCAATGCGACTACCCTGATTTCCACATGAGCCGCGCTGATGAAGTTGGAGAAAGAAATGTCGTAAGTGAGCCGTTCACCCACCCGGTAGGGAGCCGGAGAAAATGGAAGTGACGCAATGTCGTCTTTACGCTGGCCCGAGGCGTTGAGGGTCAGTGTGGTAAGGAGGAAGAGGATTATGCAAAGAGCAGACTTCAAGCTTTGATTCACCTGCGCATCATAATTTTAATTTCGAGACAGAGCAATAACATAGTTCCCACTCCTTACACGCCCTAGTCGTTTCGGGGTTCCTGCGGATCAGGAGGTATCTCCCCGCTACCCGTCAGCCGCGATCGCGGCCCTGATCTCGGCCAAGATCTCCCTGGCTGCCGCGATTGGGTCCCCCGCGGAGGTAATCGGCCTGCCAACGACCAGATAATCGGCACCGGCGGCGATTGCCGCGCCCGGACTTGTTACGCGTTTCTGGTCGTCCAAGGCGGCGCCGCTGGGCCTTATCCCTGGTGTTACAAGCAGGAAATCACGACGCTTTATCGCGTCCCGGATCGTCCGCACTTCCAGAGGCGATGCGACCAGGCCATCCATGCCACTCTGCGCCGCCAGCAAAGCGAGCTTCGTCACTTGGGCGGCCGGCGAATTATTTACTCCAGTTGAGTGAAGCATTGCTTCGTCAGCACTTGTTAGCACGGTCACGGCTATTACTGATGGTCTTTGCAAACCCTCTCGCGCAGCAACATCAGTGACTGAATCGGCAGTGCGTTGCATCATCTCCGACCCGCCAGCGGCGTGAATGTTTAGCAGCGTCACTCCTAACCTGGTCGCTTCAACCGCAGCCGCAGCCACTGTGTTGGGAATGTCATGGAACTTCAAATCAAGAAAAACACGGAAACCTGATTTCACGATTTCGCGGACGAACTCAGGACCGGCCGCGGTGAAGAGTTGCGAACCGACTTTAAACATTCCGACTTCATTCTTCAGCAGTGCGACTAGTTCCCGGGCTTGCTGGAGTGCCGGTACATCAAGAGCCACGATTAGTTTGTTTTGGGCGGTATCCATAAATCAGTTCATCACCTTTCAGAACTCGCGGAGGCGGCTATCTTTCTTGCTTCAGCTCCCACCGCTTCATCCAGCGAAGAGATTCCCTTGCGATCCATAATTTCCTTCAAACCTTGATTAATGTCGGCGACGATTCCCGGTCCCTGGTAGATGAAGCCTGTATAAAGCTGGACAAGACTAGCGCCGGCGCAAATCTTTTCCCACGCGTCCTGCGCTGTGAAAATACCACCAACTCCAATGATGGGAACTGTGCCGGCGGTTAGCTGGTATAACTCGGCGATCATTGAGTTAGACCTGGCGCGCAACGGTGGGCCGCTCAAGCCTCCGTTTCCACACGCCTGAAGTTCTTGCGCTGAGGACTTCAACCCTGCGCGCCCGGTTGTAGTGTTAGTCGCGATAATTCCGGAAACGCCGGTGCTTCGGACTACAGCGGCGATCTCTGCGAGTTCTCCGCTCGTGATGTCCGGCGAGATTTTCACCAGTAGCGGTAAGTTTTTGCCTCCGCCATTCTGACGACTCAACTCTTCGTTGCGCCGTTGTAGGCTGACCAACAACTCTTCAAGCTGCTTCGCTTGCTGCAGGTCTCGCAAGCCGGGAGTGTTAGGCGAACTAACATTGACGGCGACGTAATCGGCAACCGGCTGAACAATTTCAAAGCTTTTCAAGTAATCGGCGGTTGCGTTTTCGAGCGCCGCGACTCTGCTCTTGCCAATGCTGACTCCGAGGATGTATTCGCGACTTCGCGTTGAGTCCGTTGCCACTCTTTGAGCGAAAGCGAGCGCGCCACTGTTATTGAACCCAGCACGATTGATCAGGGCTTGATCGCGCGGCAGTCGAAACAAACGCGGGCGTTCATTTCCCGCTTGGGGGTGAAAAGTCACCGTCCCTGCTTCAATAAAACCGAAACCCAACGCGGCGAGTCCCTGAAGTGCAATTCCGTCCTTATCAAAGCCAGCTGCCAGGCCGACTGGATTAGGAAACTTCAAACCAAAGCGGTGGATCTCCCCCGCTGAAGTTTGATTGGGGCTTGCAGAAACCAATTTAGCAAGACTGGGTGCGCTGGCAAGAAAATGAAGGGCTAATTCGTGGGCCGTTTCTGGCGGTAGGCAAAAGAGTAACCGGCGCAACAATGAGCGATAGAGCATCAGGAGTGGCTAGTCATAATTGACCCGTAACCTGCTGATCGCTGACGAAAATTTCCAGCGAAGAATAACAAGTGAACGCATTTCCATTTTAACTTGTCGTTGCTGTGGTGTCACTTGTCACTCGTCGGTGTTCTTGTTAGTATCCCGCGAAATGGAATTCATCGAGAAGGCGCGCATCATGGATGGGCCGCGAATCAATCGGGCCCTCGCAAGGCTCGCTTCGGAGATCGTCGAAGAGAACCACGGCGCCGGCGATCTTTATCTCGTTGGTATCAGACGACGTGGCGTTCCTCTCGCTGAACGAATGGCTGACAAGATTGCCGATCTCGAGGGTGGCCGGCCGCCAGTCGGAGTTGTGGATATCACACTCTATCGCGATGACCTTTCCACAGTAGGCGCAAAACCAATCGTTAACCGCACCGAGCTTCCCGGAGACATTGAGAGCCGCAATATCGTTCTCATTGACGACGTGCTGTACACGGGGCGGACGATTAGAGCAGCTCTGGATCAGTTGATCGACTTCGGACGCCCGCGTCGAGTCCAGTTAGCAGTATTGATCGATCGTGGCAAAGAGCATCGCGAACTGCCGATTCAGGCGGATTACATTGGCAAACTGGTACCCACAAAAAAGAGCGAGATCATCAAAGTGATGTTGAAGGATTTCGATGAGGAGGAAGGCGTGGTTATTGTCGAACGACCTCCGACGGAATCGGGTTGATGAAGCGGCCAAGGTGGCCGCTTTTTTTATAGTTGGTTTTTGGTCTTAGGTTTTAGGTTTTGAACTTTGAACTTTGAGCTTTGTGCTTTGTTCGCAAGCGGGCGTCGCTAATTAGAACTCGTTAAGGGATGTAACCAGCTAACTACAAAGCACCAAGACACAGTTCAAAGTACAAAGTACAAAGTTCAAAGTACAGATCAAAAGTTCGATAAAGATTTAAAGATTTGATGCAACCGTCATTTAACAGAAAACACCTGCTTGGCATTCGGGATCTTTCGGCAGGAGAGATCACTCATCTGCTGGACACGGCCGAGACATTTCGCGACGTCTCAAAGCGCGAGATAAAAAAAGTGCCGGCCCTGCGCGGTCGCACGGTTATCAACCTTTTCTTCGAGCCTTCAACCCGTACGCGTACCTCCTTCGAAATCGCAGCGAAGCGACTGTCCGCCGACGCTATCAACATCAGTGTTTCCACCTCCAGCGTCTCCAAAGGCGAGACGCTGTTGGATACCGCGCGCAATCTCGAGGCAATGGCTCCCGACTGCATTGTGGTTCGCCATTCTATGGCGGGAGCGCCGAACCATCTGGCCAAAATGTGCAATGCACCCATCGTGAATGCGGGCGATGGCGCCCACGAGCATCCGACGCAGGCTCTGCTCGACGCATTGACGATTCGTGAATACAAAGGCCGCATTGAAGGTTTGAAGGTGGCCATTATTGGCGACATCCTTCACTCGCGTGTCGCTCGATCAAACATTTACCTGTTGACCAAACTTGGAGCCCAGGTGAGTGTTGCCGGCCCCGGCACTCTGATACCGGCGGATTTCGGTGAACTCGTCGAACAAGGTTTGCGCGTCGAACGCAGAATCGAAGACGCAATAGAAGGCGCCGATGTTGTGATGATTCTCCGGATCCAGCGTGAACGTCAGGACGCCGCGTTCTTTCCCTCAATGCGCGAGTATGCCGTCCATTACGGTTTGAACGCTGCGCACATGCAGCGGGCTGCTGCTGAAGCGATCGTAATGCACCCCGGGCCGATGAATCGCGGGATTGAAATATCTTCCGAGGTTGCTGACGGCAGTCGTTCATTAATCCTCGATCAGGTTACGAATGGCGTGGCAGTGCGGATGGCCGTGCTGTATTTGCTCGCCGGTGCGCACGATGCGGATGGTGACAGTAAAGAGAAAGAAATTCAGGTCGAAAATAAACCAGGATGAAAACGCTGATTGCCAACGGCTATGTGATCGATCCCTCTCAACGACTGAATACGGGGAAGAACTTGCTGCTTGAAGAGGGACGAGTCACCGCAATTCTGAATCGGGACGAAGCCTGGCCCGAGGATGCAGAAGTGTTCGACGCCACCGGCTTATTGGTAGCTCCCGGCTTTATCGATATGCATGTGCACTTGCGCGAACCCGGTCAGGAATACAAGGAGACGATTGCCAGCGGAGCGGCAGCAGCGGTAGCTGGAGGCTGGACCAGTATCTGCGCGATGCCAAATACCGATCCAGTGAACGACAGTCCCGCCGTCACGCGTTTCATCATCGAGCAGGGGCAAAGGGCCGCACTGGCCAATATCTTTCCTATCGGCGCCCTTACAAAATCGAGTGCGGGCCATGAGCTGGCCGAGATGGGAGAGATGAAAGCAGCGGGCATCGTGGCTGTTTCGGATGATGGCAAGCCGGTTGCGAATTCCGAGATGATGCGACGCGCGATGGAATATGCAACCGGATTCGACTTAACCGTC
The DNA here is from genome assembly GCA_963748605.1 of Pyrinomonadaceae bacterium. Taxonomy (GTDB): domain Bacteria; phylum Acidobacteriota; class Blastocatellia; order Pyrinomonadales; family Pyrinomonadaceae; genus PSRF01. The sequence goes on from CAVVJS010000001.1 coordinate 1,062,331, forward strand.
ATCGATCATTGCCAGGAGCCGTCTTTAAGTAAGAACGGGGTGATGCATGAAGGGCGCTGGTCTCTCATACTCGGTTTAAAAGGGATGCCGGCAGCGGCTGAAGAGGTTGATGCACTCCGCGATTGCGTGCTCGCGAAACTCACAAATGCGAGAGTACATCTGGCGCATGTTTCCACCCGCGGTGCGCTTGTTGCCGTGCGCCGTGCCAGGGAGTTAGGTCTGCGCGTTACCTGTGAAGTCGCTCCACATCACTGGACCCTCACTGAGGAAGCGGTTTCGGACTACGATACAAATACCAAGATGAACCCGCCCTTGCGCAGCCGAGATCATGTGGGAGCATTGTTGGAAGGATTACGAGATGGCACGGTTGACGCCATCGCGACTGACCATGCTCCACACCACGCTGACGAGAAAGCTCTTGAATTTGACCAGGCGCCCTTTGGCATCACTGGATTGGAAACGGCAATCGGTCTGGCATTCGAACTGGTTCATCAAGGCCTCATTGATTTGGAACGTCTGGTGGAGTTGTGCTCGACAAATCCCGCGCGCATCCTTTCACTCGCTGACCGGGGCACGCTACGGCCGGGCGCCTGGGGGGACGTTACGATTCTTGATCCGGATTTTGAATGGACGTTTGATGTATCACTCTCGAAATCGAAGAGTCGCAACACTCCTTTTGACGGCCGAAAGCTGAAAGGCGCGGCAGTCGCTACCATCGTAGGCGGTCGAGTTGTTTATCTTCATCCGGAGTTTGCCCGCATCATAGAAGCCAAACATCTGCACGTAAATTAACCTCGCGCCGTTAAGGTAACGTACTCTAAGCCCGCGCAGCAGGCGAAAGCATAAAGCCTTCTATGAAGCCGGGTCGTGTCAAGAGAGGGTTAGGTCGACTGGTTCACCCTTCTATTCGAGTTTCCACGCGGTGAGCTTGTGCTCTTTAGGTCGTGGTCTCATTCAACGGTGCGACGAGGCTTATTCTGGGGCACGAGTTTTTTACACTCAGGCTTTACTCAAGCTCTTCGTCATCTCAATCTGATCCGAACCGCCTCTTTCTCCCACTTGTGTCTTGTATTTTCCTAAATCCAATGACAATATCTTCATCACCGGGTACTCCCTTTAAGTCAGATTTTGAGTCAACCTGCAAAGGCCAAACTCGTCTACAACGTTGGACATTGTCCAACTTTCAAATCGACTTCGGGAGACCCGGCTTCATAGTTTCTAGGGCGCAAGCCCTAGGCAAATCGCAACTGATAAATGAAGCCCGCGAAGCGGGCGACAGTCAGAGATAACGAGAGCGTTATTGAATGAGCTGACGCCCGCTTCGCGGGGCTTATTATTTATAAGGCTGAATAATCCTGGGGCTCTACGCTCTTGCCTGCTTCGCAGGCTCAAGAATCCACAAGTGCAACCTGAAAAAAAGAAAACCCGTTGCGCTCTCCCCTTCGCAACGGGTTTCTTTTTCGTCGCCTGCTTACGTTAGTACTGGGGCGACTAAGACTGTTGGGAACCCGCCCGCGCTCTCCCCTTCGCTTGCGGGCTCCCTCCACACCGACAACCGCGAGGTTGTCGATCCTTGCGGTCATCGCACGTTAGCTGCCGGCAACGCCAGAGTCTGGTTCAACACAACTCCAAACTCAGTGCCTGACTTAACAACTGCTTCATGACCTTTCGAAAACAACGCTCCCGCGGTACCCAAACCGCCACCTATCAGCGCGCCAATTCCTGCGCCCTTGCCGCCACCGGCGATCGCGCCAATCAGCGCACCGGTTGCCGCACCGCCACCGATAAAGACAACATTCCGCTTAGTCGCCGAACGTCCCGAAACCTCGCCTTCATCGTCGGAGTTCACTTCTCCTCCGGAAGCATCGGTTAGGTCGGCATTGATTGTTCTGGTGATGCCGGTAGGCAATCTCACCGCGATAAAGTGGACGCCAATTGAACCGGCTTTACTCTTACGTGAAGCCCGATCGACGGTTGTCACCCGACCGGTAACGATGCTGCCCGCAGGAATGACCTCAACACCCCCGGCGTAGACGGGTTCGACCACCGTCGTTGAGAACTGATCTCCGACTCGAGCGCTTTCAGATGAAATCGTTTGATTCATGCGCACGCGGAGGATTTCGCCGGCCTTCACGTTGTAATAAACCACCGCAGGTTTAATTACGACTGGCTTGGTCGCAACCCGTCTCACAGGGCGGCGGACACGTCTCTTGGTCTGGGCCAACGCGGGTGCCGCAGTGGAAACGACCAGCGCGAGAAGCACCAGGAAGCCAACAGCAAAGCGCGTAAAGCGTGTGTCGAGTTTCGTCATCATTGTCATTTCCTCCACCATGCTCGCAACTGGATTCCACGACTCAGTTCATTTCCGCGAGCCAACATCCTTTTGGCAACGACCGTGCCATTTATGGTTTGAGGAAAATAGGAAGCAAAGACTGGCTAACTGGGGAGGTGAACGGAAAGCCAGTCTTCTCAACACGAGGGAATGTGCGTTAGGTCGTGAGGAAATGCACGATATGGGATGTGGGCCAAAAGGCAGACGGCAGAAAGCAGAAGCAGAGGCAGAACAGTTGTCAGAAAGCAGAACGCACTAGGCAGAGGGTAGGAGGAGTCAGAAAGCAGAAGCCGTGTTCGGTTTCTGCCTTCTGCTTTCTGCCTTCTGCCTACTGTTACCGCATTGACTCGTCCCGCTTGGCCTTAAATTCACTTCCGGGTTTCCACTCCGGAATCTTGACTCCTGTCGCGATTCGATAGCCAATCGCGGTGAGCATTTGGGCATCTTCGACAGCGCCTGCCAAGTCCCAGTCCGGTTTTATTTGATCCGTGACCTTGTGGTAGTCAATGTTCGTGTATTCATCGCGTTTTTGCTTGCTGTAAGCCGGATCCTTGCCGATATAGTCCTGGCCCGAATCAGTGTAGAGCGCGGGCACGCCTTGCTTCGCAAACTCAAAATGATCGGAGCGATAATAAAAGCCCTTTTCCGGTTCCGGATCAGAGTTAACTATACGTCCTTGAGCGGCTGCGGTTTCTTTTAACAGATCGATCAGGGTGCTGTTATCGTCGCCGACCATCGTGACGTCTTTGGTTCGTCCCCATTGATTAACGCCATCCATATTGATGTTGGCGACGGTCTTGTTCAACGGATAGAGCGGATTGGCCGCGTAATACTTAGCGCCGAGCAGGCCTTTTTCCTCAGCGGTAACGGCGAGAAACAGGATCGATCGTTTAGGTAGCGCTGGGAGTTTGGTAAACGCTTCGCCAATCTCCAGCAGTGCGGCGGTGCCTGAAGCGTTATCGAGCGCACCGTTGAAGATCTGATCGCCGGGCAACTTCGGATCGCGTCCCAGGTGATCCCAGTGAGCCGAGTAAACTACGTACTCGTTCTTCAAAGCTGCGTCAGAACCTTCAAGTTTCGCTACCACGTTATTTGAATTGATTTCACGAAGGGTATTTTTAACGACTATGTCGGCCTTGGCGTTAAGAGTTACCGGCTTGAAGTCTTTCGTAACCGCCGCCTTTTTCAAGGCATCAAAATCCTGTCCACTGGCCGTGAAGAGTTCCTTAGCTCGATCCGAAGTAATCCAGGATTCCACGGCAACGCGTCCCATGTTCTTGTCCGGACTTTGAATATCAAAGTTCTCGCGCGACCAACTTCCGGAGACGACCTCGTAGGGATAACCGGCAGGCCCGGTTTCATGAACGATAATCGCCGCGGCGGCTCCTTTGGAAGAGGCGATTTCGTATTTGTAGGTCCAACGACCGTAATACGTCATGGCGTTGCCCTTGAACATTTTCGCATCGAGTTTGGTGGGATCACTTGCATCCGGGACTGCCGGATCGTTGATCAACATGACGATAGTCTTGCCGCGCACGTCGACGCCCTTGTAGTCGTCCCAGCCGTATTCCGGAGCGACGACCCCATAACCGACAAACACGATGTCCGAATTTTCCACCTTCGACTCCGGAACGAAGCGGCGCGAGACTGCCACATAATCTTTAGGAAACTCGAGATTGATTTTCTTGGCGCCGGCAGTGAAGGATGCAGTCGGCTGTGCGGTAAAACCCGCAAGCGGCACCTTCTGCACGTAAGTACCGTCCGGATTGCCTGGCTTGAGACCCAACCGTTGAAACTGCTCAGTCAGATACTTGACGGAAAGTTCTTCGCCTTTGGTGCCTGGTCCGCGACCTTCATATTCGTCCGAAGACAGAATCTTCGTGTGTTGCATGATGTCGTTCGCCTGGATCGAATCGAAAGCTGCCTTGAGTTCTGCCGGCATTCCAGGAGTAACGGAAGTGTTCGTGTTGGTAAGTTCATTAGTTGTCGGTGCCGGTGCCTGCATGCACGCGATTGCCAAGGCGACCAGTGCAGTGAACAGAATGGAGCTAACGATACGCGTCTTCATAGTCGAAGGGCCTCACTTGATTTGAACTAAAATTTTTGGACAGTGCATTTCTAAGCCGAAATCGAGGTCAAGTCAAACTGGCCGAATAATCATTGGATGGCCCTGGCAATTCACCGTTTCGATTCAATCGCCAATGCCGATTTCGCTCGATACTTCGATGGGTATTCAATTCGAATCGCAATCTTTCAGAACCAGCACGTCAGCTATTGACCGTATCCCGACAGCAGGTAAGATCGTCTCCTCTCATGGACATTCGTAGACTGAATTGGCATATCTGGGCGGGTTTCCTGCTGAGCATTATTGCGTTTCTCAGCTATGCCTTCTTCTTCGTTACCTTTCCAATCACGCGCGACTTTCCCTGGGCCAACCTGATTCTTTGCATGATTGCAGTGGCTTTTCTTTTCGTGGGCATCCGAAGAGCGTTCGCCCCGGACCGTTCACGAATTGCGAAAGTCGGCAGTTCATTACTTGCCGGATTGAGCCTGCTGATTATCGGGCTTTTTATCTTTACAACCCTGATCGCGGCGAGATGGTTACCAGCCTCGCAAGCTGCGCCACGCGTCGGCAATAAGGCTCCCGAGTTCACACTGACTGATGCAAACGGCAAGTCGATCTCGCTAGCCGAACTGCTATCGACACCCATGAATGCCAGTAGCGGCACAAAGCCGAGTGGCGTGCTGCTGATTTTTTATCGGGGCTACTGGTGACCGTCCTGCCACTCCGAGTTTCGGGGTATCGAGCAGAATCTGGCCAAGCTTTCTGAAGTAGGCATTCGTCCAGTGGCAATCAGTGTCGACTCGCCGGAAACCAATCGCGATATGATCGCGAAGGCCGGGTACACGTTCACGTTTCTTTCCGACCCCCAGGCCGAAGCCATTCGTCGTTATGATTTGCTTCATGCCGGAGCAGGCGAAAATGGACGTGACATTGCGCGGCCAGCGGAGTTTTTGGTTGATGATGATGGGGTGGTGCGTTGGGTGAACCTAACGGAGAACTATTGGGTGCGTGCCCGGCCTGAACAGTTTTTCGAAGCGGCGAAGTTACTTAAGTAGGCGTTTCATTTTTGGCGGTTTGGCCCTGGCTTTTTTGAGAAAAACGCTGAAGCGTTCGCTAATTCGAACCCAGGGCAGCGCCCTGGGGTTTCGGCCAACCATCTCTTTCGGCGAACGCTGAAAGTGTTCGCCCGGTTTTTGGAACCTTTTCATGGTTCAGGGCGAATTATCAGTGTCTCGGTTACCCAGGGCGTTGCCCTGGGCTGGAATTCGCGAACGCTTTCAGCGTTACAGCTAAATCGACTTCTTGGGCAAACACAGCTAATTGAATATCTCCTTCTCAATTCTATTGTTCTCTTGGAATCGGCCTTACAACGGTTCCTGCTGCGCTGCAGCAGCCCACTGGTTCGGCAACGGTAAGTGTGCAGAAGCCCACGCTATCTGCAACGGACCGCACGCGACTCGCTGAGGCTTTCCGGCTTGGAGATCTGCTTGGCGATCGGATCTGGCCGCGATGGAGTAAAGCGCCGTTTGCTGTTCTGTTGGTGACGCCGGAGCATGAGTTTCTGATTAGGCATCCGCAACCGTCCGCAGATTTCGCGAGTCTTGGTTACGACGACAAGCTTAAGAGCAACGTTTACTTCCGGAAACGCACGATGTCGCCGGGTTTTCTTGCGACATTTCCGGCGATTCAGCGGGAGCATAATTTCGACGATTGTTGTAGGTCAGGCGGAAAACACCTCGGTCAAAACATCCACGCCCTGGGTAATCACGCTGCTGCACGAACACTTTCATCAGTTGCAGGACTCCCAACCAAATTTCTATAAGGATGTAAACGCTCTGAACCTGGCGCGCGGCGACGAGAGCGGGATGTGGATGCTCAACTATGCTTTCCCTTACGACCGCACAGAAGTCCAACAACAGTTTGCGGCTATGAGTGAGCAACTCGCCGCTGCGGTGCGGTCGACGAGGCGCGAGCGCACTAAACGGCTGGCGGATTATTTGGTTGCACGTGAAAAATTTCGGCTGCTTGTAACCGAGGACGATTACAAATATCTGGCGTTTCAATTCTGGAAGGAAGGAATTGCTCGTTACACGGAATATCGTCTCGTGGAGTTGGCCGCCAAAACTTATCGTCCGACGAGAGAGTTCCGCGCGTTGCCTGACTACATTCCAATTGCCGATGTCGCTAAGTCAACTTATGAAGGCATCTTTCAGCAGTTGCTGACGCAGAAGTTAGGCGAGTCGAAACGAGAGGTGGTGTATTCGTTCGGCGCTGCTGAGGGCCTGCTTTTGGATCAGGTCAAGCCGGGCTGGCGTCGTCGATATTTTTCAGCGAAGTTCGATCTGGGCAAGCTGTAAGAATCGGGTCATTGAATCATTGAATCATCGGGTCATCGGGTCATCGGGTCATTGAATCATTGAAACATCGGGTCATTGGTTCATTGAGTCCCTGCGTTTTTTGTAATCAGGCAACTTCTCACTGAGCAAATGATTCAATGACTCAATGACCCGATGACTCAATGTTTCAATGACCCGATGATTCAAATGACCCGATGACTCAATGACTCAATCACCCAACTCCCTGACACTTTCCACAAAAGTAAATGATTCGATCGCGCTCTTCCTCACCGGTTCCGTGGGTAACCTGCCTTAGTTGCCGCACCGGTTCCGCGCAACGTAAACACGGCAAGTTAGTTCGGCGAAACACCCAATGGCGCGTGCCGTATTCGCGTCCAGGTTGATAAACCAACGATGCATCCTGCCTCATTCGTTCACGGTCCTCATCAGTCGCTGTCGCCGCATGGAGATAGGAACGCCGCGCAAGCGCCGGGGCAGTCGCCGCAAGGCACCGCATTTCAGCTGGAGTTAGTTCGGCAACTTTGCGCCAGGGGTTTATCTGACAGGCAAAGAGCACTTCCGCTCGGAGATAGTTCCCCAAGCCGGCTAGTATCTGCTGGTTAAGCAGGGCCGCGCCGATACTCACGTCTCGATTCTCATTTGCCAGCAGCCGTCGCCGGAACTCCTTCTGCTTAAAAGATCCTTTGTAAGGCAAAACGTCTGGGCCCAACGTGCCGAGATGCTCGACCTGAGCATACGGATCGCCCTTTCCCACATTGAAGATGGGCGCGGAGAAGAGAATCGCGGCGCCGCCTTCGACTACGATCCGGGCGCGCTCGCGTCGATCGATTTCCGCTGGCGGTTCTGGTGAGAAGGTTTGCCAGCGTCCCCACATCATTAGGTGTGAATGGAAGTAGAAATCGCCGGCGATCAAACCGACAAGATGTTTACCGTGGGAGCGGACACTTTTGACTCGGCGCCCGATCAGAAAGGCATGATTCTCTTGTAGCCACTTGCGCGCATTCCGTGTGCGGGCGGTGAGGGACTTGATACTCCGGCCGGTTAAGACTTCAGCAAGGGCGTCAGCATATTTTCTAACCTCAGGACCTTCAGGCATGGGACTAAGCAGTTACTTGTCCCGGGATTTTTTGGTTGTTCGCGCGGAGAGTTTCTTCGGACCCTTCTCTGCAACTTTGCCTGTTCCCTGGCGCGCGCCGCGTTTAGCAGCTCTTTCGCCAGATTGATTAGGCGATTTCTTTGCTGTGGGTTTCGGTTGGGCACCGGTAAAGTTCGGGCTGCCGCGATCTCCTCCTTGTTGCATTTCGCTTTCCTCCCTTGTTCGATGTTTCGGTAATAGTCGAAGACGTCATCAGCGAAACTGGCTGTCGTCGGCTGATGGTCCGTACAAGGCCGGGACCTTTGCTCCCATCAAGCGCAGATAAACAGTCATTTGTCCGCGGTGATGCGCCCAATGATTGATCGTATCTTGAATCATTTCGTACCGGGGCGCTTCCATAACGACATTCCCGCGGGCCAGCAGGCGCCAGGACGTCTTCAGGTGCTCATCGGAGGTTTTGTCAAAAGCTGCCCGCGCTCCGGCCGCCGCCTCATCTAGCGCTGCCAAATATTCTGCACTCGTGTCCATTTTCTTCTGTTCGAATTTCGGTCCGTCCACAGGAGCGACATCGAGTTCATCTTTTGTGATCTGCATCGTGATCCATGTGGGAATTGTTGCAACCATACTTGTAAGATATCCAAATATCATCGACTTCTCGTGTGGCTTCCAATCGGATTTACCTTCGGGGACTTGCTCTAGAGCGCGACGAGAGCGCTCGATTTCGCGATCCACTTCGGCGCGAAGAAATTCTGTTATGTTCATGATCGGCTCTCCTCTAATCGTTCATCATATCGAAAACATTGGGTCATTGAATTTCTCAGTCGGGTCCACCAGGCCCCGAACACTCCCAGCATTGAAGTTGACATGGTGAAGAGAGGTTAACGGGTAGGCTTCACAATAAAGTGTCAGGACCATTGAATCGTTGGTGGACGGCAACCAATTCTTTTAGTGTTCGTTCGTGTCAATTCGTGGTTCGCTTTTCCGGCAGACACTGAAACGATCCACGAAATCACACGAATCGACACTAAATGAGAAGCTCCAAGCAAAACTGACTCAATGATTCAATGACCCGAGGGAGATTGCCAATTGCCGATTGCCAATTTTCGATTGGCTACTCTGATACAAGCCAATCGGCAATGGGCAATCGGCAATGGGCAATCGGCAATCAAACTACTTCACGCTTCGGACCGCAAATAGCCGCCAATCGCCGGAAAGACCCGCGAACCGGTGCGAACCCTTATCGTCAAAAGTTATCCCTGAACCCGCAACCAGATCTTTTACGGTGTTGGAAACCAGCACCTCGCCGGCGGCGGCCAGGTTCGCCACCTGGACGCCGATTTCAGCAGCGATTCCGCCCACTTTACCGTCCACCATGTCGCACTCTCCCGTGTGCAAGCCGGCGCGAATCTGAACTCCGAGTCTGGAAGCAGTTTCTTTTATGGCCCAGGCGCATCGTATTGCGCGTGCCGGCCCATCGAAGATCGCTAAAGGGCGATCTCCAATCATGTCCACCTCGCGACCTCTAAACCAGCCAATGTTTTTGTGAACCTGAGCCCGGAGCCGCTCGAGAAGTTCGGGCCAGCTGCTGGGGTGTTCCGCAAGCTGTTCGCGGCCCTCTACATGAGTGAACAATACCGTGGCCAAAACTCGATCGTCCTCCAACCGGTGCCGAACCCCAGTCAAGAACTCTTCGACTTCATCAAGAATCGCATCTTGATCACCAACAAATGGCAGGTGATCCCGTCCGGGCAGCTCGACGTATTTCGCTCCAGGAATCTTTTCAGCTACATACCTGCCTTCTTCGACCTTCAGACACATATCCCCAAGACGGTGGACAACGAGAGATGGGACACGAATCGACGGCAGCACCTGCCGCACATCTATTTCGGCATTCATCTGTGTGAGGGCCAAGGCAGCGCCCGGACTTGCGCCCATCCGCAGATATGCGGCCCACCACTCACGAAACTGCGGATCAGCAGCCATGCTTGGCGCCCGTTCTTCCAGGCCGACCGGTCCGCCCCATTGTTCCTGCATCTCCTGAAAGAAGTGTTGACGCTCCGCAGTGGTTGGCGCCCAGGGGTAATCGTCATCGCGAATCCGTTTTGCGTAGGTGCCAATCATAACCAGCGCCACTGTCTTCTCCGGATAGGTGGCAGCGAAGAGACTGCACATTGGCCCACCTTCTGAGACACCGCATAGGGCCGCGCGTTCGGAACCGACTGCGTCCATCACCGCGCGCACATCGTCCATGCGCTGCTCGAGTGTCGGTAATTGGGAAATGGGTACGCGGTCGGAAAGGCCAGTCCCTCGCTTATCGAAAAGTATGAGACGTGAAAAGGAGGCAAGCCGCAGAAGGAAACGCGAGAAGTTAGGTTCACGCCAAAAGTATTCCATGTGAGATACCCAACCCATCACGAATACGAGATCGAGCGGACCATCGCCGATAACCTGGTAGGCGATATTTACCTCGCCACTGCGCGCATACATTGTCTCGGGAGGATGTTTCGAAGTGCGCAGTTCGAATTGCGGAGTGCGAACTGTTGGAACAGCTTCATCGCTCGAATCTGTCTTCACATCTGCAATGAACCGGTAGCCGCGCTTGGGTATTGTCTGGATGTATCCGTTTCGGCCTGCCTGCTGGTCGAGGGCCTTGCGAAGTATTGAGATGTTTTGCGCCAGGTTGTTCTCTTCAACAAAACTATCCGGCCAAATCTTCTGCATCAGTTCTTTCTTGGTAAGCACGCGACTGCCGTTTTCAAGAAGCAAGACCAACGTGTCGAACACTTTCGGCGTGAGCAGCACTTCGCGGCCTTCTTTGTAAAGAACGCGCTCGGTGACGTCCACCCGAAAAATGCCAAATTCGTAGAAGCGGATGGCCGGTCTGTTGATCATCGGCTTTCAGAAGATTTTTCAGAAAAATCTCACAAGATTTCAGGGTTTTCTAAATACGTCGGCCGGTAATCCCGGTATTGTCCACCAGTCTTCACAAACCCCCGACAATACGTTTGACCAAGATTATTCAGGAGATATTGGAATGAATTCAAGCGCAGATCGAACAGTCGACGAACGTCCGCCCGCGGTAAGAATGGTCGACATGCTGTGGTGCTCGGGGGAAGCATGGCGGGACTTTTGGCGGCGCGAGTACTTACCGACCATTTTGAAAAGGTGACAATAGTCGAACGGGATCCCTATCCGGCAACAGCGGAGCCGCGCCGGGGAACTCCACAGGCCAACCATGTTCACGCTTTATTGCTTCGGGGCCGGCAAATCCTTGAGCAACTATTTCCCGGCTTGCAAAGCGAAATGATCGCAGCCGGCGCTCCGCTGCTGGATATGGCGGATGACATTGCCTGGTTTACTCCTGCAGGTTGGGGAGTCCGATTTCCTTCCGACTTGAAGGTGCTCGCATTTACCCGGCCAGTGCTGGACTTTCACGTGCGGCGACGGCTCGTTCTCAATCCCAGAATCAAGGTAATGGACAACACGCACGTTTTGAGTCTGGTGCCACATCCTAATTCGAACCGGATTGCCGGAGTGGTTATCAGCAGTAGAAATGGTGATGTTGATCGCACTGTCGCAAGAAAACTGCCATGTGACTTGATAGTCGATGCCACCGGACGAGCCTCGCGCGCGCCGCGCTGGCTTCAGGATCTGGGATACCCTCCAACTGAAGAAACTGTGGTTAATGCTCACATAGGTTATGCGAGTCGGCTCTATCAGATTCCCGAGAACTTTAATGCCGACTGGAGGTGTACTTTTGTGCAGGCCGCCCCGCCGGAACGTAAACGTGGTGGAATCCTGTTTAAGGTTGAGGGCAATCGCTGGCTTGTAACACTTATCGGTGGCGGTCGCGACTATCCACCTAGCGACGAGTTGAAATTTCTTGAATTTGCCCGCAGCCTGCCGGTGCCGACTATCTACGACGCCATTCGTAAAGCCGAACCGCTCACTCCAATCAAAACGCATCGCGCGTACAGAAAATCGTCTGCGTCACTTCGAGCGCGCCAGGAGCCTTCCGGACAACTTCTTAGCTTTGGGAGATGCAGTATGCGCCTTCAATCCTGTTTATGGTCAGGGCATGACTATAGCGGCGTTAGGTGCGATGACGCTCGAGCAGAGTTTAAGAGAACAACTTCGTTCGACCGATGGGTTCAAGGGTTTTTCTTCTCGGTTCCAGAAGAAGCTCGCCAAAGTTAACAAGGCGCCCTGGATGATGGCGACTGGTGAGGACTTTCGTTATCGCGAAGTGGAGGGCGGTTCGCCCAGCGCAATGACTAGCTTCATGCACAAGTACATGGATCACGTTGTGCAACTTGCGACTGGCAATTCTGTAGTTCGCAGCGTCCTGCTGCGCGCATTCAGCATGCTGGTGCCCCCGACGGCGCTCTTTCAACCCGCGATATTGTTAAGAGTGATGAGACAAAGATTTGGCAGGGCGGGGAAGTTTGAACCAGGAAACGCATCGAAGCGGATTAAGGGCCAAGTCTTATGTCAGGCTCAAGCTCAGGACTAGGTAGAGGTCACGACCGATCGGCCAGGTATGAAGTTAGCAAAGGTTCGCGGCAGTCTTGCACGAATAGTGAGTAACAGTCCCGCGAAGCGGGACGGCTGACAATAGCCCAGCACTTCAGTGCTGGGCTTCGAGCCTCAACGAACAGTGAGTCCGTGAAACGGACGACGGAAATTCTAAAGAGATTCAGCCGTCCGCTTCGCGGACTAGGTACTGGAGACCACTTACTGATCCCAGCACTGAAGTGCTGGGCTATTGTCGGTTGTCCCGCTTCGCGGGACTCCACTGACCTTGTAGGCAAACAAATCGCACCGCTATGTCGATGGGGATGCGAACCTCACCCGAACTCGCGCTGGTAACCTTCCCAACGCGTTTTCATCTCGTCCATGAACTGCATGAAGGCCGGATGTTTTCTGATCGGATCGAGGAGTGAGTCACCGCAAAAAGCGGGTTCAGGCGGCTGGCTTCACTTCGATTTCAACGCGCCTGACCAATTCGGCGAAGCGCGGGTCGTCGCGTAACAAATCGAGACCCGGGTCGCCTTCAATACTGGAAATA
>CAVVJS010000002.1:0-562470 GCA_963748605.1 Pyrinomonadaceae bacterium
CGGCGTTAACCAGGGTCTGAATCGGATAATAGATCATCGGCTGGTTGTAGACGGGAAGCAGATGCTTATTGGTGACCGCTGTCAGCGGCCGCAAACGCACTCCCAATCCTCCAGCGAGAACGACACCTTTCATTCAATTCTCCAGCTTGTCATATTTTTCGTGTAACTATCGTTTCTGAACTTTGTATTTTGAGCTTTGTTCTTAGTAGTGGCTGAGTGTCGATTTATCGAAAACGCTTCTTAGCCTCGAATGAAGGAACAAGCACAAAGTTCAAAGTACAACGTACTAAGTTCAAAAAGCTAAAAGCGACAAAGAAAGCTAATCAATGAAATGCATAAACCACAATTCCAACATGAGTAGAGTCCAAAGCTGATGGGCGTAATCGCGTTCACCGCGCGTGTGTAGTTCAATCATTCGCTTTACAGCTTCAGGCTTGAAAAGGTTGCGACCAAGAGCTTTCTCTGAGAGCAAGCGCTCGCGCAAAAAGGGCTGCATCTGACCGCGGAACCAGTGTCCGATGGGCACGCCAAACCCCATCTTTCGGCGTTCAAGGTTCTCGGCCGGCAAAAGTTTTTGCAGCACGCGTTTCAACAAATACTTGGTCGTCAAACCGCGCAACTTAAACTTCTCCGGAAGACTCGCAGCAAACTCGATTACGTGATGATCAAGAAAAGGTGATCGGGCTTCAAGCGAGACCGCCATTGACGCAATATCCACCTTCACCAACAGGTCATTGGGCAGATAGGTCATGATGTCTGTCAATAAGGCAGCGTCGACAATTCCAGAACCATTCGCTCGTGCAAACCACGGATCCAGAATGTCCGATGAGTTCATATTGGCGGTTTGCTGTTGAAAATCTTCGGAATAAAGGTCCTGCTTCGCCTGGGTATCAAAGACACTCACCCAGCGCAGGTAGCGATCGCGCTTTGGCAATGACGCGGCCTCGATAAAACGTTTCGCATCGCGAATTCGACTGCGGCTAGTCTCTGAGGTGGGCAACAGATTCACTGCCGGTTGAATTGCCAGGTTGCGCAGCGGCGCCGGGAGCCGGTGATATCTTTCCGCCAGTTGCATCGCCGCATAACGTTCATAGCCGGCGAAGGATTCGTCACCCCCATCACCGTTGAGCGCGACCGTTACGTGCTGGCGGGTTTCACGCGCGACGTAGTAGGTCGGAATCGCCGAAGAGTCAGCATACGGTTCGCCGTAATGCTCAACCAACAGCGGCAACACTTCCATTGCGTCGGGGCGCACAATGAACTCGTGATGATCCGCGCCGACGTGTTCGGCGATGCGTCGCGCGTGATGCAGTTCGCTGAAATCCTGCTCTTCAAAACCAATAGAAAAAGTTTTGACGGGCTTGCTGGAAGCTTCGCTCATCAAAGCTACTACGGCGCTGGAGTCGATGCCGCCGGAGAGAAATGCTCCCAGGGGTACCTCCGACATCAGTCTGACGCGCACTGCATCCCGCAATATTTCCAGCGCTCGCTCGCCGGCTTCCGCCTCACCGATATCAAGCTTGTGCGAAAAATCAGGCTGCCAATAACGCTCAAGTTTTATCTCACCCTTTCGCCATAGCAACGTATGTCCTGGTTCGAGCTTGCGAATCGCGCGATAGGCGGTCAACGGGGCCGGCACACACATAAATGACAGATAGTTGTGGAGCGCTTCGCTATTAACATCGCGACTGATCCCGGGATGCAGAAGCAGCGCGCTAAATTCCGACGCGAATAGGAATTCGCCTGCCAATTGCGCGTAAAGCAAAGGCTTCTTACCCACCCGATCGCGTGCCAGAAACAGCTCCTGTGTCTTTTCATTCCAGATGGCAAAAGCAAACATCCCGCGCAGATGTTTCGGACAATCGGCGCCGTATTGATCGTAGGCGTGAACGATCGCTTCAGTATCGCTATTGGTATAGAAGGTGTGTCCGAGTTTTTCGAGCTTGTCGCGCAGCTCGAGGTAGTTATAGATCTCGCCGTTAAAAACAATCCAGGCCGTGCGGTCTTGATTGTGAATTGGCTGCTTACCGCTCTTGAGATCGATGATCGACAGCCGGCGCATACCCAAACCCACCGGGCCGTTGACATAAAACCCATCGTCGTCGGGGCCGCGGTGGCGAATCGCATCGCACATGCGTCCGAGCAACGTCTCATTGACGCGCTCGTTCTTGTTGTTAACGATCCCTACAATTCCGCACATGTCTTTAGGGTAAGCATTTTCCGACTCTCTTGATAGACGTTAGCGGCGGAGCCAGGATGAAGTCGGAACTCCCCCAGGAAGGCCAGTCGAGTTCCTCTTGTTGGCGCCTTTTTCGCTCGGCACGCTTTTCCGAAAGCAAAACGTAACCAACCGCCACAAAGATAAAGTAGAAAACCAGCAGTTGGGAGCGTTGCCGGTAGGCATTGCCAACGTTGCCCTGAAAAATCGAGTAGGCGAGCGAGAGCATTACCGTGAAAATCAAGATCGGTGAAATCTGCCGCAAGCGATACTTTATCGAAAACCAGAGTCCCAGAATCAGGAGGGGAAAGGATGCCCACCAGATAATCATTTCCGGTAGGGTAATGCTCTGACGCAATGAGGCTAGCTGCCACGGGAAGGGGGCAAAGAGCAGATAGAGCAAACCGATGGGAATCGTCGACAACGCGCCCTCCCTCGTGGAAACGTCGCTTTGCGCGCTGAATCCAGATTGAGCAGAGACTGCGGAGTCCTGACGGCTGACTTGGATTCTTTCAAGGTTGGCATATTGTTCAATCTGTACGTTGGCATGACGCATAGCACCCAAGTAGGTTAAAGCCAGCCCAATAATAATAATCACAGCAAACTGCCGAATAAAATTTGTAGCTGACAGTTTCCCAGCGCCGACTACAAACGCTCCGGCAACGGCCGCGGCAATCATGTAGAAAACGTAGAAGCGCAAACTAAGCAGGGCGAATAGGGACGGTACCAGAATTAAAAGGTACTTCACATCAAACTTACGGTTCAGTCTCAGTGTCGCCAAAATTGATAGAGCCAGAAAGAAAACAATGGGACCGTCCTTTAGACCCTGAGAAGACCACAAGACCAATGAGGGGAAAAAAGCCACGGCTATCGCTGAAATTCGCGCCACCTTCGTGTTGTTGAAAACCTCAAGCGCACACAGATAAATGATGGGCGCCGTCGCAGCCCCCAGGACTGCATTAACAAACTGCACCGCTAACACGTTCCGGCCAATCGCCCCGTAGATAGCGGCGACGAGATAAATCATGCCCCATCCACCAAGACCTTTTCTGAAAAATGGTTGAAGGACTTGCCAGTAATACTTGTCACCAGCCCAGAACCTGAGTTGAGCGTCTCCGAGACGATCGTAGGTAATCGCGTCGCCACCAAAAAAATCCTGTCCTCTAAAGATAAAGATCGCTGTTCCCAGAAGAAGCCTTATCAGTAAGCCGGCCACGAAGATCTTTAAGAGAAACTCCCCGCACTCAGTGTTACGGCTCATCGCAAAACCTGCGATTGATGCCAGCACCGCGCAGAGTAAGACTGCTCTGCCCGAATCAAATACGTTGGCAACTCCGTACTCAGCGCCCCATGGCGAGACCAATACCGGTACTCCCAGCACAATCAGTGCGCAAACAATCATTGACAGGAGTGCAAGAAGTCCGTTCATGAAATCGAGGCTTCCTTCGCCTTAACACAGCGTTCGATCCGAACAGGCACCTAACGAATCAAAGGCGGCGACGAAAACTTATCGACGAGAGAGCTCTGAGGCGGCAAGCCTGACGGGCAAGGGCTCAGGTTCTTTGAGGTCGCGTCGCTTTTGCTCCTCACGCTTCTCCAGCAACAGCACACAACCCACGGCGACGAAGATAAAGTAAAACACCAACAGCTGTGAGCGCTGCCGGTAAGCATTTCCCACGTTTCCCTGGACGATCGAATAAGCCAGCGAGAGCATTACCGTGAAAATCAGAACGGGAGATATTTGACGTAAGCGATACTTAATCGAGAACCAAAGTCCCAAAATTAACAAAGGAAAGGACGCCCACCAGACCACCATCTCCGGCAAGGTAATGCTTTGCCGCAGTGAGGTCAGTTGCCAGGGGAACGGCGCAAACAGCAGGTAAATTAATCCTAAAGGAATCGATTTAATCGCGCCTTCGCTGGTTGAAACGTCCATTTCTCGACCAAAACCCGACTGACCGCTCAGGGCTGAGTCCTGCCGAGACTGCTGCACTCTTTCCAGCCTCGTATAAAAGCTAAGGTGGACACTCGCGTACCGAGTAACGCCCAGATATGTAAGACCCAAACCTACCAGGATAATAACTGCAAACTGTCGCGCAAAACTCCTCGCCGTCACCTTCTGCATTCCCATCACAAACGCTCCGGCAACAGCGGTGAAGATCATATAAAAGACGTAGAAGCGAAAAGTTAATACACAGAAGAGTGCCCCAACAAGGATCGCCAGATACTTAAGACTGAATTTTTCTCCCAGCTTCAGAGTGGCCAGAATTGCCACCGCCAAAAAAAAGACAATGGGTCCGTCCTTCAATCCTTGTGAAGACCAAAGCACAAGCGACGGGTAGAAGGCGACGGCGAATGCAGATAACCTCGCTACTCGCGCATTCTTGAAAACGTGAGAGGCGCAAAGGTAAATAACAGGTGCGGTCGCTGCTCCCAAAACCGCTACCACCATCTGCACAGCCAAAGGATTTCGGCCGACCAAAGCGTAGATCCCCGCGACCATGTAGAGCATGCCCCAAGCTCCAACCAGGCCCCCGCCTTCGAGGGTTTCGCGGCCGATGTAGGTGTTCATGATGCCCTGGAAATAACGGTCGCCACTGCCAGGCCAACAATTGGGCAGTACCGTAGAAGTCGTAGTGAATCGCATCCCCGCCAAAAAAATCGCGGCCGTTGAACATGAAGATAATTGTTCCCAGCAAGACTCGGGTTAATAGGGCCGCTACAAATATTCGCACCAGGAAAAGACCGTTATCGCGCTGGCGATAGAAAACCCATCCAGCAAAAGTCGCCAGCACACCACAGAGCAGCACCGCTTTGGCAGTGTCAAACGAGGTGAAAGTTATGCCGTACGCTGCTGAATGAGGGGCAACAATCGTAGGGACGGCCAGCACGATGAAGGCAACCAGCAGTAAACTCAAAACGGCTAGAACAGCGTTCATTACTAAAAAGTTTCGAACGGAATGCGACTTATTTTCGGCTTGAGCACCAGCCTAACCTCGAACAATCTCTCTTGTCGAGGCAGATAAAACGAAGCGACGCCGACTAAGCTCCTCGCGCAATCCTTGATACTGACCCGAGAAGCGGAACGTTCATTTGTTTCGTGGATTGATAGGAACAGCTTCAATCGCAGGAATTGGAGCGCGGCTAATCTGTCGCAGCGCTCCAAAAATCTAATCGCCACGTGATCTGCTTTAGCTAACGTGTGGGTGATGTATCGCCGGCGGCGTTAGTAGGATCATCTGTGTCTGCATCACTGTAATAGTTCGAATAGTAACCGGAGTAATAGTAGTCGTGAGTCTCCATCTTCACATTGTTTAGGACGACTCCAAACAGATGCGCCCCAACATCCAACAGTTGTTGTTTGGCACGACGCACGACGGCACGCGAACTCTTGCCACCATGTACTACCAGGACTACGCCATCGGACATGGTCGATAAAATTGAAGCGTCAGTAAAAGAGATCACCGGGGGCGAATCAATGATGATGTGAGCAAAACGTTCACCAAGAGCTGCAAGCAGCTTGCGCATCTCATCAGAACCGAGAAGCTCTGCCGGATTCGGAGGAACTGGCCCGGATGTTAACAACTTCAAGTTGCCTTGCTTTTCATAGTTCTGTAAGAGTCCTTCAATGTCTGTGTCACCAGACAAGCAATTAGTCAGTCCGCGAGTATTCGGTACATCAAAGTGAGCGTGCAACCGGGGCCGGCGTAGATCGCAATCTACAATCAGAACCTCGGCGCCAGTTTGCGCCAACATGAACGCTGTGTTGATTGCTGTCGTTGTTTTGCCTTCCGAGGGCTGGCTCGATGTAATCAAAATCGTCTTCGGTGGTTGTCCGGCCGACGAGAGCAACAATGACGTGCGCAGATGTCGATAAGATTCCGCAATCGGGGAACGCGAATCATCGATCATTGCCAGAGCAGTAGTTTCCGAAGGTGCCGGTCCCGCTGGGCCTGAAATTCCGATCAGCCGTGATCGTTCGTTTCGGCTAGCCGGTATCAGTGCCAAGGCGGGGATGTGGAGATAACGGTCTACATCTTCGATCGACTTCACCGTGTCATCGAGGAAGTCCAGTAAGAAAGCCAAACCGATGCCGGCCGCCAGCGCCAAAAGAAAGGCAATGATGATATTGCGTAGTCGCGGTGGGCCAACTGGAGTTTTTGGTAAACGGCTCGGCGTAGCAATGCTGACATCGTTTTGCTGCGTACCCTGGCCGACAGTTAGCTCCCGTTGGCGTTGTAATAATGTATTCAAATATTGCTTGTTGGTTTCCAAATCCTGGGTTATCGCCAGCAAGTCAATCTGGTCTCGCGTCTGTTGCGTGGTCTTACCTTTTTGCTGATCGTAGGCCCGTCTCAAACTCTGCTCTTTGGAAGCGGCGGCTTCGTAGCGTCGCTTCATGGAATTGACGATTTCAGTTGGAGCTTTTGCCAGTTCGTCTTCGATCGGCTTGATTTGAGCTTCGATTTTCCTTACTTCGGGCCACTCAGGCGTGTAAATGACCAGCAAGGCATCACGTTTCTCAATTAAGGCCGAAATCCTTTCCCGCAGCATGTCGATGCGCTTCGAGGTCTGCACGTCGGGAATTGAAAATGAATCCGGCTGAGTGCGCGCGGCGTCGTATTTCGCCTTCAGTTCCTTCGTATCATTTTCAGCTTCCAGTAATTGGCCGCTCAGCGTTGCCAGCCTCACAACTTCCAGATTGGTCTTCGGGTCGGTCGTCAGCGGCAGATTTTTGTTCTTCGCATAATTAAACTGCGCTTCCTGATCCCGCTTGATCTTGCTCTGCAGGTTTGCAATTTCGCGCGCGAGAATATCTTCGGCTTTGGTGGAACCGGCGGTAGCGCGCGCCAGATTGTTGTTAACAAAAACTTCCGCGAGCGTGTTGGCTATTTTTTGCGCCAGTACCGGATCCGAATGCGAGAACTTAATCTTTACTAGATTGGTGGCAAGAATTGGCTCTATTGATTCACTTCCAATGATTGCGTCTTCATAAGGCTCCAGCTCGGCAAGCTTCTCGGGCGTGAGCGCTTCCTGGGAGGCTTCGTCCTCACCCACGACCGCAAGTTCCGCGGAACTGCTGCGTTGAGCTTGAGAAGCTTTCTGTCCGGAGAAAATCTTCCGCAGCGAGGAAAAAACGCCGCCCTGAGATTGGCCGCCAAAAAAAGCCGGGTTGTTTTGCAGATCGAGAGTTAAGACTACCTGGCGGGCAAGCGCGGGATTTTCAAGCAACCTAAGTTGTGTGCCCCAAAAATTTGGATCGGGTTGAGCATTGAGTGTAATGTCCCGCGTCTGCAGCACGTTGCGTGCCTTCGGCTCGATTTTGATTACCGTCTCTCCTTCATAGATCGAAGGTTGACGAAACATCTGAATGGTGACCAAGGACGTTACGACAAGAACCAGACTCAGGATGAGCCACTTCCGCTTTAGTACTACAAAAAGATAATCACGAATCGTGGTTGGGTCGGTTGCCGCCGGTCCGTAGCCTTTTCCCTGAGTCAAATCAGCTAACGGCCGATCCAAGCCCCGGTCAAGAGAGCTTACTGGCATCAGCCGATTGTCTTGCGAAACCATATCTTAAAGTCCTCAATCCAAAACGTTTCTAATGGAGCTTGAATAATAGCAGACAGCCGCGATCTGGCAAGCTTCGAGCGCATTGCAGCTCAGGTCCGGGCTGGTGCTAAGCCGGTGCTGGGGCGGGTCGTTGAACCCTCACCAATGACAAAACTTCTGAGGGCCTCTTGCCAGTCTCGCAGCGGTGCCAGTCCGAGTGCCTCAGAAGTCAGACATCGCAAACAGGAGTTGGCCGGCCGCGGCGCCGGTCGATTCAGGGACGCATCGCTGACTGGTTCAATGCTGGCCTCATCCAACCGGGCGATTTTGACTGCAAGCCTCGCAAACTCCTCATAGCTGGCGCCTGTTCCGCAGTTCACCACATGAAAAATGTCAGCCGTCTCCAGCATCGCCAACTCCCGCAAGCGAGCGGCAAGGTCCACGGCAAATGTTGGGGTGCCGCGCGCATCAGAAATTGCTCGCAACTTATCTCCTTGCCGCGCGAGTGACACGACCCTACTCAAAAAATTTCGTCCGCCTTCACCAAATACAAAGCCGGTGCGCGCGACAATTGTACGTGGATTTGCAGCTTGAGCTCTTCGCTCGCCATCAAGTTTTGAGAGGCCGTACACACTGAGCGGGTTCGTCTGATCCAACTGTGTATAAAATCCTTGCTTTCTTCCATCAAACACATAGTCGGTTGAGATGGTAACGAACGCAGCGTCAACCTCTCGGGAGGCTCTAGCTAGATTCTCCGGACCTTCAGCATTAACTAAAAAGGCCCGTTCCTGATCCGATTCGCAACCATCCACGTCAGTCCAGGCCGCGCAATTGATAACAACCTCAGGTTTTTGCTCGCCGATTGTTCTAAGGACTAAATCCTGATTGGTGATATCCAATGATTGCCGGGAATGCGCCAGCACCTGATCACCGATTAGCTCACAGTGTCTCACCAAAGAACTGCCGACTAACCCGTTAGCTCCAGTTACGAGGATCCTCAAGCCCCAACCTCCGTCCCGTACTGTTGCTTGTAGTAATCCCGGTAAGCGCCGCTGCGCGCGCGCTCGACCCAACGGGAATTCTGCTGATACCAAGCAATGGTTTTTTCCAGGCCGCTTTCCCAGGTTTCAGTCGGGGACCAGTCGAGCTCCATTTCGGCCAAAGACGGATCAATTGCATAACGGCGATCATGACCAAGCCGGTCCTTAACGTACCGGATTAGTGAATGCGGTTTTCCCAGCGCGTCCAGCAGTGACTGAACAACCTCGAGATTACGACGCTCATTGCGCGCGCCAATATTGTAAACCGACCCCGGTCGTCCTTTTCCCAGGGCCTTCAGAAGCGCCCGACAGTGGTCCTCGACAAAAATCCAATCGCGAACATTTTGTCCGTCGCCATACACCGGAACGGGCTCGTCGCTAATTGCATTCGACAATACTAATGGGATGAACTTCTCCGGAAACTGTCGCGGACCATAGTTGTTTCCACATCGAGTAGTGATGGTATGCAAGCCAAAAGTGTGATGGGCCGCCCTTACCAGATGTTCGGCAGCCGCTTTTGAAGCCGCATAGGGATTGTTGGGAGCAAAAGACGAAGCTTCGGTGAAATAAGCGTCGCTGTCTTCTGCGAGACTTCCCATCACTTCGTCGGTGGATACGTGCAGGAATCTTTTCACACCTTTTTCGCGCGCTGCGTCCAGTAGCACCTGGGTGCCAAGCACATTCGTGCGGAGGAAGTCGTCGGCGGAAGTGATACTGCGATCGACATGGGACTCGGCTGCAAAATTTATGATTGAGTCAGTTTTAAAATCCAGTGCCGCGAGCACTGCTTGGCGATCGGCGACGTCTCCGATAACGAGACGGTGACGCTTGCGGTCCACACCTTCGAGATTATCCGGATTACCCGCGTAAGTTAACGCGTCAAAATTTGTGATTAGACAGTCAGGGACCTCCTCAAGCAGGAGTCTGACGAATGTAGAACCGATGAAGCCGGCGCCCCCGGTAACAAAAAAGTTCTTCATAAAATTGCCATGCGAACCGGTCTTAAGGCTTAAGCAGCAAATTTTTCAACTCAATTGCAATAACTGAAAAAAACAGAGGGTTCCAGCAACTGAACCGGATCTGGAATTATGATCTATTAAGATCCGATGACCTACGCTTAATCGCTTCTGACCTACCAATTAATCTTTCACAAAATTCTTCCGGCTTAGATTTGGAGTGACAATTTTTGGCAATCCACCGGAATCTTTTGCGAGCGAAAGTTAAGGAAAAATTAAAATACAAACTGATGCAAAATTTTATGCAAGAAAGTCTTGACTGTTCACAAGTTTGTGTCTAGTATCTCGTCCTCTTTCACGCATGAGTCAACCTCTGGTATTTCCAAAGGCACTTCTTTTTAACTCTTAATTGCGATCTCCATCGCTCCCGGCATTTGCTCCACACGCGTCTAAGGCTTCCAGTATCCGAGTCTTAAGGAGAAAAGACATGAGAACCGATAGTAATCCTGGTCCGAGATCTTACCGTAAGAATCCAACAACATTATCGCGGTTTTGGGTTTTTATTATTTTGGCCTTCCTCATAGCCGTTCCTATCTATATTTCCTCGTCAGTACAAGCAACCGGCGGGAAGATACCTTCAGACGCCGCGAGTATCGCGCCTTCAAAAGTGGCTTTATGGAAGAGAACGATGGCTCCTGCAAAGTTACTGCCGTTTCTTCCGCAGGCTGGTCCAAGCATCGTCACCTACGCCTCGGACTGCACCACGCCGAAGTCTGTTTTTAATCTTGCGGACACAGCCCCAGGAGCCCTGACCGTTTGCGCAAAAGTCACTGGATTTGACACGAATTGGGTAGTCCTTTGGTCAAACCCTGACTTCATTGAAAAGCAGCGTGCACCTATAGGCAGCGGCGAAAGCACATTTACGCTTACTGCTACGTCTGGTCTCGGAGATTGGCGAGTCATCGCTTACGAACCCCTGGGGGCTGTGGTCTACGCAGTCACACCGTTCACGGTGATCGATGCCGCAAACCCAACTGCCGATCTGGCTGTTTCCAAATCAGCTGTAAACAGTCCCGTCTCCGCTGGCTCGCAAGCGGTCTTTGAGGTGCACGTCACAAATTTTGGACCCAATGATGTGCCTAATGTCGAACTGCTGGATAGCGTGCCAGCAAATACAACGTTTGCATCCTACGCTCTGATATCGGGCCCCGCAGGCATCAACTGCGTCAACCCCGAAGTTGGCAGTACGGGCGACACAACTTGCACGATTCCAACCCTTGCTAGAGGTGAAACAGCCATTTTCACCGCCACCTACGACGTGGCAGCGGGAACTCCATCGGGCACC
The DNA here is from genome assembly GCA_963748605.1 of Pyrinomonadaceae bacterium. Classification (GTDB taxonomy): domain Bacteria; phylum Acidobacteriota; class Blastocatellia; order Pyrinomonadales; family Pyrinomonadaceae; genus PSRF01. Next base: position 11,113 of record CAVVJS010000002.1, read on the forward strand.
ATCATTTCCAATACAGCGAGCGTATCTAACACTGGTATTCCTGCTGTGGAAATGCCTCCCACTCCCGCGGTTCCTCCTATTCCTGATCCCAGAGATGCAAACGACTCTGCAACCGCTACAATCGACGTCACAGGCGCAACCGCATCAGCGTGCGTTCTCGATTGTCCCGCCAACGTAGTAGTAACTGCCAATACTACGCAAGGCGGCGTTCCCGGCGCGGTTGTCACCTTTGCAGCAGCTGCGGTTGAGGGCGACTGCGGAGCGGTGACCAACAGTCCTGGATCGGGTTCGTTCTTCCCGGTTGGCACTCACTCCATTATTTCCTCGTCAGAGGCCGGGCCGAGTTGCACCTTTACGGTTACCGTCCTTGACACGGCTGCACCCACCATCACTTGCCCGGCTAATATCACAGTAACGGCACCAAGTGGCGCCACGGATTACACGTTGCCTTCAGGCCCGGGCACCCCGACGATCAATGCTTCAGGCGGTGGCACGGTAGCGGGTCTGCGTAGTGACGATGACGCCGATCCAGACACACCTCCGAAGCCGGTGACCGATCCTTATCCGATCGGCAGCACGGGGATTAACTGGACGGTAACGGATGCGGGTGGCCGCACGGCAAGCTGTACCCAAATAATCACGATCGTCGCTGCGGGAGATAGAGACCCCGTCACGATCTCGTGCCCGGCGAATGTAACAGTTGAGGCTCCAGCAGGTTCGTGCCAGGCAACAATTTCGGGCGCAACCATTGGCACGCCAACAACAAACCCGTCCACCGACGTAACTGTCTCGCCGCGTCGGAGTGACGATCTGCCGTTATCGGATCCCTTCCCGGCCGGCATGACTAACATCACCTGGACGGCTACGGATACTACTAACGGCAACGTTGCGTCCTGTGTGCAAACGGTCACGGTCACCGTTGGCGGCAGTGGCGACACGACACCGCCAACGTTCACAGTGGTGCCGCAAAATGTGAGTACGACGACGGCGTCGTGCACTGCAACTCTCGACGATGAGTTGGGGACCGCGGAGGCTGAGGATACTGGCGCTTGCAGCGGTTCAGTCACAATCACGCGCACTGGTGTTCCTGCGAACTTTGTCTTCCCAACAGGAACCACAACCGTCATCTACACTGCGACCGACGCGGCTGGGAACAGCGCTCAGGTTCTGCAGCTGGTAACCGTGACAGAGAGTCCGGCGGTGCCGCCGACTATCGCGGCTCCAGCAGACGTCAGTGTTAACACCGGGCCGGGCGCAACAAGTTGCGGCACGGTCGTATCTGACGCAGCGCTTGGATCCGCAATCGCCAACGACAACTGTCCTGGCGTGACAGTCGTACGCACAGGTGTTCCGGCCGGGAACTTCTTCCCAGTTGGACCGACAATTGTCACTTACACGGCAACGGATGCCTCAGGCAATACCGCCCAAGACACCCAAACTGTGACGGTAACGGATAACACCGTACCCGTCGTCACAGCTCCAGGACCGGTTACGCTCTTTACTGGCGCAGGTGCGACGTCGTGTGGCGTTACGGTCGCTAACCTCGATACAACGCTTGGCACGGGCTCTGCGACGGACAACTGTCCGGGCGTAGGCGCTGTCACGCGTAGTGGGGTTCCGGCGGGTAACGTATTCCCACTCGGCCAGACTACCGTCACTTACTCGGCCACCGATGCCCACGGCAATACGGGCTCGGCGACGCAAACAGTAACTGTGGTTGACAACACACCGCCACAGATTAGTTGTCCTGCGAATATCACACTTGGAGCCGACGTGTCCTACAGGCGCCATCGCAACCTGGACGCCTCCTGTCGGAACAGACAACTGCCCGGGTGCTACAACGACCCAGACTGCGGGTGGCGCGCCCGGAACGGTCTTTTCAATCGGCACCACAACCGTGACCTACTCGGTCAGTGATGCAAATGGAAACGGACCCGTCACGTGCAGCTTTACGGTGACCGTGCTGACACCGCAAGCGGTTATTCAAAACCTGCAGGCAGCAGTCGGTGCGTCGTCACTGACAGGCCAACAGAAGAATGGCTTGCTCGCTAAGCTTAGTTCGGCGCTGCAAGGTCTAAACAACGGCCAGATCAACGTGGCTTGTAACAAGATGGCTGAGTTTAATAACTCGGTTCAGGTGCTTGTGAATAACGGAAGACATCACGGCGGCCACCGGTGCGGCGTGGATCAGTTCATCCAATCACGTCCGCAATACCATTGGGTGTACGAGCCTTCCCTGCTCATAGCTACGGCGCGGTGATGGAGACCTCGAGGGAGTCGCGAAAGCGCTCCTTCGAGGTCACTCCAGAGGCAGGCTTAAAAATCTTTCAATGGGTGTTATTTGCAAACTAGTTACTGTTTATTTAATAACGGGGACATTCGGCGCAACAGTGGACGGAACGGATCCGGGTTCTACTGGTGGCCCCCCAGAACTTCAACCAAAAAGGAGACTCCAAATGAACAAGTTTCGGTTCACTATCAAGGTTCTAGCAATTGCGACCTTCATGTTCGCTTTTGCGTCTATGGCCCAGGCGCAGGCAACGCGCACCTGGGTGTCCGGCGTCGGCGACGACGTCAATCCTTGCAGCCGTACCGCACCCTGCAAAACCTTCGCCGGCGCGATCTCCAAGACTGCTGCTTGCGGTGAGATCGATGCGCTCGATCCAGGTGGCTTTGGCGCGGTAACGATTACCAAGGCGATCACGATTGATGGCACTGGTACGATGGCCTCAATTCTTGCTTCCCTGGTCACCGGCATCACGATCAACGCACCAGGCGTGAACGACGTAATTACAATCCGGGGTCTTTCCATCAACGGATTCTGTAACGGCATTCACGGTATCAATATTTTGCAGGCCAAGACCGTGAACGTCGAAGATGTAGTGATCTTCAGAACTAATACCGGCAACGGTATCACTGTCAATGACGCTAACGGCGTTAACCTTAACGTCAGAAACTCAGTAATCAGAGATAACACTCTCGACGGAATCAACACTACAAGTTCGGCGGGCAACGTTCAGGTTACGTTGGACAATGTCCGGCTTTCAGGCAACGCCAACGGCCTGCATGCCAGATCTGGCTCGCGAGTCACGGCCCGCAGCTGCGTGTTTTCCAACAACACCGCAAATGGAATTTTTGGCGACGCCCAGGCCGCTGCTCTTGTGAATGTGTTTGTTTGGGACAGCCAGATCTCGATGAATGGAGGGGCCGGAGTTAAGTCCGGAAACGCGGGAAATCCCGGGGTGACTGGTATAACCCTCAACCAGAACCAAATCGATCGCAATATCGGCAACGGCATTTCGATAACTGCGCCGGGTGTGATTAACAGCTTCGGCAATAACTCGATTCTGGGGAACGCTGTTGACGGTTGCCCAGGATGCCTACCAGTGGGGCCAGGTACTTAATATTTTCCCTTCTGTAACGTTGCTGAGAACGTTCTGAAGGCTCTGCGTTAGCAAAAGACAAGGCGGTTAGTCTGAACGACTGGCCGCCTTGTCGCATCTCTACCCCGCAGTAGTGATGGAGCTATTTTGGAGATCCCCATGAATAGACCTTTGAAATTCATATCCGCCGCCCTAAGCGTGATGCTGTTAGTAGCGGTACAAGCGCGGTCGGTTCAGTTAAGCTTCACTCAGGCGGCAGCCGCGCCCACGCCGACCGCCAAGCTCGATGGACGCTGGCGGGTGAAGTTTGTCTTCGCCGGTAGAAGCGAGAAGAACTTGATCCTCGATGCGAAGGGCAATGGCGCGGGTGCGTTTTTGCTTTTGGATACCGAACCAGACGATAAGCCGCGGCGTGATCCATTACCCGCAGCGTGGTCGCAGTTGACGAATGATCGCGTCAGCTTCTCCGGCGAAGTCGAGTTGCCCATCGGTACCTGCTGCCGGGAAATCGGGACGTTGCTCTTCAAAGGTAAATTTGCTTCCCACGATTCCCTTACTGGGAAGGTGATCTTTGTTACCAGTGTCGATGAAGAAGAAAATCCTTATCAATTCCGATCTCTTATTGGCACCTTTACGGCTACGCGGATATCTAGTCGGTAGTGTCCTAATTTGAAAACAGATGTAAGGGCGTCCCTCCGTGGGCGCCCTTGAATCCTACACCTGGGGCGACGACATTACAGAACCTGAAGCGGGATGTGGTCCCAGGAGGGGACCAAGTTAATAGCCGTGGGCGACGCCCACGGAGCAAGATTGGATTAGAATTACTGACCCTGAAGGGGTCAAAGCTTCGACCCTTTCAGGTGGGTGATGTCCGGCTCACTGTCCGTAGGCGTTGCCCACGGCTATTAACTTTCACGCTTACAGCGCGAAGGCCCAGCTCATTTAACTTACGAGGCACTATCATGATCAAGGCTACAGCGATGATTCACTCAACAAGCATCGACCTCGATCTTGACGCTAAGTAAAGTGCGTCGCTAGACTGATCCTGCTTTCAGACTAACCAGTTGCTTTCCATTCAAAGCGAAGCGCAAATTAAAATGTGTCGAAAACCTGCCTAACTACTTGCAAGAACTGATGGACATTTCCAAGGGCGACAGCGGTACCGCGCTGAAAACGACAGCTCAACCCAGCCCCGGCGTTCAGCAAGAAAACTTATCGACATCATCTCCAGAAATTCCGGATCAGCCTCTAGTCGTCATTGAACCCAACAAAAGTTGGGGCGCTGCCGAACTCAAGGATCTGTGGGCTTACCGCGAGCTCCTCTATTTCCTGACCTGGCGCGACGTTAAGGTTCGCTACAAACAAACTGAGCTGGGGATTGCCTGGGCCATCATTCAGCCGTTGTTGACGATGCTGATCTTTACTTTATTTTTTGGCCGACTCGCCAAAATTCCCTCGGACAACGTTCCCTATCCTGTTTTCGCTTACGCCGGGCTACTGGGGTGGACCTTTTTTTCCAATGCCATCACCAACAGCGGCAACAGCCTGGTGGGTAGCGCCAATCTGATCACCAAAGTCTATTTTCCGAGAATGATTATTCCGGGCGCAGCCGTGGCCGCAGGCCTGGTTGATTTTGTTATCGCTCTGATCATCTTGGTATTGCTGATGATCTACTACGGGGTAGCTGTGACTTGGAGCATTTTGATGTTTCCGGTGGTAGTGCTTCTGACAACGCTGCTGGCTTTGGCCGTGGGAATGTGGCTGTCCGCACTAAATGTGAAGTACCGGGACATACGCTTTGCCCTGCCATTTCTGGTCCAGCTGTGGATGTTTGTTTCCCCTGTTATCTATCCGACCAGCCTGATACCTGAGAAGTATCGTTGGCTTCTCTGGTTGAATCCGATGACTGGAATCATTGAAGGTTACCGCTCATCATTATTCAACCTCCCGTTCAACTGGATCGCTTTAGCAATCTCGGTTGGCATGACAGCGATTCTGTTGGTTTACGCCTCCTACTCTTTCCGCCGCATGGAAAGAAGCTTCGCCGATATCATCTAGCGCCGATGAAACCGATCGTTCGAGTCGAAAACCTTAGCAAGCAATACACTATTGGTACCCGTGAGGCTGCCTATGACACTCTGCGTGAGTCGATCATCGAGGCAGTGCGCGCGCCTTTGAAACGCTTGCGGCGTAACGGCAAGGAAAGCTCCGAGACTATCTGGGCGCTGAAGGATGTCAGTTTCAAGGTTCACCCGGGCGAGGTGGTTGGCATCATCGGTCGCAACGGCGCCGGCAAATCAACGCTCTTGAAAGTGTTGTCGCGTATCACCGAGCCAACTACCGGACGAGCGGAACTCTTTGGACGGGTTGCCAGTATGCTGGAAGTGGGTACAGGCTTTCACCCCGAATTGACTGGGAGAGAAAACATCTATTTGAACGGCGCGATCCTGGGGATGAAGAAGACTGAGATCGAGCGCAAGTTTGATCAGATCGTCGCGTTTTCCGAATTGGAAAGATTTCTTGATACGCCGGTTAAGCGCTACTCAAGTGGAATGTATATGCGATTGGCTTTCGCTGTCGCTTCACATCTGGAACCGGAAATACTGGTCATCGACGAGGTCCTGGCTGTCGGTGATGCACAGTTTCAGAAAAAGTGTCTGGGGAAAATGAGCGACGTAGCAACCGAAGGACGCACGGTATTGTTTGTAAGCCACAACATGGTCGCCATTCAGAGTCTATGCAAGCGGGCATTTTGGTTGGATGAGGGCGCGATAGCCGATGATGGCGCGGCGGGATCAGTTGTCAGTAACTACTTACACCATACCTCCGGCAAGGACGCTACACTCGAAGAAGTCTGGTCAGATCCTCAAACCGCTCCCGGCAACGATTCCGTGCGCCTGCATGGCATACGGGTTAGACCAAAAGAGGGAACGTTGTCTGATCATCTCACCACGAAGACTCCTTTCTCGATTGAGGTTGAATATTGGAACCTGCTGCCGGATGCAAGACTGCACATAACGTTGCACCTCTATACCGAAAATGAGGTGATTGCCTTTACAACCGGCGGTGGCTTAACCGATCAGGAATGGGCGAGCCAGGCTATGCCAGTAGGATTATTTCGATCGGTCTGCCACATCCCTGCAGACCTGCTAAATGTCGGACGCCATCGTTTCAACGTGTTCGTTATAAAGGATCGGACGATCGTGCTTTACCAGCGTGAGAGTGCGGTAAAATTTGAAATCGTTGACATGGAAGAACGAGAGATCAGCACATACGAGCGAGAGCCTGGAGTCGTAAAACCAGCATTGGAGTGGCAAACGCAGCAAATAGGTCCGTTGTAGATGACCTTCAAAGCGCCTCATAACTCGAGCAGCCCGATCAGATCTTGATTCTCTAAAAGAGGCCAACGATTGTTCAAGCAAGACAGAGAAGAACGCGACCATCATGAGCTGGCAAATCGGAATCCCGCCGGCGCTCCGGAAGAGGCTACCGGATACTTACATCCCTTATATTGTCAGTCCTTGAGTGAATTCGGCAGGCCGCGTTTCCTCCGCAACAGCGGCGGATGGATTCTCGAACGTGAGATACCAAACTCGCAACGGCGTGATGCGATGGGTTGCTATCCGTTGTTTGCATGTCAGGATTGGTCGCAACTTCATGTGGACATAGCAGAGCTGCAGGACGAATTGGTAAGCCTCGCGATTGTCACAGACCCGTTTGGCGAGTACGAACCCGATTATCTGCGCCAATGTTTTCCCGACCGTGTGGTGCCATTCAAGGAGCACATGGTAACTGACCTCTCGCGAGCGCCGGAGTCTTTCGTCTCCGGGCACCATCGCCGCAATGCACGGAAGGCGCTCGATCGGCTGAGCATAGAGCTATGCGAGGACGCGACCTTGTTCGCTGACGAATGGACCAACCTGTATGCTGGTTTGGTGAAGCGTCATAACATCCATGGCCTGACTGCTTTCTCGGCAACGTCATTCATGACGCAACTGGCTGTTCCCGGCATGAGCATGTTTCGCGCGACTGATGATGATGAAACGGTAGGAATGACCCTGTGGTACGCAGTAGGTAAACGCGCTTACTACCACCTCGGCGCTTACAGCGACGCCGGTTATCAGTTACACGCGTCGTTCGGACTTTTCTGGCGGGCCATTGAACACTTTTCGAGTCAGGGCTTGCAGGGGCTTAACCTGGGGGCTGATGCCGGACTTTCAGGCAACGCTCAGGAAAGTGGCTTGAGCCGCTTCAAGCGCGGCTGGGCGACCGGTACTCGCACCGCATTCTTCTGTGGAAAAGTTTTCGACCAGCAGAGTTACACCGAGGCCATCAGACTAAGTCAGGCCCCTGCGTCCGAATATTTTCCGGCTTATCGAAAGGGTGAGTTTTCCTAGATGCGGGACAAGAAATATCTCACCATCGTCTCGCATTATGAAGCGTGCCTGGAGCAGCACGGCGATACACACCTCGGCGTCGACTGGCCGAAGGCCGGCGACGTGCACAAACGCCATCGCGTGATGCTCGACGTGATTAAGCCACAGGCGCCGGACACGCAAAGTTAGTCTGCTCGATTTCGGCTGCGGCGCGGCACATCTCAACGAGTACATTCTCAGTCAAGGATTGAAAAACATTGAGTATGCGGGACTGGATCTGTCGGAAAAGTTTGTGCGGTTGTCGCAAGAGCAAGTTTCCCGCAAACAAGTTCTTTTGTCTCGACCTGCTCGATGAGAATGTTTCGCTGCCCGAATTTTGATTACATCGTCCTGAATGGCGTCTTCACCGAAAAACGCGAACTGAGTTTCGACGAGATGTTCTGCCTACTTCAAACAACTGATGCACGCGCGTCTTTACACACGCTTCCGTCGGGATGGCTTTCAACGTAATGTCCAAGCACGTTGATTGGGAACGGGAGGATCTTTTTCACTTGCCGTTTGATACGCTGGCAGAGTTTCTGAAAAAAGAACTGACGCGGAATTTTGTCTTTCGAAACGATTACGGTCTTTACGAATACACAACCTACGTGTACCGCGAAGCAACTGAGTCAATGGCGAAAGTAATTATTTTTGGCGTTCAGGATTTTGCGCAACTTGCGAAGTTCTACCTGCAACACGATAGCGAGCATGAAGTCGTGGCTTTCAGCGTTCATCGAGCAATATTTGCCGGAAGCAAAGACTTTTGAGGGACTGCCGGTAATTGCGTTTGAGAACGTCGAGAAAACTTATCCGCCGGCGGAATTCAAATTCTTCGCTCCGATGTCGCCAAGTCGAATGAACCGGCTGCGCGAATCCGTTTATCAGCAGATCAAGAGAAAGGGTACGAGATGATCAGCTACGTCAGCTCGAAGGCGACCGTCTTCCCGGGCGCTCCGATCGGCGACAACTGTTTCATCCTCGAAGACAACACGATTCAGCCGTTCACATCAATCGGCAACAACGTTGTGCTCTGGAGCGGCAATCACATCGGTCATCACAGCGTCATCAAGGACCATGTTTCGTTTACGTCGCACGTAGTGCTTATCCGGTCATTGCGTAGTTGAGCCGTTTGCGTTTTTTGGAGTCAACGCGACCATACGTGACGGTATCCACATCGCCGAAGGATCGTTCATCGCGATGGCTGCGGCAGTGACCAGGGAACACGAGCCCTGGGGCGTCTACAAAGGTAATCCGGCGAAAAAGGGTGAGACGCTCAGCAACAGAACTTCGACTTCTAACTTATCCCGTTATCCCGGGAACACGCCCGCATGAAGTGGATAAAGAAGGGGTCATCTTCGCGCCGGATCGAAACTACGACTGGATGGTCTCTCACGCTTCGGTTCCGGTTGTTGATGAATCGGCAAGGGGGTGCTGCGAATCTACTTCGGGACGAGAGATGGAAACGGACGCTCGCAGACTTCTTATATCGAAGTCGATGCTGGGCGTACCAGAGAAAATTCTCTACGTTCACGATAAACCAATACTGCTCACTCGGTAGACCGGGAACATTCGACGACAGCGGAATCATGCCTTCATGGATTGTTACTCAGGAAAACAAGAAATATCTTTATTACATTGGTTGGAACGTCGAGGTTAGTGTTCCATATCATCTTGCGATCGGTCTTGCTGTCAGCGACGATGGTGGCCAAACCTTTCAAAAGATTTCACAGGGACCAATCTTGATCGTTCCCTTGACGAGCCCTTCTTCAACACCGCACCCTGCGTCCTGCCTGAAGGCGACATGGCGGATGTGGTACGTCTCGTGCACCGGTTGGGAACCCGGTCGACGAGCGACCTGAACCGCGATACCATGTGAAGTATGCCGAGTCGGCTGACGGTATATCCTGGACAAAAGCGGACGCGTTTGCATTGATTACGACGAGCACAACCGGCGCGATTGGTCGTCCTTGCGTCTACAGAGAGAGCGGCCTTTACAAGATGATCTATTCCTATCGCGGTGTTCGTGGTTACCGCACCGATCCCTCGCAAAGTTACAGGCTTGGCTATGCTGAATCGATTGATGGACTTACCTGGACCAGGAAGCGACGATGAGGTTGGTATCGAACGGTCAGCAAGTGGCTGGGACTCAGAGATGATGGAGTATTGTTAGCTTCTACCAACACGAAGGGCAGCACTTATCTTTTTTATAACGGTAATGGCTTCGGTAAAACTGGTATCGGATACGCCGTGCAAAGTGACCTGAACGCAAGGACATCCATGAACCTGTCCAAAGTACCGTTGTCCCAAGTGCCGGCAAAGTCAGTGGCTCAACAATTCACTCTCTGGAGGTGTGAAAATTGCGGCCAGGAGTATTCCACCGTCAACGGTATTCCGCGGCTTTACTGGAAAGTGCGCTAGGAAAGCAAGACAAGGAACTGCGTGACAAGTTCTATAACGGTTTCCTGGGCACTTATTATCAGCACGTGATGCCGTTCCTGTCGTTGCCCGTACGTCCCGCCAAGTCGTCCTGGAAAGGCTGGCTGGTTTACTTCGTGATTATTTTTTTTCTGTTGTCGCTCGTTGCTTACTTAATCAATCTACTGTTAGATCAAAACTCGGGACATTCGATCGCGCAGACGGTGGTAGCACTTCTGTCCTTCCTTGCCATCTGCTTCTTTTTCTTCAAGCATCCTTATCTGTTTTAGCCTGATAATTCTGGCGGTACCTGTCAAAATTTCTCTGCTCTTAAAACGATTCCAACCGACACAAGGCTTTCGCAGGTTCATGCTGATGTGCTTCGCGACTTTCTGGAGCGGCGCGAAAGATTAGAGGTTCTGGATATTTCAACAGGTACGTGCAACTCGTTATACCGGCACGGCTGGATGAAGCTCAACGCGAATTACACAGGGCTTGACCTGTCGGAAACAATGCTTTTACAGGGTCAAAAGCTCATGAGGGAAAGGAAGGTTCCCATCGAATTCGTCTTGGCGGACGCGACATGCCTGCCGTTTCGACCGAAACATTCGATATCGTATTGAACTACGGTGCGCTCAATGGGTTTACAAATCCGAAACTCGCATTTGGAAGAGATGGCGCGCGTCACTAAAAAAGGCGCGACTCGTGCTATTTCTGGATGAGCAACTCTACGAAGGCGCGACCTTTGTTGAAAGGTTTTACTTTACGAAAGTACTATCGAGTCACAACGTAATTCATCGCTGTCCGGTTGAGCTGATACCTGATAGTCTGAAAGACATCACCGTACATCAGGTGTACCATTTTTATTATCTTTGCACGTCTTATAAGAGATGAGTGCTAACTCAGTGGAGGGTTCGGCGACCGCACTACACCCGCCCATGGGAGGTCAGAGACCTAGTGGAATTCTTAATGGTCTTTCCGGCAAGTCGGAGACTTGCCGCTTACCCATAGGTCAAAGACCGCGACTGGCGGTGTCTGTTTTGAAGGTTTAATCGAATTCTGATGTCAACAACTAAGTACGACTCCCTCAAGCAAACGATCAGCGACCTTGCAGTCTCCGGCGGAAGGCCGGCATTTGAGAATGGTTTACACGTAGGTCGTCCTAATATTGGCGATCGGGTGAAGTTTGCACAAAGGGTGGATGACATTTTGGACCGGCGCTGGCTCACCAACGGCGGTCAATATGTTGAGGAGTTCGAACGGCGCATCGCTGACTTACTAAACGTGGAACATTGCGTTGCGATGTGCAACGCCACTGTTGGATTGGAAATAGCAATTCGGGCGCTTGGTTTGGACGGAGAGGTCATCGTTCCTTCCTTCACATTTGTCGCCACGGCCAATGCACTCCAGTGGCTGGGGATTACTCCCGTTTTCTGCGACGTTGATCGCCAAACACACTTGCTCGATCCCGGCAAAGTCGAGCAGCTGATTACACCGTTAACTTCAGGAATTATGGCGGTGCACCTTTGGGGACGGCCATGCAATATTGAAAGCTTGACGGAGATTGCCCGGCGACGCGGGTTGAAGTTGCTTTTCGATTCGGCGCACGCTTTTGGGTCGTCCTATCAAGGACGCATGATCGGATGTTTCGGTGACGCTGAAGTCTTCAGCTTTCACGCCACGAAGTTTCTGAATTCCCTGGAGGGGGGCGCGGTCGTCACCAATGATGCGGCTCTGGCTCATAAGCTGCGGCTCATGAGGAACTTCGGGTTCAGCACTTATGACCAAACTGACTCTATCGGAGTTAATGGAAAGATGAACGAAGTCTCGGCTGCGATGGGACTGACAAATCTCGAGAGTATGGATGAATTCATCGCGGTCAATCTCAATCATTACAAGCAATACAAGGAAGAGTTGGCCGGGTTGGAAGGAATAAGTCTGCTCTCGTTCGATGAGAACGAACGCTCTAACTATCAGTACGTTGTGCTGGAAGTCGATGAAGTCAAGACCGGCATCAGTCGCGATCAGTTGCTGGCAGTCCTGCACGCGGAAAACATATTGGCAAGGCGTTATTTTTATCCTGGATGCCATCGAATGGAGCCCTATCGAACTCTTTATGCCGAGGTTCAGTTTTCTCTTCCGCAAACGGAGCACCTTGCTGAGCAAGTACTTACGTTGCCAACCGGACAGGCCATTACGCCGGAAATAATTTCCGTCGTTTGCGCAATCATTCGCACCACGCTGAAAAACGCTGCCGAAGTTCGCAAACTGTTGGATAAGAGAGCTGCCGGCGTGACTGTTTAGGAGCGTGGAATTGCCGTCATACCGAAACGCGCTGGGTGTCTGGAAGCAGAGTGTCAAGCGGCGCATTACGCGTACCGTCCTTACTCACGCCGTCGCCTTCAGAACCAAACGACTAATAGTCTTTTTAACCCCCGGTCAGAATATTCCGTCGGGAGGCATCTGGTCGATCGCCGCCATGTATCGCGAGACTGCGGCTATTCGTCAGCTTCATCAGTCCAAGGTCGCACTCTGTGTCATTCCAGGTGATCCTCCGCTCCTGAAATATACCTGGTTTGAAAATCGGAATTATCTTCTGGACCTGGAAGAGCTACTTGAGCGATGTGGCCCACTTGATTCTTTGTTACTACACATCCCCGAATACGTTGTTAACAGGCTAATTGATTGGCTCAGTGCACACGCGTCAAAGTTACGAACTATCAAGGACCTTCACCTCAACGTCATGGTCCAGAATATCGACATGATTAAAAGCCAGGATGTCTCGGGCTTAACTCGCTTCGGCAAAGTGACGTGTACAACTGCGCACGAAGCTTACACCGACTTAGCTACGCGCGAAGCGCTGGGCGTGCCGCTGCATAGATTGTCGTGTTGCAACGGACCTGAATGCTATTCTCTGTCGGGCTATCAGGACAAAGAGCCTCTCTTGATAGTCTCGCATGATGAGCATCCCTTGAAAGAAAAGGTAATACGCGAAATAAAGAAAAAGCTTCCGGCGCTAGAGATCCAAGTCATTCAGAATCTCTCCCATGAGGATTATTTGAGCCTCGTCCGAAGAGCGAAGTGGTCGCTGACTTTTGGGGAAGGATTGGATGCCTATTTTGCTGACCCGATTTTCAGCGGTGGCGTTTCGTTCGCCGTCTTCAACGAACGTTTCTTCACTCCGGCATTCGCGGAACTGGAAACTGTTTATCCCTCGTGGGAAGTGCTTCTGGAGAGGATGACTACCGATCTGCAACAACTAGATGAGCCCGTGGCCTACGAGAGGTGCTGGCGACGACCGTATGATTTGCTGAGCAACCTCTACAGCACGGATCGGTTTCGTGAGAATCTTCGCTTGTTCCATCGCGGCGAATACACCTTCCCCTAAAGTAAGTGACTCTCATAGAGTTCTGATCGATTACGCCCGGTGCTGTGCAGGGGATTCTGAAGATATGGCATAGTCTGCCAATACCGTTGCGCTGGGAGACGACATTAGGCCAAGCAAAAGCGCAGGCGTTAACCATCGGCGACAATTAGAGATAATCTGCACGTGGGCGATCTCGGGTTTGTAAACCTATCAGTAAGGAAGAGCGAATGGCATTGAGTGTTAGGAGAATAATCAACAGTATCAACTATCGTTTGATTGGTCCCCTTACGGGACGCGACGCGAACGATTGGTCATCCAAGACCGACTTTCGCAAAACGCACCGCAGTCAGTACCAGATACTCAGGAACGCATACCCACTCGATGAAGCAATGAAGTTGGCGGTCGGCGGAGAATTCCAGGCCACTGGTCTTCTGGAGCGCGAGTTGCTCATCCATCACGGCCTTCGAAGAGATGATTACGTTATCGATGTGGGTTGTGGATCGGGCCGCCTTGCGAAGCCGCTCTCGGAATACCTGAAGGGAAAGTATCTGGGAATTGACGTTGTTCCAGAACTGCTTGACTACGCCCGCAAGCTGGTCCAGCGACCTGACTGGCGCTTTCAGCTCGCCAGTGGACTTTCCATCCCGGAACAGAACGAAACGGCCGACATGGTATGTTTCTTTTCGGTTTTTACGCATCTCTTGCATGACCAGTCATTTATATATCTGCGTGATGCGAAACGAGTTTTAAAACCAGGCGGAAAGATAGTTCTTTCGTTTTTGGATTTCCGCATGGATGCTCATTGGAATATCTTTGAAAGTAACCTCGAAGATGTGGGAAACGCTTCGAAACCAATGGATGTTTTCCTGTCGCTGGATACGTTGCGCGAATGGGCCAGGCATCTCGATCTAGACGTGGAAGCAATCAAGGATGGGAACGACGCGTACATTCCGCTGTCAGAGCCTATCGCATTTGAAAACGGTACCATCCTGAAAGACCGTGCAGCTTTTTGGCAATCTGTCTGCGTGATGGTGCGAAAGTAGACAGGATTACCTGATACTCAGGGTGAACCAGTTAACGATGGGGAAAAGTGGAAGAGGGGAAACGGGAAGAGGGGAAAGGGGAGGTACGGTGCAGTGGATTCTGAAGACATGGCATAGTTTGCCAATGCCGCTCCGTCTTTCAATCTTAGGAGCAGTGCAAAAGGATGAACGCTTATATAGGTTGTTCTTGAGATCCTATCGATGGCAATTATTTAAGCGGGTTGACGACAGGGATAAAGCTAACGGCATAGATGGTCACCTACCTCCTGCGGCCCTTCGTTATCGCGTGAGCGGGTCACCAGACGCTGATTCATTTTCTAGAATCGGTAAGACCTGCGCAAACGACATCAAGTTGACCCTACTAAAGGTTGGTCGTGATCTGAAATCATTCGAACAGATTCTTGATTTCGGGTGTGGCTGTGGTCGCACCTTGATGCATCTTTCGAGCCCCGCTCCCAATGCCCAGTTTTACGGCACTGATATTCAACAGCAGGCGATCAACTGGTGCCAGCAGAATCTCAAATTTGCTAGCTTCAGTGTCTCAAGAGAAATCCCGCCCACGCAATATGCAGCAGACATGTTTGATTTCATATTTGCGATATCCGTATTCACACACCTCAATGAAGACTATCAATTTCGCTGGCTCGAAGAGCTTAAACGGATAGCAAAACCCGGGGCTATTCTGTTATTGACTGTCGATAGTTCGTTTGTTGGTGAAGAAAGTTTTAAATTTGAGCAATCGTACGAGAAAGGCCTATTTCCTGCTTGGTACCAGAATACTTCACATTCGCAAGAGTACGTTTTCTCCCACTTCTCCTCCTTTTTTGACGTCATCGGCTACTTTCCTCGCGGGATGAACAATCATCAAGATGTCGTTATGCTTCAAAAAGCTCGATGAGATTCAGGTGGCTTTGCACAAAATTCGCCACGATCGAAAAGTGGAAAACAAACAAACTCAGGACCCGGAGCGATAGCGACGGGATGCCAAAAACAACTAGTCTGAACCAATGGGAAATCAGTAGCATCGGCATCGATGTGTAGATGATCCCGTCGCTACCGCGCCGGTTCTGCTCAGTGCGCACAGACATATAACAGACGTACGACTTCTATTAACTGTAGTGAAGATATCTATTGCAATGTGTACCTACAACGGCGTCGCGTTCCTGGACGATCAGTTGGCCAGTCTCGTTTCACAAAGTCGACAGCCCGATGAAGTCGTTGTCTGCGACGACTGCTCCACTGACTCATCCGTTGCCCTGCTTAAAGAGTTTGCAGCCGCCGCTCCGTTTCCGATCCACGTATATGAGAACACGACCAGGCTTGGCTCCACCAAAAACTTTGAGCGGGCGATAAGCTTGTGTCAGGGAGATGTAATCGCGCTTTGCGATCAGGATGACATCTGGGACTCGCAGAAATTGCATGCGACTGAAGAGCGTTTCGTCGAGAATCCAGATGTAGGCTTTGTGTTTACTGACGCTGAGATTGTCGATGCAAAAGCAAACCCGCTTGGTTATAGCCTCTGGGAGACTCTTGACTTCGACAAAGCCTTGCAAGCGCGCCTAAAGTCGCCGGCGGCGTTTAGCATATTGAGCCAGCGACCACTGGTCACAGGCGCGACCATGGCCTTCCGTACAGAATTTAGAGATCTCGTCCTGCCAATCCCTTCGGCCATTGCTCTCCTTCATGATGGCTGGATTGCACTGATGATATCGCTAGTGGCGGCGGTGGACCTGATTGATCGCCCGCTGATGAAGTACAGGCAACACGACACTCAACAAGTAGGGGCATCGATGAGCGGTCCAGCCGAAATACCTGCCGGGATTCTGGAAAGGGCCAGGACCCGTTACAGTTTTGCGGAAGAAATTAAGAAATTAGAAGTAGTTCGGGAACGGTTGCTGGCCCGCAAAGACCGATACGAATCTAGGTTTGAGTCGGACATCGATCACAGGTTGAATCACATGCGTAAACGAGTTGAGATTTCTCAGTCAAGACTATCTGGAATCGCCTCCGCAATCGGAGAACTGTTGCAGGGGCGCTATCATCGGTACTCTAACGGCTTTTATAGCGTCGCCAAGGACTTGCTTCGGTAAGAACTGCGCCGCGCGAAATAATTTGGGAGTCAAGGTGTTGAAGGGCCGGCAGGTAAGGAGGTGAGCTTGGCAGCGAACGAACCGGTTTTACATTCACGGTACCTTGTGTTTTTCTCATTCGGCAGTTTTGCAAAAGCTGATCATTTTGAAGCGCAATGAAAATTCCGCTTGGAGAACTCTTCGCGCACTACGAGCAGACAAAAGTAAGCTAGCTAATTGAATCTTACGAGGCGGCCAAAAATCTCTATGATCGCTAAAGCTACAACGGTTCACGGTGCCTTTATCATTGCGCCAGAGCAGTTTGACGATGAGCGCGGTTTTTTTGCGCGGGTCTGGTCAGAGCAGGAATTTGACGCGCTCGGTGTCGAAAGCCAATTTGTCGAGGGCAACATGGCTTTTAATAAAAAGGCGGGCACATTGCGCGGAATGCATTACCAGGCAGTACCACACGACCAAGCGAAGCTGGTGCGCTGCATGCGCGGTTCAATCTATGATGTGGGCGTGGACCTCAGGGAAGAGTCTGAAACCTTTAGAAAATGGATCGCCGTTGAACTGTCGGCTGAGAACCGTCTGATGTTGTACCTGCCAAGCCAATTCGGGCACGGGTATCTGACCTTAGAGGACGATACTGAGGTTTATTATCAGGTGACGAAAGTCTATTCGCCAGAGTCCGTTCGCGGTTTCCGCTGGGACGATCCAGCTTTCGGCATACAATGGCCTGCGCTGGAGGCCCTGAACATAAACCAAAGGGATCGAGAGTATCCCGACTACGAATTATGCCTTCCAGTTCAGCCCGGACAGTAATCGTTTATCATCTGTACTCAATGGACATTCAAAGCGCTTTCAAGACCTGCTCGCGTGAACGAGCTGTTGGCGCGCGCTTGTCGTATCTGGTAACAGGCTTGGCTGAATGCAGCCTCAGAGTGGAGTATTGAAAGTCGAGATATCCATCATCATTGTGAACTGGAATGGTGGAGACTATCTGCGTCTCAGCCTAGATAGTCTGACGAAGTATCCTCCCAGCGTCCCTTACGAAGTGATCGTCGTAGACAATAATTCGACTGATAACTCTCGCGAATTGCTACGATCTTACAAAGATGTTCGCCTCATCCTTAATACGGAAAACGTAGGTTTTGGTCGAGCTAACAATCAGGCTTTCAAGGTTAGCGACGCCCCGCTCCTGTTTCTGCTTAATAGTGATGCCGAGGTGCATGAAAATACGCTCGATACATTGATTGCAACTATCAATGAGAGTGCCAAGATTGGAGTTGTTGGCCCGCGACTTCTCAACACTGACGGCACCTTGCAACCGAGCGTTTGGCGCAACCCACCGACGGCCTGGGAAATGATAATGATCGCCTTTGGACTGCATAAGTTGCTGCCCAAACGCCAGCGCGGCAAGCGTTTGCTGGGCTACTATTGGGACCACTCGCATCGACTGAGTGCCCGAATGCTAAGCGGGGCGGCGCTGTTGATAAAACGAAAGGTGCTAGAGCATGTGGGTGGTTTCGATGAACGCTTCCATATGTACGGCGAGGATAATGAATTTGCTCTGCGGGTGGTGCGCTCCGGCTGGCTCATGCTTTTCGAGCCAAACGCTACGGTGACTCATCATGCGGCAAAAAGCACCGAGAAGCGCTGGGGTAAGTCGGGGAGGCTGGCAAAGAATTACGAGGGCTTTTTCCAATTACAACGGATTCATTTGTCACGCTCCACGGCCCTGACAAATCTTTTGACGGGGTATGGATTAGCGACGCTTCGTCAGGCGTGGCTCACCCTGCGTCGGCGACCGCGGGAAGAGAACCGCCTGGTACGCCAACTGTACGGAGCTGAGTTGCGCAAAACGCTATCCACCGCAAAACCCACCGAATGAACCAAGGAGCGGAGTGGCCCTGCACAAAAAGTGAACCATTCGGACTGGAATCGCAAAAGAGATTGAGGCCCGAAGGGCCGCCACTTAATAGCCACGTGCGTGAGCGCGTGGACTCGACCAGCAATTAGATTAGAGCGCCGAAGGTGCGGCAGTAGTGACGCCTTTTGGTAAACCTTTCCACGACCATTTGAACTGTCGCACCTTCAGCGCTCTACCTCGTGTGGGGCACGCTTGCCACGCCCTCACGGGCGTGGCTATTAACTGCCGGCCCTTCGGGCCTAATGGATCCGCAGCAACGGTTTGGGATTCGCAACCTTTTTGTGCAAAGCCGAGCGGAGTAGTGCGGGGGCTTAAGTGACAAAAACGACCTCTCCGAGCGATCCGCAAACATCAGCTTTGCAAGACATTGCTGGACGACTGACAATGCAATCGAGAACGCCCTGACCCCGGAGGTTGAGCGCAGATCCGTGGATTGGGACCTGCGCCAAGGACCAAAAAACTACTTAAGCCTCGTCGCTGCCCAAGTCGCCAGCGGGCTTCTTTCATTTATTTCAGTCTGGTTGGCGACTCGGCTATTGGGTTCAACGGGGTATGGAGGTGTCGTCGCGATCATCGCCGCATCTCAGGCGATCGGTCAGTTGGCAGTCCATTGGACTTCGGCATCCCTCTCAAGGTATGGCGTCCAGGAGTTTGTCCAAACTGGGAGCATTTCAAAACCATTCTGGACACGTTTCTGGATATTAGTGCCAAATGCACTCCTGGTCTTAGCCACATCCTGGCTCTGGCTTCCCTTCCTCTCTTCGTTACTTAAGTTGCCACCGCAGGCTTACATGCTTGTCCTCGCTCACTTTTTAACCAATGCTCTTTGGATCCATGTGCAGCAGGGGCTGCAAGGCGCGAAGCTAATACGGCTGCAAGGGAGTTTACTGACCCTTGAGCGTGTGATCGTTTTCTTGATCATTCTCGCCTGTGTGATTAGCGACCAAGCGTCGTTCTTAAGGATCGCACTCGCTTATATTTTGGCACCCATCGTCGCCAGTGCGGCCGGCTTCTGGGCAATTCGCAAGTTGATCTTTCCAATTGCTGGTCTTGATCGTGATTTGCTAAGGCAAATGTTGAAGTTTTCTTTACCAGTGCTGCCGGCATCGCTGGTTGGCTACATGTCCACCAATTACCTCGATGCGTTTTTCATCACCCACTATCTTTCGGGAGCTCACCTGGGTGTCTACGCCGTCGTTTATCTAATCTCGGGCACCAGTCTGCAACTTCCTCTGCTGGTGGGATCGGTGCTCATCCCGCTCTTCATCACGCTGCAAATCGACGGCAGCGACGAACGCGCGCGCCGCTTCATGCTCAATGGTCTTCCTCTGCTCACTCTCATGTGGGGAGTGGCGTGTAGTCTTGTCGCAGCTTTTGGAAGTTACATATTTCCGCAGATCTTCGGCGATCAGTTTCGCGAAATGGGAAAACTGCTGTGGCCTTTGATGGCGGCGGCCGCGTTAGCCGGACCTTTGCTTATGGGTTATGCGCCGTATTCACATTCCAAGTCCGTGACCTATATCGCGATGCTAGCGGCCATCGCCTCGGCGTTGGTGAATGTCGTACTGAATTTCTTGCTCATACCCCGTTTTGGTTTGGTAGGTTGTGCCTGGGCCACGACTATCGCCTTTGCTTTACACCTTGTCGTCGTCATTGTCTTGGTGCATTGGCGATTGCTATCGGGACGAAGTTGGACCTTATTAGCGGTTTTGCCTCCTGTTGCCGGGGCGCTCTGCGCTTCTGCTTATTCTGTGAGCTTTATTGCCTTAGGGGTAACCCTGCTGTTGTGTGCGTTATTGGCACTGGTATTTCGCCAATCCGTTAGCACGGGGTTCAGGATGCTTAGGAACATACTGCGCTCGGGAGGAGAGGTGCGAAATGAAGCTTGATTCAAGAGTCTTCTGCCACGGAAGCCTTTGCTTATGAATGTCTCTCTGGTCGTTCCCCTGCGTAATGAAGAGCAATCCCTACCGCGCCTGCTGGAAACGATCCGGCAGCAGACCTTTCAACCCGCCGAGATAATCCTGGTTGACGGAGGGTCGTATGACAATACCGTTAAGGTGGCGCGTTGCGCTGCAGAGGAAGACCCTCGCTTCCGGGTCATCGAGGCGGGACCAGCCACGCCGGGGCGCGGACGCAACGTAGGTATTGAGGCCGCATCTTACGATTGGATAGCGCTCACAGACGCAGGCAATCGGCCGGAACCAAAGTGGCTCGAAAGTCTCGTCGAGGCGGTCGAGGCCGATCCCTCAGCTGATATTGTCTACGGCAACTTCGAGTCTGTTAGTGATTCATGGTTCACACGCTGCGCTGCACTGGCTTATATGCCCCTGAAAGTAGCGCGCCCTGGTGGCTCGATGCGCGGACCGTACATCGCTTCATCAATGCTGCGTCGCGAAGTGTGGCAGAAAATCGGAGGGTTTCCCGATCTGCGCGCTGCCGAAGATCTTATCTTTATGAATCGGATTCTCGAGGCTGGATGTGCCGTAGCCTGGGCGCCTCAAGCTACAGTGTGGTGGGAGTTGCCACCGACCCTGGCCCAGCTGTTCCAGCGGTTCGCGTTATATTCGAAGCATAATGTCTGGGCGGGCCGTCAATCGGACTGGCACTACGGTATCGCACGTCAATACGCCCTCGCCGCCGTCTTTGTCATACTTGCTATCATCCATACTCTATGGTGGCTACTGGGCCTGGTTATTTGGTTCGGCACGCGCGTGTTCCTAAGCGTCTGGCGGCGGCGGGATGAGCGTGGACTTCTGTGGGCACTGAACCCTACTCAGCTTGTTAGTGTCGGTGTTATTCTCTTGACGATTGATTTGGCGACTTTTGTTGGGTGGGCACAAGCGATAATAAGGGGGCAGCCGGTAAGCAGCTGAAGAATCCAGCCGATTCTTGAAGAAGGCTATTCCAACGTCTGCATTTTACTTTCTCACGCCTGCATCTTTCTCCCCGCCTTCTCCCTGATAGCAATGAGCACACTCTACATCTGCTACTTTGGTCTGAGGGAGCCCCTTGTACAAACGCAGGTGTCGGCCTATCTGCGGCAACTTGCCTTAGCGGGTATCAAGGTGAACCTGTTAACGTTTGAGCCCCAATCTCTGCAAACTGTCAGCAGGACGAAAAATGACGAGTCAGGCAATTGCTAACGCCCCCCGACAAGCACAAGACAAATCTCAAAATCAAATACCTGACACGGGGTCACAGCTGCCGGTGCGTGTATTACATCTGATTAATGTTGAGGCCTCGAATTACTTTCTTAACAATCTGCTGGACGACACTCCAAGAGAAGACGTTCAGTTCTACTTCGTTACAATTGGCCGTGGTGGTTTGTTTGTAGAGGATCTTCGCCGCCGAGGCGCGCAGGTGTACGCCCTAAATACGCGCGGTCGCGTCAGTTATTTCCGCGCGATGCGGGAGCTGTCAAAAATTATCCGAGCGCATAAGATCGACATCGTTCATACGCATCTTTTCGAACCGACATTAATTGGCCTGGTGGTTGCCAAGTGGCTTGGTCGAAAAGTCATCGTAACGCGGCATCATTCGGACGCTGTGTATCAACTCAGAAGTGGGTTGAAGCAGAAGCTGTACTTGTCGCTTGAGCGTTACATCAATAAACATGCGCATCACATCGTTGCGCCGTCACGAATGGTGCGTGACATCCTTATCGAAAGAGAAAGGGTCGCATCGGAAAAAGTTTCGCTGATACCTTACGGTCAAACGCCTGATCGCTTCGACTCAATCTCTCCGCAAGCTGTGTCCCGAGTGAAAAACGAATTGGACATGGCGGATTGTCTAGCACTCGTTTGTACTTCGCGATTATATGAGCGGAAAGGTCACGTTTATCTTTTCGAAGCTCTTGCGCCTTTGGTCCGCGCGGGCCTAAAGGCAACGCTTTATCTGGTTGGCGACGGCGAGTATCGCGAACATTTGGAAAAATTGGCTCACAGCCTGCAGCTGCACAACCATGTACGATTTCTGGGCTGGCGCGATGACGCACTGCATATCATGGCGGCGGCCGACATCATCGTTCATCCGTCCCGTGAAGACGCTTTGTCCTCAGCTGTTATCGAATCCTTAATGCTTGCGCGCCCAATCATTGCTACAGATATCAGCGGAGTGAGAGACATCCTGGATGATGGAAAATATGGTGTGATTGTTCCGCCCGCAGATTCAGCTGCATTTCGAACGGCGCTGCAACACGTGATCGATCATCTTGATGAGGCTCGCGAGCAAGCGCGGCGTGGCCGGGCATATATTCTGGATTACATGGGTTCGAGACGAGTGGCATGCGCTTATACAGAACGCTACAAAACAGTAGCGGGAATGACGCGAGCAATGCAAAAGCAGTTCTCCCCGAAGAGCCGAATGATATTCGTTTGATTAGGACTTGTTTGAATCGGTGGCCTTTTAAGCGCGGCAAAGGCGTTTTGCTGCAGCTTTTCGCGCCTCGGTTGCAGAGACGTGATTTCTTGATCGAGATAGAGCCTGGCGTGCTCATTCCGGGAGAACTTGATGATTGGATGGTTCTCTCATTTTTTGCGGACGGCAGTAAGAACCTGCCGTTGCAGCTATCCCGTTCACTGATTCGGCCAGGTGATACGGTGATCGACGTGGGGGCTAACACAGGGTTGTGGGCAATGGGCGCCGCGCTTCGTGTCGGACCTGCGGGAGTGGTGCACGCCTTTGAGCCTGTGCCTGAAAATTTCGATCGACTAATCAGAAATTTGAACCTGAATGGTTTTGAAAATGTCACTTGTCAAAAGCTTGCTCTCTCTGACAAGTGCGGCCGAACAGTTTTTTATACTGCGCCTGACAACAACAGCGGGCTTGGGTCGCTAACAAAACGTGAAGAGGCTGATCGCCAGATTGAAATCGAAATGACGACGATCGACGACTATTGCGCGAAACATGCGATTCGCCGCATCGATCTAATGAAGGTTGATGTGGAAGGGGCGGAGCTTATGGTTTTTCGCGGCGGTCAACGACTGTTGGCGACGACAGAAGCGCCGATCATCATGTTTGAAACTGACGAGCTTTTAACGGCTCGCTTCCAGTCCTCTTCAAAGGTTATTAAGTCGCTTCTTCATCAATACGGTTATGATTTCTTTCGTTACAAAGGGAATGCGCTTGAAGCAGTTGCTGTCGATGAACTACATCACAAACAAGAGGATCTGTTTGCGTTCAAGCCACACCACTTTCAACACCATCAGTTTTTACGACCTCTGGTTGAGCGAGGGGCAACAACCAAGGGCGAATAAAGTGATTCGAGTTTTATGAAGGGTTGAAACGAACCTGAGTTTGATCAGCGGCAGAAATATATGCCTTGTCCCTTGTGTAACAGAGATGCCTCGCAGAACTCGTGGTTAGGAAAAGTTCTGTATCAGGGCAAAGAGTTTAATTACGTTGAGTGCCTCAGTTGCAAGTCACTTTTCTGTGATCCGATGCCCGATGAGAGCACGCTATCCCAGATGTATGGCAGCAACTATATGATGAGTTTCTCACCTGACCCAACTGTCGACGACCCGAAAGAACCGCAGAAAGTCCTTGACCTGTTGGCGAAGCTGAGTACGGGAACATTCATAGATTATGGCTGCGGTAAGGGAGAACTTCTCTCGGCCGCCGCAGAAACTTGGCTGGGACGTTTTAGGCGTTGAGTTTGATGAGCAGGTTTGCCGTCAGGTGCAACAAAACATCGGCGCAAAAGTCATTACCAGCGTCGAAGCTCTCGCACGCGAATCGATTAGCCGATGTGCTTCATCTGGGCGATGTGATTGAGCACATGACGAAGATCAATGAGCAAATGCCGGAAATTCTCAAGTTGATCAAGCCTGGCGGATTTTTAATTGCGCAGGGACCACTTGAAGCAAACTTTAATGTATTCACACTTGGAATTCGTTTGTCGCGTTCATTCCGTTCGGCGCAATGTTGAAATGGCGCCCTATCACGTGATGCTGGCAACTAAAGCAGGGCAGGAAGAATGCTTTCGTCGTTTTGATCTAACACAACAGGAGTTCGCGGTATCGGAAGTGACCTGGCCGGCCCCGGCGCGCGTTTCAACTGAAGATATCTTCAGGCCGAGGACTTTGGCTTTATATGGGCTCCGACAATTCTCGCTGGCAATGTCGGCGATCCAGCCACACTGGGGCAATCGTTATTTTTACGTTGGCCGGAAGCAGCAGCTAACATTAGAAACTTAAAGCGAACACGCATCACTATGCTTAATGAGCGAATACCCAACCTTTTCTGTCGTAATTCCGACCTATAACCGGGGTGCCTTCATCGGCGCGACGCTCGAAAGTGTGTTGACGCAAACTTATCCTCACTACGAAGTGATCGTGGTGGACGACTGTTCAACCGACAATACCGAGCAGGTTATAGAACCCTACGTGCGAAACGGAAAGGTTCGCTACCTCAAGAATGAATCCAACCGCGAACGGGCTCATTCACGAAACGTTGGACTTCAAGCGGCAACCGCTGACTTCGCCACCTTACTGGACTCCGACGACTTTATGTATCCTTCGAACCTCGCCGATGCCGCCGCCTTCGTGCGGGCCAACCCGGGAATTAAGTGCTTTCATAATCTCTATGAGTTTGTAGATGCAGACCGGAACGTAGTGCGCCGGTTTCCCCTCGCGCCGCTGAAGAACCAAATAAAAGAGATTGCGATGCAAAACTTCATGGCGTGCGTCGGCGATTTCATTCACCGCGACATTTATAAGAATTACAGCTTTGACACCTTTCTTCCTCTGTCCGGTTCGGAGGATTGGGATTTTTGGTTGCGGGTTCTTGCGGACCACAAGATCGGCCGTATCGAGAAGGTCAACAACGGTGTGCTGCAGCACCCGGGTCGCAGTGTCATTAATCAAAACATCGACACTATGCGGATTGGGCTGGAACATGTGTGCACGAAGCTCGAACAGGATCCTCATCTGGCTGCAGTTTATCGGCCTTACCTTAAAGAGAATCCGTTCCAACTCCTATTTGTACCTGGCGATTCTGGCTAATGGCAGCGGACTATTCGATGTGGCGAGGGAACAGCTTCGCGAAACTCTACGCCAGGACCCTGGACAGCTTTTGAACCCGAGGTTTTGGCGAGTTGTGCGGCGAGCCTGGTTGAAACTCCATCCGGATGTAGCGGTTGTCGAACGGAAAGATCGATTAAGTGTATGACCAATCTCGCTTCACTACGAACCCTCTACATCTGCTACTTTGGTCTGAGGGAGCCGCTTGTACAAACGCAGGTGTTGCCTTATCTGCGGCAACTTGCCTTGGCGGGTATCAAGGTCAACCTTTTAACGTTTGAGCCCCAACTACAAGACAAGTGGAGTAGGGACGAGTTGGCGGACCAGCGAACGCAACTGGTGAAAGATGGTATCACCTGGTTCTCTTTGCCTTATCACAAGAGTCCCTCATTACCAGCAACCGTTTACGATATTCTCAACGGCGCCCGTTTCGCTCGCCGCCTAATGCGCAAAGCGGGATTGGATATCATCCACGCACGCAGTCACGTCTCGGCTGCAATGGGCGCTCTGGCCACTCGCGGCACACAAGTCCGTCTGCTTTTCGACATCCGCGGATTCTTGCCTGAAGAATATACGGACTCTGGGGTGTGGCCCTCGGGTGGTTATCTTTACCGTCTCACCAAAGCGGCGGAAAGCAGACTGCTTGCGGCTGCTGATGGGTTTGTAGTGCTGACAGAGAAGGCGCGGCAGATACTCTTTCCGTTTAATCGCCAAGCTCGCGCCCGGCCGGTCGAAGTGATCCCATGCTGCGTCGATCTCAATCTCTTCCGCGGCCCTAATGCCTTGTTACGAGCTGAAATGCGGCACAATCTGGGAGTGGCGGATCGCCGGGTCGTGGTTTACGTTGGTTCCCTCGAGGGCTGGTATCTGACGGATGAGATGGCTGATCTGCTGGCTGTTATGCATCAACAAGACCCTCAGGTCTTTTCGCTAATTCTGACCCAGAGCCCCTCCACGATGATAACCTCACGACTCCAGAAGCGAGGCATCGGGGAAAAAGACTACAAAATTTGCAAAGTTAGTCCCGCCGAGGTACCAGGCTATCTAAACGCTGCCGACGTTGCCGTTTCATTTATCAAGCCTTGCTTTTCTAAGCTATCTTCTTCGCCGACGAAGATGGCCGAGTATCTCGCGGCTGGTTTGCCGGTGATTTGCAACGCGGGGATCGGTGATCTTGATGAGTTGATCGAAAGTGATCGGGTTGGGGTCTTGCTCCGCGACTTCAACCAGGAAAGTTACCTTCGCGCCTTAGCTGAGTTAAAAGAGCTGGAACGCGAAGTTACCCTGCCGACACGCTGTCGCCGCAGCGCAATTGCTCGCTTTGATCTTGTAGGCATTGGAGGCGCGCGCTACCGGCGACTCTACGAGCGAATACTGGCCGCGCTACGGACGCTATACATCTGCTATTTCGGGATCCGCCAACCACTCGTGCAAACGCAAGTCTTGCCTTACCTGCGGCAACTTTCCAACGCCGGCATCGAGGTTAACCTACTCACATTCGAGCCGAACCTCAGCGAAGAATGGGACACGTCCCAACTTAAAGCGCAGCAAGCACAACTGGCAAACGAAGGGATCCGCTGGTTCTATCTTCCTTATCACAAGAGCCCTTCACTGCCCGCCACACTCTTTGACATTTTTGCGGGCGCTCGTCTAGTCGTGAAACTGGTGCGCCAACACAACATCAACGTCTTACATGCCCGGGCGCACGTACCGATGGCAATGGCGCTCATGGCTCGACATTTTGCGCGCGTGAAACTTATCTTCGATATTCGTGGTTTGATGGCAGAGGAATATGCCGATGCGGGAATTTGGAAGGAACAGTCACTGCCGTTTCGCCTGGTCAAACGCCTGGAGCGAGCAGGGATCCGTCGAGCCGATCAAATTGTCGTGCTCACGGAGCGACTGCGCGAATGGATAATTGCAAACAAGCTCAAAGCGTCGGAGCAAATAAATGTTATCCCTTGTTGTGTGGACTTCGATCGTTTTGCAGGCATTAGGCACTCGCAATCTCGCACAGACCGTTTCGAAGTGGTCTATGCCGGATCATTGCTGGGATTATACTTGGTTGAAGAGATGGGTCGTTTTTTTAAGGCGGTCAAAGCTGAACGGCCCGACGCATTCTTACGCATCCTTTCAGTATCACCGCCCGGACCTGGCATAGACGCGCTCAAGCGCGCGGGTCTGAGGGATGATGATTTTGAGATTATCAGCGTGCCCCCTGACGAGGTGCCGAAGTATCTGAGTGGCGCACGGCTTGGCGTCTCGTTCCGTAAATCCAGCTTTGCCCAAATCGCCGCTTCGCCGACCAAAGTTCCCGAGTATCTGGCGGTGGGAATTCCGTCGGTCTGTAATTCAGGAATTGGGGATATGGATGATCTGCTGGAGCGCGAACGAGTAGGTGTCGTCTTGCAAGGCTTCGATGACTCTTCTTATCGCGCAGCCGCGGTCGAAGCAATTCAATTAGCTGAAAATGCTGGCATCAGGCAAAAGGCCAGGAACGTTGCTCACCAGTACTTTGATTTGGACACGGTAGGTGGGCAACGCTATTTTGACGTGTACCGAAAGCTTGTTCAGCACTCGGTGGTTACCGCTCCCGGTTCCGTTACGTCTAATGTCGTCAACCTCGACTCTTTCTGATGACGTCTACAGGAAAGCTTGAAGAGAATCAATAAGATGACAAGTAACTTGTTATTGAAGTCTGCCGATGGCACCGAGTGGTTTGCTGAAGATCGGCCTTGTCCGGTCTGCGGATCGACCCGGGCCAAAAGGCTCGGCGCTCGCGGAGGGCGAGCTCACCATGAAGGCAAGGGCGCTGAAACAGATATCGTAAGGTGCAAAGATTGTGGATCAACCTACACGCACCCCACACTAATACCGAAAACAAACCCCTACGAAAAGGAATCGGCGGACGAGTATTTTCAGATTCACGATGAAACACAAAAAATACTCATAGGGGAACAGTGCATGGCCGAGGCTGAACAAATTCTCGGGCGAACCGGTAGGGTTCTGGAACTTGGTTGCGGACGCGGCGAGTTTTTAAGAGGGGCGATCAACCGAGGTTGGACCGCCTTCGGCGTCGACATGACAGCTGAATTCACAAAGGCGGCGCAAACACATGGGATTGCGATCGAATCCAGCTCCATTGAAGATTGCCAGGCGCTTAAGCAAAGTTACGACGTTGTGGTGATGGCGGCGATTCTTGAGCACCTTTATGAGCCGGTGAAAACATTGAAGCAAGTAAGTAATGCGCTTCGTCCGGGCGGTCTCCTTCTCGTCCACGTTCCCAATGAAATCTCATTGACGTCGCTTATTGGCAATTTGTACATGCGCGCCCGGGGCAGAGATTGGGCTATCAATTTGAGTCCAACCTTTAGCCCATTCCACGTGGTCGGCTTCTCTCCGAAGAGCTTGCGGAAAGCGCTGAATGAAGCGGGATTCGAAATCCACACCCTCAAGGTGCATCGTTACGACAACAACTTACAGCCGCAAAAAACGATTATCCGAAAGCTGGAGCGCATTGGCCTTAGTGCCGTTCAGAATTTAGGACAGCTGTTTGGAATGGGAGATGGACTAACTAGCTGGGCCATCCGGAAATAGTCTTGGACTCGAGAAATGCCGGCGCTCATGAGGCCATCGGGAGGTGAGCTGTATCAGCCCACGAGCGAAGCAAGCAACAACTATCGAGTATTTCAAGTGTTAGCGGGACCCGTTTTACCAGTAATGTTAAAAAATGAAGCCGCTGTGAGCCGTGTTGAACGCTGCTGTCCAGCTTGTCGGGCAGTCGATTATCTCCATCGTGGAAGCAAGAGCGGCTTTGAAATACTTGAATGCCGTAGTTGTCGAACCCTTTACACTTCTTATTTGCCGCTTGCTGAGGCTGCAGAAGATTACGACGCTTACTACCGCGAGGATAACCTCACCATCCCGGAATTTATCAACCGCAGGCTAGACGAGATCGTAAGAGAGTTTAGTCCTTATCGTCAGAGCGGTCGCTTGCTTGATGTTGGTTTTGGCGCGGGCACCTTACTTGAAGCAGCTCGTCGTGCAGGTTGGCAGACAACCGGAGTGGAAGTCGCACAGACTGCGGTTGAACATGTTCGCGGTTTGGGCTTCGAGGTTTTTTGCGGCACTCTGCAGGACGCGAACTATCCCGAGAACCATTTTGATGTCGTAACGGCAAGCGAAGTCCTCGAGCACGTTGAAGATCCTGAAATGGTTCTACGGGAGATTGCCCGCGTACTCCGGCCAGGTGGACTACTCTGGATGACGACCCCGCACGCACGAGGTGTTTCCGGGCATCTGTTGGGATTGAAGTGGAGCATCGTCAGTCCCCCGGAGCACTTGCAGCTGTTCAGCGTGGGCGGCCTGAAAAAGATGCTGACGGAAAACGGATTCCGCTCTGCACGTGTCGCCACAGAGGGACTGAATCCATACGAATTGTTACAGGGCTTGCGGAATCGTCCGATAGAATCTGTGGACGGGTGCTCTCCCAATTCCCGTGTCGAGAGCGGCTATCATTTAAATGAAGCCCTAATGGCCAGTCCCTCACGCCGTTTTTTGAAGTCGACATTAAACAATCTTTTGAATCTGAGTCGACTGGGTGATTCGCTGAAGATTTGGGCCCAGAAAGCAGACACTCCTACTTCTTAAAACCTACGGCGCACCAGAAAGGCATCAAATCGCTGAACTGAATGCGCTCAAGGCCTGCCGCTTCCATCATGACTTGAATTTGCTGCCGCGTAAAACGTTGTTCCAGCGCCGTGCCAAAACGATCGAGAGCGTCCGTCCGCATCACGTAGAAGGTGCGACGGCGATAATGCGCGAGCGGCAGATTGTTGACGTCTCGGCCAAGATCTTCGAGCACGCCCGCGCTACGAGCGAGCGGCCAATACACCAATGCGGCGATTAGATCAGCGGTCAAATGCTTCAAGCCGAAAGGCAGGCGCGAAATTCCGCGGCGGCCGATGTCACTGGCGCGCCAAAGCAATCGGAACCACGCGGGTCGATTGTCGAATGCGTAATAAAGATAGAGAAGCAGTGGCGCGTTCTGTTTGAGTTTTGCGGCACAGGCCTTAATACCGGCGGCTGTATCAGGAACGTGATGCAACACTCCCAGTGAATAACCAAAATCCATCGAGGCGTCGGGGAAAGGCAGTTGCGCAACGGAAGCTTCGCTGAATTCGCAGTTAGGATGATCCGCAAGGTTTGCTCGTGCGACGGCAAGAGCGTCTTTGCTGGCATCAACACAATGTAGGTGACCCACGCGCGGAGCCACAAGTTTCGCCCATCTTCCGCTCCCGCAACCCATATCGAATCCCACTGCATTGGGAGCTAACTGATCCCACGGAAAGATCTTGAAATAGTAGCCAAAGAGCTCTTCCCGCTCGGACGTAGACAATGTGGAATTATCAAAACGTGTCCACTCGTGGCCGAAGCCTTGAACAGTGCGCTCGTCTATATTCGTCGGTTGCATCGTTTCGTAACCAGCAGGTTTTAGTTCTGAGTACGGTAGCAAAGCTCAAACCGGTCAAGCAATCTAGGAATTGTCCGATTGCCAATTGCCAATGACGATTGCTCTTGGTCCGTGGCTAAAGTGACTAATCCGCAAGCGAAGTTCTGGAACACGTTCACGATCCTGAACTAGCGTTGGTTAAGATTGCACGGCTACTTCGCTCGGGCGGACTTCTTTGGATGACGACGCCTCCCGCCCGCGCGGTTTCGGCAAACCTGCTGGGTTGAAGAGGATCATCGTCAGTCCGCCTGAACACTTGCAGCTGTTCAGCTTGGCGGCCTAAAGATGATGCTGACGGAAAACCCTAATCTAAGCGCAATCCCCTGTTAGGCGCGTCGTCCAGCCTGCTGGTATACTGCCGATTTAGTACGACCCTCTTCAATAACCTGGGAACCTAATTCATTTTGCACATGCGGCTGCTTGCCATTGTCCCTAGCGTCTACGATACCTCGCCCGGACAGCGCTTTCGTCTGGAACAATGGGAGCCACACTTGCGTCGGCTCGGGGTAGAGATCACTTATGCGGCGTTCGAAGATCCGGAGCTGAGCGCGACTCTGCATAAACCGGGCAATGTCGTTCGAAAAGTTCGTTTAATTGCGAAAGCTGTCGGGCGTAGAGCCAGCGTGATCCGCAACCTGCGGGAATACGACGCTGTCTATGTCTTCCGCGAAGCAGCGCTCTTCGGGCCACCGATCTTCGAGCGCCTGTTACATCGGTCGGGCGTTCCCACCATCTTTGATTTTGACGACGCCGTGTTCGTGCCTTATGTCAGTCCCTCGAATGGTTATCTTAGTTACTTAAAATTTCCAGCAAAGACAAAAACGATTTGCCGGCTCGCGACTTATGTGATCGCAGGAAATACTTACCTGGCGGATTATGCTCGCCAAGCTAACCAAAACGTTTCAATCGTTCCCACCACAATCGACACTGACAAGTACGAGTTTAAGCCGCGCCAGGACGACAGCCACGTGCCTGTGATTGGTTGGAGCGGGAGCTTCAGCACGGTGCAGCATCTGGACTCGCTGGCCGGCGCGATTAAGCGTCTAGCGAAGCAGGAACGTTTTCGACTCGTAGTGATCGGGAGTCCTGTTTACAAACTTGACGGCGTCGATGTGGAGGCACTGCCCTGGCGTTCCGCTACCGAGGTTTCCGATCTGCGGCAGATCGACATCGGTATCATGCCATTGCCTGATGAATCATGGAGTCGCGGCAAGTGTGGATTAAAGGCCTTGCAGTACATGGCGCTTGGGATTCCCACCGTGTGTTCGCCCGTCGGCGTAAATTCAGAAATCATTCAGGACGGCGTCAACGGATTTCTTGCGGCGACCGAAGATGAATGGGTGGAAAAGTTGACGCAGCTGCTTCACGACAAGACCTTGCGCGCGCGACTTGGCGCTGCGGGACGCGAAACAGTGGAAAAGAAATACTCTGCAGCTGTACAGGCGCCGCGTGTGTATGAAATCTTGCACGAGGTTATCGCTCAAGCAAATGCCCAGCAAAAAGCTACCGTCAAAGCCGACGATAAGGGCTTTAGTAGAAAGGACGTCCAGGGAATATGAACATTTTAGTAACCGGAGGGGCCGGCTTTATCGGTTCCCACCTGGTTGATGCTTTGATTGAACGGGGGCATCGCGTGCGGGTGCTCGATGCGCTCGTATCGCAAGTACACGAGACGGAAGAGCCGCAGAACCTCAACCCGCAGGCCGAGTTTGTGCGCGGCGATGTTTGTGACAGCGAAGTGCTGACACGCTCGCTCGATGGCATCGAGGCTGTCTTCCATGAGGCCGCTGAAGTCGGCGTGGGCCAGTCGATGTACGAGATTCAAAAGTACGTCCGCGCTAACGATCTGGGAACCGCTGTGTTGCTTGAAGCTTTGAGCGAACGCCGGCGGCAGATTCGCAAGTTGATCGTCGCGTCGTCAATGTCGATATACGGAGAAGGAGCTTACGTTTGCCCCACCTGCGGAATTCAACACCCGCAACTTCGCGGTACATCGCAATTGCTGGAACGCCAGTGGGAGTTTACCTGCTCTACGTGTGGGTCGGAGCTGAGACCCCTTCCTACAAAGGAAGAGAAACCACTCTTTCCAACATCGGTGTATGCAATCACCAAACAGGATCAGGAACAGTATTGTTTGGTTGTCGGTCGCGCATACGGCATCCCGACTGTGGCGCTGCGCTACTTTAATGTTTACGGAACGCGACAAGCTCTTTCAAATCCTTATACCGGCATCTGCGCGATCTTTTCCTCACGCTTGCTGCAGGACCAGGCGCCGATGATTTTCGAAGACGGCGAGCAAACGCGCGACTTCATTCACGTCAGCGATATTGTGCAGGCGAACCTTTTGGCGTTGGAAAAGGACACTGCTGATTACCAGTCGCTCAATGTTGGGACAGGCCGGCCCACGTCAGTGCGTGAGGTCGCACGGCTATTAACGGAAGGCCTTGGCAAAGACTTGCAACCCGAGGTTGTTGGTAAATATCGGGAAGGCGACATCCGTCACTGCTTTGCAGATATCTCGCGCGCTCGCAAGCTGCTCGGCTACGAGCCGAAGGTTACTTTGGAACAAGGCATTCCCGAGTTGCTGGGTTGGGTGCGTGAACAAACCGCAACAGATCGCGTCGCTCAGGCAACGGTGGAATTGGAGTCGCGGCAGCTCGTGCGTTAACCTCAGTAAGTCCAAATGTATTTAAGATTGCTCGAATTTTTGCGCTGCCCGACCTGTCACGCGGAACTGACTTGCATCGCTTTAGAAACGCAAAGTCAGGAGGACGGCGGAGAGATTATTAGCGGACTGTTGCACTGCGCAGCGGGGCATTGGTTTCCCATCGTGCGCGGAATCCCGCGCATGCTTCCAGACGCTATTCCGGAGCATTGGCCTACAATTCAGAATCTGATTCCGCAACCCGTACCTGCCTCGTTAACCGAACTGATCGCCAGCGTTAACTCCCAAAAAACTGCCAGCTACCATCGCGCGACTCGCGAAAATTTCAGTCATGAGTGGGATCACCACGAACTCGGCGGCAAGACCTGGGGTATGGAGCTAAGCGATCGCGTGCAGTGGTTTTTTGTCGATCCGTTGCATATTCAAAAAGACGATCTGGCAGGCAAACTTATGCTGGACGCTGGTTGCGGAAACGGCAGCCAGTCAGTCGCCTATACGACCCTGGGGCTGGAAGTGATAGCCGTTGACCTGAGCTCGGGATTGGAAAAAGGCTATGCCTTCCGCCAATTGCTTTCTGGTGCGAAACCCGAGCGCGTCCATTTTGTGCAGGCGGATCTTCAGCATCCGCCCCTCGCAGCGAACATTTTGGACATCATTCATTCCGCCGGCGTGTTGCACCACACACCGGACACACTTACAACCTTCCGCGCGTTGCGTCCGCTGTTGCGACCAGGCGGCACTTTTTACGTGTGGCTTTACAAATACGAAAAGTTAGTAACACCGCTCGTAAATTCGATTCGAGCAGTTTCCACCAAGATTCCCCCCGCGACTTTCGCACGCATCGCCAATCTCATGGCTTTGCCATTCATCGCCTTCTGCAGAACTGTAGATGCGCTGGGAATTCGAGATTATTCAAGCATGAACCGGCGCGAGGCCGCGCTCGCTCTGATGGACATCTTTGGTGCGCCTTACGCTTACTATCATTCCTATGACGAGGTTCTCGGTTGGTATGAAGCGGAAGGGTTTGGGGAAGTTTGGCCCTGCAATGATGGACGGCGCGGCTTTGGAGTTTGCGGACGCTACAGCAATAAGGCGCGGCAGTATGAACCCGGTGACGCTCGAGCTTTACGTGTTGCGCCACGGACTGCGAACCCCCAAGCGATGCAGGGAGAGAGTGCTTAATGTATATCCTCGGTCTAACAACGCTGGGAGACTCTGCAGCTACCTTGATTCACGATGGTGAAATCGTAGCCGCAGCAGAGGAAGAGCGTTTCTCACGACGCAAACACCACAGCGGTTTTCCTTACAATGCGATGCAGTACTGTCTCGAAGAAGCGGGGATAAAAGTCGCGGACCTCGCGCACATCGGGCTCTACTGGAAACCCTGGGTGCTTCGTCACAAAGCGATACAGGCGCTCAAGTCGGCGATGATTTCGCGCGATATGTTCAAAGCGCGCGTCGATCGCGGCGTGGCCCAGGTTAGTGAAAGCTATCTTAGGTATGTTTCGCCATCCGCAATTGATTCGCAAACATTTTGGTCCCAGTAACTTTCGCTTTCACTTTCTCGAACACCACCAATGTCACGCAGCCAGCGCGTTTTTTGTTTCCGGATTCGAGCGCGCCGCCATCATGACCTGGGACGGTACCGGCGAGGACACGACAACGCTCTTCTCTCAAGGCGCCGACCGCAACATTAAGGTACTAAAACGCATCAAGCTGCCGCATTCATTGGGCCAGTTTTACTCCGCTGTTACTAACTTTATCGGTTTCGATATGTTTGGCGGCGACGAATGGAAAGTGATGGGATTGGCTGCCTACGGGAAGCCTGAATACTATGATTTTCTGGCAGAGAAGGTCCTGACGCTCAACGGTAATCACGATTTCCATCTCAACATCAAGGTGCTCGATCATCATCTGGCAAAGCACTACCAGTTCGGCGAAGAGATCAGCCGAGGGCTTGGCCCGCCGCGCCGCCCTGACGAGGAATTAACCGAACGTCATTGGAACATCGCGGCGAGCGCTCAGAAAGTACTAGAGGATACGGCGCTGCATCTGCTGCGCGGCTTGCATGAACGTACTGGTGAAGAAAATCTGTGCATGGCCGGTGGTGTCGCCTTCAACTCCGTTATGAACGGTCGCATCATGACCGAGTCGCCGTTCAAGAATTATTTTGTGCAACCCGCTGCAGGCGACGCCGGCTGTTCGCTGGGCGCTGCATTGCTCGTTCATCATCAGCGACTGCAACAGCCGCGTAAATTCAAAATGGAACACGCTTATTACGGGCCGGGCTTCACTTCAGAGGAATGCAAAGCCGCGCTCGAAGAGGCTAATCTTAAATTTGAAACTTTGCCTGACGAACAGATGTTGCCGCGCGTTGCGCAGATGCTGGCCGACGGCGCGATTATTGGTTGGTTCCAGGGACGGATGGAGTTTGGACCGCGAGCTTTAGGCAATCGCAGCTTCATTGCAGATCCGCGGCGCGACGACATGCGCGAGTTGCTGAACAGGAAAGTAAAGCTGCGCGAGTGGTTTCGTCCGCTGGCGCCGTCGATGAAAGAAGAAGTCAGCGCCGAAATGTTTGGCCACCCGCATCACGATCCGTTCATGATCACGGTTCTGCATGTTAACGCTGAGCAGCGGGAACGCTTTCCTGCCGTGGTGCACGTCGATGGCACGGCCCGTCCCCAAACTGTTAGCCGCACAACTAACCCGCGCTACTGGTCTTTGATCACCGAATTTGAAACGCTGACCGGATGTCCCATGTTGCTCAACACGTCTTTCAATATTCAGGAACCGATAGTCTGTCGCCCACAAGATGCGATCAAGACGTTTCAGAGTGCGAGTTTTGACGCGCTCGTCCTGGAAAATCACCTTGTCCTAAGACAGTAGTGACAGAGTTAAATCTGTTGGGGCGTCCCTCCGTGGGCGCCCCGTCGTCGATTGGTGCGCTAAGTCTTATTAGTAATGCCGCCATGGGGCGCCCACGGAGGGACGCCCCTACAGATTTGACACCTAGCCTTCAAGAATCGGATGCACTATCACCTGATTGGAATCTGCGGCACCGCCATGGCCTCGCTCGCGGGTATGTTGCAGGCACGCGGCGCTAGCGTTACCGGTTCCGATGAAAACGTCTATCCGCCTATGTCAACAATGCTCGCCTCGCTCGGCATTGAAGTGAGGCAGGGCTACAGTCCCGCTCATCTGAATCCCTCGCCCGATTGTGTTGTTATCGGCAATGCGATCCCACGTGGCAATCCCGAAGTCGAAGAGACACTAAGACAAAAACTTCTTTACCGTTCGCAGGCTGAAGTGGTTAAGGAGGAGTTCATTCGCGGCAGACGTTCGCTCGTCGTCGCCGGGACGCACGGTAAAACTACGACAACCGGTATTGCCGCCTGGGTTTTGGATCAAGGTGGTTTTAATCCAACTTTTTTGGTTGGCGGTGTCGCCCAGAACTTTGGCGTAAGTTTTCGTGTTACGGATAGCGATTATTTCGTGATCGAAGGTGATGAGTACGATACCGCTTACTTCGATAAAGGTCCGAAGTTTATGCACTACCTCCCGGAGTTGGCTATCGTCAACAACATCGAATTCGATCACGCCGACATCTACGCCGATCTCGCTGCCGTCAAACTTGCTTTTCGCCGCTTAATGAATCTGGTACCGGCAAATGGTCGTTTGATTGTTGGTTGGGACGGCAGCAACGTACGCGATGTCGTGGGATCTTTTGGCGAGCGGCTTTTTACGCAACTGGAAACGTTTGGCCTGGGCCCCGATGCAAAATGGCAGATCACCAACGCTGACTATTCCGGCGCGCTCTCCAGTTTTATTGTCGTTCGCGAAGGCGAGGAGTGGGGACAGTTCAAAACCCCACTGATTGGCGACTTCAACCTGCTTAATTGTCTTGCTGTGATCATCGCGGCGGACGCGTGGGGAATGGGACGGGAGTCAATCGCCGCAGCGTTGGCAAGTTTTAAGAATGTGCGGCGGCGCGCAGAAGTGCGGGGCGAAGCCGGCGGGGTAACGGTGATCGACGACTTCGCTCATCATCCAACCGCAGTTCGCGAAACTTTAAACGCCTTGCGCAACAAGTATCAGCAGCGCCGACTCGTTGCCGTTTTTGAGCCACGATCATGGTCTTCCCGCCTGGCGGTCTTCCAGCATGAGTATGCCGACGCATTCGCGGCCGCCGACTACGTAGTAATCGCTAGCGTCTTTGACAGTCAAAAGGTGAATGAAAAAGGCCGGATGCTGGACACGGAAGAGTTGATCAAAGACATTTCGCAAACGAACAAGCCAGCACTCGCGTTGCCCGGAGCCGATGAAATCGTCACGCATCTGATTCCGCAATTACGTGAGGGTGACGTGGTGGCCGTTATGTCCAACGGAGGGTTTGGCGGGATTCATGAAAAGCTTTTAGCCCGCCTGGGGACGCGTTGAGTTTTAGTTTGCTTCTACTTCCCTGTTGAGATCGTGTCTTTCCGGTTTTACTACCAGCGCCGGCAGCGGCAATCCCTTCCTGCCATCTTTTGCTTTTGACACCTCAACTCGCGAGGTAAGCACGCGGCGAATCCTTGGCGGCAAGAACTTTGCCGTCATCATTGCCAGCATCTCAATTGTTTGCACAACGTCGCCGCCACCATTCCAATGTTCGCGTACTATTCGGGGATCCGTGCGATCGATCAATCTTAAGAGCGTAATCGCAATCAGGTATGCATCGTCAATTTGCCCCACAAAGGGAATCAGATCTGGGATCAAATCCAGCGGCACGATCGCATAAAGGATAGCGCCCGCGACTAAAGCCTTTTCTGTTTTTGGTACGCGGGCATCGGTAAGCAAACGCCCACAAAGCAAAATCATGTTGGGGATAAAAAGCAATAGACTCTTGAGTCGCGCCCGCGCTCTTAAAGCTGCCATAAGGTTCTCCGAAGCAGTTAGCTAACTATTCCGACGCTGCGATTTGTTCGCTAAACTTAACACGACTCCCCTGCGGCTCAAACACTTGTCCTCTCAATGCGACTTGGTTAGACTCGCTCCCGGCAATCCGGACCACCCAATCCTATGAACATACTCGAGACACTTCGGCAGCGCGCAGCCGGTAATCCTCAACACATCGTCTTGCCCGAAGGCAACGATCCCCGAACCGTTGTGGCCGCCGCAATGTGTGCACGGCAGAACATTGCGCGCATCACCTTGCTGGGTGATGAAGCAACCATTCGTGAAACCGCCGAACGCGAGCGAGCCGATCTGAGCGGTGTGACGGTTGTCGATCACAAACGCGCTCCCGACTTTGAGAAAATGGCTACAACCTTTCACGAGCTGCGCCGTGCAAAAGGAATGATGGCCGATGAAGCGCGCACAATGTTGGGCGATCCGCTTTACTACGGAAATTTAATGGTTCGACTGGGTCGCGCTGACGGTTCCGTGGCGGGGGCGACCAATACAACATCACACACTGTCCGGGCGGCGCTGCTTTGTATCGGCGTTCGCCCCGGTTTCAAACTTGTGTCCAGTTTTTTTCTGATGGCCTTGCGCGACAGCAGCTTCGGCCATGATGGTGCAATGATTTATGCGGATTGTGGAGTAGTGATAGAACCAACAGCAGCCGAGTTGGCGGAGATCGCCCTTGCTTCGGCTGATTCCTGCCGCGCCTTGTTGGGAACTACTCCACGTGTTGGCATGCTCTCTTTTTCCACTAAAGGGAGCGCCAAACACCGCTTGATCGACAAAGTTGTAGAAGCGACTCGCACGGCCAGAGCCCGCGCGCCCGAACTCATTATTGACGGTGAGTTGCAGGCCGATGCGGCACTTCTCCCGGCGGTAGCGGAATCTAAATCTCCAGGTTCGGCGGTTGCGGGGCGGGCGAATGTGCTCATTTTTCCTGACCTGCAATCAGGAAATATTGCCTACAAACTTACCGAACGGCTTGCCGGCGCCACTGCTATCGGTCCTATTCTGCAAGGCCTCGACAAACCGGCAAACGATTTATCGCGCGGCTGTAAGGCGGAGGATATCGTCGACGCCGTGGCTATCACAGCGGTGCAAGCGCAGGCGCGCAAGTCAGTTTGATTCCTGCACGCGGCGGTGAGGCAACTCCCGGCAGGCACATTAAGCATCCAAGCCCGCGAAACCAAATTCGTTTTAGCAGGTCGTCCGTTGCCCACTGCAAAATACCTACTATCTGTTGTCGCTGCTCCTCGTTACGGCCTCCATTAACGTTTCAGGCCAAGCCGGACGCCGAGCAACTCCTTCCCCGACTCCACCAATTGAAGAACAAGACCCGGTCAGGGTTTTTACGGAAGAAGTTCGTCTACCGGTGATCGCCCGGGATCAATTTGGTCATTACGATCCAACGCTAGAGGTTGAGGACGTACTGGTGCTTGAGGACGGTGTCGCGCAACAAGTGAGGAGCATCCGTCATATTCCGGCAAATGTTTTGTTGCTGCTCGACACTGGAGGTGAGTTAAGCGGGTTGGGTGGGTCTTCAAAACTGACTTCGCTAACACGCGCAGTTGCCATTGAAGTTATGCGGCAGGTGCCCGAAGAAACGTCCCTCGCAATTATGCAGTTCAACAACTCAGTTGAGTTGCTGCAACCGTGGACCGTAGATAGAAATACCCTGCTTAAAGTTTTGCGAACGAAATTGTCGTCCGGGAAGCGCGCTCGTTTCTCCGACGCATTGGTTGCCGCAGCGAAGCTGTTAAAGGACACCCCCGAAGGAAGTCGTCATCTCGTGGTGATTACTGATGGCGTCGACACCCCTGGCGCGAAAACGAGCCGTGCAGAAGCGCTCAAGCATTTAGCAAGCGCCCGCGCAACAGTTCACATCATTAGCTACACTGAATTTGTCAGGCAAAAAAGGGAGGGTCGGACTCCAGGCATTTCCACCGGACAAGTTGCAACTGCGAGAGATCCCATCACGGCAACCGATCCCACGTTGCCGCCCGGCACGACGCGCAGTCCATCTTTCGGCATCGGGATCAGATTTGATCCGGCAATGAGGCGGCAAAGAAAGGCTTACGAAAACGAGATCAAAAAAAGCCAGCAAGCGCTGACTTTAATGGCCGAGGAAACGGGTGGCCGAATTTTTCTGCCGCTGAATAGCGAGGAGATGGTGGCGCAAGCAACAGAAGCTGCCAAGGAGATCGGGTCGGAGTATGTAATTACCTACCGGCCTAAACGGCCGTTAGCAAACTCTAAGCCTGGAGAGTATCGCCGGGTGGAAGTAGCTCCGCGGAGGTCGGGACTGAGTTTGCGCTCCAGACGTGGGTACGTGGTTCCAGCGGAAAACGAGGAGTGATTTCAGGATTACGAAGTAGCCAGAAGTTCCAGTTGCGATTCGAGCGACTCGACCATACGTCTCACGTTATGATCTTCCGGCTTCGGCAGCAACGAGCGCTCGCGTAGTTCATCCCAATCCTGCTGCGGCACTCGGTGGAAGGCTTCCACGACTTTGGGATCAAATTGCCGTCCCGCCCATTCATCAAGTTCGTCAGCTGCTTCCTGGTACGACTTGCCGCGCCGGTACACGCGATCGCTGGTAATTGCGTCGAAAGCATCCGCTACTGAAAAGATGCGCGCGCACAGATCAATATCGTCGCCCTGCACTCCCAGCGGATAGCCTGACCCGTCCCACTTTTCGTGATGCTGCGCCACAACTCGCGCTGGCCCTTCCAAAAATTCAATTCCGCGCAAGATCTGTTGCCCGTGTAGCGGGTGTTCGCGCATTAGCACCCACTCTTCTTCAGTCAGCTTTGCGGGTTTGCGCAGGATCAGATCAGGGACGCCAATCTTTCCAATGTCATGCAAGAGGGACCCAAACTCGAGTGCCTTCATTTGTTCCGCGGTTAATCCGTACTCGCGGCCGAGTCTCAAACTGTAGGTAACCACTCGTTCCGAATGGCCATGCGTTTCTGAGTCTCTGGTCTCCAGCGCGGCCGTCAATGCTTTCAACGTCGAACGATAGGCGTCTTCCAATGAGTTGAGTGCTTGATCAAGTTCAGCGGTGCGTTGTTCAACCAACTCTTCCAGATGATTCTCATAACGCTGCTTGGCCGCGATTAGCTCATGATGCTCCAGCGCTCGCTTGACTACGGCTTCCACTTGC
Source organism: Pyrinomonadaceae bacterium (assembly GCA_963748605.1). Classification (GTDB taxonomy): domain Bacteria; phylum Acidobacteriota; class Blastocatellia; order Pyrinomonadales; family Pyrinomonadaceae; genus PSRF01. The sequence goes on from CAVVJS010000002.1 coordinate 53,044, forward strand.
CGCAAGTCGAAGGGTTTCATTAGGTAATCGAAACCGCCCAGGCGCAATGCCCCGATCGCGCTCTCTACCGTTTGCATTCCGCTAATCATCACCATCACCGTGTTAGGCGAGATGCTCTTTGCTCGCGGCAGCATTTCCAGACCACTCATTCCCGGCATTGTGATATCGCTGATGACGAGGTGGAACTCGTTCTCACTCAGTAGAGCGAGCGCTCTTTCGGCTGAGTTGGCAGTGGTGCAATCGTGTTCGTCACCGAGAAGATCCGAAAGGATCTCGGTTATATCGGGTTCGTCATCGACGATGAGTATCCGTGACCTGGAGTCACCTGACATTATCTGGCTCCTGATTCGTAAGGTTGAGATTACGGCAACCGCGGGATTGCCATCATGAATCCGGGGGTCTGCGGGGCGAGTGCTAGCGTAGAAATGCCTGCGTTACGCAGGTTCAGGGATTCTACAGGGTTTTATAGGGGTGTGCCAACAAGTTTTTGCATCAGCCAAGTTTTGGGGCTTGGGCCATAAGGTGAAATAGATTTCCTGCCCCCAATACTAAAAGAGCCCATAAAAACGCCCCTCATTCTAAGCTGAGGGGCATTTCTAAATGACCTTGGCCTGGTTTCCAAATTTAATATCTGGCAGAACGACGACGTTTGCGGATGCCATAAGTGTAGACGGCCGCTCCGCCGCCGCCCACAGCCGCTCCGATCAAAGCGCCCTTTTTGCCACCGGCTATTCCACCGATCACGGCGCCGGCGCCGACACCTCCAGCCGTCGTCAGTTTGTCACGATGTTTTTGCCAAAAGCTGCGGCCGTGTTTGTGGCCATCCCCAATACAACTGCGATGAGTATGGGTGACGTTGTTGTGGCGGTGCCTATAGCGACCGCACTGCGCAGACGCTGGAACAGCCAGCAACAGGAGCATTGTCCACACCACCATAACGGCGAGTAGTTTTCTCATTGGTTCTTTCCCTTTCAAGTTTACGGGAGAGAGGGTTGTTCTCTTTAAGGGGACGCATTCATTCTATTGATGGTTGCCGCCTGTGTCTAGATGCGAGCGTCTTTTTCAGTGCCGATTTACGATTGGTGATTGCCGATTGTGTGTGGACAGTGAGCCACGTCCGTTAGTCTTGTCGCACACGGTGGCCAGTTCACGATTGTCGAGCTCGTTCAAAAGAGCTTTTGAGCTTTATTGGTCGTGTAGGAGGTAAGGGCCGCCAGTATCTTCAGATATAACTCGTCCAGATAGCCAAATATAAAGTTCGGACTCCCCGCATGAATACCCTCGCGGATTGACTCGGCTTCGATGCCGTCAAAGGACGTTATGATTTCAAGGATTTCGTCATCTTCTAGATAGACATTCCAACTATCACCCAACACAGTGCTATAAAAATCCAATTCTTGCTCCAGTTTGTCCGCTCGATCGCTGGCCCTTATCCGATCACTGTAGGACACGCCCCTCCTGTCAAAGGAGCTGTATGGGCCATCGTAATCACCGGCAAGTCCTTCGTAAAAATAACCACCGCCATAGTTATGCAGCTGCAAGATCTTCTGAGCATCAAACAAGTAGCCCGATATCTGATTGTGGTAGACCATATGAAAGTTCAGTGGATTAACTCTGTCGCCTTCGGTCACCATAACTTGATGCTCAGGCTCGATGGTTGCAGCGAGGCCCTTGAACAGATTCTCCGCAAACTTTATGTTCTGTCCGTATCGCACCAACTTCATGAGTGCGTCTGGACTATTGGCCGGACACTTTGAGAGATCCACAACGAAAGGTGAGAAGTATTTCGTTTCGTCGAAATGCACATGATAAGAACCCATCCGCTTTTGCCGGTGCCCTTGGTCAAAGCTGGGAGCCTCGTATTCCACCAACATCCACCCAAACGACTGTTCCGAGTCGCAAATCTCATTGCTCCATTTAAGCCTCTCATACGCGCAATTAACGCCAACATAGACATCGTCCGCCCGATCTAGGTCCATGATCTTAGTTAGTTCTTGAGGTGTGACGCTTTCGTCGAAACTCTCCTTCAGTACGACGTGGGGATCGTTCGTGTCCGGGCCGTACTCCAGTGGTCGCTGGCCGCGATAGATTGCGAGTTGGCAACCTCGCCTTATACCTGGAGAGTTCAGCACAAACATCACGATATCTTTAAAGATTTCGATCGGGTGACGCGCAGTCGAGCTGCGCGGAGCTAGAAGTATGTCGAATCCTGTTGACATTACGACTGAACGTTATGGTCTCGTTGGCTGTGGCACGCTTGAAGGGACCGGCGGCGGAAGTTGCTGGGTTACATGCACAACCTTCCCCTTAATTCGGACGACTTCATACTTGCCGGTCGAGCTGTTGAACCTTTGAAGTTGATCTCCGCTTGCTCTGTAGCCAGGCCCGAGGTTGGTGCCTTGTGTGACAACTATTTCCAGCCGGGAGATCTCTGCTCCGCTAACGTTCCTTGTTAAGTGTTCAGCAGTATTAGACAACTGCTCCAGAGCATGACCGACGTCTGCTGTCCCAGTTGCAACATTCTGAACTTCCTTTACCTCACTAATTATGAACTTATTTCCGGGTGTCATAGTTAGAAGGTCCGCTACAGGACCCCCGCTAGTCATACCAACAGCTTGCCTAACATTATCTTGGCCAGTAGCTAGGACCACCCCCTCCCTACTAAGACGAGAAAAGGCCGCCACTTCTGTAACATTTTCAAGACGTCCAATCGAGGCCGAGGACCCCACCAAGTTCATTAGTTGACGGGCGCGCCGCAGGGACCCCACCGGAATAAACGGCAACGCGGCTCCGATTGCATCCGCAGCGACCCAACCGGCATTACTCCAACTTGGTTTCTTCCAAAAATCCCGCACGCTCATTGCCAGACTCATGATGTCCAGGATGTCCAGAGGCGTTATGCGACCGTCTTTATCAGCAACTCTAACGGGATTGTTCCTGGTGTAGGAGTAGAGATTCCAACTCTGAGGATTGTTCGGAAATTGATCTGTCAAAGGAGAGTCGGGACTCGCAAACCTCCCTTGCGTCGACGAGTAATATCGAGCCAGGAAATAATCAAGTCCGGTTTCAATATCCCGTTCTTTGGAGGTGAACTTTTGCCGGACACCGTCGCCAGTGTAGCCGTGCTCAACCGTCCGGCTGCTGACGCCCGCGTACAATTCTTCCCCAAACGGCAGATAATCGTGTCGCTTTACACTCGCAAGGCTGCCGCTCTTGTTGACTACCATCCGCGGCGTCCCCAAGTGATCTGTGACCAGCCACTCGAGGTCCAGAGCCGACGTGTTGGTTGCCGTGATCGTCACCTGACTGAACTTCATGTTTACCGTGTCTGACCACCAGACTCGACTCTCCACCAGGCCAAAGCAGGGATTGTTAAACTCCAGCGTGAATACCTGCCACTGATTCGCAGCGACAAACTCATTGCGCCGAATCAGTCGCTGCGCCAGATTGTTGCTACCATAATTAGTTACTACGTCAATTGTCGCCACAACGTCGGTACCGGAATTATTATCCACCATCAACCAAAACTGAGCAGTGTGCTGTCCCTGGCCAAAAGTGCTGTCGTATGGACCAAAGACCATCGCGTTTGGCGAATGAGAAGCGACATAAACTGCCCAGTTGCTGCCCTCCTGCTGACCGGTGGCGTGGCCCAGGCTGGGACTGGTGGCGGTCCAGGTTTTCGTTCCGCTATAGCCGACACCACAGGCCTGGGTACTAGCCGCCGTGATCAATAACTCGCCATTGCGGTAACCGTATTCTTTCTGCGGGGACGTCGCCGCGGCACTGGCCGCATACTCAGCCAGCAACTCGCCATCCATGCCATAGACCTGCCAGGTCTCCACGCCGTTTACCTTACGTCGCACCCGGTGGCCGTCGGCGTTGTAGGCGTACTCCTGCCACTGATTGTTCCAGCCCCAAGCCTTGGTCATTTTGTTCTCAGCGTCGTATTCACGGCTGCCGGCCCCGGTATACGTATCATTGATCAAATTCCCGGCAGGGTCGTAAGTTATCGTGCCGCTCTGTCCACCGGGAACTTCCAGTCGATTATTCGCAGCGTTCACTGTGAATTGCTTGTTGTTAATTCCGGTGCCCCAGCTAACGGGATCGATTCGGCGATTACCCCAACGATCGTACAAAAAGGCTTGAGCTCCTGTATGCGTTGCACCATCTAAATACTCTCCCACCCAGGTGATGCGGTTCAGTGAATCGTAGGCATAGTTTTGTTGATGCACCGTGTAAGCGCTCATTTGATCGTTGTGAGGAATCCAGTGTTGTTGTCCATAAACATTTCCGTTGGTGTCGGTGCCGGTATTGCCGAAGCCCCAGTTTGAGAGTGAGTAGTAATTGATGATTGCGCCACGGTTCCAATTGCTGGCATCGTTTACCGTCGACAGCCGCATATCGTAGAGCTGCCCTCTGTTCGTGTAGTGCTGCTTGTGATAAAGCGGAATGTCGGTGCCGAACTGCTCTCGTTCCAGCCCTCCCCACGGGCTGTAGTGAGTTACGCTCGCTACGGTCGCGTAGGTGCGGTTAACGCTGTCGCCCAGAGTTCCGCTGAAGCTGTTGGTGCGCCCGGCGGCGTCGTACGAATAAGCGACGGTACGGCCTGAAGGATAGGTTTGTGTAATCACGCCGCTGGCGAGATTGTAACCACGTGAGATCTGATACGTCGGCCCCCAGACGCTGTTCTGCTTGAAGACTTGGCGCTGAATTTCCGGCCTGCCGACCGGATCATAACTGTCTATTGCTATGTGTTCGACGGTAGCTCCGACTGAGTAACTGCCCCCGGCGTAGTTGTACCAGAATCGTCCTTTACCTCTTATCGCGCCGTCGTAAACTCGCGTGATGTCGGGATTAATGGTGGTTGTGTCAGAGTAGTCGATAGTTTTGTTGCGGTTCAGAGCGTCATAGAAATAATCAATGTAGACTCCCCGTGCATCAGTCTTACGCGTCAGATTGCCGTTGTAATCGTACTGATAACTGATCGTGCCGCTCTCTGGATTGGTCGCCGAAGTCAACCGCTTCAAAGAGTCATAAACAAAAACGCGCGGGGTCTGTTGATTCTGCGGCGGATTGCTATCTTGCGTGACCTTCGTCAGATCATCCCGTACATCGTATTCATAACTGGTGAGATAGTTCAGACCGTTTGGATCTTCGTAAACTTGAGTCAGTCTTCCCAAGGCATCAGTGACGCTCTTTCGCTGCTTCCCAGTCGGGTCTGTGACCGTCACGGTGTTGCCGCTATAACTGGTAGTAACGACGGCGTTATCTGGCGTTGTCACTGAAACGACGCGACTCAGTCCATCATAGCCGGTTGTCGTCCACAAAATTGTGTCGCCGGGTCGGTACGGGTTTGAAACCTTCCAGACACGTCCCATTGAGTCAAACTGCGTATCGGAATAGATTGCAGTGGCACCTTCAGATTTTACGTTGCGCCAGCCACGACCAAGGCCGTCGAAATACTGGTAAGTTTCAATCCTGCGCGTGGCGTCCAAATCAGTGAGCGTGCGGACAAACAGATTGCCGACGATGTCGCCATACTCGAAATCGCTACGGCCTCCTCCAGCGGGACGGATGACTGCTGTCAGGCGATCGAGGAGACCGCCGTACTGGAAGCTGGTTATCTGCCCGTTTGGGTCGGTGGTGGACGTCACGAGCCCGGTCCAGAAGTCGAAGACACTGCTGGTGAGGAGCGCCGTCGTTGACCCATATTGGCCGCTCGGATCCGGCACAGCCGATGTCGTCTGAGTCGGATGGGCGAAGTGATAGGTGGGGGAATACGTCGCCTCGCTTGAGTTGTTCATCGCGTCCCACGACTTGCTTACATTGCCCACCTGATCGAATTGCGCGCGCGTTTCGATCCAGAGGTCACCGGGGTTGAGCCACCTCCTCACTTTCGTTGGGTTGCCCCGCGCCCCACCAGGGTCGGCCCAGCTCTGCACCGTGCCGTACCACGGTAGCAGGGGCGTCTCGTCGTACTTCGATTCGCTCTTGGCAACCAGAACCTCGGCCCCAGTTGCAGGATTCACTGAGTAGATTTGCTGTGCACTTGCCAGGCTGCGAATGTGCACAGTGGTGCCTGTATAGTCGAGGCTGTTCGCCGGGTTGACGGTTAAATAGTCAGTGTGAGTGTGACGCACAGGATGAGTTGATGGCGCGCCGGTCCCGAAGCCGTACTCCCATACGTCTGTTTGGTTGTTGAACTGATCAAATCCGATCGCTTGGGTCTGGGGATTGATGGCAGTCCGCTTGGTCACCAGATTGACACCATTAGGCTCGACGGTCTCCACTGTCGTGACAATCTTAGAATTGTTGGTCGGCTCGTGAGACCAATTTCCTGACCAACCCGGTGAAGTCTGTTGCCACGTGTTGGCTCCCCTTCTGAGCAGGGTCACCCCGTCACTTGCAAAATGCTCTGTTTGGTACTCCCTTCCTTCTTTCCAGTGTGAATAGCTCAGGGAGGAAGGGGCGCAACCCTGGAGGCCATAGAAGTAATGTTTCTCGCGCGCGCGGAGTGTTCCGCCGGCGTTCAGACTATCCACAGTTCGCACATCACCGCCGGGCATGCCATAGACTGTCTTGCCTTCGAGCACAGTGCCATCCGGGTAGACTCGACGTTCCCCCACACGACGATAAATTTCCGGCAAAAAGTCGCATCCCGGTCCGCTCCATGACGCCCAGTCGTATTCGTATGCGCCGCCCGTAGGCAAAACTACCCGCGCGACCTCGCCGTGGCTGTTGTATTGGAGTTGATAGCGTCTGCCGTCGGGCAGCCATATGGAGGCGGTTATATAGTTGGGATTGTGCTGAGTGGAGCTGCTGCCCATTCCGAACAACTGGTAAAAAGTTTGAAGTGAGTAATCCGCACGGAGAACACTACTGAGTGCAGTTTTCCCGACCCATATCTTCCGCGAGCCGCCGCCAAATCCGGTAAAATTAATCCGGTCGCAGAGGCCATACACCGGGTCCGTGACGTTGTACTCTATGGTGGTCTGCCGACCCAGCGAATCCGTGATAGTGCTAACTCTGTCGTACGTATCGTGAGTGAAGGTTAACTTATTGCCGTTGCGATCACGGATCCACTTCACCAGACCGTTCTCGATGCGATAGCGCGTGCCGTCCCGAAGAATGAAATAACCGTTCGGATAAATCATGTGCGGCCCACTCTCCACAGTACCGGACCAGTCGTAAATGGTTTCGTCTGAAACAAAACTCGCCGCCGTCCCGTCGACGGTCTTGAAGACTGTCTCGCGCGACGCACCGTTCGCGTGGTTCTGGTAATAACAGCAGCAGGTGCTAATCAACCGATTCCCACCAGTAAGCTCATCGCGGAGTTCGTATTCAGTTCCGTCCGCAGCTGTGAATGTTAGCGTCGTAATTGACCCGGTGCTGACCTGACCTTCTGGGTACGGGCCGCCGCTGCCACAGCCCTCATGAGTCTGCCTGCCTTGCATTACCCCAGGACCGTAGCCAGCCCTAAGACCCGTCCACCAGCCGTAGCTGGGCCAATTGTTGCCCGTTTGGAAATCGTGATTGACGATCCACTTTTGCTCCAGGGTCAGCATCATTGTGTAGGACGCCGCGCCGCGCCCACCCACCTTGAGTAGTGGCAAACGAAAGTTAAGGAAACCGTTGTAGAGATTAACGGTGTCAAATCCACTTAGGGCGTACGAGCCGGCCGGCGCACCGGGCGCCATCGATGGCGGCGTCTTCACGTCAGTCGCAGAAGTCTGAGCCATCACCCGTTGAATTGGTAGTGCGAGGACCAATGCAAACCCAACTGTGCTGAGACTAAGGGAAAGAAGGGGTCTTAAGGTGAGAATATGAGTAGTTGTCATGGCATCCCTCGATGTAGGAAGTTAGAGCGGAAAGAGTCACCACTGCCAAAACTAATATCAGTGCTCAGTAGCTAATGAGCGGTAATTGTTATGAGACACCAGCCAGGGTGACTAGCTTCGCTAAGCCTGTAATTCCCGGGCGGAAGTTGGATAACTTGCTTCCACCTCAATTGACCTCTGGGAAGGCGGACTTGGTGAACTCTGTTTCCTGCTTCCGCGTCTAGACGCAAGTCGAGTTCTTGGGCACTGCTACGGTTAGTCACCGCGAGAATGAAGCGGCCTGGGGGCCGGCTAATCTCCGACGGGTCGAAGCCTGTGGGCAGGAGCCTGATCACCTCTGCCTCCAGTCTCTCGTTATTCGAGCCCTGGGTTGGCATTAAAGCTGCGGTGGGAACCATGGGCGTTTCAATAGATCCGGCAGAAAATATTTGAGCAGCCGAACTGAATGAGTCCTTCGACTCCAAAACCGAATCAGTACCGATTTTTGGGCGCACGGATACCAGAGCAAATGCAGTGGAAGTGACCACTGTGAAAAGCATCCCAAGCCAAAAGAGTTTTCTGTATCTCAAAGGCATGGCGTTCTCCTTGTCAGTGTTGTTCAAGAGCTGGCTGCGAGGCGCGCATTCTTGAAAGAGATGTTTAGCAGCGCGGCTAGGCCTGCATTGCGGTCAGTGAACCGCCTGGAACCTCGATTGATAGAAATCGACGATGTGGGACCTGCGAGGAGTCTCACTAAAGAGAGAATTGAGAAGTCGGGCGTGTCGGGGTGTGACGAAGTGTTGGGGGTGTCGAGCGGACTCTACTCGCTGTTTGTTCAAACGTCAATAGTGCGACTGCGTCCGGAAGAGGACCAGTTGCGCAGCGCGGGAAGAGTCCCGTATTATCTTTTTCGCAAAAGCCGGAGTGGCGAAATTGGTATACGCACCAGACTCAAAATCTGGCGAGGTCAAACTCATGTCGGTTCGAGTCCGACCTCCGGCACCATTCAAATTCTTCCCCTTTAATGAATCACCCGCCACAAGCCTGGTTGCCCGACCTGGTTTACACAGGAACAGGGTTCAAGAGCGATGTAACCCTTGCTACTGATGCTGCGGGTAAGTTTGTCCGCTTGGGTCAGAAAGCTGATCGTGACGAAACCGTTCGCTTGAAAACCCGCGCCCTGCTTCCCGGGCTTGTTAACGCCCACTCGCATGCGTTTCAAAGAGTGATTCGCGGCCGCACCGAACACCGCACTAAAAACTCGAAAGACAGTTTCTGGACGTGGCGGGAAATGATGTACAGCGCCGCCACCAGGTTGACGCCGGAAGATCTTTACGATGCTTCGCGAATGGCGTTTATGGAGATGGCGCTGACCGGCATCACCACAGTCGGCGAGTTTCATTATCTTCATAACCAACCGGACGGTTCGCCGTATGAGGATGCCAACCTGCTGGCGAGTCAGGTTGTGCGCGCTGCCCGCGACGTAGGTTTGCGCATCGCGCTGTTACGGGTCGCTTATGAACGCGGCGGACACAACCTCGCGACCGATCCTCGGCAGGCTCGCTTCGTTGAAACATCCGATCGTTACTTTGCGAACGTTGAGAAGCTTAGTGCTGAGTTGTCGGGCATGTCGGGTGAAGCGTGGGTCGGTGTTGCGCCGCATAGTGTGAGAGCGGTTTCGTTGGATTACCTAAAAACGATCGTTGATTTTAGTAATCACCACAGCCTGCCAATTCACATGCATGTTGCTGAGCAACCTGCAGAGGTTACCGCCTGTATCGAAGAGCATGGAAGGTCGCCGGTTGCTTTATTGGAAAGTGAAGGATTGCTGAGCGACCGCTTCACAGGAGTTCACGTGATCCACATCACTCCCAAGGCTGCAGGAATGCTCGGCAAGGCCAATGCGATGGTCTGTGCTTGCCCTACAACCGAACGCAACCTGGGCGACGGCGTTGTACCCGTAAACGTTTTGTTTGCAGAGAAGGTTGGCGTCTCACTGGGAACAGATAGTCAAATTCAGATCGACCTTCTCGAAGATGCGCGCGAGCTTGAATATCACTTGCGGCTGCAGATGCTTGAACGAGCAGTGCTGTCGCCAGCGGACGACGAGAACCAAGCGGCATTGGCAGCTCGACTATTCGATTGCGCGACCACTAACGGGGCGCGAAGCCTGGGTTTGTCAGGTGAATGGCTGAAGGCCGGGGACGCGGCTGATTTTTTTACCGTGGATCTTGAGGATCCTGCGATTGCGGGCAGTTCACCCGAGAGCTTGCTTGCCAACATTGTCTTTTCGCTCGGCAGATCTGCTGTGAAAGATGTGGTGATTGCTGGTAAACGGATTGTTGAGAATGGCAAACATTTCGACCAGGAACAGATCACTAACCGATTCACGGCATTGCAACAAAGGCTTTGGAGCTGAGCGGATCGGAACTCTTCCTAATGACCCCTGCGCAAACACTATCTGAGCTTGTGGCAATTGACTCGGTTTCCGCTCGCACGAATGCGGAGATTGCTGACCATTTGTCGAAGCGTTGTGAAGCGTTAGGTCTCATCGTGAAACGCTTTCCCTATCGCGACGACGATGGCGTTGAAAAGGTCAACCTGATCGCCGTGGCGGGAACCGACTTCTCCGCACAACCAGATGTCGAACTCGCGCTTGTTGGTCATATGGACACCGTTCCTTACGACCCTGATTGGACAGAGGCCACGAAACTTACCGAGAAAGATGGCAAGCTCTACGCGCGCGGCGCCTGCGACACAAAGGGTTTCATTGCGGCAGCGCTCAGTGCAGTTGCATTAACCGATTTGAGTAAGCTTCGGCGCCCGTTGGCGCTGGTATTCACTGCAGATGAAGAGGTGGGGCTGCTTGGGGCAAAACGACTTGCGGCAGCGAGGCCAATCAGAGCTTTTTACAGCATCGTAGGTGAACCTACGTCGCTCCAACCGATGCGCGCGGGTAAGGGTTATTGTCTGGCGGAGATCGTTGTGCATGGGCGCGAAGGCCACAGTGCGTATCCGGCCCTCGGCGCTTCAGCAATCCTGCGCGCGGCCCGTCTGATTACCCGGATTGAAAAGATTGCAACTGAACTTGAGCACGAACAACATCGTGATTTCGATCCGCCCTTCACAACTCTGAATGTCGGTCTCGTGCGCGGCGGCAGCGCTAAGAATGTGATTGCTGGCGAGTGTCGCCTGACGCTTGAATGGAGACCGATTCCCGGTCAGAAGGCCGACCGAGTGCTGGGGTTAATTAACGGCGCCATTGTCGAAGAAACAAAACTTGATCCGGATTTTAGTTGCGAGGTTAATGCCTCGCGCACTGATGGAGGGTTTGAGGTGGGCAATCAGTCGGGTCTAGTGCAAATGATGGAGCGGCTGAGCGGCCAAACCGCCGGCACCGTGGCGTTTGGAACGGAGGCGGCGCAGATGATGGAGTTGGGCGCAGAGGCAGTGGTCTTTGGCCCCGGGAACATCCGTGTGGCACACCGAACTGGAGAATTTGTACCGCTTTCAGAGCTGGAGCAGTGCGTTACCATCCTCTCGCGTGCTATCGCCGAGTGTTGTGTCTGAAACCGCGGTTTTTCTGCGGCTGAGACAACTATTCGGCTTCGATTTCATCGAAACCTCGTCAACGAAATTCCCGCAAGCAGCAACACGATGAAAACCAGTCTTGACCGGATTAAGATCGCCACACCGTGCCCTATCACCTGGGAACAGATGGCCGGCAACGAGCGCGTTAGGTTCTGCCAACATTGCCAACTGAACGTCTATAACATTTCTGCCCTCAGCAAACCGGAAGCAGAAGCCCTGGTATTTAAAGCGGCAGGACGAGTCTGTGCGCGGTTGTATCGCCGCAGCGATGGCACAGTAATGACGCAAGACTGCCCGGTTGGTTTGCGAGCAGTGCGAATGAAGATCTCCCGAGCCGCTGCCGCTGTGCTTGCAATCATCGGCAGTTTGGCGCCCGTAGCGTTTGCTCAGGAGAAAAGCAGGAAGAAAGACTCCTGCGTTTCGCAAACGAGAATCACGCAGAAAGACATTGTTTCGAGTACGCAGGATGCGATTCTTACCGGACAAGTTTTAGATCCACAGGGCGCCGTGGTTGTGGGAGCTGCCGTGACCGTGGAACACTCGCCTAGCAAGAAGATTCTGAAGACAAGATCAGGCGCTGAGGGCAGATTTCAGTTCATCGGATTGCGCGCCGGCAAATATCTTGTAAAGATCTCATCACCCGGTTTCGTCAAGTCCTGGATCGAGGATCTGGAGATCAAGAACAACCAGGCCACAACTGTTGATGTGATTTTATTTGTCGATCAGGAAGAGGTCCTGGTTGGGGTTGTAGGGATTGGTCCCCCGGAGAACGATCCACCTGGGACTAAGACAATAACAAGAAGAATGTTCGAAAGCCTACCGCACTAAGTTTTATGAAACATGCTCTCTTACGTCAGGTGCTGCTCGCGATTATTGCGGCGGCTTTGTTTCTTAACGGCTCTGCGCAGTCTCTAAACAAACCGTTCACCAGCGAAGAGTTTGTGGGCCGTCTCCACGAACTGCCCCGTTATCCGGAAGGGAAGGAGGCGCTGGTTGAGGAAATCCGTACTCGCGGCATCGATTTTCCTTTAACTTCGGGCTTGCGCTCCTTGATTGCCACAAAAAGTAGAAACGATTCGTTGTTACGTCGCACGCTGGAAGAAGCGGATCGTCGGCGTCTGAATCCAACTGCCTCGACACTCCCTTCCGCGCGCGAAGCCGATGAGCTTCTCGGGCGAGCGCGGGTGGCAACAGTCGCCGCCGCTGCTGCAATGCCAGATTTTATTGTGAAGCAATTAATCAAACGCACCATCGCGCACGGCAACACAAGTAACTGGATACCTCAGGACAACCTCGCCATCGCGGTCAGTTATCGCGCCAATATCGGCGAAGAATACAAATTACTTTCGGTTAATGGCCAGCCGCTCGGACCTTCGGTAAAAGAGGGTAAGACTTATAGCAAGTATGTTGGGGGCGCGACTTCGAGCGGTGTCGAATACATTTCCGCCCTCGCGGATCTTTTTGCACCGTACACGCAAACCAAGTTTAAGCCTGTCGACACCGACCTTTTGCAAAACCGGCACACCGTCGTCTTTGAGTATGAAGTGGAGCGGATTAGTTCGAAGCTAACACTGGGTGCAGAAAACAATCGAACCACCGATGTCGGTTCGCGAGGAAGACTCTGGATCGATCGCGACAGCGGCCGGGTACTTCGCTTCGAGCAAATCGCCACGGAGATTCCGGGCGATTTCCCCATCACTGCGGCCAGCAGCTTGATTGACTATGACTGGGTAACGATTGGCGAGCAGAAATTCGTCTTACCGGTTCGCTCGATAGTGCTGATTAGCAGTGTGAGCCGAGGTAAATCGCTCCAGAGTCGCAATGAAATCCGTTTTCGTGGCTATCAAAAGTTTGGAGCTGAACTGAAAGTTATCGACGAGATTGATGAAAAAGACTTTCCTCCAGAAGATCCTTAAACACACCCCAGTCCCGTTGTCCTTGCGCCGACCTGTTGTGCAAAACAAGTCCTGGCGTCTACATTTCCAGACACTGTAACGGTAACTGTTTCCTAAATACGACACGAAAGATTCCCTGCACTTCGTCGTTTTCAAATTCCCACTTTTACTTCCGAAAATCGCCATCTTCGCAGCTTCCCCGGTACACCCGTTGCCAGACGAACGGCGGGAGTTTACCTGGTGAAACCAAGGATCTTAATCTTCGACAAAGATCAGGCGATCACGCAGCAACTGTTTTGGACACTGTGTGACTACTACGACGTGGTCACCGCAAACGATCTTCCCACCGCACTGCGACGCGCCGCGACACATGAACCTGTTGTCGCAGTTCTGGATCTTAATTCTCCGGCAACTTTTGGCTCGACTGATACCGGCTGGCGAATTCTTGAATACGTCAAGGGCAGTGTGCCTAAGTCTCGAATCCTGGGCATGACGTCCGAAGCCGTTCCGGAAACGAGAGACAAATACTTTCTTTTCGGGGTCGATGAGTTGCTCGTCAAACCATTCGACACGGAACAATTGCTTGGCTTTCTACGAAGGCTCGCTCCGCTACGCAGGCTGGATGGTCTGGAATCCGGCGCCTTCAAATTCTGCTACTGACTTCTCTTCTTTCGTCTGCGATAATCCTGAGCACCGCAAGGGCAATTCAATTTGATGGTCGACCAGCGTCAGATACGCCGGCCTCTGTGTCTTCTTCATGAGCGAAGCATTCGATCGAGTCAGGGAAGTAAGCGAGTTGCCGCTCTTTCCGCTTCCTATCGTCTTATTTCCCGGTGTTCCTTTGCCTTTGCACATTTTTGAGCCGCGCTACAGGCAGATGCTGATTGATGTGCGCAACAGCAACAGCCTTTTTGGGCTTTCCTACTTCGACGCTAGTTCCTCCTCCGCGGAACAACCGCTTCCCGGCCACATTGGTTGTGCAGCCGAGATTAGCGAAACTCAGTCGATGCCCGACGGACGTTCAAACATCTTAACCGTCGGACTCGTCAGGTATCGCGCCGAGGATTATGTTGACCGTGGCGATCCGTATCTGGTAGCGCGTGTCAGCTTCTTTGAGGACGATGAGGAAGATGCGTCGCTTCTCGAAGAGAGTTCTCGGGAAGTCGCGGGCATCTTCACGCGCATCGCGCGAGCGGTTCGTTTAATAAATGACGAACGAGCCAACTTGCCTGATATCTCGGATACCGATCCCCAGCGGCTCTCTTTTTTAGTGGCTGCGGCGATGGAGGTTGAAACAGACGTAAAGCAGGAGTTGCTGGAGCTGCGCTTAACTTCGGAGCGGCTGCGCCGGCTGCGAGACATGCTGGCGCGTGCGGTCACTGGCTACGAAGAACGAGCTCGCGTGCACGAGATTGCCAAAGGCAATGGACACAGCGGTAAAAAGATCGAGTTCGAGTAATCAATGTCCGCAGCGCCTTCGGAACAAATAATGGTGCGCGTGCTTTTTTTCGGCGCCGCGCGCGACGCCGCCGGAACATCCGCTACCACTCTTTCCCTGGCTGCGCCGGTGAACGCGGCCAATGCGTTTGCTCAGGTTGTAGCCGCATTTCCAAATTTGCGCCGCTTTGGACGTTCGTTGCTCTTCGCGATCAACGAGGAGTATGCCGCCGCAGATCGGGAAGTACGCGCAGGAGACGAGCTTGCCGTATTCCCTCCAGTCAGTGGCGGATCCGAGGACGCGGCATCGATCCAGGAAAAGATACCAAGCGACACTTACGACTTCTTCGAACTGACAACTGAATCAATTGACGTGGGCGAAGTCTCCCGCCGGGTGGTGTTGCCGGAATGTGGCGCCACCGTGACGCTTGATGGCTATGCACGCGAGTGGACAAAAGGCCGCCGCACTTTACATCTCGTCTATGAAGCCTACGCACCGATGGCGCTCAATGAAATGCGGCGACTTGGTCGCGAAGCGCATGACCGCTTCCCCATCGCTTATCTTGGGATTGTTCATCGCACGGGAAAACTCGAGATTGGCGAAACGAGTGTGGTGATCTCGGTCGGGGCAGCGCATCGCGGCGCCGCTTTTGAAGCGTGTGAGTGGGCAATTCGCGAGCTGAAACGGACTGTTCCGATTTGGAAGAAAGAAGTTTTTGCGGATGGCGAGGTCTGGGTTGAGGGCGAAGGGGGCAAGCAAATCTTCGAATCAAACCCGGGATAATGCGCCCACCATCCCGGGTTTACATGAGCCGGTACAGTACGGGAGCGGTAGCGACCGCGTTCAACTAACCAATCGCTCAATTCGATGGCTGTTAGAATTTAACGCCGAAGGCGTTAAACTCAATACCACTCTCTCAGTTGAATGCGGTCGCTACCGCTCCCGTACTGTATTAACTCGTTGGCGCGTCTTCCGTCACTTCTTCCGCCGCCGCCTCTACCAACGATGCACTGGTAACCTTATCGCCAACATCAGTTTTGATTAAGCGAACCCCTTGCGCGCTGCGTCCGGTCTTCCGGATATAGTTCGCTTCAATGCGAATTAGCTTCGCTTGTTGCGTGATGATCATGATTTCCGAGTCGTCCTCAACAGGAAATACTGCGACAACTTTTCCAGTTTTCTCAGTTGTCTTCATGTTGATAACGCCCTTACCGCCTCGCGACTGCAGTCGATAGGTAGTAATCGGTGTTTGCTTGCCATAACCCTGCTCGGAAACTGACAACATTCTTTCGGTGTCGTCAGCAGAAACAGGACAGACAGATACCACAAAGTCATCTGCTCTCAAGCTAATTCCCCGCACGCCTCTCGTAGCCCGGCCCATCGGTCTGACGTTCTTCTCGTCAAAGCGAATGGCCAAACCGTTGTGCGTGGCAATGAAGATGCGTTTTGTACCATCAGTCAAAACCACATCCAGCAATTCATCGCCGTCATCGACATTAATCGCGATGATGCCGTTGGTGCGAATGTTCTGAAAATTATCCAGCGAGGTTTTCTTGATCACGCCTTTGCGAGTAACCATCAGTACGTGACGACCAGCTGAGAACTCGCGCACCGGAACAACGCCGGCGAGCTTTCGATCAGACGGAATACTGATCAAATTAACTATTGCTTTTCCGCGCGCCGAGGCAGCGGCGTCAGGCACCTCGTGGACCTTAATCTTGTAAACCATGCCATCGTCAGTGAAGATCATCAGGTAGGCGTGAGTAGAAGCGATGAAGAGATGTTCGACGAAGTCATCGTTCTTCGCTGCCGCACCGAATCGACCTTTCCCGCCGCGTCCCTGCCTTTGATAGGTCGTGATCGGCGTGCGTTTGATATAACCGCTATTGGTTACAGTGATCGCCACGTCCTCATCGGCAATCAAATCTTCAATCGAAAACTCCGCGCCCTCATCGACAATTTCCGTGCGCCGAGCGTCGCCAAACTCCTTTTTGACGTCCTCTAGTTCCGTTTTGATGACGCGGCGCAGGGCATTCTCATTGGCGAGTATGTTTTCGAGCTCGGCGATGTGTTTAATTATCGTTTCGTACTCATCGGTAATCTTCTGGCGCTCAAGTGCCGACAGACGGCGAAGTTGCAGATCCAGGATCGCCTGTGCCTGAATCTCCGAAAAACCTAAACGTTCCATCGTCTTTTGCAGCTTGCCGAGGTAGGTCTTTACAGCGACGTCCGTGGGCGCGCCTTTCCAAACCTTTACTTCGGACATGCCTGCCGTTTGACCCGTCAGCCAAAGTCGAGCCTCATCAACCGACCGGGAGTTGCGAATCAACGTGACAATGAAGTCGAGCGCATCGATGGCCTTCGTCAATCCCTCGAGGATGTGGGCCCGGGCGCGGGCCTTCCTCAGTTCATACTCGGTCCGCCGCCGCACCACCTCGCGACGAAACTCGATAAAGCATTCGAGCATCTGTTTGAGGTTTAAAACGCGCGGCTGACCATTAACAATTGCCAGATTGATCACGCCAAAGGAGGTTTGCATTGGCGTGAGCTTGTAGAGTTTGTTGAGAACAACCTGCGGCACCGCGTCGCGTTTAAGTTCAACTACGATACGCATACCGCTGCGATCGGATTCATCCCGTAGATCCGAAACACCTTCCAGTTTCTTTTCATTACTAAGTTCGGCGATGCGCTCGATCAGGCGGGCCTTGTTAACCTGGAAGGGAATCTCTGTGATGACAATGGCGTCGCGCTCCTGCGAGCCACGACCAATGCGATCAATCCCTGCACGTGCTCGCAGCTGAATGATTCCCCGGCCTTCAGTGTAGGACTTCTTGATTTCGTCGCGGCCGTAGATGAATCCGCCCGTCGGAAAGTCAGGGCCCGTGACAATCTTCGTGAGAGCCTCAATTGAAGTTTCGGAGTCGCTGAGTAGTGCAATCGTGGCGTCCACAATCTCGGAAAGATTATGCGGGGGTATGTTCGTCGCCATACCGACGGCGATGCCTCCCGAACCGTTTAACAGCAGGTTAGGCACGCGCGCGGGCATCACTTTAGGCTCGCTTAGCGTCTCGTCGTAATTAGGTTGAAAATCAACGGTCTCCTTTTCAATGTCCGACAGAATCTCACTCGTGATTTTCGCCATCCGGACTTCGGTGTAACGCATCGCGGCTGCGGCATCTCCGTCCACCGAACCGAAGTTTCCCTGTCCATCAATCAACGGATAGCGCATCGAGAAGTCCTGCGCCATTCGCACGATGGTGTCGTAGACAGCCGTGTCGCCGTGCGGGTGATACTTACCGATTACATCGCCGACGACTCGAGCACTCTTTTTATAGGCCTTGTTATAAGTATTGCCGAGCTCGCTCATCGCCCAGAGCACGCGGCGGTGAACCGGCTTTAATCCGTCGCGCACGTCGGGCAACGCACGGCCAATGATGACGGACATCGCATAGTCAAGATACGAACGCCGCATCTCGTCTTCGATATCTATATGATTCCGTTCCGAAGTTTCCATCTCAATACCCTTTCCAGTACAATCCGCCGGTCGTAAGTGTTGTTGAAATTTTTAGAGTGGCCGGCCCTACCCTCGGGCAAAGCATCGCTTGCGACTCCCTAAATGAAGCCGTCCCCCAAGCTCATTTCGTTGCCGGATTTCAAGAGCGTTTTGCTGCTCGCATGACAGGTAGTTCATGGACTCAAAATGACAAGCTATTGTAGCCTTAACAGGGTGATTTTGGCAACCGGGACACGTGCCATAAAGGCTAATAAAATCAATAGCTTCGGTATCTCCCGGCGCATCAAAACAACCATCATTTTCGAAGTTCGAACGCAACGCCTTTTGGCGTCTGTTTCGGACCTGTATTAATTAGAAATCGAGATGCAAAAAGAGCGACCCTGGAAGCGTATTCGCGAGCGCCTGGAACTGAAATTACCTGTGCGCGTGCAGTGTCGCGAGACTCCGGATTTTGAGTGGTTTGAAATAACGCGACTCATTAACGTTACTCCCTTTGGAGCGGGATTCACGCTGAAGCGACCGATCGAGCGGGGCCGTCTGGTACACATGACGATTCCCATGCCGCGCCAATTGCGGGTGTTTGATCACGTCGAAGACCAGTATCGTGTGTGGGCGTTGGTTCGATATGTGCGGGCGGCGCAAGAGCAGAGTGGCCTGGTCTTTGAAATAGGTGTCGCCTTTGTCGGCAAACGGCCACCACGCAGCTACCAGGCAGATCCCACAAGGCGCTATGAGATTGCTGCGTCCGTATTCCAGACAAGAACCTTGACAGAAGATCCCGATGAGATCGTCGGACCGCTAAAGAGTTCGGATAAGCGCGCGTTTACTCGGCACAACATCGCCGTCGACATGTTGTTGGAAACGCTCGACGAAAAGGGCGGCATTGATCTGAAGGAGGAAACTGTCACCGAAAATATTAGTCGCCAGGGCGCCACTGTCTTTACCAGTCTTTCAATTGCGGCGGGACGTTTTCTCCGTCTTACAAGTAAACAGTTTGAGCTTTCTGTTTATGCGGCTGTGAGATCGACGAGTACTGGCCCCGACGGCGTCGCGCGCATTCATGTGGAATTCATCGATCGCGAATGGCCGCTCTAATTCGATGGCAGGAACAAAACAAATCATCATCCCGCGCGAAGTTCTCCTGGTTGAAATCGACCGGCGCTGTTCTTTCGCAGATTGCGATACTCGGATAATGATAGGACTGACGAAGGATGAGGCATCGGACTACGTTGGGTTTGAATGCCAGCATTGCAAGCGCTGGAACGACGATCAGCTAAAACAAAAAGATGTTCCCGATTGGTGGCAGGAAATTCACGCCTTGAATCAATCAACCCACTAGCCCGATAAGACTTACCTCCTTCATTACACCAAGTGAGAGCTTCAAGCGAAACCACTGCACGTCAAGCAAAGGAAGAACCTCAAATTCTGCCTCAGGTAACGCTTGATTTGATCCGACCTGTCTTCGAACTAATGGGTCGGGGTTTTTGGAATCTGAAGTCCAGCGGGCTTGAGAATATCCCGCTTACCGGAGGACTGTTGATCGCCTCGAATCATCAGTCATACCTTGATCCGTTTTTGATTGGAACTCCCATCAAACGTCCGCTGCGATTTTTAGCCTGGAATGAAGCGCTGGAATGGCCCGTTGCCGGCAAGGTAATGAAACTGATGGGAGCCTGGCCGTTACATTTACACGGAAGCGATCCGGGAGCAATTCGCCGCTCAATTCAATGGCTTCGCGAGGGCGGCGCGCTTGTGATCTTTCCCGAAGGAGGTCGCGGCTTACCAAATGGCTCGATGGTTCGCTTTAAAGGCGGTGCGGTGAGACTAGCTTTAGAAGCGGGTGTACCGATTCTCCCGGTGACGATTCGCGGCGCAAATCGCGTCTGGCCGGCGGGGCAGCGGGTTCCTCGGATGGGTAAAATCGAAGTCGTCTATCACCCGTTACATTACGTTAAGCAAAACGAGGGGGAAGAAACTCGCGAATTCGCGAGACGCGAAAGTGATCGGCTTGCAGAAATAATCAGATCAGCTCTCTAGACTGATCATCCGCGAATCACGGCCATCATCGATTGATGCACGAGACCGTTTGTGGCAAGTACCCTTGGAGAATAAATATCAAGCGGCGCTCCTTCAAAATCACTAACCTTTCCGCCAGCTTCTTCAATTAACAAGACTCCCGCGGCCAGATCCCACGGATTCAATCCATCTTCCCAAAACCCATCGAAGCGTCCACAAGCGACATAGGCTAAGTCCAAAGCAGCGGATCCGTCGCGGCGCACCGCCTGTGCTTTCATCGTAAAATTCGAAAAGTCGCGCGCGAAGTCGGGACGTTCCCGGACGTTGTAAGGAAAACCTGTGCAGAGCATAGCTTGGTTCAACTCAGCCACTGCTGAAACACGAACCGGCCGCTCATTTAAGGTTGCGCCCTGGCCACGTTCAGCAGCAAACATTTCGTTGCGCAGTGGATCGTATACCACGCCCAGTTCCAGCTTGCCGGCGCGTTCCAATCCAATAGAAACGCAAAAGCAAGGATACCCGTGGGCATAATTTGTAGTTCCATCAAGCGGATCAATGATCCACTTCCATTCAGACTCAGTATTGCCGGAACTGTTTTCGGAGGCACCTGATTCCTCGGCGAGAATGCTGTGTCGAGGATAGTGAGAACGGATCCGTTCGATGATCAATTGTTCAGAAGCGAGATCTGCCTCAGTTACCAGGTCGATGTCGCCCTTGTTGGAAACCTGTAGAGCGCGGCCCAAACGATCGACAAGAATTCCTCCTGCATCGCGGGCGATATTAATGGCAAAGGTCAGCAATGGCTCTCCCAAGCGGTCGGGTCTATTTTGGAGGCGACAAGCGAGTGGCGGCGAGGCTCAGGATTTCTCGGACCTGCTGGTCCCAGTATGGCCAACTGTGATTGCCAGGTAGTTGGCGAAATTCATGAGGAATTTTTCGTTCTACTAATAAGTCTGCATAACTACGGTTGGTCGGGAAGAGTCGGTCTTCGGTTCCACAATCGAAGTAGATCACAGGAAGCATCTTAATCCCGTCCGCCGAGACCTCCCGTGTGAGCTTAAGCAAATCGTTTTGTAGGCGAGTGCTTGATCCGATAGGACCAAGAGTCTTGAGCAAAGATTGCCGAACGGCTTCGAGATTCTTGAGGTCGCTATCTGTCCAGGAGGCTGCGCCTAGAGCGCCACTCATTGAGGCCACCATTCCAAAGCGACTGGGATACTTAAAACCAAATTTTAGCGCGCCATATCCTCCCATCGACAAACCGGCGATCGCCCGGCCGTCGCGCTCAGCGCTGACGCGAAACCGCTTCTCCACATCCGGCATCAGTTCCTGCAGGATATAAGACTCAAATTTGTCGTTTGGAACGGTAGCGCTATCGGTATACCAACCGTTCTCGCCTTCGACCATGACGATAAACAGATCGTAATGAGTCGCGTAGAGCGCCACTCGGGTTCGTTCGATCCAATTTGTGTGGTGTCCGGTAAAGCCGTGCAGCAGATAAACGACGGGAAACTTCTTGTCAGCATTGCCCTCGCGCTGATAGTTAATCGGATAAAGAATGCTGTAGTCGATCGCTTTGCCGAGTAACTTACTCTCAAGTGTGACTTTTTGAACGGGCGGATCGCGCTGCGCATCGACAGATAGCGGCGCCAGCACCAGCAGCAAGATTGAGAAGCGAAATGCTTTTAGGACTGTCGTCATTTTTTAGTCTCAGTTGGCAGCATCGGAATGTTGATTCCTTTTTCTCGCGCAGTCGCCTCTGCTTCTTCGTAGCCGGCATCAACATGACGCGCAACACCGAGGCCGGGATCGTTTGTTAACACTCGATTCAGTCTCTTCGCGGCATCAGCAGAACCATCGGCAACTGATACCTGTCCGGCGTGTAACGAGTAGCCAATACCAACACCGCCGCCATGATGAAATGAAACCCAACTTGCGCCACTTGCCGTGTTCAGTAGCGCGTTTAGGATCGGCCAATCCGCTACGGCGTCAGTGCCGTCTTTCATCGCCTCAGTCTCGCGAAAAGGCGAGGCTACAGATCCGGTGTCGAGGTGATCTCGGCCAATTGCCACCGGAGCTTCCAAATCCCCACGGCGTACCATTTCATTAATTGCGTCGCCCATTTCTGCGCGTTCGCCGTAACCCAGCCAACAAATACGCGCCGGCAATCCCTGAAACTGCACCCGGTCCCGAGCGAGCCGCAACCAGCGATTCAGCGTTTTGTCTTCGGGAAATAGCTCCAGGGCTAAGTCGTCTGTTTTGCGAATGTCATTTGGATTTCCCGAAAGTGCGACCCACCGAAAAGGACCTTTTCCTTCGCAGAAGAGTGGGCGAATGTACTCGGGAACGAAGCCGGGGATTTGAAACGCGTCGGAACAACCGGCGTCGAGTGCCTGCTTGCGAATGTTGTTTCCATAGTCGAAGGCCACTGCGCCTGCACGTTTCAAATCCAACATCGCCTGGACATGGACTGCCATCGATTGATTCGAACGTTCGATGTAGTTCTGGGGATCCGTTTGACGCAGCTCGACTGCAGCACTTAAAGCAATACCAGCCGGGACGTAACCGTTAAGTGGATCGTGGGCGCTGGTTTGATCAGTAACAGCATCGACCTTTACTCCACGTCGCACCAGCTCCGGCAACACCTCCGCACAGTTTCCAACGAGGCCCACCGAAATAGCGCGGCGTTGTTCGCGCGCATCCTCACAAATTTCAAGCGCGTCATCCAAACTCAAAGACATCCGGTCGCAATAACCTGTGCGAACGCGACGCTCAATTCTCGACGGATCGACATCGATTCCGAGAAAGGTTGCACCGTTAAGGGTCGCCGCTAAGGGCTGCGCGCCGCCCATCCCGCCCATCCCGCCAGAGACGATTAGTTTGCCGCTCAGATCACCAGCGAAGTGGCGATCCGCCATTGCTGCAAAGGTTTCAAATGTGCCCTGTACGATGCCCTGAGTGCCAATGTAGATCCAACTCCCTGCGGTCATCTGGCCGTACATCATCAAGCCTTTACGCTCGAGTTGGTTGAAGTGATCCCAATTAGCCCAGGCGCCAACCAGATTCGAATTCGCGATCAGCACTCGAGGCGCCTGCTCATGCGTGCGGAACACGGCGACAGGCTTGCCGGATTGAACCAGGAGAGTTTCATCATTTTCCAGCGACCGCAGTTGCTGAACGATGGCTTCATAAGCGCTCCAACTGCGGGCCGCCTTACCCGCACCGCCGTAGACAATCAGATCTTCCGGTCGCTCGGCGACATCAGGATCCAGATTGTTCATCAAACATCGCAGGGCGGCTTCCTGATGCCATCCTTTGCAGTTTAACTGGACGCCAGTTGGCGCTCTGACAGTCTTTGCCGGCATGGTTCGCTGATCTATCCCGAATGCCTGTGCAGTAATCGTGAGAACCAACCTGACTCATGTTTGGTAAGTTGTTCCAATTCTCCGGAATCGAGCCACACGCCACCGCATTTGTCACAGGTGTCGATGTCTACGCCTTCAAAGTTATTTGTCTTCAGAGTCCCGTCACATCGCGGACAAGTCATACTGGAGGTTCCTGCCGCTTTTGCTTCGGCGGCGACGGCAATCTGGGCTCGCATCTTCTCCAGCGCCTCCTGGTTCTTCTTATGAAAATACTCCTCTTCCAACCCCCGGCGACGTTCATCAAACATGTCTGTCATCGAAATCTCCTCTCAAACCTGTAAATCAAATCTTACAAAAGCGAATCAAATTGGCCAGCGCGGATTGCTGCCGCAACTGCTTCGATTTCATTAGCCATTGAGCGGTCGGCCTCAAGGCGAGGCACGCTTGCCCGGACGATTTCATAAGCTCGCTGCACTCCCCGTCCCGGTTTTAGCGGCGCCCGATACTCAAGTCCTTCGGCCGCGGTAATCAATTCGATTGCGGTCACAAGTTCAGCGTTTCCCACTATAGATCGAAGTTTTGTGGCCGCGGTCATGCCCATCGAAACGTGATCCTCTTTACCACCGTCGGTAGGAACATTATCGATACTTGCAGGATGTGCCAAAACCCTTGTTTCCGCCAACAGCGCCGCCGCAGTAACCTGGAGCATCATGAATCCAGATGACGTTCCGGCTGTTCTTGTTAAGAACGGTGGCAGGTCCTCATTCAGATCGGGGTTCACCAGCCGATCGATGCGACGTTCACTGATGCTCATCAGATCAGTCACAGCAATAGCCGCGTAATCAAGCGCCATCGCAATCGGAGCGCCGTGAAAATTTCCTCCCGACAAAACTTCCCCGGTGTCGGCAAACACCAGGGGATTGTCAGTTGCGCTTCCCGTTTCAGTTTCCAAAATCTCGCGCACGTGATTCAAGGCCCCGCGCACCGCGCCGTGTACCTGCGGCATGCATCGCAGACTGTAAGCATCCTGCACGCGTGGATCGTTGGTGAGATGTGAATTGCGGATTTCGCTTTCGCTTGTCAGCTCGCGTAAGTGCGCTGCTGCTGCAGTTTGTCCCGGGTGAGGTCTCACCTGTTGAATGCGCTCATCGAAGGCCACCGGAGTGCCTCGCAAGGCTTCCAAAGTTATCGCTCCGGCCGCGTCTGCAATCTGAGTCAACCGTTCCGCTCGTCGCAGGGCGAGCGCGCCAACTGCCGTCATTGCCTGCGTTCCGTTAAGCAATGCCAGGCCTTCCTTCACTTCAAGTTCAACCGGCGAGATGCCGGCAGCGCTCAACGCATCGGCTCCTGACATTCGTGCGCCTTTGTAGAACGCTTCTCCCTCGCCGATTACTACCAAAGCCAGATGCGCGAGGGGAGCCAGGTCACCACTCGCGCCAACTGATCCTTTTTCCGGAATTACAGGCACGACTCCGTGTTCGAGCAGCGATAGCAGCGCATCGATTAAAAGAGCGCGCGCGCCACTATATCCACAGGCAAGCACATTCGCGCGCAACAGCAGCATCGCTCTCGTCTCCTCTTCAGAGAGCGGAGCGCCCAGGCCACACGCATGACTGCGCACAAGATTAAGTTGCAAGTCGCGCAGTTGATGACGTTCGATTCTGACGTCGGAAAGCTTGCCGAAGCCGGTGTTGACACCGTAAACAGTGCGACCTTCGTTGACTATCTGCTCGACGACCGCCCGCGACGCATCACAGCGCGCACGGGCAGCGACTGAGAGTTTTACTTGCTCTCTTCCGGCGGCGACATCTGCGATCTGTTGAAGGGAAAGTTTTTGGCCGCTTAATTCGAACATACGCAAACAAAAACACTACCACAGCAGCAAACTTGGAAATAAACACCCACCAATTAAAAAAGTGAAAACTGAGTGTAAATCAAAGCCGCGGCACTTCTGGCATATCTAATGTTAATGACTCGGCAGGCACGTCATGGTCAGGTTCATTCCGATCGATTATTCGCGACTCGCGATCGGGAGTTTCGGAGATATCGATCTTCTTAAACTCACCCGTCATGGTGCCACTGCGAACTCGCTGGCGCGCTCGTCTCGCGCGCATCGTGGTGCGACCGGTACTTGTCGCGGCCCGGGTCCACTTTCTCATCGTGCGCAGCGGTCGCAGGGAAAACTCGTGTTGCGGCAGGACTTCGCCAGTAGCTTCGCGTAAACGCACTGTTCCAATCGCGAAAATGGCAATTGCCGCATTGAAGATCACGCCAACGACGAAAACAGCCCAGCCAGGAACAACTCCCACAGTGGCGCGTTCCAGGAACGCATGGAGGTCGCGCGCCGGCAATGGATGGAGATAAACCTTGAGGTTCCAACTCAACGCCAGGAGCGCAAAAATCCAAAGATAGTTTCGGCGCAACCTTCTGCCAACAGCTTCCCATTCGCTGATCGTAAAGTGTGGCGTTATTAAATCTGCAGCCAGGTGCTGTGCCCAGGCTTCGTCAGTCACCGCGCTTTCGGGCGCCAGCAACTGCGAAAAATAACCAGTCTCTAATACCCGCACCCGACTCGACCAGATCTCGTAATAACGGTAGCGTCGCGCTTCCATCAAAAGAAAAATCGCGACCAGAATCGAGTTAATCGGTATGACGAAATGTGGGTTGCTGGGCGAGCTGAATACGAATGACAAGGTGGCGCCGGCTGTAAGTACAGCCCAGTTGGTCGTCGTATCCAAACGATTGCGCCAGGTGTTCGAGCGTTGCACCTCGCCGCGATAAAAGTGAATCATCGCGGTATTAAATTCGCCGGCTGTCATGCGGCGCATCAACGCAGCAGGCGTTTGCCCTGTCTTGTCTGGACTGGGAAGTTCAGGAGAGGAGGAGGTGCTCCGTAACCGACTCTGAACACGGTCTGTCGCTAACGGTCCGCTGCCTCGCTGATTTGCTTCAATGGTCATCGAATGGAATGAAGGGCTCCGGAAGGTTGCTAGTGGCGTCCACCCCGCGTTTGATAATAACACGCGCGTGAGATTCATCTGTAACTAACTTCGCTTGCAATGAACGCGTTTTGATAATGAATTTATGAAAAAGTGGCCTGCTTGACAGTCTTGAAGGCCGACACCTATAGTTTGATTTTTCGTTGTTTGACTAATTATTTTTGATTGTTGACTGCTGCTACGAAAATGGATTTGGATGAGCAGTGGATGGCGCGCGCAATTGCGGCAGCCCACGAGGCCGAAGACCTCGGCGAGATTCCCGTCGGCGCCTGTGTTGTCAGTGAAGATAAACTGCTTGCGGTTGCCGGAAACAGAACGCGAACAGATGGCGATCCGACAGCGCACGCCGAAGTCCTTGCTTTACGAATTGCTGCTCAAGTCCAGGGCAACTACCGGCTCATTAATGCAGTTGTCTATTCCACAATCGAACCGTGCGCAATGTGCGCCGGCGCGTTGATTCAGGCGCGCGTGCGGACGCCTTGTTTATGGAGCCCCGGATGTACGCGCGGGTGCTGTCGAATCCCGGTTTCGGATCTGCGATTCGGAGTTTTTGAATCACCGGATGGAATTGACAACTGGAGTGCTCGAGGAAGAGTGCCGCAAACTGATGCAGGACTTTTTTCGCACGCGCAGATCTGAGAGTGGGAGACGCGGAGACGGGGAGACCCGGTAACGCGGAGACACGGAGACCCGGGGACGCGGAGACCCGGTTTACCGGGACGTGAGATAAGGTGAGTGCGATGTTCTCCGCGTCTCCCCATCGCCGCGTCACCGGGTCAGTAGCTCTTGGAGAGGTCGCATAGTGGCTTAGTGCACCGGTCTCGAAAACCGGAGAGGCTTAACGGCCTCCGTGGGTTCAAATCCCACCCTCTCCGCCAGACGATTGAAGATTTATGATTGGCGATTGCTGATCGCAAATGTTAGAGTGGTTCCGATTTCAATGATGTTTTGTATTTGAATCGGCAATCCGCAATCGGCAATCGCCAATTCGTGTGGAGAGGTGCAAGAGTGGTTGAATTGGCAGCACTGGAAATGCTGTGAACGGGAAACCGTTCCGTGGGTTCGAATCCCACCCTCTCCGCCAGACCGATTGCCGATTGCCAATTGCCGATTGACGATTGGAATGATCTCCAAGGAATTTTGAAAAAGTCAATTGGTTCTTAACAACTGGCAATTGGAAGAGCTGTTGGCAACTGCATTTCAACAATCTATTGCCGATTCTAACAATCGGCAATCGGCAATTGGCAATCGGCAATAACTACTATGGACGATAACAAACTAGCGGACGACGAAGCGCGACGTTCAGTGCAACATGAGAGCGTCAAATCGCAGGTTGAAGGCGAAGTGAATGCTGAGATAGCAGATCGCGCAAGCCAGGGACCGGCGCCGACGGAGTCGCGGAAAATGGATGAGATTGCGGGAGAGTTCCGCTCCAAAGCCGTCAACGAAGTAGTTGACACTGAGCGTGAGGTAGAACGGGGACGCGGACTGGCTCGTGTCTCACAGATAGTTGACTACCTCTTCTTTGTGCTCTATGCCCTGCTCGGCTTGCGTTTTCTTTTGGCGCTGCTGGCCGCGCGTAGTTCGGCGGGATTCGTTCAATTCATCGTAACGGTGACGAATCCTTTTTATGAGCCCTTCCGCGGAA
Source organism: Pyrinomonadaceae bacterium (assembly GCA_963748605.1). Classification (GTDB taxonomy): domain Bacteria; phylum Acidobacteriota; class Blastocatellia; order Pyrinomonadales; family Pyrinomonadaceae; genus PSRF01. The sequence continues at coordinate 81,327 of CAVVJS010000002.1, forward strand.
TTGTTGGCAGCCCCAGAACTGCAGAAGGCCACACTTTGTTGTTGCCAATTGTTATCGCGATCATTGTTTATATTCTGTTGCACCTGGCCATCAATGGGCTGTTACGATTGCTGGCTCATCGAAAAACACACATCTGACATTGCCGATTGCCGATTGTCGATTGTGTTACAGCTTAAGGACATTCGTTGGAGTTAAAATCGGTTAAGGGTTCGGGAGGTTTAAGGTAATTGGCAATCGACAATCGGCAATACCCCAATTGACAATCGCCAATCCGGCAATCGACAATTGGCAATCGCTTTAATTGCTAACGATCTTTTTATCAGACTTCGGGCTCCGCACAACGCTCGCCTTGTGAACCCCGCCAGGCCGGGAACGGAGCAACGGTAGCAACGGCAACGTGTGTTGCGGGTAAGTCCGGAGTCTGGCCAATTCAGTAAATCGTGAATCGTCAATTCGTAAATCGTGAATAGTAAATCGTGAATAATAGGTTTCGATCCGCGATTCACGATTCACGATTTGACGATTTCACGATTCACGCTCCTCCTATGACCTACCAGGTAATAGCGCGTAAATGGCGGCCGCAAAGTTTTGCTGAAGTCACCGGCCAGGAACCAATCACGCGTACGTTGCGAAACGCAATCGAACACGATCGACTGCATCACGCTTACGTTTTCTCCGGGGCCCGCGGCGTAGGAAAAACTACGACTGCGAGACTTTTTGCCAAGGCTCTCAATTGCCACAAATCGCAAACACCCACCGCGACTCCTTGCCGCACAGACGATCCCAACGCCTGCAGTTCCTGCCGGGAGATTTCCGAAAGTCGCTCAATTGACGTTCAGGAAATTGACGCCGCGTCGAATACGGGTGTGTCCAACGTACGCGATTCGATTATCGAAACGATCGGGTTTGCTCCGGCACGCGACCGCTTCAAGATTTTTGTCATTGACGAAGTGCACATGCTGTCAACGCCCGCCTTCAATGCGCTGCTGAAAACAGTGGAAGAACCGCCGCCACGAGTCGTCTTTATCATGGCGACGACCGAGCGCCATAAAGTTCCCGAAACGATCCTCTCCCGTAGTCAGCAGTTCGAGTTTCGTACCATAGCCACGGCTAAAATTCTTGAGCGGCTTAAATTGATTGCGGACGCAGAAAAGATCTCCATTCCCGAAGATGCTTTGCGCGAGATTGCCCGCGCCGGCGAAGGTTCAATGCGCGATGCTCAATCCGCTTTTGATCAGGTAATCAGTTTTGCGGGTTCGCAAATCAAGAAGGAAGACGTTGAGCAGGCGCTCGGTGTGGCTGGCGCTGATATTTTGATCCGCGTGATGAATGGAATTGCCGAACACCGGCCGGCTGAAGCTCTCGCTGTGATTGAAGAGGTGGTGATGCGTGGCCACGACCTGCGGAATTTCTCGCGCGATCTGCTGGCACATTTGCGCGACCTACTGGTCACCAAGGTGTCTGGGAGCGAGGAACTTCTGGAATCGGCCGTGGTCGGTCGGGATGAGTTGCAGCGACAAGCAAGTCTCTTTTCCGAATCTGATCTGGTTCGATTCTTTCATTCGCTTGCGGAAACAGAAACAAAGCTGAGCACGGCGGCCCAGCCTCGCTATCAGCTGGAAGTTGGATTAGTGAAGCTGATGGAGATGCGGCGCCTGGCGCCACTGACTCAGCTGCTTGAGCGCCTCACCGCTCTCGAAGAATCTTTGCGCACTGGAAAACCGATTAAGGTTGCACCGCCGATGGCAGGTGGTTCTTCAAGCCCAGCGGGAGGCGGTTCGTCACCGGCCAAGGCTGAGCCGAAAGCCATGAGTGCTGCGTTTGGGGCAGCGGCGACGCCCGCCCTTGAAATCGGGCAAACATCCGCGCCCACGCCGAACTCATCTGCGGATTTGCCACCTGTCACGCTGCCTGACACGCCAAAAGCCATCCCTCCCGGGTTTGCAGCGGGTGAATCCGACATCGACCGGATCAAATCAAGTCTTGAAGCGCGAAGAAAGATGTTTCTGGTGACCGCTCTGGACGGCGCACGTTATGCCGCCGTGGAGAATGGCGAGTTATACGTAGAGTTTGCGCCGGAGGCCAGGCACCTTCGAGACACGCTGGCGAAGAGTGACAATGTCAAAATCCTGCGGGAGATTTGCTGCGAGCTTACCGGTACGGAGTTGGGTGTGCGCGTAATGATCAAGGATCAGACCAGCGCGAGCGACGCGGCGCCACTATCTAAGGAAGACGAAGAACGCTTAGAACAGCACCGATTACGGGAGAGCGCTGAGAAGCACCCCGTAGTGCAACAGATGCTGCGCACTTTTCGGGGTGAAATCGTCGATGTCCGGCGCGTCGACAACAAACCGCAAAGCTAACCTGCCTGAAGATATCCTCAGTTACTCCATCTAATTTTTCCTGCGAACTATTCTCGGTAGAGGGTCGTATAAGGTCGCTCGGAGGTATTACTAATCATGCGCGATCCATTTACTGCAGGCCTTCTCAGCTTCCTAATCCCAGGCGTTGGCCAACTCTATAACGGACGAATTCTGGCCGGGATTCTTTGGCTAATCCTGACGCCGGGCTTCTGGATTGGTTCAGGCGGCACGCTTGGATGGATCTGTCACATCATCGCTGCATATACCGCTTACTCGTACGCGAAGGATCATCCCGTTCGCGTTTAAGAAATCTGATTTGAATGTCAGCTTTGGTTGCGCCGTTTACGGCGCTAGTCCGAAGGGCGAATATCCCCACTATTCGCCCATGCTCGACGCTAATCTCAACGCATCCTCGTACGTCGTATCCCTGCCAAGAATTTCCATTTCACGCGACAGTAACTGAGCCGTACTTCTATTTCTTACTGGAAGGGTGCGACCCGGACAAGAGCGGCCGTCGATCGTTGCGTGAGTCTCAAGGTGCAATCCATCAGCGGAACGCTGCACAACAAACACAGCCTCTCCAACTCCGGTCGTTAGTTCGATTTTTGCCAAGCGGCCTGGTTTAATTCCCGAAGGTTCTACCCGGGTTAGTTCCAGATCGATCGCGCCGCCGTCCTTTCTTCGGACGATGAACGAGCAACTCTTTTGTGCTGCGGTGCGCGATTCGATACTCCAGTGCAAACGACTGCCCAGCCAACCAGCGGCCAACAAAGCTTGCGCTGCGATACCGGTTGGATTCCCCTCTGGCGCGACATAATCGATTCCGACTCGCTGCAGATCACCCAGTGCCAAACGATATTCGTGAACGTCGTAAAAATTGGCGAGCAACGCACGCCAGGAGGTGAGACGTGCCCAGTTAATATCACTGACGGCGATTGCCTGACTGCCTGTGCGGGAAAAAAGTTGCGCGATGGCGTGCAGATCCAAAGTTCCTGCGGCTAAATCAACAGAATCAACCACCAACCTATCTGCGGCCCCGGTTAACGGCTGAAAATTGTCGTCGCTGACTCGCTGTAGATCCTGCCACCAGAGAAAGACTGGCAGGTCGGGCACCAGCAATGGGGTGACTGCGCTGGGAATTTCAGAGACGAAACTTCCATGTGCTACGAGCGTCACCTCTTCGCAGCAAAGTTCAGCGCTTTGGGACCGCCGTCCTGGCTGACAGAACGCTGAAACAAACATTTCAATGTCGCTGTCCGGCCCTTCACGATCCGCCAACATCACTAGTGCCCGGCACGGATGGAGCAAAGCCAAGTCGCGTATCGTTTGCTGAGTTTCTTGTAACGAAGTCTGACTGGTTACAAAAGCCATGAGGTTAGCGGCGCGTGAACGCAGAACTGCTTCATCAGCGTCGACATGCTGCCCTTCGCCTTTTTCTTGCCACAGTTCAGCCAACACTTGCTCGACTACCTCAACGTCGAGTGTCTTGGTAATTTGAATCTGTTTAGGTGACGTAGACATTGTTACTCAGTGGGTAGTGGGCGGTGGGCAGTGGGCAGTGGGCGGTGAGCAGTGGGCAGTTGAGTGCTCAGGAGTTCTTTTCTTTCGTGTTGTTTCGTGTGAATTGGGGATCATTATTTCGGACTGCCCACTGCCCACTGCTCACTGCTCTTCACAGCTTCCGCCAGCTCCTGCCATCTCGCTCGATCAATTCAACTGCACTGCGTGGTCCCCACGAGCCAGCCGCGTAATTCGGAAAATCCGCAGCCGGTTGTTTCCAGGCCTCGAGGATTGGCGCCACGATCTCCCAACCACGCTCAACCATGTCGCGTCGCGCATAGAGGGTCGAATCACCCAGCATGCAATCCAGCAACAATCGCTCATAAGCTTCAGGCGCTTTAACCCCAAACGATGCGCCGTACCTAAAATCCATGTTGACCCAGCGAATCCGCAGCGCTTGCCCCGGTAACTTAGCGCCAAACCGCAGCGTGATGCCCTCGTTCGGTTGTATGCGAATCACGAGCACGTTCGGTTGCAAGGGAGTATCAGAATCAGTGAAAAGCTGATGCGGAACTTTCTTGAACTGAATCGCGATTTCCGTCACTCGCTTCGGCAAACGCTTTCCCGACCGCAAATAAAAAGGCACATCAGACCAACGCCAATTGGCAAATTGGAGTCTGAGTGCGGCAAAAGTTTCAGTCGAGGAATCGGGCGCAACGCCGTCCTCGTCACGATACCCGGGAACGGTATCGCCCAACACCGTGCCGGGGCCATATTGTCCGCGCACCGCAAACTCATCCACTCGGTCCGCCGGTATCGCGCGCACGCTCCTCATGGCCCTGATCTTTTCGTCGCGCACACTGTTCGGTTCCAGCGACGTGGGTGGTTCCATCGCGATCAAGGCGACGATCTGAAAAACATGGTTCTGAATCATGTCGCGGATGGCACCGGCCTTCTCATAGTATGACCCGCGCCCCTCGACTCCGATTGCCTCGGCATTGGTAACCTGAATGTGGTCGATGTAATTGTGATTCCACAACGGCTCGAAGATGCTATTTCCAAAACGAAAAACCAGAAGGTTCTGTACAGTCTCCTTGCCTAGGTAATGATCGATGCGAAAGATTTGGTTTTCGTTGAAGACTGTCGCGAGCTCGGCGTTCAAAGCCTTGGCGCTTTCCAGATCGTGGCCGAATGGTTTTTCAACGATTATTCGAGTCCAGCTAGGCGCGGTGGCGCGGGCCATATCGGCATCGCCAAGGTGCCGGGCAACTGTGCCGAAAAAGTCGGGTGATGTTGCCAGATAGAATAGGTGATTGGCTTGAGTATTACGCTGACCATCAATCTCCTTCAGCTTCGCTTTTAACTCCGCGTAGAGTTTTTCGTCGTCGAATTCACCAGCCAGATAAAAGAGGCCGGCGGCGAAACTATTCCAGGCTGTTTCGTCGATGTCTTCTTCGGCAAATTCGTTTAGCGCCTCGCGCATCTTTTGCCGAAATTCATCGTCGGTCATGGGATGCCGGGCGGTACCGAGCACGGCAAATTCTGCCGGCAAAAGCCGCTGGCGCGACAGGCGATAAAGCGCCGGAAGAAGTTTGCGCCGCGTCAGATCGCCCGTAGCGCCGAAGATCACGACAGCACACGGCTCCGCGGTCCGTTCCAGGCGCGTTCCGCTACGGAGTGGATTCTCGTTCTCAGCTAATCCTGGTTGTTCGATTACTTGTTGTTCCAAGGTCAACGCCGCTTATCGTAATAAACGAATAGATTCGGCCCTTAACAAGGGCGTGGTAATTTGAATTCGGATGCGCAGCAAGTCTCTGACTTCTGCCGGCACGCTTGCCGGATTCTCAATTTCAGGTCTTTGACCTAAGGACGCCGGACCTCGATGGTCATAGACCTGACAAAATGAAGTGCTTCGACCGGCAAGTCTGAGACTTGCCCGCGCACTTAAAGTCAGAGACTATTCGGTTTCAGGTTTCGGGTTTCAGGTTCGGGTTTCAGGTTTCAGGTTCGCTGTACCAGATTTCGCTCTGGTTTGCTTTTCTTTTCTTTGAGATCTGAATCATCAGATCTCAAATTTGAAGAACAGACACCGTAACCCGACTCTAATTGAAACCAGAAACGAGAAACCTGAATACCTGAAACCCGAGTACCTGAAATCCGGCACCCGATACCCTTTACTAGGGTTTTGCTGGTTTCTTGCTCGTGGGCACAGCACGCGGAATGTCGCCGTCGTCAATGACGAGTGGAGTCTCTGAATTTTGCGACTGAAGTTTGGGAGGACTGCGTCGCAGCATTGGAGGCAAACCCGGCTTCGGGATGCGAACCGTTTCAACATCGTCTGCGCGCCTGAGAATTGCTCCACCTCTGCCCGCAATCCAGACATTTGAGCCGCCGCGGTTGACAATGGAAAACAGCGTAGCGCTGGTGACGGTAGAAGGGGTGACCCACGTCTGCCCACCGTCTTTGCTTTCCACGATTCGTCCTTGATCGCCGGCCACCATCACCTCATCGCGCGTGGATGCGGCGACAGCAAATAGATTTGTCGTCAATCCGCTTTCCAGATCCTTCCAGCTCTTGCCGCCATCGTCGGTTCGCAAAATTAAGCCGCTAGCGCCAACGGCGTATCCGCGAAGTGCGTCCGCAAAAGTAACTGCATAGACCCACTCTCGCAAATTTTGATCGACGCGCTTCCACGAAGTGCCGCCGTCCTCAGTACGCAGGATAGTGCCATTTGAACCCACAGCGACGCCCTGTTTTTCGTCAATGAAGCGAACGTCTTCCAGCCAATTGAAGGTGTCGGCGCGTTGGAAGTGCCAGGTTAGGCCGCCGTCAGTTGTTTGCAAAATAATGCCGCGCGCGCCGACGGCCCAGCCTTGAGTCGGAGATATGAAGTCGACGGCCAACAAGTCTTCGTTGGCTTCGATTCGAACCTTGCTCCAGGTCACGCCGCCGTTTACGGAACGCAAAATAGTGCCCTGGTCGCCAACAACCCAGCCCAGTTTTTCATTGACGAAATTTACGTCGTTCAAGCGCGCATTAGTCCCGGAAGGACGCACGGTCCAGCTGCGGCCTCCCGAACTCGTAAACAGAATCTTGCCGCGGGCCCCAACTGCCCAGCCCCGAGAATTGTCGATGAAGAAAATCCGAGCCAGATCTTCACGGCCGCCTTCGGTGAGGCGGCGCCATGAGAGTCCCCCGTCATCAGTTCGCAGGATCAATCCATCGGCGCCCGCCGCCCAACCTAACGACTCATCAACAAAATAAACTGACGAAAGCTTAGGACTAGTGCGCACGCTGACTGGCAACCAGATCGAGCCACCATCCGCCGTTGTCAGCACTAGTCCGTCGTCACCCGTGACCCAGCCAACTTTATCGTCCTTGAAGAAAACTGAAAGTAGATCCGTGCGGGTAAGACTATTTGCCGCTTTCCAAGTGGCGCCGGCGTCGAGGGTTTCAAGGATCGTCCCCGCATATCCGACTACTACGGCGCGCTGAGGTGAACTAAATGTGACACCGGTCAAAGTCCTGCTACTGATGCTCGTTCGTTCTTGCCAATCGACTCCGCCGTTATTGGTTACGAGCAGGGTGCCGCGGGCGCCAACGGCGACGCCAGTCTTCTCATCGGCGAAGGCAACACAGAAAAGATGCGCATTCGTCTGAGACTTTTGCAATTCCCAGGTGGTTCCGCCATCTGCGGTGTGAACGATGGCGCCGAACGATCCGACCGCCCAACCCTGGAGAGGGTTTGCCGGAGCGAACGTCACACTAAACAGGTGGTCACGCGTCCCGGTAGCGCGCGGCACCCACCTCCGTCCTCCGTTTGTGGTAGTCAGAACCGCGCCACTTGAACCTGCGGCAACCAGTTGGTCTTTGGTTTTGATATAGAGGCTGTAAAGGGTCGCGTTGATTGGTGAAGTTTGTTCTTCCCAGTTGAAACCGCCATCGCGTGAGCGCAGGATGGCGCCGTCACCACCGACTGCCCAACCATTTTTCTTGTCCGCGGTGAACTTCACACTGTTGATTGCGTTTCCCTGCGGCAGGGGGTTCTGCCACTGCCAGGGCGGCGAGTCGAGTACCTGCCCGTTTAAGTTTGCCGCAGCTAGCGCCAGCGTCAGAAAGACGAGCGCGCAAGTCACAAACCGACGCCTTGCGAGGCATCGAAAATGGCTCGAGAACGTAGCTGAGGGAAAAGACAATCTTGTCCGCTTAAGAGGCAAAATGAGTAGCTGCAACTATCGGGGAGTAGAATCTCTGGAAGTCGGGATTATAAAGGTGAACTGCTGGGAAAGCGAAGTGGACGTAAAACCAGGTGATGGCCGCTGGCGTTAGTAAGATGTTGTGGTCTATTGAAGATATAGTGGATCTGCTCGGACAATACGGATAATGCAAGAGAGTCTGTTTGAAAGAATTTTGGGAGGTAGCGCTCTAATCATCGGTGGCCTCCTTATAATTATCTTCCACAAAAAGATGAACGAACATCGAGCCAGCACTACCGCTTGGCTACCATGGTTCATTCACTGGGGTGATCTAGGCAGCGTGATCTTCATGTTGGGAATCATTCTGTTTGGGATCGTCCTAATCCTTTTAGGAATGGGTGTACTCTACGGCCGCTTCTGAATCTCAGAACCAAACTGACCCACTACCGTCTGGGGGCGAGGACTGCATCCAGAAGGTCGAGTCGGTACCGTACGGGAGCGGTAGCGATCGCCTTGAGATCAGTGGATATTCAAGGGTGAGCCTGAAATGCCTCTATGTTAAACCACACCGTCATACTGCTTGAATGCGGTCGCTACCGCTCCCGTACTGTACCGAGTGGCAGCAACCTTTTATTTCGGTCGTTACCATCCAGACTGCATCACTTCATAAACCACCGAGGGTACTTATTTTACGGCGGGTCGACGCAAACGCCGATCAATCCTCCATCGCCCTGAGGCTCTTCGTAAGCGAGCCAAAACCAAACTGTGGGATTGACCGCAAGCCAGCCAACGCCCCTGCACATGCCTGTGGTGTTGGTTCGGATTCTGGCTTTCAAATGCGAGGGTAAAGCTTTCTGCAATCAATGCTGGTTCGCACAATTTATCGTCAGGTACGGGAGTAAGGTTTGTTGCCTGCTCAGAGTAACTAATCGTTAGATAGGATGACGTCCCCAGGTTTGAATCCGGCAAAGGATGCGAGACTGGCTCAGCGATCAAGATCTCATTGCCCTGGCAATCGAGCGCAAGGCCGGACGCGATTATCAACTTGTCCTGGCGATGCGAAACTTCAAGTCCGCTGACGATTCCAAACCCATGCAATGAACGATTGTGCAGTTTTAACTTGTTCCGGAAATATTTCTGTTCCAGTTCCAGATCTGCAGCTGTTAGAAATCTGCCGGCAAAGAAATGGTTTCTGATAAACGGCCCGTCACTCATTGGCTTGCTTGCACATCAGTCACGTCGAACGTGCCGATTTGTTCTTCCGCTGCCCGAAGCACATCAGCATCTACTCGGCCGAGAGCGGCCAAACGGCGTGCTGCTCGATCAACCGCTTCCTGAATCACGTGGCCCGCATGTCCCGCCGTCCATTCCCACGTAACCTGATGCTGATCCGCAGCCTTGTCGAGACGCGCCCACCACTCGTGATTTGTCTTCCGGCGAAAGCGTCCATTCATTGTTTCGACGACGTAGCGCGAATCAGTTAAAAGGCGGACGGTGCAGGGTTGCCGTAGTGCTTCCAGACCTACGGCAGCGGCGGCAATCTCTGCCTGCTGGTTGGTCGCCTGGCCAAGATAACAACCGACAGAGCGCCAAATTCCCTGATAGCCGAGGACGGCCACCGCCGCGGCACGCGTATCAACTTTTCCATTACCCAAACTTGAGCCATCGCAAAAAATTGTGACGTGCTTTCGCGGCCGGGGCTGTGAAGTATTGGTGGCAGTTTTGCTCATTCGCAGGTTAACGTGGTTGGGGAACGTAGCGTAACACGTTTTTGGAACTCTCATTCACACCGGGCTTCAGCCCGGTGACTCAATGCTCCAATAATCAAAGGAACCGTTTTAACGGTTTCTTACCGGCCCCCCTGAAAACCGTTAAAACGGTTAGATACTGTTCGGAGTGGATGTTCACCGGGCTGAAGCCCGATGTGAGTGAGACGTCATGAATTAAAACCAACCAAGGACTGCGCAACTCGACTTAGTCGCATTCGTCGCTCGCAATCAGATAGAATTCACTCTGTTTCAAAGTCACGACGGACGACCTACAAAGTAATGCGGTTTTTCCATTTGATTGCGCGAGGCTTTCGCAAAGTAATCCTGACCCCTGAGGAGTCGTTCCTGATGCTAAGGATGGCCCTTTGGGTGTCTGTGCTCTCGGCACTAGTGAAGCTTCAACCGCTGCCACGCGCCCTCGAGATAGTGGCAGCCAAGCCAAAAGCTCCTTCCGGGGAGCCGCCGGACGAAACCATGGACAGACTTGCTCGGGCGATAGATTTGCTATTGCGTGCGGATCTTCTTGTCTTTAAGCCAAGCTGTTGGAAGCGCGCTGCCGTGTTGCACCGGTACCTGACTCTCAGTGGCATCAATTCACGAATTGTCTTCGGCGTCAGGCGCGGCCCGCAGGGGGAAGTCGACGGTCATGCCTGGCTCGAATCCGATGGCACACCGATTCTTGAAGCAACTGCGCCTAATTACAAAGTCACGTACGCCTTTCCTTCGAACGATCCTTTCGAAGCGGATCTCGCTTCGATGTCGAGCCGGAGTTGAATCAACTGAGATTGATAAATCGATGCAAGCAATCTTCGCGCTAGCCTTATTTCTGATACTTGCCTTGCCGACAGACTCGTGCGGGGAAAAAAGAGTGAGAGATAAAACTAAGACTGGGAGTTCGCAAAATCAGCCTTCGCCGCTCGCCGGCAGTTCACCACAGAAACGTGTTGCAGAAGGCAGATGGGGTGGACAGCATTTGCGGCTTGAGGTTTCGGCAGATGGAGCGGAGTTTGAGTTTGACTGCGCACATGGCCGGCTGACCGGACCGCTGACGCTGACCAACGGACGCTTTACCGCCACGGGCACTTACGTTCGTGAAAGAGGACGAGTGCGCATGGATGATTCCGAGGAAGGTCAGCGCGTTTACTTCAAAGGCGAAGTCGACGGGTCGCGAATGACGCTTAGCTTTTCTCTCGCCGAAGATGGAAGTGAAGCGGAAACGTTTACCCTAACCCACGGCGCCGAAGCGAAATTGTTCAAGTGCAAATAGAAGTGGGCATGAGCAGATGGGCAGTGGGCAGTGGAGTCAGTGGCAGCAGTGTCGCCGCCGAAGGTGCAGCGGTAAGTCTCTGGCTTACCGTAGAAGCAAATAGCGATCTATGGCGGGGCTTAGCCCCGCTTCAAAATAGAGGGTGATGGCCGAAGTCGAGACTTACCGCGCTACCGGTGGCGCAAAGCCCTTTGCTTACTCAGCCGCTATCACAATCTTCAGCTCAAAACTCGAAACCTTCCTAGGGCAAAGCCTCGACATTGACGAAGAAACGGAAAGAGCCACCCTGCTGTACGCCGAGCAGGAAGTGGACATTGATCGATGCTCCGGGCGCCAGTGGTGTGGCAAGGTTGATCGTTCCTGCTGAGACGGTGGAGTTGAATCCGCCACCCAGAGGCTGTCCGCCATTCGGCGCCGTGGTGTCCTCCTCAAGTGTCAGTCCCTGAATCTCTGCGGTTCCCCCTCCTGCAAGATCCGCAGTAAACGCACCCGACGTAAGCAGACGTAAATCCGCCACTCCGGCAGGAGGCGGGAAGGTTGTTGTATCCACCGCGCGGAATCGCAGTCGGGTAACGAATCCACCTGTAAAGTTAGTGACCTTACGGCGAATTGAGAGCGTCCCGAAAGTTGATGTGGTCGGCGAACCGGCCGTTAAATCGCGTTGCCTGGCACAGGCATTCGGAGTCGCTGGAGCTGGTACGGGTCCGCTACCCGCGCATCCAAGGTCAATCAGAGTAAGTTTGAGCGTCCCGTTGCGCTGCATGGGCCCACTCAAATTCTCTGGTGCAGGAGCGCCGAGGCGTTGGCCGGCTCCTGCCGACGTGGCCTGCGTATCCACGAAGTAAAAGTCCGACGCGTTGTCATTCGTATCGGTAGGTAAACCGTTGGTCAGGTCGATCTTGCGGAAGAAGCTGTACTCGATCAGCAGCGCCGCCGGCGCGGTGCTCAACACTGGGTGGCCCGTGCCCTCCTTGTAAATCGGATTTGCTTCGGAGGTTGCGCCTACTGCGTCAAGCCTATTGGCGAGCGAGTAGCTGCTGCCGCCCGTCGAGTTGTTAAAGAGTGCCACACCGGTGTTAGGCGCAATGTCGCTGGTGTAGGTAGCATCGCCGCTGGCTGTGCCAGGGCCGGCGGGAAAACTGCCGAGTGAATAACCAGCTGAATTGACGCAGAGATAATGCCCGCGCGCAGGTATGACTGTGCCGTTCGGCACAATGCACCGCGTAATACCATCAGACGCAGCAACTCCAAGCCCCGCCGAACCGTCCGCCGATTCAACGGTCAACGCCGCGCCGCTCGCATTGTAGAGTTCAATAAATTCATCACTGGGGCCATTGGGCCCGTACAGCCTGATCTCACTGATGATCACATCTCCGACTTCGGTCGGGGCCGTTACCTTGGCCCACCAGGTACTCCAACGTGAATCGTTTGAGCCCTGTCCGGTTGTACCAACACGCAGCATTGCATACTGCTGCACAGTCCATAAATCGCGATCATTAACCGGATCAATGACCGAGTGACTGTAATCACCCCAGCGGTTCCTGCTTCCTGAGAATGTTTTCTGATAGTAGTCTTCGCCCTCTTTATAGATTACCGGATCGCGCATCGTTCCTGCGGCATCCAAACCAGAACGGAAGGTGTAACCCGCATCAACGTAGTCATCCGACTCAAATTCTGAGAAGCCCAGCAGCACATCGTTGTTCTTGTTGACGGTGATCGACGGATAGGCGTAGTGCTTGCCGCCGTTGAGAATCTGCGCGGAAGGGTCCTCGACACGCCCGCCAGTATTAAATGAAGCATCAGGATTAAGCGCGGTCCACTGAGCGACGAAGCGCGAGGCATTGGTCAAACCACCTGCCGGTAGAGCGATGGACTGCGCATACCAAATCAGACCGTTGCGGAAAACTACATTCGAGCGAATGAAAGAGTCTGCCGCTTCCGCCCCGCGCGGTGTAGCTGGACAGGTATGCCCTGGCGCACCAACGCCCGGCACACATTGCTGAGGAAGATTGTCGCCGCTTGGTTGTGTCCAACCGCCGCCCGGACGTGTTCTTGCGGTGGCATCCACAGTGAAAATCGGCGCGGCAGCGGTGCCGGTAATGGTATGGAGACGGTAAAGAGCGCTGGAACTTACCTGATGCGCAGGAACAAAAAGCGTTTCTTCAGTAGCAGAGAAGGTCGTCGCCGGATGCATGCAGAATCCGGTCGCCGAACTTGCGTTAGTGAAAATATTTGCGTTACTAGTGCCGGCGCGCAGCGCCGGATAGTCGAGCACCAGCATTTTGCCCGCTACAAAAGCGCTCGAGTTGATCGTGAACTGGTTTACTCCTACGGCAATCCACTTCTTATTGAAGCCAAGCATCGGAAAATCTGCCCACTCGCCTTGCCCGCATCCTGCGCCTGGACCGCAACCGACGATGAAGCGGAATAGGGTGTAGGTTCCTTCCGGATCCGAAGTGTCAGAAACTCCGACGACGATGGATGAATTGGCCGTCAGCGCGTTAGACACGGCCGCAATCAGGAAGCGATTCTGATATGGATCGTACTGGATGCGGGGATCAAAAAGACCAGTGGCGCCGGTAGACGCCCAGAAGGCGTCATGTCCCACCACGCTGAGTCGCGCGCCCGTCGTTTTGTTGTGAACTACGAGATTGTTGTTGAGGTAGCTGACGACTTTGTTAATGCCGACCGCACCCATGGTGTCCGGAGGAATGTTAAATACTCCGGCGGGACCGCCACCCACTGCCTCATCAAACTCGCCTTGAAAACTGGTGGACGGATTCGGCGAAGGCAAATTTGGTCCAGGGATAGTGTCACTCAGAGGCTGGACCGGATCGAATGTCTTCTCAACACCTTCCTTCCCCAGTGATTCTTCAATAGTCATCGGCGCCGGAATTGGTACCAGCTTTTCAAGACGAGTACCCTTACGGCTCTGTGCTTTCTTGCGATCCTGCTCAGCGAGTTGTCTGAAGCTAACGACTGTCTTAGCCACCGGCTGTATTTGTACCGGCTTAAGTGCGTTTCCTTGCACCGGCTGTGAAACTGGGTTTGCTAAGACCGCACCACTGGGTCGAGTGTCATTCACGCGCGCTGCTTTCGTTTGACCAGAAGCAACGGAGACTCCAGGCAAAAGAGTTTGACTGAGCACGGCCAAACACAAGGTGAGTCTTATCGCCGAAAGAGTGATTTGGTGACGGCGCAGCTTTTGAAACTGCCTAATGAGCAAACACCAGCTATGTGACCAAATTCGTTGCATCAGATCTCCTCGCTGTAGGTGCCTCCGATAGAATCCTTGGACGGCATCGATTATTTAGTTTGAAATACAAAAGTGACGGGATGGGGTGGTTTGCTGAGCGCGACAATTCAACAGCGCTCTTCGTCTGTTGATGCAATCGGCTCAAACTAAAACCATTGTCAGGCGATATGGGATACCCCAGCGGTTGCTGAGTCTTGGTTAACGGTCTTAGCGCTAGACCATTGTGTAGAAGATTGGAAATGAACGATGCAAGTCTTTGTAGCTGAAGTAGTTCAACTACTGAAAGTTATAGTAATACAGTCCGCAGAGGCGCAGCAATAGAAATTACAGAACAGCACGAAAACTGGAGAATGAGTAGAGCGAAGCGGGATGATCGATAGTTGCCCAGCACTTCAGTGCTGGGTCTTCAGGGCCGTGCTCTCAATAGAGTCCGCGAAAGCGGACGACTGAACTTGCGACCAATATTTCAACCGTCCGTTTCACGGACTCTGTGCCTTCTCTCACGCAGTCCCCAGCACTAAAGTGCTGGGCTAATATCAGTCGTCGGCTTCGCCGACTCGAAGAAAGACTTTTTGTGCAAGCCGTAATTGTTTGCCGGTGAAAGACTGACTCCGCGCAGTATCTAACCTGAAGGAGGGGGAGTTTAGATCTGCCTCTTGCTAATTTTTGTAATCAGAAGCCAGATGGCCGTTAGCACGGTAAAGGCAACAAGCCACGGAGTAATGCTTTCTAGTAGGTAAGTTCGGAAGGAACCTTCATACCATACCCTTAACTGATCGGTTGGAGCCGCCTCCCACCGCCACCGTATGGCCCAGACCTCTGACACAAGCGCGATTAAACACACCCAAGGCCACTTCCGTCGGACTTTACCGCTCACGAGACTTTCTTTCTTCATGTCGTCACTTGCTTGGATCAAACCACAACCCCGTTTGCGCTATCTTCTAGATCGGTGGCTTTGGCGCACCCGCCTGTCCGATGCCCTTTACACACTTTCCTGTTTCAAGGTTCACAGAGCCAAGCTCGATCGGCGGCCGTGGCTTTTGTCTACCCTCCCTAATCCGATCGTGATCATTCTGATCCGGGGAAGCTTCAGTCTTCTTGCTTTCAGGGGTGGCGTTGGGCGCGGGCGAATCGGATTTAGGAATACTGTGCGCGTTTAATACCAATACCGCTTTGCGCGAACCATCGGCTTTGTATTCCACCACCGGATTAGCGAAGGCGCCCAGACACGATTTCATGATTTTCAGTGCTCTTGCCTTTGAAATTGTTCGCTTGATGTCCGACGTAGCCAACAAAAGACTCTCGACGCCGTGGACATTTATGCGTTTTCCGGCTTCCGTGTAATAACCGATCGAGTCGACGATGATTGTGTCGTACTCGTTTATAGAAAACTTCCAGACGACACGCCGGTCGCCCGTTTTATTCACCACTTGCTGCACGCGGAAATGCTTGCTGAAATACGTGGGGGTGATTCCAGTTCTTAGAATGGCCTGACGCGAACCTTCCAGCAAAAGCTTTTCTTCTTGCGACAAAGTTAGGTCTTGATTTGGCTGGATGGTAGGCGAGTTAGTTTGACCACTGGCGATAACAAACAAAGCAAGTAGGAAAGAGGATGTGAGCCAGGGTCGATATTGTCTGTAGTTCATGGCTTGGTGGTTTTGATCGCTGAACGAGCTCGCTGAATAGCCGATCTTTTTGTACCTGTGGTTTTTCGTGGATCGTCTTTACCGGAACCATAGCGATACAATCCACCTCACAAACACGAACTTACAAGCAACCGAGTTCTGAATTTACAGAAATGTGCCGGCAACTAAACCAAATGAACTCGAGAATGACGCAGTTGACCAAGAGGCGGCGCCAACATCTTACTTTAGACTGAACAGAACATCCTCTCAAGGGGTGCGGTCGTGCGTTTATCAAGCTACACAATTTTATGTCGTGCCTGCTCTTGTCTCAAGTCCGGCGCACTTCGCGCACAGGAAAATGAGCGACCCGGCGAAGAAGAAGAGACCATCCGGGTCGAGACGAACCTCGTCTCCATTCCTGTGAGCGTCAGGGATCGGAAAGGGCGTTTCATCACGAACCTGCGGCAGGATGATTTTAAAATCTTCGAGAACGGGGTGCCGCAGGAGATTCGCCACTTCGCGCCCATTGAGCAACCCTTCTCGGTCGTGCTCCTGATCGACACGAGCGGCTCGACTAAGTTGCGCATGAAGGACATACAGGATGCGGCCATAGCCTTCGTCGAGCAGTTGCGCCCAGCAGATCGAGTTCTTCCGATTGCTTTCGATAATGAAGTGGTTGCGCTGCTGCAGGATTGGACGAGCGATCGAGCGACTGTGCGTGCGGCTATAGAGCGCACACGCACGGGCCTGATGGCCAAACCTTCTGGTCAAGTCGTCAGGGACCGGGGGAAGACCTACAACGTGGTTTACGTCAGCACGCGCCTATACGACGCAATGCTTGTGGCCCACCAGTTGTTCAAATCCGTCGAGGGCCGCAAGGCAATCATCCTGTTCTCCGATGGAGTGGATAGCAACAGCCGGGTCGCCACTTTGAAGAGCACTTTGCAGCAGGCAGAGGAGGGCGACGCCGTAATCTACACGCTGCAGTTCTGTCAATCCTGCGACATCTGGGACCCGCGCAGCAAAATACCCCAGAGCCAATTGATAGCCAAAGACTACCTTGAAGATTTAGCCAAACGGACCGGCGGACATTTTTATCGCGCAGACAATTTGAAAAAGATTGGGCAAGCCTTCACCGCCATAGCGGAAGAGTTGCGTCGCCTCTACAGTCTGGGCTACTACCCGAGCACAGACCACACGCCGGGTGCGGCGCGCCAGGTCAGCGTCAAGGTCAATCGCCGCGACCTGGTGGTACGGGAGCGCAAGACTTTCATGCTGAAATCCGCCAGTAAACAGAACGACAGCAATAAATAACCAGGTACGTCAAGCGTAAGCTAAGCCATCGGGGAACAGACCCATAAAATGTTTGACCCTTGCCGATGAACAAAAGGATACGCTGGCGTTGGGGCCTGATTGCGGCGCTCGCGATGACGCTGCTCTCGCTGTTCCCACAATTCCACTTATTGTGGCAGCGAGGCTCGCAGTGGAATGGCAGCGCGGCTTTTTTTTATACCGATGAACCCGCGTACGCCGCTTACGTTAATGCGCTGATCGATGGGCGTCCCGGCGGAACGATCCTTACACCGGAAGAGACGACAGCCCGACCGCGCCTTTGCCCGAATCGCTTTTTTCGATTCAGTTCATTCCTGCTTATCTCGTAGCGCTGCCGGCCCGAGCGCTGGGCGTTTCAACAGCGACAGCTTTCATTTTCATAACTCCGCTCGTTGCCTTTACATCCGCGCTCGCTCTGTTCTGGTTACTCGCCTTGATCACCAACGAAGATCGTGCTGCGGCTGCGCTCGTTCCTTTTGTACTTTGTCTGGGAATGCTCGTCTCCGGGAACGGCGTGGTGCGTCCTTTCTTCGGCCAGCAAGCCGCTATGGGATATCTGCCTTTCCTGCGTCGTTATAGTCCGGCTGTCGCGTTCCCATGTTTCCTGCTTTTTTTTCCCTTAGTTTGGCAAGCATTAATGCATCCTTCGCGCAAGCGGCGCCGGGCCTACCTAATCGCAGCGGCCGCAGCATTCACATTTTGCGTTTATAGTTACTTCTTTCTGTGGACAGCTGCGCTCGCCTGGCTCGTGCTGGTTGGCTTTCTATGGTTCGTGGCGCGACCTGATGATTGGCGTAATGGTCTCCGAAGCATCGCGTTATTAGCAGCGATCATCTTCGCTGTATTGGTCCCTTATGCATTCCTGCTTTCCCGGCGCGCGCCGACGATGGATGTGGCCCAGGCATTAGTCCGCACGCATAGCGCCTGATATCTGGCGAGCAACTGAAGCTCTGGCGTACTGATCATTCTGGGTCTGGTTGTCGCGATTTTCCGTCGCCGAGTCTCACTCGGATCCACGAATCTTATTCACCTTGGCTTTCGCGTTGCTTCCGTTCGTGCTGTACAACCAACAAATCATTACCGGGCGCTCGCTGCAGCCAATGCATTACGAGCAATTCGTCGCGCCTTACACCACGCTGATCGCGTTGGCGCTAACAATTATTCTTGCGACGAGGCGGAAATGAGCGAGCGCTTCGGCGCGGCACTGCTACTGATGATTGGCATGCTGGGATATGTTTGGGGCATGGGCGAGACATGGATCGCCACGCGCCGTTTTGCGCAAATCAATTCTAGCGAGACGAAGCTTACGCTGCCAGTCTGCGTTTACGCGAGTTGGCAGGCACCTTTGAACGATCCACAGAATCCGCGAGAAGTTGTCTTTGCGCACATTGTCGCCCGCGGCGATAACCTTCCCAGGCACCGCACCACAAGCCTTGCTCTGGGCGCCACACATGTTTGTTTTCTCCGGCGTTTCGCTGGCAGAAAACAAGGAACGGTTGTTTCAGTTTCTTTATTACTCAGGAGTACGTGCGGAAGATTTTACCCGGCACTATAAAACGCAGGGCTTTATGGAGTACGCCATTTTTGGTTGGGACCGAGCGAATGCCAAATTGACAGCTCAACCACAAACCGATCACCGATGAAGAAATCGCCATTGAAGCGAAGAGTTATGGCGACTACGTTCTAACTTCGACTCAAGCCAGCGCGACGCGACCCACACTCACGTATCTTTTGCTTGAGACAATCAACATGTCGATTTGAGCAACCTCGAACGTTGGTACACGCGGACAACGGCGAGCGCATCGGCCGGCTATCTGCTTTATCGCTTAACGCCGCGTAATAGAACATGAGTCGATCTAACGCGCCGCGCCTTCCCATTCAGTGGCGTTTCGGACTCATTGCCGCAATGGCAATGACTTTCCTCGCCCTCGTCCCGCAGTTTCATCTTTGGGCCGTACGTGGAAACGACTGGCAAGGCACATCGGCTTCTTTTGATTTCGATGAGGTCGCTTACGCTGCATATCTCAACGCTCTAATTGACGGCCGTCCGCGACGCAACGATCCCTACACGGGGCGAAACGATACGCCGGAGCAAACACTTCCCGAATCTCTACACTCCATTCAATTCGTGCCCGCTTACGCTTTAGCGCTGCCGGCCCGCGCTCTCGGGTTGTCGACCGGCGTAACTTTTATCCTCGTCCGCGCCCTCGCCGCCTTCGCCTCAACTCTCGCTCTTTTTTGGTTACTGGTTTTGATTACAACCGATAGTCGCGTCGCCGCGGCCGGGGCCATCGTTGTTTTGTGTCTCGGCGGGCTGGCCGGTGAGCCTTACCATGCGTGGCGCATTATCGCTTTGCGCTGGAACGGCGAGTCATTGCCATTTCTGCGACGCTATGTGCCCGCTTTGGTCTTTCCTCTGTTCTTCATTTTCGTTGGTCTGGTGTGGCAGGCATTGCGGAAGGAGAGAAAGCTATCGCGATTTCGAACTGCGGCGCTTGCAGGTCTCGTCTTAGCCGTCTTGGTGTTTTCTTACTTCTTTCTGTGGACTGCAGCGATCGCCTGGCTCTTCGTCATAGCAGTGCTTTGGATGTGGTCAGGTCGTTTAAAAGACCGGGATGCAATTTTGGTTTTCGTCATAACCGCCGTTTTCGCGGCGCTTGCGCTCGTACCGTACAGTCTCATGTTAAGCCGACGCGCGCCCACCGTTGATGCGGCACAATTGCTGACCCACACGCGCGCTCCCATATTGAGTCTGCCGGTTGTCATTGGTCTGCTGGTGCTGCTTGCATTGATGATTGCCGTGCGCTTGCGCCGGCTGCAGTGGCGCGAGCCGGCCTTCCTCTTCACAGCCTCGTTCGCGTTGCTACCCGCGATTACCTTCAATCAACAACTCGTCACCGGCTTGCTGTTACAGCCAGTGCATTACGGTCGTTATGTCTCAAACTACGCGTCCGTGATGGCCCTCTTTTTGGCAGGTGTAATGATTTGGAGTGGTAATCGAAAGCAGCTAACAAGCAAGAGCCTCCTCAGTCGCATACTCTTTTTCATAACTCTCACAGTTTTCGGTTGGGCAATAGTTGAAAATGGCGTACGAAGCGCAAGATTCATGATCCACAACAGCGCGCGCGATGATGCGCAACGGGTAGCCTGGCGTTTGCGCGAATTGGCAGCTGCCGGATCCGCTGAACCCAATGCCGCTGCACCGGTGGTGTTCTGCAGCGACGTTCTGCTTGCTGATGCATTGCCTACCACAGCGCCCCAGGCGATCCTTTGGTCCTCGCATCTGTTCGTTTTCTCGGGTGCGTCTGCTCTGGAAAATCGCGAGCGCCTTTACCAGCAACTCTATTATTCCGGAGTTGATGAACAGGAATTTGCGATGCTGGCCGGCAGACAAAGTTTCCTGCAGCTCGCGCTCTTTGGTTGGGAGCGGATGAATCAGAAATCCTATACACGCGGGCTAACCAATGAAGATGTGCGGCAAGAGACCGCACTCTACGCTGAATACATCAGAACGTTCGATGCGATGAAAGCAGCGGCACCTTCCGTTACTTATGTAGTCACGCCAGCGATGGGTGGACCGTCGCTTATAAACTTTGATCGTTGGTATGAGAGAGATTCAGGAGAGCGGATTGGAGATTACGTACTCTACCGAACGCGGCGGAAGCAGTGAAGGGAGGAGGCGGCGAGCCAAAAAGCGGCAACAAGTTGCCGCACTCAAAAGTCAGGCCTCTTTGGATAAGAACAAGATTTTGGAATGCGCTGACTTGTCAGCGCTTTCTTTAGAAAAATACTAACCACGAACCAACTCGAAAACTTAAAACTCGGAACACGAAACTTTTGTTATGACAACAAGCGATGGGCGGCTAGCGAAGTTACCAGGCGTTCGATCGACATTGCCGCATGTTCCGCACTTACGTCGTAGAGCTCGCAAATTTCAGTGGCAATCTCATCCTTAGTTTGCCCACGTTCCAAACCACGCCAGACCAGCATCGCCGTCTCGTTCAGAGTGTAGTAGCGCTTGGTGTTCAGATCGACGAGCACAGCTTCGCGGCCGTCGAACTCAGTGTAGACAACATGATCGTGTGGACGTGGCGTGGCAGTTGTGTTCAAGCGATCTCTTTTTCGTGGGTGATCTAATCACTGGTAGTGGCGGGCGCAACAATTACCGGCAATGAACGGCCATTTGACTGATCGTTAAGTTGCGCACTACGCCAGGGAATTTTTCCAAAACTCTGAAGGCAGAATAAGCAAGGCGAGCCAGTGTAAAGGTCTGGAGTTTCGCCGCGCGCGGCGATCTCGGCTAAGGCCTGCCGGCGACGCTCGAGTTGATTTTAGCAAGGGCCTTCAGCCGGTTGTAACCGTCAGCAAAACTTTCTCGATTGAGATCCGCCAACACATCAGGTTCACTGTCGGCATTGCGATAACCGGCGAGGTTGCAGCAAAGGGTTAGGCGGCCGCGCCAATCAACATTGCAGCTTGTTGCTTTGAGCGGCGAACAGGGAATCTCGGAAACTGGATATCGTAATAACCCGCCGCGATACCAATCGGCATCTTCAAAATCTTCGCCAGTCCCATCACTTCCTGATTCCGCATGCCGCTGCTCTTCAAGGCTTAAGCTGATTCCTTCTCAGCTTCCGCGGATGTCGGCAGTAGATGCGAAAGTGCAGGGCCGCCGCCCCAAGCCGCGCGGCCAGCAAAGCGATTGGTTCCAGTTCCGTCATCGTGTCGCGGCCGAATGCCCACCTTAAACACGAACGGGATGTTCTGCACGTGACATCGGGTCACGGCACGAATCACACGATCGAATGAACCGGCGCCGCGCCAAGCGTCGTGCGCTTCGCGCGTCGCGCCGTCAACACTGAAGGCGACAAGCCGCACGGCCTGCCTGTTCGCCATAATCGCCGGATAAACTCGATCGAAATGCCAACCGTTCGTCACAAAACTGCATTGCATGCCTTCCGCGGCCACGGCTGCAATCATGTCGTTAAAGCGCGGGTGCAGAGTCACTTCACCGCCGGTGAAAGTCACGTAAGTCGATCTGATAAGCATCGCGCGCCTCCCGCACAATTCTCTTCCCAGCAACTCAGGCGGGAAAATAGTTTGCCTTTGTATGGTACAGAGCGTCTTCGTCGCGCATGCAATAGCTGCAATGCAGATTACAGATATTGGTGAGCTCAACGGTGAGTCGAACTGGATCTGGCCGCGAGGAGGCTTCCGTCGGTCACAGGCATGAAACCTTTTTACTCTGTCATGTACGGGGTGAGCAAGTCAGATGCTCGTTCCGGCTGCAGCAACAGGTCGCGGCCGGCTGCAAGTTCAAAAGCGCGACACTGATTAGCCAGGCGCGCGAGCACTCGGAGATAATTCGGTGCCGAGTAAGTATCATAAGTCGCCCAGGGACAATGCCGCACGAGTTGCTGCATCGCTTCCCGGGAGCTGATCTCTTTGACCGACGTTTCAGCGGTAGCTACTACACGAGGAAAGAAGAGTACGCGCGGCCGGCAGCTAATGGCGCGGCTTTGTGGAAAAACCGCTTCAGGTTCCAATCGCCGCTTCGAAGGATCTGAGGCGACTGGAGATCCCATCGCCGCATTCAATTTCGTGCGACTGCTCCCCACCACTGAAGTATCGGCTACTGCAAAGAGCCGGCGCAATCCCTCGGCCTCGAGCGCGTCCGGAGTTTTACGCAGCACTACCATGTCGTCCGACAGGTAAAGCCAACCTGCTTCTGTCAGTAGCAAGGTCAATGTGGTCTTGCCACTACCGGAGGCGCCGACAAAGAGCGCGCCGGCTTGCGATGCTGGTTCCACGGCTCCGGCGGCATGAACGTCAAAGACACCGGCGCGTCGTAGTGCAGCTTGTAACCCATAGGAAAAGGCATTAACGAGAGCGACGGGATGTTGCGCATGTTCGGATAAACCAAACCAAACTTCGACAAGTCGCTCTTCGGGTGCCGCGATATGAACTACCGAACTCATCCACCGCCAAATAGTATTGCCTGCCGTCGCTAAAGCATTCACCGCGGTTAATCGCGAACGACTGCAGTTGGGAAGGAACGGTCTGGAAGTGGGGAACGCCTGACAGTTAAGGTGATTGAGGTTGGTCGGACACGAGCTGTAGGAACCAAGTGAAACCCCGATAGAAAGCTACGCACCCAGTTCGTTTCCCATTCACCGAGCGTCTCAACGCAAAGCAAACGACCTGCAATCTCGTAATGACTAGTGAGGCCTGAGGCGGTGTTGGCTTGAACTTGTGAGTCGAGCAATTCGCCGTGCACTGACTAAATATGAAGCGTGCTACCTATTAGGTCGGTCGCGGCCTCGATTGTGGGCCCTTGAAAGAAAGTGGTCGCCTCAAGAACATCCGCGGGCACCGACACAGTCGGCTCGACAAACAGTTTCTTAGCCGTAGGTTCGTTCCCGGTTGGTACGTTCTGGCGGGTTTCTTCGACGATTTGATCTTTCGGACGAGTGATTTCTTTATTCAAGATGCAGCCTCCCGAAACTTTGGGTTCTCTTTAGGCTTCCCTGCCGGCATGAGTCAGAAGGTTCAGCTCATGCCGGCAGTTAAGCAGACATGCAAACAATTAAACAGTAGTAGTACCGACAGTACGCATTTGGAAAAAAGTTATTGCTTTAGTACATCTTCAGGAATTGAGAAAGACGGCCTACAGGGCATCTGGGAAAGGTGATACGTCACGTTCATTTTGTGCCCTTCCTTGCTCGCTGACAACCTGGATGTTTTGCTTAATCAAGGCTTTTCTTTCTCCTCACATTTTGATTGTCTGACTGGTGGGCTGCGCCAATACTAAACGCAAGGGTCGGGTTTCGTATGTTTGCAGGTCGGTCCGTTGGTACAACCGAATGTTAGGCGAAAGAGTCCTCACCACTTGTTCGATCGTGGCGTTGTTCAGGTCAACATTAACGACTTCGGAAGAGTCATATTTCATCTCGAAGGGAATGTCAACCTTGTTGGCAATCTCGAAAAGGACCGCAGTTAGCGGCTGTTTACGCGCGCGCACAGTAAAATGGTTGCGTTCAATCTTCACGCTAAGACCGACTTCCTCATCTTCTTTCGCCGCACGGTCGGTGCCTTCTTCGGTGTTACCGGAAATCAGGATCGCTTCCGAATCCCCACGTACAACCGCAGATTCTGAAGGCGGCGGCTCATTTATGGCGTGAAGATAAAGGGCAACGATCTTGGGCATCGTGCTGCCGTCACCGCTAATCTCGTAGTCAACATACGGTTGCGGCGCGATCAATCTCACGGCGCCTTCGAGAGGCATTCCTTCAAATTCGATCGAGACTCGCGCTTTTTGCATCACCGGGCTGAGCAGAACCGGAATGTCGAACTCTTTGCTTAGCTTGGCAGCGATTTCAGCAACCAGAGCCGCGTTCGCCTTCAAGTCGATGGCCCGCATGGCCTCGTTCGCAACTTTCAAAGTGAACTTGCCCTTGGTTCCTTTGCCCTTCGCGGCTTTGGGATCCAGCTGTCTGCTTCGGAGCTTGGTTCTCCGCCGGTTTTTCCTGCTCGTTTCCCTTAGCCGGCTTTTCGGTGTTTGCGGCAGGCGTGGATTGATTACTGTTTTGGGCCAGCGCGCTGGCTGACAGGGCCAATGAAAGAACTAGTGTAAATAACGCCGTTACTCGCCACCTTGTAAAAATCTCCGGCATCTAAATCTACCTCTCGAAATGATTCCCGACTTTTATCCTCAGCACACCTGCGGCTTTGCCGCATGATCTCTAATCTGTCTAGGGAGTGAAAAAGATTCTATAGTCGAACTATGACCTAAGACATGAAACCGCCAAATTAACGGCGGCCGGGTAACGCTGGATATCCCTGGACCCACGTTAAACTTGACGTGCAAGGAATTTCCGTGTGCCGGCGACAGTAACACACTTATCGCTTGCCCAGCAACGACTTCGGCAAATCGGTACTTCCGCAGTTTGAGGGTGTAACACTGAAAGCGTTTCGCGATTTCCAGCCCGGGGTTGGGCTTTGGCAACCCTGGGAAAGACGCGCCCTAATTACCGAAGACGCAAACCCTGAAAGGGTTGCGTTGCGATAACCAAAAACCGTCGCAACTCCTTCAGAATTGCAACAACCAAACATGAATCTTATCCCAGGGTTTCAACGCAAACCCTGGGTGGAAATTAGCCAACGCCTTCGGCGTTAAATTCAAGCTCCACCAGTACTGCAATTCGTGCGGCCGGCATTTTCCCGATTTAGTGAAAATGACTCGGCCCACCCGTCAGCACCAGACGCACGGGCCTGACGAGGTAATAAACAAAGCTCAGCACGGGCGGAAGTTTCAGGCGCACCAGATCTTCCTCATTGGGCGTAAACGCGAATTGAAGGTATTTAAACTTATCGCGCAGCCGCCGCCGCGCCTTCATCTGAAAGAGAAAATATCCCGACATCCCACTGGGCGTAAGTTTCGCAGTGAATAAATCTCGAGCAACCTCCTGCGCCAGCCCAGCAGCTGCGAATCCGCCTGCTCAGCAGCCTTTACCTCCCCAGGCACATTTGCATTAAGTAACTCGCTAGCCAGACGCAGACCCAGAAAGAGCATGCGTTCACTGCCAGTCACACGCGCGCGATTCACTAGTTCATTCCAGTTTAGTGAGGGTTGTGACTCGATCAGGCCGGCGATGTCGGCAATCCAAGCCAGCCGTTCCCAAAGATGTTTCGAACCGTGAATGCAAAGCGCGAGAAGCAAATCCTCCGGAGCGGGTAACTTGATTTTTGTTGCCTCTAATTCGCCGTCCACCAGTCGCGCCCAAAAATCATCTGTCTCGAATGGACGTGCAAAGTTCGGGGCACTCACGGTCCAGTGAAGCTCGACGATCATTCGTTTGCTTTCACGCGTGAAGGGCAAATTAGATTGGGTGCGCAGCAACACCGCCTGTTGTCCCTCGGTGAGCGGCGGCAACGGCGAATAGCCTTCAGCTAAGAGTAAGTCCCGCGCGAGTAACACATCGCGAGGATGAACCAGGATGTCCAGGTCGCTGAACTGACGCAGCGCGACGTTCCCATAAAGTTGCAAAGCGAGCGCGGGTCCCTTGTATGGCACAGCTTGCACGTTGTTACCGGCAAAAAGTGCAAGCAACTTTTTCAGCTCATGAGTGAGAAGAATGTTCAGAGCGGAAACGCGCTGAAAGGCGCTTCGCAAGTGTTGCCGCTGGAGTTCCGGCACGGCTTCAGGACATACGGCATTCAGATGCCAATGCAGCAGTGGCTGCAGGCCGTGCCGATCAGCCAGTTGCAATAGGTAATCCCAGTCGAATTGTCGCGAGACGAGATCCTGGATTCGTTTTGATTGTGCAGCGTCGAGCTCGGGCGCAGGCGCATGTCAGCAACAGTTCGATTTCGGGCCGCTGGCCTGGTGAACCGCTAGTCACTGCATGGGAACGTTGAGGGATCGCTGACATGGAATTAGAGAGGCAGGACCCGTTAAGGAAAGCGAAGTTTCTACATTGAACTTACTCGTTCACTTTCAAGACCGCCAGAAAGGCTTCCTGAGGAATCTCCACACGTCCAACTTTCTTCATCCGCTTCTTGCCTTCCTTTTGCTTTTCAAGCAGCTTGCGTTTGCGTGTGATGTCACCGCCATAGCACTTGGCAATCACGTTCTTGCCTAACGACTTGACCGTCTCGCGCGCGATGATCTTATTGCCAATCGCTGCCTGGATCGGCACTTCGAAGAGCTGGCGGGGAATCAACTGTTTCATCTTCTCCGCAAGTGCGCGTCCTTTAGCTTGCGACGTACTCCGATGAAGCACGAGCGAAAGAGCGTCGACGGGCTCATCGGCAACCAGAATATCGAGCTTCACAAGATCGCTTTCCCAGTAGCCCGCGAGGTTGTAATCAAGTGAAGCGTAACCGCGCGAAACTGATTTTAAGCGATCGTAAAAGTCGAGCACGATCTCATTCAAAGGGAGTTCATAGGTCAATAACACTCGATTCGCCGCAATGTATTCGAAACCTTTTTGCACGCCGCGCTTTTCTTCTAACAGCGGCAGGATTCCACCAAGGTATTCATCAGAGGTGAGAATGGTGGCGCGAATAATCGGTTCTTCAATTTTTACGATGCGCCCCGGGTCAGGCATTTTGGCCGGTGAATCGATCTCGAGTGCCTTGCCGTCAGTCGTATGCACTACATAACGAACGCCGGGTGCAGTCGTGATTAGATCGAGATTAAATTCACGCTCCAAACGCTCCTGCACGATTTCCATGTGAAGCAATCCGAGAAAGCCGCAACGAAAACCAAAGCCAAGTGCCGTCGATGATTCCGGTTCATAGAAAAAAGACGCGTCGTTCAAACGCAGCTTATCAAGCGCGTCGCGTAGCTCTTCATATTGATTTGTATCGACCGGATAGAGCCCGGCAAAAACCATCGGCTTAATTTCTTCGAAACCAGGAAACGGCTCCTGCGTCGGGCGGGCGCTCTCAGTGATCGTGTCGCCGATTTGTACGTCAGCAACTTCCTTGATCGAAGCGGTCAGGAATCCGACTTCACCCACACCAAGTCGATCGATAGGTGTTGGCCTGGGACGATTGACTCCCAAGGTCTCAACCTGGTAATCGCGTCCCGTGTTAAAGAACCGGATCTTCATTCCCGGCCGGATCGTCCCGTCGATTACGCGAAACAAAACAATCACGCCACGGTACGAGTCGTACCACGAATCGAAAATCAAGGCCTTCAGTGACGCGGCCGGATCACCTTTTGGTGACGGCACATCGCGGACGATGGCTTCTAAAACCTCATGAACACCCTGCCCGGTTTTTGCACTCGTGAAAACTGCGTTGTGGGTCTCCAGGCCAATCAGGTGTTCGATCTGCTCCACCGCGCGATCGGGTTCGGCGCCGGGCAAGTCGATCTTATTGATGACAGGGATCAGCTCCAGATTGTTTTCGATGGCCAGATAAGTGTTGGCCAAGGTTTGTGCCTCGACTCCCTGGGATGCGTCCACGATTAGCAACGCGCCTTCGCATGCCGACAATGAGCGCGAGACTTCGTAGGAAAAATCAACGTGGCCGGGCGTATCGATCAAGTTCAGGACGTAAGCCTTTCCGTCGTCCGCTTTATAGTCCAGGCGCACCGCGTGAGATTTAATCGTGATGCCACGCTCTCTCTCCAGATCCATGTTGTCGAGCACTTGCTCGGACATGTCGCGGCCGGTCACTGCCCCAGTCAACTCAAGCAGCCGGTCTGCCAAAGTCGACTTGCCGTGATCGATGTGCGCGATGATCGAAAAATTTCTGATGCGCTCAGTATCCATGCCTTCGTAATTCTGTGCTTTGTACTTGGTACTTTGTGCTTTGCTTGTCTTATGAAACCTGAATCGTCAGTCAAATTAAGGTTAAGGATCGAACAAACTACAAAGCTCAAAGTTCCAAGTTCGTCTTATTGAAAAAAGGGCGCGAAACCGCACGCGCCCGATTCGCCAAGCTTTACTGGCAATCCTAATCGCCCAGATGTGCCTCCACATACGCGCGGGCCTTCTCCGAAGTATTAATTGACTGGATGAACTCCATATTTGTCACGGCCCACGAGAAATGCTCCTCAATAAATTTTTCATAGCCCGAACCGCTTGCTGAGGGGAAACCGATCTTTTTCATAACTCTCATGGTCAATGCGCTATCTCCCGCTACCCCTACTGCATGGAAAAGTTTGTGCTTGTCGTCTTCGGACATCGAAGACGTCGAATCATCAGCGTCGTCAACCGCAGTGTTGCTGTTTTCGTTGGCGTTATCGCTGTTGGTGTTGAGATCTAGATTGATATTGCTATTCGCATTGTTGTTGGCGAAAATCGACGAGCTCGTATTCCAATAAGTCAGGTAACCGATCACCCCGGCAACTGAAAGCACAATCAAACCGAGGCACCCAGCACCGCCGCAGCCTATCGCAATTTTTTGATTTCTGTTCATCTTGTCCTCATTGGTTGGTCATACGAAAAGCGAAATAGAGTAGCACGCGACGCCGAAGGCATTAAAAGCCTCTTACAATTCGGTTAATGATGCAGTTTGGGCGGTAGCGACCGAAATTAAGGGGTTTCATCCACTCGGTACAGTACGGGAGCGGTAGCGACCGCATTCAAGTAGTATGGCGGTGCGGTTGAGACATTAAGGCACTTTGGGTCTCACCCTTGAATATTCGTTTAGCTAAATACGGTCGCTACCGCTCCCGTACTGTACCGAGTCGACCTTTGGAGTTGTCCACGCCAAACTCATCACGGTCTACAAATCAAACTCACTGATCAAACGATGTAGGTAAGAACGACTGATTCCCAGAAGTTTTGCCGCTGCCACTTTGTTGCCGCCTGACGACTCCAACGCCTTTACGATCATGCGACGCTTAAGCGCGGCGACGCCACCTTCGAGGGTTCCTTCGTCGGCAAGGTTCGCATCGGGAAGGGTTCGCAACATTTTGTCTGGCAGAAACTCCAAATCGAGCTTGGGGCCATTAGTCAGCACAACGAGCCGTTCCATCACGTTTTCCAATTCGCGCACATTTCCCGGCCATTCATATTCCTGCAACGCTTCCAGCAGCAGTGGATCAATTACCGGCATCGGCCGCAGATATTTCTCGGCGGCCTTCTGGGCAAAGTGGGCTACCAAAACCGGAATGTCCTCCTTGCGCGCTCGCAACGTCGGCAAAACCAGCGGCACTACATTTAAGCCGGTAAAACAAATCGCGACGAAATCTTCCCGCCGCAACCTCCTGTTCCAGATCGCAATTGCTTGCTGCTATCAGTCTGATGTCGACATTCAAGGTCTTCGTACCACCGACTCGTTCGAAGGCTCGCTCTTGCAGCACTCGCAGTAGTTTCACTTGAACCGTCGGCGTCAGATCAGCAATCTCGTCGAGAAACAATGTGCCGCCATCTGCCAATTCAAAGCGGCCTTTCCGGGCCTGTGTCGCGGTTGTGAATGAACCTCTTTCATGGCCAAACAGTTCCGACTCAATCAACGTTTCCGGCAAGGCGGCACAACTCACTCCGATGAACGGGCCGGCGGCGCGCGGACTCTCCTCGTGGATAGCTTTCGCCAGCAATTCTTTGCCGGTTCCATTCTCGCCGATGATTAGCACTGTCGCACTGGTGGCAGCTACTGTGCGGGCGTGTTTGACGATTCGCTCCAGAGACTGACTGCCGCCAATCAAGTGACTAAAGCCGCGGGAACCCAGTAGCTCCTCGCGCAGCCGCACGTTTTCAACTTCCAGACGACGCATTCGCGCCGCCTGGTTAACGATGTGCAGCACCTCATCTCCATCAAGCGGCTTTTCAAAAAATCCATAGGCGCCATGCTTGACTGCTTCCAACGCTGCTCGCTTGGAATTGCTTCCAGTAATCACGACAGCTTGAACTGGCGGCCGCAAACTACGCGCCGCTTGCACGACGGCCAGTCCTTCGGAGATGTCTTCCAGGTGCGGCGGCAGATGGAGATCGCTGACCACCACGTCGATATTCTCCTGCTGCAAGAGCGCCACCGCTTCGCTGCGTGAGGCAGCTTCGATTACGCGATAGTCGGAATTCAGGGTCCAATAAAGGCCACGGCGAACCGGCTCGTCGTCATCAACCAGCAGAACTGTTCCCTTCAAGTGTGGCTGTGTTCCGGGCATCAGAATCTTAGCCGAGGTTATATCTGTCTAAATTAAAACTGAGGATTAAGGACGCGAGTGAACGGCAAACCAAATAGCCGTTTAGATTGTCCTGGATTGTCGCAATTTTCTAGCTGGCGGCCGATGGTAACACCACGCGAAAAGTTGTGCCAGCACCTTCAATTGAATCGACCTCAATCGAGCCTCCGTTCGCTCGCACCACTTCGCGACAGGTGTATAGCCCGAGACCGACTCCACTTCTTTTTGTCGTCGCAAACGGACGGAAGAGTTGTTTCTCAATAAAGCTGGCAGAGATTCCGTCCCCGGTATCGGTAACACTGAAGAAAACTTTTCTATCTTCTGCAGGCCCGGCAGCGATCGTTAGCAAGCCTTCCCTGCCCGACATTGCTTCCACGGCATTGAGGATCAGATTCTCAATCACTTTTTCAATGCGCTCCGCATCCACCAAAGCGGGCAGCGATGCCGGCAAGTTCATAACGATCTGCTGCTTGCTGAGTGCTGGCTCCGCCGTTTGTTTGATGACCCGGAGGAGTAGTGGCACGAGATCGACGGGCTGTGGACGTTTGTATTCGCCGCTTAATGTCGTGACTGGATTTGTGAGCCGGCTGACCAGTGACCGCAGGTTTTGTGTGGCGATATTCAACGACTGCATTGCGTCAGCACGGAAAGCTGCGTTATCAAAGTGGCGTTCCATATTGCTGACGATCAACGACAAAGCTTCGATGGCATTCTTCAGATCGTGAGTCAGCATCGCAGACAGCCTGACGAACGACTGGAACTGACGCGCTTCTGTTTCGCGAGCAATCTGTTCTCGCAACTGTGCGGTCATCAGATTGAGATTGTCTGAGATTGGGCGAATCGCATCGCTCGAACGGGCGTCGATGCGATGATTGAGATCGCCGCGCGCGATTGCGGCAACTCCTGCCGTAACTTTTTCCATCCCGCTGTTGCGCCGTTCCCAATAACGCGCGCCTAAGAATGCAGCGACACCAGCGAGAAGGAAGGAAAGAATCAGACTCCCGATGCCAACTTGTTCCGATGACAGATTTCCTGAAAGTTGAGCAGGCGCGGCTACGAAAAGATTGAGGTCAGGAATTTGTACCTGGCTCGTCAACCGTGCCGGGTCCGGTAAAGCCTCGAGCTGTTGGTGCAGAAGTGCCTGATTGGGATGATAAAGAATCGTCCCGCTGTCGTCAGTTACAACAATTTCACGAGCCTCACTTCCATCTGCGCTTTTAACTGCCGCCTCGCGCAAGAGCGAATCAAGTTCTACTTCGCCAACTACAGCACCCACCGGTCGCGCTGCCTCCGCAGCCAGCACCGGGACGCTCACTTGTAAACTTGCACGCAGCGTGTTGCGAGCAACTTGAGAACGAACCGGCACGGTTGACGTCCAGACGCGCTCGTCCGGTTGCAACTGTCCCGGGAAAAAATCCTTCTGGCGAATCACTAATTCATTGGCGCGAGTCTCAGCAAAAAATATCTGGCGCCTGTCTTGATTGAAACCGGTGATGGCAACCAGATGCCTGTCCCGGTGCAGGACCGGATCCAGGAGTCCGCGCAGCTTCGCTAAGAGTTCAGCGTCAGTTGTGGCAGTTGGTTGAGGTGGAGATTGAGTTAACTCGAGGAGGGGCGCCGCGCGGGCGAAGCTAACTAACTCAGCTTCTTGCCGATCGATCAGGCGGTCAACGTTGTTACAAAACCGAGCAATTTCAAGATCGGAATCCCCACCGCGTCGCGCGAGGCGCCGCGTCCCCAGGTAGCTGAAAGCGGAAACCAGGAGCAGCGGCAACAGGAAGAACGCGAGCAGGGTAAAGAAGACTTTGGGCCGAAGGTGCATCAGAAGTCAGCAGCCAGCAGTCAGTAGTCAGTAGTCAGAAATCAGTTGTCAGAGTCGATAGTTTCGTCGTTTGGTGTGAATCTTATTTAGTGTTTGTTCGTGTCATTTCGTGGATCGTTCGTCTGGCTCGAAGGGTTTACGATCCACGAAATTACACGAAACAACACCAAACAATCTGCGCTTGCCATCTGCTCCTGCCGTCTGGGGCTGCCGTCTGCCGTTTGCCGTTTGCCGTCTGCTCCTGCCGTCGGTTCAGACTGCGATTCGGCCAAATTCATCGAGCAGCGGCGCCAGTTCACCAACAATCTTTTCATGCACGACGCCGTTACTGGCGACGATTCCATTCCTGTTCTGAACTTCCGGCACGTTATACCGCAAATTCTGACCGAAGAGATCCGTAAGCCGGCCGCCTGCTTCGTGAAGGATGATCTCGGGCGCACACGTGTCCCACTGCTTCGTGCGCGGCGAAAGATGGACATACAGATCACACTGCTGTTCGCAGATCAGACCAACTTTGATTCCCACCGAGCCGCGGCGCACTTCTTCTTTAACCGTAAAAGCCTTTACGACTCGATCCATGCGGGGACTGCGATGCGAACGACTGGCCGCCAAACGCATCTTGGCCAATTCATCCTGATCTGAAACAGTCGCGCGTTCCGGCTGGGAAGTTGGGCCGTTCAACCCAGGATCCCTGGCCACGAACCGCGCGATATAAAACACCGGTGAGTGGTTGATAGACAACACCAAGTACTGGTTCGCCGTTGTCCACAAGGCCGATCTGCACCGCGAAATCGCCGTTGCCCTCGATGAAACCAGTCGTGCCGTCGAGGGGATCGATCATCCAGACGCGTCGCTTGTCGAGCCGGTGCGCAGTATCAATTGACTCCTCCGCCAGAATGCCATCGTCCGGAAATTCGCGTTCCAAAGCTCGCACAATCAAATCGTTGGCGACACGATCTGCCTGCGTCACTGGTTCGCTGTCGCTGAAACTATCCTTCTGTTCAATCTCGATTGGCTTTCGATAAAACCCGAGGATCGCCGCGCCTGCCTCACGCGCCAGGCTTAAGGCGAGATCTAACTCCCGTTCCAATGTTTGTGATGTGGCCTGAGCCATTAGGCCTTAACCCCTGCAGCCGCCGCAGGCTAAAGCGCTGACGAGTCAGCGCACTCCAAAACCTTGCCCGGTTCAGAAGGCTGCCCGACTTTGGAGTGCGGCAACTCGTTGCCGCTTTCAAAAACGAGACTGATTCGCGAATCATGATTACCGCCGTCTAAAAGCTCGAAGCCGCTTCACGAATGATGTCCAGCGTCTGATCGATATCCGCCCTGGTGGTGCGGAAGTTTGTAATGCAGGCCCGCAGCGCAAACTTGTCGTGAATCGTCGCATTTGAAACATAAGCCTGGCCGCCACGCTGAACTTTCAACATGATCCGTTGATTCAAGTCGTTCAGTTCCACGGTTACTTCTTTGCTTTCTTCTACTCCAGCCTGTCGCAGCCTTTCGCGGAACTCTTTCGGCGCATAGCGAAAGCAACAAATACTCAACTCAACCGGAGCCAGCAACTCAAAATCATCGGAGCGCTCAACTTCCTCTGCCAGGTAGTGCGCCAGCGAAATGTCATCACTAATTGCTTTGGCAATTCGATCGACGCCGTAGTAACGCAACGTCAGCCAGATTTTCAGCGCGCGAAAACGCCGTGACAACTCAGTTCCATAGTCCCAAAAAGCAAAAGCTTCAGCTTCATTCTCTTCGAGAACCTTAATGTAATCTGCATCGCCCGCAGTAAACGCTGCGCGCGCCGCCGCCTCATCGCGAAACAAGAGACACCCGGCATCCAGGGGCACGTAAAGCCATTTGTGTGGATCAAGCGAAACGGAATCAGCCAGTTCGAGTCCGGCAAACAAGTCCCGTTTGCGCGGGTCAAGAACGGCCGGAGCACCGTAAGCGCCATCGACATGAAACCAAATCTCGAACTCTGCGGCGATCCTGGCAATCTCACCGAGCGGATCCACTGCTCCGGTATTAACCGTACCGGCGCTCGCCACCACGCAAAACGGTTGCAAGCCGTCGCGCCGATCCTGATCCAAACGCTCGCGCAATGAGCGCACATCCAGGCGAAAGTTTTCGTCACACCCTACGATGCGAACTTGATCTCGTCCCAGGCCAAGTATGTCAGCAGCTTTCGGAATCGACATGTGCACTTGTTCGGAAGCATAGACAGTCATGGGCCGGTCTTGCTTCCAAAGTCCCTTTCGGGCAACCTCGCCGCTCGCTTTGTTGCGATGGGCGATTAGTAACGCTGTCGTGTTAGCCAGCGAACCACCGCTGGTTAACAGGCCGCGGGCTTTATCGCTGTAGCCAATAAGGGAGCCCAACCACCTCACCACTGTTCTTTCAATTTCCGTTGCCGCTGGTCCGGAACGCCACGATGTGACATTCGCATTCAACGCGGAGGCAATCAAATCCGCATAAGCGCCTACTGGTGTCGCGGGCGACGCGACGTAACCAAAAAATCTCGGATGCCCGTTGTGGCGACTGCCCGCAAAAATAGCGCGGCAATCTGCCAGCAATGTGTCCAGCGAAACGGGCGTCAGCGGAACTTCCGCTCCTATCTGTTCGATAGTTTTCCCGCCGGAGGTTTGAGGAAATAAAGGCAGACTAGAGACGCGCTCAAAGTAGTCAACTACCAGCTTGTTAATCGCTGTGGAGAGCTCAACTACTTCCTGACTAGAGATGTCCAGAGACGACGGCCGCACGCTTCCGGAAGCTTTAATCTCGCTCATTTGATTCCCGGCGCGATCGCGACCAGTAAAGACAGACGTTGGGTTCCGTTATTGGTGACGCCATGGGGCACGCCAGCGGGCGCGACAACAAGTTCTCCACTCGCGGCGTCACGTTCTACGTCTCCAACTGTGAAGTGACCACTACCCTCCAAAACAAAATAGAATTTGTCTGCACCTTCGTGCGCGTGGCTTTTCTGCGTTTGTTTTGGATCCAGGCAATTCAAACCAACCATTACGTGTTCGCCCTGCCAAAGAGTAGTTTTGTAAAACTTTTCGGGTTGCGATCCCGCATACTCTTTCCAATCAAAGAAGTTTTCCATTTCCTGCCTCACCATTCGCAACGTGCGCAGAGCATACTACAACGGCCGGAGTAACGATTGGCGATGGTCGGTGGAGGTAGTGATGCAGTTTGAGTAGTGGACCGCATCAATGTTCAACGCGGTACGGTATGGGAGCTGGGTAAGCGCACCGCATTTACGAGGAGTAAAGATTCTGAGAGAGTGAGACCCAAAGTTCCTCAGAGTGTCTCAAACCACACCGGGATGCTACTTGTATGCGGTCGCTACCGCTCCCAGTACGTGTACCGAGGGCAGCCACCTGCTTGAATTATCAGTCGCATTCAGCATCCAAACTGCACCAGTACCGTCGCTGGGCAAATGATTACCGAAGTGTCAGGTAGTGCTAAACTGCGGCCTCATGCCCACCCACTTTTGCGCAACACCGGAAGGCACCGAACGATACCGCCAGCGCTTTCAGAATCGCGTTGCCGAAAATCACTTTCGCAAGGAAC
Source organism: Pyrinomonadaceae bacterium (assembly GCA_963748605.1). GTDB lineage: Bacteria > Acidobacteriota > Blastocatellia > Pyrinomonadales > Pyrinomonadaceae > PSRF01. The sequence continues at coordinate 117,672 of CAVVJS010000002.1, forward strand.
AAGATCTTTGGTTGTCATCGATTGGCATCGGCACTTATCTGGGAAATCCCGACGAGTACACGGATGGGCGCTATACCAACGCGGTGGTGCGCGCTGTCGAGCTGGGCGCAAACGTCATTGACACCGCTGCTAATTACCGTTTCCAGCGCAGTGAGCGCTCGATAGGTAAAGCCGTGAAGGCGTTAATGACTACCGCCGGTTTTCAGCGCGATGAGCTGGTTATCTGTACCAAAGGTGGATACCTGCCGTTCGATGGCGGGCCGCCGGAGAACGTCCGCACTTATATAGAGGAGACTTTTGTGCAGCCGGGCATCGTTGGGCCGGGTGACATTGTGGGCGGCAGTCATTGCATGACTCCAGCTTATTTGCAGAATCAACTGGAGCAGTCGTTGCGGAATCTCGAGTTAGAGTGCGTCGATGTTTACTACCTCCACAATCCTGAGTCGCAACTTGGTGCAGTTTCGGAAGCGGAATTCTACGAGCGATTGCGCCTGGCATTTGCGACACTGGAAAGCAATATCGCGAAGGGCAAACTGAAGATGTACGGTGTGGCAACGTGGAACGGGTTTCGCCAGCCGCTGGGTGCAAAGGGAAGTCATTCACTCGAGCGCATGGTTCAAACTGCAGCGGAGGTTGGAGGAGAGTCGCACGGTTTTCGTTTCATACAACTGCCTTTCAATCTCGCAATGCCCGAAGCGCTGATGCTTCCCAATCAAAACCTTCAGGACGGCGAGCCCGTGACGGTGCTTACCGCAGCTGCGGCGCTCGGCGTTACAGTCGTTTCAAGTGCCTCAATCCTCCAGGGACGAGTCGCGCAGGGTCTGCCAGAAACTATTACCGAACCGTTGGGCTCACTGGCCACCGACGCAATGACAGCGATCCAGTTTGTGCGTTCGACTCCGGGCATCACCACAGCATTGATTGGAATGAGCAGTATCAATCACGTCGAAGAGAATTTGCAGCTGGCGCACATCGAGCCGGCGCATCGTGACGATTACGCGCGCCTGTTCTCGGAATCGTAAAAGTCTTAGTAGACTAACAAGGACGATGAGCGAAGAAACATTTAACTCATTCGCAGACTTCTGGCCTCACTATCTGGGCGAACACAGCAAGCCGGCGACGCGGTTGCTTCACCTGCTGGGCACGACTGTCGGCATTGCCTGCATCGTGTACTTCATCGCGACGGGACGCTGGTGGTTGTTCTTCCTCGGCTTCATCCCCGGTTATGGCGCTGCCTGGGTAGGCCACTTCTTCATTGAAAAGAATCGGCCGGCCACTTTTCAGCACCCGCTCTGGTCGTTCATGGGCGACTACAAAATGATCTGGTTGATGCTGACCGGACGAATCGAGGCGGAGGTGAAGAGAGTGGAGGGTAAAGCTTAAAAACCCATTTTCCATATCTCATTTCTCAGTTTTGATTTTTCATTTGTGTTTCGCGGATTCAATTTGGAAGTGCAACTGGACGTCCCATCCAGTGATCGGCTGAATCAGCCAGCGCAGCGCCGAAGGCGCTCTGTTTAGTCTGCACTTGAATCCAGAATGACAAATGAAATGAAAAATGGAAAATGGAAAATTTTTTTCTTTCTTGAGATAGAAACAACATGAAGGGAAACGTTCCAATCCCCGAACTTCAGTACGGTGAAGACGCGTGGCTAATGGTCGTCGTTACGAATGTTCGCGATCGCCGTACGCAGCAAGGCAAACGTTTTTGCGACGTCGTCGCTCGCAATGCGACCGGATCAATGTCGCTGCGGATTTGGTCGGAAGTGATTGATGTTTGTAAGGAGATCACCACCGGACTCTGGGGAATCACCGGGCGGCTCGAAAGTTTTCAGGATCGCCCCCAATTCGTTGTTGCGGAATATCGTCCGATCACCATCGAGCAGTATCGCGAACATCAAAATGCCGAACCTGTCTTACCGCTGGCTTACACGATGGATATCGAAACGCTGGCACTACCGGATTTTCGCGAGCGTGTCGGCCCTCAGCTCGAACGCCTCATGCGACTAGGCAACATGCGACTGGAGCAACAGCAGCGTTACCTCGCCGACATTGCCGCTGAGGAGGAGCGTTGTTACCAATTGGGATCGCTGAACGCGACTTCCGGACGCATTCTTTGTATTGCAGTGCATGTTGGACCGATTCCCGGAACGCAATTGGACGGAATGGAGTTGAACCAAACGGAACATGTCTTTGGTATCGATGCCGACGGCAATGAGGAACACGAGCGCCGCGCTTTAACTGGCTTTTTGAATCTATTGAAAGACTATGACCCGGACACTGATGAGATCGTGGGACACAATATTCTGGGTTTCGATCTTCCGTACATCTTTCAACGCTGCCTGATCAACGAGATTCCGGTGCGCCGCTTCATCGATCTGTCTGAATTTCACGTACGTGGGGTTTACGACACGATGCACCATTGGTGGCTGGGCGCGAAGCGCTTTGTTAGTTTGGACGACATCGCCTGGTCGTTGGGAATTGAGTCGAGCAAGACTGCGGAAGCGGAGGGCAGCAAAGTTTTTGAGATGTATGCGTCAGACAAGCTTGCAGAAATTCGCGAATACAATCTGAACGACGTGCGTGTTACCCGGAAAGTCTACGAGCGCATGGTTGCGTGTTTTGGAAGATGAACTTAGTCCAACGTCCAATGTCCAACGTCCAACGTCCAACGTCAAGATCCCAAACCTGACTTTGAACTTTGGACCTTGGACTTTGGACTGGAACCGCCGGCCCGTTTACGGGCTGCTGTTTCGTGTTTGCAACGTCTTCTGTTAGACTCCGACCAGTCTCTGAAAAGCGAATGCTCGATACACTCACAATATTATTGGGTGGCATTGCCGCAGGTATTCTGATCACTTGGCTAGTCCTTCGAGAACGTATTTCCTCGAAGGGTACGAGTCTGGAAAGGGCCCTTTCCGAGCTTGGAGCCAAGGATAACCGGATTTCCAATTTGCAAGAGGAATGCTCTTCGCTAAACGCTGAAGTCGCTGCGAACCGGGTAAGGCTTGTCGAGCAGCAGAAGGCCTTTGAAGAGAAGCTTGCATTCAAGGAAGTCCTGGGAAACGAGTTCAAAAATCTGGCCAACGAGATTCTAGATGACAAGAGCAGGAGATTTACTGAACAAAACCAACTTAATTTAGATGCCCTCTTAAAACCACTTGGCAAACAGATTTCCGAGTTCAAGCAGAGAGTTGAACAAACTTATGATCAGGAGTCTCAGCAACGGGTGTCACTGAGGGACGAGATTGAGAAGTTGCGGGGCTTGAATGAAAGGATGGATCAAGATGCCATTAACCTCACGAACGCTCTGAAGGGACAATCTAAGACCCTGGGTAATTGGGGTGAGTTTATCCTTGAAGAGATTCTACAGAAGGCGGGCCTCGTTAAAGACCGTGAATATTCAATTCGGGAAACGTTAATAGCAGAGGATGGAAGGCGATCTCAACCAGATGTGCTAGTTGCGCTACCGGAGAATCGCCATCTGGTTATCGATTCAAAAATTAACCTCTCATCATATTTGCGCCACTGTTCCTCGGAGAACGAAGCAGAGTGCGAGTTAGAGTTGAGAAAACACATCGCGGGAATCAGAGTCCACATCAAGGAGCTGGATCTAAGATCGTACCAAGATCACTACAAACTAACTAGTCTTGATTTTGTTTTGATGTTTGTGCCTCTTGAACCTGCGTTCATAGCTGCAGTGCGGAGAGATCCGACGCTCTTTGACGACGCTTTTGCCAAACGCATCGTTATCGTCTGTCCGTCTACTTTATTGGCCACAATGCGTACCGTCCGAAACATCTGGCGGCAAGAAACTCAAAAACGAAACGTCTTGGAAATCGCGAATCAATCGGGCGCTCTCTACGACAAGTTTGTCGGCTTCGTTGATGATTTGAAGGATATCGGCGTCAAGTTACGACAAACACAGGATAGCTACGACGCGGCACACAACAAGTTGACTTCGGGCAAAGGGAATTTGATTAGCCGCGCCGAACGCGTGCTGCAGTTAGGCGCGAAGGCAAGTAAGAGACTGCCATTGAATCTTATTGAGACCGCATTAGAAGGGCAGGAAGTCAAACCACTGGTGCTGATCGACAAGTCGAGTGAGCGACTCCATTTGGAAGAGGAGAGGTCGGATCTGGCGGCGGATGAACCCGAGGAGATTACCGAAGAGACGCCTCCGTTGTTCAGAGTGACTGCCGGGGATGGATGAATAAACGCTGGTGGCACTGGACAGCGGGCGGTTGGTAGTGCGGCCCATTACAGTACGGGAGCGGTAGCGACCGCATTCAACTAGGCAGTGTTTAGGTCCAGACCTACTGGGTCACGATCGTGAATGCGGTCGCTACCGCTCCCGTACCGTAGCCGCGAGTTCGTGACGAACCGACGCTCACTGCTCACTACCCACAGCCCACTTCCCGCGTCTCACTGACAAGTACCCCTCTCGCTCTCTTCTGCTAAACTCAATTCGAAGTAATCTCAATCTCACGGAGTGGCTTTGTCTAAAGAAATTTGGTTAGGTCCGCTGCTGGGCAGCAATCGTGCGCGCTTGATCCAACGTTGCGCCGATCTGGTGGCGGAAAAGAAATCCGATCGCTTTGTTTACCTCGCAGCCTCGCACCCGCTCCTCGAACTCGTCACTGCCGGAATACTCGATGGCGAACAGAATCATGGCCTTTGGAATGAACTGCCTGTCTACCTCTTTCGCGGTTTTGTCAGGCGCCTCCTAACCACCGCCGTTGATGAAACGGGTCAACATTTAAAGCCACGTCTGCCCATAGATCAGGAAGAGCTGCCGCTCAAACGCAGTCTCGTTTCCCAAATCCTGCTGCGCCTGTCGGCAACGGGTCAGCTCAAGGCCATCGGTCCGCTAGCCCGTCGCGAAGGCTGCGTCAACACCATCACGACTTTGATTGGAGAGATCGAGCGTGCCGCCAAAACACCGGCAGACGTCTCTGCAATTATTGCTTCACGGGTTGCCGACATTGGGTCTGACGGTGATGTTGACTCAGGCATCGCCCGGCAAATCGATTTCGATCAGGAAGTAGCATTGATTTACACGACCTATGCTGACTTGCTTCGCGAGTTCAAAATTACGGAAGCAGATGCTGACCAGTTGCGGGCAGTGGGTGTGCTCAGAGGAGAATTGGATCAACAACCCGTTCAGCTTCCGTGGCTGGAGCATGTCGAGCTTCTGGTGCTCGACGGCTTTTTTGATTTCACGCCAGTTCAAGGCGAAATATTGCGGCTACTGATTCCCCGCATCCCTGAAGTCATCGTCAACTTGAACCACGATGAACGCAATCCGGAAATCTTTCTCCCCTTTCAAGAAACGATCGATCGCCTCAACAGCATTGAGCCATTCGTAAGCAAGACTGGTGATGCGCAGGCGCCGTCACAAGGCTCATTAGCGAAGCTGCGGGAGAACCTGTTCAATCCAGAGTTAGATCCTCCGGCCGGTGCGGATGATCAACCAACACCTGCTTCTGAGATTCGTTATTTCGAATGTGGCGATCGTGATACGGAGATACGGGCAATCGCCAAAGAGATTAAGCGCCTCGTGCTTCGCGAAGGTTACCGGTTGGCGGACATCGCGCTCGTTGTGCGCCAGCGCGCTACCTACTCGGAAACGATTACGCGCGTGATGCGCGAGGAGTCGTTGGGGTGCAATCTCGAAACACGCGTCGAAGTGAATGACATTCCCGCGTTGCGGGCGGCCTTAAAACTCTTGGGCGTCCTGGAAACCTTGATTCCCGAAGAGCCTGTAAATCCGCGGGTTTCGGAGCTCGCCGATCTGGTCAAGTCGGAATACTTCCGGCTTAGCCAGAAACAAATCGACAACCTGACGCAACGATTCGAGGCTGAGGGTCTTCACCTTATTTCTGGGTTCGACGATTCACAGGGAGATCGTCGCGACAAGTTGCGGACGCGCTATCGGGTTGGCGTGTGGGACGCGGACGCGCTGGAAAATACGTTTGCTTTTGTGGGCAGCGAGTTGCCGTTGAGCGAATGGGCGAGACGGGCGCAGCGCTTAATCAAAATGCTGCCTGGAGCTGCGGCTACAAAAGAACTCCTCAACATTGAATCAGCCGAGCAAGCTCGCGATCCGGATGAAGCCGATCAAGTAGAGAATGCGGAAACCGTAAAGTTGGACGAGAAGAATGTCGAAAAGAAACGTCGTCCGGCCCGCGACGTTCATCCAGCTTCTATCTTATGGGCCTTGCTGGTCATCGAGGAGTTTACGAGTCACATTCAAGCAGTGCCTCTCGTTGGTAGTCCTACCGTTCTGCGACGCGAACTAATTCAATTGTTTGACAAACTCAGTTTCGCCGAGCAGATTGCTCGTCCCGTCAAGACCGATGTTTCAGACAGCGAATTGCCGCAGACGTTGCTCAACTTCAACAGCCTGGAGGCGTTGCGACGCGCATTCATTGCTGCCATCAAAGCGATTGAGTTTGTCTGGACACCACTAGCGCCGCGCACGGAAATTAAGCTTGCCATTTTCATTGAGGAAGTTCGTCGCTGCCTGGGTTCGCAGTCACAACTGTTGCGGGCTGCTGATCCGCGCGGCTTGCGCATTCTCGAGGCCACTGATGTTCGCGGTCTCCGCTTTCGCGCAATCTTTATCGCGGGATTGGTCGAGGGCGGGTTTCCTTTGCGCGCTTCACGCGATTGGATTTATCCCCATGAAGAACGGGAACGGCTGAAACAATACGGTCTGACGCTCGAAGATATTTCTCCGGCAACGCTCTTAAAGGAGGAACACTATTTCTATCAAGCCGCTTGTCGCGCTACGGAACGACTTTATCTGACTCGGCCCCTGGTTCTTGAAGACGATTCCGAAACAGTGGCGTCGTATTACATCGACGAATTGCGCCGCGCTGTCGCACCCCACACGATTGCAACTGAAACCATCCGCCGTGATTACGATGGCAAACATCTGCCTCAGATTTCCCGCAGCAGTGAACTCAGTATCGCCCTCGTTCGACAACAGGAACGTCAGCTGCGCAAAGCGGACACCGAAAACTTGTTGCCCCGTCCGCGCATTCAAAAGTTTCTGACTTTGGCGCGCAATGACGGGTTCGTCAGCGACTCTGCCTTGCGGCGCATCGAGATTGAACGAGAACGCGCCGGCTTTGCCTTCGGCCCTTACGATGGACAGATCACCGATCCAAACCTCATTGCACTTTTGAAACAGCGATTTGGTCCCGACTTTGTGCATAGCGCGAGTGGTTTGAGTGTGTACGGCAATTGCGCCTATCGATTTTTTGGTCAGCGAGTTCTAAAACTCGAGCCGCGTGGTGAGGCCGCACTAGATTTGCAGGCCATCGACGCCGGTAAGCTGCTCCACGACATCCTGCGCCGCTTCTTCGAAGCGCATCGTCGCCAACCTCTGGAGCAATTCGATCGAAAGGTTCTGCAAAAAGAATTGCGAGAGCTTGCCGACGCTGTCTTTAAGGAACACGAAGAAGTTGTCCCGGCACTAAACAAACAAATCTGGAAGATTGATCAGGAGATTCGCAAGATCCTTTTGGATCAGGTGCTCTTGTACGAGTTGGAGATGCAGAAGAATGCGGCCGGGCAGGGAGTCTTGCCGGCCTATTTCGAAGTAGCGTTCGGGTTGCCTTCGGCCGGGACGAGGGATCCGGATTCGAGAGGTGAGCCGCTGGAGATGACGCGGTCGACTTTTGTTGGTCCCGAGACGATCAAATTGAGTGGGCAGATTGATCGTGTGGATATCGCTGCGGATCAAACTCTGATCGCCTACGATTACAAACTTTCTACCGGCTCCACATTAATAGATATGGAAGCCGGCCGCAGTTTGCAGTTGCCGATCTACATCGAAGCACTTGAGAAGTTGATCTTTCCTGAGCAGGAGGTAGCGGGCGGGGGTTACTACGTAATTCGAGGTGGAACTGATCGGCGTAACAAGGGTTTGCACAGAAAGGACTTCATCAAACACTCCGGGCTCAATCCCCGTGTGGGTTCTTTAATCAGCGAGGACGAATGGCAACGGATTCGTGCGGCGACGATTGCGAAGGTGTGGGATTTCATCGATGGCATGCGGGCCGGGCTATTCAAAGTCGAGCCGTCGCAAAAATTGAAGACTTGTCGCTTCTGTGACTTTGCTGCTGTCTGCCGTTACGACACGTATCGGATTGAACGGAAGAGACGCCAGGGAAGTCAGTAGGCAGTAGGCAGGAGCAGGCGGAAAGCGCAGGTTGTTTGGTGTTCGTTTCGTGTGATTTCGTGGATCGTTTTTCTGGCCTCGAATAGGTCTAACGATCCAAGAAATCACACGAAACCGCCAAATCGCGAGGAGGAAGGCAGGAGATAGGTTCGGCTTTGCCGTTTTCCGTGCGGTAAGACTTGCCTTACCGGGGAGATCTTCTCCTAAGTTAGGCTGTGCCTCAATTCGAATGGAGGCATAGCCTCATCTCTTAGAGGCATTGACGGTAAGGCTAAGCCTTACCGCACGGATGGCGGCAAGCCGCTGCGAGATGTCCAGTGCTCGATTCGTGTAATTTCGTGGATCGTTTTTATTTACTTGCTGAGGGAGCGGCCGGAACGAATCGACGAACCACGAAAGCACACGAACAAACACTAAATAAGATTCACACTAAAGCTTCTGACTCCTGACTTCTGACTTCTGACTTCTGTCTCCTGACTTCTTGTATATGAACCCAAAGCATCAGCTTGAACCCGAGCAGGCCACAGCTGCTTTCACGGTTGACCGGCACCTCTCGGTGACGGCTGGACCGGGTTCAGGCAAGACTACGGTTCTGGTTGAGCGTTACCTCCACATCCTGCTTAAGTACAACCCCTCAATCGATCAAATCGTCGCAATCACCTTTACCAATCGTGCGGCCAATGAAATGCGCGAGCGGCTTCGCGAACAACTCGATCAGCTCCTGCAAGCAGCATCAGGCAAAACCCGCAAGCAGTTGCTCAGTTATAAACGCACCCTTGATGGCGCGGTGATCACTACAATCCACGGTTTCTGCTCGCGGCTGCTGCGGGAGTTTCCGGTTGAAGCGCGCATCGATCCGCAATTCCTTTTGCTCGACGAACACCGGACCGCGATGCTGCTGGAGGGGGTGGTCGAAGAAGTACTGAATGAATTTATCGGTTTGGGTCACGCCAAGATTTCCTGGTTGACGCTGGGCTTCGGCCGCGGACAACTGGCTACCGCACTAGCCCAGATGTATCGCGAAGTGCGCGGGCAGGGTTTGGAGTTAAGCGAACTCGCAGTGAAAACCGCCGCAACGCACGTAACCGAGGAGGATCATGCCGCGGCGCTTCATAAATTGTCGCTGACTATGAATGAGTTCCTGAAACTACCGCGAACGACACTCGCCCAGAGAGCCAGCCATAGCAAGGTCATCGCCGCCTGGTCAGAACTTCAGCCGCTGCTGGAAAAGACCCCCACGCCCGAAACGTTGGCAGATTATTGTCGCGCCGTTTCAGACTTCCGTAAGGTGCGTCCCCAAGCCCGAGCGCCTTTTGACAGGGCGGTCACGGCACTGGATGAGCTGATCTGGGAAAAGAATTTGGCTGGACGTGTCCCTCAACTGTGCCTGGATCTTTTCGCACAGGATTACGCGTTGGAGCTGATTCATTTGTTGATTCGTGTCGACGAGCGTCTAAACGAAGAAAAGCGCAAGTTGTCGGCGCTCGATTTTGCGGACCTGGAACTAAAAGCGCTTGAACTACTCGAGCGGCCGGAAGTGATCACGCGCGCGGCGGAGCGTTACAAGTTTTTCCTGGTTGACGAATTTCAGGACACAAACAGTTTGCAGCGCCGCTTGCTCGAAGGGCTGGCGTTGCAGCCGGGCCGCCGCGAACGCGCCAACCTGTTCATCGTCGGTGATCGCAAGCAGTCAATCTATGGATTTCGCGGAGCGGACGTGGATGTCTTTCGTGAAATGACCGAAACGTTAGTCGCTGCCGGTGGCTCGTCACAGCCGTTGCGCCTCAACTTTCGCAGTCAGCCGCCGCTAATCAATTTTTTCAACTATTTCTTCGCCCGATTGTTTCAGCCCAGCGCCCCGGTCGGTGAAAAGGAACGTGAAGAACTTGGTTATGTCGGGCACGAACTCAGCGTCGCCAAACGCAATGTGCGCGACAGCGGCCCCCTGGTCGAGCTGCTGGTTTCTACCGAGAGTGTGGCCGAAACCAATGTCGAAGATGAGTCGCGAATCGAAGTGAATTCCCGCGAGCTTGACGCGGAACAATTAGCCCGGCGGATTCGCAGACTGATAACCGAAGGCAACACCGCTGGGGAAGTTAAGTACAGCGATATCGCCTTGTTGTTCCGAGCAATGACCAATGTGCAGACCTACGAATCAGTCTTTCGCCGCGCCAACATTCCCTACCAGACAGTCCTCGGGCGTGGCTTCTATGAGCGCGAAGAGATTACCGATCTGATTCAGTTGCTGCGCTTTCTGGACAACAAGACTGATGAGCTGGCCCTGGCCGCCGTGCTGCGGTCGCCCCTGGTCGGCATTTCCGACAATGCCCTGCTCGCGCTCCGCTGTGCACCCTGGCTCAAGGACCAGGACAGCGGTGATCCCATCTATCACTTCACAAAAACTCGCCGGCTGTTCAAGGCGCTGCGGCGCCATCGCGAGATCGCCTACATAGATGAAGCCGAACATGAATTGCTGAACAGTGCCGCCGACTTCATCAGTGAACTAGTAAACCGGCGGCATCATTATCCTCTGGACGATCTGCTTCGCTTTGCCGTTGAACGTTCGGAATACCAGACAGTGATTGCCGCTAACTTCGATGGCGCTCAGCGTCTGGCTAATATCGAACGGCTCTACACCCTGGCCGCGCGCTTTGAACAATCCGGCAATTATTTAATTCGAGATTTTGTGCGTTATGTCGAGGAGTTCGAGGCGATTGGCAGTCGCGAAAGCGAAGGGCAAATTGACGAAGCCGCAAATGCCGTGCGACTGATGACGATCCACCAGGCTAAGGGTCTTGAGTTTCCCATCGTCATCATTCCAGAGCTGCAGCGCTACTCGCGGGTAGCGGACAGTTGGTTCCTGCTCGATCGTCATCGCGGTTTGACGTTAAAGATTCCCGATGGACGCACCAACCGCGTGGCCGGCTTCAGTTTCACTTCTTTCGAGCAGCGCAATGCCTGGCGCGAAGAGTTTGAAAGCATGCGCTTGCTATACGTGGCGGCGACACGCGCTGAAGACCGGTTAATTTTTTCCGGAACCTCCAAAGACTTCGAAAGTCTTAATGCGAAACCTGAAACGTGGCTGAGGTGGATTTGGCAGTCGCTGGATCTGGGAACTGAGATCGCAAAGTGGAGTCGTGGAGTTAGCCGATGGCGTCGAAATAATGTTGACGCTGAATCCTCTACGTTCTGGAGACTCGCAGCCTTCGCCGGCTCCGGAGACTGAACCGCAAATTCCCGAGTCGGCCGGGTCGCTATCCGAAGCGTTCCCCTTATTGCAGCCGATTGCTCCGGCTGCTGGCAGTGCATTGCACCGCCTTAGTGTTACGCAACTGATTAATTATCAGCGCTGTCCCCGGCAGTACTACTTCGATCGCGTGTTGCAGGTGCCCACTGTCGACGAACTGGCGGTTTGGAACAACGCCGAAGCGCCCGAGCCTCCGGCGAATCTGAATGCGACCTTAAAGGGGGCGGTGATTCACCGGTTCTGCGAAACTTACTCACCCGGAGACTCCGCAGAGAGGCAATTGAAGCAAAGTTTTGTCGACGTGATTCACTCACGTCAGGCGCAGCTGACTGATCGCCTGGGAGACATCAATGAAGACGAGGCATTAAGAGAGCTGTGGCCACTCGCGCAAAACTATCTCTCCAGCGCGGTGTTCGCCCGGGCCGAGAAGGCGGGCAAGATAAATGGCGAAGCAACGTATCAACTGCCAAATGAGGCCGCCGGACTCTGGAGCGAACTCAGCTTTCGTCTGCGTCGGCCTTTAGGAATGATTACCGGCACGATTGATAAGTTACTGATCTCTCCGGTAGCCACCGGTAACGGTGTCGAGGTTGAGATCATCGATTTTAAGACTAACCGCATCGACCCCGCATTCTCGTCGCTACCTGAAAACCAGGTTCAGGTGAAGACGCCACGCCCTGCGCAGACACCTTTAGTCGTAGCAACGGCAAGAGGCAAACGCGGACATGCCCATGCAAAAGCGTCCCCCGGTCAGTTTGCTTTCGAGTTTTCCGGAGCAGAACCTGAAAATCCTGTTCCTGTGGTAAGCGCTGAACTCAGCTCGGCTGCCTTGATTGCCGAACAGGTTCGCGTCGCCGCCTCAGACTATCAACTGCAAATGCAGGCATATGCGCTCGCGGTCCACGAGTTATTGCCGCAGCTGGTGAAGACTGGTTGCCGCATTCGCGGGACGCTTCATTTTCTTCATCCCAATGTCGAATGGACTGTGCCGGAAGAAATGCTGACGCGGGAAGCATGCACGGCAGCGATTGACGAGGCCATGCAACGGATTATTAATTCGTGTGGACCGGAGGACTTTCCCGTTCGTCCGGCGCGACATTGCGGCATGTGCAGCTTTCTGCGGATCTGTTATGCGGGCCGACAAACCATGGAGCAGCGGTTGACAGGAAGTGCTGCCACGGATTCGTGCTAGTCAAAGCTAGGTGTCCAGGGTTCAATTGCGCCGTTTACGGCGCTAGCCCGAAGGGCAAATAGGCCAGCCGTTTTACGGCTGGTTCAATCGGCAATTTTGATTAGGTGAGGCCGCTTCAGCGGCCTTCTTCATCCGAGCACTTTTCAAGGCGCGAATTGGTTGTCTTCTTTGCGTGGTGCTCTTTTTGATTTTTCACATACTTAATCACCCACGCTAGATCCCGCGTTCCAAAACTCACCACACCATATCCGTCCTGCCAATCGAGAAGTTTGCGATTTACGATCTCATGGTTGGTGTAGAACGAACTACCGCCCTTAAGTTTCCCTATCCATTCACTCACAAGCAAACTTGGTGGGATTGACGCGACAAGATGAACGTGATCCTCAATTCCGCCGACTGCATGGAAGATCACATTTTTTGTCTTTCGTACTTTGTTTTCTAAATAGTGGTGGACTCTGTTCTCAATCTCATTGAAGAGTACAGGATCATCATTTTAGTGTGCCAGGTCATGTGCAGATTTATTTCGCTATAGACATTCTTAGGCATGTGAGGTCCTTTGTAGGCACGAGGTGAAAATCTGCGTCGAGAATAATGTGTTGGAAGATGGAAACCCAGTCAGAATCCGAAAGGCCGCTAAAGCGGCCCCTGAAAAAACTCTGGCAATCTTAACCAGCCGTACAACGGCTGGCCTAAATGCCCTTCGGGCTAGCGTCCTAAAGGACGCATTGGACCGTAAATGGAATCTATCCAGTCGAACCTGGTCATTCAGGTTGCATCGACATTACCTTTCGGCAAACACCGACTACTTTTTGCAAAGCCATACTATGGATGTATTCTAAGCACTCGAAACCAACAATGAGTGGAACTGAGAAAGCATCCCTGGGGTCTGAAGCTCCCGATTTCAGTTTGCCCGATGGCAACGGAAATTCCTGGAAGTTATCTGATCAGCGCGGCAAAGTTGTCGTTTTGCTGTTCTACCCTGGCGACGAGACGCCAATCTGTACACGCCAAATGTGTTCGGTACGCGATCGTTGGGACGACTACATGGCGACAGGAGCGGAAGTTGTGGGGATCTCAACGGACTCCGTCGAGTCGCACCAAAAGTTTGCAAGCAATCACGAGCTGCCGTTGCGGCTCTTATCAGACAGTGATCAAAATGTCGCGAACCTGTATGGCGCTCGCTCGTTGATTCCCGGCAAAGTGGCGCGCTCGGTCTTTGTAATTGATGCGCAAGGCATCATTCGTCATCGCAAGGTGCAGCCGCTGGGATTATTTCGCCCTAAGGACGAGGAAGTTTTGTCGGCGATTCGGGCAGCGCAAGGCTAAATTTCGGGTTTCGAGTTTCAGGTTCCAGGTTTCAGGTTTCAGGTTTCAGGTTTTCGAGTTCCGAGTGTCGAGGTCGTGATTGGAAACAGTTTAATTTCCATATCGGAAAAACGGACTCGAGACTCAAAACCTGAAACCTGAAACTTGAAACTTGAAACTTGAAACCTGAAACTCGAAACAGTGGGGGGATTTATGGCTGACACAATCAAATGTAAACATTGTGGAGAGAAACGACCATCACTGGGCTTCGCTCCGTTTCCCAATGAACTAGGACAGCGGCTTGCGAATGAAATTTGCCAACCCTGTTGGAGTGGTTGGTTGCAGAAGCAAACTCAGATCATCAATCACTACGGCCTGGATTTGACGAACCCTGACGCGCAGAATTTTCTCTTTGACAACATCAAGGGCTATCTCTTTAACGAAGTTCAGGAACTGCCGCAGATTGACACGAGCAAGGAAGGCACCGTGAAGTGGGAATAACAATGAAGTCCAAGGTTCAAAGCCCAACGTCCAAAGTCCAATGCCCAAAGTCCAATGTCGGTTGCCGTTCTCATGCTGAACTAAAATTGGGCCATTGTATCGACGTTGGACCTTGGACGTTGGCCGTTAGACACCGGAAATTGGCCGTTGCCCTGGCAATCATTACCTTAATTGGAATCGGCCTGCTTTTAACTCGATCTTCTTCAGCGCAACGTAGCGCGATCGATACCTACGCCATCACCAACGCGCGCATCGTGCCGGTCACTGGGCCTACGATCGAGCGCGGCACGGTCGTGATTCGCGACGGCTTAATAGCTGCAGTCGGCATTAATGTTTCGGCTCCCGCAGATGCTCGAATAATCGACGGCAACGGATTGACTGTCTATCCAGGACTCTTCGACTCCAATACCTCTTTGGGAATATCTCAGCCTTCTCCTTCACCTACAGCGACACCGGCGTGGCGGGGGTTTCGGAGGCCAGCGGCCACAAGCTACCCCACTAACTGCGCTCAATTCTTCTCAGCCTGCAGGCTTGCAACCAGAGGTGCTGGCCGAAGATTTTATTAAACCCGGCGGCGAGCAAATTGAAGCAGCACGACAGCTGGGAATCACGACGGCGTTGTCAGCTCCGCGCCAGGGCATTTGGATGGGCCAGTCAGCGTTAATCAATCTCGCCGGTGAAACGACTCAGGAAATGATCGTGCGTTCTCCGGTCGCGTTGCATGTCGGCTTCACTCCCCTGCGGACCGGCGTCTATCCCAAACTCGCTGATGGGTGTTTTTGCCGTCCTGCGTCAAATGATGCTTGACGCCCATCGCTATCGCGAAGCGCAGCAAATTTACGCGCGGGCGCCCCGGGGAATGAAGCGGCCCGATCCGGATCGGGCGCTGGCGGCGTTGCTCCCGGCACTCGACGGCTCGCTGCCAGTGATCATGTATGCCGACACCGAGAGAGAAATTACCCGGGCGCTTGACCTTGCGGAAGAATTCAAGCTGCGCGCGATCATTGCCGGCGGACTCGAAGCGGGAAAAGTTGCGGAGCGCTTGCGTGAACGAAATGTTCCGGTGTTGCTTTCGCTAAACTTTCCGCGGCGCACAACTGCATCGATGCCGGAAGCGGATCCGGAACCGCTGCGCGTACTACGCGAGCGTGTGGAAGCGCAGAAGACCGCGAGTCGGTTGGCCACGGCGCGTGTGAAGTTTGCTTTTCAATCGGGAGCGATGACGAACACGGCGGACTTTTATCCCAACATCGCACGCGCAATTGAAAATGGACTCTCGCGTGAAAATGCCTTGCGTGCTCTAACTATCTCAGCCGCCGAGATCCTTGGCGTCAATGATCGACTCGGCTCAATTGAAGTCGGCAAGATTGGCAATCTCACCGTTACACGGGGAGAACTCTTCACTCGCAACCCTTCGTTTGCGTATGTCTTTATTGATGGCCGGCCCGCGGACCTGAAGCCAGCAACCGCATCGGCACCTGGCGGAACTGCTGCTCCGACAGCGACCGGCACGTGGACTTTGACGGTTAATACGGGTTCCGCCGATCTCGCCATGACTATGGTGCTGCAACAAGAAGGCGACCGGCTGCGCGGTTCAATTCAGGGCGCGCTTGGTACTGCCGAGATTTCAAACGCCTCACTTGGCACTGGTGGCGACTTTAGATTTACAGTGCCGGTGACATTTGAAGGCCAGACAACGGAAGCAACATTCACCGGTAAGCTGACTGGTAACGAGATGCAGGGCAACGTAACTTTTGTAGGTCGGGCTCCGGGAACATTCAGCGGAAGCCGTGCGCAATCAGCGCCCGGGAATTCAGCGTTCAGCGATAATTCAGAACTGTCCGGAATTTGGTTACTTCATGTGCTAGTCGGATTGGAGACGTTTCGCGGAACTCTCAATCTTACGCAGCAAGGCCCAACGCTAACCGGTGTGTTGGAGAGTCCCTTTGGGACCACCAAGCTTAACGGAGGGACAGTCGATTTCTCAGGGTTTCAATTCGTTGTACGCGCTCGCGTCGAGGGTAAGGTCGTGGAAATGTCGATTGCCGGCAGCGCTGTTGGTGATGAAATCCGGGGAATAATCAGTTCCGAAATCGGCTTCGCGCGCTTCACCGGAATTCGGCAGAAATGAATCTGGACAAGAAACGCTGAAAGCGTTCGCTAATTTCAGCCCAGGGCAACGCCCTGGGTAACCGAGATGCTGAGTGATGGGCCGTGAACCCTGAAAGGGTTCGTGAGCCTGGCGCGAACACTTTCAGCGTTCGCTAAATGGAATTGTTGCTCGAAACCCAGGGCGCTGCCCTGGGCTGGAATTTGCGAACGCTTTCAGCGTAACTGCCAAATCCGATGTCTTGTGCGAAACCACATTCACCACCGATGAACAGGTCAGCAACAATGAGAAGCTTACTAATTGACGCTTTAATCTGCACCATGCTTGCCAGCGGTCACGTTACCAACGATTGCCCAGACTCGCGGCGCAAATCAGGAAACACTGATACGTAACGCCACCGTGCTCACCATTACCCGCGGCACTCTGACCAATTCCGATGTCCTGATCCGTAACGGCAAGATTGCAGCGATTGGTAATAGTTTGCGGGCCAACGCAAATGCGAAAGTGATTGACGCAACCGGAAAGTTTGTGATGCCAGGCATCGTCGACTGTCATTCACACTCGATGCTCGACACGATTAACGAGGGCACACTGTCCGTCACTTCCATGGCCCGTACCGATGATGTTCTTAATCCCAATGACGTGGATCTTTATCGCGCGTTGGCCGGCGGCGTAACCAGTCTCAACCTGTTGCATGGTTCGGCGAATTCAATCGGAGGGTTGAATACAGTTGTGAAGATCAAGTATGGCCGGCCACTTGCCGACTTCATTTTTCCGGGTGCCATTCCCGGGATCAAGTTCGCGCTGGGAGAAAACGTCAAGCGTTCCAACTCTTCAGCCGCAGCCAGGGCAAACGCGACGCTATCCAAGTACGCGCATGGGTGTCGAAGAAACTATTCGCGAAGCGTTTACTCGCGCGCGCGACTATCGGAAGACCTGGGACGAGTATCGCGCCGCTGTTGCCCGCAAGGAGAAAAATCTGGTCGCCCCGCGCCGCGACTTGCAACTTGATCCTCTGGTGGAGGTACTTGAAGGAAAACGTTTCGTCCACGCCCACTGCTATCGCGCAGACGAGATCATCATGCTAATTAATCTGGCCAACGAATTTGGTTTCAAGATTAAGACGTTTCAGCACACACTCGAAGGATACAAAGTAGCCAAGGAGATTGCGGAACACGGCGCCGGCGCCTCAATCTTTGCCGACAATTGGGCCTACAAGATTGAGGCCTATGACGCGATTCCGTATAACGCAGCGATCATGACGCGTGCGGGCGTGGTAGTTTCGATGAATTCCGATTCTGACGAACGCGCGCGACGTCTAAACATCGAAGCTGCCAAGGCGATGCGCTATGGCGATCTCACCGAGGAAGAAGCTCTCAAACTCGTCACCTGGAATCCCGCCGTGCAGTTAGGCATTCAGCAGCGCGTAGGCTCGCTCGAAGTTGGTAAGGACGCGGATCTGGCGATCTGGAACGGTCATCCGCTCAGTGTTTATTCACGCGTGGAAACCACATTTGTCGATGGCGATATCTTTTTTGACAGGCAGCAGGATCTGGCACGACGCGCCGACATACTAAAAGAGCGAGCGCAACTTGAAGCTGCTGAACCTAACCGTCCGCCGCTGGGAGGCACTTCGCCGCAAACACCGCGGCGTCGCCGGCCAACTAATGCCGACGATGACCTCTGGGAAGGAGGCGTAGAGCAGCCGTGAAAAGCCGAGACAGGGAGACAGGGAGATGGGGTGACGCGGAGATGGGGAGACGCGGGGACGCGGTGAAAGGGCGAAGGATGACGAAACGTTGTTTTGTTTTAAGTGTCATAGTAGCGCTGGCGGGTTCGGTGAGTGTTGGGCAGCAGCCGGGTAATCCCACCACTCAATCCGGCGTCATGCCCGCGCGCGGTACTTTTGCAATTCGCAACGCTCGCATCGTCACTGTTTCCGGCGCTGAAATTGAAAAAGGCACTGTGGTAATTCGCGACGGCAAGATCGCGGCCGTCGGAACAAATGTTGAAATCCCAGCAAATGCACAAACCATCGATGCCAGTGGTCTTTCTATCTATCCCGGCATGATCGATGCCGGAACCTCGATGGGTCTCGTCGAGGTTGGACAGGGGGCATTCGGCACCGTGGATACAGGTGAAGTTGGCCCCCTTAATCCCCACGCTAAGGCAATAATCGCGGTCAATCCACACAGCGCGCACATTGCGGTTACACGCGTTGACGGCATCACTAACGCGTTGTCGCTTCCGACAGGGGGATTGATTTCAGGGCAAGGGGCGCTGCTCAACCTGGTAGGAACGACGCCATTGGAAATGGCAGTCGTTGCGCATGCCACACTTGTAATTAACTATCCGCAAACATCCAGCGGTGGCGGCTTTTTTAGTCAACAGCAAACTGATCTTACAGAAGTTCTCGCCGCGGCAACTCGTCAGCTCGATCAGATTCGCAAGGTCTTGCGCGATGCCGAGGCTTATGGCCGAGCCGTGGACGCCTTTAAAAACGACGCGAAATTGCCGCGGCCCGATCAGAACTTATTATTAGAAGCGCTCGTACCGTATGTTCGAGGCGAGCGGCCGGTGATCTTTCGCGCCACGCGCGAGAGTGAAATTCGCGGTGTGATCAAGTTTGCCGAGGAGATGAAACTAAAAGCGATCATTCTCGGAGGCGAGGATGCCGTGAAAGTTGCGAGCCTGCTGAAGGAGAAAAACGTTCCGGTTATCCTTACCGGCATTCTCGATTTGCCGATTCGTGAAGATGACTTCTACGACTCGCTCTACGAAAGCGCGGCAAAACTTCGCGAGGCTGGAGTTTCTTTTTGTATTTCCAGCGGCGACGGTGGCGCGAATGTTCGCAATCTACCCTACTACGCCGGCATGGCGGCGGCTTACGGCCTCTCGCGAGCTGAGGCATTGAAGGCTGTCACGCTTTACCCGGCACAGATTCTTAATGTTGCCGATCGGCTCGGGTCAGTTGAAGTAGGCAAAATGGCAAACCTGGTGGTGACCGACGGTGATTTACTGGAGACTAGAACTCATGTTCGCCATCTCTTTATCGACGGCCGCCAGGTTCCGCTAAACAGCCGGCACACCGATCTGAACGACGCTTTTAAGAATCGGAAGTAGAGGTCGTAAGTCCAACTATTCGGGATTAAGATTTGCAGGACAAACTCAGTGAGAGTCCCGCGAAGCGGGACGGCTGACAATAGCCCAGCACTTTAGTGCTGGGATTCGAGCCATTCCCAGCATGTGAGTCCGTGAAACGGACGACTGAAGTTCTCTGCTCGATTCAGCCGTCCGCTTCGCGGACTAGATATCTGTGATCACTGATCCCAGCACTGAAGTGCTGGGCTATTATCAGCCGTCGGCTTCGCCGACTAACTTTTGAACTTAAATCAAAGCAAGTAATAACTCCCCAAAAACTTCAACGACTTTTTAGAGGAGGCTGTCCCTTGTTCACGAGAAATTTTTGTCTGTCCTTTCGCATCGTCACAATGATCGTGGCGACGCTTGTCTTGTCCGCCACTGCTTATGCGCAAACCAAGTTGCTGCGCTTTCCCGACCTCCACGGCGACCGCGTCGCTTTCACTTACGCCGGTGATCTCTGGACCGCGTCGGCAAGTGGGGGCGCTGCGATTCGTTTGACTGCACATCCGGGCATGGAGGTATTTGCGAAGTTTTCTCCGGACGGCAAATGGATCGCGTTCACCGGGCAGTACGACGGAGATGAACAGGTTTACGTGATGCCCGCCGGCGGCGGCGTGCCGCGCCAGCTGACTTTCTATCCGGCGCGCGGACCGCTCACGCCCCGTTGGGGATGGGACAATCAGGTTTACGGATGGTCGAGCGACGGTAAGAGAATCATTCTTTAAGTCGCAGCAGGATTCGTGGTCGCTGCCGATCGCGCGCCTCTATTCAGTTTCAGTCGATGGGGGAGCGACTGAAGCTTTGCCAATGCCACAGGCAGGCTCGGGAGACTACTCGCCTGATTCCACCCAGATGGTTTACTCGCCTCAGTCTCGTGACTTTCGCCCGGAGAAGCGTTACGGCGGCGGCCAGGCCAATAGCCTCTACATCTTTGATCTGAAAACTTACGCGACGAAACGTATTACCGAAGGACCGCGCGCCACACGAGACCCGATCTGGATGGGAAATACGATCTATTTCAATTCGGATCGCGATGGGCACTTTAATCTATATGCCTTTGACGTACCCACCGGAAAGACTACCCAGATCACCAACAACAAAGTTTGGGACGTGCGCTGGCCCAGCGCCGACAATAAAGACCGGATTATTTACGAGCTTAACGGTGAGCTCCAGGTTCTGGACGTGAAGAGCCAGAGAAGTTCGCCAATCTCAATCAATGTTCCCGATGACGGCCTGGCGCGGCGCCCGAGTCGGGTTTCCGCTGCTGGTCAAATCGAATCTGTCGGTCTTAGTCCTAAAGGAGAACGTGCCGTGTTCTCCGCGCGCGGCGATATTTTTAGCGCGCCAATTGAGAAAGGACCGACTCGCAATCTGACGCACTCGTCGGGAGCACACGATAAGTGGCCCAGCTGGTCGCCCGACGGTTCGCAGATCGCTTTCGTATCCGATATGAGCGGTGAAGAAGAATTGTATTTGGTCCCCCAGGATGGCTTGAAAACGCCGGAGCAGATTACTCGCGGCGGCAAGGCCATGCGCTATCAACCCGAATGGGCAGCGGATGGAAAACGCATAGCCTTCGGTGACAAGGATGGCAAGGTTTATGTGGTGACGCTCTCCGATCGCAAGCTGATTGAGATTGCTGATTCGCCGCGAGGTCAGATTCGCGATTACACCTGGTCGCCGCGCGGCAATTACCTCGCCTTCAGCATGAGCGTTTCCGGAAATGGATTTTCGTCCGTGTACATCTGGAATGCGACCGATGGCAAAGTTAATCGCGTCACTGAGGACATGTTCAATGCCTACGGTCCGGCCTGGGATCCGCAGGGCAACTATCTTTACTTCTTAAGTGATCGTGAATTCGCGCCGCAGATTTCGCAAATTGAATTCAACTACGCAACGAACCGTGATGCCTATATCTACACGCTAGCGTTGCGGAAAGATGTAAAGCATCCCTTCCCGCCTGAAAGCGATGAAGTCTCAATTGCGAAAACTGACGAAGCGGCCAAACCTAAAGGCACGCCACCGGGTATTGAGCCTAAAGAACCCGCCAAGGACATCAATCGTGAATTGAATAAGGAGCCGGGTCAGGAAACTGAGAAACCGGCAGCGCCGGCTGCATCACCCGATCCTAAGGCTGAAGCGAAGCCGCCGGCAACATTGGTTATCGATTTCGACGGCATTCAGCGGCGCGTGGCGCGGGTGCCACTGGGCGCGGAAAACTACGGTGGTCTTTCCGCCAAGGCCGGGCACATCCTTTACGGCGTCGGTCCAGCTTTCTATTACGGTCGCTCCGGAGATCGTCCCGCGGTCTTGAAGATCTATTCACTGAAAGACCGCAAGGAAACAACCCTCGCCGAAGATGTGCGCGGCTATTCCCTTTCTGATGATGGCTCCAAAGTCCTCGTCGCGCAGGGACCTGCTTACAACGTCTACGACGCCACTCCTCAGGGGGACAAATCCAGGAAAACGGTTTCGACCTCCGGTTTGATGGTCGATCGCGTGCCGGCTGAAGAGTGGAATCAAATCTTCAATGAAGTTTGGCGACGCTATCGAGACTGGTTCTATGTGACGAACATGCACGGTTACGATTGGGCGGCGCTACGCGAGCAATACAAACCGCTCTTGCAGTATGTCGCTCACCGTTCCGATCTGAACTACGTGATCAGTGAAATGGTTTCTGAGTTGACCGTGCAGCATGCCTATGTCGAAGGCGGTGATTTTCAAATTCCGCCACGACCGCGTTATGGGTTGGCTGGCGCCCGTTTTCAGCTCGACAAGCAATCAGGGCGATATCGCATCGCAAAAATATTCGCCGGTGAAAATGAAGAAGATATTTACCGCTCGCCGCTGCGAGAGATTGGCGTGAACGCCAATGTTGGCGATTACGTCATGGCAATCGACGGCGAAGAGTTGAAGGGCAACGACGATCCGTACCGGTTGCTGCGCAATAAGGCCGACAACCCGGTGCAACTCACCCTCAACACTCGCCCCACGATGGAAGGCGCTCGCAATGTTTCGTACCGCCCCATCACCGATGAAAGCAATCTGATCTATCTCGATTGGATCGAAGCCAATCGCCGTCGCGTGTCGGAAGCCACGGGTGGACGCGTCGGTTACCTTCATATTCCCGATATGGGGGCGGCCGGTATTCGCGAATTCATAAAGTGGTACTACCCGCAGATTCGCAAGGAAGGATTGGTGGTGGACGTGCGGGCGAATGGTGGTGGGAACGTCTCCCGCATGCTGATTGAGCGGCTCCGGCGGAAACTGCTGGCCGTGAACTATTCGCGCACGACGGATGAGGCTAATACCTATCCGGACGGTGTATTTATTGGCCCGATGGTGGCTTTGCTTGATGGCAACTCGGCGTCTGATGGCGATATTTTCCCGGCGATGTTCCGCGAAGCTGGACTCGGGCCTTTGATTGGAAAGCGATCGTGGGGCGGCGTCGTCGGCATTAGCGGACGCGGGGCATTGATCGATGGTGGGGGGATTTCGGTTCCGGAATCAGGCCTGGCAAATACGAAAGGCGAGTTCATCATCGAAGGCTACGGCGTGGATCCGGACATCGAAGTTGATAACGATCCAAAGTCGGTGCTTGACGGAAAGGATCCGCAACTCGAGCGCGGTATCGCCGAAGTGATGGCGCGTTTGAAATCACCGGTGGTGTTGCCACCTAAGCCAGCCGGCCCCATCAAGACGGTAAACGGCAGGTAGCTGCAGGAGGCAGCCGGCGTGAGCAGGCGGCAGGAGGTCGATTTCCTGCCGTCTGTATCTGTTATTGTCACAAGAAGGAAAAAGCATTTTCCATTTCTCATTTCTCATTTCTCATTCGCGAATTCAAATTGGAAGTGCAACACTCATCAATACCTTGACGTCTCATTCACACCGCGGCTTCAGCCCGGTGGCAAGTTGAGACTACGAAGTTCTGAACCGTTTCAACGGTTTTCATTAGGCCCTTTCATGTGCACTCGTAAACCGTTAAAACGGTTAGCGTCAATAGAGGGCTTGTGCTCACCGGGCTGAAGCCGCGGTGTGAATGAGACGACACCGCTCGGTCGCCACAAATGAAAAATGAAAAATTTGAAATGAGATATGGAAAATGGTTTTTTTACTTCCTTCCGTCATTTAACAACAAGTTTCTCCGCAGGCACCATCGCCTTCATCCCTTTGTGCTGCCAGCAGCGAACCGGTTGTTGCACTCGCCGGGAGCAAGGCGTGCCCTTCTTCGTGCGGGCGCCGCAGATGTAAACCGCTTCTTCTATAACGGTGGCTTGCGCGTTAGCATTCGCGACGCCCTGCCCCGACCCGCTTTCAGATTTCAGCAACGGTGAATTTGCACTGCGCTGGATGATTAGCGGCGGGGGTTTGGGCCGCAGCGCGCGACCTGTGAATAATCCAATACTTGTCAGCAGCACACCGGCAATCAAAGGCAGCTGAAAACGCTCTTTCCGCAGCCGCCGCGCACAGCTGTCGCAGAACCGGCGGCTCGTCCAGGGATGCCAGTGCAGCCGCACGATCTTCGCGCCACATTCGGAACAAAAGTTTGGTCGATACATTGGTGAGGACTCCGAAACGTCGTGAGGTTTAATTTAAGACTGACTCGCATTATATTCCCGCTCTCCGGGCGGCGTGAAGCAACTGAATACTGGTTTTACGCGTCGGAACTTTGACCGGCAAACCAGGAGGGTTTGCAAGGCTTTATTGGGAAAAGGCATACTCGCCAACATAAAATCGTACAATCAAGTTTCCGCATGAATATTTTGAATCGTTATCAAAACCCCATCAGCAGCTTTTTGCTTACACTGAGTCTCATCGTGGTCTGCGGCAGCATTAATGTGTTGCGAGCGCAGGAACCTGACGACATGTTGTGAGTACAGATATTTCGCTGGTGCAACTGAACATCGGTGTTGTCGACAGTCGCGGCCGCGCAATTACCTCGCTCTCGCGCAATGATTTTGTCGTGTACGAAGATGGTGTGAAGCAATCGATCTCGCAATTCGAACCAGCCAGCGCACCGTTCAGCGTAGTGCTCCTGCTGGACATGTCTGGATCGACGATAACCTTTCGCGAACAGTTGAAACTGGCGACGACTCGTTTTCTTGATGCTCTTGCTCCGGGGGATCGTGTTTCTGTCGTGCAGTTCAATGCCAAAATCAAACGTCTCTCAAATTTTGGTGACGACCGAAAAGACACTGCGTACGCAATCAGCATTGCGGACGGCGCGGGAGAAACTCACCTTTATGAAGCGTTGACGTATTCTCTGAAGGCTTTGGAGAAAGAAGAAAAACGACGTAAGGCGATTGTCGTCCTCACGGACGGTCTCGACACGCACATGCGAAACATCGATCGCGCCGCGGTCGCCAAAGCACAGACTGACGAAGAAGCTTTGAAGGCGATTCAACCAAATGCGAGTGCGGCATTGACGACAGTCTTGAACGCAGCCGATCGGCAGGGCGTTACGATCTTTCCGCTGGCTTTGCCTTCAGGTGATCCCAAACGATTGCCGATTCCCGGACCAGACATCACCGGGATTTATGCAGCCGCGCGCACGCGCTTGCAGACCATTGCCAATCGAACCGGAGGACGGATTACAGAGATTAACCGGCTGGATCAGATGGCGCGCTTGTATGCGGAGGTGGCAGCGGATTTAAGAACTCTCTATACCGTGGCTTATCAGGCAAGTGGCGACCGTCCCAAGGATGGCAAGTGGCATGAGATTAGAGTCGAGGTTTCCCAGCCGGAACTGATTGCCCGCACGCGCCCGGGATATTACGCGCGCTAACCACGTCACGCAGTTCCAGAGTCCAAGTTTCAAAGTCTCGAAGGTTTCTACTTCGGTAATCCATTGTTCGTGTAGATTCCTATCGTACTAACTCTACGGGACGTTGGACTTTTCGACCTTGGAACTGGTTGAACTTTGACATTGGACATTGGACATTGTTTTTCTTATATTCGATTCAAACCACGCACCCGTAGCTCAGCTGGATAGAGTACCTGACTACGAATCAGGGGGTCGCATGTTCGAATCATGCCGGGTGCACCAATCTAATCAATGTTCACAGCTTCCGGTCGGAAGCTTTTTCTATTTTCGTGTCCCTGATAGTGTGCCAGGGCTTGAAATGGAAGGGATTCTATTGTCGTCGGCGGCTTTGCACAAAAGGCGGGTCTGATGACATGACATTACAGAACCCGGAGCGGTAGCGACGGGATCATCGACACAACGTTCCGATTCCCCATTGTTTTAGACTAGTTGTTTTTGGCATCCCGTCGCTATCGCTCCGGGTTCTGAATTCGATGTTTTACCGTTTCAATCCTTGCGACTTTTTGTGCAAAGCGGTCGTCGGTGGTCAATGGTTTGGTCGTTTGGGGTGAACCCAGCACAGTGCGAGTGGGTAGCTTTTACGACGATTAACGCGAAAAGCCCCTAGCCGTAACCAAGCGCACCTTTTAGGGTGGTGTCCTATTTTCTGTAGGGAGCGGCACTCTGTGGCCGCCTATGTTTGGATTTAAGGGCGCCCACGAGGGGCGCCCCCTACATCTGTTTTCAAAATTAGGACACTACTGCTTTTAGAAAGTTCTTGGAATGATTTGACGTATTTGTTAACCTAGGTCGAGGTCGCGGCCGGTGACCTTTCTCACAAATCTAACAACCGTTTCTTAATCCCGGTAATTCTGTCCCGAGTCTCAAACTCACTTGCGAGCTCGTATCGCTCGTTTCTCTTCCCGTATACCAAATGAAGTCAGTCTCTAAAAAAAGGTTGTCGTCTGCTTCTCAGCCCACTCAGCGAGTTTCTTAATGAACTCACAGAGGAATTAGACAGCAGACGAAAAGCAACCGAGGCCGATCAGCAGGCAACGGCACGGCTTAGAGCTGTGGTCGATAACAATTTAACTGGAGTTTGTTTTAGTAACTTCGAAGGCACGATCTCAGAAGCGAACGAAGCGTTTCTGCGATCTGTTGGTTATGCGGCCGATGTGGTTGCGGCCGGTTCGCTAAACTGGCGCGACATAACCGCCAAACCGTTTCGCCATCTTGACGATCAGGCGTTGGAGCAACTCGTCTTGTCGGCGACTTGTCAGCCTTATGAAAAGGAATACGTCGCCAGCGATGGTCGGAATGTTCCCGTCTTGTGCAGTCTCGCGCTTACAAACTCCGATCAGGAAATCGTTTGTTTCAGTTTTGATCTGACTGAATACAAGAAGCAACTCAATCATCTCGCATATCACGATGCGTTGACCACGCTGCCGAATCAAGCGCTACTAAAAGATCGTTTACAGCAGGCCATCGCGCTCGCACGCCGCAACGAACAAATGCTTGCGGTCATGCTCGTCAATCTCGATCGTTTCAAAATCATTAACGACACCCTTGGCTATGTAACAGCGGACCAACTGCTACAAGAGGTTGCAACCAGATTGAGCGGTTGCGTTCGAGACAGTGATACCGTCGCACGGCTCGGCAGCGATGAGTTCGCATTACTGCTAACTCAAATCGGTCGCGCTGAGGACGCCGCAAAAGTTGCCCAGGGCATCAAGGATGTTTTGGAGTCACCTTTTCATTTCGCGGGCCAGGAACTATTTGTACAGGCGAGTATCGGCATCAGCCTTCACCCGGACGATGGCAGTGACGCAATGGCACTATTGAAAACCGCGGGCACGGCTTTGAATCGTGCGAAGGAACAGGGAGGCAACGATTATCAGTTTTATACCTCCGGCAGAACTACTAAAGCCTTACGACAACTTGTACTCGAGAACAATCTGAGGCCGGGCCTCGAGCGTGAAGAGTTTCTGGTTTATTACCAGCCGCAGGTAAATATTGAATCGTGTCAAATCGTCGGTATCGAAGCGCTGGTACGTTGGCAGCATCCTGGGCTGGGTCTGCTTTATCCACAAAGAATTTATTCGTATGGCCGAGGAAAGCGGCCTAATCGTGTCTCTTGGCGAGTGGGTTTTGCGAGCCGCGTGCTTACAAAGTAAGTCGTGGCAGGACGCCGGTTTCGAGCCGCTGCGACTTGCGATAAACCTCTCGGCCAGACAGTTTCAACAACCGCGCTTGATTCCAATAATCGAACAAATACTTACGGAAACGGGACTTGACCCACGGTATCTGGAATTTGAGCTGACCGAAGGTTCGGTAATGAAGGATCCCGATGAGGCAATTAAGAAACTGAATGAACTCAAACAAATGGGAGTTACGATTTCGATCGACGATTTCGGCACCGGCTACTCCTCATTGAATTATCTCAAACGGTTTCCAATTGATACTTTGAAGATCGACCAATCGTTTGTCCGTGAGATCAGCACTGACCCTGAGGTAACCGCGATCGTGACTGCAATCATCACGCTGGCACACGCCCTCAAACTCAATGTGATCGCCGAAGGGGTAGAAACTGAGGAGCAGCTTAAGTTCCTGCGCTCATTAGGATGCGATGAAGTCCAGGGGTTTCTTTTTGGGAAAGCAATTTCAGCCGACGAATTTACTGCTATGTTGATAGAGCGAAGTGGAATCAACTCGCGCCGCAATTACGATACAAATCCATTGCCCACCCCGGAAGTTTCGCGCAACTAATCCTCATGTACCTATGAGACCATCCAAACTTTTTTTTTTGCCGCACGGCCAAATCGAAGGCGATATTCAGTTAACAACAAGGCCTGCAAGAGCGAGTAGGGGCTTCGTGGGAATCACCCAGTCCGCCCGCCCTCATAAATCGTCATTCTTTACTGCGGCACCACCGCAATCCGCGTAGCCTCCGCTGAAACAAAATCGGTTGTGTTTGGAATCACGTTCCCCTGTGGGTCTAAGATATCGACAGTGGCGGGCAAGCCCGTCCATGAATCAGGGCTTTCCAACACAATTGAACCACGCACTCGCAGCCTTCCTGTGAATTGGCCCTGCGGACCAAGGAACAGCATCTTATAAAAAGTGAAATGGAAAGTTTGGCCTCCGGCATATCTCCATGTGCCATGACCAGGCGATGCAACGCTGGGAGGAAACGCGTTGTTGGTCTCAACCATTCCGCCGTTGGAGGTGAAAGTGATGAACTCATTAAAAGGTGGCACTGCCCCGGAGGCGGAAGTAAGATTAATGTCCCAGGAACCTTCCAGCGCCTGGCTACCTACACCCTTTGCCGCTTGTGAAGAGTTGACTGTCACTACTATCAGGGCGGTTACGAGTCCAAGGGCGGTTAACGTGAGAGCAAGATTTCTTTTCATGATTTTCTCCTTAGGCCACTGAGCGGGAGGCTCAGTGGGCAGACAATTATTTGTTTCCCGTGGCGATTTGCTTCGGCAAGACAGCAAGGCCTTCTAAAAGGGACTGTCGGCAGATGAGTAACAATCCATCGTGTGTCTCTGCAAAATGGACTGCTCCCGCTTCCGCCCAGCGATAGACAGTGCGGATGCTCACATCGGCCAGCAAACCACTTTGTTCCGGCGAAATCATTTCGGCTTCCATCCCACAACCAGCGCACCAAGCCCTCGTTGTCGGGAGTGGAAGTTGTCGAAAAACCAGAACTTCATGAGTTTCATTGGTAATGATGGTGACCTTCTTTTTTTCCACTCTGGCCTCCGGGTCGCGAACCTGGGCATCTTCCTGAGCGTTGCCCTGAAATCCCTCATTGCAATAGAATCCGGTCACTAACCGGACTCCTGTTTTGGCGGGACACTTCTACCTCCGGAACAGTCCGGTGTCCTTAACGTTTCCCTTAAAGTTCGCTTAAAAGTTGTCTTAACCAGCTAATGACTACCTCGCCCAAGCGAATCTACGAATTCGGGCCCTTCCGGCTGGACGTTGAACGTCACCGGTTGACTCGGAATCATGTGTTGGTCCCGCTAACACCCAAAGCGCTCGATTTCTTACATGCATTGGTACAGAACGCTGGGAGGCTCGTTGAGAAAAACGAGCTAATGCAGAAGGTTTGGCCCGACACATTTGTTGAGGAAAGCAACTTATCCGTTCATGTTTTCGCGTTGCGCAGGGCCCTGGGCGAGACCAGCGAAGGGCAGAGTTACATCGAGACTATTCCTCGTCAGGGCTATCGCTTTACTGCCGAAGTGCATGAGCCGGGCGCAAACGGCGGCGGGGTTCTCGTGGAAAGGCGCACTCTGTCACGGGTCACTATTGAGGAGCATGAGGCTCCTGCTGAACATCCCCGCCCATCGATCGAAAGCGGGTTTCCCTTATCCCTTCCCTTCCGGAGTTCAGGAACTCAGTCGCGCTGGTTAAACAGACCGGTGGTCCTGATCGCGTTCGCACTTTTATTGGCCGTGACTAGTGTTGTTGCTTATCGCTTACTGGGTAGGGCGGGCAACCAGCCTCCACCAACACCGGCTGACGTGAAGTCCCTCGCAGTGCTTCCGTTTAGATCCCTGGATGCACCTCAGGACGAACAATATTTAGGTTTAGGACTGGCGGATTCACTCATTACTCAACTCGGTCGGACGCAAAAGTTTACGGTAAGACCGACCAGCGCTATTGGGAAGTACGCTGATGGTCAGCACGACTCATTGGCCGTCGGACGGGCCCTGGGAGTTGAGGCGGTGTTGGAGGGCAACTCACAAACATCAGGAGACCGGATTAGAGTAACAGCTCGCGTGCTACGCGTCAGCGATGGCGTCTCATTGTGGGCCGGGAAGTTTGACGAGCGGTTTACGGATATCTTTGCCGTTCAGGATTCAATTTCGCAGCAAGTAGCTGAAGCTCTGATTTCAAACTTCGGCGAGCGCGCCAAGAGATCACCTGGAAGACGCCCGACTGAGAACATTGAGGCTTATCAACTTTATTTGAAAGGGCGTTACCTCTGGGGCAAAAAGGATACTGAGGGAGTAAAGAAAGCGCTTCAGTATTTTGAACAAGCTATCAAAGCTGATCCAAAATTCGCCCAGGCATACTCAGGGTTAGCCGACTGCTATGTAGCGCTTTCGGAATTCAGCGCTGTTCCCCGGAGAGAAGCTTACTCAAAAGCGATGTCTTCGCTGAGGAAAGCGATTTCGCTGGATCCCGGCCTTGCCGAAACCCATACGACGTTAGGTTTCATCCTCTTGTCTCGAGATTGGGATTATGAAGAGGCGGAGAAAGAGTTCAAACTCGCAATTGAGCTGGACCCAAACTACGCAACTGCTTACCAATTCTATGGCGTGCACCTTTTAGCGGTGGGGCAAACAGATGCGGCCATCGCGCAAACGCGCCGTGCGCTGGAACTCGATCCACTTTCGATACTAAACAACTCGCAACTGGGAAGGTGCCTTTATTTGGCCCACCGCTTCA
Organism: Pyrinomonadaceae bacterium; assembly: GCA_963748605.1. Lineage (GTDB taxonomy): Bacteria > Acidobacteriota > Blastocatellia > Pyrinomonadales > Pyrinomonadaceae > PSRF01. The sequence goes on from CAVVJS010000002.1 coordinate 148,628, forward strand.
ACGAGACAATCGACCAAAGCCTCAAAACCCTGGAGTTGGATTCCACATCGGCATCGGCGCACGCCTATCTCGGACAGTCCTATGCGCATCAGGGAAGATTGGCTGAGGCAACAGCTGCACTGCAGAAAGCCGTTGAGATGTCGGCGGGTCGAGCGGAAATGAAAGCGGCCCTCGGATACGCCTATGCTCTTGCAAGCAACAGGAATGCGGCGCGCGAGATAATTGATGAATTGGCCGCGCGCAATAAAGAGTCTTCTTACGTCTCCTATCATATCGCGACCATCTATGCCGGACTTGGTGAGAAAGAACAAGCTCTTAATTCGCTGGAGCGTGCTTATCAGGAACGGGATATCTTTATGGGAGTGCGGTTAAGCACAGATCCAAAACTTGACAGCCTACGCTCTGACCGTCGCTTTCAAAATTTGCTGCAGCGGGTTGGCCTCACGTCTTAGCGCGGTTTAGGAATTACTAATCAAGCTCTCTGTTCGAAGCACTTAGAAACTCGTTCAATTCACTTGCGTTTGGCAATGCTGTACGCGCCCCGAGTTCCCGACACTTCAACGCGGCCGTTGCATTCGCGAGTTTAAGACAAGTCTCGATCTCTTCACCGCTCAGAAGGCCATAAAGAAAGCCACCGCGAAAGGCGTCGCCGGCTCCGGTTGTGTCGCGACAACCTCCAGGCACTTCATACGCGGGCGATTCCAAAAACTGTCCTTCGCAATAAAGCAGCGCGCCACGTTTCCCCATCGTCATCCCCACGAGGGAACAACCAAACCGGGCTTTCATCTCAACCAGCGAGGTTCGCTCGTCGGCTATGCCAGTAACGCGGTGTGGCAATTCTCTTGACGTAATCAGAACATCAATCAGCGGAAGCAGCTCGAGCAGGCCTTCATAAGCATTGTCGATATCTGCCGTCACAATTGTCTCCGCTTCGTGAGCGGCATGGGCCATTGCGAGGCCCGCCGGCGGATCATGCGCATCGAGATGAAGAACGCGCCCGCGAGTGGCAATCTTCATTGGAGCGTCGGCCACCTTGTAAGCCAGCCGCTCATCGCGATCCCAAATGATCGTGCGTTCGCCGTTGCGCGCGTCAATCAGGATGAAAGCGATCTGGTTGCGTGCTCCTTCAATCACCTCTGCAAACTCAACATCCACGCCCTCTTCAATCAACGACGCGAGACCAAACTGTCCTTCATCATCAGAGCCAAAGCGGCCAGCGTAAGCTGTCTTCAAACCTAATCGCTGCAATGCCACCATCGCTGTCGCGGCCTGACCACCGGCACTACGCCGGTGCTCAGTAAAGCGCATCTTCGTGTCGAATGCTGGATACTCAGGTACGACGACCAGATAATCGACAGCATTAAGTCCGAATCCCACGGCGTCGAACTCTTTGGCTTTAGGCAATTGAAAGGGAAAGCGCATCTTTGGGCTTTTGGCCTTTGGTCTTTGGTTTTGGTTTTTGGTCTTTGGTCTTTGATTTAGGTCTGGTTTTTGTTTTCGTTTAGTGTTCCGTCGTGTGTGTTCGTGGATCGTGTTTTTCCCTGCCGTCTGCTCCTGCTCCTGCCGTCTGCTCCTGCCTCCCGCTCCTGCCGTCTGCTAAACTGCCATGTAAAACCAGTGGCTTTAGAAGAAAAACTTAAAAGTATTCCGCGTTCGTCCGGTGTCTATCTCTACAAGGACACCACCGGCCGAATCATCTATATCGGCAAGGCAAAGAATCTGCGCAGTCGAGTGCGTTCGTATTTTCAGGCGCGGCCCTTCGATCGGAAAACCGACGCCCTCGTCAGACAGATAGTGGATGTTGAGTTTATTGTCACTGATAACGAAGTTGAAGCTTTAATCCTCGAAGCAACTCTGACCAAAAAACATAAGCCTCGCTACAACGTCAACCTCAAAGACGATAAGTCGTATCCTCATCTCAAGCTGACCGTTAACGAGCCCTTCCCGAAAGTTGTGATCACCAGACGGATCCAAAACGATGGCGCGCTCTACTTCGGCCCATTTCTACCAGCGAGCCTGGCACGTCGCACGATCGATGTGATCAACCGCACGTTTCAGTTGCGAACCTGCGATATCGAAATTGACGGTAAGGCCCCGCGTCCCTGTCTCGAATATCACATCAAGCGCTGCCTGGGACCGTGCGTCAAAGGTCTCTGCACGCCGGCTGAATATCAGGAAGCGGTGAAGGATGTGCGGCTACTGCTCGAAGGAAGAAACAAAGAACTTGCCGATATGCTTGCCGACCGCATGTCGGAAGCCTCAGCCAATTTGCGTTACGAGATGGCGGCAAAGTATCGCGATTTGCGCAAGACCGTTATCAAGCTTTCTGAACAGCAGAAGATGGCCACTACTTCCGAACGCGATGTCGACAGCTTTGCTTACTATCGCGAAGGACGGCAGCTCGCATTGCAACTCTTCACCATGCGCGAAGGCAACATCGTCGGCCGGCGCGAATTCTTTTGGGAAGATATTGAGGACGACTTCAACCCGGCCTCATTCTTGAGAGATGTCCTCGCGCAATATTACTCAAGCGACTACGTGCCCCGGGAGATTTATGTGCCGGTAGATATCGAGGAGTGCGAGCTGTTGGAAAGAGCGTTAAGCGAACGCAAAGGCCGGCGCGTCAAAATCTCGTATTCGCAGCGCGGCGAGAAGCGCGACATGATCGATCTCGGTGAGAAGAATGCCAAGCTTGCCTTCGAACAACGCTTCCGCGTACTCCGGCCAGACATGAAACTGGTGCTCGAGGAACTGCAGGAAACGCTCGAGCTGCCGCGCTTCCCGGCGCGCATCGAGTCGTTTGACGTTTCCAACATTCAGGGCGCCGAGAACGTCGCAGGAATGGTCGTGTGCGAGAACGGAAAGATGAATCGCTCGGAATATCGGAAGTTCCGCATTCGAAGTGTCGAGGGCTCCAACGATGTCGCTTCAATGCGCGAAGCAGTGTTTCGTCGATATCGGCGCGTACTCGATGAGGGAAAACCGCTGCCGGATTTGGTAATGATCGACGGGGGCAAGGGCCAGCTCGGTGCCGCCGCTTCTGCGATGCGTGAATTGGATTTGGAGGCTGTGGCTCTGGTGGGCATCGTCAAACCGCCATTTCGTCACAACGAAGTGTCGCATCTTCTGATAAACGGCCGCGAGGATGAACCTGTATACCTCGACTCGCATTCGTTGATCCTCAGGTTGCTTCAGATGATTCGCGACGAGACCCACCGTTATGCGGTCACTTACCATCGAAAGCGGCGCGAGTTGCGCGACTTCACCTCGGAATTAACGGCGATTCCTGGAGTGGGCGCTAAACGAAAGACCCGCTTGCTAAGACACTTTGGATCAATTCAGCGAGTCTCGCAGGCAAGTATTTCCGAGTTGTCTCCCTTTGTGGGTTTGAAGACAGCTCAGGAAATCACTGATCATTTCGCACGACAGCGGGCACTTGCGGAAGGTGGCGCTGAAGTGAGCCCCTGAGCTGGCGCGGTCAGCTTTCGCGGCCAAGCTTGCGTAGTATGAGTCGAGCGTGACCGTAGGCGCAGAATGGTATAGAATCGGGAGCGGTAATTGACCGCACTTAGAACGTGATATTGAGGGGCGTGGACAAAAAGCATTTCGCTGCCTAACGGCAGCCGGATGATTTTGAGTGCGTCGCTACCGAATCCCGTACTGTAACGATTTGCGTCCCTAACGGGACGCTGTTGACCGATTTCTTGCTCAAAGTGTCGGAGTCAGGTTCCCCGCCCAAGTTCACTCGCTATTGTGAAAGATCGCTGAGTCGAATAAGCTCTGCCCATCCAGCAGGTTCGTTTCCGTTCCCTCTAGATCCAACTTCCCGACACCTGGTTCGGCCACAATTTCCCTGAACGAGGTGCCATTCTCAGGAGGAAAATGCTATGGCAAGTAAAGCAAGTATTGCGGGTCACCCGGTTCATCCGATGATTATTCCCTTTCCTCTCGCACTCTGGACCACCTCATTCGTCGTTGACCTGCTGTATTACTTCACACGAGGTGCCACCCTGGTGTTGATCGCGAAATTTCTGTTAGCGGCTGGTTGTATCGGAGCCGTGGCCGCGGCAATCCCGGGCATTATTGATTGGACTTCGATCAAACATCCGGGCGTGAAGCGCATCGCAAACTGGCACGCGCGCCTGAACATCATTGCACTGCTGATTTTTGCGGCGAGTCTTTACTTGCGTATGAGGACGGGAGGCGCAGCGCTGGTTGGTTGGGGTCTGAAGATTCCATTTCTATTGTCCTTTGTGGGCGTGATTCTGATTGCGATCTCAGGGTGGCTGGGCGGAGCGCTATCGTTTGAGCACGGCGTCGGTGTGAAGCCTCAACACGACTCGCCTGAAGATGAAGTTGCTAAGGTGCGGTTTTCTTAAGACAAGTCCAAAGTCCAACGTCCAAGGTCCGCTTTCAAACCTGAGAATGCAAGGCTTGCTGAGCAGACTTTGGTCATTGGACGTTGGACTCTTGGACGACAGTGATCAGCCTTGCGGCGTGGCGCCTTTCGCCCCGCTGAATTCATAGGAGATGTGCATTCGCAACGCACCGTCCAGCATTTCAGCGCGTACATCTTTTACGTGCGCTTGTACGGCACCGTTGCTGGCCTTAACGGGAATCATCAGTTGTAATTGCTGAGCGCGTATCAACTCTAACGGATTCACCCGCTGATCGATGGCGTTGCGAACAAAAACAGTAACGAAGTTGTTCGCTACCGGATTCACCCCTTCAAGATTTACTCCCTCAACATTCACCTGCCCGTAAACCGTCTGGCTCGCCTGATCAAAACGCAGTCCAATACTGGTCTGGGCCCAGCCTTTAAACTGCATACAGTTGCCGAGCAGGTTGTAACTACCACTGAAGGCCAGTGGCGCCTGCACCTTCCCATTAGTGAACTGCACTTCCGTCTTTACGTTGCTCCCCACCGGTGCAAGCGTGATCGTGTTGGTGCATCCTTGTTGAAACGCCGCTTCAGTCATCGTCACGACGTCTGTTTGAGGACTGCCCTGGGCTAGATGAAATGATGGAGCACCCAGATCTTTAAAGATGGTTCCCAGAAGTCCATCAATGAACCCGCTGGTCAAACTCACAACCACTGTGCCGGGCGGGTCACCTGCAGGATCCGGTGCCGTGACAGCGACGCCGGGCCGCGATTTAGCGCGCGGGATGCCCAAAACGAAGACAGCTATACCGGCGCCGAGGAGTAAACCCAACAGCAGGATAAGTAGATACCTCATCAGTTCTCCTCGATTATCGCGTTGTTGGTGATGGCGTCGGCGTTGGCGAACTCGCGGGACCGCTGGTCGTTGTCCCCATGTTGCTCATCAGTGCCCTCACCAAAGAGGCTGCGGCATTCGTCAGTGCATCAATTTGCTGTCTCACTTGTTCAGGCGGAACCTTCTTGTAATCCAACGGCACTTCAAACAACGTCGGATCAACGATCATCGAGATGTCGCGCATCTCTGCGACCACTTTCGCGCCTCTCACACCCTGCACGTTTCCACTCGCCTCCGTATACAACTCGGAACGCAGCGGCAGTCCGGATTCCTTGTCAACGAAAACAAATGCTTCAGTACTGACAGCTCCGGCCTGTGTATTGGTGTTGGCCACGTGCTTGTAGCGGTACTTCACCGCTGGGCGTCCGTTCACTGATTCTTCTCCAACCGCCTCAACTCCCTGCAATTTTTCCAGACGCGCGACGAGTTGTCCGGGCGTCATCAGCTTTTGCAGTTGCACTCCAGTCGCTTCTGGAGTGAGCTCGGCGTATTGCTTCCGGGAAGGCGCGAGTGCGATATGCACGCCATCCTTTTCGAGATAGATAAGTTCGGAGTTATCGGGAAGCTTGAATGAAACGCGACGGTTCGCGCCACTGCGTGCAACCTCCGCCGACAATTGCGGAATACCGATCGTTTTTTCTCCACCCTCAGTCTCAGCCGATAATACGAGTGTCGCGCGATAGGCATCGGGTTCACGTGCTGCGATTACCGATGGATTCACTGCTGTATTGGCATTCAGATTTGCAGGAGCCGTGTTGGCGTTGGAGGAAATGTTCATATTCACGTTGGTATTAGCTGCCGGCTGGCAGGCACTGAAGAACATTCCCACGGCAAACAGACTCACTAAACAGACAACTGCATAAGGTTTTACCAGGCTTTTCATACACATCTCCGGAAGACTCGCGCCGAAGCGCCGTTGATTTAAGAGGGCTGAAGGGGAAGCCGTAGCATACCACGCACGGTCAACAAGGGAAACCGTGCTGGAGATTGGCGATTGCCGATTTACGATTGCCAATTGGACCCTCGCAAAAGAGAACAATCGGCAATCGGCAATTGGCATTCGCTATTGACTTGAATTAGCGTTTTCGGTAGAAGCGGATCGCTTTTTCGAAATCACCGCGAATGAGACACCAATGAAAACTATTCCTGTGCTTCTTGTTTTGGGATTTGCCTTATCACTGTGCAACTTAACAAACAAACTAAAAGGTGTGGATTCTTCAGGAGGCGCCAAATCTGATTCCGCAGCTGCCGGAGGTGCCGATGTCGAAAAACCTACTGTGACTGCCGCTCAGATGGCCGCGCTTGCTGGTGGTCAAAACGTGACCTGGGATGCGCAAGGAATGTCGTGGACCCTTCCGCCTAACTGGAAAGAGACCACAAATGAGACGAAGAGCTTGGTTTGGAGCGCGCCGGGCTCGAGCGCCAATTTGATCGTGAGTATCTCACCTATGGATGAAAGCTTTCCGACAGAAGCGAGTATTAAAGCGTTCTATGACGGCGCGAAAACACGTGCTAAGAACGGTGAAGTAGATGAATTGAAGTGGTTGCAGATAGATGGATTGACCGGCGTGCAGTTTCGCGAATCAAATCCGGAGAAGCCGGACGGCATCAGACGCTTACAGTGGCTTGCTTATCGTAAATACGCGGGCCAGGTGCAGATGGTAAACCTAATGCTTGCTTCCAACGGCAAAGATTTCCCGACTCAACAGGACGCGATGTACGGCGTTCTCTATTCGACAAAGATCACGCACTAAGTCAGAGTTTCAACGTTCCAGTGTTCCAAGTTCCGAATGTCTGATTTCCTCGAAGCTTGAGCTAACAATCTCAAGCTTAGACTCTGCGGACGTTGGACACTTGGACTTTGAAACTTGGACATTCTTTGTCAGTTCTTCTTAATGTAATTCCGGTGAATCCAGACATCCTTCTGAGCACGATCTCTCGTTTCAAAGAAAATCTGTTTCTCATCTTCACCAGTAACCAGCCCAACTCGAGCGCTTACGTCTTTCTCGCTGGCCTTCGCTTTCTCACTTTCAGTCAGGAAAGTTTTGACGTTTTCCTTGCTTGCCGGCTTGAAGGCTTCCTTCTGCAATTCGGCGATTGCTTCAATCGCATTTGCTTTCAGAAGCTTGGGCCACAACTTTTTGAAGAGCGCATTTGAGCCATAGACATCGGCGCTGTTTACCTTGCCGTTGATCGCAAACACGTAACCAATCACATCGTTGCTGCTGTTAATAATGTTCTCCAGCGCCCTGGTATAACTGTCCGCACTTGCCCTCACCTTTTCGTTTTCTACAGCCAACTGCAGGCTCGATTCCGAAACTGTTGAGTTAACTTTCGTTCCGACATTCGCGCTGAGTTTATCCTGAGCCACGCGAACATTTTCCCAGACGCCGCCCTGAGAGTTTGCGCGCTTCGCCGCCAGCTTAATCTCTCTTGTGGAGACAACATCGGACGAGCTGCTAAATACTGTGCTGCGTTCGTTGCCGCGGCTGCTCCAGCGTCCATGCTCAACACAAAATGCCGCGATCGGCATTTTCCCTGACTTGCGTGGCACGATGAGATCGACGCCAATCATCCGATCTTGTTGCCCGCCTTTCACTATGTCGCCGGCTTGAACGTAGATGTCGTCGTTGGACACATTCTCGATAGAGAGTTGGTTAACGCTCTTGGTTTCATAGACGACCACTTTCTTCTGCACCATGGCTTCCTGCAAGGTAATGAACGTCTTGCCCTCGAATGTGTTTTTGCCATGCACGAGAAATATGGAGAGATTCTTGTGGGTGTAAGGACCAGAAAGTCGATATTCGCCGGCCTGGACCTTCGTGGCTTTTCCGGGAGTTGAGATGTCTGAGTGGTGGGAAACTGAATTTTGGGAGGCAGAGTTAGCGGAGTTACCTAAGATCCGAGGATGTCTTTGTTGCGCTGTGATTACCGCAACTCCAGCTAATACCGCTAAGAGAACTACCCCCAGTGTGATCGCAAAAGCATAATTCTTCATTTTCGTTGTCTCCTTGAAGCACCTCTGACGGCCAATAAGAAGCATGGTCCCCAAGCTGCCGTTTAAATTTAATGGGGAGACCACCTGAAAGAGCCCCCTTGATGCTTTTGGGGAGAATTCAAAAACCTTGGTCGCCCTTGAAAACTCGGGAAGACGTTAGAAGTAAAACCTAACTGGTTGGTAGAACGAGGCTGATGGAACTTCTTGCGTGTTTGAAGGGGTCTTCGTTACAACGGGTTGTCCTTAGCCTGGATAGCTGCTGGTGGGAGGCGTTGATCAGGTGGCTACGAACAGCTTTTGCGGGAATGGCCTTCAAAGGCGACACATATTAGGACTCCAGGTTTTGGTAAGGCCTTGAAGCCGTCCAAATCAGGGAATAAGGATTTCGACCCAGGCTCAAGAAAAGCACGGCGAAAAGGGGGTCTTAATTGTTCTGATCAGGAAATACTTTGTTAATTCTCATCATTACAGATAGAAGGCCGATACTGGTGCTCCGGGACACTAGGATTGCGAGTTGACACAATAGCTGGTTCGGAATAGCCTCTCGCTGCCTAGAACATTCCGAAGCTGCAAGCTGAAGAAATCGCCAGTCAGTCGCACCAGAGATCTTCTAACTTTTCCAATAATTCTGTCCGCGGTTCGATCAAAGGTGGATTGCACTTCGCGCTGCGTTGCAGATTCTTCGTCTTTGTTGACTTCGCCCAGGGAGAAACTCTAATGCGAAAAAAAGCCCCCGCCAAGCGGAAACCTAGGTCGTCAAAACGCCGAGCGAAATCAAGCGCAAATAAAGGTACCAACCCAGAGCCGAACGACTGGAACATTCTCTTCTATCTCATCGGAGAAAGCTTTATTTCGGCGAGCATGATTTCGCAACTCAAAGGAATAACCGACGCCGGTTTTGAAGAGGACACGAATGTCCTCGTCTATTTTGACCCTAACTGCAATGGCAGAAGGGCCAAAATTTTCGAAGTGAATGCCCGGCAAAAAGAAGATTACGAGGACCCCGAAACAGGCAAGAAAACAATCATTGGTGACGGCTACTATCCCTACATTCGTGATATTGCCGAGGACTGCCACATTCCCAGTCTTCCGCAAATCCCAGCTGAAATAACCCTCCGGTATTTTCTTGAATATGCGAGAGCCTATTACCCGGCCAAGAACTACATCCTGTTTCTCATGGGACATGGAGTCATCGTGGGTAACGACGCTTTCTTGCCGGACCCGGATGATAATTCAGCGATTACCCTGACTGACCTGGGGTGGATTCTCAGAACCTTCGCCGACAAGATCCGAGCCGAGGATGCTGAATTTCATCTTGTTGGTTTTCACAGTTGCTCGATGAGCTCGGCCGAGCTGGTTTATGAACTCGCAGGGTCTGCCAAATACATGATCGGAACTCAGGGTGCGGCTTTTCCCGGCAGTTGGCCATACCGTCAACTTCTTAAAAAGATTTTCATCGACATTGATAAATCCAAGGCGGCTGAGAATGGGCACCTGGGGCAGGGCAAGCTTGTCAACACAATTTTGGATGGCTTGCAAAATTTGAGCTTTTACAATGGTGAAGACTTCTGGCTTGCAGGCTTTTCTTCAGATATTTCTCTGTGCAGTCTGGACACTGATCGCGTTAAAGCTTTCCGCGACCCGATCGAGGAATTATCGCAGGTATTGCAGGACGGCCTGCGCGATCCATCCGCGAAAAATTGTATACAGCTAGCCCATTTGGAATCCCAAAGTTATTTCGCAGGAAAACTACACTGACCTCTTTGACTTCTGTTTCTGCCTCTCGGAAAGATGCAAGGGAGGGAATGAAACTCAAATCGCCATCCGGAAGGCTTGCCAAAAAGTGACCCTGGCCTTAAATGGCAAGAAGCCAACAAAGGCCAGCGCCACACAAAATGGCTTTCGTCGAGCATCAATCAGCCGCTCTAAGACGCTCGTTGTCTATTCGGACTATTACGGACCCGCTTACCAGTTTTCCAATGGGCTCTCAATCTATTTCCCATGGAGGAGTCCTTCAAATAAGGTCGTCCAGAATTATCGGGAATACAAATTCACGCGAGAACATGGTTCCAAATCGTGGTGGAATTTTCTTGAAGAGTATTTCAAGCTGACGCAACGCGAAGCAAGGTCAACAAGGAGGCCTTGGCGGAGTGCACCTGAAGTGACGAACTCAGTACCATGGCGTGCGGAAACCAGTCTGCTTAGAACGCTCTCAGATGAAAGAGTCTTGGCACTAGGCCCACCGCCGGTGAAGAAAGGCGAGCTGTGGAAGGTGGGGGGCGAGCTGTGTAAGGTCGGCAGCGAACTGTATAAGGTGGGCGGCGAACTGTCGAAGGTTGGAGGCGAGTTGTCCAGCAAGGCAGGAGGGGAGCTGTCGAAGGTCGGAGGCGAGTTGTCGAAGGTCGGCGGCGAACTTTATAAGGTTGGAGGTGAGCTGTCCGCAAAGGTAGGCGGCGAGCTGTCGAAGGTAGGCGGCGAGCTGTCCAAGTTATTGGATGAACTGTCGAAGGTAGGCGGCGAGCTGTCCGAAAAGGTAGGAGGGGAGTTAGCGAGCAAAGTAGGGGGCGAGCTCGCGAAATTATTAGGCGACTTGTCGAAGGTAGGAGGCGAGTTGTCGAAGGTAGGAGGAGAGCTTTCGGAAAAAGTAGGTGGCGAATTATCGAACAAGGTGGGAGGCGAGTTGTCCAAGGTAGGAGGCGAGTTGTCGAAGATAGGAGGCGAGCTCTCGAAAGTGGGAGGCGAATTAGGTGTCCACGGCCAAACCGTAATAAAGAATTTCGCTTCGCCTGAGGATCAATTTGTCACGTCGCGTCCGGATAGAGAAGACCTCAACAGTTTTGCAAAGCACCGGGCGAGGAAAACCACCGGCAAACGTGATAAGCCTACTAAAGGACGTAAGAAATGAAAGGTTCTCTTCCTCTCCTCGCGGTTGCGTTCTCGGTAGCGCTGGCTTTCTTGCCACAAACGCAAGATGCGGAAGATGCACAAATCATAGAGGAGGACTACCGCGTTACCAGTGTTGCGGGGCGTCAGCGCGCCGTCGAAGATCTTCTAAGCAGGGTGGATGAACTCCGGACCGCAGGACAAACAATCGAGGCGGCTCGCGCGTTGAATCGCGTGGGCCGTTTTCGAATACGGATGTCTCTTGCCCAGGATGCGGTTACCACATTTCAGGAAGCGCTCCAGCTGCTCGAGCAGCAACCAGATATCAAAACTCAAATCGATAGCCTGAATGGACTCGCATCAAGCTACGGAAAACTCAGCAAGTGCGAACTTGCTGAGCCTTCCGCTAATCAGGCCCTTACCCTGAGCAATCAAAACAACTATGTAGCGGGCAAGGCCGAAGGCCTGCTGATACTCAGCGATTGTCAGAATCTTCGCGACCACGCTCTCGCTCTGAAGACGGCGCAGGAATCGCTCGCGCTCTGGAGTTCATTAAATCGCAAGCGTGGCATAGCTGACGCGCATGTGGCTATCGCGCACTACCAAATGACGCAACACAATCTCGAGGAATGTGCCAGGAGCCTGGAGGCTGCGCTCAGCATCTTTCGCGAGCTGAATGATGTAGGTCAACAAGCCGAAGTTCTTATTTACTTTGGGTACATCGAATACCGGAATGCCGCCTGGCAAAGCTCGCTGGATTATTACACTCGGGCGCAATCAATGATTGATAAAGACGCTGAGCCATACAAGATGGGACAAATCACAATCGGCCTGGGTGATACTTTTCTTGAGAGTGGTATGCCAGACGTGGCGCTTCCCAAGTATCAAGAGTCGCTGGATTACTTTCGCATCACACAAAATCAGCGTGCGATGTCCATCCTGAAGTGGTCTATCGGAAGAGCAAATTACTTCGCCGGTCAGTACGAAACCGCGATTAATAGCTTGCAAACAGCCCGGAGCGAGGCTCAATCCAGCGGGGACATAACCCTGACCGCTTTTTGTGACGATTTCCTTGGTCGAACTTATCATTCCCGAAACGACCATGCGGTGGCGCTTGGCTATTTCCAATCTGCTTTGGATGGTTACTCGAGAGCTAAAAACATCAGAGAAGCAGAGCGCGTTCGAGCTTTGATAGGTCGGATGTACCAACAGCAGGGCAATTTTCAAAAGGCCAGAGACAACTATCAAACTGCGCGTGAGACTTTTCGCCGGCTTGCTGATCGAGTAAACGAGGCAGCAACGCTTTATGCGATGGGAAGCCTGGAATTGCAGGACAACAAACTCGATAAAGCGGCTGAGTATTTGCAACAGTCGATTGAGGCCACTGAGGAAATGCGCCGCGTTTCCTCCAGCAGCGATTTGACAGCGGCGTTCTCAAGCAGGATTTACGATCGCTATGAAGCCTACATCGATTGCCTGATGCGCAAGCATTCGGAGAACCCAACGCAGCAGCATGATGTCCGTGCTTTTGAGATGAGTGAATCAGCTCGTGGTCGTTCACTCGCCGACTTGTTGCGCGGCACTCAAACAAACCTCGCTCCCGGGCGTTGATCCGCAATTGGCGGAACGCGAAAAGTCACTTCGGCAATCACTCAGAGTTAAGGAAAATTACCGAATCAGTCTTTTGGGAAAGCAATACAAGCAGGAAGAACTAGATGCCCTGAACTCGGAACTTGCTCGTCTGGATGCCGAATACAAGCAGGTCACCGGCGCCATTATCGCGCGCAGCCCTTCTTACGCAGAGATCAACCGCCCTAAGGGTTGGGATCTGCGTCAAATTCAGGACCAGGTTATTGCTGACGACCAAACTGTGCTTTTGGAGTTCAGCCTTGGGCCCGAGCACAGCTATGTTTGGGTAGTCACCCGAGACACCTTCACCAGCCGCCAGCTTGCGCCCGAGGCCGACATAAACAAGGCAGCGCAAGACGTCTACAAGTTATTAAGTTTAAGGCCCGGCGAAGAGACGGAAAACAAACTAAACGCGGCAGTCAAAACGTTGAGTTCAATGGTATTGGCGCCGGTTGCCGGCGAGCTCAACAAGCGCGCGCCTAATCGTCGTTGCCGATGGCTCCTTGAATTACATTCCCTTTCAAATTCTGCGCCCGCAGCCTGATAAGGATGAGCCGCTGGTCGCGCTCTGCGAGATTGACAGCGGTCCTTCAGCCTCCATTCTGGGGCAGTTGCGCCAGGAAACATCGCGACGCAAGGCTCCAACAAAATCTCTGGCAGCCTTCGGTGACCCGGTGTTCGCTTCGAACTATGCTCAAGAGAGCAAATCAAACTCTAATGTTCAGATCGCCGCCCTACAGGTTTCCGAAAACGAAACGTGGCGGCATGCTTTGCGCGATATTGAGACTGACAAAGAAACTCTTGATTCTTCCGAAATACAACCGTTGCTTTTCACTCGGATTGAGTTGGCAAATCTGCGCGATGTGGCCGGTCCGGATAGTTACGTGGCTACGGGTTTTGACGCGACGCGCGAAAAGTTGGCGGAAGTTGATTTGGCGCAGTACGCGATCCTGCACATCGCAACCCACGGCATACTTGATCCCAAACGTCCCGAAAAGTCGGGGCTGTTCTTCACCATGGTTAACCGTAATGGGCAAGCGCAAAACGGCTTTCTGGGATTGCAGGATGTGTATCGTCTTCAAGCCCCAGTCGATCTGGTTGTCTTAAGCGCCTGTCGAACGGGCCTGGGAAAAGACGTACGAGGCGAGGGATTAATCGGACTTACTCGCGGCTTCATGTACGCCGGAGCGGCCAGCGTGGTAGCAAGCCTTTGGAAGGTCGATGACGAAGCGACAGCGGAACTCATGAAGCGGTTCTACGCAAACATGTTGAGGGAAGGTATGACGCCCGCGGCTGCTTTGCGGGCAGCGCAAAATAGTATTCGTCAGCAGCCGCAATGGAGTTCGCCCTACTACTGGGCCGCGTTCACGTTACAAGGAGATTACCGCCAAAGTATTAAGCCCATGCCTCACCGAACTTCCTATTCACCGATGCTCTTGATTGCAGCATTAGGCGCAGTGTTGGCGGCCGGTTTCTGGTTTTACTCCCGCCGTAAACAAGGCATCAGGACCAAATAAAACTATTCAATTATGAACTGATAATTGCCGGAGATTCTTTCAGCGGTATTGTCGGAAGCAGTCTTCGAAAGGTTGATTGCATATTGTCCGGGGACTAGTGAGGCGGTTGGAATTTCCAGGGAAACTGATCTTGCATCCTGACTGATAGGTTCCAGAGTTCTAACTTGACCACTTCCGTCTATCAACTCTGCTCGATACCTAACGCCAGGCGGCGCCGGCCTCTCAAGCTTCAAGTTTATCCTTAGCGCATCTTCTTTGACTTTAATTCTGGCCAACTCGACGCCGGTCGAACGCGTGATCTGAGAGTTCGTTAGAGTGAGGGTTGCGAAGCTCTTCGGCGAAGGGGTGCGTGCGAACCAAAAGATTCCAACTACGATAACAACCATTGCAAGGGCAACCGCCTTAACCGGCAGCGGCCGTTGGTTCCAGAATGCGGCCAGCCGCTCAATCCAGCTTCTTTTTTTTGTCTTGTCAGGATTTTTGGAAATATATCGATGGAAGGTTGTAGCGAACCTTTGACTCCGCTTTCCTTCAGGTGAAGCGAGGAAATGCTGCTCAAACCACTCTGACTCTTTTGCTGTTAACTGTTTGGCGAGATATTCGTCAACGAGATCGTCCGTAATGACCTCAAGCTCTTGGGTCAATTCATCTTCACTGAGGAGACGCTGTTCAAAGTCTTGCTGCTGATCATCGGTCAATTCACCCAGCAAATATTTTCTCACAGTCTCCGGATCATGATTTAGAAGTGCCATTACAATCTTTTGGCCTCGGAAGACCTTCCTAGTTTGTATGAATTCCGCGCTTAAAGCGTTTCATGCGCGGCGCTATTCTGGAGACAGATTTCCATGCAAATCTTCAAATTGCGCACGCATGTGAAACACCCTAAGTCTCAAGGCTCTTAGGGTTATCCCCAACTCCCCCGCCAACTTCCTGCGATTGATGATCTTTTCATTGCCTTGTTCCTGGTAATAGGAAATGAGCAGCCGCTGTCCATGCTGACTGAGGTTTTCCATGCATTTATCAAGACACTCGTAGAGCAGCTCAGACTCTTTGTCCTCTTCCACCGGGCCTGCCGCTGGAACGGATCTCGTGGCTATTCTGTCCCGGTAGTCCTCCTTAACTATGTTGCGGGCAACAGCGCAGAAATAATGAAGGGGATCGCCGACGTAGTTTTCGAGTAACCAATCTATCTTGAATAGGATCCTGTCGAACGTTTCGTTTGCGAGCTTTTCCGGATCGCCGCAGCCATTTGCGCTAAAAATCTTTATCAGCCTGATTTGAATCCTATTGTAGGTCTCCGCTGCCTCGGCCCGATCAGGGTTTAGCCAAGCCAGAAGTTTGTTGAAAGCTTCCTCGTTTAGTGGATCTTTACTCATTTCAAGAAGCAGCGCGGTAGCGGTACGCGCTGAAACGCCCCTGAGAGCATCGTCGCATGCTCATTTCATAAGGAGACAATGGTTTCCGCGGACTCAAGCCTTTAATAATAGATTCTGGAAGGACGGATACGAGGGCTCACAGTTCATAAATGCATTGCCGATCAAGCGGTCTCGACTGGCTCGATAAGGATACCGGCATTGACAGATCATCATGGCCGAGGATCACGGCGCAGACTAAAGCCAGCGGGTTGCGATGTCAAACCAAAAAAGGTTCAGCAAAATTCTATGGAAACGTTTTGTAGCTCAGGATCATTAAAGTTGAAACACAAATCGTTCTGAGTGAATCGATAATCGATTCTGAGTGTTTCCAATAATAGACCTTTTGGCCCCAAGCGATCCATCGTGGTGGGGCAGGCCCCGATCCTCGAACGAACGGAGAAAATACCCCTTCGGTACGATAAAGAATACGCCCTCATAAGAGCACCTCACCTATTCGTTACTAAAACGAACCTCCCCCCACAGTTTCCTGAGGCCGCCTTACCCCGCCTCAGGAGACGCATCCTGGAGCCGCCGCACAAGTCCGACGAACAGCTTTTGCGTCTTGAACGCGTGAGCGGCCGAAAGGCCGATTTGTTTACCCCGGACCCCGAGCGCGTCTCTCAATCTGTAAGTTGGAGCTGAGCCTTACGCTCAGTAGTAAGAATTGAAACTTTCGGTGCGGAGTCGAAAAGGGCCATTTCGGCTAACGTTGGGTCGGCAGAGGGGCCCCGTCGGCCAACGGTGTCGGTAGAATCCGAGATCTCTCACTCGAAGCGCGTGCCGTTCCCACAATTCATGAATCTGCAGTCAATCGTGATGTACGGTCGGGTCGTCGACGTGCGGCACAAAGCAGGCACGGCACCGAGCCTCGTACATTCCCTCCCCTCCAACTGCGACGCGCTCGTCAGACTCAAACGTGCGCTGCGTATAGTTCGCGGGTTGGCCGCACTTCATACAAATGGCGTGGGTCTTGGTGATGTACTCGGCAACGGCGAGAAGTTGCGGCATTGGCTCCCAGGGTTTGCCGGTGTAGTCCTGATCCAATCCCGCAACAATTACGCGGATGCCACGACGCGCCAGTTCGTTAACAACATCGACCAGTGCGTTATCAAAAAACTGCCCTTCGTCGATGCCAACCACTTCGGTCTCCGGCTCAATCCGTTCCAATAGTTCTTTAGCGCTCCGAACGATCGCGGATTCGTGACGCATCTCCGAATGAGAAACGATGTGGTCATTAGAATATCGAGAGTCAACTTCAGGCTTGAAGACCTGAACCTTTTGACGCGCAATCTTGGCCCGGCGCAACCGTCGAATAAGTTCTTCCGACTTCCCGGAGAACATCGATCCGGCGATTACTTCTACCCAGCCAGGCATAGTGCGCAGATGTGGTAACGGTTCCTGATCCATTTGGATTAGCTCAGCTGCTTGATTCATTCGATATACATTTCGGAATTATAGAATGGTGCGAAGGCTGCAATTAGGGCCATTTCAAAACTCATGGATCGCGTCACCAGATCACGCGTCAGCACGCCCCACGCTCCCTCGCGACTGCGCACGTCGCGCTTCCCGGAAACCTCGTCAATTACCAGGCCCAGCTCCCTGCGGCCTTCGATTACTTTTCTTGCCAGCGCGTTGGGCACTGTAATCGAAGGCGATGATCCGAAGCACCCAGTTTTACCGTCCGTGGCGTAAGCCCAGCCACGCAGGAACGTCTGCCACTCCCCCTCGATCGAGATGGAATGAAAACCACCTTCGAGTCCGACGTATATCTCCGCGTCCAAGCGACGGCTGCGCAGGACGTCGCGCACGGCTAAAGCTCTTTCCCTGGCGCCCTGCATCAATTGCCAATCCGTCAAAGGCATTGCCGGGATGTTGGTTTCTACCGCCCGCGCTACTACGTTGATCTCGCTCCATGCCTGATCGAGTTGGGCGATGCGCGCGATACTGGCGCGAACGGCCATCACCTTGGCAGCTCTGTCAGAACCTAATGCGATGGTTTTGATTTGTGGCAGGGATCGCGGTCGATTCAAAAGTTGATTGCTCACCAAAACGCAACTTGCAAAACGCGTCAGAGGCTATAACACGGTAATACCGAACGTCAAAGACGTTCGGTATTGTACTTTGATCTTTGTACTTGGAACTTTGTCTTGAGGGCTTTGTCTTTACGTCTTTTCCTCTGATTCTACGCACCTAGTGGTGGCGACAAGTAGCCTAACTAGAACAAAGTACAAAGTACCAAGTTCGAAGTTCAAAAACGAAGCCCCGATAAATTAGTACTCGCGTTGCTTGTCCTTGACATTCATTGGTGCGGTTGTTGTAATCGAACTTACTCAAACCGCACCCGCCGAGTTATTGCCCGGAGGTTCTTCAAGTGACTGTCGACGAACTCGTTTACGACTGGAACAATATTTCTCCGACTTTGCATGCGCCGCAGCGTCACATCGGTTTCGATGATGAGACGTTGCGTGACGGCCTGCAGTCGCCTTCAGTCCGCGAACCAACCGTCGAAAAGAAGATTGAGTTGCTGCATTTGATGAATGCTCTGGATATTGATACGGCCGATATCGGTTTGCCAGGCGCTGGCGGGACACACGCAGCTGGTGTTGAACGGTTGGCGCGCGAGATCGCAGAACAAAAGTTAAAGATTCGACCGAACTGTGCCGCGCGTACGCATCGCAGCGACATCATTCCGGTGGTCGAGATCTCACAACGCGTCGGGATTCCCATCGAAGCGTGCACTTTCATTGGATCTTCATCGGTGAGGTTCTTCGCCGAGGATTGGACACTCGACAAACTTCTTAAAATGACGGAAGACGCCGTCACGTTCGCAGTAGGTGAAGGTGTTCCGGTGATGTATGTCACGGAGGACACGACGCGCGCTGACCCGGAAACGTTGCGGGCGCTCTATACCACCGCTATCCGCTGCGGCGCAAAAGCAGTGTGTGTCTGCGATACGGTCGGGCATTCCACCCCCGACGGCGCGCGCGCGGTAGTGAGCTTTGTAAAAAGCATTATTGAAGAACTGGGTGGCGGCATCCGGCTCGATTGGCACGGGCACCAGGATCGCGGACTCGGTGTTATCAACTCGATCGCGGCAATTGAAGGTGGCGCGGATCAGGTTCACGGTTCAGCTTTGGGAATGGGCGAGCGAGTAGGAAATACTCCGATGGATCAATTGCTCGTCAACCTCAAGCTAATGGGTTGGATTGATAACGATCTATCGCGCCTCGGCGAGTATTGTGAAATCGCTTCGTCTGCTTGCGATTGGGCGATTCCCCATAACTACCCCGTGTTTGGCCGTGACGCCTTTCGCACCGGCACGGGCGTGCATGCGGCGGCGGTGATTAAAAGCTATAAAAAAGGGGATCGCCAGCTCGCGGATCTCGTCTACTCGGGTGTTCCAGCAGGACTGTTTGGCTTGGAACAAGTCATAGAGATTGGGCCTATGAGCGGCAAATCCAACGTGGTGTACTGGTTAGAGAAACGTGGTATCGAACCGAGTGATGAACGCGTGAATCGCATTTATGAATACGCTAAACAAGCCTCAGCGGTCTTGGCTGAAGAAGACATTCGACAACTAGTTTCTCAACCTTAAACCCTTTCGTTACGAGTTCTCTGCACCAAAGAAATTTGTTTTTGATCTGATTGGTCAACGTTCATAATTAACTTGAATTGAGTCTCGCGGTAAACCTTGACGCTTCGCGAGACGCCTTGCTAGACTTCGTTCACTTACCAACTAGGAGCCCGACGCCAACTCGCGTCGTTCAGAGGGTTCCCCCAGACCCGCGCGTGCGGCGCTGTCTGATTTTCAAATCGATGGAGGTGCTTCGGTGGGCTTCAAAATCGGCCAGAAAGTCGTTTACCCTAATCACGGAATTGGAACAATCGAGCAGATAGAAAAGAAGCAGATCGGCGCTACTGCGCTTCCTTTCTACACATTGCGCCTCGCCGCTAACAATTCCCTCGTGCTTGTTCCCGTTTCCAATGCTTCTGAAGTCGGCCTGAGAGCTCCCATCTCTTCAGGCGAATGCGAGATGTTGTTAAAAACTCTTGCTGACGACTTCACTTCACCAGCGAATGATTGGAAAGATCGCTTCAAGGAATTTTCGGACAAGATGCGGACCGGTGACATCTTCGAAGTCGCTGACGTGCTCAAGCACCTGACTTACCTGAGTCATCTGAAGCCACTATCATTTCGCGAGCAGCGCATGCTGGAACGCTCTCACTACCTCGTCGTTTCAGAGTTGGCCGCCGTTTGCCGGCAACCGGAATGCAATATCGAACCGCGTGTTGAGCAAGCCCTAACGCGTGCCTGCACCAAGCACGACCGCCATCCCGCGCGAGCTCAGGCTGCGGGTGCCGCCGCCGGTCACTAGACTTCTGCTTCCTGAGAATATTTCAGGCTTTTCGTCAGTTTTCCTCCAAGTTCTGCTTTGTCGAACCCTTGGCTCCGTGGTCAGGGGTCTCTGCCCTCATGTATAATCCGGGCCGTTCCCATGCGCAGGCTTCATTGGAACCTACCCCCCACTTAAAGAATGTCGGAACCGCCAAGTTATCTCTACAACTTAATACTCGCCGACGGTGAGGCAGGCGCTTCTATCGGAGTGTTGATGATCGCTCTGAAGCTGGGCGTGGTGCTGTTTCTGGTCGCGGTCAATGGCTTCTTTGTGGCTGCTGAATTTGCCCTCGTTGGCGTACGCCGCTCACGCATTGAAACCCTCGCCGCCGCTGGCAAGACTTCAGCTAAGCGCCTGTTGGGATTGCTGGATGACCTGAATGCCTATCTCTCCGCTTCACAATTAGGCATCACATTGGCTTCGCTGGGCCTTGGCTGGGTTGGCGAGCCCGTAGTCGCGCGCATGTTGGAAGGACCCTTGTCCGGATTGTCAGAAACATGGCGACACGGCATCTCGTTTTTTGTCGCCTTTGCAATCATTACTGCGCTTCACATCGTCCTCGGCGAACAAGCGCCGAAACTGTTGGGTTTGGAACGGGCGGAACGAGTAGCCCTCGCGACGTCGTGGCCGATGATGTGGTTTTATCGCATCTTCCAATGGCCCATTCGCGCGCTTGATTGGGCGAGTGCGCGCACCGTACGACTCTTTGGTTTAAAAGCATCCATGGAACACGGTTCGATTTATACCGAAGCCGAGTTGAGACAGTTGATCGATGTGTCGCGTCAGAGTGGGCACTTGCGCGCCGAGGAACGGCGTCTAATCCATAAGGTGTTTGAGTTTTCCGATACTCTCGTTCGCGAAGCGATGGTGCCTCGCACACAAATTGCGGCGATCTCCAGCGAGTGCGAGTTAGAAGAGATCGCGAATACGTTTGACAAGTATCGCTACTCGCGTCTTCCGGTCTACCGCGAGTCAATTGATGACGTAATTGGTTTTGTTCATAGCAAGGACATCATGCGTTACCTGTTGCAACCGGAAAATTTCAGACTTCAAGAAGTGGTCCAGCCACCGCTTTACGTGGTGGACACGGCCCGCCTCGAAGATGTTCTGCGACAGATGCAAAAAGGTAAGTCCCACTTTGGCTTCGTTGTTGATGAGCACGGTGGGCTCGAAGGAATCATCACTCTGGAAGATCTGCTCGAAGAGATTGTCGGTGAGATCTCCGACGAGCACGATGAAGAAGTCAATGAACAAATTACCCAACTCGCTGACGGCAACTATCAGCTTGAAGGCGGACTTGCTGTCCGGGATCTTAATCGCCGCCTCAAACTCGCGGTTCCGGAATCGGAAAGCTATACCACTATTGGCGGCTTTTTAATGACGGTCGCGGGTCACGTGCTAAAACCTGCTGAAGTGGTGGAGTATAACGGGCTCGCATTCAAGGTTGAGCGAGTGGAACGTCGTCGCGTAGTTCGCATCAAACTAACTATCCCGCCAGAAGCTGCTGAAACCGAAACCACTGCGACCATTGAAGGCGCGCGTGCGGCCAGTTAAAAAACTGTCTGCTTGCTCCTCTCCGCTGACTCAGTTTCTCGTTCGCCCGCTTCGTTCGATTCAACCGCCGCCGTGTTAAAGTTGTAGCGAACTGGTCTTACAATCACCTCCAGGAGTTTGACTAAAATGAGCTGGATTGATCTGGTCCAAGCGCGGGAGATTTTGGATTCGCGTGGTAATCCAACAGTGGAAGCCGAAGTGACTTTGGTCGGCGGCGAAGTTGGCAGAGCGGCAGTCCCATCAGGCGCCTCCACCGGCGAACACGAAGCCGTTGAGCTTCGCGACGGCGATAAGAAGCGTTACCTGGGAAAAGGCGTATTGAAAGCCGTGCGTAACGTGAACGAAACGATCGGTCCGGAGCTTGAGGGACTTGATGCTTTGGATCAGGCCGAAGTCGACGCCGCGTTGCTGGCCCTGGATGGTACGCGCACAAAGTCTAAGCTCGGCGCCAATGCTTTGCTGGCAGTGTCATTGGCAACCGCTCGCGCGGCGGCTGAATACTTGGAAATACCGCTTTATAAATACCTCGGCGGACCGAATGCGCGAACCCTGCCAGTGCCCATGATGAACATCATCAACGGGGGCGCTCACGCAGACAATAATGTCGACTTTCAGGAATTCATGATTGTTCCCGTAGGCGCTGCTACTTTCTCCGAGGCGCTGCGGATGGGCACCGAGATTTTCCATGCACTGAAATCAGTCTTGAAGAAGAAAGGCTACGCCACCAGTGTCGGAGATGAAGGTGGGTTTGCTCCCAACCTGCGATCGAATGATGAAGCGATCGAGACAATTCTCGAAGCAATTCCCCAAGCCGGCTACCAGGCTGGCGGCGATTGTCTATTGGCTCTTGATCCGGCGGCCAGCGAGTTTTATGACGGCAAGTCTTATGTCTTTAAGAAAAGCGACAAGCGAAAGCTTTCGAGTGACGAAATGGTCGCTTACTGGAAGGGTTGGGCTACTCAATATCCGATCATTTCGATTGAGGATGGGATGGCGGAAAACGACTGGAACGGTTGGAAGACACTTACTGACGAACTCGGTCAGCAAGTCCAGTTGGTTGGCGACGACCTGTTTGTCACCAATACCGAGTTCCTGCGCAAAGGGATCGAGCGCGGCGTGGCCAATTCGATTCTGATCAAAGTTAACCAGATTGGCACTCTTAGCGAAACACTGGATTGCATTGAACTGGCAAAAACCAATGGGCGCACGGCCGTCATTTCTCACCGCTCCGGTGAAACCGAGGATCCGTTCATTGCCGATCTGGCAGTCGCTACAAATGCAGGTCAGATAAAAACCGGCTCTCTTTCGCGGACCGATCGGATCGCCAAATACAATCAGCTGCTTCGGATTGAGGCAGACCTACGTTCGGCCGCCCGATATCCCGGACGTTCCGCCTTTCATCAGAGCACTTCCAGTTCGGAAAATCGCAGTAAGAAGAGCCGCGCGGCTAAGCGTTAACGAAATAAATGAATGACGCGTGGCAAAAAGGCGAGTTTCTCATCAGTACCGATCGTAATCGACTCGATCGGGAAATGATTCACGACTTCTTGTCGCGGCGATCGTATTGGGCAAAAGGTCGTGAGTTGGATGTGATAAATCGCGGCATCGAAAACTCAATCAGCTTTGGTATCTATCGTGGCGAGCAACAAGTTGGATTCGCGCGAGTGGTGACGGACTATGCAACCTTTGCCTGGCTTGCAGACGTGTTTGTGCTCGAAGAATATCGCGGCAGGGGTTTAGGAAAGTGGTTGATTGAAGTAATCCTGGCGCATCCACAGTTGCAAGGTTTTCGTCGTTGGGCGCTGTCCACCAAAGACGCCCACGAGCTTTATCGTGGTTTTGGTTTCAATGAATTGACGCGACCTGAACGCTGGATGGAGCGGCCCGATCCAAACATGCGAGAGAGTCCGGATTACTGGCAGAAAGCTTCCGAATGATTTGTCTTCCGATTCACCGATTCAGATGACAACTTCGAAAAAACAAGCCGGGCCGCTCGCTCTGATAATCATTGACGGCTGGGGATATTCAGCGGTGCGCGAAGGCAATGCGATCGCGCTCGCTGAAACACCTTATTACGACGAGTTGCTTGACAGTTATCCGCACACGCTGCTCGAGGCTTCCGGAACGCGCGTTGGATTGCCGCCGGGAATCATGGGCAATTCGGAAGTCGGTCACTTGAATATCGGCTCGGGTAGAGTGATTCGCATGGATGTGTCGCGCGTAGATTACGAGATTTCTACTGGAGAGTTTTTTAAGAATCCGGTACTGGTCTCAACCATGGATAGTTTGAAGCGAAGCGGAAAAGAACTTCATTTGTTGGGCCTGGTTTCTGATGGGCAAGTTCATTCCTCTTTAGAACATCTCTATGCGCTGTTGCGGATGGCGCAGCGCCACGGCCTGAAACAGGTCTTCATTCACTGCTTTCTCGACGGGCGCGATACTCCACCTTCTTCCGCCATTCAATACCTCACTCAATTGCAAAAACAGATTGATGAGATAGGTTGCGGACAGATCGCTTCGGTTATCGGTCGTTATTACGCAATGGATCGTGACAAGCGCTGGGAAAGAACGAAACGCGCTTACGATTTATTGGTGAACGGGGAGGGCGAAAAAGCATTTGCGGCCATCGAAGCAGTTAAGGCTTTCTATGAGCGCGGAATTACAGATGAGTTTATGGAACCAATTTCGATTGTGACGCCCGCTGGTAATCCGCTGGCAACGATTGAAGAGGGCGACGCCGTCATCTTCTTCAACTTTCGTCCCGATCGAGCTCGGCAACTAACGCGGGCCCTCGCGGTTCCAGGGTTTAATGACTTTCCCATTGAGCGCCGACCGGGCGTGCATTTTGTTTGTTTCACTCTTTACGACAGAACGTTCGGGCTTCCCATCGCTTTCGGACCAAATGAACATCGTAACGTGCTTGCAGAAGTTTGGAGCGAAGATGCTGTTCACAACTTTCGCCTGGCTGAAACGGAAAAGTATGCTCACGTCACTTACTTCTTCAATGGTGGTGTCGAAAAAGAGTATCCCTGCGAACGGCGGCTGCTGGTTCCTTCTCCTAAAATCGCCACCTACGACTTGCAACCCGAAATGTCCGCGTTCAAGGTCACTAAAGAACTGTTGAAAGCGATCGAAGCAAACGAGACAAATATTTTTGTAATCAACTTTGCAAACCCCGACATGGTAGGTCATACGGGGAAGCTGGATAAGACCATCGAAGCTTGTCAGCACATAGACATTTGTTTGGGATGGATCACGAAAGCCGTTCGGCAGGCTCGCGGCATCACGCTGATTACGGCGGACCATGGCAACGCCGAACAAATGATTAATCTGGAGACGGGACAGCCCCACACCGCACATACTTCCAACCCGGTTCCGTTTCATCTAATCGACGATGCTTCGCGGGGCTTAAAGTTGCGCGCGGGTGGCGCGCTTGAAGATGTGGCGCCTACCATTCTCGCCATCCTGGACATTAAGCCCCCAAACGAAATGACCGGTCGTGATTTGCGGCAGTCGTAGCCTGCGTGGCCCTAAAGAGATTGAGTTTCGATCCAAAAACAATTCTGGTGATCGACTTTGGACAGCTTGGCGATGTAGTTCTCAGCTTGCCGGCGTTGCGAGCCATTCGTGCGCGCTTTCCGCGGGCACACATTACGATTGCCGTTGGTAAAACCGGTGCCGAGCTGATCAACCTTTCGGGTTATGGCGACGCTACGCTCGAAGTTGATCGTGTGGCCCTGCGTGATGGATTCAAGCCGTTGTCGATATTCCGTGTCTTTGAGCTGGTAAAAGACGTGCGTCGTCGGAAGTTTGATTTTGTAATTGACCTGCACAGTCTTTCTGAAACAAATCTGTTGGGCTTCCTTTCAGGCGCGCCAAAACGGCTGTATTCGCGCCGGCATGGCCGTTCGCTCCAATTCTTGTCGAACTTTCATCCGCGGCCGCCTGCCGAGGCTGAGAGTTCCGCAAGACACCTAATCGATCGCTACCTCGATGTCCTCATTCCGCTGGATGTGAAAGATGCGGACCGAATTCCCCGACTACGAACAAGAAAGACTGAGGACGCCGTCGTTGATCAAATCCTCAGCAAAGCCAAGGTCGCCCAGGGTACTCCATTAGTCGGCGTGTTTCCGGGCGCAGGTCATTCGTGCCGTCGTTGGCCTTTGGAGAAATTTGCTGAACTGGCTGATTACATGATGCGCAACGAAGGCGTGAGAGTACTGGTTTTTGCCGGGCCGGAAGAGCAGTCCTTAATTCGAGAGGTGCGAACAGTTTTTCCGGCCGGGACGCTCATTCTCGACCGCCTAACGATCCCCCAGCTTGCCGCAGCCCTCGCTCGCCTCGCGGTGTTAGTCTCTAATGATACGGGACCGATGCACATTGCTGCCGCTGTCGGCACGCCCGTGGTCGTGATTCTCGATCGTCCGACTCCCCACGCATTTGTGCCAATCGAAACCCATCATCGGGTGATTTGTGGAAAGAGAATTGAAGACATCACACGAGATGAGGTTTACATCTTCGCCCGTGAGTTGCTTGCGAGCAACCGCATGTCAAACATCTCCGCGAGATAAACCAGGAATGCGCAATCGGAATACCTATCGAGCGGATTCTCAAGATAGATTCTGCCAGGCACTCTCGCGGATTCTCCTGCTCTTGGCGCTGGGCGCTTGCAACTCACCTCCGGAAACAACAAATGCCCCCAATCCTGAATTAGCCGCGCAGACAGAAGCATCAACGGCGACTTACGTTCCCGCCAATGCGGTAGATAAGAGTCTGGCAACAGAGCTCGACCATCTAATTGACTCAAGCGATCTTGCCTCAGCACGTTGGGGGGTGAGCGTGGTTTCTCTCAAAGACAACCGCAATGTGTACGAACGAAATGCTGACAGGCTTTTTACGCCGGCGTCCAATATGAAACTCTTTCCCACGGCCGTTGCTCTTGAGTTACTGGGCGCTGACTATCGCTGGCGCACCTCAGTCTATGCGACTGCGACACCAGATGCCGCGGGAACCATCAACGGTGATCTGGTTCTTTACGGACGCGGCGCTCCGGATCTTGTTGCCCGTGGAGCCAACGACGAGGAAAGCAATTCGCTTGATCGACTGGCCTCTAATCTCTTCAACAGTGGCGTGCGACACATCGCCGGGAATGTAATCGGCGACGAAAGCTATTTTCGCGGTGAGCCACTTGGCGACGGTTGGCAATGGAACGACATTCAGTGGTATTACGGCGCGGAGGCCAGCGCTCTTTCGATAAACAATAATGAGACATCCGTTAATGTCTCGCCTCCCGAAAAGCAAGCGGCGTCGCCGGTGATTCGCGTTGGCGACACGACAGGTCACGTGACGATTGAAAATAAAATGATTGTCGGTAGGGCTGGAGACCGAATGACAGTCGGAATTCAGCGGGGGCTCTCCGACAATGTCGTGCGCGTGTGGGGCACATTCCCAGCCGGCAGTAAAGGTTTCGGAGCGCGGCTTTCCGTTTATAACCCCGCACGCTGGGCGGCCACAATTTTTCTGGAAGCTCTCAAGGCCCACGGAATTCGTATCGATGGTACTGCACAGACGCGGAATGCCCGCGAAGCAATCTCTTCGCGGTTTGATCCAACAACTGCCCGGGAGATTGCCTTTGTTTCGAGTAAGCCTTTGCGCGAAATCATTAAGGAGACCAACAAGGGAAGCGTCAATCTTTACGCTGAGCTTCTTCTGCGAACGCTTGGTCGGGAACGTGGAGCTTTGCTACCGCCGCCGGGACCTGGCCCCAAAGAACCAGGTGATGATGAAACAGGATTGGCAATCATCAAACTCTGGCTCAACAGATCGCAAGTGACCACAAATGGCTTAGCCCTGCACGATGCTTCAGGGCTGTCACGATTGAACCTAATTAAACCGCGATCCTTTTCAGCGTTGTTGGCGACTATGTACAAGAGTTCCAACAATCAAGTCTTCCGTGAGTCGCTGCCAATTTCTGGTCGCGACGGCACCCTTGGCTCTCGGCTTAAGGACTACGCGGATCGGGTTTCTGCCAAGACCGGTTATTTGACCTACGACACCGCTTTATCCGGTTATCTGACGACTGCGGAAGGAGAGGTTTTTGCCTTTTCGATTATTTGTAACGATGAAGCCGGACGGGCCAGTAGCGGCCGTCTGATCGACCAAATCGTGTCACTCCTCGCTTCATACCCAGCTAGAACCCCCGAGAAAAGCCACTAATTCCCCACAGGTGACGGTGTTTTTCCTAGACAAACATGGTTCAACTGGCTATTATTGGCGTGCCGCGCCCTGTGCGGTGCCAATTCTAGCGGTTCAAACACCCTGCCTCACGTAAGTCAACCAAACTTGTCCGACACGCCTCAGCGATTCAGGAGTTAATCATGTCCATACGCATCAGCGCGCCAGCTCTAGTAGCCGTCGCCGTCCTCGGCCTCGGGGTTAGCAGCCAGGCTCAATCAAATCTCAGCGCCAAGGCCAATAATTTTCAGCCAAAGTCCGTCAGCGCACCGGTCGAGAGTGACCGCGTCAAGGATGGACTGGTAGGACCGGTCCGCCGGGTCCGTACAGAAGTTGTCAAACTATTAGCTTCTGAAGGAAGAATCGTCGAAGGAAAGCGCGCGGTGCTGGAACTTGTTGCCTACGACCTGAAAGGAAACAAGATTGAGAACCAATACTTCCCGGTAGCGGGCGCCACGCTTACAGGTAAGGAAACTTATAAGTATGACGACAAGGGCAATATCAGCGAGATGATCTTGTTGAATGATGATGGCTCTCTCCTCAGCAAAGAAACCTATAAGTACGAATTCGACTTTGCCGGCAACTGGAACAAGATGACGACTTCAGTAGCCGTTGTCGATTCTGGCAAACTGAGTTTTGAACCCTCGGAGATCACCTATCGTTTCATCATGTATTACCTGGATGAGAATATGGTGAAGATGGCGCAACCAAACGCACCATCGGGATCGCCAGCCACGCAACCGAATTCGGCGCCCGCTTCAGCCACCGAACCCAAGCCGCAGCCCCCGGTCGAGGTTGCCGTAGTCAAACAACCCGCCAGCAACAAGGCGGCGCAAGTAGTGCCACAATCCTCGTTGAATGGCGAGACACTCAGCGCGGGCAATACGGTCGAAGTAAAGAATGTCGCTTCCAACTCAACGGGTTCTCCAAAAGTTGTCCTTGATTCGGAACCGCCACCGAGTGCAGCGCCGAGGCCGATCTTGAGACCGATCTCAGGCGGTGTTTTAAACGGAGCAGCAACGTTCCTGCCTTCGCCGGTTTATCCGGACACAGCGAAACGGATGCGCACGGCAGGCGTCGTAATAGTGGAAGTTGTGATTGATGAAAACGGGAAAGTGATCTCGGCGAAAGCCAGTGATGGACCGTCAACATTACGCGAACCGGCAGTACGCGCCGCATTGCGAGCTCGTTTTTCCCCTACCAAACTTACCGGACAGCCGGTGAAAGTTCTGGGCACGATCAGTTACAAGTTCACCCTCGCTCAGTAACCCAGCTGCGGCGCCGGTAACTTTCCGAGCGCCGCACCCTCCCCTTCCGACAATCTCTCTTCCCGTAATAGAGGAGTTATTCTCATGGCTTTGACCGGACACCTCAGCGACCTTTCACTATCCGAACTAATTGAGTTCTTTTGTAACCAGCGCAAGTCGGGCCGCCTTCGAGTTCTTTATCCGCAGGGTTCTGGTTACTTTTATCTCCAGGCGGGTTCAGTCGTACATGCCCAGATTGGCGTACTGCGGGGAATCGACGCAGTTTATTACGCGCTTACACTGGCCAATGCCAAGTTCGAATTCAGTGGTTCCGCGGAAGCTTCAGAGCGCACAATTAATCAACCGTGGACTCAGGTCGTACTAGAGGGATTACGCCGGCTGGATGAAGGAATTGCGCCTGCGGATGCGTTCCCCGAAGGTTACACAGGTGACGTCGAGGACGTTAAACCCGTCGCCAAAGTTTCCGATAAAGAACAAGTTCATCAATCGCACGTTCCCAGCTTCCTATCCTTCATGGGTAGTGACTCGCCAAAGCGAAAACCGTTGTTCGCCGGAGCGGTCGCTGTCGCGTTGCTGGGGAGCGTGGCCGCTATTGGAGTTCCTGCTGGTTGGTACAGCCGCAGCAAAGCGGTTGCAGTCGCTGAAGCGCCACCGGCTCCCGCGCTCGTAGAATCGACGCCACAAACGACACCAGCTACCGAAGCAGTCGCAACTGAATCGCCGGCTGCAACCGCTTCAGTCGACGATGGAGCAGCCGTGGCGGCCAAACGTCAGCGCGAAAGGGACCGGGCCAGGGCTCGTGACGAGAGATCCGCGCTAAATACGACCTCGCCGGCACCAGCACCCAGTGGTGGCTCCGGACCGAAAAAGGTCGCGGTAACAGTTACTTATGATGAATCGGGTCGCGTGGTCCAGGCTTCAGGCGGGGATGCGTCGGCTTTACGAATTGCGCGCCAGAAACGCTT
This sequence comes from Pyrinomonadaceae bacterium, assembly GCA_963748605.1. Taxonomy (GTDB): domain Bacteria; phylum Acidobacteriota; class Blastocatellia; order Pyrinomonadales; family Pyrinomonadaceae; genus PSRF01. The sequence goes on from CAVVJS010000002.1 coordinate 178,764, forward strand.
TCCTCCCGGAAAGGCTGGTTCAGCAACTGTAACGATTCCGATTAACTAGCTGGCGCTGGCTTGCACGACTTCGGATTTCGCAATCAATTTAGCCATTCCCAGCATAACCAGCAGAGCGCGCTTCAACCCCAGGTGGCGATCTTGAGGGTCGTACCACTCATCAATCGCATGTTGATTTCCTGAGCTGCCTCCAGCGCCAAGAGTGATTGCGGGAATACCAAGCGCAATCGGCACATTGGAGTCCGTCGAGGCGCATTCAAGCATAGGGGTTCCTCCTAGTGCGCGTGTGGCCTCCTGCGCCATCCGAACGATCGGTGAATCCGGGGGTGTCTCGCCGCTGGGTCGTTCACCGATCAAGTTAACATTGAGTTCCAGCGGGGGCGTGTCTTTCCGTCTTATTGAGTTTTCTTGTTCTAACGCCTCGCGTACGGATCTGCGAAAGAAAGCATCGAGCCGTAAGAGTTCAGTTTCGCTGATCGATCGGAGATCGACCTCCATCGATGCTGCACCGGGAATGGCGTTAATACTTGAACCACCGTTTATGCGTCCGACATTAAAAGTGGTGCGCGGATCTAAAGGAGCCGGATAAGCGGCCAGACTGGAGATAGCTCGCCCCAGAGCATGAACCGGATTTGCTACGCCAAAATCTCCCCATGAATGTCCGCCAGGTCCGGAAACCTGGACGCGATAACGGCGCGAACCGAGGGCTCCGTTGGTAATTTGATCAAGGCCGGCACCATCGAGACTTATGAAAGCCGCAATCTGTTGGGCCCATTTTCCTTCAGTGAAAAGATGGCGCACACCGCGGAGATTCCCCGCTCCCTCTTCGCCGACCGAACCAACTAACAGAATCGAGGTTTCAGTCTCAAGTTCAGTAGCCGTAAGAGTGCTGGCCAGAGCTATGAGCGCCGCTAATCCGCAGCCGTCGTCAGAGATTCCCGGCGCCAAAAGACGATTGCCGCTACGCCGCAATGTCAAATCCGTTTCGGCAGGGAACACTGTGTCGAGATGCGCGCTTATAACCAACAGCGGCGCCGCGGAGCGGCCATTAAATAAAGCGAGACAGTTTCCGGCAGTGTCGAGTTCCGCGCTGCCGAGCCCACACTCGCCAAATTTGCGTAGCAAATACTCCGCCCGGGCCTGCTCGCCGAAGGGCGGGGCCGCGATTGAACAAATGTCGATCTGTTCCGCGGTGATTTTGTCAGCTTGCGCTTCGAAGAGCTCAAACGCAGCTTTCACCGAGGGGGTAGCCAACAATTCCTGAATTACGGTGATCGAGCTTGCCTGCATGTTCGGTGAACAATGAAATTGCTATGCCAAATGGAATCGGGTGATTATGTTGTCAGCATCTCTTTCCGCTGCTAGGATCGCGATTGGAGTTGGGACGTTAGCAGTTCCGAGCCCGAACCCGGAAACACCTTTATCATGGCCCTCCTTAAGATCACTGATGCCAGCGGCCGGCAATGGCAGTATAACTTTCCCGCTCAAGGCGTGTGCAACATCGGTCGTGCGCCTGACAACGCTGTCGTAATTGACGATCCGCGAGCTTCCCGCTATCACGCTCATATCAAGTCTGAAGATGGCCAATTCACGATTGTTGATGGTTCCGTAATCAATGGGCAACTCCGTCGTAGTGCCAACAAGGTGTTTATTAACGGTGAGCCGCAACTCGAGTGGGAACTGAAAAACGGCGACCGCATTACGATTGGGGCCAGCACCCTGCGCTTCGAACAAACGGTCGAAGAGCGAACCAGTGAGGTCCGCTACGACGACAAACCCCTGGGTCACACGCAACTGCTGATCTCGGCGAACGACGTGATGACCAGTGTGATGTCGGAGAAGACCAGTACAGCAGCAAGCGCGGCGCCGGTGCGTGACAAGATGCTCGACACGCTCCAACGCAAGGCCAATATCCTCAGTGCGCTTTACGAGATGAGCAAGACGCTGGGTTCGGAGTTTAATCTTGACGCCATTTTTGCCAAGGCCACCGACGTTATCTTTCGCGCAACGCCAGCGGATCGCGTCGTAGCCTTGCTCGCTGAGAATGGGGGCAGCGGCAATGTTGAGGATATGCCTCTGACTCCAATCGCGATGCGCGCGCGTGATGAGCGGCTGGACGATCACGCTCGCAAGTTAAGTATTGGGCGCACCATAACGAGAAAAGTGATGCGCGATCGCGTCGCCTTACTTTCACAGGACGCAGCCTCAGACGCCGAGTTTGCCGGGGTCGATTCGATCGTTTCACAAGGAGTTCGTTCAACGATCTGTGCGCCGCTTGTAGCAGAATCCCGAGTACACGGGGCACTCTACGCCGATCGGCTCGATCCATTCGCAGCTTTCAAACCTGACGATCTGGAATTGATTAGCGCCGTGGCTGCGCAAACGGCGATTGCCGTCGAGAATGCGCGGGCTCACGAACGGCTGGCGCGCGAAGAAGTGGCGCGGGCCAACTACAGCCGGTTCCTGCCCGAGTATGTCGTCAAACAAATGCTCGACAATCCTGAGTCGTTCAAGCTCGGCGGTGTGAACCAGACAATCACTGTGTTGTTCGCTGACATTCGCGGGTTCACTCGAATTTCTGAGCACGCGCCTCCCGAGCAGATCGTAAGTTTACTCAATCGTTATTTCTCGGCGATGACCGACATCATCTTTGCCCATGGTGGAACCTTGGATAAGTATCTGGGAGACGGCTTGATGGCTCTCTTTGGGGCGCCTACGACTACTCCCGAAGATGCTTCCAATGCACTGAATGCGGCCGTGGCGATGCAACGGCGGATCATCGGTATCAATAACGAACTGCGATCTGAAAATTTACCCGAACTAGGAGTAGGCATTGGTTTGCACACCGGTGAAGTAACCGTCGGTTACATTGGGTCTGAACGGCGGTCGGAATATACGGCGATTGGCGACGCAGTTAATACTGCATCGCGACTCGAATCCAATGCGCGCGGCGGTGAGATTCTGATTAGCGAAGCAACCGCGAAGGCCGCCGGCAAGCGTTACAAGCTCGAAAAGCGGGATCCTATTAACGTGAAGAATCGCGAACAACCTGTCATCCTATTTGAGGTTGATTGGCAGCGCGCAAGCGGCGCACTGTGATAGCCCAGGGATACAGTGGTAACTCAGCAAGGAGGATCGGAACAAATGGTGAATAGCGGCCGGACAGTTTAGCGTCCGCTGGCGTTCACCATTTGTGTTTGAGCGCTTTATGTCGTTCATGAGCAAAACCGGCTCGTTTCTGGGCCTCACCGCCCTGCGCGATCTAGTGTCGGATTCAATGGCGATCGACATGGGGTCCGCGAGCACCATTATTTCCGTCCGCGGGCGCGGTGTCGTCGTCGATGAGCCTTCCGTTGTAGCGGTCGACAAGATGTCCGGCGACGTATTGGCTGTTGGTCTTGAAGCCCAGAGGATGCAGGGGCGTGAAGCAAGAGACGTGGTGGTGATCGCGCCTTTAATCGATGGCGTGGTTGCTGATTTTGAAACTACACGCGCAATGCTCGATCATTTTGTTCAGGAAGCTCGCAGCGGGATTTCGCATTTCAGCCGGCGCGCAATCATGAGCGTGCTTTCAGGTGTTACCCAGGTTGAACAGCGAGCCCTTTTGAGTGCCGCTGAAGCCGCGCACATTGGTCGGGTGTACATGGTTGAGGAAGGCCTCGCGGCCGCGATTGGCGCGGGAGTGGCAGTCGATGATCCTCATGCTTCGGCTGTCGTCGACGTGGGGGCCGGCACAACCAATGTCGCCGCAATCGTAAATGGCGCCATCATCGCTGCGCGCGCCGAGCGCGTTGGTAGTTCAGATATTGATGCGGCAATCATGGATCGCTTGCGCCGCCATCGAGGTTTGAGTATCGGGATCCCCACCGCGGAACGAATTAAACTGGAACTGAGCAGCGCACTCGAACCAAAAGATACGCAACGAAAGATGGAAGTGCGCGGACGCGACGTGCAAACCGGTAGTCCGGGCGCGGTGAATGTGACTGTCGGCGAAGTCTATTCGGTGACGGTTCCAATCATTCGTCGGATTGCGGAGGAAGTTCGTTCGACCCTTACGGAGTTGCCCGCAGAAGTTGCTGGAGATATTTATGACCGAGGTTTAATTCTTACGGGTGGTGGCGCTTTGCTGCCGGGTCTCGCTCAGTATCTGCAGAAGGAGATCGGTCTTACTGTGATGGTTGCTGACGAGCCACGTTTGGCAATCGTGCGAGGTCTCGCTCAAATGTATGACGAACCCTTGTTGTTGCGGCGCGTGGCGCGCACCGAAGCTCATCCCCTGATTGATATGCAGGACGCTATTCTTGAAAGTTACGACTAAAGTCCACGGCACCCATAGCGCGGTCCTCAACCATCCAAGCACCGAAATGAGTTTCAGCGAGATTTTTAAAAAGCGAATCACGTTAGCGCGGGTGTACGGTATTCCTGTTCGCATCGATTACCGCTGGTTCATCGTGGTCGGATTAAGCTCCTGGTTAATCTCAAGAAACCTGCAAAGCAACATAGTGCAAATGGGAGGCTTTCAACTGCCAGCCGCTCGCGCCGGCAACCGCCTGGACCTTGGGCGTAATCACAACGGCCGGATTATTTATATCTGTCTTCGGGCATGAACTTTCGCACGCGTTGATGGCGAGGTTCGAAGGAATCGAGATCGAGGAGATTGTGCTGCATCCGTTTGGCGGCCTGGCGCGCTTACGCAGCGAGCCTGAGAATCCCCGCGCCGAGTTTCGCATCGCCGTTGCCGGTCCTACAGCAAGTTTTCTTTTCGCCATTCTTGCCTTTGGTGGGAGCAAGGTTGCTGCACTCGGTGAATACCATGCCACCATCGTAGTTTTCTTCTTTCTTGCCTGGGGTAACTTGTTACTCGCAGTGTTCAATTTGCTGCCAGGTTATCCGCTCGACGGCGGCCGCGTGCTGCGCGCGATTCTTTGGCGCAACAGCGGCAACATCTCTCAAGCCACGCGCATGGCGGGAATCTGCGGAGTGCTGATCGCCGGCACAGTAATCCTGTTTGGCGTTTACATCATGATCGCGCCTAATTGGCGGCCGGCGCAGCCCTATTTCATGGGCGTTTGGTCAATTGTCGTTGGACTCTTTCTTTTGGATACGGCCTGGAAGGTGGTTAAGAGTGCACAGGGCGCCCGCCTCGTGACCGTGGGTGATGCAATGTCGGCCCCGATTTCTATTGAACCAGAGCTAACGATTACACAACTCATCGATGACTTCCTTCCCCTCCATCGTCAGACGAGTTTTCCAGTTGCTTTTAAGCAGCAACTGCACGGAATACTTTCTCTCGAGGACTTAAAATCACTGCCGCGCGAACGTTGGCGCCTAACGCGGGCGCGCGAAGTGATGCGCCCTGTCGCGCCGCGCTTTTTCGTTGAACCCTCCGCTACGCTCGAATATGCGCGCCAGCTGATGAAAAGCAACGGCGTCGGTTCGCTGGCCGTAGTGAACAACAAAGGCGAACTCGTCGGGTTTCTGCAAAACGGAAGACTAAAAACACGTTCGGCAAAATAAGTCAGTACCAATCCCGGTTCGCTAAGCCGTCACATTACCTAATGCCGTTTGGAGATTTTCTATCGTCTTCTTTCGCGTCGTGCCAGCTGGCAATCGCCAATCGCCAATCATCAATACCACGACCATTGCCTCACGCTTTGTTTTCCGCGATAATCCGAGCGGAGCAACAATTTTTCCCAGAGGGTTCTCTCTATGCTGGCGGTGCTCGGCGCGCTCTTTGCAAACGGGCTAATCACGGTTCTCAAGTTTATCGCGGCGGTCATGACCGGCTCGTCGGGTATGATGGCTGAGTCGCTTCACTCATTGGCAGACACTACCAATCAGGTGTTTCTGCTACTGGGTTTGCGATTCTATAAGCGGCCTGCTTCTGACAAACATCCATTCGGATATGGTAAGGAACGGTTCTTCTGGTCGTTTATCGCGGCGATTTTTATCTTCGGTGTCGGCGCAACCTACGCCATTTACGAAGGAATCGCGAAGCTGCGCCACCCGCATCCGCCGGAGAATCTGGAGTGGGCATATTGGGTCCTTGCTATTTCGTTCGTGCTTGAAGCCGGTTCGATCGGCCTCGCTGTTTATCAGGAAGTAAAAGAGGCCCACCATGAGGGGCTGACGTTCTTTGCATATTTACGCGAATCAAAAGATCCGACAGCGAAGACAGTTCTGTTTGAGGATTCGGCTGCATTACTCGGAATCGTAATCGCCGGTGTTGGCATCTACCTGACGGATCATCACACGGGGCCAGGAGATGGCGCCTACTGGGATGGCATGGCCTCGATCGTGATTGGCCTCGTGCTCGCGGTCGTCGCGTTTGTTTTGGCGAGGAGTTCCCGGGGCCTGCTGCTGGGAGAGGCCGCGAATAAGAAAAGCGTTATCGCGATCAGACAGGCAATTGAACGTCATCCCAACGTAGTTAAGGTAGTTGAGCTTTTGACGATGCACCTGGCACCCAAACAGATTTTGATTAATGCGCACGTTAACCTGCGCGACGACTTAATACTTGGTGACGTCTTGAAGACCAATGAAGAGATAGAAGATTTGATCAAACGCGCGGATCCGAAGGTGGAAATGATCTTTCTTGAAACATGTCGCGCGAGTGATAGTAGTGAACCCAACGTTGTGCCGGAGCACATGGCCTGAGCAGTAGGGATTTTCGATTACGGATCGGTGAAAAAATTGTCCCTGCAGAATCGCAAATCCCGCAGCAAGAACTTGAAAACAGGAAATGCTACTCATACTGCCATACACGGAGTACCTCGGAAGACTAGCTGAGCCGCGCAATATCGCGGACGTTGTTATCGTCTTCTTGGTTGTGTATGCAGTTTTGAAGTTGGTTCGGGGAACTCGCGCCGCCCCAATGGCCGCCGGCATTGGCGTCTTTGCCCTCCTCTACTGGTTAGCCACCAAACAGAACCTTCCAACTCTCGAATTTGTCTTGCGTGGTGGACTGCTTTACATCGGTGTCGCCATCATCGTGTTATTCCAAGCGGAAATCCGCCAGGCCCTGATAAGTTTCGGCAACAGCTTTCGCATGCCATTTACGCGGCGTCTTGCAGGACAGTTTGGCGAGGGCGTTTACGATGAAATTGTGCTTGCCGCCACGACGTTGGCTTCCACTAAGACCGGCGCGTTAATGGTCATTGAGCGCAACGTCGGTCTTAAGAACGTCACGGAAGGCGGGGTGAAGTTGGATGCCGAGCTTAGTTATGACCTGCTTGTCAGTATCTTCAACCCCGGATCTCCACTTCATGATGGCGCAGTTGTTGTGCGACGGCATCGCGTGGCAGCGGCTTCCTGTTTTCTGCCACTAACTTTGAATCCCAGGCTCTCGCGTGACCTGGGCACCCGGCATCGCGCGGCTATCGGCGTAACGGAAGATACTGATGCTGTCGCAGTAGTTGTTTCGGAGGAGACTGGCCTCATTTCGTTTGTGCAGGGGGGTCAGATAAAACGCGGGCTGGACGCTACGAAACTACGTGCGGCGATCTTCCAGGCACTGGAAGCACCCGCCAAACGTAGTAAAGAAAAAGAGCCACCAAAACTTATTGAGGGTGAAACTGATACTGAAGAAGTGGCGCCGGTCTAAAGGATTGCCGATTGCCGATTGCCGATTGATGATTGGCTAATGGCATTGTTACTAATATAGCCACTGCGTACGGCCTCGTAAGGAATCGCCAATCGGCAATCAGCAATCGTAAATCACCAATCGAATCGTGCCCTATCAGGACATTGAAGACACTGACGTTGTAGCACCGAAACGCCCGCCAAGCTTTTTGGGGCGCTGGCTCCGAAGAGTGTTTGTGGACGACTGGGCCATCAAGCTACTGGCCCTGGGAATTACATTGGTGCTTTGGTTAGCGGTCGCCGATCTGAATAAACCGCATACCATTCGTGTGGCGGTTCAACTGAATTTCACTCGCCCAACTAATCTAGATATAAGCAACGAACCGCCTCGAACGATAGATGTGGAATTAACTGGAAGCCGGGAGCGGTTAAACGACATGAGATTGCTCGACCTCATTGCCACTGTGGATTTGAGTGACAACGCCGCTGGCGAACGCTTCGTCAGACTCAACAATGATCGAGTTCATATGGACCTTCCTGACGGCGTGAGAATCGCATCTTTCAAGCCCGCGACGATTCCGATTCGTCTGGAACCGACTCTTGAGCGGCAGCTTCCAGTGGAAGTTAAGCTCGAAGGTAAGCCGCCTGACGGGTACGAGATCCTTAGTTCGGTAGCGGAGCCCAAGGTGATCACTGTGCGCGGCCCGGCTAGTCTTATCCAGAACCTCCAGGTAGCGCCGACCGAACTAATTCCGATCGCGGGGAGGAAAAGCAATTTCACGGCTGTGGGTGTAACGATTGCTATCTCCGACTCCAGAATTGAAGTCGTAACGCCGGGTGTTGATGTCTCTGTCGAAATCGGCGAAAAGAAAAACCCTGCGCCGCTAAGTTCGCATTCAGACGCCGCTGACTATCTAGTGGCGCAAAGTAGGCCTGTTCGAGCCGTCCATCTTTCTTCTCAATAATCTTGCTTATCCAAAAGCGCTTCTGATGACCACTCCAATCAAACGGCGGCTATTCGGCACTGATGGTGTGCGCGGTGAAGCGGGGCACTTCCCGCTTGACGCGAAGACCATGGAAACAATCGGCGCATCTCTTGCCGTTCGCCTGGGCGAACGCACCGGGAGTGCTCCCTTAATCGTGATCGGACGCGATACTCGTGAATCAGGCGAATGGTTGGAAACGGCTCTTATCGCCGGAGCTGAAAGTGAGGGAGGCCGCTGCGAAACAGCAGGAGTGATCACGACTCCCGGCGTCGCTTTTTTGACGCGTAGTCTAGACGCCCAGGCAGGCGTCGTAATTAGTGCGTCGCATAATCCGTATCAGGACAACGGGATCAAAGTCTTCGCGCCTTCGGGCCGAAAGTTGGATGACGAGACCGAGCGTTTAATAGAAGCCGACATTTTCGCGGCTCAAGCCTCGCCACGATTGCAATCCACGGATGCAGCCGCTGGCGAACATCACAGTGATAAGTTGCGCGAACGCTATCTGGCATTCCTCGAGCGCGAAATTGGAGTAGGTCTGTCTCTTAGCGATCAAACGATCGTTGTCGATACCGCTAACGGTGCGGCTTCGGAACTCGCGCCTGAGTTATTTTCACGTCTCGGCGCAAATGTGATCGCCATCAACAATCAACCAGATGGCCGCAACATCAATTTGAATTGTGGTTCGCTCCACATCGAAGGCCTGCAGCAAAAGGTCGTCGCAACCGGGGCTACGCTCGGTGTCGCTTTCGATGGTGATGCAGATCGCGCTCTGTTTGTGGACGCGCACGGTGAATTTGTAGACGGCGATGCAACGCTGTGGGTTCTGGCCAACGACCTAAACTCGCGCGGCCAGTTGAATCAGGGTGTTGTGGTAGCAACGGTGATGAGCAACATCGGATTGGAAATCGCCTTGCGTTCACGCGACTTGAACCTTTTGCGCACTGATGTGGGCGATAAATATGTGCTTGAAGAACTGCTGCGCACCGGAGCTAGCCTGGGCGGCGAACAGTCAGGTCACATTATTTTTCCGAGTATTAGTCTCGCTGGAGACGGAATGATAACTACCCTCTGTTTGCTTAGGGCGATGACGCACGAGAGCAAACCACTCCACGATTTAACTGCCGGTTTTCAGCGCTTTCCTCAGGTTTTGATTAACGTGAAGGTTCGCGAAAAACTCCCGTTTGACACAGTGCCAGCCATCAAAAGTCTGGCGGATAAAACCGAAACGATGTTGGGCGATAAAGGCCGCCTATTGCTGCGTTACTCAGGCACAGAGCCCTTGGCCCGCATAATGATCGAAGGTGAAGCCCAGAGGGAGATTGAGCAATTCGCAGGAGATCTTGCAACTGTAATTCGTGAGTCTCTCGGCTGAGAAACGGGAGATCAATGCAAATTCTACATTGAGGACTCTGAAAAAATTTCATGTTGTGAAAATCGGAAACGATGCCTTTGTTGTTCAGAAAAAGAGGCTTGCGAAATATCTCGAATGAAAGACAAGAACGCGCGTAATAGTTTTCCGATCTGTTGCACGGCACACCCGTTGCGATGTATATTGTGGGGCAAGAGAGACGGTTGGTGAATCCTCCGTCTCAAGTGGTTGCTGGGGTGAGGACAGTGACCACAAAAATGGATGGGCGCGACGCACTCCCACGTATGTCGCGCCCATTCGCTTTTTTCGTAAGCCTTAAGACTTCTTTCACGGTATCCTTGGTCACAAGTACACAGGTACCAAGTGCAGTTGAGAATGGAGTCTGGGCGCGTGCCAACCAACGTCAAGAAAATTAACGTACGCCTCGAGAGTCCGCCACGCACTTTCCAAATTCAAATTGGCCGCGACACGTTAAGTGAGGCCGCCAGAGTCATTCGCAGCAGTCTTGGACCACACGCCCGGCAGATCGTCCTTGTCTCCAATCGCAAAGTCTTCAGTCTCTACGGTTCTTCATTACTCAGAGACTTACAGGCGACTGACTTCACGGTTTCGCCCTTTCTAATGGGAGATGGTGAACGATACAAGTCATTGGAGACAGCCAACAAGGCCCTGCAGTTTTTTAGCAATGTCGGCCTCGAGCGATCCGATGCGGTGTTAGCTCTCGGCGGTGGAGTAGTAGGTGATTTGGCGGGATTTGCAGCGGCAACTTATCTACGCGGTCTTCCATTAATCAACGTTCCCACAACCTTAATCGCTCAGATTGATTCGGCGATCGGTGGGAAAACCGGCGTAAACCTGACGAAAGGAAAGAATTTGGTAGGTTCGTTTCATCAACCGAAGGCCGTGATTGTCGACGTTTCAACGTTGCGGACACTGCCACCACGAGAACTTACGGCAGGTTGGTGCGAAGCAGTTAAGAACGGTGCGGTCGGGGGCCGAAAACTCTTCCAGCAAACTACTACCTTTCTTAAAAGCCTGGGGTCGAACCACAAACCAGTCTCGGCTCCCGCTCTTACCGACCTAATCAAATCTCATTGCGACTTCAAAGTTGAAGTTGTAAAGCTGGATGAGCGAGAAGACCCAGCGCGAACGGATAGCCACTCACGACGAATGCTCAACTTTGGTCACACGATTGCCCACGCTCTCGAGTCAGTTACAAGTTACCGGCGCTTTCGCCATGGAGAGGCTGTGGGCCACGGGATGAGAGTTGCTGGCCAGATCTCAAAAAACCTGGGTCTGCTTTCACTACCAGAGTTAGAATCGCTTCGGGAAGCCATCAAGCTTTGCGGCCCACTCCCATCGGCGGCTGATCTCGATCCAAAAACGATTTTGCAGCACGTGCGCAATGACAAGAAACAGTTTGGCGGGAGTGTTCAATGGGTGTTACTTGAAAAGATCGGGAAACCCCGCATCGTTTCCGGTGCCGAAATTCCGGCGCAGTTGATCCGCGACTCATTGAGGCAGAGCTTGCAATGAGTTTCGTAAAAACTAATTGAGGATTATCTATGGTCAAGACAACATCAGGCGAGCGTGGTAGCGCCCGTTTAAAATTCATTCTGTTCATGGCCGTGGTGATCGTGGGTGCATATGCCGGCTACCTGTTTCTTCCGGTCGTTTACAACGCCTACGTTTGGAAAGATCTGATGCAGCATAAAGTCGACGTCGCCGCGACGTCGGGACACCCTCCCACATGGGTACACGATCAACTTAAGAAGAGCGCAGCTGAATATGGAATACCAGCCGACGCCGTGATCGTTTCTGTGCCCCAGGATCAAAGGATTCAGGTGCGGGTTCAATATACGAAGTTGATCGAGTTTCCCGGCTATACCTACAAATACGAGTTTGACCACACCGCAAAGAGCACCGAGTTTCTAAGCTTTAAATAGCGGCGTTGGGCGAAAAGCAGAAGGGCGCCGGATTAACTCCAGCGCCCTTTTCCCATATTTAGATTTGATTAAAGTTTATCGCTGCGCCCCATCCAGGAAGGCCTTTAATTTTCGAGACCGCGAAGGATGACGCAGTTTCCGCAGGGCTTTGGCTTCGATTTGCCGAATACGCTCGCGAGTCACCGCAAAGTGCTGACCCACCTCTTCGAGCGTGTGTTCAGAACCGGTAGTTCCCAAGCCAAAACGCATCTTGATCACTTTTTCCTCGCGGGGAGTCAAAGTCGCTAAAACCTCGTCGGTGATCTCTCGCAGGTTGGAAGCAACGACGGCATCCGCCGGATTAAGGATTGACTTGTCTTCGATGAAATCGCCCAGGTGCGAGTCTTCTTCTTCACCAATGGGAGTTTCCAAAGAGATTGGCTCCTGCGCAATTTTCAGGACTTTTCTAACCTTGGAAACCGGGATGTCCATCTTCTTGGCGATTTCTTCGCTGGTTGGCTCTCGACCGAGTTCCTGCACCAGGGCACGCGAAGTTCGAATCAGTTTATTGATAGTTTCGATCATGTGGACCGGAATACGAATCGTGCGAGCCTGATCGGCGATGGCGCGGGTGATCGCCTGGCGGATCCACCAGGTCGCATACGTGGAGAACTTATAACCGCGTCGCCATTCAAACTTGTCAACGGCTTTCATCAAACCGATATTGCCTTCCTGAATTAAATCCAGAAACTGCAAGCCGCGGTTTGTATATTTTTTGGCTATCGAAACGACGAGTCGAAGATTGGCTTCGACAAGTTCTCTTTTGGCCTGACCGGTCTGTTGTTCGCCGGTGACGATCGACTGCAGCGAACGTTTGATCTCCACCGGACTAATGCTGTGTTCAGCTTCAATCAGCACCAGCCGTTTCTTCGCTGCGGAAATGCGCCGTTTATATTCCTTCTGATCGTCGGGCTTGATGCGTTTCTTGCCGAGCTTCTCAGTGAAGCTGGCGATCTCGCGATCCGACTCTCTTACTTCTTTCTGCACCGCACGAATCGCATTGATCAAACGCTGGCGGGCGCGCTCCGTCATGTTAAGCCGGCCAATCTCCTGTGCGATTTCCAGGCGCAAGCGAGCCACCTTGCGACGCAGCCGCATCAATTTCTTGCTTTTCTTACCGCGCGTAGCCTTTTGTTCGGCGCGCAGCTTCTCCCATTCCTTAAGCGCGTTCTTTGAAAGCTTGCGAATGTTTTGAATGCCTTCAATCGTCCAGTTGCGATACTCCTCAGCTTTATCGGCATCTTCCGCCAACTCAGCCTGCTCCGAGAACAGAACGATTTCGCGAATGTTTGCCTGACCCGCTTCGAGCTGTTCGCCGATGCGCAGCAGTTCTTTCACTGCGAGCGGCGAACGGGCGATCGATTTTTGTGTTTTGAGTTGGCCCCGCTCGATACGCTTGGCGATTGCTACTTCGCCCTCGCGCGTGAGAAGTGGCACGACCCCCATCTCGCGCAGATAGAGGCGCACCGGATCGTTTGTTTTTTCGAGCGCTCCAGCCGAGAGATCTAGCTCGACATCTTCATCGATGGATTCCTCATCGTCATCGGGAACGGTAACTGCGGCCTGCTCGAGCAATCGTTCATCCGAATCTGCGACCGGAATGTTCGATCCCTCAAGTTTTTGCAAGACATCTTCTATGTCATCCGGTGAGACAACGTTGTCCGGCAACTCTCGATTGAGGTCGTCGAACGTCAAATACTTTTTGTCGCCACCGAGTTCCAGAAGACGGTCCATCACATCATCACGATCTTTATCTTCAATACCCAACTTATCTCTCCCATTAAACGTTTGCGGGTCTCGCCGGTTTCTAACCGCATTTTGCGGTCATTTAAAGAACGTACTCGCGAGACCCAAATTGCAATTTCTATAAAAAATCTCAGTTACTCGTCTGCATTGCTTCCAGTCTTGGCATTAATTCTTCACGGCGGCGAGCATGCTCCAGCTCTAACTGTTCACGTGTTAATGAATTAACCTTTTCGCTATCTTCCTCGCGCTCCGCCGCGGCCCGTTCCACCATAATTTCCTGTATCCGATGCTCGATTTTCATTAGGCGAAATGTGTGAACACACTCTGCGGGTTCGTAATGCTCATTCGAAGCGTGTAGGGATTCGCTCATCAGCAACATCGGCAGCAACCTCGCCGAGACTGCATCGCTTCCGGTCTTTTCGCTTAGGCTGTCGAAATCGATTGCCTTCCCCTCCCTTTCAAGTTCGCGAAGCGCTCGGAAAATCGGCGCGGTCGGCAAATCCTCGTAGTCTTCTGGTTGCAGCATGGGCAGAATTTCACGCCGCAGGCTCGCATCGGCAAACAATAGGCCTAACAAACGCTGTTCGGCCGGTGAAGCTTCAGATTGTCCACTCACCCCACGCCTGACAACTGTTCTGGCGACCTCGCCCCCACGCATTGCCTGCCAGAACTCACGTTTCAAAGAGGGATCGCCAACTCGCAACGAGTCCATCGCAAAGTCAAAATACTCGCGTTTCTGAATCCGACTGCGGACAGCGCGAATAAACGGGAGCACCTCCTCAATCGCAGCCTCCTTTTGGGCTGGATTGGTAAGTTTGCGATCCCGTACTGCTTGATCGATCACGAATTGTATGTGGGGTTGTGCCTCGCCACGCCGCTGCTGATATTCGCTCGCGCCGAACCTTCTGATGAATTCATCCGGATCAGCGTTGTCCGGAAGAACCAGTACCTTAACCTCAAGATCTTCTGTTAGAAGGACTTCTATTGCTTTCTTTGCCGCCTGCACACCCGCCTTATCACCATCATAATTGACTACTACTTTACGCGCAAACCGGCTTAAGAGTTTCACCTGGTCAGGTGTGAGTGCCGTCCCTAAACTGGCGACCACGTTACGTATACCGAATTGAAAAGGCACAATGAGGTCGAGGAAGCCTTCCACGAGAATGGCATAACCCTGTCGGCGAATTTCGTCACGAGTAAGGTTTAGGCCAAAAAGGTTCCGCCCTTTGACATAAGCAGCCGTCTCGGGCGAGTTGATGTATTTCGCGTCTTCGTTCTTCAGGGTGCGGCCGCCAAACGCAATCGGTTTTCCCTGGATATCCATTACCGGGAACATCAGGCGACCACGAAATCTATCGTAGGAACCCCCCTCGTCTTTTTTGACGACCAAACCGCTGCGATCGATCTGCACTTGAGTTGCGCCCTTCTGTCGCAGGTGCGAAGAAAGCGCTTCCCAACTATCGGGGGCAAAGCCGAGACGAAATGTCTTTCGAGTTTCATCGGTGATTTCACGCCGAGAAAGATAATCGCGTGCAGCTATCGCATCCGCTCCACCGTGCTCAAGCTGTTGTTCCCACCATTCCAGCGCCCACTTGTTGAGTTGAATGACGTCGTCGATTTCGGAGCGCCGCGCTTCGAAGCGACTATCAACTTCCAGCTTCGGCAGCGGCACTCCGGTCTTTTCGGCAACCAACCTGATCGCCTCAGGGAAGGACACCCGCTCCATCTCCATCACGAAGTTGAAAACGCTGCCGCCCTTGTGACAACCGAAGCAATAAAAGATTTCTTTTGCAGGACTGACGGAGAACGAAGGAGTCTTTTCTTTGTGAAACGGGCAACAGGCCATCCAGTTCGCGCCCTTCTTTTTAAGGGTCACGTAATCCTGGATCACGCGCACGATGTCGGCCTGGCGTTTAAGATCGTCGATGAATGTTTGCGGGAAACGCATTTGTTGCTGTGACTATGGAGTAGCATCCGAGGCCGGATCTTCGATTACCGGGTTGGTTGTAACTCGAGTGCCAACTCTTACCGGCTCGTATTCGGGACTCTGACAATCGTCTTTAGAAGCAAACTTAACGCAAGGCCTTTTTCTCACTGGACGCTCAATAATGCCCTGGGCGGACCGAAGACCAACCTTTGTTATTCGCACTACCTCTCCCTGCCCAGCAAATCCTTTCATTTCGAGCAGCCGCAAGATCATTTTTTCTTTGACGCCGTGTGAAGCGCCGGCGTCGATGCTTACCTGAGTAATCAGCTTGTCCCACCATTCATTGTCACGGTCGTGTTGGGTGTATGACCGTTTGCGGGCAGTGATTCTGGCATTTATTGGTTTCTTAACAAACCGTTCGTAACCCGGAGGCATTAGCGGGTCACTGTAATGATTCTTATCAGCATTGGTGCGGGTCAATCGACCCAACACATCAACTGCTCGCCCCTCCTGCTCACCAATACGCGCAAAGAATTCCACAATCTCAATATGATTCCCGGCCCAGTCATTGTACTTTCCCAACCCCGCCACGTAATCGCCAAATTGGGAGATTTCGTTTTCGGGAACCAAGTACTTAACACCTCGCCATATCACTGGTAAAAACTTGATCACTCTTTGTGAATGTCCACCATGAGCCGGCGAGAACCTTTCAGTCTTTTCCGGCACTAATTGAATAAGCGAGTCCGAGAAG
This sequence comes from Pyrinomonadaceae bacterium, assembly GCA_963748605.1. Classification (GTDB taxonomy): domain Bacteria; phylum Acidobacteriota; class Blastocatellia; order Pyrinomonadales; family Pyrinomonadaceae; genus PSRF01. The sequence goes on from CAVVJS010000002.1 coordinate 195,109, forward strand.
ATTACTCTGCCAAAACTAAGGCCCATTACGGTTGCTTGGCATTTATCAACATGGAACAGCACAAAGCCGTAACTCGGAGAAAGACGTAGATAGCTGCCATGTGTATCAGTGCCAATAAAGTAATTTCCCTTCCACGGGTTATCGTATTCGGCCCCGAGTTCGCGATGAATGTTAGCCCATCTCACCTGCGCTTCCGTGATTGTTTCTTTTGTAGCTGAATCCGGAAACCGCCATGGTTCGGTGACGCCATTCACCCAACGTCCGTAGGCGTCAAATTCCGGAGCCTTAACCTGGGCAACGATATGCGTGAAAGAGAACAAAGTAAGACTCAAGCTTATCAAGAATGCGGAAGGGTGGACGGAAAGTCGTGTTTTCTTCGCGGCCATGACTTACTGCCTCAACTCTACAACTGTCGCTCCGCTGCCTCCTTGATCCTGTGGCGCTTGAGCGAAACGCGCCACATGCGGATGATCCTTCAATAGTTCACCGATGGCCCGACGCAGAGCTCCTGTGCCATGACCGTGAACGATTCTCAGTTGACTCGTGCCGGCCAACGAAGCGGCGTCAAGAAATTTATCAACTGCATCAACAGCTTCGTCCGCTCTTCGCCCGATGACGTTTAACTCGGAAGCAGAAGTCTCAGGCGCGCTAAGTTTTAATTCCGGCCCTCGCGCCTCCCGCAATTTAGAAAATCGTCCGCCGGACTTGGGCGGCGCCACTTCCTCGACAAGCTCCAGGTTCTCTAGCTTTTCTCGTAATCTGAGCGACTTGACGCGCAATTCTGCCTCACCATTCTTGATACTGTCGACGATGCCAATCGAACCAAACGAGAGGAGCTTTACTCTATCACCCGCAACAATCTCGCGAGCCGCTGCGGCGACATACCGTTCGGCATCGCCCTTATCTGCCGTCACTGCCGCCTGGTTCTGATTAGCGCCTACGACACTTCCATCTCGGACTATTCTCACGCCGCGAGTCTGATTTGACGCGTCGACAGAGATGGTTTCGCGCGGACGTCCGGACCCTGACGCTTTTTGAGCTTGCCGTTTCAATTCCGAAACCCGCCGCTGGGCCTCGCGTTCCACCTTCAGCCTTTCAGAACGATCCTGAATCGAAGCTACGAGTTCGCGCGAACGTTTATCAAATTCGGCAACGGTCCGCTCTAGTTGCTGCTGAAACTCATGCTGACGCCGGCTTTCACGTTTCTCCGCATCTCGTTCCAGGGTGGCAAATTTCTCGGCGACTGTGGCGCGTTCTTCCACCAGAGCTTTCGTGAGTTGCTGCGCTTCCTCTGACTCGAGCTTGATGCGACGCAAATATTCAGTCGCTTGTAGAGTCGACTCTTTCACAGTCGCGGCGGCGGCAGTAATAATCTGCGGCTTGATACCGAAACGGCGGGCGATTTCCAGTCCCGACGAGGATCCGGCAAGGCCAACCAGGAGACGATAGGTGGGCTGCAGTGTTTTCTCATCGAATTCCACACTCGCATTGAGTATTCCGTTTTCATTGGCGGCGTACATCTTTAGACCGCTGTAGTGAGTTGTGGCCATCACATGTGCGCCGCAAGTTTTACGAAAGTGATCGACTACCGCCACGCCAAGAGCAGAACCCTCTTCGGGATCGGTGCCCGTGCCCACTTCATCGAGCAACACGAGCGCCGGCGCCTCACAAATCTCGATCATGCGAGAAATGTTGGCGACGTGTGAGGTAAAGGTCGAAAGATTTGCGGCGAGAGATTGATGATCGCCAATGTCTGCGAGCACGGATCGAAAAAAAGGCACTCGCGCCTCGCGAGCGGGAACTGGTAAACCGGATAACGCCATCAGCGAAAGCAAGCCTGCGGTTTTAAGCACCACAGTCTTTCCGCCGGCATTAGCCCCAGAAATGACCATCGAATCGTTGTTTTCGTCCATCACAAATGACACCGGAACAACGGCAGCACCTGAATCTCGCAGGTTTTCTTCCAACAATGGATGGCGAGCGTCAGTCAGTGAAAACGTGCCGTTAGTTGTGTCATCAATTTCGGGAATTACACAGTTGAAACGCTCGAGGAAGACCGCTTTGGCATTGATTACATCGAGCTCGGCAACCACACGAGCCGCCGTCTCAATCGCCGGCAACTCCTGGCGCAGCTCTTCAGTCAATCCAAAAAGGATTCGGGCAATTTCCTGTGCTTCCAACTCGCGCAACCCTTGCAGTTCATTATTCGCATCAATCGTATCCAGCGGCTCGACGAACGCTGTCGCTCCTGACGATGAATAACCGTGTGCGACCCCCTTAATTCGTCCCTGATGATCCGCCTTCACCGGAATTACAAAACGATCATTGCGGAGGGTGACCAACTCATCCTGAATCGCTTCTTCAGAACGTCGCATCAAGCTTTCCAATGAACGCGTGATGCTGGAACGCAAACGGGCAATGTCATGACGAATCCGTGCCAGCTCCGGACTGGCGCGGTCGTCTAGCTCGCCAGTTGGGAGAATCTTGTTCGCGATGCGCGCCACGAGGCTGTTGAGTTCACGAGGTAATCCGGCGACAAGATCGGACAACACTGGACACTGATCGCGTTCAGCCATGATTGACGAGCGGGCGGACAGGGTCTGGCTACAAAGACGACTAAGGCCAAGAATCGTTAAGGGGTCGAGAGCAGTGCCGGCGACACGAAGACGCGCGATCGCTTCCGCAGGATCGTTCAACTCATCGAACGTCCACTTAACACCGCGCTTTCTCGCGTGCACGCATTCAGCCGCTGCGGCAAGTTCACGATTCAGTTCCGGTACCTTCGCGAGCGGTGATAGCCCTTCGACACGATTGCGCCCCATCGGAGTCTGGGCTCCGCGCCGAAGCAGTTCGCGTAATTTATCGAATTCCAGAATTTGAAAAGCTTGTTCGTTCATACAATGTCAAAAGCGGCGTTGTCGTCGCTCGCGCCCGCGGATCGCCAGTGCAAACAATTTCTTAACATCCAATACTCTAATTAGCTCTTCCCGATGCTGGATGAAACCCTGAACTGCGCCGTTGGCCTCTGTATCCTGGCGCTCAAGATTGATTGCGAGGGGTCCTTCTTTCGCGTCAATAATCAGAGCGAGTTGCTCATCACCTCGTAAAGCGGCAAGTAAAGTCGGATTGCCGCCTTCATCGTTTGGCTCGTCGAGAAGAACCGCGGGATCGAGAACCGTCAGCATGCGTCCCTGAATCGAAACAACACCCGCCACTGCGGGCGTAGCATTCGGTAAGGGCGTTGGCCGCCGCCATTCAGCGATGGTCGCGATCTCGTCGGCAAAAAGCGCAAACCTGACACCACGCCGCGAGAAAACCTGCAATGCCCTTGAGGACTCAAACCGTTCTGAATCCACCAACGTTTCTTCAGTTGCGTTGTTCATTGTCTCTCCCATCATATAGCCAAGCCCTGTTAAACGGTTACTGCGTGAAACAGATGGGAGTGTCCTAATTTGAAAACAGATGTAGGGGCGTCCCTCCGTGTGTTTGTTGTCAAGACATCCTTTACAGTTTGTTATCACGACATCCTTTACACTTTTATTGGTTGACGGTCTGATTGCTGGCGGTTCGTGCTGGCAGGAGCACCGCAGTGCTCCTACCAGTGCGAAAATCGATTTCACGTACTGTGAGATGTCGGAAGGTCACCAGTAACTTGTCCTCCAGTTCATCCACTCTAACACGCTCCGCAGCCAGCGCTTCACTCACAAAATAGTTTGCTGTCTGGTAATAAAGCATGCCCTGCGTGTTGAGACGTTTGACTACTGCCACCGCTGTATTCCCATTCGCGTGGTCGCTCCTGATAGGGACGTAGGTTGACAGCTTTGTAAACCTCTGCAGGCGTCTTCATCCCCAAGGCTTCGTGGGGTCGCTCATGGTTATATTCCTGCGCGAAACTCCGCCGCCCATTGTTGCCATTCCTGCATCGTCGTGGGGGCACCCCGATGTTTAGTGCGCGCTTTTAAGGTTCGATGAAAGCGCTCAACTTTGCCTTGCGTCTGCGGATGGCCGATGCCCGAGTAGCGCAACAACACACCCTGCTTGATCAACCACACCGCTACCCAGGTCAAACCGTGTTGATTCGTAGTGCTGAACCAGGGGGTACCGTGGTCCATCAAGATCGAGAGCGGCACTCCCTGCTCGCGAAAATGGCCTTCTAATGTCTGCTTCACTCCCTCACCACCAGTACTACTCAGCGGCCACAGCCCATGCAGAAAGCGACTGCGATCATCCAGCAACGTCAGCGGATAACACTTTTGCTTTCAAGCTCAGGGTGTACTCGCCCTTGAAGTCCATCTGCGCTAGTTCATTACATTCTGCTCGCTCAAACCGCGTCGTGGTTTTCTCCGTCACTGGCTTAACCACTCGTCCCGCCCGTTTCAGGATCCGCTGCGCCGTTGCTGGCGCTACCTTAATGCCGCGCTTGCTCGAGTAGCTCCGCCAACTTCGGACCACCCCACCCTTTCTCATCGCGCAGTTGCAGCACCGCAGCCTCGATCGCCGCGGCCGTCCGTCGCGGTGTATGCAACGGGCGTCGCGAATGTTCCGCTAAGTCTGAGATCCGGCCCACTTCCCGATAGCGGTTCAGCCATAGATAACCTGTCGGCCGACTAACACCATAATCCCGGCACAACTGGGCAATGCTTTCCTCCCCTCGTTGGGCGCGAATCACAAACTCCACTCGCTGATCCATGACACTCTCAGTTCTCCAAGGCATCTCCAGCTCCTCCTTGAGCCGGAGCTTACCTGAGCAACTGTAAAGGATGTCATGATAACGATCTGTAAAGGATGTCATGATAATGAACACCTCCGTGGGCGCCCCATGATGAAAGGGTTGGGGCGGCCACGGAGTGCCGCCCCTACAGAAAATGAAACCACCAAACAGATCGCGGTCTATGACTCTTGGTGCGCGGCAAGTCTCAGACTTGCCGGGTTCATTTTGGTCTTATGCTGACGCGGGGCTAAGCCCCGCGCTAAAAGGATGAACAGGCGATTCGGTAAGTCAGAGACTTACCGCACACCGGCGGTCAAAGACCTTGTCAAACTCATAGTTATTCTCGGCCGGTTAGAACCAAAACACCACCAATCCTTCCAGCGGCTTCCCGGCTTCATCGACGCAAGTTAGAATCACTCTACTCGAAACTAAAAAGACGTTGGATGCAAAAACTGCGAGTAAACAGGATTACAACATGGACGAATTCGATCGTTATCGCGCTGAAATGAATGAAAAGCTTTTAGGCAGCAATCATCTCGGCATCAAACGTTTCTTTGCGCTCGACACGCAGGCTTATGAAGACGGCGCACTCGATAAACGCACCAAGGAATTACTGGGACTGGTGGCTTCCACGGTGCTTCGCTGTGACGATTGCATCACGTATCACGTAAAACAGTGCGCGGCGATTAATGTCACGCGGCCAGAATTTCTGGACGCGTTCAACGTAGCGCTGGTGGTGGGCGGCTCAATCACGATTCCGCATTTGCGACGGGCAATTGACCGGGTAGATCAGGTGCTCGCCAACACCGACAAGGTTCCAGCCACTCCGCACGATCATGATTAGAACGGTTATCTATCTCCAACTCTTTCTGCTATCAGTTGGCTTAACCGTCTTAACACCCCGGAAAGGACTTGCGATGCCGGCACAAGAACGCGTAAGAGTGCGAGCACCGGAAATCAGCGGCGGCCGCGGTTGGCTTAATACTGACAAGCCGCTCTCAATCGCTGCATTGAAAGGCAAAGTGGTACTACTCGATTTCTGGACCTATGGCTGCATCAACTGCATCCACATCATTCCTGATTTAAAGAAACTCGAAGAAAAGTATGCGCGGCAACTGGTAGTTATTGGTGTTCACTCGGCTAAGTTCGAAAACGAGAAGCAGACCGAGAACATAAGGCGCATCATCCTGCGCTACGAGATCGAACATCCTGTCTACAACGACGCTGAATTCAAAGTGTGGGAAAGTTACGCCATACGCGCCTGGCCCACACAGATTCTGATCGATCCGGCCGGGTATGTGATCGGTTCATTCTCCGGCGAAGGAAATTATGACGACATCGATGAGGCCATCGAAAAGACGGTGGCGGATTTTCGAAAACGTGGCGAGCTCAACGAAGAGCCTTTGAAGCTTTCATTGGAAAGAGCCAAGGTCGGCGATTTGCCCCTAGCATTTCCTGGCAAACTTATTGCCGACGCTAAAAGCGATCGCCTCTTCATCGCTGATTCAAATCACAATCGCCTAGTGATAACGCGTCTCGATGGCACGCTTGTCGAAACCATTGGGACTGGTGCAGCCGGCGCCACTGATGGCGCTTACGACAAAGCCACTTTCTTTCGGCCACAGGGATTGGCGCTTGACGGCGACACACTCTACGTTGCCGATACCGAAAACCATTTGCTCCGCAAAATCGATCTTAAGGCGCGCACGGTGTTGACTCTTGCCGGCACCGGAAAGCAATCGGACAAGGATTTCCAAACAGGTCCGGCGCGAGGTGTGGGTCTAAATTCACCCTGGGATTTGCAACTGCAGGGACGGACGCTTTACATCGCGATGGCGGGTCCACACCAAATTTGGAAACTCGATTTGGATAAGCAGGAAGTTTCGACTTACGCCGGATCGGGACGGGAAGCCCGCAAAGACGGGTCTTTATTGGAGGCTGGTTTTGCTCAACCTTCCGGATTGACCACTGATGGAAAGCGTCTTTACGTAGCCGACAGCGAATCAAATATCGTGCGCGCGATTGATTTCGCGACGGGTGTTGTTACCACGCTTGTTGGTGGGGACTTGTTCGACTTTGGCGACGTCGATGCGACCGGGAACAGCGTGCGTTTGCAACACCCGCTCGGTTTAGTCGCGCTCGGCAACACTGTTCTGATTGCCGATACCTATAATCACAAGATCAAACAACTTGATTTGGAAACGCGATCGGTGAAGACGATTTTTGGCAGCGGTGCTCCCGGCCAAGCCGACGGAACGATGGCATCGTTTTATGAGCCGGGTGGATTGAGTGTCGCGAACGACAAGCTTTATGTGGCCGATACCAATAATCATGCGATACGAGTCATTGATCTAAAGACGAAGTCCGCGGCCACTCTGCGGATCAAGAACCTGCAACCACCGGCCTCGACTGCAACCAGCATCACCAGTGAAACAGACTCCGCTCCAAACGCGGAAGAGATCGTCTTAGCAAGTCAGCAGGTGCGGTCAACTACTGATGGTACGCTGCTTATTCAGGTTGAGCTTCCTGCCGGTTACCATCTCAATCCGATGGCGCCGCAGCGTTATCGCATTTCTGTTGAGAAGGGATTTCCAAAACTCAGCGTCTTTGTGCTGGGTGGCAGCGGACCAGTTGTAAAAAGCAAAGAGACAAAACAGACTTCGAAGAGTTTGGAGCTACCACTGCGTATTCCCTTCAGTGCGTCAGAGCCCGCGGAGGGTGAGCTGAGAATACAACTGACACTGTTCTATTGCCGCGAAGACAACACGGGTACTTGTCGAATCAAGACTTTGATCTGGCGCGCACCGATTAATGTTGTTAAGGATCCCACCGCCCCAACGGAGATAAGAGTTCAGGGCAAGGTCACTGCCGAATAAGCGAATCGCACGCGCCGTCGGCTACGATCATTCTGTGAAGGACTTTGACCAATCTGCATGTTGACCAGCAGGACATGCTGCTCGCCGCGTGGAGAACCAACAACCGCGTCACCATCTTCCTCCTCGAACACTTAACTCCCGGGCTATGGAGCGCGACCGTGCCGGGGGCTCCCCGGCGAACTGTGCGGATGATTGCCGGCCACATCCACAATGCGCGCTGCATGTGGATCAAGACGCTGGGAAAGGAACACGGCATCGCGGTGCCGCGAGCCGTCAATCGACACAAGGTTGAAGCGAAGGAGCTGATTCCAGCACTAGGCCACAGTAGCCGCGGCATCATCAGTTTGCTGAAGCTCGGTTTTGACCGAGGCGGCGCAATCCCCGTCACCTCATCGTATATCTGGCGTAACCTTCCCCTCGATGTCGGGCATGTCCTAACCTATTTCGTCGCCCATGAAGGTCATCATCGCGGTCAGATTGTCATGCTGGCCCGACAGTTGGGCTATCGTTTGCCCGTTGAGGTTACGGGTGGTCTTTGGCAGTGGTCGAAGCGTTCCAAAGAGGCTCAAAGCTAGATTTCGCTGACGTCGAACAATCGTTTACCGCCGAAGGCGTTCGCTAATCCAGCCCAGGGTTTGCTTTGAAACCCTGGGGATAAGATGCATGTTTGTTTTGTCGCAACTCTGAAGGAGTTGCGGGGTCTTTGGTTATCGCGACGCAACCTTTCAGGGTTTGCGTCTATCTAATGGGCACGGTTCCCAGGTTGCAAAGCGCAACCCGCTGAATTCCCAACGCTTTCAGCGTTAGATTCAAACTGCATCGCTACGTGTTTTCACCTAACTTGCTCATAGTTCGACCAGCGCGTACTATTCAACTTCCCCTTACCAATCTAATTTTCAGGAGCAAAAGTTGTGGCCGATAAACCATTTCTGACTGACATCAAAACTCTGCGCGAACGCGCCCGCCAACACATTGAGAAAGGGGCGATCACGCCCGGATATAGCGCTGATTTACCCACTGTCATCAAACTGCTGAATGAAGCCCTGGCTACAGAGATTGTCTGTGTTCTACGTTACCGGCGGCACTACTTCACGGCTTCAGGAATTCATGCCGAAGCGGTGGCGGCCGAGTTTCTGCAACATGCCAATGAAGAACAAGGTCACGCTGACTTGATTGCCCAACGGATCGTCCAGTTAGGAGGCGACCCAAACTTCAATCCGGAAGGCTTGCTCACCCGCAGCCATGCTGAGTATGACGACAGTCCCGGGCTGACTGACATGATTAAGGAAGATTTGGTTGCCGAGCGGATCGCGATCGACAGCTATCGCGAGATGATCAATTACGTGAAGAATGACGACACGACCACGCGCAGAATGCTCGAGGGAATACTCGCGATGGAAGAGGAACATGCGGACGACCTCGTATCACTGCTTCAGGAAATGGGCGGTAATTAAAGGCGGTGTTTTGGTGCTTGGGGATTTAAAGACCTATACCAATTAATACTGAAGCGGCGCCCCAGAAAACGCCTCTAGTCACAATTTGAGCCACTACAGACGGCGTGATGCTTTGAAATCGAAGCATCACGCTTGTTATCTTAAAAACTTGTCAGCTAGCCAACTCAACCCGACCCCGCCACGGCCTACGATGTGTCGTAGTTGTGGCGCCATCGTCGGCGCCGGGCAAAATACTTGCGCCGTGTGTGGCGCTTCGACGACCTCTCAGCCTGCCGCTCGCGCGCCGCGCGACCATTCCTGATCGCGAAACTGTTCGCTTTGCTCGGGCGCTGATGGAGCGTCCTCATAAGTTCACCATCATCCTGCTGATGGCGAATCTATTCGTCTATCTACTGATGTGGCAGTCCAGCGGTATGCAATTCAGCCTCGTCGGTGTGTTTCCCTATCCAGTGCTCATCGCGTACGGAGCCAAACTCAATTCATTAATCTCTGATGGTCATGAGTGGTGGCGCTTTGTAACGCCGATGTTCATCCATGTGAACCTGCTGCACTTGCTGGTTAACATGTACAGCCTTTGGATTATTGGTCCTTACGTCGAGAAGCTTTATGGCGCGACGAAATTTGTGGTGTTCTGGGTGTTGACCGGAATAGCCGGCGTCGTCGCCAGCTATCTGACCGTGGTTAGTCCCGACAAACCACTCGGTACCCTCGGACGATTTCTTTTCAAGATCCATGACGAGCCTTCGGCCGGCGCATCGGGCGCGCTCTTTGGTCTGGTGGGAGTGCTGTTTGTCTTTGGCATCAAGTTTCGACACGAGCTACCAGAAGGATTCAAACGCGCTTTCGGAACGGGTTTATTGCCGATGATTGTGCTTAATCTTTTTATCGGCTATCTCGGTCGCGGCATCATCGATAATGCCGCGCATTTGGGTGGGCTTGTCGCAGGCGCCGCATTGGCAATGGTTGTTGACTACCGTCGTCCCGGTGAAAGATCAGGCGTGGCGATCATTTGGCAAGTGTTACGGGCCGTGGCGCTGGTTTTAGTCGCAGTCAGTTTTATTCAGGTCGTCAGGCACTTCCGCGATCCGCGACCGGCTTTGTTGCAAGCTCTGCCAGTCGAAGTCGGCCCTAAAGCAGAAAATTTTGTCGTCTATGTCAAAGCGATGAACGAAGCCCAGGAAGCATTTTATGCAGCCATTCAAGAAGACAAAACCGACTATATCCCCACAGCCGTGGTCAATCTGAACAATGCTCCGTATCTGGATCAAAAGGCCCACGAACTGCGCGAAACAATCAGAAACATGTTGTTAGAGGCAGCAGCGGTGAATCCGCCGGGCGCGGCGAACAAACCTGAAGAGGTAAGACAGAATAAGGCGAAACTAATTCAGAGGTTTGGCGCCTGGTCGAAAGACTACAACGAATGGTTAAAAACCGTGGGCAAGACTTATGTGGCTTGATTGAGCAGCAGTCAGAGCCCGGGAAGTAACGTTTCAGGTTTGAGGTTTCAGGTTTGAGGTTTCAGGTTCACAACGAAGGGGAGCGATTTGCTTAGAAGTACGACGCGTGCGTGATTTATTTAATTGCACGACACTTCACTCAAGAGTCTGAAACATAAAAAGTTTTCAAAATTTGAATACATCGACAGAGGAGAGAAGAAGCATGGAGATCAGGAAAGTAGGCGTGCTGGGCTGTGGCTTGATGGGTTCCGGCATCGCTCAGGTGGCAGCCAGCGCCGGATTTGAAACTGTAGTGCGCGAAGTCTCGGACGAGTTAATCAAGAAAGGATTTAGTGGCATCGACAAATCGCTCGCAAAGTTTGCTGAGAAAGGCACGATCACGGGCGAGCAACAAAAGGAGATTCGAGGACGCCTGAAGGGCACCACAACTTTCGATGATTTGGCTGACTGCGACATCGTCATCGAGGCGATTATTGAAAACATCGACGAGAAGCGCGCCACCTACAAACAATTAGATCAAATTTGTAAGCCGGAAACGATTTTCGCGTCTAACACTTCATCGATTTCGATAACAGAGATGATGACGGCGACTACGGCGGAACGGCAGCGTCGTTTTGTCGGTCTTCACTTCTTCAATCCGGTGCCACTGATGAAGCTCGTTGAGGTCGTGCGCACGATTCTGACCGATGAAGCGGTCTACGAACAGGCAATCGAGTTTGGCAAACGACTCGGCAAAACCCCGGTGCGCGCGAACGACACCACCGGTTTCATCGTCAACCGCTTGCTGGTTCCCTACATGCTCGACGCGATCAGAGCGCTCGAAGAAGGCGTGGATCCATTGTCGATATCGACACGTCGATGAAACTGGGTCTCGGCTATCCGATGGGCCCGTTTACCCTTGGCGACTTCGTGGGGCTTGATACCACTTACTACATTGCGGAGATCATGTTCAACGAGTTTCGCGAGAAACGATTCGCGCCTCCACCACTTCTAAAGCGCATGGTGCTGGCCGGTCTTTACGGACGAAAGTCAGGGAAGGGCTTTTATGACTATAGCGATCCGAAGAATCCGATTCCGATGAAACTCACCTAGTCGTTTCGGGTTCGGGTTTTGGGTTTCGGGTTCCGAGTTGACATTAACTGCCAAGTCGTGAATCGCGAGTGCCGCCAAGTCGCTGAAAGAGCTAGAGAAAATCCGTGTTGAAATCGCTGTTAGCATGTATCCACCTTTGGCATGCGTCTCGCGTCTCTGCGTCTTGGCGTCTTGGCGTCTTAGCGGAGGAATACATCCCTGCGTAAGCGTTACAAAATATACGAATGTCTTTAATTTGAATAGGAGCGACAGGACGGTGTCGCACTTGTGCGGCTCAACCGTCCGGAGAAATTCAACTCGCTGACCGGCGAAATGTCGGTCGCTCAGCGATCTGTTCCGAGGTTTCCCCGCAGATTCCAGCTTGCGCGCGGTGATTCTAACGGGAGCAGGTGAAAGAGCATTTTGTGTCGGAACCGACATCGGCGAATCGGCTGATGGTAGACGAAGCTGAAGCACTGAACATTTCAAAGCGAGGACAGACTCTTTGCGATCTGATCGAGCGAATGTCCGGTGCCGGTGATTGCGGCAATAAACGGCCTGGCTGTGGGCGGTGGTTGCGAGTTGGCGCTTGCTTGTCACATTCGACTGGCAACGGCGAACGCACGTTTTAGTTTGCCGGAAACAAGGCTGGGAATCATTCCCGGTTACGGCGGCACTCAACGTATGCCTCGTGAGATTGGCACGTCGCGCGCGCTGGAAATCATGCTCGGCGGGCGCGAATCTCTGCCGCGGATGCTGAGAACTTGGCCTAGTCAATCGAGTGTGAGGCTACGAGTTTGTTGACAGGAGGCGAAGTCATTCGCACAAGACATCGCCGGACTCGCCCCGCTCGCAATTCGCGCCTGCCTTGAGGCTGTCAGGGTTGGCTTGGAGCTTCCGCTGGATGAAGGCCTCGCAGTTGAGGCCCGACTCTTTGCGGCACTTTTTGAAACGGCGGACATGCGCGAAGGCACGCGCGCATTTCTGGAAAAGCGGAAGCCAGTGTTTCAGGGAAGTGAAGTTCCCATTCAAAGACCAGAAAAATGACCCAAGACCACCCGGTCGCTATCGCTCCCGGTACTGACCTCACTACCTTCGTTCAGCAATTAGGCTCAGGGGCCATACTCGTAACCGACAGCGGTTCGAGGTCTCCGGTGAAGTCAGTACCAGAGAGCGATTGAGACCGGTTAGGACTAATCAAAGAGACCTGAAGCGACTTGAAAATGAACGATCTTGAAAGCCTCGAATTCAGACCCGCATCCCTATACTGAAAATGCTTTTGAAATCGCTCGGCAGTGTGCGTAGAAAAAGTTGCAACCAAAAATTCACGAAGGACAACTTAAGCGCCGCGGGATTTCGCTTCGCGATTGTGGCGAGCCGCTGGAACGACTTCATCAGTTCGCGGTTGGTGGAAGGCGCGCTGGATGCACTCGAGCGCTTGGGCGCCGACGAGAAAAGGTGAGGTTTATAAGGTTCCCGGCGCGTTTGAGATTCCGCTTCTGGCTTGACGGCGGCCGATCGGAAAAGTTTGATGCAGTGATTTGTCTGGGGACGATCATTCGCGGCCAGACACCGCACTTTGAGTACATTGCGAATGAAGTCACCGCGGCATCGGCGCAAGCGGCTTGGAAACCGGAGTGCCGGTAGTTTTCGGAATCGTGACTGCCGACAATGTCGACCAGGCAATCGATCGCGCCGGCGTGAAGCTGGGCAACAAAGGGTTTGAGGCCGCGACTACGGCCGTAGAATTAGTAAATCTTTACAAGGAAGCGTTTGAAAGGGATGAAGGATGGGGAGAGGGATGAAACGATGAACGTCTACAGGACCTTCATCCTTCATCCTTCCGCCTTCATCCCTTTGAATATTATGGGTTCGCGACGTAAGGCGCGTGAGTGCGCCTTGCAAATGCTCTTTGCGGCTGATGTTGCCGAGACACCTCCCGAGGAGGTGGTACGGACCTACTGGGCCGAACTGGGCGACGCAGAACTGGAAGATCCGGCGCGTGACTTTGCCACGCGCCTGGCGGCCGGTACGCTGTCGCGACTCGAGGCGCTTGATGAGCGTATCCGTTCGCGCGCGGAACACTGGCGCATCGCGCGGATGGCGGTCGTCGATCGCAACATCCTGCGCCTCGCCGTTTACGAGTTTCTCTACGAACCAACTCCTCGCACAGTCGCGATCAACGAGGCCCTCGAAATCGCCCGCCGCTTTTCCACCTACGAAGCCACGCAGTTCATCAACGGCATCCTCGACGCCATCAAGCGCGACCTGGATGAGCAACAACCTCAGGAGAATCTTGCGCCCGCGCCCGAGGAATTAGAAGCTGAAGATTCCAGAGAAGAAGAGTCAGACACCTAGCATTCGGTTAAGTCTATCCAATGAAATGGGCTGGAGCGGCAATACTCGAAGTAACCAGAAGAGCAGACGGGCGGGATTATTAGTGTTAGTTCGTGATGTTTAGTGGATCGTACTCTTGCCGTTGCGTAGCGGCGATCCTTTGGGTGCTCAGTGCTCTTGGTGAAGTTCTATCGCGACCAGACAGATACGATCCACTAAACCACACGCAACCAACACGAAAATACTGCCGTCCGCCCCTGCCGTCTGCTCCTGCCGTCTGCTCCTGCCGTCTGCTCCTGCCGTCTGCCGTCTGCTTTCCCATTCTCCAAACATCATTTCCGATTTACTATCTAGCTGGTGGAGCAACCTCAGCAACAATTCCTCTCCGAAACCGAAGACCTGATCGAACAGGTGTTTGTAGCTCTGGACGAACTGCGCGAGCAGGTTCCAGCCGCCCAACAGCAAGAACTGATCGCCGGCATCTTTCGTCATGTTCATCGCATTAAAGGTTCGGCAGCGTCCTTTGGTTTCTCGGGCCTTGCGGAAATCGCTCATGAGTTCGAGCACATGCTGGAGGCCATCCGCTCGGAGCGAGTGACAGTAACGGACGCAGTGCTGGACACCTGCGATAATGCAGCTACTGCATTATCGGAGAGTTTGACTCTGGCAGCGTCAGGAGTCGTCGAGCCATCGCGGCGGGATTTGTTCGAGAGTCTTCGTGCCTTGGCGCCTGCCTCTGAACCGGATCCGGTTCTCGAGGCAACCATAGCGACTATTCTTTCTCACCTTCCTACTGATCTCTCGCAAGCATTAACTGCTGAAGAAAAGAATCGCCTCGCCCGCAGATATGCTGACGGTAATTCACTCTGCCTCGTCGTCACGAGTTTTGAAATCGCGGTCTTTGAGGAACAGTTCTACAACCTCAAGGAGAAGTTGGCCGAAATCGGTGAGGTCCTTTCGACTTCGCCAGCGGTCGACTCGGAAGACGTTGAACGGATCAATTTTCGGATTTTGCTATCAACCGATGAGAGCGTTCAAATGCTGGGAACGCACCTGCAAAGTTTTCCTAAGGTTGCGATAACACTGCTGCCACCCGCCGCAACTGCCACTTCCCACGAAAAAACCGCCGAGCCCGCAGTGTCGCTGCAGCCAACCGTTTTGGCTCCAAATTTCATACGCGCAGATCTGAATGATTTCGATCAACTCTTGTCGGCGACTCACCAACTCTCTCGTCTTACAACTGCGGCGCTCGACCGGGCGCAATCCCGACTTTCGCACGAGAACGAATCTCAGTTGAGTTCTGAGGCGGAGGAAATCCGGCGCTCCTTTTTGCAACTGCAGAACGAGATGATCAACCTGCGCATGGTCTCACTCGGGCCGATTCTGCAGCGTGCCGCTCGTGCGGGACGAGCCGCGGCGCGTGCCGTTAACAAACAGATCGAGTTTGAAGTTGTTGGTTCTGAGTTGCGACTCGACAAAATGCTGTCCGACGCGATCGCCGATCCGCTCGTTCATCTTGTGCGGAACGCGGTTGACCATGGAATCGAAACTTCGGAAGCGCGGCTGGCGATGGGAAAACCTGAGCGCGGCAAAGTAACAATCGAAGCCGTTCGGGTCGGCAGTCGCACGCGTTTGCGCGTAAGTGACGATGGGCGCGGCATCGATCCGGCGATAATCTCCCGGGCTGCGATGAAGTTGGGGATAGTCGATCGGGCAAGCGATGTCGACATGAACCGGAGCTTACGTCTGATATTTCGTCCCGGCTTTTCAACGCTGTCGTCTCCCTCGACAGTGTCGGGACGGGGAGTCGGACTCGATATCGTGGAAAATTTAGTGGAGCAAGTGGGCGGAGAGGTAAGAGTTTCCAGTCAGGCCGGAAGGAGTTCGATCTTTGAGATTCGTTTACCAGTCACTTTCAGTTTGCTGAACGCCACCATCGTCAAGGCAGGCGATGATTCTTATTGTCTTACGAGTGATGAAGTGCTCGAGACGCAACAAGTCGCGCGCAGCGAAGTTGAAACCGCGGCGGCCAGGCGCTCGCTGCCCACGTCTAATGGTGTCGTTCCTGTAATTCATTTACGCGAGATGTTGGGTCAGGCAGACGTCACAGGCAATGAGGAATTGAGCGTGGTGACCTGCGAGTTGCCCTTAACCTCGTCAGGTGAAAGCGGCGAACTTGTTGAAATACGTAATGGGAAAAAGCTGGTTGGTCTTCTGGTCGACGGCGTTATCGGCAGCGAAGAAGTCCTGGTTCGCAGTTTGGGGCGACACGCAGGACGTTGGTATGGGATCGCTGGAGCCACTGAGCTTCGTGACGGTACTGTTGCGCTTGTTCTCGATCTGCCACGTCTACTTGCGAATTCGAAAACAATTCCTCGTTAGAGAAAATAGCTGTCGCATCATCAGCTGATTATTCGGCATGGTCAGGATACTTAACCCATTCGGAGTCTTTGTTTTCTCTCCGCGCAGACCATCCGGGTGGCAGGTCCGCCACAGCAACTAGCGTGCGATCGAGGTTGAGAGCTTCTCCCATACAGATCACTCGGCCATCCTCGGGATAATTGTCAGTTGTGGCGCAGAGAAAGGACCACGAGTGATCGTCCTCGTAATGAGTAACGAACAGGATCGGATAGCCCAATTCAATGACCTGCTTTGACGTGATTGCCGCCACATCAGGTGCCTGATCAAACGGCCAATCAGCTTCAGCTTGAGTCTGGCCTTTGCTGTATGACGCCATTCGTTTTTCCTTACCAAACGGTATGGGCCTAGCGGGGTAGATAACCTAACTCGGTCAGTATCCGCTTTGTCAGATTGATCCGCTCATCACGAATCGCCTCATAGTTTGCGCCGTCCATGTTCAGCGCGAAAAAGTAAACATTGCCATCCCGCTCCAAATAGCCGACGAACCACGCCAGCGTTCCGTTATCTGAGGGCGCAGCACCCGTCTTCCCGCTTAACCTATAAGTCGCAGTCTCTTCCAACAAAATGATGTCTTTTACAATCCCGGTCGAACGTTTGGAGACGGATAACTCTTCTGTGTGGAACCTTCTTAAGAAATCCACCTGCTCGTCGGCGGATATGCGCAGCGTACTGTTTCGCCAGAATTGCTCAATACCGCCGGACGTATCTCCGTTCCCGTAGCGGAACTGCGAAACATATCTCTGCATCCTTCGCGCGCCGACCTGCCTGGCGATCTCGATGTAATACCAGAGCACGGAATATTTCATCGCTGACCGAAGCGTGTGATCCTTCCACCAGTGAATAAACGGAGCTGTGTTCGGTCGCCCTTCATTTGGGTATCGCTGACGATCCCAGGCGATGAGGAAGTCGGCGTCTCGAACGACACGTGTTTCCAGACCGATCAAAGAGTTGGGAATCTTGAAGGTTGATGCCGGAGTGAATCTCTGGCGACAACGCGCCTCGTTATATCGGACGTAACGATTGTTTCTCAAATCGTAAAGAACAAAAGCCCCTTCCGTATTTCCGAAGACGCGAGCTAGGTCTTGTGCGTTAGCTTCTGCCGCACCTGCGCTCGCCAGAAGCATCAACAGTAAGCACGGGAGCCCTACAAGTTTCATTTTCATTTGGTTCACTGCGATTCAGCTTCGTGTTCCGACAGCCTTGAGCAGCCCTGCGACTCGCGATCAGCATTCAAGCTGAAGGAGCGATTCAATCTACAGCAGAGGCAGAATCTTGAAAAGATTGCTCTCAGAGCCGAGGTTCACCCCCGGTCGACAGCCAGCTTGAAACGTTTTGACTCAGGCGCGCATACAGCAATGGAGGCTTTGTCTCGTTCTTGGAACTCTATTCCTCGCAAGTTTCATCTGAACTCACCACCCTAGTGCGATAAAAGCGCCCGCCCGTAGGAATGGTTTACTGAAACATCTGGGCGCTTCACTAATCAAAGGATCAGCCGGGTTGTCGCATCTAATCTCGCAACTCACAAACTCACCAACTCAAAGGAGAAACACATGCCAAAGAAAAAGAAAGCCAGCGACCAGACAGGGCAGCAGACTAAGCAGGGATTCATCAGCACGAAATTCGAAGCGCCGGATGTTCCCGACTACGTAGTCGTCGAGTTGCGTTACGAAAGTCCCGTCGCTTTCACTTCCTCAAAGTTCTCTGCTCCCGCCGCCGCCGCGCCGCAAGCCGAGACACTCAATAACGTACTGGCGAAGTATGACATCGCGGCCCTGCGCTCACACTTCGGCTTGAAGTCTACAGAAGTCCACGCGCGCGTCGCGGTCGCAGCCACTTTGCCCAAGGAGCCTAATCCTGAGAAATTCGCCAACAAAGGCATGGACACTGAGTTCATACAAAGCGGCTTCGTCCAGGTTGTCCCTAAAAAGAGCAGCGATGTTAAGAAAATTGCCGCGGAGCTTAATCGCAAGAACGCTGTCTGGAAAGCCTTTGTTGCGCCGCGCCCGGTGCCTGCAATGGCTTCAGGATCCGCCGCCGGAAGCCGTCTCTTCGAGCCGGCCCAGGGGTATCTGTACACACCGCCGGTCGGGATAGGGGCCATGGAGGTCTGGAATCTGGCCGGAGCAAAAGGCAAGGGCATTACGATCTGCGACATTGAAGGCAACTGGAACCGCCAGCACGAAGACTTGCCTACAGGTATTCAATTGATCGGTGGCACGGTGATTAATGATCTCGGCTGGAGAAATCATGGCACAGCGGTGCTCGGCGAGATGGTGTCTCTATCCAACAACAAAGGGACGGTGGGCATCAGCCACCAGGCCAAGGCAGTCGTCCAATCCGCCGATCATTAACGGGGTCTTCAATACCGCCGGGGCCATCAACAATGCCGCCAGCGTCTTGAAGGCCGGAGATGCGATCCTGATAGAATTGCAGGCCACCGGCCCGAACGGAAAATATGTCGCGATGCAATTCTGGGGTGACATTTTCTCAGCCATCAAGGCCGCCGTAGATAAAGGCATTACGGTCGTCGAAGCCGCCGGCAACGGAAACGAAAACTTCGACCTGGCGATCTTCAATGGCACGGGCCTGCAAAAAGACAGCGGTGCGATAGTCGTCGGCGCCGGCGTGCCACCGAGCAACCACGTGGACTTTGACGGCTTCGGCGCTTCGCTGCCCACCTACACTTCGCTAGGCGTGCCGCGTTCGCGCATCTTCTTTTCGAATTATGGGAAGATCGTCAATGTTCAAGGCTGGGGCTGGCACGTAACCACGCTCGGTTATGGCGACGCACAGGGCGGTGCTTCGGAAAACGTCTGGTACACGCTGCGCTTCTCCGGCACATCCAGCGCCTCGCCGATTGTTACGGGAGCGGTCGCTTGTCTTCAGGGCCGAGCCAAAGCGAAGAACGGTGCGCCCATGACGCCGAGTAAGGTGCGAAAAATTCTAATGGCCACCGGCACCCCACAGCAGCCCGGTCCCGGTGTACCTTTGACGCAGAACATCGGCCCGTTGCCTAATCTCCCCATGGCCATGAAGGAAGTTTGAAGCGGGAGAAGTTGAGATGATTCCAGCAGTACCATTGCCCGAGGGGAGTAAGGTTCGGACACCTGTAGACCTGAAGCTCAAACCGAAATGGCGATTTGACACGAAGCGCCGTGTGTTCGTTTCAGACTCTGGTCAGGAATTTACGCTTCACGGCGACTTGCCGAAAAAAACCAAGATTGTCTACAAGGTGCCGAGCCTGGTCGAGGCCGACGAGTCGAAGCTTTCTAAATACGAAAAAGACTTGCGGTCTTACATGCAGGTGATTTTGCCAGCCGGGGAAGCGCCGGCAGATTACCTCAATGTGATTCGCGCCTGGCCTTGCGTCGAGGAGGCGCATGTGGCTCCCGAAGTGAGCCTGCCTGGGCCAGCCTAATGCTTGGGCTCCCGCGCGAGCATAGAAGTTGGCCCTGACGCGAGCGCGTACTCTGCTCACGTGCACCCAACTTCAGAAGATAAAAGCTCCACTCCGGAGAACCGGAGTGGAGCTTTTTATTCACAACTCAGTTGTGCATGAGAGGCACGCTGATTCCGGAACACTTATGGGTGAAGACTTCGATCAAGAGTTGATCAGACCCAAGGGAAGTTATGAAGGGAACGGACAAGGCGTTTTGTGTCGGTTCTTGTGGATTCGTGGATCGTCTTCCTTTTAGATAAGAATACGATCCACGAAGTGACACGAAGCCGCACGAAACATCTCGAATCAGACCAAGGGAAGTTAGGAACGGAGTGGACAGCGTTTTGTGTCGTTTCGTGTGCTTTCGTGGATCGTTTTTACTGCAACGCCAAAGACGATCTACAAATTGATACGAATCAGCACGAAACAAATTGAAGCGCGTAACGCACGTCCGATACCCTCTACAAGAATCCCTCCCAACTTTGAGTCAGCCTGCAAAGCTAGTTGGTGCGGGGCGTGAATGACGGAGGCAGTTAGGTTCAAAATATTGTGAATTTCATCCGCGGCAGCTCGTAGAGAAACCAAGCCAGCAATCCGATGTTAATTCCTAGTATCACAACGCCCCACAGTATCCAGTGTTTACACACGCCCAGTACCGCACCCAGAAAAGGCCAGTACAGAAAAAATAACACCTCGCCTAACCATTCGGGCGTCCCTAAGGCTTCCCAAATGATCCTGGCTACGAAGAGGCGCGGCATAATAGTTAGAAGCGATATTAGTTCAATCGGCCACATCAAAGGGCTAACGATTCTTTCAGAACTAATCTGAGTGTCCAGCGGACGAATCACGTAGTAGCTGGCCGAAATAATAACGCCGAATAAAACGGCGATGACAAAAACGCGCCGATTCCTTAAGAGTATTTTCATAGCCCGGAATGCTGCAGAGGCTTCGCGTTGAGGTATAGTCCCACCTTCATTTAGACGAGTCTCGCGCCAGCTTCTTTTCATCTAATCTTAAAAACCTCACCGCATTATTGTAGAAAATATCCCGCTTCTGTTCCTCGGTCAGAAACTTCGCCGATTCGATGCCTTCGATTGCCTTACCAATGCCTTCTGGCCAGATCATCTGGTCCGACCCGAACATCAGCCGCTTGCCGAATCCGGCACGCACCAGCGCCCGCAGGTACTCGTGAAATTCCTCTCGCGGTCTGAGCCAATCAATTGCGGCCAAATCCGCATATACCTGGGGATACATGTGCATGATGGCGATCGTCTCTTGCAAGTAAGGGTAGCCGGCATGCATTAGGTAGACGCGCAGCTTCGGATGGCGGATCAAGACTTCTTCGAGGAGCGCGGGATTGCCTAACGAGTTACGGAATTTTGGACAGCAATTATAAGGAGTCCGCGGCGGGGCCAGGCCCGTGTGAAAGCCGACCGGTATATCCAGCTCCTCGGCCAGAGCCCAGTATGGCTCCAGCTGTTGGTCGTTAGGACCTACCCCGGCGTATTGCGGCGCAAGCTCACCAAGGACACCGAGTCGCCCAGCGCGAAAATCCTCGCGGAGCACATTCACATCGGCCAGCTCGAAACGAGCGCCCAACATTGTGCCACCGATAATTCGCCCCGGGTCTGCGGCGAACCAACGCGATACGTGTTCGCGCGGCCCGCCCGCGACCGTCTTTACAATGTTGTAACGTTTCAGCTCTGCGAGAGTCGCGTCCATAAACTCTTTGTCGGTTCGGGCCGTCGGTACTTTCCCGGTCAGCGGATTGGGAAGAGGGGGATTGCCGAAATGATCCCAACCGGTAGCATGTATGTGCATGTCGATAATCGGCGGTCGCCCAGGCGCGGATGGTTGTTGTGAGAAGGCTTGATTGGCGCCGACGCATAGCAGAAGTACGAGACATACCACTCGGTGAACAAACTTCATCACGGCCTCCCTTGCCATAATGATTCAAGGCGCTTATGTGTCCGCATACCGATAAACATTACTTTTTCTCCCAACGATATATAAAGGTAAACTCCGATGACTCTCCCTCACCAATAGTGATTAGGAACTCGCCGCTCTGGAAAGTAATAGACTTCGTCTCAGGACCGAATACAAAGGAATGAGATTTCTCAACCGGTGGTCCCCACCCTTTGGCTACTAACTCCTTCGAATAAAAGTCTCTGACTTCCTCATACTTTGCTGGAGAGGTATAGGTTAAGGTGAGCATCGCACGGCCGCGCTTGCTATTTTCTGACGTGCGGCGCTTTTGAAAACCGGGAAGCAGCGGCGTTTCGGCAGCCATTTGACGCAACTGAGTCAACCTTTTCTGGCTTTCTGGATCTTCCCTACTCATAGCTACGGCAACGACGAAAATACCTGCCGCAAAGGTGTAGAGAATCAGCTGCGGAATATTGTTTCTCGCCTTATCCCAAAGTTGCCCGACAGCAAACTTGCTTGGCATATTGTTTTGCCAGGAGTCTTATCGCTAAACAACGCTTCGCTTCAGCTGCGGCGCGCGATCAGCATGTTGAAGGGAATCAGATCACTTGGGAACCCTGCTGTCGCGCCGTCGTCTGCTAGCGCTTCGTTAGGCCGAAGTTTTTGCAAGAAGAATACGGAATCGCATAGTCTCCGCACCACCATATTCCGCTGCTTTGTGAAACCGCTCGATCAGCTCCCCTCCGTTCGCCTCGATCACCCGCCGGGAGGCAAGGTTGTCCGCATCACTCGTCAGCTCGACGTATGCAAGCCCCTCACTTCTTGCCTGCGGAAGCAGCAATTGCAAGGCGCGAGTTGCGTATCCCCGCTGCCGTTTCCACGGGACCACTGAGTAACCAATGTGTCCCAGACAATGGGGAGGGAGCTCCGTCGTACCTGGTTGCCAGCGAAACCCAATTGACCCGCAGAATTCTCCATCCCACATCCACTGCGAATACCCAGGGAGACGAGGAACCGTGCGACCGTTGGGCAGAAGAATGGGCGGACCTTTGGCTTCCCTATCGACCTGCTCAGCAAGAAACCGAGTCGGGTCTTCGGCAATGCGCGCGAGTTGCTCAGCTGCGGCCTGCGGCCGGAGATTGTCCGGCGACCAGCCCTGCTGCAGCGCGTGAATATATCCGGGCAAGTACTGCGCGGCCGGCCAAACCAGTTCCATCGAATGGGACATAGGCTATAGGGGCGGGCCAACGCCGAAGCTCACCCGGCACTCGACGTTAGCGACAACGCGAAGAATTTTTCAAGATTTATGAGAGGCATGTTGAGGGGCGCTCAGGGGCAGCGCCTTGTTGGGCAGCGTAATACTCGGCACGTAACATTGACATCACCACCAGTGACTCGAAGCCAGCTTCACCTTTGATACACTCACGCAACACGCCCTCCGTCACAAAGCCTTCTGACTGATAGACATGCCTGGCGCGAACGTTATGTTCCTTCACGTCCAGCCACAAACGATGCGCTTTGAAGTCCTCAAATGCCAGCTTCTTCACCAGGCGTAGCGCTTCTTTCCCATACCCTTTGCCCTTCTCGGTCACGACGATGCGACGAAACTCGATGCTTTGGTTTGGGTCTGCCAAACCCGCGAAAATGATGTAGCCGATTCGGCGCCCATCAACAACGTTCTCGATGATCAGATGAGACAGGTCTTCGGAGGTGAGCGCGGCAAGATGCTGCTGGCGCTCCCAGACGCTGACAAAAGAACGATTATCCACACTCTGTTCTGCGCTTAGAACAAAGTCGAGATCATTTTCGCCAGTGGGCAGCAATCGGATGTTCATTCGTCCGCGCTCAACAGATGCCTCACGTTGCGCTTTCTTATTTGACATACGGCTCATGCAAGCTGACAGGCTCGCTGCCAGCTTTCCTTAACCTCAAATTCAACGCTTCTACAAATAAAGAAAACGCCATCGCCACGTAAATATAGCCTTTGGGAATATGTCTGCCCCAACCCTCAGCAATCAGCGTGAACCCGATCAGCAAAAGAAAACTTAAAGCCAGCATCTTGAACGTCGGATGCCGTTCGACAAAATTACTTATCGGAGCGGCAAAGACCATCATGAATGCAACTGCTATCACGACTGCCGAGATCATTATGCTGATGTCATCCACCATCCCGACAGCAGTGATGACCGAATCTAGTGAGAAAACAATGTCGAGCAACATAACCTGGATGATGACGCTGCTAAAGGAAGGCTTCACGCGCACTGAAGCGTGCCCTTGCTCACCTTCGAGTTTCTGATGAATCTCGCGGGTGGCTTTGGCCAGCAGAAACAAGCCGCCGCCGATAAGGATGAGGTCGCGCCCAGAAATTTCATGCCCGAAGACGGCAAAGAGCGGCGCCGTCAGACGAATAACCCACGATATAGAAAACAGCAGCGCGATACGCATGAACATCGCTAAACCTAAGCCGACATAACGCGCTTTCGGCTGCTGTTCCGCGGGAAGTTTGCCCGCTAGGATGGAAATGAAAACGACATTATCGATCCCCAAAACAATTTCCAATCCTAGCAATGTAACAAATGCAATCCAGGCTTGCGGGTCAGCGAGCCAATCCATTCGTTTCTCCTAAGTTCAGATCTTTCATTCGCTTACGCTCAACGTTACGAGAAGCCGCCCCACGCCACGCTGAGCTGCCTCCTACACGTGCGTCACGTGCAGGCTGTCGCAAGCACTTGTTAGCTGGAATCCGACTCTCGGGTCATCGCCTTCACCATCGGGACGCAGGCTATCTCGACACCAGTGAGTAAACGATACTTCGATCGTTCCTGAGCCACATAGCCGGCTCTCTGGTAAAACGGGACCGCGTTTAACGAGGCGTTCAGCCGCAGCACACTTAGCCCAAGAGCGCTCGCCCGCTCTTCCAGTTTCCGCAATACCTCTAGTCCGATGCCACGCCGGCCCGCTCCGGGAGTGACGTAGACAGCCTCAACTTCCCCACTCTCCTGGTTGAGCACGCCGAATCCCACAATGGCATCGCCAACCTCAGCAACAAAGAATTCTTTACTGCGAATTGATTCTTCATAGCTTGCCGGCTGCCGCGGGACCGCCCAAGCCTGAATCTCTTCAGGTGTGTAGAGAGCTGCGGGTATGCCCCTGACGGCAGCGGAGTGCACGCTGCCGATCGAGTGGCAATCCTCTTGTCGGGCTCTACGAATCTTAAGCATTTGAAATAGACGAGACAGCACCTTCATCAGCCAGCTAAGCGCCGTCAGCTAGAGGCGCTTGTTCGGCCGAGCGTCACTTCATGTGTCATCTTCCCCAATTCTGGCTCTTAACCTCGCGACGATCAGTCGAAGTAGAGGACTTAGTAAACGGACTGGCCAAGCCAAATACCAATAGCGCTGCTTTAGAAATAACTCCAACAACTTATCCTTCCACTCATCGGCCACCACTTCCTTGTCGCTACGATATCCCGGCTCCTCGAGTCGATGAATATGATGGCCAATCTCATGGTACAAGACTTCGCCAATGAGAAATGTCTTGAAAGGGGGAAAAAGCAGAAACAGTTCCGGGTCCTGAGAGAAAATTAGATCTATGTTAAGGAAGATGCGCCCCTTGCCATATAAGCCTTGACAGTCTGCTGGCCGAAAGCGTTGTTTTTCAGAAGTTATTTTTCCTCGAACACTTCTGAGGCTTTCAGAGTTCGTCAATGTAATCGTGTGCAAGCCGTTCAGATGTTCCTCAGGAACATAACGCAAAAGTAGTCGCAGCGATTCATGTACTCTCACAGGAGGGGTGTAATCGAAGTATTGCTCTTCTATTTTTACTTTGGTCAAGAACCTTTTCTCTCAATCCGTCTTTTCAACCGCAGGCCCTCGCGCCTACCCGAGAAGAAAGCGCGATACCGACTCGGCATACATCTTGGGAGCGGTAGTCATCCCTTCGTGCGCCTGACCATGCAACTCTTCAATGCGGACATCCTGGAGAACGGCGGCGAGTGCGTCGGTAACATATAGATCGCGAGGGCTGGCGGTGCCGATCTGGAGCATTACCGGGACCCGAAGGTGACGAAAGCGCTCGGCCTGAAAGTCGTACCGACCGAGCGCGCGCAGGTCACCTAGCGACGCTTCGGCATCGGCGATGATCGGCGGCCACAACTCGGTGGTCCGCAATTCATTTAGCTCTTCAATCGGTACAGACAGCTTGTCGCAGAAGAACGTCACCGCGAAACCTTCCCAGTCGCCAGCATGAGCCAGCTCTTCTAGCTGCGCCAATGCCTCCCTATCAACAATTCGCGGCCATATCGGCTCGTACAGAACGAGCTTGCGAACTTGGTCGGGAACTTCGGCGGCAGCGGCGATCGCAGTATGAGCGCCATAGGAGTGACCGAGCAGGAAAACCGGTTCGCCGATGGCTTGAATCACCGCAATGACATCGCTGCTCTCATCCTTAAGACTATGACGTTCGGTCGCATCAGTTTCACCGCGGCCCCGACGGGCGATAGCGTAGGTGGTGAACTGCTTCTCGAACATGGGCTTGACGAATCCCCAGTTGGTCTTGTGGTCGCTGAAAGAGCCGTGCACGAGGACCAGAGGCGGGCCGCTGCCATACTTGTCGTAGGAGACTATGGTTCCGTCGGGTGTGGTAACGCG
Source organism: Pyrinomonadaceae bacterium (assembly GCA_963748605.1). GTDB lineage: Bacteria > Acidobacteriota > Blastocatellia > Pyrinomonadales > Pyrinomonadaceae > PSRF01. Next base: position 221,450 of record CAVVJS010000002.1, read on the forward strand.
TTGCATGGTTTGACCTCCAGGGGCAGAGAACTGGTTATTGAATTCGCGCCATCTGCCATACATCTCCCGCAAACCACTCGTCCCTTCCTGTCTTCCCTCCATATATCCACAGCTTATTATCGAAGACTACGCTGTTCGCGGTTCCGCGCGGCTTCCAGGGAGCGTGTACCGTGGCTTGCTGCCAATTAGCACCATCGCTACTGGACCAGACATCGTTCAACATCCCCTTCTCATTGATTCCCCCGAAAACCCAAATTCTCCCATCGAATACAACACAGCCGGCACCCCTATTCCCACCTCGGTCAAGCCATTTTGGTGACCATTCGGCGCGAGCCGTCGCGAGCTTCCAATTGGTTCCATCTGCGGAATACCACACATCATTCTTAAAATTGTCCCGGGACTTCTGCATTCCGCCCATCATCCACACCCTCTCACTGTCTTGCGCCGTTCATCGGTACGGTACGGGAGCGGTAGCGACCGCATTCAATCGCGGCTCACTTGCAACGATTTGTTCGGCGTACCTTCCGCTGTGAGACGTACGTCCAACAGCGCGCGCGTCAACGGATGCAGATTCGTTTCGGCTAGTTTCAATAATCGTCCTTTGCCGACTTTGGCATTCAATACCGCAAGAGAAACTATCAGCGGGTTGGCGCTGGCGATGAAGAATTCACGCTGGAGTGAACGTACTCCAGCTGCCTCATGCAGATCGAGTCGGGAGAACTCACCCGGTTCGATGAGATTGCCTGGCTTCCGCGCCTCGTCGGGAACCGCCGGGTGGGTTACGCAATCTGTCTTAGTCGCTTCGTGATAAGCGCATCGGTAAATCAAGCCGGTGAGCATGGTTGAGAGATCAACCAACTCCTTGCCATCAACTGTGATCCAACCACGGCCGCAGGAGCATTGGTAGTGCGTGCTGTAAATATGTACCCGTCCTTTGACACTGTCGGCAAAAGTGTCTTCAACGAGTTTCTTTAATTTGCTCCATCTCATAATGCAGGAAACGCCCAACGAGTTGTTGGGCGCGACTGACGCCGTCAGTGAGCATGCCCCCGGCCGGTTGCCATCACAATGATATAAGCCGTACGCGTTCCACCAGAATATCCCGCATAGACGAACGGCAGTGAGGGATGTTTCTTGAGAGTATCCGTGTTCATGCCAATGTCCGCGTTCGTAACACCGGGCGCATAAATCATATAGTGAGGCGGGAACAGAGTCTTGCCGATTTCTTTCCTCTTTGGATCGTACTGCACATCACCTCTGAGCATATAAGCGATGCCGGTCTTTCGCGGACTGAAAAAACGCCGTTCTATGAATCCAGCGTCAATGTCATGCGCGATCTCATCCGCCGTTTTTCCCTGTGCCATAAGTTCACCAACGCGAAGCATCACCGGGACAATCGTGGCGCTTCCCTCGGCATCCCAACAGGTTGGCTTCAGATCGTTATCCCCTGCTTGATTGCCATCGCGATTGACCATGCAAACAAATCCATTCTTTCCGCTCCGGATCTTTTCATAACCTTTCCTTCCAAAAACGTAAACCGTTGCATCAGGGCGTAAATGTTCCGGGGCAGCGCTCAAAGCAAGCTCGATCTCCTGTTCTTGCGGCAGAAAGATGAGCGTCGTTAACGTCGTAACATCAATTGGATGGTCGGCTGGTAACGCAGAAACCTTCAACAAGGGCCAGGAGATCAACGGAAATAGAATTGCAGCCCATAGAAATCTCATTTCGTCCTCCTGCACGATACCTTTAGAGCGCCGTCAGAGTTGACCTGGAGGCGCGACATTCTTCATCCCTCATGGGCCCGGATCATAATCCAGCACCGCTCCGTCTTCGACGAAATATTGGCGCTTCTGCTCAGGCGGAAAGGGGGCGTCAAGGAGCGCGTGAGGAACAGCAATGCCATCCGCGACCTGACCGCGGTTGATCAGGTCGAGGCACGCTTGGCGCGTGGCTGCAAACCCGGGATGAAGACCCAGCGAGTCATTAGTAAAGCCGACACTGGAAGCCCGGCGGCAAATGGCTTTCATGGTGTCCAGCCACTCCTGGTCGGACAATCCTTCGCCCCCAAAATCGGTCTGCCCGCGCAGATAAGCGGAGCCGTACGCGCCAAAGAAAATATACCCAGCCGTCGCGCGATCAGTCTCAGGCTGATCCATCAGCCAGACCAGAAAGCCGCGGGGATCGCCGAGGTAATTGAGCACGGCGGTTGCGGCGACGTGCCACAGCTCGGGATCGCGCTGCGACTTCACCCAATCGACATGCTCATGATCGCGCATATTCAGTTCGTCGAACGGAAACTTCATCTCGCAACCCCTCCTGATGGTCGCACCTGACTCCAGAAAGACGGGATCTTCCCTCAACCGCCTGCGGGTCTTCCTGTCGATTGCAAACCGATACGCCGTGCTGTGGGTCGCCGCCGGATAACGCTAGCCTTCAGCTGCGGCGGGCTCTCGGGATTAAGACCTATAGACTTGCAACCCTTGGTCGCTGGGTCCACACCTAGATCGATTAGTTATTTGAATGCGGTCGCTACCGCTCCCGTACTGTACCGAATGATCGCGTCGGTTGGATACGATCGCTACCGCTCCTGTACTGTACCGAGGGACCTAACGTGGCGCTTCAGCTGCGGCGCGCGGTCAGCATTCAAGCTGGAGGAATAAGGTACTTGAGAAAGATGCTATCGCGCCGTCAGCTGCAAGGCTCTGTTGGACTGGCGGTTACACATAGGTCAAAGTCAGTAATGTGGGAGGCCCGAAGCGGTAGAACGGTTTTGGCACCACAACGAAAGCCTTTTTTACGCGGTCGCCCTTCAAAGTTATTTCACCACTGGGTCCAGCGATACGAATTTCCTCGATTATGAATTTCTCCGCGACGGCCGGCTTCGGATTGTAATTGCCACCCCGCGTAATGAGCAGTCCCTGATTCGGTGGCAATGAGACCGTCACAACGCGATTTGCGCGATCAAAGCCGAATTCCGCAGTGGATAGTTTGCGCCATTCCCTTCCACTCAACTGAGACGTCGGCAGCATAGCTGGTATTCCAATGCCCGTCGCGGCGAGAGGATCGATTCCCGTTGGTGCGATTGTGTAGCTGACTTGCACTGGCGCACCGGACAAGTTGACGATCACGTAGTCAGTCGAATATGAGCAGCCGCCCAGGCACGAGGACATCACGGCTATTAGAAGCAAAAACGTGCGTCGCATAAATTGCTAGTGTCGAGAATCGGTTTTCCAGCTAACGCCGTCCTTCAGCTGCGGCGCGCGATCAGATCGAGCTGAAGAAATAAAATCACTCGAGATCAAGCTACCGCGCTGTCAGTGTGTGCCGCAACCAGCGCGCCATTCAGTCTGCGGCCGGGCGACCGCTGAAGGCGAGAATATAGCCATCAGGGTCTTCGACGTAGAAGCCTTTCGTGCCCCACGGAGTGTCCGTAAGCGGCTTGATGATCGTTGCCCCATTTGCTGTGCACTGCGCATAGAATGCTTCGATGCCGTCAACACCGGCCGCGGCATCCAGATGGTCATTCGCTCGCCGGTGTCGGCGCTCTTCGTCGTTCTTGGGCGCTTCCTTAAGGTGGAGCTCCAACCCGTCCAACCGACCAATCGCGTAAAACCCGTCCCACGGCTCGCCGAATGTGAACCCGAGCTTCTCGTAGTAGGTGATTGAGCGGGCAAGGTCGTCGACCAGGAACTGTGGAGCGAGGGATGTCACGCGCGGCTTCGTCTTGGTGGTGGTCATGAGTGCCCTGTTTAATAATGTGAAGCCGCATAACGCCGGCCTTCAGCTGCGGCGCGCGATCAGCATTCAAGCTAAAGGAATGGTTACTTGAGAAGCATGCTATCGCGCCGTCAGCTGCAAGGCTTTGTTATGCGCGGTCGTCATCTTCAGGCTAATTGGCTTCGTCCGCTTTGATTTCACCAATGGTGGCAGCATCTAACTCCATGATGTACATGATGCCATCGTTATTGACGAGTCGACGAAAACATTCAAAGTGGCAGAAGAATTCTTGCTCCTTCTGATCATCACGCGGTAGGTCGATGTTACTAACCAGAATCAAACCGCAAGGATCAAGTGATGAAGTGTCGGTAACGCTAGAGACAGTCTTCTTACAAATGCAACATTCGTAATCAAGCATAAGGTTCCGCGGAGCGCATAAACGTCATAGTTGACCGGGCGGCGCGAACTCATCCAATCTTCGCCGCACCAGGTTTGATGCGAAACACCCTCCCGCCTCTCCGATCCAACGAGTTGTTCGGCCCGTCGTCGCAGAAGCGAAAGTCACAGTTACGGATTACGATGCCATCGCCCACGGCGAAACACTTCATCCCAAGCGCGTGCGACGATATACGGTATGACGGCCAGTGTGAGCGCCTCGGCTGCCAATTGACAAATCTGAATGGCACTTATTTCGATAGCAGAGTACCGGCTGTAGAAAAAGGTCAACAGACTGAAAACCGCTAGGACAGCCACGATCACCCAAATGATGCGGCCAACAACGTCAGCGGCGACCGCACCACCGGTAGCAAATCCTGACATGGCATTCGTCGATAGATTGGAAGTGCCGGCGGTCGTGGGCTCCGGACTTGGTTGTTCTGTCATTCACGTTCCTCCTGAGGTTGATAGCAGAACGTTGATAAGGGCCGAACGCTGGTCTCCAGCTGTGGCGTCGCGATCAGCTTAAGGAGCAAATCTATCTGAGAAGCGTGCTAGCGCGCCAACAGCTGCAAGGCTTTGTTAGCTGGCAGCCACCGATTCACTTGTATGTGAGAGTATAGAGAGGCTTTCGACACTTGGGGAAAGCCGTCCGCGCCTTGTGCCCCGTATATTTCAATCCGCCGCTCGCCCCCAAAACCGAAATTTCTTCGAATGGATAGCCCTCCTACTGAGCATCTTCATGTCCGCGATAGTTATGAAATCCATAAATACGTTGTGCTTCACGCGGCATTGCTCGCGCCAGCGAGTTCTATTCTCTCGAGCGCTGGCGGTAAGCTGTCGAGGGAAACATCCCGATTCCGTTCGGTGCAATCGCTTGTTATGCAGCGGCGTCAAACCTATCGATGATTTCGAAATCAGCACCCTACAAGAGTCGGCACTTATAAACCCAGTCGAATCGGCGCGTTCAATTTGAACAGTAATGGTTTGGCCTTCAAGTCCTTTGGTATCGAGTGCCATATTCCGTCTGCCTTGACCTTCAATGATCCTTCCCGCACTGACAACCCAAGTTAGAACGATTGAAAGACCGCGAATGTACTCCGCCTCAAATCGGACCAGTTCTCCCGCTAAGACCTCACGCTTCGGACACTCTAGGTAAACCAAAGGCGCGTGTTCGACATAGGTTTGAGCAAACTCCCTTGGCTTTCGGTAAAAATTCGGACAGATTGCGCGATCTCCTGCTACCGGAAAATAGTAGATCTGGAAGACTCGATGGTTGAACGCCTTTACAACCAAGCCCGCCTTCTCATCCAAGTACCCTTGATAACCGAGATGACGTGGCGAAGTTGGATCGAATTTCTTGAATCGCCTCCTATCTAGATTCAACGCGGACAGCGTGGCATCGTTTGCCAGATCACGCTCTATCAACAAAACCGTCGCGTCAGAAGGATCGCCGGGACAATCGGCAGAGCCCGAAAACGTTATGTACACATCTTCCTTGGGTAAGCTGAACTCGCACCGTTGTCTCGAATCCGAGCACTGCGAAAATTCTCGAATTACGTCTTGTCGTGTCGACCGGCCCGGAACTATGCCGCGCCATTCCGCCGCAGCGATCGGCGCGGGTGCAAAAATAAGAAGAGAGAGGTACGCAAGTGTTCGAAACATCTGCTTACATCTTGCAGAGGGAGGGATAACGCATAACGCTGGCCTTCAGCTGCGGCGGGCGATCAGCTTAAGGAACAAATCTACTTGAGAAGCATGCTAGCCCTCCGTTTACTCCAAACGGAACTTCGTATTCAGCTCGAAAGAGACGTCAGCATTGAGATCGGTAACTTTTGCCTTCACTCGATATTCGCCATCTGGATCGTTCTTTTCCATTCGAAATCCCAGAATCGCCCTGCTTAGCTGAATGTTCGGCGCCGGAGGAGCTTGTTCCTTCCACAAAGGTTGGTTTTGGCTATCGGCGTAAAGGCTGCGATCAGGTTTGTAGATCACATAATCGACCTCTGAATTACAAACTCCCTGAGCATCTGGTTTACAACCTGCGAAAAGCACAAAAGCACCCATAAGGTCGCCGCGCTTTACATTAACCGCAATATTAATTTTCGGAGTTTCTGGTTTGAGCCACTGTTCTATGAACTCACGGGGATTCTCAACAACGATGAGATGTGCACTAAAACCTTTAACAGATTTACGGTCCGGTGCATCCTCTACCCGCTCGTCCCCCTTCTTCCATTGGCCAGAGGCACTGAGGGTGACCACCAGGACCAGGAAGAATATTGGAGTGACAATCTTCATACGTTTTCCCGTTTGGCGACAGAGCGGAAATAACGCCGCGCCTTGCGGCCCGGGCGACAACTGCGCTGGAGACAAGCTACCGATGGGAGCTACGCTGATTCCGGTCAGTTCGACTTGAGAACCACGCTATCGCGCCGTCAGCTGCAAGGCTTTGTTCGGCTGCGGTTTTCATCAGGACAGTGCTCAGTTCATTTGTAATTCCAATCAATAATGTCGACCTCGACATTGCGAATCTCTTCTACTTCTGTAGCTAAAGGAAAACTGTCTAATTGCTCCTGCCCTTTTTTTACCGTTATCGTTGCTTCGTGCCAGTCTTCATACTTCCACTCTTCTTTCACTCGATATTCTGCTCGAAACTTGTATCTTATTTGTGCGGTTGCATCATTGTTAGTGAATTTGAGTTTGAACGTGCGGCCTTGTCTCAGATAATAAACTTTGATTCTTCCATCGGCAGCTTGGGTGAGAAAAATCCAATTGCTGGAGTCTTCCAGGTTTTTCTTGGGTTCGTCTTTATCTTGAGATGCGGTTGCTGAACGTGATGTTCCGTTCGTTGGCGAAGCGCGGTCTGCAATAAGCCAAAAGAGAATGCCACCACCGACAGTTAATGCAAGCCCAATAACAGCGTAAAGATGAAATGGGTTAATGCCTTTCCGCCTGACCGGCAAAGATGGTGAATAAGGTTCGCCCCTTGAAGCGGATTCGACGGACATAATTACTGTTGGAGCAGGACCAGATGTGTTAACTAAAGAAGTTCCGTCATTCAAGCAGAAATTCAAACTGCTGTCACTATAGACTTGGGTACATTTTGGGCACTGTTTCATAGATCGTCGCGACTTCAGAAAGCGGCCTAACTACGTATTAGATGACGGATCCGTCGGATTAGTACGGATCCGCTGCTATTTTCCGACAGGCTTGATCCTCATTGAAAGGATGACACTCCTCGCTCCACGCTCTCAGGAAAGGCTCCTTGATCGGGTGCGCATTGTTGCGCCAAGCACTCTAGCCTAGTCGGTACAGTACGGGAGCGGTAGCGACCGCATTCAACGAACGCTCACCCTCGTACAGGTTTTAGAACTTGTCGGATTATTTTACGATGGGCGCGAGTAATGATCGTTGCAGGCGGTCGCTACCGCTCCCGTACTGTACCGGGCAGCGACCCAACGCCGCGCTTCAGCTGCGGCGTGCGATCAGCATTCAAGCAAAAAAGAAAAACATTACTTGAGAAACATGCTATCGCGCCTGGCGGCCGTTCTTTGAGCCGTCCTGTCTCAAAGCAGTTGCAATAGACCGTGGCGTCCAGTCCCATCACATCACTCAGTCTTGCACCCGCGTCACGTGCATGCCGTTGTTAGATGGCGGCGTTAGTGTTAAGGCGCGAGTTTGGAACGACGCCTCACCGCCTCAACGACTAAGCGGATCGCATCCGCTACGACGCGTGGCTCGTCGAGTTGAATGTGATGGCCACTGCTCTCTGCAACAATTAACTTGCTGTTTCGGGAGAGATTAGCAAGCCCAACCTTCTGTTGCCTCTTTTCCTCGTTAATTCGCTTCCACTCGTCTGCTGAAATACCAGGCGGCGGGTTCCCACATCAGGTTTCGCTAAGAGCACCACTAAAGGTTTATCGCCGAGTTGGTACGGAGTTTTAGCCCTTGCAACGTACATCGCTTGCAGTTCCTCCGCCCAAAAATCGGACTCGGCGGCTGCGCGTGGTGGTTGAGACCGGAACCAGAGGCGCATCGCCTGGGTGGACGCCGACAGCTTGTCGAAGGGCGGTTCGGTCTTCGGCGCCCCAAACATTTTTTGGTTGAACTCGAATTGTTTGATGTCTTCTGCGGTGGGAGGCTTCGGCGGACTGCTCTGCATGCTTTGAACCGGCGGCGCAGCTATCCCTTTAGCCACCCTCCCGCACCTTAACGACTTTGCCTTGATACATTAGGGTTGTATCTTCGTGTGTGGAATCAACCAACACCATCCCAAGGACCTCATCCGGGTACTGCCCGGCATAGACTCGCGCGATCAGGCCGCCGATGGAATGTCCGACGAGCACGTATGGAGCCTTAATCCGAGCAGCTCTCAACAGCATCTGAAGTTCGTGAGCGTCTTGCCTCATGGTGCGCGGTGTCGGGCCCGGATCGCTCCAAGCAAGCCCGGCGCGGTCATAGCTGCACACGCGCGCAAAACGAGTCACGTCCCGTTGCACCAAGCTCCAGTCGAACGAAAAATCACCGGCCCCTGCGATTAGCACAATCGTCGGCGCACTTTTGCCAGTGCAGTTCAGGTGCAATCGATAGCCGCCTATATCCACCAATTTGCCGGGAGGCGGATATTTAGGTTTTCGATCGCTTTGTTGCCCGACGGCTATCATCGACGTCAGCAGCAACAACACGGTTAGGGTAACTTTCATAGACTATCAACTCACACCAATCACATCACGAGAGCAATCTATCGCCGGCCTTCAGCTGCGGCGCGCGATCAGCGTCCACGCCTACTCTCGAATTCACGCGCCTCGTTAGGTTCGGCTTTGCCGCCGGATCCCGTTGGACTTTTTGGCAATGCAATCCGATAGGTTAAACCTCAACGAAACCTCCTCCTTCGTTCCGATCCCCCCTCAAAAAAATCGATCCCGCGTCCCCACTCACGCCCAGTCCAACTTCGGATGCATCGTGTGCCAATTAGTCGCTCGCTCGAATGCGAGCGCGACACGTAGCGGAGCACCTTCGTCGTAGAGCCGGCCGGTAAACATGATCGATTGGGGCAGTCCTTTAAGAAAGCCACAGGGAACGCAAACCGCGGGATGTCCCGTTAAGTTTGTCACCAGCAGACTCGCGCTGCCGGGTGCAGGTGAAACAAAGACGTCCCACTGCGACATCAGTGTATCCATCTCCCGCATCAGCACCGTGCGCGCCCGCTGCGCCCTAATGTATTCGACCGCAGGAATAAACCGTGAACTACGGAATGTGTTGGGCCAGTCATTAGGTTCCTGACCGGAGAGTTTATTTATTTCGTTGTTGCGCGTGATGTCGTCAAAGGCTGTGGCGGCTTCGGCTACAAGAATGATTCGCAGAGCGGCAGTGGAAAATTTTGGTAGCTCCATTGGCTGCAGATTAGCGCCAGCTGATCTCAGTGCGGCGAGTGCGTCTTCATAGATCTTTTTTCTTTCCGCATCCTGCTGCTGATCGAATTCAGTTTTGAGATAGCCGATCTTCATCTGGCTTAGCGGTCGCGCGGGCTCCCAATTAAGCGGAACATCTCCCACCGTTAGATCCCGACTGTCAGGACCGTAGATCGCATTCAGAGCGGCGGCGCAATCTTCAACGCCGCGACACATCGGTCCGATCTTGTCCATCGTCCAACTCAGACCCATCGCGCCGTAGCGACTGACTCGTCCGTACGTCGGACGCAAACCAACCACACCATTGCGCGAAGACGGTGAGATGATCGAGCCCAAGGTCTCCGTACCGATTGAAAACCCGACGAGTCCCGCGGCAGTAGCCGCACCGGGACCGGCCGAAGATCCACTGGAGCCGATCCGATCCTCTTCGACCTGCCAGGGATTTCTTGTCATACCAGCAAACCAACGTCCGCCTTGCGCGAGGGCGCCCATCGAAAGTTTGGCAACCAGAACCGCGCCCGCCTCGCGCAGTCGCTCGATAACGGTCGCGTCGTAGTCAATCATCTGGTTGCGATAAGGTTCGGCGCCCCAGGTCGTGGGAATACCCTTCGTGGCGAAAAGATCTTTGGCGCCCCAGGGGATTCCATGAAGCGGACCGCGATACTTGCCGCGTTTGATTTCACTTTCCGCCGTGGCGGCTTGAGCAAGAGCGAGTTCCTCGGTGAGCGTGACGACGCAGTTCAATTTCGGCCCGTACTTCTTGAGGCGCGCCAGATACATTTTGGTGAGTTCAAGCGGCGAAACTTTGCGACGTACGAATCAGTTCGGCAAGTTGGGTAGCAGTTGCAAAAGCAAGATCTTCAACCGCAGCGAACTTCGGAATCTCGGCTTTACTCAGCGCGAACTTACGTCGCGCGATGTTGAACTTTTTGCCCGGTAGCGCAGGATGAAACAGGGTGGCCGGTTCCGTGTCGAGCGGCACGTCGATTTTTCGAAGCGTCTCGTAGCGTTCGAGATTCGTGTTGACGTTTGGCAGGGCCATCAGTTCATGCGCCTCAGTCAACTCAATTCCGAAGAGTTGTTCGGCGCCGCGCAACATTTCCTTCGTCACGCGAAGTGGTGCGGGTGTCGGTGTCGGCGATGGTGAGGGGACTGCCGCTGGAGTGGGTGTAGGCATCGGAGTCGGAGTTTGCCCAACACCGTCTGCTGCCAGATGCGGAATCGTAGCGGCTGCTACTCCGATCGCGGGCACAAGCTTTACAAATGTTCGCCGGTCGAACTTTTCAAGTTCCGATGTGCTGTCCTGGCGACGCTCGCCTTTCTTCTTTTCCCGTTTCATCTTCCCTCGTCCTCTCTGTCTTGATTCTTAGGGCTTCGGCATGCTCTGACCGCTGGCTGGTTTAGAACTGCCGTACTTCAGTGTCACTAGCTTCACGGCGCCGTCGCTTTGAATGGTCAGGATGTACAGGTTGTCATATTCGGTTTCCGGAATGAGGGGAAGGCTTGGTCCCCCCAGTGCCCCAATAATTTCAGGGACGGTGTTGTTGTGCCCCGCTACAAAAATGGTTTGACCTGCCGGAAGCGCGCGAATCTGCTCCACCAGATCGGAACTCTTTTTAGCTTCCACTCGAGAAATTGGAAGTCGTAATCGATCCGCTAACGGCTTTACTGTTTGCTGGGTTCGCTTGTACTGGGTTGCGTAAATCGCCGTGATTCCGCTGCCGCCAAACATCCTGGCGATCTCTTGCGCGCGCTTTTCTCCTTCAGCACTCAAGTCAGGGTCTTTGTTTTCCGGCGGCACAATCTTCTTCTCGGCATGCCGTATGAGGATGATTGTTTTGGGCAGAACAACCTGATTTGCTGTTGCCGACTCAAGTGAAAGCCAACTCGCGCCCAGGAGGATAACTAACACTAGGCCACGAATCGGATAGCTAAAACGCGACCGGCTGTTTTCGTATTCTGTCATTGGTTTGTAAGCTGCTGTTCGGAATGAAGTGGACGCCTAACATAACATTGCAGCGGCCAGAGTTTGAAGTTTTAGATCGAGGCGTCTGCGGCTTGCCGCCTTCTGTGCGGTATGGCTTGCCTTACCGAGAATCGATTTGATTATCTTGCGCGAGGCTGAGCCTCGCGCTGACGGGAGGAGAGCATCGGGCCGGTAAGGAAACCTTACCGCAGGGAAAACCGCAAAGCCGCATCACCAATCGGCAATCAGCAATTTATCGTCCCACGTTCATCGAGAGTCGCGCGCTCCATACCTCAGCCGTGTCACCTTCGCTGTTCCATACCGGTAGATCGAAAGCACATAAAGGTTGTCGTATTCGCTATCGGGAATGTCCGGCAGGCGCCCTCCGCCCAACGCCTGAATTATTCCGGGAATGGTATTACCTTGACCGGAAACCAGAATCGTTTCGCCGCGGTGTTTGTCGATTTGTCTGATCAACTCAGGAGTATCGTTGGCGTCGACCTGAGTGATGTGCACCTGAAGTGTGTTGGCGAGTGGTTGGACAGTTTGTTGTGTGTGACCGTCTTGCGTGGCGAAAATTTTGCTAACCCCTGAATTTGCCAGTACGCGTGCGAGTTCCTGAGAGCGCGCCTGTCCCGCCGGACTCAGATCCGGATTGGGATTGTTAGCATCACTGATCTTTTCAGCATGTCGAACCACGATGATAGTCGTTGTGGGACGCAAGTATGTAGTCCAATAGCCGAACAGCACCACTGCTGCGAACATCGAGAACAGCAAAGAGAACACGACTATCGTCCTGATTCGCGTGCGTGGTTCGGGCGCCTCTTCAATCATTGTTTCGCCTCGGATTAATTGCGGGAATGGGGTTTCGCGTGGCGGGCAAGACTACCACCGGCACAAATTTATTTCGAGACCTTACGCTGCGTCCGCTCGCCGACCTCCGAGTGCAAACGATTTCCGAAGATGGTAGTCTATAAAGCACTTTCATCATCATTACATCGGTGTTCGCAGCGCAGCGGTACATCCTTTACACAGCGTGAGGTAGGCGGCTTGAGTCAGCAGCAAAAACCAGATTTATCTGAAGTGATCGCGGAAAATTTCGGCGCTAATGCGACCTATGTTGAGAGCCTGCTGAGCAGGTTCCGTAGCAACCCGGAGTTAGTCGATGAATCATGGCGCACTTACTTTGTTGAGCTTCTTGGCGACGGTCAGGCTGGTGCCGACGGTTCCGAGAATGGAAGCGGCGCAACTGCTTCAGTGATCGCGGCCCAACCTCCTGCGCCACCCGCCTCGGCAGCTGCAAAGCCTGCGACCGCGAAGAAGACGGCCCCGCAAGTTGCGGAGGCTCCCGCACCAGACACTGGGATAGAGACACAACCAATACGCGGCGCTGCTCTCAAGATTGTAGAGAACATGGAGGCCAGCATTTCCGTCCCCACGGCGACTTCACAAAGACGCATTCCCGTAAAGCTTCTTGATGAGAACCGCCGCCTCGTTAACAGTTATCTTGAAAAAAACAATCGCGGCAAAGTCTCCTATACGCACTTGATTGCCTGGGCCATGCTGCGGGCTTTGGAGCAGTATCCACGCATGAACGACGGTTATGCCGTTGTTAATGAAACTCCGACGCGATTGGTCCGCGAAGATGTGAATCTGGGAATCGCGATCGACATCGCCAAAAAAGACGGCACGCGCAACCTGCTGGTTCCGAACATAAAAGCTGCAAACCGGTTGCGCTTCTCTGAGTTTTTGAACGCGTATGACGAGATCGTGAAGCGAGCGCGTGAGGGAAAACTTCAGCTCGTCGATTTTCAGGGCACCACGATCTCGCTGACCAATCCCGGAACGATTGGCACTGTCGCCTCAACGCCGCGATTGATGGCGGGCCAGTCGGCGATCATTGCAACTGGCGCGATTGAATACCCTGCCGAGTATCAGGCGATGGCTCCAGAGGCTTTGTCGCAACTGGGAATCAGCAAAGCGATCACCATCAGCAGCACCTACGATCATCGCATCATCCAAGGTGCTGAGTCAGGTTCGTTTCTGGCCCGCATTCACGAACTCATTCTCGGACAACACAAGTTTTACGACGAAATATTTGCGGACCTGAGTGTTCCCTACCCGCCCTTCCGCTGGAACCTCGATCGCAATCCCTTCTTCTTGTCTGAGGGTCGCGAACTGGAGCAAACGATCAAGGAAGCGCGCGTGATGGAGTTGATCAACTCCTATCGCGTCCGCGGGCATCTGATCGCCGATATTGATCCGTTGCACGCGATGCCTTTGCTGTACCACCCCGAGTTGGATATGGAGACTTATGGCCTGACGATTTGGGATCTTGATCGTGAGTTTATTACCGGCGGCCTGGCCGGCACCGAAACTGCGTCGTTGCGCGAGATCCTCGCTATTCTGCAACGCGCCTACTGCGGCAAAGTGGGAATCGAGTATCGTCACATTCAAAGTAAGGAACAGAAGGTCTGGATTCGCGAACAGATTCGCAAGCAGTTTGTCGAACCAGAACCAATTGCCGCGGAGATCAAAAAGAAGCTTCTATGGAAACTGATCTCCGCGGAACAGTTCGAGCGGTTCCTGCACACAAAATATCTGGGACAAAAGAGATTTTCCCTCGAAGGCTGCGAAACGATTATCCCGCTGCTTGATCGGCTGATTGAAGATGGGGCAGCCCGCGGCGTTGAGGACATCACGCTGGGTATGGCCCATCGCGGACGTCTCAACGTACTCGCAAATGTAATTGGCCATTTCTGTGAACGCATTTTTGCGTCGTTCGAAGGTTCGGCGCATCCGTCGTTCCCGGCGGATGAGGGCGATGTCAAATATCATCAGGGCGCTGTTGGCGAACGCGAGAGTGCGAGTGGTCGCACTGTCAGGCTCACCCTCTCGCCTAATCCCAGCCATCTCGAGGCAGTAGATCCGGTTGTTGAAGGCATGGTGCGCGCGAAGCAGGACGCAATGCGCGCTCAGGGATCGCCGCGCGAGGAAACGATCGACCGCGCCTTGCCGGTGTTGCTCCACGGCGATGCGGCTTTCGCCGGACAGGGCATCGTGATGGAGACACTGAATCTCGCCGAACTGAAGGGCTATCGAACGGGCGGGACGATTCACATCATCATCAACAATCAAATTGGCTTCACTACTTCTCCCGAAGCTGGGCGTTCGACTATTTACTCCACCGACGTCGCGCGCATGACGCAGTTACCGATTTTTCATATCAATGGTGACGATCCTGAAGCCGCTTATCGCGCACTGCAAATCGCGCTCGACTATCGCCAGGAGTTCAATAAGGACGTCGTGCTGGACGTGGTTGGATTTCGCAAGTTGGGTCATAACGAGACCGACGAACCCAGTTACACCCAGCCATTAATGTATGCGCGCGTAAAAGCGCATCCGGGCGTGCGCACCATTTATTCGCGGAAACTAATCAGTGAAGGCGTGATCGACGAAGCCGAACTGAACGAGATGATTGCGGAACGAATCAAGCGTTACGAAGATGCTCTCGCACGAGCAAAGCAGGCAGTTGCTGATAAAGAACCACCGCGCGTCGCCACTCCGATTGTGGAGCTTGACGGTTCTGAGGTGATTGAAACTGGAGTGCCGGCTGACACGATTAAGAATCTGGCACAAAAGATCGCCGTGATACCTCATGACTTCAATATCAATCCAAAGATGGTCGGGCAACTCGCGCGTCGCGCCAAGATGGGTGAAGGAACGTTGCCGATTGATTGGGCCTTTGCGGAAGCAATTGCTTTCGGCGCAACGGTATTAGAAGGAACACGAGTGCGTCTCAGTGGACAGGATTCAGGACGCGGCACATTCAGTCAGCGCCATGCAGTTTTATACGACACGCAGACAGGCCAGCGGTGGACACCCCTATCTGAATTGCGCTCAGAAGTCAGCCCGGAAGCTCAATTTGAAGTTTTTGACAGTTCACTTTCTGAAGAAGGCGTGCTCGGATTCGAGTACGGCTATTCAGTGATTGCCTCGGGGGCACTGGTTATTTGGGAGGCGCAGTTCGGCGATTTTGGAAACGGCGCGCAAACAATCATCGATCAATACATCGCCGCGTCTGAAGATAAATGGAAGCAAACGTCGCGACTGGCGTTGTTACTGCCGCACGGTTACGAGGGACAGGGACCGGAGCATTCCAGCGCGCGACTCGAACGCTACTTGCAACTCTGCGCTGAGAATAACTTGCAGGTTTGCAATCCAACTACACCAGCTCAGTACTTCCATCTGCTGCGACGTCAAACGCGGCCCGGCATGGAGCGTCCTCTCGTGGTGATGACTCCGAAGAGTTTGCTGCGGCTTCCAGCGGCAACTTCGACAATCTCCGATTTGGTGAGTGGCGGATTTCAGCCGTTGATTCGCGATACGGAGATTGAGGACGCCGCTGCGGTAAAACGCATCGTTATTTGCAGTGGCAAGCTTTATTACGACCTCATTGAAGCGCGCAAGAAGTCTGGCGAAATGCAGCCTTGCGTATTCCTCAGGTTGGAACAGTTCTATCCGTTTCCGCTTAAGGCAGTGCAGGAGGCCCTGGCTGCTTATCCGAATGCAACTCAGATTGTCTGGGCCCAGGAAGAACCGCAGAACATGGGCGGCTGGACTTTTGTGGAGCCTCGCCTGGAAAACCTACTGCCTGCTTGTGCTCGACCAATCTACGTCGGACGCTCACCATCCGCGAGTCCGGCGACAGGCTCTTACGCCATTCATCAACAGGAACAGGCCTCGCTCGTGCAACATGCCCTGACGCCTTCCACTGAAAGTTTCATTGTTTAAAATCCCTTCCGCTTTGTACTGCAAAGTACTTGACAGAATCAGGCCGCGGGGCTAAACTGTCCCGCAATGGCTCCTAATCCCCAGATAAGTGCCAAAACCGAAGAGCCGGTAGCGCTGCATGAGCGCGCCATGGATAACCTGCGATTTATTCGCGAGACCATGGAACGCGCCTCAGCTTTCACTGGTATTTCGGGATGGGGACAGGTAGCCATCGGCGTCACGGCATTAATAGCCGCGCCCATTTCAGCCCAGCAGCCAACGTTCAAGGCGTGGCTTATGGTGTGGCTCGCGGAAGGCTTAGTGGCCCTTCTGATCGCCGGTTGGTCAATCGATCGTAAAGCTCGCGCAGCACAGTTGCCCCTGCTCGCCGGCCCCGGTCGCAAGGTAGCGTTCAGTCTTTCACCGCCGCTCCTGGTAGGAGCCGTGCTCACCGTGGTGCTTTATCGCGCCGGGTTGACGAATGCTATTCCCGGAGTGTGGTTACTACTCTACGGGACAGGCGTCGTCACTGGAGGAATGTTCTCCGTTACGATCGTGCCGATCATGGGAATCTGTTTTATGACACTCGGGGCACTGGCGCTTTTCCTGCCGCCGGCTTTTGCGAATTGGTTTTTGGCAGCAGGCTTCGGTGGACTACACATCATTTTCGGAATAGTTATCGCAAGGAGGTATGGTGGCTAAACAATCAGCAGTAAAACAATCGCGCCGGCAGGCTGCTCCTCGCGAAATGCGAAGTGCTCGAGCCAGCGCTGCCGCGCCATCCCTGGATCGATTGATTCATGAGCGGTTGCGCCTCGGCATCGTCAGCGCACTCGCCGCAAACGAGTCGTTGACTTTTAATGATCTCAAAAGTCTGGTGGATTCAACTGATGGCAATCTGAGCGTGCACGCCCGCAAGCTCGAGGATGCAGGCTATATAACCTGCACCAAGTCGTTTGAAGGACGCATGCCTAAGACTGAATACAAGTTGACTACGGCCGGCCGGCGCGCCCTGGAGAACTATCTGAATCATATGGAGACCTTGATACGGAAAATGCGGAATAGCTGAGCGATTAATTTTTTTGCTTAGTTGCTTTGCAATGCAAAGCGCTTTGCTCTAATCAGGAAACGGGCAACTCCTTAAGCAAATGAAACAATTTGACGTGGTAATTATCGGTGCCGGCTTGGCAGGATTGCAGTGTGCCCGGCTACTCAGCCGGGACGGGCTTAAAGTTCTACTGGTTGATCGCAAGCTGGAACTCAGCGAATCAATTCACACAACAGGGATCTTCGTGCGGCGCACACTCGAAGATTTCGATATTCCCGAAGATTGTCTGGGGCCGGCCGTGCGCCATGTGACCCTGCATTCTCCGGCGCGCCGTACCCTGGAACTGTCCAGCCCTCACGACGAGTTTCGAGTCGGCCGCATGGCCCTGCTCTACCAGAGATTCCTGGAACAATCGCTGCAGAACGGAGTCGAATGGATGCCGAGCACCCGATATGTCGATTACTCACCACTCAAGCACGACTTAGTACTTCGACTGGACAGCAAGCGATCATCACGGTGGGTAAAGACTCGGTACATCATCGGCGCCGACGGCGCCAACTCGCGTGTTGGTCGCTCTCTGCAACTCGATAGCAATCGCGAGTGGATCGTGGGCATTGAAGATGTGTTTTCAGGGGCACCTCTCAACGGTCCGCCGCGGCTTCATTGCTTTCTTGATCGGGCACTAGCCCCAGGTTACCTGGCATGGATCGCGAACGACGGCGAGGAGGTTCATGTGGGAGTGGGCGGCTATCCGGCCATGTTTGATCCGGCGACAGCACTGGAACAGTTTCGCAAGTCGATAAGCGGCGTCATCGATCTGAGTTCGGCGAACTGGCTTGAACGACGCGCGGGACGAATCCCCGTAGGCGGTGTACTGCGTCGCATTGCTAACAACCATGGCCTACTTGTTGGCGATGCTGCGGGAGCAGTTTCGCCCTTAACTGCAGGGGGCCTGGATCCCACTATGCGCTTATCGACATTGGCGGCCGATGTCATCAGCAGTTATCTCGCGACGAACAATCCCGAAACCCTGTCCGCCTACTCGGGCGAACTCTTTCGCGCACGTTTTACTTCCCGGATCTGGATGCGGCAGATGATGACCAGATTAAATCAACCGACGCTTGAGCTCGCCTGTCTGGTCTTGCGGCTTCCTATCCTAAAGCTGTTTGCCAGCCACGTCTTTTTTGGTCGCGGCTCTTTTCCTGATATCGAGTCAAAACCTCGAGTTGAACACGTTGAGTCGAATCCTATTCTTTGGGATGCGCACACACCGTGAGACCAGTGATCGCTGAAAAGTTATGCCACGCGGGCTTTGATTGTGCTCGCGCATTTCTCACCAGTAGCAACCGCGGGAAACCATGTGGCAGGCCACATTCTTTCAAAACGAAAGCCGCGAGATCCTGAGTATTGAAAAAACGGAATTGAAAGGAAGATAGAAACATGACAAAGCGAATCATCGCGATTGCTTTCATCTTTGTATGCACGTCAGCTGGGTGGGCCATCCTTGGGGGAACGATCTTCGCTCGCACTTATTCACACGATGCTGTCGCCGAAGACCAGGTCATCTCCACCTGGGGTGCACCCCAAAACCAGTCCCCGCCGACCGCCTTGTTCAGACATGTTGTGTCCAAAAAAGAAGAGACTCTGGAAAATGGGAAAAAGGTAGTTAAGACAGTTGAAGAGATCCAAACCACCAACCTTCCTCTCGAAAGCAGCAGGATCAATGTTGGGCTCGATCTGGAACACCGTCAGAAAGGCCTGCTCTGGTACAACACGTATAAAGTGGATTTCTCGGGTGCATATACATTTCGCAATGTCAGCGAAAAGGAAGAGGCCGTTGTCTTTAACCTGCAATTCCCAACCACAGAAGCCATCTACGACAACCTTACTTTCATGGTCGATGGCAACACCGTTCCGATTACAAGTCTTGAAAATTCGGCTTCCGGAGTTGTAAAAATTGGCGCCGGCAAAACAGCGCAACTTGCCGTGGGCTACCGCTCGCAGGGACTGGATGAGTGGCGCTACAGTTTTGGCGGGCCATCTGTCACACAGGTTCGGGATTTCAATCTCACAATGAAAACCAACTTCAAGGATGTTGATTTTCCGGATAACACGATCTCGCCGACTGAGAAGCATGAAACCGACAACGGCTGGAGCCTCAGCTGGACTTATAAGAACTTATTGTCCGGATTCCAGATTGCCATGGTGATGCCGGAAAAACTGCAACCGGGCCCGCTTGCCGGACGCATCAGTTTTTTCGCCCCGGTGTCTTTATTCTTTTTCTTCTTCTTGATGTTCATCATCACGACCATGCGGGGAATCGAGCTTCACCCAATGAACTATGTATTTCTCGCAGCCGCATTCTTCTCCTTCCATCTACTGCTCGCATATTTGGTCGATCATGTTTCGATTCACGCGGGATTCCTCATTGCCTCGGCGGTTTCAATTTTTCTGGTTGTCAGCTATCTGCGACTTGTTGTCGGGATGCAGTTTGCGAGCCGCGAAGCTGCGTTGGCGCAGTTCGTTTATCTCGTCGCTTTTTCGTACGCCTTCTTTCTTAAGGGCTTTACCGGCCTTGCTATCACCGGCGGCACAGTCGTTTCGCTATTTGTCGTGATGCAGGTAACTGGCCGAATTCGCTGGGCTGATAAATTTGCGCTCAAACCGAGCGAACCGCCCGTGGCTGAATTAACCTGAGTGTTAATAAACCACTGCCTCAGTCGTTATCCATTGGGAAGGATTAGCCCCAGCACAAACACCACTGCGAACTTTCGCCACGAATGAGGCGTATAGGCTCGCGGGTCAAACCGATCAAAGTCGCCTATGAAAGCCTTCTTTTCCTTCTACTCCGACGCCCTGAAGATTGCCCTGCAGTCAATCTTTGCCCATAAACTGCGGGCTTTTTTGACGCTCATCGGCATCATCATCGGCGTCGCTTCTGTAGTCGTCGTGGGCGCTTCAATCAGCGGCCTGAACACTTATGTCACCGATAAGATGGCAAAAGTGCTAGGCAGCAATCACTTCATGATGGCTCGGATGGCCTTTCATGGCCGCTTGTCCGACGACGAATACGAGCGCGTCAACCGCCGGAACAAGAGACTTAACTGGGACGATTACGAATGGGTTCGTGATCATTGCACCACTTGTGTGGAGGTGGGCGCTCAACTGAACAGCGGTGTCGATCTCAAACAGGACGGCCTTGAGTTTCCCGGCGCCCGAATTACTGGCGTCACTTCCAACATGGTCGATATTGAAGATAAGACAATGTCGGTCGGCCGGTTTATTTCTGGGGATGAGGTGGAACGTTCAGCGCTTGTTTGTGTTCTGGGCGGAGATATCCACGATAAGTTTTTTCCCGGAACGGATCCTGTAGGCAAGTTCCTGAAAATTCGCGGCCTCCCTTTCCGGGTCGTCGGCGTCGAAGAAAAGCGCGGTTCATTCTTTGGCGACTCATTTGATCGCCAGGTCTACATTCCCGTCACCACGCATCAACAGATTTTTGGCCGCAACGGTTTGCAAATTCATGGCAAGGGACGAGATCGCACCACCTTCCAGGCGACAATTGAAGACGCACGCGTTGCGCTGCGGAATAAACACCGGCTGAAGGGAAATGAAGAAGACGACTTCGGCGTAGTGAATGTTGAAGACCTAAATAACCAGATCGATGAAATGACGGGGAGCATCGCCGCCGTGGTTGTTCCGATTACCCTTATCACACTCATGGTGGGCGGCATCGTCGTCATGAACATCATGCTGGTGAGTGTGACGGAACGAACGTTTGAAGTTGGTTTACGCAAAGCGGTTGGAGCGACGCGCAAACAGATCCTGATGCAGTTCTTAATTGAGTCGGCCATCCTCTGTGCGCTAGGCGGCATTATTGGGTTGCTGCTTGCCTGGGGAGTAACGCAACTGATTACTTCACTCGCCTCGATCACGATGACGATTACGATTGGTTATATCCTGCTCGCGTTGATTGTTTCGACTGCCATCGGCATGCTAGCGGGCATCTATCCGGCCTTCAAAGCAGCCCGACTGGATCCGATTTTGGCCCTGACGCATGCGACTTAGTTTATGAAACTTAGATTTCCCAGAGGTGTGCTGCGCGAAACGCTGATGATGGCGCTCGATAGCGTGCGCTCGCACAAGTTTCGCAGTTTCCTCACCGTGCTGGGGATTGTCATCGGTGTGATGACCGCTATTGTAATCGCGTCGCTGCTGACGGGTTTAAGACAAAATATCGTCGCGATGATTGAAGAGTATGGGACGAACAATATTTACGCCTTTCACCTCTCGACCGGCCCGCGCGTGAATGAAGATCGTTCTGAACGTCTGCGGAAACCTTTAACCGTTGCCGACGCCGAGACAATCAAAGCGCAGGCGAGCGCCGTTGATGACGTGGCCGTTGTGGCTCCGAATGTTGGTTACAGTGGCGGCCCCTTCGACGACAACGTTACCTACCAAGGACACAATTACCGTTGGGGTAACACGCAGGGAGTCACCGCAAACTATGCGGATCTCTACAATATCACCCTGAAGGAAGGCCGCTTTATCAGCGAGCTGGATGACCAGCAGCGGGCCAACGTAATGGTAATTGGCGTCAACGCCGCCGACGCGCTTTTTCCCGGTCAGCAGAGCAATATCGCCGGTACCGAAGTGCGGATGGGTGGTTACAATTTTGAGATTATCGGCGTGCTGGAAAAACGAAAGGCCGGCTTCTTTGGGGAGAACGAAGAAGACAACGCGGTATTTATTCCGCTGCGCACTGCGCAAAAAGTGGCCCCGGCTCGCGGTCACCTGTTGTTTGTAATTCGCGGCCGCTCGGGGCAAGTGAATGAAGCCTTGATGCAATCAGAAGAGATCCTGCGCCGCCGCCGCAATGTGAAGTTTGAAGATCCTAACAATTTCGACATCAAGACGGCAGATAAATTTATTGAACAGTTTGACAGCATCACCGCCATGGTCGGTTTGATTGCCATCGCCATTTCGAGTCTGGGTCTGCTGGTAGGCGGCATTGGTGTGATGAACATCATGCTGGTCAGCGTTACTGAGCGCACCAAAGAAATCGGTGTGCGCAAAGCCCTGGGCGCTCGCCGCAAAGATATCGTGCGCCAGTTTCTCTTTGAGGCGATGACCCTGACTTTCCTTGGAGGAATTCTGGGTGTGGTGCTGGCGGTTGGTATCAGTCGCCTGATCATGTTGTTAATACCAACTCTGCCGGCCTCAATTCCAACCTGGGCAGTGATGACAGGATTGACTGTTTCTATTGGGGTGGGCCTGGTCTTCGGCGTCTGGCCCGCGCGTAAAGCTTCGCGGCTCGATCCCATCGAGTGTCTCCGCTACGAATAAATCATTCAGTTTCGGGTTCAGAGTTTCGGGTTCAGAGATGTTTTCGATGAATTCTTAACGGCCCGTAACTGTATAGCGTGCGAAGCACGCGACGCGCATAAAGCCTAGGGCGTAAGCCCTGGGTGACGACGTTGAAAAGTTTACAAGCCCGCGAAGCTGGCGGCAGCTTAGTTATCTGTCGCCCGCTTCGCGGGCTTTGTTTTTTTCTACTTTACCTGGGCCTTACGGCCCAGGCTTTATGCTGAACGCGTGCTCCGCACACTAAAATCCATCTATAATCGCCGCCGGACTTCGCAAAGTGGTCAACCCCGTCGTTTGTACAGCAATGTCTAAAGCGCAACGCGATTTCATCAAGGAGTTTCTGACTTACATTCAGGTCGAGAAGGGACTTGCGCGACACACCCTCGAGAGTTACGGCCGCGATCTGGCGCGCCTACAACGATGGGCGGACCAAGCGGGCAAACCGGTAGCCCAATTGACACGCGCTGATCTACGAAAGTGGATTGCGCAGCTTTCGCGCGAAGGGCTGGCCCCTCCGTCTGTCGCGCGCGCCGTTAGCGCCGCTCGCGGCTTGTTTCGCTTTCTGATGCTGGACGGTCACATCAAACGCCACCCCACAGAAGATCTCGACACGCCTCAGCGCTTTGCTTATCTCCCGCAGTTTTTAACCGAGGATGAGATCAACCAGTTGTTGGCAGCGCCTGATATTGCTACGGAGATTGGGGTACGCGATCGCGCCTTGCTGGAAGTGATGTACGCCGCTGGGCTGCGGGTTTCGGAGTTGGTGTCATTGAAGCAGACTGACGTGGACATGCAGGCAGGCTTGGTGATTTGTCATGGAAAAGGCAGCAAAGAACGTCGCGTTCCCATTGGCAAAAGTGCAGTTCATTGGCTGCAACAGTACAACTCGGTGCGGGCCGGTTATGGCAAGCCATCATGGCCACACCTGTTTGTTAACCGCGGCAAGCCACTGACACGACAATTCGCGTGGGCCATGATTAAGCGTTATGCGAATAAGGCTGGCGTAAAGGACATTTCTCCACACACGCTGCGTCACAGTTTTGCTACGCACCTACTACAGCACGGCGCTGACTCTCGTTCGGTGCAGGCGTTGCTAGGGCATAGCGACATCTCCACCACGCAAATTTACACGCATATTACCGATCGACATTTGCGAACGTCTTACGATAAACATCATCCCCGCGCGCGACGGAAGGAATAGTTTCGAGTTCCGAGTTCCGAGTTTCGGGTTTCGGGTTTCGGGTTCGGAGTCTTGCGGCTGCGTTAAATGGCAATCTGGGCTCTGCCCTCGCGGTGTGCGGTGAGTGTCCGACTTACCGGGAGTGATTTCTTTTAAGATCTAGGCGAGTGCTCAGCCCTCGCCTATTAAGATCTGAAGACTTTACGGTACAGAGACCTTACCGCACACCACGACGGCGAAGCCGAGCCTAACGGTTGTTCTTCCACTGATTCATGTTCTTCCCAACCAAACCTTCCCTTAAGCGAATTAGAGAACTGATTGCGGCTCAAGCCGACCTCAACTTTTCTTATCCGGAAGTCGGGGCAACGCGAGCCGACCTGCCCCAGGGTTATTTTGTCGATCATAATCGCGTGCAATTGGGGTTAGGGAAGGAATGCTTCGATCGAGCAGTTGCGGCAATACGAAGGTGGAAACAATTTGAGCTCGGTTGGGTCGAGGCAGTTCCGGCGGACACGCCGATCGAATTAAATGCAGCTGTCGGCGTACTCGCGCGCCATTTCGGCTTCTGGTCACTAAACGTTTGCCGGATCGTTTATCTTATTGACGAACGTGGACCGATTGAAAAGTTTGGCTTCGCCTATGGCACGCTCGCCAACCATGTTGAGCGGGGCGAGGAACGCTTCCGGATTGAATGGCATCGTGATGATGATTCCGTCTGGTACGACATCCTGGCATTCTCACGGCCTAATCAATACCTCATCAGATTCGCTCAGCCGATCGCACGAACGCTGCAAAAGCGTTTTGCGAAAGACTCACTCAAGGTCATGACCGAAGTAGTAAGGGACGAAGTCGCTCGCTGAAGTTGAGCCTTCTTTTCCGGTGTTCACTTAAGCGTGGGGTCCGCTCAAGCTTGCGGAAGTGGTTGTAACTAAAAAGTAGTCTAACGCCCGATCATCTTTTTGTTACGGTCAAAGGAGGAGTATGCGAGCTTCACGAATCATCCGTTTCCCTATCGATATCATTTCGGTGCTGGTGGTCCTCAGCACACTGTCAATTCAGTTGTTGGCAGTGATGCGCAACTGGCCCTGGTACGCGGTGATCCTCATTCTACTCATGCTCCGACAGGTAAGTTTGGTTGAACATAACCACGCGCACCTGACAATTTTCCCTTCGAGGTTTGCAAATATCCTTTTGGGCTGGCTTTGTCATTTAGCGACTGGAGTGCCGCTGGATACTTATAGAGTCCACCATGTAATCAATCACCACCGCTACAACAATCGTTTCGGTTCATCAGGACGGGATTGGTCCAGTATCTTTGGATTCCGAGGTGCGCGTTTCCCGGATCGCTCAGTTGGTAAAGCGTATTACGTCGCATCGTTTCCTTTTATCGCCCACGGTGAGACGTTGCTTTGGTTCCTGCGGGCGCCGACTTCGAAATTAACTCGAGGCTTTTTTATATCGATGGGCATAGTCGGTTCCGCAAGTGTTTTCCTTGCCTGGTTAAACGCCGCCGGGTTTGTAACTTTTTTCCTGCTGCCCTGGACCGTGCTGCTCTTTGGGATGGGATATAACAACTACGACCATCACATTGGCTGCAACATGACTAACAAGTACGACTCCGCCAATAACTTTCTAAACTTTTACTATACCGTTCTGAGTTTCAACGAGGGCTATCATGTCGCGCACCACTCCCGCCCGGGTCTGCACTGGAGCCTGCTGCCGCGTTATCACAACGAAGTGGGGAGAAGCCGATTAACCGAGTCTTTTGAGGCACCTCCACGAGCCGCCCAAGTGATCTGCAAAAGCCTCTCGCCAGCGGCTGAATACCCGGGCGAGTTCGACTAAACAGAGCGTTTACCCTCAAGTCTGTGCAAATAACGCTCTCTCCGTGTTAGTAAACAAAGTTGTCAAATAACCTGAGATCTCGCGCCTTCCGGTGTCCGGGTGACGGTAAGGCTTCGGCTTAAGCAACACTTGCGAAAGATATTGCGGAACGCCTATCGAGAGAGTAGAGTAGCGCCCGATCAAGATGCGCTGAACCCAGCCGCCCCGCCTCGCCATTCGCATTTCGAGGCTTAATTGCCGCAATCATTTCGTATAAAGGGCAGTAACCGGACAAGCGTTTAGTCGTTTTAACCAGGAGACGCCATGATGCCAAAGGAACTGCTCCCCAACAGAAGCCTTAAAGCCGCGCTGCCGCGCAAACGCGTTCTCGTAGTCAATTGTTACTTCGACGATTCGCGTCAACCAATCCGCCGCACTTCAAAGGTTCCCCAGGCCGTGGGCCCGATCTACCTGGCCGGAGCGTTCGCGCGCGAATTGTGCGATGTCAGCTGTTACACCGAAGTGGCAAGTGGCCCGCTGGAAGACGAAAAGTTGCTTTCCGGTATCGACATGCTCGTACTCACCGGGCTGACAAACAGTTTCGATCGCATGCTGCACCTCACCGCTTATGCGCGCACGAGGAATCCAAAGGTGATTGTGGTTGCGGGCGGTCCTCCCGTGCGCTCGCTGCCATTGCTGGCCCGCAAGTTTTTTGACTACGCCTGTCTCGGCGACATTGAAGAACTTTGCGAAGTGATTAAAGAAGCATTTGGTGCTGCTTATGTAGCGGAAGAAATGCTGCCTCGTTACGACCTGGCGTATTGGTTGGGCCGGATTGGCTATGTCGAAACCACTCGCTACTGTAACTTCCGCTGCTCATTCTGCTCACTAACTGCCGAGGGCCACAGTTACAAGACCTACGACCTCGAATACATTCGGCGGCAAATTCTGGCCTCGGGCAAACGCAACCGCATGTTTTTTCTCGATAACAATTTCTACGGCAGCGATCGCGATCACTTCCATGCGCGCCTTGATCTGATTACTGAAATGCGGCAGCAGGGTCAGTTTCAACATTGGGGCGCGCTGGTCACCAATGATTTCTTTCTCCGACACGACAATCTTAGTCGCATCAAAGCAGCAGGCTGTGAATTGTTATTCAGTGGACTCGAATCGTTTGATAACGATTGGTTGCGAAATTTTAATAAGCTGCAAAACACGAGCGCACCTCAGGTTGAGATGATCAGCAAATCGCTCAACGCCGGCGTCGTTTTCTCCTATGGCCTGATGGTCGACGTCACGACTCGCAGCGTTTCCGATCTGCGACGGGAACTACGGTTTATTACCGGCACGCCGGAAATCACCCTGCCGTCCTTTGTGACGCTTTCGATTCCGTTGCTGGGCACGCCTTACTTCTTCGAATGTCTCAACCGCGGATCAATTCTGCCGGATACGAAATTGCGCGACATGGACGGCACCACTGTCTTGCAGAGACCGGTTGATCCAATCAGCGAGGTCGTCCAGTTTGTGGATGACGTGCAATCGCTGAGAGGTTACAAGCGCCGCGCTCTCAAACACGCGGCAGGCTTTATGCAAATCTATAATTCGAAGCTCAATAAAATGCAGATGATCTTCGCGCTGGGTGCGGGTCTGATGGTGTGCGCCCAACCATTGACTGGCTCACTTGCCGGCCTGGGTTGGCTACGCCACCGGCCCAAACCGCGGACTTATATCAGCAGCACGGAGCCGCTCGATCACATGTACACGCCAGCGTTTCGTGTCGAGTCGCGTTTCGAAAATTACTTCAAACCAACAATGGTTACGGACAAGAGCGGCGCGCTACACCAGGACCTGATCGACTCCGGTTTGCTGCGCAACGCCCCGCGCAAAGCCGCTGCCGGCGCCTAATTCCCCAATCAGGAGATTCTTATGCCCCCGTATAGAATCATGACGTTTGACGGTGGTGGTGTGAAAGGATCGTTGATGGCGACCCTCGTCAAACGCATCAGCGATAAATTTCCGAACTTGCTGCAGCAGGTCGATCTATATGCCGGAACCTCAACGGGTTCCGTTGTCGCCCTAACGCTGGCTTCCGGATTTAGCGCTGACACGCTGGTAAACTTCTATTCTCAAGATAACCTGCGTTCAGCATTCTCGCCGTCGCGCTTCAACTGGTTTCGTCCTAAATACAGCAATGTCGAATTTTCGTTCGCTTCTCGAATCGCACTTTCCCGGCAATCCAACTATCGGCGATTTGAAAAACCATAACCTCGTGGCGCCCACTTTCAAGCTCGACAGCGCCAAGAAGCACGATTGGTCTCCGGTGTTCACGCATAATTTTCCTGGCTCGCATCATCTGAACGAGTTGGTAGTCGACGTGGCCTTGCGGAGTGCGGCGGCCCCGACAGTCTTTCCTTCGCATCAAGGGCACATTGATGGCGGCATGGTGGCGAATAATCCCAGCACCGTGGCAATTGCCATGGCTCTTGGTCATAAGGAACCCCGACCGGCGTTGGAGGATATACGCTTGCTGTCGGTGGGGACAGGATTAACACCTACGATAGTTACTCTTGATACGCAGGGCTGGGGCGTCGTGCAGTGGTTGCTGAATCCCTTCCGTAAACCGCAGAACCCCCTGCTGAACATTCTTTTTGACGGTGTGTGCGAGGCTGATGTCATCAATGAGCAAACACTTGCTGGGGGCGCATTCCTGGCGAGTTAATCCGCAACTCGTGCAGCAAACTGAATTGGACGACTGGAAGGCAATCCCGCAACTCATAAAGACGGCTGACGACTACGATCTGGGACCGACCTTCGATTGGATCGAGAAAAACTGGAATTAGGTACTCGACTGGCGATGGGCGCGTTCGCGTTGAACTAGCAGCCGGCGCAAGATCTTTCCGGCAGGACTCTTCGGAATTTCAGTCACAAATTCTATTTTCCGAATTCGCTTGTGAGGCGCGACGCGCTCGGCAACGAATTTCATAATCTCTTCGGCCTTAGCTTCACTCTTAAGAACCACAAAAGCTTTCGGAATCTCGCCCGCCTCTTCATCAGGACTGGGAATCACCCCGGCGTCGGCAATCGCCGGGTGCGAGAGCAAGATCGCCTCGAGTTCAGCGGGCGCGACTTGCTTACCCTTGTACTTGATTAGTTCCTTCAACCGGTCGACGACAAATAGCCGCCCCTGCTCGTCTGCGTAACCAACATCACCACTACGCAGCCAACCTTCATCATCGATCATTGCCTCAGTCGCTTGTGGGTTACCTAGATAGCCCTTCATCACCTGGGGCCCGCGAATCCAGATTTCGCCCGCTTCGTTTGAAGCCAACTCAACATTGGTGTCCGGATCCACGATCTTGCACTCAGTGTTGGGCAAGCAGTAACCAACTGATCCGGGCTTGTCGCCTTTCGAGGGAATACTTGCATGCGACAAAGGACTCACTTCGGTCAATCCATAACCGTATTTAATTTGAGTACCAAGTCTTTCGAAACATTCTTGCGCTACTTTGTCTGGCAGCGTAGCCGCGCCGCAGTGGATCAGTCTCAAGCTTAGATAGGTCGTAGGCATCGACTTCCGGCGCACGCGAAAGCGCCAACACGAGTGGGGGCACGAGCGGCGCCACAGTCACTTCATATTTCTGCAGCACCTCGAGAAACTGATTCAGTTCATACCGCGGCAAGGTGACGAGTGTTGCGCCCTGCAGAAGACCCAAGATTCATCACAACGTGCAGGCCATAGAGGTGATACATCGGCACAACACAAACCATCGTGTCGTCTTGTGTCAGCGCGTCATTTGCAGTGATCTGGCAGAGCATTGCCACAAGGTTCCGATGTGTGAGCATTACCCCTTTTGGAAAACCAGTCGTGCCGCTGGAGTAAGGTAGGAGCGCCAGATCTTCCTGTGGATTTATTTTCCGCTCGGGCGGATCCGCATCCTGAGCCAACAAAGAAGCGAAGGCGATGCCGGTATCGCTCTCACCGATGACGATAATCTTTTCGATCCCGGCAACCGTCGCCGCTGCGCGTGCTTTGCTCAGCCAACTCGGGAATCGTAACAAGGAATTTGGCCGCTGAATCTCGCAGTTGAGTATTGATTTCCTGGTCCGTGAAAAGCGGGGGAACCATCGTGACAACGCCGCCAATCGAGAGGACTGCATGAACCGTGAGGATGTATTCGGGCAGATTAGGCGCATAGATCGCCAGCACATCGCCTTTCATCAAACCGAGATCGGCGAGACCTGCCGCCAGCCGGCGAACCAGAGGTACGAGTTGCGCATAAGTGATGGTGCGACCGGTTTGGCCGTCAATGATCGCGGGCTTGTCACCAAACTCCGAGGCTCGTTGCAGTACAAAATCCGTCAGGGAGATTTCCGGAATCGTTACAGTGGGGTGAGGACTGCGGAAGATCATGTTCGAACTCCTTCGTCGTTCGTTTGATTGCCGATTGCCAATTGCCGATTGCCGATTCCCAGATGCAGCTGCTGGGTGCTGAGTTGTGCTGATACTTGAATGTCGAGTGGCAACTCTTGACTGATTTCCAATTGGCAATTGGCAATTGCCAATCGGCAATTACTTAAACGGTTCATCCCGTTCCCGCACGGCTTGTTTGAAACCAACTTCCGCTGCGCGTTTCTGAAACGCGTATCCTTCCCTGGTATGGCGCGCGATGCCGTCGAAGATCGTGCCAAGCATCTGAGTAGTGTTGAGCCCCTGGCCCAGCATCGTTTGGTTCACCAAAAGTTTCATCATTATCAATTGATTGAGCGGAAGTAAGGCGACGCGCTCGAGCAACTTTTCGAACTGTGCATCAAGCTTGTCAGCAGGTGCGGCTTCTGTAGCGAGTCCCCACTCCACCGCCTGACTGCCCGTCAAACAATCGCCTGTGAAAAGCAGCCGCTTGGCCCTTTCGATGCCGATGCGGTAAGCCCAATGAGCTGTTGTCGGCACGCCCCAAACCCGCGCCGGCGGATAGCCAATCGATGCCTTGTCCTCGATGACAATCAGATCGGAACAAAGCGCAATGTCGGTGCCGCCGGCAACGCAGAAACCATGGACCTTACAAATCACCGGCTTGTCGCTGTAGAACAAACTCATGAAGCCGCGCACGTTGCGATTCATCATGGCGAAGTCGAGCATCGGATCCCAAACCTGATCGGGATCGTGATTGTCCAGCTGCACGTTAGGATCCATCGGAGAACCAGATGGCCAACTAACCAACTCCCCACCCAACTTCTGTTCGGCACTCAGCACTAGATCGTAACCACCACAAAAACCTTTACCGTTCCCTGAAAGTGCGATCACATGAACCGCGGGATCGAGATTCGCGCGCTCAACACACGCAGCCAGTTCGGCAGGCATCTCGAGAGTGATGCCATTTCCGCGCTCGGGCCGGTTCAGCGTGATGCGGGCGATCCGCCCTGTCACTTCGTAGGTGAGAGTTTTTAGGGTGTCCATGTTTGAACTCGGCTTTCCCTCAAGAGTCACGGGCGAGGGCAGCTTCGGCTTCTAGGGCAAAGCCGTTTGCACTCTTCAGTCGAAACCTGGCGCTAACATACGGGTCATGGCTTCGGGATTCCGGATCCGCTGACTCGCCATCCAGGCGTTCGATTCGGAGATCAACTGCTGCCCGTGGTCGCCGCCCAGCAACTCTCCCAAACGCCGGCGGCTGGCCGCTGCGTACAGCTCCATATCCCGAGCCTTGAAAGCGATGGCCGCCTCTGAAAGCAGCGTCGACGCCGTACCTTTGTCGTCATTTCGGTTAGCAATTCCGGCGCGCACCAGATTCGCCAACGGATTAGCCCAGGCCGCCTTCTCTCGAGTGATGCGTTTTGCCAGGCGCGCGGCAATTTTCAAACGACGTGATTGTTTCTTGCCGGAGGTAGCCAGGGCCGCGCGCGCCTGCAAATGCATCGCTTCGATTCTTAACACCTGAATTCGCAATAACAGCGAATCCTCAAGCGCCTGCCACTGGCCCTGAAGATGTTTCCAGACCACTTCGGTGTCGCCGGTGTAAAGCTCAATTTGCGCCAGCGCCAACATCGCACTGTAGTGCTGCAAGTGGAACCCTTCATGCGGCCAGGCTTTGAGTGCTTCAATCACTTCTTCGCGCGCGCGATCGGGATCGTCCGCAGCGAGCCAGATCAGATTCAATCGCGTTCGCAGGTCGGTGGCCGTGAAAACATTTCCCTGCTCCAGCGCCGCACCCAGCAGCGCCGGTACGCGACGCGATACTTCGGCAGTTTCACCAAGATAGATCATCGCGCTAAGCAGGAACCGATGAGCAATCGACAACTCCCAGGTCACGCCGGTGCATTGATCGCGCAGGGTTTCGGCGGCTTTCTCGCAGAGTTCCGCCGCGGTTTTCCAATGTCCATTAAGGTAGGCGGTGAGGCCTCGAGCCCAAGTCGCTAAACCGATAGCATGTGGGTGGCCTACGCGCTGGGCCAGGGCCTCGGCTTGATGCACGACAGTCAGCGCGCGAGCTTGGGAAGGTCCGCCTCGCGAAGCTGTTTGTGCGGCTTCTACGGCCAAACCGCGCGCCACGCGAAAAGGCTCTCCGGCCCGCAGAGCCAGCAGCAAGTGACGACACTGGAAATCTGCGCCGCGAATTAGATCGACCGCGCCCAGGCCGGCGGCGACTGCCCAGCAAATATCGATGCGGAAAAGATCCGCTTCCGCAATCTCGCTGACCTTGCGCTCAGTGAAGTTGAAGCCGCGAATCCGAATCTGTATGCGTTTTAGCAACAGCGAAAGCAGTGCACGCTTGGGACCGGCCGGCAAGGTAAAGCCAACCGCCGCGAGCACAGAACGAACCAGCGCCAGACCTTCCTTGATGTAGCCACCGATTAGCAGCTGTTCTGCGGCGCGCCGCTTCGAATCCAGGGCTTGCGCCGCTGAAGTTTCCTGTGCCAGGTCGAGATAAGCCTGCGCCGCTTCTTCCGGACGCCCGGCATTGACGAGCGCCTCCGCAAGCCCCCGCTTCATCGCAATCATTTCCGCGCCGCGACCGGGAGCGAGTTCGAGTGCGCGGCGGTAAAACGCTGCAGCTCGATCGAAGGCAAGGGCGACGGCAGCCTTTTTTGCGGCAACCGCTGCGTGTGTGGCTGCTCGCATCCGTTCCCCGGCGCCCATGTAATGCTCAAACAGTGATTCCGGATCGTCGATGCCGCGAGTCTCAATCGCCTGGGCCAGGCGGCGATGTATCTGCATCACGCTGGAGCGATCGAGTTGTGCAGCCAACGTTTCGCGAATGCGGTCGTGATAGAGCTCAACTGTGTGATCAGAACCACCACTGCGGAGAAACTGAGCAGCGCGTAGGGTGCTTACCAATGGCAACTCGTCTCCTGAAAGGCCAGCGGCGTGATAAGCAACCTCGGGATTGATGGGCCGGCCGGCGACGGCGAGGGCGTCAACAAACTGTCTCGTGCCTTTTGGCAGTTGGGCCAGTCGCGCATCAAGCATGACACTCAAATTAATGCCGCCGGTCGCCGTCAATTCACTGGCTGCTGCATAGCGTGCCAACTGCTCGAGAAGAAATGGGTTACCGCGCGCCTCGCGGGCAATCGAGTCGATGACCGACTCGCTCGCTGAATTAAGTAGAGTCTGCGCCAGAATGCGGGCCTCCCGCTCGCTAAGCGTAGTGATTTGCAATTCCTTGCGGGTATCGGTCCCGGCACTGTCCAGCAGCGCCTGCAGGAATGGCTTCGTTTCGATTTCCTCGCTGCGAAAACTTGCTAACAAGAGGAGCGGAGGTGACTCCGGTGGGCGCAGAAGATCGTCCAACAGCATGATGCTGTCGGCGTCAGACCAATGCATGTCGTCGATGTAAATCACAAGCCGCTGTCTATCCGAAATACGCGCCAGCAGTTCGCGCAGGGCAGCAAACGCCCGGCGCCGCAAAGCAAGAGGATCAGGAATCTCTTGTTCGCGCTGCGGAGCGTTGAATACAGAATCAACTTGCAGCATCACCGGAAACAATCGCGCCAGCGCCAGTACGTCTCGCGGCATCAACGCTGCCGCCTTAGCTTCCGGCAGAGCCATCAAATACTTGGTTAAACTATCGACTACGCCGTCGAGTGCTTTATAAGGAACCGACTCACGTTCATAACACCGGCCTTCAAGAATCACAGTGTCTCTCTCGTGTTCGCCCAATTCATCGAGAAAGTTTCGCACCAGCGCTGATTTGCCCACACCCGACTCGCCATGGACATAGCAAGTCACCGTCTGTCCGCGCCGCGTTTCATTAAAAGCATTCATCAGTTCCCGCGTTTGCCAATCGCGCCCAACAAATGTTCGGCGCTGACGCGATGGCGCTTCGCGAGGAACCACCAGTGGCGCTTTTAACGGACCAGTTTTCCCTTCTCCCAGGACCCGCAAAACTTCTCGTCCCGATGGTCTGCGCTCGGGCACACGCCTGAGGAGTTTGACGCACAACCTATTCAGATCCTCCGGTAGCTCCGGTACCAGCTCAATCGGCGCCGGCGGATCGATATTTTGCTTGTCCATCATTACTTCAAAAAATTTTCCGGAGAACGGCAGGCGGCCAACCAGTGCCTGATACAGCATCACTCCGACGCTGTACCAATCACTGGCGGCCGAAATCGGAAGTTGCGCTCCCTGCTCCGGAGACATGTAGTCGGGTGTCCCAGCCAAATTGACGCTCTCATGCAAGCCTTTACTTGCCACTTCGGCGACGAGACCGAAATCGAGAATCACGACCCGACCTTCTTTAGTGACTAAGACATTTGATGGCTTGATGTCGCGATGTAACTTGCCGGTTTCATGTAGAGCGTGGAGACCTTCTGCCAATTGGCGCGTCGCATTGTTCAGGAGATCAAGCTCGAGTTTCGCCTTCGCGAGTCGCGTGTCGATCGAACTCTGGCGCAGCGGCCGGTTCTCCGACGATGACCCTCCCGACGCCGACACTCCCGACGATGAGGGACGTAAGGAGTCCAATTGCTGAGTTTCAGCTTCGTAGTGTTCCAGATCGTCAACTTTTGTAGTAACCGACGTGCGTTGTAGGGTTTCCGTAATCGACGTCTGAGTCCGGCGAGCGCGATATCCCGGACGCACGTATTCCAGAAAATTTACGCCTTGCACCAACTCCATCGTGAAAAACCAGTAGTGCCCGTCAGACATGAATTCGTAGAGTGAAACGAGGTTGGGATGCGATACATCCGCAAGCGAGCGAAACTCATTCTTGAAGCGGGAAATATGGGCGGCTTCGGTACGTGTGAGGGCCTTGAGCGCGACTATCTTGTCAGTTTCGCGATCATAGGCTTCATAGACCACACCCATGCCGCCGGAGCCGAGGCGGCGACGAATTCGAAATCTCTCTGTTCCAATAAAGTCAGCGGTTGAGTGCGACATTAGTTGCGGACTGGCACGATCTCACAGCGCAAGAGAAAATATGATTACCCCAAAATTGTAAGACGGGCGTTCGCGATTGCCAATTGCCATTGTATTGCCGATTGCCGATTGCCAATTGCCGATTGCCGATCGTAAATCTATTTCGAGCTGTACGATGATGCGATCACCGGATACTGAGTGGTCGACGAGCAATTAGTCATGGCGAGTGTCATCGCTACATCGATGCAATCGACAATCGGCAATCGGCAATTGCCAACAATCAATCTAGCTAAAGACGAATCTACAGGAGAACTACATGGACTGGCGCGTATTCCTAACCACCTTTGGCGTGATCTTTCTTGCTGAGATGGGCGACAAGACTCAACTTGCGGCAATGACAATGGCGGCGCAAACCAAAAACCCATGGGGTGTTTTCCTTGGGGCCGCGCTCGCGCTTACAGCAGTATCCGCCATCGGCGTCGTCGTTGGCAGCGCCCTGGGAGCTTACCTGCCGCTGGTTTGGATCAAGCGCGTCGCCGCAGCTGCTTTCATTCTAATCGGTATCCTGATGCTGCTCGAAAAATTTTAAACCCTGAAGGTGCCGACGCGCCTCTGAGCAAGACATTTGTTTTAGTCCGCGGAGCGGACGGTTGAGAGTAGCCCAGCACTCTAGTGCTGGGAAGGGCGCCCGCTAAATATGTGGAGTCCGTGAAACGGACGACTGAAACTAACATCGATCCAAACTCGTTCAGTCGTCCGCTTCACGAACTTAAAACAATTGCCCGCTGTTCCCCTAGCACTGAAGTGCTGGGCTATTCTCAGTCGTCGGCTTCGCCGCCTTCCAATCAGCAATACCGTCCTGAACGATTTGAGCGGCATCACGCAGAGATGAGTCTCGCAATTAGAAACGCTGCTCCCGCTGCGGCACTCCCGATGAAAGCAGTTTGCAGCGCGCTGCGCACGGGCCTCATCCCTGTGAATCGGCCTTTAACGAATCCAAACGTCAACAAAGCAACAAGGGTTGCGGCAACCGAAATCAGTAAGGCAACGGCGATGTCGTTTGTAAAGATATAAGGCGCCAGCGGTACAAATCCTCCGGCCGCATACGCTCCACCGATCGTCGCGGCGCTAATCATTGCTCGCTTCGGATCCGGTTTTTCGAGGCCAAGCTCGAAGCGCATCATAAAGTCGACCCATTGTTTCGGCTGTTTACGGAGCGCCTCGACAATCGGCCACGTCTCTTTTTCCGTAAGCCCGTATCCTTGAAAGACCTCCGCAACTTCACGCATCTCCTCGTGTGGTATCTCGACCACTTCGCGCTTTTCCCGCTCGCGTTCCTTGGTGTAGTGCTCCGCATCGCTCTTCGCCGCGAGGTAGCCGCCCAGCCCCATCGCAATTGATCCCGCAGCGATCTCAGCAAGCCCGGCGGTAACAATGATGTGGGTAGTCGCGACTGCGCCGGTTAATCCCGCGGCGAGTGCGAAGGGTACAGTCAGACCATCTGACATTCCGATCACCACGTCGCGTACCACTGCACTCGCAGTGAAATGCCGCTCAATGTGCGGTGTGTGGGGCATGCGCCTGGCCTCCAGTGAAGTTTTTGCCTTTGCTGCGAATCATACCATCTGGTCAAAAGATAACGAGTTATTAAGCAGCGATCCATGAAATCGGTGGGCAGTGTCATTCAAGTAGCGGTCTGGTGCAGTCAGAATTCCGACTAGTCGGGATAGCCGGTGGGGTAACTCGCAGGTTGGGAAGGGGGCAGTCATTAGCTGGAAAGCTCGGTATGTTCAAGTCGCCCCCGCTTTGTCTCTCTGGCTTTATCATCGAATCAATTTCGCAACACCGTTAAAGGCATTCCAACTTAAGCGGGGGCGCCTTGAACTTGCCGAACATTGGATTTTAATGACTGCCCCCTTCCCAACTGCGAGTTACTCCACCCAAGTCGTATCTAGAGAACATTCTTTCGTAATGTGCGTACTACACACTTCCTTCAAAGAAATCACATCAAGCTGGAGAAGCTCTTAATGCAAACATTCACACGCAAACTGCAATCATCACGTTCGCTCTTGGCGGCGCTGTTGTCGCTCGTCTTGTTTTCTTCGGCAACGGCCTGGCAAGGAAGTGCCACCGCCCCGGCAAAGGCGAAGGCGGCACCGGCACTTACCTCCGAGGAGCGCAAAGCGTCAGACCGCGTCAAGCTAGAAACAATTCGCGAAATTACGGCGAAGCTCAGTTCGCCTGAGTTTGAGGGCCGTGGCACTGCTCAGCCTGGCGGCGACCGCGCCGCGCAGTATCTGGCTGATCGTTTTAAAGCGTTGGGACTAAAGCCAGCTGGCGAAAACGGCACCTACCTTCAACCAATTAAATTCAAATCGGCAGAGGTGCTGGTGGATTCAAAGGTTACGGTGGGAGACGCCGTTTTGAACCATGCCACCGACTACGTCGTGCTGCCACCTTACACATCAAGTGAAGTGAACATTACGGGCGACATTGTCTTTATCGGGTATGGCGTCGTCTCTGAAGAATTGAAGCGAGACGATCTTGCCGGTTTGGATTTGAAAGGCAAGGTGGTTGTATTGCTGAACGGCCAACCCGCTGGAGTCGATCAAGGTGCGTGGCGGCGCGCTACCAACCCGCAAGCTCGGGGGATGAACATCTTCAGTCGCGGTGCAGCTGCAATGATCGTGGGTAATATTGGCTCAGCAGCCCAACCTTTTTCGACTATCGCGAATTACCTTTCGCGGCGGCGTGTCAGTTTAGCGTCGGTGCCGGAAATGCCATTCAAGATTCCACCCGTTCTTCTCGCCAGCGATACAGCGATGGAAAAGATTTTTGCGGGTTCGGAAAAGAATTACGCGCAAATTCTTGAGCAGACTAAAACTGGGGCTAACGTCTCGCGCAGTCTACAGAAGCAGGCAAACCTCGCCTTGAAAATGAAGAGCGGAGAAGCTACGAGCAACAACGTTGTCGCTGTGATGGAAGGATCGGATCCAAAACTGAAATCTGAGGCTGTAATCTACACCGCTCATTATGACGCTTACGGAATCGAAGGCGGCAAGATTTTTCCTGGAGCCGCCGACAATGCGTTGGGCACGGCTACTATCACAGCGATTGCCGAAGCATTTGCGAAAGCGTATCCGCAAGAAAGAAACAGACCGAAGCGCTCAATTATCTTTCTGGCGGTTACCGGGGAAGAGTATGGGCTGTTGGGCGCGGAGCATTGGGTTAAGAATCCGACCTGGCCACTCGATAAGGTCGCTGCTGATATTAATTTCGACGGCATTGGCACCGAAGTCTATGCACCGGTAAAACGCGTCGTCGGTTTTGGTGCCGAACATTCTAATCTGGGGAACGTCTTTGCTGATGTGACGGCAGCAACCGGCAATATCGTCACGCCCGATCCGATGCCGGAAGAGAATGCTTTTGTTCGTTCAGACCATTATGCGTTTGTAAAAAAGGGTGTGCCGGCGTTGATGTTGTTGGGTGGTCCGGAAGGAGATACGTCGCTGTGGATCCCGCGAGCCCGTAAGTGGTTAGAGACTGATTACCATTCGCCAAGCGACACAATCAAACCTGACTGGGACTGGACTGGGCCGCAGACACTGGCGCGAGTGGGAATGATTATCGGCCTGCGCGTCGCAAATGCGCCTGATATGCCTGTCTGGAATTCCTCATCGCCGTTCAATCAGCCGCGCGGCGGCAAGCCACCATCAGGCCAGTAACGGTGTGGTGTTTCGGGTTAGAGAAATTCGCGGTTTGGGAAGGGGGCAGTCATTCGATTGTCGATTGCCGATTGCCGATTACCGCTTCCGGTTCATTCAGGTCGCGGGCCCGGTGAAGTCAGTACCACCAGGCGGTAGCCGGTGGGCCGATGGAACAGCACTCAAACCCTCGCGGCAAGTCTCTGACTTACCGTGAGACGCTGCTGTTATTTCGCGGGGCTAAGCCCCGCAATTAAAGAAAGACGATATCGCCGGTAAGTCGAAGACTTACCGCTCACCACCAGCGGCGGAGCCGCCTTCAAACCGCGAATTGCTTCTTGCCCTATCTCCGCATCTCTGCGTCCCGTGTCTCCCCGCTCCCCCCATCTCCGCGTCTCCGTGTCTCCCCATCTCCGCATCTCCGCGTCTCCGTGTCCCCGCATCTCCGCATCCCCATCTACGCGTCTCCGTCTCCCAATTTCCTTGTAACTTTTGCCGCACTCACTTGTTTTAGTTAGTGTAGCGCACGCTATGGCGAGCGAAGACGAGGATTTCACCATGCTCTTTCAGGAGTTTTACCCCAGCCTCTGCAGGTTTCTTGAAACTCTGCTCGGGGGACGCGTGGCGCTCGCTCAGGATCTGGCGCAGGAGAGTTTTCTACAACTCCATCGCACCGCCTGGTCAACTATAGCTCCGGAGGAAGCGCGTTTCTGGCTTTATCGTGTGGCTCGGAACTTCGCCATTAATGAGTTTCGCAAAAGTAACACCCGTCACAAGTATTTTGATCGAGTGGTTGAAGCCATGAGTCCACGGCCGCGCAACCCCGAGGAAGAATATGAAACGAAAGAACAGCAACGGTTGGTGCTGGACATGTGGCAATGCTTGCCTGAAGACCAACGGGTCGCTTTGCTGCTGCGTGAACAGGAACAGTTGAGCTACCGCGAAATCGGCACGGTGCTGAACATTTCCGAGAGCAAGGTCAAGGTAGATATTTTTCGGGCGCGCACGGCGCTAAGAGAAGATTGGAATAGACGCGCACAGGCTTACGGTAACCGCCAACACTAAAGAGTCAAACGTTATGACCTGTACTCAAACAGAAAAAGTTTCGTTGCTCATCGATGGAGAGTTACCACCATCTGAAGCTTCCGAAGTTAAGCAACACTTGCAGCACTGCGCCGAGTGTCTTGATGCGCATGAATCGTTTTTGTTGCTGCGCAGTCAACTCACCAGCTACCACAGCGCTATCGACGCGAGTGCAGTTAACGCGGCATTGTCAAAAGTCCTCTCACGACCTGCAAGCACCCAACCGACCTTCGTCGCGCCTGGATGGCGCGAGCGGCTCGCAGCGGCATTTACCCCCGGTCGAGCTTTCAGTACAAGGTTCGTCGCAGCAGCCGCGCTTGTGATATTGGCGTTTGCGATTGGCCTCATCGCGCTGCTTCTGCGACAGGAACAACCTCAATTCGCTATCAATACGACTGAACAAAATGCGCCGGTAGTGCCAGCTGTGTCTCCGCAGCAAGGTGCGGATGAGCGCAAGCCGCAAGCTCAGAAAGGCGGCAATGAAGCACCGCCAGCCACTCCTAACAATAAGGGTGGAATGAAACCAAAGCCGGCGCAAACACCAGATCGCAACATTCCCAGAAAAACGCGACGCCGTGCAGAGACCGTGCCGAATTATGCGGCCATCGAGGATAACGTCGCCCAAATTCAGTCGTTGGATCCCGTGGAGCTCGAGTCGATGACGGCCCGTCATCTGGAACAGTCTGAGTTACTGCTGCGTGCCTTTCGCAACGTACGCCCGGCGAAAGTAGGTCAGGCGCCGGACATTCAACATGAACGTCAGCGCGCGCAAAAGCTGCTTTACCAAAACATCCTGGTGCGACGCGAAGCTGATGCTAAGGGCGATGTTCAGGTGGCAACGCTGCTCGGAAGCCTTGAGCCCATCCTGCTCGATATCGCAAATTTGCGCGCTAAACCACGCAATGAAGATGTCGTCGCCATTAAAGAACGGGTTGAGCGCAAGAGCCTCGTGCCCTTACTGCAGATCAATTCCGCCGCAGTGGCGCGAGCTTACGAATGAGAATTCCAGTCACCATAGAAGAACAGAGAACACGGCGATGGCCCAGCGAATCTTGTCACCGCTCGATCCTGCGCTGCTCTCGTGTTCTCTGTCCCTGTGTGGTGAATCACTTCACAACAAATGAGAGGTAATTGAGGAAACCTATGACAGCCATTTTTAATTCAATGAAACGCTTGACTGCGATCAGCCGCTCGCCACTGGGCATCGCGATTCTGATCACTCTTTCCCTTGCCATCGCCGGCATCGTGCAGACGCAACAGGCCTTTGGTTATGACCAGGACGTGCAAAAGCTTAATCGTTTTGTACAAACACCCCGCACCAATCCGGCTGCAATGAAAGCGTTTCGTGAGGGACGCGATTTGATTGAAGGCGAAAAATGGCAGCTGGCAGCTGAGAAGTTTAACGGCTTCATTAGCGAATTTCCCAAAGACCGCGATATTGATGCCGCGCTCTATTGGTATGCCTATGCACTACAGAAGCAGGGCAAACGAGATGAAGCCGCCACCCCCTTGCTGCGACTCGTCAAAGATTTTCCCAGCTCCAGTTGGCGGCGAGAGGCGGAATCGTTGCTGGTCGTACTGGGCCGCGGCGAAGCAATTCAGCAAGCATTGGATACGAACAATTGCGAAATAAAGATCCTCGCACTGCAGAGCCTCTTCCAGGCAAACGAAGATCGCGCGATCAGTTTTGTCAGCGAAGTATTGCAATCAAATGCAGAAGCCACTTGTCCGGGAATCAAAACCGCCGCAGTTTCCCTGCTCGGCTCGCATGGCGGCTCACGCGCTACACCGATTTTGCTGAACCTCGCGCGCCAGCAGGGCGATCTAAAGTTGCGCCTGACGGCGATCAAAAGATTAGGCGAACAAGATGGCGATGCGCTCGCGGATGAGCTCGTAAAACTCTACGAAGCCGATCGGACGAAAGAAGTTCGTGTGCAAATTTTGCGGGCTCTTTCAGAGATGGACAGCGCCCGCTCGAAACTAAAACTGGTGGAGATTGCTCGCAACAGCGACGATTTGGCCTTGCGCCAGGTTGCTGTTCGTTACCTGGGCGAGCAGGAAGATGCCGCCTCGTTAGACGAGCTAATTCGTCTTTTTGATTCAGATCGTACTCCTGAGATTCGCAGCCAGGTCCTTCGCGCGCTCGCCCAACGTGAGGATGCGAAGGCCCAGGCTAAGCTCCTCGACATCGCGCGAAGAGGCGAAACTCCCGAGCTGCGTGTCGAGGCGATTCGACGTTTAGGTGATCGCGGAAACTCCTCGTACGAAGATCTGCTGCAACTCTATGACTCAGAAACAAACCTGCAGATCAAACAAAGCCTGATCCGGGCCTACGCCGAGATGAATGACGCGAAAGCCCGCGACAAGCTTTACAAGATTGCGCGAGCCGCCGAGTCGATGGACTTACGTCTCTACGCTATCCGTCGTTTGGGAGACAACAACGACGCCCAGACTATCGATCAACTGATTGGTCTTTATGACGCCGAACAGGACGAGCAAGTAAAAGCTATGTTAATTCGCACTTTCGGCCAGTCGTCGCAGAAGAACGCGATTCGCAAATTGATCTCGATCGCGCGTGAGTCGCAGTCAATTGAGCTGCGCAAACTTGCCGTACGTGTCCTGGGCGAGAGTAAAGATCCGGATGCACTGAAGTTCCTGGAAGACTTGCTCAAGTAAAAAGGATTTTGGGCAGTCACCGACCTTTGAACAAAGTCGGCCGGAGGAGCTTTAACTGCTATCTCATTCTCACCTGGCTTTAGCCAGGTGGACATTTAGCTGGAATTCACTGAAACCGTTTAAACGGTTTCCATCTCTAGCGCCAACATCACTGATCACCTGACTAAAGTCAGGTGTGAATGAAAAAAGAACGAAACTACTTTTTGTGCAACGCCTGTTACTGCATTTGCACATCGGGCAATTGGAAAAGGAAATACATCATGTCTAACTCCAGTCTTCTGTCTTCATTCATGCTCTGCCTGGCGATTTCCGCCACCGCCTGTGCGCGCAATACAACTGTGCCCCTGGCTCACGCCGCAAGCGACGCGACCAATGAGGCAAGTGAGCAATCCACGCAGGACCAATCGCCCGCCGCAACGGTGCAAAGCTTTACTGCCGTGGAAGGCGCCGACCTGGCCGCGCGTCTTGAAGCCGCCAGCCAAAGAGCGCGTTCTAAATCAGTTCCCTATTGGTCGGCCTATTCGTTCGATGTGCGTCCCGGTGTAGCAATCGATCCGGGGGTGCGGGAGTTTCATGGGTCGATGAATACTATTGGCGACACTGCAGTATTCGTCGGCACCACGGCGAGTGGGATGACCGTGGAAACGCGAAATCTCGCTGTCTTTTTGCTGCGCGATCCTGGCAACAACCAAATCACGCGAATGGAAGTTTATAACCTCGAGCGCAAACGCGAATACAGCGGTTATCCCGTTTACTGGTTGGGCCGCGCGAACAACGAGGAAAGCCTGAACTACCTGCGGGCGCTTGCCAGTGGTGCGCCCCAGAATCTACTAA
Organism: Pyrinomonadaceae bacterium; assembly: GCA_963748605.1. Lineage (GTDB taxonomy): Bacteria > Acidobacteriota > Blastocatellia > Pyrinomonadales > Pyrinomonadaceae > PSRF01. The sequence continues at coordinate 264,817 of CAVVJS010000002.1, forward strand.
GCGAACGGGCCGTGCTGGGCATCTCGCTCCACGATGATCCGCGCGTTGCTTCGATGCTAAAGACCTTCATCGGCTCTTCACAGAACCAACGCATCCGTTCGACATCAGTCTATTGGCTGGGACAGGTCGGTGGGGAACAAGCGTTCCTGGCTGACCTCGTGCGCAATAGCTCTGAAGATACGAAGCTGCGACGGCAGGCAGCTCACGCGATTGGTGAGAGTCGCGATCGGGGCGCACTCACTACTCTGCAGGGGCTTTATGACTCAGTAAAAGAAGTCGACGTAAAACGCGGGATCATCCAGGCGGCTGGAAATAATCAAGAAAAGGAAGCTGCGTTTGCTTTTCTGATTAAGATCGCCAGGAGCGATCCCGAGAAGCAGGCGCGCCGCACTGCGGTGCAGCAGCTGGGTGAGTTCGATCGCGCCAACATCGTCGAAGAACTCTCAAAGCTCTACTCCGGCGAAGCTGATGGAGAAGTGAAGAAGGCAATCTTGCACGCTCTCGCTGAAACGAAGAGTCCTGCGGCCCAGAGCCGTTTGCTAGAGCTTGCGAAGTCCGAGCCCAATCCGGAATTAAGAAAGCGCGCGATTCACGTGCTCGCCGAACGAGGAGAAGCCGCCATCGGCGACCTGGTCAATCTTTATGACTCGGAACGAGTGCCTGAGGTACGGCGCACGGTGCTGCACGCGCTTTCGGAGATCAAAGGAACGCGAGTGGAGGACAAGCTGTTCGCGGTTGCGCGCAACGATGAGAATGTCGAACTGCGGCGGCAAGCTATTCGTCTCCTGGGCGAGCGCGCCGGCAAACGCAGCTTCGACTTCTTGAGCGACACCGCACAAAGCAATGATGGAAACACTGAAGTGCAAGTGCAGGCCGTGCGGGCGATCAGTGAGCGCAGTGCCGAGGAGTCGGTGCCACTCTTGATCAAGATCGCCAAGACTCACGCTAATCAGCAGGTACGAAAACAAGCGATTCGAGCTTTAGGCGAGTCAGGTGATCCGCGAGCGGTAGAATTCTTTCGCGAAGTGCTGGTGAAGCAATAGTGCGGAGTGCGGAGTGCGAAGTTCGATCAGCTACGACTCGGTACAGTACGGGAGCGGTAGCGACCGCTTGAAGAAACGCTGCACTCATTTGGCTACGCAGATGCACGGCGGTTAGAACGTTAGAAGGCCACCACTGTTGAATGCGGTCGCTACCGCTCCCGTACTGTACCGAGAGTTGGCACTCCAACTTCGCACTCCGAAACTTCGCACTCCGAACTTCGCACTTCGCACTCGCCTAATGAGGTAAACATATGAATAGAAATCACGCGATTGGGTTCGTACTCGCTTTGATTTTGACGTCAATTCTTTCCCCACCTACGTCGAGCCATGCGCAGGCTCCATCGATCAGGATCGGGGATACTGCCCCGGAGATTAAGCTAGAGAAATTATTGCAGGCGCCGTCTGATGCGCAGACCTCTGCAACCAGCCTTAAGGGCAAAGTCGTTGTCCTGGAGTTTTGGGCGACTTGGTGTTTGCCGTGTGTCCCAGCCATTAAGCATCTGAACGGGGTGGCCGCGCAGTTTAAAGATAAGCCGGTGCAGTTTATCGCGATCACTGACGAGGGAGACGAGTCTTTGGTCACGAAGTTCCTCAACGAACAACCAATCGGGGGATGGGTCGGCCTGGATACAGACGGTTCGGTGTTTAGCGCTTACAAACCTGGAGGGCGTCCGCACACAGTCTTGGTGGATCGAAACTGGAAGATTGCGGCGATAACCTATGCGGATAAAGTGACGGCGGCAGTGATTGACGATCTGCTTGCTGGCAAACTGGTCTCTCTGCCGCTCAAGCCACTCGGCGACAGTTCGGGTGTGGACTTGGCCAAGACCGGCGGTGAGCTATTTCAAGCGACGATTCAGCCTTCGACAGGGAGTGGCCCGCTCTTTGGCGGCATGCTCATCGGACCGGGACGAATCGAGTCAGACGGACTTAGCTTGCTTCCCGCAATCGTTGCGGCATATCAGACGTCCAATTATCGAACTGTCGAGAGTGTCCCGCTGCCGAAGAATTTATATAAGTTCAAGGTCTTGGTGCCAAAGGGTCGGGAAGAACTCGTTTACCCGGTTTTTCAGCAGGCATTGGAAGTGACTTTCGGATTAAAGGTCCGTAGGGAAATGAGGGAAGTTGAAGTGTTTGTGCTAAGGCCCGGTTCCGAAAGGGATCGCGTCTAAGCCCATCCCAGGCCAGGGATAGTTCTGAAAGGGGCGACAAGGGTTTCCTTCGTGCCAAGAAGCAACCGATCAAGAAGTTGGTTGAGCTGCTGGAGGGAATGTTCCTCAGGGCGCCGGTCGTGGACGAGACTGGGCTGACCGCGGAATATGACTGGGACTTACCATACAACCGTGCCAGCAATAACTTACTTGTTGACGCCATCCGCACCCAACTTGGACTTGAAGTGATAAGAGCCAAAAGGCGAATTGAATTCCTCGTAATTGAGGGAGTTGGTCCGCCGGCAATGAATGCCAGAAATCCGTGACGGAAGGTTTCGAAGTTCGAAGTTCGGAGTCGATCAACTGTCACTCGGTACAGTACGGGAGCGGTAGCGACCGCATTCAACTGTGCGAAGTTCGAGTTCGAAGTGCGGAGTGCGAAGTGCGGAGTCCGATCAGCTGTCACTCGGTACCGTAGGGAGCGATCGCATTCAACAGTGGTGGCCTTTCTAACCTTCCAACCGCCAAGTGCCATTTGCGTCGTCAAATGAGTGAAGCGTTTCTTTAAGCGGTCGCTACCGCTTCCGTACTGTACCGAGTGCTTCACTCCGCACTCCGCACTCCGAACTCCGCACTTCGAACTCCCCACTCCGCTCTCCGCAAAAGACCTACATTCGTTATAAACTCATCACGAGGTATCCACCCAGTGACTGAGACAAATACCATCAACGAAGAAGCCCCCGAAGTTTCAAAGGACGAACAACCCGCCCAAAAGTGGGTCTATCTCTTTGAAGAAGGCAGCGGCGACGACAAAAGCCTGTTGGGCGGCAAAGGCGCCGGCCTTTGTGAGATGACCCGCGCCGGCCTCCCTGTGCCTCCGGGTCTGATTGTGACCACCGAAGCCTGCAACGCTTTCTTTGCCAACGGCAAACAATTTCCTGATGGCCTTTGGGATCAGGTCAAGGAAGGTTTGCGCGAGATTGAGAAGAAAGTGGGAAAACGCTTTGGGGATTCCAGCAATCCCCTCCTGGTTTCGGTTCGTTCGGGCGCAGCCTTCTCGATGCCCGGCATGATGGACACGGTCCTTAACCTCGGACTAAACGAAGTGACGGTCCAGGGTCTCGCCGCGCAGACAGGAAACCTCCGCTTTGCTCTCGATGCCTACCGGCGTTTCGCTTCGCTCTTCGGCGAGATCGTGATGGGCGTGGCCCACGAAAAATTTGAGCGGGTAATGGATCGCTTCAAGGCGCAAACCACTGGAGGCAAGGACACAGATCTCAAAACCGAAGACTTGCAAGACATCATTGCGGCCGAAAAACAGATCATCCTTGCTGAGCAGCATGCCATTCCTGAAGATCCTTATGAACAACTGCGCGTGGCGATTGCCGCAGTTTTTAATTCCTGGATGGGTCGCCGCGCGGTGGACTATCGCCGTATCAATCGCATCCCCGACTCGCTCGGCACCGCCGTAAACATACAGGCGATGGTCTTTGGCAACATGGGCGAAGAGAGTGGGACGGGCGTGGCTTTTACACGCAACCCTTCGACTGGCGAGAAGCAACTTTATGGCGAGTATCTACTGAACGCACAGGGTGAAGATGTCGTTGCCGGGATTCGCACTCCGCATCCGATCAGTGAACTAAAGAAAGAGCTGCCGCAGGTGTATACGCAGTTTGCCTCGATCGCGGCCCTGCTGGAAAAACACTATCGCGACATGCAGGACGTAGAGTTCACTATTGAGCGAGGCAAGCTCTGGATGCTGCAAACACGCACCGGGAAACGCAGTGGCGCTGCCGCAGTTCGCATTGCGGTCGATATGGCGCAAGAGCGAGTGATCGATCGCGCGACAGCGATTCAGCGAGTATCTCCAGAGCAAATCGATCAACTTTTGCATCCCACCGTTGATCCCAAAACCAACGCGCCGGTGCTGGCGGTCGGTTTGCCGGCGAGTCCGGGGGCGGCCCAGGGACAAGTTGTATTTAGTGCGGACGAGGCTGAGGAATTGGCTCGTGAGGGCGCCAAGCTTGTTTTGGTCCGTCAGGAAACAAGTCCCGACGACTTCCATGGAATGGTGGCGGCACAGGCGATCGTAACAGCGCGTGGCGGCATGACGAGTCACGCAGCCGTAGTTGCTCGTGGCATGGGCAAGACTTGCGTCAGTGGCGCTAACGCTCTCGAGATCGACTACGGGCAGCAGCAGTTCACAGTCAACGGCACCGTCGTGACCAAGGGTGACTGGATCACTGTCGATGGTTCCACGGGCAGGATCTTTCAGGGACAAGTGCCGACGGTGCAGCCAACATTGCGGGCCGACTTCCATGAGTTGATGAGCTGGGCGGACAAGTTTCGCAAGCTCCGCGTCCGCGCGAATGCAGATACGCCGCGGGACGCGAAGGTGGCGCGGCAGTTTGGTGCCGAAGGAATCGGATTATGCCGCACTGAGCACATGTTCTTTGGCGATCAACGTCTGGCAGCGATGCGCGAAATGATTTTGTCGGAGGGCGTGGGCGCCAGAGAGAAGGCGCTGGAAAAACTTCTGCCGCTGCAACGGGGCGACTTCTGCGGCATCTTTCGCGAAATGGCGGGCCTGCCGGTAACGATTCGCCTGCTTGATCCGCCGCTGCACGAGTTTCTACCCAGTGTTGATGACCTTTTAAGTGAACTTGCCGAACTGAAGATGGCGGTGCGGCTCGCAACTACGCTGGTCGACATGGACAAGTTGCTTGATCAGATTGATGAGAAGCGGCGCTTGCTGCGCCAAGTGATTCGCACACGCGAAGCCAATCCGATGCTTGGTTTCCGTGGCTGCCGCTTGGGCCTGTTGTTCCCGGAAGTCACCCGCATGCAATGTCGCGCGATTTTTGAAGCCGCCTGTCAGGTGCAGGGCGAAAAGAAAAAGGTGACTCTGGAAATTATGGTGCCTCTCGTCTCGCTCAGCGAGGAGCTGCGTCAGCAACGCGAAGTGATTGATGAAGTAGCTAAGCAAGTGATGGGCGAACAGGGAATGACAGTCGACTATCACGTGGGCACGATGATCGAATTGCCCCGGGCGGCCTTGATGGCGGAAAGCATCGCCGCGCATGCCGACTTCTTCTCGTTTGGTACTAACGACCTGACGCAAACAACTTTCGGCTTAAGCCGCGACGACTCGGGCCGCTTTCTCCCAACCTATATTGAGCGGCGGATTCTGCCCGACGATCCCTTTCAGATGTTGGACCGCGAGGGCGTCGGACAACTGGTGCGGATAGGTTCGGAACGCGGCCGGGCTGCGAAGCCGGATTTAAAGATTGGTATTTGTGGCGAACACGGGGGTGATCCCAGTTCGATCGCGTTCTGTCATGAGATTAAGCTTGATTACGTAAGCTGCTCGCCGTTCCGTTTGCCAGTGGCGCGTCTGGCAGCAGCGCAGGCGGCGTTAGCGCAGACCACTGAGAAGACGGCGAAGTCGGCGTAAGCCTAAAGCCTGGGACGTGAGCCCCAGGATCGTTCAGATCAAAACGAATGAGCCCGCTAAAGCGGGCGACAGACCAGCTAAAGAATTCGGGCCTGTCGCCCCGCTTCGCGGGCTTGATTCCTAGCTACCGTTAGTTGACCTGGGGCTTACGCCCCAGGCCTTACGCTCAACGCGCGCTCCGCGCGCTCGATGGCTCACCCAAATGTTTTCTGAAGTGCGCTAACACACGTCGCCAGGCATCGGCGGCAGCACCCGCATCGTAGACTTCCGGACGCGTGTCGTTAAAGAAGGCGTGATCGGCGTCGTAACTAACCACCTCCAGCGGAAGTTTGTGCCGCTGCGCGGCTGCTTCCAATGCACCCACCTTCTCCGTATTGATCCATGCATCCTTTTTGCCGGCGATAAAAAGTGTGGGAACGCGCAAACGCTGCAACACATCCTCTTCAGGAATGTCGCCATAAAACGGCGCAGCCGCGGCCAACTCGCTCATTTCGCAAGCAGCGCGCAACGCAAAAGTTCCACCCATGCAGTAACCCGTAATGCCGAGTTGTTGCAGATTGTATTTGCTTCTTGTTTCAGCCAGCGCCGCCCGAATCGTCTCCATTCCATCTTCAATCGCCAGGCCATGCATCATTGCCGATGCCTCTTCTGTGGTTTTGGCGAGCTTACCTCGAAATAGATCCGGTGCTACGCAGACAAAGCCCTCGGCGGCGTAACGGCTGGCGAGATCGCGAATGTGATCATTGATTCCCCACCATTCCTGAATCAGCAGGATGGCCGTCTTTGTGTCCGTGTCAGGCCGAGCAACATGCGCCGTTGTGGCGCCACGTGACGTTGCTAGATTGAGAGTTTCTGTTTTCATTTTTGTAGCACCTCAGATCGTTCGTTAGTTTTGAAGATTTAATCACATCCGACTCCATCGAGCACACCACTTCCAGCTCAACTTGATCAATCTCTCAGGTAAGGAAGGGGGCCCTCCCCCGATCAACCTTTAGCAGCACCTTTCTGGCATACCGCGATGCTGCAGTTTGGCGGTAGCGCCCGAAAAAGAAGGGTGGCAGCGTCGGTACAGTACGGGAGCGGTAGCGACCGCATTTAGATAAGTAAATATTCGAGGGTAAAACAAAGGTGCATCAGTCTCAAACCACACCGTCATGTTACTTGACTGCGGTCGCTACCGCTCCCGTACTGTACCGAGTCGACCTTGGATGGGTCCACGCCCAAACTGCATGACTACTCACTGATTCCCTAAGCTTCGGTCTACCCACGTGGCGTGATATAAACGGCCGCACAGTTCGCCCGCACTCCTAAGTCCGCAAAGGTTGAATCATGAAAATTCTTTTAGTGGTGTTGAGTACTCTATTGCTCAACGCAGGTGCCTGGCTCCTGCCGCAACGGCCACCAGCCGCCGCTGATATCGTATTCATCAACGGCACCGTCTATACAGCCAACGATCGCCAGCCCACCGCGCAGGCAGTCGCAATTAAAGGCGAACGCATTATCTATGTTGGCGACAGCGCGGGCGCGAGCCGTCACGCCGGCGATAAGACTCGCGTGATTGATCTAAAAGGTCAGACAGTTCTGCCTGGATTCACGGACTCTCATCAGCATCTTGCGGGAGTCGGCTTTCGCGAGATGAATCTCAATCTCGAGGGCACAACGAGCCTCGATGATTTTCTCAACAAAGTAAAAGCTCGAGTGGATCAGACAAAACCAGGCGAGTGGATTACCGGCCGCGGTTGGATCGAAACCTTCTGGCAGCCGCCAGTTTTTCCGACGCGTGCCGATCTCGACAAAGTCGCGCCGAACAATCCCGTGATGCTGGGTCGCGCCGACGGTCACGGCGCGGTTGTAAACAGCGCAGCGTTGAAGTTAGCCGGCATCGATAAGACAACTCCAAATCCCTTCGGTGGTGAAATTTCCAAAGACGCTAACGGCGAACCTAATGGCATGCTGCTCGACGCCGCCCAGGGTCTGGTTCGCCGTCACATACCAGACACAACTGCGGCCGACGCGGAGCGTGCGCTGATTCTTGGAGTGCAGCGGAACATCAGTCTTGGCTGGACACAGGTGCAGGATGCCGGTGGAAGTTATCCCGAAGTCGAACTCATCAAAAGACTCTACAGCGAGGGCAAGATCAAACTACGGATTTACAAAGCAGTCCATGGTCCGTCGCAAGCGTCCGCGCGACTGATCGCTGAAGGTCCAATCATTGGAACGTTCGATCACCGTTTTACGCTGCGCACTATCAAGGTCGTTTCCGATGGCGCGCTTGGTTCACGTGGCGCAGCCTTGCTCGCGCCGTATGCCGACAAACCGGACACGTCAGGATTCCTAACAGTCAAACAGGAAGAATTCGCATCGATGTTGATGGAGGCGTTGAAAGCCGGTGTTCAGGTCGAAACACACGCGATTGGTGACTACGCGAATCGTTTTACGCTTGATGAGTATGAGAAGGCGTTTAAAGCTGTGCCGCCAGGCCAACGCAAAGTTTCCGACCCGCGCTGGCGCATCGAACATTCGCAGATCATTAATCCGGCGGACATTCCCCGCTTTGCCAAACTGGGTGTAATTCCCTCGATGCAGCCATCGCATGCGATCGGGGATCTGCATTTCGCGCCGAGCCGCCTGGGCACTGAGCGCCTTGCCGGGGCTTACGCGTGGCAGAGTCTTATCAAGTCGGGAGCAATAATTCCGGGTGGTTCTGATGCGCCGGTGGAACGGGGCGAGCCGTTGATAGAATTCTACGCCGCGGTGGCCCGCAAAGATCAGAAGGGTTTCACCGGCGCGGGCTGGCACCCGGAAGAAGCGGTGACACGCGCTCAAGCTTTGAAAATGTTTACGATCTGGGCGGCGCAGGCAGCCTTTGAGGAAAAGTTGCGCGGCACAATTGAGGTGGGAAAGTTAGCCGACCTGACGATTTTTTCTGCGGATATCATGAAGATTCCTGAGCCGGAGATTTTGAAGGCACGATGTGTGATGACGGTGATTAATGGTGAGGTGGTTTTTCCGGCTCAAAATTAGTTTCAGGTTCCGGGTTTCAGGTTTCGGGGTTTCGGGTTTCGGGTTTCGGGTTTTAGGTTTCGCTTAACTTAATTTCGTGAGTTTCGTGTTGATTCGTGGTCGTTTTTAAGTGGAATCGACAAGGACGATCCACGAACTCACACGAACGGGATACGAACAAAGTTGCGCGAAACCTGAAACCTGAAACCCGATAACCCGGAACCTGAGATTTAGAGATTTCTTAGCGCCAGTACTTCCATGGCTTGGGTGCGATCGCCCGTGCAACTGATGCGTCGCGGCGCCCTATGGAATTCCAGTTTGTAATCGAGATCGCGGTAGAGCTCGACAATCTGTTTCGTTTTTTGATTGGACAAGATTACTGGACCGGGATGTTGCGCCAGCCATTTAGCCACTCGCTCTTGATCGCTCCACGAAAACCCTCCTTTGCTGTACGTCGTGAACTCGACGTCGTAAGGAGGATCGGCGTAAATGAAATCATCCGGGTGCAGGCTTAGCTCTTCAAAGTCCGAATTACTGAATGTCCATTTGCGAAACCAGGTCTGGTACTCGGCAAAGTCGGTTACATATTTCAAAGCGCTTGAGTAAGACCCGAACGGCACATTGAATTCTCCGCTGCGGTTGAAACGACAGAGTCCGTTAAAGCAAGTTCGATTGAGATAGTAGAACAACTGCGCTGTCTCGGCGCCGGCGCCATTGTTCTTAATCAGATCATTGAAACGGTCTCGATGTTGGTAATAAATGGTTTTGTCGTACCGCGCGGCGATGGTGATCTTCAATCCACGTTTGACCTGATTGTAAAAATTAATCAGGTGCGGATTGACGTCGTTCAGCAGCGTTTTCTCTGGTCGAAGGTTCAGGGCCACGGAAAGTCCCCCGCAAAACGGTTCCACGAGGCGTCGAAAACTGTGGCGCTCCCAATGGGCGCGAATGAATGGAATTAGCCAACGCTTGCCGCCCGCCCATTTCAGTGGCGGTTTTAGCAACGGCGCCTGAACCTCTCTTGCAAGCCTTGCTGACGAAGTGTTGCCCATCGAAAGTTGAATACCATAAGGCTGCATTCGTTTGTACACGCTTAACTATTTCGAGCGTTGAATGGAAAAGTCGGCGAAGCCGACGACTGATAGTAGCTCAGCACTTCAGTGCTGGGTGGGGCTGGGTAAAAGGTTGAGTCAATCGAACTTCTAATCCCAGCACTAAAGTGCCGGGCTATTCTCGGTCGTCCGTTTCACGGACTCAGACTTCCGTAAATTGGCTTCCGAAACTGATGGCGTACCAGGAGCAGAGATTCATGAGTAAACCAAAGTCAATTCCCGCAGTTGCCCGTCGCGACTTCCTTTCTCTTGCCGGCAAAGGTCTGGGCCTCGCTGCGTTGTCGTCGCCACTTGTCGGATCACTGTTGAAAGAAGTGCAAGCTGCAGGTCACGCAGTCGCGCATCTCACACCGCAACAAGCCGCGATGAATGAAGACTATTGGTCAGTAATCCAAAACGCTTTCAGTGTCACGCGCGGAATCGTCAATTTGAACAATGGCGGCGTCTCGCCCAGTCCGCGAATCGTTACCGAGGCCCTCGTTCGTTATATCTGGCAACAGGAAGACGCGACGGCGTACACGATGTGGCAAATCCTCGAGCCACAGTCCGAAACAATCCGTACCGGACTCGCTGAGATCTTCGGTTGCGATCGCGAAGAGATCGCCATTACCAGGAACGCCTCAGAGTCGCTGGAAATTCTGCTGATGGGGATGGACTTAAAACCGGGCGACGAAATTCTCACCACCACTCAGGACTATCCCCGCATGCTGACTACATTACGACAGCGCGAGCAGCGTGAAGGTTTAAAGCTGAAGTTAATCAAGATCCCGATTCCTCCCAGGAATCTCAGCGAGATCGCCGCGGCTTTCGAACGCGGGATTACAAATCGCACGCGCCTGATTTTGATATCTCACCAGGTGAATATCACCGGACAAATCACGCCTGTGAAAGCCGTGTGCGAAATGGCTCGCGCCCGGGGCATCGAAACGATTGTTGACGGCGCGCATTCGTTTGCGCAGTTCGACTTTAAGCAGAAGGATCTGGGTTGCGACTACTTCGGAACCAGCCTGCACAAATGGCTTTATGCGCCGAAAGGGACAGGTTTGCTTTACGTAAAGCGCGACAAGATTGCCAAGCTTTGGCCTTTGATGGCATCCGAGGCAAAGAACGTTTCCGACATTCGCAAGTTTGAAGAGATTGGAACCCATTCGGCGGCGCCGCGCCTGGCTATCGGCGAAGCAATGGTGTTCCATAATGGCATTGGCGGCAAACGCAAGGAAGAGCGCTTACGTTATCTTTCGCGCTATTGGATGAATCGATTGAAGGACGTCCCGAAAGTGCGTTTCAATACTTCGTTTGATCCGGCGCAGTCGTGCGCGATTGCTAACGTCCAAATAGAAGGCATCGACCCGTCGGCGATTGGCAGTTATCTTTTTGCGCAGCATCGAATCTTCACGACGCCGATCATCCACGATGAGTTTCAAGGAATTCGCATAACGCCAAATTTGTATACAACTCTAGGCGAGCTCGACCGCTTCTGTAGCATCATGGAAATGATCGCGCGCAAGGGTTTGCCGGCGTAAAAAAGTTTCGAGGTTCGAGTTTCATGTTTCGAGTGTGGAGTGCGAAGTTCGGAGAATTCACCATGGCGCCTACTCGCTAGACCACGGAGCCGGTAGCGACCGATTAAGAAACGCTTCACTCATTTTGGCTATGCCAAATGGCGGCACTTGGAGGGTTAGCTAGGAAGGCGACCACTGTTGAATGCGGTCGCTACCGCTCCCGTACTGTACCGAGTGCTGGCACTTCGGACTCCGGATTCTAAACGGTTTTCATGTTAGCGATGACTGGCGCTAAATCAATAATTCGACTCCTAGTTACTTGCTCGACGCTGTTAGCGCTTGCTGATGTCGCTCAGGCAAAGCCGTGGCGTAGTATTGTTCCCCTTCACACTACGCGCGCTCAGGTCAGAAAGCTGCTTGGCAAACCGATCATCGGCGGTGCCGGAGCGCTCGATCTTTACGACGTTAAGGAAGGGCGAGTGCGTGTGATGTATGCACGCCACCCTTGTGAAGAAGGCCTGCCGGCCGATTGGGGCAACTGGCGCGTGCCGCATGATACCGTCGTCAATATCAGCATCCAGTTGCACGAAGCGATACCGCTTAGACGACTACGAATTCGGAACATCGAACGGTACAAGTGGTACACGGACGATTCCGGCGCGTCTTACTATCACGATCGTGTTCGTGGTGTGGAATATCAGGTGGAACAAGGTATGGTTACAGCCATAACCTATGGCCCCGCGTCACGCGACCGCCGCTTTCGCTGCAAGCAGAATGTACCGTTACTTCGTTACTAATAATTCTCCAGGAGATAAAAATGTCGAGTCCACAAACGCAACAACCAAACCCCGCATTACTGTTTCAAACTATTAATGCCTACCAACGCACCGAAGCGCTGAAGGCGGCAATTGAGCTTGAGGTGTTCACTGCCATTGGCGAAGGAAAGACGACGGCCGCTGAAATTGCCGAACGTTGCGGCGCAGCCGAACGCGGCATTCGAATCCTTTGCGACTTTCTCACCATCATGGGTTTTCTTATTAAAACCGAACGCACATATGCGCTGACGCCTGACGCAGCGATGTTTCTCGACAAGAAATCGCCGGCTTACATGGGCGGCGCTACGCAATTTATGCTTTCGCCGATGCTGACCGCCGGCTACAAAGACTTCACTGCCGCGGTGCGCAAAGGCGGTGTTGCTGTTTCCGCGGAAGGCACCATCGAGCCCGACCATCCGGTGTGGATTGATTTTGCGCGATCTATGGCTCCCTTGATGGCGCTGCCGGCTGAGTTGATGGCAGGCGTCGTCGATCCCGGTGCTAAACAGAGGTTGAAGATTCTAGATATTGCCGCCGGTCATGGTCTTTTTGGAATCACCTTTGCGAAGAGGAATCCCCAGGTTGAAGTGGTGGCGCTCGATTGGGCCAATGTCCTGGAGGTAGCCAAAGAAAATGCGGCCAAGGCTGGAGTCGCTGACCGATACAGCACAATTCCCGGGAGCGCGTTTGACGTCGAGTTTGGCGAAGGTTACGACCTGATTCTCCTGACAAACTTCCTGCATCACTTCGATCCGCAGACTTGCGAGACGCTTTTGCGAAAAGTGCATAAGGCGCTCGCTCCCGGTGGTCGCGCAGTGACGCTGGAATTTGTTCCCAACGAGGATCGGATTACGCCTCCCGAGGCGGCCTCTTTCGCCGTGATGATGCTTGGCAGTACACCAGCCGGCGACGCTTATACTTTTTCGGAGTTGGAGCGAATGATGACTGCGGCGGGATTCGGCAAGAGCGAGATTCATGCCTTGCCGCCTTCAATTCAGCAGGTAGTTATTTCGCAGAGAGACTAGTTCCGAGTTTCGAGTTCCAAGTTTTGAATTTCGCTTCGGGTTTGAGGTGGTCTGGCGCTCGATCGCAGGCTTCAACGACTCGAACGCAAAAGGGACTTTCAGCTCGGGAGCTTAGTGGTCTCGGAACTCGGAACTTGAAACTCGAAACTCGAAGGACGTGGATTGCTTTTGGCTTTGGAAGTATCCAGGAGATTGGCAACCACTTGTAACAACTCAGCGCCGCTAAAGGGTTTGGCGACGTAATCATCGAATCCGACCCGCAGAGCACGTTCGCGGTCAGCGTCTCCATAAGCGGTGACCGCCACGCACGGTACCCCGGCGGTGCGAACGTCATTCTGCAGCTCTTCAAAAACCCCCCAGCCATCCAGAGCCGGCATCGACAGGTCTATCAGGATCAGATCGGGAGGCTCTTCAAGCGCCATCGCCACACACTGACGACCATCACGGGCTTCACGCACGTGGTATTTGCCCGCCTGCAGCATTAAACGCAGGAGTTCGAGGTTATCTTCGTAGTCGTCGGCAATGAGGATCTTAGCTGCCATGGGGTTCGGGCTGCGTTTGCAGTATATACGAGCAACTTTTATAAGCTGGCGCCTGTAAGGCTGTCAAACTCACTGCCAATTGGCGATTGCCGATTGCCGATTGCCGATTTCAACCGAGCGCGACCTGGATGTCTCAAGCGACTCCGCCACTACTTGAGTGCCGTCGCTACCGCTCCCGAACTGTACCGAGTGGCTTCGACCCTTAATTTCGGTCGCGACCGCCCAAACTGTCTTACCGCCCCTCCGCAAACACCTATTGACTCGCTGAATCTTGCACGTCCATAATCGTTTTCGAGGCTCGTGCGGTCCTGCAAGGCCTGTCTTGTCTTGAGAAAGGGTTTGACCCGAACAGCAGCCCACCTTACAACCTGGGTCATTCCTAAGACCCGCAACGGAGGAAACAACTGTGGTCAGTGGAAAACTGGAAGAAAGCCTGCGCCATGAAATAGAGAGTTATATAGAAGGGCGATTAGGCGGTGTGAAGCAGGAGATTTCCGAGCTGCAAAGCCGGCTCAATGAAGCTCTTACTCAGCTCCTGGATCGTCAGGGTGAAGTGCAGCTCGAAGGTTCCGTCGCGGCTTCCATCATGGAGCACCTCAAGGCTGCTCATGATGAGGGAATCGATCTGGCTGCGTCAGAATCCGCCCGCGCTAAGGCTTCGAGCGACATGGCCATCGTCAAAGCAGCCGTCGCCGAAATGAGTGAACAGACTTCGCAAGGCGAAATCCTGAAGATACTTGTGAATCGTGCTGCTTCGTTTGCACCGCGCGTTGCTTTCTTCGCAATCAAAGGTGAGAAAGCGATCGGTTGGCGCGCTCGTGGTTTTGAAGGCAGTGTCGGCGACACTGCAGTGCAACAGATTTCAATCCCACTGTCGGGTGACAACCTGATGTCGGAAGTTACAAAGTCGCGCACGACCTGGAGCGGAGGTGCGCATTCTCATTCTGAAAATTACGTGTTACTAAACCGGCTTGGAGAGGAAGCGCCGCAGCGTGTTGTTGGCGTCCCGCTCAACGTGCGAAAGCGTGCGGTCGCCGTGCTCTATGCGGATTCGGGTTCACTTGATTCTGAAGCAATCAATCTCGAAGCGTTAGAAACTTTGGTGCAGGTGTCGGGAATGTCGGTAGATCTTTTAGCGGCGCAAGCACCTGCAAAGACGCCGGCGCCGGAGGCGGACCATCGGGAAGCTGTTCCGGAACCAGCAGCTGGCAGTTACGCTCCAGAGCGCGAGTATGGAGTTCAGGAACCGGCTGAAACTGGGATTGCGGTTGCGGAACCTACAGCGCCCGAAGTCCCCGCGGAAATTGTCGAAGAACCACAACCTCAAGAGTTCGTTTCCGATGTCGTAGAAGCTGAGGCCGAACCGAAGAGGCTAGTTTCCACCCAGAAGCCGCCGCGCCCGAAGAATCTGTCGGAATGCCGGCTCAACGTCGTCGTTATGGCGCCGAGGTTGAACTTCCGGTCAGCGTCTCGGGAGACGAAGAAAGAAGATTGCATGTCGACGCCCGGCGGTTTGCGCGCTTGCTGGTTTCAGAAATCAAACTCTATAACGAGCAGAAAGTCTCGGAAGGTCGCATGCAGCACGACCTTTACGACCGCCTGCGCGAGTACATCGACCGCTCGCGCGAGATGTATGACAAACGTGTGAAGCCGGAAGTCGCCCAGAGTTATGACTACTTCCATCACGAATTAGTAAATACACTTGCTGAAGGTGACGCCGGAAAACTTGGTAATGCTTATCCCGGTGCAACTGTTTCCGCGTAACGTCCGTCTCAGGTTCGAGGTCTTAGGGATGGTGCTCTAAAATGTGGGGGCGTCCTCTGTGGGCGCCCCTTATTGGTATTTCAGATTTGAGATTTGTCATCATTTCGGCATTTCAAATTTGAAATTTGAGATCTGAGCATCTCAGATTTGAAATAAATCTCCTCAAGGGTAGTCTGCAATATGAAATTGAATTTTTCTTACGTGAAGAGAGCAATAGCCGGATTGCCTGGCAAGCAGCGTTTCCTCCTTATTCTGCTGGGTGTCGCCGTAGCTGTGGGAGCAACCCTGCCCGCCTTCCTGACAGCAAGCTGCTTTACTCGCGAGCAGACCCCCGCTGAACTTAAAGCACTCGAGAGTTTACGTTTGCAAACTCGCCGCGATCAGTTGCCGGCGGATGAAGTCGTTGCGCGCATGGAGTCCGAATTTCCCCGCACCAAAGCAGCGGGACTGGCGCGTCTAGTACGGGCTCGTATAAAAATCCGGGCCAACGATTATGCCGGCGCCGCAACACTACTCGACACAAGCGTCATCCAGGATTACACCTCATTGGGAGACCACGCGCTCTTCATGCGCGGCAACGCCTTGGAACAGACGGGACAGTCCGCCCTCGCGCGCATAGTTTATGAACGCCTCGTCAGCAACTATCCGGAGTCCATTCGGGCCCGCGAAGCAATGCTGCGTATTGCGGAGATCCTTTTGAAGTCTGGACAAGCTGAAGCCGTTCCAACAATTCTGCAGAATCTGACCCGCAAGGACGACGCTGCGGCACTGTTAATTTCCGCGCGGGCTTTCGCCCAAAATGGCGACAACGCGCGTGCACTGGATGCCTATCGCCGCATCTATTTCTTCGCACCCGCTTCCGGAGAGAGCGCTCAAGCGCAAACGATGATTCCGCAACTGGCGTCGACCCTTGCGCCCGCCAATGAAACTGAGGCAAGTGCTCGTGCGGAGAAGCTGTTCGACGCCAAGCGCTATAACGACGCATATCAGGCTTACTCGGAAGCTCTTCGAGGTTCCCCAATCTGGCAAACACGCAGAATCAACTGCGCCGGGGAATTGCCGCTGCTAACGCGAAGCGGCCGGAAGCAGTTGCGCGTGCTCAGTAACATCCCCGTATCTGCCGGGGAGACACGAGCTGAAGCTCTCTTTTACCTCGCCCAAACCTACGCGCGTGCGCGGCAGTGGGAACAGGTACGGACGACAGTTGAAGAATTGCGTCGCTCCTTTCCCGACAGCGCTTTCCTGCCGCGTGCTTTAGTCAGCGCTGCACAATTTGCCGACGATGCCAAAAACGGTGTCGATGCTACTTTCTTTCGCCGGGCCGCGATTAATGCGGCGCCCGGGTCGATTGAAGTGGTTCAGGCGCAATTTGAT
Organism: Pyrinomonadaceae bacterium; assembly: GCA_963748605.1. Taxonomy (GTDB): domain Bacteria; phylum Acidobacteriota; class Blastocatellia; order Pyrinomonadales; family Pyrinomonadaceae; genus PSRF01. The sequence goes on from CAVVJS010000002.1 coordinate 281,602, forward strand.
CTGGCTTGGGAAGCTCACGAGGCCCGAAATTTTTCTGAATCAGCAAAGCTGTTGACGGAACACCTGGCGTACTACGTCGACAAGAACAACGACAATCGGGGCCGTGCGGGTTACTGGGCGGCGCGTGACTCAGAACGTGCCGGCAAACTTGCTGAAGCGCGCGCGCTTTACAAGGGCGTGCTCGGTCGTTACGACGCGAATTGGTATGGATACCTGGCACAGCAACGGCTGAATGCACTGAAAAATGCGCCGCAGCAAAACTTTGCGCCGGATTCGGTCGTGGGACAGGCGGTGGCAAACCTGCAAACGGTCACGGTGGCCGAAGAAACTGCGGGACCAGCTGAGGCAACGCGCATTGAAAAGGCGGAGCAGCTAAATACTATCGGGGTTGATGATTGGGCTTTTGAGGAACTGGCCGTTGCGTCTGCAACCGGACCAAACAGTCCGAAAGTAAATTTAGCGATCGCGCAAATCTATCGACATCAGGAAGACAACGTTCGCGCGCTAAACACACTTAAGAAGAGCTTTCCCGATTATTCGCAGATGAAGCCGGAAGAGATGACCCGGGCTGAATGGGATGTTTTTTATCCGCTCGCCTATTGGGACATCATCGTGCAGGAATCGCGCGCGCGAAATCTCGATCCTTATCAGGTGGCGGGACTGATTCGGCAGGAAACCGTCTTTGATCCCCGCGCGAAGTCACCAGCCAGAGCTTATGGCTTGATGCAGGTGTTGGTTCCGACGGCAACCCTGACTGCCAGGAAATATGGAGTCAATCGCAGCATCACAGCCGAGTCGCTCTTTGAACCCAGGTTAAATATTCAATTGGGCACTGCTTACCTGCGGGATCAGATCGATAAGTTTGGACGCATCGAATACGTCGCCGCCGCTTACAATGCCGGGCCGGGACGTGCGGTGAACTGGCGCGCGTCTTTGCCTCTGGAGATGGATGAGTGGGCTGAAGCCGTGCCTTTCAAAGAGACGCGCGGTTACGTGCAAGGTGTGGTACGCAACCGTCTTCAGTATGAGCGCCTCTACGACATAACTGGGAAGTTTCATGCGGTGGTGGGAACCCGAGCGATCACCGCTCAGCCCGCAGCTTCACCGGGGAGTGATTCCACAATTCGTAAGCGACGAGTAATTGGCGACGAAGAAGAAGAATAGCGGCGGTAGCTTTTGCTAACCGGTTAACCGCCAAGGCGCCAAGACACGCCAAGCACGCCAAGAATTTTCATGAGTTGTTGTCACCTGTTCCTGGGCTGTGGTTTTTGCCATCGCTAGTTTTGTTCTGGAGAATTTGTACTTGGCGCCCTTGGCGTATCTTGGCGCCTTGGCGGTGATGGCAACGTAAACACACGACCAGGAAGAATAATTGGTTCTGGTTATGCACAAGAATATTAAGTGTCGTGGCGTTGTTTTGGCTCTGCTAGGTCTGGTCATCTGCTGTCCAATATCAGCGCAACGGACTACTGGTTCCCCTGCGCTTACAATCAGTACTGAACCCAATGCGATTGTTTGGCTGGATGAAATCCGTCGCGGTACGACCGATGCTGCCGGCAGACTCGCTTTGATCAAAGTGAATCCGGGCCGCCACACCTTACGCGTGCGTGCCAACGGCTTTAAGGAAGCCACTGTCCCTCTTGTTGCTGGGCGGCGCAGTGTTTCAGTCAAGCTGGTGCGCTCAAGTGATGCCGCGGAGCTTGCCTTTCAACGGGCGGAAACTGCACGCGAGCAAGCGAAGACAGATGACGCGCAACGTGAGGCGGTTGAGATTTACCGCGAGGCTTTGAAGCTGCGTCCGGCCTTTCCGGCCGCCCGCGTTGGCCTGGCTCGGTCGCTGCTCGAGTTGAATGAATATCAGGAGGCACTCGCTGAAATCGAAGCGGCGCGGCGCGGTCGCCCAAGTTATCCGGAGGCATCTGCAGTCGAAGGTCGAATTCATCGAGAAGCCGCATTTGATGACAAAGCGATTGCTTCCTTTCGCCGGGCAATTCGCGAAGGACGAGGGATTCAACCGGAAGCTCATGTCGGTCTGGCCCGCCTCCTTGAGGAGAAGGGCCAATCCGATGAGGCCATTGCGGAATTTCAGAAAGCAATTGCGCAACTCTCAGATTCAGAGCCGGTGATCTACCAGTTGCTGGGCGCGGCCTACGAGAAGCAGCAAAAGTACAAAGAGGCGCTCGCGGCTTATGAGAAGTATCTGGCGCTGGCTCCTAACGGCAGTCTCGCTCCGGCGCTACGTTCCATCATCGATCAGTTGAAGCGCGAGGCTGCGGGTGAGGAAATTATTCCGTAAGTTGGAGTTAGGTTCCGGATGTCGGGTGCGGGTTATTGGGTCGAGCACGGCAGAAGGAAATTAGCCACAGATTTACACGGATGACACTGATAAGAAAAATGAGAAGTGTCAGCCGGAATTAATTTAGCGGCCAATCCATCTCTTGAGGTTCTGATCCGTGTTATCCGCGCAAATCTGTGGCTAATTCTTTTTCAATTTAGCGCGGTCGCTATCGAGCACCCAACAACCTGAAACCTGAAACCTGAAACCTGAAACTCGAAACCTTAACGTCATGACCACACCCGCCCCTTCACAACACCGGCACGTCTCGCGTAAGGCCAGCCTCTTTACCGAATCAGTGATTCGCGAGATGACCCGCGAAGCTCTGAAGCACGGAGCGGTAAACCTGTCGCAGGGTTTTCCGGATTTCGCTGCTCCGGCAGATATCAAACAGGTGGCGATGCAGGCGATCGCGGACGATATTAATCAGTACGCAATTACCTGGGGCGCACGTGATTTTCGTGAAGCGATTGCGCGAAAGACGAAGTGGTACCTCGGCCTCGATGTAGATCCGGAAAGAGAATTGACAGTCACCTGTGGCTCAACGGAAGGAATGATTGCCGCAATGATGGCGACGGTGGACCCGGGCGACGAGGTCGTCGTCTTCGAGCCGTTTTATGAAAACTATGCCCCCGATGCGATTCTTTCCGACGCCCGCCCGCGCTACGTTCCATTGCGCGCGCCCGACTGGAAGTTCGAGCCCGACGAGTTGCGAGCTGCCTTCAACGAGAAGACCAAAGCAATCATCATCTGCAATCCAAACAACCCTACCGGGAAAGTTTTTACACGCGCAGAAATGGAATTCATCGCGGGCCTATGTCAGGAATTTGATGCGCTTTGCTTCACTGATGAAATCTATGAGCACATCATCTATCCGCGCCCCAACGCTGAGATTGAACACATCTCAATGGCGCAAATCGATGGTATGCGCGAACGCACGGTGATCGTGAATTCCATGTCCAAGACTTATTCAGTTACCGGTTGGCGTGTTGGCTATTGCATCGCGCCGCCCGAGATTACGAGCGGCATTCGCAAAGTGCACGACTTCCTGACTGTGGGCGCGGCGGCGCCGTTGCAGGCTGCCGGCGCTTACGCACTTGGGCTCCAGCCCGAGTATTACGACCGATTGCAGGCGGAGTATCGCGCGCGTCGTGATTTACTACTACCGGTCCTGGAACAGGCAGGCTTCAAAGTTTTTCCGCCTGACGGCGCTTATTACATCATGACCGACATCTCAGCATTTGGGTTTGGCGATGATGTCGAGTTCACCCGTCACTTGATTCGTGAGGTGGGTGTTGCTTGTGTTCCGGGTTCTAGTTTTTACAGTTTTCCCGAGCGCGGGTCCCAGCAGGTTAGATTTTGTTACTGTAAAAAAGATGAGACACTCGCCCTCGCCGCCGAGCGGTTGGAGAAGTTGCGTTCACGACTTTGATTCGGAATAGCCTCCCCAAAACATCACACGGCCCTGGGTTCAGCAACAAACGATTATGAAGACAAGTTTCCGCATCCTGACTACGCTCGTCGTCCTATTATTTGTCAGCCAGATAACTGCAGCCCAACAACGTCCCGATCCCGATTTCAATGTGGCTGTAGAAAAACCGGCGTATACAAAGAACTTTCCCCGCGTGCTCTTCGATGAAGCGCACAACAATTTCCACACCTCCACGGGACGCTATAAGCCGTTTGCGGATCTCATCGCAAACGACGGCTATCACGTGGTGCGCAACCGCAAGCCGTTCACCAGGCCAGCGCTCGACACATTCAAGGTGCTGATGATCGCCAACGCGCTTGGCGCTGAGGAAATGGATGATGACGGCGCTGAGCGTTCAGCTTTCACTGATGAAGAATGTGATGCCGTGCGCGACTGGGTACAGGCGGGAGGCGCATTGTTATTGATCGCCGATCACGCGCCCTTTGGCGGTGCGGCTGAGAATCTAGGGAAGCGTTTTCAAATCGAGATGAGCAAGGGCTATACCCTCGATCCGGCAAATAGCTTTGCGGAAGGCAGTCCTTCCTCGCTGCTTTTTTCGCGTGAGAACAAACTCTTACTTGAGCATCCAATTACGCGCGGCCGAAATGAAGCCGAGTCGATCAAAAAAGTATTTACTTTCACCGGCCAATCGCTCAAAGGACCAAAAGACAGTTTTGTTTTCATGGCGCTTGGCGACTCCGCACGAGATAAAGCTGACCGAACTTCGGATACCGACGTCTCGGCAGCTGGCCGCGCGCAAGGTCTCGCTCTGAAGTTTGGCAAGGGCCGGGTGGTTGTGATGGGAGAGGCGGCGATGCTATCGGCGCAATTGGCCGGAGCCGAAAACCGGCCAATGGGAATGAATGTTCCAGGCAGCGACAACCGCCAGCTTGCTTTGAATATTATGCATTGGCTGTCGGGAGTTCTAAGTAAGTAGGTTTTTTGGTCTTTGGTTTTGGTCTTTGGTTTTGGGTCTTTGGTCTTTGGTCTTTGGGTTTTTGAACTTTGTCCTTTCAACTTCATTGTGGAACTCAGTCAGTACCGAAACGCGGTAGCGTCGGGGTTTGGTTTAGGCTAAGCCTCATAAGAAAAGAACCCGACGCTACCGCGTTTCGGTACTGACTGTTTGCCACAACATAGTTCAAAGACCAAAAACCCCAATCTTTAGAATCATTCGTCATCCAACAATCGGGTTGTGTGTTCAGTGACGCTGCCTCGAGGCACCATTTCTTTTGTAGTACCTCGTTGCGGATAGTCAGTTAAGGGATTCTCCTGAGGCGAAGGCAAAGCGGCGCGACGAGTAGAGGCCGCCAGGCTATTTGGGGACGGTGTAGAAACGGATTCTTGAACAAAAAGGAAAGCGTAAACAAATTTAAGCATTCCGATTAGTCCCAGGACGAAAAAAATCAAAGCCCCAACTTTTGCAACAGTTTCGAACGGGCCACCCCAGTCAAACATATTCGTTGCCACTAAGGCCACCAACCAGGATGCGAACGTCAGCAGCAAGCTTTCCTTGAATATTCGACCGCGACCTACGGTTTGTTTAGTCAGCGGCACCTCACCGTCGTTTTCCAGCAACAACGTCACACCTGCGAGCGGAAAGCCACAGCGCGAACAAAATCGCAGTTCCTCAGAAGCCTGTTGCTGACTACACTTGGGACAAAACATTTTCGTTTCCTTTCACTGGACTACGAAAGCAACCGGACCAAAGTTCACCATGTGGGATGCGAAGCGTCAACTAATCTGGCTGGTAGCGGGGCTGACCCTGGGGACACTCGTCGCTTATCAGGATTCGTTTGATGAGGACGGCACCTTCGTTCCACGGTTTTTCATTTTCATGGAAACGCTGGTACTGATAATTATCGGTGTGTTGTTTGCGATATACGCTAGAAGGAAATGATGGTCTTTGGTCTTGGGCTTTTGGTCTTTGAACTTTGTGTTTTGAACTTTGAGCTTTGTACTTAGCTTCAGTTACCTCGCTTGAAACCCCTTGCCGAGACGAGCCGGTTTCAAGAGCGAACAAAGTACAAAGTACTAAGTACTAAGCACCAAGTTCAAAGACCAAAAGCCAAAAAACCAAAGACCATTTTAATTAGGCTGTTGCATCGACTTCGCTCTGATGATGATGCCTTCATCGCCGGCAACCAGCAGTCGCCGAGCTTCACCAAAAGGCGCGCTGGAGGGCACGTACGAGAGCACAAAACGATTCTTGCGCAACTCATCGCAAATCGTTTTGGCGGCTTCGGTCGTCTCCTCGATCGGAAACACGAGCCCACCGGTGGCTTCCACCAGCTTGTCCACAACTTGTCTTGGCTTTGGTACGTCGCGACGAATTGCGCCTCGCGTGCGGTCGGGAATCTGAATCATGTAGACCGTGATGTCGTTTGCCTGCAGTTCCGCGAGTGCCTTATCGAAATTGGTTTTGCTGCCGCGATCCAGACCATCGCCAATCACGACGATGACCCGTTTCTGACCGGCCAGGGCGCGTAACGCCTCATCGACCACGGCTGTTAAAGCGTCAAAAAGATGCGGTTGCCCTTTTTTGCGAAAGCCTTTGAGTGATGCTTCGATCGCCTTTGCATCGTCAGTCCAATCGGCAACTATTTCCGCTTGTTCGTCGTAGCCAACAATCAAAATCTGATCGCCTTCATAGATCTCATAGGCAAACTCGCGAGCCGCTTGTTCAAGTTTCTCTACGTCCGCACGCAGAGTTACCGAATTGTCCACTAGCAAAACGATTCGCGCCGGTGAAGGATCCGGAGCAAAGTTTCTGATCGACTGCTCCACTCCGTTATCGTATACAGAAACGTTTTTACTGGTGATGTTTGTGCTGGAATTGTCCGCGCGTTTGGCCGTGATGCCTAGTGAGATGCCACCGCCCATGGTTGCACGGGGCTTACGGCCTGCCTGCCCCAAAATCAAACTGGAGAAAGTTGCGAGCAGTAGGAATGCCGCGATGAAATTGAAAGCTATGCGAAGACCGCGGTGAGTTTGTCTTAGCGCCCTTGCGGGTTCGTCACGAACTAACTGTGCCATTAATCCACGCTTGCAAGTGAGGCTTCAATCTTTACTGGGAGACTTAGTGGTTGAAGCTTTTTCGGAAGTTTTCTTAGCCGGGGAGCTCTCTTTTTTCTTGTCCTTCTTGTCGGCCTTTGCTTCTTCAGATTCTGCTTTCTCAGCAGCCTTCTTACCGTTGCCGGCATAGTCTGTCACGTACCAGCCGGAACCCTTGAATTGGATTGCCGGCGCCGAAATACGGCGCTCTAAACGTCCGCCACACTTGCCGCATTTGGCCGGCGGCTTGGCGTCCATTTTCTGAAAGACCTCTGTAAGTGCCCCACATTTGCGACACTCATATTCGTAAATTGGCATTGTCTTGACTCGAGAGACCGTGATGCAGGCGTGATGATTATAGTGATCGTATCGCACGCTTTGCAATGTGGCCCTCAGGTGATCAAGATGCGGCTGACTCCTGTTAGCGTTGGCTAGCGTTGACTGAGAGGCGCATTCAAAGGTCGACTCGGTACAGTACGGGAGCGGGAGCGACCGCATTTACTTGAGTACTGTTCAAGGCTGAGAACTCAAAGTGCCTCAATATTCAACCCAGACCGTTATTACTATTGGATGCGGTCGCTACCGCTCCCGTACTGTACCGAGTGGGCTGCGACCTTTGGATTCTAGGCTACTGCTCAAACTGCATCACTACCTCTGAGTGACCCTGCTTTGCATTTGCACCCCGGTTCGTTATGATCCCGACAATGATCGGTGCGTGGAATTTGAAGGCCTTTGGTTCCGCAGCCGCTCACGATAAGCATTAAGATGTCTGATACCGCACAATCTCTTTCTCTCGAACGCAAGATAAAGATGCATGAAGCGCGTGAATCCATTATCACGCGACTGGCGTTGGCCTTTCCCACAACTATTAACCTGGATCGCTTTCTTAATGTGATTGTTTCGGAGTTGGGACGCATGATGAATGTGGATCGCTGCGATGTGATCCAATTAACGTCTGCAAGTGAACTCAAGATAAGCCACGAATGGCGCGCATCTGAGGACGTTCCGTCCAGTCTGGGAATCGCCATTCCCCTTGAGCTAAATAAGCTTACTGAACACGTCGACCTTTCAAAGCCGATCCGGCTGGACGACACTTCCAAGCCTGGTCTCGATCAAAAAGTACGTTTCCTCGCAGCCAGCTTAAGGACCCGTTCTCTACTCGTTGTCCCGGTCGTGTTAGGAGGCGACATTCTCGGCTTAGTCGGGATGCACACCACGCGCTCTACTAGAGCGTGGCTGGACGATGAGGTTTCGTTCCTGGAATCGATCGCTAGTCAGATTGCAGTTGGTTACCAGTACACCCGCCTCTTCACCGATAAAGAACGCGAAGGAGAGACGAAACGCGCGTTGCTGGAGATCGCTAACGCGCTGAATGCGCGTTCTGATTTTCGCGACGTTTCGTCGCTCGTGCTCGAGCGCGCCATTTCCCTCGTCGGCGCAGATTATTCGGCGCTCGGCGTTCTCGATCGCAAAGGTGGACGTATCAGTCTGGCGGCTTTTAAAGCGGCGCCACACGCCAGAACCGATACCGTGCAGGGTTTGATTGCTTCCCACGAACAGTCTTTGGACCTCAGTGAATTTCCCGCGGCAATGGCCGTGCTTGCGGAAGGCAAGACACTGCGATTATTGGACAAGGATTTACCATTCCCCTTCCGTCTGATTTTCAACGCCACCCTGGGAGGCCGGGCCGCCTTAGTTGCTCCGGTGCGGGTTGCTGGTCATACGTTTGGTTTGCTGGGACTGGTTTGGAGTGAAGCGCGCGAAGGATTCGACGATCACGAAGTCGCATTGGTTGAGGGCATTGCGGATCAAATAGGTACGGCGCTCGAGCGCGATCAGCTTTCTGCGGAAGTCATGCATCTGCGTAGCGCTTTGCACGAGCGCTATGGCGAAGGGCGCATCATCGGGCAAACAGCTGCCATTCGCCATGCGATGGAGTTAGCGCTCAGCGTAGCCAACACGCAGACCACGGTTTTGATCCATGGAGAGTCCGGGACCGGCAAAGAACTGCTCGCGAATCTGATTCACTACAACTCCGGCCGCGAAAACCGACCCTATGTGAAACTCAACTGTGGCGCGATTCCCGAAACGCTTCTGGAGTCAGAACTGTTCGGACATGAGAAGGGCGCGTTTACCGATGCGCGCTCGCGCCGGCGCGGCCGATTTGAAGAATCCAATGGCGGAACTTTATTCCTGGACGAGGTGGGGGAGATGAGCCTGTCCGCACAGGTCCGCCTGCTTCGTGTGCTCCAGGACGGTGAGTTTACGCGCGTGGGTGGAAACGAAGTGTTGAAGACGGACGTGCGCGTGATTGCCGCATCTAATGTTGACTTGGAACGCGCCACTGAGATGGGAACTTTTCGCCGCGATCTCTTTTATCGTCTTTCGGTGTTTCCGATCGTGTTGCCCCCTTTGCGTGAACGTCCGGAGGATATTCATCCGCTCGTGATTCATTTTCTCGAGCACTACAAACAGAAGACCGGACGATTCATCTCCGGCATTTCCAAAGACGCGTTACAAGCTCTGATGACTTACCACTGGCCGGGTAATGTTCGCGAACTTGAGAATTCAATCGAGCGTGCAGTGATCATCGCGTCGGGACGGCAGATAGAACTGGAGGACTTGCCGGAAGCGATCAGCAAAACTGTCTTGGAGGAACGCGATCGGATCAAGGTGGAACGCGCGAGTGCCGCCAGCGAAGGACGAACGACTACATTTGCCGTTACCGTCCCTTCATCCATGGAGGAAATCGAACGGCAGGCGATTGAGGCCACACTCGACTACACACAGGGCGACAAATCCCACGCTGCCCGCGCGCTCGGCATCGGCCGCAAGACCCTTTACCGGAAACTCGAGCAATACAACGGAAAAGAATAGTTTCGGGTTTCGAGGTCGGGTGTCGGGTATCGGGTGTCGGGTGTCAGAGTAACGATCGGTACAGTACGGGAGCGGTAGCGACCGCATTCAACCTTTATTACACTTCCCCGTGAACTGGAAGCTATAGTCGGTAGGTCCGAAAACTTGGACCGATTCGTAACTTAATGCGGTCGCTGCCGCTCCCGTACTGTACCGATCGTTACCCCGATACCCGACACCCGATTACCCGGCAGTACGCCGATTGCGAAGTTCCGCGCGCATTTGATATATTCCGAGGTGGAACTTCACTAACAATTTGAACACTTATGCAGCCCCGCGGCTGCGCCTTGGAGGTATCCCCAATGGGAAGCGATGACTATCGGCGAGATAGAGGTGACAGCGTCTCCACTCGTCTAACATATTTACTGATTGGCGGCGGAATTGGAGCAGTGATTGCTCTGCTTTTTGCCCCTAAATCCGGACAAGAACTGCGCGAAGACATTGCTGATGCCACGCGCAAAGGTATCGACCGTTCTCGCGAAGCTGCGCAACAAATTGGTGAGCGAGCCGGCGAATACTACGAGACAGGCCGGGAACGCGCAGCCGAATTATATTCAACCGCTTCCGAGCGAGTTGGAGATGCGGCCCGCACGGCGCGTGATACGGCTTCCGACCTAGCGCGCACGGCCCGCGAGACCGCGGCGCGACAGAGTGGTACAGTCGCCGCAGCGATCGATGCCGGCAAGAAAGCCTATCAGGAAGAAAAGCGGAAGACTGAAATGTCCGGCCGGATCGAAGCTGCTCCGAAGTACGACGAGAAGGCCAACTAGGAGATTGACGATCGCCGATTGCCGATTGAAAGGCAGTGACGCCAGCAAATGGCACTCGGCATTCCGAAAATCAGCAATTGGAAATCGGCAATCGGAAATTACACAACATGCCTTTCGCGCTTCAATTCAACACCAATGATCCGATGTTTTGGGTGATGGTCGTTATTGCCCTGTCATTTATCATCATGGCGATTGCGATGGTTTCAATCGCCGTGTTTGTTAGCAGCGCGGTCAAATCGGTCAACCGGTTGGAACAAAAGCTCGAGCCGCTAATTGAGAAGGTGACCGCCGTTAGCGAACAGGGCAAGCAGATCGCGGTGCAGGGAAAACACATCGCTGAGCAAATCAACGCTGTCTCGAATCATCTTTCCACTGCGACGATGCACTTTTCCGAGTCGCTGGCGATTCTGAAAGATGAAGTCGGCGAGTTGAAACAAGTCGTCAGTCACGGCGCCCGCGAAGCGCGAGACAAAGTCGAGCTGGTCAGCAGCACGATTGATCGCACCCACCGCCAGGTCACCACGACCACCGACTTTATTCAGTCGAAGGTGATTGAACCGGCCCGCGAGCTGGCAGCGATTATGGCGGGCTTCCGCCGTGGCCTCGAAGTTCTTGTGGCCCCTGCGCCGAAGCCCGTTAATCAAATTTACGGAGAGGATGAGTTGTTCATCGGCTGAATTCCGTTCCATCGGACGCAAGAACCCGAACCATCGCATCCGTGAGGAGCTGGTTCGGGTTTTTACTTTTTCCCGCTGGTTTGGCGAGTGCGTTTTATCTGGGATCTGAGATCTCAAATCTGAGATCTCAAATTTGAGATCTCGATGTTAGTATTGTTGATTCCAACGAACTGAAATCTTATGTCTACTGACACCCTCGACCTCAAAAAGACTGTCAATCTTCCGAAGACCGGCTTCTCCCAGAAGGCAAATCTGGCGCAGAACGAACCGGCGCGTCTGAAGAAATGGGAGCAATTGAAACTGTACGAGCTGATTCGTCAGGAGCGCGCGTGTGCGGAAAAGTTTATTCTCCATGACGGCCCTCCCTACGCAAATGCCGACATCCATCTGGGCACCGCGCTAAATAAGATCGTGAAAGACTTCATCGTTAAGTCGCGCACGATGATGGGCTTCGACGCTCCCTATGTTCCGGGGTACGACTGCCATGGCCTGCCAATTGAGCTTTACGTCGATCGCAAACTTGGAGCGAAGAAGGCAAACATGCCGCCGGTTTCCATCCGTCGTGCTTGCCGCGAGCACGCCTCAGAAGCCCTGAAGCGGCAGACGCGTGATTTTCAACGGTTGGGCATCTTCGGCGAATGGGACAATCCTTACCTGACGATGTCGAACCATTATGAGGCGGAGACGGCCCGTCTTTTTGGTCGTTTCGTTGAGCGCGGTTACGTCTACAAAGGCGCGCGGCCGGTTTACTGGTGCATTCACGATCAAACCGCACTCGCCGAAGCCGAGGTTGAGTACCATCAGCACACTAGTCCTTCGGTCTATGTGAAGTTTCCTTTGCGTAGCGATCCAGCGTTGATCGATCCCGCGCTGGCTGGACGAAACGTTTTCGTTTTGATTTGGACGACGACGCCGTGGACCTTGCCGGCCAATTTGGGAATCGCCGTCCATCCCGACTTTGAATATTCCGCGTTCGCGCATGGTGAAGAGGTCTACATCGTCGCCAGTGAATTGTTGGATTCAGTAGCCGAGAAGTGCGGTTTCCTGAGGCAGGTGCAGTACGAGTCTGTCAGCCGGAGTTCGACCGACGAAGTCGGCTCTACCCTTAGCGTCACTGAAACCCTTCGACCCGACGTGTTGGCCCGTTTTCCTGGTTCACGACTCGATCGCCTCGAGTGTCGTCATGCCTGGCTCGATCGTCCTTCGCTGCTGATGGTGGGCGAACACGTAACGCTTGGCGGCGAAGCGGATGCCGAAGTTGAACTTGATGTCCGTGAAGCGCGCGACTCCAAAAAGACTGGTAAGTCCGGAACCGGCTGCGTTCACACGGCGCCGGGTCACGGTCATGACGACTTCGTGCTAGGCAAGAGGTACGGCCTGGAAATCTATTGCCCGGTAGATAACTCCGGACATTTCACTCCGGAAGTTGAACACTTTGCCGGCCAAAGTGTTTTTGAAGCAAATCCGCGAATCGTGGAGTTCATGCGCGAGCGCGGTGTCTTGCTCTTCACCGAGAGCTACGAACACCGTTACCCGCATTGTTGGCGCTGCAAAAATCCGGTGATCTTCCGCGCCACTCCGCAGTGGTTCATCTCGATGGACCGCGCCGGCGGGCCGGTGGTGGAACGCGATGAAGACGGCCGCGACCGCAGTAACTTCACCGACAACTTTTCGGATGCGAGCGTTTCTGGCGGAAACTCTTTGCGCGCCGCCGCGCTTACCGAAATTGAGCGGGTGCAATGGCTGCCGGGCTGGGGTGTGGATCGCATGCGCAACATGTTCAAGGGCCGGCCCGACTGGTGCGTTTCCCGCCAGCGCGTTTGGGGCGTTTCGATCCCTGTTTTCTATTGTGCGAAATGTACTGAAGCAGTAGCCGACCCGAAGATTATTAATCGTGTCGCTGATATCTTTGAGAAAGAGTCTGCAGACGCCTGGTACACGCGCGAAGCCAGCGAGTTGTTGCCCGAGGGTTACCGGTGTGGCAAGTGTGGCGGCGAGGACTTTAGGAAAGAGTCCGACATTCTTGATGTCTGGTTTGATAGTGGCGCGTCTTCAATCGCCGTGTTAGAGCACCGAAAAGAACTGCGCTGGCCGGCAGATGTGTACATCGAAGGCGGCGATCAATTTCGCGGCTGGTTCAATTCGTCGTTGATGGTGGGCCTCGCGGTCCACAATCGCGCCCCTTACAAGACAGTGCTGACACATGGTTGGACAGTTGATGCGCAAGGCAAGGCGATGCACAAGTCTACGGGTAACGCCGTGCCTCCGGATGAAGTTATCAAGGAATCCGGCGCCGAGATTCTTCGACTCTGGTGCGCGTCGTCGAATTACTTCGACGACATGCGCTGCTCGGCAGAGATTCTGCAACGCGTCACCGATGGATATCGGAAGTTACGCAACACCGCCCGCTTTGCGCTTGGCAATCTTCATGGTTTCAACCCGGAACGCGACAGCGTGGCGGAAACCGAGATGCTGGAGATAGACCTTTGGGCGTTGGCCGAATTGGACACAGTGATTCGCAAAGTGCGGGAGGCTTACGACGCTTACGAGTTTCATGCGGTCTATCACGCGCTCTACAATTTTTGTACGGTAACTTTGTCGGCGCGTTACTTCGATATCATCAAGGATCGCCTCTATACATTTGCGCCACGCAATCAGGCGCGCCGTTCAGCACAGACAGCGCTCTATCGCATCGCTGACGCGCTTGCCCGGCTGTTAGCGCCGATACTCGCCTTCACTTCAGATGAGATCTGGGAGAACTTGCCGGCGAATGCTGAATCGCGGCCAGCATCAGTTCACATCGCAACTTTTCCGGATGCGTTTCCGGCCGCAGATCAGCGGTTTGCAAAATGGGAACAGTTGTTTGCAGTGCGCGAAGATGTTTTGCGAGCTTTGGAAGAGGCTCGTATTGCCAAACACATTGGTAGCTCTCTCGAGGCTCGTGTGGAAATCTCAGCTGCGGGAACGACTTTCGATCTCCTCGAACATTATCGTGATGAGCTGCGTTACCTATTTATCGTCTCCCAGGTTGAAGTGACGCGTGCGGATACAGACAGGGCTGACGTGACCATCAAGATACTTGCCGCTGAAGGCAACAAGTGCGAACGCTGTTGGAACTATTCGACTCGTGTTGGCGAGTCCACACAGTATCCAACTGTCTGTGAACGTTGCGTGAGTGCGCTGGAAGAATTGGAAGCAGAAGGCTTAGCTCGGTAGGAGCGCGATGTTCATAAAATTTCCGCGCCTGACAGCGCTTCATTCAGTTTCTCATTGAGCACGGTTATGGTGTCTGAACAGCAGAAGCCCTCTTTGACCCTGGCGACGCGTGCTGGCTGGCGCGCTGGCTATTTGCTTGCAGCCTTCGGCCTCTACATGGTCGATCAAGTAACCAAAGCCTGGGCAGTAAAAACGCTTCGTCCGTTGAACGATGTGACTCTCATTCGCGGATTTCTGGATTTTGTTTACACTGAGAATCGCGGCATTGCCTTTGGTCAATTGCAGGACGGCGGGGCGCTGGGACGTTGGTTCTTCGTCATCCTTGCCATCGCTGCGGCCGTGGGAGTGCTTTATTATTTCTTGCGAACGGCACGCACGGACGACCGCGTTTTGGGAGCCTGCGCCTTATTGCTTGCGGGCATTACGGGTAACCTTACCGACCGTATTCGGTTTGGTTATGTTATCGATTTTATCTCTGCTCACGCCGGCAGTTATCATTGGCCCGTATTCAATGTTGCCGACGCCAGCATTTGTATCGGGGCCCTGCTGCTCGCTTATGATTTGGTGGTAGGCAATAGGAAAGTGAGCAGTGAGGTTGATGCGGCTCTGCCGCCAACCGTGCGGTAAGCCTTCGGCTTACCGTCTATGTTCTACTCTTGATTTAGAGCGAGGCTGAGCCTCGCTAAGGATTAACAATGCGTCGGTGAGGCAAGCCTCACCGCACGGAAGGCGGCAAGACCGTTTGGCAGGTACCGAGTAAATCGGCAATCGCCAATCATCAATCGGCAATTCACCTGATGTACCCAGAGCTTTTTCGCATCGGCAGTTTTCCCATCAACACCTACGGTGTATTTTTGGCGCTCGCCTTCCTTGGCGCGATCATGATCACCGTGCGCCTCGGCTCGCGCGACGGCCTGCCACGCGAGAGGCTCTACGATCTCAGTTTATGGATGCTCCTGGCTGGACTGATCGGATCCAAGATCTTGATGTTTTGGGTTGAGCCTGAATATCGCTCGCAGCCAACCCAACTGCTTTCACTCGACTTCCTGCGTTCAGGCGGTGTTTTTTACGGCGGGTTGATTGGAGCAGTCGTTGCCGGCTACTTCCTGATGAAGCGTTACAAATTGCCCTGGTGGAAGACCGCCGACGCCTGCGCGCCGGGGATCGCAATCGGAAATTTCTTTGGCCGCCAGGGTTGCTTCGCCGCGGGTTGCTGCTGGGGAAAACCCACAACGCTGCCATGGGGCGTGCAGTTTACCGAACTGGGACATCGCATCACGGGCGTGCCAACTGACGTTCATTTACATCCGGTACAGCTTTACGAGTCGTTTGCGATGCTGATCGTGTTTTTCTTTTTGTTATGGCTTCATAAGCGCAAACGTTTCAATGGCCAGGTTATTCTGGTTTACGCTCTCGTTTATTCCCTCGTTCGCTTTGCAGTTGAGTTTGTTCGCGACGATCCGCGCGGTGATCTGCTAGGCTTAACTACATTAACCGGTCTCTCCACATCGCAACTGATTAGTCTTCTCGTAGCGGTGAGCGCGCTCATTGCTTTTGTAATTCGCCTGCGCCGGTCAAAGGGCCTGGCAAAAGACGATCGGATTGCGACACCAACCACGGCTCGCGCCTAATTTATTGATAGATTCTGAAATCATTCTCAGTCCGCACTTCAAACATGACCAGAACTAAACAAGTGACGCTTCTCAGCGGCTGCGCCATGACAATCCTTAGCTTTTGCCTGGCAACCGCATCCACAAAACCCTTAGCAAACCCAGCGACTGTTGCGACGCCGGAGGAAAAACATCTGCGCAACATCACGCAACTGACTTTCGGCGGTGAAAATGCCGAGGCTTACTTTTCGGAGGATGGTCGCCGGTTAATCTTCCAGTCAACTCGCGATGGTCGCGGTTGCGATCAGATCTACACGATGAACCTTGACGGTTCGAACGTAAAAATGGTGTCAACAGGAACGGGCCGAACCACCTGTGGTTACTTCTTCCCGAACCTGGGACGCTTGCTTTACTCGTCGACTCATTTGGGAAACAAAGACTGCCCTCCGCGACCGGACTTCTCGCAAGGTTACGTCTGGGCAATCTACCCCACCTATGACATTTTTACGGCGCGCCCCAACGGTTCAGAAATAAAGCAACTAACGAACACACCCGGATACGACGCTGAAGCGACAATCTCGACTTCCGGAAAGAAGATTGTTTTCACTTCAACGCGGGAAGGTGATCTCGACATCTATTCCATGGATGCGGACGGCAGGAATGTGCGTCGCTTAACTAATGAAATTGGCTACGATGGCGGCCCCTTCTTTTCGCGAGATGGTAAACAGATCGTCTACCGCGCTTATCACCCGCAAACCGAAAAGGAGAAGGCCGACTACCTTAGCCTCTTGAAAACAAACCTGATTCGTCCCACTGTGCTCGAACTCTATGTGATGAATGCCGATGGTTCCAATAAACGCCAGGTGACGAAAAATGGTAAGGCTAACTTCGCGCCTTATTTTTTCCCCGATGGCAAGCGAATCATATTCGCTTCGAACATGGATGATCCGAAGGGTCGCAATTTTGATCTTTATGCGATTAATGTCGATGGCTCCGGCCTCGAACGCATTACCGACAACGACACTTTCGATGGCTTTCCAATGTTTTCGCCTGATGGAAAGAAACTCGTGTTTGCATCAAACCGTAACGCCAAGGCGCGCGGTGAAACAAACGTGTTCATAGCTGATTGGGTGGAGTAAAAACCAGTTTTGAGTTTCGGGTTTCGAGTATCCAGTGCTGGGTATCGGGTCGCTGTGACGGGTAGCGGATGGTGATCGGTACAGTCCGGTAGCGGCATTCAATTGAGAAGGAAATTTAGCCACAGATTTACGCGGATGACACTGTTTAAGAGAAAACGAGAAGTGTCATTTTTAATTGTCATTTTTAGTTGAATGAGCCCCCCAACCATCTCTTGAGGTTTCTGATCCGTGTCATCCGCGTAAATCTGTGGCTAATTTTTTTCAGCGGTAGCTATCCGAAACCCGGCACCCGTTAGCCGGCACCCGGATTTTGAAAGTGAGTATTAAAATTATGAAAACGAAGCTATACATTCGCACCTTGATCGCACTCGTCGCTGGTGGCCGTATTTGCTACGGCTGGGTGCGCTCAGCAAAGCACTAACATCGCTTCAAGCGTTGAACGTTTGCGAAAAGATGTCACCTACCTGGCTTCTGACAAACTCGAAGGACGACGCACCGGTACTGCAGGCGCCGACGGCCGCTGCGGAATACATCGCCGACGAGTTTGCCCACATTGGTTTGAAGCCAACCAAACAAGGTAAAGCTGTTGCCCAGAGGAGTCAGGATTCTGCCTACCTTCAGCGATTCCCGTACGTCTCAACCATCGAACTCGGTAAGGGCAATGAACTTTCTTTCAAGGGAAAGGGAGAAAGCAACGCAACCGTACTTCGATTGACAACAGACTGGATGCCATTGGGACTTTCTGTGAATTCGCGAATCAATGAAGCAGGGATCATTTTTGTCGGCTACGGGATAACTGCGTCCGAGTTGAAATACGACGACTATTACGGCTCAAACCCGAGTGGAAATATTGCAGTTGTCTTTTCCGGGACGCCCGACGGAGACAATCCGCATGGGCAATTTGCGCGTTACCAAGATGTACGTTGGAAGGCAATTGCGGCGCGCGACGCCGGAGCGAGGGCGCTGATCGTGATAGCGCGCGAAGAAAACTTCGAGGATGACCGGCTTTCTCGATTGCGGTTTGACAACGGCGCCGGAGATGCGGGCTTTCCAGTCATCGCCGTTTCGCGCCAGGCAGCAATCAAGCTCTTGGGTTTGTCAGAAGCAACCGCCTTGACCCAACTTGAAGCGGATGCAAAGAATCAACCAGCCGGCGAACGAAAGAAGGTTGTCGATGGTGTCACAACGCTTGAATTGAAGACTTACGCGCCCAGGATTGGAGAGACCATTAGTCTCGCAACGGACCTCATCCGTCGTGAAACCGGCGCCGCAAACGTTATCGGAATACTCGAAGGCTCTGATCCAACTTTGAAGAATGAAGTGATTGTGATTGGCGCCCACTACGATCACCTCGGCCTTGGCGGCGCCGGCAGCCTCGCCCAGAAAGAGGGCGAAATTCATCACGGGGCCGACGACAATGCTTCTGGTGTTGCCGGCGTACTTGAGCTGGCGCGCATTTTCAAGGCCCAGACGCCGCGCCCCCGACGCTCAATTCTTTTTGCGGCTTTCGGCGGTGAAGAAGAAGGCCTGCTCGGTTCGAATTACTACGTGAATCATCCTGCAATGCCACTCGCCAACACTATCGCGATGATCAACATGGACATGATCGGCCGGATGAAAAATAAGAGGCTGACAATTGGCGGCATCGGAACGGCAACCGAATGGCGTGCACTTGTTGAAAGCGCAAATCTCTTGCAAGGCATGACGGTCACGGCGGCGCATTCGGGATCGGCAACCGGCACTTCTGTCGCTTCAGGGATGCCAATTGTCGTTGCGGCGAATGGGCAAGCGATCGTCAATAGCGATCCAGCGAAGCAGTTCTCGCTTACTCTGAACGCCGATGGTTATGGCCCCAGTGATCATTCGTCTTTCTACTCCAAACAGATACCGGTGCTTTTCTTCTGGACAGGAACACACGAGGACTATCACAAGCCTTCTGATACTGCGGACAAGATCAATTTCGACGACGAGTCGCGAATCCTGAGCGTCGTGGGACGTATCGTGCAGGACATTGATAAGAGTGATAAGCGGCCGTCATACACGTCGGCAAAAACCGAGCCGGCAGCCGGACGCTCCACTGGTTTCCGGGTCTATCTCGGCACGATTCCCAATTACGCTGATTCAAATGATGGCTTGCTTCTGGACGGAGTGCGCGAAGATTCGCCGGCGGCAAAAGCGGGTCTGAAGGCTGGTGACCGGATCGTGAAACTCGCTGGACGCGATGTTCGGAATGTCTATGACTACACCTACGCCCTGGGCGAGATGAAGGCGGGTCAGGAATATGAAGTCGAAGTGGTGCGTGGAACTGAGCGACTGACGTTGAAGCTAACGCCGGCGGCGCGCCGCTGAGGATTGGTGATTGATCATTGGGTTTCGCTAAAGGAACTGCTCAAGAGTTCTTTGACGAGCAGGAAGTTTGTCTTAATTCGGCAATTGGCAATCGCCAATCGGCAATGAGCAACAGGCTTCATCCGAAAAAACACTAGTCATAGAAAGGTTTTCGAACTATGTCTCAGACTGCTCCGACTACAGTAACTAAACCTGTTCCGATCACGGTCGCAAACGGCGACGGCATTGGGCCTGAAATTATGGCCGCCACGCTGGAGATTCTTAAAGGTGCGGGCGCCGCGCTGGAAATCGAAACGATCGATATTGGTGAAAAGGTTTATTTGGCGGGGAACAGTTCAGGTATCGAACCAAGTTCCTGGGATTCCCTGCGCCGCACCAGGGTTTTTCTGAAAGCCCCAATCACAACTCCTCAAGGCGGCGGCTACAAGAGCCTCAACGTCACAGTGCGCAAGACGCTCGGCCTGTACGCCAATGTGCGGCCCTGTGTCTCCTATCATCCCTTCGTCAAAACCAAACATCCGAACATGGACGTCGTGATCGTTCGTGAGAATGAGGAGGATTTATACGCAGGCATCGAACACCGCCAGACTGCGCAGGTGGTGCAATGTCTGAAGCTGATTTCGCGGCCGGGCTCAGAAAAGATTGTGCGTTACGCATTCGAGTACGCGCGTCGCAACAATCGCAAGAAGGTTACCTGCTTCACGAAAGACAACATCATGAAGCTGACTGACGGCCTGTTTCATAAAGTATTCGACGAAATCGCCACGCAGTATCCAGACATCGAAAATGAACACTGGATCGTGGACATCGGCGCTGCGAAACTCGCCGACACACCGGAAGTTTTTGATGTTCTGGTTATGCCCAATCTCTACGGCGACGTGTTGTCGGATGTGGCGGCACAAATCGCCGGCTCAGTTGGCTTGGCGGGTTCAGCAAATATTGGTGAGCATGTTTCGATGTTTGAAGCGATTCACGGGTCGGCGCCGCGCCGCGCCGGGCAAAATCTGGCGAATCCCTCAGGGCTGCTTCTCGGTGCCGTGATGATGCTGGTGCACATTGGACAGACAGACGTAGCCGAGCGCGTTCACAATGCCTGGTTACGTACACTCGAAGACGGCATTCACACCTATGACATTTTCAAAGAAGGTGTTAGCCGCGAGAAAGTCGGTACGAAAGAGTTTGCCGCAGCAGTCGTGGCACGCGTGGGGCAATTGCCACAGACTCTGAAGGCGGCGAAGTATCAGGCAGCTGCGGAGGCTACCGGTGAAACTAAACCTGCTGTTCCAGCCGCTGCCGTTAAGAAGGAACTCCTCGGTGTCGATGTGTTTCTAGATTGGTCAAAAGGATCTCCAAACGAATTGGGTGAGACTTTGAGCCGGTTGGGCGACGATAAAATCAAACTCGAAATGATGAGCAATCGCGGCGTGAAAGTGTGGCCCGGAGGGCATGCGGAAACGTTCTGTTCGGACCACTGGCGTTGCCGATTCCTGTCGGAGGGTGGGGCAGGTTCACTTTCTCACGCACAAATCATGGCCCTGCTCGATCGGGTAGCGGGCGCTGGATTTGATTTCATCAAGACGGAAAATCTCTACAACTTTGATGGTGAACGTGGCTTCTCGCTGGATCAGGGAGCGTAAAGCGGAGACGCGGGGACACGGAGATGGGGAGACACGGAAGAAAACCATTTTCCATATATCATTTCTCATTTTTCTCATTTCTCATGATTCTCATTTGTCATTGTCATTTTCGCGGAAGCGGCCAATCGAATTCCACGATGGCAAGAAGCTTTCACTTGGGGGCTGTTGTTGCACGTCAATAGAATGAAAAATGAGAAATGATATATGGAAAATGTTTGAATCTCCCCGCGCCGGGATGGGGAGATCCGAGACGAGAGCAAAACAGTATGACCACCAAGACATCGAGTAAAAAGAAATCTATTTCAGGCGCGACTCGCCGCGTCTCCGCGTCTCCCCGTCCCTCATCACCGTTGGTCGCCGTAATTATGGGCAGCAAGTCAGACTGGGAGACGATGCGTCATGCGGACCAAACCCTTACTGACTTCGGTGTTGCTCATGAATGCAAAGTTATGTCGGCGCATCGCACACCGCATCTCGCTGCTGATTTCGCTGCCACCGCCGAATCGCGCGGTCTGGAAATTATCATCGCCGCCGCCGGTGGCGCCGCACATCTCGCCGGCGTCTTAGCCGCGCATACCACTCTGCCAATACTGGGCGTACCTATGAAAAGTGATGCGCTCAACGGCATGGATTCATTGCTCGCTACCGTACAAATGCCTGCGGGAATTCCGGTCGGCACCCTGGCGATTGGCAAACCCGGCGCGGTCAATGCCGCACTTTTTGCAGTTGCCATTCTGGCAAACAGCCGGCCCGAATTACGGCAACAGCTAAAGCAATTTCGCGCCAAGCAGGAGGAGCAAGTGCGCGCTGCAACACTCGACTAGTGATCACTTTCCGCTTTTAACCATCTTCTTGTATTCCGCAAAGCTTTAGAGCAGAATGCCGCCATTGGATCGCACTTTTCCAAGTCAACCTTGAATTCCCGACGCCGCCTCTCTGATAGCACTCTTCTCTTCTCGCGTCTTCGAAGGAAATCCAAGTGATCGGGCAAACGATCTCCCATTATCGGATCATTGAACCGCTCGGTGAGGGTGGTATGGGTACCGTTTATCTCGCCGAAGACACACACCTCGGACGGCGCGTCGCGATAAAATTTCTTTCTTCTTTGGATCCCCACTATCGCGCGCGGTTCCTGCGCGAAGCTCGAGCCGTATCTGCATTAACTCATCCGAACATTGCCGCGGTTTACGATTACGGTGAAACCGCGAGTGGCCAACCCTACATCGTGATGGAGTTGGTAAAGGGTCTGACTTTGAGCGAGTTGCTCGAGGACGGAAGGCTTTCACTGGCGCGCTCGGTACAAATCGTGTGCGAGATTGCCAAAGCTTTAGGTGAAGCTCACGGGCTCGGCATCATCCACCGCGACGTCAAACCGGCGAACGTTGTCATCAATGAACGAGGTCAGGTCAAGGTGTTGGACTTTGGACTGGTGAAGCATCTGGAAGAGATTAACACCAGCGCCGACCTTGAGATGCAGATGCATCTCGCTCGTACGCAAAGCGATGTAATTGTCGGCACGCCACTCTATCTCTCTCCCGAGCAAGCCACTGGTAAAGCCGTCGACGGACGCAGCGATCTTTTTGCGCTTGGTGCACTACTTTATGAATGCATCGCTCGCCAATCAGCATTTTCCGGGACCAGCGTGATCGAGATTGGGGCTCAGGTGATTCATGTGACGCCGCCGCCACCCTCGCAATTGAACCCGCGCGTCCCACCCGAACTCGATCGCGTGACGATGAAGGCGTTACAAAAGAATCCTGACTCCCGATATCAGTCCGCGGGCGAGTTGATCGAGGACTTGCAGGCTGTTGGTTCCACTCTTGCGGAGGACGACGAGTATTTGCCTCGCGGGCGTACGACCTCACCCGCGCGCGCCAGCGCTTTAAACACAATCACCCAAAGCCTGAGGCGCCCGCGATTATCGCTGGGCGCTTTTGCTCTGGGAGTAATCGTCGTGGCTTTTATCGTTTGGGCAGGAATGCGTTACTGGAAGCCTGCACCTTATGAGCCGACTCCGGAAGCACTCTCCTGGTACAACAAAGGAGTTGACGCCCTGCGCAACGGCGCATTTTTGCAAGCAAGCAAGGCACTGGAACAAGCAGTCGCTGCTGATGAAGGTTTTGCGCTGGCCCACGCGCGACTCGCTGAGGCTTACACAGAACTCGACTACACCGATAAAGCAAAAGACGAGTTGCTGCGCGTGAGTTCGCTGGTTCCTGATCGCTCTCAACTTCCGCAATTTGACGCGCTTTATCTGACTGCAATTAATACCACCGTCACCCGGGATTTTCCGGACGCAGTCAAAGCGTTTGCTGAAATCGCCAGGCTAACTCCAAACGATCCTCACGCTTATGTTGACCTGGGTCGAGCCTACGAAAAGACCGACGCCGTCGATAACGCCCTCGAGAATTACTTGAAAGCAACCAACATCGATGCGCAGTACGCGACGGCCTATTTACGCGCGGCGGATATTTACAGCCGGAAACAGGATATGGCCAGCGCTTCTGCGGCTTTCGACAAAGCAGACGCCCTTTTCAAGGCGCTCGGAAACGCAGAGGGAGTTGCCGAGGTAATGCGCAAGCGGGGCGTGATGTTTCGCAATGTCACCAAATATCCAGAAGCGAAAGCGCAATTTCAACAAGCGCTGGAAACCGCGAAGGCGACTGGCAATGAGTTTCAACAGGTGCTTTCCCTGATCGAGCTGGCAAATCTCGCCTTCAACGAGGGAGCAACGACACAAGCAAAAGACTACGCGCGACAGGCAGTTGAGTTTGCTCAGCAGAGGCATTTGGAGAACCTGACTGCCGGCGGCTTGATTGAACTGGGACTTTCCTTTTCCAGCGGCGGCGATTATCCGGAAGCAGAAAAATATTTTAAGCAGGCAATCGAACTTTCCCGTGTCCAGAATGGTCGCCGGCGGGAAGCTATCGCGAAGATGAATCTTGGTGGCGTCTACATTCATCAACTGCGTACTGATGAAGGCGTGGCTCTCTTCCAGGACGCGCTGAACTACTTTCGCGAAGGAAATTATCCTCGGCACATTTTAGTCTGTCTTAGCTTTGTAGGGCGTTCGCAGCGTCAGAAAGGTGATTACGACGGGGCACTAAAGACGTTTGCAGAAAAACTGGAACGGGCGAAACACAGCGGTGACCAATTGCAGATCGCCTTAGCTTATAGCGAGATCGGATCTGTTCTTGCAGAACTTGAACAGTATGCCGAAGCTCTACGCAAATATTCCGACAGTTATGAAATCAATAAGTCGCTCGACAATAAGTTGCACTTAGCCTACAACCTGCACAACAAGGGAAATATGCTCTGGCACCTCGGACGCTACGCTGATGCGCGCGAATCGTTAGCGCAGGCGTTGGAAATCGCCAGACAGCCGGGCAGCGATTTAAAGCCGTTGCTTGCGGAGATAGAGCTAAGCCAGTCCCAAATTGCACTCAGTGAACGACGCTTTCCTGAAGCGCAGCGCAAAGCAACCCAGGCGCTCCAGCTTTCCGGCAAGAAATACATGCAAGTTGAAGTCGCCGCCCGGAACACGCTGGGCCTGGCAAAGACATTTGCAGGCAACGCTCGCGCGGGAATATCCGATTGTGAAGCGAGCCTGGAAATGGCAAAAAGTGCTGGTGATTACGGCCTGTTGACACGCGCCATGCTCGCTTTGGCTGTTGCCTCGCTTGAAAGCAATGATGCTGAAAAAGCATTACAGTTAGCGAATGAAGCACAGCAACGCGCCGCGCGTGCTCAAAACAAAGAATCTCAATGGCTGGCGCCTTTTATCGCAGCTCGTGCACAGCAGCGACTCGGCAACACTTTCGAAGCACAAAATCAAAACGCCCAAGCTGAGAAGGCCTTTAGCGAAATGCGCGCGACGGTAGGCGAGTTCGCGGAGAGTTATCAAGCGCGACGAGATATTGAGTTTTATCGCAAGCAACCCGGCTGAGATCCACTATCCAGTATTTGTCGGCCGGGTTCTCTTACTCCCACAAACTAACAAGGAGAATCCCGATGAAAGAAGAACCCAACTCACTCGACGAAGCAACCACCAGCGATCCTCCAACGGGAAGTGGCGGTGGTGGCGGCTCAACCCAGCCCAGCGAGCCCATTAGCCTCAATCTACCCACCGGTGATGAGGATAATTTAAGCGATCCACCAACCGGCAGCGGCGGCGGTGGCGGAGCAGCTCCCACCAGCGATCCACCAACCGGCAGCGGCGGCGGTGGCGGCGTCTGACCGCGTTAAATTCAAAAACTGCGGGATCAAAAAATCCCAGGGGACGTGCGCGGCACTTACCCTGGGATTTTTATGAACGGCGTGAGGCTTCAAACTCTGCGGCGAGTCAACAGAGCAATCAAGGCAACGAAGAGCGCCGACCCGATGATCGACCAAACAATCGGAAAAGTAGTGGTTCCAATCTGAAGATTGAAGAGTTCCGGCAAGCCAAGCCGGCGTGCGATCCAGACTCCCAGGACTGCTCCCACAAAGCCTAACGCAATTGAAACCAAACAACCCCCTCGTGAGAATCCGGTGATTGCTTGTCCGAGAGCTCCGCAAACTCCGGCAACTAATAAAAGAACAATTAGATCGAGTATGGTCATATAGCCTCCGGTAGCCGATTTTCGATTGCCGATTGCCAATTGCCGATTGTTGGTGACGAATGATGACCACAATCTAAGGACGATAGTAAGTTCAATCTGAACCAGCACCCAATCGGCAATTGGCAATCGGCTATTATCTTAGTTCGTTGCGATAAACCTCGCCGCCCTTCATTACGAAGCGCACGCGCTCGAGTTCACTAATACTTGTCAGGGGATCTCCGCTTACGGCGATTATATCCCCGTACTTGCCTGGTTCAATCGCCCCGAAATCATCAGTACGATCGAGTAGAGCCGCAGCTACAGTAGTTGCTGACTGAATTGCCTGCATCGGCGTCATTCCATAACGCACCATGTAGCTGAGCTCTTTTGCCTGATTTTCAGTCCAGGCATAACCACCCGCGTCGGTTCCATAAGCGATCTTCACGCCTTTGCGAACCGCGAGAGGAAACGCCTTGGCTTCGAGATCGCGCATCGTGAGCCAAATTGGTGCGCCCGCCGCAGCCCGCCCTTCGGCAACGTAGACCCCAACATAGATTGTGGGACACCAGTAAACCCCTTGCTTCACCATTCGCTCCATCAAACCCTCGTCGAGTCCGTAGCCATGTTCGATGGAATCGGCGCCGGCGCGGAGCGCCGCGTCAATACCTTCCCAACCCATCGCATGCGCTGCGACCTTGCGACCGAGTCGATGCGATTCGTCCACCATCGCTTTCATTTCTTCGTCAGTGAAATTCACCCAGGAATGCAACGCACCGTCTTTGAGAAAGTAACGGCGGTCAGCGTAGAACTTGATCCAGTCTGCTCCGAATTTGACTTGTTCGCGCACGGCGCGACGAATGTTGTCGGGTCCATCAACTATTTGCACGCCTTCGGGCATACGCAACTCCCACGAGTAACCCTGAAGTGGATACATACCGGTTGCTGAGAAGGCCCGCGTCGCTACAAACATTCGCGGACCCGGCACCACACCACGATTAATGGCTTGTTTCACATCGACATCAGCGTACATCGCGCCTTCGGTTTCCAAATCCCGCATCACCGTAAAGCCATTGAGCAGGGCGATGCGCGCGGCGACGGTCGCCCGAATCGTGCGGTAAGGAATCGATTCCTTGAGGAGCTGTGCATCGTAGTCAGCGGTGGTGATGTCACCCTGGAGCAGCACATGAGTATGACAATCGGCGAGGCCCGGTAGGACAGTCGCGCGCGACAGATCAATAACGCGGGCCGCTGCTGGTGCGGTTCGTTGCACTTCGCCCAGGGGACCTACCGCCTTAATGCGCTCGCCTTCGATGAGAATTCCCTGATTCTGCAGCACTCGTCCGGCCCGCACATCAATTAGCCGGCCGGCTTTGATCAGCGTGACCTGCAATGTTTTGTTTTGCGCGCTGGAGTTGGCGAGCAGTAAAGAACAAATGGTGGTGATGACGAGAAGCAGTCTCTTCATAACGTCCCCTCCTCAGTGTCTTTCAAAAAAGGTTTTTGCCTTTTAGCCATTCCCGCACTACTTCGGCAGGCGCACGCTTATTGGCATCAACTTCATAATTCAGGCGGCGCATTTCTTCAGTTGAAATTGAATTGGCTAGTTTTGCCACAACTTCCTGCAAGGCAGGCACGCGCGTAAGTGATGGCTTGCGAACCAAATAAACCGCCTCATATGGTGGGAAATAATGACGGTCATCTTCAAGTTGAACAAGGTCGAGCGCCGCGATGCGACCCTCAGTTGAATTGCCCGCAATTAGATCGACGTTGTTTGAGGCGAGGGCAATATATGTTAGCGACAGGTCCATTTCGCGCGGCTGGGACGAGAACCTCAATCCATAAGCTTTAGAAAAGCCCGGATAGCCGTCGGCGCGAGTCATGAAATCCTGACCAAAGCCGGCGCGCCAGTTCCGAGCGTGCGACACGGCGTCAGAAATAGTTTTCAGTTTTAATCGCCTGGCATCAGCGCCTCTCACTAAGATCGCAAAGGTGTTTTCAAAGCCGAGTGGCAAGCTTACCTCTACGTTGAAACGCTCGGCGTATTCGCGTTTCACCTGATCATAGACCGCACGCGGATCGGTGATGGGCGGATGTCGCAGGATCGCGGTGTAGGCAGTGCCCGTGTACTCCGGGTACAAGTCGATTCTGCCGGCTGTCAGTGCGTCATGCGGAAGGTTGCCGCCCAACTCGTACTGGCGTTCAACTGCAACACCGCGACTCTCAAGCGCCTGCGCAGCAATTTCAGCGAGCAGAACCGATTCCGTAAAATCCTTTGAAGCGATTACCACACGCTCGCCGGATTTGCTGGCGGCGCGCCCGCGCATCACACGCCAGACTCCTATCCCGCCGAGCAATCCAATCAGAATTAACGCAACGATACCCGCCTGGTAGGGAGAGCCCCGACGCTTCTTAGGTTTCCCCTCTACGGAAAAACGCTTCTCCAGCAACCCGAGTGAGAAGTCTGCCGCCAAAGCCATCAAGGCTGCGGGCACGGCGCCGGCCAACAAGAGATTGTTGTCGTACTGTCGCAGTCCACGAAAAATGTAGACACCTAATCCGCCAGCGCCAACTGCCGCAGCGATCGTAGTAACACCGACGGAAATCACCATCGCCACTCTCACGCCCGTGAGAATGACGGTCATAGCGAGCGGTAACTCGACTTGCTTCAAAATCTGCGTGTCCGTCATTCCCATCGCAACCGCTGCCTCGCGCACATTGCGATCGACGCCCAGGATTCCGGTTACAGTGTTACGGATGATCGGGAGCAGGGCGTAAACAACGAGGGCCACAATCGCCGTTCGCGCGCCGATGCCGCCGATGAATGGCAAAGGGATCAGAAAGCCAAAAAGCGCCAGACTGGGAATTGTTTGCATGATGTTGGCGATTCCCAGCACGGGATTCTGTAAGGCTTTCTTGCGAGTCAAAAGGATGCCGGTAGGAATTCCAATCACGACTGCAATCAGGGTTGAAATCAAGACGAGCGTTAAATGGTCGCCAACGTGTGTGAGCAACTCGTTCCAATTTTGTTGAAGGAATTGCCAGAAGTTCATGCGCTTCCTCCAGCGGATTCGTCTTCGACTTGCAGCTTGAGTGTTTCCAGATAAGCGCGCGCGTGTTCTTCGCTCGATTTCAAAAAATTATCGGGCGTTTCCAGGAGCACTATTCGACCCGCGTGCATGAGGGCGATGCGTGAACCCAGACGTAGCGCTTCCCGAAGATCGTGAGTGACGAAAATCGAGGTCTTTCCCAGTCGACGTGTAAGGGCAACAAACTGGCGTTGCAGGCTGGCGCGAGTTAAGGGATCCAGTGCTCCGAACGGTTCATCAAGCAATAGCAATGGTGGTTCGGCCGCCAGAGCACGCGCCACACCCACGCGTTGGCGCTGGCCCCCCGATAATTCACGCGGATATCGTTCGGCAAATTTTTTCGGATCCAGCCCGACAAGCGCCAGAAGCTCTTGCACGCGTTCATGAATTCGTCCTGCGTCCCAGTTCTCAAGTGACGGGACAAGCGCGACGTTACGCTCAACCGTAAAATGTGGAAACAAGCCGGCATCCTGAATCACGTAGCCTGTTCGCCGGCGCAACTGAATCGGATCCCAGTCAGTGGTGGGCTTGCCCTCGACTAAGACCACTCCCGTCGTTGGGAGGTACAGACGATTGATCAACTTCAGAGTCGTGGTTTTGCCGCAGCCGGATTCGCCGAGTAGTACGAGTGTCTCGCCACGTTCGACCTTGAGATCGAGATCCGAAAGAATTGGGGCAGGTAAGGCAGGAACGCTATAACTTACATCGCGAAACTCAACGAGGGAGGTGTTGGCGAGTTCGCTCATCAGATGATCGTTAATCAATCGCCAGCAGCAAATTACTGCTAAAGCGCTCTTGCGAGTCTAGCCAACTCCGGGCACAACTGTAACCAGTGTCGCTTGCCAGTTTCGCTATTCCGGCGAGATCGTACTTGTAAGAGTTTTCGGTGTGAATCCGTTCGCCCTCCTGAAAATGCACCTCGAGATCGAGTTTGGCAACTCTTACAGTCTGCGCCGGAATGCTTTCGATATAAATCTCCACGCGACCAATCTCATCATTATAGAAGGCGTGATGTTTAAAGGTGCGCAGATTAAAATCCCCGTCGAGTTCCCGGTTAACACGCGCAAGCAGGTTAAGGTTGAAGGCGGCCGTCAAACCAAGGGCGTCATCGTAAGCGGGTTCCAGCACGCTTCGATCCTTTTTCAGATCGGCGCCCAGCAATAAAGCATCTCCGGTTTTCAGCACGCGTCTCAATGCCCGTAAGAATTTCGGTGCTTCATCGATGCCAAAATTGCTGATGTTTGAACCTAAAAACAGGGCGAGGGTGCGGCCGGGCCTTTGACGTTCGCTGAGGACCGCAAGCGCGTCGAAATATTCCGCGGCATAAGCTTCGATGGAAAGACGGGGGAACGACTGCAACAAGATCCGCGAACTGCTTTCAAGAGCCGACGCGGAAATGTCTACCGGCATAAAAAGCAGCTGGGATTGGTTCTTGAGCAGGGCTTCGATAATCAAACGCGTCTTGGACGCGCTTCCGCTGCCCATCTCGAGCAAAGTTTTTTCTCCGGCGATTGCGTTTGCGATCTCGTCGGCGTAACGCTCGATAATTTCATTTTCGGCGCGGGTCAGGTAATACTCGGGAAGCAGGCAGATGGCATCAAACAGTTGTGAGCCCAGTTCGTCATAGAAATATTTTGGCGAAAGAGATTTTGGTTTAGCCGAGAGACCGCGGCGCACATCCTCAGCGAAACCTGCAGAAGGATCAAACCTGACAAGGTTATGAATAAGGAGCTTCGGGCTGGCTGGCTGAACCGGTTTTGTTTGCGCCAAATGCTCTCCTTGCCCTTGCGTCGAACTGCTGGCGCAGAGGTCGTTGCGAATATGTCGGATTAAGGGGATGGCTATGATAACTGATTGGGTTGAGAGGCCAAACTCCAGCTTGTGACTTGAGGGGATCAGGGGCGTACCGCCCCCATTGAGCTTTAGAATGCGGGGGTCCGCCCGCACTGAGCGCGAAGCGCGAAAAGGCCATTTCCCCATCTAAGCCGGACAAGCAGTGTTTTCCAAAAGCTGCGGGTTCGCGCTGCGCTCTCATTGCGGGCGAGACGCCCGCGATCCGAAGCTAACCCAATGACGACCGCTTGACCGCAACCACTTTGCTCGGCAAGATCACCGCATGAATTTGGTAGCCCCGCGAAATTATTTGTCCCCTGGACTTACCTTATTGTCAGCGATTGTTCTCCTGATCGCGGCCGACGCTGCGGCACTGGCGCAAAGTTATCAACAAGAGCTGGAAACTGCGGAAAGAGTTTCGATTTCCATTAAGAATCGCAACGGACGGGTGAGCGTCATCGCGGCCGAAGATCAACAAAAGAAAGTCACGATTGAAGCCTCTTCCCGCGGCGCTGTCGTCGATCCTTTGGATCTGCAAATCAAAGTCGAAGGTCCCGCTATCGAAGTGAGTGTGCGTGACCGTTCCGAGAAAGACCGTATTGATGTGGTTGCGCGCATTCCGGTCCGTTCCAAAGTAAAAGTCGAGGGCGAAGGCGGCGCCATCGATGTGGTCGGCAACGTCGAACTGGCCGAAGTAACGACCGATACAGGCACGATCCACGCCGATGTTCCGCTTGATGCGTTGCAATTCAAGTTTCTCTGGCAAGCGAGCAAGCCGCGTTACCTCAGCGACGTCGAGCTGCCGGAAATCAAGGAAAAGCGTGGCGGCGTTTTCTCCATCTCAGGAAAACTCGGCAATGAGAAACCGACCAAAGAAGAACGCGTGCGTCTTGAGTTCCTGACGCAGCGTGGGGTTGTTTTGCTCAATGTTGAACCGAGCATGGTGCCGAGTGACTTACGCGAGCGGCCCTTAACGGAAGCGACGCGAGCGATCGTGCGCAGTGGCGATCGCGAATTGGTCGATGCCATTCGCAAAGTAACCCCCAAACTGTTTGGCGATTATGCGAGGACCCTCCCGCCACCCGAAAAAGAACCTTCTCTGGTGCGCGCCGCTGCTTCGGGACAAGTTGTCACGGTAGTCGCGCCCCAACTGATGCGCGTGAATGCCAGCGTCACGGATCGCCATGGTCGCGCGGTGGGCGGCATGCGCGAGAATGATTTCTCTGTGCAGGAGAACGGAGTCGAACGGCAGGTTACGAAGGTGACGCCAGCTAACGAACCGTTCAACCTCGTGCTCTTGCTTGATGTCTCCGGCAGTGTCGAAGAGCGGATCGACTTCATTCGTAAAGCCGCGCGTGATTTTCTGAGTACAGCGAGCCCGCAAGATCGCATTTCCATCATTAGCTTTCGCGATGACATCCAGATCATCTCTGACTTCACCACTGACCGTCGCCTGTTGTCGAAGAAGCTTGACGAAATAGATGCGGGCGGCGCTACAGCTCTTTACGATGCCCTCGCATATGTACTCTCGGAACCATTGAAGAAGTTGCGAGGAGAACGCACCGCCATTGTGGTGATGTCAGACGGCGACGATAACAAGTCGTTTGTTCCGTTTGCGGCACTGCTTGAGGCATTAGGCGAATCAAGCGCGTTAATTTATCCGCTCTATGTACCGTCCGGTTTGATCCCCGAATCCAGTGTCCCAAAATCCGAAACGACAAGTGATCCCTTGCGTACGCGATATCTGACCCTCACAACGCGCGCGGAAGAAGAGGGCCGCAAGCTCGCTGCCGTCACCGGTGGTGTCTATTATCCAATTCGGCGCATGCAAGACTTGCAGCGTGCTTATGATGATGTAGTGCTGCAACTGCGGACTGCCTACACAATAACCTACGCATCGAATTCGACACCTTCGGGCAATCGGCGAGTCCGCGTGCGAACGAATCGCGAAGGTTATTCGGTGCGACTCAGTCCGGTCGTGAACGTCAGTAACCCCTGATTTCCACGAAAGAATGAACTTCGCCCAATGACGAAATTTCGACGCGTAGCGTCGCGCTGACTTTAGCCCGGCGTTTCAACGCCGGGATTAAGCGTGGCCATTTCTTATCGTCGCGTCCGCGACGAGTGAGATCAGCCCCAGACGTAACGTTCGTCGTATTGAATCCCGTGTTCGCGCAATAACTCCAGATACTCTTCCCGGAACGTCTTTCGACGATGATGCTCTCGCTGGTTGCGGATGTATCTAGTGACATCGGGGACGTCGGATTTGCTTACCGAGAATCCCCCATAACCATCCTGCCAACCGAAACCCTTCATATGTGAGAACTCTTGATGGATCCACTTGGAGGAATCGCCCTTTAGGAACTTGGCAATCTCAAAGACGGCAATGGTGGGACGGGCCATGACAAGCGCATGAATATGATCCTCGACGCCGCCAATTTGAAGCGGGGTTATCTGGTGGGCCCGGGCCACACCGGCGAGATAGCTCCAAATGCGTTGCTCGAGGTTTGGTAGCAACCACGGTTCTCGATTCTTTGTGGAGAATACAAGGTGATAAAAGAGTGAGGTATAGGTATTAGCCATCGTGAGGTTCTCGTTATTCAGTCGTCGCTGACGCGACGTGAAGGTTGTCTTGCTTTAGACCCGGCTTTGAAAAGCCGGGCTAAACTCATCTGGCCGCTACGCGGCCCACAACTCTCAAACTTGCAATGGCATATATTAACCTTCCAAAGTCAATCGAAGCGATGCTCTAAAGAAAACCTCCAGGTCATGGGTAATGCAAGAGATTTTGAAAACTCCGAATTCCGGATCAGTGCTTAACAATGGTCTCCCTGACCCTCATTTACTGTCGTGAAAATGACACTGCTTCCCTCGCGGTTTACTTTTACTGTTCCATCCTTCATCCTTCTGCTTCCGATGAGCCAGCCGCTTTTTTCCGCCCTTTTTGATGAGACCGAACGCCGCCCGCTAACTGTTTCTGAGCTGACGGGGGCGGTGCGGAAAGCTCTGGAAGCGCGTTTTTCATCAGTCTGGGTGGAAGGCGAGATCTCAAACTTCAAAGCGCACTCTTCCGGCCACTGGTACTTCACAATCAAAGACGAAGGCGCCCAACTCCGGGCAAAGTGTTTCCGTTCGACCAACACCCGTATTCGTTTTCGTCCGACGGATGGCTTGCACGTGCGCGCCCGAGGCAGGCTGAGCGTCTATGAGCCCCGCGGAGAATATGAACTCGTCGTCGAAGCCCTCGATCCCGTGGGTGAAGGCGCTCTGCGAATTGCTTTCGAGCAACTTCGAGATCGTTTGCAAGCGGAAGGTCTATTTGCTCGCGAGCTGAAACGGCCGCTTCCCGTTTTTCCCCGGCGCGTAGGAATTGTTACCTCGCCCACCGGCGCCGCTATTCGCGATGTTCTGAACGTGATCTCACGGCGCACGCGCACCGTTCACGTGCTCTTTTCTCCCGCGCGAGTTCAGGGAGAGGGTGCAGGACGGGACATTGCACGCGCAATACGACTAATCAACGATCACCACAAAGACGCACAGCGCCGCGGTAGAGTTGCAGATCTGGTTGACGTCCTGATTGTCGGACGCGGTGGCGGTTCGACAGAAGATCTTTGGGCTTTTAATGAGGAAGAAGTCGCGCGCGCGATCCGAGCCTCGGCGATCCCTGTAATCTCCGCCGTTGGTCACGAAACGGATTTTACGATTGCCGATTTCGCCGCCGATCTTCGGGCGCCGACGCCATCAGCCGCCGCGGAGCTGGTGGCGGCGAAAGAGGATGAAATCTGCACCCGTCTTTCAGAGTTAGGAAAGAGTCTTTCACAGTTGATGCGCTTCCGAATCAGCACTGCCCGCAACCGGGTGCAGCAACAAGCGCTGTCACAAGTTTTTGATGAAGTGCGACGGCGTTTGCGGGACGCTCATATGGAAACTGGAGCTGCTACTCATCGACTGCAGTTGTTGTTGACGCAATCATTGCGAGCGGCGCAGGGCCGCGTTGCGCGAATCGCTTTGCAGCTAGCACCCGAGCGGTTGCAGGCGCGTGTCAAAGCAGCGCGCATACGGCACGAGTCTGATCATGCTGCTTGTAACGCGGCAATGGTGTCTCGACTTGAGGGAGCGCGCGCACGATTAGGCCTCGCTGCAGCTTCGCTCGACGCTCTTTCGCCTCTTGCCGTCCTGGGGCGGGGCTACGCGATCGCCCAACACGAAGACGGCAATTTGTTGCGCGACGCAAATTCAGTTTCGCTCGGTGAGCGGCTCCGCGTCCGGCTGGCAAAGGGTCGCATTGCAGCCCGCGTCGAAGAAATCCAAACCAATGACGAATAACGAAACAAAACCCAAGACCTTCGAATCATCGCTTGAGGCACTCGAACAAATCGTGCGTCAGTTAGAACATGGCGAACTGCCACTGGAAAAGAGTCTTGAGCTTTTTGAGCAAGGCATCCGCCTCTCAAAAGAGTGTCAGGAACGGCTGGGCCAGGCTGAGCGTCGCATTGAAATCCTGATGCGCGACAACCAGGGTCGCCCGACGGTAAGCGAATTCGCTGCCGACAAGGATCGTGACGAATTTCCGGACTTCGGGGAACAAATAGGATGACGTCGATTTCTGTTAAGGATGAGGCAGACTCTGTAGGTCTTGCTGATTTCTTTAGCCAGGGCCGCGCGCTGATCGATGCGAAACTGGATCAACTCCTCCCTGCCAATTCGCTCGAACCAGTTGCTGTTCACAGTGCGATTCGCTGGAGTGTTTTCGCCGGTGGCAAGCGCTTCCGGCCATTGTTGCTGCTGGCTGCAGGCGAAACTGTAGGAGCGAGCCGCAATGAACTTCTCGCTACCGCGTGCGCGCTGGAAATGATTCATACCTACTCTTTGATCCATGACGATCTACCTTCGATGGATAATGATGACTTGCGTCGTGGCCGTCCTACTTGTCATGTCCGTTTTGGAGAAGCAATAGCGATTCTGGCAGGAGATGCTTTACAAAGTCTGGCTTTTCAAACGATCGCCGAAGATCAGATGCTCGATGCTGGCAAGCGTCTGAGATTGGTCGCCGAGCTGGGACGAGCTGCCGGGACACCTCACGGCATGGTCGCGGGGCAGGCGCTTGATTTGGAGGCCGAATCGCGAGACGTCACCGCCAGTGAATTGGAACTGAGCCATAGCTTGAAAACCGGAGCGCTAATCACTACCGCGGCGCGCTGCGGCGCTCTTATCGGGAACGCCAGTGAAATAGAACTAAGTCTGATCACGCGTTATGCGGCGCAGCTCGGCCTGTTGTTTCAGATTACCGACGATCTGCTGGATGTGACTTCGACGGTGGAGCGACTAGGCAAGACTCCAGGCAAAGACGCTCGCTCCAGCAAGGCCACTTTCCCGGGGATTCACGGCATAGAAGCGACGCGTGAACGCGCTCATCTAGTTCACCAAGCCGCTCTCGCCGCGCTTTCGGAATTGGATCGCCCCACCGCCCAGCTGCGCGCAATCGCTGATTTCATTCTCGAGCGGGAAGCCTAATAAAAGGCCTTTGGCTTTTGGTCTTTGGCCTTGGTTAGCCGGAGGTACTTGACTGTTTTGCTTCCTCAGCCTTAAGCGTCGCAATTTAACGGAGCTCAAAAACCCAGGTTCCCAACTGTCTGCAAAGACCCAAAAGCCAAAGACCCGTCCGACAATGTTCATTGATCTCAGCCACACAATCGAACATGGGATGATTACCTACAAGGGTTTGCCGGGTCCGATCATCTCCGACCACTTGAGCCGCGCGGCCTCCAGGTCGATCTATGAAGCGGGAACCGAGTTCCACATCGGCAAGATCGAGATGGTGGCTAACACTGGCACCTACCTAGACAGTCCATTTCATCGTTACGCAGAAGGCAAAGATCTCTCGCAACTCGATCTGAGATCCCTAGCGAATCTTGAAAGCGTTGTGGTGCATTGTTTGGATTCAAGCGCTGATCCGGCACACCGAGGTATCCTGCCTAAGTTGCTTTCTGGCTTAGAACTGAAGGGTAAAGCGGTCTTGTTCCACACCGGTTGGGACCGCCATTGGCGCACTGAAAGATATTCTGACGGGACGCATCCATTCCTAAATGCCGAGACCGTAAAAGTTCTAGCCGCCGCCGGGCCGGCGCTGGTAGGGATAGATTCTTTCAACATCGACAACACCAGTACCGGTGCTCGTCCGGCTCATTCGATTCTTCTTGCGGCAAACATTCCAATCGTTGAACACCTCTGCAACCTCGACGCACTTCCCGATTCCGGCTTCCGGTTTTTTGCTGTACCGGTGAAGGTAAAAGCCTTTGGCACTTTTCCGGTGCGTGCCTTCGCCTCATAATTCCTAAGCGCGTCTCATGCTAATTCCTGCAGCAGACGAAACAAACTCGCTGATGAATGACTTGCACTCTAATCGTCTCGCGTTGCAGTGAATGCCTGAACCGGGCTGATCCAATTGCCGCGGCAGACAAGACGATCCACTAAATCACACGAACTAACACGAAATGAATTGAATGATTTCTTTGCGGCTCTACGCCTTTGCGTCTCTGCGTTTGCAGTTTGACAGGGTAGCCTTGTTAATTCCGGGCTGATCGCAATTGCCGCGGCAGACAAAACGATCCACTAAATCACACACGAATTAACACGAAACGGCTTGAATGATTTCTTTGCGGCTCTGCGCCTTCGAGTCTCTGCGGTTTCGCGCTCCGGCGCCTACCTACCAATGCCGGCTTTTTTCTGCATTGCTTTCAACGTCTCAGGAATGAAAGAAGTGATCTGGTGGGTTTCCTCGTGCCCATCGGCAAAGGACTGGTAAAGCGTGAAGTCAGGAAGAGAAAGACAACTGAGCGGCGACTGGTGGTTGTAGCCGGTGTCGATGCCAATCGCGCTGTGGAAAATGTAGATGCCGTGGCGACCGACCCGTCCGCGCAAAGGCAGGAACGGCGTCGGTGTATGACCGAACACACATGGCTTGCCGCGATAGTTCTTGTAGAAATCCATGTCGCGCGACCAGATCAGCAACTGAGGTGAACTCTCGCGCGGATGCTTGCCGTGATCCAGGCCGGCGTGCACGTAAATCGCAAACTCGTCTTCGTGGTAATAAGGTCGCTTGCGGAAGAAGTCCAGGTGCTCCTGCGGAACCTTTTCCTCGATCAAGTGACGCGCATCCTCTAAATCCTGTTCATTACTGATTGTCAGCGACCGGCCGACATACTGTTCATAAGTGCGCTCGCCGCCGGTAACGGGTGTGATCCACAGATTGGTGCTGCCCTCGATGAAGTCGAGCAACATTTGTTCGTGGTTGCCGCGCAAACAAAGCA
The DNA here is from genome assembly GCA_963748605.1 of Pyrinomonadaceae bacterium. GTDB lineage: Bacteria > Acidobacteriota > Blastocatellia > Pyrinomonadales > Pyrinomonadaceae > PSRF01. The sequence goes on from CAVVJS010000002.1 coordinate 319,585, forward strand.
CACGCTCAGGATTGGCCTGAGACAACTTCAGCACTTTATCCACGCAGCCCGGCGCATTCGGTCCGCGATCGATGAGGTCGCCGAGGAAGATAACGGTATCGGAGGCTTCGTCCCGCGGAAGCATTTCGAGAAGGGTCTCGAGTTGCGCACAACGTCCGTGGACATCACCAATGACAAAAGTTTTCATGCTGTTTTGTGACGCTCCTGGCGTCCCTGCTTGATGCCTTCCATCAACTTCAGAAAACGCGGATCGTCGCGAAGGTCGGCCCAGTTTGGATCAGATTCAAACCACTCAACATTTTCATTGCCCAGCCGAATCGCGGTTTCCAACCAATTAAGCGCTTCGACCTGCCTGCCCTGTAAAAGGTAGGCGGCAGCAAGCCAATTGGAAATGTCATGATCGGCCCCCGCCACCTGTCTGACTTTCTTAGTAAGCTGTTCGTTTGCTTCCGTATGTTTTCCCTGTGCACTAAGACAGATAGCCAGAAGTGGCCTCAGGCCATCAATCGGATGCTGCTGCAAGACCTGCTGTAAAATTCGCTCCGCCGCATCTACCTCACCCCGGTAGTAGAGCACGCGCGCGCGGAACGCGCTAATCAGGGGGTGCTCCGGCTCCAGTTCTGCACCCTTATCCAGCTCCGCCAGCGCCTGCTCGTACTCTTGCCGGTACATATAAATCCGCGCGCGATTGTAACTGGCAACTACCTGTTCGGCGGGATTTAGCCGCACCATGCGGTCATAGCTGCGCAAGGCACGTTCGTACTCGCCATCGAGCCGCGCGAGAATACCACGAAAGAAATGGACACCCACGTCGTTGGGATACTCCTCGCGCAAACGCTCAATCTCTTCGCGAGCCCGCGGTTTCTCGCCGCGATGGAGATGAATCAAGACCATGTGCATGCGGGCTTCGAGCAACTTGGGATCGATTTTTAATGCTTCTGCAAAAGCCGCTTCCGCTTTTTCATGATCCCCAACGTCGCCGATACCCTTAAGAACGCGGTTAACGTAACAACTGCCCAAGCCGGAGTAAGCAAGCGCAAATTTCGAATCGAGCCGCACCGCGTTCTGGAAATGTAGGATCGCCTGATCCACGTGTCCGCGCGAGACTGTGTGATAGATAAATTGTCCCAGGCAATTTCGGCCGCGCAGATATTCTTCCGAGGCGGCCGCGTCTGAAGTTGCCCCCTTGGCCAGCTCTCGTTTCTCGTCCGGGCTCAATTCCAACCGCAAACCTTCAACGATGCGTTTCACCATCGTGTCCTGCACGGCGATAATATCGCTGGCATCGGCATCGATTCTCTCGCTCCAAAGAATCTCTTCGGTGCGCACATCCAGCAACTGCGCTGTTACCCGGAGCCGGTCGCCGGCACGCAGAAAACTCGCCGCGAGTATGGAATCGACGCTCATTTCGCGTCCCACATCGCACGGGTCTAATTGTTTGCCCTGATACTTCACGATGGCTGAAGAAGGACGGACGATCAGCGAGCGGACGCGCGCCAATTCCGTGATCACCGCGTCCGCAAGTGAGAATTCGTAGAACGCCGTTTCGGGATCGTTACTGAGATTCTTAAAAGGCAAAATCGCTACACTCTTGCGTTCCTTGTCGCCAAGACTTGTTTGCGGTGTTTCATGGGCATCCGCGGAGGGAGTCCCGCCACTGCCAGAGAATGTAGGGCCGGTAGTTTCCGCGCCCGTCACGGTTTTAAGCCAACGAAAAGCGCGCGCGACGGGACTGGCGGACGTAAGGTGCCGCGGTGCTACGGGAGCCATCGTTTCGTCCACGGCCGCGCCGGAGCTGCTCGACACTTCTCGCGAAACAGCGCGCAGCTCGTCGCGAAACTCGGCGATCTTCTGGTAACGGTCGCGCGGATTCTTCTTCATGGCCCGGTCAAGGATCTGCTGCAATCTTGGCGGCACCGGATCCGGTCGTGCGACGGCTAGTGGTGGCGGTTCTTCGTGCACGACCGCATGTCGCACATCCACTGCTGTCTTGCCTTTGAATGGCCAACTGCCCGTGAGCATTTCGTAAAGCAGTACCCCCGTGGAAAAAGTGTCTGCGCGTGAATCCACTCGATCCCCTCGCGCCTGTTCGGGCGCCGCGTAAGTTGCCGTTCCGTAAGGCACGCCTACTTCAGTCAACTCCGTATGATGAATACCCGACGTCCGCGCCGCATCTTCGTCGAGAAGTTTCGCCAAACCAAAGTCGAGAACCTTCGCCTGGCCCTTGCTGTTAACCATGACATTCCCGGCCTTGATATCGCGATGAATGATGCCTTGAGTGTGCGCAGCGGCAAGTGCGTCAGTGACTTGGATAGCAATCGAAAGCGCACTGTCCAGCCCCAGCGGCCTGCCATTCACCAACTGCCGCACATTGCGGCCTTCGATGAACTGCATCGCAATGAAGTGGATGCCGTTAATTACATTGAGGTCGAAGATTGTGCAGATGTTTGGGTGGTCGAGCGAAGAAGCCAGGCGTGCCTCGCGTTCGAAGCGCTTCAGGTTGGCTTCTTTGGCGGTCAGTTCGGCCGGCAAGACTTTAATTACAACCGGACGGCCAAGTTTCGAATCGATCGCTTTATAGACTGTGCCCTGTCCGCCCGCGCCGAGCTTTTCGAGAATCTTGTAATTCCCTAGAGTTGTTCCTACCATTGCTTTTTTCGCGTAGGCCTATTTAATCCCAACCGTAGATGTACCGCAACCTGATTGAGAAGTTCATGAAGCGAACGCTGGCATTTCTGCTAATCCTTCTTTCTCCCGGCGCGTTTATCAAGGCTTTCCCTCTTCAAGCGAGCCCCGACCGCGTTCTGGCGATTACTCATGTCAACGTGATCGATGCGACAGGCGCACCGTTGAAAGTCGACATGACCGTAATCATCCGTAGTGGCCGCATTGTCTCGGTGGAAAAAACAGGTCGTGTCAGGGTTCCGCGCGGAGCCGAGATTATCGACGCCAGGGGAAAGTTTTTGATCCCTGGATTGTGGGACATGCATGCACATCTCGGAACAGACAATTTTGACAAGCATGGTCACCTCGCCCTGTTTGTCGCCAATGGCGTCACCGGAATCAGAATTATGGACGGTGACCCCGCATTTCATCAGTGGCGGAACGAAGTAAGAGACGGAGCGTTAGTAGGTCCACGCATGGTGATCGCCAGCCCGATTCTGGGTCAAAGTCCCATTTCGGCTGCCGAGGCGCGTGCCGCTGTGAGAAAAGCAAAAGAAACCTATGCCGATTTCGTAAAAGTTCATGACGGCCTTTCTCGAGACGCTTATTTTGCCGTTATTGAGGAGGCTCGCAAACTGAACCTTCCAGTTGCAGGTCATGTACCTCTTGCACTAACGGCGGCGGAGGTTTCAACCGCCGGACAAAAGAGCATCGAGCATTTCACCGGGATGGACGAAGCGAAAACCAACGACGGAAAAGCCCTGGCATTGGCTGCTGTTCTCAAACGGTACCGCACCTGGCTTTGTCCGACTTTGATCATGCGTCTTAGTTACGCTTCACTCGACGATCCAAAATTATCCCAAGATCCCAGGCTGAAGTTTGTAAAACCGTCCTGGAGACGACGCTGGCTACGCATGAGTGCCGACGCCGCAAAGACACCTGCTGCGGAATGGGTCAGGAGACGCGAGTTGGTTCAACAAGAAAAAGAGCTCGTGGGCCTAATGCATAAAATCAGGGTCGGGATCCTGGCGGGCACCGACGAAGTCAGTCCTTTTTGCGCTCCTGGTTTTAGCTTACATGACGAACTAGCGCTGCTGGTCGAAGCCGGATTGACGCCACTGCAAGCGCTTCAATGCGCGACGATCAATCCAGCGCGTTTTCTGAATCGAAGCCGGTCCTTCGGAGCAATCGAAAAGGGAAAGGTTGCCGACCTCGTGCTACTCGACGCAAATCCTCTTGTTAGTATTCGAAACACGCAAAAAATCAACGCCGTGGTTGTTAATGGCCGCCTGCTCAATCGCCAAAAGCTCGACACGATGCTAAGTGAAATAGAATCCGCGGCGCACGTGAACCCATAAGTTCGTGATCGTTGCTTTAAGGAACGCATCATTTTCCACATATCATTTTTCATTTCTCATTTGCCATCGTCACAAACGCAGAGACGCGACAGGCGCAGAGGCGCAAGGAAAGTCTTCAATGCGTTTCGTAATTGCTTAGTGTGACTTTGTGGACCGTCGCTCGTTGATAGCGGGCCACGTTCAAGTAACGTCGCCCCCCGGTACAGTACGGGAGCGGTAGCGACCGCATTCAACCATGGTCGCCTTAACCGATCGAGCTATAATCGCCAGGTTCTAAGACCTCACGTTAAGGACAACCCCATGACTCCATCTCACCGGGAGTGAGTTCGACCCTGACCATATTCCTCTTGCTTTCATGATTACACTGCGGGCCCACGGTACTTGGCTACATGGCGATCGGCGTGGCTCGGTGGATCGATTTCACAACCAATACGGAACTCCAAGACTTCCTCCTAATCCCTTGCGACGACACTACGAGCGGCAACTCCTTAAGACGCCCCCTGTAAAACTCACCGCGAAATGAAGAGCAGCCGTTTATCGGGGCATTCGCGAGACATGTGCTATTCGCAACTGGCGTTTGTGGGCGCTTAACGTTCGTGGCAATCACGTACATTCAGTGGTGACAGCTAACTGCCACTCAAAGAAGGTTCGAGCCGCGTTGAAGGCCAACCCCACCCGCACGATGAGAGAGTCAGGATGCTGGGAAAGTGAAAGAAGCCCGTGGAGTGGCGGTGGAAGCCGAAGATTATCTGGAATGAACAGCACCTAATCGAAGCCATAGATTATGTGCTGTATGGGCAGGGCGACGAAATGCCTTAGTCAGGCGGTAAACCGTGCTTGGATGCGGTCGCTACCGCTCTCGTACTGTACCGAGTGGCCGCGCTGCATGAATGCGGTCGCTACCGCTCCCGTACTGTACCGAGTGGCCGCGATACTTGAATCAGTACGCTATCGACAAGTGGTCGCGATGCTTGAATGCGGTCGCTACCGCTCCCGTACTGAACCGAGTGGTCCCGTCGCTTAAGTGTCGCCTATTCTATGGTTAATGGCTCTTGTCAGAAAAAAAGGCGGCTTCGATTTCGCGAAGCCGCCTTCTGCTTTCTGCCTTCTGCTTTCTGCTATTCCGAAATCCCCATTTGCCAAAGCATGAACGAGTAGTCAAAGGCTATCTCGCGCAGATAGTCATAGCGGCCCGATGATCCACCGTGACCAGCCCCCATGTTTGTTTTCAAAAGCAGCGGATTGTCATCGGTCTTCGTTGCTCTGAGCTTAGCCACGAACTTCGCTCCTTCCCAATAAGGAACCTGACTGTCGTTAAGCGAGACCTTAACGAGAGTCGCTGGATAGTTCGCCTTAGCGATGTTCTCGTAGGGCGAATACTTCCTCATGTAATCGTAGGCTGCCTTTTCGTTGGGATTGCCCCATTCGATGTACTCACTCGTGGTGAGTGGCAGCGACGCATCGAGCATCGTATTCAACACGTCTACGAATGGCACTTGGGAAACGACTGCTTTAAACAAATCCGGACGCATGTTTGAAACTGCGCCCATAAGCAATCCCCCGGCACTGCCACCCTGAATAACCAGCCGATCGCTTGACGTGTATTTGTTTTTAATCAAATGCTCAGCAGAAGCAATGAAATCCGTGAAGGTATTCATCTTCTTCATCATTCTGCCGGCTTCGCGCCATTCTTCGCCCATTTCGCCGCCACCGCGGATGTGCGTGACCACGTAAATCACGCCGCGGTCCAACAGGCTCAAACGATTTGATGAAAAATTCGGAGTCATGGAAGCGCCATAGGACCCGTAACCGTAGAGGAGCAACGGAGCCTTGCCATCCATTTTTGTGCCTTTGCGATAAACCAGCGACATTGGAATCTTTGTGCCGTCGCTGGCGGTCGCGAAGATGCGTTCCGACTGGTAGTTGTTCCGATCGAAACCGCCGGGCACTTCCGTTTGCTTCAGCAACACGCGAGTCTGCTTTTCCATGTCGTAATCGAAAACAGAGTTGGGAGTGACAAGCGATTGATAACCGAATCGCAGGATCGGCGTTTTGAACTCCGGATTGATACTGACGAAAGCAGTGTAAACCGGCTCCGGGAACGTCAGGCGGTGCGACTTGTTGTTCTTTAGATTGGTAATGCGAATATGTTGCAGACCGCCTTCCTTCTCCGAAACAACCAGATGGTCCGCAAAGAGATCCACATCATCGATCTTCACGGCCGGACGATGAGCAATAATCTCTTTCCAATTTGCTTTAGCTGGACTCGCGACTGGCGCTGTGACCAGACGGAAATTTTTGGCGCCTTGATTGGTGCGAATGTAAAAGAGTCCGTCGCGATGATCTACGGAGTATTCGTGATCGGCTTCGCGCGGCAAGATCACTTTTGGCGCTTCGGTCGGACTATCGGCGGGAATGTAAAGATACTCGGTAGAGGTTTTGCTGCCTGAGGCGATCAAAATCATTTTCTTGTCGCGAGTGCGACCGCCGTATACGTCAAACAGCTCGTTCTTGTCCTCGTACACCAGATCGCTCTTATCTGTGCCGATGACATGTCGGAAAAACTTGTCGGAGCGTTTTGTGACGGCGTCTTCAGTTGAGTAGAAGATGGTTTTGTTGTCAGTCGCCCACATTACCGAACCTACCCGTTCGACGGTGTCCGGGAGTAGCTGGCCAGTGCGCAGATCTTTAACTTGCAATTTGAACTGGCGGTAACCTGTTGTATCAGTCGTGAAAGCCAGATAATTGCCGTCGTCACTTACCGCATAAGCGCCGAGTCCCAGGAACTTCAAGCCCTTGGCCATCTCGTTCATGTCGAGCGTGATTTCTTCTTTAGCCTCGGTGCTCCCACGTTTGCGCGCGAAAATTGGATACTGCAATCCTTTCACCGTGCGCGAATAATAGAAATAGTCACCCTGGCGATAAGGAACGTTTTCATCAGTCTCCTTAATGTGGCTGACCATTTCGTTATAAAGCTTTTCTTGTAACGCGGCTGTGTGTTTCATAGCCGCTTCGGTGTAAGAGTTTTCGGCCTCGAGATAAGCAACGACCTGCGGGTTTGTCTTCTCGCGCAGCCAGAAGAAGTCGTCGACTACCTTATAGCCGTGGATTTCAGTGGATTTTGACTTTCTTTCTGCCATAGGTGGTTTTGGCGCGGCGCTCGCATTTCCATTTCCTTGAGCGAATGCCGCGGAGTTAACTGTGAAAACGATGGTAAGTAAGATCAACAGGGACAACAAAAAGTTTTTCATAGCGGTCCTTCTTTGCTAAGACAATTGGGGTTGCAGTCATTGGGGAATTAGTGACCTGCGCGTTCTCGTAAGCGCCAAACGCGCTTTGTTACCGGATGTTTTGTAGTGGTAGCCGGCGCACGGCCGGCTAGTCATGAACAGTTCAACCGCGCGGCGGATCGCCCCATCCCGATCCCTTGTACTTGCCGTCTTCAACAATGCAGGGAACAGTTGGGTCACCAGCGGAGAATGAGAACATTTCGGCCCTTCGTTTACGATCGTTTTGAGCGTCGTAGTCGATAAAAGGAATCCCTTTAGAATTGTAATAATCGCGTGCTTGTTGACAGTAGGGACAGCCTGGCTTGGTATAAATAACTAAGGACAAATTCGAACACCTCCGTGTGGCGCTAGTTTAGCAACCCAAAGGCGAAGATGAGAAGCGACGACATGAGAATCGCGTGAAAAGATCCGGTATTATTATGCAACTGGAAAAGATATACTCCGGCCGCCTTATGAACGAGCAAACTCTCGACCAAACTCCCTCAGCGCTGGACGCCAGCGAGTTGCTCGATCCTTACGACAAATTGATCACGATTGAAATCCTGGGGCAGCAAGTTCAGGTGCCGGAAAAGAATCGGCTGCTACGGTGCTTTCAATACCTTTCGATCAATTCAATTTCATATGGTGACTTTTGCTGGAACGGAGAATGTACGAACTGCCAGATCTGGTACCACGAAAATGGACAAACTGAGGCAAGCGATAAACCGATTCTTTCGTGTCGTTCGGAAGTAACCGAAGGCATGGTCATTACGAGGCTTAGTCAGTTCATCAAACTCGAAGGCATCAGCAAATAGCATCCTTCATGATATAGAAAGGGCGAACGACTTTCATTCGTTCGCCCTTTAACTGTCTGTCACTCAGTTTTGATAACAATCAATGTCGTCGTGCGTCTCGGCGATCTTGACGAAAGTCACGACGGTCGTGACGCAGGTCCCGTCGATCTCCGCGAAGTTCACGGTAATCACGTCGAATCTCACGTCTGTCTGCTCTGATTTCAATTCGATCCGCGCGCAGCTCTTGTGGCGACGCACCCTGGCGCCGGTCCTGCCGATATTCACGCACGTCTGATCGGAGTTCCCGAGAGTCTTGCCTGATCTCGCGCCTGTCACCGCGAAGCTCTCGCCGGTCCGCTTGGATCTCGTGGCGGTCGGCACGCAACTCCTGGCATTCAGCGGGCGAAAATGGACAGCCGTTGTCCGCTGCCACGGTTGAAAAACTGGTCACCACAACAAACGTTGCCAGTAAAACTCGGCACAGTGAAATGTTCATTCTGTTCTCCTCCCATTTGCTTTTCAGAATTCTCATCTACTCACCCACACTCTAAATACGCTATGTGGCTGTTTCGAACGGCAAGGAGGAGAGATCACACCCTGAGAAGTGCCTGGACACTTCTTGCTTGTCGGTTAACTTGAAGCGGGCAATCCCCTGCCAAAGATTAAGACGCTGAAAGAGGAATCAAGGACGAGATTTTCCAGAGGCCGCAACATACAGAACCGTTGGCGGTAGCCAACGGATGCCGGCACTCGAGCAAGGGAATCGCCCACACATGAACACGGAATAGTATCGAGTTTCGGGTTTCAAGTTCCGAGTTCAACAGAACCGCGATCGTCGTTTAGTGCTACTTAGTGTGAATATGAAATCGTCGGGTGAAAGCATTTAGAAGAGGACCATCAATACTTTGGGACACTGGGATCGACATCGTTTGACCAGGCAGTGATACCACCGGTCAAGTTGGTCAGGCTGCCTGTGAAGCCCGCTCGTTTCAACGCCTCAATTGCTTTCGCACTTCGCCCACCCATCTTGCAGTGCACAACAGTCTCGCGATTCGGATCAATCTCAGACATCCGACTCAACACTTGTCCTAGTGGAATGTGAATCGTACCGGGCATCTTTGCGACAGCCAGTTCATGCGCCTCGCGCACATCAACGATCTGAATATCGTCTCCCTGATCCAGGCGCTGTTTCAGTTCAGTCGCGCTGATATGCGGTATGGTCTCGCTCATAAGTTCCTCCAAAATTTTTAACAGGATAGGTTAGAAATATCTTAGCGACTGCGGCATGCCGCTACAAGTCGTGCAAACTGCAACACCATTTCGCCCAAGTGCTTTTCATCCCTTCATCAGTTAAACTTTCCTCAGCACCATTAAAAACTATCGTCAGGTAAGGAATTCCCATGAGATTTGAGTTTTACAGCCCCGATCTCGATAGCCTTCCCAAACTATCAGTTGATGGGACAGTGCCAAACAGTGTTCATTTTTCGCATTGGGAAGGAAACGAAACTGCGGCAGAGCTAAAGGCGGACACTTCCACTGAGATAGTGCTGAACCTGGTTGCGTCTCCGCAGTATAACAAGCTGACCGGCGGCATTGAGTTAGTCACCAATAACCATTTCGATACCGATGGCGTGCTATCTGTGTGGACGGTGCTAACAGGAGAGCGCGCGTTGGAGCTGCGGGAGCAGTTAATCGCAGCGGCGGAGGCCGGCGATTTTTCGGAGCTCAGCAGCGAAGCAGGTGTGAAAGCCAGTATTACCATTCAAGGATCAGATCAAGCCGGTAACGATTCACAGGAAGGATCGCCGCTCGGTCAGTATTTGAATGGTGGCACCCCGGTGGACGAGGCCAAAGCTTACGAATTGGTGTTGCCGGAAGTGGAGCAAGTCGTAACGAATATTGGCGCCTATGAACACTTGTGGCGGGACGCTTGGCAACAGGTCGCCGTAGCAATTGAGAGTTTTGAAAAAGGCCCGTCCAGGGCCGAGGAGCTGGACGATGTTGAGATGACTCTCGTTACAATTGCTCCCGAAGTTTTCAGTCCGCAGGGATTCGACCCTGCAAAGCATGGTGCGCCGGTTATCGCAATCTCACGCTACGCGCACGGCAAAATGTTTCTAATCGCAACGCCGTACTCAAATGGGTGGAGTTATCGTTTTGATTATCCCTATTACTCCTGGGCAGAAACGGTGGTGCGACCGCGTATTCAACGCCGGGATTTGACTATGCTGCTTTCTCGATTGAATGAGGTTGAACAAAATGCCAACGGACGTTGGCAGCTTGATGGTAGCGAGATGACCTCCGCAATAAAGTTCGTCGATAAAAGCAATACTCCGGCAGCGTCGCGCCTCCGCCCTGATGAAGTGGCAGCAATCGTTAGGGAAGAGCAACTATCCAAGAGCGCTGTGACTTAACCTAATCCGAGAATTCCGAGTCTCCGCCTTCCGAACCAGAGCATGCATGACGTCCTGATCATTGGCGCCGGACCTGCGGGCCTTGCCGCCGCCTTGTGGTGCGACCAGCTGGGTTTAGATGTTCTGGTTCTTGAACGGCGTACTGAAATTGGCGGCCAGCTTCATTCTATCTACGGGCCAATCGAGAATTATCCTGGCCTGCGGGCGCAGGATGGAAAGGAGTTTCTGAAAAGCTTCAGCGCTGGAACCAACGACGCTGATTTCGATCTTTGGACGGAGGTTGAGATTGCGAAAGTCGATTTGCGGACGAAACGAGTTTTTCTGGAGAGTGGTGAAGAGCTTCAAGCAATTTGCATCGTTATCGCTACCGGTGTCAGACGTCGGCGATTAGATATCCCTGGCGAACTCGAGTTTATCGGCAAAGGAATCATTGAATCGGGAGCGCGCGACAAAGATCTCTACGCGGGAAAGGATGTCTGCGTCATCGGCGGTGGCGATGCGGCGGTGGAGAATGCACTGTTGCTGTCTGAAGTTTGTGCTACGGTGACCCTCGTCAATCGCAGCAGGAAACTTCGAGCGCGCCGAGAATTCACCGAACAGTTGGGAACGAACCATTGCATTACAGTTTTCAAGGAAGCTGTGGCCACACGCATCCTCGGCAGCTCGGAAGTTGAAGCCGTGGAGATTCTGCGAAAAGACGCAATCAAGCCGTTTCAAATGGCAGTCAAAGGGGTTTTGGTGCGCATCGGCGTGGAACCGAACTCGGATTTTTTTGGCGGCCAGTTAGAGATGGATGATCAGAACTATATCGTTGTGAGCAATAAACACGAGACCAGCATTACGAATGTGTTTGCTGTGGGCGACATTTCAAATCCGCTGGCGCCGACGATTCTGAGTGCAGCCGGCGCCGGCGCGACCGCGGCGAAAGTGATCGCCGCGCGGCTGAATTCCAATAGAGCGTGAATTAATTTGTTTCGTGGTCTCGAGTATCAAAGTAGCGTGCTGATTAAATCGCCAACACATTCAAGTATTAACGACGGTCCGGCGTATACCGACGCACACATCGCCGCCTATCCCGTCGAGTACATTGCCGGCATCGATTTATACAATGCCGGGGAATTTCATGCGGCACATGACGCCTGGGAAGAACGCTGGATGGGAGAAGTTGGGCAGCATGAGAAACTGTTCCTGCAGGCTATGATTCAGTCGGCAGTCGCTTTTCATCATTTGGAAATCGGAAGACCCGGCGCGGCGCGCAGAATGCACCAGATGGCCGGCGAGAAGTTTGCTCGTCTGGGAACCAACGTTTTCATGTCTTTGGATTTGGTTGATTATCAGGCACAACTCGAACGTGCGTTGTCCTGGCTTCGTGAGGCGCCAGACCCACGCGAGCTAACGCCTCCGGAAATTACGCCTCCTAAAATCAAACTGCTCGCCGAAATTACACCGTTCGATTGATTAGTTGTAGTTCGATCAGAAGACCCGGGCAAACATGACCATCAACCACCTGCGTTTGATCTTGCTCGCGATGTGGCTGGGCGCAGCTTTATTTTTCAGCGCGGTTGTTGCGCCCTCAGCATTTTCTGTCTTAGTACATTTACCCAATGGCCGGGAGTCCGCCGGAGCCATAGTCAGTCTCTGCCTGGCTTTAATAAACATTAGCGGCTTCACCATAAGTTTGTTGGTTCTAATCGGGGGATTATTCCGTTTCCGCAAAACTGTCTGGTCTGTAATCGAAGCGGTTTCGCTGCTGACAATTGTAGTCGCGACCGGAGTGGGTCACTGGATAATAAGAGCTCGAATGCAGGCGTTGAAGAGTGGGTTTGGGGCACCGATCGACGTGTTTCCTAAAGACGATCCCCGACGAATTTCCTTCGATACCCTCCACAGTTATTCCGTCAAGGCCCTTGCACTTGCTATGATTGCCGCTCTTGTTGCATTGGTCATAATCACTTATCGTTCGCGAACAAAGGCCGCCGTGTCCGCAGATCAGAAGGATTAATTGTGGAAATAGTTGAGCAAAGAGATGAGTGGCAAAAGCGTTATGCCGAGTGGCAGCGCGAACATGGCGCCGCTGCAGTCAACGGTGACGTTGGTGAATCCTATCCGTTTGTGACTAACAGACGAGCGCCATTCACCCCGTCACGGCGTGCTTTATCGATGCTTAATTTGGCGTTGATTTCCTCTGCTGGCGCTTATCTGGACGGAACCCAGCCTTTCAATATCAGCGACCCTGAGGGCGACTTAAGCTTCCGAGAAATACCAATTGAAGTTGGACCCGACGACTTGAAGTTTGCCGCGCGCGGATATGATCCGGTGATCGTAGAGTCTGATCTAAACACTCAACTTCCTCTGCAGCGCCTGTTCGAGTTTGCCGCAAACCGAATCATCGGTGACTTAAGCCCGGTGTTTTGGAGTTTCTCCGGATTTATTCCCAACGCCAGCCGGCTTGTTGACGAGCTGGTGCCGCTGCTTCAGGAACGAGTGCGACGTTACGACGTGCAAGCCGCACTACTCATTCCCGCGTCGCGGCTGTGTCACCAATCTGTATCCCTTATTGCCCGCGCACTTGAGCATTCTGGTCTGCCAACTATGACACTAGCGGTTGCCCAGGATGTCGTTGAAGCTGTGCGGCCGCCACGCGCCGCTTGTTACAAAGGGGACCTGGGCAGCGTTGCCGGAAAAGCGAACTGGCCTGAACACCAACGCCGGATTCTCGATGAAGCGCTGCGTCTAATCGAACCGATGGATCAACCCGCGATCCGACAACTCACGGTAACCTTGGAGAGCGAGGTTGAAGTACAGCGTGGCGAGCGCTAACTCATCGAATCATTGAGTCATTGAGTCATCGGATCATTGAGTCATTGGGTCATTGAGTCGTCGGGTCATTGAGTCATTGAGTCGTCGGGTCATCGGATCAACGAGTCATTTCGCGAATTGTCGGGTAGATGATTCGACTAAGTTATCACGCAATGACTCAATGACCCGATGATTCAATGACTAAATCACGAATGTGATTCAATGACTCAATCACGAATGTGATTCAATGACTCAATCACGCACGACCCGCTAACTCAATCACAGAACTCAACTCAGCCCCATTGTTATGTCCGTCATCAAACGGGTACTCCTGATAATCGTCGTAATCATAACCATCGGTCTCGCTTATCTTTTGTTCTGGCCGGTTCCGCTTGCTCCTGTGGCCTGGACTCCTTCGCCCGCGCCTGCGCTCACCGGAATCTATCAGCAAAACCAACGGCTCGCCGGCACGGAGAGACTCTCGTTGGGTCCTGGTTTCGCACCGGAGGGAGTGGCCATCGACGCTCAGCAGCGGATCTATGGAGGGTTGGATGATGGCCGGATCATGAGACTGCAAAGCGATGGCACACGACCGGAATTGTTTGCTGACACGAAAGGACGGCCGCTCGGTTTAAAGTTCGACAGCTCAGGGAACCTTATCGTCGCGGATGCGGTTAAAGGACTGCTCCTGGTGACTCGCGACGGCGTAGTTAGTGTATTGGCGAATGAGGCTGAGGGCGTCAGGGTTGGAATCGCCAACACTGTGGACATCGCCACCGATGGAACGATTTATTTTAGCGATGCCTCAACCAGGTTCCCCCTCACGAATTACAAAGCAGACATTTTAGAGCACCAGTCGACCGGACGACTCCTGGCCTATAATCCATCGACGAAAACTACTCGTGTTGTTATGGGCGGACTTAGCTTCGCAAATGGCGTTGCGATCAGTCCGGACCAGTCGTTTGTCCTCGTTAACGAAACGGGGAAGTACCGGATTCATCGGGTGTGGTTGAGCGGCGCCAACTCCGGCAAGTCTGAAATCTTTATCGACAACCTGCCGGGCTTTCCTGATGGCATCTCGTCAAATGGCAAGGATAGGTTTTGGCTGGCCCTTGCCGCACCTCGAGACGCTACACTCGACAAACTCCTGCCTTACCCATTTTTGCGGAAAGCTGTTTGGCGACTGCCCGAATTCTTGCGACCCGCTGCAAAACGTTATTCCTTTGTTCTTGGTCTGGATACAAAAGGTCAGGTAGTGGAAAACCTGCAGAATGGAGCGGACGATTGCTACGCTCTGATCGCAAACGCTGTGGAGCATGAGGGTTTTCTCTATTTTGGCAGCATCGGCGAGGCTACGATCGGGCGCTACAAGATGCGGTAGAGGGATTTCTCTTTAACGATTCGGGCGACCAGCGATATCCTCTCCGTCCTTGTGAAGGATCAGAATCCTGCCACTGTTAACTCCAGTGTTTTCGAGTTCCGGTTCGAGCGCTACCTCACTTGTGCCATCTGGAAGCTCGACCATATACGTGGGAACCGGTTCGAGCTTAAATAGCGCAATCACTTCTCCCGTTTCTCCTTGCCGGTCACCGGCCTTGAGACGAACAACGTCCCCAAAACGAAAAGCGACCTTGAGACTTTCACTAATCCAGAGTTTTTCAATTTCATACTGGGTCATCGAAATGTTTGTGCCGGTTGATGTTGACTCAGCAAGCCGTCCAGGGCAAAGACGAAGCAAAACACACTATCTGACCTTTGAGGCAACGCCAAAGCAAAGCTCGAAAAGTCGGCTACCAAGTACACAGCTGTATACCTCATTACCAATCTAGATCGCTCGCACTCACTAACAAATCACTTGATCCCCGCCTTGAGCTCAATTCTTGGATAGCTTGTATCCAACCCGCGTGAGCGTCGCGGCTTCTGAGTTCTGAAGTAAGTTGTTCTGATTAGCGGACTTACGCCTGTAAACCGACATCTTGCAGTTGTGGCACGCGCATTGAAATAGAAATGAACGAACGCGAAAGCAATCTCGGCCCCCAGGAGAAACCGATGATCAACCTACTATCAGCCGCTACCGCAACCCCCCAGCAGTGCCTGCAGACGACCGACCTCGTTTCGTCGCTGATGCATAAGGTTTCCCCCGAGCTGATTAACTCGATCAACAGCCTTGGCGTCGACCAGCGTTACTCGACCTTGGAAAACTATGCTGATTTTCTCGCCGGCAATGCGCCAGCCAGACCAACCAGCTCCACCACTGAACTCGGCGTCGCCGCTACCAAGCGCTGTATCGAAAAATGGCAAGGCGATCCGACGAAAATCGGTTTGCTAGTTGCTGCGACTAACACCCCAGATCACATGCTGCCGTGCCTCGCCTCAGAAGTAATGGGGCAAACTCACGGTCTTTTGTCGCGTTCCCTCAGAACTGTCAGCATGCAAGCACAAGGTTGTTCGGTGCTGCTGAAATCAATTGAAGTCGCCCAATGGTATCTGGCAGCCAATCCCGGCCAGATGGCCATGGTGCTAATGGCTGAAAATCACACTCCCTATGCCGCGCCACTCCTGCGGGATGAATACCACGGCTTTCGCGAACTCCTACGGCTCAGAAAGGACAACAAAATAAATGACGAACAATTTGCACAGCAAAGGTTGGATACGGCCTTTGTCATTCAGACGATGCTCTTTGGCGATGGGGCAGTAGCACTTCTGGTTGGCAAGGAAGAAGGCAAACCCGAATTTGGCCCCATCTCGCATTTAACAAACGAGGAAGCTGATGACATGAATCTCCTTACCATGATACCGAACAGCTCAGATCCTCATCTCAAGGGCCGCCCGCAATACTTCATGCGGCCCACAGTTCCAGCGCGGGGTGCCCACTATGCCGTGACCACAGTTAGAAATGTGTTACAGCACCCCGATTCGCCCGTTTCCGATTTGGCTCAAGTGGACAACTGCCTGATTCACACCGGGAGTAAGAAAATCCTCGACGGAGTTTGCTCCCAGTTGGATCTCGACACAGAATCAGACAAGGTTCACGGTTCCTACGAAGTGCTCAAGAATTACGGCAACCTCTCGAGCGCCTCCACCGGATTCATGCTGGCTGAGAAGAACGAATGGCGCGGACCGGCGATGGTTGTCGGCTTCGGCGTAGGCTTCACCGCCAGTGCTGGAATCATGAATTACAACTGATATTGATTACACATTTACTGGCTCAAGCGTAGGTTGTTCGCGACAAACTTGAGCAATCGTGTTGCTTACCTGCATAAAATCAAAAGGTTTACCAATAATGGCATTCACTAATTTTGCTTCACCATCGGGAGGAGTGGTGCCTGGACCATAACCGGTGACCAGGATGATATTCATTTCCGGCCGCCGCTTACGAATCTCACGCGCAGTTTCCCAGCCGTCCATCTCCGGCATCGCCAGGTCTGTAAAGATGAGATCAAAGCTTCCGTTCTCCAGCTTCTGAATCGCGTCCTGCCCGCTTTCCGCCATCAACACTTTGTGGCTCATCGCCTCCAGCATGTCTGCCAGTGTTTCTCGAACAAACTCCTCATCGTCAATTACCAGGATTGAGAGTGAGGCTTGATCGGCCACCGTCATTACATCGGTTTCATCGATAAGCTCAGCGTCGTAAGCCAGAAGATCTATGGTGAATTCAGTGCCGCGGCCTATTTCTGAGCTGACGCTAATCGCGCCGTCGTGCCTCTCAATAATGCTGTAACTGACCGACAGGCCGAGCCCCGTTCCATGAGCGCCTTTCGTCGAGAAAAAAGGTTCGAAGATTTTCTGCCTTACGTCTTCCGCCATTCCCGTCCCGGAATCTGCAAAACGTAAACGCAAGTGGCCATTTTCCCGCTCGCATGTGATCGCGAGATCGCCACCCTCGGGCATGGCGTCAACAGCGTTAACGATCAGATTCACAAAAACCTCGCGCAGTTCCGAAGCACTGCCGTAGGTAGTCTGACCAGGTTTAGCATCGAGGGTGACCTGATAATCAAGTCCGCGTAAACGAGCCTCGTTTTGCCAACGCGTTCGCGTAATCTCAACCGCGTCATTAAGCAAACTTCCAACATCAAGCACTTCAAACTCTTTCGCCGGAGCCTTGCGAGCGAAAGTTTGAATGCGCCGGACGGTTGCGGCTGCATCCTCTGCCGCGGTTTGAATGATGTCGAGGTTTCTAACTAACGCATCATCTTTCAGTTGCCGCCGCAGCAGTTGTGCTCTTCCCAGAATCGCAGCCAACGAGTTATTGAAATCATGAGCCACGCCGGAAGCTAACTGGCCCAACGCACGCAACTTGTCAGCGCGCGCGGCACGCTCCCGTTCTTCTTTCTGTTCGGTGATGTCGCGCGCGATACCAAGAACGCCGGTCACTTTGCCGTCAACCACTAACGGTGAATTGTCGACGCGCGCATAACGCAGTTGCCCATCGGGGGCAAAGAAACGCATTTCGTACGTTTGAGCTGCCCCGTCGAGTGCCGCGGTCAGCTTTTCAGCAACCAATTCGCGATCACCTTCATGCACCAGGTCCAGCAAGAGGCGGCCAATGAATTCATCCCGTTTGTAGCCCAATCCCGTTTGGGTTGCAGTATTGCACCACTTAAAGCGGCCGTGGGGATCAACCGCATAGATCGATTCGCGTGCACTCTCAAGAATGTTAGTCAGCAGCGACTGGTGTTCGCGAGCTACGGCCTGTACTTTGCGCAGCTCAGAAAGATCGCGAGCGGTGCAAACGACACCCATCGTTTTGTCAGCGTTGTCCGGCACTGGTTCGACGGACACGAGCAAGGGACGCTTTAATCCTATTGGAGTAATTTCAATCGTCGCGCTCTGCTGCTTCTCGATCGCTTTCTCTACTACGCAGCCTTCGTCTTCAGCACTGGTGCGCAGGATGTCGCAACATTTCCGGCCAAGCAGCAGTCGCGGATGGGTACTTTCCATCGCGGCGCCCGCCCGATTGACACGTTTCAGTCGCCCATCTCGATTGAAGATGAAGATACCGTCAGACATCGCGTCGAAGGTGGTTTCCCATTCCTGCTTACCGCGCGCCACCATTTCGAAAAGCTCCGCCTGGGCGATGCCAATTGAGAGCCGTTCCGCCACGGCCTCAACCAATGCTGTTTCATCATCGCTCCAATAACGGACCCGATCAGTTTGATGTATGCAAAGAACACCACGGAACAGCCCCTTTACGACGACTGGAAAATTGATTAGCGAGCGGACATCGAAGCGTTGAGCTTCCGCGCGGATGCTGGCTGAAAACTCGTCTCCTGCTTCGCCATAATTCTGGGCATTCGCTATCACAATGGGCTTTTCGGACTCGAAAAGTCGGCGGCCCATCGGAGCGTTGTAACTGATTTCGAGCTCGCTGATGCTCTTGATTCCCGGAGCTACAAATTCGTGCTCAACCGGCGATACGGGATTCTCCGGATCGTAAAGGTGTAGGTAGACGCGCGAAGCAGACAAAGCCTGGCCCAGTTCTCTCGAGGCTGTGCTGAGAACTTCCTGCAGACTGAGGGAGGCCCGCAAGGCGGTGGAAACGCGATTAACCAGAGACTCGCGCGTGGAAGTGGCCTCGGCCTTCTGATAGAGCTGCGCTTGCCGAATTGCAATTCCCGTTTGATCCGCAACTGCTTTCGCCAGGGCAATATCAGAATCACTCCAATTGCGGTGTTCGCGCGTAGTAGAAAGAGCAAACGCAGCGGGTACTTCATCGCCGGCACTGATGGCGACATACATGATCGACCGCACGTCCGCTTGCTTAAGAATCGCTTCGTAGAGAGTCGCGATGCGTTTGTCGTTTGCTGCATCGTTGAAAGCCAGTACACGCTTTTCAAGGAGAGCTTGGGTTAGGCTGGTTAAGTCGCCGAGCGCAAAGTCGGTCGCCGCCGCCTTAACGCCTTCCGCATGATATTCAGCCACGTTGCGCAAGTGCCCGGCTTTCTCATCTTTCATAAAAAGCGAGCACCGATCGACTTCGAGGTAGGAACCCAACTCACGGACTGCGGAGTGAAATATCTCCGAGGTTTCCAGGGTTTGACGCACCGCCTGCGAAATGCCGTGAGTAATAGCTTCGCGCTCCGCCTGTTGCGCCAAAGCATTTTCGGCCTGCCGGCGCTCAGTGATATCAACACCGACACCCGCAACAAACTTCCTACCCGAAGCGTCGGTCATCGGAAACTTCACGACGAGCCAGTGATGTGGTGTGCCATCCTGCGTCGGCACTGTCTCAAGAATTTCCTGGGGCTCGCCGCTGGTTAGCACCGACAAATCGTGTTCGTGAGTGTCCTGCGCGGTGATCGCCGGCAACCAATCGAAACTGGTTTTCCCACGCAAAAAGTCGAGTTTCTGGCCAAACAGATCCTCGAAAGGCTTGTTGACATAAACGTATCGCCCTTCTTCATCTTTCATGAAGGCGATACTTGGACTGTTGTCCATGAAACTGTGGAAGAACGTCTGACTTTCCCGCAGTGCTTCCTGAGATCGTTTATGCTCAGTTAAGTCGCGAGCCACACCTTGCACGCCAACTGGTTTACCGTTCTCGAAAATAATGCGACTGCTAACTTCAATTCGAATGCGACGGCCATCCTTGGCAATTAGTTCAATTTCGTAGATCGTGGGGGTCTTGCTATTGGCCTTCTTAGTGATCATCTGCCGCGCCAACTTGAGATACTCCGGCGCGATGACGTCCGCAATATTCATCTTCGCGGCTTCCGGCCAGGTGTAGCCAACAATTCGCTCGCCGCTGCGATTGAGTGAAGTGAAGTTTCCGGCCAGGTCGTGCGTATAAATAATGTCGTTAGCGTTTTCCACCAACTCGCGATAACGCTCCTCATTCTCGCGAGAAGCTTTTTCGGACTTGCGAGTTTCAGTGATGTCTGTGGCAACGCCGATTACGCCAATCACTTCGCCGTTATCAAGCTGTGGAGAGTAGCGAGTATTAAACGCTAGTTCACCAACCTCGACTGGCTCGGAAAAAGCTTCGCCTGACATTGCGCGACGAATGTTGGCAATGATTTGTGGCACATCTCGGTAGACCTCAAACACAGAGCGACCTACCACTTCACCTGGCTTCAGGCCCAATGCCCGCAATCCTTCGCCTTCGGAGAGTGTAAAGATTCCTTCCCGATCGACTGCAAAAAGCACGAGCGACGCGCCGCTGATTACGGTCTGCAAACGGGTTTCGGTTTCTTTCAGGGCCTCACGCGCGCGTGTGCGTTCGGTCACGTCACGAATTACAGCTTGAACGGCCGGCTTGCCTTGCAGAGTCATCGGCATACCGGTGACTTCCACATCGATGATTTCACCGTCGAACCTGAGGTGTTTCTGCACGTCCAAAGGGCTGGGCCGGCCCTGCTCCTCGATCGTTTTGATCCGAGCACTCACGGAATCGCGATAATCGGGATGGACTATTTGGAGGATCGACGTGCCGATCAGCTGCTCATTCGTCGCGCAGTAGAGTTTTTCCGCGGCAGAATTAACGTAGACAAACTTCTCTTCACTACTTACTACGATCGCGTCAGGCGAACACTCCACCAATCGACGATAACGTTCTTCACTCTCTTTTAAGGCTTCGGCGGCCAACTTTTGATCAGTCAGATCTCTGACGACGCCGCGAACCGCTGTTGGTTCACCGCGATTGTTCGCCTCGACGGTGATCATCCCTTCGAGATAACGTAGCTGTCCTTCGGCATTCGTTAGCCAATGAAGTGAACGGACTGGTTTGTCGGAAGAAAGGTTTCGCGTCTCTTCCGTATCGTGCAAGCCGGCCTCTTCACCAATCAGATCACTGAGATGAACTCCGACGAGTTCGGTGGGGCTGCGTCCAAAGAAAGCGCAACCGGCGGCGTTGATACTGGTGATGTGACCATCGATGGTGCGCGTGTAGATGATGTCGGCCGCTTGTTCGACGATCTCGCGATAATGCTTTTCAATCTGGTGTCGTTCGGCAAGTCTCGCAACCTTGACGAGGAAAGCCTCGTTGCGAAAGGGGACGTCGAGGTAATCGTCAGCGCCCGCGGTCAAGCCTTCGAGCCCGTCATCAGAGGTTCTGCGTACACCGCTGATAAGCAGTACCGGTACTCGCGCAGTTTCGACGTGACGCTTCAGGCGCCGGCAGAGTTCGATTCCATCGATGACAGGCATCACCACATCGCTAACGATTACGTCGAGCTCGTTAGTGAGAGCGAGCTCCAATGCGGTGCCACCATCGTGCGCGCGAAAGACTTCGTATCCTTCCTGTTCAAGTAGCTCGACCAGCAAAGACAGAACTTTCTCGTTATCGTCGGCGATCAAGACGCGCCGTGGCTTCAATGAAGTCTTCGTCATGTGGAAGCTGAATGGAGTGGCGACGGCCTTTGAGGAGAGGCTGCTTAGATTTTCTCGTGTGGGCGGATTCGTGAGTAAGATTTAACCGATTGGGTGACCCGAGAGTTTGCAGCTAAACCATTGCTGCACGGGCAGTATAACAGTGTTGGCCGAGAGTTGTCATCCGATTTGTCGGCGCAGTTTGGGGTGAAAATGTGTGAGAAATGCCGCAGCAACGGCCCATTTTCCTTACTTTTTAACGGGCGCGGCGGCAGCGCCCTTGGCAAAGTAACCGGCTCTATAGGTGAGCTTGAGGTTTTGCTTTCGCAGTTCGGGATTTACTACCTCGATTTGGATGCGGCGGTAAGTGCCGTCCTGGGCTTTGTTCGAGGGAGCATAGGCAATCAAATACTGCTCGCGGAGGTCGCGCTGAATCTGCACAAAGGCTTCGCGTAATTCACGCTCGTTACGCGGAAAGTAGGCTCTGCCACCGGTTTGTTCGGAGATCTTTCGCAAAGCACCTTCATTCACGCCAAAGTGATAACTGTCGCCGATGCCGATGGTGTAAACCAGAGCATCAGCTTTTAGCGCACGTTCGATCGCTTCATGCATCTTCACCTGGCTAATCGTGTCTTCGCCGTCAGTTAGCAGGATGATGGCGCGGCGCGACTCCTGCGCAGCATCCGAAAGCAATTCATTAGAAGTGGCCCAGACGGCATCCCAGATTGCCGTTGATCCTGCAAGGATCTGGTTCTGTCCTGAGATCGGCGGAGTTCCGCCAACCACTACGCCGCCGCCAATATAACCTGAGGGTGGAACGTACTCGACGCGGTCGATCGCCCGTCGCAAACGTTCAAGATTCCCAGTGAAGCCCTGCTCAAGAGTTACTTCGCCAGTAAACGACACAATCGAAGCTTCGTCTCGTCCGGGCCTCATCACCGCTTCCAGGAAGGCACGAGCCGCAGCCTTCTCGTCCGGAAGGGTTCGTTCTTCTGAAGCACTACAGTCGATCAGAATTGCGGTCGAGAGGGGAAGATCGATGTTCTGCTGAAACGTGAATATCTCCTGCGGCTGACCGTCTTCAAGGATGCGAATGTCTTCCTGCTTCAGGTGACCAATAAAACGTTTGTGCTTGTCTGCTGCCGTGAAAAAAATATTGGTCAAACTAGTATCAACTCGTACCACGTCATCGGAATCCTGCGGGACAGGCTCGCGCGGCACGGGCGTCGGACTCGGAGCCGGCGTCGCTTCATTTGTTCGACGCGGGCGGTTCTTTTCCTGAGAGTTTTCCTGCGATAGCAAACGCGCCGATACTGAACTGCCGACAGACAGCAACGTAACGAGGAGGGAGAGAAAAAGAAATGTTCTAATTCTTGAATTCACTACAACACCTTTAGGGCGTAACGGCATCTGCGATCGCCTTGTAACCCTGTTTCGTTCGAACTTTAAGACCACCCTGGCCATTCGCAAGCTTTACTTCGATGCGACGGAAACTGCCGTCATAGCGATCATTACCTGGCTTATAAGTTACCAAATACTGCGCGCGCAGTTCTTTGTTTATTCTCGTAAACGAGCGTTCGAGCGCAAGCATATCGCCCGTGAAAAAGGCGACGCCACCAGTCTCTTCTGCCAACTTCACAAGATTGTTATCGGCCTTGTCTTTCACTTCGCCGAGTTTTACGCCGGGAACTGCTCCTGACAGACCTGCCTTGGTGGAGATCACATAGATCGTCGTTTCCGTTCGCTGCGCAATATCAATCGCGTCGCGCAAATCGGCGCGACTGTAGGTATCTTCACCGTCAGTAATGACCACCAAAACACGGCGGCCGGAAACAGACCGCAACTTCTCGTCGCAAAATTGCCAGATAGCGTCGTATAGCGCTGTTTGGGTGCCTAGTTTCTTCACACCAAAAACTGCGCGGTCCAAAAGATCAAGTTTATCGGTAAAGTCCTGTTTCAATTCAATCTGATGATCAAAAGTCGCAAAGAGCACGCGATCCCGTCGCGGTCTCACGACGGTTTGGATAAAGTTCATCGCCGACTCTTGTTCGAATTTCAACTTGCCTGCAGTCGAAGGAGATGTATCCATCAACACCACGACGTAGAGAGGCAGGGTCTCGCCGAGATCGTCAGAGAACGTTTCAATTTGCTGCGGCGCCTTGTCTTCAAAAACAAGAAAGTCGTTTTGAGTTAGCCCAGGAACAAACTGCCCCTTCTTGTCGACTACAGTGATAGGCAAGCGCACGCGTCGAATAAAGGTCGTGATTGGTTTGTCGTCTGCCGAAATCGGCGGCGTAGGCGTCGCTTTAGGTTGCTGTTGTTGAGCGACAACCATCCCGGTTGCAGCCGTGAGGCAGCACAATACAAGAGCAAGTTTGGAAACGATGCGAGCGGCAAAAGGGGTCATAATCGATAATTCAGTGTGATGTTAGTGTTGCTTTGGTTTACGCCGAGTGAACCGCCAATTCGATGCCGCGGCAACTGGATCTCGTTGCCCCTTCAGAGGGTTCACCCGGATGCAGTCAAATCCTAAATCTGAAACATATCGAGCGCAACTGACCAAGCCGTCTGGCTTACAACACAGTCGATTGAAAATCACTTTATCGTTTGCAAAGTTCACGCGGTGATACAATGCGCGGGTCCTTGGACGACTTGCGCATCGTTGCTTTTTTAAGGGACTCGTCCTTCCATGCCTGATCCCAACTCCCCCCAAAACGAGGCCCCCTCAGCTTCTGAATTTGTCGGTCACTATCGTGTTCTCAAGCGACTGGGCAAAGGCGGAATGGGCGAAGTATTCCTCGCGGAGGATACCAAACAACATAATCGCAAAGTGGCCCTCAAAGTATTGCCGCTGCAGCTGACGCGTGAAGAAGATCGCGTGCGCCGTTTCAAACATGAAGCGCGTGCGATCCTCGCACTCAACCATCCAAACATTCTTACCATCTTCGAAATTGGAGAGACAGAACAAACTCATTACATCGCTACGGAGTTTATCGACGGAGAGACATTACGACAGTGTCTCTGGCGCAATTCGCTTAAAGTCGACGAGGCTCTAGGGATCGCCATTCAAGTGGCAATGGCACTGGAAGCAGCACACGCAGCCGGCGTCGTCCATCGCGACATAAAACCGGAAAACATCATGTTGCGTCACGATCGCTTTGTGCGTGATCGGTTCGTCAAGGTCCTGGATTTTGGATTGGCCAAACTCAGCGAACGTGATTCGCCGCTGTCCGACCCGGAAGCCGTAACGAAGACGATCACCAACACCAATCCCGGGACCATTCTCGGCACGACGGGTTATATGTCACCGGAACAAGCTCAAGGCGACTCACTCGACATACGCACTGACATCTTCAGTCTTGGCGTCGTGCTTTACGAAATGGTGGCCGGCAAGGCGCCGTTCACTGGTCCGACTGAAAGCCACGTCAGGGTGTCGATCATTGACCAGGAGCCGACGCCATTGTCCCGGCAATCGGAACATGTTCCACGGCAACTCGAACGGATCGTTTCTAAAGCACTCGCGAAGGATCGTACGAAGCGTTATCAAACAATCACGGATTTAAAACTGGATCTGGAGCAATTACGGCAAGAGCTTACCGAGTCGCGCGAAGGCGGCGCAATCCAGACTGAGGAATTTGACGCGGGCATGGGTCGAGCGATTAAGGGCCGCGTTACTTCGGCAGATACGACGCGAATCATCGCAAAGACGACTTTGGATGCAAGACATCCGTCCGGGTTCGTTAGTTCACATTGGCAGGCGATTTTGATCGCCCTTGTTGTTGCTATGCTCGCTATGGCTGCTGGTTTTGCCTATTTTAAGTTTTCGCGGCCAAAAATTAATTCCGTTGCCATTCTTCCTTTTGCGAATGATAGCGGCGATCCCAATGCCGAATATCTGTCGGATGGAATCACCGAAAGCATCATCAACAGTCTCTCCAGGTTGCCGGGTCTGAAAGTCATGTCGCGAAACGCAGTTTTTAGATTCAAAGGAAAGAATCCCGATCCGCAGGAAGTTGGAAGGAATCTGAAAGTTGGCGCCGTGTTAATGGGTCGCCTGGTGAAACATAATGATCGGCTTGTGATCAAGACCGAGCTAATCGATGTTGCCGATGGCTCGCAACTTTGGGGAGCCGAATACAACAACAGCCCGTCCGACATTCTCGCTGTGCAGGATGAGATAGCGCGAACTATCTCGGCAAAACTGCAACTTCGCCTTACAGGTGCTGACGAAGAGAACCTGGCTAAGCGTTACACCACAGACGCGGAAGCCTACGAACTCTATTTGAAAGGCCGTTACTTTTGGAACAAACGTGGCGAAGCTGGCCTTCGTAACGGCATCACGTACTTTCAGGCCGCCGAACAAAAGGATCCAAACTACGCACTCGCCTATTCTGGTCTTGCAGATTCCTATGCTTTGCTTTGCGACATTGGTGTCGTGCCGCCGCTAGCGGAAATGCCCCAGGCAAAGGCGGCGGCGCAAAAAGCAATAGACATCGATCCCACGCTGGCGGAAGGTTACACCTCGCGCGGCTTTATCAAACTTGCTTACGATTGGGATTGGCTGGGCGCCGAAGCCGATTTAAAGCGAGGCCTGGAGTTGAATCCAAAATATCCCACGGCGCATCAGTGGTATGCGTCCTATCTCGTGCAGATGGGGAAATTCGATCTCGCGAAAAAGGAGATCGAACAGGCGCAGCAACTTGATCCGCTTTCCCCGATCATCAGTTCGAATGCCGGACTCTACTCCTACTTTGAACATCGTTACGACGACGCGATTGCCCAGTACCAAAAGACTCTGGAAATCGATCCATCGTTTTGGGTGGCGCACCATTATCTTGGTTTGGCTTACGCAAAGAAGGGGATGTACGAACAGGCAATTAATGAATTGCGAAACTCGTTGTATTCACCAGGAACTGGTCCGCTGAAAGAAGGCTCAGTGGAAAACGATCCGGAGGTCGCTGCTTCGCTCGGATTCGCCTATGGGTTGGCGGGAAGACCCAAGGAAGCGGAGGCTATTCTGACTCGGCTGCAGGCACTCTCTCGGCGCCGCTACGTCTCGGGACTCTATCTGGCAATCGTCTATACGGGTCTTAATGATAAAGACAGGGCAATTGAGTACCTGGACAAGGCCTACGAAAATCGTCACCCGGGATTAGTGCTGATTCGCGTTGACCCGATCTTCGACAATCTGCGCTCCGATTCTCGCTTTCAAAAATTAATAGCGCGTTTTGAGCCGATGCCGTGAAAATAATTGAGTCATTGAGTCATTGAATCATCGGGTCATTGAGTCATTGAGTCATCGGGTCATTGAGTCATTGAGTCATTGAATCATCGGGTCATTGAAACATTGAGTCATTGAATCATTGAGTAACTGTTGAGGGGGAATCATTCGACTAACGGATCACGCAATGACTCAATGACTCAATGACTCAATGATTCAATGGTTCAATGGCTCGATGACTCAATGGTTAAAGCACATCCAGCAAGTGTTGCAGTTCGGCAGGCAATGGCGCGTGAAAGTGAAGTTCCGCTCCCGAAGTCGGATGCCGCAGCCCTAACTCCCCAGCATGCAGAAAGTGCCGGCCAAGTTTTCGAATCTCGACCCTCACCTTCTTCTCTCTCACCGTGTTGTCTCTGCCACCGCCATACACTTCGTCACCAACTACCGGATGTTTTAACGAAGATAGATGTACTCGAATCTGGTGAGTCCTGCCGGTTTTGATCTCTACGGCTAGCAACGTGAAGCGTTCATAGCGTCGCTGCACTTTAAAGACTGAGAGCGCTGTCCGGCCGCCGCGCACAATCGCCATGCGAGTACGGTTTCGTGGATCGCGCGCTAAGGGTTGATCGATCCGGCCTTTGTCGCGCTCGACAACGCCGTGGACGAGAGCGAGGTAAGACTTAAAAACCGATCGCTCGCGAAACTGCTCGGCTAGATGTTCGTGAGCGATTTCAGTTTTGGCCACGGCCATTAAGCCGGATGTGTCTTTGTCGAGACGGTGAACGATGCCGGGACGGATTGCCCCGCCCTTCGTCGAAAGCTTAGCGAAGTGGTACGCGAGACCATTGGCGAGTGTTCCTGATTGAATTCCGGCTGCGGGATGAACAACTAATCCCGCTGGTTTGTTCACGACAACGAGCTGGTCGTCTTCGTAAATGATATCGAGAGCAATGTCTTCCGGCGCGAAATTCGTTGTTGGTGGGGCCACCAGTTCAACTTCAATCTCGTCACCGAGGTGCAATTTGTAAGACGACTTAACAGGTTTCCCATTTACCAGCACCTCCTCATCCGTAATCAGGTGCTGCAGCCGGGCGCGACTCCAACCCTCAATTTGTGAAGCAAGGTAGGTATCCAGACGAACGTTCTCGTATTCGCGCTGCACGACCAATGTTCGAGTCAGCGCGTCAGTCGCCGGTTCGTGGGAATCCATCTCAGTGGGGATGACAGGAAGTGTTAATTCGTAAACGCGGGGCGAGCCCCGGCTAAGATGACTATTGCGGCTAACCGTTTGTTCGTTCAAATTCCTTCATGAACGAAACGAGTGCGGCTACGCCTTCAACAGGAAACGCGTTGTAGATGGAGGCACGAATACCACCCACCGAACGGTGGCCCTTCAATCCATCCAAACCCTGCGCGGTCGATTCCGCACAGAACTTCTTTTCCAGCTCTTCGGAGGGTAGTCGAAAAGTTATGTTCATGAGCGAGCGTGAGTCGGCGTCGGCATGGCCCCGGTAAAACTCGGTGCTATCGATCGCGTTGTAAAGCAACTGGGCCTTTTCTTCATTCTGCCGTTGCATTCCGGCAAGGCCGCCTATTCCCCGAATCCATTTGCACACCAGGCTAATGATGTAAATGCCCCAGGTGTTAGGCGTGTTGTAGAGCGATTTATTCTCGACATGGGTCCGGTAGTCGAGCATTGTGTGCAGGCCGTCAGGGATACGAGCCAACAAATCGTCGCGCACGATGACAAGTGTCACACCACTCGGTCCCATGTTCTTCTGGGCACCCGCGTAAATCAAAGCGTACCGCTCGATAGGAATCGCATGAGATAAAATGTCGGACGAGGCGTCGGCGATAAGGGGCACGTCGCCTACGTTGGGTTCATTCTTCCATTCAACGCCTTCGATGGTCTCGTTTGTGGTTAGGTGAACGTATGCTGAATGCGGGTCGAGATTTAGTTCGTCCTGGGCGGGAACGCGTGTAAAGCCACCGTCAGCAGTTGTTGCTGCGACTCTCGTTCCGCCCGAACGTTTTGCTTCCTTCAAGCGCCTTTTTGCCCCAGCTCCCGGTGATGATGTAGTCCGCACTGCCTTCCGCCGGCAGAAAATTCATGGGCACCATTGAAAACTGCAGGCTGGCGCCTCCCTGCAAAAACAGCACTTTGTAGTTGTCCGGGATGTGGAGTAGTTCTCGCAGGCCCGATTCAGCCCTCGCGAAAATCTCGTCGAAGGTTTTCGAGCGATGGCTGATTTCCATAACAGACATTCCCACGCCGGGTAGGCTCAACATGTCGCGTTGCGCCTCCTCCAGGACTGGTAAGGGCAATACCGCCGGGCCTGCACTGAAGTTAAAGATTCGTTCCGTCATCATTTTCTCCCGTTAACAAGTCCCCGTTGAATCAGCGCTTGTCGCTCTCACCAAAACTCTTTCGCATCATGCGCCCGGCGATGCGGATTACGGTCGCGCGCGGCACGAAACGTTGCGCTACAACCATCGCCACATTAGTGAGGCCTGAAACCACATGCCCCTTGTCGCGACCGAGGGCACCTAAGGCCGTGTCAACTACTTCATCAGCTGTTTGCGCAACGCGCGCCGGCGGTTTACGTCCCCGCGCTGCTTCGAAAAAATTGGTGTCGGTCACACCCGGACAGAGCGCCAACACTTCGATCCCATATTGCCGGTTTTCTTCCCAAATAGCTTCGGAGAAGGAAAGCACAAAGGCTTTCGTTGCGGCGTAAGTGGCCATGAAAGGCACCGGCTGAAATCCAGCTGTAGAGGCAACATTAATGATCGTCCCGCCTTTGCGAGTGCGCATTGGCGCGAGAAAACGATAAGTCAGATCCACCAGCGCTTTAACATTGAGATCGATCATGTTCAGCTCCCGGGCCAGATCGAGTTTGTTAAAGTCTCCCATCGAACCAAAGCCAGCGTTGTTAATCAGCATGTCTATCTCGAGTCCGCGCTTCTCGGCTTCCTCGAAAAGGCGCGCCGCCGCATTCGGTTCCGAAAGGTCGAGAACAACGTACTGTGCCCGAACTCGATTGGTACGACCGAGCTCGTTACAAAGAGTCACCAGTTTATCTTCGGAACGAGCCACGAGCAGCACGTTGCGCCCGAGTGACGCCAGCCGTCGTGCAAAGGCTTCTCCTATTCCGCTTGATGCTCCTGTGATGAGACTCGTATTCATTGAATCAGGATTAGGTCTCTACGGAGTTTGAGAATCAAGGAAATTTGGAGGTAAGCGAAACCTACCGGACGGGTGTCCAAAAGAACCCCGCTTGTCGGAGACATCGATGATGTCGTAAGGCTCTAGTAATACATTCTGGCTTGCGCGCTTCTTAATCAAAGTGAAATCAACTTTGGCTTTTAGTTTCGACTCACCATCAACCAGGCGCAAGTGAGCGACACGAACCTTGTCGCTCTTGTCCTTTACGCCGCCGGCCGCTTCGAGAGCGTCGCGCAAGCGCATTCCGGTTACAAAAGGGATGCCCGCCGGATTTTTTACGTTACCTGCCACATACACAACTTTGAGGTCCTTTGCTTGTTGTGCACGACCGACAACAATGCTGATGGCCAAGAAGGCCACGAGCATACAAATTTGCGCGATGATCTTTC
Source organism: Pyrinomonadaceae bacterium (assembly GCA_963748605.1). GTDB lineage: Bacteria > Acidobacteriota > Blastocatellia > Pyrinomonadales > Pyrinomonadaceae > PSRF01. The sequence goes on from CAVVJS010000002.1 coordinate 350,026, forward strand.
TCATGGACTAATTTCAATTCGCTTCCAGCTGCAACACGTTGAGTTCGATGATGTCAGCGTTCTCCGCTCGCAAACGCTGAAGCGTCTTCTCATCAGGCGCTCGATCGAGATTGATTCGGGCTACCGCGGCTTCGGCGCCTTCGAACACGATGTTCTCCATCTCCTGCACATTTATTTGTTCCGCCTTGATGGCGTCCAACACACCGGCCAACACGCCGGGACGATCATGATGACGGACCACGAGTCGATGCGTGGCCGGCGTCTGTAGCGCCAGGTTAACCACGTTAGGGACTTTGCCGGTCTCCTTAAACTCACGAATGATGCGCACCGTTTCCGCCGCGATTGCCTCCTGCGCCTGATCGGTAGAGGCGCCCACATGGTGGGTGCCATAGAGACTCGTCTCTTGGCGAATTGGATCTTCAAATTGTCCGGTAGCAGACGTTGGTTCGGCTGCGAAGACATCAAGCCCGGCTCGTATACCTCGCGTCTTCATTGCTTCGGTCAACGCCGGCTGGTCTACAACGTCCCCACGCGCAGTGTTAATGAAATAAGCACCCGGTCTCATGGCTGCAAAGAAATCAGCATCAATCATTCCCTTGGTTTGAGGCTTGAGCGCAAGGTGAACGCTTACTACATCGGACTCAGCGGCAACTTCCTTGGGCGTCGCCCGGTACGCGACACCAAGACTTTCGGCGCGTTCCGGAGTCAGGCTGCGGCTCCAGGCAATAACAGGCATGCCAAAAGCATTCGCACGCGGAATCATTTCCTGTCCGATTTTTCCGACGCCAATCAAACCAAGGGTGCGACCAAAGAGCCCGCGCGCTTTCGAAAACTCTTTTTTATTCCATTCGCCTCGCCGCAGACTGATCACGTTGTCTGCGATGCGCCGATCCAGGGCGAGTATCAGCGCGAACGCCAACTCAGCAACCGCAATCGAATTCTTTCCCGGACAATTCGAGACGTAAATACCGCGCTTTGATGCAGCGGCTACATCAATTGTGTTGTAGCCAGCCCCTGCCCGCACGACGAGCTTTATAGAACCGGCGTCGAGCATTGGTTCCGTAACCTTAGTTGAGCGTACAACGAGGATATCGGGACGAACCTCAGCGACAGCCGCAACCAGCGCGTCATCCTTCAAGTCCGGCTGGTAGGAAATCTTGCAGCCAAGTGCAAGCAAACCTTTGCGTCCGGACTCTTCAAATTTGTCAGCGATAAGTACCAGCATAGCTTTAGATTTACGATTGCCGATTGCCGATTGCCAATTGTTCCTAGTGAGAATGATGAATGCTAAATAACAGCGGTCTCAAAGCAATCATCATTTCTCAGTTAACAATCCTCATTGAAACAATCGGCAATCGGCAATTGGCAATCGGCAATCGGCAATCGGCAATTTTTTAGATCTTATGTATCAGCAAACCGTCTCTAAGTTTTGGTTCAAACCAGGTCGATTTTGGCGGCATGATTTCGCCCGCATCGGAAACGCGGAGCAGATCCTCAACCGTAGTAGCATGCAATGAAAAAGCTACCGCCGCCTTCCCTTCGTTCACTAGCCGTTCGAGTTCTTTAGTGCCGCGCAGGCCGCCAACAAAATCAATTCGTTTATCGGTGCGAACGTCTTTGATCCCTAGAACCGGATCCAATAGACGATCTTGTAACACTGAGACATCGAGCGAATTCACGAGTCCCTGTGGCGCTGCGGCTTCTTTTTTCAACCGGAGTTCGTACCACTTTTCCTCAAGGTACATGCTCCAGGTGTTTGGATGGGCGGGCTCGGCCTTACCATTCTCCACCACTTCAAAATTCTTTCTTACTTCAGTCAGGAAGGCTTCGGCATTCAATCCATTTAGATCCTTGACCACCCGATTGTAAGGAAGAATCTGCAATTGATTGTCCGGAAAGATTACCGTCAGAAAAAAGTTGTACTCCTCGTCTCCGCTATGTCCAAAGCTTTGGTTCTTCAATTCCGCGCGTGCCCGACTGGCGCTCGCTGCCCGGTGATGTCCATCGGCAATGTAGAGAAACGGAACGTCTCGAAAGGCTTGCACGAAGCGTACGGCATCAGGGACATGCCAGATGGTGTGTTGAATTCCATCGTCGGCGGTGAAGTCGTAGAGCGGCCTCGTCATCGTCGTCTCCAGCGCCATGTTGTCGATTTTTGGTCGCGCCCGGTAAGTAAGAAATACGGGCCCGGTTTGCGCCTGTAACACCATCATGTGGCGAGTGCGATCGTCTTCCTTGTCGCGGCGCGTGCGTTCGTGCTTGCGAATCAAGTCCTGATCGTATTCGTCAACTGAGCAACACGCGACGACACCAACCTGCTCGTGGTCACCCATGATCAACCGGTAAAGATACAGGCTGGGCACGTCTTCAGTTTGCAGCGGACATTCGGCGATCAACTTCTTAAAGTTCTCAAGTGCCTTTCGATAAACGGAATCACTGTAGAGATCCGTGCCATCCGGTAAGTCGATCTCAGGCCTTGACACATGAAGAAAGCTTAAAGGATTGCCGGCTGCGAGCGCACGCGCCTCTTCGCTGTTCACCACATCGTAAGGGACACTGGAGACTTGTTTGGCTCGTTCCGCAGGCGGGCGCAGAGCGCTGAAGGGATGAATGACGGCCAACCGAATCCTCCTCGGCATTGCTCGGGCTGACACAAGCTGCGATTCAAGCCGTGCTCGCTCGATTACTTTTTGACTTGATTAAGGCTTAAGGTAAGACTATCCGGTCAAACGTGATCTTAGCAAGCGACGCTCGTGTTTTGATAAGAACGCGTTTTCCCCATTTTCGTAGGATAGAGCCACCACAGTCCGCGCTGGGTTAGGTTGGCCTCTCTTACTGATGTGTCAGCACAGAGCGCTTAGAAAAGGAAGATGAATGATGAAAGAAACCGAAAGGATTCGCGATCAACTGCAGAGAGCTTTTGCGGGCGACGCCTGGCATGGTCCGTCCGTTCTGGAGATCCTGGAAAATGTCACCGCAAGTCAGGCGACGACTCGGCCCATCGCGGGCGCGCATAGTATTTGGGAACTGGTTCTCCACATCAAAGCCTGGAGTGACGCTTGTCGAAGGCGTATCGCTGGAGACCGGGCCGAGCTAGCCGATGAAGAGAACTTTCCCACGATCGACGACACCAGCGATGAAGCGTGGCAAAACACACAGACGAGCTTGCGCGAAAGTCATCAACGTTTGAATGAGGCAATTGCTGCGGTTGATGAAAAGCGGCTCGACGAGCCGATTCTTGAGGGCATGCCATCGGTCTACATAACTCTCCACGGCGCCGTGCAACACAGCCTTTATCACGCCGGACAGATTGCGATTTTGAAGAAGGCGACGACTGGAGAGACTGTATGAGCGAGTTAGCTAATCGTGAATGTGTTCCGTGTCGTGGCGGGGTGCCACCGTTAAAAGGCGATGAGATTCAGAGACTCGTCGGCGAGATTAAGGAATGGTCTGTTGTGGGAGAACATCACCTGCAGAAGATATACAAACATCGCGACTTCAAGGAGTCGCTAGCGTTTGTGAATCGAGTCGGAGAGTTAGCGGAACAACAAGGACACCATCCCGACATCTGCTTCGGCTGGGGCCGCACAGAAATTACAATTTGGACTCATAAGATTGACGGGCTAACAGAAAGCGATTTTATCCTCGCCGCGAAGATCGATGCGCTGTGATGGGTCAAGGGTAAACACGGTAAGATAGTGCCTGCAACGCGTAGCGTCGGTGTGAATTTAGCCAGGTCTCAACGCCTGGATCAAGTCGTTACTGTTCTTGTTGACCTTGCCCCGGCCTTAAAAGGCCGGGCTAAAATCATAGCGACGCTACGCGTCTAAAGGAGACTCATAGCGCTCATCGTAAGCAACGCAAGGTTGAAGCTTATTGGACTTGACTGCCCCCAACACCGGAAATCTGGCTCTATCTGTCCGAAAGAGATTGTTCGTAGACTTGCTCTGTTTCGTCAACCATTCGCTCGAGACTGAATCGCTCGCTAACATGTGCGCGGGCATTGTCAGCTAGTTCGTCGCGCCGCCGGCGGTCAACCAAGAGCCGTCCGATCTCGTCCGCCATTGTCTGAGCAGCTCCAATAGGAACTAAAATTCCGCTCTTTCCATCTTCGATAATCTCCTGAGCACCGTCTGTTTTGGTCGCTACCACTGCTGTCCCGGCGGCCATAGCTTCGACAATCGCCAGACCAAAAGACTCGCTATGCGAGGCAGAGACAAAGACATCCAAAGCACAATATAAGTCGCTAATGTCGTCCATCCGCCCGATTAAACTCACACGGTCGGTGAGATTGAGTTGCTGAATCCAGCGTTCCAGTCGTCGCCGGTAATCTTTGGTAGCCGGGCTTTCAGTTCCGGAAATTACGAAGAAGGCAGAACGGTTTGGTAAGGAAGCGGCGGCGTGCAGAAAGTCCTCGTGCCCTTTTAGGCGCGTGAAAGTCCCGATGCTTCCCACGAGGGAACTCTCTGAAGGCAGGTCCCACCGCCGGCAAAACTCTGTTCGGTTGAAACGACTGCGAGCGGCCTCGATCTTTTTCAGATCAACACCGTTCTGAATAACCGTCACCTTTTCTGGAGCAATCAGCGCTTGGGCGCGCAGCTCTCGCGCGACGGCGTGCGAAACGGCAATCACTCGCGACACATTTGCCAGTGTCACTTTGTGTAAACGATTTAAGGGAAACAGTACATGGCGGGTCACGATCAGACGCGCGCCAGGATTTCGTCGCACCGCATAGGCTGCGAGGGGATAGTCGCGCGCCATGTGAGCATGAACAATTTCAATGTTTTGGTTTCGTACTAGTCGCGCAAGCCCGGCGGCGCTTTTCGCATCAAGAGCATTGCGCATCGGAAGCGTGACGATTCTTCCTGGGGGTAAATCTAGTTCGTCGAGTAACTGGGAATTAGACCTCGCAGCTACATGGATCTCATGTCCCCGGTCCGTAAGCGACCGAGCGAGATCAACAAGGTGGCGTTCGCCGCCACCAAACGCCTGCGCTGAGCTGACCTGAAGTATCTTCAAAGGATTGGTGACTAGGGAATACAATTTTTTAGCTCACGCAGAGTATTCTGCCACCTTCAACATTACAACCTCATCTCCTGGTCCGTAGGACCTACATCCGTACCGAACCCAAACATATATCGATTCCAGTGTTTGCTTACCGAGCCTCAGCGAAACCCAAACCGCTGTGAGGCGAGGATATCAACAGGCGGCGTCGGGCACGGCCGTTGCGAAAGGAGTTCTTTAGACAAAGGAAACTTCAGTTTCTAGGAGGAAATTCTTATGGCAAAACCAGCATTGGTTACAGGACTTTTTAAGAATCGAGTTGCCGCGGAATCCGCAGTTGACGCAATTCTAAAACGAGGCTACACGCGCGACGATATTAGTGTGTTGATGTCTGACGCGACGCGCACCAAGGAATTTGCGGTGCAGGCTAAGTCGCATGCAGCAGACGGCGCTGGTATCGGCGGAGCACTAGGGACTGCCGTGGGTGCAGTGCTAGCCGCCTTGGTTACAGTTGGCAGCACTATCATTCTGCCGGGTATTAATCTCGTCATTGCCGGTCCAATAGCCGCAGCCTTGGCAGGAGCCGGAGCAGGTGCGGTGACTGGGGGTGTGATTGGCGCGCTGGTGGGCGCCGGCATACCTGAGTATCGCGCGAAGGTTTATGAAACCGGGCTCCGCGAGGGTGGCATTCTCATTGGCGTCGAAGCGAAGAGCAATGAAGAAATCGAACGGCTCGAAGAGTTGCTCGCAGATGTAGGCGGCGACCACGTACGCACTGAGTAGTTCAACTCCCAATTTGGTACTAAAAGGGCCTGCGACCGAAATTCGTCACAGGCCCTTTTTTTAACGTTGGTTGTTTAGAGCTACTTCTTGATGGCGTCGCCGATGTCCTCGACTGCTTCGCCGACCTTACGTTTCGCGGTGCCAAATCCTTCCTGGACGTTTCCGCTTGCCCGATCGGCAGCTCCTTCCGTCTCCAGATCTCGATCGTTCAAGGCTCTGCCGACATTCTCTTTGACCGTGCCTTTGGCTCTGTCAAATTTTCCTTCCACCTCATCTCTGTTTGGTAAACCCATGATTGACCCCTCCGCTGTCAGATTTAGAGGCGCCGCACTGCAAACGGCTCGGCCTCACTGACCAGTATGAGCAACACCCATACCCGCGGTAGGAAACCCAACAAACTCACTTATAGCGATTGATAGAACTAGGTTTAGAGCAGTTCGGGAAGATCAGCACACTACAATCGGAATTATGACTGTATGCTTCGCAGACTAAATGTGTGGTTTAACTTCGGACGGTTGCGGGGTTACCTGATCGAAATTAGATCCTCACTGGTATCGTGAATCTCATCAAAAGCCGGAGCCGAGTTCTTCACATATCTGTCGTTCTTTTCGCAGAGCGGCAATCGCACCTCGAAGCGTGTCCCTTCGCCGAGTTCGCTGACGACCAAAATCTCACCTTTGTGCCGCGTGATAATGCCATGCGATGCAGAAAGGCCGAGACCCGTTCCGCTTTTGCCCTTAGTCGTAAAGAAAGGCTCGAAAATGCGAGCCGCTGCCTCAGGCGGTATGCCGCAACCATTGTCTGCCACCCAGAAACAACCGCTCTCTATCTCGGTGCGGGTGCCAATCTCGATCTGCCCGCCGTCTGGCATCGCGTCGACAGCATTGAAGATCAAATTGAGCACGACTTCGCGCAATTCTGCCAGTTCGCCCATCACGTAAACCGGCCCACTGCATTCGGACTTAACTTCGATCTTCGCCTTAGCACCCTTACTCTGCCACTTGGGTCTGGCGATCTCGACGCTCGAGGTTAGCAAGTCAGTGATGTCGACCGGGGCGAATTCTTTTGCCGAATCACGCCGTGCAAACTCCAGAATGCGGCGCAAGGTTTGCGCGCCTTCTTCTACGGCGCTGGTAATGATCTTGAGACTCTTGGCGACGGCTTCGTCGCTGGTGCGCATCATTAGTAGTTGAGCCCGGCCCTGAATCACTGTTAACGAATTGTTTAGATTGTGAGCCACACCAGCCGCGAGTTCTCCCACGGCTCTCAATTTGTCCGACTGAGCCTGCAGTTCCTGGTGCCTCCGGCGATCAGTGACGTCACGCAAGAAAACGAGAATCCCGGAAACCTCGTTGTCCTTCCTTAACGGTGAAGTGTGAACTTCAACATCGCGAAGCGTTCCGTCCGTTCGCACCGCGCGCACTTCAAACTCTGCGTTTTCGCCGGCCAGGGCTTGTTGCAGCTTCTGGTTTGTTAACTCCCGGGAATCCTCAGCGACAAACTCAATCAGGTATCGGCCGGACAGCATCAATGAATTGTCAGCTTCGCCGCGCTCATTCATCCAGGTGATACGCCCGTTAGTATCTAACGCGTAGATCTCGTCCGGACTGCGGTCGGCAACGCTGGCCATAAAAGACCTTTGCGCCAGAGCCTCCGCTTCAGCACTTCGTAACTCCGAGATGTCACGCGCGATGACGATTGTCCTGCGAGCCATCGTGTCCGTAGCGGCCTCGGGCTGAACCATAATTAAAGTAGGCTTCGCGTCACTCCCTGCCAGCATTTCGACTTCCACCCGCTGTCCGGTCTCGAGAGCGCGATCGACGATACAGTTGGCAGAATTCTCAACGTTCCAAAACATCTCGCAGCAACGCTTACCTTGCAGCCACGCGGCCGAACGGCCCTGCAGCAGCGCACCGCTGTTATTGACCGTCGTCAACAGCCCCTGACTGTCAAAGGCGTAAATTGGATCGGGGAGCGCGTTGCAGAAACTCATTACTGGATCTGCAAGCGGCTGCTCCGTCGGCCCAGAGTCGTCCAGATAGGTTGTATTGCTATTCTCTTTAAGCATCGTTTATTGAGGTTTCGGGATTGAATTACAAGATTGGGCGAGATGCCCGGCAGGCTGATACATCCTAGCAAATCGGCTGGTATCGATGCCAGAAGTTTTTCAGCCCAACAAAAACAGCCGTTTATCGCCACGTCCCCCACTCAAGTGCCCAGGGCAGCCTGAGGTATTCATTGCTCTCCGGGGCCAGCAAGTAGCCCCCGACATAGCCACGATGTAAACTCGGAGGCATGGCAGCGGAAGTTAAGGTAGAAAGCGGTGCGGATCGCGAAGAGGTCTTGCCGGCTGAGATTGAGAGTCTGATTAGGCGCGCGCTTGACGAGGATGTTGGCTCCGGCGACGCAACGACGAACTCAATTGTTTCGGAGCATGCTCGCCTTGAGGCATTGATCAACGCAAAGCAGCTCGGTGTTGTGTCAGGACTGGCTGTCGCGGCCGCCGTCTTCCGGACTCTAGATGGAAATGTCACTTTCGAGGCCGCAGTCGCGGAAGGATGTTCTGTAGAAAGTGGCGCCACTGTCGCCACCATTCACGGGTCCGCACGTTCTATTCTGACTGCTGAACGCACGGCTCTGAATTTTCTGGGTCGCATGTCCGGCATTGCCACGCTAACGCGGCAGTTTGTTGACTGTGTTGCCGGAACCTCCGCCAGGATTCTGGATACGCGGAAGACCGCTCCGGGTCTAAGAGCGATAGACAAACTCGCCGTGAGAAATGGCGGCGGACATAATCATCGCTTTGGGCTCTACGACATGATTTTGATCAAGGATAATCATATCGACTACGCCGGCAGTCTTGACGCGGGCAGTCGAACTTGCCAGGTCAGCTGGAACTGATCTCGAAATCGAAGTCGAAGCCCGGACATTGAAACATGTGGAGGATGCAATCGCATTGGGCGTTACTCGCATCTTATTGGACAACATGAGTGCGGAAATGATGGTGGAGGCCGTTAAGTTAAGTGGCGGGCGCGCACAATTGGAGGCGTCGGGCAATGTGAATTTGGCCACGGTGAGGCGGATCGCTGAAACGGGAGTCGACTTTATTTCTGTTGGTGAGTTGACACATTCAGCGCGAGTTTTTGATTTCAGTTTAATAGTAAAGTCTGATCGAACCTGATGAAAGAGATGAATAAAGAGACTGACCCAGAAAAGATGTACCGGGCGATGCAGGCAAAGTTATCCGCCGTCGTTCCAGACTTTGAATTAAAACTGAAGTCTGAGATTGCGGCTGAGATTAATCGCCTGAAAGCAGAGAAGAATGCTGTGATCCTCGGCCACAACTACATGGAACCGGCGCTGTTCAATTCGGTTCCAGACTTTGCGGGCGACTCCCTCGAGCTGGCGAGACGCGCCGCCGAAACTGACAAAGACATCATCGTATTTTGCGGTGTACGGTTCATGGCGGAGACCGCAAAGATTTTGAATCCCACCAAGACTGTGCTTTTGCCGGCAGAGAAAGCCGGCTGCTCGCTCGCGGCCAGTATTACCGCGGCAGATGTGCGAGAGTTGAAGAAGCGGTTTCCAGGAGTTCCGGTTGTTACTTATGTGAATACCTATGCCGACGTAAAAGCGGAGTCGGACATCTGCTGTACTTCAGGTAATGCTCGCGCGGTAGTGGAATCGTTGAAAACCGAAACGGTCATATTCTTACCGGATGAGTATTTAGCGCGGAACGTCGCCAAAGAGACCGGCAAGGAAATAATCTTTCCCACTACCGACCCGCGGAAGAAGACTAATGGTCAGCTGAACTATCAGATGATTGGCTGGCTGGGACGCTGCGAGGTGCACGACAAATTTACTGTTGAGGACATTATCAACGTCCGCAAACAGTTTCCTGATGTCACGATTCTCGCGCATCCCGAATGTAGTCCGGAGGTCGTTGCGGCTTCCGATTTTTCCGGCAGTACGGGGGCAATGATTAAATTCGTCGAAACCAGCTCCGCACCGCACTATCTGTTACTCACCGAATGTGCGATGGGTGATAACATCGCAGCCGCCAATCCAGAAAAAGACATGTTGCGCTTGTGCAGCGTCCGTTGCCCGCATATGAACGAGATTACTCTCGAAGATACGCTGGAATCGCTCAGGAAAAATCAGTACGTGATTGAAATTCCCGAAGACATTCTCCGGCGCGCCGCAAGAGCTGTCGAAAGAATGATCGCCATTGGATGAATCCCGTCGAAGAGCACACCATTGAATAGAACCGACGTGCTGATCATCGGCTGTGGTATCGCTGGTGCCACTGCAGCCCTACGTCTCGCTACTAATAGTCAACGGCAGATTACAGTCGTCACTCGCGCTCCTGATCCTCACGAATCCAACACGCGCTACGCCCAAGGTGGCATTGTCGGTCGCGGCATCGATGACCAGCCTGAACTCCTGACTGCTGACATTCTTGAAGCAGGTGCTGGAGTAAGTTTGCCCGAGGCGGCGCGAATCCTGGCTACTGAAGGACCACCGTTGCTCCATGAAGTCCTGGAGCAGACAGCGCGAGTGGATTTTGATCAGGATGCTGAAGGTCAGCCCCTGTTTACTAACGAAGCAGCCCACTCGCGCCGGCGCATCCTGCACGTCGGCGACGGTACGGGCAAGGCAATTATGACTGGGTTGATCGCTGCCCTGCGTGGTTGCCCAAATGTTGCTATTGAGTCTGATGTTACTGCCGTCGATCTAATTACTTTCCCGCATCACTCGCGCGACCCCCTGGCAAATTACCGAGCGATCACCTGTCACGGCGCCTACATGTTTGATCGGCGCGAACACACGGTTCATCGTTATCTCGCCGCCGCAACCGTATTGGCAACTGGGGGCTTGGGAAGGATCTATCGCAACACCACGAATCCGCCGGGAGCACGGGGCGATGGGTTGGCTATGGCCAATCGAGCCGGTGCGCGAATAGCCAATGCGGAATATGTCCAGTTTCATCCGACTGCGCTCGCGGTCCCGGGGGCGGAAGGTTTCTTAATTAGTGAAGCCGTGCGCGGCGAAGGCGCCATATTACTTACCTCTGACGGGTATCCCTTCATGGAGAAATATTCGCCTGAATGGAAGGACCTGGCGCCACGTGATGTTGTGGCGCGGGCGATTCACAGCGAAATGGAAAAGCACGATCAGTCGCACGTGCTGCTCGACATTGCATCCCGGATGCCCGCCGCAGCCATCCGCGAACGCTTTCCCAATATTTACGAACGGTGTCTTCAGGCCGGTGTGGATATCACGCTCGAGCCTATCCCCGTGGTGCCGGCCGCTCATTACTTTTGCGGTGGCGTACTTGTTGATGAGTGGGGGCGATCGAATATCGAAAATTTGTATGCAGTGGGAGAGATAAGTTGTACCGGGGTGCACGGCGCAAACCGTTTAGCTTCAACTTCCCTGCTGGAAGGCTTGGTTTGGGGTGATCGCGCGGCAAGACAAATCGAAGCAACACTGCAACAGACGCCCTCCTCACCCACAGAATTCGCCAACGTTCCTTCCTGGGATGAGAGCGGACTGACCGCGGACGCAGACCCAGCCTTAATTCAGGGCGACATGCAAAACATCCAGAACATCATGTGGCACTATGTTGGCTTGGTCCGAAGTGCCGAACGACTCTCGCGTGCAATACGCGAACTGCGTCACCTCTGGAACGAGATTGAAACCTTCTATCGCACTACCAAACTAGACGACGGCTTGATTGGACTTCGAAACGCGGTGGAGGTGGCGTTAATTGTTGCGCAAGCAGCTTTGCACAATCGCCAGAGTCGAGGCTGCCACTATCGCCAGGACTCAGCAACGTTGGAAGGCGACCGTCTGATCTAGCCTTCGATGCCAATCCAAAAAAAACCGGGTGAGCCGCAAGGCCCACCCGGTAATTTTTTTGTTTCCGAGTTCCGTTTAGAAGTGGAACCTGGCGGCAAATTGGATTTGACGTTCACGAATCAGAGAATTACCTGTTCCGCTCGGAACGCCAAAAGCGTTAGTGGCAGGCTGGAAGTCAAGGTTGCTACCTGAGAATGTGTACATCGTCGTACCAACGCTTGTCACCTGGTAGCGATTGAAAAGGTTGAACGCTTCCGCCAAAACTTCCAGATTGGCCGTTTCCGTAAACCGGAACCGCCGCGAGACGCGCAGGTCAACGTTCACGACCTTTGGTTGCCTAAACGCGTTGCGCTCGAACAACAGGGGAATGCGTCCCAGCGCTCCGGAACCCGTGATGCCGCCTGCAATAGAACTGGGCCCAAAGCCGCTGATGTTTGCCGAATACGGGACACCCGACGCAACAATGACGATCGGCGAGATGGTGAATCCACCAAAAATCGCCCGACCTGCCGCACTGTCCTTCAAACCAAAGGGCACGCCAGGCGTCCAGACGGCGCTAGCTACAAACTTATGCGGGATGTCGAGATTCGACCGGCCCGGTTCCAGACTCAAATCAAAAGGATTGAGCGGACCGTTCGTGAAAGTAAACGTGGCTGAGTTCTGTCCTGTGTCTGTCGTTCGTGAACGAGTGTAATTGACCTGAAACTGGAGTCCTTTCGAAAATCGCCGATTGGCCTGAAGCACTAGCGCCGTGTATTCAGACTTGATCGAGCTGGTGATTTCGGTGATGGCGAAGAATCTTGTGTCCGGTCGCGTTCCCGTAAAGAAAGGAACCGTAATGCTCTGCCCATTCAGCGGTCCTCCATTAATGAAGTTGAAGGTCCGGCTGACGGGTGCCGGCAGGTTCCGATCAGTAAAAGTCGGGAGCCTGCGGCCCAGACTTACAAGAAATGCGCCGGATATCACAGTGTTGGGCATGATTTCTCGTTCGAACACAATGTCCGCCTGATGAATCTGCGGATTCGCCATATGTTCTGAGAAGACGACGATACTTGGCGCGGCCGTGGTGACCGCAGGAGGAGCTGCGAAGACGTTCGGGAAGACCGGAGCACCTGCGGCCGTGGCAGCAAGGGTAAACACTCGTTGTCCTGCGGAAACACCGGTATTGCTAATGCTATTGATAATCGTCGAGTTGATGATTCGTCCGTAGTAAATGCCATAGCCACCACGAAGTGATGTCTTGCCATCTCCTGTGATGTCGTAGGCAAAACCGAAGCGCGGTCCAAAATTGTTTTTGTCCGCCGGGAGAGACTTAGTCTGATCCGGCCCGACCAGTTGACCAGGTAGGTTAGTCAAAGGATTGGGAATCTGCGGTTCAGGCAGTTTCTCGTATTCGTAACGCAGCCCAAGGTTGACAGTTAGTCGCGGCGTTACCCGAATGTCATCCTGGATGAAGAAGTTGTAGTCAGTTGTCCTAATTCTGAATGCAGTCGGACCAAATGCCTGTTGGATAGTTACTGGTGTAGCAGCGACCACCTCGAAGCGCGGCTCTCGCACCGGCAATGCCGAAACACTGAGACGTACTTAATCCATTGCCGGTGATCACGTTGACATAGTCGACGATGAAATCACCAAGGTTGCTATAAGCGTAACTGCCGCTCTCGAGTCTGAGGTTATCCAACAAGTCGTTAACGCGGTTGATGTCTCCGCCAAACTTGAAGGTATGGCTGCCCATCGTTGCCGTCGTGGTATTCGCAAACTGCCAGCGTTTTTCATCGGGGTTGGCGTACCGCTCAAGGAAGTCTTGCTTACCAAAAATGAAGCTGCCACCACTGGACACTGAGATTTGCGGCACGCGACCGTTTGAAGTAGCGAGAATTTCTTCACCCGAGGAAGGCGGATTGCTAAAAGCGAACAAGTTATCGCGTCCGTATTGGAAGCGAAATTCGTTCAGAATTGTCGGCGTTAGAGTCGAAGTCAAACGCATGTTCAGACTGTCTGTTTGTACGAAGTCATCGCCGAATGTCGCCAGTCCTTTCGTGGTAGTCGGCTGAGTTTCAACTCCAGAGGGCGACTGCGAACGCATACGGTTGTAAGAACCGGTTAAGGTGTGGTTCGAGTTGATGATCCAGTCGATCTTGGGAAAGAAAATACGCTGATCCTGGGTGCGCGGCACTGGACCAGTCAGACCTGCGAGGAAGCTCAAAGCCGCATCGATCCGGGCGTCGGTGAGAACCGCCGGGTTTCGCGACTTGAGTGTAGTCCGATTGGCTGCACTTAAGGTTAAATAGTTGGCGCTAGGAAATATTGCTGCGCCAGGGAAATCCCTTTTCTGCTCATCGTATGTGAAGAAGAAGAAAAGTTTGTCCCTGATGATGCGTCCACCGATCGAACCGCCAAATTGTTGACGCTTGTCTTCCGGCTTAAAGCTTTGCGCGGTGGGGACACCATTGAGTAACACCGTTTGTGTCGTCGTCGGGTTCGTAGCACCGAACCTGTTGTCGCGAAGGTAATAGAACAGCATTCCATGGAACGAGTTGGTTCCGCTTTGGGTGACTGTGTTAACCACACCACCGGCGGCACGTCCATACTCCGCGGAATAGTTTGAGGTATTAACCTGGAACTCACGAACAGCAGCCTGACTGACAACGTAGCTGATACGCGTGCGGCCGCGTTCCTCAGCATAAAAAGCGTTGTTGTTGTCTCCGCCGTCTACGGTGTTGTTGTTAAGCAAACCGGAGATGCCGCGGAAACTGAGTAAGCCGAAGTTGCCATCCGGCACGACACCGGGAGTCAGCAGCACGAAATTGGAAGCGCGCCGGCCGTTGATCGGAAGCTCATTGATTGATGTCTGATTGATGTTGCTGGCAAAATCCTGCTGTGAGGTATTGATGACCGGAGCTTCACTGGTTACTTCAACCGTACCCGATACCTGACCGATTGTAAGCCCGGCATTAACTTCTGTAACACGTCCGACTTCGACAACGACATTCTGTTCGAAGGCGCCGAACCCGGCACTGCTGATCCTAACCGTATAGTTGCCTGGTTGAAGGCCTCCGACGCGGAAGGCGCCCTGATCATCCGTACACGGCGGACTCTTCCTTATTAGTCTCTGTGTTCAGAATGGTTACTGCAGCCCCAGGCACCACTTCCTTGTTGGGGTTGGTCACTACGCCGCCGATAGCGCCGAGCGTGGCAGACTGACCAAACGCGATCGCGCTCATCGCGAGCGTCAAGAAAAGCGCGCAAGTGAGTTTTAAGGTCTTCGACATAAAGGGAACTCCTTCAGCAAATGGTTACGTTGACGGGAGCATCCGCGCGCCATGGCAGCAGGTGCAAGAATGAAACTTTGGATTCGAGAGCAAAGGAACTAGGCAAAAAAGAAGATGGCGACTAAAACCACAAGGTGGAATTCGACCTTCTACCATGTCACACGGGCCTTGCGCAAGCATTATAAAGTAAATTTCAGCTTAACCTTCCTCGTGTCATTGGCCGAACGGCAATGCGGCAAACTTCAACAGCGAGTGTTTTTCGCAATAGTTGTGCCGATTAGAACTAGCAGTCTGAGTTCTCAAGAAGGCCAGCTTTTCGACTACGTTTGAGATGAGAGATCTAATGTGGTGCGAAACTTTTTAGTTAGGAATTTGGATTTTAATTGGAATTTCAGGAAAAGTTGTTTGTGCCATGCCCACGTTTCAAAGTCGTTCGACAATAATCGCGATGCCCTGACCACCTCCGATGCAAGCAGTGGCCAGACCATAACGGCCGCCGCGGCGTCGTAACTCATGCAGGAGAGTTAATACCAATCTGGTGCCACTGGCTCCAAGGGGATGCCCAAGAGCGATCGCGCCCCCGTTCACATTGGTCTTGGATCGATCCAGTCCAAGCTCCAGTTCCACGGCCAGGTATTGAGCAGCGAAAGCTTCGTTAACTTCTACAAGATCCATGTCCGAAAGTTGCAGCCCGGCTTTTTCCAGAGCTTGCAACGATGCCGGAACCGGACCAATCCCCATGATTTCTGGCTCAACACCAGCATATGCCCAACTAACAATTCGACCGAGGGCTTTGGCGCCGGTCTCTTTAACGTAGTCTTCGCCTGCAATAACGAGCGCCGCGGCCCCATCAACGATTCCAGAAGCATTGCCTGCGGTCACAAAACCATCCTTGGCGAACGCTGGTTTGAGCTTCGCCAAGCCTTCCAAGGTCGTTTCCGGACGAAGATGGTCGTCTTCTGCAAAATTGAAACTACCCTTACGCGACGTTACTTCGACGGGCACGATCTCCTCGGCCAGGATTCCGGCATCTTTCGCTCGTTTGGCTTCCTGCTGCGAACGCAACGCATATTTGTCCTGATCTTCACGAGAAATTTCAAACTTTCGCGCGAGATTTTCCGCGGTTCCGGCCATCGGTGTGTTGCAGTAGGTATCGAGTAACGCGACCATCAAGCTGTCCTCGAGTTTTCCCTGACCGAGAGCAAATCCTGAACGCGCACCCCGGATCACATGCGGGGCTTGGGACATGGATTCCATACCGCCCACCAGTGCGGTTCGCGCTTCGCCAAGTTGAATCATCTGCGCCCCGGAAACGATTGACTGTATTCCGCTGCCACAGAGCCGATTGACAGTCAGGGCCGGTCGATCAAATGGCACTCCCGCCTTCAACGCCACGTGCCGCGCGCCGTAGATGGCATCCCCCGACGTTTGCAGGGCATTGCCGATAATTGTGTGGTCAATCTCTTGGGGATCGACACCTGTTGCTTCCAGGGCTCCACGCGCCGCTGCGGCGCCCAAATCAATCGCGGAAATATCTTTTAAGGCGCCGACATATTGCCCCATCGCCGTACGCTTGCCGCCCAAAATAAAAACGTCAGCTGACATTTATTAGTTTGCCTTTCTCCTGAGTAATAAAAATTGAGGCTAACAAACGCACAGAAGGCGGTCAAACTGCTACCGCTCCAGCTATTTCTGTGATAGAAGATTCCAACTTTCGGAAGCATCGACTGCTCGTGCGGCTACCGCAATCCTCGATGGTCCGTTCAAACGGATCGCACTTTGCGTAAACTGCCTGAAATTGTTCGGAGGCGTTCTCCACGCATTCATCTGAAGTCGGGTCTTTTTTAGTTGTCGGCTTTAACCACTTACGGCTTGGAATCAGGTCCACCAATGTGTCTTTAGGGGAGGGTTAAATGAACAATAGAATTTTGAGCATTACTCTGCTCATAGCGCTTGCCGTGTTAATCGCGCCGGAGTGCGCAGCCCAAAACTTTCAGCGGGTTTTCAGGCAACAGGAGCGCTACACCTTACCGCTGGAGTTGGAATTCACCAGAAAGAATCAAAAGTCTTTTCAACGGGCAGTTTCTTTTCTGTTGGATTCAGGACCTAACGGTTTTGCCACTGGTTTTCTTGTTGGCGATGGTTTGGTGATGACCGCCTATCACGTCGTGTCCGGCGAGCTGAGCGAATCGAAAAAACTGATTCTCGGATTTTCGCGTCACGATGAGTTGGACGTGAGGGTTTGGGTAAATGGCCGGCAGGCGACTGTAATCAGATTTGATGAAGACGCCGACCTGGCATTGCTTGCGGTGGACGGGATGCGCAGGCAAAGCAAAATACCCTCATTCAAGACGACTCCTACAGACAACGAGAAGCTGTTCCTGATCGCCAGGCCTCATGGAGGCCGGATTGTTACATCTGGTGTATTTCACGGTTCATACTCTTTCCGTGGGCTTCAGTACTTATCCGTAAAAATCGAGAGTCGTGACGGTTTTTCCGGCAGTCCGGTCTACAATCAAAATGCAGAAATTGTGGGCATTTTCAGCGGTTACGACTGGTCGCAGAAGGTTGCATTGATTAGTCCGGGAGACCGCGCGCAAAAACTTCTGGATGACCACATTGCGAATCCCCCTCCCGTTAAGTAAGACGACAACTTGCGGAAGCGCATTCGGCAGATCAACAAATCGATCCTCCGCATCCGGTACAACGAAATTCGATACTGGTAGGCGGCCCACCGAAAAATTTGTCCAATTGGAGCTGGCTGTGTCAATATTTTGACTTCTCAGCGCCATGGCACCCGTGGCGCCGCACACCGGTTCGAAGTTTTTCCTAAGGAGTACCAATCTCATGACAATCGTCTCCCCCAAACGACCTCGCAAAGCGATAGGCACCCTTGTCCTTGGACTCTTCGTCGTTCTGCTGGCTCCGCAAACCTCGAGCGCTCAATCAATCGATCGCATCGAGCGCGAGCGGGCCTTGACGATGCTGTCGAACATAAAGAACGAACTTAAGAGCAATTATTACGATCCTGCGATGCGGGGAATGGACGTTGACGCACGCTTCAAACTCGCCGAGGAGAAGATCAAGCAAGCCTCCTCACTGGGCCAGGCCTTTGGCATCATCGCTCAGGCGCTGCTCGATCTTAATGACTCCCATACGACTTTTGCTCCTCCGTCTCGCACGATATCCGTCGAATATGGTTGGCAAATGCAAGCCATCGGCAATCAGTGTTTCATCACCGCCGTAAAACCGGGTAGCGATGCAGCCGCCAAGGGGATTAAACCGGGTGATCTGGTGCTGTCAGTAGACGGCTTCAAACCGCAGCGTAAAGAACTGTGGAAAATGGATTACTACTACTACGCGCTGAGTCCGCGTCCAGGAGTGCGTCTGGTTGTGCAGAGCCCGGGTCAAGAGCCTCGACAAGTCGACGTCGCGGCGAAGGTCAAACAGGAGAAGCGTGTTATCGACCTTGCAGGTGCGGGTGCCACCTTCGATCTCAATGACCTTATTAGGGAGAGCGAAGATAATGCAAAACTGCATCGGCACCGCTTTCAAAAGATCGGCGATCTAATCATCTGGAAGATGCCCAACTTCAGTTTTGCACCGCAGCAGGTTGACAGCATCATGGCCGAACATGTTAAGGGCCGCAGCGCGCTAGTACTGGACTTGCGAGGCAATCCGGGCGGTTATGTCACAACTCTCGAACGGCTTGTAGGTCACTTCTTCGATCGAGAGATTAAGATCGCAGATCGCAAGGGCCGCAAAGAGAAGAAACCGATGCTCGCTAAGAAACGCGACGATACTTTCGCGGGAAAGCTAGTTGTGCTGGTGGATAGCAAATCAGCCTCAGGCTCGGAATTGTTTGCTCGTCTCATTCAGCTCGAAAAGCGCGGGATAGTGATCGGTGACGCAAGCGCAGGAATGGTCATGCAGTCGCGGTTTTATCAACAAACGATGGGTGTTGACAGATTGATTTTCTATGGGGCGAGCATAACTGATGCGGATGTAATTATGAGCGACGGCAAGAGTCTGGAACATGTCGGCGTCATGCCGGATACCCTGATGGTTGCAACTGCCGAAGATATGGCGGCAGGTCGCGATCCCGTCCTCGCGCATGCTGTCGAACTGCTTGGAGTCAAGCTTGACCCGGAAAAGGCGGGAACATTCTTTCCCATCGAGTGGAGATAACCCGCTCCGCTGGTTAGTTAAGGCTAAAAAAACCGAAGAATTACCTTCGTTCTTTTGTGCCGGCAACTTCGCTGCATTACCTCAAAATAAAGTGAACGGGCCGCTCAACGGCGGGCCAATTCATTCTTTGAAGCGGTGCGTGATACGGTATCGGTGCAGCAGTTCCTCCAGAAATCCTTCATAGGTGAAGGTGGCTAAGTCGTAGCCAGGCCGCATCTGATAGAGCAGAGGGATCGAAACTCTCCAAGCCATCCATTGCCGCGCGGCGTCGCCCAACTCCCAACGCCGCCGCAGGAATGTCTCCACCACTTCAATTTGCATTTCCGTAAGGATGTTGACGTTGCCAGTAAAATCCACCGGTGGAAACGCGCGACGCAAAGCTGCGTCGCTAACCGGAGCGGCGAATACCTGATCAAACGCCGGCGCCTCTGCCTCACGTTCCCGGACCACTACTGTGCCGGCAACCAAATCCCCGACTCTCTGATCAATGCCGCTGACAAAGACGGAAATGAGACCGACCGAATAGAATGGGGTGGGCTGCATGTCTACGGCCCGCAACAGATTTCTCACGGTCGCTTCCCAGAAAGTTACCGGCCGACCATCTTCGCGAATCACCCGCAATTTCAACCAACGCTTCCCCGGCGTTTGCCCGCGCCAGAGCCATTCAAAAAAAGCAAAGTAACCGGAGACGATTAGAAACAAGATAATTATCAAAACGGCGTAAACCCATTTCGGCGCGGCAGCGAGTTTGTCACCCAGACTCGAATAGTTCGCCAGTGTCATAAAGGCGATAATCATCAAGACCACCGTCAACCCCTGGATCGCGTGGTCGATCGCGCATGCGAGAAAGCGGTTGCCGATCGACGCCAGGGCAAAATGCAGCGGCACCCTCTCAGGCGTTTCAATAACGAGAACATCTTCTGAGGCGACGGCCGTAGACATGTTTAGAGCGCGCCCAGTTGCTTGAACATAGTCATGAAATCGAAGTTGTTCCAGGCCTCAACGATCTTACCCTGCTCGATCCGGACAATTGTGATGCCGGTAAATTCCGTTGCCATGCCAGTCGCCGCAAAACCTAAGCTATCTGACTGATGTTGCCCGCGCACCGTGCAGCGTGCCGCTACTTTGTCACCCTCGGCGACGGTGTCCTCGACAACAATTTGCATATTGGGAAACGCGGATCGGAACTTGTGGAAAAAGGGCTTGAAGTCCTGGGCACCGCGGAGTGTCTTGCCACTTTCGTCAGCCAGACCGTGTGCAATGCCATCTGCCGCAAACATCTCGTCGATTGCTTCCTCGCGGCCTTTGTTCCAAACCTCCTCAAACCATCTGCGGATGAGGGCTTTGTTTTCGTTAGACATGATGTCACCTCTTATGAAAAGTTGACTCGCACAAAACGACGCTTGCCGACCTTAATCAATGCCGACATACCGGGTTTCCATAACGTTACCGAATTCACGACGGTTTGTTTTTCACCATCGAGTGTTACGCCACCTTGTTGGATTAGTCTGCGAGCTTCGGCTTTAGATTCCGCCATCCCCAACGTCACTAGTAAGTGAGCGAGATCCCAACCCTGAGGATGGTTGGAAGGAAGTGATCGCTCTTCAACTTCGTCCGGTGTTTCCTTTTTGCGAAACTTGCGAACGAAATCCTCTTCTGCCGCATTAGCGCCGTCGACGGAATGAAAGTCAGTAATAACTCGCTTTGCTAGTTCTGCTTTCAGGTCACGCGGGTTGCGATCACCAGCCTTCGCCGATTCGCGCACCGTAGCGATCTCACCTAATGAAAGATCGGTGAGAAGCTCGTAATAACGCCACATCAAGTCATCTGAAATCGACATTACTTTTCCGAAGATCTCCGTTGGCGGCTCGTTGATGCCGATGTAATTCCCCAAGCTCTTCGACATTTTCTGGACGCCGTCGGTGCCTTCGAGGAGGGGCATGATCATGCAGACTTGCGCATCCTGCTGATACTCACGCTGCAGATTTCGTCCCATCAGTAAATTGAATTTTTGATCACTGCCTCCGAGTTCGACGTCGGCTTGCAGGGCCACCGAGTCGTAGGCCTGCGTCAATGGATAAAGCAACTCATGAAGGGCGATCGGCTTTTCTTCTTTGAGACGGTGGGCAAAGTCGTCGCGCTCGAGGATCTGTTTGACCGTTACGTGCGCGGCTAGCCGAATGAAACCATCAGAGCCAAGCTTATCCATCCACTCCGAGTTGAAACGCATTTCAGTCTTCGCCGGATCGAGCAATTTGAAAATCTGTGCTTTGTAAGTTTCGGCATTGGCGTTAATTTCATCGCGCGTTAGTTGCGGCCGAGTGGCAGAGTTGCCTGAAGGATCGCCAATGAGGCCGGTGAAGTCTCCGATCAGAAAAATTACCGTGTGGCCGAGCTCCTGAAAAGCTCGCAGCTTTCGAATGACAACGGTGTGACCGAGATGAATGTCTGGGGCAGTAGGGTCCACGCCGAGTTTTACTCGCAGAGGCTTTCCGCTGCTCGCCGCCTTCTCGAGTTTGGAACGCAGCTCGTTCTCGCGAATGATTTCAACCGTGCCCTTGCGCAGGAATTCCAGTTGTTCGTCGATAGTCATCGTCTCATCGTAAATCGTAAATCGTGAATGGTAAATCGTGAATCGTAAATCGTAAATCGGGATTCGGCTGCCGCTCTCCAAAAAGCGCCTTCGCCGCTTCGCTCTGCGAGCACCCAAATGCAAATTTCTTCACACAAAGTTCTAAGCGGCGGTGTTTGTTTCAGTAGACGCCTCTTCGACCTGGTATTTCTTTGTGCAAACTGTGAGGAAATTGAAATGCGAAAACTCCTGATCACCGCAGCCGTCGTTCTATGTGGATTCGGTTTCTCAATCTACGGTGTGCGCGCTCTTACGACATCGATACCGGCACAGCGCGGTTCCAACGAAATCTCTTCTGACGTAAAAGCGAACATTCAAAAGCTCAGTTCGGCAAATGCCACGGAGCGCAGCGAGGCTGCTTGCCGCTTAGGTAAAGCACGCGCGACCGCGGCTATTCCAGGGTTAATACAGTTACTGAGCGATGATACCCCGGTCGAGCAGTCGGTCTGCGACGAAAAGAACAACTGGCGCGGCAAGGGAACGGACAAAACGACTCCGGGAGAGATGGCCGCCATTGCGCTGTCTCAGATTGGAAGCGAGGCGGTCGAGCCGCTGATAACGGCGTTGCGAAGTAATGTCTGGCAGGCGCGCGCAAATGCCGCATTTGCTCTCGGTTTAATCCACGACGATCGGGTAGTTGAACCCCTGATCACCGCCACGCGCGATCCTGAATCGCGAGTACGCGCCAAAGCTGCTTGGTCGCTCGGGTTGGTGGGCGATGAGCGGGCAGTTGAACCGTTGAGTGCGGCATTGAAAGATGCTGAACCACACGTGCGCTCGCAAGCTGCCTGGGCGCTTGGCCTCAAAGGCGATGAGCGATCGGTTGAACCATTGATCCTGGCTTTGCGAGATCAGAACGAAGACGTGCAGTCACAAGCAGCGTGGGCTCTCGGACTGAAGGGAGACGAACGTGCTGTCGAACCGTTGACTATCGCGCTGACAGCAAACAACGAGGACGTTCGTTCACAAGCCGCGTGGGCCCTCGGTCTAAAAGGCAATGCTAACGCGGTGGAGGCTTTGATCGCGACTTTAAGAGATCCAAAGGCTGAGGTGCGCTCACAGGCTGCGTGGGCGCTTGGACTAAAAGGTGACTCCCGCTCAGTTGAGCCTCTTCGTAATGCCTTGAATGACTCCGACGCTGGGGTGCGCAAACAAGCGCGTTGGGCGTTGGAACTACGAGATCTCAAAATGGGTAAAGGAACCAAGATTAAAAACAAAATGAAAGAGAAGGATTTTGACGTCGACGTCGACGTCGATGTGGATGTTGACGTTGACGTTGACGTTGATGTGAACGTTGATCCAAAGGTTAAGGTGAAGCCGAAGCCGAAGCCAAAAGGGATTGAGTCATTGAGTCATTGAATCATTGAGTCATTGAGTCATTGAGTCATTGAATCATTGAATTGAACGTTGATCATTGAGTCAGTGAGTCATTCAAAATGAGCCTGAAGATTCAATGAGCCGATGACCAATTCAATGACCCGATGACTCAATCGTTAATGATTCAATGTTTCAGTGACTCAATGTTTGAATCACCCGGGCTACCGCTTCCGCATAAAGCTTATGCTCCTGTTCAAGGATCCGGGCCGCTAACGTATCTTCTGTATCGCCCTGCAGCACCGGGACCGTCCGTTGCAGGATGATCGGGCCGCCATCTAACGTCTCATCGACAAAATGAACTGTGCAACCGCTCGACGCCACACCAGCGTCGAGTGCTTGTTTGTGGGGATGAAGTCCGGGGAAGGCCGGGAGCACACTTGGATGGATGTTGAGGATGCGCCCGCGGAATTCATTGATGAATTCCACCGACAACAAACGCATGTACCCGGCAAGGCAGACAAGATCGATCTGGTTTTCCCGCAGTGCAGCCGCGATTTCACCATCATGCTCTTCGCGACTACGTCCGCGACGTTCAATTACCTGTGTCTTTAAACCGCGCTCACGGGCCCGTTCCAGGCCCGCAGCCAAGGCCTGATCACTAATCACCAGAGCCACTTCCGCCCCCGGAACACGTCCTTCGCGAACGGCGTCAGCGAGCGCCACCATGTTTGATCCGCGACCGGAGATCAAAATGCCGAGGCGACAGATCTTTTTGGAATTAGACAAATACTTAACTGCCGGGATCACCTAACTAACGGTACTCGCCCCACTTGATTCCCTGGTCAAGTGAAAGATGTCGACAATTTCGGGATGCAGACACTTGCCGCATGGTTGAGGATCGTTTACGGCAATGACGTAGCCCGTAAGCGTGTCCTCCGTGAGCCGGAAACGGACGAGCTGCTTAAACTTTTCGATCCGAGCGGCGCCCCCAGTTTCATTGTTGTGGCCATGAAAGCCTAAGCACACACCAAAATACCAGCCTAGCCAAACACAACTCAGTAGCGCTCCAAATATTCCGCCGAGGAATATCGGAATCATCTGCCACCAACCCTTCCACTCGCTCCACCACTCAAATTGAGAGAACGGCAACATTGGATCGACGGAGTGTGGGCAGAGAAATCCTGCATACAGTCCTGGTGGAAAAGAATAACGGTATTGGACCAATAGTTCGTAGACAAGCGGCGGCAGCGCCAGCATCACCGCCCCGAATACAAACCACGCGAACGTTAACCAGCCACGCTTATTCAGCCGCATTAATGTTCTTCCAATCCACCAAAAACCCAGAACCAAGACAACAGATACGATTACTGTGAGCCATGTACCCTTCTTGATTAGAAACACAGCAGCACCTATCTGCAGGAGGGCATGCCAGATCCCAATCCCTGCCATGCCAATTTTTCCTGGCCACTCTTGGTTAGCACCACCGACTCCCCAAGCGGTTTTTACCAGTAACACCGGTATAGCTATGAGCACGAGCACCGAAACGATGTCCACAACGAGGTAAGCCGCCGGATTGTTTTTGCCAAAGAACCAAAGACCGACCGCCAAACCGAAGAAAGCACACGCCGCTAAAACCCAGGTAATCGCCCAATCGATTCGGCCTATCGACCGTTTAGACGCTTGCCCAAAGAGCCAGTCGCTGTGCTGTAGGCTCAAGACCATTGCTACCGCGGCCCAACAAATGGATAACAAAACCAGCAGACTGTTTCCGAAAGGAGTAATGAAATTCCTGTACGGCATAATCATGAGAACTGAAATGGCGGCGAGTAACGCAGTTCCCAACGTGAATCCCCAGATAGCCACGCGAACGTTTCGCACGTGCTTCTTATTCCACTTCTCCTCCTCTGCCTTTGACATTCTGGTCTCTTGTTCAGCTTCCTGTTTCTTTTTTGCTTTCCCATAGAGATGTCGTGTCGTGAGAATCGCGCCAATCATCAACGGCAGGCTGAAGAGCAACATCCAGAAACCCCACTTGTACTCCCTGGGCCACTTGATTCGACATCGACCCCAGAGGTACAAAGGCTTGGCCAGCTCGGCATCATCTTTACAACCCGGAGCATTTGAGAGCTGAGGTGTCCAAGGTACGGTGCTGAATCCAAGTTTATTTTTTAGCTGCCCCCAAGGCGAAGGCTTGATGTCTCTTTGTTCAAGTTTTGCCTCGGCCTCCGAAGCGACAGTCGAGCTATATCTTTCAGGTTCAGTAATAGCCGCCCAGGTAAACAGCCCGAAATTGTGAATGGCTGGACGGCTGCTGCGATCGGCAATCGCAGCGAACGAAAGGATTAAGGCCACCATTCCGCCAACGAACCAGACTCCCCCTCCTTTCACGACCCGCCAGGGATTAAAGATTTGACGGGCCACCTGCTTACGTGACTCGTTCTCATCCGGGTACAGTGCTTGTTCTCTGATTTCATCCACGTATGTCGTGGAGGGATGATGGAAGGCTCCACCCAAACCTGACATTACTGAGGCATAGTTCTCCCGAGACAATGGTTTCTTTTTTGAATTAGGTCGAGGGTGCGTGGCCGGTGAATCTGGACCCCAGTACCTGGCATATTGATGAACGTCGCCGGCGAGATCGAGCCTAATCTCATCAGGTTGCAACTTTATTTCTTCCGGCGGCGGCTCGTCTCCTTTGATTTCGGCAGCAGTCACGCGCTCGTTTTCGGAACGTAAGAACGGTCGTGGCAATCCCAATTGATGAAAAGCCTTCGCCGACTTTTTGTCATCTTTGTCGGCAAACTTCCCGAATACTGTTGTCGGCGCGCTGGTGCACACGATCAATTTCTTGGTTCCATAATCCCGTTTGATTCTTGAAAAGAAATCTCGCTGTCTCTCATCGAGTGTTCCTACCTCAGTATCCAGACCCCAAATCATCCAATCAAATGGCAAGCGTAGAGCGATATAACTTGTCTCCTGATATCTGCGAAAGCCGGGGATCTGCAGTTGCGACCTATCAAACTCGTTCTCAAAATAGGTCATTTCCGATCGACTTTTTGGCGGTTCCCGGAACTGCCGGCGGAAGCCATCCAGCATGTCGTAGTAATCGTGGTTACCGGGAATACCAAAAATCGGACGAAGGCGTTTGATCTCCTTTTGTTTTCTCTCTTTTTGCGCCGGGCCAGACAAATCATCTGACGATTTTGGCCCAAGGTGGTTTTGCAAATCCGTATAGGCCCATTTAAACGGTTGTTGAAAGCGCATGCCAAGACTGGCGTAGTCCGCCATGTGGTAACTGGTGTCGCCGCCAACTAACAAAAACTCGCCGCGGGGAAGTATCTTCAATTCGCTAACGTCTTCTCTCGTTTCCAATCTTACGAATACCTGACCTTCGGGTTTTGTTAAGCCTGGATCTTTTACAAAGAGATCGCTTAAACAGAGATAAGCAACGCTGTAGGTTGCCGTCATGCCATCGCCGGTATCGGAGATGTAGTCAAACCAAAATTCCCCTTTTGGCGACGTGAAGTCAGGCGGGGCTGCGCCAGCTTGCCCCTCGCCATCACGGGCGTACATCTCAAGCCAGGCTTTGTCTCGTTGAGCCCGCGACGCCTTGTCTCGTTGCTCACGCGACAACTGGTCCTGTTGCCCGTTCTCGTCCCTAAATTTGGTGTCTGACGGAAACACCTTTGCATCCATCCAATCACGAGCGTCAATCTTGCTACCGAAAGCGGTATAAAGGAGTGTTGATTTAAGACTCGCGATCAACTGTCGTCCCAGCAGCCAGGAAACTGGTTTCTCAAACTTTCGACCTTTTGGTCCGCAAGTGCAGACCGGCGGCTTGGCGCCTTCTTCTAACTCAACATTCGTCGGGCACTCGCATTTGGCTGATTTTGTCATGAGGGTCCTCCTTTAGAGCTTGACCAGGTTGGGAAATGAGAATCGAGGACGAATCGTAGCTGAGCCGAAACAATCTTTGTTTAAGTTCGTGTGAGCTCGGAGTACTTAGTTACCGTTAGGTCGATGAAGCGGCTCTTTTCCAGAGCGTATTGATTCGGCGTTTATGAAAACTTAACTTCCTGATGACCAGGAATAACGCTACCAATGGAGAAGCAGGGCTGATCCAGCTTTCTGAAGTGAGACTTTATTGCTTCGGCATTCTTACGGGCGCAAATTATAACCATTCCCACGCCCATGTTAAAGGTTCGATACATCTCGGCTTCCGGCACGTTGCCGATCTCCTGCATCAAGCTAAAAACAGGAAGCACCGGCCAACTTCCTTTGGCGATTTCTACTGCCGTCCCTGCTGGGAGGATGCGAGGAATGTTCTCGGTGAGTCCGCCTCCGGTGATATGCGCCAGGCCTTTGATCCAATCGGAATCAAGTAAGTCGTTAAGAGGGTTTAAGTAACTGAGGTGTGGTTGCAACAAGGCTTCGCCGACAGTGTTGCCGACACCATCGAGTCTGGTGTTGACTGTGAACCCGGCTACCTCAAGAAAGAGCTTGCGAGCAAGTGAGTAGCCATTCGTGTGCAAACCAACTGAAGGCAGGGCCAGCAACAGATCGTCAACTTCGATCTGCTTTCCATCAATTATTTTTTCCCGATCGACTACCCCGACGATAAAACCTGCCACATCATATTCGCCGGCACCGTAGAAACCGGGCATTTCGGCAGTTTCACCACCTAACAATACACATCCATTTTCCCTGCATCCTTTCGTAACTCCGGAAACGATGTCAGCGACAACATCCGGCGAGAGTTTTCCGGTAGCGAGGTAATCAAGAAAGAAGAGCGGGCGAGCGCCTTGAACAAGAATGTCGTTGACACAGTGGTTAACGAGGTCCCGTCCAATCGTGTCGTGAACTCCAGTGAGGAAAGCGATCTTGAGCTTGGTACCCACGCCGTCTGCGGACGCCACCAGAACCGGCTGTTTTAGTTGCGGAAAAGCCCCGTCGAACATTCCGCCAAAGCTGCCAATCTCCGAAAGCGTACGTTCATTGAAAGTCCGTCGCGCAAGATCCTTGATCCTGGCAGTGGCACGATTGGCGGCATCAATGTCGACGCCGGAATCTGAATAAGTGATTGGTAATTGAGTCATCGAATCATTGAGTCATCGAATCATTGAGTCATCGAATCATTGAGTCATCGGGTCATTGAGTCATCGGGTCATTGAGTCATCGGATCATTGAATGATTTGAATCATTGACTAACTGTTGGAAGGAATTATTCTAACGGATCACGCAATGACTCAATGACCGATGTTTCAATGACTCAATGTTTCAATGACTCAATGTTTCAATGACTTAATCTCAAGGCTCTATTCAACGACCCTCACCCTTGATCTTCGGGGGCGGGCCGAAATCGCCATAAGCTATAAACCCGACGCGGGAAGAATCATCCTTCTGTGCGGTGCGGCCGATCCAGATCTCCTCACCCTTGGTTTGTTTCGCAGGCTCCATCTTGTAGTCGTTTTCTCGCCCCTTGGTCTTGATCGTGATCTCCCCGTGCAAATCCGTGCGCGAGACTTTTACGTCCGCTGCTTTAAGCCGATCAAGAACTGTTTGTGCCGGATGACCATACCGGTTCCACCAGCCGCAAGAGATGATTGCGTCCTTTGGCTTTACCCGTTCAAGAAAGTCAGCCGATGTCGCGTACTTCGATCCGTGGTGGGCGATCTTGATGATGTCAGCGCGTAGGTTCAGATCTTTTGTCAGCAAGCGATGTTCGGATTGCTCTTCGGCATCACCTGTAAGCAGCATCGAAAAGCTGCCGTAATCGATTCGTGCCACGATCGAGTTTGCGTTCGGCTCGTTACCGCCAGTCTTCATTTGTTCTTTAGTGAACGGGGGCGGCGTTGGGCCCAGGATCGTCAAGCGCGCACCACCGCCCAGCTCGAGTCTCGCCCCAGGCTCAGCTTTCTCATAGCGCGCGCCGCTCTGCAGCACAGCTTCCTGATATTCATCAAAGAATTTCAGACTCGCTGGGCGCCTGTCAGGCGGTCGCTTGGACAATGGTTTTGTGGCTGGCGTGGGGGTAGGTTTCGCTCGAGTGACACTCGCGGGCAGCGTTGGCTGCAAGCCATTGTCGATCACATTCAGAACTTTTGTTCCTTTAATTACTTCATCGGCGCCTCCGATGTGATCCGGATGCGGATGCGTGGCGATGAAATAATCGAGTTGCTGGACGTTGTAACGCTTCAGCGCGTCCAACACCACTTTTCCTTTGCCCGTGTCCCCGGCATCCACCAAAACAGTCGTGCCGGTAGGAGAAATGATGAGGATTGAATCGCCGTTAACCGGGCCTACATCGAGAATGTGAACTCGTAGCTCGCCCCCTGAAGCTGGTGGCGGCTTAGCCTTCCACCAGGGCAAGACGTAACGCCAACCGGCAAAACCCGCCGCGCCCAGAACAACCACCAGCACAGCGATAGCGCAACCACATCCTTTGAAGGTTCGATTCACTAAGTCTTCGCCTCGTTTGTGATTCGCTTAGTTTTCCGTGATTGCCGTCTCGTGTTCGCGCTCCCACATGGTTTCGGCGTTGGCGGTAATTCGCGTGGGATAGTTTTCGTTCCAGCAAGCAACACATGCCGAACTTGTTTCGATACCGGTTGCGGAAATCATTCCTTCAAGGGAGAGGTAACCAAGTGAATCCGCCTCGATGAAATCACAAATCTCGGGAACTGACATTTGTGCAGCAATCAGATCGGCTTTGTTCGGTGTGTCGATGCCGTAATAGCAGGGACTGATTGTCGGCGGGCAACTGATGCGCAGGTGAATTTCCTTCGCCCCCGCTTCACGCACCATCCGGACAATCTTCTTCGAAGTAGTGCCCCGCACAATCGAATCGTCGATCAGCACTACCCGTTTGCCTTCGATCAGCTCGCGTACGGGATTTAGTTTGATACGAACGCCAAAGGAACGAATCGACTGCTTCGGTTCGATAAAGGTGCGGCCCACGTAGTGATTGCGGACCAGACCAAAACGAAAACTAATTTCACTTTGAGCTGAGTAACCAATTGCGGCGACAGTCCCTGAATCAGGCACCGGCACCACGATGTCAGCGTCGGCGGGCTGCTCGATTGCCAAACGTTGTCCCATCCGGTGACGTGAATCATTTACGGATTGTCCGAAAATAAGCGAGTCGGGGCGGGCGAAATAAACGTGCTCAAAGAGACACATCGAATGCTGCTGTGGCTTGAGTGGATGTGAAGAACGCAAGCCATCTTCATCGATCACGATCATCTCGCCAGGTTCAACATCCCGGACATACCGCGCATCGATCAGATCGAAGGCGCAAGTTTCTGAGGCGACGACCCAGGCATCACCTAACCGGCCCAGCGCGAGCGGGCGAAAGCCGCGGGCGTCGCGGATCGCAATTAACTCGCGCGGCGTCAGAAACAGCATGGAAAACGCGCCCTCCGTGTCACGTAGCACTTCCGGAACTGCTTCGCGGACGCCAGCGGCGCGCGATCGAGCAACGCCATGCAGAATCACTTCGGTGTCAGATGTCGCGGAAAAAATTGCACCTTCTTTTTCCAGCTTGCGCCGCTCTTCGCGCGCGAAGGGAAGGTTGCCGTTGTGACAGACGGCGATCTGTCCGTGCTGGCAGGTGACCAGAAATGGTTGCGCTTCGCGAATTGAGACGGCGCCGGCCGTCGAATAACGCACATGACCGATAGCGCTCGGGCCGGGCAGCCGATCAAGTCGCGATTGATCAAATTTCTCAGCGACGTGACCCATCGCGCGTTCCAGACGCAGCTCAGCGCCGTCTGAAGCCACAATGCCGCAGGATTCCTGTCCACGGTGTTGCAACGCGTAAAGACCCAGGTAAGTTAGCCTGGCAGCATCCGGATGACCGTAAATGCCAAACACACCGCATTCGTCGCGAAATTTGTCCAGCAATAATTCGCTCAACTGATCTTTCTCATCTTTCAAACTGTGATCGGGTTCTGAGCTTACTTCGCATTCATAAACGTTTCAACCGCACGCCCCGCCGTTTCGAGTTTCACGTTCCGAGTTTCGAGTTCGCAAACCAAACTCGGAACTTGGAACTCGAAACGCGAAACTCGAAACGTCTGGAAGTGACACCTAACTTTCGACAAGCTAAAATGACTTCACGTCTCCCATCGTTTATCGCTGGTCGTAAGTTCAACCGGAGAATCCATCCGTGAGGAAAAGGTCAGTAGCTGCAGCTTGCGCATTAGCCGTTATTTCAGGGTTATTGGTTGTTTGCGCGCCCGGCAGCACGTCGAGCGCAACGACAGCCACGAGCGAGAGTCAGCGCACTTCGGCCGCGCTTTACGCGAAACATTGTGCGTCATGCCACGGAAAGGATGGCCGCTCGAAAACCTTCAAAGCGAAATTCAATCATGCGCGCAATCTAACCGAGCCCGGCTGGCAAGAAGCCGTTTCCGACGAACGAATCTTTAACTCAATCTCCAATGGCAGGAGCGGCAAGATGCCAAGTTTTGCAAAGAAGTTGAGCGTTTCCGAAATTGATGGACTGGTTTTATTTGTGCGCGGCCTGAAGACGACTTAACTGCCCCGCGTATTGTTAGTTTGCTTAATCAAATGAATTCACCAGGCATTCCCACTCGGTTGATGACCCTTGCGCTGCGAATCGCGTTGGTGGGAGCACTCATCGGCGCCGGCTGGCTCGTTTATCGACAATTGCCGGTAGATACGCCGCCGGAGGAGGTTCATGAAACCGATGGCCAAACAACGCTCCAACTCGTGTTGCGGCAATCGCCGGACATGGGCGCCGCGATGTTGGACATCCCGATCGAGATCTATCCCGTGGACATCGTTGCCGTCCGCCACGAGTACTTCACAGAACGTCGCGCCGGCAAACGCTGGGATGATTTTCTCAGCGAGCGCATGAAGGGACGCACGCGTCTCGACGCGCGCCTCGATCGGCAGGGACAAACCAGTGTCATGATCAGTCCCGGCGCCTGGTGGGTGCATGCGGTACTTTCAGGTGAAGAAGATCTCGAATGGCGCCTTCCGATCAATGTCTCGGGTCCTAAACAAGTGATCGAACTAACCTCGCAGAACGCATACGGCCGAACGAAAAGTTTCTAAAAACTTGGCATTTGGTTTTTGGCTTTGGGTTTTTGGTTTTGAAGTTGACGCGGTGGAATGTGCTAAGAGACCAAGATCGAATCACGAGTTCTCCTAAGACCGAAGACCAAAAACCAAAGACCAAATTTATGCTAGCCCTTCGAGTCGACAAGCGCGGCCTCGCTGTTAAAGACATTGATCTGCCGGAACGCGGCGGTGAAGCGCTTGTGCGCGTGGTGCTTTCCGGGATCTGCAACACGGATCTGGAAATTGCTCGTGGTTACGCCGGCTTCAAAGGCACCATCGGGCACGAATTTGTAGGAGTCGTCGAGGCGGCGCCGGATAACAGCCTGATTGGCCAACGCGTGGTAGGAGAGATCAACGCCGGCTGTGGTGAGTGTGAACTGTGTCGCTCCGGAGATGCGCGCCATTGTCCGAAACGAACCGTACTCGGCATCGTCGGGCGAGACGGCGCCCATGCCGAGTTCCTCACCCTTCCGGTAGCAAACCTTTTGCCTGTTCCTGAAACTATCGTTGACGAGCACGCCGTCTTCGCAGAACCGCTCGCAGCCGCCTGCGGCATTATGGAACGCGCCACTGTAACGAAAGATAAAAGGGTTGCGGTGATCGGTGATGGAAAATTGGGATTGCTTTGCGCGCAGGCAATTGCTTTAACAGGAGCGGGAGTGGTGCTGATAGGCAAGCACGCGGAGAAGCTGCGCATCGCCGCGCGTAGAGGAATTGAAACCACAACGCCGAAGCAGGCCGCCAAACGCAAGAATGAGTTTGACGTAGTAGTTGAGGCTTCAGGTTCGGCTTCGGCTTTTTCACTTGCATTGGATCTGCTGCGGGCGCGCGGTGTGTTGGTGCTTAAATCAACTTTTGAAGGCACCACTGAGATAAATGCTGCGCGTCTGGTGGTCGATGAAATCAGTGTCGTGGGTTCTCGCTGTGGCCGCTTTCCTCCGGCGCTCGATCTCCTGCGCACGGGAGCAATCGACGTCGACAGCTTAATTAGCGAAGAACATCCGCTCAACCGAGGCGTGTTAGCAATGGAACGGGCCGGGAAGAAAGGCGTGCTGAAGGTTTTTCTGCGGCCGTAGAATCAGCGGCCTGGTAGGAGCAGCGAAAACGCATTTTCCATTTTCAGTGGAAAATGGGGTTTTAGCCGCCCTGCTTCCCGTTCCTGCCTCGCGCTTGCTGCCTGGTAGGCTGACTTTTGCCGCCAGCCTGCCCTTTAGCTATACTCTGGCATCTAATCTGCGCTCCCGGCCGCGCCTTAGTTTGGCAATCCCCGTCGGAGGCGCGCGGCTTCGGTTTTCTCAAAAGGCGGTACGGTTCTATGTTCGAACTTCCGAAAGATCAAAATACAGCTCAAGACGTCGCCATCCTGCGCAAGCTGCGCATCTGGATTGCGGCCCTGGCAGTGGCGTGCCTGGTGGCCGGCATGGCTATTGGCGCGATGCTTTCCGGCCGCACTACGGTCGCGCAGAACCAGGTGCAAGTTGCGCGCGCACCCGAAGCTTTGTCGGCCTCATTCGCCGAGATTGCTCGACGCGTTGAACCGGCCGTCGTAAACATCGAAACCCTCACAGTCAACGCTGAAGCCGCGGAAAAAGATGAAGGCGACAAGGAAGAGCCGGAAACGACCAATCCCCTCCTCGACATGTTTCGCCGCCAGAATCGCCGTCCGACAAGAGGCGTCGGGAGCGGCTTTATCGTCGACTCCAAGGGCTACATTCTGACAAACGAACATGTTGTCGAAGGCGCGACCAGAATCACGGTGGGTCTGCAATCAGGCGAAAAGTATCGCGGCCGCGTGATCGGGATTGACGAAGAAACCGACGTTGCCGTCATTAAGATCGAAGCGGCCCAGAATCTGCCGACGGTAACGCTCGGCGATTCCAATGCTGCTCAGGTAGGCGATTGGGTCTTAGCGATCGGGTCACCTTTTGGATTGGATCAGACAGTTACGGCCGGCATCATTTCCAAAAAAGAACGCGAGACTCCGTACTTCTCCAGTTTCCAGCGCTTCCTGCAGACTGACGCCGCGATCAATAGAGGCAATAGTGGCGGCCCGCTGGTTAACATGCGCGGCGAAGTTATTGGCATTAATTCGCAGATTGCTACCTCAACTGGTGATTACAACGGCATCGGCTTTGCGCTGCCCGCCAGCGAGGCCAGCTTCGTTTATCAACAGATTGTTTCAGGAGGCAAAGTTAAGCGCGGTTACCTGGGTATCACGCTGGACTCTGTCAAAGACGAATTCGCCAAAGTTTATGGTTTGAATGAAACTCGCGGCGCCATCGTCATGGATGTCCAACAAACTCGGGACGGACAATTGACGCCGGCAGCAAAAGCGGGGATTCAATCGAACGACATCATCATCGAGTTCAACGGTCAGCCCGTCGTAAGCGCGCAGGACTTGATCCAAAAAGTTGCCGGTAGTCCGGTTGGTCAATCAGCAGCGCTCAGTTACTTAAGAGACATCGACGGTAAACTTGAGAAGCGCACGGCCAGTGTGGTTTTGGGTGAAAGACCCGCGGTGCAGGTCTCCAGAACCTCTGAGACGCCAACTCCGGAAAAGTCATCGACTCCGAAGAGCAATTCACCGCACCTCGGTATAACGCTTCAGGAGATTACGCAGCAGCTGATCGCTGAAAAACATCTATCGGGCGTGCGTGGCCTTTACGTAAAGGAAGTTGATCCAAACGGTCTGGCCGCCGATGTCCGGCTGGCTGGCGGGCAGCCGGCACTCAGCGAAGGCGACGTGATCACCCGGATCAATCGCATTCCTGTTACCGCTCTTGCTGACTTCCAACGCGTGCTCAATGGGTTGAAGCCGGGGGATCCGATTGTGCTCAACGTTTCGCGTTACCAGCGAGACGGCGACCGCATCGTTCAACGCATCGTACAATTTACTTACCAATAAGAAGTTTCGAGTTTCGGGTTTCGGGTTTCGAGTTTGTTCGACTCGAAACCCGACGCCTTTATCTCGAAACACTGAACTCGAAACTCGAAACTGTCTATGGCTCAAGCAAAGAAAGCGCTCGCAAAATCTTCGCGCAAGACCAACTCCCGCAACGCTTCCCGCACTTCCGCAAAAACTTACGCAAACTACATCGGCGGCAAATGGGTGCCCAGCAGGTCAGGAGAGGTTTTTGAAAACCTGAATCCCGCAGACACCCGCGACCTAATCGGCCGCTTTCCCCGTTCCACAAGTGACGATGTGAACGACGCCGTCAATGCGGCGCGCGAAGCTTATGACCGCTGGCGTCACACTCCGGCGCCGCGGCGCGCAGAAATCTTATTCCGCCTGGGTGAAATACTGATTCGCAACAAAGATGCTTTTGCTGCGGATATGACGCGCGAGATGGGTAAGGTTTTGACGGAAACGGGTGGCGATGTTCAGGAAGCAATTGATTGCACTTACTACACGGCGGGCGAGGGGCGGCGACTGCACGGCTTCACAACTCCCGCGGAGATGCCCGACAAATTTGCGATGTGCGTGCGGCAACCGGTCGGCCTTTGCGGCCTGATCTCGCCCTGGAATTTTCCCATGGCGATTCCGTCATGGAAACTAATCCCCGCTCTGGTCTGCGGCAATACCGTGGTCATCAAGCCTGCCGAAGACACTCCGCTTTCAACTTACAACCTCGTAAAAGCTTGTGAAGAAGCAGGGATTCCGCCTGGTGTGGTTAATCTTGTGACAGGGTTCGGCGATCCCGGTGCGGCGATGACCAATCATCCGGCGTTGCGACTGATTTCCTTCACCGGCTCAACCGCTACCGGCCGTCTGGTCGCCTCAGCTTGCGCGGAACGCAACGCAATCTGTTCACTCGAGATGGGTGGCAAGAATGTCATCATGGTGATGGACGATGCCGACATTGATCTGGCGATCGAAGGCGCGGTCTGGGGAGCATTCGGCACTTCCGGTCAACGTTGCACAGCGGCTTCTCGCGTGGTGGTGCACAAGAAAGTCTACAAGAAGTTTTCGCAGCAACTGGTCGAACGCGCCAAAGGCTTGCGCGTCGGTAATGGCGCTAATGCCAAAACCGACATGGGCCCGGTCATCAACATTGATGCGGTCGAAAAGATCATGGGTTACATCGACATCGGGCAAAACGAAGACGGGGCTACGCTCGCCTGTGGCGGTAAGCGGCTGATGCGTGGCGATTACGCTCACGGATTTTTTATTGAGCCAACCGTTTTCACCGATGTAGCTCCGGAAATGCGCGTCGCGCAGGAAGAAATTTTTGGCCCGGTGACGTCGGTAATTCCCACTAACTCTTTGGAAGAAGCCGTGGAGATTGCTAACGGCGTTCGTTACGGACTGTCGGCGGCGATTTACACGCGCGATGTTAACCGCGCCTTTCAGGCGATGAACGAAATGTATACCGGCATCTTTTACGTCAACGCTTCGACAATCGGCGCGGAAGTGCATCTGCCTTTTGGCGGCACGAAAGCCACCGGCAACGGTCATCGCGAAGCCGGGACTCAGGTCCTGGATATTTTTTCCGAATGGAAGTCTATTTATGTGGACTACAGCGGGAAGTTGCAACGCGCACAAATTGACGAAGTCAATTTGTAGATGTCAGATGTCAGATTTCGGATGTTAGTTAAGAGCATAGGTATCAGAAATTAGAATTCAGATGTTAGTTGAGACTAGTCGAGCGACTAGTCAGGTCCTGATAAGGTCGCAATGTCCTCACGATTGCAGACGTCGGATTCGACAGTTTCGAAGATCAAATCTCATCGGGATTTGATTGTGTGGCAAAAGGCGATGGTTTTGGTGACCAGCGTTTACGGTCTCACCAAGACATTTCCGCACGATGAGATTTACGCGTTAACGAGTCAGACTCGGAGGGCCGCGGTTTCTGTTCCGGCTAACATAGCCGAGGGACAAGGACGCAGACTGAGCGGGGAGTTTCATCAGTTCCTAGCCAATTCGAGAGGGTCGCTAATGGAACTGGATACTCACCTCGAAGTAGCTTCTCGTGTAGGCTACTTGAACGACGAACAACACCGCGCGATTCAGCAGGATCTGAATGAAGTTGGACGACTCCTTAACGGCTTAATGCGTTCCCTCAAGAGACACGTCTAGTATCTGATATCTAACATCTGACATCTTATCTATACCCTGGAGGTCTTGTATCGTGATCGTAGGCTTGCCCAAAGAGATCAAAGACAACGAATACCGCGTCGGCTTAACTCCAGCCGGCGTTCGTGCCTTCACTGATACTGCCCACAGCGTCATCGTCGAGCAGGGCGCGGGTGAAGGCTCTGGCTTCGAAGACGCCCTTTATCAAAAAGCCGGAGCGCAGATCATTGCCTCCGCCGATGACGTCTGGGGCCAAGCCGACATGATCGTAAAAGTTAAAGAGCCAATTGAGCCGGAGTACAAACGGATGCGCGAAGGCCAACTGCTCTTCACCTATCTCCATCTCGCCCCCGACACAAAACTCACCAGCCAGCTAATTGAACGCAAGGTGACCGGCATCGCTTATGAAACAATTACGGATCGTCGTGGTAGTTTGCCGCTCTTGACGCCCATGTCCGAAGTTGCCGGACGCATGGCAATCCAGGTGGGCGCTCACTATCTCGAGAAGATGAGCGGAGGCGCGGGAATTCTATTAGGCGGCGTGCCGGGTGTGCCGGCAGCGCGAGTTGTGATCATTGGCGGCGGAGTAGTCGGTACCAATGCCGCGAAGATTGCTGTCGGTATGGGGGCCCATGTAACCATCATCGATAACAATCTCGATCGGCTCCGCGAGCTGGACGACATCTTCCTTTCAAAGATTTCAACCTTGGCCTCCAGCGCCTACATGATTCATGACGCAATCTCGCAAGCGGATTTGATTGTCGGCGCGGTATTGGTTCCAGGAGCTGCTGCTCCCAGGTTGGTGACGCGTAACATGCTCAAGGACGTGCCGAACGGTGCGGTGATTGTAGACGTCGCGGTCGACCAGGGCGGCTGCATCGAGACTACTCACCCCACAACGCATTCCGATCCTACTTATTACGTTGAAGGAGTGTTGCACTACTGCGTGGCCAACATGCCGGGCGCCGTGCCCCGCACTTCCACGTTCGCGCTGACCAACGCCACGCTTCCATATGCTCTGAAGCTGGCGAATTTGGGATTTCTGGATGCGATTAACAGCGATCCGGGATTGAAGGAAGGCGTGAACACTTATGCGGGTCACTGCACTTACGAAGCGGTGGCAAGTGCCCAGGGACTGCAATACACACCGCTTGAAAGACTGCTCGAAACCACTAGCTCGACGACTGCCTGAGGCTGCTTTGTCGGATTCGACTCTTTGCGTTTTCGTCTCATTCTCACCGGGCTTCAGCCCGGTGCTCAAGGTCACGTCGAATGCGATTAACCGTTTTAACGGTTTCCTTTGACAAAGAAGTTGATGAGAAACCGTTGAAACCGGTTACAAGATAATACGAGGCAGTGAGTCACCGGGCTGAAGCCCGGTGTGAATGAGAAAGGTACTGAAGTTGAACCTGATCTCCGAACCCGTCATCTCACCGGTTTTCCCTTGCCAGCAATCCCGCAACGCACTCTCTCAGTTTTTCTGCGGCAACCGGTTTAGGTAAGAACGCATCAGCCAGCCCAGAGTCCGAACCTGCATCTTTTCTTTCCAGCCCACTCAACAGCACAATCGGAATATGCGATAACTTCGGACTATTGCGCAGGAATCGGCATAGTTCATGCCCGCTCAGGTTAGGCATCACCGCATCAGTAATCACAAGATCAACTGCAGTCGACAACGCCAGCTTCATCGCCTCAAGACCATCTCCCGCTGAAACTACTTCATAGCCCGCGCGTTCGAGGGTAACTTCGAGATAACGGCGCAATGCCTTGTCGTCTTCAACGAGTAACAACCGGGATGCTTTGTCGGTCTCGTCTTGCGGCCTTGTCTTGTCGGATTCAGCCAATCAAACCTCTTTTTGCCGATTGCCAATTGCCGTATTGCCCGAGTAGACAGCTGACAGGAGCGATCGGCGTTGAGCAATTCTAATCGGCAATCGTCAATTGGCAATCGGCAATGTCGTCACGGTCCGAAGCGGAAGCGATACTCGGTGAGTTCATAAAGCCATTCATCATGTCGGAAGTTGTTGGTCGTATCCAGCTCTGAATCCATTGAGATATAAAGCATCGGTCGCGTCGCAGGTAGCCAAAGTACTGCATCACACAAATGCTTGGTTGTAGTACTTGTTGTAGACCTCAGTGCTCTCTGCATCTCCCGCGCACCTGCTGCGTTTTTGTTCCTGCTCCATAGCAGCTATCCAGTCATTGCGATTGGTATGCGTGACTGCCGCCGTTATCAGCAATGTGTTTACTACTGTGTGTTGTTTAGTCCTTCATATTTGGTCACAAACGGCGGGCGATTCATGAACTCAGCAATGAATGCCAGCTTTGCTGCTTCTAATTCCGCGTCGTTGAGAAAACCACTGACCTTTGCCAGATCCGGTATAACTCCACGTAATCAGGCTTGCGCCCAAAAGCTACCGGGTAGAAGTGATAGACGCGATACCCGCGTTCTGAACTCCGCAGAGCGGAAAAATGCTGAAGTGACGTGGATTCGATCACAGGTGTTGTTCCGGCTGGGCAGTTATTGATGATGTCTTGCCATGCGGTAAGACCTGGTGGATCGTGTTCACGACTGAGGAATCGACATACTGTTGCCGCAGGAAGAACGGTGTTTGGTCGATAGGTTTGATTCCATTGATTGTTTCGTTATCGTTAATCGTTATAGTAGCGGTGGCGGGTGTTCCTAACTCGCTCGTGTTGGATTGCTGAGCGTGATAGTGAAGCTCTCGTTTCCTTCCGCATAGTCATCGTCGACGATCGGTATCGAGATGGTTTTGGCTGTTTCACCAGCAGCGAACCTCAAAGTGCGTACCGATGTCGCATAGTCGCAGCGGGAAGATGCCACACCATTAACCACGTTGCAGTTGGTTAGACCTGACGTGTCACTTGTTTTGTAGTCGATCGTTACATCAGCAAAGGTTGCCCCCCGCGAGTGACTGTCAGATTTGCTCTGTTGTTGTTTTCCGCTACGCTGAGCAGCGAGACATTTAATTGAACCGTTGCGTCATCGTTCGTGATTGTGCCGACTGCTTGCTCGTCCGCAATGGTTGCAAATTGCGGCTGAGATAGGTTAACGATGATAGTCTCGTCAGGCTCAACGTTAATGTCGCTAAGGACATTGACGCTCAAGTTCTTACTCGTCGTACCAGGCTGGTTAGTGAGCGTTCTTTGCGATGGTTCGATATCGTCGGAGAGGTTGGCTGTTCCGCTGGTTATGGCGATGTTTACGTTTATGGGGATTGCGCTGGGTCCGGAGAGGGTTACAGAGATCTGGGCAGTGTTGGGAGTGAAGATTGATTCACCTTCC
This sequence comes from Pyrinomonadaceae bacterium, assembly GCA_963748605.1. Lineage (GTDB taxonomy): Bacteria > Acidobacteriota > Blastocatellia > Pyrinomonadales > Pyrinomonadaceae > PSRF01. Next base: position 390,552 of record CAVVJS010000002.1, read on the forward strand.
AGGACTGACACATCGTTGATTGCGATTGACGGCGGCGGTATCATTGTCCAGATTTGTAATTTTGGCTATGCCGTCGCTATTCAGGGCATTCAGGGCTGTGGAGAGGTTCACTGCGAACGCCTCATCCGGTTCGTCAATTAAGTCGCCGTTAAGCGAGACGGCTATGATCTTGCTCGTCTCGCTAGGCTGGTAGGTTAGGTTCTCAGCACCAGGCGTGAAGTTTTGGTTGTCAGAAGCCGAGATGCCGCGGTGTTAGTAGTTTACTTTTACGACGTGCGCACTGGGTGCTGAAAGCCGATTAGAGATCTCGACCACGGTTGAGCTGGCGTTTCTCTCAGTTATTGTTAGATCGTCGGCGATCATGCAAGGCTCGGCTGCGGCAGTCCTACCGATTAATAGATCAACGGTTAACTCGAAGGGCCGCACAGCGACGAGATCCATATGAGTATCGAGATCGATGTCGTGCGCGTCGAGCGCTCAGGGACCGCTCTGTATTTCGAGTTGAGTTGCTGTAAAACTCGCCGGCGCCATCGCTCGAAGACCGAAGAGTTGATGAGTTTAGGTCGGCAATCGCGAGTCTCGCTTACCGTCGCCATTGAGATCTCGCGAGATCAGGTCCTCGGGCATCGAGCTTATCTCGTAGTCGACTGCAGGAGCGAGCTACCGTACCGTTGCCTATTAAAACTGAATGCGTCCTTCCTCCAGGAAAGCTTGTGCTTTCCACCTGCTGGCCTCGCTATTCTCGCTTGCCGTCTGATTGAAGTCGTCAACGACGACCGCGCTGTTCGACCGGCATTTGATGATTGAGAGACTGCGAAAACCGCTGCCATTGTTCTGTAGACCACCAGCCGACGGTCATCGAATCAGTGATTACAAGATCCTGACTTGATCTCCGTTGATCGCCGACTGCTACGCTCGAACGCTCCTACAACTGCGACGACCGACGAGATCCGCTGATCCTTTCCAAACAGGTTGTTAGCTGAGACCGCTGACGACACGATTCGAGATTGCCTCTTTTGATTCAGCGACAGCGATCTATCCGCGCCAACCGATTATTGACCGGCGCGCGACGTTCCTCACCGTTGCCCCGATTGAACCTTTGAAGGAGCCGAGATTCCGCACGCCACATCTCTTCCTCTTCTTGATCGCGCACTACTCTTATGATGACGAATACTATTTTCGTTCGTTATCACTATCCATCTTGAGCGATAACGACTTGCCGACCCCGCCGACGATTTGACACCGCGATATCTGACCATCGCATTAATCTCCACGCACTCTAGAGATCCGATTCCCCGCTCTAGCACTGCTAAGCTGCAAAGTAGCGCTGCCGTTTCAAGACATTGAAGCTTCTTTCCGCTCGACCTCCTGCGCATTCTTTTTACCTCGCCATCAATCACTGAGCGATATGCACTTCTTTTACATTATTCTACCGCCTAGACCCCGCCCTCACCCTTAGAGCTACACCAGCGCATGCTTGCGCGACTACTCACCTTGCCTCCATCGAGATTAGAGACAGCGATTGATCGACACTCCGCCAGCTTCCATTGACAATCTGCGGACCCCCCCTCCTCACCATCGCACTACCATCCGCCGAGTTCCGAGACCATCAGCCTTGCTTCGCCATTAACTCAGCTTAACTAGCATCCTCCGACTAACCTTTTAGCTGCAAGCCGCCGCCCTTCCCTCAAACGAGAGCCATTTTCAGATTACTACCTTCCCCACGAGACTGCTTCGCTCCGATTGATCTGCTCGTTCCTGCAAAACTCTCCTTCGAAGCCAAGTGATCCTGCTATAATCCCCCTCTCCGAGCACAGCGACACATTGCCCATCACTTACCTACACACTCGATTTACTTCCCCTTGAATCGCCGACTGAAGAGATCCAGAGACCGCTCCGATTCTCTCGTCCACCGCCGCCACCGACCCTACAGCGACACTTTTACCCCCGATGGCACCCGAGTCGAATTGCCGATTGGTATTTTGCAATTACAATGAACCTGTTCGCGACGGCCTAAACCCAGGTACGTTCGACACAGTACTAATCGTTGTTAATCGCAATGTGAGCGGAGCGATACTCAAGCGAGTTCATGAAGCCATTGATCATGCTGCGGAAGTCGTTGGTTGATCTAGGTCGCGATCTAGTCAGATAAACGCGTCGGCTCGCGTCGCAGTAGCCAAAGTACTGCATCACCACAAACGCTTGATTGAAGTACTTGTTGAAACCTCAGTGCTCTCCGCAATCTCGCGCGCACTTGGGCTCTCGTTTTTGTTCCTGCGCTCAGCGCTATCTAGGCATTGCGATCGGGATGTTGTGACGTGCCGTACTAGCAGCGTGTCTACATACTGCATTTGTTAAGTCCTCCACTTCGTCACAACGCTGGGCGGTTCATGAACTTAGTTACGAAGGCCAGCTTGGCTGCTTCAGTTCTGCGGTGCTGAGATATGCACTCACCTTAGCTAGATCCGGATGAACTGGTCGATTTTGCTTGCGTCAAAAGCGACTGGATAGAACGGTAAACGATATAACCACGCTCCTGAAACTCTGGCGAGCGGTAGATCTTGAGGAGACATGTATCCGATCGCACGTCGTGTCATTGGGCGGACAGTTATTGATCACCGCTTGCCAGGCTGCGATCCACTCGGATCGGGTTCGCGACCGAGGTAGTCCACTACTGCTGCCGCCGAGAGGCTGTCTCGTCATCGGGTTTGGCTCGTTCGTCGCTTCGTTGTCGTTATGGTACAGTGGCCGTGGCGGGTGCCCCTTATTGCTCTTGTCGGACTGCTTAGAGTTATCGTTAGCTCTTGTTCTCTTCCGCTAAGCTCGTCAACGACAGGTTGGAGATGGTCTTTTTTTTCTCTCGCCGTGATCGATCGTGCTATAGAGTAGCTAGTCGCAGCGTGAAGAAGCAATGCCTTTCTCGTTGCATTTTGTAAGCTAGCAGTATCACTAGTTGCATAGTTCACCGTTTTTTTTTTTTTTTTTTTTTTTTTTTTTTTTTTTTTTTTTTTTTTTTTTTTTTTTTTTTTTTTTTTTTTTTTTTTTTTTTTTTTTTTTTTTTTTTTTTTTTTTTTTTTTTTTTTTTTTTTTTTTTTTTTTTTTTTTTTTTTTTTTTTTTTTTTTTTTTTTTTTTTTTTTTTTTTTTTTTTTTTTTTTTTTTTTTTTTTTTTTTTTTTTTTTTTTTTTTTTTTTTTTTTTTTTTTTTTTTTTTTTTTTTTTTTTTTTTTTTTTTTTTTTTTTTTTTTTTTTTTTTTTTTTTTTTTTTTTTTTTTTTTTTTTTTTTTTTTTTTTTTTTTTTTTTTTTTTTTTTTTTTTTTTTTTTTTTTTTTTTTTTTTTTTTTTTTTTTTTTTTTTTTTTAATTCAGTGCCGAGCCTGCTGAGTCGATGGTCGTGAAAGGCGTCGGTAGTTCGCTATACCCCCTAGGCATTAACTACTGGACAATCAGTCGAGGTGGTCGACGAACTACGTAGGCTTTATCTACGACTGCGATGGCGCGTCCGGCTTTTTTGACTTCCACCAAGGCAGGTGTTGTAAACAAAACCAGAGCCGCTGGCATTGAGTCGCTACAAAGGCGTCTCTTTTACCTGATGTCGCTGGACGTATTCGTCACAGGTTAGTTCCGTTTTTGTTGATCTGTCGACGTTAGCATACCACTGGATCGAAGCGATCCGCCTCGTCGATTTATTTTTGCCAAACGTCATACATACCCAAAGCGGCGCCAGACGTTCGATCTACTGCAAAGGCATCTCTGCCAATTACCGTACCCGCGTAGACTATTGCGGCTCATTTGTCGACTGCTACTGCGAAACTGCCAGATTGCTATTCCGACATTGCTTTAATTACTATTTGTACACTGTTCGTGGTTTGAAAACTCCTGCTTACGATTTGATACGTATAATCGTAGTGTTTCCATCGATAGGTCCCTTCATTACTGAATGAAGACCGTGCTCATTGAAACAAGTTGGCGCCGCCATCAGGTCCACGACATTGGCGCAGTAGCGGCATAAACCTTCTCGCATCGTTGATCATGGCAGAGCAAGACAGCTAGAAAACTGGAGGACGAGCTTTTCCCATTGTTCGTCCTCCGACATCCTTTGATCCTACTTAACATTTGCAGGTAATCGTTCTATCGCGAGTGAAGCCAATCGCCTGACCCAGCCGAATTCATGTCAACCCAGTCGTCATCGTCATCGTTGTTCCAGATACCCGAGATATCTCCGCTACAAAGTGTAGGTAACGGGCCGCTCGCTAACGCCACCAGACCCGCTGAAATAAATCTCGTATTCTTCAGGACATAGTTCTCCTCCATCGTGCTTTGTGGATACCTTCCGTTGATGCCGCTATTAATGTTCTATTTGAGGATCGACAACAACGGCGGGCGGTCTTTCTTTGCTTTAGATCACCTTTCCAGTGATAGTCCAGTTCGCGCCAGCATGTGCTTTTGAAAACTCGTCTCCGTCGCTGCATAGACAATATTGGAATCTCCTTCATGTTGTGCGAAAGCGACCACGCTGCTCGCATTCATGCCGATGGCGCTGGCTGACCAGTTGGCCGTGCTATCCGTACTCTTGTAGACGGGGCTGCCTTGTCTTGTGACGGAAATTTCCGCAACTGGGTTAAATCGGTGTTTACAACACGTGCGCTCGCCCGTCGCTACTCACCGCAATGCCTAGAGGATTATCTCTGTTATCACCCTGAGAAACGTCGTGTAAGTCAGGGTTGACCTTAAATTCAGTTTTGCTACAAACCCATCGGTCCCAAACCTTTTGTTTGTTGAAACGCGCCGGATGTAACGGGAAATCGTCGAATCGGTCATGCCTGTAACGTAAGCATTGCCTTGGGCTCTATATCGAGCGCATTGTTAATTCAATGAGTTGCCGCCGATATAAGTTGTGTAAACAGCTGCCGAGCCAGCGGGGTTCAGCTTGATACAAACGCGTCCGCATATTCTGGCTGTTTGCGTTTAGGATCCAGGCTGCCAGCCAGATAGGCATTGCCTTCGGCGTTACGTAATGCCGCGTCCATTTCACCGAAGTCACTTCCTCCGGTAAAAGTCGATACACCAACACGGGTCAACAGTTAGAGCTTCAGTTTTGTCAGAACTTCCCATTCGAACCCTAGCGTGTCACCTTCAAGTTGATAGAGAGCGTAACTTGCGGCGCTCGCCATCGACATGTTGATAAGCAACTGGTTCGCGTTGATCACCTCACCCACAGCCGTGCTCAGGAGCAAGTCACCGTTCGGATCAATGCGGATCTTGTCTGCGGCAAAGCGAGCTTGATCCTCTTAGGATCAGCTGGCGCAACACAAGTCGTATTCGAGCTGTCTTATTTCCTAATATACAAATCCGTGCCGGTAGATGCTGCGATAATGGATTTGGAAGATATTTTAGTTTTGCGCACTACTGCTATCATTTCCCACGATATATTGACCTTACCGGAGCTGCCGGCGTCGACTATTTGTGAGGAGGGATTGCTGTCGACAACGCATCTCTAAAAGAGCACGGTCTTTGCCGTGCTGATTGCTCAAGCTATCAGCAACGCCAACGTTGTCGGTTTGGCTTGATTGTTCACCGTTTATTTAAAGAGAGAACTGTGCCGTCGAGGTTAGTTGTAGCCCGTATTCCTGTCCTCTAGCGATGTTTCTTTACCTTCTCGTCACTTTGTCCGTGATTGACTTCAAAGGCCAGCGGTAATGTCCGTAAATATTAGTTGCTTTGTCGCGGGTGGATTGCGAGTCTTTGCTCGTGGCTTTGTCACGTTCCAGGCGTGAACGATCAGCGCTGTTTGCCGCTTCAAACGTGCCTTATCCACGCGATGAGGGAGTGTTTGCGGCGAAGTAGCTGGTCCGAATCAGAGTACGGTGCGCCCGTGTTGATAACGATTAGAGTTATGAAGCCGAGCACTGCGAGGATAGATGACGTGAGTACACGCGGTGACGTGAGATTGTACGAGGCATTGTTTTGATTCCTTTGTTGGAAATATCGAAAGAAATTCTTGTTAGGAGCTCTGCTTTCGCTTTGAGGAGAAGCACTTAGTGCGGTCGAAAGCACTCTAGATGATAACTGGCGAGCTTAGCTAGCAGTTAAAGATAGGAGATCGAAAGATAGGAAGGCTAATTAACAGCGATGTTGTCTCGAACTGGTTCCTAATTTGTTTGTTTACCGTTCCGATCCTGGCGACTTTTGTGCAAAGCCAATCGGCAATTGCCAATGGCAATCGGTAATGTTGCTCACGGTCCGAAGCGGAAACGATATTCCAGTTGAGTTCATAAAACCATTCACCATCGTCCGGTAGTTGTTCGTCGTATCGAGCTCCTGAATCCAATCCAGATATAAAGCATCCGGATCGCGTCGCAGGTAGCCAAAGTTCTGCATCACCACAAACGCCTGATCGTAGTACTTGTTGTAGACTTCGGTGCTCTCCGCGATCTCGCGCAACACATCCGCTCGCGTTTTTGTGCCATTTCCCAAGGCAGCGATCCAGAAATCACGCGTCCCGTGATTGACACCTGCCGTGGCGAGTAACGTGTCACATACTGAGTGTTACTGAGGCCATTATGTTTTGTCACGAAAGCAGGCCGCGCCATGAAGTCATTGATAAGGGCCACCTTCGCTGCTTCCAATTGGGCGTTGGTAAGAAAGCCACTAACTCGAGCCAGATCTGGTATGAACTCCACGTACTCAGGCTTGCGCCCAAAGGCGACCGGGTAGAAGCGATAAACGAAATAACCGCGCTCTTGGAACTCCGCAGAACGGAAGAAGGCCGACGATACGTGAATCCGATCGCACGTCGTATCGTTCGGCGGACAGTTATTGATGATCGCCTGCCACGCGGCGAAGCCCGGTGGATCAGGTTCACGACCGAGGAAGTCTACATACTGTTGGCGAACAAAGAACGTTGTCTGGTCGATGGGATTTGCTCCATTGACTGTCTCGTTATCGTTAATCGTAACCGTGGCGCTGTCGGGCGAGCCTAGGCTGGCTCCCGTCGCATTGCTCAGCGTGATCGTAAAACTCTCGTTCCCTTCGGCATAAGCATCATCGACGATCGGGATCGAAATCGTCTTCGATGTTTCACCGGCGGCAAACCGTAATGTGCCTACCGAAGTAGCATAGTCACAACGCGAGGAAGCGATGCCATTGATCACGTTGCAATTAATTAAACCCGCAATGTCGCTGCTTGTGTAGTCAACCGTCGAAGCGCCTGACGTGTCGCCCGTGCGGGTGACGGTGACGGGCACGCCTGTGCTTGCCTCCGTGATGCTGAAGGCGGCGGCCCGAACTGAACGATGGTGTTCTGATCGTCATTGCGGATCGTTCCGACGCCCTGCCCGTCGCCAATGGTCGCGTTCGACGGGTTCGAGAGGGTGACGAAGAAGGTCTCGTCCGCTTCGTTGACGATGTCGCCGAAGATAGGAACATTGATGGTCTTTGCAGCCTCGCCAGGGTTGAAGGTCAGCGTGCCGGATATCGTGACATAATCGCGACTCTCCGGCGGCGTGCCATGCCCGTCGCCGTGCCGTCCGTGGTGGCGTAGTTCACTGTTGCAGATGCGTTTGCAATGGCTTCCGAGCGCCTGACGGTGAAGGTAGCGTTGTTTTGCCCGCTATTGCCTTCGTTAATCGAGACATCGTCAACGGAGAAGGTTGGGGGCGCGACTCGCGTCAGTGTCACATCGTTGCCTGAGCCGCCGCGATAGCTGATGCGGAAGATCAACGGGTCCGTGCCGTCCGCGCGGCTGATTGTGAAGTTGGCTCCTTCGGCTAAGCCGCTGAACGTCCCTGTGACGGCGTCCGCGTCGTCGTTTTCGACGATAACGAAGGCGTTGCCCATGGCGGGCGCGTTGTCGTATGTGGCGTTAAGAGTGCTGTTACCGAGATTGACCGTGCCGGTAACTGACAGCTTAGTAAGGGCGAGGACGTCATCAGTAGTGATAAAACTAACGGAATAGGTCGCCGCCGAATTAAAATTTACCGCGCCGTGAGCGCGTAGGTTGAAACCGGGAGCTACTGTACCGCTATTAGCGGTGATCGCTCCGGTTACGCCAGAGCCTGTGAGCGTGCCGCCAGTGACGTTCACGGGGCTACTCGGTTGAGTCGCAGTAATATGCAGAGAGCCGGCGTTGATAGTCGTTACACCCGTGTAAGTATTATTACTAACCAGGAGTCCTAGTTGTCCTGCGCCGTTCTTTGTGACCCCGCCTGCTCCACCTATAGCAAGGGTGTAGATACTGTTATTGTCAGCAGAGTTATTACTAGCGTTATTGTCTGTTATGCCCGCCGTAAGGTTTATATTATTACTATTAGAGTTAGCGGACCTCAGTTGATAGCCGCCTCCCGAAAAAATGATTGAGGTAAACGTGGTGTCGTTGGGGAAGTCGTTAAAATTAAGTTTCCGCCCGGCGTTTTGGGGAAACACAAGGCTATCGCTGGCCTGCGGCGCAACGTCGCCCACCCAGTTCTCTTTCGTCATCCAGTTGGCGTTGGCGCTCGCCGTACCGTCGTCCTTTTGCCCATCCCAAGTGCGCGTCGTCACCAGCGCCGTGAGCACCACGTCGTTGCCGTCGCCGCCGGTGTAGCTGATCGTGACGTTGCGGTTGCCGACGGCGAAGGTCGAGCCCTGCGACTTGCCGGAGAAGGTGCCGGTAACGGCATCCGCGCCGTCGTTGTTGATGATGACGTACTGTGAGCCGGACGTGACGGAGCCGTTGACGGTGAGGCTGTAGGGGCTGCTCCCGTTGCTGTTCAGGTTGACTGCGCCGGTGACGTTGAGCTGATCGTAGTTGGTCCCCGGCGCGGGCCCATTGATGTCGATGGTCAGCGTGCCCGTCCCATTATTCGCGTTTCGCCGGAGGCTCAAGTTCCCGTTCACTCCGAGTATCCCGGACGGGTTGATTGAGGCGCCAGTGGCCGTCAGCGGGCCCGTCGTACCCGACCCGCGGAGTGTACCGATGTTTGTTAGCGTGACGGGACTCTGATCGTGCAGCCCGTTGATGGCGAGCGCGTCGAAGTCGGCGCTCGTCGAGCCGGTGTAGTTGTGGTTGTTGCCGGACAGGGTGACGGTGCCGAGGCCGCCGGTACGAACGAGTTGGCCCGTGCCGAGGATCGCGCCGGCAATCGTCGTCGTGCCGCCCGAGAGCGACAACGTCCGGCCGGCCACGTCCACCTCGCTCGTGACGGCGAGCGAGCCGGAGAAAGACTGGTTGGCCGTGAGCGTAATGCGCGTGAGGCCGACTTGCGCGTTGGCGCTGGCCGAGAGGCCCCCGGCGAGCGTGACCGCGTTGCCGCTGATGTTGTAGCCGCTGGCGGAGAAGTTTATAGCGTTGAGCGCGAACCCGGCCGGCAGGTCGTTAACGTTGGTCTTCTGCGCTCCCGTCGAGGGAAACTCCAAACTGTCGCCCGCGCGCGGCACGACGCCGCCCTCCCAGTTGGCCTGCGTGCTCCACTTATTATCGCCGCCACCGCCTGTCCAGACACGCGTCAGCGTCGGCGTGTAGAGGACGACGTCGTTGCACGGTGCCGCCCTGGTAGGTGATGTGGAAAGTCGTATTCTGGACCGGGGCGCCCTTCGGGCAACCCCGCGAACTGACCCGTGACGGCGTCCGTACCGTCGTTGTTGATGATGATAAAAGTTCCGCCGGCCGCCGAGCCGTTGAGTTGTAAGCTGCTGCCGCCGAGATTAACGCCCCCCGTCACATTGAGCTCATCAGAGTCACTGCTGCTAAACCTGGCTACGTACGTGGTTGACGAACTGAAGGTCACACTTCCCTGTACATTCAGCGGATTAAACGTCGTGGGTGGTCCCCCCATGGAACTTATGTTCGATGCCGGCGCGATGGTGCCGCCCGTAGCGGTAATCGGGCCGACCCTGCCTTTCCCGGCGAGTGTCCCGCCGTTGATTGTGACGGCGCTGGCTGGCTGCTCACCATCGATCACTAAAGAGCCGGAGGAGAGAGTGGTCACGCCGGAATAGTTGTTAGCTCCGGTAAGGGCGAGTATTCCATTGCCCGCTTTGGTCAATCCGCCATTGCTAATCAGCGCCGACACTATCAAATCGTAGCCGGGGAAAGCGCCTCGGCTCAGCGTAAAAGTTCGCGCTTGCCCGCCCAAGTCCACGTTGCCGCTAATGTTGGCAGTTCCCGACGCCACGTTAGTCGTCACGTTGCCGTTAAGGAGCAGCTTGCCCGCGCCCGTCGAGGAGATGCCGCCCCCGGTCATGAAAGTGGTGGACGAGGTGAGAGTCCCTGCCCCGATGGTCGCGCTGCCGCCGTTGACCGTGAGTTCGGTAGTCGTGTTGCTGAAGCCGTTGAGGTCGTAGAGGCCGTCACCGCTAATGAATATATTGTTCTGAGTCTGGTTGTTCGCAAGCATACGCGCAACGGCGCTGCTGTCCGCTCCCGTCCCGTCGCCGACTACCAGAACCTGGATGGGGCCAAGCGAGCCGCCCGTTTTGCCCAGTTGGAGCGTCCCGTCGTTCACATAAGTGGTTGACAGGGTGGCTGCCGCGCCTGCGAGGGTCGTCGTGCCCGTGCCAGTCTTAACGAAGCCGCCCGTGTTCATCGAGCCGTTGAACTGGAAATTGCCTGGGCCCTCAATGATGATTGCATTGGCGGCCGGGGTGAAATCAATGGTGCTATTGATGGTGGTGGTCACGCCTGCGGTCTGCGCGGTGAATGTCTGATTGTTGTTGAGTCTGATAGAAGAAAGGTTGATAGTCGCGTTCGCCGCCGTCAGGCCGTTTGTGAGGGCGATGCCGAAGCCTGACATGGTGTGTCCGCCGCTCACGCTGAGCGATCTGAAGATCGTTCCGCTGGCGAAATTGTTCGAGCTGTTGGGCTGCGCACCCGCGGGGAGTACCAAGTCGTCTCCGGGTTGGGGCGCTAGATCGGATTGCCAGTTGGCGAGGGTCGTCCAGTTGGTGATTTGCAGCGCCGCCGCCTCCGTCCCACGTGCGCGTGGCCGCGTAAGCCGTCCACGCGAACCAAGCGAGCGGGGCGGCAACGACGAGCGCGATGAGCGGCAGACGGAAAGCTTTAGTGGGGGACGACTTCAGGTTCGGCATGACTTTTAATTCCATTTTGGGGCGGCGCAGGTGCTGCGTTGATTGAAATATCGCTCCAGTTCGGCATCGAAGCTCACGCATTCGGAGCGGCGCACGCTTCGGCTTCACGTCCCTCGCCGCGGCAGCGTGGCGGCTGATTGCCGCGGCCAACGCGAGTTCGCTCATCGCTTGCGAGGAGAGATTGGCCGGTGTCAAAAGCCCGTGATGTCTCATAATTTTTCTCCAATCGGGTAAGCTGAACTGCCTTGGGAGTCGAGCAGGTGAGGCTGGACAAGAGAAGTGGGGCAGATGAGCAAGGCCCCTTCCTCCGTTTGCATGAAATGAATCTCGCCGGCTTCCGCATGGCGATAGACCGCGAGCGCCGTGGCGCCGGAGACTCGAGCTGCTTCTTCGGGCGAAATCATCTCGACCTCCCGAACGCAGCCCTGACACCACGCGCGGATCGACGCCCCATGGGACCGTCTGACGATGATTATCTCTTGGGTCTCGCGGGTTATGATGGTGGTCTTCTTTTTTGCCATGTCGGTCTCCGACTGCGGATAGGTGGATAAGCAAACTCTCTAGTTGGCAGGCGACAGTCTCGTAATTGCCTCGTCTGGGGAGGTGGCCTACAATGCCGCCACAAGACTTCCACGCTCTGAGCCTTTCAGGCTTGCAGGCGACTTTTACGACCGACTAAGCCCAGAAGTCCTTAACAATTCCCTTAAAATTGTCTTAATAAATTTTTAATGCTCTATGAGTAACCAGCCGCAGCACTTGTACGAGTTTGGTCCTTTCCAACTCGACACAGAAAAGCGTCGCGTCATGCGCGATGGGGAGATAGTTTCGCTCACGCCGAAGGCGTTTGAGCTGCTAACCGTGCTGGTTCAACGTGGTGGGCAAGTCATCGAAAAGGATGAACTGATGCGGCAGGTTTGGCCCGAGACCTTCGTTGAGGAGGGAAACCTCTCAGTTCACATCTTTGCTTTGCGCAAAGCACTCGGAGAGAACGGCGATGGACAGGGCTATATCGAGACTGTCCCGAGGCAGGGTTACCGCTTTATCTCATCCGTGCAGGAGCTGAAGGCGGACGGTGCGGCTTTGATCGTGGAAAAGCATACGCGCTCGCTTGTCACTATTGAGGAGCATGAAGAGAGTGCCGATGAAGAAGAGTTTGCCGCCTCTCCCTGAGTCACAGACTGTGGTTAGGGGCGCGCTAAAAGGCGCAGGTACACTCAAGTGGCGCTCGCCGCAGCGCTCCTGCTCGCCCTGGCTGTCGGATCATTAATTTACTTTCAGCGAAATCCAAAGCAGCCAGCGACGGGGCAATTGCGCACCATCGCTGTATTGCCCTTTAAGCCACTCTCGACGGGAGCAGACGACGAATACTTCAGGACCGGGATGGCCGATGCTTTGATTATCAAACTCGGGAGCTTAAAGCAGATCGTTGTGCGGCCCACGAGCGCCGTACTGAGGTACACGGACTCGAAGGAAGACGCCCAAGCCATCGGTCGGGCGCTCGGCGTGGACGCCGTGCTTGAGGGATACATACAGCGCGACGACGAACGCATCCGGGCCACGGCCCGGCTGCTTAACGTGCGTGACGGCGCACAACTTTGGGCCGGGAGCTTCGACGATTCTTTCACCAACGTTTTTGCCGTTCAGGATTCCATCTCCGCTCAGGTCGCAAAGTCCCTCACGCTTAACCTGACAGCTTCTGACAGCAAACTTCTGGCTAAAAGATACACGGAGAATAGTGAGGCTTACCGAGCCTTCATGATGGGCCGTCACGTCTGGAATAAAAGAACGGACGATGGCAACCAGAAGGCCATCGAATACTACAAGCAGGCGATAGACCTGGACCCGGTTTACGCTTTGGCTTACGCGGGGCTGGCCGACGCGTATACGTTGTCCAGTTATTACAGCGGAGTCTCACCCCGCGAGGCATTCCCGAAAGCAAAGACGGCAGCCTTGCGGGCACTGGAGATTGACGATGCTCTAGCCGAAGCCTACGCGACGCTGGCGTACGTCAAGTTTATTTATGACTGGAATTTCCAGGACGCGGAAAGAGATTTTCTTAAAGCTTTCGAGCTGAACCCGAGCATGGCGACGGCCCGCTACTGGTATGGCGAGTCTCTTATGTATATGGGCCGCTACGGCGAGGGCATCGCCCAGATTCAGCGTGCGCACCAACTTGACCCGCTCTCAATTGTCTTTAGCTCGAACCTGGGATGGGCCTACCACATTGCGCGCCAGGAGGACCAGGCTATCGAGCAGCTTCAAAAAGTGCTTGCAGCAGATCAGAATTTTCCCATGGCCTACTTCTACCTGGGGATGGCGTACGAGGGGAAAGGAATGTACGACGACGCGATCAAAGCGTACCAGCGCGCGGCGGAGCTATCAGGCGGCTACCCAGGGATCGCCGGTCTCGGCCATGCTTATGCGGTTTCTGGTCGCCGCGAAGAGGCGCTCAAGTTGATCAGCCAGATGGAAGAGCAGTTTCGACAGGGGAAGCCGATTCGCCCGACCAGCTTTGCGATTATCTACGCCGGTTTGAATGATCGTGAGAAAGCATTTGAATGGCTGGAAAAAGCTTATCAGCAGCGCTACGAAGGCGTGATTTACATTAAGTGCCAGCCTTATTACGACAACCTCCGCTCCGATCCGCGATATTACGATCTGGTGCAACGCATCGGACTCACGCCGTAAATTTATCGACGGACTAGGCCGTCACGTGCTTAATCCATGAACTGCCTTTGCCAGAGTTCGAGGTTTAGAAGTTGGAAGACTTGCAGGTTGTAGTCTTCGCGGCCGGAGAGGTTCGCGTTGATGATCCGGCGCACTTCTTCTGGTCGAAACAGGCCGCGCTTTCGCACTGTCGCTTCTGAGAGCAGGTCATCGACCAATGGTTTGAGCGGTCCGCGCAACCACGATCGGATTGGTGCACCGAAGCCTGCCTTTTTTCTCCAAACAACGTCGTGTGGTAAAACCTTTTCAAGTGCGCGCTTCAGGATGTACTTCCTTTTGAAGCCGCGCAGTTTCAAATCCGGCGGCATGCGAGCGGCGAGGTCGATCATTTCGCGATTGAGAAACGGCACGCGCACTTCCAGATTCGCAGCCATGGAAGTCTTGTCGGTAGTAATCAAATTCAGACACGGCAAAAATGTTTTCAGATCGACGTACAGCAGGCGATTAAGCGGCGCGGCATTTTCCACGCGAGCAAAGTAACGGCGATGCGCAGCGTAAGCATCGAGTCCGGCGGTCGCCTCGCGCAGCCCATCCGTGTAAAGAGACTGTTTCGCGTCATCAGTGAAGTAGGTGCCGTAGCCCAGATAGCGTTCTTCAAAATCCAATCCAGCGCTACGTGCAAACTTCTTCGCATTACGCAGCGGCGCGGTCAGCTTTCCCGGCAAACCTCCGGGAAGCGTGCGCGCCAAAGTTTTCATTAAGGGCCGGCGCAATAGGCCGGGCACGGGATCAAAAGCACCCGCGAGCTTCATCGCCAGCTGCCGAGGATAGCCGGCGAACACTTCGTCACCTCCCATTCCCGACAGCATCACTGTCAGCGTCTCACGCGCCGCGCGCGAAACTAGGTAACTGGGAATTGCCATGTCGATTGGCGGTTCATCCATATGATAGACAAGCTTTGGCAAGAGCTCGGCGACCGCCGGCTTGAGCATGATCTCGTGGTAGTCCGTATCGAGATGTTCATTGACTCGCCGCGCCCATTTCACATCGTCGGGAATGATGTCGTAACGCAGGTCCTCACTCTCGATCCCTACCGTGTAAGTGCTGATGCGCCTGCCTGCTTCATGGTGTCTTCATCATCGCCACGATGCCTGAGGAGTCGACTCCACCGGAAAGAAATGAACCGAGCGGCACGTCAGCAACCATCTCCAGGGAAACTACGCGGTCGAGTGTTTCCAAAACTCGTTCCTGCCACCATGCCTCGCTACGTCCTGTTTCAATTTCGTCAAACGAAACATCCCACCAGGCGCTCACCGAAATCTCATGTTTACGGAACGCAGAACATGAGCCGGCGGTAAGGTTTTGATTCCCCGAAACAGGGTGTTGGGATCGGGCGCCCAGAGAAACGTTAGGAATTGATGCAGCGCTGCGACATCGATTGCTTTGTCGATTAGATGTGTCGCCAGGATCGCTTTGATCTCGGAAGCAAAGACCAGCTGAGCCGGGGAACCGTTGCGAGCGCAATGTGAGCGTAATAAAGCGGCTTAATTCCCACATGGTCACGCGCGAGTGTGAGCGTTTGCTCTTGATTGTCCCAGATCCCAAAAGCAAACATGCCATTGAGTCGCCGTAAACAATCAATTCCCCATTCGGCAAAGGCGGCCAGCAAGACTTCCGTGTCGGTCTCAGTCCGAAACGAATGCCCTTTAGCTCTTAGTTGTTCGCGCAGCTCAAGGTAGTTATAGATTTCGCCGTTGAAAGTAATTGCGTAGCGGCCGTCAGCCGTGAACATCGGTTGATGTCCGGCTGCTGAGGTATCAATGATCGAAAGGCGCCGGTGACCGAGACAAATTCTTTGACTGGAGTGTGGCTGGTTGCGAGGTCCAAAGCCCATCATCGTCGCGTCCGCGATGCTCAATCGTTTGAAGCATCGCCGCGACGTGAGGTTCAGGGTCGTGGCTAACTATTCCGGCGATGCCGCACATGAGTTTCGCAGTTTCGGGTGTCGGGTTTCAGGTCTCAGGTTTCGGTCTCAGGTCTCGAGTCTTCAAGCTTGTGCCACTCGTTACAGTACGGGAGCGGTAGCGACCGCATTCAAATGAGCTGCCCTTCGAGGTCTGAACTAACTGGTCCCCACATGAGCGCCGTCGCTACCGCTCCCGTACCGTACCGAGTGGTTATCCAACTTGGTACGGTCGTTACCGCTCCCGTATGTATTAGTCTCCGCGCTGAAAACCAAACTCGCGACTTGAGACCTGAAACCCGATACCCGATACCCGGTACCCGGTACCTAAAACTCGGAACTCGAGACCTTTATACCGTTTCCCGCTGCCCTGACCTCAGTGAATCTCTGATTCGGAAGGTCGCGCGCGTTGTTGCTTCGAGCTCCTCGAGCGAAATCGGTGATGGGCCGCCTTTTAAAACCATTGCGCAAACCGCTTTCACCTCTTCAGCTTGGCCCTTGTCCTGACTGCGCAAGTTGAACTGTTCCTCTTTTCCTTTGCTGTAGAGGCTGGCCCGCCGGAAGTCATCAATCACAAAAACTTTGCCGTCCCCAAAGATCTCCACGCGTTCTTTGGAAAGTGCGGCATCGCCCTCGGCCAAGTACGCGATCGCCCCATTGGAACCGTCTGCGAAACGCAACGTTATGAAGACTGAGTCCTCACTCACCGTGGCACTGTTGCTTGCAGAAACGGCTTCCGCAAACACCGAAACGGGCGGGGCCCCGACAAAGAACTGCATCAAATCCACAAAGTGGCAGCCCTCGCCGATAATTCTCCCGCCACCTTTCTCCGGATCACTTGCCCAGTGATCGCGCGGTAGGCGACCGGCATTGACGCGATACATGATCGACAATGGTCCCGTGCGTCCCGAAAACACCTCGCTCGCTTTCCGCGCATGCGGAGAAAACCGCCGATTGAATCCAACCATCAAGCGGCCGCTGGAGTTTTGCGCCGCTTGCAAGACCGCATTCAAGTCGTCGTCATTGAGTGCAAGGGGCTTTTCTACAAAAACGTGGCGATTGGCCTCGAGTGCTTGTTGAGACAACGATGCATGCACGTCGTGCGGGGTGCCGATTACGACGATGTTTACCTCCCGATCGTTGATAACCTCATTCGCTTCCGAGACAGCACGCGCAAAGCCGAATCGATTGCCGACATTATTTGCAGAGACTGCCGTGGCAGTCGCGATGCTACGAAAGTCTGCCTGCTGCTCTTTGAAATGAGGCAGCAGCATCGCAGTGACGTAACGCCCGGCGCCAATCAAACCTACGCGCACAGATTTCTGCGCCGGCTCGCTACGGTGAGTGAGTGAGATAGTGCGCTCGAGCTCGCGTTCCGTGTCGTAGTGGAGCACCACGCCCAGATACGGCTCCTGAGATTCGCCGGCTATTAACTGATACGCGCGCGTGGCTTCATCAATCGAGAAGCGGTGCGTAATTAGAGCGGCGACGTCGATTCGTTTCGCTGCCAGCAAATCCAGAAATGCTTCGATGTTGCGGTTCTCAGTCCATCGCACATAACCAACTGGATAATCGTGGCCGCGCTCTTCGTAGTCACGATCGTAACGGCCAGGCCCGTAGGACATGGAAATTTGCAGAGAGAGCTCGCGCATAAAAAAGGTCTGGCGCGGAATCTCCATGCCGGTCATGCCTACAATCACGACCCGCCCTTTCAGCCGTGAAATTTTTCCAGCCAGCTGCACCGGCTGATTTGAATCGGTGGCCGCGGTGATCAGGACAGCGTCCGCGCCGCGGTCGCGCGTCCATCTCTTAACCGCATCCTGAACTTCGTCGCTTGAGACGTGGGCCTCATCAGCTCCCAATTGCTGTGCGAGTCTGACTCGCTCCGGATCGAGATCGATTCCGAAAACACGGCATCCGTTAGCCTTTAACAGTTGCACTGTTAACTGCCCCACCAGACCAAGCCCGATAACTACGACCGACTCACCGAGCGTTGGGTTGGCCAAGCGGACGCCTTGCAAGGCAATCGCGCCGAGCGTTCCGAAAGCGCCTGATTCAAAATCCACACTCGGTGGCAAATGGACGCAGAGGTTTTTTGGAACAGAGATGGCTTCCGCATGCGAAGCAAAGCCGACTCCGGCACACGCAACCCGATCGCCCACGCGGAATTCAGTAATGTCATCGCCGACTCCGATCACGATTCCGGCGGCGCTGTAGCCGAGCGCTGATGCAGTCGACAGTTTGTCTCGCACAGCGCTGAAGGTATTGAGCAAGCCTTCCTTGCGCGCTTTTTCCATTACAGCTCTAACCAGATCAGGGCGTTCGCGAGCTTCCTGCATCAATCCCTTGCCGGCCTGTTCCACGGCCATGCGTTCAGTGCCCGAGCTGATCAGAGACGCTGCCGTGCGCACCAGCAATCTTCCCTTCTGGAGCGCTGGAACGGGGACGTCAACAACCGTGGGTGCGCCGTCTTTTCGGTTTTGTAGAACTTGCTTCAAATCGGTATCGGGTTTCAGGTTCGGGTATCGGGTTTCGGGTTTCGGGTTTCAGGTTTCGGGTTTCAGGTTTCAGGTTTCGGGTTTAGTTTCGCAAATTGGTTTCGTGTATTTCGTGTTGATTCGTGGATCGTTTTTAAGTGGAACTAACACAGAACGATCCACGAACGTCACGAAGAATCGAGACACGAATAACTGCCGATCAGCAATCCGCAATAACGGCAATCGGCAATCGGCAATCGGCAATGACCCTCACTCAATCATCGCTTAAGGGTCAACGTCCTCTCAATTAACCCACTGACCCATTCGGCGCGCGCGTCCCACGTGCCTTGAGCAACTGCTGCTTGCCGGCGCAGCCCCGCCTGCGGGTCACTTTCATTCAAAGCTTCTTCAACCAAACTTAGGAACTGATCCCGGCTGCGCGCGATGCGCAGGACGTCGGCCATTGGTTCATACTCCGGCAACGGTGAAATCACAACAGGCTTTCCCGTAGCCAGGTATTCACGAACCTTGATGGCAGAACCGTAACTCGTAAAGGCCTGTTGCGTCTCCCAGGGCAGGACGCATACATCGAAGCCGGCAGCGTAGCTGGGAAGATCATCGTAAGCAACCGGAGGCAGGAAATGGGTGTTGGCCAGGCCTTCAATTTCAAGCCCCCGCGAACGGTTGCCAATAAACACCCATTGCCAGTCGGGACGCTCGCGAGCCGCCTTCTTAATCAAGTCCTGATCGACCAGCCAAGGCTCGATTGCCCCAAAATACCCTAATCGCGGATGCGGAATGGCTTCAACTTCCGGTGCGATTTTCAATTCACCGTTGCTGACTCTTTGATCCAGGGCCGCCCAGTGATCAAAGTCGACAGCCTGTTCCAACAAATAAGAGCGTTCAACTCCGCGCGTCGCCTCACTCAAAAGCTTGCGTCCGGAATAGAAAATAAGGTCGGCATTGGCAATCGCCTTTTCATGCAGCTCGCGAATGGCGGCGGGGTCAGTGGCGTGATCCATCGTGTTGGCGTCGTACTTGTCCGAAATATGATAGATCACCAAAGATTCGTCAAAGCACCCAATCATGTCCGCGGCCGTGGGAATTGCGATCCAGAGGATCGGTTTATCGAAATCACGGTTAGCTGTCAGTCGCCCGATTTGAGCTCGTAACAATCGCCGGTTAATCGCTCGTGCGGTCTCGCTGCCAAAGAAAGGCAGACTCGCGGGCGAAACCACTGTGATGCCGTCAGCAGTTTGGCGCGCCAGTTTGGAATAACTGCGCAGCTTACGGCTGATGCGCGGCACGATATCTTTATGACCAAGCGCAGGCAGGCCCATCGAAATCGAGTTGAGAAAGATCACTTTGTTGCCGGCGCGCGCGAAACGTCGCATCAGGTGGGCCTTTGAATGTGGATGGTGATACCACCAGTCTTCGCCACCAAAGCAAATAATGGAGTGGTTAGCCAGCATCGATACTCAGGGATAGTACAATAACGTCACCGTCCAGTAGTGTTGTGGCTCCAGCTTCGCTATTCACGATATTGTCGTATCTAGCAGTCCCGCGAAGCGGGACGGCTGACAATAGCCCAGCACTTCAGTGCTGGGAACAGTGATCACAAGATTCGTAGTCCGCGAAGCGGACGGCTGAATCGCGCAAAGAAAAATCAGTCGTCCGTTTCACGGACTCTATTTGCTTGGAACGGCTCGAATCCCAGCACTAAAGTGCTGGGCTATTATCATCCGTCCCGCTCCGCGGGACTCTCAATATGCGCAGGATCACTTTTAACGCAAATCAAGAAGCGTGGTTGCCTTGGGTCCTTCTGATCGCGTTAGTTCTGATCTATTTGGCGTTCCCCACAAAAAACTATTACTGGGACGGCATCGCCTTTGCGCAATCAATTGAAGATGCGCCAGGATTAAATCCGTCTCTGCTTCATTCGAACCATCTCATCTACAACCTGGTTGGATACGTTTTTTACCGGGGCCTTCGCGCATTTGGAGTTAACATCCGCGCCCTCAGCGCGCTCCAAATCCTAAATGGCGCTCTGGGCGCCATCTGTGCGCTCATCCTCTTCCGGATTCTCAAGCGTGCGCTGAGCTCAGTCTATCTGGCAACCACCCTAACACTGCTCTTCGCCTTTTCTGCGACCTGGTGGAAATTTGCGACCGATGCTGATTCATATGTCGCCAGCATCCTGTTTCTGCTATTCAGTTTCTATTTGATACTCCCCGGTAACAGATCCAGGCCTTTTCTCGTCGCGCTGACGTTTTCGGCCGCGATGCTCTTTCACCAACTAGCGGTTCTCTTTTATCCGGTCGCTGTTGCCGGCCTGTTTCTACAATCAGTTTCTAAAGGCAAGGAGCGTTTCTTAGGTCCGTTAAAGTTCACCCTTGTCTCCTTCACAATAACCGCCGCGGCATATTGCTATTCCTACTATCTGATTACCGGAACTTTTAATCTTCACAGGTTTGTGCAGTGGACAACTGATTTTTCTCCTGACGTTAGTTTCAGTTTTAATCTTTGGAGCAATTTCTTTTATACCCTACGAGGTCATTTTCGGCTCTTCTTCGGCGGTCGGTTCAATGCAATCGCTGAGTTGGTCAACCCGTTGATAATTGTCCTGATGGCCATCCTCGCCGCGGGGATCGTCGTCTTCCTTTATAAAGTCATCCGTACACTCCCGCGTAGTCTTAACAAACCAAAGTTCCGCTGGATAGCCTCACTAAAACGCGATCCACAACTTCGGGCCTTGTTGCTGTTAGCTGCAATATGGACGTTTGTCTATCTGGCGTTTCTCTTCGTCTGGCTGCCGCAAAACACTTTCTACAGATTGTTCTATCTTCCGGCTTTGATCCTGGTGGTTGGAATAATTCTCGCGGCTTGTGAACAGGCCGATCCGCGGCCACGCCACTATCGTTTGGCCTTACTCGTCACGATTCTGGCTCTCGTCAATTTTCTTTTCCTGATTTTTCCTTATTCTCATGCGCAGAAGCACCCGCCGCTCGCCTTCGCCTTGGAAATGAATCGCGTTTGGCCGGGCCACACAATCGTCTATTACGGCAGCGCTAATTCGGACAACAGTCTCGTCAGGTATTTCAATCAGGGAACAAAATGGAAAAAGCTGGAGCTGGAAAACGCGCAGCAACTTGAACAAGATCTACGGGACGCTGCGGCAAAGGGAATTGACACGTGGCTGGAAACCTCCGCAATCGATCAGCTTGCAAACAGCCCTGGTGGCTCTGAGTGGTTGAAAAGTCACGTGAAGGAAGAAACTCAGCGCGCCTTGATAACCAAGGCCCACAACATAAGGTTTGTGCAGATTACACCGGCTCGGGAACAATGAACCTAGGGCCGGAGCGTTCACCGCAACTCTGCAACCACGAGGCTTTGGCTCAAAAGTAATAATGAACATACAACGCGTAGCGTTGAAGAGATTTTAGCCCGGCCTTTCAAGGCCGGGATCAAGGTTCAACTGTTGAGGTGCGTCGCGTCAGCGACGCTAGAATGTGGAACTTGATCTCCGGTCGCTAACGCGACACGGAATTGATTTAAAGCAAACGATCGAATGGTATCGAGCGACTCAGAAAGAACGCAGTCACCAAATCACGGGAGCCTTGTGACGCGGTTGCGTGCCTGGCTCGCGGCTTCTCTCGTCACCCCGTCCGGTGATCCTCAAGCTTCCCAGACTCACAACAGACAGTTTCTCGCCGCGTGTCTGCTGGTTTTTCTCCTGGCGCTAGGGGTCAGGCTTTTAACCTGGCACGACCTCCGTCTCGACGTCTGGAAAGTACAAACCTACGTAACTTCCGATTACAAGTACTCGGCTCATCTGCTCGCTCGACGCGACTTCAAGACATTTCTTTACGACATCAATCGCATGGGACACCCGCATGGTTACCCGATCGTGCTCGCGACAATATTTAAGGCCTATGGAGATTCAGACGACGCGATTCAACTCGTCCAGATCGTTGCAGACTCGATTGCTGCCGTGGTGGTGTTCCTAATTGTTTTTGAGTTGCTTCCGTTTGGAGTGGCGCTGATCGCCGGATTGATGACCGCGCTTTCACCCCAGTTTGCCTATCACTCTGTGCTGTTACTGCCTGACTCCCTGGCAGTGCTGCCGATCTTGCTTGCTGTGTATTTCATCGTGCGTGCCTTAAAACGGCCTACGTTCATGTGGTTCGTTTTGGCTGGCGTTCTGATCGGCATCTCCTGCTGGCTGCGCGCGAATGCTTTGTTGCTCGCGCCCTTTCTCGCGATTTGTGTTGCGCTGATCACTGAACGAGGTTTTCGTTTTCGCTTCGCCGCTGCACTACTGGCAGGGACGATCGCGGTCATTGCTCCGGTAACTGTCAAGAACTGGGTTGTCTTTGGACACTTCGTGCCACTTTCACTCGGCGCCGGCCAAACGCTTCTTGAAGGAATTGCTGACTACGATACTGACAAGCAACTCAACATCCCGGAGACGGATTTGGGAATCATGAGACAGGAGGCGGAATGGTATCAACGACCGGAGTATGCGCAGCTGCTTTTCGGTAACGACGGCATCAAGCGCGAACGCCTCCGTTTGGGTCGCGGCTTTGCAGTTATTCGGTCCCGGCCTCTTTGGTTCCTGAGTGTGATGGTGCGGCGGGCCATTTCTTCTTTAAGACTTGATCGCGTGCCTCTGGTTGCCCAATCACCCCCAGTCACTCGACCCCTGGCAGACGCGGATAAATTGCAGCCCGTTTGGACTCATT
The DNA here is from genome assembly GCA_963748605.1 of Pyrinomonadaceae bacterium. Taxonomy (GTDB): domain Bacteria; phylum Acidobacteriota; class Blastocatellia; order Pyrinomonadales; family Pyrinomonadaceae; genus PSRF01. The sequence continues at coordinate 413,464 of CAVVJS010000002.1, forward strand.
CGCCGCCGGAATTGATAGCCGACAGCATTGGTTCTAAGGGTATGACGGTCGAACGAGTGGATGAGAATCGCATGCTGCGAATCGTGGGTGATGAAACCAAGTATGGCAACCAGATAGTCTCGCCGCCGATTCCGGTCAAACCTGATCGCGATTATTTATTTCGCGTCCCGTTAAAACTTGAAGAAGGTCGCGTACTACTGAAGGTGACGGGCCCGGAGCCGAATCTTGCTCTGAAGGAGGCTTTGGCCACGAGTGTGATCGACCTTGTTGAGGGCGAAGCGCCGGCGGACCAGCCGCTGAAACGTATCGAGCTTCCTTTCGTTAGTGGAGATCAATCGCAGGTTCGTTTTGTGATAGCAAATAACGCGTCGGCTCCAGTTCGGCCTGTCGCTCGTATCGGAACCGTTGAATTGTATGAACTGGGACCAAGCGCTTATCAGTGGACACGTTTTCCACGTTTACTGATCCGAATGCTACAGGGATTCTTCCTCACCGCGTGGATGTTACCTATAACGATTCTGGGAATCGTCGCGTTGATCTTAGCCCGGCGCCGTCGAACCACGCTGCTGCTCTTAAGCGTGCCGCTGTATTACCTTGTCGTGCAGTCGGCACTACACACGGAACGGCGTTATGTGATCGTGATTCACTACTTCCTCATAATGTTTGCTGCGGTATTTCTGGGGTTATTATTTAGATCTGCTAAGGAAGGAATCCGGCGATTAATTAACCGCAACCGACCACTTGAAAGCGCCGCGCCGGAGTAGATTTCAACCCGGCAGTCGTCCAAACCCACACCAGCTATTTTTATTGTGCCAGGTGATCTTTACTTCATCCGCCCCAATCTCTTTCCACCACTCCTCGAATTCTTCACGCGAGATGTAATGCGCCGTCGGGGCGACCAGGTGATCAAAGACGATGGTGTGTTGCTCGCGCCAACCAAAGTGCGAGATAGAATTTAGGTAGTCGTTGTAGAAGAGATGACTAGCGATGGCTGCGCCGCTGCGCGAGCGGTTAAGCGGACCATAAATCAGTTTGGTCGCCGCGTAGATAACCGCAGCCGGCACCTTCGAGAGATGCAATAGGCCTCGACGATTCATGCTGGAAGTGAAACCAGTGCGGACCGGATCGACGAAGCGGGTTATCCAACGGTTGTTCTCTGCTCCATAAATCCAGGCAGAGAAATGTCCGCGCGGTTTAATTTTAGAAGCGAGGGATCTGAAACCGGTTTGTGGTTCAGCCATGTGATGAATTACACCAATCGTGAAGGCATAATCAAAGACTGGTTTTAAAGGCAACTGGCAAAGATCAGCTTGCACGATGTGCACATTGTCCAAGTGACGGGTCGCGGCAAACGCTGAATCAACGGCATCGCTTAGATCAACGCCGACAACGTCGCGCGCCCCCCACTGAGCGGCCAGTTGCGTGTGCCGTCCCTTTCCGCAACCACCTTCAGGATCACCTTTTTTGAAAGAACTCTGGCTTTACGGGTTGCAGCCAGCCGAGCATCTGTTCAGCGTAACGCTCATCCTCCTGAGTGAAGTGCTGCCATTGCCAGCCAAAGCTCGCGGCAGTAGCCACTTTTTCCTCATCGAGCAATTCGAGAGCAGCGAACCGTGGGACACCGCCCACAATTGGAACGCTTTGAGCACACCGAGGGCAATCGAGTTTGCCCTCGAGTATCTCCTCAGCCTCACTGCGCGTTACCAACCCGAGGTGGATTTCTCCAGAACACGAGGGGCAGGCCAAATATTGAAGTAAGCTTTTCTTCATTGCCTTAGGCGATCAATCCAAACGACGAGCGACACAAAACGCCGAGACGCCAAAAGGAAATCTGCCGCGCCGCAACCAGAACCGCTCGGCTCCAAATATGCTGCCCAGCAAACCGTTAAAAGCAGGAATATTTATTTTGAGTTCCGTTGCCGGTCGCAAACCCAGATAAATTCAATCAAAAAAATATTGCCCTCCCTCCCTCCTCCCCGCTCTTAGTTACAACCCCTTCGGTTTAGCCGCGCAAGAAACGCTTCATTGATCTATTGACCGTGTCGTCTGTGCTCGAGACTGTCGCAGTTTTCCTTCCCTCCAGTCGCTTAATCTGATCTTTAGTGACGGGGCTTATCCCAAGAGACTGTAACCCTTGTAAAAGCAAGCGGACCGCGGGCCACCACATCGGAATGGGTAATGCACGATAGTAGCGCGCTATGCGCGAGGCGACTGCTATTCCGTTCAGAGGTTCGGGTCCACAGATGTCGAGGAAATGAACTCCGGGTCGAGATTCACTTAAGAGCGCGCACGCAATGTTTACAAAGTCATCTGCATGGATTGGAGCAAACTGCACTTTTCGGGATCCCCAAAGCAGTGGCACGAAGTGGAACCGCTTGGCCACTCGCAACAGACTATCGATGCCCTCCTGAGCCTAAGTCCATAAATCTCTGCTGGTCGCACTATTACCAGACTCTCCCAGTCGGCTTTTTCCAACTCTCGCTCAGCGGCAAGTTTCGATTCCGCGTAGGCTCCGCTACCTGGGGTGGCGCAGCGGTACTTGCATAGAAAAAGCGGCGACAACCCATCGATCGAGCAGCGTCCATGAGCTTCACAGTGCCCTCAAAGTTTATTTCCCAGTACTGCTGCTCAAGTCGAGTATGCGTGGCTGCCGCGAAGTGAATGACCTGATTTAGGGGGTGGGGTATCTCCCGGAGATCCGGTCCCTCTTCAAATCCAGATCTAAGACACGTAGTTTGGGATGGCTGAGAGGCACTACCCGCACATGCTTACTGCACCAAACCTCCTCATATTGCTCGTCCTCGAGTACACACTGAAGCACGCGCGTACCTAATTTCGACGAGCCTCCGGTGAACAATGCCCTCATTGACTATTAAGCGCGCCGGACACATATCGGCTTCCAAAGAGAAAGACCGAGATTGCTAATGACTAAATCGGTAGATACCATAAGTCTCGTGGATGACCCCGATTTCTCCCTGGTTGTGCTGTGCTATCGCAGCGGAAAGTCAATCATTCCGTTTGTTGAAAGCCTATGCGAAACCTTGTCTTATTGTAATTTGACCTGGGAGCTGGTGTTAGTCGGCAATTACATCGAGGGCTCGCCTGACGAGACGCCGGCTGTTGTGAAAGCGCTCGCGGAAACTCGCTCGAATATTAAGACAGTAGTACGGCCCAAAGTCGGAATGATGGGTTGGGACATGCGCCTTGGGCTTAACGCTGCGCGCGGAGAATACATTGGCGTAATTGATGGTGACGCGCAGTTTCCACCTGAATCGGTCGTTGCCTGTTTGCTGAAGGCCAAAACCCAGAATCTGGATTTAACCAAGACTTATCGCGTGCGTCGCGACGATGGCTTCATCGTCGTTTGATTTCCGTCGTTTATAATCTGCTTTTCAAGCTGCTCTTCGGTTTACAAATTCGTGACGTCAATTCAAAGCCAAAAGTCATTCGCCGCTCTAAATACGAACAACTCCATCTGGAATCAGATGATTGGTTCGCGGATGCTGAGATAATGATTCGCGCGCAGGAGGCCGGCCTAAGTATCGGTGAAATTCCAGTCCACTTCTTAGTCAACGACACGCGTGGCTCCTTCGTCAAGCCAACCGCCATTCTTGAGTTCATGATTAATCTTTTCAGATATCGGTTTGGCGCCGCAAAGCGAACACCCCAAAACTGTGAAGCGGTTTTTTGCGGCTTGCCGCCTTCCGTGCGGTAAGGCTCGCCTTACCAAGAACCGTTCTTAACTGTCTTGCGCGAGGCTGAGCCTCGCGCTGGAAGAATTAGTGCGTCGGTGCGGTAAGGTAAACCTTACCGCAGGGAAGGCGGCAAGCCGCACCCGCCGTTGACTCACTCAACACAGTGGCAAATAGTCGGTGCCTAACGCGTTGCGTAGGGTCGTCGTGCGCTCCTCACCGAGCCGCCGAGGTTAGGGAAGGCTTGCGGCTCCTAATAGCTTCGATCGTCTGCGCAACCGTAACTCCTGCAAAAATAAAAAGGACGCCATACATCGGAAGAGCGTATCGCATTTCCGTATGCCCTACAGAACATGTAACCAGGTAATAGATCACCGTAATTAGCAACCAGGTCGAGCCGAGTTTGTTTTTACGAAACCCGAGCCACACACCAAACAACATCAGCAATAGAATCAAATGCCGGATCACGCTCTGCACCATTCCTAACCCATCCACCATTATCGCAAGCCCTCCACCTTGCGATGCAGGAGCCAGGCATTTTTCGCTTGTCACATTGATTCCCGCACTGCCCTGATAGGGGGCGGGCTCGCCAGCAAGCTTTAAGAGACGGACAGCACGACGTCCCATGACGCCAACGTACCAAATGGGATTTGCGGCGATCACCTGCAAAGAATCTCTCACCCGTTTGCGGTCTCTTCGAATACCGTCGGGATACGCTGGAGTGATCGGATATTCGGCGGGCAGGTTTAGTTCCTTGCGCTCAATTTCCAGCATCTTTTGATCGCCTAATACCATACCCGCCGCAACGCCGCGCTCTGTCTCGCCAAGCCCTTCCCATAGATTCACACCGAGGTTAAGGCCGTTAGGCAGGAACTCATGAAAGACAATGGCATTGCGCAGCGTTATTGGGGCCACCAATAACAGCGAGGAAATTGTGAGAGCTAAGCTCAGACGAACGCGTTCTCTCCACGCAGCAGGAAGCAACAGCAACAAACCCAACGACCATGTCACACTCAGGAACAAGGGATTGACCCGGAACCAGCACGCAGCTCCCAGCATCAAACCTGAGCCGATCGCCCATCTTACGCTCCGCGTTTTCGCCGCGAGCAGAAGCATCCAAGTGGCTCCCAGAACCAACCAGCTTGTGGGCGAGTCCGAAGAAGGCCAGGCGCCGTACATTGCCAGGAGGGGAGATAACGCAGCCAGAAAACTTGCTGCAATGGCAACGCGCCAGCCATAGGCAGTGACTGCAATGCCGGTAATGAGGAACAGCGAAAGCAACAAATCGAGGATCCACTGCACCCGTTGAACGGAATAAATTGAATGGTCTCCGGTAACCCGATAAATCAGCGCAATCCACCAGGGAAAAGCTGGAGGATACTGGACCAAATCAGTGCGCGAAGGATCGTCGATCCAAAAGAGACGTTCCCGCCCTGCAAGAATATTTTCCGCCTGACTTTCAAACATCTGATACGAACCAAACTGGAACCAGGAGGCATCGTGCAAGTGCATTTTCATAAACTGCATCGTCAGGAAACGCACACTGAAGGCGAGCAGGAAAATGACCACGAAAATTGCAATGCGGTTCCGTAACAGGGGTGACATTCTCTCAGGAGCGTCTTGGTTAGTGTAAGTCCGGGTCATTTCGTGATTCGTAGGCCAACCATTTACAAAAGCGAACCACTAAGCAACACGAAGAAACACAAATTCAACAACAGCAATAAGTCCGGCGGCGAAGCGGCAACCTGATCTACTATTTGCTGCGTCACTAGGCCATCAGATGTTCCCCACCTCGTCGCGCCACGCACTGTAAGCGTCGAGTATGTTTTGGGCATTACGGAGCCAGGTATGACTGGCAATGGCTTTCTCACGCGCGGCAGTGCCTAAACTTTCTCGCAGGCTCGGCGTCTTATAAGGCGCATGATGGCCGCACTCAATTCTTCAGCCTTGCCTGGCTCGACCAAAAGGGCGGTTTGTTCATCACTTAGAACTTCACCAATCTGGCCCAGCTTGCTGGCAACGATGCCTTTCCCCATCGCCATATATTCGAAGAGCTTGGTCGGTGAGCCAAAAAACTCCGCACCCTCAGCCAACGGCACGTGCGGCGAGACCAGCACATCACAGGCGTCGAGCAACGCCGGAATCTGATCATGCGGAACGCCGCCGTAAAAAATCACTCGACCACTCTGTTCCTCCACTCGCAGCAGGTTCTGCATTTCACCAGCAACGCACCGGTCCCAACGAGAAGAAACCGTACGCGCACATCTCTAGGGATGAGTTTAATTGCCTCGGCCAGGACCAGGACACCATGCCAGGGTCCAAACGTGCCGACGAACCCGACAAGCTGTTTCGTCTCTCTTGACCCCAGTTCTTTTCGCTTAGCAGCTCCTCCAACATCGGGGCGGAAGAGTTGGTATCAACGCCGTTCGGATTCACGATAATCTTTTCGCGCGCGACGCCGGAGCGCTCAAGATTGTTTCGTTCGACTTGGGAGACAACGAAAATACGCGTCGCTGCCGCCAGGTTCAAACGCTCGTAACGCTCAAGTAAATCAAGCATCTTTACTCGATCCCAATGCTTTCCCGCCCAAACTTCCGAACCGTTGTATTCAAGAAAGAGTGGGCGATTTGTCTGCATACTGGCGACGACTCCAGCCCAACTGAACCGCGCATACCTTTGATAAATGAAGTCGGGCACACGGTCTTGAATCTCGTTCAGCACGCCACGCGTAAAGACTGCGTTGTTGTGCACATCAAACACTGCACGAGTTGCACCTAAGGGCTCAGGCGGTATGACCGTGAGCTTTAGTTTGTTCTCATCAAGTCCGGCGAGCGCGTCGTTACTGATGATCTCAACCTGAGCTTGCAACTTGATCAAGCCATCAACGACGCCTTTGATGTGACTCGAGGCGCCGCCCGCCTGGGTTCCGGGTCCGGGCGTTGCTCGTAGATAAACAATCCGTGGTTGAGATTGGTCATCGTTCTTGGCAACAACTCTGGACGGGGAATGGTTCTGCACATTTCGTTCGAGCGTCGCGAGTTCGCGCCGTGCACGGGCCATGACTTTTGCGCTGAAGATAGATTCGCGCGCCAGCCGGCCAGGTCCTTTCCAAAGGAGTGGGGTTCCTGGCTCTCGCCGTAACCCGCCGTGAGCATCGATCAACAAAACCTCACGCGCGCCCGCCATTGCTCCAAACAACATGAAAAGATTCTGGCCCCGCTGCCAGTTCAGGCGCTCGGTGGCAACGGCGAAAATATCTGGGGCATGCCCGCGCAGCCTCCGCAATCGAGCCATGAAACTGCCGTTTTCGATTACCGCACGGGGAATTGTTTCGATTGAAGCTTCGGGAAAGAGTTCCTGCAGCCGCTGTTGTGCCTGCGAGTTTCCGCTGAGCACAACCAGTATGACCTTCATCAAAGCGTCCCTCTCAAACTGCGGAAGGTTCTCAACGTCAGCAAACGCCGTAGCTCCGCGCCGCGCAGAAAAAGGGCATCTGAAAGGGGACGGCCGGTATGCGCCGCGAAGTAACGCGCGACAAGAACAAAAATCAACGCATAGCTGAGCGTAGAGGCAACGGCTGCTCCTCGAGCACCGAAGCGGGGCACCAAGGCGAACACCAGAACAACGTTTGTAACGAGAGTGACGATCCAGAACAGCGGAATAGCGCGCGGCAGGCCAGCTGCGTTTAAGTGTTGCACCAAAACTGATTCGATTCCGATGAGGTACACGCCCGGCAGCAGGATCAACAACTGCACCGTCACATCAGAAAATGCCCGGCCGTATAGCAACGGCAACAAGTGACTGAGAGGAATCGCCGCGAGACAACAGAGAAGTAACACAAACGCTGTGTGACGGCTTACGAGACAAGTTGTCTCCCCTTGCGCATCTTGTTCGGCAGTGACCCGTGGGAACAGCAGTGTTGCGATCACGCCTGGCAAAAGCATCAACATCAGCGCTACTTGCGAAGTCACACTATAAACACCGGCCTCAGCGGCTCCGCGAAAGTGATTGACGACCAACAAGTCTGCTCTGAAGATTAAGGCTCCAGCGAGAATCGAAATATGAAACTTAAGGCCGTAGCCCAACATCCGGCGAAAGAGCGCTAAGTCGATGCGCCATGGCAATTGGTGATTCAGTCTGGCGGCGAACATCCCCAGCAAAACGATCATTAGCACGCCAATCAAAACGCTTGCGATCGTATTCAGTGAAACCAATTCCCAAAGTCCGGCTTGCATTACAAGCAGAGCAATTACTGCATTAACCAGCACAAAGGACTGTCCTGCCAGGTCGAGTAAGTTGAACTGCGTGATCCTTCCCAGAGCCAAAAAAACATTGAGACCGATGAATGTCAGCAGTTGAAATGGCAGCGACAAAGCCGCGACGGCGATCAATTTCGAGGGAATGAAGCCAAAAAATTCTGGACGCCAGTTAGCGACTCCGGTCAATCCCAACGCCAGCAAGGCACCGATCAAAAGGGCGAAGACTAATGAGTTGGTGGCTGCTGCGCGAAGTTGCCGATTATCTTGCGCGATGAAATAAGTGTTTGCCGAGGGCAGCCCGAAACTCGCAAGCTGCACCAGCGTGCCAACCGTGACGTTAATTACCGCCAGTTGGCCCAAGCCTCCAGCACCCAACCAACGCGCGACAATAATCCCAGCGACGACACTGTTGAGCATCATTAAAACGCGTGCCCCCAGAGTCCATGCGAGATGCACGGGAAAGCGACCGGTGACGAAGCAAGGATCGGAGTCTGTTCAAAAAAAAAAAAAAAAAAAAAAAAAAAAAAAAAAAAAAAAAAAAAAAAAAAAAAAAGCAGGCTCTAAGCATTTGAAATCTAAGCGAATAGACTTAACCGGCGATACTCCGACAACCTCTCTTCCCGCGATGTTCTGGTTAAAAAAAAAAAAAAAAAAAAAAAAAAAAAAAAAAAAAAAAAAAAAAAAAAAAAAAAAAACCCTGCACGGGAAAGCGAGACCGGCTGACATAAAAAAAAAAAAAAAAAAAAAAAAAAAAAAAAAAAAAAAAAAAAAAAAAAAATAGCATACCTGCACGCAAGAATGAAAGCAGGCTGACAGCAGAAGGAATGAGAGGAATCTGTAAAGCAAGGAGGCGCAGAATTTGCGTTCAAGGTCGAAATGATCTCTGCGTAAAGGGATCTAACCGACAAGGATACTGACAAACATCAATCTTCCCGGACGATGTTCTGGTTGAATTCGTTCAGGGTTTGTATAAAACCTCTGCGGGGATCCAGATATTCTTGATGCTGAGAGCCGCCTACCTGCACGGGAAACCGACCGGCGGGGGGGGGGGGGGGGGGGGGGGGGGGGGGGGGGGGGGGGGGGGGGGGGGGGGGGGGGGGGGGGGGGGAAAAAAACGGTGTGAATCTGAGGGCAACGTTGACGAAAGCAGGGATCGGAGGAATCTGTTCACGGAGTGCGAAGCTCGAATTTATCCGAGAACGGATATGTCCACACTTTACGGGCGGATCGATCTTCCGAGAACGGTAACGTCTAAGAAACGAACTGCGGCGACGAAATCGTCCGGTTAACGTTCAGATCCACATTTTGCGGGGATCCTATTCTTGATGCTGCGAGCCGCCGACCGTAAAAAAAAAAAAAAAAAAAAAAAAAAAAAAAAAAAAAAAAAAATACTCTGCATTGAGAACAGGGTAATCGGTTGCTCAAGTCTTGGCGGAACCACAATCCAAACCCTTCCCGAATTAGATTCAGTAAAAAAAAAAAAAAAAAAAAAAAAAAAAAAAAAAAAAAAAAAAAAAAAAAAAAAAAAAAAAAAGTGAACTTGGTAAAGACGTGTTTCGTATTCCAATCGCGAGCGATGCTGGAAGGCGAATACATCTGAGTAAGAACAAGGGGTAAAAGAATAAAAATCGGTTGCTCAGGGAGTATCAGATTCTCGGGGGAAAAGCCACAAATCCCCTTCCCGAATTAGATTCGTCAGAGCGATGGATGCTACTCTGCGTTGAGAACGGGGTAAAAAGATCGGTTGCTCAGGAAGAAAAAATCTCGGCGGAAAAGAAAAAAAAAAAAAAAAAAAAAAAAAAAAAAAAAAAAAAAAAAAAACCACAAATTCCTTCCCAATCAAGATAAAAAAAAAAAAAAAAAAAAAAAAAAAAAAAAAAAAAAAAAAAAAAAAAAAAAAAAAAAAAAAAAAAAAAAAATCTACTTCCTGCCTGCCCAACCGGACGAAAGAGTTCAGTGGTCTCGTCCATCACATCAAAAAAAAAAAAAAAAAAAAAAAAAAAAAAAAAAAAAAAAAAAAAAAAAAAAAAAAAAAAAAAAAAAAAAAAAAAAAAAAAAAAAAAAAAAAAAAAAAAAAAAAAAAAAAAAAAAAAAAACCGCGATCAATCCAGCGTTCATACCAGAGACTCAGATTCAACAAGGCCCACAAGTGAAAGCCCCAATCCTTTTGGCCGCGGCGATGTTCATCAAGTAAGTGGTCAACATACGCATAGTCCAGAAAGTCGCGCTTGCGCATCGGCGAGTTCATCAGTTGCGAATCAAACCATGAGCCCAGACCTTCGCGAAACCATTCGCGCACCGGCGCGCCAAATCCACGTTTGCGGCTGTAAAGCAAATCATGTGGCAGGATTTCCTCCAACGAGTGCTTCAGAATGTGCTTGCCACTCGACCCTGAAACTTTCAGCGAGCGCGGCAGGCCCAACGCGTATTCAACCAGATGATGATCAAGAAACGGCACACGCGCTTCGACGCTGGTCGCCATCGTGATCTTGTCAACACGCATCAGCAGCAACTCCGGCAATCTGAGTTTAAGTTCCAGATAGGTCAGGCGCGTAAGAAAATCCGACTCCGGCCGTTCGCTCTCAATGTGATCCAGATAAGAATTCACAGTCTCCAGCGAAGACAGTTCACCGAAGCGGTCGCGCAGCCCGGTGACAACACGCGTCCTTTGCAGGACTCGTCATAAACAACTACACCGCCCCAAAACAACGGTTCGTCTCCTCCCAACGCCGCAATAATTCGACATCCTGCGGTTTCTTGCCAATGGCTTCGAGCGCCGGACGCATGACGCCTGAAATTGCACGCCGCAGTCCTCGTGGCATTCGTTCAGCGTATTGCCAAAAATTTTCGTAGATGCGCAAGTGCTTCACATAGTTTTCGTAGCCGCTGAAGATCTCATCGGCGCCCTCGCCCACCTGGACGACAATGGTCCCGGAGTCGCGAGCAAGCTTAGAAACGTAATAGAGAGGAACGCAAACCGGGTCGGCGATCGGCTCGTCCTGATGAAACACCAGCTCAGGAAGAAAATCCTGCATCTCCTTTTCGGAGATGATTACCTCGTGATGATTGGTGCCAAATCAGGGCGATGCGCCGCGCCGAGTCGAGTTCATTCAAATACTCCGCATCGCGAAAACCAACCGTGAATGTCTCAACCGGCCGCGTCATCTGTTCAGACATCAGTGCGACATTGGCTGAAGAATCGACACCACCCGACAAGAAAACTCCAAACGGCACATCAGACATCATGCGCTTACGAATTGACTCTCGCAGCAAACGTAAGATTTCCGTCTTGTGTTCCTCGTCACTGCGAGCTCCATCGTGACCGGTGGCAATGCATCCCAATACTGCTTCAGGCTGATCTCGCCGTCCCGGTTCACGGTCATCATGTGGCCTGCCGGAATTTTTCTGATGTCCTGGAAAAGCGTCTCGGCGCCGGCGTGGTCATGAAAGGTGAGATAATGATAAAGCGATCTTCGTCGACCTCCGGCGTCACATCAGGATGTTTGAGGATCGCCTTGATTTCGGAAGCGAATATGAAGCGACCGTCTTTGTGATAGAAGTAAAGCGGTTTAACTCCGATCCGATCACGAACGAGAACCAACTGTTCGAGCTTCGCATCCCAGAGCGCGATGGCGTAGTCGCCTTCGATATCGTGAACAAAGTCGAGGCCGCGTTCTTCGTAGAGATGAAGAATGGTTTCGGAGTCTGTGCGCGAAGCATAAACGTGGCCGCGCTCCTCCAAACCTTCGCGCAGGTCTGCATGATTATAGATTTCGCCGTTGAAAACCAGCCATAACTGGTCAGTGCAACCATGCATCGGCTGGTGCCCGGCTTCGAAAGGTCGATGATCGATAGTCGTCGGAACCCAAGTCCGCCGCGACTCGCGTCAAAGATCAATTCCCCCGCGTCGTCGGGCCCGCGATGCTGCATCTCGTCGCGCATGCGCGCGATCAGTTCGCGCTCGACATTGCCGTCGGCCGCACCCATATTCCCAAACTCCGCAAATGCCACACATTAATCAGTCGTCCCAACTTTTTTTTTTTTTTTTTTTTTTTTTTTTTTTTTTTTTTTTTTTTTTTTTTTTTTTTTTTTTTTTTTTAAAAAAAAAAAAATTTATGGCTGAACTATTTATCGTGCTATTTCGTCCTCTCCCTCGCAGACAGGAAATCAATCATGAAACTAAAAGATGTAACGGCAAACTCGCTCGCACAAACCAGCGAGTCCGCTACTTGGAAGCCGCTGGCACTTCCGTAATCGCACGATGAAAAGCGGTCTTCTAATTCGGGTTGATGCGGGTAAAAAAAAAAAAAAAAAAAAAAAAAAAAAAAAAAAAAAAAAAAAAAAAAAAAAAAAAAAAAAAAAAAAAAAAAAAAAAAAAAAAAAAAAAAAAAAAAAAAAAAAAAAAAAAAAAAAAAAAAAAAAAAAAAAAAAAATATGGCTGAACTATATCGTGCTATTTCGTCCTCTCCCTCGCAGACAGGAAAATCATGAAAAAAAAAAAAAAAAAAAAAAAAGAAGGTCATTCCCTTCAAAACACCGTGAACGGCAAAAGCGCGCACAAAACCAAAAAAAAAAAAAAAAAGCGAGCCGATTGGAAGCCGCTTTAGCTCCGTAATCGCACGATGAAAAGCGGTCTTCTAATTCGGGTTGATGCGGGTGAAGGTCATTCTCAAGTGCTGTCACAATGTAGGAAAAAAAAAAAAAAAAAAAAAAAAAAAAAAAAAAAAAAAAAAAAAAAAAAAAAAAAAAAAAAAAAAAAAAAAAAAAAAAAAAAAAAAAAAAAAAAAAAAAAAAAAAAAAAAAAAAAAAAAAAAAAAAAAAAAAAAAAAAAAAAAAAAAAAAAAAAAAAAAAAAAAAAAAAAAAAAAAAAAAAAAAAAAAAAAAAAAAAAAAAAAAAAAAAAAAAAAAAAAAAAAAAAAAAAAAAAAAAAAAAAAAAAAAAAAAAAAAAAAAAAAAAAAAAAAAAAAAAAAAAAAAAAAAAAAAAAAAAAAAAAAAAAAAAAAAAAAAAAAAAAAAAAAAAAAAAAAAAAAAAAAAAAAAAAAAAAAAAAAAAAAAAAAAAAAAAAAAAAAAAAAAAAAAAAAAAAAAAAAAAAAAAAAAAAAAAAAAAAAAAAAAAAAAAAAAAAAAAAAAAAAAAAAAAAAATCGGGCCACCTTAATCACCGCGATCGAAAGACGCGGCTCTTCACCTTTTTATCGAGTGCTGTACAATGTAGGATTCGGGCCACAAATTCACTTGAGAAAGTCGCGGCTCTTCACCTGTGTTTCGAGTTCTGGAGCGAAGTGAAAACGAAAGAAAGATCATGATCACCCTCACCGCTGAACTTGTTATTATCGACCACACTCGCCTCTTCTTGTTGAATACTACGCTTCGTTGATGCGTGACCGGTTGGGTAAGCTTCATAGCCAATAATGTTCGGCCGTCACGGTTTCAATGTCGTTACCGAGTTCACATTCCAACACTCGCGGGGCCGCTTCATTGCCGATTACAAATGGCATCGTTTCGACCGTTGAATTTTGTTCTAATCCGTCGATCTCAACAGTGGAATGATACGCCGTAGAGCGAAACTGATGCCGCTGGTGCAAGTCGGCGGTATAGACGTATGTGCCGGGATCGACGATGAAAGGACTGCCGCAGGCTGACACTTCAATGCTCAAGGCATCATTGTGTCCATGAGAACCGCGGCCTTTGAGACCGGCACCGCCGGCGTTGAACAAAAACAGAGATCGGCGTCTCGCAAAATGTAAACACCCACGTCGAGAAATTGCTGTGAGGTCGGCCGCTCCTTCGACACTTTCGACGCCTTCACACCTCCTCGCCAAACAGCCAAGGTAACTCTGCGGGAATTGCCAGTTTCTCGTCTTTAAGCTGAGCGTCGTCGAATAACACAGCTCCGAGCGCCAGCGAGTATCCATGATCATCCCCCCCGATGAATAAGCGGAAATACCTGTCCACTATCTGAGTCGCCCAGCAAGGGCGCCGTCTGGCCGCAGATAAGCTCTCACGTACGCGAACATCCGGTGAAGCTTTTGCCAGTAACGCTCTTCGATCTCGAACCATTCAAACGGCAAAGCAGGAAGGAGTAGCAAAACAGCTCCAGTACCAAACGATGATAACCAGTCGAACTCTCGTAATCGGCGCCATCCGGCAAAATCTGCTTATCCATTTCACGCTGCAACTCGCACAAGCCAAAGGGACCCGCCATGCTGCCGCGTCCAGTTCCGGCAGCATGATTCCCAGCCACAGCAAGCCCGCACGGAAAGGTAGTGATTGCTCGTGGCGATGTAGGAAAACTCAAGAAACACGGATCAACCGCCCGTGCTTATCAAGGATCAGTAGCCGCGCCAGTTTTTCGCTATTAAAATCCATTGCGCGCCGAAACACAGCAAAAGGGCCCAACAGATTGATCGCCCGCAAAGCCACTTCCATGGCACAGCTCCAGTTCACGCCATTCCCCACCGGGTTTCGAGAATCCCAGGTTTCTACCTGCCGGAAAAACTCCGCACTGAAGCGTCGATCGCTGTTAAGGGAATATGCACGCGCGAGAGTTAGCAAGTGACACGAGTGGTTAAGCTCCCACACAGCCCGCACGTCCGAGCCGTCGTTGCGCTGCAGCTTAATATCGCCATAAAAGTCGAGTGGCCACTCGTAGCCGGAAAATGGATCGCGGTGCCAATCAATGAATTGATGGTTCGCGTTCCCGAAGAGCGGCCAGGAATGCTCATTTGTGATTTGATCTGCGTTGACCAAAAGGCTGCCGAAAGCGCTCTCCCGAAAGAGGCTTGATGAAGCTTCATCCGCATGTGAAAAAACCCGTGAAAGAAGTGAGGCTCGTTACGTTGCTGGAAATGTTCGAGCAGGGCGGCAGCCGACAAACTTGAAAAATCTGGTGTTAGTCTGGCAGACGTTTTTCCTTGTTCGGCCAGGTTACCGCGCTCGCGCTTTTCGCGCAGGGCAGCGTTGCTACGTCTAACTGTTTCCCATACCGCCGTTCGCGGAGAAACTTCTCCGCGCAGGGCTCGCTTGAATTTACCGAGGATAGACATCCGGTCTCCGGGCGTAGTTCAGAGCAAGGCGTCGAGAATGCGATCGGCTGTGTGGCCATCCCACAACGGCGGGACGCGATGGCTCCGGCGTGAACCTTATCAAAGCAGCAAACGCGGCAGTGGTTATTCTGTGGGGATCGGAGCCGACGATCGTGTTAGTCCCATCTCAACCGTAATTGGACGCTCAGTGTTTTCGCGTAAAGTCACACAGGGAATTCCGAGGACCGTCGTCTCTTCCTGAATCCCGCCAGAGTCGGTAAGCACGAGTCGCGCGCCGCTATAGAGGCGCAGAAAATCTAAATAGCCGAGCGGGTCAATAACACGCAGCCCCCTATCGCTTGTAACTTCGGCTCCAGTCCGAGTTCAGCTATCGCTTTGCGCGTGCGGGGATGCACGGGAAAGATGATTGGCAAACGCTCACCGATTTTTTCGAGTGCTCCGATAATTCGCGCCAAGGGCTCGCGCTCGTCCACATTTGCAGGCCGATGCAGTGTCAATACCGCATAGTCGGAATCTGTGACTCCTAACTGCTCGCGAATATTGGAATCTTTGGCACGCTCCAGCAGTTTGTTGAGCGAGTCGATCATGATGTTGCCGACAAAACGAATGCGCTCGTCGGGTATGCCTTCCGCTCGTAGATTCTCATCAGCATCCTGCGAAGGCGTGAATAGCAGATCCGAGATTTGATCCGTCAGCAGTCGATTGATTTCTTCCGGCATGGAACGGTCACGGCTGCGTAACCCCGCTTCGACGTGCGCCACTTTAACGCCCAACTTTACACAAACGAGAGCACACGCGAGTGTGGAATTCACGTCGCCGACAACCAAAACCCAATCAGGCCGCTCTTGTAGAACAACCGGTTCGAAGCGCTGCATAACGGCAGCTGTTTGGGCCGCATGGGAACCGGAGCCAACACTCAAATACAAATCGGGCGCAGGAAGTTCCAGGTCCTTAAAGAATGCCTCAGACATCATTTTGTCGTAATGCTGACCCGTGTGAACAACAAGCGGCGTGAACTCGTGTTCCCGCCGCTTCATTGCATCCACCAGAGGCGCGACTTTCATAAAGTTAGGTCGCGCGCCTACAACGTTAAGAATCTTTAGCATCTCTGATCCGTCAAAGTTCAAAGTCCAAGGTCCAGCGTCCAACGTCCGCACTCTGACAACTCGACCTTGGACCTTGAACTGGACTTTAATTCTTTAGAGCCTAATTATTCGCGCGAAACTATCACGCCGGACGTCGCCGTTAAGTGCATTGCGCGTATCGACAACCAACGGCGCCAGGCGACAAACACGCTGGTAATCAATGTCGCTATGATCGGTAACGATAACGATGCAATCTGCTGCGCGCAATTCTTCATCGGTGAACTTTGCCGAGGTCAACGGTTCACCGCCACCGTCGGTATGCGCGTCGTCAAAACGAATCTGGGCCACGAACGGATCGTGATAATGAACATCTGCGCCCTTGGCCCGCAGCCGATCGATGATCGATAAAGCAGGGCTCTCTCGCACATCATCAATATCTTTCTTATACGCGACGCCCAAAAGGAGAATCCGCGCTCCATTCATCGCCTTGCGTTCGTCATTCAGGCCATCAGCTACGAGCTGCACGACGTGTTCCGGCATACGCGAGTTCACTTCTTCCGCAAGCCCAATGAAACGGGAATCAAACCCATGTTGTCGCGCTTTCCAGGAGAGGTAATGCGGATCGAGAGGAATACAGTGCCCGCCGATTCCCGGCCCTGGATAAAATGGCATGAAGCCGAACGGCTTTGTCGCTGCCGCCCGGATCACTTCCCAGGTGTCGATATTTAACGCATAACACAGGCGCGCCATTTCGTTGGCCATGCCGATGTTAACGGCGCGGAAAGTGTTCTCCAAAAGCTTCGCCGCTTCGGCCACTCGAGCGGAACTGACAGCATGAACATCTTTCACGATCTGCGAATAGAGATGGGCTGCGACTGTCAGTCGAATCGTCAGTGACGCCGCCAACTACTTTAGGAATGTTGTGCGTTTGAAACTGGGGATTGCCGGGATCGACGCGCTCTGGCGAAAAGGCCAGGAGGAAATCCTCATCGAGTTTGAGTCCCGTCTCTTCAAACATCGGGAGCAGCACTTCATTGGTCGTGCCCGGGTAGGTAGTCGATTCGAGGATGATCAATTGCCCTCGCCGCAAACGTTGCTGGATTTCATTCGCCGCCGCCAGGATATAAGAAACGTCCGGTTCTTTAGTCTTACGCAGCGGCGTCGGCACGCAAATGATAATCGCGTCGCAGGCTTTTAGATTGTTGAAGTCGGTCGTAGCGCGCAGCAGTTTTGCGTCAACCAACTTCTTCACAATCGGGGACGCGACATCGCTGATATAAGACGAACCCGCATTGATTTGCTTCGCTTTATCGGCGTCAACTTCAAAACCTGTTGCTTGAAAGCCACCACCGGCAAACTCAGAAAGCAAAGGCAGGCCCACGTAACCCAGGCCGATCACACCAATGTGCGCACGTTTTTCAGTGATCAGACCAATCAACTCATCCTTGATCATTCAGATTTATTCCTTATTGTCAGTCGGTTTCTTAAGGCAGGAAGTACTTGGCTTCTATCGCCATCAGGCAACTCCAGACTATTTGAGCGTTGCAGGGCTGTCAAGAGGCGACTTAGTTGGTTAGTGTCCAAATTTGAAAACAGATGTAGGGGCGTCCCTCCGTGGGCGCCCTTGAAGTTAGGACATGGGCGGCCACGGAGAGCCGGCCTTCCAGAAGTCGAATACGGCCAAGCTAATCGAAAGTCGGCAATCGGAAATGGTGATTGGCCAGTATCGAAGGCAATCGACAATCGGCAATCGGCAATCAGTAGAGTTTCTCTTGACGTAAACGGCTTTGGCGCTTATACCGTCTCGAACCATGAGCGCGGAATCCGGTCAGACCAAACTTGTACGCGGCTTGGGCCGCCTCGATGCGACCATGATCGTAGTGGGGTCGATGATTGGCTCAGGCATCTTTATCACTTCCGCTGAGTCTTCAAGGCTTGTGGGAGCGCCGGGTTGGTTGATTGCCGCCTGGGCGCTCGCCGGGGTGCTGACGATTACGGGCGCGCTGTGTTGCGCCGAGCTCGCGGCCATGTGGCCACGCGCCGGTGGCCAATATGTGTTCCTGCGGGAAGCATACGGGCCTTCCATCGGATTTCTATTTGGCTGGGCGCTTTTCCTGGTAATTCAGACGGGAACGATCGCCGCCGTCGCCGTGGCCTTCGCCAACTTCATGGGCGTACTCACTGACCAGGTCGCGGGAGATCGATATTTGATCAGTCCACGCGCGTTCGGTGGTTATGCGATTAGCTTATCAACGCAACAACTTGTCGCGGTCGTAATGATTCTGTTGCTCACGGCAACAAACACGCGCGGTCTGGAAACTGGCAAGCTGATCCAAAACACTTTTACCTTTACCAAGACTGCGGCGCTGGTGGGCTTGATCTTGATCGGTCTCTTCCTGGGTTGGAACGATCAAAGCGCGGCTTACACCTCATCATGGTGGCAGCCATGGGAAAATGGTTGGAGACCATCGGCGAGCGACTTGGGTTTTGAGCCGATTACCACTGGCGCGCTCTCGCTGGCGCTGGTCATGCTTTTAGGACGGGCGATGGTGGGTCCGCTATTCGCGCAATCGGCGTGGAACAACGTTACATTCACTGCTGGCGAGGTACGCGATCCGGGCCGCAACCTGCCTCGAGCGCTCTTATGGGGCTGCGTCTTAGTTGTGGGACTTTACCTGCTTGCCAATCTGGCCTACGTCGTAACGCTGCCGCTTTCCGGAATTCAAACGGCCCCGCAGAACCGCGTCGCTACCGCAACGATGCAAGCCATCCTCGGACCGCGGGGCACGATCGTGATGGCGGTGGCGATCATGATTTCCACTTTTGGTTGCAACAACGGCTTAATTCTGGCCGGCGCACGCGTTTATTACGCAATGGCGCGAGATAATCTGTTCTTCAAAAGGGTTGGCGTGTTGAACGCGCGCAATGTGCCGGCAATTGCTCTGATTACTCAGGGACTATGGGCGGCATTCCTGACCTTACCTCGCACGGTAACAACTGATCCGACGAGTGGCGCGATCACTTATGGAAATGTCTACACGCAACTGCTCGAATACATCGTCTCGGCAGATTTGATTTTCTATATGCTGATGGTGGGAGCGGTGATCGTCATGAGGTTTAAAGCACCGAAGCTCGAGCGGCCTTATCGGACGTGGGGTTATCCAGTTGTCCCGATAGTCTACATTGTCATTGCCGGGCTCTTTGTTCTCGACCTTGCCTACCTGGCGCCTTCAACTTCTGGGATTGGCTATCTGCTCGTGCTGACGGGCATTCCAATATATTTCCTTTGGCGCCGCAGAAGTGACTACGGGGTGACGCGGGGACGCGGGGACACGGAGACGCGGGGAGTGCGGCTTCGCCGCTTTCCGTGCGGTAAGGCTTGCCTTACCGAATGATCTTTTTTGGTTACTTGCGTGAGGCTGAGCCTCGCGCCAAAGGGAAAGTGAGTAGAGCGCGGTAAGGGAACCATCCGCCCGGAGAGCGGCCAAGCCCACGCCGTCTCGCTCCGTGTCTCCGTCATCCGTGTCTCCGCGTCTCCGCTCGTCCCATCACTTGATCCACTCGTCGGCAATCTCAGTCTCAACCTTTACAGGAACTGTCGCCAGATATTCTTGTCCGGCATCGCACATTGCGCGCTCCACCTTCTTTGCAATCTCCTCGGCTTCATCTGCGTCGGTCTCAACCACCACCTCATCATGAATGATGTTCACAATCCTGGCGCTGGTTGGGCGCAGCTCATCACTCAGAAGTCTTAAAGCACGCTTAAGAATGTCCGCGCTGGTTCCCTGAATCGGGGTGTTCTTGCCGTTGCGCTGTGTCATCGAGATCTGTTGCCGATCGTTTTCGTCATAACGGAAGCGCACCAGGCGTCCCGAGGCGGTGCGTGCCTGCCGTTCGCTGACCGCACGGTTCGCAGCTTCGCGCAGGTAAGTGTCGAGGCCGCGATAGGTAGCGAAGTATTTGCGCAATACGTTCTCAGCTTCCGGGACGCTCAATCCTGTCATCAGCGAAAACCGTTGGGCTCCGATGCCGTAGACCACACCGAAGTTCAAACGCTTCGCAAAGTCGCGCTGCTCCTTCGAAACTTGATCCAGCGGAACGTTGAAAACCTGAGCAGCCGTAACACGATGAAGATCAGCGCCGGAATTGAAAGCGTCGATAAAGCCCCGATCGCCGGAAAACTCCGCAAGAATCCGCAACTCAATTTGTGAGTAGTCCGCGATTACTAATTTCCGTCCGGCAGGATATCCACTGAAGCAGCGCCGGTATTCCGGGGCATGTGGCACCTGCTGAATGTTCGGATTTGTACAGGCAAATCTCCCGGTAGGAGCGCCAATCTGACGAAAGTCCGCATGCAAACGCCCGGTTACAGGATTGATCAGTCCGATCATGTTCTCACCGTAACTTGTCAGCGCCTTCTGCACCGTCCGGTACTCGAGCAACGTAGCGATGATGGGATATTGAGCGGCGAGTGGTTGCAACTTCCAGTTGCGAGTCGATTCGGGAACCGGAATTCCCAAACGCTGCAATGCCTGGGTCAGTTGCTGATGCGAATCGAGATTAAGATCTTCGCGTTGCGGTCCGCCAAAGAGCGAGCCTTGCATTGATTCTTCGGCAAGCGCTGTCTGTAGCTCCTCGGCCAGTTCGCCACGGCGCTTCTCTACAATTGCGAGTTGCTCGAGCCAGCGATCTTTGTGCATGTAGAAACCGGCAAGCTCGATGTCCACTACAGACATCACACACTCAAATTCGAGTTGTGCAACTTTAATAAGCGAGTCAGCTTTGAGTCGGTCAACGAGTGTTTCTCGCAAAGGCAAGAGCACTGCGGCATCACGCGCTGCATACTCCAATTGCGACTCCGAAAGCTCGAAGTTCCAGTTGCTGAGCCGCTCAGTTTTATCCACAACCTGGTTCAAATAGCGAGACGCGACTGTATCCAGACCGTGACGTTCCTCAATGTCGCCGGCACCAACTAACTGGCTCGCGAGTAACGTATCGAACAACCCGCCCAGATCAACGCCCAGAACATGCTTAATAAACTTGGCGTCAAATTTTGCGTTATGAGCAATCTTGATAGGACGTGCAGCTGACAGCAGTCGCCGCAAGGGAGCTAAAGCCTCACTATGGCGCAGGTCAGTAGCCGAATCGGTGGAGAACGCGTCAATGTCGATGATATAGACAGCGGTCGGCGTGGCTAGTTGAATCAAACGCAACCGCGAATTGTAGGGATCGAGGTCTGTGGTTTCAGTGTCGAGCCCGATTACTGAATGCTGAAGCAGCGATTCGACTGCCGTGCGCAATTGTTCGCTGGTCTTGATTAGTTTGTAGTTAAGCGAGCTCATTAAAACAGATAGTCAGCAGTAATCACTTAGTGGCAAGCACTTGAGGGCGTGGCTGTTTGACCAGCAAGAGGAGCAACAAGGCGGCAGTCGCTCCCAGGGCCGCGCTCACAAGAAAAGCTAGTGCCGGTCCACGCCAACTCCACAGCGCACCCATCAATAAAGACGCCGGTAACACCGTGATCCCGAAGGCAAGATTATACAAACCGTACGCAGTGCCACGTTGTTCCGGCCGCACGAGATCGGCGACGAGTGCTTTTTCAGCTCCCTCCGCTAAACCAAAATAGATGCCGTAGATCAGGAACAGAATCCAGACAGAGATTTTGTTAGAAACAAAAGCAAAGCCGGCATAGACAGCCGCATAAAGAATCCAGCCTGAAACGATCAGGCGCCGGCGGCCCAGGCGATCCGATAGGTCGCCGCCGATCAGCGAACTTAGAACCTTGATCACGTGAAGCATCGCCCAAAGCAGTGGGATCGATGCAACGGAAACGCCCGCTGATTGTGCACGCAAAAGCAGAAATGCATCAGACGAGTTTGAGAGTGTGAACAGGGCGACGATTAGCAAGAACCTTTTAAAGTTGCCGTCGAATCCCCGTAGCGAAAGCGAGCGCGGAGGTGCGATGACCGATTCATCGAAGCGACCAGCGCGCGGCGACTCGCGGACAAAGAAGGCGACGACAACAACGGCCGCTAGAGCAGGGATCGAAGCCAGCAAGAATATTTTCGTGAAATCAGCCGCAGTGGGCTGATTGCGATTCGCCGCAAACAAAGCCAACAGCAGATATCCAATCAGTGGGCCCACGACCGCGCCCGTGTGATCCATTGCTCTATGAAAACCAAATGCAAGTCCGCGCTCATCAATGGCCACCGTGTCGGCGATCATCGCATCGCGAGGCGCGCTACGAATTCCTTTTCCCACCCGATCTGTGAGTCGGATCGCTAAGACTTGATACCAACTAGTGGCGAAAGCTAAGAGAGGGCGAGCAAAGCTGGCGAGCGAATATCCAAGCACAACAAAGCCTTTTCGCTTGCCTCGTCGATCACTGAAGTAACCCGAAAAAAGTTTTAAGAGACTGGAAATCGACTCGGCCGTGCCCTCAACAATGCCGACGATTCCCGGACTTGCACCAAGCGTCAGTGAGAGAAAGACAGGCAGAAAGGGATAAATGATCTCGCTTGAGGCGTCGTTGAGCAGACTGACGAGACTAATAGCGAAGACGTTGCGGGGTAACCGCCGGTAGCGTCGCCAGAGGCCTTTAGTGCCTTCATTTAGTTTTGCGGAAGTGATGCGCGCATCAAATTGATCGGCGGCGTCGGTATCGGTTTCCCCCATGATCAATCGTTCACAGCGCGTCTGGTGGGAGTTGGACGTGGTTTAGTTGGTGGCGATTTGGCTGAGAGGCTGCGGGTCCACCACCAGAATAACGCGCCGCCCGCGAGAGCAATAAGAATCACACCGATCATTGTCAGCCGCACCGTCCAGCGAACAGCGAGCCGTGCAATCAAGACAAAGATTGCCAAGAGGACGACGGCTCCGATGATGTAGATGGTTGACGTCTCCAAAGCGTTCCGAGTTTCGAGTTTCAGGTTTCAAGTTTCAAGTTTAAAGTTTCAAGTTCGGGGCTAAAACAGCAACCTGGAACTCGAAACCTGAAACTCGAAACTGCGAAGCCGAACTCGAAACTATTTTTTGCGGTAGCTTGCTCTCACCACCGTTTTAATATTCCCGCGAATATGAAAATCGCCTTCAATCTCCGCGCTCAGAGGATCGCAGGCGCGCACAAAGTCTTCAAGGATTACGTTCACGACGTGCTCATGAAAAATCTTCACGTTGCGAAACGAGTTTATATAGAGCTTCAGACTCTTTAACTCCACACACCGCTCGTTTGGCACATACTCGAGCCGGATGATTGCAAAGTCGGGAAAATCCGAGAAAGGACAGATTGCGGTGAACTCGGGTATCTCGAATTTAATCTTGATTTCTCTACCGGGAAACTCATAGAGAAAAGTGTCGAGCGGAAAGAGATTCATTTCGGCTCGAGGGGTGGAGCGTATGTCAAGATCCTGCTGGTTGGGAGTTGTGATCGATTCTAGCGGCATGATGTGTCCTCAAACTAGCCTGTGATCTTAACTGAGGCTTGTCGCGGACACCAAACTCACAGCTTCCCTCGTAGTTCCTAATTTGAAAACAGATGTAAGGGGCCCCTCCGTGGGCGCCCTTGAAAAAAACAAGGCGGCCACAGAGTGCCGCCCTACTGAAATTAAGATACTGGAAAACTCCGGACGCCTGCCTTCACCGCTCGGTGACGCTGCAACATTGAGGGTCGATGGAAGTGTGCTTACGTTGCAACATCCGGACTACGGCCGATGCTGAAGATTTTGACTAGAGCGAGGCCAGCAACAAAGCCGCCAATGTGGGCCATGAACGCCACGCCACCGCCTGATTGAGGTCCCGCACCGATCACGCCGAAGGCACTGATTAGCTGGAAAACAAACCACAGTCCAATCGCTACGACAGCCGGCACGGTGGTTAACATTCGAAGCATAATCACTCGAACCTGCCTCTTGGGATAAAGCACCAAATAGCCGCCCAACACGCCCGAGATGGCTCCCGAAGCGCCGAGACTGGGAATGAAAGGGTTATCCCCAAATACGAAGGTGGAAATAACATGGGCGAGAGACGCGATCAGCCCCGTCACAAGATAGAAGATCAGGTACCTCGCACGTCCCAGGGCATGTTCCAGGTTATCGCCAAAGATCCACAGAAACAGCATGTTGCCAAACAGGTGCATGATGCCGCCATGCATGAACATTGAAGTGATCAAGGTCAGGTAAACGGAACCCGGTGTCGGTTGCAGATTAATCACCGCCTGCTGATCACCCACCTCGATTGGAACCGGACGCGCGATATCTGCCCCGGTTCTAATTTCTTCCGGCACAGTGGAAAACGCGTAGGTGAACTGATCGTTCGATCCGAGGCCCTGGAAGAAAACGAAAACCAGGACATTAATCGCGATGAGGATGTAGTTAACGATGGGAACCGTGGTGCGGTCGCTATTGTCATCGCCGATCGGGAATATCATGGCTCACCTCTCTGAACTAGACATTGTTTGCCTCAAATCAAATCAGAAAACTATGTCGAAAATCTTTCGTGGCCGAGCCCGGGGATTCATTTCCGCGCCGCTCTTCAACTAGTCACACCGGCCTTCGCGATCGCCGGTTCCTGAGGCGTTAACAGCTCATAACCTTCTGAACGCGCTACGTAAGTTGCGGCAGTGAGATCTCCGGTAACGTTGAGTGTGGTGCGGCACATGTCGAGAATCCGATCGACGCCGAGGATGATGGCAATCAAAGCCGGGTTAATGCCAATCGTCACCAGGACACCAATGATGAAAGGAATCGAACCCGAAGGAACCCCGGCAGTTCCGATCCCGCCCAGGATTGCCAGGTAAACCACCATCAGCTGCTGGCCCAGCGACAGATCGATACCGGCAAGTTGGGCCAGAAAAAGCACGGTCACACCTTCATAAAGCGCTGTCCCGTTTTGATTAGCTGTCGCTCCCACAGTCAGCACAAAACTATTTATTTCCTGTGGTACGCCGAGATTCCGTTCCGAGACACGCAATGCGGTGGGCAGGGTCGCGTTTGATGACGATGTAGAGAACGCCGTCAAGATCACTGTTTTGATGCGACGAAAAAATTCCAGTGGAGAAATTCGTGACAGGAAGTAGATCGACAGCGAATAGACGCCGAACATGTGTAGGGCGAGACCGAGTAACACTGTCAATACAAACCACGCCAGTGCTTGCAAGAGATCGAGTCCGAAGCGCGCGGTATTATTGAACAGCAGGCAGGCGACGGCGTAAGGCGCAAACTTCATGATGATCTCGATTATCTTTGCCGTGATCTCATAAAGCGCCTGCAAGCCGCGAAGTAACGGCGCCGTGGTTGATACCGGAATCAAAGTGATTGCGATGCCGACCACGAGAGCAAAGAACATGAGGTGCAACATATTCGGTGTGCCGCCGGTCGTCGCCGTACTGGGATTGTTCGGAACACCAGCGATCGAGGCCAGGGGATTGGAAGGCACGAGCGTTTCCACGACCTGCATCAACGGCGATGGAACTGAACCTGCCTTTTTCGCTGCTTCAACCTGCGTTGTCGCGTCTTTCCCATAGCGCGCTTCGAGAGCTACCTTCGTTTCGGGAGCAATCCGATCGCCAGGCCTGATGGTGTTCGCGAGAGTCAACCCAATAACTACCGAGATGGCAGATAAGACGAAGCAGTAGATAAACGACTTGAGCCCGACCCTGCCCAGTTTGCGAATGTCGCCGATTCCAGCCACCCCGACTACCAACGAAGAAAAGACCAGCGGAACCACAATCATCAGCAACAACCGGAGAAATAGTTGGCCAATCGGTCCGGTGATGTTGTCGACGATCCAGGCCACCCGCGGGTGATCGCCTCCCAACGTATAGTTAACGGTGACCCCGGCAACCACGCCGACGAGCAATCCGATCAAAATGCGGGTGTGCAGAGCGAGGCCTTTGGGCTTGTCCGGCGTCTCGTCATCGAGATCTGTCGTAATCTCGCGTTCAAAGGCGTCCGAACGAACCGGTACTCGTTTTTTGTTTTTCTTGTTTGCTTCGGGCATAGGCGTTAACAGTTAAGAGTTTCGAGTTTCGGGTTTCGGGTTTCGAGTTCCGGCTTCGCAGTTTCGAGTTCCGAGTTTCAAGTTCCGAGTTTCAGGTTCCAAAGGAAAATTTCTGTATAAAAAGCGAAACTTGAAACGTGAAACTTGAAACCCGGAACTCGAAACTTCTTTTATCTCCCCCAGCGCAGCTTGTCCCGCAACACCTCAAAGTAATTACGATTCATGGGCTGCACCAGCTTGAAAGTTGCTCCACTCTTGCGAATACGCACGCGATCCTGAACTTGCAAGGGAAAACCAACCTGGCCATCGAGGGTCAGCGAGACATCTTCCTGCTCGGTCTTTAAACACAACTCGATCACAGCATCATCGGGAACAACGATCGGGCGGTTCGACAGAGTAAACGGACAAATTGGCGTGATGACGATTGCGTTCA
The DNA here is from genome assembly GCA_963748605.1 of Pyrinomonadaceae bacterium. GTDB lineage: Bacteria > Acidobacteriota > Blastocatellia > Pyrinomonadales > Pyrinomonadaceae > PSRF01. The sequence goes on from CAVVJS010000002.1 coordinate 439,975, forward strand.
TTGAGGGATAAATAACCGGTCCGCCAGCCGAAAGGTTATATGCCGTCGAGCCGGTTGGCGTGGAAACAATCAATCCATCGGCACGAAATGCATTCACAAATTGACCGTTCAAGTAGGCTTCGATTTCGATGATCCGTGCCAGAGCCGACTTGTTGATGACCACATCGTTCAAAACGCGATTCTGCGTAATTTCCTGATTGCCGCGCCGAAGTTCCACGTCAAGCATCACCCTGCTGTCCAGCCGATAGTTGCCCTCAAGTATCGACTCCAACGCGCTATACAACTCTTCAATACGAAACTCCGCCAGGTAACCAAGTCCACCGTAATTCACCCCCAATACGGGGACTTCGCAATCGCCCAGCATTCGTGCCGTAGCGATCATCGTGCCGTCGCCGCCGAGGACAAGCATCAAATCAACGTTCGCTGCTAATTGATCTGAGGCAAAAGCTTCGACAGCACAACCGGTCTGATGCTCAATTCGCTCTCGTTCTATATCCTCGGTGCCGACTACCTTGATACGTCGCTTGGCCAACCACTCGACAACTTCGCAAATAGTTTGTAAGGCATCGGGCTGATGCGGCTTTACGATAATCCCTACACGCCGAATGGAAGAGGTAGTCATCGCGTTTGGTGCACGGGCCCAATCGTTAGGGGGATGGAATTGAATAATGGAAAACGCCCGCATGGTAACTGCAAGCGAGATTCGGGGCAACAGGGATTGGTTCTGGATTACCGCGGTGCTTTCTGGTAAAGCGCCAGGAATTCGCGGTTGCCATCTGCTCCCTGCAGCGGAGATTCGAGCAAGCCGCCAATTCGCAGACCCAGATCAGTGGCCGCTTGATTCACTTCCGCAACCACACGAGCATGCTTTTCAGGATCACGGACGATGCCACCACTGCCAACTTCGCCGCGACCTACTTCGAATTGTGGCTTTATGAGTGTGATGAGAAGGCCGGCGTCGCGAAGCAGTGGGATAACCGCCGGTATAACTTTCGTCGCGGAGATGAACGCCACATCCATCACCGCCAGATCAAATTTGTGAGGAAAGTCTTCAGGCTTTAGATAGCGAGCATTCTCGCCTTCTTTAACAGTGACCCGAGGGTCGTTGCGCAATCGCCAATCGAGTTGGTTATGGCCGACATCTAAGGCCACAACTCTCGCGGCTCCGTGTTGTAACAGACAGTCCGTGAAGCCACCGGTTGACGCACCCACGTCAATACAAACGAAATTTGTGACGTCGACAGCAAACTCTTGCAACGCGGCTTCCAGCTTCAACCCGCCGCGACCAACATAACGAGAGGACGGTTCATCAGCACCCTTGAGTCGAATTTGCGCGTCGAGAGGCGTGCTATCTGAGGGTTTGGCGACACGCTGTTCATTCACCAAGACAACACCCGCCATGACGAGCGCCTGGGCCTTGGTGCGCGACTCTGCGAGCCCTCGTTCGACAAGCAGTTTATCTATCCGCTCAGATTTCCTTTCCCGCTTCATCTGGTTTCACTTTACGCCGTCCAGCGAAAGGGTTGCCAGTTGCGGGCAGCAGATGAGTTATGCCTGTCTGCGAGAACTTTGAGGGATTGCGCGTGGCATGTCAGCGACGCCGAGCTCGGTCGCGCACTCATGACATAACCACACAAGGATATGCGGTGCGTCGGCCCAGAAAAAGGATTCGACCTTGGCGGCGATTTGCATTGCGCCGTCGATCGGCAGCCGTTGTAATGCCTGAAGATAAAAGACGCCGCTATACGACTCGCCCTGGGCGCCTTCCTCTCGATGAATGCACTCCCGCTCCCGAAACCATTGTTTCGCCATACCCATACCTCTTTCTCGCGATGGTCGCGAAAATAATTAAGAGCAAAGTCGGGATGTCTTTACTGTGAGAGAGTTGCTATCGGGGCAAGCGGCCGATTGGCCTCTGAAATTTTCGTCGTTCGCGACGCATAATGCCATTCGTTGCGGAAGGAGTCAACAACGTTATACGCAATAACCAAAGTGGCTGGTTTTACAGAGTTTACGGGGAATTGCTGCCATGGGCCCCTGGAAGAAATGCAAAAATCGGAGTAAGAGCAGGCGGTTAGGGTCTGGGGGAGCCTTCGAAGATCTCCCTGATTCGGGTCAATCCATCGTTTGCCCGGCGCTCGCGTCTTGCTCGCCTCGCCTCTCTTCGTTGTGCGCGCAGCATTTCCTCTTCAGCGCGAACGTCTAAATCACTGCGATCCTGGATTTTGGGCTGACTAACTACCAGGTCCGGCCGCTTCTCGACGCGCGGATTTCCAATCCTCGGCTGGCGATCTCTTGAAATGACCCGATTTACTGGTCGTTCGCTATCCGCCTCGTCGCTCGAATCGGTTTCAGTGTTGGACGCGACCGCGTCTTGCGGATTTACGGTAGAACCACTCGCTTCGCCTGAAGGTGCAATGAAATCTTCCGAGTCTGTGGTATTTGAATCAGGAATCATTTTTGTTGCCGCCTCCGGAGCCCGTTGCGTCGGCTGACTGTAGATCAGCGAAGCTACCAACGCACCCACAACAGCCGCTAGACAGAGCGCTACGCCTAAGAAAATGTTGCGTCTGGTTAACGCGATCCTCTTTACCTCATGAAGCGGAACGACAGGACGAGCTGATTGCACGGTCGCCTCATCGTCGAAGTGAGGGAGCGTGAGCGGTTCCGCTTCGGGCGTTGATTGGTCAAATGAGAAGTGCTGGTTTTCCATATAATCGATTAATCCCCTGGTCACTGTTTTCCCTGATTCCCGTTTGCAACTAAAAGGCCACTAACGACTTCGGTGGTTTCTATGCTGTTAAGCCCAGTAGGGCGCGTGAACAGGCTCTAAGCTTTCCTCCACGTTGTCGGTATGGAGCAAGTGGCGACCATATGGTGCAGAAAAAAACATGCGCCCGTCCCAACATGGAACAGGCGCACTTCTTTTAAGTTGAAGTTTGGGTTTGTTAGGAACTTACTTTTTGCGGCTTAGAACGGCGCTGATCCAGGACATCGATGCTTTCCCTGACTCGAGTATAAATGCCATCGGCGTCCAAACCGTATTTCGCCAACAGCAGCTTGGGATCACCGTGCGTTACAAGACGATCGGGAATGCCCATGCGCACAACGCGCACTTTGTCCTGTAGTCCGTTTTCTTCCAGCAATTCCAACACTGCCGAGCCAAAGCCGCCGGCCAGATAAGCCTCTTCGACTGTAACCAACAATCGTTTGGTTCGTGCTAAAGCCAACAACAGGGACGCATCCAGCGGTTTCACAAAACGCGCATTGACGACAGTAGTTTCAATGCCTTCTTTGGCGAGGTTCTGGGCGGCGTGTAATGAAGGATGCACCATTGAACCGTAGGCGATGATAGCGATCTCACCACCGTCGCGCAGAATCTCTCCTTTGCCAATCTCCATAACCTGAGGTTCACGCTCGATGTCCGCACCTACTCCATTTCCACGTGGGTAGCGCATCGCTGCGGGCCCGTTGTGTTCGAGCATCGTGAGCATCATGTCGCGCATTTCACCCTCATCTTTCGGCGCCATCACAATGATGTTCGGTACCGAACGAAGATAGGCGATGTCTAACAGGCCATGATGGGTTGGGCCGTCGCCACCGGCGATCCCGCCACGATCGAGGCAAAACTTTACGTTGAGGTTCTGAATGCAAACATCATGAACAAGCTGGTCGAAGCCGCGCTGGAGGAATGTTGAATAGATTGCACAGACAGGTTTCAATCCTTCTACCGACATTCCCGCTGCAAACGTGACGCAGTGTTGTTCCGCGATTCCGACGTCAAACGAACGATCCGGGAAACGCTCGAGCGCTTCACAAACTCCAGTGCCGTCCGGCATGGCCGCGGTCAGCGCGACAACCTTCGGATCTTTTTCCATTAACTGACAAAGCGTGCTGCCAAAAACCGCGGTGTAGGTCGGCGCTTTAGCTGCCGACTTAATCGCTTTGCCCGTTGCCAGATCAAACGGACCCGTCGCGTGCCAGCGATAATAATCCTTCTCTGCCTGCGGATGGCCTTTGCCCTTCGTTGTCAACGCATGAACGATTACCGGTCCATCTTTGATCTGTTTCGCTTCACGCAGGGCCGCTACAAGAGCGCGTGGATTGTGTCCGTCGACGTAACCGATGTATTTGAATCCCAACTCGCTGACAAGAGCGCCTGGAAGTACAGCTGCTGCAATCGCGTCCTTCACAGTTTTCGCGGCGTGATGCAGACGCTCGCCTAGCGAAGGAATCGATAACAAGGTTTCCTCGACTTCGTCTTTAAACCGATGGTAACCCTGAGCGGTGCGGATCCGATTCAAATAACCTGTAAGCGCTCCCACTGCCGGGGCAATCGACATTTCGTTGTCATTCAAGACAACGATGAGTCGCGTCTTTAAATGTCCCGCTTGATTAATCGCCTCCATCGCCATGCCGCCTGCCAGCGACGCATCGCCGATCAATGCGACAACATGATGCTGTTCGCCTTTCTTGTCGCGCGCGATCGCCATGCCCAGTGCAGCGGATAAGGAAGTGGACGCATGTCCGGCGCCAAATGTGTCGTACTCCGATTCGTCGCGTCGCAGGAAACCGCTGATGCCCCCATATTGCTTGATGGTAGGCAACAAGTCGCGGCGACCAGTCAAGATCTTATGAGCGTAGGCTTGATGGCCAACATCCCAAACCAGCCGGTCGCGTGGCGTATCAAACGCGTAATGCAAGGCCACGGCAAGTTCGATCGCGCCGAGCGACGCGCCGGTGTGGCCACCGATACGCGACATTGTTTCCAAAATGTATTGACGGATTTCGCCCGCGACATCCGGGAGCTGAGCAACTTCTAGCCGCCGCAGATCTGCGGATGAATTGATATTTTCCAAGAGACTCATTTCGCGCATTGTAGCTTGCTACTTCCGGTTTTGACTACTTCACAATTTTCTAACATTTGACGCTCTTGCTGCGCTCCCACGCCAAAATCGTTCGCGGGAGCTTTGCGCCGTAAAGTACTCTGCACTATCTAAGGCGTCCTCGTCAACCCTTTTTGTTCAGCCGGTGTCCCCTGGGCCGCGTCTAAAGTCTTCGCAAGGGATTAACTCCTCAGAAACTAATAACAACTGATAATGAAAAAAGGAGTAAGCGAGAAAATGCTTTTAAGAAAGGTTCTGCCAGTGCTTATAGCTGTTCTGGCATTAAACGCAGTCTGCAATGCTCAACAGCCCGAAGCCGGGCGACAAGATAAGAAGTTCCCCGGCCTTGAAGGTCGTCATGCGGGCAGGCCGCACGGAAGAATCGGTCGTCATCCACGTGGCGGCGGGATGCGGGAACTGAACTTAACCGAAGAACAGCGGCAACAGCAGCGGGCAATCTTGCAGCGCCAATTGGGGACCACGAAGGCTCAGCGCGAGGAGCTGTTCAAACTTCGTGAAAAGAGAATCGCTGGCACATTCACCGCCGAAGATGAAGCCCGCGCGCAGACGTTACGTGAAGAGATCCGCACTTCAATGAATGGTATCCGCACTGAGATGGAAAGCGTTCTCACTGCAGAGCAGCGCGCGAAACTCGAACAGCTTAAGACTGAGCGCAGAGCGCGTCGGGAAGAAATGCGAGAGCGTCGGCGGGAAATTCGTGAACGTCGCGAAACACCGCAACTTTAGAACTCTCCCTCCCTACCAAAGCCCGGCCTTTCCAAAAAAAGAGGCCGGGCCTTCTTTTTCCGCCATCTCAGACACAACAAGACGCCGCTTGCTTAGTAGCCGCAGTTTCGATCTGCACCTTCTCGCCGCAGGCACAAGGATCTGATTCCGCCAGGTTGTCAGCGAGCACTACGAATGCCTCCCATTCGTTGCCATCCGGATCGCGAACCCACGTCTTGTCTTGAGTGGCGTAGCAACAGTTGGTTTGCATCTCGTCTCGAGTGATCAATCCGGCGTCCGCCCAACGCTGACGTGTGGCCAGGACATCGTCTGTCGAAGCTACCTGAATTCCCAGGTGCGAGAGAGCACCGCGCTCTTTAACCTCGCCTTCATTCAACGTGAGATTCAAGCGGTGGATTTTGCACGTCAAACTTTGCGTATCCTTGCCGCACCTTGCTGGGCTCAATTCCTAGCATCTTCCGGTAGAACTCGATACTACGGTCAACATTGACTACGTTTAGTGCGAGATGAGCTTTGAGGGCCACCACGACCTGTTCCGACTTGCTTTCCATAGTTACCTCCAGTATATTCATATGCGTTCATGCGCATGTGTTATTCGAACTCTACAGCCGAGGGATAAATATGTCAAGGCATATTTGTTTTAAGTGAGTTCTTGCTAAATTTCTTAATAAAACCGCTGGAAGCGTCGGACTGGGAGCGGGTGAAGGAGATTTATCTCGAGGGGCTTGCTACCGGCGACGCGACCTTTGAAACCAAAGCGCCAACCCAGATCGATTGGGACAAAGGACACCTCCGTTGCTGCCGGATAGCGGCGGTGGAAATGCCAGCGAGCCTGTTGGTTGGTTGGGCCGCGCTGAGTCCCGTCTCTGCGCGAGACGCCTACAAAGGCGTTGCCGAAGTTAGTGTTTACGTGGCTGCCTCGGCCCGCGGTAAAGGAGTTGGCAGGGCATTGCTGCAAAGGCTGATTGAAGAGGCGAATGCAAACCAAATTTGGACTCTGCAGGCAAGCATTTTTCCTGAGAATGTAGCGAGCTTAAAGCTTCATGAAGGTTTGGGCTTCCGCACTGTGGGACATCGCGAGCGGATTGCAAAACTTAATGGTGTTTGGCGCAATACAGTGATTTTGGAACGTCGGAGTGATGTGGTTGGGTTGGACTAATTAGCTGAGTTTTGGCCACAAGAAGCGGATAGAAGATATATCTTTTTCACGCTTAAATTGACCGCGAAATCGCACTATCCGAGGAACTCATCAGGGTCGGAATTCGTATCAGGTACGTCGCTATTCCAATACTAAAAAATAGATGACTGGCAATAAGAATTACAGCATGGAACTGCTCTTTAAAGCGCTCGCTGATCGCACGCGATTACGCCTACTCAACCTGATTGGCGACGACGAGATTTGTGTTTGCTTCTTCGTCGAGGTGCTTGGTACCAATCAACCGAAGATTTCCCGTCATTTAGCTTACCTGCGAAAGGCGGGTGTCGTTTCGGGGCGCCGCGAGGGCAAGTGGATTCATTATCGGGTTGTCGAGCCTCCTAACGAACACGCTGCGAATGTTTTCCGTGAAGTGCGTAGCTGGCTGCGCAATGATTCAAACATGCAACTGGATCGTGCGCGCCTGAAGCAGATTTGTTGTTCAACCCAGCTCCCCATTCAACTACAAAAAGCGCCGCGCCCGGCCAACCTCGGCGCCTAAACTATCAAGAGGAACAAAATGGTTACCGCTATTGAGCCACTGATTCGCGAGCAATTGATCGATCGGCGCCAGAAACTGGAAGTTGCAGCGATCGGCTATCGTAATGATGGTGAGTTGACGCGTTTGCTGCGCGAAGTCGACTCAGCGTTAAAGCGAATGGACGACGGAACGTTTGGGATCTGCGATGTTTGTCATGACCCGGTAGAGACTGAACGATTGATCGCGGATCCGCTGACGCGTCTCTGTATCGATCATCTATCGCCCAATGAGCAGCGAGCTTTGGAGGACGATCTTGCTTTAGCAGGCCAGATCCAAACGGGGTTGTTGCCGGAACCTAGTCAGAAAATCGATGGCTGGGAAATCGCTTATCACTATCAGCCCGCGGGAATCGTCAGCGGCGACTATTGCGATGTGATCAGTGATGGGAAACAGAATGTCTTGTTCGTATTGGGGGATGTTTCCGGCAAAGGTGTAGCCGCCTCAATGCTGATGGCTCACCTCCAGGCAATGTTTCGCACCTTGATTTCCGTCGGTTTGCCACTCGAGCAGATCATCGAACGTGCCAGCCGCGTTTTTTGCGAAAGTACTCTTCCAACTCATTACGCGACTCTCGTTTGTGGAAAGACCGATCCCTCGGGTTTGGTAGAAATCTGTAATGCGGGCCATCTCCCACCCATGCTCTTTCATGAAGGTAAGGTCCGGCAAATTGAGGCCACTGGCCTACCAGTGGGAATCTTTTGCAACGAGCACTTCACTGCCAATCGGGTGCAATTAGAAAAGGGCGACACTCTGCTGCTTTATACCGATGGATTTTCAGAGGCGTTGAATGGCGCCGGCTCGGAATATGGGCCAGAAAGACTTGCCAACCTTCTAACCGCAAATTACGGCTTACAGCCTCGAACCTTGCTTGATGCTTGTATGAGCGATTGGCTCTCGTTCTCAGATGGCCGCCGAATCAATGACGACGTTACCTTGATGGCGATTCAGCGGTCGCATTAGACCCGAGTTAGGAAACTCTCAGTTCGCGTCGCAGACGTAGTACCGCAACCTCCGGTCTGGCACCTAGCCGGACCGGGAGTCCAATCACACCCGTGCCGCTTGAAACAAAAAGCTGGGTGTCGCCTCGCCGAAACAGTCCATGAGCATATTTAAGATCCTTCGTGGCCAGGCGCGCCGGAGCGCCAATGAATGGAAAGGTGACCTGGCCACCATGGGTGTGTCCGCTCAATATCAGCGAGACATGCTGCGTCTCGGGAAGATCCAGCACTGAGGGCTGATGCGACAAGAGGACGGTCGGCCGATTCCGATCCAGCGCCTGGAAAGCGCGATCCCAATCGCCTTGCGCCCAGGACCAATCGTCAATGCCTGCGAGTTGTAGTGAGTCGCTTCCTCGTCTCAATGTGGTGTTGGAATTGTTTAGAACCGGGATGTGATTCCGTTCGAGTGAGCGCGTAGTCAACTCATGATCGGTGTAGTGATCATGATTTCCGAGCACAGCCCAGACTCCCTCAGGCGCTTGTAAATTACCCAGAGCTTCCGCACAAGGTTCAATAAACCGGCGATAAGTGGTTGTGTAGTCGCCTGTAAGAGCAATCAAGTCTGGCTTCGTAGACTGCGCCAGGTTCACGACGCGACGAATCTCATCAAGACCCACGATCCGACTATGATGGACGTCGGTTAATTGAGTGATTCGAAAGTTTTCAAAGGCTTGAGGCAAATCGCGAACAAAAACGTCCTGCTCTAGGACGCGGTAATAGTAAGGTTCGATAAACCGCGCATAAGCCGAGGTGGCCGAGAGGGCGAGCAACGGCGCGCCGGCAAGACCGGTTAGAAACTGACGACGACTTAACTCTAATTTGGCCACGACGGAATTCTATACGCCTCCTCACCGCGCAAGATAGCACTCCAGGCGCAAGGCTTCGACTTCTTGACAATCCACCATCGCAGACTAGAATTGGTTTTCGCCTCGTTCAGGCACGGAGATGTGGCCGAGTGGCTGAAGGCGGCGGTTTGCTAAACCGTTAAGGGTCAAAAGCCCTTCACAGGTTCGAATCCTGTCATCTCCGCCAGAAAATTGAAACGATGAACGCGGAGCGCGGAACGCTGATCGAAAGTGCTAACTTCAATTCAGCGTTCATCGTTCCGCGTTTATCATTTGCGCTATGACTGTTCGCGTACGTTTCGCTCCATCGCCCACAGGTTATCTGCACATTGGCGCAGCGCGCTCGGCGTTGTTCAACTGGCTCTTTGCACGAAAGTTGGGCGGCAAGTTTCTCCTGCGCATTGAAGACACCGATCTGCAGCGTTCAACTGAAGAATCGACGCGTTCAATCATCGAAGGTCTACACTGGCTGGGACTGGACTACGATGAAGAAATCGTTTTTCAGTCGGCGAACGCGCCCAAGCATCGGGCTGCTGCCAACAAGTTGATTGAAGCAGGCAAGGCTTATCGCGACTTCACTCCTAAGCAGGAACGCGATGATGCGACGGTAAAACAAGGCATCGCCGATCGGGCTCGCGCACAATCCGCGGAAGGCACTAATCATAGGAGCAATCCCTATCGCGAACTCGACAAGTCTGAATCTGAGCGCAGGGCGCAGGCCGGCGAACCCTTCGCCGTGCGACTGAAAGTACCATCCGAAGGAAAGACTCATTTCGATGATCTCGTTTACGGAGCACAGGAACGCAACTACTCCGAGATAGAAGATCTCGTGCTGCTGCGTTCCGATGGCCATCCGCTTTACAACCTTTCCGTTGTCATTGACGACATTGAAATGGGAATCACTCACGTAATCCGCGGGCAGGACCACGTTACAAACACACACAAGCAGATCCTGCTTTACGAAGCGCTGGGGACGCCGCTCCCACAGTTTGCGCATCTGCCGTTAATTCTGGCTCCCAACAAGGGCAAGCTTTCTAAACGCAAACATGGCGAGGTGGTATCGCTTACGACCTATCGTGATCGCGGTTTCGTTCCGGCGGCTTTTCGCAATTTCCTGGCGTTGCTCGGCTGGTCGCCAGCGGAAACCAAAGAAATTATGGGTCTGGAGGAATTGACGAAAGAGTTTTCGCTGGAGGGCATTGGTCGAGCCAACGCGATTTTTAATTTTCAGGAAAACGACCCGCGCCATTGGACCGACGACAAGGCACTGTGGATGAACGCCGAATACATCCGCACCATGCCGATTGCAGATCTTTTGCCGATGGTGAAAGCCGAACTCCGCGCCAGCAAACTCTGGCGCGACGAGTATGAAGATGACGAGCGCGATTGGCTGCTGCGAACGCTCGATTTAATCCGCCAACGGTTCCACACACTGAAAGACTTTTCTGCTCAGGGTCGCGCTTACTTTTCCGACGATTTTGATTTTGAGCCAGCGGCAGTGAATAAGAATTTGCGGAAAGAGCCGCGGCTTCGCGAGTTGCTCCCCGGCTTCGCAGAGCGTCTCGAGCAGCTTGAATCGTTTACTGCTGAAACCGCCGAAGCAACACTGCGATCATTTGCCGAGGAGCAGGGAGTTAAAGCAGGTTTGCTGATTAATGGATCTCGAACAATGTTAACGGGCCAGGCTGTCGGTCCCTCGATGTTTGAAGTTTTCGACATTCTGGGACAGCGACGTTCGGTTGAACGTTTACGCAGCGGCGTGCCTTGGTTCGATTCGATGAATGCCTTAGGTGATGTTTAGAGGACGCTCGCTCCGAATGACATCAATGGAGGAAGTGATGCAAAGACCAATCGTAGTTATTTCGATCATTCTGGTGCTCTCGACCGTTACAGCCGCGCAAAATACAAACTCATCAACGACCACGCGTCCCCGATCGACGAACACGAACACTTCCACCCCTTCGGCAAGTCCGCAAAAGAATACTGACGCGCAAGCGCCAACAACCGCACCCACTGCCGTCCAACGCACGGAAGCCAAGCCGAAGATCGCGGCAACGGAGGTTCCGGGTTCAGCCGGAGTAGTTTCGGCCTTCAACGCCTTGCTGGACGGGATCCGCAAGGCGAACGTGAAGATGGTGACGGGTATTTACTTGAATTCCCCGCGACTGCTGCTTTTCAACAACAACGGAACAGTCACACGCGGCTGGGAGCAATTGCGAATCAATCGCGAAAGTTCTTATCCCGCCCTGAAAGATGTGAAGCTCGAGGTTAAGGATGTGCAGATTACTATGCTGGGCCGCGACGGCGCGCTTCTGACCTGCCTTTGGAATCAATCCCAGACCTATCAGGACACTCCGGAAACGGCCTCAGGCCGCATGACGCTGGTTTTCAAACGAACCGGACGAGACTGGAAGGCTGTTCATCTTCATACTTCACCCGACAAACCGGATCCCTCGCGCGTGATGCCATCGGAGCAAACACCCACGCCCACGCCGACTCCCACACCTTAGTCAAACGGCAGGAGGCAGGAGCAGCGGCAGGGGCAGCGAGGGCAGCAGGACGACGAAAGACGAAGGTAGCGACGGTTCGCTGCCTTCGTCTACTCTGCCTTGCTCCACGTTCGTTGCCGAGTGCTATCTGCTCCTGCCGTCTGCCGTCTGCCCTATCTGCCGTCGCTCCTGCCGAGTGCCATCTGCTCCTGCCGTCTGCCATCCTCTGCTCTGCAGCCCGCTGTCTCTCCAAAAAAGGAAGAAGCCGCCCACGTTGCAACGTGAGCGGCTTCCGGTGAACTGTTGGGATTGGCCTGTGGACTAACCGTGTGCTGTTCCGTTTAGGAGGAGCACCAAGCAGTAAGACGACTGAACCGAAATCCTAACAATCGCGATTCAGAGGTCAGGCCGCAGCCACCTCACTGTGATTAGAACTCATATATTATTTGATCACCTCCTTTTCAGTGTTACCAAAATAATAAATGAGCGCTCCAGATGCGTCAATCGCTTTTTTGGAGTGCGGTGGCAAGCGGAGCGCGACACCGCTTTGGTTAAGGTTTAAGCCCGTAGATCTAGCAGCGCAACGAACTAAAAGCGGTGTCGCGCTCCGCTTGCCACCGCACTCCAAAAAACACCTCAAGCTCGACTAAAAGCAATCTTGCCGCCGACGTAAACCTGAGAGGCGTGTTCGATGCCGAAAAAGTACGAAAGTTCGCGGTAATCCTCACAATCATGAATGACAAAATCTGCGCTCTTACGCTGCTCCAGAGAGCCTACTTTCTTGCCGCGATTCAAACTATAGGCAGCATTAATGGTGGCGGCCGTGATCGACTCGGCGGACGTCATTTTCAACTGCGTCGCCGCCAGAGATAGCACCTGCAACATCGAAGGCGTCGGCGACGATCCCGGATTAAAGTCAGTGGCCAAAACTACTGCGAGCCCTGCTGCGATCATCTCGCGCGCTGCAGGATAACGATGTGCACCGAGCGCGTAGACGGAGGCCGGCAAGAGCACCGGCTGCACTCCCGCCGCTTGCAACGCCGCAATGCCTTCGGAGTCGGTATGCTCCAGATGATCAGCGGTGGCGGCCTTCAACTCGCCCGCCAGTTTAGCGCCGCCGGAGAGCGAGAGCTGGTCTGCATGAATCCTTAATCCCAAACCGAGTTCGCGTGCTGCCGTTAGTATCCGTCGCGATTCTTCGGTCGAAAAAACTTTTGTCTCGCAGAACACGTCACAGTATTCGGCCAGCTCTTCCCGCGCCAAAGACGGCAGCATCTTTTCAATCACTAGCCGGACATATTCCTCACGTCGATCGCTAAACTCGGCGGGAATGTCGTGGGCGCCCAGAAAGGTGGGCACATAGCGCAGTGGCAATTCCTGATCTAGTTGCTTGATAGCACGCAGGATCTTCAGCTCGTCTTCCAGCAGTCAGGCCATAACCTGATTTTGCTTCTACTGTTGTCGTACCACAGCGCAGAAACCAAGCGGCATAGCGTTTTCCGGATTCAATCAAATCATCCTGCGTGGCAGCGCGCGTGGCCCGCACGGTTGACTTGATGCCGCCGCCCCGCGCGGCGATCTCCTGATAAGTCATGCCAGCGGCTCGTTCCTCGAATTCATCTGCGCGAGTTCCGGCGAATACCGGATGCGCGTGCGCATCAACGAATCCCGGCAAAACTATGCGGCGACCTGCGTCTATAACTTCGCAATCGCTGGTAACCAGACTCTCTATCTCGCTTCGCGTTCCTGTTTTTTCAATCCGACTGCCGCGAACGAGAAGCGCGCCGTCGTTAATGATCGACAGCTCCCGCATTTCCGCACCGACGCGCGGGCGCGCAGGTCCGGCCAACGTTACCAACTGCGAACAATTGATTACGGCAAGTGAATTGGTCACTTTGAGCGTTGCTACGCTTCCTTGTATGCCCAGGCTCCGGCGATGGCGCCAATCACATATTCAATTGCGCCCCAAACGAACGCGATCAGCATTACATTAAGCGGGATGCCAAAAAGAATGCCATTGATAGCGCCCGTGTAGATATAGATGCCGAACCACATGATCAGTCCGGCAACGATTGCCGTCTTAACTCCTGGACCGAGTCGCGGTCGAATCAGCGCGTAGACGAAGACCAGGACGATGCCCATAACGAAGGTCAATGTCACAGCAACAATCATGAACGATCCACCGGGGTCGGGAATCCTGTAGCGCGCAAAGAATTCTCGCATCTGCGTACCCAGAATCACGTCGTTAAGAAGAAACTCGCCGATATTCAGGATCAAACCCGCCAGCAACCCTCCGATCAAAACTCTTCCCAGATTGATGTTTTTCATATCCAGCTCCTTTCGAGTTTAGTTTTATGAAGCCGATGACGTGTGATCGTGAACAATGCGCCAACCTTGTTTCGTGCGCCGGAAAATTAAGGTGAAGCGGCCGTGCGGTTGATCATTGGCACGCTGCAGGTGCCAGCGACCCAAAACCATGACGGCGTCAGCACTCAATATCGTCGTTTCCAGATCGGAAAACGTTAGGGTGCCCATCTTCTCGCGAGAGTCGTAGTTTTTTTGATAACGGTCATGCACGGTTTGCCAGCCGCGGGTGAGGCTGTCGCCGGAAATAAAGGTAATATCGGCTGTCCTTGCATAGCCATCCATGTAGCCGGCGACATCGCCACGATTCCAGGCGTCTCTTTGAGCGTCAAGCACCGCGCGAACTGCGGAAATGATTACCGCATCACGTCCGCGCTCCGGCGTCTGGCTGCTTTTTCCTTGTGATAACGCAATCGGAACCACTGCCAGCACTACAAACAAAGCCAGTGTGACTTCAATCGTTCGCTTCATCTTGTTTTCCTCGTGGATTCGAGTCAGTTAAGAGTAGATCAAACCTGGATCGCTGGTTGGCGCGCATCTATAACACGATGCGCCCAACCCTACCAGCGTTTTTAAGGATGAGACTAGAAGTAGCGATAGTGGCCAATGATTGTCCAGTTGAACAAAACGTCTTCGGCCTTCGCTCCTGCTCCGATGTTATGGATGATTAGAAAATTCCCGGTAGATTCCCGCGCAAGGTTGCTGACTATGCCAATGTGAGGAACTCCACCACCAAGATCCCACGCCACGATGTCGCCCGGGAGATAGTCTTGACGATTCGCGGAAATTTGTTGTGCCTTGCCTCGGCGTTGAAAGAAGGTCATGAGATTGAAGACACGTCTGTGATCAATATTACTGTCCGGTCTGGCGTTTCCCCACTTCCGCGGGTACTTGGCCCAACTCGCTTTCATGTCTTCGTGAACTTCCTTCTGCAAATCGATATTGGCCCGGCGAAAAGCGCGGACGATTACATCCGAACAAACGCCAGTCTCCAGAGGCACATCGCCGCCCGGATAAGCAAGGCTGACGTAAGCTGGATCGTAGCCGGTGGTAATTCCGGTTTGTTCAATAGCGCTGGCGAGTAGTTGTTTTAATTGCGGCGACGCATTCTGGGAGAGTGGCAATTCATTTGAGCGAGGGGGAATCTGAGGCTCCCTCGTTGTTTCGGCGGGCCGGGGCTGAGTTTGGCAGCCGACCAAAGCAAGCAATAAGAAGAGATTTGCCCACCGGCATGAACGCTTCAATTTCATTCCTTTTGCTCACGCGAGCATTGTGCTCGAGCCACGCGCGAATATCTCCCCGCATCTCCGGCACAAACTCGTGTCCGCCTTCATACGTCTTGAAAGTCACGTCGCTCGCTCGCATTCGCAACTGATCGGCATAATCACCGACGCGTTCGGGTGTGTAAAACTCGTCCTGATTTCCCGCGAGATGAAATACGGCGGCATCGGTTGGCTTGTAAGATTCATTCGTCTGCCAATCACCAGGCAAACCACCGCAGATTCCAATCACGCCACGAAGTACGTCGACGTGTGTGAAGGCAAAGCGATAGTTAAGGGCGCACGATTGAGAAAAACCAAGCAGGAAAAGCTGTTGAGGATCCGCTACCTTTTCAGCAACCAAAGCGTCAATAAGGTCACTCATGGCCTTGTGATGAATTGCTACAGATTCTTCCGGATGAAAATTAGTTAACCAGCCAAAACCAAAGCGGAGCGGGCCACCCGGCTCTTTGGGTTCTTTCATGTGCTGATGAAAGCCCTGCAATGAGGCGATCGCGAAACCGGACGGCGCCATTTGTCGCGCTTCGCGCATCATTTGCCGCTTGTTCGCGCCATAACCATGAAGCGCAATCAGCAACGGGGCGGGTGTTACCTCAGGTGAATGCAGGTCGTAATAGACGTTTAGCTCGGCTCGCAAACTGCGCTCTTGCGGTTTGGCTCTAGTTCAGATTCAGCTCTCATTGGCCCTCCGCCGCCGCGAAGCAATCAATTTCACTATGATAATTGTTAAGTAACAGAGTAGCAGCGGCACAAACAATAGGGCCGCCAACAAGCTAAGAGTTTGGAGAACTGCGAAAGCCGCATCATTTGAAGTTCTTTCGCTAAAGCCACCCATCAACGAAAAGACCGCTTTCTCGAGATTGAGTGTCGCCAAAGTGACGACGATGAAACTCAAAGGCAAAAAGGTCGCAACCAAGGTTGAAAACCAACTAAGCTGCGCAGACCTCCTTAGAAAGTAGATCAACAAAGCAACTCTCCAGGTGGAAACGATCGCAAGAAACGCGGCGTTGATCACGTTTGAGATCTTTAGTTCGAAAAACTGTTCCACAGGAATCGCGTACAAGATCGCCGGCGGTGAGACGAGGGAAACGAAAGTGCAGACGCGCCGGTAACGCCAGTGTGTCGGTCTAAGCGGCCAAACGATCAGCCAAATAAATAGCGAGAACAAAAATACGTAGATGACTGAACCCACGCCAAGGTGCTGCAACAATCCGACAAGCGGATTGTCGTAATAACGACCCATGCCGACGATCCAGGTGCAAAACAAACCAAGAAGTAGATGGCGGTGGCTCACGTCAACAAGTTCTTCGCGCGTCGCACGAAACGTCAACAGCCTGACCGCCGTGGCAAGCACATTTCGCCAAGGTACTTCAGCGTTGTTCGCTGCAGTGGTCATGGCGAGGTTTATAACATGCATTCGGCTTCACGATATGAGGTTTCAAAGCGACTCGATCAGGCATTGTTCAATTGCTACAGATTGGGGCTTCGTTGCATTCATTTCTAATGGCAGTTACGATGTTTTTCACGCGAAAGATAGTGATTATTTTGGAGGTGAGGTAGCGCAATGAAATTTCCCGGTGGATTAAACATTCAGCAGATGATGAAGCAGGCGCAGTCGATGCAGGAGAAGATGTCGAAAGAGATGGAGGAAATGCGCGTCGAAGCGTCGGCTGGCGGCGGCGTCGTCAATGTAACGATGAAGGGTAACCACGAGATCATTTCTCTTAAGATCGATCCGGAGGCGGTGAAGGAAGGTGACGTGGAGATGCTTCAGGACATGATTCTGGCCGCTATCAATGAAGCAAACCGCAAAGTTGATGAAGCGATGAAAGGAAAACTTGGCGGGATGCTGCCACCCGGGTTAGGTGGCTTGCTAGGTTAATTGAGATTGCTCAATTGCCGATGAAGGTCTTTGGTCTTGGGCCTTTGGTCTTTGACTCGGTTCGGACGCATCCCTTTAAAGCCGAGCATGAGTGAAGACTAAGATCAAAGATCAAAGGCCCAAGACCAAAAACAAATGTTAGAATACGCAGAACCGGTAACAAAACTGATTGACGAGTTGAAGCGGCTGCCCAGCATTGGGCATAAGTCGGCGCAGCGCCTCGCCTTTCACCTGATGCGCACGCCTGAAGCCGACGTTGAGCGGCTGATTGGCGCGCTGCGGGAAGTTAAGCAACGCATTATTCTCTGTTCGGTCTGTAACAATCTCACCGAAGTTGATCCCTGCCGTTTTTGCTCGTCCCCTTCGCGCGACCGTTCTGTGATTTGCGTCGTGGAGGAACCTCACAGTCTTGTCGCTGTCGAAAAAACTCGTAGCTTCAAAGGTCTCTATCACGTGTTGCACGGCAGTTTGTCGCCGATGCGGCACGTGGGTCCGAACGAATTGCGCCTGGCCAACCTACTGCCTCGCTTTAAGACTGAAAACAATGGCGGGATAGAAGTGCGGGAAGTGATCCTGGCAACAAATCCAAATACGGAAGGCGAGGCCACCGCCAATTACATCAGTCGCTTACTAAAACCCCTTGGCCTCCGCGTAACACGAATTGCCATGGGCATGCCTGTTGGTGGCGACATGGAATACGTCGATGAAGTGACGATGGATAAAGCGCTCTCGAATCGGCACGAAATTTAGAACGGCGGCAGTAGGCGGAAGGCGGTAAGGCAGTAAGCAGAAGGCAATCGTCGTCGAGGGCGGGCAGTAACCCGTCATCGATTATCTCTCAGCTCTTAACCTCACTTTAGGAGATCCTCATATGCTTCGCGGACACCGAGATCTAAAGGTCTACCAACTATCCTACAAACTCGCAATGGAGATCTTTGATCTATCACGCGCGTTTCCCAACGAAGAAATTTACTCTCTGACAAATCAGATACGCCGATCTTCGCGCAGCGTGGCGGCGAACTTGGCGGAGGGTTTTAGAAAAAGACGTTATCCGAATATGCTCGTTAACAAGCTGACGGATTGCGACGGCGAAGCGAGTGAAACTCAAGTCTGGATCGATTTCGCTTTGGATTGCGGTTACATGTCGAAAGAAAATCACGATCGACTTACTGCGGGATATGAGGAAGTAGGTCGAATGCTCTCAGGCATGATGGCTAACCCCGGAAGGTTCGCTCCAAAATAAGGTGGTTCCAGCTTTCTGCTGCCTACTGCTTTCTGCCTACTGCCTTTGCCTTCGCCTATGCCTCCTGCCTTCTGCCTTCTGCCTTCTGCCTTAGAACCGCACTTCTTCCGCCGGTACGCCTTTCTTACAATCAACACACTCCTTCGCCGAGTCGTACATGTGAGCGTCGAAATCAACTAACGATCTGATCTGCTGTCCCTCAAACTTTTCGGCAGCCGAAGTGAATCGAACGATGGCGCCACATCCGATCACCGGCGCTCCCAATTCCTTTACCAGACCCGCGGTCTCTTCAATCGCGCCACCACTGCGAATAATGTCGTCCACGATGATGCAAGGATTCACTTCGCCTTGATTCACGTACTGGCGAAACCTGCGCCTGCCTTCTCCGCCCTCTTTCTCGGCCCAATAGATCTGCTCGGCGCTGAGCGCATCGCGCACACCAAAGGCCACTGGAATACCGCCGGAGCTGGGACTGACGACGGCGATTTTAGGTAACTGACTGGAGATATCGCGTTCTAGTCGGAACTTACGGCTCAAAGCGACAGCCAAAACACGCGCAGTGTCGTAATAGCGAAAGGCAAGCGGCATTTGAAAATAATGCGGCGAATGTTTGCCGGTGGGATATATAAAATGGCCCTCGCGAAAAGCGCCGGTACGCTTCAGGATTTCCATGACAGTGTCAGGAGAAGGGATCAGTGAAACCATTTTTTAGCTCCGTGAACGGTGTTTAGATTAACGAGCGAGGATTGCGAATCACTCGTCCAATAGCGTTTTGACTGCGTCGGTGGCGCACAGCATACATCAATCCTCGCGATTTGCTCCATAATCGAACACATCTTTTATCAACCGGCGTTGGTCATCAGGCAATCCTTCCGGAAGCGACTCGAGCGTGAACCATGCAGCCTTTTTAATTTCATTACTCTGAGGCGTTGCCGAATCGCGCGTGCGGCCGCGAAAAATGATTTCGATTTGTCGCGCAGTTTTAAAAGCTCGCGCCTTGTAAAGTTTTACGGATTGCAACTCAACTCCGATCTCCTCGCGCAGTTCACGCCGGAGACCGTCCTCAGGCTGCTCGCCAGCTTCAAGGAAGCCGCCGGGAATTCCCCAGCCGCTGCCGGCGCGAAAGCGATGCTTTAACAGAAGGACACGGCCTTCGGGATCTGAAATGATTCCGGCGGCGGTAACTGTGAATCGCGCATTGATCACGCGCACACTCCAACGTTTTAGAAACCTTGGAGCACGACGCCAGACTGACTCGGATAAGTCTCGTAGCATTCAGAGCAGCTTAGCACGCTCAGTATTGCCGATTGTCGATTGCCAATTGCCGATTGACGATTGGCTCACCTTCCACCTTCTCAACGCAGCGAGCTTAGTCAGTACCGTAACGCGGTAGCGTCGGGTCGTCGTGCGCAACACTCAAGTCCAGTTAATTGACATACCTCGATCTGAGGGGGCTGGGCGGTCACATAACACAGTTGAGTGTTGGTTTATCTCTAACCCGACGCTACCGCGTGACGGTACTGACACCAAGTAGTCAGAATCGGCAATCGCATTGACGCTTCATGAGCGGACTCGGTAAGATTCCTAAACGAGAGCCCAACATGTCAGCAACTGTAGATCAAAACCCGGACTCGACCGCGCCAACCGCAGCGCCAGTTCCCAAGCGCATAACCAACGCGCAAACTGTCTGCAACGAGAAGAATGCCAAGGGCAAACTCTGCAACGGTCACTTGAAGCAATTGCGAACTGCCGGTGAGGCTTCCGAGATTCATTTGCGCGGTGACGACGTCTTATCGAAGTGTCAGACCTGTGGAACGTTTTATATGGGTCCACCGCTCGGTCATGTGCGCGATCCTTACAAGCAAAGCAGATTTGTGGAAGCTGAGTTGTCGGCGTTGTTGCAAGCTGCTGGAGGAACGCTTCCGGTAATTAAGAAAGACGAGCGGGGCGTTTTTGTGTTGGCCGAAGCTCCGGGGCACGCGCCTGTCGCTGCAAAGCCGGTGGCAACGAAGACGGCTCCGGCGACGCCAGCAAAGCCTCAAACCGCAACGGCGCAGCCTGCAACTGCGCCAAAGCCCGCCGCGCCAAAAGCAGGAGCCGAACCCAACCGACAGTTGTTCAAACGATCAACCTACTCGGGCGTGAAAGATACGGGACCGGTCGCGGGCGAGAGTTTTGCCGATAAAGTTGCGCGTTTGAGTGCGGTGTCCGCTGCTGCGAAACAACGCGCGGAGGAAGGCGGCGAAGCGCAAGCTCCAGCAGAGGAAGTAGCCCCGGTGGCCGCGGCGCCTGAGCCTACAGTTGCAACCGCTGAGGAAGGTTCCGTGGTTTCCGAGACCGCGGCGGCGCCTTCATCCTCAGAGCCTCACAAACCCACAGGTGTGGCCGATCGAAGTTTGATGAAACGTTCAACTTATTGCGGTGTGGCGGATACCGGCCCAGTTCCCGGTGAAACTTTCGCTCAAAAAATTGAGCGTCTGAGCAAAGTTGCCGCCGCGGCCAAACAAAGAGCTGAGGGTGGTTGAATCGTTGGTGTTTCCCTACTGCTCGAACCTAATACATTCGTTCGAACTTTACTAACCTCCAATTTGTCTGACATACCAACCGCGAAGCGGTTCCGTCCCGCAGCCCAGGGTTGCCGTTTCGGCTACCCTGGGATCTGTTTGCCGTTTGCCAACCCGCACCCCCATCGGGGTTGCGCCGCGGTTACCCATGATTACAACGATTCTTGCTACGCATGGATCGCGGCGTTTCCTGCGAAGTGTTTCGAAAGAGCACCGGGCGACATAAGATTCCCACGCTTAACGAGTCGGCCATCCTTCAAGTCAAAAGGAGCGCCTCATGCCTCAATCCCTCTCCGCTGTTTACATCCATTTAGTCTTCTCAACCAAGAAAGAGATCCATTCTTGAATGATCGAGAACTCCGCACACAATTACATTCGCAGCTTGGTGGCATTTCAAGGCGGCTTGAATGCCCGCCTCTGGTGGTCGGTGGAGTTTCGGACCACGTCCACTTGCTTTGCCGTTTTGGTCTCACTATTACTCAAGCAGAATGGGTTAAAGAACTAAAGCGCGTGTCTAACTTATGGCTGAAAGAACAAGGCGGGTTTGAAAGGTTTTCGTGGCAGGGCGGATATGCCGATTTTTCAGTGAGCCATTCCAATCTTGAGCGAGTCAAACGGTATATCGCCAATCAGGAAAAGCATCATCAAAAGGCGAGCTTTCAAGATGAGGTACGCGCGCTGTTTAAGAAACATGAGTTGGAATGGGATGAACGGGTATGTCTGGGATTAATCGCGCCCTAATTGGATCTGAATCATGCGCACTCGACGCAACCCCGTCGGAGTTGCCGAATCAAACGAATCACATCTGACCCAACGTTGCCTGCGGCAACATTGGGCTGGAGGCCGAAACCGCTTCGCGGTTGAGGAGTTGGTTGACAACCCAATTGCGGGGTGATTGCCGAGGCCTCTAACCTTCGCGCACCGTTAAACCCTCGCGCGCGACTTTCCAACGCAAAACCTCTGCGCCGTCTTCAGCATCAAGAGCGCGTTCGACGTCCGCCTTCTTTCCTTTCTCACAAAGGAAGGCAATACAACCACCACCTCCCGCGCCGCACACTTTGGCCGCAAGCGCGCCATTGGCGAGGGCCTTCGCCACCAGTGAATCCATTTGCGGAGTCGTCACTCCAGGCGCGAGTCTTTTGCGGTTCGGGTAGGCCGCACTCATGATGGAATAAACGCTATCCCAATCGTTCTTCAACAATGCAGCACGCATATTGTTTGCCGAATCGCGAATGCCTTCGAACAAAACAAACAGATCGCGATCGCCGTCGATGTGACGTTTAAGAATGTCCCAATTGTTTGTGCCCGAGAGCCGCGGCTCGCCGGTGTAACAGATCACAAAGCGCTCCTCGAGTGCAGCTTCGTCAATTTCGAGCGCTTCCCGCTCGATACCGTCCGGGCGAAAATGAATACAGGATGTAGAACCATAAAACGCCGGATAATAATCCTGGAAGCCGGCCGGCACCCGAATTACCGTGGTCTCAATATTAGCGACCAGAGTAATGAAGCGACGCTCGTCGTACCGATTGCCCTGCAAACGATTCAACGCACCAATGCAGGCAATAGCGAGTGCCGAAGAGCCGCCGAGTCCGGCTCCCGCCGGGGCCTGGCTCGTCGTTTTCAGGTGAAATCCGCTCGAGGGTTTATAGAAGTGGACCAGTTTGGAAATCAGTTCCAGCCGTTCTTCAGTCGCTAAGCTGTCGATTGCAGAAACCGTCGTCTCAAAACCCACTTGCCGGTCGCTAGATTCAAGAATGATCCGATCATCAGTGCGAGTCTCGATGCGGCAGTGCGCGCGCAACGAGATAGCAAAATTGACGGTGGCAGCCCCGGGATGAAAAAGATAAAGAGGCCAGATGTCGATTGTGCCCCCGGCAAGGTCAACCCTCGTCGGGGCGGAAGATTCAATTATCATATTTTGGTCTTTGGTTTTTGGTCTTAGGTCTTTGGTTGATCTCAAATAGCCTTAAGAAATTTTAGTTGTCAGCCTCGGACAAAATTCAAAGACCTAAGACCAAAGGACGACCGTATTTAGTCGGAATCCGTTTCGCGCTTCGTGTCCGCTCTTTTTTTCTGTTCATCACGACGGGCCTGCGAGAACGGAATATGTTCCTGAAACTCCTGTTTTAGGTCGTGCAGTTTTTCCTGAGCGACGTGTTCTAACTCCTGCAGCAATTCCGGATTCGCGCGTTCAACTTTCTGTGACAACCAAAAGCGCTCTACCAGGTAGAACGCAAGAATTCCCACAATCACTATCACCAGCAACACTTTTCCGAGACGCTGGAAGTCGCCAATTAAGCCAATCACTGCTCCACTAAAGAAGTAGCCGGCGCCGCTCAAGACAAACACCCAGAGAAAACAACTCGAGACGGAAAGAAAGAGGAAACGCAGAAACGGCATCCGGCTGACACCATAGAAAATGCAGGTGGCCCAACGTAAACCGTAGATATATTTGGAAATGAAAATCGAGAGCGGACCAAACTTTGTTGTCAGGCGTTCCATGCGCGGACTCGCGCTGCGATAAAAACGAAGATCGCTGACTCCCTTGCGAAAACCACGCCCGGCTCCGTAAGCAATGTTGTCACTAAGGACACCACCGAGAGTCCCCCATAACAAGACTCGTGCAAAACTATACTCGCCAAAAAAATGGCTGTGGGCCAACACTCCGGCGATCAGGAGAGTTATATCCCCCTCGATCATTACCAGAAGCAGAACGCCATAAAGACCGTATTGGCCGATGAGGTCGTAGAGAAAACTGAGTTGCATGAAAGCGTCAGTAGACAGTTATCAGTGGTCAGCCGTCAGCGTACTTCGTTCTCGCCGACCACCGCCACTGATCAATTTGCTGCTTCTTCCTCTTGCGGGGGCTTAACAACCAGGACCGGACACGACGCATGGCGCACCACAGCTTCGGCGGTCGACCCAAAGAGCATTCGTCCCAGACCCGTCCTCCCATGTGAAGAAATCACAATGAGATTGACATTGCGTTCTTTCGCGACGCGCACGATTTCGGCTGCCGCGTCGCCGTGCACAATCAACTCCTCAACATCGAGTCCGGCGCACTCTTCACACTCCCCGATTTTCGGCAATTCGCGCTCAGCCGAATCTTCAAGTTGTTCCGTGATATCCGCGAGCGGAAGCGGCTCAGTCATTCCCGTGTATCCCACTGTCGGCACTATTTGTTCTATGACATGAACACAGATGATTGCCGCTCCAAACTTCCGCGCGAGCGATGCGGCGTACGAAAGCGCATAGTTACCGCATTCGCTGAAATCCGTCGGAAACAGAATCGAACGAATTTGCATTTGCTGAGAGCTTGAGCCGGGGGAATGGATGCCTTGAACCAATCGCGATGTTTGGTGCAAAGCAAAAACCGACACACAAACTTAAAAGCCGTCCTAAACGAAGCCCATTCTACACGCGATGACACTTGTTTGACAGCCCTAGTACCCTCGACTATCCTTCGCTTTGTTTAACTTCTCCTGAATAATAAGCGACTCAAAATCATGAACAATGCGAGCGGATCCGCAGCGAGTTTTTTAGGCATCGACCTCTCTGGCCCAACGATGCGAGCCGCGCTGGTTAAGGCGGACGGCGAGGTAATCGAGCGGCGCGAGAGCCCGATTGAAGCCGACAAACTAGTCAGCAAGGTTGCCGATGTCGTTCGCGAGTTACGGACCGCTCATCCGGACATTGCCGCAGTCGGCATCGCCGTTCCCGGGCTGGTTAATCGCCAGACTGATCGCGTGGTCGCATCGCGCGACCTTCCCTCAACAGTTCGTGAAGACTTGCATTCCGAATTCATGGATGCGACGGGTTTGCGGGTAGAAATCGAGAACGACGCAAATGCAGCAGCGTATGGCGAATACATTGTCGGCGCCGGCAGTGGAAGCCGCGATATGTTCTACGTGACGATTGGCGAGGGAATCGGTGGAGCAATCATTCTTGACGGAAAGTTATGGACTGGAGCCTCGGGCTTTGCCGGCGAAGTAGGCCATATCACCATTGATACAGAAGGAGTTGAGTGTGAGTGCGGCAATGTGGGATGCCTCGAAACCGTCGCATCAGGTCCGAACATTGTCCGGCGTGCAAATGAACGTCTACATCGTGACGGCACTTCATCGCTGTCCCGACTGGCAATCAATAAGAACTTTACGGCGGCCGATCTCGCACACGAGGCGAACAACGGCGATGATTTCTCTCTGATGATGATCGAACGCACTGGTAAATACATTGGCACCGGTGTAGCCAACGTCCTCAACTTGCTTAATATCGAGAAAATAGTTCTTGGTGGCGGAGTGATGGACGCTGGCGATCTAATTTTGAATCCCATCATTCAGGAAGCAAAACGCCGCGCCTTCCAACCTTGCTTCGAAGCAACGCAGATTGTTGCCGCGTCACTCGGCTCCGATGCCGTTTCAATTGGCGCAGCGATGCTGGCCCGGGATGCTGCGTAAGACTTGAACTTTGAACTTTGTACTTTGAGCTTTGTACTTTTAAGCTTTGCTCATGATTCATGCCCTTTCCCGCTAACTTCACCTCAGAAATTACCGCGAGCAGAGTTAATGCCCAAAGCACAAAGCACCAAGTTCAAAGTACAAAGTTCAAAACAGGCCGGACCCTTACCAAACTTTCGTCGCTTCAGTTCCGTGACACACAACTGTGAAAGATTGGTAGTACTCAACCTCCACGTTTACAAGCAAATTTGAAAATTTTTGGGCATCTGGTAAAGTGCACTTACTTTGCAAGATAACTATTTGTTCTAACGTTCTGCTTGATGCGCGTGGCTCTTTTCGCCTGGAGTAGCAGAACTTCGACAAGTCGATCTGCGTGTGGCTTTGCTTTTAAACTCTTTCCTGCTGCCCGCCGGTCTTAATAGTCGCGAATAGGATTTAGCAAACCTGCGGCGATGCCACAGATCTTTCACCACAGCACTAACGCGCTCGCCAAGCTCAGTATTTTCGGCGCCATTTTCATTTTGCTTGCGGCACTTTGGGTCGGCGCTGAAATCAATCGTTCATCCTGGAACACCGGCCAGTGGGTCGAACGACAACAACCAATACAGTTCAGTCATAAGCATCACGTCGGCGACGACGGCATCGATTGCCGTTATTGTCACACTTCAGTGGAACAATCCGCGTCGGCTGGCATGCCTTCGTCCGAGGTGTGCATGAACTGCCATAAGCAAATTTGGGCGGACAGTCCCTATCTCGAGCCAGTGCGCGCAAGTTTGCGGACAGGAAAACCGATTGAGTGGATCAGAGTCCACGACCTGCCCGACTATTCTTTTTTCAATCACAGCATTCATGTGAACAAAGGAGTCGGCTGTTCGACGTGTCACGGCCGCATCGATCAAATGCCGATTGCCTATCAGGCATCGACGCTACAAATGGAGTGGTGTCTTAATTGTCATCGCAATCCGGAACGCTTTGTCCGGCCGAAAGAAAAGATTTTTGACATGGAGTGGCGGCCGGAGAATCGCGCCGCTGATGAGATTGCCAGCGGCAAAGAGTTGCTTGGCAAATACCACATTCAAAAGCCCGATGTCTTAACCAGTTGTTCGACTTGCCATCGTTAATTGCGGAGTGGCTCAGATGTCCAGTGACGATCGACACATAAACTTCAAACTGATGCGCGAATGGATCCTCGCGCATCAGGATGAAGCCCGAGCTGACCGTCGCCTGTCCGCGCCGTTGAACGACGAAACTTCAACTGCGCCCGAGACGCCGGCACCCGTCGGCGCTGCAACTGCAAATGCGCCTCAGAATGGCAAGAAATTCTGGCGTAGCCTTGAAGAGCTTGCGGGAACTCCTGAGTTTCACGAGTTCGTGCAAAGAGAGTATCCACAACACGCGGAAGAGTGGGACGATCCGCTTGAGCGACGCACATTCCTGAAGTTAATGGGCGCCTCTTTGGCACTCGCCGGTTTAAGTGGCTGCGTTTACCAACCACCGGAAAAAATAGTTCCGTTTGTACGCCAACCGGAAGGTTCTATACCGGGTAAGGCGCTTTTTTTCGCCACCGCCGCTACTGTCTGTGGAATTGCCACGCCGGTGCTCGTCAGAAGCAATGAAGGACGTCCGACGAAAGTTGAAGGGAACCCCGATCATCCACACAATCGCAGTGCTGATTCTAATGATCGTGGATCGAGTGCGACCGACATTTTTGCCCAGGCTTCCATTCTTGGTCTCTACGATCCAGAGCGTTCCGACACAGTTACCTACCGCGATGAGATTCGCACCTGGACGACTTTCCTTGGCGAGATGCGTACTGCTCTGGACGAGCAACGTCCGAAGCAAGGCGCCGGCCTCCGCTTTCTGACGGAGACCATTACCTCCCCGACACTGGCTGCTCAATTAAAGGGACTCCTCACCGACTTTCCGCAGGCGAAGTGGCATCAATACGAGCCGGTCAATCGGGACAACGTCAGGGCGGGTGCCATGATGGCGTTCGGCGAACCCGTCCACACGATTTACAACTTCGACCAGGCTACTCGCATTCTGTCTTTAGACGCCGATTTCCTTTCGGCAATGCCGGGAACGCTCCGTTACGCGCGGCAGTTCGCGGCGAGGCGGCGTGTAACTGAAGGCAAACACGAAATGAGCAGACTGTATGTTGTGGAAACAACTCCAACAACTACGGGAGCCTCTGCCGACCATCGTTGGACTGTGAAACCGAGTGCTTTGGAGAGTCTCGCGCGACAGCTTGCAGCGAAGTGTGGCGTCGCATTACCAGCAGCAACCGAAACTGCCAGCCCGGCTTGGATCGATGCGGTCGCCAGAGATCTGCAACAACAAAAAGGCGCCTGCATCGTCATTGCCGGCAACGAAGCACCTCCGGCTGTTCACGCGTTCGCGCATGCCATGAACGCGGCCCTGGGGAACGTAGGCAAGACAGTTACGTACACCGATCCTCTGGAAGCTAACTCCGTCGATCAGCGCGAGTCGTTGCGCGAGTTGGTTGAGGACATTGATGGTGGCAGAGTCGAACTACTCGTCATGTTGGGCGGCAATCCGGTTTACAACACGCCATCCGATTTGAAGCTGGACTTCAATCGTCTCTCGAAGGTCAAACTTCGCGTCCACCTCAGTTCGCATAAAGACGAAACGTCTGAAATCTGTCATTGGCACGTGCCCGAAGCTCATTACCTCGAATCATGGGGCGACACGCGCACAATCGATGGCACGGTGTCGATCGTCCAGCCATTGATTGAACCGCTTTATGGGTCAAAGTCAGCGCACGAGGTCCTGGCGGTTTTTTCTGAGAGGTACGACCGCAAAGCTTATGAGATCGTGCGCGAGTATTGGCAAGGAGAGGGTGCGAGTCGGCCGGCGGCGGACAACAGACGGCAAGAGCAGACGGCAGCGGCAGGAACGCCTGCAACGCAAGCTACGTCCGCTGAAGCAACGCCCGCGACAACTCCGACGGCCGATTTTGAAACTCGCTGGCGGCAGGCGCTGCACGACGGTTTCATGGCAAACAGTGCATTGCCTGCGAAAACTCCAGCGCTCAGATCAGCACAGGGGAACGAAATGAGGTCAAATTCCTCCGGGACGGCCAGTTCCACCTCCACTACCTCGCCAAACCCGTCACCCGATACCGGCTTTGAAATAGTTTTTCGTACAGATCCCACGATGTTCGACGGCCGCTTTGCCAACAACGGCTGGCTGCAGGAATTGCCCAAACCACTGACGAAGATCACATGGGACAACGCCGCGCTGATTAGTCCGGCAACCGCCCAAAAGCTGGGTTTGGCTAACAACAGTGGCTGGAAAGGGACTGAAGTATTAGTCGGCAACATCCAGATAGACAATCGCGGAAAATCAATCATTTGTCCTACGTGGATCATGCCGGGTCAACCGGACGATGTTGTCACACTTCATTTTGGCTATGGACGGCTGAAGGCAGGACGATTCGGCAGTAATCGCGGCTTTAACGCATACGAGATTAGAACGTCAGACTCGCCCTGGACGGCGACCGGCGCAAGAGTACAAGCAGCCGCGGGTCAGTATCAGCTGGCGGTCACGCAACTACATTTCAATATGGAAGGTCGTGACATTCTGCGTACGGGCACACTCGCAGAATATCTCCAAACCAATCCAGACAGCGGTGCTGGTCATGAGCGTCCTCAGGATCCTGGCATCACCGATCAACGCGGCAATGCGCACGGTGGCAACGATCACGGCAAGGCTTTTGGAGCACCTTCTCCACCGACACATGTTCCGCGACCTGACGAAACGCTCTATGGCAATGAACACAAGTATGAAGGTTACGCCTGGGGCATGGCGATCGATGCCAATAGTTGCATTGGCTGTAACGCCTGCATCATTGCCTGCCAATCGGAGAACAACATAGCGATAGTCGGCAAAGAGCAAGTGACACGTAGTCGCGAAATGCACTGGTTACGCGTCGATACTTACTACGAAGGCCAAAACGCTGCGAGTCCGGACGGCACCTATTTCATGCCGGTGCCTTGTATGCATTGTGAAAACGCCCCGTGCGAACCGGTCTGCCCGGTTCATGCGACTGTGCACAGCGCCGAGGGTATCAATGACATGGTCTACAACCGCTGCGTGGGGACGCGCTATTGCTCCAACAACTGTCCCTACAAAGTACGACGTTTCAATTTCTTGCTTTACCAGGATTGGGATACTCCAACTTATCAGTTAATGCGCAATCCGGAGGTAACGGTGCGCAGTCGCGGCGTGATGGAGAAGTGCACTTACTGCATTCAGCGAATCCAGGAAGCGAAGATCGGAGCTGAACTAGAAGATCGGCCGGTCCGCGATGGTGAGATTGTGACTGCGTGTCAGGCCGTTTGTCCGACTGAGACAATTGTTTTTGGCGACATTAATGATCCGCACAGTCGCGTCGCGAAATTAAAAGCTGAGAGCCGGAATTATTCGCTGTTGTCTGATCTGAATACGAGACCGCGCACGACCTATCTCGGGGCTTTGCGTAACCCGAATCCGGAAATCGGGTAGAGCGCCGAGATTGGTTGGCTAAGGAGTTTGGTGACCCGGGGCTAAAGCGCCCGGTATGCATAAGATTTCATGTCTGAATCTCCGCATAAAGAGGTGGGCATTCATACTACGGCGCCCGTCGTGGGTCCCGGGTTAACGTTTGCCTCTGTCACCGACAAGATCAGTTCGCTGGTTTTGAAGCGTAAGACTCCGCTTTGGTGGTTCTTCGGGTTCGGCATCTCCTTCATTCTTGTCCAAGTCCTCCTGTTAACAATTACTCACCTGTTGTTTACAGGGATCGGCATCTGGGGCAATAACGTTCCGGTCGGTTGGGCATTCGACATCATCAACTTTGTCTGGTGGATCGGCATCGGCCACGCCGGCACGTTAATCTCCGCCATCCTGTTGCTGTTGCGCCAAAAATGGCGCACTTCAATCAATCGGTTCGCGGAAGCAATGACTCTGTTTGCCGTAGCTTCTGCCGGATTATTCCCGCTATTACATGCGGGCCGGCCCTGGGTTCTCTATTGGATGTTTCCTTATCCAAACACGATGGGAATCTGGCCGCAGTTTCGCAGCCCGCTGATGTGGGACGTCTTCGCGATTTCCACATACGGCACCGTCTCCGCACTCTTCTGGTTCATCGGATTAATCCCAGACTTTGCCACGCTGCGAGATCGTGCGCGTAGTAAGCCGTTCCAGATCATCTACGGTCTTCTCGCAATGGGGTGGCGCGGATCGGCGCGTCACTGGCACCGCTACGAAATGGCTTATTTGCTGCTCGCGGGCCTGGCTACACCTCTAGTGCTTTCGGTGCACACGATTGTTAGTTTGGACTTTGCGTCGGGCGTGATACCCGGTTGGCACGCGACGATCTTTCCGCCCTATTTCGTTGCCGGTGCAATTTATGCGGGCTTTGCCATGGTGTTGATGCTGACGATTCCCCTCCGGAAGTTTTACGGACTGGAAGCTTTCATCACGATGCGGCACATCCAGAACATGGCGAAAGTGATGCTCGCCACGGGATTGATCGTCGCCTACGGCTACATCATGGAAGCATTCTTTGGTTGGTACAGCGGCAATATTTATGAGCGGTTCATGATCTATAACCGCATGACAGGCCCTTATGCGTGGTCTTATTGGTTACTGATTCTTTGCAACGTACTGGCCCCGCAGCTGATTTGGTTCAAACGCTTCCGCACGAATCTGGTAGTGCTCTTCATCATGTCGATCATTGTCAGCCTCGGCATGTGGCTCGAGCGCTTTGTAATCATCGTTACGAGTTTGCATAGAGATTTTCTACCGTCTTCCTGGGCGAATTACTCGCCTACCGGTTGGGATTTCTCAATGTTCCTGGGAACGATTGGCTTGTTCTTCGCACTGCTGTTTCTGTTCATCCGCTTCCTGCCAATCATTTCTATTTTTGAGATGCGAACGATTCTTCCGGACGCTGAGGTTGAGGAAGAGTAGCTTTTATGAGATGGGGACGCGGAGACGAGGAAACGTAACTGGAGACCCAGATAGGTAATGTCTGACGACGATCGGGAAAATTACTCAGATGAAGATGAGGGTTCGTGGGATAAGCACGTCTCCGCATCACCGCATCCCAGCGTACGCACGTCTCCGAGTCGGTCTGTCAAAGTTCCGCTCTATGGAGTTATGGCAGAGTTTGATAACCCCAGCGATCTGGTTGCAGCTGCGCGGCGCACTTATGAGGCTGGCTATCGCCGCATCAATGGTTACTCGCCTTATCCGATCGAAGAGTTGTGGGAAGCAATTGGTTTTCATCACACGCGGCTGCCAGTGATTGTCTTGATCGGGGGAATTGTCGGAGGTCTGGGCGGGTTCTTTATGCAGTACTACTTGTCGGTTATCGAATATCCGCTGAATGTAGGTGGCAAGCCTTTTAATAGCTGGCCTGCTTTCATCCCGATCACTTTTGAGATGACGATTCTGTGTGCAGCCTTTGCAGCGATTTTTGGCATGCTGGCTCTTAACAAGCTGCCACAGCCCTATCACCCGGTTTTCAATGCGCCCAACTTTGCCTTGGCAACGCGCGATCACTTCTTCCTGGTAATAGAAGCAAACGACGCCCGATATCAACACGATGAAGTAGTCAAATTCATGAAGGACTTGGGAGCGAAAGAAGTTTCAGATGTGGAAGTGTGAGCGGGACGCGGGGACGCGGAGACGCGGGGACACGGGGACGCGGGGACACTGAGACGCGGAGACGCGGGGACAGCGGAGACGCGGAGGCGCGGGGACGGAGTTTCGATTAAATGTTTAAGAGACGTTTAAAAACAGAAAATGCGGAGAGAGTTACCACATCCCCGCGTCTCCATGTCGCCGTGTCCCCGAGTCTCCGCGTCCCCGTGTCTCCGTGTCCCCGCGTCCCCGTGTCCCCGCGTCTCGTCTTAGGCCTGCTGCTCACTGCCCACTGCGCACTCTTCACTGCGGCGTGCCGCCAGGACATGCAGGATCAACCTCGAATGAAGCCGTTTCGTTCGACGTCGTTTTTCAGTAATGGCCTGTCGTCGCGGCCCCCGGTAACGGGAACGATTCCTCGAGGTTTTTTGCGCGCCGACAAAGAATTCTTCACCGGAAAGAAGAGCACAACCACTGCGTCAGCGGGTGCCGCCGCACCGACAGGCACGGGAGGGCAGCAGCAAGCCACTTATCCGGACGATATTGAAGAGTTTCCTTTGCCGATCACTCAAGACGTGGTTGCACGGGGCCGAGAGCGTTATGAGATCTTTTGCTCGGCTTGCCACGGCATGACCGGCAACGGTGACGGCATGATTGTGAGACGCGGTTTTCGTCGAGCCGCTTCATTTCATACTGACGCTCTGCGCCAGGCGCCGGTCGGCCATTACTTCGACGCAATTACAAATGGTTGGGGCGCCATGCCGCCGTACGCACCCCAGATCCCCCCGCGAGATCGTTGGGCCATCATCTCTTACATTCGTGCATTGCAACTGAGTAACCAGGACACGGGGCAATCAGGAACGACAGCAGCGCCGGCGGCAGCAGTTCCATCAGCCACTCCCGAAGGCGGCGGGCACCAGCAATGACAATGAATGGCGCCTACACAGCACCCGCGGAAGTGGGCTTATTCCAGAAGCGCACGCTAATTGTGGGAGTGGTGTTTTTGGTGTTGCTGGCGGTGGGTGCGTTTCTTAACCGGCAGCAATTCTTCCATTCGTATCTGGTGGCTTATTTGTTTTGGGTCGGGATCGCGCTCGGATCTTTGGCACTACTGATGTTGCAGCACCTGACAGGCGGTCATTGGGGTTTGGTAATCCGCAGAGTTCTCGAGGCAGCAACTCGAACCCTTCCCCTTCTTGCATTGTTGTTCATCCCGATCATTATCGGAGCGCACGACATTTATCCGTGGACCCACCACGAAGAGATGTCGAAGACGCCTGCGCTGGCACAAAAGGCGCGCATCTATCTAAACCTGCCCGGGTTTGTCGGGCGTGCAATTCTGTATTTTGCTCTTTGGGGCGTGCTTGCCTACCTGTTGAATAAATGGTCCTGGGAGCAGGACCGGACCGCGGATAGACGCTACACGAGGCGTTTGGGCAAGCTGAGCGGACCGGGGATTATTATTTTCGTTTTGACTGTGACCTTTGCTTCAGTCGACTGGGCCATGTCGCTTAATCCCGAATGGTTTTCAACTATATACGGACTATTGTTCGTCGCGGCCTGGGTATTGAGCGCGCTCGCATTTGCAATTCTGATGATGGCCGTGATCGGTCGCCGCGAACCTCTGGCGCGCGTGGTGAGACCGAATCACTTTCAGGACCTCGGCAAACTAATGCTGGCCCTTGTTATGTTGTGGGCATACTTCTCCTTCTCGCAGTTTCTGATTGTCTGGTCAGGAAATCTGCCTGAGGAGATTCAGTGGTACTTGCCACGCGTCAATGGCGCCTGGGGCGCGATCGCCTTGAGCGTGGTGATCTTTCACTTCGCGCTGCCATTCATCTTATTGCTCTCGCGATCTCTCAAACGTAATGCCGGCAAGTTAATGATCCTTGCCATCATCATTTTGGTGATACGTCTGATCGATTTTTTCTGGATGATTGCGCCTGAGTTTTCTCATGGCGGCTTTCATGTTAGCTGGATGGATGTTGTGGCCCCGATTGGCATCGGTGGCATTTGGCTGGCAATGTTTTTCTGGCAGTTGAGCAAGCGACAGCTGGTCCCAATCAACGATCCGCAGTACGAAAGTCTTTTAGCAGAGGCGGAGGCGCCGGCACACGCGGGCCACTAGCGCCAGGAGGCAGACGCGAGGAGGCAGACGGGAGCAGGAGGAGGCAGGAGCAGGAACAATAAAGTGGCAAAGCGAGATCACAAAGGAAATGGTCATGAACACGTCACGGAGACTCCTGACGTGTCGCACATCAAGAACATTGACGTCACTCACGAGACCAGTGACGTCAACGTGCCGGCGCTGCTGAAGTTTGTCCTCGCTCTGACAGTCATGACAGCCCTGGTCTATGTGCTGATGCTGTTCCTTTTTAACTTTCTCAATACGCAGGAAGAGCAAAAAGAGCCGCCGGCAGGACCAATGGCAATGAGCGAGAGAGAGAGGTTGCCACCTGAGCCGAGATTGCAATCGGCGCCGGGTTTCGCAGAGGACCTCTCAAAATCGAGAGGCGATTCCACGTCTGGAAACCCCAAGGACGCGCTCTGGGAGATTCGTGTCCTGCGTGAACAGTGGCAGCGCGACCTGAATGAAGGCCCCAAAGATCAATCAGGGCGAACGTTGGGAATGCCCATAGAGGCCGCCATGCAGAAATATGTCGCCGATCAAAATGCAAAAGCAGGCGCGAACCAGACTAAAACAGATGTAGAGGGTTACGGCAATCAGCTCCCGACGGCGGCGAGTTCGGGAAGAGTTTCTGTAAAGGCAATACCATGAGAACAGTAGGCAGTAG
This sequence comes from Pyrinomonadaceae bacterium, assembly GCA_963748605.1. Lineage (GTDB taxonomy): Bacteria > Acidobacteriota > Blastocatellia > Pyrinomonadales > Pyrinomonadaceae > PSRF01. The sequence continues at coordinate 474,912 of CAVVJS010000002.1, forward strand.
GCAGAAGGCAGAAGGCAGTAAGGAGCGAGATTCCGTGGCGCGTCGCCGATTTGCGTTTCGCCGTGCTTTGGTAGGCATTCTACTAATGCTTCCTGCCTTCTGCTTACTGCCTACTCGAATAAGGGCTCAACAACCACCGGGTCCGAGTTCGCCTCTCTATGGCGCGCGACCCAGCAGCGCTACCTCTGTTAATGGCCTGCCGAAAGCCCTGAACGAAGTAAAAATTGAACAGAAGCTTAATGAACAGTTGCCTCTCGATCTCGCTTTTCGCAACGAACAAGGCGAGAAAGTTCGTTTGGGCGATTACTTCGGCAAGAAACCCGTCGTAGTTGCGCTTGTCTACTACCAGTGTCCGATGCTTTGTAATCAAGTGCTCAACGGAATGGTGACGAGTTTCAGAGTTCTCAACTTCAAAGCTGGGGAAGAGTTTGAAGTGGTGACGGTGAGCTTTGATCCATTGGAGACTGCCGACCTGGCACGCGCTAAGAAGAAAACTTATATCGATTATCTTCCGGAGGCGAAACGGGCGCCGGCGGCTAAAGGCTGGCACTTCCTTACGGGCGACGAGGAAAGTATCAGGCGACTAACCGAGGCGATCGGCTTCCATTATTACTTTGACACCGCCACCGATCAGTTTGCCCATGCCAGCGCGATCTACGTCTCCACACTTCAAGGCAAGCTATCGCATTATTTTTATGGCATCGAGTATTCGCCTAAGGACCTGCGTCTCGCTCTTGTGGAGGCTTCGGCAAACAAGATCGGCTCTCCAGTGGACCAGTTGCTCCTCTATTGCTACCACTACGATCCGGCAACCGGAAAGTATGGCGCAGTGGTAATGAACATGGTGCGGTTAGGAGGAGTCGCGACCTTGATCGCAATCGGACTAATGTTTTTCGTGATGCGACGGCGCACCGCATCGCCAACGCGTTTGCACACTGGAGGAACTGTCGGGTAATGCAAACGTCCTGGATCCCATTCGTACCTCCCAGTGCTTCGACCCTTTCTGGAAAGGTTGATGCGCTTTACTTCTATCTCTCGGGCGTCACAGTTTTCTTTACGCTGCTGATTGGCGGCGTGCTGATCTTTTTTGTGATCAAGTACCGGCGTCGTTCCCCGTATGAAATTCCCCGGCCGATTGCGGGCTCGCACAAACTGGAAACGCTTTGGTCGGTAATTCCTTTCATCATCGCGATGAGCATGTTTGCCTGGGGCGCTCAGCTTTATTTTCAGAACTCGCGTCCACCAAAAAATGCCGTGGAGATTTATGTGGTTGGCAAACAATGGATGTGGAAAATTCAACACACCACGGGTCAACGCGAGATCAACGAATTACATGTGCCTGTAGGTCGTCGTATCAAGTTGATCATGACAACGGAAGACGTGATCCACGACTTCTTTATCCCGGCGTTTCGCATTAAGGCCGACGTTGTTCCCGGCCGCTACACCACGCAGTGGTTCGAAGCGACTAAACCCGGCACCTACCATCTGTTCTGCGCAGAGTACTGTGGCATGAACCACTCCGGAATGATCGGGCAAGTGGTGGTGATGGAGCCCACGGCGTTTGATAACTGGCTGAGCGGCAATACGAATCAACAATCACCCGCAGTGGCCGGACAACAGCTCTACCAAACGCTCGGTTGTGTTTCCTGTCACGGCGCCAATGGAGAGGGGGGCCGCGGCCCAGCACTCGGAATTTTTGGCAGTCAGGTATTCCTGAATAATGGACAAACGGTTAAGGCAGATGAGGCCTATATCCGCGAATCGATCGTTAACCCGCAAGCAAAGTTGGTAAATGGGTTTGGCCCCATCATGCCGACCTTTCAGGGACAGATCACCGAAGAACAGTTAGTTCAGATTCTGGCTTTCATTAAGTCGCTGCCGGCGCAGGGGCAACAGGCTGGAGCGCCTGCCGCGACTCCGGCGACAACAGCTTCGCCAGCAGTGCGTGTCGCGAGTCCAGAATCGAGCAGGTAGTAAGCGAGTAAATTTTTATGAAGGCAATGGAAACATTTGTGGCCCCCACGCCCGCGCGGATTAATTATCTCAACGCGACATATGGGTTGAAGTCGTGGCTGCTCACCAAAGACCACAAACGTATTGCGCTGCTTTATCTGGGTTCCATCAGTTTCTTTTTCTTCATCGGCGGACTCTACGCGATGTTTATCCGCCTGGAGTTGCTGACCCCACAAGGCGATCTGCTGCAGTCGACAACCTATAACAAGGTCTTTACGCAACACGGAATCATCATGGTTTTCTTCTTCCTGATTCCGTCGATACCGGCCACGCTCGGCAACTTCCTTGTGCCAATGATGATCGGTGCGAAGGACTTGGCCTTCCCGCGGATCAATCTGCTGAGTTGGTACATCTATCTTCTCGGCGGCCTTGTGACGATCTACGCCCTGCTCGCCGGTGGCATCGATACAGGCTGGACTTTCTACACGCCATTCAGCACTACATTTTCCAACTCCTATGTGATTGCCGCCGGTCTCGGCATTTTCATTACCGGGTTTTCTTCGATCCTTACGGGACTGAATTTCATCGTCACGATTCACACCATGCGCGCCCCGGGAATGACCTGGTTCCGGATGCCGCTGTTCATCTGGTCTCACTACGCGACCAGTCTGGTGATGATCCTGGGCACCCCCGTTATCGCCATTACGATTCTGTTGCTGGCTTTCGAACGGTTGGCGCACATCGGCATCTTCGATCCAGCGGCGGGCGGAGATCCGGTACTCTTCCAACATCTATTCTGGTTCTACTCCCATCCGGCTGTTTACATCATGGTTTTGCCTGGCATGGGCGTAGTCAGCGAGCTGATCGCCAACTTCTCTCGCAAAAATATTTTTGGTTATTCCTTCGTAGCCTTTTCCAGTTTGGCGATTGCCGTGTTCGGGTTCCTGGTTTGGGGACACCACTTATTCGTGGCCAGCCAGTCGGTTTACGCGGGAATGATTTTCTCGTTCCTCAGTTTCGCCGTCGCTATTCCTTCCGCCATTAAGGTGTTCAATTGGACGGCCACGCTTTACAGAGCTTCGATTTCATACGACACGCCGATGCTTTATGCATTGGGTTTCATCGGCTTGTTCACTATTGGCGGCATGACCGGTTTGTTCCTGGCTTCGTTGGCCGTCGATGTGCATCTGAGCGACACGTATTTCATCGTCGCGCACTTCCACTACATCATGGTCGGCGGAACTCTGCTGGCTTACTTAGGCGGGTTGCATTATTGGTGGCCGAAAATTACCGGTCGCATGTATCCCGAAGGCTGGGCCAGATTCTCGGCATTGATAGTGTTCGTCGGATTTAATCTGACGTTCCTGCCGCAATTCGTGTTGGGTTATATGGGCATGCCGCGGCGCTATCATGTCTATCCTGCCGAGTTTCAAGTTCTGCACGTGCTCTCGACTGCTGGTGCTTCAATCTTAGGTTTCGGTCTGTTGATTCCTTTGGTTTATTTAATTTGGTCGATGCGTTACGGAAAGATTGCCGCGGCCAATCCCTGGAACCTGCCCGGACTCGAGTGGCAAACAGCATCGCCGCCACCAACAGAAAACTTTGAATCAACGCCGATTGTGACCTGGGAAGCTTACGAGTTTGCTCCGGCAGAAGAAACGAAAGTTGTCGGAAAGTTTCGCGAAGGAAGAGTTGAAGAGGTTTGAATCTGGCGTCTCTGACGCGGGGATGGAGCACAACCACCTTGGCTGAGAGTTACACAATAGGACACGATCATCCTGCGGATCACGCGCATGCGGCGCTGCAGCACCATTTCGAAAACATGGAGCAGCAGCGCGAGGCGTCCACCCTGGGCATGTGGGTCTTTCTGGTAACCGAAATCATGTTCTTCGGGGGGATGTTCCTTGCCTATACGCTTTATCGTAACCAATTCCCGGAAGCCTTTGCGTCCGCCAGCAATCACCTCGACCTCAAGCTGGGAGCAATCAACACAGTAGTTTTGATTTTCAGCAGTTTCACGATGGCGATGGCTGTTTACAGCACTCAAGTCGGCAAACGGCGAAACCAGATCATCTCGTTGGCGTTGACCCTGCTACTCGGCGCCACCTTCCTGGGAATCAAGGCCGTCGAATATCACGAGAAGTATGTAGACCGCTTAATCCCAGGACGCGTAATTCCGTCGCGACCGTTTGACGCGAGCAGCGTTCATCTGCTGCCCGGCGCCGCGAAACAGAATGTGGAGATGTTCTACTGGATCTATTTCGCAATGACCGGCATGCACGCTGTGCACATGATCATCGGCATCGGACTAATCTCGGTAATTCTTTTCTTTGCTATTCGCGGAAAGTACGGGCCGGAATATCACAACCCGGTTGAGGTGTCGGGTCTCTACTGGCACTTCGTTGATATTGTCTGGATTTTCCTGTTCCCGTTGCTCTATTTGCTGGGACGGCATTTGGAACACTGAAATGAGCGAGCACATAGTTTCAGTCAAGGTCTACTTGATGATCTTCCTGGCCCTGATGGTGGGAACGGCTTTGACCGTTTGGGCTGGACTACAGGACTTTCCCGGCCCTTTGAACGTAGTGATTGCGCTGACAATCGCCGTAATCAAAGCGACACTAGTTGTGCTTTATTTCATGCACGTCCGTTACAGTTCCCGGCTGATCTGGGTGATTTTTGCTTCAGCGCTTTTCTGGATGGGGATTTTGTTTGCGCTGACTTTCAGCGACTACTGGACCCGAGACTGGTTCTAACCTCACAAGGAAGTTGTTTCCTCGACTGGATACAACTTGGCATCCCGCACCGCAACTTCACGACTACAGGAAACGCAGCGCAACCTGATTGTTGCATCGGAAGTCTTGATCGGCGTTGAGCAGTAAGGACAAGCGCCACTAACCTCATTTCGTGTGAAGAGGCCACGCATCATGATTAGCGGTAATACCAACCCTGCAATGAGTAACGGAATGCCAAACACGAAGCCAAGCATACCGCCCTCGCCGAGCGTCAGCGTTATCACCAGGCCGGCGATGAAGAAAAGCAAGCCGATGGCGATCGCAAAGGAAAATCCGTAAGCACTGTCGAAGCTGCGGCCACTCGTCATATCGCCAATCTTTTTGGTTTCCATGCCCAATCCTCCAACACGACAAGGATCAATTGTTTACTTTAAAGCTCGGTTAGAGTGTCTTTTTAATCTGCGTTTCGTTGCTTGTCAACGGTCGAGAATGAGTGGGTTAAACTTCCGCAGCCGCTTTGCGCGTCAAGATTACCGCCAAGTCGCCAAGACACGCCAAGGACGCCAAGACTTACCTCTTCAAGCCTGCATCCTTACTATCGCTAAACACGGCATTCATCAAATATCCCTTGTCTCTTTCCAGTAACTAGCTTGGCGAACTTGGCGGGCCTTGGCGACTTGGCGGTACTTTCGTCCGCTTGGGAGTCTTGGTCTTTGCTGTTAGAGTACCGGGTTTCCAACTAACCAAATAATTTCGCTGATCGTAACTGTGGGTACCATTATGAGCACCAAGCCAACCATGCAAGTAGCAACACCTACTTCGTTTGAGGCCTTTCTAAGCAAACAGAAGTCAGAATCATGGCAGGCGACTATCACTGCCTTGTTGCGTTCGATTCATGACGTTGACAAAACCGCCACTCAAATCTGGTTCTCTTTCTATCCTTTGGACTTGTTTCATGCTCTGCAAGAAGCTAAAGACTCGGAGCAACTAGCGCGCGAGCTACTCCTGCAAGGTGACTATTTGCTGAAAAACCAAATCGACAGCTCGCACAAGTTTCTTTACGGTCATCGTTACTGGCCCGAGGTGAAGCGAGCCATTGCCGCCAGCGCTGCAAGTTTTCCAACCGCGAATGAAAAATCCTTAACCGATTGCATTCTCGACGTAGCCGGTCAGGTCGCAACGAGTTTGAAGGTCGATCCTTCGCTGACAACGGGAATCACTGCCGTGGGATTTATGACTGTTCAGCAAGTTGGAATGTCTCAGTTCACCGCCACGACAGGGCAAATCACAATCGATAGCAAGCATGCTAAGCGGAGCCCGGAGCAAATCTTAAAAGAGCGCGCTAAGGATGATGGTCAGGGTGTATTGGGCTTTTTAAGAACGGTCGACAAGAAATGGACTGTTACTCATGACGAAAACGACGACGCTGCAAAATACAAACTGAATAACGCACAGGACCTGGCCTGGGGCGCCGAAGCCGATCGTTCGCGTGATTGGCGTGCGCTTGATCCGCGCCGCATTGAGGGACCCATCCCCGTCGAATGCCGCTCCGCATCCTGCGGCACTTGCTGGGTCGGCGTCCTTGGCGGAGCTGACAAACTTTCAGACGTGGCCGTGCGCGAAGGTAAGCAGATCAAACTGTTCGGATACATCAACACAAGCGAGCCTAAGCCGCTAATCCGTTTGGCCTGCCAAGCCCAGGCGCAAGGGGCAGTCTCAATCGTGATTCCTCCCTGGAACGGGGTCTTTGGAAAATACCTGCAACGGCGCGACCACGTCTCTGAAGACACTGAGTAGTTCCTAACACCGCCGCACAAAACGTTTGCCAAACGCTCTCCGCAAACCTTCCTCGTCTCCGCTGTTGCTGGTTCTGGCTGCGGCAGTGATCTGGAGCAGCGGCGGTCTCTTCATCAAGTGGACTACGCTTTCCGGTCTGGAACTTTCTTTCGGTCGCTCGCTATTGGCTGCCATTACGGTCGCGATCTTCACGCGACGCGAAGGCTTCGGCCTGAATCGCATCACGCTGATCGCGTCGGTGCTCTACGCCGCTTTGCTTTTACTTTTCGTGCTGGCAACCAAAGAGACAACTGCCGCTAATGCGATCTTTCTTCAGTACACTGCACCACTTTACGTGCTGGTGCTGGAGCCAATCTTCTACAAGGAGAAGTTTCGCCAACGCGATTTGATCACGGTCATCTTCTGTGTGATCGGCATGTCGCTCTTTTTTGTTGGCAAACTGAAGCCCCAAGACGTCACCGGAAATCTATTGGCACTAGCTTCCGGAGTTTGCTTTGCTGCGTACTTTCTTTTGTTGCGGCACTCCAGCGCCCGTGATGTAAATCGCGCGTCCTCGGTCATCTACGGAAATCTATTAGTCGTTTTGATTGCCGCACCTGCGGGGTTGCAAGCGCTTTCCGGTATCACGTTGCACGACGCATTAAGCGTCGTTTATCTCGGCGTCGTTCAAATCGGAATCGCCTATACACTTTTCACTTTGGGGATGGCGCGCGGCATCAGATCGCTTGATGCGGGCATTGTTGGTTACATTGAACCAGTTCTTAATCCTGTATGGGTATTTCTGGTGATCGGCGAACGTCCTTCGAAATGGGCCCTGATTGGCGGTGCAATAATTGTCGGGGCGGTTGTGGTGCATACGACCTTGAAGGCAAAAGAGGGGCGGAAATCCATCACACATGCCTTAAAGGGAAACGGGCCGTAGGGTTGCTTCGTGTCGTTTGTGAGTTGGTGGATCAAAGGCTGAGACACGAAATGACACTCAACTCTCTTAGCAATAAGACCTGAGCTATGGATGGGGTTCTAATCATTGAAAAGCCGATCGGCATTACATCGCACGACGTGGTGTCACGCGTGCGGCGAATCCTCGGCGAACGAAGTGTCGGACATACCGGAACGCTCGATCCCTTCGCCTCGGGCGTTCTGGTGATACTTGTCGGGCGCGCGACGCGACTCGCTCAATTTTTGAGCGGCAGCGACAAAGAATACGAAGCAGTGATCCGGTTAGGGTTCGCAACCGACACTGGAGATCGAACGGGGTTGCCACTGTCCGACGACAAGGCGGCGGCGGCGTCCCTGGTATGGAGCGACAAAGAGATTGAAGCAGCGATGAAGAACCTGCGAGGTGAGATCCAACAAGTGCCCCCGATGTATTCAGCCAAGAAACAAGGCGGTCGTAAGCTCTACGAACTTGCTCGCCGTGGCGAACAGGTTGAACGGCAGCCTGTTCGGGTTATTATCCGTGCCTTCGCCGCAGCGGGCGGCGCCACACATAATTCTGCGGGAACAACAGATCTAAAGGTTCGGGTCGAATGTTCCGCCGGAACTTACATACGGACTCTTGCGGAAGACTTTGGTAAACAGTTAGGAGTCGGTGCCCACCTGGCGGAATTGCGCCGCACCAGGGTCGGTAATTTAACGATCGGTCAGGCCTTAACATTGGAACAACTGGAAGAGCGAGCGCGAGGCGAATCGCTAGCGGATGTCGTTTTAAGCCCAGACGAAGCATTGGGTGATCTGCCTTTCGTGTCGTTGGATTTGCCCGCAGTAAAACGTACCCAACAGGGCCAGCCAATGAAACTGGAGCTCGAGCCTGACGAAGTACACGGCCGGCAGAACTTTCGCATGCGAGACGAACTCGGAAATCTGATTGCTGTGGGAACGTACGATGGTGAAGCTCGCGTCCTGCGCCCGCGAGTAGTGCTGTCGACACAATGACAATATGAAGAAGCGTTATCTAATCGCCGGGTTTTCCGGATTGGCGACGGCCGCGGTCATCACAAAGCTACTGTCACGTCCTCGTGATGTTGATTTAGAGCAGAGTCGCGAACGCATTTATCACGTCGAACACTCCCGAATTGCTGAAGTGAATGGCCTGCGCGTGCACTATCAGGAAGCCGGTGATCCTGACGCGCCTCCAGTCCTGCTAATTCACGGCTTCCTCTCTTCCACTTTTGTCTGGAGCCGAGTTTTTTTGGAAATAGCGGCTGCTGGTTTTCGCGTGATCGCGCCGGACCTGATCGGCTATGGATATTCCGATAAACCACGAAACTTCGACTACACAATTGAGTCGCAGGCTAAGGTGATCGCTGGTTTGATCGAACGGTTGCAATGTAAAGGCGCGATTCTGATTGGCAGTTCTTATGGAGGCGCTATTGCCGCGACGGTGGCTCTCAACAGGCCGTGGCTGGTGACGAAGTTAGTGATGGTGGGAGCAGTTTCCAACAACGAACCGAAACGCTACCTAATGATGCGACTGGTGCGAACACCTCTCATTGGCGATGTCGTCTCCCCATTGCTGGCCAGTTCGCGACGATTACTGCGTGCGCGGATGAAACGAATCTATGACCGGCACCAACAGGTTTTGGATGAGTTTCGCGTCGACGCGCGCTTTTTGCCGTTGCGGGCGGCGGGCACGCATCGAGCAATCATCCGTACGGTCCGTAATTGGGACGCAAATCGAATTCAACGCGAAGCGCACCTGATTAAACAGCCAACCCTGTTACTTTGGGGAGACGACGATCCGGACGTGCCTTTGCGAGACGGAGAAGAGCTGCAGCGAAAGATAAGCGAGTCGCGCCTGATTGTTTTCAAGGATTGCGGTCACCATCCGCAGGAAGAATATCCCGAAGCTTTTACTGAGGCTGTTCTGGAATTTTGCGGTGAACGGCAGTTTAAGAATTCAGCCACAGATTTTCGCGGATGAAACGGATAAAACCTCAAAGAAATTTAGCCACGGATTTTCGCGGATGACACAGATAAGAGATGTTACAGTACGGGAGCGGTAGCGACCGCTTTCAAGTGCAGTTAAGAATTTAGCCACAGATTTTCGCGGATTACACAGATAAGAGATGTTACAGTACGGGAGCGGTAGCGACCGTCACGTGCGGTAAAAATTTGGCCACAGATTTTCGCGGATGACACAGATAAGAGATGTTACAGGACGGAGCAGTAGCGACTGCGATCTATGGCGCTGCCACTCGGTACAGTACGGGGCGGTAGCGACCGCTTTCAAGTGCAGTTAAGAATTTAGCCACAGATTTTCACGGATGACACGGATAAGAGCCCTTAAGAGATGGCTTTAATTTGGTCACTGCCGCTCTCACCTTTTTTATTTCTGATCCGTGTCATCCGCGAAAATCTGTGGCTAATTTGATCTCAGCTGTCCATCTTCAACGCCTGCCCCACGGCCACGTCTCGACGAACGCGCCAAATCTTTGAATCGAGATAGTAGTGAATAAATGCGTAGCCCCAGAGAAACGAGATACCAAGTTGAATAGGTAATGATGTAGTCGTGCCGGTGCCTTCGTTTTGCAGCGTTGCGTAACCCAACAACTGTCGCGGCCCCTGGTAAATCAAACCAAACACAATTCCAAACGCTATATAGAACAGCAGCCGTCTGCTGATCATTTCTGCCGCGCCATATTTTTCGCGTAGTGCTGTTTGCGCAACTCGAACCCTCGCGACGTCTGTCTCGCCATTCGTCTTTGCGTATTTCTGATTGTGGAACCAGATCAGCCGGTGATACTGGAGGTTGTGATAAATCGTCAGGATAGCGACGATGGCAATCGGCTTATGCGGCATCGGCGTTAACAACACAACCCAATGCATTGGGATCGCTGCAGCTAAAAGCAAATACTTTGGCACATTAAGTGGCAGCCCAATTAATGCGCGCTGGATCTGCCGCGCCAGCCAGGCGAGTGCCAGCACGATCGTCCCCGCGAGTAATATCGTGGCAATAAGCGTGATACCGCCCTGTAGAACAAGCGGCACGCGGGCCATCGCTTCGGGGTCCTGAGCAATGAAAGCCACAAAGGGGTAGTTGAAGGCGAAAAGAAGCAGCAACCGGTCGAGCGCATTGTCGAGTGCCGCCAGGTCGTTGTTCTTTTTCTTATAGAGCACCATGAACCCGTAGTGCTGCTTCACCAGGTGGTAGTAAGCCCAGAGCGCTGCGATAAAGAAGAACACCAATCCGGCGCCCAGCAATACCATCACCGGACCAACTAAAAAGAACAACAATGAACCCCAGAGCAGACGCGGGCGATTTTGCCGTTCGCTGCGGTCGAAGTACGTGCGCGAGAAAGTTCCGAAGACGTGAGGAGCGTCGATCAGGATCGCCCACAATGCCACCATGGGAACCAACGGAACCAAACCTTTGATATACAAGAGCAATAAGGCGTAACTGGAGACGACGGAACCAATGAACCAAACTAAATCGTCGCGCGCATTAATAATCCAGCGCAGCGAAATCGCCCGAGGATGAGCGTCAGCAATGGCTTGAGTTGCAGTTACCAAAATCTATTCGCCTTAGTGCAGGTTTGTATCGACCTGGACTTTATAACCAACACAGTTTGCCCTAGGATTCTACATCCTCGAACGTTCGGGTCAACTAAGGAGCATGGTTGTTCATGGCTAATGACGACGCGGCGCTGCATCAGCTTTTCAAACTCCTTTTCCAGGCCCACCCGTGGCATGGTGTCTCTCCTGGCGCTAAAGCGCCGGCAGAGCTCGCTGCATATATTGAGATCGTCCCTACCGATCCGGTGAAGTATGAGCTCGATAAAGGATCCGGCCACTTGCGCGTAGATCGGCCGCAACGTTTCTCTTCAATGTGCCCTACGCTTTACGGATTCATCCCGCAAACGCTTTGTGGCGACGAGGTGGCAGCACTTTGCGCGGAACGCACCGGATTGACGGGAATCAAGGGTGATGGTGATCCGATGGACATTTGCGTGTTGTCTGAAAAAGCGTTTGCCCACGGCAGTTTTTTCTTACAAGCAAAGCCGATCGGAGGGCTGCGCATGATCGACGGTCACCAGGCTGATGACAAGATCATTGCCGTGCTTACGGCGGACGTGGCGTATGGCCATCTCGAAGATCTCAGCGAGTGCCCTAAAGGTTTGGTTGATCGGTTAACCCACTATTTTCTCACTTACAAACAGCTGCCAGGTGAAGCGCCAAGGCGCGTAGAGATCGCCGCTATCTACAACCGTGAGGAAGCCCTCGATGTAATTTCGCGAAGCATCCGCGACTATCGACAGGGATTCGGCGATCCGAATGACCGCATTGCTCAACTGCGACAATTGCTCCGTAACTAGTGATTGTGTGTTGATGATAAGACAAAACGGTAGTGGTTTCTGGATCAAGGAGAACATCTTTTCGGACAACGAATGCCTCCGGCTTCTGGATTCCATATCGCGCTCACGACTAAAGCGCTCGCAGGCTGGCGTCCGTAACCTGATGAAGGATCTAACTGTGGCTAACGTCGCACGTGATCAGCGCCTGCTCGATATTGCTAAGCGTGCACTTGGAAGCTGCAATGACCCAATACCTTATCGAGCAATTCTTTTTGAGAAATCGATCAACGCGAGATGGCTTGTGGTGTGGCATCAAGACAAAGTGCTTCCAATGGAACGCGTCTTTGATTCGCAGGAATGGGGACCTTGGTCGCGGAAGGCAGATGTAAATTATGCGAATGCGCCCGAATGGGCGCTATCAAGAGTAGTCGCCATCCGAGTGCATTTGGATTCTTCGTGCAGTAACAACGGGCCCCTAAGGCTTATTCCGAAATCGCACCTAGCGGGCGTGATGTCGGAAGCAGAAGTGCTGGCTTATGCTCATCGCCATCAAGCATTTGAATGCCACGTTGAGCGTGGCGGCGTCTTAGCGATGTATCCACTCCTAGTTCATGCTTCAGCTAAGCCTTACAGCAATGAGCCCCGAAGAGTCTTACATTTAGAGTACTCAGACTCTTTAGACTTGGCGCCAGGAATTCGACTGGCAATTGCCTGAATTGGGTAGTGGGTTTAGGGATTGCGAATGAATTCTTCGATACCGCAACGACGGCAACTTAACATCTGGCGGCGCGGATCCCAGAAGGCAAACGGCAACATCTCATTTTGCGGCGGATTGCTCTGTTGACGTTGTTTGCGCTCAGTGTCTTCGGCACTGCAGTGTTTGCAGAGCCAGCCGTAACCAACATTGAAGAAGTGGTTGGTCTGGTTCAAGGAAGCGGGAATCCGGCGGGTGTTGATGCCGGCTGACTCCAGAGGCACTGATGCGTTATTGCCTGCGAATAGTTCCGCGTCTCGTATCTGGTCCCTGAGTGAGCCGTACTGGAACTGTCATACGCCGGCCGTTTCTGACGATACCGACCTGCACTGTATCTCCGACCTGATATTTATCCAGAATGCGAAACAGGTCATCGGCGTTGCCGACTTTCGCCCCGTCCAGCGAAACGATGATGTCGCCAATCGCCACTTCGCCGTTTTCTGTTTGTGTAAGTCCGCGCAAACCCGCACTGGCGGCGGCTTGACCTGGCACAAGTTGCCAGATTAATACACCATCCGCGACCGGAAGTTCGAGCTGGCCTCTTAGAAGTTCGACGTTGCGAGTAGTTATGCCCAATTTTGGTCGAACGACCTGACCTGACCGAATAAGTTGCGGGACGATGCGCTTGGCAATGTTGACAGGCACAGCGAACCCGACGCCAGCTGAACCGCCGGAAGGCGAAAGGATCTGTGAATTGATCCCAATGATACGACCGTGCGAGTCAAGCAATGGCCCGCCGGAATTGCCTGGATTGATCGAAGCATCGGTTTGAATCGCGCCTTCAATTTGCCGATTATTGCGAGCGCGGATGGGTCGTTGTAAACCGCTGATGACACCCGTCGTCAAAGTGCGATCCAAACCAAACGGGTTACCGATTGCGAGTACCTTCTGCCCTACGACTAGTTTGTCTGAGTCTCCCAGCGGTACTACAGTCACACCGTCTTTCGGCAACTCGAGCAGTTTGATGACTGCGAGATCCGTGTCCGGATCGCCCCCTACCACTTCCGCAGCGTAGTTCTTTTGACTGCCGAAGCTGACGGCCAATTTCTGTGCGCCTTCAACTACATGATAATTCGTAAGAATGTGGCCTTGCTGATCCAGAATCGAACCTGAGCCAGAGCCTTCCTGCGGTTCCACGAAACCAAAAAAGTCGCGCGCGTAAGATGTCGAATGAATATTCACGACACCAGGCGAAAGCGTGCGATAGATCTCGATATTGTTCCGCTCATCCGCGGACGCGATTTCGGTGATTCCCGCCGGAGCGTCTTCAGAAAAAGCAACGCTGGTCGGCTGTACTCGATTTGAGACCCGGTCAACAATAGCCACGGTTGCGGCGGCAAAGATTGCCGAGACCAGCGCTATGAGTAAGATTTGACGTGCGGTAATTCTATACATGGCCTTTTTCCCTAAAAATGTTTAATTTTCCACTCTAAACAAGCGATTCTAAGATGCCCAGGCCGGCATCCGTGGTTGTTTGTTTTCCGTCTCAGAACGGCCAGGACGGCGACTCCAGGGATTGATTTTCCCCCATATCATTAAATCCTCGCAAGCAACCTGACGTTGCAGTACTGGTGCAATTGAATTTAACGCCGAGGCGTTGGCTAATTGACAGAGTTTCTTTGAAACGTTGGGATACGATCCATGTTTGTTTTTATCAACTCTAAAGGAGTTGCGATGCCAAAGCGCAACCCTAGGCTGAAATTTGCGAATGCTTGGGTTAAAACTTTAGGAGTCGATGGCGAGATTAGGAGAAAAACATCAGGAAGGCGTGAGGCAAACTACCGAAATAGACTCCGACGGTTTTTGGAGCTTCCCAGCCAAGAGTCGTAAAACCAGTCGCGATATGTACCATCATCAGGAGTAAATAAAGTCCCAAAACCAAACTCATGCCGCGCCGGGCGAGTGGCATGTGTGCGCAACGGTAGAGAACGTATGCAGCGAAAGCACCGATCGCCAATTTTGTCGTAAGGAAAGGCGCTTCTCCAACATTCAGCAAACGCGCCATGATGGCATTACCTTCGGTGGCCACGTTCAAACGAACCCACAGGATCGTAAGTTGGGCATCGAGCCAATTCATTGCGAAGAGGAGCAAGCTTTTGTAAAGGGTCTGCATCAGCGTTTTCGACCAACGTCGTTAAACTCCTGTCCTTTACGTCAGAACCTCCAAAACCAAATGGTCTGGAGGTTCTAATGTTTACGGGAGGAACGAGACTCGTACCGTTGTACTAGTTAGAAAGTTCTATTGCCGTTATGCTTCCAAAAATCGTGTTGTGAGTGTGCCGGGATGACAATTTCCATTGCGGATGCGGTTCGCGAAGGCGCAGAGATTCTTCAACGTGCGGGCCTGGCACAGCCCCGTCGTGAAGCGAGCGATTTAGTGCAACACGTACTGGCGCGCGATCGCACTTTCGTACTTGCCCACCCGGAACAATTAATGTCGCACGAGCAGGGGCAAACTTTCCGCGAGCTGCTACTCCGTCGTGCGTCCGGCGAGCCATTGCAGTACCTCACAACTCACCAGTCATTTTTCGGGCTCGATTTTGAGGTTACAAAAGGAGTCTTGATTCCTCGTCCAGAAACTGAACTGCTGGTGGAAACGGCTCTTGGCTTTCTCAAAAACATTCCGGCGCCACAAGCCATTTGCGACGTGGGAACTGGATCCGGCTGTATCGCTATCACGCTTCTGCACGAGTGTTCCAACGCGCATGCCGTTGCAATCGATGTATCACCCTCCGCATTAGAAGTCGCCAAACGGAATGCCCGGCGGCACGCTGTTGACGAGCGACTAACTTTCGTAGAAGCAGATTGTTTTTCGTCGCTTTCTGCCGACAAGTTTTCTTTTGATCTGATTGTCTCTAACCCTCCCTACGTTGCCGAGACGGAGCTTGCTGGATTGCAGCGTGAAGTTCGCGATCATGAACCGCGGGAAGCGCTTGCCGGTGGCCCCGACGGACTCGACGTAGTTCGCCGCCTGTTAAATGAGAGCAGCGCTTTCCTTAAATCACGCGGCCACCTGCTAATCGAAATCGGCTTTAATCAGGGAGAAGCGGTGCAGACCCTCGTCGATGAGCGTGTCTGGCGTTTGCAGGAGATTCGACCAGACTTGCAGGGCATTCCTCGTCTGGTAGTTCTGCAAAAAAATAGCTCGCACCTAAATACTTCTCCAGATTGTTGCCATATTCGAATCGCGGACGGTGTTTACCTCACAGAACCGCAGGAACCAAACAACAAATCTTAGAGGAGACTTCCCCAGGAGATTAAGATCATGAATAAGTGGTTAAGACTTGGTGTGTTTGTCGCAGCGTTGATGACTATGAATGTCGCGCTGGCAGTCGCGCATGGTGACAAAGATGGCTCTTTGACGTGCCGGGATAACTGGTCCAGCGATCGATTAGTCGGCCAATGTGAAATCCGCGAACAGAAATTGCCGGCAGGCGGGATGCTCACCGTGGATGCTAGCCGGAATGGCGGCGTCTCCATCAAGGGATGGGACCAGAGCGAAATTCTCGTCAGGGCGCGCGTTCAAGCTGCCGCGGCCACCCAGGCCGAAGCAGATCAACTTGTGAAGCAGATTCGAGTCGAGACTTCGGGTGGCAAGGTTTTCGCTGTCGGGCCGGAGAATCGCAAGAACTATCAATGGAGTGTGACCTACGAAATCTTTGTCCCCAAACGAACCGACCTTTCCCTGGAAGCCTACAACGGTGGAATCTCCATTGCCGATGTGAGCGGCCGGATTGATTTCACGGGCCACAACGGTGGAGTTGTGTTGAAGCGGGTTGGTGGCAGCGTACGTGGCGGTACGATGAATGGCGGTTTAGTGGTCGAACTAGACGGCGCCAGCTGGAATGGCGAAGTGCTCGATGTGAAAACCACCAATGGAGGCATCGTGATGGCGATACCGGAAAACTATTCCGCACATCTGCAGACCGGAACGGTTAACGGACATTTAAGCATCGATTTTCCGGTTACCGTTCAGGGCCGGATCGGTAAGGAGTTGGCGGTTAACCTCGGCAATGGTGGTGCGACCGTGCGTGCGATGACAACAAATGGTGGCGTCAAAATTAAGCGTACCGGTGCTGAACCCAACTAAGAAACAGCACTGAAGCAACATTTGACGGGCGCGGCGAGCTGCAGTTGCCGCGCCCCTTTTCTTTTGGTCCTTCCTACAACTTCATCCCTTTTACCTTTCAGGTTTTTATCTTAATCTGTCCGTGTGGATAAATTTCTCATCACCGGCGGCGCGCCGCTGAAAGGATCCATCGCTATCAGCGGAGCTAAGAATTCAGCATTGCCCTGCATGGCGGCAGCTTTGCTCACAGCCGAAACCGTAACGCTGCACAATCTTCCTTACGCTCGCGACATCATCACGCAACGCCGGTTACTTGAAGACCTCGGAGCCACGGTACTAACACCCGAACTCCGCACTCACAAGATAACCGCGGCACATATCGAGTTATTCGAGGCGCCATACGAACTGGTAAAGACAATGCGCGCTTCGGTGCTGGCGTTAGGACCGTTGCTGGCTCGTTTTGGCAAAGCAAAGGTCTCGCTGCCTGGCGGTGTGCCATTGGAACGCGTCCAATCGATCTTCATCTCCGAGGCTTCGAACAACTGGGCGCGGAGGTTCGGCTTGAAGGCGGCAATGTAGTCGCGCGCGCACCGCAGGGTGGCCGACTGGTCGGTGCCACGATTAGTTTCGAAAAGGTAACTGTAACCGGAACAGAAAACCTTTTGATGGCTGCGACTCTCGCTCGTGGCAAGACAGTACTGCACAATGCTGCTTGCGAGCCTGAGATCAGCGATCTCTGCGAGTTGCTTAACAGGATGGGGGCGCGCGTTCGCGGCGGCGGCACGTCCACAATAGAAATTGACGGTGTAGAAGCATTCGGTGGCGCTGAGCACACAATCATTCCTGATCGCATTGAAACCGGAACGTTCATAGTGGCAGCCGCGATCACGGGCGGCGACTTGGAAATCAAAGACTGCCGGCCAACACACCTGACCACCGTCATCAACCAACTGCGTGAAGTCGGTGTGGAGATCGAGGAGCTCAACCCCAGCACGCTTCGCGTAAGACGCGGCAACGCTTAGGCGCCAGCGACGTAACCACCGAACCACACCCGAATTTCCTACTGACATGCAGGCGCAGTACATGGCTTTGATGACTCAGGCGGAAGGTCAAGCTGTGATCACGGAGACAATCTTTGAGAACCGCTTCATGCACGCTTCGGAAATGCAGCGAATGGGAGCGCAGATTCATTTGAACGGTCGTATCGCTACGACTCGGACGGACCAACTGACGGGTGCCCCGTGTTTGCTTCAGACCTGCGCGCCTCTGCATCGCTTGTCCTTGCAGGATTCGTCGCGCAAGGTGAAACCATAATCGAACGTGTTTACCATATCGATCGTGGGTACGAGCGAATCGAAGCGAAGCTGCGCGCTGTCGGCGCCGACATTCAGCGGATCAGAGAATCAGTAACAGCGCCTCTTTCGGAGCCCGGCATCAGACGCTGCGGCCATTGCTTCGTAAGAAAACTAAGCCGGATCAACTGGGGGACTAATAAAATGACAGAATCAGTTGTTTGTTTTGTCGGATCGTTGCCGGGGAGGTTCCGGCTGAGCTGTTACATCAGGACGAACTTTGTCTGGTCATTCGCGATATCAACCCTCAGGCGCCGGCCCATATCCTCGTAATTCCCCGGGAACATCTGGAATCACTCGACGAAGCCTCGCGGCAGGACGAGGCAATGTTAGGCCACCTTTTGCGCGTGGCGGCGCGGCAGGCGAATGAGCAGGGATTAGGTGAGACTGGCTACCGCACCGTGATCAATACCGGTGCGGGTGCTGGCCAATCGGTATTTCATCTGCACGTGCATGTCCTGGGAGGCCGGCCAATGAACTGGCCTCCAGGTTAAGACACGCTTCTTTGGCGCTTACTCAGCTTAGGCGCTACTGCCCGACCGCTTCAGAAACTCCACTCTCATACTTCTTGAAGTTTTCATTAAATCGTCGAGCGAGTTCGCGCGCTTTCTGGTCGTAGGCATCCTTATCAGCCCAGGTGTTGCGCGGTTGCAGTACTTCCGCCGGAACCTCAGGACACGAGACGGGAACATTAACTCCAAAGATCGGATCGGGTTTGGTTTCCACGCTCGCAAGTGAGCCGTTTAGAATTGCGCGAATCATCGCGCGGGTATGGCTGATCTTCATTCGTTGACCGACGCCATAAGGTCCGCCACTCCAACCTGTATTCACCAACCAACACGCGGCGTCATGCTCGGCCATCTTCTTACCAAGAAAATCGGCATACACACCGGGATGCAGCACCATGAACGGCGCGCCGAAGCAAGTTGAGAATGCTGCTTCCGGTTCTTTGATGCCTTTTTCGGTACCCGCGACCTTCGCTGTATATCCGGAAAGGAAGTGATACATCGCCTGCTCAGGCGTCAGCCGCGCGACCGGCGGCAACACTCCGAATGCGTCGGCGGTCAACATGATGATGTTCTGCGGATGCCCGGCATGGCCCTCGGGAACAATATTGGGAATGCTGGTCAGCGGATAAGACGCGCGTGTGTTTTCAGTTTTTGAAGCATCGTCCAAATCGATCTGGCGAGTAGCCGGATCAAAAACTACGTTCTCCAAAATGGTTCCGAACATTTCCGTCGTCCGGTAAATGTCCGGTTCCGCTTCGGCGACAACTTGATGACCTTCGCATAGCAGCCACCCTCAAAATTAAACACGCCGTTGTCAGACCAGCCGTGTTCGTCGTCGCCAACGAGTTGACGCTCGGGATCGGCCGACAAAGTCGTCTTGCCTGTTCCCGACAGTCCAAAGAAGATTGCTACGTCGCCAGCTCACCAACATTTGCCGAGCAGTGCATGCTCATCACGCCCCGTTGTGGCAGCAGGTAGTTAAGGATCGTGAACACACTCTTCTTTGTTTCGCCTGCGTAGGACGTGCCACCAATCAAAACCAGGCGTTGACTCAAATCCACCAGAATAAATGTGGGTGAACGCGTGCCATCGCGCTGCGGATCGGCCTGAAAACTAGGAAAGTTGATGATCGTGAACTCCGGATGGTGCGGAGCCGTCGCTCCGGATCGCTAATCAACATCGTGCGTGCGAAAAGCGAATGCCAGGCAAGCTCGTTGATGATTCGCACCGGCAGCCGATACTTAGCATCTGCTCCTCCGAAAGTGTCCTGCACAAAAAGTTCGCGGCCCGTAGCATGGGCCATCATTCGCTCTTTCAGTGCGTTAAATTTTCCTGGGAGAAATCCTTGTTGACGTCACCCCAAAACACTTTGTCTTCACTCCCCGGCTCGCGCACGATTGCCTTGTCTTTCGCGGCACGTCCGGTGTGCTCACCGGTATCGACAATTAGCGCACCCTGATTCGACAGCACCCCTTCGTTGCGCCGGGCCACCTCCTCATACAGCTCCGGCGGTGTCAGGTTCCAGTAGACTTTGCTGGCCCCGCGGATTCCGTAATTGTCGAGTTCGTAGTCAGTATTCTTACGACCAAGATGTTCGGTTGCTCGTTCTGTGCGCATAGAAGTCATAGGCTCTCCGGCTTTAGTATGAGAAAGGCGGTGTTTGATTTTCACCGGCCCTGGGTTGCGGCTTCAATGGATCTCAATATTTTCGGTAGTGAATTCTTACAACACTGGGGCCGGCGGAGGCAAGCCACAGCGGTCTGATTCCCGATAAGGTATCCGCAAGAGTTGTGCGATTTTGAAATACACTCTCGATCTGCTAAGTAACGTAGCAATGGACTCAAAACCCCGCTTTCGGAATTCACCCGAGCAGAAAGAAGAGTAATTGAATCGTTACGCACGCCCGCACAAGTACAACGCTTCCTCACAGCCATGCCCTACAACTGGGAACGCAGCGGCGGCACCATGCGTTCATTCCGCGAGGTACTCAAGCGGAATGAGGCGCATTGTCTTGAGGCGGCGGTCGCAGCAGCCGTGATTCTCGAGCAACACGGATATCCACCTTTGCTCTTGGACTTGGAATCAGTTGACCTTCTCGATCACGTAATTTTCGTTTTTCAACAGCGGGGATTGTGGGGATCGATCGGGCGTTCGCGGGACTCGGTCTCACGGCCGCAAGCCAGTGTTCCGTAACCTGCGGGAACTGGTTTGGAGTTATTTCGATCCTTATGTCGACTTCTCAGGCCGAATCAAGGGATACGGCCTAACGAATCTATATGAGCTAGGCAACTACGATTGGCGCTTTTCGCCGAAAAACATGCACAAGATTGAGGACCACCTGCGATCAATCCCACATCGGGCATTTAAGTCATCAGACCATCGCTATCAACAGCTGCATAAAAGATACAAGGCATTCAAGAGAGAACATCCCAAGGAGCAGCCCCGCTACTATGAAAGACAAGACCGGTGGATGATGTAGTTTGGAACACTGGATTACTAAAGTGGCTCAATTCCGAAAAAAGCGAAGATTAGGAGCTGGGAAGGACGAGGAGAAAGCTCCGCTCACTTCCGATGAGCGGCGGCAACAGACTTTTCAGCGCGCGGCAAAACTGCTTTCCGCTAAGTCGCGTTCGGTCGCCGAGTTGCGCGAGTTGTTAGGCCAGGGACAAGGCGCAACAAGGCCCACATGGAAGAAGTATTGCGCGTCTAACGGAATACGGTTATCTCAATGATGAGCGCTTTGCTTTTGGCTATGCGTCAGCGAAGGTGCGCCAACGGCCAATTGGCCGCCAGCGATTGAAAAGAGATTTGGCCCAGAAGAAGGTCAACAAGGAAACGGCCGAAGAAGCTCTGGATTTGGTATTTGCCGAGACTCCGGAGACTGAGTTGATAGATCTCGCAATTGAAAAGCGCATCCGTCTGCGGGCCGGCCGGCAACCGGGCAGAAGCCAAGAGTCTTTTCGATCATTTGCTGCGTCAGGGATTCCCTTTTGAACTGGTAGCGGAGAAAGTGCGTGCTGCTTCGCGAGCCGCGTTGGATGAAGATGAAGTTGAATAAGCGAACTGTTGGAGATACTTGATAAATCCCGCGAATTGGCCGCAGCCGCAAAAAACTCAATTCGTGAGAGCAATGGGAGAACACAAATGCTCGCAGATTGCCGCAATCCGCGAGCATTTGCAGTTAAGGCCAGGTCTCTTCAGTAGTCTCCCGAAGAAGGACGTCCCAAAGGCCCGGCGCCCCTCCGGGCATTCTGAGCGTCCCTAACCTCGCCCGATATCTGGATCGCTCCGACACTCTAACTGGGAGTGGCCTTTCCGCAGTCTGTAGGAAGTTAGGCCACGCACATTGCCAACCGCCGCACTCTGCCTAGCCTCCGGTGCAATTAGTTTTCTTCAGTGAGTCTTCTGAAGAAAGACGTCCCAGGCCCAGCGCCCCATCTGGTTACCTTGGCCGTCTACTAACCTTCGCTCTGATATCTGAACCAGTTGCCGTTTTCGTCTTTCCGCCGGGCATTTTTGTAAGCCAATTCAATCACGCGAATACCGGATTTCTGCGATCGTGCCGTAATTCGCCAGCTTCCGATATTCCGTTGTGATTGGCATCTCGCCACAGTTTGAGACTGGGGGAAACCCCGTCTCGCTCTTCAATCTGCCCATTGTCGTTTCCACCGTTTTCCGCCTCGTCGAAGATTGCGAGGGCGCGAAAGCCATGCTTCGTTTCGCCCGCCGTCAGATAAGGCTGCGGTGTTGCACTACCGAAGAGTTCCCGGCCATTGTCTATCACACGATTGTTATTGCGATCGAGCACAAGCCATGCATCATCTGACCCAGATGCTGTCCAGGAGACTTGTTCCGCGCGTCCAATGCGCATTTAAGTCAAACATCACGCCGTTGCCAGCGTTCGTCAGATCAAACCCGTTGCCGGCGACGTCAATGACGATCGGGGAAAGACAAGTACAACTAAAGTTATTCCATTCCCCGCCCCCGTTAATGCAATCGATCCGTTCATCGTCACCACAACACGAGGGGTCAGTCAAACTCGGGGCTTCGGCTGCATAGTCGATGATTTTGCGGTTTGCGCAGCAGACTCAAAGCACATCCCGCCCCTCGAACTACATCGATGGCCTTGTCGATGGTCGCTACTGGGCGTGGCGGAGACGGCGCAGGCGTTGGTGCTCATGTTAATTGTTGCGGGGTAAGTTTTTTGGATCCAGTACGCATTGCGGTGGCCTTGTTCGTCAAAATACGGTGTGTCGAATCGCGGCCAGCACATTGTGCAAGTCTTTGGAGAAGAATCAGGCAGCACCTGCCTGGCCAGTATCAGACACAACGACGTTCGTCCTCGTGTAGCCGTCCATCCAAAAAATGCGACCCCAGGTAACAGTTTTAGTAAGAGTTACAGGAGTACAACGCACCAGTATGAGCGCATTGAGGAGGTGATGATTCGGAGTAGATGATCCCAAGTATCGCCGCAAGCCGCATTCACCACTGATACGCAAAGGAAGGAGACGAGCACCGCGCAAATAAATTTCTTCATGGCCGTTCTCCTTGCCGCGCAGCTCGCTCAGCTTTCAGTCTGGCCCGATCACGGTCGCGGATCCTGTGCATTATGCGCAGCGACTCTTCCTCTCCTTCCTCTGTACCATCGGCGTAAGTGACAGCACTTACTACTAACGGTGCGCCGAAAGTCATTTCGCTAAAGGTCATTTCGATGGTCACCGTTCCATAAGGCTTAATCACTGTGATGGGGTTTTCCTGGTCCGTGAGACCGTTCTTGGTGATGGCCCCCTCGCCGCAGACGAGGTCGACAGCCATTACTTCTTTCTCGGAATTGTTTTTGATCTCGACTGCCACGCCCGCCGCGGGTGTTCCCTCGTTTGCCGGCTTAACACTGACAATCTCCAAACTTCTGATTTTTGAGTAAGCCGCGGGAATCGAGGTGACTTTTTGGCGCAGCGATTCTCGTCTCTTACTCAAGCCGACAGAGACAAGAATTGAGGCTGCAATTCCTACGACTAATAGAATTGACACTAGGCGACGTAGGTTCATGATATTTCACCTTTCCTGTGAGGTTGCCTGATTCTGGTTCAGGTCTAGAGTTCCAGTAAATTGTCTACGAAAGCGAATTCATTTCAATACCAAACACTTGGCCCAGTCGGCTATGTGATGGTGAAAATGGTTATGCGACCCAACGTCTCATGAAATTTGACGATGAGAACTCATTCATTTCTTCGCCTGATGATTTTGCATTGCGTGGCGATACTGTGACGGCGACATGCCGTAAGCCTTCTTAAACTCATGTCCAAAATGGCTCTCATCCAAAAATCCCACGCGGTTCATGATCTCTTTCACACGTAAGAATGTCGTGCGCAGCAGCTGTCTCCGCTTCCGCCAGTCTGACTTCTTTCAAGAATTGGTTAGGCGTGATTCCTGTCTCGGTCTTAAATAAATGACGCAGCCGCGAGGGAGACAGATTCACAAGCCTCGCCAAAGCAGTAATCGCCCAGGCCCGGCGGCATTCTTGTTCGATGGCGGATCGAACGATCTGTATTCTTTGATCCATGCTGGGTCAGGTCTCGATTTGTCCGTTGTAAGTCCAAGATCAAAACCGCCGAAATCGAAGGCAGCTACCGAGGTCAATTGACTATGGCAAGTTTGGCCATGTTGGAAGTTTTCATGAGGTCACGTACCTTGGTTGAAGCAGCAATGAATGGCTGGACGCGACGAGCTGCGAAGGAGGTCGACGTGAAGAGCCGTGAGTCGCGCAGAAGCTACGCCTGAGAGCTGCGATTTGTCAATGAATCTGTCAGGTAATGACTCTCAGTTCAGATGCTTGAATTCAAGCTGCGGAAGGAGCCAACCGGACGGTGTATTTCTGCGACTCTGAGGTGCATGTTAAGATCAGTGAGCAGTGAGCAGTGGGCGGTGAGCAGTGGGAGCAGTGTAAGTAGTGAGCAGTGGTAAGTAGTGAGCAGTGAGCAGTGGGCGGTGAGCAGTGGGCGGGAGACTGGGCAGTGGACAGCAGTGGGACAGTTTGTAGTGAGCAAGGTGGACGTTTTGTCTGCTCTGCTTTCTGCCTACTGACTCCTGACTTCTGCTTCCTGACTTCTGACTCCTGACTTCTAATTTTATGACTGGAAACGAAATTCGCGAAAAGTTCCTCGAGTATTTTGAGCGGCACGGCCACACCCGTGTGCGCTCCAGCCCTTTGCTGCCCGCCAACGATCCGACACTGCTCTTCACTAACGCCGGGATGAATCAGTTCAAGGATGTCTTCCTGGGTTTGGAAAAGCGCGACTACGTGCGCGCCTGCTCTTCGCAGAAATGTCTGCGCGCCGGCGGCAAGCACAACGATCTGGATGAGGTGGGTAAGACCGCGCGCCACCATACCTTCTTCGAGATGCTCGGCAATTTTTCGTTTGGCGAATATTTCAAGGAAGACGCGATCAAGTATGCCTGGGATCTGCTGGTTAACGAATTGAAGCTCGATCCGGCGCGCATGTGGTTTTCGGTGTTTGGTGGCGACGACGAGGTCCCGGCCGATGAAGACGCGGAACGACTCTGGATACAGGTCGGCGCGCCGAAAGAGCGAATGCTGCGTTTTGGACGCAAAGATAATTTTTGGCAGATGGGCGACACGGGACCGTGCGGGCCGTGCAGCGAAATTCATTACTACATGGGTCCCGATCCGAGTGATGCAGAAAACTGCGCTGCCAATGTGAATGGTCCCGGCGACACCATCATGGAGATTTGGAATCTGGTCTTCATGCAGTTTCAGCGCAGCGAAATTGAGCCGGGCAAATTCAAACTCGATCCCTTGCCGGCGCCTTCGGTCGATACCGGCGCGGGACTCGAACGACTCGCGGTCGTGCTGCAGGGTGTGAAGTCAAACTACGATACCGATTTGATTCTTCCGATCATCAAGTTCACGGCGAAGCTTGCTGATCGTCATTACGAACCTGAAACTAAAGAAGGGTTTGCCATGCGCGTGATTGCGGACCATGCGCGCGCGACAGCATTTGCGATCGCCGACGGGATTCTGCCGGGTAATGAAGGCCGGAATTATGTGCTGCGCAAGATCATGCGGCGCGCAATCTATCAGGGCCGGCACACGCTGGGTTTGATGTGTTTCTTCAACGAAGTAACAAACTTCGTCGTGGACCAGATGAGCGAAGCCTTTCCTGAACTCGGGATTCAGCGTGACTTTATTCAGAAGATGGTTCGGCTTGGAGGAAGAGCGTTTCGGAACGACGTTGACGGTGGGATTGAACAAGCTTGACGAACTCTTTGCCGCTACCGGCGACACGATGCCCGATTCAAACAACTCGCGCGGCTTTACGATACGTTTGGAATTCCACGAGACTTGATCCGAGTGGCGCTTGAAGAGCGAGGGTTCGAAGTTGCCTGAGGAAGAGTTCAATGAAACCTTCGATGAGGCCGTGCGCCAGATCCAGTTGAGTGGAAAGCTGACTCCAAGGCGGCAGCCGCAAAAACGATTAAGAAGTCTACGGAGAAGATTGCCGAAACGAGGTCGAGTCAATTCCGGGGATACGAAACTACTTCCGTCTCCGAATCGCAGGTCCTTTCGCTGATCAAGGGCGACGACGAAGTCTCGACGCTGGAAAAAGGTGATGAAGGAGAAGTCGTGCTTGATCACACACCGTTCTACGCAGAGAGCGGAGGACAGGTCGGGGATGTTGGCCGATTAGTTACAGCTACCGCGGGCGGTACGAATCTCGATCAAGCCAACCGTCTGATCCAGCGGTGGTACTGACCTCATCGCCTCTGTTGTGGATACTTATTCACCCGCGCAGGGTTTGATCGTCCACAAAGTCAAAGTTGAAAGGAACGCTCAAAGTTGGCGACGTCGTCTCCGCTGAAGTCGACGTTGAGAAGCGCGATGCCACGCGTCGCAATCACACAGCAACTCACCTGATGCATGCGGCATTGCGCGAAGTGCTTGGTAGTCATGTCAAACAGGCAGGTTCGGTGGTCGCGCCGACCTATCTGCGTTTCGACTTCACGCATTATCAACCGCTGACGGCGGCTGAAATCGAAGAGATCGAAAGCCTGGTCAACTATCACATCCTGCGCAACGAGCCCGTGCAAACAAACGAGATGGCCATTGAAGAGGCGATGCGTTCCGGGGCGATGGCACTTGTTTGGCGAGAAGTATGGCGAGAAGGTGCGCGTGCTTTCGATCAAGGGCGTCGAGAGTCTTCTCAAAGGAGCTTTGCGGCGGCACGCATGTGCGCGCCACCGGAGATATTGGTCTCTTCAAAATCACCAGCGATGAATCGATCGCTTCCGGCGTCAGGCGCATCCGCGCGATTACCGGCTTCGATGCCTTTGATCGCTTTCGCGAATCCGAAGCGATTGTCGAAAAAGTCGCCGCAGATTTGCGGACCTCGCGAACCGAGGTTCCTGCCGTCGTTAGCAAACTACAGGACGAACTCAAGAAGGCGCGGCGCGAAGCTGATGAATTGCGAATGAAGCTCGCGACTGGCGCTGCTGGCGGGGCGTCCAATGGCAACGAAGCACGGGAGGTTGCCGGGGTGCGTGTGATGGCGCGGGAAGCGAGCGGACTTGCGCCACCGGAATGCGAGAGCTTTCTGATACTTTGCTCGCGCGAATCAAATCCGGAGTGGTTGTGCTCGGCCGCAGTGGTGAAGGCAAGGTGTCGCTGATTGTGCGAACTTCACCCGACGTTTCTAAGCGAGTGCCCGCCGGTCAGGTGATTAAGGAACTGGCGCCGATCGTTGGCGGAAAGGGCGGCGGCAAGCCCGACATGGCCGAAGGCGGCGGCAATCAGCCTGAAAAACTCGGAAGCTCTCGAGGCAAGCTATCAAGTGATTGAGAAATTACTTGTATGATTTGAATCAGTCCTGCAGACTTAGGCTCACGGCTCAGGACTCGTGGGCAGCACCCCCTAGTACCTCACAAGTACAACAACCAACTTCGAAAGCATATTGGACTTTTCACTTTACCCGCCTCGTCTAAGTTCCAACCCGGCAATATCAGAGCCGGAGATGAGTTAATAGAAAAGCAGTTGCTAGGGTCGACCTCGAGCACTTGAGGTCTTCACCCTTAGCGCATGGTCCCTAGCCCAAACTCCCCGCTCAAAAATAAACCCGCCCAATTTTGACTGGCGCCCACGGCGCCAAAGGAGCCAACTTGAGAATGTTAACCAACCGCACATTTTTAGCGACTCTCTTCCTTCTCTTTGCTTCAACTGCGTACGACATTCGCCCAGGGTCCGAAGGAGTGTGGTGCGATTGTCCTCCAAGGCGATCCACCGGAACGACAGATAGCTCGCCGGCCTGGAAAGAAGCCTTGGAAGATCTCGCCAAGTGCGGCGGCGGAACACTGGAAATCGGACATGGGAAATATAGGCTGGAAGCAACGTTACTAAGGATTTTCTCAATCTCGCCAGCAAGATCACTATCCGCGGACAAGGCTCAAATAGTCAGATAATTTTTGCAACCGGTGCGGAAGCTGATGGCCTGGTGCTGCAAAACATCGAAGACCTTACGATTGAAGGAGTCACTTTCGTTGGTTCACCAAACCTGTTAACGCGATGGCTCTCCTAATCCGGCGGCGGGAGCGATGTGTTCCGTGCGATACACCTTCAGGGACATTCTGCGCGGACGGATTCACAACAACATGTTTTATGGTATTGCTGCACCCACACCCGGCGCTGCAATTATCAAAGCGACAGACTCATATCTAACTGTCGAGCACAACCAGTTCCTGGGAAGTGCCGCGTGCCAATCCGGTAGGGGCCTATGGCGGCGTGATCATGACTGGACAAACACATCGGGGTGCGCGTCGTTAACAATTCATTTTTTGATTACGGCGTGTTCAATGGCGTCTATTATTCAAAGACTCCACTGGTCTGGTCGTTAGCCTGGGTGATCCTGATGAATCCCAACTCTGCAACGCCCGGAGACGCGCGCACTAACAATCCGGTTGAGATTGCTTACAATCAATTCGACGAAGGCGCGGTCTATACAATTATAAACAACCCGGAATCCGGCCCCGCCGTTACTCAGCAGATGACGCTTGCCTACAACACTATGAACATCGGATTAGCGGGCGGTTACTATCTGCGCCGGATAAAATATCTCGATATCAGAGGTGGATGGGCAGGATTTCGTCCCAAGCCGGTGGAAATAACGAAGTCGACGCCATCACACTACAAAGCGTGGAATTTGTAACCATCCAAGATTTCGAAACAGATTCCACTAAGAGTGCAACGAGACTCAGCGTTGATGCGGGCACTTCCATGCTGCGGATAGTTTAATTCGAAGTTCACAACAATTGTGAATCACGCAAAAGCCTGGCGAATCGAAATCGGCTCTAACATCACGGCTGGACCCCGTGGCACGAAGCCTATTGATGGCAATTAAACGGCGTAAAGCAACGCGTTGAGCGCACAAAATTGCCATCAGTAGTGATGGTTTCTAAGAAGCAAAGGCGCGAGCGAGACGAAACACACTCGCGCCTTTGGTCCTAGCCGGCCCGGGTTTGAACCTCACATGGCCTTTTGTTTTTCGGTTAGCTCAATACCCATCTTCTCGAGCGTGAGCTTGTTCATCGTCCCTGTGATTTTCAAACCTTCTGCCTTTTGATAGTCACGAAAACCCTCGCGAGTTGCATCGTCAAGCTTGGCGGTAGCTTCACCACTGTAGAATCCGCGGGTTTTAAGAATCGTCTGCGCTTGTTTGATCTGTTCCTTGGTGGCGCGGAAGATCGGGCCGCGTTTCCTGGTGCCGTTTGCAGCGGCCTGGGTGCCGCCGATGCGGAACTGGATTTCTGACCCATAACCGCGAGGGACAGAACGTGAGTAGAGACAGAGATACTGCCAGAAGCTGTTTCATTTTAGTTTCCTCTTTTTGTGAGGCGCGCTGGAGCGCGCGGGTTTAAAGATTGAGGTTTCGTTAACGCGGCGAGAATATAACTACGGTCGCTGCAAGACACCAGCGTCGAGGGTTAGTACCGAATCCAATTCTTTGCAAGATTTTTTTCTAGTGCTGCACTCTGTGTTGACGACCGACGCGAGGCTAGCCTCGCGCGTTAGGAGATGCAGCGTCACGGTAAGGCAAGCCTTGCCGCACGGAAGGCGGGAAGCCGCGCACGGCGGGGGAGCGCCGGTAGGGAGGATTCAGTTGGGAGGAGCAGGATGACCTCAACCTCGCACGAGGAAAAACCACCAATAACGTTGAAAAAGGCGGTAAAACCGAGCGTGTTGGCAAACGTTTAACCGATGTGTTAGTATCCCAAGGGTCGGCGAGAAACGCCTTGGCACGATTAACCGCCCTCTCACCTCACGCCCCAGCTCGTTTTCGCTGAACTCAAACTAATTTAGGACTCGATTAATGACCACGCTCACCCTCGTGGCTTTCATTTTGGTCGCCTCAGCTGCTTCTGCTTTCGCACAAAGCGGTGCGCCCTACACAATCGACAATTTCGATTTTGCCAATGGCGTGCGAATCGAAACACCGCGCGTGCAACCGATCAAACGCTGTTCGCGACCAGCTCAGGTAAACGCCTCGCGAACATCAAATCAGACAGCCTGATCGAAAGCAACATATTGTCAGGGATGGCGAAGTCAACGCTAACAGTGCTCTCTCTGGTTTTACTACCGGCAATTCAGCAGTCGATGGATTCATCGTTGCTGCGGGAAAACGTAATGGAGTCGATCCGCTACTGCTGTATTCAATCATGCACCAGGAATCGACTTTCAAACGGAATGCGCTTTCGCCCAAAGGCGCGAGTGGCTTGATGCAATTGATGCCGCCCACGGCGCGGCGTTTTGGTGTTTCAAAGATTTGGGATCCACAACAGAACATCGAAGGTGGAGCGCGTTACATGCGTTTTCTGCTCGATCATTTTGGCGACGTTCAGTTGGCCCTTGCGGGTTATAACGCGGGTGAAGGCGCAGTCATGAAATACGGTAATCGCGTTCCCCCTTATCGCGAGACGCAGGAATATGTAGGCGTATTAGCAAGCGTTACAATCTGATGCGCGATCCGCAAACTGCCCATCTCGCAAACAATCTCAGTCGCCAGCAGCTCGCGGTCGCGCGACAGAAAGAATCCGCTCCTTTGACGATTTATGAACAGAGTGTCTTTGCGGTGCGGTTACCAGATGGGCGGCTGCAGCTGGTTAGTCAGTAACATAACTCTTCAGTTTTTTCGAACGAGGCGGAAACTTGAGCTGGTTCCGCCTCGTTTTGTATTTCAGCGTCAAGTTTTCTTTAGTATGATGAGTGCTGAAGGCTTGGCATGTTGACTGAATAGAGGTAGCGAATGCATTGCTCAAACTGTGGTTCTTATATCCCGCCGGGAGTTCGCTTTTGTTCAGGCTGCGGTATGCCGGCAAACGATCCGGAAATCACGCGCCTGGCTCGAGTGCAGAGCGGGATGCCCTTGCAACCCGGAGGCCAAACGAGATCGAACAGACGATTTTCAGCGTTCGCCCGACTCTGATCTTTATGAAGTTAGGCTACCTACTGGCGGTCCTCAGCGGCATCGCGCTTGTCATCGTGCTGGCAATGTTTCAGATGTCGCCGTTTATCTCAGTTCCGCTTGCCCTCGCCCTTCTCCTGTTTCCGGCGTACTTCCATCTGAGACGGAACATGATTCGTTACACTCTGACCGATGCCAAGATGGAAATCGATACTGGCCTAATTGCACGGACGACCCGCAACATTCCTCTCAGCAAAATTCAAGACGTGACTGTTTCGGCCAGCATTCCTCAGCGTATGCTGGGGTTTGGAGATCTGATCGTGGACAACGCAAGCGAGGTGGGCGGCACTATTGTCCTGCACAACATCAACAAACCTCGCCACTATGCCGACCTGCTTTTGCGCGAGCTGCGCCGCTGGCATTAAACTGCTTTTGTTCAATGTGGCCGACACAACTGGCCACATTCCCGGAACATCCTTCTGAGGCTGGGTTCTAACAGAGCTGCAAAGGCTGTGGCTTTATAGAGGTGTAAGTTTGCGAGTACTTAAGTGTTTTGTCGTAGTTTTGGTTTTGTTGTGTGGCTATGCCAACACGGCCTCCGCCAAGGCCCCCATTGAAGAAGCCACCAGGGCGTTGCCGCGTGAAGTCAGCGGTTTCCGGCTAACGGGGGGTTATCCGTCCTTCAGAATCATGCATCTCTGGCGGTGAAGCAGAAGTAAACGCCGCACAAATACTCTGATCCGGACTTTGCAGTCAGCAGCTGCCGATTATCTTTCCCCTTCTGGCGAAAAGTTCTTATGTGCAACTCGTCCTCATGTCGGGCGTCATTCGGACGCATATTCACTACTAACCCAATCACGCACAACGCCTTCGCGCTTCAGGTCAGGCATTCAGGGTAATCAAACTGACGCGCGCCGTCGGCACTGCCAGCTTTTCCCCTGCCCGGCCGGGTTGTGTTCTTCAAAGGTACT
This sequence comes from Pyrinomonadaceae bacterium, assembly GCA_963748605.1. GTDB lineage: Bacteria > Acidobacteriota > Blastocatellia > Pyrinomonadales > Pyrinomonadaceae > PSRF01. The sequence goes on from CAVVJS010000002.1 coordinate 506,816, forward strand.
TCATTGGTCATTGGCCGACCTCCAGGAAACGTGGGAAGTGATTCGGACCGACTTGATCAACCTTCGCTAAAGGGGTTGGCAGAGACTGTCTGAATAAAGGTGAAGGTGACGTCCCGATTCTCGTCAAGCATGTTGCCCCAGTGGGAAGCAGGCACAGGCACATGTTGAGCATACCTCTCAGGATTTGCGGTCCTTGAATGAACTAGCTCCGAATCAACCGGTGCTCCAAGCGGTAACTTCTGAGGGAGATGCCGACGCAGTGCTCGCTACCTACGGTGCCCCCAAATTCCTGCTGGTTGAGTTCAATACACCTCAACTTGCAGGTGACGATGATCGCGCTATTAAGACCAAACTCGATGAATTGCGTGCAGCAAGGGCGGCCGGTTCCATCAAGCTATCGCAAGGTCGGCAATTATTCAGTGTTTGTTTTCGATGCTGCTTCGGAAGGCGAAGCGCAAAGCTTGATTGATCAAGTGGAATACGCGCAGGTGGTTCAATGGTTCGGCGATAATCCCTACCGTTTGGAACAGGCGCAAAAGGAATACTACGAGCAGACTGCGGGAGTCCTCGTGTCGGTGGTAAAAGCCTCGGGGCTTTCATTGCTTATTTGTCTGGGCGTCGGTGGTGTGATTGGAGCGGCTCTGTTTAGTCGCCGCCGCGCGCAACAACGCGCTGCGGAAGCCTATTCGGACGCCGGCGGCATGCTCCGTCTGAACCTTGACGACATCACACCGCAGCATGATCCCGCCCGGTTGCTAAGGCCTTAAACGAAAGTCCAAGGTTCGAAGTTAATGTCCAAGGTTGGACGTTGAGCGTCTGGGATAGTTGGACTTTGAACACTCTCCATAAAGAAAAAGAGCGCAACGAGTAAATACCCGTTGCGCTCTTGCCTCGAAGACTACCTAAAATGAATGCGGGCTGCTGATCTACCTGGGAGGCTCCCCCAAGCCCCTTCAGGACGTCGATCAGCAGCCCTGCAACTCTTGCTCGCCGACTGTATAGCTCGCTCTAACTCCGTTCCCCCGAAAGAGTCAGCGCTTGCTTTAAGAACTCGTGAGAGGATGCCTCCCCCAAAGCCTCCACTCACCACAATCGCCGAGCATGACCCGATTTACCCTTATCAAACCCTTCTTGTTCTGGCGTCTCTTTTGGCAATGACCGTGCCAGCAACTGTTGGAAGCTTCTGGTAAACTCCACCAGCAAAAACCCGATAGAAAAATCGGGGATTTCCGAACGGCTCGTAGAATGATCCGCTTGATGTTGGGCCCAAGTACGGACGCCACAGCCGGACTAAATCCCGTACACCTTCAATACATCGTACGAGGTTAATCGACCGATAATCGCTCGCTTATGAGGGAGTAATTGGGGGGTTCTCTGGTTACATGTAAGAGGAGTCGTTGGTTAGGGAAGTGATCTCGACCAGTCCGTCGATCTCTTCGCTGGTGTTGTAAAGATGGGGCGAGATACGCAGGCGTTCACCGCGTGGAGCGGTGATTATATTTCGATATTTTAAGTGACTGTACAGGTCCATTGCCGAGAGATTGTTCTTGTGGCGGATGCAAACGATCTGGGACTTCTCGCCCCTCGTACGTGAACTTACAACCTCATAATCAGAATCCGATAATCGTGCACAGAGGTGGTCCGTAAGCTCTTCCAGGTAAACCGCGATCCTTTGCACTCCGGTTTCGCTTAATAGCTTTAAGCTCGCTTCCAATCCATAGAAGAGCGCGGAAGGCGCCGTACCACTCTCCCAAGCCAGCGTTCCTCGATTCCAATCCTGGTCGAAATTATAGTAGTCGTCGGGATTCGCAACGCTGATCCAACCAACTAGTGTCGGTTCGATTCGGGCGCGCGCCCGATCAGATAAATAGAGCAGGCCAATGCCTTCGGGAGTCAAAAGCCACTTGTGCCCAGCAGCTGCGGCAACGTCGATCAATTCGCTGTCGACGTCGATGGGAATCACACCCAGCGACTGAATAATATCAACGACCAGCAACGCATCATGGCGCCGGGCCGCTCGGCCCAGCCGCTCCAGGTCGGCGCGAAAGCCTGACGCGTACTGCACATGGCTAATCGCGATAAGACGCGTTCGCGCGTCTATCAAACCAATCAACTCATCCAAGTCGATGCGGCCGTCCCGCTCTTCGCAGATCCGGATCTCGACGCCTAATGTGTCCCGTAGCCGCCGCCAAGGGTACACATTCGAGGGAAACTCTTTATTAAAAGTTACAAGATTGTCGCCCGCCTGCCAGCGCAAACCATTAGCGACAGACGACAATCCATCGGAAGTATTGCGCATGAAGGCGATTTGTTCCGGTCGCGCGCCAATCATGCCGGCCAGAAGTATGCGCGCTCTTTCTTTTGTGGCGACCCACTCGCGATAATTCAACGATCCATTGCGATTTACGTCGCGAAGTTGCGACTCGACGGCTGCGATTGTCGGCGCTGGAGGGGGTGAGACGGCGGCGTGGTTCAGGTAGTTAAGAGATCGGGTGACGGGAAATAGCGCTCGGAGTTGTTCATTCATTGATTCTGAGGGCGAGCACTGATGTTTCGTTAAGGTGCAAAAGGCCGGCCATAGAACTCTTTATACAACCAGCCAAGCACACGGGCTTCCGCCGTGCAAAGTGTCTCGACCCAGCAGTTGACCAGGAAATCTCGGCGGCCACGTTGTGCGGGTATTTTGTCGGCTTCCTTTACCACAGAGGACGCGCTCTTCAAGTCCAGCCGGTAAGCCTCCGCGGTCGACTCGTTGGCCTGCGAGGCTGTGTTCAGTGCCTGTAAGAGTTGGCTGATCCAACCGTGTAGCGCTTGCTCATTGTTGTTCTCAGCTAAGGCTTGAATGATTCCGATTGCGAGTCGATCTTCAGCGCGATTGAAATTAAACACCTTTTCGCCGTCGGCGCGACTTTGCTCCTGCTTCCAGTGGAACAGTTCCTCAACTCGCGGATGTTTAATGATGGCGACACGCTGATCAAAGTCGAGGAACCACTGAATCACGTCCGGAACCGAGTCAACGTCGATCCTCCCCTTAGAGTCGCGAAGCAGTGGGGGTTGCTCAGCGGCCATCTGTGCACCGTTGTTATTGATTTCTGTCATCAGTCTCGCCCGACCACATTTAGATTGAACGCGGCGTGAACTTCTCCGACCACTTCATTACGACGATTCCGAACGGGGAAAAAAGCATATTTTGCGACTGCTTCGCGGGCTTCATCGGTAAGCACGCCAAGCTGGTGCAAGGATTCAATTACCACCGTCGGTCGCGCGCGGTGATCGTCGCCGTCTTCAATCTTTAGAGCCAAACCCAAACCATTGGGCCAATTCGGGCAGGGCAATACGCCGGCTGTGTAGACTCCTTCGGCGCCTACTTTGGAAATTAAGCTTCCGCCAGCTCCTCGCATCATTTCCGTGTCCAGGCGGTCCTTAGTTCCACCAATCAATTCAGGATGGGCAGTCATCGCGGAAACGATGCGCGAGCACGCGGCCTGAGTCGAGGCGTCAAACTCCGGGGGCGGCGCAACCAGACGGGCATACATCAACGCCATTGCTTTCATGGTGATGCCAAAAACGGGGACACCACACCCATCAATTCCCACAGAAATGTCCTCGATGGCGATATCGGAAAACTGCGAAATCGTGTCAGCAATCGCGAGCTGCGCCGGATTATCCGCAAGGTCGTAATCCTCCGTCGGAGCGCCGAGGAACTTTGCCAGCGCTAACATTCCCGCATGTTTTCCCGAACAGTTGTTCTGTAGGACGTTCGGCTCTTCCCCGCGCTCGCGCAACTCGCGAGTTACATCAGGACTGAATGGTTCATGAACACCACACTTCAACGCTTCGGGGCCAAGACCAATCTTCCTCAACATGCTGGCAGCAATCTCGGTATGGATTGATTCGCCGCTATGCGACGCGCACGCCAGCGCAATCTCTTTTTCGTTGAAGCCAAAATGGTCGGCAGCACCGGAAGCAAGAAGCGGAATGGCTTGATGAGGCTTGGCCGATGAGCGCAGAAAAGTGACTGTCTCAGGAAATCCGAGGAAAGCGACGATGCGACCGTCGGGTTCGATCGCCACTATGTGACCACGATGACGCGACTCGGTGATGGCGCCGCGAGTGACTTCCACTAACGACTCGGGAACCGGAATCTGTTGTTGGCTGTCGTCGGCAAACGCCGACAATTGAGATACCGCCATCTGGTACTCCTTGGCTGTCGTTTCTTGAGTAAGGGGAACGCAATCTTAACACGTGCGGGCAGTGGGTTTGGGTGCTGAGGGATCTTATTGGGTTTGCCCAAAAGTCGAACTACTTAACACACGGCTTCGCCGCCGCACATCCGGCGGCATAGCCGAAGCACTCCCACTTTCTGATTATCGAGGTAAGGCCGATCGCATTCCTCTCCACGGCCCCGAAGCCACTAACAAACAGCAAAATGGGCGAAGAAAGATATCTTCGCCCATTTCAATTGCAGTGTTGCTTTGGTTAAACGCGTTTCTTTGAAGCACGCTTGGGTGGATAACTGAGGACGGTCAGCTTTACCTTTCGCCGGCCGAACCTCATCGCCTCGCGGGAACTGGGCGTCCAGATATCGATTTTACGACCCTTGATTAGGCCTCCCGTGTCGGCCACGAGGTATTCGCCGCTCCAGGGTCCGGCTTCCAGCCGCACACGCGAACCAAGCGGCAGAACGCGCGGATCAGCGGCAATTATTCCCTGACTTACGTACCGGCCGCTGGCAGTCCTGCCTCGAAGGCTGTAGGCGGTCGCTATGTAATGAACGCCTGCGTCGGGGTTTATGACCGCTACATCGGCAGCGGTCAGGGGTTTGGCGTCGGAACTATCGACCGCATTCGCCTTAGCGACGTCTGCCTCGACTTCATCAATCGCGTTTGATCTCGCTTGACTGTTCTGACTGAGGGGAAACCGAGGGCTTTTGGAATTTCGTGAGAAGGGTTTCTGCTAAAGAGGGCTTGGCTGAAAAGACTATGAAAGTTGAGAGAAGCGTAAAAACGAGTAAAGCGCTGCCACTAAAAAGTGATTTCATCAGGTCGGGTCTCCTACCGAGGTTAAGGGTTAATCCTTCTGGCGTGTGCGCGAGTCTGTTCTTTCCTAAGACTCGACCTCCGGCTCTAGGAGTCTGAACGAGGTCAGCCGGAGTTGGGGGCTTGCATCCTTGATGCAGGCGCCAAAAGGAACCAGTGAGCTAAAGAAAAACAAGCGAGCATGACCCTCGCTTGTTCCATTAAGGAGGCTAGCATACGAGGTTGGGACCGTCCAGCCGGAAGCTGGCTCGAATAGCTATCCAAAACAGGCCGATCTACGTAAGTCTACAAATAATTGAAGTTAAAAGGTGGAGAAAATCAGTGGAGGGCCAAACTTGAGGCGGGTTGAATCTTCAAATGGCGAGGAAATTTTCCAGGATTCGACGGCCATCCGGATGCTGGTCGTCAAACAGTTCCGGGTGAAATTGCACACCAAAAAGCGGCCGTTCGTTGTGCTGCATCGCCTGAATCGGGCATGTTTCGTTCGCTGCGGTCACTACAAAATCTGTTGGGAGGGCTTTGACTTCATCGAAGTGGGAGTGCCAGACCGTGATGTTTCGGGGCAGACCCTTGAAGATCCCCTGAGCATTTGTCTCGACTTCGGCAAATCCCCGCTCCCGCTTGGCCCCCGTGTAGCCTTCGCCAGGCGCCAACCGTCCCATTAACGAAACCGGCGCCCCGAACGCCAGCGCCATCTGTTGGTGACCGCCACAGACTCCCAGGATCGGCTTATCGGCCTGGCGAATTACCGAAAAGACGCCAGCCAGGGATTCGCTCGGGTAACGATCCCAAGGGTGACTTTGGCCGCTGAGGAAAATGTGGGATGGATTTAGGGATTGAACCCGTTCAAGCGAGACTTCAGCAAACGGTTCTGTCAGGACTTCAAGGTCCGGCCGGGTGCGCTCGAGGGCGGCGCGGATTTCGCCGGGGCTCGCGCCCTGGCCGTCGATGGTGTTATCGATTAGGTAAATCAAAGTCGTCAGTTGTCAGTGGTCAGTGGTCAGTTAGTCAGCTGTCAGTTGTTAGTTGTTAGTGTCGGCTCAGGTTCGTGTTGGTTAGTGTGATTTGGTGGATCGTATCTCTGTTCGACCCAAGGAGACGATCCACGAACTACCACGACAACACCAAATTAGAGTTTTAACCGACGGACTACTGACCACTGACCACTGACCAGATCTCTTACCCCAAACAATAAAGTTTCCCGTTAAAAGCTCCGATGTAGATCCTGCCGTCGAGAATTGCTGGTGTGGCGTTGATGTTATCGCCAATCTTTAATTCCCAAATCCGGCGTCCGTCGTCAGCAGACAACATGTACATCCACCCCGCCTTGTCGCCAAAGACTACTCGTCCGTCAACAACTGGGGCCGTTCCCCAAATCGGGGCTCGAACAAGATGCTTCCAAACCAGTTCGCCCTTGGCTGCGGTCAGGCAGTAAAGCTGACCATTGTTCGATCCGATGTAGACACGATCATTCTGCAAAACAGGACTAGCCCAGAACCCGCTGCGCTCTTTGAAATTCCGGCTTAAGCCGCCGTCGGCTTTAAACTTCCAAACGAGAGAGCCGTCGGATTGTTGGAAACAGTAAACGAAACCATCTTCAGCGGCAGTGTAAACAAGACCCTTCGCAATTACGGGCGTCGAATCGGAATCGGCCCCGATCCGCGCTTTCCAAACCGTGGCGCCATCGCTCAGTCGCAAACAATAAAGGTCGCCCTGCTCGGTGCCGATGTAAATGCGCTCATCAACAACCGAAAAACTACCCTCCATGGATCCAAGTCGCTCGGTCTTGTAAACGAGAGATCCGTCCTTCAGGCTGAGGCAATAGAAGAAACCGTCCTCGCTGCCAAAGTAAACTTTGTCATCAATCACCGCAGCCGAACAATCGACTTCGAACCCGGTTTTGTACTTCCAGATTAGTGAGCCATCGGCTGCGTTTAGACAATAGACGTAATGATCCAAGCCACTGGCAATGATCTTATCTCCAGCAATCGTCGGCGTAGCTTTCAGACTGTCTGCGGTTTTGAACTTCCAAATTAGAGTCCCATCTCTTTTATCGAGACAGTACAGATTGCCGTCTGCAGATCCGAAATAGACGCGGTCACCCGCCACCGAAGGCTGTCCGGGCCAACTCGTTCCGCCCCAACCATCCTTATGCAGTCGTCCAGAGATAAGTTTAGTTTCGACTTCCCAGATGACCTCGACCGGGCGATCCGGCCAGGGCCCTGTGCCGTAGAAATCGCGAGTCAGGTTTCCCATCCACAACGGCACACTTGTAGGTGGGGCTTCCGAAGTTGCGAATCGCTTCGGCTTCAGTCTTTTGGACAACTGCGACCGGCGCACGCGGTGGCGCCAATGGCAAGAGCTGCCGACGAAACGGCCAGCAGGAAACGAAAAACAAAGCTGGTTTGGGTTGGGAAGGGCATTTCGGCGGGGTTTAATTCCTTAAGTCTGCAATAAAACCAAGTCAGGATCCGGCTGATCCCAACCAATCACCAGAATAAACTACTTCAGCACTGCCTGTGATCACAACCTCGTCATCGTCGCGCCAATGAATCTGAACAGTTCCGCCCGGGGTCTCTACGTTTACTCGGCGTTCGGCTTTTCCATTAATCATTGCCGCCACCGCTGAGGCGCAGGAACAGCTTCCGGATGCCGATGTTTCCCCCACACCCCGTTCCCAAATGCGCAACTCCAAATCTCGGGGAGAACGAACCTTCACGAAAGTCACGTTCGTGCGATCCGGAAACTGTGGGTGATTTTCTATTTGCGGACCGAGCGCACGCCAATCCAGATCAGAAAAGTCATTGACGAAAATACAGCAGACCGGGTTGCCCATCTCCAAAGCCGTGACCGGCAGTGTTTGATCAGCAACTGGGAGTGGATAATTCACAACACGATCCAGTTGCGGATCCGTCCGCATGGGAATCGCTTCGCTGGAAAATCGCGGTTGGCCTAGCTCTGAATCAAAAATGAACTTCCCGGGCGCCGGCTGTTCGCGAATGAAATAACGTTTGACTCCGGAGCGAGTAGTCAATCGTAATTCTGCTGCTTCCCAAAGGTTTTGGTAGAAGAGGTAAGCGGCAGCACAGCGAGTGCCGTTACCGGAAAGTGCGGCTTCGCTGCCATCAGGATTGAAGATTCGTACACGAAAGTCTGCGTTTGGTTCGAGTGAAGGGCTCACGACAGCGATCCCATCAGCGCCCGCGCCGTAATGCCGGTCGCAGATCCTTTGCGCAAAGTCGCTGAGGCTGGCAATCGTCGCCAGGCGTTCAGCCTCAATCACAATGTAGTCGTTGCCGAATCCGTGAAACTTAATAAAGCTTGGAGGCATACGAGGTTTATGCGTTCGCCTGAGCTGTCATTCGCGCAAACTGTTTGGTAAGCGCCGGCTCTAAATGCAGGAGTCGTTCGTAAACCGTGAGCTGACCGCGGTGATACATCTCATGCGACATCGCAAAATTAACGACTTTAAGTTTTGGGGTTGGCTTTCCGTCCATGCCACCCATCGAGCCGTGCATTAAATCATCATTGGAACGAATGCTTGCTTCGCACACCTCCATGCTGCTGCGTAACAATTCAAGCAATCCATTCTTCTCAGTAACCGCCTTAGCTTCCGGAGCGTACTCATTGACGTGATCCGCGAAAGACTGGCGGCGCAGGTTGCCGTCGGCGCGACATGCTTCGCCAATCAGCATCTTCTGTACTTCTACGACGTGCTGCAGCAACTCGGCTATGGTGCGCGTTTCCGGCGTAGCGCGAAAATCAAACTTGTCCTCAGGAATCTGTTCGACTTCCGCGATCAAACCTTTGCGAAACTCCTTCCACATATTCACAAGCATATCGACTGACATAGCATCCTCCTTCGTGTCGTTCACGATTTGCCGGCGAACGAGGCCAGCAATACCGCGATCGGATCGATACAGAGTGCGCGCACTTCCGTATCTTCGGGATAGTTATTTACCATGATTGAAAAGGCCAAATTCTCGCCGGCCGCGGTCGTGACGTAACCAGACAATGTCGCCGCGGAACTAAGGGATCCGGTCTTCGCGCGAACGTTGTTTTCCGCAACCGTGCCTCTCATCCGATTACGCAACGTTCCGTCGACGCCTGCGATTGGCAGGGCCTCGCGAAAACTATTTGCGAACCGATGACGGCTCATATAGATCAGGAGCTGCACCGACGCCTCGGGAGTAACCATGTCGTTTCGCGAGAGACCCGAGCCGTCAGTCAACGAAAGCGGGGTCAGGTTAACACCAGCTTCTTTAAGAAACGTTTTTACAACTTCGAGGCCCGCTGCCTCGGACGTGCGGATGTTGTTCAGGGGTGACGCTGGTGTCGCCGCCACCTTTCCCAAAGTCCGCAGAATTATCTCGGTGTAAAGATTTTGACTGGGCTTCAAAGTTTGCGCTGCCACAAGACTAAAAGGTGGCGACTGCAACGTCGCAATCTCAATCCTGGTTGTTGCTGGGGGCGCCGGAACGGTGCCTAAAAAATTCCCAGGCGGAATAGTTCGTGACTTGCCGGTGACGGTAATTCCGCGTTGCCCCAATGCGGTTCTCAAGAGGTAAACGAACAACAGTGCCGGATGCGACATACCAATCCCCGCCGTGAAGCCGCGATCCTCAAGCGGTATTGAACCAACAATTTCGAAAGTATCTGAATTCAAACCGCGGTACATGTTCAAATCGCGTTTGCTGCTTCGCGGCCCCGTGACAACCTTGTTTGTAATCTTCAATAAGGGATCCGGAGGGCCGGTGGTAATCACGGCAGGTTGACCAATCTCACTCCCTGGCTTGATTGACAGATCGAGAGCGTTATCGTTGACGGTCAAAGATGAAACCTCGGCGCCGTACCACCACTGAAGATCTTCCCAATTCCAACCCGACCCATAAGGTGCACCGCTGAAATATGTTTCGTCGCCAACCAGATCACCCTCAACTCGCTTAACGCCTGCCGCGGCGATTTGGCCCGCGAGATCGTTAATGCCTTTAAAGTAGTCCCCGTTATTAAAACGCGCGGCAATAGATGGATCGCCGCGTCCATAGATCGTCAAGTCACCACGCAACACGCCGGCGGCATTTGGCCGGGCATCCGCATAAACAGAAGTTTGAAAACGATAATCGGGCGTCAGGCGGTCCATCGCCGCCGCGACGGTGTACAACTTCATGTTCGACGCCGGTCGCAGAAGTTTTCGCGCATTCTCTTCAAACAAGACCCGCCCGCTATCCAGCGACACCACCTTAATCCCCACGATGGCCGCCTCCAGCTGCGGCCGCCGCAAAACTTCGAAGATGCTCGTCTGTAAGGCCGGCAGCGTGAGAGTGGTTGTTGCTGCTCGCGGTGCTACCGTCGGCGCGGGCGTGGGTGTAGCAAGTGCTTCAGGAGTCGGTGTCGGCGTTGGCAGGAAAGCCGGAGACGGGGATGGCGAAGGTTGCGTGACTTTCCGCTCTCGTTGCGCGTTTTGGTTTCCGGCTGTCGATGAGAAGCTCGCCTGAAAGACAATTGCTGCGAGCAATACAAGACTTATTATTTTTGAAACTGAAAACTGAATCATTGGTTTTTGGATGATGGCAGGCGTCTTTGTAATGGGGACCTGAGCTTTTGAATCAACTCTCTGGTGTCGTGCTCGGCGGCGCTTTGATTTTTTTCATCAGTTCCTGAAAACGCTCATCGTCGCGTAAGGCGGCCCAGTTCGGATCGTTTTCAAAGCAGGGCCGGTTCTCATTGCCCAATGCGATGGCGCGACTCAGCCAGGAAAAAGCTTCTTCGCGGTGTTCTTCAAGTGCGTAAACGGACGCGACGGAATAAGCAATGTCCGGATCAACCTCAGCGTTGCGGATTACTCCATTGGTCAACTGAGCCATTGCCTCAGCATGTTTGCCCTGAGCACTTAAGAAGATCGCCATGAATGGCCGCACGCCATGCATGTTTGGATGTTTAGCAACGACTTGTTGCATCAAGTCGGCAGCGGCGTCCGTCTGACCCGTGTAATACAACGCCAACGCGCGGAAAGTTTTCACCAGTGGATTTTCGGGCTCGCCGGCGTTGTCTAATTGCTTGAAGACTTCTTCGAAGTGACCCATGTACATGTGCACTGCGGCGCGGTTGTAACTCGCCACGACGTGCGCGGCGGGATCGAGCCGCACCAACCGATCGTAACTCCGCAGTGCCCGCCCATACTCACCATCCAAACGATGCAACGTCGCCTTAACAAAGTGCACCACCGGTTCGTCGGGAGCTTCCTTCCGCGCGCGCGCCACCTCTTCACGTGCCTTCTGTTTTTGGCCACGCCACATGTAGACAAAAACCATCAACATGCGCGCCTCGATCAATTGCGGATCAATCGCCAGGGCTTTATTGAACGCCACTTCGGCACGCTCGTAGTCTTCAGCGCCACCCAGTCCCTTAAAAACCCGGTTCACATAAGAAGCGCCCAGTCCATCATGAGCTAGGGCAAAATTCGGATCGAGTTCGACCGCGCGTTGGAAATGTTCGATGGCGGCGTTGCAATCTTCCGCAGCAATCGTGCGAAAGATGAAACGTGCAAATAGATCTCTGCCTCGCAAATATTGCTCATAAGCGGTGGCATTCTCAGTTCTGGGCTTCGCGATATTTTCCTGTTCAGCATGTGTTAACTCGAGTCGCAAGCCTTCAACAATTCGCTGAGCAATGGTGTCCTGTACGACAATAATGTCGGACGCGGAAGTGTCAATCCGGTCGCTCCAAAGGATGTCGCCGGATGCGACGTCCAGGAGTTGCGCGGTCACTCGAAAATGTTCACCGGCGTGCATGAACCCGGCTGTGAGCACCGCACTGACATTTAGATCATGTCCCACGTCGCGCGGATCGATTTGTTGTCCCTGATACTTCGCGATCACTGACGAAGGGCGCACGACAAGTGAGCGCACCCGCGCCAGCTCAGTGATCACTGCGTCTGCAAGTGAGAATTCGTAAAAGCTCGACGTGGGATCGTTGCTCAAGTTACGGAACGGCATGATCGCCAGGCTCTTCTTTTCCTGGTCCGCCATGGTTGTAAAAGGCGTCTCGTGAACTCCTTGCCTGGTTGGTGTCGCGAACGTCGGTGAAGTTGTCGGCGCTTCTGACCGGCCAATTGATTTCAACCAACGCATGGCTTTCGACACAGAACTCTGACCACCCAAATGCCTGGCGGGCTCGGCCGTTACGCCGGAGTACGTGGCTTCCCCGAGTTCCTGCAGCACGGTGCGCAAGTCGTCGCGCATCTCTTCCATCCTCTGATATCGATCGCGAGGCTCCTTGGCCATGCTGCGATCCAGAATCTGCTGTAGTTGCGGCGGAATCGGTTCTCGACGAAGTTCCTCGACCGGCCGCGCCGCATCATGCAAGACAGCATGGCGCACATCAATCGTGGTTTTGCCACGAAACGGCCAGGTTCCCGTCAGCATTTCATAAAGCAGAACGCCGGTGGAAAAGATGTCGGCGCGCTTATCGACGCGATCACCACGTGCTTGTTCAGGCGCGGCGTAAGTGGCGGTGCCGTAAGGAACGCCGACTTCCGTCAGCTCGGTGTGATGAATTCCCGTGGCCCCGGCTTGTTCGTCATCGAGCAGTTTGGCCAATCCGAAGTCGAGAATCTTCACCTGCCCGGAAGGCGCGACCATCACATTCCCTGACTTGATATCACGGTGAATGATGCCGCGAGCGTGGGCTGCGGCCAGGGCATCGGCAACCTGGATCGCGATTAGGAGCGTACTTTTCAGCTCGAGTGGCCGCCCGGCCACAAGCTGCCGCACATTGCGTCCTTCAATGTGCTGCATGGCAATGAAGTGCACGCCATCGACTTCGTCTAGATCAAAGATGGTGCAGATATTTGGATGATCGAGGGACGAGGCGAGCCGGGCTTCACGTTCAAAACGTTTCAGATTCGCTTCTTTGGAAGTGAGTTCGGGCGGCAACACCTTTACGACGACGGACCGCCCCAGTTTGATGTCGGTTGCTTTGTAGACTGTGCCCTGCCCGCCAGCGCCAAGCTTCTCCGAAATCCGATAGCTGCCCAGGGTTTTGCCGATCATGAAGGCCCGATCAGTTGAATGAATTAATTAGTTCGGAAGCGCCGGCGGTTGCAGTGCCGATCTTGCCGACGACAATACCCGCCGCATGATTCGCGAGCCCCGCCGCTTCAAGTAATGACGAGCCGGCCGCGAGTGCCGCGGCCAGCGTGGCTATTACAGTATCGCCCGCACCAGTCACATCATAAACTTCACGCGCCGCCGTGGCGACATAAACCGGATCACCGTCACCCTCCAGCAAAACCATGCCACGATCGCCACGCGTGATTAAGACGGCGTCACAATTAAGTTCCGCGCGAATCCGGGTAGCAGCCTCGCGCAGTCCTTCATCAGTATCGTTTTCGAGGTTGGTCATGCGTAGCGCTTCATGATGGTTTGGCGTCACGAGCGTAGCCGGCCGATAAGCAGAAAAATTGCGTAGCTTAGGATCAATCAGAACCGGAACGCGTTCGTAAGCAAGCGGCAGGACCTGGGCCAGAATTCGCGGCGTTACGACTCCCTTATCGTAGTCAGAAATTACCAGAGCATCGGCATTTTCCAGGGCCTTCTGCAGCGACTCTATGATTCGCGCTTCGGTCTTACCGTTTACCGGTTGCCGCGACTCGCGATCGGCCCGAACTACCAGCTGGCTGTGTGCAATGATCCGGGTTTTGACGGTGGAGGGACGTTGGTCGTCGGTGACTAGAAACCCGTCTTCTGCACTTAATTCTTTCAAACTCCTGCGCAATCGCTCTCCGGCGGCATCGTTACCAACCACCCCAACCACTGAAGCACGCGCGCCTAAGGCGACGAGGTTCGCCAGTACGTTAGCTGCGCCGCCGAGATGAACGGACTCGCGCCTAATTTCGACGACTGGAACTGGAGCTTCCGGCGAAATTCGCGTCACATCGCCCCAGACAAATTCGTCCAGCATGACGTCGCCCAAGACCACGACCTTGCGGTCGCGCATCGCTAGAGTCAACTGCTCGACCCGTTGTCGTGAGAGTTGTTCCATGTCAGCTGCTTATGCGCTGTGTAAGTTGTCCCTGGTTTCTTCCGAGCATCTTCGGCGACTTGCCCGAACCTCAGTTGGACAGTCCGTCAACTCTCGCAAGCAAACAAAGCACAAAGTACAAAGTTCGTTTTTTTCTACGTGCTTTCCCTCAGAATCCTATCGACTGCAGCCATCACGCGTTCCGCCGGTACGCGCAGGATGCATTCAGGCTGCGCAAACTTTTCGCAGTAGTAACCATGACAAGGCTGGCAGTCCATCTCTTCCAGCACAACTTCTGCTGGCGCCTTTGCCCAGGGACTCCAATGCGCAACGTTTGAAGAGCCGAAGATTACTACCGACGGCAAACCTACCGCAGCCGCGATGTGGGCAATGCCACTATCATTTCCGACAAACAGCCGGGCCAGCGATGACAGCGCCGTCACTTCCGGTAAAGAAAGGTCGGTAAAACGAATTAAGGGCGCCGATGACTGCTGCTTCAGCTCATCCACGAGGCGAACTTCAGCCGGAGACGCGATCACTACAACAGCAAATCCACGCTGCGCCAAATAATCCGCGACACGGGCAAACTTTTGCACCGCCCATTGTTTGGTAGCGAATGCAGCTGCGGGATGGATCACGGCCAGTGGAGTCTGTTCATCCCAACCAGCTTCACGCAAACGTCTTCTAACGCTGGCAGAGGCATGCTCTACAACTGCGAGTTGCGTCGGCGGCCGATCGCTGACGGGAACGCCGGTCCAACCAAGTAGCGCAAGCTGCTGTTCGACGGAGTGTGTGTGATCGCGTTGCCACAAGAGTAAAGGCGAAGGCGCCAAATGTGTATACAGCCGACTGTACTGATAGGTTTTCAGGCCCACACGGCGTTTTGCGCCTGAGGCGCGGGTAATCAGAGTCGCCGTGGTGCCGCCGTGAAGGTTGTATGCAACGTCGTAATGCATAGATCTCAACTGGCGCGCGACACGCGCCCGCGCCGTCGTGCTGTTCCGTTTAAGCGTGATGACGTTGTCCACGTAGGGAAAGCCTTCAAGCACAGGCGCTACCCAATCTTCCAAAAGAATGTCGATGCGCGCGTGAGGCAAAAATCTTTTGAGCGCATATAACGACGGAGTTGTTAGGACTGTGTCGCCTATCGATCTAAGTCTGATGAGAAGGACGCTCTTTACGTCCGCCCAGTCCCATAGCGCCGGACCGAGCGGCTGCGGTTCTTCCTCGAGGCGCAAACTATGCATCGCCGCATCACGCAACTGTGGGGACGACTCAACGATGTCGCGCAGGCTCTTCATCTTGGCTTGAATCTTCCGTCGTCGCTTCGTCAATCAACATCACCGGGATGTCGTCGCGAATCGGATAGACGCGCTTACACTGAACACATTTTAAACCGCTGCCATCCGGTTTCAATTCCACCGGCGCTTTGCAAGCGGGGCAGGCAAGTATGTCCAATAGGTCTTGACTGAGTGCCATAGAAAGCCTTTCTGGACCTGCTGAGAGTCAGTAGCAAGGGAGTGATTAACGAACGAAGCTCTCGGTTGCTAAAGCTTATCATAAGGCAGTTAGCGGTGGGCAGTAAGTAGTGGGCAGTGAAGAGTGGGCAGTGAGCAGTGGGGTGGTTAATCTTCGTGTCTGTTCGTGTGGTTTAGTGGATCGTGCCCAGTCGTTTCCGAAAAAGCGATCCACGAAATGACACGGAACGACACGAAATTAACAACGACACTGATTTTACTCAGGCTGCTCCACAGCTCACTGACCCACTGCTCACTGCCCACTCACTGACTTGTCGCACTCTCCTATTTACGTTAGCGTTAAGTTCTAACCCCAATGAGTACCGCAATCGAAAAAGATAAGAAGACCCGCGTCACCCCCGCTGCGGCCTGGCGCGATGCTCGCGAGCTGATCTGGGCCCACCGTCACCGGCTAAGCATCGGAATGGTGCTGATGATTATTAATCGTGTGGTTGGCCTGGTCCTGCCGGCGAGTTCGAAGTATCTAATCGACGATGTCATTCTTAAACAGCGCAGCGATCTCCTGATGCCCCTGGCTCTGGCTGCCGGAGGCGCAACCATCATTCAGGCGCTCACTTCTTTCACTCTCTCGCAGGTCCTGGGCGTTGCCGCGCAACGGGCCATCACTGAAATGCGCAAGCGAGTGCAGGAACACGTCTCACGCCTACCCATCAGATACTTCGATTCAACCCAGACTGGTGTCCTGATTTCTCGAATCATGACCGATGCCGAAGGTATTAGAAACCTTGTGGGCACCGGCCTTGTTCAATTGATTGGGGGCCTGGTTAGCGCCGCGATCGCTCTCGTTGTGCTTTTTTATTTGAACTGGCGTTTGACCTCCATAACGCTGCTGGCGTTAGGGGCGTTTGGCGGAGTGATGGCCGTAGCATTCAAAAAGCTCCGGCCGCTGTTCCGTGAACGCGGAAAAATTCATGGGGAAGTAACCGGCCGCTTGACTGAGTCGCTGGGCGGCATCCGCATCGTCAAAGCCTACGCAGCGGAGAAGCGCGAAGAATTGGTGTTCGCGCGCGGCGCGCATCGATTGTTCCGCAACATAGCACGATCGATGACGGCAGTATCCGGTGTTACGGCTTTCTCTACCATCATCGTGGGTGTCGTCGGAGTGATTCTGATCCTCATCGGTGGAAGGGCCGTACTCGATGGCCGCATGACGCTGGGCGATCTTTTCATGTACATGATCTTCACCGGGTTGGTAGCTGCACCGCTGGTAGAAATCGCCTCAATTGGCACGCAGATTACGGAAGCCTTTGCCGGCCTCGATCGAATCCGAGAGATTCGGCGGATGGCTACAGAGGACGAGGACGAAGCGCAAAGAGCCTCGCTGGAAACGATCGTCGGCGAGATTGCTTTCCACGATGTCAGTTTTGAATACAACGACAACACTCCGGTGCTGCGCAACGTTTCCTTTGTCGCACCCGCCGGATCGACTACCGCCCTGGTGGGCTCCAGCGGTTCAGGCAAATCAACCTTGATTAGTCTGGTGATGGCTTTCAATCGACCCCTCTCGGGTTTGGTGACTCTTGATGGACGCGACCTGACTTCGATCCGGCTAAAGGACTACCGAAACCAACTTGGTGTGGTTTTGCAGGACAACTTTCTTTTTGACGGCACCATTGCCGAGAACATCGGATTCTCTTATCCGCATGCGACGCGCGACGAAATCATCGCCGCCAGCCGCATTGCGCACTGTGAAGAATTCATTAACGGATTCGCTGATGGTTACGACACAGTGGTGGGCGAGCGCGGCGTAAAGCTGTCAGGCGGTCAACGGCAAAGAGTAGCAATCGCGAGGGCCATCCTGGCGGAACCCAAAATCCTGATCCTCGACGAAGCGACTTCCAGTTTGGACAGTGAAAGTGAAGCGATGATTCAAGACGGATTACAGACTTTGCGGCGTGGACGCACTACGTTTGTGATAGCGCATCGACTCTCTACCATCCGCAGCGCCGATCAAATCCTGGTACTGGAAGCCGGTGAAATCGTTGAGCGCGGCACGCATGAGGAATTGCTGGCCGCCGCTGGTCGCTACAAACAGTTATACGACAAGCAATATCTTCTTGAGAGAAACCAATTCATCAATCCCGGTGAGGATTTCACGCCAGAACTGCCGAAGGCGACCACCGCTGCCGCTGACTCGACTGCGATGCCTACTAATCTGTAGTGGGCAGTGGGCAGAAGGCAGTAGGCAGTTGGGCAGTGGGCAGTGGGCAGAGGCAGTGGGCAGTGGGCAGTTGTTTTTCCTGAACAGCTGAGCACGGCCCATCAAACCACACGAAGAGACCCGAAGTTTCGCGAACTGCCCGACTGCTACTGCCCACCGCCTACTGCTCACTGCCCACTGCCACTGCCCACTGCCCACCTGCCCACTGCCTACTGCCTACTGCCTACTGCCCACTGCCTACTGCCTTCTGCCTTCTGCCTTCTGTAGTTTATTGTTAGACGATGTCTCTGGAATTTGCCGTTGAATATCCTTGCGTTCTTCGGGCTCGTCACTCCGAAAAACACCTGCGCGACTGGGGCCGGTTGAGCAGTCTCCATACACGCCTGACCACTGGCGACACCAGTGCCCCATCAGAAGACAAACTTCGCTGGGTGGAAAATGCGAGCTCGGAAGTCGAAACAATGCAGATCGAAACTGAGGTCTGCCCACACTGCCCTTCGTTTCTTCCCATCGAAGCAGCAGGCGAGGGTGAATCAGTCGGCTGCCTGGGCCGCATCACCTATCCTATCGAGGCTCAGTTTGAGAAGTTCATCGCCGACCGCGTGCAGCTTTGCCTCGACACGTTGGATAAGGAAGATCAACCACGCCTGCTGCGAATCCTGGTGGATGCTGAATCACCTTTCGACGGCGAGGCAACGAAAGAACTGCGTCGAGTAACAACCTCGGAAGGATTACGTTTCTACGAACTCCGTCTCCCAATCCGCTTAACTCGCGAAGCGATTGCGCTCTCGACGGACAACATCTTCGATCTGCTCGCTTGCTTTCGTTCAGACGACTACGAGGTCGACCAGCTATACCCGGGAGCTGCCTGCCGCGGCCACCGCCGATTATTACGACTTTCTCGACTTGATCCTGCGTAACGATCTGAATCAATCAGAAGTAGCCCGCCTCACTTCCCGCAGCAAGAACTACTCTCAGTTTCTTCGTTTGCTGGCGGCAATCGAACGCGCCGAGGCTTTAAATGCGCGATTGTTGATCGATTGAGAATCAGGGCTCATGTCAGAAGATTCGGTGACGGCTGCTCATAGGGTTTTTCCATCCAAACGGCTGCCATAGTTTTTTCCTTCCATTAGGGCAGCGCTTGCTCCCACGAGAAATGTTTTAACCTTCGAAATCATCCTGGATGGACACTGAACTGCGCTGAACGGTAACTGCATCAATTCGTACAACGCGCGTTGTTCCAGACAGTTGCCAGCTTTGCCAGCCGCGCCACCCAAGGAGTAACTATGAAAAAAGCACTCAAGACAATCATGCTGGCGTTAGTTCTGACTTCGCCGGCTTACGCAGGACAAATCTACGGAAGTCTGAAGGAAGACGGTCGTGCAGTCGCCCACGCCGGTTTTGAAGTTGTCTGCCGCGAGGGGTCGTTTCGCGGTACCACTGACGGCTACGGCGCCTATAGCATCAACGTCGGTCGTGGTAAGTGTACTTTCCGACTTAATTACCGCAACCAGCAGCCAAGTGTCGATGTCTTTTCTTCTGACAGCGCTTTGAGATACGACTTTGACGTTGTCAATAACAACGGCACCCTGGGGCTGGTGAGGAGGTAACGATGGACGAAGTATTTCCAGCTGCCGCTCCCCCACAGGCCGCGAAGAAAGAATCGCAACCAGTCGAACCAAAGCCGAAGCGCGATGCCTGGGACAAAGCAGACATCATTTTCAAGTTCGTGGGCGCCCTCGGCACAGCGATCGTCGTGGGCTTGGTAGGAATCTTTGGCTCGAATTTCCTTGCAGACCGGCAAGAGAAGGAGACCAATCTGCGTCTCTACACCGAGTTGATGAGTCGTCGAGAGGAAGCAGACACGTCGTTGCGCAAGGAGATGTTTAATTCGATTATCACGAACTTTCTCAAGCCGTCCGCTAACGAGCCTCCCGAGAAACGGGTGTTGAATCTTGAGCTGCTGGCTTACAACTTTCACGACTCTCTCGATCTGGGACCGCTGTTCAAGGACGTCTATAAAAAGCTCGAGGAAGATCGAGGCAAAAACCAGCATTATATTGACCGCCTGACCAGGGTGACTCGAGATGTAATTGATAAGCAAGTCGCGATGCTTGCCGAGGCGGGTGCTAAACAAGACGGCAACGTCATCTTCTCGGACCTTAAAGATCATCCCGGCGGGGTCACTGCGATGGACAAATTCATGACGGTGAAATCAGCGCAACCGAACCAGCCGCCATCAAAAAAACAAGTTCGTATCGAGGTGCTCGATATTGATACTGAGAAGCAGGAGTTGCGGGTTAGATTGATCGTCAAAAGCCCTCCCAATACTGACGAGGCTGACGCGGTTTTCACCGTCGGGTTTTTCGACTTTCCCATGCTGGACAACATTCGCCTTCCCGAAGGATCCCGTTGCGCGATCGTGCTTAATGCATTCGATGTGGACTATGCCGATTTCACATTTGTCTACTTCCCCGGCTCGCGTGCCAGCCTTAAGGAGAAACCTTATTACGACGAGATTTTGCTAAATCTGAACAAAGAAAAAACTACTTCCTGGTTAGATGCCAAATAATCGTGACCTCCCGCTTCAGGAAGCTTGCTATTTGGCCACTAACCTTACTAACTAATTGTTTTACAAAGGATGCCGCCATGCACAAACACAATGCCTGCAAGTTACTGCTGGTGATCTTTGCTGTCTTCTTCTTTTACGTCCCGTACGCTAAATCTCAAGATAACCCGGGCTCAGCAGCCCGAGCCACGCCGCGGCGAACCTTGCGGTTACAACTTGCGGTAACGTCCGGCGCCGAGAAAGTTGAGGGCGCCACTGTGACGTTGGAGTCGGAAGAAGAAGGCGTTAAATTTAAGAGAGAGATTCCACGGACGAGTCGCGAGGGCACTACCAGTGCATCGTCGGTGCCCGAAGGAAAACTCCTGGTTCGAGTGATTGCTAAGGGATTCGGCACTTTCGGTCAGGTTATTACTCTTTCTCAGGACAATCAGTTAGTGCAGGTCTTCCTGACAAAGAGCTCGCCGACTCCCTCGCCTTAAGCCTTGGTAGCTTCGTCGAGTTGTTGCAGTGTATCGAGTATCAGGTTGGTGTTACTCACGGCCTGAAGCGCGACGGGGAATGGCTGCGGGGATTTTTGAAACTCAAAGCTGCCGTTAGTCATTTCCACGATATGACGAAACGCGAGGTTGCCCTTTGAACCCGCAGCCTCCGCGTCCACAATCCGGCCTTCATTAAAATAGACTCGACCAGTCTGAGCCTCGCCCGAAAGGATCAAAGCGCCGGTCAGCTTCGCATTCTCAACAACCTGAATCGCATCAAACAAACTGATTGACGCGAGGTCGCCGGCGAGCGTGACGTATTCTCGTTTTAACTCCCGTTTAGTGATTGCAGCGGCGGGTTGTTGCAGGTCCGGCCGGCGCGCCTTGCGAATTGCGTCCAAACCCTTTGCGATATTAATTCGCGGATCGAGCTGCTTTGCTTCCAGCAGTCGATCGTAAGCGCTATCAAAATCGTCGCGTTCAATGTAAAGGCTGGCGAGCGCTAAATCCTGTCGCGCCGCTTCGTCCGAATGTTTGTGGCCCGCTGCGATTTCGCGCAGCCGTTCGCGCAGAGCTATCGAGCGCGGGTGTCGTTCCAGCGCGGTCTTTAATCTCTTGATAGCCCGTTCCGGAGCCTTGTATTTGACGAATAACTCAGCGTCGAGCAACGCCGAATCTACTTCACCGGTGGGGCCTGCCTTTGCCTGGGTGTCTGTATCTGTACTGGAGAGGGTATCAACCATCCTGATTGCAGGTTGGGAAGGGGCCTGCACCCGCCAATCTCGCTCTCTCAACTTGCAGCTGAAAGAGATCGAAGCTGAGTGTAGCATAGGCGATAGGAAGCCTTCACCGGACGTTAGTTTCGCTAGTTTCGCATTAGGTCCGCTACTTCAATGTTCGTTAAGCTTCAGCTGGCGGCTGCAGTGGGCGACGAAGACCGAGCTCAATCTTAGACGCGTCGCGTCTTATGAATTTAGCCCGGCGTTTCAACGCCGGGGTGACAAGGTTAAGACCTTGGGCTGTGCAGCACAAGACCTGAACGCCTCCGTAACGCCCACCCGCTACGCGTCGATGTACAGCCGTTCTCACTTAAGAGCAGGGTACAACTGGCAGTTGAAGCTTTTCGACCGTGACAATGGGTTTATCCGAGTTCTGTATTACGAAGAGCGTTAGAAGTCCAACCTCAAACCCAGTCGAATCTGCCGCTGTCGCAGCGTCCTCGTCGTCAATAGAAACGAGTCCAAAAATGCCTGGCGCTGTGCCGGCGTGGCTGTTGGTGACAACGCGTTGAAGTTTATGAACTCGGCCCCGAAACTAAAGACCGTCTTATTCAACACGTTATCAAACTCAATCACCGGTCTAATCCGGATTCGCTCCTTGATTCGAAACTCACGCGTGATACTCACGTCAAACAACATCAATCCTGGCCCGCGCCCCGCATTGCGCGGCAATGTCCCTGCCTGACCAATGAGCGGCAGCGAGAAATGATCGAGTATCGACGCGTCAATTGCTTCACCCGGTCCGCGCCAGCGCAATGCGGCCAGGTCGCCATTGAAGTTAGGGCGGTCGTTGCTGACGTCGTCTAAATTCCGATCAACGCCTCCGCTGGAAATGTTGAAAGGGGCTCCGGAAGCAACGCGAAAGATAGGTGAGAGGCGCAGCTTAGCAAGGCTGCCAGGCAGATCTAGAGTTCCAGAAAAGACAAAGCGATGGCGGCGATCGAGAAGGCTGCGCGCCCGTTCGTGGCGAAAATCACCCGGGGTGAGCGCATCGGAAGTGTTAACGACGCCATCGTCGATCAACCTGGAAAAGGTGTAGGCTGCACGAAAAGCGAGACCAAAACTCTTGCCGGACTTAACACGTTTGCGCAGCTCCAGTGTCAGAGCTCGATAGAAACTGTTACCCGCGGAAATTAATTGTTCCACCTCCCCACGTGTCGGATCAGGACGCAATTCAGTCAACGCCGCGAGCGCAACATCGAGGGCTGTTGTTGAGGAAATACTGTTGAGGTTGATTACGGAAATGGGGACGCCGAATTCAAGTACATGGCCGACTGCATTAGGATTCGTCGCATCGCTCGAATGGAAAACGAATCTGATCAACTCGCCCGCTGCTGTCGCATTGTATAAAGGACGCAATCCCACCGGTCCCTCGCGGAAGTTTGGAAAATCACGCGTGGCCAAATACTCGGTAAAGTTTTTAAAGCCTGCGGGCAGGCGGGGCGCGTTGACATTGAATTCTCGCCAAAGATGCAGGCCGCGATTGAACGTGTAGTTTGCCTCTAAGGTAAATCCTCGGCCGAGATCGCGTTCGATTCCCACATTAGTTTGATAACTTTCAGGAATTCGTAACTTGGGATCGAGTCTGCGCGAGAAGCCGGTATTAAGCACACCAAACTGCGCCACAAGCGCCGAATCGGGCGCCAGTGTTTCGGGAAAGATTAGATTTGTCGCGATGAAATCACGACGTTGCGCGGCGCTCAGTAATCTTCCGCTGTTTTCATCGCGTAGAGTGTTGGTATCAAAAAATCGTTGCTGGGCGCCGAGAGTGAAATCATCCACGGTCCGCAGGAGCGCACGGTTGTAGAAAATTCCTGCACCAGCGCGAATCACGGTCTTTCCGGAGTTAAAGGGATCCAGCGCAACCGACACTCGGGGCGCCCAATTATTCCGATCGGCAATGATGCTCTCTTGTTCGTAACGAATCCCATAACTCAACATCACGTTGGGAAGCGCCCGCCATTCGTCCTGGAAAAACAACCCAAGATATCGATTCCGTTGCGTCGATTCCGTTAAAAAATTCTGGCGAAAGCGACTCGGGGTGTTTGCCAGGAAATCTCCGGCGCTGGCAAAGCTGAAAGTGCCGGACGCGTCGGCGAGATCGATGAAAGTTGAACTGATAGCTTGGATATCAAAGCCAGTTTTCATTGCGTGCTTCCCCGACCAGGTGAGTGAGTACATTCTGGATTTGAACCCGAACCTCGCGTCGATCTGTTGCCCCGGTAGTTGAGGATCCAGCCACTAGCGTACCGCTGTGATGTCCCGGATCAGACGGCTGGCAGTGGATCATTTAGAGTGATCAAGACGACCGGAGTGTCTCCGCCACGAGCCTTGATCCCGGGTGTGAGCCTGGCCCAATGCAAGCGAGCCTGGTTAATGGTGCGCGCCGAGAATACAAAATTATCGGAATAAGAAACTGCATCTGAGTTGCGCGTTTTTGCCTGAATTGCTTCCGCGAGGCGATTACCTCCGCCGAACTGTCGCAGGTTGTTCAATCTTCCGAGTTGATAGAGCCAGGTTCCGTTGTGAGTTTCGTTGAACTGATGGTCGATTCGAGTAGTAAAGATTTGATTTCGTAATGGAGTCGGAATCGGAGAAATATACGGCGCGACTTCTGCACTAATAGAAGTGCTGCCGGCATCTTCAATTCGCAGATCTTGTAAGGTCGTCGGCCCGGGAAGTGGGAAACGCGGGTTTGCTGAGACCGGAACCAGAGTATCGATGAGCGCATTGTCTAGAACCTTTGTCAGTTCATACGAAGTGAAAAAGAAAGTGCGCCGGCTGTGAAAGTGGGGGAAGGTCAAGGGTCCTGAGATCGTGAAACCAGGATTGTGTTCCTGCAATGGTAGTCGTTTCAGTCCGAGTGAGTTGTTCCTGAAGGTGTTTGCGTTAAGCGCTTCGTCCTTGAAGAAAAAGAAGGCGCGCCCGCGAAACTCTTGAGCTCCACCGCGGGTTTTAATGTTGATCCGTCCACCCGAAGCCCGACCATATTCCGCAGCAAACTGATTGGCAATGACCTGAACTTCTTCGACGGCTTCCAATGAGGGTTGAAAGCGCTCGCGCGCGGCCCGGTCGTCATTATTGTCGAGGCCGTCGATCGTCAGATTGTTTGAATATGCAGGTCCACCGGCGAGGGCGAATGTTCCTACCTCTTCCGGACTGCTGGCCGCATTCGTGTTTCGATCTTCGGCAAGGTCGCGCGTGGAAAGCGGTTCTTCCGTGATGCCGGGCAAAGTGAAAAGCAGATCGAGAGCAGACCTGCTGGGGATCGGAAGAGTTTCAATTTCCAACGTCGTCAGCGTTCCCCCTACGACTGTACGGGTCGTATCAATTGGGGCTTGGTTTTCTGCATCGATAGTAATGGGATCGATGGAGAGACCTTGCGGAAAAAGCGTTACTTCAATCTTCGTCGTTTGACCCGCGACGAGAATCAGTTCGCGCCTTTCATAAGGAGCAAAGCCGGCTGCAGCGACGGTCAGGGAATAGGTTCCGGCTTCCAGCTGACGAATGTCAAAGCGCCCGCTGGCATCAACCGCAACAGTGCGAGTCGAGGCGGTTCTGTTTAGAACGGCAGCCACGGTTGCTCCCGAAATGATCGCGCCATTTTGATCGACTACTCGACCAGTGATGCTCACGTTATCCAGATCTTGCGCAGATAAAGGGAGGATAGACCCAAGCAGCGCGACAAACAGTAACGTGGTCTGGAACGCAATGTGAGACAGCAGCCCGAAGGTTTGATGTGAGGATTTCATTCTTCTTCTCCTTGTGAGGAAGGCGCGGAACATAGCTGCGCCTTTAGAGAACTATTGATCGAAACGAACCATCCGCGCCTCACGCTAACTCGCTAGAACGTAGGAGGCAGGGCAGTATTCGTTTGGTTCGTGTGTTTTCGTGGATCGTGACTGCTAAATGTTTCGACTAACACGATCCACGAATCAACACGAAGCCGCACGAAAAGCGCCGACAAGACGAAGTCCAAAAAGCAGAACTCGCCTGGCCCGAGGGACGCTAGCACCCCGCAAAACTTCCAACAAGACAGTCCAACGGACGTCCCATTTCAGATCATTGCAAAATTTTAAGAATTAGCCGCGCGAGACTGTGCGGCGGCGAATGACCGCGGTGCGGTTGATGCGAACGAGCGATTCGCTGGTGCCTTCGGCAGGTGGTTCGGTGAAGTTGGTGATTTCTTCCGCGTGCGACTGCAGATAATGGAAGAAGCGCTCAAACTCGTGTTGCATGGCATCCATCTTCTCGCGCATGTTCATGATGATTTCCACGCCAGCGAGATTCACTCCGAGGTCGCGCGTTAAAGACAGGATCAATTCCAGGCGCTCGAGATCAGTATCAGTGTAAAGGCGAGTGTTGCCTTCCGAACGCGACGGTTTCAGAAGTCCTTCACGTTCGTAGAGACGCAACGTCTGCGGGTGGAGACTGTATTGTTCCGCCACCGCACTGATCGTATATGTCTTCGGTTTCCGCTTCATCTTCTCATTGCCGATTGGCGATTGCCGATTGCCGATTGTGATTTGCCTTAGAATGCCGTCTTCAATTTAACCTCAAGCCCTTCGCCGAAGTTCCAATTGGCAATCGGCAATTGGAAATCGGCAATCCGTTTCAATCGGCAATCGGCAATCGTCAATCACTCCAGTCCCATTTCAACTCTCGGATTTTCCGAGTTGATTTTCGAATACTGCCGCAGCAACTCCTTGGTCTCTTCCGAAATAACTTTCGGCAGAATCACCTGCACTTCTACAAACTGATCGCCCTTAGAGCCCGGGTTGCGCAACACAGGCGCGCCCCGCTCGCGCAAACGAAACTTCTGGCCCGATTGAGTGCCCGGAGGAATGCGCAACTGCGCTTTGCCCTCCACCGTCGGCACTTCGATCTTTGCTCCTAATGCCGCCTCAGGAACGGTGATCGGAACAGTGACGTAAATGTTGTCACCTTTGCGCGTGAAATGTTTGTGCTTGCCGACATTCGTAATGATGTGCAGATCGCCCGCAGGCGCGCCCATCCTTCCGCCTTCGCCTTTTCCAGAAACCTTGACGCGGGAACCAGTCTCCACTCCTGCCGGAATTCGAACCTTTACTGTTTCAGTCTTCGGCGTTGTCCCTTTGCCTTTGCATAACGAGCAGGGCGAGCGCCGCCTGCCGGTGCCTTCGCAATCAGTGCATTCCTGTGCAAAACGCAGACGACCGCCGGACCTTTGTACCTGACCTGAGCCTTTGCAGGTGGGACAGATCATCACGGGTCCGCCGATGTCTCCCGCGCCATTGCAGCGTGAGCATTGCTCGGAACGATTTACAGTGATGTTGGTGGTTAAGCCTTGCAGCGCTTCTTCAAACGAAAGCGCCAGCGGCATTTCGATATCGGCGCCCCGCTTCGGCTGCGGGCGCGGAGGTTCGCGTTCCTTTGCGACGCCACCGCCGAAAAGGTCGGAAAAGATGTCTTTAAAACTTGTGCCCCCACCTGTGCCTGTAGTGGTGCCCCAATCAAAACCGGTGAAATCAAATCCCGGAGCGGCGCCTCCGGTGCTGCCCGGCGACGGGCCTCGCGAGGCCGCATCAGCGAGATTGTCGGAATATTGCCCGAAGCGATCGTAAACAGCGCGCTTCTTAGGATCGGAGAGAACGTCGTGCGCTTCAGTCGTTAGTTTGAAACGCTCCTCAGAAGCTTTGTCACCAGGATTAACATCAGGATGATACTTGCGCGCAAGACGGCGGTAAGCCTTCTTGATCTCTTCCGGCTTAGCATCTCGCTTCACGCCGAGCGTCTGGTAGTAATCCTGTTTAGCCATCCCTAATAACCGATTCCAAAACTGTTAATTGCCGATTGCTCTGCAAACTCTGATCGGGCTTGAACTTCAGCTTCGACTTCGAGTCACGAAGCAATCGGCAATTGGCCATCGGAAATCGACAAGGTTTTACTTGTTCTCATCCACATCGACGTATTCAGCGTCGATGACATTGTCTTCTCCTGAAGCACCGCCAGAGGCTGCGCCGGCTGCGGATGCCTGATCAGTACCTGCCTGCTGCTTCCGCACCCGGGGGCGGCGCTTGCTGATAAAGAGCTTCAGCAAGTTTATGCGAAGCAGCCTGCAACTGGTTGAAGGCGTCATTAAGTTTATCAACTCCGCCTTCCTGTAGCGCAGTCTTGCCTTGAGAGATCGCCGCTTCCACTTCAGACGCTATACTCCCAGCCTTTTCGCGATTCTCGTTGAGAGTCTTCTCCATTTGGTAGACGAGCCCATCAAGCCGGTTGCGCGCCTCGATCTCTTCGCGTTTCTTAACGTCGTCAGCTGCGTGCGATTCGGCATCACGCATCATCTTGTCGATCTCGTCTTTGTTCAGACCGGAAGATGAGGTGATCGTTATCTTCTGTTCGCGACCGGTTCCCATGTCTTTCGCCGAAACGTTAACGATTCCGTTCGCGTCGATGTCGAAAGTTACCTCGACTTGAGGCATGCCACGGGGTGCGGGCGGAATACCCACCAGATGAAACTTGCCGAGCGTGCGGTTGTCGCCGGCCATCTGTCTTTCGCCCTGCAACACGTGCACTTCCACCGATGTTTGATTGTCCGAAGCCGTGGAAAAGATTTCGGATTTACGCGTGGGGATTGTAGTGTTTCGTTCAATCAACTTTGTGAAGACGCCGCCGAGCGTTTCAATTCCCAGGCTGAGTGGCGTGACATCGAGCAAGAGGATGTCGGTCTTTTCACCAGACAACACACCGGCTTGGACAGCAGCACCGATTGCCACGACCTCATCCGGATTCACGCTCTTGTTCGGCTCTTTGCCAAACAACTCGCGCACGATCTCCTGCACTTTCGGAATACGAGTAGAACCACCGACGAGTACTACCTCATTGATTTTCTTCGAATCCAGCCCCGCATCTTTCAGAGCCTGCTCCACTGGAGAGCGCAAACGCTGCAATATCGGATCAGCCAATTGCTCAAAACGAGCGCGAGTCAGTTTCATCGCCAGGTGCTTCGGACCGGACTGATCAGCAGTGACGAAAGGAAGATTGATTTCAGTTTCCATTGTGCTGGAAAGTTCAATCTTTGCTTTCTCCGCCGCCTCCTTTAAACGCTGCAGAGCCATCTTGTCACTCGAAAGGTCGATGCCCTGATCGCGTTTGAACTCCTCAATAATCCACTCAATGAGGCGTTCATCAATATCGTCGCCACCGAGATGGGTGTCGCCGTTGGTCGACTTCACCTCGACTACGCCCTCGCCAACTTCCAGGATAGAAACGTCAAATGTGCCACCGCCGAAGTCGAACACAGCGATGGTCTCGTCACCTTTTTTGTCGAGTCCATAAGCGAGTGCCGCAGCCGTCGGTTCATTCACGATACGCATGACTTCAAGGCCTGCGATTTTTCCCGCATCCTTAGTCGCCTGACGCTGCGAGTCGTTGAAATAGGCAGGCACTGTGATCACAGCCTTATCAACCTTGTGACCGAGATAATCCTCCGCCGACTGTTTCATCTTCTGCAGAATGATCGCCGAGATTTCCGGCGGGCTCCATTCCTTGCCTCCCGCAGCAATACGAACATCGCCGCCGGCGGCCTGAACCTTGTAGGGGACTTGCTTTATTTCTTCGGTTACTTCGTCGAACCGACGTCCCATGAATCGTTTAATTGAATAAATTGTATTTTCAGGATTAGTAACGGCCTGACGCTTGGCCACCTGGCCAACGAGGCGGCTGCCGTCTTTCGTAAAGGCGACAACAGAAGGCGTTGTTCGCCCGCCTTCGGAATTAGGAATTACTGTAGGTTCCCCACCCTCCATGACGGCGACGACGGAGTTTGTAGTTCCCAAATCGATACCAATAATCTTGCTACTCATCGTTTTTTTATCTCCAAAACCCGGTTTCGGCGTGAGTTGTCAGAACCGCCCGCACGAGCAACCGACACTGCTTACCCAGCCTTAGTTGAATGCCGACTCAATATAATACCTGAGTCTAGCGCTGTCAACTTTGATGCGGCGCCCAAGTCAGAGAGATTAACTGATTAACGGGAGTCTTAAGGTTCTGAAGGAGTTTGAGGGTGGTGGCGACGATCCTCATTCAGGAGCTTTGAGGCGAAAAAGACGTAGTGACCACCTGAAAAGACCGCCAGAGCGAACACGATGACATAAAGGGTGGGCAGATAGTAGCCAGTTCCGTAAGGAAAACTGGCCGCCAGCATGATTATGGCGATAGCTATGATTTGGACGGTTGTATTGAACTTTCCTAGCCAGGAAGGCCGAAAACCTCGAAACCCGGTCATGATGTTGATGGCGGCCGCTCCAACGACAATGAATACATCGCGACTGATTACCGCAACCGTGACCCAGAAGGGTATCGGTAGGTGGCTGGGTAAGGGCTGGGGAAACACGCTTCTCATTGAGAGCACGACAAACGCGGTGACCAGCATCAACTTATCTGCGATGGGGTCAAGGACTGTTCCAAGCTGTGAGCGCTGGTCGAAACGGCGAGCGAGCAAACCATCAAGCCCGTCGGTGATGCCGGCTATGACGAAGGCTGCTAGCGCGAGCAGGAATCGCTGGTAGAAAAGCAGGGTTACGAAAACTGGAATCAAGACCATCCTAAAGATGGTCAGCATGTTTGGGACGGTGACAATGCGAGATGACATTACGCCGCAATCGGGACCTGGGTGAGCAATTTTCAATTACCACGATGCGTGGCCAGGAAGGGTGTCAGGTAGGACGACGCAACTCTAACAATGAAACCTCGGGAGGACACCCATATCGAATCGGAAGCACAACGGTGCCGAGACCGCGCGTAACGTAAATCTGCGTATCTCCTTGGCGGCCTAGACCCCGGAGCAGTCGACGTCTTGGTCTTCCTGAGGGACTACGCTCCGAACGCAATTTAACCTGACCTCCATGAGTGTGACCGCTAAGGACCAGATCGACGCGAGCTCGAGCGGCACGGCGAAGGATAATTGGATTATGAGCAAGCAGGAGTTTCATCTCACTTTCGCGAGCGCCAGCGAGCGCCAGCGAGAGATCTTCTAAACCGACCATAGTGTCATCGACACCTGCCAGCCAGAATGCTTCCCCGCTAAGCTCAAACCGCATTCCCTGATTGACCAGCACCGTGATTCCTTCTGCTCGAAACAAGTCAGTGATCAAGGACGCATCGGTCCAATGGTCATGATTACCGAGAACCGCGTAGACACCGTAGCGCGCCCGCAACCTACCAAGAAGCTCCGCGCACGGAACCGCATATTGGCGATCATGCGAGATGTAATCTCCAGTCAAAGCCACAATGTCGGGCTTTAAACGGTTCGCTGTGTCCACAGCGCGCTCAATCTGTTCCTTGCTCGTAAAAGGACTATGGTGGATGTCGGAAAGATGGACGATCCGGAACCCCTCAAATGCCTTTGGCAACCGTGGAAGCTGAATCGAATGATGTTCGATGGTAAGGAGATAGGGTTCCGTCAACGCTGCGCGAGCGGCCTGGCTTAGCGTGAGTGCCAGCGTGCGTAAGGGCGTTTCAGATCGTTTAGATACTAGAGACGAGCTTCGCCTACGCTGTTTCAGTCTAAGTTGAGTTGCCATCTATAGAGTTTGCCGCTCTTTTACTCGGACTTTCCTGCCAGAACAAGCCCGAAGAATTCGCGCATTATAGTGATCGAGTTCAGTTCTCGCAAATCCCCGATTTATCGGGGTGAAGGAGATACGTCTTCTCACGAATAAACCGAACCCACCTGAGACTAGGCGCAGGAAATGTTACAAAATCTTTGCGAAATCGCGAATATTTGCTTGACAGGTCACAATAGTTTCGTATAATTTCCCACACCGTAGCGAAACTGTTCTTTGCAGAGTGGTAATTAAAAAGGAAAAGGCAGGTTAAGCGGCTCTATTTTTTAATACCGCGAGGCTTTATCTCACCCGCAGAACGCACCGCCTAGCCCGTGAGATCGACCCCAGGACCGATCTCAGTCCCCTTTGCCAATGCCACGCGCATGACCCGAACCTGCCCGAAAACTTCGGCCCCGCCAGTAATGACGGGGCCGTTTCTCTATTAAAAACCTAACTCGCTGTTGTTTCAATTTCTGGTGCCCACGCGCTCAGTTTCATTCACCTCGTTGGAAGGCAGCGTTAGGTTCTGCACTTCTTGACCCGCCATTGAAGCGAATAGTTGCTCATACTGGTCCACAACCTGGTCCCAATCATAGTTCTGTTGCACGCGGAGTTGCGCCCGGTTTCGGTAAGACTGAACAAGGGAGCCGTCTCGCAATACCCGCTGCAACTTCTGAGTTAAGTCGACTTCGTCCGCGTAAGCGATTCCAGCGTCACCTACGGCCTCGATGTTCTCAGGTGTCGCGAGGGTCAGGACGCAGTTGCCGTAGCCCATCGCCTCAAGTAAGGCGGGGTGCGTGCCGCCGACTTCAGTAGCATGAACATAGCAGTAGGCGTTCTGCTGCAGCGCTCGATAGTCTTGCCCAAAGACGAAGCCGGTAAAAATAATTCGTCTGTCGCCGCGGGCTCGTTCTTTCAAGTCACTAATGTAGTCTTTCGCGTAGGGTGCATCACCGACAACTAACAATCGATAAGCGGTGCGCACCTTCTTGAATGCTTCGATCACCATGCGGGCGTTGTTTTCCGGTTCGAGCCGCGAAACGTAGAGCACGTATCTATTAGGTTCGACGCGCCAGCGTCGCACCATCGCTCGGTCCGGCTTTCTTTCTACTTCCGCCCCGTAGGCGATCATTGTCGATTCCGCGTGATATCTCGCGTAGTAGTAATCCTGGATGACGCGGGCGTCGGTCACGGTGACGTTTGGAAGGATAGTGGCAAGACGTTCCGCTAAGAGGTAATAACAACGTCCTAACCAGTTCCACTTTTTTCTTTTGTGTTCGAGCCCGTCAACATTTATGGCTACGGGCGTTCCGGTAAACCTTAGGATTGAAGCAAAGGGCGCGTTGGCCGCATTGCAGATCAGGGCGGCGTCAAAGCGTGACGGTACTGCGTGAACTGCGGAAAGAAAGGCGTGCACAACCGTATCAAAGTATTTGTGACGGATCGTGGGCAGTACCCGCAGCCGAACGCCGTGGTATTCAAGTTGTCGCGGAGAAACGTAGTGAGCGCGGCAATAGACGGTCACATCATGCCCGCGCGCAACCAACCTCGTCGACAAGTGCTCGGCGAAGGTTTCGAAACCGCCGTAGCTTGCCGGAATGCCGCGAGTGCCGAGGATCGCTATACGCATACTTAATGACAGCAGCTATCGGGTGGTCTAAAGGAGTGCTGTGGCCAATATTTAGACGTGAGCAGCGCGTCTATTATCGACGGCACGTTGATAAACTTCAAGGGTGCGTTTAGCGGTGTCTTTCCACTTAAAAAGATGCGATCGGTTCAACCCCTTGACGCTTAGTTCTTCCCGCAGGCCTTGATCATTCAGCACCCGCGAGAGCGCTGACTCGATTTCATCGGGGTCGAGCGGATCTACAAGAATTCCCGCATCGCCGACCACTTCCACCAGGCTCGTTCGGTTCCCCGCAATTACCGGAACACCACACTTCATCGCCTCTAGCGGAGGCAAACCGAACCCTTCAAAGAAAGAGGGATAGACAAAACAGCGCGCACCGGAATAAAGGGCCGGAAGATCCTCATCGGGAACATAACCTGTCAGGATAATCGAATTGCTGAGACCGCTTTCGCGAATGGCCCGAAGCGTTTCCCCGAACAACCAGGCCTGCCTACCGACAATTACAAGCTTGGGATAGTCAGCCGGCTCCAGGTGCTTACACAGCCGTGCATACGCCGTAATAAGACGGCCCAAATTCTTCCGTGGCTGAATGGATCCAACAGTGAGGATGTAATCTCCAGCTATTCCATAAGTATGTCGTACGCGTTGCAGTTCTCTTTCGTCAGCGATTGGGCGAAAACGATCAGCTGCGGCCAACGGAATTGCCGTGACGCGATCCGGCGCGATGCCATAGGTTGCAACGATGTCAGCTCTCGCATGCTCAGAGAGGGCCAGGATGTGGGTTGCTTTGCGCGCTGAGCGACGCACCGTCAGGCGGAGCTGGGCGCGGCTGCGACGATTAAAGGTTTCTGGAAGGTGCTCAAAAGAGAGGTCGTGAATACTTACAACGACTGGACAAGGAGCGAAAGGTGGCGCAGTAAACTGCACATGCAGAACGTCAACTGGATTCTTCCTCAGTTCAGCGCTGAGAGTTAGAGGGATACGAATGAGTGGTGTATGAGGACGAGTTTGACGAACAAGAAAGTTAGGCCAGCGATCAGCGAATTTCCTGAGCAGCGTCCTGACGGGTCACGTAGAGTGTGTATTCGTTGACTGAATCGATCTCCGCCAAAGCTTCGATCAAATTAGTTGCGTAACTCTCGTTCCCGCCCAGGCCGGTGCCGACTGCATGGGCATCTATTGCGATCCGCACGTCAGCTCCCGGTCACGTGCTGCTAAGGCATAAGGCCGCCCGACCAGTACTACTTAACCTTGGCCGCGGCCGAAGCCTGCGCATCTTTTGCCTGCTGGCCGCGTGTATCTCGCTCGCGAATACGGGCAGCCTTTCCACGCAACTCACGTAAGTAATAAAGCTTAGCGCGCCGAACTCGACCTCGCTTGATCACATCGATGTGATCCACGATCGTGGCGTGCAGTGGAAAGATCCTTTCGACGCCGACACCAAAACTGGTTTTACGAACCGTAATGGTCTCGCGCGCGCCCCCGTGTTTGCGAGCAATGACAACGCCTTCAAAAGCCTGGAGGCGCTCTTTAGTTTCAGATTCTTTGATCCGCACGTGAACACGAACGGTGTCGCCTGGTTGGAATTGCGGCACCGCGTCGCGCAATTGTGTTTTCTCAATTCCATCTAATCGATTCATTTCATTACTCCAATAAAACCAAGAGTCAATCAAGCACTAACCCGCATGCTGATAAATCAACTCGCTAATCTTTTAACAAGTCGGGACGATTACGCTGCGTCTTTTTTAAAGCCTGTTCCCGACGCCAACGGGCAATCTCAACATGATTGCCGGTTAACAAAATATCCGGCACTTTCAATCCGCGCAATTCCGGCGGTCTGGTGTAGTGCGGGTAATCCAACAAACCCTCGGAAAACGATTCGTGAACCGCTGACGTTTCGCTTCCTAACGCGCCGGGCAAAAGTCGTACAACCGCGTCGATGACAACCAGGGCTGCGGGCTCGCCTCCTGAAAGCACGTAATCACCGATCGAAACTTCATCAGTAACCAGTGCCTCTACAACCCTTTCGTCTACTCCCTCATAACGGCCGCAAATCAAAACAACGTGTGTTGCGGTCGTTGCGAAGTCTTGCGCCAGTTGCTGCGTAAAGACCCGGCCTTGAGGCGACAGTAGCACCACTCGTGTCGCCGACGAGTAATTAGCGCGTTCACTCGTCCCGGTCAGCTCTCCCACAGCAGCGAAAACGGGTTCAGGCTTAAAAACCATTCCGTCGCCGCCACCAAAAGGGCGATCGTCGACAGAGTGATGTTTGTCAGTCGTCCAAGCGCGCAAGTCATGCGCTTTTATTTCAACGAGCTCGGCAGTCCGTGCTCTGCGAATGATTCCGTAGTCAAACGCTTCGCGAAAAAACTCAGGGAAGATCGTGACTATGTCGAATCGCAGCACGACGCCATCAACCTACAATTCCAACAATCCTTCCGGCGGATCGATACGAATCTTGCGACCGGCGACATCAACTTCCAAAATGATCGATTCGACCATGGGAATCAAACACCTTTTCCCCGCAACGTCTTCAACGGCCAACGTGTCAATTTCACCACCGAGCCGCACCACCTCGCTGACTCTTCCGATTTGCGCGCCTTCGTTAGTCTCAACGACGCAATCTTCCAACTCCCAGTTGTAAAAATAACCTGCCTGGAGTTCCACGCGTTCAGCTTCGGGCACTGCGAATTTGTAATCAATAAACCGACTGACTGCTTCGATCGAGTCGAAGCCTGCCAGCTTCAGCACCACACGGTCCTGATGAAACCAGTAGCTTTCGAGTTCCACCAACTCGCGTTCACCTTTAGAACTTACGGCTATCAATGATCTAACGTCTGCGAAGCGATCCGGAAAGTCCGTGAGAAGCTCGGCAACTAACTCGCCTTTGAGACCTCTTGTCTTTACGGCGCGCGCCACCACTACTAACGACTCTGCGTCGTCTGAGCTCCGCTCTTTCATTCGACAATTTCTAACACGAAGCGATGTTTCCGCTTCAGACTCACGGCGTGCGTCAAAGATCTAAGCGCTCGCACCGTGCGTCCCTGTTTTCCTATCACTTTGCCCATGTCGCCTGGCGCTACACGCACTTCCAGCAAGGTCGCGCCATTGCGGTCGATCTCGCGCACGTCAACGGCCTCAACGTCGTCAACCAGCGCTTTAACAATCATCTCAACGGTCTCTTTCATAAACCGCAACACCAGAAACGCTCGGAAATTCCTAAAAACCTTAAGCGGTTGCAGCTTGAATGGCCGCGTCAGCTTTGGTACTGGCTTTAATCAGTCGTCCGACAGTATCAGTTGGCTGCGCGCCTTTCTCGATCCAATAACGCACGCGATCCATCTTCAGCTTGATCTCAGCTGGTTGGCGCGTCGGATCATAGGTCCCGACGTTCTCGAGATATGCCCCGTCGCGTTTGGACTTCTTCTCCTTCACTACCACGCGGTATGAAGGACGTTTTTTCGCGCCTGTGCGCATTAACTGAA
Source organism: Pyrinomonadaceae bacterium (assembly GCA_963748605.1). Taxonomy (GTDB): domain Bacteria; phylum Acidobacteriota; class Blastocatellia; order Pyrinomonadales; family Pyrinomonadaceae; genus PSRF01. The sequence continues at coordinate 543,107 of CAVVJS010000002.1, forward strand.
TTGCTAACAATTGATCTTCCTCCGTAACATCGACGATAACTTAGAGTCAGTTATCTTCTTTTCTTTTTTCGTTTCTTCTTCAGTTTCTTCCGCGAAGGTCCTGCTGCTGAAATCTGATCTCCACCATCGCTTTCCATACCACTTAAATCCGGCATGCCGGTCATGCGGCGCATCATCTTGCCCTTTAAACCACTGCCGCCAAACATTCCGGAACTACTAAGCTGGCGCATCATCTGACGCATCTCGGTGTATTGCTTCACCAGCTGATTGACTTCGGCTACTGATGTTCCCGAGCCTCTCGCAATGCGACGGCGGCGATTGGCATTCAGAATTTTGTGATCCGTCCGCTCCTGCCAGGTCATAGAGTCGATTATCGACTCAGTTCGCTTCAGCTCCTTTTCCATCACCTTCGTCTGTTCATCATTGAGTTGCGGCATGCCAATCCCACCCAGGAGTTGGTCGGGCAACATCTTCATGATTTTTGAGAAAGAGCCGAGTTTCTTAACCTGCCGTAGCTGCGAGCGAAAGTCGTCCAGCGTAAATTCATTCTTCTGGATCTTCTTTAGCTGCGCTTCTGCTTCATCTTGATCAACCTTCGACTGAACCTCTTCGATCAACGAGAGGACGTCGCCCATCCCGAGGATGCGTTGGGCGATCCGGTCCGGATAGAAAGGATCGAGTGCGTCGTATTTCTCGCCGACGCCGACGAACTTTACGGGCTGACCGATAACCTGTTTGATGGAAAGGGCTGCACCACCACGGGCATCGCCGTCCATCTTGGTTAGCACCACGCCCGTTATACCCGACACGCTTATGGAACTCTTCGGCGGAACGAACGGCATCCTGACCCGTCATCGCATCTGCAACAAAGAGTACCTCGACTGGATGCGTCTCCTGCTTAATGCGCTCCAACTCCACCATTAAATCGTCGTCGATGTGAAGGCGTCCGGCGGTGTCGATTAATAGCGTGTCGAACCCGGTCAGCTGTGCGTGCTTGTAGGCCTCGCGCACGAGCGTTAGGGGATCATTCGTTTCAGGCTGTTCAAAGATCTGCTGGCCAGTCGCTTTGGCGATGACCCTCAATTGTTCGCGCGCTGCCGGACGATAAACGTCAACTGAAACCAGGAGCGGCTTTCGATCCTGATTCTGAGCCAACCAGCGAGCGATTTTCCCTGTTGAAGTTGTCTTGCCGGACCCTTGCAGTCCAACAATCATCACCACATTGGGGATCTGTCGGGTAAAAACCAGTCGTGACGACTGGCCGCCCAGCAAGTCAACAAGCTCGTCGTAAACGATCTTGACGACTTGTTCTGAAGGTTTAAGATCCTGCCAAACCTGGGCCCCTTCGGCCTTTTCCTTCACCGAGGCGATAAAATCCTTAGCGACTTTATAATTGACGTCGGCTTCCAAAAGAGCGAGCCGAATTTCGCGCAGGGCCGCCTCAACGTGTTCCTTCGTGAGCACGCCTTCGCCCCGCAGATTCTTGAGGGTTCGCTTTAGCTTGTCCGACAGCGACTCAAACATACATCCCTAGGCGAAGTTCCGCGCTTACGACGGAAACGGCAAGAATAGCGACGGCCCCTGGGAGTGTCAAGTTTACAACCACGCTAAGTTTTACTCACACTTTGAGTTAACGATCACATCGCCCTTGTGATTCGCCATCACTTTTGCATTACTTGCAGAGGAACTTTGTAGACGCCCCTTGGAGCATGTGTTAAATTTAACTCGTTTAGAATTAACGAGAAACCGTCGCGGCAAAACAAGCGAACTTCCAACCTTACGCCCTTCACAGCAGTAGCGCAGTATGAAACAAGTCGTTAATTACGACTTTAAAAGGTTAAATGGCTAAACGTGTGGGTTCGGGACCGCCTGGTCCAGATAAAGAAGCGTCTGCAGATGGGCGTAGTGTCGTCGACCTCGCCGACGCCCGCGTTCGCCTGCGTTCAAAGAATCCTACAAACGAAGCACTAATTGAGGAGTTGGACGAGGTTCGTTCACTCCTGGATCAAGGTCTTTCCACAGAAGCGCGCGCTCGACTGACGTCGTTAATCGCTGCTGCTCGTAATAATCCGACAGTCCTGGCCCTTGCCCGTTGCGCCTTGTCGGCCGCTCTCGAAATGCAAGGTCGGTATCGCGAATCGCTGACTGCGGTTGCGATGTACGAAACTCCAGAGTCTCAAGGCAAACTAGACGCTGATGCAGTTTGCAGTCTGCGAGTGCAAATCGGCCTCGCCCACAACTACAACGGGGATCACCCGAAAGCAATCTCAATCTTAAAGGCCGCGCTTCGGGAATTCTCCGAAGGCGGCTCTGAGGCCAAGCTCGGTCCTATCTACGGTGCCTTGGCACGCGTCTACCGCACAATCAGTGAGTACCCAATCGCACGCGACTACGCTCAACGCGCGCTCGATCAGTATCGCCAGACAGGCGACTGGCGCGGGCTGGCCGAAGCATATTTTGGAATTGCTATCGCGGACACGCACGAAGGGAATTACGAATCTGGTCTCGAGAACTTTGAGCAGGCGCTCAAATTGATCGGAGATCATCCGGCTAGTTATTCCCTCGGACGTATCTACGCCAACATGGCCGGAGCTTGCTGGTTCCTCAAGCGACCTCTCGAAGGCATCAGCTATCTCGAGAAGGCAATTAACTATTACGAACGCACCGACCATAAAACGAGTGCAGCCGATGGCTACAACAATCTCGGCATCAATCTGATCCTAATCGGTCAATGGGGTCGGGCACAGGAAGCGCTCGAACGGGCCCTATCGCTCGCTTCCGAGATCGACGAACGCGGGACGAAAGTGCCGATGATTCTGGACTCATTGGGCGAGCTCAGTATGCTCAGAGGCGATCTGGAAGAGGCGCAATCTTACCTGGAAAGGGCGGTTTCCCTTGCTAACGAGAATGGGAATAAGTGGTATGCGGGACAGGCGCTACGCACACTTGGTCGCTGTTACTTAGCGATTGAGGATGAGGCCCGTGCGCTCTCCAAGGGTAAAGAAGCCCTGGCTATTGCAAAAAGCATCGGGGATCGACAGGCCATCTGTGAATCGCGATTGTTAGTTGCCGAGGCGCATCTGCACAATAACGAATTAAAAGAGTGTTCCGAAGAATTACAAAAAGTGCAGGCCGAAGTTACCGACTCAACGACAGACCTCGGATTTGCTGGAGAAGCGCAACGATTGCTGGGCGCGCTTGAAATGGCCCAATCGGATGCCACAGCCGCAGCCCAACATTTTGGTAGCAGCGTTTCCATCTTCGACATGCTCGGGGATCGCTATCGCGCTGCACGCGCCCACCATGAGCTCGGCCGCGCCTACGCCATCAGCCAACCGAATCGGGCCGCGGAGCAACTGTCACGAGCAATTAACACTTTCCGGGAATTAGGCGCGCGCCTCGACCTTACTCGCGCCGAACAAGCGCTGGACACTCTCGACCAAACCACGCCGGAACCAAGCCTGGAACATTCGGCGCTGACACAACTGTTAACTCTGCGCCTGGCCGAAGCGGTTGCCTCACGTGAACTCCTGCTGCGCGAACTCGCTGCGATTATGCGTCAGGAAACAACGGCGCAACGGGTCTTGATCAGCGAACAGGGCGATCATCATCGTCCGCGCGTCGTGATCTCGCATGGTTGTACGCCGGCTGACGCAGCCAAGATTGCCGAAGAAGTGGAAACACTGGAAACCGATCAGGATCGGGATCGCTACGCGAAGAAACACGATGCGGCTCTCATTCCGCTTCGCTCATCAAATGCGCCGGCGGCGACTCTCTACATTTATCCGCGTAACCGTGGCAGATTGCCGGGCGGCATGTCGATGGAACCGCTGCTTCGGGTGGTTGGCTTGGGCATGGATGTTTGCGCACTTCGTGCGGGAGCACAAAAAGGCACCGGCCTCCAGCAACCTGATGAACTTGCCGGGGCGAGTTTGATGCCTGGCTTTATTCATTCCAGTCCCGCGATGACCAGGCTGGTTGAAGAAGTTCATAAGATTCGCTCTTCCGACGTGACTGTGCTGGTGACAGGCGAATCCGGCACCGGCAAGGAATTAGTCGCTCGCGCGATTCACGCTTTATCGTCGCGCCGCGCCAAAGTGTTCGTCCCCTTTAACTGCACTGCCGTTCCCAAGGAACTTTCTGAAGGTTATCTATTTGGTTATCGCCGTGGTGCTTTCACGGGAGCAGTTACTGATTCGCAAGGTGTGATCCGCACCGCTGCGGGCGGCACTCTATTTCTCGATGAGATCGGCGACCTACCGCTCGATTTACAGCCGAAACTTTTGCGCTTTCTCCAGGAGGGTGAAATTCAACCGCTGGGTGAGCAACGGCCGATCAAAGTCGATGTGAGAATCATTGCTGCCACCAACAGTGATCTGGAGGAAATGGTAGCCCAGGGGCGCTTCCGAGAGGATCTCTATTATCGCCTCAATGTGATTAGGCTGCGCGTGCCGCCCTTGCGCGAACGACGCTCCGAGATCCCCACGATTGTTAACTACTACATCAATCACTACTCAGCTAAGTTTGGACGAAAAGACATCCAGATTACGCCACCCGCGGTCGACCTGCTGATGGTGTGCGATTGGCCAGGCAACGTGCGGCAACTATGCAATGAAATTCAGCGGATCGTGGCGCGCGCCGAAGAAGGCGCGGTAATCACCCCGGAACAGCTTTCGCCGGAACTGAAACGCACCTCTGCTCCTGTGTCTCACGGAGCGGCTTCTTCAACACTCGCCTCTATGTCTTCAGCTTCAATGCAAAACCTCACGCTAGCTGACGCCTTGCAAGAAGTTGAGCGTCGCATGATCTCAGAAGCTCTGCGGAAACATGGTGGCAACATCTCCCGTGCAGCTCGGGAACTAGGCCTCACCCGCCGCGGCCTTTACCTCAAACTCGAGCGCTACCAACTCAGCGCCAGCGCCTAACCACCGGCTTTTCAACCTCTTCGTTACCTTAGTCCAGCAAAGTACACTCACGTCTCCCTCTGCCGGGCTTCTGATTCCTGACCTCTGAGGACACCTTCCTCACCAGGTCGAATTGGACGCGGCCGAACCGGATGCGCGGTTTCAAACTTAACAAAAAAGGCGTCACCGTCCTCGCCCGAAGGAGTGACGCCCTTTTGCTGGGCTGGCCGCTGTACCAACGAATTCCTAGTAAACCAGGTCGAGGATCGTTAGGACGATAATGCTCGTGAACCCTGTGTGGATTGTGCCTGGTTCTCCTGTAGTGGGAGGAGTCACAGGTTCAGGAGCCCCCGGTCCATGCCCGTCTCCAGCCAACGTCGAACCGGAAAGGACACAGGCCAGCGCGAGTGCTAATGCAAAGCGTTTCATTGGTTTTTCCTCCTTTGGGTTGAGTATTCCCAATTGTGAACCTCCGACGGTTAGAGTTTGAGAGCTGAGGAAACGGGCGGCTTATATCACTACCTCATCAAAAACCAAAACTGACTTCTGAGTTAGACACGACTCGAGAGTTTTAGGGTCAGAGCCGCTGCCTGCCTGGCTGTTTGAGCTTTGCACAAAGTCGCCAGGATCGAAACGGTGAAACAAACAACTTGTCTAAAAGCGGGTGGGAAATCAGTGCATGGGAATCGTTGTGTCGACGATCCCGTCGCTACCGCTCCGGGTTCTGCAGTGTCATGCCATCAGACCCGACTTATTGTGCACAGTTGGCTGCCTGGCTGCCTCCGCTTGGCTGCCTATCTCGACAGGCAGGCCTGCCTGCCTGTCTGTCTGCCTGCCTGGGCTTTGCACAAAAAGTCCGAATACAGTCCCGCGAAGCGGGACGACTGACAATAGCCCAGCACTTCAGTGCTGGGATTAGAACGCACACATCGCATGAGTCCGCGACGCGGACGACTGAAGTCCTTCGATAATTCAGGCGTCCGTTTCACGGACTGGAGGCTTTTTGGCTCGCTTCTCCCAGCACTGAAGTGCTGGGCTATTATCAGTCGTCGGCTTCGCCGACTTAAAAGCCGACCTTTTGTGCAAGGCCTCCTGCCTGCCCCCCTGCCCCCCTGCCCCCCTGTATACGCGGTAGCCAATGTATACCCGGTTGCCATGGCCCTCTTTCAGATCAAATATGTCAAAAATTCCATAAATATCGCAGAAAAATCCGCACTAATCGCCTTACCTGATTACCAGGTATGCAACCTCACACGCTTTTCCTGATCGCGACCAAACTCTCATCTGGCTCTCTCCTAAGTTGCTGACTTGCATTGGATTAACTCGTCTACAAAGTCTCTGGCACCCTGTGGCACAAGCGTTGAAATAGGGAATGCCGCAGCGCAACAGAAACTTTGAAAAATAAAAAGTCAGCAAGACGATAAAGGAAGGCCCCAAATGTTAAAGCGAATCACAACTTACCTCAGCATCAGCAGCTTGATGGTCGTTTCCATTGCTCCAATGACCACCTTTGCCGCTCCCGCCTCTGGTAACGGCAACAACCGCCACGTTGAAAAGAAAACGGCGCCGGAATTCGCTACAACTACTAATGCCAGCGGTACTGTGCGCGTCTTGATGCAGACCAAAGGCGCTCCAACCGCGGCCCACGACACTGCTCTCGCTTCCGCCCGCGGCAACAAGCGCGGCACCTACGCTGAGCTGAACACTATCGTCGCTGACGTACCCCTTAATCAGGTAGCCAGTCTCGCAGCTCGCTCCGACGTTGCTTACATCGCTCCTGATCGTCCGGTGAAAGGTCAGTTCAATCTCACCAACGACACCACCGGCGCCACTCAAGTTCAAGCCGGCCTCGGCACGATGCCCGGATTCGATGGCAAGGGAATCGGCATTGCGATTCTCGATAGCGGCATCAGTGCAAACCATCCGGACTTCATCAAAAACAATCGCTCGCGCGTCGTCGCTTCAGTTGACTTCAGTGGCAGCGCACGCTCCGGTGATGCTGATGGACACGGAACCGGAGTCGCCGGCGTCGCAGCAGGTAGCGGTGAGGCTTCAAACGGTTACGCAGCTAACTACGCAGGCGTCGCCCCAGGTGCAGACATAATCGACATTCGCGTGCTTGATGAGAACGGCATGGGCCGCACGAGCAATGTGCTCGCCGCCCTGGCTTGGGTAATGCAAAACCGCCAGCGCTACAACATCCGCGTGGCGAATCTCAGCATGAGCACGCCGGTGCGCGAATCGTTCCACAGCGACCCGCTCTGCAAGGCTGTTGAAATGGCCGTTCGCGCCGGTATCGTGGTTATCAGCAGCGCCGGCAATCAGGGCCGCACTGAACAGATTCTGGGTTACAACGCCGACGGGTCGACGATTTATCAGATGGTTTATGGCGCGGTTGGCAGCCCCTCGAACAGCCCCTACGCGATCACTGTTGGCGCCACCGATAGCCACGAGACAGTGCGGCGCTCCGACGACACGCTTGCAACGTTCTCTTCAAAGGGACCCACCCGTTTCGACCATCTCGCGAAGCCCGACCTCGTGGCCCCTGGTCGTCGGTTGGTAGCAGCAATGTCCCAGGAAGTGAATCCAACATTGGCTTCCACTTATCCGGATCGCGTGGTTCAGCCGACCACGAGCAACGCCCGCTCGAACAGCTACTTCACTTACTCAGGTACTTCCTTTGCAGCTCCGGTCGTTGCGGGAACGGTTGCTCTCATGCTCGATGCGAACGCGTCGTTGACTCCGCTCCAGGTGAAAGCAGTGTTGGTGAAGACTGCACAGCAACTCTCCGGCTACGACAACAAGGCGCAGTCGATCGTGTCGCAAGGCGCTGGCTTGGTTAACGCCGCAGCAGCAGTGCAAATGGCGCAGGCAATCAACCCGCAGGCCAATCGTCTGACGGCCGGCGACGAATTCTTCCGTGGCAACACAACGCTGAGCTCCTTCGGCCCAGTAAATATCGGTGGCGAGAATGTCGCCCTCAGCAGTCGCGTCCTCTACGCGCACGGTGTGCTCTTCTCAAACGAGCCCATTTCAATCAACGGCATCCTGATCGGTGACGGCATCGTGATCGGTGACGGCGTGGTCCTCGGAGACGGTGTCGTCCTTGGCGATGGCCTCCTGATCAGTGACGGTGTGGTTCTTGGAGACGGTGTGGTCCTGGGCGACAACTTCGCGGTTGGCAATTCAGTAGTCAACAATGGCCGCCTGGTTTTGAGTGACGGCGTCGTCCTCGGCGACAGCTTGCGGCTGCGTGACGGCGTGGTGCTCGGTGACGGCGTGGTCCTCGGCGACGGCATCCTGATTGGCGATGGCATCCTCATCGGTGACGGTGTCGTCCTCGGCGATGGCGTTGTGCTCGGCGACGGCGTGGTCCTCGGTGATGGCATTGTGATTGGCGACGGTCACGTAACCAAAGACGGCGTGGTTCTCGGCGACGGCATCATGATCGGCGCGGGCGTTGTCCTCGGCGACGGCGTGGTCCTCGGTGATGGTGTGGTGCTGGGTGACGGGATCCTGATCGGCGACGGCATCATGATTAGCGACGGCGTTGTCCTGGGTGACGGCGTAGTGCTCGGTGATGGTGTGGTGCTAGGCGACGGTGTGGTGCTCGGCGATGGAGTTGTTCTTGGTGATGGCATGATGACTCGCGATGGAATCTTGATTGGCGACGGCATCATGATTAGCGATTAATTAAGTCCCTGCTGCGGCCGCTGAGCGGGCGAGGTCCTCACCTCGCCCGCTTTTTTTGTTGACTCGCCCTTTTTATTTGCGAACTCGACCTAACAGGTAAACATCTATTACCTGAACGTAGCCCAAAGACGGTTAAACTTCTCGCGACGTTTTCTCGTTAGCTGTCCTAAAAGTCAGTAGTGATTGCAGCTTTCCAGTTTGCCCATGGCCCTGGCCTTCGTCATCTCTGTTGCCGTTCTTTTAGGGTTGTCACTCTTTCTGTATCAGGAGGTTCGGCGGCCGCCTGGTCCGAGGAAGTGGGGCCGCACCCCACGTTGGAAGAAACGAGTCCGTATCGCGCTGGCTTCAATCCCCGTCCTGATTGCCTGCTTCTTTTTTTGGGGAATCGTGGTTGAGCCCAATCGACTCGTCACGCGCACAAAGACCATTCCGATCAACAATTGGCCGAAGGAACTTGAGGGTCTAAAGGTTGCGGTACTCTCCGACATTCACGCCGGCTCATGGGGCGTCGACGATAAGAAGCTGCGTTTGATCGTCTCTCGAACCAATCAGCTGCAGCCGGACATGATCGTCATACTGGGTGACTACATGACAGGCAACGGCACGTTTCGAGAACGAGTGGACCCGGAAGTTTTTGCTCCTGTCTTAAGGGATCTGCGCGCGCCGCTTGGTGTTTACTCGGTGCTGGGCAATCACGATTGGTGGTGGGACGCTCCGCGCTTGCGCCGCGGCCTGGAGGCGAACGGGATTAAGGTGCTGGATGATGAAGTGTTCGAAATCACCGGCCGAGGTCGCTCTGTGTGGCTTGCCGGTCTCGCTGATTTATGGACGCGTCCGCAACGCATCGAGCAAACGATTGCGAAAACACCTGCCGATGCAACGGTGATTGCGATCACTCACAACCCTGACATCTTTCCGCGGGTACCGCAGCGCGTGCAACTGCTTTTAGCGGGCCACACGCATGGCGCACAAATCAGTTTTCCCTTGATTGGGCCAATAGTTGAACCTTCAACTTACGGCTTTGCCTGGGGACACTTCTTCGAAAACAACCATCATCTCTTCGTCACCACCGGAATCGGTAACAGTATCATTCCGATCCGCTTCGGCGTGCCTCCTGAAATAGTCTTGCTAACGATCAAGTCTCAGTAGTTACACAACCCGTTTTCGGTTAGAAGCGGAAGAACATTTCCATATCTCATTTGTCATTTGTGAATTCAACTCAGAAGTGCAACTCAACAGCGCGCTGTTGCCTGAGCGCCGAGGGCGCGAAAATAAGGTAGCCAGGGGCAAGTGCTGAGTGCAGCGAAGCACGTCGCCCCTGGATCTCGTTAGAGAAGAACCGTGAGCACTGAAAGTGCGACATAAGACTGCTGCGTCTGAATGCTATGTCGCTCTTTCAGAGCTCAACACTTAAACGAACAGCACCAGGGGCGACGTGCTTCGCTGCGCTCAGCACTTGCCCCTGGCTACCTTATTTCGCGCCTTCGGCGCTGGGCTCGCTGACATTCGATTGATCACAGATTTGGACACGCAGTTGCACTTCAAGTTGAATCCCATTTCTCATTTTGATTGCTATAGTCGTCATAAACTAAGCACAGAGAAGTGAACGGCAGAGTCGCAAGGGAGATTTAACGTGTTTGTCGCCTTCGCTACTCTGAGTTCGACGATTTACCAAATGACAAATGACAAAGATATGGAAGATGTTTTCATCACGTGTGATTTAGTGGTTTGTATCTCCTGCTGCCACAGCGACGATCCACGAAGTGACACGAACCTTCACGAAATATGTTGATAAGTTTCTTTGCGACTCTGTGTTTTTGCGTCTCTGCGCTTACCTTGTGCTACAACCCATCCCTTTGAATGACAAATGGGAAATGAAAAATGTTATATGGAAAATGTCTTTTTAGATCGTAATCCAGCCGTATAAGAAACCGATGAAGATACTCATCCTAAATCACGAAGAAGTCGAAGAACTCCTCCCCATCAAAGAATGCATCCCGCTCATGCGTGAGGCCCTGATTGCCCTTGCTACCGGTAAGGTTCATCAGCCGTTGAGAACTATTGTCCGTCCGCCTGACGCCAAAGGTGTGATGGGATTGATGCCATCCTACATGTCTGGTGCCTCGTCTGATGATCGCGCTGCGTTTGGCCTGAAAGCAGTGTGCGTCTTTCCTGGAAATACGGCTCAAGGTAAGGACGCGCATCAGGGGGCTGTGCTGCTTTTCAGCGCGGAGACCGGCGAGCTGATGGCTCTGATGAATGCGTCAGCGATCACGGCCATTCGTACGGCAGCAGTTTCAGGAGTGGCGACAGACTTGCTCGCCCGTTCGGATGCCTGCAGTCTCGCGATACTTGGTTCCGGTGTGCAGGCACGATCGCATTTGAAAGCGATGTCCGAGGTTCGCTCGATCAAGCGATGTCGTATTGCGAGCCGGCGTATCGAACACGCGCGAAAGTTTGCGGAAGAGATGCAACAAGAGTTCTCGTTCCAACTTGAATCGGTTGAGACGGTCGAGGAAGCTCTAAAAGGTGCCGACCTCATCGCCACGGTGACAACTGCCGTTGAGCCGATCGTGCGACGCGAATGGATTTCGCCGGGCGCTCATTTGAATCTCGTGGGCTCGAGTAGACCGAATACCCGTGAAGTAGACAGTGAGACAATGGCGGCCACGAGTCTGTTTGTAGACCGTCGTGAATCTACGCTTAACGAAGCTGGTGATTACCTCTTCGCCGCGCGTGACGGTGTCATCGGCCCCGATCATATTCGTGGAGAGATTGGGGAGCTTCTTAAAGGAGACACGCCGGGGCGAACGTCGCCGGAGGAGATTACTTGTTTCAAATCCCTGGGAATCGCTATTGAGGATCTATTTGCGGCGGAATACCTATACCGGAAGTCAAGAGAATCGAAAGCAGGAACGTGGGTTGAGTATTGAAAGACATTTTTCCATATTATCATTTTTCATTGAGTAAGACTTCAAACGCAGAGACGCGAAGGCGCGAAGACGCAAAGTAAAATCCGAGGAGTCGTAAGAATAGCGAGGGCCAATTTTCGTGTTGTTTAGTGTTGCCTGGTCATTTGTTGATGAAAACTGTTCACGTAGCTGTTTTGTTTTTCTTTGCGCCTCTGCGGCTCCGCGTCTCTGCGCTTGAATGACCTCCCAATGACAAAATGAAAAACGATTTCTTGCCTTCGCTCGCCCAAATCCAATCTGCTCGCGAAACAATCAAAGGTTCAGCGATCCGCACGCCACTGGTCCGCCTCAGCTCCCGGGAAGCCCCGGCCGAAATTTACCTTAAGCTCGAAAACCTTCAACCGATTGGATCGTTCAAAATTCGTGGCGCGACGAACGCCATGGGCCATCTGACTCCGGAGACTTTATCTCGCGGAGTCTTAACTGCATCGGCAGGCAACATGGCGCAGGGTGTTGCCTGGCGTGCTCGTGAGCTGGGAATTCCATGCACCGTGGTCGCGCCCGAAACCGCACCCGACACGAAGGTCAAAGCAATCGAACGGCTCGGCGGACGGGTCATCAAGGTTCCCTTTGAAGAGTGGTGGCGAGCGTTTGAAACACGAACATTTCAAGGCGTCGACGCAACTTTCATCCATGCGTTTGACGATCTGAATGTGATGGCCGGCAATGGCACGATTGCTCTTGAGATCTTGGAGGACTGCCCTGAGGTTGATGCAGTTGTGATTCCGTGGGGTGGCGGTGGGCTGACGTGCGGGATTGCTGCTGCCATGCGTGCCCTGAATTCGAAGTGCAGGATATATGCAGCCGAAGTGGCAACGGCAGCGCCTCTCGTAGTCTCGCTTGCTGCAGGAACTCCAGTCGCGGTGGATTATCAACCATCGTTCGTGGATGGCATCGGCGCGAAGGTTGTATTTCCGCAAATGCTCGAGCGCGCACAACAGTTGATTGATGGTTCACTCGTAGCGGAATTGCACGAAGTTAAATCTGCACTACGACTGATGGCTGAACGCAACCGTATCATTGCCGAGGGCGCCGGAGCTTGCGCGCTCGCGTGCGCCTTAGCGGGCAAAGCCGGTGGCGGTAAAGTTGTTTGTATCGTCTCGGGCGGGAACATAGACTTCGCGAAGCTTTGCGAAATACTTACGGGATAACGAAAACCGCCAAAATGGATTCAGGCTACTTCGGAGCGCAGAGACGCTGAGACCCAGAGCCGGCGTCTCTGCGTCTTTGCGTTTGAACGTTTTACTGAGGGAAAATGAGAAATGATATTTGACAAATGTTTCGGTATCATTCCCACATCCATGAAGGTCAAAATCCTCCAACTTCTGTTACTCAACATTCTGATGGCGCTTTCGATCTGCCCAGCCCTCCACGCAAAAGCGCTCGAAACGAAAGACCCTATCTTCGTTTTCCATACCGATGAATTCTGGCTGAACCTGCACCACTTCCTTTATGTCCTCGGCCGCGCCGAGAACAAGGAAAGGGATACAGCGCGTGAGGCGGTAGCCGGCGCTCCCGCTGATCAAGAAAGCGGCTTAGCGAAGCTGAGTGCGAAAGAGCAAGAGATCTGGCGAGAGGCTGTTGCCTCATATGCCGCGGGACCGAGTAAGAAGGACATTGTTTTTGACGATCCGATGCCTGCCATAACAACTGCTTTAGCGCCCGCTGGCGATGCAAAGTCGCTCGGATTAGAAATCAATCCAGAGATATCCACGATCCTGCAGCGCGCCGCGCCCATCTATCGGAAGGCCTGGTGGCAGAAACATCACGAAGCAAATCGCAACTGGCTCAAGGGTATCGACACACTTCTAAAACGCCACGGTGATGACGTACTCCGTTTCATTACCAACGCTTACAAGCTGCAGTGGCCGGCGGCGGGATTTCCGGTGCACGTATCGGCTTACACCAACTGGGCGGGCGCGTATTCAACGACTGGCAACCTGCTGGTAGTCGCGAGCCAGAGTCCTTCACTTCAAGATCTATATGGTTTGGAAACTATTTTTCACGAAGGAATGCACCAGTGGGACGAGCAGGTTTTCGCAGCCATGCGTGAACAGGCGATTAAGCTAAACAAGTTCTTTCCCAGAGGCTTAACGCATTCACTGATTTTCTTTACTGCGGGTGAAGCTGTGCGACGCACGGTCGACGGTGCGAGAAAGAGCGCGACTGGCGAGCGCACCGGCGCGGTTGGCGGCGATCGCAGCGGAACTGGTGAGCCGGGTTACGTGCCTTATGCAGAAAAGTTTGGCGTCTGGCAGCGCGGTATGGGCCCTTTCAAAATTGCACTTGAAGAAATCTGGAAGCCATATCTCGATGGGCGTGGCACACGCGATGAGGCGTTTGCCGCTCTCGTCGAACGTACGGCAGTCGACCCGCCTAAAGTAACCCGCCGAAGTATCCATGATTGCATCATCGCCGCATTGTTAATTGCCGATCAGTTGAATTCAGACCACTCGGCGGGAGCGGTGGGCCGACACGCTAGCACTCACGTCTTGCGCCTAGATGCCAAAATCCGCACTGGGCGACGGGTTGGGCGAGATTCGATCGGCCTCACCGTTACCGCTTGGTGGTACCGACCTCAGTTAATCTGCAATCGGCATTCCCGCAATCTTGGTCCACGGCGTTTTGATGTCTGGTGCGCTGTTCGCCCATCACCAATCGCAATTCGCAACCGAATCAGGAGTAGTTATGAAAACGAATCTTATCCGAGTGATGTTAACGTTGGCGGCTTTCGCGATCGCCTTCGCGACCACGAGCGCAGAGCTAACCCTTGCTGGCGCGCAGAACCCGAGCGGGGCTAATGAGCTTGCCGGCACGTCCTGGAAACTAGTCAGGATGCAAGCAGCTGACGAAACTACAATTGTGCCGGGTGATGGGTCGAAGTACACCATCACATTTGGAGCCAATGGCCGGGTAACGGCGCGAGTCGATTGCAACCGTGCCAGCAGCACCTGGAGATCGCCTCGCGCGAACGAACTGCAATTTGGGTCGTGGTCAAGGACAGAAGCTAAGTGTTCTCCTGGTTCGCTTCACGACAAGATCGTTACCGAGGGCGCGGCTGTACGCACCTACCAAATCAAGGACGGGCATCTGTTCTTGTCGGGGATGGCGGCTGGCGGTTCCTACGAGCTAGAACCACTCGCTACTCCGGGGCGTCGACCTTAGGAACCGATCATTTTCCATATATCATTTTTCAATTCTCATTTGTCATCGAGAACTGAAACCGCCAAGCCGCCAAGAACGCAGAGTACGCCAAGAAGAATAAAACGAGCTTTGAACTTGGTGCTTCGAACTTTGTTAATGATGTAATTTGAGCGGAAGATGTTAACGCTGATGCTGTTGAGCAAACTACTACGCACAAGTCTTATTCTTCTTGGCGAACTCTGCGTTCTTGGCGGCTTGGAGGTTTCAGTTCTCGGTGACGGATAGAAATAGAAATGTATGGAAAATGATCCTTCACGCGCACTGGCCACAGCTGCAGTGAACCGAAGTTATTCAACCTATCGCAAAAGATCTACCTTGACTGCCAAACGCGGATCAATTAGAAGGAGCTGAATTCTTCAGTTAGGCTCCAACCTGCACCGCCGGTCCAAGCCAGTCCGAGTTTTCCGAGCTGAAGATCCCAATCCAATTCAATCAGGTTACAAGCGGGCGCCCAGATCTCTAGACTACGTTCTTCCACCCCCAAACCGAGGCGGTTCCTTCCGTCTCAAAGGAGAAACAATGCGTAAACTGATTCTTGTCTCCCTAACACTTCTCTTACTTTGCTCTGCCGCTGCCAGGGACCTAAAAGCCCAACAGCCAACACCGACTCCCGGACCACTCACTTTCTATTACGACTACACCGTCTTCCCTGGAAAGGAAGCTGAGTTGATGAGTCTAATCAACACCGTAGGCGCGCCGGTCCGCGACAAGTTAATGGCGGAAGGCGTCGTGATGGCCTGGGGCGTTGAGACCCCGATCCTGCGCTATCCCGGGGGTACCACACACCTCATCTGGTTTACCGTCGCAAACTGGGCGGGCGTGGAGAAAGTTCTGAATGCCATGGAAGCCCGGCTCGCCAAACTGGCCGCTGATGAAGCCCAGGCGGCGCGGCGCGGTGGTAGGCCAGCGATGACTACAGCCGAACGCAGTCGTGCGGTTTTTGATGGTAGCAAGACACGCGATTGGCTGACCCGCGATATTGTTGCGAACTTTGGGCCGCCCCCGAAGGCCGGAGTGCTCCCGTTCACCCGCTATAACTTTGCTGAAAGTGAAACCAGGGAAAGGTGCCGACTATCGGCGCACCTGGGAAAAGTACAATAAACCGGTCTTCGACAAGCTTGTCGCCGATGGAGTTGTGTTGGCCTTTGGTCTGGCGGCGGAAGAAGTGAAGACGGACGGTGATTGGACTCACTTCGTCTGGATTGCAACGGCAACTATGGCAGACGCTGACAAGATTGGACCGGCATTCGCTGCCGATCGCGCGCGGCGTTCCGAAAAGGACCGCAACGAAATAACTGAGTCGTTCCTTGAGGTGACGGAACCGGACAAGGCCAGGTCCATGGTCACGCGATCCCGAATTTTCAAAATTGCACCATAGAAATGAGTGGGTAAACCGAGCTGAATAAATTGCAGTAAGCAAGTTCGGCTTGCCCCGGGCTAACGAATTCGGACTGCCCGCTTTCGTGACTGTTCGTGTGCTTTCGTGGATCGCTTTTTCTCAGTTAACCCAAATGCGATCCACGAAGCACACGAAACATCTCGAATCGTGCCAGCGCCTTTGCGTTAACACTCACTCAACATTCAGTGCTTGTGGTCGCTCTCAGTTGGTAAACCGGCATCAATCCAGTCAGACTTTCCTTCCGCATAATCACGCACGTTCACGTATCCCAGCGCCGCCAATTCACGGGCGGCGTTTTCTGAGGCGTGTCAGGTAGGACCGGCGCAGTAGACGACGATGTCAGCCTGCTTGTCTGGCAACAGCTTTGCAGCGAGTTGCCCCACTTGATCGGGCGGCAGATTGATCGCACCGGGTAAATGCGCGTGTTGATAAGCCGTGGGTGCCAAAGTTTCCACCAGCGTGAAGCGATCGCCACGATCTATCTTCTCTTTCAACTCATCTCGCGAAATTGTTTTAACCATGTCGCTCCTTTGAGGTATTGCTAAAGATTTTTCAGGAGGCATTGTCGATTGCCGACTGCCGATTGGCAATTGCCGATTGCCGTATTGGCAATTGCCGATTGTCCCATGCCCTTCTGGCCCAGCCTCCTGTTCGCTGCTTTCTGCTTTCTGCCTCTGTTCTGCCTTCTGCCTTCTGCCTTCTGCCTGCTGCCTTCTGCCTTCTGCCTTCTGCCTGCTGCATTGACCACCGCCACGATCTGCGGCGACCATGCGTGGCATGAAGACGCCCTTAAAGATATCGCTGATCATAATCGCGCTGATACTGCTCACGGGCCTCGTCTGCCTCGTCTGGCTCGGATCGCAACCGAACGAGTGGGACGAGACGGTCGCGACGGGCGCCGTAGACACGTCCCGAGGCCCGTCGTTCGCCGTGCATGTCGCGAAGCCTCGCCTCGGCCGGCCTCTCTTCGGGATCTTTCCCACCAAAGTCGAGGCGAAGCTATTTGGTGGCGGCGAGCTGCGGTTCGACCACACGAGCCCTGGCGCCAGGATCGAGATGGTCGGACAGAACCACCTCGAACTCAGCGCCGAAGGCTGGAATCTCCTGCTCGAGACCGACGGCAAAGGTGGGGTCGGTCCAGGGACACGCCTCGTGTTTCCGATCCTGCTCGCGGAAAGGCAGCGGACGCTGCGCTGCCGACCAGGAGATCGAGCCACCGGATATCTCCAAGCCACCACGCGCGCCGGCTCCGACGTGCTCGACGGCCGCTTCCTCGTCGAGCTTGCCACCTGCGAAAATGCCGAGACGGGGCAGGTCATCGAATGGCCGCCGGCGCCGCTTACCGTCAGGGGAAGCTTCGCGGGCCTGCCACAGGGACCATCGATACCGATCAAGTGAGATGAATTTTTGAGGTAGACCAATGAAAGCAATCGTAATGATCCTGTTTGCCGCATTCATTCTCGGCTCCGTTACGCCGCTCTATAACTTCGGCGCGCCTCGGCTCAGGGAAGACAACAATCGCCTCAAAAGAAGGAGCAAGAACCAGCGCCTAAGCCAAAAGATCCGACTGCGTCGCTCCGTATTCCCGATGCGACGGTTTATGACCAGAACGGTAATAGGCTCAAGTTCTATACAGATCTGGTTAAAGGCAAGACGGTCGCTATCAACTTCATCTTTACGACATGCACTGCGATCTGCCCTTCTTTAACGGCCACCTTCCGCCGGGTTCAGCAGCAACTCGGAGACCGCGTCGGGCAGGACGTGCATTTGATTTCCGTGAGTGTTGATCCAACTACCGATGTGCCTGAGAGACTGAAAGAGTACGCGGCAAAATTTAAGGCAGGTCCGGGATGGACGTTTGTGACGGGCGACAAGGTGGAGATTGATTCTGTGCTCCTGACACTCGGCACGGCAGTGGCGAACAAAGACGACCATACCCCAATGGTCCTTATTGGGAACGAGTCAGCCGGCAACTGGTCTCGCGCCTACGGATTGTCTCCGCCTACTCGGCTCGTTGATTTAATTAAGGCCGCTGCCAGCAAGTCAGTTGCGACGCCAACCAGAGAGGGAAGGTGACGCCCTCAAAAACATTTTCCATCTATCATTTTCCATTATTTTCCATCTCTCATTTTTCATTCGTCAAAACGTCAAACGCAGAGGCGCGGAGGCGCAAAGAAATCATTTCAACGTGTTTCGTGCGGTTTGGTGTTGCTTCGTGGATCGTTCGCTGATGCTGCGGAGGCAACACGTCCACGAAGACACACGAAGCATCACGAAGATAAAGCGGCAACAAGTTGCCGCACTCCAAAGTCGGGCCTCCTTCGAAAGACACTAGTTTTTGGAGTGCGCTGACTTGTCAGCGCTTTGGTGTTGATTGATTGATACCTTTATCTGTAGGAACGAACCACGAACCAACGAGGACTTACACCAATATTTCTTCGTGTAATTGGTGTGAATTCGTGGTTCCGTCTCTCTGGCGTTAGCCTCCGGCCTTACATCGCCGATTGGCGATTGATGATTGCCCGTTGGCTTCCTTCGCTACTTGCTAATTGGCAATTGGCAATTGGCAATCGGCAATGAGATTAATTCGACAGTAACGTCACGGAGAATACGACCGCCAGCACGAGGGCAAAGGCGCCTGCGAGTGCGCGCCGCCAATGTCGTCCGGGCTGTTCTTTCGTTATTCCATGGCGTAATTCCGCGGGCTCATTCAGCCAGACCATGTGAGTGAAGGCCTGCATTTCATCGAGTCGCGAACGTACTGGAACGTGAAATCGATTGTAGAAGGGATTGTGATAAGGGTCGTCGATTCGTCGTGTAGCTTTCATGATCTTTAACTCCTCGCTAACGTTCGCTGAGGGGGACTCAGCGCCGGTTATGGTGTCGAGGTGCAATGACCATGCCCGATGGCGATAAGTTAGAACTGCCTTTAGCTGCTGGAGCTTTTTGCGCGATTTTAAAGAGGATTTAGGGCCGTCAACTGGAGTTTACAAAGAAGGTGGTGCGCATTTAGGGCGGCCCCTACACCAACTCGGGTTTCGGGCCACCCCAGCCCAGGGCGCAGTCAGGACCATTTTCCATTTCTCATTTTTCATTTCTCATTCGTCATTGGGGAACACCTCCCACGCAGAGGCGCGAAGGCGCAGGGACGCTAAGAGAATCCGCAATCGGCAATCGGCAATCGGCAATTTT
>CAVVJS010000003.1:0-115465 GCA_963748605.1 Pyrinomonadaceae bacterium
CGACACATCTGATCTGGTTTACTGTGGAAAACTGGGCAGGCGTGGAAAAAGTTTTGAACGCTATGGAAGCGCGGCTCGCGAAGCTGGCTGACGAGAAGCGAAGGCCGCGCGCGGTAAACCAAGGCCCCCGATGACCACGGCCGAACGCAGCCGTGCGTGTTTGACATGAGCAAGACGCGCGATTGGCTGACACGCGATCTGGTTGCCAACTTGGGCCGCCCCGAAGGCCGGAGTGCTGCCGTTCACCCGCTATAACTTTGTTAAGGTGAAACCAGGCAAAGGCGCCGACTACCGGCGCACCTGGGAAAAGTACAATAAGCCGATCTTCGACAAGCTCGTCGCTGACGGTGTGGTGTTGGCCTTTGGCCTGGCTGCCGAGGAAGTGAAGACTGACGGTGAGTGGACTCACTTCGTCTGGATTGCAACTGCACCATGGCAGACGCCGACAAGATTGGTCCGGCATTCGCTGCCGATCGCGCGCGGCGTTCAGAAAAAGACCGTAACGAAATAGCTGAGGCTTTCCTTGAGGTGACCGAACCGGATAAGGCCAGGTCCATGGTCACCCGATCGCGAATCTTCAAAGTGGCGCCATAGCAATGAGTTGGGAGCATCGTAGGAGTTGGAACGAGTTATAGCGGTTACGGCATATCCCGATGCAAGATTGCAATAGCCAGATCCCATGGGAGATTTTTGCGTGCAGCCGGCGAAACAAAGCAGGCGCCGGCGGCGCTAAGACAATTACCTATGGACGACGCCTAAAGCGGATTCGTTTCTACCGGGGTCCGGGTTACTCCGCTCAACGCCACCGAATAGAACTATCCCCCAATTTAAATCCACTTTGTAATCTGAACGTCAATCTTAGATTATCTTGAACGGAATCAGTTACGGGGGGGGCCATTGCGCCATCCCAGCACCGCATCTGTTCTGACTCTGACGTCCTACTCTCTGCCGTCTCTCTGCCGCTGGTCCATTTTCAAACTCCTAAATTTCTGGACTTCTTCTACAAATTTTTGTTCTCACAAACTCCCAGAACTTTTCCGCGAGTTTTTAAGTATTAGACCAGCAGTCTTCCCTCCAACACTTAACGCACACCTTTATTCCGAAGTATTGGAATGCCTTCCGGATTTCTGGACGAAAGGACCACCACTATGAAGCAGAAACTATTTGTCGTCGCTACCTTGATTATTCTGCAAGCATCGACTTCGATCGCTTCGCGCAGCAACCAAACGCTCCGCAGCGTTCGTACCAACAGGCCCGGCGTGTGCTCGACGATGCGATCGAAGCCCACGGCGGACTCGAAGCCTTGCGCGCAATCAAAGACTTCACTCTCAAAGAGAAAGGCAAACTTCATGCGCGCTTTCAAAGCCCCGCCGCAGAACCACCGTTCGCTACCGGGACCTCTGAAGAAACTCTGATCGTCGATACTGATCGTGGATTTGTCTTCGATGATTTGAAGGCCGTCAACACCGGTTTCAACAACTGGATCAAAACTGTCATCAAAGGCACGGAAGGCCAAACCTTTGACATGTGGTCCAAAACAGCAACGCCGATAGTCAACGCATCGGTAAACAACTTCCGTGGACAGATTCGCCGGCTTCCGCCATTCGTATTGCTCGAGGCATTGGACCGCGCGTCAACTCTTCGTTGGTTAGGTGAAGATGAAATCGGAGGCAGGCGGCAAAAAGTAATCAGCGTTCTGCGGCCGGATAATCAACTGTTGACTCTTTCTTTTGATGCCCAGACCAATTTGCTAACCAGGTATGGCTATCTTTACGCCGACCCGGTGACCGGCGACTCTGAGATAGCACAAACGTATTCAGGCTATCGCACGGTCGGCAAGTTGAAGCTTCCCAGCGGACGTGTTTTGTACAACTCCGGCGGCGTCGTTCAGGAGACGGAGTATACAGATCTGCAGATCAACACGCGGCCGGCCGAGAGTGTATTTCAAGGTCCGGAGGGTTTTGAAAAACTCGCCGCGCCGCCGGCAACGCCACCACCACCGGCAGTGAGCAAGATCGCCGAAGATGTCTACATGCTGCAGGGATTGGCAGGAGGCACACACAACGTCCTATTCGTAGCCTTCAACGATCATGTGCTGGTGGTGGAGGCTCCGGAACAAATCCTTTACAACAACAACTCGGTCCAGGCGCTGGCCAAGATCAAGGAAACGGTGCCGGGTAAACCGATCAAGTATCTGGTCCTGACGCATCATCATTCCGATCACGCGGGTGGGTTTCGCGAGTATGTTGCGGAGGGAACGACGATTGTCACCACTGCGGCAACGAAAAGCTCTCTTGAAAAAGCCGCGGCCGCCGAGTCTTCGCTGCTGCCGAAGTTGTCGGCGAGTAAGAAGTTGAATATCGAAACGCATCGAAAACAAGAAGCGAGTTTTTCAGGACGACAAACACGTCGTGGAGTTGTACGACATTGGACCGAATCCTCATGCAAATGAAATCTTGGTGGTGTACCTGCCCAAGGAGAAGATTTTGTTTCAGGCTGACCTGCTAAACCCGGCAGCCAACGGAACAATTCCAATTGCGCAAGACCCAACGATTAGTTTTAGCGAGAGGCTGCAACAGTTGGGATTGAACGTGGAAAAGATCTACGGCGTGCACGGCCGTGCTGCGACACCCGAAGAGTTGCGAACGTCGATTGAGAGGCGACGTGCTTCGGATCTGAAGGAATAGCGCAGCGCAAAAGTACCGGGATCGCGGTTGTCGTCTCGCCCGCAATGAGCGTGCAGCGCGAACTCGATTGCGGCTCACATCCCTCTACTAGTGGGAGTTGTACTAAGTAGGGAGTTGTCTCCGATACGGGCTTTTGCCGCCGGATGTGCGGCGCGGCTCTGCCGCGCCGTAAGCTGCCCAACTAATTGTAGGGGCCATGCCCCTAAAGCGGCCCCTGCAGGATAAATTTGAAGAGGCAAAGCAGTTGTCTGCATACTAGTCAGCCTGCCTTATTCTGACTCCTGACTCCTGACTCCTGACTCCTGACTCCTGACTCCTGACTCCTGATTTCTCCGGTATAGTCCTCCTCAAAATCTGGCTCTTATCTGTAGAGGGTAACGCCTGTGAATAAGGCTCGTGCTTTAGTTCTCAAAGCTAGAGATTCCGATATCACGCTCGCTGAGAAGCAGGAAGCTTTTTGCGAGCTTGTCAGGATGTTCCAGGACATGGCTTACGCTTGCGGGTATGCCGTGTTGGGAGATTTTGGCCTGGCTGAAGACGTCGCCCAGGAAGCTTTTATTTCAGCCTGGCAAAAGCTCGGTCAACTTCAGCCAACCGGAAGCTTTTCCGGGTTGGTTCAGACGCATCGTGCTGACAGAGTGTAATCGCCTGACCCGCAAACAACGTCTGCGAACCACATCGCTTGACGAGGGCATCGATGTTCACGCTTCCTCATCCTGATCCGCAGTTGGCAATCGAAAAAGATGAGCTGACAAAGGCAGCCTTCGCGGCGATCAAAAAGCTGTCACTCAACGAGCGAATGGTGGTCGTGCTCTTCTATGTCAACGAGCATTCTCAAACCGACATCAGCGCGTTCTTAAACGTTCCGCTCACAACTGTTGCCAAGCGTCTTTATTCGGCGAGAATGCGGCTTAGGACCATGATGATGGACGCGTTCAGGAACGATCTCACCACGCATCGTCCTTCACGTGACGAGAGCTTCGCGGAGAAAGTTAAGGCCGGCATCTACGACGAATACATCGGGCAATACAGGTTTGAGCTTCGCCCCGAGTTAGTGGTCACCATCAGTCGAGAGGGCGAGCACTTGATCGGTGAGGCAGCAGGACAACGAAACGAATTGTTTGCACGAGACTCGCCGAGGAGCGAATTGCTCACCAAAGAGTTTGACGGCCGGGGAGAGTTTGTAAGAAACGAACAAGGACAAATCTCTCACCTCATTTACTATGAATTCGGAAATGAAATGGGCGTGGCGAAAAAGATCTGTTGAGGTGCCGATAGGAAGAGGACGTCCCGCTCCAAAGTCGGGATCTGTGATCGGACAGGGGGGGACAGAGCCCTCCTGACTAATCAAAAAGGAATACGTGACGAAAGTACGGATTGTTAAAGAGGTAGTCCTTTGGATAATCACGCTCTTTCTTGCACTCGTCTGCCTGCGTTCAGGTTGGCTGAAGGTGTCGGGCAACATTTTTTGGGTGCGTGATTTCCATCGCTGGGGCTATCCCGACTGGTTTCGAATCGTGGTCGGAATTGCCGAACTTACTTCATGGCGCTGCTCCTCGTTCCCCGCTTCGCCAGCTACGGCGCGAGCTTGTTTGCGGTGGTAATGCTCGGAGCGATATTCACTCACTACACGAATAATGAGACTAGCCGCTTGCCTTTTAACCTGCTTCTTCTCACGCTCTCGCTAGTCATCGTCTTTGCGCGCCGGCCAGCATTTCTTAGACCAGAACGTGGTAGCACCGTTGACATAGATTTCAGTAAGGAAGGCAGCGGCTTGTCCGCGCTAGGTTAAGCTAGACATCCAATCAGCGGGCGTAAACCACCGCTTACCGACTGACGCACTATCTGTAAGCATTCAATCCTGATTGCTCAAATCCTAATCGGCAATTCGCGTTCATCGCGAATCGGCAATGAGATTAATTCGACAGTAACGTCACGGAGAACACAACAGCCAGTACGAAAGCAAAGGCGCCGGCAAGTGCGCGTCGCCAATTTCGTCCGGGCTGTTCTGTCGTTATTCCCTGGCCCAATTTCGCCGGCTCATTCAGCCAGATCATATGAGTGAAGGCCTGCATTTCATCGAGTCGCGAAGTTACTGGCACGTGAAATCGATTGTAGAAGGGATTGTGATAAGGGTCGTGGATTCGTTGGGTCGTTTTCATGATCTATTACTCCTCGCTAACGTTCGCTGAAGAGGATTCAGCGCCGGTTATCTTCACGAGGTGCAACGACCATGCCGGATGATGATCGGTTAGAACTGCCCTAAGCTACCAGGGCTTTTGGCGCGTTTTTAAAGTGGATTTAGAGGTGTCAACTGGAGTTTACAGAGAAGGCAGTGCGCATATAGGGCGGCGCGTACACCAACTCGGAGGGTTCAACAGGCCGCGAGTTTCGGAAGGACTGCCTGAATTTCACCGCAATGAGGCAAGACGCCAAGACACAGAGACGCAAGAGTCTCAAACTGGCAGAGTTGAATAAGCAATCATCGAACTCCACTGGCTTATCAATTCTTTGGCGTCTCTGCGTCTTGGCGGCTTGGCGGTTTTTTGAAAAACCGGTTCGCCTCAAAAACGAGGAAGGTGCCACTTGCCGACTGAGATATGGCTATAATATTAACCGCATGAGTTTACCTTACGATCGCGATGCACTGCGTGGACGCGTAGCTGTGGTCGCTGGTGCTACGCGCGGCGCCGGTAGAGGTATCGCCGCGGCTCTCGGCGAGGCAGGTGCGACTGTCATCTGCACCGGGCGAACCAGCAGCGTAAGATCAATTAATTCGGACTATGATCGTAGCGAGACGATCGAGGAAACCGCGGAGTTGGTAACGAGTCTGGGTGGGAATGGAATCGCCATACCAACGGACCACCTCGTGCCTGATGAAGTAAAGGCGCTCGCCGAACGACTTCAAAACGAATTCGGAAAAATTGACATCCTGGTGAACGACATCTGGGGTGCGGAGATTCTTAAAGGTGGCCCATCCGAATGGAACACGCCCGTCTGGGAGCTCGACTTAGAGAAGGGTCTGCGTATCCTGCGTCTGGCAATTGACACTCACATCATCACTTCAAAGTATCTTCTACCGTTACTCATTTCCCAACCCGGTGGACTCCTCGTCGAAGTCACCGATGGCACGACGAAGTACAACGCTTCGCATTACCGAATTTCGGTCTACTACGATCTGGCCAAAGTCGCAGTAAACCGGCTCGCCTTCTCGCAAGGACACGAACTCGCGCCGTATGGAGCTACGGCGGTGGCTATCACGCCCGGGTGGCTTCGGTCAGAGATGATGCTCGACAACTTTGGTGTTACCGAGGACAACTGGCGTGATGCGCTTGATCCTGCCCGGGCTCAGAACGGACAACCCGTGGCGCCACCCGATTTCGCGCTTTCGGAGTCACCTCGCTACGTCGGTCGCGCCATCGTTTCCCTGGCGTTGGATCCGGATCGCAAGCGTTGGAATCAGCAGTCAGTGAGCTCAGGTGAACTGGCACGGGTGTATGGCTTCACCGACCTGGACGGCACCAGCCCGGACATTTGGCAGCATATGGAAGATACTGAGCAGAAATAGTCTTGCGGTTCTCCATTCTCTCATACTTCCCCATTGAGGCGCGGCACTAGAGGGGCGACCCCCTCGTGTTCCCTTTCGGGCTGGGCGGAAAGGGGCGCCGCCCTGAGGGACGCCCAGCAGAATTAGCGGCGACCCCCCCAACCTCCCCCCTCGCCGCTACTAACCCCTCGATGCCAGTCGAAAAGCTCCGAAGCGCTCGACAGCGGCTCCGGCGTGCTCGACGGCCGCTTCCTTGTCGAGCTCGCCAAGTGCGAGGATGCCCAGACGGGGAAGATCCTCGATACAGAAGCCGGCGGTAATCCAGGCGACGCGTGGCCGTCAGATCCGCTCACCTCCGCGGGAGCTTCGTCGGGCCTGCCACTCAGCCGTCCCTAATCGCAGAGTCGCAAAGCCACAAAGGCGCTGAAGCCTTCAAAGATTTGCCAAGCCCAAAATTGAAATTAACTGAGAGTCATTCTATTCTCGTAAGACTCTCTTCCTCTGCGTTTCGCTTTTTGTCCTCTGATCGACTTTTCTGCTTTCTGCTTCTGCTGCTTCTGCTGCTTTTCGGAAGATCGCTTTGCGCCTCGGCTCCTTTGCGTCTCCGCGTTTGTGGCGATGGCAAATGAGAAATGAAAAATGATATATGGAAAATGATCCGGGCGGCAGAACCATAACTTTAGGCAGACCGCACACCAAAGGAGGTTGATATGTCTTTGAAAGGAAAGCACGCACTGATCACCGGAAGCTCCCGCGGTATTGGCAGAGGAATCGCACTGAAACTGGCGGAGCAGGGTGTCAGAGTAGGCGTCCATTATTATCAAAACGAGGCTGCCGCCCTCGATACGCTCGCACAAGTCCGCAAACGCGGCTCCGACGGTTTCGTGGTCCAGGCTGATGTGTTGCACCGGAACAGATCAGCGAAATGTTCCGCAAGGTTAAGGGAGAATTTCCCAAGCTCGACATCTTTGTCAGCAATGCACGACCAGAGGCAGCTGCGTTTTTCTACCCGCCGATGGATATCACGCTCGCACAGTGGGATGCGGCATTCGATTCCCAGGCAAAGGCATTCCTCCTCGGAGTTCGCGAAGCGGTTTCCCTTATGGATGATGGAGGGAGAATTCTTGCTATCACCTACGGCCAGGGGAGTCGTACCGGAGGACTGCAACCCTGGGTCGGTATGGGCTTAGCCAAGGCGGCGATGGAGTCTCTCGTTCGTTACTTCGCGGTGACTTTGGCCCGCCGCGGCATCACGGTAAATGCGATCAGCCCTGGATGGACCGAAGACAGCGTATTAAATTCGCTGCCGCAGCAGGCGCAAGATCTCATCAGGAATTGGCACACGAGCGGCTGGACACCGATGCGACGCTTGGGAACGCCGGAAGATGTCGGCAACGTCGCCGCTCTCTTTTGTTCAGCGCAAGCCGACTGGATAACCGGACAGCTGATTTACGCCGATGGCGGTGCTTCATTGATGAACCCTGAGATACCGCCCGAAATACAACTGGGGTAAGAGCGTCGGGGATACGCTCTGAAAGCTTGACGAGAAATCGTGAGCTTTCTCTGAACCTGAATGCGGGCAAGCGTCATTGACGTAGACTTCCAATCGCAGCGGCCTCGCTGAACGGCATAGCGAAAAGACAATGATGATTTATGAACGATGAATGATGAATAAATACTTCCGCGTTCATCATTCCGACTTCATCATTGTTTTTCGACTGAATCATTACGCCGATAGTCGCAAAGCAACACATGAATACGGCACGACTATATCCAATCGTGTTCAGCGCGTTTCAGCTCTGTTGGGCATTAGTCTGGGCGATCAAGCACGTGAAGATTAGGCGGCTGAGAGCCTACGCCAACCAGAGAATGCAGGCCGATACAAACTCCGGCTACAAATTCATAAGCCCGCTGTTATATCTCTTCCAGAATTGTCTTTGCATAGCTTCGTTTTGGTCGAACTCCCCAATCCTCCTCAAGGTTCACGACAGCGACGCAGGACGATTAATTGGCATATTGCTTGTCAGTCTTGCGACAGTCTTGTATTTCAAATCGTTGGGCCATCTGGGCCGCAACTATTCGCCTTGCTACGACTCACATGTGCCTTTTGAACTGATATCCAGCGGACCGTACAAATTCACGAGACATCCAATGTACGCGGCGAAGTTGGTAATAGCCATTGGCAACTTTGTCGTCAGCGGCTCTCTTTGGTTCGTGGTTTTGTTTGTATACCTCCTGGCAGAAACAATCAGAACGATTATCAAGGAAGAACAATACTTGACGCTTTCTATGCCAGGATTTGCGGAGTACAGGAGTCGAACTTCAAGGATCGTGCCTTTCATATTCTGAAATACTCGGCAACGTGGCAAGACAACGATGAATGATGAACGATGAATGATGAACGATGAATTAAGACATTCCGCGATCATCATTCCGAGTTCATCATTGCTTTCCAGCCGGGCTGGGAGGACGCTTGGGATCTCGTAGATTTGTCCCTTGTGAAGGATGACAAAGAAGCCACGCATGCATTCTTCCACAGTTACAAGACGGTATCCGGGAACCAAAGTCGGTGGCTTTCCCTGTGAAGTTCAACACGGCGCAGGACTAGAAGACTTTGTGTTCCAGATTGGCAGCGAGCATAAGGCTGGATGGGAATGGGTTGATGACGGTATCGCTTACTATTTCAAAGATACAAATGGCCAATGAGGTTGGCAGTGTCAGTTTTACTGAACTGAGTCAACCTCTAAAGCGCGGGCAGCGAACCACTGCGATGCTGGCCCTTCGAATGCATAACTACGACGCCGCAGAACAGCAGTCGTTACGTACATCGGACTCGGTGCGACTTGGGGGCAAACATCAGGCTCTGGCGAAGACGCACCTCGAAGCTTGGCGAAAATAGTGAGCTTTCTGAACACGAATGTGGGCAAGCGTCGCTGACGTTAGACATCCAACCAGTGCGGCCTCGCTGAGCAGCGTGACTCGCAATAAGGTAGCGTTTTGGACTCTATGTTGGTACCCACGCCGCTGATGCCAGGCGTTATCGCAGCATTAATCGTCAGATAGCGGAGGAAAAAAATCATGGCACGACAACTTATCTCTCTTCGGGCTCGGACTTGCCATCCTGATTTGTTTAGGGGGGCAGTCCATGGGCGTCGCACAATCGCAGCAGCGTACCAGAGGAATTAGCCAGGAACAGAACAAGGCGCTCGTTCGCCGTTGGATAGAGGAAGGCTTTAATAAGAGAGACCTGAAAGTAGTGGATGAGTCGTTCGTAGAAGACTTCATTGTCAACGGACTCAAGATTGGCCGCGGAGGCCTCAAACAGAGCATGAGCCGGCACTTTACAGCCTTCCCTGATCTCAACGTCGTGATCGATGAGATCATGGCAGAGGGGAACAAGGTCGGTATCGGGTACACGGCACGGGGCACGCAACGAGGTGAATTTAAAGGGGTCCAGCCTACGGGGAAGCCGGTGAGTTGGGTTGGCGTCGATCTCTTACGCGTCGAGGGTGGCAAGATCGTTGAGGCCAGGTTTGTGGATGATTCGTTAGGGCTTCTGCGACAACTAGGGGCGACGGTTTCATCACCACCCATCAAAGAGTAGGGGATGTCTAGCACGCGCGCCGCGGCCAACAACGGCATGCGACCCATTGCTTCAGCACCCGCGTCAACTCCACCGTTGTGACATTCAATCAGCGGGGTAAACCACCCTTTCCTACTGCGCTATGTCGCCAATCGGCAATCGGCAATCGGCAATTCTAGCCCGCCCCAAACGAATACAACGCATTCTTCGTGCGGATGTAGAGATTGTTGCCGGCGATCGCCGGGGTGGCCCAAACTTCTTCACCCAGGTCGTTCATCTTAAGGACTTCCCACTGCGCGTCTGCCTTGACCACGGTGACTTTGCCGCTCGCGCTCACTACAAACACCTTGCCATCCGCGGCCACAGGAGAAGCGAAGTATTCCTCGAGCGCTTCGGGCGTGCGCCCCATTTTCAACACTTCGCCACTCACCGGATTCACAGTTGAAAGAATTCCGCCTTCCTTCATCAGATACATCACGCCCCGGTAAACTAACGGCGCCGGAATATTCGGATAGGACTTTTTTATAGTCCAGGCGACGTTGGTTCCCGTCAGGTCACCCTTTCCACCGAAGCGCACTGCAGTAACACCGTGACCACCGGTGGTGGAATTGCGGACGAAGTCGTATTCCTCACGAGTGACGTAATCGTCACGATTGGCATCCAGCCAGCCAAAGTGCTCGGCCATTTCCTTTTCTGTTTTCATCTCATCAATGTGTATGCGTTGGTCATTGTCTTTGTCGTATTTCTTCAGGCTGTCCTCATAGACCGGAAAGAAAGGAGCGTCGCCGCCTTCGCCGTATACGTAGACCATGTCTGCTCCGACGACGGGCACGCCCTTGGTATATGAACCGACTTTGGTCACCCACCACAGGCGCTCCCCGTTATCGAGCGAATAGGAATCAAGCGTCTGTGAACCCAGGACGAGCAGTTGCGCCGGTCCATCTTTGGGCGTGTAAATCGCCGGCGTGGAATAGCCTTCAAAATTGGACCGCTCCTTTTTCCAAAGCACTTTTCCAGTTCGCGTATCCACCGCGACGACGAACGAGTTATCGCGGTGGTCACACACCAGCACCAGCTTGTTACCCGCCAGCACCGGCGATCCAGCCATGCCATAGAAGCTATTGAAAGGTCCCAGAGGCACGTCGCCAGAGTTCTTTGCCACTTGGTCCGTAAGCAATCAACCCGAGCTCGGCAAAGAACGCGTAGACATTCTTGCCATCGCTAACCGGAGATGGCGATGCCGGATCGTTGGCTTTATAAATGACCATCTGACGCGGACGCACAACCTCACGCCGCCACACAATCTTTCCGGTCTTCCGATCCAGAGCGAGTGTGATCAGTTTGTCGCCTTCACTCGCCGTCAGGAACACGTGGTCGGCTGTGACGACTGGCGAAGATCGCGCGAAAGGTACGGCTGTTTTCCAGGCAAGGTTCTTGGTTGCCCCAAACTCAACAGGCGGCGTGGCGCCTTCAGCTACGCCGCTCCCGTTCGGTCCGCGAAACTGCAACCATTGATTGGTGGCAGTCGCGGTTAACGGTTTAGAAGTCTTCTGCTGCGCGTGCACGTGAGCAAGAGAGGAAACTAAGGTGATGATGATTGCGATGTTCGCGACCAATGCAACGGAGATTGATTTTGAAAGTTTCATATTCTTGGTGTCCTTTTCTAACGTCCTTTCCCGAAGCACATTTTGCAATCTTCTTTCAATGGTGGATTCAAGTTTGAAGTGCAACACAACAGCGCGCTGTTGCCTGAGCGCCGAAGGCGCGAAATAAGGTAGCCAGGGGCAAGTGCTGAGCGCAGCGAAGCACGTCGCCCCTGGATCTCGTTAGAGATGAACTGTAAGCACTGAAAGTGCGACATAGGACTGCTGCGTCTGAATGCTATGTCGCTCTTTCAGAGCTCAACCCTTAAACGAACAGCACCAGGGGCGACGTGCTTCGCTGCGCTCAGCACTTGCCCCTGGCTACTTTATTTCGCGCCTTCGGCGCTGGGCTCGCTGACATTCGGCCGCTACACTGATTTGGACGCCCAGTTGCACTTCAAACTTGAATCCACCAATTGACAAATGAGAATTGAAAAATTTTGAAAATGACATATGGAAAATGATCCGGGCGTCTCGCCCGCACTAAGCCGAAGCGAAAAATTTGCCGTAATTCTAGCGCTGTCCCTCTACGAAGCAAAACATTTTTCATTAACGAGTATAACTAGCCGCAGATTTACGCGGAGGACTCCTGATAACAGTACGGGAGCGGTAGCGACCGCATTCAAGTGCCGCGAAGAGTTACGCGCAGATTTACGCGGAGCACGCGGATAAGAAATAAACATTTTCTGATCCGTGTAATCCGCGAGAATCTAGTTCTTCTCGAAACTCGATTACGGTACGGGAGCGGTAGCGACCGAATTCAAAGCGAAAATTATCTGCGGGTTATTTTCTTCTCGAAACTTGAAACTCGGAACTCGAAACTGTTTCTGATCCGTGTAATCCGCGAGAATCTGCGGCTAGTTCTTCTCGAAACTCGATTACGGTACGGGAGCGGTAGCGACCGAATTTAACTGAAGCGAAAATTATCTGCGGCTTATTTTTTTCTCGAAACTTGAAACTCGGAACTCGAAACTGTTTCTGATCCGTGTGATCCGCGAGAATCTGCGGCGTATATTCTTCACGACCGCTAACCACAAGGAACAGGTGGGGGAATGCCAATCCAGTCACGGTCCCGGTGAAGTCAGTACCACCAGGCGGTAGCCGGTGGGCCGAATCGCAGGCACTCGAACCTTGCGTAGATCTTGGCGGTTTCCTTTAAGACGAATCGCACTTCCTTGTCACGATTCAGGACACAATCTCTAACAAATCATCCAAAATCCCCCAAACTCTCTGGGCACGCGGTTCGCGTAGTTAAAGAGAGGGCTGGAATCTCGGAACTTGAAACTCGAAACCCGGAACTCGAAACTCGAAACTTTTTTATCGGAGGATTCATACAGACTATGGAAGCAACCCGAATCACAGTCGATGAAGTAAAGCAGCGGATGGATCGTGGGGAGCAGTTTACCTTTGTGGATTCTCGCAACCCGAAAGCATGGGCCGAAGCGGATAAAAAATTGCCTAACGCTATCCGAGTTCCGGCTGAAGAGCTTGAGCAACATCTCGATGAGATACCCAAAGACCGCACAGCGATCATCTACTGCACTTGACCACACGAAGGATCAAGCGCCCGTGTGGCGCAAGAGCTTGCTGAACGTGGTTGGAAGAATGTGCATCCGCTCTACGACGGATTATGACGCTTGGGTAAACGCAGGACTCCCCCTCGATCCGAAGTAATCGTCTCGCGATCGACAAGGGTGTCGGCTTCACCAATCGGTGTGCGGTAAGTCTCGGACTTACCGCAGGTCTACCTAATCGCCCTTGTCTCGGGTCTTGAAACCAATCTGTCGATGTAAGGGAGTTGGTTGTTCGGTTAGTTTTCTCAGTTCATCGAAGACAACCTTGAAGTATTTGTCGTGAGTGGCAAGCTTCCGTATAACCGCCGCAAACTTGCGATTGAGTTCCTCGTTTGATTCCAACATCTGCCGCAGCTTTACAAACGTCCGCATGATCGCGATGTTGACCTCGATGGCTCGTTCGCTATTAAGCACACTGGACAGCATTGCGACACCTTGTTCCGTGAAGGCGTAGGGCGGATAGCGCCGACCGCCCCGACCGATTTTTGAGGTTGCAGATTGTGACCTCAAAGCTTCTTCCTCGTCTTTCGTTAGCTGAAACATGAAGTCTTCGGGAAACCGTTTACGATTGCGTCGCACCTGTTCGTTGAGGCGTTTAGTTGGTACGGCATACAACTCGGCCAAGTCGACGTCCACCATGACCTTGTGCCCGCGGATCAAATAGATTCTGCGCTCAATGAGCTGAACTGACACTGGATGGTTGCTAGATGCGAGGCTCTTCTTCGCCGTCATGTTAGAAAAGAGTAGCTGCAGACTGGGTGAAGTGGAACGGGCAACACGCGGCACCGAAGTAATCCGCGCATACAAGTTCTTTTTTATATGACGTGCTCCTGGAAGTTTGAGGTCGCAAATTGCGACCTCAAAAAGATACTGCGCTTCGCCCCTCCGTAAACTACGCCCGATGGCCAATCGGTAATCGGCAATTGGCAATCGACAATGAGAACTTGCCTGTTACGATCAAGACACAATGTCGATTACGATACGGGAGTGCCCTTTCATATAGTGTAGGACCGCATCCAAGTGCACAATGTTAGCCGCAGATTTACGCGGAGGTCGCGGAAAAGAAATAAAAACATTTTCTGATCCGTGCGATCCGCGACAATCTGCGGCTTATTTTCTTCTCGAAACTTGAAACTCGGGACTCGAAACTTTTTTTGTGCGGCACGCTTTTCGCTTAGTTACGAGGAAGAGTGCTGGAAAATAACTCGGAACTCGAAACTCGAAACTGAACTCGGAACTCGAAACTTTTTTATCGGGAGGATTCATGCAATCTATTGAAGCAACCCGAATCACAGTCGATGAAGTAAAGCAGCGGATGGATCGTGGGGAGCAGTTTACCTTTGTTGATTCTCGCAACCCGAAAGCATGGGCCGAAGCGGATAAAAAATTGCCGAACGCTATCCGAGTTCCTGCTGAAGAGCTTGAGCAACATCTCGATGAGATACCCAAAGACCGCACAGCGATCATCTACTGCACTTGACCACACGAAGGATCAAGCGCCCGTGTGGCGCAAGAGCTTGCTGACCGTGGTTGGAAGAATGTGCATCCGCTCTACGACGGATTTGACGCTTGGGTAAACGCGGGACTGCCCCTCGATCCGAAGTAATCGGATGAGGAAGTAACACTGACCTGCTGAACGCCCCAAATCCGGTTCCAACGGAGTCCACTAAGCAATTACAAATCAAGTAATTCAGATGAACTTGTGGTTTCTCCGCTCGTTGAACCGGGATCAGAAAATCAAGTTTCAAGTTTCGGGTTTTATTCAAGCTACGAACTGGACACGAAACTCGAAACTCGGAACTCGAAACTTTTTTCCTGCGGCACCCGAAGAGTTGTGAACGTCGATTGAGAGGCGACGTGGTTTCCGATTTGAAGTAGCCGAAAGTGTGTCGGTTTAGACGTTCCGAGCGCGAAGGGCTCAAAAAAAAAGAGTAGCTGGTGGTCGAAGCGCAGCCTGGGACTTAGCTCCCGCTCAGTCCTATGTCTTGGAGCTCCCCAAAAACGTAACTCGGTAAACTCATGGCGGGCATTTCCACGAGGTAGTCCTCGATTGGTTTTAGATAATTCTTGATCAGTAGCGGCCGACCCAGCGCCAATTACCCTCGTCTTCTAGTCTCTTGCTTAAACCCTCGCAAAATGCTCTTACATTATTTAGGTTGCCATTTTTATCCCACGGTCAGCGGTCATTAAACTGAACTAATATTTCGACACGCCAGATTTGGAAAATAGCGATTCAAATCGAATCCAAGCTGGCCCAATCATCTAATAGACGTTGTGAGACAGGATTAGTGCTAGGTCAAACATCTTGGTCGATCCTTCAATATCGCCATCATCGTAATGATAATCTCACCCGCTAGGGTTAAGAATAGAATCAGATTCTTATAATGCTTTAGCGTGCCGGCGCGCTCCCCAACTGTTTTGAAGTCCTCAAACAGACTCGCGAAAGTCCCAAGTTCGCTGTCTGCATATGCAAGAGACAGCATAGCAGCTTCTTCCATAGTCGCATCTTCAGCGTCGCGAGCGGCGGCTAGAGCCAGCTCAAAAAAATCTCGCCTGGGCTGAAGTCCGATCCGAAAGGTGAACATTACCTAGGCGGATAAAATTCGAGCTTCATCACGTTCACGAGAATCTGGCGAGACAAATCTGAATACCTATTGAAAGTTCTATGGAATCTTTATTTTGAGAAAGCGCTGGTAGGCCAATCCCAAATTATTGCGGGTCGTAATTTCATGACCGATATCCTGTAGTTGTGAAGACGTGAGCGCAGCTGTCAGCAGTGGGATTGCTTCGTCGAGGCGAAATCTCGGCGCCGGTATGCTTCTGCCAAATTATGGCGCGCACTTGCGATAACTTCCGTTTCGTTACTACCTTCGCCAACCTCTATCGCACGTTTATAATCGGTTTCAGCCTCAGGGCTATTTCTCAAGATTGGCGTAGAGATTACCTCGATTGTAAAAGAGCCAGCCAACTGTCAGCGTGAGGTTCTGCTTTTCGGCAACTTCAATCGCATGCGTTAAAGTAGTGATGGCATCGCCGTACTGTTCGAGTTCCTCAAAAGCTGTGCCCAAGCCACCAAGAGCGTTGATCTGATCAGCAAATCGATCAAGCTCACCAAGCAATCTTATCTCCTCGCGCATACAGGCAAAGGCGACACGTTCTCGCTGCAAAAGCTTTTGGTAGATTAGACACCGAATGTGCCGTAAAGATTGCGCAAGCGCGAAAGATGGACCGGCGGGCCGAAGCCTTTTTTTGAGATGTTTTAAGGGCCGCGGTCATTCTGTCGGGGTCTCCTTTCGATTGAGCTGCGATGACATAAAGATTCGTGAGGAAGGTATCGGATCTCTCTTCAGTGGGCATGTGCTCAAATAAAGACGTTCCCTTTTCGTAATAACCAAGTGCAGGGGCGTACTCCTTCTTATGCAGATAAAACGTCCCAGATCGAAAATACGTAACAGCCAACCGTGCCTTATCACCTATCCGTTTTTGTATTTTGGCGACCTCTAGAAGAAACTCTATTGCTTCGGAATAGTTACCCTGTCGGCAGGTCTGCATGCCCAAAGCAGTTAACGCCAATTCTTGAACCTCCCACAGTTGGAAGTTCCGTCCAATCTTGAGCGCAACTAGATATTTGTCCCTGGCTTGGTCATCTTTACCTTGGTCATGGAGGTGTTTCGCGAGGTTGTAAGTAGTCTTCCCTATGTCGTATGGGGAGTTTTCGTCAACTGCAATTTCATTGGCTTTTCGAGTGAAGTTCTCAGCCTTTTCCCAGTGTTCTTGTTCAGCGTGAAGAATTCCCAGATTGCTGTAAATCGGAATTTTCTCAAAAGGTGGTGAGTCAATATCTTCGCGTATCTTTAATCCTTTTTGCAATACTTCCTCAGCTTCGGAAAAGCGCCGAGCACCTATGTAAAGCGATCCCAAGTTGTTATATATTTCCGCTTCGGCCTTCCAAGTCTCCCAACTCCTTCTTGAGCGCAAGGCTGTTAGACTGTATTCCTCAGAGGTTTGCTGATTCTTCCTTTCGTAAAGGATGCCAAGTCTTTGTAGAGCAAGGGCAACGGCTGTCTTGTCGTGGAGCTTCTCGGCAAGCTTAAGCATCTCACGATAGCGTACTTCGGCCTCCTCATTCTGCTCGACTGTTCGCTAATTTGCCATGACTACCGAGTAACCACACTCGTTCCTCAGGGCTAACGGACTCTCGTTGGCACCCGCTCGAGCAACGCTTGAGCTATTTCAGGAAAATATGGAAGGGCCCAGTCCACAAGGTAAACTATCTCTTTGGCGGCCAAATCATATGCCTCGACCTCACAGTAAAGTAATGCTGCTTCAATGTAAGATCCAAAGTCATCTGGACCATTTTCCAGAAGATGCTCAGCCAGCTTCATTCGTAGAGTTGCGATATCAACATCCGTATTCTTCAGCGCCAGTGTGCGGATTGCTTCGTGCAGTTGATACAGATTAGGCCCTATTTGCTTAATCAGAAATTGTCGTGTCAGCTTCTTAAATCGATCAGCGTGCCAGCTTGTTTGAACAGGTCCTTGTAGACATTTAAGAGGTCGGTCTGCGTGAATGAGAATGTAAAGAGTGCAGCCGTCGTTAGTAAATTTCTCTCACTTTGCTGAAGGCGCTCGAAAAGCACCTCTTGAAACAGATACTCAACAGTCTGCGCTTCCGCTTTGCTCAACAAATCTGACAACTCATTTTCATCCACGTCTCCGGTCAGTAACGCTGCCACCAACTCAAGAGCCAGCGCAAAAAACCCGCCAAAGGTCGCATTTACCATTTCGATTGTTTCTTTTGAGGCGGTGATGCCCTTTTTTTCAAAGAACTCTACTGTCTCAGGTTCACTCAAGCCTTCCCTAGTTGACGCATTTTGATCTTTTGCTTTGAAACATCGACCGGCGTATAGAACTTTGGTTTGGAGCGGCCCGCGACAAAAACTGCGCCGGAAGATAGACGATCTTTGAAGAGCGCGAAAAACGCTATCGAACTCGGGTTTATCTTCCACGACGTGGATGGAGTCAAGAAACAGGTAGTAATCCCCTCTATTCAATTTTTCGATTAGCCGATGAATTTTGTCGTGATCAGAGAATGCCTGATCTCGTAGTAGCGTCACCAGAGTCCCATCTTGTTCGGGTTGCTGATCAAGAAAACGAGCTAGCTGCATCAATAAATCATCGAGCGAAACCAACCCTGGTTCCATCCCATACCAGCAGACGCGTGGTACGCTCGATAGCTTCTGCAACCTCGGCCATCAGAGATGTCTTGCCAATGCCCGTGATACCGAACATTCCGATTAGCTTGGTTACCTTTGTGGCTGCAAGCAATTCTTGGATTAGCGGTTGTCGGCCAGCAAAGTCCTGTTCAGTAGGGCGGCAGATGAGAGGACACTAAATGTCCGCCCAAATAAAAGGAGACTGGGAAGTTCTCTTCGAGCTCTGCTTTGAAGATGGGGTGTTGGTTTGGTTGATCAGCGGTTACTTTTGGTTGAATGTAATCGAAGAGATCAAAAAATCCGAATGAACCCATCCCGGCCAGGTGCGCCACCGCGAAGTCCCGTTAGCAAATGTTGTGTGAAAAGACTGTTGTCGTCGCTGGCATTACTCAGGGCACCGCGGCGTCTGGCGATTACTGTCGACCATCTACTCTCCCAACTTCTTGTAGCGCGCCATAGTTGCCTCTCAGGAAGCCCCCTTTTGAAAGCACCAGCGGCTGCTGCTTTCACGTGCCCAATTCCGCCTGAATGGCAGCAATCGAATATCACCACAATTTTGCGCGATCTTAATTAGCCGTAAGGCGGCCGTGAACTCATTGCCGGATCAGCGAGGTCTCGAATGAACGTCGGAAGCTACCCACGACATCCACAGAGAACAGGTACTCACCATAATAAGCTCTTGAAACATGCTGCACCGTGACTAGATATGTAGATGAAAAGTGTCGAATCCTCTGTCGCAATTTCGGGCTAACCCCCCCAAATGCGTCAAATAGGGCCGCATGAGTTGCAATCACGAAAATTAAAGTAGTATGCACGTTTCGATGGCGCGTAGCTGCAATGCGCGGGATCAAAAGCAAATCGTAGATGTCCTTAACATCCTTAGGAACAATTGATGCAAGATATTAATGTGAAGAAGTTAGGGATCCTGATAAGGAGCGCGTGCGCGTTCTTCATTGCCTGAGACTTAACCACACCAACGTAGTAAAGCGTTTCAGATTTAGAATAGTGAGGGCAATCGATTTCCAGTAAGTGATCGGCCCTGGAGCTGACCTCAAACCACATTGTCCAACGGTAAAATGCAGGTATAAGGAATCAATTCTGTAAAGTCGCTAGCGAAGGATGACGGAGTATGCCGGGAAATGTATAATCGAGATCTAGACTTAAACGCAATAAGCTTTATCCGGCGACTTCGGCATTCAGTTTAATCAGTTCCTAATCAAGGACGAACAGCCATAAAGCGTTTCGAGTTTCGGGTTTCAAGTTTCGAGTTTGTTTCGGCCCCGGACTCTGAATCACGGGAAGGCGAAGCGCCGGGCTAAACTCGAAACTTGAAACCCGAAACTCGAAACGTTTTATGGCTCATCATAGGAGCGTGAAGCTTTGTCGGCGTGATGGTCAGTGTGAATGATTTCGCCGAAGCCGAATGCTCGGTCGAATCTGAAACATAAAAGAAATGGTACTTACTGCCGGTACAAGACTCGGCCGTTACAAAATCCGCTCGCTACTTGGCGCCGGTGGCATGGGCGAGGTTTATTTGGCCGAAGATACCGAACTTGAACGTAAGGTCGCGTTGAAAGTCCTGCTATCGGAAGTGGCCAACAATGAAGACCGCGTGCGCCGTTTCGTGCAGGAGGCCAAAGCGGCGTCTGCTCTCAATCACCCGAACATCCTGACCGTCTACGAAATTGGCAGCTTCGAGGACTCACGCTTTATAGCCACCGAA
Source organism: Pyrinomonadaceae bacterium (assembly GCA_963748605.1). Taxonomy (GTDB): domain Bacteria; phylum Acidobacteriota; class Blastocatellia; order Pyrinomonadales; family Pyrinomonadaceae; genus PSRF01. The sequence continues at coordinate 19,973 of CAVVJS010000003.1, forward strand.
TTGATCAAGGGCGAAACACTCGGCGAACAGTTGCGCGAGGGACCACTAACGCTGCCCAAAACGCTGGGAGTGGTTTTGCAAGTCGCCGGTGCGCTTAATGCCGCGCATGAGGCCGGCATCATTCATCGCGATATTAAGCCGGAAAACATCATGGTGCGCGCTGATGGCCTGGTGAAAGTGCTGGACTTCGGTTTAGCAAAACTGTCGGAACCATCGGCGTTAGCGGACATTTCCGGCACCGGCGAAGAAGCCCAAACCCGCGGAAATCGCACCCAGCCCGGCATGATCATGGGCACCATTGCCTACATGTCTCCGGAACAGGCGCGTGGCCAACCGGTTGACAGGCGAACCGATATTTTTAGTCTTGGTGTCGTGCTCTATGAAATGCTAACCGGCCGCCAGCCATTCACAGGTGAGACGATCAATCACACAATCGTAGCGATCCTGGAAGAAGAGCCACCCTCACTATCGGAGACAGCCGCGTATTTTCCGGCGGAAGTCGAAAGAATCATCGCGAAGTGTCTGGCTAAAAACGCCGCCAGGCGTTATCAGACAGCGAACGACGTGGTAACCGATCTCAAGAACCTGCAGACACGATTGTTGGTTGAAGCTGAAATCGAACGAACTTCCTCGCCCGATAGAAAGTCCGAAGCCGCAACACAGATCGTCAAGACCGCCACCGGGCGCGTCGGAACGCGGAACTCGATCGCGGTGCTGCCTTTCACCAACATGAGCGCGGACTCGGACAACGAGCATTTCTGCGATGGCTTGGCGGAAGAACTGCTAAACGCACTGGCGAAGATTGACGATTTGAAAGTGGCTGCGCGAACTTCGGCGTTTTCATTCAAGGGCAAGTACACGAACGTCAGCGATATCGGACAGGCTTTGGGTGTCAAAACGGTTTTGGAAGGAAGCGTCAGAAAGTCGGGCAATCGGCTGCGAATTTCAGTGCAGCTTGTCAATGCTTCAGATGGTTTTCACCTCTGGTCCGAACGGTACGATCGCGAGATGCAGGACATCTTTGACGTGCAGGACGAAATCACTTTGGCAGTGGTTGACGCGCTGAAAGTGAAGCTGCTGGGCCATGAAAAAGAGGCAGTGCTGAAGCGTCACACCCGTAATGCCGAAGCTTATCAGCACTACCTGCGCGGTCGCTTCTTCTATTTCAAGCGTACTCCCGAAGGATTTAAGAAAGCCATCGAATATTTTGAGCAGGCGATTGAGATTGATTCGGAATACGCGGTTGCCGTTTCAGGTTTGGCTGACTGCTACACGTTCCTTGGATTCTATGAAGTGCTGCCTCCTGCGGAAGCGGAAAAACATCTGAAGCCGCTGGCAAAGAGGGCCCTGGCACTCGATGACACGCTCGCGGAGACGCGAATTTCGGTTGCTCTCTGCAAGAGATTGTATGACTGGAATTTCATTGAGGCTGACGAGGAGCACAAAAAAGCCATCGCGCTAAATCCAAAATATGCGGCTGCTCATCATTCCCATGCAGCCACCTTAATTTTAATGGGGCTCAACGATGAAGCTATCGCAGCCGAACAGCGAGCGATCGAGCTCGAGCCATTTACGGCAGTCTTCAATGCGAGCCTTGGTTGGTGGCATCACATTGCGCGACGGACTGATGAGGCAATAGTCCAATCGCTCAGAACAATTGAGATTGCTCCGAACCACTTTTACGCTCATTGGGTCCTCGGTATAGCCTATGGGCAGAAAGGAAAATTCCCCGAAGCCATATCAGCCCTGCAAAAAGCTGTCGCACTTACCAGCCTCAGCCAGTATGTCAAGGCAGACCTCGGACGTATCTATGCCAACAACGGACAGCATGACCAAGCGCTGAGAGTGCTTACGGAACTGACGGAGCAAGCGCGAGAAAGCTACGTTTCCCCGGTCAACATGGCGAAAATCTACCTTGGATTAGGTGAGCGCGAACTTGTATTTGAGTGGCTGGTGAAGGCGTGCGAGGAGCGCTCCGTCAGGTTGCCGTGGTTCATCATAGATCCGGCGCTCGACAATCTACGGGCTGATTCGCGTTTCAAGGACTTGCTCCAGCACGTCGGCCTGCCGCAAAGATCCGGGAACACTGATGCAAGAGTTATCGCCTGATGGCCGAAGAGGCCGAAGGTGCGGCACAAACAATGACAATTTTGTGAGTATTCAAAGTGTCGACTCTTCGGGCGTTGAAGAGTGATTCAAGACATGACAACGCGCTCACGGGCGTGGCAAAAACTATCGGAGCTTGACTATCGGCTGACTATTGGCTGACGATCGTTCAGGCCTATGCGCAGCAAATTAACCAACAATCATGGGAGGCATCATGGAAAGTAAGGTTACGGAAATTGCTCGGGATGTTTATCGGATTTCGACTTTTAATCCTGACTTCGGGATTCAGTTTAATCAGTTTCTGATCAAAGACGATGAGCCGTTCATCATGCATACGGGCCTGAAGAAGATGTTTCCGATCACGCGTGAAGCGGTTGCGAAAATTATCAATCCCGCCAGCATCCGATGGATTGGGTTTAGCCATTTCGAGCAGGACGAGTGCGGGGCTTTGAATGAATGGTTGAGCGTTGCGCCTAACGCGCAGGCGGTTTGCAGCTTTGTCGGCGCGATGGTGAGTGTGAATGATTTCGCCGAGCGGCCGGCGCGTGCGCTTGCTGACAACGAAGTGTTCTCTCTTGGCAGTCATCGCCTGAAGTTCCTGGCAACTCCTCACTTTCCGCACGGCTGGGATGCAGGTCTCTTCTTCGAAGAATCCGACAAGACGCTTTTATGCTCTGACCTCTTCTTCCATCCGGGAGATCCGGAGCCATTTACGGAAACGGATGTCGTGGGCCGCGCGGAGACGTCAATCGCTGAAGGCATGAAAGGTCCGTTAGCTCATGACATGCCTTACACTCCTTACACGGATGCGAACTTCCGCCGGCTGGCTGATCTTGATCCAAACACGCTGGCGTTAATGCATGGCTCTACTTTCCGCGGCGATGGTCGCAGGGCGATTTTGGATCTGGCGAGTGTCATTAAAGAGAAGCTGGGAGGAGAAGTTTCGAGTTCCGCGTTTCAAGTTTCGAGTTAAGTTCGGTCGCCAGTAAGAAAATCAGCCACAGATTTACACGGATAGACACGGATCAACCCCAAGCAGCTTACCGGAAGCTGTCTGCGAAGATTTTGTTTGGATCAGTGTTCATCCGCGTAGATCTGTGGCTCGTTATTCTTTCGCCCTTTCAGGGCTCTTTATCGTTGAGGGAACTGGATCCCGGGCTGACGCCCGGGGCTACCTTATTTCGCCGCTTCGCGGCTCGAATTTCGTGCCTCTTAGTGGTACTTCGGGGATCGTTCGCTGTGCGGCCAAGACGATCCATGAAAACCACACGAAGCATTACGAAAGAAAAAAGCGGCAACAAGTTGCCGCACTCCAAAGTCGAGCTTCTTGAATCGGCACAAGTTTTTGGAGTGCGCTGACTTGTCAGCGCTTTGATGAGAAGCGAACTACGAAACACGCTACCACGAAGGAAAAAAGCGGCAACCCAAGTTGCCGCTTTCTCCGTCCATCCGCGTAAATCTGTGGCTCGTAACGTCGAGCTTTACCCCTTGGCTTGCGCCAGCGACTTAAACATTCCCGGCTGGTAGCCGCCCGCCTCAGTGCGGAACGCAATGTTCAGACGGTTCCAACCGTTTATTGCCACTACGGCCAGCGTCAGGGCGGCCAGCTCCTGCTTGCTGAACTGCGCCAGCGCCTGCTCGTACACGTCGTCGGGAACCTCTTTATTTGTGAGCAGCGTCACGGCTTCGGCCCAGGCCAATGCCGCACGCTCGCGCTCCGAATAGAAGGGCGCTTCGCGCCAAGCCTCGAGCACGAAAAGTCGCTGCTCAGTTTCACCCTCCGCCCGCAGGTCTTTCGAGTGCATGTCGAGACAGTAGGCACAACCGTTGATCTGCGACACACGAAAGTGAATCAAGTCGATCAGCGACTTCTCCAGACCGCTCTGGGCGACGGGCGCTGCCAGACCGAACATCGCGTGCATCAGTTTCGGGTCCACCTCCATAGGGTTCAATCTTGCTGTCATGATTACTCCTTTCAAGTAAAAAGAATGGTTCGTCTAACCTAATTGTTCTCTCGGACGATCTCATTTTAGAACTCGATTGAAGATAACCAAAGTTGGCAGGATAAGAGAAAGTTCCGAGTTTCGGGTTCCAAGTTTCACGTTCGCGATTGACGTTTGCAAAACTCCTACCAGGACGTGATAAGCGCCGTTTCAAGTCTCTTCTCTCGAGTGTTTCGAGTTTAGTGTTCAGAGTTAAGTTCAAGTCGCGGGCCCGGTGAAGTCAGTACCACCAGGCGGTAGCCGGTGGGCCGAAGGAGCAGCTCTCAAATCTTGCGCAAGTTCTTGCGAATCAAGACCGTGAAGCGTGACCATTTCTTTTCGCAAGACTGGAGGGCCATTCGATCGGCCCACCGGCTACCGCCTGGTGGTACTGACTTCGCCGGGCCCGCGACTTGAACTTAACGCGAAACTTGAAACTCGAAACTCGAAACTTTAACCACCACAGCATTTTTTGTACTTCTTGCCTGAGCCACAGGGACATGGTTCGTTACGGCCCGTGCGTGGCGTTTCATACCTGACGGTGGGATTCTTCAGTTCTTCGCCCGTGACAAAACGCCATTTTCCGTGCTCACGTTCGAACTCGCCCTTTTCCCTGTGACTCTGATCCTTGCCCGCTTTGGTAAACAGAGCCTCGAAAGAGACGTAAGCTTTGTTGTCGTTGATCAGCTTGGTGTCGAAGATTTGCAGCCCGCGCCAGGTGGATGTTTGTGACCACTCACGGATGTATTGAATGTCGATCTCTGATCTCGTGCGTGAATGGGTAGAGGCGACGATGAAGTCGATGGCACCGGTAGCGAAGGCCGAATAGCGGGCGCGCATCAACTCTTCGGCACTTTGGCTCTCTCGCTCGCCGTTGATTATTTGCTCGCAGCAATCCGCGAAGTTGGCGCCAGAGCTACAGGGACAGAGTTTATCGAGATCGTCATAGTGTCGGTCATAGGAACTCATCAGCGAAGTAATAAGTTGACGTATCGTCCCAGAGGCTACCACCTGGAGGTCTTGACCCGATCATTTTCCATATATCATTTTTCATTTCTCATTTTTCATTGGAAAAACTTTAAGCGCGGAGACGCGAAGGCAGGAGCGCAAAGAAACAATTCACCATGTTTCGTGCAGTTTGGTGTTACTTCGTGGATCGTGTTGTCGTCTCCGTAAAAACAAACCACGAAACACACCAAACCTGACGAACGAACTCCACTTGAGCGATTGTGGCGCGGCTTGCCGACAATCGTGTCGGTATTCTGTCGCCCTCTCAGGGCTCCGGAATTTTTGGGCTAATCCGGGGCGGCGTCCTCGACAAGTCGGGACTTGCCCCTGGCTACCTTATGCCGCCGACTTCGCGGCTCGTTGCAAATGCCGCCGTTCGCGGCTCGTTGGCTGCGAACAAAACAAGTTGAAGTCTATTATCACGGTTATCACTGCGGCTCGTTGGGGCGAATCAGACCAATACAGAACCATTGGCGGTAGCCCAATGTATGCCGGCACTCAGATCATCCGGAAGGCATGAGCGCGCCTGAGTGCTGGCATCCGTTGGCAAACCGCCACGGTTCTGAACCTCACTGCCGTTGCCAGGTCGCGACATCGAAGATAGAGGGAAGAGAAAAGCGATTATCTCCGTCTAAGTATTGTAAGGGATAAATGGCGGAACGGGGACGCGGAGACGCGGGGAGAACTTCGATGAGACTTGTGACAAGCCGTGCATTTGCAATCTTTCTTCTCTTGATCGCCTTAGGTTCGCAAACGTCACTCTTATCGCAGCAGTCACACTCGCGCATCTCCTATCGGATTCAGGTCAACAGTGCTGACCTGTCGGGTTTCAACGTTGAGATGCGAATTCAAGGCGCCGGCGACATGGTGCGCATTGCCATGGCGGCGCATCCGGAATACGACGATCGCTACTGGCGCTACGTCGAAAACCTCACTGCCGAATCGCGCGGCGCTAGCGTCGAAGTCACGAAGGAGGAAGATGCCTTGTGGCGCGTTCGCGCTCCTCGCGGCGACGTCACTGTGAAATACCGCATTCAGCTACCGTCGCAAACCACTCCCAATCGTTCTGTGTGGAGACCATTTCTCACGCCAACCGGAGGACTCATCGGCGATGTGCATTCCCTGATGTACGTCGTAGGTGCAGAGTCGGCGCCGGCCCGTGTGACGCTTGATCTTCCGAACGGTTGGAAGAATGCATCAGGACTTGAGCCCACTAAAGATCCGCAAACATTTGCTGCATCCTCTGTTGAGCTGTTGTTGGATTCGCCGATCGTTGTTGGTCAGTTCCAGCAGTGGGACTTTGTCGTGAATGGATTGAAGCATCAAGTCGTCTACCTGCCCCAACCCAACGCCGCAGCTTTTGACACAGTCGCTTTCGTTGACGGTATCAAAAAGCTGGTGATCGAGGCCCTCAAGATCGGCGGAAAGGCGCCCTACAAAAATTACACGTTTATCTATCAGGACGGGGCGGTCGGTGCGCTCGAGCACATTAATTCCCTGACGATTGGCGCGCGGAGCCAGAGTCTTGCGCAGGGACTGACAGGCGTTTTTGAAACCACGGCCCATGAATACTTCCACACGTGGAACTTGATGCACGTCCGCCCGGTCGAACGAGTCGGTTTGCGGTATCGCCCTGCTGAAGTCACAGGGGAACTGTGGTGGAGTGAAGGCGTCACGCATCTACTTTGCTGATTGATGCTACGCCGCGCAAAACTTCGGACTTCTGATCCAACGCGTGTGGCCCGTCTGGAAAACCTCATTGCCGCCTATCTTTTTAATCCCGGCTACTCTCGCTTTTCGGCTGAACGCGTGAGCCGGGCAGCTGAGGATCCATTCGCGCTTGGCGACTACTCGGCCAGCACTCATCTGCAGGGCAATTTGCTCGGCACTATGCTGGACCTGATGATCCACGAGAGGACTCGAGGACGACGCTCACTCGCCGACGTCATGCGAAAGCTGAGCGATCGATTCACACCGCAACGCGGTATCACCGGTCGTGACATCGAACGCGCGGTGCGTGAGGTCTGCGCGTGTGATGCCAACTCGTTTTTTGAAGCACATGTGCGGGGAGCGCGGCCCATCGACTTTGATCGCTATCTGCGGACGATCGGAATGCGCGCGGTGGTGGCGTGGTCGCCGGCGCGTAATAGTGAGGGAAAGCCCGAGCCTGACCTTCGAGTCTTTGCTCTCAACGTGCCCGAAGATCCAACTCTGCGGCTGCGCATCAACAATCCTAACAGCGTCTGGGGACGTGCGGGATTGCATACTGGTGATCGCGTTGTTTCCCTCGACGGGCAGCCCGTCGCGACTTCGACGGAGTTCAGAACCTGGCTTGGGAAACTTCGTGTGGGCTCCACTGCGAGTATGGAGGTGTCGCGCGATGGAGTTGTATCAAAGGTCCAGTTGGTCATCACTGGTTATGATCGCCCGGTCGTGAAGATTGAAGAAATTGCCGATGCGACGCCGGAGCAAAAGCGGCTCCGGGCTCAATGGCTAGCGACAGGACTGTGAGCGCGCGCAAAGACGGGTCACATATCGCTAAGACGCAGACGCGAGACGCAAAAAAGATTTCGAAGTTCACTGCATATTTCGAGCTGAGTTCTTGCCTTGTTAAATCTCGGTTATTAATCACCAGAGCTGTTGGGCGAGAAAACTGCAACGAAAGCCCTAAATACGAATCCACTAAATGACATGAATCATCACGAAGCCTTTTGAATGGTTTCTCTGCGGCTCTGCGCCTTGGCGGCTTTGCGGTTTTCAATACCTTGCACTTTGGGTGTCCTGTAAGGAGCCTTGCCGAGTAGCGCCGAGTTGAAATTTTGACTTTTGGCTGGCGTGCTATAGAGTCGAGTCCCCCTCTAAGCAATGTCCATTTCCACATAATACTCGTCTCAGCCGCTACAAAATCCGCTCACAGCTCGGCGCCGGCGGGATGGGTGAAGTCTATCTGGCCCTGGACGCACAGCTCGACCGCAGTGTTGCGCTCAAGGTATTACCTGCTGATGTCGTCTCTAACCCTGAAAGAATGAGACGCTTTATGCAGGAAGCGAAAGCCGCCGCCGGGCTTAATCACCCAAACATCGCGCACATCTACGAAGTAGGAGAATTTGAAGGCACACACTTCATCGCAATGGAACACATCGAGGGTGAAACTTTGCGCGAAGAGATTCATCGCAAACACAGTCCACTAGACAAACTCCTTAAATATCTCGCGCAAGTGGCCGAAGGATTAGCCAAAGCCCACGCGGCAGGTATCGTGCATCGTGACCTAAAGCCTGACAACATTATGATCACGCCCGAAGGCTACGCGAAGATTCTGGATTTCGGGCTGGCGAAACTCATCGAGCCACAGCGGGGCTTCGGCTCAGACAGTGGGACGAGCGAAGTTGCCACTGCCATCCTCGCGCAGCACTCCGCGCCCGGCATTATCATGGGGACAGTCGGCTATATGTCGCCCGAACAAGCACAGGGCCGTGTTAAAGAGATTGATCACCGCTCAGACATCTTCTCGTTCGGCTGCATCCTTTACGAAGCGGCGACAGGTCGCAAGGCTTTTGCGGGCAAGGATATGTTGGACTCCCTGCATCAGATCGTTCATGCACCGACGCCGCAGATTAAAGACATTAACGCCAACGCTCCTGACGAACTTCAGAGAATCGTCCGCCGGTGTTTAGCAAAAGAGCCGGAGAAGCGGTATCAGTCGATCAAGGAAGTTGCGATTGAATTGGATGAACTGCAGCAGGAGTTAAAAGACAGGGTTGAATCGGAGTATTCGGTTCAACCAAACTCAAGTAGCGCAGAATCAACCATCAATTCTCCAGACGCAAAGCGACTCAGCAGCCAGCCACTCTCGACCCACACGACGCAAACAGCAATGTCTCACTCGACATCCAGCGCTGAGTATGTAGTGAGCGGGATCAAGAACCATAAGACGGCTATCGTCCTCGCGCTGATAGGCGTGGCGGTCATGACCGCTGCCAGCTTCGGGTTGTACAGGTATTATTGGACCCGCACGACAAAGCCCGCGCCTTTTCAAGATATGAAGATCACGAAGCTGACCTTCAATGGAAAGGCGGTAGCTGCGGTGATATCGCCCGACGGCAGGCAGGTGGTTTACGTGATTGATGACGGAGGGCGGCGGAGCCTCTGGCTCAGGCAGGTTGCAACCGGGACCGACATTCAGCTGACCCAGCCCGAAGACATTTACTACTTCAGCCTGACCATCTCACCCGACGGCAATTTTCTTTATTACGCCTACGGGGGCACAACCATTCAGAACCGTGTGCTCTACCGGATGCCGGTCCTCGGCGGCAGTCCCAGAAAAGTGGTCGATGATATAGGCAGTCCGATCGGCTTTTCCCCGGACGGTAAGCAGATCGCTTTCGTGCGCAGCGCGCGGCGCGGCGGCGGCGTTGTGAGTAGCGGACAGCGCGGCGGGAGTGGACAGGGAGAAGTCGCGCTAATAGTAGCCAACGCGGACGGCACCGAAGAGCGAACGATCGCCACACGTGAGGGTGGACCAAACCGTTTCGGGAATTTCTTCTTTGGCGGGGTCGTGTGGTCGCCTGACGGAAAGAGGATTGCAACCGTTGCCAGGGCTACAGATTCCGCCGGCAGATTCCAGAACGTAGTTGAAGTACCGGTCGCAGGCGGGGCGGAACGCATCCTGACTTCGCAGAGGTGGTATCAAATCCAGCGGCTGGCATGGCTCGCGGACGGCAGCGGACTGTTAATCACCGCGGCCGAGAAAGCTTCGGACTCACGCTCCCGGCAGATATGGTATGTCTCTTACCCGGACGGCGAGGCGCGAAAAATTACCAACGACGTGAATAATTACCTGGGTATAAGCCTCAACGCGGACTGCAGCGTTCTGGTGACTGTACAGGAAAATCAGGCTATGGATATCTGGGTCGCGCCGAACGGAGACGCCGCCCGCGCCACACAGTTTAAATCCGTCTCCAGCAATCTGGACGGGTTAGACGGCGTGATGTGGACGCCCGACGGCAAAATCGTTTTCAACTCGATGGCTGGTGGCAAAGACGGCATCTGGATCATGGATGCGGACGGAAAGAATCGAAAACAATTAAGCACCGCCGATAACGCAGACTATGGCCCCTCGATTACGAAAGATGGGCGCTACATCGTTTTCACTTCGGAGCGCACGGGCGCGCCGGCCGGCTGGCGAATGGACATTGACGGGGGCAACGCCAAACAATTGGACCACGGTGGGACTGGCTGCCGACGGTTGGGTGGTCTACACGGATAAACAAACTCTGTGGAAGGCGCCGATTGATGGTGGCGCGCCCGTGCGACTCAGTGAAGAATTTCTGGTACGTTGCGCTGTTTCGCATGACGGAAAGATGGTCGCTTGTTCGCTGGAGACGCCCGGCTCACCGGCCAGGCTGGCTGTTCTGCCAATCGAGGGGGGTTCGCCCGTCAAAATTTTCGACGCTAAATTTGACCCTCCCGGCGCGCATGCGTTGGACGCCGGACGGTCGGGCGGTGACTTACATTGGACGCCAGGACGGTCAAGCCGACATTTGGAGTCAACCGATCGACGGCGGCGAACCGAAGAGGATAACTAACTTTAAAGCGGATGATATATTTTCGTTTGATTGGTCTCGCGATAATAAACTTGCCATCTCTCACGGTACCTCAGAGTCGGACGTTGTCTTGATCAGAAACGCGAAGTAGGACGGTAAATATTTTCAAGTTTCGGGTTTCAAGTTCTGAGTTTGTTTTTGGAGTGTGTCGGCAGAGCGAAGCGACGACGGCGCTTTGGATAACAAACTTTCTGACACTGTTATAGGAATCGCAGAGCCGCGCAAGACGCGAAGTCGCTAAGTCGCAAAGTCGCAGAGTACTGCAAAGCAACCATTCAGATTTTTCGTGTTATTTAGTGTGCAATTAGTGGATCGTATTTACATCACGCGGAATGATCCACGAAGTAAACTAAACAACACGAAAGCTCTATTATTTTTCTTTTCCGTTGCTTCGCTTATTGTCTTTCCATTGGGCTCTTGAATTAACCACGAAATGCAAACGAAGAACAACGAAAAAGAAAATAAACGAAAGGCAGTTGTCGCGCTAGCTGATATTTCATCTGCACTCCAAAAGTTCGTTGCCTGATCCGATAAAAATTTCTGAAACCAGATCGCTGATCATTGCGTTGCACATAGTATACTGCACAGTAATATATGGCTATGCCATATAACGGTTCGAATATTCTTGATCGCGAGTTGAAAAAAGGCAGCGCCGAACTATTGATTCTTTCACTGGTTGAAGATCAGCCGCGGCACGGTTATGAGATCGGCAATCTGATCGAGCAGCGTTCCGGAGGACTCTTACGTTTCAATGTCGCGTCGCTTTACCCGCTGCTTTACCGTCTGGAGAAACGACGCTGGATTCAGGGTCGCTGGGTGGAAAAGGCGGGCCAGCGCCGCCGGCGCTATTATCGGCTGACTCCCGAAGGCAAAAAGATCTTGGCGCACAACGTAATAGCTGGCGCGAGTTTGTCGAAGCGATGAATCTGATTACCGGAATTGAGCCTGCTTAATGAGCAGCAACTAGAACGCGGCTTTGCTCAAGAAGTCGGTGTGGCAGTAACGCTGACAGCGTTTATTCTCAAGCCGGTTAAGGACTCGGACCTTTGTGAAAGTTAGAAGCAACGCTGAGAGTCGGCAAAAACAATTCATGCCTGATTGGAAAGTAGAAATCAGAAGACTGTTGGCGCCGCTGAAGCTTACTGCGGCGCGCGAAGCCGAGATCGTGGAGGAACTGGCGCAGCACCTTGACGATCGCTATGCGCAATTAATCCACGGTGGCGCCGAAGAGAATGAAGCTTTCAAAACAGTACTGCTCGAAGTTGCCGACAGCGATCTGTTGGCCCAGGGGCTGAAACGAGTCGAGCGTCGACATCCGAATTAGCAGCTTTAGGAGAGCCTTTAGGGGCAGGGGGAGTAAAAACATCGTGGCAGACTTATGGCAAGACTTACGTTACGCATTGCGCATGCTGGTAAAGAATCCCGGTTTCACCGCGGTTGCGATCATCGCGCTGGCATTGGGCATCGGCGCAAACAGCGCAATCTTCAGCGTGGTAAACACAGTCCTGCTGCGCCGCTTGCCTTACAAAGATGCCGACCGGCTGGTAATGGTTTGGGAGGACGCGACCAAACACGGGTACCCGCGGGACACCCCGGCTGTGGCTAACTACATCGACTGGCGCGATCAGAACCAGGTGTTTGAAAGCATGGCGGCGATTGCCGACGAGAGCTTTAACCTTACCGGCGCGGGCGAGCCGGAAAGAATCGAAGGCCGTCGGGTTCCGCCAATCTGTTTCCGCTGCTTGGCGTCGAGCCACTATTTGGACGCGCGTTCACAAAGGAAGAAGATCAGCCGGGCGGCAATCGTGTGGTCATCATCAGTCATGGCTTATGGCAACGCCGCTTTGGGTGCTGATGCGAACATTATCGGAAAGCCGCTTACATTGAACGGCGAAAGCTTTACCGTCGTCGGTGTGATGCCGGCGCAGTTTCAGTTTCCCACCCGCGACGACGAGCTCTGGGTGCCGATTGCGTTCACTCAAGCGAACCCGCCAGCCGCCAAAGACATTATCTACAGGTCGTCGCGCGCTTGAAGCCCGGCGTTACCCTCGAACAGTGCGCAAGGCGAGATGAAGACGATCGCTGCCCGCCTGCAGCAGCAGTATCCGGAAGCGAACACTGATCTCGGCGCCGCAGTCGTGCCGCTGCACGAACAGTTGGTGGGGGACATCAAACCAGCGCTGCTCATACTGTTGGGGGCCGTCGGTCTGGTGCTACTGATCGCCTGCGCCAACGTCGCGAACCTACTGCTGGCGCGGGCGGCAGTGCGCCAAAAAGAGATCGCGTTGCGCGTCGCACTGGGCGCCAGCCGCTCACGTTTGATCCGGCAATTTCTGACGGAAAGCATTCTGCTGGGCGTACTCGGCGGCGTCTTGGGTTGGTGTTGGCGGTTGTGGGAATAAGGCTACTGACCGCTTTCATTCCGCCGAACATTCCTCAAATCAAAGCGATCACGATTGACGCCAGGGTGTTGGGGTTCACGCTACTGGTTTCGTTGTTAACGGGACTGATCTTCGGTCTGCTCCGGCGATCCAGTCATCGATCTTCAATCCGAACGACACGTTGAAGGAAGGCGGCAGAGATTCCACGTCGGGAAGCGGCGGCAATCGTATTCGAGGGCTGCTGATCGTGGCCGAGGTTGCGGTGTCACTCATCCTTCTGATCGGCGCGGGGCTCTTGATCAATAGCTTCCTGCGACTGCGCAACGTGGACCCGGGATTTCGCACCGACAAATTCTTGACGATGAGGATCGTGCTGCCGGAGCCGAAGTACCGCGAACCGGCGCAGCGCTCGGCTTTCTATTCCGATCTGACGCGCCGGCTCGAAGCAGTGCCCGGCGTCAAATCGGCGGCGGTTACCACAAACCTTCCCTTGTACAAGCAGGGAAATTCCATCGGCATCACTATCGAGGGCCGGCCCGAGCCCCCGCCGGGTCAGGAAATAATCGTGGTGACCAGAATCATCAGCCCGAGATATTTTGAAACGATGAGCATTCCCTTGTTACGCGGGCGACCGCTTACCGACAAGACACGGCCACGTCTCCCGCCGCGGTGGTTATCAGCGAAACAATGGCGCGCCGCTTCTGGCCCGGCGAGGATCCGATTGGCAAACGCATCTCACCGGGAAAACCTGAATCTCCGAGGACTGGTGCAGATCGTCGGGATCGTTAAAGACGTCCGGCAATTTGATCTGATTGCCGAGCCCAGGCCACAAATGTACTTCAGCTATCAGCAGGCGGGTTCTTCGCGCCGCGCGACCTGGTCGTCAAAACTGACGTTGATCCGTTGAGTCTCGCAGCGACAGTGCGCAGACGGTCTGGGAGGTAGATAAGGACCAGCCGGTTTCGAATATCAGGACGATGGATGAAATTGTCGCGGAGTCAGTCGCGCGACAGCGTTTCAGTATGCTCCTGCTCGCGATCTTTGCCGGCGTGGCTCTACTGCTGGCGGCGGTCGGAATTTACGGAGTGATGAGCTATTCGGTGGCCCAGCGCCGGGGTGAGATTGGCATCCGCATGGCGCTTGGCGCGCAGAAGCGTGATGTGCTGAAGCTGACAGTGGGACGGGGACTGAAGCTGGTGATGCTTGGCGTGGCGCGGGGCTTGTTGGGGCTTTCATGCTGACACGCCTGATGTCGAGCTTGTTGTTCGGAGTTCGGGCGACGGATCCAACGACATTTGTTTCGATCTCACTTGTGCTGATCGGCGTGGCGCTGCTAGCCAGTTACATTCCCGCGCGCCGGGCTACAAAGTAGATCCACTTGTCGCGCTAAGGTATGAATAGGATTTCTACCGGGAAGGGTGAGTGCCCTGAGCGCCGGAGGTGCGGCATAAGGTAGCCAGGGGCAAGTGCGAAGCACGCCGCCCCTGGGGAACGGTAGCAATTTTTCTCGAGCTCTGAAGGAGCGGCAGCGTTTTATTCTGTCGCCCTTTCAGGGCTCTGAATTTTTTGGGGTCCTCATCCCCGGGCTGACGCCCGGGGCTACCTTATGCCGCCGCTTCGCGGCTCGTTGTTGCTCCACCTCGCCTGTCGAGTCTTAATTTAGTTTTGATTTCGGACAAGGAGAAAGAGTGTCGACGTATCTTTCCACCGCTATCCCGAACGGGATGCTGATTTCAACTAATCAGCAATCGGCAATCGGCAATCCGCATTCGGCAAGATGGACACCGGAGAATTCTTAACGCGCGGCACGATCTGGGTTTCCATCGTTGGCTATGCGGTGGGAAGCGTTATTTTCGCCTTGTCCTCTTCGCCAAGAGAAGAGCGCAGTGGGACTCGGCAGCACGAGTTGTATGGACCATTGCCTGTGCGAGCCTGATTGCTCATTTCATCAGCGCATTTCAGTTTTATCACGGTTGGAGTCACGCGGCCGCTTATGCCGACACTGCTCGGCAAACAGAAGAACTGTTTGGTCTGAACTGGGGCGGTGGTCTCTTCATCAACTATGCTCTGCTGATTGCCTGGATTGTAGACATCGCCTGGTGGTGGCGGAGTGGTCTTGATTCTTACCGTAAGCGACCGTGGCCCCTCGTTGCCGCTATGGCACGGTCTCTTAATCTTTATCATCTTCAACGCAACGGTTGTCTTTGGTGATGGCATTGTGCGTTGGCTCGGATTGGCCATTTGCCTTCTCTTAACGCTCACTTGGTTGCGTATCGTCAGGACATTCCGCTTGGCTCCGAGGAGCTCAATGTTTATGATACGCAGAACCTGAGTATCAGCGCTTAGGCGGACGCTAACGTTTCCGTTGCAGATACCGACCTGTTATGTCCGTGCTCGGAGCGGTAATATCCTGGAGCTTGAATCTATGAACATCTGTCCGTACTGGACGCCAACGAAACTGAAGTATGAACACTGAGATACGCCGTCCTTTGGTTGGACCAATAGCCCTCCCGTTTTACTACGGATGGGTCAACGTCTTTGTGGCGGCGCTCGCGATGGTGGGAACTCTGCCGGGCCGGACTCAGGGCCTGGGACTAATCACCGAACCGTTACTTGCAGACCTGCAAATCAATCGCGTTGTCTTCGCCCGCATCAACCTTTGGGCCACGTTGATTGGCGCCCTCTTTTGTCTTGGCGTGGGAAGATTGATCGATCGGTTTGGCAGCCGGATCGTCTTGACCATCGTGACTCGTCGCACTCGCAACGGTAGTACTATTAATGAGTGGAGCACGAAGCGTTTTTCAATTGGCAATTCTGATCACACTGACGCGCGGACTGGGACAGAGCGCCCTCTCGGTCGTCAGTATCACCATGGTTGGCAAGTGGTTTGTGCGCCGTCTTAACCTGGCGATGGCCGTTTACACAGTGGTCCTCAGCATTGGTTTTATGCTGGCCTTTCCCCTAATCGGCGCAATGGTGATTGAGAGTGGTTGGCGTAAAACCTGGTGGACAGTCGGCCTGGCGTTGATGTTTGGGCTCGCGCCTCTCTCGTTGCTGCTCGTGCGAAAGTCGCCCGAATCGTGTTCGCTTCAGCCTGACGTCGACGTCTCACGAGCGCATGTCAAGGATGAGGCTACTTTCAGTTTTACTCTCGGGCAGGCGTTGCTAACGCCAGGCTTTTGGGTGTTTGGAATAGCCAGCGCGGTCTACGGACTGATTGCGTCAGGCATCGCTCTGTTTAATGAATCGATACTGGCTGAACGAGGTTTTGACGCTTCCACCTATCATCGCAGCCTTGTCATCGTCGCTCTCACGGCGCTGGTCGGTAACTTTCTTGGCGGCTGGTTGATTTCGCGTGGACGAATGAACCGTTTGTTGGCCCTCGCGATGATCTTGCTGGCCGGTTCGCTGCTGGCGCTTCCACACGTTAGGACTCAGACCCATGTCGCTGCTTACGCGGTCGTGATGGGGCTGGCCGGCGGTTTTGTCATCGTGATTTTCTTCGCGTTCTGGAGTCGTGCTTATGGCCGTACCCACCTGGGTAAGATTCAGGGTGCGGCACAAGCCCTCACAGTTATCGCCTCGGCAATTGGGCCTCTACTTCTCGCTGAGTGTGTAGCGCGAACAGGTTCCTACGCAGCCATGTTCTATGCCTTGACATTTGTTGTGTTGCTGCTCGCCTTGAGTGCGTGGTTCGTGAAGTTGCCTGCCCAGAGTCGTTAGCAGGTCGCACGGCCATTGGACCTGGCGGGAGTTATAAAAGAGCATCTCGCCGGGAAGACCTGAAATGGGAGCGGGCTTGCAGGCTTAGGTGTGTAAGGCCAGCCTCACCGCTCGGAAAGCGGCAGCCGCAATCATGACTGCTTGTGAGGGTTCAGAATTTTTGGCATTCGAGTTATTCTTGGACCCGGCTGGTTGCATCCTCTAATTCCGTAAGATCCAGCGTCCGGATTAACTACTAATTCAAATTCTCAAGAGCCGGCCCAGACTTTTATGAGC
Organism: Pyrinomonadaceae bacterium; assembly: GCA_963748605.1. GTDB lineage: Bacteria > Acidobacteriota > Blastocatellia > Pyrinomonadales > Pyrinomonadaceae > PSRF01. Next base: position 37,052 of record CAVVJS010000003.1, read on the forward strand.
AAACCATTTCTGCTCTTACTCCTCGTTGCCGCTGCTACTCTAAACGTGGCTCCTCAGTCGGGAAGAAAAATACGCACCGCGGCCGCACCCATACAACCCCCACTCAACGCAGAACTGAACTTCGAACTGAACCTCCGCCCGCAATGGTTCCGCGCCCGCTAAGTTGTCGTTCCTGCCAGAGACGTCTCCGCGAGCGGCAAATCAACAAGATCGAAGGTGGCACTTTCGCTTCGCGGACTTCCCGGGCAAAGTCGTTGTAATTAACCTCTGGGCCTCCTGGTGCGGGCCCTGCCGCAGAGAAATTCCGGAGTATGAGAAAGTCCGCAAGGCCTATGCGGGACGCGACGTGGAGTTCATAGGATTGACGACAGAGGATCGGCGTACTTCAACTGACCGGGTTCATCGATTCTTGCGCAGTGTCAATTTCGGTTTCCGTCTGGGCTGGGCCGACCGTGAAACCGCGCGCACGTTGATGAACGGGAGGGGCGCGATCCCGCAGACTTTGGTAATCGATGCCGACGGACGCATCGTCAACCACTGGACCGGCTACTCACCTGGAAGTAGTGGAGACCAGTTGAAGCAATCGATTGATCACGCCCTGGAAACAGCAAAGCGACTCTGAGTCGTGTTCCCGTCACAAAGAAAACATTTTCCATGCCTCATTTTTCATTCCAAATCCTCAAACGCAGAGATGCTAAGACGCAGAGACGCAAAAAAGGCATTTTGTCCGAAGCCCACCCAATCATCCACTAACTCACACGAAACAACTCAAAGGTTGAGTGTCTTCTTAAACCCTGATCTTGGCGACCTATGCTTGAGTCTCTGCGATTGAAGCTTTAGGGATAATAACTTGCATGCTTTCAGGGCTCTGAAATTTTTTTGGCGCAGATCCCCGGGCTAACGCCCGGGGCTACCTTATGCCGCCGCTTCGCGGCTCGTCGAGTAGTACCAGCGCATTGGCCAGTTGTTTCAGCGAAGTGGGGGCGACTCGGATTCGAGCGCGTTCTCATCTTTCTAAGCTGTATTCTTCCGTGTAAATCTGTGGCTCGCGACGGCTACTGTTAAGAAACAGGCTTCCTGAGCGTCTAACTGCTGATGGCCGATGTCGTAATCTCCACTGAATCAATCACCAAAGAATTTAAAGGCAAGCCTGCCGTTCGAGATCTCAGTTTAGAGGTCCAACAGGGAAGCATCTATGCTTTTCTTGGACCAAATGGCGCCGGCAAGAGCACGACGATCCGCTTGCTGCTGGGACTCCTGCGACCGACTCGCGGCAATGTCGCGCTGTTTGGAATGGATCTGCGGCGCCATCGCAGCGAGATTCTTGCCCGTACCGGTTCTCTCGTGGAGACTCCATCGCTCTATGAACATCTTTCGGCGAAAGAGAACCTGGAGATTCCGCGCCGCATTCTGGACGCGCCACGTTCAGACATCGACCGGGTGCTGCGAATCGTTGGTCTCGAAGACGTGGGCCGGAATCTCGTAAGAACTTTTTCGCTGGGGATGAAACAACGACTGGGCCTGGCGCAGTCGTTCCTCGGCAAGCGTGAGTTGTTGATTCTTGATGAGCCAACCAATGGCCTGGATCCAGCTGGAATTCAGGAAATGCGATCGTTGATTCGGCGACTACCCGCTGAACACGGAGTCACCGTCTTTCTGTCCAGTCACTTGCTCACCGAAGTCGAACAAGTAGCAACGCATGTCGGAATGCTTTCGAAGGGCGAACTGGTTTTTCAGGGTTCGGTTGAAGAACTAAAAAGGCTGCGTGGTTCGCGCGTGCGAATTGGTGTCAGCGACATGGACTCCGCGTTAGCGCTTCTCAAAAGGCAAGGATGGGAGGCCAGAAGAGAAGATGGAGAGAATGGTTACATCCTCGCGTCTGATATCAACCTTGCGGCGGCCATGAACCGCGCGCTCGTCGAGGCGGGCTTCGCCGTGCACCACTTAACTGTGGAGTCGGATTCTCTGGAAGAAGTGTTTTTGAAAATGACCCACTGAAGATGTCCAAAGTCCAACGTGCAATGTCCAAGTCAAAAGACTCGCGCTCGACTTGAGAAGTACCAACGGTCAGTCTATGGCATCACAGCAGCGAGGCCTCTGGGTACAGCGGACATTGGACTTTGGACCTTGGACTTTGGACGTAGTTATCGACTAATCATGTTCTTCCGCGTCCTATTAACAGAATGCCTCAAGCTGAAGCGCACGCTTGCGTTGTGGATGGTGTTGGTGACGCCATTGGTAATGGTGTTATTGCAGTTCGCCATCACAGCCAAGCGCGCGAATGCTCTTATGGTTAGCGGCATCGATGCGTGGCCGCCAATGGTCAAGCAAACGATTGAAGTCTGGACCCTCTTAATGATGCCGATGTTCGTGACCCTCGAAACATCACTGCTCGCAGGTCTGGAGAATTCCGGAAAGAACTGGAAGAGCCTGCTCGCCTTGCCGGCGCCGCGCTGGACAATTTATGCGAGCAAGCTTGTGGTGACGATTAGTTTACTGTGGGCGGCGCATGCGGTACTCGTTGCCGGAACAATCGGAAGCGGTTGGATCCTCAAACTCATTCATCCGAACTTGAACCTCGGAAGCATGCCTTTGCATCCATTTGTTGCGCCGATGCTGCGGGTATCGGTCTCGGCTCTGCTGGCTGTGGCGATTCAGCATTGGGTAAGTTTGAGATGGCAGAGTTATTCGGTAGCGATCGGCTTCGGGATGGTGGCCATGCTGATCGGTATTTTCGCAGTGCAATCAAACGCAATCGGACCCTGGTTTCCCTGGTCGCTGCCGATCAAAGCGGTATTGAGTGGCGCGGCCGGCCAGGATCAAATCACAGCTGTCGCGGTTGTCGGCGCAACCTTGGCAGCCACTATTGGTTGTTGGGAGTTTGTGAAGCGCGAAATCGGGTGAGGGGTTACTCTGGAAGCGTGTTAGCCGTCAATTACCGCGCAAAGCCGCAAAGACACGAAGCCGCCAAGAAGGACGCCAAGAATCAAATCCTTCAAGTTGAATACCAATCTATTCGACCTAAAGGTCGTGATCTCGGCGTCTCTGCGCCTTAGCGCCTTGGCGGTAAATCAATGACCGAACTCAACTAACGATCATGCCTTAGCCGATGAAGCTCCTTGGCCTGCTCCTGCTTCATCCACTCTCTCATCACCGCGATGTTCCCCGGCGCGCGGCGCTCCTGCCACGCCTCATAACGCTGTGCGGCTTTTTCAAGATTCGAGAGCATGTTCGGATCTTTGAACTGCTCGCGGAACTGCGGAGCCACCGGCTTCAGTAATTCCCAGACACCGAAAAACTCGCCGCTCGTCTCGAAGAAGAGTCCTTCGTGCAGCAGCCCATGGTTAAGTAGTGCGCAGGCTTGCTCCCAATATCCGATTACCATGCCGACAAAAGTTCCGTGTTCCGTTCCCATCGGGGCGATGCGCATGGCGTCTTCGAGTGTTTGCGCATGATAGTTTTGCTGAAACCAATCACGTGCCTGACGCAGGCGCGCCTCGCGGCGCAAGTCGTAAACCTGCAGATGTAGTTGTGCTTGTTCGTGCGTCGGCTTTGTTTCCATGACGTTCTCTTTGTCTCCTTTATTTTGCTTTGTTTATCTGAGTTCCTGCTCAGAACTGCCGGGACTGCTCGCTGCTCATTTACAGCGGACTCTTCATTATTAAGTCGAACAACAGCATAACGAATTGACATTACAACCATGAGACATCGAGAATTTATTCACCTTGTGGGTTCGGGCATAAAGTGAAATCGGGCTATTACTGAATCAATGACTTACGGGGCACGATTCCGTCATTAAACGGCATAACGTGAGATTTTCCTACAGTTTTCGGTCAACTTGAAATTTTCTCACAGCACAATTCTCAGTTCGGCGATTCACTCGCAAGCGCGCCGCGATACTCTGCTCCGCGCATGGCGTCGTCAGAAAAAAGCGAACTCTTCGCTGCCTGATGTGCTGCTCGTCGGCGATTGTTTAGCAGAAGAACCACTACTGATCCACTCACGTTCAACGCGCGAGCATAAGGCAAAATTGCTCCATTACGTGCCGGCAAATGGAGTTGAGGGATATCGTCAGAAGACGCCCAAAAACATAGTTGAGATTGGCGAAGGTCTTATTGAAAGCCGGCGCTGATGTTAATGCGGAGGCAGACGTGTACGGTGGAGGAGCGCTTTTTCTGGTTGCCACCAGTGTTCACCCTTTTCGGGCTGGTGTACTGGTGTGCAAAATCCTCTCATGCAGTTCGGTCATTAAGTGAGATTCTTTCACGCATAACGTAAAAATCTCCTACAGTTTTCGCACGTAAGTGGTCGTTAGGCGTGTTAACGTTATTGCGCCTTCAAGTCCGATGCTCAGGAATCCAGTTCAACACGCAGCAAATTCTCATCGATTTGGTGAGTGTCAGGTTCGGGCAGAGATCGTTACGGATGGCGGCTCAGGGTTTTGCTCCAGCCCGCTTAAGTAACTCGACGATCTCATTTTTCCAAAGACCCGTCTTGTCTTGTTCGGCGAAAGCTAAAGCTGTCCTGCCTTCGTTGTCCCGTAGGCTTACGTCAGCGCCAGCGTCAAGCAAGGCTTGCACTACTCGCGGCGTACCGCCTATCGCTGCGAACATCAGTGGCGTGATGTCCGAACCGCCGCGGCCACTCACGTCGGCGCCGCGCTTGACCAGAGCCTTAATCATGTCAGGGTCATTGTTTTCAATAGCGACCATTAATGGAGTACGTATGGCGCGCTTCGAGTTCAACTCCGTCCCGCCGGCGATCAGTGCATCGATGACCTGCAGTTTGTTTTCACTTTTTGAGCGAATGGCGAACATGAGTGGTGTGAAGTTGCCGTAGTGGAAATAGAACCCGACGGCATTAGGATCGGCGCCGGCTGCAAGCAACAGCCTGACCGCCTCTACGTAACCGCCACCCGCCGCCAGCATTAGAGCCGTTAGATCGGAATAGTGCTTTAAGTTCATATTGGCGTTCCTCCGAACGAGCGCTTGGATGACTTCGTTTTGACCATGCTCGGCTGCCACCATCAAGGCCGTCTTACCGGACCACGGCGACTCGTTACGGAGATATGTAACGTTTACGTCAATACCCTTGTCCAGAAGAGCATTCACGCGCTGGACGTTGCCGGCCTCAGCAGCGCTCATCAACCCACGCAGGTCTCTGTTGCTGATCCGGTGCTGGCTTGAGACCGGCTTTCTGGTCTGAACTGCTGCCTCCTCAGTTGCTGGGATGCTTGCTACCACGACCCTGGTGAGAACGAGGACCAGGAAAATACATGTTGACGCGTGACTCATAGTTCTGATACTTATGACCGTTCCACATTCTATTACCGTCCTCGCCAACGGTTTTGCGTTTCGCTAAGAACCCAAGGTTACTACGCTTGAAATAATAACGCACAATCATCGGCCGACTCACCCGACTTCTCTCTTCCCCGACACCTCGGCCGGGACACTTCCACCTTCGAGCTAAAAAGGAGCTGCTATGCGCTTTCCGAGTCTTCATGCCGCCCGGCAAATTGTCTCTTTGTTCCTTGTCTCTGTCCTCTTATTCAGTTACCTGGGTGTGGCTCAAGCCTTCCAGCCTGATAATACTGCACTGTGGTTTTTTCAATTGAGTAATGCGAATAAAACCCATGTGCACATCACGGCGGAAGCTATCACGCAACTCGACAAGACTTATTTCAATCTATTGCCTACCCAGCCTTTGACTCATAATATGTCGATGGCCCTCGCTGAGATCGCCAACTCCAATGCCAGCGTTGACACGCCTGGCACGTTTGGTGGCACACAGTTTCTCACCTCCGCATCGCACTTCGACGGAGAGAATTTTCCAGGCGCCATGAGAAGGCTGGTCGAATACAAACAGCAGGTCATAAAACTGCTTAACGTCGATGACGTGAAAATGGCGCGCTGGTATCTAGGCCAGGCGTTGCATACCTTGCAGGATTTTTACTCGCACAGTAATTGGATTGAAAGAGGAGAAACAGGTATTTGGACAAACCTGGGTAACACCATTTCGCCATTCCCACCCCGGAATGCGAATACCTGCAAAGACTGCTCGAGGGACACTTGTCCCAACGATGCCGACTGCGATTACGTTCCTGGTACGACCACAACGAACCTTACGAGTAATGTGCTCACAACAGGCTATTACGGCGGCGAAGATCGGAACCACAATTTTAACCGCTTCAAATGCGATCACGGCGGCAACCCTATCGACCGCTTCGGCTTTAGTCACGGCGACACGTCGGGAACTGGAAGCCTAAGGGACGGGATTAATAAAGACACGGAGAGCTGCCAGATTTCGCCGCATTGGCGCAAACACCAAGATGCGGCGGGATTTGCCCGACAGGCGACTGTCAAATACATCGATGACATTAAACAAATCGTCGGACTTACCAAAATGCAGCGACTCCTTGGTGGCGGTACCACGCTCGCGTTCGCCATTGATACCACTGGGAGCATGTTCGAAGAGATCGAAGCGGTGAAGGCAAAGATCACCGATATCGTCAACTCGCGCGTTGGCACCCCATTGGAAGCCTCTAATTATATCCTGGCCCCTTTCAACGACCCGAATTTCGGGCCTATCACCATGACCGCCGACCGGGTCAAATTCCTCCAGAAGCTTAATGATCTTACTGCCGACGGTGGAGGCGACTGTCCCGAACTCGCGTACACGGCCATTCGCGAACTCGTTTTCAATAGGCAGTTGGGGGACGCCGATTTGATCGTCTTCACCGACGCTGGCGCGAAGGATGTCAACCTGGCCGGCGAGGTCGACTTCTTCGCCTCGTCAAGTCGAGTCAGAGTTACGTTTGTCTATACGGGCAGCCCGTTTGACTGTCCCATCAGCCCCGAATACTTCACCACGGCGAGGAAAACTGGCGGCAAGGTGTTTGAAATCGATCCCAGCGAGATCCAGAACGCTACGATATTGGCCGAACTGATGGGTCGCCCCAATCTCGTCGGTATCTGGAGTTTCGCGGGGCTACTGAATGGACTCACACAAACCTTCTTCTTCCACCTGGACACGACGCTAACAGTCTCGACACTGGTGGTAACCGGAACAGGAGCAACAAACATCGTCATCAGGCGGCCTGACGGCACGATCCTTCAGCCTTCCGACTTCGTCAGTTATGTTCCTTTAAGCACCGGCCTGCTCGCCTCGATTAGCAGTCCCGTCGCTGGGCTATGGAGCATCTCGATTTCTGGTTCGCCGCCAGGCGCACCGCTGGCCTTCAACTCTAGTGCACCACAAAACCCGAATCCCAATGTGGTGGGTAGTACGAGCCAATCGTCGATCAACGCTCCTACGACTTTCAGCTCTACGAGTAGTAACGGGGAGTTCTCCATCGGCGTGTTTGGTGAGAGCGAGAAATTGCGCTTTACCGGCTTCGAATTCATTCACAAGGCTGACAGCGGGTCGCATGTGGGCGCGTTCCCAATCTCAAGTTCCCCGCCGGCGGGCCAATCGAGCCTGGTGGTCGGCGAAATGGTGTTGAACGGCATCCAGTCGGCTCCGCAGTTCGAGTTGCGCGCAGAGGACGGGACCGCCCTCCAGACCTTCTCGCTGGAAATGATCGATGTCACTTCGGACCAGGTGAACGTGGCGGAGTTGCCTCGGCAATTCATCGGCGAGATCACTGTGCCGACTGTGCCTTTTAACATTTACGCGACCGGGCTCGACTCGAATGGGGTGCCTTATCAACGGCTAGTTTCCGGCCTTGTAACGCCACAGTCGATTCAAGTGAAACCCGTAAGTATCCACGCGCTGTACCCGGGATTAACTACGACTTATACCGTCGAAGTTAAAAACCTTGGACCAGCCGGATCTTTCACTGTCACTGCCAGCGACGACCAGCATTTCGTCACTGGATCTCCGACCACCGTGACACTGGCACAGAACGCGACGGCAAACGTGAACGTTCAGGTGCAAGTGCCCACCGCTGCTTTAACCGACACCCTGGATAATTTTAGCTTCACGGCCCAAAGCACCACCGACCCGACGCTCAGCAACACACTGAAGGTTGGGCCGTTAAGGGTTGGCGAGCTGCCGCAACTGAAACTCGGCACTGTCACTCTCACCCCGCTCGGTGGGAACGGTAACGCTTTCCTCGATCCAGGCGAGAGTGGCTCGCTCTCCGTTCAGTTGATCAACAACTCGTTCGCGGAACTGACGGGTATCAACGCAACGCTAACGAGTACGAGCCCCGGCGTCAGCTTTACGTCCGCCCAATCTCAGTACGAGGACCTGCCACCTGACGGGGTCATCACAAACACCACACCGTTCACCTTCGACCTCACCGGCACGGCGTGTGGGCAAGTTCTGAATTTCACCCTATCGGTGAACTACACGGGCGGCAGTGGCCAGAGTGTTTTTAACTTCTCAGTCAGCACAGGGCAGCCCACGGCAGCTACGACGGTGAGTTATACCGGTCCGGCAGTAGCGATCCCGGACAACAATGCCACCGGTGTCAATATCCCCATCACGGTCAGCGGCATCTCAGGCAATCTGAGCGATCTCAACTTCCGCTTTGACGGAAGTTCGTGTTCGAGTGACGCAGGCTCGACTACCGTCGGACTGGACCATACATGGGTTGGCGACCTCGCAATCAAACTGACTTCGCCGCAGGGTACGACTGTTACCTTAACCGACCGGCCCGGCTCAATCATTGAAGCCTTTGGCAGCCCCGGGAATAACTTCTGTAACACGTTATTGGATGACACGGGCATCGAAACCATTCAGACCATCACCGAAAGTGGAGCGCCTTACACAGGGACTTTCCAGCCGGCCAATCCACTGTCTACCTTTAATGGTCAAAATCCGAACGGCACGTGGACATTGAACATCAGCGATAGGGCCGGCGGCGACATTGGTAACGTACGAGCCTTCTCGCTTCTCGTCTCCGGTTCGCAATGCGCGTCTGTGCCTACAACGTCGTGCACGCTGCCTGCCGTTGGAAGCCTGTCGATTAGCGAGTTCCGGGTGCGCGGCCCGGCTGGTCCGAACGATGAGTTCATTGAGTTGTATAACACCACCGGAGCGGCGCTCAGTGTCTGCACCAGGGACGGTTCGGCTGGGTGGGCGCTTGCTGCCAGCGACGGCACGATCAAAGCAGTCGTGCCCAACGGAACGGTAATCCCAGCCCGCGCTCACTACCTGGTCGCGAACTCCAACTCCGACCCGTCCGACCCGACGCCGCGCTATAGCCTTCGCAACTATGGTGGGACGAATAACGCCACTCCGGACGCTACCTACACGCAGGATATCGAGGACGGTGCAGGGCTCGCTCTCTTCAAGAGCGCTAACCCGCTCAACTTCACACCGGTCACGAGGCTTGATGCTGTGGGTTTCGCAGGCGTGTTCGACACCCGATTCCGCGAGGGTGCCGGCCTTCAACCGTCCACCGGAGTAGCTGACGACGCCGAGTTCAGCTTTTTCCGCAAGCTAAACACGGGAACGCACATTGATACGAACGATAATGCTGCCGATTTCATGTTCGTCTCAACTACGGCTGCTGTACTTAGCGGCGTGCAGTCCGGTCTCGGTGCACCTGGACCGGAAAAGCTCTTTGGTCCGGTAATCCGCAACGCAGCAATTCCGGCGACGCTAATAGACCCGGCGGTGCCCGCGGCGTCCGCGCCTAACCGTGTCCGCAACCTAAATGACACGGGGCCGAACAAGACCTTCGGCACGATGAGTATCCGGCGCAAGTGGACTAACAACTCAGGAACGCCAGTGACACTCTTACGTTTCCGCATTGTCGATACAACTACGCTCTTCAGTCCGGGCTACTCACCAACTGGTGGACAAGCGGACGTGCGCGCGTTGAATTCGTTTTCGGTTACAGTCACTCTCACCAGTGGAGCCGTAATCACCGTGTTTGGGACAACGCTGGAGACGCCGCCCACACAACTTTTGGGAGGCGGTCACAATGCCACCCTTAAGGCGGGGACAATATCCCTCACTCAGCCGCTGGCTCCGGGCGCGAGCATAGACCTACAGTTCCTCCTCGGCGTGGAGAAGTCAGGATCGTTCCGCTTCTTCGTTAACGTTGAGGCGGTGCCGTAAGAACTATCGAAGCCGCAGGGCACGTACTACGGGCGGTGATGACGAGTCACCGCCCGTGCTGCGATTAGCGGTGATGGAATGAAAGTGTCAACCGGTACTGACTGCCAAAAATTCTGACGTCTGCTGCTCTTGTTGCATAACAGCCGCCGCGGCTCCCTCCATCAATCATCAGGTAACACAGCGACGATGGCGACCTCCTTGTTTATGCCCCTCCGCTTCTCCTTAGGTTGCTGAATGAGTGCTCATTCAGTATCATAGCCGGGTGTCTTTGCGTGGACACATAACCGCTAAGTCGCCGAGAAAACGCCAAGTTCGAAGGAAACCTTTGGGTCAAGGTTCTGCGCAGAACGATTCGGAACACCTGGCGTGCAAGTTACTCTTGAGATGGTTAGACTTGGCGAACTTGTCTTGGCTCTTGTCGGTAATCCTCAATCTTTCGAGGTAATCAAAATTTGACGATGCGAATCGAAAGAGCGGCGGTGCTGGGAGCCGGAACCATGGGCGCGCAGATCGCCGCGCATCTGGCCAACGCGGGTGTGGCCACTCTGCTGTTGGATATTCCTCCACGCGAGTTGACGCCTGAAGAGACAAGCAAGGGACTCACGCTTGAGTCGCAGGAAGTTCGTAATCGAATCGCCCGCGCAGGTTTCGAAGCGGCCCGGAAAGCCAAGCCGGCGGCGTTTTTTACGCCTGACGCCGCGGCTCTCGTCAGCATCGGTAACTTCGACGACGACCTGGACAAGTTAAAAAATTGCGATCTGGTCATCGAGGCTGTCGTCGAGAACCTGGAGATCAAACGGAAGCTCTACGAACGCGTCGACGAACACCGCAAGCCCGGCTCAATCATCGCTTCGAACACGAGTGGCATTCCCATTCATCAGCTCGCCGCAGGCCGTTCTGAAGATTTTCGCGCGCATTTTGTGGGCGTGCACTTTTTCAATCCGCCACGCTACCTGCATCTCGTCGAAGTAATTCGCACCGAGTGGACGAAACCGGAAGTCGCCTGCTTCCTTTTTGGCTTTCTCGATCAGCGACTTGGCAAAGGTGTGGTCGCAGCGAAAGACCGACCTAACTTTATCGCCAACCGCATCGGTACGTTTGGAGCGCTCCACACAATCAAGACGATGTTGGAAGACGGCTATTCGATTGAGGAAGTCGACAAGATCACCGGTCCCGCGGTTGGGCGCCCAAAATCTGCAACCTTTCGAACGTTCGATCTGGTCGGTCTCGATGTCTTCTCGCATGTGATCAAAAACTTATATGACGCGCTGCCCGAAGATGAAGAACGCGAAATGTTTGTGGCGCCTGAGTTCCTAAGCAACATGGTGTCCCGCGGCATGCTCGGCAACAAAACTAAAGGCGGCTTCTACAAGAAGCAGAAAGCGGAAGCAGGTGGGAAGCCGGAAATCTGGACGCTCGAAACCGCTTCGCTTGAATATCGCCCGGCGCAGAAAGTGAAACTGCCCTCTTTAGATGTGGCCAAGAATATTGAGGACACCGCGGAGCGACTCAAAGGACTGGTTTGGGGAAAGGATCGCGTGGGTGCGTTTCTCTGGAAGACACTGACGCGCACTCTCAGCTACTCGGCTAATAGGATTCCGGAGATCGCTGACACGGTAGTCGAAGTCGATCGCGCAATGCGCTGGGGCTTTGGTTGGGAGCTGGGACCTTTTGAAGTTTGGGATGCAATTGGTGTCGAGAAGTCGGTCGCGCGGATGCAAGAGGAAGGTCAGGCGATCCCTGCGAATGTGCAGAAGCTTCTCGATGCGGGCGGAAAGTCTTTTTACAAGAAGGAGAACGGACAGCAGTTCTATTTCGACTTTGCTAACAGCGAATACCTGCCGCTGGCTGACCCGGTCGGCACAATCATTTTGAAGTCCGTTAAAGATCGCACGGGCGTAATCAAAAAGAACTCCGGCGCCTCGTTGATCGATATTGGCGATGGGGTCGCTTGCCTGGAGTTTCATTCGAAGATGAATGCGATTGGCGGCGACACGTTACAGATGTTGAAGCAGTCGCTGGCGGAAGTTGAGAAGAACTTTGTCGGTTTGGTTGTCGGCAATCAGGGGCAGAATTTCTGTGTCGGCGCCAACATCATGCTGATGCTGATGGAAGCGCAGGAAGAGAACTGGGAAGAGCTCGACATGATGACGCGGGCTTTCCAGGCTTCGACAATGAGTCTGCGCTATTCGCCCAAGCCGGTCGTAGTCGCGCCTTTCAATATGGTGTTTGGCGGTGGCTGCGAGATGGTGCTTCATGGTGATCGCGTGCGAGCGGCAGCCGAAACTTATATTGGTTTGGTTGAAGTTGGTGTTGGAATCATTCCCGCGGGCGGGGGTACTAAAGAGTTGTTGTTGCGAACCCTCGATTCGATTCCAAAAAATGTCGATGATGCCGATCCGTTTCCGTTTGTGAAGCGTGCTTTTGAGACGATTGCTTTAGCAAAAGTAGCCACCTCCGCGGAAGAAGCGCGGACGCTGGGGTTCCTGGCCGAAGACGACACGATTTCCATGAATAGCGATCGCGTGATTGCTGATGCGAAGAAAGAAGTGCTGTCCCTGGCCGCGAGTGGGTATGTCCAGCCGCAGCAACGATCGGACATTCGCGCGCTAGGCAATCCGGCTTTGGCAACTTTGAAACTGGGAATCCATCAGATGAAACGCGGAGGATACATTTCCGACCACGATGCGATCATTGGCGAGAAGCTGGCGAAGATTCTTACAGGTGGCGATTTGAATCACGAGACGCGAGTGTCTGAACAGTACCTGTTGGATCTGGAACGTGAAGCGTTTTTATCGTTGGCAGGAATGCGCAAGACTCAGGAGCGGCTGGCGCATATGCTTAAGACCGGAAAACCATTGAGAAACTAGTTTCAGGTTGCAAGTTCAAGGTTTAAGGTTCGCAGGGACAATCTTGAACTTGAAACTTGAAACTTGAAACTTGGAACAATTAGCCATGAGAGAAGCATTTATCGTATCGGCAGTTCGCACGGCAGTTGGCAAGGCGCCCAAAGGCACTTTGCGGAACACACGTCCGGACGAAATGGGAGCGGCTGTAATTAAAGAGGCTTTAGCGCGGGTACCCGGACTGGAAGCTTCGGAAATCGAAGACGTAATCATGGGATGCGCGATGCCGGAAGCTGAACAGGGCATGAACGTCGCACGCGCGGCCGCGATTCGCGCGGGTCTGCCTGTCGAGACGAGTGCAATGACAATCAATCGTTTCTGCTCATCCGGGTTGCAGTCGATCGCAATGGCGGCTGATCGCATTCGCTCCGGCGGCGCCGAGACAATCATCGCGGGCGGACTGGAAACGATGTCGATGATTCCGATGGGTGGACATATTATCCGACCCAATCCGTATCTCGTCGAACACTATCCGGACTTTTACCTGAACATGGGTCTGGCTACTGAGAATGTGGCACAGAAGTACAACGTCACACGCGAAGAACAGGACGAGTTCGCTTTGCAATCGCACCAGCGGGCAACTGCGGCGCTTGATGCTGATAAATTTGTTGATGAGACCGTGCCGTTGACCGTGACGGTGGAAGAGTTGGATGCAAAAGGTAAGAAACAGAAGCGTGAATTGGTATTTGATAGGGACGAAGGAGTGCGGCGCGATAGCTCGATGGAAGGGCTAACAAAACTCAAACCTGCCTTCAATGCAAAAGGAACAATCACCGCAGGCAATGCGTCGCAAATGTCCGACGGCGCCGCAGCAGCGATTGTGATGTCGGCGGAACGAGCGCAAAGTTTAGGTGCAAAACCTTTGGCCCGTTTCGTGGCTTACGCTACCGCGGGTTGTCCACCTGAAGAAATGGGAATTGGTCCCGTGTTTGCCATTCCGAAAGTTCTGAAGCTTGCGGGATTGACTCTGGATCAAATCGACGTGATCGAGTTGAACGAGGCTTTCGCCGCCCAATCGTTGGCGGTTATCAAAACGCTTGGCCTCGACCGGGACAAAGTTAATGTGAACGGAGGCGCGATCGCACTCGGTCATCCGCTTGGTTGCACGGGCGCTAAATTGACGGCGTCGATCCTGCGAGAGCTGGAGCGTCGTAACGGCCGTTATGGAATGGTTACTATGTGTGTGGGCGGTGGAATGGGTGCGGCGGGGATTTTCGAAAGGCTATGACAACACGATTGGGTCGCGAGGTTTAAGTTTTCGAGCTTTGAGCTTGGTACTTTGTGCTTTGTTGTTTCCCGCCAGTCGACGATTCATGGAAAAACACTTGACGAGGTAGCGAACTAAGTACAAAGCACAAAGTTCAAAGTTCAAATAAGAATACAACAATAAAGATTTCGAGCTCCAAAGGAGAGGTAATTATGGTCGCCGCAGTCGAACAAAAAAGAGTAGTTCAGGGTGGTTCGTTCCTCATCGAGCAGACCACGCCGGAAGAGATCTTCACCCCTGAGGACTTCACTGAAGAGCACCGCATGATCGCCGAAACGACGCGGCAGTTCATTGACAACGAGGTCATCCCGCGTATCGACGAGCTCGAGCACCACAACTGGACTCTTGCGCGAGAGCTGGTAAAGAAAGCGGCGGACCTGGGACTAATCGGCGCGAATATTCCCGAGGAGTACGGAGGCCTCGGTCTCGATCAAACCAGCGGCGCACTTGTGGGCGAGAACATCGGACGCTCCGCGTCTTTCGCCACCACGCTCGGCGCTGAGAGTGGTATCGGACTGCTTCCGATCATTTACTTTGGCACCGAGGCGGCAAAACAAAAATATCTGCCAAAGATTGCCACCGGTGAGTTGATCACTGCTTACGCGCTGACTGAAGCAGGTTCAGGCTCGGATGCGATGGCAGCGAAGGCGACGGCGCGCCTGAGTGCTGATGGCACTCATTACGTCCTCAACGGCGAAAAGATGTTCATCACGAATGGCGGTTTCGCCGACATCTTCATCGTCTTTGCGAAAGTCGATGGCGACAAGTTCTCAGCATTCATCGTTGAGAAACAAGACGGCGTCGCTCCTGGAGCTGAGGAACACAAGATGGGCATTAAGGGGTCAAGCACGACGCCGCTTGTGCTGGCAGACGCGAAGGCCCCGGTTGAGAACCTGCTTGGTGAGATCGGTAAAGGTCACAAGATCGCGTTCAACATCCTCAACATCGGTCGTTTCAAACTCGGAGCAATGTGTATTGGCGGCATGAAGTTGATGGTGCACGAAGCCATCAAGTACGCCAACGAGCGCGAACAATTTGGGAAACCGATTTCTTCGTTTGGCGCGATCAAGGCAAAGCTCGCCGAGATGGCAATCCGCACCTGGGTGGGCGAGGCAATGACTTACCGCACGCTCGGAATGATCGAAACCGCCATCAGCGATACCACTGATCCTGATGCAAAGCTGCGCGCAATTGAGGAGTACTCGGCCGAGTGTTCGATTATCAAAGTCGCGCTTTCTGAGTATTGCGATTTTGTCGCTGATGAGATGGTGCAAATTTACGGCGGTTACGGCTACTCCGCGCACTATCCGGCTGAGCGCGCTTATCGCGATTCGCGCATCAATCGCATCTTTGAAGGTACCAATGAGATCAATCGGATGCTCGTTCCCGGGCGACTGATGAAGAGCGCGTTGAGTGGCAAACTCGCTCTCTTGCCGGCGGCGCAGGCCTTGATGGACGAAATCTTGACGCCGCAAATGATGGGCTTTGACGATGACGAGCAAGTCCTGGCAGCCGAGCAGAAGCTGGCGCTGAACGCAAAAAAGGTAGCGTTGATGACGCTTGGCACTGCCGCGCAGAAGTACATGATGAAGCTGGGCGATCAGCAGGAAGTGCTAATGGGAATTGCGGACATCATCATCGATACCTATGCGATGGAGTGCGCAATTCTCAGAACGCAGAAACTGATTGTGGCGCAGGGCGAAGCTGGGGCGGAGCGTTTCATCGACATGACGCGTGTGTTTTGTAACGACGCGGTCGAGCGGATCGAAGCGCGAGCGAAGAACACACTTGCAGCGATGGCTGAGGGCGACGAACTGCGAACGTTGCTGGCGGCGCTGCGAAGATTCGTTAAATTGACGCCGATGAATACGGTGATTGCGCGGCAACGGATCGCTGATGTGATGATCGACGCAAACCGGTACGCGTACTAAGAAAGTCCAAAGTCCAAGGTCCAAAGTCCGCTAGCGTGTCCGAGTTTGTTAGATTGTAAGTTGGAATCTTGAATGCGTGATTTTTTTTCGACTCTCTCGCTAGCGGACTTGGGGCATCGGACATGGAAATCTGACGAATTGTACAATTGCCGCTGACGATTGAGAGATCGACTCGGTTGTCAATCTCCTTTCATTAATTGGTTACTTGGCAATCGGCGATCCACAGTTGGCAATTTCCTCAAACTCACGGAGATCCTCACATGAAGTACAACCGTTTTGAGGACTTACCCGTTTGGAATGATGCGATTGAATTCGCTGTAAAGGTTTTTGCCTTTACTGCACATTCTGAATTTAAGGGTTTCTATTCCTTGAAAGATCAACTCGAGCGAGCTGCGGTATCCATTTCAAACAATATTGCCGAAGGGTTTGAGAGGGGAACAACTCCAGAGTTGGTCACTTTCTTATACATTTCGCGCGGATCAGCCGGTGAATCGCGCTCGGTCTTGTTGCTAATTGAGCGGCTCCCCACCTTCTACGATTTGAGATTTGAAATATCAAATTTGAAATCGAAGGCCGAAGGCATCTCGCGGCAACTTCGCGGCTGGTGCAATTCGCTTCAAAACTCGAACATTCGCGGCCAGCGCTACCTGAACGAGAAGAGCAAAAGCGCGGCGAATGCTGCAAAGATGCGTGACGAGTTTCTGAAAGAGCTGGAGACCGCCCAAGTCGCTAACATCCGGAGTCAACATAAATAGGGATTTCAGATTTGAGATCTCAGATTTGAGATAACGCTATCGAAACTTTGAACGTTGAACATTGGACTTTGGACATTCATTAAGATGCGCATCATTCCCATCTCCGTACCGACACCGTTCTACATCGGCCCGGTCAATTGCTACTTAATTGCCGAAGAACCGCTGACCCTCATCGACACCGGCCCCAAAACCAAAGAAGCCAACGAGGCACTACGAGACGGATTGCGGAAAGCGCGTGTGCGCGTCTCCGACCTTAAGCGCATCGTCCTCACGCACGCTCACGAAGATCATTGCGGACTTGCTCGCTCCCTTCGTGACGAAGCAAAAGATGCTGAGGTACTGGTTCACAACTGGGAAACAGGACACCGGGCTGGACGTCTCGAACACGAGGAACATCGCGCGCTGCTCGTGCGCGCCGGAGTGCCGGCCAATGAGATCGAGGCCATGCGTCGCTTGTATCAGCGGGTTCGCCTTTATGCCGACTCGTTTGACCAGGGTGAATACAGCGAGTTGCGCGACGAAGCGGAATTGGAATTCAACAATGGCGCCCTTCGCATCGTTCATACGCCCGGTCATACCCCCGGCTCTTGCTCTTTCATACGTGAAGCCGATCGCACCGTGATCGCCGGTGATTGCGTATTGAAGCGGATAACGCCCAACCCAATTCTTTCTCCCGATCCGATCGATCCGTCGCGCCGATTTCCTTCGCTGGCCGAATACCTCGTCAGCCTGGCTCGGCTGCGAGCGTTCGCGCCGACACTCGTCTATGGCGGGCATGGTGATCCCGTAAACGACTTTGAAGAGCTCTTTAATCGCTATCTGCGCGCAGTTCGCGAACGCCAAGCGCAGGTGATTGCCCTCGTTGTAAACGGCGGCGCAACCGCGTGGGACGTATCAAGGCAAATGTTTCCCGAAACCGATGACGTGCACCGATTTCTCGGTGTATCCGAGGCTGTGGCGCATTTGGATCTCGCTCATTCGGAAGGAAAAATCGCGTTGGAATTGAGCGACGGGAAAGAGGTGTATCGGCGAGTTGGAATGGGGTGAAGGAAGCGATGAAAGCGATTTTCCATATAACATTTTCCATTTCTCATTTGTCATTTCTTTAGACGCCAATAAGCAATAGGAAACTCTAGCGATTGCTTAGTCGTGGTGTTTGAAAAATGATCTATGGAAAATCGTCTTCCCTTCCCAAAACTCGTCCTCTCCCATTCCCCCATCTGTCCTTTTTGGAACTCGTCCCAAACCCCGGCGTTTAAACGGTAAAATCTTTCCGGAGGATTCCTTTGTATGACAATTAGGCGCATTTTTCATTTGGCGATCTCCCTGTCGCTGACGGCCGGCATTGCTCTGGCGCAGCAACCGTCCCCGCCGCCCTCAGCCCCTGAGGCTCCTCAGGCTCCCGTCGTCGCTGAACCATTCGGTCAGACATTCACATTATTTGCGGGTGGCGGCAGTTTCCTCGGTGTCCATGCTGAAGACATTAGTCGGGAAAACATGGGCCGCTACAACCTGCGCGAAGTACGCGGCACCGGTATCACTAACGTCGTCAAAGACAGTCCCGCGGAGAAGGCCGGTTTACGCAAGGACGATGTGATCCTGAAGTTTGACGGCGAGAATGTGACCAGCGTGCGCAAACTGAATCGTCTCGTGTCAGAGGTGGCGCCCGATCAAACTGCTCGACTAACGATTAGCCGCGGTGGTTCGGAACAGGAAGTAGCAGTCACGGTTGGCAAACGCAAAGATTCTGATGCCTTAACCCGGGTCTTTGGGCCAGGCAATAACGAGGGGTGGAAAGGCCTCGAGGGGTGGAAGGGCCTCGAGGGGTTGAAGGGTCTTGAAGGCGTGGGACCGGGCGCCCGAGTCTGGAAGTGGGAAGGTGGCGAACCCGGCGACGGTGTCGTGATCGGTTTTGGTAACAGTCGGCGGATCGGCGTCACCACGACGACACTAACAAAACAGCTTGCTGACTATTTTGGCATTGCTGACGGGAAGGGCGTTTTGGTGACTTCCGTGACGGAGGACAGTGCGGCGGCTAAGGCTGGAATGAAAGCTGGCGATGTTATTACAGGCATCGACGGTGAAAAGATTGAAGACGCCGGCGACCTTTCTCGCGCAATCAACAAGAAGAAGGAAGGCGACGTCACCCTGACTGTGGTGCGCAATAAGAATCAGCGCAGCATCACGGTCACGCCAAAGCAAATCTCAAATCCGATGGCCATTCCGGGAAACGCGCCGCAGATGGGAAGGCGCGTCATCGTTCCGCGAATACAGCTGCCAATAATTCCGCAGATGAACATCTCGCTCCCGCAAATTCAACTTCCGATAATTCCGGAAATCACCGTTGAGTTTCCCGCAGGAGCTCCACGTGGTCGAATTCGGCGCGTTCCGGCAGAGCATCAGCCGATCTGACGGAAAAGTCCAAAGTCCATTGCCCAAAGTCCAACGTCCGCTAGCGCAATTCGACATTGCTAGCGGACGTTTGAATTTTTGACCTTCGGACTTTTTGAAAGAAATCGGCCTTATGATGTCTGCGACTCTTGCGCTAGACGACCTTGGGCGTTGGACTTTGGACCTTGGACTTCGGATTACGGCAGTTTCTTGCGGTTCTCAACCGCTTCCTTGTAGGCGCCGCCGCGCACTTCACCAATCTTTATAGCTTCGTCGAATTCCTTCGCGGCTTCTGAGGGATTCTCCATGAAGGAATGGATTCGTCCCATTGCCTCGTGCGCCCGCGACAACAGACCGCGATCTGTCTCCGGTGAAGCTGCCTGAACCGACAAGCGATAATTTGCAAGGGCGCGATTCAGCCTTTCAGCCTGCACCTCTTCATCCGTCGCATCAGCAGCAGCGAGACTCGACGTTTGCGCCATTGCGAAGAAGATCCGCGGCTCGCGCGGGTTGTCCTTCATAAGTTCTTTCAACCGTGCTTCGGCCCCGGGATAATCTTTCAATCTGAGCATCCCCTCAATCTGAGAAAGCTGCTTTACAAGCTCGGCGGCCTTTATGGCCTCAGCCGGACTATAGGCTGACGCCTCGGTTTCAACGTTTCTGGCGGCAACACGCGCTTGGCGTGCTGCAATGGCACGCTGCCGAGCTTCGGCATATTCAGCAGGTCGCCGGCTTTCACGAAGCGGATCAAACGAGGAAATAATGTCGACAAAAAAGTTTGCTACATCAAAACCGCTGGTTTCGATTCCCTTCAACTCATCGGCAAACAGGAAAGCGAGCACCGCACCGCGCTCGTACTCATCAGCCAGCCTGGCAATTGTTTCATCACGAATGGCATTCATCGCCGCTTGAGTCTCGCGTCCGATACTGGCTTTTAAAGCTTCGTCTTTTGTTTCATCCAACCTGCGCCGGCCTTGACGAGACAAAGCGTCGAGTCGTTTGACTTCCTCAAAGCGAGCATCAGCGGCGGCAACGAATGAACGTGAGACGACTAAAAACGGATCCGGGGTGACAGTGCCGCCGGCCTTTTCCCGTTCTGCGACTACCTGACCAATTTGTTGGCGCCGTTCGGCGATGCTGCGATTGAAACGCAGCATCAACGGGTCAATCACATATTGCAGGTAAGCGCGCTGTAGTTCGGACGACTGAGGATCTGTTCCCTCCGGTAGCACTACAAAATAATCCTCGCCAATTACTCGCAGGTTGATTGCTCCGGGCGCAGCGAGCAAATCCGGAACAATATGAAACCGCCGCTCATGCGAACGGGTGGTAACAGTTTGCGGAGCGTTCTTCTTCTTTCCCGCTGCCTTTGTAATTACTCGCTCAGTCGCGATTGTGATCGGTCGTGTATGTAGATAAGAGAGAACTGCGCTGAGCATTTTGGCGGTGGGTTGTCGCAAGCGATCGCCCTCAGCTTGATGCGCGCGGGTATACGAGACGAGTTTCTCGGCCATTCCTGACTTTGTATAGAACTCGCGTACGAGGGGCGCAAAGTCTAAAACCTCGAGCAGTCCCGCCGGAAGATCATCAGACCTTTCAGGCGCTTCAAACGATGGCCCGGGTCCAAACGCAAAGGCCAAAGAGACGTAACGCGCCGCCTGGTCAGCAGCAGTCGCCGGGGCCGGCCGTTTATTGCGCTCGTAAAAATTGCGGAGGCGCTGTCGTAAGTCTGGATCCATATCTGCTAAATCGCGCCGTACTTGCGCGCGAAACGCTGAGGGCTCTTGTCCGGCCGGCGTCGGGTCAAAGCCGGCAGCTTCAAGCGCGGCCATCATGATGATCAGGCGTGAGTCTGGCTGCACTTCCACGCCATACTCGGCGAGATTGAAACCTGTCGCCGGGCGCTGCTGCCCTTGCGGTTTGGGATCAGCTGGCCGGGATTGGGCGAAAGTGAAAGTGGTGGAAATGCCAGCGATGAATGCGACGGTCAATAAGATGTTCAGATATCTCTTCATAAAACCATGAAACAGGATTGGAAAAGTTTAGGGGGAGGAGTTAGAGATGCTTTCTTAAATCCCATAGATGCCAGAGTCATCAAATGAACAAGCTCACGGTAACTGAATAAGTAATCGCTTGGTGTTACTTCGTGTTATTTGGTGGATCGTTCTTCTCGTACGTCAGCAGTACGATCCACGAAATGACACGAAACATCACGAAACATCACTAACCAGTATCCACCTTGACCTCAGTCGGACGTCGCTTCTCCCATCACGTGTTAAAGCCCGACTTTCGACTACGAGTCCTTCAACGACTTCTGTTTACGTTTTCGGTGCGCCCGCAACAGCGACAATGTTAATGGATATGCGATCAAGGGACAAACGATCGAAAGAATCGTGCTGCCGATTGCGAACGGTTTGATCAGATACCAACCGTGGCCGAACAGTTCGCGATAATACGCGGCGGTGAGCAGTCTGGGGTGCGTAATGAGTTCAATTCCCTCGGCTGGGATCCGCATCGATTGCCCCAGCAATAGAGCTCCTAAGGCGTAAGACACGATGATGATCGGCACGAGTGTGAGGAATGGATTGTTGAGGAATGTGCCGGCGAAAATTGCGATCTTGTTAAAGCGAAAAAGAAAAGCGACGAGTGTTGCTGTGATCGTGTGTAACCCGAGGAAGGGCGAGAACGCGATGCAGATGCCGATTGAAAAAGCGAGCGCCGTCCGCTCGGGTGGATCATCAAGGGCGAGCAGGCGGCGGAAGTTGGCGCGAAACATCGATTAAGTCTCAGGTCCCAAGTTAAAGGTCTCAAGTGATCAATGCGTACTTGAAACGCGAAACTCGAAACCCGAAACCTTATTTAAAACTATTCAGAGCGTCAGCTTCGCTTTCGTAAGAATCGAAAACGGTAAGGAGTTTGGTGATCACCAGCAAGTCTTTAATCTTCCCGGTTAGATTCAAAAGCTTGACTTCACCACCCTTGTTCTTGACTGTCGTGTAGTTAGCGATAAGCTCGCCAATTCCACTCGAATCCATATACTTAACGCCCCCGAGATTGAGCAGAATCTTTTTCTTGCCTTCGTCGGCCAGCCGCCGAGTGGCTTCGCGCAAAGCGATGCTGCCTTCACCCATTCTCACAGGACCAGTCAACTCGAGGATGGTAACGTCCCCGGCCTGCCGCTCTTTCAGTTCAAGCTCTGCCATACTCTGATCTCCAGTACGAACCCTAATGTTGCGATCGCGTAATCTTAATTGAAGCTACTGAGGGCTTCCGGTTCGCTCTCGTATACGTCGAAGACGGTCAGTAGTTTCGTAATAGTTAAAAGGTCCTGAAGTTTCTGAGTGAGGTTCAATAACTTAAGTTGGCCACCGTCTTTATTGATAGCAGTATAACTTGAAACCAGCTCGCCAATACCGCTGGAGTCGATGTAGCCCACGCCCGCGAGATTCAGGAGGATTTTCTTCTTGCCTTCTTCAAGCATCCGGCGTACGGCGGTGCGCAGTGCGACACTGCCTTCACCGATGGTGATCTTGCCGCTCATATCCAGAACGGTTACGTCTCCCGCCTGACGCTCCGTAATGTTCAACTCTGCCATTTCAAAAAATCTCCTTTATGAATTTTCGAGCTTCTTAATCATGCGCAGCACGGTACCGCCTTCGGGTAGAGCCGTCCAACCAACCTCGTCCATGAAATTACGCATTAAAAAAATGCCGCGTCCGGAAGTCTTCAAAATGTTTTCCGCTGCGGTTGGATCGGAAATGGTGTCGAGATTGAACCCCTGACCCTGGTCGCGCACATTGATCTCAAGAGTATTAGCAGACTTGGCTACCGTAATTTTGACAACTTTAGCTTCGTCAAGTTTGTTGCCATGGATTACAGCGTTCGCGATGCCTTCACGAACTGCCATATCAATTCCGAAGGCAGCTTCTTCGCTGACGCCGGCGCGGTTCAAAAATTCAGCAACTGCGTTAGCGCCTTCAGCAACAGCCTCGAGGCGGCTGGGTAAACTGAGTTCAGTCTGCTCTACAGTCACGCCAGTCATACCCAAAACGCTAAGCATTGGGGAAGCCATCTCGTGTGGGCCTTGGCTGCTCACAAAATGAATACCTGAAGCTACCAGGAAGACCGAGGGTTTAACATGGGGGCTGCCCAAGTGTCAATAACTAGGATGTATTAGGGGCAAAACGGCAGCACGGTTGGAAAAGAGGAACGCGAGGTAGGGAAGCTAAAAACATTTCCATATATCATTTTTCATTTCTCATTTTCCATTAATTGCGTAGTCATTAGAACTTAAGCGCAAAGAGGCGAAGGCGCAGAGCCAGGGGAAAACAGGCAGCTGTCAAGACCCTTTTAACGCCTTAACGGTCTCTGCGCTTGAAGGTTTACCCAAATGAAAAAAAGAAAAAAATGGAAAATGTATTTGGTCGCGCCTCCTATCCTCTACTTCCTGCTTCCGGCCTTCTGACTGCTGTTAAGATTGTACTAATGAGGATCAGACCGGCAGGTCGCATCAAAGGACGCCTTCGCGTTCCGGGCGACAAATCCATCTCCCATCGGGCGGCGCTCATCTCCGCAATCGCTAACGGTAGTTCCACAATCACAAACTTCGCGACCGGTGCAGACTGCGCGGCCACTCTTGCATGTCTCAAAGAGTTGGGTGTGGCAATTTCCGAACGACACCGCGACCTACTCGTTAAGGGCGTTGGCCGAACCGGATTAACCCCACCGTCTCACTCACTGGATTGCGGCAACAGCGGGACAACCATGAGGTTGTTAACGGGTGTTTTGGCGGGCCAGAATTTTACGTCGTCTTTAACTGGTGATGAGTCTTTGCGCGCGCGACCGATGAAGCGAATCATTGAACCTTTGGAATTAATGGGAGCGAGTATTAACTCACAGGCCGGGAAGCCACCGTTGATCGTCGCCGAAACTCCGTCGCTCAAAGGCATTGAGTACGAATTGCCTGTCGCCAGCGCTCAAGTGAAGTCGTGCCTGCTAATGGCAGGGCTTAATGCTTCAGGACAAACAAGGGTCAGCGAAGCTGTGAACCAGTCTCGCGATCACACAGAGCGAATGCTGCAGTGGTTTAAAGCTCCTGTGTCGATCGAGAAGTCTGCCAAAAGCTATTCAACTACAGTTGCTGGCCCGGTGGATCTTCAAGCGCACGACGTTAGTATTCCCGGAGACATATCATCCGCTGCTTACTTCGTCGCGGCTGCCGCGTTGCTTCGCGACTCTGATCTGCAGATTGAAGATGTCGGACTGAATCAGACTCGCACAGGATTTCTGTCGATCTTCAGATCGGCGGGTTTGGACGTAACAGTTAGTAATGAACGTGAAGAGTGTCATGAGCCGCGGGGAACCATTCACGTCCTTGGTAACCAACCGACTCTTCCACTTGAAGCGCCTCTTTCAGGGTCGGCGGTGGCACAAATGATAGATGAATTACCGCTCCTTGCTGTTTTGGGAACTCAAACTCCGGGCGGAATCGAGATCCGAGACGCCGAAGAGCTGCGCCTCAAAGAAAGCGATCGCATCGATGCGACTGTTAAGAACCTGCGCGCTATGGGCGCGACTGTGCGCGAATTCGACGATGGGATGTTGGTCAACCCGGCGCAGCTAAAAGGCGCCGACCTTGAGAGTTGCTGCGATCATCGTATCGCTATGGCATTCACGGTCGCGGCACTGATTGCAGAGGGCGAATCAGAATTTGACGATACCGAATGTGTCGGGGTTTCCTTTCCTGAGTTTTTTGAACTGCTTGAATCGATCATCGAAAGATAGAATTTAATAAAAAAGTTAGTCCGCGCAGCGGACGATTGATAGTAGCCCAGCACTTCAGTGCTGGGGAGTGATCTGCCACAGAAATCTAGTCCGTGAAACGGACGGCTGAGTATTCTGCTTTCAGCCGTCCGCTTCGCGGACTCGCAAAACCTTTTGGCGGCTGTCCCCAGCACTAAAGTGCTGGGCTAAACTCAACCGTCCGCTACGCGGACTTCTAAGACATGAACAAAATAATCATTACTGGCTTCATGGGGTCCGGTAAAAGCACAGTTGCGCGCGCTCTAGCTCAACTCCTGCGGTACGAGATGATTGATCTGGATGACGTAATAGAATCGGCTGTGGGCCGATCAGCTCGTCAGATAATCGAAGCAGACGGCGAACCTCGGTTTCGTGAGCTTGAACAAGAAGCTCTAAGTAAATTGCTGCAGACTTCTGACACATACGTTATAGCGCTTGGTGGCGGAGCCTGGATTTCAGAAGCAAACCGGCGTGCGATCAGGGAGCACGGTGCAACGAGTGTTTGGCTGGACGCACCTTTTAGTCTTTGCTGGAAGCGAATTACTGCCGCCGCTGAACAACGACCGCTAGCTCGTAATGAAACCGAGGCCTTTGACCTGTTCTCCTCACGAACCTCGTATTATGAACTCGCGGACATAAGCATTGGTGTAACAGAACAGAAGTCGGCGAGTGAGATTGCCGCGGAAATTGTTCAAGCCTTAGACAAAAGCACGAATTAGGTTGGGCAACTTGGATCAGACCAACTACGACAATCGCGGACTTATCTCAGCACTCGTTGGCGACGGGCGCCCCTTACTAATCTTCACTGGCTTAATGCTGGTACTGTCCGGCGCGTTCGCACTCTTCCTTTCTGCAAACCAACACTTCCTGCCACACGACGTGCAGTTTCTGGGGATGACGGCCGAACAACTTTGCGGGATTCAGAGTTGCCGCATCGTCCACTTTATGTTCCACGATCGCGTCGCGTTCGGTGGGGCACTGATCTCGGTGGGCGCGCTATACATGTGGCTGGCAGAATTTCCACTTCGCGAACGAAAAGCGTGGGCGTGGTGGCTTTTTATTGTTAGCGGTCTATCTGGTTTTGGGAGTTTCCTGGCTTACCTGGGATACGGTTATCTGGACACCTGGCACGGGGCCGCGACAATGTTCCTCTTCCCTTTATTTATCATCGGCCTTGGTCGTTCGCGCCAATTTCTCGAGGAGCCGAGCGGCATCCGTTCTTTGTTTGGATCCGAAGTCAAGACGAGCTTTCGCACTCGGTACGGCATCGGGCGCGCCCTGTTACTCACGACAGCAGCCGGGATGATTGCTGGTGGCCTGACAATCATGACGGTGGGAATGACCTGGGTATTCGTTCCTCAGGATTTAGAGTTTATGGGAGTGCAGCCAGTCGATCTTCAGTCTGTCAGCGATCGTTTAGTGCCGCTGATCGCCCACGACCGTGCGGGATTTGGCGGCGCCATCTGCACAACCGGAATCACTGTGCTCTTTAGCGTTTGGTGTGCGCGACCTTCGAAGAGTCTCTGGCAGGTGCTCTGCTTTGCCGGCCTGATTGGCTTTGCGACTGCGATCGGAATTCATCCAGTGGTGGGCTACAACAACCTACTTCATCTTGCGCCGGCGATCGTGGGCGCCGTCATCTTCCTCACCGGACTCGTTCTTACATTTCCGACAATGTACAAATCATCTCTTAAAACAGGCCGCGAAGCGGACGAAAGCATGTAGCCTGGGGCGTGAGCGCCAGGTTACCGACCGACACACAATAGAGAGCCCGTGAAACGGCCGACAGAGTTATTAGTCTCATCTGCCGCCCGTTATCACCGGCTCCTGTCATCAATTATTTGATTTCCTGGGGCTCACGCCCCAGGCTTACGCTGAAGTCGCCCGCTTCGTGGGCTGATGAATATTTTTTGAATTGTCACCGCAGCTTGAGCGATTGACGTTTCGCAAAGAAATCCTCCCAGCCGTTTCCCTTTTTCTTGATCAAAGTTGGCACATTCTTAATATTGAAGTCGGAAATACGCGCGCCTTTCTCTATCTCTTTCCAGGTTAACGGCATCGAAACCGTCGCTCCGGGTTTTGCGCGCACGGTTAGAACCGACGCTAAACTCTTGCCCCGCGCATTCTGCATCCAGTCAACATAGACTTGATCCTTCCCGCGTTTCGCCAGTGAGCGTTCGACAGTTGCTATCTTTGGCGCCCGGCCCGCAACTTCCGTGGCGAGCAAACGCGAAAACTCGGCGACCCGGTCATACGTGTTCGTTGGCTTCAGTGGTAAATAGATATGAATTCCTGACGAACCGGACGTCTTGGGAAAAGCATTCAATCCCACATCGTCGCAAACTTTCTTCACCACGAGCGCAACCTCAAGCACATTTTCCCAGGGCGCCTTTTTAGGATCTAAGTCGAGCGCAATCCAATCAGGATGCGTCAGTTTTTTCGTCGTCGAATGCCAGGGATGCTGTTCGATATTTCCCAGGTTCACCAGATGGAGGAGCGCCGCCGTCGTAGTGAAGACCGCATAATCAAGCTCACGACCTTCCTGGTTTGTCAGATGCACTGACTTGACGAAGGCAGGTGCGCTTTCCAGGTCCTGCTGAAAGAACATCGGAGCATTTATGCCGCGCGGCCAGCGCTGCAGGATCGCAGGGCGGTCCTTCAGGTGAGGCAACAAATACGGTGCGACCTGTATGTAGTAGCAGAGCAGATCAAATTTCGTGAACTTCTCCGCAGGCCAATAGACCCGGTCCAGAGAGGTTAAGGAAACATTCTCACCATCAACGGCAACCAGCAGATTGCCTTTGGGTTTTTTGAGTGCAAGAAATTCAGCTACGGAAATCGAATCACCGGTTTTCGGCGCTGTGCGTTTGATTCCAGCTTTTGGCAACGAGGTCTTCTTAGGCATGCATGTATCGTAAATTGAGCATCCCGAATCGGGAAGCCGCCAAGGACGCGAAGACACAAAGACGCAGAGAAAGTAAAAAATTTTATTGAGCGGATTCTCGAAGGAGGCTCAACCAAACTTTCTATTTGTGCTCTGCGTCTTCGTGTCTTGGCGATTTGATGTTAACTCAGCCCGTCACACAGACTAGGTATGTGCAACTTTCGGCTGGACGGCACTCGCGTTTGCGGGCGTGGTCTCCGGTGCATAGTAAAGAATCCGATTGCAATTGTCGCAGGTGACGAGTTCCTCACCGCGTCGCACCTGAGACATGGCCTGTGGTCGCAGAGCCATGAAGCATGCCGTACACGATCCATTTCTCGCTTCGGCAACAGCGACGCCATTGCGAATGCGAGCACTGATCCGTTTGTACTGCGCGCTTAACTGTTTCGGAAGTGAATTGAAGACGCGATCACGCTCGGTGATGCTGGCTTGAAGTTGATCCGACTGCGCCCGCGTTGAGTCGTCAAAGATTTTCAAACGCGCTTGACGATCAGTGTTCAGACTGGCGATCTCGTCCGCGCGTTCAGTTAGAGACTTTTCGGCCTGTTCAAATATTTCCATCTGCTCCAGAATTTGAGTTTCAAGTGCAGAGATTTGTTTACGGGCTGCATCTGCCTCGCGAATTGCTGCCGTGTACTCTTCCGGCTTTTTCGAAGACATCAGATTCCGTTCTGCGCGTTCGACTCGTGTCCTCTGTTCCCCAATTTCAGTTTCTACGCGAGTGCGCGTATGACGCGCCTCGTCCCGGGAATTTTCCAGAGCTCTAATTTCAAAAGCGCGCTGGTCGAACTCTTTTTCGACCTCGGCGCGCCTTTGGGGGATAGCCTCTAATTCTTTTTGTAGTCTTCGGATGGTGGTATCTAAATGTTGTAAAGCGACTAGTTCTTGCAATTCCGCTTTCACTCTTTATGCTCTCCTCAAAAGATCAGGGGTGATTTTGTTGTGGGTGTAGACAATCATCGATAGTGATTATCAGCGATCCGTGGCGTTTGGCGCAAGTGAGGGCTGTCGAACGCAGCGGATTAGCTTATCGTTAGGCCCTCCTATGCTGCAGATGCCGAGACTAAGCCTGAAATCGGGGCTCTCAATACAGATAGGGGAGCAGTAGCACGCCCCCAAGTAAGCAACGGGATCCCATTACCAGAGGCTGAACATGACCCGAAGACGATTCTACGCACCGTCGGAAGCCTTTAACTCCCATGCGCAAACCGTGAGGTTGGAAGCGGACGAAGCGCGGCATTTGCGCGAGGTGCTCCGCCTTAAACCAGGCGACGAGGTCTATGTCTTCAATGGCGAGGGAAAAGAATTTCAATGCACGATCGAAAGCAGTCGTCGCGACACGGCGATTCTAAATTTAATTACTGAAGTGTCGCCGGCACGGCCGGAATCACCTCTGCAGCTAACGCTCGCGGTCGCACTTTTAAAAAGCGATAAGTTTGATCTCGTGGTCCAGAAGGCGACGGAGCTCGGCGTCGTTCGCGTCGTTCCGGTACTGACAAAACTCGCGGATATCAAATTAAAGGACGAATCAGATGCTCACAAGCGGGTGCTTCGCTGGCGGCGCATTGCGTTGGAAGCAGCCAAGCAGTCGGGACGCGCGCTGATACCGGAAATTGTTGAGCCAGTTTCCTTCGCTGAATTGATTCAGTCGCAAGCGTCAGGAGTCAATGTCCTCTTCGCTGAACGCGACGGGCAATCGTTAGATTCGTTGGCACACAAAGTAGTGACAGACGCTTCGCTTAGGGCGCTGGTGGGATCCGAAGGGGGTTGGACTGATTCCGAGATCGAGGCCGCAAAGAAAGCCGGATGGAAAATAATCACCTTAGGCGGCCGCACTCTGCGCGCCGAAACAGCTGCGATCGCTGTCGCGACTTTGCTACAGCACTCGTTTGGGGATTTGAAGTGACAGTGGGGCTGCTGTTCGACTAGTCGGCTTTGCCGCCGGGTGAGCGGTAAGTCTTTGACTTACCGAGGGAGCTTGTTTTCTAAGAGTTGTCGCGGGGCTGAGCCCCGCGTGGAAATAAAAAGCACAGCTTGCGGTAAGTCAAAGACTCACCGCGCACCGGATGGCAAAGCCATTTCTCACCGCCCACCGCCAACTAGATCACCACCGCCACCCACTCGCCATCCTGCATCACCTCAGGCTCGCTGGTTAGTCCATGAGCACGCAACGCCGCAATAACCTCCTCAAGTTGAGTTTCCAGGATTCCGGAAAGAATCAGCCGGCCGCAGGTTGATCCCAGCAAGACTGGTAGCAACCGCACAATCGCGTCCGCGGTAAGATTAGCGCACACGACATCTGCTGACGCTGTCGACTCCTGAACAGTGCCAACGCGAAACGAAATGCGGTCTGCCACATCATTGAGCCGCGCATTCTCTTCCGCGATGGCCAGCGCTTCCGGATCGGTGTCACATGCCTTAATCAGTGCTTCCGGAAAAAGCTTTGCTGCGGCAATTGCCAGGATTCCGGTTCCCGTACCTACATCGAGGAAGCTAACTCCGGCAAAGTATCTTTCCACTGCTAAAAGGCACAGACGCGTGGTTTCGTGAGTACCGGTTCCGAAAGCCATTCCCGGTTCAATCCGAATCACGATCCTGCCTTGCGCGTCCTTAATTTCGGACCAGGGAGGTGCGATGAGAAAACGTTGACCAACTGCAACTGGCTGCCAGCTTTTCTTCCATTCACCGAGCCAGTCCTCGTCTGCCACTTTGCGCAGCGTCATATTCCGCACAGCAGACGACGGCAGATCGTAAATTCTCAACGCTTCCGCTAACTGCGTACGGACAAGCTCGCGGTCCGGCAGCGAATCGAAATATCCGATCGCCATATCTAGCTGATCGTCTGCGTCGTGCACTTCGGTCCCGAGCGCTCCTGCTTCCATCAACGCATAAGAGATTGCTTCCGAGGCATCTCTTTCAATAGCGAGATCAAGCGCATACCAAGATGTTTGGTTATTCATGCGCAAGGAGCGCGTCTGAGCATTCATAGAACCTTTGAGAGCGGCTGCCTGCTTCGTGTCGTTTCGTGTATTTCGTGGATCGTATTTGCGGCCGCGGCATCTGCGAACGATCCACGAAGTAACACCAAACGGCACGAAACACGTTTAATCTTTTCTTCGCGCCTCGGCGCCTTCGCGTCTCCGTGCTCGTCTCATCGTCTCATCAGCCAATTCCCATTTCATCAAGTAGGTGTTCCTTGTTGCGCCACTCTTCTTCGACTTTCACGAAGAGCTCCAGATGACAGCGATGGCCGATCAGGCTTTCAATCTCCTGCCGCGCGGCGATTCCAACTTCCTTCAGCCGGGCAGCGCCTTTACCGATGATGATCTTCTTCTGCGAGGGGCGCTCAACAAAAATCGCGCAATAGATCCGCGTGAAGTCGGGACGCTCCTCCTCCCACTTTTCAGTGACGACAGCGGTGACGTACGGGATTTCGGCAGCAGTGGTCTGAAGGATTTTCTCGCGTACGATCTCCGCGGCAAGAGAGCGAAGCGATTGATCAGTGAGTTCGTCCTGAGCAAACAAGGGCTCTCCCGGCGGCAGGTGTTTGATCATTTGTTCCACGAGCACATCGATCATTTTTCCCCGCAACGCCGAGATAGGCACCACTTCGCGCCAGTCGTACTCATTGCTGTACCACTCAATCAGCGGCAGCAGCTCTGACTTGTCTTTTAACTTGTCAGTCTTGTTCAGCAATAGGAGCGCAGGCTTCTCTGATCTTTGCAACAACTCAAGGACAAAACGATCGCCGTTGCCCGTGCTAACGGACGCGTCGCGAATCAGGCAGACGAGATCCACGCCTAACAGAGCGTCCTGCACAATCGACATCATGCGACGATTAAGGGCATAACCCGGTTTATGAATTCCCGGTGTGTCGACAAGGACTACCTGGCCGGTGTCCTGGGTGATGACGCCTTGAATACGAAAGCGAGTAGTCTGGGGCTTATTGGAAACGGCGGCGATCTTCTGCCCCACAAGCCGGTTGAGCAGGGTTGACTTGCCGGCGTTCGGCCGCCCAATGAGGGCGACATAGCCGCTCCGATAATTACCGTCGATTGATTCTTCCATGTCTAGATTCGCAGACGTAAGTCGGGCTTCCCTCACGCCGAAGGCGTGAGAGTTAATAGCCGGGGGCAACGCCCCCGGATTGAAATGGCAATCGGCTTACTCGACCCTGCAAGGGTCGAAACTGCACGAGTTTTCTTGATCAACTCTTCGACCCTTGCAGGGTCGAATTGCATCCACATCTTTTTTCCGTGGGCGTTGCCCACGGCTATTCACTCTGTCCCCTTCGGGGACCCCTCAAACTCTTACGCCAGTTTTCGTCGCGCTCCGTGAGCTCATCCAAGCTGGCCTGCAATTGATCATTCTTCGCGGCGAGCGTCGCCTCATCGGCATCTGCCGGAACGTAAATCGGCTCTGCGACGAATACGCAAGCGCGGCTGAAAGGCTTTGGCACCTGGAAACTATCCCAGGTCGAGAAAATCCAACGACGCTCAAGGCCCATTGTCACGGGCAAGATTGGATGCCCAGATTTCTTGGCTAATAACACGGCGCCAAGTTTTGCGACACGCGGCGGACCTTTCGGGCCATCGATAGTGAACGCCGTGGTGCAGCCCCTGCGCATCAAGCGCACCATCTCAACGACAGCACCGACACCTCCGCGCGTTGACGACCCGCGCACGGCGCCGTAACCGAAGCGCTGAATGAACCGCGCGATGTACTCGCCATCAAAACTCTTCGACGTGAGTACCACGATGCGGCGGTCGCGCCACCAGTACGTCGTCAGAAAGATGCGTTCGTGCCAGAAGACGTAGATGGGTAGATGGCCATCGCGAAAAATCTGCTCGTGATTCTCCCAACCTGTTACTTCAAATTTGATCGTCCGTCCGATCAAGTTGATCAAAGTATAGAAAGCCAGGTCGGCCAGCCGAATAATCAAACGCTTCTTAAGAGGATATTCAGACAGGTCGGCAAACTTATAGGCTCGTTCGACATCACCGGTTCGACGACTCCTGACTTTGGCAACAGTCGATTCTGCGGAAACTTGCATGATGATCAGAGAGGTCAGAAGTCAGAAGTTAGTAGTCTGTAGTTAGTGGTCAGTTGTCAGTGGTCCGTTGTTAGTGGCCAGTTGTCAGTTGTAAGTTGTTAGTGGTCATCAAACTCGATTCGTGTGGTTCCGTGTTACTTCGTGGATCGTTCTTATCCAGTGACGTACGTGGCCTGCTTAAGCGGATCGAACGATCCACGAAGTAACACGAACGAGCACAAAACACCTCTGTCGTAAGTCGTCTGCCGCCTGCTCCTGCCTTCTGCCTTCTGCCTTCTGGCTAATACAGATCCGGCTCGCCCGGCGGACGAGTCTTCCAGCGTCTATGAATCCAGAGCCACTGCTCCGGGTATCGTCGCACGAACTTCTCAACGCTCGCCATGATTGCCGCAGTCAGGTTATGCACATCGGTTGTGTCGTCCCCGCTCCGCTCAATGGTTATCGGAGGCTCTACGTGCAAAAGAAACTTTTTTCGTTGCTCATCCCAGGGAGAATAGACAGGAATGACCAAGGCGTCCGTGCGCAACGCGAGTTTTGCCATCATCGAAGTCGTTGAAGCCGGCGTGCCAAAGAAGTCAACGAAGACACCTTCTCGTGCCAACATGTTTACATCGGGTAACAACCCGATAGTGCCGCCTGCGTTCAAAGTGCGTAGCGCCTGACGCGAAACAGTTTTCTTGTCGAGAGTGCTATTCCCGAACCGACGCCTTACCTTGTCGATCATTTCCTCGATCAAATCATTGTCGAGTCGACGTACCAGGATGGTAAACGGATGCCAATTCGCCCCTACCCAAAAATGTGTAAGCTCCCAAAAGCCCAAATGCGCCGTATAAAAAATAATGGCGCGACCGTTAGTCCTCGCCTCCGGTAAATGTTCCAGACCTTCGCAGTGCGCAAATGTACGTAATTGATCTCGGGGTATGTTACCAAGATGGCTGAACTCCCCCAGCAGCCGACCCAGGGAATCAAAACAACCGCGTACGATCCGCTTCTTTTCGACTTCACTCAGTTCAGGAAATGCAATGTCGAGATTACGCCTTGCAGTACGCCGCAGATCGCCGAATAACAGATAAGCAAGCCGCCCCAGCGCGCGGCTGAGTGCGACTGAGACGGAGCGCGGCATCATTCCCAGGGCAGCGAACACGGATCGCGCCAGTGCATATTCCAGTTTTGTTTGTAATCGTCCACGCTTGGCCATTAGCTTCGAGTTTAGCAGGTGGAGAGGCCTCAAAGTCCAATGTCCAAGGCCCAAGGTCCAACGTCCTCGCAGCGCGGGGCTCGCAAACCCCAATCGTGTTTTTGATGTCCACTCACTCCTCTGGGCGCGCGGTGGGCGTTGAACTATTGGACATGAAGCCGGTAAAAACCTTGGACTTTGAACTTTGGACGTTGGACGTTGGCGGGTGATATATTCCGAACGCGGCAGCCTCCATTATCGTACAGTACCTTTGAAAGCGACTGCCGACGCTTTTCACTCTCCTCGGACATTACGACGGACTGGAGCTTGATGCAGAAACGTAGGATTCTCATCGTCGACAATAACGATGAACTGCGCGCGTTGCTCGCAGAAGTCCTCGGCAAGCTGGGCCATGATGTCGTCGCCACCGGAGATCGCAGCAACGCTCTGGCCCGTGGAGATTTGGACAAGTTTGATTTGATCATCAGCGACCTCACTGAGGATGCTTCGCCCGCCAGCGAACTACAACGCAAACACTTGCTCATGTCGTTGCCTTCCGGTTCACTTCAACCAGATGTAATTAAAGCGTTCAAGATGGGCGCCGCCAATCTGCGTTCTCCTTACAACCCGGACGAGCTCCGCGAAATTGTGGAACAGACGCTTTCTTATAAATTGCGCTACGTTGATGATCCGACCGTCATTCCTCACTTGCATGAAAAAATTGAATTTGAATTGCCCAGCGATCTCTCGCTGATGAACGGTGTCTTACAGTATTTGCTCGAACGTGTCGCCAAGCTCGGTTTAATTAAGCCGGAGCGTTCGAATTTATTCATCGCTCTCGATGAAGCCTTTGTTAATGCTGTCAAACACGGAAACAAAAGCGATCCCACCAAGCTGGTGCGGATTACTGCTGAGCTTTCTCCAGGGGAAGCGAGTTTTACAGTAGAAGATGAGGGCGAGGGTTTCAACGTTCATGAAATCCCTGACCCATGCGATCCCGCTAACTTGTTCAAGTCGTCGGGACGTGGCGTGCTGCTTATCTACAACATCATGGATGAAGTTGAGTACAATGCGCAGGGTAATCGCGTGAAAATGGTGAAACGTCCCGATGCGCCTGTAGACACTCAACTCGTTGAACCGAGCACACCCAACGACAAACACGCCGGCAACGGCTAATTCAGAAAAACCAAACCACCGATCAGTGGCGGGGGAACGGCATGCCGGTCCTTCGCTTTCATTTTGGCAAGCGTGGCCTTGCTGGCTACTGCCGGCGTTAATTGCACTAGCTTTAACCCTCTACTTCATCGATCCATTCATTGGTGACTGGGACGGCATCGACTACACAATGCTCTCACTCGCTGGCTATCCCTCATCGATGGCGCTCGGCAGGAACCTTTTCATCTTTGGAAATCACTTCTTGTATGAAGTGGCCCATTCCCTGTTTGGCGTGGCTCCGGAGAATGCTTATCTGGTTTTCAAGTACGCCGTTGTGGCGCAGACACCATTAGCGGTGATTGCTTGTTGGTTACTGGCTCGCGAAGTTACTCAATCGCTTTACTCGACAACGCTCGCTTCGCTGTTTGTAGTGTTTTCGCCGATCTTTGTTCTCTACGGCGGACAAGTCATGACCGATGTGCCATCGGTCCTGCTACTGGCAGCCGCGTTGCTGCTCCACCTGCGAGGGATTCAACAACAACGAATCGGTTTAGTGATCGTGGGTGCTGCGTTGCTGGGATTGGGAGTCAATCTCCGCGAAACCATGACGTTCTACTTGCCATGGCTGGCGCTTGCTCCTTTTCTTCTCGGCTGGAAGCTACAGCGACGTCAGCTTGGTTATGTAGCTTTGTCGTTAGTGATTTTCCTGGTGCTGGCGCTTGGTTGGTTTGCTTTTTGGTTCCTGACTGATGCGCATTATCGCTTCATCTGGCATGGCTGGCGTGAGTCGATGGCCCAGGAGAGCGCTCGGCATCCCGTCAGTCTGGCCAATGCTGTACCGTACTTTATGTATTTTTTTATCAGCGCTCCGCTGGTGTTGCTTGCGTTTCCTTTCGCGGCTGTTGCTGAATGGCGCCGCCGTCGCCTGTCGCC
Organism: Pyrinomonadaceae bacterium; assembly: GCA_963748605.1. Classification (GTDB taxonomy): domain Bacteria; phylum Acidobacteriota; class Blastocatellia; order Pyrinomonadales; family Pyrinomonadaceae; genus PSRF01. The sequence goes on from CAVVJS010000003.1 coordinate 73,437, forward strand.
ACTATTGCTGCTTGGGCTAATGGGTATGGCGGCTGACCTGCTGCTCTTTTTCAATTACAGCACTGCGGTAAATTGGCGCTACTTTCTTACCGGCCTTCCCGCACTCGCACCTTTAACGGCAGATTTCCTGATCAGAATACTAACGAGGCTCTTCCGCGGTCAGCGGTTGGCCTTTGCATCATGCGTGGCGGTATTGCTGGTATTGGCAACGATTTTTACCATTCTTCTCAAACCGGTAAGTCAGGAATTCATCGAACGGCGCGCCATGAGTAAAGAGTACCGCCAGCAACTGGCTAAGGTGCCACGAGACGCCGTGATGATCTCCGGGGCACAAACGATCGCCGTCACTTACTGGAAGGCAATTGGCGCTGGCGATTGGAAGACGATTGGCACCGGTGGCGGCTGGCCCGGAGATTTGAATCAGGCAATCGAAGAACATTTTACTGCCGGACGTCGCGTCTTTCTCGATGCCGATCCGCGTTGGTGGTTGCCATGCGGTTGGCAACGCGACGAGATTCCCGCAATCGTGGCGCTTGATCGAAGGTTTCGTTTGGAGAAGGTGAGCGACACGATCTTCGAAATCAAGCCAGCAATACCGCAGGACATTCGCGAGGTGCCGGAGCTCCGGCAGTTACTGCCGGAAAACCGCCCACTCGACACAAAGAAGTGTCCGCCAGGCCGGACGTAGTTTTGTCATGCCCTTTGAACTCTTTCTGGCACTCCGTTACCTAAGGGCGCGACGCGGGCGGCGGCTCGCGCGCATCACGGCGCTCGTTGCGATACTTGGAATCGCAACCGGCGTCGCGGCCCTGATCGTTGCCCTCGCGCTTGCCAACGGCTTTCGCGACGAAATGCGCGAGAAGATCTTGCGAGGCACCGCGCATGTCAACGTTGTGCGGTCGGATGGTCAGCCTCTGCGCGATCACAACACCGTTGCCAGTCGAATCAAGCAGATTTCCGGCGTCACTAATGCATTCGGCACAACTTACGATGGTGCGGTAATCATCGGTCCGAAAGGATCAGGTTACGCAGTCTTGCGTGGAGTGGACGAGACAAATCCGGCTGCTTTGAGTGAGATCAAAAGCTCATTGAGTTCCGGGTCAGCAGAGGAAATCGGCAAAGGCCTACAAGAAGAAAATTATCCGCCGGCTGTAATTGTTGGATCGGAGTTGGCGAATCGTATCGGCATTAGCGTTGGCGATGTTGTGCAAATCATTCCCGCCGGCAGTCCAACCGCCGCGGCTGCCCTCCCTGGTTCCGCCAGGCGTTTCGTGCGCGTCAGCGGGATTTTCCGTTCCGGGCTCTTCGAGTACGACTCAACCTGGATCTACATATCTCTTAAGGTCGCCGCGCAATTTGCCGCTTCCGATCATGCGGCGACAGTTGTCAGCGTCCAACTTTCCGACATTTACGCTGTGAAACGAGTCGCCACTGAGATCCGCCAGGCGCTCGGGGACTCGTACACAACGATTGATTGGCAGGAGGCGAACCGGCCGCTCTTTACAGCACTGGCTCTCGAGCGCCGCATGGGTCTGTTTATTATTGCGCTGATCATTCTGATTGCGGCGCTGAACATCACCACCACGCTCATCCTGGTCGTAGTCGATCGTGCTCGAGAGATTGGCATCCTTGGCGCGATGGGCGCCTCCGGCAAAAGCATCATGGGTATCTTCATGATGGAAGGAGCAATTATCGGCGCCGTCGGGGCGCTGCTGGGTGTGGTGCTGGGCACGATTGTGTGCCTCATCGGTAATCGCTACCAACTTGTCAGTTTGCCGGCCGACGTTTATTCGATCAGCAACGTGCCTTTTCATTCTCAACTAAGAGATGTCGCGTTGGCTGCGCTTGTCGCGTTTCTCCTCAGCTTGATCGCTACGATCTACCCAGCACGCGCTGCTGCTCGTGTGCGACCGGTCGAAATGCTGAGGGACACAAATTAGTCCAATGTCCAATGTTCAAAGTCCAATGTCCGGTCAGGATAGTACCAACCCTGAACGTCGGACTTTGGACGTTGGACTTGAAGTTAACGACCTTCGCAAAAGTTTCACCGATCCGGCCGGCAACAGGATTGATGTGTTACGGGGAGTTTCATTTTCGGTGGACCGAGGCGAGTCGATCGCGATCATGGGACCATCGGGCACAGGCAAATCAACGCTCCTGCATTTATTGGGTGGCTTGGAGGCGCCAGATAACGGCAGGATCGCTCTCAGTAACTTTGAAGTCGATCGCGCTCAACCTGCGGCCCTCGCCAGGTTTCGTTCTCACCAAGTCGGTCTTGTTTTTCAATTTCATTACCTGCTAGCAGACTTGAGTGCTGCGGAAAACGTAGCTCTCCCACTTTTGATCGGCAGAACCAGCCATGCGACAGCGATGCAACAAGCCATTGCTTTGCTGACCGAAATGGGTTTGGGAAGCCGCATCGATCATCCCATCAGTCACCTTTCTGGAGGTGAACAACAACGGGTGGCCGCGTGCCGGGCTTTAATCAAACAACCCGTCCTCGTGCTGGCCGATGAACCAACTGGGAACCTGGACGCGCCCGCTGCCGCTCGCCTGGGTGAGCTGCTCGTCTCTTACTCCCGCAGGCGCCGCGCTATTGTCATCATTGCCACGCACAATGAAGGGCTGGCACAGCTTTGCGATCAAATTCTCAGAATTGACGAGGGCCGGGTACAGCCCGTGCAAGTTTGAACCGAGTCTGAAATAAAGCGGCAGTTGATCGTTTTTAGTTATCGGAACTGAGCAATTACTTTTGGCCCTTTACTTCATGGGTTATAATGCGGGCAAGTGCCGGGCTGAAGTTTCGCCCGGCATGGTGATCCCCGGGTAATCATATTTAAACGGCTTAACGAAAACGCCCAATGTTTGAACGCTATACAGAAAAGGCGCGCCGGGTAATCTTCTTCGCGCGGTACGAGGCTTCCCAGTTTGGCGCTCCGGCAATTGAACCGGAACACCTGCTTCTGGGATTAATGCGTGAGGACAAAACCCTCACAGCACGCTTTTTCCCTCGCGCCCAGGTTTCCATAGAGTCCATTCGCAAAGAGATTGAAGGACGCACGCTGTTGCGCGAAAAAATTTCCACATCAGTGGAACTGCCGCTGGCGCCCGAAACTAAGCGAGTGCTTGCGTACGCGCATGAGGAAAGCGATCGGCTCCAGCACCGGCACATTGGCACTGAACATCTGCTGTTGGGGCTACTGCGCGAAGAACGTTCCATGGCGGCCGAGATTCTTTATGAACGCGGCTTGCGCCTAAACGCGGTGCGGGATGAGATTGCCCGCCAAACGGGCGCCGACGCCCGCGGCTCGCAAAAGAAAGACACACCGCATCTCGTCGAATTCTCGCGCGACCTTACTGACGATGCTTCGAACGACAAACTCGATCCGCTGATCGGGCGCGAAGCGGAGATTGAACGGCTGGTGCAAATTCTTTGTCGTCGCACCAAAAACAACCCAGTGCTCATCGGTGAACCCGGCGTCGGCAAGACTGCAATCGTAGAAGGTCTTGCTCAACGAATCGTCCGTGGTGAAGTTCCTTCGTTCCTCGAGCACAAACGAATTCTCTCACTCGACCTTTCACTGATCGTTGCCGGTACCAAATATCGCGGTCAGTTTGAAGAACGCTTGAAGCAAATCATGCGCGAGCTGATCGAGAATCCGCAGTACATCGTTTTCATTGACGAGCTTCATACACTCGTCGGCGCTGGTTCCGCGGAAGGCTCGCTCGACGCTGCCAACATCTTGAAGCCGGCATTATCGCGTGGGGAAATTCAATGCATCGGCGCAACTACCCCAGGAGAGTTCCGCAAGTCGATCGAGAAGGATCGCTCGCTGGAACGCCGTTTTCAGGCAGTAAAAGTGCCGCCACCCACCGAAGCCGAGGCCGTGGAAATCCTCAATGGCGTGCGTGAACGCTACGAAAGTTTTCACCAGGTGCGCTACACGGACGAGGCGCTACAGGCGGCTGTCTCTCAATCGCATCGCTATATTCCTGACCGCTTTCTACCGGACAAAGCTATTGACGTGATCGACGAGGCCGGAGCGCGAGTGAAGCTGCGCGTCCGCCGCGAACAAGGCAATCTTGCTGACTGGAACCAGCTCAACGAGTGGTCGCGTTCATACGATGAGAATCAGACCGTGCGCGAAACAAGCGATGATGCGCTGGTGTCGGCAGAAGTTACTCGCGATGATGTCGAAGAAGTAATCGCGCGCTGGACGGGCATTCCCATAACCTCCTTGAAGGAAGAGGAGACCCGCAAACTCTTAAGAATTGAGAGCGAGCTGCACACGCGTGTCGTTTCTCAACGTCCGGCAATCTCTGCGCTCGCTCGGGCAATCCGCCGTTCACGCGCCGGCTTGAAAAATCCCTTGCGACCAGTTGGTTCATTCCTTTTCCTTGGTCCTACCGGAGTCGGTAAAACGGAAGTCGCGCGTTCCCTGGCGCATTTCCTCTTTGGTAGTGAACGCTCAATGATTCGTTTCGACATGTCGGAGTTCATGGAAAAGCATTCAGTATCGAAACTGATTGGCTCGCCTCCGGGATATGTCGGTCACGAAGAAGGTGGACAGTTAACCGAACGAATCAAACGGGCGCCTTATTCCGTCTTGCTCTTTGACGAAATCGAAAAGGCTCATCCCGATATCTTCAATATTCTGTTACAGGTGTTTGAGGATGGATTGCTCACTGACGCCCTCGGCAACGCCATCGATTTCAAGAACGCCATTATCATCATGACCTCGAACATCGGGGCCCGCTTTATTCAGAAGAAGGGCACGATGGGATTTCAGGGCACTTCTGAGGCGTCACGAGATAAGCTCGAAGAGATGGTGATGTCTCAAGTGCGCCAGACTTTCAATCCCGAATTCATTAATCGACTCGACGAAATCATCATTTTCGACCAATTACTGGATGAAGAATTACTCGAAGTGGTTCAGCTCCAGGTCGATCAGATGAATCGCACGATGATCTCGCACGGTTTGGAAGTAAGGCTGACGGACGAAGCAAAGCGCTGGATCGTCGATAAAACCTGCGCCGATCGCTCCTACGGGGCTCGACCATTACGCCGGGCGTTGCAGAAATACGTCGAAGATCCTCTTTCTGAGGCAATGATTCAGGGGCAATTGGGTAGTTCCGCTCTGATCGAGATTTCCGTAGAAGGTGACGAGCTCACCCAGCGACCGGTAGATATCGAGACTGCGGACGACGTTCTGGCCATCCACTAAACTCCCTCCTAGTTAACTGGCACAAAGAAAGGCTAAAAGGCTGCGGCTGAATAATTTCGCCCGCCTTTTCCTTTTCTAGTGCCTTTTTTACTTTTCTTGCATTGGTTCGGTATAATGCGCGACTTTGCTGGACAAGTATTATCCGGGATGGCAACGTGTCGCCGACGCAGTGGAATCAAACATTTCCACCAGGCGTTTAGGCATGTCCGGCAAGCAGCATTTTTAGTTTTTGCCTTTATTTTCTCGTAAAAGATTTATTTATCAGTCGTACGACTCCCCGAAGTATCTAGGTCCTAGTAGAACCACTGAGGGAATTGGCTTCCATGCACTCATACCGCGCGGCTCTGCTCATCTTAATGGGCGCGTTTTTCTCCTTTGCCACCATCTTCCTTGCGTCCCCACAAGCGCAAGCTCAACAAACTCAACGACTAGTAGAATCAGTTGATATCACCGGCAACCGTCGTCTGCGCAAGGACGACGTTCTTTATTATGTGCAAACCCGGGCGGGCGACCCTTTCAACGAAGCACAGGTGCAGCGCGACTTACAGGCAATTCTCGCCCTGGGTTTTTTCGACAAGACCCAGACTCGGGTGCTTACCGAAGAAGGAGCCCGTGGCGGCGTCAACGTAATTTTTGAGGTTAAAGAACTCCCAATCATTCGCGATTTACAGTTTGAAGGATTGAAGAGTGTGCCGGAGTCGGATGTGCTCAAAGCCTTCCGCGAGCGCCGCGTCGGAGTATCCAAAGAAAGCATTTACGATCCGGTGAAGGTGCAGGAATGCGATTCGGGTCTTGAAGGAATTGCTGGCGGAGCGCGGCCATCCAAACGCCACGATCGAAGAACGCCGCGATGAAGTATCGGCCACGTCAACTGCCATTACGTTCGCAATTGATGAAGGCGACCGGGTACGCGTCGTGGAGATTCAGTTTGAAGGCAATACCGTGTTTAGCGACAAGAGCCTGCGCAATTCCATGAAGTTTGTGAAAGAGGCTGGTTTGATCACACGCTTCAAGGGCCAGGACATCCTTCACCGGGAAAAGCTGGAGGCAGATTTACGCAATGTGGATTACTACATGCGTTCAAAGGGATACCTGCAAGCACGACACGGCGAGCCTCGCGTCGAGAGCGTTGGACGTCGCCGCACCGGTTTTCCAATTCTGCCGCTACCCTTCCTAACTTCAGTTGACGAAGGTCTGCGAGTTACCGTGCCAGTTGTCGAAGGGAAGCCTTATCGCATTGGTGAGATGAAGATTGAAGGAAACTCAATCTATTCGGAGGAGCAGATTCGATCAGTCATTGGCTTGAACAAGGGTGACATGGCCAATGCCGAAAAAATCTCGAAGGGCCTATTTGAGAATCTGAAAAAGATTTACGGCTCGCAGGGGTTTATTGAATACACCGCTGAGCCAGTACCCACGTTTAAGGACAATCCCCAAAACCCCAATGAGGGAATCGTCGATTTCACCATCACGATCGAGGAAGGTAAACAATTTACACTTCGCCGGTTGGAATTTGCGGGCAACACATTTACTCGCGACAGTGTTCTGCGACGCGAAGTGTTGATTAACGAAGGCGATATTTACAACCAGGGTTACTGGGAATACTCAATTATTAAACTCAACCAGTCGGGCTACTTTGAACCGATCGACAAGGACAAGGATGCGGATTTCCGTACTAATGAAGAAGAGGCAACGGTTGATATCAACCTGAAAGTGACCGAACGCGGACGCCAACAGATCTCGTTCAACGGCGGCCTTTCCGGGATCGGCGGCTCGTTCTTTGGATTGGAGTACTCGACCAACAACCTCTTTGGCCGGGGCGAAATTCTTTCGATCAATCTCGCTGCCGGTAATCGTCAGCGCTCCCTATCGTTTTCTTTCACCGAGCCGTATATAAAAAATCGGCCAATCACCGCGGGTTTTTCCGTGTTCGCTTTCTCCCAAAAGTTTTTTGGTGAAGGAACTTTTCTTTCCCAGAATGTGGAGGCGCAAATAGGGGCGTCGGGTACGCCCATTGATTTTCTAAATACAAGCGATGAGAACCTCTTCACGCGCAAATCGTACGGTGGTTCGGTCTTCGCCAGCGCGCCGCTTTCGGAGTTTTATCGTAAGCGACGCTTCACGCAGTTCTCCCGCATTGGCGCGTCGTATCAATTTTCCACGTCCAGTGTTACTGACCCCGAAGTTAATCTGGAAGGCGATCCGGAGCGTTTCATTCCGGTGGTTTACGAACAATCGAATATCATCACCAGTCGTGGCACGCTGACCTTCTCGTATGACACGCGCAACGCCAGTGTCGATCCGACTTCCGGTCGCGAGCTTTCGGTGGGTGTTGCCCTTGCGGGGTTGGGCGGTGATGTCCGGACCTACCAGCCGACGGTTTCCTACACTCAGTTTTTTCCGGTCCGTCGGAAGAAATCAGAACGTCCGGAAGTTTTTGGCTTCCGCATCCTGGCCGGAACAGTGGGCAGCTTCGCGATTACGGAAAAGGTAAGGAATTCACAGTCGCTTGCGTTCGTTGATGGCGTTCCCATTTTTGAACGGTTCTTCCTGGGTGATGAATTTACCATCCGTGGTTACAACGTCCGCTCGATTAGTCCAATCGCTCCGCTCGACACATTCTTCACTTCGCGAAACGTAAAAATTGCGCAGAATCCCTTTGGCGCAGCAATCGAGATCCCGGGCGTACCTCCCTCCTTGTCGGCGATCGGAACCTTTACCGGTGTCGGCGGTAGCAACCCTGTGCAGTTGCCACGCTCCTTCACCCCGATCGGCGCCGATACCCAGTTGCTCGGTAACTTTGAGTATCGTATTCCCTTGATTGGAAACACGATCGGTCTGGCAGCGTTCGCGGACATTGGAACCGCATTTAATTTGAGATCTAAGACTGACCAGTTTTTTTCCAGCAACTTTCTTTCGGATGACCCATTCTTGCAGACAGTCGGTTTTATTCCCTGCGAGCGGTTAACTCAAGGTTTTGCGCCAACGTCTCTTTCGACGCTGGCCGCATGTAATGCCAATCCGCAATTGGCATTAACCTCAAATTTCGGTCTGGTGATGAGGGACAACCGGCTTGTCACAACCCAGGAGCTCGACAATGCCCGAAATGTCGGACCTTTCGACCCGGCGACCGGACTTCCTTTTGGATTCCAGCAGGTGTTCTTACGCGGCGAGACGCAGACGAATGTTAAAGTCGGTCTCTCGCAAAGCCTCTTCAATAAGCTGGGAGACTTCCGCAGCAGCCTTGGTATGGAACTCCGGGTCCAGGTCCCGGTCTTGAATGTACCCTTTCGTTTAATCTTTGCGTATAATCCGAACGCCCGGGCAAACCAGTTTATTCAGGGCTTTCCGTTCTCCTTCAATGAGAAAAAGCGGGTCATCCGTTTCAGCGTAGGACGTACTTTTTAGTCATTTAAGGCCAACCATGGCGGTCAGAACGACAACTAAGACTGTTGACCGACCGCCTTTTCAATGTAAGGAGCATTACAACAAAGTTATGAAAATAGATCGTCTCATTGCGACCTTTGCGTTCATCGCGGCGCTTTCAATCTCCCCTGCTCTGGCACAGCAGCGACCCGCAGGTCAGCCGGCTCCAACCGCGCCCCAAACTTCGGGGACGGTACCGGAAAGCAAGATTGCGGTTATCTATTCAGATTTATTTTTGGATGACAAAACCGGGATCGCTCGCTTCACCACCTTGCTGAACACCTTGAATCGTGAGTTTCAGCCGCGCCAGACCGAGTTGCAGCAGCTTCAACAGAAAGCGACAACCCTCAACGACGAGATCGACAAAACGCGGAACGTCGCCGATCCCAAGACCATTTCTCAAAAGGTCGAACAGCTTGAGACCTATAAGATCGAACTGAAACGCAAAAGTGAAGATGCCCAGCAGGCATATGATCGGCGCCGCAAGGAGATCTTTACTCCACTGCAGGACTCCATCAGTAAAGCTCTTGAGGCTTTTGCGAAACAGCGCGGCATCACCGTGCTAATCGATGGCAGTCAGGTTCCTGTCGTTTACGCTGCCGACAGCATCGACGTAACCCGCGCCTTCATTAACGACTTTAACGGTAAGAATCCGGCGACCGCTTCAGTGACGCCGCCCAAATAGGCTTCGTCACCGAAGCGACGCCAATCGCGTCATAGACGTGGAAATGCGGTAACTGTTCCGCGTTTCCACGTCTTTTTTTGTTTCTGCCGCACTTCCCGGCTATATTGCTCTTCATGGAAACCGTCCTCGACTCGCTCGCAATCCAGAAGCTACTGCCGCATCGTTATCCTTTTCTGTTAGTGGATCGGATTATCGAACTGGTGCCGCGCCAACGGATTGTGGGACTCAAACAAGTGAGTATCAACGAGCCCTTTTTTCAGGGACACTTTCCCGGTGCGCCGGTGATGCCCGGCGTGCTCGTGGTCGAAGCTCTGGCCCAAGTCGGCGCCGTGCTGGCCCTGCGCGAAATCGAGGATCGTGATGAGAAACTGGTGCTCTTTACCGGTATCAAAGAAGCGCGGTTTCGCCGGCCCGTGGTGCCCGGAGACACGCTGGTCTTGGAAGTAACAGCGATGCGTATCGGTTCGCGTGTGCAACGTATGCGCGGGGAAGCGAAGGTCGATGGACAACTCGCGGCCGACGCGGAAATCATGAGTGTCGTAGCGGATCGCATCACCACACGATAACGAGGGAATGATGAATGCGGAAATGTCTTCTCCGCACGTGCTTCTTAGTTCATCATTCAGCGATCAGCATTCAGCATTTGATATATGGTAACTGCCACTCGTCCAGCTAACATTCATCCGTCGGCGGTAATCAGTCCCCGGGCCCGCATCGGCGACAATTGTCAGATCGGACCTTATTCCGTGATCGGCGCCGAAGTTGAGTTGGGCGATGGCGTGCAACTCGACTCGCATTGCGTGATCGATGGAAAAACCTCTATCGGCGAGGGCTCTCACGTTTATCCCTTTGTTTCCATCGGACTAGCACCACAGGATTTGAAATACAAAGGCGAACCGTCGGAAACCCGCATCGGCAAGCGTAATCAGATTCGCGAATTCGTTACTATTCATCGCGGCACCGCTAGCGGAAACTTACTCACGCAAGTCGGGGACGACTGCTTGATCATGGCGCAAGCGCATATCGCCCACGACTGCCTCGTCGGTAACAACGTGATTATGGCGAATGCGGCAACGCTCGCAGGCCACGTAGTCATCGAGGACCGCGCAAATGTTGGCGCCTATTCGGGCGTGCATCAGTTTTGCAGGGTAGGGCGGGAAGCTTATATCGGTGGCTATTCAGTCGTAGTTAAAGACGCATTGCCATTTGCGCTAACCGTAGGAAACCACGCCCGCTGTTACGGCTTGAATACGACGGGCATGAAACGGCGTGGCTATTCGCGCGAGGCGATTAAGTCGTTACATCACGCATTCCATCTGCTGCTTTCAGCAAAACTAAACACGAGTCAGGCTATTGAACAAATGCGCCACGAGCTTACAAATTCTCCCGAAGTCGACGCTCTGATTCAATTCATCGAAACTTCTCAGCGCGGTGTCGTTAAATAGCAGGTCCGCATTTCTTGTTATCCCACCTTCCGATCTGAAACTTCATGCGCTACGGGCTAATCGCAGGCAACGGTAAGTTTCCCCTGCTGGTCGCTGAAGGCGCCCGGCGCGCTGGAGACAGCCTGGCGGTTGCCGCCATTCACGAAGAAACCGATCCGGTCATCGAGCGGCTTGCTGATCGCGTTGAGTGGGTCGGTATTGGCCAGTTAGGAAAGATGATCCGCTTCTTTAAAGACGAGGGTGTCGAAAAAGCGATCATGGCGGGGCAGGTCAGGCACGTACAGATATTCAGTCGGGCGGTGCCGGACGCGCGCATGCTGAAACTTCTCTGGAAGCTACCGCGACGCAACACCGATTCCCTGATTGGCGCGATTGCTAATGAGCTACAAGAGGAAGGGATCGAGTTAATCGATTCGACTTACTTTCTTCAGGATCAACTTGCAGAGGTAGGGACACTAACGAAACGGGAACCCGACGAACGCGAACGGGGCGATATCGACTATGCAATGGGTATCGCACGGGAGATAGCCAGGCTCGACCTCGGCCAAACTATTGTCGTCCGCAGCAAAGCTTGTGTAGCGATTGAAGCAATGGAAGGCACAGACGCTACAATTCGCCGGGCCGGCCAATTGACACGTGTTGGTCCAGACGCGCCGTCGCTTTACTCCGGAGAATGCGGAAAGCATTCAGCCCGAGGTGGAGAAGGGTTTGGTCAGTGGGCTTTCTAAATTACTGCGGGGAAAAAGCGCCAATTTGGCGGGGGGCCGTCTGACGGTAGTGAAACTGGCCAAACCCGATCAAGACATGCGTTTTGACGTGCCGGTAACAGGCGTGCCCACGATCGAGACAATGATTGAAGCAGGCGCAACTTGCCTCTGCTTATCGGCCGGAAAGACTCTAATGTTCGATCGCGCAGAAATGCTCTCGTTGGCAAATAAGCATGGGATTGCGATTGTTGCTGTCGGAGAGCAGTGACAGTAGGCAGTTAGCAGCGAGCAATGTGTATGGTCTATGCCACGTCGGTGCGCGGTAAGTCTCTGACTTACCGCCTACTATTAACTGCTTTCTGGCCACTGCCCACTGCCTTCTGCCTACTGCTCCTAGCTCCTGACTGCTGACTTCTGACTTCTGACTCCTGACTTCTGATCCATGACTACCTACAACAAAACTGACCGCACTACTCTGAAACGTCTTCCGGCTCGCGGCCATTACGATCACGAAGTCGTTCATGCAATTCTCGACGAAGGCTTCATCTGCCACGTTGGCTTTGTTGTGGACGGCCAACCAATTGTTATTCCAACAGGCTACGGACGAATTGGGGACAAACTCTATATTCATGGCTCACAAGCGAGCCGTATGTTGCGGACTTTGAAAACGGGTGTCGCGGCTTGTGTGACGGTAACGTTGGTTGATGGGCTCGTGCTGGCGCGTTCAGCGTTCCATCATTCGATTAACTATCGCTCTGTTGTGATCTTCGGAAACGCAACGCTGGTCGAAGACGCTCAGGAGAAGCTTGCCGCCCTCCTGGCTTTTTCCGAGCATGTGATTCGCGGGCGCTGGGATGACGTGCGTCAACCCACTGAACAGGAATTGAAAGCCACTACCGTGCTAGTGCTGCCGCTGGAGGAAGTATCGGCTAAGGTGCGAACCGGGCCCCCAATCGATGACGAAGCTGACTATGAATTGCCGGTTTGGGCGGGTGTGATTCCCTTGCAGGTCGTGGCAGGTGAGGCGATTCCAGATCCGCGTTTACCCAGTGAAATCAGCGCGCCGGAGTATGTGCTCAATTATGAGCGTTGAGAGCGAGCGCTGAAAACGAAAAAGCGATTTTCCATATATCATTTCTCATTGTTCATTTGGCAATACTTTAAGCGCAGAGGCGCAAAGACGCGAAGACGCAAAGGTGGCCATAACAGATTGAGGAAAATGACGGGACTAGTTTCGCGTCGCTTCGTTTTGTTTCGTGGATTGCACTCTTTGCATCAGCAGGGAACGATCCACAAAATAACACCAAACACCACGAAACGTGTTGAATGATTTCTTTGCGGCTCTGAGCCTCCGCGCCTCTGCGTTTGAAGTGTTGACCAAATGAAAAATGAGAATTGGAAAATGATATGTGGAAAATCGTTTTTTCTTCTGACAACCGCCTTCCTTATTCGCCCGGCAACGTGACGCCGGCCGTCTGTGTCGCCTTAGGATCAAACGGAGTGGCAAGAAACTTCTTAGCAACTGCCTGCGCGTTATCGTAGGTAATTCCCGATTGCACGGCCTTGTTATATTCGCCCACTGCTCGCATCCGCTCGCCCTGGGCATCGTAAGCATTCCCACGTTTGATTCGCGCCCAAACTTCAATCCACGACGGCTTCAAGGTGCCATTGAGCGCCGCATCAAAATTATCCAGCGCTTGAGCCCAATTGCGCTGCTCGAGGAACAGGAGACCAAGATTGTAGTAGACCCAGGAATTCGAGCGGTCTAACTTCAATGCCGCCTCGAACTGTTGTTGCGCCTCAGCGTAAAGACCTTCCTTCATCTGCTCAATCCCACGCCGCGCGATAATCGAAACGCGCAGTTCGTCAGACATTCGCAGGATGCGGTAATTGGGATCAACCACCACTTCCAACGGCTGGCCATTTGATTCGAAGTCAAAGTCTTCACTCCGATCCTCGATGGTTCTAGTTAACGTTTGAGTGTCGCCCTCGGAACGAAGCATCAATTGCACCGGCATGCGCAGCGTTTGCAAAGTGTTCTTAACGGTACCGCGCGTGCGAAACTTCCCGCCCCGCGTGCGGATGATTTGATATTCCACATTAAACTCGGGAACACCGGTGCCTTCTACCCATTGCGCGAAGAAGTAACGCATGTTTCCGCCGCTGACTTGCGTAGTCAGCTTTTCAAAATCATCGATCGAGGCACTCTTGCCGCGATAAGTCTCCAAAAAATTGCGTAGCAGCGAATCAAACTTTTCTTTGCCCATCGTTTCGCGCAACATGCGAAACACCATCGAGCCTTTGTGGTACACGATCGACTGATAGGCCGCCGACTGATCGTCGAGGGCGCCAGGGGCGCGCGCGATTGAAGCCGTTTGCTCGAACGTCAGGGCCCGTTCCTGCTGCTCGCGCTGTGCGGCATCGAGGGCGCCGCCGGTTAAAGTCGACTCGCGAAATGCAAAAGCGCTCCACTCAGCAAGTCCCTGTGAAATCCAGGCGTCGTCGAAAGATTTCAAACCAACTGTCTGTCCCCACCACTGATAAGCAACTTCTCTTTGCAGTTTGTCTTCAGGAGTTGGCCGAGAACTATCGAACATCCGCGATGCCAGAAAAATCATTCCCATCCCGGAATAAGTATCGAGCGTATCGTCGTCTACTTGCGCTACTACCAGACGATTTCCAAACAACGGTGCTCCGTATTGCTTCGTGTAAAACTCCAGCACATGCCCCATCAGCTCTGCGTAACTGTTGATGCGGTTTTCGCTACCCGGCTTGGCATAAAAGACAATGTTGTAATTGCCAAACTGAAGCGTCTTGCTGATGTACTGGCCGGCAACAAAGTTTCCGATCAGCTCTGGTCGTTTTTGCACAAACCGGTAGCGCGTGGTGCCGTCTTTCCCTGACGATTGTGCGACAACAGGCTCATCACTGGGGCCAGCAACCTGAGTCCCGGTTGGAACCACCAGCGTGATGTCGGCTGTGGCGCGGTCCACTGCATAGTCGTGAAAAGGGAACCAACGAGACGCGTACATGAGGTAAGAACCTTCATTACCCACGTAGGCCAAACGCCTGGTAGCAAGAGGTCCGCCTTCGGGCGACAGCAAGGCGCCGCTCCAGCGAAATCTTAAAGTCAGAGGCTGGTTGGCAGGCACGATCTGACCCAGATCAATTCTAACGTTCGGGCCCAAATTGCCGACGCCCACCGCATCCTGAACTACACCAGTTAAAAGCTTGCCACCGCTTTCGACACTCTCAACCTTGAGTGAACCATTCAGTTCAAAAACGATCGATCGGGTTGGCTCCAACGGCAAAATAGTTATGTCCGCGCCAGCCCGTAGTACGTGCTGTTCGGGAATCAATTGCGCTTCAATGCGATAGTTCGTGATGTCATAACGACTTCCGGCCGGCTGCGCCGCCGGTTGCTGAGCCTGAGCGGTCAGGTTAAAGACAAACAGCCCGGCGTAAACTGCAAGAATTCCAGCAAGGATTCGAGGAAAGTGCCGGGAAGCTGCAAAACTTAATCTGGTCATGATTTTCCTGTATTTACTGAGAAATGTTGGCGAATCGTACAACCGACGAGTTTATCCGAATAACGCTCCGGCTGCTCGCCTAAATGCTGAAGCACGCGCTCGAAGGCCTCTGAGGATTGCGGGTCGAACCGCCCTCCGAAACAGTCGGGCTCTGTGTGCAGTCGCGCGTTTGGATGTCGGCCGGGTCGGGAGCGGTTGGCTAACCAGATTGGGATTGCTTTGATTTCCAACTGCCAATTGACGCCTAAGGGTCAGATACACAACTAAACGCGAATCCCTGGGGCCCGCTTGACACTCATCTCAGCAGCGACTTAAAGTCGCTTCACGCTCGCAGCGAAACCGTTTCGTGGTCGCTTGGAAGCGCCACAAAACTCAACAAACAATTCGTCTCCCCATAAACGCTCGCGGACAGTTCCGCACGAGCCTGGACACGCGTTGTGTCTCTTGTCATGCATTCGCCATTAAAACTACCAACGTTTGAATTGGTTACCACTATGGTTCATCACCCTGGAAGGAGTTTAGTTATATGAGACGTGCCTCTGGATTGTTGGCGTCCCTGATCATTGCGCTGCTTACTGTTGTTGTCGTGCAAGCGCAGGCGCCGCGGAAAGTCAAAGTAGATTTCAAAGAAACAACCTTAAAGAACGGTCTGCGCGTTATCACTGTTGAAGATCATAGCGCCCCTGTGATTTCCATTTCAGTGAATTACAACGTCGGGTCGCGCGATGAACGACGCGGTCGTACCGGATTTGCCCATCTGTTTGAACACATGATGTTTCAAGGTTCGGAGAATATCGGCAAGTCTGAACAGATGATTCTTGTGCTCAACAATGGCGGTACGATGAACGGCACCACCAACGAAGATCGCACGCTTTACTTCGAAGCCTTGCCGTCCAATCAACTTGAATTGGCGCTCTTTCTGGAAGCAGATCGGATGCGGAGCCTCGCGATCACAAAAGAGAATCTCGACAATCAACGCAACGCCGTTCAGGAAGAACGCCGTCGCGGTTTAGATAATCAACCTTACGGCAAGAGTGGCGAACTGCAGCAGGAGTTGCTCTACGATAACTTTGCTTACAAGCATTCAGTGATTGGTTCGATGGAGGATCTTTCCGCGGCGACCATTGAAGACGTAGCCGAGTTTTTTAAGATTTACTACGCACCGAACAACGCCGTGCTCGCTCTCGTGGGAGATTTCGACACGAAAGACGCGCTCGCCAGAATTGCTAAGCACTTTGAAAGTATTCCGCGCCAGCCGAATCCCCCCGCAGTTGACATGACCGAGCCTGAACAAACGGCTGAACGGCGCAAAACTGTTGATGATGTTTTGGCTCGCGTGCCCCGCGTAGATCTCGCCTTCAAAGCCGTCTCTGGAAACACTGCCGACTTTTATGCACTTCAGGTTTTGTCCGCAGCTCTGCAAGGCGGTCAAAGTTCGCGGCTTTACCAGAAACTTGTGAAGGAGAAGGAACTGACGACTAGCGTTTTTGGCTTTATGGATGAGAAGCGAGGACTTGGCGCTTTCTATGTTTCGGCCACATTGCGCCCTGGCGCAAAGACAGATGCCGTTGAAGCCGCGGTCTATGAAGAGATCGAGCGCCTGAAGAAGGAACCGATTGCTGATTGGGAGTTGCAGAAAGCCAAGAACAGCACGAGGCGGGCCTTCATCAGTAATCTGCAAAGTTCGTTGTCGCGCGCGATTAACCTGACGCAATACGCCATGTACTACAACGATCCGGGGCTGATAAATGCTCGGCTCGACAAAGTTGCGGCTGTGACAAAGGAAGACGTGCAGCGAGTCGCTAATAAATATTTGCGCGACACGAATAGAACCGTCGTAATCACAATGCCAAAAGCGCGGACTGCGGCTGCAGCCACATCGGGACAGTAAAGGAGTTGGGAAATGAGGAGAAATGAAATGAAGAGTCGAACAATTGTTGCGGTATGCGCCCTGGTCGCTTTTGTCTGCACGGCCATGTATACGGTGCCTGTCCAGGGTCAAGCCGGAGGCGCCGCGCCGCAGTCAACCAAAGGCGCAGTCGTAAAAGGTCGTGCGCCGGTAAACAAGAATGTGCTGCAGGTGAAGTTGCCGAAGGCCCAGGAAACCACCCTCCCGAATGGCCTTCGGGTAGTTCTTTTGCGCGACGAAAAAGTTCCCACATTCACGGCGCAGATGGTGATTCTCAGCGGTGGCCTCGCTGATAAACCCGATTTCCGCGGCCTTGCTTCCTTCACTGCGGCCCTGTTGCGTGAAGGAACGACGAAACGAAGCAGCAAGGACATTGCTGAACAGGTTGATTCTATTGGCGCGACCTTGAATTCGAGTTCGGGGTTCTCAAACACTACCAGCACTATCTCCGCTTCGGGTCTCGTCGAAAACCTCGATCAGACCTTCGATCTTTTTGCCGACGTGATTCGTAATCCGGCATTCCCGGCGGATGAAGTTGAGAAGTACAAGACAAGGTCGCTTGCCCAATTGCAGTTCCAGAGATCGAGCCCGCAGTTTCTGGCCCAGGAACGATTTAGTCGAGCGATCTACGGCGATCATCCGGCCGCACTAGTGGCCCCGCCCACTGAGTCGCTGAAGAAACTTTCAGCGAAAGATCTGGCGGCCTTTCACGCCACTTATTACCGTCCCAACAATGCGATTCTTGCGATCGTCGGCGATGTAACTCTGAAGGAGCTGATGCCGAAGATTGAGAAAGCGTTTGGTGACGTGGGAAAAGGCTGACGTGCCCGTTACGGCAATTCCGGCGGCTCCTGCACAGGCAAAGTCACGGATTCTGTTGATCGACAGGCCAGGCTCCGTGCAGACCGTGTTGACTCTCGGGACCCTGGGCATTGAACGCAACAGCCCGGATTACTTTTCTTTACTGCTCGCCGACAAGATTCTTGGAGGCGGACCGGCAGCGCGTTTGTTCCTGAATCTACGCGAGGACAAAGGCTACACCTATGGCGCCTATAGCAATTTCGGAGGCTCAAGATTCCGGGGCACGTGGGCTTCAAGCTCCGAAGTTCGCACCGACGTTACGGAAGGCGCGATGAAGGAATTCATGTTTGAGTTGAAGCGCCTGCGCGACGATAAGGTAGGAGCAGAAGAACTGGAGAATGCGAAGCGCGCCATCATCGGCAGTTTTGCGCTCTCTCTTGAACAGCCGCAGAGCTTGCTGCAGAACATCATCACGCAGAAACTCTACGATTTGCCGGCCAACTACTGGGACACCTATCCGCAGAAGGTGGCGGCGATTACAGTCGCGGACATCCAAAGTGTGGCGCAGAAGTACATCGACCTGGATCACATTCAGATCGTGGCGGTAGGTGATGCAGCCAAAGCCCGTGATGTCCTGGCAAAGTATGGGACGGTTGAGGTCTACGATGCTGAGGGAAAGATCGTCTCGCCAGGCGAGATGAAGAACAATTGAGATCGTGAATCGAGAATCGTGAATCGTTAATCGTTAAGAGTGGTGTCGCAGCACGGGGTTAGCGGGAAGCCAGGGGGGTAAGAACCCCGGTGAACCGTTAACCAAATACACGAGCTCGCGAAGCGGGCGGCAGAACTGTCGCCTACTTCGCGGGCTTTATCGTTTTGTCCCAACAGGGTTCCTTGACGCCCTTTGCCGCTTTTCCGGTCTCGCAAGTCCTGATTCACGATTTACGATTCACGATTCACGATTTCACGATTCACTTTCATGGTACTGGCTCAGCCACAAAATCCACGGCCCTCTGATCTTCCATCATGCTAGTTAAGATCTTATCCACTGGCGCAAATTTAAAACCGTCCTTCGAGGGAATAATCCGGTAGCTTTGCATCGACGGCGTCACAACAAATGTG
Source organism: Pyrinomonadaceae bacterium (assembly GCA_963748605.1). Taxonomy (GTDB): domain Bacteria; phylum Acidobacteriota; class Blastocatellia; order Pyrinomonadales; family Pyrinomonadaceae; genus PSRF01. Next base: position 92,287 of record CAVVJS010000003.1, read on the forward strand.
TAGTTGCCGTCCAGATCTGTCGTTGCGGTTAGCACCATGCCTCGCGGACTGACCAGGACCATCGTCACGGAGCCGATCCCTTCCCCTGCAGCGTTCTTAACGCTTCCTGTCAGCTTCACGCGCGTGGCCAACCTCGCCCTTGTTACACCAGACAACGGATCGGGAGCCCCGACATGTTGCGGTGACGCTGCGGGCTTTGCCTCCGGTGTGGCGGCGGGAACCTCCGGGCTGGGCGACGGCTCTGGCTTTGGAGTTACTTCCGGAGTTGATTCAACTATGGGCTGTGCTGGAGCTGGTGAGGGTGTCGCTTCAGGCGTGGGGGAAGACGCGAGCGGCTTGGTATCGGAGGACACTGCTGCAGCAACTGCTACCGGCGATTGCGTAGGCGTTGGATCAGTCATTACAGGTGTTCCGGCAACCGGATTTGGCGACTGACTCGCCATCACACCGGCGCCTATCCGTTCATCAAGGCCTGCTAATGAACCATTTATTTTTCGATACAAGTGCTCGATCACAATCCGCCGCACGGCATCGGGATTTCCAGCGTTATAACTGCGAATGTAATAAGTGAGCGCTTCCTGAGGTTGCTGGTCCTGATCCAGGGCCGTACCCAGATGCCACAAAGCATTGCGCCAGGCCGGCGTGCCTTCAGGAAGAGTTGTAACTGCGCGTTTGAAATGTTCGATTGATAGGGCCGTCTTGTCCTGCTTGAGCAATGCCTGGCCGGCCAGATCTTCCACCCGGCCGCGCATGATGTTGCCGAGGACGTTTCGCGGCGCTTCCGGAACATTCGGTGTGCTACCCTGCGCCAAAGCGCGCGCCCTCATATCTCGCAACTCTTCTGCCTGCGCCGCCACCGTGACCGCGGGAACATCCAGAGCAGCGTCTATGCTGGACCGCGCCGCTTCAGTTAGTTCAAATGCCGTCTGCAATGCAACGCCAAGACGAAGTAAACGACTGGCGGCAAAAATCTGCCTGTGAGCCAACATGTTGTCATTGCCGGAGGCGAACTCCTTAGCTGCAGCGGCAGCTTTAGCTTCATCAAGCCTGACTTTATCGGCAACTTCCGTGGCCTTAATAAAAGCCAGCAGAGATTTCAATATTGCGGCTTCACCGGGACTGTCGGCGCCCTTAAATTGAAAAATACTGGCACGACGCTCCGGCGCCAGAAGATCTGTGAAGGTGTCGGCGCGTGTCAGCACACGACCTGCAAGCCGGGTAACGACTTGTCCCCGGTCATACGAAAACGATCGCAACAACACATCGGAGGCTTCGTCATACAGTCCTGCTGAAGCCAGCACACTCGCCAGCTCATAATCGAGGGTGGGAAACTTTCCATATTGTCCGGCAAAGCGGATCGCTCGTTCAGCTTCCAGCGGTCGTTTCTGCGCGGTCAACGCCCGGGCCAGGGCGATTTGCGACCAGGTATAACGCGGCTCCAATTGCACCGCCTGTTGCGCCAGCTTCAAAGCGCGCTCGCTTTGGTTATGCGCGACAAACCAGTAAGCCGCGCCTGCCAGCAGGATTAAATCCGGAGGGTTTTTAGCCAATGCAGCGTCGAGCTCTTTCTGTCCTTCCTCAGCGCGACCAAGCTCGAGCAGCGAAAGAACTATACCGGCGCGCGCTGCTCGATCGGTGGGTTCCAGAGTTAGTTGTTCGCGATAAAGTGCCAAGGCCTCTTCGGTTTTTCCCGAAGCACGATGCAGATCCGCCAAACTTCTCCGCGTAGCTTTTTTGGTATTCGGATCCAGCTCTAGTGCGCGTTTGTATTCGGAGGCAGCTTCATCAAGGCGCAAGGCGATGTGTAATCCCAATCCCAAGGCACGATGCGCGTCAGCCATTTCCGGAGCAAGTTTCACTGCCTCGCCGGCCAACCGCGCTGCTTCTGGCCCGTCTTCAATTCCCAGATAGAACGCGGAAAGCACCAGCAGACGTTTAGGGTCGGCGCCAAACTTCTCTTCAATCTTGCGCGCCGCATCAATCGCCGCCTCGCGCTCGCCCCGCAAATAGAGATTGGAAGGAACCTGTGCGACTACTCCAGAGTACAACTTGTCCGAAATGCTGGTTGGCGCTTCACTAATCGCCAACAAGAAGTTTCTCAGTCCCCCCTCGTGATCGCCGTCTTTAAGTTTCAAGTCGCCGAGACTCGCATAAGTGCTCACCAGCAATTCAATCGCGCGCGGTTTGGATTTTGAATTCGGGAAGGCGTCCAAAAACTCTTTCAGCTTCGCCACTCGCTCCGCCAGCGGCAGCGTCAACACCAATTCCACTTCTTCACTTTCATCAGCATCATCTTCAGGGGTGTTGACGTACGTTGACTTGGAAGATTTCGCTGGCAGCGGCAGGCTTCTCTTTTGCTTTGTTAACTTTTACGCTTGTCGTTGTGACGGAGGGCTTCTCCGTATCTGGAGTCTCAACCACTGACGAGGATTCGACTGGGCGCGGGAGTCGGCGCCGGCGTGGGTTCAACCTGCGTAGCGCTGGCAACAGATTCCTGATCAATACCATTCGCAGGAAAACCGGCCTTCTTAGCTAACGACCCGATGAAATGATTTACTCCATCGTTCAGTCCCTGACTGAATCGTCCGGCAGAAATCGGGCTGCGCATGATTTGGCTAAGCTCGCCAAGGATGCCTTCGGGAAGATCTGTCTGGACGGACCGGCTGAATTGGGTGAAGGCCGTCTTTTCGTTAACTGCGAGCACTAAGAGCAGGCTCTTATTTTTGCTGTTGCGGGCGCCTAAATTCCAATCGCTGGCAAGTTCGCGCGAAACATCGAAAATGTCCCTTGCTCCAGTAGTTTGTATCGTCGCGATACCAAACTCGATGCCGCTGCGCTGTTTCAGATTTGTGAGTGTCACTTCTAGACGTTGCCTCGTGGCATCATCGACAACTCCGGCAAAGTCGTTGACGAAACCCGAACGGGCAGGCAACTGCAACTTGTCCTGGGCGCGCGAGTTGACGCCAAACTGGCTGAGCCCGATGAAGGCGAGCACTAAGGCAATCACAAATAGCGGCAAGGTTTTTCGCTGGGCGGATTTCTTCATACTTTAGTTCTCAGGAATGGTGAATTTGCTTATTAAGTTTACCGCGTATCAAGCGAAGCAAGGCTGATAATTTCCGTCGGGGTGAATGGAAGACGTCGATGGTGAGCATGATAACATCGCCTCAGCACTCGGGCGAATCAGGGGTGTCTGTAAACGCAAGCGTTTGTTCTTCATATTTGTTACCCCAATTCAATGAGCGGAGCCGGTTTAAGTGAGTGAACTCGACGAAGCATGGGCTTCAGCCCTGGCGGAAGCTGAAACGCGCGCGCGCATGGCAGGCCATGTGGATCTCGCGGCCTATCTTTCGCTTCGTAATGCCAATGACCTGCTGCGCACTACAGGCATTAGCTGGCTGATGGAAACTTTTGAATACCTTGCTGCCGAAGCGAACCGCAACGGCGCCGCTATCCAGTTTGCTAAAGACGACAAGCATCGATTTCGTGTCGAGAACGCTACCATGGTGGGACGGCTGCTAACGCTCACGTCTGGAGTCCGCCAACTGTTCATTGAAGCCGGTTGGCCGCGCACGCCACGCGACGGCATCGTCCGCGGCGCGGGATTGGCACGTGGCAACATCCGCCACCTCGGAATCAGATCGCTGAATCAGGAGCTGTTGCTCGTGCTGACTGCCCAGGGAACGCCGCGCTGGGTTACAACAAAACACTCTAAGTCAGATCCCGGAATTCACGAGTCGGAATTGCGAGCTCACATCACCAGCCTCCTGGGAACGAAAATTCGCTGACGCGATCAAGAAGCTCCGATGAGATCTAAAGCATGATCTCAATGCAGGGACAGAGTTCATAGCTGTAGGAAACGCCTACGGACCCGCACAATGAGTCACCCCGACCCTGGGGTCGAATATCTTTGAACCCTTCGCGGTCAAATCCAGGTACCGCATATGATCTGTGGGCGTTGGCGGCCACGGCTACTGACTTGGTCCCTTTCAGGGACGTTACTAAGCACCCGTTGGGCCTCACCATTTCCGTAACGGGTGCACGTTTTCGAAGCCATTGACGCCTGCGCGGGGGCTTAAACTAACCAATTCCTCATAAATAACCCTTCAATTCGTTGGGCCCGGTAAGCCGCATTTCGCGGATCCGTACGGGCACGGTGCTTGCCATTGAGCCTCGCGGCATAACGCTGGCTGACCACGTCCCCAAAGCAAGCGTTGAAACAGGACGAACCCAACTCGAAATTGGCAACGGGAAGTCCTAACGAAGACTTGACGAGGAGATAAAGAATTATGACGCACCGAAGGACAATGAGTTTTTCAATTCTAGCGGCCGCTTTCTTAGCGTTATGTCTGCCAATGGTGGCAGCCGCTCAGTGGCCCGACTATGGTCGCAACCGCGACCGCAACGACCGTAATAGCCGGTATGATGAGCGTTACTTGCGCGATTCCATTCACAGGCTCGATCGGATGGCGAAGGACTTTGAAAAAGAAGTCGACCGCTCGCTTGATCGCAGTCGCCGGGACGGTACGCGTAATGAAGATCGCATCAACAATGAAGCGAGACAGTTCCGCAATGCTGTCGGCAATCTCAAATCGCGTTTCGGCAATGGCCGCGATTTGAATCGCAGCAGAAACGAAGCCCAGCGTGTCTTGCAGGAAGCCCAGGGGCTCAATCGGGTCGGTCGCTTCGACAACCGTCTGGCGAACCAGTGGTCACAGATTCAGCGAGAGCTCAGTGTGATCGCCGATGCGTATAACCTCGGTTATAACAACGGTGGCTACCGCAACGATCGCAATCGTGGTTCGAACAACGATCCGTGGTATCGACGCCTGCCGATCCCTTACTAACTCCGGTTGACCTCCGTGAGTCTTTCAGCCTCGCCCGTTCCCAATGAGCGGGCGAGGCTTTTTTGGGTCGGGTTTAAACGCCAAGGCGCAGAGACGCAAAGACCGACTCAACCACGAGCAGTTCAAGACACTTATTTTTAGGTGTCTATTTTTCTCTGCGTCTTGGCGACTCTGCGTCTTGGCGTTTAATAAGGATGCAGGCGGACGGTACCGCTCCTGTACTGTAAAATACGACGCATGCCCGGAACGCTCTACGTCGTCGCCACTCCGATCGGAAATCTCGAAGACTTAACTCACCGCGCCACCCGAATCCTAAAAGAGGTCTCCCTGATCGCCTGTGAAGACACACGCCACACGCGCAAGTTGCTCAATCACTACGGCATCAAGACCAAAACCATCAGTTATCACGAACACAATGAGCGCGAGCAGGCCAGCCATCTGATCGAATTGATCAAAACCGGAATCGATGTCGCCGTCGTTTCTGACGCGGGCACTCCCGGAATCAGCGATCCAGGGTTTCGTATCGTCAGCCTCGCCCTGGCTGAGAGCATTCCTGTCGTTCCCTTGCCTGGACCTACAGCGCTCGTCTCTGCGCTTGTGGCTTCAGGTCTGCCAAGCGATGAATTTTTCTTTGCAGGTTTTTTGCCGGCGCGCCAAACAGCGAGACGCAATCGACTCGCGGAGTTAGCGACGATTAAGTCAACTCTCGTTTTCTACGAAGCGCCCCATCGCATAATCGAAGCGCTCAAAGACGCCCGCGAGATTCTCGGTGAGCGTGAAGCCGTAGTAGCGCGGGAGTTGACCAAACTTCATGAAGAGATTTTGCGTGGCCGCCTGGGCGAGCTTGCGAATCAGTTTGAGCAAAGTAAACACGAACCGCGCGGCGAGATGGTATTGATTATCGATCGCCATGAAATCGCGAGCCCAGAAAACAAACGCGGCCAGAGCGTCGCAACACTGGTGGCCGGATTTGAAGCGGAAGGTCTGGAACCACGCGCCGCCTTGAAAAAAGCGGCGAAGCAGCTGGGCTTGTCTCGCGCGGAAGCTTATCGGCAACTCACAGCCGAGCGCTCACGCGAGAAATAACAACTGGGCTGAACTGTACGGGCGGCACTCTGTGGCCGCCCTGGCGTGAAACCGGGGCGCCCACGGAGGGACCCCCCTACAAGACTCACACACGTGTATTGCCAACAGCTTAGTTGCCAGACAATTCCTTGGGCAATTGCTTATCAACCGCAGGACGCGCCGCTCGGTTCGCTAGTTCCCACATCATCAGGTAAACGGTGCGCGTTACCTTCTGCATCTTCTCGTAGTCAATTTTATCGGCTGAATCGCCCGGCCGGTGATAGTCCTCGTGTTCACCGTCAAAATAGAAGATGATGGGGATCCCTTTTCTCGCATAGTTGAAGTGATCGCTGCGGAAGAAGAAGCGGTTCGGATCATTGGGATCGTCGTAACGATAATTGAATGAGAGATTCAAGTAACCTTTATTTACTGACTCACTCAACGCTCCCAACTCGGTGCTCATCATTTTCGAACCGATCACGTAGATCTCATCAGGACCGGTGAGTTCTTTGTTACGTGGATTCGTGTCGCCGGTTTTTTTACTGCGGCCGATCATATCGATGTTCAGCTGCGTCACTATCTTGTTAATTGGAACCGTCGGATTTTCAACGAAATAGCGTGAACCCCAGAGACCCTTTTCCTCACCAGCATGCCAAACAAAAAGGATCGAACGCTTAGGTTTCACCGGCGCCTTCGCTAAAGCTTCAGCCATCGCCAGGAGCGCCGTCGTGCCGGAGCCGTCATCATCAGCGCCGTTGTAAATCGCATCTCCATTAACCGGAGCTCCGATACCGACGTGATCATAATGGCAGCCCACTGCCACGTACTCTTCTTTCAATATCGGATCACTTCCTTCAAAGACCGCCACAACATTTTGCGTTGCGAGCTGGTTGTGCTTGGCCACAAGCTTCATGCTTATCTTCTTCTCAGGGTTCAACTCAAATGCCGCCGGAAGAGTGCTACCGCTGGTTGTTTCAAATAACACGGTCGCATTTTGCCGCTCGCTCTGGAAAAGAAGGTTTGCCAGCCGGGGCGATGCGATGATCGTAGGAAGCGCTGCAGGAGCCGCCGCTTGAAATTTTTCGACTGAGGTAGCGCCGCCCTCGGTAATCCTGTTGAGGTTACGTTGCCAATTGGCTATGAACTGAAAGCCGGGCACGATGATCAGGCCCACAACACCCTGCTTGCGGGCGTACTCGCCTGGATCCATCCAGTCTTCACCGCGTTTGCCTGCCAGATCGGTAGGACTAAAGCCACGGGGTAAGCCATCGGGCGGTGTGAAGATCACCGCAATTTTTCCTCGAGCGTCGATGTCTTTATAGGCGTCGACATTTTTTGCTTTAAAGAACCAACCATTGCCTGCGAAGACAAGTGGCCCTGAAGCTTCGCCGCCGCGGCCCACCGGAATGTAATCCTCACCGATTGTCAGCGGTTGATTGTTAAGCGATGCGATTGTTTGCTCTTTGTCGATACCGTCTTTCCGCAAGGCGATTTTCTGGAAATAGGTTCCGTCATCGCCGCCCGGCTTCAAACCCCAACGCGAGAGATTCATCGCAAGAAACTTGGCGGTCATATCGAGTCCGCGCGAAGGTGTGTCGCGACCCTCCATTTCGTCGGAGGCAATGAACGAAAGATAGTCGCGCATTTGCGCGGCGCTGATGGTGTCAACGCCTCTTTGGGTCGTCGCTGCTGCCGCTGAGGTGGTTCTGTCTGCTACTTCGTTGCGCGCTTATCGACGCAAAAGGCAGGGCGAGGACACTCGTCAGGATTAAAACGCTAAGAAATTTTCGCATCATTTCTCCAGTGGGAAATTGAGATTTGCCTTGGGGAGAGTTACTACGCGACTCGCGTGGATAATGTTCTCATACTTGCTGCACGGCCTGAATCATCCGGGTCAATGTCTCTTTGGCGTCGCCGTAAAGCATTCCGGTTACTTCCTTAAAGAACAGCGGATTTTCCAACCCGGAAAAACCTTTTCCCTGACCACGCTTTAATACGACGACAGATTTGGATCGATCAACTTCAAGGATTGGCATTCCAGCGATTGGACTCGCCGGATTGTCGCGTGCGTCAGGGTTGACCACATCGTTGGCTCCAATCACGACGGCGACGTCGGTCGTGGGAAACTCCGGGTTGATTTGTTCAAGTTCGTAGAGCGAAGAGTACGGCACATTCGCTTCGGCTAGTAACACGTTCATGTGTCCCGGCATGCGTCCCGCAACCGGATGGATCCCATATTTAACCGTCACGCCGCGCTTCTCAAGCGTGTCAGCCAGCTCGCGTACAGCGTGCTGCGCTTGGGCGGTCGCCATCCCATAACCGGGCACAAATACGACCTGACGCGCATAAGCCATTTGTGTAGCAATGTCCTCTAGACCAACCTCACGCATGGTGCCCTTTTGGTCGCCTGCACTCGCCGCTGTCGCTGCACTTCCGAAGGCGCCAAACAATACGTTCGTGATTGAACGATTCATCGCACGACACATGAGAATCGAAAGAATGAATCCCGAGAACCCATCGAGCGTGCCGGCGATGATCAAGACCTTATTATTAAGGACGAAACCCGTGGCGGCGGATGCGAGTCCCGCGTAAGAATTGAGGAGCGACATAACCACCGGCATGTCAGCTGAGCCGATCGGCATCACGAGCAGGATTCCAAAAACAAGCGCCAGCCCGGTCATCAGGAAGAACAACGGCAGCGAACCCGGCACTACGACTAGATAAATAAAAATGCCGATCGTGGTAAGCAGCAAAGCCATGTTGAAGACGTTCTGGCCTTTGTAAGTCAGCGGCGTGCCGCGCACCAGACCTTGCAACTTTGCGAAAGCAAGTAAGCTCCCGGTCGTTGTTAACGCGCCTAGCATCACCTCGAAGCCAATGGCTCCCATCGTGACTTTGTCCACGTGACCGCCATGACGATAAAACTCGGAGATACCAACGAGCGCCGCCGCAAAGGCCCCGAATGCGTGAGAGAGAGCGGTGCGTTGCGGCATCGCAGTCATCGGCACCCAAAGCCCCATCGCCAGACCAATCACCGAACCTATTGCCAGACCAGAAAGAATCCAGGTGTAAGTAACGATCTCGTGATGCAGGAGTGTGCCGATGATGGCCATCAACATGCCGAACTCGGCGAGGTGCATGCCGCGCTTGGCAGTTTCCGGGTGGCTCAGGCCTTTCAGGCCGAGAATGAAAAGCACTGATGCGAGCAGATAGCTGAGTTCGATGAAGTAGGTTTGCATCTAGAGAAATACGAGCTTTGTACTTTGGTCTTTGGTTTTTGATCTTTGGGTCTTAGTTTTCGGTTTTTAGTCTTTAATTTTGGTCTGTCGGTTTGGTTTTTTGGTTTTGGCCTTAGGTTTTTGGTCTTTGGTTTTGAGATCTCAGATCTCAAATCTGAGATCTCAAATCCAGACTCATGATACTTGAAACTCGAAACCTGAAACTCGAAACTCGAAACTATTTCGGTTTCCTCTTAAACATCCGCAGCATTCGATCAGTAATCACAAACCCACCCACCACATTCGTCGTCGAACACACCACCGCAATAAAACCCAGAATCGTACTCGCTGTGTTGTAATGCGCGCCCGCGGTCACGATTGAACCCACCAGCGAAATGCCGGAGATGGCGTTGGTCGCCGACATCAGCGGCGTGTGCAGCAACGGCGGCACACGTGAAATCACCTGGTAACCAAGGAATGCGGCGAGCGCAAAAACATAGAGTGCCGCGATTAAAGATTCGTGCGTCATACTATCGTTCACCTCGATTCTGCGAAGCTATCTTCTTGATCATCATCCCACCAGCGCCGCCACACGACTATTTACCCATTGGCCCTGATGCGTCACACATGAAGGGCCAACAACGTCGTCTGCCATATCAAGTTTTACTTCCCCGTCCTTGATGATCAGCGAAAGGAACGATGTGACGTTGCGAGAATAGAGCTGGCTCGCATGTACCGGAACTGTTGCAGCAAGATTTGTCGGCGCCAGTATCGTGACACCATCACGCTCGACGGTTTCATCAGGTTGACTGACAGCGCAGTTGCCGCCTGTTGACGCCGCCAGATCAATCACTATCGAGCCTCGCTTCATTCCGTTTACTGCCGCTTCCGTCATCAACAAAGGCGCCCGCCTTCCCGGAACTTGTGCTGTTGTAATTACCACGTCAGCAGTCTTCGCGTGTTCAGCAATCAAGTCGCGACCTCGATCCATCGCTTCATCACTTAACTCGACGGCATAACCACCCGCGTCTTCAGTTTTGATACCGCCCAGATCCACTTCCAGGAAACTCGCGCCGAGCGAGCGCACTTGTTCACCTGCCGCGGCGCGCACGTCATAAGCTTCTACCACTGCGCCCAACCGGCGGGCCGTCGCGATTGCCTGCAATCCTGCGACTCCGGCGCCGAGCACTAGCACACGCGCCGGTGGGACCGTTCCGGCCGCTGTCATCAGCAAAGGGAACATGCGCGGGATGTGGGAAGCGCCAATCAAAACCGACTTGTAACCAACAACCGTGGCCATTGAAGAAAGCGCGTCCATTGCTTGTGCGCGCGTGATGCGGGGAATCAGTTCCACGGCAAAGGTCGTGAGACTCTTGGGGATTGCCGGCTCAAGTGCTCGCGGCTCATCGAGTGGTCGCAAAAATCCTAAGACGATGGCGCCGGTTTTGAGTTTCTGAAAATCATCCGCGTCAGGTCGATTGATGCAAACGAGAATGTCAGCGGTACTCAGAAGCCGATCGCGTTCTCCTGAAACTTCGGCGCCTGCCTGGATGTAGTCGTCATCGGTGCGCGCCGCGCCTAATCCAGCGCCACTCTCGATTTGTACGGATGCTTTTAAGCCTACGAGTTTGACCACCGATTCCGGGACGAGCGCTACGCGCGCTTCACCCGTCGCCGTTTCTCGCAGGACAACTACGTTCATCCAACTCTCCGTTGAAAAAGTTGTGATTTAGCTTGAACGGAAAAACTAGAAAGTGATCTTGTGGCTGGTTGAATGCCGCGAAAGAAGGGACTCAGCATAGATCAAGCAGAACCTGAGGGTCACAAATGATTGAATTGCAGCAGACGAGCGGCGAGAGTATAGCAAGTTTTTTGGCGTAGCGGTTGAATCGCGGGCTGTGCGATATCGGATCGCGGGCGTCCCGCCCGCACTGAGCGCGCAGCGCGAACGTTCGAGACCAGGCTGATTCAAGTTCCAGAAAGATCAGCCACAGATGAACACGGATGCACACAGATAAGATCGAAAGAAATACGCGCCACAGCTCAGATCCTTATCTGTGTGAATCCGAGTAAATCTGTGGCTGATATCTCAGTTCGCGTAAGACAGAAGCTCAATGCGATGAGGTCAAATACAGTACGGGAGCGGTAGCGACCGCCTCTACGAGTGGTTCGTGACAGTCACGGCGTTAGTCCCAGATCGACTCATGTGTCTGACCGAGATCTCGGCTTGCATCTGTCGCTATCGCTCCCGGTCTCAAGTACCCAACTTGCGAACCACTCCACCCGCCACCTATAATCCGTTTTCATCCGGCGCATTGGTGTAGTCGGCTAACACGCTGCCCTCTCAAGGCAGAGACCACGGGTTCGAGTCCCGTATGCGCTACCAAACAGACAAACGGCCACCGTCGCAAACGGTGGCCATTTGTATTGTAGTCAGAACTCGGCTGAGCAATTTTCTAAAACAGCAGCTTCACCGCCAGTTGGATATTTCGCGGCCCGCCGCCTCCGAGAAATGGGTTGCCGATACCCACGTCTGGCGTAACCGTAATCGGCAGGAAACCCTGTCCCCGTCCCGTTGCCGGATCGATACCATTAAAGCTGGCATCGGCCGAGAAGCCGGGAAGCAGCGGCGAAGAAAGATTTGGATGATTGAAAAGGTTGAAGATCTCCGCACGTAACTGAATCTTCACGCCTTCAGTAATTGGCGTGGTCTTGAAGATTGAAAAATCAAAATTGCTGTAACTCGGGCCGATTAGGGAGTTTCTTCCCAAATTGCCAAAGTGCTGTGTTCCCGGAATGCAGAAAGCCGCGCTGCCATCATTCATGGGATCCGCAGTATCGAGTGTGCAGGGAACGCGAAACGCCGCCAGGTTTAGAAACCTCTCGTGGCCGCTGGTGCCCGCATAAGGATCGCCGATCAGATCGGGCCGGGGAAAGAACTCACCTGTTCCGTTGTAGTCGTCAAACAGATTTACATGAAATGGGTTGCCACTCTTGAGCGTCAGGATTCCATTGATCTGCCAACCAGCACCGAGCCGGGGATGACTCGGTGCAAAATTTGGAATCTCGTAGCCGAAACTCAGAACAAAGCGGTGGCGATTGTCGAAGTTGGAATTGCCCCTTTCCAGATCAGGGCGATGGCTGTCTTCTGGTTGTGTTGCGTTAGCGACGTAGTCCTGGCCGTCCGAGGCATTATCGATCGAATGCGACCAGGTGTAGTTAATCATGGCGGTCCAACCGCGACGATTTCTAAGCGTGAAACTGGTTTGCAAGGCATTGTAATTCGAGTGGGCCGACGTCTCGAGTTGATTAACGTAGAAGAAGGTTCCGCCTGAAGGCGCAAATGGCCCATTGTCGAAGGGCCTGGCCGTCGAGACTCGGGGATCGATGGGTTGATTGATGTCGCGATAGCGGAACAGCTTGGAACCGTTTGATCCCACGTAGCCAACCTGGAGTACTCCGTTGCGAAAGATTTCGCGTTGGATATTCAGATTGTAATTCTGAATGGTGGGCGTTCGCAGTTTCGGATCTACTGTGAAGACATCCGAATCAAGATAATCCGTGAAGATGGGGACGTTGTTCTGGATCACGGGAATTGTCGAGAAAGAGAACAGCACCGCCGAAGATCCGATGGGGTTGTAGGCTGGACCCGGATTGAAGGTATTAAACGGTAACTGGCCTACGAAGAAGTCCTGCGAGAAGGCGTCGTAGAAGAGTCCCCAACCGGCGCGCACTACAGTCTTGCCCTTGCCACCAACATCCCACGCGACGCCGATTCGCGGTGAGAAGTTGTTCCAGTCGCTGTTGTAGAGTTTATCCACCTGCACCAGTCCGCGGGCTGGATCGAAGATACTGAAGCGATTGCGTTCTTCGCCGATGACACCGAAGTAATCGTATCTAAGCCCGAGATTGAAAGTTAGGTTAGGCCGCCAGCGAAACGTGTCTTGCAAAAAGCCGGCGTGGGAATTTTGAAAGGTGCCGCGACGCGAGTCGCCTCGCGCCGAGCGTCCGCCGCTCAGAGTTCCCGATAGAAAATCTTCGAGCGAGTCGAAATCGAGACGCCCGCGATAGCCGGCATCGAAAAAGGCATTCACGAAAGTACGGCGAAACTCATAGCCAAACTTAAGATCGTGGCGATCGAGTTTCCAGGAAAAGTTGTCAATGGCCTGCCAGTTAGTATCAACCCGCCCCCGGGGCACAGAAAGCGTAGCGCCGATTGAAGCGATCGAGCCGATGGGATCGTTTCTGATGCGAATGAAGGGGAGCCCGAAGTCTTGCGAACTGGCGATACCGGTATTCAATCCGATGCTTCAGCGGATCGAAATCCCCATCTTCGGGAAAAAAGCTTTCGACGAAACGGTTATAGCCAAACCTGACTTCGTTGACTTTAGTGCTCGAGAAGAGTTTCAGGTATGAAAGTGAAATTAGATTTACACGAGTTGGCGTCACGGTGTTATAGCCAGGCAGGACGTTGCCGGCCAGGATCGCCAAAGGAAAGGACTGATTGCTGTTACCGAAGAAGTAACGACCGGTTAACTGATTCTGTTCGTTGAAGGAGTGATCGATCTTCCCGATCATGCTGTCAACATCGTTGAGAGCGCGGGTTGTTACGAAGAGATTGGGAGTCCCGGTGTCATCAAACAAAGGTAGCGGACGATTGGGCGTCGGCCAGGGATTGCGCGCCAGCAGTCGGGCGATGACCGGATTAGTCGCGCCACCAAGCGCCGCAATCTCGCGCGGATCGGGAACACGCGCGGTCGAATTCAATCCTACCCGTTCGCGTTGACCCTCATAAGCGAAAAAGAAGAATGTCTTATTGCGCACAATAGGGCCGCCCAGCGAGCCACCAAACTGGTTGTTGCGAAACGCCGTTTGCGGATCAGGCTCGGGGTTGAAGAAATTTCGAGCGTCGAGAGCGTTGTTCCGAAAGAACTCGAAAAGCGAGCCGTGAAATTCATTGGTGCCGGACTTGGTTACAATGTTCACTACGGCGCCAGAGTTTCGTCCGTACTCAGCCTCAAAGTTTGAAAGAATTGCGGCTTCAGAGATCGCCTCGACAGGAAGAATGGTGGCCGGCGTGCCAAACACACCGGCTTCGTTAATGGCTGGCAAGTTACGATAGCCATCGTTCATATCAGTGCCATCAAGGAGGTAGTTGTTCGCGCGACCGCGATTGCCATTGGCGCTAAACAAGCCAAACGATCCGGGTGAGTCTGTGGCTCCAGAGGGATCTCCGGTGGCCCCCGGTACAAGTACTAGAAATTTGGTGAAGTCGCGGCCGTTGACGGGCAGATCTTCCGCGGCCCTGGTAGTGATAATGCCTGCCAGAGTGTTGGTAGTAGTTTCGACTTGAGCGGTCGGAGCGATGATTACCTGATCCGAAGTTCCTGCAACAGCCAGACTCGCATCAACGCGACGCTCACCAGCAACCTCGACCAGCACTTCATTGATCACGAGCGTTTGAAATCCAGCTCTTGGTTACCGTTACCTGATACTTCCCAATCTGGAGCTCGCTGATGCTGTAGTTTCCAGCTTCATCGCTGACAGCCGTTCGCTCCAGCCCGGTGGCTATATTCCGCGCGGTCACGTTGGCGGCGGGGACAACTGCGCCATTAGCATCGGACACGGTTCCCAGAATATTGCCGCGAAAAGTTTGCGCAGAGAGCGTCCCGGCAGCTATCAGAATCAACACAATGGTAGTTGCAAAAGTGACAAAGCTCTTGCGTTGCAAACAAGTGATTGATGTGGGGGCTAGGAGAGGTTTGGACTTGCCTTGTCGTTTTCGGCATGAGATGAATTACCTCCTCGGCTTTCATCGAAGCGATTAGATAATCAAACAACTAGGTGAGGATTAGATTCCTGGGCCCACTTCGGAATGCGACGCGATTATATTCCCCTGAAAACCGCTGTCAATTACCTCTGTCAATAAGAAGACTCTTAGGCAAAGAGTATTGGCATGAGTCGGCTAACACGCTGCCCTCTCAAGGCAGAGACCACGGGTTCGAGTCCCGTATGCGCTACCAATCCCTTCAACAACTTGCACGCTATCCCGCTAAGAAGTTTTTGCGCGTCTTTAAGAAGTGGCTTATTTTGAAGATTTGTACCGCTTGCTCCCAATGAAGATCACGCCTAAGAGAAGGCTACCCAGAAATCCCAGGATAAAGGAGGCGAAAGCGTTTTCGGTTGGAAGCTTGGTCAGGGCGACCTTAACAGGACCGATGCTTTGAGGATCGGAAAGAACTGCACCAAATAAAGCCAGTCCGAAAAAAATGGCGCCTACTACAAGTCCTTGAACCCGGCTGCGCAAGTCTTGCCTGGCAAGCAAAGGAAACACTAACCCACCGGCGAGGGCGCATAGCATCGGAAGCCAGGGAAAAGTAAAAAGAATCGGGACAGGAGCCTGGGAATTAATCCTATTGCGCAACCCATTCCACGACTCAGCGACCACTTCAAGATCACTCACTGACCGTACGGAGAAGAGCTTGATTGTCCCCGTCTGTTGACCCTTTGGTATCGTGATTTCGCTCTTGCCATTTTCAAATTTCACACCGTGCGAATCTCCTTTGAGATGGAAAGAAAATCTTTCGTTCTTCCATTCCTTCTTCTTCGGGAGTGATCGCCCGCCCGTCCTGCAATGCCTCAACTCTAAGCTCTATTCCATCGAGCCCATTTGAGTAAGCACTCTCGCGCTGTCTTTGGACAGACAGACTTGTAGAGTGTACGCCAGGCGTAAACTCATACGTCCTGGTGACCGGTGTGATCTTGTGGTTTCTGCTTGTGGAAGCGCTTACTGTTATCGATCCGCCGGGCCGCGTTCTCAATTCCGCTTCATCGGGAGTGATCGTCTGGCCCTTCGGAATTTTTAAAGTGCCAGGCGTAAACCCGGCATAACCCTCAACTACGTCGAGTATTACGGAGATTTCCTCGGAGGCCTCCTCATATTCATCAGTCGCGGACTGCAACACGACCCTGAAAAATGAGATTTGATCACCTTGATTAGTGCGAATGGTTGATCGTTTGACGGGCGGAAATCAAGCTTGAGTTGGTTCGCAGGTCCAGCTTGAAATTTTATCGGCATCATCCTTACCGAAGGTGAGACTGGTCCAGACATCTGAGCACCAATCGGCTTGGTCCGCTTGGCTTTCAGATACTATTACTACTGTTTCACCAGTTTCGATGTCCTGGCTTTCAACGAATATATGAAGCGGGCCGGTCTGGTTCGACAATAGATAAATAGTTTCGTCCTCCTCGTCATTCCGATGTGTTACCCGGATCTGAGCAGCCTGCTGGCCCAACGGCAAAGTGACCCTTCGCGACCGGACGAATGGTGCTTTCTGAAAGATTTTTCGTGAAGCGAGCCAGGCCTTCGCCTCATCCAGCGTTTCTAAGGTGGTGACGGTAATCGTCGTTTCAAGATCTCTGGGCGCATCCACCTGCTTCCCGTATGGATCAACAAGTACGATGTCGAACTTGGCTTGCTTTCCGACATAGAACGTAGCTGTTTCGCGGGTCACCACTTTATACCTTACCCAACGGGATTGCGCGCTCGGGTCTGCAGAGCTGCTTGAGCCAATGTTCCCACTCACCAATGGCGGAGTCTGAGCATTTAATTGAATCTCGAACAAAGTTAGCGAGACGAACGCCACGGTGAGCAGTCGTTGAGTGAAGTAAAGAAGCGACATAGGTTTCGGGGTTTCGATAGAGAGCATAGGCTTTTAACCTTCCAATGTGAGCAGCAGGCGATTAATTAAATAGAGACGATGGTGCGCGACCAGGGAGCCCCATTAGGGCCGCAATGTCAAACATTTCGCTCCTACGGAGCGGACGCTTGTTGAGTAAGGCTTCGTGCTATAGACATTTCGTCCCTAACGGGACGGCTTCGACCGCTATCTTTCTACTTTTTGTTCTACACGTTGCGTTCGCGGAGGATCGCAAGGGTAGGTGTGTTGAGACGCACCGCCGCCGCTGCCTGTCGACCCGAGGCCTGATCCATCGCTACCAATCCCCACGGATCGCCAAACTCGCTCTTGGTATTGCTCGCAACTTCTTTCAACTTTGAAGCGAGCTTCTTACGCAGACCCTTGAACGGTTCGGCTTGCGGATTCGCACCGGGATTCTTCCCAATGAACTCGCGCACCTCTGCCAGGGCTTCTCCCATCTCCTTCATCGAGCGAGCCCACCACATGATCACGGTGTAGTCACTTCTGATAGCTCCCAATGTGGTCACAGGAAGATGCGCCAGCTTAGCAATCGCCGCGAAGCTTGGCTGTCCAACCTCCGTCATCTGTTTCCAAAGCTGGTCATCAGTTGCAGGTAAGCGTCGTTGCTCGGCCTCTTCGCCGCTTTGCACGAGCAGCGCCAGGGCCTTTCGACCGGCGAGTTCGTAGTCTGTTTGCGGCCGGGCTTTGCCGTTATTGAGAAACAAACGATCCACAAGGGCTTCGTCATAGGCGGTTTCGGAATAAAGAGTAGTTCGACCGAACTGGCTTGCGGTTCCAAGGATCGCGTTCTTCTCGGCCGCGCTCAGCAACCCCAAAGCTTCAAATACTTCGAGATTGTTCTTCATCGCGGTCCGATCAGTCTTCGTGTGCAGTTCAAAAGCCGTGTGGGCAATTTTCAATTGCGGCTGCTGTAGCACTAATTTGCTGGCGCGATACGCGGCGCTGATCATAACGGTTTCAGCCAGAGCCTTGCGTAGCTTCTCTCCGTCGGCCGCGAAGTTGAGACTGGAGGCGGAGATTCTCGAAGCCGTAGCCGTGTCCGTGATGACGAGTTCACCAGTCGCCGGCTCAAACATCACACGGCCATTAAGAATCAGCGTGCTTACCGAGATGAAGTTATAGATTCCCAGCAGATTGAACTTGAGCGCGTGTTTCTTCTTCTTAACCTCGGCGAAAATCGTGCGCACCAGGCTAATTCCCACGGGAAGGTTCTGTTGCTGCAGCCTCGTGAGATCGCCACCCAAGGCCCGATGAAGCGCTTCGCGACCGCCCGCATCCAATTTGTTCAGTTCAACTTCAAATAGAAAAGCCGCCGTCGATGTGCTCTGCGACATGAGCTCCAGCGCCAGGGCGACTTCCAGCTTGCGGGAGATCCCCGCTTCCACCACTTTCTTAATTGCTTCCACCTGGCCCTCATTAAGTTGGGCCTTGAGCTTTTCCAGGTCAGCTTTCGGATTGCTGCTGAGTGCGTTTAGCAAGGGTTCGAGCGGTTTGAAGTCCCCAACGGCAACAGACGCGCCGATTGAAGCCGCGGCTCGCACGTTGAACTCCTTGCCTCGTTCTCGATAGATCCCAAGCCTTGCTTTGTCCGCACCAATCTTGTGCACACGAATTTGGAAAGCTCCGGAGATCTCAAACGACGCGCCCACTTTGATCGAACCGCCTGAACTCAATTCAAGAGCGCCGATTGGTTCCGGCAGATTCAGCGAAGCCAGCGGGTTGATTGCACTCAGCAACTCCACTTCGCCCGCTACTTTTAGACTGCCACTCCCTTCCACCGTGGCGACACTTCCCACGCTCATCCTGACAAGGTCATCGAGTTTGCGCGGTATCGCGAAATTGGCGAGGCTTTCTTTTAGCGCGTCGAGCCATAAAGGAAATGCTGCGGCTCCAGGCTTTCTCGAACAGGCGGTAGGTTGAGAAGCCGAGACTGCTGCCACCGCTAAGTCCAAAACTCAAATCGCCGGGGGCGGCGGTGAATTCAGGAGCAAACTTCGCCGTGGTGTCGATGGCGAGATACAACTGATTTGCGTTTATCGGGATGGGATCGCCGTAGATTGCCGGATCAAAAAGTTGCTTATCTTTTAGAGAGAACAGCTTGATGCCACCCGAGACACCAGCATCGATTTTGAGTTCTGCATGCTCGCCAACCGCGATTGGTTCCGAGAAGTTAATGCCGGTTTCGAGAGCGTTTACCGGCGCTTGATCAAGCGTGGCAGTTGCGATATCGGCAAACTTGAGCCCGTCAAATTTGAGTTTGCTGAGTCCCTTCAGATACCTGGCAAGCGCTGCGTCTTCGTTTAGCTCAGCGTTAACTTCAACACCAGTGTTATCTGTAAGGTTGATGGTGGGCATGACGAAACCTCGGAGGATTGGATCATCGGGCCATTGGGTGATTGAGTCATTGGGTCATTGGGTGATTGAATCATTGGGTGATTGAATCATCGGGTCATTGAATCATCGGGTCATTGAATCAATGGGTCAATGATCAATGAATCAATTGAGTCATTGATTCAATGATTCTTCCTCGTTTCACCGGCTTTCCTTCACGATTCCTTCCGCAATTCGCTCGCTCAAAGCCGCAATCGTCTTCGAAGGATTGTGACCCACTGGCGCCGGCATGATTGAACCGTCCGCCACGTAGAGATTGCGATATGCGAACGACTCGCCCAGATGATTAACGACTCCGTCGTCGATTGTTTGTCCGATGGGACAGCCACCGAGCGGGTGCGGCGTAATGGCGGCGTCGGGTAACTGAATGATGAAGTTCCCGTTAGTCTTTTCTGCCAGCTTCCGATGCACTTCCTGGATGCCGTCGAGGACCTTACGCGCCCCTTTGCGATCCCAATTCAGGCGCAACACCCAATCGCCGAACAGCCCGAAGAACCAACGCTCAACTCGAAACTTTCCGATCGGTTCATCACGACCCTGGGCAAACCAGGGCATTAGGCTTTCGAACGGTTGCTGATTAAGTCCCTTGTAAAGTTCCCTGATCGCATCACCAAATCGTTGCGCTTCACCACTGGGGTTTTTGAGGTTCTCTTTATATTCAAACAGGAGATCGGGAACGCCGCCATCCTCGATCATGAACCGGCTGCCGTTGTAATGATTGTCGCCGAAGAAACGAATGCCGGCCGTGATCGTGGGCCCGCGCGAGGGATACACCTTTCTTCCGGCATGAAACGCGGGGCTCAGATAGTTGGCGTTGGTACACCACTTCCCGCCGAGCATCTTGCCGAGATTCGGTAATGACTTGTGCTGTTTCTGGCAACGCAGAAGTAATTCGGTTGAGCCAATTGAACCACCAGAGACGATCACCAGTCGTCCGGTTACCGAGCCACGATTGAGTGTTCCTTGTTGAATCCGATCGAAGTGCACGCGATAGCCGCCGCCGCCGATCGGTTCAATATTGCGCACCACATGCAGCGGGCGCACTTCCGCACCTTTTTTCTCAGCGCGAGGAATGTAATTCAAGGCAAGAGTGTTGCGGGCTTCGACAGGACAACCGAGTTCACACTGGCCCAGATGGACACAAAATCCCTGCTGAAATCCATCAGCATTGGGCGTCATCACGCTATCTTCTGCTCGGGGCTCGCGCGAGGCGTCATACGCGTAGTTCGGATCAAATTTGATCCCCAGCTCTACTTCGTCATACTGCGCCCCGAACCCCGCCAGTTGCGCGGCTTCCTTGAGTAGCTTGGTGCGATTGGAAAACTGGTTCGCGGGAATCTTGCGCGGCGTCAAAACGTCGCTGACCCTTTGATAGTAGGGAGCGAGCACGGAAAACGTAATCTCCGGCGGCCAACCGGCGCGATAAAAATCTTCATGAGCATCGATCACAACATTCGCGAAGTGGAGGGAGCCGCCACCAACGCCGGCTCCGGCCACGGTTCCGATATTCCCGTGTTGGCGAATGTCGAGCCAGCCGTTTGATCTTTCAGGGTGCGCTTCGTTCCAAAGCCAATCACTGCGCGTGATGCTGGGATACTCTTCTCGCTTCCAGCGGCGACCACGCTCGAGCACAAGCACACGGTATCCTCCTTCAGCCAATCGCAACGCCGACACGGCGCCGCCGAAGCCGCTGCCAATAATGATCGCATCAAAGTCTGTGGCCATGATTTTCCTCCGATCAAATGGTTAAGTGAGCCGCTTTGGATAGGTATCTGAAATTGCTCACCGATCAGCCCAGAGAAAGCTACCCAGCGTCGGAAAGTGGGTTCAAGCTATAGCGAGGAATAATGTTCTGTGAGAACAGCAAAGCATAAATCAATGTTTGGTTCGTTTTCTGAGACGGGTGAATGAACTTATTGTCCAACCATTCCGCTACATGGAGCAGCCCGCGTTCGAGGTCGAGGTCGGCATCTACCGACAATACTTGCTTACTGGAATCATGCGGCAAGGGGAGCGTGTTCTCGGAAAACGAGAGTTGCAGATTACCCGCGCCAAACCGCGTGTGTTTCCAGCTCATGGGGTGCCCTGGAAGTTTTATCGGGGTGTCCTTTGGCGGCTTTGGATGTCCGGGTGCACTAGCAAAATCAGCAGAATCATTAACGAGTTGTCTTAGCTCGGGACGAACTAGAAGGAAGAGTCGATCGACCTCTGATTTAACCAGGCCTTCAATGAAAGATAGTACCGGCGTCCCATTGATCCGCGTTGCCCGCACCTTTGCCTCAATATTCAGCAGCGCCATCTTGGCCGCGTCGGTGAGCAGGACATATTCCTCCTCCTTTATCCCACCGGCATCAGCCACCATAGGCGAACCAGCTGTCCGCAACAGACCAAATCCGTCGTTAAGATCCGAAGAAGACGGATTGTTGGGAACGAGCATGAGCCGCATTGTCGTGCCATCGACTTCAATCGTTGTCCCACCTTCTTCGCGGAGAAATGTTTGACGTTTGATGAGCTGCCAAGCCGTGCGATGCTTTTTGGCATCGAGTGAGATTGCATAGACCTGACCAGCATCAAAGTGGAGATCCAGATTTACCAGGATGGTGTGTGACCCTGCGGGAAGCGCCTCGTTATGTAATACCTTGAGTCCCTTTCTCATGTCGGTAACCTTGAGGCGCACTTCGTCACCGTCCCAAAGTTCTCGATCGGCGCCGAGTATGATCAGAGTGACTGTCTTCTTGGACATGAAAACCTCCTGAGATTCACGAACGAGGAGCGGGTAGAACAACATCCAGTAGGCTGCCCGGCGAGTATACGAGGTTGCTCGTGTGATTCAGCCTGTGAAGAATGCGCGGACGGTATTACCATCATTAATAAATGTCAATAACCAGGTTTTTGTTTCCAATTGTTCGGCGGGCAAGATAGAAGCCTGATTGCCGGCGTGATGCAGTTTGGGCGGTAGCGACCGAAATTAGCTTAGAGCTACTCGGTACAGTAAGGAGCGGTAGCGACCGCATTCAACAAGTATCGCGGGTGTGGTTTGAGTGGGCTTTGCACAAAAAGTCCGAATACAGTCCCGCGAAGCGGGACGACTGACAATAGCCCAGCACTTCAGTGCTGGGATTAGAACGCACACATCGCATGAGTCCGCGACGCGGACGACTGAAGTCCTTCGATAATTCAGGCGTCCGTTTCACGGACTGGAGGCTTTTTGGCTCGCTTCTCCCAGCACTGAAGTGCTGGGCTATTATCAGTCGTCGGCTTCGCCGACTTAAAAGCCGACCTTTTGTGCAAGGCCGTTTGAGAGATTGAGGCCCTGTGGAGCTCGCCCTTGATATTCACTCATCTAAATGCGGTCGCTACCGCTCCCGTACTGTACCGAGTTTGTTACGGCTTGGTGAGGGCCTTAGAGCTTTGCATGGCAGGTAGGAAGGTTGATTGCAGGATTCTCGTAATTGCATTCGTGTAGAGTTCTGCGCCCTTTCGGTTGGGATGGCCCAAAGCGGCATACCGACAAAACATTCGCCGCCCCTTTCGCTCTCTATGCTGTTCAGGCGTTTCATCCGCTTGTTCCCTAAATACTTGATTGCAACCGGTGGCCCTCGCCTTACGAACCTCATCATTCGGCGGTAACGAGATTTTTCCGAATGACAGAATTACGAGCATCATCCTGAAGGGCGAACGATTGAAGCCCCATAGGTGCGTTTCGCGAGCTGCGAAAGCGTACTCGGCGGGAAAGTCCATTGGGGCAAAGGTGACTCGATCACTTCCCTGGCCGGGTTCTGTGTTTAGTTTTCTGACCGCTTCTCTTAATGCCTTGCTTGAAGCTTCGTGCCATTGTTTTGAATTGAATTTCAGTCGTTCGAAGATTTCTTCCCTGCTCAACTTGGGACTACCAGTTAGAGTCTTGGAGAACCTGCGCCCCAATGCCTGGAACACA
>CAVVJS010000004.1:0-94927 GCA_963748605.1 Pyrinomonadaceae bacterium
ACCGCACGACAGCAGGCCCCGAACCGGGAAGAGGGATGAACTCCGTCTCTTCGGGAACGGGCGCGAACCGGCCCGCCTTCCAGTCCTCTTTGGCCTGCTCGATCCGCTCCTTCGAGCTGGACACGAAGTTCCACCAGATGTGGCGCGCTCCGTCCATCGGCTCTCCACCCAGGAGCATCATTCGTACGGGGGAAGACTCATGCGCGCGTAGTGTGATCTCCGCGCCCGGCTTAAAGATGAGGAGTTGACCGGCGTTGTAAGTTCCGTCGTCGGGTATAAGCTCGACCGACCCTTCGACGATATACGCAGCGCGCTCTTCGTGCCCTGAGGGTATGGGAAGGCGCGCTCCCTCCACCAGCGTGACGTCGGCGTAGAACATTTCTGAGAGCGTGTGAACAGGGGACCGAGCAGCATAGAGTGATCCAGCAATGAGGCGCACGCGCTTGCCCTCGCCCTCGATGACTGGCAACTCGTGGGTCCCGTGGTGAGCGAACGCAGGATCGCACTCCTCGTGCTTTTTCGGCATTGCGACCCAAGACTGAATGCCGAACAATTCAGATCCTGACAGTCTCATCTCCTGCGGCGTTCGTTCGGAGTGTGCGATGCCGCGCCCGGCTGTCATCCAGTTGACCTCGCCGGGGCGTATTGCCTGGACGGTGCCGAGGCCGTCGCGGTGCATGAGTTCGCCCTCGAAGAGATAGGTCACCGTGGCGAGTCCGATGTGCGGGTGCGGCGCCACGTCCAGCCCGCTGCCAGCCCGCAGCACCTCCGGCCCCATCTGGTCTAAGAAGATGAAAGGACCAACCATGCGCCGCTTGGCAGCTGGGAGTGCGCGGCGGACCTTGAAGTCGCCAACGATCTCACGCACGCGCGTCACGATGACCATTTCGAGTCCGTGCGACATTTCCTCCTGTTGCTTCGTGTTAATGCAGTTCTCCCAGTAACGATGAAACCGAAGCAAGGCCTGAAATCAGAATCATCACTAAAACAAAAAGGATGAACCTTCATCACAAGAAGGTTTCATCCTCAACGCAAGATCACTCAGCGATTCGGGGCTAAATTATCTGACGCACAACCCTTCGGTCTCTCAAAGTAGCAAGATGCACGCGGGCTACGTCGACCACGCATTGTTCAACTCCGAATTCGTCGCACGCCCGCACGATGACCTGGGCCAATCTCTGGGCTGTGATTGAACCTCTAGTCGATCCGATAGTTTGTTATTGGACATTGGCAAAGTATCATATAAAAAACTGAGTATTCAATAGTTGGCTTTGTCGCCTTCCCCACATCGGAGGAGGCAAATTATCAACGGCGCTTTCCATACGGTGGATCGCGACTGCACTGAGAAATCGTATCAACAGACGAGTCGCGATTTCTTAACCAACCTCCCGAACATTTCTTCGGGGACAATTTTTATCCAAGGAAGGCAAGTCTCGTTATGTCCACAATCAGCGAAGTTTTTCTTCCCGGCGTCGGGCGCAAGTTTCAAGTCGAGACGATGACGGGCGACCGATTAGTCATAGTCATTCACGATGACGGCACGCGCGAACTGTACCATTTCACACGCGGAAACATGGATCGCGCCGCCTCGGTCTTGAGGCTTTCGGACGGTGAGGCGCGGCAGATCGCAGGAATTGTCGGCGGACTGACCTACGTGCCGCGAAATCTCCCAATGGCGGAGGTAATTTTAGGCGACCTCCTGCTGGAGTGGTTCACCATTGAACGAGGTGCGGCGTGTGTTGGCAGAACAATACGCGACCTGAAAGTTCGCACTCTGACGGGCGCCTCTATCGTCTCGATCATTGAACCTGATCAGACGAAGCGCACTAACCCTGAGGCCGATACCGTCCTGAACGAAGGTGCTACATTGATCGCCGCAGGAGACAGACGAACTATCAACGCCCTAAAGCGACTACTGGTCGAAGGAAGCGCGGGGTGAGGTGGTGGAAAACATCGTCTTAGAAATCGGCTTGGCACTGGGGTTGATCGCATTTGCCATCGCCCTCGCCAACAAACTTGGCTTGTCCAACATTCCGTTCCTGATCCTAATTGGAATTGCGGTGGGTCCCCATGCCCCGCAGTTCGGTGCCTTCGACTTCCGGTTCATCGAGACAGGCGCGCTCATCTCGTTCATGGGGCGTCTCGGCGTCCTGTTTCTGCTGTTCTACCTCGGGCTGGAAGCAAACCTCACACGCTTAATTGAGGCCGGGCGCTCAATCCTGATCGGAGGCACGATCTACGTCAGCAATCAATTTCACTTTTGGATTTACTTTCGGTTATCTCGCGGGTTTTCCTTTGCGCGAAGCGCTGATCATCGCTGGGTTGACGACCGTATCGTCAAGCGCCATCGTCGCTAAAATTCTCTTTGACTACCGACGCATGGCAAATCCCGAAACCCAGATCGTACTCGGCATTACGATGTTCGAGGATATTTTTCTCGCGGTTTATCTGTCGCTCATCTCCGGCATCGTGCTGAGCGGCGCGACCTCTCTCAACTGGCGTACTTTCGTCAGGCGGCATCGCCCTGGGCTTCATCGTCGGCTTAATGCTATTGGGCCGCTGGGCGACGCCGCTCTTAAATCGGGCGCTTCGCATTTCCTCGAATGAACTTTTCATCGTCGTGATTTTCGGCTGCCTGTTTCTGCTCGCCGGGCTCGGCGAGACAATCCACGTTGCTGAATCTATTGGCGCCCTGTTGCTTGGATTGATACTCGGGGAAACGGAGCACAGCGAGCGGATGGAGCGTCTCGTCGTGCCGTTCCGCGATTTTTTCGGCGCCATCTTCTTTTTCAGCTTCGGTCTGTCGATAGACCCGTTCACCTTAGGTGGCGCGGCGTGGCTGGCGGTAGGGGCAGCGGTCCTGTCGTTAATCGGCGTTGTCATCGCAGGATTCATTGTCGCCTGGCGTGCCAACCTGTCTACCGTCGGCTCGCTGAATACCTCATTCACGCTGCTGGCGCGCGGCGAGTTTTCCATCATCATAGTTAATCTTGCTATCGCCGGCGGTTTGATGGGGGTTTTGCAGCCGTTTGCCGCTCTGTATGTGTTGATCCTGGCCAGTGCTTCGCCACTGCTGGCGAAAGAATCGGAGCGCATTCACGGTTTGTTTGTGAAGTTACTCAGTCGTCTTCGGAGGAAAAAGAAAGCGGAGCCAGGAGTCGAAGACGTACAAGTATGAATTGGGGCAGGGTTTCCGATGGAGCATCCTTGGATAATCATTCAGGCAAGCTCAAGGTTTGGCACCCACGTAACCCACACCCCGCACTTTCTGCACGCTGCGTTTTTAAGCGTAACTCATTTCCGCGTCGGCTTGCGCCTCTTCGTCGGGGATACGGGCGCGCTGACCGTCGAGTTATCGCGCTGAGAAGATCGTTTCTTACCGTGCCCCTTGTCTTCGCTCGTCGGGCAAGTGTCGTCTCCCATTGGTGTGTCGGCAGCAATCGCTCCACCCTCATTCTCCCATCGATCAAGCATTTTCTTCTTCAGACGCTTTCTAGCGATAGGATCAGGCATCGTTCTGTCCTCCTTAACTCTGCTTTCCCATTTCAATGTAAGTTGCTTGCCCAATTCGTATTAATATTTCGCATGTGAGCAGACCTATTGCTCACTGCTGAGTCCTTGTGATCTTCAGCTACCAGCTGGTCTTTGCCATCGCAGGTTTTATCGATTTGAATTTACTCACGCTCAACGCCCCTCGCACATTCCGAGCTATTGAGCCCCGGCGCTTTCAGAGCAGCTTCAATCTGGGGCCTTTGCGCCTCATAAATCTCAAGCGCGTTGAACTCCAGTAACGCCAAGCGGCTTTCCAGTAAGCGAGTAATACTCGCGCGCTAGCAACTTGGCTTCCTTCAGTAATCGCATTACACGACGATCGTTACTCATATTCAACCGATTTGACTGCTGCTCACTAATCCAAAAATTGCGCGGCTTTCTCTCAGCAATCGAAATGAGCGGCGACTAACTTTTCTTCCGGCCCACCGTAAAAACGCACACGGTTAGCTAAGTCACGCAACCAAGCCAGGACAAATCCTGCCCAGATCGGCCAGTTTAGTCTCTTCATGAAAACATCCTTATCACAGAACCTCAGGGTTGGAAGAGCCGAGTTACCGAAATAAGGGTGCGAGCGCCAGGATGTTGGTCGCCGTTGCTGCGGCATCTGCATTTACAACAAGCCCGCGGCGAGCGAAGACGGCGAGACGAATTGTGACGAATGCTTCGCAGATCCTGGCATGCCATTTCTGAACGAGTCTAAGAAGCTCGAACTATGAATAGTTTGTGACCAACTTGTGACCAGAATAGGCGCAAACCAGGAGCGTCAGGTAGCAACCAGATGGAGAAGATTGGTATCACTCACATTCGATGATCGCAATTGGTCCATCACTAAGTTCTTGATTCGAAAGTGAATTGAGGATTGAACTGGTTTTGGTGGACCTGCTGACTAGAAACAGAACGGGCGACTGATAGACAGTCGCCCTTAAATCATTGCTCTGATTGATAATAATGGTGAGCCGTGGAGGGCTCGAACCTCCGACCCGCTGATTAAGAGTCAGCTGCTCTACCAACTGAGCTAACGGCCCGCAAGTGAATGGAAATTAACGCGCACTAATTGATCTGTCAAGGCAACTCGAATGTGAATGATGATCGATGAATGATGAATTCCGCTCCGGAACGTTAATGGGAACTTGTCAGTCATCAGCATTCCCTAACGCGCAATTCATCATTCATCGATCATCATTCAGGAGCTTGCTCACTATCACACCGTTGCGGCGCACTGTCGCTCCGAGAGGAGCTTCCGGACATTTTCG
The DNA here is from genome assembly GCA_963748605.1 of Pyrinomonadaceae bacterium. Taxonomy (GTDB): domain Bacteria; phylum Acidobacteriota; class Blastocatellia; order Pyrinomonadales; family Pyrinomonadaceae; genus PSRF01. Next base: position 4,806 of record CAVVJS010000004.1, read on the forward strand.
ATCAAGCTTTCGATGTCAGGCTTCGCGACGTAGGCGGCTGCCCCCGCCTGGATCGCCTGATGCCGGTGAATCTCGTACGCATCTCCCGAATAAAACATGCAGGGAATTTTGGGAGTGAGTTCGGTGAGCTTTTGACAAAGCGCTAAGCCGTCGCCATCAGGTAGCCGTTTATCCAACACGTAAAGGTCAAACTCCTCAGTCGCGGCGAGACTAAGAGCTTCTTTCGAGCTCATCGCGCAAATAACATCATAATCTTCCTGAGAAAGGAGCAGGGAAAGCATGTCTGATGTGTCTTTGTGATCGTCGACACACAGGATCCGGCACTTAGGTTGTGACAAAGGGGGAACCCTCCTGATCATTAGTTTTAGGGAGAGAGGGAACTTCCGCGAGAGTGTAAACGATTCAAGGCGAATCGCAAATCGGGAAGGTGTCATTGGCGACGCATGGGCGAGTAGAGAACCGGAGCGGTACCGACACCACTCGGTACAGTACGGGAGCGGTAGCGACCGATTTCAACCTTGGGATCTTCCAACGCAAAATAACCCTAGCTCTACTACCTCTGTGCAAGGTCAACTGTGTAGCCGAATTGAATTGAGCGTTTCTTCGATCGGTCGCTACCGCTCCCGTACTGTACTGAGTTCCATCTCTATTCTGGAAACGATTGGGTATTGAGCTTTTGTGTAGGTTACCTACGTCAACGGGATCGTTCACCTTTCTCGCGATCCTGCACTAGCAGGTGAGCAGTGATAGGAATGAACCGAAAGGCTGTTCCCCTGCTCACCGCCATATCGTGAATCGTTAGTCGTGAATCGTAGGTTTGGATTTGAAACAGGTTCCAAATAGTGTTCTGAGGAGAGACACCTTGAGGAGATGGGTTTCAGTCCTGCTTACGATTCACGACTAACGATTTACGACAAATTAGCGACAGATTTACGCGGATAACATGAATCAGCTTACTTGTTCTGATCTGTGTTGATCCGCGTAGATCTGTGGCTACATTTTCGGTGAGTTAATTCGTGCGGCGAGGTTCCTTCATCGCTTTCAGCAACTGCTTCAACGCCTCAGTTTCTTCATCATCCGGTTCGAGCTGCATGTACTTTTCGAGCGTAGCTGAGGCTGTTTGGCTATCGCCCAGTTTGTGATAGACGAGCGCAAGGTTGAAGTAAACCAGCGAAAAGCCAGGTTCAATTTGCGTCGCCGCCTCGTAATGCAGCTTCGCCAGCCCAAGGTCTCCGGCGTCGTAATAAAGATTTCCCAGATTGTAGTGAGCTTCAACGTGACGCGGATCGCTCTTCAGCGAGAGCGTAAAGTTGTCGAGCGCCTTCGCGTTGTTCTGCTGCTCGAGATTAATGATTGCCAGATTGCAATAGGCCTCGGCAACATTATCTCCTTCGTTTATCGCCTCCAGATAACAATCCGCCGCCTTGGGATCTCCTTGCTCATGCAGCAGCAGGGCTTCTTCGAAAGGTGTTAGTAGCCGGGCGAGCCGCCCAACTTCTCCACGAAACAAATTCAGTTGACCCTGAAGTTCAGCTTCGATCTGACGAATGCTTTGTCCTTGAGAGCGCAACTCGCGAACGCGGCGAAACTGTGTCAGGGCGTGGAAGTCGTAGGTGAAGTCGCGGGCGTCGGATGAGGGCGTCGCTTGAATGATGCCTTGTTCGGTCCAGCGGCGGATGACGCGATCACTCAGGCCGAAGAGTTGTTTGATTTCGCGGACTGAATAGTGTGCCTTGACACGCTGGTAGTCCGCCTTTGCCGGGACAGGTGCAGGAAAGGTGAGAACCTTAGGGCTGTTTTCTTTCATCGGCTACTAAAAAAACTAAGAAGCCTTTCGTCGCTTAACGGCCTTTGTCTTAGCCTCGCTCTTGACAAGGGTGATCTGCGGTTTCTTCTTGGCCGGACTTTCCGCCTTCACCATCGGTTTACGATTCGACTGCTGCAAACTCTTCTTCAGCGCGCTCATAATATCAAGACGCGGAATCTCTTCAACTTGCTCAAACTCGACAGTCTTCTTCCCTTTGATCTTCGACTCAATCAATTTCTTGAGCGCTTCGTGATAGTTGTCGGTGGTATCGATCTCGGCAAGTGAAGTTACCATTTGTTCGACGAGCGTGGTCGCTAGCTTTAGCTCGTTCTTGTCGATCTTCTTATCGCTCTCGATTTCAGGGACATCCTCCATCTTTCTCAGCTCATGCGGGTAGTGCAGCTTTTGCAACACCAGTCCCTTTTCGTGTGGGAAGACCGCGACAAGATCTTCACGGTCGCGCAGAATCACTTTGCCAACTGCAATCTTGCCAGTTTGTCGCATGACTTCGCGCAGCAAGGCGTAGGGTTTTTCAGCTACCGGACCGTCGGGGCCAGCGTAGTATGGCGAATCGAAAAACGTCGTGGGAATTTCCTGGGCATCGACGAAGCCGATGATATCCACAGCCTTAGTGGTTTTGATTTTTATTTTGGCCACGTCCTCAGGTTCGACGATCGCGTAGCGGTCCGGCTCGTACTGGTAACCTTTGGTAATCTGGTCGTTGCTAACTACCTGACTGCATTTCTTGCAACGTTTGTCATAACCGATCGGGCCGAAATCTTCGCGATGAAGTTGGTTAAACTGAATTTTTTCGGAGGTTTCAATGGCGTTGTAAATGCGAACTGGAATAGCAACCAGCAGAAACCTGATGTGGCCTTTCCAAATCGATCTCATTTGTATTCTCTCCTGGGAACAAACGGGTCAAGGGCTCCCGATTCCACCGATAGCGCAGCCGCCGTTCTGGGGTAGGCGAAGGCAACGTATTATGAGGGCCGTTTTCAAAATAAGTAAAGAGCTATTTTTATGGGCTTTTTGAGGGTTTTAATCACGAATTGGGTTTGCACAAAAGCGGTTTTTGGCAGTTACGCTGAAAGCGTTCGCCAATTCCAGCCCAGGGCAACGCCCTGGGTTTCGATCAAGATTCCATTTGGCGAACGCTGAAAGTGTTCGCACGAGCTCACGAACCCTTTCAGGGTTCGTGGCTCATTATTCAAAATCTCGTATTACCCAGGGCGTTGCCCTGGGCTGGAATTGGCGAACGCTTTCAGCGTTTAGTAACCCATGACTCTTCCCATAATGGCGGTCAAGGTATATAAGCTAGCTCTCGATTGGTCGCTTCCTCGCTAAACTGAAACACCATTTCAACTAAATATCCCTTCTGCATTTGGGGGCCCCAAGATGCTAACCCATTCCAAGTTCTCAACTCTCACTGGCCTGTTTTTTTGCTCGCTTATCGTCCTTGGTTCTCTTGATTCGATCGCCGGACAGAAGTCGTTCCGTGCGAAAGATCTAGAGATGATGCTGCCGGTCGTCATGCAGTTATCACCGTGTGCGAAGGGTAAGGAGAGCGGTCTACCTTTGCCCAGTTCGTTTCTCCCGAACCGGCTTCCGGATTTTCAGGCGCAGATAAAAGAGTTTCTCGTCGGTGGCAGATATAAGAACTTGACGTGGTGTGAAGACAAGGGCCTGCGAGACACCGGACCGTTTGTGAATGGAGATTAGTTATGGCACGCACCCAACGGTAAAGATCTATTACTCGCCGGCTGTCGTGAAATGGTTGATGAGAAAGAATCCCGATGAGGTTATTCCCGACGGCGCCATGATCGTCAAAGAACAGTATCCACCGCCAGCAGCCCGGTATCGGATCCAGACGCCGCCAGCGATGCTGACTGGCTGGACGATCATGATCAAGGACTCAAAGGGATCGAACGATGGTTGGTACTGGGGTGAGTTCTGGGACACGCAATGTCTGGATAACAACGAGCCACCTTTTGCCATTCCGTATGCCGGATTCGGACTCTATTGCCTGCGTTGCCACGCCTCCGCAGAGAAGGAATACACGTTTAGTTATGAACGGAACATCAAGGGATTTCCCGGTGAGCCCGACAGCTATTTTGTCGATCTCTCATGGGCTTCTGCTCCCGCGCCACACCCAGCAGCGCCGCCTGCTCCGTGCAGAGAATCCGCCGCGAGCGACGTCGGCGAACCCACAGCGGGGCATACCGCTCCTCCGCAGGATCCTGGGCGACTACTCGAACTTCTCAAACAGAAGACAATTTCGGTTTCAACGCCGACTCCCGATCCGAAGTTCGTGGCCTTCTACAACTCCATCCCTCCCGTGGCGGAAGAAAGCGTGCGCAAGATACCGGGCGAGACTTTTGATCACATTTTCCCACAGAAACTTGTTACCGGACCGCAGCCCAAGCCGTCCCCCAATCCGAATCAGTTTTTGACTTCGGATTCCTGCATGGGCTGCCACAGCGGTGGCACTTATGGCGGCGTAATGATTTACACCGGCAATAAGCAACCGGATGGATCTACGCCCACGATGAACGTTTCGCCTTTCGGCGAGTGGCGCTGGTCGCCCATGGGTCTGGCTGGACGTGATCCGATTTTTTACGCGCAACTGGATAGCGAAATCGCTTTCGTGAAAAGCTTCTTCAAGGACGACCCAGTTAAGGTGGCGGAAAAGATCAAGGCCATTAACAACACGTGCTTCAAGTGTCATGGCGTCATGGGCAAGCGGCGGCTGGACGACGATCACGGCGGGCAGGATAAAGGCAATTTCGAACGCGAGTTCGTTTACACGACCTATAGCACGCAACCGGCACCGAGTGATAAGCGGGCCTACATCTATGGTGCGCTAGCTCGTGATGGCGTTAGTTGCATGGCCTGTCATCGCATCGTTGAAGACAAACCGTCGAAAGCTGAACCCGACCCGCTCACGAATTTCCTGAAAAATAAAATCACCGGCAACTTTACTACGGGCAATCCGGAAGAACTTTTCGGTCCGTTTGAAGACAAGGAGATAGTTACTGATCCGATGAACAATGCTCTCGGCATTAAGCCGAAGCACGATCCTTATATTCAGAAGTCGCGAATGTGCGGCAATTGCCACACGATCAACCTGCCGTTGATGGACAATCCGCAAGCGGATCCTAACAAACCACATCTTGAACAAGTGACTTATCTGGAGTGGCTAAACAGCGGATACCAGAACGAAGTCGGAAACGATCCCAAGGCTCGCACCTGCCAGGATTGTCACATGGAAACGAAGTACAGCAACTCAGCAGGAACGCTGAGTGTGCCTTTGATCAAGCAGCCCATCGCGTTCATTGAGGATGATCAGTATCCGCAGACAGGCAATCGTCTGGATGCAGACAAGATCCGCGTGCGCTTTCGAGATAAAGGTTTCGCGCGTCACCAATTTCAGGGCTTGAATGTCACGCTGCTGGAAATCTTTCGCCAGTACATGGCACCTTACAACTCAAACGGCAGTCAGCTGGCAAACCAGATTCTCGGCGTCAGACAGAACGACTACATGTCGGGTCTCAATGATTTGTCCACCGCCATCGACGCCTTTGTCGAGCAGGCACAGAATGCCACAGCCGATGTAGCCCTTTCACCGGTGACCATCAACAAGCAGACACTCATTGCCAATGTCATGGTTACGAATAAGACGGGACACCGGCTGCCGAGCGGCGTTGGTTTTCGTCGCGCATTTCTGGAGTTGCGAGTGGTCGACGAGACGAAAGGAGAAACTGTCTGGTGCTCCGGGTGCACCAACGAGCTGGGAGTGATCATGGACGGCGGCGGCAGCAAAAACCAAAGGTTGCCTTCAGAACTCTTCGACGTTTACAAGGATGGAAGCAAGCCTGCGAACCACGACTATCCGACTCCGTGCAATAACAACTATCTGCCAGGTATCAATCCGCAGTATTACCAGCCGCATTACTTCTGGGACCTGCAGAAGGGAACCGGCGTCGCAATCACCCGCCAGGATCAGGTGCAGATTTACGAAGAGTTAAATCTGAACATTCAGTGCGCCATGACCACAAGCTTTGTCCGGCGCGATTATCAACTCAAGGACAATCGGTTGCTGCCGTATGGCTGGACCAAGACGGGTCCGCTCCGGCCGGACAAGACGCCTTACATACCTGAGGCTTACCTGCATGAAACGCACCCAGTGAAGGTGGGATATGACCCAGCTTATGCCGATGGAAGTGGAACTAACGTGGTCCGGTATGAGGTGCCGCTTCAGGGACTGAATCCAACGAACCTAACCGTGAAGGCGACGCTCTATTACCAAAGCATTCCTCCTTACTATCTCAACGACCGATTCCGGGAGGCGCCCAATGAGCCGGCGACACGGCGGCTCTATTATCTGACTTCGAATCTGCAAACGAAGGGAACACCAATCGAAAACTGGAAGTTCAGGATCGCCTCCGCAACGCAGACCGTGACTGCGAGCAAAACAGTCAACTAAGTAATGTAGGGGCGTCGAGCAGGCATCCCTCCGTGGGCGCCCTGCGCGGCTTTGCCGTAGCGGTGCGCGGTAAGTCTATGACTTACCGGCGAGCTTTTCCTCTAATTGATCGCGGGGCTTAGCCCCGCGCCAGAAGTCGTTTAAGCACTCAACGGTAAGTCGGAGACTTACCGCGCACCCAGGCGGCATAGCCGCGCTTGAATTCCCAAACAAGGCGAGCGGCTACAGAGTGGCGTCCTTAGGAGGTGGAATGCAGGAGGGCGGTTCGCATTGCAGAGGCTGATTGCCAGCGTTGCGTCTGATCTTTATGGAGAGCGCGATCGATGACTTCGCAAAGCGCGCGCGGCAGTTGCGGCGCGCGTTGCGCGAGCGGAATCAGCGGCTGTTCGAAAATTGCTTTCACAGTTTCAGCGACGCTCGTTTTACCGGCTAGATCCAACGCCATCTCACCCGTCAGTAAGCTATAAGCCGTCATCCCGATTCCATAAATGTCCGACTGCGGCCTTACATCGCGAAAATTCCGCAGTTGCTCCGGCGCCATGTAGGCGATTGTTCCGGCGGCTTCTCCAGCCATTGTCACTCCACTCATACCAGACTGTGCAAAACTCTTCGCTAGTCCAAAATCCGTGAGCTTTGCCTGGGGATTAGTGGCTGAATCGCTAACCAGAATGTTCTGGTCCTTGATGTCGCGATGAATGAATCCGTGCGTGTGCGCATGCGCCAGCGCATCCAGGACTTGCGAGATGATTTTCACAGCTTGCGAGCAGGGAAGTTTTCCGCCATTGGCGTCAGCGAGCTTCGCGGCGTCGGCACCTTGAACAAACTCTGTGACGAGAAACACGACGCCCTTATGAGTGCCGCGATCCAGAAACTCGACGATGTGCGGATGTTTCAGCGCCGCCGCAACCTCAATCTCACGCAGGAACCGGCGCATCGCTTTATCGCTGACGGCCGCCTCAGGTAGCAGCGTCTTAATCGCAACCGCGCGCCCGGTTTTTTGATCTCGGCCCAGTGTCACGCAACCCATACCGCCGCGCCCCAGCACTCGCACCATGTCATAACCCGGAATTGGTTGCGGCGAACGCTTCAGCTCGGCGCGGCAGTCTTCACAAAGAAAAGTAAGCCGCTCATTGGGAGTCGATGCCTGGGCCTGTTCTCGTCTGCCGCAATTTAAACACTCAACCACGACAATCGCCGGCTGGCTATTAACACTTTCTTCGCGTCCCCAGCCGGCACTGACTTCAATTACCAGTACAGTCGCTCCCCCCTGAATCTGGTCACCGTGCCTGAGGAAAGTCTCACCAACTCGTCTGCCATTAACAAACGTTCCATTTGTCGAACCAAGGTCGCGCAGAAAACAGCGAGGCGGATCAATCTCCAACAAACAATGATTGCGCGAAAAGAAGCGATCGTCAGGCAGGCATAGATGCGCCTCGTTGTTGCGCCCGATGAGAAAGGTGTCGTGCTCATCAAACGAAAAGACGCGGCCTTTGTAAGGGCCAGCCAAAACTCTGAGATTTACTTGCATTGACGTTGCCCGCCAGCGGTGGGCTACCTGGCAATTTCAAGATCGTCAAACGCTACTTCACCCGTCTCGCTTGTATATAGACCTGCAAGGCCGCGTTTGTTGTTTTCCGTATCGGTAAGGCGTGTGAGGTAACGTCCATTTATATAGAAGGAAAGCTCGTCGCCTTTGGAGCGAATTTCCAGTTGATTTGGATTGGTGCCGGGACGAATGGTCGACGATCGCGTCCACGGCACGAGCGTCTTTTGTAGACCATTCTTGTGCAACACTACCTGGTACCGAGGGTCGCTACCGGTGTAGATCAGCAGCGCATAGTCTTCGAGAGCGTTGTCGGAAGATTTTTCCCCGTGCACGATTAACCCATATCCCGAAGCCGGCGATTCACCATCGACACTGCGCGCAGTGACGCGCACCCGGGCATTCTGGGTGGTGTATTCAGGGGGCGCATACATGACGAGATACATCTTTTCTTTTGCGCGCATGTGAAACTCTTCGTCAGCGTACCAAATCTCGCCAAATTGAAACGTGCCGGTTCGCCATTTTGGGGAGGCGAAATCATCACTCAACGCCGACGGCCGGCTGGAGTTGGCGTTTGAGATGTTTGAGTCGGCTTTCGTGTTATCAGAATTGCGGTTGTTGTTTGAGTTGCGATTAGAAACTACTGAATTGGTATTACCGTTCGCATTGTTTTCGTTGGTATCGATATTCGCTACCGCCACAATCATGATAATTAAACCGATACCGATGATTCCTACGACCGCAATCCCTCCTAACACCCACCAGACTGCATTCGACTTTTTCACTTGATGGGTATGCGGCGGCGCCGACCACTGAGGCGCGGGTCGAGGTGGCGTCATTCCCGGCACTTGATTCAGTAAGGGCGCTTCCGGCCGATATATTTCCGTGGGTGGTGGTTCACTTGTATTGCGAGGCGCCGCGTACCGCTCAGTTGGTTTCGCGTCACTGAGCAGTGGAGTTCCGTCTTCAAGACAGAAGTTCAGTGCCAGATCGGTGTAGGTCCGATTACAACTCGGGCAGCGTTTCATTTGGAAAGGGTTTCAGGTGCCGGGTTTCGGGTGCCGGAGTCCAATTTGCTGTTCGGGTATCGGTGCTGACGGGCGGATGCTTAGGAGGTCGGGACTTAATAAACAGAATTACTGATACCAGTACAGATCTCCCGGCAACGCACTCGACACCGTGCACGCGATACCATGATCACTGCCGACATTACTGGAAACTGTTCCGCCGCTCAAGGGTTAAAAGGCTTTCCACAGCCTCCGCAGAACCGTGCTGCTGCCGGGTAAGTGGCGCCGCAGTGTTTGCAGAGTACCTCGACAGGCTTTGGTGGTCGCCAATCGAGTGAAGACGTGCCGATGGGAATGCCGCAACGTCCACAGAAACGAGTTGTTGGTGGGTATTTTTGGCTGCAACGCGGGCAGGCGATGGTTTTAGGTTCTTCCGTTGCGCCTGCGCCCCGGTTCAGCGAGGCGGCTGATAGCGCCGCAGTCAGCGATTGAAACGAGGTGTTGCCACAACTGCCGCAGAATTTTACGCCCTTAGCAAACCGTGAATGGCAATGAGTGCAGACCACAACTTCGTGCTCCACATGCGGGGTGCCAGTTCGACTGGCGAGACTTCCGCCGCGGGAAGGCGTCAAATGTTCACTTGAAACCTCGCTCTTGAACTGGGCTTGAATAATTTGCTCGGCGCTGTCAGGGCGAATTTCAATTACGCGTTCATCGTCGTCTTCTCCTAGTCGCGCAACTCGCAGGACGTGCTGACCTGGGGCAATCGCCGTGAGGATCACTCGCCCTGATCGACCCACACTCCCGTAACGTTCGTCGTCAACGTAAACTTCGGAGCCGGACGGCGCCATGATCACAACGCGAGATTCGCCCTGGGGCTTTTCTGATTGACCGGCTACCTCAGCCTCGAACGCTTCAAACCATTCGCCGGCGCTATCTGGTCGCTGCGCTGCTTCTCGCGCAAGCGCCTGCATCACAACTCTGTCAGCGCCAATCGAGATGTCGGACCGCAGCGTGGTTAACGCAGCCGGATCCTCCAATAACTTTTGCGCAATGAGTTGCGTGATGTTGCCTGTAAAAGGTGGGCGACCGCCCAGCATGTGGTAAGCAATCGCCCCCAACGCATAAATGTCCGCGCGAGTGTCGAGCGTCACGCCTTCACGCATCTGTTCAGGCGCCATGTATTCGGGAGTGCCGACTATACCGCGGGAGGCCGGGCCGTTAATTGTTTCCGAATTATCGGAGTGCACGATCTTCGCCAGACCGAAATCGCCGACTTTTACAAAACCGTCATCGGCGGCACCGATGCGCCGGGTCTGCTGCATGATAAAAATGTTCGCCGGCTTTAGATCGCGATGGAGGATGTTCCGGTCGTGGGCGGCGTCAACGCCGGCGACAATCTGCCTTAAGAGCGCGGTGGCCCGCTTAATATTCAGCGTACCTTCTCGTCGTAACAGTTGATAAAGAGTCTCGCCCTCAACATATTCCATGACGAGGAAAAAGACTCCGTCAGGACTTTTTCCGAAGTCCGTAACATCGACGATGTTGGGATGTTGGATTGAAGCTGCGGCCCGGGCCTCGCGTTCGAAGCGTGCGATCGCTTCGCCTTCCTGCATGTCTTCGTCACTGAGGATATCGGGCCGGACAGTCTTTACCGCAACACGTCTGGTGACCAGATTCTGATCGCGTGCAAGGTAAACCTGCCCCATCGCTCCCCGGCCAATTCGCTTGGCCAACAAGTAGCGTCCTGATAACAGGGCCGGACCCGGAAGGGTATGTTTAGTATTGGTCGCGTCTTCAGGACAAACGACTACGTCATCTTCATAACAGGCTTCGCAACGGGGGCACTCACGCATGTTCTGAAGTCTAGATGAGAGTCTGGGTTAATGGTAGCGGCTAAGCGAGGTCTGAACAGCAAGCAGCGCAGCGCGTCGCCCCAGAGGGAATCGCGGACAGACAATAAGGACAGTCTTTAGTTAGTTCCGCCTCAGGCTCCTTGCGTCTTGTCTTGTTAACAGCCTTGATGATCAGAAAGATCACAAACGCGATGATCAGGAAGGTGATGATCTCGTTGAAAAAACTGCCATAGGCAATTACCGGTAATCCCTTTAACTGCGCATCCGCAAGCGAAACCGGTCTCTGTCCCGAGAGATCGATGAACAGGTTCGAGAAATCGACATTCCCGAGCAGCATTCCAATTGGCGGCATCAGAATCCCGTCAACGAGCGAAGTGACGATTCTGCCAAACGCGGCGCCGATGATGACTGCGATCGCAAGGTCAAGGACATTGCCGCGCGTGATGAACTCTTTGAATTCTTTCAGCATCTGTCAGGCTCCTTCTGGTAAGCATTACCAGCTTTACATACAAACTCGAGAGGGCTTGTAACCTGCTTGTTCTGCTTCGGCGATAGTCTTGAAAGTGACACGGTTGGCTTCAGTAATTGGCTCTGCTGGCCGGCAAGTGCTTGGATAATAGGTTTTCGTTTTTCGATCAGCAACAATCTCCTCAGGCTCTGAATCTTCCGCCTCAAGGGCTTCACTTTCCTCGGCGGCGGCGTTGCGCCGCGCCGTGAGTATTTCGCTGGCCGCTGTATCAACAAGGCGAAAGCTGGGGCCTTGGGCAATTATTGATACGGTCAGTTGAAAGTCTTTACAAGTCAGGGCCTTGCCTCTTGACCGCCAATCGGCCCAGCCAACTGGAAGTGCCAGCGATTTTGATATTCCCGTCACGAAGTCGGGAACACTATTCCACTTGAAACTTGGCGTCATAACCGATCCAAAGCGAAGTGAGACGACCGTCAAGGAATTCGAGAGAGATGGATCTGACGTCCTGATACTGCGACTTATCTGTACGCGGATCGAATGCCGGATTGAAAGTTGTTTTTGTGCTGCCTAGCGGATCGGTTCCACCAAAAACTATCTGTGGCACAAGAGCTTTGGCCTGCTCCATAGTCATGCCCAGGTAAAAGCCCTTTAGCTCAGGCGCGGCAGGGAGCGCGCTGAATGAAATTGTGCAAGGACCGGTCTGACCTGAAGCGACGACTGGAAAAAGAAAAGTCAGAAGTATTGCTGCGATCTCTAGATGCCTTTTGATGAGTTTGGCAGGAGGCATAGCTGAAAGTCCGTTGTTGAACTCAGGATCTTTCAACGAACAAAGGAGCGAATTAGTTGCTCAAGATCATCAGGCTCAAAGGGCGTCGAAACATACTCGTCGCAGCCGGCCGCGATAGCATCATCGCGAAACTGTTCCGCGCCATAAGCAGAGACGGCCAGCACGGGAACTTTCTCGAGCTCTTTAACATTGCGAATTTTGCGCGTGGCGGCGAGTCCATCAAGTTCTGGCATTTCCAGATCCATGATTATCAGATCGGGCAGGTTGGTTTCAGCTTGTGAGATAGCCTCTAATCCGTTTGCCGCCTCGATCACGTGAAAACCCTTGCGCTCGAGCCAGGTCCTGAGGAGCAGCCTGGTGTCGTCGAAATCATCGACCACGAGAATTACTGGTTTGGATATCTGCATGCCCGGTTAAATAGATAAACGCAGAAAACAAGGGGGAGGGTGGCTGGTACCCGCGGCAGGGGGTCGAACCTGCGACCTTTCGCTCCGGAGGCAAGCAATGCCTCTCTTACTCAGTCTCACCTCTGCTTAGGGCGTCTAAAAATAACTGTTTTACCAATCAATTGCTATGCGTCGAGGTGTAATATCCGAAAAATGTAACACGACCTGAACGTCGAAAGCGGAGATTAAGGTGGACATCAAAACTACGCGCACAGCCCCGGTCCATTAGGAAGGACAAAGGCGAAGTGAGCGCCCGCATGGCGAAAGCAGTCTAAGGCTGCTGACACTTGCATTAAACAAAATCTGATTTCGATTGATGAAGAAATAGGAGGAAAGCCAATGACAAGTCCTAAGTATGAAATGAGCGGGAAGAATGACGGGAGCGTTGATGCGAGCGTTGCAAGCGTCGACATGAAGCTCGAGGCAATCGTGATCCCCGTCTCGGATGTGGAACGCGCGGCGCAGTTCTACCGAAGACTCGGGTGGCGGCAGGATGTCACCCCGCCCAGCTCCGGCGTATTCCAATTCACACCGCACGGTTCCCCGTGCTCGATCCAATTTGGCAAGGCTCTCACATCGGCGGCGCCAGGTTCAGTACAGAGAACGTACTTAATCGTCTCTGACATCGAGGCTGCTCGGAACGCGCTGGTCGCCGCCGGCATTGAAGTGAGTGACTTCTTCCACCTTGGACCGGACGGGCCGGTCAGCGGTATCGATCCTGAGCGTCGCAGCTACTTCTCGCTGGCATCGTTCAGCGATCCCGATGGCAATAGCTGGCTGTTGCAGGAGATTACGACTCGGCTTCAGGGACGCGTCGATCCTGGTGAGATTTCGTTCGGCTCCGCAACCGACCTTGCGAGCGCGTTTCGACGAGCGGAGGCTGCCCACGGCGAACACGAGAAGCGCAGTGGGGGGCAGCGCGACGCGAACTGGCCCGACTGGTACGCCGCTTATATGGCGGCCGAGCAGGCCGGAACTGAGCTGCCGCAATGACCGACTGCCACGTGATTATCATCGGCGCCCTGATCGCATTTTGATGGCAGTCTTTGTTAATTGTAAGGAAGCTGATGAAACGGTTGTGGGATAGACAAAGGAATATATTAATCGGCCTTGTTGTGGGCCTCGTTGTTGTAGGGGCAACGGCCTACGCTACAGGTTTGACAAGACTATTTTTTGGTAGCAGCGCCGAGTATAAAAGTTCGGGATCTGCTACTGCTAAAGAGCTCGCCGCGGGTGAGTGGATAAACTCAGAACCGCTAAAGCTCAAGGATCTGCGCGGACGCGTAGTGCTAATCGAGTTCTGGACTTTTGGCTGTTACAACTGTCGTAACACATTACCCCACCTCAAAGACTGGGATAATCGCTACCGTGAGCAAGGCCTCACCGTCATTGGTGTGCACTCGCCTGAGTTTGATGAAGAGAGGAACGTAGAAACGCTTCGCAGCCAGGTCGCTTCATTGGGGATTCGATACCCGGTGGTCTCAGACAACGACTACCAAACATGGAACGCTTACAAGGTCGAAGCCTGGCCCACTGTATTCCTGTTAGACAAGCAAGGACGAATTCGGTGGATGCGAGTTGGTGAAGGGGATTATGAAGAGGCGGAGCGACTGATTCTGAAGCTACTCGCAGAACAAGAAAACGCCTCCAAGCTACCTGGAGCATGCAATGTTAGGACGAGCGTCATTGATTTCAACTGCTAATGCTTGATTGGCTTTTTGGTAGAGGCCGACCAGGTTTGCGATTCTCCACCATCACAAGATCCTTTCCTACATCATCTACTGCGGCCGTGAAAAGCCACCTCCTGCCACTGGAAGCGAGAATGTATCGGCGACAGTGATTGGGACCTGAAAGCCTTGAGCCTAAAAGGTGGTACCCGCGGCAGGGGTCGAACCTGCGACCTTTCGCTCCGGAGGCGAACGCTCTAATCCACTGAGCTACGCGGGCAAGTCGGGGGGCAAAAAGATAACACAGGATAATTAAGAAGTCTCAAGCGCGAGCTCAGGTTTCAGGTTTCAGGTTCAAGGTTTCAGGTTTCGGATTTCAAGTCTCCGGAAGCCTCAGGACTGAATCGGATCTGCTTCTCAAAATTCCGGATTCAATAGCCTTGAACCGATCGACTTGAGACCTGAAACCTTGAACCTGAAACCTGAAACCTTGAACCTGAAACCCTTTAGACTTGCAAAGTTCGGCCTTGGTCGTATATCAACATTCCACCCATGACTGAAAACGCCAACCTTTCCGAAGTTGCGAGTTTGCTGCAACTCGAAGCCAGCGCTATAGCGACTGCCGCGTCGCGTTTGAACCAACAGCAAATCGATCGCGTCATGGAATTGTTGATAGCGTGCTCCGGCAAAGTTGTCATTGTCGGTGTGGGTAAGTCGGGAATCATTGCCCAAAAAATCGCAGCCACGATGACGAGCACGGGAACGGCAGCTTTGCATTTACACCCCTCAGATGCTTTGCACGGCGGACTCGGAATCGTGACTTCAAGTGACGTAGTAATGGTGCTCAGCAATAGCGGTGAAACGGATGAGATTGTGGCGATGCTCCCGTATCTAAAGCATCGCGCAGTCCCCATCATCAGTATCGTTGGCAATCTGAATTCAACGTTGGCGCGACGCAGCGATGCGGTGCTGGATGCCTCAGTCGATCAAGAGGCATGTCCGTTGAATTTAGCGCCGACAACCAGTACCACAGTTGCACTTGCCATGGGCGACGCGCTGGCGATGACCTTGATGAAACGGAAAGGTCATACCCTCGATGACTTCGCTGGCAATCATCCCGCCGGTCGCCTCGGGAAGCGGCTAACACTAAAGGTCGAGGACTTGATGCACGGTGGACACGACAACCCGATTATCCCATCAGAATCTAATTGGATGGCGGTGGTACAAGCGATTAGCAAAGGTGGATTGGGCGCCGTCAATGTGATCGACGCGTCAGGCCATTTGACGGGGATTATTACCGATGGCGATCTGCGTCGAGCGATTCAAAGCCGGAACCATGCGGCGCTAGAGAGTTTGAAGAGCGAGGAAATAATGACAAGCGACCCGGTTGTTGTTTCCTCAGCGACACTTGCTTATGACGCCTTGAGATTGATGGAAGATCGGCCGTCTCAGATCTCGGTCTTGCCTGTTGTCGATGGCGATAGAGTTTGTGTGGGGCTGATTCGTTTACACGACATTGTTCGCAGTGGGCTCTAAAGGTTTCGAGTTTCGAGTTTCAAGTTTCAAGTCTGAGTTTCATATATGAGTCTAAGTAATATCGGAAAATCTAACTCGTTTCGAATCTCGTTCCTTGTCCGGTTACGACTCGCATCGTCTCTAGTCCTTATCCTTGCCTTCGCTTGGGGAGTTTCCGGTCAAGCAAGCAAACAACCCCGAACTGGTGAAGCATCTGTCACCCTGAATGAACAGTTTTTTAATTCATTTCTTGAAGCAATATTCGACAATCTCAAGGCGCCTTCGACCCCGCTGGTGATAACAGCTTCAGACAGAAATCGAACCGATGAATCAGCGCGCATCTGCCCGAGCATAATTACCTTGCGACGAGAACACGGTAACGTGAAAACTGCCGTCAAATTCGAGCAGGGAAGAATGGTAGCGCCACTCGCTTTTACGGGTTCTTATAATTCGACGCTGCTTGGCTGTCTGGAATTTCGTGGGTGGGCCAACACGGAATGGAATCTTGAATTTGACCGGAACGCGCAAACGCTCCAGGCCCGAATCAAGCTTACGGACATTCATTTGGAGAATGTTCCTTCGCTGGCGAGAAGCTCGATATTGCAGCTCGTACAGGGGGCGGTTGATTCGCGGATTAATCCTTTGAAGATATTACGCCCGGATCAGCTTTCGAGTGTTGTTCCAGTTGCGCCAGCCGGAGGATCTTTGCGGTTGCGGGCAAAAGAGGTAAGGCCTGAGATAGTTCCCGGCCTGGTTCATCTGCGAATAACGTATGAATTCCTGCCCGAGAAGTAGCGATCAATCATGACGCAATACTGGACAAAAGCGGCAACGAGTTGCCGCACTCCAAAACCGCTCATGTTTTGGATGGAGGCGCGTCTTTGGAGTGCGCTGACTTGTCAGCGCTTTTAGTTCTGTCGAGGAACTAAGGATTGATGACGGCGAAGCACGCTAGAAAAAGCGGCAACGAGTTGCCGCACTCCAAAACCGCTCATGTTTTGGATGGAGGCGCGTCTTTGGAGTGCGCTGACAGCGCTTTTTAATTCTGAGCGCTTTTTATTTCTGGTGAAGAACTAAAGGATTGATGACAGCGCTGCAACACTAGAAAGCGGCAACGGGTTGCCGCACTCCAAAACCGCTCATGTTTGGATGGAAGCGCGTCTTGGGAGTGCGCTGACTTGTCAGCGCTTTTTATCCAGGAGTTCCCACCGCTGCAGTCGCAGGCATGTCAACGATATCCCACGCCGAACGTACACGCAGAAGTTTTGACATGAGTCCGGCGTGCAAAATGTGACCGCTGCGTTCCGCCACTACGCGTCCCAGAATAGGCATTCCCAGCAACGCGAGATCTCCGATAATGTCCAGGATCTTGTGCCTCACGAATTCATCGCGAAATCGCAAGCCGCTTTGATTCAGCATCCCTTCGGGCGTAAGCACGATGGCGTTATCGAGCGAGCCACCGCGGATTAAGTTCGATCTTTGCAGCGCCTCGATTTCGTCAGTGAAACCGAAGGTGCGCGCCGCCGCGATCTCGCGACTAAAAGCACCATTGGTTAACTGTATTGAAAACTGCTGCACTCGAATCAAGGGGTGTGGAAAATCAATCAGACAATCGATCTCGTAATGGTCGGAAGGCTCGACACTGATCCGGCGGTTCCCCTGCTCAAAGGAGATGCGTTCACGGACCAACAGCGCGCGGCGCGCCAACGGCTGTGCCACCAACCCGGCACGCCCGATCATGTCCGTAAAGACTTCCGCTGAGCCATCCATAATTGGGATTTCGAGATTGTCCACATCGATAAAGACGTTATCTACATTCGCTCCGCGCAGTGCAGCCAGTAGATGTTCCACGGTCGAAAGCATCACGCCTGTGCGCATTAAGGTAGTCGCGTAACCACAATGCGCCACCGACTCCACCGTAGCGGGAATCTCGAAGCCGCCGAGATCGGTGCGGCGAAACACATATCCCGTGTCAGGCGGCGCCGGCAGCAGACGCACCTTCACTGCAACGCCGGTGTGGAGTCCGACCCCGTCCGTCTCAACCGGCGAGCCTAATGTGGTTTGCTTCATCATCGGTGGTCCTTGGGTGTTTCAAGTTTCGAGTTTCGAGTTTCGAGTTTCGAGTTTCGAGTTTCGAGTTTCGAGTTTCGAGTTTCGAGTTCGCACCTAGATTGGGAGCAATGAACATGCCAACTAAAACATTAAGTGTTTTCAGTATTGCGTGATGGAGCGGTGTTGCGTCTCGCCAACACTCGACGAAAAACCGCCACACTAGTGAGGGTCGGGGTGTCAGGTGTCAGGTGTCAGGTGTCGGGTATCGGGTTTCGGGTATCGCGTGTTAGAAAGTTCATGACCAGTAATCCCAACAAGGAAAATTAAGACCTAAGACCTAAGACCTAAGACCTAAGACCAAAACCTAAACGACCCGATACCCGAACCCGACACCCGAACCCGATACCCGACACCCGACACCCGAACTACCCGCCACCCGAAACGCGAGCTTGCTTGAAACTTCATATCCGTGTCTCTATGATCGAAACACATGCCAACCAAGCAAGCTCTCGCTGGTGACAAGCCAGTTGAGCGCATTTTTCTGATCGATTCCATGTCGCACATCTTCCGCGCGTTCTTTGCGCCGATGGCGAATCGCGTGGCCGCGCTTTCAAATTCGAAAGGCCAGGTCACCCAGGCGGTCTACATTTTCACCAACATGTTGCGCAAGTTGCTGCAGGATGAAAAGCCGGATTACATTGCCGCGATTTTTGAATCGAAGGAAAGAACTTTTCGGCATGAGACTTTTGCCGGGTACAAAGCCAATCGTCTCGAAATGCCGCCGGATCTGGCTTCGCAGCTTCCTTACATCATTCGCCTTTGCGAGGCCCTCAACATCCCGATTATCAATGCGCCGGGCTATGAGGCGGACGACGTGATCGGCGCTCTGGCCACACAGGCAGCCGCGCGAGGGTTCAAGGCGGTGATAGTTTCCAATGACAAGGACATGTGCCAGCTAGTCAGCGACCCTTTGATCATTGGCATGCGCCAGAACTCGCAAGTAGTTAAACGAAAAGAGCCGGTGCCTCCAATCGAATGGTGTGACGAAGCGTGGGTTGAAAAGAAATTTGGGGTGCCTGCCACTCAGGTTGTTGAATTGTTAGGCCTGATGGGTGACTCGATAGACAACATACCGGGCGCTCCAGGGATCGGCTCTAAAGGCGCGGTGCAGATAATCCAGCAGTTTGGTTCAATTGAAAACGCTCTCGAGCATTGGCAAGACGTAAAGCACAAAACTTATCGCGAATCGTTACGTGACAACGCGGACATTATTCGGCAGTCGCGCGAACTGGCGCGCATTAAGATCGATTTGGATATTGAGCTTGATCTCGATCTAATTAAGAGCCGGCCTCCGGATCGTGCCGCTGCTTACGAGCTTTTTCGGGAACTCGAATTCGCAAACCTCACGCGCGAATTTGCCGACGCTGCCACTCAGATTACTCCCGCTAACACGTCGGAACTGCAATACAGCGTGGTCCGTTCGCGAGACGAGTTAGAGCGCTTAACAAAGACGCTTTGGGACGCGGAAGCGGTAGGGATTTCCGTAAGTGATCCGACCCCAACCGAGACCGCAGATCAGCAGTGTCTGGCTTACGACGTAGCGGCGGGTATTGCGCTTTCTACAGCGGCCGGGGTTTCGGCCTATGTCGACCTTGAGAATTTTAAAGAAGGACAAGGAGTGGCGCTGGATGGCCTGCGAGAGTTTCTGGGAAATGGGCTGATCGAGAAATCCGTTCATGACGTCAAGCGCGCCACAGGATTGCTGGCTCGATTGAACGTGAGCCTGGAAGGGGTTAAAGACGATACTTTTCTCGCCGCCTATCTGTTGGATCCGAATCGCAGTAAGTACGAATTAAGCGACCTGGCACGCGAAGCGTTGGGAGTGGATGGACTCGATGCGGCGCCCTCAGGCTGGTCGTCAACGCAGTGGAGTACTGCCGCGGCTGCTGATCTGACTGGACGCACCGCTAAAGTCCTTCATCAACGCATCCTCGAAAAGAAGCTGGAAACGATTTACTCGGAAGTGGAACTGCCGTTGGCGCCGTTGCTTTACAGCATGGAACAGGCCGGGTTGAAGGTTGACCCGAGTGTGCTGGCTGAGCTTTCGAGTTATATCGGTCAGGAGTTGCACAAGCTGACCCTAAAGATCTACGAGCTCGCTGGCCGTGAATTCAATATTGGTTCGCCCAAACAGGTAGGCGATGTTCTTGGTGAGCTGAATATCCTTTCCGGGAGAAAAACTTCGACGGGAAGAGTTTCAACCAGTAAGGCAGTGCTCGAAGAGTTAGCACAGACCCATGAATTGCCACGACTCATCATCGACTATCGCGAGCTCGATAAATTGAAGAGCGTATACACGGATGCCCTGCCACATCAGATCGCAGCCGACGGCCGAATCCATTGCTTACTAAATCAGACAGTCGCCGCCACCGGCCGTCTGTCTTCTAGTGAGCCTAACATGCAAAACATTCCGATCCGCACCGAACTTGGCCGGCGGATCCGGCGTGCATTTGTCGCGGAGGCGGGGAACAAAATTATCTCAGCTGACTACTCGCAACTCGAATTGCGCCTGCTCGCGCACATCACTCAGGACGAGGTGATGCTCGAAGCGTTTCAAAATGGCGAGGATATTCACGCGCGCACCGCCCGGCTGGTTTTTGGCGCCAAGACGGAAGCTGAGCTGAAAGAGGCACGACGCTTTGCGAAGATTGTTAATTTTGCGATTGCATACGCGATCGAACCGTGGGGTTTGTCTCAACGCGTCGGCATTTCACGCGCTGAAGCAAAGAAGGTAATTGCTGATTACTACAACACTTACAAAGGTGTGCGCCGTTACATGGAAGAAGTGCCCTTGCGGGCGCGCGAGCACGGTTATGTTCGTTCAATCTATGGACGCATCCGTCCCTTGCCGGGGATCAGCGATCGCAACGCGAACATTAGGAAGGCGGCCGAGCGCGAAGCCATCAACATGCCGATCCAGGGCACGGCGAGCGACATCGTCAAAATAGCGATGCTCCACGTTGCCGAAGAATTCAAACGAGCGAATCTAAAGGCAAAACTTTTGATGCAGGTCCACGACGAGCTCCTGGTTGAAACCCCAGCGGCCGAAAGCGAACAAGTCGCGCAAATTCTCAAACGATGAAATGGAAACAGCCGTACAATTGGACGTCCCCCTTGTCGTCGACGTTGGCGTTGCGGACAATTGGATGGACGCAAAACCCTAGTCTGCCAGTTCCAATTCTTCTATAGTTCATCTGGCCCCGAATACATCCAACTCACAAACGTAAAGCATGGCCCAGCCTAAATCAGCGAAGCCTAGTCCCAAAGCGCCCGCAAGCAAGGACGCTAGCGGCTTGGTTTATCGCCGGACAAAACCGAACCAAGGCGACGGCGCGAAATCGCCGCCGCCGGAGGGTCCGCGTCCGCGTGCCCGCGAGATCGCGCCGGCAATCACACCTTTAGTAATCGGCTTTATTCTGTTACTGGCGCTGATCTATCTGTTGGGATACCTGAGTGTAGAACGAATGAATGCCGTGAGCTTCCGGGTGTCTGAGTTGGGAAGTCAACACGGGGCTCGGATGCGCCTGCTGCTGAAATTGCGACTGGCAGTGACGCAATTGAATAACGAAGCGCGTAAGCGCCTTGACTCTGAGTCAAGGGGCGAACTTAAGCCTCCCTTTCCGGTCCGGCTG
This sequence comes from Pyrinomonadaceae bacterium, assembly GCA_963748605.1. Classification (GTDB taxonomy): domain Bacteria; phylum Acidobacteriota; class Blastocatellia; order Pyrinomonadales; family Pyrinomonadaceae; genus PSRF01. The sequence goes on from CAVVJS010000004.1 coordinate 26,133, forward strand.
GACGACTCTCGAAACGAAGTTGATAAGCTCGTGCGACAGCTCGAGACTCCCCCGTTAACAAGAGATCCGTTGTGGTCCCAGTTCCACAATGACCTCAAAACCTATGTAGAGATTACGGAAGATCTTCGTCGCTATTCATTGGAGGGCTTTGCCAGCTTTCGGGTGGTCGACCAGGAGCTTAATGCGTTGTTGACCAAAACCGACGCCGAGCAGCAGGAAATTTTTCAGCAGCGCATATCAATCGAGCAGGAGGCTATTAACTCGATCCGCCGTTGGAGTGTGGTGGCGCTGCTTGTAGGTTTCATGGTCGCTGCAGGCACGTTCTGGGAGGTACAACGACGCTTCAAACAAATGCGAAGGAGTATGTTGGAAGCAGGACGCGAACGCGCGTTTACCACTCAACTGCTTGAGGGCATGGTTAGTGCTGTTGCAGCGATTGATGAAGAGGATCACGTGCGCAGCGCAAATGCCGCCTTTTTTGAGATCTTTCCCGGAGCCAGCATCGGCGCCTCGATTCACGAAAAGTTTGCTCCGGACGACGCGATGAAGATGCTTGAAGCTGCGACGGCGGTGCGGGCTACCAGAAGCACGTATCGCGGACGTTGGATGTGCGGCGCGGCAGCTACCCATAATGAAAAGACTTTCGACGTCTATTCTTCCCCGCTGGCCATCAATGGCGACCAGGGTCAAATTATTACGCTCGTAGATGCCACTGAAGCAGCCGAGGCTGAACGAGGCCTGCGCCGCTCTGAATCGCTCGCTGCGGTCGGACAGGCGACGGCCCAGGTTGCTCATGAGATTCGCAATCCGCTCGGCAGTATCCGGCTCGGTGTTTCAATGTTGCGTGATGGCGTCAAGGATCCAGATGCTCTAAACACGATCGAGTTGGTCGAACGTGGTATCAGGCACTTAAACAAGCTCGTCGTTGATGTAACTCAATTCTCGCGACAGAAAGCGTTGGAACGTCATCGAGTGGACCTGCACGAGCTCATTAGCGTGAGTCTGGATTTGGTTTCCGAAAGTGTGCGAGAAAAACAAACACCCATTGAAAAGAAGTTTAGCGATGACGGCCTGGTCGGAAATTGGGACGGGCATCAGTTAAGGCAGGTGTTCGTCAACCTGATTGCGAACGCAATTGATGCCAGCGCGACCGAGTCGCCGGTAACGATCTCAACTTCGGCTGTGAGCTCCGGTGCGCCGGGAGCTGACGGCGAAAAGCGTATGGCACGCGTGACTGTAACTGACCGCGGCAAAGGCATGGATCCCACGACACTTAATCGTATCTGGGAACCGTTCTATTCGACGAAGAAACGAGGCACGGGATTGGGGTTAGCAATCGTGCGTCAGATTGTCGAGCAGCATGACGGCCGGATTGCAGTGGAAAGTGAGGTCGGTAAAGGAACCCGCTTCGTAGTAGACCTGCCGATTTGAATGTCCAAGGCCCAAAGTCCAAGGTCCAAAGTCCAAGGCCCAAGTCCCAATGTCTGATTTCCAAGGCTTAAGCTAACCGCCTCAAGTTTAGATTCGCGGACTTTGGGCCTTGGGCCTTGGACTTGGACTTTGGAACTCCCTTTAATTCTTCCATCCGCGGATTCTTAAGGAGTTTTTCCAGACCACGAACTAACAGGTCGCACGGCAGGCCGATAAGGATTCAGCAGAATTGGTTTCGCGCCGGAAGTCACGTCCTGCTCCTTAATCTCGGCTGACGGCAAACGAATCTCGGGAATTTTGATTTGGCGACTCGGCTCAATTTTGGATTCCGTAATCGACTCAGGGCGCCGCGCAATTCCGGGGTTTGCTAACTTCACTTTCTCAAGGCGCTGTACCTGCTCGGCGATTGCGCTATCGCCGGAATCGTCATTGCCTGAACGGTCGCGACGATTTACGACAGTTAGCGCTTTCGACGTCCTTGCCTTCAGGCCAGTGCGTTTTGTTTGGAGCGAACGTGGGGTTGTTAGGGGAAGGATTCTCACGAGAGCTTTCGAGAGCAGGACGGAGTGACCGCTGACCATTGCTAAATGAAGCCGGCGCCTCATGCCATTTCCGATAGGCAAAGAGAAGTCCGCCTGCGGCCGACAGCATGATAACTACAACCAACGCGACAAAAATCGGATCAGCTTTGCGCCTGCGGGAAGTATGTAGCGTCTTAAAAATTTCAAGGTCGTCGGCTACTTCAGAAAACAAAACACTTCCCGCAGGGTACGGCTGATAACTACTCCGGCTTGAAGCGTTCCTGCCAACCCTGCGCAACGCTTCGCGAAACTCGGCAGCACTGCGGTAGCGCTGTTCCGGGTTCTGGGCCATGGCCTTAGTCAATATCGCCGCGATCTCGGAGCCCACAGCTGGATGAACAAGATTGGCAGGTTTCAGAGGATCACCATGTCCGTTTGACGCGGCGGCTGCGCGCATCAATGCGTCCGCAGGTTTAGTTCCGGTAAGCAAGTGATAAAGGGTTGCGCCCAGGGCGTAGATGTCGCTGTGGGGTCCCGTGGACAAAGCCTGAATTTGTTCGAGCGGTGAATACTGGCGAGTGTATCCAAAGAACGATGTCGAGGATGAAGTTGAGCTTTCCCCAACCTGTGTTTTCGCCAATCCGAAATCAAGCAACGCAATCTGTCCAGTGGCTGTAAGTTTGAGATTGTGCGGTTTAATATCGCGATGAATTACCTGACGGTCTTGCGAGTGTAAGTAAATTAGCGCATCAAGCAGCTGATCGGCCCACGCCACGACTTGTTGCCGAGGAAAGGGCCCTGGCTGCTGATAGATGATGCGTGCCAGATCCGCGCCCGCTATAAACTGCATTACGAGAAAAGCCCGATCGGCTTCCGCAAAATGATCCGTTACGCGCGGCAACGCGGGATGTTGCAAGCTCGCCAGCAACCGCGCCTCCTGCTCAAACTGTTTCCTCACATTCGCGTCTGCTGAAAATGTTTCCTTCAAAGCGACGGTTATGCCCAATCGCTGATCGACAGCTTCATAGACGGCTCCCATCCCGCCCTTTCCGAGTTGCCGCACGATGCGATAGCGACCTTGAAGGACGACGCCGGCAACAAGGCCCTCGTTGCCTGATTTGGGTTCGGTTGTTTGTGAAGTTGACACGGATTCGTCGGGAGTTTGGAGTCAGTAGGCAGTAGGGCAGAACGCAAAAGGCCTACACTTCTGGCCTCTGACTCCTGACTTCTGGCTTCTGTTTCTTGAGGCGTCCGGCGAATGGGGCGGTGATAGTTGCCACCGGGCGGAGGGAGTGGGGGTCAGCTCTGACCCATATCCACACCAGGGAGTATAAGTCAGCGGTTACGGGGGGTACAAGGATTAGTTTTTTTAAGGGAGAAACCCCGCGATTAGCGACGAGACTCAGCTAGCCTCACCGTTAATGGGCTTCATTTCGCTCGAGATAAGCGGTAACGGCCTCAATTGCGCCGTTGTGCATCTGCTCAGGTCGAACAAAGAGCCAATGTCTTTCAAAGTCTTCATCAGACATCGTCGCCTGGCTGGCCCGTTCCTTATTCTTTAGCCAGATTTCCGCCCACTGGCGTAGTTCGGGATCCTGATTCAGCGCGGTTCGCGCCGCGTGCATGTTGAGAGGTGTTTGCAAGATCATTTCAGTGTTCCCCTATGTTTGAGGCCCCTTCAAAACTGCTGATTCGAGTATCGCTTCGATAGGCGGCAGCAGTCCCAGTTGCTGAAGAAATCCCAGCGACTCTACCAACACCCAATCTTCAGCTATCTTCCCATTTTTAACTCGATGAATAACAACCATGCGGATACTGACACGTTTGCCGGTTGGCTTGATTCCGAACCAAGTCCCGGTATGGGTGCCATGCGCAACGCAACGGCTTACAACTCGGTCCGCTTCCGCAAATATTTCCTCGACCTCAAAACGTAAATCCGCAAAGCCCGTGAGCCAAGCGGCAACATGGTGATTAATTGCCTCCGCATTGCGCGGCGCACCAACATCTTCAGACCCCGACTGCAATTGATGCGTCACGCAATCGGGTGCAAAAATTTCATCGGCGATCTCGATGCGGCGCTCGTTCCACAGCTCTTCGTAGAATCGGCGAACGATAGCTTTGCTTTCCGCTACAGTCATTTAGTAATCAATTAAGTTTTTAACTTCAAGCCAAAATGATGAGCTTCGATGGCCATGCGTCTTTTCAAATAGAAGCGATGCGCCGCAAAGCGCTGTACGCCGGAGTCCAGGTGAAACTCGTCACAGCCAGCCTCACGCGCATAAGCAACAAGCCAATCAAACAGGATTCCACCGTATCCCTTCGACCTGTCGTCACTTCCGGCAACTAAATCATCAACATAAAGAAACTTGCCCCAGGCGAGACACTCGGAAACGCGGAAGCCGGCGACCGCCTTAACCTTTTCAACTTTTAGATAAGCCAGTTCATAACCCGACTCTGCGTTTTGCCGACGCACGCGTGACACAAAGTCCTCTCGTTTCAAGTGAGGGCGCAACTCAGCCATCACCTCGAAACAACTCTCAATCTCCTGATCATCTCGCGCCAACGTCACGACCTTATCCATATCAACCTCGAAAAGCCGCTACTAACCCGAAGTCAAAGATCCACGCGAATTTCCGATAGACCCTGGAGGAACAAACGACCTGCTTCGCGCAAAAAAGGCGACTCCCGAATCGCTCCTGGAGTCGCCCTGATTGTTCACTTAAGCATGCCTACGCATTGTCATCAGGAGGAATCGTCAACTGTTGTCCCACTTGAATCTTGTCAGGATCTTTAAGTGTGGTCCGGTTTGCATAAAAGATGCGCATGTACTCGTTAGCATCTTTATAGAACTCCTTACTGATCTTTGAGAGTGTGTCGCCCGCTTTCACAGTATAGGTTTGTCCACCTTGCCCGGCCCCGCCTCCGGCCGCGGCTCCCATCGACCTGCTGGCATCTACGCTGATGTCGGCGGTGATGTCGTCCGCGTTTGGGTTCACTAGCTTGATCTGATCCCAAAACTTGCTCTTCGCTTCTTCGGAAGGAGCAATCGCCTTGATGTAAAGCTTGTCATCCTGCACGTGCAGATTCAGGAACTGAATCTTTTCCTGATCGGCGGCGTTCAGCACCGAGGTGTACTTCTGTTTCAGGGTGTTGAAGCGTTGCTCCGCGTTGGGTTGTTGTTGCGCGTCGGACGCACCTCGTCCGAACATTTTGTCAAAGAGTCCCATTTTGTTTTCCTTCCTTTCCAGATTGTTAGAGGGGGCCACGGGATGTGCAGATACTAACCAACGAAGGGCCTACTTAGCAACGCGTCGGGAGCGTTATGACTGGTTCTTCGCGTTAAATAACCGTTCTACTTAACTGTTATTGCGTTTTGAAACTATCGCAGAAACAAAAAACTTACAGAACCGAGTCCTTTAAAGGGAGTTTTTGATTCGAGGGATCGGCTCGCCGGGTGCGACATTGACAGTTTTAAAGCTCGACATTCTCACTAATCCCGGTGCAGCGCCTTTTGGTTTAGCCAGAAATTTGCGCGAGGTGTAATGAACGGTAACCTTGGAATCATCGCCTGCCTGACTAAACTTCGCCGCAAGTTGCGCCGCTTCGACTATGGTGCGGTGCGGAATTTCTTTTCGCGAGGGATTGCGAATTACGACGTGAGATCCCGGGTAATCTGCGGCGTGCAGCCAAAGGTCGTGCGGACGCGCGATCTTAAAAGTTAGTTTATCGTTGGTCAGGGCAGCCCGTCCCACCAGAATCTCGTATTGATCAGACGACAAGTAACGACGCACTCCCGGAATCTTTTCCTCTTGCTTTCCCCGTGGTTTCCGATCTGAATTGACGGCGGGCTCGTCATATTTAGCCAGTCCCGCTTCATCTCTGGTCGCGACAATCTTCTCGATCTCCCGCCGGCGTTTTTCAAGATCAAGAAGTTCGGATTCGATCTTCGCAAGCCGTGCGCTGATTTCCTGTGCCGCCCGCTTTGCTTTCGAATAACGGCCAAAGTAGCGGGCCGCCTCCTCCTGAAGCGAAGCATCCTCATCCAACTCAAGCGAAATCTCGGGCGCTTCGGCAGCATAGTAGTCTTTCAGCGTTACCTTGTTGCCGGAACGAACGGCAGTGGAGATGTTCGCAAGTAAGAGATCGCCAAGTCGTTTATGTTGCTCCGGATCACCATGTTCAGCGAGATCGCGTTCCAAATTTCGCTTGAGCTTTTTTCGCTGCGCTAATTTTTTTTTCACACGCTCGTTTACGAGTTGTGCCCGGCGATCAAAACTCTCCGAGTCTTCAAGTCTTGTGTAATGCGCGTCTAATGCCTGGGAAACAGAAGGGAAAGCTCTTTCGATCGTAATTGAACTCTTGCGATTCGGGATGTGCGGGCCCTGGCTGCTGTGGTGGCGGTTGATAGGGTTGCCCTGGCTGTTGACCTTCGCCCTTTGGTGGTCTCAATGCCTGACGAATCAGCTCGTTTTCGTCCAATAGGAACAGATTGGCGGAACGGCCAGTCAGCTGGCAGACCAGGTGAATAACCTTTCGTTCCCCGATTTCATTCTCCGCAAGGAACTCAAGTCGAACAATTCGCTCCGACTCGTCCCTGGTGACGTTGATTAATCGACCGCCTTTCAGCAGATGCTGAAAGGCCTGAAGGAAGTGCGAAGGCGAACTTGACTGCTTTTCAAGTTCACGTGTGCTCCTCTTGATCAAATAGAGTCGGGGTTGCGCAGGCTCTGCACTAACGAAAAGATAGCCTTCGTTACGAACACCAAAATCAATCGCAAACGAAAGAGGAGAGAGTTGAAAAACTCGACCCACAAAGTGGCCGGTCAAGGTCGACTCAAGTTCGGCAACAACTTCCTGAATGGTTTCCTGCTGCATCGACCCCGGAGGCTAACAGATTACGCAAGGCAAACGAAAAGGGCCCTCAATCGAGGGCCCCTTAACTGGAATGTTCTGATTGTCTACCCGTTAACGACCGCGGTGCGAGTGATGCGATCGTGTGCCGTCAAACGGTCCGGGTTAAGCAGGGCAATGATGGACGTTACACCGAGGATGAGCAGCGATGCCAAATAAATCAAAGCACGCCCGGCAGCTTGAGTTCCTGTAGGAATAAGGCCGGTCCGCGCATCGACGACTCGCAGGGATAAAAGCCTCAGACCCACGGTTCGGCCGGTTAATGCTGTGGAAATTGTGAAATAAAGAAAACCGACGATGCAAAATATTGCCGCAGCAATGAGCCACACACGCAGGGAGTTCCAGTCCGCGTTTATCAGCTCCAACGCCGCAGCGAACGGTGCACAGAGAGCACTGACGACGATTAAGTCGACGAACGGCACTAACCAGACGAGACAAGATTGACGCCCGCTCGTGTTTGGAAGTTTCAAACGGCGCAGCTACACGGACGGAATCCAGGTAGTTGAGAGCTGGATCGTTAAGGTCGCCAATCATTCGCCTTGGTTTCGAGACATTGGCAGCCGCAGAAGTCTGTAGTTGGGGGAACGACAACAAGATTGTGTGCCTTGTCCGGTTGTGGCGTCGGCTCGTCGAAATGAGAATTGGAGTTGACAGCGACTTCCAGTGGCGGTTCGTCGCATAAAACCGGTGCAGTAAAAGCTACAGCAGTCGCGCTTGCCACATGCGCAGACTGGTTGTTTAGGCCCCCTGTTTCGTAAGCTCGTTCGATCCGCCGGAGAGCAGCAGCAACAAGAGGATTAACGGGGGCGGCGGCCGGCTGAGGAAGTAACTCCAACTGCGCAGCAGCTTCGAGCTCTTCTGGTCAACGGCGTCTTTGTGAGCTCCAGATCCAAAGCTTCCTCGCGAGCGCGTTTCTCTTGCACCTCGCGCACACGTTCACTTAACTCCTTACGCCAGTACGGAACCGTGCTTCGGGAGACTCCCGGGAATTCGATCAATTTTGAAGTTTGTTGCGGTTCGTCGGCTTGCATATTGATAGTTGAGGCAGAAAGAGCAGCCACTTCATTCCCGGATCCTGCGACGCATTGACTACATTGTTCGAAGCCGGATTCCATGCGCGCGCCGCATGACGGACATTGCATACCAAGCGCCTCCGAAGGGGAATCTGGAGAGCCGGATTCACGACGACACCTGTCCTTTGTCCAGCTCGGTGCGCGATCGCGGCGCATCCTATCAGGAACTACTTTAAGTGGTCAATCAGAATTATTCAGATAGTTGGAGTTGACTCGGCGAGCAGGAGAAGCAAAGAAGTGAAGACATCCTGTGGAAAACTCGCGTCAAATTGGAGTGCGTCCCGCAAACCCATCTTCGACGTCATGCCACCACTCCACTTCATCACCTTCACCGATTTGCCAGCAGAGCAGGACAACCCGACCCTCGCGCAGAGACGGAAAATCCACCAGTCCGCGATCGAAATCTTTCAATTGCACACCGAGCATTTCGAGCTCGTTGGTTTGGGAAGTGAGTTCAATTAGCAAGTTCGCGTAGCGCACGCCATCAGCGACGCCGCCGCCACCCTGTTCGGCTTTTTCGGCCGCGGCTTTCGCATCGGCTTGGTAAGGGGCCAGTCGCTTCCGGGCGTGCTGAATCCTTTTCAGAATGTCTCGCACGGTCGGTAGTAACGCATTCGCTTCAGCGACGGTGAATAACTTCATAAGAATCCTGGTTCGCCGAAGCCTTCACTGTTCGTCAGTCACGCGAATGAATTCAGGAGCAGAGTCGCCAAAGCCCTCAGCTTCCTCAGCGAGATCTGATTCCAGGACGACACGCAATGCTGTTTGGAATTCAACGGTCGCGTCTTCCGGCTGAATCTGCAGATGCTCGTGCATGAAGTGGGCCGGGACATGCTCGTGCAACTCGCGCTCGTCGTAACGATGCGGGTGGCTCGCTTCCTTCCGGACCTTGTCTGCAATTTCACCCAGGTCGATGAAGTAGTCGGCGACGTCGATTAGTTTCGGTGCAGTGTTGGAACGGAAGCCGGCAATTTCGACGCGGCAACCTTTGTAGGCGACGGCGTTGACGGCGTAGACAAAATCTTCATCACCGGAAACTAATACCGCAGTGTCGTAACGTCCGGCCAAAGACAACATATCAACTGCGATTTCCACATCCAGGTTTGCTTTACGCGTGCCGTCATAGAACGTCTTTAATTCCTTTTGAATTACGCGGAAGCCATTGCGTCGCATCCAGAGCAGAAACCCCTGCTGCCGTTCCGCACCGACATCGACTCCCGTGTAAAAGAAAGCGCGTAAAAGCCTGCCGTCTCCGAGCAAAACTCGAAGCAGCTTGTTGTAGTCAATGTCGATGTTGTGGAAACGTGCGGCGTGAAAAAGATTGTTGCCGTCTATGAACACCGCGACCAATCCACGATGTCCCAGTTGCCATGAGATATTGTTAGTTGGATCGAAGTTATGCATGAAAATCGAAACTCCAAATAGTGTTTTTGAAACTCCAAGTTCTGTTTTTGCAACTCCAAATAGTGGTTTATTAACGGGACTAGGATGCGTTTTTGCCACATCTTGGTCAAGTTTGCAGGCCGCCAAGACTTTTCCTTCAACAGCATCCACGTAAACCAATCTGCCGGGGTTGGTTCCGATACTAATTTCCCACGCGATGTGCAGTTCAAGCGCATCTGTGCGTCCGGTCGCGGGTAACACATAAGTTACTAACTCAACAGCGGAGACTTGATCTGTTGCAGCAACGCGAGTCGTAATCTGTTGCCCTTTCGCATCCGTGGAAACGATGTCGGAACTTTGTACTAACTTAATTGCATCCGGCGCCGAGAGTTTCGGAACAACCTGCGCGAGCGCCGCTTGCAGACGTGCGGCCTCAGGAATGCAAGTGCTTGTCATGTTGCGCAGCGCACGATTCGCCAGAAACTGAATCTCCAGCAACCCGTAGCCGCCGCGTAAGGGATAACGAAAAGGCCGCTGCTCATATTTCGCTACTTTTACGCCGTCGGGCCGATCGGTTCTCTCGACGAGCGAAAGATGCGCAGGATCGGCTCCGATAAGAAGACGCCAGTCAGTAACGAGCCGGCGCAAGGACTCCCTGGTTTCTTCTTCATTCATCTCCGGCTCGACGCCAACCTTGGGAAGGTACAACGGCGTGCTGAGATTCATCGGTACGCTTTGGATAGTCGCCGTGATTGGCTGCAAAGTAACTTCAGCTTTGATACCTGAGCTCTGCGTCAGGCGGTTAAACCCATCTATCGACGCCTGGGCCCTTTCCGCCTCTTGCGTAAGAACGATCGGATATAGTGGGCCACTGCTTCGTGGCCCAGCAGGGTCCGGAGGCTGAATAGCGGCGCAGGCACATGCCAGGCACGCCAAACTAATACAGCCGAGCAATGACAGCCCTTTTTTAGTGACCATCGTCGTTTGACCAGAACTGTCTGCGAATATACTCATGAGTGATTCTGCTGCGCGTATAATTCCGAATCGTGGAGGACGTGTTGCTTAAAGATAACGAAAACATGCAATTCCTTGATGACCAGTCTCTGGTTCAGAGCGAACCCCAGGGCTTTTCACCTGAGGAAATGGTTCGTTGCGAAAAATGTTTGCGATCGAACCCGCCCACCCGGTCAAACTGTCTTTATTGTTCCGCAGCACTTTCCGGTGGCGAAAGAACGGCGGACCATCGTCTAACTCAGCTCAAGCCACTTGAAGATTCCGAACTCGGATATAACTGCATCCTACTGCCCACTGAGCCAAACAACCTAGCCACCGCTAAAGTGCCCGATGCCGCGCACCTCTTAAAACTGAAGCTTTCTGAATTGGAACGGATTATTAAACCTGCACCTGGCTCTGCCGGTGGCCCGCACGGCAACCCGCGCTGACGCTGAACTCTTAGTTCGCGAGTTGGGTTCATTTGGCTTGAACGCAATCACCGTTGCCGATGTAGACCTCGGGTTTTCCGGACTTCCTGTGGTTCAGATTCGAGCGGCTGAGATCAGCGATGACGAAATAAAGCTTCAGCAGATTGGTGGAGCCGAGGGGATCACGATCTCCTGGTCCCAGATTGCCTTGCTGGTTAGCGGCCGGTTGATTACGAAACGAGTTGAGTCAGCAGAACAGAAAGGCAGAGGAGGAGAGAGGGAGATTATCGAAGCTAACGAATTCTTTGCCGATCAGTTGGTACTGGATCTTTACATCAATGGCCGCCCAGAAACTTTCCGCATCACGGCGAATAACTTCGATTACTCGTCGCTTCCGGGTCGAAAGCTTAATGGTCGCCGATAATTTCGCGTTGTTACAGAATTTGATTCAAGCAAGATCGCCTGAGGCCCACCACGACAATTCATATTTGTCCTTGCGCCAAACACTGGATGCGATTTGGCCTTCGGGACAGCGCTCCGGTTCGCGTGGCTTGAGAAGAGAACGACCCGGTAAATTCAGCATCGAATCTGTTATTGAAAGCAGTAACGTGAACCAATTCACACGTTATTCACGTTTGCGATCTTTCCTCCATCGTGCGCAGGGTGATAAGTAAGATCTAAGTCATGGCAAATCAGCGGCGTCAGCAAAGAAGTATCTCCCGAGAAGATCATCATCGCCGCGGAGGCGAAGCGGCGTCCGAACGACCGCAGCGAGGCTCGGATCGTAGCGATAAGATTCATGGGCTGATCCCGGTATTGGAAGTGTTGCGCGCCGGCCGTCGCGCCCTCGAGAACATCTCGATTGCCGAGGGAGCAAGACATGAACGACTCGGCGAACTTCTTGAGTTGGCAAAGCGCGCAAGAGTGCCGATTCATCGTGTGCCGAGAGTCACTCTCGATCGTACTGAAGGCGAGATCAATCATCAGGGCGTGGTCGCGCGAGTTGCCGCGGCTCGTTATCGCGACGCCGACGAACTGCTCGATGCACTCGCCGCGAAAATAGTGATTAATGAGCCACCACTTGTGCTTGGTTTGGATGGTGTGGAGGATCCGCGAAATTTTGGAGCGATTCTGCGCACGGCGGAGTGCGCCGGAGTCGGAGGAGTATTTATTCCCGAACGCCGCGCCGTTGGCCTTACTGATACGGTGGCGAAGGCTGCCGCCGGCGCCGTGGAATATGTTCCGGTGGCACGGGTCACCAACCTTGTTCGATTGATAGAGCAGTTGAAAGAACGTAACATCTGGGTCGTCGGCGCGGCAGCTGAAGCAAGTTCAACCTATTCCGATTGGGATTGGAAACTGCCCACCGCGATCTTTCTCGGTAGTGAAGGTTCAGGCCTACATCGTCTTGTCAGGGAACGTTGCGATTTACTTGTGCGTATTCCTGTGCTCGGGCATCTGAAGTCTCTTAATGTTTCAGTCGTAGCGGGAATTCTGTTATACGAAGCGCTGCGTCAGCGAGCACAAAGTTCGCAGTAACAATGGAGTCGAAAAAATGTTCTGTCCCAAATGTGCAGCGCAGAATCTAGACGGTGCCAGCTTTTGTCGGGTGTGTGGCGCGAATATTAGTTTAGTGTCCCAGGCACTAACCGGCCAGATGCAACAGTCCGTCGCGCCAGAAGATTTGACACGCGCGGAGAAGCGCGCGCAGAAACGAGCTCCAACACTAGACAACGCCTTTCGCAATACGTTTATGGGTATCGCGTTTCTCCTAATCACGCTTGCCTTGTCGTTTTCGCCGATGGGGAAAGGTTGGTGGTTTTGGATGTTCATTCCGGCTTTCTCAATGATGGGAACGGGCATCGCGCAGTACATCCGCTTTCGAGAATATCAAAATCGATCGTTGCCACAATTCGTTGCACCTCCACCACTGCAATCCGCCAATTCAGGCAGCACTTTTCCCAGGCGTAACACTGGCGAGCTGATGGCGCCTCCCGCGAGCGTCACTGAAGGCACTACTCGGCACCTGGGTGCGGAAGCTCCTACCAAAGTTCTCAGTAACGAACCGCCAAATTAGATCCGGTCTCCTTCCCGGATGGTAGATGAATTACGATGCAGAGCGTCGACTCTGTTAATCGCTGAAATCAACTCATGCATCAGCAACACAGATTACGGATCTGCATTCCGATTTGTGAAAAGACGATCGAGTCGGCGCGCGAAAAAATCATGCGCGCGTCAACGCAGACGGACATGATTGAATTGCGGCTTGATTGTTTATTGCCCGATGAGTTGGAGCGAGTAGGCGAGCTAGAGGCCTTGCTGCGCGAACTTAGCCTTTCCGTGATCGTGACGCTGCGACCAGCAGGACAAGGAGGACACTCGCGAACTCGACTTTGCCACACGCAATCGTTCCTGGTTTTCATGGCCGCAATCAGCTGATGTTTGGCGCGACATGGAATTGGACCTGGTTCGACGACGTGAAGCGAACTTAACTCCAGCGGAATCCGATCACCTGATTTGCTCGTACCACGATTTCGCGGGAACCCCATTGAGATTGAACACGCCTACAAGCGGATGGCGAGCACGCCAGCGCGAGTTCTAAAGCTCGCGACTCAAGCATATGAGGTAACCGATTGTCTGCCGTTGTTTAAGTTGTTGGATAGAGCGCATCAGGAACAGCGCGAATTGATTGCAGTTGCTATGGGCCCAACTGGCTTGGCCACTCGGATCCTGGGACCATCACGAGGTGCCTTTCTCACCTTCGCCGCGTTGGATCATGAAAGCGCGACGGCCACAGGGCAACTGACCATCTCCGAGTTGAAGGACTTATACCGAATCGACCGCCTCAATCTTGAAACACAGATTACCGGTTTGGTTGGTTTGCCCGTGAGCCACTCGGTATCGCCACATATGCACAATGCAGCAATGCATCATGCGGACGTGAATGGAGTCTATATCCCTTTTCCCGTTCGCGACATCGATTCTTTCCTGAAGCGGATGGTTCATCCAGCTACGCGTGAAATCGACTGGAACATCCGGGGACTTAGCGTCACGGCGCCACACAAGAGCGCGGTAATGAATTCTCTTGACTGGATTGAATCGTCCGCCGCCGAACTCGGCGCCGTTAATACAATTGTCGTCGAAGGAAATCAGCTGCACGGCTATAACACGGATATCCTGGGATTTGTTCAAACGCTCGTCGCAGCGTTCGGTGAATTGGGAAGTGCGAAGTGTGCTGTCATTGGAGCTGGAGGAGCGGCGCGGGCGGTCATTTGGGGCCTGAAGCGGACAGCGACAAATGTCACGGTCTTCGGACGAGATGAAGTGCAGACCAAGACATTAGCTCAACAACTTGAAGTTGATGGACGATCGCTTACGGGCGCGAAGTTTAATGACTTTGATTTGGTTATTAATGCAACCACGCTAGGTACTGCTGGAGACCTCGAATCGCAGACTCCGGCCACGGCGGAAAACCTGGCTGGCGCGCTGTTAGCATGTGATCTGGTTTACAATCCTCAAGAGACGCTGTTTTTGCGTGAAGCGCGCGCGGCTGGCTGCCAGGTTCTTGGTGGTTTGCCGATGTTGGTGCGGCAGGCAGCCCAACAGTTCAGGTTATGGACTGGTAAAGATGCGCCAGAGCAAGTAATGCAGCAGGCAGCAAGCGCAGCTCTGGCAGCGGAGTCGAGTACATTAATTGGAAGATCTAGCGCCACAAAATCACGAACGATACAGCCGGCAAATTCTTTTCAATGGAATTGGCAAGGAAGGACAAAGAGCGGCTGGGTGAATCGCGAGCATTGCTTGTCGGTTGCGGCGCGCTTGGTTCAGCTCACGCTGAGGCCCTGGCTCGCGCTGGCGTAGGGAAGTTGCGCATCGTCGATCGAGATTTTGTGGAAGCATCCAACCTGCAACGGCAGACGATGTTTACGGAACGAGACGCTGCCGAACGCACCCCCAAAGCCGTCGCTGCCGCTAATCACATCCGGGAAATAAATTCCGAAATCGAAGTTGAAGCGGAGATTGCCGACGTTAACCATTCCAACATCGAACGACTAATCGACGACTGCGCAGTAGTCCTGGATGGCACTGACAATTTCGCGACTCGCTATCTGATTAACGACGCTTGCGTGAAGCATGAATGCAACTGGATTTATGGCGCCGCTGTTGGTTCGTACGGCGTAACAATGACCATCCGGCCGCATCAAACGCCATGCTTGCGCTGCGTCTTTGAAGAAGCTCCGCCTGCTGCTTCTGCGCCAACCTGCGACACGGCCGGAGTGATCATGCCGATTATTAGTGTCGTGGCGGCCGTTCAGGTAAGTGAGGCTTTGAAACTTTTGACTGGAGATGTGGCAGCGTTGCATGGGTCGCTGATGCAATTCGATGTCTGGCGTAATGAATGGCGGAAGATTAATCCGGGCCCGCCGGCACCCGAATGCCCCACTTGCGCGTTGGGTAAGTTTGAGACTCTGCAAGCCGCCGCTGGAGATTTTGCAGCCGTGATGTGTGGACGAAACGCTGTACAGATTTCACCTTCTCAGCCGACGCAGGTCGATTTTAAGGCGCTCGCTGAAAGACTACGCGGTGCGGGTGAGGTAAAGTTTAACGACTATCTCCTGCGCTTTCGCACCGGCGAATTTGAACTCACCGTTTTTCAAGATGCGCGCTCGATTATTCGCGGGACCGACGAGATGAAGACAGCCCGATCGCTCTACGCCAAATACATAGGAAACTAGATTCGCACATGCTTCAATTTCAACAACTCAGTCGTATTTTCCTGATTGCCGTTTGCTTTGTAATCACTGTGGCGTTTGTTCGCCCGGTTAATGCCGGCCAGCCTGTCATCTGGGAAATCAATGGACGAGCAGAACTATTAAAAGGTGATGCACGAGGAGTCTCAATTACCGACACCGGCGTATTGATGCTCGCGCCCAACCTCAGCGAAGTATTCAATACAGAGCAGGCCTACATCTGGTCCAGCGTTATCGATAACCAGGGCAACGTCTATCTCGGCACGGGACACGACGGCAGGATCTTTCGAGTAACTCCTGACGGACGCGGATCGCAGTTATTTGACGCAACGGAGCTGGACATCACTGCGCTTGCGGTTTCGCGTGACGGTGCGTTGTATGCAGGCACTTCTCCGGACGGCAAGGTCTATCGTATTTCAGCCGATGGGCGCGGAGACGTCTATTTTGACCCGCCGGATAAATACATTTGGTCGCTGGCAATTCTTAACGATGGCGCGATCGCTGTGGGTACCGGCGACAACGGCAAGCTCTATCGCGTTTCCGCCGCGGGCGCTAAACCGGAAACGTCTTTGCTGGTTAGCACCAATCAAACGCACGTCATGTCGCTGGCAGTCACAGCACAAGGCGACTTGATTGCGGGAACCGATCCGGGCGGTCTCGTGCTTCGGATTTCTTCCGAGGGCAAAGCCTTCGCGTTGTTCGACGCGCAGTTGCGAGAGATTCATGCGCTCGCTTCGGCTCCAGATGGTTCTATTTACGCTCTCGCCCTCAGCGACGCCGCGTCGACTGCCAGACCACAACCAGCTCCGGCGCCGACTGCCGATGCCGCTGCAACTCCCAGCACCAGCGTCACGATCACGGCTGTAGATGAAGCAGGCAATCCGATCCAGGCTGCAACGCCTACCTCGCGCAGTCGATCGGATCTCTCGAATGTTCGCAGCGCCGTGTTTCGCATCTTGCCCGATGGCGCGTCAGATGTGGTTTGGAGTTCCGCAACGGTAACAGCTTTTGCCATTGCCCCAGGACTTCAACCCGGGACGGTTCTGATTGGCACGGCCGACAAAGGTCGAATCTATTCTGTTACCAACGACGGTCGCGATACCTTGCTGCTGCAATCGACCGAAGGGCAAATCTCATCTTTCCTCGTTCGCAGCGGTCAGGTCTATGCGGCCTCCAGCAATCAGGGAAAGCTCTTGCGATTCGGAGTTGCCTCCGTGTCCGAAGGCTCCTATGAATCGCCGGTGCGCGATGCAAAGTTAACAGCGACCTGGGGCAGGATCTTTTGGCGCAGCGCCGGCAATATCGAACTGCAAACGCGAACCGGAAATGGCGAGCGACCAGATTCGACCTGGAGTGAGTGGAGTGCTGCTTACAAGAATCCTGACGGAAATCAAATCACCAGTCCGCGCGCGCGGTTTATTCAGTGGCGCGCCACCCTGCGCGCGGGTGCGAGTGCACCGCCCACCTGGATGGAAGACGTAAGTGTTGCCTACCTGCCGCGGAACGTTGCCCCTGAAGTCTTGTCGATCACCGCGTTGCCCGTTGGCATTGGTTTGCAGCCGGTAATCCAAATGCCGGTTGATCCAAATGTAGAGTCAGCTGGACTTGATCCTTCAATGTTTGGGGCTGTGGCCCAGGTGGCGCCGCGTCGTTTCTTTCAGCGCGGGGCTAGGTCGTTTCAGTGGCAAGCAGAGGATCGCAATGGAGATTCGCTCGAGTACGCGATCTATTACCGGGCACTGAACGAAAATACGTTTCGGCTGCTAAAGGACAAGCTGCGCGACAACTTCTACACGATCGATGGAGCAACCCTGGCCGATGGACGCTACATCATCAAGATTACCGTCTCGGACGCTGCCGATAATCCAACCGGACAAGCGCTATCCGGTGAACGCGTCAGCGAGCCGGTGGACATCGACAACACACCGCCGGCGGTGAGAGCTGCGCCAGCGCGTCTGCGAAGCGATGGTGGTGTCGTAGTCTTCGACGTGGAAGATGTCACCGGCAAGATCAAGCGAGCTGACGCCAGCGTCGACGGTGGGCCCTGGGTTCCGGTGTTTCCTGAAGACGGGATCGCTGACAGTGGCCGCGAAAGATATGCGGTTGAGTTTCGGTGTTTTGAGTGCGGGCGAGCACACGATCTCGCTAAGGGCCTTCGATATGAGCGGTAACGTAGGTACACTTAGCGCCGGCGTAAGGCGCTGACTTGGGATTAGGCGGCGCGTTGGATGGGTGCCCAGAACTTCCCGCCGGGTTCGGCAGGGGCAGCCAAACAACGTGCACGATACCGTGCGAACCGATGCCAAACGGTGTCAGGGCAAAGATAAATCGGCCAGGAAAGCGGCCTTGATCGTCCAAAACTAGTGCTTCAAGTCTGAAATGCCTCTTGGCATCCATGTTGCTCAAGCACTTAGCGGCGCAACTCTTCTCCTCTCCCAGGCGCTGAATGGGAGCTGAGGAGGCATTCAAGAAAAATGACGAATCTAAAGCGAAAGTTGATGGCGGTGACAATGTCAGTCGTAATGACGGGCGTTGTCTCTTTTGGTGCTTTCGCGCAGAAAAAAGAGAAGGACAATCGTCCTCCGAAACCAAGAGATACGCCGAAAGTCGTCGTTGAGCCAAAGGGAAAGCCGCCGCAAAACCCGAATCAGGGAGATAAGAGAAACGACGGCAAAAGGGGAAAACCCTGACGCAGCTGCTCGGTAATTTGTTGAGCAGCTTTGACTAGTCTTGATATTCCGGACTAGTGCGGCGCTTCCGAAACCCACGCATCGAGAGATGACGTGGGTTTCTTATTTTGCACAGAAGACGAAGAAGGCAGAAGGCAGAAGGCAGAAGGCAGGAGGCAGAAAGCAGACGCGGAAGGCAGAAAGCAGAAGACAGAAAGCAGAAAGCAGAAAGCAGAAGGCTAGTCCCAGTTACTGCCTCCTGCCTTCTGCCTACTGATTTTGGTGCCCGCTAGTAGATTCGAACTACTGACCCCTCGCGTGTGAAGCGAGTGCTCTACCACTGAGCCAAGCGGGCGTCCGTAAATTGAAATGTAGTGTATACAACAAAACGATTCATCGTAAAGTTTAGTCAACGCCAAGCTAGTGTCCCAATTCGAAGACAGATGTAGGGGCGTCCCTCCGTGGGCGCCCTTGAATTTAAAGCATGGGCGGCCACGGAGAGCCGCCCCTACAGAAGTTAGGACACCACCCAACGCCAACGTTGTTCTCTAGGTTTACCTCCGGCTCGGAAAGCATCCTGGTCAGCTACGCGAGGATCGTGCTCGACATCTCGTTCGTGAAGAGTTGGACCTCCTTTTTGTCCTAAGCAAAGCCGTTTGTCATCTAAATTCGAGTAGTGACCAGCCACACTTGCAAGCTGTGGCTAGTCCCGTTGCCCCCCAACTTTGGGTGTAAGTATGCTGAACAACAGATTGGCTAGCCACGTTATAGCAACAGTACGGAAGGCGCTGTATGCTCACTCTGCTCAGATTAGAGTTGGAAAAGTTGTTCCGCGCTAGAAGCTTCTATCTCTCATTTATCGTTCTAATCGGATTCGTTGCGCTAATGCTTTGGGGGTTCTACACCTATGCCGCGCGCAAGACCGGAGGCGAGGCCGTTGAGCAGTTCAAATATACTTATGAATCAAAACAATACTTCAACGGCTTAACCTTTGCGCTCTACTCAGTCCTGTTTTCTTTTACCCTACTCCTACCAATTTTCGTGTCCATGAGCGCGGGCTCGCAGATCGCGGGCGAGGCGCGCGCCGGCACCCTGCGGATGATCTGTACACGTCCAATTTCGCGTGCCAAACTCGTGCTTGCTAAGTTTTTAGTTACAGCCCTTCACGCGGCTCTGCTCCTCACTTTCTTCATTGGCTTGAATCTGGTGGTGGGATTGATTTTCGTCGGCTGGGGAAACCTGGAGCTTTATCCTGGCCCACTCAATCTCGTGGACGCGCCAGGAAAGATAATGCGCGATGAGGCACTGATGCGTTTCGGTTACGCAGCATTGTCGGGCACGTGGGCGCTCCTCGTTGTCGCCGCTCTCGCGCTCGTTTGTTCAGTTATCTTCGACTCGTCAGCCCAAGCTACTGTTATGACGATCGCCGCATACCTCACTCTCTACATCGTGGGGAGAGTGGAGTTCTTCGAGCATTTGCGACCCTACTTTTTTACGACCGACATGGACTTCTGGCGTGACGTGTTCAAGCCGGATATTCCCTGGCAGAGTCTCTGGCACAGAGCGTGTGTCTGCGGCGCTTATACCATCGGGTTGCTGCTCACTGCGGTGGTTATCTTTGAACGGAAGGATATTGTTAGTTGAATGTTGGTAAAACTGATCCTTCTCGGTCCTGTTTTGTCTGATGATTGCGGGCGCCGTTTATTTCGCGCAGCCACATGAGGCTGAAGACACAAGCTCGTCTTCCACGACTGCTGTTTCGCTGCGCCTCCTTACCTGGAATATCGGATACGCCGAACTTGAAGACGACACACGCGCGCACAACAAGGATTTGCCGGCAGTGGCGGAGGTGATCTTACGTGAAGATCCCGATGCGGTTGCCTTGCAAGAACTGACAGGTAAAGCGCAACTAAACATTTTGCTAGGTCTGTTACACCGTAAATATCGCGGTGCAGTGGCGTATCAGGAGAGTGGAGATCGCTTCGAGGCTGTGTTGGTCAAAGATGGTGCTGCGAAATTTACCATGGTTTCCGGGGGCGCTCGTTTCGCCCTTGCAGCTTCATTCCGAGCGCGCCCCGAGGGCCCGAAGGTCGTATTCCTGAGTGCCCACGCTGATGCTTTCAATGCCGCCCGACGAAGGGTCTACACAGAAGACTTAGTAGATTGGGCACAAGGTCAAACAGAATCATCTGAGGTTTTCATAGCAGGTGATTTCAACTTTGAACTCAAAGCTGCCAACGAGACAAATCTCTATACGGACAACGTGAAACACGACAGCGAATCGTATAGCTACATCCTTCGCAACTTTCGTGATCTCGGACGCGAAGCCGGCGATACAGCAATCAATGATCGACGCATCGATTACATTTTTGGCCCCGCTAACCTTAGACAAGTCGGACGAGTCGAGGTTTTGCGTGATGCCGCAGTCGGCCGAATGGACCACTGGCCGCTGCTGGTGGAAGTAAGCTTCTGATAGGCATGATGGATACAGCTCTACAGACGGAGGGTTTGACGAAACGCTTCCGTGGCCGGCACGGCGGTTGACTGTCTGACGATGCGGGTTGAGCGGGGCGACATCTACGGCTTTCTCGGTCCAAACGGGGCGGGGAAGTCAACTACGCTGAGGATGTTGTTGGGTCTCGTAAGACCTACATCCGGCGCGATCAAATTTCCGGTGGGTGAGTCAAACTGGGAATATCTACGTGCGCGCTCGCGGATAGGCGCAATAGTCGAGACACCAGCGTTCTACGAAAATTTTTCCGGGCGCAGGAATTTGCAACTACTCGCTTCGTTGTCTGGAGGGGTCCAATTAAAGCGCGTGGAAGAGGTTCTCGAGATCGTTAACTTGCGCGACCGCGCGCGAGATCCGGTGCGGGTCTATTCGTATGGCATGCGTCAACGTTTGGGAATTGCCCAGGCGCTTTTACCAACACCGGAATTGATCATCCTTGACGAGCCGACAAATGGTCTCGATCCACAAGGAATACAAGAAACGCGGCAATTGATTCGACGGCTCAGAGATGAATTCAGGTTGACCGTGTTGCTGTCGAGTCACTTGCTCACGGAAGTTGAACAACTGTGTAATCGAGTTGGAATCATTCACGAGGGACGTTTGCTTTATGAGGGCGGGCCGGAAGCGTTGGTCGCACCCACAAGCCGATTCAAAGTGCGAGTCGACAACTTGTCAGCCGCGACTGAGTTACTCACAAGAGAACCTGGCGTGACGGTTAGCCAGAATGGCACTGCCTTTTTGCGGATTGATGCGGAGGCGGAGCGCATTCCTGCTGTCAACGCCCTGTTAGTCGCTCATGGGATTGGAGTATATGAGTTGACCCCAGCTCAGGAGAGCCTGGAAGAAGCATTCCTTCGTTTGACCAATACCGACGGCGCACCCAGTTAAGGAAGTCTTTGCGTTTTTCCAGATAGAAAGAGTCATCCAAGGGTTTTTCTTTGTTAACCGGTCAGTTTAGGTGGTCTCCGTGTTATTTCGTGAATCGGATGTTTCTCCGCAGCATCAGGGAACGATCCGCGAAGGGACACCCAGACAGCACGAAACGTATTGAATCGCTTCTTTGCGTCTCTGCGCCTTCGCGCCTCTGCGTTTGAAGTTCTGACCCGACGCCATGTTAAGAGAGTGCTCATAGTCTCTTGCTGCTTTCAAAATAATGTTGCTGTTCAGTCAACGGATCCTGAAACGAAATCGATTTCGCCAACAGCTTCAGCGGCCTGGAAAAATCGTCGTCATCTGAAGGAGTCAACGCGGGATAGAGTTTGTCATTGATGACAGGAATTCCTAAGGCAGCGAGGTGAAGGCGAAGTTGGTGTTTTTTGCCGGTGAGGGGGAGCAGTTGATACAGAGTGACGCTTCCCAGATTGCTCAGGACGCTGATCTGAGTCTCAGAGTTTGCCTCACCCGGAACTTCTTTCATGCGAAAGAACGGTTCTCCTTGAACAATGCGACTTCGCCTCGTAATTGGGAAGCTTCGAGTCTTCCAGAGTTGGTGCCAGAGCCTCATATACCTTTCTCACCCTGCGATTCCGAAACAGCGAAGTGTAGTGACCTCTCGTTTTTGGGTTAAGGGAAAACAATACGACTCCGGCAGTTTCCCGATCGAGACGATGGATAGGCACCAACGCTTCCGGCGCGCCTTGTTTTCGCAGTCTGACCAGAAGCGTTTCATGGAGAAACTTTCCGGAGGGAATGACCGGCAGGAAATGCGGTTTATCTGCCACCAGGATGTGTTCGTCCTGATAGAGCACCTGCTCCACAAAGGGTATGGCTTTTTCATTTTCCAGCTCGCGGTAATAAAAAATGCAGGCGCCAGCTCGAAAAGCAGTCTCTCGATCTACGCGGCGTCCGGTTTCATCCATCACCTGCCCTTTCGCCATCCGCGCATTCCAAGTCTCGGCGTCCACGTGAGGATATTGATCTTCGAAAAAGTCGATAACAGTTTTCCATGGACCTTGCGGGAGCCATTGGCAGCTCGGACCAACTCCTTTGACGATGGGTAGCGGTGGGTTCAAAGTTAACCTCGTTAATCTGTTAAGTTCCTTGCGAACAATTCAGCCGGCTTTCTGATGACGCTCGAAATAAGGTCCAGATGATTATACTGCCTGAAACAGATGAAGACTTGCTGCGTGAGTGCGAGGTCGAGACCTTCCGCTCGAGTGGGCCGGGAGGGCAGCATGTCAACAAGACGGAAAGCGCGGTTCGGTTGAGGCACGTGCCCTCGGGTGTTGTCGTCACTTCTCGGACAGAACGCAGTCAACACCGTAATAAGGCAATCTGTCTGCAAAGGCTTCGAAAGAAGGTCGCGCAGCTGAACTATCGTCCTGCGAAACGCGTCCCCACGCGCGTCTCGCGCAGTGCCAGGAACCGCACGCTTGAAGAAAAAGCACGGCGTTCACAGATCAAACGATTGCGCTCAAAGCCGTCGCCGGATGAGTGAACAGGGCGAGGTGTATCATGAGAGGGTTAAGCAAAGGGGGACACGCGTGTGATAACAGTTGCCAATCGGATCTACGTAGCACCGGAGTATGCCGAAGCCTTCGAGGAGAGGTTTCGTGAGCGTGCGGGGCTGGTGGATCAAATGCCTGGTTTTGTTTCAAACCAGATTCTCCGCCCGGTCAACGAAGGAGATCCTTATGTGGTTTTTACTATCTGGAATAGCCGCCAGGACTTCCTTAACTGGGTGCGCTCTGATGCGTTTGTGAAGGGACACGCCCAGTCTGGCTCGCTCCCGAAGGAAGCGTTTTCACAGTCGAACGTGTTAGAGATGCATGAGGTGGTCCAGGATTCGAGCCGTGTTAATTTAGAACCGGAACCCCATGGTGGCCCGTTCAAGTTGCATTAGGTCCTGAAGGACCCAAGAGGTCGGTGCCTTTTTCCAGCTGTCCCCAGCACTAAAGTGCTGGGCTAATATCCAGTCGTCGGCTTCGCCGACTTGAAGAAAGACTTTTTGCCCAAGCCCCCACTACCGATCATAGACTTTGTTATGCAAATTCTTGCGTAATGCTCTATCCTGACGGCGTCGGACCTCAAGTTTCCCTTCGGTTGTCTCAAAAAAGAAATGACTCGCTGACCGTAGCAGCAATTAGGAATCGAATTACCATGTTCCTCGCGCGAAGTATCTACTGCCGCCCTTGGCGCACACTGTTCGTGCCGCTGGTGCTCGGGGTAGTGACGGTTGCTTTCTTAATCGTGACCGGATTCCTATCGGCGTCGCGGGCCGCATCGACATTCGTTGTGATCAATGTCAACGACAGTGGGCCGGGTTCGTTGCGCCAGGCCATGATTGACGCTAACGCCAATCCCGGTCTTGATACGATTACTTTCAACATCGGCAGTGGACATCAGACGATCAAGCCTCAGCAACGGTTACCGACGGTAACTGACCCGGTCGTCATTGATGGAACTTCTCAGCCTGGATTTTCCGGCACGCCCATCATTGAAATCGACAGCTCTGACCAATTCGATGGAACCGGGCTCTTTCTCGACGGCGGTGACAGCACGGTGCGCAGCCTCGTCATCAACAAATCGCCTTTTACCGGCATCTTAATTGGTTCAAAAGGAGGGAACCGGATTGAAGGGTGCTATATCGGGACGGATGTTACCGGCACAATTGCTCGCCCGAATCGGCGGCACGGGCATCCACGTTCGAAGTTCCAATAACATTATCGGCGGCACCACTTCACTCGCCAGGAATGTCATTTCCGGCAACACGGGGATCGGAATTGAAATCTCCCGTGGCTGCTGTACGGGCAACGATTCGCCCATGACAGGTAATGTTATTCAGGGTAACCATATCGGCGTGAACGTCCAGGGCAATGCTGCGATTCCAAACCAACGTGAAGGTATCAATATCAACAGCTTCAACTCGAACGTACCGGTTACCGGCAACACAGTCGGCGGAACTGAGCCTGGTGCGGGCAACGTAATCTCGGGCAACCTTTCTGATGGTATTAGCTTGGGTGGCTTCCACGTTATGAACAACACCGTCCAGGGTAATCTCATCGGTACCGACGCAAGCGGTAACTTCGCCATTAATAATAACGGCCACGGTATCGAGTGCACGGGCAACAACAACCTTATCGGCGGATCGGTAGCGGGAGCGCGCAACGTCATTTCAGGAAGCTCAGCAAATGGAGTGCATTTGGAGGGGTCGGGAAACATCGTGCGAGGCAACATCATCGGGGCGAACCTCTCACTGACGGCCGCCATCCCTAATTTCTTTCACGGCGTGTCGCTTAATGGGTCTAATTCAGTTATCGGCGGCACCAATGCGGGTGAGGCAAACGTTATTGCTTTCAACGGCGCTGACGGCATCGCTGCAGTGGCTACATCGGCTACTGCGAACTCCTTCCGTGCTAACTCGATTTTCTCAAATGGATTCTTGACCCATCCTAGTGACGCAAGAATCGGCATAGACCTGGGAGCTTTTGGCCCAACTCCGAACGATTCCGGTGATGGCGACACTGGCGCAAACAACCTGCAAAACTTTCCGGTGATCACCTCTGTTACCCCCGGCGCAAACTCCGTCAATGTGATAGGTACGCTCAACAGCACGGCCGCTACCCTGTTCGCCCTCGACTTTTATGCTAATAGCGTTTGCGACCCGCTCGGCTTCGGCGAGGGCGCTCGCCTCATCGGATCGGTCACAGTGCTGACTAACGGCAGCGGAGACGCCAGCTTTGATTTTACGTTCCAAGGGACGCAGCCTGACGGGCAGGTGTACACGGCGACGGCCACCGACCCTTCGGGAAACACTTCTGAATTCTCACAGTGCAGCGCGCCTTCGCCCGCAATCGGCAGCGTCAGTTTCAGCTCGACTTCCGTGCTCGTCAGCGAAGCTGCAGGTATGGCCTTCTTCGCACTTGAACCGCACGGGCGGTAGCGCGGGTCCTCTCACGGTTGGTTTTTCCGTAATTGCAGGGACAGCAACCGCAGGTGTGGACTTCACAGCGACAGAAGGAACTCTCACGTTTGCGGATGGCGAGGTTTCCAAGATGTTCGCCGTCCCCATCCATGAAGACAGTCTCAGCGAATCCTTCGAAACTGCGAAGGTCATACTTAATACTTCGGGCCCACTCGACACGCTAGGCAGCCAAAGCACGGCCACCTTGACCATCGAGGATAATGATCCGCTTCCGACGGTTTCCATCCGCGATGTCCATGTGATTGAAGGGAACAGTGGTACTACAACCGCATTTTTCTCGGTGACTTTGTCCACGACGAGTGGCAGCGTGGTCTCAGTATCTTATTCAACGCAGAACGGAAGCGCTTCGTCAGTGAATGATTATGTGGAAATGTTTGGCTCCCTGACGTTCAATCCCGGAGAAACGAGCAAACAAGTAGTAGTTACCGTCAAAGGCGATGCCGAAATCGAACCGGACGAGACCTTTTTCGTCAATCTTACAAATGCCACTCACGCTATCAGAGTTCGTAGTCTAGGCAAGGGTACGATTCTCAACGACGACGGGTCGACCGTTCCCCTCATATTAATTCTTGAAGAACAGCCGCCTGAACCAATTCAAGCTGCGGCCCTGGACTCTGTGCTGTTTTTGAGAGATCCGTTTCCGGTGGTAAATGGAGCAAACCTGCTAAATCATGGACCTGATCGAAACACGAGGGTCATGGTTTTTGTGAGGAATCTGCCTCCCGTTGTAGTCGCTTCTTCTGTCACCATCAATCTCGTCGATCCAGGTAACCAGAATTTCAATCTGGTTGCGGAAGATGTCAGATCGGTATCTGTTTGCGACTGTGCACAGGTGATCTTCAGGTTGCCGGATAACGTCGTAACCGGGAAGAGTTTTATTAGAGTGGACGTGCCAGGCAGCTCCAGTAATTCAGGCACTATCAGAATCAGACCTTAGAACTCACCGCACTCCCGATCGGTCGGCTTTCTCAAGACGCAGATAGACTAAAAGTGAATGGGCTACGGAAGGCTCTGTGGGGAAGGCCGCCGGGTGCTAGGCGCACGATTTAAGCGCAGCAAGCGAGCGGCGCCGGACGCGCGGAAGTCGAGACACTCCCCGCCTACGCGAGATGGCACGCAAGAACTCACTTTCGGAAGTGATTTGAAAAACCGAATCCAGGTGCGTCATCTCAAATATCGTGCTCAGCGGTTTGCTAATGTTCATAAGTTCAAAACGAATTCCGCTTGCCTGCGTCCGTTCACGCAGCTCCAACATCACTCCCAAACCGCGGGCATCGATTCTAGACACCCGCGCCAAATCGAGTATGACTGCCCGCGTCTCTGACACGGATTGCATGACATTGCGCAAAATATCCGTTTCGCCAGTTACGATTTCTCCTTGTAAGAAGAGGATTGTGACCTTCTCCAAATTTTTGGCGTATACCTTCAACATGACGAATCTCCCCAATGTCGGCTTGTGCTAGTGCTGAATGGCCCTTCGGCTTTCCCGTCGTTACAACCACGTCTAATAGTAATAACGGTCGAAATGGGCTTTTGTTTCCGCTGGGGCCGAATTTTTTCCTCAATTCTTTCCCTGTAGGGATAACACCGCCGAATCGGGATTTCTTGTCATCTTTTTTTAAAAACTCATTCCACGCGAAGGCGGTGCATTCTAGCTGCAGAAAGCGTAGGGCGGTGGGCTGGAAACTTGGCGCTAAAGAAGTCCGATCCAGCAGTCCTGCGAAGCAGGACGACTGATAGTAGCCCAGCACTTTAGTGCTGGGTTCAGGAGTCACAAGACATCGAGTCCGTGAAACGGACGACTGACATTTCTGCCTCTTCAGCCGTCCGCTTCGCGGACTCCCTCACGGACGGGGCTCGAATCCCAGCACTGAAGTGCTGGGCTATTGTCATCCGTCCCGCTCCGCGAGTAGTGTTGCAGTTCGGGTGGGAATCGCATTTTTTGGTGGATTCAAGTTTGAAGTGCAACTGGG
The DNA here is from genome assembly GCA_963748605.1 of Pyrinomonadaceae bacterium. GTDB lineage: Bacteria > Acidobacteriota > Blastocatellia > Pyrinomonadales > Pyrinomonadaceae > PSRF01. Next base: position 53,702 of record CAVVJS010000004.1, read on the forward strand.
CGTCCAAATCAGTGATCGACCGAATGTCTGCGAGCCCAGCGCCGAAGGTGCGCAATAAGGTAGCCAGGGGCAAGTGCTGAGCGCAGCGAAGCACGTCGCCCCTGGATCTCGTTAGAGAAGAACCCCTGAGCACTGAAAGTGCGACATAAGATTGCTGCGTCTGAATGTTATGTCGCTCTTTCAGAGCTCAACACTTTAACGAACAGCACCAGGGGCGACGTGCTTCGCTGCGCTCAGCACTTGCCCCTGGCTACCTTATTTCGCGCCTTCGGCGCTCAGGCAACAGCGCGCTGGTTGAGTTGCACTTCTGAGTTGAATCCACCAAACTCCGCAATTCTTGAAGGACTTCATCGGCCACGCGCAGGCCCACATCGAACGCCTCTTCAAAGAGTGCAATTCCACTAAGTTCGGAATGAGCGAAATGTATCGATCGAAAAGCTCTGGCACCGTCCCGTCGCGCCTGGCCCCACATAAATCCAGGACGCGGACGAATCATTGCGTGCCCCCAACGCATGACGTCCAGGCTTTCCACCTGATCTCGAATATCAGGATGGGCGCGCGAAAGATCCGCAAGGGTCACCTCTGCCCATCCACGCCAATCCGTCTCCAAAAGGCGAGTGCGAGCCACACGTGGGTTTTCATCACATAGCGGATAGTAATAAGTGAAGACCGTTGGACCCTGATCGAGACTGCGTTGATGAGTGGCGACTACATATCCCAGCGATGGGCTTTCATAAAGAACGTTGTCCCAGGCTAGCGGAAAGTCTCGCGGCGACATTCGTTTTGGTCGTTCACGTAGAGTTAGGTTGGCCACCATCCATGATCCGAACTCAAACTCAGCGAGGTGCGAAGGCGGATTTTGATGATAGGGACGAATCACATAGCGCGCCACGAATTTGGGCGCGGCAAATATGACTTTTTGAGCTCTGTAACCAACTGGGTTGCGGCCGTCCTGATCCAAGCGTGATCACATCCACCCGCGCTCGCCCGTTTCCTTCAACGGGAATTATTTCCAACGCTGCTCTATTGAGTTGCACCTTCGTCCTGGCAGTCTCAAATAAGTGGTTGACCAAACGTCCATTGCCCTCGGGCCACGTGATTAGTGGTTGTGAGTCAGTTTTCGGTTTAGCCACCCGCGAACAGAAATAAAAGAGACCGGCCCAGGCGCTGGTCTGATCGAGCCTCATGCCGTAATCATCCCGGCACGCATAGTCCACCCACCAGCGAAGTCGCGGACTGTTGAACCCCCGTTCGTTCATCCAATCTCCCATCGAGATGCGATCAAGCGCCGTTACTTCTGCATCATCGGAGCAAGCGGAGACCGGAAGTGTAAACGCTCGACGACCTTTTCCATCACGCCAAGATACCCAACCATCAACTTCCGAATGGAACTTTTCAAACTGTTTCTTGTCTTCTTCGGATTCTCCAGCTTGCAAGTACAATCCCTCATACCAACGACCCTTGTAAAAAACGCGCTCTTCAGGATCGCGACAAAGAAACTCTTCACGGACTACTGGCTCGCCATCGTTGTTAGTTCCCTCCATCACGCCCATTTCATCAAGCAAGGTAACCAGTTCGCGATTCTCCTTCATCGGCGCCGGGACATAGTGCGCACCCCACGGAAACGAGATGTGTTGATTTGATCCCGAACGCGATGTTCCGCCGGGAGCGCTTTCCAACTCGATCAAAACGAAGTCTTCAAAGCCTGATTTCGTGAGACGCCTCGCAGCCGAGAGACCAGCAATTCCGCCTCCCACAATGACGATCGGGATGTCCCTCCACGCATCCGACGGAACCTCTATTTGCACACCGTCGCGAAGCCGATGACCAAAAACATCCGAGGCACCGACAATCGAGCCAGGAGGTAATGGGGGCACACTACTTCGGCGACAAGCTGCTAGAGCTACTGGAAGGCCCAGGAACGAAACAAGAATTTCTCTCCGGTTAAAGCTGGACATTAGTTTTGCAGAAACCGCCTGATGAAATAACGCAGTTGGGAAGGGGGCAGTCGGGAAATCCAAGATCTCTGAATAGCGCAGTCGGGAAGGGGGCAGTCCGTAAGTTCAAGGTTGAGTCGATTCAAGGCGCCCCCGCTCAAGGTTCACAGGCTTCAGCATTGGGTTACATTGCACAGTTTAGGTAAGGATTGATCAGTGGCATTTTAACTTAGCGGGGGCGCATTGAATTTAACGCATCTCGAATCTATCCGCTGCCCCCTTCCCAACTGCGCAAGAACCAATCGGCAATCGGCAGTCGCCAATTGGCAATATTCCTTACTCAAAGCGACGCCATTCGCCTTCGTAGTAACGAACCAAAACTTGATTATCGAGTCGGTTGATGTCGACTGGAACCGGACCAATATCCGCCGACAGAGTAAACATCGCCCGTAATGTTTGATCGTCAAGGAACTTCAAACCCGAAGGCGGATGAGTAGGGATCTCGAAGGGTGAGGAGCGCGCAAGGGCAAAGCCCCATAGACCGAAGCTTGGCACAGCGGTGGAATACGGTTTAACGGCAAAGCCCGCTGCCTCAAGGGTTCTAACAATGCACCAGTACGAATTTCGCGCGAACATCGGAGATGTCGCCTGCACACTCACGGCTGCATTTTCGTTGAGTCGGGCTCGCAGCAAGCGATAGAAGCGAGTGGTATACAGCTTTCCGAGCGCAAAGCTGTTGGGATCGGGAAAGTCTATGATGGCGGCGTCGAATGGTTCTTCAGAAGTTTCTTCAACCCAAACAAATGCGTCCTGAGTTACGACCTTAACGCGGTTGTCACGCATTGCTTGCTGGTTTAACTCTGCCAGTAATGGAAAGCCCGTGGAGAGCCGTGTCATCTCAGGATCGAGATCAACCAGCGTCACTTGAGTCACCGACGGATACTTAAGAATTTCGCGAACGGCCAGACCGTCGCCGCCACCCAGCACCAAGACCCTGCGAGGATTATTCGCCAGTAACATAGCCGGATGAACAAGCGCTTCATGGTATCGATATTCATCCGTGGAGCTGAACTGCAAGTTACCATTGAGGAACAATTGAAATCCGGCTCGCCCGCGCGTGATGACAATTCGTTGATAAGGGGTGTCTTTGGTATAGACGATCTCGTCAGCAAACATCTCGTCTTCCGCGAGGGAAGTAAGCGTATTGGCCTTGACGAGACCCACCAGCAACAATCCGAGAACGATGTAGGCTCGCAACCTGATGCCGAAAATGTTGCCCTTAATCAACGGTCGCAACAGCCAGGTTCCCCATAGGGCGACGCCGGCGTTAAGCATGCCAAAGATTAATGACGTGCGGACCAGCCCGAGTTTGGGAACGAAAAGAATGGGGAAGAGGATTGATGCCAATAACGCGCCGATGTAGTCAAACGCCAGTACCCGCGAGACCAGCTCTTTAAATTCCACCTGGTCCTTGAGAATGCGAAGCAATAAAGGGATCTCAAGACCCACAAAAACGCCAATCGCGAAAACCAGGAAGTAGAGGACTGGATAGAAATAACTGACTCGCGCAAACGTCAGGAACAAGAGGGGAGCCGAGAAGCCTCCAAGTATCGCTACAGCTAGCTCAATGTCGACGAACCGACGAGCGAGATCCTTGTCAATAAAACGAGAGAGCCACGATCCCACGCCCATTGCGAACAGATAGATCCCAATGATCAAAGAAAACTGCGTGATGGAATCTCCCAGAACGTAGCTCGCCAATGTTCCGGCCAACAGCTCATAGATCAATCCACATGTTGCAACGATTAGAACATTTAAAAACAGAAGGGGCGGACGGGTCATGTCGCTTGGGATGTCTTAAATTTGTAAGGGCGGCACTCCTTGGCCGCCCCTGAGAAAGGGATCGCGGGCGTCTCGCCCGCAATGAGCGCGCAGCGCGACAGGACTGGTCACACCCAGCGCAAAGCTGCAATTGCTGAAACTGTTATCCGCGTCAATCCGTGCTTATCTTCTTTCGCGCTACGCGCTCAATTGCGGGCGAGACGCCCGCGATCCGTTGGATCATCCGTGTATGGCGGCGGCGATGATGATTGCCGTACCAAGTATTACCGAGGCAATGACGATCGCCAGCGCCACATTGTGATCCGTCTCTAGCTCTTGTCGCACCGAAAACGGAGAGGCTTTGACTATGATTAAAAAAGTGAGAGCGAATACCAGTAGTCCGAGCAGGACGAACACGATGGTAGTGACAACCACCGGCACTAACCCTTCGAGGGGTATCGCCAGTCCATAGGTTTTCGGCAAAGCAATGATAGTCGAATCGTTCAGCATCATTTTCCTCCACGTAGACCGTAGTGCCAAAAATGGAATGATCTGTAGCCGTTCTGTCGTGCATCGGGTGGTAATTGACGTCGTGAGCCTCCGCCGATCTGCCAACCCAGGATTGAGGCGACGGCGTACAAAGCGATCACGCCGCTACCAAAAATTGTGTACGCTATCTTAAGCACGTGTCCTCCTACTGTCTCAGCCTGCTTCGCAGGTTAGGAAACGGATCTTCCGCCCGTTTCGCGCAGGTTCCCGGTTCTCGCTTGTGAAGCAAATCCACTAATCGTCATTATCGTTGTCATCAGCACCACCAAACATACTCTCCGACCATCGCCGACGCTCAAAGCTAATGTGATAGATGCCCATAATTATCGGCACAATTGATAGGCCTATAAGTAGGAGTAGCAGGTTGAAACCATTGGAAACGTTCTGCACTATTCGTACTGAAACAGCGGCCGGCAGTTGCCATTTTTCCCACTGTCCCTCAAGGCGAAGAACGTATTTCCCACCCGGCAATGCAGACGTGTCAATTGAATCTCTCTGAGAGCCCTCGGTCCATGATTCACCATCCTCAACACCCTGGTAGTATGAGATCTCGATCGGGACAGATTGCACCACGCCCGTCTCTTCGTTGATCAAGTCGGCTTCGAGATAGACCCAGGTGTTCTGCACCGGCGACTCGCCAATAATTCGAATGTTGCGGCGGCCCGCCAGCTCGAATGGTTCGCTAAAAAATACTTGTGTCCCATCGGCGTTGGGCAGAGGTTGGAGGGTTACAGTTTGCGAAAACACGTCTTTGCTGAAACCGGAGGTTGCGAAAACCAAAAAGCTCACAAGTAAACCGGCGAGAATCAGGATGATCCAGTATTTATAAATCCACTTGTGAAGATACGGTTGATTGGGCGCGATGCCGGAAGGCCGAGTTAGATTAGTTAAACCAAACGACTTTTCAATTTGCGCTGGAGTTACATACGTACCGAGGGACCAGTTGATCTCACCGGTAGCGCGCTTTTTATCAGGGTCAGCCGAATCGGCAACGTAACCCGTGCTTACTTCTTTCGACAGCATGTAAGGCGGCGAAACATAATCGACGCCACGCACCGCTTCTCCTGCTTCGACCTTCCAGTAGAACTCACCCAAGACAGATTCAACCCTTGCATGGGCATCCTGAAAGATTTTGTAATTCTTGCCGCGGAAGCTCGCCGAGCGACCCACTTCACCGACCTCACCAGGTGATACCGCCTGGACATAGTTCCAATGTTCGTCACTATGAACCAGCCAGCGAAATCCGATTTGCGGATTGTAGAGTAGGTACTCGCTCCAAAAATATTGAGTGCCTTCGATCGTAACGCTGCGCGACATCGCTCCAATCACTGTCATCTTTCCTTCCGGTAGCTCACCAGAGGAACCGATGGGAATGACCGGCTGAAACGCGGGTTGTTCGAGAGCTTTTAGAAACTTCAGTTGGCCCTGGTTAACATCCAAAAGAGAATTACAGTTTGGACAAGTTACTCGCTCCGTCTTATCGGGAGCCCGCAACTCAAGGGCGCCGCCGCAGTTTGGACACCCTAAGTGCGCTGCAGAGACTTGTCGTTGCTCGCGTTCCGGTGCCCGCGTTGAAGTGATTCCCAGCTGGGCTAGCGATGTTTCCTGTCCCAGAAAAACCAGCGGCGGAGTTTCGTTGTAATCGAGTGTTCCAAAAGAGCCATTGGGTCCGGCAAGATCAGCGTAGTAGTAGGTCTCGCCAGGTGTTAGCAGATAGGGAATCTCACCCTTGGCTCCGAGAGCTTTCGCCCTTCCGGTTTCTGCAACCATCAGCGGTGTGGGCCAGGGAAGACCTGAAACAGTTTGGCCGAGCTGAAGCTGATCAAAGGAAGGTAATTGAGTGTTTTCCGGAATTGGTCGTTGGAACGTTAGATAGAAGCGGCCCTGGGCCTCCGCGAGCCAGCCGAGCCACCCGTTAGAAAATGTCGCGTACCACTCGTCCCACTGGCCACCCATCTCGTGACCAAGTTGCGCCCGCCCGGTTAATTCAAAGGGAATGTCTCGCCACTTCCCGCGGAGACCGACGTCGAGAGGCGAGCCTGTCTCGACAAGTTCCGCGACCTTTCCCAGATCCCTCAAGTCACGGTCGGTGCGCGCAACTGCTGAGCGACAGTAATTGCAAATGACTACAATGGATTGGCCGCTCTTGAATTCAACAGGAGCGCCACAGGCGGGGCAGTTTGCGACGAGCACACTCATCGTGAGGATCTCCTCGTCGCGACCGAGATTAACTTGCCCACTGGCCGATTTCCTCGAGCTTGGTTTCGTTGGCGTAACTCAGGCGTTCTAATACTCTTGAGTTCACTTCAGTTGCACCCAGCATTTCTCGCAACATTCTTTCCCACGGCCACGTGGTTCGATTACGGCAACAGTAAAGATTGAATGACGCGGCGCCAAACTCGGGGTAGGTATGACAAGTGAGATGTGATTCTGAGAGCAGGGCGATTCCGGTGACGCCTCCAGGTTCAGGAAACTTATGCCAGGAGATGTCGCCAAGCACATGTAATTCAAGATCGTGAATTATGCGCTCGAAGATTAACTTCAATCGATCAATGTCGGCGAGAGTTTCAGCATCACAACCACTCGCATCGACGACCCATTCTGTTCCTAGAGACATATCGTGATCAAAACTGTTCTTAGGTCTTTAGTAGTCGCTCAATTCGTTGCGCATTTTAGCCGACCAAACGGAAGTAGGCCATACCTAAGCTATCAGTAGTGATGTAGTTTGGACGGTTAGCGGACCGCATTCAACGTCGACTCGGTACAGTACGGGAGCGGTAGCGACCGCTTTCAAGTAACAACTACTGTCCGTTTGGGACACTAAACACCGTTGGGTCACAACCTTGAACATGCGCTCACCTGAATGCGGTCGCTACCGCTCCCGTACTGTACCGGCTGCGGCCTTTGGATACGTTCGTAAACGGCCAAACGGCATCACTACCTAAACTGTCGGCAAGATTTCTGAAAAACTATGGATCACTTCAAACTGCGCGCTTGCGGACTGTGGCTGATTGCCCGGTCTGACACAAAGTAGCGTTGCCATCCCAGCTTCATCTGCGCCCTTGAGCTCATCTGTCACATCAGAAACAAAGATTATTTCTACTGGTAAGACCCTCAGCCGCTGCGCGATCCTGCCATAACTCGCTGATTCAACTTTGCTCCCACAGGCTGTGTCGAAGTACTGGTCGATTAAATCCGTGTGGTTGCCTGTTTCGGTATGCGCAAACAAAAGTTTTTGTGCAAGCACGCTGCCGGAGGAGAAGATGGCTATTCCTATCCTCTGCTTACGCAATCGGCCCAAGTTTGGCACGACGTCATCAAATAAGGGCGCTTTCAAACTTCCATTCCGATAGCCTTGTTCCCAAATCTTCCCCTGAAGCGACTTTAGTGCTGGAGATTTGCGGTCACGCTCAATCAGCCAGTTAACGTAAGCGACTATCGCATCAATTGACCAGACTCCATTCTCGATTCGTGGCGGCTGTTCACCTTTCTCCTGGTCAACTAAGTATTCGCGAAAGAGCGCCTTAGTATCTTCCTCTACCTCATCCGTCATTGCATGCTCAATCAAGTAATCTCTTACGTGAGCTTGAGCAAAAGGGAAGAGAATGTCGTGAACGAATGAGATAGGAGTGACAGTGCCTTCAATATCGAGCAGCAGTGCTCGGGGCTTCTTTGCAGCAGCTGTCATCTTTGCGCTCTTTGGTCACTGATCTCTACGCCTCCCGGACTGCCAAAACAAAGTGGCATGTAATTCCGATCGACCTGACTGTCAGTGTAATGCGGAGTCCAACCAGATTTGTCCTGAAACAAACGGATAGCGCGGATGCGGCGATCAGCACACAAGTTGAACCAATGTAGCGTGCCGCGAGGAACGCGAATCAGATCACCAGCGCTGACTTCTATAGCCACTACTTCGCCGCTGCGATCGTGAATATGAAAAACACCACCGCCCGAAATGATGAACCTAACTTCGTCTTCGTCATGCCAGTGTTCGCGATCGAACTTCGCCAGCATTTCTTCCAGCCCGGGAGTATCTGGCTTTACATCAATTACGTCTGCCGTTACATAACCCCCGCTGGCTTTCAGCTTCTCAATTTCTTCGGCATAGGCTTCGAGAACCTTGTCGGCGGAGGCGTCAGGTGCAACACGCTCACTTGTCGGCCAACGCTCATAGTTGATGCCCAATTTAAGCAAGTGGTCGCGAACCTCTCGCTCATCTTCCAACGTTCGATTCTGATCGCAAATCGTGAGTAGAGCCATGATCAGTTGCCTTGTCTTCTTAGTTCCAGTGTGCGGCCCAGCGCTTCGAGCAAGAATTCCAGGATCTCAATATGTCGCCTGGCCTCGCGCAGATTTTCTCCCCATGAATAGAGGCCGTGTTTATGTAGAAGAATGCCGTGCGCGCGCGGTTGCTCTGTTAATACCGTGTTGATCCTCGCAGCGAGTTCGCTCATGTCCTGAGAGTTTTCAATAATCGGAAGCCATTCACTATGCTCATGCGTGTGGACGCCCACTAGTCCCTTCAACATCTCATAGCCTTCAATCGCAAGCCCGCGGTCACCAGCAAACAGGTCAGAGATAATAGTATTCCAAACCGAATGGGTGTGCAGCACCGCGCCGGCTTGTCGCTGCTTTACGATCTCGAGATGTAGGCAGTGTTTCGTCAGACGGCTTGCCATTTCCATTGACGATGCGAGCCTGTTCATCAACCAAGAGTATCTGTTCGGCAAATAGTTCACCTTTGTCGACTCCGCTCGGACTCATAGCCAGCAGCAACGGCTCTCGTTGAACAATTGCACTCAGGTTTCCGCTCGTGCCCAGCAACCAGCCGCGCGCGTGTAGAGCCTTCGCTGTCGCAGCGAGGTTTGCCGCGAGTTCGATGAACTTTGAGTTCGGACTATGCACTGACGCTTGTGTCACCAACCGTCTTGCCCCTCAACTGAGTGCAATTGCACTGAAGACCCGACGCTACCGCGTTTCGGTACTGACTGTTTGCCACAACATTGAATCGTTTCATAGAAGGCTGTCATCGATAAAGGCTGTCATCTATAGTCGGTGATCAGAATCGCGTTGCCGATTCCTTCGCCGCGGACGATGGCGACGCGTTTTCCGTCGCGGGAAAATTCACGCCGGTAAATAACCGGACTACCAAAGTTCGTGATCTGTTTCGGCGCACCTCCATCCACCGGCTGAAGCCAAAGGTTGAGTCTTTCTCCCAGTGCGACAATGACTGTGATCCCTTTGTTGTCCGGCGTCCAGATCGGCCCGCGAAATGTCTCTGTGCTGGGCGGCACGTCCAGGATCTTCAGCGGTGGCCCGCCGTCTGCTCCCACGATACCGATCTTTGTATAGCCTTGGTTTTTCACATCCATTAGAAAGCAAGCGAACTTGGTCCCGTCGGGCGAATAGCGAGGTTCGATTGCAGGGTAGTCGGTCAATTGTTGTGGTTCGCCGCCGCTTGTAGGTACCCGGAAGATCCTCGAAGTGCCGTTGGCCAGCGCGTCATAGATGACCCATTTTCCGTCGAGCGAAATATCGGGATTGTCAGCGTAAACGCTCTTATCGAAAACCATATGGTTACCGCCGTCGATATTGATGCGCTCCATTTGGCGACCATTGTTGGACGACATGTAAACGACATAGTGTCCGTCCGGAGAAGCGACCGGCGTAACCTTAAATACACGGTCGCTGGTCAAGGGCCTTGCATTGCTTCCGTCGGCGTCCATGATCCAGATCTCGTTATCACCGGTCTGGTCCGAGGCGAAGACGATGCGATTGTCCGCCGTCCACGAGATCCCCCAGGTATCTGAGGTCGCGGGCATTACTTGCTTCGCGTTTTCAGGATTCAAGTCGGGCGAAACCCAAACAGCTGATCTGCTATAGCTCTCGCAGGTCACGATTGACTTACCGTCGGCCGTAATCGAGATCGAATAGTAACCGTTCTGATTGCCCGTCAATCGGCGAACGGAGCCTGCAGGATACGAAACTTCCCACAATTGCGCGGGAACGATTAAGCTCGCCGTGGCGACAACTATCAGGGAATCCCCGCTGGGATGCCACACCAGATCAACACCTCCCCTCCAACGGAATGAACCAAGCTCCGATTCGGATTGATCGGCGACCGAGATCAGTTTAATCGACGTTGATGGACCGGGTGCGAGCGAACTGTCACCATATCCTACTGCAATGTGTTGGCCGTCCGGCGACCATGCAGGTGATCCGGAAAGGAACTCCCTCCCTTTTTTCGACACGATCTTGCGCTCATTCGAGCCGTCCGCCCTGGCAATGAAAATGCTGGTCTCATTCGTGTTGGGATCGTAGCGAAGAAAGCTAACTTGATCGCCGTCCCGCGAGAACTGCACCAGAGATGCGCTGGTGAGGACCTTTGTCGGCGTGCCGCCCAATGTGGGCGCGCGGTAAACAGTGGGTGGCCCACCGCTGGAAGTGAAGCCGTTAAAGTAAACAAAGCCGCCGTCCGGAGAAAATGTGATTCCGGAAAAATTTTTGATCTCTTCCGATTTTACGATTGGAATAGTGCTGTTCGTCTGTATCTGTTTTACCCAAAGCGACTGAGTTGCGCCTTCAAGCCTTAGGTACGCCAGGAACTTTCCATCCGGCGATATCTCCGCGTGTGGAGTCTTGCCGTCACCAGTAAGCCTCTGTGTTTTGAGATTGATGGCTGGCTGCTCACCTTGCGGTTTTTCAAGAAACCGGTACAGCCCATAAGCGAACCCAGCCAGGATGATCACCGCCGCAGCAAAGATCGCAGTTGCGCCAAGCTTATGCTGTCGGATGGCGGAGGTAACCAATTCGGTACTGGAAATCTGTTGCGGGGCTGCGCTCGTATGCGTCGAGATCGTCCGGGGTTGGATTGCCGTGGGGTTTTCGCTCAGTTCCCCGGTGCTGACATTTGACGAGCTGGTTTTGTTGGGTATGTATGAGCGTTCGAGCTTTTCGAGAAAATCAAGCTCACGTTTGAGATTTTTTACATCAAGAAAAAGATCTCTTATGGTCTGATATCTCTCGTCTACTTGTTTCTGGAGGGCCTTCTTAATTATTCGGAGCAATTCTGATGGAATGGTTTCGTCGAGCGGTGGGGGCTTTTGCGTCAGAATGGCGGCAATAGAGTCGTTCGCCGTCTCACCGGCAAAGGGCGTCGTTCCCGAGAGCATTTCGTACATCACGACAGCGAGACTCCAGATATCGCTTCGGGCATCGGCCTCCTTACTCCTTGCCTGCTCGGGTGACATATATAGAACGGTACCCATAACCACGCCGGGCTGAGTATTAACCAGTGCTCGAGTCTCACCTTCGGAGTCGACCGAGTCTTTTGGTGTTGCGAGGAGCTTAGCCAATCCAAAATCAAGTACCTTTACGATCCCGTCATCGCGGAGCATGATGTTCTCCGGCTTTATGTCACGGTGAACAATGCCCGCATCATGCGCCGCGCTCAAAGCCGTCGCCACCTGCATCGCAACATTAAGAACTTCAGACAACGTCATCGGCCCGCTTTGCAATCGGTGCCGTAGCGTCTCCCCTTTTACAAGTTCGGTCGCGATATACCGCGTACCTTCGAACTCTCCGATCTCATAGACAGTCAGGATATTCGGATGATTGAGCGCCGATGCTGCTTTCGCTTCCTGAGTAAACCTCGACACGCGCTCCTCGTCAGCGGCTACCTCGGCCAGCAGGACCTTCAACCCGACTTGGCGGTCAAGCTGGGTGTCCTTGGCCAAATAAACTTCACCCATCCCACCGGCGCCAATCTTCGAGACGATCCGGTAGTGAGCGAGTGTTGTGTTAGGAGATAAGCCCATTGTTAATACGGCAGGTTCATTCGTTTCAGCATCGCCTCGAAGCGCGGCTCAGAGCGCAGTTCGTCAAGCTCCGGGGCAGTTGCATACGTACTAGCGGTTTCCGCACGACTCGAGAGATGTTTTTCGAGGTGGTTGAGTGTTTCCTCTTTATCACCAAGCCCGATGTAAATAAGTGCAAAAGTATAGCTTTGAACATAAGTCCGGGCGGATTCCTGCTTTATCTCGTTGAGCACCTTCAGTGCTTCATCGCGCTTGCCGGATTTCGCTAGCCACAGTCCCAAATAACCCTTTGCTGAGGAGCCTTCACGCAGTCCCATCGCTGTGCGCGTTTCGGCGATCGCTTCGTCATACATTCCCTTCGCGCCATAAGCCCAACCCAAAGCTCGATGAGCGTAAGCGAAATTTGGGTCGCGAACCAGGACCCGTTTGTATTGCGCAATCGCCTCATCATATCTTCGCGCATGAACGAACGCGTCACCGAGATTCGTACCGATGATCCTGGAAAGTGGGTCGAGTTCCTCCGCCCGCTTCAACTCGACAAGACTCTCCTCAAACCGTTTCACATTCGAGAGGTCAGCGCCAAACCAATGATGGGCGGTCGCATAATTAGGTTTGAGTTCGATGGCGCGACGATATTCCTTCTCTGAGTTATCCCGATCCCATTCGTAATTGGAAAGATAAAATCCGAGAGCGGTGTGCGCTTCTGCGAGCGAGTCGTCAATCTCTAATGCCCGCACAGCCGCCGCTTTCGCCTGCGGCATGCTATCGCTCGCCGGGGCGACATCGTAACTTGAAAAGAGGACGTACGTTTCAGCCAAGCCTGAGTATGCAAGGGCGTAGTTTGGGTCTTTCTCAATCGCCTGGTTATAGAATTCAACTGCTTGTTTGAGTGCTGCGCCTGTTCTTTTGTTCCAATAGAACTTTCCTTTCAAATAAAGCTGGTAGGCTTCGGGATTGGTCGTATAAGTCTTTTCGACTTTCGCGACGTCAGCACCAGACAATTTAGACTTGAGCTTGCTCGAAACATCGCGAGCGATCTCGCTTTGTAACGAGACGAGATCGGCTTGCTTACGATCGTATCGATCGCTCCAAATGACGGTCTCGGTCTGCGCATCAATCAATTCCAGGCTAAGAGCTAGTTGCTCTCCGCGCTGCACCACGCGCCCATTCAGAATTGCCTGAACGTTTAGCTCCTTGCCGATCGTTTGCGGACTAGTTTCTTTACCTTTGTAACGAAAGACTGAAGAGCGCGCTTTGACATTCAGGTTAGGGATTTGCGAAAGACTTCCGATCAGCGTTTCCGTCATGCCATCAGAGAGATACTCGACATCAGCGTTGCCACTTTCGTTAACGAAAGGCATGACGGCGATTGAATTGATCTGCTTGTCTGAACGCCCATATAGCCAATAGCTTCCCAAGCCCAGCGCTGTGACCAGCACAATTCCGAATGCGCCCGCGATAATTGAGTTTCGGGTTGAGGCAACATGCTTGTGAGCAGCGTCGGATGAATAGCGACGGCTCGCGGGTTCGGGTTCACTGAGCTGACGAGTTGATGGTTGAGCGCCGTACGTAGAAACAAGCGCATCCGGATCAGTGGACCGGCTCCTACTAGTATCAGCAGTGATGTGCGGGAGAATGCTGGTCTCGACTTCGCTAACTCCAGTTGTGTCTAGGGCCAGAGGCGATCCGTCCAAACGACAAAACACGAGCGTGTCGTCCGTCTCAACTCGGTTGCATGTAGGGCAGCGTTTCATCTGAGAGGTGTGCTTTACGCGTTCGCTAATTTGAGCCCCATGTTGCGACTTGGTTTAAGTACTTTCCCTTGTCGAGGGAATACGTGTCCAGCGTTTGTTTCAGCGTCGCGTTCGCAACGATTGAATTTAGCCGTGGGTTTCAACCCACGGAAAGTCGGAGGGCCAGAAATACGCGTCGCGTTAGCGACGAGTGAACGCCAATTATTTGTCAGCCGTCGCTGACGCGACGAGTGCAACTCTCGTTAATTTAAACCCGTGGGTTGAAACCCACGGCTAGACTCATCGCGCCGCTATACCTCATCCAGCTGCTCAACAACAGCCATTTCGCTTTTAGCTTTCGGCGTGTAGATGGAAGACCTTATTCATAATTTTCCATTCGCCATCGACTTTGAGCAGCGTAAAGAAGTCGGTGAAGCGATGTCCGGTCCAGTTGTCGAGCTCCAAGCGCACCGTAGCAACCGTCTCTGCTATGTCGATGCTGGTGATTCGGCCTTCGAGTTCGGTGGCGGCGCCGTTCTGATCATTCCAATCGAAAAGACCCTGAATGGGCCCGGCAAACAAATCCGGTCCGATATAGCCGAATATTGTTGCGTCCGGGTGGAAGGCGAGCTTCATGTCAGCAGTTCGTCCCGTCTTACCGCCGTTAATATAGTTCTGCACAGTCTGCGTGATCGCATCATACTCGCTCAAGCCGGTCGGGGTATTCCTCGTAATCTTCGCCTCTTTCTGCATGGGTTTTCTCCTAAGTTAATTTGGTCTCCGTATTATTCCTAACTGCGCGACGCTCACTTCTGCTGGAAGGCCTTGAAGACGGAAAAATTGGCTTAAAACTTTGGCTTAGCCTCGTCATCTGCGGATTCAGTTCGTCGCATCGATTCTTAGTAGTGTATGTAGCAGCACGTTTGCGCCGTTGGTAATGTCTTCAGGCTTGGAAAATTCGCGCGGGCTGTGACTAATGCCATCAAGACTTGGCACAAAAATCATTCCAATCGGACCAAGGCGCACAATCTCCTGACCGTCATGCCCCGCGCCGCTCGGCATTTGTTTTGTTGTCAACCCCAATTTCTTTGCTGACTCTTCTATGGCTCGACGAATGTTCACGTCAGTAAGCGCAGGCTCAGATGAAGTAACCTGCTTGAAAGTGAACTTTGTACCGGTCTCGGTTTCGATCTCCCGCACCTCGCTTTGAATCCTCTCGAACATCATTTGCACCTTGGCCCCGTCCAAATCGCGCAGTCCCAGGCTCGTGTTAACCTTGCCGGGGATAACATTGAACGCGCCGGGAAATGCTTGAATTTTTCCGACTGTTCCAACTTGGCGGCCAGGGATCGAAGTGACGATGCGGTTTACGGCTTCAATATACTTTGCTGCAGCCAGCAGAGCGTCGCGACGTTGATTCATCGGCGTTGTGCCCGCATGGTTTGTAAATCCTTCGACAGTTACTTCCCACCAATAAACTCCAACAATTCCTTCTACAACACCGATGTCGATCTTCTCGCTATTGAGAATCCCGCCTTGTTCGATATGCAGCTCGAGATATCCAGCTATGTCACCTTTCTTGCGCACGGCGCTGGCGAGGCGTTCCGGGTCGCCGCCAATGAATTTGATTCCTTCGCGAATTGTCTTCTTGCTGTTGGTTACACCGTTCAGGTCTTCTTCAGTCAGACCTCTTGCAATTGCGGCGCTGCCAACTGTGCCGCCTTCTTCATTCTGAAAAACAACTACTTCGAGCGGATGTCGGAGTTGCACCTTGTTTTCAGCAAGTGTTTGCGCAACTTCGACTGCGCCCATCGAGCCGACCTGACCGTCGTAACTGCCTCCTTCGGGAACGGAATCAATGTGCGATCCAATCATTAACGGTTTCAACAAAGGCTGGCGTCCTGCACGACGGCCGATGATGTTGCCAGCGACGTCAATGACTACCTCGAGTTTCGCTTCCCGCATTAACTTCATCGCGTACTGACGTGCCTGTAGATCAGCGTCGGAATAAGCTACTCGATGCGTTCCGCCCTCTGGTGTTTTTCCTATTTGCGCGAGTTCAGCCAGGTGGGCGTTGAGCCGAGCGCCGTTAACGAGAAGCTGCGATTGGGATTGTTTCCGAAACACAGCAAGGGCTGGAACGGCAAGCAGGATACTTGAGCTGAACTCTCGTCGATTCATGGTGCGGGGTGCATCGGTAGGCTGGTTGGGAGCGTTCTCGTATCCTGAGCAAGATACCCTTCACGCATTCCACCTGCTCCGAGTTTCGAGACAATGAGATGGCGTGAAAATGAGAAAGTTGGGGGAAAGATCCTCACTCATGATCGATTTGCCTGTTAGGATCTCCGAAACTAATTGGACACTGCCCTATTCTGGACTGCCGCGAAACGTTTTCCAGGGTTTATATCATGAAGCAATCAACTGCACGGGATTAATTAATACCTCGGTCCCGAGTTTGTGCCGCAGTCCCCTGAGTTTCAAGAATCGTGCATAATAGGCGGGCTCAGCCCTGGCCTCGCATCCTCTAAAACGATAAGCCGGGATCACCATTCCTCTCGTTAGATTGGCATGAGCGATAAAGAGATCGTCATTAGCAAAATTCGCGCTGCGTTTGCGGAAAATGAATACCCCGGCGATGCTTACCTGCAAGGCAGCGTTGAGGGGTGCGAGCCTTTCGAGGAAGTGGTCCCTTTGTGGGCAAGAGCGACTGGCGAAGCGTCGAGTCCGATTTCTTAGATGCCCACCCCGGGGCTCTCAACTTCTTCTCGGAAGCGGGTTTCAGATTCTTTCTTCCTGCTTATCTGATTGCCGACCTGCAAGGCCGACTAATTTACGCAGATCCACTCTTCAATCTGACGCACGGGTTCTCTGACATCGACATTGAGTCGTTAGGGAAAAGTGACGCTGGCCTACCGCGGGCCGGACAGTCAGCGCTCATGAATCCGCGGAGATATGGGGCGATGACTTTCCACGATTACGCACGATACCGCTTGTCGATCTTCACGAGAGAAGAGGCGGCCGCGATAGTGGCCTATCTGAACTTTAAGCGGGATTCTGCTTCGAGCGGCTTCGAGAGGAAGGGAATCGAGGCGGCGCTTAACTCATTCTGGTTGGAGAGAGCGCAGACAGCACCGCTCGCTGAGAGCCTTAAGCTACACACAGCGCAAGTCGAATCCCTTGCAGGTATCAAAAATAATAAGTGAAGTGCAAGTACCAAAGAGATGCATAACAAATGGCGAGGTGGCGACAACCAGAGATCACATTGGCAAGGTGCGCGTAAAACGCCGCGATACAAATTGTAGGCAGATCTGGCGAGAGCCTGTATAATTTCAGCTTACCCCCTTTGAAGTATCGCCATCCCCCTTGGAAATATCGCTAGCCTCTTCTCGGCATTCTAAATCCAGTTAAGTAGGCCAAACCTCTTCACGCGAGGTCTTCCTAAAGAGAATCAATGCCCGACGACATCCAGAATTCTAAAAGCGCTGACAGCGGGATGAGAGATTTGCGGAGTCCCGAGCTGGCAGCCCATTGGCTGTCTGCGATTATTGAGTCCGCGGATGATGCGATTATCAGCAAGACTCTCGAGGGCATCATCACTAGTTGGAACCAAGGTGCGGAACGTATCTTCGGATATACGGCGCCGGAAATAGTCGGCAAGCCGGTGACAACACTGATACCCGACGATCACATTGACGAAGAGACGACCATCCTTTCGCGAATTCGCCGTGGAGAGCGGGTTGAACACTACGAGACTTTGCGAAAACGAAAGGACGGCAGCCTCGTCGAAATTTCCCTAACGGTGTCGCCGATCAGAAGTGCTGAAGGCCAGATAATCGGCGCGTCAAAAGTTGCTCGCGACATTACCAAACAGCGTCAGGCGCAACGAGACCTCGACGAAAGTGCCACGCGTTTGAACCTCGCGCTTGCCGCTTCAAACCTCGGCGACTGGAGTTGGGACGCAGCCACAGATGTTGTAACGCTGTCGGATACGGCGGCCCGCATTTTCAACGTTCCTTCCGGACCGCATTTGACCTGGGCGGCGATGCGCGAGTTGCTTCACGAAGATGACCGCGAGCTTGCGCGCCTGGCTGTGGAAGAGTCTTTAGCCAAACGAAGTTTTTATGACATTGAATATCGTCTGATTAGTCAGAATGGCTTACCTCGTTGGGTGTCGGCAAAAGGACTTGGCCAGTATGGACACGATGGGACGGTTTTCGGAATGCTAGGCGTGGTGCAGGACATTAGCGTCAGGAAAAGGACGGAGGCGGCATTACGTGAACAAACGGAAGCCTTGAGTACGCTTAATGAACTAGGACAGGTAATCTCCGCGGAACTCGATTTACACAAAGCTGTTCAGGCCGTGACTGACGCCGCGACGGAATTGACTGGTGCTCGCTTCGGCTCATTCTTCTACAACGTGCAAAACGAGGACGGCGCCTCATACATGCTCTACACGATGGCCGGGGTACCGCGCGAAGCGTTTTCACATTTTCCTATGCCGCGCGCTACCGACTTATTCGGGCCCACGTTTCGTGGCGAAGGTGTCGTCCGCCTCGACAATGTGAAACTGGACCCACGTTACGGGAAAAATTCGCCTTACTACGGCATGCCTGAAGGTCACTTGCCCGTGACCAGTTACCTCGCGATACCTGTAATTTCGAACGCAGGCGAAGTGCTGGGCGGACTTTTCTTCGGTCATCCGCAGCCCGGAGTCTTTACCGAAAGGGATGAGCGGCTGGTAGTGGGGCTGGCGGCGCAGGCATCGATTGCAATGGATAACGCCAGGCTTTTTGACGAGGCCAAGCGGGCACGCAGGGAAGCCGAATATGCCGCTGCCGAAAATGAAAACTTATACCGCCAAGCAGAA
Organism: Pyrinomonadaceae bacterium; assembly: GCA_963748605.1. Classification (GTDB taxonomy): domain Bacteria; phylum Acidobacteriota; class Blastocatellia; order Pyrinomonadales; family Pyrinomonadaceae; genus PSRF01. Next base: position 72,426 of record CAVVJS010000004.1, read on the forward strand.
GACTCGAGCCGGCTTAAGGATGAGTTTCTCGCTACAATTTCCCACGAACTGCGCACGCCGCTAACAGCGATTCTCGGCTGGGCGCGGATGCTGCGCAGTCATCAATTGTCCGATGAAGATTACGGGAGGGCCCTGGAAACTATTGAACGAAACGCTCACGCGCAAGCCCAGTTGATCGATGATCTGCTCGATGTCTCGCGCATCATCACCGGAAAGCTGCGCATGGATGTGCGGCCTTCCAATCCCAGCGCATTTATTGAGGCGGCTATTGAAGCGTCGACTCCGGCGGCGGTTGCTAAAGGTGTCAGGATTCAAAAAATATTGGACACCGGAGTGCTCTCAGTTCCTGGGGATCCTGTTCGTTTGCAGCAAATCATCTGGAATTTATTGTCCAACGCGATCAAGTTCACGCCCCGCGGCGGACGCGTGCAGGTCCGATTGGAGCGCATTAATTCTCACATCGAGATTGTGATTAGCGACACCGGACAGGGGATTCCCGCTGATTTCCTTCCTTTCGTGTTTGATCGTTTTCGTCAAGCGGATCAGCGTACCAGCCGGCAGCATGGAGGAATGGGTCTTGGTCTGGCTATTGTCAGGCATCTCGTCGAACTTCACGGGGGCTCCGTGCTTGCAGCCAGCGGCGGTGAGGGTCAAGGAGCTACCTTTACTGTGCGGCTCCCGATCGCCCCCGTCTACGAATCAGAGGTAGAGAACAATCGCATTCATCCGACTGCAAGAGATCTGTTACCAGAAACCGAATGTGCCGAACGGCTGGATGGATTGATGATCCTCGTTGTTGATGATGAACGAGACACTCGGGAACTGCTAAAGGCAGGGTTGGGCAAATGTGGCGCCGAAGTCGTAGTCGCTGGTTCGGCAGCAGAGGCCTTCGAAGTGATAAAGAGCAACGTCCCCGACGTTTTGATCAGTGATATAGGGATGCCGGGCGAAGATGGTTACGAACTGATTGAACACTTGCGAACCTTACCGGCAGAACAAGGCGGTAAGATTCCGGCGATTGCCTTGACAGCTTATGCGAGAGTCGAAGATCGCATGCAGGCGTTAAGAGCCGGGTATCACATGCATGTTCCCAAGCCAGTGGAGATAGCTGAGCTTGTCGCCGTAGCTGCGAGCTTGGTGAAGCGCGGTCGGTAAGCGCGCCCGGGCTATTGACCTGATTTTGGAATGCGGCAACTTGCTGCCGCTTTTTTTATTGCCCTTCAGGGGAAAGCTATGCAGCCTTACCCACCGATGGATGGATCGCTGGCACTCGCGGGTTGGGAATCGTTTACGTGGATCGTGTTCGTGTCTGAATCGAGGTAGTAGTGGTTCTTGCCTGTGGCACTGACTCCTTCACTGACCTGGGGATCAGCATTAAGGGTGTAGCTGGCTTGTTGCGAAGTTGAACGCGGAATTACTCGCAGCGTGAATATGTAACCTTCCACGAGGGGCGTCGTGCCGTCGTAGCGATTATCCAGCAAGTTGTCACGCCGCAGTTCCTCGAAGGTGCCGAAGGTGGTGCGCTGATGCGAGTTGTAATAGAGCATCTGCTGTTCGGCCACGGTTCTCAGCGATTTAATAGCCGCGGCTTCATTAGCGGATCGCACTGCGGCCCGCCAACCTGTCACACCAACCGCAATCAGAATACCGATAATAGCGATTACGATCATCAACTCGATCAGCGAGAAACCCTCATTCCCGCGCCGATGTTTATTATTTTCTTTCATAAGACTCTCCTTACGTTCCGTTACACGTAGTAGCCGTAACCAGGTTCCCTTTTCCTCTTGGATGTATGACGACGCCCGTTAGTCTACTACAGCAGACCGGCAGAATCACATGACGCTGCTACTCCTCCCGGACAACTTTTGGGGTGCTACTGTCACCTTTAGCATGTAGAATAAATCCAATTGGTGGAACTCAAGCCGTAATTCGCTAGGCCGGCTACAAATTCCGCCGAATGTAGGGTTTGCAAGCTAACAGTTCGGGTTTCCAGGAACCGTTTCCGCTAGCCGATTAAGGACCATTTAGATGAGACGTCTGCAACCAGTAGAAGGCCATTCACCCGCGGCGGTGTCGAACGCTGTGGAGAAGATTGAGCAGTTGCAGCGTGCGATCGAAACGGTAATCAAGGGTAAGCCCGAAGCGGTGCGGCTGGCGATAGTCACACTGATTGCCGGTGGTCATTTGCTGGTCGAGGATGTTCCCGGAGTCGGGAAAACCACACTCGCCCAGGCGCTGGCGCGGGCGCTCGATTGCAGTTTTCAACGCATCCAGTTCACCTCCGATCTGTTGCCATCCGACGTTATTGGCTTATCAATCTACAACCAGCATTCCAGCGTCTTCGAATGGAAGCCTGGCCCTGTCTTCGCTCATGTTGTTTTGGCTGATGAGATTAATCGCACGACACCGAAGACGCAGTCGGCCCTGCTGGAAGCGATGGCGGAAAGACAAGTAACCGTGGAGGGGATTACGCATTTGCTGCCGGCGCCTTTTATGGTGCTGGCCACCCAGAATCCCATCGAACATCACGGTACCTATCCGCTTCCGGAATCGCAGCTTGATCGTTTTATGCTGCGCTTACGCATAGGTCATCCGAGCTTACGTGATGAGAAACAGATCTTGAGGGATCGAGTGCGAGCTGATCCTCTTGATGAGCTCGTTCCGGTGATGACCGCGTCGGAAGTGATTGATCTGCAGCACAGCGTGGCAGCGGTTTCAGTTGACGATGCCATTGTTGACTACTTGATGAGCATCGTTGCGGCGACGCGCGATTCAGAGATGTTGGATTTAGGGGTCAGTCCGCGCGGCAGTTTGGCGCTATTCCGCGCAGCCCAGGCTCTCGCCTTAACGGAAGAACGATCTTACTGCATTCCCGACGACATCAAACGACTTGTCCTACCAGTGTTTGCCCACCGCATCCTGGTGAGCTCGCGCTTTGCTTCGGCTTTGAGAAGAAGTGAGGAAGCAGAGGCAGTGCTCACAGAAATCATGAAGACAGTTAGCGTGCCGCTTTAGGAGAAAAGGTGACGGGGAGACAGGGCGATACGGAGATAAGAACACACCCCGTCACCCCGTCTCCCGTTCCCTCCGTCTCGGCTTTTGCTAGCTGGCGCAATGTCATTCTGGGAACATTACTAGTGCTGGCCGGGCTGGGCGCTGCTGCCGTCACGCTTCTTGCGCGGCGCAGCAATGACATTACTCTAGCTACTGCCGGAGCAATACTCTCGCTTCTCATTGCGGGCTTGATCCTCATCTTTATTGTTCCGCCGCTGGCGCGTTCCGCGCGATTGGAAATAGCCGGGTTCGACATACCCATAGAGATCACAACAGGCGGCGGCATCTTTTTAGCAATCGTCGTCGTCGTTGGATTCGCGGCCTGGAACACCGGTCACAATCTTTTGTTCCTGATCTTCTCGCTGCTTTGTTCCACGCTTTTTGTAGGCTGGGGGGCAGCCAGAACCTCCCTCCGCGATCTCAATGTTTCCGCGCGATTTCCTGATCATATTTTTGCCGGAGAAGCGGCCCCGGTTATTGTGACGCTACGCAACACCAAACGGCTGTTGCCGTCGCTCTCGGTATTGGTGGAAGCGCGCGGCCCCAGCGCTTCAAGCGCTTCAAGGGAAGACCCTCAGCGCAAGCCGCGGCGAGTGCGTCATGAAAAGCGTTCACTCGCGTATTTCACTTACATCCCTCATCGGGCAGCGGCGGAACAGCGGGTTGAACAAGTCTTTAATAGGCGCGGTCATGTTTTTGTTGATGGGTTCGAACTCTCAACTCGTTTTCCTTTCGGGTTCGTCCGCCGCCGCCGGCGTTTAGGGGCCAGAAACGTGGACATTCTGGTTTATCCCAAACCAGAACCGATCGGCGATGAATTGCACTTGCTGCCAATGAACGCCGGACGGATGACATCGGTGCGGCGCGGCGCCGGGCACGATTTGTTTGCGCTGCGCGATTACCAGCCGCAAGACGACTTGCGCCATATTGATTGGAAGGCTACGGCGAGAGCACGCCGCTTAACGGTGCGAGAATTTACTTCAGAGGACGAGCGCCGCATCACGATTATCTTAGACACTCGCTCAGTTCCTGATTCGCAGCAAGAGGGTTTTGCAGAACGATTTGAACGAGGCGTGATTAAAGCGGCTTCCCACCTGAAGCACTTCATTGATGAACGGGCGGAAGTCCGGATGATTTTAGGTGCGGACCGCGGACCTTACGGATCTGGGTTGGAACATCTTTACAAATGTCTGCGGCGCCTGGCCGTGGTCACTCCGGATCAGGGTATTTCGAGATCAGCCGAAGATTCGCTTCCCGTGGAAACAACACTAAATGTCGCGAATTCGGGTCAGGACTATGCGATCTTCCTCACAGCGGCCGAACCGGGATCCATCCCCGCAAAAATCTGGCGCAGCTCTTACGTGATTTACTTTTAAGCGGCTGAGCAGTGCTCCGCACGCTCGGACTGCCCACTTTCTAACTTCGCACTCCGCACTTCGCACTCCGCACTTCGAACTTCGCACTCCGCACTCCGCACTTCGCACTTCGCACTTCGAACACTTGGCTCAGCTAATTGGGCAGGCTTGCACTGAAACCAGCTGCCAGCGGTCGTTGCGACATGCATAGACGTTGATGATCTTGTAGTGACCGCTGAAGTCGCGCCCTTGGTAGGACCAGCGTGCGGAATCCTTGCCGGTGAGAACGGCAGTATCGCCCCAAATTCTGACGCTGACATTTTCGCGAACCAGGGTTTCGACCCGGACGTCACCCGAGATTACATCCCCGATAAACTGCGCCTTGTCATCTCCTTCCATTGGATAAGAAAAAACAAAATCGTCAGCCATAATCCAATCAAGAGTATCGCGATCGGCGCGGACGAGTGCCTTGACCCAATCGTCGTTCATCTGGCGCAGCTGTTGCTCGATTTCTAACTTGGAGTGTGGCGCCGTCGATTGGCCAGTCATGTTTTCTCCTTAACTGGGCATTTGCGGTGCTTTCTACATTTTCCAGCACTGGGAGTCAACTACATTGGCGATCGCCGCTTGAGGATTTTCGATTGGCTTCTTTCGTGGCGGGCCAATTGGCAATCGTCAATCGCAAATCGTCATTCCAAAGGCCCCGCTACCCAACGTGTCGGTGAGAACTTTCACACCGCTTTGACGTTAAACAAAGAGTCGAATTTCAGAAGCTTTGAAGCAAAGGTGTCGCTTCGAGTTGATGAAGGTGTTTTAACCCTTCCGCTCCAGGAATTTGTGCAAACTTCGATTCAGACTACAATACGGCGCGGGACGCGCCCTCAGGGCAGCCCTCGACCCAAGCGCAAGAAAGTTGCCATAAACCTGTAGTTTGTGGTGTTTGCATCAATGAGAGCGGTGATCAATGACTGGACAAGCTAGAGCTTTGACCGAGCCAATGGCCAAGGAAATGGCGACGGCGGCGACCGCCCTCAGTTTTGACGAGGCGTTTACGCTTCATCACCGTGCCGTGTTTCGCACCGCGCGATCGGTGGTGCGCGACCCTGCTCTGGCGGAGGATGTAACTCAGGAAGTGTTTCTCAGGCTCTACCGTAATCTCGATGCCACGCCGGGCGAAGATCTTCTGAGGGCGTGGCTTTTGCGTGTGACGTTGAATGTGGCGCGCAATACTCTGCGGGGACAGAGCCGGTCGATGGCGCGAGACAATGAATACCAGAAGGAAACCATGCAGGACTGGTTTGCACCCGCGCCACAGGAAGATTACGAGCGGCGCGTGGCCATCGAAGGTGCACGGCGCGCGCTTGAGAAAATAAAAGAGCCGATGCGCAGCTGCCTGCTCCTGAAACAGCAGGGGCTATCGTACCGGGAGATCGCCGTTACCTTGTCTTTGAAGGAAACGAATGTCGGTAGCCTGGTCGCGCGCGGTCGAAAAGAATTTGCGAGGGTTTACGGGAAAATCGGAGGAAGCAGATGAGAGAGTGTTTAGACGAAGGAATTCTGCAAAGCTATTTTGACGGGGAGCTTTCCGGTCATGAGCTGGAAAGCGTGACGTCACACCTGGCCGCTTGCGATACTTGCGCGGTGACAGCGCGCGAGATCGAGGCCGAATCTTTGCTGATGGCAACGGCGCTCGCTCCCGAGTTTGATGCGGCTGTGCCAACTGAACAATTGCGCCGGCGTATCGACGCCGCGATTGCTGGTATGCAGCGTCGAAGCGTAGCTGTGAGCGACTCGTCCACGTTCTCAGTTCGCGCCTGGCTGCAATCACTACTTGCGCCTCTCTCCAACGCTCCCCAAAGAACATTCAGTTATGCCGGCCTGATCCTGGTTTTGGGTTTTGCTGCCGTCCTGGGAATCACACAATTGCGAAACAACTCCACGGTTCCGACTCAAGAGACTGTGGCATCCACGTCCAACACGACGACAAGCAATCCGCCATCTATTACCAGGGAAAATCTCGGAGCGATACCGGCGCCAGCGCCTGATGCTCAACAAACGGTGGCAGTAATCCCGGCTACCGTTACTTCAAAAAGAAATTCGCCGCGTCCGCGCAATCTGAATCCAACCAATGTTGTGGCCAGCGACGCTGCGGTTCAGCCCGAAGCCAAAGTGAAGTTGTTACCCGGTGAACGCAGTTATCTGCAGACGATCGCCAAGCTGGATTCCACTATTAAATCAAGCAACCGACCAATGCGACCTTCGTTGCAGGCCGAGTATCAAAGGAACCTGGCCTTAGTCGATCGAGCTTTGGCAGCTACCCGTGATGCGGCAAAGAAGAATCCCAATGATCCCGACGCGGCAGAATTCATGATGGCGGCTTATGAAAACAAGGTAAATCTCCTTAATGCAGTTGCGGAGGCGCGCACTTTTAATAGACAGCAAGACTAAGCGCCCAGGGTTTTAAGTAATGAAGTTTCGAGCAATTCTAACTAGTCTCTTGTTTGTAATCCTGACTATTCCCGCTTCGGCTGAGCCGGCTGCGAGAACGCTGGACAAGGACAAGGAAGACGAGCAAAAAGTTGAGCGCGCAATAGCCGTTGATTCGGCAGTCGCAGTGTCGCTTTGCGTCGCTTCAGGAAATATTGTTGTGCATGGGTGGGACCGTAATGAAGTGCGAGTACGCTCAGCCGATGCCGTGAAAATCGAGTTAGCTCACGCGCCGCAAGCTCAGCCCGGATCAAGTATCAAAAAACTCGAAGTCGCAATCTTCAATAAAGACGAAGGTGAGAAGCCAGCCGGAAAGTGCCAGGCTTTCAGTGACATTGAGTTGAACGTTCCGCGTGGCGCGACTGTATTGGTTCAAACTCGAGACGGTGACATTAGTATTGCCGCAGTTGCCTCGGCCTATGCTGGTACTCAGAACGGGGACATCGAAGTCGAGCAAGTTTCTCGTTCAATCGAAGTGGGTAGTCTCGGGGGAAGCATTTGCCTGAAAGACTCGAAAGGTCGGGTTAACGCGAGTTCGGCCGGTGGGTCGGTAGCAGCTACCAACCTGCGACCCGAGGAACAGAGTGACTCGTTTGAGGTCCTCACCACTAGTGGAGATATCGAGTTGTCACAAGTGACGCACGGGCAAATCAATGTCAAGACCGTCAGTGGAAACCTGACAATGACTGGACCCTTAGCACCGGCGGGCAAGTATTGGTTCAACTCGTTTTCGGGCGATGTCACTTTGGCAATGCCTGCGAATTCGTCTTTCAAGTTACTTGCCAAGGTTTCTCAGGACGGAGAAATCATTACCGACTTTCCCTTGACGCTGACGCAGTCCTCGGCGTCAGCCGTAGCCGAAGCGAGTGCCGTGGGCGAGGCGAGTGCTACAAGCGAGGCGACTGCGGTTGTGGTAGCCGAACCAAGTAAAGCTCCTGTTGCTCCCGGTGGTAAGTCGGGAACTGTTCATGTTGTGCCGAAGGTCGAGCCTGTAGTTAAGGTGCATGTAGCTCCGAAAATCCATCTAGATCCTAAGATAAAGATAAAATCAGATGTAAAGGTGGCCTTTACGATGCGGCGCGTGAATGGAATCCACGGGACGGGCGACGCCACCATCTCCGTCGCTTCATTTTTGGGCACCCTTCGTTTGGAACAGGTGGCTGCAGCAGACGGGCGGCCGGAGCAGTAAGGCAGTAGGCAGAAGGCAGAAGGCAGTAGGCAGAAGGCAGAAGGCAGAAGGCAGAAGGCAGAAGGCAGTAGGCAGCAGAGCAGCAGCAGTAGGCGGAAGGCAGTGGATTGTTGAACTGCATTCTGCCTCTTTTTGTTTTTCAGGGCCCCGCCTCCTGCGTCGCCCGTGTCTTCCACTGCTCCTCTTTACTGCCTTCTGCTCCTGCCCCTGCCGACTGCCCACTGCCTCCTGCTCCTGCCCCTGCCGACTGCCTTCTGCTCCTGCCTACTGCCTTCTGCTTTTTCTCGAATATTGTTGCCACAAACGTCTGCATTTCGGTGTTCTGATAATAGAGCAACGCAGACGGGCCGGGGATGCGAAGCGAACCGAACTTTGGAGTTCAACATTCCCGGTCCGAGAGCAAAGGGATACAAGCCATGAAAGAGATGAAACCAATCAGCAACTTCAAGAACAACCTATACCAAGTTGCCATCATTCTTCTTCTGGCATACGCGGCCTTTTCGACCGCGATGAAAGATTTAGATCGGTTGCAGGAAGTAGCGGGTAATGTGCAAGCGGCGACCTCCGCTGGACTCGGAAGCCTGGCGAAGGTTTACTCGGCGACAAAGTCGCTGACCGAGGGAGCTGAACTCGCTCGTGCACCGCAAGGTGAACTAACCGAATCAGCGCGCGTTGACATCGTCGCCGCCGGCGGATCGGTGGCGCTTGCCGGATTCAATGATGCGTCAGGCAGCGCAAAGCTCTCCTGTCCAGTTCATAAGCAGCCACTCTCGAAGCCGGTGGATCGGAATTGAAGCTGGAATGTCGTGGCCCAGGCCCCTAAACAGGTAAGATTCTTACGCGACGAGAAGATCTCTATCGAACGGGGAGCGAAGTCGCAGCGCTTATCCCTCGTGGACCCAAACTCAGGGCCTTCATTAATAAACTTCCCAGGGACGGCAGGGGCCGCTGGATAAATGTTAATGAGTTTAAGTCCCTGAGCGACGTTATTGGTTTCGAATTTAAAGTTGCGCAGGACGCAGATGCCGAGCAGGATCCCGAGCGTTGAGACGAGTGAAGCGGCGTCGCGTTATCTATACGAACTCAGGCGGGGCATCTCCGACAGCGACAATTTAGAAATGCACGAGTAGCTGAAGTAGATCGAACCCGGGTTTGGTAAGTTAGGGCGCAATGGTTTGCGCCTTCATTGTGATGACTAACGAAATAGAAGAGAGAAACAGAATGTTAACGAAAACTTTGATTACAGCAGGAGTAATGATTGCGGCACTGTTGAGTGCTTCGAGCAGCAGTGCCACGCGCGGCTCGCTGGGAAATCTGCATTCATTCGCAAACGCATCGTTGAGTGGTTATCAAGCAGTACCAGACCCGAGCGAAGTGCGCCAGGAGTTTCATCAGAATTACCCATTCTCAGCAACTGGGCGAGTCAGCGTTGAAAATTTGAATGGCGAAGTTCGCATTGGCGTGTGGGATCGCAACGAAGTTCAGGTTGATGCTGTTAAGCGTGCTTTCAAACAAGAGCGACTCGACGAAGCGAAGATTGAAGTAAATGCAGGCGCTGAGGCGATTCGCATTCGTACTGACTATCCTGATTGGAATCAGAGTTTCACCGACGACGAGCGCGGCCGCTCAAAGAACCCGGCCATCGTTGATTACTCCATTACGGTGCCGCGTAAGGCTCGCCTTGAATCGGTCGACCTCGTAAACGGATCTCTGGAAATAAACGGCGTCGAAGGCGACGTGAAGGCCTCATCTGTTAATGGGCGCCTGGTGGCGCGCGGCCTGTTGGGCGTGGCTAAGCTATCGACCGTTAACGGCGGTCTCGAAGCTACTTTTGCCAGCCTCGACAGCGCTCGTCCGGTTACGCTGAACTCAGTAAATGGTTCGCTGACTTTGATTATTCCGTCCGACGCGAATGCTGTAATCAAAGCCGGCACCGTTCACGGCGCCATTAGCAATGATTTCGGCATCCAGGTACATCACGGCGACTACGTCGGGCATGAGCTTCACGGACAGATTGGCCAGGGCGGGCCAAATATCAAGTTAGGAAATGTGAACGGCCGGATCATGATTAAGCACGCCCAGGATGGGCGCGCTCTCAGTCCGGCTACCGGCCTGATTCCTGAAAAAGAAAAACGTAAGGATAAGAACAAGGGCTACGCCGAAAGTGAAGACGAGGAGAAGAAGGGCGGCTAAGCGCGGAAGAACGTCGCGAAGCAGCTGTTGCTCGTCGAGCAGAGCGCACCGCTCAGGCGCGGGCCGAAATAACTTCCCGCGACCAGGAAGCTGAAGTGCAGAGGGAAGTGGAGCGCGCCATCCGCGAAGCGCAACGCGAGATCGAACGTGCGCAAAGAGAAGTTGAACGGGAAACCCGACGCCAGGTTCGCGTTGAAACTCGTCGCGAAACCCGTGAGGGACGTGGTGAAGGTTACGGACGTGGTGCAGGAACCGGCCAGGGTGAAGGATACGGCAAAGAGTATACGGAGAAGGAGTCCAAGAGCTTTGCGGTAAGCGGGACTCCAAGTGTGAATCTCTCAACCTTTGACGGCTCGATCACGATCCGTGCCTGGGACAAGGCCGAAGTGATGTACACGGCGACCAAACACGCGAGCGATCCCGAACAGGCAAAGCAAATCAGGATCGACTCGCAGCAGCAGGGTTCATCTATTTCGGTTATCGCGCGTTCTAATGAAGACAACGGCGGAGCTTCGCTGGAAGTCTTTGTTCCGCGGAATGCGACGCTGCACGTTTCGTCTGGCGACGGCAGTCTAAACCTGGACGGCGTTGCTGGAGATCTCGATTTGCGCACGGGCGATGGTTCGATTGAAGTGGTGGGCTCACGCGGGCAGCTTCGGGCTAACACCGGCGACGGTTCAATAAACATTTCAGACTTTGACGGCACAGTCGACGCCCGCACTGGTGACGGTTCGATCGCGCTGGATGGCAAATTCACAGCGTTGGCGGCGCGCACCGGGGATGGCTCGATTTCATTGTCGGTCCCGCCGAACTCGGATTTCACAATTGAGACTGACGCCGACGATGTCGATAGCAGTGGTCTGGCGATGGTCGAGGATATGGCAACGTCGAAGCGGATGCGCCGCTGGAAAGTGGGCCGCGGCGGCAATGTGTTTCTGCTAAGCACCGGAGACGGACGCGTCGCCTTGCGGCCGCGTTAACGTTCTTAAAAGGCAACTTTTAAGCATGAAAAGCAATCAATGTCAGTTTTTCCCGAACCAGGATGCTGAGGCGGGCGTAATCCACCTTGAGCGACGGCATCCTGGTTAGTCCCTTTATCGAATATCTTCTTTTGGGTATCTCCCCGAACCCAATTAACCCCCTGATTTCCCGGTTCTGAAAAGCACGATGTCAGTGTTGGGTCTAATGATCCAAGCCAACGGCAAGCGAACCGTTTACTTAGAAAGATCATTATGAAAAAAATTGCCTTGCTCTGCACTATCATTGTGCTCTTCGCGGTATCCGCTCTCGCTCAATCCAATGAAGGAACGCCGGCGCCGAGTCCGGCCGCGGCAGCGCCTTCACCGGCACTTGTTTCCGCCACTCCCACGACAAATCCTCCCGGCACTGAAACAACTTCCACTACTGACACCAAAGCCCCCGCCGCCCCGGCAACCCCGGCAGCGAAAGGCGCCGTAGTTCTGCCACCGGAGAAAGCGAATCCCGTCATTATCCCGAAGTTTGAAACGCCTCCGACTATCGACGGTGTGCTGAACGAGGAAGTTTGGAAAAGCGCTGCACTGCTGAAGGACTTCTATCAAATCGATCCGGGCGACAATATCGCTCCTTCCAAGCCGACAGAAGTCTTAATAGGTTACGACTCCAGGTTTCTCTACATTGCTTTCCGCGCTTTCGACGAACCAGACAAGATTCGATCGACAGTCGCCAAGCGCGACAATATTTTTCAGGACGATTACGTTGGTTTTTATCTCGATACTTTTAATGACAAGCGCCGAGCCTTTGAAATATTTTTCAATCCCCTCGGAATTCAGGGCGATGGCCTCCTGACAGAAGGCCGCGGTGAAGATTTCAGTATCGACTTGTTGTTGGAATCAAAGGGTACGATTAATCAGGAAGGGTACTTCGTCGAAATCGCAATTCCTTTTAAGTCGCTTCGCTATGAAGCGGGTAAGGGAAAACTCTGGGGGGCGCATTTCTTTCGCCGCATTCAGCGTTTTAATCGCGAGCTGGATTCCTGGATGCCGTTCTCTCGTAGCATCGACGGCAACATGAACCAGGCGGGTCACCTTGGAGGCCTGGAAGGAATCTCAGTCGAGCGCACCATCGAGCTAATTCCCAGTTTGACAGTTTCTCAGGACGGAAGATTCGTTCGCAGCTTCGGTGTCTTTCCTGGCACCACCGCAGCCCTAAATGATCCCGGCCGCATCGTTAATCTACCGATCGGTATTCGATCCGGGATTGACCGCCAAGTTCATCCCCAGTCCGGCAATGACTGTCGACCTGGCGATTAATCCTGACTTCGCCCAAGTTGAGGCAGATCAGCTAGTCGTCACGGCTAATCAACGTTTTCCGATCTTCTTTCCCGAGAAGAGACCATTCTTCCTGGAAGGCATCGACATCTTTACCACGCCGATAACAGCGGTGCACACGCGCGCGATCGTGGATCCTGACGTCGCTGTTAAGACGACCGGCAAACTGGGCCGCAACAGTTTTGGTCTGATCATGGCGAGCGACAATGGTCCGGGAAACCTGAGTCTCGACGACCGGGGTGCGCTTAACATCTGTCGGGACCGCAGGGCGCTCGATCCGCGAGTCGTTTGTAACAACGAACGGTTTGAGGACAAGAATGCCTACATCGGCGTGTTGCGTCTCAAACGCGACGTCGGTAAGGAAAACTCATTAGGTATTCTGGCGACCAGCTACAATTTTATCGAGAAGCACAATCAGCTCGTTCGCGATTGACGGTCGCTTCCGTCTCGATAAGCAGACGACACTCACCTTTCAAACTCTGGGCACCACATCACGAAACTTCTTCTTTGATCCGAATGATCCAGTGCAACAGAATCGTTATCGAACCGGTAACGGCTTTGGCTATTCATTCGATTACATCGTTTCCGGCCGCAACTGGGGTTATGAACTTTTCGGGGAAGGGTTCACGAAGGACTACCGCGCTGACGTTGGGTTCTTCCAGCGCCAAAACTCCAACTTCAACTTCGCTTTCATTCGCTATAACTCGGATCCCAAACCTAAGCAGAAGATCATCTCCTATCACATACACAACGCCACGCACATGGACTACGACTGGCAGGGTCGTATGTATATCTGGGAGAGCGAGAGTCTTATCGAACTGGCCATGCCGCGCAGCAGTTACGTCGGCGTCTGGTACGAGCCTGCCTACGAACGACTCTTCGATCACGAGTTTGGCCCGACGCGTGAAGCCAAGCCCTGTAACCCGTTGGGTGGCCCGAACCGGTGTACGTTCTTTGGACCCAGCAATGAGCGATCTGTGATGAAACATCACATTTCGGGTTACTTTGGCTCGAACTACAACAAGAAAATACAGTTCAACGGTCAGGTCACGTTCCGCCGCAACCATTTGGACCTGGATTTTGGCAGCCTGCCCAAGTACCCACGCGCAAGCCCGCCGGCGGTGAGGGCGCGAGAACTAGCCGCTGCTGGTCTTTGCAATGATCCGGATGAGTCTCTACGGCCCGTCGCGTGTTTTGCTCCCCAGGATCCCGGACCAGGTAACCTGCTGCAGATCACCGCCGGGATCACTTACCAGCCGACAAATGAGTTGCGCATGCAGCTGAATCTAAATAAGCAACGGTTGGTTCGTCACGACACCGGGTTGACAGCATTCGATGTAAACATCTGGACCTGGCGCGGCACGTATCAATTCACTAAGTCGTACTTCGCACGCGCAATCATCGATTACAACACGCTCAACTCGCGAGTGCGCGCGCAGTTTCTAACCGGCTGGACGCCGAGTCCGGGAACGTCTTTCTACCTCGGTTATAACGACGACATGAATTACGACACACTGCATCCGTTCACGTCGCAGGTCACACCTGGCTTCAGGCGAAATTCGCGGACCTTCTTCGTGAAGATGTCTTATCTGATCCGCAGGAGCTTTGGAGGAAAATAGAGCCGAGGGTGTAGGAGATTCAGAATCTTCTGCGAGAGAACAATTGTTGTTATTTAAGGGGCACGGCCCACCGTGCCCCTACTTCTTTTTGCGTTGTCGGTACAGTACGGGAAGCGGTAGCGACCGATATTCCATTGCCAATTTCCAATTGCCGATTTCCGATTGGGAGCCCTTGGCTAAAGGCCAATTGGCAATCGCCAATCCGCAATCGGCAATCCTTATCGGTCGCTACCGCTCCCGTACTGTACCGACTGGCGGCGATGCTTGAATGCAGGTCCCGTACTGTATCGAGTGACACCAATGTTACCTGCGTGTTTGCTCAGATTACATCGACCGCGGGCCATTAATAGACTCGGAAGAGGCCGTGCTAAACTGACCCACCCCCTGTATCTATGGTTGGAATAGAAGGCCCGTCAGTATTACGCACGACTTCTAAATGATTAAAGATTCTCAAACTGGGCCGCGCCGGCAGGCTTTGAAGCGATGCCGTCTCCTTTTTGTTCTTCCGATTTTGTTAAGCCTTATCCTGGCCGGTTGCAAGAGCGATTATCCAGCGGGAGGCCGGCAAAACCGCGCTGGTGATGCTAAGCCAGCACGACAAGTTAAGACAGCGCGCGTGGAAGAAACGCCTTTCGGTGAAGCGGTAACAGCAAACGGCACGTTAGCCGCTTATGATCAAACGGTTGCCAGCGTAAAAGTGCCGGGTCGTTTGCGTTCAATCACAGTAGATCTGGGAAGTGTTGTGCGGCGCGGGCAGGTAATAGCTCAGGTTGAACCGCAGGATTATAACCTTCGAGTGCAGCAGGCAGAGGCCGCCCTCGCGCAGGCGAGAGCCCGATTGGGCTTGTCGCCTGATGGTCGAGACGACAACGTTAATCCCGAAGAGACAGGAACGGTGCGCCAGGCTCGGGCTGTGCTCGATGAAGCACGAGTCAATCGCGATCGTTCGAGCACACTTGTGCAGCAGGGAGTGGTAGCCCGATCTGATTTCGACGCTGCCGATGCGACATACAAAGTTGCTCTCAGTCGTTTCCAGGATGCGATCGAAGAGATCCGCAACCGCCAGGCGGTAATGGCGCAACGCCGTTCAGAGTTGTCGTTAGCGCGACAACAACTAGCGGATACGTCAGTCAAGGCGCCCCTTGACGGCATTGTTCAGGAAAAGCGCGCCAGTGTAGGTGAATATTTGGCGGCTGGCGCGGCCGTAGTGAACATCGTAAAAATGGATCCCTTGCGACTAAAAGCAGAAGTACCGGAGCGGGAAGCTAAGAACGTACGCTCCGGACAAAACGTGCGGGTCACGGTTGATGGCGACACGACAGTTTATCTTGGGCAAATTATGCGATTGAGTCCGGTGATTGCGCAGCAGAGCCGGATGTTGTTGGTCGAAGCCGACGTGCGCAACAACGGCAGATTGCGCCCGGGCGCCTTCGCGCACGCCGAGATCGTCACGAACGACGCCCAGATGGTGGCCACGGTTCCGACCAACGCTATCGTTACGTTTGCCGGCATCGAAAAAGTTATCGTGGTGCAGAATGGAAAAGCGTTGGAGAAGCCGGTAACAACAGGTCGACGAAATGGGGAGTGGACGGAAATCGTCGCCGGCGTCAATGTGGGCGATCAGGTGGTGGTCGATCCGGGCAACCTGCAATCAGGTCAGGCAGTCGAAGTTGTAGAATAAGATTTGGTCTTGGGTCTTTGGTTTTTGGCCTTTGACTTATCGTTTCTTCGATCCGGAAAGGGCCAAAGGCCAAAGACCAAAAGCCAAAGACCGTTTTTATTAATGCAAAAACTAGCTGAAATCTGTATTCGCCGTCCCGTCTTTGCGACGATGATCGTATTGTCGCTGGTCGTTGTTGGCGCGGCCAGCTTTTTCCAGCTTGGTGTCGATCGCTTCCCCTCTGTGGATCTCCCGACCGTCAGCGTCCGTACCAGCTTGCCCGGAGGATCCCCTGAAGAAGTAGAGTCGCTGATTACCCAGCAGATCGAAGAGGTTGTTAACACGGTTGACGGGATTGACGAACTTCGGTCGATATCCGGACAGGGAAGCTCAATTGTCATAGCGACTTTTAAGTTGGACCGCGATCTGGAAACCGCCGCTCAGGATGTGCGCGATCGCGTGGCAACCGTCGTTAGACAGCTTCCGGAAGATGCAACGCCGCCGGTTGTGCAAAAGTTTGACAACGATAGTTCCCCCGTCCTGACGATTTCCCTTTCCGGAGATCGTTCGATAAGAGAGCTCACAGAACTAGCGGATAAGACTGCTCGCGTTCAGCTCGAACGCGTGGGTGGAGTCGGCGAGGTGCGGGTTGTTGGCGGTCTGGATCGCGCGATTAACATCTGGATTGATGCCGAGCGCCTGGCTGCCTATCAAATTCCCATTACGGCGGTTCGACAGGCCCTTACTCGCCAAAACGCTGACATCCCGGGCGGAAATGTGAATACCGGTCGCGAAGAGCTCGTACTGCGTACGTTGGGACGCTACTCAGGATGCTCGGGCCTTTGAGGATCTGGTAATAGCGACCGTGGAAGGCTCGCCGATCAGACTGCGCGACGTGGGCAGAGTTGAGGATGGAACGAAAGAACAGCGTTCACTTGCGCGTCTCAATGGCGTGCCTACCGTAACGTTGCAAATTCGACGACAGTCCGGCGCCAACACTATCGAAGTCATCAATGGGATCAAAAGAGAGTTGCCGCGTGTAGCTTCGCAACTGCCCACAGACGTTAAGCTGGAAACGATTCGCGACCAGTCGCGTTACATTGAGTCAGCGTTGCACGAAATCGAAGTACACCTGGTGCTCGGAAGCATTCTGGCCTGCCTGGTAGTCTTTCTATTTATGCGATCGTGGCGCTCGACCGTGATCGCCGCAGTCGCCATCCCTTGTTCGGTAATCTCTACCTTCGGAATGATGCGAGCGCTGGACTTCACGCTGAATAGCGTAACCATGCTCGCTCTCGTGCTTATGGTCGGCGTCGTTATCGACGACGCGATTGTCGTTTTAGAGAATATCTTCCGCTTCATCGAAGAAAAGAGGATGAACGCCAGAGATGCGGCCAGAGAAGCGACGCGCGATATCGGGCTCGCGGTTATGGCTACCACATTCTCGCTGGTTGTCATTTTTCTTCCGGTATCGTTCATGTCCTCGATCTCTGGCCGCTTTCTCTATCAATTTGGCATCACTGCGGCAGTCGCAATCCTCGTGAGTTTGTTGGTCTGCTTTACGCTGACTCCCATGATGAGTTCGCGCATGATTCGGGTGGACGATGCGCAGGGTGGGCACGGCGCCCCAGCTTCGCGGCGCGGCTTTTATCGTTGGATTGACGCCGGCTATTCGCGCCTGTTGGCTTTCGCCATGCGTCATCGGCTGGCAGTCGCGGCGCTCGCGACTGTGGTGATCTTTTCCAGCATACCGCTCTATCGAACTGTCAAGCAGGAGTTTATTCCCACGAATGTGGATGAGGCGGAGTTTGAGGTAAACATCAACGGTCCAGAAGGAACTAATCTGGCCGTGATGAACGAGGGCATGCTGGCAATTGAAAAGGAGATTCTGGCAACACCCGGGGTTCGTCTGGTTCTGGCCGATGCAGGCGGCGGGTTTTTGGGAGGAGTTAATCAGGGAGGCGCCTATGTTCGCATTGCGCCTCATGAGGAGAGAACTCTTTCGCTGGGACGACTCTGGACCGAAATTAAAAAAGGGACCCCACTGCAGGCCTTTCGCGGAAACTATTCGCAGCAGGACGTGATGCAGGAAGTGCGCAGTCGCTTGCGCAAGTTTGCTCCGTTACGCGCGGGTGTTCGTAACGCACCTTCATTCAACTTCGGCGCCGGTGGCCGCTTCGATATCGACTTCGTGCTGCGCGGACCGGACATACAGGCACTCTCAGACTATGCCGATGAACTGGTAAAACGATCTGAGAGCCTCGGCGGTATTGTAGATGCCGACACGTCATTGAAGCTCAACAAGCCTGAATTGCGTGTTGAGATCGACCGCGAGCGGGCGGCAGATTTGGGTGTGGACACTTCAGATATCGCTACCGGCCTGCGCGTGATGGTCGGTGGAGATGAAGAGGCGTCGCGCTTTCGGGACCCGACGGTAAATGAAGACTACGATGTCCAACTGCGTTTGATTGAGGGTGACCGAAGTGACATGGGCACGATCAATCGGCTTTACGTGCCGTCATCCCGTGGCGGTTTGGTACGACTTGATAACGTGGTAGAGATCAAACGCGACACGAGTCCATCGCGAATTGATAGGCTTGATCGAGAAAGGCAGGTTTCGATGCGGGCGTCGGTTGCGCCGGGATACGCCTTGGCCGATCGTATCGAAGCGCTGCGCGGGGCGGTGAACGAGATGAATCTGCCCGCTGCCTATACGACCACAGTCTCCGGCAGAGCTCGAGAACTGGAGCGAACCTTCACGGAGTTTATCTGGGCATTTATCCTGTCGATCATCTTCATGTACATGATTCTCGCCTCACAGTTTGAAAGCACGGTACACCCATTGACGATTCTCTTGAGTCTGCCACTTTCAGTTCCGTTTGCTTTGTTTTCATTATGGGTGACGGGCAACACGCTCAATCTGTACTCCGCGCTTGGCATCTTGGTGCTCTTTGGCGTGGTCAAGAAGAACTCAATCCTGCAAATTGATCACATGAATAGTCTGCGAACGAAGGGGATGGAACGCTCCGAGGCGATCATGCAGGGTAATCGCGACCGCTTGCGCCCTATCCTGATGACCACCATTGCACTGGTTGCCGCGATG
This sequence comes from Pyrinomonadaceae bacterium, assembly GCA_963748605.1. Classification (GTDB taxonomy): domain Bacteria; phylum Acidobacteriota; class Blastocatellia; order Pyrinomonadales; family Pyrinomonadaceae; genus PSRF01. The sequence continues at coordinate 91,395 of CAVVJS010000004.1, forward strand.
CTGCCGCTGGCGTTGGGCACCGGCCCAGGCGCCGAAGAGCGCCGGTCAATCGCAATTGTTGTTATCGGCGGTCAGAGTTTATCTTTGCTACTTACTTTGATTGCAACTCCAGTTGCTTATTCGCTTTTTGACGATCTGAGATCAACGGCCCAGATGCGTCGCTTTGCCACCACGGTAACTAGCGTTACCTCCCGTCTGGCCGGCCCCTTTAGAAAGCCGCGGAAAGGACCCGCAGTGCCGGAACCAGTACAGAACAGTATTGAGGCCGAGCCTGACGAAGAACGGATCCGAGCGAGCGCCGGTGGCGACTAATACGAATGCGGAATGATGAACGCTGAATGATGAATGCTCGGCTCAATCGTGTTCAGTGACAAGTAAGAAGAACTTACTCCGCATTCATCATTCCGCATTCATCATTCCGCGTTCATCATTCCTACTCAAACACCTTAGCGACCGGCACGATCACCACATCCTCAGGCTTCACGTTGATCTTGTAGGCCTCGATCACTTTATCTTCATCCGTGATTTCCTTTGGCTTGGGTGAGTTGTAGGTCATCGGTGATGGCTTGCCCGAAATAATCGCCTCCCGCAACGCCTCCGCATCTTTAGTAATCATCACAATCCGCATCGAATCCGATTTCAGGTACTTGCGAATTGCGTTGTTGACGTCTTCCAGCGTCAGCTTTGTCAGCTGGTCGCGCATGTGGGGAACGTAGTCCGGAGTGTTGTAGTAACGGCTGTCGAGCGCGTAGCCGAGTTGAGCATCCTGCGTCTGCGTCAGGATATTGTTGTACTTGATCATAAACTCGCGAGTCGCTTCAAACGCTTCCTTCGAGATCCCGTCACGAACAAGTTTGTCGTACTCGTAAAGCGCGGCGCGCAGTACGAAGTGACCGTTCTCGGGAACTACCGGACGAATCCAAATCTGAAATATTTGCGACGAGCGCCCTTGATTGGGATCGGGCGTGAACTGAAACATGCCGCGCGGAAAGTATTCAATGTAAGCATAGTCGCCATAGTTAAGGCCGCGCGCCTCTCGCAGCCGCTGGTAGAGATAACTATTACTGGACCGATGTTGGCCGAAATAAGAAGCGACGAGGGCCAGCGCCGGCCAATCTTTATCGGCACGCGTCACCGCGATGGGAAAGCCGAGTGAAACCGCGGTAGCGCGTGTCTCACGTTGAATGATCGAGATGCGCATCCCCGACGCAAGTTTGGGATCCTCATAGTTCCCAGCGGCCGCCGTACCTGCCGGCAGTTTTGCGAAGTCTGCTTTCACCCTGTCGGGCAAAGTCTTTGGATAACCACCTGCCAAACCGAGAACCATATTCGCCTGCGTGTAATGTGCTTTGTAAAAAGCCTGCACATCGGCGAGCGTTAATTTCTCCAGAGCGCTGACGGTACCCATGTTGTTGTGTTCGTAAGGATGCCCCGCGTAAATGATATTGTAGAGATACTCCTTGCCAAGTTCCTCGTCGTTGCTTTCCCGTAACGAGACCTTCAAATAGTTGACCGCGTCTGTCTTCAAGCGGTTGAAGTCATCCTGGCGAAAGCCTGGTTCAAGAAGCATCTGACTGATAAGACTGTAGTACTTGTCCAGATTGTCGATATGGGTCGCGCCCTGGAAGACGGTCATCTCTTTATCGATCTGTGAACCAAAAGAGGTAGCCATCGGATACATCGCTTCGACGATCTGTTCATAAGTCATCGTGCGCGAGCCGCCCTGCGACAGCATCGCCGCCGTTAAAGCGGCCACACCTTCCTTACCCTCGGGATCGGAGGCTGCGCCAGCCATGAAAATGATGCGAAAAGAAATAAGAGGCGCGCGGGACGGCAAAAGAACACTGGCGGTTTTCGTTGACATAGTTTTCTGTTGCGGTTTAAAAGCCGCCGTTGGCATGACGACACCGAGAACGAGAACTAAACTGATGATTATGCGTCGCATTATTCTTCGTCCTCCTGGGTCGTGGTTGTGGCGCCCTCCTTGGCTTTGGTTGAAAGCGTGATGATCGTGCGGCTTTCGTCGCGAAAATACTTCGCCGCGAGATCGCGCACGTCCTGCGGTGTGATGGTGTCGATCATGGCCGCCAATTTGTCGATGGTGTCCGGCGTGCGACGCAGGGAAATGAAGGGCGCCAGCGTCGAAGCGATTGCTGCCGAGCTGTTCATCGCCATTGCGAAACTGTAGCGCGTGCGGGAACGGGTGGCCTCGAGCTTGGCCGCCGGAATCAGCTCTGTTGTGTAACGTTTGAAGGTCGCCTGAATCTGATCGCGTACGTAATCCACATCCTTTAGCGTCCTTGACGCGCGCGAGCACGACAAACAGCTCCGGATCGACCTGGTTGCTGAAATCAGGACCAAGCACGTCAACCTTCTGTTCCTTGAGCACGAGTTTTTGATAGAGCTCAGAGTTCTCACCAAACGCAACTTGTGCCAATAAATCCAACGCGAGTTTGTCCTTCTTTTCATCGGAGTAGGCTGGACCCCGAAAGGCCACCGCTACAATCGGTAAAGTTGGTGAAGGCCAATCAATGTGCCCTGTGCGAGGCTCAGTTTGAGCGGGTTCGGCCGGAATGTTGGTAACGTAGTCGCCACGCTTCCAATCTCCGAAGTACTTCTTCGTTAGTTCCAACGATTGCTTCTGCGTAACGTCGCCGACGAGCACGACCGTTGTGTACTCAGGACGGTAAAAGCGTTTGAAGAACTCCTGGCTGTAAGCGAATTGGTTGGGCATGTCCTGAATATCTTTCAGATAGCCCATCGTCGTGTGTGAGTAGGTGTGAGTTTTGAAGGCCGTCTCGCGCAGCACTTCGTAAAGCTTGGAAAAGGGATTGGCGCTGTTCTTATCGTACTCACCCTTGACTGCAAGAGATTCAGTTTGAAATTCGGGCAAGGCATATTTCAAGCGAAGGAAGCGATCGGCCTCCATCTTCATGATTTCATCGAGATCGTCTTTGGAAAAGACAGCGTGATACACCGTGCGATCGTCGGAGGTGTAGGCGTTGGTCTCAGCCCCGGCCCGCTTAAAGATTGCTTCGCGTTGCTCGGCCGTATAGTTTTCGCTGCCACGAAACATCATGTGTTCGAAAAAGTGGGCAAAGCCACTCTTGCCGGCTTCGACTTCATTGCGCGAACCAGTATTGACGACGAGATAGAGCGCGACCAGGTTCGGATAATCCGTAGGGACTGTGACCAGTCGCAGGCCGTTTGGCAGATCGTCGATGGTGTAGTTGTAAGGAAAAAGCTTGCGCGGTTTTTGTGGTGCTCCATTCCTCGCGAGCGCCAACGCCGGCACACAGATCAGCAAAGCCAAGATGATCATTAATCTCATTCTGAAATACTCCGTGAAATTGAATAGATGTGGGGAACGCCGAAAGTATAGCAACGAATTGCGGGATCCAGAATCAGCCACAGATGAACACGGATGGACAGCGGGCCATAGAACATCAGCCACAGATGAACACGGATAGACACGGATTCAAAAGCTTACTAATTATTCAAGTCTCATTCACACCGGGCTTCAGCCCGGTGAC
>CAVVJS010000005.1:0-109349 GCA_963748605.1 Pyrinomonadaceae bacterium
ATGTCCGTGAGCTGGTCAAACGAACCCGAGAGTGTCAGCACCGCTGCCCAGATGCCCTGGACGACAAGCGAAATTACCGGCACTTTTGTGCTCTTTGAGACACGAGCCAAGCTCTGAAAGAAAACGCCGTCGCGCGCCATTGCATACGGAATACGTGCCGTCCCCAGGATTGAGCTCTGCAGCGATCCCCAGGATGAGAGCATCATCACCGCGGCCATTAAAGTCACTGCCAATGGTCCGAGCATTTTCCTAATTGCTTCAGCGGCAACCGACGATCGCGTTGGCGTCAACACTAGCCACCTCCGTAGGCGTCATCACGTAGTAGTAACTCACATTGACGACAACATAGAGCACGATGATGATGAGCATGCTGGCGATCAGGGCGAGTGGCAGATTGCGTTCAGGGTGTTTTACTTCGCCGGCCATATAGGAAATGTTATTCCAGCCATCGTAAGCCCAAAGTGCGCCTACCATCGCGGCGCCAAAAGCGAACAAGCCGCCGCCGGTTACACTCGCCTTCGCAAGGTGCCGTGCTCGCCAGTCCGAAATTACCCCAATCGCCTCCCTGATAAAAGAAAGCGGCGAGTCCAACTCCCAGCACCAACAACACCTTTAACACCGTGATAAGGGAGGCAACTTGTCCGCTGACGCTAACAGCGGCACAGTTAATCAGAGTCGTAACGGCTAGAGTTATAAGAGCAATTATCGTTAATGTGCCCAACTCAACCGTGATGACCAAACAAGGGCATCGTGAACAGTGAAATAGACGACCTTGAGTCTTCCATCCAGTCAGGTTGTTCATGAAAATTGCGAAACCAACTGCCAGCGCCGCCGCTGAAGCCGTACGCGAGATCAGAAACTGTGACCATCCATTAAGGAAGCCCCAAACACGACCGTAAGCATCTTTTGTGATCACGTACTCAGCGCCGGCATTCGGTCGCATCGTGGTCAATTCGGCGTAGGTCAGGGCGCCGGCAAGAGCCAGCAGACCGGCCGCAACCCAAGCCAAAATGACTCGCCAGGGCGTGCCAACATTACAGGTCATCACCCGGGCCTTAAGAAAGATGCCGGTGCCGATGATATTGCCGACGTTGATGGAGATGGCGGCGATGGGACCAAGGCCGCGAACTAATTCGTTATCAGGTTTCATGGTTAAGGGTTTCAGGTTTCAGGTTTCAGGTTTCAGGTTTCAGGTTTCAGGTTTCAGGTTTCAATGTTCGGATTCGAACGTTTGAACTTGGTTCCTTTCAAATTTGTTCTGATCAGAAACGTTATCAGACCATTTAGCATCATGCTGATCTTGATTACAGATTGACTGAGGTCGTCAAAGATTGATTGATCGACGTACCCTTGATCAAGGGTGAATACAATTGCGCTCGGACTTCACCGCTGATCGATTTAGCTTTAGCTAGAAACTGAATGAACTCTTTTATTCACACTTCGGCTTCAACCCTGTCAGCGTTGTTGGACAGATCGTGACACTAGCGTTTCGGATTTAATCTCGTAAACCAAATCTCTGGCGAATGTGCCCTGCGAAGTAATCTTATAGATTGACGTTGTTAGTACTCGGATCGTTACCAAGCTTCTATGTCTTCGAAACTCTTGAATTCGCCGTGCTTAACCTCGGTGAGAAAGGATGAAAAAGCCGCGAATATTGAAGCAAGGTTCTTGAACTTGAACTACCTGCCTTAAACCTGAAACCTGAAACCTGAAACATCTATTACGAGACTCTCCTACGGATCCCGCGGCCGGCTAGCTGCTCCGCCGCTGCCTCGCCAGTCACGACTGCGCCTTCCATGAAACCCTGCCACTCAGCTAGATGTTCTCCGGCAAAAAGAACCTTGCCGTGCGGCCGAGCCAGGATCGGTTTTAAAGTAAACCATTGCCCAGGTCGATAAAACGCATATGCACCTTGAGTGTATTTGTCACGTTGCCAGGCGTAAGACTGGATGTCGAGCGCGAGTTCCGGGGCACTCTTATTCAAGGGGTATTAGATCTCGGGTGATGATTTCCGTGCGCCGCCGATTGTTTTGCGAAGCCAGCACATCAGCCTTTTCGCCGACGGCGTAACTACAAAGAATTCCTTGTTTACCGGGTTGGTCTTTCGTGCTGTGAAAATAATAATGCGAAGTGACGTCGCTTACGAGTGAAAAGTTTTCCGGTCCCCAGAATCGTTCGGGAAAGAGTACGCAGTTTTTGATAATCCGAGCGTATTGAAGTTTCTCAGCAGCAGCCTTTTGCGCGGCCGGAAGCGGCGGATCGAAGACAATCTTATCGAGCGTTCGCGCCGGCACGGTACAGATGCAGGCGTCAGCAACAAAGTCCACACCGTTGGCGGTGACGGTTACTCGCCCAGCCCGCTGCTTTATCTTTTGTACAATCATCCCGGTACGAACCGCGCCGATCCCTACCGACGCAGCCAACTTCTCAATTAAGCGAGAGTTGCCTCCCTCCATCTTGAAATCCATTTCGTTGGCCGGACTTGATTCGAAGTATTCAGCAGCCGCGGCATACGCGGAGATCATGCGAATGGTTTCGCCGAAATCGGTGCTGTCCTGCAGATCGCGCAACAGCAGATCGTCCTCACTGAAGCCAATCTCATCCAGCAGAGTCCACCAATCGTACTGGTCCAATCTCAGCTTCTGCTTCTCGGTATACTCTTCGTAAGCCTTCTTAAGCTTTTCGAACGCCGCTTTCGCCTGGGGCGAAAAATCCCACTGTCCAGGCCGCTTCACAACACCGTCACGCATAAGCCAGGCATCGAACCGATGGTCCTTGAGTGGGATATGAAAATCTTGACACAGAGCCTTCATGCGTTCGTGACTGTCGCCGATCCATTCAGCGCCGAGTTCGCAGACCAGTTCCGGGTCTTGCTTGAATCTAAAAGAGAAGACTCGCCCGCCGGTGCGCTCCCTCGCTTCAAGAACCGTCACATCCCAAGCAGGTTTCTTAGATCTAAGCGCGTGTGCTGCTGCCAATCCGGAAAGACCGGCGCCAATGATGATGCACGAGTAAGCGCGACGCTGGACGAAAGGGCTGAATAAGAGCGGAGTTCCGATAGCTGCAATTCCTGAGGTCTTCAGGAATTCTCTACGGGTTGGTTTCGGGAGTGTGAGATTCTTTTTCACCAGGTATCGTTCGTAATCAGATCTTCGTAGGTGTCGCGGCGGCGAATTAATTGCACCTCACCGTTCGACTCGATCAGCACCGCTGCCGGCAAAGGACGCCCGTTGTAATGAAACATTTGCGCCAGCGAGTATGCGCCGCTGTTGAGTAGTGCCAAGACCTCGCCCGGCTGAACATTTGCCGGCAACAAACGATAGTCCGGCAATCGTCCGCCGCGCTCGATATCGAAATAAACATCTCCGGAATCGCAGAGCGGTCCTGCGACCTTATAGTTCTCATCGTGGGAAGTATCTGCAGCACTCGCTGAAATCAGGTGGTAATACCACTTGTAATTATTCATCGAGAGCATCAGGTTGTAACCCGCATCTGTTAAGAGCCAAACGTCGGAAGTCTCCGGACGCCGTTTGATGTTACGAACGGTGGTCAAAACCAAACCGGCGTCAGCGATCACACTGCGTCCTGGTTCCAACAGAATCGTTACTTCATCGAGCAAATGTTCTGCTTCAACTTCCCGCGCCGAATCGCGCGCGATTTGCAACGCGGCCTTCAGCACCGCTGCAGGTTCGAGATCAGCGCCGAGCATGTCACGCTCATGTTCCGGTAACTGATCGGCTTGCGATCGATCCCGCAAGTAGTTCACGGGGATTCCGCCGCCCAGATTGATGTGTTCCAACGTGTGGCCGGTTTCTCGATGAATCGTCAGCAGGTGTTCCCACATGCTGCGGAAGGCTTCGGCGAAAGGTTCGACATCCGGTGTCTGGGAACCAACATGAATATGAATTCCACAAACCTAACCAGCTCCGGGTTCTGCAATCCTCGACGAAATGCCTCAAGAACTTCCGACGAAGAGATGCCAAACTTGGAAGTCAGCAACGCCGTCTGCAGTCCCAGATGCGAACGCGTGCCGATTTCCGGAACGAGGCGTAGCGTGATACGGGCTGGAGGTAATGAATCGCCCTTAAGCGCGCGGACGCGCTTCACCGCCTCTTCGACCAAACCAATTTCGTAGATTGAGTCGACATTGATCGCATAAATGCCGGCTTCGACGGCCTGGTCGAGCTCTTGATCACTCTTGCTCGTGCCGTTGAAGATAATTTGATTGGGCCGGAAGCCGACGAGCAATGCTTTGAACAGTTCACCGCCACTGTTCACCTCAATGTCGATACCCGCCTCGCGAACAGTTCTCAGCACGGCCATGTTTGAATTTGCTTTCGACGCGTAGAAAAAGCGAATCGGCTTCTCCACCGCTGCCGCCGCCTGTTGCAGCCGTTGGATATTGGAGCGAATGCGCGGCGCGGAGAACACGAAGAGAGGCGAGTCGTATTCGCGAACTAGTTCGACGGCATCGACACCGTTGACGCTGAGGTGGCCGTTATTTATTTCGAGATATCCCGGAATCGCCCAGGCGGGCTGAATGGCTGCTACGTGCGATGACATTCGCTGATGACTCCCAGCTCATTTCAGTTTTGATAGAACTTCGAGAACCTGTTTCAGGTGGCGCTGCTCATGATAGCCAAGAAATGAAACTGCGGCGACACCGGTAATCCTGCCGAGAAAGGGATGCTTAAAAACAGTTTGCTGCAGGCGGGCGCGCCCATGAGTCTCGCACAGCGTCTTAAGTTTACCGCGCGTTTCATTGTAGTTCGCGAGACTATTTTCTTTGTCCGGTGGCTCAATAGGGTTCATGGCCCGCGGCGCCTTCACTTTGATTAGGCGTGATCCGACGATGGAAGTCGGCACCAGACGGCGCAGAACTCCCAATCGTTGTGGAGAACCAGCCAATTCTTTTTCCAGTTCTTTGATGACCCGATCTTCGACCAAATAGAGGTGATGCAGTATTTCTGAGACACTCCATTCTGACTCGGAAGGGCGGCGAGAAAAGATCTCCGGAGCAAGCGGCGTGATCGTCGCAACGAGTTTCTCGTGCACTGAATCGAGCCGCTTGAGAGTGCGTTGCATCTGGAAAATTAACGGTTATGTTAGTGCTGATTCGTGGATCGTCTTTGGGGTTGCAGTAGAAACGATCCTCGAAGCACACTAAACGACCCAAATAGCTTGTTCGATTCCTTTCATACTTTCTTTAATCTGATTCAAATGTTTCGTGATACTTCGTGTCAATTCGTGGATCGTCTTTAGCTTTGCAGTAAGAACGATCCACGAAGCCACACTAAACGACACGAGACGGCTTGTTAGATTCCTGGGCGACTCTTCGCAAGCTGCTAGCTGTAACAACGGACGGACGATGTTCCTACTACGGGGTAAAGGTGTAGACCAGCACTCCGGTTACTTTTACGGCTTCACCCATTAGAAAGGTCGGCGCGAACCGGGCTTGCAAGGCCGCAGCCGCCGCCGCTGGCTGGAGCATTGGATGACCTGACACTGCACGAGCCGCTATAACGCCACCATATTCGTCTATCGTGACTTGCACATTGACAACACCGGACACTCTGGCGGCCCTGGCTTCAGGCGGGTAGATTGGAGCCGGCATACTGGTGGCCTTACCGTTTAGCACACCACCCGAAATAGGTCGGCGCCCCTGAGCGTTGGCGGCAGCACCTTCCGCAGGTTTAGTTTCATCCGGTTTAGCCTCTGGAGCATCCGAGGTAGCCCCTTCAGATCCCGCGGGCCGAACCTCTTTCTTTTGTCCTTCATCACTGGGTGCGGGAGCCGCCGGTTCCGCCGGCTTCTCAGTGGTTTCAGCGGCGACCGTTGCCGGTTCATTCTGCTTATCGGGAAGCATGAAGGAACTAAGGAAACGTTCCTTGGTAACGAGGTCTTTCTTCTTGGTCAGGAAAGCGACGGCATAAAAGCGTTTACGCGTTGCGAACACTTGCAATGTTCCCGTGAGTTCGCCAATAGCAAAATTGTAACTGCGACCGGCATGTCCTCTTAATTCTTTAGTTTCGACGAGCGAAAGTTTTCCAACTGCTTCTTTGCCGCGCAGCCTGACTGGAAACCATCGTCTAAAAGCATCGACATAAGAATTAACGCGTTCGCTTTCTGAATAGAGGGCCGGATTTGCTTTGATCCCAGACATGGACGCCACGGCAAAGACGGCTCCGGAAGGATGATCAGACAAGTAAAGGCGAGTGTTGAGCGTCATCTTGTGATAAGGCTCTTTGTTGACTTCGCTCGTGGAATTTTTCGGCATTAGAATTTCAAACTCTTCGCCGGCCGGACGGAGCGTTTCCCATTCCGCGATTGCAGTTGCTGCCGGGGCTTGCGCCCGAACAGAATCCGAAACTGCAGTCAGGATAAAAATTGCTAACCCAGCGAGGGCTGCGGCGCGAATTGATTGCATCTACAGACTCCTTTCAAATCATGCCGGGAACGAAATACGAAGAACTTGGAGAGGGTGCAAATATAGCGCAATCGGTGGCGCGAGTTCTACACCGGGTAGGCTTGAAGGCGCGCGCTTCCAGGTTTTTCAAATAGTGCGCTACTCGTTTTTCTGACTCTTCTGCTTTTCTCGTTCAGCCTGAACGAGCATGCGTCGAAGTATCTTGCCGGAAGGCGATTTGGGAATCTTCTCAATAAACTCGACAAACTTGATTCGCTTATGCGGGGCTACGCGCTGCTCGACAAAGTCCATTAGTTCTTCCGCAGTTGCACTTCCTCGCAACACGACGAAAGCTTTCGGCACTTCACCAGCTTCCTCATCCGGACAAGGAATCACCGCGGCATCAGCCACAGCCTCGTGGGTCAACAAAAGTGCTTCGAGCTCCGCTGGAGGTACCTGAAAGCCTTTGTACTTAATTAGTTCTTTGGCTCGATCGACGATGAAAAAGTGTCCCTCATCATCTATGTAAGCAATGTCTCCTGTATGGAGCCAGTTATCCGGATCAATCGTCGCCGCCGTAGCCTCGGGCCGATTGAGATAGCCCTTCATAATCTGCGGACCTCGCACACACAGTTCGCCTTCCTTGTTGGCGGGGAGCGGCTCCCCCGATTCAAGGTCAATAATTTTGCATTCGGTGTTGGGTGCGGCAAAGCCAACAGAGCCATGTTTGACTCTTGCCGGATCGGGGGGCGATGAATGAGTAACGGGACTCGTTTCTGTCATTCCGTAACCCTGCCGGATGCGTATGTTGAGCCGCTCCATGCAAGCGAGAGTCAGGTTCTGATCGAGCGGCGCCGCGCCTGAAAAAATTGCTTTCAAAGTAGACAGGTCGTATTGATCAACTATCGGGCTCTTGCTCAGGGCGAGTACGATCGGCGGAACCAGGTGCGCCAGCGTCACACGATAAGTACTAACTGCCTTGAGAAACTGCTCGAGATCGAATCGCGGCATTGTGACGATTGTCGCGCCCATATAAAGACCCATGTTGAGGATGACGACGAGGCCATAGATATGAAACAGCGGTAACACGCAAAGCAATGTGTCATCGGTCGTGAAGTAATCAAGTCCTTCCATCTGGCGGATGTTGGAAACGAGATTGTGATGCGTCAGCATCACGCCTTTGGGCAAACCGGTGGTGCCACTCGAATAAGGAAGCGCAACCAGATCTTCTTTCGGGTTGATCTCCACTGCCGGGATCACACCGTCACTATCCAAAAGAGAATCGAACGGCAAAAACCCAGGCGCTTCTCCGAAAGCAAACAAGCTTGTGACGCCGGCTGCCGCAGCGGCTGCGCCGGCCTTTTCTGCACATTGAGGCGCCGCTACCAGGAATTTTGCTCCAGCATCCTTAAGCTGGTGAGCAATTTCAGGCTCCGTGTATAAGGGATTTATGGGAGTGTTAATCCCGCCGAGCAAGGCAACGGCGTGGAAGATGATGGCGTACTCCGGAATGTTAGGGCTCAGGATTCCAAACACGTCGCCTTTCCGGAATCCTCTTTGAGCGAGGCTCGCAGCGACTCGCCTGATCGCGTCCTGCAATTCCGCGTACGTGATCACGCGACCCGTTGGGCCTTCAATCAAAGCGGTTTTGTCACCCAGTTCCGCCGCGCGCGCAAACACAAATTGCGTCAACGGCATCTCCGGAATACTTACCTGGGGGAATGGTCCTTTGAAGATCATTATCGGAGTCAGAAGTCAGAAGTCAGAAGTCAGAAGTCAGAAGTTATGTAAGTCAGAAGTCAGAGTCAGTCAGCATACAAGTCGTCAAGCAGTGTGGGCATACATTATCAGGTGACCCCGTGCGAGCAAAGCGTTATAGTGCCGCACTCTCGCTTCGCAGAGACTTCATGACGTGCACCCCATGCAGAGTAAACCTCTGAACATTATTTGTCTCGCCACCTACTTTAAAGGCGCAGACTTTATCCGTGAGTGCAAAAGCCGTGGCCATCAGGTCGTGCTGATCACCAAGGAGAAAATGCTCGGTGAAGACTGGCCGCGCGAGAGTCTCGATGATTTGATCGCGCTACCGAACGATGCCGACCTGGAGATGTTCATTCATTTGCTGAGCCTGCTGGGGCGCCAGACCAGGATTGATCGAGTGATAGCGCTTGAAGAGTTTGATGTGATCACGGCAGCGCAACTCCGGGAGCATTTTTGTCTTCCGGGAATGCCGACGGCCATCGCACGTTTGTTTCGGGACAAAGGCGCGATGGGCGCAAAAGCCAAGGCAGCCGGGATCACCGTGCCCGAATTTGTGCCCCTGCTCAACTACGATGAGCTGCGCGCCTTCATGGAACGTGTTCCGCCGCCCTGGATCGTGAAACCCCGTTCCGATGTTTCCGCGATTGGCATCCGCAAAGTAAACAAAGCAACTGAGGTTTGGCAGGCGCTTGACACCTTGGATGGGCGTGAACGTTTGCGCGAACGCGCAGCCCACCACCTGCTCGCACAATTCGTTGCCGGTAACGTCTTTCATGTTGATTCGATCGTCAGTAACGGCCGCGTAATATTTGCGGGAGCGAATCAATATGGCCGGCCGCCGATGGATGTCGCGCACAGGGGTGGCGCTTACATTTCACACACGGTCGAGCATGCCTCTGCTGATGAGAAAACTCTCCTGGAAGCGAACCGCAAGCTCGTGAAGACCCTGGGCCTGAAACACGGCGCAGCGCATGCCGAGTTTATTAAGAGCACTGCCGATGACAAGTTTTATTTTCTCGAGATTGCCGCACGAGTCGGTGGAGCTTATATCGCGGAAGTTTTAGCAGCTGCTACAGGAGTCAACCTCTGGCGCGAATGGGCGAAGTTGGAAATTGCTGATCGGCCCGTTCGAAAAATTACACCGGAGCGCAAAGAATATGCAGGAATCATCTTGTCACTGGCACGCCAGGAGTTTCCGGATACCGCCCCTATGACGATGTTGAGGTTGTCTATCGCGTGAAGAAGAAACATCACGCCGGATTAATTGTGCGATCGCCAAAGTTGGAGCGAGTGCAGGAATTACTAAACGATTACGCGTCAAGATTCGCTACAGAATTCGCGGCGACCTTGCCGCCTCTGGAACGAGCCGAGTAAAGCAGCGCCAAAGGCAGAAAGCAGAACGCAAAGGAGCAAAATAATTAGCCACAGATTTTCGCGGATAACACGGATCAAGAGTCAGAAGGCAGAAAGCAGAAGGCAGAAAGCGAAGCGAAAGCAGAAAGCAGAAAGCAGAAAGCGAAATAATTAGCCACAGATTTTCGCAGATGATACGGATCAAGAGTCAGAAGGCAGAAAGCAGAAGGCAGAAAGCAGAAAGCGAAATAATTAGCCACAGATTTTCGCGATAACACGGATCAAGAGTCAGAAGGCAGAGAGCAAAATAATTAGCCACAGATTTTCGCGGATGACACGGATCAAGAGCCGCGAAAGCAGAAGGCAGAAAGCAGAAAGCGGCTGGGCTTTCCTATCCGCGTTCTCCGCGTCTAACCGCGGCTAATTCAGTTCCTCAAGCGACCAAATATCCACATCCAGCTCTTCGCAGTAATGCAAAAGCGGTTCGCCTTTCGGCGTCGGCAGGCCCTGCGATTCGATCATGGTTGACTCAAACGAGTTGAGTTCAGCTTTTTGCAGGGGCCAGGGTTGATGGTGGATACGCGCGCGGTAAAGTTCGCCATCGTCTTCGCTGTAGAGGCAATAGCGTTCCGTGAGGAAAAACTCGAGCGAGCCGGGATGTGTAAAAGGAATCGTTTCGCCAACAGTCCATGATGCCTGCAGGCTCGCGGGAGGCTCGTCAGTACGAGTTAGCGAGTAGTCGATCGTATTTCCGTCCTCTTCGAGATCGATGTCGGCGTTGAAATACGGCAGGTGGAAAAAAGTTCGCGCACCGAGCACCGCTGCGGCGCTGTTACAGTCGAGTGAGAAAAACCAAACACCCGGCACACGATCGTAGTGAACATAGGTCCGCACGTTCAGCTCATGTGCGGAATTCATTCCGGGTATCGGTGGAATAAATGGAGGGAAAGCTCGGATGTCCCACATCGTGAACGGCGCGATTGCGATCCATGCCGATCCATCGAAGGTGTCGATTTCCAAAGCGTCGGGAATCAGGGGCCTAAGGAGTTTCGCATCTATGCGCCAATGCATGAAAAGCAATTTGCCCCAGGTCTGGTGCATCAGCGGCTGACCGTCTGGGCGTTCGCGAACGGCTAGTCGTTCCAGATCTGTAAGCTTGTCCGTTCTCATGTTCCGGTTTCGAGTTTCGGGTTTCGAGTTTTGAGTTCGTAGTTTTGTCTTTGAGTTCGTAGTTTTTATCTTTTGAATTCCTAATTTTGTCTTCACGCGAAACTCGGCATTTTGACCTCGAAACTCGAAACGCGAAACTATTGATCTTTAGTAACCACGATGACAGAGTTTTTCACGCCATAGTCGTCATCTTCCGTGTTTGGGTTAGCGGGATCGAGTAACCAGTTCCCATCAACGATGAACTTGTACGCATGCTTTCCCGGTTCGAGATCGATGCGGCAGATCCATTCATCGCCTTCCTTGCCGAAGATAAACTGCGATTGGTTCCAGTTGTTAAAGGATCCCGCCAGCGCCACGATACTCGCGTCAGAGTAGCCCTTCAATCTAAATGTCGTATTGCCTTTCAAAGCGGGTGGCGGCACGGTAACTTTCGCAGCGGTGTAGCTCGCTCCCTCGTACACAAAGGTGAGACTAACGATGGTGCCTTCAGCGTCCTTGTTGAAAGTCAGCGCTGTGCCCTCAATCTCGTCGAGGAACACTCTGCTCGACTTATGCAACAGTCGCCGTTTCTTCACGACTGAAGGTTTCACCCAGAGTTCGTTGTTCTCGAGGCTAACATCGAGTGTCGAGATGGGGATGATTCCTGCTTCCAGTTCATACCGCCCGACATACTTCTTCAAGGTTTCGGGATTGATCTTCCGAGCCGTCTGCTGCTGCAAAGGATGAGGGAAGAGGGATGAGGGATGAACCAAAGGATGAGGGATGAGGGACGGAGGGATGAACGAAGGGACACACGAAAATGAGAATTAATACAAGGCGACTCATTACCCTCATCCCTCCGCCTTCATCCCTTCGCCCTTCATCCCTCATCCCTTTTTCAGTACTGCCAATTCACATTGACGAAGCCAGTACCACTAGTCGGCACTGTGTAAGTATGGTTCGAGCCTGCCTCCCAGGTGACCGCGCCGTTTGCCGCAATCTTGATGAACTTGAATTGGATTGTCTGTCCGGCAGGCACGCTGGCAACCAGGAACCAGTTTGGATAATTCGGAGTCAACATCGGGCCGACGGCACCGTCCCAGGTGGTACTCCAGGCGCCCAGCTCAACGGTATTTCCAGTAAGAAAGATGTAGTCGCCCGTTTGAGTTGGTGTTGCGTTGTTAACCGTGAATGTAACTGGAATCTGCTTCGCAGTCAGCACCGTGTATTGAATGCCGTTGGAAACTGTTCCTCCGGAATTCGTCACAGTCACGTTGTAGTTGCCGTTAGTCACTGAAGGTGTGGTGACAACGATTTGAGTTGGCGACCACGAGTTAACCGTGGCCGTAGTCGTGCCGAATTTCACCGTGCCTGTCGTTGTGCCAAAGTTCTTGCCGGCAATCGTGGTTTTCACGCCCGGCTGGCCGAGCGTCGGTCCCAGCGATCCAATTTGCGGCGCCGCCGCGCCTTCCGTGAATTGCCAGACAGAAACCGCATGCGCCGGAAGCGTAAAGGTGGTGACCGGATTATTCCCGCCTGATCCCGCGCTTACGGTGATGGGAACTCCGCCGAGCAAGCCAGTTAAATAATCCGCCTGCGTGCCTACCGGAAGCGACGTGTTCAGTCCGCTAATGCTGTACCCGCTGGTTTCGTTTTTGTTAATCGCGACGAGCACGACATTACCGAAAAACTTTCGTTCGTAAATGTAGACGTCGTTGTTGATCCAGCGCTGCGCCGTGGAGCCGTAGGAAATTGCCGGATTATTGCGCCGCAGGGTTGAAAGTCTATTCGTCAGTGTGTAGGCCGTGGTGCTTGTCGAAAAGGCGGGCATCATAGGCCGGTTATAGGGATCGGTGCCGCCGCTGGTGTCGTTGTGCAGGTATTGCTCCGTGCCGTAGTAGATGCAGGGGATGCCGCGCGAAGTGAGAATGAAGGCCATCGCTTCATGCAGCCGATTGTTATTGTTGTTGACGGAGAGGAAGCGCGCCATGTCGTGATTGTCTATAAAGGTGACGAGGTCTTCGTCCCAGGTGAAGTTGTTTCCTTCCTGCGTGAGAACCGAATCAATCTCACTGAAGTTTGCATTCGACCCAAAAACGTTGCGGATCGCCGTGTTGAGCGGGAAATCCAGAAGCGAAATGCCGCTCTTGTTCGCGAACTTGTAAGAGTCGTGGTAAAGCGGATCTGAAGTGTTCCCCTGATACCACTCACCAAACAGAAAACTATCGCCGTAGGTGTAAACCGAATTAGCGAAGCTGTATTGCCAGCCCCAGGTTAGGTGTTTGACCGCATCGATGCGAAAGCCGTCGACACCATGCTGCTGAAAGAGCTGCGCCGCGGCTTTCATGTAGCCGTCAATGGTGCCATGTTCCTGATTGAGGTCGGCCAGGTCGAAGAGTGTGTAGTACTGCGCCTGATACCGATCGTCCCAGCCGCCGCCGGAGATGTTCGGGTTGTGATGGAAGTAACCATTCGTGTCGCTGGTGTAATTACCGAGAAAGGTACCGTTGTCGTAGAGGGAGCCAAACTCACCGGCGTTGTCCTGGGTTGAATGGTTAGGCGCGAAGTCGACGATCACCCTGATTCCATTCTGATGTGCGGCAGTAACCATGGCATCAAAATCGGTCCAGCTGTTCGCGGAGTTGCCAAAGTGTTCTTCGATTCGTTTGAAGTCCCGACCCTGATATCCGTGATAAGAAGCAGTCGGGTTACCGCCGCCATCGGGGATGTTGGTGTTCAGGTTGTCCACAGGCGGTGAGATCCAAATCGCCGTGACGCCCATCCCGGCCAGGTAGGACATCTTTTGTTGAATGCCTTGCAGATCACCGCCCCAATAAGCTCGCCAGTTCGTTTTGGTCGCGTCATACAGTCCGGCGCTTTGCGACGGGTTGTTATTCGTAGTACTGCCGTCAAAGAAGCGGTCGATAACAATCTGGTAGACGACTTCGCGCTTAAAGTCGGAGCCTAGCGCGCTGATTGGATAGAGAAGACTGGAAAAAAGAAGAGCAATTGCAATGAGTCTGTGAGCGAAATTTTGCATGGGTGAGCTCCGTTCAGTTATTAGGTTGGCTAAGGAGGCGAGGTACGAGGAATCATACATCTATAAGACGAGCTGTCCAATGTCCAAGGTCCAAGGTCGAAGTTACAGAACCCAACAGTTGTGATATCAGCTCACAAAAACCGGCCAGACTTTGGACCTTGGACCTTGGACTTTGGACTTACTTCTTCAAATACTTATCCAACCATCCCAAGACCGTGTGATGCCACAGTTGTGAGTTTAGCGGTTTCAAAACCCAATGACCCTCATCAGGAAAGATCAGCAGCTTTGAGTCTACGCCACGGCGCTGCACGGCTGTGTATAGTTGCAGGCCTTCGCCAATAGGCACGCGATAGTCGAGTTCGCCGTGAATGATCAAGATCGGTGTTTTGAAGTTCGCTACATAGTTGTGCGGCGACAAGCGTTCGTACAGCGCCTTGTTTGTCCAGGGCGTTCCTTTGAATTCCCATTCAGGAAACCAAAGCTCTTCGGTGCCGCCGTACATGCTGGTCAGGTTGTAGACACCATCATGAGAGACTAAAACTTTGAAATGGGCACGCGGATCGTTGTTGTGTCCTTCGATCCAGTTGATCATGTAACCGCCGTATGAAGCGCCTGCCGCACCGATGCGGTTTCGATCGATGAACTTGTTGCGTCTTACCACTTCAGCAACACCGTTCATTAAATCGATATAAACCTTTCCGGCCCAATCGCCGCTGATGTCATTGACAAACTTTTGACCGTAGCCGGTCGAGCCGCGCGGATTAGGGGAGAAAACAATGTAGCCGTTGTTCGCGAAGACCTGCGGATTCCAGCGATAACTCCAACTGTCGTTCCAGGCGCCCTGAGGGCCGCCATGAATTAGAACTACCAAGCGGATATTTTTTGCCAGCATCAAAATCTGCAGGTTTCACCACAAAGCCGTGGATCTTGGTTCCGAGTGCGCCGGTCCATTCCATTTCTTCGCCTGCAGGCAAATTGGCGCGCGTCAATAGATCGCGATTAATCGAGGTGATTGGACCAAAATCGCCACTATTTATATTTCCACGGTAGATCTCGGGCGGCGCGGCAAGCGAGCTATGCGCGAAAACTAAAGTACGTCCATCGGATGTGATATTGAGGTTTGTCGCAAATACGTCATCGAAGATTTTTGTCGCTCGGCCGCCACTAGCTGAGACCTTGAAAATCGGATGATGGCCACGCTCGCCGGCAACGAAATAGATCGAATCTCCGTCGGGAGACAGGACATACTCGTCGACTTGTTGATCAAAGCCACGGACAATCTCGGTGCTTACACCGCTGGCCCGGTCATACTTCATCAATCTCCAGCGATCGGCTTCGAATCCGGCAGTTGCCTGAGATCGATAAAGAATTGAACGGCCATCTTTGGTGTACACGGGAGTGGCGTCGTAACCGCGGTTGCGCGTGGTGATATTTTTGGCGGCGCCGCCCGTAAGAGACACGACGTAAATGTCGCTATTGGTCGAGGTGGCTTCAACCTTGTCCGGATTTTTTACGAAAGCGAGTTCCTTGCCATCTGGCGAGAATGAGAAATCAACATTGCTGGAGGCAGCATAAGGAGGTGAATCGAAGTCGCCGGGAGTGAGTTCGCGCGCAGTGCCACCTTTGCTCGAGACTACGAAAACATGTGTGCGTTTCACATCGCGCCACTCATTCCAGTGACGATAGAGTAGACGTTCGGTGATATGGGCTGTGACTTTGCTTTTCTCGGCCGCTTCATCTTTGCGCTTGTTGCAATCGTCGTCGGTGCAGTCGGGATAGACTTCGGAAGTAAATGCGATCCAATTGCCATCAGGTGACCAGACGTTGGCAGCCGCGCCTGTCGAAATTTTCGTAATCTGTTTCTTATCATCGCCGTCGCTATCCATCACCCAGATTTGACCACCGGTAACGAAAGCGATTTGTTTGCCATCAGGCGACCAGCGCGGTGACGAGGCTGAAGTTGCCCCGCTGGTTAATTGCTTTGCTGAGCCGCCGGCTAGCGGCATCACATAGATTTGATTCACGACGCGATTGGCTTCCAGATTGACGTCGCCGACCACGTAAGCGACATTGCGTCCATCGGGAGACACCTGGGGATCGCTGACACGCCTCACCTTTAGCAAATCTTCAACGGTGAACCGGCTGGTTTGTGCATTTGCCCCGGCTGCTAATGCCAAAATGAGAACAAAGATCGCGATGACAAAGCGCTTCATAGTGCCTCTCTTATATCGTCGGTAGTTTTGCGGGAAAGCAATAGTATTATACATAAAAGAAGGTCTTTGGTTTTTGGTCTTTGGTTTTTGAACTTTGCGCTTAGAACTTTGAACTTCGAACTTCGAACTTCAAAGCCAAAGACCAAAAACCAAAGACCAAAGACCAAAGACCAAGACCCAAGACCCAAGTCCAACAATTATGACTCGCCGTATCATCGTTGCCATTCTGCGATTCGCGATTCGCGTTTACTTCCGGCGCGTTGAAGTCGCTGGCCTTGAGCACGTGCCCCTCAACAGCCCAGTCATTTTTGTGCAGAACCATCCGAACGCCCTCGTCGATCCGGTCTTCCTGCTCTGTCTTGCGCCACGCCGGGTTTCGTTTCTAGGCAAGTCCACACTGTTCCGCATGCCGATTCTTGGTTTCTTTGTTCGGGCCATTGATACGTTGCCCGTCTATCGCCGGCAGGATGAGGGTGAAGATGTATCGCGCAATCGCGAAACATTTGTCGCTGCCAGGAAGTTACTTGCCAGCGGAGGCACAATCGGCATCTGCCCCGAAGGTGTCTCTCATGATGAGCCGCGGTTACGTCCAATCAAAACCGGGGCGGCGCGGATTGCCTTGGGTGCAGTTTCGACTGGTGAAGTCATGGATTTGCAGATTGTTCCAGCGGGTCTTTACTACACCTCCAAGACGGCTTTCCGCAGCAGTGTGTTGGTTTATTACGGCAAGCCGCTTCCGGTAACGCCAACGGAACTAGAGCCGGACGGGAATCCACCGCGGGCGGCCGTTCGTGAATTGTCAGACAGGATTGAAGCCGCGCTTAGGGAAGTAATGCTGGATGCCGAGCACGAGGAAGCCTTGCATACGGCGGCGCGCGCAGAACGAATCTTCTCGGCCGCGCGCCCGGAGGATGGCGACGACAGCTTGACCGAGGAATTGCAAATACGACAACGGTTCGTTAAAGCCTACAAGATTCTGCGCGAGCGCGCCCCGGCGCGATTGGAAAAGTTGGAATTGCGCATGGTCCGCTTCGAAGAAGCATTAAAACAAGCGGGGATGGATTCACGAAATTTCGCGGCGCCCCAGTCGAAGCGCCAGGTGTTAGCGCATCTGTTGACGCGTTGTACCTTGTTCCTGTTGCTCCTGGGGCCAGCTATTTTCGGAGTTTTGATTCACTACCCTGCATATCGCTTCGGTGGCTTTCTCGCGACCCGTTTCTATCGCGACACCGAAGACGTTATATCCACGATCAAGATCATTTCCGCGTTGCTGCTGTTTCCACTGACGTGGCTGGTCCTGGCGGTGGTGATTTATCAGTGGGCAGGCTGGCCGCCGGCACTGTTGGCGCTGGCGGTGATGCCGGCGGCAGGCTATCTGGCGATTCGATTTGCTGAAGAGCTAGACAGTTTCTTCGGCGGCCTGCGCGCTTTGCTGTTTTTCCTAACGAAGCGAAGGTTTTTTGTCCGTCTGATGGCTGAACGCAATGCGATCCGCAATGAGATCCTCGCGCTCGGCGACGAGGTCGCTCTAGCTACTCCATGATCTCTGGCGTTGTGTGAGGGGGGATTTGGGGGAAGTACTCAGCACATTTGCTTGGAATGGGGGGTAGCTATTTTTTACGCGCTTTGCTGGCGCCAGCCTTGCGGCGCGCTCCACTTGATTTGACCGTTTTGCCTTTGCGACCTTCGCTCTGGATTCTTCCGGCCCGCATGAGGTTTTCGTAACTTCCCCTGACAACGTTGCGCGCGACCTTCACTGAATTGGCAAGCTCGCGTTCGCTGGGAAGATAGCTGCCTACCGTCATAGCTCCAGACTCGATCAGACCGGTCAACTGGTCCGTGATCTGCTTCGTCAGAGATTCCGGCCGATTTCGATTGACACGAATAGTTGTTTTCACGCAACAGCCTCCTTGATAATTTCCATTGTTCTGTTCGGGGTTGATTTGAATTCTAGGCGTCGAACCATATTGTGTCAATCGGGCCATGCGGTCCAGAAAAGAATTAGCTGGCCCAAAAAATCGCACAAGGATTTCGTTCGGTTTTTCTTGATGAGAAACTCACGAAAAGTTCACGGCAGAGACCCATTTTTTTGACTCAAATTGGGGTGACGACGGGTAACCGCCAAGAAACACTGACGCGGAGACACGGAGACGCGGAGACACGGAGACGCGGAGACACGGAGACACGGTGAAACGCAGCTAAAGAGATGAACTTGTCTGAATGAAGGGTCTACAGGAAAGGCTTTTGAACTTTGCGGCTCCGCGTCTAGGCGCCTGGGCGATTACAGCCTTCGTTAGCGAGCGCTGTATTTGCGAAGAATCTCCAGAGTCTTATCCAACGGCAAGGCTGGGACGGTGCGGCCCCGGCCAGTCATTGTTTGAGCCCGGAAGAGTGAGTTGTAAATAGCTTCTTCAGTAGCCTCGATAACCGCAAGAAAGATTGGCGACATCGCATCGTTAGGCAAGAGCTTTACGTTGCGCGGTGAATTCTGTGGCGCCAGAGTGCTCGAAACACGGATACGAACGTCAGCGGAAGTAGAGAAGGCGATTGCATAGTCACCACTACCATTGCTGCCTGACGCTCCCGTGCGGGCGAGGCCCATCATCGCTCTTGCCGCCATCCGGTTTAGATTACGCGCGTCGACTGGAGCATCAGTAGCGATAACCATGATGATCGATCCATCCGCGGATGGCGGACATGACGGGCCGGTTTGGGTTGTGGTTTGGCAAGGATTCGTTTGGCCGATGCTGTCCTTTAAATAGTATTGGCCAAGTTCTCGTCCGACCGGTGCGCCATTAATCGTGAGTACTCCACCGAAATTGGATTGCACCAACACTCCGACCGTGAACCCACCGATCTTTTGTGGCAGCTTGCGCGACGCTGTTCCGATGCCTCCTTTGAAACCAAAAGCAACTGTGCCAGTGCCGGCGCCGACCGCTCCTTCGTCGACCGCACCTTCTTTAGCGCCCTTGATCGCATTCAAAACGTCGGCAGCAGTTACATGCCGTCCGCGAATATCGTTCAAGAAGCCATCATTAGTTTCGCCGACTAATGCGTTGACCGACTGAACGTCCTCATTTCCCGGTTGCGACAGCATGAAATCCAGGACCGCGTCGGCAACCCGAGGAACGCTGAGTGTTGAGGTCAAAAGAATGGGTGTCTCGATCTCTCCCAACTCCTGCACCTGAGTTGAACCCATGAGTTTGCCAAAACCGTTTCCTACGAAAACAGCGCCCGGGACTTTTTCACGAAAGAGATTGCCCTGATGCGGCAACACGGCGGTGACACCTGTGCGCACGTTCTCACCGCGGATGATGGTCGTGTGTCCCACCGCAACGCCCGGAACATCGGTGATCGCGTTTAGCGAACCCGGGGGCAGAATTCCAACCTTGACGCCTAGTTCGCGAGCGCGCGGTCTTGAGTTTTCCTGGATTGGTTTGGGAGATTGCGCCGCTAGAGGAAGTCTGAGGAAAAGCGACAGTAATAGTAGGGCAACTACCTTGCGAGCGTTGTTGCGCGAACGGATGGCATGCGGATCCATCGTGTTATTGCGCAAAGAGCGCAATGAGGGCGGGCACGGTCAGCCACAGCAGTCCCTTGACGAGGAAGAACATGAATCCCCAGAAACCCAATTTCTTAATATAGCTACGAACGTTCATGATTATTTTGAATGCGTGTTCGGAAAGATAAATGAGAATTCAAAAAGTAACAAGCCAGCACACTTAGAATTGGCGATTGCCGATTGCCGATTGCCGATTGACATGCGGCAAAGCCGCACATCGCCAATGTCAGGATGCGTGGACCTCTTTTTTCCCGAATCGACTAGCACGATCCACGAAGTCACACCACTTAACAAGAACGCTCTCCCTTCTTGCCCTCCCGATGTCTTAATTGTCCTCTGCCGTCTGCTTCAGATTTAGATTGGCTGTTGCGCGACGAACCAATCGGCAATCTGAAATCGGCAATCTGGCAATCGCTTCAGGCGGCCTTCCGACGCTGCGGTTGTGCGATGCGACTGGGTTTGCTGTATTTCAACAAGCCGATCTTTGTCATTGCTCGCGGAAGCTCACGATTTCGCATAAACCAGCGCCAGACATCTCCGGTCCGCAGGTTCTCAGCACTTAGCAACATGATGCCGACATTGATGCCGATTACATCGCTGTCGATCCAGCCCGTGTGGGGATTGAAGGCATCAACAAAACCATAGACTCCATAAATTCGATCACCGTATTTTTCCCGCATGGTTCGCAACGCAGCGATGGAGATCTCGGGTGTTAGCATTAATGAACCGCCGGCTGCTGAAGGCACGACTGTTCCGTCAATCGCTGGATCGCGCGGAGGCCCACCCCACGCGAGATAGCCTTTTGCGCTATCTGACGCCGTGATACCCCAGAGGTTCGGACCAAACTCTGGAAATTCTCCCGAGAGGTTGATACAGAAGGCCCGGTGGGCGAGCGTCGCACTGATTGAATTCTCAAAGTAGTCGATGCGGTCACCTTTAACTTCACGCCGGTTACGGTAATCGATCCAGGCATGTGAGTACTGATGCATGAATATAGGCACGCCGATAGTTGTGAAATAGCTATGACCCTCGTATCGATAGCGGTCGCGCCAAAAGGCGTACCAGGCTGCGGGCGAGATCGGGTGAGTTGTCGATCCGATTGCCAGCAGATAAAGAATTGTGTCTTCGCTGTAAGTGTCCCAGCGGGGTTTTAAAAAGCCCGTCTCCGGTTTCCAGCCGTGAGAAAGCAGAAATGGATCTCCATTGAGCATCCACGGGAAGTCAACACGGTCGTAGATCTTATTGGCAAGACGAACAATTTCGCCATCGTTGTGGAAATATTGACGCGCTGTTAGAACTCCAGCAAGCAAAAGAGCAGTATCGATCGAGGAGACTTCGCTCTTCCATCGGCGCTCTCCCTTCTTCGCGTCGAGCC
Organism: Pyrinomonadaceae bacterium; assembly: GCA_963748605.1. Taxonomy (GTDB): domain Bacteria; phylum Acidobacteriota; class Blastocatellia; order Pyrinomonadales; family Pyrinomonadaceae; genus PSRF01. The sequence continues at coordinate 20,860 of CAVVJS010000005.1, forward strand.
AATGAAAGAACCAGCCACGTTCTTGAAAAGCCTTGTCGGCAAAAAAGCGAAGCGTATTACGCGTCCGTTCGCGTGCCTGTTGCGAAGTTATCCATCCTCGCTCGGCAGCAATGCAAAGTGCAGTCAAACCAAATCCTGTAGCTGCGATACTCGCAACATCACGATGACTCTCATCCAGCGGCGTGCGATCCATTCGCGCGCGGTCGGGGACTAGTCCGGTGTTTGGATCCGCTTGGTCCCAAAAGTATTGGAAGGAACGTCGCTGGAGGTCTTCAATGAAGAGCTCATCCTGACGCGAGAGTTTGTACGCGTCTGGGGAATGTCTGTCGGTGCGCCCCTCTGTGGACGACCCATGCTGGAAGCGAGCTGACGCTTCAGAACTTAAAGGTGTGAAAAATGAAGAGCCGGTTGATAGTAGGAAGAGGAGGACGAAGACCGATCGCAAAGCCGAGAATGGGCAACCGGTTTACTGAGTCTCATTATCTCTGGTGGTCTTTCCGACAAGAGTTAGCTCTTAAGTCGGCGAAGCTGACGACTGATAATAGCCCAGCACTTCAGTGCTGGGAGAGCGCCAGCCAAAAGTCTTTGTCCGTAAACGGCGGCTGAAAGTCAGAATTCCAGTCGTCGGCAATTCTCGGACTTTACTCGGCAGACACGTTCATTCCCAGCACTGAAGTGCTGGGCTACTGATCCAGTCGTCCGACTTCGCGGGATTAAGCTTTGGGACATTTTGTAGCGGCAAGTCGCTGAAGACTTGCACGTGCACTAGCCGACAGAACAATTGCATTTCTGGCTTAGCGTTCGAGCCAGCCGGTTCGCGACCTGCTCATCAAGGCAGCGCAAACAAACATCGTTGCGGACGCAGCAAACTGAAAAACGATATCAGCGTTACTTTTTATCAGAGGGCTCATATTGAAAAAGCCCGGCGCGTAAATGTCTCTGATTCCAGCTAAGAGTCCCAGCACGCCGGCAAACACCCAGGCCAATACCACGATTTTACGTTTCATTCATCTTTCCTTCGGCTACTTACGCCTTCAACTTCAAACTTCGACTCGATCAGCTCGGCTGAGTTTGGTCCCACCATTACCCTGAATTCACCGGGCTCCACGACGAATTTCATCTCACGGTTATAGAAACCGAGTTCACCTGAGGTGAGTTTGAATTCGACACGTTTCTTCTCGCCGGGTTGCAGAGTGACGCGCTGAAATCCCTTCAATTCTTTCACCGGTCGCGTGACACTTGCATACACGTCGCGGATGTAAAGCTGCACCACTTCGTCGCCAGCACGTGGGCCTACGTTTTCCAACTCGACTGTCGCTGTCAAACTGCCGTCAGGTCTAATTCGTTGCGCACTCAGTTGTAGGTTGCTGAACTTGAACCGCGTGTAGCTGAGTCCATAACCGAAGGGAAACAATGGAGTCCACGGCACGTCAAGATATTTGGACGTGTACTTGTTATTAGCGTCTGGAGGCCGGCCGGTGTTTTTGTGGTTGTAATAAAGCGGCACCTGGCCTACCGAACGCGGGAACGTCACGGGCAACTTTCCGCCGGGATTCACGTCGCCAAACAACACATCGGCAATAGCATTACCGGCCTGTGTGCCGGCAAACCAGGTTTCCAGGATCGCGGGGGCGTTTTCGTGAATCTCGTTGAGCGTCAGCGGCCGGCCGTTCATCAATACGACAGCGTACGGACGCCCGCTGGAGTGGATCGCCCTTACCAAATCAAGTTGTTTGCCAGGTAGATCAAGAGAACTGCGTGATGCGGCCTCACCGCTCATCTCAGCCGATTCGCCGACGGCAACAATCGTGAAATCCGCGCCGGCCGCAGCGCGAGCTGCTTCATCGAAGCCGCTGGTCGACAGGCACGGTACATCGCAGCCCTGAGCATAAACAACCTTAGTTTGCGGCGATACTTTCGACTTGATTCCGGCAAGCAATGTAACAGCGTCTTCCGGTTTGCCGTCGCCGGTCCATGATCCAATTACTTCCTTCTGGCTATCAGCCAGCGGGCCAACGATGGCGATCGACTTCAGACTCTTACTTAGCGGCAATACGTCGCCATTATTTTTCAGGAGTACGAAGGATCGGGCGGCGAGCTCGCGGGCGGCGGCGAGATGTTCTGGAGTGAATATCGAATTACGCTCTCGTACTTCATCAGCGTAAGGTTTCTCAAAGAGTCCGAGTCGGAACTTGATGCGCAGAATGCGGCGCACTGCTTCATCAATCGTCGCCAGGGAGAGTTTTCGCTCCTTGAGAAGATCGACACCATGCTTGTTATAGAGCCGGCTCACCATCTCCATGTCCACGCCGGCATCCAGCCCTGCCACGACTGCTTCTTTCTCGTTTGCAGCGAGTCCGTGATTGATGAGCTCTTTGACGGATTCGTAATCGCTAACGACGATCCCGTCAAATTTCCATTCTCCCCGGAGTATCTGAGTCAGTGTGAATGGATTGGCGGAGGTTGGCACACCGTTCAAGTCGTTGAAGGCGCTCATGAATGTGCCGACACCGGCGTCGAGAGCGGCCTTGAAGGGAGGAAGGTAAACTTCGCGCAGTGTTCTTTCTGAAAGATCAGTTGTGTTGTAGTCGCGACCACCTTCCGCGGCTCCATAGGCCACCCAGTGCTTGGCGCATGCGACTACCTTGTCAGCGGCGCTGTAGTCAGTGCCTTGAAATCCCAACACCCGGGCGCGGGCCATGGCAGAGCCGAGAAAGGGATCCTCTCCAGACCCTTCTGCAATTCTTCCCCAGCGTGCGTCACGGGCGATGTCCACCATTGGTGCGAAAGTCCAATGAACCCCTGCCGCTCTCGCCTCCTTTGCGGCGATGGCTGCGCTGCGCTCGACTGCCGCCGGATCCCAGGTGGCGGCTTCGCCTAAGGGAATCGGAAAGATGGTGCGGTATCCATGAATCACATCAAACCCGAAGATCATCGGAATCTTCAGGCGGGTCTGTTCAACCGCGATGCGTTGAAGTTCATTCGTGTAGCGCGCGCCGCGGACATTCAGGGTGGAACCTAGCTGACCCTTGCGAACCAGTTCGGGATGTTCGTCCTTGATTCTTCCATCGGCGTGACCGTCGAGCTGCTGAAGCTGCCCTAGCTTTTCCTCGAGAGTCATGCGCGCCAGCAGGCTACTGATTCGCTGCTCAACGTTTGCCTGCGTGTTGGCCGGAGTACGGACTCGGTCGCGCGCCGGTTGCGGCCGCGGAGTCTGCAGCCTTGCTGTCGAGGGAATTGCCGCGACCGTGGCAGTTAGCACCACTGTCAGCAGCAGTCCCGTTAACCTGGTAGGCTTCATATCGGATTTTTATTTCGGTTGGTGACGACAATCAGGGGAGGTTCGCAAGTTCCGAACGGGGAGCAAACCATTTTCCATATATCATTTTTCATTTCTCATTTTTCATTTGAGGGTCAGCGGATTCAAATCGCGAATTCAAATTGGAAGTGCAACTGAACGTCCAATTCACTGATCGACCGAATGGTTAGCCAAGGCAGCGCCGAAGGCGCGAAATAAGGTAGCCAGGGGCAAGTGCGGAGCGCAGCGAAGCACGTCGCCCCTGGATCTTGTTAGGCAGAAGCTTGAGCACTGAAAGTGCGACATAAAACGGTTGCGTCTGAACGCTATGTCGCTCCTTCAGAGCTCAACACAGAGCCGAGCAGCCCCAGGCGCTACGCGCTTCGCGCTCGCCCCTGGCTACCTTATTTCGCGCCTTCGGCGCTGGTCGCTGCCCTGGGTAAGTATTAGCGAACGCTTTCAGCGTTCTGCCTAGAACCTGAACCGCGCCTGCAATTCGATAACGCGTCCGGAAAGACCCCGCAAGGACCGCCCAAAGTTCGGGTCAGTGATGATCGAGCCGCTCTCAAAGAAGCGAATCGGGGCAAGGTTAATCATGTTGAAGACGTTGAAAAAATTCGCACGCAGTTCGAGATTCGTTTCTTCATTAATGAAGCGCATCCCAATCTTTTTCGCCAAGCTCAAATCAACATTGAAAAAGCGGGGGCCGCGAAACGAATTACGCTCAATGCCAGGAGGCGCGTTCGGCGTCAGCGTAAAGTAAGTTGCGCCGCCACCCGGAAAATTGCCTCCCGGTCGGATGAAGGCCTCGTCTGACGAATCATCGAGTGCGTTCCCATTGTAGCTGGTGGGACGAATCGGTCCGAAGAAGCGTCCGCTCGGTTGCCGCAGGTCGGCGAAGAACTTTGGTGTGAAAGGAAAACCGCTATTGGCGGTCACGATGGCGTTGATCTGGAAGCCATCGAGGATGGCGTGCATCACAGGATTCCGGCCGCGGAAGAAGTCCAGCTCATACGTTCCTGATGCATTGATCAAATGCCGGGCATCGAAATCGGAATAACCATATTCTGAATCACGGTCGCCCGGGTTGGTTTGATTAGTGTCACCACCCGGACCTTCGTAGGAAAGGTGGTCTCGACTCGCGCTCAATCGATAATTAACGTCAAACTGGAAGTTGTTGGAGAAGCGTCGAGTGAGTCGCGCATTTAGTGCGTTGTACCTTGAATCAACGTCGGGTTGCGGAAAGAAAACCCTATCGAAGTTTCCTGGGTTGATCGGGAAAATGAGGGTTTGATCCACGATCCTAATCAATTTGCGTCCGGTACTGCCCTGGTAGCCGAGCGTTCCCACGAGTTTAAACGGCAATTCATACTGTCCCTCGAACGAGTAAACATAGACCTGGGAGTTCGGCATCTCGGGGGATGCTCCCCAAATCTCGACCGAGGCGCCAATCACGCCGCCCGTCACCGGATTAATGCCCTGCGCTAATGCCGGATTGGCTGGGAAACTGGTTGGCGAGCTGCTGCTGCCAACGCCGAAGCGAATCAGGCCGCCGGCAAAGGGAGTGCTGAAATCACCCGCAGCCGTGCCGCAGCAAATGTTGAAGCGTGCGAAGAAAGGCGGATTGCCGCGCGTGTTTGTGAACAGCACGTTCGGAATGCGGTTATAGCTGACAGCAAAACCGCCGCGCAGGACTAGCTTCTGATTAGGGCTGTAAGCGAAACCGAAGCGCGGCGCAAAGTTGTTGCGGTCGGTTTCAAAGAGCTTGTCGGTCGTCACGACGCGACCGCCTGAGGCAGTACCCGGCTCGAGAATGAAATTTGTGAGCCGGTCTTCCGTTTCGGTCGGCGGCGTGAAAAGCTCATAGCGCAACCCGAGATTAAGCGTCAGGTTAGGCCGCACTTTCCAATCGTCTTGAACGAACGCGGCATAGTCGTTGGTGCGGAAGAAACGCTGGGAATCAGCAGGGCCGCCAGTGCGCGGGTCGGCATTTATTCCTTCGAAGATCGGCGTTTCGTTGGCAAGGTTGAAAATACCTGAGAACGTATAAATAGGGCGTGCTCCACCGCTCAGATCATTGTTGTCATGCTCCAGGCGAACTTGTCCGCCGAAAGAGAACGCGTGATTTCCTCTAACCATGCGCAAGGTGTCGCGGAATTCGAACGTTTTTTGCGCGAAGATCGCCGGAGTGGTCTCAGCCCGATCCGCACCGAAGCGAATACGATCAAAGGGTAGGCCTTCCACCTCGAGACGCGGAATACCGAAGTTAGTTTCCGACGAAGCCTCGACTTGATTGCTCGCAAAGCGCGTAAAACTGAAGCGCGCTTCATTAACAACTGTCGCCGAAAAAGGTTGAATGTAGGCCAGAGTTATCGCGGTATTGCGCGGCTTATTCCGAAGGTCGGAAGAGGGACGACCGCGCGAAGCGAAATCGCCCACACGATCATCACGTCCTGTGGTAAAGCTACTGAATGTGAGCTGACCGCCACCGATCAAGTAGTCAAAACGGAGATTGTATTGCTGTCCCTTTTCGTTGCGCGGCACTGCGAAAACGACCTGCTGAATGTCGGGTATGTTATCGAACCCGCCGCCAGTCGGATTGCCTAGGCTAACGTACTGTCCGGTCGCGCCCGACAACGAGCCAACGTCTAAGCCGTTTCCCACAACCCTGCAGCGATTCGGGTCATTGCCATAGCGCGCGCAATTTTGCGCCGGGACTCCGACGATGCGCGGCTGAATGCCCGTGGTAGAGAAGATTTGAGCCATTAAGCTGCCCGGTCGTTGAGCAATGACGGCTTGTCGAAACTCTGGCGTTTCCACAAATTCCGTGCCGGTATCAATCGTATTGTTGCGTAAGCCCTCGGTCGAGAAGAAGAAGAACAAACGGTCGCGGCCGCTGTAGGTTGACGGGCCGCCTTCGCCGAAGCGCGGGAGATGGAGGGGACCGCCAAATGAGCCGCCGAATTGACGAAAGCGACTGTTGACACGCTGCGGCGGACGATTATCAACTCCCCCATAAGGTTGAAATGCATTCCACTTCGGATCGTTGGCTTTAAAGAAGACGCTGCCATGAAAATCGTTTCCGCCGCTTTGCGAAACAACTTCGATTTGCGCCCCAGAATTGCGACCTAACTCCGCCGAGTAGTTTGAGGAAGTAACGCGTACTTCTTTGACGGATTCCTGGTTGGGCGTGACTACCGCAGCCCCGCCGAATTGAAGGCTGTTCACGCTCACACCGTCAATCTGAAAATTGTTGCTGGAGACGCGTTGGCCGTTGGCTGAGATCGGGACCTGATTCTCAGTTTGAAAGATCGATGAGTTCGAGCCGCCCGGTCCTGTCGTGTTTGGAAATGCGACCGATTGTCCGCTATCGCTTCGCGCGCCGAGACCGATGATTCCGGGCGTCAGTCGCACCAACTCGTAAGGGTCCCGTCCGACTTGCGGCAAGTTGCGCACTTCGGCGGTCGTGATCGCGCCGGACACGCTACCGTTCTCAGTTTCCAGGGCGGCTTCCGTACCTTGGTCGATTGTCACACTGGCGGTAACGTCACCGATTTCGAGCGCGACATCGATACCTTGAACAGCTTCCGCGCTGACTTGGACATTTTCAAGAACGCTTTTCTTGTAACCTGTTTTTTCCGTTGTGAGGGTGTACTTGCCTGGGGCTAAGTTGGAGATGCGGTAAAACCCCTCTGAGCTGGTTGTGACATCCTGGGTCTTACCGGTTTCGCTATTCGTTAGCGTTACCTTAGCGTCAGATACCAACCCACCCGTGGCATCAGTAACAGTTCCCTGAATGCCGGCTTTGAATTGAGCGTTTGCAGTCCCTAACGCACACAACAGAAAAAGGACGCTTAGCAGAGGGCGAACAAAATTAAACATGGTGCGATTCATCGAAAGCCTCCTGAGCCGAGGTCCACGAGCGGCGGCCGCTCGGGATGAAGATTGCTGGAACTCTTAAAAACGTTGGAGCTTGCGCTCGCCATAGGAAGTAAGGGCCAAGGTAAGTTCTTCCAAGAGCGACTCATAAACTTCTAATAGTAGCGAGACAATACGCGGACTGGGCATTTTGTGTCGGGGGAAGGTTTCTGTATGTGTGCTAGCACACATACAACGGTTGTTTAATACCCCTAAAGAACTAAAACTTCAATATATTTCCCGGATAGACTCTGCTAAGCTGAGCGCCCGATCGGACAAGTAACGTCTAGTAATTCCGGCTATCGTGAAGCGGGCGGGAGCTTTGAGCAGCACCGGCTCTTTACTCCCCAAGCCGAGATTACGATGCTAGCGCCAGCCTGTATATTTAAGGTGCAGACCAGTCCTTTGTTCTTCTAACTGACCTGAGACGAAAGGGAAAAGCCCAATGCAAGCTAGATTTTTGATGGTTTGTTTAGTTCTCCTGGCGCTTATCAGCGGCGCTTGCGTTTCCAGCACACAACAGTCCAATACCGCCGGCACGAGAGCGAAGAAGGGGCCAAATGATCCAATCAAGATTGGCTTCTCGATGGATACTCTCAAAGAAGAACGCTGGCAGCGCGATAAGGAGTTAGTCGAGAAGCGCGCCAGGGAGTTGGGGATCGAGGTCAACATTCAGGTCGCCAATGGGAGTGATAGTGAACAAATCAAACAAGCTGAGAACATGCTTACGCAGAACGTAGATGTTCTGATTGTGGCCCCTCACAATGGCGAGGTGGCCGCCGCCATTGTTGAGGCCGCGCACCGCCAGGGAGTTCCGGTAATCGCCTACGATCGCCTGATCAAAAACTCGGATGTCGATCTTTATATCTCTCACCAGGTCGTCAAGATGGGTGAGATGCAAGCGAAGTATCTACTCGACCACGTGAATAAGAAACCAGCAAGTTTTGTGATTGTCGGCGGTTCGCCCACCGATCACAATGCCATTCTTCTCCACGAAGGACAGATGAATATTCTCAAACCAGCAGTGGATCGTGGCGATGTGTCCATCGTTGCCGACCAATACGCGAAGGAGTGGCAGGCGAGTGAGGCGCTTAACATTGTCGAGAATGCGCTGACGCGAACCAACAATCAGGTGGACGCGGTCGTCGCGTCGAACGATGGAACGGCGCGCGGTGTGGTGCAGGCTTTGGAAGGACAAAAACTCGCAGGGAAGGTTTTGGTTTCGGGTCAGGATGCCGACCTGGCGTCCCTGAAGCTGATCGTCGAGGGCAAGCAGACAATGACCGTCTACAAGCCAATACAACCGCTGGCGTATGGAGCAGTGGATGCGGCGATAAAGCTCGCGCGGGGCGAGAAACTTGAAACGACGGAGACGATCGACAACGGATTCAAGAAAGTGCCTGCGATACTGCTGGAGCCTATCGCCGTCGATCGCAATAACCTGTTGGATACCGTAGTGAAGGATGGTTACCACAAGCTGGAAGCGATCTGCGCGGGCGTTCCTCCAGATAGGTGTCCGAAACCTCAATAGCGCTTAGTGTCCAACGTCCAAAGTCCAATGCCCAACGTCCGCTCACGAATCGTGCTTATACCTCTGGATCCTCACCTAAGGAGACGTATATGGCTAGAATTGAAAAGTTTGAAGACATCAGGTCTTGGAGAAAATCGCGCGAGCTAACAAAGCAGATTTACGTAATCACATCCCAAGGGAACTTCAAACGCGATTTTGGTTTGAGAGATCAAATTAGAAAAGCTGCAGTTTCAATTGTCTAAATATTGCTGAGGGATTTGAACGCGGAGGCGATCAGGAGTTTCTTCAATTCCTGGCTGTGGCCAAAGGATCTTGCGGCGAAGTCCGCGCACAACTCTACATCGCGCTTGATCAAGGCTATCTTCAGCGCGAAGACTTTGAAACGCTGTCAGCGCTTGCGACAGAAATAAGTGGTTTGCTTTCAGGCCTCATGAAATATCTAAAGCAATCGACACTTCGCGGAAGCAAGTACCATTGAAGGGCATGTGTGTTAGTCGCGGACGTTGGGCGTTGGACTTTGGACATTGGACAATCGGATGCCAGCATTTGCCGTATGACTTACTCGGAACTTGAAACTCGAAACTCGAAACTCTTAGTGATGCGTAGCATCACTAAGACCTTTCCCGGCGTGCGGGCGCTGGATGGAGTTTCGTTTGATCTCGGCCCGGGGGAGATTCATGCACTCGTTGGCGAAAATGGCGCCGGCAAGTCGACGCTGATGAAAATACTCGGAGGCGTCTATCCTTACCCACAATACGGCGGAGAGATTCTGATCGAAGGAAAGGAACAGCGCTTCACCAGTGTGCGCGATGCTGAAAAAGCGGGAATAGCGGTCATCTATCAGGAGCTATCCCTGGTCAAGGACATGAGCATTGCCGAGAATATCTTTCTGGGCCGCGAGCCGCGGAAGTGGGGCGTGATTCGCAGAGATGAGCTTTATCGCCAAGCGCGCAAGTTGCTGGACGATGTACACCTCGCAATTGATCCGCAAACACCGATTCGCAATCTTGGTATCGGTCAACAACAGCTGGTCGAAATCGCCAAGGCGCTTTCACACGAAGCGCGGATCCTCGTGCTCGACGAGCCTACTGCGGCGCTCACCGATACCGAAGTGGCAACGCTTTTTAGAATTCTGGATAAACTTCGCGCGCGCGACGTAGGGATGGTCTACATCTCGCACAAGTTGCACGAAGTGTTTCGCATTAGCGATCGGATCAGTGTCCTGCGAGATGGAAAAACCGTCGGCACCAAGTCTTACGTCGGAATGGAATGAAGCTCAGGTAATCGCCCGCATGGTGGGACGGGAGATGGGAGACATATTCCCCACACCGGATCATGAACACGGCGACACTGTATTTGAAGCTCGAAACATCTCGGTGGCTGATCCGTTTCTGCCGGCAAAGAAACTGGTGGACGGAGTGAGTTTTTCAGTCAAGCGAGGCGAGGTTCTGGGAATTGCGGGATTAATGGGTGCCGGCCGCAGCGATCTACTAATGGCACTTTTTGGGGCCCACGCGGGACGCACCACTGGTGAGCTATTTATTGGCGGACGACGCATCCAGATCAAAAGCCCAGCGGAAGCTATCAAGCATGGCATCGCTTTTGTCACGGAGGATCGCAAGCGCTTCGGCCTGGTGCTGGAACAACCGATCCTTAACAACATGACTCTGGCGGGATTGCCTAAAGTGTCGGGGCGCTTTGTTACAAGCATCGATGCCGAGGCTGCCGCGGGCGAGCGTTTCATGAAGGACCTGCGCGTAAAAGCTCCGTCGGTATTTACGATCGTCGGCACACTGTCAGGTGGAAACCAACAAAAAGTTGTGTTGGCAAAATGGTTGCTCACCAACCCGAGCGTGTTATTTCTCGACGAGCCCACTCGCGGGATCGATGTCGGAGCCAAACAGGAAATTTACGCTCAAATAAATGAGCTCGCGCGGAAGGGAATAGCCATCGTGCTGGTTTCATCAGAGTTACCGGAAGTACTTGGTCTTTCGGATCGCGTCATTGTCTTGCATGAGGGCCGAGTCACCGGCGAATTCACACGCGCAAACGCGACGCCCGAGAAGCTGATGGCCTGCGCGACGGGACACGCCGAGCGCGCAGCTTAAAGCGCTCGAACCACCGTAAAGATAGTAGGCAGCCCAGGGATCAAGATGAGGAACCGCTCCACATAAGGGTCTTGAAGCAACGTCTTCACGCCAGAGCTCAAGTGGTCAGATCGGTATGAGTAACCCCATTAACGATAGCGAACGCCCGGTAACGAACGCGGATCTGACTCCGCTGACTGCGGCTGCAGAGATTACGCCGTTAACAAAGATCGGGAAGTTCAAGATTCCCACCGATACGCTTCGTGCTTACACGATGCTCTTTGCTCTTGTCGCAATCTGGATCTTTTTTCACTGGTCAACCGATCAGATTTTCCTGAGCCCGCGGAACTTTTCCAATCTGATGCGACAAACCGCCGTCACTGGCATTCTGGCGGTCGGAATGTTGATGGTGATCATCACTGCGCAAATCGATCTTTCCGTCGGTTCGGTCGTGGGACTTGCCGGCGGTATAGCCGCAATGACTCAAGGTTGGCTCGGGTGGGGATTGGTTCCTTCTTTAGCGGCGGGAATCACCGTGGCCCTCGCTATTGGCGCGCTGCAGGGAATGCTCACAGCCTATGTAAACATTCCCGCTTTCATTGTCACACTTGGAGGTTTGCTTGCCTGGCGCGGTGTCATTCTCGGTTTGAGTAAGGGGGAAACGATTCCCCTCCAACTCCCGGGGTTTAAAGCTATCGGACAAAATTATGTGGGACCAACAGTCGGTTGGGTGATTGCAGCCGTCGCCGTCGCCGGGATCGTTCTGATGAACATCTCGCGAAATCGCGCAAGGCGCCGCCATGGACTCGACGCCGCCTCAATCGGAATTACGCTGGTGCGCGTCTTCCTTCCCTGCGCAGTGATCGTGGGATTTGTTTACATGATGAATTCTTACGAGATCGAACCAGGTCTTAGAGCGGGAATGCCCAATCCCGTGATCATCTTTTTGGCGATAGCGCTGGCTGGCGCATTTCTGACACAGAACACAACGTTCGGACGTTATCTTTATGCGATCGGCGGTAATCCAGACGCCGCAAGACTGTCAGGCATAAATATACGCAGACACATTCTTGCGGTCTTCTGCATTATGGGAGCGCTTTCTGGAGTGGCGGCAATAATCTATACCGCTCGAGTTGGAAGCGCCTCTCCCGACGCGGGGCAATTGCTGGAACTTGATGCCATCGCCGCTTGCGTTATTGGAGGCACTAGCCTGATGGGTGGCCGCGGCACGGTTTTCGGAGCAGTCCTGGGTGCCCTGATTATGGCCAGTCTCGACAATGGCATGTCTCTCGAGCGCGTCGAGCCCTACGCACAGAACATCATCAAAGGTGCGATCCTGGTTGCTGCAGTGGGTCTGGACATGGCGGGGCGCCGGAAGACTTAGATTTTTGGAGTGCGGTGGCAAGCGCAGCGCGACACCGCTTTGGGTTAATACCGGTAGGACATTGCTGCAATAACGATGAACCAGCAAGCCAAAGCGCCGTCGCCGCTTCGCTCTGCCGGCGCACTCCATACCTCTTTAATAATTCACGGACATTTTTATCAACCGCCACGCGAAAATCCCTGGACCGGAATCATCGAAAAGCAGCCCGGCGCTTCGCCCTATCATGATTGGAACGAAAAGATTCATGCTGAGTGTTATGGGCCAAACGCTGCCGCTCACATCGCTGGCTCGCTTCCGAGCAGCCAACAAACTGTTAACAACTACGCAAAGCTCAGCTTTAATTTTGGTCCTACCCTGCTGTCGTGGCTGCAACAGAAACATCCCGAGACGTACCAAAACATTCTCGCGGCGGATCGCCTAAGCGCCATCGAGCGCAGTGGTCACGGTAATGCAATCGCGCAAGCGTACGGACACGCGATCCTGCCGTTGTGTAATGACCGCGACCGTGAAACTCAGGTGCAATGGGGATTGGCTGACTTCCGTTATCGCTTCGGACGTGAACCGGAGGCACTCTGGTTACCTGAAACCGCCTGTGATGAGAAGACGCTCGCCCTCTTGATTGAGTCCGGCCTGCGTTTCGTAATTCTCGCGCCAAACCAGGCTGCCAGTACTCGCTCGCCGGGTGGCGACTGGCAGCCAACGACCGCCGACGGCATCGATGCCTCTAAAGCTTATCGATTCTTACATCCCGACGACTCCGGTCGCTCAATCGCGATTTTTTTCTATCACGGTCCGCTAGCCCGCGCGATCGCCTTCGAAAAAGCGCTCACTTCCAGCAAGACGCTTGTCGAGCTTTTTACGCGCGCCGCAAGAGCCGGGTCGATGGTTAATGTCGCGACCGATGGCGAAACGTACGGTCATCATTTCAAGTTTGGTGATCTGTGTATTGCGCACGCGCTGGAGCTCGAGGCGCCGGCTGCCGGGTTTCGAGTTACAAACTATGGCGAGTATTTAGACCAGCACGCGGCTGAGGACGAAGTGAAGCTTGCGCTGGGTGAAGACGGCAAAGGGACGTCGTGGAGTTGCGCACATGGCGTTGCGCGCTGGGAGCGCGATTGCGGTTGTCACACTGGCGGCGAGGCTGGCTGGAATCAGAAGTGGCGAACTCCACTGCGGGAAGCATTGAACTTCTTACGTGATGCTGCAGCGCGAGACTATGAAACACTGGGCTCGGATCTCTTTAGAGATCCCTGGCAGGTCCGCAATGATTCCATCAAGTTAATTCTTGATCCTCAGCACTCCCGCGAAGCTTTCCTGGATCGGCACGCGACGAAGCCGTTGTCTGATCAGGATCGTTGGCGCGCCTTGATGCTTCTCGAAATGCAACGCAACTCGCTCTTAATGTTTACCAGTTGCGGTTGGTTCTTTTCCGACATCGCTGGAATCGAGACCATTCAGGTGTTGCGCTATGCTGCCAGACTAATTGATCTGTCTGCACAGCTTGGGACTTTGTTGCCGCGCAAAAACTTTCTTGAACTTTTATCTGAGGCGCGCAGCAACCGTGCACGAACTGGGAACGGGAGCAGACATTTATCTCCGCTACGCCGAACCGCGATCTGTTTCAAGCCGGCCGGCGGAAGAAGCCGAAGCAAAGATTTCATGAATCGCAAGTCGCCTGAGAGAGCAAAACCTGTTGGCAAGAAGACTGCGGGGACTGCGCGCCAAAAAGAAAACCAAACGCGCGACTAAACAGCGAATGTCGGAAGAGATTGCGTCCATCGACAATCGCGAGGTCGAGTTACTTGCAGCGCTCCGCCACCCTGAACCTCATCGCATTCTGGGTGCGCATCCCACCCCGGCTGGAGTTGTAATTCGCGCATTCCGCCCGAAAGCGAATCGAGTTGAAGTGCTCGTAGGCCGGAAGCGAGCCCAAGCCCTTCACAAGATTCATCCTGCTGGTTTGTTTGAACTTCTATTACCTGGCTTAACCACCGTCCCCGAATATCGTTTGCGAGTTGACGAAGGAGGTCGCACCTCTACATTTCGGGATCCTTACTCATTCATGCCCACGCTAGGCGATTTGGATCTCCATCTCTTCGCCGAAGGACGTCACGAAGCAATCTACGAGAAGCTTGGTTCTCATGTGCACAAAGTTGGAAAGGAAGTGGGCGTGTCATTCGCGGTGTGGGCGCCGCACGCGGAAGGCGTAAGTGTCGTCGGCAGTTTCAATGATTGGAAAGGTACGTCGCATCAGATGCGCAGGCTGGGTGGCTCCGGCGTCTGGGAACTTTTTATTCCGAATCTTGAACCGGGGACGCTCTACAAATATGAAATTCGCGCTGGGGGATTTCCCCCATTTCTTAAGTCTGATCCGTACGCTTTTTACATGGAGGTGCCGCCCAATACGTCTTCGATTGTTTACCAGCCGACTTACAGATTTCGCGATCAGAAGTGGCTCCAGCAACGCAAAAATCGCGAACACTATCGCCAGCCGCTTTCGATTTATGAAGTCCACTTTGGTTCCTGGCGGCGCCTGCTTGAGGATAACGATCGCCCCTTTCAATATCGTGAAATGGCGCCACTGCTCGCTGACTATGTTCGCGAGATGGGTTTTTCTCACGTCGAATTCTTGCCTCTGAAAGAGCATCCTTACGGACCGTCATGGGGTTACCAGGTGGGCAGCTACTTTGCCGCTTCAGCTAGATACGGAACACCAGACGATCTGCGTTACCTCATCGATTACCTCCATCAAAAAAATATCGGCGTGATTATGGATTGGGTGCCCGCGCATTTTCCTAAGGACGCCTTCGCGCTGGGACGCTTCGATGGTTCCGCACTCTATGAACATCTTGATCCACGCCTCGGTGAACACCCTGATTGGGGTACTTACATTTTTAATTACGGGCGTAACGAGGTGCGAAACTTCCTGATCGCCAACGCGATCTACTGGTGCAAGGAATTTCATGTCGATGGATTGCGAGTGGATGCGGTCGCTTCGATGCTCTATCTCGACTACAGCCGCAAAGAAGGTGAGTGGGTTCCAAATCAGTTTGGCGGTCGGGAAAATCTTGAAGCGATTTCGCTGCTGAAGGAACTAAATGAAGTACTGCATCGAACCTGTCCGGGAGTGATGATGATTGCGGAAGAGTCTACGGCGTGGCCACAGGTAAGCCATCCGGTTTACGCCGGGGGACTTGGTTTCGACTTCAAGTGGAACATGGGTTGGATGCACGACACGCTGAAATACTTTCAAACAGATCCCTTGTTCCGCGCCGGCAATCACAACGCGCTGACGTTTGGTTTGGTTTACGCCTGGAGTGAGAACTTTATTCTGCCGTTCTCACACGATGAAGTAGTCCACATGAAGGGCGCCCTGCTGAACAAGATGCCGGGCGACGAGCAGCAAAAGTTTGCGACCTTGCGCGCGCTCTATGCCTACATGTGGGCGCACCCGGGAAAGAAATTGCTGTTTATGGGCGGCGAGTTCGGCCAATGGCGCGAGTGGAACGAAGAAGAAAGTCTTGATTGGCATTTGCTGGAAGCGCCCTTACACAAGGGCGTGCAAACTCTGGTTCGCGATCTCAATCGGATTTACAAAACTGAAAGCGCGCTTTGGGAAGCTGATGGCGAGCCTGCGGGGTTTCAATGGATCGATGCAAATAACGCCAGTCAGAACATCGTCTCTTTTATTCGACGCTCGCCCTCAACTGGCCGGGAGTTAGTTTGTGTTTGTAACTTTTCGCCAGTGCCGCAGCCGAAACATCAGCTCGGCTTGCCGCGAGCGGGGAAGTACAAATTGATTTTGAATACGGATAGCGATGGTTTCGGCGGCGCGGGCGTTGAAAGTGCAGCCGTTGTGAAGGCCAAAAAGCAGCCGCTTCACGGGCAAGAGTATTCCGCGACGATCTCGCTGCCGGGGATGACGACGCTCTGGTTTGAAGTGCCGAAAGCTCGGGAGAGGCATTGAGTCCGCGAAGCGGACGGCTGAGAGTAGCCCAGCACTTCAGTGCTGGGAAACCAAGCCAAACTTGGACGAAGTCCGTGAAACGGACGACTGAAAAGGGAGCTCCAATCTCAGCCGTCCGCTTCACGGACTAAATTGTTTCTTCTCGCCAGACCCAGCACTGAAGTGCTGGGCTATTCTCAGCCGTCCGCTTCGCGGACTCAAATCACACTTTATGGTTTCATTGTGTATCTTATTCTGACATGACTAATTGGTCTGACATACGCAAACAATTTCCCGTAACCGAACGCGTTGCGTATTTGAATACTGCCGCAGCCGGTCCGTTGGCACGCTCCGTAATGGAAGCGGGTTCTAAATATTATCGCCAGATGATGGAGGAGGGTGACCACCGTTGGGACGAGTGGTTGGAAAAACGTGAAGCGGTGAGACGCCAGGTGGCCAATTTCATTAACGCCGAGCCGGATGAGATCGGCTTAACTACCAACACTTCGTCAGGAATGAACCTGATCGTCGATGCGCTCGAGCAAAGGGGCGAAGTCATTTCGTCGGATCTTGAATTTCCAGTTTCCACGCTGCCCTGGATGCACCGCAGAATTCCGGTGCACCTCGTCAAAAACCGCGCTGGCGAACTCGACTTAAATGACATGGCCAACGCGATGAACGATAAGACCGGAGTTATTTCTATAAGTCACGTGCAGTTCTCAAACGGATTTCGCACCGACCTGGAGGCCCTGGGAAGCAACAAGCACCGGCACGCGCTTGTGGTGAATGCGAGTCAGTCAGCCGGAGTCTTCTCAATCGATGTAAAGCGCATGGGTATCGATGCGCTCTGCGCGACGGGTCACAAATGGATGCTGGCCGGCTACGGATCGGGGTTCGTTTACTTAAGCCGGGAACTGCAAGCGGACTCCAAGCAGCGGTCGATTGGATGGCTCAGCGTGCAGGAACCTTATGCGATGAAGAACGATGAAATCGTGATGCGTTACGATGCAAGCGCGCGAGCAGAACTTGGTTGCCCTCATTTCGCCGGAATCTTCGCGCTGGGCGCATCCGTCGAACTACTGACGATGCTTGGCAAGGAAGAAATTGAATCACGGGCTTTATCGCTAAACCGATATCTGACGAGTCGCTTGCGGGAAACTGGTTGGAAGGTTCTCTCACCACTGCGTGAGGAAAGTTTTCGTTCGGCTGAGACTCTGGTGGGTTGCGACGAACCCGGAAAAGTCACGGCCCAGCTGGCTGAACGCGGCGTGGTTGTTACAGAAAAACCACAGGGGATTCGCGTCGCGACAGATTTCTTCAATGATGAGGCGGATATTGAGCGGTTGATTCAGGGACTCAGCGCCTGATTCGGTCCGCGAGCACGCCACTCGAAAAGCGGCAACGAGTTGCCGCACTCCAAAACCGCTCGTGTTGGGTTAGAGGCGCGTTTTTGGAGTGCGCTGACTTGTCAGCGCTTTTTAATGCGCTTCCGGGAAGCACTCTTCGTTGCTTCTTTGGCAGCATTTTCGAAGTGATTGCGCACCAGTCGCATAAATGCCTGCGTGATTGGCGACTCATAACCACCGCTTAACCGGGCGATGCCGAGTTCCCAGTTGATCTGCGCGCCTTCGATCCACCAACGCACTAATCGGCCCTTCTTCACATCCTCAATCACAGATTGCAAGGGAACGATCCCCACGCCCATGTCCTCTTCGACCATGCGCTTGATCGCTTGTTGCCGGCTTAATTCCATAGAGACACTCAACGCAACGCCCGCCTGCGCAAAGAACTGATCGATCAGGCGCCGCGTATTTCCCCCACGTTCACCGAGAATCAATTTCTCTCCCGCCAAAGTGTAGGCACTGACCGCTTTTTGTTTTGCAAGCCGGTGCCGCGAGGAAGCTATGGCCACAAGCTGATCTTCGTTCAGCCGCTCAGTCTGAATTCCGCGCGCTTCCACGGGAAGGGAAACGAATGCGAGATCCAGCTCTCCTCCCAGTATCTGACCTACCAGAAACTCGCTGGTTCCTGACGTTACGCTGACTTCAGCGCGCGGGTGCTGTTGGCGGAGCTCCTTCAGTATCTTCGGCAGCGGATCAGTAAGGACCATGGCGGACGCGCTGCCGATTCGAAGACGACCACGTTCTGCGCCGGCAAGTTCCGCGATTTCATCCTGGGCGGCATCGTGTTCGCGCAATATGTGTCGCGCGCGATGAAGTAAATGTTCACCCGCCTCGGTCAAAACCACGCGTCGCGGCGCCCGCACGAACAAACGCGCACCCAATTCGTTTTCCAATTGGCGAATCTGCATGCTGATGGCTGCTTGAGTGACGTGGACGCGGCGGGCTCCCGCAGTAAAAGTTCCGGATTCGGCAATGGCAACAAAGGCCCTTAACTGTCTGATCTCCATCTTTTTTCTGTCTGAACCAGGCGACGGGCTGAGTATCACCCTGAGTTATCGTAATAATAAAATCTTTTAGTTTCCATTATAAGTTACCACTGCCTAAGATAAACGGGAATCCTGCCCCGTGTAACACCGCAACCGGGCCGGCCCCGTGTATGGTCCACTCAGAGCGCCGATCGCCGAATTTCCTGACAGCCCGCACTTCCGCGTCCCGCCGTGCGGTGGTTGGCGTTGATGGTGGCGGCACCAAAACCGAAGCGGTGATCCTCGACGCTCGTGATCAGGTGCTGGGGCAGGGAATTGCCGGCCCTTCAAATCCGCTACGCATCGGCATCGCCAACGCGGCGGCCGCGGTTCGCGAAGCAATTGATAAAGCCTGCTCGGACGGGCATGTGCGACGCGAAGATATTATTTCGGCCCAGGTTGGATTAGCCGGAGCACGGCGGCTCGAACTGAGTTTGCGGATGCGCGAAGCCTTGAGCAATCTGGGAATTTCCGACGTTCAGGTTTCCGGCGATGCGGACATCGCACTTTACGGAACTACTGACGGCGGGCCTGGCGTCGTGGTAATTGCCGGCACCGGATCAGTGTGTTGTGGAGTGAATGCGCGTGGCCGCCGCGTTTGGGCTGGCGGTTGGGGACCGATTGCCGGTGACGAAGGCGGTGGCGCCTGGATCGCGAGGCGCGCCATCAAAGCGATCGCTCATGCTTCGGACGGACGGGGGCCGAAAACAACATTGATGTCGGCCGCCTGTAACTACTTTCACGTCACTACGCCAGACGATCTTTCTACGGCGATCTATGCACCCACTATAACCAACGAGCGTCTGGCAGGATTTGGTAAACATGTGGTCGATGCGGCAAAAGCAAAGGACACTGTCGCCCGCGAAATTCTGAATGAAGGCGCGAAAGAATTAGGGTTGATGGTCGCAGCGGTCGTGCGAAATTTGAAACTGGAGAATGAACGTTTTCAGGTAGGCTACGTCGGTGGAGTTTTTAATTCTGCCGGCGAGCTGATCCTCGTCCAGATGCGCGAACAGCTAAAAGAGATCGCCCCAAACGCTTTTCTGGCGCCGCCGAGCTTTGCGCCCGCGGTGGCAGCGGCGCGGATGGCTCGCGAACGCGCCAACCATGTTGCGCTGGCCGTTTGATATGCTATCGCCCGATGAAAGCGGAAACTCCTGAATCCCTGCCTGTTACCGAACAAGAGAATCCCAATACCCGGAACTTAAGTTCCTTATCGGCAGCTGAGATCGTCCAGACGATGAATCGAGAGGACGCGCTGGTTGCTGCTGCGGTTGCGCAGGAGCTTCACCACATTGCGCGCGCCGTTGACGAGATCATCGTGCGGCTCAGCAATTCTGGAAGGCTCTTCTACATTGGCACGGGAACTTCAGGGCGGCTCGGCGTCCTGGATGCTGCGGAGTGTCCGCCAACGTTTGGAGTTCCAGCGGATCTTGTGCAGGCAATCATCGCCGGTGGCTATGAAGCATGTTATCGTGCGGTCGAAGCATCGGAAGATGACGCTGACGCTGGCGGTCGCGATTTAGAAGCACGCAATTTTACGAAAGCTGATGTGCTGGTGGGAATTGCCGCGTCTGGTCGAACCCCGTACACGGTTGGTGCTATCAAACACGCACGAGCACTCGGGGCTTTAACGGTTGCGCTCAGCTGCGTGCCAGGTTCAGAGATAACTCAAGCTGCTGAACTAAGCATCGTCCCCGTCGTTGGTCCTGAAGTTGTTACCGGTTCGACGCGACTGAAAGCGGGAACGGCGCAAAAGTTGGTGCTCAATATGATTTCGACTGCGGTGTTGACCAAGCTTGGTTACGTATCCGGTAATCGGATGTCGCACGTGCGAGCGCGAAACTCCAAGTTACATGCTCGGGCTCTGCGAATCTTGATGGCGGAAACAGGCGTCGATGAAGCTGCGGCACGATCGGCGCTCGAAGCTGCGAACGGAGAAACGAGCCAGGCGTTGAAGATGATCAGACAGAAGATTGGGTCCATAAGCTGTAGGGGCGTCCCTCCTTGGGTGCCCTTTCTTATCTGGGTGTCCTTTCGAGGCATCCCTTTGATCTTAGCTGGGGGCGCCCACGGACGGACGCCCCTACAAATTGTAAACGGCACTGTGCTTTAGAAATGAAAGCTCTCGACCTGGCAATCATCTTTGGTTACCTGATCGGCATAGTGCTGTTTGGGACGTGGTTTGCCCGGAAACAGAAGACTACGAGTGATTACTTCCTTGGCGATCGATCCGTGCCCTGGTGGGCTGTAGCAGCTTCGATCGTGGCGACGGAAACCTCAACTATCACTTTTGTCTCAGTTCCCGGGATTGCCTTTTCGCGCGGTGGAAACTTTCAGTTCCTGCAACTTGTTTTTGGTTATTTGCTGGGACGAATCGTAATCGCTCTCCTCTTTATACCTTCCTATTTTCGCGGCGAGTTGTTGACGGTTTATCAACTGCTCGATCGTCGCTTTGGTGGCAAGATAAAAGTGCTGGCGGCGTCTTTGTTCGTGATCATGCGCAACATTGCCGACGGCATTCGCTTGTTATTGACGGCAATTGTTCTTGCCGCCGTCTACACATCGTTTCAGCCTGGCGCGAATGCAGAAGTCATCATCGTTGCCTCGGTGGTATTGATCGGTGTTGCCATGATCGTCTTCACGTATTTCGGCGGGATGGAAGCGGTGATCTGGGTAGAAGTGATTCAACTGGGGATCTACATTGTCGGCGCGATTGCAGCCGCGATAATTCTAACCAACTCAATTGCCGGCGGATGGTCAGCGGCTGTAGCTACCGCTTCGCTTTACAACAAGTTCTCGCTCTTTGATTTCTCGTTCGACATTACCAAGACTTTTACTTTTTGGGCGGGTTTGATTGGCGGCTGCTTCTTAACGATGAGTACGCATGGCACGGATCAGTATCTGGTGCAGCGTTATCTATGCACCGATCGCCCGAAGCGTGCGGCAGCTGCTTTGCTCACCAGTGGCGCAATAGTTCTTGGACAGTTCATTGGCTTTCTTTTTATCGGCGTCCTGTTGTTCGCGTTTTATCATCCGTTTACTGACTCGGGTTATGCCTCCGCCGCGGTTGCGTCGTATCCATTCTCGGGTGGCGACCGTGTCTTTCCTGATTTTATTACTCGTCACCTTCCAACTGGATTGTCCGGTCTTGTCGTAGCGGCCATCTTAGCCGCGGCCATGTCGTCGTCGCTTAATTCAATTGCGGCAACAGCGCGTCAACGATCTTTATAAGCCGCTGCGACCAAGGATGCACGACAAACATTATCTGAAGGTATCGCACGTGCTCACGCTATTGTGGGGAGTGGTGCAGATTACCGTGGCGTTGACGCTGCGAAATAAGAACCGCTCCGCACTCGATTTGGCGTTGTCAATTGCGTCGTTAATTAACGGGCCAATTCTGGGCGCGTTTCTGGTCGGCACTTTTTTGAAACGCGTCAGCCAGACACCAGCGTTGATAGGAATGCTTGTAAGCCTGGCGACAATGCTCTACATCTATTTTGCAACCCGGATCGCCTGGACCTGGTATGTCTTCATCGGAAGTATTATCACTTTTGTCGTTGCGGGCCTGGCCAGCTTCGGCTTTGCGCCTGCTTCAAAAATTCGCAGAAACCAACTAGCGCCTCAGGCAGGCCCAGAAGCAGCTGATTGAGTTCATGAATACTGGAACACAAATGATGGTGTCATCTTTCGTAAATAGACTCCTAACGTTAATCCTGCTAACCGCCCTTGTGGCTAGTCCGGCAGCTGGCCCACGGACCAAACCGCATTTCCAGCAAGCCGGTGGCGGCGGATTCTAGTTGGAAAGGTTCTGCCTTATTCGGTGCAACCGTCGCGCGATGCTGTGAAGTGGGCGGACAAAGAGCTGAAGCGGATGTCGCTGGAACAGAAGGTGGGTCAACTGGTGTCGGTGGGGATCAATGCGAGTTTTCTCAATCGCGAGAGTGAGGCTTACAAGGCGATCCGCCGCCAAGTCGAAACCAATCAAGTTGGCGGCATCATTCTATTTGGCAGTCCGGTTTATGAGTCCGTGGTGCTGCTCAATCGGATGCAGGAACATGCGCGCTGGCCTTTGCTGATCTCCGCGGATTTGGAACGTGGTACCGGCATGCGTTTATTCGATACCACAGATTTCGGTTGGGTGATGGCGACGGGCGCCACTGGCGATCCGGAATACGCGCGTCGCATGGGTGAGATCACCGGTCGCGAGTCACGAGCCCTGGGCATTCATCACGTGCTAGCCCCGGTCGTCGATGTAAACAACAACGCCGCAAATCCAGTGATAAATGTGCGCTCATTTGGTGAAGATCCTGCGGAGGTGGGCCGGTTCGCTGCTGCTTTTATTAAAGGTGCTCAGAGTGCTGGAGTAATCGCGACCGCTAAACATTTTCCGGGGCATGGCAACACGGCAACAGATTCGCACCGTGGGTTGCCGAGTTTGAACTTCTCGCTGGCGGATCTGAATCGCGTTGAGCTCATTCCTTTTCGAAGTTCGATCGAGGCGGGAGTAGGTTCTGTAATGGTCGGACACGTCGCCCTACCTCAAATTGATCCCGCCACTGTGAATCCGCTTCCGAAGGACGTGAAAATCCGAGCAATGGATACTACGGAAGCTGGGGAAATCATTACTGAAGGCGTGAGCACTCCGGCGTCGATGTCGCAACCGATTGGTTCGTTGTTAACTCGTGATTTGGGCTTTAAAGGCCTCGTCGTTACCGATGCGCTGAGCATGAGCGGTTTGACGATCTACTTCACCCAGGAAGAGGCGGGAGTTAGAGCATTGCTTGCCGGCGCCGATATGCTTTTGAAACCGGCCGACGTTGATGCTTGCATTCGTGGTGTGATTGCCGCGGTCCGGTCGGGACGACTGACGGAGAAAAGAATTGAGGAATCGGCAAGGAAGATATTGGCGGCGAAGTATGATTTGGGATTAATAAAAGCGCGGCTGACGCCGATCGATGAGATTGACATCGCTGTGTCCGGGCCGGCGGCACTACAGCTGACTCGCGAGATCGCTGACCGGGCGATCACTTTAGTTCGCAATGATGCGAACTTGCTTCCGCTAAAGCCCGTTCCCGAGGCCCGGGTTTTAAACCTGGCGATTGTGAACGGCGAGACGGCAACCAGTCCGTTCGCAGCGGCGCTGGCGCGCGCCGGATATAGGATCCAAACGATCGTGCTCGACGAGCGCTCGTCAGAAGCCGAAGTACAAAAGGCGTTGGAGCTCGCGAAAGGGGCGCAACTGGTGATCGCCTCTCTTTATGGCAGAGTGCGGACGGGCAGCACGAATAGCATTGGCTTACCCGAGCCGGGAGTGCGCGCGCTTAATTCGATTCTCGATGCAAAGGCTCCGGTAGTGGGAATTAGTTTCGGCAATCCTTATCTGCTGCAGTCTTTTCCGCGGCTCTCCACTTATCTGATTGCTTACGGAGACATGCCGGCATTGCAGCATGCGGCGGCGCGCTCAATCTTGGGTGAGATAGACACCACTGGGAAGCTCCCAATCTCTTTGCCGGGTCTCTATCCGCGTGGCACCGGAATTCAATTGAAAGCGCAGAAGTGATGGTGGGCGGTAATTCATAGACCGCACACCAGCGGCTTAAAGCCCTCAATTCAATGCTCGTTCGAATTTACCAAATTACCCTGACGCTCGCGTTAGTGTCCTTGCTATCTCTGCAGTCGTTTGCGCAGCGTCCAATCGATCCTGCCCGCCCTCCGTCTCTCTTGATCATCTGGCGTTGATGGATGCCGTCATTGGAGAGTCAATCCGTAAACGTGAATTGCCGGGTGCAGTGGTACTGGTTAGTCGCAAGGGAAGGATTGTTTGGGAGAAGGCCTACGGCGCTCGCGCCCTCGAGCCGGTCCGCGAGGAGATGACTACCAACACCATTTTTGATCTGGCAAGTCTGACCAAAGTCATCGCCACCGCAACCAGCATCATGATCCTAATTGAACGCGGCCAGGTGCGGCTGAACGATCCCTTATCCAAATTCATTCCTGAGATTAAAGGCGAGCAGCGAGACCGGATCACGATTGAACATTTGCTGACACACCGATCAGGCTATGCACCTGATTTTGATTTGCGTGAACGCTGGACCGGGTACGACGAAGCCGTCAAACGATTGACTATTGAGCCGTTGCGTAACGCGCCGGGAACCAGGTTTGTCTACAGCGATATTGGTTACATTGCGCTCGGTGAAGTTGTGCGCCGTGTGTCCGGCCATTCACTTGATGAGTTTGCCCGCCGAAATATTTTTATTCCACTGGGCATGAAGAACACTGGTTTTCGGCCGTCGCCGACCTTAATCAAACGCATCGCGCCCACCGAAAAACGCCGGGGGCAACTCAGTTATCTAGGCGATAGCGCGAAGGATGCCGGCGCGGAAGCTGATAAATGGTTACGCGGGGAAGTTCACGATCCCACTTCGTTTCGCATGGATGGTGTGGCCGGCCACGCTGGACTCTTTTCTACGGCGGGTGATGTGGCGATCTATTGCCAGACGATTCTTAATAAAGGGGTGTTTCGCGGAGTGCGCATTCTCAGTCCGGCTTCGATTGCGACGATGACCCGTCCCCGACAGGTTTCTGCGAACGGCTGGTCGCGGGGACTCGGCTGGGACATCAACACAAGTTACTCAGTGAATCGCGGCGATGCTTTTCCGCTCGGCTCGTTCGGCCATACAGGGTTCACTGGAACTTCAATTTGGATCGATCCCAGCACGGACATGTTCGTTGTCTTTCTCAGTAACCGTGTGCACCCGGATGGTAAAGGAGACGTGTCGGCATTGCGCGGGAAGGTGGCGACCATTGCCGCCAGTGCGGTTACTGACCCTAGCGTTGTGGGGTGGGCGCGAGCGTCAGAGGGCAGATACTACGATGAACTATGGCGCGCCTTCGGATCCTTCCAAGCGAATGTGGTTCCGTTTAATCCGGCGGACGCAACTGTTTTGACAGGGATTGATGTCTTGGCACGCGATGGTTTCAAGCAGATCGCCGGCCTGAGGCTGGGGCTGGTAACAAATCACACGGGTCGCGATCGCCGGGGAAGACAAACGATCGACGTGTTGAAAAACGCTCCGAACGTCCAACTGGTGGCGCTGTTCTCGCCTGAACATGGTATTCGCGGTCTCGCTGACGAAAAAGTTTCTGACTCGAAAGACGAACAAACAGGGCTTCCTATTTATTCGCTGTATGGCGAAACGCGACGCCCCAAACCTGAACAGTTAAAGGATCTTGATGCGATTGTTTTTGATATCCAGGATATCGGCGCCCGCTTCTATACCTACATCTCGACACTCGGCTATGTGATGGAGGAAGCAGCGAAGGCCCACAAGCCGGTGTTCGTTCTTGATCGGCCAAATCCGATTAATGGAATTGACGTCGAAGGTCCAATAGCGGATAGCGACAAACTTTCATTCACGGCACACCATCCGATTCCGGTGCGGCACGGGCTGACCGTAGGCGAGCTGGCGCAACTATTTAATCAGCAACGCCAGATTGGTTGCGACTTGCGCGTCATTAAGATGGACGGCTGGAGACGGGAGATGTGGTTCGACGCCACGAATCTTGATTGGATAAATCCTTCGCCAAACATGCGAAGCCTGACTGAAGCAACTCTCTATCCCGGCATCGGGTTGCTCGAGACGACGAATGTTTCGGTCGGCCGGGGAACTAACACGCCGTTTGAGGTGGTCGGCGCGCCGTGGATCAACGGTCAGGAACTCGCCCTCCAGCTTAATCGTCGCAGCATTGCCGGCGTGAGGTTTGTGCCGCTGCGTTTTACTCCCAACGCGTCTGTCTTTAAAGACGAAAGCTGTAGCGGAATCAATATCGTGGTTACCGACCGATCCAGATTTCGTGCGGTGCGAACCGGAATCGAGATCGCTGTGGCGCTGCGACGACTCTACCCTAACGATTGGAAAGTTGACTCTTACCTAAGACTGCTGGTTAACGCCGCCACGCTTGATCGCGTGAAACGCGCTGAATCGCCCGAAGACATCGAGCGGTCGTGGGCGGCGGGTCTTGCAGAGTTTCAGCGCGCCCGCGCTCGTGTTTTGCTCTACGATGAGGTTCGTTAAACTCTTGTCATGATCGAGGCATCATTCGGCTCGCGTTACTCACCATCGATCGAGCCGGCAATTAGATTTCAAGCTCCTCTCAAAATCTTAATCGCTAATCGAAACGAGGAAGTCCTCCCGCTGTTGGCTGAAGCTGAAGCAACTTCACGCGCCGGCTATTGGGTGGCGCTGATGATCAGTTACGAAGCTGCGCCAGCGTTTGATCCCGCGATGAAAACACGGCCGCCAGGCGGGCTTCCGCTGGCATGGGCGGCTGTATTCGCGTCGCCCACTGAAAGCGCGAACCAATCTGAAGCAAAGGGATTTGAAATCGGCGTTTGGGAATCGCTCGTAAGTCACGACGAGTTCGGCAAAGCGATTCTCAGAATTCGTGAGTTCATCGCCGCCGGCGATACCTATCAGGTCAATTACACCTTCCCGCTGGTAGCCACTTTCAAAGGAGACTCACTTTCATGGTTTCGCCGGCTTTGCAGCGCCCAGGGTGCAGCTTATTGCGCGTACTTTGATCTTGGGCGCTACCAGATTCTTTCAATCTCTCCTGAGCTTTTTTTTGAGCAGGAAGGGCGAACCATTAGAACGCGCCCGATGAAAGGCACCATTCGAAGAGGCAGGTGGCCCGACGAAGATCTGAGGATGGCTGAGCAGCTTGCAGATTCCGCCAAAGACCGTGCGGAGAATGTAATGATCGTCGATTTGCTGCGAAATGATCTCGGTCGCGTTGCAATTCCTGGCTCGGTCAATGTCACAAGTCTATTTGAGCTTGAGCGTTACGAAACTTTGTGGCAGATGACGTCAACTATTGAAGCTACTTTGCGAACTGATGTTGGTTTTCCAGAAGTGATGGCCAAACTCTTTCCCTGTGGCTCGATCACCGGCGCTCCCAAGATTCGCACCATGGAAATCATCCGCGAACTCGAGCCATTCCACCGCGGAGTGTACACAGGGACACTTGGCTTTCTCCGCCCTGGCGGATCGGGAATATTCAATGTAGCGATTCGCACTGTAGTAGTGGATGCGGAGCAAGGACTAGCCACTTTCGGAGTTGGCGGCGGCATAACTTACGACTCGACAGTGGAACGGGAGTATGACGAGTGCCTGGTAAAGAGTTCGTTTCTCAATAGCGAAACAGTTGAGTTTGAGTTGTTAGAGTCGTTGCTCCTGGACGACAGTAGGTTTTTTCTTGCCGAGCGCCATGTCGCAAGAATGAAGGCTTCGGCAGCGTATTTTGGGTTTTGCTTCAACGAAGCAGAGATAGACACAGCGCTCTTCTCGTTGTCACGCGACTATTGCGTCGGGCGATGGAAGGTGCGACTCCTCAGTGCGCCAAGCGGAGCAGTAAGCGCCCAGGTAACTCGTCTCGAGGATCCAAAACCAGGTCGGTTGCGCGTGGCTCTCGCCAACCAACCGGTAAGTAGCAACGACAAGTTTCTATTTCATAAAACGACCAATCGCGCGTTATATGACCACGCTCTTGCTGCTCGATCAGATTGCGACGACGTAATTCTGTGGAACGAGAACGGGGAAGTCACAGAATCGACGGTAGCAAATTTGGTTATTCGAGTGGGCGACGAGCTGCTTACGCCGCCACGCAGTGCCGGGCTCCTGGCAGGTGTGTTCCGTGAAGAATTACTTGTAACCGGCCTAATCCGAGAGCGATCAATTTCTCGCGATGACTTGGCCAAAGCTTCAGAACTGTTCTTAATAAACTCCGTTCGCAAGTGGATCAGCGCAACCCTGGTGATCTAGTGAACAACTTACCCGTGCGCGCTTTCACTCGAGTATTAGAAAGATTTATCAGGCGAATAAGAATCTTTAGCTACCATTATTTCAGAACCAACCGTATACTTGCCGCCTGATCGGCTAACCAGCCAGCGGCGGCGTTCAGTTCTTTACTTACTATTTCCTAATCAAGCGAAATAGCAGCTCGCATCGTCAACGAAGACTTCTCGATGCGAGCGCCTTCTTGTTCACGGTATCCAACAAGGCATCGGAAGTCCGTTATGTAGTGACACCCGCCGGATCGCGAATCTGGCAGGCTTAGCCTTGTAGAGTTTGGAGTAAGAATCTCTGAGGGTCAGTACAAGTTTTCCTTAGCGATCTGCGACCCCCCAATTGTCTGAATGTTAAGTTACTGCAAACAGCTTAGTCTCCTCGGTTTCGTAATTCTGATCGTTAGCTTCTGGGGACGATCGGCTACTTCGTTATCTCACAACGAAAAATCGTACGACGTTCTAATCACCAATGCGCGGATTGTCGATGGGAGCGGCAATCCCTGGTTTCGCGCCGATATTGGAATCAAGGACGGTCGCATCGCTAGCATCGGACGACTTGCTCCGGCCGATGCTTCCAAAACCATTGATGCCGCTAACCTGATTGTCGCGCCCGGTTTCATCGACGTGCACGCCCACGTCGAGTCAATCTTCAGCCTGCCGGCGGCGGAAAATTTTGTTCGCATGGGAGTGACAACCCTGGTCACGGGCAACTGCGGAGGTTCGACAACGGACGTCACAGAGTTCCTCGGGCGAATCAAAGAGAAACCTTTGGCAGTCAATCTCGCCACCTTGATTGCGCATGGCTCAGTGCGACGTCAGGCAATGGGTTCCGAGGATCGGGCCCCTACGCCAGATGAAATGAAGAAGATGGAGTCCCTGGTCGAACAGGGGATGAAAGACGGCGCTGTCGGTTTGTCCACAGGACTGATCTACGTTCCCGGGACCTACGCTAAGACGGACGAGATCGTTAACCTCGCTCGCATTGTTTCGCGCTACGGAGGAATTTACGCGACTCATATGCGCAACGAAGGCGAATTTGTCGCCGATGCAATTCGCGAAAGTATTCAGATTGGCGAACAGGCGAACCTTCCTGTAGAAATCTCGCACTTTAAAATCAGTAACAAGAAGATGTGGGGGCAAACGCCCATGACAATCGGCCTGGTTCGAGAAGCACGCGACCGAGGCTTGATGGTCACAGTCGATCAATACGCCTACACCGCTAGCTCAACGTCTCTTGACTCGCGCTTACCCGCGTGGCTCCGTTCCGGCGGCCTCGATGAAGCCAAAAAGCGGTTGGCGGATAGTGCGACGCGTGAACGAGTCAGGAAAGAAATCAAAGAGGGTCTGAAGCGAAGCGGTTTTAAAGATTATACCTACGCGATCGTCGCCAACTATGAGCCCGACCGTTCATTCAATGGAAAGTCGATCGCTGAAATTACTAAAGTCGTGACCGGCAAATCCGACGTCGCTCGTCAAATCGACCAAATAATTTCCATGTACGAAGCTGGTGGGGCGAGCATGGTGTATCACAGCATGAGCGAGGACGATGTGCAGCGGATCATGCGTGAGCCATTTACGATGATCGCCTCGGACAGTGGCGTGCGTGAGCTCAATGAAAGCGTGCCGCATCCTCGCGGTTACGGCAACAATGCCCGCGTGCTCGGACGCTACGTGCGGGACCTGAAGCTGATTTCACTCGAGGACGCGATCCGAAAGATGACCTCGCTTCCGGCTCAAACCTTTAATTTTCGTGATCGGGGATTCGTGCGCGAAGGTTTCGTCGCCGATCTGGTGGTCTTCGACGAGAAAACGATCGCGGACCGGGCCACCTTTGACAAACCGCACCAGTATCCGGCGGGAATCAGTTACGTGATGGTAAACGGAGAGTTGGTTTTTGCGAGTGAAGTGATGACGGGCGCCCGTCCAGGAGTAGCGTTGCGGGCCTCGGGTACGCCAGCTTCTCGATAAGAGATGTACGCGTCTTTGCATGAGTTTGCGCTGGAATTCGCCGACGGCCTGTCAGGCTTGTCATCAACATTACTTATTCCAACAATCAAAATCTTTAGGTTTTCTTATTCGGCCAGTTACGTATAATAGGGCAGTTCCAGCAATGTCAGGCGTTCGACTTCTGATACGCCAGCCAATAACAACCCAGGATCATATAAGGCCGTTCCAGGTCTATCGATCCAACCATTGAATTTCCTGTCGCGATTGGAAAAGGGTCGTCTTGAGCGATTTGAGCTTGCGCCCCTTTTGTTAACAACTCTGCCTGTATCTCATGAAGGAGTAGACCCCATGACAAAGCTCAGCGCCGTAAGAACGGCTCTTCTCGTCGTAATCGTACTAACTATCAGCTCGCTTGCTTTCGGACAAGAAACAACGGGAAGCATTGAAGGCACTGTCAAGGACGCGACTGGGGCTGTTGTGCCTAACATTGAGTTAACCATCACGACAGCAAACGAAACTGCCTCCGCCACCACAACGACGGGCGCAGGCTCAGGTTTTAAGCGAACCATTACAACGAACGAAGAAGGGTTTTTCCGTCTCTTGCAGGTTCCTCCTGGAACCTACGATGTGGTCTCAACTCCATCGGGTGGATTCGGTGAGGCAAGATACGAAAATGTTACGGTTGCTATTGGACAAGCCACTCAGCTGGCTTTAACGATTAATCCGGGAAGCACCGCAGTCACTGTTGACGTGGCTACCAGTGACGCGCCGATCGACACCGGCAATAATGCGATTCAAACCACTATCAACGCGCAGAAAATTGAGCTACTCCCCAAGGGCACTGGTTTTACAAGCATTCTCAAAACCATCCCGGGAACCCGCCCGGAAAGTCGTTTGGGCGGATTCTCTGTTGATGGGGCCTCGGGCGGTGAAAACGTTTTCGTTATCGATGGTCAGGAGGTAACTAATTACCGTACCGGAACTCTGAACGAAACCTACAACATTCCCACTCAGCTCGTTCAAGAAATTCAAGTTAAATCCAGCGGCTTTGAGGCCGCGTATGGCGGGGCCACCGGTGGCGTAGTGAGCGTCGTCACGCGAGGCGGCAGCAATGAACTTCATGGAGAGGTCGGAATGCAGTTTGAGCTGGCGAAATTCGCCGGCACCCAAACCCCGCTGCTAACTCGATTCACGACAGGCTCGTTTGGGGCCGGTAATTTTACGCAAACGGCTGAGTATTTCAACCCCGTCAAGCCTGGCGGCACAAACGTTTTTCCCACTGCTAATCTGAGTGGCCCGATCATCAAAGATCGTCTTTGGTTCTATGCCAGTTACTCTCCACAAATTTTCCGGACTGATGTAGCCACACAGTACTTCACCGATCAGCCGGCCACGAGCAGGACCTTTATTGCAAGCGAAACATATAGCCGCACGAGAAGATACGAATATGCGTTCGGCCGTCTCGATGCCAACCCATTCAATAATTTGAGATTGACCGGAACGTTTCTCTGGAACCCGGTGATCGATGATGGAAGTATTCCCACTTCAACGTTCACGAATGTTTCGTCCTCTGCGTTTGGTTTTGGTCCTATTCCAACGGCGGACTACAAGGGAACCATCGGCGTCCTGAAAGGAAATCAGTTCACAAATCTCCAGGGCGGACGCCAGACCTCGAATCTGGTTACGATGGCGGGAGTCTATACACCTAAGAGCAACATCGTTATTGATGGACGCTACTCTCGTGGTTTTCTAAACGAAAAGAATGGTAATTATTTTATCCCTACCCTCACCCCGAGGGTGGTTTCCTGCGGTACTGTGACACCGAGTTTCACTTGTGGAACTACGGGAATAAACACAATTACCGTGAAGGACGTTTCGGTCAGAGAGTCGTGGGACTTTTCAAGTGCTTACGTATTTAATGGTGGGGGAAGGCATGAATTAAGGGGTGGATATCAGCGATTCAGCATTTTCAACGATGTCGTCCAGGGAAATAATCAGATCGGGGAATTACGGTTTTTCCCCGGAACCCCTATCAACTCCATAGCGCCTGTGACCCCGACACCCGGAGCCCTCGGTTATGCCTCTTTTCGGCGCACAGGCACCATTGGGCAAGGGTCAAATCTAAGCCAGAGCATTTTCATACAGGACAAATATCAACCGACTTCCCGTCTAACCCTGAATCTTGGTGTCCGTTTCGAGAAGGAGAATCTGCCCACCTTTAACCAAAACCCAAGCTTGATAAACTTTGGCTGGGGCGACAAGGTCGCTCCGAGATTAGGATTCGCCTACGATATTTCAGGCGACGGCAGGACCAAAATTTTTGCCAGCTACGGTTTGTTCTTCGATCGGGTCAAATTTGCGCTGCCACGAGGTTTGTTTGGAGGGGATATTTTTCTTGAAGATTATTTCGAGATTTTCCCTGGCAACAATGCCGGCAGCTTTAACATTGGTAATGTCGTAGGCGGATTTACCGGAGCCAGTATTTGTCCGACGACAGGTTTTATCGCACCCGGTGCGCTAAGCAGATGTCAGAAAAATCTGAGGGTTAACTCAAACGATCCGACTGCAACTATATCAAGCGGCGGCGCCGTCGATCCTAACCTCAAACCGTTCCGGCAGACGGAGTTTACTGTTGGTGCAGAACGGCAGTTAAGCCAGAACTACATTTTCCGTGTTCGTTACACCTACAAGAATGTCGATGAAACTGTTGAGGACGCAGGCATCGTCCTGTCCTCGACCAGCGAGGCTTATATCGTCGGCAACCCCGGCAGCGGGCTGCACAAAGCAACGCTTGAATCTCTCGGATATGCCAGGACCACGAGACCTCAGCGTCGTTATGACGGTTTAGAGTTCGTGGCAGAGAAACGTTTGTCGTCGAACTGGTATCTCAACGCCAACTATACTTTCAGCCGGTTGTACGGAAACTACACCGGATTGGCTAGCTCGGATGAGCCACATTTAGTTAACGGAAGGCTCTCGCCCGGAGTTAGTCGTGCGTTTGACTTGCCGCACATCGGATTTACTGCTGAAGGCGAGCCGGATAATGGTCGGCTGCCCACCGATAGACCTCATGTCTTTAACATCTACGGTGCGTACATCTTTGATTGGAAGGGAAGCAAAACGAATTCAACCGAAATTTCGGGATTCCAAACGATCACTTCCGGTACGCCCCAAACAACCACTATTTTCGGCGCCTCAAGCATCACACCCCAGATCTTGCGGAGACGCGGCGACTTGGGACGGAGCCCAGTCTATTCCCAGACAGATCTTGCTTTGACGCACCGTTACAGATTTGGCGGGGAGAATCGGTTCACGCTGGCTTTCGATCTCAATTTTTTGAATCTGTTCGATCAGCAAACTGTGACGGGCATCTACACGACAATGAATCCGAGCAGCGCCACGGTTAGTGCGGCCGCCCTCGGATTAAGCCAAGTGGCATATGCCAACGGCTACACGAGCGGAACTATCTTAAACGCGATCCTAGCTCGCATAGCTTCGCAGCCGGACAGAAGCGACATCCGTTACAAGATGCCCTTCTTGTACCAATCACCCAGAACGGTGCGATTTGGTTTTAGGATCCTCTTCTAACGGAGAGCGTTTAATTACTTCGGATGGCTGACAAGATAGTGATCTTGCGCCAATTGACTGGCCCGCGCAGCGGACGATTCCCAAGCCGCGAATCGTCCGCGTTTGCGCGATAGTAAGCGCCCGACCTGGCACCAACGTTTTGTTGCACCGGCCTGGAGTTAAAAAAGAAAAGGCCGTGGCACTGTTCTCTTCTATTTCAACAAAAGGAAGTTTTTTATGAGAAAGCATCTCAATGCAGCGCTCTTCATCTTTTGTGTGCTGACGATCGGTATCGTCAGCAGCACCGTCACCTTTGCTCAAGAGGAAACGGCCGCCGCCATAAGCGGGCACGTTACCGATTCAACCGGTGCAACAGTTGTGAACGCCACGGTCATTATTACCAACAAGGCCAATGGTACTGAACGCCGTGCACAAACCAATGAAGAAGGTTACTACTCTATTAGTCCGCTGAGTCCGGGAGTCTATACCCTGGTAATTGAGCAAACGAACTTTAAGAAGCACATTGAGAGTGATGTGACGCTTAACGCTAAAGATCGCCGCACCTTAAATGCCGAGCTACAGGCGGGCTCCTTGAGTGAGACCGTTAACGTGACCGCCGAAGCAAATGTGATTCAGGATAGTCCAACTACCCAGGCCCTAATTTCTAACGCTCAAATTGTTGAGCTGCCGCTTAACAACCGCAACTTCATGCGGCTCCTCGAAGCTGGGATTCCGGGTATTAGTTCAGATCTTTCTGACGAAACCGGATTTGGACTTACCAGTCTGGCGAGCATCTCGATAAATGGAATGCGTCGGAATGCCGTTAACTATTTTGTCGATGGCGTCCAGAACACCGACGTCGGTTCAAACATTACTCTGCTATCGACCCCCACGATTGATTCAATCAAAGAGTTTAAGGTCCTGAGTTCAAACTATACGGCCGAAATCGGCCGCTCCGGCGGTGGCGTGGTCACGGTTGTCACGCAGGGTGGCAGCAATGAGTTTCACGGTTCTTTATACGAGTTTGTGCGAAACGACCGCTTCAACGCGAATTCGTTTTTTAACAACCGCCTGGGTACTCGGGCCAATGGCACGGAAGTAGCCCCAGTTCCAAAGCTTCGTTACAACAATTTCGGTGGCACGATCGGCGGCCCCGTAATGCTGCCGCGCCCTGGTGAGGGGGGCAAGAATTATTGGAGCGGGCGCAACAAGACGTTCTTCTTCTTCTCTGAGGAAGTTCGTCGCATCATTCGCGGTCAGGCGGACGCAGCCGCTACGGTGCCAACAGCTGCGCAACGTGGATTCAATGGAGGAAATTTTGACCTGTCCAGTTTGCTGGGTGCGCCGATAACGTCCGGTGGCGCGCCGGTTCTTGTTACCGACACTAATGGCAATACCATCCAAGTGCGGCAGAACCAGGTTTTCCGTCCTGCTGACAATCGAGCGTACGCTGGAAACATTATCCCGCGCTCAGATGTCGATCCTCGGTCCATTGCGCTACTTGGGGCCGTGCCATTGCCAAATTCACCAACTAACCCGAATGGCTTCACGTTCAGCCAGGTGGGTATTCAGAACACTCGACAAGAGACGCTCCGCATAGATCACATCTTCAACGACAAGCACAGCCTCTTCGGCCGCTATACACATGATCTGAGTGAGACCGCGGAACCACTGGGCCTATTTTTCGGTGTTGGGTTGCCGGGAGTGCAGAACAGCGAAACCCGCGTACCGGGTCAAGTGGTCGCCATCTCACATACGGCACTAGTCTCACCGACAATGGTAAATGAGGCCACGTTCAACTTTTCTTCTAACTTGATCGCTTCAGCAGTTGTGGGCCGTTCGCGACGAAGCGACTATCCCGGTGCTTCCGCGATCGCCGAAATCTTTCCGGAGAATAACAATGATGTGGTTCCTCGCATCAACGGAGTGGGGTTCGGTTTAGGCGGGGCAGGGGCCACGCTCACTCTGCTGGGCGCGACACAAGGCTTCGGTATCGCCTACAAGAATTACCTCGTCCGGGATGTATTGACCTGGACCAAGGGCAATCACACCCTCAAGTTCGGCGGCGAGATGTCCTTTGAAAAGAAAGGAGAAAACGGCAGTAACAACACCCAAGGAACTTACACTTTTAGCGCCACCCAGTCCCAGGGGTTCTCGACAGGAACCACGGCCATTGCCACAACCGGCTTTTCCTTCGGCTCGTTCCTGTTAGGACGCGCAAGTACTTACGACGAAGCCGAACGCGACGTGCTTCTCAACTTGCGCTTTGGACGACGGGAGTTCTTTGCGCAGGACACATGGAAAGTGCGTCCGAATCTTACGCTGGATTTCGGAGTCAGGTATCAGTACTTCGTGCAGCCTATCGACGAGAATGACATTTATGCCTCGTTTGATCCGGCCCTATTTAATCCTGCCCGGGCTGTCTGTACGACAGCTGCCTGCACAGCTTTCAACCTTGCTGTGACTGACCCTCTGAATGGTATCGGGATCGCCGGGCGGAGTTCTCGATTCGGAAGGCGGATCTCACCGTCTGATAAGAACAACTTCAGCCCTCGTCTGGGCCTATCCTGGTCGCCGCGCTTTGAGAGTGGTATCGGCAAAATCTTATTCGGAGGCGAGAACAAGAGTGTAGTACGGGTCGGATATGGTTTTTATTACGACCAGCCACTTGTGGGCGTCTTTGAACAGGCCGCCTTTACCTCGCCGCCTTTCAGTCAGCTTTCCAGTCTGTCCAGCACCACCGCAAACGTCATCACCTTCTCAAATCCCAGCGCTGGCGCCCCTCCGGGTACACTCGCACCGCGTGCGGTGATCGCCATCGCCAACGATTTCAAAACTCCCGAAACGCAACAATGGTCGATTGGTGTGCAACGGGAAATATTTCGCAACGGTGTGGTTGATGTTGCCTACGTAGGCACCAAGGGCGACTTTCTCATCCGCCGCCGCAATATCAACTTCCAACTGCCAGCCGATATAGTGCGGGTCGGAACTTCAAACGCAGGAGCCTTGCGTCCATTCCTGAGTTACGCCGCCATTACCTATATCGAGACAAGCGCTCGCTCTCGCTTTCATGGGCTACTGAGCTCGTTCAATTACAGGTTGAGCAATAACTTTACTCTTACGATGTCCTATACCTTCAGTAAGAACATGACTGATGCGACGAACGATCGGGACGCTATTGATGATCCTCAAAATCCCTTCGACGTTCGAACTGAATACGCTGAAGCGCGCACGTCGCGTCCGCATGTCTTTAGCGCCAGTTATGTCTACGAGTTTCCCTGGTTCAACAAGAGTTCCAGCTGGCTGAAACGTACGCTGCTCGGTGGGTACCAGATTTCAGGGATAACGAATTTTGAATCCGGAGCGCCAGTGCCTCGGGTTGCGGTGAGTGATACTGCCAGTGGCCAACGAGGAAGTTATCCGAATCGCATCTCGGATCCGGGTGCAGGATTGGCGGGAGAAATAGATCCGCGTACAGGACTTCCTTTTATCTTCGATCCGAATGCTTTTTCCACAAACGCTCTCGGAACCTTTGGTAATGCCGGTCGCGCTTTCTCGCGCCTCCCGGGCAGAAACCAAACCAATGCCTCTCTGGTAAAGAACATTTACTTCAACTCCGAACGAAGATTTTATTTACAACTTCGCGCTGAAGCATTCAATCTCTTCAATCACACTCAGTTTGTGATGGCGGCCGGCGCGGCTACAACATTCCCAATAACTGGAAACCCTGCGGACACGCTGACCTTTGCGCGTCCCACAACGACGCGCCCCCCGCGTGAGTGGCAATTTGCGGCGAAGCTATACTTCTAGCACTTGGCAGTTTTTTTGCCCTTCGTTGGATTCAGGATCCGTTAGAGCTGAGCAGGCTGGCGGCGTCATTCAACATTTCGTCGGCCAGGCAGTTTGAGAAAAAGGGGAGAACTATCGCAGTTGCCTTACGACTGCACAGTGACAGCCGAAGGTGTGGGCAACAAAGTTTCTAACCGTATTTGATTATTCACCGCAGTCGATTGAGTTCGTCGCGAAATGATAGTAGGAGGCCTCCATGTTTCTCCCGAAGTTTAAGCACTGGCGCGTTTTCTTATTCGCTCTTTCTGTGGCACTGGCTTTTGCATTGACGCCGTCATCCGCCTCTGCTCAGACGGTCACGGGAACGCTGC
Source organism: Pyrinomonadaceae bacterium (assembly GCA_963748605.1). Classification (GTDB taxonomy): domain Bacteria; phylum Acidobacteriota; class Blastocatellia; order Pyrinomonadales; family Pyrinomonadaceae; genus PSRF01. The sequence goes on from CAVVJS010000005.1 coordinate 58,976, forward strand.
AAGGCACCGTTTACGACAGCGGCGGCGCAGTCGTGCCTGGTGTCGAAATTGTGGTGACTAATTTAGAGACAGGACAGGAACGTACCCTCAGAACCAATAACGAGGGCGCGTATGTTGCCACCTATCTTCCGATTGGCCGCTATAGCGTCAAGGCGTCTGGCCAGGGCTTTACTGCCGCCACACAAGAAAGTCTCGAAGTCACACTAAACCAGACGCGCGTTGCCGACTTCACATTGGCGCCTGTCGGAGTTACCGAATCAGTGCTCGTTACCTCGGAGGCGACTCCGATTAACACCACTAACGCAGAGATAAAGGGATCTCTTAATCGACAGGAGATCCAGGATAAGCCAGTGGCAAATCAGGGAAGCTTCTTGAATCTGGCTGAAACGTTCTCAGGCTTTCAGGAGAATCCGGTATCTGGTCAAAATAACCCGACCACTTCCTCCGGTTCATCGATTAACTTCAATGGAACCGGAACACGCGGCGCTACCTTCCAAATTAATGGGGTTAACAATGACGACTCGTCGGAAAACCAACATCGTCAAGGCGTATCGCTGGCTACCATTAAAGAGTTCCAGGTAATCACCAACAATTTCTCGGCGGAATTCGGCCGGGGTTACGGTGCCGTGGTCCTGGTGCAAACTCTGTCCGGCACCAACGACATCCACGGTAGCGCTTACTGGTTCAATCAAAACAGTCGGCTTAATGCAACCAACAACGTGTTTGCTCCCGGGTCAATTAAACCTGTTAACCGGCGGAACCAGTTCGGTTTCACAACTGGTTTTCCTGTTCTCAAGAATCGTTTGTTTGGGTTTGTGAGCCTGGATCACGTCGAAGACACCGGAGGCGGAGTCTTGAACCGCGACGTGTTTCTTAGAAGCGAACATAGTCCCGCAAATTGGTTCCTACAAACACCGCAATTCGACACGGCGGCTAATCGGGCTTTTATCCAGTCCGTGCTTGATCGCTTCGCCGAAAACGAGATTTTTCCCAACGACCCGCAACGTTGCGCCCGCTGTTTTAGAGGTGTGCAAAACCGCGACTTTCCCGCGAGAGACTATTCGGGGAGATTCGATTGGAATCCTAGGCAGGACGATCAGGTAACGGGACGGTGGCAGTATACCCGCCAAAAATTCCTCGCCGATGATTTGATCATTGGCGAACGCGCCGACCAAAATAACAAACAGCAAAACATCGGACTGACGTGGACGCATCTTTTCTCGGCTGCGACGGTCGGAGAGTTTCGCTATGGGCTGGGTTTGCGCACGACCTTAGTCAACATCGCTGCCGGGAACGACACCCCAATCATTCGCTTTCAAAACCCACAAGCCGTTGCCGGTGGCAGTATCATCGGAAATGCGGGCGGATTTCCGATTCAGCGCTACCAAACCGATCACCAGTTTGTCTACAACCTTTCGACATTGCGTGGTAGTCATTTCTTTAAAGCTGGCACCGACATCCGGCGGCAAAATCTTGACGACCTGGCCGATAGCAACTCGCGGGGCTTTTACAATTTCAGCGCCGCCAGCTGTGACGCAATTAATTATGGCAGTGGTCTCAACGCCTTTCTTAACGGTTGTGTTGCTGCCTACACCAAAGGATTCGGCCCGTTCTTCCTGGAAAACAGGGTCAAGGAGTACAACTTTTACGGGGAAGATAATTGGCGTTTGAAGCCTAATCTAACGCTGAATCTCGGCCTGCGATACGAGTATGTCAGCGTGCCGGAAGAGGCCGAAGGCCGCATCGATTACATTTACCAGGACGACAAGGATAATTGGGAGCCGCGCATCGGTTTCGCCTGGAGCCCCCAGTTTAAGGAAGGCTTCCTTTCGAGGATCTTCGGTGGAGCGGACAACTCTTCAATCCGCGGCGGGTATGGACTCTTCCACGGTCGCATTTTCCAGTCGGTGTTTTCACAAGGCGGAGCGGGCTTGAGGTTCAATCCGCCAAACGCGCTACAACTTGCATTGGGCCCGGCAACCACAACAGCGGCCGCTTCAAATTTCGATCCTCACAACTACGCTGATCCTTCGCGAGGCTTCGTCTTCACTCCTGGTCCTCAAGCCTCCCGGCATCCGATTAATGTTGTAGATCCCGGATTGGAAATGCCCTATACGCAGCAGTGGAACCTAAGCATCGAGCGGCAATTGCCCCTCAACTCCGCACTGCGAATCAGTTACACGGGCAACCGAGGAATCGGACTGCTGCGTTTCGCGCAAAGCAATTTGCCAGTCCATGATCCGGTGAACGGGGTCTTTGTTTTGAATCACCCAAACAATGCAGCCGCCCAGCGCGGACAAGTGATTCGAGTAGCCGCAAATGCTGAATGTGCCGGGACCAATGGCACCACAGTGCTGTTCACTGCGGCTTGTCCCGTTGTGGTCCCCATCGGCAATCTGGAATATAGCGTTCGCGTGCCGCGGACGAATGAGCGCCGGCCGGATCCCCGCTACACGACGAATACCTTAGTAAGCAATGCTGCCTGGAGCTATTACCACGGCCTTCAGGTGGAATGGATCAAGAAGCTTGGAAGAGGGCTGAGCTTCCAGACGACGTATACGTTTAGCAAGGCGATTGACACAACTTCAGAGGCCACTGCGGTAGGAGCCGTCGGCGATACCAATCAGACTGGTAACGACGCTCGTAGTGCTCGGGCCCTCTCTCTGTTCCACACGAAACATCGATTCACGCTTTTTGGAACTTACAAACTGCCATTCTTCAACAACCGTCGCGATTTCCTGGGACAGGCCCTCGGCGGGTGGCAGATCGCCACAGTAGTGCGCTTGGCTTCGGGAACGCCTTTCACGGTGACAAACTCCGCAGGCGTCGATTTGAATTTCGATAGCTTTGTTGAGAGTCGCCCGGTACTTCTTGACCCCTCCATCCTCGGAAACGGCATCGACCATCCGGCGACGTCCCGTAACAATTTACCCAGGACTGCATTTCGCACAGCGACTATTGCGGATCTGGGTTCCGGAATACTCGGACGTAACACCTTTTTCCGAGACGGCCAGGAGGTTGTAGATATTGGCATCACCAAGTATTTCGAAATGCCCTGGGAAGGCCATCGCCTGATGTTGCGGGCGGACCTTCTTAATGCTTTTAACCACGTGTGGTACGGGACGCCGGTGACGGACATCGCTGCTACGAATTTCGGAGCGATTACGGGCACCAACTCCCTTTACACTCCGCGCGTCGTTCAAGTCGCCTTGCGTTATACATTCTGAACTCAGCTACAGCAGGCGGGAGTTTCGGCTCCCGCCAGCTTTTTGCAGACTTCTCATGTACGCCGTTTCGCTCGCGTATTCATCACACTGAAAGACTGAACCCTGTGCCGGGAAAGCAAAGCAAGAAGGCAATCCTACTGACCGTTGCACTTCTCGCTTGTATTGCCTTGCCAGGTGATTCCTCTGCTTCCCTGACAAAGTACAACCCGTTAGATTTTCCCGAACAATCTGTCGTTAATCCTCCCGCAAATGAAGTCAGGGCGCTGTGGGTTGTACGCACGACACTCACGTCGCCCGATAAAATCCTGACGCTTGTCGAGAAGGCCTCGCTCAACGGCTTTAACACTTTGATCGTTCAAGTGCGCGGTCGCGGTGACGCTTACTATCGTTCACGCCGCGAACCACGCGCCATTGAACTGCAAAGTCAGCCTGCGAGTTTCGATCCCCTTGCGTTCACGCTGAACGAGGCAAGGAAGCGCGGTTTGAAAGTTCACGCGTGGGTCAATACAAGCCTGCTCGCTAATCTGGACGCCTTGCCCTCAGATCCGAAACACATCTATAACGCCCATCCGGAATGGCTTGCTGTTCCTCGACCGATAGCGGCGGACCTTTACACGGTATCGCCCCGAGATCCGAGCTATCGGGAACGCATCGTTGAATGGTCAAAGGCAAACCGCGCTGAGCTTGAGGGTGTTTATACCGGGCCCGCAAATCCCAAGGTCCGCGAACACATCTATCAAGTCTGGATGGACATCCTTAAAAACTACGAAGTTGATGGCATCCATTTCGATTATGTAAGGCTGGCTAGCCCCGACTTTGATTACAGCCGCACTTCGCTGGACAGGTTTCAAAAATGGTTGGAGCCAAGACTGACTAGCGAGCAACGGCGCCAGCTCAAAAAGGAGTTGAAGGCGAACAAGCTGGCGGCGACGGATGCTCATGCTGATAAATTTGCTGACTTTCAACGAGAGCAGATCACCAATCTTGTGGCGCGAATCTATCGCGGAGTGAAACAGCGAAAGCCTCACCTGACAGTTTCAGCTGCTGTCTTCGCGAATGATGAAAACGCGTATACGCGCAGATTCCAGGACTGGAAGAGCTGGCTCTCGCTCGGCATCCTCGATATCGCATGTCCCATGGCTTACTCAACGGACACAGCGGTTTTTCAAAAACAGATTCAGATTGCAGTTACCGCTGCCCATTCCGCCGGTAAACAAGTGTGGGCCGGAATCGGTGCCTATCGCATTCCGGTCGAATCTACGATCGATAAAATCCAGGCAGCGCGCGCAAGCGGAGCCGATGGGGTTATTATTTTCTCGTACGATTTCACGGCGCGGCCAAGTGATTTGAATCCCGCGGGCGATTATCTCGAGCGAGTGCGTCGTGGTGCCTTTGCCCCACCTGTCCAGGCTAGTGCGACACAACGCGCGACGTCGCCAATACGAAACGCAGGTGGGCTCCCAACCCGCTAATGTGAATTCGACGAGGTTCTTATCAACTCCATCAGAAAAAATCCTGGTTTGCTGTTGCGAAATTTTAGAGTGATTCTGCCTGGACAAGTGGTTGAATCGGGAAACGTTCTGATCGAAAACGGACGGATTACCCAAATCTCCGAATCGACCAGCGGGGCGATCGCGCATTTCGATTCAGACATCGATGGGACTGATCTCACCCTCTTTCCCGGCTTCATTGATATTCACTGTCATGGCGCTGTCGGCATCGATACCATGGAGGCCGGGATCGCTGATTTCAAAAATGTCTCTCAGTTTTTGGCAACTCAAGGTGTAACCGGATGGCTGCCAACCCTCGTTCCATCTGAGGATAGGAATTATGCAGCGCCGATTGACGCGATTGAAAAGTTGATGGCTGAACAGCAAGCTGATAAAGCGACTCCCAAAGAAGCGAGAGTGCTTGGTGTTCATTACGAAGGGCCATTCGTCAACGAGTTCCAATGCGGCGCACTTCATTCTGCTTACTTTAAATCCTTTCAAACTGCTGCCGATATTGATGTGTTACCAGTGCCCCATCAGCCAGACGCAGTTCGCCTGATGACGGTGGCGCCGGAGATAGAAGGCGGCGTCAAACTCATTGAGGAACTGGTTAAGCGCGGCTGGATTGTTAGCATCGGGCACACGCGGGCTGAGTTGGCTGAGCTTGAAAGAGCATTCGAAGCCGGCGCGCACCATATGACGCACTTCATGAACGCGATGCCGCCGTTCCATCACCGCGCGCCCGGTCCTGTTGGTTGGGGCCTGACGAAAGATGAAGTCTCATTTGATGTGATTGCGGACGGCATTCATCTGGATCCCCTGGTCCTGAAACTGCTGCTGCGGGCTAAGGGTACTAAGGGTATGACGCTGATTAGCGATTCGATTGCCGCTGCAGGACAGGGAGATGGTGACTACGAGATTTGGGGCGAAACGATTTCGGTTAAGGACGGTCGCACGAGCAACGTTCACGGCACTATTGCCGGTTCGGTGATCACAATGCTGGACGCGGTGCGAATGATACGGACACTTGGCGTTTCAGAAATAGAGATCAGCAAGATGGCGTCGACGAATCCGGCTCGACTATTGGGGCTGGATCATGAGATTGGATCAATTGAGGTAGGTAGGTCCGCCGATCTCGTGGCGGTGGATCAACAGGGAAGCGTACGACTTACTATGGTGGGAGGTCGCCCGGTATTCAACCAGGCTTTTGCCATCTGATCTACTGGAGAGAGACGGCAAAAAACAGGATCGGCCGCGGGCGTCCGCCGACGTTGAGCGCCGCCGGTCCCATGTATAAACGCGGCGCTACTTCGCGCACCTCATCCTCGATTTGCCGAATCAACGGGGGATTGCCTGGCCCGGAGTAATCCAAAACAAAAGTGGGCTTGCCGTCGAGGAAAGACGCACCGAAACGCGTGCGGAACGGAAACCATCGTCGCTTCCCCAGCAGATTGATCCGGTTAATACCTCTACCTGACGCGCTTCCCTCGCTGTAAAAAGACTTGCCCTCCCAGGGAAAAGCTGTAGAGCTGCCGAAGCTGCGCAGCAACGAGGCGATTGGGCCACTGCGCGGGGAACGCCAGGCCAGCATTGCGCCTTTTGCATCGCCATCTAAGTCCGCGATTGTTGCCGGTCGCGGCGACGAACGATAAAGCCGATCTAATTCCTCAAAGCTCATTTGACGCAAAGCATCAAGATCTAAAACGTGTGAGTCAGAGACTGCACGCGGGGATGCACTCATTTTGTTCGTCTCCTTCTTGAAACTGGTGGCGGAATCACTCCCGATGTTTTGTTAGGCCGTAACAACCGATGGCAAAGAGTGTCAAGCCAATCACGACGTGCAAAATATCATCGACCCGGGTCCAAAGAAAATACTGTTTCGGCGGTAGTTCTGCGTAGCTTGCCCGAGCCTGATAAAGATCGATCAGGCCAAAACCGGCATTGAATGCACTGATAAGCCACTCTCTCTTTGACCAAAGCAGCAGCAGACCAAGCAAACCAAAGACGATATGAAATACGTTGTAAGGCGGCGCGCCACTTGTGAGGCTGAACTCCGCCGGCACAAGGAAACCAGCAACGCCAACCAGAATTAATAACGGCGCGAAGATCGCAAGCGTAATGAAATTTGCGGTTTTCTTTTGGATGGCTTAATTACCTTCAGAGTAGAAGCCTGCCTCTCGATACGACGCGTCCAGGAGCTCCACGGGATGGCAGAGTTGCAAATCCATATTTGCTAAGATCATGCCAGCGCCGATCTGCATCTGACAGCCTGGATTTCCCGTTGCCAAAATCGCTGCGCCCGTGTTGCGAATGTGCCCAAGCTTTTCCTGCAATACGCCGGCAGACATCTCCGGCTCGAGCATGTTGTAGACTCCCGCGCCGCCGCAGCACCGCTCTGCACCTTCGAGCGGCACAAACTCGAGCTTAGGAATAGCTCGCAACATTTTTAACGGCGCCTCAGTGGCGTGTTGGCCATGTAACAAATGGCAGGAGGCATCATAAGTGACTGCCTTCGCCAACGTCGCTCCCGGTACGATTTCCTTAGTTTCGAGTTGTTGGCTGACATCACGCACTCTAGCGGCAAAGTCGCGCGCACGCTCCGCAAAGGCTGGATCGTCTTCGAGAAGATGAGTGTAAGAAGCCAGCATCGCCCCGCAGCCGCCCGCGTTCGTTATTACCGGAGTATTTCCACTCCCGAAAGCATCGACATTTTGCCGAGCCAACGCCGCCGCCCCTTCTAAATCACCGGCATGCGCGTGCAAAGCGCCACAGCAGACCTGGCCGCCGGGTATTTCCGTTTCTATGCCATTGATGCGCAGAACGCGTTTCGTCGCTTCATTCACCCGGGCAAATAATCCGGCTGTGACGCAGCCTGTAAATAACATTGCTGTGCTGACCTGAGCCATCGCGCGCGGCTGAGCAGGCGACTGATGAGTGTCAGCATCCAGCTGCGGCCCTGAACTAGCTAACAACCCCAAACCAAATTCAGCACGCTTTGAAACCCAGCTAACAATTCTCGACTTCGAGATCAACTTTGGCAGGCCCGAGTTCCGCAGTCCGCGCGCCAGCGCAAATGCGAATCGCAGACGCTGCGGGTGCAGCCAAACATGACGCAGCACCAGACGTAAGAGACGATAACTAAAGCCGCGCTGAATTTCCGGAGCAAAGAGAGTAGCCCGACTGGCTTCAAGCAGCTGACCGTACTCGACACCGGCGGGACAAACAGGTTCGCAGGCGCGACAGCCCAGACAGCGGTCGATGTGAGTCCTAAAGGAAGAAGAGTGGGGCTCCAGTTTTCCTTCGGACACGGCGCGCATGAGGTAGATACGACCGCGAGGACTGTCGTTTTCGTTACCGGTGAGTGTGTATGTAGGACAAGCCTCGAGACAAAGACCACAATGAACACAGGCCAGCAGCTTTTGTTCTTCGGATTGAATCGCGCTCGTTAATCGCTCAGTGACTGAAATGTCGTGCAAGACTCAAGCTCAACTATTCGCGTTTCGTTTGCTGATTTCCTAACTGGACCTTTCCTTTCCGTCTACTCACCCTCATGCCCACTTGAGACCTATGGTAGGTGTCAGCATCAATATTTACAGTAATTCGACCGCGGTTGTCGTCCTCGATTAAGAGCCGAAAATATGGTCGAGCCCCTTTGTCAGTTTCGTTGTAGCCGGCCCACCGATCCACGATTACTCCTTCATAATCCATCCCTACTGTGGATGGTCGACCGCAGGCTTTCCACGCGACGATTGAAAAGAGGGCGATCAGAACGCAAATAAACGCCGCGATAAGTAGGCTAAAGCGGTTGTTGCGGCCGGCTTCCTCCGCATTGGCTGAACGCTTCTTGCCGTCACGCCTAAATTTTCGTGAACCCATCGCACAATTCTTAGCAATCGCCTCGATACAGTACGGGAGCGATAGCGACCGCATTCACCTATTGTGATTACAACCGTTGACCAAGAACACTCAATCAGTTCAGCCTGGTGGCTCCGTCGATTAAACGCGGTCGCTACCGCTCCCGTACTGTACCGAGTGATCACGCTTGTTAAATGCGGTCGCTACCGCTCCCGTACTGTACCGAGCAGCGGACTAACGGGCGCACTAATACCCAGCAGCCAGTCCATCACTGCGACGTGGATCGTTGCACCCAAACGCACTCCAGTCTTTTCTTCGATCATGATCCCCTGTGCGTCGCCGAGATAACGTGGTTTCGCAAACTTATGACCGCGGGCTAACAGCGCCTTCTGCGTATCTCCGGAAAGTCCGTATGGTTCAAAGACCAGTTCGTCCGGCAACCATTGATGATGAATGCGCGGTGCGTCAATGGCCTGTTGGATATTCATCTCATAGTCGATGACGTTTGTGATCACCTGCAGTACGGTATTGATAATCGTCGGTCCGCCCGGCGTACCGGTTGTAAACCACAGACTCTTATCCTTGCGCAGTACGAAGGTCGGCGTCATTGCCGACAAAGGACGCTTTCGCGCTGCGACCGCGTTACGCTCGCCTTGAATCAAGCCGTACAGATTAGCGGTCCCCGGTTTAGCAGCGAAATCATCCATTTCGTTGTTCATGACGATGCCGGTACCTTTCGCCACCACCGCTGAACCGAACGAGTCGTTCAAAGTATAGGTGTTGGCAACCGCGTTGCCCTGAGCATCGACGATGGTGAAGTGAGTTGTCTCTTCAGATTCATAGCCCGTCGGTTGTCCCGCGCGAACTTCAGTGCTTGATGAAGCACGTTCAAGGCTGATCGTTTTGCGCAACTGCTCGGCATACGACTTATCGAGCAAACCCGCGATAGGGACTTTCACGAAATCAGTGTCGCCCATATATTCGGCGCGATCGGCGAATGCTCGCCGCATTGCTTCAACGGTAACGTGTTGGCGTTCGGAAGAAGACCAGTCGTATTTCGCCAGATCAAATCCTTCGAGAATATTTAGCATCTCCAGCAACACGGCACCCCCGGACGAGGGTGGCGGCATGGAGATCACTTCGTAACCGCGATAGCTTCCGTGCAGCGGCTGCCTTTCCTTGGCAACATATGCGCGCATGTCATCTACGGTGATTAGGCCGTTATTTGCTTTCATGTCGGCAGCTATCAAGCGGGCAGTCAGTCCCTCGTAAAACTCTCTGGGACCGAAACGCTGCAGTCGCGTGAGCGTGGCAGCCAACTCGGGTTGGCGAAATCTCTCGCCATCCTGGTAGTAGTTTCCATCGCGTAAAAAGATGCGTCGGGTTTCGGGATATGTTGACAAGTACTGATTAGAGTTAAGCGAGCGTGCGAGCCCATAGCCCATCGGAAAGCCTTCGCTAGCCAGCCGACGCGCCGGTTCCACCAGTTGGGCCCACGTTAACTTGCCGGAGCCATATCTTTTCAAGTGCGAGTTCTAAACCAGCGACGGTCCCGGGAACTCCCGAAGCGCGATAACCTACTGTAGAAGAACCCTCGCCCTTAATTAGATTGCCATCCTTGTCGAGATAAACATTCCGATGCGCAGCTGCGGGCGCCATCTCTCGATAATCGATGGCCGTGGTCTTTCCGTTACTCAGCCGAATCATCATGAAACCGCCGCCGCCGAGATTTCCGGCCGCCGGATAAGTGACCGCGAGCGCGAGCGCCACGGCGACCGCCGCGTCAACGGCGTTACCACCGCGCTTCATCACATCCACGCCGACTCGAGAAGCAAGTTCGTTGGTGGAGGCAACGATTCCATGTTTTGCGCGTACCGGTTGGCGCGCTGGCGCTGGCGCCACTCTAACACTTCCGGCCACGGAAAAAGGCGCCGCAATAAAGCTAAGTGTGATTACCAGACTTAGGATGGCGCGCGAATAGTGTTGAGACTTCAATCTCATTTTCTTCTCTCCATACCTTTCAGAGCTTGTGCGAACAGTTTCATTATTCTGAGTTCGTAAAACTGAAGCGCCCTGGGGAAAAAATGTTATGTGGATCGAGCTGATCTTTGATCCGCTGCATTATACCGCTCGCTGTGAATCCACCCCATGCATCTATTCGACTCTTCACCTCTGGATCCGCTGTCTCGATCACAAAAGAACCGCCAAGCGTCTCCGCTTGGCCTCGAAGATGTTGCAGTGACTGGATAGTCTGGTTGTTGTCGATACCGGAAGGCTGTATCCCGCGTATTTGTCCTTCGGCGGCGCTTGCATGCCACATCCTTGCATTGTCAGCATTTGTTTCGACTTTACGGATAAATTCGGGAAGACGTGAAGGTGGCACCGTGGCTCTCCAGATGCAGCTTTCGCCGTTACTCAATGGATGTTTTGACATGTTAGCCCAGAGTTTAAAGTCGTCGCTGATCAGTGGATCTCGCCAGGTGCCAGCTCGCTCAAGCAGGTGTTGAGCGTCAAGCGTCTGTCTTTCGACCGCGTCTGGCGAACCCTGGAATCGAACGAGAAGTGCGGCTTCATCTCGTTCAGTAAGTTCTAGCTCTGTTGCGAACAGGGGCGAGAGCAATTCAACCGCAGTGGGAAATAGATTGGCGCAGATCACCTTTCGAGCGCCTGCCATTAGAGATTCAGTTTGGGCCCGTTACAATTACGGTCCAGCTTTTTCGCGGCAGCGGCCGCAGTTTAAACGTCAATTCCGTAATCAATCCCAGCGTGCCATAGCTACCGGTAAAGAGTTTGCACAAATCATAGCCCGCCACATTTTTTACAACGTTGCCGCCTGCTCGCACCATTGTTCCATCTGCTAAAACGACTTTCATCCCGATTACAAAGTTTCTCGGTGCGCCATAGCCGTAACTGTGCGGACCACGCAGTCCCGTGGCAACTACGCCTCCAATTGTTGCGCGCGAGTCATCCGGTGGATCGAGAGGTAAGAACTGACCATTCTCTGCCAGGTGTCGGTTGAAATTATCAAGCGTCACTCCTGCCTCGGCACTAGCAACCAGGTCAGCAGGTTCGTGATAAAGAATGCGATTCAGGCGCGAGGTGCTCAGAATGATGTTGGCACTCAGCAACGGATTGCCAATGTCGAGCCACGCCCCAGAACCGGCCGGTACAACCGTCCAACCTTCGTTCGACGCAAGTTTCAACACATCGCGGATTTCATCGGTAGAAGCGGGTGCGACGAATAAAGGGACAGGGAGATGGGGAGACTGGGAGAAGGGGAGAAGGGGCGAAGGGGGACGGGGGGACGCTGCGGCAAAGGGACGGGACGCGGCGACACGGGGACGGGGGGAAAGGGAGACAGGGAGACGTTTGTCGCGCCGACGATTTCAGCGAGGCTCACGGTTGCAACCTCTGCATTGAAAGTTGCGGGGCGAGTAATAACAGCTGGACTCATCGTGTCCCCTCGTCTCCGCGTCTCCGTATCTCCGTGTCCCCGCGTCTCCCTATCTCCGCATCCCCCAATCTCCCCATCCCCGCGTCCCCGCGTCTCCGGTCTCCGCGTCCCCGCGTCTCCCCATCTCCCCGTCCTGCCACTGCGCGAGCTTCACCACAGCCTTTCAGCACCGGAATAATCTTCCCGGGGTTGCACAGCCCGCTCGGATCAAAAGCACGGCGTACCCGCAGCATCGTCTCCATGTCATCGTCAGAAAAAATCAATGGGAGAAAATCTCGCTTGTCCAGCCCGACTCCGTGCTCACCAGTAATCGTGCCGCCGGCACGCACGCACGTCTCCATTAACTCTCGCCCAGCTTCCTTCACGCGCCGCACCTCCTCTGCTGAGCGTGAATCAAAGCAAATGAAGGGATGAAGATTGCCATCGCCGGCATGAAATACGTTTGCGAGTCGCAAACCAAACTTCTCGGAGATGCGATAAGCGTCAGCCATCACCTCAGGTAATCGGGAACGAGGCACAACCGCATCCTGAATCATCGAGTCTGGCGCGATTCGCCCGATGGCTCCGAAGGCGCCTTTGCGCGCTGCCCACAGTTTTTTACGCTCCGCCTCATCGTGCGCGAGGCGGCAATTGCGCGCGCCGTAGGATAAACAGATGCTCTTGACACGTTCGGCTTCAGCGTCGATGCCGGCTTCCAGGCCATCGAGTTCGATCAATAGCGCTGCACCGATATCTAAAGACAATCCCGCTGCGAAGACGCTGGCCTCAACCGCGCGGATGATTTCGCGATCCATCATCTCCAATGCCGCCGGCATGACACCTGCTGCGATGATTGCGGAAACGGCGTGGCTGGCGCTATCGACTTCCTCGAACTCCGCGAGCAAAGTGCGTATTGCCGGAGGCACCGGTACTAAACGCAACAGCGCTTCAGTTGCGATGCCAAAAGTTCCTTCAGAACCGACGAACAGTCCGAGCAGGTCGTATCCGGATCTTTGTTTCTCGCCGCCCAGATCAACTACCTCACCGTCGCCCAGCACAACTTTTACCCCAAGCACATGATCAGTCGTCGTGCCGTACTTCAAACAATGAATCCCTCCGGCGCTCTCTGCGATGTTGCCGCCGATCGTGCAGGTTCCCTGACTGGAAGGATCTGGAACATAGTGCAAGTCAAGATGTGCGACGGCGCGGGAAACGTGGGCGTTGACGACCCCGGTTTGCACGAGGGCGGTGCGATTGTCAGCATCGATTCTCAGGACCTTTCGCATCCTTGCCATCTCGATTACTACTCCGCTTTCCAATGCGAGCGCGCCGCCTGATAGACCTGTCCCCGCGCCGCGCGGCGTGAAAGGAACTCCGGCGCGGTTTAGCACACGCATCACTTCGGAGGTTTCTTCAGTTGAGTTGGGAAAGACAACTGCGCGGGGCAGATATTTGTGTTGCGGCAGGCCGTCGCATTCGTAAACGAGTAGCTCTGCGGGGTCCGCGAGCACACCGTCACGTCCCACAACTGCACTCAGGTTTTCGATCAGTTTATCCAAGGTTCAGCACGAAGAAAGCAATGATACACTACGCGTTCGGACCCGAAGCACACATTCAGTTCAATCGGTAGTGGTGCGGTTTGGGCGTAGGCCGCATCCAAAGTCGACTCGGTACAGTACGGGAGCGGTAGCGACCGCATTTAGATAGGTGAATATTCAAGCGTGAGACCCAGAATGCCTTCATGTCTCAAACCACACCGTCATAACACTTGAATGCGGTCGCTACCGCTCCCGTACTGTACCGAGTGGCAGCAACCTTTCGGTCGCTACCATCCAAACTGCATCACTACCAGGTCAATTCAATCACTCTCAATGAGGCTAGCTCTGATTCTTAGTGTTTTCGCCATGTTGGGTCTCATGTCTGCGCACCAACCCCATTCCCGTAGGGAATCATTCTTCGCAACTCTGGTAATCATCAATGCCAGAGTGCACACAATGGATAAGGCTAAGCCCACAAGTCAGGCTGTTGCCGTTTTTGGCAACCGCATTCTCGCCGTGGGCTCGAACGCCGAGATGCGGCGACTTACCGGACCGGAGACTGAGGTGATCGACGCTGGCGGGAAATTGGTGTTGCCCGGATTCAACGACGCGCATGTGCATTTTCTTAGTGGAGGCTTCCAGCTTTCGAGTGTGAATTTGCGCGACGCCGATTCGCCCGCCGAGTTCGCCGAGCGCATTCGCGCATTTGCAGCTAAGTTGCCGGCAGGTCGCTGGATTACTGGAGGTGATTGGGACCATGAACGCTGGCCGGAGATAAATGGTAAGGCGCCGCTGCCCACGAAAGAGTTGATCGATCGAGTGACATCCAACACGCCGGTCTTTGTCAGCCGTCTCGATGGCCACATGGCGCTGGCCAACAGTGTCACACTTAAACTCGCCGGGATAACGAAGGACACACCAGATCCTGACGGCGGCCTCATTGTCCGAGATCCCAGTACCGGTCAGCCGACGGGAGTGCTCAAGGACGCGGCAATGAGCTTTGTCTGGAAAGTGATTCCCGAGTCAACATTTGAGGAAAAGCGTGGTGGCGGCTCGGGCGGCCACTGAACATGCGGCGAAATTGGGTGTGACCAGTGTTCAGGACATGTCTGCGGGAAGCGATGTCGGCGTCTATCAAACTCTCCTGGCCCAGGGACAATTGAAAACCAGAATCTATGCGATCTCGCCGCTGCCCGCGTGGGAAAGGTTGGCGCGCACTGGCGTCCGTGCTCATTTTGGCAGTGACATGCTACGAGTTGGCGGTTTAAAAGGATTTGCAGACGGCAGCCTCGGTTCGACGACCGCTTTCTTTTATGAGCCCTACAGCGATGCGCCGGAAAACCGCGGTCTGGCCGGAGATGAAATGTTCCCGGAAGGTGCCATGCTTGAACGAGTGCGTCAGGCTGATCGCGCGGGCTTGCATGTGATGATTCATGCGATTGGCGATCGCGCAAACGATCAGATTCTTTCCCTCTTCGCCAAAGTCACCAGTGAAAATGGAGCCCGCGATCGCCGTTTTCGCATTGAACACGCTCAACATCTACGGCGCGAAGATATTCCGCGCTTTGCAGGTGAGAAGGTGATTGCTTCGATGCAGCCTTATCACGCTATCGACGACGGACGCTGGGCAGAGAAGAGAATTGGCAGCCAGCGCGCGAAGACGACGTATGCGTTTCGTTCGTTACTTGATAATGGAGTGACGCTGGCGTTTGGAACGGATTGGACTGTGGCGCCCCTGGATCCGCTGTCCAGCGTTTACGCTGCCGTGACGCGACGAACTCTCGACGGCAAGAATCCTAATGGTTGGATTCCAGAACAAAAGATCTCTGTCGAGGAAGCAGTGCGGGCTTATACAGTGGGTTCCGCTTATGCAGAGTTCCAGGAAGCGGCCAAGGGTACGATAACGCCCGGTAAACTGGCGGATATCGTAATGCTGTCTGGGGATATTTTTACGATTGACCCGCCAGAGATTGAGAAAGTCAAAGTGGTCCTCACGGTGATGGATGGTCGCATCGTCTACGCAATCCCAGGTTCTCGTGGCCCACTGGCGACGAAAGCAAGGTGATGTCAACCTGTTCTTGATGGCTTCTTCAAATCGATTTTTTTCACGCTGAAGGCGTGAGAGTTAATAGCCGGGGGCAACGCCATGACATGGCGTCACTCGGTACAGTACGAGCGGTAGCGACCGCATTCAGGTTACCCTCACTCATCGACGGAACGGTCGCTTTTTTGTTGGAATTCGGTCGCTACCGCTCCCGTACTTTACCGAGACAAATCCCATGGCTACTAACTTTCACGCGTTCAGCGTGTAGCAGGTTTTTTGAATTGCCGGTATAGCAGATAGACCGCAAATCCCGCAGCAACTGCGATCGCCGAATCGCGAGCTTCGATTAAGGTGCTGTTCGATAGCAGCCAAACGGAAAGCAAGATCGCCAGAATGCTAATCACAATACCCCCCGGCAAGACAAACATGGCCGGTGGAGCGTTCTTCTGGTATCGCAGCCGTGGCAGTGCTGCGCACGTGGCCGCATATGCCAACAACCTGGCAATCGTGCTCACGGTCAACGCGTAAATCAAACTACTCGAGAGTGTCAAAGCCAGAACCAAAGCCGCGGTCAAGAGAATCGAGATGTGAGGAGTTCGGAAGCGCTTGTGAACGGCGGCGAGTTTTTGCGGCAGTTCGCCCTGCAGCGACATCGCAAAGGGAATGCGTGGAGACGTCAACAGGTTCACGTTGAGATTGCCGATGATCGAGGTAATCGCGCCTGCCGCTATTAGCGACGCTCCTATTGGACCCAGAAATGAGTTCGCCGCCTCAGCCAATGGCCGTTCAGTTTTGCCGAGGTTTTCTAACGTCCCTATACAAACTACCTGGATCAAGAGATAGATCACCGTAACGATGGCGATCGCTGCGAGGATGGCGATGGGCAGACTGCGGCGGGGATTCTCGATCTCGCCTGCAGGCACACTAGCATTCTCAAAACCGGTAAAGGCGTAAACAATCAAAAGCACAGTGGTGGAGAATGAGCCAATAGCCGGCGCAGTTCCCAAAGCAAAATTCGCCGGAGTTAAGAAGAAGAGCCCTGTCGCGATGAAGAGCAAAAGCGGAAGCAGTTTGGCGATGGTAAAAAAGTTACTTGTAAGCGTCGCATCGCGGACGCCAATGTAGTTGATGACCGTGAGGACGCCGGTCAGTAGGGTAATGATAATCGCGCGATACCATCCTGAATTTGCCGGTGACCAAAAGAAACTTAAGTAGACAACCAGCAGATTGCAATTGGTGGCGTAGGCGCTGATGCGCGCCAGCCAATTCATCCAGCCAACCTGGAAACCAAACGTGGGTCCAAAGGCCACACGCGCGTAACGATACGGGCCGCCGGTATCGATGAAGCGACTGCTAACTTCCGCGAAACAAAGAACGATCAGCACGGCCACAAAAGCGCACGTCACGAATGCGATGAGGCTGTAGGATCCAATCAGGCCAAATGCTTTTGCTGGTAAGACGAAGATACCGGCGCCAATGATACTGTTGATTACAACTCCGATTAGGTCCCACTGGCGAATACCACGAACCAGTCCTTCTTTCGATACTTTTTCCATGGGCTGCCTTATAATCCAGAGAGTCTACTTGAAACAATAAGCGATTCACTTTTTGGAGCGCGATGGCAAGCGAAGCGCAACACCTTGGATAAAATGCCTTAAACCAAAGTGACGTCGCCGCTCCGCTCTGCCGGCGAATTCTACAATCCAGCATAACCTACAAAGATCATGAAACTAAGAATCACGATTACTTGCACCCTGGTTTGCACCCTCTTGTTTGTTCCTTTTCTCAGCAGGAGCAATGCTCAAGAGTCGCCCGTCAGTTCTCAGGCGGCACTACAGGCGCTGGTTGATAAAGCCGCGCGCGAAACAGTGGCTAAATTTGCCGACAAGAAACTCGAAGAGAAGCAGCTTTCGATCACGCTGATTGATTTGCGCGATCCGCAACGCCCGGTGACAGCAAGCTTTCGTGGTAATGAACGAATCTACCCGGCTAGCGTTGTGAAGCTCTTCTACCTGGTGGCGGCGCATCGCTGGCTCGAAGACAAAAAAATTACCGAAACGCCGGAACTTAAACGCTCTATCAAGGACATGGTTGTCGACTCGTCGAACGAGGCGACGCAATACGTTCTCGATGTTATCACTCACACCACTGGTGGTTACGAACTTCCGCCAAAAGAAATGGTGAAGTGGCAACACGCACGAAATGCAGTAAACCGCTACTTCACGTCGTTGGGATACACGAACATCAACGTCAATCAGAAAACCTTTTGCGAAGACGCATACGGACGCGAGCAGGTGTCGCGCGGCCCAAACGGAGAGAACCGCAACAAGCTGACAACCGACGCCACAGCGCGATTGATGATGGAAATCGCGTTGGGAAAGACCGTGACGCCAGAGCGCAGCAAGCTGATGATGGACTTGTTGAAACGCGAATATGGCGGACGTGCGACTGATCCAGATGATCAGGGACATGGTTTCACCGGCATCGCTTTGAAAGACATTGAGGGTGCTCGCTTATGGTCGAAGGCCGGGCTGGACCAGCACTACGAGGCACGATGTTGCTTATATCGAGTTACCCGACGGAGCAAAATTTGTTTTGGCAACATTCACGACAGATCACGCTAACGAGCGCGAGATTATTCCCAACGTGGCGCGCGTCGTGATGGACGGACTGAAGCGCGCAAACTAGATACGCATGACATCTTGATTGCTGGCACCAAAAGTCGAGAATGCAGTCCCGCGGAGCGGGACGACTGAAAATAGCCCAGTACTTCAGTGCTGGGTGAGTCCGCCTTGCAATGTCACCGAGTCCGAGAAGCGGACGACTGAAAATCCCGGCTATGATTCAGCCGTCCGTTTCACGGACTTCGTAATTTTTGGCTCGCTCCCCAGCACTGAAGTACTGGGCTATTCTCGGTCGTCGGCTTCGCCGACTCAAAAATAAAGACTTCTTGCAGAGAGGAATCCGGCGGATAAGCCGCTTCGAATTTCTTCGGTTCCTCTAATGTGGACCCGCAATACCGAGGGGCGAGAAGATCCAATTCGTTGCGTTATTTGACCCGCCAAAGCTTCAGCGAGTTAACCCATTGCCTAACGAACTCTTTGTATTAAACCAGCGAAACGCCATTATCGGGTGCGTAGCTTGGGTTGTGCTTTTTCTCGTACCTTTGTCCGACTCATTCGAAGGAGATTTAATTCAGCGAATACTGTTACTCGGCGTCTTGATAATCGTGCCGCTGGGTCTGGCCCTGGTTACTTCAATTTCACAATCTAGATCATCATTTTTCAAGTGGGCCGTGTTGCTTCATCGCTATGCCGCAGTGGCTGTGATCGTGTCTGGCTTGCTCGATGCGGGTTTCGTCGCTGCAGCTTTGGCTTCTCTGTGGCTACTTGTAACAGGCCTGATCGGGCTTGATGGGTTAATTGGTCTCTATCGTTTGCGTCACTCCGAGTTGCCTACAGTGGTAAACGTCTCGCTCTATGCAGGGATGATCTACCTGCCCATCGGAGCTGTTTGGCTGGTCATGTCGCGGCTGGGAATTCAGCCACTCGGATTCGGCGACACGATCGTACTTCTTACGGCCGTGCACTTTCACTTCGCCGGTTTCGCCGCGCCAATGCTCGCCGCGCTGACCGGGCGTCACTTGCGGGCTTCTCTCACGGTGCAAAAGCTTTTGGTAGTGACCGTGGCCTGCGTCATTGCAGGCACACCTTTGGTGGCTGCCGGAATAACCGCCTCACCGACGATTGCTTTGATCGGCGCCGTAACAATCTCTCTGGGCCTCCACTGCCTGGCTTTGCTGAATCTCGCCTGGGTTGTCCCGAGTTTCTCAACGCCTTTGCCAAAGGTTTTGCTGATCATTTCCTCACTCGCCAGCGTGCCGGCGATGTTACTTGCCGCGGTTTACGCTTACAGCATTGTCTTTCAAAAACTGATCGTTGATATTCCGCAAATGGCGATGACCCACGGCGTCGCGAATGCGTTTGGCTTCGCCCTTTGCGGCCTCACTGCCTGGGTTTTGCTTGAAAATAAGGTAGAGCCGCGTGAGAGTTAATTCCAATTGAAATGATGCGGCCTCCAGACTTCGTGACAGCCTCATTCACGTGTTCGTGGTTACTTCGTGTGAATTCGTGGATTGCTTTTAATTGTTGCACCGAAAAACTATCCACGAATCGACAGGAAACAACACGAAATAGGTACTGCGATTCTCACGTCACACAACTTCTCCGCTCGAGTCTAACTCGCCTGCCAAACTTGATCAGTAGTCCCACTTTTCATCCTCGTCATCTTTAAACGATTCAGCAACTGACTTCGCAAGGAGCTAAGGAACTTTTGCGTAGGTCCGGGTGTCTAAGTGTGCGCCACAAGAAGAGGGACAGCGGAATATCGAAAGCTGAGACCGGGCTGAGGTGAATCATGTCGCTGGCAACACCAATTGAAAACAAACCACACATCAATGTCACGCCATTGATCGATGTGCTCCTAGTCTTGCTGATCATATTTATGGTTGCGGCGCCGCTAAAGCCCTTCCGCTTTGCTGCGAAACTTCCGGCGCCACCTGATGATCGGAAGCTGCCTCCCGACGATCTCACGCTCGTGGTCACCATTGAAGCTGATCGCACTTTGAAGTTAAACCAATTGAGCGATATGGGGACCGTCGACCAGCCACTCAAACTCGTACAGACGCTCGCCAATCTCTTTCAAGAGCGCACTCGCAATCGCGTTTACCGGTACGAGATGCTGACGCGAACTGATGTTCCGGAGAGCTTCCGCATCCAAAAGACGGTCTTTGTTAAAGCTCCGCGCTCGATCCCGTATGGCGAAGTTACCAGGATCATCGATAGCATCAAGGGCGCCGGGGCCGATCCGATCGGGTTGCAGCTGGATGGTCTGAACTAAGCCTCGACACAAATTAATGTCGAATAATTAACACTCGGGCTGGTGTAGAATCTTGTTCAGGGATTCCCCTATGGCCCGAGAAATCCGTTCAACGCCCCTGCGATACGGTCTGGCGCTTGGCTCATTTGGCTTGGCGATCCTTGTAGTTCTCGGCCTGCCGCGTGATTACCTCGATAAAGATCGACCTCACTACTCTGATCATTTTCGTGATGATAAGCAGCGTTGGCAGAAGCTGTCGCTCGCCTGGGAAAACGCTCCAATCACCACTGACTCCAACAATTGCCGATTGCCAATTGCAGATTAGCGGGGGCGCGTCTTCTGACTGAGATTTCAATCGGCTATTTGAACTCGGCAGTCGGAAATCGAAAATACCACTTAGCAGCAGTATAATGACCTGGTTGTTTCCCCTGTGCTGTAGACAAGGAGTTGGAAAATGTCTTCACCTGGTTTCCGTACGTATTCGGCAGCAGTAGCCGCGGCTTTGATCGTTACCCTCAGTTTAAATGCCGCTGCGCAGGAAGGCGGCGGTTCCGTCAGTCGCGATCTAATCGGCGGCGCTTTGTTGATCTTTCGCACCCCGGAGGATCCTCCGGTAGGTGGTGGGAGGCTCAAGGGACATCGCATCACGCCAAAAGTTGCCAAGGAGCAAAACCGCATCATCGCGCGCGCGAATGCTGCACGCAGTGCTCCAACTCCACGCTACTCCGAAGCTGAACAGCAATACCGCCAGGCCGCCAGCCTGGATCCGACTGACGCGCGTTCCTTTGCGGGATTGGGAAACGTCTACTTGGATCAGAATCGCCACAAGGACGCGGTGGCGCAATATCAGCACGCGATCGAACTTAAAACTGATTATAGCGACGCGCTGATGCCATTAGGTTATGCCCTCGTCCGCTTGAATCGATTACCTGAGGCCATCGAGACCTACAAACAGGCTTTGAAAGTCGAGCCGGACAATCCCGAAATTCATAACAACCTGGGATACCTTTACAACCACACTGGCCGGTACACAGATGCAGTGGCGGCATGTTTGGAAGCAATCCGTTTGCTGGGCGAAACGGGCGAGGCTTACAAGCAAGGCTTTCAAACTCGGCAGGAAGTTTTGGCTCATGCCTATAAGAACCTGGGCAATGCTTACAATGGCTTGAAGAATTTCGAGGAGGCCGCTAAGGCTTTGCGACAGGCGACAGTGATCGAGCCGAAGAGCGCGGCTGCATTCTTCAATCTCGGACTGACTCTCTACAGCGGCCGGCGCTACTCGGAAGCTATCGAGGCTTATCGGGAAGTGATCAGGCTCCGGCCCGCACTCGCCGCGGCGAGATTTAATCTGGCTCTAACCTACCTTGCGATCAACGATAAGAAATCAGCGACCGCTGAGTACGACGCATTGAAGCCGTTGGATGCCAAAGCGGCAGAACAACTGCGCGTCATGATCAGGCAGTAGTGACACAGGGTCTTTCGCTGCGATGAAAGGTCCCCAGCGGACGTCTTGTCTCTTAGGCAAAGCTTCCAAAAAATCTCGGAAGTAAAAGCTCAGCGACCGTGGGCCATGGGGACGCAGGGTCGACCTGGGGAGCCTGTCAGTGATTCCCAAAAGTTCACGCTCTTCCCGACGTCTTAGTTACGGAGCATAACCGTGGCAGCCAAGCCTAAAACGATTGATGAGTACCTTGCAGCGTTGGACGACGATCAGCGCCGCGCATTGGCAAAGCTACGCAAAACGATTAGAGCGACGGCGCCGCAGGCTGAAGAATCCATCAGTTATGGGCTCGCTGCTTTTCGTCAAAACGGAATGCTGGTTGGCTTTGGTGCAACTCCCAACCACTGTGCCCTCTATCTGATGAGCGGCAGTGTTTTTAAACGCTTCAAAAACGAGCTCGAAGGCTGTGACCTAGGCAAGGGCACGATTCGGTTTGCTCCGGAAAAGCCGTTACCGGTATCGCTGGTGCGAAAACTGGTCAAAGCTAGGATTGCGGAAAACGAAGCTGGGTTGAAGCGCAAAGCTGGTTCTACAAAAAAGAAAAGGGTGCCGCCCGCGAAAGTTAAAGTGACAAAGGAAGCGTCTGAACGTTCTGGTGAGATCGATGTTGACGCCGTGGTCGAACAGTTGAAGCGCCTCAGCAGCAGCAAAGTTCGCGACGGCATGGCGCGTTATGCAATTCCTTCGGATAACGCGTTTGGCGTCCCAGTAGGTGTGATGCGAAAGTTAGCCAAGGAGTTAGGACGAAATCATGAGCTCGCCATCGCCCTCTGGGATACCGGTTGGTACGAAGCGCGCATGTTGGCCACGTTTGTTGATGAACCCGAGCGCGTCACCCCGGCGCAGATGGACGGCTGGTGTCGCGACTTCGACAGTTGGGCTATCTGCGATACCGCCTGCTTTCATCTTTTCGATCGCACCTCTTACGCTTTCGCTAAAGTTGAACGATGGGCTCGGAGCCGTGAGGAATTTGTTAAGCGGGGCGCCTTTGCATTGCTCGCGAGCTTGGCTTTGCATGACAAGCGGAGCGGTGATGAACTTTTCCGTCGTTGCTTGCCGCTAATTGAAAAAGCAGCCAGCGACGATCGGAATTTTGTAAAGAAGGGCGTGAGCTGGGCGTTGCGAGGAATTGGACGACGGCCGACCCTGAAAGAGGCTGCGATTGGGTTGGCTAGAAGGCTTTCCGAATCGCCAGAACCCGCCGCCAGATGGATTGGAAGAGACGCCTTGCGAGATTTACAGAAGAAGTGACGCGCCCCTCGGGAATGCGCAGTCCTGACTAAGTGTATGACCGGGTTGCACAGAAGTCGGGCTCGAGATTCGGCTATGCCGTCTGGTGTGCGGAAGCGCTATGCGCTTCCGTTACGCTGCCCTAAGGAACTTCGGGCTTCGCCCGAAAGTGGGCGGAGCCCCCAAATTAAAGGCACTTGTAACGGAAGGCCATAGGCCTTCCGCACACCAGACGGCATAGCCCATGTTGTCCAATACTTTTGTGCAAAGCCCTTACGACCTCACTTAAACCCGGCCCGGCTCAGTCATTACCTTCCGCGATTTGTTTTACGAAGCGACCCGAACGAAGCAACAGATAACCCAACTGATACGGGAACCGCGGCAACCTGTTGAATGATCCCTCCATTCCTACTGTGCTGATAATGGGCGTTGGCCAACGTGACGCCAAAGCTTGCGGCAGTCCACGCGGGTGATGCCAATAAAACTCCATCGGAGCAGCTTGGGAAAAGTGATTTGAGAAAGAACTGCCCCAGGCCTTGAGCACAGACTTTGCCACCCATGCTGGTAGTTTCTCTGTTATCGGGAACGGAATCTGACCAACATTTGCGTTAAGTAGCTGCTGCGCCAATCCAATCACGCAGGAAATCCAGCTTGCGTGGTTTCGCTTCTTCCCGAAACAGATTGTCCAGTCAAACTCGGCCGAACGCGTTTCCAGTAACAACGCCACGTCGCAGAGACCAATCGGGCGTTCGCCGCCATGACGCAACCAGTGGAAACACAACAGCCGCAGATGATCTTCCGGCGCCAGCACTCTGACACTTACTTCATCGAGTTTTACGAGTTGTGAGCGTTCGAAGACTTCGTCCCAGTCGCGATCGTCGAGTAAGCCTGTGCCTTTATGCAGATCAACCGGGTAACGGTCCCCGGCGCTGCGCAACGCCGCCCGCGCTGATTTGTAGTTATCCGGTCGCACACATAAATCGAGATCTCCGTACGGTCTTAAACCGGATTCGGGATACAGGCGCGCGATTGCCCAACCCTTTACCAGTATCGGTTCAACGCCCGCGTCCCGGAGTACGTTTAGTACTTCCTTAATGTTGGTTTCGTGGAGTGCTGCTTGAATCGCGTGCAGTCGATAGGCTTGTTGCAGTTCGGCGGCAGGCGAACTTTTAGCGAGGGCGGAGTTGCGCAGGCGATGCCAAGCCAACGCCCCTGCTCCCGATTGCAGGAGCAGGGGCGTGACAGAGACTAAATCGGTAAGTGAAAGCTTAGGTTCGCCTGGTTGCTGCCTCCATGAGCCTGCCAGCAGCGCGGCCACAAGTTCTCCGCTTGTCCTCATGGCCGAAGCTTCACCGCCCTTAGGGAACTACGAGCATTTACATTCGGTGGTCTGGAATGGTTGGCACGTTTGGTTACCGCTGCCACCCGTGCACGGAGTGCCGCCGCAATTCGGTTGACTCCGGGCATTGCATACAGAAGGACTTATCGCACTCTGCGCATTTGCAGCCGTAGGCGCGACAATCGAAACGATGACTGGAAGTGCGAACGCGGCCGCCGCTCCAATTCGCATCATTTGCCGTCGACTAATGCTAGGCACTCCGGCTGGTCGCGTGATCTTCGCTTCGAGCAGATTGAACTTGCTCAACTGATCCAGCGCCAGCCAGACAGTTTGCTCGTCAGCAGGAATCTTGAATTCTTTGCTCACTGCGTGGGCGACTTCTTCAACGGTGCGACGCCCGTTGCACTTCTTCCAGATGAAAGCGGCGCTTGAATTCAATGAATGAGCCTTGTCACGCTCCAGATCGTAGACCAGAACCTCATCATTGAGTTCTTTAACCACCAGAGCGGTCTTTCTGGCACGTGGCATTAATCGATCGTTTGCTTGATTCATGAAGTGTCCTCTGGGCTTTCATTCAAAGTGTTACCGCAACCGGGGCGGATAATATCACATCAGGCACGTGATAAGGACTCCAAAATAAATTGCGCAGTTTCTTTTGCTTCGCCTCTTCGCCCTTTATAAATACGGGCATTGGTAACAGCCTGCTGAATACTGTTGAGCGAGGCTTCCGGTCGAGTTCGTGCGGGCACCGTATTCGCCAGGACCTCGAGCGCGCCTTGTCCCGCGGAGAGTCTACGGGGCCGCCAGCGGGCGTCCGCGTCATACTTACTAACAACGATCATGCCTACCGGCAGCGGTTTGCTACCGACCTTTCCGCCCAACTCCTCGGCTCGTACCTTTGTTTGTTCATCGCTACCTGGCGAGCGCAAGCCTAACCGCCGTGGATACGGATGCACGCGGCCACGTTCATCGAGCACTGCGTATTCATCTGAATAATAAGTGGCTCCGGCGCGAACAAGTTCGGCCGTCAATGTTGATTTGCCACTCATACTCCGGCCCGGAATCACGATAGCCTTTCCTTGCCATTCCACCACACCCGCGTGGACGAAAATGCGCCGGCGCGCCAGGATGCCGACATAGATCTGAATGTCCGACTCAAAGACCTTGAGCACTAGTTCCGGATCGAGAGAACGAGCCGCCCTGATCCCTCCGGCATAAAGCAGGTTGAAGCGGCGCACGTTTGTGTGCGGACTGTTACTGGTCAACAGCAACGAATACATATTGACGACAACCGGAGACGACGCGGGCTTCCAATTCGGCGGAAGCCTGTCAATCAGCAACTGCAGATACTTTGGCTCGTTAACCCTCAGGCCAATCCGTACGCCATAAGAATTAATAGCAATGCCTGCCGCCCACCCGAGGCGGTCAATTTTTTCCGTTCAAGCGGAACTGTATCGATAACGCGGTAACTGCGACATCCTTGCTCAAAACTCCTTTAAGTATGATTGTTTGAGCTGGCGATAAAACTTGCCAGCAGCGGAGGGGCAAGCGCTTGCGAGGGGGGCACTTTGTTTCAAAATTCGAGTCGGGGGACATTAACTGCCGCTATTGGCACTGAGGGATTTTTGAGGGGCATTCGCCTGATCCGATGCGTAGTAGTCTGAATAGTAACCTGAGTAATACTCATCTGCCTCAAGGTCCGAGTAATTAATCACCACGCCGTAAATGCGTGCTCCCACCTGGGTCAGCCGATGTTTCACTCTCCGCGCCACCGTGCGGGAGCTGCGACCACTATCTACGACAATCACAACTCCGTCGACGAGGGTCGAGAGCAGAGCTGCGTCCGCGAAAGCGCTGGCAGGCGGTGAGTCGAGGATAACGTAAGTAAACTTGTCGCTCACAATATTGAGAAGATTCAACATCTCCTCTGAACCCAGAAAGTCGGCTGGATTCGCCGGCATCGGACCCGCAGTCATGATCTGCAACTTAGGAACATCGGCGTAGGTTTGCATCAGCTCATCGACGTCAGCCTGCTGGCCGCAAAGATAGTTGGTTAATCCAGAGACATTTGAGACGCCAAAATGATCGTGAATTCGTGGTCGACGCAGATCGCAGTCTATCAAGAGGACATCTGCCCCAGACTGCGCCAGAGTGATCGCTGAGTTAATCGCGGTGGTTGTTTTTCCATCACCGGATTGGCCGGAAGTAATAAGAATTCTCTTGGGCGGCGCGCCGACGGAGCAGAAGCGCAGTGACGTGCGCAGTTGCCGATAGGCCTCCGCCGTGGGCGATCTCATTTCCCTGGTCAACTCCAGGGCGCTTCCTCCGCCGTTGCTGATTTGCTTCACGTGGCGGCGCCAGCGCGTCAATGAGCGCCTACGCAATCCGGGGATCATAGCGAGAGTGTGTAGCTGAAGATGAACGGCGACGTCGTCGGCGGATTTGAGCGTGTTGTCGAGATAGTCAAGCAGGAAAGCGAGCGACACACCGAAGCCAAGCGAGAGCAGAAAAGCGATGAAAATCTTGCCGAGGCGGCCCTGCGGCAAAGGCGCATCGGGATGCGAGGCCGGGGCAGCGATCGTTATGCTATTGGTTCTACCGTTGGCGGCAATTTCCAATTCTTTCTGGTGTTGGAAAAGCGTGTTGTAGAGCTGCTTGTTGGTTTCGAGCTGTTGATTGAGGCTGCTCAACATGATCTCGGATTGACTCTGTTGATTCGCGGCCCCCCGCTCCTGGGCATAAACCTGCTGAAGTTTTTTCTCTCCTTCTATCGCCGCATCGTAACGAGCTTTTAAGATTAATAATGCCTCGCCGGCGCTCTTGTCCAAATCTGCTTTGAGACTCTTGATCTGCGCATCGATTTTTTTTACTTCCGGCCACTCGGCGGTGTAGGTGGTCATCAGCTCGGCGCGTCGTCGTTCTAAGTCGCTTAGCGCTCGCCGGGCGTCCTTAATCTCCTTGTCTCCATTAACCTCCGGAATCGACCAGACATCTTTTGCCTTCTGAGCACCTTCATAAGCTGCCTGCAGATTCTTACGCTCATGTTCTTTCGCCAGCAGCTGACTGCTCAGAGTACCGAGGCGTTCTACCGTTAGGTTTTGCCCCTTCGCCTGACCGAGAGGTAGATCGTGGTTCTTCAGGTAATTGATGCGCTGTTCCTCAAGCTGCCGGATCGAAAGCTGTAGACCAGCAATCTCTCTGGCGAGCTTATCGGCAGCATTCAGCGATCCTGCTGTTTCGCGTTTGACGTCATTCTTAACGAACACGTAGGCAACGGCATCGGCGATCTTCACGGCAGTGTCCGGGTTGAGATGCCGGAAGCTGATGTTCACCAGATTCGAGTCTTCGACCGGATTGACGGTCAGATCTGCACTGAGAGCGGCAACATACGGTGCCAGCCGCTTTTGTTGTTCTACGGTAAAGGTATCAGCGTTAGTTTCAGCCGAAGGAATGGGTTCCGGCTGCGTTGCCGATGTTGATGAATCCGCCGGGCTGGTTGCAGTCTTTTTTTCGCGCCCAATGATTCGTTGTAGCGCCGCGACAATCCCGCGCTCTTTAGGCTCAGTCAGAAACGACCGATTGTTAGGCAGATCGAGCATGGCCGCGACCTGGTACATCAGGTGAGGACTCCGTAATGACTGAAGTTGCGTATTCCAATACTCAGGGCTGCGATATGAATAAACGACTTCTTTGGTTTGCAGAAAATTGTTCGACTTTTGCTCAATGCGAATGACCGTTATCGCCTCGTAAACGGGCGGTTGTTGCGCCAGATAGAGTGCGGCGAGAGTGGTTCCCACCAACACCAGACTAAGAATCAGCCACTTCCGTTTGAGAACCAGCGACAGGTAGTCCAGCAGTTCTCGCGGCCGTTGATAGGGCCTCGCGTAATCTTCGTACCTGTTATCGAGCAAGCGCGCCGGTTGAAGTTTGTTCGAATTGGACGACGGTAGTAAGGGCGTATTTCCAGATAACATAACAACCTAACCCAACAAAAACCGCGATTAATCAAGAAGTCTGGGCCGAGCAAAACTACGGCTGGCTGGGAAAACAGTTTAACGATAGTGGGAGGGAACTGCAACGCTTGTTTTAATTAGGTGGTCGAAGCATCGTAAGGCCATGAAGATTAAGCGGCGAGCAGGTCGCCGCACTCCAAAATTGCTCGGGTTAGGCTAGGGCACCTCTTTGAGAGGGCTGCCTTTGTCAGCGCTTTTTTATTAAGGCTTCGTGGATCTAATGCGGCACACCCACGCGTCGAAGTAGTTGGTCGAACCGAGCATCCGAGCGCAGCCCATCAAACACGGGTTCCACTTGCAAAAACACCAGCAGAGCATCGCGGTCGACATAAGCCTTGTTCAACCACGCAAACGCCTGATTCGATTCGCCAAGCCCTCCATAAATGATCGCCAGCGCGCAACTTTCGAATCTTGGCTTCGCCATCCGGTGAGCGGTAAGTCACAGACGAGACTTACCGCTCACCAGCGATGGCGAAGCCATTCACACCGAGTCACGGCTAAACGAGGGCGCGGCCGCCTCTGTCAAGGGTACGATTCAGGCGAAGTGATTGGGTATGAGATTGAAAGCGCAGATGGATCTCTCTTCATCGCACTGGAGCAGGAGCTTTCACGGGAGAACGATCGGCGGTAGTTGGATACCCTTAGCCGACAGCCTTCATCCATTTGACGCACTGTTGCAAGTGTCTATGCATCGCCTGAACCGTGTCGTGATGAATCCTTCCGTGACCCGGCAGCACCCACTCGAAACTGTAAGCCAGCAGCTTTTCCATCGAGCGCGTCTGTTCCGGCCACGAATACCAGCAGACGCTGCGGAAGGCCGTAAGGGTCTGACGGACGGGCGACCATGCGAGGTGATCGCCCGTGAAGAGATACTTGTCGCGGTAGAGCAGAACTATATGGCCGCGCGTGTGGCCCGGCGAGGGGATGACAGTTAACTCGTTATCAATTCTCGTCACGCTCTCGCCCTCGACAATGTTCTCAACGCGGTACCGAGTAGCACCATCCGCGCTGTGCATCACGCGCGACGCCTGGAAATGGTGGGCGTACTTGTCTTGGTCGGCGACGTCGTCCTTATGTGTGAGGAAGATCGTTCGCACGCCACCGAGCGCCTCGATCTTTCGAACGAGTGGGCGCGTGAAGCGCGGCGAATCTATGAGGACGTTTCCGCCCGCGGCTTCGGGCCGGACGACGAGATAACTCCACCCGCCGAAACTCGCCGCGGACGTGAACCCGCAGAAATAGACGTTCTCATCAATCACCTCTGGGAAGGCTTCGACGCCAATGGTCGCGTCGTAATCCCTTGTCGTGCCGATGGAAGCGGTCGGGCACGCTGTCAGGGCCATCAGCGCGCGCTTTATCTCTGCGCCGGTTTCGGGCTGGCGGTAGACGCTCGCCGCGTCGCCGTGGTCGCGGAAGGTTGCGGGGGCGATCTGGCGGCAGGCGTCGCAGTCGATGCACGTCTCGTCAACGTAAAAGTCGCCCGCCACATTCTCAAGCAGGCGTCGTGCAGGGTTTGCCACGAAACTTTTTTCCTCCTGACCAAATCATGGCCCTGATGAGGCGCACGGGCAAGTCGTCATCTACGCTAGGATCTAGGCTGAAGGGAAAGGGGTAAAAGGAATGGCAGCAGGTTCTGAAAACCTGCTGCCAATGTTATCTGATGAACTCTAAAGCGTGGCGAGCGCTCAGTTCATCATCAGGCGCTCCTTTTTTAATAAGCTTTCTACTTGCGAGTTACATTTACAGTCACAGTGGCCGTAGATACGCCGCCGTGACCATCGCTGACCGTGTAGGTGAAACTATCGATCCCTGTAAAGCCGTTGCGTGGACGATAGTTGATTACTGTTCCGTTACTGGTAATTGAAGCGGTTCCGTTAGCGGGTGACGTCACAGCCGTTATGGACAGCTGATTTCCATCCAGATCCACATCGTTGGCTAGCGCCGCGATGTTCACCGCTGCGTTTTTGGGTGTCGTAGCGGAGTCAGGTTGCGCCGTCGGAGCGTCATTCATTGGCGTGACCGTAATCGAAACTGTCGCTTCAACAGAAGAGGCGGCCCCGTAGGTTGCTTTATAGGTAAAGCTATCTGGACCGTTGTAGTTGGCCTGTGGAGTGTACGTGACATTGAGTCCGTTACCGCTCAGCGTCCCGTGCGAAGGCCCTGATGTTACAACGTGCGAGAGCGCTCCGCCGTTTCCTACGCTCGCGTTCAATGTGATCATGCGGAGCTGTCTTCATTTGTAATGACAGACTGATCGCTTGCCTGCAATGAGTCGTATAGACGCAGGTAACGCACGCCACCGTTGACCGTTGCGAATAGCAGCGATCCATCCCGCGATATTCTCAACCGACCTTCTATGAAGGCATGGTTACCTGTATTAGCGAACATGTGTTCGAAATCATAAGCGGCAGTTTGGAAGAAAAAAGCAGTATCGTAGGCGCGAATTTCCGTCGAGTCTCTCCAGGCAAAATAAACCGTGTTCTCGACCGGATGATAGACGACCCCGATCGGTTGCGGTCCCGCATACTGACCCACGATATGGAACTTCGTGAGATTTGCGTCACAGATATAGGTACCGTTGTAGGTGGGTATGGCGTATTGCGTGCCGTCTCGGTTAACACCCATTTCGTAGTTAAACCATCCAGTTCCGCCGCCAAAGGATTTGCTTACAAGATTTCCATCAGCGATTCTGTATCTCCCAAACGGGCCATCCGAACTGTCGGCTTCCACGAACCCAATGATTCCGAGATCTCCACTCGCCGTGACCATCGAGTTGTGACGAACTTCCCTGAGTTGGGACCACTGACCCGTCGTGGGATTAAGTTTCCGCAAGGGTATCCATCCTGATCCTTCAAAGGTGGACGTAATGAGAACTGTATTTGAGGTGCCATAAGCGACCGTAAACGTTCCGCCTTCCCCAAAAGCGCGAGGAAAGAGTTGCTGGGTGAGCTGCTCAGTCTGCAGGTTCATCACATAAACCCAGACAAGCTAGTGTCGAGCCGCCGACGATCGGCAACCACGAGGGTGTTGCCGTCTGGCGAAATATCGATGCCGCCCAGGTTTGCACCCGGCACGACGAAGGGAGCCATAAAAGTGTCGGAGCCAGGATGATAGCGGAGTACCGAATCTCCGTTAGTGATGTAGACGACTTCGCGTGCGGAATCGTAAACCATATCGATTCGCGAAGGAGCTGGGATGAAAGTCCCGGCCGCTTTAACAGTGTCATGAGTGGTGAACACGATAGCGGTTAAAAGACTTAAGCCGAGGAGCGGGCGGATCATGTGCGCCGATAAGCGTCGGGTAATTTCTATGAGGTTGTTCATTGGTATTCGTCCTTGATTGTTCGAGCAGGTTGGTTGTTTCTATGTGATTTGGCCGGGCAAGTGGAACAAGCACCGTTTAAGGAGTTGCCCGACGCTGTCAATTGTGTTTGGCGATGTGAGTTTTTGGCGTGACCGACCATTCGATCATGGGAAGATCAGGACTAGGAGAGATTAAGGGGTAATCCAGAAACGTGTCAATGGATTTTTAAAAGTGGAATCAAGGTTTCCCTGTTCCAGTTTTTTCAGCATTCACGCACGCGTGCGAGGCGCGGTCGACCTGCCCAGCCAGCTTGAAATAATCCATAGAACAAGGCCGACTCACCCTTTACGTTTGAAGTATTGTACGGCCCGTTCATGTTTCTCTGCCGCTGCCCGCGTGGCGAACGTGCCCAGGTTTCTTCGCTTGCCGGTCTTGGGATCAACTTTGCGCGAATAGAGTCGATACTTACCGGACTTCAACTTTCTGATCATTGCGACTTACTCTGAATAATCTTTCTTCGAAGTTTGTAATTACTTCTTTTTCGAGGAGGATTTCTTCTTCGATGAAGATTTCTTACGCGGCACTTTAGCGCCTTCCTTTCGAGCCTGCGACAGTCCAATCGCGATCGCCTGTTTCTTGCTGGTTACTTTCTTGCCGGATCGGCCACTCTTCAGCATGCCCTTTTTCCGCTCGTGCATCGCCTTTTCAACTTTCTTCGACGCCTTCTTGCCATATTTGGCCATGCTCTACTTCCCGTCGGTTCGTTTCGTATTCGCTATCACGTCTCCTTTCTGATTCTTGCAGTGACAAGATGCTGTTTATCGCAAACGAAATGCCAACTCAGCAGTTGTTTGCGGACCGAGAATTTACATGGGCCATACAACTATAATGAAACAAACAGAGAAGCGATCAGTCGGTATACATCTTGCCTATTCACAGTCATGTGGCGGCCTTCAATTAGGCAAACAAACAAGGGTCTAGTTTGACGTAGCCTCCCGTTAGAGTTCGGTTTTATGGCTCGCTAAGTAAGTCCTGAGTGTTACTCGTACAAACGTGAATACTGACGTTCCAATTTCATGCGAAGAACAGATCGGATGCGGTCAACAAATCGGCAGCAGAAGGCATATGGAAATGGGACAAACCGGTCAGACAGGCACAGCACGACGTCGAACGGAGCAACTTCCTGCAGGACAGATCATGGCTGGAAGGTGAATTAAGTGTCCTGGAAGTTTTGATTCAAAATTCTGGAGGTGAAGAAATATGAAAGTGAAAGATGTTATGACCGCCGATCCGGCATGTTGTATTTCAGAAACCGCCCTACAAGAAGTAGCTCAAATGATGGTCGATCATGACTGTGGCGAGATACCCGTTGTAGAGAGCGAAGAAACAAAACGGCCCATCGGAGTCATTACCGATCGCGACATCGTCTGCCGCTCGGTTGCCAGAGGACTAAACCCACTCGATTTAACTGTGGCAGATTGCATGACCACACCGTGCGTGACAGTGACGCCTGAAATCTCGATCGGACAGTGCGCCTGGATCATGGAAGATAAGAAGATTCGCCGCGTGCCGGTGGTTGATGCTGACGGCCGCTGCTGTGGAATAGTTGCGCTCGCTGACATTGTTCTGCTCGGAAAGACCGGGGTGACAGCCGAAGTAGTTAAAGAAGTATCCGAGCCGACTGCGACAGCATCAGCGGCTGGACAGTGAGGGCGTTTCTTCTTCCGAACTGACAGGCGTAGTTCTCAAATAGGAGGATGAGTCACTTCGACGGGAGGATCACATGAACAGCAAAACAATCATAGTACTCATCGTGGGCGTCGCCGTTATCGCGTTATCTGTTAGCTGCGACACTGCAATGAATACCAACACAAACACCAACGTGGCAGTCAGTAACGCAAATCTGAATACCAATGTGACCGCTAACGCCAATACCAATGCAAACGCAAGTCGAAGGACCGTCAACGCCAACATCTCACGGGAAGAATACGAAAGAGATAAGGAATCGTTTGCTGAGGATGCCAGGCGTTTAGGGAGTTCCATTGGCAATGGGGCAAATGACGGCTGGCTTTGGACTAAGGCTCGGGCTCTTTTGGCCACTACCGACGATTTAAGGGACTCGACCATCACTGTTGACGTGGATAACGCGGTGGTCTTGCTCTCAGGCACTGTGGCAACACAAGCGCAAAAAACTAAGGCAGCACAGGTCGCGAAAGGTGTCGAAGGGGTTAAGAGGGTCGATAACGAACTCGTCGTTTCAGCGAATCCTTAATCTAAGCGTGTTGCAACGCCGGCATTGCGTCTGGAAAGCAATAGGCGAGGAGCTAATAGAAAGGTTGCGGATAGAAAGGTGCGGAACATGAATATTGCCGAAAAGACTGATACATGTGCGCATCCACCCTGTAATTGCAGCGCAGGTCAAAACGGCGAGTATTGTTCGGAATTCTGCGCTGGAGCTGCGGGAGACATTCCGGGTCTTTGTCATTGCGGTCATCCCGAGTGCATAAGCCCTAAGACGTCAAATGGAAATTCGTAGCCGGAGGATCGAAATCTGTGAAGGAAGGGAACAACAACGGAAGGCCATGAGCAAAACAGCGGGAAAATAAGCGCTTCAGGCTCAGGAGAAAACGATGATCTTCAAGGATCGGAGAGACGCAGGACGAAAGTTGGCAGCGCTGCTACCACACTATGCGGATCGTAAAGGACGTAGTGGTACTGGCGCTGCCGCGAGGTGGCGTGCCTGTTGGCTATGAAGTCGCGAAAAAGCTTAACGCGCCACTCGATGTTTTTCTGGTGAGGAAACTAGGCGTTCCCGGTTACGAAGAATTGGCAATGGGCGCTATTGCGTCCGGTGGTGTGCGCGTTCTCAATGACGAAATAGTTATTTACTTAGGGATTGCCGATGAAGTTATCGACAGGATTGCGGCAGTTGAACAGCGAGAACTGGAAAGTCGAGAACTCGCTTACCGAGATAACCGATCCCGCCCGGAGGTGAAGGGTCGTGTCGTGATCCTGATTGATGATGGTCTGGCAACTGGTTCGACGATGCGCGCCGCCGCAGAATCGTTGCGCCAGCAGGAACCGAGACGCATCGTGGTAGCTGTTCCGGTTTCCTCTCCGGAAACATGTGAAGGACTTCGCCGCGAAGTTGACGAGATCGTCTGCGCTGTCACGCCCGAATATTTCCAGGGAGTGGGCATTTGGTACGAGGACTTTGCACAGACATCGGACGAAGAGGTTCGCCAGCTGCTAAAGCGAGCATCGCAACCGCAGCCACACGCTGCGTCTCAACCCGGAAGATGAAGACAAGCACGAGAATTCGAAAGCATCCTCGAAAGCTTCAAACTAAAGTTTGAAGTAAGGATGAGAGGAGAGGGCTATGGACCATAATCGCGAGGATGAATTACCGCCGCCGCACGCTGGATCCGACGAACGGCGGCCCAAGCCAAACGAAACCGTCGACCGCGAACCGAAGAACCCATTGGCCCAACCGCAGAAGGCTGAGCCAGAACCAGCGGAGAGGCCCGATTTGGATTGGGCCGAGCACGAAGATTGATGGTCAAGCGGCTCCTGCTCGGTTGAGATTGTGCGGCGGAAACAGACGAAGCAGAGGCCCGTAACGAATCGAATGAAGATGCCAAAAGAAGGTGAATCATGACTACACGCGCACAGATGAGTAAATCTGGAGAGCACGAAGGCGGTCACACAAATTTAATGCGTGCAGCACTTCAAGGACGAACAGAGGAGTTGAAAACGTTACTCGGTGGCGGAGCGGACGTGAATGAAACAGACGATGAAGGCCGGACAGCTCTGATGTTCGCTGTTACCAATATCCAGAAGGACTCCGTCAATTTATTGCTGGATCACGGCGCTGATGTGAACGCGACAGCTAACGATGGTGGCACAGCACTGATGCTGGCTGCGTCGTCCGGTGATAGCGACATCGTCCGAGCATTGCTAAGCAAAGGTGCTTACGTAACCGGGAAATTCACTGCGACCGGAAAGACGGCCCTGATGCTTGCCAAGGAGAAAGATTACACGGAGATCACTAAATTACTTCAGGAAGCCGGAGCTAAACAATAAAGGCTTAAGCTGGCTTCGCATAGTTACTGGCTAGAATCGATCGTATGCAAAGGAGAAGTATGCAACGCACAGCAATTCCAGTAATCATACTTTCAATGCTCTTCGCAATCGTAGGCTGCGGAGTCGCTAAGCAAGCTACCCGCAGTCCGGAAACGGATGCCTTGTTGCGCGCCGCGAGCGCGGGAAATGCCGACACTGTCAGGACACTATTGGCCTCTCCGAACGTTGACGTTAATGGCATAGATGATCAGGGCAATACAGCCTTAATTCAGGCAGCGCGATTCGGACACGATGAGGTAGTGACAGCGTTGCTCATCGCCAAGGCGGATGTGAAGACAAAGAATAATGAAGGCAAGACGGCTCTGATGTTGGCAGCCGAAGGCGGACATGATGAAACGGTCAGGATACTCACTCAGGCAGGAGCTGGGAATTACACCGTCGAGAGTCCGGCAAGCCCATTTCGGAACCACTCCATAAGGCAACTAAAAGCCACGATAATCGTAAAGCACGGTGCGGTAATTGATTTAAAGAAGCTATGGGTCAAAGAGCAGGATAAGGAGCTAGACCCAAGTTCGGAAGAGGAACGCGAGCGGTTTCCCGGCGTCAGCAAGAAGTCAGTCTGAAAGCAATTTAGGTTTTCCAGCGTAGTCTTGAAATCTCCATTCAACTAAGCCGGCGATAATTTCTCTATGCTTCTCAGGTGATAAAATCTTAAATGGTGAGCCGTGGAGGGCTCGAACCTCCGACCCGCTGATTAAGAGTCAGCTGCTCTACCAACGCGGCGCCAACAACCGGAAGACACAATCGATCGTCTCCTGTTCGGCGTTCACGTTGACCTGCAGCACTTCGTAATAATCAACTGGACCGTCATCTGGCTTCGTGGTGGACATAGTCAGATGCTAACCAGACCAGTCTCAGGCGTCAACACATTACACTGGCGACTGTGTCTGTGGATTTTGGGTTTGGAGAGCGTTAACACCTCAACATCAACACAAAAGCGGGCAGCCTATTAAGACTGCCCGCAGTTAATTTTTACGCGTCTGTCTCAGCCTACTTCGTCTGCAACTTCGCTGTGCTGGATTTACTTTCAGTCAGCGGATCTCACGCAGGTTGCCTGCTCTTGTTAACCTTAGCCCGAAACTTTCTTCCGGAGTTCCTCCATCTGATTGGTAAGCTGCGTGACTTGATGCGAGAGACCCGTAACAGCCTCAATGAGTTTTTCGAATCTCGGATCCGGACCGATTTCCCTTCCGGGATCGAACACTCCATCGATTTCAATTTTCTCAGCCTTAAGCTCTTTAATTTCACGCTTCTCGTACTTCTCGAACTTCTCAGGCTTCTCGAACTTCTCGTGCTTCTCGAACTTCTCAGGCTTCTCGTATTTGAAGGTCTTCTCGGCAACCTCGGGCTTGATTTCTTTAACGAAGTCTTTGACTACCTCTGGAAAGGGCTTATCGAAGAAATCCTTTATCGGAGTTTTGCCAACCTCGAATGGATTCTTGCCAATTATCTGGCCCAGGATTGATGTCAACTCCCGCACGCGCAATTCGCTGAGCGGCGTGTCGAGGCTAATCTTTACTTCCGGGCGGTCTCCTTTGGAAACAAACGGCTCTTTGGGTTCTTCGTATCCTGGCTTGCTTTGATCATCCTTCGCCATTGTCGTGTCCTCCTTAAAATATGTGATGGAGTTTTGGTGAGTTTAAATCTGGCCCAGATGGCCAGGCTGTTAGATGGGCGGGTGTATTCATCTCATAGGCATGGTCCTCTCGTGGTTGAGTGGTGCGGGTAATCCGTGATGGAGCAGCTCGGCCAGAGCTGCGCTGATCGGCTGGTGGGTGTGCTTCTCATAATATAAGAACCCCGGGCAGGGATTGACTTCAAAGCAATAGTAATCGCCTTCGGGAGTTTCTTTTAGATCGATGCCTGTAAACAAAAGATCGAGTTGGCGGGCGAGCCGCAAACACGACTCCGCAACGTTTGCCGGCAAAATAGTCGGCTCCATTTCCACAGCGCCTCCTTCGCGGCTGGCGTAACGGTAGTCAACTGTTTCCGAATGCACGCGTGTTGCGAACAACTGCTCGCCTACTGTGTGCACTCGAACATTGTCTCCCGGTATAAACGCCTGAAACTGAGCTGGACCGTGGCGGAGTAAAGGCAGACGTGCCAACTGCTCTTGATCCAAACGTTGGACAATGGATCGTACGCCGCTCAGTGACTTGTAGATAACTTCACCGTTGTAATCGTCATAGAAGCTGCGTGCGGCATGCGGATCATTCGTAACAAGCGTGGGGGGTGTTAATAAACCGCACTGGCGCACAATCAACGCTTGATAAGCCTTGCTACTGTTCGACATGCCGCCATCGAGACGGTTGACCACGGCGCAGGACAAATCCTCCAGCAACGCCATGAGGCCAGTGTCATACTCGAAGTACATTGCGGGCAC
The DNA here is from genome assembly GCA_963748605.1 of Pyrinomonadaceae bacterium. GTDB lineage: Bacteria > Acidobacteriota > Blastocatellia > Pyrinomonadales > Pyrinomonadaceae > PSRF01. The sequence continues at coordinate 97,353 of CAVVJS010000005.1, forward strand.
GACTCCGGGTTCAATGTTCGGCGGTGGCTCGCGACCTTCAGGTCCAAGGTAACGAACGTAGACACCGGTTAACTCATCCAGATCGATTTTCCAATCGGGACCGGCGATGTAACCAATCGGGCCCGAGCCTTGCCAATGCCACTTGATCTTGAATCGTGCGGGGTAATTTCCTAAATCAAGCAATCGATACGGGTAGCCGCAATGCTCTAATCGAGCACAAACTAATTCGGTGACACTATCGGCAAGTCCGCCACATACAAGAATCATATGAGGCTCCCTTGTAAGGATTGCGCAGCGCCATTACGCCGGTAATCCAGATCCGCCGTGAGGAACTCCACCAACCCCTCGACGATCTGCTGTCGCGCGGGCTCACCAAAGTGCTCGAAGTAAGGGTGCGACTCAACGGCAATCACGCACAGGCCTTTCGGGGTCTGAGCAAAAGCAAATGCCACGAAAGCTAAGCCCGTCTCCAGGGCGAAGCGGCGTATGGAAGGCTCAAGTAGAGCCGCCTCAGGGGGAGGCTCGCCTTCCCAAACCACGTGCTCGCCTGCCAGACAGACAAACTGTGCCGCCCCGTGAGGATAGGTCAAACAAACCGGCGCGCAGCGCTGCATGGCGGCCAAGCCATTCCAGTCTTTGTCGTCAATTATTAAGTAACGCGCTTCGCTGGTAAGCGGCCCGTAAACGGCGCCGGCGACTCCTTCTTGCGCAAGTCGTTGTCCGAAGGCGCGCGCCTCTTCCTCTTCGTTAGTGACTAAGGTTTCCAAAGTCTGAAAACCACAGCGGCGCAGCAGATATTGCCAGCACAAAAGTGAAACCTTCGGGCTGTACCAGATTGCAGGGGAATAGCGATTAACCACCGGGCAAGCCAAACTCCATAGCCACGCTAGCAATGCTGCCTGCGTCTCCGCGTGCATATAAGCCAAATCCTCGGGTTGCCAACCAGTAGGATCCAGCCACGCACTTTGTCGGACGAATACACCGCTGATGTGATCGTCGAGCAGTGGCGGCTCATCATCCCAGACAAGTTGGCTGGCGGATTGCTCGTTATTCAGCCGCCATGCAAAGCGCGGCGGTTGCGCGAGCGGATTTGCAATGATCCGGGTCGGATAGTTGCGCGCCTCCAGGGCGCGGCAAACGCTCAGGCAACAGGAATCTTGTAAATTACCCAACAGTAGATGCAGCGCGGGCCTCCTTGATCCAAGTGGCTACGTTTCTACGCAGCCAACATTCGCCATCCATCCTTTATGGTTTTCGTGGAAATTTGATTTCATCTTGAGTCGCATTTTTTAGAACTTAAGTCACATGACAGGTTAGCGTCCCCTCGGACACGAGAGCCTTGCACACGGAGTGCAAAATGAAGCTTGGTGACGGCCGTTAACTAAATCCTGATTAAAGAAGTCATTAGCGCGAGGCTTATGCGGGGAACCCCATGCTAACGAGGGTTTCGAGTATGCATGTGGTGGCGCCTTATCGGGTGAGCGTAACCGGGGACCAAAGAGCGCGAGGGTAAGTGCTAAAAGATCGCGATGTCTTAAATCAACGTATTGGCATCAAGTAGATACTCCAAGATTTCTGAGAATCGCAGGCGCTGGGCGACGAGATGAAAAAGGTCTCTGAAAGACCAGCCAATTAGGTATCGCGAGGTGGCCGCAGAGTATTCCTATCCGCCCTTCAAGTCAATACAAACTCTGAAGAGTCTTTGCACAAAAAAGTAGGCGCCGATTAGCCGTCCAATGTTCATGTGTGAGGTGGTTTTGAATCCGGCCCCTTGAGGGCATATGCGAAAAGATTTCGCTTCTATGGAGCGAAAGCTTCACCGAAGGTCTTCTGGCCACAAACATTTCGCCCTAACGGACGGTATCCCTTCCGTTTCTTGCAGCTAACCTGGCGTGAGAGAGGACGGTTGTGTTGTAACGCTCGTCTTTCATGCGCAGAGTTCCTCTACAAAAGAAAAGCGGCAGGTTCAATCAGTCATTGAACCCGCCGCAATCGATTTCTGGTGAGCCGTGGAGGGCTCGAACCTCCGACCCGCTGATTAAGAGTGCGGTGAAAGTCACTCCAGCAGGTTATGGCTCTTACGATTTATTAATATCTGTTACGGGTTGCAGCCGCCAGCGAGTCCATCTGTTATTACCTATTAATGCCTCTTTGTCGGTATTCTGGTCACAAGTTGGTCACAAACTAATTCCTTGTCTCGAGCCAGAGGCGATCGTGCGACCTTACCATTTCGCGCTCCTTAAAATATCTCATGCCTGTCAATTGGATAGCCGCGCGCGGGAATTGCTAGTCATGTTTCTCAAAGTCAGAATCCAAACCGCGGGGGAGTATTCTCAAGTTCACGCCTAATCCGGGATCATGAGTGCTGAGCGTTCGGTCTCGCTCAACAGGACGTTAAGCCACCCATAAACGTAAGTTTCCTCTAACCGGTTATGCTTAGCGAGTCGAGTCTGGATCTCGACAACTGAACGACGCACTTCTCGAAGTTGCTTCTTAACTGCTTCATGTCCCGAAGCATCCTCATGGTTCCGCTTGGTTTTAACGGTCGTTCCCAGCTCACGCATGAAAAAGTCATGGTCCAGCCGGAGCTGATCAATCGCTCTCTGAGCCTCCTGATATGTTAGACCGCTGCTCGTGTCACTGAAATTTGCCCCCAGGATTGAAGGAAACAGGCAAAGGTGCTCGGCGCGGATGTGAACAGCCAGTCGAGCCCACAACAGATCGAGGCGTGCGAAAGCTTTGGTCTTCTCTCCCTCCTCAAGCGCCGCTAACAAGTCTCCAATCAATATATCGATTTCCGAGTGGTCATCAGCGAGCAAACTCGCCGCCTGGTCTGACCCTGCATCACTAATGGTTGTCATTAGTCCCTGGCGTTCCAGCCTGAAATCTCACTAGCAACTTCGTAGGGCAGCCTCGACATTCTACAACGCAGCCACAGCACTATTATTCGTAGGACGGCGCGAACGCTTCCACGAAGGACTGAATCTCATCTCTCGTTTATCCTCTTGCTCAACACAACGGCTGCAAAGGTAGTAAGGCTGATTGTCGGGACTCTTGAACTTGATCAGTCGGCGATTGTCGGAATCACACCTCCTACAATGCAAATGAGATTTGTTATCTGTCGATTCGTGCAAAATCTCCTCCTGATACTGACATCGCTGCAAGACTCCACTAAGACAAGAATCATAACAGCGCGTTCGTACGTGCTATCGGACGCGAACCACTTCCACCGAACAATGCGCCCGTGCCGCCACTGCTGCTGATACGCTGCCCACAAGGAAGCGTTCGATGGGATTGCTGAAACCAGTAGCGCCCGTAAAGATACAGTCGGCGCCGAACTCTTCGGCGTGCCGCACAATCGCTTGCTTCGGCTCGCCGGTGAGAACCGCCGATGACACGGTAACGCTTTTACCGTCTAATTCTGAGCGTAATTGCTTTACCGCCTCCTCCGCAATTCGTTCTGCCTCGGTGCGTTCGCTTCGATTTACCTCGTCTACAAATTCATTGACTGGTGGAATCACGCGGTAAACCGAGTTGGCCATTAGTAAATCATCTGCGACGACCACCCGCACTTCGCTACCCGGCGTCCAATGGCGGGCCGCAACTGCACGCACGGCCGCCGCGGCTCCCGCAGAGCCGTCAACGCCGACAACGATGCGTGCCGCGGATGCACCTGTTCCAGTTGTCGGACGTGCAACTCGAACTGAACTTTGCGCTTCAGTTAATACCTTTTGGGACACACTGCCCAAAACAAATCTTCCCAGCGCCGAGCGTCCATGCGACCCGACCACGATAAGATGGGGGTCCCATTCTCGGGCGAGATTCAGAACCTCGTGTGCAGGGGATCCTGCCTCGACCTTGTGACGTACAGTCCACCGTGGAAAGATCTGACGCACACGTTGGCTGCCACTCGACGCCAACTCCTGCGCTTCTTTTACAATCTGCGCCGCATGCTCTCGCGCTCGCTTGAGGCCGGCGGGAACCTGGAGCGGAAAAGTATCGTCGAATTCACCTTGTGGCGGCGGGAGCCATACCTCCGCAACCGAGACAACCAGTGCATCGACTTCCACTGGTAGGCCTGCGCGACCTAAATCATCAATCCCTTTGTCCGCCCTTTCCGAGCCGTCATAGGCGATAAGAATCTTCATCTTTTTTACCTAACTTCTTATAAGGAGCACGTCACGCCTCAACTCTGTATTTTCCTTTGCCAGCGGATACGCGGCGTAGCCTTTGAAGCGCACGGTATATTGCCTTGGCGTTTAGCGTCACTGCCGCAATATCATCATTCCAACGTGTCAGTGCCGCTTCTATTTGTGAGTCTCCAAAATGATCCAAAGGGTATCCGGCTTTCGCGAACTCTCGACGGATATTCGACAAGTGCTCGCCGTCGCCTCCGCGTCTTCAGAATCTGGTAGAACTTTTCGACCACTTCTTTTCCCTCTTTCCTTTGCCGTCCGATGAAAGCCGCGCAAGTTTTCCTGCGTGTCAGTACCGTGTTCAAAATGATACGTCACTAACTAAGGTTTATCTCAGCAGTCAACGTCTCTTGAAGCTAACCTAGTTAGCGACGTGTCAAAAGAGAGTTTCCACGCAAGATATCAAGTGTTATCACTCTTTAGAGGGTCGACGCTTTCGATTAGCGTGGAACTGCTGATCGTTGCTGGCGACTGAACTTACCGGATGCGAGCGGGTATCTGGGTGCCCGCTGTGGGCGTATCCGGTTCAATGTTCTCGCTGCAACGATCGGCGTCATCAACGCATTGCCTCATATCCTACGCGACTAATCGCACAATCGTCTCCACTTACAACCTCCTTCCTGGAACGTGAAAACACCTGCAACGCACGGGTGATAACACTCTTTCGTGCGATGTCGGTTCACCTTAGTCTGTAATCGTAATGCTGAATCACTGACCCATGAGTGCAAAAGGAACTCATTCAACTTTGTAAAGCGAGGAAGAAGAGAAATGTCGAGTGCGATTGGAACCGAAATGAAAACAGTACCGCTCACTGTGATGGTGAACGAAGATGCACAGAAGGTTGGTGAAGCACTCTCAAATGTGCTGGCTGACACCTTCACGCTGTATCTCAAGACGCACAATTTCCACTGGAACGTCGTCGGACCAATGTTCCATACGCTGCACCTGATGTTCGAAGAGCAGTACAACGAACTCTGGCTGGCTGGCGATGCCATCGCCGAACGAATCCGCGCGCTCGGTTGCGTTGCACCCGGTTCGTACCGCGAGTTCTCGAAGCTCACCTACCTGCGAGAGCCCGAGGCGGTACTGAGTGCTACCGAGATGATCGCTGAATTGCTAAGAGATCACGAAACGTGTGCCCGCACCACCCGTTGGGCACTTTCGGTTGCGCGCACGGCCGTTGACGCGCCGACCGAAGACTTGCTGACACAGCGTTTGATCGTCCACGAGAAAGCCGCGTGGATGCTCAGAAGCATGTTGGCCGAAGAACGACCGTTGTGCCGAATGTGATCGCCCAGTCGCTTGAAGCTGACGCGTGAACGCTGAGAGAAGAATTAGTAAGGCCTGGAAAACAAACAAAAGGAGGTTGAATCAATGAAGCGACAAAACAAAATAAAAGTACAAAGACGACGTCGGAGAAAGTTCTTTTGGTTATTAGCCGCGGCTGCGGTATCCGCGTTGTTGTTCGAGGAACAAGTAGCGGTCCTTTTCGTGCTTTCGACCCTGACGATATGCGGACTGATGATTGTAGTAGCGTTTTCGAATTTGGAAGCCCGAGATGCGGAGATGCACACCGCCGCAATCAGAGAAGACGTTAACAAGGTGAGTGCAAACTCCAGGGGTTCGAGTAGAAGAGGAAGAAGAGCCGCCTAACACCAGCAGCCTTAGCGAAATGCGAAACGCAAACAAATGCCGAACGATTTCAGCTTGTTTCCAGAAAAACCACTCGAACACATTTGAGAAGGGGCTCTAATGCCAATCTACAAAACGATATTACGAAAGAAAGAGGAAATCGCCGTTGGAACGATGGCCTTCCATTTTGAAAAGCCAGTAGGGTTTGTCTTCAAGGCGGGACAATTTGGCGACTTTACTCTGATCAATCCACGTCGAGACCGACGCCGAAGGCAACATACGTGGGTTCTCGTTGGCGAGCGCTCCCTATGAGGGTGATCTCATGTTTGCGACTCGAATGCGTGATACAGCCTTCAAACGAGTATTGAAAAGAATGGAGACTGGAACAGAAGTTTCGCTGGATGCTCCTTATGGCTCGTTCACACTTCACAACAACCCGAGAACCCCAGCCGTCTTTCTTACAGGTGGCATCGGAGTTACGCCTGTCAGAAGCATCGTGCTGCAAGCTGCTCATGACAATCTTCCTCATAAGATTTTTCTCTTCTATTCCAACCGCAGGCCGGAAGACGCTGCGTTTCTGGACGAGCTGATGGAAGCACAGCAGAAAAACCCGAACTACACGTTTGTGGGCACGATGACGGAGATGGAAAAATCAGACCGGAAGTGGGATGGCGAAACTGGGTACATAAACAAGGCCATGCTCGAGAAGCATGTCGGTGATCTGACGCTCCCGATTTATTACGTGGCCGGCCCTGCTTCAATGGTAACAGCCATGCGTAAGACGCTGAACGAAGCGGGGGTCGACGATGACAATATCCGGACAGAGGAGTTCTCAGGCTACTAAGAAAGGAGTCAAGAAGGCAACATGAACATCAAGATAAAAAGAGTGTATGAGCAACCCGACAAGAAGGACGGTGAGCGCATTCTCGTAGATAGGCTCTGGCCGCGCGGTCTAACGAAGGAGAAGGCCGCCGTTGATTTATGGCTGAAGGAGATCGCTCCGAGCACGGAGCTCCGAAAATGGTTTGGGCATGATCCCGAGAAGTGGAGTAGCTTCCGCCGCCGCTATGAAACTGAGATTAGGCATAACGATGATCTGGTCAAAGTGCTCAAGGACAAAGCCAAGGAAGGGACTGTGACCCTGGTCTATGGAGCTCGAGACGAAAAGCACAATGAGGCGCTGGTTTTGAAACAGTTTCTCGAAAAGAGCTAGTAAGTCACCGCCAACGCGGCGTTAAAATCTGTTTTGTTAGCGATATAGAGGAGAAGTCATGCAAGGTGAAATACAACAGGAACAATGGCAGGCTTACCTGGACGGTTTCAGCAAACGTAATTCTGGCCGGATGGCAGATCTCCAGATATTAAGCGATGAGCTGGGAACGCAGGAGCAGGCAGAGATGCTGCCATTTGAAGGTATCACTCTCGATACGAAGGGATTTCTTGCTTCGAGTGTCGAGATCATGCTCGGCGGAACTGGATCAGCCGACAAGCGCAACCTAACTCATACTGTTACCCGGGTACGACGGATCGTGCCAAAGACGGGAGCGGAACGGACGCGAAGAAGCACTCGAAATCGAAGCCAGAGACGGCGCAAAAACCATCCTAATCTTCAAGACGCTCCCGGAACTTCCAGAAAGGGCACTGTGAGCAATCACTCGCAGTGGAATGTTTGACTGAAGCGCAGACATCCACCGATCTGATTTCATCGCGATTCATATATAAAGGATCTTGCCTTTACTCCTGGTAGATACGGACCATCTCATCGAGGAGGCGCAAAGCGGCCGCTTTGTCTCGCTGGAAAGAATTGCGTCCGATGATCGAGCCGAATCCGCCGCCGTCGCGGATCGCGCGACCCTCAGCCAATAGGGCCTCATCACTTTCCTTTGGTCCACCGGAGAAGAGGACAATGCGACGTCCGTTGAAAGCGCTTTGCACGACATGGCGGACACGCTCGGTCGCGGTGCCGCGCGGAATCTTTTGCTCTTCGTAAACTTTTCTGGCTTCAGGCAGTTCCAGATGCGCGGTAGGCATTTTGACTTTGATGATGTGTGCTCCGAGTAGTGCGGCGATTTGCGCCCCATAAGCGATCACGTCCAGAGCAGTTTCGCCCTCCTTGCTGAGGCCGCCGCCGCGCGGATAACTCCAGACCACGACGACCAGCCCGGCGGCTTTGGCTTCAGCCGCCAGTTCGCGCAACTGCTCGTATTGCAGTCGCCGCTCAGCCGTGCCGGGATAGATCGTGTAGCCGATGGCTACGCAGCCCAACCGCAGTGCGTCGGAGACGGAAGCCGTTAGCGCACCCAGCGGATCCTTTTCCTCGTGCAGCAGATCGTGGGCGTTCAGTTTGAGAATCAACGGGATTTCGCCAGCAAATTCAGCCGCCACCTGCTTCAAGAATCCGAGTAGCGACGCGTAGGCGTTAAGACCGGCGTCGATCGCCAGTTGAAAATGGTAAGCCGGATCGTAAGCGGGAGGATTTGGCGCGAAACTGCGCGCTGGACCATGCTCAAAGCCCTGGTCCACGGGCAGTATAATCATCCGGCCCGTTCCTGCGAGTCGGCCGTGATTCAGGATCCTGGCCAGGTTGGTCAGGATGCCTGGATTTTCGCTTCGGTAACACTCAAGAATTTTACGAACATTGTCAGTCATAAATGCTCCTCGTCCAACGCGCTCTTGGAGGGATCAGCTTTAGCTACTGCATCGGTGACGATTGTCTGTGCTTCCTCCAAAATGCGCGTCAGATGATCCGCCCCTCGGAAGCTCTCCGCATAAATCTTGTAGATATTTTCGGTCCCGGACGGACGTGCTGCGAACCATCCGCTCTCTGCCACGACTTTCAATCCGCCGAGGGCAGCGCCATTGCCCGGCGCATGCGTGAGGACGGTTTGAATTTGTTCGCCAGCAAGGTCTCTCAGCCGGACTTGATCCGGCGAGAGTTTTCTTAGCATCTCTTTTTCCTGCGCGGTGGCCGGAGCCTCGACGCGCGTGTATACCGACTCTCCGAACTCACGTGTCAGCTCCTGATAGATCTCGCCGGGATCACGGCCCATCCGTGCAGTGATCTCGGCGGCGAGCAAGGCCGGCGCAATTCCGTCTTTGTCAGTCGTCCAGACGCTGCCGTCACGGCGGAGGAAAGACGCACCCGCACTCTCCTCGCCACCAAAACCGAGTGAGCCGTCGAGCAAACCATCAACGAACCACTTGAAGCCGACTGGAACTTCGAAGAGCTTGCGACCCAGCTTCGCAGTGACACGATCGATAAGTCTGACTGCTCACCATTGTCTTGCCGACAGCCGCCGCCTTACTCCATTTGGGGCGGTGTTGGAAGAGGTAATAGATCGCGACTGCCAGGTAGTGATTGGGCGGAAGCAAACCCGCACTGCGCGTTACGATCCCGTGCCGGTCATGATCCGTGTCACAAGCGAAGGCAATGTCGAAACGATCCTTCAGTCCGACCAAATTCGTCATAGCGAACGAAGAGGATGGGTCCATGCGGATCTGGCCGTCCCAATCCAATGTCATGAAACGGAAAGTCGGATCGACAGCTTCGTTGACGACGGTGAGGTCTAACTGATAGCGCTCAGCAATCCGCGTCCAATAATGCACTCCGGCGCCACCGAGCGGATCCACTCCCATATTCACTTTCGCGCCGCGAATTGAATCCATGTCGATAACATTGGCCAAATCATTGACATAGTTATTGAGAAAATCGTGCCGGTGCGTAGTGGAGACGCGAAGAGCCTTCTCGTAGGGAATCCTTTTGATGCCTTGAAGGGTGCTCTCGAGAAACTGGTTCGCCTTTGCCTCGATCCAGTTCAGTGACGCCGGTGTCCGCTGGGCCGCCGTTTGGCGGGTTGTACTTGAAGCCGCCGTCATGAGGAGGATTATGCGATGGCGTGATCACAATACCGTCGGCGAGTCCGGACTTGCGCCCGCGGTTGTAAGTGAGAATCGCGTGCGATACGGCTGGTGTCGGAGTGTATTCGTCCTCTTCGGCGATCATTACTTCCACGCCATTGGCTGCCAGCACTTCAAGAGAACTTGCCAATGCCGGCACCGAGAGCGCGTGAGTGTCCATGCCGAGAAATAGTGGCCCGTCGATCTGATGCTGTTTTCGATACAGGCAAATCGCCTGGCTGATGGCAAGGATATGCCATTCATTAAAGGCCTTTTGCAGTGACGAACCACGATGCCCGGAGGTTCCAAATGCGACTCGTTGCGCGGGAATCAACGGGTCAGGCACGCCGGTGTAATACGCAGTGATCAGCCTTGGAACGTTAACCAGCATCCCTGGCTCAGGCGGCTTTCCTGCGAATAGACTCACTTTCATTGATCAGTCCAGTAAAGAGGTGACCAGGTACTCGCGATTTCATCCATGCGATGAAATTCACACTGATTTCTTTTCGGGCAAGCAGCTTTTACCAATCCTTCATGATCCATCGCCTGCACCATATACTTTGGAGTGTTACGGTTCATCGCGGTTTCCCTGGCTTCTAGAACTCTCTCTTCCCTAAGACTCGTTATCGCGGCGTGGCGGTCCGCTGTCACAAGTCCGACTCATGGCACCAAGACTTCAGTTGTCCATTCAGTATAAGCGTTGATGAAATGCGCGCCGCTGGCCTTCAACAAGTCTTTAGCCTGTTCTCGCGCCTCGGAATCACTTGTATAAACTTGAATGACACAGTGCCCTGCCAGTAATTCCTTCTCGTAGCGATCCATGTGCAATCCATCAACTAATAAGAAGTGTTCGTAGATACGCCTTATGTGATCCAGGAAACCATGCGACTCACCTTTCAGATCTAGGTTGCGCTCTCCTTCCAGCCCACAAAAGACTTCGATCATCGCGTCGGTAATTCCGATTGAAGTCAAAGCTACACGTGCTGCATCTACCTTGGCCTTATCGTCAATGACTCCGACCACTTTGCTAGTACCGAATTCATGAAACTCTCTGTGCTTTTTGCTCGGTGTGACTTCCATAAATTCTTCGCAGCCGCTTATCAGATGATAACTAATCATGCGTCACCTAAAAGGACGCCCTCAATCAGCAGCGGTCCGCGTGTCCTCAAGGTTCCACAGAATGAGTCCGTTCTTGTTCCTCAAAGCACACGGACCGCTGTTACGGTTTCAATCAGACCTGGCCCTCGCGTCTGCAGCGACGTCAGGCAGCACTGGCTTGTTCAAGACGTTCGATCTTGTTGCCGGCGTTCTTCCACTCTTCAAGACCGCCCTCGTAAGCCCTGACGTTGGTATAGCCCAGGTCCGTGAGTTTTTGAGCCGCTTGTAGACTCTGCGGGCACGTTGGGCCGCCGCAATAGACGATGATTTCTTCGTCCTTCGGCGACTTAGCGTCGGATACCTCGCGTCCGACGGTGTTGAGTGGCACGCGGCGTGAGCCCGGAATCATCTCCCCTTTGAAATAGCCGTCCGTTAGCACGTTCCAGAAATGGAGGCCATTGCCCTGTTTCAGTCGTTCCTGAAGTTGCTCCGTTGAAATCGTTTTCGCTTTCGCCATCATCAGTTCTCCTCTATTGTTTGGTTTCTGCCAGCCCCTCTTGATGCCCAGATCATGCGAGCAGCTTCTATCCTTCGCTTCAAAAATGATTACTACTGATCGTTGTCATGAGACTTTGCAGTACTCAGGCGCAACTCTTCCCACCCTGAGCCAGTTAATCCTGCATTAGTCTTCGTGAGCAACGATCAGCATGTATTCACCTTAGACCAGATGAAGGAGACGTAGTAGCGTAATAACACCTAAACTATGCAGGTATTAACACGTGAAGGATCGACGGCGTTGGGGGAGAACAAGATTAGGTCTAGCAGCCTAAGTAGCAATCGTAGCTACCAATGCTTTGATCCAAATCGCGACTTATGCACTACAAGCCTCAGGTGCTTCTCTGTCCGGCCAGACCCGAAGATTGCGATGCTCTCTGGGCAGTCATAAGACTGCCAGCTAGCCACAACCCCCCGATGATGGACCAGGCGATGGCGATGACCATCCATCCCACAGTAGACTGGATATAACCCATCCACTTCTGAGGCCAGTGCTATAAGATTTAAAACGAACATAAGTCCTCACAAAATCCGTCCAAAGATTCACTTACGTGGTTGTATCCCAGCGAACAGAACTTCGTAATCCGCTGTTGGCTGAAGTTCTCAGGGTGTGGCAACC
>CAVVJS010000006.1:0-745093 GCA_963748605.1 Pyrinomonadaceae bacterium
CGCCCAGTGGCAACGGCTGTCGGCTCTGCTGGCTCACGCCGAAGCTCATGTTCCGTATTACCGCGAGATGTTTTCATCGCTTGGCATTCACAGCCCAGACATCAGGAATTTGGAAGACTTCGCGGCGCTTCCCGTTTTGACGAAAGATATTGTGCGAGAGCGGCAACGTGACCTGCTTGTTGAAAACGTGCCGTTGCAAACCCTTTCACAACATCACAGCGGCGGCTCAACGGGCATCCCGCTCACTTTTTATCGTGAGCAGGCCTATATGGATGCGTCTGAGGCGGGCACGTTTCGCAACTGGGCGCAGTCGGGTTGGCAGCCGGGCGAGATGGTCGCGTTTTTTTGGGGAGGCAACGAAAAACTTTATCGCATGCCGCAATGGGAATTTCGACTCCGGCAGGAGTTGCGCCGGATCTACCAGTTCGATCCGTTTCACTCCGGCGCGTCCGAGATGGCGGAATGGTTGAAGGTGTGGCCGTCTCTTGGCGCCACGATTGCTCATGGCTATGCCTCAACGATTGCCCGTTTTGCTGAGTACATCGAGACGACTAATCAGAGTGTCAGTTCGCTGCGTGGAGTCTTTACCACCGCCGAGAAACTTTACCCGCAACAGCGCGAAACAATTTCCCGCGTTTTCGGATGTCGTGTCTATGATTGTTATGGCAGCAGCGAGATTCAGAACATCGCTGCCGAATGCTCAAAGGGCCGCATGCACGTTAACGCCGACTTTGTAGTTCTCGAAGAGGATCGCGCGCCTGGTAATATTTCTACAGTGAAGCCTTTTCTGGTGACTTCACTCTGGAACTATGCAATGCCGTTCATTCGCTATCGTAATGAGGACTGTGGTGTGCTCCTGGACGAGGCTTGCGATTGTGGAAACAACTTTCCCTTGATGGAACTCAATATTGCACGAGTCAGCGATAACTTTGTTTTGCCGGACGGGCGCGTAGTGCATGGCGAATTCTTTACGCACCTGATGTATGGCAGCGAGGGAATACTAAACTTCCAGTTCCACCAGACCGCGCTTGATAAAATCACCCTGTGGATCGTGCCCGGTAACGGTAGCAATCAGAAGCGAGATGCGCTAACCCGGGCGGCGGTCGAACAAATCAAGAATTTGTCGACGAGTCCGATGAACGTTGAAGTTCGTGAGACCGACAACATTCCTCTTTCAACAGCGGGGAAACATCGCTTTACGCGCTCGGACGTGAGTGAGAAGTCGATCTCTGGAGAACAGTAGAAGCATGTGCGGAATTTGTGGCAGCTACAGCGCCAACGGGATCAGGCCAGACGACGAGCGGCTCGTGCGGAGCATGATGGAGTTGCTTGAGCATCGCGGGCCTGATGGCGAAGGTCTCTGGACAAGTAAGGGTGGCGCCGTGCTTGGTCATCGCCGCCTCGCGATCATCGATCTGCTAGGTGGACATCAACCTCAGTTCAATGAGACTCGCGACATCGCCGTCATCGTGAATGGCGAGATCTATAACTATCGCGAGCTGCGCAGTGAGTTGACTTCGTTAGGCCATGTTTTTCGTACAGTCAGCGACACTGAAATATTGGTTCATGGTTACGAGCAATGGGGTGACGAATTTGTTGCGCGGCTGCGCGGGATGTTTGCCTTCGCACTTTGGGATGACCGCCGCCGCCGCATGATTCTGGGTCGCGACCGGTTTGGGGTGAAGCCGCTTTACTACGTCGAACCAGACAACGAACACCTTCTCTTCGCTTCTGAGATCAAAGCCCTCTTTGTTGGCTCCGGAATCAAGCGAGCGCTAAACGAGGATCGGCTCGCCGAATACCTGATGTTTCGCAGTGTCGCCGGAGAAGAGACGCTGTTTGCAGGGGTGCGGGAAGTGGCTCCGGGCAGCTTGTTGATTCTGGAAGGCCAGAAGCGACGGATACACCGTTATTGGACGCCGGAAGTTCAAAGCGCACCAGCTCGGTCCCTGGACGATTTGATTGACGAGGGTCGCGAGCTCTTGCGTGACGGGATCAAGGCGCGACTTGTCAGCGACGTAGCTCTGGGGACGATTACGAGTGGCGGCTTAGACTCAAGCCTTGTGAGTGCCGTCGCGGCCGAACTAACGAACAGCACCATCGATACTTTCTGCGTTGGCTTTAGTGACGAAGCTTATGATGAACGCCCCTTTGCGCGCCTTGTCTCGGGTCGCATCCAGTCACGCCACCACGAAATTGTAGTTTCGCCGGAAGATATCGATCGCGAGCTCGACCGCTTGACCTGGGCACACGATGAACCGCTGACGCACCCGAACTCCGTACCCATGCACCTTATCTTCCGAGACGCGAAGGAACGAGCAGATGTAACTGTCCTCTTGTCAGGCGAGGGAGCCGACGAAGTTTTTGGTGGTTACGCCTGGTACCAAGTCGCCCAGCAGCGAGATGCATTGAAGCGTCGCGTGCCTGGGATTTCGCAGTTGGCGCAAGTTGCTCCGGGCATCTCGAAATTCGCTACCTTGAAAAAGGTTTTAAGTGATGACTATCTCGCGTCGGCCAATGCGTTCTCGCCTCGGACTGTTGTTAACGAGTTGCTTCCCACTGCCGGGAACGTCATGTCATCACGCAAGCGCTTTTGGCCTTCGCAACGGTCGGGCGCTGATGGCCTGTTCATCTACGATCAGCAAACTTATTTGCAGCCGCTTTTACAGCGTCAGGATCGCATGAGTATGGCTGCCGGTTTGGAAGCGCGAGAACCCTTTCTAGATCACAAGCTTGCTGAGTGGGCTAATGCGCTTAGTGCTGAAACGAAGTTGGCAGGCGGCGCCAGAAAAGCTCTTTTAAAGTCGCTGGCGACTCGCTGGTTGCCAGACGAGATCGTCTACCGAAAGAAAGTCGGATTCGAGATGCCGTTGGGTGAGTGGTTAAAACCGGGCGGCCCGCTATCACACCGGGTTGAGGCATTGCGGGACACTGGTTCACTGGCCGCGGAAGTTACCGATCGGAACGTGGTAGCCCGCCTCATAGACGAACACAGAACAGGAAAAGCAAACCACGGTGATGTGTTGTGGACTTTGTTGGCGTTAGACGCATGGGCAGCGGCGTTCCTTGGCCCTCAAGTTCACAGCGAGAGATTGCCCGGCGCGGCTACCGGCAAGGCGCTCGAGCTGGTTGGAGGAACCCGCTAATGTGCGGCATAGCTGGATTTGTAGATCAGCAAAAGCGGTTAGCTCCCGAAGAGGCGGCCACTATCCTTGATCGTATGTGTCGTGTAATCACGCATCGGGGTCCGGACGATCAGGGCACCATGTTGACTGGGGATGGAGTGGGGCTGGGAATGCGCCGCTTGTCAATCATCGATCTTTCCGGGGGACATCAACCGATTTCCAACGAAGACGGCAGCGTCAGCATCGTTTTCAACGGAGAGATATACAACTACCGGGAACTGCAACCTGAACTCGAAGCGCGCGGACACAAATTCCGCACTCACTCCGACACCGAAGCCATAGTTCACGCCTACGAAGAATATGGCGCGGACTGCGTCTCGCGGTTGCGCGGTATGTTTGCATTCGCGATTTGGGATGCGCGGAAAGGCTCACTCTTCATCGCACGTGATCGCGTCGGGAAAAAACCGCTCTACTACACGCTCATCAATGAAGATACCCTCGTCTTCGGCTCCGAATTAAAGTCATTACTTGAGCACCCGCTGGTGGCGCGTGACATCGACCCGCTGGCGATCGACGAATATCTGACGTCAGGTTACATACCCGATCCACATTGCATCCTGCGTGGCGTGCAAAAGCTTCCTCCCGGACACCATCTGACTTTCGCCAATAAGCGGCTGTCGATTGCCAGTTATTGGGATTTCACTTACGAAGACATTGAAGATGCAAAAGCTCGCCGGGCTGAGGATTACTTGGAAGAACTGCAGGCGCTCTTGGCCGAGTCAGTTCGCCTCCGCCTGGTCTCGGATGTTCCGCTTGGCGCGTTTCTCTCCGGAGGCGTCGATTCCAGTACTGTCGTGGGGCTGATGTCACGCGAGATGTCGCAACCGGTAAAGACGTTTTCGATAGGCTTTAATGAAGACACTTATAGTGAACTCAAATACGCGAGGATTGCTGCCAAACATTTTGAGACTGAGCATCACGAGTTTGTCGTAACTCCTGATCTTTGCGAAATTGTCGACGAGTTAGCCTGGTTTCTTGATGAACCGTTTGCCGATTCCTCGGCAATCCCCACTTACATGGTGTCGAAAATGGCGCGGCAATACGTCAAGGTCGTGCTTTCGGGCGATGGTGGCGATGAGTTATTTGCCGGGTACACGCGCTATGTGATTGATCACCAGCGCGGCGGTTTCGGGCGACTGCCGCGTTTACTTCGTCACGGTCTGATGGCGCCGTTGAGCCGGCGCTTGCCTCATGGCGCTCGCGGGCGAAACTTTCTTTACAACATTTCGCTGGATCCTCTCGATCGATACCTGGACAGCACGTCGATTTTTACCAGTCTAAACAAACCCGCCCTCTACACGGCTGAGTTTCGGAAACAGTTGAACGGACAGAACGGTTCGAGTCAGTTTGAATCCGGCCGCTTGCTCGCTAAAAACGTTCGCAGCGGCGAGGGGCTCGATGCCTTATTGTACATCGACAGCAAGACGTACCTGCCCGGCGATATCCTCACCAAAGTCGACCGGATGAGTATGGCGGTTTCACTTGAGGCACGTGTTCCATTGCTGGATCACAAATTGATTGAGTTTGTTACTTCAATTCCGGCTCAGCTGAAATTGAAAGATGGAGAAACCAAACACATTTTCAAGCAGGCGGTGCGCGAACTTGTGCCGCCGCAAATCCTCGACCGCCCGAAGCAGGGATTTGGAGTCCCGGTTCAGGAGTGGATCAACCGGCAGTTGCGCCAGCGCATTCGCGAAACGTTGACGGAACAACGTACGCGAGAACGTGGTTACGTTGACCCGCGCTACGTCCAGGTGCTGCTGGACGAACATGAGCGTGAGCGTCGCGATCACTCCACCCAGCTGTGGACACTGTTCATGCTCGAGCTTTGGCACCGAGCAATTTATGACCGCGACCAGAAGAGTTATATCCAAGCTGAGCGGGAACCAGAGATGGTGACGTCAATACCGGAGTTCAATAATTAATGGTGGCCGACAGTCAAAGTATGAGCACGCATGCCAGCGAGGTGGCTAAAGGTGAGCGATTTACCTTCGGCGAGAATTGGAGTCGATTTCTTTCGCTGCTCGACGATAACCGCATTCTTGAAGCCGAGAACTCGCTAAAAGAGAAACTGGAAGTCACTGCGCTAACTGGTAAAACGTTTCTCGATATTGGTTCGGGAAGCGGCTTGTTTAGTTTGGCAGCGCGGAGGCTGGGCGCTCGGGTTCACTCTTTTGATTTCGATCCTAAATCGGTGGCCTGCGCGGTTGAGCTTCGTCACCGCTACTTTTCCGGCGATGCGCAGTGGACGATTGAAGAGGGATCAGCTCTCGACTCCGATTATGTGCGCTCCTTAGGAACTTTTGACGTGGTTTACTCCTGGGGGGTTCTGCATCACACGGGACAGATGTGGCAGGGTCTCGCCAATGCAGCGCTGCCGGTAGCGACGGGCGGCAAGCTGTTTGTGGCAATCTATAACGATACCGGTACCCAAAGTGACCGCTGGTTGTGGATTAAGCGCACCTATAATCGTTTACCAAATATTCTCAAGTCGCCTTTCGCGCTGCTCGTCATAGCACCCGATGAAGGAAAAGCGATGTTAAGAGCGTTGGCCAAGCTGAGCCCGGCAACATATTTCCATTCCTGGACGCGCTACGACAAGAACAACCGCGGCATGAGCCGTTGGCATGACATAATCGACTGGGTTGGGGGCTATCCCTACGAGGTGGCCACACCGGAGGAGATTTTTGACTTCTATCGTAAACAAGGGTTCACGCTCACTAACCTCAAATGCGGTAAGGTCGGATTGGGGTGCAACGAGTTTGTGTTTCGCAAAGATAGATGACTGAGAATTTCAACGAGTCGTAATTTGAGTAATAACGTTCTTCAACTCATCGGCAGTCTCAATCAGGGGGGATCCGAACGCCAGGCTGTACAATTGACTCGCCTGCTTTGCGAAAGTGGATCCTTTCGAGTCTTTGTAGCAACTCTTGATAACAGTGGCCCACTGCGCTCGGAGATCGAGCGGATTGGGATCGACGACATACCCGAATACCGCCTGACCAGCTTTCGAGACAGCAACGCTGTGGCGCAATTACGAAGGTTTGTCAGTTACCTGCGTGCCAACAACATCGATCTGGTTCACACTCACGACTTCTACACAAACATTTTCGGCATGGTAGCGGCTTCACTGGCTCGTGTTCCGGTCCGCATCGCCTCGCGACGCGAGTCGGCGGTGCGAGTCGCAAAGCAAAGGATGGTTGAGCGCGGCGCTTATCGACTAGCACACCGGGTGGTTGCGAATTGCGAGGAGGTTAGGCAGCAGCTAATTCGAGACGAAGGCCTGCCCGCAGAGAAGGTGGTCACACTTTACAACGGACTCGATATGAGCAGGTTAATGATCGACAGAGGTAGCGCTGGGGCGAGTGAGTTGTTAGCCGGACTTGACCTGCCGGCCAATGCCAGTCGTCGCTTCGTCACGATCGTTGCGAACCTTCGTGCGCACTTCCAGGGACCCAACCCGGTTTGCCTGAAAGATCACCCCATGTTCTTGCGGGCGGCACAGCGAGTTCGCCAAGTCGTACCCGACGCCGCGTTCGTGATTGCGGGTGAAGGTGAACTCCTGGAAGACACCCGCGCTCTTGCAGCCGACTTAGGTCTGAGTAGCGATGTTTATTTTCTGGGCAGGTGTGAACGAGTTGCTGAACTGCTTTCGGTTTCAGATGTCTGCGTCTTGAGCTCGAGTGCTGAAGGCTTTTCAAACTCGATTCTTGAATACATGGCCGCCGCGCGGCCCGTCGTCGCCACAGACGTTGGTGGAGCCCGCGAAGCTGTTGTCGAAGGTGAGACCGGATTCCTGGTGCACTCCGGAGATGACGAAGCTCTGGCCGATCGGATTATCACATTGCTGCGCGACCCGGCGCGGGCACGCACGATGGGCGAGCTTGGCAGGCGTGTGGTTGAGGAGAAGTTTTCCAGCGCGGCGCAATTGAAGAGGACCCACCAGCTTTACGATCGTTTGCTGAATGGCGAGCGTGCGCAGGAACGTCTTACTGAGGATTTAAGCCGCGAGGGAGTTTAAGGTCGCGGCTATACCAGATAGTTGAATGGCTAATAACAAACACACTATTCGCGAGGCTGAGCTGAACAGCCGGCAAGCCGCTACTCGCCTGCGCGTCCTGATGATCGCGCCGTCACTCGACATGCTGGGTGGCCAGTCGCGCCAGTGTGCGCGGCTGCGTGGCAATCTGGAAGCAGAGCCGTCATTAAAGGTAGCTTTTCAGCCGGTAAACCCGCGGCTTCCCGGTGTACTGGGCCACTTGCAGACAATTAAGTATGTGCGCACGTTTCTGACAACTTCGCTTTATTGGGTGCAACTCCTCTTCCGCGCCCCCCGTTACGACATACTGCACGTCTTCTCGGCTTCTTATTACTCGTACATGCTGTCCGCAATGCCGGCCATTCTCGTCGGCAAACTCTACGGCAAGAAAGTGATCCTAAATTACCGCAGCGGCGAAGCGGAAGATCACTTGCAGAATTGGCGAACGGCACTGCCCACGATACGGCTGGCTGACGTTGTCGTTGTTCCTTCAGGCTATCTCGTCGATGTCTTCGCTCGCTTTGGTGTCAAAGCGCGAGCCATTTCCAATATTGTCGAACTCGATCGCTTCAACTTTCGCGAGCGCAGGCCGCTGCGTCCGGTTTTTTTGACGAGTCGCTTGCTGGAACCGCTTTACAACGTTGGTTGTGTGCTTCGCGCTTTTGGCTTAATTCAAAAACGAGTGCCTGAGGCGACTCTCACTGTGGCCGGTGAAGGTTGGATGCGGAATGAGCTCGAGCAACTTTCACGCGAACTGGGTTTGCAGCAGGTCGAGTTTATCGGTGGTGTGCCATTCGCCGACATGCCTGAAATGTATAACAGCGCCGACATTTATCTGACGGCGACGGACCTGGATAACATGCCGAGTTCGATCGTGGAATGTCTCGCGGCAGGTCTGCCAGTAGTAACCACCGATGCCGGCGGCATTCCGTACATCGTGAGGCATGAAGAGACCTGTTTAATGATCGCACGCAACGACCATGAAGCCATGGCTGCCGGCGCCTTACGGCTCCTGGAAGATCAGGAGTTTGCCGCACGGATTGCCCGGAACGCGCGTGAACACTGCCGGCGCTTTAGCTGGCCCGTCGTGCAACAAGAATGGTTGAAGCTTTACCATGAAGTGGTTGGTGGTAACCCGGCACGCGATCCAGGTTATTCGGGAAGCGACATTCTGCAAACGGAATAAACGAGCTGATAACGGTGCTCAATCTCAAAAAACTCAAGAGCCGGAGTGTTACGGAGTTGCGCGTGCGCGGCGAGCAAAAACTTGCCGCCTGGCAGGATCGTCGCGGTTTGTCAGAACGGGTCCAGCTGCCGGACGACGGCTCGTTTCTTAAGCTGTTGAGCTCGTCGGGCCAGACACATTTGTCGTCTGCCGGAGAATTACTTGCTCAATTTCGCGGGCGCAAGGCTCCGTTGTTCTTTCCCAGTTTCGGCGATCAAGAGAGCACAGTTAATGAACTATTAAAACGCTGGCCGGAAAGTTTGGAGCGCTTAACCAACGAAGCGCAACAGATCGAGACCGGCAGTTTCGATTTGCTTGGCTTTCAAGATCTGACTTTTGGAACACCACCAGACTGGCACCTGGAACCAAGATCAGGAAAGCGTTCGCCGCTGGTGCATTGGAGCTTGCTAAAGGAATTGGAGTCACATGAATCGGGTGACAAGAAGATAATATGGGAACTGAATCGGCATCAGTTTTTCATAACTCTGGGACGCGCCTATTGGGTTTCAGGAGATGAGCGCTATGCGCGTCTTTTTGTCGACTATGTTTCTTCATGGATGGACAATAATCGGCCGGGTCTCGGCCTCAATTGGCTAAGTTCGCTTGAAGTTTCTTTCCGCGCAATCTCGTGGCTCTGGGCATTGCACTTCTTCAGGCAGTCACCCAACCTCACTCCCGAAGTCTTTCTAAGATTGCTGAAATACCTTTTTGCCCATGCCCGTCACGTTGAAACTTATCTGTCGACCTACTCCAGTCCGAATACCCATTTGACGGGCGAGGCACTTGGTTTGTTCTACTTAGGTTCACTGTTGCCAGAGTTTCACGATGCGAATCGCTGGCAAACAACGGGTGAAAAGACTCTGCTAGCCGAACTCGAACGACACGTCAGGCCGGATGGCGTCTACTTTGAACAGTCGAGTTACTACCATCGCTACACTGTCGATTTCTACACCCACTTCTACATATTGGCGCGCCAACAAGGTAAGGTTTTCGCCGACGTATCCGAGAAGCTGCAACTGCTCCTCGATCATATGATGTACATCACCCGGCCCGACGGAACTACACCCATTTTCGGCGACGATGACGGGGGCAAACTCTTAAAATTTGAGGCGCGCGAGCCAACAGATTTTCGCGCGGCGCTTTCAAATGGCGCCGCGCTGTTCGGCCGAGCCGATTATAAGTTTGTGGCAGGCGGCGCGGCCGAGGAAACGCTTTGGCTGTTGGGTGTCGATGGGATGACCGCCTTTGATCGACTCGAATCCGAGAAACCGGAAAAAACTTCAGTGGCGTTTTCTGATGGCGGGTATTACGTGATGCGCGATGGCTGGACGATAGATTCCAACTATCTGCTCTTCGACTGTGGGCCGCATGGAACTATGAACTGCGGCCATGCTCACGCTGACGCCTTGTCGTTTCAACTCGCAGCACAAGGACGCACCGTGCTCATAGATCCGGGAACCTTTACTTATACGGGTTCACAAAAGCTACGTGATTGGTTTCGCAGTTCAGCGGCGCATAACACTTTAACGCTCGATGGCGAGTCATCGTCGCTTCCCGACGGACCTTTTTCCTGGAGGACAATCGCAGAGTCTAAGTGTCGGGACTGGATTAGTCGCGATCGCTTCGACCTTGTTGAAGGCAGTCACGATGGCTACTCGCGTTTGTCGCCTCCAGCCACACACTCGCGCTCAATTCTTTTTCTTAAAAATGACTATTGGGTGGTTCGCGATAGTGTTAAGTCAGAGGGGGCGCATCAGGCGGACTTGTGGTTTCATTTTGAAACCGGCGCCACGCCGATGATCAAGGCCGTCGAAGGTGAGGCCGTAATGGTGACTGAAGAGAGCGGGAGCAGCGGGCTGGATATCGCAGTATTTGGCGAGAATGCCAGATGGCGAAGGGAAGAATCCGGGGTTTCGCACTGTTATGGATTGAAGGAGGAGGGGCGGCTTTACGTCTCCTCATCAACAATGGATTCAGACGGCGAAATCGTGACTTTTCTGTTGCCGCGGGGAGTCGGCTCAGGCACGCTCAGCGCCGTGCGCGAAGTGGAAGCAATTGGCGGCAGGGCGTTTGAAGTTAGTCATGAGCTCGGCAAAGACATTCTCATGCTTCGCAATTCCAAGTCTGTTCGAGTTGAAACAGAGCGCTTGGGTTCAGACTTCGAATGGGCCTGGGCTCGTTTTGGGAGCAGCCACCAAGCCGCTCCGGTTGAACTAGTACTCATTGGTGGCCACACGCTACAACTTGAAGGACGCGAGATCTTGAAATCGACGAAGAGGATTCAGTTCCTCGTCATGAGGCAAATCGGCGAGCGGCTGGCAGTAGAAACGGAGGCCGGGGGTTTGGATCTGAGGCTGCCACTTAATGATCTCGAATCTGTGTTTGCAGAACTGATCCGGCAATCCGGATCTGAGGTTTGAAACACTGAGATTGAATTTGGATTTGTAATTGAGATCTGAGATCTAAGACAACATGTGCGGAATTAACGGAATAGCCTTATCAAATCGTTCGAATCGGCGAGTCACTGCCGATCTTATCGTCGGCATGCGCGACTGCATAACGCATCGCGGCCCGGACGATAGCGGCCTTTTCATAGACGGCAATGTTGGTCTCGGTCATCGGCGTTTAAGTATCGTGGATGTCGCTTCCGGCCATCAGCCGATGACTAACGAAGACGGCAAACTTCATATCGTATACAACGGCGAAATCTACAATCATGCAGACTTTCGCGAAGAACTAGAGGCGAAAGGACACGTCTATCATACTCACTGCGACACTGAGACGATCCTGCATTTGTACGAGGAAGCCGGCGCGGGCTGTGTAGACAGCCTGCGCGGGATGTTCGCCTTTGCTATTTGGGATCAAAAAAAACAAGAGCTGTTCATTGCGCGTGATCGATTAGGAGTGAAACCGCTCTATTACGTTCATGCGCCAGATGGTTCACTTTATTTTGCTTCAGAAATAAAGTCGCTGCTTGCTGCCCGGGCCATCCGGCCTGAACTGAACTACAGCACGCTGCCGGACTACCTTGCGAACCACGCGACCTCTGGAGAAGAAACCTTATTCCTTGGTGTGAAGCGCTTACTCCCGGGCCATACGCTCACCTGGCGCGACGGTCGGATTCAAATTCAAAAGTATTGGGATCTCAAGTTCGCTGGAGCGGAGCACGAACAGCGCAAAGACGAAGATTACGTCTCCGAATGGTTGGAATTGTTCCGGACATCGGTGCGCCTGCGCTTGATGGCGGACGTTCCCCTCGGCATGTTTCTCTCGGGTGGGATCGACTCTTCAGCAATTGCCGCGATGATGAGCGGGATGGTCGATGAGCCCATTAAGACTTTTTCTGTTGCCTTTGACGAACGGGAAGCTAATGAACTCGAGTATGCGCGCCTGATAGCCCGACAGTTCAAGACCGATCACCATGAAGTGGTTGTTAGTCCGGAAGACTTCTTTGCGGCTTTGCCAAAGTTGGTTTGGCATGAAGACGAACCAATTGCACACCCGGCTTCGGTGCCGCTTTATTTCGTTTCAAAGCTGGCAGCAAAGCATGTGAAGGTGGTTCTGACTGGAGAAGGCGCCGATGAGATGCTCGCCGGTTACTATCGGTATCGGAAGACGATTTATAACCTCTCAATCGGCAAGCAATATCATCGTTTCACCAATGCAGGGCTGAGAAAGGCGATCAACGGGGCGGTTGAGAGTCTGCCGGCTACGTCGGTCGTCAGGCGAAAGCTGTCGCGCACCTTCGTGGCGCTGGAGCCTAACCTCGAGAGTCTTTATTTCGATAACTTTGGCGTGTTTCGCCTCGGGATGCAGCAGGATTTACTCACGACTGCAACCAAGGCCCGCACTGGCCCAATAGATCCTTACGCGGGAGTCAGGGCCCTGGTCGCCGATTGCGACGCGGACACTTTGCTTAATCAGTTACTGTATGCCGACACCAAAACTTACCTGCAAGAGCTGTTGATGAAGCAGGACCAAATGAGCATGGCGGCTTCAATTGAGAGTCGCGTTCCATTTCTGGATCACAAACTTGTGGAATTGACGGCGAGATTGCCGGAGCGAATGAAGCTGCGGGGCATGACTACTAAACATATTTTGCGCGAGAGTATGAAAGGCATCCTGCCGGACCAGATTCTGACTCGCAGCAAGATGGGCTTTCCAGTTCCGCTCGGGAACTGGTTCCGGGGACCTTATAGTTCAGTCGTGAATGAATACGTCCTGGGTGGAAGGGCTTTGGCGCGCGGTATTTTTGAAAGCAGTTTCGTTAAGCGGCTTGTCGCCGAGCATCAGTCCGGCGTAAACCACGCCGAAAGGTTGTGGATGCTAATCAATTTTGAGATTTGGCAACGGCAGTTCATAGATGGCGAAGCGATCGCTTCCGAACAGTTGGATGTCGCCGAGACAGTTGAAGTCTAAACCGAAGCCCAAGGCTGAAGACTCCCGATGCAGATAACGACCTCAGAACCTGAGGCAATCACGAACACCCCGGCGACATTGCTTCGCGGTCGCGATATTCTTTGCTTCAGTCACGATTGGAGTGGCGACCCATTATCGAAGACTCACCTGATGCGCATTCTGGCGCGCGACAATCGCGTGCTGTGGGTGAACTCGATTGGCTATCGCGCCCCCACGGCTTCCAAAGCAGATGTAACTCGCGCTTTCAAAAAATTAAAAGCCGCGACTGATTCGCTTAGCGAACCAGAGTCGAACATCTTCGTTTTGAATCCGTTGGCGATTCCGATTTACGGCCGTCCCCGCATTCGAGATCTCAACCGCAGGCTGCTTCGCTTTCAGGTGAAACGGGCGATGCGCAAGCTTGGGTTCCAGCGACCAATCAATTTCGTCTTCAACCCTGCGGCTGCGGTGATTGCCGGCGCACTCGGCGAAGAACAGCTTATCTATTATTGTGTCGATGAATACACGGCGTTCTCGGGTGTGTCGTCCTCATCTCTCGGTGAACTTGAAGAACAGTTGTTGCGGCAGGCAGATCTAGTGATCGTCTCGGCAGAGCCGCTTTACCAGTCAAAGAGTAAGATTAATCCGGCGGCCGTGATTATTAGGCACGGAGTCGACTTTGATCATTTTCGCAAGGCGCTGGCGCCGGAAACGGTCGTGCCAGATGAAATCGCGAACCTGCCACGCCCGGTAATCGGGTTTTTCGGCCTAATCGCCGATTGGGTAGATCTTGACTTGATGGCACACGTTGCGAGGCAGTTTCCCAACGGATCTCTGGTCCTGTTGGGCAAGGCAACAACCGACACTGCGGTGCTCGAACAACTCCCCAACGTTCACTTGCTGGGACGAAAAACTTACGAATCGTTGCCCGGCTACTGCAAGGGTTTCGATGTCGCGTTGATGCCGTTTCGCATTAATGAACTGACTTTGAACGCGAATCCGCTCAAGGTTCGGGAGTATTTAGCTGCCGGCTTGCCAGTTGTCTCGACGGCGATTCCCGAAGTCGAAGTGCTCGGACTTTGTCGCATTGGCCGTGACCCGGAATCGTTCGTGAACGCAATCAAGGAAGCATTGCGTGACCCGGGCCCAGACAGGGCGCGGAGCGAAGCCGTCAGGAGTGAAAGCTGGGAGGCCCGTGTCGATGAGATTCGTATGCATCTTGCCTCATTGGAGAGTTAGTTAAGTGCTTCAAAATTAGCGAGAGTAATTTAGTAAACCGAATATGAAACAAGTCCTGCGCAAGGGTCTTAAACATATCGTGGTCGATGAAGTGCCGGATCCGGTGAGTATCGCTCACCATGTTCTGGTGAAACCGTTTTATTCACTGATCAGCAGCGGCACGGAAACCGCGGATATTCATCAGGATGCTTTGGTGAAAGAAGTTGCCGAGAATCCTTCCCATCTACGCAAGGTGTGGGAAGTGATGAAGCAACAAGGACCAATCCGCACCTTGACTGAAGTGAGAGCCAAATTCAGCGAATATGCAGCATTGGGTTATTCAGGTGCTGGAGTTGTCGTCGACAAACACCCAACCGTCAAGAACGTCGAAATTGGCGACCGCGTAGCTTATGGCGGTGAAGGTACGGGCCATGCAGAAACTGTTCTTGCCGGCAGCAATCTAGTTGTGAACGTTCCTGACGAAGTTCCGTTTGAACATGCGTGCTTTACCACCCTTGGCAGCATTGCAATGAATTCTGTGCGCATCGCGCAGATCGGAATTGGAGACGTTGTCGCGGTAATCGGCCTGGGATTGGTCGGACAGTTGGTGTCTCAACTCGTGCGCGTTCAGGGCGGAGTAGTTGTCGCAATCGACATGAAACAGGATCGCGTGAACCTCGCGAAAGACTTGGGCGCTGACTTCGGATTGCCGGGCGGTGCGGCAGTTCCTGAGGAAGTGAAAGCGATCACTAACGGTCGCGGCGTCGATTGCGTAATCGTTTGTGCGGCGGCAAAGACTGCGGCGCCGGTCCAGCAAGCAATCAACATTGCTCGTGACCGCGGACGCATTGTAATCGTGGGCGCGATGCCACTGGATCTTCCGCGCGACGAAATGTACATCAAAGAACTCCAGCTCTTCATGTCGCGCGCCTACGGTCCGGGCAGCTACGACCCTGCATATGAAAAACAGGGAGTCGATTACCCCTTCGGTTATGTGCGCTGGACTGAAAACAGAAACATGGTCGAGTTCCTACGGCTTGTCGCGCGCGGCCAGATCAAGTTGGAGTCCTTGATCACTCATCGGTTCGGCTTAGAAGAAGCTCCCGAGGCGTATCAGACGATCATGGATCCGTCAGGAACCAGCCTCGCAGTACTGTTGCGATATCCCGCCAGCGTAGAACCGGAGTCGCTCATTACTTTTGCTCCGCAACGCAGGCTTGAGATTTCGCAGCCGGCAGGTTCGAGCAAAGATCTTCGCTTGGCTTTAATCGGAGCGGGGAATCTAGCTCGATGGGAGCACCTGCCAAACCTGAAAAAGATTCCCGGAGTTAGTTTGCGCGCAGTTCAATCAGCGAGCGGCGCACGGGGTAAAAGTTACGCCGAGCGTTTTGGCGCTGCCTATTCCTGTTCTGATTACCAGGAGATTTTAAACGATCAAGAGATTGACGTGGTCCTAATCGCGACTCGGCATCAATACCACTTTGAACAGGCTTACGCTGCGGTTAAAGCCGGCAAGCATGTGTTTCTCGAAAAGCCGATGGCCCTCACCGATGACGAGTGTCGCCGGTTATTTCACGCCGTTAACGAGAACGGAGTTCAATTAACCGTAGGATTTAATCGACGGTTTGCACCCTATTACTTAGACCTGAAGCAGGCGGTCGCAAATCGTCCCGGTCCAGCCGTGATCAATTGTCGAATGAACTCTCCAGGTCTTACGGGAACCTTCTGGGCCGCAGATCCAACTTATGGTGGCGCCATAGTTGGAGAAGGTTGTCACTTCGTTGACCTGATGTACTGGCTGCTTGAATCGGAACCCGTCAGCGTTTCAGCTTATAGTTTGCCCACCGGCAAGCAGGATCCAATCGGCGAAAACAACCTGGTCGCCAGTTTTCGTTTCGCCGACGGCTCGATCGGTAACCTGACCTATTGCACTGTGGGCAGCAAGACTTCTGGAGGAGAACACGTTGAAGCCTTTGCTCAAGGTGTCGCTGCGATAACTGAGGACTTCAAATCTCTAACGGTGAGCGATTCCAGCCGCAAGACTAAATCCAGCCGTTGGGCCGAGAAAGGCTACGCGGCGCAGATGAGCGCGTTCATCGAAGGATTGCGCACTGGCCGCCAGCCAGAAGTCACAGTCCGCGATGGCGGCCGAGCAACAATTGCTTGCCTGCGCATGCTGGAGTCCGCAAGAACGCAGGCGCCTTGCGCCATCGATCTCGAAGCAACACTCGTGTCGCCGGAAGGCGCGCTGCCGGAACTCATCTAGCTACGATGAAGCCTGCTCCTCATGCTGTGGCAGCCGTAGGCCGCTCCCGGCGCTTGCGGTTAATCCGACTCGCCATTGTCTTCCTTATCTTGTGGTCGCTGCTTGCCTGGGCCGCTGCCCGGTGGCTGGTTGTGCGATCGGAACTCCCGCGAGCCGATGCAGTAGTCATATTGAGCGGTGCCGCACTCTATGCCGAGCGTGCCCAGTGGGCAGCCCACCTTTATCACGAAGGACGAGCACCACGAGTGATTTTGACCCATGATGAGCAACTGGGTGGTTGGGGAGCCGCCGAAGAGAAAAATCTGTTTACCTATGAGCGGTCGTTGAAAGAATTAGGCCGTGCCGGCTTGCCCAGGGAAAAGGTCGAGGTTCTCATGAAGCCTGTTTCGAGCACTTATGAAGAAGCCACGCTGTTGCGGGAATATGCAGCGACTCATGGGTTACGCTCGATTCTGTTTGTTACGTCGGCCCAGCATTCCCGTCGCGCTTTGTGGATATTGCGCCGAGTGTTTCAGGGCACTGGCGTAGAAATCGGACTGAGTCCAGCTACACCTGGACCGCGTTCTCCTTCAGCAGCCACCTGGTGGCTGCTGCCGCGCGGGTGGAAAATTGTAGCGGGCGAATACATTAAGCTCGCCTACTACCGGTTCAAATACTAGCTTACTTGGGACACGAATGACTGACGAGAGACCAAGGCCGCAAGGTGATTCTCCGCCGCTCGAGACAAACGAGCAACCAACCACTGTCAGCGTCATCATTCCCGCTTACAATGCGGCCGATTTTATATCCGCGGCCCTCGATTCGATTTTCGCGCAGACCTTCAATGACTACGAAGTGATCGTTATCAACGATGGTTCACCTGATACAACGCTACTCGAGCAAGCGCTGGCTCCCTACCTCGCACGAATCATTTATCTCAAACAGGAAAATCGTGGTGCCGCAGCCGCTCGCAACGCCGGCTTGCGCATCGCACGAGGACGCTTCGTCGCATTTTTGGATGCCGACGACTTCTGGCTCCCTGAATATCTCGCGAGTCAAATAAACTTTCTCGACACTTCAAACGTTGATCTCGTCTACGCAGATGCCGAACTTATCGGCGACTACTGAGATGGCTGGCCGCAGCTACATGGAAACAGCTCCTTCTGCTGGTGAAGTTAATGCCGAGAGTTTGCTTGCCCTTCGTTGCAACGTCATCACTTCGGGAGTGGTTGCGCGCCGCAACACCAATCATTGAAGTTGGCATGTTTGACGAGGACATCAAGCGAGGCCATGATTTCGACTTGTGGTTGCGCCTGGCTAAGAGCGGTGCGAGGATGAGTTATCAAAAGAAAGTGTTGTTGAAGCATCGCATCCTTGAGAGCAGCTTGTCAGGTGATTCTGTCAGCCAGTATCGACGCGCCTTCAAAGTCCTTGACACGATACGACAACGCGGACATCTACCAGCCGGGAAGCAAGCGACGCTTGAAAGAACTCTGCAAGAGAATTGAAGCCGAAATTGAACTTGAACGCGGTAAAAATGTTTTTGCGACAGCGGAATTTCGGTGAGGCCGCTGCAGCGTTTCGTGGGGCGAATAGCTTCTACGGAAGTTGGAAATTGCGTCTCGCCTTGCTGGGCCTGCGCTTTGCGCCTAACATGTTGTGGCGCTATATGGCCGGTAGATCTAGTCTTACAGGGCTGATACTGGCTTGAAACCCTTCCCTTCAGTCAAGTACTTTGGGCCAAATCAGACGAGGAAATTAGCCCAAAATCGAATAAAGTTCATGGAATGCGGGCGGATTTGCCGCTATACTACAATTGTCGCCTATGGCGAGGTTAGGAGAATGATGAATAACAACCACGCCATTAGGGCGGCGGCACCACGACCCTTCCCTCAGTCCAACAAAGCCAAACCAGCCAATCTTCTGGTGTTTGGCTTTCGTTGCTCTTGCTTCCCGCAGCAGCACGTGCCGATAGCATTACTCTCACGACAGGCACAGTGACAATTGAGGTTCCGCCGGGGCTGACCTCAATCTCTATCAGTAATCAGGGCACCTTTTCCTTGAGTTACTTTAATTCGGAATATTTTGGCCCGCTGGTGACTTCTTTCGGCTTCCAAAGCATCACGCAGGGATTCGGAACAATTACCTTCCTAGGCCAAACCACCCAGTTTTTCACTGGATCGCTTAGCTTTAATGATTCGTTATTGACTGGCCAGGTTACCGCCTTCCAAACTTTGGAAGATGCCTTCAACAACAATGCGTTATTTACGGTGACTTTCAACGGCGCAGGGTTTTTAGGAGCTACTTCGACAAGCCACACCTTTACAGTGGCTACCCCTGAACCCGTGACATTGTTGCTGCTGGGTTCCGGACTCATTGCTGTTGGCGCCCGTGCTCGTAGCAAGCGAAGAGAGCCGCCGAGCAGTTGATTTTGTCATTTTCACGGGTGAAGGTATGATTTCATGTGACAGTTCTAGCCGACCCACTTATTGAGCGCCCTGAAACCTCCGCTTTTGAGTCCTTAGAGCCAAAGAAAGTCTGGCCCGTATCCTGATGTAACATAATGTGCAGTTCGCTAGTCTCTAACCGCGCGTCAGCCTGCGCCTCGAGACGCTGAAATAGTTGCTAAGATTTCGATACTGGAAACGATCACATTGATTTCGCAGTCTACAGCCATACAAGAGGAAATCCCCACGGTTGGTTTTACCGAGCCGTTAGTAAAAATACGTCCCGCCGCTTCTTGGGTACCACTTAATTTCAACCAACTCTGGGCGTACCGTGAGTTGCTCTATTTTCTGATGTGGCGCGATGTCAAAGTCCGCTACAAACAAACCGTACTGGGGGCAGCTTGGGCGATTATTCAGCCATTGTTCACGATGCTGATCTTCACGCTGTTTTTTGGCAGGCTGGCTGGGGTGCCTTCCGATAATGTCCCCTATCCGGTTTTTGTCTACGCTGGATTATTGATTTGGACTTTCTTTTCTAATGCGTTGTCAAATAGCGGAAACAGCCTCGTTGGAAATCAGAATCTTCTGACTAAGGTCTTTTTCCCACGCATAATCATACCCGGCGCGACGGTTGGTGCCGGACTGGTGGATCTCGCAATCGGCTTTCTAGTTCTGATTGGGCTGATGATCTACTACAGCGTGCCGCTGACCTGGGGAGTCTTACTGGTACCTGTAATTATCGTATTTGTGACGCTGCTGGCTTTGGGCGTGGGAATGTGGGTGTCCGCACTTAATGTTAAGTACCGTGATGTCCGGTTCGCATTGCCGTTTGCCATTCAATTGTGGATGTTTCTTTCCCCAATAATTTATCCGTCGACCTTCGTGCCTGCAAAATGGCGCTGGTTGCTCACACTCAATCCCTTGACCGGATTGATTGATGGCTTCCGCGCTTCACTCTTCGGGCACCCTTTCAACTGGACTGCCCTAACGATTTCAATCGCGATAACTCTGACTATTCTTGTCTATGCAGCTTACGTTTTTAGGCGCATGGAGCGGAGCTTCGCCGACATCATATGATTCCCATCATCCAGGTAAGAAACCTCAGTAAGCAGTACCTCTTGGGGGCTCGACAGGCCGGTTACGGAACGCTGCGAGAATCATTGGTGCAAGCAGTCCGGGCGCCGTTAACGCGTCTTCGCAACGGCCGCAGAAAATCAGAGATTCTCTGGGCGCTTAAAGAAGTCTCCTTTGAGGTGCAACCGGGCGAAGTCGTTGGCATCATCGGGCGTAACGGAGCAGGAAAGTCGACCCTGTTGAAAATTTTATCTCAGATTACCGATCCGACGGCGGGGGAGATCGATCTTTACGGTCGGGTGGCAAGTCTGCTCGAGGTTGGCACTGGCTTTCACCCGGAATTGACCGGGCGTGAGAACATCTATCTGAATGGAGCGCTGCTTGGCATGCGCAAGGTGGAGATTCAAAAAAAGTTCGATGAGATCGTAGCCTTTTCTGAGGTCGAGCAGTTTCTAGACACACCGGTCAAGCGCTATTCCTCCGGGATGTATGTGCGTTTGGCCTTTGCCGTTGCTGCGCATTTGGAGCCGGAAATTCTGGTAATCGACGAAGTGCTTGCGGTTGGTGATGCTGAATTCCAGAAGAAGTGCCTAGGTAAGATGAGCGACGTGGCCCGACACGGTCGTACAGTGCTGTTTGTTAGTCACAACATGCCCGCCGTCAAGTCGCTTTGCCAGCGTGCGGTGCTGTTGGATGGCGGTCAAATCACTGCCGAGGGAAATGTTGATGCAGTCGTGAACAGGTATCTTACGGCAGACAGCGACGACATGGCGCGCACGGGAATAATTCCTGACGATGCGAAGCGACTTTATGGAACGGACGAAGCGAAATTACGCAGAGTGCGGCTAACAGACCTTGCCGGAAACGATGTTTCGCATCTTTACCTGGGCCAACCGTGCCGCGTGCAAATGACGTTTGAGGTCTTTAAAGAGATTCCCGAAGGCGTGATTGAAGTCGGCATCGTTGCCATGGACGGAACTCACGTCACCAACTCCAGCACCATCGACGGCGGAGAATCACCACTTCACCTGGCATCGGGTCAGCACACCGTCACCTTAGAATTACAAACGGTGCTTTTGCCGCGGCAATACACGTTGTTTATCAGCCTGTGTCACTCCAGCGGTCTGACGGTTGAGTGGATCGAGCGTGCGCTCGACTTTACAGTTCAGCGGGTTGCTGAGAGTGGACTTGATAGCTATCGCTGGCCATCAGTGCGTGGCTATATTCGCCCGCCAGCACGTTGGCTGATTGCCGATGAGCATCACTCCCATAAGCCGGAGAGCCTGGGCGAAACAGAAGATTTGGTCCTTGGAGGTCGTAAGTAGTGCTTATTGATAATACGGTAAGCGGCATTGAGGAGGCTGGGGTTACTCCGAGCGAAACTCCCGAACAAATTGATCTTGCAAAGCCTCACATTGCCGTGATCGGCTGCGGCTACTGGGGAAAGAACCTGGTGCGAAACTTCTCTCAGCTGGGAGCGCTGCGTCTGATTTGTGATAGCGACCCCAAATCTTTGGAGAGCCAGGGCGCACTCTATCCCAAGGTTGAACTGAGTGACAGCTTTGCTCAGGTGCTCGCTGATCCGGAAATTCACGCTGTTGTTCTGGCGACTCCCGCAGTGCGCCACTACGAGCAGGTAAAGCAGGCGTTGTTGGCGGGCAAGGATGTTTTCGTTGAAAAGCCTCTCGCTCTGCATCATGGAGAAGGCGCCAAGTTGGTTAGTTTGGCAAGTGAGCGAGGCGCCGTCTTAATGGTCGGCCACATCCTGGAATACCATCCGGCCGTTGCGCTACTGAAGCAGATCATTCAACGCGGCGAGCTGGGGGAGGTTCTTTACCTCTATTCAAACCGGCTTAATCTGGGCAAGGTTCGTCAAGAGGAGAACATTTTGTGGAGTTTTGCCCCTCACGACATTTCAGTGATTTGTAGTTTGTTAGGAGAACCGAGCGAAGTAAGCGCCTTGGGGGGCAGCTATCTTCAAAGTGGTATTGCGGATGTGACGATCACGAATCTTACGTTCAAAGCCGGCGTGCGCGCTCACATATTTGTAAGTTGGTTGCATCCTTACAAAGAGCAAAAGCTGGTAGTGGTTGGCGATCGTAAGATGGCGGTGTTTGACGATACGGCTCGCGAAGGCAAGCTAAAAATCTATGACAAAGGTATCGAGTGGCGGGCCGGCCTGCCAGTGCCACGACAGACGTCGGAAACAACGCTCTTCTTCGAAGAGTTGGAACCGTTGCGTTTGGAGTGCGAACATTTCCTGGCTCGCATTCAAGATCGTCAGCAACCACTCACTGGGGGCGAGAGCGCTCTCACGGTTTTGAGAGTTTTGCAGGCTTGTCAGATCTCTCTCGAGCGTGGTGGTGGCTCGGTCCGGCTCGATGAACTGCCCACCGGGGTTGAAAAATGAGCGACTACTTTGTGCATGAATCCAGTTATGTAGACGAAGGTGCGGAAATAGGTTCCGGCACTAAAATTTGGCATTTCTCCCACATCATGCCACGCACGAAGATTGGTGAGCAGTGCAACATCGGGCAAAACGTTCTTGTATCTTCGCAGGTGGTCTTGGGGCGGAATGTGAAGATTCAGAATAACGTTTCGCTTTACACAGGTGTCGTAATTGAGGACGACGTCTTTCTCGGGCCGTCAATGGTTTTTACCAACGTGATGAACCCGCGCAGTCATGTCAACAGGAAAGATGAATACCAAACGACTCTAGTAAAACGAGGAGCTTCAATCGGAGCCAACGCAACCATTGTGTGTGGCTCGACCATTGGTCGCTATTCATTTGTGGGAGCGGGCTCGGTTGTTACGCGTGACGTGCCTGATTACGCGCTGGTTCATGGTAATCCTGCTCGTGTGCGTGGTTGGATGTGCCAGTGTGGCATCAAACTAAAGTTTTCACCGGTGGGAGACGAGGAGCGTTCGAAGTGCGACAGTTGTGGCAGTAGCTACTTAAAAAACGGAGATCTTGTCTCTGCCGCCGATAGTAAGCAATAAAAGACACGCAATAAAATTTTACGCAAAAGGGTAGGCTAAGCATGACTCAACAAGTTATAGAGCGTCCGATTCCTTTGATGGATATGGTGGCCCAGTATCGGACCATTCAAAAGGAGATCGATGAAGCGATTCGGCAGGTACTTGAAGCCGGACAATTTATCCTCGGACCAAATGTGGCAGCTCTGGAGAAAGAGGTACCCGCTTACCTTGGCGTGAAGCGCGGAGTAGGCGTGGCTTCAGGAACCGATGCTTTGGTGCTCGCTTTGCGCGCCCTGGAAATCGGTCCGGGGGACGAGGTGATTGTTCCTTCCTACACGTTTTTTGCGACCGCAGGTGCCGTCCTTTTGGTTGGCGCTAAGCCTGTTTGTGTTGATGTAGACCCCCAAACTTACACAATTAATGTTGAGCAAATCAGCTCACACATAACTGAGAGAACGAAAGCGATAATCCCGGTCCACCTGTATGGTCATCCCGCCGATATGACCGGCGTGATGAAGGTCGCCGCTTCGCATGGACTAAAGGTCATCGAAGACAACGCACAGGCCATTGGCGCAGAATGTCAAGGCCGAAAGACCGGCAGTATTGGTGACATAGCCTGCCTGAGTTTCTTTCCCAGCAAGAACCTCGGCGGTTACGGCGACGGTGGCATGGTGGTAACAAACGATGACGGTGTGGCCGACCAAATTCGGATGTTGCGGACACATGGATGGCGGAAGAAATATTTTCCTGAGATGCTCGGCTACAATAGTCGGCTTGACGAATTGCAGGCTGCCATCCTCCGTGTAAAACTCCGCCACCTTGACGAATGGACTGAGCGCCGCAGATATCTAGCGGAAAAATACAATGAACAATTTAGGGGTAGTGGTATAGGCACGCCTTTCGTGTCAAAAGAAGTGGCGCACGCCTACCACCTCTACATAATCGAGGTAGAAAACCGGCAGCGCGTTCAGGAACAGCTAAAAGAACAGGGGATTCCCACAGCTGTCTACTATCCACAGCCGTTGCATTTGTCTCAACCACTTGCGGGTTATGGTTATAAGAGCGCTGACTTCCCCGTTTCCGAGCGCGCTAGTGAGCGAACGCTGTCGATACCATTTTATCCGGAGATGACTGAGGAGCAGCAAAAGACTGTCGCGAATAAGGTTTTAATGGTCGTTGGAGACAGGCAGCTCGTCTCATAAGTGCCACCAACTTCACGCTGCTGACTTCAGCACATACTTGTGAAAACATTCCTGGACACGCTTAAGCAAAACATATGATCGAAGGAAAGCGGATTTTTATTACTGGTGGCGCAGGCTTCATTGGGTCGACCTTGGCTGGCCGCCTCGTGGAACAAAACCATGTCGTTATTTACGACAACCTCGCACGGAATTCACTCAAAGATAAAGCGATCAAAGATCATGCAAATCTAGAGTTGGTCGAAGGCGATATTTTAAACGCGGAGCACTTGGCTGATGCGATGCAAGGCGCAGATATAGTCGTTCATTGCGCAGCTATTGCGGGCATCGACACGGTGATCAAAAGCCCAGTAACGACTATGCGCGTCAATATGGTTGGATCGGCCAACGTTTTGCAGGCGGCGGCGCAATTAAAACGCATCGAACGCGTAGTTTGCTTTTCGACGAGTGAAGTGTTTGGCCAGCAATCTTTTCGTTCAAGTGAAAAAGATAGCACGGTGATGGGGGAAGTAGGTGAGGCACGCTGGACTTACGCCGTCAGCAAACTCGCTGAGGAACATCTCGCCATCGCCTATCATCAGGAAAAATGGCTGCCAACCACTGTGGTCCGCCCTTTCAACGTCTACGGACCCGGTCAGGTCGGCGAGGGGGCACTGCGCATGTTCATTCAACAAGCCATCAAGAATGAGCCGATTCAGATTCACGGCGACGGCACGCAGATTCGCGCTTGGTGCTATGTGGATGACATGGTAGATGGAGTGCTCTTAGCAATGTCGCACCCTAAGGCAATTGGCGAATCATTCAACATTGGTAACCAGGATGCTGTAACGACAATATACGGCTTGGCGAGTGCAATAGTCCGTGTTCTCGAATCCAACTCGCCGATAATGTTTGTTAGAAAAGATTATGTTGACGTTGAACTCCGCGTTCCGTCGGTTATCAAGGCGCGTGAACTTTTGGGCTTTGTCGCTAAAGTTGGCTTGGACGAAGGCATCCGGCGCACCGCCGATTTCTACCGGGAGCAAGAAATTTGATCCGGTTGACTGTTCCCACAATTGAAGAGGACGACCTCGAGGCAGTGCGCGAAGCACTCGCGTCCGGTTACCTTGTTCAGGGGCCACGCGTGGCTGAATTCGAAGCCGCGGTTGCTGACTTCGTTGGAACGAAGCATGCCGTGGCGGTAAGTAATTGCACGGCAGCGCTGCTCCTGGCACTCATGGCTTTGGAGATCGGCCCGGGTGATCGTGTCGCGGTTACTACTTATTCATGGCCGGCGACAGCCAACGTCATCGCCTTATGTGGTGCCGAACCGGTGTTCGTCGAAATTGAACCAGGCACCTTCAATATGGACCCGGA
Organism: Pyrinomonadaceae bacterium; assembly: GCA_963748605.1. Lineage (GTDB taxonomy): Bacteria > Acidobacteriota > Blastocatellia > Pyrinomonadales > Pyrinomonadaceae > PSRF01. Next base: position 25,366 of record CAVVJS010000006.1, read on the forward strand.
CGCCCTGGCTGACGTCCTGGCGAGCACCAAGGTTAAAGCCATCCTGCCGGTGCACACATTTGGGGGCATGGCTGATATGTCCCGATTGGTTGGTGTGGCAGCGAAGTACGATGTGCCCGTGATCGAAGACGCGGCCTGCGCTCTCGGCGCTGAGCTCGAGGGCAAGCGCGCTGGCACATGGGGCGTGATGGGCTGCTTCAGCTTCCACCCACGTAAAGCGATTACTACAGGTGAAGGTGGTGTGATCACCACAGACGACGCATCACTTGCCCGTAAGCTACGCATTCTGCGTAATCATGGGCAGGATCCGGACGCTCCTGTTCCGGACTTCATTGCACCAGGCCACAACATGCGCCTGACGGAATTCCAGGCAGCTTTGGGTGTCACGCAAATGCGTAAGGTCCAGCGAATCATTGATAGCCGGTGCGCTCAGGCTGCACGCTACGACGAATTACTTAACGGCAGTGGTTTGGTGGCGCCTGGAAAACTAGCTGACTCGCGACACGTCTATCAATCTTACGTTGTGTTACTTCCGAAAGAAGTGTCTACCGCGCGTGGTGAAATAATCAAAGCGCTGAAAGCCCAAGGCATTGAAACAACGATTGGCACATACCACTTGCCTTTAACGAGTTATTTCCGCAAGCGCGGCGGCTTCAAGATTGGTGACTTCCCCGTTACAGACGACATAAGCACACGCGCTTTAAGCCTGCCCTTATTTGAAGCCCTGACCCCGGAGCAGCAACGCGAGGTAACAACGGCTTTGCTTACTACCGTGGATCAACCGGCGACAGCCAGCCATGGCTAAATCGTTTTCTCGGCGACATCGATTCATTTCGTCTGGCGGCGGCTGCTTACAAATTTGTCTTGTAAGATATCCAAGGCGTTCAACTGAGTGGAATACATAGTTATCGAGCGATAGGTGGATGGGCATGAATGAAACCGATGCTTTACTTGATTCACTTCTCGCGACTTACGAGAAGTTACGAACTAGGATGGGGCAGCGGTGGCAACGTGATTTGCCTTTTAGCGAGTTGCTATTCGATCGTTGGGAGCGGGCCAAGAACCTGCAATTTGGTGAAGGGACCAGTATCTATCACAATAGTTATGTCTACGGTAATGTGGAGATCGGTCATCACACGTGGGTTGGCCCATATACGCTTCTCGACGGCTCTGGAGGGTTGGTAATCGGAGATTACTGCAGCATTAGCGCGGGCGTGCAGATTTACACTCACGACACTGTCAAGTGGGCTTTATCAGGCGGCAAAGCGGAATATGAACGCGACTCTGTCAGCATTGGTAACTGTTCCTATATTGGAAGTCAGACAGTTATAGCCAAAGGGGTAGCGATCGGAGAGCACTGCGTCATCGGTGCCTGTGCGTTTGTGAATCGCTCTATACCCCCGTATTCAATCGCTGTGGGTACTCCCTGTCGTGTGGTTGGCAGAGTCGAGATACATGATGACGAAGTGCGATTGATCTACAATCAGGCAGGTGAAAGCTAACCTCTTCATTAACGGGCGATATCACCCATGCGGGCGGACTTTCTTGAAGCGGGCACTGTGTTGGCCATCTGATACTACAGTCACCTTTACGGGAACTTTGTAGTTCTGTAAGCGCAGTCGGCAGAAACTTTTGAGCCTCTTAGTGAATGACCGATGATCCTCTTCCCCGGTTAGCGTCACCTTCGCACAAACGATATTTCCCATAATAGGGTTTTTCTCGCCAAAGACCGTTACCTCAGCAATGTTATCCATTTCTTGGATAACGCTCTCGACTTCCGCCGGGTAGACCTTTTCTCCCCCAACGTTGATGATCTCTGATTGACGGCCCAGGAAGCGCATATACTCTCCGTCAACCTCGACGTTATCTCCGGTAATCATCCAGCCATCTTCTGTAAACGGACTTGGCGCATTGAGGTAACCCAGCATGGCGGACTGTGCCTTGATGTGAAGGATGCCATCAACCACCCGCGTCTCGAATCCTTCGCCGCCAACCTTAACCCAAAGCGAGTCTGAACTTTTTGACTTTGAACGGAGAATGCCAACCTCCGAGAGCCCGTAGGTCTGCACCAGGCGAATCTTAGGAAACAGTCGGTGGAAGCCTTGCAAGGTGCTCTCTGGCATTGGTTCTGTGCCGTAGGTCAAGGTTTCCAGCGAGCTTAGATCGTAAAGTTTGTAGTCTTCGCTAAGTAGAATGAGGTTAACAAACGTGGGCGATGTCGGCAGTAGTTGGACTTGATGGGCCTCCACTGCCCGCAAAACCCCGTCCGGTGAGCGGTCGGACACGGTTATCAGACAGCCGCCATTAGATAGCGTGTAAAGCATCGTGTTGATGCCACCGATGTGATCATAGAGCAGGAAGGAAATGGTTCGCAGCCGCTGGCGCGGTACCTTGAATTTCTCCATCAAGGGTACAAAGTCGTGCAGAGCGGCCTTGCTTTTGCCAGTCGAGCCTGATGAAAAGAGCACCAGGCCAGGATGCCCCAGACTGCGCAGGTGTGTGTACAGTTCGTGTGAGGCTATGCGACCAAGTTGCTTGATAGAAACGTTATCTTGCTCATCCAGAGTAAAACAGATTTCACCTTCCGCTATCTCAATGAACTCATCCCTCTTGCTGCCGACTGCGAACGTCAGAGGCACTAGAATGCAGGTTGATTCGATCAACACCAAAAACAATGCCACGGCATTCGGAGAGAAATCAGCCTCCAGGATTACAACTGCACCTGCAGATACTTCATTCTCTTTGAGAACGGCGCGCCAGTAGTCTATCCGCTTGATCAACCACTGATAGGTGTACGTCTTTTCCTGCCAGACGATAGCAGCTTCATCTGCATTACAGCGAAAAGCAGAAAGTAAAAAATCAATCGCCATTACAGTTTCCCCAAAAAAACAAAAGCAGTGGTAATACCTCACTTTTGTTAAAAGGCGGAATACGTTTCATATGTCACAAAAACTCGCTGTACGATGCGTCGTTTTTTTGGCCTTAACCTTGAGCGGCATTTAGCGATTCAGTTCGGTTTCCAGCAGCCTCCAGCGTTTTCCACCTCTCAAGAAGTTCATCGGGTACTTCAGCTCTATCGAGAAAACGTAAGGGGTTTCCGATACAGAAGATTCCTGGGGGAATATCCTTCAATACAAGGCTGCCCATACCAACTTGTGCGCCGGGGCCGATCCTTACAGACTCTGCCACGGAGCTTCCTGTGCCGAGGTGCGAATAACTTCCGATAATGACGTTTGATGTTGTGGTTACCATTGAAGTAATTAGCGCTCCCTCACAGATGAGATTCCTGGCACCAATTACCGTATTGGGATAAACCACTACGAAATCCTCCAGAACGGAATTGTTGAAAATTAAAGCACCCGAATGGATGATGCAGCCCAAGCCCACTGTCGCGGAAGAATAAATCTTAGCAGCTGGATGGATGAGGGTTGCAAACCTTTCCTTGGAAAGATTCAGCCTTTGGAGGACTTGATAACGGATCAGTCGTGTTCGGTACGCGCCAATGCACAAGACAAACGTTGCGTCCTCGTGTTGATGAACTTGTTCCAGAGGCCCAAGCACCGGGAAGCCTTCCACGGAGCTTCCATGTAGGCTTGAGTTGTCATCGAGTATTCCCGCAATTTCATAGGTTGGTTCTACATGATTAATATCCCTAACAATTTCCGATATTTCTGGAAATGCTGAAGCCCCAAGGAAGATTAGCGGCTGGAGTTTTCTAGTCATCTTGATCTCTTATACTTATCGAATCTCACGCGGTTTGTCATTCGAGAACCGTCCTGGCCTTTAATAAATTCGATATACCAGCACCGATAGGGTAACCAAGTTCACGGAAACACCGCATCTCCGTCCATATTTGCGCTGTCGGTATCGTGCGGAAGTGATATTGATTCAGATGCCTCCCAAAAAAATAACTTGGGCGGTGATGAAGTCGCTTTCGGGCTGGATGAAAAAGTCAATTACATTTCTGATGTCGTTGAACTCACCATATCGAGGAATTGCTTGTCTTGCTATCAACGCATCCAGTTTTGCCTGAGGAACTGAGCGAGTCAGGTCGGTCTTCACTGGAGTGGGCCCGACAGCGTTTACAGTGATGTTGAATTGGGCCAGCTCGCGAGCAAGGGTTCGCGTGAGGCTTTCCACTGCAGCCTTGGTTGCCGCATAGAGCGCTTCGCCCTCGAGATTCAGGGCAGATGCCACCGTGGTGAAATTAACGATTCGCCCTGATCGATGGCGCTGCATGAGCTTTCCGGCTTCGCGACAGAACAGAAAGGTGCCTAAGAAATTCGTATTCACTAGTTTTTGGGCGGTTGATAGTGGGGTCAGCAGTGAGTGGTTCATGGACGCGATGCCGGCATTATTTATTAGAACATCAACGCGGCCGAATTTCCGCGAAACGTCAAGGAACATCTGCTTGACAGCCGACTCATCGGCTACATCGAGACAATAGTGTTCGTATCCGGGTAACTGTAGGTCTGAAGGTTTCCTACTACAACCGAGGACAGCAAAGCCGTGTTGTAAGTAATGCTCAGCGAGGAAGCGTCCGATGCCCTTGCGCGCACCGGTAATGATCATGACCTTGAGATCAGTCATTGCCTGTGCTCTTGAGGCGCTGCATCACATAGTTCGCGAGACTATCGACCGTGCGAAACGGGCTCGTTTTCTGCGAGAACGCCCTTTCATCGGCAAGCGTAACAGCCAATCCAAATTCGTCCGCGATGCCTTGCTCCAACGAAACGATTAGGTTTACTAAGCCGATAGAGTCGAGCTTACCCTCCTTGCCAAATAAATGTGTTTCAACGGATTTCTCAAGTTGCTGATCAGGCGGCAATGTTTCATTGATTTCATCAATTACTGCGAACATGACCTTCAAAACCCCGTCTCTGTTGACCGTTGTCGATTCAGGCATGATGTAGGTTTCCCCGAGGAGTTGTCGAGTGTCGATTTAGGGCGGAATCGCGTAATGCTAAATGATTTGGTTGAGACTAATGATGTGACGAGTGAAGGGTTTTCTCGTTCGGTGTGATCAAAGAATCGCCCCCTATGTAAACTTCTTTGCCATTGATCGCAATCGTCATGATGGGCCCGGCGTAGGCGTTACTAACGAGTTGGACATCTAGATTAGACCAACTCTGTCCGTCCCACTTAACGATTCCTTCTGTGGCCTTTCCACCTGGCAATGTGAACAGACCTCCAGCTGCATAAATCTTACCTTCGCTTACAGCTATGCTGCGAACTCCTTCCCGACTCGAAGTATCGACTGCTGACCATGCAGTGCCATTCCATTTTGCGATGTTACCGGCGCTGATTCCCCCAGCCGTGTTGAAGTTGCCGCCAACGTAGAGGTTGTTACCGCTCACACCTAACGCCAGCACCTCCTCCATGTTACCTCTTACGCCACCGTCTAAACTAAACCAACCTTCGCCGTTCCACCTCGCGATGTTATATGTGGGCACCTTGCCCGCCGTTAGAAATTGGCCCCCCGCATATACATCTTTGCCGTTCACTGCCAGTGCTTTGACGATGCCGTCATAAATGCCGGTACGAACGCCCTCGCCTAAAGCCGACCAACTTTCTCCATCCCATTTCGCGATCCCACCTGTAGGAATTCCATTGGCAGTTGCGAAACGCCCCCCAGCATACACAGTGCCTTTGTCCACCGCCACCGCGAAGACTGTTGGAGAACAGAAGGCATCCTTGCAACCATTAACACCGTCACCTAATGCTGACCACTTGCTGCCATCCCATTTAGCGATCCGATTCGCGCTTATTCCGCCAGCCGTTGTAAAGTCGCCTCCGACGTAAACATTGGGACCGTCGACCGCTATCGTCCAAACGCTGCCATTAACTCCGCTGCCCAGAGCCGTCCAGTTACGCCCATCCCACTTAGCGATCCGGTTTGCGCTTAGGCCGTCGACGGTTGTGAAATCGCCCGCGACATAAAGATCTTTTCCACTTAGGGCTAGGGCACGAACGGGACCGTTTAAACTGTTCATTGGATTCTTAACCAGAGTCGACCAGTTCGAGCCGTCCCATTTCGCGATTCGATTAAGCTGCAGAACTGAGATCGTAAAGGAAACTGTAATCACTTTGTTTTCACGTTGAAATTGCGACCAGATACGGTATTTACCTGGACGCTGGAAAAAAGTGTGGAACGAAATTCCCGGCCGACTTTGCAGTTTGCTACGATCAACACCAGTGGGGATCAATCTGGTTGGATGTGAGTGCAGGAACTCGGTTCCGTCTTCACTGATCGTTGCAGTGTGTCCCCAAGCGCCAAGATAAGGTTGAAGATTCTTAACCGGCAGGCCGGTTTTCTGATCAACCAAATAATATTTTAAGAGCGTCGGTTGACCCGAAATGGGTTCAGCCGGTTCTAGCTTCAAGTTAAAGCGAACGCCCTCGACCGACTTGCTCCGGGATTCATCGACTAACAAATTCGTTTCAATAGCATGATGTCCACCGTGATAGTTCGTGGTGGTCAAAGCTTGCTGAATCACCTGTGGTGTTCCATCTGTCGGATAAAATTCGCAAAAGACTTTGTAAGGTCCTGCTTTAGGGAGCGTCGTTTTGATTGTGAAGCTGCCATCCTTCTGTTGAGTTGGATGACTGTGGTCGTAATAATTGAGATCTTGACTCACAATGAACAGGTGAAACGGCATATCGTAATTAATATTGAACCGCGTGATCTGCTCACCAGTCTTCGGGTGAAATATCAAAAACCGCAACTCTACAGGCTCGGTTGCTGTAATGTTGGTAGGAATTGTTTCAAGCTTCAGTTCGTACGCTGTTATTTCGGGTGGTGCATTGGTTGCAACTAGAGGTACTCCACACTTCAAGCAAGCACCCGGCTGTTCTGATCTTACTTCCGGATGCATTGGACAGATGTAGACTACCGATTGTTGATTTTTAGGTAGAGCTGAGGGTCCCGTTGCCTGGCCAGAAGCCGTTATTCCAGTTCCGGCGGCAAGTATAAGAACTAAGAGCAACCTGACTAAGTACATGGTTGGCGGGGTAAGTTCATTCATAACGGCTTAGAAACGGTAATAGAACATCGAACCCAGCTTCCAATCTATCAAGACTTGTTCAGATTACCGTACAGGCGAGTTTGGTACCTTCCGTGAATACGCTGCCTGGGAGATTTCGAGGTCCGGCTATGGCTGTTACTTCCTCACTCATTGAATGGGTGCCAGAAGAAAGGCACGGTATAGATGCTCTGAATCTTGGTCATGATCGGCGCCAGGGGTATGGGTGCCTCCACCACTTATGGCTCCTATTAACCCGGCATCGTTAATGCAATGTGCCTCTACGAGAACGGCATCGGGAATCAAGCCGGAAATTAAAGCATTGAGGTCGGTTATTACACTGAGGCTGCTCCAGATAACTGCTCGAGATCCAGCGGCGCCCCCTGAAGTACCTACGATCAGGCCCAGATTGTTAATGCCGTAAGCTTTGCTCGAACTAGCACCTGGGAGGGTGCCGAGACTTTGCATCCCGCCAGCAGCCGTCCATAGAAAGGCGCGTGTTCCATTTGGTCCACTCGAGTAACCAACCACCTGGCCTGAGTTGTTTATGTCGAGCGCTTCGCTACTGATGTCGCCTGGCAGGGTGCCGAGGTCTTGTATCGCACCATTTGGCCGCCAAAGCACGGCGCGACTACCGGAAGAGTTTGATGATGCGCCAACCACGTAACCTGAGTCATTGATGGCGAAAGCTTTACTCTGATCGCCCTGAGGCAGTACACCAAGGCTGCTAATCCTGCCATTGGGCGCCCAAAGAACCGCCTTCGTTCCTTTGGGGCCAGTTGAAGTTCCCACAACACTACCGGAGGAGTTGATTCCGAAGGCTTCGCTTGCACTATCCTTGGGCAACGCTCCTAAATCCCGGATTCCACCTAGAGTTGTCCAAATAAAGGCGCGCGTCACACTTCCTGTGTTTGATGTGCCGGCAACTTGGCCCAGGTTGTTGACTCCAAAAGCTCCGCTGTAATCGCCGCCCGGCAGTGTGCCGAGATCGTTAGGAACGCCAATGCCAATCGCCCAAAGAACAGCTCGAGTATTACTTCCCGTAGCGTGTCCTGCACGTCCTACTACTTGGCCTGTGAGGTTGATGTCACGCACATAGGTAATACTTTCCCCAGCTCCCGTTGAAAGAGCAACGAGGTTATAGAGAGTACTAATCTGGGAAGCAGCGGGCTGCAGCCCCAAGGCGCTGAGCAGAACCAGAACGGCAAGCCCCCTGCTGACGATACGAATTTGTACTGGTCTCATCTCGCCTATCGATTACCTCCACCAAAGTTGTCTAGAGCTGTAGCAATGTCAGCTATTTCCACTCCAATGAAGCCCGCGCTCAGGTAATTGCTGTCAGTGCGCGTTGTTAAGTTGGTCCAGGGACCAGCGCCAACCTTGTAATAGATCGTGATTGTTGACCCGATCATGGTGGCGCCTAAACTATCGCCATTCGAAACTGTCTGCGGAATATCCGCGCCAAATTGCACATAAGATCCATCGGAATCCCTGCGGTAGACCCGAATAACCTCCAGGCTGTTGTAGACGAAGATCAGATAACCAGTAAGGTTCGCTTGACCTGGAGCCGACACGCGAAGCCAGAGGCCACCCCCGTATGTCGAACCCAGAGAACTCAGCGTAATGTAAGACTCAGTATCGGGGCCGAATGCGGTGTTCCAATATGAGGAGTTGGTATTGTCAACTACTCCTGCCAGTCGGTTGCTGCTCACTCTAAGTCCAGCACCCCCGGGAACAATTATTCCACCCCAACTACTTGAGGGGGGCGGTCCCTGATTGGCCCTGTCAAAGTTGTCGCGTATTCCGTTGCACGGGAAGTTACAACCCGCGGAAGCACTAGCCGTGTTCGAATAACCTGAGTTTCCAGCAGCTGTTGTAGGCGCGTACTCGATAGAAGTACGTACTCGCAACTACCAGACCCTGGTCTGAATAGGTCGTTTGGTTCGCGGCGGCGGTCGCAATCTGTGTGAAGACAACGTTGTCCAAGGAACGCTCGATTTGGAAGCCACTTTCATTGCTTGAGTTATCAGTCCACGCCAGATTGATCTGGTTGCTGGATGCGGTAGCGGCCGACAAACCCGAAGGTGCTGAAGGCGGCGTTAGCGCAAGCACCAACAGAGTTGCACTCGCTGTGTTCGAGTACCCCGAATTGCCGCCGACGTTATAGGCGCGCACGCGGTAGTAATAGGTTGTGGGGATTGCGAGACCGGTGTTCGAGTACGTTGCGACATTGGGGCCCACCGTGGCGATCTCCGTGAACACGAGGTTATCCGTCGAACGCTCAATCCTGAAACCATCCTCGTTGTTGCCGTTATCAGTCCACGCTAAATTAATCCGTGAACTCGAAACGGCCGTGGCGCTAAGTCCGGTTGGCGATGCCGGGACAGGCGCCTGCTGCGCTGCTGTCGTGGCACTCGCCGTGTTGGAATAGGCTGAGTTCCCACCACTGTTATATGCCCGCACGCGATAGTAGTAAGTAGCAGGAACCGGAAGCAGAGTGTCAGAGTAACTTGTGGTATTCGTCCCCACCGTGCCGATTTCTACGAATACGAGGTTATCGATCGAGCGCTCAATGCGGAAGCCGTCTTCATTATTCGAGTTGTCAGTCCACGCCAGATTGATCTGTGTGCTGGAAACTGCTGTCGCTGTAAGACCCGAAGGGGCTGCTGGTGCTATGACCACCGTCGTCGTCGTCGCACTGGCAGTGTTCGAGTATCCGGAGTTGCCGGCAGTGTTGTAAGCACGCACTCGATACTGGTAGGTGGTGCCAGCCGTGAGCCCGGTGTTCTGGTAACTGACGACGTTCGTTCCGACCGTGGCAATCTCGGTAAAGGTGCTGCAGCCGGCATTCTGACAACGCTCAATGCGGAAGCCATCTTCATTATTCGAGTTGTCAGTCCACGCCAGATTGATCTGTGTGCTGGAGGCTGCCGTTGCTGACAGAGCTGAAGGCGCTGCGGGCAAGGTGACAGTCGTCGTCGCACTGGCAGTGTTCGAGTATCCGGAGTTGCCGGCAGTGTTGTAAGCACGCACTCGATACTGGTAGGTGGTGCCAGCCGTGAGCCCGGTGTTCTGGTAACTGACGACGTTCGTTCCGACCGTGGCAATCTCGGTAAAGGTGCTGCAGCCGGCATTCTGACAACGCTCAATGCGGAAGCCATCTTCATTATTCGAGTTGTCAGTCCACGCCAGATTGATCTGCGTGCTGGAGGCTGCCGTTGCTGACAGAGCTGAAGGCGCTGCGGGCAAGGTGACAGTCGTCGTCGCACTGGCAGTGTTCGAGTATCCGGAGTTGCCGGCAGTGTTGTAAGCACGCACTCGATACTGGTAGGTAGTGCCAGCCGTGAGCCCGGTGTTCTGGTAACTGACGACGTTCGTTCCGACCGTGGCAATCTCGGTAAAGGTGCTGCAGCCGGCATTCTGACAACGCTCAATGCGGAAGCCATCTTCATTATTCGAGTTGTCAGTCCACGCCAGATTGATCTGCGTGCTGGAGGCTGCCGTTGCTGACAGAGCTGAAGGCGCTGCGGGCAAGGTGACAGTCGTCGTCGCACTGGCAGTGTTCGAGTATCCGGAGTTGCCGGCAGTGTTGTAAGCACGTACTCGATACTGGTAGGTAGTGCCAGCCGTGAGCCCGGTGTTCTGGTAACTGACGACGTTCGTTCCGACCGTGGCAATCTCGGTAAAGGTGCTGCAGCCGGCATTCTGACAACGCTCAATGCGGAAGCCATCTTCATTATTCGAGTTGTCAGTCCACGCCAGATTGATCTGTGTGCTGGAGGCTGCCGTTGCTGACAGAGCTGAAGGCGCTGCGGGCAAGGTGACAGTCGTCGTCGCACTGGCAGTGTTCGAGTATCCGGAGTTGCCGGCAGTGTTGTAAGCACGCACTCGATACTGGTAGGTGGTGCCAGCCGTGAGCCCGGTGTTCTGGTAACTGACGACGTTCGTTCCGACCGTGGCAATCTCGGTAAAGGTGCTGCAGCCGGCATTCTGACAACGCTCAATGCGGAAGCCATCTTCATTATTCGAGTTGTCAGTCCACGCCAGATTGATCTGCGTGCTGGAGGCTGCCGTTGCTGACAGAGCTGAAGGCGCTGCGGGCAAGGTGACAGTCGTCGTCGCACTGGCAGTGTTCGAGTATCCGGAGTTGCCGGCAGTGTTGTAAGCACGTACTCGATACTGGTAGGTAGTGCCAGCCGTGAGCCCGGTGTTCTGGTAACTGACGACGTTCGTTCCGACCGTGGCAATCTCGGTAAAGGTGCTGCAGCCGGCATTCTGACAACGCTCAATGCGGAAGCCATCTTCATTATTCGAGTTGTCAGTCCACGCCAGATTGATCTGTGTGCTGGAGGCTGCCGTTGCTGACAGAGCTGAAGGCGCTGCGGGCAAGGTGACAGTCGTCGTCGCACTGGCAGTGTTCGAGTATCCGGAGTTGCCGGCAGTGTTGTAAGCACGTACTCGATACTGGTAGGTAGTGCCAGCCGTGAGCCCGGTGTTCTGGTAACTGACGACGTTCGTTCCGACCGTGGCAATCTCGGTAAAGGTGCTGCAGCCGGCATTCTGACAACGCTCAATGCGGAAGCCATCTTCATTATTCGAGTTGTCAGTCCACGCCAGATTGATCTGTGTGCTGGAGGCTGCCGTTGCTGACAGAGCTGAAGGCGCTGCGGGCAAGGTGACAGTCGTCGTCGCACTGGCAGTGTTCGAGTATCCGGAGTTGCCGGCAGTGTTGTAAGCACGCACTCGATACTGGTAGGTAGTGCCAGCCGTGAGCCCGGTGTTCTGGTAACTGACGACGTTCGTTCCGACCGTGGCAATCTCGGTAAAGGTGCTGCAGCCGGCATTCTGGCAACGCTCAATGCGGAAGCCATCTTCATTATTCGAGTTGTCAGTCCACGCCAGATTGATCTGCGTGCTGGAGGCTGCCGTTGCTGACAGAGCTGAAGGCGCTGCGGGTAATGTACCTCCAGTACCCGCTGTGCCCCCTCCAAAATCATCAACAGAACCAGAACCGATTTCTAATCCAATCCGGCCAGCTGATGCATACGTGTTATCTGTGCGAACACCACGGCTAGTCCATGGTCCAGCTCCTACTTTGTGATAAATGGTAATCGTGTTGCCGACGATGCTGGCACCGATGGAATCGCCATCAGTGAGAGTTTGAACAATATCAGCGCCTAGTTGCGGAGCGACACCAGCGCTATCAAATCGAAAAACCCTGATGGTATTAGTTGCATAGCCAGCTTTGTAAAAGGCGACAAGGTAACCATTCAAATTACTGGCGCTTGCATTAGAAACACGCAACCACATCCCCACATAGGCATTATTGAAAGACGGAACCCGTTGCATAGACTTCCTGGTCGGGGCCAAAGGATGCGCCTGACCAATAACCTTGTCCTTCAGCTCCAGCCGGAACACAAATATTTGTGTCCACCCGAAGTTGCGCATGGCCAGGCTGTATTGGTCCCGCCCAACTAGATGAAGGCGGCGGGCCCGTGTTCGCGCGGTTAAAGCTGTCTAATACAGATGTGGTGGGAAAACTTCCTGCCTGTGGAGTAGTAGCGTTGGCTTCGTTAGAATAAGAGGAATCGCCGTTAGCGTTTGTGGCCCGTACTCTATAGTAGTACGTCGTATTAGCAGTAAGACTTGTATTGCTATAAGAAACTACATTCGCAGTCACTGTTCCGATTTCTGCGTATGTTCCACCGATACCTGTCTTTCGTTCAATCTTGAATCCGCTCTCATTGGTAGAGTTATCTGTCCATGACAAATTGATCTGGCTACTTGACGCCGCTGTTGCGGTTAGACTCGAGGGAGCCGCAGGGGGCGTAGGCGTCGATGCACTGGTCGTCGCATCTGCTGTGTTGGAATATGAAGAATTGCCTCCGCCGTTATAGGCGCGCGCACGATAGCGGTAAGTAGTTGAAGCGGTAAGCCCAGTGTTCGAGTAACTGATTGCGTTGGGTCCCACTGTCGCAATCTCGGCAAAGTTGCTGCAGCCCGCACCTTGGCAGCGCTCAATCCGGAACCCATCTTCATTATTTGAGTTGTCCGTCCAGGAAAGATTAACCTGCGCGCTGGAAACGGCAGTTCCGACCAAGTTACTTGGGGCTGACGGCGCCGTACTAGCTCCGCTATCAATGCGGATGATTTTGGCTACCGAGGGCACCCCGTTGCCATTGAGAAGAAACAGCATGTAGTACCCTGGCGGGCACAAATTGCCGCTCGTAGGCGCGGTAATGTTCAGGCCACCAGCCGTCGATGAGAACGTTAGACGGTTGATACGCTGGCCCATGTTGTTGGTATGCGTGACCGATGCAAGCCGTATCCAAGTTGCCTTAGTTATACTCGCCCCATCCGGAGTCCCCACAAAAAAGGTCTGACCATAATTGACAGTCGTTGGAGCGGACGTAATGGTCGGTCGCGCTCCCTTAAACAGGTATGGCGGTGAGTAAATTTCCGCAGAAGGTCCACCGTGATCTCCACCGGCGGACAGCACGCGTCCGTCGGGAAGTAGGAGTGCAGTTGAATGGTATCCCCGGTAGACAGTATTACTGGCGAGAGTAGTCCAGGTTTCTGTGGCCGGATCCCACATCTCAGCGGCAAGAGCTGGGTTTGTGGAGGGATCAGCCGTATTCTCGGCGCCACTGCTACCCCCGGTTACCAGGACTTTGCCATCCGGGAGAAGAGTCGCATTGTGATGTTTACGAGCGTAAGTCATTGATGCAACATATCGCCATGCCGGAGTCGGAGCATTCAAGTCAATGACCTCAGCCGTGGCGGTGGGAGCTGTGGCTGATGTGGGATCGTAAAAATCTCCGGTTATCCCGCCCAGAAGAAGTACTTTGCCGTCGTCGTAAAGAGCCGCTGAGCCCCAGTTTCGTGTTCCGTATTTGTTATTGCCTACCACGGTCCAACTCCCGTTGCCTGACGTGTCAAGAAGGCGGGTTGTCCGAGTTGGGCCGGCGTTAAAGACCCGCCCATTTGGCGCTAGGAACATGTAGGGGTAATAGGGCTGTTGTAGTTGGGCATTGTTAAGGTTTCGCCAAGATCCGCTTGCAGTCTGCCAGACTTGAGGCACGAGATTAGCGCCCGAATTGGTATCTGCCATGCCGGAAACGACCAGCATGTCTCCATTCCCTAATGCGATAGAAGTCGGATACCACCGGCCGTTGTTCATGTCCGGCAGAGGGGTCCACGAATTCGTGAAGGGGTTATAGGTGTAAGTGTAAGGAAGGCCCCAATTATCAACGTAATGCCCCCCTACGAGAAACAGGCGGCCGTCGGGGAGGAACGAGAATCCCGTACAAAATATGTTATAGCCAGCTTGGGCCGCTGGAGTCACAGTATTTGTATTTGGATCCCAAAGTTGAGGATGGTCAGCAACAGCGTACGAATCCCAGAACATTACCTTGCCGGTAGGTAACATCTGTGAGTGTATAGCGCGATATGGCCAAGTCTGTACTGCCGACCATTGACCCACGGTGGAAGGCCCACCTTGCGCATTCACCTTGGGACAAATCCCCAAAGCGCTTACGAGAAACAGGAGATAGAAAACGAAGCTTCGCCTTGCCCACAAGTGGCCGGGTAACTTGCGCGTAGAGGAGATGGACATGGCTGTCCTCGATTACAAGAGTGCAACCATTGATAATCCGATCTGACTGTTTTGGCTGAATTCCTCAGGGCGCAGAAATTGTTGGGCTGGAGTAGGAGACTTAGAGCTGCGCCTTTTGGAGCCGGCGAGTCCATTTGAAGTTAATGGGCGTCGGGGCGATCCAATGAAGAAAAGAGCAGTAAGATCAGATCCGTCACTGGGCTGCATAACAGGATCCGGAGTAATGTCGGGACTGCTCACCAACCGTTAGGTTGTTGAAGTTCCGCACGCGTGAAAAAGTCACGCACTTGTAAGAGACGTCACCCTCGTCGCAAATTTTGGGCCCCAGCAACTTTTTTGTTTATGGGAAAAGCGACCGGGTTTTGGTTGATCTTAACTTTCCGTTACGGGATCAACCTCTCTTACTCGTATGAAATTCAAACAAGCATGTCAGAGTTGGTACACAACTGAGACTTTTCAAACAGGACGTAGAGGAGTGCCGACAGAGTAATCCTTTTTGTCGATGTTTGTCGATTGTGAAGAGTGGCTTTCCCGTCGCATTTTTGTTAAGAAATTGATTCTTCGTGTAAACAATCTTACGGGGGAATTCCTATTAGTGTGGTTAACACGGTTGAGCACGCGCGTCTCACCCAAGCTAATCGGTTCTTGTTACAGTGGGATGGCCGAATGATGCCCGTCTGGTTCGTGCACTAGAAACAAGTGATTGATTGGAGCGCATGTCAGAGCGAATTGTGGGCATCAGACCCATCCCCTACAAATCGGTCGAACCGATCGGTCAGCCCGCCGAGAGCTCACTTCATGGCCGACCCGAATCCAAGTAGACAGAATGGCTGAAATTAAGGCTAGGTTTAAAGTGTATATGAGGAGTGAGCATCAATATGCCTAACGGGTAGTGACCAACGGCCCCTGGCATCGAGATTGAACCAAAATGGACCGGGTCGCGTTGGCAAAACAACGCACACGGTAAATCCGTCCAAGCCGTTCGGCGGCATGGCAAACATAACCAAGAGTGGTTGATGTGGCATCACACAGTGTGGTGTGCGGTTATGCGGCATTGGCGCAAGGCCATCTTGTCTCGCGGAAAGACCAAACACCCGTATGCACCAGTCAAGATCGGCGATTGATGTTATGTTGGAAGTCGCGCTGTAATTGTCAAAGGTGTAACCATAGGCGAACATAGCTTGGTGGGCGCTTGCTCGTTCGTCAGCCGAGACATTGCTCCTGACACCGTCGCGTTTGGCGTGCCATGCCGTCCCCACGGCAAGGTCTACCCAAGTCCTGACGGTAGCGTTAACATCAAGCGATTGAACCGTTGATGTGGGAGGTTTTAAAGCTCTAAATGATTGTCGTAGTTAATTACGGTATCGGAAATCTCGGCTCGGTGCTGAACATGCTAAAGAAGGTGGGAGCCGATGCAATTATCTCTTCCGATCCGGTGGAGATTGAAAAAGCTGACAAGCTGATTCTCCCGGGGGTGGGTGCTTTTGATGCTGGAATGAAACACCTCATGGATTCGAACCTGATTGGCGTACTGAAGGAGAAAGCCCGTGGCCGGCGGGCGCCGACTCTGGGTATCTGTTTAGGAATGCAAATGTTGATGGAGAACAGCGAAGAGGGCGAGTTACCAGGACTGGGCTGGATCGAAGGTTCAAACGTTAGGTTCCGAATAGAAGAAGGCAACGGCCATCTCAAGGTTCCTCACATGGGTTGGAACACTGTGACAGTCAAGCGTCACGACTCTTTATTTAAGGATCTAGACGACGAAGCGCGGTTTTATTTTGTGCATTCCTACCGTGTAGTGTGCAAAAACGACTCCGATGTTCTAGCGACCACACATCACGGCGACGAATTCGTCTCAGCATTACAGAACGGCAATATCATGGGGACTCAATTCCATCCTGAGAAGAGTCACAAGTTTGGGATGAAGCTGCTCAGTAATTTTGCGGAGCTGGCCTGATGCTGACAACGCGCGTAATACCCTGCTTGCTTTTGAGAAAGGCAGGGCTGGTTAAGACCATCAAGTTTAAGGATCCAAGTTATGTGGGCGATCCGATTAATGCCATCAAAATATACAACGAGAAGGAAGTTGATGAGCTGATTTTCCTCGATATCACCGCCACGATTGAAAAGCGAAAACCTCCTTTTAAGATCATCTCCGAAATCGCCAGCGAGTGTTTTATGCCCGTCGCTTACGGGGGCGGCGTTCGGACCCTTGAGGACGCAGGAGAAATCTTTAGCCTGGGAATCGAGAAAGTCTCGTTAAACAGTTATGCCGTGGAAAACCCGGCTTTTGTGAGGACAGTTGCCGATAAGTTCGGGAATCAGGCCGTCGTTGTGTCTATAGATGCTAAGAGGACCCTTTGGGGGCGTTACAAGGTGTACACCCACGGCGGCCGGAACGCCACCAACCTTGATCCGGTTCAGCTTGCGGTTCAAATGGAACAACACGGAGCTGGGGAAATATTATTGAACTCAATAGATAGAGACGGCACCCTGGCGGGATACGACGTGGAACTGATAAAAAACGTCTCCAGCGCGGTTAGCATCCCCGTCATTGCCTGCGGAGGTGCGGGTAAAGTGGAAGACTTCGGTATTGCCGTGAAGCAGGGAGGCGCTGCCGGAGTTGCTGCCGGCAGTATGGTTGTCTATCATGGACGCAATCGCGCGGTACTGATTAACTTTCCCACGCGTTCCGAGTTACAGAGTGTTTTGAATTGAGAATAGAAGCTTTGAATTTTAGTAACGAGGTTTAGAAATGCCGCAAAGATGTACCCGGTGTCTTTACGACGACAACGTCCCAACAATCAATTTTGATAGCAATGGTGTTTGTAACTACTGTCACCAGCATGACGCGATGGAAGCCGAATACCCGGTTGGCGACGAAGGCGAAAGCCGTTTGCGCGCCATTGTCGATAAAATCAGGACTGAGGGACAAGGTAAGCAGTATGACGTTGTGGTTGGCGTGAGTGGCGGTTGTGATTCGTCTTACATGCTTTACAAGGCGAAGGAACTGGGTTTGCGACCTTTAGCGGTCCATTTCGACAACACGTGGAATTCGACAGTTGCCGTAGAGAACATTCAAAACGTCCTTAAAGCGCTGGACGTAGATTTGTACACGTATGTCGTGGACAACGAAGAGTACGACGACATTTATCGTTCGTTCTTGAAGGCAGGAGTGCGCGACATTGAGGCGCCAACTGACATCGGTCTGGCCGTGACATTGAACATGGCGTGCGACAAATACAAGGTGAAATACATTTTTGAGGGACACTCTTTCCGCTCAGAGGGTATTTGTCCGCTCGGCTGGCTCTACATGGATGGAAAGTATATCGAGAGTGTTCAGAAGCAATTTGGCACGCAGAAGTTAAAAACATTTCCTAATCTTTGGCTCACATCTTTTCTTCGTTGGACGGCCATTTCCAGTATCAAGAAGATTCGTCCGCTCTATTACATGAACTACCAAAAACAAGATGTCATGAAGTTTCTGACTTCGGAATTAGGTTGGAAATGGTACGGCGGGCACCATCTTGAAAACAGGTTTGCGGCGTTTTATTGGAGCTATTTTATGTACCAGCGTTTCGGTGTTGACGGCCGCTTGCTTGGTCACTCCGCGTTAGTCAGGTCAGGACAATTGGATCGCGAGGAAGCACTGGATTCAATCAGCCAACCCCCACCGTACGATCCGGACATCGTGCAAATGGTTAAGAAACGATTAGGTTTCACTGATTCGGAGTTTGAAGAACTAATGAACCTACCCGAGAAGACCTATCACGACTACAAGACCTATAAGCAGACCTTCGAAAAGATGCGCTGGCTCTTCTGGTTACTTTACAAACTCGACCGCGTCCCAAAAAGCTTTTATATGAAGTACACGGCGCCACATCTTCGCTCTCAGCCGCAAAGGGAGGCGTTGCCAGCAGGAAGCAAAGCTTTACCAGGATCCACTCTCAATCCTGAGGCCGTGAGTCGAACGTAAACTTTCAGCATGGCGTCCTCTCACTGAACGCTGTTGTTAGGATCTCTCAAAACGATTAGCTCATGACGCTTCCTCGAATCCTTCTCGGAACAGTCGAGATTGTGCGCCAATTGTACGAGCTGGCTGAGGCCTTCCGTAATCTGGGGTATCAAGCAGAAACAGCTCTCTTAGATCTCAATCCTTTTTACGCGACGCTTCCGTACGACTACTTGCTTTATTCGGAATTGCCCTTTCCCAAAACTATTCAAGAAGTTAAACATCCACTGGTGCGTTATCCTCGAGGGTTGCTGAATCGAACCTACCGAGCTATCAGGAAAATGGGGTTTCCTGACTTCTTGAACGACTACGACGTTTATATCTTCCAATATGGGAGGAGTCTGCTGCCTGGCAATCAGGACTTTCCCATTCTGAAAGCCCGCGGAAAAAAAATAATCTCCATTTTTCAGGGAAGCGATATCCGATATTGGGCAGCAACTGAAATCAGTCGAAAAACTTTTGGCCTCGCAGCTTATGACGGTTACCGTCAGGGCAATTCACTGAATCAGGCATTGGCCACATTGCGGATGGCCGAGAGATATGCAGACGTTATTTTCTTTCAACCCTCATTCGCAGAATTAGCTGTCAGGCCTTACATGCACATGTACCTAGCTATGAATCTGGAAACATATGGTTATCATGTGTCTGGTCGCGACGTTCCTGTGGTCGTTCATGCGCCTTCCAACCGCGAGATCAAGGGCACGGCGGAAATCCTGGCAACTCTCGAGAAGTTGAAGGCGGAGGGCGTAGAGTTTACGCTCAAACTTTTGGAAGGCTTGCCGAACGAGGAGGTTATCAGGCAACTTGTTGACTCCGATGTGGTGGTGGACGAGTTAAATGAGGCGCACTATGGAATGCTTGGTCTGGAAGCAATGGCGACCGGATGTGCCTTGGCCGGTGGAAACCATCCTGAGCTCGTGCCCCTACCGCCAGATCCTCCGATGCTGCACCTGAATCCGCAGAACTTATACACGCAGCTTCGGCGGTTGCTTACGGATAAAGAATTGAGACTTCGATTAGCCGCCGCAGGCCGCCCATTTGTAGAGAAATATCATGATCGAACCAGGGTTGCGGAACATATGTTGGAATGCCTTGAATCAACACAAAACCATGAGAGCGATTACTACCCTAGTTTTTTTGCCAGCGACTATCGGCCTCTTAAGGACGAACTAATCAATCCTGATCTCCAGCGACTTACAGCTGAGGTGGTGCAATGCTACGGGTTGCCGGAAGACATAGACCCGCAAGACATGATAAAACGTGGCCTGATGTCACAGGAGGGCCTGAACCCGTCAGGCTCCATCCCGCGTTGGTCAGGAGTTAAAGGCCCAACAACGGTCGCACCTTTCTAAGTTCTAACTGCCATTATCAACTTCATGTCAAAAATTCGCCTGGGTGTCGGTGCGCCCTTACTAGCGACCGGATGATCTAACTATGTGTGGCATATTCGGTATCCTCAATCTGAACGGCGAACCGCTTGATGTGTCTCTTGTCTCTCAGGCTACAAATACGCAACGGCACCGCGGGCCCGATGACGAGGGTTATGTGCTGCTGAACACACAAACTGGTCGCGCCACTTCGTGTGGCGGACCAGACACAGATCCCCGCTTAACTCTGCCGTTAATTAACACCTTTGAAGGCGAACCGATCGATCTTGCATTTGGTTTTCGCAGGCTCTCAATCCAGGATCTTTCACCGCTAGGACATCAACCTATGCAGAGCCCGGATGGGCGACATTGGATTGTCTTCAACGGGGAAATCTACAACTTCCTTGAGCTGCGCGCTGAGCTGATTAGTCTGGGCCGCAGGTTTCACACAAATTCAGACACAGAAGTTCTGCTTGCTGCCTACGAGACATGGGGCGAATCATGTCTTGATCGGCTCAACGGGATGTTTGTATTTGCCATTTGGGATACGTCAACGAAGACGATGTTTTTGGCGCGTGACCGGTTCGGTGAGAAGCCTCTGCACTACGTCTACCTTCCAGGTCGCCTTTTTGCATTTGCATCCGAGATGAAGGCACTTTGGGCCGCCCGGGTTGTTCAAAGGGAGATTGATGAGGAAACACATGACCTTTACAAGTATTACAACCAATTAGACTGCGGCGAGCAGACGTTTTATCGGGATATTCTGAGATTGCCGCAAGCCCATTGTTTGCGTTTGAGTCCAGCGGGGCTGCAAAAACGTCGCTATTGGGATCTCGATCCCCGATTGATAGATGAGAATCGCTCTGACTGTTGGTACACAGAGAAATTCCGCGAACTGTTCAGCGATTCGATCCGGCTTCGTCTGCAGGCTGAGGTGCCGGTAGGCGCCAGCTTGTCAGGCGGGCTTGATTCGAGCGCCATCGTGTTCACGATGGCGCAGCATTTGTCAGAGCGGGAAGCTGCAAAGACTTTTTCTGCACGCTTCGACGACCCCGCCTCAGACGAAGGAAAGTGGATCGACTTAGTAATTGGTGCTGCTCGTGTCGATGCCCACAACGTTTGGCCAACGGGCGAAGGGCTCTTTGAAGACTTAAGTCAACTATTTTGGCACCAGGAAGAGCCTTTCTCGTCGTCCAGCGTTTATGCGCAATGGAGCGTCATGCGGCTCGCCAAACAACGCGGCGTAACTGTGTTGCTGGATGGACAGGGTGCCGATGAGACGCTTGCCGGCTACCACTCGTACTTTGACGTGATAGCAGATGATCTCATGAAGAGTTTGAATCTTAATTCGTACCGTAACTGGCGAAAGCAATGCCTTGAGCTTCATGGCGTAGCGCCAGGCTCTCCCAAGAGGATACTGATTCAAAGCATGCCACGTACGGTTAAAGATGTTTTCAAGAGCGTTCGTCAAAGAATGAGTGGTCAGGGGGACATTCAGCCGATCAGGCCCGAGTATCCTGTGGAGTTCAAGAAGGTCTCCGGCTTGCGCAAGTTGTTGTGGTGGAATACGACCCGACAGGGATTAGCAGAACTGCTTCGCTACGCGGACCGTAACAGCATGGCTTTTAATCGCGAAGTGCGCATGCCCTTTCTCGACCACCGGCTCGTCGAGTTTGTGTTCACACTTCCTGATGCGTGTTTGCATCGCCACGGCTGGACCAAATGGATCTTGCGCGAGGCAATTAAGGGCACGGTGCCCGAACCTATCAGACAAAGAGTTGATAAGTTGGGATATATGCCTCCGCAGCGCCGTTGGTTGGGACGAATGGTTTGGGAAGATATTATGCTTAAACATCTAGGTGGGAGTCCGGCAAAGCCTGGACCGTGGGAGCATGCCCTCGCAGCGACAATTGCGACTGTCTTAGGCCAAATTTGTGTAGGAAGCTAGCGATTTAATGGCGGCAGATATTACAAAGACAATAAGCAGAACTGGACGCAGAGTAGCAGGGGGAATTGCCCGTCGGCTCAAACGGGCCCGCCAGAAACTTGTAAGTCTCGACCAGTCCAAAATAACTGAAGCGCTCAGAAGCCTGGCTCCGGTACAGGACCGCACTTTACTCGTCCATAGTTCGTTGTCCTCTTGCGGTTTCATAATCGATGGGCCCCCAACAGTTATGGGAGCGTTTGGAGAGTGGCTATCGGACGACGTCAAGCTGGCGCTACCAACCCACACGTGGAGCTATCCAGGTGAAACTGGCGAAGCACCTATCTATGACTACCAAATAACCCCCAGCGTAGTTGGAGCGATAACTAACCACTTTCGTCAACAGCCCGGCGTGGTGCGCAGCCTGCACCCTAGCCACTCCATCGCCTGCAGCGGGGCGGAAGCGCAGAGCTTCATCGAAGCCCATGAACTTTGTGAAACGCCATGCGGTCGAGGCACGCCTTACGAACGTATAATTGAAGAGGACGGCAGCGTCCTGATGTTCGGGGCGACGCTTGATGCCTATACCCTCTTTCACACGGCTGAAGACGCTGCAAAGGTGCCCTACCTTTATTTTCCGAAGCAGCTAACGCTTCGCAGTAGAGTCCCGAGCGGTGAAGTAAAAGAAATTCCTACTTGGCGCCAGGATATGGGTGTGACGCGCCGTTTTGGAGCAATGGATGCCTGGCTGGAAGAGCAGGGGCTGTTAATCAGACGCAAACTTGGGATGGGCGAGCTGCTGTATATCCCGCACGCCGCCGCAGCTCATGAGCGGATAGTTAAAGAGCTGAAAAATGATCCATTATTACTTGTGGCTGAAACTGCCCGCGGGACTGCCGCGTCTCGAGCTTGAAAAAGTTAACTTAGAACTTAGCATGTCGCGCAGACATTGAGTGAGTGCGTAAGTCAGGGAGTAATAAATGCCAAAACTTAAAAAAGTCGTAACCAAGTCGGCTCGGATAGCTGCGAAGGGTGCAATCAAAATATTGCCGAGTCTTCCACCGAAGCCCGGAAGATTGATTGGCACATTAGCCAAGGACGGAGGTTCTCCAGTTCGTGACACCCGCTTCCGACCCTGGCCGGTTTATCCCTCCTCCGGCATCGGCGAGTGGGCTGTGCAGTTGGGGCCGACGATGATGAAGGTCTTCTTAAGTGGAATTGAAGGTCTACCCCAACCATTAGCAAACAAATTCGCGAAGCAGTGGGCTGAATTTTGCGGCGCCAAATACGCACTGCTGTTACCACATGGCACAGACGCGTTGCGCGTGGCCGTTGCTGCGGCATTGAACCATGATGGCATCGGTTATGGCGGAGAAGTGATCGTCCCTAACCTGTCATTCATTGCTAGTGCAAGCACGGTAGTGGATCGCGGTTTCGGTGTAGCCCTGGTGGACGTTGATCCCGATACTTACACTCTCGATCCTCGGCGAGTTGAAGAAGCAATTATCCCTGGAAAGACACGCGCCATCATGGCGGTGCATCTCTTCGGGCAGCCTGCCGATATGACAGCGCTGCGTGATATAGCCAAGCGCCATTCCCTCGTACTATTGGAAGACGCCGCGCAGGCCCATGGTGCTATTCATGAACTGGGTCGCGCCGGAGCAATCGGAGATGCGGCCGGTTTTAGTTTCCAAGCTCAGAAAAATCTCAGCTCGGGCGAAGGTGGAGCGTTTACGACCAACGATCTCGAAATTTTTGAGCGTGCTTACTCTTTTCATAACGTGGGCCGGACTCGTGTTGGCGGACAGCGCTGGGGCCACGAATCACTTGGCTTCAACATCCGCCCCACTGAATATGTCGCGGCGGTGCTCTTACACCGTTTGCAAAAACTGGAAGCGCAACAACAGACGAGATGGGAAAACGCCGAGACATTACGCAAGCAGCTTGACTCCGATATCTCCTGCGTTGAGCCCCTGAAGATCGGTCCCGGTGTTTTGCGACATGGCGTTCACATGTTCGTGGTTCGTTATCGCCCAGAACATTGCGGTGGCTTAAAAGTCGAAGACTTCATCAGGGCGATGCAGGCTGAAGGCATTCCTCTGGGCCGCGGTTATTCGGCCACTATGTCTCAGCAACCTGCATTACAGAGTCTGGCCGAAAGGCATCCTGAATACCTGAGAGTCTTGCCGACTCCAGTATCGGATCAGGCTGTCACGGATATGATCTTCCTGCCGCATCATCTGTTCCTCGGTAGTGAGGCGGATATGAGAGAGATTGCGGCGGCCTTTCTAAAGGTGCAAAGGAACTATGCTCCTGAGAGCGTGAAGGTTGGTTCGGCTGTTGCGCCTGTTGCGACTCAAGTACAAACAAAGGTTGCGATGCCGGCTGCCAGCACTGCCACTGAAAAACCAGTTCGGCTGGGCATTATCGGCGTGGGCGCGATGGGACGTGAGCATGCTTCGACGATTAAGGCTAATCCCGCCTTGAAGCTGGCCGCTGTTACAGACGTTCAAGCCAAAAGCGGTCGTGAGGTAGCTTCTGAATACGGATGCAAATGGTTCGACTCCGCCTCCGAGATGATTGAGAGCGGTGAAGTGGACTGCATCGTGATAGTAACGCCGCATTGGCAACACGCTGACTTAGCCATCGCCGGGTTGCGCGCCGGTTTACATGTGCTGTGCGAGAAACCTTTGACTGTAACGGTGGCCCAGTCTGATGAAGTGCTGGAAGTCGCCGCTGCAAGCCCGGGCATCTTTTCAGTAGTCCATCAAAAACGTTTCGAACCAGCGTACTTATACGCCAAGCGGTTGCTCGATAGCGGGGAACTCGGACAAATTTATCGTTGTTCGATGATTGAATCTGCCTGGCGCTCAGAGGCTTACTACCAGAGCAGTCCCTGGCGCGGTACCTGGAGAGGAGAAGGTGGCGGAGTTCTGTTGAATCAAGCCCCGCACATCCTGGATCGCTACGCCTGGTTATGCGGTATGCCAGAGACTTTGACCGCCCGGTGCGATACAAGTCTGCACAAGATCGAGGTCGAAGACACCGCCAGTGCAATTCTCCGGCATCCTAACGGCGCTCACGGTTATATCCATATCAGCACTGTGGAAGCTCCGGCAATTTCGCGAACGGTGATCTCTTGTGACCGCGGTCGCATCACAATTGAGAACGGCAAGGTCTCAATCGCCCGGCTCCGCGATTCGATCAGTGAACGCACTGCAAACGACACGCGGTTGATGGCTAACCTGGAAAGCGATACGCGCGACATAAACTTGCCGCCTGACGGCAACATGCTCGCATTGTTCTATGACGACTTTGCGGCCGCTGCTCAGGGAAATGCGCTCCTGACATGCCCCGGCGCGGAAGGACGCAACGCTGTCGAGTTGGCTAATGCAATGATCCTGAGTTCTGTCCGTGGTGAAGCCGTTACTCTTCCCTTAAACCGCGAAGACTACTCACAGCTGGTAGAGAAGATGATGGGGCGGGAGTTGCAAACCGTCTAATCTCGTCGTTATCTTTAGATTTATGAGCCGAAGAGCCCGCGGACAGCTTGAGTTGAAAGCGTTTTGTCGTTTGGGCGTGGGCATTTTGCTGGTGTCCTGTCTCACAGTTTGCCGAGCACAACCACAACCTCAACCAGCCCGCCTTGCCCCCCCGGTCGTTGATTCCTCTGAGCTCGTTACTCTACCTAGTCGCGAAGTAGAATTCATCATTGGCCCTCAACTAAAAATGGGCAGCAAACTAAGCCCTCATCCCTGGTTCGACTCCACCCAACTATCAAGAGGCACGATTCACGGCCGAGAATTTCCCAAATTTCCGCCGCTTCAACTGGACGGTACGGTGCAGGTAAAAAAAGGAGATGTGATTGTACGAGGGGTCGGTACGAGGTTCTTATCGCAAGTAGATCCTTCTGGGCCCGCACCCTTCTTCAATGGTCGCCTGCGAATAAGGGAAGGTGTCAGTGACACCTACCGACCAGTCCAAGTGCGTTCGGTTCAGAGTGATACTCAATTAACGCTGACAGCGCCCTACGCGTATGCCGACCAGACCGGCGTCAACGCCGACACCGAATACACGGATGGCAGTAATATAAACGGCGATGTTTACATGAACGCCAATTATTATGATCTAGCTTTGTCTCTCTACGCTCTCTACTACAGGACTGGGGATCCGCAGCATCTTGCTGCAGCCCGCAAGGTGGCAGATTCATGGTGGCTTTCATCGCCGATCAGGAGCGGCACGAGCCGAGACTTCGAAAAACTCGGTTACTCACCGCGCAACTCATCGTTGGGTGGGCTGATGCTGCGGGCCTTGGACGGGCGGCCGGAGATGTGGGATTGGCTGCGGGTCTACACGCGTTACCTGTTCGACATTTGGGTGAAGCTGCGGATCAAAGATCCGCAGCCCTATCAGGGAGTGCGTGATGGCAGTTTTATGCTTTTGTATGCGACCTGGCTGGGGAAGGTACTGCCCGATTCATTTCCGTTACAGGCAGGAGGCACAGCCACAAACGGCGCTGCACTACGCGCTGGATTTCTGGCGGACGCGGAGAATGCGGCAGTCAATTATTACGGTCGGTTGCAGTATCCAGATGGGTCTTGGCGCTGGGACGACGGCTATGCGGTCGATGCTGACGGCGGGACATCGCAGGGCATTATGGTGCCGTTTATGGTGGGATTGTTAACGCAGGCTTTGGTTGATGTGCACCGAGCGACAGTGCGGCCGGACGTGAAGGAGAGTATCAAGACGCAGTTGATGAAAGTGTGTCGCCATCTATATCAAGATGGTCCCTATCGTAAGGACGATCGAGTACCCTCGCTTAGCGGCCTACGCTGGCGCAGTTTCCATTACGTGTATCACGGCGGGACGACGGTCAATCCGACGAAATGGAAAAAGGGGAGTGATGTAGGATCGAACCCGACAGCTGCGTGGGAAGTGACGAGCGCGCGCCAGGGGATTGCCACGAATTTACCTGCCTACGGATACGTCTATCAAATAACAGGTGATGAAACATTCAAAACGATGGGGGACGAGTTGTTTGAATCGGCGTTTGGAGACGTCACAGACGGGATTCACGACGAGGCGGCGGGAACGGCCAAGAACTACAATCAAAACTTTCGTATGGGCGGTCGCTATCTTGTTTGGAGAGTTGGAGCAGGGGACCTTAGGTCCCCGCCGTCGATCGCAACCAACAAAGCTGCTCCTGTACCCGCCGCAACTGACAAAGCTGTTCCTGTACCTGAGCGTAACGCGGCGGATCTATTTTCTAATATCATGTCGACGGCTAACAGCTTACCTTCGCTTGATAGCCTCGACGAAACTCAGGTCAATGAATTCATACAGCAAATTGAACAGGCGCGTCAGGCATTCGTGGCGGAACAAGCTACATATGTTTCTCCCACAAGCGTGCTGAGGGAATTGCAGGCTGCGCTTGATCACACGAAGGTTGCCGCGATGATGTTGCGTAGTGATCCCCTCTCAACTGACGCGAAGATTCGGTTGGGCTGGGCGGCCGCACGACTCAAGCGAGCAAACGACCGAGTTAAGAAAAAGTAAATGAGTTGCGGCCAGCCTCCCTACGCCCGTTAAAAAGTGACTTGGCCGTGCGTTAAGCGCCGTTGCTTCGGAGCTGGGTACATCTACTTCCTCAGGGACTTCTGCAAATACTCTATATATTCATTTAGCTCCAAAGAGGCTGACTATTCGTTCTAAGTACTCTCCCCACCGTCATAATGGAAATTGAAATTTACATTTCAACCGAAGCTTTGCAATTAGTGGACGATGTGAGCTTTCGGCAGAAATGGAGTGATTTACACGAGCGGTGTCCCTGGGCAACGGTTTTTCAAGCGGAAGATTTTGTCGGCGCCTGGTACTCCGTTTACAAAGAGCGCTGGAGTCCCTTGCTGATCGTCGCCAAGGATGGAAGTGGAAGACTGATAGGTTTGCTAAGCCTGGCTATCTCGGTTGATAACGGCGCGATTGTAGCGGCAGGAGGGCATCAAGCCGAGTATCAAGCGTGGCTGTCGGATCCGCAACAAGGCGACGATTTCATAGTCGGCGCCCTGAGAGCCATCCGCGAACGGTTTCCCATCAAAAATCTTCAATTTCTATTCCTGCCTCCCGGGACGCCGCTTGGATGGGCTGGGACAAGCCAACACTTTGGCAATGCCATCGTTCGCGATATTAGGCGTCCGTTAATGTCTGTAGGCGACGGAAGCTCCTTCCGCGAAACCCTAAAGAAGAAGAGATACAAAAACCGTCTTAGTTGGCTAGAGAGGAAAGGAAAAGTTCGTTTCGAACACATTACTTCCCCCGTAAGGCTGGAAGAAATATTTGACGAAGTTGTAACGTTGGGTGCGTTCCGTATTGGCGCTGTTCACAACACCCTACTTGAGGAAGATCCTTTAAAGAAGCCGTTCTACTTTGAGATGATGTCCAAAGGAGGACTACTTCATGCGACCGCGCTCTGGGCAGGCGAGCAACTTATTTCGGCTCATATTGGCGTCTACAACAAGCCTCAGCTCATCCTTGGGATTTTGAACTACTCCCCGTTCTTCGCTAAATATTCACCCGGTAAGCTGCATCTGCTTATGCTCGGAGCTGAATTAGCGAAGGAAGAAATAGATGCGGTTGATCTAACGCCAGGCGCTGGCTATAAAGACAGTTTTGCTACGCACTACGATGATTCATATATCCTGACGATTTTCTTCAACCGCCTCGACTTCCTCAAGCATAGAGTGAAACGCAACTTAATTGCCGGCACCAAGTCCGCGTTACAAAAAGTTAATGTGACACCCTCTCAGGCGCAGGACATCGCCGGATACGCTCGGCATAAACTGGTGCACACACAGATCACAACGCTCCCAGGTAAACTCTATAAGGCAACCAAGCATAGGCTGTGGAGCACTTCTGAGATGCGCTTATATGAGTTTGATGTCGCTACAGCCCAATCTCTTCAGCCTTCAGAAATCATGAACAAGGATCACTTGCCGGATCTCTTGGCTTATCGCCCGTCGGAGGCTTGGCAACCTCGAGTAAGTCCCTTCCTTAGGCAAGCGATGGAGAACCTGGAGTTGGGACACCACGTCTATACTTTCGTGGAAGAAGGTGCATTGATCCATTGCGGATGGCTCATTGAACGGCAGGAGAAGTCTGTCCTGTCGGACGTGGGGTATGAACTAAATTTACCTCCAGAATCCGCGGTGCTTACGAGTTATTACACACACCCTGCCGCGCGTGGAAGAGGACTCTACCGCCAATCACTTACTCAGATGCTGCACGACGCGTCGCTGATTCCCGAAACCAAACATATTTATATTGCGGTATTAGCTAATAACGGTCCGTCTCGTCACGTCATCGAAAAGATAGGCTTTGAATACAGATTCAGTTTTTTCAAGAAGACTACGGGCAGCAAGGTTCTCCGTTGGACAAACGCTCCAGCTACTTTCGCAAAACTCTTGGTGCCACCTTCTTAGGTGCCTCCTTTTGTGGCAACAAAGAGGACACTCCCGCCAACCAACCTTCGAATTCCAGTGGCGACAAATTTGGACTATCTATTAGGCGCGGAAGTAGCAGTGGGTCGGAAGTCTGCTTTGCTAGATCAGGAGTGCATGTTGTAGCCGAAGTGACGCCCGCCTCCTCCAGCCACGTGAAGAACGCGTCATCATAGACCCCGCTTGGGTAGCAGAAATGTTTCGCCACTGAACCGGTCATGCTAAGGATGCTGTTTTGATTATCTACTATTTCACGTAGAAACTTGGTGCGGTCAAGAGGGGTCCTATGGCGATGAGTATGAAGTTGGATGTCGACCCCCTCCGACGCGAGTTGTCTAGCTTCATCTGGTGACATGATCTGCAGAATCCGTTTGGAGAGTAAGTCGTCATAATCCACGTGTAGCTGACTAGCCAAGCGGGCCAAGAGAGAATCTTTTTCTTCCGCGGACAGGTGATTAAGCTGAACATAGTCTTGGATTGTCGTCAGTGCCACGGCCCGCCTGGATGGTTCTGATAGTTCTAGGGCCAGATGTTGTCCTGTAAGATCTTTTAAATCCAGTTTGGATCCCCGACCCTTCCAAATAAGATACGAACACATTACGTCGAAAACAGGTTTAGGGTAATAAGAGTAAAATGTCGTGAGGTAGAGAGTGACTGGGAAGCTAAACCCTTTGATAAGAGGATGAGCCATCTTGTAAAAATCATAAGTTCCGTCGTCAAACGTTAAGGCCACGCTCCTTTCGGGTAGGTCGTTAGCGAACATGCGAGTCAGCGCCTCATTCAGGGGAAGGACGGTACAATTAAACTCCTTAATCAAGCGTAAGCGATCAGCAAAATCATCGGAACTCATGAAGAGAGCAGGATTCCACAGATGTTCGTCATCAATAGAAATGCCGTGATACGCGAGGATTAGAAGGCGGCGGCGTCGCCAATCGCTGTTCTTGAAAAAAGTAAACAGCCCCGCCTTTTTGAGGCCACGCAGGGTTAACAGCTTTGACTCTTTAAGCATGATGAATGGTTAGTCAGATTCTGGCGGGCGGCCGTCCGTTTGAAAAGAGTGCTATTAGTTCTTTTGAAGTATCGAGGCCGGAATAAACGTCGGCCCTACTTGAATGGCCCGTGGGAATCCTGGAAAGTTGAATTGTCCCACGATAACGCACCTTTGATTATTTAATTCTTTGCTTAGTATTCGTCAAGGTGGTTAAGATTTATGTTGTTCCGAGAACGATACGATGACTTTCTTTGAATCAGAATTTGACTGAGGGAACTGAGTGTTTGTCCTTCTGTAACTCTTAGGGCGTGCAAGTAATGATAACCGATACCGCAAATGAAGATCTCATCGAAACGGTAAGGTCCTGCCCTTCCTGCGACTCGAATAAGTTAAAGTCGATAAACACCCCCAGCCAGTGGATCGATGCCGATCACTTTGTCGCGGTCAAAGATCACTTAGGCCTAAGTGTTTGTGCCGACTGCGGGCTCGTAATAACAAACCCCCGACCATCCCTTGGGTTACTGACGAGCTTTTACAACAAACCGGGTTATGAGTGTCATGAACTTCACTTCGATGGTGCGCAGGAGCACGACGCGAGAGCGAGGTTTGAAATCATCGAAACACATTGCCCAAAGGGTGTCTTGCTGGATTACGGTTGCGGTTCAGGCAACATGTTGAAGGCCGCTTTAGCGCGAGGCTGGAGTCGCGCTGCGGGCATCGAGCTTGGCGACAACGCGCGAAGCATACTTAAAAAACAAGACTTCGAAGTCTACGCGGACCTCAAAAGTGCTTCTGCGTTGAGAGGTCAAGTTGATGCCGTCACGATGATTCAAGTACTGGAGCATCTGGTCGACCCTGGCCCAGTTTTGCGCGGTGTCAGTGAAATGCTTCGGCCCGCCGGAATTTTTGTCGTTGAGGTTCCTAATGCCGGCTCACTGAGGGCAATGATTGCCGGTTCAGTGTTCTCCAACCTGATTCCGCGTCATGTTCAGCGGTATCAGGCCTTTCCCATTCACCTGTATCACTTCGAAGCCCTCCAGCTGAAAGCGTTACTTAAGAAGCATGGCTTCAAAGTCATCTCCTTACAAACCTTGGGAATGGGCGTGGAAGAATTGTGGGCGAGACCTGCTGCCAAGACCGATGAAGGTGTTCAGCCATTACCTAACCAAGGCAACTCGAGCGCTGCGGTTTCTCAATCCTCTGCACTCTCAAGCTTGAAAAGTGCCGTCAAAAATACGATGTCTCGCCTTAAGTGGGGAGAACAGTTAATCGCAGTCTGTGTCAGATCCGATTACAGTATTTGACACCTATCGGCAGTGCCTTCCACTATTAAGTAAGCCGAAAGCTCGGTTCATCCTTTTGCCCTCCCAAGCATCCACCCATTATGCCAAAAAATGTTAGCCAAAGATTACTCTTGACAAACATTCTCCGTGACGGCTAAATAGAATCGTCTGCAGTCCAGCACTACGGGCGGCAGTGATCTTAGAAAACGACGATTGCACCCGAAAAAGGCAAACCTGTTGTGAGACAGGGACGCAAAGCCAAGCACCTTGAGGAGTTTTTCAAGGAAGGCTGGTTGCCGAAGGCGATCGAAGAACAGTATCAGACTCGGCTCAACAGCTTTTCCTGTGGTCCATCTGGTACTGGAACCTTTGGCTTGGGTGTTCGCCGATCCAAGGTTTCCTCTCTTCTTTCTTCCTTCCAAAAATTAAATCGTTTCCGCGGGTCGGTTCCTCGCAGAGGTCTGAATGCGACCCCTTGGTTGCGCCTGCTACCACCGAAACCGCCCTGTAAATTTTGATAGTCAGTTTGTTGCTTTCGAGTCTTGGACGTGTGCCGGCAGGTCAATCCGATCATGATCCGGCACTCACCGATAACGGCACCCCCGCAGTGATGTGGGTTCGCAAAACCAGGAGTCTCAATTTGAGATCGTCCGGCTACCGAAGTGAGGTCAATAAATGTTCGTTAGTTTCAGGCAGGCATCCATACGCCGCCAAACTCTCCCATCGCTCTTAATTGCTTTCCTGATCCTTCCTTCTCTCTTGGTGCTGATTGGTGGTAAGTCCGCCTCAGCTCAGGCTAGCGAATTCGTCGTTTTCCCCAGCCCCGCGGTTGAATTCATTGTCGGCCCTCAGTTAAGACTCGGAGCGTCCGCGAACCCGTTTTATTATTTCGACGCGACACAACTTAAGGGCGTTCAGCACGGCACAAACTTTCCTGCCACGCCACCAACTGGCGATTCCAATCTGTACATAAACAATCAGTATTACGATTTGGGATTATGTCTTTATGCTCTCTACTACCGTTCAAGCGATCCAGCGCATCTAACACTCGCACGAAAAGTTACTGACTCGTGGTGGAGTTTCTCACCCTTTAACTCTGGTGCTACCCCGCTTGAGCAATCGTTTGCGCCACGTAATGCTTCTCTTGGCGGCTTAATGCTACGTGCTATGGACGGTCGTCCTGAGATGTGGGACTGGTTGCAACGATTCACACGCTACCAATTCGACATATGGCTTAAACTGCGTGTTAACAATTCGTCCTTACACTACGGGGTACGCGATGGTGCCTACATGCTGCAATATGCCGCGTGGATGGCCAAGGCGTTACCCGATTCATACCCTTTACAATCCGGTGGTATGGCTACAAACGGCGCGGCCCTGCGTGCCGGGTTTTTGGCTGACGTGGAAAATGTTGCCGTAAACTATTATGCGCGACTTCAATATCCTGACGGTTCGTGGCGTTGGGACGACTTTGACAATGTCCCGCAACCTGACGGCGGATATCTACGCGGCATCATGCAGCCGTTCATGATCGGGCTTCTGCTGCACTCTCTCATTGATGTCTACCGTGGGACGAGCAATACGACGATAAAAGCAACACTCAAGACTTCAATCCTGAAGTGCGTAGATCACCTTTACACTGGCGGACCGTACATGACTCGAAACGCCGGCATTCCGGGCTCTACCTTGCGCTGGCGAGCATTCAATTATCTTTACCACGGCGGAACTACAGTTAATCCCACAAAGTACGCGAACGGAGACTACTACGGAATCAATGCTCCTAACATTTATAGCGTAGAGGGGGCAAGGCAGAATAGTTCAACGATCCTTCACGCCTTCGGCTGGGCCTACAGCGTCACCGGCGACTCAAAGTACGCCACCTGGGGCAATGACATCTACGATTCAATCTTCGGCTTCACCGAGGACCAAGTCAGCAATTATGTAGCAGGCAACGATCCGAAAGGGTACAACCAGCACTACAGAGCGGCTGGAAGATATTTAGCGTGGCGTTACGGTGGAGCCCCGCCGCCGACACCAACACCAACACCAACACCAACACCGACGCCGACGCCGACGCCGACGCCGACACCGACACCGACACCGACACCGACACCAACGCCGACGCCAACACCGACGCCGACGCCAACTCCAACACCGACGCCAACTCCAACGCCAACGCCAACTCCAACTCCGACGCCAATTCCAACTCCAACTCCGACGCCAATTCCAACTCCAACTCCGACGCCGACACCAGCACCGGCAGCGTCATCGAGCGCATTGTTCGTTCAAGTGGATGCGACTACAAAAGGTAATTGGAAAGGTATCTATGGCACCCAGGGGTACAACACGGTAAACGACTCGCTCAACTACCCGAGCTACGCTCAGGTGAATGTTACCGGCTACACCTCGCCGACGTGGACGGCATCAACCGCCGACGTTCGCGCGCTGCAAAAAGCCACCGGCACCGACCGCCTTGCGGCCAGATGGAGTGCGAACTCATCCTTCACCATTGATCTAAACATAACTGACGGTCAGTATCATCGCGTTGCCCTCTACAGTTTGGATTGGGATGGAAACAACCGATCGCAACGGATTGATGTTTTCGACTGGGCGACGAATACGTTACTCGATAGCAAGGCAATTTCTGCTTTCAATGGTGGCCAATATCTTGTTTGGGACATTCGCGGACGCGTCAAAATATCCGTCATTCGAACGGGCGCCAAGACTGCAGTCCTCAGTGGCTTGTATTTTAGTGGCAGCACTCCCATACCGACGCCCACACCGACGCCAAGTCCATCTCCCACACCTACTCCGAGTCCGGGCTCAAATATTCCGCCAGCGGTAAGGGTGACCTCCCCAGCGATCAATTCGGTTTTTGGGACCGGCTCTAACCTAACGATTCAAGCGTTGGCTAGCGATACCGATGGCTCGGTCGCCAAAGTTGATATCTACAAGAATGGCATTCTGATTGGCACAACGACGGTCAGTCCCTACAATTACGTTTGGAGCAACCTCCCTAACGGCAACTATTCGTTGACGGCAGTCGCCACCGACAACCGAGGAGCCACGACGACTTCGAGCCCAGTGGCAATCTCTGTTAAGAACTCGCCGGCAAGCATCGAGAAGGCTCGCGACCGAGGCAACAATCTGCTCGTGGACTTGGCCACCAACCCAACCTACGGTGGCGGAGAAGCTATATATTCTGCTGCCACCCTTTCATCAGAGCTACAGCTGCTGGCGAACGACGTGCAATCGGCATACTCTGACTTCCTCGTGGAGCAAGGGACATTTGCCGCGGCAAACTCGGTTAATAGACAATTGCAAGCCGCGCTTTACCTTGCGAAAGCCGATGCCGGACTGGCCGCCAAAGTCGGACCCTCCAACTCGGTTCGAAATAATCTGCTGCGTCTGGTAGCTCACTTAGCAGTATCGGAAGACCTACTACTCTACGGCGTCGTTTCCGCTGCAACTCAGGCTCAGGCAACCGCGGCTAACGCGCGACTTGATATCAACATTAGTCCCGTGAGTGTAGCCTACACTCAGGGCAGACCTTCGCAACTAGCGCCCTTAAGTCTCGGATCCGTCTTTGGCGACTCCATTACTTCGCCATTTAGTAGTCAAACCCTTTTCTCGCCAATCGGCGCAGGTGGAACGCTTCCCTATGAACTTGCGGGAGTCACCGTCGTTATGGGTGGCAAAGCAGTACCGGTGTGTTTCACGGGACCTGGCCGAGTTTCGTTCTTTGTTTCGCCCGAAATACCGATAGGCACCGTTGAAGTGATAGTTATTTCTCCCAACGGGTTTATTTCGCGCGGGCAAACCAGCATTGCGGCAAACGCCACCTGGTTATTCACTACAAACGAAAGTGACGGTGGAAGTGCCGCTGCACTGAACGCGGCCCACCAGATACCTGCTAACTTCAACGTAATCACTCAAGCGAATTTTGGATCCGATAAGCGAACCAGGGTCACACTTTACGTTACTGGTGTCAGCGGCAGCGCCGTCAATTCCAATCCGGGCAACGATGTCTACGTTGATGGCCTATTGCGGCAAAACTTTGCTGAGTCTGTAATCGTGCAGGCACGACTGAGCACCGGAGTAATGGTCAATCTCCCAGTCGAGTTTGCTGGAAAGCAAGGCGTGCTGCCGGGACTCGATCAATTGAACTTCATGATCCCATCACAGCTCGCCGGAGCCGGTATAGTGCAGTTAACTTTCCTGGTCGGTGGCGAAAGAAGTAACGGCGGTACCATCACCTTGCAGTGAATTAGGCATAAAGGGGAAGAGGGGAAGAGGGGGCAAACGAAAGGCTCCGAGGGAAAATAGGGGAGCGGGGAAATGAAGCCTCGTATTCCCCCTCTTTCCCTATTCGCTATTTCCACACTTCGCTCCTTCGCCTGACCCCTCTTCCGCTTTTCCCTCCTTCGTTTTTCAAGTCAGACTTGCCGTGACTAGTCTGTTGGCGGATTAACAGCCCTATTAATTGTTCCGTCGTGGCCTCCTCGATAACGCCGCCGTCTTTGTAACCCGCCGTAGCCATTAATCCCTGGCTTTTCCGGCCTTTGCCTGAACTGAAGCCTCCCCGCCCTTTCTGGTAGCAGAATAAAGGGGCACCTTGAGAAAAACTTGAGGTTCCCAACTGAGAGTGGCAGATTTCTCGAACGCGAAGTTTTTCTTGGAAATTTTTTGAAAAAAAGGCCTGAGGCGCATCTAAAGGCAGATCATTTTGAGCCGAAGCGCTCGTGATTAGAGCTGCTAGTGCAACACTTACGGACAGGTCTCTGAGGGTGTTACGCCGGCAGGGCGGCCAATTAAAAATGGAAAGGGCCGACATTGGCTGTTTAGAGGGTTTGCGGGCGTTGGCTCGAGCCCCGACGCGAACGGAGAGTTTTGACTTGGCACCCCGTTGCGGTTCAGTTGAACCTTATTGCCACTTAAGTTAAGCTCGCGGTGCATTTCGGGTTAACCGTTAGTTTTTGGTGACCCATCGGTTTTCGTAAGGGAACTTGCCCTTCTCATACGAAAGCACTTCAAGGGAATCTAGTAATGAGTGTCAGCGCCTCCACACATCTGTGGCGACCTCTCGCCATCTCTGCCGCTTTAATTTTCGTTTACGGTGTTGTGCTCTCGAAGTTAGGGTACGATTGGTGGACCGACGAAAACTACTCCCACGGCCTCTTAATCCCGTTCATCATCGGCTACATCGTTTGGACGCAGCGTGAGCATTTCACTCGCGATGCTGCGCGCCGTCGGTATTTCTTGGCGGCGGCCTCGTTTTGCTCGCATTGCTGATGTTGTTTGCAGGAACGGCGGGCGCTGAGCTTTTCATGCAACGCATCTCGCTCGTGTTCATGCTCACGGGCATAGTTATTTATTTCTGGGGTTATCGCCTCATACGGTTGCTCCTGGTTCCGCTCGGGTTGTTACTACTTGCCATTCCCATTCCCGCAATCATTTTTAACAAGGTGGCATTTCCGTTGCAGCTCTTCGCCTCACGCTGTGCAGTTTGGTCGATGAGCATGTTTGACATACCGGTGCTGCGACAAGGAAACGTGATTGAGCTGCTACCGCTAGGAGCGCGCGAAACGAAAAAGCTTGAAGTGGTCGAAGCCTGTAGCGGCATTCGATCTCTGATGACCCTGCTGACGCTTGCGGTCGTGTTTGCCTATTTCACTTATCCCGACTCAGAAGACGGCAATGGCAATCAAAAGGGCCGTTTGAGTTGGTTAAAGAGTTATGCCTGGTGGCGCTCGGCAATCATCGTCCTTTCGGCTGTGCCCATCGCGATATTGACCAACGCATTGCGCGTCAGTGGCACTGGGGTGTTGTCTCATTACTATGGAACAGAAGTGGCGGATGGCTTTTTTCACTCATTTTCCGGATGGGTAATTTACATCGTCGCCTTTCTTCTGCTATTCGCCGTAGCTTGGGTAATAGATCGTTTTCGTCCCACACGTGAGAAAGGGTCCCGGAAGATCGACCGCTGAAAGTGATGCGCTTCCACCGGTTTCCGCTTCGCCCGTAATTCAATCAGAGGGAATGGAATAGCCTAATGAAATACTCGGTACGCTTTGCACTTCTGCTGTCTTGCGCTCCTGGTCGGTGGCGTCGTGGTGAATGCCTGGCAATATCTCGGCGAGAAGCCGGTCCAGCGCAAGGAGCTAAAAGACTTTCCGCGGGACGTTGGTGCCTGGCAGCAAAGAGGGGCAGACCAGAAGTTTGATAAGGAGACGCTTGAGTGTTTTGCGAGCGAGCGATTATCTGATGCGCGATTATCGTGGGATTGGCGGGGTAGTTGGGAATTTTTACGTTGGTTACTACGCGAGTCAACGCGATGGTGCGACCTATCACAGCCCGTTGAATTGCTTGCCCGGCTCGGGTTGGGTCATGTCGCAGCCGGCGACGATTACTATTTCTCCAGAAGGTCAGGCACCATTCGAAGCAAACAGATACATCATCGAGAATGCCGGTAACAAGCAATTGTTGATTTATTGGTACCAGGGCCGAGGTCGCAGCACCCCCAGCGAGTATTGGGGGAAGATATATACCGTTGTTGATAGCGTCAGGCTGCGTCGCTCGGACGGCGCAATGGTCCGCGTAATGGTTCCGGTCGGCGCATCAGAGGCAACTGCATTGGAAGCGGCAACAAATCTTTCTGGAAGTGTGGCTAGAGTACTTCCAGAATTTATTCCGAATTGAGCCCCACGATGCGGCTAACGGCGCAGGGGGCTCAGATTAAGACGTCAGACATGTGAGTCGAAAAATGGAAGCTAACTCCCCGACAGCAAACGTTTCCAATTCTCGGAACCTTGTCGATATTAGCTATTTCTAAACTTGTCTCGCTCTGGTGAGCCAATTTCAGGCGTTGCCCGCCGGGTTTGGTTACCAGCTTGAGAAAATAAACGCGGGTGGTTACATCCACCTGGCGATGGAGTCAAAACAGAATGAAAACCGAGTGCCGGAAGTACATCAAATACGCAGCCCTGCTGTCTCTTCTTTTAACTGGCGTCCTGTCACTCGCCAGCTGTAGCAATCCTGAAAAAGCTAAAGCGGACCACGTCAGCCGCGGCGAGGCCTACCTGAAGGAATCGAAGTTTCAGGAAGCCTCAATCGAATTTCGCAACGCCGTACAAATTGACGACAACTATGCGCCTGCTCATTGGGGTCTAGCGCGAGCTTATGAAGGACTGGAGCGAGGCCAGGAGGCTTTCGACGCACTCCGAAAGACCGTACAGCTCGACGCGAATAATCTCGAAGCCCGCGTCAAGCTGGGAACGCTCTATATCGCCGCCAGCAAAGGTAAGGCAGAAATCATCGCAGAGGCTGAAAAGCTGGCGAATGAAGTTTTGCAAAAGGACCCCAATCACATTGAAGGCCACATTCTGAGGGGAACGGTCTATTTCGCGCTCAAAGAACCCGAAAAGGGACTTGCGGAATTGAATCGTGCCGTAGAGCTGGACCCGAAGCGTGTTGCATCGTATCTGAGCCTGGCGCGTTTCTATATCGTGACCAATCAACCAGCCAAGGCTGAAGAAATCTTCAGACGCGCCCTTTCGATTAACAACAACTCCGGTTTGGCCCACACCGAGTTTGGCAAGTTTCTACTGCAAACGAATCGCATTGCGGAAGGACAGGCGGAATTAGAGAAGGCTGTCGAAGTTGAACCAATTAACCGCAACTCGCGTTTGGTGCTCGCCGGCTTTTATCTGGTCAATAAACAACTCGACAAGGCGGAAGCGGCCTATAAAGCATTGGCTGAGTTGGATAAGGATCGTCCGGAAAGCCAGGCGGTGCTGGGTGACTTCTACGCGTCGATCAACCGGCTCGATGATGCGGTAAGAATCTACCAGGACATTATGGGCAAGGTGCCTGACTACTCTAAGGGTCGTTACAGGTTGGGTGAGATCCTTCTAGTGAAGGGCGACGTTGGAGGCGCAAACGCTCAAATCGCCGAAGCATTGAAAAAGGATGCATCTGATCGGCAAGCCTTGCTCTTGCGCGCGAGGGTGCGCCTTCGCAGTGGACAGGCAGATGAAACCAAAGCCGCAATGGAAGATTTGAAAGAGGTGTTGCGTCAGGAACCTAATTCGAAAATTGGTCTCTATTTCATGGCCCAGGCCAACTTTAGCCTCGGTTTAATTGACCAGGCTCGTGCATTTGCCGGCGACCTGGAACGAAATTATCCCGATTACCTTCCGGCGAAATTGATGCAAGCTCAGATCAGTCTGGTTTCCGGAGATCCCAAAGGGGCTGCCAGCACTGCCTCTGAGTTGATTGAGCGCTTGAACAGGATGGGCCCAGATGGCGAAAACACGCCACAGTTGCTTTCAGACATGCGCAACAAGGCATACATCGCGCGTGGCACTGCGCAAACGCAATTAAAGAACTTCCAGGCTGCCCGCCAGGATTTCATGACAGCACGCGACATCGCGCCTAACAATACAGATGCTTACGTCAATCTCGCAGCCGTCGCCGGGGCTGAGAATAAGATAGACGAGGCTATCGGTTTTTATGAAAACGCTCTGTCTGTTTCCTCTAGTGATAGCGGTGCATTGGGTGGACTAATCAGCGTCTACGCCCGTCAGAAGGAGTTGGGAAAAGCTCACGCTCGTATTGACCAGGCGCTGAGTAGTAATCCGAACAGCGCCGTACTCCACTATCTTAAAGCGACGGTTTACGGTTATGAGCGCAACGCTCAGGGCGCGGAAGCTGAATTACGGAAGAGCATCGAGCTCGATTCAAATTACTTGCCTGCCTACTCGGCACTTGGATCTCTATTCGTGAACACGAAACAGGAAGATCGGGCAATCGCCGAGTTTTCGAAGATCATTGAATTGCGGCCTGAAAATCCCACCGCCTATGTCATGGTGGCGCTACTCTATGACGCGCGCAAACAATACGACACGTCGATAGAGTTTTACCGAAAGGCACTTGAGCGAGACCCAAACGCCGTTATCGCCGCCAACAATCTGGCCTGGATCTATGCCGTCGAGGGTAAGGGAAATCTCGACGAAGCAGTCCGCCTGGCGCAGGGTGTGGTGCAGAAGAATTCAACTGTTGCGGGATTCACCGACACTTTGGGATGGGTCTACTACAAAAAGGGACTTAATGCGGTAGCGGTTGAACATCTCCAGAAAGCAGTCGCACTTGATGAAGCCGCTGCGAGGAGTACGAGTGGCAATCCCAGCCCGGTTTACCGTTATCACTTGGGAATGGCTTTGAAGGCCAAGGGTGATAAGGACGGCGCGCGTAGGGAATTAGGAATGGCGCTCAAGTTGGCCGATAAGGCGAGTTTCAATGACGCGGAAGAAGCTCGTAAAGCGCTGGCCACGCTTTAAGTGAGACACCAGAGCAAGTGGAGAGCCGTTAACTAGTTTTACAAAAGGAGTGCGTAATGAGTACTGAATTTCGCCAGCGAACCCCAAGTGAATATCTCAAGATCGCCTGGCGCCGAAAGTGGCTGATCATACTACCGGCGATCGCTATTGCCACTGCGGTCGCGTGGGTGGTTTACCGGCTCCCCGACGTTTACGAGTCGTCAACTCTCATCGTCGTCACCCCTTCCACGCTTCCGACTTCAGTGGTCCCCGATATCAACGAGGACACTATCACTCGCCAGTTGAGCAGCATAACGCAAGTGGTCACGAGTCGCAGTTCGCTCGAGCCCTTGGTTGTCAAGTACGAGCTTTATCAGACCGAGAGATTACGCAACGAGCCGATGGAGAACATCATCGACAACATGCGTAGAGATATTAAAGTCGAGGTGAATACCAGCCGCAACGAGATTACCAACGGCTTCAACATCACTTTCCGGGGACGTAACCCAAAAACCACTCAGGCTGTTACCGCGGCGCTCGCCAGCAAGTACATCGACGAGCAAACAAAGAGCACTATCAATTCGACCACCTCGGCGAAACAGTTTATTGAGAATCAAACGCGCCAGGCGAAAGAGGAACTCGACGCGGCGGATTTGAAGCGGCTCGAATTCATGCAGAAGAACGTCGGTAATCTTCCCTCCGAAGCTACGACGCTCATAGGTCAACTGGGTGGTTTGCGTGAACAACAGAAAGCATACATCACTGAAGTGGGACGTTTGCAGGATCGCCGTTCCGCGCTGTCGGGCCAATTGGGGTTAATTAAGAAAACGGTCGAACAAGTGAAGGACGAGGTGATAGAGAACACGACCGATCCCAAGACTACCCCGGCCTGGGCGCAACTGGCAGCTCGCAAAGCCGATATCGAAGCACAGCTGCAAAGGATGTTGACTGAGCTACGGCCAAAACATCCAGACGTGCTATCGAAGCAAGCGGAGCTCAACTCAGTAAAAAATTCGATGGATGAAATGGTTGCCGACTGGCAAGAGCGAATCAAAGCTCGTCAGGAGAAATTGAAGAATCGGCCCGATCTGCAAGTGGCGAGTCTCGAAGCCGAGCTGCGACTTATCGATAACGAGATCAAGCGCCAGCAAAAAACCCTGACTGATCTTGACACGCAGATCGGCGCGGTGATGCAGCGAATAAATAGCGTTCCCGGAGCGGAAGTCGCGCTGGGAGCCCTGGATCGGGAGTATCAAACCAAGAAATCGGCTTACGACGGGCTGCTGGCACAGGAACAAAAGATCTCTCTCGGGGCGGACGCCGCTTCCCAGCAACAGGGCGAAGGGATTCAAGTGGTTGACGCAGCTTATTTACCGTCTCAGCCAGTTGCTCCCCGCCGTCTACTTCTATTCGCAATGGGACTCGGGTTGGGACTCGGATTCGGCATGGTCTTAGTACTGGCCTTCGAGATTCCCAAGTTGCGCACGATTCAAAGCCGTGAGGATGCCGCGCATTACACGGGACTGCCAGTACTAGCTGCTGTTCCCGAGTTGTTGACGACCCAAGAGGCGCGCGCGATTCCCCGAAGACAACGGTTGTTGTTAGCGGCGGGTGTGGCGGTGACGATCGTGAGCATTCCAGTGCTGGCCTTCGCCTTAAGAGCCACACACATTTTCGAGATGTTTATGTCACGCGGATAACCGGAGTTCCGCCCTCGTCAGGATGACCCTAACGAGAATGTTCATGGAGGCTTAAAAGTGTACGCAGAATTTTACGGTTTGCAAGAGTTACCATTTGCGCTGACCCCCGATCCACGGTTCATCTACTTCACCCCATCGCATACCGAAGTGATGGCGAATCTTCACTACGGAATCGAAAGCGGCAAAGGGCTTGTAGTAGTGACTGGAGAAGTCGGAACTGGCAAGACGACGATCCTGCGTTGGATGATGCAGCGCCTGGATCGCAACGTGCTCGTTGCTTACATTTTTAACCCACGCCTTTCAGTTCCGGAGTTCTACCAGCACGTGGCAACGCTGCTCGACATTCGCAGATGGGAAACCAAGTCGGAGCTGTTAATGGAACTAGGAAGGGCCCTCGAGAATCGTCACTCTCGTGGCCTGCGCACTGTATTGATCGTTGACGAAGCACAAGGACTATCACCGCACGTCCTGGAAGAAATCCGGTTGCTTTCAAATTTTGAATCCAATACCGCCAAGCACTTACAGATTGTCTTAACCGGTCAGCCGGAATTACGCGAGGTACTCAACAATCCCGACTTGCGCCAGCTTAAACAGCGAGTCGCGTTGCGTTGCGTAATCCAGCCTCTGCCTAATGTCGAAGAAACAGAACGTTACATAACTTCGCGTTTGCTCGTTGCTGGCGCCGAAAGCCTGGATATCTTTTCTCCTGAAGCCGTCGACTACATTTACCGCTGTTCGGCCGGCATTCCGCGCAATGTGAACAATCTCTGTGACAACGCACTGTTGGCCGGCTATTCGGCGGGCGAAGCGATTATTGGTCCGGAACTAATTGAGGAGGTTGCAGTAACTTTCGACATGCTGCCCTCTCCGGATCGCGCCATTCAGACAGGTGAAGTAAAAGAAGCCCCGGCGCCAATTTTTTCTTCGAGCAGTCGCGCCGAATTATGGGCCGCCGGCACGGGTGCTAAGGAGAACGAACCGGAACTCGATTTACAGATGCCTGTCGAACATTGATCTTGATTAACGACAACCAGCAAGACTGCAGCGACCGCAACTAAG
Source organism: Pyrinomonadaceae bacterium (assembly GCA_963748605.1). GTDB lineage: Bacteria > Acidobacteriota > Blastocatellia > Pyrinomonadales > Pyrinomonadaceae > PSRF01. Next base: position 69,149 of record CAVVJS010000006.1, read on the forward strand.
TCGCGCATGTAAGAAGGAGAGCTGATGGGAAGAGTTTTCGATGCAATCAGGCGTTCGGGCGCCCCGGAAAAGAGTGGCGCTCAAAAACCGCGACCATCACAAGTTTCACAGAGTTCGCACCGCAACGGGAATGATCAAATCCCGTCCGCGCGTCAGGTTGAAGAGGAACTGTTCAGTGGCTCTTCAATTTTGATGCACAACGATACGGTGCCAGGTTCAGCGTCCACTGCGCACACTGCGGATGCACCCGACGGGTCGGCACTCCCCGGCGGAATGACTTCGCGTGCTGTTGGGGCAACTTTGGACGCTGCCGGGGCGACGCGTGCCGCGGGATTCGTTTCTTATGACGTTTCCGCGGCGCGCGTTGAGCCTCACTTAGTTGCGGTCAGTCAACCGCGGTCGGGTTATTGCGAGCAATTCCGTTCCCTGCGAACCAGGATCTTGCATGCCGGTGAACAACTGGATATGCGTACTTTCGTAATCACCAGCGCTGGTGTCGGTGAAGGAAAAACGCTTACGGCACTCAATCTTGCCTGGTTGCTGGCCCAAACCGATGGCGTGCGAGCGCTCATAATTGATAGTGATCTTCGCCAACCTTGCGCCACTGATTATCTTGGCATTGACGCACCCTATGGACTTTCAGAAGTTTTAGGTGGAGACCTCGAATTGGAACAAGCGATTGTCCGTTTAGATCCTGCCGGACTTTTTCTACTGCCTGGCGGGCGGGCTCGCGACGACGTCGCCGAATTGCTTTCGGGACCGACGTTCGCGCGTTTGATTGCGGAAGCGCGTCGCATGTTCGACTACATCATCATCGACGCGCCACCGATGGGAATTTTTACGGATGCCAATGTGCTGATTAGTCGCGCCGACGCGGCGCTCTTGGTGGTGCGGGCGGGCAAGACGCGTTACGCGCTCGTTGACAAACTGTTGGAGCAACTACCCAAGGATAGATTACTAGGAGTTATTCTGAATCGTGCCGATGAACAGGTTGATTCTGCTGCGTACTACTACCAGCAACGTTATAACAAGCGTGAGCGCACGATGCCGACAGAAAAACCCTTACCAGTATCAAGCAAACCGAATGAGGAGGTAGCAATAATCAATTGAGAGCGTCACGCCTCAATGCTCGTACCCTACTCTTGTTGCTCGCCGAAGCGACCGTGATCTTTGGCGCAATAGTGGGTGCTGTCGATTTGAGGTTTGGCTTGGACGGTGCGCATCACGAGCTAATTGAACGTCACGGCTTGTTGAAAGCCGCGCTTGCTACCTGCTTCTGCCTGGCAGCCTTCTATCTTTTTGATCTTTACGATTTCGTTGTCATGCACGACCGCCGCGAACTGGTGTTGCGGTTAGTGCAGGCGCTCGGCTTGGCTTGGGTCGCTTTGGCGTTAATGTTCTACGCGGTCCCGTCATTAATGATCGGTCGCGGGGTAGCTCTAATCGCTTTACCGTTGGCGTTAGCGCTAATGGTTGGCTGGCGGCTCAGCATCCACTGGTTCCTGGGTCATCCTGATTTTGGTGAACGAATCCTGATCGTTGGTTCCGGCAATCTGGCCGTAGAAGTAGCGCGCGAAGTACTCAATCGGCCCGATGCTGGATATCGCATCATCGGTTTTGTCGGCACCGACTCCGAACTATTAGGCAAAAGCCTGATCAATCCTCGCGTGATTGGAATAACTTCGGAACTGGCTGAAGTGGTGAAACGTGAAAATATTGATCGGATCGTTGTCGCCATGGGCGAGCGCCGCGGTTTGCTCCCAACTGACATGTTGTTGCAGCTCAGCCTCGCCGGTACGGTTTCCATCGAGGAAGGGGCAACCTTTTACGAGCGCGTTACTAGTCGAGTCTCCCTTAACATGATCCGGCCATCCTGGCTGATCTTCTCCGGTCGTGGGCGGCAGGTGCGTCTTACAGGAATACTGCGCAGTTTCGTGCACCGACTAGTGGCGTTAGTGGGAGGAATTCTGTCGCTGCCAATCGCCTTGCTGACCGCGATTCTGATCAAGCTCGATTCTAGCGGCCCAGTCTTTTATCGCCAGGAACGCATCGGAAACAAAGGTAAGCCGTTTGTGCTTCTTAAGTTTCGCTCGATGCGCGTTGACGCTGAGAAGTCCGGTCCGGTATGGGCCAGTAAGGATGACGATCGCACGACGCGGGTCGGTCGCATCATTCGCAAGGTTCGGATCGACGAAATTCCCCAATTTTGGAACATCCTTCGTGGCGAGATGAACTTTGTGGGCCCACGCCCGGAACGTCCGCATTTCGTCGCTCAACTCGCCCAGGAGATTCCTTACTACGAGCAACGGCATTTAATCCCGCCGGGTTTAACCGGATGGGCGCAAATCAAATATCCCTATGGTGCATCGATCGAAGACGCGCGGCAGAAGTTGCAATACGATCTTTTCTACGTGAAAAACCAGAGTCTTATTCTCGATGCAATCGTCTTGTTCGAGACGGTAAAAATTATTCTTTTTGGACGCGGGGGCCAGTAGTGTCCCGCGTGGTTTTGGAGGTTGTAATGAAAGCAGTGAACAGGTTCTCAAGACTCGCGTTGACGGCACTCGTCATGATCGCGGCGACGGCAACAGTTTTAGCGCAGCAGCCGGCCCCAACAACCGATCAAACGCGCCCGCGAGTATCAGGCACTACAAGTCCGGCGCCGGCCACGGTTCAAGAGAAAACTAAAGAGACCAAGCCGGCCGCTCTTCCGACCGGTGAACGGCTCGAACCGGATGATCCTAAGGTCGTGCCCTCCGATGTTCCGGCCGAAATGCAGGCGCACCGCCAGGAACAGATGTCAGAAGATAACGATGTAGTTCCTTATTACAACAATTTCTTCAATACGTACCGTCTGGGACCAGAGGATGTGATCTCGGTAAGTGTCTTTGGGCAGGAGAGGTATTCGCGGGCCGGCATCACCATCCCGCCCAGCGGCCGCATTTCGCTGGCCTTGATTCCGGGAGGAATTTTCGTCAATGGCAAGACCGTCGATGAGGTCGCGGAACTGATTAAGAAACAGTACGACGAATACATCATTGACCCGCAGGTGACGGTTTCTCTGGATAAAGCATTTTCTTATCGCTACGCCGTCATTGGTGACGTAGTTCAGCCGGGAATTCGCCTGATGAATCGAAGGATGACGGTGACAGAAGCGATTACTGAAGCCGGGGGTGTCTTGCCGACAGGCAATCGCAGCGGCGTCGTCGTTCTCCGGCGGCAACCTTCGGGCATACTCTCACCAATCGCAGTAAACGTGTCGGCCATCTACAAAGGTAAAGCTCCCGACAACACCTATCTCGTTCCGGGTGATCAGATCATCGTTCCCGGCAACAAGTTGAAAACATTCCAGAAGATCATGAGTCTGACCCCGATTCTTAGTTTCGCTCGAATCTTTACCGGCGGACTGCCGTTCTAACAATTGCCCGCATGCCGATTGGCAATTGAGGATTAGCGCTTCAACAGTGGTTGAAATCTAAAGCTTGAGTTGAGCAATGAGACGGCGGACGAAGCAAGCAATCGGCAATCGGCAATCGGCAATCGGCAATCGATTTCCTGCCGTCTGTTTGGCTCTCATCCTCTTCGCCCCAGCCGTCCACGCTCAGGGCGGCGCCTGGGCTCGACAAACCTCAGGGTCGCTTTCGTGGCTGCACGGAGTCTTCTTTCTCGATCAAAACCGTGGATGGACCGTTGGTGGTTATGGCGCTCTTCTGGCCACTGAAGACGGAGGTAAAACCTGGAAGGCTCGTCCCCGCCCCACCGAAGATTCGTTGCGCGACATCTATTTTGCCGACTCAAACAATGGCTGGATTCTCTGCGAACGCAATGTCTACCAGCTGAAATCCAACGACGAGCCACGCACGTACCTGATGAACACCACTGACGGTGGCGAAAAGTGGGAACGCGTGATCATTCCGCGCGCCGACGTAAACGCTCGACTCGTGCGTGCAGTCTTTAGTCCAAGCGGTCGCGGTTGGGCCTTCGGCGAAGACGGAGTCGTCTTTAAATCGTCGGCTGAAGGTGGTGAGTGGACTCGGGTGCATTCGCCCACACGGCATCTGCTGCTCGGCGGAACCTTCATCGACGATTATCGCGGTTGGTTAGTCGGCGCCGGCGCTACGATCTTGCAAACCTCCGACGGCGGTGAGACGTGGCATGTTTCAAGGTTAACCGAGACGCAAGGAGTTCGCTTCAATGCAACTTCGTTTATCGGTAATCGACTTGGTTGGGCCGTCGGCAGTGGTGGCGCCGTCTTTCGTACGGTCAATGGTGGCCGGACCTGGCAAGCCCAACGCTCGGGAGTTTCAGCGGATCTGCTTGACGTAAAGTTTCTCGATGCCCTTGAAGGTTGGGCTGTCGGCGCAGAAGGAACAGCGATCCACACCGCTGATGGTGGTCTGAATTGGATGAAAGAGCCGAGCGCCACGCGTCATCCAATAGAAAGAGTCTTTTTTGCTGATCGTACGCATGGTTGGGCCGTCGGATTTGGCGGCACAATTTTGAACTACGTTAGAGCCGAAGCACCGCGACTTCACCGCTAACTCACCTTTTCGAAAGCTCAAAATTTAATGAAGCACCGATTAATTAGAATCTGTTCCGCAATCGTCTTCGGTTCGGTTTGCGTGATGGCAGCCGCGTTCGCACAAGGCCCGGCACAAACTTCTAATGCGTCGAGTTCACCATCGCCAAACACAACACCGGCAAGCAAAAGTTCAACGCCGCAAACCAGGAAGCGAGTCAGCCGTACACCGCGAACTCAGCAACCAAAAGCGATACCGTCGCCGTCACCAACTCCGGAAGCAACGCCTGCCGCTGCAGTATCACCCACTCCGAACGAGCCGGCCCCGGCTGCGACTCCGGAAACTTTAACCGAAGATTTGCCGCTGGTTGAATTGCCTGCGGAAGAAGCAGCTCAGCCTGCGGGGATCGAACGCAGTCCGACCCCGGAAGCACGATTGCGCGAGCAGCTAAAGGTTGTCGAGCAGCTGGTGGCTCAGGGATTGAAGCAAGAAGCAGTGGCTGAGCTGCAGTTACTTGCGGCTGAAGATCGTTACGATCCGCAGGGTTTTTACAACATCGCGAACGCGTTTGCCCGGCTCGATTTGACTGACTCGGCCATAAGTACTTACCGCAAAGCGATCGAACAACGAAAGGGCCGCTACTCGCGTGCTTCAAATAATTTGGGAGTAGTCCTTTTGCGCCAGGGCTTCTGGGATCAAGCCTATGAAGCATTTCTTTCAGCGTTGCGCGTAGAGAACTTTCGTTATGCCGAAGCCAGTTACAACCTCGGCCGTCTGTACGCCGCGCGTGGTGAGATGGATCGCGCGCTCCGGGAATGGAAGCGTGCTGTTGCCGTTGATCCGAATCACGCGGCAGCGAACCGAGCCCTGGGCAGTGATCGAGGTTCCAGTTTGTCGCCAACTTCAGCTCCAGTGCCGAGACCGGCGGAGAGTGAATCTGCCCGACCCGAAACCGAAAGGACCTCAACCAAGACTTCTTCGAACGCTTCGCCCTTTCGACCTTATAAGTTGAATCCCGAAGCCTACACGCTCCTGCAGCAGGGGCGCACCGCCCATGAACAAGGTCGCTACGAGGAAGCCCTAATCAACTTTCGCAAGGTTATTGCCCGAATGGGCGGGTACTTTTCTCCGGCCAACCTGGAAATGAGTTATTCACTGATTGCATTGCAGCGCAATGATGAGGCGATTGGATCGCTGTTGCTCGTAGCTGAAAGAGACGGGGCGAAGTTTCCGATCAGTTATTACCATCTCGGCCGGCTTTACGAACTGCGAGGTGATTTGCAGCTAGCGGAAGAAAACTATTTGCGGGCCACTCAATCGTCTCAAAATGAGAATGCGCAGTTCCTGCTTAACTTGAGTAGCATACGCGAGAAACGTGGCGATTTCGCCGGGGCTCTGGTGGCGATGGAGAACTACATCAAGCGAAAAGAGAAGCAGGGACAAAAACCAGACTGGTCAGAGGCGCGACTTGCGACGTTGCGCGAGAAAGCAACAGGCGCCCAAATCCCTAAGCAGTAATCAACTCTACAACAATCAAAACCGCCAAGGCGCCAAGCCCCGCCAAGTACGCCAAGAACTAAACAGAAAAAGCCCAGCATTCAGTTGGGATCTATTTTTGTCCTTCTTATCTTTTTCTTCCTGGCGAACTTGGCGTTCTCTTGGCGCTCTGGCGGTGTCGTTCGTTATTCGCTCTCGGGTTCCTCCAAGGCTTCCGCTTTCCGTTCCGGCCGCATATGCGGGAACAGAATCACATCGCGAATCGACTGGCGGTTGCTCAACAACATCACAAAGCGATCGACTCCGATACCAATACCCGCGGCGGGTGGCATCCCATACGACAGCGCGCGAATATAGTCTTCGTCCATCAACATCGCCTCTTCGTCGCCACGTTCGCGCTGCTGCATTTGTTCATTAAAGCGATCGTACTGCTCTCGCGGATCATTCAATTCCGAAAAGCCGTTGGCGACTTCCATGTTCGCAATAAAAAGCTCAAACCGTTCCGCGATTCCGGTATCGGTCGGGGAGGCTTTTGAAAGCGGCGATATCAGCTTAGGAAAATCAGTAATAAACGTGGGCTGAATCAATCGCGGTTCGGCAACCTCTTCAAAGCGTTCAGCGAGAGCGATTCCGTCGAGGTTCCTATCTGTTTCACTGCCTCCAAACTTCATCACCGCTTCTTTCATAGTGAGCCGCTGAAACGGTTGTGAGAAATCGAAGACTTGGTCTCCGTAACGCGCTTGATGATGGCCCAGCGCTTTGAAAACCGTCGTCCGAATCAACTCTTCGCAAAAATCCATCATCTGATTCACATCGGCATACGCCCAGTAAAACTCCAACATCGTGAACTCAGGATTGTGTGTGCGATCAATCCCTTCGTTGCGAAAGTTGCGGTTTAGTTCGTAGACTTTTTCAAATCCTCCCACCAGCAACCGCTTCAAATACAACTCGGGCGCGATGCGCGCGTACAAAGGAATGCTCAGCGCATTGTGAAAAGTCTCAAAAGGTTTTGCTGCAGCGCCAGTAGCCTTGGAAGTCAGCATCGGAGTCTCGACTTCGACGTAACCATGATCGTCAAGAAAGCGTCGCATCTCACGAATCACAGCCGAACGCCGGTCAAAAACTTCACGCGGACTGAGTTCGTTTTCTTCATGCTCGAGTTTAAGACTGCCGGCAATTAAATCAGCGTAGCGTTGCCGTTGCCGAATCTCAGGATCGTGGATGCCGTGCATTTTATCGGGCATCGGCAAGAGCGCTTTCGCGAGGAACTGCAGACTGGTTACGTGCACCGAAAGCTCTCCGGTTTTGGTGATGAAGAGATACCCCTCGGCGCCAATGAAGTCGCCGTGGTCTAGCAATTCAAAAAGTTCCCAGCCTTTGCCTTCGGCGTCGATTAATTCCTGCGTGGCGTTGCTAACGGCTTTCGCATCAGCTTTGCGAATGTAGATCTGTAGCCGAGCCAAACCGTCCGACAAATGAACAAACGCGGCCTTCCCCATGACGCGCGGCGGCGACGCAATCCTGCCGGCTAGCCGGACCCTAACGGCGTTGAGTTGTTGGTTAGCAAGTTCGATTGCTTCGGGCGCTGGACGCTGGCCCTCGACTGGCTGCGGTTCGAAGTCATGAAACTTTTCGACGATAGCGGTAATGGTGTCTTCGCGCCCGGGTACAGCCACATCGCTGCGCACGAATCTGTTGGGATAGACGTTGCCGACGAGTTGCCGCAGCGATTCCAGGTGCTCGTGCCGCGCTCGCGTTTGATCGTTCTCAGGAATGATTTGTTCGAATGGTGTTGACAAGCCAGATGCTCCCTAACAGCAAAGCGGAGATTATACAGAAATTGAAACATTGAAACATGAATCGTCGGGTCAGCGGATCATTGGGTCATTTAGTCATCGGGTCATCGGATCATTGGTCAATGGAAAGATGGCCCATTGACCCAATGGTTCAATTACCCAATGACCCACTATTCAAGGTAATGATGCAGTTTGGGCAGTAGCGACTAAACCAAGGTTTGTGGTTACTCGGTACAGTACGGGAGCGGTAGCGACCGCATTTAGATAGGTGAACAGTCAGGTTCAGACCTAAAGTGCCTCATGTCTCAAACGAAACCGTGAATACTACTTGAATGCGGTCGCTACCGCTTCCGTATTGTACCGAGGGCCAATCGGCAATCCCTTGACCTCGTGTTAGATTGTTAACGAATGAGGAAGATTCTAAGCCTCGAAGAACTGCTTCGGGAGCGCCAAGGTCTGCGCGCCGCCGGCAAAGTCGTCGTATTTACCAATGGCGTTTTCGATCTACTGCACGTAGGACATGTGCGTTATCTGGCCCAGGCCCGCACCTTGGGCGACGCGCTAATCGTGGCGATCAACAGCGACCGTTGTGTACGCGAGTTGAAAGGTAATCATCGGCCGATCGTCGAACAAAATGAACGAGCTGAGATTTTGGCGGCACTTCGAGACGTCACTTACGTCACTATCTTCGATCAGATTTCCCCCCGCGCGTTGATTGGGCAAGTTTTGCCGGACGTGCTCGTTAAAGGCGGCGACTACAGTCTTGATGAGATTCATGGCCGCGAGGAGGTAGAAGCTGTTGGCGGGCGAGTGGTGTCTTTGCCGTTTGTTGAAGGCGAGTCGACGACTGCGCTTATCGAACGGATGAAAAAGTAGCGGGTGCCAGCCGGTCCAAAAAACGTTTCGAAAGATGAGCAGTAAGGTTCAAAGAACATCAGTCTTACAAAGTGCGCTTGAACGCGTCGAAGAGACGTCCGAGTTCAAGCGCCTCGTTGCTGAAATCCAGGCCGGCACTCGTATTGTTTCTGTAAGCGGACTCGCACAGGGTGCGGCGCGCGCCCTGGCCCTTGCAGCGTTACAACGGGCGACGGGCAGGCTGTTCGCCGTGGTCACCCAATCAAATCATGATCTCGAGCCACTCGAAGGTGATCTACGCTTTTGGTACTGCGCGCTTCATGGAAAGACAGACTGCGACGCTGAAGTATTGTTGCTGCCGTCATCTGAAAGCGACCCCTATGCCGGCTCGTCACCACACGCGGAGACTCTCGAAAAGCGGGCGCTGACACTATGGCGTTTGACGCAGGAAACGCAGGACTTTGTTTTGTTAACGGCGCGCGCTCTGGCCCGTAAGACCGTAGACCCCCGAGAGATTGCCCGCCTGGGCACGATCCTTAAACGCGACGAGGACCACTCGCCTGAGGAACTCGTAGAAAAGTTAGTCGCCTCGGGCTATGTCCGGGAGGATCCCCTCAGCGCTGTGGGTGAGTTTTCGATGCGCGGCGGCATCCTTGATGTTTGGTCTCCGGGAAGGACTTCACCAGTTCGCATCGAATTTTTCGGAGACACGGTCGATTCCATTCGCGAGTTTGATCCTGAAACTCAGCTATCAACTACTCAGCTTGGGCAAACAGAAATAGCTCCAATGCGAGAGCTTGCCGTGAGCAACCGTGATTTCATCAGGTGGACGGAAGCCGCTCAGGAGCGTTGGTCTGATCCCCGCTACGCGCGCTCCTTGCGTGACCGGACGGCATTCGCGGCGGAAGGTGAAGCCTTCGCGGGTTGGGAATGGCTAATGCCGCTCGTGCGGGAGCGTAATGCAACGCTGTTTGATTATTTAAAGGACGCCGTTTTGGTTGTCGATGAACCTTCCGGTATCGAAACTTTCCTCGGCGAGGCCTATCAAACGCTGGCTGAGCGCTTCGAGGAAACCGACGCGGCTGATGATTTAGGTTTGGCGCCCCATGAGCTTTATCTGACCGCCGAGGAATTGCGGGCAAAGATCGATCAGCAACCCCGACTGGAATTGCGGACGTTGGGTCGCGCGGCAGCAACAGTAGATCAGGAACTTACACTCGATGCGGAAGCGCCGCAGATCCAACTCGGCCGCGCGCGCGTGCGGCGACAGCCGCTCTTCCTCTTTCCTCCAGTTGGTTCAGCTCCAGAAGTCGAATGGCGGTCCCAGTCGGTGCTGCGCTATCACGGGCGCCTTGCCGACCTCGCTAACGATGTAAAGCGCAGCAACGCGGAAGGAACCTGCGTCATGTTTGTCATGCCGAGTGCTGGCGTTGCCGAACGGATTAGCGAAATCCTGAGGGAGTACGAACTCGACGCCCGCCTTGTCATTCATGATGAAGACACAGCTCAGGAAGTTGTTGCCGGAGAAACGATCGTAACTATCGGCCGCCTCAGCGCCGGCTTCGCGATGCTGGATGCCCAGCTCGTCGTGCACGTTGAAGGGGATCTGTTTGACGAAGCAGGTGAGCAACAACTCGAACGTCGCGCAGTCTCAGCAGATGCGCGACAGAAGGGCGCGAAAAAGAAGAAGCTGAGGTCGGCGGCATTTCTTTCCGATTTTCGCGATCTAAAAGTTGGCGATTTTGTCGTTCACATCGACCACGGAATTGCCCGGTTCGGTGGTTTGCAAACGCTCGATTTAGGTCCGCGAAGCGGCGAATTCATGCTGCTCTTTTACGCGGACGAAGCGAAGCTCTATGTCCCGGTCGAGCGGCTTGATTTGGTGCAGCGCTATTCCAGTGCTGAAGGACATCAGCCAACATTGGACCGTCTTGGTGGGCTGGGATGGCAAAAGACGAAAGCTAAGGCCAAGCGCGCCATGCGCGACATGGCAGATGAGCTGCTGCGTCTATATGCGGAGCGAAAACTGGTTGGTGGGTATGCCTTCGCTGCAGACACTCCCTGGCAACGAGAATTCGAAGACGGTTTTGAATACGTGCTAACTCCCGATCAGGAGACAGCGATCGAAGACGTCAAGCGCGACATGGAAGAGCCAACTCCGATGGATCGCCTGCTCTGCGGAGACGTCGGTTACGGCAAAACCGAGGTGGCCATGCGAGCCGCTTTCAAAGCTGTGATGGAAGGAAAGCAAACCGGAATCCTGACGCCGACCACAGTGCTTGCTTACCAACACTACGACACGCTGAGAATGCGTTTCGCGCCGTTTCCGGTGAAAGTCGAATTGCTTTCGCGTTTTCGCTCAACGAAGGAACAAAAAGAGATTGTGAAGCGGGTGGAGTCAGGTGAAATCGATGTCGTAATCGGCACGCACCGGCTGCTTTCCAAAGATGTACGGTTCAAAGATCTGGGACTGGTAGTCGTAGACGAAGAACAGCGTTTTGGTGTCGCCCACAAAGAGAAGTTGAAACAACTGAAGAAGCGAGTTGACGTGCTGACGTTGTCAGCAACTCCAATCCCGCGAACGCTGAATATGTCTTTAACGGGCTTGCGCGATATGTCATTGATTGAGACGCCACCGCGAGATCGTCTGGCGATTCAAACTCAGGTCGTGCAGTTTTCCGAGCATGTCATCAAGTCGGCGATTGAATTGGAACTCAGCTCGTGGCGGGCAGGTGTTTCTGATTCATAACCGCGTCGAGACCATCGAAACGATTGCCGCTCTGGTGCAACGCCTTGTCCCTCAGGCCCGCCTCGTGGTCGGGCATGGGAAGATGAATGAGAAGGAGATGGAGCGGGTAATGCTCGATTTCATTGACCATAAGTATGATGTTCTGGTTGCAACCACCATCATCGAGAATGGAATAGACATCCCCCGCGCCAACACGATCATCATAAACCGCGCCGATACTTATGGTCTTTCTCAACTTTATCAGTTGCGGGGGCGCGTGGGGCGCTCCAGCCGGCGTGCTTATGCGTACCTCCTCATCCCCGGCGAACAGGAGCTTTCACCGATCGCGCGGCGCCGCCTGGCAGCGATTCGAGAGTTTTCGGATTTGGGAGCGGGTTTCCGGATCGCAGCGCTGGATTTGGAGTTGCGTGGCGCAGGCAATTTTCTCGGGGGCCAACAGTCGGGTCACATGGATGCACTCGGCTTCGATCTTTACACGCAGATGCTGGAGCGAACTGTCGCGGAACTACGTGGCGAGCAGGTTGAAGATGAAACGAGTGTTTCCATCAACCTCGGTGTCAATGTCGCCATTCCTGAAGACTACATTCAGGACATGGGTCAACGGTTGCGGACCTACAAGCGAGTTTCCTCCTCCAGAGACGAGGAAACGCTGGCCGGCATTCGTCGCGAAACTGAAGACCGCTATGGGCGCGTGCCACAGTCGGTCGAAGATCTCTTTGCGTACGCGCGCTTGCGACGCTTGGCGGAAGAATTGGGAGTGCTCTCAATCGACAAAACGCCTGACGGAATCGCCATCAAGTTTAGTGAAAACGCTCGTATTTCTCCGGAAAAGTTAACGGAATTCGTTAGTCGCGATGGGCAGTCAACGTTTACGCCAGCCGGAGTGCTGCGGATTACTCTTGATGAAGCTCAGATCGATAGCGAATTGCAGGTAGCGCATGAGGCTTTGCTCCAACTTCGTTTATAAGTTTAGAATCAAGTCCTTGTCGCGGTGAACCAAGCGGAATAATCAAAACCAGCAACCAATTCTTAGCAGGAGTACTTTTGTGAAATCCAAATTAATACTAACTACGGTCGCCTTTGCCTTTTTGACTCTTGCCCTGCCCGCGGTCAGCGCGCAAGAAGCAGAGCTGACGGTCGTCGATGAAGTTATTGCGCAGGTGAATGATGATGTCATTACGCTGTCAATGCTTAAGCGCGAGAGTCGCGAGCGTGTTGAGAGCCTGAAGCAAAATGGCATGACCGACCAGCAAGCGAATGAAGAGGTCACCAAGCGCAAGGCTGAGCTGATCGCCACCATGGTAAATGAGCGACTTTTGCTGCAGAAGGGAAAAGAGTTGGATCTTGCCAACGACGTCGAGGCGGAAGTAAACCGGCGCATGCTCGAAGTTGCGAGGGAGCAAGGGATTCCGAGCATCGAGAAGCTCGACCAGGCGATGAGAGAGGCCGGCCTCGACCCGGTGTACACCAGGCAATCCTTACGCAACGAAGTTATGAAGCAGATGGTGATCCAGCAGGAGGTTGATCGAAGGATCTACTTTGGACTGTCGTTGGATGAGTTGCAGAAATACTTTGAAGCCAACCGTGCCAAGTTCCTAAAACCTGAGAATGTAGTTATTTCAGAAATCTATTTAACGTTTGCGGGAAAGAACGAAGCAGACGTAAAAGCGAAAGCACAGGAACTAGTGGCGCAATTGCGCGGCGGCGCTGATTTTGGATCCGTTGCGGCAACCAACTCCGAACGAGAAGTGAATGGTGTGCGGGTGGCGCCACAGAACAAAGGCAAAGTCGGAAGATTCGAAACACCAAACTTGCGTGAGGACATCGCTACTGTAATCAAGAATGTGAAAGTTGGGGGCATCAGCGATCCGCTGAGGACCAATGATGGCTACCAGATTTTTCGCGTAGATGAGCGCAATCCCGGTTCAACAACCGCGACGTTCAATGAGGATCAGGTACGTCAGGCAATCACTGGCGAGCGCGCTCCAAAACATCGCGAGGATTATCTTCAGAATCTACGCAACGATGCTTATGTCAATATTGCCAAAGACTACCAGGAATCAGTCTTGCCACTTTTGAAGCTTTCTTCGCAATCTGCGAGCGATACCAAGCCGCCCGCAGCCAAGAAGAAGAGTTAGAGAAGTTGGAAATGTAGAGCAGACCCGGGCGCGGCAAAAGAGCCGGGCCCGGGTTTCTTGTTTATGAGGCTGGATCTTTTTCTCAAGAGCAGTCGCCTTTGCTTGCGACGTACCGTCGCCCAACAACTGTGTGACGCTGGTTTGGTTGCCGTAAACAGTAAGCCTGCCAAGTCTTCGACTACGGTGCAGCCTGGTGATGAATTATCAATCAGACGACGGGATTGTGTTTTGCGAGTTCGCATCGTAGCCTTGCCCGCGAACCGCCAAACCTCTCGCAGTGAGGCGACCAATCTTTATGAGATCCTTGGCGAAGAAAAATTGGAGGATCTGGAGCCATAGATCAATTTCTTCCCGACCGCTCTCAATTAGTCCGGAGAAACTAGCCTGCGGAGCAGGCGCGAGCGTAAAACCTGGGGCGTAAGCCCCAGGTAATAGTTAGAATAATCCTTTCACCTGTCGCTTGGCATTAGTTATTCGAATATTGAGGACGCTGAGCGAGGGTTGAGAAACGGACTAATCACGCGGGCACAATACAATTCCATCATCAGGGCGATCAAAAGAAAGCAAGGCCCACCGCAATACACACCATTGGGCGGCCTGATTTACATCCACGGCAACGGCGCGAGCAGCGATTGGACATGGCGGTGTGTCGCGTTGGAGAATGTTGATATTGAGCAGTTGTACCGGGCAATTCCGGTAGGAACACCTGTTACGATAAGGCCGTGATCAATCGGAGATCAGTATGCTGAAAATCAGTGCAGCTCTGCTTTTATTCTTGTTGTTTGCATTTGCTTCAGCAGTAGCGGCGCAAGTGCCGATTCGCGCTAAATCAGAAGCGGGCAAGGACGTAATTCTTTATCCTGATGGGACCTGGAAATATGCGCCGCCAGTCTCCGAACCTGCGACTTCGGGAGCAGTCCATAACAAGCCGTCTTCGGCCCAAAAGTTGTACAAACCCTCACGTGGAAATTTCGGAGTTTGGTATGACGAAACCAAGTGGCGCGAAAAGGTGACCGCAGATCCCGATGAAAAGCTGCGCTTCAGTCTGATCGGTGGCGACGCTTACGTAATGATAATTGTTGAGGAGATCCCCATCCCCCTCGATACGCTGAAGTCAGCCGCTCTGCAGAACGCAAAATCGGCAGCCGGGGATGCCAGGATTACAAAAGAAGAGATGAGAATGGTGAACGGTAAACAGGTGATGGTTCTAATGTTTGAGGGTACGATACAGAAAATCCCGTTTAGTTATTACGGTTATTATTACAGTGGAAAACAGGGGGCGATTCAGTTAGTGGGGTTTACTGCACAAAGCGTATTTCCTAAATACGAAGCAGAGTTTACGAAATTTCTAGACGGTCTTGAGGTTTACTGAAGTAGCTGCGACGGTTCGTCGAGGTTGAAGTTGTGAATATCAAACCATTCAAGATTCGCGACGTGGAGATTAGTCCGCCGCTGATCCTGTCGCCAATGGCGGGCGTCACCGACGTCTCCTTTCGACGCTTGCTGAAGCGGTGCGGTGGGGTAGGTCTCACTGTCTCCGAATTTATTTCCGTTGAAGGCCTGACTCGCAACAATCCGAAATCGAAACGGCAGATGCGTTTCTATGAAGACGAACGGCCCTTCGCTGTTCAGATCTTCGGGGGACAGCCGGAGCGCATGCGCATGGCTGCAGAGATGGCGGAGCAGATCGGCGCTGACATTTTAGACGTCAACTGTGGCTGCCCGGCTCCGAAAGTTGTGAAGCATGGGGGCGGCTCGGGACTCTTGAAAGATCATTCACGCCTCGAGACCATTCTCACAGAGATCAAAAAGGCGATCCGCATTCCTCTAACTATCAAGATCCGGGCAGGTTTCTACGACCACACAATTAACGCTGTCGATACTGCCAAACTCGCGGAAGCTTGCGGCGTGGAACACATCGCCTTGCATGGCCGCACGAAAGAGCAGGGCTATCGCGGTCTGGCTAACTGGGATCTAGTAAAGCAGATTAAAGAGACCGTCAAAGTTCCGGTGTCGGGTAGTGGCGACATCACGACAGTCGAACAGGCATTTGCTCGTTTTCGTGATACGGGATGCGACGGAGTCTTGATTGGACGCGGCGCGATGGCGAATCCGTGGATCTTCCGGCAGATTGAAGATGCAATGCACGGCCGCGAGCAGTTTCAGCCGACCCTTGCCGACAAACGTGCCCTCTTACTTGGTTACTTCGTGATGCTGCGGCAGGACATGCCGGAAACTCCGGCAATCAATCGCATGAAGCAACTGGCGGGACAATTTACGAGAGGCCTACAAGGAGGCGCTCTGTTTCGTACTTCGCTTTATCACTCTCATTCAGTCGAGGAAATTTTGGGAAGGATTGAGGAATATTTCGAAGCGATTGAAGCCGGTAAGCCCTACTTTGGCGAAGCAGGCGCTCCCGTCGAAGAAGCGCCTGACTTGGATTCCTGCGAAGCAGCGAGCGCTGCGTAAGAGTTTGCGTAAGCCCTAGCGTGACGTAGCGGTCGTAGCTGCCTTCCGAACCGGTTTCCCGGTCCCCGAGTCTAGATTCACTGGCGCCGGATATCCTTTTCCATTCAGCGCCGCCACTTCCAGCACCACCTGCTTCTGTTTCCGGCTGATCGGCTTACGCGGAGCTTTCGGTTTCTTTTCGTTCTCGTTCGCGTTCGCGTTTGCTGTGTTCGCGTTGTCGTTCGTGTTGCGGTTCACGGCAGGTGTCGAATTGGCGTTGCTTACATTGGCATTGGTGGCCGCAACTGATTTCTGCGGGCGAGACGACATGGCATTCAACGCCTCCAATACCTGAGCGCGCTCATCCTCACTCAAATCTTCAAATTGAACATTGCTTCGCGCCAAAGCCAGCCGCAGGTTTTCTTCGGTATTTGTGTTCTGGTCATAGACATCCTTGTAGATGTAGAGCTTGCCGTCCTCCACAACAATGGTTTCATAGCGCAACTCAACAGGAACCGCCGAGTCGAGTTTCAGTACCTGCGTCCGCGTCGGATCTTTCAAGTAGGAAGCGATCGTCTGATCAGAAACTTCCTTCCCCGTTGCGGAAGCGAGCATCTTGGTGAAGTCTTTAACCTGCGCATTCGTTAAACCGACGCAGCCGTGAGAAGCAAACGTGCCGATTTTGGCGAGCGGTTTTCCGCCATGAATCAACGAGGGCATGCCGATCGGAATCTTGATTGGGCCTAAAGGGTTCAAGGGACTGCCGGCGGGAATTTTCTCCCCAACCGTAATGTCCTTCATCTTTGACACCCAAGGTTCGTCCGGCGGAGTCCAGGTTGGATTGAAGATGATCGACTGGGCCTTCCTCAATCCCGTCGGCAGCGGGAATTGCGGGTAGCCGATGCCAATCTTATATGTCTTGAGCAGTTCCCCATTCTGGAACACGTCCATGCGGTAAGCGGGTATGTTGACGACGACGCGCGTGTCCGGAGGCACGGCGTTGGGACCAGGCAACATCGTCTCTTCCGGCTTGCCCGCTTCAGCCGTCTCCCCTTTAAGCCAGTGTTCACGAGCGAGGCTTAGTAGTGCTTCCGTCTGTTGCGCGCCAATGACATTTTGAATCGCGGTGGTAGCCCGATCGCGCGCTTCGGCAGCAGCGCCTTCCTGTGGCTCAGCGCCCGACTTTTGTAGCAAGGCAATTTCGTCAGCAGCGACCTTGCGCAGGCTGGCGATTTGATCGTCGCTGAGTTTTAGTTTTGATTTCAGTTCAGCCTTAAAGTTGTCGTTAGTGAATAAAGCATCGAGAACCGGCAGAGTCACGGGAACGGTGACAGCCTCGGATACAACGGGAGTTGGCGACGGAGAAATAGCCGGTGTGGGACTGCTGGTCGCAATAGAGTTGGTATTAGTTGGCGTCTGCGTGACGCACGAGGCTGCGATAACTGTTAGCGCCAGCATTAAGCCGGCAAAAGAAATTCGCTTGATCATAGTTCCTCAATCTTGTATTCGCTGGTATTCGCTTCCATTAGTTTTAGCCATTCTGTTCGCGATTCAGTTTCAAAATAGTTTTAGTGTTGTTTCGTATGTCTCCGTGGATTTTTTATCGAGGCAAATCAATCGATTCACGAATTAACATGAACGGACACGGATGAAGACTCTCAACGTCTCGTTACTTCCTCTTCAACAAGGGATATGGATTGATGTTGGTTCCTTCCCAATAACGTTTGGGATTATTCGTCACCATAATCGAAAAGTGTAGATGGTAATTACCCGCGCCGGCGTTTCCGGTGTCGCCCACGTAGCCAATCGTCTCGCCCTGCCAGACAGTTTTTCCAACTACTAACCCATCAGCGTAACCTTGCAGGTGGGCGTAATAAAAAATCAGTTTCTTGTCTTTGCTCGACTGGTAAATCGTCGTGCCTCCCCGGTCGCTTTGAAATAGCCTTAAGATTTCGCCTTCGGCAGCGGCGATGACTGGAGTGGCTGCTGGAGCGGGAATGTCGATCGCGTCGTGCACCCGCCCTTCAGAGCGTGCATCTTTAAAAGTGTCCAGGAGTTGCTCTGGTTTTACGCCCTTCACGGGCACAGCCAAATTCAAACGGGCCACGTAGCTCGGATCAAGCGTCAATACCTGCTGGGGAGCGACCGGGGTTGGCGAAGGTTCGCTTTCAGGAAATTGATCGCTACCGGAGTCCGTTGTCGGTGCAGGATTAGTTTCAGGCAGCGAAGGCGTGGGCACCAGGCCAACAAGTGGGCTGGTAGAGGTCGACGGTTCGACTCGTTTCGTGAAGAGTCCGTCGTTCGCCCTGTAACCAAAGCGCTTCTGCAAACTCCACACAGCAACAACGGTAGCGCTGATTGCCATCACAATTACGAGCAACACTCGAACTCGCGCTGATTTGATCAATATCATGTCGCCGGCAAACCTTAGTCGTTCCTTTGAATTCCGAGGGGCAACAGCGGTCTTGGTTCGGTCCCGCCAAAAAACCAGCTCGCGCCTACGCGTAACCGGTGATGCCAGGTTGGCAAGCGTGACGTGTACATGGCAAACCGTGCTTGGCGCGCGATCGGGCCGCCAAACGCTTTGCCGCCAGCAAGCACAGCTGCGCGTTCAGTTCCCAGGCTCATAGCCTCGCCCAACTCTTCGAAATGTTTGCTTTGAAGTTCTTCGTTGTTGATTAAGGCGGAGACGTTTCGCGCCGCAAGCGTTGCCTGCTGGAATGCCAGTTGAGCAGTGCCAGCGAGCGTCGGCGTTGCATCTTCGTAGTAAGCGATGTCCCCCAGCGCGAACACGTTTTTCTGCCCGTGAACCTGCAGCGTAGGATCAACCTGAATCAAGCCCCGGCTGGTTTTCGGTATGTCAAGACCTTCAATCAGAGGATTGACTCGTACGCCACCCGCCCACACAACGGCAGCGGTCTCAAGTTGGGTCTCACTCCCGCCGTGCGAGAACGTCAAACTCTTTTCCGTCAAACGCACGACACGCGTCAGCGTGTGCACCTCGACGCGGGCTTCTGCAAGTGCTTCGGTGACGTACTCGCGGATTTGCTCTCCCATTCCAGGAACAACTTTGTCCCCCATTTCGATTACAAGGATCCGCGGCTCGCCAGTCAGGGCGCGCCGCTCAAATGCATCGCGCAACAGGTCAGCCATCTTCGTTGATAATTCGACGCCACTGGCGCCGGCGCCGACGACAGCGAAGGTTAAGGCGCGGCGAGTATCCTGCGGTGGGAGATTTGGCGGAACGTGATCGAGAGTATCGACCATACGCTGTCGTAGGAGATCGGCGTGAGCAATCTTGCGGAAGGGAATAGCAAATTGCTCCGCGCCCTCCACCCCGGCGTAGTTCGTCACCCCGCCCACCGCGAGTACAAGGATGTCGTAAGGTAACGGCTGATTTTGGTTATCGACGCTAACTCGTCGTTGTGCCAGGTCGATTTGGGTGACTGCGCCCTGAATAAACGTAATGCGCTCATTAAGTAGTTCTTTGTACTTGGGTGCTATGTGCCAAGCTTCAACTTCGCCACTGAGGTACTCGTAGAGCATCGGGGTGAACAGAAAGTGGTCTTCGTCGCTGATTAGTGTGACGTCAGCGTGTCCGGCCAGTTCAAGAGCGGTAAAGAGACCGCCGATACCGCCGCCGATAATCACAACCCTTGTTTGTGGCGTTGCCATGTATTTCCTCGATTGCCCGGGGATGTTATTTCAGTTGTTGTCTGCTTGGGTCGGCTCAGTATGCCAAAATCGGCGTGAGGTTGTCTCATTTGAGTTTGAACACGGACTTCTGAGCAGCGCTTCTCCGCCTGGCATTCATGCCGCGAAAGCAGCGCTCAAATCCCTAAACTTGAAATTCGACGTGCTCTGAAGAAGTCGCTAACAACGAGTGTAAACCCACTCGCTGGCGTCCCGAATGAAAGTCGTTAAAGTAACCACGCACTAAGCTTAAGCACCCTAGCTGGACACTTCGCGAAGCTGCATGCTAAATTGAACCGCTTTTTAAGTTTAGCGGTTGCCGTCTTTAGGCGGAGTTACTGCTGCCGAGGAGGATCATTTTAAGCAGTGTCGTTAGCAAAAGAGACGAAAGCACAGATTTTGACCGATTTCAGAACCCACGAAGCCGATACCGGCTCACCGCAAGTTCAGGTGGCTTTGCTGAGCAAGCGAATCAACGAACTCACTGAGCATTTCAAGACGCACAAGAAGGACAATCATTCGCGGCGAGGCCTGCTGAAAATGGTCTCACAGCGCCGCAGTATGCTCGATTACCTGAAACGCACAGATATTGAACGTTACCACGAGGTAGTGAGTCGTCTGGGCCTGCGTCGTTAGGACAAAAGATACAAATTTGGAACAACGAGAGATCTTCGAATCTCGGATTTGACTACACGTCGATCGAAGAACTTGCGAAGGGTGCCGAACGTGACGGCGAGACTCCCCAGCAAGTAGGCGTGGTTAGCCTAAGAGTTTTTCATCAAAGGCGGCATGAGCTCACGGTTAGGCTCGTGCCGCCTTTGCCGTTATTTCAGCTTGAGTTTTCGGGTTCACGTTATCCGGAGCCGAGCGCGAATTCTCAACCTTACAAAATGCGAGGCGGATGAGACGCCCCGCTGAGCCTGAAAGGTCAGGCTCATCGTCGCGAAGGAGACAAAAACATGCCAGTAAAGAAGTACCTTAAAGAATCGATCAGACTTGGTGATAAGGAGCTGACGGTCGAGACCGGACGCGTTGCCAAACAGGCTGATGGGTCAGTTGTTATTCGTTACGGCGACACAATGCTGTTAGTCGCCGCGGTCAGTGCGTCCACACCGAGAGAGGGAGTCGATTTCTTTCCACTCACCGTTGAGTACCGGGAATCGCAATTCGCTGCCGGTCGCATTCCCGGCAATTATTTCCGCCGCGAAGGGCGTCCCAATGAAAAGGAAGTACTAACCTGCCGCTTAATCGATCGACCTTGCCGGCCGTTGTTTGCCGAAGGCTTTCGGAATGAAACTCAGGTAATTGCCACCGTAATCTCCGCGGACACGGAAAACAATCCGGACGTAATTGCTATCACGGGCGCGTCGTGCGCGCTCTTCCTTTCAGATATTCCGTTCATGAACCCGATTGCCGGTGTTCGAGTCGGTTTAATTGAAGGGCGTTACATCATCAATCCCACCTACGACGAAATTCGCGAATCGCGTCTTAATCTCGTGGTGGCCGGTACCGAAGAAGCCATTGTCATGGTGGAAGCGGGCGCTTCTGAGGTTTCCGAGGAAATCATGGTTGAAGCGTTGATGTTGGCGCACAAGGAAATCAATCGGCTTTGTCGCTGGCAGAATGAGCTTTACAAAGCGCTGTCAATCGAGAAGCGAGAAGTCGTGCCACCAATTCTCAATGAAGAGATGTTGGAGGAAATCAAACGTAACTACAGTGACCGCTTGCGTGAGGCGCTCGACACTACAAACAAAGAAAAGCGTGCCAGCTATGGCGCAGTCGATGACTTAAAGAAAGAGGTTGTCGACGCCTATCCCGCCGATTTGCTGGAGCAGCGGCAAATGGCCAAGGCGATTTTCGATCACTTAAAAGAGTCGATTTTCCGTGAAGATATTCTCGACAAGCGGCGCCGCCCGGATGGTCGTCGTTTCTCTGAGATTCGTCCTATCACTTGCGAAGTAGGCTGGCTGCCACGAGTACATGGTTCCGCACTCTTTACGCGCGGCGAAACTCAAGCAATGGTGTCGGCCACCCTGGGTACGAAGGAAGACGAGCAATACATCGACGATCTTGAGAAGGGAGAACTCAAACGTCGCTTCCTGCTGCATTACAACTTCCCGCATTACTCGGTGGGAGAAGTCGGTCGCTTCGGTGGCTCCAGCCGGCGCGAGATCGGACACGGCGCGCTAGCGCGTCGCGCGATTGAAGCCGTCCTTCCGGACGACGCTACCTTCCCCTACACGATTCGCATCGTTTCCGACATCACTGAATCGAACGGTTCGTCGTCGATGGCCAGCGTCTGTGGCGGCATCCTCTCGTTGATGGATGCTGGAGTACCTCTAAAGGCCCCGGTCGCCGGTGTCGCCATGGGGCTCGTAATGGAGGGAAACAAGTACGCCATTCTGTCGGACATTGCCGGAGCCGAAGACCACTATGGCGACATGGATTTTAAGGTCACCGGTACGCGCGAAGGCATCACCGCCCTCCAAATGGACATCAAGATCGGCGGCATCAACGCGCAAATTATGGCCGAGGCTTTGGAACAAGCGAAGAAAGGCCGCTTGCATATCTTGAGCGTGATGGAACAGGCGATTGCAGCACCACGTGCGGACATTTCCAGTTACGCTCCCCGCATCATCCAGATCAAGATCAACCCCGACAAGATCCGCGACGTCATCGGACCAGGCGGTAAGATCATCCGCTCCCTTGTAGAAGAGACCGGAGCCAAGATCGACGTGTCGGACGATGGGACCATCTCGATTGCTACCGCCAGCGGTGCCGCAGCGGAAGCCGCCGTGGCTCGTATTCGAGGGTTGACGGCCGAGGCTGAAATTGGTCAGAGCTATTTGGGAACCGTCTCGCGCATCGTCGATTTCGGAGCGTTTGTTGAGATATTTCCCGGAACGGATGGCCTATTACACATTTCAGAAATCGCGGATCGCCGGGTCAAGGATGTCCGCGACGAGCTGAAAGAGGGTCAGCAGATACTTGTTAAATGCATTGGAAAAGAGGGCAACAAGATCAAGCTCTCCCGCAAAGCGGTCCTTCGCGATGAAGAGCGGAAAGCTGAAGCAGCAAGCGCCGGCGATCCTGATTAACAATCTTCAACACTCTGCAGGTTCAAGGGAGGTTGCGTAAACCGCAGCCTCCCTTTTCTTTCATTTACGGTTGGTCCAAACCCAGTCTATACTGGAATCACCATCTCATTGAGCATCTCCTCATAACACCAGAAGCAGCCTGAGGTTTAGAAATCCTCATGAGCCGCGACGTCATGAATATAAGCATCAGCATCTTTTTCAATCCAATGTCGGGAAAGAACCTGGGAGGATCTTCCTTAAGAATGCGTCGGTCGTTTCGCCCCATTGCCGTTTTACTCAGTGTATTGCTTTTGGCAAACACACCAGTTCAGGCTGGGCCGATTTCGTTCGGCGATGTGATCCAAGTAATCGGCAGTCATAAAAATCCGCCAGACCTCGGACTGCGCAGCTTCTCGCAAGGCCAGAATAGCTCCCTGCCGGGATCGCCCATCCCTGCAAGTGGTACCGGTCAAATAATTGATAGTGCAATACTCGGTATTGATCGCGATACATTGCTATCCGGGGTTATTGCGGAAACTCAAACAGCGCAGGATCCCGTGAACGTAGTGTCCCCGGTGATGTAGAAGGAACAGTTTGCGATTGCGGCATAGTCACCGTAGGGGCGGACCTTCCCAAATGGCCTTTGCTTTTCCTGGCAGCAGTACCGCTATTCTTTATCAATGACGACGACTGCGATGATTGCGACAAAATAGTAATTCCGACTCCAACTCCCACTCCAAATGCGACGCCCACTCCTCCGGCGCCTGTTCCAGAACCGGCATCGCTGCTGTTGTTCGGATCAGGATTGGCAGCCATCGGAGCAGGCCTGCGACGGCGACGTCTCCAAGCGAAGCTGAAGATCGAAAGCGAATCGACGGAGGAGGGCTAAGGCAAGATGAGAATCAGGTTAGCCCCAAACAAAAATTTCATACGCGTTAGGTTGGCGTTTGCTGCGTTGCTCGCACTGACCTTCTGTTTCGCATATCCAGGTTCTACGGCTCAAGCTAAGAAGCGAAAGCCGGCGAAGTACGGGATCATAAAGATTCAAACCTCGCCGAGCGGATTACCCATCGAGTTGGATGGAAAACCGGAAGGCATGACTGCGGCCGAATGGCGCTCGTGGGAGCGTGAACCAGGGTTGCATTCGATCGTGATTATTCTTCCCAATGGCCAACGATGGGTTCGCGAGTTTCACCTGGATCCCGGCCGCATCAAGTGCGTAACCCTCAATTACAAACCGGGTCAACTCCCAGCTGTGTCTCCTTGCCCTTATCCGGTAAATCTCTCTGCGCCTGTCACGGTGAATGAAGGCGAGGTAATCACCTACACCTCCGATGTCACTTACAGCGGAACCGCGGCCTTAAACTACACATGGACGGTCTCTCCGGCCAGTGCCAAGATCCTTAGCGGCGTTGGCACTCCCACGATTGCTGTCGACTCAACAGGACTTGGCACGCAAACGGTTTCGGCAATGCTGGTGGTCGAGGATGGTTCCGGCGAGGCTGCGTGCCGTCAGGTAGCTCAGGCTGCAACTAACGTTGTGCGTATTCCATTGCCGTCACGAGAAGGCCGAGAGTTTGACGTGTGCTGCAGTTGCGCATTCGACGATCAAAAAGCTCGTTTGGACAACCTGGCGGTTGAACTTCAAAACGATCCCTCATCGACCGCCTACATCTTCGCTTATGGCGGCCGCACGAGTCGCATTGGTCAAGCGGACTTTCTCAATTCACGCGCCAAAGATTATCTAGTTTCGAAGCGGGGCATCGACCCGGCACGGGTGGTTGTGGTCAACGGCGGATTCCGCGAGGATGACTGCGTTGAAATGTGGATCGTACCCAGTGGCGCGGCCGTACCCGAAGCTCGTCCGACTTTACAACCTGGTGATGTGCGACCAGCGCCGGCAGTCCGTCAACGACGACGCGGATAGTTAGGTCTCAAGTCTCAGGGTTCAAGGTTTCAGGTTCAAGGTTTCAGGTTCCAGGTTCCAGGTTTCAAGTTTCAAGTTTCAAGTCTCAAGTTCCGAGTTCGGGGCTTGAGACTTTTGTTTTGGGCAGACGTAGGCGAATTGGCGACGCAAAGAACGGTTGGGGTACCGCCCGCTCCCCGATACCCGCCACCCGATACCTGTCACCTGATACCCGACACCCGACACCCGACACCCGGCACCCGCCACCTGAGACCTGAGACCTGAGACTTGAGACTTCTCATCGCATGTGGTAACAACAAGTCGCAGCTTCCCCAATGATCAAAGCCCCCTATTCTTCAATATCCGTTTAAGAGGAGGATGCCTTTATGGCTGACGATGGAGGTGGTGGCGGCAGCGCCGGCGTTGTCGCTATTCTAGCGATCTTTGTGATCATTATTCTGGTGGCGCTGTTTATGTTCCGCGGACGATTGTTTGGCGGCGGCACCCAGAAGATTGACGTGAACGTTCAAACACCCGCCAGATAAGAGCAACGCAAATTTGAGTTTTCTGAAAGACGAGGAGCGTCATCTACGCTCCTCGTTTCTCATTCGTGAATCAGGACCCCGTTTACTAATTTCCATTACAGCATTTACGATTAGCGGCTTATGCCAGCTCCGAACATCGAAACCATTGTTTCCCTCGCCAAGCGGCGCGGATTTGTTTATCCCTCGTCCGAAATCTACGGAGGACTGGGCAGCGCCTGGGACTACGGGCCGCTCGGCGTTGAACTGTGCAACAACGTGAAACAGGCCTGGTGGCGTTGGATGGTCTACGAACGCGACGACATGGAGGGTCTGGATTCATCGCTGATTCTAAACCGATTGGTCTGGAAATATTCCGGGCATGAACTCACGTTTACGGATCCACTTGTTGATTGCAGGGAATGCAACAGCCGTTTCCGCTATGACAAGATTTCGGCGGAGAGCCCGACGGATGAGCATGGAAGAATAGGTCTTACACCGGCTCAAATTCTGAAAGACATTAAGTGCCCAAGTTGCGGCAAGATTAATTGGACAGGTGTACGTCCATTCAATCTCATGTTTCGCACTCACGTGGGCGCTACGGCCGAGGATGACGAATCGTCGCTCGTGTACCTACGTCCGGAAACGGCGCAGGGAATCTTTATTAACTTTGCCAATATTCTAACTACCAGCCGTCGCAAGCTTCCCTTTGGTGTTGCTCAAATTGGCAAGTCATTTCGTAACGAGGTGACCCCAGGCAACTTTATCTTTCGCACCCGCGAGTTTGAACAGATGGAGATGGAGTATTTCGTGCGACCGGGCGAAGATGAGCAAGTCCATCAGGAATGGATTGAAAACTGTTACCAGTGGTTCGTGAGTCTCGGCATTGCCACCGAGAATTTAAGACTATACGAACAGCCTGCGGAAGAACTGGCTCACTATGCCAAACGAACGGTGGACATTCATTACCGTTTCTTCCCCGAACGCGACGACTCCGAACGGCAGTGGGATGAACTGATGGGCATCGCTAATCGAACTGATTTCGATCTGCGCACACATTCAAAGAAACCGGAGAACGCTGAAGGAAAGCGGATCAATCCTGATTCAACCGAAGATCTCTCCTATTTCGACGAGGCCACCAAGGAGCGCTTCTATCCTTACGTGATTGAGCCGGCAGCAGGTGTGAATCGGACGGTGCTGGCGTTGCTGATGGATGCTTATTCCGAAAAGACAAATGATAAAGGCGAGATGCGAGTGATTCTTAAACTTCATCCCAGCCTTGCCCCGATCAAAGCCGCCATTCTACCGCTCGCGAAGAACAAGCCTGAGATAGTGGGAATGGCGAAAGCCATCAAGCGCTCATTACAACCGACGTTGCGAGCGGTTTATGACGACACTGGCGGAATTGGAAAACTGTATGCGCGGCAGGATGAAATCGGCACGCCATTTTGTGTGACAGTCGATCATCAATCGCTCGAAGATGAAGCGGTGACTGTGCGCGATCGCGATACGTGGGAGCAGGAAAGAATTAAGGTGGCGGAGTCTGAGTGAGTATCTTCAGAGGAAGACTCAATCCGGTCCAAAGTCCAATGTCCAATGTCCAAAGTCCGCTGGCATGACTTCGATTCTTCCGGAAATCTCGTGAATCGCGGACATTGGACTTCGAACATTGGATTAAGTAAAGATGCCCGTAGTTAAAAAACGAAACATGCAAACCGAGACTCGTTTGCTGTTGGAAGGCGACGAGCCGATCGAGTTGCCCGCGGCTGAAATCGAGGACCGCAATGTGCTGGTGCAGTTCGATAAGTTTAAGCCGTTCACCGGCGAGTTGTTGGAAGAACTGCGGCAGGGAACGATAGCCGAGCCGGTTCCGGTCATGAACGACGGATCAACGTTCGCCATTCACGGCGAGACTCGCACGTTCTGGGTAAAGATTTGGCACGCGGCCGGCAGCGACATGACTAAGATCGATCGCGCGCAAGTAATAAGTTGCATTCCTTCCACTCGCGGCATTCAGGTCATGGTCGATCCGCTCGACGAATAACTACTCGAGTCCAAAGTTCAAGGTCCAACGTCCAAGGTCTGAGTCCCGCTGCCAGCTGCTTAGGGCGCACTGCTCACCGCCTCTGCTTGTTGACATTGGACATTGGACATTGGACATTGAACCTCGATGTTCCAAATCCCAAACAAGGTACTCGATCTAGCCACGGCGATTCGCGAATCCGGCGGTCGTGCTTTGCTCGTGGGTGGTTGTGTGCGCGACGCAGTCATGGGTAGCACACCAAAGGATTGGGATCTGGAAGTCTACGGTGTCCAGCCAACAAGACTCCGCGAAGTTCTCGAAAAGTTCGGGAAAGTAAATGTCGTTGGCGAGGCTTTCAGCGTTTACAAGCTCTCCAATGAGATCGACGTTTCCCTCCCACGTCGCGACCGCAAATCCGGAAGGGGCCACCGTGGTTTTGTCATCGAGGGTGATCCCGAAATGACTCCTGAAGAAGCAGCCAGACGTCGCGACTTTACTATCAACGCAATCATGCAAGATCCGCTGACAGCGGAAGTCATCGATCCCTACCAGGGTAGGGCAGACCTCGCGAACAAGATCCTACGTGCTGTTTCTTCTGATTCCTTTCCCGAAGACAGTCTGCGAGTTTTACGTGCGGCGCAGTTTGCTGCTCGTTTTGAGTTCACGATCGCCCCCGAAACGGTCGCACTCTGTCGCAACATAGACCTGACTGATCTCCCAGCGGAAAGAATTTGGGGAGAGATTGAGAAGCTCCTGCTGCGGGCGCAGCGTCCCTCTATCGGTTTCAAATACCTCCGTGAACTTGGGAGCACTCAACCAGCTCTTTCCTGAGATCTCGGCTCTCATCGACGTGCCTCAAGATCCTGAGTGGCATCCGGAAGGTGAAGTTTTCACCCACACCATGCTTACCGTTGATCGCGCGCGCGAACTGATTGATGACTTACCGTACGCGAAACAAGTTACCGTGATGGTAGCCGCTTTGGCTCACGACTTTG
This sequence comes from Pyrinomonadaceae bacterium, assembly GCA_963748605.1. GTDB lineage: Bacteria > Acidobacteriota > Blastocatellia > Pyrinomonadales > Pyrinomonadaceae > PSRF01. The sequence goes on from CAVVJS010000006.1 coordinate 97,367, forward strand.
GTAAGCCAGCGACTACCAAGTTCATTGAGGGGCGCTGGCGATCTCGTGGTCACGAAGAAGCCGGGATAGCGCCGACGGAGAGTTTCCTGGAGCGTTTGAATCTTCATTCCCTCGATGGCTATGACGTACGCAGCCAGGTGATTGCTCTAGTGCGTGATCATTTGAAGCCCGGCGAGTTTTATAAAAAACGTGACGAAGTCGGGGACGGCGCCTTCCGCCGGCTGGCACGAAAGTGTGAACCAGATCTCCTGTATCGAGTCGCGCGGGCAGACTCTCTCGGAAGAAACGATGACGCCGTGCCGCGAGAGCAATGGTATGGCGCCGAGGCGCAGGAATGGTTTATTGCACGCGTGCGCGAGCTTGAAGTGGAACAACGCCCGCCGGAGCCGCTGTTAATGGGTCGACATCTGCTGGAGTTGGGGTTGCCGCCCGGTCCAAAGATCGGCGAGATCACCCAAGCGGTTTATGAGATGCAAATGGACAATCGCGTGCGCACCCTGGCTGAAGCGAAAGCGGCGGCTCAACAGCTGATCGAATCCACCCAATAGCACTTTCAAGATACCCCCAGACAGACACAGATGTTCACAGGTGAAATCACTACCTTTGACGCAAGCTCTTTGGGTTGAATCTCTGTAAGTCCGTCTTCGCCTGTGGCTGATTGCTATTTTCTGTAGGGGCGGCACTCTGTGGCCCCATGTTTAGAATTCAAAGGGCGCCCACGGAGGGACGCCGCCTACATCTGTTTTCAAATGAGGATCACTCACTCCAACAAGCGATACCTTGACTTTGATTTGCAAAGCTACTATTCAAGAGTTGATCGCAATAACTTCCTCGTTCCAGTTTTTTCAAATCCTCTGGATTACGTCTGGCACATTTATCTCGCGAAGCTAAAGGAGTAGGTCATGACCACTAAGTCGTCAAAGAAGTCGTCCAAAAAGCGCGCAACACCAACAAAATCGGCAGCCAAGAAGCGAAGCAGCGCCAAGAAAGGCGACACCGCTAAGAGCGCGGCCCCTGCCTCTTTTCTCAAGGGAGACGTCAGTAGAAATGGCCTGCGTACGTTTGCGTTCCATAGTCAGGACAAAGGCGCGGCGGCTGTACTGGGCGCCATTCGTCCAAAAGTGCGGCAGACCGCACCCGGTGCGAGGCCCAGTGCGGCTGCGTCGCGGACAACCGTTACCGCCATGGATGCGGAGACAGCGGCGCGCCATTATCTGACTAACGCTTTAGCCAGTGATGAACTTCCTACCTTCACAGCTGGCGATGCAAACGCGGAGAAAAGTGACTTTAAATTAATTGCAGTTGAAGCAGTGCCGCTAACCGGCACGCAAATGGTGAAGTTCTGCCAGTACTACCGGCGGATTCCCGTGTACGGTTCGCTCGTCGCCGTGGAGCTGAATAAGAAGAACGAATTGATTTCAATTAATTCTACGCTCACAGAGCCGACTAACGTCGATCCCGTCGCAACCTTAGCACCGGCCGATTGCTTAAAGGTGGTGGTGCAAGCATCCGGGGCGGACGCGGAGGCTATAGAAGCGACACCAAGTGTCTATTACTACTTTGATCGTGAAGCGCAAAAGTGGCGCCTCGTCTACATCATGCGCGACGTCATCAAAAAGAAAGGTTACGAAGATGCGGAGGCAGCGACGGCCGAAGTTTCCAGCCGGCGTACTCAGTCGCATCGCATGCCGCAGGCATTTGACTACGTCGTTGACGCACATTCTGGCGATCTGGTGGCGGAGTTGCCGCGTTCACATAACGTTACTGTCAAAGCGCGCGACGGTCTCAATAAGCTGCGCACTATTAGCGTCTCGCAAAACAGAAACCGGAGGCTTTCTCCATGATCCGGATCTGAATATGCACACTTTCGATTTTGGCTTTGGCAATGTTGATGCGCTCGTCAGTAAGCTTCCCGGCCAATATGTCGGAAATCCTCCCGAGCCCTGGGACAGTGCGGCGATCAGCGCCCATGCAAACACCGCCGATGTGCTTAAGTTCTTTAGCACGGTGCTGCATCGCAACGGAGTGGACAATCTGGGCGGACCCGTTCGTTCAACTATTAATTGCGTGGAAGAAGACGACACGCAGGAGTGGGACAATGCGACCTGGTATCGCAAGCAAATGATGTATGGCCAGAGCAAAGTCAACGGCAAACTGCGTTCGTGGGCGCTGGCTAAAGACATCGTGGGGCACGAACTCACCCACGGAATTACGGACTACACCGCCCGCATTGAATACCTCGGAGAGTCCGGCGCGCTGAACGAATCCTACTCAGACATCTTCGGCGTGATCGTAGCGAATATCGGAGAACCCGATGTGAAAAAATGGAATTGGCTAATAGGGGAGGGAGTGATGGAGGGCGAGAAAGCGCTGCGTGACATGCGACGCCCCGAAAAGTTCGAACAACCTTCCCACATGAACGATTACAGGAAGCTGCCGAAAACTGCCGCGGGAGACTGGGGTGGAGTTCATATCAACAGCGGCATTCACAACAAAGCCGCCTACAATCTGCTCACGGCAAAGGACACCAAGGGAAAATATTTGCTAAAGCCTAAGTGAGGTGGCGGCGCTTTTCTATCTGGCACTGACGCAAAACCTTTCGCGGACGTCACGGTTTGGCGATAGCCGGCGTGGTGTGGAACTGGCAGCGCGGAGTCTGTTTGCAAACAAGGCCAATAAGCAGGCGCGCTTCAAAGCTGTGGCGAAGGCGTTTGATAAAGTAGGGATAGTTTAGAAGGAAGTCCAAAGTTCAGCGGTTTCCGATTGCCAAGGTTGATGGCTCGAATGTGGACTTAACGATCACACGATCTCAGTAAGTATAGACTGCAACGTGAGACATCCGACGAGTTGAAGCTCCAATCGTCGAACCGTGCAATTCGAGACCTTGAACTTTGGACTATTCCGTAGGCGGTTGTTGTTGAGTGACGCAGTGAATCGTTCCCATGCCCCACACTAGGGGCTCGCAATTGATTCCCACCACCCGGCGATCGGGAAACACTCCTTGCAAAGTGTCCAGGGCCCGCTTGTCATTCTCGTGACCAAAGATCGGCGCCAGGACAACGTTGTTCGCGATGTAGAAATTCGCATAGCTCGCAGGCAAACGATCCAAAGCGCGCTGGCTGGAGTCGTCTGCAGCGGCAACAACGCCGGGCATTGGCAACGTGACGATCTCAAAATTGCGACCATCAAGGTCAGTCGCCAGTTGCAAGCGGCGTAGATTGTCCTGCAGCAACGAGTAGTTGGCATCCGCCGGGATCGTCTTCCAGGGCACAGACAATCGTGTTAGGGGCTACAAACCTCGCTATATCATCGATATGGCCATCAGTATCGTCTCCGACAATTCCTTCTCCCAGCCAGAGAATTCTCTCCACTCCCAGATAACTCTTCAGGTGGGTTTCGATAGCAAGCTGACTTAAATCGGGATTGCGGTTCGGATTGAGCAGACACTGTTCCGTAGTTAGCACCAGCCCCGCCCCGTTTACCTCAATTGAACCTCCCTCCATCACGATGCCGGGTTCAAAGCGCGGCACGCGCAGTTCAGCCTCGAGTTGCGCCGGAATGGCGTCGTCGCGCTTCAGCTCTTCGTACTTGTTGCCCCATGCATTAAAAATCCAGTCGTTATAAGCGAGTGATGGCTTCCCAGACTCCGGCTTACTCACTAAGAAGTTCGGACCATAATCGCGGATCCAGGAATCGACAGTTTGCAATTGCCAAAAACGAATGTTTGAGGCCGCTGGGAAAGTACAGCGGTTGCGCGACGCGGGCTTCGGTCTCGGCATCGTCTACCAGCAGGTTAACGACTTCATTGGGTGCGAGTGCCGCCATCATCTGCAGAAAGATCTCTTCCACGAGAGGAACTCGATCAGGCCACGTTAGCGGATCTTTAGGCCAGCTTAACCAGGTTGCGGCATGACGTTGCCACTCGGCAGGCATGAAATAACCGAGCTCCGCGGGCGTAGATTTTTTCATCACTTGGTGGGAAGGGGCTCGAGAAAGCGAGTGCCGATCGATGTGTAGGAGTCGATGCGGCGGTCTCGCAGGAACGGCCAGTTCTGTCGCGTCTCTTCGATTTTCGATAAATCGCAGGGCACCACAAGGATTTCTTCTTTATCCGCTGAGGCTTTGGCGATGATGCGTCCGAAAGGATCAGCTACAAACGATTGACCCCAGAATGTCAGCTTGCCTTCCCGACCAACACGATTCACAACCACAACATACAGACCATTGGCGATCGCGTGGGCGCGTTGAATAGTTTCCCAGGCGGAATGTTGCGCCAAATTCATCTCCTCCTCTTCGTCGGGCAACCAGCCAATCGCAGTGGGATAGAAAAGAAATTGAGCGCCGCTTAGCGCAGTGAGACGTGCTGCTTCGGGAAACCATTGATCCCAACAAACGAGAGTGCCGACTTTGCCAACCGTCGTATCGTGAGCCTGAAAACCAAGATCCCCAGGAGTGAAATAAAACTTTTCGTAGTAGAGCGGATCATCCGGGATGTGCATCTTGCGATACTTACCAGCCAGTTTGCCGTTCGCATCAATGATTACCGCGGTGTTGTGATAGATCCCGGCAGTACGTTTCTCAAACAACGAAGCGACGATTACGACTTTGTGTTGCCTGGCAACTTTCGAGAGGGCTTCAGTCGAAGGACCGGGAATCGGCTCTGCTAGCTTGAAGAGGGCGATGTCTTCGGTTTGGCAGAAATACTGAGAGCGGAAAAGCTCCTGCAGACAAACTATCTGAGCCCCTTTTTTCGCAGCCTCACCGATGCGGGCCACTGCTTTTTTAAAGTTAGCTTCCGGCCGTTCGTCACAACTCATCTGAATCAAGCCAACCTTGACCGTGTCCGAATTCTTTTTCTTTGGCATGCGCGGAGTATAAAAGTCCAAAGTCCAATGTCCAGAGCCAGAAGATTGCCAATTGCCGATTGCCGATTGCCGATTATCGATTCGAGCACTCCAACTGGTGTTCGGAAGTCTGGATGGAATTCCGTGGAAGTCTGGAATCGTGAGAACGGGTGCCGGAACAATCGGCAATTGGCAATCGGCAATCGGCAATTTCACCGGCTTTGGACTTTGGACGCGCGCATTCGTTAAGATGGCCGTTCTTAAATACCCCTAAATCAAAAGCGAGAATCAAAATGATCGATTTCGAATTGACCGACGACCATCGGGCGCTCGTGCAAACTGTGAAGGAGTTTGGCCAGAAGGAAGTGGCGCCTTTCATCAAAGAATGGGACGAGAAACAACAGTACCAGCCAGAGATTTTGAAAAAAATGGGGCAGCTTAACCTGCTCGGTGTTTGTATTCCCGAACAATATGGCGGGGCCGGCTTCGATTACATCTCGCTCGGATTAGTCTGCGAAGAGTTGGAAGCTGTCGATACTTTCCTTCGTGTAGTGATGTCCGTGCACACCGGCCTTAATTCTCTGACGCTTTACTCATGGGGCACGGAAGCACAAAAACAAAAGTATCTGGTGCCTCAAGCGAAGGGCGAGAAGTTGGCTACTTACGGTCTGACTGAACCAGGCGCCGGCTCCGACGTGGTGGGCTCTCGGTCCACGGCGCGCCGCGATGGCGACGAGTACATACTCAATGGCGAGAAGATGTGGATCAGTTTGGCAGACATGGCAGACAACTTCCTTTTCTTCTGCTGGACTGATGAGGAGAAGCGACGCAAACGCGATCACAGCGGCATGTCGTGCTTCATCGTGGAACGCAGCATGAAGGGATTTTCGTCCGGTACGATTCACGGAAAGCTTGGTATTCGCGCCGGCAATACGGGCTATTTTTCTTTACAAGACGTGCGCGTGCCAAAGGAGAACCTTGTCGGAGAGGAAGGCGAGGGCTTCAAGATTGCGATGTTTGCTCTCGAACAGGGTCGTTACACTGTTGCCGCTGGTGCGACCGGGGTAATCCGCGCCTCACGCGATGCGTCAATCGAGTACGCGAACACCCGCGAGACGTTTGGTACCAAGATCGGCAACCATCAACTAGTGAAACAAAAAATAGCCGAGATGGAAGCCGACTATCAGATGTCGCATCTGCTTTGGCTACACGCGGGTTACTTGAAGAACGAAGGAAAACCGAATGGCAAGGCGACGAGCCTGGCAAAATGGCAAGCGACCGTTCGGAGTGAGAAGGCGGCCTCGATGGCTATCGAAGTTCACGGCGCGAACGGTTATTCAAACGATTACCCGGTCGAGCGTTATCTGCGTAATTGCAAAGCGGCGATTATTTACGAGGGCACCCGCGACATTCATACGTTGATGCAAGCCGACTGGGCTTTGGGTTTGAAGCACGAGAAGCCTGCTCGAATGACGCTGCCGCCCTGGAAGCCTGCGACCTCGCACGTTGCGTCTGGCGATTGATCGCAGGCAGTAACCGCTCCGGTCAACAACTCGCATCACCGACTATCAGGTAAGGAAGGGGGCCTGCCCCCGCAACCGCCAGCTCAAGAGAACTTCCCTTGCTAAACTGAGCGTTGCGAATCATAGGACTAATTCAAGAAAGCGGGGGCAGGCCCCCTTCCTTACTGAGCATTACTTCCGAGCTTCAGTTGAATGTAGTTCTCTTACCAGTCACAAGGCTGTGGCCTTCAGCTCCTGATGACGCGCGATTGCGCGCACGACAGCGGATTCAACATCATCGAGCTTGAAGGGTTTTGATATGTAGGCAAAGGCCCCCATCTTTAGCAGGTTTTTGGCGGTATCTTCGTCGGAGTTTCCAGAGATCACGATCACCGGCGTGTGTGGATGTTGCACTTGAACGCGCTTGAGGACTTCCTCACCGCTTAGTCCCGGCATCGAAATGTCGGTAAGGACGACGTCGTAACTTTCAAACTCCAGGTAACTAAGTGCCTGTTCGGCACGATCAGCAGTGTGACACTCGTGGCCGTCGCAAAGAAGATCGTTAAGCGTCTCCCGAATGTTGTCATCGTCGTCGACGATTAACAGCGTGGCCATTGAGGTTCTCCTAGGCTTGCTCAGCAAATGAGGAATTGAACGTCAAGCAACATGTTGCCTTGAAAAACCACGTGATGCAATGGTGGGGTAATGATGAAGGCTGGGCGTGGACCCTCTAAAGGTCGACTCGGTACAGTACGGGAGCGGTAGCGACCGTGTTAGCTAAGTGAATATTCAAGGGTGAGACGCAAAGTGCTTCAATGTCTTAACCACACCGTCATACTACTTGAATGCGGTCGCTACTGCTCCCGTACTGTACCGAGCGCGGCGACACCTTAATTTCTGTTGCTACCGCCCAAACTGCATCACTACCCAATGGTGGGGGTAGTGGCCAATTTGAGTGAGGTCAGGTGCCTCCCACGCGGTAGCGGGCGGGTTTCGATTGCCGATTACCGATTGGCTCCGTCGCGAAAGAGCCAATCGGCAATCGGCAATCGGCAATTGGCAATGAGTGTCACACGCCGGTCTCGCTGAGAATAAGTGGATCCACCGCGGCACTTTCGACAGGTTTGGTCTGCGTCAGTATCAGCACCGGCTGTTTAGTTGCCGTCGAGGCCGTCAGTTTGGCCTCAGCTTCGGCCTCGACTATCACGTGGGTTGTTTGCAGCACCGTGTCAGGATTCAAAGAGATAGAGGTGATTCCTTTTTCCACCAGGAACCGGGCAAACTCGGGATAGTCGGATGGCGCCTGCCCGCAAATACCAATCTTCTTGCCGGCCCGTGTTGCCGCCTCAATCGCAATGGTTACCATCTTTTCTACCGCGCCGTCTCGCTCGTCAAAAAGATGCGCCACCATTTCCGAGTCGCGATCCAGACCCAACGTCAGCTGCGTTAGATCGTTAGAGCCGATGGAATAACCATCGAACACGCGCAGAAATTCATCGGCGTAAATTACGTTTGCCGGTAACTCGCACATTGCATAGATTTCCAACTCGTGTTCGCCCTGCTTCAGACCAAACTCGGCCATCAGTGCAACGACACGCTCAGCTTCAGCCACCGTTCGGCAGAAGGGAATCATCGTCTTAACGTTTACCAGCCCCATGTCGTCGCGAACCCTTTGCAGCGCCAAACACTCGAGTTCAAACCCTTCACGGTAACGCTCGTCGTAGTAACGCGACGCGCCACGAAATCCCAGCATTGGGTTTTCTTCAGTTGGCTCGAATTCACTGACCGCCGATTAACATCGCGTACTCATTTGATTTGAAGTCGGACATCCTGACAATCACGGGTTTCGGGTAGAACGCGGCAGCGATCCGGCCAATTCCTTCTGACAGACGCCGAATAAAAAACTCGCGTGGGTCTTCTTCGCCGATGCGCCGGGCAATTTCTTTTACGTCTTCGGGATTGTGCAGAGATGGGTAACGCACAAGCGCCATCGGGTGAATTCCGATGTGGTTGTTGATGATGAACTCCAGCCGCGCCAGTCCTACGCCATCGTTCGGTAGTGAAGCGACAGCAAAAGCGTGATCCGGATCGCCAACATTCATCATCACTTGGGTGCGCGGCCGGGCTTCATCGCTTACGACGCGCCGGTCGACGGCAAACTCAACATGGCCTTCGTAAATGTTGCCGTGGGCACCTTCTGAGCAGGAAACAGTAATGTCGTTCCCACTTTGCAATATCTGAGTTGCATTGCCAGTGCCGACAATGCATGGAAGACCAAGCTCGCGGCTGATGATTGCGCTGTGACAGGTGCGGCCGCCGCGGTCAGTCACAATAGCCGCCGCCTTCTTCATAATCGGTTCCCACGCCGGATCCGTCATGGAAGTTACCAGCACGTCTCCAGCCTTGAAGTCGCTAAGGTGGTCCGGATCTTTCAGTACATGCACACGGCCGTGACTAATCTTCTCGCCCACAGCGATGCCTGATACGAGCGGTTCGCCATGCTCTCCGGTCAGCCGGTAGGTTTCGATATAGTTCTCGCGGTTGCTGGCGTGCACAGTTTCTGGCCGCGCCTGCAGGATAAACAGTTCGCCCGGTGTAACCATCTTTCGCCCATTCGATATCCATCGGCGTAGGTTTGCCCGCAAGCCGGGAATAGTGATCTTCAATCTCACACGCCCAGCGGGCGAGTTCGAGCACTTCATAGTCGCCTAAGACGAATCGGTTTCGCTGTGCTTCAACTACTTCGCGAGTTCTGGTGCCGCGTCCGTCGAGCCCGTACACCATCTTCACTTCTTTGCCGCCAAGCCGGCGGCTGACGATCGGCCGCGCGCCAGTCTTGAGAGTTGGTTTGAACACCACCCACTCATCAGGTGTGGCCATTCCTTGAACGATGGCTTCGCCCAGACCCCAGGCGCCGTTAATTACTACGACGTCGCGAAAGCCCGACTCGGTGTCGAGACTGAACATGACGCCCGAACACGCCTGATCGGAACGCACCATTGGCTGCACGCCGATTGAGAGGGCGACATCGAAATGATCAAATCCGCGGGCTGCTCGATACGAGATCGCGCGGTCGGTCCACAGAGAAGCAAAGCAGCGATGGCACGCCTCGATCAGTTGTGTCTCGCCGCGCACGTTGAGAATCGTGTCCTGCTGTCCGGCGAAAGAGGCATCGGGAAGATCTTCGGCAGTAGCTGAGGAGCGCACCGCAACCTCTGGCGTGCGTCCCAGGCGCTGGCAGAGTTCTCGATACCCATTAATGATCGCGTCGTTCACCTCCTGTGGCAGAGGCGTATCCAGCATCAACGCTCGAGCTTCCTTGCCGGCGTTGTTGAGAGCCTTCATGTCGTTGTAGTCAAGGTTCTCCATTAGCTCGCGGAGTCGTTTGCGCAAGCCATTGGTGTTAACCAGCAGACGGTAAGACTCACTGGTCGTTGCGAATCCATCAACAGCGCGAACACCGCGCGGGACTAGGGCGCGGAACAGTTCACCCAGGCTGGCGCATTTGCCGCCAACCAGTTCGACATCACCAGCACCAACTTCACTTAATTTGAGCACGAGAGGCTTGGAAGTTTTTGCCATCTGCTTTCCTCTGATTCGCTGTCGTTCGCTATCGGTGTGTAGTCTAATGAGAGGGCTTTGATCGGCGCGCCCTTCCATTCTAAATTGTTTGGAACAACAATGAGAAGCTTTTAGATCGTTCACCATCTAACATGAAAAACTCTAATCGCGGGTCGAATTCATGTTTTTTCCAGGCAAATTCTGCGGGAAATCCGATGCTCATCAGGCCCATGAATCCAAAAATGAACAGCCTAACGGTGTTGCTTACGAATTGGAGACTTGAGAGTCGTACGGGAACTGAGCTGTACGTGAGGGACATAGCTTTTGGTTTGTTAGCGAAGGGTCATCGTCCCGTAATTTACAGCCCACGCCTGGGGAAGCTGGCCCAGGAGATTCGCGCCGAGACCATACCGGTGATCGATGATCTGAGTCGGCTCTCTACAGCGCCGGATATTATTCATGGGCACCACTCAAACGAGACCCTTAGTGCGCTTTTGCATTTCCCGAACGTTCCCGCGATTTTCTTCTCGCACGATTGGTATTTCGCAGAAGACTTCCCCCCGGACTTTCCCCGCATCCTTCGCTATGTCGCAGTCGACCAGCCCTGCTTTGACAAGCTGATTTGTGAATACGGAGTGCCCGAAGATCGAGTGCAAATCCTCCCACAATTCGTGGACTTGAAGCTTTTTGAATCTCGCCCAGCTTTACCCGCAAAGCCTTCACGCGCCGTGATTCTTTGCAACTACACAACTGAAAATGAACACCTTGCTGCAGTGCGAGAGGCTTGTGGTGAAGCTGGGGTGACGCTTGATGTATTGGGCAGGGGCGTTGGCCGACCCTGTGCTGAGCCTGAAAAACAACTACGCGATTACGATATTGTTTTTGCCAAAGGTCGAGCGGCACTCGAAGCCCTGGCTGTGGGCGCTGCGGTAATTGTTTATTGGTGGCGACGGCTTGGCCCCATGGTTACCCTTGATCAGTTCGATCACCTTCAGCAGGTAAACTTTGGCGCTCGCTCAATGAGTTCTCGTCTTACTCCAAAAGAATTGGGCTTGCAGGTTAAGGAGGCGTTGGCTTGTTATGACTCCGCCGACGCAAAAGCGGTCTCCGATCGAGTGAGAGCAACTTGCGGACGGGATGATGCGGTAGAGCAATGCCTGGAGTTATATGAAGAGGTGTTGGAGGAGCACGGCGGTCGGCCTCCTGCGAACCCAGAGGAAGAAGCGAAAGCCGCCGCCGCACATCTGCGTAAGATATCCGTGCACTTCTGGAAGCAACGCGAAACGATGTACAGCTCAACCCCGTTTCGACTTACCGAGAGAGTTCTGCGTTTACCAATGCTCGGTGGCTTGGCGCGCGCTGTTGGTCGTATTGCCGCGGGTCGTCGTCCCGGGTGAGAAGAGCCAAAATCGCAGAATATTTTCCATATATCATTTCTCATTTCTCATTTGTCATAGGTGGATCGCGAATTCAAATTGGAAGTGCAACTGAACGTCCCGTTCAGTGATCCGGCTGAATGGAAGCCAGCGCAGCGCCGAAGGCGCGAAAATGAGGTAGCCAGGGGCGAGTGCGAGCGCAGCAAAGCACGACGCCCCTGGAGCTCGCTCGAACGAAACCTCGAGCATTGAAAGTGCGACCTAAAACAGCTGTCTGAGTGTTATGTCGCTCTTTCAGAGCTATACCCCTTAAGCGAAGAGCACCATGGGCTACGCGCTTCGCGCTCGCCCCTGGCTACCTTATTTCGCGCCTTCGGCGCTCAGGCAACAAAGACCTGGTTAGTTGCACGTCCAATTTGAATTCGCGACCTCGAATGAAAAATGAGAAATGGAAAATGATGAATGGAAAATGTTTCGGGCTTGGAGGTGACCGGACGATGCTAACTTATCTGGCGCGCTCCTCAATCGTCATCAGCATTCCGTATTTTGCGCGCAGCAGGTGTTCGGGAAACACTTCTACCTTATGACCCGACACGAGTCGTAGCCGCCACTTCCGCGCCAGCGAGGCCAGTAACAAAACGCCTTCGACCATCGCGAAACCTTCGCCGAGACACCTTCTTGGTCCACCGCCGAAAGGAAAGTATGAGTAGTGTGGTCTGGAAGACTTGGCTTCCACCGTCCAGCGATCGGGATCGAATTTTTCAGCATCGGGGAAATAGCGTGGGTTGCGGTGCATTGCATACTGGCAGACAACAACAAGCGAACCAGCGGGAATGAGATACTGACCAATCCGAAACTCGTTTACCGCACGCCGAACCAGTCGCCAGGTTGGAGGATAGATGCGCATTGCTTCCAGCAGCACTTGCTCGGTGTAGGGAAGCTGCCGCAGGTTGGCGAAGGTGAGTTGTTGCCCGCCAGGTAAAACGGAATCGATTTCCGCGTGAAACTTCGCCTCCACCTCCGGATGTTGGGAGAGTAGATACCAGGTCCACATCAAAGCAGTAGCGGTCGTGTCATAGCCGGCAATGAAAATTGTGAGGGCCTCATCCCACACTTGTTCAGCGGTCATCGCATGGCCATTAACGCCTTCGTCTTCGGCGAGCAACAGCATCGACAACAAGTCTCCGCGATCAGCGCCGTCGCGACGACGTTCCTCGATTAACTCCAGCACCACATTTCGCAGTCGTTGCTTCCCACGATGAAATCGCAATATGTGTGGCAGCGGGAGGCGCTCAAAAAGTTTCGCAAAAGGAAGTTTGAACGCGCGATACTGAAGTGTCGCCGCCCGCATCGCCTGGCCAACTTCATCATCTTTTGCTTCCACGTCGGCACTAAAGAGAGTTTTGCCAACGATATCAAGCGTCAGACGCTGCATCTCGCGCCAGATGTCCAATGTCTGCCCGTCCCGCCACCGCGCTGAGCAGCGCTCGGCGCAGTCAATCATTTGCTCACCGTAAACGGCAATCTTTTGGTGATGAAAGTTAGGTTGAGCGAGTCGTCGTTGTCGCCGGTGTAGATCTCCTTCACTTAGCAACAGCCCTTCACCAAGGAATCGCTTGGCGCGCAGATTTCCTGCACCCTTTAAAAAATTGCTGTAGTGATTGACAAGAACATCGCGCACATAATCCGGATGATTCACAAAGACAACTCGCTCGGTGCCGAGGCGGAAGGTGCTAACGTCGCCGAATTCGTGAGCCAGGGTGGTCATGAAACGCAAAGGGTCCCGCCGGCTGGATCTCACCAGGCGACCAAGAAACGGATTGCCTTTCGGGCCGGGTATCTCTAGTGGCAGTTGTGTCAGCACAACTTCAGAATGACTCGCGGTTTCATTGAGCATTGAAATCTGATTACCTTTCCCACCTGAATCGAATGTCGTGCCGAGTGTCGCAGAGTTTAACTGAGGAAGGATTTTCAGTCGATGTTTGATAAGAATCGATTAGAACGTAGCCGGATGATTACACTGCTGAGCTTTGCACAAGAAATCGGGAAGTAACTTTTCAACAGTGTCCCGATAGGGACCAAATGTTTATAGGACCAAGGCGAACCCAAAACCTCCAGCTCCGTCAGGAGCGAAATGTTAGATGTTGCGCCCCTAACGGGGCTCCTGGTCTCTATCCCAATCTGTTCTATAAACATCCTGCGCCTACGGCGCTGACTTTTTGTGCAAAGCACTGCTGGTATCAGGTCAGTTTCGTTTTTCGCTTTCATTCTTCACCGGCTGAAGCCCGGTGTGAATGAGAATCAAACTTGTCGGTTAAGAACACTCCTGACGAACTACAAATCCCCTGCGCCCTCTGTTAGTATGAGACTGCACTTCTTCATCTGCGAGCAGGGCATCTATTAACTGTTTCGCGGTCAAACTTCCGAATCAGGAGAACTATGTCATGGGTCACGAACTGAGGACTGATCGCGAACTGTCTCTGGATTTCCTTCGTGTTTGCGAGTCAGCGGCGATTGCTTCCGCGCGCACGATGGGCCAGGGAGATCGAAAATATTCCGATCACGTCGCGGTCGAAGCGATGCGCGAAACGATGGATACCGTGCCGATGCGCGGACGGATTGTTATTGGTGAAGGGGAGCGCGACGAGGCGCCGATGTTATACATCGGGGAGGAAGTGGGCGGTGGGTTTGGGGTCAGTGAAGAGTTGGCCGACTCCTGCCCGGAAGTTGACATTGCAGTTGATCCGCTTGAAGGAACGAATCTTTGCGCGCTAGGCGCCAACAATGCGATCGCCGTGCTCGCGGCTGCTGAGCGAGGTGGCCTGTTAAATGCGCCGGATATCTATATGGACAAGATCGTTGTCGGTCCTTCCTCACGCGGTGTAGTGGACCTCGATGCTCCGGTGAAAGACAACCTGAAGAATATTGCGCGACGTTTGGGACGTGACGTGGAGGACTTAACTGTAATCGTTCTGGATCGGTCGCGACATAAGAAGTTGATAACCGATGTGCGGGAAGCCGGCGCGCGAATCCGGCTGATTGGTGACGGCGATTTGTCAGCAGGAATATCAGCGGCGGTTGCCGGTACGAACATTCACGCGTTGCTGGGAATCGGTGGGGCGCCCGAAGGAGTGATTACGGCGGCGGCGATGAAGTGTCTGAATGGCGAGATTCAGGCTCGGTTAGTTTTTGATGCGGAACGTTTAGGCGTCGATAAAGACAAAGTTCCAGCCAAAGAAGTCGTGCTGGAGCGTCTGCAGTCGATGGGGATCAACGATCCCGATAAGGTTTACGACACAAACGATCTGGCGCCCGGAAAGAGAATAATTTTCGCCGCCACGGGAGTGACTGATGGAGCATTACTCAAAGGCGTAAGGTTCTTCGGCTCCGGCAAGCGAACTCATTCTGTTGTCATGACTACAGAGTCGCGGCACATTCGCTTTGTGGACACGCTGCATATTGAAGGTGGTCCGGATACTGTGATCAGATTCTAAATCAATTTTTGGTTTTTGGCCTTTGGCTTTTGAAATTCGAAACTCAGGCGCAAATTCAAAGACCAAAGGCCCAAGACCAAGAACCAAATTGATGTTCGCCCCTCCTGACGAATACATTCCGCAACAAACGAGCCTTCGTCGCCCGCTACTAATGTGGACGATTCTGGTCATCGGTTCAGTACTCATCGCAGGGTTGATCGTAGCTGCGCCGTTGGCGCACGCGAGCCAACATGGATTCCTGGCGGGAACGCTCTATCATGCGTTTAGTTATGTCTGTCACCAGCAGCCCGAGCGTTCGTTTTTCATTGCCGGCCACCCATTCGCTGTTTGCGCTCGTTGCACAGGACTCTACCTAGGGTTTGCTTTAGCAGCAGTTCTCTATCCGCTGCTCACGTCGTTGCGTCGCACCAACCCACCCGAGCGCAAGTGGTTGTTCCTCGCGGTCGGACCTTTGGCAATCGATTTTGGCTTGGGCCTTCTGGGAATTTGGCAGAACACCCACACATCGCGTTTCCTGACTGGCGCGCTGCTTGGGGCTGTTGTGGTTTTTTACGTGATGCCGGCTCTCGTCGAGTTGAGCCAACGTTTTAGATCACGCAGGTTGCCACCAGACAGAACGGGCCGACCAGGTGAACCTGACCTTCTGAGTGCCCCAGCCTCTTCTGCCGCCAGCGATTACAGCGCTCCTCTACGACGTATCTAATTTCGGGCGCGCACTTCAAAAGCCACGCTGGCAACCAGGGTCGCGATGCTCCTCACATCTTATTAAGCCGCAACAGCATCAAAGCGCGGCCAGAAGCCTCGGGTTTCTGATTGCGAGCACCTTAGGTTAGAATCCGGTGCCGCATTTTTTAACTTAGCGAGCCGATTGTTTACAGATCAGGAATGATGATTTTCCAAGATACCATCCCTCCCCATGGCCCAACGCCGAATGAGCTCTTTGAGCAATACTTCAGCGAATCTGTCTATAAAACCTGGGGAAACATCAGCCCACTGTATCGGCTCGATTCCTTCGACTGGACGATCCTGATCGTCTACTTCACGATCCTGACGGTCCTGGCAATCTATGGCGGCTATCGCGTCAAACAGGTGATTGATTTTTGGCGCTACCGCAAATTTGTCCCGCAGCCCAAAGAAAGATTCAGCGAAGCAAATCTGCCGTTTATCACTGTCCAACTTCCACTCTTCAACGAGATGTATGTCGTCGAGCGGCTCGTTAAAGCTGTGACGGAGATCGACTATCCGCGAGAGAAGCTTGAGATTCAGGTGCTTGATGATTCGACGGACGAAACAGTGAAGTTGGCAGAAGCCACAGTCAGCAAGTATGCCAACCTCGGATTCGATATCAGCTACATTCACCGCACCGATCGCACTGGCTTCAAAGCCGGAGCGCTTGAGGCGGGATTGAAAGTGGCTAAGGGTGAGCTGCTCGCCATCTTCGATGCCGACTTTGTGCCGAAACCCGATTGCCTGCGTAAGCTGGTTGATTACTTTAGCGATCCCATGGTCGGCTGCGCGCAGATGCGCTGGTCGCATATCAACGGCACCTACAATCTTCTTACGCGACTGCAAACGATTATGCTCGACGGTCATTTCGTGGTTGAGCAAACGACGCGAAATCGCACCGGCGGCTTCTTTAATTTCAATGGCACGGCGGGAATCTGGCGTCGCCGTGCGATTGCTATGAGCGGTGGTTGGCAGCACGACACGCTTACTGAAGATACGGATTTGAGTTTTCGCGCGCAGTTGATGGGTTGGAAGTTTGTTTACCTGCTGGATGAAGATGCGCCCGCGGAGATTCCGGTTGAGATTAACGCCTTCAAGGCTCAACAAAGACGCTGGGCCAAGGGCGTGATGCAGGTGGGAATCAAACTCTATCCACGCATTTGGCGCGCGCGCTTACCTTTGCGTGTGAAGTTGGAGATGTTCTTCCGCCTCACCGGCAACATCAGTTATCCACTGATGATTGTTGCCAGCTTCCTGCAGTTTCCCCTCTTGCTGGTTCGGTACAACCAGCCGCTTTATCACCTGATGATTCTGGATCTGCCGCTGCTTTTCTTCTCGTCAGTCTCAGTCTTCCTTTTTTATGGGACCGCCGTGTGGTACCTCGACGAGAAACGCTCACCGCGGCTGGCGCACCTGCCGCTGGTGATGGCATTAGGCATTGGCTTGGCGTTCTCCAATGCTAAGGCCGTACTCGAGGCGTTGTTGGGAGTGAAATCAGAATTTGTGCGCACGCCAAAATACAGCGTCGAGAAAACCAGCGATGAAACCTGGAAAGCTAAGAAGTACAAACGCAAGCGCGGCTTCCTGCCACTCCTCGAGCTGGCCTTTGCGGTTTACTTCGCGTTGGCAATTCTTTACGCGGCACGCCTACACATGTGGGGAACCATTCCCTTCTTGTCGTTATTTTTCCTTGGTTTTGGCTACATGGGAGTGATGAGCACTTTGCAGACAACCAGCGGCAAACGGCTCTTGTCATTTTGGCGTCCCGTGGCCGAGGGGCGGCGGAGTTAGCAGCCCGTCTGGATTGGTTTTATCTTGACTACCCTTCTTGCTTTGGTTTGTTCCCTGAAATAATATCCACCCGTTCGCATATGCTCTAAACACCTTTCTCTGCAATGACGGTTCGTGCGTTTCTTCGCATGCACTTCGTCCAATCTGAACCAATACTCGGCAAGGAGACATTTCGATGACCTCGATCCGCCTAACGAGAGCATGCCTAACCGTTGTTTGTTTGCTCACCTTCGTCACCGCGGCTCTGGCGCAGTCGCAGGCTACGACCGGTAACATTGAGGGCCGCGTGATTGATCCGCAGGGCGCGATTATTCCTGACGTTACTGTCACGGCGACAAACCAGGCCACCGGATTGGAAAAGAGCGCCGCTACCGACTCTGATGGTAACTACCGAATCATTCTCTTGCCTCCAGGCTCCTATGCAGTCAAAACGTCGTCACCTTCAGGATTTCAGGCCGCAAACTTTACAAACGTGCCGGTGACAGTGGGAGGCATAACACCGCTAGAAATAAGTCTCGGGTTAGCTGGCGCGGAGGCTGTCACAGTTGACGTGACGACGGAACCAGCTGTAGTTGAAACGGGCCGCACCTCCGTCTCTACGACGATCAACGAGCGCGCGATCGAAAACCTTCCTGTGAACGGGCGCAACTACCTGGACTTCGCCACGCTGACGCCGGGAGTGATCCGCGACCCGACGCGCCAGGGAGATTTGAGTGTCGGCGGCCAGAAGGGAACGCTTAACAGTCTGCAAGTCGACGGCGTTGACAATAACAATACGTTCTTTGGTCAGGCGTTTGGACGGACGGGTGTGCGGCCTCCTTACCAGTTTTCGGAAGAATCAGTACAGGAATTCCAGGTTAATCAGAATGGATTTTCCGCTGAATTTGGGCGTAGCGGGGGAGCGGTCATTAACGTCGTTACCAAGTCGGGCACTAATGAGTTTCATGGTGGCGCCTTCGAATTCTTTCGCGATGAGTCATTGAATGCGAATCCCACCGCTAACAAGACAGCTCAGGCTCAACGCCTGCTCGCGAATAAGCGGACGTCCCAACAGATTAATCAGTTTGGCGGTCGCTTGAGCGGCCCAATAGTCAAAAACCGCGCGTTCTTTTTCTTCACCTACGACGGGCAGCGGCAGAAGTTGACGAACCCGGTTGATGCTCCAAACTTATCCGGCGCCTCGGCGGCAGTGCGCAATATCCTCACCCCGAAACTGGGCACTTACCCCATTGGTCGCGATCAAGACGTTTTCATGGCGAAGGGCGACATTCTCGTTAACAACAGCAACAACCTTACATTGCGCTTTAATCGACAGAATTTCACGGGAGCCAACAACGAGAGCACAGGTCCGCAAAGCGTGCTCGAACACACAGGCAGTAGTCTGGCTAAGACAACTACCTTTTCAGGAACACTTGCTTCTAATTTGACGAGCAAGCTGATCAACGAGCTTCGCTTTCAATTCGCGCGCGACGAGGAGCCTGGCGAGGCTAATACGGACGACCCTGAAGCCCGCATCGGCGCCATTGTCGCCGGTACAACCAGCACCTTTCTGAATATCGGCCGCAACAACTTCAGTCCGCGCGAGACCACGATTCGCAGGGCTCAGATCGTTGACAATGTACTTTACGTGACTGGGCGACATAATTTTAAGGGTGGAATTGATTTCAACTTTGATCGAATCCTGAACTTCTTCCCGGGATTCTTCAGCGGTCAATACACCTTCAACAACTATTCGGCTTTTGATCCTGCAGTGAACACTCCCTCTCGCTTCCAGCAGGCTTTTGCGGGCACCGGTACTACCGGAGCAACTACAAACCCTGACATCAATGACTATGCTTTTTATTTTCAGGATGACTGGAAGGCGACGCGGAAGCTTACTCTTAATCTGGGTATTCGCTACGATCTTGAAACTCTCGCTCAGCCACCCGTCAGGAATCCCGATCCGCAATTGGTCAGCCGAGGTCTGGATACGAGCACGCCCATTTCAGATCGCAACAATTTCGCACCTCGATTCGGTTTTAGTTACGCATTCGATGAGAAATCTGTGATGCGGGGCGGTTATGGAATTTTTTACAGCCGCACCACTGGCATCATGCTGGGCACGGCCCACTCCCAGAATGGCGTTAGTGTTAAGAACTTTGACCTGAACGCTGCACAGATTGCTGCGGCAGGCTTGGTTTATCCAAACGTGCTTTCAGCTGCTCCCGCCGCAGGAGCAGCACCAATCAGTATCTTCCTCTTCGCAGAAGATTATGCGCAGCCGTACGTGCAGCAGGGACGGGTGGGTTTCGAACGCGAGATCATGAATAACACCAGTCTCTCCGCTACTTTCCTATTCTTTAAGGGCGTACATCTCTCACGCACTCGTGATATCAACCTGCCTGCGCCGCAGTTGGTTACCTTTACGGATGGAACAACGAGTTTCCAGGTGCCGCGCTTCTTAGCGGCGCGACCCGTTCCCGGCTATCGACGCATCAATCTTTTCGAGAGCACGGGTAACTCTGAATACAAGGCATTGGCTTTTCAGTTACAACGCCGCTTCTCGAAGGGATGGCAGTTCCTGGCAACCTACACATTTTCGAAGGCGCAGGACGATCGACCGGATCAAACATCGGTTGTGCCCGGGAACGCCGGCGACGATGCAAAAATCGTCTTCAACCAGCTGAACGTTCGCGACGACTACGGCAGAGCTGAGGTTGATATTCCGCATCGTTTTGTTTTCAGCTCGGTGCGTGAGTTCGGCAGGTTTACTAAATCCGAGAATCCGATACTTCGGGCACTGCTGAGCGATTACACTTTCTCGAGCATCACGCAGATCAATTCAGGGGTGCCTTACACGGCCACGGTCGGGGCAGACCTGAATAATGACCAGAACATCTTCAACGACCGCGCTCCCGGCACAGTCAGAAATCAATTTCGGGTCCGCACTTTCTGGCAAACCGATTTGCGTATCACGCGTCTGTTCAGGTTGGGCGAAACAATGCGGCTGCGGCTAATTGTCGAGGGCTTTAATCTGACCAACCGGACTAACGTACTCGCGCCAAATATCAATCTCTACTCAGGCTTCACCGGTCCGGCAACCGGCCCGTTGACCTTAACCAGACCTACGGGGATCAACCAGTTCGCCTTGCCGCGCACGTTTTTCTCATCGCGAGAGATTCAGTTGGCCGTAAAGTTTGATTTTTAAGGCAGTTTTGGGTCGTCCCGCCGTGGGCGCCCTTGAATCCTAAACATGGGGCGGCCACACGAGAGCCGCCCCTACAGAAAATAGGACACCACCTCACCTCGTCCCCTGTGTACGCTGTCGAACGTTCGTGTTATAGTCTCGCCTCGAATCAGGGTTTCTGTGACATTTGGACTGAGTATTCGGCTCCCTCCTCTGTTGCTCATTCAATAATCAAGTTGTTTAGTACACATTTTTACGGGCATCCCCGTGGTCCGTTTGGAGTAATCGGCCAGTGAAAATTCTTCTTTATAACCCGGACAATGGGGTAACGCGCAACTTCATGCCGCACCTGTGGATGTTCCTGCTGCAAGCCCTCACACCTCCGGAACACGAAGTGTTATTGATTGACGGCAACGCGAAGCCGATGACCGAAGCAGAACTGGTCGAGTTCATCCGTCAGGAGAAGATCGGCCTGGTGGGAATTGGGGCAATGACGCGAATGATTGCCAGAGCTTATCGCATGGCTGATGCGATTCGCGCGACTGGTGTCCCTGTTGTAATGGGCGGCCCACACGTAACAGAGGCCGTCGATGAAGCCCTGGGCCGAGACGGCGGAGAAAGGCACGCGGATGCTGTAGCCTTGGGTGAAGCGGATGAAACCTGGCCCCAAATCGTGATGGATGCTGCCGCCGGTAAACTCAAGGACATTTATGAGCCGGTCGATGAAGCGGGAAAAGAGCGCAAGCCGAGTCTAAGTCCTTACCCAAACATTCCCTGGGACAAACTTGATCTCGATCAATTCAATCTGGTTCCAAAAATTGCACGACCTCTTCTCGAACGTCACGGCACGGGTTGGGGCACGTTTCACATGGTGCCAATTGAATCCGGCCGAGGCTGCCCGTACGGGTGCGAGTTTTGCACAGTAACGGGATTCTTTGGCGACTCAATCCGCTTTCGCACGAATGAAAGCGTGGTGGAAGAAATGCTGCGGCTTAAAGAACGCGCACGCAGTCATCGCGGACAGATTGGCGTTTTCTTTATCGACGACAACTTCGCCATCAATTGCAAACGTACTAAGTCTCTGCTGCGCGATATCATCGCGGCCGGTGCTCAGTTGCCCTGGACGGCACAGATTAGCGCCAACCTCTTACGCGATGAGGAACTGGTTGACCTGATTGCGGAGTCTGGCGGCCGTTGGATCTTCATCGGGATGGAGTCAATCGATCCGGCAAACCTCGCGGACGTCAATAAGAATTTTAATAAACCGGGCGAGTACGCCGCCGTTTTGAGCCGGTTGGCTAAGCGCGACATTTATGCGATCACGTCTTTCATTTTCGGGATGGACAACGACACACCCGGAGTTGCTGACCGGACCCTTGAAGCGATCGCTACCTGGCCGCCGGTGCTGCCCGTTTTCGGCCAATTAACAGCTTTCCCGGGAACCCCTTTGTATGCGCGGCTCGGGGCGGCAGGTCGCATGACTCGCCCGCGACACTGGATGGATTTTGCGCCCTTCAAGATGGCGCACACGCCGTTGAAGATGACAATCGAGCAGGCCCAGGATGAAGTGGACAAGGCTTGGCGAACATCTTACAGCGCAGAAGCAAATCATCACGCGCTCGAGTCAATCGCGGATAGACGGATAGACTACAAGTTGATGCACCTCATTTCGCGGCTCTTTTTCCGTGGCATCTATTTCCCGCAACTTACAAAAAAGGATTGGGCAATTTTGGTTGCGCGAAATCACCGGCCCGTTTTCAAGCTTGCTAAAGAAGCCGTAACTCTCTATCGCAAAGCACGCAAGAACAAAATGAGAGTCCAGGCGATGACTCCGCCGTTGCAGTCCTAAGTCTTCCTTCGCTACAGATAGCGACACGATCAAAAACGGGCAACCTATCGAGGCTTGCCCGTTTTTTTATTTGGTGGTGTGGAGATTCTCGCCAGTTCCTGTGGAATTGAAAAACGGGTCTCAGAGTTTTTTGATGTAATAGTCTTTTGATAGACAGACTGTGATTCGGCCCTTAGTTATGACCTTGCCGTAAACTTCGATTCGGTCACCTTCTTTTAGGCTGGTTAAAGCATTCAAATTTGATTGTTAGAATTGAAGCAGAAGGTATTGATAAAGCCGAGGACTTACTCAATATGCAAATGGTTGATAAAGAGCGCATGGTGCTCCGAAAGATATAAGACCTTGGCGGTCCAACTCATATGGACTTGATTCTGATTGACACTCTCAGAAAAGAGCTGGGAATGGAGTTTAGGGAGTTGAACGGAATTTTACTGGACTTCGAACGAAAAAAGGGTTGGGTTGAGGGACCTGACGAAGCGGTACAACTCACTCCACCAGGTGTGCGGGAAGTTGAGAATCCTGGCGGAGACCGTGCAGTCGGCGTGAAGTATGAAACGCACTTCCATGCTTCGTTCCAAGGCGGCTACATTCAAGGTCCAGGCGGCACTCAACATATCGTGATTAAAAATGAGTTTGATGATGCTATTTACAAGTTGTTGCAAGGTGTTGAGAATTCGTCGGAATTATCACCGGTCTGGAAAATGACTTTGGCCAACGACATAAAGACTGTCCAGCAACTCGGTCAAATGGAAAAGACTCCAGAGGTCATAGATGTAGCGAGTTCTAAGATTGACTCTATTAACTCGGTAATATCTTCCACCGCTGACATGGTTTCATTAGGTTTGGTGGCGATACCAATAATCAGAGCGTGGTTTGGCTTGTAATTTCCCAAAATTATAATATTCCGGTTTACTTCCTACTATCGAAAGTATGAGCTTGTTTTAAGATGATGATCCTATTCGATTCGCTCGGCACCGGACGGTCTAAAGCGGAAAAATCCAGCCAGTTAGCTAGACAAATACTGCTAAAAAGCCGGACGGAGCTGGTGGGGACGAACCCTTGCCAAACAGCTATTGCTGGCTTAGACTATCTGACAGAAAAGAGCCGACTTATTCGGCAAACCCTAAAGGTTCCTCCCCACTGAAAAGGCCATCGGCCGGCTTATGCCTAGGTGGGGAGGTCACTTCATCCTTACTCACCACCAACGTGAAAACCCTTCACATCCACTTAGACGAATCGGGGGACCTGGATTTCTCACCAAAAGCCTCCAAATATATTGTGTTTGCTGCTATGTGGACTTATGACCCTCAGCCGCTTGCTATGAACCTGCAAAGTTTACGCTTCGCTATACTAAAAAGTAGCTGCGAGCACGATTTTGGCATAGGGAGGTTAGAGAGGTTGGATAAGTTCCACTGCTGCAACGATCACTACAAAATTCGGAATCTAGTCGTGAAAGCACTAGTTCATTCCCCTAGATGGAAATTTGCCGCGGTCGTAGTCCAAAAAAATAAAGTGCCCCCTGCTGAGCGCGAGCATATCGGTAGTTTCTACGCTCGATTCGCCACCATGCCCCTAAGACTATTGTTCCGCGGCCCCTTGAAAAATCAAGCCAGTAGAATTCTGATCTACACCGACCGTTTTCCCAGCCAATGCATACATTCTCGAACGGAAAAGGCTATCAAAAAATCCTGTCGTTTAGAACTCTCCAACGAGTTGCCTTTTGGGATCTTTCACCACGCTAGTTCATCGAATGCGTGGCTACAAGCCGTTGACTATTGCGCATACGCTTTGTTGCGGAAGTGGGAGCACGGCGACCTTCGCCTTTACGACTGCCTTAAGAGCAGACTGGCAATGGAAGAGACGGACGTCCTCACCCATACAAAAAGGACATACTATTAGGACCTAGTGAATCCAGCCAATTGGCACACTAGAGTTACACAAAACAAATGGCTGGGAGGCAGGGATTTCGAACCCCGATAGGCGGATTCACAGTCTCCCCAAGTCTCTTTTGGTCAAATTAGTATCAAACTGGTGTTTGCTGGCAGGAGATTCTGCTTTAACGCAAGCTCACTAAGAGTGTGTGTTTACTACCTGAAACGTAGTATCATGTGTAATACGCATCTCAGCTTTTAGACCCGAATCCGTTGACATGAGTCTTGAGGCACATATACCTTGGCTGGGCTTCTGTGGTTTATCCGACCCTCCACGGAGCAATATCGCATGTCCGCAGCCTCTCCTACTCTATACCTCAACAAAATAAGAGAAGTCGCACAGGTCACTCAAGGTAAGGCATTAACTTTAATGGACGCTTGTATCTGGAGTTTTGGACATTGTGGCCATTCCAACGGAACCTCTATGATGGTGGTTCAAAGTCCTAATCAATCACACTACAAGGTAAGCTGGCCGGAGGGTGCAGTTGTTGATGAAGAACTTCAGCGAAGCTACAACACTGAGGACGCCGCCGAAGACGGCGCTGAAGCTATTGCATTCTTACTGGTACCAGAGATAACGGATTTCACCGCTGTTAATCGAGCAGTGCGCGGAACGGGTATCGATTATTGGCTTGGCCACAAAGACAACGCGGACAACCCCTTTCGCGGCGGTGGGCGGCTGGAAATCTCCGGGATAATGATTGAGAACGATTCGAATCTAGTCAGTGCTCGCATTAAGAAGAAGCTAACTCAAACTAATCAGTCGGACGGCACCTTCCCCGCATACGTCGTTGTTGTTGAATTTGGTAAACCGTACGCCACTGTGGTGTTGAAGAAATGACAACGGTGAACGAGCTGCATCTAAAAGCGATGGATTTAGCGGAGGAAGCTTTTTACCTCCAAAGAGTCGGCCAAGAAGGTGCTGGCTATGAGTTGTTTCTTCGAGCATTAGAGTTGGAACAATCAGCGGCAGAGTTGTTACCGCCAGACCCAGATTCAGAGCCATCTAGGTCAATCCTCTATCGAAGTGCTGCCTCACTAGCTTATAACGTTAAGGATTACGGTCTGGCAGAGCGTCTCATTGCTCTTGGACTGACAGGCTTTCCCCCTCTCGAAATTCGAGAAGAGTTGAGGCATCTCTATGAAGATGTCAACTTCCAATTACACCTAGTCAATCAGGGAATAAAACTAAGTAAGGGACAATGGGTAATGACACTCTTTGGTAATGCTGTGTCGTATGGCGGTACTTCGGTTGAACCATTACTGATGAGAGTAGAGAAAATCAAATCACTCTTTTACCGCACAGTCGAACGAATGGTCGGCAGTGAGTATAAACCTAACGGATATACCAAACTAAGAGATATTTTTGGGCTGTATGTTAGAGCTTTCGAGCCTAGTAGTTTTGCTGTGTCCTTTCAAGTAGGAATGCCTACTACACAAAATTCACTTTTTCCTGAGTACGAAGAACATCCTCCAATAGACCCTGACACAGTAGTTAATGAATTGATTGAGTGTTTAGATATTTTAGAGGGTGTTCATCCAGAACAACTAAAGGAACGAATTCCAGATGAAACTTACTACACAAACTTTGTAGGGTTGGCCGACAATTAGCACCAGACGGTGATGATATCAAAGCCATAAACTTTCGAGCTTTTCGAGCTGATGGAGAAAAGCCAGTAACTCTACGGAAACAACGAAAGCAGTTCAGAACCACAGACTATTCGGAATTACCTTCAGCTCGTAATGTTGATTACACAAAAGAAACCTTGTCCGGAATCCTAACTTATGCAGTTCTCGCTCCAAGAAAAAGTAGGCTCTGTCAAATTACTTGACGTGGAGACTGGAAAGCCAGTCACCATAAAGGTGCCATTGGCACTAATGAAGGATGTTGTTCAACCCTATTATGAGGAGAAGGTTATAGTTGTTGCCACCCTGTAAAGGTAAGGAACTACACCTAGAGAAATAGGACCAGTGGAGAAATAGTATCACTTTCCCATGGCTCCCACCTTCTTTGTTGTAGCCCGGCTAATTGCAGTCATTCTTTCCCTTTGCGCCATTGGGCAGCGTTCTCACAACTATTACATTCTATTGAGATGGGTGATGTTCCTAATCGGAGCCTGGGGAGCGTACCGAGCCTATAGGGATAACCAGCGAGAGTGGATGTTTGTCGGGATGCATCTGGCGATCGCAGTTCTTTTTAATCCATTTCTACCTTTTACCCTTCAAAAATCAACTTGGACTATCTTCAACATCATTGCAGCGTGGCTGATGTTAATGTCTATTGCAGTTCTAGAGCCGGAGCCTTTAAAACGGTTCATGGGAACAAGCATCGGCAACGCGGTGAGGTCTATCTTCGGCGTGGCGTGGGGAATCGGACTCATCTTTTTAGGCGCGTTTTTCATTTACCTAGCAATGGACCCGATAATGAAACAATGGTGGCTTTGGAGAAACGCTAAACAGGCAAAGGCCCAGATAACGCGAGTTGCTCACAGAGTTGAAGAGGTTGAGACTGAAACGAGAGTGGGTTATCGGCATTCCTATGAACTGGAGTATTCATTTGCTGTGGACAATAAAACCTATTTCGGTAAGGCTACGCTAAGCGATAATCCCCTGAATGAAGAAATTGAGGAAGAAGATGTACTTAGACCACAAACGCCCACTTATTTAGATATCGAATATCAAAGCGGAAATCCGGATAACAGCATAGCTACCGTGGAGGGCAACAGGTTGGGCAAAATCCTACCCGCATTGCTCCTTTTAGCTTTTGGTTTGTGGCCTACAGTCGCGGGAGTAAATATCTTGAAGAAACGCTTCGATGATAGTCAATTCGTCCGCTCTTAAACCAGTCAATGGTATAACGGCTTAGATAAGCAGACTAAAGACAGCTTTCAATGCAACAAGCCGATGGTTACAGTTGAGTATTCGCCTCAATGGGTAGCCCTGTAGTCACACTTGAGGCTTTAGGCAAATCTCGAACGGTGTATCCGTCAATATAAAGGCCAAGGTTTCTAACCATTTCAGGGAACAACTCCTCAATAATGCATGAGGCCACGCTGACCGCAGTTTCTGCCTCCTCCTGAGAGGCGGAGTCTGCCTGATGAACGACACGATTTCGTTTAGTCCGTACTAAAAGGAATTCTTCCCATAAAGTCTTCTTGCTCGAAGACCGTGAGTGCTTCAAGAGGTCAATCCCGCCATGTGCGGCTAGAAGCTTCAGCAATATCTTAGTGAAGCCTTCGTCCTTGTTGGCAAGAACTAAGCTAGTAACAAGACTGGCAGCACTTTCTGCATGGACAAGCCCATACACGACGGGTTTGAAAAGTAGAGATTTTAAGCCAAACTCTGCCGCAATTGCCGCAAAGATGAATGCTACGGTGCTGTGAGTAGTAAGAAATTCTTTGACTCACCTAGCGCTTTGGAGGCAGGAATGGCAACTTCAGGCTCCATCTCAAAAAACGAGCGGAGTCGCGCTCTAGTAAAGTCCTTCACAATCTCATCGTACAGCTCTCCGTAAAAGTGCTCCCGTGCGGACGGGTCTTCTATGAAGCCCTCAAACATCGCGTCATGAGCCGCTTCCTGCCATGCGTCAAACTCGTCGTAGGACATAAACTTCCTCATTCACTGAAAGCCAAGTTGGCGCTCCCTGTTTCGTGCTCAGATTTTATCAGATTCCACTCAAGACCCAGGCTTGGCACACTATAGGCACCAAAACCAAAACGGGCAGCAAAGTGGCTGCCCGTAACTCATTGATAACATTTGGCTGGGAGGCAGGGATTCGAACCCCGATAGGCGGATTCAGAGTCCGCAGTCCTACCGTTAGACGACCTCCCAACGAGATTTTCAATTTACGTGCAGCGCGGACGGGTTGTCAAACAGATGTCTTGGCTTTGGTCTTTGGTCTTTGGCTTTTGGTCTTTGGCCTTTGGTCTTTGGTTTTTGGTCTTTGAACTTGAGCTTTGTACTTTGAGCTTGGTACTTTGTTTTAGTTACGCCCACCAAGTGGTTTTTAGGAGACGAGCAATTACCGCAAAAACCAAGCGCCAGGCTCAACGCTCAAAGCATCAAGTTCAAAGACCAAAGACCAAAGCCAAAGACCAAAAGCCAAAAACCAAAGACCCACTTAACTATTTACGATTTTCTTTTCTCAAGGCACAATAAGGACCAAACTCACCTCAGCTGCTCCCAGCGGTAACTCAACAACTATAACCTCCCACGTGATTGAATGCTGGTGTGCTTGGGGGTTAACGATGGCTGAACAGGAGAATGCCGCGGACGCTGGTTCGGAAGCACAGCTACGTGCTCGCGTCGCCGCCTATGAAGCACAGTTAGACGAGATCGCGGAAATGGTGGCGCGCGTCCGACACGAAATCAATAATCCGCTCACCGGCGTCCTGGGCCAAGCACAACTATTATTGCGGGAAGATTTAAGTGACCGCGCACGCAAGCGCGTCGAGACTATCGAAGCAATGGCAATTCGTTTGCGCGATATCGCTGCGGAATTGCGACAAGTACAAAAGCCAACAACGACTTCTGAAGAGAGCTAGTTTGAAACAGGTGAGACAGAAACTGGCGAGACTGCAAGTGGCGCGCGGCGCGGCGCCCGTAAACGTTTGATAGATTCCTTGAGCATTAACCGGCGATTACTGAGAGTGGCCATGTGAAAGGGAACTACACAACCGCAGCGATCGCAATCGGCATTGTTGCCCATCATACATTTCCCCTTCTGCTCGCCCGTGGGTCCGAGAGCAAACGCCTTCAGCCGAAACTCACAGTTATCAGTTACGTGTTTTGAATTCTTCGAACGCATTAACTCCAGCGTCGAATCCATCATATTGATCACCCCGGGATACTTTTTCTTAAGCTCCAGGATCTGGTCGATTAGGCGATCACGAGTTGGCCAATCGAGCCAGAGCGCCTCGTCCAAGCCGGTCACGGGCGTGAAAAAATCAAAAATGATCCCGCCGCGTGCGAGCGGACCCCATTCCTGTATCAGGTCTTCCACACAATCCTTCGTGATGCTGGTAAGCACGCAAGAGATCTGAATATTAAGCTCGGCGTGATCGCGGACGTTCTGCTTGATCTTTTCGTAGATTCCCGGCGCCCGCATCTTGGCAAAAGCTTCGGCGGTGCCATCAATTGAAATTACCCAGGTGCAATTCGGCCAGTTTGGCAATTCCATCGTTCCATTCGTGACAATGGTGTTGTGTTGGAAGTAGTTTCTGCCAACCTCGATTAATTGCTTTCGCACCATCGGTTCGCCGCCGACCCAGGTGCAAAGCAGCATCGGGTGTCCAGCAGCCTTCATAGCGTCAAGCTTTTCCACCCAGCCCTCAATCGAAAGCTCTTTTTCGTTGTCGTGATCTTCAGCGAAGAAGTAGCAATGTTCACATCGCAGATTACAGCGGTTCGTTACGTCGATGGAGCCGATCGATCCTTTGGGCAGACCGGTGATGAAGAAGCGCGTGGTCTTAGCCAGGTTACGAACTTTGTGCGTCAGATTCATGTGCCGTGATTATGCGCAAAAGGTGAGGGATTCTCAAATCCACATGCCCTTAGGCAGTGATGCAGTTCAGGTGGGACCGCATTCAAAGGTCACAGCCACTCGGTACAGTACGGAAGCGGTAGCGACCGCATTTACTTGAGTACAAGGCTGCGGACTCAAAGTGCCTCAGTATTTAATGCAGACCGTTAATGCTACTTGAAAGCGGTCGCTACCGCTCCCGTACTGTACCGAGTGGCTGCGACCCTTGGATTCTAGGCTACTGTTCAAACTGCACCACTACCTGCCCTTAGGCAGTGTCCTATTAGTGTGTTGGTACATATGAGACATTGAGGCGCCCTGTTCGAGAAACATTTACGATGTCCTACCCTCCCAAGGTCACGACCTGACCGACACGAAGTTCGCCCGCCCTGACTACCGTGGCGTAAACGCCGGCGTAATTCTCGTTCATACGAACAACAGTCTTCATCACTTCAGAATCTCGCTCGGCTGTGTCTGGGTCAAAATTAACCATGACACATCGCTCATCCTTCATCGTAACCCCGATGGCAGCCATCGGGACTCCCCCACTTTCCCCGTCGCCAAACATCAATGTCCGGCCCACCCATTTGTCTTCGGCAAACGGCTCGCCGCTATTCGTTTCGATCACAACGTTTGGTCGAAATCTTCGAAGGTCCACTTCTCGGCCTGATTCGCGCTCGACGCCATGCAATGTGCCGAGGCTGATTACCGAAATACAGGCTTCGTCGAAGATGCCATGCTTGAGATTCATCAATTCGAGATCACTGCCATACCGGCTCGAAAGATCCTCCCGTAGCTCGTCGCTTTGGAGTTCGTACTCTTTCCCTTCCGGCGTACGAACGTGCGTTGGGAGTTGCTCGGCAGTGTTGCCGTCAAGCCCGAACGGTTTATACAGGAGCAGCTGCGGTAACTTGCTCGCTGTTAGCCAGGGGAACGCGCTTTTGTCATTGAGGCGCCGAAAAGCCAACCTACGATCACCTTCAATGCCATGCCAACTTAGCCTGGCAACATCCAGTAATTCACCGGCCATTGACTTAACTGGGTAACGAAAGATGGCACTGATTCGTCCTACTTGCATGTGAC
This sequence comes from Pyrinomonadaceae bacterium, assembly GCA_963748605.1. Classification (GTDB taxonomy): domain Bacteria; phylum Acidobacteriota; class Blastocatellia; order Pyrinomonadales; family Pyrinomonadaceae; genus PSRF01. Next base: position 128,211 of record CAVVJS010000006.1, read on the forward strand.
TCCAAAAAGATTTCTATGTTGTAACAAGGTAGACGCTCACGTTTTGAGCTGACCGGGCGCCGATTATAAGTCGGTTGCCGCCAGTACAGAACCCGGAGCGGTAGCGACGGGATCATTGATACAACGATTCGACCTTACTGATTCCTTATTCCTTGAGTAGTTGTCTTTGGCATCCCGTCGCTACCGCTCCGGGTTCTGTACTTTCTTCGGCTCGCAGGCGAGTTTTGTCCAAAGCTGCTTCAACCCGCCGCCGGGGCTCATGGTGAATGATGTGAATACTCGCTACCGCTCCTGTACTTTACTGCCTACCACAGGAGTTCCCTCGACGTACACTGAATAGCGCTTGCCTGCAGGAATAAAGGCATCCTTGCCACGCTTGAAACCGTGCAGCAAAGCCACAGGAGCTATCAGGGGCAGCAACGCTCCCGTGATAATCATTTGTGTCGCCACCTTGGCCGCCTTGCTGTCCCCACGAACTCTCACGGGCGCCACGCGCAACGGCACCTGCGAACCGTCAACAGCCGTCACCGTCTGCATCGTCCAAACAAACACCCCTGCCTTGCCAAAGTGGCCACCCCTCTTGGCCTTATCAATCCGGCCAGTGGCGATGGCGCCTGCTTCGATCACCGTCACACCATTGACCATGATCGGGTTGACGACACGAAAACTGATTTTGTCGTTCGGTTTGAAGTGCATGGAGTTAAGCGTGTAAGGGGCTTCAATGTCGATTGGAGTGCCGTCAGGAATTTGCAACGTAACAGGCTTGCCGTCCTGAGTTGTTGCGGGCAGTTCCAGCGGAATGGTGTCGGAGTTTTGCTGCTGCTGGACTTCCTGCGCTGCAATGTTGAGCCGGTCGCAGAACCTAACCACCCCTGCGTAAATCAACAGAAGCGCCGTAATTATTGAAAAAAATCGCCGCATTTTGCTACATCCTAATTCGTGAATTCAGAACTACACCGTTACTTTGGCAACCCCGATGCCGCCCAGAACTCCCAGACAAACAAAAATGCGTGACGGGCCAAGCCGTCACGCATTAGTTAGACGAGTTTAAGTGGTTACTACTTTTCGCTGCCTTCGTACAAAGTTACCAGATCGCGATTCTTGACCTTGCTGGCGCCAAGCAGTTTGACCTTCTTCAATTCAAATCCTCCCTGCTCGGGTTGAACAAGGGTCAAGCGACCGTGTCCCTTCCAAAAACCAGCTTCGATGCTGACCTTGCCGTAGTAGGTCTCGTCGCCTTTAACGTCGATCTCAAACCCAGTCTGTTTGTCGCCCATGCGGCAGACATGTTTTCCTGGACTGAGCGTGACACCGAAGTAGCGGCCGTTGTCCATCCGAGCCAATTCTTTTTCGTCGCAATACACAGTCGGTTCCAGACTCGAGCCGGCGAATTGCTTGATGCGATAGAAATAGATGGTTGGTTTGGGTCCTACCGGCGTCACCGCCTCGGCAGGTTTCGTTTCGGCGGTAGGGTCGACATTCTTGGTAGCGGGTTCCGGCTGAGCTTCTTGCGGCTTTTCTGTTTGCGGAGCCGGGGTGGGGGTGGGACTGGCTTCCTGGGCAACTGCGTAGGAAGCACAGCAAACAATCAGGGTAACGAGTAAACTCAGCTTGATCACGTAATTCATGGGGGCATACTCCTAAACAAGTGAAGAAAACGAACTTCACCGTGAAGAGGACTATCAGTCGCTTTCACGATCAATTAGAGAACGAGACTACCTACACCGATACGGTTTCTTCTTCTTCGACCAGGTAAGGCGTTACCACTGCGGGTTTCTCGTCTGCGTCCTCGGCGAGGACGGCTTGGATGATTGGCAAACTCAACGAATGCTTCTTGGAGATTCCGGGTACGTTGTGTCCGGCGGCGTAAACCGCATGACGTTCATTCTCCTGATACCACTCCGAAAGACTTGCGGTCTTGTGCATGTTTTCGATGATCTGTCTCCAACCGACACCCGTGTTGTAGGCGCAGAATGAAATTTCCCCTTCCTGCGTTCCATACGGAATCACGCACATTTCGGTGCGTCGAAAGTCGTAGTTGAACAAATCCTGGAACCACATTCCCTCTACACAAAGTACGCGCCAGATGTCCTGCGGATCGTCGCCCTGTTCTGTCTTCATGCGATCGTTGCGATCCGAGCTCGCATTACTTGACGAAGGTTTAAAGAGATTCAGAATCTGCGAAATTGGAAAACCTTCGGGCGCGCGTTCCGCATTGAAGTTACGCAGGATCGCCATGCCGAGCTGGGCGTAAGAAAGCTTCTGTCCACGCGCTGTGTCGGTGATGACTGCCACATCTTTCATGAACTGCTCATAGTCAAAAAACTCGAAGAGCGACTTGAACGTGCCGGTCTTTTTGTTGACCACCATCAAGGTGAAGATGCCGCAATTTGGGTGACAGTTACACGACGACCAACCCCACGGGGCATCAGCGCCCTGCAGCATGTCCATCACGCTGGTGAAGGCCGAATAAGACGAAAGCGGGAACCAGTCACGCAGTGGTTGCAGTTGACCTTCAAGCTGGTCTTTCAAGTCATGAGTCATGCCCGAAAGTGTGTAGCGCTGTTTAATGCGCACATCATCGGCAACATCTTCATCGCGCCCGGTGAAGGAAACTGGTTGAAAGGCAATCGTCTGAACTTTGTCGATGTTCTGCGCGGCAAATTCTACAATCTGACCAATGCCATCGTTGTTGATGGTGTTAACAATGGTCGTGACGAGGGTGACCTTAATACCAACGCTAGCCAGGTTCTCAATTGCGCGTAGCTTCACATCAAAAAGATTGCCGACGCCGCGATGTTTGTTCTTTTCTTCGCTGACACCGTCAAACTGAAGATAGACACCATGCTGACCGGCAGCTTTCGCGGCTTTGCAGAATTCAATGTCCTCCGCATAACGAATGCCGTTGGTGGCCGCAAGGATTCTGTAGAAACCGACCTTGCGCGCGTAATCAACAGCTTCGAGGAAGTAAGGCGACAGTGTCGGTTCGCCGCCGGAGAAGAGGATGATGACCTGCCGTTTCGGTTTGAAGGAGACTGCTCGATCCAGGATGGCCTTCGTATCTTCAAAAGTCGGTTCATGAACATAGCCAACCTGATTAGCATCCATGAAGCAGGGATTGCACATCATGTTGCAGCGATTGGTGAGGTCGACAGTCAATACGGCACCACGGCCAAACTTAATATTGGAGGTTCCATGGCGATGGATCGCTGCGTCTTCGGCCGCACGAAAATCGCGTCCAAAGAAAAGTGATTCGATTCTTTCGAGGAATGCGGGATCAGTCGCCATCACGTCGTCAAACTGTCCGTGCTTCGGACAAGTCTTCCGCATGATTACCTGACCATTCTCTTCCAGGATCTGAGCTTTGATTTCGCCGGGATGCTGATGCATCAGCGTTTCCAGCGTGGTCTCGCCGGTGATTACGGCATTGCGAACTTCCTTAACGCAGGTAGGACAAAGGCTATCGGTCTCACGCGGGAAACCGAGCGGTGGAGCGCTTCGTTCATATGACTTCAACAATGGACCGGGGGCCCAAGTGGGCCGAATCGCTTCGCCTTCAGGAAGGCGGCGATTCACGGATTGAAAGGCTTTCCAAGCCACATCCGAAATATTCGAAAGCAACTTGGAGCTTTTGACACCGGTCAATTTGCCTTTGTCCGATTCTCCTCTGCGAAATTGGTCACTGAACAAGCTCTGTTCCTCCCATTGGTCTTCAAGCTTGGCATCCCAAACCTTAAGATAAACCAAGAAAAATAACTAAATTACGGCTAATTTGCGCCGTGTCATGATAGTTTGCCAACCATTCAAAGGCAAGCAGAAAGAACTCTGAGGCTGATTTGGATCGTATGGTTGTAAGCCAAGCCTTGGATCGGCGCTTCCCGTTAGCTTGTTTGGGTTCGCGTTAATTCAGAAATCTTAGAAGGGTCAATAGCATTAGGGACGAAGGGAAAAGACATTGGTCGCGAACGCCACCCGCACTCAGGGTTTCGGGGGCCTCGGGTGCGACATTTACGTCTTTCTGTTTAGCGTCTACCATCTTGCGCGGCATTCTGTCATGACTAGCTGTTCTGACTTATGGAATGTCCTCCCATCCCGGCAAGGTTTGCACGACTTAAATTATGAGCGACGAAAGACTCTTCAACGTTAAAGAACTCGCCGAACTTGTTGGCGGACGCGTTGTCGGAGACGAATCCGTCACGGTTGGTCGTGTTGCGGGTCTCGAAAACGCTGACTCGAACGAAGTTGCTTATGTCGAGGACTCGAAACACTTCACCACCGCTCGCGAAAGTCGGGCGTCCTGTCTGGTTGTCCCGGAGAATTCTGACTTTGCCTCGCACGCACCTTCTGAGGGTCGCGCGACGATTTTAGTCGCACGTCCAAAGCTCGCGTTTGCACGCATTGCTGCAGCTCTTGCATCCTCCGAAGCAGCACGAACCGAAGGTTCACGAAACGGCGATAGTCGCTGGCAGCGCGAATGTCGCGCTCACCGTTTCGATTGGCCCCAACGTGGTAATAGGCGAGAACACAACAGTGGGCTCCGGGACTCGAATTGAAGCCGGGGTCGTAATCGGGGACAACGTCACCATCGGCAACGACTGCGTGTTGCACCCCAACGTGAATCTTTACGACGACGTAACGCTCGGGGATCGGGTTGTGCTGCATGCCGGAGTTTGCATCGGAGCCGACGGCTTTGGTTACGTACGCGATGACATGGGCTACCACAAGTTTCCGCAAATCGGCACAGTCGTGATCGAAGATGACGTAGAGCTGGGAGCGCTCACTTGCGTCGATCGGGCTGCGCTTGGTCGCACGCGCATTGGACGAGGAACAAAGATCGACAACCTTGTGCAGGTTGGGCATAACGTTGACATCGGTGAACGAGTGGTAATTGCGTCGCAAACAGGAATTTCTGGCAGCGTAGTCATTGAGGACGACTGCGTGATTGGCGGCCAGGTAGGTTTCGGCGATCACATTCGCGTGCAGAAGGGCGCGGTAATAGGTTCAAAAGCGGGAGTCTTACCGGGCAAGATTGTGCGCCCGGGCGTTTGGTGGGGTATTCCGATCGTTCCGCTCGATGAATATAAGAGACGCAATGCTCATCTCGCCCGGCTCCCCGAACTTCGAAAAGAGATCAAGGAATTAAAGCGGCGACTCGAAGAGTTGGAAGGGAAGTGAGTGCATGAGCAGTCCGCATAGCGGACGAATGAAAATAGCCCAGCACTTTAGTGCTGGGACTGAAAACGATTAACAATTGTTAGTCCGCGAAGCGGACGGCTGAATACCATTGGATCTCCTTTCAGTCGTCCGTTTCACGGACTTTCTGTTTCTCACGATGAGTTCCCAGCACTAAAGTGCCGGGCTATTTTCATTCGTCCGCTTCGCGGACTGCTCTAACTCAAGGAACTCCAGAATTCGTTCCGCAGCGCGGTGCGACGCTCCGCCTTCTCCAAGTTGATCTGCTACTTCTCGCAACCGCTCCCGTGCAACTCGATTTCTTTCCGGCTCAAGCAGCAAAAGCAACTCATTCGCTAATCGCTCGCCATTAAGATCATCCTGCATTAATTCAGTCGCAACCTCCTCACCGGCGATTAAGTTCACAAGGCCAAAGTGTTCGGTTGTGATCAACCGACCTAACGTGTGCCAATTGATAGAAGATTCCTTGTAGACGATCACCATTGGTGTGCCCAGGATTGCGCCCTCCAACGTTGCTGTGCCACTTGCGATTGCTGCAACGTCTGAAGCTCCCAGAGCTTCGCGAGACAAGTCCGACACGATATGCAGGCACGAAGGCAAGGGCAGGGGTGTGGCTCGCTGAGCTCGCACGATGTCTCTGACTTCATCAGATGTGCGACTCGGCGCCACCACGACAACGAACTGAATCTCCGGACGGCGAGCAGAAATCAGAGCCGCTGCCTCCAACATCGGCGGCAGGATACGCTCGAGCTCCTTGCGACGGCTGCCTGGAAGTAACGAAATGATCGGTAACCGAGGGTCGAGTTTGAAGTCGCGGCAGAATGCAACACGATCCACTTTTGCCCGCACCTCGCCGGCGAGCGGATGACCGACAAACTCCACATGATCGACGCCGCGGGCCGCGTACCATTCTTCTTCAAATGGCAGGATCGCCAGTAACAAATCGACGTCGCGTTTGATTGTGCGCAGTCGATATGAACGCCACGCCCAAAGTTGCGGACTGATGTAGTAGATGATCTTCAGCCCGCGCCGGTGAAGTGATCGGGCAAGACGAAAATTGAACTCGGGCCAATCAACCAGAATCACTGCATCGGGCATACGTTCAATCGCCGCCTGCTTCAACGCTTTGTAAGCGCGCCAAAATTTTGGGAACACCCGACCGACTTCGAGGATGCCCATGATGGCGAGGTCATCGGAGTTAATGATCGAGTCGACACCGGCAGCTCGCAGCAATGGACCCGTCGCGCCGAAAATCTCCAGCTGCTTAGTCGATGCTGCCCGTAACGCATTTACGAGGGCCGCGCCGTGTGCGTCTCCCGATGGCTCTCCAGTTACGATCATTAATTGTCGATAAGGGCGGTTCATTCGAGGCAGTAGACAGTAGGGGGCAGACAGAACGCAAGACGGAATTGCGACGACTCCTGACTCTTTTGAGTTTATATTCAACGTGTTTTGTGCTGATTCGTGGATCGTCTTTGGTGTTCCGTAAAAACGATCCACGAACTCACACTAAACGACACGAAACATTTTCCCGGTTCCTTCGCGAGTTTCTTGACAGGAAGCCGTGGCGATAGCGACAGACTGCTACCGCCAGACCCTTGTATTCTGACTCCTGACTCCTTCTTTTTCGTGTTAGCATCGCAGCGCTCTACACAAACAAGGCGCGCGCTCTTTCGCGGGATTACTTTTTAGTGCTCGCCCCGTTGAACTCGGGAGGTCTTCACAGTCGTTTGCGCGCCGCCACTCCCAGACTGATTATTCGAATCGCATCAATCACGCTCGGAGGAATTTTCTTCTGCGTTGGTGCGCCTGCAGTGGCTCAACAAACCAATCCGGTCGATCGGAAGGTTACAAATCCGATGACCGACACTCCCAACGTCAATCCCCTCACTCAGGATCAACCTGTACGCCCGCGTTTACCTCCACGGCGCGGCACCCAGGGCGAAACCTCTGAAGAGCTCAAGATAGATGCCGGCACACAAACAGTTTCCGGCCCGCCCAACGCTCAGGTGTTTGTTTATGAGGGCAACGTAGACGCACGCATCGGCACGTATCGCCTACAGGCTGACAAGGCGACAGTTTACGAGGCGACGAACAAAGTAATCGCCGAAGGTAATGTGGTTTTTGATCAAAGCGATCAGCAACGCATCACCGGAACACGTGCCGAGTGGAACTACCGCACTAAAACCGGATTCTTTGTCGATTCAACCGGCTTCACAAATCAGACTGAGGACGGCACTCGAATCTATTTCACCGCTGATCGTGTCGAAAAAATCAGCCTTGATACCATCGTCGCAACTAACGCGCAGGTCACGGCGTGTGATGAAGATGTGCCTAAATGGAGCTTCCACGCGTCCCGCGTCAAGATCAAGACGGGAGACCGTGTGCGTGCGTATTCGCCAAAGATGAAAATCAAAGGCATCCCGGTTTTGTATCTGCCTTACGCTTCGATCTCGATTAAACGCCGCGACCGCGCCTCCGGGTTTTTGACACCTACGTTCGGAGGCTCAGGAGCCAAGGGCGCAAGATTTTCGGGTGCTTACTATAAGACGCTTGGCCGTTCAGTCGACGCCACCTTCCGCAGCGATATTTACACATCGCGCGGTATCGGAGTTGGAGCTGATGTGCGCACGCGGGCCAACTCCCGCTCTTATCTGAATTTTGGTTTTTACTCAGTTAAGGATCGAATCCTGGGGCCTAAAGCTGACGAGACGCATCCCGATCAAGGTGGTTCCAGCTTATACGTTGACGGTGTTCACTATTTTCCCAACGGATTTATTGCCGCAGCGGATGTAAACATCACGTCCAACCTGGCTTATCGGCAGGTCTTTTCTGACAGTATTCAGCAGGCTATTTCTCCCGAGGAACGTTCCCAGGTCTTTGTTAACAAGAACCACGGCAATTACAGTTTCAACTTCCTCGCCCGCACACAAGTAACTTCACTGCCCACTTCTCGAATTCGCATCCGTGAGTTGCCGAGTATCACGATTGAGAAGCGTCCGGGCTTGTTGAGTTTCCTGAAGCAGCTTCCCATCTACTTCTCTTTTGAAGGCACTGCCGGGGGCATGAGCCGCAAAGAAACCGTTGAGGACCCGGTCGCCTTTAGAAACGAAGTGGGAGGCGACGCCATCATTTCACCGTCCCTCGTGCAGCGATTGGATTTTTATCCGCGAGTGCAGGTGCCCCTGACTTTCGCCGGCTTTAATGTGACCGCGACTGCCGCATCGCGAGTCACGTTCTACTCAAACTCACTGGATCCCAGCAACCGCTCAGTTTTAAGTCAGAACCTCACACGGGGCTATGGCCAGTTTGAGTTGGACTTTCGGCCGCCGGCATTCGCGCGGGACTTTCATCGTGGTGATGCTTTTTTCTTCCGCCATTTAATTGAGCCTTACATCATCTATCGCAAGATCCATGGAATTAATGAGTTCGACCGCTTGATCCGCTTCGATTACAACGACGCCATTGCCAACACGAGTGAAATTGAGTTTGGCATCTCAAATCGATTCTTTACGCGCCGCTCCACTGAGAATGTTAGTAGTGCAGCCGCGCGCGAAACCAGCACCGGAGAGCGGACCCCTCTATCGAGTCAGCCATACGAAGCCCTGACGGTCACGATCCGTGGCAAGTACTTCTTTGATCCTACTTTTGGTGGCGTTTTGCGTCCCGGTGAACGAAACCAGTTTTATCCAATCAATACGTTCTCAGGTTTTAGTTATGGCGGCTTTCCGCGACGCTTCTCACCAATCAATATCGAGGCGCGTTATCGTCCCAGCAATAATATTTTTGTGGACTTGAGGACGGATCTCGATACTCGCGACGGAGGCTTGCGGGCCATCTCCACAACCTTCGGAATCAATCGATCCCTAGTCCAGGCTTTTCAGAGTTTCTATTACACGCGCGCCGTTGCCCTGGTGGGTGATCTCGCGAGGTTCGGCGATGCGAATGGCAATGAACCGGGCACGCAACGCGGCTCGCAATGGAGCCCGTCCATCTTCCTTGGCAATCGCGAACGCGGGTTGTTTGGGGGCGCCTCCCTCTTTTTTGATTTTCAGAAAAGACCGGGGCGGGGAGCCGACTCCTTGATCAGCTCCACCATCACGCTTGGGTACACCTGGGATTGTTGCGCCGTGACGGTGCAGAACTACACTTTCGACGTCGGGTTGCGGAAGGAAAATCGCTTCGCGTTTAGCTTCCGGCTCAACGGAATCGGCACCTTCGGAACTGAGCAAATCGGTCAGAATTTCCGCTGAACCTTGGCAACGTCCCCGCCCGTTTCCGCTACTAATGTGGTTCTTTTCGGGATCCGGGTGCGGCCTGGCTGGTCGAAAAAAAATGGACTACTTCACAAATGGTCTGATAGGCTCAGGTAAAGAGCCTGAGTTTGGTTATCAGGAGTTCTGCTTTGCCCAAGACCTCGCCCCTCAGAAAGCCTGGCGCGCGCCATAAGCTCCCAAAATTTGGTGTCACCCGACGCCTCGGCCGGCTCGTATTTACCTTCGGCATTCTGGCGGTATTTATCGCGGTCCTCACAGTAATTCTGCTCCCCAAGGGTAGCGCCGCCCAGGGAAATTCCGATAAACACGAATCAGCTTTCGCGAAGAAGGCAGACAAGATGTTGCACCTTGTTCGCAAGGCCAACGCTCGCGATGAGGCGGAGCAGCGAGCGGGGCTACCCGCGCGTGCCAAATCTCGTCTTGAAACTCTCTCGAAAACGGTGGGCCTCCAACGCAAAGCAGATGGCAAAGTAATAATCGACGTAGTGGTTAAGCTGGCCGGTTCCAGCGAGAGAGAATTGAACGAGGCAGGGTTCGCCATTGGTGCGAAGGTGGGTGATATGGCGACGCTCCAGGTCGACCTCGAACGCCTGGACGACTTGGCTTCACTTCCGTCCGTAGACAAAATCACCGCCGCTGTTCGCCGGTATCCAAAGAACGATCGAGCGCGGAAAAATGTGGGGATTGAAAATTTCTCGGCTCAACGTGTCGTGTCGCAAACGGGTCAAGGCGTGATCGTCGCGGTGATTGATACAGGCATAGACTTTCGCCATGCCGACTTCACCGTTCCCGGAAGTGGTGGTCAGCAAACGCGCATCAAAGCGCTGCTCGACATGACGCTGTACGGCCCGCAGGTTCCTGATCCAGGGTGGAACTACGTTCTTCCCGGACAGTCCGCTCCGATTGGGCATCTTTACACTGAAGGCGACCTTAACGCAGCTCTGCAACTTCCCAAGCCCGCAAACCAGAGTGCCGATAGCGTCAAACAGCGCGACAAGCATGGACATGGAACGCACGTAGCAGGCACGGCGGCAGGTAATGGACTGTCCTCTCCAAACGCTGGCGTTTACAGTGGCATGGCTCACGAAAGCGATTTGATCATCGTCAAGGCGAGCCGGGACAACGATGGCGGCGGCAGTTTCCTCACTTCCGATATCATCAACGCCTTGCAGTTTGTGCAACAGAAGGCCGCAGAATTAAACAAACCTTTCGTCATTAATATCAGCCTGGGTGGCCATGTGGGTCCACACGATGGAACGACTCCAGACGAACGCGCGATCGATAGTCTGGTAAACGCCTCCGCCGGTCGCGCGGTTTGCGTCGCCGCCGGAAATGAAGGTGAGAGTAATATTCACGCTCGTGCGACGGTTCCTGCCGGTGGCGAATTGACGCTGGATTTTAATGTTGGTGGCGGCGCCCAGATTGTTGATCTGTATCAAGCACAGAACGACCGTTTTAGCGTTACGGTTACGAGTCCAGACGGAGTGATTCTGGGTCCAGTTGCTTACGATCCGAATGGTTTTTCCAATCCAAACCCACAGGCTTCCAATCAGTATCTTGATCTCTTCAACGCTAACGACAACAAGGGCGACAGCGACGCGAGCAACGATCAGCCCGATATCGTCTTACTGTTTGATTCCGACGCTCCGACTGGCCTATGGAAGATTAAGTTGCAGGACGCTGATAGCAATCCCAATCAGGATTTTGACGCCTGGAGTGAGGGCGATAGCGTCTACTTCAGCTCTCACGTCGATAATATTTCTCACTTGGTGGCTTCGCCGGGCACCGCGCGCAGCGCCATAACTGTCGGCGCATTTGTAACTCGTTCGGCAAGTTTCATCTTAGGGTACCCAGCGCCTTTCACAAGTCCGGGGCCTACAGCTGACGGACGGCAGAAACCTGACATCAGCGCTCCTGGTTATTATCTCTATTCGCCGCGTTCCACCGACGTTCCTGATCCCAACTTTGGCACCATCGGCACTGGGGACGATGCACCAGTCGACAGCACCCACTACACAGGGCTGGCCGGCACGAGCATGGCGACGCCAGTTACGAGCGGCAGCGTCGCTCTAATGATGCAGTCGGACCTCACTTTATCGAGCGAAGAGATCAAGGGCGCCATTAAGGACTCCGCCAGTCCCGGATACAGTTCAGGGTGGGACCGTCAGTTCGGCCACGGAAAACTTAACATTGCCGCTGCGATTCAACTGGGAGGAGGTCCCAGGTACAAGATCTCCGGGCATGTGACCGGAACCAACGCACTCCTAACTCTAAGTGGTTCACAAACCGGGATAACCACCACTGACAATCAGGGCAATTATGAGTTTCGAAACTTGCGGGCGGGCGGAAACTACACAGTCACACCTTCTGTTCAGAGTCCTTTGCCATGGGTGTTCACGCCGGCAACTCACACATTTACAAATCTGAGCAGTAATCAAACTGCGGATTTTTCAGCCGCTGTGTCGACGCATACCGTCAGTGGTCGAATCACCGATGCAAGCGGTAACGGCATCGCAGGCATTTCAGTGCGAAGCTTCCTGAGTCCCGCCGTCATTACGGATGCAAATGGAGATTACGTGATGCCCGGTTTGGTTCATGGAAGCAGCCAGCGAATTAGGCCAGAAAGCCAGGACTACTCGTTTCAGCCGGCTGAATATTCATTCTTTATTAATCAGGACCAGGTCTGTAATTTCGTCGCGCATCCCTTCTACAAGATTAGTGGACGAGTTACTGATGAAAATGGAGTTGGGATTTCGGACGGCTGGGTTTCCATCGTCAGCGCTAGTTTGATTTCCGGGGCTCCCACTAACAGCGCCGGTGACTATCAAATCGAAAGACTGCCGGGAGGAATCGACTACGCTGTTGCCTCGCAGGCGCTCAATAGGAGCTTTACGCCAGAGAGCGTGGTTATCTCAAACCTGAGTGGCAATCAGACGGTGAATTTCGCTCGCCGGCCGGCGATAGGCACGTACAACATCGGGGGACGCGTCCTCGATTCAAATGGACTTTCCGTTGCCGGGTTAAGAGTGAATCTGGGAGGCGACGGAACCGGCGCGACAATTACAAACTCGAACGGTATTTACAGTTTCATTCTGGCGAAAGATCGGAATTACACAGTTACTCCGATTAGCTCGACCACAACCTTTGCGCCACCATCGGCAAGTTTTACCAATTTGGACGGCAATAAGACAGTAGATTTCGTGGCCCAGATCCCTGGTGGGCCTTCGGAGATAAGATTCGTTTCTGAACACTTTACCCTCATTGAAGGAGCCGCTTCGAATTTTGTCACAGTCGTCAGGTTGGGAAATACCGACCTTATAGCCACGGTTAATTATTCAACAAGCGACGAGGCGGGGTTGAACAATTGTAACCTTACCAACACTCTGATTGCGTCCGCTCGATGCGACTACGCTATGTCCGTGGGTAGTATAACTTTCGCTCCAGGAGAGATATCGAAAACTATTTCGATACCAATCGTCCACGATGCCTTTCAGGAAGGCTATGAGGCATTTAGAATTCATCTTAATAATGCAGTTGGCGCAACTCTAAGTAACGACCACAAGTCGGCCTCCGTCGAAATCCTTGACGTTTGGAATTCAAGCCGCGTAAACCCGGTTGGTGATGTCGAATTTTTTGTTCGTCAGCATTACGCCGACTTCCTTGGTCGCGATCCGGAGCCGGGTGGGTTCCTGGGTTGGCAGACCATCATCAATACTTGCCCGGCCGGAAGTACGAGCTGTGATCGAGTACACGTCTCTGGTGCATTCTTCCAGTCTCAGGAATTCCAGCAACGCGGTTACTTCGTCTATCGCTTCTACCCGGTAGCGTTTGGGCGTAAGCCTAATTTCGCGGAGTTCATTCCTGATATTGCGCGCGTCAGCGGCTTTCTGACCGATGCCCAGTTGGAAGCAGCGCGAGTGGCTCACGTAAATGACTTCATGAACCGGCCTCTGTTCACCACGACTTACAATAGCTTGAACAACACGCAGTTCGTTGACACTTTGCTGGCGACAGCAGAGGTGACGCATCCAGATCGCGATTCCTGGATTACGGCTTTGGGAAATGGAACTAAAACCAGAGCTAAGGTGCTACGAGAGATCGCAGAGAGCACCCAGGTCTACAGCAAGTACTACAACCAGGCGTTTGTGGTGATGCAGTATTTCGGTTATCTGCGGCGTGATCCGGATGCTGCTTATTTGAACTGGATTCAGGAATTAAACAACACGGGCAGCGCGCGAACCATGATCAATGGATTTGTGAACTCGCCTGAGTACACGTTCCGCTTCGGACCGTGATGGAATTGCCGATTGCCGATTGAAAAAGCCAGTGAGGAAATGCTCAGAAAGGAATATGTTATTGAGGATTTCTTGCCAATCGGCAATCGCCAATCGTCAATCGGCAATTCTCCCCATTCCCCGATTCAACGTTATCTGATAAATTCAGCTAGTCGGCCCCACCTGCCTCGCAGGATCGAAGCCTCAACTGGTAAACAACATTCGAGTGTGCCGCTTTCGTGGTCTCTGGCGGCATAGGCTGGGAGAAATAAGTTCCTAACACCCGGTTCGGAGAAGACTGTGAAAAGAAACTCAAGATTCCTCCTCTTTTTTCTAGCTGCATTCCTCGTTGGTGCGAGTGTTCTAACAGCTGATCTAAATCAAAATTCACTGGCGGCGCAGAGTCCCGTAGCCCTAACCCAGGGCCCTAAAGCCTATGCGCAGGATATAGCCAAGTTGCTGAAACGGCACGACAAGCTCGAGCTGGATCCCGCAGCTGTCGCGGAGCAGGTGCGGCAGACAGGGCGCGTGTTTCTACCCACCTCGGAAGGTGGATTCGAAATCAGCCTCGCGCCCCGCGAGCTGAGGTCGCAGCATTACCGGGCCCAGGAGACTGGAGAGCACGGTGTCCGGGATCTTGAGCGAGGATCAGTCCGTACTTACAAAGGAACTGTCGCCGGGCTGCCCGGGGCTCAGGCGCGGTTCACGATTGACAAGAACACGTTCGAAGGATTGGTTATCACTCCGGACCAGCTATATTTTATCGAGCCGGCCAGCCGATATTCAGCCGCCGCCTCGACCAGAGATTTCATCGTCTACAAGCAATCAGACCTTTTGCAAACTTCCTTCGGCGAATGCGGATTGACGATGGCGGAAAAGGTCAACAGCGAAGCCCAGCGCCTTCAGGGTCAGACGGGCGTGTCTTTTGAGAACGCGAAGGTAGATGAGTTCTTCTCGCCGGCGCGGATTGTGGACCTGGCAACCGAAGCTGACTTTGAGTACTTCACATTCTTCGGCAGCTCTACCGCTGCCAACAACGAAATCATCAGCATCATGAATCTCGTTGAAGGAATCTACGACACTCAATTTGGTCTGCAGTTCAGCCTTGTGTTTCAGAACGTGTGGTCTACCGCCGGCGACCCTTACACAGCGACCGGAGCCTCGGCAGCTCTGGATGAGTTTACGGGTTACTGGAACGCAAATCACGGATCGTTGAATCGCGATCTAGCGCACATGTGGACAGGCAAGAGTTTTGATGGAAGCACGATCGGCATTGCCTGGCGTCCAGGTCTGAATTGTCCCCTCGGGCAATTGGGGTACGGCATGTCGGAACGGTTAAGCAATTCGCCCGCAAAAATCATTCTCAGTGCCCACGAAATTGGACACAACTTCAATGCGACTCATGTTGGCGCCGCCCAAAGCTGTGATAACACGATCATGGGGACAACGCTTGGCCCCAGCACTACCCAGACGTTTTGTGCCTTCTCAGTAACTGAAATCGAGACTCACGCTAATGCGAAAGTAGCTTGTCTTGCCCAGGCCTTGACCCCGGGTTGTACTTACTCGCTTTCGGCTTCGGGCCAATCATTTGGAGTCACCGGCGGGTCAGGGAGCGTTAATGTAAATACGGTGGGGACCAGCTGCGCTTGGTCGGCAAACAGCGCCGTGACTTGGATCTCTATCACTAGCGGCAACAGTGGGACGAATTCGGGTACGGTTAACTTCTCGGTGGCGCCAAACGTAGCCGGTTTTGCTCGCTCGGGGTTGATTCGAATTGCCGAGCAGAACTTCATTGTTACTCAAGCAGGTGGACCGGGTTGTAAGATCGTTCCGATCTTCTTGGGCCAGGAAGTAATCAATGCACCTCTCAATAATACTGATTGTGAGTCTTCACAAAGAGACAATGCTTTTGCCGATCAGTATTCCTTTTTTGCAAATGCCGGTGAGCTCATCCAAATTGAAATGTCGGCAAACGGGATTCCCAGCTTCGACACCTATCTTTATCTGATAAGTCCAACGGGCGCGGTGATCGCGGAAAATGATGATATAAGTCCGGGCTCGATACTCAATTCCAGCATTCCTGTGGGTGGGTTCTTCGCGGTACCAGTGTCGGGAACCTATGTCATTGAGGCCACGAGTTATGACCCCGGCGCGACTGGACTCTACGACCTAAAACTGAGATCAGGTTCGCCTAATACAATCCAACTCAATCTGACATCCCTAAGTAGTGATGAGGGCTTTCCACGCGTGGACGTAAGAATGATTCGAAGCGCTGGTAATGCCACCGCTGCTACCGTTAACTACGCCACGAGCGACACTGCGGGCCTGACTAATTGCAACGTGATAACCGGCATTGCCTCGTCTCGCTGCGATTATGCTTCATTCGTGGGCTCAGTAACATTCGCTCCCGGTGAAACAACCAAAGTGTTCTCAATTCCCATCGTTGATGATTCGTACGCGGAAGGGACAGAGACTTTTACGCTTACGCTTTCGGGCGCCTTCGGATCGCCGCCTGGTCAGCCCGTATCCGCTACCGTGACGATTAGGGACAACGACGCTTCGACGGGCCCCAATCCGATCGCCCAAACCGCTTTCTTTGTGCGCCAGCATTACATCGACTTCCTCGGCCGCGAACCCGATCCCGCTGGGTTCCAGGGTTGGCAGGACATCATCAACAACTGTCCGGCGGGTAATACGACCTGTGATCGCGTGCACGTCTCCGGAGCATTCTTCCAGTCTCAGGAATTCCAGGAGCGCGGTTACTTCGTCTATCGCTTCTACCCGGTAGCATTTGGGCGTAAGCCTGATTACGCGGAGTTCATTCCTGACCTCGCGCGCGTCAGCGGCTTTTTAACTGATGCCCAGTTGGAAGCAGCCCGCGTGGCTTTCGTCGATGATTTCATGAGCCGATCGGCGTTTATCACGGATTACAACAGCCTCGACAACACCCAATATGTGGACAGGCTGCTGACCAGGGCAGATGTGACGACGCATCCATCTCGCGCTGCCTGGATTACGGCTTTGGGAAATGGCACTAAGACCAGAGCGCAGGTGCTGCGGGAGCTCGCGGAGAGCAATCAGGTTTATACGAAGTACTACAACCAGGCGTTTGTGGTAATGCAGTACTTTGGATACCTGCGGCGTGACCCGGACATTTCTTACTTGACCTGGATTGAGGAATTAAACAACACAAACAACGCGCGGAATATGATCAATGGCTTCGTGAACTCGCCTGAGTATACATTCCGCTTCGGACCGTGAGACGGATTGCTGATTGGCGATCGGCGTTTGCTTTAACGCCGCAGGCGTGAAAAGTTAATCGCCGGGGGCAGCGCCCAACGGGGAAAATTCAATACCGCCGTGACCCTGAAAGGGTCAAAGATATTCGACCCTTTCAGGGTCGGCGTGTTTTAGGCAGTTGGGTTCCGTGGGCGTTGCCCACGGCTATTAACTTTCACGCTTTCAGCGTGAAGCAATCACAATCACAATCACCAATCATCAATCACCATTCACCAATCTCCCATAGGCATCCAGCGTCAGTCTTGCGGTTCGCTCCCAGCTAAAGTCCGCGGCACGCTGCAAACCGGCTTGCGACAGATGCAGGCGCAGCTGTTCGTCGTTCCACAGATGAATGATGCTGTGTGCCAGGCCGGCAACGCTGTGGGGATCGATTAAGACCGCAGCGCTTCCCACGGTTTCCGCGATCGCCGGAATGCGGCTGGTGATAACGGGAGCGCCACACGCCATGGCCTCGAGCGGCGGCAAACCAAATCCTTCATACAGGGACGGATAAACGCAGATGCGACAGGACGAGTAGAGGGCTCGCAGTGCTTCATCTGAAGTGTAGCCAAGGAAACGCACTCGATCACCGATACCACTTGTGCCGATAAACGAATAAAGCTCCTCCATCAACCATCCTTCGCCACCGGCAATCACCAGTTGCGGCCGCAACTCAGTCGTGCGCAGGATTTGCTCGAAAGCACGAACCAGCGTTAACAGATTCTTTCGTGGCTCAATGGTTCCGACGAAGAGAATAAAATCTGCTTCGATTCCCAGCCGTTCTCTTGTCGCTATCGTTTCTGGAACGGGCATTGGCCGGAAAATGTGGCGCGGTGCTTCCGGCGTTACCACCACACGTTCGGGCTTGACCTTCAGATGCTCGCAAATTTCTCGTTTAATGCTCTCCGTGACCGCGATGATCATTGCTGCTGACCGAACCATTAGTCGGTAGACGGCGGCGAGCGCGCCTCACCAAATTCGGCTCGTGATATTCGGGATGAAGCAGGATCGAAAGGTCGTGAATGGTTAATACATTCCGCTGCCGGTTCCAGAGCGGCACTTCGTAATTCGTACCGTGAAAAACATCGAAGGAGTTCTTCCGCAGAAACAGCGGCAACCCGATTGCCCACCAGCGGCGACTGAAAGAAGTTGGCTGAGGATTGTTGAGGACGAGATTAGGTGCTGAAGCTTGTTGGAATTCCTGAACGACGGAATCAGCGAAAGGAAGCGGCGAGATGAGCTCAAAATTGTGGTGCGGCGCCAGCTCGAGCTAGTGCTCGCGCCAACTCAAAAGTGTAATGGCCGATACCTGTTCTTGGAGAAGACAGCGGAAAGTCCGTCGAGTGCTATTCGCATCAGTGCTGATTGCTAATTGCCAATTGAAACCCTCATTTGCATCGGCGCCAGCTGTTCACTCTTCGCTCAAGACCTGCGCTCACACGGAACGTATGACCATCGGGATGCATGATGAGACATTCGCGGGTATTCCATGGCTCATCAGTAGGCGGGTGAAGCACGGTAATGCCTTGCTGCAGCGCCAGCTGATACGTCGCATCAACTTCGCTCGGCGATCCCACCCACCAACTCATCCAAACGCCGCCTGTATCATCGTCGCCGACGTGCCGAGGTTCAGGACCACCACGAGAACCCTGTCCGTTTTGGCAGAGAAAGATTTCACACTCGCCATTGCAGACGCCGCCGAAGTCAGGCGGATCACCCCAATCCCAACCTTTTGTCCAACCCAACTTCTCAAACCAGGAAAAGCTTTCCTGGATATTCGAGACGTTGAGGATTGGAGTCAGGCGTTCGACCTTCATAACAGCGATCTCCTTTGAGTTCACACCTTCACATCCGGGTTGACCCGCGTAGCCGTCTCATCCGCAAGAGTGTTCTCAGATAAGCCCAGCCAAACCTAACTAATTTCGCGTGGGACTTTCCCGAATTCCTTGCCTGGTAATGAAACGGCACCTCTTTGATTCGGGCTCCCAGCAAGTGCACCTTAACAAGAATTTCTTCCAGCACATCAAAATCACGCGATTCCAGTTCAAGCTTCTCCAGCACATCGCGGTGATACATGCGGAAGCCGCTGGAAAGATCTGCCAGCGGCAATTCGAGTACACGCGCATAGGTTTTGTTGAGGACGGCGCTTAGCAGGCGCCGAAAATTTCCCATGTCCGCTTTTCCACCCGCGACGTATCGTGACGCGATCAGCATCTGCGCGGCCGTTCGCTCCCGCCAAAAGTCGCGCAGAGAAACCGGAGGATGGGACAAATCCGCATCCATCGTCACCACGTAAGGCGCCTTTGCAGCGCCGAAACCGGCCAGCAAAGCGCCGCCATACCCACGCTCGGATTGAGTAACCACAAGCGCGCCCGCATTGCCGCGCGAATTCCGCAGAGCCGTCAAGTGAACCGCCGTCAGCGATGATGATTTCTGATTCGAGATTAAGGGAAAGAATTACTTCGTTCAGCAAAGGGAGAAGCAGCTCAAGATTTTCGCGCTCGTTCAGAGCGGGGATGACAACGGAGATGTCAGGAGCTTTCGGCTGCATTCCCAATAGTGATACGCAAACTAACAGTTTGCGTTACAAAAGCAAAAGGCCAACCACGGAGGTTGGCCTTTTTGTTTCCAGTTGTTCCCATGGTTTAGAAGCGGTTGCGATACTCGATCGAGTTCATGAAACCGTTAATCATGTGTCGCGGATCGTTGGTCTGATCCAGGGTCGCAATCCAATTCACGTAAAGCGCATCAGGATCGCGTCGCAGGTAACCGAAGTACTGCATCACCACGAATGACTGGTTGTAATACTTCGTATAAACCTGCTGGCTCTCCATAATCGAGCGAAATGCCTGGGCGCGGGTAAGTGTTCCGGCATTCAATCCGTCGATTAACGCCTGCTTGTTTGGCAGAGTGACTTGAGCAGTCGCTACCAGCAAGTCAACGAACGGGCCGTTCGCCAGGCCGTTATAAGTGCTGACAAAGTTCGGGCGCGCCATAAAATTGTTGATTAAAGCTACCTTGGCCGCCTCTAGTTGCGCAGCGTCGAGAAAGCCGCTGACCATGCGCAGATCGGGAATGAACTCGGTGAAGTCCGGTTTCCTACCAAACGCTACTGAGTATTGTCGATACGCGAAATAACCGCGCTCCTGGAACTCAGGCGACTGAAAGAATGCTCCCGATACGTGGATCCGATCGCAGCTTGGACTTGACGGCACACAGCCATTTAGGATCGCCTGCCAACCTGCGTAACCACCCGGCTCGGGCATGCGATTCAGGAAGTCAACGTAGTGCTGGAAGACGAAGAAGTCAGCATCGTCGATCGTGATCGGAATGTTGGTACCCGGTCGCAAACGCAGCGGTTTTACTTTGGTGTTTCCGTAGAAAAGCTCAGCGGGAAGATTCGGATCGGGTGCCACGATGCGCAACGTGGGTGCCTGGGCCCAAACGGACGACGCCGCGAGGGAAATCAACAGGAAAGTGACGGCTAATTTCATTTTTTGCTGCTCCTACCAGTTCGTTAGCGGAAAAGAGAGCCGGGTTGAGGTGTTCTCTTTAAGGAGGTGCCACGCCACCCAGGAGGCACTTTTGAATATAAACCCCGCCTGCAATTAGTGTCAATTAGGATCATTTCTCGATTGTGCCCGCGAACTGACAGTTTGGGGTACTTTCGCGCATTCTTGATCGGATTTCCGTTCAGGTTGACCGGCCGACTGAGTCCATGTCGTGATTAGCTAAAAGGAATTCAACTTCTGGATTTGCCAGCCGACATATGTAGACGCTTTTCAATGCAAGAAAGTTGGTTTTGATTTTCCTGGCTTCCGGACAATTTGCTAGCTCAAGGGGGCTTCGGCAGACCGTTTCCTCTCATCCTCCCGCCTCGACCGCTTTTGCCTCCAAAAACTCGCAAGAGCCAGTGATCCCAACGCCATCAAAGACAGGCCACTAACACCAGCACCGATGAAAAGCCGGCGAGGGAAATACTCGAATCTCACCAGATGCTGGCCGGCAGGAACTTCGACCCCTCGCAACACATAATCCGCCTGGTACAGCTTCACTTTCTTGCCATCGATGCTGGCGTGCCAGCCCGGATAATAAACGTCGCTGGTTACAAGAAAACTGGCAATTGTGGATGACGTGCGCACCTCCATTTCCGTGTCCGCCAGGAGCGTCACGTGCGCCGTAGCTTGCTCGTCAGCACCCTGGCTGGGCATCGTTACGGCTTCCTCTGTCAACGCGGTCCGCTTCGCATCGAAGGCGCGACCATCAGGCAATCGCGAAGTCTTGATGGCGCGCAGAGCTTCGTCGGCACTTAGGGCAACTACTTCAGGCACGAGCCATACGCGAGGCATAGCCCGCAGGTTTTCATAGACATTAGCATCTGCCGTTTCGGTCAATCGCCATCCTTCAAACTTCTCAATGGCGGCAACCGGAGTCGAGCTGCCGCTCAGGTGATTAATGAGACTGAGCTTCTGAATCGCTATTGAACCAGAGCCTCCAATCCACTTGAATTCGATACTCTTGATCTTTTTCATTCCTCCCAGGTCGAACCTGGTTAAATAGAAATGGCCCTCACAAGGTTTGCCTTCCGGCTGGGCGGGAAAAGAAAAGAAGATTGGTGCTCGTCGATGCTTTATGAAGGGCGTAACGTGTCCACAGTCGTACGCCCATTCGCTTGTGTCTTGCCCTGCTACCAGGTCACGCACCTCTACATTTCCATCTGCTTCGATCATTCTTATTTGAGCCACTGCTGTGCCGTCAGAGATTTGTGGCGAACAGGCTAACGTGGTTACCACGGCGATGGCGGTGCTCTCCACCGGCGCCGGCAACGCAAGGGGAAGGGAATCCCGGTTGGATTGATTACAACCGGAACCAAGCGGGATGTCCATATCACTCTTGAACCAGGAGGTACCCTGCTCATCAAGCATAATGTCAGATGAAGGGTGCCTCTCGTTCTTGTTGCTAGCTGTCACCATCCGTTCGCGCCTGGGTTCGTTGGAAGCAGCAAACACATAGCGCACCGCCATCAGATTCAGACCTTGATCGTCAGGATTCTTCCAGTCCAGGGCTTTCACGTCTCCCACATCCGTCATCGACAACAGCCGGTTGAGACGTAATAAGATCAGCGAGTTGTAACCACTAGCGCTCGGAATTCCCCAGAGCTTCGAGAGGTTTGGAGGAAGCTCTGTGATCGGAGCCAAAGCGCCGTGAGTTGGCAGCAGTCGTTGATGTTCCCGTACTAGAGGGTCCTTATAACGATGAGCGTTCGCATTGGGCTTGAGCACACTCTCGTTTACCGTCGAGTAGTTCCATTGATAAAACCAGCCAAAGGTACCGAGATCAATAATTACGATGCTGAAGACAAGGACATTTCTCCACACCGAGTCGGGTGCCCTGTACCAGAAAATAAGAGCGGCCATCGCCAGGACAAAGATGAGTAGCGGTAGGCCTATGGCCTCTTTGGTCC
Organism: Pyrinomonadaceae bacterium; assembly: GCA_963748605.1. Lineage (GTDB taxonomy): Bacteria > Acidobacteriota > Blastocatellia > Pyrinomonadales > Pyrinomonadaceae > PSRF01. The sequence continues at coordinate 150,698 of CAVVJS010000006.1, forward strand.
AGGATGGAAAATTTAAGCCGATGCCTCTTTCAGCTGCCCAGCGAACGAAGCGTCCTGACATCGTCAGGACTGGTGACGCTGATAACAGCTATTCCTAAGCTGCTAAGTAAAATGATCTTCCGGAGCAACCGCGTATCAGCTTTCTGCTGAATCAGAACAGCGATTCCCAGACCGCTAAGTACGCTTATCGCAAAGGTGAATTCGATTAAGTGACGGCCGGGAGCGCGAAATTGATTGAGGACGGGTAACTGGTAAATCAGCCGAGCAAGTGGAGTAGCGCCTCCCATCGCCAATAGGATGGAGAGTGCGCCGGCACATAACCAGAAGATTCGTAATGACTTTTGTTTCCACTTGAAAATCGCAATTCCTGCCAGTATCAGCGGCAGCAACCCAACAAAGCCCATCAGTTCCGTCAGATTTTCTTCCCCGAAATACGGGGTGACACCGGATTCAGCAAATCCGCCAAAAACCTAAGGCAGGAAAATCATTAAGACTTGTCTTGGAGGAAGGCGTAGGAAGTGAAATCAGCGAAGCTATATCCGACTCGCGAGCTTAACCCCGCAAGTTCCATCGTAGGCACTATCTGAATTCCCGCCAAACCGAGCCCAAGGATTCCGAGCAAGCCTGCGATCAAGTAATAGCGCCAGCGGCCTACCGCAGCGCTCCATCCCATCATTAAGGCATAAGGAACAATAAGCAGCATTCCATAGACAAAGATCTGCGAATGCCCGCCGAGAAAGCACAGGCCAATTCCGAGACTTCCGGCAACCATCCATCCGGCACTTACTTTCCAGCGTAATTCCTCCAATGACCAGACGATCAAAGGAATCCATGAGGCGGAGTGGATCACGACCGTATGTCCGAGGTGAGCCATCATGAATCCGCTCATCCCGTAAACGATCCCGCTGAAAAGACCCGCCACCTTTGAACCGGTCAAACGGTGAACATACCCATAGGTAAAAGAGCTCGCGGCAACGTAGGAAAAGATAATGAAGATGTTCCAGGTGCCGGGCAGTTGGGAAAGGATGAGAGCCGGCGGATACCACGTCATAACCTGTGGGTCAGCCATTAACGGGAATCCGCCGAAAATGAAAATGTCCCAACTGACCTTCTGGGAATAGAAATTCGGTAGATACAAATTTTGCGCGTCTACGCCCACGGCCAGAAGAGTGCCGCTAAAGATCACTGGTGAAAAAAAAATGAGATAGAGAAGAGCGTAGAAGAGCACAACTAAGACCGCGTGATAGGGCGTGCTGTTTAGTCCATCTGCGGGCGAGAAAAGCGGCGAGGCCACCAAGGACGGAGTATTCAAGCTTAGAGTTCTTGTTCAGAGCAGTTACCCTGGCCGGTCGGTTCTGCTAACCGCTTCTAAATAGCCACTCCGGTCGTACCGCAGCCAGAGACTTTGCATTCGCTTCGAGGTTACTTCGGCAAAAAATATACTGGCCCAAATCCGGTTGGCGACTCGCAACCAAAGACTCGAGGTCAGGCAAGACACTTGAGGTGTTAGCGAAGTCATCGTGAACGTCGGCGGCGAAGAGCGTTTCGATCTGGAACCCGTTCGCTGATAGCAGCAGGAAAAGGTCGTGCTTGGTATATTCCCGGTTATGTCTGCCGTACGGCCCGTAACCCGAATACGCGTCGTAGATGTTTACGCCCGCCACCATTTTGCAGACGTTTTCCAACCGCGCGGCGTTGGGTGTTGTGAGAACCATCACTCCAGATGGTTTGAGGACTCGTCTGATCTCTGTCAGCGTATGAACCGGATCGGAAAGTAAGTGCTCGATGATCTCGCAAAAAAGCACCACGTCGAACGTTTCATCCTCGTATGGGAAAACGTCCTTTTCAATATTGAACTGCTTGTAAGTGCAGGGAATGAGCTCGCCGGTTTGTTGAACGATAACTTCCTGAGTTCCCGAGCTGCCGGGGCGTCCGAAGAAATTGCTTAGATGTAACCGTGCATCTCTAAATTTATGGATCAGCGCGGTTATGAAGTAGGGATTTGCGCCCAGTTCCAAAACTTCAAGATTGGGTTTTTCAGGCACGAGGCTGAGAGTGTAAACGAATCGCTTGAAATCCGTCTTCGCATAATTGTGCAATTCAAGTAGTGGACCGTCCTCAACCTGAACCGACGTTAACAGATCGCGCAGCCTTTCCTCAGACCAACCCTCGGGTAGGGGCAATGGCTGAGGCTTGCGCAAGGAATGTAATGCGGCCCCTTGAACATCTTCAGCCCCATTTTCGTGGGCATTGGTTGTTGCCGGGGAAATCTCTTCTGGCGTGTCCAAATCCTCGACCACCTGCTGATCGGGTGACAAAGACAGGAAAGACGTGTCGCCCGATGCGGCGTTCATCGCGTACGTTTCAATCGTATCAATCAGTATTTTCCGGACGTCGTCGCGTTGGAACCGTGAGACTACATACTCCCTGCCCGCAGCACCCATCTCCGCACGCTTAGCATCATCCGACAACATCTCTGCCAACGACTGAGCGAAAGTTGCGCCGTCACGGTAAATCTTACCGCCGCCGCTTAGATTGATGTGGTCAACAATCACATCGCACGTGCCACTTGCCAGGATCGGAATCCCCTGGGCCATCGCCTCCAACGTCACAATGCTAAAGCTTTCATTGCCGGAGGGCATTGCCAGGGCAGTAGCCCCCGCCATCAAGCTGAACTTTTCTTCGTCTGAAACAAAGCCGCGATAGTCGATATAAGGATGACGCGGAACAGGAATGTCATCCTTACCTATTAAGACGAGACTAAGTTGGGAAGTGTCATTTCTCTTAAACTCGATAAAGTAATCGAATAACTCAACGCAACCCTTGTTGGGATCGATACGCCCGCAGTACAGAAGGTAGGGGTTCTCGAGTTTGGCCGGAGGACGTGGCTTGGTATCGATACTCATCGATACAACACGACCAGGCAAGTCTCCCCAGATGTCGTTTCCCAGACGTCGCTCAGCATCGGTAAGCCATAACAAACCGCGCGCTCGGTGGGCCGCTTCTCTATAAGCCGACAAGTAAGCCGGCTGCTCATCATGCAGCGTCGGCGCAAACAACGCCTTAGCTGGTGGTATCCGCAAGAGTCCAAAGTAAGTTGTGGGATAGAGGTATGTAACAAAAATGATCGAGTGGTATTCGGACCAAAACAGCCTCAGGTGATCCATGAGCGGCTGTGAATAAGGCCCCTGAGTCCTAATAAACTCTTCCTGAAGCGACATGGCCCAGGTTAGATGGCGTACTTTACCCGCGTCCCTGCGTCTGCCAGCATTGTCCCGGATGAAATCTTGTAACAGTCGCTCGTGAAGCTTCCCCCAGTACGGCGTCCGTCCCAGCGTCACCGGGAATCGATGAATTCGCACACCTTCTCGTAACTCAATACCTGGCGGTAGGGCGTTGGCCCAATCCGAGGTATCGACCGCAGTCGTAGTGAGAACCTCAACATCATATGAGTCCGCCAACAATCCGGCGTACTGCCAGGCGAGAGACTCGGAGCCGCCGACGATGCTCTCGTGACAACGCTGAACGACGATGGCTATTTGCTTCATAGGATTCCGCTGAGAGCAGATAAGAACTGCGCTTCAATCTTTTGGTTCGTAAACATTTGCTCGTACCGGCGCGTGCCAAGTAGCCCCAGCCTTGCGCCAACTGACTCTTCGTTAACAATCACGTCGAGGGATTTTGCCAGGAGCTGGGGATTGCCTTCTTCCCAGATGAGGCCCGCTTCACCGACGGTGTCTGCTACCGCCGAGCTGGCATAAGCAACTATCGGAACCTTCATTGCCATGGATTCGACCAACGGAACACAGAACCCTTCGTGCCGGCTGGTCAGCATGAAAGCTTTAGCAAGCAGATAATATGACTTTAATGCCGCGACCTTAACTTCACCGGCGAATACAACAGTGTCCTGTAATCCAAGACGAGCCACATGCTCGCGGAGAAATCTCGAGTAAGCCTCGAGGTCGTCATGTTCCTTCCCGACGATTAGCAGGCGGCTCTTGTTGTTGTAGTAACGATGATAAGTGGCGAAGGCGTCGATCAGAGCTACGTGTCCTTTATTTGGGGACACACGGCCAACCATCAGGATGTTGGTTGTGCCGTTGCGATACTTGTCCAGCACCTCAAAGTTTGGCTCCAACGACTGTAGCTGATCGACGAGGTGAAACGGTGGAACAACAAAGCACGTCGACTGATCAGCGCCCTTTGAAATCAACTCCCACATGTTGTATTCAGAATCAGACAGGTAGTAGTCGCATTTAGCTTTAGCCAATGCTTCCAGTTGTTCCCTCCCAGTGCGACACACGTCTTCATGGTTCGCGCTCCATCCCCTGAAGAACTCCGGAGGTGTCACGTTGTGATACTTGATCACTCGCTTGCACTTAAGCTCCTTTAGAAGCTGCATCCCTGGGTCCCAACCCATCGAATAGTGATAGACAAGTAGATCTGCAGCATCCGTCAGGAATGATTTTATCGTCGAGGCGGGCCAAACTTTTGGTTCGATTGGCAGGGACTTTAATCTGTGCACTGAGCGCCTTTTGGGTTCTTTGAGAGACCAATCAGCGGCATAGATTCGCACGTCAAAGTTAAGGCGCCTTAAGAGATCGAACATTCCCGACACGTCGTTGCCGACGGCATCGCCTGTCGTCATGTGTGGAGTAAGAATTGCTATGCGGTTCACGAGTTAAGAGCGCCCCTCATCAACAGAAGAATTCCGGCCGGGCAAACCAGATAGTTCGTGATTCGATTAAGAAAGGGGATTAGAAGAAGCTAACAGGTTCCGTTTTGAGGAGCAAATGAGGAGAAACCGTTGTGTCTTAATTTAAGAACCAGATGTAAGGGCCTCCCTCCGTGGGCGCCCCTTGAATCCTAGACATGGGCCGGCCACAGAGTTGCGACGATAGAGGCCTGCGCGTTCACTATGCTTTCCAGCCAACGACGCCATAGTCCATCGGACCATAAAAGTAATGATTGAAACGTTCGATCAATTCCCCCTCGCCTTCAAGCTTGTGCGACTCGTCCGGGTTTAGTTTCATCACCTCCACGCGAGATGCCCCTCTTGATTCGAGCAGAAACTGCATCAACTCGCTGGGAAGTGGATGACGGTGTGATGGATCAAGGTAAAAGTTATGACTACCAACCAGGACATTTTCAGGATCAGGAGTCTCCATTATGATTAAGCCACCGGGTCGCAATACTGTGAGAATCTGATCGACGAGTTTGATTACGATTTCAAAATCCAGGTGTTCGATGAGTTGGAAACAGGTTACGGCGTTGAGACTGTTCGGAGCCAGTCTCAGAAGATAAGTAAGTGCATCTTGATCAATAACCTCGAGTCCGCGCCGGCGGCAGCTATCAATAGTCACACCATTGATCTCCACTCCACGCGCTTCCATCCCTTCTTCTTTCAAAATTTCCAACCATTCGCCCCGTCCACAACCGAGATCCAGAATGTCGGCCGAGATGCCTGCGGTCTTAAGAAGCGGCAAATAGATCCGAAGCCGTTCTTTGATTTCAGCACGCCTGCCGCGAAAGGCATCTTCGAATGAAGAATAGAGCGCATCGGAAAAAAGCCTGATTTGCGGTCCGGAATCTTCGGGTTGTTGCTCGTCAGCTCCTGGCTCTTGCCTCCTGGTTTCTTTTAGCCAGGAGGCTAGGCGAGTTTCTTGAGCGCCTAGCTGAGCACGCACATGCTGCAGTCGCTGAGAAAACTGGTTGATACGCTCTTGGACCAACTCAGTCAATGATCGGGCGTGTTGGTTTATTTGGTTTTGACCCTCAGTCAACCGGGCGGAAACTTCGTTTCGAATCGTTTGTTGCGCCGCAGCTGATTTCGCCGCTTCCTGGGCTATCCGCGCCGAAAACTCACCTTTGATTGTCTGCTGCAATGCGACTAAATGCTCTACTCTCTGGGCCACCTGCTCTTGCGTCTCGGCCATCTGTTCCAGTCTCTCGGCCATCTGTTCTACTCTCTCGGCCAGCTGCGCGCGCTCAGCGATCCTTTTATTGTTTTCCTCGGTGAACCGAGCGGTCAACGATTCAATGTGATCGGCTATCTGCTGGTTTTGATTAATTAGGTACCCTTCAAACTGTCGTTGCGTCTGAATCAGAACCGGGAGGCGAGCGAGCGCAATTCCTAATTGCACTAGATACCCAACGACCGGTAGTCGCCCCCAGCTTCTGACCATCGCGGGGAATCGCAGTCCGGCGATACTGACATTATTCACTCGGCCTTCTGGGGAAAAGCGCAGACTCGCCAGTATGTCTATCTTGTTGAAAGCGCCAGTCCTTAGATTCTGAAGGCTAGACTTGAGGCCATTACTGTCGGGCTCGCGTTTCAGAATTGCGCGATAAGCGGCTCGAACAAAATGACGGTCGTGATACTGCAGCAAATCATTGACGTGATAGCTATCGTCTAGATTGCGATGAAACTCAGGTTGCAGGGTCAGCTTAGGCAACTCCGGCGCCTCTCGTGAGTGTGAGCCGTTGGAAGTAGGGTGATAGAGTGCGGGCGCAATAGCGCTTACCGGCACATCAGCTTCGGCGCCTTGCTGAGCTACTGCATTACGAATCCGAGACCTTAACTCTGTCAGATCGATCTCGTCATGAACATAGCTCTGATCATTCACAGATTTACTTTTCCTAAAGTTAGACGTTAATCATCAACGATGAAGCACGAGGCAGTTAGCGTTGGAGCACTCCAGTGGTCTCTCCAGTAGTCTCAAAACCAGGCTCCATACTTTTCATACCGACTCGGCGAATTGAGGCGGTGGCATTTAGGTTAGCAACGCCCTCCATCCGCGTGGCGCTAATTACCTGGAAGAACAACGCACCATCTACCCAATCAAAACTAATTGCGTCAGGACTGTGGGCCGCAACCACGATCGAATAAGAATCAGGCGCCAGCCAGCACTCGAAAGCAAATGTTACTTCTACTATCTCGCCGCGGCGAACTGCTCCAAAGTCGATCTCCTGTAATTCAGTGTTGGTACCGTAGAGATGAATACCATGGCGATTGCGAATCATAAAACCACAGACCGGATATTCGACATCCGCGTGGAAGACAATTCGCACTTTGACGGAGAGAGGATCGCCTGTTTCAACTAATTGGACAGATCGTCGCGCATCGTTCAATAACTCCACACTCAAAATCTGGGCGCTTCCATCGCCGTGGCGATACGTGTAGTTGGAATCAGCAACCGTCGCGGTCACAGTAGTTAGTTCCGCGTTTACAGCCTCGTCAACCGGGGCAGTCTCATAAGCCTGTTCCCGCGCCATGATTATCTTCTGGTAACGGTTTAAAACATCCGCAGGTTTTCCGTCTGCATGAACTCGTCCGGCGTTGAGGAGGATAGCGCGTGAGCACAACGCCCTGACAGCGCTGGAATCGTGCGACACGAAAAATATGGTCACACCACCTTCCTGCATCTCTTTCAACCGGCGCATACAGCGATGTTGGAAGACAGCATCTCCCACCGCGAGGGCTTCGTCGATGATTAGGATTTGCGGCGAGGCGCTAATGGCGACCGAGAAAGCCAGCCGCACGTACATGCCGCTCGAATAGGTCTTTACCGGTTGATGGATAAACGGTCCGATTTCGGCAAAGTGCTCGATCTCGGGCAACAAGGCTTCGGTTTCACTTTTGGAGAAGCCCATCAGCGAGGCGTTCATGAAAACGTTTTCAAGACCGGTGAACTCGTTGTTAAATCCGGAGCCGAGTTCGAGTAAGGCTGCAATACGTCCTTCATGCCAAACATTGCCGTGGGTCGGCTCCAGCGTGCCGGTCATGATCTGCAAGAGAGTGGATTTGCCGCTGCCATTGGGACCGATGATTCCTGTAGTGGTGCCAGCTTCAATTTCAAAGCTGACATCCTGCAGGGCCCAAAACTCCTGGTGACGTTTCCAGTGTCCGCGCGTGAGCATCTCCTTGAGGCGATCGTTGGGGCGGTCGTAGATACGATACCGCTTGGAAACGCCTTCAACGCGCAATGCAGTGGCCATAAAAGAAACGATAACTGTTCTCAGCTACGCCGTAAAGCAGGTGCAAATCTGAGGTACGGCTCGGTTAGGGCACCACCCAAATCTGGGGTACAGACGCAATTTGAATTTAACGCCGAAGGCGTTTGCTAATTCCAGCCCAAGGTTGCGGTTTGGAACCCTGGGAAGACGCGCACCAGTTACAGAAGACGCAAACCCTGGAAGGGTTGCGTCGCGATAACCAAGCCCACGCAACTCCTTCAGAGTTGCGTCAAAACAAACATGCATCTTATCCCCAGGGTTTCAAAGCAAACCCTGGGCTGAAATTAGCGAACGCTTTCAGCGTTAAATTCAAACTGCACCACTACCCAAATCTGGGTTCGTTGATTGGGGCTCAGCTTAATCCAGACACGTGTCTCGATTTGAAACCAGTCAGGGCCCCGAGCGCAGCGGTTTTTCCTCCGAACCGAGCAAAGCCTAACGGTATGCTCGTTGCTCGTTTATTTAGAAACGAATTAGCCCCTGAGTGTTTATCGAACAGAGGAGGCAAGGCATGGAAAAGAACTCGACTGAATTCGATTACAGTGGCAAGGCAGACACGAAGCGAGAGATAAAGCGGAGCGGCCCTTCATGGCTTCTGATAATCCTGATTATTGCGGCCTCAATCATCGGCATCATCGTCTTCGGGCTGGGATGGTTATCCCAATGAGTTAGCCAATCAAATCCTCACCATGACCGCATGGCCGGGCTGATATGCTTAATCTCACAATGTCTCAAACACTCTCAGGACTGGGTATGATTCTTGTGGGGTTATTGATGGCTATATTTAGTGCTCCGATTGCACAGTGGCACGTGGCTATAAACAAGCGACTATTTGGCTTCGAGTTGCCCTTCAAGTGGGTTAGGGCCACGACTGGGTTAATCGGAGCACTCCTATCCTTCTCAGGTCTCCTGACCTTGTTTCGGCTCCCGCCAATCTAATTCAGCCACACACTAACCGAGTACTTCCAAAATCATAGTCCCGCTTGCGGATAAGCGAGGGTTCTGCGTAGAATAGCGATTCTTTTAAAGGCCAGTGTTTAGGGGAATAATCTTTTAAAAATTTAACCCGGCTCTGGACTGCTGCTCAGGCTCCCATGGGCATCTAATCCGCTCGTAATCGCGTCTTTATTCCGGAGGATCTTGTGAAGCAAGTCTTTAGAATGTTTTGCGCCCTGATTGTGCTTACGCTCGCTTCAGGCGCTTTTTTTTCTGCCGTGTCGCAGACTCCGAGCGCTACTCCCGCACCATTTGTCTCGCAGCTTACCTCTGGAGCGGCCGGTTTTAATTCCTACGCGAAAGACATCACAGCTAATGGTCGTTTCGTGGTCGTCGAATCTAACGGGGATATCGCAACTGAGAAAATACCCAACCGCGATTCTGCCGGAAACCCAAATCCCAATCCGCGCAACAACGAAGACGGTAACCGCGAAATTTTTCTGATCGACTACGCCCAGCGTCGCGTATTCCAAATCACGAATACAAAAAACGTCCCGAAGGCCACGCCTACTCCGACGCCAACTCCAACACCCAGTCCAAGTCCAACACCGACTCCGTCACCGACCCCTCCGGATCCAGCGTCGATTCAAATCGAAGTTAGTAACAATCGTCCGATGATTACTTTGGTGCCCGGCACCAACGGACATTACCGGATAGTCTTTAGCTCTAATGCACCGCATCCGTCGTTTTTTAACGGCGTCGATACCGGGAATGTCTTGGCGGCTGACGGTAATCAGGAGATCTGGGTTTACGAGTTACCTGTTGTTGGCGACGTAGATCTCACTACTGGTGTGGATTTTTTCCAGGACCTGAGTACAGGCTCCTTTATCCCGATTACCGACACACCAGCCAGTAGAGTGCCATCGCCTGGAGGTACGGGAGTCTTTCCCTTCGTTGCCGACGATAATCGCGATGCGACAGTTTCAGAGACGGGCGAAATTATCGCTTTTATCTCCACGCGCAATCTCGCCTCGAATAATGCGGATGCGAATCCTGAATTGTTTTTCCATACCATTTCGGCTCCGGGTGTTTTTGTCCAGGGAACTGCAACGGCGGACACTGTGGTGGGGCCGGTTTTGCATTCCGTCTTTCAGGAGTCGCCCTCAATATCCGCTGATGGATCGATTGTCGCGTTCATTTCCAATGGAAATCTAAACGGCAATAACAACAATGACGACGGCAGCGGCCATGGAAACGCGGAAGTCTATTTAGGGTCTTTTGACGGCTCGACTTTTACGATCACAAAGCAGGCTACAAAAACCAAGGATGCAACTGATCCCACCGCCGACAACTTTGGGGCGACTGCAAATCTTTTCAGTCCCGGCCGCAGGTTAAGCCGCGACGGGTCGTTGTTTGCTTTTGAGAGTCTTGCCGACGATCCAAAAGCCAATGCAATTGTGCCCCGGTCATTCCTGGCAGTGTTTGTTTACGACGTCGCCCAGGATACGTTCGCCATCGTGGGCACCCGCGCCCCAGGTTTCCCTGGTGACGTAATTCACTTCCCCACATTCACTGATTACAACGGATCGCTTGCCCCATCGACCTTGGTCTACACGTCTACCTTGAACCTTAAAGCTGACGGCACAATTCCGCCTACCGCCGAAGCTAGCACCGGATTAAATCCTTCGCGTGCGGTTCAGGTTTTCTCGACTTCGCTACCGATTAATTCGACCAGCACCTTTAGACGGCTCTCGAACAACACACCGATTGGACCTATCAGCCCTCTGACGACTGGGACGAGTGAAAGAACAGTCTTCAGTGCTGGCGGGGGCGAACTTGGTGGTGGGAATGCTGATGGATCAGCTGAGGTCTTCTACCTGTTGAGTCCAACCGTTACAACAGTTTCTGCAACTCCGTTGTCATTCTTTACAGGGGCCAGCAATATCCCGTTACCGCAAGCTAGCCCGAGTCCCAGTCCCAGTCCCACGCCCACACCGAGTCCCGGCACAGCCACAGGCCTGGCCGCAGGTGAGCTTGGCATCATTCGCACAACAGTTGACTTGGTGGCGGCAGACGTCAATGCGTCCGGATTTTCAGAGACCAAACGCATCCCCCCGCTTCCGGTAGAACTCGGTGGCGTTTCTGTTTCTGTTGACGGAGCGGCGGCAGGGTTGTATTTCGTCGGCCAGGCTTCTAAGCAAATCAATTTCGTGGTACCGGTCGGATTAACAACCGGCGTTAAGACCGTGGTCGTACACACTCGCCTGGGAGGAGGAACTCAGATTCGAGGTTCACTTCTGATCGTTGCCGCTCAGCCGGACATCTTTACTTCAACGATGGACGCCGGCGGTCGCGCCGCAGTCCTTAACGTTACGAATCCCATGTCTCCGACTGTTGAGCCCTTCAACGTGACCTCACCAGATGGCAGCGGGAATACTGTGCCTACCGTGTTGGAGATAAATCTAACCGGGGTTAGAAGTGCAACTGCGGCTGAAGTGAAGGTCTCAATTGTTACGGCCTCAGGAACCACAGACATCATGGGTACCGGGATCGTTCTCGTCAGGCCGAATCGTGAGATGCCGGGTTGGGACATTATCCGCTTCACGTTGCCAGCCACGCTGGCCGGCGCTGGGGATGTTCCGATAATCGTGACCGTTACCAGGGCAACTTCAACCTTTGTAAGTAGACCTGCAGATACGGCCCCGCACATAACCATAAACTAGCTCAATCACTTCTCTTACAAATCAATGGGCTCGCACGAATTCAGTGCGGGCCCTTTTCTTTAAAGGAAACTGACTCTTCAAGGTGCAGCTTTTGTATTGGAGCTAACTAAGGACTTACTATTCAGCAGCAAATGATTTCCGCACAAACAGCACGACGCGCGGTCTGGAGTCCTTTGTGGGAGTTACCGGGCCGTTTTGATTTGATTCTTTCGCTGGCGCGGCGGGAATTGATGGCGCGTTACAAAGGCTCGGCGCTCGGCATTCTCTGGGCTTTGCTGACGCCGGTAGTGATGATTGCCATCTTTACATTTATCTTCGCCGGGATATTTGGAGCACGGTTTGGCGCCAGCGCATCAGCATGGGATTACGCAATACATCTCTTCTGCGGTTTGTTGCCGTGGACGATGTTTCAGGAAGCGGTGGTGCAATCTTCGACAACGATTGTGGCGCATGCCAATCTGGTAAAGCGTGTGGTTTTTCCACTTGAAACGCTGCCGATCGCTCAAACGTTGTCCGCGCTCGGAAACCAATTGTTTGGCACTGTGGCGTTGCTTATCGCCATCTTAATTATCCGGCAGCAGCTTTCGCTGTCGATTCTGTGGTTGCCCGTCCTCTTAATCCCACAACTGCTTTTCACGTTGGGAGTAGCGTGGTTGATAGCTTCGCTAGGCGTATTCCTGCGCGACATCACGCAAGGAATCTCGCTGGTTATGATGGCGTGGATGTTTCTGACGCCGATTATCTATCCGGAATCAATCGTGCCGGCGCGTTATCGCCCTTTCATTGATCTCAACCCATTCACTCCTCTTATTAGAAATTATCGGCGCATCTTAATTGACGGCGTCGCCCCGGATTGGTTTGGCCTTGCATACTTTACGATCTTCGCCCTAGTGAGCTTCGTCTTTGGCTACTGGTGGTTCGCCCGCACACGGAAGAATTTTGCCGACGTGATCTAGCGCCCAGCACAGCACGCAAGAAATAAACATTGACAAGTTCCGGGCATCCTCCTACTATATCGCCGCACGATATAGATGAGGATTGAAATTGCCTTGAAACGGTCTGCCCAAAAAACCACTTCGCCAGAGGATTTCCTGCCACTAACGCCAGCGATGTTTCATGTTTTGTTGGCTTTGGCAGACAAGGAGAGGCATGGTTACGAAATCATGCAAGAGGTGCATGAGCGTACCGAAGGAAGTGTGCGTCTCGGTCCGGGCACCCTTTATGGATCGATTAAGCGCATGTTGAGCGATGGGCTTGTCGAAGAGAGTGCCGAACGTCCAGATCCCGAACTGGATGACGAGCGCCGGCGCTACTATCGTCTGACGGATTTTGGCTACCGCGTTGCCAGGGCGGAAGCAGAACGCCTGGCTTTGCTATTGAAAGGCGTGCGCGCTAAGAAGATATTGTCCCGCACTGGCACCTGAAATCAATATGAATTCGCGAATTCCGGCACGTATCTATGGTTATTTGCTGATGGCCTATCCGGCACAGTTCCGGCGCGAATATGGGCCTCATATGACTCAGGTATTTCGCGATTGCTATCGCCAGCAACGCCGGCTGGGAAGCCAGTTCGCTTTGTTGCGCCTCTGGTGTCAGATGCTAATCGATCTAATGCAAACCGCTCCCACTGAACACATCGACAACTTCGGAAAGGAAAACTTCATCATGAACAATTTACGAAGAGATGCTGTCGCCGTCCTTGGCTGCCTGGCAATCATTGTGATCGCGTTTTTCACACTGCAGTACGGACGGAGCAACCAGGTGTCTTCAATTCTGATGCTCGGCTACATACTGGACGCCATAGTTATGACGGGACTCGTTGGTAATTTTGTGGTTTTCCTCTTGGCAAAATTATCGAAGCTGAATCCCCTGCGAACGGCCCTGTGGACATTCCTTATCATCAATGTTCTTTCTGTGATCGTGGCGTTGTTAATTGGCATGCGCGTGGATCCACAATTCAACTTAGCTGGCGTAATCGTCGGTTATGTTGTCAGTTTTATATTTTGGTATGGCTTGCATTGGATGTGGGCGCAGAGGAAAAGGGGTGAGGTCGCGGCTTAAAGCCGCAGGTAGTCATTAATCCGGGGTCCCCCGCAAGCTTAACGATTCTTTCTTCCCGAGAAACAAACACCGACATTTAATTCGTTGGAGGCTGCTATGAGACGAAGGTCGATATTGCAGAGTGGCAGAGTGTTGTCACCTCTCGCAAAGTTTTTGAGCGCCAGCTTGTTCCTGATTGTCGTGCCATGGCCCTTGTCTGAAGCCGCCATTGGTGACAAGCGCCCGGCAGAGTCTCAGCAAGAAGATACTGTGGAAGAGCGGATTCGTCGCGTCGAAAACGGACTGCTTCCACCGGCGGTGCTGAAGGGAGAACCGCTGCAACTGATGAAGCTCGAGGATCGCATGCGCTTCCATCGGACTCCGGGCCTCAGCGTCGCAGTGATTAACAACGGCCAGATTGAATGGTCCCGCAGCTATGGCTTTGTCGAGGCCGGGGGAACCACGCGAGTTTCGGTAGAGACAATATTCCAGGCTGCCTCCATCAGCAAGCCAGTTGTTGCCATGGCAGCACTGAGATTAGTACAGCAGGGCAGGCTTAAGCTCGATGAGGACGTTAATCAAAAACTCAAATCGTGGAAAGTTCCTGAGAATGAATTCACGAAGGACCAGAAGGTCACGCTGCGGCGTCTGCTTTCGCACTCGGCTGGAATTACCGTTTCCGGTTTTCTTGGCTACACCACAGACGCTGAGAGGCCTGGCCTGTTACAAATTTTGGATGGGCAAAAGCCCGCGAACTCAGCGCCACTTCGAGTTGACTTAGTTCCCGGTAGTAATTTTCGTTACTCCGGTGGTGGTTACATCGTTCTGCAGCAACTGATGACCGAGGTTTCGGGTTCACCGTTCGCTCAATTCATGGACAAAACCGTCTTGCGTAAGCTCGATATGACGCGAAGTAGTTTTGAGCAACCGCTTTCGCCGCAAGCCGCAGCAACTGCCGCCTCCGGACATCTTCCCGATGGCAAAGTGATCCCGGGGAGGTGGTACATCTATCCGGAACTTGCTCCCGCCGGACTATGGACTACGCCCACCGATTTGGCGCGATTCGTAGTCGAGATACAAAAATCCCGGCAAGGAAAGTCGAACAAGGTTCTCTCAAAAAAGATGATCGATCAGATGTTGACGCCTCAGGTCGAGAACAGTTCGCTTGGCTTGTTCGTAGACGGTGAGGGTAACTCGGCGCGCTTCACATTTTCCGGTAGTAATGTTGGGTTCAAATGCTACATGGTGGGCTACCTCAATTCAGGCCAGGGTGCTGTCGTAATGGCGAATTCGGAGTCAGGTGGCCCCTTAGTGCTTGAAGTTATCCGCAGCATTGCCGCAGCGTATGCCTGGCCCGACTATCGTCCACGCGAAAAAGTAATCGCTCAGATAGATCCGTCAACCTATGATGCTTTGGTCGGCGAGTATGAGATTGCACCGGGCTTGATTCTCGTAATAACGAAGGAGGGAAACCGGCTCATGAGTGCAGCGCCGGGACAACCGAAGTCGGAGCTGTTTCCCGAGGCGGCCAATTCATTTTTTCTGAAAAATGCGGATGTGCAATTTACGTTCGTCAGAGATGAAGCGGGAAAGTTAGTACAGGTAAACATTCGCCGCGGCACGCGCGAGTTTAAGGCCAAAAAGATCAAATAGAGTTGGGCCGCGATGTAATCAGGTACTTACTAAACGCGGCTGTTGCGGTTCCTCTTGCGCTGCGGCACCGTCCAAACATAAACAGTGCGATAGAGTTTGCCCCAGGGGACGCGCACCGTTTGTTCTGGTTTCCAATCTCCCATGCGGAAGTCGTGCGAGATGATGCGCGAGCCTGGCCGCAATTCACGCAATAACTTTGGTCGCAGCAGAACATTTAACTTTTCAGACAAATAGAGTGTAACAACGGTCGCTTCGCTGACGTCGATGCGAAACATGTCTTCGTTGCGGAAGCGCACCAGTTGATCGACCCCGGCGTTTCGCGCATTCGACTCAGCTTCCGTTATCAACTTCGGATCAATCTCGATTCCCACTGCACGAATTCCAAACTGTTTTGCTGCGGCAATCGGAATGCGCCCATCACCACTGCCAAGATCGTAGAGCAAGTCCCCGCTTTGGATGTTTGCCAGTCGCAGCATTTCAGCAACCGTTTCCGGTGGAGTTGGATAGTAGATGACATCAGGCTTACGTATGCGCCGCTTTTTCTTCGCAGTCTGAGAACTAGTGGCAAGCGAACTAAATGTGGTGACGTCACACGTCACGCCAGAAACCAATGGATATTCTGCGTTGCTGAAAGCTGTCATAAGGACGAACGGTTGGACACTGCTGATGAGAACGAAAAGAGGAATGGCTATTAGGTAATGTCTCATCTCAATCAATCAACAATAGGCACTCTATCCAGTAACAGTCAGTATCCACCAATCGACACGAAACACCACGAATTGATTATTCCTCTGCTTAGAATCGACTGCTTCTCACGCCTTCGGTACTTGAATCTTGCGTGAAGAAGTTATTTCTCGCGGACTGAGAACAACTACCAAACCCATCAGCCACCAGAAAACCAGCGCTACTTCCCCATCTCCAAAATTATAGTTAACTAGTGAACTCGCGAAGAAGCCGGCGATGGCGCCGGTTGCGCCGAGCAGGAGACCGCGCCTGTTTGTATCACTGGAATCCCGCAACTGTCGTTCAGCGCGAGTAGTGATCAACCAGCAGGTAAGCATGATCCACAGCCAACAGAACAATGCAGGCAGCCCCCGATCAAAAGCCAGCTGCAAAGGTGTCGAATGCAGTCCCAGCATTTGATCGCCGGGAAAACCCCACTCGTTCCAATGCTTGTGCACCGCATCCATCCCGTGACCAAAAACCGGATGCAACAGTATTCGTGCAGCACCGACACGTGCGACGGCTAAGCGTAACGAGGCACTCGAGTCCTGAAGGAAGAGCGCGTCTTGCGCTCGCGTCCGCCAAACAAAGAAAACTCCAAGCGCCAGAACCACGCCCAGCGCTACCACCGCGGCTACTCTGGTTTTACCCTTAACTGCGCGGAGCAGAATCACAACGCCGCCAACCGCAAATGCAACTAAAACCGTTCGCATCGCTGTTAGCACAATGCCCATCGCCAGGATGGCGCTCGCTGTGATGGCTAAAATAAATCGCAACCTCGCTCCATGGTTC
This sequence comes from Pyrinomonadaceae bacterium, assembly GCA_963748605.1. Taxonomy (GTDB): domain Bacteria; phylum Acidobacteriota; class Blastocatellia; order Pyrinomonadales; family Pyrinomonadaceae; genus PSRF01. The sequence goes on from CAVVJS010000006.1 coordinate 167,581, forward strand.
TGCAGCTGGACCAGGGCGATGCCAATCGCGAGCTGCGCCAAGATTTGCAGGATCTCAGAAAATGTTTCGTAGTGCCGCGTCCACCCGGAAGCACGAAAGCGATGGAGTCTGCCGGCGCTGGTGATTCCTGAGGGCGACGCCTGTTGCTTCAGCTGTTCAGTTACAACTCGAGCGCTTCGTTCCACATGTTCGCCACGAGAGATAAGACTGACACTTAACTCGCCGCCTGCTGGAGCGGACCTTAGCGCAGTATCAATGTCACTCGTAGAATAGACGCGAGTCTTGTTGATTCTCCAAATCGCGTCTCCCGCTTCGACGTGGAGATGTCGCAGCGGACTGTCACTCGCAATCGTTTTCACCACGACGCCGCGACCACGCGCCAGATCGTAAGCGCTATACAACGTTCCAGCGATACCTGAAACCACCATGATGCACACCAGCAACATGGCCGTGCGTCTGGTGACGATTGCCTGCGTGATATAAAACAGGAAGAGAACGCAGACCGACTGTAACTTCGCAATACTGATTTGCGGCTCTTCAGAGAGAAGAGAAGACGCGATGGTGAAGGCCACGAAAAGCCAGATCGGGAAATCCAGTTTTGTGTGCCGTAAGCCGAGTGAACGGGTGGCCAGTGTCCGGAGTAACCAGCCTATGCCGGTGATTCCGAGCGCAATCTCGGCTGCGGCGATGGAGTGAGGGGCGAAGGCGGCGTAAAGCGCAAAGCCGATGATCGCGATATTTTGACCCAGGGAGGCCCCACGCGCGGAATCGTGTGCGCGCTCGGGCTGAAATTTTTTTAAGGAGCCGATCAAGGTGTGAGCGGGCGTTTTATGCCTGGTAACGAGTTGACCAAATCTGCCGCAAACCGTTGAAAATCAATGTCGTTGACACGTCCTTCAAGCGTCTGTTAGTTTAGTCAAGACCATTCTCTCCCGGGAATGGTTCCGAACAACCGATCACGCGAGTCCGGCCCGACCCTCCACTCCGCCGATACGATTGACGCCGCTACCCTTAAAGGTGATACATAATACTCCCGATGGCTTTCGAAAAAGCGAAGGTTTTAAAAGCCGCTGAGAAATTCCTGTCACAAGGAAAAATCAACGCCGCGATAAAAGAGTACCGCCAGATCATCGAGAATGATGGAGATGATCTGACCACGCTTAACATGCTGGGAGACCTGTGTGTTCGCGCAAAATTGAATGACGAAGCCATCTCCTGCTTTTCGCGGATCGCCGAACACTACCGCGAACGAGAATTCAATCTAAAAGCCATCGCTATGTACAAAAAGATCGAGCGGCTCACTCCGCACGATCCCGCTATCGCTTTTAAGTTAGGTTCGCTGTACTCGCTGCAGGGCCTGGTCGCTGATGCTAAAGCACAATTTCTGACTGTCGCAGACGCCTACACACGTGCCGGCAAAACAAAGCAGACGCTGGAAGTGCTTCACAAAGTTGCTGATTTAGATCCCAACAACACGGAAATCCGTCTGAAACTTGCGGCTGGATATTTGAAGGAATCTTTAAATGAAGAAGCGGCGCGTGCCTTTTCAGACGCGGGAAGCCGGCTATTCGATACGGCCCAATTTGACAAGGCGCTGAGTGCCTATCAAAAAACGCTGGAGCTGTTTCCAAATAATGAGCGGGCTTTGAAGGGAGTGGTTTCGGCCCACGTTGCGTTAGGCGAAGCAGACGAAGCCGCAGAACTATTGGAGCGTCTGGTGGCTGATCGGCCCGGCGATCCGGATTTGGTTCAGATGTTGGCGCGTACCTACGTCGACGCCGAGAATCCCCAGGGCGCCGAACGCGCTACGGAGATCTTGTTCAAACAGGATCCGGCCAACTATCTGCAGTTATTGGAAGTTGCAAAGCTTTATCTCAAAACGGGAGAAGTGAACGATGCTACGCGCGTTCTTGCCGGCATCGTGGAGCAACTGCTGGCAGGTCGGGAAGAAAACGATTTGCTTGAATTGCTCAATGAAGGGCTTGCTCGTAATCCTGAACATGTCGAGGCGTTAAGGCTGCTGGTCCGCGTCTACTGGTGGCAGCGCGATATGGATAACCTTCGCCAGGCTTTGGAACGACTGGCTGAGGCTGCAGAAGCCGCCGGATTAGTTGAAGACGAGCGTTATGCGTTGACGCAACTGATTAGGCTGACGCCGAACGAGCGATATTCAGAGCGTTTGATTGCTTTAGGAGGTTCACCAGACGAACCAGGTGACGGCGTCGGCTTACAAACTGGATCGGCCGTAGCTGACACACCTATTTTTGATACCTTTGCCATCACGAACCGCGAAACCGGACCTCTCCCAGGCGTTGAAGAGACCATCGCCGCCGTCGAGTTTGAGTGGAATTCAGTCGCTGAGCAAACTACTCAGGATCCGAGTGCGTCGTTTGCTGACCTCAACGAAGATACCGTAGAGACTAATGTCTTCGCTGATGCTGGAAATGAATCGTCCGCAGAAGAGCCCATTGACGAGGACGCCCGGCGCGAAGCTGTGATGAAGCAGGAATTGGAAAGCGTTGATTTCTATATCACACAAGGATATGAGGACATCGCCAACGACACCCTGGAGTTGATGGAACGGCAGTTTGGCTCTCGTCCGGAAATAATTGCCCGTCGACAAAAATTGAAAGAGACGTTGGCCGCTAAGAGTGCCAGTCAGGCTGATGCGAGTACATTTGATTTCGGCGGTGCCGAACAGTTTGAGAGTGCACCAGAAGTGAGTCCCGATGTTGAATTTGCTTTCGCCGGTGGTACGGACAACGGGAGCGGCGGTCATGCGTTTGCGCCTCTTGCGGCCGAGACCAAAGGATTAGATGCCGGGCTAGCCGAGATTTTCGAGGAGTTTCGCCAGGCCGCAGAAGATGAACCTGAAGCGAAGGAAGACTTCGAAACTCACTACAACATGGGAACCGCGTACAAAGAGATGGATTTGCTGGACGAAGCAATCATGGAGTTTCAGACAGCCGCTGGACTTACCGTTCCCACCGACGGTAGCTCACGTTATTTGCAGTGCTGCAACATGCTTGGGCATTGCTTCATGAAGAAAGAACTTCCACGCGCGGCTGTGCTCTGGTTCAAAAAGGGATTGGATGCACCCGGACAGGGCGATGAGGAATCCAAAGCTCTTCGTTATGAATTAGGCGCCGCTTATGAGCAGATGGGCGATCTCAGTCGGGCTCGCGACCTGTTTACTGAAGTGTACGGGATGGATGTCGCGTACCGCGGCGTCGGAGAAAGACTCCAGGATCTGGAACAGAAGAGAGCGAATAAGAAGCGGAAGAAGTGACGGGGATTCGATTTCCGATTTCCGAATGACCGATTGCCGATTGCCGATTTACGGACAACTGACTACGGGCAACTGACAACTGGCTCTGGACTCCTGTATTCTGACTTCTGATTTCAGTTTTTCCATGTCTGCCAAATTAAGCGTCATTTTCTACATTATTCTTTGCCTGGAAATCGGCATTGTGCTCACGTTGCTGCCGTGGATTCCGCAAGGTTTTCTCGGTTTGAGCGACTGGGGCAATAATTATTTTCTGCTCTACGCGGCGCGCAAGACCGGACTTTATGGATTGCAAAGCGTGGTCGCCTCCGGCTGGGTGCGCGGCGCCGTGACCGGTCTCGGCTTGCTCAATCTCGGCATGGCATTTTGGGAGATCTTCAACTTCAAACACACGCTACACGCGCTCCAGGAAAATACAGGAGCGGTGCAGCGCATACGAGACGTGCCGCCAAGTGCAGCAGCCAATCATCTATCTGATAACGAGCGGAGCCACGAACGCTCAGACAACTCCGGCGAATGAAGAGTTTGTTGAGATCCTCAAACTGATCGCCGACGCCGTCGCCGCCAAAGTTTCCCTCATACAACTTCGCGAAAAGAACCTGAGCGGGCGTGTGCTCTTCGAACTAACGACTCAGGCAGCTCAACTTACGCGCGGAAGCCAAACTCGATTACTCGTTAACGATCGCGCCGATATCGCTCGTGCCGGTGGAGCCGACGGTGTGCACCTCACTACCAGTTCCCTAAGTGCGGACGTAGTTCGGCGCACCTTCGGTCCAAATTTCTTAATTGGAGTTTCTACCCATTCGGTTGTCGAGGCGCAGGCCGCTCGCGCAACCGCTGCTGACTTTGCAGTCTGGGGCCCGGTGTTCGCAACGGAATCGAAGAATGCTTATGGAGAGCCCCAGGGTGTTGCGAAACTTCAGACGGTCGTGCGGGAGGTTGCGCCGTTTCCCATAATCGCGTTAGGGGGCATCAACCCGGTCAACTTCGTGGCTTGTCTTGAAGCGGGCGCCAGTGGGGTCGCCGGCATTGGACTTTTTCAGGACAAAGAAAACCTATCGAATATAGTCTTACGAATCAAAGAGGTCTTTAGAAGGAATGTCGCCGAACGAAAAAGCTAATGAACTGCCGATAGCCTTATCGATCGCCGGTCTGGATCCTTCCGGCGGCGCGGGCGTGCTGGCGGATGTTAGGACTTTTGCGGCGTTTGGATGTTTTCCGACTGCTGTAATCACATCGATAACCTTTCAAAACACCATCGGTGTTAGTGGCGCTGTGCATCAATCAGCGGCGACCGTGCGCGAGCAAGTGCTGCCAATCGTTGCAGATTTCTCTATCGCCGGAGTGAAAACGGGAATGCTGCCGACGCGGGAGGTAATCATCGAAGTGGCGCGACTCTTTAGGGAAACAGACTTGCCGGCCCCGGTCGTTGATCCAGTCATGCGTGCGACTTCGGGCGACGATCTCATCAATGACGACGCCGTTGCTTCGCTTGTATCAGATCTCTTTCCCCAGGCTGCGGTCGTGACTCCCAATATTCCCGAAGCCGAACGGCTTACAGGACTGGCGATTGTCGATGAGCAATCAATGAGGGAAGCCGCGCGCATGATTCGTGAATCAGGCGCGCGAGCGGTGCTCGTTAAGGGCGGTCATATGCTCAGCAGTCGGCAGGCAGCAAACGATCGCGCACAGGACAGCGCAGCCGAAGCGATCGACATCCTGGACGAGAACGGGAAGGTGACAGTTTTTCGCGCGGAACTTATTCGTGGCGGCGAGATTCACGGTTCCGGTTGCACATTATCGGCGGCCATTGCTGCCTGCCTCGCGCGGGGTATGAGTTTGCAGGAGGCGGTGGAAACCGCAAAGCAATTCATAACAGCTGCGATCAAGGACGCTCCGGCAATTGGCCACGGAGCGCGCCCGCTATTTGCACCTTCGACTATTGATAAAGAGTGATGCCTAAATCTTTGTCGATCAATCCCGAAGGGATTGAAGTTAATAGCCGGGGGTGAGCGTTTCGCGAAACCCCCGGAACCAACGCAAATAAAATAGTCCGACCCTGAAAGGGTCGCACCATTTGACCCTTTCAGGGTCATATCGATCTCGGGACTCTTCCGTGGGCGTTGCCCACGGCTATTAACTTTCACGCCTTCAGCGTGAATCTATTCAATCGTCACTTTTTCCATCTTCACTTCGGAGTTTGGTCGATCGTTGCGATCGGTTGCACTCGTCGCGATTGTGTCTACCACATCCTGGCCCGCCGTCACGCGACCGAAGATCGTATAGTTTGGCGGCAGCGGATAATCCGAGTGCATGATGAAAAATTGTGAACCGTTCGTGTTGGGGCCTGCATTTGCCATCGCCACGGTTCCTGCCTTGTAGCCGCGCTTATAAACAGCAGATGAAGAATCAATCTCGTCCTTAAAGCGACCACCTGCCGCGGACTCCCCACCGCGTCCGGTGCCGGTCGGATCGCCACCCTGAATCATGAATCCCTTGATAACACGGTGAAAAATGACACCGTCGTAATAGCCGCGTGCGGCAAGCTGGACAAAGTTGTCCGTTGTCCTCGGGGCATCTTCCTCCAGTAGCTCGAAGCGAATTGTGCCCTTGTTTGTCTGAATCACTGCTGTGCGATTTGCCATCCCTTCTGTCTCCTCTGCTGGCGCCGCTTTGCGCCCTAAATTTTTCTTAAGATTGAATCAGCGGTTCCGCCGTAAGCTTGTCACAAAGAATAAATCTTTCGATAGCGTTAGCCACGCCATCGGCATCGTTGGTTGTTGTCGCGTGAAGGCCGTCGAGTTTGTGTAACGAGGGTTCGGCATTGCCCATGACTATGCCAGTCCCGGCGAACTTTAACATCTCCAAGTCGTTTAGATTATCTCCCATGGCCATTACTTCCGCGCTGGTGAGCCCAAGTTCCGCGGCAGCGGCGGCCACTCCCACTCCCTTCGAAGCCTCCGGATGAACGATGTCGAGCAGCGCGAAGTCTTTGCTGGCATAGGTTGTACAAAAGATCTTCACCGTGTCTTTGAGTTCGTCGCGCAACTCGGCTTCCAGGTGCTTCATCTTTTCGCAGCCACCAGCGAATGCCAGGTGAATGGGTTCGTGATCCAAATACTCTTCGACGGCCGCAACTTGCCGCACCGCCGCACCTTCTTCACCGTGAATGCGTTGCGCCCAAGCCACGTATTGCAGGAGAGGTAAATTGTCGCCACTAAGATGATCGTAAATCAGTACGCCTAAACCCTCGTGGTCGTCACTGACGAGTGGATTCGCGCCCGCTGCTCGTCCGATTTTGATCGCCTCGTGAGCAGCCGCAAGCGGTAAGGGAAGAACCGCCACAGTTTCCAGAGTCTCCGCGTGTTTGGTTAACGCGCCGTTATGAGCAATCACCGGAACGTCAAGACCGAGTTCGAGGGCGATGGGGCGCGCGTCGCGAAAACGCCGCCCAGTCACAATGGCAACACGCACGCCGGACTCACGAGCGTCTTCGAGGGCGCGCCGGTTTCTTTCTGAAACCTGGCCACGCGAGTTGAGCAGGGTACCGTCGAGATCCAGTGCAAGCAGACGAATAGGCATGGTCTTGATCTGAAAAATTGCGAAGTGACAAGATAGAGTGTTGCGTGTAGTTTGTCACTTCGAGCAACACAGGGGCCCGCGGCAGGCAAATGACGTTGGTGTGAAATGGTGGGCCTCATCAACGTATCGACACATAAGAGGGTTACGCCGGTCGTTGAATTGGAATTCAAACCAGTCATGGCAACGATCAAAATCCTCGTTTCCTCACACTTGCGTTGATCTGAAAATCAACCAGTCCGCGAAGCGGACGACTGGTAATAGCCCAGCACTTCAGTGCTGGGTTGATGCGCGAAAATGCTAGCGAAGTCCGTGAAACGGACGGCTGAAAACCTCAAACCTCACAACTGCAGAAAGGAGCCTCACTATGCCTCACTCTTACACCAGCAATCTCATGCACTGTACCTTCAGCACGAAAGAACGATACCCCTGGATTGAGTCCGACTTGGAAAGAAACCTTTGGCCCTATATCGGCGGGATTGCCAGGGAGAACCGGATGAAAGCGCTCGCGATCGGCGGTGTGTCTGATCACTTACACGCGCTGCTGTCGTTACCGTCAACGATGAGTTTTGCCAAAGCTGTGCAACTCATCAAAGGCGGATCTTCGAAATGGATTCACGATAGGTTTAGCAAGTATCAGAAGTTTGAATGGCAAGAAGGTTATGGAGCTTTCAGCGTCAGTGCCTCACAGGTGAAGAAGACAATTGCCTACATCAATAACCAGAAACAACATCATCTTAAGCGAAGCTTCAAAGAGGAGTTCATTCAACTGCTCGACCGACATCACATCGAATACGACCTGCGCTACGTGTTCCGTTAGTGTTCAGTCGTCCGTTTCACGGACTCTCATTTGTCATCGTGCTTATATCCCAGCACTTAAGTGCTGGGCTATTACCGGTCGTCCGTTTCACGGACTAATTTGTTTATCGCGGCGTGATCCCAGCCCTAAAGTGCTGGGCTATTGGCAGCCGTCCGTTTCACGGACTCTCTTTTGTTATCGTGCTTATAACCCAGCACTGAAGTGCTGGGCTAGCAGCCGTCCGTTTCACGGACTCTCATTTGTCATCGTGCTTATAACCCAGCACTGAAGTGCTGGGCTATTACCAGTCGTCCGTTTCACGGACTCTCATTTGTCATCGTGCTTATATCCCAGCACTTAAGTGCTGGGCTATTACCGGTCGTCCGCTCCGCGGACTATTTGTTTTTCGCGGTGTGAGCCCAGCACTGAAGTGCTGGGCTACTATCAGTCGTCCGCTTCGCGGACTGAATTGCGGGTTGTTGGATAGCCATATCTATCGGACGCTTGACGCCGTAATATTCGTTCTATTACTGCTCGGTTTATTCAATTTTTGGGGAGACCCCACTAAACAATGAATATTACTCACCTGGAATGCGCAGCCTGCGGCGTGCGGCATGAGGCACAACGGTTGCACAATCTTTGTCGCGAATGCGGCAAACCGCTGTTGGTTCGTTACGATTTGGAACAGGCAGGACGCTCATTGACAAAGGAATCGCTCAGCAGCAGGCGTCCAGATATGTGGCGCTACCGCGAGGTATTGCCAGTTGACGACGATGCCAACGTCATCTCGCTCGGCGAAGGCTGGACACCTTTGTTGAAAGCCGAGCGTTTAGGTCAGAAGCTGGGTCTCGACTCACTCTTTATCAAAGACGAGTCTCAGAACCCGACGCAAAGTTTCAAGGCGCGCGGTATGGCCACTGCGGTTTCGATGGCTAAAGAACTTGGTGCTAAGAAACTGGCCGCCCCCTCGGCAGGAAATGCCGGCGGCGCACTGGCCGCTTATGCGGCTCGCGCCGGTCTCGAATGTTTCATCTTTATGCCGCGTGATACGCCGCGCGCCAACGTAGTTGAGTGCGAACAAACCGGCGCTAGGGTGACGTTGTTGGATGGCTTGATCACTGACTGCGGGGCGGAAGTGGCGCGTCGCAAAGACGCCGAAGGTTGGTTTGATGTTTCAACACTTAAGGAGCCCTATCGCGTCGAGGGGAAAAAGACACTCGGCTACGAGCTTGCGGAGCAAGGCGACTGGCGCCTCCCTGACGTTATTATTTATCCGACAGGCGGCGGCACTGGATTGATTGGAATGTGGAAAGCATTTGCAGAAATGGAACAACTGGGCTGGATAGGTTCAGAAAGACCACGGATGGTTACCGTGCAGGCTTCCGGCTGCGCGCCGATTGTCCAGGCGTTTTCAGAAGGGAAACGTTTTGCGGAAGAGTTTCCCAATGCGACGACGATTGCGTCCGGTTTGCGCGTGCCACGGGCGATTGGGGATTTCCTGATACTCGACGCCATCCGCGAATCTGGCGGCACTGCAATCGCTGTCACGGATGAAGAATTGCTGGAGGCGGTCGCGGAGATTGGAGCGTTGGAAGGGGTGTTTTGTGCACCGGAAGGCGCAGCATGTTTACCGGCGCTGAGAAAATTGCTTGACGGACAAAGCAATCGAATCCGACGAGCGCATCGTCCTATTCAATACGGGCGCGGGTGTGAAGTATTTGGAGAGTTTTTCTTAAGGGGGTAAAAGTTTGTGAAGTATCTGTTGTTGTTTGTGCTGGCGGCTATCGTATTAAATTCTGTGCTCGTCCTGGGCCAGGAAAAGGACCAGAAAACTAAGGAAGCTACGGCGGAAAAGGTAGAGGAACTGCGGCGGAGTGGGCTGGAGGCGCTCTACAATCTCGACTACTCCAAAGCGCAACGCGACTTCAATGAAATCGTGAAGCTTGATCCATCGAATCCCACCGGTCCGCAGTTACTTGCAGCCAGAGTTTGGGTGAAGACGCTGTACGAGTCGCGACGGTTGCAAACCTCGCTCTACAGTTCGGAATCCTTCTACACGAAGGGCGACGACAAAGTTGATCCCAAAATTGTTTCTGAGTTTCGCAGTCTGACACGTGAAGCCAAGCGTTTGGCCGACGCGAGGGTAAAGGCAAACCCACGCGATGTGGCCGCGATTGATGCCCTGGCGGCGGTTGCCGGGCTGAAGGCTTCGTTTCAAGAGGCAGTTGAACGCCGGCACTTCGCGGCGCTGCGAGATGGTTCGGAGGCTGTGGATAGGCATCGAGACGTGCTGCGACTCGACCCGACCTACATTGATGCTCAGCTAACTATCGGCCTCTACGACTATGTGGTGGGCTCGTTACCGTTGCCGGCGAAACTGCTCGCAGGTCTGACGGGAGCCCGCGGTTCGAAAAAGCGTGGCTTCGCTGCAATCGAACGAGTAGCTCGCGAAGGTCGTTGGTCTCGCGACGATGCTAAGTCGCTCCTAATTCTGCTCTACAGGCGCGAGAAACGTTTTGGTGAGGTGCTGACCTTGGCGCGTGAGCTCAGTGCGAAGTATCCGCGAAACTATCTGTTTCGTCTGGAAGCTGCTGATGCGCTGGTGGCGCAAGCCGCTCAGGAAAGACGCAAACAAAACATGGCTGCCGCCCTGCAGGCTGAGCAGGAGGCGTTCAAGAGTTTTGACGAGCTATTGCGTGATCCTTCCGTCCGCGAAACTGTTTCACGCGCGCTCGACCTCGTGCATTTTAAGTATGGAGAAGTTTTACTAACGGCCGCCCAGGGCGAGCGAGCTGCAAGAGAGTTTTTAGCAGCCACCCGTGTTCCGGGAGCAGAGCCGGCACTCGTCACAATGGCCCATCTTTACGCAGCGCGCGCCTTTGATTTGATCGGCAAGCGTGACGACGCGCTAGCTCACTATCGACAAGTGCTCCAGCGTCCCGACATCTACGACGCTCACGACGGCGCGAAGAAAGGGCTGCGACAAGCCTTCAAGCCGGATGTTCAAGAAGGCGGCGAGTAAAGGAATGCGGAACGCGGAATGCGGAACGCGGATAAAGCCAGAAAAAACTAGCCGCGGATTTTCGCGGATGAGACAGATGATAAACAGAATGTTTTTGATCTGTCTCATCCGCGTAGATCTGTGGCTAATTGCTTTTTCGGTCTTTCCCCGTTACAAAGCTAGACATGCAGGAACTCGCCGTTGGCTCGATGGCTGTCGAGACTTTTGACCTCGTTCGCCGCTTCGGCGATTTCACCGCAGTCGATCACATCAACTTGCGCGTTCGCCGCGGCAGCTTCTTTGGTTTTCTCGGACCAAACGGGGCCGGCAAATCCACCACCATCAAAATGCTCACGGGCTTGCTAGGGCCAACCAGCGGTAAAGTTCTGGTGCTTGGCCGCGACCTTGAGGCTGAGCCGCTTGAAGTAAAGCGCCGCATTGGCGTAGTGCCGGAAGATCTAAATCTATTCGAACGGCTCACCGGCGCCGAGATGCTTGCTTTTACCGGACGTATGTATGGTTTACAACGCGAGCAGATTGCGGAGCGGGCGCCCGAGCTACTCGAGCTGATGGAGCTAACCGGCGAGCCCAAAAAGCTAATCGTTGAGTACTCGCACGGCATGAAGAAGAAACTGTCACTGGCGTGCGCCTTAATCCATCGGCCTGAGATGCTTTTTCTTGACGAGCCATTCGAAGGAGTGGACACGATCGCTTCGCGCACGTTGAAGGACCTGCTTTCTCGACTCACGGAGCGCGGCCTCACAGTTTTTCTAACTTCTCACGTGCTGGAGATTGTTGAGCGCCTTTGTAGCGACATCGCGATTATCTCAAATGGCAAATTGCTGGCATCGGGGTCTCTTGTGGAATTGAAACGCGGAATCGAAGTGGCGGACGATGGAGAGCAACGCGGCCCGGTTTCTCTTGAAGAATATTTCATTCACGTCGTGGGCGGCACACGCGTTTCCGGTGACGAAGAGGTTCTACAATGGTTGGGATAACTCAACGAGTTTGAGGCGATTTTACCGGACGCTAAGGGAGCGACGGCTTCGAATGGTCACCACAGCATGCGCGCCGAGGCTTGCAGGAACTTAGCCAGGGAGCTGAGCGTAAGCTCAAGGTGAATTCTGTTACATTTCGATCCGAGGTTCTTATGTATTGTCCCAGGTGCGGTCAACAGCAAGTTTCCGATGAAATGAAGTTCTGTTCGCGGTGTGGCCTGTCGCTCGCAGGACTCTCTAACTGGATTGCGATTGGCAGCGGTGTTTATCTCCCCGGAGCACCGTTAGGCTCACCGAAAGTCCGGCGCCAGGGTGTCAGGCGAGGGGCCAAAATAGTGTTTGCAAGCGCTGTTCTGTTTCCCGTGTTTCTCGGTCTGAGTTTTCTGGTTGATGAGCCAGTTCCGTTATTGTTGCCCCTCATCGTTTTTATCGTGGGGCTTTCAATAATGCTGTACTCCCGCATTTTTGAAGAGGCCGCCGTTACGAGTTATGAAGTCCAGCAAATGAAATTAGGAACAGCGTTTGGCACCACTGCTTTACCAGCGGCACCGAACCTCCCGACAAATAGGGTTAATGCGCAAAAAGTAAGAACGTCAGAGTTGGCGCAGCCAGCCAGTGTGACTGAACAGACAACGAGGCTTCTGGATAACGATTAGAATCCCGGGTTTAAGCCACTCGTCGTCTTGAGTTTCCGCGCCTGGTTAAGACTGCCCCGAATCCATGTGCTCTTGTGAAATAAACCGTATCGACTCCCCTTTCACAAACAGAATCCCTGCATCAAGAAGGTAAAAAATGAAACGAATATTCGGACTTGCTTTAATAGTTTTGCTACTCACTACGGTGAATGCCTTTGCTCAGGTTACAGCTATCAAAGCCGGCAAATTGGTGATGCCGGAAACCGGCACGACTCTAAACAATCAGATAATTCTGATTGAGGGGTCACGAATCAAAGCTGTCGGAGGCGATGTAGCTATTCCGGCGGGCGCCAAGGTAATTGATTTGTCGAAGTCGACCGTGTTGCCTGGTCTTTTTGCCTGCCACGAGCACATGGCGTTTTTAATCCGCCGGCAGGGACCTGAGCGCGGCTCGCTGTTTTTTTACGACATCACTCATACAAACGCCGAGCGGGCAATCCACGCTGTAGTCAATTCTCGAGACATGCTCACATCCGGCTTCACTACAATCCGGGATATTGGTAATGACGCAAATTACGTCGCGACTGATTTGCGGCGCGCTATCGATCAGGGATTGATTCCGGGTCCGACGATCATAAATTCCGGTCGCATCATCGCGCCTTTCGGTGGTCAGTATTTCCTTAATCCTGAACGTCGAGAGTTGGGAGCGCCGGAATATTTCTTCGCCGACACGCGCGACGAAATGCGTAAGGCGATCCGGGAAAACATTCACTTTGGCGCCCGGGTAATCAAGATCGTCGTTGACGATCAGCGTTACATCTATTCAGCAGACGACATCAGGTTCATGGTGGCGGAAGCCGCGGCGGCCGGCGTTAAGCTTGCAGCTCACTGTGTTACGGAGCAGGGAGCGCGAAATGCTGCTGAAGGTGGTGTGGCCTCGATCGAACATGGCTTCGAAATGTCTGATGAGGTTTTGCAGATAGCGAAGAAGAACAATGTGGTTTTGGTTGGTACAGACTTTACGGAGAAAGCCTGGCTTGCCTATGAGCTTCCGGTAGAGCTTGCGAAACAATGGCACGCTCGCAGCGTTGATCGATTAAAACGGGCGTACAAAATAGGTGTGACCCTGGCGTTTGGTAGTGATTTGATCTTCTGGGCTGCCGACGAGACTCGCGGCACCTGGACGATTTCACAGATCGATTCATTCGTTGAGGCGGGAATTCCGCCGCGCGCGATCCTGGCGACGATGACCACCAATGCCGCGCAATTGCTCGGAGTGGAAAAAGCTCGCGGGGCGATTAAATCCGGTCTCTTTGCTGACATCATTGCCACGCCGGAGAATCCCCTGGACAACATCTCGACGCTCAAGCAAGTAAGTTTTGTGATGAAGAATGGCAAGGTGTTTAAGCAGTAGATGGCAATGCGTCCCTGCAATTCAGGCCGGTTCGATTCCGGGAAAATGAGCCACAGATGAACACAGATCTACACGGATTCAATCAGAATGAGCTACCTTTTTGAATCCGTGAAAATCCGTGGAAATCTGTGGGCTAATTATTTTTTGCCGGGACTCGGTTCTGTAGAAAACTATGATCATTCTGGAAACTGATCGCCTGACTCTCCGCGAAATAACTACCGATGACGCGGCATTTCTTCTTAAGCTTTTAAATGAACCTTCCTTCATTAAAAACATTGGCGACCGCAATGTGCGAACCATCGACGACGCATGTCAATATGCTCTCAACGGTCCTATCGCCAGTTACAAGCAACACGGATTTGGTTTGTATCTGGTCGAACTAAAAGAGAGTCGCGCGCCGATTGGTATCTGCGGACTAGTTAAAAGAGAATCTTTGCCCGATGCTGATATTGGTTACGCGCTTTTGCCGGAATACTGGCGCAAGGGATATGCATTGGAAGCGACCGCTGCGGTAAAGCAACATGGTTTCGGTGAGCTGGGCCACAAGCGCATTTTAGCGATCGTCAATCCTGCCAACGCCGGCTCGATTAAGGTTCTGGACAAGCTGGGACTTAAATTCACTCGCATGATTCGAATGACAGACGACGCGCCTGAAATCTGTTTGTACAGCTCTGAATGAAACTAAAGTCTCCCAGCTCGCAATAGTTGGTTCTTTTGTTTCATTCACACCGGGCTTCAGCCCGGTGGCGCCGGTTCTGACAAATAAGGAAACCGTTTCAACGGTTTCAATATTTCGAAGAAAAAACCGTTGAAAACGGTTAAGTGATTGAAGGAGTCTTGATGACACCGGGCTGAAGCCCGGTGTGAATGAGACCGCTAAGGAGCACCATGGCTGAACTCAAGACAAAAGAAACAAAAGCAAGTGTTGCGGCATTTCTCAACAAGATCAGCGACCCACAGCGACGTAAAGACTGTCAGACCGTACTCGAATTGATGCAGCGCGCCACCGGTGAAAAACCGAAGATGTGGGGCAGCAGTATTGTTGGGTTCGGGCGTTACAAGTATCGGTATGCCAGTGGCCGTGAAGGAGAATGGTTGGTAATCGGATTTTCACCCCGCAAGACTGATCTTACGCTGTACATCATGCGAGGCTTTGAAGAGTCTGAATCGCTGTTGGCCAAACTTGGGAAGTGCAAAACAGGGAAAGGGTGCCTCTACATCAAGAAGTTAGACGACGTGGAAATACCGGTGCTGAAAAAGTTAATTTCGAAATCAGTAGCGATGATGGCCTCGAAACGCGTTTAAGGCCGGGGAGGGTCGTGTGAAGCGACTATCACTTTTCTTTGTTCTGTCCGTAGCCTTACTAACATCCGCGGCTGGGCCCATAACGGCGCAAAGAAATCGCGCGCAGTTTCCCCGACGCTACGCGGCCGAAACCTTGCCGCAACCGCGCTTCGCAGATCCGGAACGCGCTCGAAAACTCGCCGCCGCCTTTCCGGAAATCGAAAAAATGTTTTTGGAGCGGGTCGAACGCCAGCACATGCCAGGCGCCGTAATGGGCATCATCATCGATGGGCAACTGGTTTGGGTGAAGAGCGCCGGTGTGGCCGATATAAAGAGTCGGGCGCCCGTAACGCCGGATACAGTTTTTCGTATCGCCTCGATGACGAAGTCCTTCACCGCAATGGCAATTTTGAAATTGCGCGACGAAGGCAAGCTTTCTCTCGATGATCCGGTTTCTACATATGTTCCGGTACTGACAGACCTTCCTTATCCAACCAGGGATTCACCGGCGCTTACTATCCGCCATTTACTTTCCCACTCGGAAGGTTTTCCGGAGGACAATCCCTGGGGCGATCGTCAGTTGGCCCAGAGCGATGACGCAATCAGGAATTTCATGCGTAGCGGGATTCCGTTTTCCAACGCGCCCGGCGTCGCCTACGAATATTCAAACTTCGGCTTCGCGATCCTGGGACAAATCGTCGAGGCAGTCGCTCGCAAGCCTTATCCCGACTACATCCGCGATGCGATCCTCCTGCCCCTGGGAATGCGCGCTTCCACCTTTGAAGCGTCCCAGGTCCCACGCGCGCGCCTGGCGCCCGGCTATCGTTGGGAAGACAACGTATGGAAAGACGAACCAATACTTGCGCACGGATCGTTCGGCGCCATGGGTGGTCTTTGGACGACCGCCAACGATCTGGCGCGTTACGTTGCCTTTTTGACCTCGGCATATCCGCCTCGTGATGAAGCCGATCACGGGCCGATCAGTCGCAGCAGCGCTCGAGAGATGCAGCAGATGGCGCGTTGGCAACCAGCGTCAGCATCACGCGCAACTGTCGATGGGCCCACGCAACTGAGCGTATCAACTTATGGATATGGGCTCGGAGTGGCTCAGGACTGTCGCTTTACGCATGTGGTCGGCCACGGCGGCGGGCTGCCAGGCTACGGCTCACTAATGCGTTGGTATCCGGAGCATGGCGTGGGAATCATCGCAATGGGCAACCTAACATATGCAGGCTGGGGCGGCCTTTTCGCCGATGCTGCTACCGCCCTTTATCGCACCGGCGCGATGCAGCCGCGCGTTCCACAACCATCCCGAGCGTTGCTCGCCGCACAGAAAGATGTAACGCAGCTGGTCATGAACTGGGATGATGCGCTCGCGAATCGAATAGCCGCAGACAACCTCTTTTTGGACGAGACCAGGGAACGACGAGCGGCTCGCATGAAAGAGTTGCAGGTAAAACACGGGGACTGTAGTCCGGCATCCGGAATTGACGCAGAAAATGCATTGCGCGGACGCTGGCGGATGAAATGCGAGCGGGGTTGGCTTGATGTGAGTATTACGCTGGCTCCGACAACACCTCCGTTAGTCCAATTAATTAACGTGCAATCGACACTGCCGCCTGATCCGAATATGACGAAGACATTCGAATCAGTGATGCGTTCGCTGCAAAGCGGAGACGCGAAGACTGTCGAAGCGTTAGTTGCACCGGGGGTTGATGTCGAACGAATGCGCCGTCAGTTCACGGCCGCGAACGCCTGGGGTGCTTGTAAGTTGGGAGATCCGGTAGGCGGCGATGGCAAGCGCGACAGCGCCGTCAAGCTGATGTGCGAACGCGGAAACTTGTTCGCGCGTTTGTCGGTGGATCCCGAAACGAACCGGCTGAAGAGTCTTGATCTGGTGCCGACGCGCGATCAGCGTTGCGTACCGTAGAAAAGTTTCAGGTTTCAGGTTTGAGGTTTGAGGTTTCAAGGCCCAGGGAGTGGCAAACGTGTCGATATATAAAGCACGCGAAACTTGAAACGCGGAACTCGAAACCTGAAACCCGAAACCTGAAACCCGAAACTTGCTTTTAGAGCGCTTCGACGACCAATTCGCGGCCAAAGGTGAAGTTCGGACGCTTGCGGCCTTTCATATATTTCGCGGCTGTTTGTGAGAGTGCGGTGATCAAAATCGGCAAGGCAATAGTGGCATCACAATTTACGTAGGCAGTGTGTGCACCGCGCGCCAGTTTTCCGTAAATCAACCCTTCATCAAATGAGACAGCGTTGGAACGGCCGCCGGGATGAGGCGTGTCGGTCGTGATCTGGATCGCGTACTTGTGTCCGTGATGATGATCTTTGGAGATGAAGGTTGAGACTTCAGTTTGCTGAATAAAGCTTTTCGGCGTGCCGCCGCCCAGATTGATTACTCCCGTCACCCGGGCGCGGCCAGTGATGTTCATCATGTCGAGGACGTCCTGGACAATGTCGAACATGAAATTGTTCTTCTTCTCAAAACGGGAAGCAGCAATACCTACGGCTATTCCGCTGTCGGCAATTGCCGGACAAAAAATCGGCACGCGTGCTTTGTAAGCCGAAGTAAGCAGGCCATCTTCCGAAGCAATTTCCGCGAGCTCCCGGCCAATCAGATGTAAAAACTCACGCGTCGAATAAGGCCGCGATTGATCGAGTTGATTGGTAAAACCGCCGACCCATTCGTTGGCTTCTCGATATTCCTCATCACTGGCGAGCAGATCCCACATGCGGCTAATTTGCGCCGAATCAAGTTCCGCGTCAGTCATGGTCGGATGGGCCTGAAAATGGTAACGGCCGAGAGTTTCATGCAAGTCATGGAACAGCATCGAGCCAGAAAGCACCAAGACATCAACGAAACGGTTCTTCACCACATAAGCCAACAACCGGCGCATGCCCGCGGGAATCAAAGCGCCGGAACCAGCCACCATAATCGTCGTGTTGTCGCCAAGCATGTCGAGCCAAATGCGATGTGCTTCCGCGAGTTGGCGTCCGCCAAAGCCCGTGCCTTCCATTTTTTCCAGCAAGCCGGCAACTGAACGATCGCGATCTACCTGGACCGGTCGGGTGGGCGTGATGAGATATTTCGATGCTTTGGGTTTGCGCTGCGTGACCATAAGGTTGTCAACCTCTCAGAGTGAACGTTTCGAGGAATAATTGCTGACGATCTTAAAAGGAACCTATGTCCAAACGGTTGCTATTAAAAGTCAGTTTTGCGCCGGGAGCGGGCCGCAACACCGTTGACTGCTAAATACGTGTAGGCGTCGTAACGGGATTCATAGAACTGGGCCAATTCGGCCCCATCGGCTTCGCTTAAATCGCCTTCCTTGACCCGGCGATTAATGAGGCGGCGAAAGCCATCGTGAAGCAGGCTGCGCTCGTAACGCGCGCCTCCGGCAGCTTCACCGACAGTCGTACCGCGAATTACTTTCTTGATCAGATAACCTTCTTCATCGATGTAAATGTGGGCCTCATGTGGTGCGCCGAAAAGGTTGTGATTGTTCCCCATCACTTCCTGATAAGCGCCTACCAGCATCAGGGCCAGGTAATATGTTTGCCCCGGCACGAGTGAATGCAGTTCCAAAACCTGTTTCACATCGTGCAGATCCACAAACTTGTCAACGATGCCATCGGAGTCGCAGGTGATGTCGCAAAGCGTCGCGTACTCAGTCGGAGGACGGTTGAGCCAATGAATCGGCACAATCGGAAAGAGTTGATCGAGCGCCCAGTGATCGGGGACGGAGCGAAAGACGGAAAAGTTTGTCAGGTATTTCGCGCAGAGCAGGCGGCGCAGATCGTCAAACTCCTCGGAAACATACTTGGCTTGTTGGGCATACTTATCGGCACGTTCACAGACATCCCAGAACAGCACCTCACCCTTGGCGCGATCCTCGAGTGAGACGAGACCCAGGTTGAAAAGCGTAAACAACTCTTCGCGATGTTCGAGGGCGTCGTGATAATACTCGCGATAGTTCTTGACCGTGATCGAGGCGCGCAGGTCACCCAACTCAGTAACCACCTGCGGATCATCGTCGTCAATTTCGATCGGCGTAATATCTTCAACGACCGTTTCAATCTCGTCCTGAACGTTGGTAATGAGAATGGCGTGATAAGCAGCTAGATAACGACCCGACTCCTGAATGATCGTGGGATGCGGCACATTCTCGTCATCGCAGACTTGCTTGATCGTATAGATGACGTCGTTAGCAAACTCCTGGGCCGTATAGTTTGCCGAAGAATCGAAGGCGGTCTTGGAACCGTCGTAATCCACTGCCATGCCGCCGCCGACATCAAGCAGATCGATCGGCACCTTCATCTGATAAACCTTGGCATAGACGCGCGCGGCTTCCTTCATCGCGTTTTTGATTCGCTTGATGTCCGTGAGCTGGGAACCAATATGGAAGTGCAGTAAGCGCAGCATGTCGATCCGGTCAGCCTGTTCCAGGCGACGGATCACTTCCAGCATCTCAGTTGTAGTAAGGCCAAACTTTGCAGCTTCGCCACCGGATTTTTCCCAGCGGCCGGAGCCTTTCGAGTAAAGCTTGACGCGCATGCCGACAATTGGCAGGTTACCCTCGTGAGTTTCGGCGATGTTCAGCACATGATCGAGCTCGTTAAGTTTTTCAATAACGATCACTACGCGTTTGCCGCAACGCGCGCCGGCAAACGCCAGCTCAATGAATTCCTGATCCTTGAAACCATTGAGCACAAGCAAACTGTCGGGAGTTTGCTCAAGCGCCAGTGCGGCGTAGAGCTCGGCTTTCGAACCGGCTTCGAGTCCGAAGTCGTACCGTGAACCTTCGCGCAGATATTCTTCAACCACCGCTCGTTGCTGATTCACTTTCATCGGGTAGACGCAGAGATGCGAACCCTGGTAATCAAATTCGCGAATTGATCTGCTGAATGCGCGTTGGAGTTTTCTAACCTGGGCGGCAACCAACTGCGGAAATCTCAAAAGCACGGGTGCACCGATGCCCCGGTTAGCGAGGTCGTCGATGATTTCCTTTAAGTCGGCGGAGCGAGGATCCCCTTCGGCGGGTCGGACGATCAGATTCCCCTTGCGATTTACGTCAAAGTAACCAGCGCCCCAATTCTCGATGCCATAAGTTTCTAGCGTCTGCTCAATTGCCGTCGTCAATTCGCGGTCTCCTGACTAAACTGCGGAACTGCTTCCATGCCAATAATTGCTGATAAAAATACGCAGGTGTATTTCATCCGAATCGAGGGCGGAATTTTTCTGGGATGGAACGCTCGGTCGTCGCAATGTAACAGAAATCCAAAGGTCGGTCTATAACTATTTTGTTTTAATGGCGGCCAAAATGGCTGGTAAGTCGTTACCGTTAAGGAAGTTAATCCTCAGCGTCAAAGTCGAGTGTGGGCAGTTGCGGCAAACATCTTGACATAGTAGTCTTGCTCACTATAATGCAAACTTTTTTACGCGCCGTCGCTGCATGACGTTCGCTTCTTTTTACGATTCACTTCCGCTTTTCAAGTACTTCGCACCATCAACCACGCCGGGGCGAAGAGCACCCCTAACACTCCCTTTAACAGTCAGGAGAACTCATGAACCCAAAGTCTGTCTTGAAGTATGCGTCTGATGAAGGCGCCAAATTTGTGTCCGTGCGCTTCACGGATCTGCCAGGTTCATGGCAGCACTTAACATTCCCAATCGGCGAGCTAGACGAAGACAAATTCGAAGAAGGGTTCGGCTTTGACGCGTCTTCGATTCGTGGCTGGGCCGCAATCCACGAATCCGACATGCTTTTGGTTCCCGATTCGTCGCGCGCCTGGATGGATCCATTTTCCGAACAGCCAACGCTGTGCTTGATCGGGAATGCCGTCGATCCGATTACCAAAGAAGGGTATCCCTTCGATCCGCGCTCCGTCGCCCTCAGGGCTGAGAGCTATTTGAAATTTACCGGACTCGCAGACATCGCTTATTTCGGACCGGAAGCTGAGTTTTTCGTCTTCGATTCCGCAAAGTTTCATAACGAGCAACACTCGGCCGGTTACACAATCGACTCTGACGAAGCTCATTGGAACAGCGGCCGCGAGGCCAACGAATTCTCAGGCTCGAATCTTGGTTTTCGCATTCGTCCCAAGGAAGGGTATGTCCCGGTTCCACCACTCGACACGCTCAGTGACCTGCGCTCGGAAATTTCGCTTACCTTATTGAAGTGTGGGATCAACGTTGAATGCCATCATCATGAAGTTGCCACGGCCGGTCAGTGCGAGATCGATTTTCGCTACTCAACGATGTTGGGGACCGCCGACAATCTGCAAATCTTCAAGTATGTTGTTCGCAATACTGCGTATCAGTTAGGCAAGGCCGCCACTTTCATGCCGAAGCCTCTCTATGGAGACAACGGTTCCGGAATGCACTGTCACCAGTCGCTGTGGAAAGGCGACAAGCCACTCTTCGCCGGAGACGGCTATGCTGGTCTCTCGGAAATGGCTCGTCACTACATCGGTGGGTTACTGAAACACGCAGCTGCTGTGGTTGCATTTGCAGCTCCGACCACGAATAGCTACAAGCGCTTAGTGCCGGGATTTGAGGCACCTGTGAATCTTGCCTATTCAGCGCGGAATCGCTCTGCAGCGATCCGCATTCCGATGTTTTCCACTAATCCCAAACTTAAGCGACTCGAGTTTCGTCCGCCGGATCCGTCATGCAACGCGTATCTGGCTTTTTCAGCGATGTTGTTGGCTGGCCTCGACGGGGTACAGAATCGTATCGATCCGGGTGAGCCACTTGAAAAGGACATTTACGATTTGTCACCGGAAGAATTGAAGGATGTGCCGACACTGCCCGGATCGTTAGACGACTCGCTCAAGGCGCTCGAGGCTGATCACGACTTTTTGTTGAAAGGCGACGTGTTTAGCCCGCAGCTGATCGAACGTTGGATCAGTTACAAGCGCGAGAAGGAGATTCAACCGCTGCGCATGCGCCCGCATCCGTTGGAGTTTGGCATGTACTTCGATATCTGAGAGGTTAAAGTCTTAAGTCTCAAAGCCCAAGTCTCAAGTAATCAAGGTGAACCTGGCTGTTAAGTCTTGGTCTTCTTGAAACTTGGGCTTGGGCTTCGACTTGGGTCTGAGACCTGAGATTTGAGACCTAAGACTAGGGCCCTAAGACTAGAGACTTGAGACCTGAGAACAGATTTGGATCCCAAAACTCGGAACTTGAAACGCGAAACCGCGTCAGTCGAAGCTCTCATTCGCGGCTTGCCTGACGAGCAGGGAGCGCGACTCTTCCTTGAGCGCTTTGCCACTGAAAACCCTCGCGCTCACCGCAACCTCATCAAAGAAACCGGGTTACTTTCCGACGTTCTAACTCTTGCCGCCTGGAGCCCGCTGTTGGCGACTACGCTGGAACAGAATCCGGATTACATCAGTTGGTTGTCACGCGAGCGCCTGAATCCCCGGGTCAGAACTTGTGAGGAGCTGAAGGAGTCGCTGGCCCGTTTTGCGCTAACCAACTCCACGCTAAATCACCAGGTGCTCCTGGCGCGCTTTCGTCGTCGCGAGTTATTGCGAATTTACTTACACGACATTCGCCGCACGCACGCGCTCGTGGAAACTACGGAAGAGCTTTCCAATCTCGGCGACGCGATTCTTGCCTACGCTCTCAACCTGTCGCGGCAGGAACTCGACAACCGTTTTGGCCCGCCGCTACACGCCGATGAACGCGGTCGAAGCGCGACCGCTGAATTTTGTATCGTAGCTCTGGGCAAACTTGGTTCTTTTGAACTCAACTACGCCTCGGACATCGACCTCGTCTTCATCTATTCCGACGACGGCATGACTTCCGGCGCCGGTGAACGCGGCGAAGTCACCAATCGCGAGTACTTCATCAAACTGGCTGAAGCGGTAACTAAACTCGTCGGCCAACCTGCCGGCGAGGGCGCCGCTTATCGCGTTGATTTGCGCTTACGTCCTCACGGTCGCGACGGCTCGCTGGCATCTTCCTTGAACGAGACTGTTCGCTATTACCACGACACGGCCCAACGCTGGGAACTGCAGGCACTGATTCGCTCACGCTCGGCAGCCGGCTCCGCATCACTCTTCTCACGATTTGCTGCCGCTGTGCGGGGCGACGTATTTCGGCCGGGCGTGTCAGTCAAAGAAGCACTGGCAAGTGTGCGGCTGGCAAAGCTGAAAATTGACAAGCACATCGAACGCAACACCAGTGGGTTTAATGTGAAGTTGAATCGTGGTGGGATTCGGGAAATTGAATTCATCGCCCAGGCCCTGCAGCTCGCTCATGGCGGTGATGACGATTGGCTACGCGCATCGCACACGTTAATCAGCCTGGGGAGGCTGGCCGACAGGGACTTGATTACCGAGCAGGAGCGCACCGAGCTTTCCGACGCGTACACGTTTTTGCGCAGGCTCGAACACCGCTTGCAGATGGAGCAGGGGCTACAAACTCATTCGGTGCCACTCGGACGTGAGCAACGGGCGCTGGTGGCCCGCCGCATGAATTTCAACGGACCTGATGTTGTGTCCGAATTGGACAGGGCTCTTGAGTTGCACACTACAAACGTAAGGCGTGCTTACGACCGCGTATTTCAGGTCAGCGAAAGTGATGACGATGACCTGACAGCTCTGGCAATGGCTAAAACCAGGGGCGGGGAACCGCCGCCCACCGTGGGCGAAACCTCCGCCAGAGCGTTGGCGAAATTGCTTGCGGCTCGACTGGTTCCGGTCATGGACGGTGAAACCCTTGCGGCCCGTTTAAAAGATATGGCGAGTAAGACCAGCAACCCGCAGCGGGCCTTGACTGTTTCAACGCGCGTCGCTTCTTCACTGGAAAAGTCTGACAGCGCGATCAAGATTTCCGCCGCGAATCTCGGCGCGTTGTTGCAGCTCTGTGCCTCAAGCGAGTTTTTTGGGGAAATGGTGGCGAGCAGCCCTTCATTGATCACGAGTCTGAGTGACGAAGGTACGCCACTGCGCCGCGACTATCGCTCGCTGTTGCGGGCCAGCAGCAATGCGGAGAAGGACTTCTCTGCAGAACTGTCAGCGTTGCGTCGGGCGTGGGCAAAACTGCTTGTTGAGATTGGAGTATGCGACGCTGCCGGAACAATTTCTGTTTCAGAGTCTAATCGCTTACAGACGGAGTTAGGTGTAGCCAGCATCAACGTTGCGTATCTAGTGGCGCGACGCGAGCTCGTTCGACGTTATGGAAAACTGACGTCTGAACCACGAATCAGTGTTTTGGGCCTGGGACGTTTGGCCAGCGGCGGCGTTGATTACGGTTCTGATCTTGATGTCGTGCTTGTTTACGATTCCCTTGCGCAATCACCCATAACGTCTTTGTCTCGAGATGAAGCCTATGCACGGCTAGGTGAATTAATGATTGCCGCGCTCTCCAGCGTGACGCGCGAAGGCTATCTCTATCGAGTGGATCTGCGGCTGCGACCGGATGGACAAGATGGGCCGTTAGTTATTAGTTCAGAAGGATTTTTGGATTACCTGAAACAACGCACAGCGGTTTGGGAGTATTTGGCTTATGTGAAATTGCGGGCTGTGGCGGGCGATCTTGAGCTGGGAAAGATGATCGAAACACACGCTCGACATGCGATCCATGAAAAGGCAAGTAAGATCTCTCCTGATGAGCTAAGCCGTGAAACTCGTTATGTACGTGATCGGTTGGAGAAAGAGAAAATTGGCCGAGGCCGGCGCGCTGGAATCGACATCAAGTTCGCTGCCGGAGCAATGCTTGATGTTTACTTTGCCACTCGATATTTGCAGCTACGCCATGATGTTCCTGACGAAGGCGATGATCGCTCAACCACCACTACCCTTGAACGCTTGCACGCCAACGGTGCTTTAAATTCCACGGCGTTTGAGGCGTTGCACAGCGGCTACGTGTTGCTGCGCTCAGTTGATCACTATCTTCGGTTAATACTGGGACGCCAGGCGCGCTTGCCGTCAGTCGATCATCCGGCCTTGCAAGACATCGCGACGCAGCTGGATTTCGAGACGGCAGAAAGCTTACACCTGACCCTGTCAGCGAAAATGAAAGAAATCCGTGAGGCTTACGACTATGTTACGAGTGATGGCGGTTCAGACTCTTGAGTTCTGTTTCTCGCATTCGTGCCAACAACGGGTGCACCACGTGTGTTGACGTTGTCGCTCAGTTAAAGAATAGTCGGCGGCGTCCGGCAGACGACGCACAACTTCGCGCTCATCTTCGTCTAATTCCTCCCAACTCTTTAAGCGGCCTTCCAGGCACCGTTCACATTTTGATTCAGTATTCATTTCAGGCTTGTTCACTTCCAATTAACGTCACAACTCGTTGTCAAAAAATGTCTGTTTACGGGGAGCGCGTCCTCGTGTAATTTAGCTTTGGTGCTCAAGCGGTGCAACAGGCCGTCCAAAAGCAGCATCAAGTAAGTGGAGAGAGAACGGGAGAAAGAATGTTCCGAATAAAAGCCTCGTACACAGAACAACTGGAATTAAGCACAACGATTGAGCGGGCCCGGGAGTTTTTCAGCGAGTTTCGTAACTTTGTCGATCTGATGCCCGGTATCGAAGGTATTCGCAAGGAAGCCGGCGGCATCATGCGTTGGATGGTCCGCGCCGACGTACCGGTAATCGGCCCGGTGGTTGCGAGTTTTGCAGTGGAGAAAACTGAAGACGGTCCGGATCGTTTGGAATGGTCTCCGGCGCGCAGTGAAGTAAAGAATTACCTGCGCTATGCCGCGGCTTTCGAGGAGCGCGGACAAAAGGTTTTGATTCGCATCGCCCAACATGTTGAATTACGCCGGCCTCATGCTCGGGATCTGCATCGTCTGGCAAGTCTGGTTGGTGAAGGACCGATCAGCGCCGAAATGCAGAAGCGGGTGCGCGAGATGATTAAGACTTTCCTGCAGCGTGCCCAGGCGAAGTTAGAGAGCGAGCCTGATTACGAGCAACAGGCAGTGCCGGTGCCATAGGGCGTGCGCAAGACCTGCTGGTTCGCCAAGCGAACGAAATGGGAGTCCGCGAAGCGGACGGCTGCTAATAGCCCAGCACTTCAGTGCTGGGTTTTTGGCGTTATAGACCCATAGTCCGCGAAGCGGACGGCTGAAATTACCGAAAAATGTACCGCGGATCGTAATCGATACCGTGCTTATTCAACAGCCGCAGGAACTCTTCTTTGAAGGTTCGCTTTCGATGATGTTCTTTCTGATTATTGATGTAAACAATAGTCTTCTTGAGCTGCGATTGGCTGACGCTAAAGGCGCCATATCCTTCCTGCCACTCAAATTTCTTAATGCCGATCTCCTCGTGAACCCATTTAGAAGACCCACCTTTGATTAACTGGACCGCCTTCGCAAAACTCATTGTGCTTGGGAGAGATAAGAGCGCGTGTAGATGGTCGAAGACGCCGCCGATTGCTAATGCTTTCATGCGGTTCTCACGTGCGATTCCGCCGATGTAAGGCCACAGCCGGGTTTCCAACTGATTATCGATCCAGGGATAACGTTCCTTAGTGCTGAAGGTGCAATGCATGAGGTTGCAGACGTATGCGTGAGGCATGGTGAGCTCCTTTGTGAGGTTTTCAGTCGTCCGCTTCGCGGACTCACTTAATCTTACAACGCACAAACCCAGCACTGAAGTGCTGGGCTACTAGCAGACGTCCGTTTCACGGACTCAATATTTTGCATCAACGCTTTCAGCGTGGGGAATGCCCGTAGCTGATCATATTCGCCAGCATGCGATACGCTCCAGGCACGCCGGCTGCGAGTTGCCGATACCAAACCATACTCGTGAAGATATAATTCCCGCGACCGTAACGCGACACCAGTAACCCGCCACGCAAAGGTTTCTCGCCCTTGTCATTGCTCGCGAACAGCGCTGTGTAATGGCTGTCCCACTCTTTCGGATAATAAAGTCCGCGCTCCTGAATCCAGTTGTTGAAATCGGCGCTGCGGATTCGATTTGGATAGTTCAGCAATGAATGACCGGTCTGAAGGAACTTTATCGGCGCAGCCTCTTCAGTGACGCGCTCGTCACCAAGAATAATTGGGTAAGGAGCGAGTTGTGGCCGTCCGCGATCATTGGGATTCCACTCGCTATCTTTGTGATAAAAAACTATCAGCGTCCCGCCTTCCTGAACAAAACTAAACAGGCGACTGTTTGCTGCGATCAATTCTGGATGAGCATAGTAAGCGCGGTTGTCGAGAATTAATGTCGTGTAGCTGGTGAGCGGGCCCTCCTGAATTTTATCGACGGTCAGTTTTTCAGAGGGTACTCCGAGAGCATCAAGTGATTGCTCAAGCGTTTTATCGAAACTCGGCACGTAGCCAACTCGGAGGCCCTTTGCCACGCGCGCGTCGACATATGTAACGTTGACAGTGCGCGTGGAAATCGAATGTGTTCGATCGAAAGCCGGTGTTGTGAGATTCGGAGGATTGATTGACATCACCACTGACCCAGACTGTCTCTCTTGGCGTATGGTTTCTCGGGGAGGTCGTGAGTCACTGTTTGAAAAAGCCTCAGTGCGTGTTTCGAGTGGAGCCAATGCTATCTGCTGCGTGTTTTCACGCATGTTCTGACCCTGTGTTGTTGTGTAGGTTAATCCCCCGGCAAAGGGTTTTCGCAAATGATTGATCAGTGTCACTTTAAATCCCTGACATCGCCATATAGTTTCGTCGGTGCCGACACACGGCGATGGTGAGATGTTTGCGATCTCGACAGCCGGCACGACATCCAGGCTTTTCTGCGCCTTCACTGAAAACTTCGCACCGTCAATTTCCAACTGAGCGTGCGCGACAAAATCATGACCTAACACCATACTGTCATAGAGATGCTCCGCTTTCGGGACAGTTATCGGTGCCTTCGCTGGCGTCACCAGATCAACGGGAGTAATGGTCTCCGAGTCAGCACTCAATAGGTCCGCAGCTTCCAGCGGCACGACGACGCCCCAGCCCTCAAACGTTAATTTGGTGATTTGAACGGTTCGATTGCCCGAGTTGGAAAGGTTAACAGTAAACCTTGCTGGCGTTTCGCGTAGCAGTGCGTCTGCTGGTGGACTGATCGCGAGCATGATACCGGCAGCCACGGCAAGCGCTCGATCTGTCCGTTCGGTCATTAACTGCGCTCGCTGGGGATCGTTACCATTCGGCGCCGCCTTAGGCGCACGGCGGCGCCAATCAATCAAAGCGTTCAACACGCGATCGGGTTGATCGATAATTTCGCTTAACGCTCGGCCCTCAAGCGTCGGCGCAGCTAACGGCGGACTTATCTGTAAACCGTCCAGAAAGGTCTTGGCGTCTGCGGCAAGCAGGGCTACTCCGGGCGCCTCGCGCGCCAATCGATAACGAATCAGCGGCAGCTTTCCGGAAGGGTTGCCGCGCAATCTATCCGCGATTGATTGAGGCCAGGGACCCTGCGAAGCATGCTTTTGCAAAGCCAACAGGGCTTGTGCTGCGTAAATGTTTCCGCGAATCGGATCCTGTTCATTGGGATCGACCGTCACAAATTTTTCTTCGGCAGGCGTTGTCGCCGTGGCGATATTAACTGCAGCCGGAGTGCGCGACCGCACGAACAACCGGCTGGGTTGCCAAACGCGTACGGTGTTCAGTTGTTCGGCAAAGCGCTGCGGATTAGCCGCAGCGTCAAACGCTTCAAGAACCAGGCGGCCTGTCGCCTGATGGTGACCGTGTCCGCTGGTCGTGTCGTGATTAGTAATGATGACATCGGGGCGCAATTCGCGAATTTTGAAAACCATCCTTCGCAGCGCCTCGTCTTTGCCCCAAACTCGAAATGTTTCCTCAGCGGATTTCGAAAAACCAAAGTCTTTCAATGCCAGAAAATGTGGTTCGGAGCCCTGAATCCGCGAGGCTTCTCTGGTCTCGTTCGCGCGAATCACGCCGAGCTCTTCGTACAACTCAGGACCTACAGCGTTTTGACCACCTTCGCCATAGGTTGAGAACAAGCTGACTGTGTGCACGCCATACTTGCGACGTAAGACCGTGAGGGAAGTTCCATCCTCGTCATCGGGATGGGCAGCGACACACATAACTGTTGCAGCGTTTGTCAGGTCGAGAAGCGCTTGATGAAGTTCTGCTTTGTCGGGGCCCGGCGTCAGAGCACGAGGCTCCTGCGCAGGGATCGGTAACAAAGATCCAAACAGCAGAAACGTCAGCAGAAGATTCGCGAGCACTCGGCGACAGCTAAAGTATGCAAGTACGGTTTCCATCATATGGCCCACGAGGCCGGCTGGTTCGGGAAAGGCCCGCTCAACCCCGGCTTTGCCGCACATCCGGCTGAGCTTTGCACAAAAGTCCCAGTCCTTTATCCAGCTTCGGAAAACGCTGAAAGCGTTCGCTAATTCCAGCCCAGGGCAGCGCCCTGGGGGTTTCGGTCAACGATCATTCGGCGAACGCTGAAAGTGTTCGCCCAGTTTCACGAACCCTTTCAGGGTTCGCGCATTAATCAGCGTCTAGGTTACCCAGGGCGTTGCCCGGGGCTGGAATTAGCGAACGCTTTCAGCGTTTCACCCAAATCGAGTGTTTGTGCAAACATCCGGCGGCAAGGCCGTTACAAGGGATCCAGCCCTCTTAACTGTTCGCACTCGGTGATTACTCACGCATTTCGGCGTTCCAACTTCGCCGCGACGATCATACTTGCGGCAATGATAACAATCAGGATCATTCCATAAGCCGCCGCGGAACCAAGATTGAAATCGCGCATCTCTGAAGCGATAGCAATCGAGATTGGCCGATTACTCGGAACAAAAACCAGTATCGACGCCACATACTCGCCCAAAGCGATGACAAACGCCAAGAGGGTGCCGGCGACAGCTCCCGGCAAAACCAACGGCAGAGTAATCCGCAAAAACCTCTGCCACCACTTCGCGCCTAAGCTGCCGGCGGCTTCGTTGAGTGCCGGGTCTAGTTGTTCCATGCTCGCCTGCACCGCGCGCACAACGAGAGGCATGAACCGGAGAAAATAGACAACCGGCAGAATCCAAAACGTGCCCACCAGGATGTAAGATCCCAGCAGCGATCCGGGTTGGCCGTAAGCCTCAGCAATGGAAATCGCTACTACTGTACCCGGCAAAGCCCACGGTATCAGGACAAGGAAGGAAAGCAGACGTCGCCATTTGCTGCGAATCTTCGCGGTCACCAGAGTCGCCACCACGAAGCTCCAAAGCAGCGCCGCCACCGAAGCAATGCCGGCCATGGACAAACTATTCAAGAACACCTCACTCGCGTTTTGTTCTGTCAGGATGCGACTGTAATTGGCGAGAGTGTATGCAGGCGGCAGGGTTTGCGTTGTCCAAACTCCATCGCGAGCGAAGCTGACAAGCGCGAGGGTCGCGACCGGAAGAACTAAAAGGATTGAGAAGACAGTGCCGCAAACCATCGCAGCAATTCGAGCCCGGCCACCCGTGATCGGTTTCAGCCGGCGTCCGCTGCCTTTGAGGGCCGCAGCCGCAAATCGTCTCGTGCCTTCATAACGTTGAAAAAAGATGAGCGCGCTCAGAGAAATCACGGCCAGGATCACAGTTTCGGTCAAGGCGACGCGAGCATCACCGCGTTGGCGTGCGGTAAAGATTTCGAGCGTAAGGACGCGCACGTTACCGCCAAAGAGTAGTGGCGCACTGAACGACGCCATTGAGACCATGAAGGTTAACAAGCCGGCTGCAATCAGCGAGGGAGTCAGTTGTGGCAGGGTCACACGAAACATCACGGTCATCGGAGTTGCTCCTAAACCTCTGGCTGCCTCAGCAAGTCCCGCGTCGATCCGTCGCAGTCCCGCGCCGGTGAGCACATAGAAGAACGGATACATCGTGTACGTGTGAAACAACAGCAACGCTCCCCAGCCGCGCAAAGACCAGGGAGGCGCTTCCAACCGCAGGGTTGTTTGCAGCATTCGCGCCAGGATCCCTGATTCACCGCAAAGTAGGATGAAGGCGACAGTGCCAACGAGCGGTGGTAACACCAAAGGCAACGCTGCGAGCGCCGCAAACAATCTGCGCAAAGGAAATGTGTATCGCTCGAATAAAAATGCCAGAGGCACGCCTATCAAAGCGCAGAAGATCACCGTAAGCACAGAAACACTTAGACTTGTTATCACCGATTCGATGACAGCACTTTGCGTCAAAACGTCGCGGTAGCTTGCCAGCGACCACGCACCATCAATTTGCAGCGAGCTCAGCAGAATGTGCGCGTTGGGATAGACCACTCCGTACAGCAGAACTATTGCTGTGATCAGAATCAAGACCAGCTGGGCGGGGGATTTGATCCGAAGGCGGTGGGACACTGGAGCGTGAAGATCAGGCAATGAGTTCGTAGTGCTCATTAAAGCTGCTTCACGCCGAAGGCGTGAAAATTATTAGTCGTGGGCAACGCCCACGGAACAAGAATTCAAGAGAGGCTTCACGCCGAAGGCGTTGCCCACGGCAATTACCTTTGTCCCCATGCGGGGACACGCCGGGGCGGCGCCCAACACTTTCACGCCCTCTCATGCTTCAGTCAAAAGCGAGATTCTTTCAGCAGGTAATTCGACAAAACACCGGTCTCCAGTCGAAAGACCGTCGGGTTGCAGCACCAACGCCTCCAGGTGCAATCCCTTCGCATCGAGTTTGACGCTGGATGTGGCGCCGGCAAAATTGATGGCGTCGACCTGAGCGGCAAGAACATTTGCTCGGTCAGGTTTTGTCTGGCTAAGTTTCAAATGCTCCGGCCGAATCGCAAGCGAACAAGGCTTGTTCAGCGGCGCTAATTCGTCGTGCCGAGCCGGGAGTTGAAGTGTGTGTTCCCCAGCAAGTGTCTTGAACTCCGCCACCATCGCTTTGCTCGAACTTAAGCGCATCACCCTGATCAGGTTGTTACGTCCCAGAAATCGCGCCACCGAAGTTTGTGTCGGATGTTCATATAATTCTCGAGGCTTACCGGTTTGCAGGATGCGACCACCCATCATCACGCTGATGCGGTCGCAAAGTGCAAATGCTTCTTCCTGGTCGTGTGTCACGTATACGGCAGTAAGACCCAAACGATTGACCAACTCTCGCAACTCCCCGCGCGTTTCCTCGCGTAAGGCCACGTCGAGGTTTGAAAGTGGCTCATCAAACAAGAGCAGAGCCGGCTCAATGGCAATTGCGCGAGCAATCGCTACGCGCTGTTGTTGGCCACCGGATAATTCGTCAACTCGTCTTTTCTCGTAACCGGGAAGCTGAACAAGTTCCAGGGCGCTGCTGACAGCTTTAGTAGTTTCAACTTTTGGTTTGTGTCGTGCTCGCAGTCCGAAGGCGACGTTCTCGAAAACATTTAAGTGGGGGAAGAGAGCATAGTTTTGAAAAACCATGCCGAAACCGCGTTTTTCGGGCGAGAGCCTGGTTATGTCGCGATCGTCAAACTGAATAGCACCGGAGTCTGGTGTCTCGAGCCCCGCAATCATTCGTAACGTAGTCGTCTTACCGCAGCCCGACGGACCGAGCAGACCAAAGAACTCGCCGCGTTCCACGTTGAGTGAAACATCTGCGACCGCTCTTACAGATCCGAAGTGTTTTGAAATTTGATTTAAAGTGAGAAGCGACATCTTCTATAGATTTGAAAGCGTGGTGTTGCCGCCGAACTTTTTCTCCCAATCATTCCATTGCCATACTGCGTATCCAAATCCCATCAAACTCGCCGCCAATACCAATACGAACCACCAATGAAGCGCAAGTACTTCGGGGGAAACTATTGTGAAAACAATCGCTGTTTCCAGGGTGACAAGGCTCACTCCTAGTGTCCCGACGAGAACAGCCAGGCGCCTTGTTAGCTTCCTTTGTTGCCAAATCTCTGCGGTCAGCGGCTGGTTAGAAAAGAACTTTGAAGGGCCCCCTTGAAAAAGAATTTCCAGCAGCATTCCGCCCATAGAGAATCCGAGCATCACGACAATCAGCATGAACTCATTAAAAAGTCCGACCCTGAACAAGTAGTAGGCTGGTCCAAAGAGAAGGATCAAAAGGCCTCCTCGAGCTAAATGCCGGCCTGGCCAGATCATGCTGTGTCTCGTAATGCTTTCTCTGCTGCTACGGCGGTAGCGAATCCAGTAGTAACCTGCCCAGAGCAGCGACTCGCATCCAAAAACGATTCCGGTAACTAAGATTCCTTTAATTAAACCTGGTGACATAGTCTTGGCTTTCGCATCAATGTCGCCCACGAATATTGATATCCCAATAACGCATCCACTCGCCACCTTCCTTTCTTAGCAAATCCCAATCAAGCGGCATGCGTGTGAACGATTCATTCATCCAGGCAGGCAAATGCTTGCGATCGATGTCTGTTCTCACTGGAATTCGATAATAAGTTTGCGCGGCGAGAATTAAATTTTCCGGCGTTGTCGCGAACTCATAAAAACGCCGCGCCTCTGCCTCATTTGGCGCGCCTCGTACAATCGCGATGCCGTCGGATATCACCGGAGTGCCACTCGACGGGATCACGTACGACAGCGGCAACCCCTTTTGCTTGTAGACCCAAACATCGGGCAAGTTCCAGAGACTCACAAGTCCTTCGCGCCGCGCCAACTTCTGCATCAGAATTGTGCCGTCAGCGGTATATTCATGAACGTTTTTGTCGAGCCGGCGCAGCCAATCATACCCGCGTTCGGACGAACCAGTGTCCTTGTAGAAACGCCAGATCATGGCGCCAAAAATCGCGCGCATCGAGTCGGATGGATTGGGATTACGAATCAGTACCTTGTCCTGCCAGCGCGGATCCAGCACGTCGTCCCAATCGCGCGGCGCCTGCTCGGCAGAAACCGCCTCGCTGTTGTAGACGATCACTTCCGGTGTTTCATAAATTCCGTACCAACGATCCTGAGCGTCGCGACTTGCCGGCGGAACTTTGTCGGCCCAGCTAGGTCGATAACTGGCGAGCAAATTCTCATCGGCGGCTGTTTGAAACGTGGTATGTGCTGCGCCCCACCAGAGATCCACTTGCGGGCGGTTCCGTTCCACCCGCACGCGCTCCAGAATTTCGCGCGAGCCCATGTCGAGAAATTGCACCTCAACTTCAGGATGCAGTTGTTTGTAGCGCGCGATAAAGTCTTTTAGTTGAGCCTGGCCATGAGGTGTATAAATTAACAGCTTGCTTTCAGCAGTCTGGTTTCTGGAGCGGTTGCACGAAAGCAGAAGGACGACAAGACAGCTAAGGAAGAACGTAGCAATAAGCTTGGAGCGCATCATTGCTTGCGAGAAAGTGGACCGAGTCTCTGGATTTTGCGAAACGGGTTCATGCTAGCACACAACTATTTGAGCCACGTGTGATCTTCTCACCACAAAGGAGTTTGCCTCACATCAAATGGCGAAGCCTAAACGATTGGGCTTTGCTTCTGTGATGGGTTCGTGAAGCGGCAGGTTTAGCCTTCAGGAACGTAGCTTAAGTCACTTGCACAAGAAATCGTGCGGTACCGGTCACCAGCGTCCCGTTAGGGACGAAATGTTTATAGCGCGCGTCTGAACTCAAAATCGTCGAGCTCCGTTAGGAGCGAAATGCTAGACATTACGCCCTTAACAGGGCTCCTAGTCTCTATTCCATCTAACTCTATAAACATTCTGCGCCTACGGCGCTGACTTTTTGTGCAAAGCGTGCTTGAGTAGTTCAGTTCCCGGACAGAAACATGTCAGCTTCTGAAAAAGTCATTGAAGGGCAACCCAGATCATTCGCGATAAGGATGTTGGGGATATTCGCTTTTCTGCTTGGCATCCCCTATCTAATCCAAGGTCTGTCGCTGCTACTCCTGGTTTCTCCTCGGCGAGTTGGCTTTTTCATGTTTCAGTTGCAGCCGGCTATCATCGCCCTGGACTTCGTGATTGGCCTGGCTTCGCTGGTTATCGGGGTTGGATTGTTTCTTCATAAAGAGTGGGCAAGAATGACGTGGCTGGCATTCCTGCTGCTGACACTGTTCGTGCATGCAAACATGACTGTCTTGCAACTGCTGGCCGGTTTTTCTCACATGATGGGGTTGTACAAATGGATTGGTGTAGTGTTCTTCGTGACGATAATTTCGTGGGCCTTTTTATCTAAAAGAACCATTAAGGCCCGCTTCCATTAGGGCTTGTCAGCCAATGAGGATAATTCGGAGTTAGGACGATGCCCGAATCACACAAAAAAAGAATGGCCAAGAAGGGCGGGCTTGAGGTCGTCAAGAAACTCTTAAAGATGATCCCAATCATCGGTCCGGTGTTTTCCGTGGGCTTTGCCGGTCACGACATCAAGAAGAAGGGTCTAATACCTGGAGCGGTTCATGTGGCCCTTGATGTAACTCCAGTAGTAGGCACCGCCAAGAACGTTGTCGAGATCTTCACCGGCGACTGGATTCCGGATAAAGCTAATCCGTCAGTTCCTTCTGAGAAGTCTGCAAACAATCCCTCCGAAACGGAAATAAAAAGCGCTGACGAGTCAGCGCACTCCAAAGCCTAGCTCGATACAAAATTTTCTGTAGGGCGGCACTCTGTGGCCGCCCCATGTTTAGGGTTCAAGCGCGGCTCTGCCGCCAGGGTGCGCGGTAGGTTTATGACTTACCGCACACCGCTGCTGCAAAGCGTGCAGGGCGCCCACGGAGGGACGTCCCTACATCTGTTTTCAAATTAGGACACCATCCGAAGCGAGTCTTGCTGACTGCTTATCCTCGGCAGAAATCAAGCATGAACTGGTGGACGAGCAGTGAACGGTTTCACTTCCTCATAGGCATTGGCGAGTTGGAAAAGCGTTGATTCCGACCAGTAGGGTCCGAGTAGTTGAAATCCGATTGGCAGGTTTTCCGCTGACAGACCACACGGCACATTTATCCCCGGCACTCCCGCAAGATTCGCGGTCACCGTGTAAACATCGTTGAGATACATCGCGAGCGGATCATCAACTTTTTCCCCAAGACGGAAGGCGGGAGTTGGCGAAGTGGGCGTGATGATCGCGTCACAGACTTTGAATGCTCGGGCAAAGTCTTCCTTCAAGAGTGCGCGCACTTGTTGCGCCTTCCGATAGTAGGCCTCGTAATAGCCTGCCGAGAGCACGTAAGTGCCGAGCATGATGCGCCGTTTAACTTCCGCTCCAAATCCCTCGTCACGAGTCTTCCGGTACATTTGCCGCAGTTCGGGCGTTTCTTCGGCGCGGAAACCGTAACGGGCGCCATCGAAGCGCGCGAGATTGGAAGAAGCTTCGGCAGTCGCAATGATGTAGTAGACCGCGATGCAATACTTCGCATTAGGCAGATCGACATCAACAATCTCAACGCCTAATTCGCGGTAGGTTTCGATAGACTGTTCCACCGCCGCGCGTACGTCGTCGTCGAGGCCCTCACCAAAGAGCGCCCGCGGAAAACCAAGACGTAGTTTCTTTATGTCCGCATCTAATTCAGAAGCGTAGTCGGGAACAGCAACATCGGCAGTAGTGGCATCGTGTAGATCGCGTCCGGCAATCACTCCTAAGACGGTAGCGACGTCTCGAGTTGTGCGTCCAAAAACTCCAACCTGATCAAGCGACGAAGCGAAGGCGACAAGACCATAGCGAGAGTTGCGCCCATAGGTTGGTTTCATGCCGACGACACCACACAAAGACGCCGGCTGTCGCACGGAACCACCTGTGTCGGAGCCGAGCGCCACTGGAACAATGCCTGCCGCGACCGCTGCTGCGGAGCCGCCAGATGAACCGCCGGGAACTCGCTCAACGTTCCATGGATTTCTGACCGGTCCAAAAGCTGAGTTCTCGTTTGATGAACCCATAGCGAACTCGTCGCAATTTGTTTTGCCGATAATCACTGCGCCGGCGTGCTGCAACCGTTCGATGACTGTGGCATCGTAGGGCGGATGATAGTCGCCGAGGATTCGAGATCCGCAGGAAGTTTGCAGGCCGCGCACACAGATGTTGTCTTTGATGGCGATGGGGACACCCGCGAGCACCGGAAGTGAAGCACCATCCCGCTGCTGCGTATCGATAGCCTTTGCCCGAACAAGCGCGCCATCGCGATCGATTTGTAGAAAAGCATTTAAGTCGCTTTGCAGCGCCTCGGCAGCGGTAAGCGCTGCTTCGGTTGTTGCCTCAGCCGTGGTTTCACCGGTAGCTACTCCGGACTTGATATCGGAAACGGCGCTCATCTTTTGCAGTGTTAACTCTCAGTCAGGATAGACACAAAGCTGAAACTCGAAACGTGAAACTCGAAACTGTTCTAGAGGACCTTCGGAACGCGAAAGTGACCGGCGGCGGCATCTGGCGCTTCCTCGAGGGCGAGCTTTTGACCGAGTGAGGGCAACACCACGTCATCACGGGACGCATCCGTCGCTTCCCCTTCAGGTGTTAATCCGCCCAGCGAAGGCTCGACCGCACGCGTATCGAGGGCGTTCAGTTGCTCGACATAGGTGACAATCTCGGTCATCTGCGGCGTAAACATAGCAACTTCATCCGGAGTGATTTCCAGATGCGCCAGCTCGGCAATTTTTTCGATGTCGGATTCTTTGATTTTCATCGTTGATAAAAATGGAGTCTACACATTCTCGACACGCCGGAGGCAGCTGCTAGCCGCACCTAGAAATGCTCGACGCAAGTCCTTATCGCCAATTTCAGTTGCGGCTTTAAGCAATTCCACAGGGACAGGAGCGGGTTCCACAGGCTCCTTAACCTGATCCAGTTCTTGCCGTGCGCGTTCTATTAAACGCCGATCTTCGCAAAAATTCAGAGATGTTACGACGGGTTGGCCCAACATCGAGTTTAGCCGAAACAATAGCTGGCCACTCAACGATGTCATCTGTTTCTGCCAAGCCGCATCGGCGACGGCAACGGTTAAGGTTCGGTCGGTAAGAGCAACTGGTATCGCGTTTCCCCGCAGACCTTCACCTGCAATCTGTTTCCAGGCTACGAAGCATGCAGCCTCGGCAACCTCGCTCGAGTCGCCGGCCGCTTTCATAATCGCCGGCAGAGTTTTAAGTAGGCTGTCCATGAAGTGAAAAGATAAGCGCTGAGCCTTGTCGCAGTATTATGCGATCCAATGCTTTCTTATTAGAATCGCCAACCGATCTTTTTGTGATTAAGAGGGCAGCAGTGTAGCGGAGACGCCTGAAAACCAAAAGCAGCCCGAGTTTGATAAACGAAATTCCACCGCAGAGACGCGGAGTCGCAGAGTCGCAGAGTATGAGAACGACAGAGGGACGGTCATTTGAAAATCCTGTTAACCGGTGAGTTTCTTCTTTGCGCCTCTGGCGACTTGGCGTTTATTGGGAGCTAACAACAATTGTTAGAGCAGAAATTGATCCTCGCTTCGAAGAGTCCGCGACGCGCTGAGATTTTGCGAGCAGCCGGGTGGGCTTTCGAGGCTGTTGCCGCAAACATCGATGAGACGCGTCATGATAATGAGGACGCAGTGTCTTATGTTCGACGTCTGGCCCAGACAAAAGCCGAGACGATTGCAGAGCAATTTCCTCACTCATTAGTTTTGGGAGCGGACACGATTGTTTTGATTGACGAGGAGATCCTGGGTCAGCCAGGAGATCCAGCCTCTGCGGCGCGAATGCTAAGACTGCTGAGTGGCAAGTGGCACCAGGTACTAACCGGTGTAGCTCTCGTACGCGTGAATGATCCGCATTGCATAGTCGAGCATGAGGTCACGCGAGTGCGGTTCGCCGAACTTTCAGATGAGGAAATTTCCTGGTACGTCGCAACGGGAGAACCGTTAGACAAGGCCGGCGCGTACGCAATTCAGGGTCGTGCCGCGCCTTTCATCGAAGAGATTCAAGGTGACTACTTCAATATTGTGGGATTGCCTTTACGGCGAGTCTATCGGTTGCTGCAGGCAGTGGGCGGTGGGCAGTGGGCAGTGGGCAGTGGGCAGAAAGCAAGAAGGATAGTGGCAGAAAGCAAGTGGGCGAGAAGGCAGGAGGCAGAAGGCGGTTCGAGACAGAAGCAGTGTCGCTCGAACTATCAGAATCATTAGAAATCAACACATTCACTCAATGTCACTGATCACTGACCACTGCCTACTGCCTTCTGCCTTCTGCTTTTAGAACAGCACACTTCCGCCATCAACATTTATTGCTTGCCCGTTGATTGCTCCGCCAGCTTCAGAAGCGAGTAACAAAGCCAGGGCGGCTACTTCTTCCGACGTTACCAGCCGGCCCTGCGGACTCATTTTTTTAATAGCCGCCATTGCTTCTTCTGCCGAGCGTCCGGTCTTCTTAGTAATGTTTTCCACCCCTCGAGTGGTCATCTCCGTGTCAACATAACCCGGACAAATGGCGTTGGTGGTAATTCCCTTGGCGGCAAATTCCAAAGCAGTGGAGCGCGTCAGTCCCAGCAATCCATGCTTGGAAGCTGAATAGGCGGCGATGTACGGCGCGCCTGTTTTTCCGGCTATCGAAGCGATGTTAATGATCCGGCCCCAACCACGTGAGATCATCGCCGGCAACGCTGCACGCGTGCAGTAGAAGCTGCCACTGAGATTGATTGCCAGGTGTTTTTGCCAGAGTTCGTCATCCGTTTTTGTCAGAGCGGCGCTTTCAGCAATGCCGGCATTGTTCACCAGAATGTCAGGTTCCCGCCCGAGGCGTTCGGTCACTTGCTGAAACATCGCTTCGACGCTGCTCACCTGAGAAACATCGCAAGCGACTGGCAGAGCTCTGACCTTAGACTGACTGGCGATTTCTTGAGCAACGCTTTCAACCTGCGCCAGCGTCCGCGCGGCAACGGCGATATCGGCGCCTTCCTCGGCAAATGCTAAAGCAATGGCGCGGCCAATCCCGCGTCCCCCACCGGTAATCAACGCGATCTTGTCTTTGAGCTTCATCGGATAGTGTTAGGTCCAATGTCCAAAGTCCAAAGTCCAAGGTGTCCAACTCCACTCTGTTAGTTGTGAACTGCCACTTTAAGATCTGTTAACTCACGATTACTGACATTGGACATTGGACATTGGACTTTGGACACGCCTTTATTGCGGTCAAGCGGCGCGCGTGATGATGTTCAGCTCAATCTCGACCATGTCGCCCAGAAAATTGGGATTGGCGGGCTGGCTGAAGCTAACGCCTAGTCTTTACGATTGATCGTTGTCTTTGCCGTAGCGCCAAGCGTCGTCTTGCCGGTTTTCTCGTCGCGATTCACGCCGTTAATCGTGAAGGGAAGCGCGATCTCTTTTGAGACGCCCCGCATGGTAAAGGTGCCGTGGGCGATAAACCCCTTGCCCTTCTTCTCAATGCGACTGCTCTTGAAGGTGATGTCCGGATTCTTCTCCACATCAAAGAAGTCGGCAGTGCGCAAGTGCGCGTCGCGCCGCTCGATGCCGGTATCGATGCTCGCCGCTTTGATCACGGCATCCACAGAAGACTTGGTGATGTCCTTATCGTCGTAAACGATCGTGACCTTGAAGTCGTTAAACTTGCCGCGCACGTGAGACAGTCCGCCGGCAATGGGTATCGAAAAGCCGACGTTGGAGTGCGCAGCATCGGTTTCGTACGTGGTGGTTGCTGCAAAAAAGGAAGTAGCGGCGACGAGCAATGCCAGCAGTGAAAGAATGAATGGCTTCTTAAGCATGAAGAATCTCCTTGAATTGAACTTGGTACTTTGATTTAGAAAAGTCCGCGTAGCGGACGGCTGATTTTAGCCCAGCACTTCAGTGCTGGGACACGCGACATATTAGAATCTTAGTCCGCGTAGCGGACGGCTGAAAATAGACGCACCGGCACCAGAAGTCAGCCGCCCGTTTACGGGCTGGAGTCATGCGGCAAAAGCAACCCCAGCACTAAAGTGCTGGGCTAAATTCAATCGTCCGCTACGCGGACTAGTGCAAAGATTCAAAAGGCTGACTAAGGACCAGAACGAACGCGGATTCAACTCCAAGTCAGGTCGATTAATTCCCCGTGAACCGGGGCGGCCGCTTTTCCAGAAACGCGCGAATACCTTCACGCCCGTCCTCAGATTCAAAACAGCGAAGTTGCGCTTCGGTTTCGTAGCGCAGCATCTCTTCAAGCTCGGCAGAATGACTAAGATAGACGGCCTGCTTGGCAGCGGCAATCGAAATTGGCGAAGCATCGCGCAGACGCACAGCAAGTTCGTGCGTGGCCTCGGCCAAAGCTTCAGGCGCGACGACGCGATTCACAATTCCCAGACGCAATGCTTCCTGGGCGTCGATAGCCTCACCAAGGAAAAACATTTCGCAGGCTCGATTAGGTGAAACCAGATGCGGCAAAAAATATGTGCCGCCCCAATCCGGATGCAAACCGATCTTGACGAACGACTGAGCTGAAGGTGGCTTCGGTCGAAGCGATCCGCAAATCGCAAGCAAGCGCCAGATTGCAGCCGGCGCCGGAGGCCAGCCCATTAACCGCCCCGATCACGGGCTTCGTCATCTGCCGGATTACAGTAACAACTCGACGCGCCGAACCGAGCAGTCGTGAGAATTCCTCAGTATCACGTCGCTCGATTAGTTCGGCCATGTAACCGACGTCGCCACCGGCGCAGAAGGCGCGACCCGCTCCGGTAATGACCACCACGCGAACGCCGCGATCGCTGCCGGCGTGCTCCAGGGCTTCAGCAAGATCTCGCCGCATGTGTCCAATGAACGCATTCAGCTTCTCGGGACGATTGAGCGTGATCGTCACGATGCCGTCTTCTTCAGCGATGTCAA
Organism: Pyrinomonadaceae bacterium; assembly: GCA_963748605.1. GTDB lineage: Bacteria > Acidobacteriota > Blastocatellia > Pyrinomonadales > Pyrinomonadaceae > PSRF01. Next base: position 209,181 of record CAVVJS010000006.1, read on the forward strand.
TGTGTTCGTACATGTCAAGTTTCGAGTTTCGAGTTTCGAGTTCCGAGTTCAAGTTCGGGGTGCCGCCGTTTTGGTGTTAATTCGGAAACTCGAAACTCGACCGAATCGAAACTATCTTCCTTTAAAGGTCGGCTTGCGTTTGTTCACGTAAGCGTCGATTCCTTCTTTTGCGTCTTCCGATTGAAAGAGTTGCTGCTGTAACTCACGCTCGAGAGCAAGGCCTGCTTCAAGCGGAATCTCGGCGCCGGTCTGTACGCTGCGTTTAATGCGACCGACCGCATGTGCGGCGCGACCGGGCGAGGTGAACTGACGAGCATAATTCATCACCTGCTCCAAAAAGCTCTCCGCCGTCTCCGCATCGTAGACATCGTTAATGATTCCGAGTTCGAGACCGCGTTCGAAAGGAAAAGTTCGCCGGTGGCCATCAGCTCGATGGCTTTCGACTTACCAACCAGGCGGACTAAACGCTGTGTTCCTCCCGTTCCCGGAGAACTCCCAGTGAAACTTCCGGCAATCCCATCTTGCCGGCGCCTTTCCGCGCAATGCGGATATCAGCAGCCATCGCCACTTCCAGACCTCCACCAACGCAGTGACCATTGATCGCAGCGATCACCAGCTTGGCAGTCTGCTCCAATCGCAAAAGAGTTTCGTTGGCGTGAAGGCAGAAATAGTACTTAAAGGTTGGCGTCACATTTTGCAGCATCTGAATGTCGGCGCCGGCGCAGAAGAACTTCTCGCCTTGGCCAGTGATCACGATCACCTGAACGGCATCGTCCATGCGCGCCGCCAGGATCGCGCGATCGAGCGCCTGCATCATTTCGTAGCTGTAGGTGTTTGCCGGAGGATCGTTCAGAGTAAGCAGCGCGACACCATCACCGACGCTGTACCGAACCAGATTGTATTTACTTCCGCTATTTCAAGGCGTTCGGCCGCTTCGCTCATGCGGTGTTCTCCAAAAATAACTTTGTCAGGATATAGCTGGTATGATTCACGTCCTTCAATGCAGACTGGGAGGCCGGATGCACTACTGCGTTCGATTCAATCTCCGCGTTTCAGCTGACTTAACGAATTACTAGTTGATATCGCGTTACAGTCGCTATCGCACACGGGTCAGCCTTCCCTGACTTACGTGTGCACCTAAGCCACCGGCATTCTAATTCCGATGCGCGCGCCAAACACTCAATGATTCGGTTCTGGGACTGGCCGCGAAGTTTAATGCTTCGGCGGGAAGCCGGCAACAAAACCATGCAGAAACAAGCGACTGACATTTTCAACCAGCTCCCGAAACTTTCAGCTTGCCCTGCGGGTCATACCAGTTGTAAATCCAGTTCATCATGCCAAAGAGCGCGTACGTTGCAGCGGTTAGATCAATGCGTTGCTCCAACGGTTGTTGCTGCTGCAACTCCTCAAGTATCTCGCGCGCGAGCCTCGTATACTTTTGCTTCTTCCCGGACACGTGCAAATGAAGATCTCCGGCAAGCGACTCCGCTTCGTGCGATAGCACTTTCATCTCCGCCATGTTAGCGGCGAAAAACGCCAGGTGATTGTCGATGAAGATTCGAAGCTTCTGAATTGGCTCAGTAACTTCGGCGAGACGCTCTTCCAGTCGTTCAAGCACTCGACCAAAACAATTGTCCTGAATTAGAAAGAGCAGCTCTTCTTTTGATTTGCAGTAATGATAAAGACCGGCGAGGCTGACTTCCGTGGCCCGCGAAATGTCGCGCATCGAGGTGGAGTGGTAACTCTTCTCGGCAAAAATCCGCGCCGCAGTACGCAGGATGAATTCTAGTTTTTGATCGTACTTTGAAAAATCCGTTGCATAAAGACTTCTGTCATTTGAACTTTGTGCTTTGTACTTAGTTCTTTGTTCGCGACCGCAAACTTGCCCAGATCAAGACGCTCAAGTCGCTAACTCAAACAAAGTACAAAGTTCAAAGCCCCAAGTTCGAATTCTAACACTCTCAGCTTGACGTTCAAGTTTCACTTAAAGCTTTACATACTCAAACTCGAAGGTTTTCCTTTAATGCCACGTTGCCGGTGGCGCAATCCAGTTGGCGATCTTGCCGGGCTCAGTAACGGGTGCATCAAGCTCCGCACATATTCGCGATCTTCAATCGTCGGTAACCACTCCGATTTCCGTTTGGCAAAATCCTCACTCGAGATTAGGTTGCCCTCAATGTCGAAGTGATGACCGGCATACTCGCCCACATGCCGGTGAAATCGAACATTTGGCAAGTAGAGTCGTTCGCCGAGACCTTCGTCCGCCAGCGACTTATTCCAGCGCGCCAGGCCTTTCTCGCAGTCACGCACATACTCGCCGCGCAATACTTCGTTCAGCGCGTTGCGCAACGGCACGTCTCGAGTATCCAATTTGCCATTTTCGACAACCGTCATTGTAAAAGTCTGATTAATCGCCGAGTGATCTTCGTATTGCTCCTGTTCTTTGTAACGCCCCTTCAGTCCGGCAGCGAAGAAGTCTGCGGAGTTAGAACTGATCTCGCCGCCAAAGAGGTCAAGCGAGTAACTGAACCAGAAATTGATGTGCTTCTGAATAATGTCGAGGGGAATACCGCCCAGCTCGCGCACGTCGCCCTGTTTCATGAGTTGCGCTGTGCGCTTCACGATGCGATTGATTCCAGTGTCGCCGACGAACATGTGATGAGCTTCTTCGGTGAGCATGAACTGGCAGGTGCGCGCGAGCGGTTCAAATCCTGATTCGGCAAGCGCGGAAAGCTGATACTTGCCATCGCGATCGGTAAACATCGTGAAGCAGAAAAAATTCAGCCAGTCGTCGCAAGGTTGATTAAATGCTTCGAGGATTCGCGGCTTGTCAGGATTCCCACTCCGTCGTTCCAGTAAGGCATCGGCTTCATCGCGGCCATCGCGTCCGAAATAACGGTGCAGTAAATAAACCATCGCCCACAGGTGACGTCCTTCTTCCACATTCACTTGAAACAAGTTGCGCAAGTCATAAAGCGAGGGACAGGTCTTGCCGAGCTCGCGTTGTTGCTCCACTGATGCGGGCTCGGTATCACCCTGCGTGACGATGATGCGACGGAGAGAGTTGCGAAACTCGCCGGGCACTTCCTGATATACAGGCTGTCCATAGTTGTCCCCAAAGCCAATCGTCGCGCCAGGTTCGGCAGGCTTGAGAAAAATCCCCCAGCGATAATCAGGCATCTTCACGAAATCAAAGTTAGCCCAACCATCAGGCTCGACGCTGATCGCGGTGCGCAGGTAGACGTCCTTCGTCTGGAAGCCATCCGGCCCCATCTCGTGCCACCAGTCGAGATAGTTCGGCAGCCACTTCTCCAGCGCGCGCTGAAGTTTCTTGTCTTCGGAGAGGTTAACGTTGTTAGGAATGCGTTCGTTAAGATTCATAATCGTTAAGTTAGTGCTGCTATTAGCTCATCGAAGATCCGTGCTGATCATTGTACAAAGTTCTAAGTTCTCTTTAGTCTTTAAAGTCAAATTGCGCCTGCGTCGCCTTGCCATAGTTGGTCAACGCACCTTTCTCACCTACAGCGTTCGGCCGCTGAAAGATCCAGTTTTGCCACGCAGTCAACCGACCATAGATTTTGGTGTCCATCGATTCCGGCCCGGCAAACCTGAGAGAGGCTTCCATCCCAGTCAGAGCATCCGGCGAGAGCGAGGTTCTTTCCTCGATCGCTACGCGAATTTCATCTTCCCAATCGAGATCGTCGGGTGCGAACGTGATCAGCCCGGCTTCCTCGGCTGCTTCGGTGTCGAAGCGTCTTCGTGCGCCAGCACTTCAGCAACCTTTTCCGGTTCTGCCTGATAGCGCGACTGCAATCGCGTCAGCCCATTGCTCATCGGCAAGGCTCCGCCATTAAGTTCTGAAACAGCAATTGAAGTTTCGCCAGCCTCAGGATCGTTAAGCATGTAAATGCGATCAGAGGCGAGCGCGAGTTCAAGCAGATTGCCGGCGAAGCAACTGCCCGGCTCGACCAAAGCAAAAAAACTCTTTGCCGTGAGATCCAACCGCCGCAGCACGCGCGCCATGTGCAAAGTGATTTCCCGGATCAGCCAATGGTCCGCGATTAGTGGCCAAGCGTCTGATCAACTGCTAGCACGCGATCAATGTCGCCTTCGGTGCGAAGACAAACCAATCCAATTTCCGGTTCGTTTACCCGGATGTGCAATAGCAAATCGTCCAACTCGCGATAGGCCTGAAGCGGCCAGCAAGCGTCGCCAAGTTTTTGAATTTCTTCCGGAGTAGTCGGGAGGTCTGCTTCCGGACCACGCATCGTCAGATCTGCATAACGCTGTTCGCGATTCAGCTTGAGGGAAACATATTTGTATTCCCGTCCATTTTCGCTTTCGTCAAACTGCAGCGGATTAAGTTTGATCCCTGGCCCTGACGCTTGACCATTAACCATGCTCTGGACTTTGGCATCGACCGCTTCCTGGAATTTGCTGGTGGGGAAATAGTCGTCGATCAGTCCCCACTCTTTGGCGCGTTTGCCTTTCAATCCTTCCGCCAGCGTTGAGAAAACGTCCGCGCGATCGCGACGAATTTTGCGCTTATCCACAAGCCGAGTTAATCCGCCAGTGCCAGGCAGAACGCCGAGGAGTGGAACTTCGGGAAGGGAAACGGCCGAGTTGCCATCGTCAACGAGATAAATCTGATCACAGGCAATCGCCAATTCATATCCACCGCCCGAAGCTGTGCCATTTAAAGCGGCGACATAACGGCGGCCGGAATGCCGCGAGTCGTCCTCAATCGCGCAGCGCGTCTCGTTGGTGAACTTGCAGAAGTTAACTTTGAAGGCATGCGAGGAGGTGCCGAGCATGTAGATATTTGCACCGGCGCAAAAGATGCGCGGCTTCAAACTCGTGATCACCACCACCTGAACTTCCGGATGCTCGAAGCGAATTCGTTGAACCGCGTCGGCCAGCTCGATATCGACGCCGAGGTCGTAGGAGTTGAGTTTGAGTTTGTAACCCTCCGCGAGGGTCGCGTCTTCCTGAACATCCATCGAAAGAGTTGGCGACAGCGCCATCGATAGTTAGTTTCCAATGGCGATAGTGTTCAGGCGATGTTTGAAAGTTGATCATCCGCACCTCAGTTATCGCCGGACGCCTTTCTTCGGCTCTTCCGGCAACTACCGGCCTGTGCCGGTTCGAACGTTCGTTCGGAAAAGTAGATAGTAACTGTGGGTTGCAGGAGCGTCAAGTCAGGCGGAGTGAGGCCCGATGTTTAGCGAGTAAAACCAAGCAGATAGACTCGATTTCCGTTAACCGTGGCGCTCGAAGATCGGCATTGAGTAGAAATCGTCCGCCATTGAGACTCGCTTGACAGCCTTGCATTTCGGCGCGTAGGGTTGTCACCCTTTGGCGGTTCCTGGCTTTTGCGCGGCACTTACAGCGCGGAGCAAGAGCACTTTCATGCTGGAGGCGAATCTGTTCTGGTGAACGGCGCGGTCTTCAAAACCGTCAGTGAGACTGTGAGAACAGGCTCAGGTAGGTTCGATTCCTACACGCCTCCGCCAGGCGATGCAGAAGGCAGTAGGCAGTGGCAGAAGGCAGAAGGCGAAGGCAGAGGCTAAAAGCACAGATTCTGATATTTCGGCTAAAGCGTGTTTGGTTTTTCCAATCCTCACTCGGAAATCAGCAATCGTATGCGCGATTGGGTTGCCCTCAACATGACCCCCGGCATCGGACCTCGCGCCGCTGCCAAGCTCCTGGAGCGCTTCGGATCTGCCGAAGCTGTTTACAGCGCCACCAGAGCCGAGCTCGAAAAGTTGCGGCTGCTGCCGGAAGCGGTTGACAGCATCATCGCGCGTGATCTGTTTTCCGCGCAGAAGCCGAGATCGAAAGCGTCCGCCGCCTCGGCGCTGATCTTTTAATACTGGATGATGGCGTGTATCCCGCATTGCTGCGGGAGATTTACGATCCGCCAATCACCATCTATGTAAAAGGCGCATGGGAAGCTTGCCTGGATCAGCCTTGCGTCGCCATAGTTGGTTCGCGCCGTTGTTCGACATATGGTCAGAACGCAGCCCTAATGTTGGCGCGCGATTTAGCGCAACGCGGAGTGACTGTTGTTTCCGGTTTCGCTCGCGGAATCGATGCCGCTGCTCATCGTGGAGCGCTCGAAGGCGGAGGTCGCACGGTCGCGGTTTTAGGCACGGGAATGGGCGAGTATTATCCGCGCGATCACAAGCGTCTAGCTGATGAAATTATCGAGCGGGGTGGAGCGGTGGTGACTCAATTCCCGCTCGGCACTCCGCCGGTCGCGGAAAACTTTCCCTACCGCAACCGCATCATTAGTGGCTTGAGTTTGGGCGTAGTGGTGGTGGAGGCGGCGGAAAATTCCGGTTCTTTGATAACGGCGCGACTGGCAATTGAACAGAATCGCGAAGTGTTTGCCGTGCCGGGAAACATAACTTCGCGAAATTCTTTCGGCACGAACTATCTGATTAAAGGAGCCGGTGCGAAGCTGGTGCAGCAGTGGCAGGACATCGCTGCAGAGTTGCCGCCGCAGATTGCTGCCCGGCTGTTGCCGCCTCCCTTTAGCTGATAAGAAAAAGGAGAAAACGCTGGCCGATCAGCTTACGCTGGTCCCCCACGGCCTTTCGCGATCGGAAACATTGGTGTTAAAGCTATTGACGGCTGATACGCCGGCACACATTGACACGTTGGTTGACAGAAGCAGGTTATCGATTTCAGATTTAACAGAGGCGTTGCTGGCTCTCGAAATGCGAGAACTGATTCGGGCACTGCCCGGCAGGTGTTTCGTAAGGAAAATGTGAACGTGATTGTTCGAAGTTATTGCGCTTTGTGATTGTGTCAATCGTCGAAAACGATCAGAATCCAGACGAAATAACACTAAACAGATGCTCAGTTAAAATTTCCTTTACGTTGCGTTTGCGCTAGCGAAGATAACAGCTAAGTGCGACCTAAATCGCCAATTGGCAATCGGCAATTGGCAATCGGAAATATTTTATGGCAAAAAACTTAGTCATAGTTGAATCGCCCGCCAAGGCGAAGACAATAAATAAATACCTGGGCAAGGACTACTGGTTAAGGCCTCGATAGGCCACATCAAAGATCTGCCTTCTAAAGGACTGGGCGTCGATGTCGACGACGATTTCAAACCTACCTACGAAGTGATTCCGGATTCCCGCAAGCGTAACAACAAGAGAATCGTTGAGTGAGTTGAAGCAGGCCGCCAAAGCCGCGGACGCTGTTTACCTCGCGGCTGACCCTGATCGAGAGGGCGAGGCTATTTGTCAGCATCTTGCCGAGGAAATCGTTCCCAAGCGTCCCGCAAAACCGACCTTTCGCGTGATGTTCAATGAGATCACCAAGCGCGCGGTAAACGAGGCGTTTGAACAACCGCGCCAGATTGATCATAACCTCGTCGATGCGCAACAGGCTCGGCGTGTTCTGGATCGGCTGGTGGGTTACAAAGTTTCACCGCTTCTTTGCCGCACTATCGGGGGCCGGCTCAGCGCCGGTCGCGTGCAATCAGTAGCGCTGCGCATGGTTGTTGAACGCGAGCGTGAGATCGAGAGCTTCATCAAGACCGAGTACTGGACAATCCTCGCGAATCTTACCGCGAAACTGCCGCCGGCATTCGACGCGCGACTGTTCAAGGTCGGCGAACAGACGGTGAAGACCAGCGGTTTCGATCAGGAGATCAAGAAAAACGAAATCCTGATCAACGATGAAGCGCAGTGCCGCGGAGATAGTCGCTGAGGCGGAGAAGCAATCGTTTGTCGTTAGTGAAGTAACGAAGAAAGAGCGGAAACGAAATCCAGTTCCGCCCTTCATCACTTCCAAGTTGCAGCAGGAAGCTTCACGCAAACTCGGCTATGCAGTGAAGAAGACGATGATGTTGGCGCAGAAGCTTTACGAAGGCGTAGAGCTTGGTTCGGAAGGTTCGGTGGGCTTGATTACCTACATGCGTACCGATTCGACGCGCGTCTCCGATACCGCGCTCAACGAGGTCCGCGACTATATCTCCAAACAGTACGGAGCTCCTTATCTTCCAGAAAAGGCTGTGTTCTATCGTTCCAAGAAAGATGCTCAGGATGCTCACGAGGCGATTCGACCCACCGATGTCGCGCGAACTCCGGACGACCTGGAAAAATATCTCAACAAGGACGAGCTCAAACTATATCGGTTGATTTGGCAACGCTTCGTCGCTTCGCAAATGACAGCGGCGATTTTCGATCAAACCACGATCGATATTGCCGCCGGACGTTTCATCTTTCGCGCAACTGGTTCCGTGCAAAAGTTTGACGGCTTTCTCAAACTTTACCAGGAAGGCCGCGATGAAAAGACCGAGGAAGATGAGGAGGCCGAACGTCGTCTACCTGCGGTGGAAAAAGGTGAATTGCTCAATCTCAACAAGATTACTCCCGAACAGCATTTCACTGAGCCGCCGCCTCGCTACACTGAAGCTACGTTAGTGAAAGCGCTCGAAGAAAAAGGCATCGGGCGGCCCTCAACGTATGCAGCGATCATGTCGACAATTCAGGATCGTGAGTATGTCGAGAAGCTTGAAGGCCGTTTCCATCCCACAGGCTTGGGCAAGACGGTTAACGACCTGCTTGATCGAGGGCGGTTTTGACGATCTTTTTAATGTCACCTACACGGCCCGGATGGAAGAAGAGCTCGATCATGTTGAGGAAGGGAAACTCAAGTGGACAGATGCGCTGCACGAGTTTTACGACAAGTTCAAGAGCGACCTCAGCGAATTCACTGACTACACCAAGAAAATCAAGGATGCTGAGACGCCTACTGATGAAGTTTGTTTGAAATGTGAAACACCGGGAATGGTGAAAAAGTTTGGCCGCTTTGGGAAATATCTTGAAGTGCTTGAACTGCGGCGCGACACGCGATGCCGAGCCGGTTGAAGCAACGGACGGCAACAAACCCGCTGGACAAGTCGCCGGGAGTGATGGCGTTGAAGAGCCTGAGCCTGCGATCTTTGCGGCAAGCCAATGCAACTTAAGCGGGGAAGATTTGGACCGTTTCTCGGTTGCACTGGCTACCCCGAGTGTAAAAACATCCGCAAGATCTCCAAAGGAGGCGCAGTGGCCCCAGCTCCGGTTCCGCTCGATGAGAAGTGTCCCGTTGATGACGCCCAATTGGTGAGACGTTTCGGGCGTTTCGGTGAGTTCATTTCCTGCTCAAATTATCCCAAGTGCAAGTACATCAAGCAGGAAACCACCGGAGTGTCTTGTCCGCGACCCGGTTGCACTGGCGAGATTGTGGTTAAGAAGTCCAAACGGGGCAAGGCGTTTTACGGCTGTTCGCAGTATCCAAATTGTGATGCGGTTTACTGGAACAAACCAGTCCTGGAATCTTGTCCGCAATGTGACGCTCCGTTTCTGCTCGAGAAGACAACTAAGAAGCAGGGCACCTTTCGTTATTGCGCCAACGAAGAGTGTGGTTATAGTTCGATTGAGTCTGCATCCGCCCTTGCACCACCAACCGCTTCAAAAACAAAACGCCCGGTGGCTCGCTGACCATTTGGCGTTGGCTTTGTTTCAGGCCATAATTGCCCGCACCGGCCCGATATTTATTACCCAGCCAGGAGATTTTATTATGTTAAGACGCTTAGCGGCAGTAGCCCTGCTTTCTATCCTTGTGCTTTCGCCGAACGCTGTGTTCGCGCAGCAACAGGCGCAGAGCGCTGCTCCCGCAACCAGCAGCACTCCCAGCAATGATCCTATCGATCGCATCAAGGACGAGGGAATGAATCGCTCGCAGGTGATGAAGACCTTGAGTTATCTCACCGATGTGATTGGACCGCGATTGACCAATTCTCCCAACATGAAACGCGCAAACGAGTGGACGCGCGACGAACTGACAAGGTGGGGATTGCAAAATGCCCATCTCGAACCCTGGGGACCTTTCGGTCGTGGCTGGACGCTGAAACGCTTTTCGGCGCAGGTAACTGAGCCTCAAAGTATTCCCCTGATCGCCTTTCCTAAAGCCTGGTCGCCCGGTACAAACGGATCGATTACTGCCGATGTTGTTTACCTGAATGCGAAAGATGATGCAGAGCTGCAGCAGTTCAAAGGCAAGTTGAAGGGCGCCATCGTCCTCACCTCGCCAATGCGTGAAGTGAAGGCACGATTCGAGGCGCTGAGTACCCGTCGTGATGAGAAAGATCTTTTGAGTCTTGCTGACGCTCCCGAGCCGCGCGCCGGCCAGGGTCGAAGGAATTTTCAAATGACTCCGGAAATGCGGGCGGCGATGGCGTTCGGCCTGAAGAAGTACCAGTTCTTGCTGGAGGAAGGTGCGGCGGTAGCGATCGATCCCAGTCGCATCGGCGACGGTGGCACCATCTTCGTGCAGTCGGCAACTGTTCCGCAGCCGGTTCCTACAGAGCCCGGTGGGCCGAACATGCGAGGAATCTCGTCTTTCGACAAGAGCGCGCCGAAACTTACGCCGCAGCTCGTGATGGCGGTGGAACATTACAACCGCCTGGTTCGCATGATCGAAGCTGGAGAGAAGTTAAAGATGGCGGTGGATCTCGCCGTTGAATTTCAAGACACAGATCTGATGGGCTACAACACGATCGCCGAAATTCCCGGCACCGATCTTAAAGATGAGATTGTGATGCTTGGTGGCCATATGGATTCGTGGCACTCAGGGACGGGCGCAACTGATAACGGCGCCGGCGTTGCTGTGGGAATGGAAGCAGTGCGCATTATTCAGGCGCTCGGACTCAAACCGCGCCGGACAATTCGCATTGCCTTGTGGAGTGGAGAAGAGCAGGGGTTGCTCGGTTCGCGCGCTTACGTCGCCGAGCATTTCGGCAAAATGGAAACGCCGCCGCCGCGCCGGCGGGCGCTGGTAATGGAGCCGGCAACGGCGCCGCCACGCCCCCCGCACCGGTTCTGGTTACAAAACCTGACTATGAAAAGTTAAGCGCTTATTTCAATCTCGACAACGGCACCGGAAAAATTCGCGGCGTTTATTTGCAAGGCAACGAAGCAGTGCGTCCGCTGTTTCGCCAGTGGTTGATGGCGTTTCGCGACCGGCCGGAAGACAAGACGAGTTGGGGGGCTGCGACCCTTTCAATCTCAAACACCAGCGGTACGGATCACCTGGCATTTGATGCGATCGGTCTTCCCGGCTTCCAATTCATTCAGGACGAGATTGAGTACGACACGCGCACTCACCATTCGAACCAGGATGTGTTTGATCGCATTCAGGGCGACGACATGAAGCAGGCCGCAACCATCATGGCGGCTTTCGTCTACAACACGGCAATGCTTGATCAGAAGCTGCCGCGTAAACAGATGCCCGGACGGTAGAAGCGTTGTTTTTCTGGTCAGATTCGAGGCGAGCGTGTATTGCGCTCGCCTCATCTTTTTGGAGCACGTGTTTCCGGTTAGTCACGCAATGTTTCGTATGCACAAGCCTTGCACCAGAAATAAAGAGTCATCGACAATTTTATTTTAGGCAGATGCGGTCAAGCTTAGACGTTAACCAACCTGCGAAGCAGGTGAATAAAGCCTGGGCGTAAGCCCCGGTCAAGGAACGCTGACTTAGCCGCGAAAGCGGGTGACAGCACAATCTAGTTTGACTCAAAAGGCTTTCGCCCGTTTAACGGGCTCAGTTAGCTTTCAGACTCTTATGCTTTCGTCACTTCGCCTATTTGAAACTTTTGCATATTCAGCATATAGCCATTCATCTCATCCGAAGTACTCTTTCACTCCTGGAGAATTCTATGAGCGACCCACGTTATGCGGCAGTAGTGCTGCTGCTTGTTTCCCTGCTGCTGCCGAGCACCAGTTTCGCCAAACATTCGGCCCCGAAAACGCCCACAGCAATCCGCACAGCTTCAAGTGCACGGCCGGCGCCACAACAACCGCAGCAGCAGCCTGCTCCTACTCCTGATCCGAACGACCCCATCGAAAGAATCAAAGACGAGGGCATGAATCGATCGCAAGTGATGGCGACACTCAGTTATTTGTCTGATGTTATCGGCCCGCGGCTTACGGGCTCGCCGAACATGAAACGGGCAAACGAATGGACGCGCGATCAGTTGACGAAGTGGGGTCTGCAGAACGCACATCTCGAATCATGGGGACCTTTCGGCCGGAGCTGGGAATTGAAAGAGTTTTCTGCTCAGGTGATTGCACCGCAAACAATTCCGCTGATCGCTTTTCCTAAAGCCTGGTCACCCGGAGTGAATATTGCCAATGGTGATGTCGTTTATGTTGATGCGAAGAATGAGAATGAGCTGCAACGTTTTAAAGGAAATTTGCGCGGCAAGATCATTCTGACCAGTTCGATGCGAGAAGTGCCCGCGCGCTTTGAAGCACCCGGCAAACGGCTTACCGAGAAACAGCTACTGGCGCTGTCCGATGCTCCCGTTCCCGGCACAACTGGCGGGAATAGTTTTCTCACCAGCCCACAGTTTGCAGCCTTCATGCAGAGTCAGGTTTTTGCTGTAAAGAAGTTGAAATTCTTCATGGAAGAAGGCGCGGCATTATTAATTGATTCCGGGGCGGGCGACGGCGGCACACTCTTCGTTTCCGCGGCGAGCTTGCCTCAGGAAATAGATCAATCGTCACCGATGGCCGCGCTGCGAAGTATGTTTATGGCGAATGTTAATCCGTATGACAAGAAAGCTCCTGCGATAGTGCCGCAGATTGTTTTAGCCGTCGAGCATTACAATCGCATCGCACGCATGATCCAGGCAGGAGAAAAAGTGCAGATGAAAATCAATTTCGCTGCTCAGTTCGATGATAAGGATCTGATGGCTTACAACACGATTGCCGAAATCCCTGGTGGGGATAAGAGCGATGAGATCGTTATGCTCGGCGGTCACATGGATTCCTGGCATGCTGGAACGGGCGCCACCGATAACGGCGCCGGCGTCGCCGTGGCAATGGAAGCCGTGCGCATCCTGCAAGCGCTCAAGCTAAAACCGCGGCGCACGATCCGCATCGGCTTATGGAGTGGAGAAGAGCAAGGTTTATTTGGCTCGCAGGCCCACGTAAATAAACACTTCGGCAAGGCAAATGAATCTGCTGAAGCGAGTTTTGCCCGGATGGTTGACGGTGGAGGCGGGCCGCCAAGCATCACGCCCGGACCCGAATACGACAAGCTCTCAGCTTATTTCAATCTGGACAACGGCACCGGCAAGATTCGCGGCGTTTACTTGCAAGGGAATGAAGCGGTGCGCCCAATCTTCCGGCAATGGTTAGCGCCATTCCGCGATATGGGGGCACAAACACTTTCGATTGCGAACACCGGTGGCACAGATCATCTGCCATTCGACGCTCTCGGACTCCCGGGATTTCAGTTCATTCAGGATCAAGTCGAGTACGACACGAGAACGCATCACTCGAATCAGGATGTGTTTGATCGAATTCAGGCCGACGACATGAAACAAGCTGCGACAATCATGGCGGCCTTTGTTTATAACACTGCCATGCGCGATGAAAAACTGCCCCGCAAGCTGTCCAAGTAACTTCGAACTAAAGATAAGAAAGGGTGAGGTCTGCTGCGACCTCACCCTTTTTCATTTGCCCCACGGCCACGCCAATGGCCGCGAACTACCTGGTCCCCACAACGAACTTTAGCCAGTACTCTTTCAGCTTCTCGCGATTTGCTCTGCGGTAGGCGAGATAATCGTGAACGATCCCTTTGTCGGCTTTTGCGAAGAGATGTAAGGCGCGAGCACGCCGGCGTCATCCAGTTTCAGGAGTTTCTCAAGGGCTGGTGCAAGCTTCTTGGTGCGTTTTTCTTTCTTCTGTACTCGTACTGATTCCAGGACGGCCCGCATTCCGTCTAGTTCTTCGGCAAGGCTGTGACGGTAGACTGACTCGTTGGGGTAGGCCTTCGCAAACTTGTCGCTTCGGCCACCTTCCTTTTTGTCCATCCAGCCGGCGCGAACGATTCCATACATCATCCACGCGGCCGACCATCATCACTATCTCCTTTCAACACCGACATGTCGATTGTGATGTTGACTTCACCCGGCTTCTTTGAGGTCAAGTCGCTCGGGATATCGATCTTAGGGTGGTTGAGCGGAACTTGGTGGCGATCACCCCATTGCGTCAGTCCGACATACGCCCGATCACCGCTATACGGCTCCGCAATTATTGCTTCTACAAACTTATCGCGGGCGGCGTCGGTCTTTCCTTCCTGATCCAAAGCGTCACCCCAATAACGATAAGCCGTTTCGCGGTCGGGATCGATGGCAATCGCTTTCGCAAACCAGATTCCCGCTCGTCCAAAGTGCTCCTTACGGAAGGCTTCGTCTTTCGAAGCGTACGCCAACCTGAATTCCATGTCGCCGGCGTACAAGGCAGCCTCGTAAAGCTTTGGGTCTAATTCGAGCGCACGCTTATATGAAACCAGCGCTTTCTCTGTTTCCCCGCGCACAAAGGCTTCTTCGCCTTTTCTAATCTCAGCCTCGGCGGCTTTCGTGTCCGAGAAGGGCACATTCACGTCTGCATCTTCACGGGAGAGGGATTCAAGCGTGACTCGAGTGAGATTGCTATCGTCTCCGTTGGCTTGAGATTCCAAAAGAATCTTGCGGGCGCGCTCCCAATACTGACGGCGCACTGTCTGATCTTTCGAAAGAGCTCCCGCGCTATAAAGGGCAAAGCCCAGTCGCGATGAGATGACCGGATCTCGGGGATAGGTGATGGCTGCCTTTTCCAGTAATGGCAATGCGTCGACAAAGTTATTGGCATCAAATAACTCTATTGCGCGTCCTCGCACTTGTTCAGGGCTTTGGGCAAGGACACTCGGCGGCGTAAAATAAGTGAACGTTACCAGGAGCGCGGCGGCTAGCAACTTCAAGGTTGAATTGTGATGGTGCATCAAAATCTTGAGACGGTGGGTTTAATATGCGATGACGTTGGCGCCAGTCTAGGGTTGAGGCAAAGACGGTGTCAATGCAATTTTCTCAGAATCCGAAAGAAAAAAGGCGAGCTAAATCTCGCCTTTTCCTCTTAGTCTGCACCTTTGTTAAGTGGGATTACGTTCCAGCGAAGGTTCGTAGGCGTGACCGCATCTCGGAACGCATGCTGGCGATTCTTCCCGCGGCTTGTCCTATGGTAAGTCGGCGCCGATCCATTCTTTGACTTTTTTCAACAACGCCGGCAGGACAACCTGGTGCGCCGTGGTTGAAAGTTCATCCACGAGACGATCTCCGAGCGTCCCCACCTCCTGCTGCAAACGATCAAAGGCTCGGGTTTCCTTAAATCGACTAACCAATCCCGGACCTTTGTCGTGGCCGTTAGCTTCTGTGGAGCGCGGCGAAAGCGCCGCTGCCAAAGGTTCGCCAATCTGCTCGGAAGCATAAGGACGACCCGGCTCGAAGTACATCTCATCCTGTCCTCGATCTTTAATCGCGCCCGCGATTCCATAGCCAACGCAGAAGCCCACGCCGGCGGCTCCCAGCGACCAGGCGACGGGCCGATGTCGATAGTGTTCGCGCCAATCAAGGGCGTCTTTCACATTTTCTACTTGCTGGCTCACGCTATCTTTAATCTCCGTGACCGTTTGTGAAATGGAATCGCGCGTTTCATCCATGCGCGCCTGGAGGGCTTCTTTTGAAAGCTCATCGTCGTCCCGGTCATAGGCGCGCGCTAATCCTAAAGTTCGTTCTTCAGCCATTGTTTATCCTTTCTCAGTTCCTCCACAGTTCTGTTTGGCACGATACCTTGTTTAGCCAGGCGGCTCTTCGTCGCCAGTACTACGATTGCGCCAATGACGAGATAGAACAATCCCGTCAGCACAAACCCCAGAGCGTATCTGGCCGGCTGACTCAGAGTTGTTTCGGAGAATAGTGTGGAGACACCGAAAGCAATCGCTACATTTAAGAGAGCAAAGCCCACAGCGGCTACGATGCCGCCCAAGGCAAGCGCTACCGCTCCACGAGCGTAAGCGTTGGCCTCCTCTTTAATCTCAACTTTGAGCAGACTGAGCTTGGTATCGAAAAGCTGCATCACGTCTTCGCCCAAACGCCCCACGAGAGACGGCAGACTTTCCGTCTCGGCAGGCTTCGAAGAATCGTGAGTGGCTATCGCGGTTTTTGGAGTAGCCATTTGCTTAGCCTCCTTGGTTAGCTTCTGAATTATGAACGACGACTTCCGCGCAGAACTAAGCCGATCAGGAAACCTGCGGCCGCCGAAATCAGGATGGCCTGACCCGGATTCTTCCGCGCATAGTCCTTGGCGTTCTCCGCAACTTCAGCGAGATCTGCGTTCTGAAATTCTTTCAGTTTGTCGCCTACCACTGAAACTTTATCTGTCACAAACTCTTTTGCTTGCGATGCTGCCTCGGAAATTTTTTGACCGTAGTCTTGAGCAGTTTGGGAAAGCGCGGTGCCGGTCGCGGCGCCAGTCCCTGTTCCGGTACCTGTCTTAAAAGCTGTCCCAGTGTTGCCTGCTGGTCCGGGGCCAGTTCCGCTGGTTCCGGTGGGGTTCGTGGTGGTGCTTGGAGCGTTTAGACCCTCTGACCTTCTATTTTCTGACATCTGTAGTTTCTCCTTTTCAAAACGTGGCGAACTTTATCGTAAACGTATGCACACTTTGTCCGCTGAGTGTTCCTGATCAATCAGCAAGCAATGTGCCGACCATCTTTCCAATTAAAAGGGGGCAATTACGCGTTTCAATCTCGTGGCTGCGGAACTGTTGTTGTGAAAAGGTACGAGCAGGGAAAACTGCAAGGTCGTTAACGATACAACCCGGAAGCACGCCCTCGCCGAGCTTTAGCTTAGTGATTTCCCAGTTGACAGGATCCTTCCTCCGATGGTAAGTAAGTACTTACTTTGCGACGGGCGATGACCCGAAAAAACGACCTTTGACCAAAGAAACCAACACATTTAAAGACGTCTGCACGGCCTTCTCGGGGGCGCGAATGGCCGGCGACGAGCGACGCTCGCAGATCCTGCGCGTGGCTGTGGGACTCTTTTCCCACGAGGGTTTTCGCGGTACGACCACCAAGAAAATCGCGCAGGCTGCGGGCGTTTCGGAAGCGATGGTCTTCCGCCACTTTGCTACGAAGGAAGAGCTCTACGCCGCCATCCTCGACCACAAAGCCTGCTCAGGTGATGCCATCGACCTGGAGTTGCTGGTCGCCGATGCCGTGGCGCGTCGCGATGACCGCGCCGTGTTTGAAGGGCTGGCATTTAATGCTTTAGAGCACCATGAGCACGACCCTGATTTTCAGCGTTTGCTGCTACACGCCGCGCTGGAAGGACACGAGCTCGCGCAAATGTTCTTCGAGAAGTTTGTGCGGAGAGTCTACGAGTTTTTGGGCGCGTATATCCGCGAGCGTCAACGCGAGGGAGCTCTGATCGATATTGAACCGGCGATTGTCGTGCGTTCGTTCATCGGCATGATTATTCATCACTCGCTCAACAACAATCTTTGGGATCCCCAACGGCGCTTGCTGAACATCTCAAACCAGGCCGCGGCCGAAGGCTTTACTGCAATTTTGCTCCGCGGCATTAGCAGCAACCAAACACAAAAGAGTTCTAAGCACGATGAACATACGAGTTGAGTTCGTAAGCCGTAAGGGTAACCGCATGTTTGCTCCAAAGAATCTGAAAGTTTTGCTTCTTGTTGGTTTGCTTGCGGCCGTAACTTTGTTCGTGATCTCCTGCGGCGGTTCAAAAGCCAACGTAAAGCACGAACCTGGCACTGCGCTCCCGCCACCTGCGATCGAAGTAACGACGGCTCCGGCCATCATGCGTGAGCTACCACGTTTCTTTGAGGCTACCGGCAGCCTCGCTGGAGATCAGCAAACAGATGTTGCCCCCTCGGTGGCCGGTAAAGTGACGGCAATCGGTGTTGATTTGGGTAGCCCTGTAAAGCGCGGGCAGATGATTGTTCGCCTCGACGATGTGGACTCGAAACTTCGCGTGCAACAGGCGCAGGCGCAATTGGATCAGGCGAAAGCAGCATTACGACAGGCCGAAGAGAAGGTTGGATTGCGTCCAGGTCAGAACTTTGATGTTAACCGTATTCCGGAAGTCGCTAACGCGCGGGTCGCTCTGGAACTTGCTGAAAAGAACCTGCGCCGCGCCGAGAAGTTAATCGAATCGGGAGACGTCTCGCGTTCCACATTTGACGACCAAAAGGCGCGACGTGATCAACTTAAAGAGGTCTACGAAGCGGCACTTTCGATGGCGCGCCAGAACTTTGCAGCCGTGGCAACTGCACGCGCCAACGTCGCGAATGCTGAAAGTCAACTGGGGTTGGCGCGGCGCAATCTTTCCTACGCTTTGGTCTTTTCGCCGATTGACGGTTACGTCGCGGAACGCACGGCCGATCTCGGCGAATACGTTTCGCCGACTTCCAAAGTCGCGACTATCGTCCGCATCAATCCGCTGCGTATCCGCATCGATGTGCCAGAGCAAGCGATCCCCGAAGTGAAAATCGGACAGTCAGTCTCCGTAACCACGAGCGCCTGGCCGGACAAAAACTTCAGCGGACGAATCGCGCGGATTTCACCAAGCGTTTCATCAAACTCGCGCACGTTAACGGTAGAAGCCGAAGTCGAAAACAGCAGCGGCGTGTTGAAGCCAGGCCAGTTTGCTTCAGTGCGCATTCTGCAGCAGCGCGCAGAACCCGCCGTGCTGGTGCCGGCGCGCGCGGTTCGAACTGAGTCAGGCGTCAGCCGCGTCTTTGTGATCAAAGATGGGCACGCCCAGCAACGGCTGGTGCAGCTGGGTCAGACGGAAAGCGATCTGGTTGAGGTTAAAGGCGGGGTAACTGCTGATGAACAAGTGGCTACCAGCAACGTCGATCAATTGAGTGATGGAGTAGCGGTACGACAATAGTCAAAGTCCAAAGTCCAACGTCCAAAGTCCAACGTCAGAATGCCACAGCGACCTTGGACGTTGGACCTTAAACATTGGACACGTAGTTAAGTATGCAAAAGCTAGCTGAAATTTGTGTCAGACGTCCGGTATTCGCGACGATGCTGATCCTCAGTCTGACTGTGGTCGGCTTATTCTCTTATAAGTCGTTGGGAGTGGATCTGTTTCCTAAGATCGATCTGCCCACCATCACGGTTACTGTAGTTAATCCCGGCGCTTCTCCTCAGGAAATCGAAACCGAGATCACGGACAAGGTCGAAGGCGCGGTTAATACAATCAGCGGCATCGACGAGCTTCGCTCCACTTCTGTGGAAGGCGTCTCTCAGGTTTTCATTACCTTCCTTCTTGAAAAGAACCCCGACATCGCAGCCCAGGAAGTACGCAACAAGATCGAGTTGATTGCCAACGATCTGCCCGTTACCGCCGAAGAGCCGATTGTGCAGAAACTCGACACCGATGCCGCACCCGTCGTGCGCATTGCCGTGTCTGCGCCGCGTTCATTGCGCGAAGTAACCGATGTCGCGGACAAGAAGATCAAACAGCAAATTGAATCGATCAATGGCGTCGGGCAGGTGGAAATCATCGGTGGACGCCAACGCGAGATTCAGGTGTGGGTCGATCCCGACAAACTCCGTGCTTATAACGTCACGGTTGCCGAAGTAGCGGGTGCCGTGAGTGCGCAGAACATGGAAGTGCCCGGCGGTCGCGTTGATGAAGGGACGCGCGAGTTGACCGTGCGCACGATGGGTCGGATTGTGAACACGGCTGAGTTTAATAACCTCGTCGTTGCAAATCGCGGCACCTACCCAGTCAAACTAAGCGATATCGGTTATGCCGAAGACGGCGCGGAAGAAGCGCGTACTGAAGCGCGCCTGAATGGTCAGCCGGCAGTTACGCTCGTTGTTTCTAAACAGTCCGGACAGAACACCGTTGCGGTAGCCGATGCCGTAAAGCAGCGACTGGCGGAGATTGCACCCAGTCTCCCCGCGGGATTTAAAACGCAGGTGGTGGGCGACCAGTCGATCTTCATCAAGGCTTCAATTGAATCCATTCAAACGCACCTGATCGAAGGCAGCATTCTGGCGGCGATTGTCGTCTTCATCTTTCTCTGGAGTTTTCGCTCAACTCTAATTGCGGCCCTCGCGATTCCGACCTCATTGATCGCGACTTTCGGTTTGATGGCCGCGATGGGTTTTACCCTGAACCAAATCACGATGCTCGCTTTGACCTTGATGGTCGGCATCGTGATCGATGATGCGATCGTAGTGCTGGAGAACATTTTTCGCTTCATTGAAGAGAAGAACATGCCTCCTTTTCAGGCGGCAATTGAGGGCACCAAAGAAATTGGCCTGGCGGTGATGGCCACCACTTTGTCGCTGCTCGCCGTGTTTATTCCGGTAGGTTTCATGGGCGGTATTTCCGGCCGCTTTATGTCGTCGTTTGGTTTTACATCGTCTTTCGCCATCGCGGTGTCGCTTTTGGTTTCTTTTACGTTGACTCCGATGCTGTCGGCGCGACTGCTGAAACGCAGCAAGGCCAAGGAGCACTCGCCTGATCAGAAAGCGGAGAAACACGATTCGAAAGAGTCCCGTTTCTACCGGCCAATTGATCGTGGCTACACCCGCATGCTGACGTGGTCGATGGGTCATCGCTGGGTGATTGTGCTGGCCTGTGTACTGGTGGTTGTCAGCATTGTGCCGTTGTTCATGTTTGTCGGTAAGAACTTTTTGCCGGTTGATGACCAATCGCAATTTGAGATCAATGTGCGCGCTCCGGAGGGTTTTACTCTGGCGGCGACGTCGACGCTGGCGGAGCGGGTCTCCGCAGATGTGCGACGCCTCCCTGGCGTCACGGACACGTTGACGACGATCGGTGGTGGTCAACAAGAACTGGTTAATGTCGCCACGATTTACGTCAAGTTGCAGCCGATTGAAGAGCGTTCCGTAACACAGAACGAGTTGATGTTGCGGGCCCGTTCGGAAATTCTCAGTAAGTATTTGCAAGAGTTTCCCGGGCAACTGCGCACCAGTGTCCAGCAAGTTGCCGCGATTTCGGGCGGAGGTTTTCGAAATGCTGACCTGCAATACGTGATCGGTGGACCGGATCTCGAAAAGCTAACCAAATACTCAGATGAGTTGATGGTGCGCATGAAGACCATTCCCGATCTCGTGGACGTTGATTCAACTCTCATCACCGGTAAACCCGAGTTGCGCGTAGTCATAGATCGGCCTCGAGCAGCAGACCTCGGTGTGCGCGTTGGAGATATTGCGCAAGCGCTCAACACATTGGTAGCCGGTCAGAAGGTTTCGACTTTCAACGTTGGCACCGACCAATACAACGTTCGAGTGCGTGCTATCGGCGAGTATCGCGCCAGTGCGGAAGGCCTGAAGCGAATGATTGTCTCGTCGTCAAAAATTGGCTGGGTCAGTTTGGATAATCTGGTCCGCGTTGAAGAGGGTACCGGCCCTTCAGCAATCGATCGTCTGAATCGTCAACGCCAGGTGATGATGTTGGGGAACGTCAAGCCGGGTGGTTCACAGGCAGCCGTGATCCAAAAGATGAACGAATTTGCCAAAGAGATAAAAATCGATGGCGCTTACAAAACCGGTCTGGCTGGGCGTTCGAAAGAGCTGGGACGCACTGGTTACTACTTCATGCTCGCGTTCACGCTTTCATTCGTCTTCATGTACATGGTGCTGGCGGCGCAGTTCGAATCATTTGTGCACCCAATCACGATTCTGCTCACGCTGCCCCTCGCTATTCCTTTCGGCATCCTTTCGCTTCTGGTTACCGGCCAGACGGTGAACATCTTCTCCGGATTGGGATTGCTCTTGCTCTTTGGTGTCGTAAAGAAAAACGCGATCTTGCAGATCGATCATACAAATCAGCTGCGAGGGCAGGGGATCGAGCGCTTTGAGGCGATTATTCGCGCCAACCGTGAACGACTGCGTCCGATCCTAATGACAACCATCGCACTCGTTGCCGGCATGTTGCCTTTGACGATTTCCAGTGGACCGGGTTCGGGCACGAATCGCTCGATCGGCGTTTTAGTAGTCGGTGGTCAAACACTTTGCTTGTTGCTGACGCTGCTGGCAGTGCCGGTTTTCTATTCGCTCTTTGACGATCTCGCGCGCCATCGCATTTGGTCACGAATCGGTACAGGCACGGCGGGCGCGTTCGCGTGGGTTCGGCGCAAAACCGCGAGTGCGACAGCATCACTCCTTGGTTTGATTACTAGGCAATAGGACTAACAGTAATGCAACGTATCCTGGCAGTTTTAATGTTGATATTCGCGCCGCTAGCGCTTACGGCCGTCGCGCAAGAGCCGGCTCCTGCGCCGACTCCTGAAGTTGAGCAGACTTTACAGGTCCCCGCTATCGCGCCAGATTTTCATCCGGGTCAAAAACCCTTGCCGGAGCTGGGCCGCGTTGGGGTGGACTTGGATCGCCAACGACCGATGGCGCTACGCGAAGCATTGGCGCTGGCCTTGGAGAACAACAAGGACATTGAGGTCGCTCGCCACAATGTGAAGCTTGCAGAGTTTGATCTGCTTGGTTCGCGCGGGGCTTACGATCCTCGCTTTAGTTCGTCTTCTTATTTCGAACGTATTGAAAGTCCGATTTCCAGCTTCTTAAGCGGTGGGTCGAATGGCTCGGTGATTCAGAACGACTACACCGCTAATGCCCGCTTTGAAGGACTGACACCTAAATTTGGCGGCAACTATCGCCTTGATCTTTCTTCAATCAGGTTAACGAGCAACAACCAGTTCGCCGCGTT
The DNA here is from genome assembly GCA_963748605.1 of Pyrinomonadaceae bacterium. Lineage (GTDB taxonomy): Bacteria > Acidobacteriota > Blastocatellia > Pyrinomonadales > Pyrinomonadaceae > PSRF01. The sequence continues at coordinate 231,799 of CAVVJS010000006.1, forward strand.
GAATCCGCAGTATCCCACGGCGTTGACGTTCACTTATGCGCAGCCACTGCTGCGCGGTTTGAAATTCGACAACAACCGCCGCTTGATCGAGATCGCCAAGAAGAACCTTTCCCTTTCCGACGCTCAGTTTCGCCAACGAGCAATTGAAACAATCACCAGCGTCCAACGAGCTTACTGGGACCTTGTGTTTGGTCTTCGCAACCTGCAGATACAGCGCGACGCAGTGCGCGACGCTCGCACGCAACTGGAGCACAACAAGCGCCTCGTGGTTGAAGGCGCGCTCGCGCCTATCGATGTAGTTGCCGCGGAGGCGCAGGTCGCCGGATTTGAACAGAGTTTATTCAGCGCTCTCGAAGAAGTGTCGCGCAGTGAAAACAATCTGAAGAATCTAATTGCGGTTGATCGTCAATCCGATATTTGGAGTGTCTCGCTAATCCCCACTGATTCCGTTGAGCTGCCGGCGCCGCCCAACATCTCGCTTGAAGATGCGTTGCGCGCGGCCATTGAAAATCGGCCGGAATTACAGCAATCAACTCTTGTCAGCGAAGTGAACAGGATCGATCAGAAGTACTACCGCGAACAGGTCAAACCGCAAATCGATCTGGTGGGCAGCTATGGTGCGGTGGGGTTGGCCGGCGCAATCAGTGGCGGTGTAAATCCGTTCACCTCGTCGTCGCAGGAGCTACGCGATCGCGTTAATTTGCTTTCACTTAATAGTGGCTTGCCGCGTTTGCCTGAACAGCCGGCGCAAACACTTTCGCCCGAACTGCTGGGTGGTTACGGACAGTCAATTAAGAATTTGTTTGGCAATCGCTATCACAACTTCCGCGTGGGTGTGCAAATCAATCTACCCTTGCGCAATCGCACCGCCGAAGCCCAATTGGGTCGCTCCCTCGTTGAGGGACAGAAGATCGCCACTCAACGTGAGCAACTCGAGCAGGCGATTCAGGTCGATGTGCGAAATGCTTTGCAAGTAGTCCGCAGCGCCGCCGCGCGATTACGGGCTGCAAGCGTTGCCCGTGAGGCTGGCGAACAGCAGTATGCAAGTGAACAGAGGAAACTGGATGCCGGGCAATCGACGGTGTTTCTCGTGCTCGACCGGCAGACAGCCCTGACCGTAGCTCGAGGTAACGAGTTGCGAGCGCAAACTGATTTGAACAAGGCTTTTGCTGAACTGCAGCGAGCGACCGGTAATGCTCTGACCATTAACAGTATCGTCGTGCGAGTGCGCTAATTAAGTCTTCCCGATTTTGCTGCACCCACGCGAGAGGGCGGTGAGACCCCTGGGGCGAGGCTCACCGCCTTCATTCATGTCACGCTCTTACTCCACTCTTCGTTTCAGGCGCGCGTCAAAAAGTTTTCCAGTAGGACAATGCTGCCGTAGCAGGCAAGGATGAAAAGTACTACGGCAATGATGTACCAGTTAATTAGTTTCGTTTTGCAGGTTGGACATCTTGCCCTGGTCCAGGACGTGCGCCGGCCGCAATATCCACACTTCATCTGGGCTCTGCTCCATAACGTCAAGGCGCTGATCGTTTGGGGAACTAAGCTACTTTAACACAGGGTGTACGTGATTTTGAGATTGCGCTTGAGACGGCAGCTCCACTGTTGTCCATAAGGGCCAGTGATCCGAAATACAAATCTTTTCATCGATGCCATGACTGGTTCCTTGCAAGCCACGCAACCAGAGCCAATCAAGCTTCAAAGTAAATTGTATTCCGAGAATTTTTCGCCAAAATGTCTCCCGGTCATTTGGAAAGGGAGTTGCGAATCTATGGTTCAGGAAAAATTTCGTGGTCTTCCCAGCCGACCTGGGTTCCCAGGTATTGAAATCGCCCAGCACAATTGCCGGCATCTCCGGCGGATAGCGAGATAGATCCTGCAATACACTATTAAGTTGATCCAACTTTTTAGTTACTGAGATTCTCGTTTCCGCATGAACCGAGTAGACGCGGATCAGGGTTCCAGCAACCTTGATTGTCGCTCCCAGCGCAACGCGCCGCCTGCCGCCAGGCCCGGGATTGGGAAGCACGATGCGCTGAACGTCTGTAATCGGGTAACTACTTAGTATAGCTACACCCGTTTCCTCTTCCTCATCAGTCTTTGCAGTTGGTGGCGCGGCCCACGCGTAATATTGCCCCAGCTGGTCCGCAATTAACTTCGCGGTGTTTGTGTTTGCCGTGCGCTTTTTGTTGCGATCGACTTCCTGCAAACCCAGAATTGCCGCCCCACCTATTTCAGGATCAGTTTTGAGAAGTTGAATGATTTCGTGAAGCTGTTTGCCACTACGCCAACGAATGTTGTAGGAAACGATTTTGATTGCCGGAGCATTTCCACTTGCTGAAGTATTCGCCGCTGCGCTTCCCACTTCGAGAAGCGGTGAATTGTCGTCTCGTTTGTCTTGCAGGTGAACGACGGACGAGGTCGCGAGGATTGTGCTGATCAGGATTTTTATAAAACCCGCTTGCAAACTCATGCCTCAGCTCCGCGCGTGATGTGGCAGTCCGCGATTAAATGTTTGCCGTTGATGCTGATTCGCCTTCGTGTCCGAGCACACTATCATCGTTTGCTTCGTACCTGGCGTCTCCGTCTGGATGCGCTCGTGGAATGAACAACCTCACAACGCATGATGGGACGCGAATTCGATCGACGTGCAACTTCCTTGAACCCGGCCGCCAGAAAGGAAGAAGCTATGCCGTGCCACAGAAAGGGATCGGGGATAGTGTTCATCGATGGTTCCACTGGATAGCCTTCGACGATGGACGCGCCCTGCGACGCTGCAAACGCAACCGCTGCCCGCAGTGATTGTGCGGATACTCCCTGACGACGGTAAGGCTTTTTGATGAACAAACATGAGACAGACCACACTGGTTGGTCATCAACAGGTTTCAGAATGCGCGACCGCTCAAGCGCGATGTAATCCTCACGCGGCGCAACTGCGCACCAGGCAATCGGTTCATCATTCAAATAACCAATGATGCCTGGTTCGCGTCCGGAAGCTACAATTCCTTTCAGCGCACGTTTGTTTGATGTTCCTTTGCCGGCATCAAATTCCTTTCGTGGCAGTCGCCAAAACATGCACCAGCAACCGCCACAAGCGCCCCGTTCACCAAAGAGCGCTTCAAGATCGCTCCAACGAGAAGGCGTAGCCGGATGAAAAATAAGATTTAGCTGCTTTTGCTTGGCCATCTTGGAATATTAGTCCGCGCCCAGGGACGAAGGAAAATAGAGCAGCGTCGTCTCTGACTGCAGGTGTGCGGCAAGTCTCTGACTTCAGTAATCGTCCAAGGTCCAATGTCCAAGGTCTGCTAGCGACACTTATTAGCCCTTAAGCAAACTCTAAGTGCCGCGTCTCATCGTCCGATACCGGACTTTGGACATTGGACCTTGGGCCTTGGACATTACTGAAGTCACAGACTAACGTCCTTTTTTGGTCGTCACAACGATTATACTCTTCGTGAAAAACCTGCCGTTGTGATAAATCATCGAATCGATGGACATTGATACAGATATAGGTGGGCCGCTCCATAGGTTCCCGATTACCCGCCATTCTGCCATCGCAGCAGCTGCCAGCGACGACGAGGAAGTGCGTCAACGTGCACTCGAAACCATCGTCGCCAGCTATTGGAAACCGGCTTACAAATACCTTCGCATTAAATGGCAGGCTTCGAACGAAGACGCCAAAGATCTAACGCAAAGTTTCTTCGTCACTGCCATCGAGAAAAGGTATTTCGCAGGCTACGACGCCGGCAAGGCCAGCTTTCAAACTTTCTTTCGCACGTGTCTGGATCGCTTCGTGGCCAATCAAAACAAGGCGGAACAGCGACTGAAGCGCGGTGGCGGCGCCAATCATCTTTCGCTTGATTTTGTAGTTGCGGAAACCGAACTCATCAGCAATTTCCCCACGCCCGAAATGAATCCTGAGGACTTCTTCCATCACGAATGGGTGCGCAGCCTGTTCACGCTCGCCGTCGAAACACTGCAGCAGCGTTACGAGCAAAGTGGACGTGCCATCTATTTCCAACTTTTCGAGCGTTACGATCTGCACGATGACGCCGAGGCGAAAGTCTCTTACGCTTCATTAGCGAGCGAGTTTGAATTGAAAACCACGGATGTCACCAATTACCTTGCAGCGGCCCGCCGAGACTTCCGAAAGATTTTGCTGGAGAAGGTGCGGGAGCTCACTGGAACCGAAGCGGAGTTCGAGGCGGAGGTCCGAGCGCTACTGGGCGTCGAGGCGAAATGAAGTCCCTTTCTGATCAGAAACTCGATCGTTTGCTGCGCATCGCCGCGCACCCGGATTTCAGCGGCACTAAGTACCGTGTGATTCGCGAGTTGGGACATGGTGGGATGGGAACTGTTTATTTAGCTGAAGACTCAGACCTACATCGTGAGATCGCCGTCAAAGTTTTAAGCCCCAGTCCGAATGAATCAGAACTGGCGCGTCGAATGGTACGGGAAGCGCAAATCATCGCGCGCCTGGAGCATCCCGGCATCGTTCCGGTGCACGACGTTGGCGCGCTCGTCGATGGCCGCGTGTTCTATGCCATGAAACTGGTGCGTGGCGAACGTTTGGACCAGTACGCCGCAACTGTAGGTTCGATCAAAGACCGGCTGCGGAAGTTTCAAGCCGCTTGTGACGCCGTCAGCTTCGCACATGCTCACGGTGTGATCCATCGCGATTTAAAACCACAAAACATCATGATCGGGGCGTTCGGTGAGGTGCTGGTGTTGGACTGGGGCGTTGCTAAGTTGTTTCCCAACAGTCTTGCGGAGCGCAATGCTTCCGAGGCTGATACTTTGCGATTGCCGTCGAGAGCACAGCAAGATCCGGAACCAGAAGACCCTGGCGATACGATGCACGGAACAATTATTGGCACAGCGAAATACATGTCCCCCGAACAGGAACGGGGCGAGATCAAACAACTCAACGAACGCTCGGATGTTTATTCGTTGGGGGCGATTCTCTATTTTCTCTTGACCAACCGTTCGCCTGCCGCCGTGAAGCCGCGAGTAGTGAACGCAAAGGTAAGCAAAGCTGCGGAAGCTGTCTGTCTGAAAGCGATGTCTGCGTCGAGCGAAGATCGTTATGCGACCGCAGCCGAACTCGCTGCGGATGTGGCCCGGTTGCTAAACGACGAACCGGTATCGGCGTACCGCGAGAACTGGTTTGAAAAGGTTCAGCGCTGGGTCAGCAAGAACCGGGTTTTGGTGCTGATAGTTCTCGCATATTTGCTGATGCGGATTTTTTTCATTGTCTCCGCGCAGGGCTAAAGGAATTGGCGCCGCCGTTTAATAGAAGTACAGAGGAAATGAAGCTGAGTATTCCAGGAAGAGACCATATTCGATAATTACCTGGTGCTTGGTCCTTTTATTCACACCGGGCTTTAGCCCGGTGCGCAGAAACCTTCTTGGCGCTAACCGTTTTTAACGGTTTAAGAAGTGGATTGGACAGTAAGGAGAAAACCGTTGAAACGGTTCACAACTTCGTAGACGCGCCGTAGCACCGGGCTGAAGCCGCGGTGAGAATAAGATGTAAGTAAAAGTAACTCGCTAGTTTTGACTTCAAAATCTGAATTTGCAAATCACAGATCATCCAAGGAGAGTGACATGTCCAAACCCCTGATTGGCATCATTGTAGGCGCAGTGCTGGGCGCTTTTGACGGACTGACAGCGTACTTTACCCCGGCCGTTCGCGATCAACTTGCCAGTATTGTTATCAGCTCAACGTTCAAGGGCATCATCGCCGGAATTGCGATTGGATTCTTCGCCAAGAAGTTCCATTCGCTCCCGCTCGGACTGTTATTTGGTCTGGCGATTGGGGCGCTGCTCGCGTATCTGACCGCGCGATTCGCCGTCGGTGGTTACTATTTTGAGATCATGCTGCCTGGCAGTCTCGTTGGCCTAATTGTCGGATTCGCCACGCAGAAATACGGGCAGACTCCAGCCACGGTACACGGTTAATCCTAAGTCCAAGGTCCAAAGTTTCAAGTTCAAGGTTTCAAGTTCAAGGTTCAAGTGCTCTAGCGACAGTTGCTGGCGCTTAAGCAAACTTTAGTTAGCGCATTTGATCGTCAACAGCGAACCTTGAACCTCGAACTTGAAACCTTGAACTTGAAACTTGGAACTTGAAACTTGAACCTTGAACTTTGGACCCGGTTTAGTCCGCAATTCCCGGCAGCAAGCCTTCACAAGTAAGAGTCTGCGGGCCCCGCTCCGTGCAAATCGCAAAGGTCGCGCGCGAACCTTGGTACATGGTCACGCCCGCATAGTCGCCTTTGGCGTTGATGATATAGAAGTTGACGCCAAAGTTTGGCGTGCCGCGTGAATTAAGTAAGCGTTTCTCGATCGTGTTCGCCTGAATACGTTTCAACGCTTCCATCCCCGCATCTTTCGGATGAGCGCCGCGCCGCATCTCTTCCACGATTAGAAACGAACAGAGGTTGTACAAGTTGGCTTCGCCTCGTCCCGTCGAACCGGCGGCGCCCACAGTGCCATCAACGTAAAGCCCCGCGCCTAAAATCGGCGAATCCCCCACGCGTCCCGGAATTTTCCACGCCAGACCACTTGTAGTCGTGACTCCACAAATCTCTCCTTTGGCATTCACGCCGTTACAATTGATCGTGCCGTAGTAGTGGTCGCGATCAATCAGCCCTTCGGCCACCATCTTCAGGCCTTCACGTCGCCAAACTTCAGAGCGAGTCTTGGGATCGAGATAGTGGGAGGGATCTGTGCGACGTTTCCACTCTAGCCAAATCCGTCGCGAATGCTCTGTGTTCAGATCGTCCTCAATCTTGAAACCCATGTTGCGCGCAAACAACTGGGCGCCTTTGCCTACGATGAGATGATGATCGGTTGTGTGCAGCACCGCCTGGGCAACAAGCGAAGGAGTGCGCACACCTTCAAGCGCGGCGACCGCGCCGGCGCGCTTCTTCGGACCGTGCATGCACGACGCGTCGAGCTGCACCACTCCGTCCGCGTTGGGCAAGCCACCATAACCGACGCTGTCGTCGAGGGGATCCAACTCGACAATGTTCACGCCGGCAACCAGGGCTTCGAGAACATCTGCACCTTTGGTCATCATCCCGAAGGCTTTTTGAACGCAGGTTTCGTTTCCGCCGTTCTTGAAGCGATTGCCATTACCTGAGGCAATCACAATCGGTTTGACGCCACTCTGAATCAGTAAATTTGGAAACTGACTGACGGTAGATTGTGCTGCTGCCAAAGTGACACCCGCGGCGGCAGTGCTCCGGATGAAGTCGCGACGTTTGATCTTCTTAGACATTAGGTTCCTCGTTGATTTCAATTGAGAGTGTTTGAATTCTGAAGAGAAGTTTTGGAAGCGATCGAACGGCGCAATTCAAACATGAGAGGTGTTTCGAAGGCAACGAAGGGAAAACAAATACGACGTAGGGCAACGACCTACAGAATTCACGCTCTCCATGTCCCCGAAGGGGACAAAGTCAATAGCCGTGGGCAACGCCCACGGAACCAATCAGTGAAATCAACCCAACCCTGAAAGGGTCGAAGAAAACGAAGTGATAGGCCAGGTGGATTCAGCAGATCGGTGAATCTAACTAGCGAAGTCCGACCCTTTCAGGGTCAGGAAAGGTTATTGGTGACGAACCGTGGGCGTTGCCCACGGCTATTAACTCTGTCCCCTGCGGGGACATTGAAAGTTCTGCCGTGCAGGTCTGATCTCAATTCTTCAAGGCTTTCCTTGATCCGTGCTGCCGTCTTTGCGCCGATGCCATCAACTTGATCCAAGCCGCCCGCCGGCAACGAACGCCTTCAGATCTTTGAGCGAAGAAATTTTGAATTTCTGATGCAGATTAGCTGCAGTCTTCGGACCGATGCCCGGTAGCTCAAGCAGATCGAGAACGCTGGCGGGAGTTTCCGCTGTTAGTCGTTCCCAAACATCGAACGTTCCCTTATCCAATAACTCCAAAATCTTTCCCGCGATTGCCTTGCCTACTCCCGGGAATGCCTTGTAATCCTGCCTCACCTTCATGCGCAGCGATGTCGACCATCTCGACGGGCCAGGTCTCGATTGCTTCAGCAGCATTCCGATAAGACCGCAGACGAAAGGGATCGTCGCCGCGAATCTCCATCAGAGCTGCGAGCTGAGCAAACCGGCGTGCGATTGTTTCGTTGTCCATCGATTCGCTAAGAGGCTTCTTATGCGACGATCATTGTGCCTGTGCCCTGATCGGTGAAAATTTCAGAGAGCAGGGCGTTACGATTGATGCCACTGATTATGTGAGCGCTGTGAACGCCTCGCCGCAGCAGTTCCGCGATGCTCTGCAGTTTCGGAATCATACCGCCTGTCGCCTTGCCATCCTTAATCAACGTTTCCGCTTCTGCTGCCGTCAAGCGCGAGAGCTTGGTTTCGGGTTGGCCCGCCCTCAGGTAAATGCCATCCACGTCCGAAAGCAGAATTAATTTTTCGGCTTTCAACTGAATGGCAATCTCTGCGGCAATCGTGTCGGCATTGATATTGAAGACCGTGCCTTCTGAATCTGCTCCGAGCGATGAAACGACAGGGAGGTAACCCTGATCCAGCAGCACGGTCAGCAGTCTTGAGTTGATCTCAACTACATCACCAACGTGACCGAAATCCACTTCGGCCCGCTCGCCGGTTTCGCGGTTCAAAACTTCACGCGGCGGTCGGCGTTCAGCGTGCACAATGTTTCCGTCTACGCCCGACAGCCCTACAGCTTCCACGCCGCGATTTCGTAAGGCTGAGAGAATGTTGGTGTTTATCTGGCCTGCGAATACCATCTTCGCCATTTCGAGAGTAGCGTCGTCAGTGACCCGACGGCCCTCGATGATCGTTTGCTCGATCCCCATCCGCATTGCAAGCTCACTCAACTGCTTTCCACCACCATGCACAACAGAGAGCCGGATACCGACCTGATGAAGCAAAGCGAGTTCTTCCGCGAGTGAACTCAGGTTCGCCTGATCTTCAGTCGCCTTACCGGATAGTTTGACGACAAAGGTTTGCCCCTGGAAGCGTTGAATGTACGGCAACGCTTCTCGAAGTAAATCGAGCCGTAACTGATTACCGATTTCGTTAGTGCTTGTAGCCATGTGTTTGCAGATACGGATTTTTTAGCCACGGATTTACGCGGATACACACGGATTATTAGATCAGATTATTTAAATCCGTGTCCATCTGCGTTCATCTGTGGCTCAATTACTTCACCCCTACAAGTGCCGCCAGGATCGCCTTCTGCACATGCAAGCGATTCTCAGCTTCGTCTATGACCACAGAAGCGGGCGAGTCAATTACTTCATCCGTCACAATCACATTTCGCCGCACCGGCAGACAATGCATAAAGATCGCCTTGTTCGTGCGCTCCATCTTCTGTTGGTCGACAATCCACTGCTCACGAAATTGAGCGCGAAACGCAACGTCACGATCTGCAGCGCCGTAGAATTGTTTCGCGCCCCAACTCTTCGCGTAGATCACGTCGGCGCCGGCAAAGGCCGTATCGATGTCATTAGTGACCTGCAAACTGCCGCCCGCGTGTCTTGCCTGATTGTCGATGTTCGCCACAAGCTCCTCATCCAGTTCATAACCGGCCGGATGCGCCACAACAACTTCGTGTCCCATCTGCGCGGCGGCCAACGCAAAACTGTTCGGTACTGCCATCGGCAAGGGTTTCGGATGCCAAGCCCAGCTCAACACCACTCGTTTACGTCCGGTCCCCAGTTTCTCGCGAATTGTCATCATGTCAGCCAACGCCTGGCAGGGATGAAACATTGCCGACTCAAGATTAATTAAAGGTACGTCGGCAAAGGTTGCGAATGCCTGCAACACAGGATCGGTTCGTTCCTCTTCCCAGTTCTTCAGCGCGGCAAAAGTTCTCACTCCAATCGCCGCGCAGTAGCGGCCTAACACGCGAACGAATTCAGCGACATGCTCGGTCTTATCGCCGTCCATTGTAGCTCCCAATCGATGCTCCAATGTCCAACTCGTGCCGCCGGGCTCCAGCACCACAGCGTGGCCGCCAAGTTCGTAGATGCCCACCTGCATTGAGGCTCGCGTGCGCAAACTCGGATTGAAAAACACGAGAGCGATGGAACGGCCGTCAAGTGGCTTGGCCGTTCGCGCGCCGGCCTTGTACTGCTGCGCGGCTTCGATCAGCTCTTCCAATTGCTCTCGCGAACAATCGCCGCTGGATAAGAAGTTCTTCATCATGCGTCTAACGGTTCGAGGCGAGTCGCTTGGAAAACACCGGTCGCACCAGACCAAACAGACTGATTACAAACCAAAAAGCTTCCATCAAAAACGCGGATAGGTTGAAATCAAAAAACAGCGAAATCATCACCAGCAACGCGCCCACCGCATTCAGCAACGAGTAACTCGGCGCTGAGCTCGGCAACTTGCCAAGTTGTAAAAGCAGATAAGCAACAACAATCAGCACCACTCCGATGAGCCCGATGATGTCGAACCAACTACTGGTCACTTTAAGCTCTCTCTTATTCACACCGGGCTTCAGCCCGGTGTCGCCAAGGGTTAGTTATTGGAAACCGCTTAAACGGTTTCTGATTTTGCCAATCGAACCTGCGAAGCAGGTGAAAGCATATAGCCTGAGGCGTAAGTCCCAGGTTAAAGAGCTTAGGATTTACGAACCCGCGAAGCGGGTGACAGTCTAATAAACCAATTGCTTTCGCCCGTTTCACGGGCTCGGCCATCCAACTTGAAGTCTACCCGGGGCTCACGCCTTAGGCTCTCTGCTGTCGTCCGCTTCGCGGACTGATTCCGCCTTTGCTGTAACGCCCCTCACCTAATAGTTCGCGATCTCCCGCAGCGTTTGCACAAACAAATCGACCTCACGTCTTTTGGAGACACAGCGGCGGCAAGAGGCGCAGGACATGTGGGTCGCTCGAGGTGCCGGTAATGATCTGCCGTTCAAGCAAAGCACGATGTATGTCTGCGGCCTTCGCAGTGAACCGCACGCCCAGGAGAAATCCTTTTCCCTTGATCTCGACGATCCCCGGAACTGCCGCCAATGAATCACGCAAATGCGCTTCGACAACTTTCACATTGGCCAACATGTTGTCGAGTTCGATTGCTTCGAGGGTGGCGGTAACCGCCGCCATGGCCATCATGCCTCCGCCAAACGTCGTTCCCAGATCGTTTTCCTTGATGTGCTCTGCAATTCTTTCGGACACCAGACAGGCGCCCACCGGGATGCCGCTGCCCAGCGCTTTGGCGAGTGTGATGACGTCAGGCACGACACCTGCGCCGGAGTTGCTTCCGGCGAAGAACCATTCTCCGGTGCGACCGACGCCCGTTTGTACCTCGTCATAAATCAGAACGATCCCACGTTCATCACACAGCTGGCGCAACCCAAGATAGAACTCAGGCTCGGCCATGCGCACGCCCGCCATAGATTGAATCGGTTCCAACATGATAGCTGCCACCGATTCATCCGCGAGCTCTCTTACCGAATCAAGGTCGCCAAACTCGGCTGCCAGGTGTCCTGGCACATTTGGTTTGCCGATCTCCCGATACTTCCCGAGAAACGTTGCGCTGATCGAATCAGCGGTGCGTCCATGAAATCCGCCGGAGAAGGTGATGACATTCTCGCGACCGGTTGCCAGCCGAGCCATGCGCATCGCATTCTCATTCGCTTCGGTGCCGGAGTTACAGAAAAAGACTTTACTTAAGGGCGCCGGCGAAATGTCAGCGAGTTTTTCTGCAGCCCGAGCGCGTGCTTCCGAATAAACCAGGTTTGAATAGAAAAGCAGCTTACCTGCCTGAGCCTGCAATGCGGCCACAACGTGAGGATGCGAATGCCCCGTGCCGGCCACTGCGTGACCGCCATATAAATCCAAATACTTCTTCCCATCGCTGGCGTACAACCAGACGCCTTCGCCTCTTTCAGCGACAAGCGGCATCTTTTTGTACGTCGCTAATTGATAGCGATCTTCAAGTGCGACAACTTCGCTGAAGGCTGTGCTCGTTTCAGGTTTCATCAAAATCCGCTCGTCTTTTAACGCCAAGGCGCAAAGACGCCAAGGCGCAGAGAACTCAAAAGATTTAAGAATCTGATAATCATTTGAACTAAGCTGCAGTTCGCGCTTTTTTTCGCTTTGCGTCTCTGCGTCTCCGTGCCTTGGCGTATTAAGCGTCAACTAAGGATTGGTGCCAATCAGCTTCAACGCCGTCGTTTCGTCGAGTCCAAACATCAGATTCATATTCTGTACTGCCTGACCCGCCGCGCCTTTGACGAGATTATCCAGGGCTGAAAACACAACTAACTGTCGCCCGCGCACGGCAAACCCAAGGTCACAGAAGTTAGTGGTTTTCACCCAATTAATGTCGGGAGAACCTTTCACGATTCTGACAAAGAAAGAGTCACCGAAGTAACTATTAAACTCAGAGCGCACTTCAGCTTCAGTCAATTCAGTTTTTGTTTCAACGTAGATCGAAGCAAAAATTCCACGAGCGACTGGCAGCGAATGAGTCATGAATACCAACTCGCTATTCCATTCACCGACGTTTCGTAACTCCTGCTCAATCTCAGGCACATGTTGATGAGTGAAAGGCTTGTAGGCGTAGAAGGAGTTCATCCTTTGCGGATGATGCGTGTTGGCTGCGGCTTTAGCGCCTGAACCCGACGAACCTGTTTTCGCATCAACTACAACGCGACCAGCGATCAAATTCTTAGCGACGAGGGGCGCCAATCCCAGCAAAGTTGCTGTGGCAAAACAGCCGGGATTACTTATCAGCCGTGCGCTTTTGATCGCTTCTCGATTTGTTTCAGTCAAACCGTAGACAAAATCAGCCTGGGCATTCATCGCTGTGTGCGCGCGGCCGTAATGCGCTTCAAATTCACCCTGGTCGCGGAGGCGGAAATCGCCCGATAGATCGATCGCTTTCACATGAGCCGGTAACTGCGGCGCAATCTCCATCGCCTGTCCATGAGGTAAGCGCGAGAAAGGCACAATCGATCGTCGAGCTTATTTAAATCGCCTGGTGAGTCAGTGAAACGTAGATCGGTGAGACCATGGAGATTCCGATGCACTTCGCCAACTGCTTTGCCCGCCTGCTCATTTGCAGTGACGAAACGAGATGCTGACGTCAGGGTGTTGCAGCAGAATGCGGAGTAGCTCGGAGCCGCCATAGCCCGAGCCACCAAAAATTCCGACACGAATGTTCTCCTTTTTCGTTGTCATCTTCGTTCACGCGTATTCGTTTCGCCCCGATTTGCTATTATGACGCTGTTCGACTTCCAAATTGAGGTACGCAAAAATGCGACGAGACGCCATGGTTTTTCTTGTTCTCGCGATCGCGTTCATCGCGATCGGGATAAGTGGAAGCCGCACCTTCCTTTTCGTTGGAGTTGCGTTTCTCGTTGTCGCTTTGCTTCGCTGGCGCCGCGGACCTTAAGCGGCCACTTTCTCTTGTGCTGCCTCGATCTTTGATTTGATTCGCGCGAACAACAGTGCGCCGTCACGCCGGGCATTTGCGGCAGGCACACCAAACTCAGTCTCAATGTAATCCTGTCCCATTTGTGAGTCCGTAACCGAGCCGGCAATCAGATCGATCTCAATACCACGGCGTCGCAGCAGCTCGATTCCGCCCCACGCCCCAACATAGTCCGACGCGCAAAACACGAAGGCTGCAGTCGCTTCGCGGAGTTCGCTATCGTCGAAGATTGAATCGACAGCGTAGCCACCGAGGATTCCATCGCCTAGTTCCAACACAATCAAGTCCGGCAAATCTTCATTCAGTTTCGCAATGATCGCCTTCGCCATTGGGGCGAGATCACCCGCGCCAACAGTTGAAGGCAGACCGCAATCCAGAAAACTCGCGGTCGCGAACGCGCCGTGATCCAACATGTTCAGCGTATCGCGCAGGCAAGCAACTCCGGAAAGTTTGGCAGCCGCGACACGCAGCCCGGCACGCGTAGCCTGTTTGATCAATTCAGTGGCAGCATAGGTCTTGCCGCTGTTCATGCTTGTGCCGGCAATCATCACGATGGGCGCGGTGTCGCCCAGCTGCGTGCGTACCGGAAGAGCCGCGTCGGCAATGTTCCTAATCCGCCCGGATTCATCAGTCACCAAACCCAGCACTTCCACCGAAATGGCGTCACTCAAACTGGAATGATGCCCGGTGCAGAAGCCGATCACGCCGCCCATGTTTAGCAGGTGAAGCTGGTCGCCGCGTTTGATCGTTTCGGGAATGTCTCCTACGAAGCCTTTCAGCGCGCGTCTGCGACCGAGGACTCCAATCAACAGGTCACCGGGATTAATCTTTGCCAGCCGGCCACTGGGTAACTCAAGCATGTTGTAGGTAGCGCTGTCGGTCAGTGCGCGCACCGCAACAACATCGCCCGCACGCGGCGTCAGACAGTCAACTGTTATCGCCACGGTCCGGGTTAATCCTAATGGAGAGGTCGCCGACCCTATCTTGTCGGCTTCGATTAATACAAGTTCAGTCATTTCTGTCCCTCCGGCGTGCTGCGCCCTCGATCTAAGTCGCAATGCGTTTAGTTTGATAAACCCCTCAGCATCACGCTGGTTGTAAACAGTGTCTGCCTCGAATGTGGCGACCTTTTCGTCGTACAGCGAGTTTGGAGAGCGCCGGCCCTGCACGATGGTGTTGCCACGAAACAGTTTGAGTCGCACATCGCCAGTGACGTTCTTTTGAGTCTCGTCGATCATCTTGCGCAATAGCTCAAACTCAGGCGCAAACCAGAATCCGTAATAGATGCTCTCGGCAAATTTCACACTCAAGGAATCGCGCAGGTGCATAACTTCGCGGTCGAGCGTGAGCGACTCTAATGCTCGATGCGCAGCCTGGAGAATTGTGACTCCCGGGGTTTCGTAAACTCCGCGCGACTTCATTCCGACGAAACGATTCTCAACGAGATCGACGCGGCCAATGCCGTGCGCGCCGCCAATCTTGTTTAGCTGTTCCAAAAGTGAGACGGCACTCAGTTTCTCGCCGTTAATCGCTACGGGCTCCCCTGCGAGGAAAGTGATCTCGAGCATTTCAGCTTCGCTCTTCGCGTTCTCCGGTGAGCGCGTGAGTTGAAAAATGTCTTCGGGCGGCGCCGCCCAGGGGTCCTCGAGAATGCCGCCTTCATATGAGATGTGCATCAGGTTAGCGTCAGTTGAATAGGGCTTCTCATGCGTGGCGCTGACAGGAATTTCGTGTTGTTTAGCGTAGGCGATCAAATCGCTGCGGCCCTGAAAGCTCCACTCGCGCCAGGGGGCGATTACTTTGATTCCCGGCTCTAAGGCGTAATAGGTCAGCTCAAAACGTACTTGATCGTTTCCTTTGCCGGTGGCGCCGTGAGCGACGGCGTCAGCTCCTTCGCGACGGGCGATTTCGATCTGACGCTTAGCTATCACCGGTCGCGCCAGAGAAGTGCCGAGCAGATAGACACCTTCGTAGACCGCATTCGCTTTAACGGCAGTCCAGACATACTCGCGCACAAACTCATCGCGTAAATCTTCAACGTAAAGTTTGGACGCCCCCGTGGCCAACGCCTTCGCCTCCAGCCCTTCCAGTTCCTGGCCCTGACCAACGTCAGCGCAATAGCAGACAACCTCGCAGCCGTACTGCTCCTTTAACCAGCGCAGCATCACGGAAGTATCAAGCCCGCCGGAATAAGCCAGGACTATCTTGTTGATGTTTTTCTCCATCATAGTTTTCATTTCGGTCTTTGGCTTTTGGCCTTTGGTCTTTGAAAAAAACAAAATCCAAAGAGCAAAAACCAAAGGCCAAAAACCATCTTTATCAAAACAACTCCCAAACCCTTTTCATCGCGACGCGTTGCGCTTTGCTGTCACTGACTGCGATGAAAATCGTGTCTTCACCGGCGAGGGTTCCGACTATCTCTGCAATGGCAGCGCCGTCTATTGTCACCGCCACCGCGGATGCCAAACCTGGTTCGGTCCGGGCGACGATCAAGTTGTCGCCGGCGCGATCCAGGCTGAGCAAGCCACGCGCGGGCGTGCTCTGAAAACGCGGCACCGTGTAATGACCGTGGTGCTTTACGACACCGAGTTCCTCCAGGTCGCGCGACAAACTCGACTGCGTTGCCGGCACTCCGGTGCGCTCCAGAAGCGCGCGTAACTCGTGCTGCGTACCAATCGGCTTGGCCTGAATCAAGCTCAGAATCTTCTGTTGTCGCGAATCCTTTTTCACGCTAACATCTCAAGTTCTATGCATTAATCCTGCATAACCAATGCATAGATGCATAAAATACCAGTCTAGATGCCTTTTGGTCAAACTTACGAGCTGGTCGAGGAACTAAGGTAGACTGACGGACAACATCGAAATGCGGGGGAGAATTGATTGAGCAAATCAAAAAACCTTTGGGGCGGTCGTTTTAAGGGCGAGGCCGATAAAGGCTTCGCGGAGTTTAATCGCTCGTTCCAGTTTGATCGGCGACTGCTGGAAGTCGATGTGCGGGGCAGTATTGCTTACTGCAACGCCCTTAAGACGGCTGCAGTGTTGACTGACGACGAAGCCCGCAAGATCACAGCGGCGTTGTACGAGATCCTTGAACAAGACGACGGAAAGTTTACAAATTTTGCTGATGTCGAGTTCGAAGACGTTCACTCGTTTGTTGAAGCGTGCCTGGTTGATCTGATTGGAGATGACGGTTTGAAGTTGCACACTGGTCGTAGCCGCAACGATCAGGTTGCAACCGATCTGCGTTTGTGGCTACGCGAAGCGATAGACTACCTGAATGGACTCGTAACTTCGGTGCAGGAGGCACTGCTCGACTTCGCAACAGCGCATAGCCAAACCGTCATTCCGGGTTACACACACCTGCAACGCGCCCAACCAATCCTGCTCGCACATTGGTGTCTGGCTTATTTTGAAATGCTGGCGCGCGATCGCGAGCGGCTTACAGATGTGCGCAAGCGTGTGAACGTTATGCCTTTGGGTTCCGCGGCGCTTGCCGGGACATCGTTCCCTATTGATCGTGAAGCACTCGCCGCCGAGTTGGGTTTTGCCGAAGTCTCCCGCAACAGTCTCGATGCCGTCAGTGATCGCGATTTTTGTGTTGAGTTTGCTAATGCCTGTGCCCTCATCATGGTGCATCTCTCGCGCCTCGCCGAAGACATCATTATTTACGCGACCACAGAGTTCGGCTTCTTCGAATTGAGTGATGCTGTTGCTACGGGTTCGAGCCTGATGCCGCAAAAGAAGAATCCTGACTCGATGGAGCTCGTGCGCGGCAAGGCGGGCAGAGTCTTTGGTCACGTCACCGGTCTGCTGACAACTCTGAAAGCTTTGCCGCTCGCATACAACAAAGACATGCAGGAAGACAAAGAAGCTGTTTTCGACAGCTTCGATACCGTCGCCGCCTGTCTCCGGGTAACGGCGACCGTTCTAGCAAATGTGAAGGTTAACGAAGCGCGCACACGCGACGCTGCCAGCAAAGGTTACATGAATGCCACCGAGCTGGCCGATTATCTCGTGCGCAAAGGAATGCCCTTTCGTGAGGCACATGGGGTTGTCGGGAGCCTTGTGGTTCGTGCGATTGAGCGCGGAGTCGAATTACACGGTTTGCCTCTCGAGGAACTACGAGCAACGTCTACTCTGATTGATAAGGACGTATTTACTGCGCTCTCTCTGGAGCCAACGCTTAGTCTCAAATCGCAAGCCGGAGGCACTGCCCCTGAACGCGTCAGTGAAGCGCTGGTGAGTGCTCGCAAGCAACTGTAAGCGACTGGCCGCAAGGCAGAACTGCAGGAGATCAATGGCCTGTCGTTTGTTGACAACGTTCACGAGCCCGCGTTAGATCATTCCCGCCCGTTCAAATCCAATCTTAAAAGGTCTTGTCCATGACAACCTCTAGACGCGAGTTTATCAAGACAGCCGGGCTGGCAGCCGGAGTGGCGGTCGCTCCTGCTGCATTGCCCGGGTGGATCAGCGATGTCGAAGCCGAGGAAGCCGTTGCGGCCGAAGCCGTCAATAAGAATGCGCTGGCAGACATCGCCTTGAATACCGCACGAAAACTCGGAGTTTCATACGCCGATATACGCATTAATCGTTATCGCAACGAGTCGATCTCCACTCGCGAGAAGCAGGTTCAGAACGTTTCGCGTAGTCAAAACTTTGGTTTTGGCGTGCGTGTTTTGTTCAAGGGCACGTGGGGTTTTGCCTCAAGCCGCGAAGTGACACCGGCTGAGATAGCGCGGGTGACGCGGCAGGCCGTTGACATAGCGCGCGCAAACTCGGTTTACCAACGCCGGCGCGTCACCCTTGCACGAATACCGAAAGTCGAAGCTACCTGGCGCAGCTCGTTCGAAAAGGATCCTTTTGAAGTCCCCATCGATGACAAGATTGGTTTCTTGTTGAAGGTGAATGAGCGGGCGTTAAAAACGGATGGAGTAAGCTTCGTCAACTCCTCGATGGGTTTCGTTAACGAGCAAAAATTCTATGCCTCAACGGATGGAGCGCGGATTGAGCAATACATTATTCGCGCTAATCCCAACTTCAACGTAACCGCAGTCAATCGAGCCAACGGTGATTTCCAATCTCGCAACTCGTACGGCGGTCCTCAGGGTCTCGGCTATGAGTACATGGAGAAATATCCCTGGTTGAAGGAAGCGGAGCAGGCTGGCGAAGACGCGGTAGCTAAGCTCAAAGCCAAATCTGTGGAGCCGGGCAAGTACGATCTGGTGCTGCATCCTTCGCATCTTTGGCTGACGATACATGAGTCAGTCGGCCATCCAACGGAATTGGATCGATCGCTTTGGTGGGAAGCTAACTACGCAGGAACCAGTTTTCTGACTCCCGACAAGATCGGCCGACTAAAGTTCGGATCAGATATCGTGAACTTCATAGCCGACCGGACGCAAAAAGGCGCGTTGGCAACTGTCGGGTTTGACGACGAGGGTGTGCCTGCCCAGGAGTGGCCACTGGTTAAGGATGGAGTGTTTGTGGATTGGCAGACGACCCGCGATCTCGCGGCGATGTCGCCCGCTAAAAAATCGTATGGCTGCCTGCATGCAGACAGCTGGGGCAGTATTTCGTTTCCGCGCATGCCCAACGTGTCCCTGCAACCGTCTTCAGCAAACACGACGATGGATGATCTGATCGGTGATGTGGAACGCGGGATCCTGATTTACGGAGACGGCAGTTACTCGATAGATCAGCAACGATACAACTTCCAGTTTGGTGGACAGACATTCTGGGAGATCAAGAATGGAAAAGTTGCCGGCATGTTGCGCGACGTGGCTTACCAGTCGCGCACGACGGATTTTTGGGGATCATGCGACGGTCTGGGTGGGCGATCCACATACGAATTAGGCGGCAGTTTTAACGACGGCAAGGGCGAGCCGGGGCAATCGAATGCTGTAAGTCATGGGTGCCCACCGGCGCGTTTTCGCAAGGTGAATGTGCTGAACACTGCGGCGCGCAGCACTTAGAATTTGGTCTTTGGCTTTTGGTCTTTGGTGTTTGGATCGCAGCTCCATGTCCCCGAGGGACAGAGTTATAGCGTGGGCAAGCCCACGGAATCGACAAGTCGACCCTGAAGGGTCGAACTTGTCCCCTGCGGGGACACGAATGTTGAACCGCTCCGTGGGCGTTGCCCACGGCTATTCACTTGTCCCCTGCGGGAACTCGAAACTCGGAACTCGAAACTCGAAAACTGGTTTACGGAGACCACGAATGTTGCTAACAGAACAAGAAGCGCGAGCGATCACGGATAAGCTACTCAGTTATGTTCGCGCGGACGATGCCATAGTCAGTGTGAATGACGAGAACTACTCGCACCTGCGCTTCGCCGCCAACGCCTTCACCAGCAGTGGCGCGCGCAAGAATACCTCGGTGGCCGTTACCGTGTGGATTGATAAAAAGCGTGGCGCTTCGTCCACCAATGAGATTGACGATGCCTCGCTACGTGCCGCCGTTACGCAGGCCGAAGAGATCGCTCGCATTTCTCCCGTTGATCGGGAGTACCTGCCGACGCTGGGTCGCCAGACTTATAAACCGGTAAATGGATATTCGGAAGCAACATCGAACATTTCGCTCCAGGATCGCGCGCGCGCGATTAACAATGTCATTGCCAGCTGCGAGCGCGCGGGCGTAATCGGCGCCGGTTTTCATCAAGCGCGTGGAGTGATTAACGCGTCGGCCACGAAGAATGGAAACTTTAATTACGAGCGCTCCAGTCTTGTCAGTTTGTCCACAACTGCGCGCACACGCGACGGTGGCAGTTCCGGCTACTTCCTGCGAAATCACTTCGACGTTAACAAGCTCGATGTGAAGCGTGTTGCCCAGGAGGCGATTCGCAAAGCTTTGGAAGGGCGACGACCTCGTACGCTTGAGCCGGGAGTTTATCCGGCGGTTCTCGAGCCGCAGGCGGTTGCCGATCTGCTTTCCTTCTTCGCTTTTAGTTTCGACGCTCGCAGCGCTGACGAGGGTCGCAGTCCTTTCTCATTGCCGGGAGGAAAGACGAAAGTTGGCACGCAGGTCTTCGATGAACGCATTAATCTTTATAGCGATCCGTGGAAGCCGGAACTTCCGGGCTCGCAATCCGCGCAGGCAGGGATACCCGCGCAGCGTATTCAACTGGTGCGCAATGGTGTGCTTGAGAACCTGACTTATTCGCGTTATTGGGCTGCGCAAAAGGACAAGCAGCCGACACCGGGTCCCGTCAACTCAATTATGGAAAGCTCCGCGCGTCCCGCCACTCTCGAGGAGATGATCAGCGGAACGGAACGCGGGATCTTACTGGGACGGTTTTGGTATATCCGCGGAGTTGATCCGCGCACCGCCTTGCAAACAGGATTGACGCGCGACGGAATCTGGTACATCGAGGGTGGCAAGATTCGGTATCCGGTGAAGAATTTCCGGTTCAACCAGAGTTTGATGGCATTGCTCGCGCCGGGGAATGTAGAAATGATTGGCGTCCCGGAACGGGTCGGCAGCGCAGAAGGGCAGGGGAACGCTGCTGCGTTACTGCCGGCACTCAAAGTAAAAGAGTTTCACTTCTCCTCACAATCGGAAGCAGTCTAGGAAGTAATTTAGCCGCGGATGAACGCGGATTTGACGGATAAGAATTGGTGCGACCGCGGGCCAAATCGGTGACAAATGAGATCTGTGTCATCCGCGTTAATCCGCGGCTAATTTGTTGGTTTTGTTCTTCGCCTTCCTTTTGTTGCAGATGGTGAGGGAGAGGGACTGGGAAGGCTGGCCGTCGTTGATTCGGGTTGGATTGTTTCCAGGTAAATGTACCTACCGTCTTCGAGTTTTAGAACTACCGCAGGCTTCACAGCATTACGATCCTTGTCCATGCTTATCACGCCCGTGATGCCCGAAAAGTTTTTTGTAGCTGCTAAAGCATCCCGCAGTTTTGGTCCTTGTGTTCCAGCTCGTTGAATCGCTTCCACCAAAAACCGCATCGCATCATAAGCCAAAGCAGAATGTGCATCCGGCATTAGGTTTCCGGATTGCAGCCGGTACTCCTCGGCAAATTTCTGCGTTGCCGGCGAAGGATCCTCGACCGAGTAATGATTGGAGATGTAAGAACCGTTTAGCGCATCGCCTCCCAGCGGCCACAGCTCTGGAGCATCCCAACCATCTCCACCTAATAAAGGTTGCACTAAATTTAATTGCCTTGCCTGCTTGGCGATAATGGCAATGTCTCCGTAATAGCCCGGCAGATAAATCACGTCGGGTTCCGTTGCTTTAATGGAGCTCAACTGCCCTTTGTAGTCGGCATCACCCTGCGTGTACGACTGCTTGCTAACGACCTGTCCGCCCAGCTTGGTAAAACTCAATTCAAAAAAATCTGTAAGGCCGCGACTGTACGGGGAATTGTAGTCAAGCATGATCGCGGCCTTCTTTGCTTTCAGACTATTGAAAGCAAATCGTGCCATCACTTCTCCCTGGAAAGCGTCGATGAAGCACGCCCGGAAAATGTAATCACCAATTTGCGTCACGGCCGGATTGGTCGAAGAAGGGGAGATCATCGGGATTTTCGCGGCTTGAGCGTTTGGTCCAGCCGCCAGGCTGCTGCCGGACGCTCCGCCGGCAATGAGCGCGACGACGTTATCCTGATGCACGAGTTTGTTAGCAACCATAGCGGCCCGTTCCGGACTACCCTGATCGTCTTCAATGACGACATCGATCTGCCGCCCATTGATGCCGCCGGCCTGGTTGATTTGGGCAGCGGCGAGCAGCACGCCATGTTTCGCGGATTGTCCGAAATTGAATGTTGGTCCGGAAAGATCGCCAAAGTAACCAATCTTGATAGTGCTGTTGTCGCGTGTACCATCTTGATTCCGGATCCCACATGACAAGCCTGGGAGAAGTAGCGTCAAGGCTAGCAGCAACCGTAGCCCACGGTTCGCCCCAAGCTGTGATGATGAATATTGTGGGCCAGACACTGGAATAGTGATCTACTCGCCGAGGTAGGCTTCTTTGATTCGCGGATCGGCGGCGAGTTCCTTGGATGGTCCTTCCATGACAATTCGACCGGTCTCCAGAACGTACGCACGATCTGAATGTCCCAGAGCTGCGTGCGCATTTTGCTCGACCAGCAGGATGGTGGTGCCTTTACTTCTGATTTCATCGATGGCTTCAAAGATGGTGTGCACCACGAGCGGAGCCAGCCCCAGCGAAGGTTCATCGAGCAGCAGCAACCGTGGCCGCGACATCAGCGCGCGTCCGATTGCCAGCATCTGTTGTTCACCGCCGGAGAGTGTCCCCGCCTTCTGAGATTCTCGTTCCCTCAGTCGACTAAACATCGTGAAGGCACGCTCCATGTCGGCCGCAACTTCTTTTTTATTCTTATTCAGATACGCTCCCATCTGCAGATTTTCGCGCACTGAAAGATTTGCAAACACGCCTCGACCTTCGGGGGACATGGAGATACCGCGCGCGACAAGTTTATGGGTTGGTTTGCTGCTGATGTCCTCTCCTTCGTAAATAATTTTTCCCGCGCGGGGCTCCAGCAGCCCGGTGATCGTGCGCAAGGTAGTCGTCTTGCCGGCGCCATTTGCGCCGATCAAGGTTACGACTTCACCTTTTTCTACGTGCATCGAAATGCCTATCAGAGCTTCGATGGCGCCGTAATTTACCGATACATTTTCTAACGTAAGCATCTTAAATTTGGTTTTTGGCTTTTGGTCTTAGGGCCTTTGGTTTTGTACTTTGAACTTAGTACTTTGTTCTTTGTCTGTTTGCTCAACCTAGCGCCGCCCTCAACGTAAAAGCTTAAGGCTCGTGGGAAATCAAAGTTCAAAGTTCCAAGTACAAAGTTCAAAAGCCCAAGACCCAAGACCAAAAGCCATTAGTCTCCAAGGTACGCCTCAATAACTTTTGGATCGTTCTTGATTTCTTCCGGCAACCCCAAAGCGATCGATTTCCCGTAATCAACAACCTGAATTCGTTCGCAAACGCCCATCACAACTTTCATGTTGTGTTCGACCAGTAGAATCGTCAACGAGAAGCGATCGCGGATCTCGTGTATCAGATTCATCAAATCTTCCTGCTCAGATGGATTCATACCCGCCGCCGGCTCGTCCAACAACAGCAATTGTGGGCGGGTGGCGAGGGCGCGCACGATCTCGAGGCGCCGCTGACTGCCGTAGGGCAAACTGGTTCCGCCCTCATCTTTGAAACGATCCAGGTCGAAGATGGCCAGCAACTCCATGCAGTAGTCGCGATGTTTTTCTTCGTCTTTGGTGAAGCGCGGCGTGCGCAACACCGCGTCGAGCAGATTCTGTCCCATGTGAATGTGACAGGCCGTCATCACGTTTTCCAGCACCGTCATACTGGGGAAAAGTCGAATATTCTGAAACGTGCGCGAGACTCCGCGACCCGCAATCTCATAAGGCCGCATTCCGTCGATCCGTTTGTCTTTGAAGTGAATCGCTCCCGAGGTCGGCTTATAAACCCCGGTCAGCAAATTAAAAATTGTGGTTTTCCCGGCCCCGTTCGGTCCAATTAAGCCGTAGATCTCGTGCGAACGGACCGCCATGTCGAGTTCATTTACGGCGACGAGACCACCGAAACGAATCGTAGCTTTATCAGTCTTCAGGACCGTGGCCTTGCCGTTGTCGGGGGCGACGTTGTTGCTCATTTCTCGTCTCCTTCCCCGAGCGATGTCTCACTGGGGCGTTCGCCCAGCGTAGCCTTCTTCAACTTGTTACCGGCGCTTCGATCCTCTGCCGTTATCTCTTCTGCTTCAGTGCGCGACTTTGCCTTTCGTCGAGCCCGCCAGCCCTTGAATGCCGCGGTCTTGCCCAATAAGCCCTGCGGACGAGTAATCATCAGGATGATCAGCAGCAACGAATAGATCACCATGCGATACTCGGCGAAACCACGCAGCGCTTCGGGTAAGACGGTCAGCAGAATCGCACCCAAGACGGAGCCAACGATTGATCCCAGTCCGCCCAGAATAATCATGATCAGGATTTCAAATGACTTGATGAACTCGAACGACTTGGGATTCAAGTAGCCGTCAAAGTGCGCTAGAACCGCCCCGCCCGCTCCGGCCATTGCCGACGAGATCACAAACGCCATCACTTTGTAGCGTGTGGTATTGACGCCCATCGCCTCCGCCGCCAGTTCATCTTCGCGAATGGAAATCAAGGCTCGGCCGAAGGCGGAGTTGACGATGTTGTAAACGATTGTGATCGTGAGAATCGCGATCAGAAAAATCCAGAAGAAGCTCTTGACGATCGGGATGCCTGAGTATCCGCGGGCGCCGCCGACCGTCTCGATGTTGTTCAGAAAGACGACAATGATTTGTCCAAAGCCAAGAGTTACGATCGCGAGGTAGTCGCCTTTGAGTCTCAGCGAGGGTACGCCCACAATCAGTCCTGCCAGGCCCGCAACAAAAGCTCCAATTAGCGTCGCGATGCTGAGCGCAATTAACCAACCGAGTTTGCCATCGCCGAGTGTGGCTGCCAGGTTAGCGCCATAGGTCACCGAAAAGTAGGCAGCAGAATACGCGCCGACGGCCATGAAACCGGCGTGACCAATTGAAAACTGTCCGGTGAAGCCATTGATTAGGTTGAGTGAGACGGCGAGGGTGATAGCGATGCCGGAGAGCATCAGGATGCGACTAAAGTAAGGATTAATCGTGCGCCCCTGGAAGACAATGTCGAGACCGTAGAGAACGCCGATCACAACCAGGGCGATGATCAGATTACGTAAGTAACGAGGCATAGGTACGAGAAGCCAGAAAGCAGGAGTCAGAAGTCAGAAGGTAGATGGACTGAAAATTATTCTGACTTCTGAATTCAGACTCCTCTCTTCTTAGTTTCAGACTTTTTCCTGCGAGACCGCACCAAGCAGGCCTGAGGGTCGGAAAAGTAATATCAAGATCAAGATCGCAAAGGCGACCGCATCCTTGTATGTCGGGGATAAATAACCCACGACCATCGTTTCGGTAATGCCGATCAGCAGGCCTCCCAACATGGCGCCGGGAATATTACCAATCCCGCCGAGGACGGCGGCGACGAAGGCCTTTAAGCCCACCAGGATTCCCATTAAGGGATCGATGCGCGGAATCCGAATCGCCACCAAAACGCCGGCAGCCGCTGCCAACGCGGAGCCGAGAGCGAAGGTGAAGGCAATGATGCGATCCGTGTTGATGCCCATCAGCTTTGCCGACTGTAGATTGAATGAAACTGCACGCATTGCCCGGCCGGTCTTAGTGCGGAAGACGATTAGTTGCAACGCGATCATTAACGCGAGTGCGATTATCAACACGATGATGTCGGCGCTGTTGATACTTGCCCCGCCAAACAACTCGATGTTCCTTTTCTTAAAGAGCTCCGGAAAGAACTTGGGATCGGCTCCGAAAACAACCTGACCGCCGTTCTCAAGCAAGAGCGACACGCCAATGGCTGTGATCAGCGCTGTGAGACGCGAGTATTTCCGCACCGGCCGATACGCAAACCTTTCAATCAGCACACCGAGCGCAGCACAGATCGCCATCGCCAGCAGCATCACAACCAGCGCCGTGATCAGCGATGGCTCCATGGCTCCGCCACCAAGTAAGCCACGGGCGATGACGCCATCCGGACTCATGCCAATCGCCTGGGCGCCCCGCACCCCAAGCCCGTTAGCCAGGTAATAACCCATAAACGCGCCCACCATATAAACATCGCCGTGAGCAAAGTTTATGAGCTTGAGCACGCCGTAAACCATCGTATAGCCGAGGGCGATCAGGGAATAAATCGCCCCCAGCGAGATGCCGTTGATCAGTTGTTGGAGAAACGTACTCATAGACGGAGTCGGGGCTATTGAGAATAGAAATCCATTTGAGACTGGGCTCGACGAGCGAGCCGGCTCTTAGGGAGCCGGACTCGTTGCCGGACTGGCAGAAGCAGGAACAGTTGCGTTTTTATTTACCGGCGCCTCACTTGCCGGCGCGGCGCCACCAGAATTGACGTTAGTCGGCGGTGCCGCTGGAGCGGCGGCTAATGGGATTGCCGCGCCCTCCACTTCGACTCGTTCGCGCACGGCGTAGGTGCCACCATCTTTTATTTCGATCATGATGATCGGTTTGACGGCATCTCGATCCGAGTTGAAAGTGACTTTGCCAGTGACTCCGGGAAACTCTTTAGTGGCTGCGAGTGCATCACGGATTGCACGTCCGTCGAGTGAGTTGGCGCGCTTGATGGCGTCAAACATAATCAGCGCGGCGTCATAGGCAGTTGCGGCCAAAGCATCCGGTGTCGTGTTGTAACGGCTCTTATAGTCGTTGACGAATTTTTGCACCTTGGGATCAGTGTCGAACGGAGAATAGTGATTGGTGAAGTAGGAACCATTCAGCGCCGTACCGCCGATGGCGTAAAGCTGGGCCGAGTCCCAACCATCCCCGCCGACCAGCGGCACGTTAATGCCTTTGTCTCGAGCTTGCTTCGCAATCAAGCCAACGTCGTTGTAATAACCAGGTACGAAGATCACTTCTGGGTTTGAGCCCTTGAGTGAGGTTAACTGCGCATTAAAGTCCTGATCGCCTTCCTGGTAAGACTGTGTGGCGACAATCTGTCCGCCCATTCTGGTAAAGACTTCATTGATAACTTTTTCGAGCCCGGTCGAATAGTCATTCTTGCGATCGACCATTAGTGCAGCGCGCTTGGCGTTGAGAGTGCGCGCGGCGAACTGGGCGATCGCAGCGCCCTGAACGGGATCGATAAAGCAGCTTCGGAAGATGAAGTCGCCTTTCTTCGTCACTTCGGGATTAGTGGAAGAAGGCGTCAGCATTGGTATCTTGGCGTTTTGGGCAATCGGCGCCGCAGCGATGGAGCGCGAGCTGGCAACCTCGCCAAGGATTCCGTGCACCTGGTCCTGAGTCACAAACTTCGTGACGATGGTGGCCGCTTCCGAGGCGTCGGAGCGATCGTCCTGCACCAGCAATTCAATCTGCTTGCCATTGATGCCGCCGGCAGCATTGACTTCATCCGCAGCCATCTTGATGCCGTTAACGGATGAAATGCCGAAGTTTGCGGTGGAGCCCGTCAGCGACATGAAGACGCCGATTCGGACTTTATCCCCACCGGATCCCGCTGGTTGGCACGCTGATGCGGCCAGCAGACCGGCGATAATCGTAAGGCTTAGTAGACTGCGTTTCATAGGATCCTCACAGACATAGTTTAAGTGGTTAGAAATTTAGGGCTCGCTTTGAGTCGAAACGCGGAGACGGTGTTGCGATCAAATTCGGCCCGGATTGCTGATAGACAGTTTTGACGGGCTGAATAATAGCCGTGCCGCAGTTGGTAACGCAAACGCTTAATTCAGTTAGGGGAAACTTTCCCGCAGCTTTGGTCCCCAACGTGAGACAGCCCGGGATGCTTTCGAATGCAGGAGGCGCGAGGATTATAACGAATTCGTGACCAGTGTCGAGACATTACCAGATTGCCGATTGCCAATTGCGAAGTTGAAGTCAATCCGCCCTGGGGTGGGTCGTGATGCAGTTAGGGAGTTGACCGTATCCAAAGGTCAACTCGGTTCAGTACGGGAGCGGTAGCGACCGCATTTAGATTAAGTGATATTCAAGGGTGAGACCCAAAGGGGCTCAAGCTTTCAAACCAAACCGTTATATTGCTTGAATGCGGTCGCTACCGCTCCCGTACTGTACCGAGTGGTACCCGGTTGGCTACTGAACAATAATCGGCAATCGGCAACTGGCAATCGGCAATCGGCAATGCGGTGAACGTGGAATAAAACGCGAGGCTCATTTAGACTGCCCGCCATGACCCAGAGAGAAGATGGATTCGCTCCTGCCACGGGAGACATGAATGCGGCTGAGTTTCGCCGATTTGGTCACGAGTTAATTGATTGGATCAGCGAGTACTTCGAACGCATTGAAGAGCTTCCCGTGCTATCTCAAATTGAACCGGGCGATCTCAAGAGCGCCCTTCCTGCCAAGCCACCTGTCAATGGCGAATCCATGGCTGAGATAATTGCTGACGTTGACCGCCTGATTTTGCCCGCCTTAACAAACTGGAGTCATCCCTCCTTCTTTGCTTTTTTCGCGACCTCAACTTCCGCGCCCGGTATCTTCGGCGAGCTGCTCAGCGCTGCGTTTGATAACAAAGCCATGCTCTGGCGGACGTCTCCAGCTTCAACTGAACTGGAGGACGTAACACTTGATTGGCTGCGGCAAATGATGGGGCTGGACACCGGTTACAGTGGGATCATTTACGACACCGCATCTGTTTCCAGCATGCATGCAATGGCGGCTGCGCGTGAGGGCGTCGAGCGGCGGATTCGAGAAGAAGGAATGAGTGGTCGATCCGATCTCCCGCTGCTGCGAGTTTATGTTTCGGAACAGTCGCACTCATCGATTGAAAAGGGAGTAATTGCCCTGGGACTCGGCCAGCGTAGCTTGTGCAAGATTCCTACCGACGCCGAATTTCGCATGAATGTTTCGGAATTGAAGCAGGCGATTGAGGCAGACAAGAAGAAAGGCTATGTACCCTTCTGTATCGTGGCGACTGTCGGAACCACGTCAACATCCAGTATCGATCCTGTAAAAGACATTATTCCGATAGGCGAAGCGGAAGCGATGTGGCTGCACGTTGACGCGGCGTATGCGGGTTCGGCCGCCGTCGTTCCAGAACTCCGGTATATCTTAGACGGTTGCGAGCGGGCCGATTCCGTCGTCGTGAATCCTCACAAGTGGCTGTTCACACCTTTCGATCTATCGGTGCTCTACTGTCGGCATATGGATTTGCTTCGCCGGGCGTTCACACTCGAGCTTCCTGAGTACTTGAAAACGCCTGAGCAGGAAAAAGTCCGCAGTGGTTCGGACTATGGTATTCAGCTCGGCCGCCGCTTCCGCGCGCTCAAACTGTGGATGATTATTCGTTACTTTGGACACGAGGGACTGGCGGCGCGCATTCGTGAGCATTGCCGGCTGGCGAAGCTTTTTGCCTCGTGGGTAGACGAAGCTGACAAGTGGGAACTACTGGCGCCGGTACCGCTCGGTTTGGTTTGCTTTCGTGCTTGCCCGCGCATCGAAGGCGATGAGGCGTTGCGGAACAAACGACTTGATGTCTTAAATGAAGCAATCCTGCACAGTGTCAACTCCAGCGGAAAGGCGTTGCTTTCTCATACGCGCTTGCACGATAAGCTCACCTTGCGGCTTGCAATCGGAAATATTCGGACGACGGAAAAACAGGTGCGCCAGGTTTGGGAGCTGTTGAATGAGGAGCTGCGGAAGTTGAAATAATGGATAAACGCCAAGACGCTAAGACGCCGAGGCGCAAAGTGAATGAATGTTGGGGAGTTGAACATAGATCGGGTTCGGAGCTCGCGGTGATTTGTTCTTTAAGAAATAAGCTGGCTTACCGTTTACTATTCTCTTGGCGTCTCGGCGTCTGTGCGCCTCTGCGTTTGGTTACTTCAGTGGCACTCACGCTTGCTCTGGCGGCAACTTTCGCAGCCCAAACACGTCGGCCAATGAGTGCGGCCGACATCCTGCGAATCGCCGCTGTTAGTGATGCCCAGATTTCTCCGAACGGCGAATGGATTGTCTACACGGTTTCCAGCACCGAAGGTGATTCGACTCGTTCATCTCTCTGGCTCGCTCGAATGCAACCGGATCAAGATCGCAATCCACCCACGAGTCGTCCGGCGCCGACTACCCTTGAACCAGGTCAGTATCGCGATTGGCCCGAAGTTCGGCGGCAACCAATTCAATTGCTGCCCTCGGGTTGGAGTGCATCAAGTCCCCGTTGGTCACCCGATGGTTCCCAGATAGCGTTCCTCGCAACAAGGACAGGCCAAACAGGAATTTGGTTGACCGACGTCAGCCGCGCTATTCCAAAATTTATCGCGCCGATCGAGAGCACGAATTTCTTTATTACTTACGCTGGCGAATCCTTCGATTGGGCGCCTGATTCCCAAAGCATCGCTTACATTTCCGCAAGCGGAGAGGTCAGGGAAGCGCAGGCTGGATCGCCCGGTGGATCAGCCCCAAACGATCCGCGCGTAATCGATCGCATCCAGTACAAATCACGCACCTCCTTCTCCGATAACAAACGCACGCACGTCTGGATTGTTGACGTCGATCGCCCTCAACCACGCCCACTCACATCGGGTCCGTTTTATGATCACGCAGTTTCTTTCAGTTCGGATGGTAAAGAAATCGCTTTCCTGTCGAATCACGAATCTGACCCAGATGCGAATAACAATTCCGATATTTTTGCAGTCAACTTGCAGGGGGAGGTGCGGCAGATTACCGCGACACGCGGTTGCGAGTTCGATCCCAACTGGTCACCTGACGGGAAATCAATTGCCTACGTGGCGACTAAGCGTGACGTAACAACGATTGACAGCGTGGCCGAAGATGCGCACGTTTGGGTGATCGATGCCGCCGGAGGCCGAGGGCGTGAGTTGGCCCTAAAACTTGATCGGCGCGCGCGCAGCCCCCGCTGGGCGAATGATGGCCGGCACATCTACTTTCTCGCCGGCAATAAAGGCGAAACAAACCTCTGGACCGTCAAAGTTGAAGGTGACGAGTTGCGAGAAATTTTTCCGCATCCGGATCGAGTGGAATCACAGACGGAACAGCACTGGCGGGGCCGGTCGTTTCAAATCTCCGGTTTTAGTCTTAATTCTCGTTCGGCAACACAGGTCGCGTTCGTGATGAGCGATGCAGTCCATCCAGCCGAAGCTTGGACCGCCGTGCTGTCAGTCCCCTTTTGGATTCGCCGAATTAGCAGGCACAACGATGAGTTCAGGCGAGCACTGAGTCTGAGTGATCCGACTGAGGTTACATTCAAGAGTTTCGATGGCGCAGAGATCCAGGGTTGGATAATGAAGCCTCTCGGCTGGCGTGCCGATCGCAAGTATCCGTTAATCCTTAGTGTTCACGGTGGGCCACATGGCATGTCGGGCTGGGGTTTCAATGCAACTTTTCAGGTCTATGCAGCGCGAGGTTATGGCGTTCTTTATTTGAATCCGAGGGGCTCAAGCGGTTATGGGCAAAAATTTTCTGATGGCACCATTGGTGAATGGGGCGGCGGTGATTACAAGGATTTGATGGCTGGCGTTGACGAAGCCCTGCAACGCCAAACCTGGATCAATCCGGAGCGGCTTGGTGTCACGGGCGGTTCTTACGGCGGCTTTATGACCAATTGGATCATTACGCAGACACCTCGGTTCAAAGCCGCAGTGGCAAGCGCAAGCCTAAGTAACCTGATTAGTTTTTATTCCACCTCTCTTTATCAGGATTTAATCCATGTGGAGTTCAACGGGTTTCCCTGGGACAATTTTGATTTGCTTTGGCAATGGTCACCGCTGCGCTATGTGAAACAGGCACAGACGCCGACGCTCTTTCTTCACGGCGAGCAGGATAATGATGTTCACATTACCCAAGCGGAAGAAATGTATATGGCGCTGAAGCGTCGCGGGGTGGAGACGGTGCTGGTTCGTTACCCCCGTGAAGGGCATGGCCTGCGCGAACCGCAGCATCGAGTTGATGCGCTGGAGCGGACGCTTGGCTGGTTTGATCGATTCTTAAAGTAGTTTAGTAATCAGTTGTTAGTTGTCAGCGAAAATGTCCAATGCCCAACGTCCAATGTCCAATGTCCGCTGGATCGAGCGGCTTTGCTGCGGTGTGTTGTAAATGCCTTAAAGAGCCGGTTGTCATTCGCAAGTCGAGCTCAAGCGCATTGACTTTGGACATTGGACTTTGGGCATCTTTACTAACCAAGAATGCGCTTCGTTAAGGAAAGTTTGATTCATGCGTCGCCCGAAGATGTTTTTGCTTTTCATGAACAGGACAATGCCCTGGAGTTGCTCTTGCCGCCGTGGGAATCGGCGCGTGTAATTCAACGGGCGGCGATCGCCGTCATCGGGTCTCAGGCGATCATCGAAACTAACATCATCGGTCCGCTGAAGACGCGCTGGGTCGCGGAACACACTCGCTATGAACCTCCGCACGTGTTCGAAGACGTACAAATAAAGGGACCGTTTAAGAGTTGGCGTCACCGCCACATCATCTCGGCGCATCCCGAAGGGGCAACGCTGCGTGATGAAATAGAATACGAGCCGCCGCTTCCGCCTTTCGGCAGAATGCTTGCGCCGCTGCTGATTGAGCGCCGCTTGCGCAGGCTCTTTGACTATCGACATCAAGTGACGCGCCGAGCATGCGAGGACATAGGGCTACAACCGACAGCTGACTACTGACAACTGACTACTGACATACTGACTACTGACAACTGACTACTGACAACTGACCACCAATGCTGACTCACATTGTGATCTGGAAATATCGTCCCGACGTCGAGACGGAAATGCGCGAGATGCACGTTGCTATGCTTCGTGCGCTCGTTGGGACTGTACCAACTATTGAAAGTCTCGCTGTGGGATTTGACGTGTTAGAACTACCGCGGTCTTACCACACTGGACTCGTAGCGGTGTTTCAGGATCGCGCGGCGTTGGATGCTTACACGGTGCACCCCGAACATATAAAGGCTGCCGAGTTTGGCCGCGCCATCAGTGAACACATCGCTTCAGTCGATTTCGAAAACTAATGCACCTAAAAAGTTGAGCATACACGCTTCGACACTGACACGGAACACGAAACGAAACTCTACATGCGACGTTGGCAAAAAATCTTTTCTACTGGTTTCCATATCTGCTCTCGCAGCTGCCATTCGCTTACCGTCGTCACAAACTCGGAAAACTCGCTTCAGCGGTTCGCGCCAATAATGATCAGCAACGTACCCCTGCCATTTCCAACCACCTCCAGGAGATAAAGGGGTAGCTCACGTTCACTCATTTATCGGAGGACACAGCACCGGTACTTTTCAGGCAATCATCGACGCCGCGAAGTCGCAAACGACCTCGACTTCGTCTGATGACGGAACATCCAGCGGTAGACTTCGACACTGCGAGCATGACGCTCAAAGGCGATCATGCGGGAATAATTTTCGTTAACGGCAATGAGGTAAGCACGTCTACGGTGATCGGCTTTTGCTAATTACCCGGAGACGCAGCACGCGAATCGGACTGATCGACTCACGACGTCAGGAGGTCCTCTCCAGTCGTACGAGCAGGGTCAGCATTTGTGGCCTACCCTCACAGATTTTCGAAGTTGGGATGCAACACGGGATCGACTGGAGTTGAGGTCTTATAACGTCTATACCAACGCGCAAAAGATTAATCCATTTGTGATGTTCTTTGACGGATTATGGTCGTACCGGAGTTATCCGGATCTTTTATTCGCGAGTTTTTACGAACGCCCGGCGCTGGCCCTGAAAAATTGGGACGACGAGATTGCACGTTCCGGCAAGCAGTTAGTGGCTATTGCCGGAAACGACTCACACGCGAACGTCGGAATCAGTCTTAACGATTCAGCAGGGAACAGCTTGCTGGGACTCCAGCTCGATCCTTACGAGAGAAGCTTTCGCCTGGTCCGCCTGCATGTGCTTGTTTCGGCCTGGATACCCTACTCTCGCGACAACCCCCTGCACGAAGACGCAGTGCTAAGCGCCATTGCCGGAGGCCACTGTTTCATTGGGTTTGATCTTTTTCGGAGACACGACGGGATTCAGGTTTTGGGCTGTGAGCAGCGCCGCCGAGATGGCCATTATGGGTGACAGCATCAATCTTCAAGGGGATGTGCGCTTAAAGGTCGAAGTGCCGTTTCCCGGCCGAGTACTCGTATTCAAAAACGGGGTCGAGACTCACTCGCAAGGATGGCACCCAATTGGAGTTTCCCGTAAAGGAAAAGGGTGTTTACCGCATTGAGGTTTATCTGCCACAACTACCCCATCCGGTTCGCGAACAACCATGGATAATTTCCAATCCAATTTACGTAAGGTAGTTTAGGGAAGGACCACTAATCAGAAACGACATCGCCCCAACCGGGATGCCCTGCTAAGAGCCCGGATGGGGCGACGAACGGCGCCGGAAAGCTCCGGCTATTTAGTCGGAAGCGGTGCTTAAGTTCACCGTAGCATACTGTTGAGAGTCGCGTGGTCGACTCTTCTCCTCCATCTCCCAAGTTGTTAGGGACGACTGAGGTACAGCCTTCCATACAATTTTCAAGTGAGAGGAGTTTAGCCCTCTGCCACTAGACTGTCAACTCGCAGGTTGACCGCATTTGAAGCGTACAAAATGCGAGGAGGACCATCTCCATTCGGTAACAATTTAGTAACAATTTGGCAAGCAAGAATGCAAATCGAAGAGCTGAAAGTTTGGATGGGCCAAATAATGTCACTCAACCAAGCAGTTCGGTAACTTCGCAAGCTTTGCTACTCCTGCGGTCAAACCTCTATCATGAAGTATGTTCGAAGCTTTCAAGATCTTCATCGTCCTCTTTCTCGTTCTTGCGAATGGATTCTTCGTTGCTTCCGAATTTTCTTTAGTCGGTGTGCGCCGTTCCCGAATCGCAGCCCTTGCCGATGCGGGGCATCGGCGGGCCAAGCTGCTGTTAGGGCTCGTCGATAATCTCAACGCCTACATTTCGGCTACCCAACTTGGCATTACGCTGGCCTCTTTGGCGCTCGGTTGGATTGGCGAACCTGCTGTGGCTCACTTGCTTGAGATTCCGCTGAGCGGTTTAGTCTCAGACACCGTTTTACACACAATTGCGTTCGCCGTCGCCTTTGGCATCATCACGTTTCTTCACATAGTGCTGGGCGAACTGGCGCCCAAAACGATAGCGCTCGAGCGCGCCGAAAGAACTGCCCTGGCCATCGCGGTTCCGCATGCAGATTTTTTATAAGGTGTTTTATTACCCGATCCGGCTTCTCGACTGGGCCGGCACCCGCACGGTTAGGCTGCTGGGCCTCCATCCTTCGACCGAACACGCTTCAATTTATACGCAGAACGAGCTGCGCCAATTAATCGACATCTCGCGACGCAGCGGGCATCTTCGGAAGGATGAACAGGAGCTAATCAATGGGGTTTTCGAGTTTTCCAGCGCTGAGGTCCGGGAGGCCATGATTCCGCGAACGGCGGTGCACGCTATTCCAGTGACCGCCACATTGCAGGAAAGCAAAGAAGCTTTTCGCAACCTGGGTTACTCACGTCTGCCTGTCTATCGGGAACAGCTGGATGACGTCGTGGGAATTCTATTCAGAAGGGATTTAGAACCTTACGTTGAAGAGTCGCAGCCCGCAGGCTTCCAATTAGAACCGTTGCTTCACGCGCCTAAGTTTATTCCGGCGACCGCTCGCCTCGGCGCAGCGCTCAAACACATGCAGATGTCACGCGAACATTTATCGATCGTCGTGGATGAACACGGCGGCATGGAGGGCATCATCACGCTGGAGGATTTATTGGAAGAGATCGTTGGCGAGATCGACGATGAATTTGACGAAGAGGTACGTTCGCAAATATCAAAGGAAGTTGACGGCTCTTATTTATTGAGTGGGATGCTTACCGTACGAGATGCTAATCGTCGACTTCATCTGCAGCTTCCCGAGGATGAAGGTTATATAACTCTGGCAGGGTTTCTGCTGGCGCAGGCAGGCTGTTTACTGAAAGAGGGCGAGAGCGTGAACTACGAGGGCATGAGCTTCAAGGTGACGCAGGTAGATAAGCGAAGGATACGTAGCATTCGCTTTACTCCGCGTGAAGAGAATAAAAAGGCAACCACGCTCGCGTTGGTTCCCATCTTGAGCACGGCTTTGAATGAATCTCTCCAGATTGCGCCAGTCCTTCTTTGATTTACGTTTTTCGATTTGCGAGTCTCATTCCTTCCTTCTATTCTGAAATCTCAATAAGTAATCATGCTGATAACTATCTCTACGTCGCCGACCTTTAATTTCCAACGGACGATCATTAGTCACGGCTGGTGTGAACTTTTGCCCTTTGCAATTGATCGTGACCGCTGGATTTTGACGAGGACGCTTGATCTCGGGCTAACGCCGCCGGTGACGGTTTCACTTTCAGCCACGAAAAGAGCCGTGCAAATCACCACCTCGCGCACACTTGGCCAGAAGGCGACGAACCTGGTGGTCAATCATGTGCGGCACATCCTGCGGCTTGATGACGATCTGAAACCGTTTTACCAAACAATGAAAGCTGATCCGGAATTTGAGTGGGTATCGCATCAGGGTGCGGGACGGATGCTGCGTTCACCGACAGTCTTCGAGGATCTGGTGAAGATGATCTGCACAACCAATTGCTCCTGGGCGTTGACCCAGAAGATGGTAACGGGTCTGGTTGAGAATCTGGGACGCAAATCGAGCAACGGGCACCGCACCTTTCCTACGCCCGAAGCGATGGCCCTGATGCCGGAGAAGTTTTATGTGAACGAAGTGCGCGCTGGTTATCGTGCCGGCTATCTGAAAGAGCTCGCGAACCGTGTGGCGTCAGGCGAATTAAATGTTGAAGGCTGGTTGACGAGTGCGTTGCCGACCCCGGCGCTGATTAAGGAGATGAAAGGTGTGAAGGGAGTAGGAGACTACGCGGCAGAGAATCTACTGAAGTTGTTGGGCCGGTACGATGGGCTCGCGCTCGATTCGTGGACACGCTCAAAGTTCTATTCTGTGCGCAACAACGGACGCAAAGCGGCGGACAAGAAAATTGCCCGTTACTATTCCCGGTTTAACGAATGGCGAGGTCTCGCACTTTGGTGCGACATGACAAGAGACTGGCTGGAATAGATGTTGAGCATCGGGTATCGCCCGTAAAAACATTTTCCATATATCATTTCTCATTTTTCATTTGTCATTTTGCGTTCAGTCGTCCGAGACAATTGGACCTCATAAGCGCATCAGCCAAAATTGAAAAATGGAAAATGAGAAATGACATATGGAAAATGTCTTTTAAATCGAGCCTGCGGCCCTATCGACAAGCACCCGATGCCCATCCTTCTATTCCACGCCCAGCGTCCTTCGCAGGAAAGCCCAACGATCGGCAACTTCCTCGATTACCTTTGAAGTAGGTTTACCGGCGCCGTGACCGGCCTTCGTCTCTATCCGAATCAGGACCGGCGCGGGGCCCGCTTGTGCTTCCTGCAGTGCCGCTGCGAATTTGAAACTGTGTCCAGGCCACACGCGGTCATCGTGATCAGCCGTGGTTACCAGGGTTGGCGGATATGACTTGCCGGCTTTGATGTTGTGCAACGGCGAGTAAGCGTAGAGCGCTTTGAATTCGTCAGCATTGTCTGATGAGCCATAGTCCGACACCCACGCCCAACCAATCGTAAACTTCTGAAACCGCAGCATGTCCATTACGCCCACCGCGGGAAGCGCGGCGCCGAATAGCTCAGGTCGCTGCGTAATGGCCGCGCCCACTAATAAGCCACCATTGCTGCCGCCACCAATCGCTAGCTTTGGCGTGGAGGTGTATTTGTTTGCGATCAGCCACTCGGCCGCAGCGATAAAGTCATCAAACACATTCTGTTTCTTCAATTTCATGCCGGCCTGATGCCAGTCTTCGCCATACTCGCTGCCACCACGCAGATTCGCCTGGGCGTACACACCGCCCATCTCCATCCAGACCAGATTGCTGACGGAAAACGCCGGCGGAAGTGAGACGGTGAAGCCGCCGTAGCCGTACAAGTACGTTGGATTATTGCCGTCGAGCTTTAGACCCTTCTTGTGCGTAATGAACATCGGCACCTTTGTGCCATCTTTGCTCGTGTAAAAGACCTGTTTCGTTTCGAAGTCGTCGGGATTGAAGTCAGCTTTCGGTTGGCGAAAGATCGAACTCTTCCCCGTCACCATGTCGTAGCGATAGATCGTGGAGGGAGTAGTAAAGCCGGTATACGAATAAAACGTCTCCTTGTCCTTCGCATGACCGCCAAAACCCGAGGCCGTACCCAATCCAGGGAAAGTCACTTCACGCACAAACTTTCCGTCAGTATTAAAGATTTTGACCTGGGTATGCGCGTCCTTCAGGTAGTTAGCGACGAACATGTGATTGACGAGGTTGACGCCCTGAAGCGCTTCTGCGGCTTCGGGAACCAACACCTGCCAATTACTGCGATCCGGTTTGTTGATATCGATAGCGATAATCTTGCCGCGCGCAGCTTTCAGATCCGTTTGAAACCAAAACACACTTCCGTCGTTTCCGATAAAGTTGTAGGAGGCGTCAAAGTCATCCAGCAGCTTCACGACCGTAGCGTCTTTAGCTTGCAGGTCTTTGTAATAAACACGGTTTCGAATATCGGTGCCTTGAGACACCGAGATGATGACGTAGCGTCCGTCTTCAGTGACATTGCCTCCGAAGAGCCAGTCCTTCTGATCCGGCCGCTCGTAGATCAAGACGTCTTCCGCTTGCGGTGTGCCAAGTTTGTGATAGTAAAGTTTTTGAAAATAGTTAGTGCCTTTGAGCGAGTCGCTCTTCGGTTCGTCGTAGCGGCTGTAAAAGAATCCCTGGTTATCCGGTGTCCAGGACGCACCGGAAAACTTCACCCACTTGAGATTGTCAACAAGGTCTTTGCCGGTGCTTACGTCACGAACCTTCCACTCCTGCCAGTCCGAACCTGACGCCGAAAGACTGTAGGCTAAAAGTTTGCCATCGTTGCTGGGGGCGATTCCGGATAGGGCCACAGTGCCGTCGGTTGAGAGTGTGTTGGGATCAAGAAGAAGCGTTGGCTGTCCGTCGAGAGAGGTGACGGTATAAAGTACCGACTGGTTTTGCAGTCCGCTGTTGCGGGAATAGAAGTAGTTTTTTCCCTCCCGGAATGGTACGCCGAAACGCTCGTAGTTCCAGAGCTTCGTCAAGCGGTCTTTAATGGTAGCTCGCGCGGGAATCTGGCTGAGGAAGCTATTGGTTAATGTGTTTTCCGCTTCGACCCACTTGCGCGTTTCTTCGGAATCGAGATCTTCCAACCAGCGATAGGGATCTGTCACTTTCACGCCGTGGTAATCATCCACCTGATCGCCTTTTCTCGCGATCGGGTAGGTAAGTGGCTTAATCATCTTTTGAGCGGCGCCCGCGGTGGCGTTTTGCGCCAGCACTAACGATGCGGAAGGAAACAAAACAAACACCCCAGCGATGACGAGAGAAATTGCGGCCGAACGCCACCCACGCATTGAGAGACACATAAGAACTTTCCTTTCACTTTTTGGAAGAAACGGGGGAGACGAGATGTACCGGACCTTGTGACAAGCGCAGTATACTAGTCCAAAGTCCAAGGTCAAATGAGTCCAACGTTTAAGGTCCAGAGTCCAACGTCCGCTTATTAGACTTGGTTCCTTGTTTCTGAGGAATTCATTAACGCAGCCTTAGAGTCTGACATTGGACCTTGGACTTTGGACATTGGACCCATTTGACCTTGGACCTTGGACTTTGAACTTTGAACCTTAGTCATTGTATCGTCGCGCCGCTGATTCCAGTTAAGGAGTTCTCCCAAAGATGACTCACGAACGATTCGGATCAACTTTCTTCGCTGCGGTCGCGTTGGCGGCCGGTCTCGTGCTCGCGGCGTTGATCTTCGGCCTTTTTTTCGTACAAGCGAAGCAGGGCGATCAAACGATCACCGTTACAGGCTCGGCTAAAAAACGAATCAAATCTGATCTGGTTATTTGGAAAGCCGGCGTTTCCTACCAGGCGCCAGTCCTGGCGGATGCTTATCGCTCGCTGTCCGAAAATGTGCCGCGCGTGAAGGCTTATCTGGTCAGTAAAGGTATCGCCGAAAATCAGATCACCATTTCCTCGATCTCTTCGCAAACGCTCCACGCTCGCGACAGCGACGGTCAGGACACCGGACAGATTACGGGTTATTCGCTGCGTCAGGAACTTGAGGTGCGTTCCAATGATGTTGACCTGATAGGGAGGGTGGCCCGCGAAGCGACCGAACTTATCAACCAGGGCATACTGTTGGAGTCGATGGCGCCGGAGTACCACTATACCAAGCTCGGCGAGGAGAAGATCACGATGCTTGCCGAAGCGGCTAAGGACGCGAAGACGCGTGCGGAAAGGGTTGCAGAGAGTACCGATAGCAGCATCGGCAGCGTACGTACCGCGCGGATGGGTGTGTTGCAAATCACGCCGGCTGATTCAAACGAAGTGTCAGACAGCGGCATGAACGACACCACATCTCTGGATAAAGACATCACGGCAGTGGTGAATCTGAGTTTTGAGATCAAGTAGTAAGGCAGGTCCAAAGTCCAAGGTCCCAAAGTCCAAGGTCCGTTAACTAATACCTTAGAAAATAACGAATCAAGTGGAACAGGCGGACTTTGGACCTTGGACCTTGAACTTTGGACTCTAGCGGTTGGCAATTGGCAATCGAAAAGAGTCGTTGACAACCTCACGCCGCATCGGCGAATCTAAGCCACACTCGCTGCCCCTCAGCGAGGAGTCTTACAATCCGAGAGTCAATTCAATCATGAGATTTATTTCCCTCGTCGCATTGCTGGCGCTTCCAGTTGTCGCTGTTCCAGCCCAATCGCGCCCCTCTCAGCAAACTTCCGAAGCTACTCGGCCACGAATTGTGTCGGCTGTTGTTCCACAAGCGCGGCAAACGCCCGACAAGAGCCCTGTGACCAAGCCCGCCCAGGCACCGGAGGTTCAAACGGTCCCCGCTGACACGGCTCCAGCGGCGGGTTCGACACCCGTTGAGCTGGCTGGTATCGAGACTCCTGAGGGGGAACTTAAGACTGCGACGCATCTATCGCCGCAACTGATTCGGACGCGAATCGGTGAAGCGGAACGTTTGTTTAAGTCGCGACCAAAACCAGCCGGTCTGATTCCCTCGATTGAGTTTGTGACGCTGGCGATTCTTGACCGGCGCACAAATCGCATTCACCAGCTCTCATTAGCGAAAGAAACGTTCCTTACTAAAGGCGCTGAAGTGACAATGTCGACGTCGTTGGGAATGAACCTTAACCTCCGTGTCGTGCGGGCTAATGGCGTAAACACTGCCGTCTCGGCATTTGATGACACGGGCTACTCCCTGACGCCGCTGCTCGTGGAGTTTCCGATTGAAAAGCGCGGTGTCTTTCGCGAACTGGCCTATTACACTTCAGCACACCCGGCCCTGGCCTCTCCGGAACTGGCGCGTTCCGGTCAACTCTATGTGAGAACGATGTTGGATTTCGCGGCCAAGCGCCTGCGCGACAAGGGCGTGGTGATTTCACCCCAAATTTTGGACGTGGCGGAACGACTTTGCCTGGTTGAGCATGTGGATCACGAGCGCTTTCGGTCGGAGAATCGCGCCGCGCTGTTTCAGGAAGTCTATTCGCTGTTTGCGTTAAATCAGAACGACACGTATCGCTACTCCGTCAGCTCGGCTGGCGCCGGCGGCATGGTGCAGATGATCCCCTGGGCTTATAACCTGATGCGGCAGCGGCACCCCAGCGCTGGGTTGATCCCTGACTTTGTTACCGGGATGCGTACCCATGCGAACGCGTTGGAAGCGATGCTGCTGTACATGAACGACACTTGGAACGATCTGGCAGCAAACGAAGAAGTGCAGTATGCGCTCAATGCCAAACTGGCAACGCAACCTGAGTTGTTAGCCGCAGGTTACAATTCAAACGCAGCCCGTTTGCCGCAATACCTGCGACGCGGCGGCGCGAGTTGGCGCGGGTTAATTCCCCGCGAGACGCAGATGTATCTGCAAATTTATAAGAACTTCGAAGCATTGGTGCCAATCAAGGCACGCTCCGCCGGCCGGTAAGTGAGTCGGGTTTCGAGTTCCGAGTTTCGAGTTTCGAGTTTCGAGTCCAAACGTGAAACTGCCGTTTTAACGACTTGCCCCCGGGTGTGCTTGGTTCGGATGGGCGCGTAGTTTCCGGGTTAGCAAAGATGAGTTGGCGAGCTAATCAACGCTTTTGTCGAAGAGCACGTTGATTACATAAAACGCGACGGTCCCACCGCCGATTACAATGCACGTCGCAACTGTGCGCCAGAGAGTATCCGTCCCCGCAAACTGCCAAATAGCCAGTAGCGAAGCTACCACCGCCACCAAAATGCACGCGCTCGTCGTCCAAAACGAAACAGCTCTGACTGTGTGAGGATTGAGATATCCCCGCCGCTGCCGTCGTCGTGCCTGCAACTCGTCTTTCATGTCCGCCATTCTGCCACTCAGGCGCTTTTTTCGGAATTCAAATAATAGTCAGTAGTCAGTTGTCAGTAGTCAGTTGTCAGTGGCTCCAATAACGGCAAGTTAATTCGTGGGCGTTCGTGTGATTTGGTGGATCCTACCGATGCCAAGCTAGAGAACTATCCACGAACTAACACGAACTAACACGAACACTACTACACCACGAACATTAAACACCACGAACCGTTCGACTGACCACTGACGGATCCTATTCAGACATCTTCTGCCAATAGGTTCGCGTCGCGAAACATCAACCATGTGCCGTCGCTTTGCTTTCGCATTACCGAAAGCACATTGCCAGTGCGACGCTGCGCAGGCTTACCATCCTTCGGCGTCATCACAACCACCAAATAATTCCAGACGTACGCCCAGTCACCATTCACATGGATCTCCTGAATATCGCTGCTTGATTCAATGTGAGCATTCTTCAGCGCTTTCTTAAATCCGGCCGCAAAAGCATCGCGACCGCGCATCGGAGGCTGGCCTGCGACGAGAAACACCACATCCTCGGCCATCAGGTTCAGAATGCGCGGCAGATCGCCACTCGCCGTGGCGCGATGCCAGGTTCCAATCAGATCGCGAATCGCTTGTTCGTCGTCACTCATGATTCCTCCCGCGCGAATTAACCAAATATCTTTTTTAGTT
The DNA here is from genome assembly GCA_963748605.1 of Pyrinomonadaceae bacterium. GTDB lineage: Bacteria > Acidobacteriota > Blastocatellia > Pyrinomonadales > Pyrinomonadaceae > PSRF01. The sequence goes on from CAVVJS010000006.1 coordinate 274,926, forward strand.
TGTCATAATCCCAGCAGAGCAGGTAGATGCTCGCCAACAGCATCAGGCCAGTAATCAGCGGTGTGCCTGTGAAGCCCATTGAGACTGTAATGACGAAGATATTCAGGATTAAAGGAAAGTAAGCCAGGGCTCCGAGCGTCGCGGTCCGCGGAACTACCAGGAGAAGCGCCACCGTGAGCTGGCAGATCCCCAGAAAGCGCCAGTAGAACCCGGTGCGGTAAAGCGCTTCAAAGAAGAAGCCGACTGGATCGTCTATCCCCAGGACTGTAAAGCGATTGCCCAGCACTTTCGTTAAGCCGGAGGGAAGGAAGGCTAAGGCGAGCAAGATTCGTGTAAAGACGGTAAAGATCTTCAGCAACCGATTTTTCTTAACACGGGCGTGAAGTTGATCGAGAGACAACGACATTCACCGGGAGCGTTTGTGGTTCAGCGATTCGGTGGTGTGCTCTGTGACGCTGGGGTGTGCGAGTTTGTTTGTGAGTGAGGCTTCGGTTAGTGCGGCGGGCGCCTGGTTTCGGAGTTGGTGAGCAGTCGGGGTCGAATCCGCTGATGTCAACGCGACTTCGCGACTCAGGTATCGCGCTTCGAGCAATTTATTGATCCCCTGGGACCATTGAATTATTCCCACGACAGCCATCCAGCTCGCCAAGCCCAACCAAACAAAGATCCAGTCGTTCGTATTACTGAAAAGACCAAGCGCGATTCCGATGAGCGCCGAAGCGCCAATCCATCCCGTGCCATGGATAAGCTTCGAGATTCCATCCCGACGTTTAGCGAGGGAAATACTTGTCACCTTTTCCAGCGCTGCCGCGGAGAGCTGCTGCGGATCGGACAACGCCAGGCTAACTGTAGCGAGATTAGTTCCGCAGGCGCGGCAAAATTTGGTGTCATCAGAATTTTGAGCGCTACAGCGGGGACAAAACATTCTCGGTATCTCCAAGGCAATTGTACGAATGCACCGGGATACGGTTTCAGAAAGATGGGGCGGCTGCGAATTTGTCCGCCCGCTTAAGCAGGAACAGTCCTATGGATTTGCGGTGCTTTCGCGGCTCCAGTCGGCCGCGGGTCTGCCGAACCAGAGCCAGGCGATGTAATCAACTAACGGCGGTTCAAAGCCAAGTTCGCGCAGACGCGCGTTAACTTGGCCGCGATGATATGTGGTGTGAGCCGCGACCTGCATCATGGTTTCGCCTTTGGTTGTGCCGGCTGGATCGTGGCCCAGAGACCGGGTCAGGAATTTGGCCCATGGCATGTTCATCGGAGAATCAAGATCATCCTCCTTCACGGTGCGCAAATGGTCGGTTGCCAGATGATGGAATTCGCGGCCCCAAGTAGCGAGCGCTGCAGTATCAAAGTCCTTGCCGGCTTCACCCGAGTACGGCTGCGACTTCCAGACATTGATGAAAGCATGTTGCACCATGTGAATGTGATACAGCCAATCTCTTAGCCGCTGATCAGATGCGGTGGCAGGGGATTGCAGCACTGTCCGCCAGACCGTAGCATCCGCCCATTCCATGTGCCGAAACAGATCGTGAAGCAGTTCTAGAGTTTTCATGCAATTGGGGTTGTTATGACGGACGATAAAACGAGCCACGGATACTGACGGATCTTTACAGATTTCATAGACTTCTGGATTGAACCCGTGTCTATCCGTGTTCGTCTGTTGGCTCATTTGGTCCGCGTCTAATCAGCAATGACAATCTACAGCGACGACGAGATATTCCTTGTGATCCTGTAACAGTTCTTCAACCTTTGCCGGCCAGTCTTCGTAATCATTGCATTCGAACCACTCACTCCCGGGCGTCACAATCGCATAGGGAACTAACTTGCGGGGAACGTCCGGCGCCGGTCGGACATTGTCCTCAATTCTGATCACATCGAGTCCATACCGTTTCTGGAATTCAGGCGGCGTAAGGTCGTTCATCGGTTCCACGCCGAAGATTTCCTGATCGTAGCGACCGCCGATCACAAACCCGTCGCACTTAATCTGATCGTCGTCTGTGGGCTCGCGACCCTCACGGTCAAAATAAGGGTCAACCAGCTCGTTTACCCGGTTCTCAATGTTCGCTTCATCGGGCCTGACGAAAACGAACGTCAAAAAGTGACTCATTGTGAGTTCTTCGCCTGTTACGTGGGACGAATGGTTTAAGACTCGAGGCTCGCATTCATTGTAATCTCGGCTTTCAAAAGCTTCGAGACCGGACAACCTGCTTTGGCATTGTTTGCGGCAGTCGCAAAGGCTTGCTGGTCCGCGCCGGGCACTTTTGCTTTCACTTCGAGATGGACTGACGTGATTGCAAAACCGGCATCAGTTTTTTCCAGCTTCACGCTCGCAGTAGTGTTAATGCTGTCCGCCGTCAATCCGGCCTGGCCCAGCTGCCCGGACAATGCCATGGAGAAACATCCGGCATGCGCTGCCGCAATCAACTCTTCAGGATTTGTGCCCTTGCCCTCTTCAAATCTCGTACTAAATGAGTATTGAGTATTAGCAAGCACGCCACTATCGGTCGAGATAGTGCCCTTGCCATCTTTTAAACCGCCCTGCCACTCAGCTGATGCGTTACGTTTCATCTGGACTCCTTATGATCCTATTCGAAATTTTGCAATAAACTACCTCAAAAACTATCGAATGTCGCACACAAGAATAGTCCGCGAAGCGGACGACCGACAAGAGCCCAGCACTTCAGTGCTGGGAAAGAATAAGGCAACAACTAATAAGTCCGCAAAGCGGACGGCTGAACAGTGGACTTCAAAAACGTTCAGTCGTCCGCTTACGCGGACTGCGGTTTGTTCTGATCGCCGTCCCAGCACTTAAGTGCCTTTCGATCCGCAGGCGCGTTATCTGTAGCACATTCGCCGTTTCCTATTTTCCGAACGACGGCTTTTTATCTCAATGGCGATCGATCACCTGCGAATCTTTATGTTTACGACTTCAAGACGCGAAAGGCGACAAAACTGACGAACAGTTTGAATCCAGCAATCAATGCCGCAGGGCGGTAGTTATGGTGGTTACATGGTACTTGCTGCGCTGGCGTTTAAGCCGGAAGAATTTGCGGTTGGCGTCGACATTTTCGGTGTTTCCAATTGGGTCCGGACGCTGCAATCGATCCCTCCTTACTGGGAATCGTTCCGCAAGACACTCTACAAAGAAATTGGTGACCCCGTGACGCAGCTCGACATGTTGAAAGAGGCGTCGCCACTCTTTCACGCCGACAAGATTCGCCGGCCGCTGATCGTGTTGCAGGGCGCAAATGATCCGCGAGTCATTAAACCGGAGTCAGATGAAATTGTTGAGGCAGTAAAGAAGAATGGTGTTCCGGTGGAGTATGTCGTCTTTGATAACGAGGGACACGGCTTTACCAAGAAGGCGAACGAGATTCGCGCTAATAAAGCGATTCTGGAGTTTCTAAATCAGCACCTTCGCGGAAACTAGAAAGGAGTGTCGGGTGCCGGGTGCGGGTGGCGGGTGCCGCCGGGAATCAGGTGTCGGGTGTCAGGTTTGGACGGCCTTTCTCATATTGATTCCAAAAATGTCGTGCAATGATTGTTGATATGCGTCGTCGTCCGCCAGCATTCGCTCTTCACGAACTCCATGCTTCGTTGTGATCAAGCGCATGGCGCTAAGCGTAATTCGACCTTCTGACGTCAGGCGCGTGCAGACGCGAGCCTTGGTGAAATGCGATTCAGGCGAGGTCTGGTGATACCTGCACATTTCCTCGTAATCTGAATATTCGTGCGGCGTCATCGTAAAGCGATACTGGGGTACCCATTCGCCTTCGCGTTCTCGCTGCGACAGCAAAAGATGGTCTTGCGCAGCTTCGATCCGATACGCACGTTCGCCCTGTTGTTGTTCGGCGCGGGAGTCGAGTAGCAATGGTTCGTTGAAGCAATCGCCGAAGCCAACATCCACAAGCCATCGGACCTCTGGTGCATCAGGAGCAGTCACCGACAGGGTCATGTGATCGAAATCGGGCCCGAATTCTCCCTTATCATTTGCCACTCGAGCTGAGAGCTTTACCACATCAAATCCCAGAGCGTTTAGCAAACTGGCAAAGAGACCATTCAGCTCATAACAGAACCCGCCCCGCCTGCGCTGCACAATCTTGTCAAAAAGCGCTTCGTCATTAAGAACGATCGGTTCGCCGGAATGAATGCTCAGATTCTCGAAAGGAACCGTCTGCAGATGAGCGAGTTGTAGCTGGCGCAGAGTCTCGGCCGTCGGCGAAGTTGGGCCAGTGTAGTTTAAGCGTTGCAGGTAGCGAGTAACATCCATCATCAAAGTGTAACTGCAAACTAGATCAGGAAGGCATTCAGTCAGAAGTAACGCCAAGGTTCACAGGCTGAAAGTGTGAAAGGTAATAGCCGCCATGGGGCAACGCCCACGGAACAAAGCCATATATTGTTATGACCCTTTCTTAAGGGTCGGAAAGGTTGGTTATCTAAACCGTGGGCGTTGCCCACGGCTATTAAACTTTGTTCCCGACGGGAACAATTCCTATTATCACTTTTGAGCACTACCATAAAAAGAACCTGGCTCCCTTAGGAAGGAAGCCAGGTTCGAGTTTGAAGGTTGATGTTTACTGAACCGAGACATCATCCACGCGGAATGATGTCGGTAAGGTGATGTCGTTCGTGCCACGGAACTGAATCCGCACGGTTTGACCAGCCCAACTGTTTAGGCTGTACGGTCCTCGCAGGACATATACGCCCGCTGTACCGCTGTTGACATTGCTAAACGTCGTCAGCGTTGCCAGCAGCGTTCCTGAGGTGTTCCGCACTTCGATAAACAGCTGGTCATAGATGGTCCCCGGCGCTTCGCTCGTAGTGATGTTCAACCAGAAGTTCAGGTTGGCGCCACCGCTGGGTACCGTAACGGTTTGATAAAGCGTGCCACTCGAGCTATTCACACCGTTGATGATCGCGTAGGCGATGCCGCTGTGCGGATACGCCCCGGTGCTACGGATAGCCTGTCCACTGAAGACCCACGGCGTCGTGCCTGACTCGAAGCCCGGATTCACAACTACGTTAGTCCCGCCTCCGCCGGTGCCCGCCTGCGTCACCGTGAACGTCTGCCCCGCAATCGTCATCGTGCCATTGCGCGAAGACGATCCCGTGTTGGCCGCGACTGAGTAATTGACCGTCCCATTTCCCGAGCCGCTGCTTCCCGAAGTGATCGTGATGAACGTAGCGTTGCTGACCGCTGTCCAGGCGCACCCTGTTCCAGCAGTGACGCTGACGCTTCCACTACCACCTGCCGCAGGCTGACTCGAACTCGTGGGATTGATTGAATACGAGCAAGTACCACCGCAGTCTGTCGGAATATTGAACGCGGCGGTGTGCGTCGTGCCATCGTTCCCCACGGCCGAAACACCCATGCCGTGGCGAGCGAACACTGTCCAGATGGCGCAGCGATTGGCTCCACCGTTCAGGCTTTGATCAGCCTGCAGGATGCCGTCGCGAGCATTTAGGAACGATGGACGAATTGGCGTGAACTTCATGCCATTAAGCACGATGTTATCTGAGATTGTTGCCCCAAGCTGAGTCCGCAGATCCCACAGAGTGGCGGCCCATACCTCGCCATCACGGTGAACCTGGCAACCCCCGGAGCAAACGTCAGCATAAGAATCGTGCACAGAATTAGCGGGAACGGAATACGCTGCCCGGCGGATACCAATCGTATTGTTCATCACGTACTCGCCCACTGCGCCGTCGCCGTTGATGGTGATGGCCCAATAGTCTGACCAACCTTCACCCATCGCGCCGGATTGGATACCGCTTAACGCAGTACTGCCGTTGCCGATCAGACGATTGGAGATGCCGTGGCCATATTCGTGGAACACAACGTCGCCATCGATCGAGCTATCGCGATCGGGGCTCGGCGCCGTGAAGAGATACTGCTGCATGCGAGGCCGCGAGCCATCTGGCGGGGTCGCAAAGTTGGCGTTGTTGGTCCCAGAGCCATCTTGCGCTTCGGCACGGACTGAATCGTTTCCGCTGCCGCCGCGACCGTAGTTGTTTGTTTGGAAGTTGCGCGCCGTCTCCGTAAAGCCAAGGCGATAGGAGAAGTCGTGCATGAAGTTGTTGTAGTAGAAAAGATTGGTAACTACTGCCGGCTGCTGTGTCCGCGGATCGACTGCGGTTGAGAACGGGAAAGTGAAGTCTTGATTACTTGCGAAGGCGTGGCCGTTGGATAAGCCGGTACCGTTATTTGGATCGGGTGAGTTGTTGGCATCCGTGTCGAGATAAGCCTCGACGTTGTTGCCGGTGGTAACGGTCGATGTGCCCATCCAACCGAAGGACGTGTTGATAACCGTGTCGCCGACAAACGAGACCAGCTGGCGCGGGCCGGCATTTGGACTCTCGATGTAGACGGTGCCCTGAGGCGCCGAGAGGTATAGGTTGTGACGCAACAAGAGCTCGCCGCTGTGCGCGTCCACCAGGATCTCGTACCACTCTTCCGGACCGACTTCAGCGAAAACGCGCCAGGCCAGGCGGTTCTTCTCGCCGACGCGTACCACATTAAGTTCCGAAATTACGTCCTCGTAATCAGGGCCTAAGGGATTGGCAAAGATGGAAGATTCGCCAACGTCGCCACGAGCCCTCATTTCAACAAATTGCGAATCCAGTTTACGACCCGCGTAGGCAAAGGCCGTATTTAGACCTTGCTGCTCGGAAACTGCTGGTCGCAAATTCAATCGCTGATTCGCGGCGAGAAATCCTTCGCGCACCGAAAGCACCTGACCATGCTTGTCGACTGCGACTTGAACTGCTCCCTCATAAACTTTAATCCCGCCGATCGTCTCAAAGTATTCGAGAAAGTTTATGGGTCCGTCGCTGTCCTCATTGGTAAGTTTCAGGTTCGCCACGCTGGAAGCCGACAGGGCAAACAATTCTGGATTGCCCTTAAGGAAGTTACGAGCAATGTTGTCCGCGCTGTCTGACTGCGGCGCGGAAAGTGGCGCTCCATCAATGAAGAGATTTTTGACAGCACCCGCCTGGTTGATGGAACCGCGCAGGTTGTCAGCCAGCTCGGGCCCAAGTTTGGCGCGAAAGTTAGCGAAAGCCGACGCTCGTGCCGAAGTCGTGGCATTCTGCGCGGCCTTCGATGCACCATCGGCGGCGTTAAGATCATAATCGACAAACTCGCCGGTTTCTCCGAGACGAATATCGAAGTTTGGAAGTACGGATGTCGGACTTTTACCGCCGCGAGCGAGGTTGCGGTTGGCCGCGGCGTCAGACTTTAGAAAAGGAAACATCGAGCCCACTGCCAGGACGAGTCCCAGCAAACCCACGAATAAACTCTTACGCATTTTTCTGCCTCCATTTTGCGGTTGAGGTTAAGGCAACGGATCCTCCAGAGACTCCGGCAGGTGCGGGGGACTCGATTTAGAATGAAGAGACACCTTGCGGTGGTGGCCGGTTGAGATTGCCTTAGCTGCGGTTGGCTTACGAGCATCTGTTGCGCCGCGAAGGACGGCGTTGCGTTCGGCGAAGATGCCGAGGCGCGGCGGTAACACAACTACTCCCACGTTGCTTCGCAAGATCTGACCTAAGCGTCAGTAAATAGACGAAAGTTTTGGTTACTGAGTCGGGAACAGCGAGCCAATTGAGCGACAGGTCGTTGCCGCCCGTTTTGTTTGAGGGCGGCATAGCTTAGCAGAAGCCTTGCAACGCGAAAGATGTTCCGTGAAGGGATGCTGGTGCAGTCTGGAAGTAATGTTAAGTCCGAAAGGCGCCTGGCGAATACCGCCGCAGGGTTGCGAGTTAATAGCCGTGGGCAGACGTGCCCCAGTTTAGCAAAGACGCAAACCCTGAAAGGGTTGCGTGACGATAACCAAAAGAATTCCGCAACTCCTTCAGGGTCATGCGCAAAACACGATGCACCGTTATCCCCAGGGTTTCAAAGCACACGGCTATCAACCCGTGCGATGCCCGCACGGGGACCCCGGTCCTGGGCTCGAATTAGCCAACGCCTTCGCGTGATTACGTCACTGACATCCGAGGGTGCTAGCGATTAATTCCGAAAAGAGATACATAGGCGTCGCTTCCACGCCTTCGAGCGTGAATACTTCAGATTTGGATCGCATGTCAGCAAGCAGATACGATTCGCATCATGAACAACTCTCAATCAATCGCCGTCGCAAAGTTTCGCGCGCTGCATGAGTCCGGATGTTTTGTTTTGCCAAATCCCTGGGACGTAGGCACCGCATTGTATCTGCAACATCTTGGCTTTCAGGCATTGGCAACAACTTCATCGGGCTTCGCTTTCACGCGAGGACTGCCAGACTCGGTCCTCGTGATCAAGCGCGAGCAAATGCTTGCTCACTTGAGCGACATGTCAGCTGCGACACCCTTACCTGTGAACGCCGATTTTCAGAACGGATATGCCGACTCGCCGGAAGAAGTAGCCGCGAGCGTTTCGCTTTGTATCAAAACTGGAGTCGCCGGATTGTCTATCGAAGATGCCACTGGGCAAGAAGCTTCGCCGCTTTACGAAACCAGTTTGGCAATTGAGAGAATTAAAGCGGCGCGGCGCGCGATCGATGAGTCGGGTGTGCCAGTGGTCCTCACAGCGCGTTGCGAGTCGGGTTTAGTCGGGCATCCGAAGCCGCTGGAGGTAGCGCTGGAACGTCTCGTGGCGTTCGCTGACGCCGGGGCCGATTGTCTCTATGCACCGGGTCTGTCAGAACCTGATCAAATCACGGCGATAGTGCAGGCGGTTGCTCCGAAACCAGTCAATGTTTTGATGTCTAGACCAAATCCTTCATTGAATGTGTCACGATTATCTGATCTTGGTGTGCGCAGGATTTCGGTGGGCTCGGCGTTGGCGCGGGTGGCTTGGGGTGGATTTATCCGTGCAGCAAAGCAGTTAGCTGAGCAAGGTTCGTTCGATGGCTTTGCAGGTGCGGCGACGATAAAGGAATTGGATGAGGTGTTCACGTCGAAGGCATGAAACATGATTGAGCCACAGATAAACACAGATTTTCACAGTGAATTAAGAGATCCGGCGCCATTGGGAGATAAGACCAAGTCTGAATCGGTGTGTATCAGTGTACATCTGTGGCTAATTCTTCGCTTGATTCATCAATATCGCCAACTCGTCAAATCAGCTCCTGGCGGGGCGCTCTTCAAAATGCGCTGCGACTATCTTGGGTGCATAAAACTGATGATAACGAAGTCTGGAAGTGGCATTAGGCCGCGTGTGATCCCCATTCCAACAATGTTCTGCGCGCGGCTCGTAATCCACCTCGCCGTTGTAATGCGGGTTTTTGGTAGTCTTGAGAAAGTCTTCCACCAGATACACGGCATTGTTCAAAAAATAATTGTCGGCTTCGCCAACGTAGATGTGCAGTTTGCCTTCCAGCTTCGGTCCCAGTTTCGCCCAATCGCGTTTGAGAATGTGACCGAGGTCGTAATGCTCGCGCCAGTACGCTGCGACCGAGTGATCAATTTCGCCGGTAAGTTTGTTCCAGATTCGTTTGGGATAACCATCAGGCCCGACCGGCGAATAAACAGCCTCCCAAATATCAAACTGGCCACCTGAGCGACTCTTTGTTCCCAAGGCCAGCTCCATGTGGTTTTCATCTTCCGCGGTCGCAGCTAACTCACCGAGATAATTTCGCTTGCCCGGACGCGGCGTTTTCTTCCACTGGCTATCTGCGTAGTAAGCATTCTTGTGTTCGTAAAGATTGATGACAGTGTAAGCGCGAAAGTCGATCGGATCCGGACACGCGCCCCAGGCGCCATTGTATTCATCGGGATAAAAAATTTGCGCTGCCAAAGCTTCCCAACCGCCGGTCGACCCACCATACATGAAACGCGCCCATCCCTTGCCAATGCCCCGAAACTGCTTCTCGATAAACGGCACGAGTTCATAGGTAATCGCATCCCCATAAGGACCGAGGTTCGCGGAATTCACCGCGTAAGAATCGTCGTAGTAGGGATTCGCATGCTGAATCTCGATGATGATCATTCGCGGGAAGTTGGGCGCGGTCCATTCCTGATAAAACTTATAGGCGTGTTCCTGCACTATCCGGTTGTATCCGGCAAGTTTGAAACGTTCACTGAAGTCCGGCTTTGAGATTTGGATCGGGAGGCGTCTCGCGAAAGCCGCCAAAGTCGGCAGGGAAATGGCCGTGAAAAATTACTAACGGGTATCGAGCATTAGGATGAGACTCAAAACCCTCCGGTAACAAAACGTTCGCGCCCAGGTGCATGGGCCGTCCCCAGAAATCCGAAAGCAACTTGCTCTGCATCCGGACGTGCTTGATGTATTTAGTGTCTTTCGGCGGCGTGATCGGCGGAATTTCCTGATCGAGTTTTAAGCTGATCGTTTCCGCTTTCCGGGGATCGATAGTTAATTTCTGTGGCTTGCTGAAGAAGTTGCCGGGCGCACGACTCCATTGCTGTCCTTCGCCCCGATCCATCGGCAGTTTGACGGTATGTCCATCTGATCTTTTAAAAGTTTCATAGCGATGAAGCAACGCCTGCACCCAGTATTCCCCGGGCGGCACCTGGGCGAGGCTGCGTACCGGATAGCCGAAAGCATCATTGTCAAAAACCGCTTCGACGCCCGGTTTCAGGCCCTCGACATCAATTCCAAAAACCTGCTGCGTGTTCAGGTCTTCGCTTATTTGAAAGCGCGGCTCGCGATCATTGTTCTTTGAGATTAAGAGCAGCATGCGCCCATCGAGTGGACTGTTGCTTCGATCCGAAGGAAATGAGACAGCGAAGCGAAGATTAGCCTGTGGCGCATTCTCTAGTTTTGCTACCTGAGGAAGTGCGATCGAGATTGACAAGAAAAGGCTTAGAGAGACGATTGAGCGCACATAATTTGAAGTCATCTGGGGATTCTCCGTTTTTTCACACAGAAGTCGGCGTAGCCGACGACTGAGAATAGCCCAGCACTTCAGTGCTGGGAACGAGTACATAGCCGTTCTAGTCCGCGTAGCGGACGGCTGAAAAGTTGTTGGGAAGTTGCGAGATGCAGTCGTCCGTTTCACGGACTCAAACACTCTCTGCGGCCCTTATTCCCAGCATTGAAGTGCTGGGCTATTCTCATCCGTCCGCTTTCGCGGACTTAATCTCACTACTCACTAAACTGGAGTCTCCCGGTGGGCTGAACCGCTGCTTCTTCTTCCGTATGCCGTCCGATCTGCGGCGGCGCGCCATCCGCATATTGAAGTTTATAAAGCATCCAATAAAGACCATGCTCTGCTAACAATTGCTGATGCGTGCCGCGTTCCCGAACCTCGCCATGATGGAGCACTATAATTTGGTCGGCTCTCTGAATTGTGGAGAGCCTGTGCGCGACGACGATGGAAGTGCGATCTTCCATCACTCGACCAATTGCCTGTTGAATTAGCTGCTCGGTTTCAGTGTCGATGGAACTCGTAGCTTCATCCAGGATCAATAATGCCGGATCGAACGCGAGGGCCCGCGCGAATGATATCAATTGTTTTTGCCCCACTGACAATCCAGCGCCGCGCTCTTTTACTTCCGACTTGTAACCGGCTTTCAACCGTTCTATGAAGCGGTGCGCGTGGACTTCCTGTGCCGCCCACCTGACCCGATCATCAGAAATGTCTGTTCGTCCTAAACGAATATTGCTCTCCACGGTGCCGCTGAAAAGGAAGATGTCCTGCAGCACGACTGCAAAATTTTTGCGCAGCGATTCCAGCTCCCAATCGCGCAGGTCCACGCCGTCCAACAGGATCCGCCCACGCTGGATGTCATAAAAACGCATCAGCAGATTGGTGATCGTTGTTTTGCCGGAACCAGTGTGGCCGACGAGCGCTACTGATTCGCCGGGTTGCACCGTAAACGAAACGTCTTTCAGGACCCAGTCTTCATCTTTATACGCGAACCAGACGTTCTGGAATTCAATGAAGCCGCGGGCGCGACCGGTCTTCAACGGTTCTGCGGGCGTTGTAATGGCCACCGGCAAATCGAGTGTCTTAAAAATGCGATGTGAAGCAATGACGGCGGCCTGTAACACATTGTACTTGTCCGAAATGTCCCTAATCGGTTGAAACAGAAATCCCGAGTACTGGATGAAAGCGACAAGCGCGCCGAGGGATAAGGCCGAATTCATCACCCGGTAGCCGCCGTACCAAATCACGAGCGCGATTCCAACCGCGCCGATGAAGTCCACGAGCGGGAAGAAGAGTGCGTAATAAAAGATCGTTTCGATGTTTGCTTTGCGATAGTCGTTATTAATATCGTCAAACCGGGACAGCGATTTCTCTTCGGCGTTGAAAATTTGCACGGTTTGAGCGCCCGCGAAGTGTTCCTGCAAAAATGCATTGATTCGTGCGAGACGCGTTCGCACCATGTCGTACCCACGGCGCGCACCTTTCCGAAACCAGGTAGTGGCGGCAAAAAGCAAAGGCACAGTCAGTAGCGTCACCAGCGTCAACCGCACGTCCATCCACAGCATGACGCCGATGATTGCCACGATCATCACAAGATCGCCGAGCACATCGGTAACACCCTGGGTGAAAAGTTCATTGAGGGCGTCCACATCGTTTGTGAGGCGCGTCATGATGCGGCCGACCGGATTGCGATCGTAGTAAGCAACTTCCTGATGTTGCAGCTTGTCGTAGAGCTCGCTGCGCAGATCAAACATCACATGCTGGCCCACGGTATTCAGTAGAACTGCCTGGAAGTAGGAAAAAACCAGGCGCAACAATTGAACGCCGGCGAACAATCCAACCAGCAACATCAGGCCGTCCGCAGATCTCGGCAGGATGCACCAGTCGATTGCGTACTGCGTAAACTTTGGCTGGAGGATTCCGAGAAGGTTTAGCGCAAATGTAAGAGCCAGGGCCGGCACCAACAGGCGCAGGTATGGTTTCAGATATCGCAGCAGCCTTCGCGCGACCTGGAAATCATAGGTTTTCCCGATCGCTTCCTCTTCATGAAATTGTTTGGCGGCGGTGGACATAATGCGCTACAACGACGCTCCGAATGAAGGATCTTTGTAAGACGCCGCAAGCAGGTGCGCCTTCCGCGGAAAATGCAGCGCCATGGCGACCGCACTAATAACAAACAATAACAAGTAGTCACGACCGGGGAGGATGAACCGCTCGACTATTCCGAGCAGTGCCGGAACTTCGCAAAGGGCACAAGCAACTGTGTAGGCCGTTTGGACAAGCGCGGGGTCCTGTTTCTCGACGGAGCGTTCTAATAACTTCGACTTAACGACAAAAGAGGCTATGGCGGAAAAACTACTGAGACCGGCGAAGACAAAACTCACTAGATTGTTCTCATCCCGATTTATTACCGTAACCAACTGCGAAACCACGAAAAACATCACCACACTTCCGATTTGACCAGCCCACAGAATCAACATGGTTCGATAACGAGCATCAATACTCATTTTTGCTGGAGTGTCGTTCCTCATAGCGTGTTCCTCATCCAGTAGCAGCGAGTTCTTCTTCCAAAAGTTGCCGTTCATACAACGCGGCGTATTCTCCGCCGAGTTCCAGCAACTCCTGATGGGTACCGCGTTCGACGATGCTTCCTTCATCGAGTACACAGATCAGATCGGCATCGCGAACCGTCGAGATGCGATGCGAAACAATCAGGCTCGTGCGATCGCGCATCACACCGCGCAGTCGTCCTAAAATCTTTTCTTCCGTATAGGTGTCTACGGCGGAAAGCGCGTCGTCGAGGATCAGAATCTTCGGTGCCCGGAGGACGGCGCGCGCGATTGCGGTTCGTTGTTTTTGGCCGCCGGAAAGTGTAATTCCGCGTTCACCCACTAGGGTATCGAAACCTTCGGGAAATCCACTCACATCCTCGCTTAATCCGGCGATCTCCGCGGCCCACTCGACATCGGTTCGCTGCGTCTGGCGCACGCCAAATGCCACGTTTTCTGCCAGCGTATCGCTGAAAAGAAATGTCTCCTGTGGTACGTACCCGATGCTTCCGCGCAACTGTGCGAGGGGGTATTCGCGAACGGAAACTCCATCGACGAAAACTGTATCTTCCGGAGCTTCGAGCAAACGCGGAATCAGATTCACCAAAGTTGATTTGCTACTTCCCGTGCGACCGACAAACGCCACCGACTGACCCACCGGAATTTTCAGGTTAATGTCGCGCAGCATTGGCTCGTCTGTCGGCCGGAACCTGAAAGTGAGGTTCCGGAACTCGATTTCACCTGCGATTGGCTTCTGTGGACTGATGTGCGGAGCGTCGGCTATCGCCGGCTTAACTGAGAAGATCGCATTCATTCGTTTCAGACTTGCAGTGCCGCGTTGGAAAAGATTGACGACATATCCGAGGGCAATCAAGGGCCAGATCAGGCGCATCAGGTACATGTTGAATACTGTAAAGTCGCCGACGCTGATCTCGCCGCGAATCGCCAGGGGCACGCCTGCCCAGATAATCAACACAAAGCCAATCCCGATCAGAAACTGCATCAACGGACGCATCAGGGCGTCAACCCTGACCAGGCTCAAATTCTTTTCGGCATACTCGCGATTCAGACTGTTAAAAGCGGTAATCTCGGCCGTCTCTTGCGCGTAGGCACGTACCACGCGAACTCCCGTGAAGTTTTCCTGGGCCCGCGCTGTGATCTGCGCAAAGAATTCCTGAATCTTTTCGAAGCGTATATGAACTTGCTGACCGAAGAACTTAACGGTAAGCGAGACCAACGGCATCGTTACAAACAAGAGCAGCGTCAGCCACCAATTCAGCATCAGCATTAGCGGCAGCACGAGCACAACCACGAACACTGTTTGCAACGTGTACATGATCATCGGCCCGGCCAGTTGCCGGACGGCAGCCAGATCATTCGAAGCGCGCGCCATTAGATCGCCGACTCGATGCTCTTGAAAGAACGAAAGTGGTTGATCAACCAGGTGAGCGTAAAAATCCTTTCGCAGATCGTACTCGACGTTTCGAGACATTCCGATCAGGATCCGCCGCTGCAAATAGAGGAAGAGACCGCTGGCGAGGCTCGCTCCGAGGACTTTTAACGCCGCTACCGTAAGTCGCGACCACGACAACCCTGTCCAGTTTTCGTCAATCGTCTGGCCTACTATTAAGGGAATGCTGAGATTGAAGAGAACCCCGGCAAGGATACAGAGGATGCCGATGATTAAGGATGCCTTGTAGGGGCGGAAATACCGGACAAATTTACGCAGATCGTCCATCAGAAAACGCGCTACAAATGAAGGCCTTCAGAATTATTAAGGCAGTATGATGCGCGATTTTAGCTTGAGACGCCAGAAGGGGTTGCTATTGGGTAGTGGTGCAGTTTGAGTTTACGCCGAAGGCGTTCGCAAATTTCAGCCCAGGGTTGCGTTTTGGCAACCCTAGGAAGACGCGCCCTATTTAAAGAAGACGCAACCCTGAAAGGGTTGCGTCGCGATAACCGAAGACCATCGCAACTCCTTCAGAGTTGCGACAAAACAAACATGGATCTTATCCCCAGGGTTTCAAAGCAAACCCTGGGCTGGAATTAGCCAACGCCTTCGGCGTTAAATTCAAACCGCACCAGTACCTTCCTATCGGAGGTCGTTTACAAGTTCTGAAACGAATCGACGAGTTTTTCATCCGCGAAGCTGAGCACGCCGTTGTCAGGCTGCTCCAAGCTTTCATCCGGTGGGGTGCTGACGCGATTCCGTCCGAAATTTTTGGAATTGTAGAGAGCCCGATCGGCCGCGACCACAAGACTGTTGCGCGACGACGCATGAATCGGAAAGCTCGCCAGACCAATTGACGCCGTCATGCGCCCGTATCCCGGCACCTCGATCTGCTCAATTCCTGCGCGCAATCTTTCGGCGACAAGAAGCGCACCTTCAATGTTTGCCTGCGGCAAAATCACGGCAAATTCATCACCGCCGAAACGGACCGCTGTGTCTACCGCTCGCAATTCGGCACGCAAGGCATCCGCGAGCATTCGCAAAGCGACATCGCCAGTCTCGTGTCCCGCGCGATCGTTAATCCGTTTGAAGTGATCGAGATCAATCATAATCAGCGAAACCGGCTGACGCATGCGCGTGGCTAGATGTAAATCGCGCTCCAACTGCAAATCGAACGAACGACGGTTGAAGCAACCGGTCAAGCCATCCGTGAGGGCCTGTTGTTCCATCTGGGCGAAGAGACTGGCTTGATTGACAGCAACAGTCAGCTGGTCCGCGACCGTGTGCAACAAAAGTAGTTCATTGTCAGCCCAGACTCGCGCCGGATCACCCGACACGAACCAGAAGGAAGCCCACGGCGTTGCCTTGATAGATTAACGGAACGGCCGCTTGCGAAATCTGAGAGGAAGTTTGCCGATGGTCATCGTCATCCACATATGTCGTGGGTGAGATCAGCAGGCGACAGCCGATGTCATCGAGTTGGGCCGCAAACTCTTTATTGCCGTCGCTGTCGAGGGATGAGTCTGAAGAACACTTTGTCATCTCGCCGCCAACAAGTTCTCCCTGCACCCGGACCACACAGGCCGGAGCGCTCAGGGCGCGACCGACTTCATTCGCAGCAGTTTGTAGAATGTCTTCCAGCCGTTGTGAGCTTCGCATCGCAGTCGCAATGCGGTTTACGGCGATTTCGCGCTCGGCTTGCTCCTGAAGCAGACGCGCAAGTTTAGTCGTAACTCCGAGAGTCAACTGCAGCGACGTGGCCTTTGGCATCGAGACACGCACGGCGTTAGCGAACGCTGTAGCATGAAACGAATGTTCCGCCGTTACGCGAGCCATCAAGTACTCGAGTGCCGAGTAAACGACATCAGGTTGGAAAGTCCAGACAACTAAATCACCGGCAGAGTTCTCGTCGTCCTCCTCCAGGTGTACTGACGCCAGCAAAGCTGAGAATCGCGCATCGGCGATGACCACGAAGCGCTCGTAGCTTCCAGGTTGTTCTGTTTTTTCGAGAATTACCGATTTCGAGTCGTCTCGACCGCGATTAAGCATCAGCTTCGAGATTGTGTCCTCGGCGGTCACCATGACGAACGAGCTCTGAGCCACGCGACCGAGGTCATGCAGCCGCGCAATTTCCCGAGGCAATCTTTCGCGGGAGGTAGGCAGACTTTCGATCACCAGCGCTCCGAGGTTGTTTTCGAGAACAACATCCTCGAAATAACGGTAGAGCTGGGAAATGGTCGACTCTGCGCAACGGACGGGAGTCAACTGTCGTGTGTGCTGGGCGAGCAGCGAGTGGTACAGCGAATACATGCCAATTTGAAGTCTTCTGGGCTGAGTGACTTAACTGGTCTGGGTTGGTGAAGGCGAGACCGTATGGAGGCGGACGTAAGGCCAAAAACATTCTACATTGGCTCAACACTGGCTGTCCATGACGATTTTTCGGCGGCCTGGCGGGTTAAATTCGAAGCCGAGATCAAATCTTAATATAGGTGCTAAGTGCTGTAGCCGCGAGAGTTCCGCCCTCGTCGAACAGCTCTGCCGAAACTACGATCAGCCTCTTGCCGGAGCGAAGTACGCGAGCGACCGCCCTGACCCGGCCTTCGGTCAAGGGCCGGAGGTAGCTAATGGTGAGGTCGACCGTCGTGGCATGTTCCGTAGGCGGCAGCAGGGAAATGATGGCGAATGCTGTGGCGCTGTCGATTAGCGAGGCGATGGCGCCGCCGTGCACCACCCCGTGATTCTGCTTCAGCTCAGGCTTGATATCGAATGCAAGTGTCGCGATCCCGGAGTCAATCTCTTCCAGCTCGATTCCCAAGAGCTTGGCGAACGGCACACTATTCAGCGCGCTGGACAGTCGCTCAATGTGGGCGGGATCCAGCTTTCCGGTTTTCATGAACGAAAGCTTTCCTGGCTTAAAGGCTCGACGATCACTGCGGTGCCATAGGCAAGCACTTCGGTTACGCCAGAAGCGATTTCTGTGGTGTCGTAGCGGGCGCCGATAACCGCATTACCACCTAATTCAGTAGCGTGTTGGATCATGATATCGAAAGCATCTGTGCGGGTGTCTTCGCAAAGCTTCGTCCAAACCGTGATGTTGCCGCCGACAACTGTCTGCAGTGTCGCGCCCAGAGTTGCGAAGATATTTCGCGAGCGAACCACGATGCCACGGACAACACCGAGATTTTGCACGACACGATAATTAGGCAGGTCGAATGCGGTCGTAACCATTTGATGTGAGACCGAGTAACGTGGCGGACTCACTGCGTAAGGAACTCTTCGATCCATGGAATCAGAACTCATAACATTTCCTTTGCGAAACCACTCATCTCTTAAAGAGAGTGGTTTTCACTGATTGGCGAGCACTGTCGGTTTGCTCTTCGGGAATCCAAAGGTAACGCTCGAGACTACAACGACCGCGCTCATCAAACTTTACGCCTTCGGCTTCGAGCAGGCGTTGTTGCTTGTCTTCGGGCAGCACAATCCTTCCAGTCGAACAAGCCCCGCGAGCGTTGATTACGCGATGCCAGGGCGTATTGTCCGGCGGAGGCATGCATAGAGTATCCGACCGTACGAGCTGTGTAACCTTCGCCGAGAATCTCCGCGATCTGGCCGTATGTCATTACGCGACCGCGGGGAATGCGGCGCACGATTTTGTAGACTTGTTCGCGATAATTAGCTTCGTCTTTCATGCTTGCGTCAGCCGCGATCGATAGTGCGTAACACAACGCGCGCCGGCGCGCCGTCTCCAGTTCCGCCCGCAAGTCTGAGTGGCAGGCAAATCAGTTCATAAGGGCCGGCAGAAACACGACGCAAGTCCAGGCCCTCAACAATCACTATCCCCTGCGAGAGCAACGTGTGATGAGTTTCAAAAGACTCGGAACCAAACTTCTCGATTGACAAGTAATCGATTCCAACCAGCTTCACTCCCAGCTTCACCAGTTCGCGCGCGGCACCGGGGTCGAGCGAAGTGTAATCGGAACGAAATCCCTCATCGTTGTGTCCCAGAAGTTTGAGTTGCGGGTTTTAAAGAGCACGCGCGGCACTGCCCTCTTTACAATTCTCCGTTATAAATTCGGCGCCGATCGTAGTAATCGACGTTGGCACCTCAACTACCTCGACCTCTCCGATCAGCGTATCCAGCGATAACGAGTCGACCCGAGCGCCGGCTGCGAGAAAATGCGCGGGTGCATCGACATGGGTTCCGGAGTGGGCGCCGAAGTGAATCAGGGAAACGTTTGCGGCGTCACCGGCGGCCAGGCTGAGAAACTGATTAATCTCGATAGTAGGATCGCCAGGATAAGTAGGAGTGTCGGAGGAAAGCGCGACGCTGACATCATAAATTGGCATGTTCAATTGATGCGGAAGACGCGGGCATAGTAGTGGCCGCCGGAGAACAGTGTCAACGGGTGAATTAGCCACAGATGAACACGGAAGAACACAGATTCAAAACATTACTACTTATCTGATTTCATCCTATCTGTGAAAATCGGTGTTTATCTGTGGCCGGATTTGAAGTGTTGCAGCCCGAGTTCGCCGTGCGTTAGCATCATTACACCGGTAAACATCAGCGAATGAAAACGACAAGCTAAGCCTTCATGACTCTTTCCGAGCGACTGCCGCGCCTCGCAGCCTCCAGTTACCTTAATTCCGCACCATTGATTTGGAGTTTTATGCGCGGATCCATGAAAGCGCTCGTAACTTTTATGGATCCGGTTCCTGCCAAATGTGCAGATCTACTCGCACAAAATTCTGTCGATGTGGCGTTGGTTCCTGTAATTGAGTATCAGCGCATCCCGGACATTCATCTGGTGCCAGGTGTCTGTGTTGGTTCGAAGGAACAGGTGCGGAGTGTTGTGTTGGTTACTCGCACTGACGATCTTAATACTGTGCGATCTGTGGCGCTTGATGAATCGTCGCGCACCTCGGCAACACTGGTCAAAATCATTTTCAAGGAATTCATAGGCAGAGACCCGAGTTGGCGCACTGCGAGTCCCAATCTCGGTCAAATGCTCGCCGAGAATGACGGAGCGTTGATTATTGGTGACCCGGGAATGACTTTTTCCCGCGACGGTTATCAGGTTTGGGATCTCGCAACCCTCTGGCGTCAGCACACGGGTTTAGGTTTCGTATTTGCAATGTGGATGATTCGAGACGAGGCGCCAGCAGCGGCGCGGAGACTGGAATTTGCGAGAGCACGCGACGAAGGGTTGAGCGCGCTGGACGAGATTGTCGACCACTACGAAAAGATTCTGCCTCTGCCTCGCGAGGAAATCGTTGACTACTTAACTAAAAACATTTCGTTTGAGCCCGATGAATCGATGTCCGCGGGCCTCCGCTTATATTTTCAACTGGCACACAAGCATAAGCTAATTGATGCGCTTAAGCCGCCACGCCAAGCCGTGTAGAGCGCGAAGCTGTGGGCATTTTGTGAATCAACCCTTCAGTCATAGACTATAACCGTGAGTTCAAACATTAAATCGATCCTGGATAACGTGCTCTCCGGCGGGCGAATGACGGCAGAGGAATGTACGACTCTTCTCGAGTCGCATGATGTCGCTGCTATTGGCGCAGCCGCGGACGAGATCCGTCAGCGCAAGCATCCCGAGAACATCGTCACCTACATCATCGATCGCAACATCAACTACACAAACGTTTGTAATGTAGTTTGCACATTCTGCGCCTTCTATCGCCGTCCTGGTGCGCCCGACACGTACGTGCGCACGTTGGAGGAGATTTGCGCCAAGATTGATGAAACGATCGCACTGGGCGGCACCGGCGTCCTGATGCAAGGGGGCCTTCATCCTGATTTCGGGATCGAATGGTACGAAGATCTACTGCGGACGCTGCACGCTAAGTATCCCAACTTCCAACTGCATTGCTTCTCGCCTCCTGAGATTCACAACATCCACCTGATCTCCGGACTGGATTACGAGACGATCATGTCGCGGCTAAAAGCAGCCGGCCTTTATAGTCTTCCCGGAGGCGGCGGCGAGATCCTTGACGATGAAGTTCGCAATCGAGTTTCGACAAAATGCACTACCGATGAATGGCTGGCAGTGATGCGAGCGGTGCATCGCGTCGGGCTGCGTTCAACCGCCACGATGATGTTTGGCATCGGCGACTCGGTGGTGCACCGCGTGCGGCACTTGCAACGCGTGCGTGATCTGCAGGACGAGACGGGTGGCTTTACGGCCTTCATTTCCTGGACATTTCAAAGAGAAAACACGGCGTTGGGAAGACGAATAAAGGAAGAGCCGACTGGGATCGACTACCTGAAGATGCTTGCCGTGTCCCGCCTTTTCCTCGATAACATCGAGAACTTCCAATCGTCCTGGTTAACTCAGGGCTTGAAACTCGGTCAGGTTGCCTTACGGTTTGGCGCTAATGACATGGGCTCGATCATGATTGAAGAGAATGTTGTCTCTGCCGCCGGCGCTCACAATCGTGCTGACGAGAAAATGCTTCGCTATCTGATTCGTGAAGCAGGCTTCACCCCGCAACAGCGCGATATCCTGTACCAGCCGGTTCACCGCGCTGAATCGTTACAAGCGGACGTCAAGGAATCCCCGGCTTTACGCGAACTGACGGTTGCGATTGCGGACTAGGGTTGCCAATCGCGTACTCAACGATAACGGTGCGCGTGCAGCTCGAAAACTTCATCCACTAAAACTGTTCCTGAAATCACACTGATTTACCCGTGAAACCGCGGTGTGATGAAATCAGAAGATGAATGGTGGAAAGAATTATTAACAGAACCGCTGGCATCACCACTTTGCTTTTCGATTGGGATGGAACGTTAGTCGATTCGGCACAACTTGGGCTGGTCGCTTACGAAAAGTCATTCGCTGATTTGGGTGTTCCTTTTGATCACGAAACCTATCGGGCGGTCTATTCCCCAAATTGGCTTTCGGTATACGAAGGTTTGGGGCTGGCAAAAGAGCACTGGCAGCGGGCCGATGAACTGTGGACGGAATACTACGGTCAACAGACGGCAGAGTTAATCAGCGGCGCCGGCAAGACGGTCGCGGAAATGAGACAAAAGGGTTACCAGCTGGGAGTCGTAAGTAGTGGCAATGTTTCTCGTGTTAATCGTGAAATTAGCGATCTAGGGCTCGCAGATTTTTTTGAAGTGGTCATTGGTCATGAAAACGTAAGCAATCGGAAGCCTCACCCCGAAGGCTTGGACACGGCAATGCGAGTCCTTGGTAGCTCTCGAGAGAAATCCTGCTACATCGGCGACACTCCTGAAGATATTGAAATGGGCAAGTGCGCTAAGGTCTTGACCGTCGGTGTGCGGAGTTCTTATCCGACGAGTTGGAAACTCCAAAGCGCACAACCTGATATCTACCTTGAATCTCTTGCCGCCCTCACGAATTACTTTTAATAGAGCTGCTTGTTGGTCATAAAAATCAGCCACAGATTTACACGGATTTGCACGGATCGATCAGGATCTTTACCAAGGTTTAGTCACCTCCAAAAAATCCAGGTTCACTGCTGGTCAGAGATGTTTTTTTCGAAGCCGTGTAGATTCGTGTTCATCTGTGGCTAAACTAAATTCATTGAACAATATGAATCCGACTGAACATCCGCGTGTAAAAATCTGTTGCATGGGAAGCCTTGCGGAAGCCTGGATGGCGATTGGCAGCGGCGCCTCCGCGGTGGGACTGGTTTCGGCAATGCCGAGCGGGCCCGGTGTGATTACTGAAGAATTAATTGCGGAGATAGCTGCACACTTGCCACCGGCAATCGGATCCTTTCTGCTCACCTGCAAGACCGATCCAGCGGCAATCATCGAACAACAAAAACGCTTGCGCGTAAATACGATTCAGATTTGCGATCGCCTCGAGCTTTCAACTTATCAAACATTGCGCGAAGCATTGCCGGGTATTTCACTGGTGCAAGTGATCCACGTTAACGGCGCCGAATCGGTTGCTGAAGCAATCTCTGTCGCGCCTTTTGTGAATGCGGTGCTGCTCGATTCGGGAAATCAGTCGTTGCCGGTAAAAGAATTAGGTGGAACCGGGCGGACCCACGATTGGAATTTGAGTGTGCAGATTCGAGAAGCTATCGATGTGCCGCTTTTCCTTGCCGGAGGTCTGCGAGCGGAGAATGTCGCTGAGGCGATTAAGCAGGTACGGCCGTTTGGCGTTGACGTGTGCAGCGGGGTGCGCACCGATGGCAAGCTGGATGAAGTGAAGTTAAAAAACTTTTTCGCCGCAATCAATACAGTACGTGGAGCGGTAGCGACCGAATTCAAGAAACAACCTTCCAAGCCTGAACTTGAATGATTGCTGAACCTGCAATTCGGTCGCTACCGCTCCCGTACTGTATTTCCCCTTTGCTAGAACGTGAACTTCACCGCTAATTGCACCTGACGCGGATCGCCCACGCCGCTACGTAGAAATCCACTAAAGTCGAACAGCGCTGAGCCAATCGTCGGATCGAGATTGTTCGCCGTATTGAAGGTATTGAACATTTCGATC
The DNA here is from genome assembly GCA_963748605.1 of Pyrinomonadaceae bacterium. GTDB lineage: Bacteria > Acidobacteriota > Blastocatellia > Pyrinomonadales > Pyrinomonadaceae > PSRF01. The sequence goes on from CAVVJS010000006.1 coordinate 298,282, forward strand.
ATCGGGATCAGGGCATATTTCTCGCCAAACTTAAACGGCCGCTGCAAGCGCCAGTCAAAGGTGAAATACTCATTGTTTTTTCGCTCGGTATTGCGGGGGTTGCAGCGAGTGGCGCAGCCGGGTGACTTCGGTTGGGCCGAACGCGCTTGCACTCGGGTGCTTAATTCCAAACTCCAAGGTATGTCAAAGTTGGAGATCAAGTTGAACCGGTGCTTGATGTCGCGATCAGCCAACGCATAGTCGCGTTGCAGGTTGAAGATATCAAAGGCCCGGTCGGTAAATGGGTCGCGCTCGTTGGAATCGTCGTCCTCATCCTTAGCCAGCGTGTAGTTCCACTCAAAGCCGAAGCGACGGCTGAATCGCTTGCGCATGCCCACGGTGAAACCGCGATAAACCGACTTGCCTACAGAGCTGGCCACCATGGTCTCGCCGAGAAACGGTGCGAAGAAACCGGTGCGCGCGTAATCGAGGAACCGGGTCAGATGCACAGCCTTCGCATGTGTGAAGTCAAAGTAAAGCGAAAGGTTCTCCGCGAGCTCCTGTTCAAAACCGAAGTTGGTTGTGTTGACGCGCGGGTTTTCATAGTCGCGACTAAACACGCGGACGCCGGAGAAGCAAGGGAAGGGATTCGTGATCGCGCCGGCCGTGCAGGAACTGGCTGTAGGCGTCACCAGCCCCGGCCAGGTGGGCCGAACTCCGGGATTGGCAAACAAGCCGCCGGCGATTGTTTGTTGCTGAACGCCATTAGTTGTAATCGAGCCAACCTGGGTCAGCATGTTCTGGCGCCCGTAATAAACTCCGTAGCTGCCTCTAAGCACCGACCTACCCTTGCCACCGATGTCCCACGCAAAACCCACGCGCGGTTGAAACTGCTTTGTTGAATTATGTAGCGTGCCGTCAGAAGGGAAGCGTGGGTCGGAAAGGAAGATACCGTAGGCAGTCTGCGCTGGAGCCACAACCGGATCCGGGAAGATTTGCGCTTCCCAACGAAGTCCCAGACTCAACGAAAAGTTAGGTCGAATCTGCCATTTGTCCTGGATGAACAACGCATAATCTTCGTTGGAAATTTCCGAAGCGCCGGCAGCGTCGGTGGCCGGTCCTGAAGGACCAGCACCTTGGAGGAAGAGTAAGAGCGGCGTCGTAGCGCCCGCACAGGGAGGCACGATGAGCGTTAGATCCGTCCACTGTCCGTTGCTGCAGCGTCCGGCGTTTGGTCCAAAGCCCGACCCGACTGCGCCAGGCGTAGCGTAGTGAAGAAATCCGGCGACGCTGTCAAAGATGTACTTTCCTTCGAAGAAGCCGCGAAAGATTTGTGAATTCAGGCTGTGCAGCCATTCGCCGCCGAACTTTACGTTATGCCGGCCGGTCACAATGGAAAAGTTGTCTTTGATCTGAGTTCTCCAGAAGGTCTCGTCAACATTTGGCCCAAGGAAGAAGGGATGGCCAAAACGAAATGTTGGTTCGGCGGCACTGAAAAAACCGCCCATAGCAGTGTCAGCCGGAACGTTTGAAGTAACTGCGGACCGCGGCCGTTCTTCGCGCGCGTACGTAAAGTGAAACTCGTTGAGTTTATTCGGTGGCAAATTCGAATACAGATTCACGTTGAAAGCATGGATTTTCGAGGGCCCTTCGATACCGTTGGCCGAGTTGCCGTAAGTGGCCACATCGAAAGTCTGATTTTCATTCTTCGAATAGTCGAAGTTGTGAGAGAGCGAGAGAGTGTTGTTCTGGGTCAGGTTTACATCAACTTTCCCGAGCAAAGCATTGTTGCGAATCGGACGATTGATGGGATCGCCCTCTTCCTGGCCCCGGCTGCTGCGGAAGAACGAGAGCAAGGCGAGTCGCTGACAATCAAAGTTGCTATTGATCAAGCCCTCATTGACTTGAATTGTCGGCGTTGACACGGGGCAGGGAGTCGCGCCTATCTGACGGCTAAGGTTTGCGCGGGTCAGTCGCTCACGAATGTTTTCACTGGCAAAGAAGAAGAAGGCCTTGTCACGTTTAATTGGCCCGCCAATAGTTCCGCCGAATTGTTCGCGACGGAAATCGGTAAGAGGCTCGCCGTCTGAGGCGTTCGCAGTTAACGCTTCCAATCTTTGGAAGTGGAATAGGCTGCCATGAAACTCATTAGTACCTGATTTGGTGATTACATTGATGATACCGCCCGCCGTGCGTCCAAATTCTGCACTAGCGCCAGTGGCTACAACCTGAAATTCCTTAACAGCTTCAAGCGTGATGTCGATAGCGGCGCGCTGCCCGCCTGCCTGTTCACCGAAGAACCCATTGTTATAGTCGCCTCCATCGAGGCTGACATTGTTGAAGATGCCTCGCTGACCGGCAAAATTAATTTCGTCACCGTCGGGACCTTGCACGATACTCACACCCGGTGTGAGCGTCAGCAGATCTTCAAACTTGCGGCCCAGAATTGGAGTGGTGCTTACCGCCCTCTCATCGAGCGTCGTGCTTGATTCAACCTTGGTGGTATCGACGGTCGGAGTTGTGGTGACGGTAACTTCCCCTGCGACGCTGGATACCTTCATCGAGATTGGAAGGGCCAGAGCGCGTCCCACAGTCAGCTCAACGTTCTCGACCACGTTTGTCGCAAAACCCTGCTGCGTTACAGTCACCGTGTATTTGCCCGGAGGCAAACTCAACGCGACGAAGCGCCCATCTTCGTCTGTCGTAAGTGTTCGAGTGAAATTGGTGGCGGTGTTCTTTACCTCAACACTGGCGCCGGGCAACGCGGCTCCGTTCGCGTCCAACACTGTGCCTTCAATCGATCCCGTCGTCGTTTGTTGCGCCAGTACAGGCAAAGCAAGAACAAAACTAAAGAGCAGACAAATACCAAATCCAATTGCCTGGGAGGCAAAGGAGCGAAGCAATGCGTTACGCATGGGGTTCTCCTGTTATCGTTTTGAGATCAGATTACTGGTTCAGAACTTAGAAGTGCGTGCCACCCGATGATCGCTTGGGAAGGTGCCCATCTTATTGAAAATTTCTTAATTGTGTCAACGCTTATAATCTTTAATTTTAGGTAGGAAAAAGAGTTGTGGCTGTTCCTTCGGTTTCTCGTAGGAGTCTTCGCCTCAATAGATTCCGGGAATCAATCTCGCTGTTCTTAATTTGTACGCTTGGTACTCGGGAAAAGCGTTTTGTAAAACCACCTCTTCGTTCTTCATCCGCTGAAACTGTATCAAACCGTGGACGATGAATATGAGCAGGGTCTTGAACGAAAGGAATTGAAGTAGGACGGCGAAAGCTGCCAGCTCTTCGGAAAGGTACAAAGGATGGCGGACAAATCTGTAGGGCCCGGTAGTAACAAGGCGTCTGGCTTCGGCCATCAGACTGAATGAACGGCCGAGGTGGGCGAGGACAAAGATTGAGATGATCGTTCCCAACAAACAAAGGGCGCCGGCAATAGCCATCTGCGCCGTCGAGAGATTTGCTCGGGGGAAGAAAGTCACCAGCGATACAAAGAACGTTCCGGCAATCGCCATTAATCTGGGCAAGAAGCCTTTGGCCTTTTGAATCGGCTCAAGTCGGATGAGGAATAAGACAGCCATTAACCCCAGGAAACATACGATCGAAAGTCGAGATACTCCGTCGGCGAGGAACTTCAAGAATGCCGGATCATTCGCTGCAGGACGGCTCTTAACAAAGGCGAATAGATCAACGACCTTTAGCAATACTACGTACAGAAAAAATGCCGACGGCAATACCCGGCTAATGAAGTCCAATATCTTTATCTGCTTCAAAAGGCTTTGCCTCCAACAACGGGAAGGATGGAACCAGCGTCAAATAACGCTAAGGCGTTTCTTTTAATTTCAATTGATAGAGAAGGAGATCGTTGGCCGTGTATGACTCTGTAAGTTCATACCAACGTCTCAGGTTAGCAAGCTCCTCACCGCGCGAAACAATTGCGTATGAAACAACCGGCGAGCGCGCCATCTCTGCATTAAAAGAATTGACGAATGCCGCGTACTCAGTTGCTGCCTGATTTATCTCGTCGGTGGTAATCGCTTTGTGAGTGCTCAGAACAGCCTCGTTTGCGCGTTGATCTCCAAACACTTCGGCACGAACCACGAAGTCATGCTGCAGTGCCTCAACTAATTGGCGTTCATTCCAATCTCGATAGTAGAGATGCTGATAGAATCTCTTCTTCTGTTCGGCCAAGTCGATACTCGAAAAGGTATACAGATGCTGCGCCCACAGTGGCGGACTCGATGTGACCCCGGGCACGGCGTGCATTAATGCTTGATCAGATGCGAACACCGTTCCCTTGTCTTTTACTGCAAATAGCAGTGGAAGACCCAGGTCAATCCTCGAACTTGTGGGCAAGGCCATTAGCGTTCCCAACACAGCTGACGTCAACGCCAGCAACAAAGAACTAAAGATAATGACCCGTGAAAGCCGTTGGAGTCGGTGCTTCCATAACGCTGCGGCCATAAGCATGGCGGCTAGTATCGCCCAATAGTTGGCGATGAAGTGCTCGTAGTGGAATGGCTGCAAGGAAAATCCTGTGACAATCTGTTGATTGAAAACCACGAATGGACTCAACGCAAAAGAAGCGGCAAAGAGGATCTCAGGATCACGCCCGGAAATTTTCCCTCTGACAAGTTGATAGGCCAGTGCAATCAGGATTATCAGGCAATAAAGTTCAGGAGCCCGAAACAGGTCAGGCATGCGCGTAGCTTCCAGAGAGAGCGCCGGTGATTGATCTAGTGCAGCAGCCCGATGTCTTAGCAGCCAAACATAGGGAGCCAACGCCAGCGTTCCCAACGCCGCAATGATTCCTGCTACTCGCAAAACAATCTGACGATCTTCTGCGCGCCGAATAAACCATAAAAAAAGGATTAGGAATAACCAGGCAACTGCGGCTGTCCAGAGGAAGAAGTACGAATAGATGAGAGCGGCCAGCGCCAGGCCGGCGGGAAGGGCCCACCAAATACCTTTTGTAAGGCTTCGCCATGTGAAGACGCACAACGCAAAGAAGATTGGGAAGCCAACTGCCGGTTGGTACCTTCTCAGAAACGGGAAGAACCCAAATCCAGCCTGCGCCTCAATTTGCCACGGCGTGAAGGCTGCGACTGTGCCCAAACAGAGAACCGCTAACATGCCGCTAATGGCCAGCTGCGTATCTTTGGTAACTTCGGCGAATAGCCAAAAGATTGCTAATGCGGAGGCAATAGTCACCAGTGGCAGTAGGACAATGAATATCACGCGAGCGGACACATGAAACGTTCTGGCTGTGAGAGCTAACGCATAAGGCGGAAGGAATTGAATCGAATACAAGTTCTCAAACTCATTACGATCTGTCCCTGTTAACGGATCGGCCCTTCTTGGTCTGCCATCCACCAAAGCGTTTACGTATGCCAGATAAGGAAACTCATCTGAATCCAGATAAGCGAGGCCGCCATTCCAGTCAGAGCCACGCTGATAACAGAGATAGATTTGTGGGATCGAGGTGATTATGGCCAGCACTGACACGGCAAGCCATAGCGATTTGCGCGGCCCGAGGGAACGGAGAACTGCCATGTCTTCTGGTTACGAGTCGATTGGATTCACGCCGCGGCAGAGCGGGCGAGAAAAGCATCGCGGACGAGAAGGTTAAATTTCTCGGGGTGTTCCTGTTCGGGCAACATGCGGCAGTAATCAAAGATTTCCAACCGAGCCGACGAATTAGTGCTCAGCAATGTGAGCGCGTTTTCCAACGGCGTAGTCATGTCCTGTTTGCCCCAGACAAGAATTACTCGTTGCGTAAGCCGGGAAAATGCAGCTCGCGTATCGGTGTTCAAGTAACCAGAAAGAAAAGCTGCAATTGCATGTTGCGCGCCCAGTTGGTGGCTGGTGGCATAGAAGTTGGCGACCAGCCGGTCGGTGACGCGCCGATGATCGTAAAAAAGATGCTTGCGGGCATAGTCGCGAATGCCACGCTCGCTCGCCATGACGTTATAGAAAGAAGTTCCGAGCACTGGCGACTGCAGCAACCCATAAAAGGCGGCGCCGGCCATGCCCGGCCGGGCGTTCAGTTTGTCGGCGCCAGTAGGAGCGTTGAGCACCATTGATCTGATCAACTCCGGATGCTCATCAGCCACGCGAATGGCGTACGCGGCACCAAGCGAACTCGCGACAACATTCACCGGATAGCCGCAAACCTCACGAATAAAATCGCTGATCAGTTCGACGTAGAGATCCGCGGAATAAGAAGCATGTCCCGGTTTGTCCGACAGCCCGAACCCGAGGAGATCCAAAGCGTAGACCCGAAAATCCCGCGCCAGGGCGTCGAAATTCTTGCGCCACATGAAACTCGAGGAACCAGCGCCCACACCGTGGATGAAAATCAGAGGCGTCCCGGCATGACCAATGCCCGCGGTCTTGTAGAAAATCCGGCCGTACTTCCAGTCGAAAAAACGGGCTTCACCGCCCAGCGCGCTGTCATCCGGTTCCGTAGCGTTGCGGCGAATGGAGGCATTCAGTGCCGCCAGCGCCGCGACTCCGGCGCCGCCCGCCAGCATCGTTTTCCATACGTTGCCTATCTTACTCATTTCGGAAACCCATCTTTAACGCTTCCACTTTGATTTTGAACTTTGTTCTTAGTGCTTTGTACTTTGTTGTGGTTGCGTCGCTTGAATCATTCATGGAAAGCGTCAAGCTTAGAGAGCGAACAAAGTTCTAAGTACAAAGTACAAAGTACAAAGAATGTCCAAGTAACTTAGGACAAGGCCCGATTTAGAGAAAAGCAAAATCAAACTGCTCCTGGTGAATTGTTTGGTCGCTGGTAATGTCAACGGCTCCTAAGTACTCTTCGATTTCATTCAAGACATCGCGCTCGGGGCCACGCAAAGCGCGGGCGACTTCCGGATTGACTCGCAACACGGTCTGCTTATTTTCGCGGCCACCGTTCATGTGTTTTCCTAAACGCCTCGCTTCTTCCAATAGCTCATAACAAACTGTTTGTGGCGACTTGATTAATCCGGCGCCCTGACAGTACTGGCAAGGGGCACAAAGGGTTCGCTCGAGCGACTGCTTCACGCGCTTGCGGGTCATAATCACCAGCCCAAAGTCGTTAAAAGAAAGCACCTTGGTTGGAGATTTATCGCCACGCAATGCATCCTGCAACACCTGCATTACCTTGGTGCGGTTGCGACGTTCCTCCATGTCGATAAGATCCAGCACGATGATGCCGCCAAGATCCCGCAGGCGGATCTGGCGCACAATCTCTTCCACCGCTTCGAGGTTAGTGCGGGTGATCGTGTCCTCGAGTCTTCCGCTGCCACGGCCGACAAACTTCCCGGTGTTTACATCGATCGCTACGAGAGCCTCAGTTTGATTAATCACCAGGTAACCGCCTGACCTGAGCCAAACGCGTGGCTTGATTGCCTTGTCAATTTCCGCCTGGACTCCGAAGTGCTCCAGGATTGGTTCTTCGCGCGTGTAGAGTTTGACGCGTTTCACCATGCGCGGCTGGATGCGATTTATAAACTCGACAATGTTTGTGTATTCCTCTTCCGAGTCGACACGAATAGCGGCGAAGTCGTCCGACAGTTGATCCCGCAGAATTCGCTGCACCAGATCCAGATCGCGATGTACCAGACTGGCTGGCTTTGATTTCTCAGCCGCAGCACGAATGTCCAACCAGGTCCGTACCAGATAGCGCACGTCCTCACGCAAATCTTTTTCGCTGATTCCCACGCCGGCAGTTCTCACGATGAAGCCACCTGAAGGAATGTCTTCTTCGGCGCGGAGGATCTGAATTAACTTGCGCAAGCGATGACGTTCGCTATCAGATTCAATTTTTCGGGAGACGCCCACGTGTTCGACCGTAGGCATGTAGACGAGAAAGCGTCCCGGCAAGGCAATGTGCGAAGTGATGCGCGCGCCCTTTTTGGCGATAGGCTCCTTCGCAATTTGCACCAGGATTTCCTGACCTTCGTCCAACAGATCGGTAATCGTTGGTTGTTGGCGATCTCTTCTGCCGCCCGCGCTTCGTTGACTCCGTCCTCCCTGGGGTTTTTCCCGCGGAGTTGGTTCAGCCGCTACGGGTTCAGGGCTGGTCGCTTGAGGCTCAGGTGCTTCGGTTGGCTCTACTGTTGTTGACTGCTCCTCAGCATCAGAGTGTTCGGCAGCATCGTCGGTCGTACCTGCGGCTTTCTTAGTAGTTGGACGGCGCCGTCGTCGTCCGCCGCGGCGCGTGGCAAACTCACCGCGAGATCGACTGGCAGTAAGGCGAGCTTCCGCATCGTCCATCGTTTCATCCGTCTGGATCTCTACCGGGGCCTCGTCAGGGGGAGCGTCTGCTGCCGTCGACTTACGCGGAGCAGCTTTCTTTGTCGTTGAACGAGTCCTGGTGCTGCGAGTGGTCGGAGTCTTCTTAGCTACACGTTTACCTTTAGCTACACTTACAATCTTTTCCACTGCCCGTGCGGCAAAGCCATGTTTCTCCGGTTCTGCGTCTTCCTCAGGCTCCTCCTCCACTGCATCGCGCGCAATCGCCAACTCTTCATCGTCGCTGATTCGTTGAAAGGAACCGCTATTCAGTGTGTTTTCCGAAACACTGTCGACGAAAGAGGAGACGTGAGCTTCAATCGGCGCCGGCGCCCGCATCGTGATCTGCGGCGTGTCTGATTCATCATCATCAGCAACGCGCTGGAAAGAGCCGTCGCCGTATCCGGAGGTGGGTAAGATGGATCCTACTTCCGCAGTTCGGAAGTCGTCTTCAAAATTGAACTCCACGGCGTGAATTTGATCAAAGATACGTTCCTGTAAGCGTGCATCCTTGAACATCTCACCGTTTGTTGCTGTTTCTTCATCGTCGACAATTCTCTGGATAGATGGATCAGACAAGACGAGGGGAGTGATTACGTCCTCTTCCTCGTATTCGATGGCAGCAGCGTCGAGTGGCGCGGCGGTAGAATCTACGATGCCTTCCTTGCCACGTCCACGACGCCGTCCCCCGCGACGGCTGCGACGACGCGCTGTGTCTGCACTCTCAGTCGTTGCTTCGACCAGTTGGATTGGTTCGACCTCTCGCAGGGGTTCCGCACGTTCCTGCGTAGCCTCGATGAGATGTTCCCGTTCGACGCGCCCAAGCGCGATTTGCTCAGCAGCAGCTTTCCCGGCATCGGGCTCGCCCTGCTTCGCTTTGTCTATCACGATCCGCTCGAACTCTTCCTCTTCGTCGAAAAAGTCCGAAACATAGAGGAAGGCGTCGCGCTCCAGGCCGACGTCGACGAAAGCAGACTGCATTCCCGGCAGCACCCGCATCACGCGTCCCTTATAAATATTGCCGACGATGCCTTGATTCTCTTCGCCGCGTTCAATGTAAAACTCTGTAACCTGATCATTTTCGATGATCGCGATCTTCTTTTCTTTTCCGTTAACGCTAACGATCAATTCTTTTGCCATGTTGTAATTTGTCTCTCCTGCAAGGTTGAGTGCGGCGGTTCTAAATCATGAACCACTAGACCTGCGCAATCCTTTTTTACGAATACGCTTTAAAGGCCTCAGCGCTGGCTGCGCACTAAACTCTCTTTTGAAATTGTATGTTGGCTGAGATCCGCTGCCAGCCAGCTCGAAAGCGCGGCGCGGAATAAGCCAGAGATGAGCGAGATCAAGAATGATCCCACCGTGACTTGATGTGATGGAAATTTGCGGCTGCTTGGACAAGTCTGAGGACAGATTGTCAGCCAGCCAGCTATAAGCTTCAGGAGGCGTGTACTCGAAATGCTTCGAGTAGCTGCTTACTCCGTCGTTAACGCGACGGTACTTTGCACTATTCAACCGTAAATCCTGATTACTGTTTCGCTACCAACGCGAAACTCGCGACCGGGAGCACATCTCGCTAATGAAAGCAAGCGGTTCGTGGAACCAGCTCGATGCGCTCAACCTGAGTCGTCTATTCTCGCGCGCTCAATCTACAGGTCCATTGGCATGAAGTTTGGGCGGCTGCGATAAGTTTTCAAATTGAGTCGCCACATTTGACGACCAGAAAATCGCGTTTCGCCTATTTGGGCGCACGAAAGACTTTCTTCGTTCTTTCGTACGGCTTGGTCACTTACTGTCCGAAATGAAAAACTTCCGGCAGGCGAACTAAGGCGGAGTATAGCTGAACCAGCTGGAAACGCGAAACTATTTGGATTCAGATGGCCCCGACCTGTGACCCTGAGGTTAATTCACAAAGCGTCGAAGTTGGACGCTGATAGCAAAGCCGATCGCGATGAAAGTGGCGATTAGCGAAGCAAGTCCGGCACTCATTAAAGGCAGCGGCACGCCTATTACGGGAAGAATGCCCAACTCCATTCCCACGTTGATAAAGATCTGGAACATCAGGCCGCCAACGATCGCCATAATCACGAGCATGCCCATGCGATCAGGTGCGCGCCTGGCGCCCGTAACAAGCCGGGAGAGCAGGATGCCGTAAGCCAACAAGATGAGAATGCAGCCGACAAAACCCGTATTGCCTGCGGTAACGGCAAATATGAAATCAGTATGCGGCTCGGGGAGAAACTTCAAACTACTTTGCGAATGCTCGGAAGTCGTATCCGAACCCAGTAGCCCGCCTTCGCCAATAGTCAGGATTGATTGCCAGGTGTTGTAACCAAAACCACGCCGGTCCGCTTTTTCCGGATCGAGAATCACATTGATCCGTTCCTGTTGGTACGACTTTATTAAATGAGTCTTCACGCCGACCCAATAAGCGACAGGAAGCATCACTACCGCAATTACCACCGCTGCGATTACTAAACGGACCTTGATTGCCGACAGGAACAGTACGACGGCGAGAATTGGGAGGTAAGTCAGAACCGAGCCTACATCGGGTTCCATCAGGATGAGACCAATCGGTAACGCCAGAATCAACCCACCGATGATCATCTCTTTGACACGAAGCGCCTCCAGGCGATGTTTGCCGAAATAGCGAGCCAACATCATTGCCGTCGTCACTTTTACAAACTCAGAAGGTTGAAACTGGCCGATGCCCGGCACTTTGATCCAGGCTCGTTGCCCGTTGATCTTCAAACCTATTCCGGGAATCAGAACTATAACTAACAAGATGAGACCGAAGACGTAGAACGCGGGAGCAATGTTCAGAAGACGGCGATAGTCGGTGAACGCCACAGCAAACATGGCGACCAACGCGATGCCGAGACCGATTAGCTGTTTCACCCAGTAGGCTTCGAGTGGTTGCGCATATCGGATTTGAACGGTGCCAAAGACAACGATGCCGATTGCCATGAAGGCAAGCAGCCAATCGAAGTCTCTTAGCGAACGTTTTTCTAAAATTGCAGCCATGTCAAATTAATGCTGAATGATGAATGAGGAATGCTGAATTGTTTCTCTAATCAGCATTTGGAGTTTTTGTCATTCAAGTTCAATCATTCCGGGTTAAAGCACTCTGGGTTCAATCTTCATCATTCATCAATCAGCGTTCATCATTCCATTCACTCAGTCGCCGGTCGTTGGTTCTGTGGTCTTGCGGGATTTCGCCACCGGAACAGCGCCGGGGGGTTCTTCATGACGAGTCTTGCGGTAGTAAACGTCGTAAACCTTGCGCACGGCGGGAGCTGCGTGATGACCTCCGAAACCGGAATTCTCGATGAGCGCAATCATGGCGATCTCCGGCTTGTATGCTGGCGCATACGAGACAAACCATGAATGGTCCTTGTTCTTGCCAGTGTCTTTTCCTAACGCGACCACCTGTGCGGTTCCTGTCTTTCCCGCAATGTCGAAGCCGGCCATGCGAATCCCAGCACCGGTACCACCGCCATTCACGACTTGCCACATACCCTGGACTACCGCTTGATGGATGTCTTCCGGAATAGAAAGCACCCGGGGATTTTCTCGGGATGGATCAAGTGGCTGAAAGCCGCGCCCTGCTCGGAAATCTGGTTGGTCGGATTTGCCCACCGGCTTTATTTCTTTCAAAAGATGCGGCACGAACATTTTTGAGCCCTGACCAATGGCGGACACAGTACGCAGCATGCTGATCGGCGTCATCTCTTCATAGACTTGTCCAAACGAAGCAAACACCGTGTCTATGTCTTTCCATTCCTGATTGCGACGATCAAGGATGGTTTTGAACTCACCGGGAGTGCGGCTGGTTACCTCGTTCGGTAAGTCGATTCCGGTGCGTTTATTTAGTTCAAACTCATCGGACATGGCGGAGATTCCCTGCAGACCCATCTTCAATCCGAGGCGGTAGAAGTAACCATCGCAAGAGTGAGTAATCGCCGCCTTGATGTCCGGCGAACCGTGGTTACCCATGCAGCGCGTAAACTTGTTCCCGATAGTAATGCCGCCACCGCAAACCAAATTGGAGTGATCGAGGGTGATGGCGCCCTGTTGCAAGCCGGCCACTGCCATCGGAATCTTCCAGGTCGAACCTGGCGGATAGCGACTTTGAATTGCGCGATTGATCAGCGGCTTATCAGGGTGATTCAGTAAGCCCACGTACTCGGCGCGCCCTTCTTTCGTGGTGATTCGTTGGGAGAAAAGGTTCGGATCAAACGTCGGCGCAGAAGCGAGTGCGAGTACTTCACCGTTGTTTGGGTCAAGAACGACAATCACGCCTCGCTTGGTGGCTGAATCGCGAAGCTGTTGCTCTGCCGTCTGTTGCAAGTCGTAATCTATCGTCGTGATCAAGTCGTGTCCGGGCTGGGGCAGTACAACTTCAATTTCATCCTGAATGCGTCCGCGACTGTCCACTACGACTTTGCGGTAACCGTCTCGACCCCTGAGGAAATCGTCATACGACTGTTCGATTCCGCTTTGCCCGATCACGTCCCCGGGCTTCAATTTCTTTTCCCGATATGCCGGTTGCTTCAATTGCTCTGGGCCAATTTCACCAACATAACCTACGACGTGAGCGAGCGACCCATCAGCGGGATAGCGTCGTTGCGGTTGTTGCTCGATTCGCAGTTCGGGAAACTCAAGTTCACGAGCTTCGATCCAGGCGATGTCGCCGGGAGTCGCATCTTGTTTTATCGGAACTGATTCGAAAGAGGGTAGCGACTTAATCTCTTCGAATCGTTCGCGTAACAGATCGGGATCGACATTTAGACCCTCTGCGAGTGGCTTAACCAGCTCGCCGAGATCTTTCCGCGCGTCTTCTCGAGAAAGGATCACCGTGTAGATCGGACGTGAGTCGACAAGCGGAAGCCCGTTCCGATCGAAGATGATTCCTCGTGGCGCGGGAATTGGGAGCAATCTGATGCGCTGGTTCTGGGCGATTTCGCCGTAATAACTACCGCGCACAACTTGCAGAAGATAGAGTCTGACTCCCAGCAGGCCGAGCAGCAGCACGGCGATCATCTGCACGGCGAAGAGCCTGGCACGAAGATTCTGGGATGTATCAATAAACTTCATTGCTGGTTGTTAGTTGCTGGCGAGCTTATCTGCGTTTCGAAAAACTTGTGCTGCGCCTCGCTCCGCGTCGCTTGGAGGCAAACTGCCGGCTTTGACTGCCCTTCGGATGAAAGACCGAGTCGAGCATGTAAAGAACAAAGGTTCCTACGATCGTCGTTCCAATCAGATTATAGGATATTGTCTGCACAAACGGCGCGGAAGGCGAGTGCCCCAGCGACCTTTGCCAGAAAAAATATACCGCCCCGTCCACTACCACGGCGGCCGCGAGAACGGGTATGCGAATCAGGGCGTTCTCAAGATTGATCCGCGTCGCACCCAAATAGATCAAATAGGCCGTAAGTGTTTTTGAAAAACCCCCTGCACCCACCAGTCCGCCGCTGGGAGCGTCAATGGCTAAACCAGCTATCGTGCCGACGATGAGCGCCGTCCAGGCATCGCGTTGCAACGCGACATAAACAACAACGATTAGGGGAAAGTCGATATGTGAAAGTCGCGGCCACGCCTCACCCAAGGTCAGTTGAAGGATGATGGCGAGCGCAAGCACCGCCGCGATCTTGAATTGGGGCATGGTAGAACGGGGTGACCTATGGAGTGGCGCTTACCTCGCGTTGGGCGTCGCTTTGGTCTTATCTATGTTCGGCAATGTCTGTTCGGCAGCGGGTCGCTGCGGGGGTTGGTAAAGCAACACGGCCAGCTCCGTCAGTTGATCCAGCCGCGCGCTCGGTCGGATATAGATCTCATGAGGCTGAGTTGCAGTGCCGTTCTTTACTTCAATTACTTCGCCGACGTTTAGTCCCGCCGGGTAAATGCCGTCCTGACCAGTCGTCAGGACGTAGTCGCCGGCTTTTACTCTTTGCAATCCTGAAACATATCGCATCTCCAGTAAGCCGGAATTGCCCAGACCTCGCACCGACCCTAACGCTCCCGATCCGCCAAGTTGGCCCACGATTGCGCCGGCCGCAGCCTTCTCATCGGTGATCAGCATTACTTGCGCGGTGACCGGACTGACGGCAACCACGCGTCCAACAATTCCCCCAGTGGTGATCACCGGCATGTTAAGCGCGACACCCGAAGCGCTGCCGACGTTGATCGTGATCGTATTGAACCAGACAGAAGCGTCGCGCGCGATTACGCGCCCAAACACTTTCTCAGTTCCGGGTTCTGCCTTGAGCGCCAGCAAACCCTGCAAACGATAGTTTTCGCTTTTGGCTTCCTGGATATTGCGAAGTTCGAGCTCGGTCTTCGCCAGCCGTTCTTTCAGACTCTCATTCTCGCGTGCGCTGCTGCGAAAATTAATAATTTGATTTATGAAGCCACCGCCAGCATTCGAAACCCATGAGGATGCGGTCTGTATCGGTGAAAAAACGGCCTGGATGAAACCCTTAAAAGTCTGTTGCTGCGCGAAGCGTCCCCGCGCGTCTACCGCCATCACCACAAAGTTCGCAGCCAGCAGCATCACCAACCAGATTGGCGCCCGCTGGCGAATTTCCTTTTGTGTGCGTGTGGCAGCCACCGTCGTTAATCGTTAAACGTTAATAGTAAATCGTAAATCGTCAGATTGAGAGTCCGCAAATCCGTAATCCGCACTCATCAATCACATGCCGCTGGTCATCGAGTTTTCCCAGCGGACGCGTTTCAATAAGTCAAAATCTGAAAGCATCTTGCCGGTTCCCAACACTACCGACGCCAGCGGATCGTCTGCCACGGAGACGGGCAAGCCGGTTTCGATTGAGAGCCGCTTATCGAGATTCTTCAACAGGGCCCCGCCTCCCGTCATGACGATGCCACGTTCGACGATGTCGGCGGAAAGCTCTGGCGGCGTTCGCTCGAGCGCGACGCGGACGGCATTGATGATCGTGGCTACTGAGTCGGCCAGTGCTTCTCGAACCTCTTCATCGGTGATCGTGGTTGTCTTCGGAATGCCTTCAATCAAATTACGCCCTCGTACTTCATACGAGAGTGGTTCATCAAGCGGGTAAGCCGAACCCAGTTCAATCTTGATCGCTTCCGCGGTTCGTTCACCGATCAGAAGGTTATACTTCTTCTTGATGTACGAAATGATCGCTTCATCCATTTCATTGCCGGCAACGCGTACGGCCCGCGAGTAAACAATGCCACTCAAACTGATCACCGCGATATCAGTTGTGCCGCCGCCGATGTCAACCACCATATTGCCGTGGGGCTCGGTGATCGGTAGCCCGGCACCAATCGCCGCCGCCATCGCTTCCTCGACCAGATAAACTTCCGAGGCCTTGGCGCGATAAGCCGAGTCTTCAACTGCACGCCGTTCCACTTGTGTGATCTCGGATGGGATTCCAATGACAACTCGCGGGCTGACCCACGTCTTGCCGTTGTGGGCCTTGCGAATGAAGTGTTGCAGCATCTTCTCGGTTACTTCGAAGTTCGCGATGACGCCGTCTTTCATGGGGCGGATCGCGACGATGTTCCCCGGCGTGCGCCCCAGCATTTCCTTCGCGTCGCGCCCAACGGCTTCGACCTGGTTGGTAATTTTGTTGATTGCGACGATGGAGGGCTCCGAGACGACAATGCCGCGCCCCTTGGCGTAGACCAAAGTATTTGCCGTCCCGAGATCTATGGCAAGGTCACTGGAAAAGAGGCTGAAAACAGATTTAAAGGCCATCTAATTAGATTCACTTCCGTGTGTTGAGATTGAGAACTGCTGTGGAGTTACGCCTTCGGGATGGCAAACCAACTGGGTCAAAACAAAACGTGGCTGGATTAGTAAGCCACGCCTCTTCCTGGAATCGCTCGCCACAGACGGCTACAAAAATCGTAGCTCTTTAAGATACACCGAATTTCAACGTTGTACTATCGGGAAATTTGCGAATTTGTCCTGACAAGACGAATTTCAAGAGGGCCGTTCACCGTCTTCAGCGTCCGAGCTTGGAGTGTCGAAGGAAGGCGGAGGCGGGGGAGTTTGTGTTTCCGTTTGTGGGGGAGTAATGCCGGGAGTCGTCGGGGAAGGTTTGTGCACCGCCGCTGCAAAACGAATGCAGTTCTTGTTTGCAGCCTTGGCTTCATACATAGCGGTATCGGCGCAGGCGATAAGTTGCTGCGGCGACGAGGCGTGTAACGGGAAAGTCGCTACACCGAAACTGGCGGTCAGCGACAATTCCAGCCGCTTGCCGCCCGTAAACTTATACTTGTTGATTTTTCCGCGGATGCGTTCGGCTACCGCGCCTGCCAGTTCGGTACCGGTGTCGGGTAGCACTATTACAAACTCGTCGCCGCCATACCTCGCGACGGCATCCGTGTCGCGCACCGAAAGCAGGATTACAGCAGCGACTTCCATCAAGACGTGAGAACCGACCAGGTGACCGTGCCGATCGTTGACCTTCTTGAAGTCGTCGAGGTCGAGGAACAACGCCGCCACTCTCGTGCCATAGCGTCGCGCCCGGCGAATTTCATTCAACAAGAACTGGCGCATGTATCGCGCGTTGTGAAGCTTGGTTAAATCATCGGTTTGTGAGAGCCGCTCCGCTTCGGCTATGCGAACGGCGTTTGCAAGAGCTGAAGCGAGTGGTAGCGAAAGCGAGTCGAGCAGTTCGACTTCGGATCGTTTAAACGAACCATGATCACGCATGCCTTCGAGCACGCCCAGAATTCTGTCGCCGCAGATCAATGGAATCGCGACAACAAATTTTCCTTTTTCCTTCTTTCTAATAAGGCCCATTCCTGCAGCCGCAAGGTGGGCCGACTTCGACGCCGGCTGATCCTTTTCTTCGTGCAGCAGACCATCGCGCCAGGCTCGCGGCGTTTGATCGTTATCCGATCCACGCAAGCGGATAGCAAGCGCCTCGAGTCCGAATGATTCGAAACCTTTACCGTCTGTAAGTAGATAAATCGTCCAACGATCTGCATCGACGAGCGGTTCAAGTCCGGCAAGAGCGGCTTGCGCGGCGCCTACTTGATCGCCAATGAAGTGTAATGAAGAAACGAGATCGAACGCCGCGCGCAGAGTCTTTGCCTTCAGATTCGCGGGCAATGAAAGAGTGGGGCTGTTGTCTGATCGTTGAATGACTTCAGGAAGTTTCAGTTCGCCGGTGGCGCCGTGTCCTTCGATCTCGCGCAGCAAACCAGGCAATTGAGCGGCCTTATCAGCGATTGCTCGAAAACCCAGTCGTTTCAAAGTTGCGCCATCGAGATGCCGCAAATCCATTCGTACAAAGCCA
Source organism: Pyrinomonadaceae bacterium (assembly GCA_963748605.1). Taxonomy (GTDB): domain Bacteria; phylum Acidobacteriota; class Blastocatellia; order Pyrinomonadales; family Pyrinomonadaceae; genus PSRF01. Next base: position 315,837 of record CAVVJS010000006.1, read on the forward strand.
TTAAGCTGTCGCCGACAGGCAATTAAAGGCGCCCCAGGCCAAAATGCTTTGGCGTGATCGGTTGCCGTCTGCAACTCCACCATGTCGGCGCCGGGCACCACTTCATATAAGACAGCGAGGGGCGGCGGACCCAGTTGTTCCACGATCCCTTCACGTTCCTGACGTTTCGCCAATCTCAACTCGGCTTCAACCTCCCGCAGGCCCTCAATCAAAGTCTTCACACCCGCCGCGCGCAGAACCTCTATCAGTTCGTAAGCGGGCGCTTCATGCGCGTCGGTAAGGAGAATTACGTGCCTGGACATTGATCAATACGCGGAGTTAATCGCGGCGACTGCGATTGGAAAGGGGAACCGTGTAGTTACTGCTATTGCCTTGTACATCCTGTGCTTCGACGGTTACTTCATCGATGCCGGATGATGCAGTGATTTGAATTTGAAAGCGGCGATCGGTTGAAACCAGGCTCTCGCGACCACCAGCGCGAATGGTTGTGCCGGGTTCAGCGCGACCGCGAATGAGGTAGATGTTTCCGCCAAGCAGTTCGGCTCCGAGATTTGAAACCGGAACCTGGGACGCAGCGCCCTTCGCGACGACTACAAACTTTTTCGGATCGCTCCAGTCGCTCGTTTGTCCCGATTGCGCAGTTGCTCTGACACGCCAAAAGTAAACACCGGGACGAAGGTCGCTGGCGTTGAACTCAGTCGCTGCTAACTGATCTCGCTCAATCACCTTGCCGTCAGCAACGAAGAAAGGTGACGTGGCGACTTCAACGCGGTAGTAGGCGGGCGAACCCGTCTGTGGCCGCAGCCACTTGAGCGCGATGTTGGCTGAACCATTTCCGCCGACAAATACTTTGTCCAGATCGCGAGGCTCGGAGGGGAGGGGAACATCCAGAAGCTTTTGCGGTCTGGACAACGTGCCGGAAGGATTGACGGAAACGTATTCACCACCCTTCAAATTCGTTTTCTCACCTGCCTGGTTCGTAGTCTCGACGGCGCCGGCGTTCACTCGAATCTCTTCCGTGCCTTCCGGATTTACTCCGAAGCTCGCTCCCGTTTGTTCACCCAATTTGTTTTTCGTCTTCGGCGTCTCGACTACGTTGTTAGTTCCTTCCGGTAGTTGCTCGGTGCGCACGAACATCTGACCGCTGTCCACCACCACGTGGACGTTGGTCTTCTTTCCATCTTTCGCGCTGGCATTGTCGCGCACGATAATGATGCTGTTGGGACGAACGAGGAGCGTTGATCCATCAGCCATCCCGATCTTGGCGCGACCATTTGCCTGAGTTTGTACCGTGTCGCCGGGGTGGAGTTCAGTGTCTGTGCTGGCCGCGATTGTCTGGCGGGTGGCGGCGCGAATTACCCGAACATCGCCTTCAAATGAAATGAATCTGGCGCCGGCCGAACTCCTCAGCTCGGTGCCGACGTTTTTGAGCGGGTTGCCAAACTTCCAAACATATAGCGCGGCCGCGCCACTTAGCAGGAGGACGATCAGCAGGGCTACGCCAAGGTAGATCGTGCGTTTCTGCACGACCCACCAATCAAACATAAAGCGACTCGTTTTGGTGGCCATGTGTCAGCTGAGGCAGAACTGAGGGGCAACTACGCTTTGAGCGATCCTGAAAAGATTGGCTGCGAAACGCTGGGCATTCAGGATCAGAGGTGGTGAAGTAGCGGGAGCAGTGGGGGATCAGTTCGGTTGGACGAGCCGTCCCGCTGCCAGAGAAAAATTTAACACACGCGTGCAACTGGTTACAAGCAGGATGTTTTTACGCCTCAGATTGGGGGGCTTTAAGACAGGAAAGAGCGAAGCTTATTCAGGTTTTGCACGTCAACGCGCGGATCTACATAAGGAGTTTCAAGTATGAACGCCGCCTGGGTGAGTTTGGGGTGCCGGGCAACACGGCGTAGCGCCTCAGTCCCGATGTGGCCCTCGCCGATGTGCCAGTGGCGATCTACTCGCGAGTTGTATTCGACGCGCGAGTCATTGAAGTGGACGGCGCGGATCTTACTCGTCTTTACGGTTTTCTGAATCCTTTCAATCAATGCCTCGAGACCGTCTTGTTCCCGCAGGTCATAGCCCGCAGTAAACGCGTGGGCAGTATCGAAGCAAACTGCGAGAGACAATTCCGGGCACCGATCCATGAGTTCTCTCAGGTGCTCGAAGCGGTGACCGATGCACTCGCCCTGTCCCGCAGTGTTCTCCAAAAGTATCTGCAGCTTTCCCAGATTCAACCCACGCGCAGCAACTTTCAAACTTTCGCTACAGGTGCGAATGCCATCCGCCTCGCATGCGCCTCTTGCGCTTCCGGGATGGACGACAAGGTAATCAGCGCCGAGCAGTATTCCTCGTTCAAGCTCTTCGCGAAAAGACTCGCGCGACTTCTGCAGCATGATGGGATCGGCAGCTGCGAGATTGATTAAGTAGTTTGCATGAATGACGACTGGCGAGATTTTGGTTTGCCGTCGAATTCGTCTGAAGAGTTTCACTTCTTCATCGCTGAGTAGTTTTGCTTTCCAACCACGCGGATTGCGCGAGAAGATTTGCACTGTCTGGCAACCAAGCTCCTGTGACAGCAGCAACGCGTTGTGTAAACCACCGGATATGGGCGCATGAAAGCCGATGCGAGGAATCTGCGAGATTGATCATTGAGTCATCGAGATCATTGAATCATTGAATTGAAAGGATTGTAGCATTGAGTCATCGAGTCATCGGACTATCAAACCCTTGAGTAATGGAACATTGAGTGATGGAGATCGCATGCTTAGCTTTATAGATATGGATTTGTCCTCGCTGCATGAACTCACAACCCGAAGTCTTAAAAAGACGAACAAACAGCTCGCAGTTCGGAAGTAACCGTCTTCAAGGCCTTGCCCCTAACAGAGGAAAGCCGTATTGTTGGCAAACAACTCCTGTGACCGCGTCCGGAACTGCCGTCGCGGCAAACTATCGAGCCGCTTGTCGATCGCGCTCAAAAGCTGAATTCATTGCGAAAGTCGGGCGTTGTCGATTGTGGAAGCTGAAAAGACTGTATTTTGGTTGGAGCTTCTGATTGAGGTCGGAATCTTGAAAGCAGCGCAAATTGAGGGCCTAATAAAAGAGGCAAACGAGCTTCTTGCCATTTTCGCAGCCTCACAAAGAACAGCGCGCGCGCTAATCGGAAGACCCGATAATTCAATGATCCGATGACTCAATGACTCAATGATCCGATGACCCGATGACTCAATGACCCGATGACTCAATGACTCAAAGCTTAGTTTCTTCCATCACGCGCAGCATGTTGCCGCCAAGAATCTTGTGAACATCTTGTTCTGAGTAACCACGCTTCACGAGTTCGCGGGTCAGGTTTGGTAATGACGCAACATCTGGCAAGTCACTTAGCGTTGCTTGCACGCCATCAAAATCTGATCCGATTCCCACATGATCAACGCCGACAAGTTTCACAATGTGATCAATGTGATCCACTAAACGCGACACGGGCACAGGCGGCAGGCGCTTGGCATACTCCTCACGGCGCACGTTATCACGCGCCATTTTTTTATGAACTGCATTGCCCGGCTCGGCTTCTGAGGCCTGTTGCACCAGCAACGCGATTTCAACGTCAACCTGCTTCTTCTTTTGGGACCAGCCAGGTTCCAGGTGCTCGGGATAAAAAATCACGTTGACTACGCCACCTGTTTTCGCGAGGGCGCGAATCATGTCGTCGCTGAGATTTCTGGGAACGTTTGCAATCGCGCGACACCCCGAGTGAGTGGCGATCACAGGTTTTGTGGACGTGCTAATAATGTCCCAGAACGTCGGATCGGAAACGTGAGAAACGTCAACCATAATCCCCACGCGATTCATTTCACGAATTACCTGTTTGCCAAAATCGTTTAGCCCACGCTTGGCCCCGACCTCATCCCCTGAAGATCCGGCCCAGCTTGTGCTGATGCTCCAAGCCGGGGACATATAACGCACTCCCATGTCGTAATACCGGGCGACGTTTTCAAGTTTTTCATCGATCGCATATCCGCCTTCCAGGCCGGTAAATGCAGCCATCTTCCCCGACGCTGAAATGCGCCGCGCATCTTCCGCCGAAGTGGCGAGTTGCCATAATTCAGGATGGCGTTCCGTGAGCTGCCGCACCGCGTTTATTTGGTCGTCGGCCCGCTTAACTGCCGCCGGGCCGCCGCCACCGAAAAGCTGTGGTTCCACCCAAATCGAGAAAAACTGAGCATCCAGGCCGCCTTCGCGCGCCCGTACAGAATCGAAATGTCCGTCAGCCAGACGTTGAGAAAGGTCCACGTCCTCATCGAGCAGCCGCTGCGTGGTATCCGCATGCATGTCGATGGCGATGGCCCTTCGATGAATTGCCAAAGGATCACTCGCGGCTTCGTTGGTTGGTGTTGGGGAAGGGGGCTGGGTTGCAGATTGTTCAGGCATGCGGCAGTCGATGAAGACGCTTGAAATTAGTATTGCGAGCGCGGCCAGGGAAGAACGTTTACAACTTAATTTACTTCCCACCGGAATTCGCGAGCGATTAATAATCTCTGCTAAATGGAAGATCGATTTGGATGTTACGTCGGCGACTTTGTGAGAAGCAAGGGTGCTTGCCAAGCAGATAAAAACTACTGTATTGTGCCCCATCAGATAATCCTGCTAATCGCGCACTAGATGATGACCGAAGCTATCTCCCAAAGTAGGTTTTTGCAAAACTTTTCTGCCCGCGGTTGAGAAGCGATACCGCCCTCACCTTAGTCGCTGTAGTTGATTTCCTTAAGGAGCAAAAAAGAATGTTTCAAAAAGATGGCAAGGCGAAAGACGTGAGCACACCGCGTATCTGCGACGTCGTTTGGCATGATGGCGAGTTCATCAAATGGAGCGATGCGCGCGTGCATGTGATGTCTCATGTCCTGCACTACGGTTCGAGTATCTTTGAAGGGATCAGGTGCTACGACGCCAAAGGCGGGCCGGCGATCTTTCGATTAAAGGAACACATGCAGCGGTTTTTGAATTCCGCGAAGATTTATCGCATGGATCATTCCTGGACTCTGGATCAACTCTGCGCAGCTTCGGTGGAGTTGGTCGCAAAAAGCGGACTAAACCAGTGCTATATCCGTCCGATTCTGTTCCGCAGTCTCGATGAAGAAAGGCCTGCGTTTGGCGTGAATCCGTTTCCTAACCCGCTGGCTTGCTACATCGGCGCCTGGGATTGGGGCAAATACCTTGGTGACGAAGCCATTGAAAAGGGCGTGGACGTTTGTGTCTCAACGTGGAACCGCCTCACGCCGAACTCGATGCCGGCGATGGCTAAGAGCGGCGCGAATTATATGAACTCGCAGCTCATCAAGATGGAGGCTCTGCTTAACGGTTTTGCCGAAGGCATCGCTCTCGATGATCGCGGTTACGTTTCCGAGGGTTCGGGAGAGAACATTTTTGTCGTCACCAACGACACTGTGCTGACACCTCCGCTTTCATCCTCGATACTCGCAGGCATTACCCGCGACAGTGTGATTCAGATTTGTGAGGAACTCGGAATTGCCATCAAAGAACGAAGCATTCAACGCGCGGCGCTTTACGTCGCCGATGAGCTCTTCTTCTCAGGCACTGCGGCGGAGATTACTCCGATTCGTTCCGTGGATCGAATCACAGTTGGTAACGGCGGTCGTGGCGAGATCACAACGAAGATTCAGGAAGCGTTCTTTCAGATTACGAAAGGCGAGCGGAAAGCACCGGGCGATTGGTTGACCTACGTGAATGCCACCAAGCCGGCGACCGCAGCAAACAACGGTCATAAGGTCCAGGAGAGTAGCGGAGCCTCAACGTCTATCACCGGACCCGGAACCGAGCCAGCCCTGAATTATCACGCGGCAGCATCTGAATAAGAGTACCAACCAGCTTGGCGGGCCCAATTGGTCCAGGCAAAGAGGAGTAGACGAACTAACGTTTACTCCTCTTTTCTATTTGAAGTCTCATTCCCAACGGCTTCAGCCCAGCCGGGCGGAGCTAGTTTCACCGGACTGAAGCCGGTGTGAATGGCCCGATATAAGCGCCAAAAACTGAACCATAGTCGCTAAAAAAGAGTTCGTTGACCTTCGTCGCGCCGATTCGCTATTATCTTTTCGGTCTTTTCAGGCGATTCAGCCCGAACCACCAACCCCAAAAAGGAACCAATCCCGCGTTCCTTTCTCACCACAAGATTCCGAAGTCTTCAATGGGATTGCGACACTCTGATCCGTCTCATGAGGTAATCAAGTCAGCCCATGCCCGTAAAAATCGACGATCTACTTCGCGTGGCCAGCGGCCACGGAGCTTCTGATCTCCACCTAAAAGTTGGAGCCTTTCCCGTCATGCGCATTGGTGGTGAGCTTCACCCCATTAGCGACGCGCCCAGATTGAAGCAGGAAGACGCCCTCGACATGGCGTTCGCAATGATGTCGAACCGCCAGAAGCAGCGCTTTAAAGAAGCTTCCGAAGTAGACATTGGTTACAGCGTCTCCGGGTTAGGCAGATTCCGCGCAAACATTTTCCAGCAGCGGGGAACAGTCAGCATCGTGCTCCGTGTGATTCCGGAGCAATCGCGAAACACAACTGAACTAGGCTTGCCGCCCGTGATCGATAAGATCTCGGAAGAGCGACGAGGATTAATTCTGGTAACCGGATCGACGGGTTCCGGAAAGTCAACAACACTCGCCGCGATGATCGATCGCATCAACGCGATGCGCAGCGGCCACATCGTCACGATCGAAGATCCGATCGAGTTTTTGCACAAAGACAAAATGTCTTTCGTTACCCAGCGCGAGGTTGACGTTGATACGCGATCGTTTTCCGAAGCCTTGCGCGGAGCTTTGCGTCAGGATCCGGATGTGATTCTTGTCGGCGAAATGCGCGATTACGAAACTATCGAGACAGCTTTGATGGCGGCGGAGACAGGTCACCTTGTGCTGTCTACGTTGCATACTCTCGACGCCACCGAAACCATCACTCGCATAGTCTCTAGTTTTCCGTCACATCAACAGAGGTCCGTGCGGCTCCAGCTGGCGGGAATCTTGAAGGGTGTAGTGTCGATGCGCCTGGTGCGCGCCGCTAAGGGAGCCGGGCGAGTACCGGCCGTCGAAGTCATGGTTTCAACCGGGCTGATTCGGGACTACATCGTTAACGAGGAAAAGACGTATCTAATTCGTGAAGCAATTGCCGCGGGCACCTCTCAATATGGTATGCAGACCTTCGATCAATCGTTGTTTAATCTATTCCAATCGGGCCTGATCTCTCTTGAAGAGGCGGTGCACAACGCCAGCAACGCTGACGAGTTCAAGATGCGAGTTTCCGGCATTCTTTCAGCGGAACAAGCGATGAACACCATGAGGCCGCGCAGCGAAAGTATTGCGCCGCCAAACTCAAGAGATTCCGAGTCGCTCTTCGTCAAACACTAATTCTGACTTTCGCTGTTAATGTCCGCGCGGCGTTTGTTCGCTGAAATCACCGAGGCGCGCTGGCGAGAGTTGAAAGTGGTTCAAGCTTCAAGCCAAATGTTTTGGGGTTCTCGCCGATAATTGCTGCAGCGAAGAACATCGGCACATATCCCGCGCCTTCATTGCGAAATGATTCGTCGAGCCGGTTTCGATTCTTGAAGAGTGTCCAAAACGTTCTCTCGTAGTTGTCCGAATCTCGCAATTGCCGCAAGGTCCCTCTCACCCAGGTGGCACCGCGGTTATAACTGAGTAACACGAGGGTCATGCTCTCAGCATCGTCACCAAGTTCTGCCATGTGATCGGCGATGTAACTGGCAGCCGCCGGTGCCTCTTGTTCCACATCGCATCTGGCATCAGGGGCAACTCCATAATGCTGCGCCGTTTCTGGCAAGAATTGAAACAGGCCTTTGCCACCAAGATTACTCTCGAAACAAGGTCGGTACTCCGACTCAATCATCGGCAAATAAATCCCAATGATAATCGGTACCTTACGAGCCGCAAATGAACGGGCAATCGTTGGCAGGTACGGCAGCGGTCGTGAAAAGATCACTTGCAGGTCATCTTTACCGGCAGTGGCTGAGCCGTTACCGCGAGTGAGATAGCGATCGACGTAACGTTTGATTGTGCGCAGGGCATCTTCATCCAGGGCGGCGGGCCGATCTCCCATCATTGCGGAGATGCGCTGCTCCTGAGCCCGGATGAAATCTAACTGCTCACTTTCTTTCATCTCGCCATAAATCCTTACCGAATTTGAAGCAGCCGCAGGCTCGCCCGGGCTATTTGTCGCACGGTGAATCGACCACTTATAACCACCCAACAACAAGTGCGACGAACAACGCTATTGCCGCCACGAACGGTAATGCCTTTCGCACAGAACGACGACGCGTGGTTTGGTTTTTGAAATGTTGACGCGCGGAAAGCATGTTTCTTTGTGCCAGCAACTGCTCGACGGTCTGTTCACCAGCTAACTCCGCACTTTCAAGTTGCCGGCGAATCAGTTTCAATTCTTCCAACAACTCAGTAGCTGTTTGATAACGATCGGCGCGGTTCTTTTGCAGCGTTCTCGTTATTAGGTGGGACAAAGAAAGCAACTCTGGCGGCGGCTCATAATTGTCATCCGGAAAGAGGGGGTCAGGCTCACGCTCAAGGATCTTCACCATGGTGTCGATCCGGGTGGCGCCAACAAATGGCAGGCGTCGAGCCACCAGCTGATAAAGCACGACGCCAAAACTCCAAATATCACTTCGTTCATCGATTGGAAGTCCGCGCGCTTGTTCAGGCGACATGTAACTCACGGTTCCTACCAATGTTCCGGTTTCTGTTTGCATTAGCCCACTGCTGAATTCTGATTCGACAGCGGGCTCTAACAACTTGGCAATGCCGAAGTCGAGCAACTTTACGAGCCCGTCGCGGCGACGCATGATGTTGTCGGGTTTAATGTCGCGATGAACAATACCGGCGGCGTGAGCTGCGGCTAATCCAGAGGCAACCTGGATGGCGATCTCGAGAATTCCGCCGATGGTAAGTTGGCCGGCAGAGATCAATTGCTGGATGGTTTCACCATCAATAAATTCTGTGGCGATAAAGCGAATTTCTTCCGACTCGCCAACTTCATGAATCGTAAGAATATTCGGATGGTTCAAAGCTGACGCGGTTTGCGCTTCTCTTTGAAAGCGAGCCAGGCGCTCATCATCCGAAGCAAAATAAGCGGGCAATAGCTTCAGCGCCACGCGACGTTTTAGACGTCTATCTTCCGCAAGATAAACTTCGCCCATCCCACCTGCCCCGAGATACTCTTGAATGTGATAGGAGCCGATTTCCCGTCCGATGTTTTGCGCCGGCCGATGATGCAGGATTATGTGAGCGTCAATTGCCAGGGCCGGTTGTTCGATAAAGTCGCCGGCAGTTTCATGCGCGGCGATCAAGCTGGCAGCCTCGCTCCTGAGTTCGTGATCGTTTAAGCAAGCTTCATCGAGGAACGGCCCACGCTCCTGCGGCGGACGATCGAGAGCGTCCTGCAAAATCGTTTCTACTTGTTTCCAGCGATCAGGAATCATTGGCCGTCACCGCCCGATACAACCAGGCTTTAGCTGCGCGCCAGTCGCGGCGCACTGTCATCACAGAAATCTCCAACACCTCGGCAGTTTCTTCGAGACTCAATCCGCCAAAATAACGTAGCTCGACCACGCGGCTCTTGCGCTCATCGATCTTGTTGAGTTCCAGCAAAGCTTCATCGAGCGCCACCAGATCCGCAGCCCGTTGCGGGGTCATCAAAGTTACATTTTCGAGCGACACATGCCGGGCGCCGCCTCCGTGTTTCGCAAAGTGCCGCCGCCGTGCGTGATCGATCAGAATGTGACGCATCACTTGCGCGATCACGCCGAAAAAGTGCGAACGGTTTTGCCACGCGAAATTTTTCTTTTCCAGCAACCGCCTATACGCCTCATTAACAAGTTCGGTTGTTTGCAGTGTGTTGCCGGTAGGCTCGTTCCTTACATATTTGTGTGCAATGCGCCGCAGGTCGTCATAGACAAGTGGCGTCAATTTATCCAGGGCCGCACGATCGCCTTGTTGCCAATCTATCAGCAGCTGGGTCAAATTCTGCGAAGAAGATGTCATCGATCCAGTGACGTTCATGTGTCGCTCGCTCAGATTCTAACACCTTAACATTGGCTCAATTGGGAACTCGGATCGGTGACAGCTGCCGCAGAAATTTGTTTGAATGGATGAACAATTTTGAGTCCCAATCTCGCTTATTCATTTGAGGGTTTGCGCGCCGAAACTAAAAAGCGCTGCGCCATCAAGCCAAAATTTTCTTAAGGAGAACCTTATGACACGACAAATACTTCTCATGATCGCCGCAATTATGGCGTTTTCACCGTCGATTTATTCACAAACTGCAACGTCCAACGTTTATCGGCAGATGAGTCCGAGCGAACAGACGACTTTCGTGCATGACCGGGCGCGTGAGATTGCCCGTCAAATTTCCGGCAATGAGTATGAATTCACCCCCGCCTTTGAAATGGAGATTCAGAAACACATAGATAGCTATGCGCGACGGATCGGCAACAATCGGGGCGAGCGTCCGGGCAAGGGTGACACGCGTTTGGCCTTCAGCCGCGGTAGCGCATTCGCACCCACACTGATTGCTGCCTTTAAAGCCCGGCAGGTTTCTCCGCTAATTGGTTTGTATTTGCCGATGATTGAATCGGAATACGTGATTCTTCCTGCCGCCAACCCGGCTGGTGCGATCGGAATGTTTCAGTTTCTGCCGGCGACGGGGAAAAAATATGGTTTGACCACCGATGAGTTGTTGAGCGTGGAGAAATCTGCCGACGCAGCAGCTCGCTACATTGCCGATAGTCTTGGAGCTTTCGCCGGCGACCCGATGAAAGAAGCGTTGGCTCTGCTTTCTTATAATCGTGGACGTCAGAACACTAAAACAGATTTGGAACTTGTGCTGGATCAATCCAACAAGCAATGCAGCATCTGTGCGTTAACTGCGGCGCAAGCCAAACTCGATAAGACATTCAAGGAGGAAAACGTTCACTACGTGCCGCGCTTTTTCGCAGCGGCAATCATTGGAGAAAACCCGCAAGCCTTCGAAATCCCGCAGCAACCGCTTTCGGCGTTTGAGACTAAGCCGTAAGCTGGCAGTGATTGTGAGAAATAACTAGGCCACAGATGGACACGGATTTTCACAGATCGAAACAGCAGTAGGGATCGCTCGGCGTAACCCGCCATTCGCATTTATCTGTGTGAATCAGTGTTCATCTGTGGCTGTTTTTGTATTTAGCCGAATCCCACTCTGATTAAGAAATCACCCCAATCCAGAATCAGTTCACCCTCATGCGCCGCATGACGCGAACGCCCGCTCGCCAGTCTTCATTGATGTCGAAACGGTAGATTTCAATGTCGCCGGCGATTGCGCGAGCAAGCGTTTGAAAAGCAGGATGCACGCGTAGCGTTGGCGCAACTAAATAAACAAGCGGCGATTCGTTGCTAATCTTTCGTTCGCCGAAAAGCTGCGCTCGCGCGATATGACCGCGACGCCGGTATGCCTCCACGCGTTGCCAGTAATCCGCACCCTGCAAGACATGCTCGCGATCTTCGGAAACCTTTAGTTCAATTACCACCAGCCGGCCATCCTGACGCAGTGCCAGCATATCAATCGGCCGCACGCCCAGACGGCCGCCTCGAGCGAGGCGAAATTGCGCGTACAGAGGCGCGATGATCAATCCCGGATCCAGCTGGGTGATGTCGCGACGAAGAATCGATTCCAACCAGGCTTCGGCGGCGTTGCGATACAGCGCATGCCGATGATCCAGCGCAAAAGGCGAGCGATGTTCTCGCAGGTCATTCATTAACTCGGCATAGAAGTGTAGCGTCTTCTCTTCGAGCAGACGTCGATGGGAACCTTCGATTCCAAACCAAACCCGCTCAATCGAGAACAACCGGCGCACGCGCACGAACGGCATCCCGAAGTAGCGCAACGTTTCACCATGTCGGGCGTGAACGATGTCGATGGCTTCCGGCGCCTCAGCGGCAATCGCCTCAGCTAACTCACTCACTTCGGAGGTCAAACCCTGGCGGAAACCTGGCCAGTCTTTTCTTCCATAGTTCTTTGCGGGCGGGACAGAGAACTTCAGTCAAGACTGTCCACGCATTGTCCACCTCGTAAACAACTATTGCTTCCCGCAAACTCTCGCGCAGTAAAGCAATCCGCGTAGTTAACGATTTGATTATTTCTTTTTCGACGATGAGCCAGAGTTGTTGAATGTAAGGCGAGCGATATCGCTCGCTTATGCGTGTAAACCAAAGCAATGCCGCCGCCAAATATGCGTCGGCCTCACTCGGCTTAGATGAGGCGACTGAACCTGTGACGGCAATACGTTGATGCTTTTGCCACAGGATGATGCGTGCGTATTTGCCCGGTTGCCCGCGCCTGATCCCGGGACTAAGCGAGGCCCGCTCGACTTTAGAACCGGGGCGCAGCATGCAGGCCAGCTGGGCCAATTGTTCGCAACGGACAAGCCGCGCGGCCTTCACTGTCGCAGCGATCGAGCGAGCTGAAGCGCGCGGAATGATTTCAATAACCGTCCGCTCTGCACCGATTCGGCGTGAAGCCTGGAGCAGAAGTTTCTCTCCCGACCAGTCCCACCCGCGAACGCGCCATGAGCGGGTGCCTCGCTCCGTCCAACAGGAAAGAATCAAGCGCCCGTTGAATAAGCTCGATAGCTAACTCGTTACGCCTGACAGCGTGAGCGTTTCCGTCACTCAGCGAGTAGAACCACTCAGTGTGTTCATCAAAATATTCGTTGATTCGATCGCGGGCGGCAGCCGCGTGGGCAACATTGGTGAGGGCTTCGAACATGACGTGAGGTAGCTCACAGAAATAGACCTGGTTTTCATCGTTACTTCTACCGTGTGCTACCATTTCCGGTCAACTAATTCCCAAACTTCTGTAGTCGCAAATAATGAAAAACGTTTATCTCGCCGCATCCATGCGCACACCAATCGGACGCTTTGGTGGAACGCTTGCATCCTGGACCGCAGCCGACCTCGGCGTTGCTGTCGCCAAAGAAACCTTGCGACGCGCCAATATCCAACCCGATCAAATTCAAGAATCAATCTGGGGTTGTGCGCGACAAGCAGGGGGAGGGCCTAACGTCGCCAGACAAATAACCTACCGCGCTGGATGTACCGGAAACGGTGCCGGCATTCACAGTTAACCAGGCGTGTGGTTCGGGTTTGAAAGCAATTATTCTTGCTGCTCAGGAAGTCTTGCTTGGTCGCGCCAATGCGGTGTTAGCGGGAGGAACGGAAAGCATGTCTCGCGTGCCTTATTTTGCAGAAGGCGCGCGCTGGGGAATGCGCATGGGCGATCAGCAGTTGGTTGACGGAATGTATCGCGATGGTTTCAACGATCCACTTTCGGGATTGGTGATGGGTGAAACGGCTGAGAACCTCGCGCACAAATATGAGATTGACCGCGACGAGCAGGATGAGTTTGCGTTGCGTTCGCAACAGCGAGCGCAGTCGGCAATTGAGTCGGGACGTTTTCAGGACGAGATCGTGCCGCTCGAGATTAAAGGCCGAAAAGGCGAAACAGTTTCTTTCGCTCGCGATGAGCACTATCGCGCCGGCACTACGATGCAGGATCTCGGCAAACTGGCCCCAGTCTTTTCCAAGGACGGCACCGTCACAGCAGGAAATTCGTCAGGGATCACTGACGGGGCGTCTGCCGTCCTGGTTTTGAGCGAAGAAGCTTTGAAGCAAGCTGGTGTTGAACCTCAGGCGCGTATCGTTGATTACGAGATTACGGGAGTAGCTCCCGAGATCATGGGAATTGGCCCGGTGCCTGCCGTGCGCACTTTGCTGGCTCGCCAGCAACTAAGCCTGACTGATATCGACCTCGTTGAACTTAATGAAGCTTTTGCCGCCCAGGTCATTGCCTGCGATCGGGACCTCCGTTTTGACTCAGAGCGATTAAACGTCAACGGCGGCGCGATCGCTTTAGGCCATCCAATTGGTTGTACGGGCGTTCGTATCACCACAACCCTACTTCACGAATTGCATAAGCGCGACGCGAAACTGGGCTTGGCAACTCTTTGTGTTAGTGGCGGTATGGGTCTGGCGCTGCTAGTGGAACGCGTATGAACCACCCTTTTATGGAACGTCCATGATCAGTAAACGCATCCTCGCCACGGTTTTAATTACACTACTCGCGCCAACGCTCTTTGCTGGAACTCGGGCCCAGGACGTGAAGCTGTATCCGTTTGATGAGGCGTCCAAAGATCCTTCGTTCAAACGCTTCCGCGACAAATTAATCGTCGCCGTCAAGAAACGTGATAAGTGGTTTCTGCTCAGTATTCTTCACCCGAAGATATTGAATAGTTTCGGTGGCGACGGCGGGATACCAGAATTTGTGTCGATGTGGAAACTGAATTCGCCTGACACCAAAGTGTGGAGTGAACTGCTGACAGTTCTTTCAATGGGTGGCTCGTTCTCATATCACAACGGACAAAAGATGTTTGAAGCGCCTTACGTTTCCAGTCGTTGGGACCTGATTCAGCCGAAGCTGCCCGGCGAGTTAGGCGACATAGCTTACGAGGTAGTCATTAAAAAGAACGTTCCGGTCCACAGTCGCCCTGACGCCGAGGCGCCTGTCGTGACTTGGCTCACCTATGATGTAGTGGTAGGTCGACTACGAGGGTTCAGTGCCAGAGAACCCAATCGATGACAACTTTCGCTGGGAAAAAGTAAAAACCTTGCGGGGTCATCAGGGATATGTTCGTGGAGCACAGCTTCGGTCTCCTGTTGGCTTGAGGGCCGGCTTCACGAAGATAAAGGGGAAGTGGGTAATGAACTTTTTCGTCGCAGGGGACTGACTGCCGAATCAAACTATGCGTCGACGTTTGATTGTAATTGCTTGCCTTGTCCTTGCCCTCTTGATTGCCGGCGCCACGCTTTATAAGAAATGGAAACCCAGCTTTGAGCGGCAGTCAACTGATAACGTCGACTCCAAACCAGGCAACTCATCGTTACCGCCCTTTCCTACCAAAGAGCCCAAGACTTACCAAGCGAGGCGCATCGTTACGTTCAACCAATCATCTACGAACGCAGATCATTCCTCCGCCCCGCAACGAACAACTAGTGTCGTAATTGCGCGTGATGGTGACCAGCGTCGCGAAGAGCATGAGGCAGGAGCATTGGGAACAATCGTTTATCTTGAGACGGCCGCGGGACGTTTTGTGATGTTGCCAAAGTCCCGACTTTACGCAGCTCAAGATGAAAAGACTACGGCTAACGGATTAACTCAGTTACAAGTTGAACTTGAAACGATGTCGCCCGATTTCCTTTTAAACGAGTCGACTGTATCGACTGAATATCAAAAGCTGGGAGAAGAGGTCAGATCCGGCCGAGCGACGACTAAGTACCGAGTAATAACTCGGTCAGGAAATCCATCCCTTGCCAGTGAAACCCTAATTTGGATAGACGAAATTCTCGGCATGCCTGTCGCCTCAGAGTTGGCAACCATTAACTCGAACGGTTCGACCCGGATATCCATGGAATTGCACGACATCAGCACCGAAGTCGAGAGCGCAGTATTTGCGTTACCAGCCGATTATCGTAAGGTTCCGATGTCGCAGATTCTCAGCATGTTTCGCGCATCTGGCGAAGCCGCTGGGTCGCCCGCAGTAAAATAGCAACCTGAAGTTGCTTTTGCGGCATCGCAACGCGCGGCTACATTTAGAACACAAGGAAGGTTATAGGAGTGATATGCAAGTTTTCTGCAGAGGTCTGATATTCAGTTTGTTGTTAACCGCCAGCTACATCAATGGCGCGGCGCAACAAGTTCGGCAAGGCACATCGGTTTCAAGCGGCGCAACATTGGCTACTAAGCTCCCCGCTTCTGACACTGTTGCGTTAGTAAAAGTCCGGCGCCTACTCGACGACGTATTGCCGGCAATGCTTTCCAATAATCCGGCAAAGCTCAGTGAAGTAAACGCTCGGGTCGAAAACTTCAAAACGCAAACCGGAATCGATCCGCGCGCTTTTGATGAGTTGGCCCTGGGACTTCGTTATGAATATCCTTCGCCGCAAATGATGAAGGTTTCAACTGTCGCGCTGGCCCGAGGAACATTCAATTCAACCGCTCTCGTGGCCGCCGGAAAAGCAGCCGCCGCGGGGAAATATCGTGAGGAGAAATACCAGGGCAAGACCATCTATGTGTTTACTTTGGACGAGCAGCTGCGAGTCTTCGGTGTGCTTAACCTGAAAATCAGGGAGCTGGCCGTCGCGCCGCTTAGCGCAAACGTTCTTGCATTGGGTGATGCGAAGCGAGTGCGCAGCGTCATCGACGCCAACCGAGCACCGCAACGGAATAATGCCGATTTGATCTCCCTGGCCAGCCAGAATCCGAATGCAATCGTTGGATTTGGCGGCAATGTTTCGCCCACCATGCTTGCGCATCTCCGAATTGGAAATGATGCGGTTGCAAGAGACTTGTCTGCGGTACGACAGATCTACGGCGCAGTTGGAATGACGGAAAAAAATCTGGAAGTGTTAGCCGCCGCTCGCACAGCGGATCCCGGTTCAGCACGCAGTTTGGGCGTCACAGTTGAAGGCTTAACCGCCTTTGCCGGCACTCTTTACCAATCGCCTGCCTGCCGCGCGAGCGGCGTTGGCTAAAAGTGCATTGGGAAATTTGAAGGTGACTGTCCAGGGAAACGATCTGCAACTGCGAACTGCTGTCTCACAGGCTGATCTTGGTCCGGTGATCGGGAGTTTGTGAAGCTTGTTCTAACCCAAACATTAAAAAGAGCCTGGCACTCTCGCGCCGGGCTCTTTTAACTTCCGTAGGGTAGACGAGGGGTTAATTTGTGGGGAAAGGAAACTGCGTCGGTGGCGCTACGACAGGCTCGTCTTCCTCTAAAGTTGCCAGCACTTCCTTGTAGATTGTTATCTTACCTTCCTGCTTCAGTCGCTGTTGAACTTTGGCAATGTAATCATCGAATACTTGAGCCTGCCGTTGGCCTAGAAGTGTTGACGTGCGGGTTACTCGCTGCGCGTCCAAAGCAGCGAGGTCTGCGTCCACGCGTTTCGTTGCTCCGATGATCACCCAGTTCTCACCCAGTTTAATCGGCGTCTTAGTTACGTCGCCCTCCTTCATGGCGTAGATCACCTCGTCAAGCGACGGACTGGCTCCGGCTTTCCCGAGAGTTGAGCCCAGCTTGAAGTCCTCTTCGGTCGCAACTTCAAGTCCGGCCTTCTCGCCCGCAGCCTTGAGCTCGCCGGGATTATTAATTGAAGCTGCGATTTCGCGCGCTTTCTGCTCGAGCTGAGACTTCGCGCGTTCTAACTTCATTGATTTGGCGACCTGGGCTTTTACTTCGTCGAACTCCGGAATACGCGGCTCCTTCTTATCGACGAACAGCGGAATGGCGAAACCGCCTTTAACGCCAGTGCGTTCGCCAACGTCACCGGGGTTATTAAGAGGAGCCACTGACTGTTCGAATTGTTGGTTACTACCGATGTCCGGAACATCGTCGCCGGGTTTGATATAGCCGGTTTCTTTCACCATCTCACCAGGCTGCATATTGGCTTCGCCAGCTAGTTCCCGCGCCACTCTCTGCGGATCTTTCGTTTCCTTCAGTAGCGTTTCGGCGCGCTGGGCAAGATTGGCGGCGGCGCCGTAGGAGCGACTGTTGCGCATCGAGGCAAGCAATTCCGGTTTCGCTTCCTCAAAAGTCTTCATCACCGCGTCGTCCCGGCGCAGGATGTACCAGTTGCCGGCATACCTAATAGGAATGTCGGAAACAACGCCCGGCTGCATATCCAGCGTGCGATCATAAAGAGAGTCAACCTTGTTTGGGTCCTTCTTCACCAGACGATTCAAGAAGCCGCCGTTCCTTGCAGTGGCCGGATCCTCTGAATTACCGCGGGCGGCTTCGGCAAACGCCTCTTTCGAAGCTTTTCCATCAGCGCCTCGCAACTTCTCAATTAATTCTTTGGCTTTCTGCTCCACCACCGGATCCAGATCCGGTCGCGCAACCTTAAGGAAGATCTGTTGAACCTTGACGCCAGCCTGCTTATTTTCAGCCGGCAATTGATCATAACGTTCGCGCAGGTCCTTATCGGAGATCTGCAACTTCGCGCCCGCCTTGTCCTGGCTTATGTAGACATAGCGAACCTTCTTCTGCGGCTCGTTGATCCTGTAATCGGTTTTGTGTTGCTCGTAGTGAGCGCGCAGTTCGTCATCGGAGACTGTAATCGTTTCAGCGAGCTTGTCAGAAGAGACCAATATGTACGTGAGATTTAGCGTCGTAAGGTCGCGCCGATATTTATCTTCAACGTCCTGATCGGAGACTGTCACGCTGGACGTAATGAAATGCTTTGAGGTTGCGGTAAGCCAATTGGTCACGAAACTGCTGCTCAAAACGTTCGACGTCTCCCGCTTGTGAGACTGCGATTTGCCGGTATCGCTCGAGGTCCTTATCTGGGTCCAGGTTTACGTATTGTCCGGTCGTTGGATCGCGAAACTCCTTGCGAATTTCGTTTGCAACGTCCGCTTGCGAAGGAGCCAGCCCCAACCTCGCAGCTTCCTGCTCGATGATCCTTTTCCGAATTACACCATCAAGAATTCGCTCATTAGTTAGGCCAAACTGAGCCAAACTCACCTGGCCGCCGTAGCGGGACTTCACCGCTTCCTTCTGCAAAGCTACGTCGGCAACAGTGACTTCGGCCCCGTCTACCTTGGCTACGACTTCGGTATTTTTCGTTGGTTCGAGATAATTGGTGTTGCGTCCCGGTGCATAGAACACAATTAAGCTGACCGCCATTAATACGGCAAAACCCACGATGATGATGCTGCGTGTGCGTTCGAGTCGTCCGAGTTGTTTAAGCATAAATATTTACCTTTCGAGCGAATGGCGGATTGTAAAGGAGCGGCTGCGGCACTGCAACCGGTCCTCGGTCTTTGGACTTTGGTCTTGGGTTTTAGTGTCTACTCGATCTGGATTCTTTTGCTCTACCTTTTTTGATTCCAAAGGCCTAAGAGCAAAAACAAAAGGCCAGAACGGAGCCCGGCGTCACTCTTCACGCACCGCGACCTGACATAACCTGCCCGGCAATGTTATTTTAGTTTCCTCGATGAACAGCACAACTTGGTTATGGATCGGTTTTTCTGCCTTTATCTTGTTAATGCTGAGTCTGGATCTCGGACTCCTTAACCGAAAAGCTCACACAATCAAATACCGCGAAGCGGCCACCTGGAGTGCGGTCTGGGTGACGTTGGCGATGATCTTTGCCGCCCTGGTCTTTTGGTACCAGGGTAAAGACCGCGGACTCGAGTTCCTGACGGGTTACCTGATCGAACTCTCCCTTTCCGTCGATAATCTCTTCGTTTTTCTTCTGATATTTTCTTATTTCAAGGTGCCGGCGCGCTATCAGCACCGGGTCTTATTCTGGGGCGTCTTGGGCGCACTGATAATGCGCCTGACAATGATCTTTATCGGCGCAGCTCTGATCAATCGCTTCCATTGGGTCATCTATATATTCGGAGCCTTTCTCGTCTACACCGGCATCAAGATGTTCCGGCAGGAGGAGATCGACGTCAGCCCGGAAGACAATCCTCTTGTCCGGTTCGTCACCAAACACATCCGCATCAAGCGCCATTACGTTGAGCAGAAATTCTTCACCACAGAGAACGGCAAACGCTCTGGCACCCTGTTGCTGCTTGTCCTAATCATCGTAGAGGTCACAGACCTGATTTTTGCAGTCGATTCGATCCCCGCGATCTTTGCGATTACGACCAACACTTTCATCGTTTATACGTCCAACGTGTTTGCCATCCTGGGACTGCGTTCGATGTACTTTCTGCTGGCGGGAGTGGTGGAAAAGTTTCAGTATCTGAAGATGGGTCTGGCGATAGTGCTAACGTTCATCGGTCTGAAGATGTTGGCAGTGGCGGTCGGCCTTCATATTCCGATTTGGATTTCGCTTACCTTCGTTGCGGTCGTCTTGCTCAGTTCGGTTGCTGCTTCTTTAATTTGGCCCAAGGACAGTGAAACCGGAATCGAAGTCGACCTTCCGGAGGATTTTGATTCTCCTTTTGAAGACGATGAGCCGGAGCCAGAAGTCGGCGAAGACGAGTCCGGCGAAGAGCCAGTCGTCAGCGAGGACGAGTCCAAGGGAGAGCCAATTGGCGTGGAACGGCGCTAGAGTTTTGCCTGGGATAGGCCGTTCGACAAGTTTTCAGACCTGGGTTAATATGCCTTTGTTCATTGAGTATTTGACCATGTCTGGTTACAAATCACTTACCAAACTCCTCCTTATGGTGCCGCTTTTGCGCCGCGCATCCTAGCGCGTCGGAAGCGGCGAATCTCTACAATTAGCTAAAAACTGCTTTAGTGAATGCGCAGGTTAGGAAGGGGGCATGCCCCGGCGCCGGGATTCACAAGGGCTCGCGCTTAGCATTGGATAGATGGATGGATCAGAGGGGCAAGGGCCTCTTCCAAGCTACAAGAGCCTACTAAAGACGATATTTATGCTGGGACAATTGAGTCATGAATGAAAAGTATTTTCCCGAAGTTATAGAAGCTAAGTGGCAGCAGCATTGGCAAGAGACACGTGCCTTTGAGGTGAACGATGACGACCCGCGGCCGAAGTTTTATTGCCTCGAGATGTTGCCTTACCCGTCCGGTTTTTTGCACATGGGCCACGTCCGTAACTATTCGATCGGCGATGCGCTCGCCTGGTACAAGCGGCTGCAGGGCTTCAATGTTCTTCATCCGATTGGTTGGGACAGTTTTGGTCAGCCCGCCGAACAGGCGGCGATTAAACGGGGAGTTAATCCGCGCGCCTGGACTGAAGAAAACATCGTCCATATGCGCGGTCAGTTGCAGCGGCTGGGCGTTAGCTACGACTGGTCGCGCGAGATTGCTGCCCACCGGCCTGATTATTACAAGTGGGACCAGTGGTTCTTTCTGAAAATGTACGAACGCGGGCTCGCCTACAAAAAGCTCTCGCCCGTGAACTGGTGTCCGAAAGAGGGAACTGTACTTTCCAATGAACAGTCATCTGGCGGCGTATGCTGGCGTTGCGGCGCTGCTGTGGAGAAACGAAATCTGGAGCAGTGGTTCCTACGCATCACTGAGTACGCTGAACAACTGGTGGCGGACACTGCGGAAATCGAATCAGCCTGGCCTGAGAAAGTTATCAAACGCCAGCGTGATTGGGTCGGCCGCAGCGTGGGCGCTTATATCGATTTCGGCGTTAAGGATCGCAAGGAGAAGATCCGCGTCTTCACTACTCGCATCGATACCATCTTCGGAGCGACGGCGGTGGTACTGGCTCCTGATCATCCGCTGATTATGAAACTCCTCGAAGGATCGGCATTGAAAGCCGACGTCGAGAAATTCGCGGAAAAGGTGGCTGCCGATCGCAAACGTCCGGCCGACGCTTCGGTCGAAGAGATCAAAGAAGGCTTCAATACCGGAGTGTTGGCGATAAATCCGTTCAGCGGCGACACCATACCGGTTTGGGTTGCGAACTATGTGCTGATGGATTACGGCACCGGCGCCGTCATGAGTGTTCCCGCTCACGATGAGCGCGATTTTGAATTTGCCCAGAAGTATTCCTTGCCAATCCGTCAGGTCATTGCTCCGGTCAGCCATAGTCAAACCGCCGCTGAGCCGCAATCGGCAACCGGCACCGATCAGTCGGCGGAAATGCATCAAGCGTTCGTCGATTATGGCGTCTTAATCAACAGCGGCGAATGGGGTGGCAAGCTTTCCGAAGTCGCGATTAGGGAGATGACTGTTCACGCGGAAAAGAAAGGGTTCGGTGGCGGTGCTGTTACATATCGGCTGCGCGACTGGGGAATTTCGCGGCAGCGATTTTGGGGCGCGCCGGTCCCGATTATTAATTGCGGTAAGTGTGGGCCAGTGGCCGTACCGTATGACGATTTGCCGGTTGTACTTCCGGAGACTGCGGACTTCACCGGCAGCGGCGAGTCGCCCCTGGCCAGCGTCGCGCAATTTGTAAACACTACTTGTCCCAAGTGCGGCGGCCCGGCTCGGCGAGAGACGGATACGATGGATACGTTTGTCGACTCGTCCTGGTATTTTTTCCGCTATTGCGATCCGCGCAATGACTCGCAGCCTTTTGACCCAGAAATCGCCAGTCAGTGGACGCCTGTCGATCAATACATTGGCGGCGATTCCCACGCTGTCTTACACCTGATCTATACGCGTTTCTGGACAAAGGTGATGAGAGATCTCGGTTTGGTTTCATTCGCAGAACCTGTGAAGAAGTTGTTGACGCAGGGCATGGTTACTAACCGCGTCGAGGGCACAGAAGAATGGAAAGCCATGTCCAAGAGTTTGGGAAACGGTGTCGACCCGGACGAGATGATCGAAGCGTTTGGCGCCGATGCAGCCCGGCTCTTCATTCTGTTTGCGGCGCCTGTTGAAAATGAATTGCGTTGGAATGAGACAGGCATTGAAGGCGCGGTCCGTTTTCTGCGCAAGGTCTACACAATGGTCTGGCGCTGGCATGAGCGGCTCGCAGATCCCGTGCAACATGTCGACGCGCCGGCTGCTGCTGAATTCAGCTCTGGGGCAAGATCGCTGCGCCGCAAGACTCACCAAACCATTGCGCGCATCACGCTGGACTTTGAAAACTTGCACCTGAACACGAGCGTGGCAGCATTGATGGAGCTGTTTAATGAACTCACGGATTTCGATGTTCAGCCTGGCACTGCTTCACCGGCAGATTTGTTCGCTGTGCGTGAAGCCCTTCAGTCACTGGTCATGATGCTAGCGCCCTTCTGTCCTCATATCGCCGAGGAGCTGTGGGAGAAACTGGGACACGACGGCGGCTTGTTAGCGAAATCGGCAACGCCAGCGGTGACGCCCAAATGGCCCGTCGCGGATCCGGAATGGGCCAGAAAGGAAGAGCTGGAGATTCCCATCCAGGTGAATGGTCGCCTGCGCTCGCGTGTAATGGCCGCTCCGGATGTTAGTGAGGACGACCTGCGCGCGGCGGCGCTGGCAGACGAAAGGGTGCGCTCATTTATTGACGGGCACGAGGTAGTGAAAGTGGTAGTCGTTCCGCGACGCCTTGTGAACATAGTTGTGCGCTGACAGTCGAGATCCGTTCACCGTTTGGATTACCTTGTTGCGAGCGTGAGTGGTGTTAGTTAGAATCAGCAGGCGCGTTTGCACCAGTGAGCTGTGCGGAGAGCGCGTGGACTACGAGCTGCTTCCCCAAGCGGGTAGTCCCGAGAGACCCCTTCGAGCCTTCAATGAAAGAATGTCCAGCCTGCCGGCGCTGCTTCCCCGATGACATAAATCATTGTCCTCAGGACGGCGATGCCACCACTCAGTCGCTGCTGGGCGAACCTATCCTCGACGCTCGTTATCAATTGGAGAGACGACTCGGGCAGGGCGGGATGGGCGTAGTCTTTCAGGCCCGTCATATTTTTCTAAAAACATCACACGCTATCAAAGTGATCTTGCCGGACCTCGTAGGCAACGATCCGATGCTCGTCACTCGCTTCCGTCAAGAAGCGTTGGCTGCAGCTGCCATTCGTCATCCCAACATTATTGCCGTTACCGACTTCGGCGTTGTGCGAGGCACGATGCCATTTCTGGTGATGGAGTTTGTCAAAGGCAAGTCGTTGCAGGAGTTGCTCGCGGAAGAGGGTCCCATGCCGCCGCGACGCGCGCTCGAATTGATGAACGCCATCGGCGCCGGTGTTTCTGCCGCGCACCGCCAAAACATCGTGCATCGAGATCTGAAGCCCTTGAACATCATGACTCAGGACAATATGTCCGCCGCTGAGGGTGTGAAGATTCTCGATTTCGGTTTGGCTAAGATCAAATCCGGGGAACTCCTGGGCTCTTTTGTGCAGGCCAAGACCACCGGCTTGATGGGTTCTCCATTCTATATGGCGCCGGAACAGTGGTCCGACGAAGAGCCGGATTCGCGCGCCGACGTCTACAGTCTGGGCATCATTCTTTATCAAATGCTGGCGGGCGATGTGCCGTTTAAGGGCACGGCGATTCCGTCGATCATGAGGAAGCATCTGACACTCCCGCCTCCAAGTTTTCAATCGATTGGAGTGGAGATTGACCCGGCGATTGAGGCGGTGGTGCGCCACGCCCTGGAAAAAGACGTTGCGGCCCGTACGCCGTCCGTTGGCGAGTTCCTGATCGAATTGCGCAACGCTGTTAACGCAACGCCCGACACTGCAGCCAAACCCCGCGATACTGCGCAACTCGATCCCAACCGAACTTTGGTTTCGCCTCTATCTGGTACCAATCCGGAAGCCGAGCCAGGACAACAAACCAACGTTCACGAGCCTCGCCAGTCGTTTCCCGAATTCGGTAATCAGACGGCGGTCGCTGAGGATGGCCAAACCGGGAAAGTTACCGGAGCCGACGCCTACAAGTCGGAACAGGAAGCGCGTGACCGTGCGGCTCGTGAAGAGTTGGCGCGCGAGGCTGAAGCGCGGCGCGAAGCAGAAGACGCTGCCGCCCGCACAAGGAAAGCCGAAGAAGACCGGCTGCGAAAAGAAAGAGAGGAAAAGGAAGAGCGCGACCGCTTACAACGGGAGCAGTTCGAACGCGTGGCGCGGCAAGCCAGTGATTTGGAAGAGCGTCTCGCACGACTCTCAACCAGCCTGCCTCCTGCTGCGGGAGCTGTAGATCCGGAAGCAACACAGTTGCATAGATCCGGAGTCCCGGCCGCGGGCATCAGGGGTGCCGAGCGCGGGCAGAGACTTCATGTGGATATTCCTCAGAAACCACGAAACACCCTGCTCTATGCCATGGGTGCTGTGGTCGCGTTGTTGTTCCTGGCTGGGGCTATCACGGCTTATGTGATGACAAGATCAGATCCAATCGTTACTGATCCCGACCGTCCCTCACCTTCGCCGAGCGCACCGCCACAAACGTTCAACGCGGATCTCGTTGAGATACCTGGTGGCAGTTTTCAGATGGGACGAAACGAGGGGCCCGTGCAGGAGCGTCCCGCACATTCGGTTACAGTTAAGACATTCTTTCTGGATCGAAACGAGATCGTTAATGGTGAGTATGCCGAGTTTGTGCGCGAAACGAATGGTGCCGCGCCTTCGCATTGGCCTGGTGGCAAACCTGTTTTCGGCCAAGAGAAATGGCCAGTCGTAAACGTGTCAACTGACGACGCTAAAAAGTTTGCCGCATGGCGTTCGAAGCGCGACGGAGTCACCTATCGCCTGCCCACGGAAGAAGAATGGGAATACGCCGCGCGCAGCGGTGATCAGAATTATCTTTATCCGTGGGGCCACGGCTGGCAAGCCAATCATGCGGTGATGCAGGAAGCATTTCCCAAGGCCGTCGGATCATTTCCCGAGGGAAAAAATCGCTGGGGGGTTCTTGATTTGATCGGGAATGTGTGGGAATGGACGTCGACGACGATTGCTTTCTATCCGGGTAACAGAGATGGCGAACTGCCGCCGGAGTATCGAAAGTGGATTGTAAAGCGGGGCGGATCGTTCTTGAGTGATCCCAACGACCAAACAAATCCCATCACGGCCACCTATCGCGACTTTGCGCCGGGCTCGACCAAGCACGCAACGATCGGTTTTCGTCTAGCTCGTTCAGCGGAATAAAGTGCGGATCGCGTTGCCACGAATTCGATTAGGAAAAACCACCGGGCTCCTTCGATTCCACGTTGAGTAACATCTACGGTTGACCCGACGCTACCGCGTTCCGGTACTGACTGTTTGCCACTGTGTTTTTGTAACATCCATGGTTGACCCGACGCTGCCGCGTTCCGGTACTGACTGTTTGCCACTGTGTTGATTAACATCCACGGTGACCCGACACTACCGCAATAAGGACGCAGTCACTACGCTTAACACCGTGGCGCGAGTTTGGTAAACAGTCAGTACCGGAACGCGGTAACGTCGGGTCACCAATAGATATACTCAACGCAGTTGGCTCAGTATTGTGCTTAGCACCGACATGGAAGCCCAGTGTCCTTTGTCGACGCCCGTGAATGTGGCGCTCGGCGCTGGCGGGAATTACTAAAACCGTTTATATCTTTTCTTACTTAAACTCCCGATTTCCGACGCCGGCAGCCCACCCGGAAGGAACGGGAGCGTGCCCAGACCACTTTGGCTAAATGCTCCGGTTCGTTACACTAAGGCAGTTAAACAAACTATCTCGATTTCACTTCCAACAATGTTCAGGAGAACGGCAATGAAAGAGTATGCAATCCTGCGCTTGATTTTGATGACGGCGGCAATAGTGCTGAGCTTGACGGTGTTTACGGTCCCCGGGGCTTTCGGCCAGGCCGTCGGCGGCGACGTTGGCGGGGGTGCGGGAATCTTTCGCCCTAAGAATCCCGAAACGAAGCGGGCCTCAAAACCAGCCACGCCAGTCACCAAACCCAGCACAACCCGAACCACCACCCGAACCACCCGAACGACACGGCCCACACCGGCGGTCAACGATGATCGCGTCGAAGATTTGCTCGACAAGGGAAATGAGCTCCGCGATGCGCGTCGTTTTGCAGAGGCCGAAGAAGCTTATCAGGGAGTGTTCAAGCTGAGGCCGCGTGATGCTCGCGCTGCTTATGGACTGGGAAATGTATTTACGGATCAACAGCGCTGGGAAGCCGCCGAAACTTCTTATCGCGATGCAGTGCAGTGGAATCCAAAAAACGTAGACGCCCTGGTCGCGTTGAGTGTGGTTCTGGTGCAACCGCGAACGGGAGCGGGCAACGCGAAACGCCTGGCGGACGCTGAAGCTTTCGCGCGTCGAGCTGTGCAGATTGAACCGAAGAACGCCGTTGCCTGGGACCGGCTGGGAGTGGCGATGGAGACGCGCGGCTCATTTACACCTGAGTTGGAACATTCCTACCGCCGTGCAATTGAAGTTGATCCGGAGTTTGCGGTTGGCTATGCCCACCTCGCACGCGTTTTAAAACGATTTGGAAAGCAGGTCGAGGCAGCGCCGCTCTACGAAAAAGCGTTCTCGCTGGCAAAAGATCCAGCCACCTTAAATCTGATCGCGGAGTCGATGCAGGATGAACAGCTGTGGGAGAAGTCTGGACCAGTGCTCAAACGCGCACTCGAGCTGGATGCACGTAATCCCACCGCGCTGTTGCTGCTGGGGCGAATGCTCGTCGTCTTCAAGAGGTATAACGAAGCCGAACCGTACCTGAAGACCGCTACTGAAGTAAGTCCGCGTGCTTTTCAGCCGTTTAATTTGCTTGGTCGAACGTACCTGGCGATGAGCCGGCTTTCGGATGCTGAGCTCGCTTACGAGCGTGCGGCAGAGTTTGCGTCGGCCGGAGATCGCAAACAGCTAGCAGGAATTTTCGGCTTTGCCGGAATTGGCGACGAATATATGAAAGCCAAAGAGAAAACAAACGCCGAGCGAGCTTACTCGCGCGCCCTGGAACTTGATCCTGACAACCCTGAGTTGCAGCAGAAACTTTCGCAAGCTCGATCGCGTTGATTCCATTAAAAAGTTTCGGGGTTTCGAGTTTCAAGTTCCAAGAACGTCCCGGGACTCGAAAATTGGAAACTCGAAACTTAAGAGCAAGTTAGAGGAGAGGTCTTCAAAATGAAGCGTTGCCCGAAATGTAATCGTACTTTTCCGGAAGAGAGCCAGAAGTTTTGTACTGTAGACGGTGGCCTGCTAATGGCGGTCCCGAATTTTGATCCGAGTGCGACGATGAGGACTACGTCAGCCGATTTGGGCCTGCCGACGGAGGTGTTCTCGAGCGAACAAGCAGCAACTAGCCGGAAGTTGCCGGACATGGCGGAAACAATTCTTAGCACCCCACCGCCTACGAGTCCCCCACCTACTGCGGCACCAACGTCGGCACCGCTTCCGCCGCCGCCGGAGCCTGAGACAGTTTCCACCGAGCCGACTACCGGAACGCTGCCGCCCCCCAAAAAGAAATCCAAGGTGCCATTGGTGCTGGGGATTCTCGCAGTTCTCTTGATTCTTGGCATTGGAGGGATTGCAGCAGCATTCTTTTTCGTGATTAAGCCGCGCCTGGATCAGATGCAGGACCGTCCGCTGGTGGTCCAGGATGCCCCCTCGCCGGAAGTTACGAATACTAATACCGAGACGGAAACCCCGACTCCAGAGCCTACCGCGCCAGCAGACGAGTTTGTCCCGCCTGCAGATGCGACGAAATTTGAGAATTCAAACGCAACGCTTGACGGGAAACTGGCAGAACACTACGTCGACTTCTCTTTCTACTATCCCAACGGCTGGGAAGCGGATCCGAAGGCCGGCGTTGCAGGCGCAACCAACTTCGTCAAAGTAGAAAGAAGGTTGCCACCCGATTTCACTCAGGAAAACTTCGCGGTGGGCTGGTACACAAGTCAGGGAAGCTTTGAAGCAGACACGCCGTTGTATCCGCGTTTAGTTGAATTGTTCAGCGCGAACCTGTCGAAGGACTTTCCGGGGTATCAAAAGGTTTCCGAAGGTCCCACCAAAATTAATTCAATGGACGCTTACGAATTTCGCTTCGTGAGTTTGTCGAAGGGCACTGAAAAAGGGGACATTCAGGTTTGGGGCCGCGTAGTGTTTCTTCCGAGCGGCGTTGGTCAAACCACCGGGGCCACGTTGATCATGCTCGCCACTTCTTTGGCGCCTGAACTAACCGGCGTCGAGGATGTGGGTAACAAGGGGCAAATGCCACTGATCCTCGATTCATTCAGGTTCGCTAAGAAGTAGTTGTAAGAGGTAAATTGGCGTGCACTAGTTGCGGCCTTTCCATTCTGCGTGGGTTCGCCATGCCTGACGACAGTTGTTCACAAACGAGGTGAAATATGACCGAAGACAAAAACCCTGAGCATTTTTTTAAGGAAAATGCGGGCCATTCAGGAAGCGATAAGCAAGTTAAACGAAGACATGAGACCCGACAATCACGGAGAAATGAGACGTCGACAAAAAGCGATTATTGATCGTCAGAAGCAATTACTGGATTGAGCTGCGAACAACCGTTAAAAAATAGCTACCCTTGCAAACGACACTACGCGAACGACCCGAACTGACATCTCACTTGCCGAATGTTATTCTCACGCCAGCTTAAGTATTGAATGTCATTAGAGATTATTTATGTCCTCTGAAAAACAGGTTATCCGGAAAGATAAAGGTCTGTGGACGCCGGCGAGACTGGCGGCATCGGTGGCGGTGCTGGCACTCGTTGCTATGTTTGGTGCTTCCAGTTGTAATTCCACTGACGATAGCGCCACCAAAGACACAGCGCCGAAGTCCGACAACGCGCGAGCAAAACCTGCCCCTCCCGTTCCAGTAACCGCCATGGCCACTCTACCTGCCTTGGTTAGAGACGCAGAGTTGCAGGCAGTTAGCGGCGGCCCAATCAAACTCGCTGATTACAGCGGCAAAGTTCTTGTTGTAAATCTTTGGGCCACCTGGTGTGGACCATGCCGTTCCGAGATTCCCGAACTCGTAAAGCTTTATCAGGAATTCCGATCCCGGGGGTTGGAAGTTGTAGGTTTGTCGACAGAGAATCCTGAAGCTTCAGCGGAAGGCGTCCGGCAGTTTGTGAACGACTACAATATGAATTATCG
This sequence comes from Pyrinomonadaceae bacterium, assembly GCA_963748605.1. Taxonomy (GTDB): domain Bacteria; phylum Acidobacteriota; class Blastocatellia; order Pyrinomonadales; family Pyrinomonadaceae; genus PSRF01. The sequence goes on from CAVVJS010000006.1 coordinate 345,399, forward strand.
AGTAGGCTGGGCTACGTCGGAGGTGGCACTCACGCTGATGGCCAATCGCAATGCGATTCCTCAGAGTTTTGTAATATCTCGCGATGGACGGGTGCTTAACAGATTTATCGGCTACAACGCCACTCAGACGCCACTTCAATTGCGAAAAGCTGTCGAAGACGCATTGGGCGATAAAGGCAAGATCTAATCATTCTTAACATTTTTTTCCGCTTTTTTTAGTTCGCGCTCACCCTCCGCTTTGAGACGTTGCGCCTCTCCTTTCAGTTTCTGATCCTGCAGACCATCGGCCACCTGTTCTTTTGCTTGTCCTTCAAGCACCTTCATTTCCGCTTCGACGCGTTCCTCAACCTGATCCATAGGTGCTGGCTCATCTAACTCGTCCTGCGTCACGACTTTGTCTTTATCAATCTCCATCTGGATCTCCCCCCGTTTAATAATTGCCGATTGCCAATTGTCGATACCTTTACCGCCTATCATTTCCATTCGCAATTGCGATCTTGCGGGCTGGCGAACTTGCTCTGTGAAACAACGTCCATCCCTCGAACTGACCGCCATCCATAATCGGCAATCGGCAATCGGCAATCGGCAATTTTTCAAGGCTCAGTCTAACCGAACCAGCTTTGCACAAAAAGTCGCCAGGATCGAAACGGTGGAACAAACAAATTCTAAAACCATGGGAAATCAGTAGCATCGGAATTGTTGTGTCGATGATCCCGTCGCTACCGCTCCGGGTTCTGCAATATTATTTCAATAGTGGAAGCAAGGCATTTTTGAGAGTGTCAAATTCACTTCTCACAGTCATCCCTGAAGCCAGTTCACGGTCGGGTCTTTCCGACCATTTAGCGTCACTGCCGTAAAGATAAAACGTGTCCCAAACAACGTCCGGGTCGTCGCTCTCCGGGTCTTTGCCAGCATAGAAGCGACCTACCTTTTTCTTTTCGTCCCAGTAGTGCAGGACGCGTGGATCGTCAAAAACCCCGCCTGTCCAATTCCACTTAGAGCGCGAATCGCTTGGAATCATAGAAAACCAGACGACATAGACGCGTAGGTTCTGAGATTGATTCGTTTTTAGAATCTCGTTTTGCACCCGCCGGGCACCCATTAGACATTCCGGTCAAGTGGGAGATAGAAGAAGCAACACCCGAACCTTGCCCGCGTCCTGATTGAACTGCTCGCGCAACTCCGAAACGTTATTGAGATTCTTGAGCTGTAGGTTTGGTTCTGGCCTATACGAACCAATTACTACCGCCGCGACCGTGGCGAGTAGCACGACCGCGATGATTACCCATCTCCAGCGTGAATTAGTGATGTTCACAGTCTGATTATCACACCCGATTTAGCCGGGCTACAATTTCCTCGAACAGACTACAACGTCATGCCTAACTCAGCAGCGGCGATTCGCGGGAGTTACGATGCAAGGCGCAGAGAATCGCCCGTCATCTTTGTTACTTGGGCCGCTGATGCTGCGGCAACGTCCCGGTAACATTCAACACGATCCTTGAAATCCGGAACTTTCCACCTGTCCTGGCTTAACGCAGCAACAGTGACTCGACAGCGTAATGACCCGCGGGTTAAACTGCGAGCTGATGTCACGCCTTACGGCTAAATCATTGCGATTTTGCTTAGTCTCGATTCTGAGCCTGTGGATTGCCGGTGCCGGTTGCATGTTTGGCTGCCAAAACATGATGGCCGCTACGAGCATCGGCGCTGACGCTTCGGCTGTCGAGCCTGGCGCGGCGGATCTGGCGACAATCGTTTCAGGCGATGCTTGTGCCTCAAGTAGCTCTCACGATTGCTGTGCTAAAAAGAAAGCTGACGCCCAAAGTAAGACTCAAAACGCGAACACTCGAGTTTCGCTTAAGCTTGCGACACAGTTGTCGCAAAGTGAATCGCTGAAGCCAAGTCCTTCGAGTGGCGGGCGCGAGTGTCCCCTGGCATTGAGTCGGGCAGTCGCGATTGCAAAGGCGACTGACAGCAAACAATCCGTCGATTCAGTTGCGACAGCGCCCACAGCGCCTGTCGTCGCGGACTCACCAGCACAGCACACTGCTTTATCCCCATTAGCCCGTTTACCAAATCGCGGCCACACCTATCTACGCTGCTGCGTCTTCCTGATTTAAAGATCAGTTGAGACAGACGCTCGTCTGTCCAATTTCACACTCAACGGACAAATCTGTCTGGCTGTCGTGCCATTCGTGTTTGTCTGGTGTGCCCGCCGTTGTTATCGCAGCGCCGGGTTGGCCTCATCTTTAAAACAGGAGAATGAAAATGAAAAGCATTAGAGGATTTGCACTTGGTCTCGCCGCTGGGATTGCAGTGGCAATTGGCACTGTCGGTCTGGCTCAAACCACTAAGCCGGCTGACCAATCTCAAAAAGCCGAGTCGTGTTGCGCCACGTCAAGTTGCTGCCAGGGTCATTCCGGCGCGATGCACACGGGCCAGCAGCATGCGCAGGGGCAGAATAAACATGAAGGTGGTTGCTGCTGTTGCGGAGGAGACTCTTGCGAGATGCAGATGAAGACGAAAGAGCAGGCTAAGGAGAAGCAAGAGTAAGTCTGCGTCGTCTTTACAGTTTCGCCGGCGTTCAAGGCTTGTTTCGCTTGAGCGCCGGCGAGCAAGCAATTCTCAAGAGGCTTCGAAATGAACAAGTTTTTTTCACGTACAGTAAGCGCCTTGTTTCTGCTCACGATCGCAGGTGCAAGCGTCTCTAGTGTCCGGGCACAACATGAGGGACACACAGCACCGGCTAAACCAAAAGCCACGCCGGCAGCCGTCTCCTGTCGCCACTCCGACCCGGGCGCCTGCCGCGTCTCCGGTTCCGTCGCCGTCGCCGCAGGTTCATGAGCACACACCCGCACCTGCCGCGTCTCCAACACCGCGAGACCATCCTCCGCGACACGGCTCGGAGAACCTTGTGAATCTCAAGCCGCTGCCTTTGCTGGTGATGACGGAAAATGAAATGGGCATTCGTGTCGGTTCCAGCGAATCCAATTTTCTCTCAATGGGAAAAATGGGTTCCGGCACGTCATGGAATCCGGCGTCATCCCCGATGCACATGCATCACAAACAATCAGGCGACTGGCTGTTGATGTTTCACTACAACACGATTGTCGGGATGAACTCGCAAGGTGGCCCCCGCGGAGTCACCAAACTTGAATCGCAGAATTGGTTTATGCCAATGGCGTTTCACAAACTCGGTCGCGGTACCGTGCAACTGAAGGGCATGTTTAGTTTTGAGCCGTTCACCTTTCCGCCCGGGGGCTCGCCGCTGCTCTTTCAGACAGGAGAAATATACAAAGGACAGCCAATCATCGACGCGCAGCATCCTCATGATCTCTTCATGGAGCTTTCCGCGTCTTACACCGCCCCGCTTGGCGAACGCGGCACCTGGTTCGCCTATTTAGGTTATCCGGGCGAGCCGGCATTAGGACCGACAGCCTTCATGCATCGTGCGTCAGCGTCGGAAAATCCTGCAGCGGTTTTGTCGCACCATTATCAGGATTCGTCACACATCAGCTTCGGAGTATTAACGACGGGCTTTACCTACCGCTGGTTCAAGGTCGAAGGTTCGATTTTCAACGGTAGGGAGCCTGACGAGCATCGCTACAACTTTGAAGCGCACCCCTGGAACTCTCGATCAGTGCGGATCTCTTTTGCTCCAAATCAGAATTGGTCAATGCAGGTGAGTCATGGCCTGCTACGGAATCCAGAAGCGCTCGAGCCGGGTGATGTCCGCCGTACCACGGCTTCAATCACCTACAACAAACCGCTGGCCCGCGGGAATTGGGCCACGAGTTTAATCTGGGGACGCAATCATGAAAATCATGGCGGTGAGATTTCTAATCTGAATGGGTATGTGGCCGAATCGACCGTGAACTTTCTCGACAAGAATTACCTATATACGCGGCTGGAGTTGGCAGACAAGAACCAATTGCTGAGGGACGCCGATCGCGCGCTGCTGGGTATTACCGATCATCACCCGTCTTTCAGAATTGGCGCTTATACGTTTGGCGCAGTCCGAGACGTTTGGAATACAGAAAAGATCTCGCTCGGACTCGGCGGCGATGTTTCGTTTTATTCAAAGCCGGCGATACTCGACGCGATCTATGGCCGGCATCCGAAATCTTATCGCTTGTTTCTCCGTGTAAGACCGCGACAGATGAAAGTGTCTGATCACGGACATGGCAGCTCGACTCATTAGGTTCAGTGAAGGGATAAACGCATATGAAGTTGTGGTTGGCTATCCTGTTCATGACGATCTCTGCGGCGGCCGCACCCGGGCAGGGTATCGTTTCATTGGAAGGTCAGGTAGTTTGTTGCGCCGAGTGTTGGGCCGAAGCCGATCGAACAAAAGTCGAATTCGGAACCGCGGAGGACTTGCTGAAATCGCAATCATGCGTTGCCAATGGTGATCCGACTCTGATTGCTGTTCGTAAGGGCGACACGTTCACGCTGTATCAGTTAGAGCAGGCTAAGTTTCGATTGCCGGGAAAAGACTGGCTCGAGTTTATCGGTAAACGTGTTGCAGTAACTGGCACGATTAAGAACCAGAAAAAGGTCAGTGTAATTCGGGTAGATAAGCTGGAAGTGCTGGCCCAGAGCCTCGCCGAACAGGAAGCAGCTAACGTCGTGGGCAAAGAGATCGATTTGATTCTCAAGGATCCGTTTGGTGCCGCGCAACGTTTGAGTGCCCTCAAAGGCCGGATCGTAATCTTGAACTTCTGGGCCACGTACTGCATACCGTGTCGCAAGGAAATGCCGGATCTTGCGGCGATTCAAAACGAGTATGCCGCGCTCGGCCTGCAAGTTGTCGGAGCGTCGTCAGACGAAGCAGCGGACCGCGACAAAGTCTTGCAGTTCGTTAAGGAAACAAAAATTAACTTTCCAGTTTGGATGGGTGCAAGCACAGCGGACATGATGCGCTTCGGCCTGGGCGGCGCATTACCGGGAACAGTCGTGATTGGCAGAGACGGACGAGTCGCGAAAGGTAATCTCAGGTGTGATCAATCCCGTCGAGCTCAAAAAACAGATTGACTCAATGCTCGCTGCGGCGGAAAAAACTGCTGCGGTAGACCGCAAGCAAGAGCGCGAGCAAACAGCCAGCCAACGACGAAGCGAGGTTTCTTCTGTTCCGAGTTGACCGCTTTGACCTGGCGAGGGCCGCGCCGTGAGCGGGGCAGGACATGACATCACTAAGCGTTGGACCTTTGGATTGCGGTTGTTGACGAATCAGATCCCGCGTGCGTCAGTGCGCACAACGCTCACGTATCGATTTCACGAACGCGTGCAAGCGGGGGTTGAATACAATCCGCGAGCAGACGAGGTTGGTGTGATTGCCAACGTGCTGCTGGTCCGGGAAACGGAAAAGCGGCCGGCTCTGATGATTGGAACTAGCACGGATCGGATTGGCACGCCGTCAGGCCAATCCTTTTATGCAACCTTGAGCAAGAATCTACGGCGGGAGACCGGTCTACCTATCGCGCCCTACGTGGGAGCGGCTTATGGAACGTTCGACGATCGATTGCGGCCAGTCGCAGGATTGAACATTACTCTGAATAGAAAGTTTTCATTGCTAGGCACCTTCAACGGCGTGAATGTTCACGGGCTTCTGAGTTTCACACATGAGCAACACACCCTTTCCCTCGTAATGGTTAAGGGACGGGATCCTGGGATGAGTTACAGCTTCAGCTTCTAGCCATTGGCAAAAGCTTCGCTCGTAGAGATGCAAGCCACTCAAGTAAAAACTGTGATTGATCCAGTTTGCGGTATGACAGTTAATCCCGCAGCTGCTGCCGGATCATTTGAATACAAAGGCGACACGTACTACTTCTGCAGTGTTCACTGTAAAAACAAGTTCAGTGCAGCTCCGGAGCAATTTCTCAACAAGCCAGCTGTCAGCGCCGCAGTTCCCATACAGATCAAGCGAACCGAGTCTCGCGACACGCGACAAAGCTTCACCTGCCCGATGCATCCGGAGGTTCAACAAACAAACCCGGGCGGATGTCCAAAATGCGGAATGTCGTTAGAGTCCGCCGCTTCCTTCACGGCAACAGAGAAAACTGAATACACGTGTCCAATGCATCCTGAGATCACTCGGGACGCCCCCGGTAATTGTCCCATTTGCGGAATGGCGCTTGAGCCCCGCGTGGTTTCGCTTGAAGAACCGGAAAATCCAGAGCTGACTGAAATGCGACGCCGCTTTTGGATCTGCGCGGCACTGACAATTCCGGTATTCGGGATCGGCATGAGCGATCTGATCCCGGGTGCGCCTTTGCAGCGCCTTTTCTCAGGGCCGAGTTTGGCCTGGGTTCAGTTGCTGCTTGCCACTCCTGTCGTGCTCTGGGGTGGTTGGCCCTTTTTTGTGCGGGCCTGGCAATCGCTCGATTAATAGAAGTCTTAATATGTTCACGTTGATTGGGTTGGGTGTAGCCGTGGCTTATCTCTACAGCGTTGTTGCTACGCTCGTTCCCGAAATCTTTCCCCACTCTTTTCGCGGACATGGCGACAGCGTTCCTGTGTACTTTGAAGCCGCGGCGGTGATCACGACCCTCGTATTACTAGGCCAGGTGCTTGAACTGAAAGCGCGCAGTCAAACTGGGGCGGCAATCAAAGCGTTGCTCGGTCTCTCGCCGAAAACCGCGCGAAGAATTGGCCGCGATGGAACTGAGGAAGATGTGCCGCTCGCGCATGTACAAGTTGGCGATAAGTTGCGCGTGCGACCCGGGGAGAAGGTGCCTGTCGATGGCCGGGTGCTTGAGGGTTCAAGCGCCGTGGATGAGTCAATGGTTACCGGAGAGTCGCTCCCGATTGCGAAAGGAGCCGGTGATCGAGTAATCGGCGCTACAGTCAACGGCACCGGAATGCTGGTGATAGAAGCGGAGCGAGTCGGTGCGGAAACTTTGCTGGCGCAGATCGTCCAGATGGTTAGCGAAGCGCAACGCAGTCGCGCTCCGATTCAAAAGCTGGCTGATGTCGTGGCCGGTTATTTCGTGCCCGCCGTAATTCTAATTGCCCTGGTCACGTTTCTGGTCTGGGCGTTTTGGGGACCCGCGCCGCAGATGGCGTATGGCTTAATCAATGCCATCGCCGTCTTAATTATCGCCTGTCCTTGTGCACTCGGTCTCGCGACGCCGATGTCGATCATGGTGGCGACTGGTAAAGGCGCGCAGTTGGGCGTGCTCTTCAAAAACGCCGAAGCAATCGAAGTGCTGCGCAAGGTCGATACGCTTTTGCTCGACAAGACGGGCACCCTGACTGAAGGAAAGCCAAAACTCATGGCGATCCAGGCATCAGGATCGAATGAGAGGGAATTGCTGCGACTCGCCGCGTCGCTCGAAAAGGGCAGTGAACATCCGCTCGCAGCGGCAATCGTAGCAGGTGCTGAAGAGCGCGGCCTGGCGCTGGGCAATAGTTCTGCTTTTCAGTCGTTGACCGGAAAGGGAATTAAAGGGGAAGTCGAAGGTCGCAGCGTGCTGCTCGGGAATGCTCGGCTGCTAGAAGAGGAGGGAATTGACTTCGAAGAATTGAAGGCGCCTGCAGAGACGCTACGCAGTGATGGTCAAACCGTGATGCTGATTGCGATTGACGGCAAAGCGGCCGGGTTACTCGGTGTTGCGGATCCGATCAAACCAACGACGAAAGAAGCTGTGCAGCAACTTCACGCAGAAGGCCTCAAGATTGTGATGGTGTCCGGCGACAACGCGACGACGGCGAATGCGGTGGCGCGAAAGCTCGGAATCGACCAGGTAATTGCCGATGTGTTGCCGGAACAGAAAATTGAAGCCGTACGACACTTTCAAAGTCTCGGCCATGTGGTGGCTATGGCTGGCGACGGAATCAATGACGCACCGGCCCTGGCTCAAGCTCATGTAGGAATCGCCATGGGTACCGGCACCGATGTGGCGATGAAGAGCGCCGGCGTCACTTTGGTTAAAGGAGATTTGCGTGGGATAGTAAGAGCACGCGTGCTAAGTCGGCTGACGATGTCTAACGTCAAACAGAATCTGTTCTTTGCATTTCTTTACAATTCAATCGGCGTCCCTATCGCTGCCGGGGCGCTCTATCCGTTTTTCGGAATTCTGTTGAGCCCGATGATCGCGGCTGCCGCGATGAGCTTCAGCTCAGTCTCGGTGATTGCTAACGCCTTGCGCCTGAGACGCGCGCGCGTGTAATCAAGTTTTTGGAGGAATATTCTGGTGAACAAGAAGATTGGCGTGCTGATAATAATTCTCGGCCTGAGCGTCGTAGTTGTGGCGCTACTGCGATCTAAGAGCTCTAGCGAGAATAAAGTTGCGAGTGGGGCTCCCGCGGAGCCGCACGCATCGCATAGTTCACCCTCTGCCAAAGCCCCACGGGTTCCCGCGTATCAATCAGCTCTGGCCAGCAAAGACCTAGGTCCGACGCTGGCTCCTGATCAATTCATCGGCAAAACACGCGAAGCTTATAAAGTCGCCAAACAAATCCCTGCAACGCTTGGCGCAGTTGCCGTGTTATTGCGAGTGTGACCGCGGATTTGGGCACAAGAGTCTCCATTCATGCTTTGAAGACGACCATGCATCGCATTGCGTCGTTTGCGTTGACGAAGCGTTGCTGGCTTTCCAACTACAAACACGCGAGAAAATGACTCCGGATCAGGTGCGGCAACAAATCATCGAGAAGTACTCAAATAGTAATTAGGAACTTCTGGACGTTTCAGGCGCTCGACGGCGCCTTGGTTTCGAATTAACTAGTCGATTAGTGATATTTCGTGTCAGTTCGTGGATCGCTCGAGCAGTTGAAAAGAACATGATCCACGAAATCACACGAAGAAACACGAAATGAGGAATGGTATTCCTCAGGTTTCCATTTGAGAAAGGTCTCCGTTAGAGAAACGGAATTGTTCTTATGAAACGCACAATCGCAATCCACGCTGACGATCTTATTGTTAGCGATGATAGCTTCGGCGCATGATCTTTTTCTCAAGTTGGATTCGTATTTTCTTAAGCCGAACACGAACGGTGTGGTGCGTCTGCTCAACGGAACTTTCAATCGCAGCGATGGCGTGGTGGCGCGGGAACGATTTCGCGATGTAAGTCTGATCGTGAACGGTTCGCGACGCTCGAATGCTGAAACGTTTTCGTGGCGTAATGAAGACAAGACTACCCTGCTGGAATTTCAAACTGGTGCACCAGGCACTTATCTGGTTTCCGCATCCACCAACCCGAAAGAGATCGATTTGAAGGCGGCAGACTTCAACGACTACCTGGAGCACGACGGCATTCCTGACACACTGGCCGAGCGCCGCCGCGATAAAGAGCTCGGTAAGGATGTCCGTGAGCGGTATTCGAAACATGTGCGCGCGGTTTTTCAAGTCGGTGACAAACTTACGGATGACTATAAGACCTCGCTTGGTTACCCAGTAGAGATAATCCCTCAACAAAACCCATATGCTCTGAAGGTCGGACAAACTTTGACAGTTCTGTGTACCGTTGAGGGCGAGCCGCTCAAAAATCAGTTCGTGATTGCCGGCTGGGAGTCGCGAAGTGGCAAACTACAAACCTTGACGGCGCGCACTGATAGTAAAGGCCTGGCAAAATTCATGTTGAAAGAAGCCGGGAATTGGTATGTGAAGTTGATCCAAATGACACGACTTGCAGATGCGACGCTGAATTATGAGTCGAAATGGGCTACGCTGACGTTCGCAATCAGGAACTAAAAGATGAAACATCGAAGGAGTGAAGTGATGAATTGTTTGTTACGGAAAATAGTACCCTGCGTTCTTGGTATCGCGCTGGTGCTAATTATTTTTGCCATTGAGACTCCCGCTCAGAAATCCCGCATGCAGGACGCTGCCCGGCATTCCAGCGAGGCTGCCAAGGTCTTTACCGAAATAATGAACGTGCGGGATAAAGCAATTCCCAAGGAATTATTGGATAAAGCCGAGGCTATTGCCGTTTTCCCCGGTGTGCTAAAAGCAGCATTTATTTTCGGCGGCCGCGGTGGTCAGGGCGTGATCAGCAAGCGGCAAAAGAATGGTTGGAGTGCTCCCGCATTCTTCAATCTTACCGGTGGCAGCTTTGGAGCCCAGATTGGAGCTCAGAAGAACGACTATGTGTTTCTGATCATGAATGAAGACGGCGTGAAAGGTTTGCTCGAAGATAAGTTTGAGCTCGGAGGCGAGGCCGGAATCGTAGCTGGCCCAGTGGGCCGCGAAGCAGCAGCTTCTACTAACGCCACACTTGATGCCGGCATCCTCTCTTATTCAAGAAGCAAAGGCGTTTTCATCGGCGCTGCCTTGAAGGGCGTCGCCATCAGTCCTGACAATGATCTGAATCAGGCTGTCTACAACGTGAAGGGTAAAGAGATGTTAACTGGCCCGCCCATGACTCTGGGAAGCATGCCCGCAAGTGTGCGCATCTTTCCGCGCACGTTGGCACGTTACTCCATTCGTTAGTCTCGCCAGAACTTTTGTAAGGGCGAACAACAGAATCGATCAGGAAGTTTACTTGACGGTTCTGTTTGCTCGCCCTAGAATGCCTCGTCAGCTTAAGGGCTGCTCTTCTCAAGCGGGCATCAGGTAAGAAGCATCGGAGAATGCTGTAACTCATGCTCCCACGCACTCAACGGCAAAAAGAAATTCTCGACTACATCACGCTTTTCCTCGAACGGCACGCTTACGAGCCATCTTACGCACAGATCGCCAGGCACTTCGGCGTGAAGTCGCGGGCCACAATTGCAAAACACGTTGCGGCTCTCGAACGGCGCGGTCTGCTCACAAGAAAAAATGAGGATGGCGCGTTTGCGCTGACAGTCAAAGTTGATGACACTGACGCGCTCTGTGAAGTGAGGCTGCTCGGAAGAATCGCAGCAGGGGCTCCCATCGAAGTGGTGAGCGATGAAGAAACGATTCCGGTGCCGCGCTTTCTGCTGGGACGTGTCCGGCCCGAACGGGTCTACGCGTTGAAGGTTAAGGGCGACTCAATGATCGATGATCACATTTGTGATGGCGACATCGCATTGATCGAAAATCGCACTGAGGCTCGTGATGGCGAAATCGTTGTCGCACTTCTTACGGAAAATAACCAGGCTACGCTCAAACGCATTTTCCGCCGCGGCCTGAACGTCGAGCTGCATCCCGCAAATTCCCAAATGGAAACACTCACGGTGCCGGCTCGAGAAGTGGCGATTCAGGGGATTTTTAGGGGACTTTTGCGCTCAATCGCCTGATTCGGACCTTCAGCAACGAATAAAAGGGGTGGCGCTCGGAGGCCACCCCTTAACTCTTTAAAGCTCCGCATTTGATGGCTCAGCCTTTTCCTTTCTTACTCGTATGCCTCACGACCTGCGTTGTGGATTTCTTAGTCTCGAAGGTGCACTCCAACGGTTTCTTGTCTGTGCGTAGACCCAGGAAAATGGGATGACGCATGCGGCGGTCGGCAGTCCATTCGGAGAATTTTATTTGTGCCACCAGCTTCGGCTTGAGCCACTGAACCGGTTCGTTCGTTTTCGGAGTTTCGACAAACGGACTGGCCTTCACTTTTAATGGTTGCATCAACTTGTAAACGTGTTCCAGGGTCTTCTGATTGAAGCCGCCGCCAGTGTGGGCGACGTAATGCAGCTCACCGTCCTGATAAAGTCCCACGACGAGCGCGCCAAAATAAGATCGTGAGTTCCGCGGCTGCGTATAGCCTCCGACAACAACTTCCGACTCCACAGTCGTTTTAATTTTCAACCAATCAGAACTTCGCTTTTGCACATAGTTGCTCTCAAGCCGCTTCGCAATGACTCCTTCAAGCGGGACTTTGGCAATCGCTTCATACAGTTTCTCTCCCTCACCGATTATGTGATCCGAATAGAGAACATTCTTCGAAGGCTGCAGAATCGACTCGAGCATCGTCTTGCGATTCAGTAGTGAGCACGCAGTCAGATCCAAACCGTCGTGGTAAAGCACATCAAATACGTAGTATGCGAGCCTTGTCGTGGAGGCGAGCCGGCCAATCTCTCCAGCGTTCTTCCTTCCCAGGCGCCTCTGCAATAGTTGAAAACGCGAGACGCCATGTTCATCAAGCGCGACTATTTCCCCATCAAGTATGGCGTTGCTGGCGCGCACGCTAGCGGCGATTCCGGCGAGTTCGGGATACTGGGCGGTCATCTCCAACTGGTTGCGCGAGATGAACCGCGCATTGCCGTTCTTAATGAAACAGACTGCCCGAACACCATCCCACTTCGTTTCGAATAACCACTTTGGATCAGAAAAAGGCTTGTCGACCAAGGTCGCGAGCATCGGCTTGATGGCGCTCGGCATGGCGGATTTTCTACTACCAGCGCAGGGGTCAGCTAAGGTTTTCTTTCGAGGCATCTTGTTGTTATTAGGAGTTAGGCTGCGGCAAGGCCGTATTCGAGATTCTTCTTAGGACAAGACGGCATTGAAGCCCTTTGGCAACTGCAGCCAGTTGTCTTCGGCATACTTACTTCTGCCGCTGATAAAGTGAAACGTGTAAGCGTGCCGCGACTTAGCCGATCTATTAGCCAGGCTTTTATGGGGTAGCAGGCCATGCAGAACGATTAACGTCCCTCGCTTGACCTCGAGCGGCTCTAATTTCTCTTCCGGCCACGGCTGCTCGTCGAAAACATCGAAGCGCATGCCTTCAGGCGTCCGGATCCAGCGGGATTTGAGTCCGAGCCGGTGACCGCCGGGAATCGCCCACAAGCAACCGTTTTCTATAGTCGCATCTTCAAGCGCCAGCCAGAGTCCCACAATGTTTATCGGCTCGGTGTAGAGAAATGTGCTGTCCTGGTGACAAGCTACTTCGCCACCAATTTTTGGTTGTTTGAAGATATACATCGACTGGATCAGCACCGGATCCTCAATTTTCAAGTCAACAACCAATTTCTTGATGGCCGCCGAATGTGAAAACTCACGGAACACGGGATCCAGCTGATGCAATGCGTGTCCTATTTTGTTAATCGACTGCTCTTTACTTTGCTTCAGGTTGCCGTCAGGCAAAAACGCGTCTTCTTCGAAGAAGCAACGAATTTTGTCGCCGGATTCCAGAAAATACTCGTCGCTCTTACGGCTTTGTTCGTGAGTGGTGAAGATGGAGACAACGCCGGCAGGATCAAATTCCTTCACTAGCTGCTCAGCGCGCGCGCGGAGGTCATCACAAGTGTTGGCGGGTACAAAGTCTTTTAGAATCAGAAATCCATCGCGTTGGTAATTCGCGAAATGATCGTCTGCGTCGGTGGTCATCTGCGAAGGGATTACCAATTACTTCCCGAGCGTTAATGCAACTCTACCGCGTCCTAAGCGGACCTTGTCGACTTGCCGGTAAGACTTGGGAGAGAAGTCATATTTTAACGGCAGCCGATGTTGCGACAACCATGACGCGATTCAGGGGCAACTAGAGCAAAGACGATTTTGTCCGACAGCGTGCGGTTGAGAGTTGCTAGCACCTTGTTCACTTCCTCCGCAGCTCTTCGATTGTTGTTGGCAATGTAAGCAATTGCCAGAGCGTAATGTGCCTCCGCATTTGCCGGATTCAGTGCCACCACTTGCTTGAATTCCTTAATGGAATCGCCGAAACGTCGGGAATTAATGTAGGCGGTGCCCAAATCGTAGTGAACTTGTACAGGTGAGGGCATGATGATGGTCTTAGACTCGGAATCGATATTTTCTTCCCTCATCAAGGACAGCGCCTGCTTGAATGCAGAGATCGCCTCTGAATTCTTTTCGAGTGCGAGATACGACCTGCCCCAGGCGTGGTAGGCGGCAGCGTGGACAGCGCTAGGTTTGATTTGCGTTGCCATTTTGTAACCAGCAATCGCTTCCTTGTTTTTATTCATTCGTGAGTAAGCCGTTGCAAGCTTCACATACGCATTCGCGTCGTTGGGATTCGCCTGGACCGCTTGATTGAGCGCTGCGGCAGCGTTCGCATAATCTCCGGCAGCTAGAAGGGCTGTTCCCTTGTCGTAAGGGGATGTCCGCTAATTCCGGGTTTGCCTTTGGCATGGTTTCGCTAACCGTTACTGGTCGGGGCGTAATGGACGCAGTATTTGCCGGGGCCTGCGGTTGCGAAACTTTTTTCTCCTCGCTGACCAGCGGCGCTCCATCGCTTGCTCGACTGCTGGCGACTCCCGCATTCGGAGCCTCAGGCAAATTGAAATAGTAAGTCATAACGCCGAAAGCTATCGCCGGATCCGCCGAGAGCTTTGTAGGGGAGAATCGAGCTTTTAGAGCTGCGTTTTCAGCCGCCGGGATCAGTAAGGGATTACCGCTTTGCGCGCGCGCGTTGGAAACAACACCTTTTTCATTAATCAATAGCTGGACTTCTACTTTGCCGGACGCACGAGACAGCAAAGCTGAGCCAGGATATTCGGGCTGGGGCAAATCGATTGCAGCGCTGCGCAAGAGTGCTTCTTCAACCTTAACCACAGTAGGCGTTGGCGCCGTCGGAGTCGTCGTCTCTTCGTTTGTCACAGCGACATTGTTCGCTACCGACTCGGTGGCAGGGGGTTTAGCGGGGGCTTCTGGAACGGGATCGGTCGCCGTCGCTCTCAGATTCTCCGCAACTTTCTCTGCCGCTGGGGCATTGGTTGCCACTGACTTTGTAGTTAATTTTGAGGTGCTAGCTGATTCGGCCGGGGGCACCGAGATGGATCGCGCCGGGCCGCCTTTCGCCTTAGCGGAGGCGTTGTTGAGCTTTTCGATTGCCTGATTATAGTAATAGCTGATCGTGCGGTAAGTTACTTCGGTGGGCTCAAACGTCACTTTGCCATTTTCATAAACAGCAACAGCCGTATTCATCCTCGTCCAGTTCCCCATCGGATCAAACTCATAGTCGTAAGCTTCCTTGCTGAGAATAGCGCCACCGCTGTCCACGACGACCATTTCCACAATGTTGCCTTTGTCGTCGTAGCGATATCGCTCGTTCCCAGAGACAGTGCTGCTTTCGACAGGGTAATCAACTGCATCGATCTTTTTGCCAGCCGGGTCATAAGTTGTGATTCCCGTGACTTGACGAGGTCCTTCACTCATCTTCCCGCCCTTCACGATCATTCGTGCAGTTTCCACGCGAACGCGCCGCACCGGACCTGCTAACCCATCCTGCTCTCGCGTGCCTCGATCTTCGGCGACGGCCACAGCAGTAGGCATTGTTGTCTGTTGACCATGACTGGACTGAAACAACCCTATAACCAGGGAACAAGAAGCAATTAGGATCGTTAGACTGTTTCTCATAAGTTCTCCTTTTCCGTCCCTTGAAGGCTTACCACTTCGGGAGCGGAGGGCCACGCCGATAATCGTGGCGATGCGCGAAGGATCCTGTATGATCTCTTGCAGGTAAACAGTGGAGCCGGCTACCAGAGTTGAACTGGTGACCTTCTAATTACGAATCAGACGCTCTACCAACTGAGCTAAGCCGGCTGTCAAACGAAACGCGAGGTGCGTTCGGAAGAATTGCACTATACGAACCCGCTTATTCGAGTGTCAAGCGGCCTTTTTGAGGGAGGAAACCGATCATGGGCAGAGGGCAAATGCGCAATCCGGAAACGTTGGGAGTGGGAACCGGCACCATCAATGAATTTGAATATCAGAAGAACCAGGGCGAGCTAACGGAGCAGTTGGAACATCATGGCAACCAGGAGGATGCCACATCGGAAGCCGCAACTACGGCCGATCGTGTGAAAAAGATAATGGCCGACGCGCACGAGAAGGTTGAAGAACGTAAAAGAAAAGGGATTAGCAGAGCTGCCAGGAAGAAGGCTACGGCTAAGAAATCGGCAGCTAAAAGGCCAGCTGCCAAGAAGTTAGCGAGTAAGAGATCGACAGCCAGGAAGGCGGTTAAGAAGTCATCCAAGAAGTCAGCAGCTAGAAAATCGGCTACAAAGTCGACCAAAATATCAGCAGCCAGGAAGTCCACAGCTAAAAAGCCGGCCCCCAGGACGTCAAAGTCCAGGAAGCGCTAAAAACCTCCAGTGAGGCCCCCCATCAAGTCACGGTTCGCAATCAGAGCATCCCCGCAGCCGGGGCCGGGCGCACTCGTGTTTTTTGCAACATTTGTGATTGTCCTGTTGCTGGGGGCAACAGCAGAAACACTTTCCTCAAGCAGAACAGCCGCGAGGGAAGCTTCCCAGTGCTGAGAAGATCGTTGATAACTATCTCAAGGCAGTGGGTGGTAAGAAACGGCTGGGGGCGATTCGTGATGCAAGCTTTGAGTGGACGCTTCAACTCAACGAACAGCCGATCGGTAAAGCTAAGGTTCAGATCAAATCACCGGCATCGCGCCGGGCGGAAATGTACTTCGGGAACGGCACGATTGTTTCGGGAGCCAGTCCGGCATCTGCCTGGGTGCAGGGGTTAGATAAACGTCTGCTGACTTTGACCGGTGCGGAAGCGGCCGCCGCAAAACTCGAGGCTCTGCTCGAAGCCAGCCATCTGATTGATTACAAGAAATCAAATGTCATGGCTCGCGTGGTCTCGCTTGGCGATGTGGGGTCAGAGCCTGCTTACATCGTGGAGTTTTCCAATCGGGCCGGCGCACGTCTGCGATATTGGTTCAGCACTCGCAGCAATCTGCTCATTAAAGTTGAAGACGAAGCGCGGAATCTGACTCTTCGGTTAGCTGACTACCAAGCTGATGCTTCGCGACCGGGTTTGCTTCAGCCTCATCGACTGACATTCAAGACCGGTGACGGGGAACTTACCTATAAACTCGAACGCTCGTCCTACAACACAAACATTCCCAACTCGACGTTTGACCCACCTCAAGGAAGTGAGGCGTTGGACGTAGTCGGGTTGCTTCGTGCAGTTGCGCGAAACCAGGACCTGGTTGAGAAGCGAGTCACGGAATACGCGTACCTGCAAAAAGAAACCGATCGCGAACTAACCGATAAAGGTGAGTTAAAGAAGGAAAAGACCAGAGTTTATGAAGTGTTTCCCTTGGCGCACCGCGAACCGATCAAGAAACTAATCAGCGAAGACGGAGTTGCGTTGTCGGGCGATCGAGCAGCAAAGGAATCCAAACGAGTAGCAGAAGAGTTTGAGAAAGCCGAACGAGACCGCGCTAAAACAGAGGAGAAGGTTGAACGCCGCCGTGCCGAGAGCAAGCGAAAGCGAGGGAACAAAACGGACGCTGATGAAAATGAAGATCCGGAGATCTCGCAGTTTCTGAAAGTTTGCGAGTTTGTATCTCCACGCCGCGAATTCTTCAACGGCCGCGAATCAGTCGTGTTTGACTTTCGTCCGCGGGCCGGCTTCAAACCTGGTAATCGTAGTGAAACGCTGATTTCGAAGCTCGTCGGTGTAGCCTGGATTGATCCAATCGATAAGCAAGTGATCCGTTTGGAAGCGCGGCTGGCGGAAGGTTTCAAAATGGGCGGGGGCTTGGTTTTGTCGTTGCGTCCCGGCGCCGGCTTGGTGATGGAGCAAACCCGAATGGCTGAAGGAGTTTGGTTACCGCGTTTTGCGCAAGTAAACTTGTCCGCCAAAGTGTTTCTTTTTCGCGGGATCGACGTAAACAAGACTATCGAATGGAGCGACTACCGGCATTTCCGGAGCGACGTCGGAGACTACAAGCTCGACGCGCCACCGTCTCAAACTCAAAAACCATGAATGATGTAATCGTCATTGGAGCCGGACTTGGCGGCGTCGAAGCTGCCTGGCAGGCTGCCCGCGCTGGAGCCTTCGTGCGTCTTTATGAAATGCGCCCTGTGAAACAGACGCCCGCCCACCGCACCGACAAACTTGCAGAGATTGTTTGCTCGAACTCACTTAAATCGGATGAACCCGGTTCAGCATCGTTCTTACTTAAGGAGGAATTGCGTCGTGCGGGGTCGCTGGTAATGAAAGCCGCCGAGGCTACGCGTGTGCCAGCCGGAGCGGCACTTGCCGTCGACCGTCAACTATTCGCCGAATACGTCACTGAGCAAATCGAAGCACATCCTCGCATTCAATTGCTGCGAGAAGAAGTGACGCAGATCCCGGCTGATGCGATCACGATTATCGCTACGGGTCCGTTATCTTCAGACGCACTAACTACCGAAATTATGAAGCTTACGGGCAGCGATCAGCTCTACTTCTATGACGCGATTGCTCCGATCATTGCCGCCGACTCCATTGATCGATCGATCGCTTTTGCGGCCGCACGTTATGGCAAAGGCGGCGACGACTATCTTAATTGCCCATTTGATGAAACGGAGTACGCCCGATTTTACGACGCATTGATCGAGGCGAAGAGTGTTCCCTTGCAGCGTTTCGAAGAGACCCGTTGGTTCGAAGCGTGTCTCCCGATTGAGGAGTTGGCGCGCCGGGGAGTTGATACTCTGCGTTTCGGACCTATGAAACCAGTGGGACTAGTCGATCCGCGTACCGGTCGAGAACCATATGCGGCCGTGCAGTTGCGCCAGGAAAATTTAATGGCTGACGCATACAGCTTTGTGGGCTTTCAGAATCATCTACGCTATGGCGAGCAAGCGCGGGTGTTGCGACTAATACCCGGACTTGAACGGGCCGAGTTCTTGCAGTTTGGCCAGATCCACCGGAACACTTACATCTGTTCGCCGCGCGTGCTGAGTAAGACGCTGCAAATGCGGGAACGCCCGCATGTCTTTTTTGCCGGTCAGATCACGGGTGTTGAAGGTTACGTGGAGTCCGTTGCGATGGGTTGGCTTGCAGGAATGAATGCCGCCCGGCTTGCCGGCCAACGAGATCTAATCACCGCTCCTGGTCGCAGTGCCATGGGCGCGCTCGCCCGCTACGTTACGAATGCGGACGCCAGGAACTTCCAACCTGTTAATATCACGTTCGCGCTACTGCAGCCGTTAGAAGAACAAGACAGCCGCCGCTTTCGTAAGAAACGTGACCGCCATGGCTTTCAAGTTGAATTGGCATTAAAAGAATGGGACGTTTGGCTCAACGAAATTCAAGTACAGTCCACAACGATGCCGGCGGGCGCGCGCTGAATTCTGATCTCCGTTACGCGTTCCTAATCCTGGTCGCGGCCGTTTCCTTCGTTTCTCTGGTTTTTGTTCTGGGCTCCGATGTCGTTGCTCAATCGGGTCGGCGGCAGGAAAACAAACCCAAGACCGGCCCGGCTCCTAGTCCAATCGCGGAAGCCAGCAGACCCAGTGCGCAAAGGCCGGTAACTACAGCCACGCCTTCTTCGCATCCAGGTGACGAGGTTGAAGACTCAGACATCGTGAGAGTGTCTTCCAATCTCGTTCCAATTCCCGCCTCCGTCGTAGACAACAAGGGAGTCGCGCTAACCACACTGAAGGTTGACGATTTCGAGCTACGCGTAGATGGCCAACTCAGATCAATCAGCGATCTGAGCCGTTCGGAATCGCCGGTGCGCCTGGTGATGTTATTCGACAACAGCGGGAGTCTCGACATGGCGCGAGCCTTCGAGAAGCATGCGGCGCAACAGTTTTTCCGCCGCGTTTTGCGCCCTACTGATGAGGCTGCGATCTACTCGATTGAATCAGATAGTTATCTCGCGCAAGGGATGACAAGAGATATCAAAAGTCTTGAGAGGACTATCGAGTTATTTGGAAAACCAGAAGGCTCAACTTCGCTTTTCGATGCCATTATCGCTGCTGCCGCCTACTTGCGGCCATATTCCGGTCGCCGCGTAATCGTGATTGTTTCCGATGGCATTGAAACAACCAGCCGCGCGGATTTTGAAACTACGATGCATCACGTACTCGCGGATGACTGCCAGGTGTTCGTGGTGCAAACCGGATTGTACGAAAGTGCAAACGTCCGGGCGTTAGCAGCCGAGCGGCGGATGGAACAGTTGGCTGCGCAAACTGGAGGAGCGGCTTTCATCCCCAAAACCACTGCCGCACTGGAATCCGCCTTTCAGGAGATTGCGGCTGATCTTGCGCAACAATATGTGTTGAGTTATTACCAGTCTGAAGAACATCTCGACGGTCGTTTCCACAAGATCGAACTACGAATCAAGTCGCGGAAAGATGTGCGCGTGCGCTCGCGCAAAGGTTACTACTCACCTAAAAGTGTCAGGGTGGCGACCGGTAGTTGGTAGGTCGCTTTTAGATCGTTGGTCTGCCTCGTGTTATGGAGCAACTGCTGACCCAGTTTCTCGAACACCTGCGCTATGAGCGCAACGTCAGCGAACACACGCTGCGCAACTACGCCAGCGACCTCAATCAGTTCCTCGATCACCTCGCTCCAGCGGATCCCAAAACGCAAAAACGCCCCGCAGTCGATATTGCCACCATCGATCACATCACTATTCGTGAATGGCTCTCCACGCTTCACTCGGCTCAGAAACAAAAATCGTCCGTAGCCCGCAAACTCGCGGCGCTGCGCACGTTTTTCCAGTTTGTCGTACGCGAGGGTTTGCTCGAGCTCAATCCGGCGAAATTGGTCTCCACACCTCGCCTCGAGAAAAAGCTGCCGCAACATTTGTCGATTGAAGAAGCGATCAAGTTCATCGAGACTCCCGACGTGGAAACCGATTTGGGCAAACGCGATCGGGCGATGTTAGAACTAATGTACGCCACAGGAGTGCGTGTCTCTGAACTCACGAAAATGTCGTTAGGAGACGTCGACTTTAAAAACAAACTGATTCGCGTAACCGGCAAGCGACGGAAGGAGCGGATTGTCCCGTTTGGTGAACCGGCACAAGAAGCCTTGCAGGGATATTTGAGCGTGCGCGATGGACTCCTCAACAGTGCGCCCGTCTCTGAAAGGGAAGTGGATGCGCTTTTTCTGAACTATCAGGGGACGAGGATAACGACTCGATCAGTCGGGCGGATGGTGGAAAAATACATTCGGATTTGCGCCGGGATGCACAACATCAGCCCGCACGCACTGCGACATTCGTTTGCGACCCACTTGTTGGATAGTGGCGCCGACCTGCGCGACATCCAGGAGTTACTCGGGCACGCGCGTCTCTCATCGACGCAAATCTACACGCACGTTTCAATGGAAAAACTCATCGAGGTTTACGACAAAGCGCACCCGAAGGCGTAAAGAGTCTCAGGTCTCAAGTCTCATTTCAAAACATCTTCCATTTCTCATTTCTCATTTTCTCAGTTTTTCATTTGCCATTTTGTTGATCGCTACCGACGTGGTAGTCGAAGAGCGGAGACTTAAGAACTTGTCTTTATGGCGACTGCCAAACCCCAATGTGTTCGGACTTCGTTGGAGTTGGAAAATGAAAAATGAGCAAATGAAAAATGAGAAATGAAAAATGTCTTGGGACTTGAACCCTGAGACTTGAGCCCTGAGCCCTGAGACCTACAGTGAGGGGGTGTCGTGGGCGCCTCGGGCTTGTTCGAGACGGGCTTGGCATTCGGCATCGAAACGTGCCGTTGGTAAAGCTTCGAGTCTCCGCTCGTCGATCGGCTTACCACAGCGAGTACAAACGCCGTAACTTCCTTCCTTGATCCGCATCAACGCCTGATCGATATCAGCAACCATTTGCGACTCGCGATCACCCTGTCGGAACGCTAGCTCCTTGCTCACGTCCATCACTGACATATCGCTGCTGTCCTTAACGCCGTCATCGGAGAATTCAAGCGCGGCTGCCTGATCGTTGCGGAATTGTTCCGGTTGCTCGCGCAGTTGTGCGAGAAGAATTTTTTTGAAGTGTGCGAGTCGTTCCGGCTGCATCGGATCACCGCCTATTCTCAAATTAACAAGTGCAGAAGATGTGAGGGCGCATTATACCGTAGCTCCGAGGTTCTCGTAACCGCACCCACGCTGCGGAATGAGCGCACTGATGGCAGCGCGAGTGTCAAGCATTCGATTCAATTACGAGCTGAATGTACGCATTTCCGAGAGAGTGTCCCTAAAACTCAAACTTGAATCCAGCCTGGACACTGCGAGGCGGTCCGGGCAGCAACCCACGCGCGCGATCGGCAATGTATAGATGGTCAAATAGATTTTTGGCGGTAACAAAGAGTGTAGTTTGAAATCTCTCGAGTTTGTAGTTAGCGGTTGCATTCCAGATGGTATAGCTTGGGATCAGGCCTGTTTGACCATTCTGAGTGATTGGGTCGATGCGATTTAGATCTTCGCCAAATTGAGAACCCACGTAGACCGATTCCACAAAGGTGTCGAGTCCACGCGAGTGCGAAAACCCAACTGTAGCGTTCAAAAGTTGCCTCGGAGCATATGGCAACCGGTTACCGGTAACACTGGTAGTAGCGAATCCGGGTACGCTGCTGAAGCGCACGCCACGGAAGTCCGCGGTGGGCAGGAAGGTGTACGCGGAATGGAAATAAAAACTGTATCGACGTCGTAGTATCGATGCGGTGTCAAACCTCGCAGAAAGTTCGAAGCCCTGATGCAAAGTTTCGCCGCCATTCGTAAACGTCGAGCCCACTCCACCAGCGAGGCTGGCGGGAACAATCTGATTTTCGTAGTCCATGCGAAAGAAAGTTGCTTCCATTCGCAGCGCTGTGTGCGGACGTGCACGCAAGCCGGCCTCATAGTTCCAGCTCAACTCAGGAGCGAGATCGACACTTCCTCCAGTGGTGTTGTTGATGATGTCTTCAGTTCTTGGCGGGGCAAAACCGCGGTGCACGCCGGCAAATATTGTCAGCTTTTCACCCGGGTTATAAGAAACGCCGAGTCCGGGAACTGCTTGTGTCAGTTGAGTTCTGCCTGTCACACCAAGAAGACGGTTAGTGCGTTGAAATTTAATATGCTCTACGCGTATTCCCGGAGTGATCGTCAACATTCCAAATGTGAAGCGATTCTGAATGAAAGCCGAGTAAGCTTGGTTGCGGCGTTCATTGTTTTCAACCACCAGGCCATCTCGCGAATCAAATCGATCCCCGTTTTTTTGAAGTCGCTCCTGATCTTCCACGTGGAAGCGGAAGCCCATTTCAGTTTCGTTACGTCTTCCAAAAAGCGGCTTTGTAACTCGCAAACGCGGCTCAACGCCAGCGAAAAGATAACGCCGCAAGCGGCCCTGATTCCCACAAGTGGTGTTGAGATTCGCCATCCCACCACAGGCTGGATCCGATGAATCATTGGGACGCTCATTGGAGTTGGATGATTGGCGCCACCAGTGACGGCGAAAGTATGAACCATAGACATTGGTTGTCAGCAGGACGTCGGGATTGAAAACCAGCGCGTGCGTAACAGACGTTCCAACGCGATCACCGTAAAAGAAGTCGTTGCCGAATGGATTCTGTCGCGGGTTAGCGCGAAATTCGTTCTCTCTCAAACCTGAATAACCAACATTGGAGTCTTCACCGTAATAATTGAACTTCAGAGTTAACGCTTGTCGCATGCCAAAATTTGTTACGGACTTTAAGTTGAAATCATTGAGGCCCGACCTGACGTGGTCTCGCGACCCCTGCCCCTGCTTACGCGTGAAACCGAAAAGGAATCCGGTAGCGCCAATGGTGTCACCATAAACAACGTGGCCGTTAAAATAATTTCGTGACCCTCCTGTTAAAGAAATCGAACCAGCACGTTTTCCAGGAGGATTCGGAGTGAGGTAGTTGATCACACCGCCGATGGTCTGCGGTCCGTAAAGAATTTGTCCCGAACCCTTCAATACCTCGACACTCTCGAAGCGATCGGTCGGTGGGTGATAGTAGGAAGCGTTGTCCCCGTAAGGGGCATAGGTAAGAGGAATGCCGTCCTCAAGAAGCAGAACTTTGCTCGAACGCGTCGGATTCAACCCCCGTATTCCGATGTTGGGCCGCAGGCCAAAGCCTTCTTCATCACGGACGTTTACGCCAGCAACTCTTCGCAGAAGTTCGGTCGAAGTCAACGCCCGACTATCTTCCAGCATTTTAGAGTCAATGACGTCGATTGAACCGGGCACTCTTTCGCCGAGTTCCGCTGAAGTCAAAATGTGACTGCTGGTTATGATCACCGAACCGGCGATAGATTCCGGTTGCAGCACGAATTCTAGTAAAGGTGCGTTTAAGTTCTCTTCAGCCTTGATTTGTTTCTCGAAGTTTGCAAATCCCGTGTGCTTGATCGCCAGGACATACGAACCGAAGGGAAGCAAGGCAAAGTGGAATCTTCCGACTTCATCCGTAACCGCCGTTTGCTCGACCTTGCAAGTTTCGCCTTGCAAACTAACGACGGCGCCGCGAATGGCTGCGTGATTTTGATCAAGCACTCGGCCTGAAAGCGAATTACTTCGTTGCTGAGCAAGTGCGGAGGTAGGAGCTAAGAGCAAGAGTAAAAAACTGGCAAAAAGGACACTAGTTGGTGTTCGGCTCAGCATGATTCCTCAAAAAGATATTAGTTGAAAATGATTTTCAATTTCGGACTAAGAGGGGATTATCTCGATCCACGAGTTTGTGTCAACAAGTGATTTGGTGCAGAGGTTTACGCGGGCAGGCAAATCAGTTCTGCGGCAAGCAGCGGGATAGTTAGTTCATGATGGCCAATAATTGAGAAGCCGCGGCCCGCCCCGTTAGCGGTAGGACGGCGAACCACGTTTGTTAGCGGGCGGTACGATTGAATGAAGTCGAAATTCGCCGTCGTTATATCGCTCATTTCATGACCGAGGTTTCGTACTAGCGAGACGCACTTTAAGAAGACTTCGGGCAGAACTACGGCTGACCCGATGTTTAAGTAAACGCCACCTCGATTCATGCGCCGCACTAGTTCGGCCAATAGCCGGAAGTCTGTGTGAGAAGTTGTTCCGAGCGCAGCGCCATCAGCGTTGGGATGGAAATGACCTATGTCTCCACCAATGGTTAGATGGACTGTTACAGGAAGGCCAGCTTCGTAGGCAGCACATAAAAGAGAATATTCTTTGTGCTTCGGTTTCAAGTTCAGTAATGCGCGGCTGACTCCTTCGCCCAGTCCAATACCGTCCCGTGCAGCTTCTGCGGCCCCGCGATTCAAAAGCTTTCCAGTTTCATCTGCGCCACCGAAAACTCCTTCGCCTAAAGTCGCGTCAACATCTTCCGAAGTTATGCCGGCTAGTGCGATTTCCGAGTCGTGCACCAGCACGGATCCGTTCGCCGCAATCGCAGTTAAGAATCCCTCATGCATGAGTTGAATGAGTAGCGGCGCGATGCCGGTTTTGATTACGTGGCCCCCGATGCCCCAAATGATTGGCTTTTGTAAATCACGAGCGCGGCGAATTCGATTGGCCAGCTCACGCAGATTCTGCACGGCGAGGATGTTGGGCAGGCCTGACAAGAAATCGCGTAGCGTAGCTCCTTGAGCGATGGGCCTGGCGAAATCTTCTAGTGAAACTTTGCTGGGACGATCTGCGAGGGGATATGTGGTGACGTGTTCAAGACTCAGCGGGCCGAGATCGTCATAGATTGACATGGTGCGCTATACCCTCGGCTTGGTGTGACTGGAGAACGGGGCGGAGTATATCACGCGATCTTCTTCTCCTCGCGCCGCACGCCATTGCCATTACGCGCGAGTTTGCCGTTGAGTAACGGTTTCAAAACCTGTCCGGTATGTGAGCGACGAACGCGGGCCACCTCTTCAGGTGTTCCTGAGGCAACCACGCGACCTCCATGCTCGCCACCTTCGGGTCCCAGGTCGATAATGTAATCCGCACTCTTGATGACATCGAGGTTATGTTCAATGACTAAGACGGAATTCCCCAGGGCCACTAGTCGTTGTAAGACGTCGAGCAGTTTGTGAACATCGGCAAAATGCAGTCCAGTGGTAGGTTCATCAAGAATGTAAACGGTCCTACCCGTGGCCCGTTTCGATAGCTCCTTGGCAAGTTTGATACGTTGGGCTTCGCCGCCGGAGAGTGTGGTTGCTGATTGGCCCAATTTGATGTAACCAAGGCCAACATCCAGCAGGGTCTGTAGCTTCTGTTTGATCTGCGGAATGTTTTCCAGCAGCGGCAAGGCTTCCTCTACAGTCGTATCCAACAATTCGGCGATCGACTTACCTTTAAACTTAACCGCCAGCGTTTCGCGGTTGTAACGGGCACCGCGACAAACATCACAAAGCACGTAGACATCGGGCAGAAAATTCATTTCAATGCGCTTCATGCCATCGCCTTCGCAGGCCTCGCAGCGGCCGCCCTTCACATTGAAGGAGAACCGGCCAGGTTTGTAGCCGCGTTCTCGCGACTCGGGCAGCATTGCGTAGAGCTCGCGAAGTGGGGTGAATAGTCCGGTGTACGTTGCCGGATTGGAGCGTGGCGTGCGACCTATAGGCGACTGATCGATCTCAATCACTTTGTCTACGTTGTCCAGGCCTTCGATTGTTGAATATGCTCCCGGCTCGGTCAGGGAGCCATACAAATGACGCGCGAGCGCGGGATACAGGATGTCCCCGACGAGTGTTGATTTCCCGGAACCGGAAACACCAGTGATAACCGTGAGGAGCCCCAACGGAAACGTTACATCTATTTCCTTAAGGTTGTTGGCGCGAGCACCCTGAATAACAAGGTTCTTTCCATTAGGCAGGCGCCGCTCTGTGGGTACCTCGATCTTATTTTTTCCGCGCAGATAGAGACCGGTAATCGAATTAGGGTTATCAGCAACGTTAGCCGCTGTTCCCATCGCTACGACTTCGCCGCCGTGGGCACCTGCTCCAGGACCCAGGTCAACTACATAGTCTGCACGCCTAATGGTTTCCTCATCGTGCTCGACAACTAAAACCGTATTGCCGAGATCGCGCAGCGCACACAACGTTTCCAGCAGTTTCTGATTGTCGCGTGGATGCAGTCCGATCGAAGGTTCGTCGAGCACATAAAGAACGCCGCGCAGCTGCGACCCAATTTGAGTTGCCAGGCGAATTCGTTGGCCTTCACCGCCAGAGAGGCTGGATGAAGTGCGATCCAGTGTCAGATAACCCAGACCCACCGTTTTCAGGAAACTTAAGCGGTTGACTATTTCGCGGAGGATTGGTCCGGCGATTAGTTCCTCGCGGGCATTGAGTTTAATTGATGCAAACGCCGAGGTCGCGACGTCAATGGGCAGGGTCGTGTATTCAGAGATTGAACGACCCCCAAAGCGCACGGCGAGGGAATCCGCACGAAGTCTCTTTCCCTTACAGTCGGGACACGATCGCGGCGCCACTAGTTCTTCCAGCGTCGTGCGGACTTTCTCAGAAGGCGCTTCATTAAGTCGATCACGCAGCCAATGGAGTGCTCCCTTCCAACGACTCTGATATGAATACGCACCCTGACGGAAATTCAATTGTCCGCTAAGTCCTTCGAAGAAGGCTTCGCGAACTTCTTTGAGCAAGTCGTTGAACGGAAGTTTTGAGTCGGCTTTGAAATAATTGATTACGGCCGTGAGAGCACTCTTGAGATAAGCCGAATCCCTGCCGGTCGGCCGGACCCATAAATGCGAGCTTGTCTGCCGGAACGGTCGCGTCAGGAATCAGTTTCGCAGGATCAACTTCCAGCACTGTTCCCAAACCATGGCAACGCTTGCAGGCACCGTAAGCTGAGTTGAAGGAGAACGAGCGGGGCTCAAGCGGTGGGACATTAATATCGCAAATCACACACGCCATCTTTTCCGAATACAGTTTTTCCTCGCCGTCGACTATCGAAACCAGAACCGCGCCGCCAGTTAGTTTGAGTGCGGTTCGGACCGAATCAGTAAGACGCTCCTTGATTCCGGGCTTGATAAGTAAGCGATCAATAACTGCCTCGATCGTGTGGTTCCGCCGTTTATCGAGTCGGATTTCTTCGTCGAGTGATAACAGGTCACCGTCAACACGTGCGCGAAGAAAACCATCTTTGGCCAGCTTCTCGAGTTCTTTTTTGAATTCCCCTTTTCTACCACGAACAATTGGCGCCAAGATCATGACTCGCTCGCCTTCAGGCAAGCCAAGCACGCTTTGCACGATTTGCTCGACGCTTTGCCGTGTAATTGCGGCGCCACAAACGTAACAATGCGGTTGACCGATCGACGAAAACAGCAGCCGCATGTAATCGTAAATTTCGGTGACTGTCCCAACTGTTGATCTGGGACTACGCGAAACTGTCTTTTGTTCGATTGAGATTGCCGGAGAAAGTCCGTCCACGGAATCGACGTCAGGCTTTTCCAACTGGTCGAGAAACTGACGCGCGTAAGCTGACAAGGATTCTACGTAGCGGCGTTGCCCTTCAGCGTAAATAGTATCGAAGGCAAGTGAAGACTTTCCGGAACCTGAGAGTCCGGTAATGACAGTAAACCGTTCGCGGGGTATCTCGACGTTAATGTTCTTGAGGTTGTGTTGGCGGGCGCCCCTGACGGTTATGAGATCGATTGACATTGCGTTCTACGGTGTGCGCGTCTACGGATCAGAATTTCTCGTAGTGAAGAAACCAAGATTCTAACTGAGCAGTATGTGCTGAGCAAGCTAGCAGTACAGTTTCTTGACACCGTTTCTGACGCCGCCCTAAACTCGGGTAACTCAAATTCGATTTCGTTTTGTTGTTTCGGCAGGCGGTCAAATTGAATCTTCCTAATGCACTGACGCTGCTACGAATTTTTATAGTTCCGTTGCTTGTCGTTGTCCTCCTAACTCCCGTCTCGGAAAATTGGCTGGGATTACCACGGCACATTTTGGGAGTGGGTCTGTTTCTCGGAGCCGCCCTCACTGATTATCTAGATGGCCATCTGGCGAGGCGGCGTGATCAGGTGACGCGATTGGGTCAGCTTCTCGATCCAATCGCTGACAAACTATTAATTTCCGCGGCGTTGATTTCGCTGGTTGAAAATCAGTTAGCTCCGGCCTGGGCAGTTGTGATCATTATTGGACGTGAGTTTGCAGTTACAGGCCTGCGGTCGATAGCGGCTGCTGATGGCATCGTAATTTCTGCTTCAAGAATGGGAAAGTTCAAGATGTTGGCGCAGGTCGTGACTGTCGCACTCTTGATTGTTTCCAGTGTCGGTGGGAAACCGCCACGTGTTTCGAATTTTGGTCAACCTTTTCCTGCCATCGAGTTTTGGTCTGTACCGGAATTGCGGATGGCATTTCAACATCTGTTTAGTGTTGGTGACACCACGGCGAACGACTGGCAGGTGTTGCTATATACCGCAGGCAGAGCGATGTTGTGGCTGGTGGTTGTTTCCGCATGCTTGTCGATGTACGGTTACTTTAGGTCGTTTTATCAGTCAGTATTATCCCCCGAAGGAGCCCCCCCGAAGGCAAAAACAGCGCAGGTCGCTACGGTTCGCGAATAACATTTGGCTCTGCCAAAGAATTCGCTGGTTGCATCTTAGTTTCGCGCAACGGAAATAGGCGTAACTCTGTCTGCAACTTGCGTTTTCGTCGTGCTGTTGTTAGTATCCGCCTTTTGTCGGAACGCGCTATTCCAGTCTATAGCGGCCGGCGTAGCTCAGTTGGTAGAGCATCTGATTTGTAATCAGAGGGTCGGGGGTTCAAGTCCCTTCGCCGGCTCCATTAGGCACTTGAAATCATATAAGCAGGGGTGGTCGAGTGGTTAATGGCACCGGGCTGTAAACCCGGCGGGCTAACGCCCTACGCAGGTTCGAATCCTGCCCCCTGCACCATGAGAGATCTCAGATCTCAAATTTGAAATTTCAAAGGGCGGGTGTAGCTCAGTTGGTAGAGCATCAGCCTTCCAAGCTGAGGGTCGCGAGTTCGAATCTCGTCGCCCGCTCCAGGTCTTTGGTGAACGGTTGGTTGGCACTCGTGCCCGCGTAGCTCAGGGGTAGAGCGCCTCCTTGGTAAGGAGGAGGTCATGAGTTCAAATCTCATCGCGGGCTCCAGCATCAGTAGTTCGCGATTGCAAGTTGATGATCCTTTATATAGAGGCTAACAAGAATGTCTAAGGAAAAATTTGACCGGAGCAAGCCGCACGTAAACATCGGGACGATTGGGCACGTGGATCACGGGAAGACGACGTTGACGGCGGCGATCACGAAGGTATTGGGGAAGAACAACCCGAAGGTGCAGTTCGTGGCGTTTGATCAGATCGACAAGGCGCCGGAAGAGAAAGCCCGCGGCATCACGATCGCGACGGCGCACGTGGAGTATGAGACGAAGAACCGGCACTACGCGCACGTGGACTGTCCGGGCCACGCCGACTATGTAAAGAACATGATCACGGGTGCGGCGCAGATGGACGGCGCGATTCTGGTAGTGGCAGCGACGGACGGTCCGATGCCGCAGACGCGCGAGCACATCTTGCTGGCGCGGCAGGTGGGCGTGCCGGCGATGGTGGTGTTCATGAACAAGGCGGACGCGGTGGATGACGCGGAGTTGCTGGAACTGGTGGAGCTGGAAGTGCGAGAGCTGCTCAGCGCCTATGAGTTTCCCGGCGACGACATTCCGGTGATCAAAGGCTCGGCGCTGAAGGCGCTGGAAGGCGACCCGGAGTGGGAGAAGACGGTGGAAGAGCTGATGGATGCGGTGGACAGCTACATTCCGACGCCGGCGCGAGACGTGGAGAAGCCGTTTTTGATGCCGGTGGAAGACATTTTCACGATTCAGGGACGCGGCACGGTGGCAACGGGCAGAGTGGAGCGCGGCAAGGTGAAGGTCAACGAGAGCGTGGAGATCGTGGGTATCAGACCTACCAAAACCACGGTGGTCACCGGAGTGGAGATGTTCAAGAAGTTATTGGACGAAGGCACGGCTGGGGACAACGTGGGCTTGCTGCTGCGCGGAGTGGAGCGCAAGGACATTGAGCGGGGCCAGGTGATCTCGAAGCCGGGCAGCATCACGCCGCACACGAAGTTCAAGGCCGAAGCCTATGTGCTGACGAAGGAAGAGGGCGGGAGACACACGCCGTTTTTCACGGGTTACCGGCCGCAGTTCTACTTCCGCACGACGGACGTGACGGGTGTGGCGAGTTTGCCGACCGGAGTGGAGATGGTGATGCCTGGTGACAACGTGGCGATGGAGATCGAGTTGATAGCGCCGAT
The DNA here is from genome assembly GCA_963748605.1 of Pyrinomonadaceae bacterium. Taxonomy (GTDB): domain Bacteria; phylum Acidobacteriota; class Blastocatellia; order Pyrinomonadales; family Pyrinomonadaceae; genus PSRF01. Next base: position 376,191 of record CAVVJS010000006.1, read on the forward strand.
TGCGATGGAGAAGGGATTACGGTTCGCCATCCGCGAAGGCGGCCGCACGGTAGGCGCCGGCACAGTTTCGGAAGTTGTGGAATAACGAGATTGACGATTTACGATTGCCGATTGGATCGGCATTCAGCGACGAGTAGGTAAATCGGCAATCGGCAATTGGAAATGAGGAAGGATTATGCCGCGCGACAACATTGTGCTCCAGTGCACTGACTGCAAGAGCCGCAACTACACAACGACCAAGAATAAGAAAACCACGCCCGACCGGTTGGAGTTTCAAAAGTTTTGCCGTCGTTGCCGGAAGCATACTGGTCATAAAGAAACCAAGTGAGGACGGACACGGAGGCAGGGAGACGAGGAGACACGGCGAAATTGTCTTTTCTCCGCGTCGCCCCATCTCCCCTTCGCCGCATCTCGCGATGGAGGGGTATAGTGTCAACGGTTAGCACGTCGGTCTCCAAAACCGAAAGTCCGGGTTCGAATCCTGGTACCCCTGCCAGATAGAGGCAAGGCAGTAAGTGGCAAAGCGTGAAATCATGGATGATATAGAGAAGCCAGACGCGTCACTTCCAGCGCCGCGCACCGCTCGCTTCGGTGAGGGTGCAGAAGGACGGGGAGTGCGGCGGGAACGCGGTCTGAGTGGACCGCGCGTCGGCCCTTTTAATCGACTGGCACATTTCCTGCGCGATGTGCGTGCGGAAATGAAGCGTGTTTCCTGGCCGACGCTTAATGACGTAAAAAACACGACCATTATCACGCTGATAGCCGTGGTTTTTTTCGCAGTCTATCTCTTCCTGGTTGATCGCATTTGGACTTTCGCGCTGACTCAGCTTAACCAATTTCTCAACTGGGTCACGGGAGCCTAACGAAATTCTCATGCAGCAGTGGTTCATACTTCATACGTACTCGGGACACGAAAAGAAAGTGCGCGACAGCCTCAAGGCACGCGTCCGCGATACGGATCTGCAATCTGAAGTAGCCGAGGTCTTGGTTCCCACCGAAACGGTGGTTGAGATGCGCGGAAACAAACGCATCGAATCGACGCGAATGTTCTATCCGGGCTACGTCCTGGTGCAGATTGAATGTGATGAACGCGGCCATATCCCGGATAACGTTTTTCACATGATCAAGTCGACCCCGAAAGTGACCGGTTTTGTTGGTGGTCATAACCCAACGCCGCTTACTCCCCAGGAAGTTGACCAGATTGTTCATAACGTCACCGAGGCGGCCGAGAAGCCAAAGCCAAAGTTTTCGTACGCTGCGGGAGAAACTGTTCGAATTAAGTCTGGTCCGTTTCAGAGTTTCACCGGGAAAGTTGAAGAGGTTAATGAGGACAAATCCACGTTGAAGGTTACAGTCACAATCTTCGGACGCTCAACCCCTGTGGAATTGAACTTCCTGGACGTGGAGAAGGTGACGTTCGCAGAAGAAGAATGAGAGCAATTGCCGATTTTCGATTGACGATTGCCAATTGGAGTGGCCGGCAACACTGAATGAGTGAAATGGACGAAGAATCGGCAATCGGAAATTGCCAATTGGAAATAAGAAGATGGCTAAGAAGATAACTGGATACATAAAACTACAAGTTCCCGCGGGCAAGGCCAATCCGGCGCCGCCAATCGGCCCGGCGCTGGGTCAGCATGGCGTGAACATCATGGAGTTTTGCAAGGCGTTTAATGCCAAGACCGCTCAACTGGATCCTGATCTGAAGATTCCCGTCGTGATTACGGTCTTTGCGGATCGCTCGTTTACGTTTGAGACAAAGACCCCGCCGGCAGCGGACCTTTTGAAGAAGGCCGCGGGCCTGCCAAAGGGTTCGGGCAACCCCAAACGTGAAAAAGTTGGAACCATTTCCAAAGCAAAGATTGAAGAAATAGCGAAGACGAAGATGCCGGATTTAAACACCACTAGTTTGGAAGCGGCGATTCGCACCATTGAAGGAACGGCCCGGCAGATGGGCCTGACAGTCGAATAGATTGCCCATTGTCGATTGCCAAGCATTGGCATCGCCGGGCAACTTGAGAGGGAGGGATTGATGCTGAGGTCAGTTGCAGAAATCGGCAATTGGCAATCCGCAATCGTCAATCCCATTTGCACCTCGGAGGTAAGAATTTGAAGAAGCACGGGAAGAAATACAACGCGGCTGCGGAAAAGCTCGAAGCCGGCCGCAAATACAATCTTGAAGAAGCAGTCGCGAAGGTCAAAGAAATCGCTTTCGCGAAATTTGACGAGACGGTCGAGCTGACTGTTTGGCTTGGGGTCGATCCCCGTAAGGCCGACCAACTCGTGCGCGGCACTCTTGTGCTGCCCCATGGCCTGGGTAAATCCAAAAAGGTTTTGGTGATCGCTCAGGGTGAGAAGGTTAAGGAAGCGGAGGAAGCAGGGGCCGATTTTGTCGGCGGCGAAGATCTGGTTAACAAGATCAAGGAAGGCTGGCTCGACTTTGACGCAGTTGTTTCCACCCCGGACATGATGCGACTGGTGGGCGGCCTGGGAAAGGTTTTGGGGCCGCGGGGATTAATGCCAAATCCCAAGACCGGCACGGTTACCTTCGATGTGAAGACGGCAGTGAAAGAAACGAAGGCCGGCAAGGTTGAATATCGTGTCGATAAGACGGGGGTAATTCACGTGGGAGTCGGCAAGGTCTCTTTCGACGCTCAAAAAATTACCGAAAACGCGAAATCTTTGTTGGACGCTATCGTAAAGGCTAAACCCTCCACAGCGAAGGGTAAGTATGTGAAGAAGGTCAATTTGGCCGCGACCATGAGCCCGGGTGTTTTGCTGGACGAAGCAGCCTACGTCAAATAGGAGTGAGAGCTGATGAAGACAAAAGCAAAGAAACAACAAGATCTCGAAGCACTCACTGAGCAGTTTAAGAACGCCAAAGCAGCAATGCTGGTCGGGTTTAAGGGCATGACTGTCCCTAAGGATCAGGAGTTGCGCAATCAGCTTCGCGAAGCTGGGGTGACGTACGAGGTTGTGAAGAATACTCTGGCTCGCAAAGCCGCAGCGGGCACTCCGCTCGAGCTGGCTACCGATCAATTCAAGGGTGTAACGGCAGTGGCTTTAAGCCAACAAGACCCGGTGAATTTATCCAAGGCAATTGCCAAGTTCGCGAAAGCTAACCCGGAAATCTTCTCCTTCAAGGCCGGCGTGGTCGAGGGCAAGGTCATTGCGCTAAAAGACGTGGAAGCGATTGCCAGCCTGCCTTCGAAAGAAGAATTGGTTTCCAAGGTGATGTTCTTAATTAATTGCCAGGCGCAGCGTCTCGTTACGGTTTTGTCGGCGGTGCCGCGCAATCTCGCGATTGTGATCAAGCAGATTGGCGAACAAAAAGCTTAGCAGTTTGATTTTCAGATCCCGGATCTCAAATTTGAGATCTCAGATTTGAAAATTGAGTTTTGAAATAACAGTGGGGCCGGACGCGGACAACGAGCATGACGATAGTCAGGTCGTCATAGCGGCTCGGACGCTTTTCGAGAGGAAGATGCAACTCCTCAAAGAAACGTCCCGTGGGTTCTCCTGCTGCGGACAATAACAACAGCACATCAGGACCCTTTGAGGAGGATGGAGAAAATCATGGCAGTAACACGCGAAGATGTAATCGAGTATTTGAAGAGCATGACGCTTTTGGAAGCTTCTGAGCTGGTAAAGCAACTAGAAGAAACTTTCGGAGTTTCGGCGGCAGCAGCTGCAGTAGCGGCACCGGCAGCTGGCGCGGCAGCGGGCGGCGAAACTGCCGCTGCTGAAGAAAAGACTGAGTTTGATGTGATCCTGCAGTCAATTGGCGGCAACAAGATCAACGTCATCAAAGTTGTGCGCGAAATCACTGCGCTTGGCTTGAAAGAAGCCAAGGATTTGGTAGAAGCAGCCCCCAAGCCTGTCAAAGAGGGCGTTTCCAAAGAGGAAGCCGAGACTGTGAGACAGAAGCTTGCGGATGCAGGAGCGACCGTCGAAGTTAAGTAAGTCACGGGCAACAGGTGACAAGCGGAAAGCAACCAAGTGTTGGCTTGTTATCTGTGAATTGTGTTGAGTGAAGCAGTTGTTGGCTTGACACTCGAAATGTTAGTGGATAAGTTAAGGGAGTATTGAGGGCGCTGGCGTTACTCCCAAAAACATTTGACGAAGAAAATAGCCGCTTTGGTAATTAAGCGGTCAGGGCATTGTGCGCCCTGACCGCGCTTTGGTGTCTCTGGGCATTTCGACCGCCGATTACGCCATTGCTGAATTGGAGATCGTGTCCCGGTTCAATCAGCAATCTCTAATCGTAATCAGGCAATTATAAGGAACCTCTCATGTCAGTAAATCTACTTCAAACAGCGAATACGGGTTTAGGACGACGAACAAGTCAAGCGCCGGAGCGTATCGACTTTTCGAAGATTGCGACTGCCGTGCGGATTCCGAATCTAATTGAGATTCAGCGCGAGTCCTACAATCGTTTCCTGCAGATGGATTTCCTTCCCGAGGAACGCGAGAACACCGGTCTGCAGGCGGTTTTTCAGTCAGTCTTTCCGATTTCCGATTTTCGCGGTACGGCGACCTTGGATTTTGTCGAGTACCAGATCGGCAATTGGCAGTGCAAGTGCGGCAGACTCGAAGGGCTGAACTACCTCCGAGCAAATTGTAAAGAGTGCGGTTCCACTATCAAGGTGAATCCCCTTGCCGCCGGCGAAACGCTCTGTCACAAATGCGGCACTTTCAACTTCGTTCGTCCGCAGCTTTGTGAGAATTGCGGCGAGCCGGTCGGTCTGAAACACAAACACGATCAGCAGGAATGTCAGGAGCGCGGGATGAGTTACAGCGTCCCGCTTAAGGTCAAGATCCGCCTGACGGTGTATGACAAGGATCCCGAAACAGAGGTGATGTCGATCCGCGACATCAAGGAGGAGGAAGTCTTCTTTGGTGAGATACCGCTGATGACAGATAACGGTACCTTCATTATCAATGGTACTGAACGCGTCATTGTGTCCCAGCTCCATCGAAGCCCTGGGGTCTTCTTTAAACGAGGCGCTCTTTACATTGCCAAGATCATTCCCTATCGCGGTTCGTGGGTGGAGTTTGAATACGATCAAAAGAACCTGCTTTACGTGCGCGTCGGCAAACGCAAGTTTCTCGCTTCTATTTTCCTGCGGGCGTTAGGCCTCTGGTTTAACCGCGAGTCCGACGTTAAGACTTCAGGTAATGACACTGCGTTAGAAGAGGGCGTGAAGAATGCCGTTTTCAGCGATGAAGACATGTTGCGCGCGCTTTATGTTACCGACGAGGTTCGCATCGAAGACGGAAGTCTGATGATGCAGGTCCCACCGAGCGGTCCGAGCAATCTGGTCGGCATGAAGGTCGATTTTGATATCAAGGGCCGCGGCGAGCCAATCGTTCGCAGCGGCAAGAAGATAACGGCGACGGCATTAGAAGGCCTGCGTAAAGCCAAGCTTGAGGAAGTTGAAATTGAACCAAGCCAATTCGAAGGCGCTTTTGCTCTTTCGGATATCGTTAATAAGGAAAGTGGCGAGGTTCTCCTCGAGGCTAACAATGAAATCACTCAGGCCAAACTGCAGGAAGTTGCAGAAGCCGGTATTGATGGTTTCTCGGTCTTTTTCCCGGAACGCGACGATATCGGTTCGATTTTGTCGTTGACCTTGAAAAAGGACGTGATCACAAAGCCGGTCGACGCCTTGTTGGAAATCTATCGCAAGATGCGGCCGGGTGATCCGCCGACGGTGCAGACAGCTTATCGCTTACTTGATGCGATGTTTTTTGACCCGCGCAAGTTTGATTTTTCGCGCGTGGGCCGCCTGAAGTTCAACATCAAAATGGGTAAGCCCGAGCGGGACCGCATCAATGACCCGCTGCTGACCGCCCACGATTTTTACGAAGTGGTTTCTTACGTATTGAAGATGCGCAAGAACCCGTCCGAGTATCAATCTGACGACATCGATCATCTGGGCAATCGTCGCGTTCGTGCGGTAGGTGAGCTGCTTGAAAATCAGTTCCGCATTGGTCTGGAGCGCATGGAGCGAGCCATCAAAGAAAAGATGTCGATCCATCAGGAAATGCAGACGACGATGCCGCGCGACCTAATCAACGCCAAGCCGGTCACGGCTGCGGTCCGCGAGTTCTTCGGTTCCAGTCAACTTTCTCAGTTCATGGATCAAACGAATCCGTTGTCTGAAATTACTCACAAGCGACGTTTGTCGGCACTCGGACCGGGCGGCTTGTCACGCGAGCGTGCGGGTTTTGAAGTGCGAGACGTGCACCCAACCCACTATGGCCGGATTTGTCCGATTGAGACTCCTGAAGGTCCGAACATCGGATTGATTTCGAGTCTCTCGTGTTTTGCTCGCATCAATGAATTCGGTTTCATCGAAGCGCCCTATCGCAAGGTAATCGATGGCCGGGTCCTTGAATATGTGCGTGTCATCAATGGTGGCGATACTAAATTGAAGCCGGGCGAGCACATCCCGCTCGAGGATGTTGAGAAAGCCAATAAGAAAGTAAGTTCTGGCGGACGGAAAGCTGAGTTTGAGCCGTGGCCTTTTTACCTGACTGCCTGGGAAGAGGACAAGCACGTTGTCGGACAGGCCAACATTCAGCTGGATGGTAACGGCAACATCGTCAACGAGCGCAATGCTTCGCGTAAGGCGGGTGAGTTTGTGCTGGCGCTGCGCAAAGACATTGAATATGTCGACGTCTCGCCAAAACAACTGGTTTCGGTAGCAGCTTCGCTGATTCCGTTTCTGGAAAATGACGACGCTAACCGCGCCTTGATGGGTTCGAACATGCAACGCCAGTCGGTGCCTTTGCTGCGAGCCGAAGCTCCTTACATCGGCACCGGAATGGAGCAGACGACCGCCCGCGATTCCGGCGCCGTTGTCGTTGCCAAGCGTGATGGAGTGGTGGACTACGTCGATTCTGAGCGGGCCATCGTCAAGGCAGATCACAACGTAGACGGCACGATTTCACGTGAAGTGACGGCCGATATCTACACCCTGATCAAGTTCAAGCGCTCGAACCAGAACACTTGCATTAATCAGCGTCCGATTGTGCATGTAGGCGAACGCGTGTCGAAGGGACAGGTTATTGCCGACGGGCCCTGCACCGATCGCGGCGAGCTGGCACTCGGTCGCAACGTGCTCGTAGCTTTTATGCCCTGGCGCGGATACAACTTTGAGGACGCGATTCTCGTTTCCGAGCGTCTTGTGAAGGAAGACTATTACACCTCGATTCACATTGAAGAGCTGGAAATCGAAGCGCGCGATACAAAGCTGGGACCCGAAGAGATCACCCGCGATATTCCCAACGTCGGCGAAAACATGCTCCGCGATCTGGATGACAGCGGCATCATTCGCATCGGCGCTCAGGTCAAGCCGGGCTCCATTCTGGTCGGCAAAGTCACGCCCAAGGGCGAAACTCAACTTACCGCTGAAGAAAAACTGTTGCGGGCTATCTTCGGTGAAAAGGCCGGCGATGTTAAAGATGCTTCCCTCGTTTCCCCGCCGGGAATCGATGGCACCGTCGTCGACGTCCAGGTGTTTACTCGCAAAGGTCAGGAGAAGGACGCGCGGTCACTGGCGATTGAGCAGGAAGAAGAAGATCGCTTGCGACGCGACCTTGAAGACGAGATCCGCATCTTGCGGGAACAGCGCGACCAACGCATTTACGAACTGCTGGAAGGACGCAAACTTTCGGCTGACTTGACGGTTAATCGCGACGTTGTCATTGAGAAGGGCACCCCGATTACCCGCGAGATGCTGGTTGATATCGAGCCAAAGGTCTTGCGGAAAGTTCAGCTGGCGTCATCACGCATTGATGTTGGTGGTGAGATCAAGGAATACGAGGATCGCACCGAGCGCCAGATCAAGATCCTTTCCGACATCTACGAAGAGAAGATCGCGAAGCTGCGACAGGGAGACGAGCTTGCTCCCGGCGTGATCAAGATGGTCAAGGTGTTCATCGCCATGAAGCGCAAGCTTTCAGTGGGCGACAAGATGGCCGGGCGCCACGGTAACAAAGGTGTGATCGCGCGCATTCTGCCTGAAGAGGACATGCCGTATCTGCCGGACGGAACTCCGGTGGAGATCGTCCTCAATCCCTTGGGTGTGCCTTCGCGTATGAACGTCGGCCAGATTCTCGAGACACACCTTGGTTGGGCGGCTCGAGTTCTCGGCGTTTACTTTGCGACGCCTGTCTTCGACGGCGCCACAGAAACTGAGATCAAGGAAAAGCTAGCCCTCGCCGGACAGCGGGCCTCCGAGCTGGGACTTCCGGAGATTATCAACGAATCCGGAAAAGCAATTCTTTACGATGGACTCTCTGGTGAGCCGTTTGAGCAGAAAGTGACGGTTGGTTACATCTACATGCTCAAGCTGTCGCACCTTGTCGATGACAAGATTCACGCCCGGTCGATCGGACCGTACAGCTTAATTACGCAGCAACCGCTGGGTGGTAAAGCGCAATTCGGTGGGCAGCGATTTGGAGAAATGGAAGTTTGGGCCCTCGAGGCTTATGGCGCAGCTCACATTCTGCAGGAATTGCTGACAGCGAAGTCTGACGACGTAGCGGGCCGTTCGAAGATTTATGAAGCGATTGTTAAGGGAGAAGCCGACTTTGATCCGGGTCTGCCCGAGTCGTTCAACGTACTCGTGCGCGAACTCCAATCACTATGTCTTGACGTCGAGCTTATCAATCGCAAAGCGCCAGGCAACGGTGGCGTCGCTGAAGAAGGTGTCGGCGAAGCGCTGATTACCAGCGCAGTCGAAGCTTAAAACATTTTCGATTGCCAATTGCCAATTGCCGATTGGCGTTTTGGCTGTCGAACTTGGGGATGGGATTGGTTTCAGGCGTGACCGGCGCGAGAGACCAATCGGAAATTGGCAATCGGCAATTGGCAATGGAGAGACATGTTTCGATTCCAACAAGAAAAGCAGCAACTAGCTCCTGACTTCGAAGCGATTAGGATCTCACTAGCGTCACCGGAGAAAATCCGCCAGTGGTCGCATGGAGAGGTAACTAAACCGGAAACGATTAACTATCGCACATTCAAGCCGGAGCGTGACGGACTCTTCTGCGCGCGTATTTTTGGACCCGTAGCCGATTGGGAGTGTCTCTGCGGTAAGTACAAGCGCATGAAACACCGTGGTGTGATTTGCGACAAGTGCGGAGTCGAAGTCACCCAGGCAAAGGTTCGTCGCGAACGTCTTGGCCACATTGATCTGGCCAGTCCCTGCTCCCACGTGTGGTTTTTCAAGGGTCTGCCCAGTCGCATCGGGCATCTCCTGGATATCCCTCTGCGCGAGTTGGAGAAGGTCCTTTATTTCGAGTCATACATCGTGATTGATCCCGGCGACGTGCCCGGGATCAAAGAGCGTGAGTTGCTTTCAGACGAACGCTATCGCGAGCTCGTTCGTGACCATCCCGCGCAGTTTGTCGCGAAAATGGGCGCGGAAGCGATCAAGGAATTGCTGTCGATGGTCAACGTCGAAGACCTGGCCGTCGAGTTGCGGAAGCGCATGAAAGAAGAGACTTCCCAGCAGAAAAAACTCAAGTTTTCCAAACGTCTGAAAGTCACGACAAGCTTTCTGAAGTCCGGAAATCATCCCGAATGGATGATTCTGGACGTCATTCCGGTAATTCCCCCTGAGCTGCGACCCCTCGTGCCGCTTGACGGTGGACGATTTGCCACGTCGGATCTTAACGACCTCTATCGCCGCGTAATCAACCGCAACAATCGTTTGAAAAAGTTGATGGAATTGCGGGCGCCGGAAGTGATCGTGCGCAACGAAAAGCGCATGTTGCAAGAGGCAGTTGACGCACTTTTTGACAACGGCCGGCGGGGCCGCGTCCTGCGTGGCGTGAACAATCGCCCGCTGAAGTCTCTGAGCGGTACGCTTAAAGGAAAGCAGGGACGTTTCCGACAGAACCTACTGGGCAAGCGTGTCGACTACTCCGGCCGTTCAGTGATCGTAGTCGGACCCGAGCTGAAACTGCACCAGTGCGGTTTGCCGAAAAAGATGGCACTCGAGTTGTTCAAGCCATTCATTTACAACCAGCTTGAAAAGCAAGGTCATGCAGCCACCATCAAACAAGCGCGCGAGATGGTTGAGCGACAAGAGCCGGTAGTTTGGGACATTCTCGAGGAAGTTATCCGCGAGCACCCGGTATTGCTGAATCGCGCTCCGACGCTGCACCGTCTCGGCATCCAGGCTTTTGAACCGGTGCTGGTCGAGGGCAAGGCAATCAAGATTCATCCCCTCGTCTGCACTGCGTTCAACGCGGACTTCGACGGCGACCAAATGGCTGTGCACATTCCTCTAAGTCCGGAAGCGCAGATCGAGGCAGCAGTGTTGATGCTTTCGAGCAACAACATCCTCAGTCCCGCCAGTGGCCAGCCCATCGCAGTTCCTTCTCAGGACATCGTGTTGGGTTGTTACTACCTGACGCGCGACAAGCCCGGCGCCAAAGGCGAAGGACGGGTCTTCGCTTCAACAGATGAGGTTCTGTTGGCGCTCGACGCCAAAGAGGTGACGACTCAGACTCCGATCAAACTGCGCATTACCGGCGATTTGATCGATCTGACTCAGGAACATGACCCGCAGGACATCCTGCGCGCGGCCGTCCAGGAGAACGTTAAGCGTGTAGTCAGCACCACGGTTGGTCGAGTCATTTTCAATGACTCCATTCCCGCCGGTTTGCCCTTCTTCAATGGCACGATGAAAAAGAAGGGTTTGCAGTCGCTGGTGAACTATTCCCACATTCGTTTGGGCCACGAGATGACTGTCAAGATGCTTGACGACCTGAAAACACTCGGGTTTCTCTACGCCACTCGTGCGGGAATCTCGATCGGAATTGATGACCTGGTAACTCCGCCGGCAAAGAAGGGCCTGGTTGATAAGGCCGAGAAAGATGTGATTTCGGTCGAGCAACAATACCTCGACGGCGTCATCACCAACGGCGAACGTTATAACAAGGTCATCGCCATTTGGTCTGAAGTGACTGACAAAGTCGCCAAAGAGATGTTTAAGGCGATGGACGATCGCGAGAAGAGCAGCGGCGAATTGAATCCAATTCTCGTGATGAGCGATTCCGGCGCGCGTGGTAGTGCGCAACAGATTCGCCAGCTCGCAGGCATGCGTGGGTTGATGGCGCGTCCCTCGGGCGAAATCATCGAAACGCCGATCCAAGCCAACTTCCGTGAAGGCTTGAACGTGTTGCAGTACTTCATCTCAACCCACGGCGCACGCAAAGGTCTGGCGGATACAGCGTTGAAGACAGCCGACTCGGGTTACCTGACTCGCCGTCTGGTCGACGTGGCGCAGGACGTCATTATCAGCGAGCCAGACTGCGGCACGCTGCGCGGCATCTCCGCCAGCGCGATTGTGGAAGGCGGCGAAGAAATCGAGTCGTTGCGGGATCGTATTGTGGGCCGCACCGCACTCGAAGACGTTATTGACCTGGTTGAAGGAAGGGTTATCGTTGAAGCCAATCAGGAGATCGACGAAGACCTCTCTTCCGAGATTCAACGTTCCGGCGTGCAACGCGTGCGCATTCGCTCGGTGCTGACCTGCGAATCGCGTCGCGGATGCTGCATCAAGTGCTACGGCCGTAATCTGGCTACTGGTCGCCCCGTCGAAATCGGCGAGGCGGTAGGTGTCATTGCCGCTCAGTCAATTGGTGAGCCGGGCACCCAGCTCACGATGCGCACGTTCCACATCGGTGGTACGGCACGTCTCGAAGAGTCGTCCAAACACGAAGCTCGCCAGGACGGCACCATCAAGTACTTAGATCTGCAGACCGTGAAGAGCCGTAAGGGTGAACGCATCGCTATGAATCGCAACGGTTCATTGACGATTATCGACGATCGTGGCCGTGAAGTCGCGCGCCACCAGATTGTTTACGGGGCCCACATTCTCGTCGAAGATGACCAGCGCGTGACTCAGGATCAACTTTTGGCTACCTGGGACCCGTTCACGTTCGCAATCCTGACGGAGGTTGCGGGCCATGTGAAGTTCCAGGATTTGAAGGAAGGAATGACCTTTGATGAAGAGGTCGACGAAGTAACCGGACAGTCGCGCATGGTGGTTAAGGATTCTCCAGACGAGAAGAAACAACCTCGGATGGAGATTCGCAACCCCAGCAACAAGGCGCTCAAGACCTACCAGATGCCGGTGCGCGCGAATCTCATGGTGATCGACGGCGAGGAAGTTGAGCCGGGCGATATCATTGCCAAGATCCCGCGCGAGACTACCAAGACGAAGGACATCACTGGTGGTTTGCCCCGCGTTGTCGAGCTCTTTGAAGCGCGGCGGCCGGCCGAGACTGCAGTGATGTCGGAAATCGACGGAGTCGTGAAGTTTGGTCCGATCGCCAAGGGTAAACGGAAACTCATCATTACCGGTGACGATCTGGAAGAGCGCGAGTACGACATCCCGCGTGGTACGCACATCAACGTGCAGGAAGGCGACCGCGTACGAGCAGGCGAGGCACTAATGGATGGTCCGCTCAATCCGCATGACATTCTGCGTGTATTGGGCGCCAACCGACTGCAGGAGTACCTGGTTAACGAAATTCAGGAAGTTTATCGCCTGCAGGGTGTAAACATTAACGACAAACACATCGAAGTGATTGTCCGGCAGATGCTGCGTTGGGTGAAAATCAAGGAAGTGGGCGATACAGACTTCCTGCTGGAAGAGCAGGTGGATCGTTTCCGCTTCACCGATGAAAACGAACGTGTCAGTGGCGACGACGGCGAAGTTTCTCAGGCCGAGCCATTGCTGCTGGGAATCACGAAGGCGTCGCTTTCAACTGATTCATTCATTTCCGCGGCCTCGTTCCAGGAAACGACTCGTGTGCTTACCGAAGCAGCTATCTCGGGTACGGATCGACTACCTACGCGGTCTGAAGGAAAACGTGATCATGGGACGGCTGATTCCGGCCGGAACAGGCATGGAGTATTACCGTAACGTCGAGGTCGAACGTGATGAAACGATTGACCAGGCGCGTGAACGCGAGCTCGATGAGTTTCCCGACATTGTCGGTGGCCACGAGATAGCGCTGCCGCAGCGGCCGCCGCTTGTTACTGCGGGCGCGGACGGCGAGGGCGAAGTGGAAGAGTAAAATCCGCGGGGCGCGCGCTTCACACCGAACCTAATAAACATGAAGACCGGCGAGGTTTAGGGCCTCGCCGGTCTTTTGCTGTCTAAGGCGCTTACAAAGGAAGTTGTGTCAGGCGGTTCCCAGCAATAGCCCAGTATGGCTTCTTCAAAACTGAGATAGCTAGAACCACTTCGGCGAAGGCAAACCGACTGTGATTCGAGCCGTCAAGCCGATTCTTGGCAGCCGTCCCTCTCCGCCGAACTCCTACCTTAAACAGCTTAATTGTGAGGTTTAGCGGCAGTTTTTTGCGCCTCAAGCCCTTCCCCTGGTTCCTCAACCACCCCCTCAAGTTTCCCTCAAGTATTTCTCAAGCAACGACCGCTAAAGTGCCGCTCAGATGAACGACGTCAACTCCAAGTCAACGAGAGCCAAGGGCTTATCCCCCTTATTTGGGAACCAAATTTTAGCCTTTCCACACCTAAAAGGAGCCTAACCATGGATCGAAAGTCTTCCTGGCGCACAACAAACTATTATCGAATCACGATTGCGGCATTGTTTTGTCTGACTGCGCTCGCTCTGGGCGCATTTAGTATTTTTGACATTACTGTTGCTGCTGACTCCACCTCAGTTCAGAACGAATCGAAAAGCGTCAAGGTCGACGCCGTGAAGGCCTCTTCGGCCGCTAGCGCAGCGTTAGACAGTTTACGACGCGCCACCGGGGCACAAATCAAAGCACATGTTGCTCGAGAGACTGGACATTACGATTTTGTCCGCGCTGCGGACGGCCAGGTGCTCGAAGTCGATAACACAAGCTCTTCACCTGAAGACCGTGCGTTCAGTTTCCTGCGCGGCCGCGGCACCTTACTCGGCATGAATGCTGCCGAGCGGCAGTTGGCGGCGAGTAACGGTTCCAAACTTGAATCCACATCTGCCAGCGTTCTCAAAGTATCGCGCGTGAATAGCGACTCCGTTGGAAACACCCACGTTCGGTTGAATCAATTCTATCGGGGACTGCCGGTGTTCGGAGCTCAGGTCGTCGTGCACATGAACGATCGGGGCATCACCGCAGTAAACGGGCACTATGTACCGGATGTGAAGCTTTCAATCACGCCCAACCTGAGCGCCGAGCGGGCGGTTAGCGCTGCATTGCGCGCTGCCGGCGCCGATCTGAAAGTCGTTCGCACCGAGTTGAGCATTTACCGCACAGGACTGCTCGAGGGTTATCTAGGGCAAAACCTTCTTGCTTACAGTGTCGAGTTAAGTGATGGGAAGGCTACGAACCTACAAATTTGGGTTGACGCAACTAAGGGTGCGATTTTGAATCGCATTGAGCTGAGTCACGCGGCTATCAACCGCACCATCTTTACGCCGCAACACGATCCGCTCTTTGCCGTACGTCACGAGGGTGATCCGCTTACTCCGGGCGCAACGCCGGGGACGATCGGAGCCGACCCGATCAATAACCTTTATGTGATGGCGGGTCACACTTACAACATGTTTTCCTCAGGCTTTGGTCGTGATTCCTACGATGGCCTCGGTCACAAGATGGACAGTGTGTATCTCATTAATGATATTTGTCCGAATGCCTATTGGAACGGTCTGAGCACGAACTATTGTCCCGACTTTGACGCCGATGACGTCGTCTCGCATGAATGGGGCCATGCCTACACGCAGTACACACACGGACTGATTTACTCCTTTCAATCGGGCGCCCTTAATGAATCCTATTCAGATATTTTTGGTGAATCGGCCGACCTGCTCAATGGCGTCGACGCGGAGGGAGGGGCAGCCAACAGTCAGCCTTACCCCAATGGAGTGCGCTGGCAGATGGGCGAAGATGTGCCGACCCTGAGCGCGCAGCAATTAGGTATCCTGCGAGACATGTGGACTCCGACTCGCTACGGCGACCCAGATAAGGTGTCGTCCGGAAGCTATGCTTGCGGTTCGGGTGACGGAGGCGGTGTCCATACTAACTCCGGTGTGCCAAATCACGCCTTTGCAATGCTCGTCGATGGCAAGAGCTTCAATGGTCAGAACGTTCAGGGTATCGGGTTTAATCGGGCGCTGGCGATTTACTACCGCGCTATGACCGTCTATCAAACTCCGACAACTAACTTCCCTCAGCACGCAGCAGCGTTGCGCGCTTCATGCAACGATTTGATCGGTCAACAGCTCAACACTGTCTCGACTTCTTCACCGGTTGGTACGTCTTCAAGCGATATCATCAATTCGGGAACTTGCCAGCAAGTGGACAAGGCAATCGCGGCAGTGGAAATGGAGGCAGCGCCTCCCTGCAGCTTCGCACCGATTCTCGATCCTGATACTCCCGAAAGTTGCCAAGGCGCAACCACCTTTTTCAGTGAGGATTTTGAAACGGGCATGGATGGTTGGTCATTAACAAGCACTGGCGCCGCCACCACCAGTGATTGGGACGACCGGAACTGGGCCATCGATTCAACTCTACCTAAGGACCGAGCGGGTTCGGCGGCGTATGCCAAGAATCCGCCGCTGGGTCAACCCGATGGCGGAACCTGTGCACCGGGCGGGGACTACTCAGGTCAGTTCACAATAGATAGTCCAGAAATCTCGATTCCGGCTTCCGGAAGCGTTGTGAAACTGAACTTCGACCATTACGTCGCGACAGAAGCGACTTTCGATGGCGGCCAGCTTGAGGTGAGTGTTAACGGAGGCGCCTTCCAGCTAGTACCGCAGGCAGAGTATGAACATAACGCACCAAACTCGCAGTTCGAGCCCGCCCCTCCGGTTGGCCTAAACACTAATCCCAACGCCGGTGAATATGCCTGGCACGGAACCAACACTGGTGTTCAGGATGGGTCGTGGGGCACCACGATCGTAAATCTTTCCAGTTTGGCTGGCCCTGGCGACACAGTAAAAATTCGTTTCACCTTTAGTCAGGACGGGTGCAACGGCGTTGACGGCTGGTATGTGGACAACGTCAACCTTTATTTCTGTCCACCATTGGAAGCACCGGTTCTGTCTCTGGGAGGCGACTACGTCAATCCTGATCCCGATGGATCATATACGCTGAACTGGGTCCGACCGGGAGGTGCCAGTGGACCGGACGTACTCCAGGAGTCAACCATCTGCGGTCCTCTGATGTCGGACGATGCGGAAAGTGGAACCGGGCAGTGGACGGCTTTTAGCTCGGATTTGATCGCGCCCATGTGGCAGACATCGAGTGCGCAGCCGAACCACAGCAGCACAGCGTTCTGGGCCAACCCGGTCTCAGAACAGGAAACGCAAAACACTTTTGCCACGCTGACGTTCAATGGTCAGATCCCGATACCGGCTTCAGGAGTGACCACACTGAATTTCTCAGAGTGGTACTTCAACGAGAGCGATGACCACGGTTACATCGAAGTATCGGAAGACGGAACGACGTGGGTAGCTATCTACGACAACAACCGGAACGGATTTACCGAAGATGGAGCGTTGGCTTTGGCGGAGGAAGACCTCCAAGCGAAACAGCTGGATCTGACTATTTTCAGCGGGAAGTCGATTTACTTACGACTCCGCTACGCGCTGGGGCAGTCAAACTTCTTCCTAAACACGCAGTATGGTTGGTATGTGGACGATATCTCGATCACCAACGACAGCTTTACCAATGTCGTGACGACCGGTGGTATGTCGCATCTTGTTTCCGGCGCTGCGAACGGCACACGCTGTTATCGTGTGCGTACTACCTACACGTTCGGCACGCTTCAAGTGGCTGGACCATACAGCAACCTGGTGTCCGCAACCGTGGAGACAGCTTTCGTTCCGCCTACGGTTGGCATTACCAGTCCCGCTGAGGGGGCCAACTTCGCTGCCGGCTCCGACATTACAATCTCGGCAAATGCCGGAGATGATGGCACGGTTGCCAAGGTGGAGTTCTTCGAAGGTGCCAACAAGATCGGAGAGGACACGACCGGTTCGCCCTCTTTCAGCATTATCTGGCAGGATGTTGCTCCCGGTAGTTATACGCTCTCGGCCAAAGCAACGGACGACGATGGGGCAACCACCACATCCGACCCCGTCCACATCACTGTGAGTGAAGCGCAAGTCGAGGAATTTATCGAAGACACCGACTCACGCGTCAGCTACGCCAACGGATGGCATCTGATCAACGATCCCGATGCGAGCGCTGGTCACTTCCGCATGAATACCGGCAAGGATACGGGGCACACGGCAGGACTGGCCTTTACGGCTACTGGCGGGGGCAAGATTACTTACTACTTTGCCAGGAGCACTAAAGGCGGCACTGCAGAGGTAGCTTTGTTAACTGGCGGTACGCAGCTCGAGTCGAGGGCGGTTAACTATCGAGGCAGTGTCGGCTCATCCCGGGATCCTGAATTCAACGACAACATTTATAAAGAAGAATTCGTGGTTCCAGCGGCCGGCAATTACACGCTGGCGTTTAGAAACACCAACGGCGCCGTCTACATCGATAAGTTCAAGCTGGAAAGCGCCACCTCGACTGCGCAACCGGCAGCCGGACCAGGAGATACCAGCAGCAACGTTGGCACCGTGAATGCGGGCAAACAATTGTTCCGAAGCATCACTGTGCCGGCAGGAACTCAGGCGATTTCCGTGGTCGCTGAGGCCAGTCCTGAATTACCGATTCAGCTTGTGCTGATCGATCCTTCTGGAACTATCCTCAACACCGCAAATAACTCGACGGGATTCGCGGTGATAAATAAAAACGTAACTCAATCGGGAGTCTACGTAATTAAAGTAATCAACGTTAGCCTCGGTCCAGTGCAGGTTTGGACGGCGGCTACACCACTGGTCCAAAGGTAGCATTGCGGCCATTTCGGCGCGGGCCCGGCGGGCAGGGGCACGGTAATTCCGTGCCCCCTCTTTTTCGCCGGCGATTGACCTTCGGGCGATGATTCAGCGGTTGCGCCAGACGGCACGGACTCAGCAAACATTTCTCGCCCAACGTATTTGCCATAGAAGCAACTTTTCGCTATAGTCACTCCCAATCAGACGGTTGGTGAATCCTTCCGTCCAAGTGGTTGCTGGGGTGAGGACAGTGACCACAATTAGAAAAGGCGTGGCAGTCCAAAACTGTCGCGCCTTTTCGCTTTTTAAAGCACCGGTTACGTGCGCTGCACACGCTCAGCTGAATCGAATTCGCACAGAAGACACCCTCCTAAAATCTGCCCGATTTGTTTCAATGCAGCCCCAAAGTCCGCCACCCGCTTGTTTATCGCTGTATGCCGGTTAATTCGCCCGAAATTTCGTTTTCTTAAGTCGATAAGTTCACCAAGAGAGACTGGAATAGTCATTGCTCTGCGAGCACCTCGAGGACTCCGCATCGTCTATCCAAAGTGTAAGGGGAGGTGTTGGCTATGTTAGGAACCAAACGTCCTGCTCAAGGGAAAGTTACTCACGTTGCGAACAAGCTGGTGCACGTTGACAATGAAGTGCTTTCGACGGTCGAACACGAATATTTTTTGATGGAACAGCTGCATGCACGTATCAGAGCGGAGGCATTAGCCAATCACGGCCCGGACGTCAACGGCAGAAACGTCATCGAACCGAACTTTCGCGAGACATAGAATTTATTAGGCACCGAATGCTACTCCCAATACTCAATGGCCTCCCTTTGGAAACTACATGGCTTATCACCGCTCGTTCTGATCAAACGCGTCTGGGCGGAGATCCAGGAGGATGATGTCTTCGGCCGTGCGGCGCAGCTTTCCTACTATTTTCTCTTAGCCCTGTTTCCCTTACTAATCTTTCTTACCTCTGTGATCGGAATCATTCTTGGAACTGGAAGTACCCTGCGCCAGAGCCTGTTTAGTTATCTTGCGGAAGTCATGCCGCCCTCAGCTTTTCAATTGATCGAATCCACGATGTTGGAGATCAGTAAGGCGAGCACGGGAGGAAAGCTGTCTTTCGGCCTGCTGGCGGCGCTCTGGGCCGCGTCAAATGGGATGGGTGCGATCAGTGAAGCGCTCAACGTCGCTTACGATGTAAAGGAATCCCGGCCGTGGTGGAAGACCCGTTTACAAGCTATCGGATTAACTGTGGCGTTGTCGGTCCTCATCATCGGTGCGCTTTTGCTGGTGCTGTCGGGAGGCAGAATCGTCGAGGGTTTAGCTGCCGGCTTCGACTTCGGTTCGGCTTTTGTAATGACCTGGAAGATCGCACAGTGGCCGATAGTACTGGCGTTCATGTTACTCGCCTTCGCTTTGATCTATTACTTTGCACCAGACCTGCGCAAGCAAAAGTGGACTTGGATCACACCGGGCGCGGTGCTGGGCGTAGCGCTGTGGTTGCTGGCATCCTTTGGCTTCCGAACGTACCTACATTTTTTTGATTCCTACAGTGCAACTTACGGTTCACTGGGCGCTGTGATCATTCTAATGCTGTGGCTTTATTTGACTGGCGTGGCGGTATTGGTTGGAGGTGAACTAAACGCTGAGCTCGAACACATGGCTGCTTCGATGGGTGCCGCGGATGCAAAAGCTAAAGGGGAAAAGCAGCCATTGAAAGCGCGGGCAGCAAGTAACTGAGCCTCACACGATTTGACTCGTATGCAGGTGAGTATGAGGGTGAGGCCCCTGCAAAACCTATGGTGCTGCAGCCACTGCGGACGAGACATTGTTGAGTGCGTTTATCCTGTTCTTCAGCGCCAGCGACATTGCCTGAACTTCTTCTGGTGAATAATTCGCTGCACGAAACGCATCCTTGATTTGTTCATCGCTTAATCTCGCCAACAAACCACCAATCCACTTCGCGTCCTTTACCGTGATGTTTTCAAAAAGGGACTTGCTCTTTCCCCCATAGTTGAAATCGATCACATTGCCTTGTACAGATTCAATGAAGTCGGATTTGACGAAGTCACTGGGTTTGTTACGAGTGCGCGCAAAGAACCCACCGGTCTTTCCCAACGATCCCCGAGATCGCTGATGATGTAACGGAGCTCATTGGCCCCGGTATTCTCATTTCGAGCGCTGAGGATAACGTTGTTTGAGTCTTTGATGTCCCAGTTATTGATCAGCAACATCATCACTTTAAGCCCCTGAAATTCCGGAGTGTTGATGAAAGGATTTTTGTCCCACATCCAGTCTTCGCCGCGATCAATATCTTTCGGTCGCGCTTCAAGGCGCACATTTTCAAACGTTCCCTTGCCTTCGATGGTTAGCTTTGGCACCAGGTAGGCAATTTCGGTCTCATAGCCCACGGCCCAGACAATTCGATTTGCAGCCGTGTCAGACTGTGCCTCTTTCCCGAGCTTTGCCACCCAGTCATTACCCGAAGCGTCCTTAACCCGATACTTGGTTGAGGTGCCACCGGTTTTCTTCTCAATAAAAGTTACGCGGCTAAGATTGGGTTTCATCTTCTCGCCGCCGGCGCCGAGCAAAAGATTCCGCGACTCGATGTCAGCGGGTTGGCGCCAGAGAACCGCGGTCCCAACTGGCGTGGCTTTTTTCTTTTTCGGTTTATCGGCCTGGGCGAACGATGGAAAAGCGAAAACCATCACCAGCATAGAACTGATGAGTAAGCGTCTGGATCTTAATTGCAACATATTCTCTCCTCGTGATGCCTAGGGAGTTTTGGCGGTGTATTTGTAACTTTGTGTGTAGTTTTCCCGTACGAACGCTGTAATCCCTGTCCCATTACTAATCGGACTTGACCCAACTTTTCGGGTCATCAGATATCGGGCAATCGGAGTGCCGATTTGGCGGTTCGAACAAGAAAAAACCGGCGAGACTTACGTCTGCGCCGGTCTTTGGGAGCCTCTCGTTAGTGAGGTTACGGAGTCGGTGCCGCAGCGCCCTGCGGGCGGACCCACAATTGGACCATTTCTTCATTACGCGGCGATCCGATAAGAGTAACTATCCTGCTTGAATCAAGCCCACGCGAGTTGACCATGTAATCGACGATCTGTTTCGCTCGCATCTGGGCAGCATCCGGGCGACCTCGCGGTCCAGGATAGAGGATCACGTACGCAGTCGAAGTCGGATCGTTTTGCAGTTCAATCATGAAGTTATCTAAACGCGCCTTTTCGTCATTTCGCGCGATGTCGGGAAACTCGTCAAACCTGTTGGAAACGATCCGAACCGGAAACTGAATCGAACAAGTCGCGGAACAAATCTCCTCATAACCAGGTAAAGCCAGCGTCGCGGTAACTGACTGGCCTTCCATTCCGGTTGTATCAATCGTGAGGGAATGCGTGCCCTGGCCCGAAACAATCTTTCCACCTGAAACTGTCCAGTTGTAAACGAGCGGCACGTTGCCCGTGCCCCCTTTGAGACTCGAAGTGAAAGTTACCTTTTGCCCCGTCCTACTCGGCTCGGGACACGTTATCGCTACTTGAGGACAGGTTGGCTTTATAGGTGGTACGCACCGCACCGTTGCCGCGGTATTCGCAAATGCCTCACAGAACTCTTCGCCCTTTCCAGTGTTAATAACCAGGTGCGCTTTGTATTGACCAGGCTGGACACCGGTCAGATTCCAGGTCACCGCTGAACCTTCCCCTTCGATCCGGCCGTTATTAACGCTCCAAATATACCGAATCGGATTTCCGTTTGGGGAGGTTGCGCGCGCCGTCAGTTGAACAGCCGCCGCTTGCCCGTTGCAGGCATCGATCATCATGCGATCAGCCGCGAGACTGACAGTAGGCGGAGAGTAAGCTAGTGTCTCTCGTGCGTCTTGAGC
Source organism: Pyrinomonadaceae bacterium (assembly GCA_963748605.1). Lineage (GTDB taxonomy): Bacteria > Acidobacteriota > Blastocatellia > Pyrinomonadales > Pyrinomonadaceae > PSRF01. The sequence goes on from CAVVJS010000006.1 coordinate 397,950, forward strand.
GGTTGCTTCCGAAGCAAACACAAATGCGACGGTCACAAGTGGCAAGAAGAATCGCGCAAGGTTGCGGTGAAATGTAAACATTTCCACTCCTTCTGGTCGGGTAGTACGCCGAGTTTAGTCGATTGCAGAGGAAAACTGAATTCCCTTCAGCACCCGGCTCAAACATTGGCTTTCGAGAGGGAAAAACGAGTAATCCCGGCCATTTTCCATATCCTGCCGGCAAAAGGTCAAGGTCCACGGTTGCTGGGTGGCGAAGGCAATTGAGGCTGAAATGCGCCATGGGCCGGTTTGACTGACAAATGAAATTGGCGTAGATCCTGAGTGCTCCCCAAAGTTCCGATCCGAACAAAATTCAATGAAAATTATTATTCTTCTCGGACTCCTTTTCTTGTCAGTCGCACAGATCGCTTGCTTTCGCAAACCCAAGCCTCAAGCCGAAGCCAATGTTTCCTCGGAGACCGTCAACAATGTTGAGGCGAATCGCGCCGAAGCCAAAACGCTGCTGGCAAAAGGTCGCGAGCTATACCGGAACGATGAAGACACCCAGGCGCTCCAGATGTTTCAGCAAGCTGCTAAGCTTGATCCCGAACTTGCCGAAGCACACTTTCGCACTGGGTCTGACCCATGACGCGCTCGGTCAGGAACAGGAAGCCGAAACCGCTTACAAAAAAGCTGTAGAGACTTACAAGAAATATTTATCGGTCGATGAAAATGAAGAGGACGCAGAGGCCCATTACAATCTCGGTCAAACCTACAGCGGACTTCATCTTTACAGTGAAGCTGTTCGTGAGTATCGGGAAGCAACAGAGCTCAAACCCGACGATGCGGCGATCCATTACGATTTAGGATTGGCACTGATGCGCCTGGCACAGTACGACCAGGCCGCGGCCGCGTTTTCGAAGTCGCTGGAACTTGATCCGCAAAACTACCGTGCGGAAGATTCGCTTGCGGAAGCTAAGGAAGGGGTTACGCGAATTCGGACCGGCAAAAAACACCAGGAAGATTTATTAAGGAAGAAGAAGGAAGCGGAACTTAAAAAACAGGAAGAAGGTGGAGAAACACCCGCCAAAGAATGCGAATTCAGGGAAGCCTGTTTGATTCGCGATTCGTCTCTCCGCTTTAGTTGAAGGAGTAATTAATGGCTACTTATACGCCACCGCCGTATTTTCCGCAGGGCTCGCTCGCCCCACCTGACGCCAGTCGCTACAAGAGATTTAAGCTGGCGATGTTCGTACTCGGGGTCGCCCTGGTCGTCTTGCTGGGTGCGGTCGGGTTTGGTGTCTGGTACCTGGCGAAATGGCTTTTTTGATTGGAGCAGCCCTCAGATCCGCCGGCCGAGGATGGTAAAGACCTCCCTGCCTTTCAACTTCGCTGACTGGTAATTTGATCGTGCAATTTCCGGCGGCGAGAACGTTGCGAGTCTTGGGAATCAGCCCGGGAAAGGCCATTCCGCGTACGGCTCGCCGCTTGACAGATAGTTTCCCGATCCCTATAGTCTCCCGTTTCGGACTCACAGTCTGAAGTCAACTATGCAACGTCTAGTTGGTTCTGTCGGTGTGGAGGCGTTGCTCGGCTGTTCTTGCGGCCGTTTGACAATTATTGTGGCGTAATCGTTGGCGACACGATTGTCTCTTAAACAGGGCTCTCGTCCCGCGCCTGCGCGCTTGAAGGGGAAATCGAGACCTTCATCCTTTTGCGACGCCACAGAAAAGTTTCGGCTCCAGGGAAGCCAGGATCCACACCCGCACTGCGAACTCAGAACATCCCTTTCAATAATTAGAAACAGGGCAGCCGCCTGCGCTGACTGCCGGACTGGTTCCGGAAAGAGGCAGGTAGCGCCGTTTTGCGCTCTGCCATAGGTGGCATCAATAAACGGCTAGCAGAGAAGGAAAAAGAGTAGTGCCGACAATTAATCAACTTGTTCGCAAAGGCCGGCAGGCAGTGAAGTACAAGACTGCAAGCCCGGCTCTTCAGAGTTCTCCGCAGAAGCGGGGTGTCTGTACCCGTGTCTACACCCAAACACCGAAGAAGCCAAACTCGGCGCTGCGTAAGGTTGCACGTGTCAGGCTGACGAACGGAATCGAGGTCACAACCTACATTCCCGGGGTCGGCCACAACTTGCAGGAGCACTCAATTGTTTTAATTCGCGGCGGGCGCGTAAAGGACCTTCCCGGTGTGCGCTATCACGTGATTCGCGGCACCCTGGATTCCGTAGGCGTATCTGATCGCAAACAGGGCCGATCGAAATACGGCGCCAAGCGTCCCAAGGCGGCCGGTAAATAAATGATTAGATGCCGGGTACCGGGTGTCGGGAACCAGGCCGCCGAGTTGACCGACACCTGACATCCGGAACCTGAGACCCAAACGATATGCCAAGACGAAGAGTTGCCGAACGTAGAGAAGTACTTCCGGACCCTATTTATAACAGCCCGCTAGTGACGAAGTTCATCAGTGGCGTGATGTGGGGCGGCAAGAAATCGGTTGCCGAGAACATTTTTTACGACGCCATGCGCCAGATCGGCGACAAGACGGGCGAAGAGCCTTTAAAGGTTTTCAAGCGCGCGATCGATAACGTGAAGCCGACGGTGGAAGTGAAATCGCGGCGCGTGGGCGGTTCGACTTATCAAGTACCAATCGAGGTTCATCAGGAGCGGCGCGGTGCCCTGGCGATTCGTTGGATTGTTTCGTATGCGCGCGGCCGTGGAGAAAAAACGATGACAGATCGTTTGTCGGCCGAAATTCTCGACGCAGCGAACAATCGCGGGAATGCGGTAAAGAAGAAAGAAGATACGCATCGCATGGCAGACGCTAACAAGGCGTTTGCGCATTACAAGTTCTGAGGCTTGGCCATTGGGACTTGTGGCACTTTGACAAAGACCCAAGACTAAAAACCAAAGACCATCGATTTCGAAAATGGCTAAGCACGATCTAAGCAAGTTCAGAAATATCGGCATCATGGCGCACATCGATGCCGGTAAGACCACCACCACCGAGCGTGTTCTCTACTACACGGGCATTACGCACAAGATTGGCGAAGTGCACGAGGGAACGGCAACGATGGACTGGATGGAGCAGGAGCAGGAGCGCGGTATTACGATTACCAGCGCTGCGACGACCTGTTTCTGGGAACGCAACGGTGTCGATCACCGCATCAACATTATTGACACGCCTGGCCACGTCGACTTCACGATGGAAGTTGAGCGGTCGCTTCGTGTCCTCGATGGCGCGGTAGCGGTGTTCGATGGTGTAGCCGGTGTAGAGCCGCAGTCAGAAACGGTTTGGCGTCAGGCTGACAAGTATGGCGTCCCGCGAATTTGTTTTATTAACAAGCTCGATCGTGCCGGCGCTTCGTTTGATCGTTCGTTCGAATCAATTATTACTCGCCTCGGTGCCAATCCTGTCGCCATTCAAATTCCCATCGGTCTTGAAGATCAATTAAAAGGCGTCGTCGATCTAATCGCGATGAAGGGGTTGATCTGGAATGACGAAAGCAAAGGCGCGGAATATGAAACGGTTGAGATTCCAGAGGACCTCAAAGAGGCAGCTACAGCGGCGCGGGAAAAACTGATTGAGGCGGTCGCAACCGTCGACGATGGCTTGATGCACAAGTACATCGAAGGCGAAACGATCAGCGATGAAGAGATTCGGAAAGCCCTTCGCAAGGGCACCATTGAACTCAAACTCGTTCCGGTCGTAACGGGATCGGCCTTCAAAAACAAGGGTGTGCAGACACTGCTTGACGCCGTTGTCGATTACCTGCCGTCGCCCCTGGACGTGCCACCTGTTGAAGGCATCAATCCCAAGAACGGTGAAACTGAAGCTCGTCCCCCAGAAGCCAGCGCGCCTTTCGCCGGTCTGGTCTTCAAGATCATGGCAGACAAGCATCTGGGCCAGTTGTCTTTCGTGCGTATTTACAGCGGCACGATCAAGGCAGGTTCTTATGGCTATAACCCGACCAAGGACACTAAAGAACGCGTCGGCCGTTTGATGCGGATGCATGCGAACAAGCGTGAAGATATCGATGACGCGAGCGCGGGTGAGATCGTCGCCATTGGCGGCATGAAGCAGGTGACCACCGGCGATACGGTTTGCGACGAGAACAAGCCAATCATTCTCGAGAAGATGGAGTTCCCGGCCCCTGTCATTCGAGTGGCGGTCGAACCGAAGACCCGTCAGGACCAGGACAAGCTAGGTGTCGCTCTAAACCGGCTTGCGCAGGAAGACCCATCCTTCAATGTTTCGACCGACCAGGAAACCGGCCAAACCATTATTGCCGGAATGGGTGAGCTCCACTTGGAGATCATCGTCGATCGCATGAAACGCGAGTTTGGCGTGGAAGCGAATGTGGGTAAACCGCAGGTCGCGTACCGCGAAACAATTACTCAAGCGGCGCCCGGTAAAGAAATTTATAAGAAACAGACTGGAGGCCGTGGCCAGTTTGGACACGTCGAGATTGAGATCGAGCCGGCTCCGGGCGAAGGCTTTGTCTTCGAAAACAAGATTACCGGCGGTGCGATTCCCAAGGAATTCATCAAGCCAGTCGAACACGGCATCAGAGACGCCATGGAGCGCGGATTCCTGGCCGGCTATGAGCTGGTGGATATCAAGGTGCGCCTGTTGGATGGTGGTTACCATGAGGTTGATTCGGATGAGCGCGCCTTCCACATTGCAGGTTCGCTGGCATTTCAAGACGCCGTTCGCAAAGCAAAGCCTGTGTTACTCGAACCAATCATGAGAATCGAGGTGGTAACTCCCGACGAATACATGGGCGCAGTCAATGGCGACCTTATGCGCAGACGAGGTCAGATTGAAAAAACAGAACCGCGTCCAGGCGGCGCGCAGGTAATCACTTCGTTTGTGCCACTTTCCGAGATGTTTGGTTACACGACCGACTTACGCTCAGCTACACAGGGCCGCGCCACGTCAACGATGCACTTTGAGCGCTACGACCAGGCACCCAAGAACGTGGCTGAAGAAGTAATCGCAAAAGTTCAGGGCGTCGCTAAGTAAGGAGCTAACAAGAATGTCTAAGGAAAAATTTGACCGGAGCAAGCCGCACGTAAACATCGGGACGATTGGGCACGTGGATCACGGGAAGACGACGTTGACGGCGGCGATCACGAAGGTATTGGGGAAGAACAACCCGAAGGTGCAGTTCGTGGCGTTTGATCAGATCGACAAGGCGCCGGAAGAGAAAGCCCGCGGCATCACGATCGCGACGGCGCACGTGGAGTATGAGACGAAGAACCGGCACTACGCGCACGTGGACTGTCCGGGCCACGCCGACTATGTAAAGAACATGATCACGGGTGCGGCGCAGATGGACGGCGCGATTCTGGTAGTGGCAGCGACGGACGGTCCGATGCCGCAGACGCGCGAGCACATCTTGCTGGCGCGGCAGGTGGGCGTGCCGGCGATGGTGGTGTTCATGAACAAGGCGGACGCGGTGGATGACGCGGAGTTGCTGGAACTGGTGGAGCTGGAAGTGCGAGAGCTGCTCAGCGCCTATGAGTTTCCCGGCGACGACATTCCGGTGATCAAGGGCTCGGCGCTGAAGGCGCTGGAAGGCGACCCGGAGTGGGAGAAGACGGTGGAAGAGCTGATGGATGCGGTGGACAGCTACATTCCGACGCCGGCGCGAGACGTGGAGAAGCCGTTTTTGATGCCGGTGGAAGACATTTTCACGATTCAGGGACGCGGCACGGTGGCAACGGGCAGAGTGGAGCGCGGCAAGGTGAAGGTCAACGAGAGCGTGGAGATCGTGGGTATCAGACCTACCAAAACCACGGTGGTCACCGGCGTGGAGATGTTCAAGAAGTTATTGGACGAAGGCACGGCTGGGGACAACGTGGGCTTGCTGCTGCGCGGAGTGGAGCGCAAGGACATTGAGCGGGGCCAGGTGATCTCGAAGCCGGGCAGCATCACGCCGCACACGAAGTTCAAGGCCGAAGCCTATGTGCTGACGAAGGAAGAGGGCGGGAGACACACGCCGTTTTTCACGGGTTACCGGCCGCAGTTCTACTTCCGCACGACGGACGTGACGGGTGTGGCGAGTTTGCCGACCGGAGTGGAGATGGTGATGCCTGGTGACAACGTGGCGATGGAGATCGAGTTGATAGCGCCGATTGCGATGGAGAAGGGATTACGGTTCGCCATCCGCGAAGGCGGCCGCACGGTAGGCGCCGGCACAGTTTCGGAAGTTGTGGAATAACGACGGTTTTAGGCCTTTGGTTTTCGGCCTTTGAAAAAAACCAAGACCAAAGCCAAGAACAAAAGGCCATCTCTTTATGTTGAATGAAAAAATCAGAATCCGACTAAAAGCCTACGACCACCGGGTGTTGGATCAGTCGACGGCTGAAATCGTGGAGACGGCAAAACGGACTGGAGCTCGTGTGGCTGGTCCTATTCCGCTTCCCACGGTGAAAAACAAGTGGACTGTACTCCGCTCGCCTCACGTGGATAAGAAATCGCGTGAGCAGTTTGAGATTCGGACGCACAAGCGGCTGATGGACATTCTCGATCCGACACCGCAGACGGTCGATGCGTTAATGAAACTCGATCTTCCAGCAGGCGTTGACGTCGAGATCAAGGCGTTTGGAAGGCAGTAGGCGGATTGCCGATTGCCAATTGCCAATTTCCGATTGGCTTTTGGGAGAGGCGGTCCCGGTTCATTCGAAGAATGCGGTTAGCAAATTGGAAATACCAATCGGCAATCGGCAATCGGCAATCGGAAATTGAATCATGATTAACGGAATCATCGGTAGAAAAATTGGCATGACGCAAATCTTCGCGCCGGACGGCACGGTAACACCCGTGACGGTGATCAAGGCGGGCCCGTGCGTAGTCGTGCAAAAGAAATCAGCTGCCGGTCCCGACGGCTATAACGCGGTCCAGCTGGGCCTGGTGGATGAGAAGCCGCTGAAGTTAAAAAACGTGACGAAGCCAATGCGTGGTCACTTTGAAAAGACCGGCGGTGGTACTCCTCCAACACGAATTCTGAAAGAGTTTCGTCTCGACGACGGAGCAGATGCTACGAATGTCGGTGACAAAGTGCTGGTTGACCAGTTTTCTGATGGTGACTTAATTGAGGTCGTCGGTCGTTCGAAAGGCCGCGGTTTCGCCGGCACGATCAAACGCCATCACTTCAATCGCGGGCCCGAAACCCACGGTTCAATGAACGTGCGTGCTCCCGGCTCGATCGGCGCCTCGGCTTATCCATCGCGAGTCGTGAAAGGCATGCGTTCTTCCGGCCATATGGGCGACGCGCGTATCACCGTTAAAGGTTTGACGATTGCTCGGGTCGACGCCGAAAACAATTTATTGATGGTGCGAGGTGCGGTACCCGGCGCGAACGGCAGCGTTGTGATTGTTAAGAAAGCCGCTCAACGAGAGAAGAAGAAGTAGCGCAGCAGCTCGGGATTTGAGATCTGCAATTTGAGATCTGAGATCAACACAGAGAGTCAGCGGAGTTGATTATGCCAACGGTTAAGGTGCGCAATATAGAAAATAAGGAAGTCGGCGAAGTGGAGTTGTCCGACGCGGTTTTTAATGCGCCGTTTAATGAGCCGCTGATTCATGCGGCCGTAAGAAATTTTATGGCGAACGCCCGCCAGGGTACGAGCGCTACCAAGACCCGCGGCGACGTTGCCGGATCTGGGCGCAAACTTTGGAAGCAGAAGGGCACTGGCCGAGCGCGCATCGCTTCACTGCGTTCACCTCTTTGGAAAGGCGGCGGCAACACACACGGACCCCAGCCTCGAGACTGGTCCTACAACATGCCTAAGAAGATGCGCCGCGGAGCTTTGCGATCGGCGCTTTCCGAGCGCGTGCGCGAAGGTAATGTGGTTGTGATTGAAGCCTGGTCTTTTGACAAGCCAAAGACGAAGGACTTTGTGGCCTCGCTGACGGGTTTGGGTTTAGACGGCAAGACATTGATTGTCGATTCGTTTGATAACGAAAACCTGTTCCTGTCCGCCCGGAATCTGCAGCGGGCAAAGGTTGTTAACAGCTCGGGCCTGAACATTTACGACCTTCTGTATCACGAGAAATTGGTGCTTTCGCAGGCTGCGGTTGCAGAGCTAGAGCAACTACTGGGACCAAAGCAGGCGGAAGGAACGGCGACACAAGAGGCTGAAGCGGTTGATGAAGAGCCCATTGAAAAGAAGCCGGCAAAGGCCGCAGCTCCCAAGCGCGCCCGCAAGCCTAAGAAGGAGGCCGCGTAATGAGAACGGTTTGGGACATCATCAAGTCTCCGGTGATCACTGAAAAAGCATTGGTCGCCAAGGAAGAGTCGCAGGACACGGGCCAGCTTTTGAGTTTCAGAGTTGATCGGAAAGCAACCAAGCCGGAGATCAAGTCGGCTGTGGAAACAATCTTTCAGGTAAAAGTGGATCGCGTCCGAACGATTAACTTCATGGGCAAGATGGCGCGCCGCGGCCGCTTCGAGGGACGCAAGCCGTCATGGAAGAAAGCGTACGTAACCTTGAAAGAGGGCGAGAAGACGGTCGATTACGGCGAAGCAATCTAAGGATTGCCGATTGCCGATTGCCAATTGCCGATTGAAGAACTTCGATAATTGAGACTTAGTCGGCAAGTGGATTTTTCAATCGTCAATTGGCAATCGCCAATCGGAAATCAAGAAGATGGGCATTAAGAAACTAACACCAACATCGCCGTCGCGCCGGTATCAAACATACCTGACGCGTGATGAGTTGACGGTCGGGGCAGTGCCTGAGAAGTCGTTGCTCGAGCCAAAGCACAGAATCTCTGGTCGTAACAACGATGGACGCATTACCGTGCGTCGCCGCGGCGGCGGTCACAAGCGCTTTTACCGCATCGTGGATTTCAAGCGCGACAAAGATGGCGTGCCCGGCCGCGTGACGCAGATTGAATACGATCCTAACCGCTCAGCGCATATCGCCCTGGTAACTTATGTCGACGGTGAGAAGCGCTACATCATCGCACCGAGTGGTATTGAAGTGGGCAAGACGGTGATGAGTGGTCCTGATGCCGATATTTTGCCTGGCAATACTTTGCCGCTAATAAACATTCCGCTGGGAACTCAGATTCACAATATTGAACTGCGGCCCGGCAAGGGTGGACAGATGGCGCGCTCGGCGGGAGCGTTCGCTCAGCTGGTTGCGAAGGAAGGTAATCACGCACAACTGCGTATGCCCTCTGGGGAAGTACGTCGGGTGCCGCTTGTCTGCAAGGCGACCGTGGGCCAGGTTGGCAATATCGAGCATGAAAACGTCTCGTACGGAAAGGCGGGACGCTCACGCTGGAAGGGAATTAGGCCACATGTGCGTGGTGTGGCAATGAATCCGGTTGACCACCCGCATGGCGGCGGTGAAGGAAAAACTTCCGGCGGCCGCAATCCGGTAACGCCCTGGGGACAACCGACTCGTGGCTACAAGACCAGGAGCAACAAGCGGACGCAGAAAATGATTCTGCGCGACCGGCGAACCAAGTAATTGGCGATTTCCAATTGCCAATTGGCGATTGGTCGCCCGGGCAAAACTTGAATATTGAAATGAATCGGCAATCGGCAATCGAAAATTGGCAATGGAGCAACGATGGCACGTTCAGTTAAAAAAGGACCTTACATTGATCGCAGCGTCGTCAAGGCTGTCGAGAATGCGCGCGCAGGCGGTCAGCGTCCTCCGGTAATCAAAACCTGGTCGCGACGTTCGACGATCACGCCGGACATGGTCGGACTGACTTTCGGAGTTCATAACGGCAAACGGCACCTTCCGGTTTACGTAACCGAAAACATGGTAGGCCACAAGTTGGGTGAATTCGCACCGACGCGAACGTTCAAAGGTCACTCGGGAACAAAGGTTGAGAAGGCTGCGAAGGTAGCGAAGCCGGCAGCGTAACGAGGTTAGAGATGGAAGCAACGGCAAGTGCAAAATATCTGAGAGGCTCGGCGCAAAAGGCGAGACTTGTCATAGATATGATTCGCGGCCAGAACGTGAACCGGGCCCTGGCGATTCTCCGCTACTCGAGCAAGCGTGCCGCTGATGGAATCGAGAAGTGCATGCGTTCGGCAATCGCAAATGCCAACGAGTCCGCGGAGAAAGCGAATGTTTCAATCGATCCTGATGATCTGTGGGTGAAAGCGGCGTTCGTGGATCGTGGGCCGACTAAGAACCGCCGCCGTGTGCGTCCGGCTCCTCAAGGCCGCGCCTACCGCGAGCAAAGGCATTTTTGTCACGTCACTATTTTGCTTTCGAACGAGGCTAAAGCCGAACCAGGCGCCAAGCGTAGCGGAGGCAAGGCAACAAAAGAGACAAAGCCCGCGAAGTTGGCTGAAAGCAAAGGCCGCAAGCGCGGTGGAGCGGTAGCGGCGCCGCGTGCGAAACGGGCGGCAACGAAAGCAGAAACTAAAGCTACGGAGCCGGCCAAGGTCGCTGGGGAGAAGAAGGCGAGCAAGGGCGCAACTAAAAAGAAACCCGCCGCGAAAAAGGGCGAATAGGTTGGATAGTAAATCGGCACGATAAAGACGGGAGAAGATTGTGGGTCAAAAAGTTCATCCATACGGTTTCCGGCTCGGCTACAACAAAGACTGGCATTCGCACTGGTACGCGAAGAAGCAGTTTGGTGAGTTCCTGCTGGAAGATCTGAAGCTGAAGCGCGACCTAAAAAACCGCTTTACCGGCGCCGGCGTTTCCCATGTTGATATTGAGCGCGCGGCCAATCGTCTGAAGATCATCATCTTTACGTCGCGTCCGGGAATTATCATCGGCCGCAAGGGCGCGGAGATCGATAAGTTGAAGTCGGATCTATCCGCAAAGACCGGCCGCGAAGTCCTGGTGTCGATTCAGGAAATTCATAAGCCCGAACTTAACGCGCAGTTGCAGGCGGAAAAGATTGCGGCGCAATTGGAAAAGCGCATTGCTTTCCGGCGCGCCATGAGAAAAGCGGTTGAAGAATCGCTGCGATTTGGCGCACAGGGAATCAAGGTCAAGGTTAGCGGCCGTTTGAACGGAGCTGAGATTGCCCGCAGCGAGTGGCACCTGCAGGGACGACTGCCACTGCACACGCTTCGTGCTGATATCGATTATGGCCTAGCTGAAGCGCGCACCACGTTCGGACAGATTGGCGTGAAGGTTTGGATCTATCGCGGCGAGATTTTGGATCCCAAAGCTGCCATGGCGCGGGGCACCGGATCTGATCCCATCAACGAAACGCGAATGGGTGAACGCGAGCGCCGGCCTCGAACTCGTCGGGAACGAGAGGGCGGTTCGGACGGGCGGCGGCCACGAGGCGAATAGCCAGGCGGTCTTAGGATTTTGGTCTTTGGCCTTTGAAAACCAAAAACCAAAAACGACAAAGACCAAAGACCTGATTCTGAGACGCACCGAAGTAATCGAAGACTGAGATAGGGAAGCATTTATCATGTTGATGCCGAAGAAAGTTAAGCACCGAAAGCAAATGCGCGGACGCATGACCGGTGTGGCGAATCGCGGCAGTGAGATTAGTTTTGGCGAGTATGGGCTGAAGACTTTGGAACCGGCGTGGATTACGGATCGGCAGATTGAGGCGGCCCGTATTGCGATGACGCGCCACATCAAGCGTGGGGGCAAGGTCTGGATTCGTATGTTCCCGGACAAGCCTGTCACAAAGAAACCGGCAGAAACGCGTATGGGCAAAGGCAAAGGCGCCCCTGAATATTGGGTGGCAGTAGTTAAGCCGGGCCGCATTCTTTACGAGATCGAAGGTGTGGACGAGACGACGGCACGCGAGGCCATGCGGCTGGCGGCGGCAAAGCTGCCCATTAGAACGAAATTTGTGCGGCGCGCAGATCAGGAAGGAGGCGCGATCTAATGAAGCGACGTGAAGAGTTAGATAAGTATCGCGACCTGTCGAAAGAAGAGCTCTCAGCCGAAGCAGCTCGTTTGAAAGAATCGCTTTTTCGTTTGAAGTTCAAGCTCGCCCTCGGCGAGGTTGACGCCGTGAAGCGCATTCGTCAGGAAAAGAGATCACTGGCCCGCATTCAAACACTAGTGCGGCAAGGACAACAGGCGGGCTAGCAGCCGCAGTGTTTGAAACAATTAAAAGCGCGGATCGAATCCGGCATTGAGTGAGAAGCATGGAACCAGAGAAAGAAATTAAGACAAACGACGCACCTCCCGAGGCTGTGAAGGCAACGAGCAAGCGCCCCCAGCGCTCGCAAAAGGTCGGCACTGTTTCGTCAGACAAGATGCAGAAAACAGTCGTGGTGCGTGTCGACCGCCTCGTCCTGCACACGAAATATCGGCGCTATGTGCGGCGGACTTCAAAGTTTATGGCCCACGACGAACTGGGCGCCACGATTGGCGACAAGGTGCGCATCGTCGAGACGCGGCCGCTTTCCACGAAGAAGCGTTGGCGGGTGATTGAAATCGTGCAGAAGGCAGCGAAATAGCAAGATTGCCGATTGCCAATTGGTGTGGAAACGGATCTAACACGGACCTTTAAAATTAAGGCCAATTGGCAATCGGCAATTGGCAATTGGAAATAAAGTCATGATTCAAATGCAAACCTCTCTGGAGGTTGCCGATAATTCGGGAGCGCGACGCGTGGAGATGATCATGCCGATCGGCGGTTCGACCGGAAAGATCGCCAGCCTCGGCGATCGCATTAAGGTCACGGTCAAGGAAGCATCGCCCGACGGCACAATTAAAAAGGGAACGGTCCAGGACGCCGTAATCGTTCGCACGCGGAAAGAAGTGCGTCGCAAAGACGGCACTTATATTCGTTTTGATCAGAACGCGGCGGTGTTGATAAAGGAAGATGGCACGCCGATCGGTACGCGCGTATTCGGACCGGTTGCACGTGAGCTGCGCGACAAGAATTTTATGAAGATTGTTTCACTCGCGCCGGAGGTTATTTAAGCGATGGCGGGAACCAAGAGAGCGAAGATCAAGAAAAACGATCAGGTGGTAGTGATTGCCGGGCGCGATAAGGGCAAGCGTGGTCGCGTGCTCGAAGTGGCGCCGAAGATTGGCAAGATCAAGATTGAAGGCGCAGGCATTATTAAGCGCCACCAGCGCGCCAACCCGCAAAGCAATCGCGGCGGAGGCATTATCGAGAAGGAAGCTTATCTCGACATCTCGAATGTGCAGTTAATCGATCCGCAATCCGGCAAGCCTACGAGAGTTAAGTATCACCTTGAGAGCGATGGCACAAAGACTCGGATGGCAGCCGGCAGTGGCCATTCGATAGAGAAGTAACGAGGAAAGAAATGGCAGCAAGGTTAAAAGAGCGATATCACAAAGAGGTGGCGCCAGCCATTGCCAAGGAATTTGGCATTAAGAATCCCATGGCGGTACCGCGTCTGGAGAAGATTGTGGTCAATATGGGAATGGGCGAAGCCATCGCCAACGCCAAAATTCTCGATACTGCTGCAGATGAAGTACGGGCAATCGTGGGACAAAAGCCCGTGATCACGAAAGCGAAGAAATCGATCGCCTCATTCAAACTGCGGCAGGGAATGCCGATTGGCGTGATGGTTACCCTGCGCGGCGACCGCATGTATGAGTTTCTCGATCGACTGGTATCGATTGCGTTACCGCGCGTGCGCGACTTTCGGGGTGTTTCGCCGAAGGCCTTTGACGGTCGCGGTAATTACACGATTGGTGTCCGAGAGCAGCTAATCTTTCCCGAAATCGATTTCAATAAAGTGGAAAAAATGCGCGGCATGAACATCTCGATTGTTACCACCGCGCGCAACGACGAGCAGGCGCGAGCGCTGCTAAGAAGTTTGGGAATGCCCTTTAGAGCGTGAGGCGGTGTCGGGTGCCGGGTGACGGGTGTCAGGTGATAAAGAAACCTGAAACCTGAAACCTGAAACCTGAAACCTGGAACCTGGAACCCGAGGAGTTATGGCAAAGAAATCACTAATTGCGAAGGCATCAAGAAAGCCGAAATTCGCCGTACGTGCTTATACGCGGTGTAAGCGTTGCGGCCGGCCGCGGGCTTACCTGAGAAAGTTTAGCTTGTGCCGCATCTGTTTTCGCGAGCTGGCGTTGCAGGGACAAATCCCTGGAGTAGTTAAGTCGAGTTGGTAGGAAAATTTGCGATTGCCAATTGCCCATTGCCGATTGAAAGCAAATCGGAAATCGGCAATCGGAAATCGGCAATTGAAAGTGGAGTAATACATGACTGATCCCATCGCCGATATGTTGACGCGAATTCGCAATGCCATTGCGGCAAAGCACTCGCGCGTGGATATTCCGGCCTCGAGATTGAAGCTTGAGATCGCCCGCATTCTGAAGGAAGAGGGCTATGTAAATAACTTCGTGCTGAAGGGCGAAGGCGTGAAGCGTTCGATTCGCATCTTTTTACGTTACGACGCGCGCGGCACCTCTTCAATCACACATCTTGAAAGAGTTTCGCGACCCGGGCGACGTGTTTATGTCGGCTCCGGAGAAATTCCCAAAGTACTCGGCGGCTACGGGGTGAATATCGTTTCGACCTCAAAAGGGTTAATGAGCGGCAAGACAGCGCGCCGGGAGAACATGGGCGGGGAGTTGCTGGCGCAAATCTATTAATTGCCGATTTCCAATTGGCGATTGCCGATTGGTATGTAGCGAAACGATGTGAGGTTTATCGGATCGGATTGGCAAACGAATCAATCGAAAATCGGCAATCGGCAATCGGCAATCGCAAATCGGAAATAACGTTATGTCGCGCATAGGAAAAAAAATAATCACAGTGCCGAAGGGAGTCACCGTTACGGTTGGCGAAAGCGAACTTGAGGTTAAGGGCCCGAAGGGTACCTTGAAGACGCCGATTCCTCAGGGCATCAGTTTTAAAGTCGAAGGCGAAGAGCTGCGGGCGGAGCGCTCCTCTGATGAGCAGGCGGCTTTGCACGGTCTCGCCCGAGCTCTTGCAAACAACGCGATCGTCGGTGTGACCGAAGGCTTTACGAAGCAGATGGATGTGGTTGGAGTTGGTTACAAGGCGGATGTTCAGGGAAAACGCATCGTCTTTTCGCTCGGCTATTCGCATCCGATCGAGTTTCCGCTGCCGGAAGGCGTGGAAGCAAAGGCCGAACGTCTGACCACCAAAGGCAGCATCCAGCAGTATCAAACGACTTTGACGCTATCGAGTATTGACAAGCAAAAACTCGGGCAGGTTGCTGCAGAAATGCACCAACTGCGTAAACCCGACGCTTACAAAGGTAAAGGCATTCGATACGTTGGCGTGCCGATCAAGTTGAAGCCCGGCAAGACCGGCAAGTAATTGCCAATTGCCGATTGGCAATTGCCGATTGATGTGGTCTGAAACTTGGGTGGCTCAACGAGCGCAGCTGATCCGAGTTGATTATTCGGGTAATCAACTAGCCAATGGAAAATCGCCAATCGCCAATCGCCAATCGGCAATCGGCAATCGGCAATCGGCAATTGGCAATCGGAAATACGATTATGGCAAATACTAATAGAGCCTTAGTGCGAGTAGCGATTCATAAGCGGATTCGCCGCAAATTGAGAGGCAGTACTGAGAGGCCGCGCCTGGCGATTTATCGCAGCTTGAATCACATCTACGCGCAGGTGATTGACGACCTTGAAGGGCAGACACTGGTTTCCGCTTCGACGACCGAAAAAGACCTGCGCGGATCGTCCGGCGGCAACGTTGACGCTGCCCGCCGCGTAGGCAAGACAATCGCCGAACGCGCTTTGGCGAAAGGCATCAGTAGCGTGGTTTTCGATCGAGGGGGTTACTTGTACCACGGTCGTATCAAGGCCCTGACCGATGCGGCGCGCGAGGCGGGTTTGAACAAGGACGAAGCTGTTCAGCAGGAAGAAACTCCCGAAGCAGCGGCGCCTGTCGAAGAGAAGCCAAAGAAGAAAAGTAAAGAGAAGAAATGAGACAACCAAAACAACGAATTCTCGCGCAGGGATTGGATCTGAAAGATCAGGTAATCTCGATTAACCGCGTCACCAAGGTAGTCAAAGGCGGCAAGAACATGTCCTTTGCAGCGCTGGTGATTGTAGGCGACGAGGGTGGTCACGTCGGATTCGGCACTGGTAAGGCGCGTGAAGTGCCATTGGCGATTAAGAAAGGAATCGAGGCTGCGAAGAAAAACTTGATTCGCGTGCCACTGATTAATAACACGCTACCGCACCAGTTGATTGGGAAATTTGGCGCCGGTCGTGTGATGGTCAAACCGGCTTCTGAAGGCACCGGCGTTATTGCCGGCGGAGCCGTCCGTGCCGTTATGCAGGCTGTCGGCGTCCGCGACGTACGCACGAAAGTTTTGGGTTCGACTAATCCGCACAATGTTGTGCGAGCAACTTTTGATGCGCTATTGCGAATGAAGGATCCGATGGAGTTGGCTCGGTTGCGCGGCAAGCAAGTAGAAGAGATGTAATTTCGTGAATCGTGAATCGTGAATCGTAATCGAAGAGCGATCGTCACCCGGAGCAACGATTTCCGCTGAAACAATCACGATTCTCAACTTTCACGATTGACGTTTTACGATTTACGAGGGTGTTATGCCAAGAAAAGCGAAAAGCGCGGCGGACAAGCCGACGGCTAAGATTCGAATTCAGTACTATCGCAGTTTTATCGCGGCGCCTAGAACGCAAAAAGAAATGGTGCGCAGCTTGGGTCTCACCAAGTTGAATCAAATTGTTGAGCGCACCGATTCGCCGTCGATGCGCGGCGCGGTAGCGAAGGTGCCGCACTTGCTGCGGATTGTTGAGTAACCGCGTTGGTTGTGGAGTGTAGCTAGGAGTAGATGATGGCCATCAGTCTGAACAATGTGCATCCCGCGAAGGGGTCCACGCATAAAAAAAAGCGCGTAGGCAGAGGCCCGGGCTCCGGTCTGGGTAAAACCGCTGGCCGCGGTGAGAAAGGTCAAAAGTCCCGCTCCGGCTATTCACGGAAGATTGGTTTCGAAGGCGGCCAAATGCCTTTGCATCGCCGGCTACCAAAACGCGGATTCACGAACATTTTCAAAAAGCGCTGGCTGGAAGTCAGCATCGCCTCGTTAGAACAGCATTTTAAGGAGAACGAAGAAGTTACTCCCGACCTTCTGCATGAACGAGGTTTGATTAAGAAAGCCAAACACGATGTCGTGGTGCTGGGAAACGGTGAGCTCTCGAAAGCCTTGCGCATCTCCGCCCATCGCTTTACCAGGAGTGCGCGCGAAAAGATTGAAAAGTCTGGCGGCACCGCCGTGGAGCTGGGCAAGCCGGTTGAAACTACCGCATAAGGACTTGTATGGAAAAGTTTCTCGCAGCCGTTCGAAACATGTTCAGTGTGCCGGACCTTCGCCGGCGGATCTTGTTTACACTTTCGATGTTGGCGGTATACAGGCTCGGCGCTCACGTTGGCGCGCCCGGGATTAACCGCGAGCGGTTAGACCAGGTCTGGCAGGATGTAGCGGGAACTTTGCTGGGTGTACTTGACCTGTTCTCAGGCGGTAACTTTCGCACGATCTCAATTTTCGCCCTTGGCGTAACTCCTTACATCACCGCGTCCATCATTCTGCAGTTGATGACTGTAGTGTCGCCGCAGCTGAAAAAGCTACAGGAAGAAGGCGAGATGGGCCGGCAGAAGATCAATCAGTGGACGCGTTATCTCACGGTTGGTCTAGCCGCAATTCAAACTTCATTCGTTGCGCACTGGCTTCAGGTAAACGGCGTCGGCGAGAACACCTGGGGATTTTTGCTTACGACAGTGTTGACGCTGACTACCGGCACGATTTTCGTGATGTGGCTGGGTGAGCAGATCACCGAGCGTGGCGTGGGTAACGGGATCTCGTTGCTGATTTTTGCAGGTATCGTGATTGGGTTGCCGAACGGTGTGGAGCAGGTTTTTAATCGCGTGCGTGGCGGCGACACATTGGAAATTGTCGGCGTCATTGCGTTGATGATCGCGATCATCTTAATCATCGCTTTCATCGTTTTCGTGGAGGCGGCGCGGCGAAAGATTCCCGTCAGCTATGCAAAACGTCACGTAGGTCGTCAGGTTGTTGGTGGCCAGCAGACCACCATGCCGCTGAAGATAAACATCGGGGGTGTGATTCCGGTCATCTTTGCATCGTCGGTGCTTTCGATGCCGCAGAGTCTTTTTGCCGCCTTTCCTCCTGATCAGAACAACCTCAACACGACCTGGGCTAAGGTTTGGACGTTTTTTCAGACGTTCCATGCGAGTGATCCTTATTACGAGTTAATCTTTCTCTCGTTGATCATCTTCTTCACCTTTTTCTATGTCTCGATCGTTTTCAACGTTGAAGAGGTGGCTGACAACCTGCGCAAGCATGGTGGGTTCATGCCCGGGATTAGGCCGGGACGAGCTACGGCTGAATACCTGAACAGTATTTTGACGAGGCTGACGATTGTTGGCGCGCTCTACCTGGCGGCGGTGGCGTTTATCCCGCAATTCATGTTGAGCGGATTCAAAGTTGCCCGTTTGCCCTTAATTGGCACCTGGCTTGACCAGTTTGTTAGTAGCACGCCGGGACTTTCCTGGATTCCTACAGGCATGGGGTATCAGTTCTACTTTGGCGGGACGTCGTTGCTGATTTTGGTCGGCGTAGCCATGGACACTGTGTCGCAGATTGAGGCGCAGTTAGTAATGCGTAATTACGAAGGGTTCCTCGGTAGCGGAGGTCGCTTGCGAGGACGGAGAGCGTAAGGCAATTGCCAATTGCCAATTGCCGATTGCTGATTTTTCATTGCGATAATGATTTGGTGCTGGTAGACCTTCTAATCGGCAATCGTAAATCGCCAATCGGCAATTGAAACTCCTGTATGTCGAAAACGATTGTGTTGATGGGTGCGCCTGGTGCTGGCAAAGGTACGCAGGCGCGTTTGCTTCAAGAGCGACTGCACTTGCCGCAGATTTCGACAGGCGACATCCTGCGCGCGCGAGCTCAGGAACAGGACGAGTTAGCAGATGAGATTCGCCAAGTGCAGGCAGCCGGCAAGCTTGCTTCAGACGATCTCGTGATTAGAGTGGTTCAGGATCGTACTGCCCGGCCCGATTGCGCGAATGGCTATGTGCTCGATGGCTTTCCCCGCACTCCAGCTCAAGCCGAAATGTTGGAGCGACTCGCCGCTGAGCAGGGCAAAGAGATTGCCGCTATCGTCGTGGATGTACCCTGCGAGTTGCTG
This sequence comes from Pyrinomonadaceae bacterium, assembly GCA_963748605.1. GTDB lineage: Bacteria > Acidobacteriota > Blastocatellia > Pyrinomonadales > Pyrinomonadaceae > PSRF01. The sequence continues at coordinate 417,062 of CAVVJS010000006.1, forward strand.
GAGCGGCGCGCTACGGGTCGGCGTTCATGTCCGGTTTGTGGCGAGATTTACAATATCTATTCTAAGCCGCCGCAAAAGGAAGGCCGTTGTGATTTACATCCCGACGCTGTCCTAATCCAGCGCGCCGACGACACTGCGGAAAAGATTAAAGTGCGGTTGGACACTTACAACGAGCAGACCAAACCACTGATTGATTATTACGCGAACTCTGGCCGGCTGCATCGTGTGGATGGCACTAAAGATGGGGAAACGATTCATCGCGAGATCAAGAACATCTTGATGGGTGGTTGATGAACTTCGGCTCATGATTATCGGTAAGTCAAAAAAAGAGATCGAAAAGATGCGCGCTGCGGGCCAGCTCGTTGGTTCGGTCTTAAAACATCTCACCCGGATGGTGGAGCCCGGCATCACCACATTGGATATCGATCGAGCGGCAGAGAAGATGATTCGCGATGCTGGTGCGCTGCCAACATTTAAGGGTTACCACGGGTTTCCGTTTTCCATTTGTGCTTCGGTGAATGAACAAGTGGTTCATGGTTTTCCCTCGCAATACAAACTGAAGGAAGGCGATATCTTTTCGATTGATTGCGGGGTGACGCTGGAGGGTTTCGTCGGCGATACCGCGACTACAGTTCCAGTGGGAAACGTGTCGGAGGATCGGTTGAAACTGATCAAGGTGACCGAGGAATGTTTGGAACGAGCGATTGAGCAATGTCGACCCGGAAAGCATCTCGGAGACATCGGCTGGGCAGTGCAAGAGCACGCTGAAGCGAATGGCTATTCGGTCGTTCGTGATTATGTAGGTCATGGCATCGGACGCCAGATGCACGAGGATCCGCAAATACCGAATTACGGTAGGCCGGGTCAGGGACCAAAGATCAAGGCGGGTTATGTGTTTGCGGTGGAGCCAATGGTGAATCTGGGGAGTATCCATACCAGAGTGTTGCCTGACGGTTGGACCGTGGTGACCGTAGATGGCCAGCCCAGCGCGCACACTGAACATACAATTGCGATAACGGAAGCGGGCCCCGAGGTGTTGACCCGAGTTTTAATCAATCAAGAGCAGACTGTAGCAATGTCGCTGTAACTGATGGTGGCAGTCAGCTTGGCAAAATGCCGTCTGGATGCTAGTATTTGCAGTTTGTCGCTACTGGCAAATTCCCTTCTAGAAGGACATGGCGAAGGAAGAAGCTATAGAAGTCATGGCAAAAGTCCTTGAGACCTTGCCAAATGCCATGTTTCGGGTGGAGTTGGAAGACAGCCAGCATCAGGTTTTGGCGCATATTTCGGGAAAGATGCGTAAACATTTCATTCGCATTCTTCCCGGCGATCGGGTGCTCGTGGAGCTTTCGCCTTACGACCTCAATCGTGGACGAATAACATACCGCTATAAATAACGAATTCAGTCGAGAGACTTCGGGGGTTCTGGAAATGAAAGTGCGCGCTTCGGTAAAAAAGATGTGCGACAAGTGCAAGGTGATTCACCGGAAGGGCGTAGTGCGAGTGATCTGCACCAACCCGAAGCACAAACAGCGACAAGGATAAGACTTTAGCCGGCGCTGGCAGAGCGTCGTAGTTACGTTTTGGAGAATGAACAGGAATGGCACGTGTAGCTGGAGTTGATCTTCCACCCAACAAACGGTCCGAGATCGGGCTCACATACATTTATGGAATTGGTCGTTCTCGTGCGACTTCGATCCTCAAGGAAGCGGAAGTGAATGTCGATACTCGTGTGAAAGATTTGAGTGAAGACGAGTTGAGTCGCATTCGCGGCGTGCTTGAGGCCCAGGGCGAAATAGAGGGCGACCTTCGCAAGCGCATCCAAATGGACATCAAAAGGTTGATGGACATCGGCTGCTATCGCGGGTTACGACATCGTCGCGCCTTGCCGGTGCGCGGACAGCGGACTCATACCAACGCGCGTACACGCAAAGGCCCACGTCGCGCCACAATTGCCAAGAAGAAAGCTCCGGGCAAGAAATAGTGAATTGATCTTGCGAGTCTGCTGCTTGCAGCGGGCCGCATTGTGAACATCTGAACGAAAACTAAGTTATGGCCAAAGCAAGCGGAAAGAAAAAAGTTTTTCGTAAGAAAGAAAAGAAGAACGTGCCTGTGGGTATTGCCCACATTGCAGCGTCTTTCAACAACACGATGATTTCGATTACCGATCTGGAAGGAAATCTGGTCGCCCAGTCGTCAGCAGGTGCGCGCGGATTTCGTGGATCGCGTAAAGGAACTCCGTTTGCCGCGCAGCAAGCCGCTTACGAAGCCGCTAAGAAGGCCCACGAAGCAGGCATGCAGCAGTGTGAGGTTCGTGTGAAGGGTCCGGGTGGGGGACGCGAATCAGCGATTCGCGCGATTGCGAATGCTGGAATCAGAGTGATGACGATTCGCGATTCAACACCGATCCCGCACAACGGTTGCCGACCACCGAAGCGGCGCAGAGTCTAGGCAATTGCCAATTGACGATTGGGAATTGCCGATTATCAGTTGCCACTTGCGGTGTGTGCAATTGCAAAATTTGGTTTAGTGAAAAAGAGATACTGACACGAGGTTTCAATTGGCAATCGCCAATTGGAAATCGGCAATGTTTTGACCTAAAGGATGAAGGGCCGGCGTTTGAAAACGCAGCCTGTAAACTTTTCCGGAACTAACTGGAGGCAGAAACAAATTGGCTAGGTATAGAGATGCGGTGTGCCGCTTGTGCCGCCGCGAAGGTGCAAAGCTTTTTCTCAAGGGCGATCGCTGCTACAAACCATCTTGTCCGATCGAAAAGCGCGGGACTCAACCGCCCGGACAACATGGTAACTCGATGCGTCGCGGTAAAGCGCTTGTTGGTTACGGCCAGCAGCTCCGCGAAAAGCAGAAGGTCAAGCGCATCTACTTCATTCTCGAAGGACAATTCCGAAACTACTTTGAGCGCGCCGCGCGCATGAAGGGAATCACAGGCGAGAACCTGCTGTTCCTCCTCGAGCGACGCCTGGACAATGCCGTGTATCGCGCAGGATTTTCTACATCACGGCGCCAGGCGCGGCAACTCGTTAATCATGGCCACATCATTGTAAACGACCGCAAGGTAGACATCCCTTCTTTTAAGGTAAAGGCCGGGGATCTGATCAGCGTTCGCGAGGCGAGTCGCAAGAACCCGCACATCGAAGGCGCCTGGCAGACCGCTGCCGGACGCGGAAGGCCGTCTTGGATCTCGCAAGATGGTGCGGATATGAGCGTGCGTATCAGCGGATTGCCATCGCGTGATGACATCGATCGCTCAATTAATGAACAGCTTATCGTCGAGCTTTATAGTAAGTAACCTAATCTCGCGCAGGCCGCCGGCGAGCGCGGCCTACGCGGTTGATGTTTCGAACCGAGACTGAAAATTATGGCTATGGATCAGAATAATCTTTGGACGGGATTTCAGATGCCGCGTCGTTTGGCGGCTGACGCGGAAACGCTCACGGAAAGGTATGGTCGCTTTTCCGCGCAACCTTTCGAACGGGGCTTTGGTACGACAATCGGCAACTCTCTCCGGCGCGCATTGCTTTCGTCGATCGAAGGAGCAGCCGTTACAGCGATTAAGATTGAGGGCGTGGAACACGAGTTTTCCTCAATTAAAGGGGTAGTGGAAGATGCTACTGACGTAATTCTTAACTTGAAGCAAGTTCCCTTTAAGTTGCATGGAGGCGAGGCGAAGACCCTCAGAATCTCCAAAGAAGCGGCTGGCGAGGTTACTGCTGCTGATATCGAGACGGACGCTGACGTCGAAATCCTCGATGAGAGCGTACATATCGCCACGGTTAGCGACGGCGGCTCGTTGAACGTCGAGATGAGATTGAAGCGTGGACGTGGCTATGTCTCAGCTGATCGCAACTTTGACGAAGATCTCTCGCTGGGTTACATCCCGATTGATTCAGTGCACACGCCGGTCAAGAAAGTTAACTACACAGTTGAGGCCGCGCGCTTAGGTCAAAATACTGAGTTCGACAAACTAACGATTGAAGTTTGGACCGACGGCTCAGTCAAGCCTGAAGACTCGATTGGCCTGGCGGCGAAGTTGATCAAGGACCACATGTCCATCTTCATCAATTTTGAAGAGGATGCTGACGACTTCTCTTACTCCAAGATGGAGCGCCCGCCCCTCCCCCGCAATGACCAATTGGATCGTTCCGTTGACGAACTCGAGCTGTCTGTTCGTTCGTATAATTGCCTGAAGAACGCCGACATCCGCACCATTCGCGATTTGGTGCAGCGCTCGGAGCGCGAGATGCTGGCGACTAAGAACTTTGGCAAAAAGTCTCTGAACGAAATCAAGGACATCCTTAACGGCATGGGTCTGGACTTTGGGATGGAATTTGACGAACAAGGTAATCCAATTCCCGGCTCGGGCGGACGCGACACGGCCGATGCTGCCGACTTTGAAGCGGAAGAAGAACAGTAGTTTGTTAGCGACATTTATTAGAGGATTACTAACCTAGAGTTTTCGAGTGAAGTCATGCGGCATCAAAAGGCACATCGCAAATTAGGTCGAACTTCGGAGCATCGCATGTCGATGCTGCGCAATCTGGCGACCTCATTAATCAATGCTCGCGCAGAACGTATCGTCACTACCTTGCCGAAAGCAAAGGAGTTGCGCCCCTTCGTTGAACGGGCGATCACGCTATCGTGTCGCGCTCAGCAGCTTGAGGGTGACAGTGCAAAAATCAACGCAGTTCACCTGCGCCGGCAGGCGGCGGGCTTCTTTCACGCCGGCAACATGCAACAGACAGAGCTAAACGGGAAACGCGGTCAGGCTCGCCTGCCGCGCACCGCCGGTGTGGCTGCAGTAAAGCGGTTGTTCGATGAGTTAGGCGAACGTTATAAAGATCGGCCCGGAGGCTACACGCGCATTTTTAAACTCGGCAGGCGTGATGGCGACAACGCGGAACTCGCGATCATCGAGCTGGTCGATAATCCTCGCGAGCTTGAAGCCGTTGAAGCCGCCAAGAAACGCTCTAAGTCGCAGGGTCAAAGGAAGAAGAAGTCAGGAGAGACCCGAGAGGTTTCTCCGGCGCGCGCCGCCAAGGTTGCCGAACCTGTGGAGGAGCCGGAGACTGTTGCGGAGGCAGCGGCAACCGATAGCTCGGAGAACGTTCCTGAAGTCGAGGGGGAGGTAGGTCAGTCAGAGGAAGAATCGAAGTAGAAAAGTTGACCGACCGGCCGACTTCGCTGCGTCGCAGCCCATCGGCAAAGGCCCCAAATGGATCTTCGGCGCCAGGAAACCGAGTCTTTTGGGGCTCGTCACTTTGAGGAGTTTGATCATTGGCTGAAGCGAAACCATCAAAAATGAGCGAACCAGAAAGCTTAAATGAACAGACCGCAGTACCGAACGACCTCGAGACTCGGGAACCGGGTCAGCCGAATCGTCGCCGGCGCCAACGTTCGCGTCAAATCGATCCCTCGGTAAACATGGATGAGTTACGCGAGCTGATCGATCTGATTCACGAGAACGGTTTTGCGGAATTTGAGATTGCCCGAGAAGGTTTTCGCTTACATGTGCGGCGCGATGCAGTAGCGCCGGAACTGAGTGGAACGTAGTGGTTCAGGTGCGCAGCCTGAAAGAGCAGAGCTGACGGGTGTTGAAGCCCAGCCGCGTACGGGTTCCGCTCCGACGCATCCCGGCGCCCAAGCGCAGGGCGCAGCTTCCGAGGATCAAGATCTTCACATGATCTCCTCGCCCATCGTGGGGACCTTTTATCGTTCACCGTCGCCTAATGTGGATCCGTTTGTGAAAATCGGAAGCAATGTTGAAGCCGATACAGTGGTTTGTATCATCGAGGCAATGAAGTTGATGAATGAAATTCAGGCGGAGACGGCTGGTGAAGTTGTAAAGATTTACGTGGAGAACGGGCAGCCGGTTGAATACGGACAGCCCCTCTTCGGAATTAAGCGATAGCTAATCGAGCTCAACGCCCACGTGTCTGAAGTCCATTGCTGGATCGAAGGACGTTGGGCGTTAAGTTTTGACCCTGAAAATGAGTTCGGAAAATCGAAAATTCAAGAAGATCCTGATTGCTAACCGCGGCGAGATTGCCTGCCGAATTATCTGGACTTGTAAAGAGATGGGCATTCGCACAGTCGCGGTTCATAGCGATGTGGATCGTGATTCGTTACACGTGCGCTTTGCCGACGAAGCGGCTTGCATCGGGCCCGCGCCTTCAGCGCAAAGTTACCTGAACATCCCCTCAATCATAAGCACCGCCGAGATTTTTAATGTCGACGCGATCCATCCAGGTTACGGGTTCCTTGCTGAGTCGTCTTACTTCGCAGAAATTTGCGAAGCCTGCAATATCAAATTCATTGGTCCGAAGTCGAGCATCATCAAACTGATGGGCGACAAAATCGAAGCGCGGCGCGTGATGAAGGAAGCTGGATTGCCCGTGTTGCCGGGTAGTCCTGATCCCATAACCTCTGAAGACGAGGCCAGGAGGCTTGCGCGCGAAATTGGTTTTCCGGTGATCGTAAAAGCCTCAGCCGGCGGTGGCGGCCGCGGCATGAGAATCGTTCGCTCCGCCGATGAGTTGGGTCGCGCTTTGGAAGCTGCTTCTACTGAGGCGGCTGCTGCCTTCAAGGACGGCACCGTATACATCGAACGCTATCTGGAAAATCCTCGTCACATCGAAATTCAAATTCTTGCGGACGAGTACGGTGACTGCATTCATCTCGGTGAGCGTGAGTGCTCAATTCAGCGCCGGCATCAAAAATTGTTGGAAGAGGCGCCGTCGCCTGTCCTCTCCGCGGAGTTGCGAAACGAGATGGGTGCCGCGGCTGTTGCTGCTTGCAAAAAACTGGGGTACTCGAGTGCCGGAACTGTTGAGTTCCTTCTGGATCAGGACAATCGTTTCTATTTCATGGAGATGAATACCCGCATTCAGGTGGAACATGCAGTCACGGAAATGGTTACTTTGGCAGACATTGTGCGCAATCAGATTCGCATCGCTGCCGGCGAACGGCTCGGATACACACAAGACGATCTGATGATTGTAGGTCACGCGATTGAATGTCGTATTAATGCTGAGAACCCCGAGACTTTTGCCCCGTCGCCGGGAACAATTACCGCTTTCAACTTACCAGGTGGTCCTGGAGTGCGTGTCGACACCTACGTTTACTCCGGCTACAAGGTGCCACCGTTTTACGATTCAATGATCGCCAAGGTCATTGTTCATGCGCGAACTCGGGATTTGGCAATTGCCCGGATGCGCCGAGCCTTGGAAGCGATGGTAGTAGAGGGTATTAAGACTACGATTCCGCTGCACTTGAAAATTATGGATGATCCGACTTTTCAGGCCGGCGATGTCTCAACAAGTTTCATGGAGCACTTTCTGCAAAAGAATGGACTAAAGAAAACAGACGTCCTGACGACAGCGCGCTGAGCGGTTGCTGTTTGCGGCCCGGATGCCTATAATAATCGACTTTTCCGGGGGTCAGTTTCGTTACTGAGGTGAACAATGCCATTTGCAATTATCAAGACCGGCGGTAAGCAGTTTGTCGTAAAGCAAGGGACTACTGTTCGAATTCCCTCGATTGTGGCGGACGCCGGAAAGTCTATTGAGCTCGAGGCCTTGTTGACGGGCGGTGAAGGTGATTCCCCGGTGGTAGGTGCGGCGAAGGTCTCCGCAACGGTCGTAGAACATGGACGGGGCGCAAAATTTTTGGTGTTCAAGAAAAAGCGTCGCAAACATTACAAGCGCACCCAGGGTCACCGCCAAGGGTATACAGCCATTCGCATTGATTCGATTGGCTAGGGAGGATTGCCGATTGCCAAATGCCAATTGCCGATTGAAAACAAATCTAAATCGTCAATTGGCAATCGCAAATCGGAAATTGAGTTATGGCACATAAAAAAGGAGTTGGCTCATCTCGTAACGGACGCGACTCGCAGTCGCAGAGATTGGGTCTTAAAAAGTTTGGTGGTGAACGTGTTCTTGGTGGAAACATTTTAGCGCGGCAACGCGGCACAAAATGGAAACCAGGAAAGAATGTCGGCCGCGGTAAGGACGATACCCTTTTCGCGCTGATCGAAGGCGTCGTCAAATTTGAAGACAAAGGTCGCGGTGGCAAGTTTATCAGCGTCTATCCCCTCGAACAGGCGTCTACCGCTTAGGTGACGCGAAGAGATTTAATCTCATGCGGCGCCCAGGCGAAGTGTTAGCTGAGCCTGGCGTCGCTTTCGATTTATATGTTTATTGACCGCGTTAAGATTCGCGTCCAGGGAGGGCATGGAGGTAATGGCGTCACCGCATTTCGACGCGAGAAGTTCGTTCCGCGGGGCGGTCCCTCGGGTGGTGAAGGCGGACGCGGTGGGGATGTCTGGATCGTTGCTGACTCTTCACTCAATACACTGCTTCACCTCCGATACAACCCCGAACATGTTGCCGGCCGTGGCATGCACGGCGAAGGCTCAAAGCGATCGGGACGCGATGGCGAGGATGTTTTAGTTCGCGTTCCGGTTGGCACACAGATCTTTGAAGTAAGTACCGGCGCGTTGCTGCAGGATTTGGCAGCCGACGACGCTAAGTGGCTCGCCGCCCAGGGTGGTCGCGGTGGTTTCGGTAATTCGCATTTCGCTACCTCCACAAATCGCGCGCCTAGATATCACCAGGATGGCAGTGCCGGCGAAGAGTTGGAGTTGCAGCTCGAACTAAAGCTGCTTGCTGATGTGGGTCTCGTCGGCTTTCCCAATGCCGGCAAATCGACCTTGATCTCCACTATATCGGCAGCCAAGCCGAAAATCGCGGACTACCCCTTTACAACATTGGAACCCAATCTCGGAGTCGTTGACCTGGGTGACTTTCGCACCTTCGTTGTCGCTGATATTCCCGGCTTAATCGAAGGCGCACATCAGGGCGCCGGTCTCGGCGATCAATTCCTGCGACACATTGAGCGCACCTTGTTGTTACTTCATCTGGTTGACGTGTCGTCTTTCTCAGGACGAGAGACTGTTGATGATTATCAAACGGTGAATCGCGAACTCGCAGCTTACAACGCCGCGCTGGCCCTACGTCCGCAAATAGTTGTGGCCACGAAGTTGGACGCGCTGGAACAACCCGAGCGGCTCGAGTCTCTAAAGCAAGCGGCGCTAGCGGATGGTCACGAGTTTCATGCCATCTCTTCGGTTACGAATCAGAACGTTCGTGAGTTGGTCAATGCAGTGGCGTTGAAACTCGAAGCGTTGAAACAGGTTGCCAGGGAAAACGCTATTGTGGAACTGGCGCTGTCAGAATAACGAACTGACGGGTCTGACGGTTAGGGAATTGTCCGGGACTAATGAGTGGCAAAAAGAGGATTGCTCTTTATGGCGGCACGTTTGATCCGGTTCACCTGGGGCATCTGGCCGTAGCGAGAACAATCTCGCAGATCTTTGAGATTGACGAGTTGCTGTTTGTGCCGGCGTGGATTGCGCCGCATAAACGCAGTCGCGATGTGACCCCGGCACTTCATCGCTATGCGATGTTGGCTTTGGCGACCCAGCAGGATGCGAGCTTGCGGATCTCCAGTTTCGAACTCGAATCGCCGGGCCGGAGTTACACGGTCGAAACGCTAGCCCACTTTGAAGCCGAGCTGGGAGAAAGTGCGGAACTGTTCTTCGTAATGGGCGCTGATTCCTGGTCAGAGATCCAAACCTGGAAGGAATGGCACCGCTTGCTGACCATGGCTAATCACATTGTGATCACCCGGCCCGGCTACGAGCTTGAACTTTCAGGCATCGACGCGGAGGTAGCCGGACGAATTGTGGATTTGAGAAAAGGGCTCACAGCGAGACCTACAATAAATGGGAAGCAGATTTTCTTTACGGATGCAGTACAGCTGGAGATTTCGGCAACTGAAATTCGCCGCGCCGCACGCCAGCAAGAGTTTCAGCGGCTAAGGGAACTGGTACCTGAGTCAATCGCAGATTACATAGTTAAGTACGAATTATATCGAGAGACGAATGAATCCTAATTCAACGGCCAAAGAGCAATCATTAAACCCGAAAGCAGTTAGTCATCAGCCGAAGCCGAAGGCAACTGAACCGAGTCACGAACTTGATGAGCGAATCGTAATTGCGTTGCAAGCCGCCGGGGACAAAAAAGCGCTTGACGCGGTGGTGCTCGATCTTCGGGAGATCGCCAGCTTTACTGATTTCTTTGTTATTACCAGCGGCTCAAACGAGCGTCAGGTGCAGGCAATCGCTGATGAGGTCCTGGAGCGATTAAAGAAAACCGGCAATCCCGCGGCGCGCGTTGAAGGTCGCAAGACTGCGGAATGGATACTGCTGGATTACGGCGATTTCATAGTTCATGTCTTTGCCGACAAAGCGCGAAAGTTTTATGACCTTGAGAGATTGTGGCGCGAATCCAAACGGGTGGAATTGCCGGCAGCTTTGGTTAATCAAACGAGCTCTTTGAGAACCGAATGAACGAGATAATTGCGCAGTCAAAAGCGATGCAGGAAGCCGTCGGGCTTGCCGAACGCGTCGCTGCCACTGACGCTAATGTTCTCGTGACCGGAGAATCCGGAGTAGGGAAAGACGCTTTGGCGTTTTATATCCACTCGCGCTCTTCGCGGGCGACGCAACCTTTCGTAAAGATCGATTGCGCCACTTTGCCCGGCGAGTTGCTGGAAGCAGAACTGTTCGGTTACGAGAGGGGCGCCTTCACGAGCGCCACCGAGACCAAGCCCGGCCGGCTGGAAGCAGCGCAGCACGGCACGGTCGTTCTCGACGAGATTGCTTACTTGTCGAACGACTCGCAAGCAAAGCTCCTGCGCGTGATTGAAACGCGCGAGTTTGAGCGACTGGGTGGGCGGCAAACGATAAAAGTCGACGCTCGCTTAATGGCATTAACCAATGTCGACTTAACTCAGGCAGTCGCTAGACGGAGTTTCCGTGAGGATCTGTTTTATCGCTTGAATGTGGTGCACATTAACGTACCGCCCTTGCGAGAACGTATTGCCGACTTACCTGGGCTGGCTGAAGCTTTCCTTCGCACTTATGCGACCAAACATGGTCGTGATTTGACCTCGATTGCGCCAGAGGCGATGTCGCTTTTGAGTGAGTACGAATTTCCCGGCAACGTTCGCGAGCTGGCGAACACCATTGAGCGGGCCGTGATCTTTGCAACGGGCAAACGGATAGAAGTGATTGATCTCCCCGCGTCAGTGCGAGCGGGAGTAATTGCGCAACGACAGCTACATCAACCTCGTTCGCTGGCGGAGGTCGAAGCAGACTACTTGCAGGAAACGCTGGCTACAACCAGAGGCAATAAAACTGCTGCTGCCCGGATCCTGGGAATTAGTCGCAAGAATCTTTACGAGCGCCTCGAGAGACTGGGAAAAGGAACTGAACCGAAGGCAGGCAGAAACGGCGACCGAGGAAGTGTGTAGTGTTCGTACTCGACGGTACTTTGCTGCGCGATGCTAATCAATGCGGCTGCGAGTCATCTGGACAGGCAAAACGAAAGACACGCGGTTGCGGGAATTGCAATCGGATTATGAAAAGCGTCTTTCTCACTTTACACGTTGTGAAGTAGTGGAAATTCGCGAGAGTCGCGGCGCCGGCTCCAAGGCGGGCATCGATAAAGGTTCGCGGAGCATCTCAGACCGGCTATCGAACGGCGCAGTAGCGGTGCTGCTTGATCCGCAGGGTAGTGAGTGGAGTTCGCAGGATTTGGCAGCTCAGATTCAGCGTTGGGAGAATCAAGGCACGAAGGAAGTAGCGTTCATTGTTGGCGGCCCCCATGGCGTTGCGCCGGAGCTTGCCGAGCGCGTACAGCAGCGCTGGTCGTTGTCTCGCTTAACACTGACACACGAAATGGCTCGTGTGGTTTTGTTGGAGCAGTTATACCGGGCATATACGATCATTCATGGATTGCCTTATCAGAAATGATTCGCAGATTTGTTAGCTCTCTTAGTTCGCATTCTTCGTAACAAGTAGGGTGGAGGATGAAACGATAATGGAAAAACGAAAAGTCAGAGTTTTCCGCGACAAGTTGTTGGGCCGCCGCGAAAGTTTGGTGGGCCAGGTACAACAGGCGGAACTTTACAGTCGCGAGCGCGACGCCGAGGCTACTCAGGATCCGGCAGATATGGCGGCCAATGCTTATACCAAAGAGCTGCTCGTCTCAATGTCTGACAACGATCGTAAGTTGCTCAACTTGATTGATGAGGCACTCGAGCGCATCGAGGATGGCAAGTATGCCAAGTGTGCTCACTGTGGCGAGGCATTGCCGGATAAGCGTCTCGACGCGGTGCCTTGGGCACGACATTGTGTGCGTTGTCAGGACTTACAGGAGCGTGGGCTGCTGGGCGAGGACGACGAATAGAACTTCCTTAAATCGAGTGACATAATGCCGGCCTCCCTAAGTTAGGGAGGCCGAGCGTTTTTAGGATCCACTGCTCACCGGTGGCTTTCGATGTTCCTCACCAAAGCGACAAATCTGATCCTGGATGGCCTGCTGACGCTCGTCTACCCGCAATCCTGTGCCGTCTGTCAGCAAAGCGTTGAGAGTCGTCATTTAGGAATTGCTTGCGCCGATTGTTGGGCAGCAACGCGTCTGTTTACGGATACGGATACGATTTGCTGGAAATGCGGTGCTCCCTCGTTGGGAGCGATCGCAGCGGAAAAAAGGACCGACGTCAGATGCAGGCGTTGCGATAATGATGCATTCACGGCTGCCCGTGCCTGCGGCGCCTATGAAGGAGCACTGCGGGCTGCGGTGCTGGCTTTAAAGCGCGAACCAAATGTTTCGCAGCACCTGTTAAGGTTGCTTGCTCAAACCCAACAGCGCTCGCCGCTAGACCAGGCGACTCGTGTCCTTCCAGTTCCACTTCATCCTGATCGAGAGAAAGAGCGTGGATTCAATCAGGCCACAGTGATTGGACGGCAGCTCGCGCTGAGAGCACGGTTACCGTTTGATAATAAGAGCCTCATTCGCACATCACACTCAGCAAAACATCGGGCTGGGATGGATGCAACGGGTCGTCGTTCGTCTGTCGCTTCGGCATTTGCAGTGAGTTATCCACGTCTCGTTGCCGGCGAGAAGATCTTGCTGGTTGATGATGTATTCACCACCGGGGCCACTGTTTCGGCATGCGCTCAGGTGTTGTTATCCGCTGGTGCTGAATCTGTCTTGGTACTGACGATAGCCAGGCCGGTTCGTTATTAAAAGAGAGCCGGAGCGTTAGCACAAGCCGCGGACTGTTTGTATGATGGCCCGATGAAAACCTACTACCCCGAAATTGAACCATTCGACACTGGGCGACTAAAAGTATCTCCAATTCATGAGCTCTACTATGAGCAGTGCGGCAATCCCAACGGCAAGCCTGCTGTCTTTCTTCATGGCGGGCCGGGCAGCGGGGTAGTGCCGGATTACCGGCGCTTCTTCGATCCCGCAACTTATCGAATCGTGCTTTTTGAACAGCGCGGGGCCGGTCGCAGCACCCCGCACGCTAACCTCGAAGACAACACCACCTGGGATCTGGTTGCGGACATCGAACGGTTGCGTGAACATCTCGGCATTGAAAAGTGGCTGGTGTTCGGTGGCTCCTGGGGCAGCACGCTTTCGCTCGCATACTCTCAGACACATCCGGACCGCTGCACCGCGCTCGTGCTGCGCGGCATCTTTCTTTGTCGGCCCAAAGAGATCGACTGGTTCTACCAGGAAGGGCAGGGGGCAAGTGCGCTCTTCCCGGACATCTGGGAAGAATATGTGCGGATTATCCCTGAGGCCGAGCGTGACGATATGCTGCAAGCGTATTACCGCCGTTTGATGAGCAATGATGAGGCCGTACAAATGGAAGCGGCAAAGGCCTGGTCGATTTGGGAAGCGAGCACTTCAAAGTTATTTCCCGACCAGGATTTGATCGACCACTTTGGTTCGCCACATACAGCTCTGTCGCTGGCCCGCATTGAGGCTCACTATTTCGTCAACAACGCTTTCTTCGATACCGACAACTATTTAATCGAGAACGTCGATAAGATTCGGCACATTCCGGCTGTCATAGTGCAGGGCCGCTACGATGTGGTCTGTCCGATGATGAGCGCATGGGATCTGCATCGCGCCTGGCCGGAGGCGGATTTCAAGATAATTCCAGACTCCGGACATTCGGCTACTGAAAAGGGAACTATCGCCGCTCTCGTCGACGCCACTGATCGATTTAGGAACCAGTAGGATCAGGTCTTTGGTCTTTGGTCTCAGGTCTTGGGTCTTGGGTCTTAGGCCATGGTCTTTGGTTGGTCTCTGTTGAAAGCGGGCCAAAGGTTCGTAACTCCAATGTCAGAACACTCGTGACCTGAGACTTGGACCTGAGACCTGAGACCTGAGACCTGAGACTTGCGACCTAAGACCTAAAACCTAAGACCTAAAACCCAAGACCCAAGACCCAAGACCCAAGACCTAAGACCTAAGATCTGAGCCTTGAAACCTGAGACCTGAGCCTTGCGGCCCTTGGGACTTGAGACTTAGGACAGGGCTCGCGTAATATCAGCCGCAGGATGAACGGCCGCGTCTTAGTACTAAATGCTTCCTTTGAACCAATCAACGTGTGTGCCGAACGGCGCGCAGTGGTAATGATCTTCAAAGGGGTAGCGCGGGTGGAGGAGCACAACGGCCACATGCTCCATTCGGAGAAGTTGTCGATTCATGCGCCTTCGGTAATCCGCTTGACGGAGTACAAACACATTCCCTTTGAGCGACGCTCCCTCTCACGCAAGAACATTTTGCTGCGTGACCATTCAACGTGCCAGTACTGCGGCCGCCAATACACTCCTGCCGAACTGACATTAGACCATGTGATGCCGCGTTCGCGTGGAGGGGAGTCGGCGTGGGATAATCTGGTGGCGTGCTGTAAGCGTTGCAATCATCGCAAGGGGAGCCGCACACCGGAAGAGTCTGGTATGCATCTCTTGCGCAGGCCGCGAGGTTTTTCGTTACACGTTAACCGGCAAATCATGCGTTATCTGGGCCGTGCCGACGAAACCTGGCGTAAGTATCTTTTCTACGAATCCAACCACAGCGAGTGACAAGGTAACCTGATCACCACTCGCTGAAACGAGGCAAAGATGACTGAAACAATATTGGCAATCGGTGGACTCGGTACTACGGAGCTCATCGCCATCGCCGTCGTAATATTTCTGCTGTTTGGAGCGACGAGGCTTCCCCAGTTAGCCAAGGCGTTGGGACAGAGTAAACGAGCGTTCAAAGAAGGTCTCGACGAAAGCGAGAAAGAAGAATTAAAGGAAGCTCGCGAGAAATAGCCCTCCCTTACCCTCACTAATGGTTCTCCACAGGCGCTCGGCGCGTGTCAGCAATCACAACATCGGTCCTTCAATTGGCTTCAGTGAGTTTGTGCTTTGCGTCCCTTCACCAACGTCGCTTTCACCGAAAAGATAAAGTCCGCCTGTTGCCTATCTTCATCTACCAGCTGCGGCAGTTCCTTTGCGACTTGTGCCCGGGAGTGTTCCGGCAAAAATTCAGTCCACCGTTTCATGAGAAAGTCGGAAACGAGCGGTGAATTGACGAATTGATCCCCTGAGTCGTAAGTAAACTCTTCAATTCGCGAGACGCTGGTTACGTTCTCCAACCCGGCGCTCTCGGCCAATCCTTCGATTTCGGAAACGCTTGGTAACTCAGCGATGAGAGTCTCGACGCTTGCTTCCCGTTCGAGTCCGCACTTATGCAGCAGTTCCCAGTAGATTGAGAAAAACTCGCCAAAGCTTGAGGCCGTAGGTAGTACAAACGCTACGAGCGCTCCCGGACGGGCCACCCGCACCATCTCGGCAATCATCTTCGGGACGCGATTTGGAGTTACCAACGACCCATCGCCAATGACGATATCGAACTCGTCATCAGCGAAGTTGAGTTGATCGACGGATCCGCGGTGAAATTCAAGCGGCACATTGGCCGCTGTAGCTTTGGCTTGGGCAATCTCCAAATACTCATCGTGTTCTTCTACGCAAACAAAGCGTAACTTCTCGCCCGCGCGCTCATGCACTGCCAGCACGTGACCGCCCGTACCCGAGCCCAGATAAAGGGCTTGACCTTTGCTCGGTAAGGTAATGTTTTGGTCAATCAACTCAGCGAAGCGTTCGCCCCAGTCGGTGGCGACAAACAGGTCGTGCAAAAACGCAATTTCTTTGCCTGATTTAACGGTATTCATCTTCTCTAAGAAACTTCTTTTGTTATTCGTCTTCCAAATAATTTCTGCCGCGCAATGGCTCAGGCAAACAAGGCATTTCTGTCTGGGCTTGCGGATCGTTATGAACGTAGCGATAACCTTCACCGTAGCCCACATGTTTCATGAGGGGAGTGACTGCGTTTCGCAAGTGCAAGGGGACTGGTTCCCGCGCAGTTTCCGCTGCGTCGCTGGCAGCCGCATGATAGGCACGTTTAATCGCGTTTGATTTCGGTGCTTTGGCCAAATAGATTGTCGCCTGGGAAAGGGGAAACAGACCTTCAGGTAGACCGATGAGCTGCACTATGTCGGCAGCGGCGGCTGCCTGCACCATCGCTTGAGGGTCAGCCATGCCAATGTCTTCTGAAGCGAGAATGCATAACCGCCGCGCAATGAAGATCGGATCGGCGCCACCTTCGATCAACCGTGCGAGCCAATACAGCGACGCATTAACGTCCGAGTTGCGCAGCGACTTGATCAGCGCCGAGATCAGGTTGTAGTGCTCCTCACCACCCTTGTCGTAGGCATAATGAGCGCGACCCAGAGCTTCAACGATCGTCTCGTTGGTAATAGTGCGTGACCCGGTCTTATCAGGAGTGGTTGCTTCCACCGCCGCCTCTAAAGCTGTTAAGGCAACCCGAGCGTCGCCGCCCGCAGAGTGAGCGATGCGCTGAATCAGCTCATCGGGTAGTTCAGCCCGCAGTTCGCCTAGCCCGCGTTCCTTGTCTCGTACCGCGCGCTGCAGGATCAAAACAATGTCTGCTTCTGATAATTGATTAAGCACTAACACGCGCGAACGTGAGAGAAGCGCGCCGGTAACTTCGAAAGACGGATTCTCGGTAGTGGCTCCGATGAGAGTTATCGTTCCATTTTCTACAGCGTGCAAAAGGGCATCCTGTTGGGCTTTATTGAAACGATGAATTTCATCGATGAAAAGAATCGTCCGGCCGCCGAATTTTCGTTCCTGACTCGCTTGCGCGATTGCTTCACGGAGGTCCTTTACACCAGAGAAGACTGCCGAAAGACCGATGAAGCGCGCTTTAGCTGTGGCAGCCAGCAAGCGTGCCAGTGTGGTTTTGCCTGTTCCTGGAGCGCCCCACAGAATCAGTGACGGCAGGGTTCCGGCGCTTTCAATCAAGCGGCGCAAGATTCGACCTTCACCCACCAGGTGATTTTGACCAACGAACTCGTCGAGCGATCTTGGTCGCATCCGTTCGGCAAGGGGAGCCGCATGAGGCTCGGCGATGTCGGGCGGGGCGCTGGCGCTATCTCCAAAAAGGCTCCTGCTGGTTGGGCTCATACGAAATCTCGGCGCGGGCCGCTTTGGGATAAACTCGCGGACCCAGCAAACCTAATGACCTTTTGCTTCGTTTCAGGTAAAGATTATCACAATTCGCCGAGGGGGCTTGGTCTTTGCCCCAAGCGAACTTCGAGGGAACGTGCGGCGAAAGTTCTTCGTATACCCGTGGCGAGAACGGATTATTTACAGATGAATTTATTGAAGAGCTGGAGATAAGAAATGAACGAAGCTAAGGACGTTTTGAGAATTGTTGGCATCATCCTCTTGGGTATCTTTGTTTTGGTTGTTGGCATCCCCCTGGTTTTGACCGCTGCCGGAATCACGTTGAGTATTATCGGATTCCTGTTCAAGCTAGCGGTGATGGTGATTAAGGTGGCGGTAATAGTCGCTATCGGTTATCTCATCCTCGTCGGTATTCGTGCTGTCTTACGCTGATCTTCTTACCAGGTCTCACCGCTTCCAGCGACAGCAAAACCAATGCAAAATTTCAGATAAAGAACCGAGCGCCGCACCCGCTCGGTAATCTTGACCTCTAACTCGGGTTCAGTCACGATCATTACGGTCGACTTGGCTGCGGAAGCACCGTGATGACTCCTGAACAAAGATTTGATCGCCTCGAACGAATTGTGAAATTGATGATTACGGCCGGATACCGGGCGCGCAATCAGATCCGAGAGCAGGGCGAGAGGATCAACATGATCATTGACCGACAGCTGCAATACGAGGAGAGATTTATCAGGAATGAAGAAAGATTTGCTGTGCTGGCAGAAGCTGAAACCCACAGCGATCGGCGATTGGATGCTCTAATTGATGTAGTTCAAAAAGATCGAAACGGGCGGTCCTCCGGCAATCAGTAATTACACATTGAATCGGAAGTTCACAATATCGCCTTCCTGCATGATGTAGTCCTTGCCTTCGAGTCTTAGTAGTCCCCGTTCGCGGGCGGTTGCGTAAGTGCGTGCACCAAGCAGGTCGTTGTAGCTGACGATCTCGGCACGAATGAAGCCACGCGCGATATCGGAATGAATTGCGCCCGCAGCGTCTTGCGCGCGCGAGCCCTGGGGAATTGTCCAGGCACGCACCTCTTTCTCGCCGGCAGTCAAAAATGACATCAACCCGAGCACGCGATAGGCGCTCTTGATCAGCTGATCCACGCCGCTACTCTTAACCCCCAGTGACTCCAGATACTCGCGCCGCTCTTCAGGCGCCAGCCCGACCAGATCCGCCTCCAATTGCGCACAGATGACAATACATTCAGAGCCTTCACTGGCAGCAACTTCGCGAATTGCCTGTACCTGTTCGTTATCGTTCGGGGCAGCGAGCGTGACTTCGTTAACGTTGGCCGCGTAGATAGTCGGCTTCATCGTCAACAGGAAATAGTTGCGGGCAATAACGAGCTGTTCCTCGTTAAGAGCCACACTCTTAGCCGGCTGGAACTCTTCCAACGCGGGCTGCAATTTGTCCAGTACCTCCAGTTCCGCCCGCGCGATCTTCTCCCCACCTTTTGCGCCCTTTTGCACGCGCTCCCGGCGGCGCTCGACAGTTGCAAGATCTGCCAGCGCCAGCTCGATCTGGATCGTTTCAATATCTCGTCGGGCATCGATGGCGCCATCGACATGGGCGACATTCTCGTCTTCGAAGCAGCGGACAACCTGAATCATCGTGTCGGTTTCGCGTATGCTAGCAAGAAACTGATTGCCGACACCCTCACCTTTTGAAGAGCCGCGCACTAGTCCGGCGATGTCGACGAATTCAACGCTGGCGGGAACGATGACCTTGGTCTTCACTATCTCTGCGAGTGGCGCCAGGCGCTCGTCAGGGACGGTGACGACACCGACGTTTGGCTTGCTCGTAGAGAAGGCGTAGTTCGCGATTACGGCGGATGACTGCGCAGTCACCGCATTAAAAAGAGTGGTCTTCCCAATATTGGGCAAGCCAACCATACCTGCTCGTAACATGATTTGTTTTTCTGCGGGCGTGTTTCCCGGAGTTATCTGCCTTTCTGCTTTGAAAGTAACCGTAACATGAAGCTGAGTGATGAGTGAAGCAGAGATCATTTTCCATACATCATTTGTCAATTCCCATTTTTCATTCGCGAATTCAATTTGGACTTGGAACTGACGTCCGGGTTCAGTGATCGGCTGATCACCAGGGGCTGCGCGCTTCGCGCTCGCCCCTGGTCTACCTTATTTCGCGCCTCCCGCGCTCAGGCAACAGAGACCTGTTTAATTGCACTTCCAATTGAATTCGCGAATGAGAATTGACAAATGATATATGGAAAATGATCTCTTGCCCGCACTGTACTTCGTGCCTACCTGTGTTGTGAATGAAGCGGTTCACGTATAATCCGTTAAGAACAGGATCCAGGCAGGCAAGCAATCGTCCGACTCTATGCGGTACTGGACGGTAGCGACCGAATTCCACTGATCAATCAGAGTAGGTCCGGATCTTTAGGCTTTGCTTCCGAATTCGGTGGCTACCGCTCCCGCACTGTACCGAGATCCGAATGACTTCGCACTCGAACAAATGATCATTTCGCTCGTGCTCACGTTGCTCGTCACAGCGAGCGGCACGATTGCCACCTACCTTTATGACGAAGGCGCATCCTTCGCAACCCGTGTTTGTGCGGGCGCCTGCATTGGACTGACGGCGCTTGGTCTCGTAGGTTTCATCTTCGCTTCCTTTCTCGGTCTGACAGCCGGTTCGATCATTATCACCGCCGCAGTTCTCACACTTCCCTTTCTGATTCTTAGAGATAAAGCGCGCCGCAAGATCATTCGCCGCGATTGGAAAGCAACCTCGCAAGGTTTTCGACGCCGGTTACTAAACCCCAATTTGAGTGCAATGGGCTATGCGATTTTCTATCTCGCGGTTGCCGTGATTCTTTGGCGTGTCTTTGACCGCGCGATGATTGAAACACCGGAAGGTATCGCTACCGGAGTCCTCAACAATTTCGGCGATTTGCCCTTTCACTTAAGTGTGATTACCAGCTTCGCTTTTGGTAACAACTTTCCGCCGGAAGATCCCACCTACGCTGGCGTCCACTTCACTTATCCTTTTTTGACGGATTTCGTCTCCGCAATTTTTGTGCGTTGCGGCGCCAGTCTGCGGCAGTCCATGTTTCTGGAAAACTTCGTGATTGCCTTTGCTTTTGTCGGCCTGCTTCACCGCTGGGCCCTCGAGCTGCTCAGAGATCGTCTGGCGGCAATCATCACACCCTTGCTAGTACTGCTGAACGGCGGATTCGGATGGGTGTTGTTATGGACTGAGTTCAAACAAAGGGACACAGGTTTGCTCGGCGCTGTGCAGGCATTGCCACCGTCGGTCACGGTGATACCAGACACTACCTGGCGTTGGGGGAATGCGATTTCCACATTACTGATTCCGCAGAGAGGCATGCTCCTGGGATTACCGTTGGCGGTGATCGTTTTTACGCAATGGTGGCTTGCGGAAGAGCGAGCGCGAAAAGGGAATTAAGGAAACGGGAAAGGGAAAGAAGCAAAAAAAGAATAAGCGGAACGATCGTCAGGTAGAAACGAAGTCCGCATCAGGGTTTCAATTATCGAGGTTGTTTTCTGATTTGTCCGCACGTCGCATGGTAGCGGCTGGACTGATTGCCGGAACATTACCCCTCGTCCATGCGCATAGCTTCATCGTTGTGATGGTTGTGGGAGTGGCCCTTGCCTTGTGGCAGCGGCGTTGGCGAGATTGGATCCTGTTCTTTTTATTCGCTTCAGTCGTGGCCGTGCCGCAAATGTGGTGGTCGACCCACAACAGCGCAGTCGATGCCAAGACGTTTTTCGAATGGCATTTTGGTTGGGATCGCGGTACTGAAAATACTGTTTGGTTCTGGCTCAAAAACACTGGGATCTTCATACCCTTGATCGCACTGGCACTACTCTGGCGGGGTAAGAACTATCTGGTGTCCAAGCGGCTGCTTAATCTATTACTTGCCATTCACGCTTTGCTTCATCGTTCCGAATTTGGTCAAACTGGCGCCTTGGGTGTGGGACAATATCAAGGTGCTTTATTACTGGTGGCTTGCATCGGCGCCACTTGTAGCACTGTTGCTCGCCCGGCTTTGGCAACAGCGCGGACTGAGACGCGTAGTCGCACTCGGGTTGTTTGTACTTGTCATATTTGCGGGCAGTCTTGATGTCGCTTCAATCTTTTTTAGATCAAACAAGTTCGACGTCTTCGATTCACGAGGGATTGCGTTCGCTGAAATCATTAAACAACAAACCGAGCCCCGAAGTTTGATTGTGCATGCGCCCGTACACAATCACCCGGCTTTCTTAACAGGCCGTCGTTCATTGATGGGATATCCGGGTCACATTTGGACGCATGGCCTCGAATATGGTCCGCGCGAAAACGAAATTAAGAGAATCTATGCCGGGGCTCCGGATGCCGAAGCCTTAATCGATAAGTACGGGGCCACATACATTGTCGTCGGACCACTCGAACGCAATCTCGCCCTGGTCAACGATCAGTTCTTTACTCACTTTACGAGAGTTGGAGAAGTTGGTGACTACCGCCTCTACAAGATCACGGAACCGTAAGAAGAAGCGCTCAGCGACCGTGGGTCCGATCAAAGCGAAGCCGGCTGAGTTGGTGATCCCGGAACCGGCGCCGCGTGGCATTTCCGATCGCACCTGGTTCATCGCCGCAGCTGCAATTCTTATTGTGGCGGCGCTGTTGCGCCTTTACGATCTTGATTTGGTGCCGCTCCATCATGATGAAGGCGTTAATGGAAACTTCTTGATTCGTCTGGTACGTGAGGGCGCCTATCGGTATGACCCGCAGAATTATCACGGGCCCACCATCTACTACCTGGCGGCCTTTTTCCCCTGGGTGATCCGCTTTTTCTTTGGTACTGCGGCGCAGGACAAGTATGGATTGAACACAATCACCATTCGGCTGGTTCCAGCGCTTTTTGGATGGGCAACTGTTTGGCTTGTATTCCTGTTGCGGCGCCACTTGGGCTCGATTGGAACCCTTGCCGCCGCCGCGTTGCTTGCAGTCTCTCCGGGAGCGGTTTACCTCTCACGCTACTTCATCCACGAAACACTCTTCGTCTTCTTCACATTTGGATTAGTCGTCGCGGCTCTGAGGTATTACGAGGAGGCTCACCCCGTTTATTTAATTCTCGCCTCGATTTGCGCGGCAATGATGTTCGCAACTAAGGAAACCGCGATCATCTCACTCGGAGTCCTTCTCATCGCACTCGCAGTTACCTTAGTTTACCGTCGAGTTAGGCACGCGAGTGTCAGGGAACGTGATGGGAAGAAGCGGTTGCGGACGTCCGGAAAGGAAGGAAGCACGCGACTGATAGATAGACTGGGCGGACCATTAAAAGTTTTCACGTGGGTGATCGTTGCGTTTTCCACCTTTGTCATACTTAACGTTCTGTTCTACTCCTCATTTTTCAAGAATTATCCCGAAGGGGTGTTCGATGCCGTGCGCACCTTTCAATTCTGGGCTAAGACCGGAAAGGCAGCGCATGTCCATCCTCCGGCACAATACGTCTATTGGCTGATTCGGCAGGAGTCCCCGATTTTGTTCCTGGCGACTATCGGCGCAGGAATGGTTGTTTGGAAACCTCGAAACTCTCTTGCTCTCTACATAGCCTTATGGGGTTTCGGAATTCTTGCTGCGTATTCACTGATTTCATACAAGACTCCGTGGCTGGGCCTGAACGTTATTGTTCCTCTCGCGCTGATTGCAGGCTACGCGCTGCAAATGATTTGGGAAGAAGCGCTTGGTCAACTGCGATTGATTGCCGGCATTCTGGTGGTTGCTCTGTCAGTCAGCAGCTACCAGACCATTGATCTGAACTTCTTTAACTACGACAA
This sequence comes from Pyrinomonadaceae bacterium, assembly GCA_963748605.1. Classification (GTDB taxonomy): domain Bacteria; phylum Acidobacteriota; class Blastocatellia; order Pyrinomonadales; family Pyrinomonadaceae; genus PSRF01. The sequence continues at coordinate 440,399 of CAVVJS010000006.1, forward strand.
CGACGACCAATACTATGTCTACGTTTACGCTCATACGCGGCGGGAAATGTTAGCTATGCTTGAGGAAATAGATCGAGTGGTTGCGCGTACTAATCAGGGCGGGCAAACCGGCATCACAATTGTCGCACCTGAATACTGGCCTTTGCCTTGGTACTTTCGCGACTTCACGCGTGTCGGCTACAACGGTCGCATGGCAGATTCGTCTGAGCCAGTCATCATCGCCTCCGAAGGCCAGGGTGCGGAGATGGAATCCACCTTTGGCTCCCGCTATCAACAGATAAACTCCGGTTTCAATCCCGCGGGGTCCTATTCACTTCGTCCGGGCGTCAATTTCCTACTGTATGTCCGGCGTGATCTCCCCTCAGCCCCCTAATTGGCGGTCATCGTCTGGAATCCAGAACCGTTAAGCAGCACTCCCAAAAGATCGCAAATCTTTTAAGTTTGCTTCTCACTTCATTAAAGTTACCTGAGTTGAGGTTTTAGTTGACATGCTAAGCAAGTCGCACTTATATTGGCTAACTCGTACGAGGCCCCTTTCGAGCTCTTCTCTAGACGCGGGCGAGCCGATAAACATTGATTTTCGCGCATGTTCAAGCTTCATAGGTTAGAGATCACCGGCTTCAAATCCTTCGCGGACTACACAGAAATTCTCTTCACAGGTGATGGAATTACCGCCGTTGTTGGCCCGAATGGCTGCGGGAAAAGCAACGTTGCGGATGCGATTGCCTGGGTGTTGGGCGAGCAGCGGGTTAAGCACCTGCGCGGCGGAGAGATGAAAGATGTCATCTTTCAGGGTTCGCGCAATCGCGCGCCGAGTGGCATGGCTGAAGTCGTTATGCACCTCGTGCGCGATGAAGTGATCGAGTCTGAGCCTGACATCGAGGACATAGATTCCACGCTTGAGGAGCTCGACGACCACGTCGTTACCTTCGAAGGAGCTGACGAACCGAGTGAAATTCCAGAGGCCGCAACCGCTGACGGAGCCGAACCGGTTGCTAGTGCGCCGACAGAAACTCTAACCGCGACACCCACTAAAACTCACAAGCGGCATTGGCGCCGCCGCAACCTGGCGCTCGAGTTTCAACCGGGAGAAGCGGTTTCGGTTACTCGTCGACTCTATCGCTCCGGTGAGAGCGAATACTTGTTGAATGACCGCATCTGCCGGTTGCGCGACATTCAGGATTTGTTCTCCGGAACCGGACTCTCAGGCGGACATTACGCCATCATCGAGCAAGGCCGTATCGGACAGGTTCTCTCGGCCAAGCCGATGGATCGCCGCACAATCATCGAAGAGGCGGCCGGCATAACAAAATTCCGAGTGCGACAGCGTGCGGCTGAAGCGAGACTCGAAAATGCCCGCGGAAATCTCTCACGCATTTCCGATATCATTTCTGAGATCGACCGCCAGGTTAATAGTCTGCGTCGCCAGGCTGCGAAGGCACGACGGTACGGTGTATATCGCGAAGAATTGCGGGAACTACTTCGGCATGTTTTTGTCGCGGAAGATCGCCGGCTTAGTGCCTTGCTCGATGAAACTGAAACCAAACTATCTGAGGTTAGTTTGGTTGAGGCGAACATCGCCGCCGAATTAACTCAGCGTGAAGCAGACGCCCGTAACGCCACACAACAGGCCCGTCAGATAGAAGACGATCTAACTGCGGCCCGAGCGGCGGCCGCTGAAGCCGTCTTGCGCCGCGACCGCGAACTACGCGAACGAACCTATCAGGAAGAGCAAGTTGTCTCGCTTGATAAAAGAAAAGTAGAAATTGAAGCCGAAATTACCGCGCTGGCAGGCCGATTAGTATTGGTTGAAGCTGAATGCAAACGCCTGCAGGAGCAAGACGTCACGCTAAGGAGCGAGGCCGATGCCACGGCGCTTTCATTGCGAACCGCGGAAGAGTTACACGCCGCCAAATTAGCGCTGGCTGGAAGTGCCGAAACAGAAATCGAGACTGCTCGCGCTGAGTTGTTACAGCACACAGCGATTGCCGAGCGTTTGCGCGAGATTGCTCGCCAACTCGAAGGCACGATTGAGCGTCTGGCAACACAGTCAGAAGGACTCGCGCGTGAAGGTGAAAGAGCGGCGACGCAACACGCCGAACGCGTTGCCGAAGCGGAACGCTTTGCGGCGGAACTCGCAGCGGCCCGCGAACACATTTCAAAGCTGAACGCTGAGCGCGAGACCGCCGTGCATGCTGTCGTGCAGGGACACGAAGCTGTTAGTGATACCGACGCCGACTTGATGCGAGTACGTGAGGAAGATTCACGTACCAGGCACCGGCTGGAGAGTTTGAAAGAGCTCGATCAGCGCCGCGCCTACTATTCGTCAGCAGTGCAGCTGCTTTTCTCGCCTGGTGAGGCGCCCCGTGACTTTCATTTCATCGGCACGCTCGCAGACGCGCTCAATGTAGAAGCCAAATGGGAACGCGCGGTTGAAGGCGTTCTCGGATCATCGTTGCAATCTGTGGTGGTTCCAACTCCCGACGATGCGGCGCGCGCAGCGCAATGGTTGCGCGAAAATAATGGCGGTCGCGCGAGTTTTCTGGTGGCGGGACTGCATGGTGCGAGTGAAGAGACAGACACGTTGACTTGCAAACTCGATGAGCGCACGTCGCTCTCGCTTTCATATGCAAGCGAGAATGTTGAGGACCTGCGAATCAGCGATCTACTGGGCGCGCCTCGTGAACTAGTCACAGTTCTAAACCGGACGATGCCGCAACGCATGAATGCTCGCATCGCAATCAACCTCGATGATGCGATGACTCGTTCGCTGGCAACGGGCGAGGTCTTCGTCACGCTCAACGGCGACTGGGTAGCCAGTGGGCAGTTTGTGAGCGCCGGGGACGCGAGAGCGGTCGAAGAAGGTGCGGGACTGCTGGCCTTCAAACGTGAATTGCGTGAGTTGGAAGCGCGTTCTGAAGTTCTGCGTTCGGAATTGGAGTTGGGGGCCCAGGCTGCGAAAAATGCGCGCAACCGTCTAGTTGAATTGGAGGACGCGGTTGTTGGTCTTAATGAAATAATTGGCCGTGAAGAGCGCGAAGCAATGACGCGTGAGCTAACGGCCACCAGTCTGGCTCAGGAAATTGAACGTGCTGAGCGGCACATGCGTGTGGTAGCCGAAGATTCAGCGCGCGTGGAGATGGAACGGGTCGATGTCGAGCAGCGTCGGGCAACGGCGTTGGCTGACGCTCAAGCGGCGGAAGCAGCGCGTATCGCTGCTGGAGAAACTGTAACAAAAGCGTCAGCGACCTTGGCGGAGGCACGCCTCGCAGCCGAGGTGGAAAGTGAAGGACTTGCCTTGCAACGCGCCGCGGCAGCCGCGGCCGCTGAACGGCGCCGCGCGACCACAGCGGAGCTCCGACGCATAGAAGGCGAGTACGCCGATGTTGCTGCGCGCATCGAACGCCACCGTTTTGAAGCTGTCGAAATTACGACCCGAATTGAGCAGCTACGCGAATCGATCGCTTTCCTCGAAAAGAAAGCCGACGGAGTCGCCGCTGAAAAGGAAAACGAGGAGCAGGAGATCTCTGATCTGCTGAAACAGCTCGAGCAAGCCCGCCAACAAGCTGACGCGCTTTCCCTTGAGCTTTCTGAGATTAATCGACGCGCTGCCGGGGTGCGGGATTCACGCGGCGCGATCGAAGTGCAACGCGCTGAGGCGCAGGCTCGTTTGACCTTCGTTCGCGAGAACTGTGCCGCTGAGCTTAATCAGTCGCTTGAAGAATTGGCTCGCGAACAGACACCAGACGAAAAGTTTGACCTGGAAGCAGGGCAGGCTCGAGTCGAGGAACTGCGAACGCGTATCGAAGGTTTCGGCGCAGTAAACATGATGGCGCTCGAGGAGTTAAATGAATCTGAAGATCGTCTACTGTTCCTGACTGGTCAGCGACAGGACATTCTTGAAGGTATTAGCTCGACTGAGGAAGCGCTGCGCGAAATCAAACGTCGTTCACGGGAACGTTTCCGCCACGCGTTCGAACAGATCAATAAGAACTTTGGCGAGTTTTTCCAGGAACTTTTTGGCGGTGGTCGGGGTGAAATGAGTTTGATCGAAGCCGACGACGTCCTGGAATCGGGTATTGACGTTATCGCCCAGCCTCCGGGTAAGCGACTTCAGAACGTCCTGTTGCTTTCAGGTGGTGAGAAGGCGATGGCAGCGTTGGCTCTAGTGCTGGGAATCTTTCATTACCGGCCGGCGCCGTTCTGCCTGCTCGATGAAGTTGATGCGCCGCTCGACGAGGCCAACGTCGGCAGATTCACCGACAAGGTAGCGCAGATGTCCACTAACACGCAGTTCATTGTTATTACCCATAACAAGAGAACAATGGAGATGGCGCGCGCACTTTACGGTGTGACAATGGAAGAGGCCGGCGTGTCTAAATTGGTTTCTGTCAAATTCGAATAGTTTTTACAATCTAAGTAAGACGTTTGAAGAGCAAGTGATGGGTTGGAGGAAAACTTAGCCGCGAATTTTCGCGGATGACGCAGATAAGAATAAATGGCCTTAATGCTTGAGTCTTAATTCTTATCCGTGTCATCCGCGAAAATCCGCGGCCAATAGGTCGGGACAATATTCAGCCACAGATTGACTCTGATAACACAGATGTAAGCAGTGCAACGAGGCGGGATTACCCGCCTTTTTTGATTTCTACGGCCGATTGCTTGATAGTGAAGCCTCTTGCGTGCAAACCTTTTGCTCACAACCGCCATCACAAACGACTAATGAAACGAGTGCAACATAGAGTTCTTATTCTTGCTTTGGCGCTAATTCCGATTGGCGGTGCGATTTCGGCTCGCGCCCAGGAAGCACCAGTCCACAAGCAAAACACTCGTCCGGGCACCGTCGAGAAACCGAATGCGTCGCCCATGGGTACGGTTAAGAGTTCTCCGACCTTCGGTTACGAATTCAGCCAGCCTAACTTTTTTCTTCGTCATATCGTCATCGAGCATGACGACTCCGGACACGGCAAGATCACCTTCGAGCGCCTCAACGAGGACGTCCCGATCATCGAGGATCTCCAAATCTCACCTGCGGCTTTGAAACGGATAACTGGTTTGTGGCAGGCATTGCGGTTTTTGGAATCAGAGACAAACTACCAGTCGGATAAACAGTTCGCTCATTTGGGAACCATGAAGCTGAGCATGGTTGATGGCGAACGAAAGCGCACAGCCGAGTTCAACTGGTCAGATGTTAAGGACGCGGCAGAGTTGGCAACTTGAGTACCGCCGCGTCGCAGATCAGGCAAGTTTTGTTTTTGACGTATCCGTTGCCCGCGCGAACCAACCATTGAACACTCCCAAGCTCATGGGCGCGTTTGAGTCGCTGCTGAAGAGAAATGCACTTTCAGACCCGCAACAAATGGTTCCCTTGCTGAAGGACATAAGCAGCGATGAGCGACTGCCTCTAATCGCTCGCAACCACGCACTCCGGCTACTCGCGAAGATTGAGAAATAGAACTAGCGACCTCTGCTACTGAATCAGTACACCGCTCGGATTACAGCTAATCTCAACAACACGGAACCGCCTTCGCAGTTGCGTTAACTCGCGCTGTTGATTATCCAGTATCTCCTGGTAGTTCTCAGGTGGATTGCCCCAACATCCGGTCAGCCGGTAAAAGTGAATCTGTCTTCCGCGAGCGTCCACCAGTCGTTTACCGCGACAGCGGGCACCGATTTGGCTCAACTTGCTTTTGACCGTTATCTCTTTCCTCGTCTGATTCTTGTCTGTCTGTTCCACACCGATGACTTCATCAGCGGCGACATCGGCCGGCAAACATTCCTGCCAGCGCGATTTTCCCTGAACTGCCTGGCTCGCTCCAGCGATTAGAATTACTAAACAACAACAGTCTGAGATACATCGTCATTGGTTCTCCTAAGGTTCGACGAAAAAGCAAGCCGCTAGATCTCGCAACTCGCGCCTCTGATTGGATGCAAAAACCCAAGAAAAGTGTACGACTCGCGAGCCATTCCTCGGCGTTATTTGGTGCTAAATCCTTGCCGTTAAGACCCGCGGAGGTATGGGCGGCTGATACAACCGGAGCCCTCCTATTTGCATCTGTACGCTTTAACATTTTTCAGCCAAACTGCGGGCTCTTTTACACAGTCTGCAAAGGTACCGTGGCTCCCTCATAATCGTTATTTCGAAGCCTAACATTTGATTTGACCCGTGACACGAACGGTGCGACATTCCGCAGTAGGCGAGCCACCTGGTTACCGAAAAATAGAATTAGAAGCTCATAAGAGCTAAAACACTGCTTGCTCCGTGGCCTGAGTCGCAAGTCTTCACCGAAGTAGTTCCACGCGATGAAAACAGTCTTTTCAAAACACCCCAGACGGTCGTTGTCGCTTGTCCTCATCATTGCCGCCGCCGTTCCGTTACTGATTGAGCAATTCGCAGTTCGTAAAGGTCTGAAACCAGGACCCGCAGTATCCGAGACAACGCGGCCTCTGGAATCAGTAGAGCCGGTGGCCGAATCTAAAACCGGCATTACCACGCCGTCGGCTGCGAATGCTAATCAACCGCAAGCAGTCACTGGCAATCGCGAAGCAAGCAGCAACGTCGCCAGCGGGTCTGAAACATCAGCTTCTGGTGAAATTACTCCAGGCACGCAGACGAACACTTCGCGGTCCCAAAGTCATGAACCTTCCAAAGACCTCGAAGAGCGCATTGAAGGTCGTCCGGAGAGTGACACTGATCGGGCTGATGAGGGCGAAGAAAAGGAACGGAAACACGACGAGCCTGATGAAGCGATGAAGTGGCGGATGGGCGCGATGGTGGACGAGACCGGAACCATTCCACATAACGCCGAAGTCCGCGCTTGGCTCCACGCGAAAAAAATGCCGATCGAGCCGGGCGCCTGGCCTGCAGAGCGAATGCAGCAGGGCGATACCGTGGCCGGCATTAATCCCACCGGTTGGCAGTGGCTCGGCCCGGGAAACATTGGCGGTCGCGTGCGCGCAATCATTATTCACCCAGGTGATCCGCAAACATTGTGGCTCGGAAGTGTCAGTGGCGGGATTTGGAAAAGCACTAATGGCGGCGCAACCTGGGCGCCTCTTGCTGACTTTATGGCAAACCTCGCAGTCAGCTCGATGGTAATAGATCCGACTAATCCCAACATCCTGTATGCAGGAACCGGCGAGGGGTTTTTCAACGGTGATTCCATTCGAGGCGCCGGCGTCTTCAAGACTACTGACGGCGGTGCGACGTGGAGCCAACTTCCGCAAACCACAACGCCCGATTGGTACTATGTCGACCGATTGGCGATCAGTCCAGTCAACAGTCAAATTATTTTGGCGGCGACTCGTTCCGGTATTTGGCGCAGTACCGATGGTGGTGCGAGCTGGAGCCGCAGACATACGCAGTCGTTCATGTTCGATGTCAATTTCCATCCTACTGATGGGAACCTGGCAATCGCTTCAGGCAGCGCGGGGGTCGCTCGCTTTTCCACCGACGGCGGATTGACGTGGAATCCGGCTTCAGGCATCACCGGTCAACGTGTGGAAGTGGCTTATGCGCGGAGCAATCCTACGATTGTCTACGCCAGCGTGGAGAGAAATGCCGGGGAGATCTATAAGTCCACCGATGGAGGCCAGACTTACTCCCTTGTCAGTACTCCCAGACACCTTGCCGCGCAAGGCTGGTATGACAACGCCCTTTGGGTTGATCCAACCAATCCCGACAACCTGGTGATCGGCGGCGTCTTGCTATTTCGCAGCTTCAGCGGAGGCGCCCTCTTCGGACAAATTGGCAACCTACACCCTGACCAGCACATTATCGTTGAAGCACCAGGGTTCGATGGTATTTCGAACAAGACAGTCTACTTTGGCAACGACGGTGGCATTTACCGCACACACCGATATCAATTCGATAGCCGTCACGACCACCGAACTCAACAACAACCTGGGTATAACGCAGTTCTACGGCGGTGCAGGGAATGCTACGAGCGGAAACATCATCGGAGGTACACAAGACAACGGCACGCTCCGTTATACCGGAACCACGGAAGGCTGGAACTTCATGGCCGGCGGCGATGGCGGCTGGTGTGCTTCCGATCCGACTAACCCAAACTACTTCTACGGCGAGTTTCAATGGCTACAACTGCATCGCAGCACGAATGGCGGCGCATCTTCGCAGACCATCTATGCGGGTATCACGGACGCCGTTTCATCTGGCGGAACCACCAACTTCATCGCACCCTTCATCCTCGATCCCAACGATCCCAACCGGCTGTTAGCGGGAGGCGCCAATCTCTGGCGCACTAACAATGCTAAAGGTGTTGTGCCGCTCGGCTGGGCGTCGATCAAGAGTCCGGTGGGTTCAAACATCAGCGCCATCGCAGTAGCGAAAGGCAATTCCGACATCATCTGGGTAGGTCATAACAACGGAACCATTTATGTGTCGACTAATGGAACCTCCGACACTCCAACGTGGACTCAGGTAGACACCAACGCGCCCGGCCTTCCCGATGGTCGCCGCAATACTCGCATCGCTATCGACCCAACCAACTCCAATCGCGTCTATGTGACTTTCGGTGGGTTTACAACGGGCAACGTTTGGCGGACCGACAACGGGGGAGCGTCGTGGATTAACACTACCAATAACCTTCCCGCAGCACCCGTCCGATCAGTCGCTATTTGGCAGGACAACCCTAATAACATTTATGTGGGCACGGAGGTCGGTGTTTTTGCGAGCGCCAACGGAGGACAAAGCTGGTCGCCGAGTAACGACGGTCCCACCAATTGTTCCGTGGATGAACTCTTTTGGATGGGGAACAAGTTAGTTGCTGCTACTCATGGCCGCGGGATGTTTTCCATCAACATCAGCTCCGGTCAACCGCCAGTCGTAAATATTACGAGTCCGGCCGAAGGTGCAAACTTTACGTCTGGAGCCAACATCACCATCGAGGCTTCAGCCAATGACCCCGATGGCACTGTCTCTAAGGTTGATTTTTACTATGGCCCTAATTTGATCGGCACGGACAACACTAGTCCCTTCTCGATAGTCTGGAACAGTGCCCCAAGTGGCTCCCACGTCCTTACTGCGAAAGCGACCGACAACTCGGGTGACTCGGGAATCTCCCTCGGCGTAAATGTCACGGTAGCCGGCGGCAATGGCTCGAACAATAACTTTGCAAACGCGCAACCGCTTAGCGGTGAGACAGGCTCCGTAGTCGGCAATAATTTCGGTGCAAACAAAGAGCCTGGAGAACCCAATCACCACGGAAATGCCGGCGGCGCTTCTATTTGGTATACGTGGCAGGCGCCCGCCGCTGGCCCAGTAGCGATTAGTACTGCTGGCAGCAGCTTTGACACGCTGCTGGCGGTCTACACAGGAGACAGCCTGGGTGGGTTGACCTTTGTGGCGAGTAATGACGATGAGCCTGGACTATTAACCAGTCGAGTAGATTTCAATGCTGTGGCGGGACAGGTTTATCGGATTGCGGTGGACGGCTACAACCCAGGTAACGGTCCGGAAACTGGCACCATCGTTCTTACACTGGTTCACGTTTCCCTCACCCCAACTATTCAGGTCGCTTTCAATTCCTATAGCGTTTCCGAGAACGGCGGCGCAGCCACCATCAAAGTATTTAGAACGGGTGAAACATCTTCCAGCGCTACGGTGAACTACGCCACGAGCGACACAGCGGGATTGAACAACTGCAGCGTGGTAAATGGCGTCGCCTCTTCACGGTGTGATTACCCAACTTCGGTTGGCACGTTGCGCTTTGCTGCGGGGGAGAGTGCAAAAACCATTTCCATACCCATCGTTGATGATAGTTACGCTGAAGGTAACGAGAGCTTCACCATCACACTGAGCAATGCGACGGGAGGCAGCCTTGGTGTGCCTGGGTCAGCGTCGGTGACGATCAACGACAATGAGGCAAGTACGGGAGCGAACCCGATCGATACCACCGCGTTTTTTGTGCGGCAGCACTACATCGACTTTCTCACTCGCGAACCGGAACCGGGTGGCTTTGCGGGCTGGCAGGCAATCATCAATAACTGCCCGCCAAATGATCCAAGCTGTGACCGGATTCATGTTTCGTCAGCCTTCTTCCGTTCACCAGAGTTTCAGGAGCGTGGCTACTTCGTCTATCGCTTCTATCCGGTGAGTTTTGGTCGCAAGCCTGACTATGGAGAGTTCACACCGGATTTCGCGAAGGTCAGTGGTTTTCTCACGGATGCGGAATTGGAAGTAGCGAAACAGGCATTGATTGCGGAGTTTATGAGTCGTTCGCCATTTGTGACGAAGTACAACGCTTTATCGAACACGGCGTATGTAGACACGCTGCTGGCGACCGCTAACGTCACGCATGGGTCCCGAGACGTTTGGATAACGTCGCTGGGAAATGGTTCACGGACGCGGGCGGACGTGCTGCGAGAGCTCGTGGAGAGTCAGGAGGTCTACAACAAGTACTTCAACCAGGCATTTGTGGTGATGCAGTACTTTGGTTATCTGCGGCGAGATCCGGATGCGCTTTACACAGACTGGATCCAGATTCTGGATTCGACGAATGACTATCGTGCGATGGTTAATGGATTCATGAACTCGCCGGAGTATCGGTTTCGCTTCGGACAGTAAAAGGCAGGAGGCAGACGGCAGGAGGCAGTGCAGGAGGCAGACGCCATTTTCCAGATGTCATTTCCATTTCCATTGTGGTTCAAGTTTGAGTGCAACGGAGCCATAGAGACCGAATGTCAGAGATGCGCCGAAGCGGAAAAGTTGAGGGGCCTGAAGGAACATGAAGATGGGAAGTAAGTTTGATGGCCCGAAGGAGAAATAGCGAATTCAATGGAAGTGCACTCAGGCCACCGTTCCTGAGCGCGTTCGGCGCTGCGCTGGCCAGCACTCGCCGGCTCATTCGGCGGCGCTCAGGCACTTCCAATGTTGAGTTGCAATCAAGTTGAATGCTTACCATTCGGCCGTAGCCAATTGTCGCGGACGTCTAAAAGGAAATTTGCATGAACATTAATTTAACGCCCATGAAATCGAGTCGCAGAAACGGATTCAATTTAACGAAGCCCTTTATGCTTTTCTTCGTTCTGCTGTGTCTGTTCTTGATCGCTTCATCCGTCTTGCCCGTTGCTGACGCAAACGTGGCAGGTCGAAATTCGCCTCCTTCTGTCCCCACCTTCTCTGCAAAACCGGAAAGTCTCCAGGAAAATCTGTGGCAGGAGATTGATGAACGCACTTTGAGTAGTAAACAGCAAACTCAAAGCGCACAGGTCTATCGTACCCTCAAGCTGAATCGTCTTGGATTGGCTCACACGCTGACGCAAGCGCCCGTCGAGTTCAGCGCCGCCGCACAAACCAAGCCAGTTGATCTTGTTCTGCCGCTTGCCGATGGGTCCTATCAAAACTTTCACGTCATTGAATCTTCAATCATGGAGCCCGAACTGGCAGCTCGGTTTCCCGAGATCAAGACATACCGCGGATACAGTATCGATGATCCATCCGTTACGACACGCTTTGACTGGACTCCATCCGGGTTCCACGGAATCATTCTTTCATCTACAGGCACCACGCTGATTGAGCCATACGCCAAAAATGATACCGAGAATTACGCCTGCTACTTTCAAAGCAATGTCTCGATTGATTCCTCTTCCTGCGAAGTGACTGCAGCGGACCAGGAGGCGGCGATTGTCCGGCAGAAAGCGTCTCGGCAAATCAGTTCAGCAGTTATCTCGGGCGCCAACCTGCGCACCTATCGTTTGGCTGTCGCCGCAACCGCCGAATACACGCAATTCTACGGAGGCGGCACAGTAAACGGCGGCTTGGCGGCGATCACCACAACCATGAACTTCGTCAACGCAATCTATGAACGTGATGTTGCTGTGCGTCTCGTGCTTGTTGCGGGTGAGACGTCGATAATCTTTACTGACCCGGCAACCGACGGATATACGAGCGACAATGTTTTCTCGCTGGTTAATGAGAATCAGACGAAGCTCGATGCTGTTATTGGTTCGGCCAACTACGATATCGGACATGTGTTCGATGGCCGTTCCAATGGTGGTGGTTTCTCGTTCCGTGGGCAGGTGGGCGCTATCGGATCAGTTTGTCAGAGTGGCTTGAAAGCAAGAGCTGCAACCATTACGCGCTCGGTCGCGCCTTCGGAAATAATTGCTTACTACATTACCGCGCATGAGATGGGACATCAGTTCGGCGCTACCCACACTTTCAACGCTTCCACCGGAGATTGTGGTTCGCAGAGAAGCGCTTCTACAGCATATGAACCGGGGACCGGCTCCACCATCATGGGCTACAGATTCAACTGCGGCACGCAGGATTTGATGTCTCAGGACACTTACTTTCACAACGCCAGCATTCAACAAATCGTCAATTACACTACTGCCGGTAATGGGGGAGCATGCCCGGGAGTAACTGCGACCGGCAACATGCCACCGAATGTAACCACTGCTGCCGGTTTCATCATTCCCCACAATACGCCCTTCACACTCACGGCAAGTGGCAGCGATCCGGACGGGGATTCGCTATCGTATACGTGGGAACAATTCGACTTGGGCAATCCATCGCCACCAAATACTGATGACGGCAGCAGACCGCTGTTTCGTTCTGTTATGTCGTTTTTCACTTCGACCAGAGATTTTCCCAACATAGGTTATCTGCTTAGTGGTGGCGTGCCCTTTTTTGAGACTCTGCCAACCACGAATCGAACGCTGAATTTTCGCGTCACTGCACGGGACAATCATTCGGGCGGCGGCGGAGTCAATTCCGCTTCTACTCAGCTTCAGGTGACGACAAACAGCGGGCCTTTTACCGTTACCCAGCCCGCTCTTAACGTGGAGTGGGGTGGGAATACGCAGCAGACCGTGACGTGGAACGTCGCGAACACCACCAGTGCGCCGGTGAACTGCGCTAACGTTTCGATATTCCTCTCCAGTGGCAACAGCTTTCCGATCGTTCTTGCGCTTGAAACTCCTAACGATGGATCGGAGACAGTCACGATCCCAGAAGTGCCGGGAACAGATCACAGAATCAAAATCGTCGGTCGAGGAAACATCTTCTTTAATATTTCGCAGCAGTTTAGGATCACCGGGCCATTCATTCCCCAGCCTTTTATTTTTGGGTTTTCTCCAGGCAGCGGTGATATAGGGACCGCAGTTACAATTACCGGCAAAAGCTTCATTAGTGTTTCTAGTGTTACCTTCAACGGCGTCCCTGCCACCTTTGAAGTTCGCTCAACAACTGAAATTGTAGCCATCGTTCCTGATGGCGTTTCTACCGGGCCAATCGCTGTCAGAGCTAGCGGGTTAACGGCAACAAGTGCAACAAACTTCATCGCTACCGGTGCGTCATCGACTCAACTTGATGCCTCATCCTTTACTCCAAACGAGGGCAATGGATCGGCCAACATCACCATTACGCGCACGGGTCTAACTTCAAGTGCTGCTACAGTCCGATACACCACTTCCGATACAGCCGGACTAAACAACTGTAACGTATTTAACGGTGTGGCTTCGGCCCGCTGCGACTACACCATCTTTGTCGGAACGGCGAGGTTCGCGCCCGGTGAAACATCCAAAGTGATTTCCGTGCCGCTCGTGGACGACTCTTACGCGGAAGGTAATGAAAGCTTCACCCTTACGCTGAGCAATGCGACGGGAGGCATTCTGGGATCGCCGAACGTTGCTACGATTACTATTCAGGACAACGAGACTGTTAACGGACCCAACCCAATCGACGGCACACCATTCTTTGTTAGGCAGCAGTATTTGGATTTTCTAACTCGCGAACCGGAACCGGGTGGCTTTGCGGGCTGGCAGGCAATCATCAATAACTGCCCGCCAAATGATCCAAGCTGTGACCGGATTCATGTTTCGTCAGCCTTCTTCCGTTCACCAGAGTTTCAGGAGCGTGGCTACTTCGTCTATCGCTTCTATCCGGTGAGTTTTGGTCGCAAGCCTGACTATGGAGAGTTCACACCGGATTTCGCGAAGGTCAGTGGTTTTCTCACGGATGCGGAATTGGAATTAGCGAAACAGGCATTGATTGCGGAGTTTATGAGTCGTTCACCATTTGTGATGAAGTACAACGCTTTATCAAACACGGCGTATGTAGACACGCTGCTGGCGACCGCTAACGTCACGCATGGGTCCCGAGACGTTTGGATAACGTCGCTGGGAAATGGTTCACGGACGCGGGGGGACGTGCTGCGAGAGCTCGTGGAGAGTCAGGAGGTCTACAACAAGTACTTCAACCAGGCATTTGTGGTGATGCAGTACTTTGGCTACCTGAGGCGAGAGCCAGATTCACTCTATCTCAATTGGATTTCGCATCTGGACTCTACGAATGATTATCGCAGCATGATCAATGGCTTTATGAACTCGCCCGAATATCGCCTGCGCTTCGGTCCTTAGAAAGCAGACGGCAGTCGGCAGAGGCAGACGGCAGGAGGCGGGACGCAGGAGGCAGGAAGCCATTTTCCATTTTCCATTACCTCTCATCAGGCTTATATGCCATATGTCAGCTAAATACCGGACAGCAAAAAACCATTTGACCGCCGCAATGGAAAATGGAAATGAAAACGATAAATGGACAATGCTTTTCCGGTTTGCCCAATCCCTACTGTCGCGGACGACACGGAAAGCAGAGTTTAAAATCTGATCCGCATTGTCCGCGTTCATCCGCGGCAAATTCATTTTTTACCGAAAGCCTCAAGTGCTAACCCGCAAAACTGCACAACCCGATTCTCTGCCCAGAACCGATCTTCGCCATCGGTTGGAGCGGCGACAAACGCTACGTGTCCACCCTGGGCTGGAGCGACGAGGAGAATATAAGGATTCCCCGCAATTCTTGGATCATCTAAAGGCGCATAGGGAATGAACGGATCATCCTTGCCGTGAATGATCAATGTCGGTATCCGAATTTTTTCAACTACGCGAATTGAGCTGGCTCGATAGTAATAGTCAGCAGCGCCTGCGAACCCATGAGCGCGCGACGTATAACGGTCATCAAACTCTCGTAGCGTCTGAATCGAACGAAGGTCGCTAGTGTCATAAAGCTCGGGAAACAGTTTTTGCTTCCGCGCGATTCGGCCTTTTAATCGTCTCAAAAAGTCCCGGTGATACAGCCAGTTTGATCTCTGCAGGATGAGATCAGCACTGGCGCCGAGATCAACTGACGGAGAAACCGCACAAACTCCCAGCACCTCTGCCGGAGGTTCAGCCCCATACTCGCCGGCTAACTTCAAAACCATGTTTCCGCCCAGCGAGAACCCAATTAAGAATAGTTGCTTAAGTTGGTCGTGTTGGATCAGTTCCTCGACCACCGCTCGCAAATCTTCAGTTAGTCCGCCGTGATAGAGCGTGGGTGTCAGATGTTCAGTGTCGTTGCAATTGCGCAGATTCATCCGCACTACGTTGAATCCAACAGCAAAAGCCTTACGTGCAGTTGCGAGCATGTAAACTGCCTCACTCGAACCCTCGATACCGTGCCAGATGATGATGGTGGGATGGTTGCGGCGGTTCTCTTGCCAACGACAATAGGCGACGACCTGAGTGTCCGGCGTCACTTGAAAGAGCCGCTTTTCGTCGCCGGAAGCACGCAGGCGGAAGCGGCGCGGCCAGGCATATGCCACAAGCGTTTGCGTATGCGCTCCCCGAAAGAATCGATTCGGCGTAAAGGGACGATCGGCAAAGGCGCGCGCCGCGTTAGCTAGGAATCGTTGGACTGATTCCTGGTCACGCGTACTAGGAGTTAAAGGTGACATGTCACAATCGGAGTGAAGAGAAGTTTAGCCTACGAAGCATCGTAACGAAAGACTACTGATCCTGTACGGATTTTTCTGTAGGGGCGGCACTCTGTGGCCGCCCCATGTTTAGGATTCAAGGGGCCCACAGAGGGACGCCCCTACAGCGGTTTTCAAATCAAGACACTACTGATCACGTAGCTGTTGCTGTAGTCAATGACGTAACCTTGATCTGAGTTCACCTGCATGTTAGAGCATCGAATGATGAAAACAAGGAAGTGGCAAGCGCGCACACGTCTGGAACTGATTATTGAAGTTTGGGAAGCGCTTGATTGTGAATCGGTCGGCGAGCGTGAGTTGCTTGCCATCCAGGATGTGTTGCGCGAGTCGTTGGGCGCTGGAGCGGTGGTTAGCCCGGCAGCGATCGCGCGCGAGTTGGCCGACGAAGGAGCGACGTTACGCCATCCCGAAGTTCTAAATTGCGATTCACTCTGGCGCGAACAGCAGTTAGTCGATTTGTTCCAACCAGGTGCCCTCGACTTTACCAGCCTTGCTGCGGCGGCCTCTTCATTCGAAGCGATCGAGAAAGCACGATCAGAGGCGGAGCAGAATGGCGATTCAGATAGGTTAAAACGACTGCGCCAGTTAATCGTTCAGTGCCGCCAGGAAGCCCAACTCGTTAGCAGAAGCAAAATCATTTCACAGTCGGAGCGAGTTGTCGCAAGCGAGATTGCGCACTGGTTGGCAATTTGGCTGGAGCAACCTCAGCTATTCCCCGACTGGCTCAGCCTGAGACAACGGTCAGCCGAATACCAACGAAAATTCGGTTAAGAGCACGACTCCTTAAGACTTCGTATTAGAAATTCCGTGGGGTAAGTAGTCGCACACGATAACTTCCTGTCGGTCCCGTAGGGACCAAATGTTTATAGAAACAGGCTTTGAAAAAGATAGAAGCTCCTTAGGAGCAGAATCCAGACTTATTGCGCTCCTCTGGAGCTAAGTAAATCTCTGCGAACGGGAGCTAGAAACATTTGGCCGCGCTGCGGCCTATCGCAAAATCAAGCAATACACAATGGCTCCATAGACGGAAATTCTGGAACTTTCCCTCCAGCTCGGGCGAATTAACAGTGGCCGCTCATTTTTTCAGTCGATTTCCCTTAATGGAAAACAACACGCTCTCCGATTGCGAATTGCTCCAGCTGATGCGCGCTGGAGACCCCAACGCGCTTGCGGCGCTTTATCAACGGCGGCAGCGGGGCGTCTACCGGTTTGCGCTACAAATGTCCGGCTCGGCTTCGATAGCGGAAGATATAACTCAGGAAGTATTTCTCGTCTTGATTCACGACAGCAGCAATTTCGACTCGACACGCGGATCATTTAACAATTTTCTTTTGGGGGTCGCGCGCAATCACGTTTTGCGCCGGCTGCAGCGGGAGCGGTTCTATTCACCATTGGAACTGAACGGACCTGAAGGAGACGAGCAAGGGTTGCCGAAGTCGCTGGTGAACAACAACGGGCCACTTGATGACTTGTCGCGAACCGAGACGATTGAGACGGTGAGGAAAGCGGTGCTCGCGCTGCCGGAGCGTTATCGCGAAGTTGTAGTGCTTTGTGATTTGCAGGAGCTCAGTTACGCAGAGACAGCTGAGGTGCTCCAGTGCGCGGTTGGCACGGTGCGTTCGCGCCTGCATAGAGCTCGGGCGTTGCTCATCAGCAAACTTGGCACCGCACCTGAGGAGGAAAAAGCCTCCGCCACGATGACCTCAACGAGGTGTTTCGCATGAACTGCCAAAGCTTTGAAAACATCATCGACGACCTCGCTCGCGAACAATTGATCGAGGCAAGCAATCGAAAAGAAGCGTTGCAACACTCGGATGAGTGTCCGACCTGCTCTACCAGACTAAAAGCGGAACAAAGCCTGACGGCGGGCCTGCGAGCACTGGCTTTGGATTTCAATTCTAGTGGCGCGCCAAAGCGTGTGGAGAGCTTCTTATTGGCTTCGTTCAATGAACAAAACCTTGCGCACAGCGCACCGCGAGCAAGGCGTGGGAACTATCTGAGCGTCGCCGCTGCCGCTGTTATTTTTTTGGCTCTCGGAGTTGGTTTTGCGGTTTGGAGTTCTCGAGCACCTCACAACGAGCAGGCCAAACAAAATGGCCAGACAAGTGTGGTGGCCGAGCAGACTCCAGTCCAAACTGCCGAACCGGCGTTTGCGGCGAAAGAGAATCCTGAAATTGTCCCGAAACCAATAGTGCGACGCAGGCCTGCGAACTCATCGCGAACGCGATTGCAAACGGATCGAGTTGGCGCTGGAAACGTCGCGGAATTGGCAGCAACTGAAGTTACGACTGATTTCATGCCCATTGGCTATGTCAACTCAGCCAGTCTGCAGGACGGCGGTTCAGTGGTGCGAGTGGAATTGCCTCGCTCGATGATCGTGAGTATGGGTTTCGCTTTGAACATGGACCGCTCCGGCGAACGTGTTAAAGCAGATGTGCTGATGGGTGCTGATGGTTTGGCTCGTGCTATTCGTTTCGTGCAATAGCACGTGGTGGGGAAAAACTAAGACTAATACGGGCGGCCAGGAGCCCTTAACAAAGGAAGAGCTATGAATCGAACAACTCGTTTATTCGCCGCAATCGTTTTGGGAGCTTTTGTTTTTGGCAATGTGCTAACAGCGAACTCCCAGGAAAAACAATCCGCTGACCGCGCGATCATTGAACATAAAATCCAGGTGCATGGGACCCCTCCTCCTACACCGGCGGGCGATTTCGTTTTTGTCTCATCTGATATGAGTTACGACGGCAAACGCGTAACCGGCGCGCCATACTCGGCGCAAGCGGTCACCGAGAGCCTGCAGACCTTGGGCGACGGCAATCGCATCGTGCGTAAGTCAACGGCAACCTTGTATCGCGACAGCGAGGGCCGAACCAGACGGGAACAAACTTTCAAAGCTATTGGCCCCCTGGCCGCTGACGGTGAGCCCGGTCAAACCATCTTTATCAGCGATCCGGTCGCGGGGGTTGATTACTCCCTTGATGTGCGGAACCAAACAGCGCGCAAGATGTCGCCCATGCGTTTCAATTTTACAATGAAGACGCCGGCGCCAGACGGGGAGAAGCCAGCGATGGTATTTGAGAGATCTCCCGCCGACCGTATCCACATTGAACGCTCGGCTGTGAATTCCAAGATCGCGACTGGTGGTCCGATGATTATGGAATGGCACGGAGCGCGCGAGGGCAAAGCGAAAAAGGAATCGCTTGGCAAACAAGTGATCGAGGGAGTTGAGGCGGAAGGTACGCGGAGCACGGTCACAATTGCTGCCGGCGAAATCGGCAATGAGCGCGCGATCGAGATCGTAAGCGAGCGCTGGTATTCGGCGGAGCTGCAGACGGTAGTTATGACCCGTCACAGCGATCCTCGCTTTGGGGAAACGACTTACAAACTAACAAATATCAGCCGGACTGAACCGGACCATTCGCTATTCGAGCTGCCTGCCGGCTACACGCTTAAGGAAGAAACGCTACAGCCGAAGATGCGCATGAGGAAGCCAGCGGGCGAACAGTGATTGAGCGGGTGACGCAGTGTTAGGGTTGCTTGGAAAATAACAGTTGGCGTTACCACAAGAATGGCCACTCGAAGAGTATCTCGAGTGGCCATTTCTTATTTAGTCCGCGAAGCGGATGAGAGCGTAAGGCCTGGGGCGTGAGCCCCAGGAAAAAAGAACGATCGAGCCCGCGAACGGGCGAAAGGCTTTTAGGAGTCGCCAGGCTGTGACTAGTCTTCCTCTTCGCCGCCGCGAATCCGGCCTTCAGCGCGAGACTGTTCGACAATCTTATGCGAGAGATTTCCCGGTACCGGATCGTAATGTGAAAACTGCATATGAAACGATCCGCGCGCTCCGGTGATGGAATTCAGCGTCGACTGGTAATTCAACATCTCGGCCATCGGTACCTGGGCTTTGATCAGTTGTTGCTTACCGCTGGCTTCCATCCCCTGCACCCGACCGCGACGCGAATTGAGGTCGCCCATAATGTCGCCGCTGTTTTCCTGGGGCGCTGCTATCTCCACGTCCATGATCGGTTCAAGAATCGAAGGCTTCACCTTTTCCATAGCTGCCCGAAAAGCTTTTCTTCCCGCCGCGCGAAACGAATGTTCGTCAGAGTCGACGTCGTGATACGAACCATCGATCAACTGGACCTTGAAATCGACGAGCGGATAGCCGGCAATGGCGCCCGATAACGCAGCTTCCACGATGCCTTTTTCGATGGCGGGACGGAACTGTTGCGGCACGGCGCCACCAAAGATCTTGTCTTCGAATACAAAGCCACCGCCGCGTGGCAGTGGTTCGAAAACAACCTTGCAGTCGCCAAACTGCCCGCGACCACCGGTTTGCTTCTTATGCCGGCCCTGCACTTCGGCGCGTTGCGTAATGGTTTCCTTATACGGAACTTTAGGCGGATGGAGCGTCACCTCGACGCTGTAACGCTTCTTTAGCTTCTCAACGACCGTTTCCACGTGTAGTTGCCCGGAACCGGACAACAGAAACTCTTTGGTTTGCGCGTCGCGGCTGAAATGAAGTGCAGGATCTTCTTCGAGGATCTTGTGTAACGCCACACTGATCTTTTCTTCGTCCTGCCGCGATTTCGGCTCAATAGCAAAAGCGATAGCGGCTTCGGGATATTCCACGGGATCGTAAACAATGGGCGACTGCTTGTCACAAAGCGTGTCGCCGGTCCTGGTTTCCTTCAGCTTCACACACGCGATTATGTCGCCGGCATGGGCCTCGCCGATCTTGTCCAGTTGTTTCCCCTGAATCGCGTGCAGGGCGCCGAGCCGTTCCATTGTTCCATGCGTCGAATTCAATACGTTGGCATCACTCTGCAGGTGTCCGCTGATTACCTTCATCACGTTGATGCGACCGGCAAAGGGATCGGCAACTGTGCGGAAGCAATAGGCGGAGAAGGGCTCGCTATCGCTATACCCTCGCTTGATTCGCGTTGCGTCCGCGCCGCCATCTACCGGCCTTCCATACTCCGCTTCGTGATGCGCGGGATCCGGCGCGAATTCGACAATGCCATTGAGCAAAGCTCTTAACCCAACGAGGGTCGCGCCAGAGACCGCGTACACAGGGCAGAGTTTGCTTTGCGCGATTGCCTTATTGATATTCGGAAGAATGTCCGACTCTTCCAGCGTACCTTGCTCGAAATATTTCTCCATCAGCGCATCGTCAGATTCAGCCACCAGCTCGATGAGTCGTTCGCGAGTCTTCTCAACCAGGTCGCGACCATCGCTGGGAATCTCAATCTCCTTGGCCTGCCCGTCGGCGCCGAGCTCATAAGCCTTCATGTGAACAACGTCGACCACGCCGCGGAAGTCCTTCTCCTTGCCAATCGGTAAAGTGAACGGAATGATGGCCCGGCTAAAAGTCTTTTGGGCGCTCTCCAGCGCTGCACCAAAGTCAGCGTGCTCTTTATCCAGTTTAGTAATCACCATCAGACGGGGCACGATGAACTCATTAGCATAAGCCCACGTCTTCTCGGTCTGTACTTCAACTCCTTTTACCGCATCGACGACAACTACAGCGCAGTCGGCAATGCGCAAGGCGGGACGGGAATGGGTTACGAATGCAGCGTACCCCGGCGTGTCTATAAAGTTGAGTTTAGTGTCCTTATGATCCAGGTGGGCAAGTCCGATATTAAGAGTGATCTTGCGAGCAATAGAATCTTCTTCGTGGTCAGTAACAGTGGTGCCTTCATCAACCTTTCCCCAACGAGGCGTTGCGCCGGCGACGTAGAGAAGCGAGCTTACTAACTGCGTCTTCCCTGCGTCGCCGTGTCCAATGACCGCAAGGTTACGGATAGCTTCAGTAGCATAGGGTTTCATAATTAGATTCCTTTCGGGTGTGCGAATTTCGCGAAGAACACGGGGAACGCAGACATCACTGCCCGCCTCACCTAGTGCCGCTGGAGGCAAAATTCTTGCCTGCATTGTGCTCCGGATTGAAAGTAATTTATCCGAGCGCGGAGGGTAACGCAAGTTGGCGCGTTGAGCGTTACCTTCGGGCACTATTCACATGCAACGGCCATCTCTTTTCCGGTTTGAAGCATCGAAGTTGCCGGGAATAACAGGGAGATTTGGAGACAAGTATTATGCTTTACAGAAGATTGTTTTCGTTTTTGATGATGGTCATTGTGACAGTGGCCGTGGCCTCAGTTACGTTCGCAGAAACTCCTGAAGACAAGGATGCAAAAGAGCAGCGTCGAGTGTTGACGCCGATAAATCTGGCGATTCTGATTCAGGATGATCTGGTCCCGCAGGTGGGCAACGAACTTGATGAGACGCGCGATTTCATTCGCACGCTACCCGCCGGATCACAAGTGATGGTTGGTTACATCACTACAGGCACACTGCAAGTTCGGCAGCCGTTCACCACTGACCTGGAGCAGGCTGCGCGATCTCTACGCATGGTAATTTCCAGTGACAGCGCTTCCGCATTCAATCCTTACGTCGAGGTGGTCGAGGCTCTGCGCAAATTTCAGCCCGGAAAAGGCAAAAACGTTTTGCTTCTGATTTCGGATGGTCTGGATATCTCAAGAGGTTTTGACTCGGGAGCAGCTGGCAACACGCTCGATTTGCGACGCGCGATTGATCATGCGCGCGATCGTGACGTCGCCGTTTACACCTTCTTTGCGCCATCTGTTGGTTTGACTAGTCGTAGCCGGCAGGCAGTCAGCTATGGCCAGAGTTCTTTGAACCGTTTGGCAGATGAAACAGGAGGCAAGGCGTTCTTTCAGGGCAGTGGCTTTGTAAGCTTCAGTCCTTATTTTCGCCGGCTTCGTGCAGCGCTGAACGAACAGTACGCGAAAGCTTCCTAACGCTGACTGGCTGACAACCTTTGATCCCTGAACCGAAACGCCGTCGGGTTTAATCCCGGCGGCGTTTTTTGTATCCGAGATAACAGATCGCAGCATGTCAATAACCTTGAATTGAGTGTTGCGCACCACGACCCGACGCTACTGCGTTACGGTACTGACTGTTTTGTCACTGAGTTAAGTCGATGTTGCGGAGCGTGATGCTGTTTGATCTTGAGTAACGTGTGAAGTTCCACCTTCAATGTTTCTCTTGGCCTGTAGCGCGGCACGATGGTAAAGTTGCGAGGCACGCGACTGGTACCTTGTGAGAAGAACGCACATTATGGGTTGGGGAAGTTGAGTCCGCGAGTCACTGGTTATGACTCTCGTTAATTAGACCGGCAAAGTGCGCGAATACTGTCTAATTGTAGAAGGGGCCTACCTATCGGAATCTGAAGCCGAACATGCCCTGCGAGATCCCTTTCTGGAAGATTGGGTCGAACAGACCGGTCATTTCAAGATCCACAACATGGACGAAATCCAAATCACGCCGGGTGTTACGCTCGGCTCTCTTGGTGTAGTCATGCTTGATGATCGCATTTTCGAGATCGCAAGCGTGGACGGCGAACATCCTTTAACCGAGCACAAGGCGAAAGGCGTCGCCGAAGCGTTGCGACGCCAGGATATGTTTGAAGAGATTAAGGTTGAGCCAAGAGACGAGGAGCGGGAACGCATTTCGATCGGAGAGGACGAGACTGCAGATCGAGATGAAACCATTTTGTGAGTTCCTAAATGAACGCCTCGTTGTCGTTATTGGAGACATCACGCAGCAGCAGGTCGATGTAATAGTTAACGCCGCCAATTCCACTCTGCTGGGCGGCGGCGGCGTCGATGGAGCAATTCATCGCGCCGGCGGACCGAAAATCCTCGATGAGTGCCGGGAAATCAGGCGCATTAGATTTCCAAAGGGCCTTCCTACCGGCGAAGCCGTCATCACAACTGGCGGGAACCTATTCGCCAAGCACGTAATTCATACCGTTGGTCCGATTTATGGACGACACGCTGGGGGCGAGGCGGCATTATTGGCTGCGTGTTACGAAAACTCACTGACGTTGGCCGCGACTCACTCACTTTCTTCCATTGCCTTTCCCTCGATTTCAACCGGAGCCTACGGCTATCCGAAAGCGGAGGCTGCTGCCGTCGCTTCGCGGGCGATTGAGAGCTTTCTATCGCGTGATGAACAGATTCAACAGGTGAGGTTGGTTTTTTTCCAGGTGCGTGACATGAAAACCTTCATCGCGAATCATGTGTTCAGCAGCTGACGTTATGAATGCCGTATCAAAGTTGTGAACTGGGATCCTAGACAAACGAATGATTGAAACTCCCGACGAACTAAAAAAACAGACAGTCAATAAAGAGCTGCCACTTTCCTTGCGGCAGTTGGAACGGCTTTCCTGGAATTATTGGTGGAGTTGGGCTCCTGACGGCGCTGCGACCTTCCGCGATCTCGATCCAAAAGTCTGGGAAGAGTGTGAACACAATCCCCGCCTGCTGCTTGCGCGCACTTCTGAATATCGCCTGGCGCAAATGGCAACTGATCCCACTTACATTCTGCGCGTGCGCCGGCTGGTCGAGCGGTTTGACGAATACATGATCGAAGCACAGGCAAAACAAACTGAGTGGAGCTACGACAGCGGCACAAACTTCAACGCTCAGAATCCGGTCGCTTACTTCTGCGCTGAATATGGAGTTCACAATTCGATTCCGCTGTACTCGGGTGGCCTGGGAATGCTTGCCGGAGATCATTTGAAATCTGCGAGCGACATCGGAGTTCCGTTAATCGCCGTGGGCTTGCTTTATCGCTACGGATATTTCACGCAGCGTTTTCGTCGTGACGGGTGGCAAGAGGAACATTATGGTGACACGCACCCCGAGGAGTTGCCGCTTCATCAGGTGAAGGCTGACGACGGAAGTCCGCTCGGCATTGAAGTCTTAATCCGCAACCGGCCGGTGCGCGCGCAAGTGTGGCGCGCTGACGTCGGCCAGGTGCCACTTTATTTGCTCGACACAAACATTCCGGAGAATTCCGAGATTGATCGGTTGGTAACTGGCCACCTCTACGGCGGTGATCGGGAAACACGAATCGTGCAGGAGATGTTGCTCGGCATCGGCGGCATTCGTCTGCTGCGCCGGCTTAACCTCGAGCCAAGCGTATTTCATCTCAACGAAGGCCATTCTGCCTTTCTAACTTTGGAGTTGGCGCGCGAGTTTATTAAGGCGCGTGGGATCAATTTTACTGATGCTGCCAAGTTAGTCCGCGAGCGTTGCGTGTTTACGACCCATACTCCGGTCGCGGCCGGCAACGACGAATTCGATGCTGAACTTGTGCGGCAATGCTTTGGTCCGGACTACGCTAAAGAATTGAAGTTGAGCGAAGCGGAGTTTTTTGCCTTAGGGCGCGTGGACGCTGCGAATACCAAAGAGAACTACGGACTCACCCCGCTCGCGATTCGCATGTGTCGTTCAACGAACGGCGTCAGTCGTAAGCATGGAGAGGTTTCGCGCTCACTGTGGCAAAAGCTATGGCCAGAGAAGCCGCTCGCAGAGATTCCGATTACCTCTATTACTAATGGGGTGCACGCGCCTACCTGGGTAGCGCCGTTGATCCGGACGCTGTATGAGGAGTGTGCGGGCGAACGCTGGACTGAAGTAGTCCACGATCGTGCCCGTTGGGAGGAAAGTGTTGGCCGTCTTTCAGATCAGGAACTTTGGACGGCGCATTCATTACATAAGCAGCGCTTGATCGCCTTCATCCGCGAGCGTTCGTTTCAGGCGCGCCAGGAGCGAGGCGAACCCAGCGATTACACAGAATCGGCACGTACCATGTTCGATCCTGCTGCGTTGACCATCGGATTCGCTCGTCGGATTGCGGCATACAAGCGTTGGAATTTATTGCTGACAGACGCCGAGCGGTTGCAACGCATCATCAGTGATCCTGAACGACCGGTTCAGTTTGTGTTTGCCGGCAAAGCCCATCCGCAGGACCAGGGCGCGAAATTGATCCTGCAGCAGATCGCCGTGTGGAAATACGATCCGATGGTCAGTAACCGAGCTGTATTTATTCAGGACTACGATCAGGAAATCGCTCGACAGCTGGTGCAGTCAGTCGATGTGTGGCTCAACGTTCCGCGCCGGCCCCTGGAAGCATCGGGTACCAGTGGCGAAAAAGTGGCGATGAACGGCGGACTGAATTTATCAGTGCTCGACGGTTGGTGGCTGGAAGGCTATGACGGCACAAATGGTTTTGCAGTCGGTGACACGTCAGCAGAAGGCGAAACGGCCCAAGTCGATCTCAGCGACGCTGAATCACTTTATCGCGTACTCGAACAAGAAGTGATCCCCACCTATTATGAACGTGATGAGAACGAGCTACCGCGCAAGTGGATTGCGATGATGAAACGATCCATCGTCACGCTCGTGCCGGAATTTAACAGCGATCGGATGGTCGAAGAGTACGCGCGCAAGATTTACAAATAGTAATCATCGTGT
The DNA here is from genome assembly GCA_963748605.1 of Pyrinomonadaceae bacterium. Classification (GTDB taxonomy): domain Bacteria; phylum Acidobacteriota; class Blastocatellia; order Pyrinomonadales; family Pyrinomonadaceae; genus PSRF01. The sequence continues at coordinate 466,515 of CAVVJS010000006.1, forward strand.
CTGCCTCTATGCAGCGGGGTCCGCAATTCCCCTGGCGCCTCTTCTGGCTACTTTTTGTAGCCGGTGTGCTCGCTGCAGCAGCGATCATTCCTTTCGCTATCGACCTTGTTGGTCCCACGCTGCCTGCACCTTCAACTCCTTTACCACCTTTTCCTATCATCATTGTAATTGGTGTCGTCCAGAACCTGGTGTTGCTGGCAGTAATGGTTTTTGTCGGCTTGAAGCTGGGGCCAAAGCTTGGACTCGGGGCACCTCTTCTCGAATCGTGGCTAGATAACGATCTGAGTGGGAATACAAGAGCAAGTTTAAGAGACGGGTTATTGGTTGGGGTTGCTGTCGGCATTGTGCTGTTGCTGATCATTCTGGCGCTTGTCCCAACTCTTCCAAAACTCCCGTTTGTCGCCGCGGCCAAAATTGCGTGGTGGAAGCGAGTCCTGGCGTGCTTTTACGGTGGGATCTATGAAGAGCTTCTGACCCGATTTTTCCTCCTTACTCTTATCGGCTGGCTGGCAACTAAACTGCTGCGACGAAAAGAGCAGAGCTTGACCACAACAGCGTTTTGGATTGCCAATATAACTGTAGCGATTCTATTTGGGCTGGGTCATTTACCCTCGGCATCGCTCGTTATGCCAATCACCGCGTTGGTTGTGGTGGCCGCACTTTCGCTTAACGGTATCGCCGCAAGTGCCTTTGGACTGCTATATCGAAAACACGGTCTTGAATCAGCAATGATCGCCCACTTCTCTGCTGACTTTGTACTTTACGTGGTGGGCCCTGCTTTCCTGTAGACGACGGCAAAAAGAGCGCTGGCGCTGAAACGCCTGAGTGTTGCTGATTGCCGTCTCAGCGCCCAGGGATCGAGATCAATCGTGCTGCTAAATCAAGGTCGTTTAACGTAGGCAGTCGCCAGTTCTCCGCCAATTTCCGCCCGATAGATTTTGATCTGTCCCTTCGTGTCTCTTTTGGCCAAAGCTTTTCGACCTTAAGTCCCGATATAAGAGATGACGCCAAAGATCAAAACAAAGATGAGAAGGGTCGTAAATGTTAGCGCCATAATTAGGGCCACCGCCATGGCCAGCGCGTGTTCCAGTTCTTTTTGCTCCTTATTTCGGGGTCGTAAACATGGCCAACGGCCCCAAGAGTACCATTTGCGCGCCGAAGGGATGAGCAGGTAGATCCAACAGATGAGGCTCAGGCATATCAATACAATGAAAGGGAAAAGCATTTCCAAAGAGGCACCTAAGGATGTCATTTAAGAGTCTCGGGAACTCCCAACGGGAAGTTAACGATAGCAAAGCTCGACACTGCCACTTCCCCCTGATCGCGAATTATCTCAACAATTAAGAAATGACTTCCCTTATCGTATTTAGTGGTTTTTGCAGCGTACCAAAACTTTCGCATTGGCGTGGTAGCTCCGTGAGCATCGAACTTTGAACCCAATTCTTCTTGCTTGAACTCAAACTCGATTGGCCGCCCGTAAATTTCCACCATCTGATTACAGATGTCATCGAACTCTTTCGCCGAGACTGTGTTGGTAAATGCACTCTCCATCCTCTCCCGTAGAGCGTCTCTATTATCGGCTTCCAAATCCTTGGCCACCTGATCGCCCAGGTGGCGCGCTGCAGCACTGTCTATAGGAAAGCGCTGAGTCTCTAACTCAACTTTGCCCGAACAACCGTAAGCCAAGATGGCAGTTGCCAATACCAGCAGCGGGTTCGTAAAACCAAACGTGATGCCAAATCTTTCATCCATCACAAGCAAGGAATCCGCCATCCTTGACCCACATAGGTGACCGCCGCGCCAATTCCTGGAGTCGTTCCTCCAAACGTGAAGCTGCCGTTTACTAACGACGACCCGAATGCTCGAATACTTGAAAGATTGAGCTTACCTGAATAGTTAACGCCGATGACAGCCCCAGCCGAAACCTGATAGTTCAAACCTGGAGAAATGTCCGTACCATTTCTTACCATGATCGCCGCACTGAATTGCTTTGGAACTCCCATTCCTACTTGTGCTCCAGCGTAAGGGTGGACATGACTCGCCGTTACTTGGACGCCTCCTGTTGGCCCGAAAGGCCCTCTAGTCCTACTCAAATTAATATCGCCTTGTCCCCTCCCGATATGGACACAGGGTCGTTGGGCAGGCCGCGAAGGGGCAGGGCGTGACGGCCGTTGGGTTGGCTGTTGTCCTGGCGATCTGCTGACAGGCCCCAGACCAAACGGGTTTAGGTAGAGGTGGGAATAGGGGCGTGCCGGCCAATACTCCCAACCGTCACCGTCAAAATTGAAAGCCTGTTGAGCCCAACCGCTAATGAAAATGAAGCCGCCATTGGCTCCGCCAAATACTCCCCCGCTGCGTCCGAAGGTTCGCTTGGTCGGATCAATCCCGCCCTCACCTTGACCCCATAGACCTGTTGGATCGACAAAGTTCACCGGATCATTCTGCACATAGGCATAACGATTCAAACTCTGTGGGTCAGCGACGTTGTAGCTGCCGTCGTATGGGTCAGGCTGGGAGAAGCGCGACCAGTAGGCGCCATAGCGGCGATGCATGGCGTCATCGCCACCATCCGAGTCCCGCGTATAGCTGGTGTAGCGCTGGGGCTGAAACGCCTGATTGCTGCTGCTTGCCGTCTCACCGCCCCAGGGATCCAGATCAATCGTACTGATTACAGTGCCGGAAGCGTTCGTCACCCGCTGGCTCTTGGTTACGGGATCCTGATGCACCCAGCTCACCCCTCCATACTGGATCGCCACCAGCTGCTCACCGAGATAGACATAACCACGTGTCCAGCCGCCGCTCGAGTTGATCTCAGCCACTATCTGTCCGCCGAGAACCGAGGAGCGCAGATAGTAAGTAGTCACTCCACTCTCTGTTTTCTTTCCACGTAAACCGTCGCCGTCGTAAGCGTGCAACATCCCGCCACCAGGAAAGGATACTTGTTGTCCTGTGGCATCGTAGGTAACACTGCCATCAGCTGTAAAATTCCCCGCTGCATCGTAACTGAGACCCACGCGCTTGTTGTTCGAGTAACTAGCCGTGTACGAAGCATTCGGCACGCCCCAACCGTTGCGCAAGGTGATGTTGCCCCATTGATCATAAGCATTGCTGTAGGCATAAGGCCCGTCTGCGCCGCTGTATGACTCCTGCCCGATGTGCCAGCGTGCTTCCTTGCCGGTGTGTGATGCCCACATCCGTCCTACGTGGTCGTAGTCATAACTGCGGTCGAGCGTGCCATTGTCGAGATTCTTGGCATACGTCACGCGGCCGGAGTTCTCGTTGAACTTGTCATAGGAATAGTCCCAGCGCATTACCGACGGTTGGGTCTCTGTCGCGGGTACATCCCAACCGGTCAAACGCATACGAGTGTCATAATCCAACGCCAGCGTTCGACCGTTGGCATACGACATTCCTTTCACACCAAACGCTCGGTAAGTGATGTTGTTGATATAGTCCACGTCGCCCGCATAGCCCGATCCCGAAACACTTGTGGGCCGACCGGCGCCGTCATAACCGTAACCCACCTGCGCGCCCCAGAGGTTCGTAATGCTCGTCACCTCACCGCCAAGGTTGTACGAGTAGTTCAAGGTGTACCAGCTCAGTCCGGTGAAGTAACGCGATTCAGACGTAAGTTGTGAGAGCGTGTTATAGCCGTAGGTGACAAACCCGAGGCCATCAGCCATGAGCGTCCGGTTTCCGGCACTGTCATAAGCAAAGGACACATTTGGAGTAGCCGCTACACCTGATGGAATGCCGTAGTTAATACCGGAGATGAGGTGGCGGTTATTGTATGCAAAGGTAGTCGTGGCATTACGCGCGTCAGTTAGCGTCTGAACAGTGTCGTCGGCAAAGTAACTGTAACTCGTCGTGCCTTGTTCGGGAGTTATCTTCTGATATAGGCGGCCATAGCCGTCGTAGGTGAAAGATCGCGCCGTCTGACCCGCTTGAGTGATGCTGGTAAGCTGGTCACGAGCGTTAATGCCGTACGTGGTCGTGGCATAGACACTCTGATCCCAATTCAACTCATCAACCTGCTTCAAGCGTCCCAAAATGTCTTTAGTTAGTTTTCGCCGTCGCCCGCGTTCATCTCTAATTGTCGTCACTTCGCCGCCGGCGCAGCCGCAGCCGCCATAAGTGTTCTCGCGCGTCGCCCCGCCGGGAAGCGTAGTTATCCTTGGTCGTCCCTGCCAATCGTACGTTTGCGTAGTCCAAACCCAACCTGTCACGTCGTCTCCCGTGGGAGACCACCATGCGTCAATCTCTGCTGGATTACTCTGCTGAGAAACCCGCCCCATTACATCGTAATAAGTGAAGCGGCCATGATAGGTGCCAGTGCTATTGGGCAGATTTCCACCCTCGGCTCGCACTCGCCCAGCGCCATCGAAAACGCTGATTGAATAATAACTGTCAATGCCGTCTTTGATTGTCTCCTGACTCTGAATCGCATTGCCGGCCGTAGGATAGGCCCAAAACTTCCATGCACTATTATTTTGGTTGTCTATCCGCTGAATTCGGCCGACTGAGTCGTAAGTCATGCGGAGATCGAGGTATTGCACATCCCCACCCTGAATAGTGCCCCTGCTCGGGGTCAATGTTTTGGTAACGACACCCGTCTCAAACTTGTACTGAGCTGTGGACTGGTAGTTGTCGGCATCAGTCAGAGTCGTCGGATAAGCAAAGGTGCCACGACTGTTATTACCGTCAGAGAATGAATCCGTATAGCTGACGCTCGTTTGGTGGTTAAGCGCATCGAGCTTGAAAACAGGAGAACCGGTGATGTTAAAACCAGTGCGTTGCATCGCGATTGCTTTAGCGCCGTTGTTTATGTCGGTCACGTCCCAGCGTGTAACTGAGGTCACGTTGCCGCGTCCGGCAACGAAACCGGTTCCATAGTTAGTGCCGTCATGATTGGTAGCTGACTGTGAAAGTCCCGTCAAATACGAACCGCCGGCGTCGTAATCGAATGTTGTTTTTGAGACATAGCTGCTGGTTGTAAAGTCCACGACGTGAATCCAGCTAACCAGACCGATGATACGACGGTCTGTGTATGTGCTGCTGAGGTTGTAGTCGGTGTAAGTACCGCGCAACAGAGTGTCATTGGCGGCATACTCGATCACAATGTAGGGCAGACTGTAAGCAGCATAAGGTCCGTAATCGATCCCTACTCTCTTATGGTTGCCGTCCGAGTCGTCAACGACGGTTTCGGTTACGCGCGCGTTCTTTTGGTAGGTAAGGTTTGTATCGTCCTGCGTCCAGGAAAAAGTCCACCCCACTATCAATCACCGCAACGATTGTTGATTGCGAACCTGTCGTGGTCTGCCATGCGGCAGTTGCGTCGATGTCCGAGCCAAACTGTCCACCATTCTGTCCTGTATTGTTCAAGGCCCATTGCTCATCAAAACTCGGGTCGTTAGGAGTTAAGTCACTCTTCTCGACCAGGAAGTTTGGTTCAGCAACTTGCACCTGAGGGTTTAGCCTAAGTTGTGCAGCAGCTGTGAACGGGTCCTGGCCGGCGGGCAGTTCAACCTTTTCTACGCGCGATTCACCTCGCAATGCCTTCTGACGACGTGCTCCATGAGTGGCCAGTAAAACATCCTGGGCCTGCAACGAGACGCCTTCGCGAAAGCGCACTAATACTTCACCGGGCCGGCTTGCCGCGATCCGTTGAGAAGCTTGACCTGTAGAAATCGCAGGCTTCCTTGGGTTCTTGTTGGTGGTTGCAGCGGCCCCAAAGGGTGCGCAAAGGACGACGATGAGCGCGTAACAAAGAAACCCAGCCATGACCGGCATGATTCGGTGAGAAGTCGACATGTGAAACTCCTATCGTGAAAGATCAAGTGAGCAGATTAGCTTGAGAGTTTGTTGACAGAATCAACTAACGTGGCGTGGGGGGTGGCGCGTCACAAGCCAGAGGTGTTTCAAAACAAGAACTCGCTAACAATCGAATTCAATTCGTTCTAGGCGTGACGGCAAGATGGTGAAGAAGATTTACCGTGATTATTTGCGACCACCCTATTCCTATCACAACTGACTGTCAAAGATTTTCTCTCAGGAGGTTAACTGTCCGACTTAACATCCTGGGACGCATTTGAAAAGTCGATCCGCACAGACGGGTCGATCAGCGGACTTTATTGACCGCTTGCCTGCGACTGCATTAAGCAGCTGTTCACCATTATTAAGGACTCGGTAGCATAATCTTGATCCTCTCATTGGTGTGTTAGACTACGTTTTGTTCAGTTTGGTTCCGGATTTCGCGCAGAATCCCAAGCGCCTGCGACGCGAATCCCGCCCGTAGATTTTGAGTAGATCCTTCATGAAGTATTGCCCAAGCTGCAAAACCAAATATGAAGACTCCGTAGGGTTTTGTCCCACCGATGGCGAGGTGTTGGAAGATGATCTTTCTGCCCTCGTTAATACAGTCCTGGATGGCCAATACCAAGTCGAAGCGTTGTTAGGCAAAGGCGGAATGGGTGCAGTTTATCGAGCCCGCCACATCCTGCTCGGCGATCGTGTGGCGATTAAGATCCTGCCACCGGAAGTACGCACCAACGCGGAATGGTTGCGACGTTTCCAGCGCGAAGGCCAAGCCGCCCGACGCTTTCGCCATCCGAATGCTGTGACAGTTTACGATCTGCGGACGGCGCCTGACGGTTATGTCTACATGGTGATGGAGTACGTGGAGGGTCACACGCTCGGAGACGAGATTAGGAAGCGTGGGCGTCTCGCACCGGCCGAGGTGGTCGAGCTCTTAGAGCCCATCATGAGCGTGCTCAACACGGCCCACGCAATGGGTGTGGTTCATCGTGATCTAAAACCCGACAACATCATGATCGGCAAGTCGAATAACGGCGAACAAGTAGTAAAGCTGCTTGATCTGGGCATCGCCAAGATGCGTGAGATCGCCGGGGAAGACAGCGGCAAGACGGCTCTGACGACGGCGGGTCAGGTTTTGGGAACGCCGCACTACATGTCGCCCGAACAATGGGGTGAGCTGCCGCGCGATGGTGACTCAGAAATAGATGGACGCGCGGATATCTACAGCCTCGGAATTGTTTGCTACGAGATGATTGTCGGTAAGCGACCGTATAGCGGACAAACTCTGTTCGAGTTACGTCGAGAGCACATTTCAGTCGTGCCGCCTCCGGTTTATGAAACTGTGCCGGGTGTGCCGCGAGCTTTTGGCGATGCCATTACCCAAGCCACTGCGAAGGATAGAAGCGATCGGTTTGCGACCGCCGGTGAATTTGCGACGCACTTGCGCACGGCCGTCAACTCCTCATCAGATTCAGCGTTAAATTCAGCTCGAACGTTGCCTGATCTGCCGCGCGCCGCAGACTCGAAATCACTTACCGCAGACATTTCGCCGCCGCCTGAGACACACTCTGACGTTAATGCGGAAACAATCCTGACATTGGATTCGCCCGTTACCTCGCCACATGATCCGGCAGCGCATACGGCTCATCAGGGTCCTCCAGGTGTCGAACGACCGGCAGGTGTGGCGGCAGCGTTCTCGTCCTCGCCACCATCCGTCGTTACAATTCCTCAGCAGCGTCCAAAATTTGAAGTCCAGGTTCCCGGGGCGTCTCTGCCAAAAGCGGCTCCCCAAGCGGTACCGTCAAAAGCGAAGAGTATGGGATTGATCCTGGCGGTTGTCGGCCTGGTTGTGTTGCTGGGTTTGGGTGTTGTCGGATTTTTCGCGGTGAAGAAATTTACGGCCGGCACCGGCGAAGTGACTGGGAATAACAGCGCTGCTACCAACGTCTCGGGAACCACAGGAACCACAGGACCAACACGAACAACGGCCTCTACTGAAGTCGCACAATACTGGCTCGAGCTGCTGCCGGAGTCGCTGATTGGAGAGTCGGAGCGCGTTGCCGGAGCAGTCCCGCTGGCTTCTGAACAGTCATTTAAGTTTCATTTTGTTTTCAAAGAAAACGGTTATCTTTATATTGTTGGCCCTGGCGAACAAAACAAACCAACTGCGTTTCTGACAGCGAAGCCGGCGCAGATTTCCGGCCTCGACGACAATCAAGTTGCAAAAGGCGATGACTTCAGTTTTCCTAGCGGCTTGGAACGTTGGTTGAAGCTTGATAAGAAGGCGGGAACAGAAGACTACACAATCATTTTTTCGCCAGCGGCGCTAAACGAACCGGCATTTTTCGCCGCTGCGGCAACCGGAGGCCCGTTGTCGGAAACTGAACAAGCGGAACTAGCCAGTTTTTTGGCGAAACACAAAGGCGCCGACCCGGTAATCGAGATGAACGACAAGAACGCCAGGCAGCCATTCGCTGCAGTTAAAGCCGCTCGAGGTGACGGGGCAACCAATCCAATCGTATTTCGAATTCGTATTCAACATAAGTGATCCCCGGAAGGGTTTAGTCTTGAAGGAGACTTAAGATGAGATTCAAAGCGTTTATTTGTGGCCTTGTTGCGTTTTGCTTCGCTGCTCTGGGCGCGGTCCCTGCCGTGACACAAGACCAGGGAGAAGACGTGCGTGGTGCGTTTCTTACGACGCGACCCAAGCCTGCTGCCAAGACAGCAAAAAGTAATGTGACATCGCGACCGAATCGGCGCAGGCCCAAGCCACAACCAACAAAACCTCCCGGCACGTCAGATTCAGGGACGGCGCCAGGAACACCCGCACCAGACACAAGGCCTAAAATCACGCCGCAAAAACTGGGTGTGGGCCTGACATTATTGACGCGCGATTCAATGGGACTGGCCGTCCGAGTCGATCCCACACGCACATTTCTCAAAGGCGATCGCATTCGAGTCTTGTTAGAGACAAATGCCGACGGCTACCTCTACATTTTCAATACAACCAATGGCGGTAAGCCGTTGATGATCTATCCGAACAAGGAAATTGATGAAGGAGGGAATTACATTCAATCGCATGTTCCCTTTGAAATTCCCTCGAGTACCGCTGCGGATGAGCGCTTGCGATGGCTTGTCTTTGACGAGATTGCGGGAAATGAACGACTGTATTTTGTTTTCACTCGTGAGCCGCTCCCGGAGATTCCAATCGAGGATGAGTTGATCGCGTTCTGCAGCGATGCGAAGAACACTTGCCCCGTGCAGCCCAGCGCGGAGTTGTGGACGCAACTGGAAAAAGATCTTGGCGAACCATTACAGACGGATGCCAGCAAAAAATTCGGCAATGCTCAGACACCACCCGAGCGGGAAGCAATCGAACGCGGTATCGGGCTGAGCAAAGACGAGCCGGAGCCGTCGTTGATCATGATGAGCGCGTCAGCAAAGGCAGCCAAACTAGTTACCGTGCTTGACCTTGTTCACAAGTAATCACCACTCACGAATTAGTTAGTCACCAAATGAGAGTTTCCATGAAGTATCTAACTGCCAAAGTCATTTCGCTTAGTTTAGCGGCCAGTCTCTTTGCGGGACTGCAGCCATCTGTCCGGACTTCATTTGCCGCCTCCAACACTAACGCGCCACAAACCGATCAAGCGGGATCTGCGTTGCAACAGGGAAGGACGTTGTTGAAGCGCGGATTGACGGCGGAGGCCCTGGGATATCTGCAGACGGCGCTGAACCTTTACACCACGTCCAAAAATTTTCGGGGGATCGGAGCTGCTCACAATGAACTTGGTGATCTCTATCTGAGACAGGGCCAACACAAAGTTGCATTGGAACATTTCCGAGATGCCTACCAGGCGCTGTCAGGGGCTTCCGTGCAGGAACAACAGGCTGGGGCTGCGGCTGGAGGTGCGGCACGGATGGTTGGTTCAGATGCGGGAGCCGCGACGGAGGCCGCAGCAAGCGCAAGCGATACCGATTTCAATGCCAATCTGGTTCTGGCAAAAATTGGCGACACGAATTTTCGCCTCGGTCGTTTGAGTGAGGCAAGCGCAGCATACAGTCAGATGCGCGTGAGAAAGCCTGAGAGCGTAGCGTCACGCTCAACGCGCCGCTTCGGAGGTTTGGGTGGCGTATTAGGCAGTATCTCTACTGGGAGAGTGGATGTGGCCGCGCCGACCAGCGCCGTCATTAGCTTGCTGGAAGTGAAGAAAGAACTCGATCTGTATCGCACTGCGATCGTCTATGCGACATACGAGCTGGGCATGGGTCGCATCGCCTACTTTAATAATGACCTCGAGGGAGCCAAGAAACACTTCCAAAACGCCTTCGACGCTAGCGGAGCAAGCCTTGCCTCAGTGGCAAAGCTCGGTCAGACTCGCCGCTTCCGGGCGGCGGCGCGCACTAGTTTAGGCGATGTCGCGTTGCGGCAAGGAAAGTTAAAAGATGCGAGTAAGTACTACTCCGAATCGGCGAAGGGCGCCCAGGAAGACAAGCGGCTGGATTTAATGTGGCCAGCACAAAGGGGCCTGGGCCGTAGTTTATGGCTGCAGGCCGCCCAGGAGAAGGATCCCAAGAAAGCCACGACCACACGCGAGTCGGCGATTGCGAATTACCGCGATGCGCTGAAAACGATCGAAACGCTACGCCAGGGAAGCTTACGCGCTGACGAAGCCCGCACTACGTTTCTCTCTTCAACAAAAAATGTCTTTGACGAAGCAGCAAGCGCTCTTGCCGAGATGGCCCTCCTCGCGGCGACACCTGATGCTCCGCTTTCCGGTAAGGCGTTGGAATACGCTGCAGAGGCATTCCGAATTACCGAGCAGTCGCGGGCGCGGTCGTTGCTCGACCTTTTGACCGAGACCAATGCCAAGCTGATCACCGGCATTCCCATCGATCTGGTCCGGCGAAAGCAGGAGAACCTGGAGCGTCAGCAGGAAATCGCCGAGACGCTGACCGGAATCGTTGTCGCGCCCGGGGAGCCGAAGAAGAAAGCAGGCGATCTCGAGGCCGAGTTAGACAAACTTCAAACAGACTACGACGAGATTGAAAACCAGATTCGTTTGGCGAGCCCACGCTACGCCGCTTTAGCCGGGGGCCAGCCTCTGTCGCTTGCTGAGGTTCAGCAAAAGGTTCTCGACGACCAGACCGTGCTGCTTGAGTACAGCCTGGGCACTGACGCTTCATACTTATGGGCAGCAGACTCGCAGAGTTTGCGACTCTACAAACTTCCGCCGCGTCTGACCCTGGATAACCTGACGTCGGATCTGCGGGCGCAACTGATCCCGTCCAGATTGCAACGTCGCATAGTGGGCATTGATGTCGCAGACCCGAGTCGGGGTTTGGGCGTGATCTCCGCTTCTGAAGACGCGTCTGCTTTTGTTAATGCAGCGAATGCTGTCTACAAAGCCGTAGTCGAGCCGGCGAGCGCCGTCATTGGGGAAAAGCGATTGCTCGTCGTCGCGGACGGCGGACTGAATTACATTCCTTTTGAGGCCCTCGTCAAAACTCCAGGCAGTGGGGATTACGCGTCATTACCGTATCTCATCAAGTCGAACGAGATTGTTTATGCTCCTTCCGGCTCGGTAATCGGAGCGATTCGCCAACAGGGAACGAAGGCTTCGGGTCGCGCAATGCTGATCGTTGCGGATCCGGTTTTTAATTCCAACGACGCCCGGGCGCGTACCGCTACCGCTTCGCCGTCTGCCACTGAAACCCGAGGACTGGGGATCGCGAGTGCGCTCGCCGACGTTGCCGGCGACGGCGCTGTGACGTCAGCAGAATCGGCGAAGATGCAGGGGCTGCCGCTGGCGCGTCTTGCCGGCACGCGAATGGAAGCGGAACAGATTGTTAAGTTCGCTAAGACAGCGGGTGGGCAGGCAGATCTCTGGCTTGACCTCGAAGCCAGTGAAGACAACCTGCAAAACCGCGACGTTACGAAGTATCGCGTGGTGCACATCGCGACACACGGACTCCTTAACGCGGAGCGGCCGCAATTCACCGGTCTGGTGCTCTCCCTCGTCGGCAACACAGGTGGCGATGGTTTCGTCAGAACTGACGAAGTCTTCAACCTGCGCCTCGGTTCACCACTCGTAATGCTTTCCGCCTGCGAAACCGGCCTGGGCAAAGAAAAACGTGGTGAAGGCGTGATTGGATTAACACGCGCCTTCATGTATGCCGGTGCGCCTACAGTAGGTGTCAGCCTCTGGTCCGTTGCCGACAAGTCAACCGCCGATTTAATGACAGACTTCTATAAACGCCTCCTCGTGACCGGCGGCGGAACGACATCACCCACAGCAGCGATGCGCGGTGCCCAGCTTTCGCTGATTAGCGGAAAGAAGTACAGCGCGCCGTTTTATTGGGCGCCTTTCGTCCTTGTCGGCGAGTGGCGTTAATTCCTCAGGCGCTTTCTCATCCATCCTCCCAACGCGGTCAGACCGGAACCTAACAGGAGCAGCGACGCTGGCTCCGGTAGAGGTTCCGTTTCCGTTATCGCTGTGCCCTCCACAACCAGGTTGTCGATTCGGTTGTTTCCCGTCGCGGAAGTGGCGCCATTAAAGACTATTCGGAAAGCAGCGGTTGGATTGTTGTTTAAGCCGGCGATGCTGCTGAGATCAAAAGTAAACAATCCGAAAGTTGTCGCCGGCACGTAAGGAGCGCCAAAGTCTATGAAAGTGATTCCATCCAGGCTGTATTGAAACTGGTTGCTGTTAAAGCCTGTGCTCGTGCCTTGCGTCGCAAAGGTAACGATGATGTTACTGAAACCCAGCGTGCTAAGGCTGAGTGTTAGATTGCGACCATTATTGGCGTTGCTCGTTCCGCCTTGCAGCGTCACCGATTGTCCCGCCGGATCGCCAAGTCGCGCGTTGGTGGTCGTTCCGCCGAGCGTAAACAGAACATTGGCCAGATTGAAATTGGTGGTGAGAGAGCCACTGCCATGGTCAACAATCAGATCCGAATCATTGAAATTCCAGATGGCAATCTCATCGGCACGAGTTTGCTGCGGCCACGCCAGCAGCAGCATCAGAAACAGAAACGCAGTTCCGACACGAAAGGTGTATCGAACTTTATTGGTTGTCGTAGACATGTCTTCTCCTTCTGTGAGGTTGAGGTTAGCTTTGCTTGATTTTGGTCGCGCGTGAGGAAGCAGGAGAATTGTGAACAAAAGGTTAACCCGGACGAGAGTGAGACGGGTTAGTCCATGCTTCTCAGTAGCATGGTCAACCTATGACTGCGTGCGTTCCCATGTCAATCCAGTCACGTTTAAGTGAAGCACACGATGACTGCAAGAATTCTAGTAAATGGCACGCGCCGCGTAATCGACAATCGGCATTGGAAGTCGTTCGGGGCCGCTTTGGCTTAGTCAGCGTCACTAAGCTAATATCACTGGAGAACGTCTTGTTTTTGGGCAAACTGAAGTTTGCCACTACAGGGAATATGGATAATCATTTCATAAGGGTTACAAGGGCGCAGGAATTCATGCAGTTACTCGAGCGGTCGCTGGAACGACCGGTTGTTATTTTCAAACACAGCACAACCTGCCCCATCAGCGCCGCAGCGTATTACGAGATGGAGGAGTTTGAAGGCGAAGTGGTACTGGTAGAAGTTCAGCGCGCCCGGGAACTTTCGCGCGAGATAGAAAAGCTGACAGGCATTCGGCACGAGTCGCCACAGGTGCTGATCTTGGAAAAAGGCTCAGTGGTTTGGAACGCATCGCATCGGAGAGTGAAGGCGCTGGCGGTAGCGGAAGCCATTAGCGGCATCGGAAAACAGTGATGATGGATCCTGGTGAGAGGCGAGGCCCGGCAATTGAGCCCCGCGAGATTAAGCAGGATGGCGACGCCGGGTTGCGGATCACCTGGGCCGATGGCCACGTCAGTCAGTTTACAGCTGCTGGTCTACGGCGAGTTTGTCCATGTGCTCAGTGTGTGAACGAGTGGACAGGCCAGCGAGTATTGAAGCCTGACTCGATCGCCGAGGAGCTCACTATCAATGATCTTAGTCTGGTAGGCCGTTATGCAATTAACTTTCGTTGGAGCGATGGTCACGACACCGGTATCTACAGCTTTCGTTACTTGCGCGAATTGAACGAGAATAATTAGGGCAAGCGGCAGAAAGCAGACGGCAGACGCAGGAGCAGACGGCAGGAGCAGACGGCAGGAGCAGACGGCAGACGCAGGAGCAGACGGCAGGAGCACTGAGACCAGAAGCAAACCTGAAACCTGAAACCTAAAGACCTAAAAACCTAAGACCAAAACCAAATCCAATGAACGAACAAGATTTTTTTAATGAGAAGCAAGAGCTGAAGAAAGCAACGTTCAGTTGTCCTCACTGCCGCGAACGTGGCGAATACCAGGTGCGTTGGTTGAAACGCACCAAGAAAAACGCGCCCCCCCGCGGCGCCAACGAGCAGGATCGCGCGCGTTTTCAGAAGTCTCGCGATTACATGGTGCGCATCGACGACATGCTTGCCTGCACCCGTTGCCGGCGCCGGTTTGAGATTCCCATGTCTCAATCCGTGGTGTTTATCTGAATACCCCTCCTTGCTGACGGTTCTGTATCGCAAACCTTCTAAAACGACTTCAACTTCCCACTGAGTACAGCCGGAAAAACCCGACACATGACATAGCCTCGAGCGGGTTCACGAAAATACATCAGCCTCAGCGGCCCGGCACTTTTCGATTTTTTCACCTGAATTCAAAGGCAACGGACGGGGAACTGATGGGACTCTGTCTTGCAACGACCAGCTTCGGATATTTTCATTGGATGGTAACAATCTATGCAAAATCAAGAATTCGCGGGCGCCTTTAAAACTAACACGTCGTTCCTGACGCCGTTCGAGCGCCGCCTGGCGCCGCTCGTACTGCCGAGGATCCCGAGCTGGCTGGAGACTCATCATCTAACCATGCTGACGCTCGTCTGGTCGCTGCTGATCCTGGCTTTCAGCTATCTCGCGGCCTCAAACATTCGCTGGCTGTGGTTGGTGTCGCTAATGATCGCTTTTCAGTATTTCACCGATTATTACGACGGCAAGATTGGCAAGTATCGAAACACCGGGCTGGTGCGCTGGGGCTATTATATGGATCACCTGCTCGACTATCTCTTCCTGGGCTCCGTGATCATTGGCTACGCGTTCATCCTGCCGGAGAAGTCGCGTTTACAACTACTGCTGATGCTGACGCTTTTTGCGGCCTATGACCTCAGCACATTCCTGGCATTTGCCGCCACGGACAGACTGAAGATTAGTTTTCTAAAGTTTGGACCAACGGAATTTCGTTTGGCTCTGATTGTCATCAACACTCTGCTGATTCTGTTCGGTACCCGGTACATGATTAGCGGCTTGAAATACGTGAATGCGGGCGCCGCCGTCGGTCTTTGTCTGCTCGTTTACCAAACACACAAACAGATTTGGAAGCTTGATATGGAACACAAACAAGGCGAAAGCGAGCCCCAAAGCAGACGGTTTAGGGGAAACGGGCCCCAAAAAAGTAATGAATTCCTGGGAAAGCCAAACCGAATCGAGCTGAATTCCGTCTAATTGCTTGAATATCGCCGTATGACGGCTCTGGGAGGGCAAACGAGGCTTGCGGCCTTCGCTTTGCAAGTATGTACCGCGCCAGCGTTCTTAAAGAAATCACGGAACTCCTGATTGAAAAAAACGTTCAAGGATAAACAAGCCAGAAGCAGGAAACGAAAATGTCAGAGAAGAAAACTATTCGAGTGATCAAAAAGGGTGAGCGGCAGGCCAAACCCGCGACAGCGAAAAACTCAGCGGCCGACGCCGCGCGTGATATGGTGAAGACTGTAACGAAGTGGGTTAATGAAGTTCAGCACAAACGTCGCGCCGAGACGGCCAACGCCTTAAAAATCCTATCCAAGACTCCTCGTCCCAGCGAGATCTAAAGGTCTCAGTCTCAGGTCTCAAGTCTCAGGTTCCACGTCTCAGGTCTTAAAACTCAGGCTCCAAGTCTTACTACGACTTGGAGGCCTTGAACTGATGATCAAGACCATAAACCAGAAACCAAAGGCCCAGCGGAAATCAGTGCGTTTGACACTCTATTCGCGGCAGCATAGCATCACTGAAAGTCTTACAATCTAGAACTTCTTGGAGGTGCAGCGGCGGACATGTCGACGCGAAAAGCCAGGAAGAAGAAGCAACTTAAACTAGAACGCCCGATCTTCAACAGCATAAGAAAGCCATTGGCGCCGCCGGGTCATCCGCTGACTCATGCGAAACCGGAAGAAAAGGCCAACCCTGCCGGTCGCAAGGCTAAACACAAACGAAAACCCGAAGCTGAAGATTCGGAAGAAAGTTAGCCGTCGATTTCTGTTCACAACTCATGAGTACTCAAAGTGCGACTACGTCTGTTCCGAAGGCGTTTGTAGATCAAGCTCGCGAATTCCTCAGCGAGGACTATCTTCCTAAACTGGAACGTTGCCTGGAACAATTGACTGATGAGCAGATCTGGTGGCGCGCAAACGAGAAGTCAAACAGTATTGGCAACTTGTTGTTGCACTTGTCTGGCAACGCGCGCCAGTGGATCGTCGGTGGGTTGGGTGGTGCAGCTGATGCACGGGTGCGCTCGCAGGAGTTTGCCGAGCGGCGGATAATTCCGCGCGCCGAGTTGCTGGCAATTGTTCAGCAGACTTTGGCTGAAGTTGATAGCGTGCTTGCTGATTTTGATCAGCGCAAACTCCTCGACCAGTATTCGATCCAGGGAACTACGGTGAGCGCGTTAGAGGCAATCTTCCATGTGACAGAGCATTTCTCGATGCACACCGGGCAGATAATCCTGTTGACGAAACTGATGACGGAACAGGACCTGAAGTTTTATGACTTTTCCAGCGGGGCACCGGCGCACACCTGGCACGAACGGAAGCAGTAGGCGGAAGGCATAAGGTACAAGCAGAAGGCGGTAGGCAGAAGGCAGAAAGCAGAAAGCAGTTTGAGTGGGTTTTGTGTTAGTTAGTGTGGTTTCGTGGATCGCTTTTTTGCGAAACGACTGGGACGATCCACGAAACCACACGAACTAAACACGAAACAAAGGACCGTACACATCCTGCCTTCTGCCTTCTGCTTTCCGCCTTCTGCCTTTTCAAAACCACACCGTTCGTGGTTAATATATTCGTGGTTGAACTGACAAGTTATTCTTCTTGTCTAATTTCAGGAGGCCATTGTTAATGACATACGTCGTTGCCGAACCATGCGTTAATTGCCGCTACACAGATTGCGCGCTGGTTTGTCCCGTCGAAGCTTTTCATCTTGATGACGATATGCTCGTGATTAACCCTGAGACCTGCATCGATTGTGACGCGTGCGTGCCGGAGTGTCCGGTAGAAGCCGTTTTCGCCGGTGATAAGGTTCCTGCGGAATGGGCGCATTTCACGGCGATGAATGCTGAGAAGTCGCTTAGTGGGCTGCCGACAATTACCGCGCGCATGGATCCGCTGTGCGAATAGGTCAATAGCCGCTCTTTTCCAGATTCTATGAAGAAGGACACAAAGCGTCTCTTAGGAAGTGTGGCTCTGGTCGCGGGTGCGGTAGGTGCTGTCACGGCCCTTCTGAAAAAGAGAAATGGTATGAAAGCAAAACTCCAGCGCGAACCTAATCCAGCCGATGTCTGGGCAAGACCGGGCATGTTAGTTACCTTTCGAGCCGAACTAATGCCTGGTCGGGATCGAGACGAGCGAACTTTTCGTGTGAAGCAATTGCTATCCAGCGGGCGTGTTTTGCTTGAGGGGGTTGCGGGCGAGCATGCCGAAAAAGAATTTAATCCAATTCGTTAGATACTTTCCTACCAACTGTAAGTCCTGCCGGGTTCCATCACGCCAAGTTTTGGCAGATCCAACGCTTTAAGCTCCGCAATGATTGTCTCGCGATATGCGGGTTTTAGGTGAACTGCAAGAATGTCGAGGCCGTTGTGTTTTAGTTTGTGCAGCTCCTCTGCCAGCGACGCCGGCGTGAAGTGCCTTGAAACATCGGCGAGTTTGGCCATCGAATTGGGAAACGAGGCTTCGATCAAAATTGCATCGAGACGCTTCAACCCGTTCACCTCTTTCCAGAAGTCATCCGTTTCCGCAGTGTCGGAACTAAAGGCTACCGTACGCTTACCATCGGAAACAATTACTCCCACGGTTGGAACGATGTGGTTTACAGGAATAGCCTTAACTGTCAGGTGGGCCACTTTGAACTCATGCCCAGCCTTGATCGGAACATAGGTCATCACCGCACCGAACTCATTCTTAAGTTCTGAAAACCGCGGATAAACATTCCAGTTAAAGACGTCACGTTCAAGCCGTTCAATCACCTCTGGGGTGGCGTGAACTCGCATCGGCTCCGTCAACGTCGGATAAAGATCGTCGATGAAGATCGGCAGGCTGGCGATATGATCCATGTGGACGTGCGTGATGATAATGTCGTGGACGCTGGCCCGCTGCTCGGCGGTAAGGGCAATCGCGATGCTTCCAGCATCAACCGTGACGCAGCCGTCGATGAGATAGCAGGTAAGACGTTGATCCAGAGTCGCCTTGCCGTCGCCATCGAAGGTGCTGGGTAAGAGTTGGATTTTCACGGGTTATTTGGCGAAAAGAACTCTTCGCGGTCCGGCTTTAGTATCCGCCTTAGTATAAGCGAACTAACTTGAATCTCGCGAGACTTTTAAATTCGCCTTTAAGAGTATTCCTCTGGGGCGCTAACGCAATCGGGCCAATAAATCTCGCAAGGCCATCTGATAAGCCGCCTCACGCTCGTGAGCGTCGGGGCTCGAGATTCCCCGCGCAATTCGACTGCGATGGAAGGCGAGTTCGCTCGCCGTTTGATGAAACTGCCGGCTGGCCCGCCAGTGACCCAAACCACCGCGGGAAAAGGCATTGAAGTTCGCTCCCATCCGCCCGCGTATCGTGCCAAGTCGATTGTATTCTTCCGGTGTAAAGACGCCCCCATGAAGATCTGAGATCAGAAACTCCCGGACGATCCGGCCTTCGCGTCGTAGTGCGAGAAAGACGATGATGAGAATGATGGCAAATGCAGGCACCATGATTAGAACGTACGTAACAAGAAATCCGGCGCCACCAAATATGACGATTGAACCATTCCAGATGCTGTGAAGTGAGATTGCGGTGGCGAGACCAAGGACCGGGGTAACCAGTTTTACGAAAGTGTTTCTCGATTGCCGGGCCAGACCAAGGCCAATTCCGGTGAGGCTGGTGAAAAGTGGATGGGAGAAAGGTGCGAGCGTGCCACGCAGTATAAATACCACCGTTAGACCGCGGCCCTCATCCAAAGCCGCGCGACCGTAGTATTGAATGTTCTCTGTCATGGCGAAACCAAGTCCAACCATGGCCGCATAAACGATCCCATCAACCACGCCATCGAATTCATCCCGCTTCGCAAAGAAGAAAATGAAAAGAATAATTGCCTTAGCACTCTCCTCGACAATCGGCGCCGAGATAACGGCGCCAAAAGCCTGACCGGCTTCATCACTCTCAGTCATAACAGCAACCATTAGGGTACTCGCTGTATTGAAGAGAAAGGCGATGAACACAGCTACCAGCGCGCCCCAAAAAAATGCTGTCGCCAGCATCCAGAAAGGTTCCGACTCATAACGATCGATCCAAAGCGCCAGGGCTACATAGACGGGAACCGGCAATGTGGCCGCGATCAATCCAATCAGCAATCCGACAGGCCCGGTTTCAAATCCGATTAGCAGCAGCACTATCAATCCCAACAGGACAGCAATCAACGCGGCGATGACTGACATCACGATCTTAATCGCGCTCCGATGTCCGGAAGGTTTAATCTGGATCACAACGGGCTGGTTGACGTTTTGTGGGTACATATAGTTGAACGATGCTTTGATTTACCGCGCGCAGGTTTGGGCTCGTCCCCCATCAATGGAATAAGTCGCTCCGGTGATCCATGAGGCACGGGGCGAGGCCAGGAATAAAATCAACTCAGCGACTTCACTCGCCTCTCCCACACGTCCCAGCGGATGCGTTCCCTTTGAGTGCTCCAGAAATGCGGTGTACTGCTCATCATCCATCCCCCCACGGCGATGAATTTCCGTTACGACTACACCCGGGTTTACAGCATTAACTCTGACACCCTTGGCCGCCAACTCAAGCGCCGCGCAACGCGTTAGCTGATCAACCCCTGCCTTGGAAACACAATATGCGAGCACGCCAGGAAAGGCGCGAAGTCCGGTAACGCTGGACACATTTACGATGTTGCCTCGGCTTTCAATCAGCATGGGAGTGGCCTTCTGCATCAACAGGAAAACCGCGCGCAGATTGATGTTGAGCATGGCGTCCCAAGCGTCTATTGCCGTGTTCTCTACGGTGCCCGAGGAAATATGACCGGCGGCATTTACCAGAACATCGAGGCTGCCGAAGTGTTCGACTGCGTGGGAAACAATTCGCTCAACATCCGCTTCGAGCGAAAGGTCAGCTTGCAACATTAGATGGCGCCCGCCGTGAGCCTCTAGCTGTTTGGACAGGCTTGCCAATGCTTCTTGATTGCGTCCGACAGCGGCCACATTGGCCCCGGCGCTTGCAAACGCCAAGGCTGTGGCTTTGCCAATGCCGGACGTTGCTCCGGTAATCAGAACCACCTTATTCGCGAACTCATGCTCCATCAGGACGTCCTCTTCTCGGCGGCTTGGAATTGACCTTTTGTTGCCGCATGATACATTGACACGGCGAGGCGAAAAAGCCGACTATCTGCTGACTTATCTGCCAGGTAAGGTCACAAAGAGCGGCCATCAGAGTTATTTCCTGCGAACCTGCAAAGCTGCAAAATTATGAGTAGTTCCGGCGACACAGCCCGGCGACGAGCGTCACGTTCCCGAATGCCGTCAAGTGCGGGATATATGTTCGCAGCGGTAGTGGCAGCGTCGGCCCTGTTTTTCACCTTATGGTGGATGTTGTTTACCGGAGGGGATGAGGCACCGTGGATTTCCGCCGGCCTCGCTGCGGGTCTGGTGCTGCTGATTGCCTTGTCGGCGCGTGAAGTAGTGATGAGACGCGCCTGGACTCGCTATTTGCTCGAGCACGGAGCCCCCGAACACTCAACGCGATTTAGCGTGGAACATAGTTCCGGTAAGAAAACGTATTCTGCGACCGCTCAATCTGCAGCGTTGCGTGCACTTCAGAACCACTCAGCGGAAGCGGATGCAGACTCACGGCCAGAATCGCATCTGGATATGTTCAAGCGCTGTCAGAGTTTTGTTTCCAGCGCTGACGAGGCATTGCGTTCGAACAGTCTGACAGCCGAAAAACGGAGCATCTTTAGAGCAGGTCAAGAGCGCGCCCGAACCCTCGAAAAACATCATATGCTGACCTGGGCTCGGGAATCGTCGCTAGCGCTCACGCATGAAGCGCAACGACGGGCGCGCGTGTCGGACAAGATTGAAACTGCTTATCGTGCCCTCGACTGTCTCGATACGGCTCTAAAGGCCTACCCCACTGAGAGGGAACTTAACGCGTCGAAGTCTGCTATTTGGGAGTTTATCGCCTCGGTAAAAGTTGCTCATTGGGTGGAACTCGCGGAACGCGCCGCTTTTAAAGGGCATTACCGGCGAGCAATCAATCGTTATAAAGACGCGCTGTTTTACTTAAATCGGGACACCACTAGCGAAGAGATTCGCGTGGCCGGAGCGGAACGGATTGGCCGCGAGATAGAGGCGCTTCGCGCGCGTCTGGCAGTCCTCGGAGACGCCACCGGAGAACAGCGGTTCGGGCAGAAGTGCGGAAGGGAAAGACATAATCAATTGATCTCGCAAAGATGTCCCAAGTGCCGCAGTTCACGCATCCGTCATGGGTATAAATCGACGCCGTGGTTTTTTCGCTTGTTTGGCATCTATAACCTTTTGTGCGATCATTGCAACCTGCTTTTCCGAGGATTTGCAGTGCCGGGAACGGTGCGCAGACACCGAAAATCAGGTCGCGGCGGTAATGAGAAATTCCGAAGGATCCGCCGCGAGGATAGTTCGCTTCGCTAAAAACGGTGTGAGCAGGAAGCCTCGAGGCATCGTTAGGAGCCGACCGTACATCTTTGAGAGGTTGCCCGATCAGGGTAAGCCAGTCTTACAGTAGTTTTTGAGGATTTTATGAAAGCAAGAATTCTTTCGTTAGCTGTTGTCTGTTTCAGTCTAATCACGGTGGCGGTGGCCCAGGAGCAGAATTCGGGATCGTTCCAGGGACCGAACCAAATTGGCTCTGTTGATAATCAGGGAATCAGAAATTACTTGCTGGGCCCAGGCGATCTAATCGATGTCCGAGTCTTTGGACAGCCAGACTTGAACGCTATCGCAGAAGTCGATAGCGAAGGCAACATCAGCTCGCTCCCGTTTCTGGAGACGCCGATTCGCGCCCGTTGTCGCACAGAGAAAGAAGTACAGAAAGATATAGCGTTGGCTTACGCAAAGTATTTGAAGAACCCGCAGATTAGCGTACGCATCACCGAGCGCAAGAGTCGTCCTCCGGCAACCGTGTTTGGAGCCGTGCGACAAGCCACGCGCGTGCAGATGCAGCGCAAAGTTCGTTTGAATGAATTGATGGCCGCCTCCGGCGGCTTCACCGAACGTGCCGCGGGCACCATTCAGATTCTCCACACCGAACCAGTTATGTGTCCTGAGCCCGGTGAAGAAGCCGAGGCCGCGGCCATTGATGCGACTAAGATCCCGTTACAGATCGTTAAGATTTCTGAGCTGCGCGCTGGCAAGCCTGAAGCCAATCCGATGATTCGGCCGGGCGACTACATTCTGGTGACTGAGGCTGAACCAGTCTATGTCACGGGCAGCGTCAACTCTCCGCAAGGCATTTTCATGCGTGATCAACTGACTCTGGGCCGCGCTATCGCCATGGTCGGAGGAGCAAGGAAGGAAGCGAAGCTCAACGACGTGAGAATCTACCGGCAAAAGCCGGGCTCACCAGAGCAGGAAACGATTCGCGTGGACTACTCCGCGATTAAGAAGAACAAGAACTCCGGATGTCTTGCTGCAGGCCTACGACATTATTGAAATACCTGAAGCGGGCATGTTCTCAGCCGGCCGCATTGGACAGACGCTGTTAGGAACGCATCACCGGCGGACTCAGCAGCGCCATGCAATCGACCGGACAAATTATCCCTACAAGAATTCTTTATTAGCGCAATCAGCAGGAGCGATTGATGGCCACGAAACACACGCGGGGACGTAATAGGAGACTGCTCACCTATCTCTGGGTCGCAGCACTCGCGATCGTAACTATCGTTCTAATCTACAAAGAGCAGACGGCCATACTCTATATCCTCGCTACACTTAGGCGTGACTGCAATTCTCTGCGTAGTCGCCCTGGCAGACCTTTCTAAAGGCGCCAACGCTCCTGGTGAATCCCCGCCGGTGAAGTAGCTGAAATTTTTCTTCGCCAAATCTCGCTATTTCTAGCCAGTTTCCATTGTTTTAAGCCATTTCACATTATTGAAAGTTTAGGCGGACTGTTGCATAATCCGCCTGCGTTCACCTCCCCGGTGGACGAAGTGCTGCGTGGGGTGAGGACACGTGGCCTTAGGGTGGGGGTTGTGGGAGGCCCCCGCCCGCTTTTTTGTTCTGGGGCCTAACAGATTTCTTGACGTGAGATCGATTTAGAGTAGGATTCGACGACTAACAAACAAGGGAGAATGCCAGCCACTGACCAACTACCGGTGAATTGGCCAGCAAGATGGTTCTTTCCGAAAGAACGCGCCGCAGGTTAAAGCTCTGGTTGTTTCGCGGCGCAAGAGAAACCGAGTCGTCCCAGGAACGCGATTCCGGCCACAAGCAACACCCGTGGTGGAAGGTGATGTGCCTGACGGGTGTTGATTACTTTTCAACGCTCGGTTACCAGCCAGGAATTGCTTTCGTTGCCGCCGGCATTCTCTCCCCGATTGCTACTCTCGTCCTCGTGCTCCTCACACTCTTCGGCGCCCTGCCCATGTACCATCGAGTCGCTGCGGAAAGTCCCTACGGCGATGGCTCCATCTCAATGCTGGAAAATCTCCTTTCTCGTTGGAAAGGAAAGTTATTTGTCCTCGCTCTGCTCGGCTTTGCGGCAACCAGCTTCATTATCACAATCACGCTGTCAGCAGCCGACGCCACCGCTCACATTGTTGAGAACCCCTTCGTAATTGCGCATCTCGATTTTTTGCATCATCGAATCATCGTCACGCTGGTTCTGCTTGCTGGTTTGTCCGCGATCTTCCTAAAGGGCTTTAAAGAGGCAATTGGAATCGCGGTTTTCCTGGTTGCCGTTTATTTGGCTCTCAATCTGGCGGTGGTGACAGTAGGGTTCTATGAAATCTTCACCCATCCGACAGCCGCGTTGAATTGGAAGTCTGCTCTGTTCCAAACGCATCGCAATCCTTTTCTAATGATTGGGGCAGCCCTACTGGTGTTTCCGAAACTCGCTTTGGGCCTATCAGGATTTGAAACTGGCGTTGTGGTTATGCCACTGGTGCGCGGCGATCGCGCCTTGAGCGGTGAAGAGTTGGAAGAGATTCACATTACGCAGAGGCGCGCGCCCCTTTACCGCCGGACCCACCCCACTGCTGCAAGGCAGAATCCAGAACACGCGGAAACTGCTGACGTCCGCAGCATTGATCATGTCGTTTTTTCTGATCGCGAGCAGCATCGTCACAACTCTCCTGATTCCGGCTGAAGAATTTCGCCCAGAGACGGAAATGATGGAGGCGGGAAAGGCCAATGGCCGGGCCTTAGCTTATCTGGCTCATTTCTACCTCGGAGATGTCTTTGGAACGATTTACGATCTAAGCACGATATCTATTCTTTGGTTCGCCGGCTCGTCCGCGCTGGCGGGTTTGCTAAACATCGTGCCTCGTTACCTTCCGCGCTATGGAATGGCGCCGGAGTGGGCAAAGGCCATACGTCCGCTCGTCGTTGTCTTTACCCTCATCTGTTTCCTGGTAACGATTCTTTTCCGAGCTGACGTCGACGCTCAGGGAGGTGCTTACGCAACAGGAGTGCTCGCGCTGATGACATCGGCAGCGATTGCAGTAACGCTCTCGGCGCGCCGGCGCGGTGAAAAGCGCCAGTGGGCTTTCATGTTGATCTCTCTAGTCTTCGCCTACACCACCGTTGTAAATATCATCGAGCAACCGGAAGGAATCAAAATCGCGCTCATCTTTATTGTCGCAATAGTTTTCACTTCCTTGTTTTCGCGAGTCTGGCGTTCTACCGAGCTGCGGGTGGAGCGCGTGGAACTGGATGACGCCGCGCGTGAGTTTGTTCGACAAGCCGCTAAGGGAACAATTCGGATTGTTGCTAATCGCATGGATATCGGCAATGCGGTCGAATACCAATTGAAAGAAAATGAAAAACGAACCGACAATCACATTCCGCCGGGCGAACCTATTTTGTTCTTCGAAGTAACTCCGGGCGATGCTTCGGAGTTTTCCGGCGTCCTTAAAATTCATGGTGAACACGTCGATGGATTCCGCGTCCTGCGTACGCACTCTCCCGCTGTGCCGAACGCCATCGCCGCCTTTTTGCTATTTCTTAGGAACGAGACAGGTAAGTTACCGCACGTTTATTTTGGCTGGAGCGAAGGAAACCCACTTTCCTATCTGATGAAATACATCGCCTTCGGCGAAGGTGATACGGCGCCGGTAACTCACGAAGTGTTACGCCAGGCGGAAAAAGATCCCGAACAACGGCCCATCGTGCACGTGGGTGGGTGACCTTGGGGTAGTGGTGCATTAGGCGGTAGCCAGCGAAACCAAGGTTGCAGCCAGTCGGTACGGTACGGGAGCGGTAGCGACCGTATTCAATTGAGCTGGCTTTCTAGGTCTGGACCAACTGGTTCCCAAGTGAATGCGGTCGCTACCGCTCCCGTACTGTACCGAGTCGACCCTTGGATGCGATCCACGTCCAAACTGCAACACTACCGGACCTTTAATTTAAGTTGCTACTGACGTAAAGCGAGAGTAAGATCCGCTCGTTGAAAATTTAATGTCTGCCGAAGTTGTCGCGCTAACTGCAGCGACAACGCGGGGAAACCACCTGTTCCGCTCCGCTAAGCGGGACCCGGGGCGAATCACGAAGCACTCGTTGTGGGCGCTTGGTGTAGAACACTTCCAGTTCGAGCCCGACAGCTAACCTCGTAGGCAATACGGAAGGGCAAACCCGCGATTTAAGAAGGACGCGGAGCTTATTGCTCCGCGTCCTTTTTGTTTGTGCGACCGGCACCTGCGGGAAGCGAACTTGGCTTATGAGCCTACGCTTAACCAAAAAAAGTATTGCCAGGCGAGTCAAACTTTGGCTCTACGGTGGCGGAATAACGCGGTCGACTGACGAGAAGGCTCATAAACAACATGCCTGGTGGCAGGTCATGTGTTTGACAGGCGTCGACTACTTTTCGACGCTGGGATACCAACCCGGAATCGCTTTCCTTGCCGCCGGCGCGCTCTCACCAATAGCCACTCTGGTTCTCGTACTTCTAACCCTATTTGGCGCTCTCCCAATTTACAATCGAGTTGCTGCCGAGAGTCCTCACGGTGAAGGCTCGATTTCAATGCTGGAACATCTGTTGTCACGCTGGAAAGGGAAGTTGTTTGTCCTTGTCCTGCTGGGCTTCGTGGCGACTGACTTCATTATCACCATCACCCTTTCGGCCGCCGACGCCACAGCGCACATTATCGAGAACCCGTTTACTCCAAACCTGCTCAGGCATCCGATCGGTGTGACACTGATCTTGATAATGTTTCTTGCCGGGATCTTTCTCAAAGGCTTTAAGGAAGCGATCGGAATTGCAGTTGTTCTAGTTGCGGTGTACTTGTTTCTCAACGTGATTGTGCTCGGTCTCGGTTTGTATGAATTGTTCACCCATCCTTTTCACTTTCCTCAATGGAGAGACGCAGTCTTCTCCCATCCCCGCATCCAGGGAAGTTTCTGGATGGTGATTTTGGTTTCGCTAATAATCTTTCCGAAGCTCGCGCTGGGTTTGTCAGGATTCGAGACCGGAGTAGCGGTCATGCCCCTGGTGAAGGGCGACGAGGAACTAACCCAAGCTCAATGGGAAGACATTCATTCCTCGCGAACTGGACAAAGGCGACCGGCAGCAGAACCTCTGTTGGCTGGCCGCATTAGAAATACACGTAAGCTATTGCGAAGTGCGGCGCTGATCATGAGCGTGATGTTAATTACCAGCAGCTTCGTTACCGCGGTGCTGATCCCGCCGGAACAGTTCCTGGAGGGCGGCGAAGCTAACGGCCGCGCGATATCGTATCTGGCTCACCATTCTCTCGGCGACATCTTCGGCACAGTCTACGACCTAAGTACGATCCTTATTTTGTGGTTTGCAGGCGCTTCGGCAATGGCAGGGTTGCTGAATATCGTTCCGCGTTATTTGCCGCGCTTTGGAATGGCTCCGGACTGGGCACGGGCAACCCGCCCGCTGGTAATCGTGTTCACCTTGATCGCAGTGGCTGTCACCATAATTTTCAAGGCTGATGTCGACGCGCAGGGTGGTGCTTATGCGACTGGCGTTCTGGTGTTGATGAGCTCGGCGGCGATTGCGGTAACGTTGTCGATGTATCGCAATGGCCGACATTGGCATGCATTCTTGGTTATTGCGCTTGTCTTCGCTTACACGACAATTCAAAACATTCATGAACGGCCGGAAGGAATCAAGATCGCCTCTTTCTTTATTCTCACCATCGTCCTTACGTCACTGATTTCGCGAGTCTGGCGAAGTACCGAGCTTCGTGTTGAGCACGTCGAGCTTGACGATGCAGCGCGCGAGTTTGTCCGAGCGGCAGCACGCGGCACGGTTCGCATTATTGCGAATCGCCGCGATCAAGGAGATGCCGCTGAATACCAGACTAAGGAAAACGAGAAGCGAACCGACAACCATATCCCTGCCGGCGAGCCAGTTTTGTTCTTCGAGGTCACTACCGGCGACGCCTCCGAGTTTTCCGGAATTCTAAAAATATGCGGCGAGAACGTGGGAAAGTTTCGTGTGTTGCGGGCAGTGTCTCCCGCAGTGCCAAACGCGATCGCGGCGTTCTTACTATATTTGCGCAACGAAACGGGAAAACTGCCGCATGTCTATTTTGGATGGAGTGAAGGAAACCCCCTAAGTTATCTATTGAAATACATCGCCTTTGGCGAGGGTGATACGGCGCCGGTCACGCACGAAGTGCTTAGGCAGGCCGAAAAGGATCCCGAGCGACGACCGATCGTGCATGTCGGCGGTTGAGGAGCTGATGCCGTCAGCCGGAAGTTTGTTTTGAGATCCCTGTTCAGCAAAAAAATTTTGGGATATGCCGTTGCGGTGGTGGTGACCTCCGCAGCCACAGCAGTACTCAAATCCTTTGGCGATCAGATCAATCCCATTACCGTGGCGCTGGGACTGTTGCTGATAGTGCTCTTTGTTGCCACAGCCTGGGGTCCCAAACCGGCGATTCTGTCTTCCCTCCTTGGTGGGGCCTGCTTCAATTTTTTCTTTCTGCCCCCGCTTCATACTTTCGTTGTTGCGGATCCGCAAAACTGGATAGCTTTAATTTCGTTTCTGATCACGGCGATCACTGTGGGTCAACTCTCTGCGCACGCAAAACGGCGAACAGCAGAAGCGAATGTGGCTCGTCAGGAAATCGAGCGACTCTACCAGGAACTGCAGGATACTTTTGAGCAAGCGAGTCAGACTAAGGCACTGAAACAAAGTGAACGTTTGAAATCGGCTTTGCTCGACGCAGTGACCCATGATTTGCGGACGCCGCTTACATCCATCAAGGCGTCAGTTACCACGCTGATCGACGATGAGCGCTCTTTGCGAAACGATAAGGCGAGCACATTAGGCGAAGAAGGACGCCAGGAAATGCTTGACGTAATTAATGAGGAGGCCGATCGCCTCGATTGGTTCATCGAAGGAATGATGGAGCTGACGCGCATCGAAGCCGGCGAGCTACAGCTACAGAAGCGCAAGACCTCAGTGAGTGAGATTCTTTTGGCAGCGACGAAACGAGCTTGGCCACGAACCAAAAGTCATCATGTTGAAATCGAGCCGTTGGGCGACCTGCCATACTTAAGTGTCGACGAGGCCGCTCTGGTCGAAGTGATATACGTATCTGTTGGATAATGCTGCCAAGTATTCTAAGCCGGGATCGTTAATCAAAATTTCAGCAACTGTTGGTGATAAAGAAGTGTTTTTGAGCGTAGAGGACAATGGTTGCGGTATTCCCACAGATTTGCGTGAGAGAGTTTTTGAGAAATTCTTCCGGGCCGCCGGCGCCGGTTCGGCAGGTACTGGACTTGGGTTGGCAATTGCGCAGGGAATTGTTGAGGCGCATGGCGGGCGCATTTTCATTGAAGACACCGCGAACGGCGCCGGAGTGAAAATGGTTGTAGCTCTGCCGGTTAAACCCGAGCTATGAGGAACGGCAATCAGGAGGCGCTGCTGCTGATATTCTGATGATGGAGCGAAAACGCATCCTCGTCGTTGACGACGAGAGACAAATTACCCGCGTCCTGACTCGAGGTCTCAACGCGAATGGTTACGATGTCCATGTTGCGACGGACGGTGAGCTGGCATTACAAACTCTCAACGACTGGCCGGCTGATCTGATCATCACCGATTTAGCGATGCCGAATGTTGGGGGCCTGGAACTGTGTCGCAGGCTGCGCAGCTTCTCCGACGTTCCGATTATTGTCTTGTCGGTAAAAGGTGAGGAACAGTCAAAGATTGCTGCTCTGGATGCGGGTGCTGATGACTATGTTACTAAACCTTTTGGGATAGATGAGCTATTAGCACGTGTGCGCGCAACTCTGCGTCGAGCATCTCTCGGAAACGAAGCGACAAAAAATGAATTAGCATCAGGCGATTTCTCCGTTCTCCTCGAAGAACGCACCGTGACGGTTCGTGGTCAGAAAGTCCATCTGACACCTAAAGAATTTGATTTGATGGTCTATCTTCTCCGCCACCCGGGAAGGGTCCTTACACATCACGCTCTACTCGGCGCCGTTTGGGGCGGTGACTACACGGAACAGTTAGAGTACTTGCGAGTGTTCATTGGCCAGCTTAGAAAGAAGATCGAAACAGATCCCTCCAATCCAAAATACATCCTCACGGAACCGTGGATCGGTTACCGCTTCGATCCCGGTATCTAGATTCAACATTTCCACATCTTTACGAACTTTTAATAAACCCCTTACTCCGTCCTTATGAGAAGGGTCGTAAGTTCTCTTTGTGGAGCAACAAGAAACAAAAACCTCTTTATTTGCCTGGGGAGCGTTGGGCGCAGCGAGCTGCTTCGGCGGCGGGATCGCAGCGGGCCTGCTTGGCAGTGTTTTCACCGCGGGCACATGGATTTGGGGTGCTGAACCACATCCGTTGCTACGCAGTCTTGGCACGGCCTTGCTTATAGTCACAATTCCGCTTCTGATCGGTGCTGGTCACTGCCTGGATTTGATGGAGCGTGAGAAAGACAAGGCCCGTAGGGAGTCCCATGGCCATAAGCGCTAGGGCTATGTGGCTAATCCTAATCGGCGTGCTTTTTGGGTCTCTCCTCGTGCCCAGTGCTGAGGTACGAGGGCAGCAGACCATCTTCAACGTGCCCACCACTGACGTACTCGATAAGGGCAAAGTGTACGTCGAACTCGATGTGCCGTTTAAGCCAAACAGACGATCCCGGTAATGTTGTCCCAAGATTTTCTTCCTTTGTCCCTCGCGTTGTCGTCGGCACCGGCGATGGAGTTGAGATCGGCCTGAACATCACAGGCAATATTAATCCCGGTCCCGATTCAACGACGCTTGTTCCAACTATCAAGTTCAAGCCTTATGACGGCGGCGACAACGGCTGGGCATTCGTAATTGGCGACAATGTGTTCATTCCAGTCCGCAACAAGTCGTACAACATTGGTAACTACCTCTACGCGCAGGCCAGCAAGACTCTCCCGACTAAAACACGCGTAACTTTTGGCGGGTACCATTTCAGCGACAACGTTGTAGCAACGGGTGCCCAACGCGCGGGTGGTCAGTTTGGTTTCGAACAGCCGATCACCTCAACGTTTAGTCTCGCAGCCGACTGGTACACCGGTCAGCATGCGGCCGGATACTTCACCCCCGGTGTGATCTTCAAACCTCATCCGCGGGTGACTGGATATGCCGGTTACTCGCTCGGCAATTCAAACCTTAGAAAAGGCAATCATTTCTTTCTGCTGGAGGTGGGCTACAACTATTAACTCCACCTTAAGACAGGACGGTAACAGGGAGGAACTGAAAACATGGTAGCAGCCATAAAGCGGCTACTGGTAGGCAGGGCGATAAGAACAGAGGCGGCTGCCCATGAGCGTCTTACGAAAAAAACAGCCCTGGCCGTTTTCTCTTCCGATGCTCTTTCATCGACGGCATACGCTACCGAAGAGATCTTGCTCGTGCTGGCGGTCGCGGCTGCTGCCACATCAGGCGCTTCTTTTAGTTATGTCGTTCCGATTTCGATCGGCATCGCTCTGCTCCTTGCGATTGTAGCGACCAGTTATCGCCAGACCATTCACGCTTACCCATCCGGCGGCGGTGCCTACATTGTCGCCAAAGAAAATCTCGGCACTACTCCCGGTTTAGTTGCTGGTGCTTCGCTGCTCGTTGATTACGTGCTCACCGTTTCGGTATCAATTGCAGCGGGAGTGGCCGCCATCACCTCGGCCGCGCAAGGGACACGAGTGGCGTGGGTTAACGAACACAAGATCGCGCTCTGTCTTGTTTTCATTGTCTTCATTGCTCTAGCCAATCTGCGCGGCGTTCGCGAGTCGGGAGCGCTCTTCGCTACGCCCACCTATGTCTTCGTCGTAAGTTTCCTCTTAATGATTGGCTTTGGTTTGTTTCATTACTTCATGTATGGCGGCGCAGCGCCGGTTCCTACCGAAGATGAATTGAAGACAGCGGAAGGATATAGCCTGCAGCCTCTGACAATGTTTCTTTTGCTCGGGGCCTTTTCCAACGGTTGTGCGGCGCTTACAGGTATCGAAGCAATTTCGAACGGGGTACAGGCTTTCAAGAAGCCCGAAGCTCGGAATGCAGCTAAGACGTTGGTTTGGATGGCGGTCCTTTTAACCACAATGTTCCTAGGAACAAGTGTGATGGCCTACTTTTATCACGTCCATCCCAAACAGAATGAAACGGTAATTTCCCAGTTTGCCCGAATAATGTTTACCGGGTCGATAGGCTGGTTCTACTTCGTAGTCCAAGGCGCCACGGCGGCCATTCTCGTGCTCGCCGCCAACACGGCGTTTGCCGACTTCCCACGATTGGCAAGCTTGCTCGCGCGCGATCGGTTTCTTCCGAGGCAGTTTGCCACGCGCGGAGACAAGCTCGTCTTCTCAAATGGGATTGTGATTCTGGCAATCTTCGCCAGCATCCTTGTAATCGGCTTTGGTGGCGATACCAGTCGACTAATCCCGCTCTACGCTGTGGGTGTTTTCCTTTCTTTCACTCTTTCGCAATCCGGGATGGTCCGACACTGGCTCAAAGAGCGCGCCCACTCGGTAAATAAAAAGGCTAAGATGCGCAAAAAGAAAGACGAGGACATCCACTACACCCAAAGTACGGTCGATAGAGAACCTATCCCTGATGCAGAATTGGAAGCGTCAGAGCAACGCGGATCGTCGTTCGTGACAGACGACGTAACGGACAGCACACACTGGAAGAAGTCCATCGCCATTAATGCGGTCGGCGCGGCCGCTACTTTTATTGTGCTTTGCGTCTTTATTGCCACTAAGTTTATACATGGCGCTTGGATCGTAGTAGTAGTAATTCCTCTACTTGTATTCATGTTTCGCGCCATCCACAAGCACTACGTAGGCGTCGCGAAACAGCTATCTACGGAAGGACTCGAAGAGCTTCGCCCGATTAAGAACACGGTGATTGTGCCCATCTCAGGTATTCATCGGGGAGTTGTTTGCGCACTGCAATATGCGAAGGCTATTGCTCCGGATCATGTACAGGCGGTATATGTGGATTTCGATGAAGAGGCGACCGCCAAGTTGCGTGAGAAGTGGGAACATTGGGGGGCTGGTGTGCCACTTGTGGTTTTGCCGTCGCCTTATCGCGAACTAACACGTCCTTTGCTGCGCTACATCGCCCGTCTCGAACGCAAAAATGGAGATAGGTTAGTGACGGTATTGCTTCCTGAATTTGTGCCGGCTAAGTGGTGGCAGCACTTGCTACACAATCAAAGCTCGTTGATGCTGAAGGGCGCGTTACTTTTTAAGAGAGGCGTGATCGTGACCAGTGTGCCCTACCATTTGGAAAAATAGCTTAGGAGGCTTGAGTAACTAGGAAGCGCCGGAGGCACCGTTGGCTTCAACACGGCCGGCGAGGAAACATGTGCGACAGTAAACCGGTCGGCCTTGGGAAGGGTAAAAGGGAACGGTAGTCGTTTGCCCGCATTGGGCACAGTCAACGGAAACCTCAATGCGTTGACGAATACCGGATGTTTGGGCCGCTGCGATTGCTGCCAGCCGTTCATTCTTGGCTTGCTTACAGGGTTTGCAGCGTTTGGGTTCGTTCTTTAGCCCCTTGTCGTGAAAGAAAACTTGCTCCCCTCCGGTCCAGATAAAGTTTTCACCGCAGTCAACGCACTTTATCGAACGATCTTCATACTCAACTGCAGCAACGCCTGGCCCCTCGCTGGCGAATTCCCTTTGTGACATGATGCTTGCTCCCTTGGATCGCTTCCGGAAGGTAGAATCTGAAAGCTGTCCCTCAAAGAGGTTGCTAGGACTCCATCGAGGCATTGGAGCGAAGCCAACCGGCCGCTGAAAGTTGCGGCAAAAGTATAACTATGGCGAAACTGTGTCAAGACAAAAGGGGCGTTTATTCTGAGTAAGCCTGGTTGCACTCTCCGCAGGTTCGGGAAAGAGTTCTTGTAATTGCTTATCTGGGTTGATTTTGTTGACTAGAATTGCGAGCCCGTGCCAGCATCTGGAATCCTGCTCTAAACACTCCAAACCATAAGGCGCGCGATGAAAATTTTGGTGATCG
Source organism: Pyrinomonadaceae bacterium (assembly GCA_963748605.1). Lineage (GTDB taxonomy): Bacteria > Acidobacteriota > Blastocatellia > Pyrinomonadales > Pyrinomonadaceae > PSRF01. The sequence continues at coordinate 500,337 of CAVVJS010000006.1, forward strand.
GCTCGGGTGGCCGCGAGCACGCAATAGTTTGGGCGTTGCGAAATACAGCCGCCGCCAACCTTGATATTTATTGTGCTCCCGGGAACGCAGGCATAGCGGCCTTAGCCAGATGCGTGTCAATTTCGATGTGACGACCACGACGCCCTCGCCGATTTTGTGAAAACCCAAGCCATCGATTTAACGATTGTCGGACCGGAAGCCCCGCTGGCCGCCGGAATCGTTGATAAGTTTCGCCGGCTGGGATTGGAGATTGCGGGACCAACTGCTTCAGCAGCGAGGCTCGAAGCCAGCAAGGCCTTTGCTAAAGATTTCATGGCAAGGCATGCGATTCCGACGGCTGCTTATCAAGTCGTGACGTCGGCCGCTGAAGTTGATGAGGTTTTGGCAAGCGGAGCATTTGGAGCGTCGGATTCAGCTGTTGTACTTAAGGCTGACGGCCTGGCCGCCGGCAAGGGAGTAGTCGTCGCAAATTCGCATGCGGAGGCACGAGCAGCCACGGCACAACTTGTTGCGGGTGATTTGATCGATGCTGCAGCTGCAGAGCGCATCGTCGTCGAAGAAGCATTAACAGGAACTGAAGTCTCGCTCCTTCTTTTTGTCGATGGTCACAATTACGCGCTTGATGCCCGCCGCTCGAGATCACAAACGCATCGGCGAGAATGACACTGGACCAAATACTGGCGGCATGGGCGCCGTCACCGATTCAGCGATTCTTTCTCCGTCGTTGTTGGAAAGCGTAGTTCGCGAAATAGTTGAACCGACCCTTAGTGGCGCACGCGAGGAGGGTTTTCCGGTCCAGGGAGTTCTGTTCCTTGGCTTGATGCTTACTGCAGAGGGACCGAAATTATTGGAGTACAACGTTCGGTTTGGCGATCCCGAGACTCAAGCAATACTGGTTAGACTGAAAACCAGTCTGGTTGATATTTTCCGTGCGACGATTACCGGCAACCTCGATCAGTTAGGCATTGAGTGGAGCGACGAAGCGTCCGCATGCGTAGTGCTTGCTAGTCGTGGCTATCCAGGTAAATACGACAAGGGAATAGTCATTAAAGGTCTTGAAGCGACCCATCCAGAGCAGGCAATAGTATTTCATGCGGGCACGGCAAGATCTCCGAAGGGTGATCTTGTAACAGCTGGTGGGCGTGTTCTCGGCGTTACTGCAAAAGGCGATACGCTCGCCGAGGCCTTGAAGCGTTGCTACCGGGCGGCAGGGGATATTTCCTGGGAAGGTATTCAGTACCGGCGCGATATTGGCAGATTTAGCGAGGTCTTGAGTAAAACAGGCAGTCCTTAACTCTTTCCCGCGCACGTGAGCGCCCATTCTGGAGCAACGCTGTCCACTACTGTTATACTCGCGGCACAATTCCTACGGTATTTTGAACCCTATTGCGGCAGCTTACGTACTGACATATGCGGACGGGCAGAAGTTACCTTTTAAGGCCTTACCGGTTATTGTTCGCACATTTGATAGCTGGAGGACGAGTTAAAAATGGGACTGTGGAGCAGAGTTAAACGCTCAATGCGAGCTTTGTTTGGCGGGATCATCGAGGCGACTGAGAATCCCGAACTCGTACTTCAGCAGACGATCAGAGATATGCGCGATCGCGTGCCGGAGTTAAATAACTCTGTGGCGCAGGTTATGGCTACCGAGAAACTGCTGGGGAAAAGTAAGGAGCGCCTGGAAGGTCAGGTTGTTGACCTGGATTCAAAGATTAGAGCGTCGGTAAAAATGGGTCGTGATGACATCGCGACCGCCTATATCGGCCAGCTGCAACAAGCGCAGATGGACCTGCAGAAGACTGGTCAGCAACTGGAGCACGCCACGCTCGCATCCAAACAGGCGCTTAAGGCTCGAGACAATTATGTCTTGCAGATGCAGCGTCGCACCGCTGAGGCGATGCAGCTGATTAACCAATCGAAACAAGCGAAGCTGCAAGAGCAACTGGCGCAGACGATGGAGTCGTTTCAGATTGGTGATGATGCTTCGACTTTCAACGAGATGCGCGACAAGATCGATCGCCGCGCCGCCGCCGCCGAAGCCAAGATGCAGCTCGGTTCAGCGTCTGTTGATAGCCAGATGCAGGACATCGAACGCGAGGCCATGGACATGCAGTTGCAAGACAAACTGCTCTCCTACAAGCGTGATATGGGACTCTTGCCTGCAGGTACACCGGCTGCTCCCCAGGCATTACCCGCCGAAGGTCAAAGCAGTGCCAACGATAACGCCGGACAGGGCAACCGCGGTAATTGATTCCACTGGATTCGGCAAATGGTTCGTCTTCTCAATGCGTCAAGTTTATGGCTGAGTTTTCGAAGTTCGATCTGCGATATATAAAAGAGGCTTTCAAAGAGCCTCTGAACTTTTGGGGCCTTATCACTTTCGGCGCGGCAGCAGCTTTTTTTCAGGAAGTAACCCCACTCGCTGCCGCTTTAGCTACGGAAACACTCTATTTAGCCACCGTGCCGGCAAGTTCATTTTATCGACGCCTGGTTGATCGTCGCGAAAAGCAGCGGCTGCACAAGCTGCGCGAGCAGCAGCGCGAGTCGCAAATTAAAGGCTTTGATCCGCGCGAGCGTGAAGCAGTTGAATATCTTCGCTGGATGAAGAACCAGATTTATTCAAACTACAAGAAGTTCACGGGCTCAAAACAGATTCCTCATAATTTGGAGAGTTTGGATCAGCGTTGGGAGGATTTTGTTGATTTACTGGATGTCTACCGCCGGCGCAAACATCATCTCCGCTCAATCAACCGACAAGCCGTGCAAAACCAACTCGTGCAGGCGGAACGGGCGGTCCAACATTCAAAGGATGAGCGTGAGAAGCGGATTCAGCAGTCGAATGTCGAGATTCTCCGTCGCCGCGTGGCTGCCTTTCAGGACATCGAGCGTTCAGTAAAGCTTGTCGAAGGACAACTACAGTCAATCGAAAACTTCTTTGGTTTAGTTAACGATCAGGTGGTAACTCTGCCGACGCCGGAAAGAGTATCCGCGCTCGACTTCGAGCAACTTAGCGATTCGATTGCTATGACGAAACAAATGCTAGAGGAAACTTCAGATACTTTTGCCGCGCTTGATACTCACAATCGCGACATCGGGAATTACGATCTGCTTCTTTCCAGCAGCTCACCTTCAAAGTAACTGAAATATTCTCATCTCACGGCATAGCTGGCAGCAAAACCCGCATTTCTTCCCTGACTTCACTCTCAATAAATAACCAATTCAATCGCCTAACATAGATAGGCAATTCATGTTTCGCAGCTTTCCGAGCCTGGTCCGGTTTGCCCTGAGTAAGGAGAATTTTTTGTTCACAAAAGGATGGTGGTGAAGCGGCCGGAAACACTGTAAGCAATCCTCAAAACCACCGCGTTTCAGTAGTTTAGAACTTAACGTAGAGTCTCAATTTACACACTATAATGCATTGAAAAAAAAGATGACCACAACATATTGACATGCGGAAATCAAAGGAGTATATTCCGCTCCGCTTGGAACGAGGCGGGTTTACTTGGAGCAGTGGCAGGCCCCCTGAGCTGCTCTCAACCGAAGTTTTTCGCCTCGAAAAAAAGCCAACCGACGTATCCGCTACACATGATTGAGGCAGCCACGTCTACTATAATGTAGCCGGAGGTTCGTCTTTGAAACTCCCGAATTTGACCTCGTGTCTCCCGAGCACGGGAAAGGCAGAACGATGAGCTCAGCCATTACCAAAAACACCCCCGCCGGAGCGGTATCTTCAAAAGCACCGGCAACAACGGTCAAACGCCGTAAGACCCAACCTTTGGGTTTGAATGCCAAGCGTGTGATCAGTAAACGGTATTCCTTGAAGGATGCGAAGGGGCGAGCCTTGGAAGAATGGCCTGACATCGTTAGACGAGTAGTCGGCCACGTGTCAGCGGCTGAAAAAGATTCAGCAAAGCGGGATGCCTTTTTTACAGCGATGAGCGATGTGATGCTCGCGCGCGAGTTTGTGCCTAATACTCCGTGCCTGGTAAATGCCGGCAAAACGAATGGTCAGTTAGCTGCCTGTTTTGTCCTCGATGTTCCCGACTCAATTACGGGAATCATGGACCACGCGAAAGCTGCCGCTACCATTCATCAAACCGGCGGCGGTACGGGCATGACTTATGAATTTTTGCGGCCTCACGGCGCCCTCGTTGGTTCGACCCGTGGAGTGGCCTCAGGGCCCGTGTCATTCATGAACATCGTCAATCAAGTGACCGATGTAGTGAAACAGGGTGGGGTGCGGCGCGGCGCCAACATGGGCATGATGCGCGTTACACATCCGGATGTGTTGCGCTTCATTCATGCCAAGAATGATCAGCACTCGCTTACCAATTTCAATATTTCAGTAAACGTAACAGACAAGTTTCTGAAAGCGGTCGACGATAACGAATGGTTCCAGCTCGAGTTTGATGGCGAGCCGTGGACTGATTCGATCTACGACCCCGTTCGCGATGGTGATTATCTTGTCTACCGCCGTCCCGATGGCTCTACTGTTACTTTCCCGGACAAGCAGGCATTTATCGCGGCTGATCTTTCGAACTGCACGATCGAGGAGCCGCCGCGTCCGGGGATGGTCTACGCGCCAGATATCTGGAATCGGATTGTCGCCAGTGCTCATAAGTATGCCGAGCCGGGCATTGCCTTCATCGATGAAGTGAATCGGCACAATCACATGATGAAGTCGATGGGGCCGATTTATTCATGCAACCCCTGCGGTGAGCAGTTTCTGCACTTTTCAAACTCGTGCAATCTAGGTTCAATCGATCTCGCCAAGTTTTATGATCCCGAAACCAGAATCGATTGGGACCGCCTGCGCGAGGTGACGCATCTTTGTACTCGCTTCCTCGACAACGTGATTGACACCTGTGCCTGGCCCTTGCCGGAAATCAATGACGTCGTAACTCGAACGCGTCCAGTCGGTCTTGGCATCATGGGTTTTGCCGATCTTTGTTTGGATCTGAAAGTCATCTACGGTTCCGCCGCTTCAATTGATTTGATGGACGAGATGATGGGCTTCATCAGGCGTGAAGCGTGGAATGCAAGTATTGCCCTCGGCGTTGAGAAGGGAGTGTTTCCAGAATTTGAACCGAACCGCGAGGCGTATGAAGAGTTTCTTTACAACCAGGTGGGCATTTCTCGAGATGTGCCGTTGACGCCGCGTAATTATGAAGTGACCACTATCGCACCGACGGGAACGATTTCCCTTGTGGCCGAAACTTCATCGGGTATTGAGCCAAACTTCTCCTGGGCTTATGTGCGCAAGGACACGCTCGGCACTCGCACTTATGTACACACACTCGCGGCGCAGGCTTTGGGATTGGAAGTCGACCAGACTAATCCGGATTCAATCGACTCGGCTGCTACGTATGTTTGTGAACATGAAAATGAGCTGCCCCAGTATTTCATTTCCGCGATGAACATCTCCGCCGAACAACATGTGCACGTGCTGGCGGCGGCGCAGCGCAACGTGGACAACAGCGTTTCAAAGACCTGCAACGGCGCCGTCAACGATACGGTTGAGTCTGTCGATCGTCTCTATCGCCTGGGCCGCCAGCTTGGTTGCAAAGCCGTCAGCTACTACCGCGATGGTTCGCGCGACAATCAGGTGCTCAATTCGATGAAGGCTGCGGAAACCGAAACGAAGAGTGAGACGGCATGTAATCCGGAAGTTGGCGCTGAGGTGATTGATGATCCGCCGGCGAGTCATGCTGATGCTGCTCACTTGCTGCCGATTGATCCGGAAGTTGAAGGCCTGGCCCGCGCTGAAGCCGGGCAGGTGATTAGAGAACAAGCGGATGCCGAAGCAACATTGACGGCAATCCGCATCGAGCGCCCGCGCGAACTCAGGGGCGCTACCTGGCAGATTCCCTTTGACGGGCAGAACCTCTACGTCACCGTCAATCACGATAATCAGATGATTCAGGAAGTTTTTGCCACGGGGCCAATCAGTGGGGGCGTGGGTCTGCTGGCGTCGAAGATGCTGCGAGGCGGCTTCGACGCCGCGGAGGTGGCTTACAGTCTCAACAAAGTCACCGGCACTCACGCGGTCTGGTTCAACGAGCGTCTGCTGACTTCACCGGAACAGGCGGTTGCTGAATGCATCATGATCACTAACCGCCGTCTGACGGATCTGCCGGACTCCGCTCGTGCGCTTGCGAAACAGCAACACTCCGGCGCACAGATTCCGTTGAGTGGAAATTCAAATGCCGGCGCCAGCGCTTCTCAAGCAACCGGCAGCACCTCAACAGGACTGACGGGCGTTACGGGAGCGATCATGTCCACGATGATCGGCATCTGCCCCGAATGCAAAGGCCAACTCGAACACGCAAGCGGCTGTGATTTTTGCCGGGATTGTGGATACAGCAAGTGTAAGTGATGGCCCTATCCTCACGCAACAAAAAGTCTTCAATTCCCGCCGATACAAGAATCGTTGCCTCAAAGCGATTCTTACCCTCGACGCGGTTATCCGTGCTCTTCAGCGAGATGCCCTCTAGAATTATGCGGATTCACTCAACCTCCGTCTTGATTGCATGCATTTTTACGGCGTGAGAAGATACAACGAATCTCGCACTTTCTCCTTCTTGGCTGGTTCAACGAAATGCGAACAGACTGCAGTACAAACTGTTTGCGGAGACGGGTCATGTTAACAGGGATCCGGAAGGGGCTCTCATGGCAGTAGCCGAACAATCACTCAAGAATGGAAATCTGAACAAAGTTCGGGTTGGAGACTCTTCGATCCACGATTGGTACCGTTTTGTACTTTCATTTCCCCCTCACTTGGTACAGGAGTATCTAACAAGGTTTGAAATTGGCGGTAACAAGATAGTCCTCGATCCTTTTGCGGTACCGGCACAACCCTCGTCGAGTGTAAAAAGTTGGGAATAGAAAGCATCGGGATAGAGGCAAACCCGATGGCACATTTCGCGAGTCGCGTCAAAGTCGATTGGTCACCTCATCCCGAGAAGCTGTGGGCACATGCTGCTCGAATTGCGACGGAGGTTCAAGACCGTCTTGCCACGGCTGAATGTCTTAGCGAACCTCAGCATTCTCCAAAGCCTGTTGAGAGTGGCTTACGACAATTGGATGAAGAGGCCAACAAGCTGCTGCTATCGAATTCGATTAGTCCAATACCCCTTCACAAGGCCCTAGTTCTTCTGGAACGGATAACAAAGAGTCGGAAACAAGATTTCGTGAGCCACGAAAAACTAACTTTGGCAAAGGCACTGGTCTACTCAATCAGCAATTTGCACTTCGGTCCAGAAGTAGGTGTTGGGAAACCGAAGGTAGATGCTCCTGTAGTCTCATCATGGCTCGATAATACTAAATCGATGGTAAATGACCTCCGCGTAATGCGAGGGAACTCGGTAAGGGCAACAGTGCACTGTGCGGACTCCAGGCAAATGTTGGAAATTATCGCTCCCAAAACCGTTGACGCTGTGATTACATCGCCACCCTACCCAAATGAAAAGGACTACACGAGAACAACACGACTGGAGTCCGTATTACTCGGGTTCATCGCAAATAAACAGGATCTTAGGACCTTGAAGCAGGGGTTGGTGCGCTCAAATACGCGTAACGTCTACAAGTCAGACGACGACGACCTTTTGGTAAACGACAACAAGGAAGTTCAAAGGATTGCGGATCAAATTGAAAGAAAAAGGATCGACCTAGGAAAAACTAGCGGCTTTGAACGACTATACGCTCGTGTGACCCGGCTCTATTTCGGGGGAATGAAAAGGCACCTTTCAGATCTAAGACACGTCTTAAAACCCGGAGCAAAGCTCGCGTATGTAGTAGGGGATCAGGCTTCCTATTTAAGGGTTATGATCCAACAGGCGAATTACTGGCTGAAATCGCCGAGTCACTTGGCTTCGAGGTAATTGGAATCGACCTTTTTCGAACGAGGTTAGCCACCGCAACTCGAGAGCAGCTCCGAGAAGAAGTCGTGCTCCTCCATTGGCCGGGTCACTAAACCCTCAACTCCGACCGTCCAACCCGATGAACAAATCGAAGAAATCTAAGAAATCAAAGTCAAAGAAATCGACGAGTCCAAAGAAACTGCGGAAGCCGAATCGCTACGAACAGGTTATTGAAAAGGTATTCTTACGGCACTATCAGGACTTCGCTACTACTGTCGACTTTCAACGGCAAGAATTGATTGAGGCCGCTGGAGAGTTGGGGATTCAAGTGCCTAAGAATATCGGCGACGTCCTGTATTCTTTTCGAAATAGAACTCAGCTTCCTGAAGGAATTCAGCAGCGGGCTCCAAAAGGGAAAACATGGGCGATCATGCCCGCGGGAAGAGCTAGGTACCGGTTCTTTGCAGTAAATGAAAACGCATTCATCCCCAAAGACGGCTATAGCGAAACGAAGGTACCGGACTCAACACCTGGCATCATCTCCCTATATTCTCTTAGCGACGAGCAGTCACTCCTTGCTATTGTTCGTTATAACCGGCTGATTGATATATTTGCGGGTGTGGCTTGTTACTCTCTCCAAAACCATTTGCGAACTGCGGTATCCGATGTCGGACAACTGGAGACAGACGAGATCTACGTCGGAGTGGACCGAAGGGGGGCTCATTACGTATTTCCAGTACAAGCGAAAGGCGGGAATGAAAGACTGAACATCGTCCAGCTGGTGCAAGACTTCGCGATGTGTAAGCAAAAATTCCCGTCAACTGATTCTGTCGGCCTATTGGTGCGCAATTCATGGAGGCCAACTTAGTCGCATTGATGGAGTTTGAGGAGACGAGAAGAGGGATTACAGTCCTCGATGAGAAACACTACAGACTTGTCCCGCCCGAAGACCTAACGGATTCTGATCTGAGAAGAATATGCCAGACGGGCTGATTAGCATTTTGCTCTTCCAGTACAGTTGTGCATAAGAATCGGCGGCACGGTAGCACATCACCTCAAACGTTGGAATTTAATTCCCTCAAAACTTCACTGGTGTTCGCTTTGGCGGTGTAACCATTGACTGCTTTTACGACGCGTTTCGCCAACCGGAATAACGACTGCTTCGTGGTTCCCCAACGCTATCTGGACAAACCTGTGTTAACGGGAGAAGAATAATGACCCCACAGGTCAATTTGATATGTCATTACCCATCTCCTGCTTTGACGGAAACCCTTCAATGGCGTAGGGTCGTTGTTGAATCGAGACAAATATTATGAGTCGACAAAAAACAGTTAGCCGAGACGCCAGACACTATCTTGTGAAGCGCCCGGACAAGATCCTGACAAGCAGCCTGAGTTGGAACGAGGTGCAGGCGGAGCTGAAAGAGACTTTTGGCGAAGCAGATGAGGCTATGTTGTTTCGCGGCATCGTTACCGAAGACGGCACCGAGTATCGCGACAAGTATGCCGACAGCAGAACTCAGGTGACCGAGCATCGCGACTGATCACATTGCCGATTGGCGATTGCCGATTTCCGATTGACCCTTCCTGTGATTGATCGTTCGACGAATCGACAAGCGAAAATCAGTCTGCAACCCCCGAGCCTTCCAACAATTTCTTCTAGACGGGTCGTTTACTTCGTGGATCGCTTAGGCCGACGAGATAATCCGATCCACTAAGCCACACAAAACAACACTAATCGAGTCTATGTCAGTACCACAACGCGGTAGCGTGTGGCTCGGCTTTCTATGCTCACGTGTTCTCGCTCGTGGGAGCATCTTAGTCGTCGAGACTGGCAATTAGGATTCCGATGACGGCGAGGACTGCTCCAACCCCAACGGCTACACCGATGCCAATGTTTCTCGCAGTCGAGTGACCTTTATTGTCCTCAACTTTCAACACGTCGGCATAGAGGATCGTGGTGGGAGCGTCCGTCTTCCGGTCGCGCATCACAAAGTCGTCGTCCCCGGCCTGCGCAACGTACCCTTTCACCTTCGTTCCATTTTTCAATCTGATGGTGGCTTTGGCTTTAGCTCCGACACCTATCCTCGCGATTTTGCTCTTGACGGTTTCCACAGTTGGAGCCTGGCTACCACTTTGCCTGGCGACTGCGGACTGGGGGACGGCACTAAACAACAGCACCACGGCGACGAACAACGACATATGTGTTTTCAGCATGATTTATCCTCTCCACGGTTAGGCTGAGCATTGTAGAGGCAATGAGGATGCCTTACCAGCCACACGTAACTGCTGGGGAAAAAGACGAAAGGTTGGCTATCGAGGGTGCAGGAATGTTTCTTATGCAGTAAGGATCTGTCACCCCTTTTGCGGGTAAACCAGTTTGTTGGACGCGCGAATGGATATAGCACGGCAAAATCTTCGTGTCGGTTCGTGTTGTTTCGTGGATCGTGTAGCGAGGGTTTTCAGACATACGATCCACTAAGCCACACGAAATACCACGAAGTAGCATCCACGAACACTATAGGTTCGTCGGTTCGGGTTCTCCGTCAACCGACCTCACAGCGACGTTAGTTCATCCAAGCTACATCAGATAAACTATTGTTGAGGCGGAGAGAATCGATTATGAGTAGACGAAATATTCTTTCAGCAGGACTGGTTGCGGCTGTCGTTGTCGTGATTGCAGGAATGTCCGTTGGGTCGAAACCATCCCAACAGCAAGTTCAAAAGGATTCGACGGCTCGTTCGCAAAAGACAAATTCGAAGGGAATAATCAAAGTGACTAAGTCGAATGAAGAGTGGAAAAAGGAACTTACCCCGGAGCAGTACTACGTAACGCGCGAGAAAGGCACAGAGCGACCATTTTCGAGCCCGCTGAACGAGATTCACGAAGACGGCGTTTTTGAATGCGTTGCTTGTGGAATGCCGTTATACGACGCGAAGACCAAGTTTGACTCAGGCACCGGGTGGCCAAGCTTTTATGAACCAATTGCGCCGGAGAATGTGCGCGAGGAAGCGGATAAGAGTTTGTGGCAGGAACGAACGGAAGTGCTCTGCGCGCGCTGCGACGCGCATTTGGGTCACGTCTTCAACGACGGCCCCCAGCCCACAGGATTGCGTTATTGCATGAATGGCGTCGCAATGAAGTTCGTGAATCGCAAATCGTGAATCGTGAATCGTGAATCGTGAATCGTAAGTCAAGGCGCGATAACGCGGATTACAACCGGTGTAACGGTTCTCCGACTTAGCTATTCACGATTAACGATTCACGATTTACGACTGAGTTTCCGCGAGATTTGCGATCGCGTTGATCAGTTCCTGAGGTTCGACTGGCTTGGGAACGAACATATTGAATCCTGCCGAAAGAGCTCGTGTCCGATCTTCCACCCGGACATGTGAGGTTAAGGCCACGGCCGGAAGCTGTTCTATCTCACGACTCTCAAGCGATCTGATCTTGGCAATAAGTGAGTAACCATCTTCCTGCGGCATTGCCAAATCTGATACGAGCACGTCCGGACGATACCATTCCAACACTTCAAGCGCCTCAACACTCGAAGTCGCTGTCTGCACCTTCGCGCCGGAATCCGTCAGCATCACGCTCAGGAACTGCAGCGTATCCGCATCGTCATCCACCAGGAGTATGTTCAAATCTGCCAGAGACGCTTGCAGCTGTGGTTCGGAGGTTACAAGCGGCTTGGTCCAAACGCTCTCCGGTTTAATCTTCCGGCGTCGAGGTCGCGGCGTAGTGGCCGGCAAGGGTAACGAAATCGTAAACGTCGTGCCCTGATTTTCTCCAGCACTAAAGGCTTGCGCCGTTCCGCCATGCAGCTCCACAAGATGGCGCACGATAGACAAACCCAAACCAAGGCCACCGTGACGCCGCGTGGTTGTCCCGTCTGCCTGACGGAAACGATCGAAAATGTGCGGTAAAAAGTCAGGGTCAATTCCGGAGCCCGGAATCGATCACCTGAATCTGTCCGTTACCACCCACGCGCTTGAGGCGCACTTCAACGTGCCCACCGGTAGGCGTGAACTTGATCGCATTTGAAAGTAAGTTCCAAACGACTTGCTGCAGGCGGCTGGCGTCGCCGAGCATGTGACGCGCCGTCGGATCAAGCGTTACTTCCAACTCGATGTCCTTCGAGTCGGCTGCCAACTGCACTGAATCGATTGCGGCGTTAATAATCGCAGCCGCGTCCACTGGGGCCATGTTCAGCCGCAGCTTGCCGGTAATAACGCGCGAGACGTCGAGAATGTCTTCGACCAATTGCGCCTGCGACTTAGCGTTGCGATCAATGGTTTCGATGGCGCGCGCTATGGTAGCTGGGTCAAGAGTGCCGGCCCGAAGCATGTGCGACCAACCTATGATCGCGTTCAGCGGTGTGCGCAACTCATGCGACACAGTGGCGAGAAACTCATCCTTCATGCGGTTGGCAGTTTCGGCTTCCGCACGGGCGATCTGTTCGCGCGTGAGCGAAGCGCGAAGTTCTTCCTCGACTCGCTCCCGCTGCTTAATTTCAGACTTTAACGTTCTGGCTTTTTGTTGGAGCTGGATAATAGCGCGCAAACGCTCATCGTGATTGGCGAGTTCAACATAACTCTCAGTCGGAATCACGCGCGAGTGGGTGGTGCAAACGCTACCCAACGTTGTGCCAAACTTCTCACCCACAAACTCGCTCATGGGATAAGCACAGAACAAGGAAAAACAATATTCCTTTTGCAAATTGTTCCAGAGCTCTTCCAGGCGAATTGCGCCAGTATAGTTGCCGTCTGCCCAGAGGAGCGCCACCATCTCACCAAAGGCTCGCACTTTCGGTTTTCCTTGCGAGACCTGCCCGACAACCCCACCGATAACTTCCATGAAACGGTTGGGATCGGGTGAGCCATCGACCATAAATTTGTTCAAAGTTTCAGCCGCGTCGAGCGAGACGTAGTGACCGGCCTTGCTGGCAGTGGCAACATCCAGACCATTAGCGCTGAGCAATTCATCGAGCCCGTCGCGATGAGCTTTTGTCGCGACCACAATCGCGCCATCGCCTGCTTTCAGGGCCGAGCCGATGAAGCCGCTGAGGGAATTCAAGAGAAACCCGTCAGCTTCATAGAACTGAACGAAATGCTCGGTGTCTCCCATTGCGCTCCAATCAGTGCGCGGGGCGAAGTGAAATGGAAGATCTTCAGGATTGTTCTGAACGAGCTCCGCGAGGACGGGCTCATTGGTTGGGTTGATCAAAATATGATTCCTTACCGAGATGAATATGTTCGCCTGCGCGAGGTCGAAATTCTACTATGTCAGCAAAGGAAACTGGGTGGTAAACGAAGCAGGGAGTTATGATATTTGTGTGTCGCGCCACAGCCCTCTGCCGCAGCGAGTCCCGGATTCCAGCGCCCTATGCTATAGTCAACCCGCTAGTTAATAGGCCGATCCTAAGACAACCTACTATCGACATCAGGATCTAGCGCGAAACCGCACCTCCTTGTGCCGTCTGTTGTTCTTGCAAACGCCAACTCGCGCTGAAAGAAGTTCGGATGTCGCTCGCAAAACTGCAAATTTGCGCCGACCACGCTCTCAACCATGGAGTTAATCCAGATCTATGTCTGAATCGAAATTGGTCATCGTTCCTTTCGACCCCACAGCCAGTATTGCGCCGGGAATTGATTCGCGGTTTCGGCTGATAATCATTGCGGGAAGAAGAACAAAACAATTGCTACGAGGCGCCAAGTCGCGAGTTGAAGAGAATCAGCATAGACGAAAAGGCACAAGCATCGCGCTGGAGGAAGTAAAGCGAGGCTTAATTCGATTTACTCAAACAGCTGACGAGTCATGAACGGATTAAGAGTCTACACAAAGCTGAATGGCGCAAGCGCCGCCGGGCAGAAAGTCTTCTACAGCCGGCGCGGCAATGGTCCGTACTACCGCTGGTTCTACGAAGAGAACATTAATGATTGGCGGGCAGCGCGAGTCGTTTCCGTCGATTTCACTCCTCACAATTTGTCGATGGCCACTTGGAAAGCTGTACCCATCGCACTGCAAACCCGACTCGGCGAACACTACCTCGATTAAAACCGCGCTTTAACTGACGAGAATTTATTTCTCCGGATGTAAGGATACTTTTGACTACCGCTTCCGCACTTCACTCAAGCAAAATTTCAGCAGAAACTTGGTCTGAACTGGACACACAGCTTTCTGGTGGTGACACTTCATGCCTTGGGTTTGCTGGGCTTTTGGTTCTGGCCACGCACGATTGATCTCGTGCTCTTCTTTAGCCTCTATCTGTTCACTACTTTTTCAATCGGCATTGGCTACCATCGCCTACTGACGCATCGCGGCTTTGTTTCGCCACGTTGGCTGCAGAAGAATCCTTGCCTGGGGAGGCGCAGCGGCATTGCAGGGTGGCCCGGCTCGCTGGGCCGCGATTCACCGGCGCCATCATCAAATGGCCGACAAGAACGGCGATCCTCATTCACCATTGCTGGGGTTTTTGCACGCGCATGTCGTTTGGATCATGAAGCGAGATGCGGCAGAGGGCAGTGATTACCGAACCCTGGTACCCGATGTCTCCGCCGATGATCCATGGCTGCGAATACTCGACTATAAGCTGCTTTTTACTTTGCCCTGGGTCTTGACGGCGGTGCTTTGCTACAGCATCGGAGGCTGGCGCGGTTTCCTGTGGGGTACGGTAATACGGACATTAGTCTTGTGGCATCTGACCTGGTGCATCAACAGCGTCTGTCACGTGATTGGTAAGCGGCCGAATCAAACCCCCGACGAAAGCAGAAATGTTTGGTGGCTGGGGATTTTAACGCTGGGTGAAGGATGGCATAACAACCATCATGCGCAACCGCGTGCAGCCTTTCATGGCTGGCGTTGGTACCAGGTCGATTTCTCCGGTTACGTCATTCGGTTGCTGGCGAAGATAGGCTTGATTCGCAAAGTATGCGAACCGCGGCTTACTATAACGCCCGTGAGATCGCCGGAAAGTTTTCATAGTTTCTCAACGCGCTAGCACCGCGCTGTAGTAGCCGGTAATGCCGTTAAGAACGTACTGCACTGCAAGAGCCGCCAGAACAATTCCCATCACACGTGTCGCGATGTTTATCCCGCCCTCGCCAAGCCGGGAGATGATCCGCGCGCTTAGATAAAGCGAAACAAACGCAACTGAAAATACGAGTGCCAGAGCTATGGCGATCGCGCCTAGCCGGCGCAGCTCCCCTCCCGCCTGTGAAGTTAGCAGCAACGTCGTAGCGATCACGCCAGGACCCGAAAGCATGGGAACAGCTAACGGAAAAACCGAAATATCCTGACCGGCGACGCCACGTTCTTTCTCTTCGGGCGCCTGCAAACCTCCTCGTTGTCCAAACAGCATGGGCATTGCAGTGGCAAACAGCAAAATACCGCCGCTGATTGCAAAGGCGTGGACCGAAACGCCAAGATACGAAAGCACCGCGCGACCAGCGATGAGAAAGAAAAGCGCGACGCCAAAGGCTATCAACACTGCCCGGGTGAGAATTGCCCGGCGACGCGCGGCGGTCTCATCCTTCGTGAGTGCGACGAAGATTGGCACCACGCCGGGCGGGTCCACTACGACCAGCAGCGTGACAAACGCCGCGAGGCCGAATCTCATGAAGTCCTGTTCCATGGTTTTGTTTTCAGGAGCATAGACGTGAATGTTGATGATTGCCAATTGCTGATGCTGCTATTCAATTAAGAGAAGGATTTGGAATCAGTGGAAAACGACTGGGACGAGTTAGCGACTACAACTCATCAGGATCATGTGATCGCGCATGTGATAGGCACAACGGCGCTGGGATACATCGTCTTGGGAGATGCGATCCACCTGTTACTCGACATCGGATTCATCTGGAAGATTTATTCCGATGCCGAGATGGGCTTATTGCCTCATCCGGTTGCTGTGGCGGAACTCGACGCCAATGACGAGCTTCTCGTTCAATTAAAAACCGATATCGAAGTGCTGTTGCGTGATGACATAGGGGTGGCGCCCCTGATGGGCTTGTCGCCGCTAACTTTTCGGTGCGTTATCAGCGAAGTTCAGGTCTTTACCCATGGCGACTTACGCCAAGTACTGCTGACGGGCGAAGCAGGAAGCATCGAGATCCAAACATCGGTCACCAGTGAAACTATTCGCGTCACCGAATGTGAGGCAAAATAAAAAGGGGACACGTAAGCCGTGCCCCCCGGAAATTCATCAATCAAGGGATAGAGCGCTGCCAGACCGGAGCCGCTCCGCTGCTACTCCATTTTACGCGCTAACGAGAATTTGATTATCGACGTCCTTCACGCCTTTAACCGCTCGCACGAGGCGTTCAAATTGTGACTTAACGGTTTCACTTTTAACCGTGCCGATTAAAGTCGCCTTGCCTCCAATGACACTCACGGTTACTCCCAGCGTTGAGAGATTTGGATCATCGAGAATTCTCTTGTCGATTTCCGACTGAATCGTGGAGTCATCTGGTCCCGTCGTGGCGCCGCCACTTGCCGGTTGCGTAACGATAATTGGCGCTTGCTGGGTCGCAGGTGGCGCTTGTTGAATAATTACCGGCGGTTGTTGCGCCGCAGGTTGCTGCACGATAGTTGTGCTCGGTTGCACCGGTTGCTGCTGCTGCAACGCCAGGTTGTCGTTCGCCGTATCTGTCTGACCGCTCATCAAGAACAGTATCAGAATTGTAACGAGCGCAATTGCTAAGACAACGATCACACCGACGGTGGCGCCGGAGATGCCGTCGCGATCACCTCTTACGGCTTCGGTATGTGTTACTTCACGTCGTGTATTCGGTGTCTCAACCACAACTCGGCTTCTGCGAGACTCTTGATCATCGTATGACATATGTTTCCTCCATTGAGTCCATTAGGATTCGGACCATTGATGCGAGTATCAGTCGTTAATTGAATAGAGAGAGCCCTTGTTACCCGCGATCAGAGAAGTGCAATCGCCATTCCCACAACAGCCCGGGTTAAAGGTGCAAAGGGGGTTTTAGGTAAGATCATTGAGCGAAGCCGAAATAACTTCGAGTTTTGCTGGCTAGGGAACATCCGGAGTGCGGGGGATCGTTCAGATTTGACCGGATGGGCGTATGATTTCGATTCTTAGCCTTGGGATAACGGTGTTAGTTTGAGACACAAGGGAGCCGATTGCCAATTGGCGATTGCCAAACCGGAACGATAGATGATGAATATGCCGGGACCGACCGGTCTGCGCTCGGCAAACAACTCGATAGACCGTAGTAGCATTTCCAATTCAATCTCAATTTATGGTTCACCAGTGATCGTTCCAAGATCGGCTAATCGGCAATCGGCAATCGGCAATCGAAAATCCCTATGACCGCCATCGTTCATCATCCTGTTTTCGCGGAGCACGACACTGGACCCGGGCATCCGGAAACTATTTCTCGCTACTCCGTCGTGATGAAGGCGCTGCGTGAAGATACTCAACTCTGGGATCGGCTCCTGGAAGTGCAGGCTCGCAAGGCGCCGCGAGGAGAGATTCAGGCTTGTCACGCTACCCAGCTTTACAAAACCGTAGAGCGTGCAGTGAGCGAAGGCACCGGTTATCTTGACGCGGATACCGTCGTCTCAATGCATTCGCTGGAGGCGGCGCTGCATGGCAGTGGGGCCGCCTGCCAGGCTATCGATCTAGTGATGAGGGGTGATGCTGCAAATGCATTCGTGCCAGTGCGCCCGCCGGGCCATCATGCGACCGCAGAACGATCAATGGGATTCTGTTTATTCAATAACGTCGCTGTCGCCGCACGTTATGCCCAAAATCATTTCGCCGAGATTGAACGCGTAGCAATCATCGATTGGGACGTGCATCACGGTAACGGGACGCAAGGCATTTTTTATGACGACCCAAGCGTTTTCTTTTTCTCGATGCATCAATATCCCTGGTACCCAGGGACGGGCGCGCGAGGCGAAACCGGAATCAGCCGCGGGCGAGGTTACACCTTGAATGTTCCGCTGAAAGCGCGCACGCCGGCATCAGAACAAACACGCACCTTTGAAGCAGCACTTGCTGAGATCAGTGCTAACTTTCAACCCGATCTAATTTTGATATCGGCAGGTTTTGATTCACATGTTGGTGATCCGCTTGGTCAGTTGTTACTTAAGGATGAGGATTTCATTTCCATGACGCGGGTCGTGAAGCAGTGGGCCGAGGAAGCTTGCTCCGGGCGCCTCGTTTCCTGTCTGGAGGGCGGCTACAACCTGGAAACTCTCGGCGAAACAGTGCGAGCGCATGTGGCGGAACTGGGGAGGCAGTGAGCAGTGGGCAGTGAGTAGTGGGCAGTCGAAGGCAGAATGAGAGTCAATTGTTTCGTGAGGTTCGTGTGAATTCGTGGATCGCGCTTACGCAATTACTGACCACGATCCACGAAATTACACTAACTGACACGAAAGCTACGCGCACCGCTCACCCCCACTGCTCACCGCCCACTTGCCTACTTCCCACCGCCCCGCTCACCGCCATTGCCCACTGTTCACTGCCCACTGACTGTTGAACACCGGTTGCGGGTAGAGTAAACTCTGCCCCACCTAAACCGCTTCGACTTAGCGATCGTCCCAGAAAACAGTTGGCCACCACACTTCCGCCAACACGATCCTCGAAGAGCTGAGAGAGCAGACTCCTCAGTCTCGCTCTCATGGAGACAAAGCCCCATGCCAGACTTGGAAATTACCTGCGCTGAATGCGCGACGCCGTTCACGTTTACCGAACGCGAACAGGAATATTATCGAGAACGCAACCTGACTCACCCGAAGCGTTGTAAACCTTGCAGAGACTCGCGGCGCGCAAATTTTGGCGGTTCGCGAGGTCCGGGCGGAGAGCGTGAACGCTTTGAAATTACGTGCGATCAGTGTGGAAAGACTGACACCGTTCCCTTCAAGCCCTCCAGCGGTCGACCGGTGCTGTGTGGTGAGTGTTTCAGCGCAAGCCGTTCGAAGGAGCAGTGACTAAGTTTCGAGTTACGGGTTCCCGGTTCCCGGTTCCCAGTTTCGAGTTTCGGGTTTCGAGTTCCGAGATTTGTGTTTCGCAAAAGGTGAGCTATCTTTTTGATCGTTAAGTTTGGACGGAGTTCGGGATGCGTTGCTCCGAATCCCGAACCTGAAACCTGAAACTTGAAACCTGAAACCTGAAACCTGAAACCTGAAACCCGAAACCCGAAACCATTTACCTATGAGTTACGAAACCATTCAATTTGAGATGCGTGATGCTGTCTGTGTGATCACGCTCAACCGGCCAGAGTCGCTGAATGCGCTTACTTTGGCGGTAGCAGGCGAATTCAAAACGGCCATTGCAAGAGCAGTGGAGCAGAAAGCGCGCGCGGTAGTTTTGACGGGAGCGGGAAGAGCCTTTTGTGCCGGTGGAGATCTGCGTGAAATGCAGAGAATCGCTTCTTCCAACGGCCGGGTAGAGGCGTTCTTCGATGAGCCTCTGCGCGAATTGAATGACTGTATCAGGCTGATTCGGCAGACGCCGCTTCCGTTTATCGCCGCCGTAAATGGCGCCGCTTCCGGGGGCGGGTGCAACCTCGCCTTA
The DNA here is from genome assembly GCA_963748605.1 of Pyrinomonadaceae bacterium. GTDB lineage: Bacteria > Acidobacteriota > Blastocatellia > Pyrinomonadales > Pyrinomonadaceae > PSRF01. The sequence goes on from CAVVJS010000006.1 coordinate 519,741, forward strand.
GCCTGCGATCTGGTGATTGCCGGTGAGAGCGCGCGCTTTAACCAGGCCTTCATCAAGATTGGTTTGTCGCCTGATTGTGGCGGTACTTTTATTCTGCCGCGTTTGGTTGGCTGGCGGCGCGCCACGCAGTTGATGATGACTGGAGAAGTAACAACCGCCGCACAGGCTTTAGCTATGGGCATGATCAACGCCGTCGTCCCCGACGATCAATTGATCGCGCAAGCGTTGGCGATGGCTGAAAGTCTGGCGCAAGCACCCACGGCGGCGATTGGCCGCATTAAGGAACTCCTGGATGCAAGCGCAAACAACGACTACGGTGAACAACTGGAACTGGAGAGGGAGGCACAACTTAAATCAGGATTGACAAGAGACTTCAAAGAAGGCGTCGCAGCTTTCATCGAGAAAAGGCCACCGAAGTTTGTTGGCGGTTAGTCAGGGAAGAAATTGAAGGTTGCGAGCCGCTAAATTAGTTTAGCGGCTTTTCTATTTTACCTTGACTCGACTTGGAGCTTTGTACTTGGAACTTTGTACTTTGTTCTCCTTACGTCGCTTGAGCGCTGCGATTAATAGATAGCATCAAATTGCGACCGCGAACAAAGGTACAAAGTTCCAAGTACAAAGTTCAAAGTAAAGTTCAAAGTACAGAGTTCAAAACGAAGAATCCGCATGGCGTCATTAACGTACCTGCAATTACTGCGCAGCAACAATTACTTCAGACGATTGTGGCTGGGGCAGGTGATTTCTGAACTCGGCAACTGGTTCAACTTCATTGCCGCGTTGGGATTGGTGCGCGCCGTCTCCAACGCCGCTCCTGAAGTTACGACCATCATGCTTGTCGCTCGCTTGCTGCCGTTTACGCTCTTCGCGCCGCTGGCCGGAGCCTTCGTCGATCGTTGGTCGCGACGCACGGTGATGATCGTTTCCGACCTGGCACGAGTGATCGTGGCCCTGGCGATGTTGTTGGTCAGACGGCCTGAGGATCTTTGGATTGCCTACACCTGCACCGTGATCCTTTCTTTCTTTGGCGCTTTTTTTGAAGCCGCGAAAAATGCCGCGGTACCCAATATTACCGGCGACCGTGATCTACTCGCCGGCAATGCATTGATGTTTTCTTCGCGTTTCTTGTTGATGGCTTTCGGTGCCGCTCTGGGGGGCTGGACGGCCGCCACCGTAGGTTATCGGGCCGCCTTCGTGGTTAACGCCATCTCATTTGCCGCCTCGGCTTATTCGGTGTGGCTGATACCTGACGAGCAAACCAGGTTTACGCCGCAGAATATTGAGGCTGCCCAAAACCTGGAAAGGCGCGGGTACTGGTCTGACATCCGTGAAGGCTGGTCTTTCATCCTCAGTCACCGGCCTGTGGCAACTATTCTGGCCATCAACATTCTTTGGGCCACAGGAGGAGGTTCAATCAATCTCATTTCTGACCGACTTGGCGGAATTGTCTTCGCTGGTCAGCAGGGAATCAGTGGAGACGCGGCCGTGGCCGCTCTCTATTTCGCGGCGGGCGTTGGGCTTTTTCTGGGAATGATGATCGCGCGCCGCTTAGGCACTCATCTTGAGATGCGCGGCGCCACCATTCCTTTCATTGGTTGGGCCTTAGTTATTCAAGGGGTAATTTTCGCCTTCATCGGCATTGCGCCCGGACTCTGGTTGGCCTGCTTGCTAATCTTTGTATCGAGAATTTTGCTCGCGGCGGAGTTTGCGATTCAGGAGACGATCTTGATGCGGCTGGTGCCTGATCAGCTACGGGGTCGCGTCGGCACAACCGATCGCGCCACTGAACTCTTGATCTGGAGCTTTTCGACCGCAGCTGCCGGCTGGTCGTTAAAAATGATCACTCCGCGGACGCTAACGGTCGTCGCCGGCTTGCTATCGGCCACCTCCGGAGTGTTGTGGTTAGGGTTGTTTGCTTTGCGGATAGTTAGTCTACCGCGGGGAATGTCGGTAGCAGGAGGGGAACGAGAAAAACCGGCATTAGAGATCGGCTCTTGAGTGAATCAGCCGGCGAATCCGATCAGCGAACAGAACGTCAATCTTTCGCGGCTCAATGATCGCGGTTACTTCGCCGGGACCCCAGAGCGGATGAATCATTACCTGACCGGTCCGATAGGTCCGGGCCATATCATAAGGTTCACTCTGAACCGCTTTAGAACGCGACCCACTTAGTTTAGTGCCGCTCGAGAAGGAGCTTTTAGTCCCGCACTTTGGGCAGGTCACGCGCGAGATCGAGCCCCGCTTGGTGATCGAAGCTACCACGTGTCCACGCTCTTCATTGCATACCGCACAGAGTTTTTCCACGCGGTCACCAATTGCGTAAGTTGGCTTCTCAACCGGAGCTTTCTTTTGCATAGGTCCCCTTGAAGACTGAAGCGTTACCTGAATCTTTCGCTGCCGGCGCCTGGTTTTAGCGATTGGGGCGCCGACCGGAAAAGGCGTTAGGCGTCACAGTATGTGCCGCAAGAGAAGTCTTAAACGACAACAATAATGCCCGATTCGCATTCGCCTTGGCAAGTTCAAGGTCCAAAAGTTTCACGAATTTGTTCAGCAAAACGTAGAAAAAGCAGTGAAGGACGCGGTTACATAAGTATTACAAAGGTGACGCCCGCAAATTGGTAGGATGCTTGTGCCCCCAGCATCAAATGTACCGGGGAACCGAAGATTCGATTGGAGTCCTGATGAGCACAAGCATATTGAACGAACGACGCGTTACAGAAAAGCAAAGTTTAAATTGGATTACCGTGAGTTTCATGGCGATGTTTCATCTGGGAGCGATCGCCGCCCTTTTCATGTTTAGTTGGAAGGCTCTGGCTGTCACTCTCGTGTTGTGGTGGGTATCGGGAAGTCTCGGCATCGGCATGGGGTTTCATCGGTTGCTTACGCACCGTGGTTATAAGACACCGAAAGTAGTCGAGTATTTTTTGACTTTCTGTGGCTTGCTAGCGTTGGAGGGCGGGGCCATCAACTGGGTGGCAACTCATCGCATTCACCATGCACATACTGACGCTGAAGGTGATCCGCATACACCGCGGGACGGTCGCTGGTGGGCACACATGGGTTGGATTCTGCGCGGAACTGCGCAACAGCATGAACCGGCAGTACTCCAGCGTTATGCACCTGACCTGATGAAGGATCCCATTCACGTCTGGATGAATCGGTTGTACTTTATTCCTTTAATTCTTTCCGGTATTGCCTTACTTGCTTTGGGCGGTTGGGGCGTAATGTTTGTGGCAGTGTTTCTCCGCGTCACTGTCGGCCTGCATTTCACCTGGCTGGTTAATTCGGCAACGCATCTGTGGGGAACGCGACGCTTTGTTACTAAGGACGATTCAACGAACAGTTGGTGGGTAGCGCTGCTTTCGTTTGGCGAAGGCTGGCACAACAATCATCACGCACATCCGCGCGCGGCGAAGCATGGACTAGCATGGTACGAAATTGATTTTAACTGGTACGGTATCCGTGTTTTGCAATTCCTCGGTTTGGCCAAAAGCATCAGGCTGATTAGCAGAGAACAAATCGCTGCTGCGAATGCTGCACGAGGTCAGTTGCAGGAGTTGCGCGAAGCAGCTTAGCCCGAGAATAGGGACGGGGAGATAGGGAGACAGGGAGACGCGGAGACAGGGTAAAACCTCTCAGCTGGTTGTCTCCAGTCTCCCATTTCCGTGTCTGCCCATACGGCTTGTCTCCACGATCTCCCTATCTCCCCATCTCCCTATCTCCCCATCTCCCGAGTCTCCCTCGAGTCTCCCCATCTCCCAGTCTCCCCCATCTCCGTGTCTCCCCCATCTCCGTGTCTCCCCTCTCCGTGTCTCCCCCTCTCCGTGTCTCCCCATCTCCGAGTCTCCCCATCTCCGCTTCAAGCATCCTCCAGTCTCCTCCTTCACGCCGTTCTCGTTTCCCCTGTTCCCCCGTTACAATGAGTCATGCCTGTTAGCGCGCGCCGCAAGTCAGTAATCTTTTTCATCACGCTGGGCGCCTGTCTGGTTGCGCTGGCTGTGGCTCTTTACGTTGGGTGGATTCTGGTGAACTGGCGGCAGGTCGCGCTGCTGATCCTGGGAATCATTTTCTTCTCGGTTATTATCGTCGGCGTGGTCCTCAACACTATTTTTCTCGTACGCGAGATCCGGCGAAATGAGCAACACGACGCGTTTATTAACTCGGTAACTCATGAACTTAAAACGCCACTAGCTTCCATCCGGCTTTATCTCGAAACCCTAAAAAGCCGCAATGTCGACGCCGAACAACGCGCACACTTTTACGACATCATGCTTGCCGACAGCGATCGACTGCTGCATACGGTCGAGCAGGTTCTCCGTGCCGGTCGTGCCAGTCATCGCCGGCGCGGCTTAAATCCCACCATAGTTGATCTCAGCGAGGTGGTGCGCGAGTGCCTCGACCTGACACGCGTGCGGCATAACCTCGCGCCGGAAGCCCTGAACTACGACGAATCGTTGGCTGGTGAATCTGCGCGCGTGGCCGGCGATGCTGATGACCTGCGGGCCGCTGTTTCCAATCTGCTCGACAATGCAATCAAGTATTCAGATCAGGACGTACGCGTTTCCGTTGAGGTGTCCAACGTCGACGAAAAACACGTGGCGGTGCGCATTGCTGATCGCGGGATTGGCATTCCCCGAGGTCAGCTGAAACGGATTTTCAAACGCTTCTATCGCGCGCCTGGATTGGTGATGGCGCGCGTGAAGGGCACCGGACTCGGCTTGTTCATCGTTCACTCCATCGTGGAGAGACATGGCGGACGCGTGTTCGCCGAGAGTCCCGGCGTCGGTCAGGGCAGCACTTTTACTATTCAATTACCGAGAGCCTGAACCATGAGCAGTGTGTTGGTAGTGGAAGATGAAAAACACCTGGCGGACGGGTTGCGCTACAACCTCGAGGCGGAAGGATACTCGGTCGAGACAGTTAATGATGGCGAAGCCGCGCTTTCGCTCTTACTGGAAGAGCAACGTCCTTATGACGCTATCGTGCTGGATGTAATGCTTCCAGGAAAAGATGGTTTTGCTGTTGCTGCTGAGTTACGGGCTGCGAATCACTATGTGCCGCTCTTAATGCTCACGGCTCGCAGTCGACCGGAAGACGTTTTAAAAGGTTTCGAATCTGGCGCCGACGATTATCTGCCCAAGCCTTTTGAGTTGTCGGTGTTAATGGCGCGAATTCACGCGCTGTTACGCCGGCGCGAATGGTTGCGACACAGCAAGACGGACAAAAATGAACAACCAGCCACAGTCGTCGAACCGCCGGATGAGGTTTACAAATTCGATGGGAAGACGATCGACTTGGGAAACCTGGAGCTGCGCACGGACAAACAGACCGTGCGGCTGACACTGATGGAGGCACAGTTACTTCGTTATTTGATTAAGCACGAAGGAGAGATAGTGAAGCGGAAGGCGATGCTCGAGGAAGTTTGGGGACTGCATGAAGATACGGATACGCGCGCAATCGACAATTTCATCGTCCGGCTGCGGCGCTACATCGAGAACGAACCATCACGTCCGCAGCACTTGTTGACGGTGAGAGGTCTTGGGTACCGGTTTGTCAGGGGAAGCGGGGATTAGGCCATTTTCCGGGTCTTGGGTATCGGTTTGTCAGGGGAGCGGAAATTAGAACCATTTTCCATATATCATTTTTCATTTCTCATTTTTCATTTGGATGGACAGCAGAAACTCATCACAATAATGTAATAGTACCTGTGTCCTTCAATGAAAAATGAGAAATGAAAAATGATATATGGAAAATGTTTTTTAGTGTCTAACCGATCACAGCTGGCCGCTCCGCTCCTGGCTACCCTCCGGCAGTAATAATAGACGCCTTCACCCCAAGCAAGTCGGAAAAGTCTTTCACGTAGACAGCTTCAACTCTCCTGATTCGTCCCACCGTCTCCATCAACTCTTCGCCTGAGATGAATCCATTTTCCGTGTGCGCGATCGCCCAAGAGGGAATATGAGAGGCCGTTCTCAAAAGGTCTTCGACAAAGCCGAGATACTGTTGCTTGCTTTGTACCGGAGCGCCTAACCGTCCCGCGCGGCGCTTGTCAAACTCTTTCCAGAAATGATCGCCGCCCTGCAGCCACTCTTCGCGCCAGCTCGACAAGCCTCGCGCCGGCTCTACCTGAACTACGGGCGGGGGCAATCTTAGGAACAGCAGATCCGTATGTTGCCGCTCCGCAACAAAACTGCGCAGATCCTGATTTGAGCTCCGATTGATAAAGGAGTTGTCGTAAGGTTGAGGAAGTAGTCCCTCCATCTCTCGAAAAACGCTGGGCAGCGACAGCGGCTCACGCATCTGCAATGTTTGTTTGTCGAAAGAGAGCACATAGTCTCCCACCATCATGCCTAGTGTCAGAGCGGTAGCACGCTTGTGTGGTTGTTCCAAGCGCTCGGCGTTGAAGCGTACATTATCAAACCACCAGGCATCGGTTTCATTGAACCACTTCGTCAACGAGGGATTATCAAGCTTCTCGCGCGGAGCGTAAGCGTCCTCCAAAACGACTTCAAAGTCAGCTTCATCCAGACGTATCGCTGGGTTCTCAATAAGCGCGGTCGCTTTGGTAAAAGCCCAGATGAACGGATCATTCGCCGCAACGCGCACGCCCCAACGCTTTAAGTGCACTCCAAGATAAGGCTCACCGCACAGTGGCACTGCCACTGACGTGAACTTCAATCGTCGCAGGACGTTCAGCTCAAATGCCAGCCAGCCGTTTGCGAATGCATCGATGTTGTAACCCACGTTTTATCTGGACCCTTTGCCCTTATTTCATAAAGGACGAGAACAGTTCCTTGCCTTCAAATTGATTGTTATCTGATTCGCTGTTGCCCTCGGCTGCCTCGACGTGAGTTGGCAGGTCAAGCTGCAGGAAGATATGCACCACCCGGGGATCGAATTCAATTCCCGCTCGCTCGATGATCTTTTGTCGCGCAATGCTTTCAGTGAACGCCGGCCGGAAGGGACGAGTGGCCGTCAACGAAGCGTACGAATCTGCGAGGCGCAGAATACGCCCGGCGAGTGGAATCTCTTCGCCGCGTAACCCATCCGGATATCCGCTCCCATTCCACCATTCATGATGCCAGCGCACCAGCAGGTTGGTGGCGCGGTCAGCACCCACCCGCGCTGCTTCCTGCTCACCGATCACAGGGTGCCGGGCCAGGTCGACACGCTCTTCGTCACTCAATTCTCCAGCTCGCGCAATGTAGTCGCGCTCCATCGCTGCTTCACCAAGATCGTGTAGTAAAGCGGCTGCGCCCAGCGACTTGCGATCGCGGCCGGCTAATAGGAACCGCTGCGCAATTTCGTCTGCAATCTTCGCAATGCGAACCGCATGCTGGCTGCGATACCGCTCAAATTCATCCGTCGCCGACGCTAGCTGCGTGAAAGCGTCGATGTGTTCCTTTTCATTAGTTGCTGACATTCGCGACATTTGAATTAAAGTAATTTTACCGGCTGACAGTGATTCTACTGGCTGAGGGTCGTCCATCCAACCGCGGCTATGGTTTGGTGGTCGCAGCTTCCAGCCGGCGCATTAACTTCAGTCCTCCCGCATTGTTTGGTTCTGCACTCATAACGCGTTTCAGTTCACCTTCGGCGCGACGGAAGAAACCCAGGTCGAAATAAAGCTCAGCCAGCATCAGGCGATACGACAAATTTTCCGGATCAAGTTTCACTGCTGCCTGTAACTCGGCTTCGGCGAGCCGGCGAGTGTCAGCTTGAGCCGCCAGGGCGCGTCCATAGTAAGCACGAAAGCGCGCCTCGGTCGGAGCGAGACGAGCTGCCGCAGCGAGGTTAATAATCGCAGCCCGCGTTTGCCCCTGCTGCAAGGCGACAAAGCCCTCCTGAAAACTGCTTTCAGCGCGCGCCGGATCGGCGTCCGCATTCGCATCACGTTTTTGTCTCTTGGCCGCTTCAGCGCGCAACCGATCGCGCTCGCTTGGTTGCGGGATTGCCGGCGCCGCACGGCGGGCTTTCTCGCGAGCGGCGAGCTTTGCGTCATAATTAAATCGTTGTGCAGGATCGGACAACGTCACGTACGCTTGGGCGATCTTAGCGAACGCCGACTCGACGGTCGTGTGCAATGGCGTGCCTGCCTGCATGTGGAATCGATCCGGATGATAGCGACGTGCCAGGGAGTAATAACTGTCTTTGATGTCTTCTAAGCTGGCACTGGGCTCAACGTCCAGGACATTGTAGTGAGTTGTTGCGTTGTCAAGACGGGCCAGCAGTTTATCAAGGTCATCGGCCAAACTGTGGACGGACACATCAGGCGAACTTGTTTCCGTGGTTGTTTCTGCTGGCGGCGTTTGGGGCGCGGCAGCTTTGGGACGTTCTTTTAGCAGAGTTGCCGGCCAATGTTCGCGCTCCACAAACCCACCGAGCGCGAGACCGTAGACCATTCGTAACGCCTCTGCCTCGGGCAGACCGCTTTGCATAAGCAACTCGCCCAGACTTAGTGATTTTTCAAGCCGCGAAAAAAGAAAACCTTCAGCTGGAAGGAGAGCAGCGGAGCTTGGCAAGTCGGAAACAGGAGTAAAAATTTCGGCACGGTTTGCCAGGCGCGTCGCGACGAACTCGTGGGGAAACTTGCGGGCTGCCTGCACGAGCAGGCTGCGAACATCCAGCTTTGCGCGGAAGGGATCATCGAGATGCGTTCGGCTATCAAACTCCCAGGCGCCTTCAGTCCATAGCAGCGCCACCCGCAGAACATCAACAACCTGTTTTGTTAATAACCTGAGGACAACTTGGTGATCGAGGTAGCTGCGATCCGCCAGAAACGAGGCGAAGGCCAGGTCTGACTTATTGTTTTCGAATGATTCGAGTTCCGCGTCCGACAGCAGGTTCTGCTTCCGGATGTACTCAATCAGGCGGAGTTCGCGCAGATTGGCTACGGCATAAATGATCTCGCCGGCCTCAAAATAGATTACGGTCCTGACCGTGTTGTGCTTTAGCCGGATAACGCCATCGAGGCGTTGCAAATAGATCTCTCGGATTAATTCGACGAGCGGTTGATCGTTTAGTTGGCCATTCATGTGCGAATCGATGTACGTGACCCACTCACAGACGGCGTGCGTGCAGGCAGGTGAATGATAGCTTACGGATCAGTGAAAAAGAAGCAGGCTTTGACACGTGCTACAGCCAGTTCTATATTGAAGTTCCCTTTAAACCCGCATTAATAGCAGACAGATTTAGAAGCGACGTCGCACCCCTGTCTGGTTGAGACGATCGCTTACGTGAAAGCATCATGGGTGAGATGTCCAACAGCCCAGGAAGAACTGAGGATCGAGAATCTGTCAGTGCCGCGCCAGGCGCCGATCCGCATCAGCGGGTTCAGGATCTGGTCGATCAGTTAAAACTCCGATCAGCAGAACTTGAAGCCGCTAATCGTGAGCTGCGGCGCGTTTCCCATTATCGCTCATTGTTCCTGGCGCGCATGTCGCACGAATTGCGCACGCCTTTGACCTCGATCCTTGGCTTCAGTGAGATTTTGCTCGATCAGGAATTGCTTACGGAAACGCAGCGCCGCTTCTGCAAGAAAATCCAAGACTCCGGCATGCAACTGCAGACGAGTCTTAATCAACTAGTCGATCTTTCTCGGGTCGAAGGCGGACAAACAGAAGTTTTTCTGCAAGAGTTTTCGCTTGAGGAGACAGTAAGTGAATCGTGCAAAGCACTAGCTCGTTTTGCTCATGTTCATCAGGTGGCTCTTGAATACGAATTGGGGCCTAACGTTACAACTGTAGTTACGGATCGCGGAAAATTGCGGCAGATCCTTTACAACTTTTTGGCTTGGGCGTTGAGCCGGAGCGCTGTCGATCAGCGGGTCTACCTGCACGCTGATGTTACCAGCGAAATGCTGTTGCGTTTGCAGATCGACGATTCTGGTCCGCCGATCGCTGATCTGGCGCGCGTGTTTGATCCCGAAGAAAGCCCCGGGGCTCGCGAGGCTGATATCAATGAGTTGGGAATACTGATCGGACATCGTTTGTTGGAAGCAATGTCCGGCAAGGTTACTTTGCAACATCGAGACGAAGGTGGTTTGCGGATTCTGATGCAACTTCCCGCGCGGCCGGCGCGGGCATAACGCTAGCGCATGGACGAGATCACGATTAGGGAATGCCTGACAGTTGAGGAACTCGACCGCTGCGTCAAGCTGCAACGAGATGTATTTCGTCTACCTGATCTCGAAATTTCTCCACGGCGTCATCTGGTCGTATCTCGGCAAGCCGGCGGTTGGACACTTGGAGCATTCACGGCTGACGGAAGACTCGCCGGCTTCGTTCACCATTTAGTAGCCGTTGGGGAAGCGGATCAGATTTTTGGGTATTCGCACATGATGGCGATTGACCGCGAGTATCAGAACCAGGGAATAGGAGCGCGGCTAAAATGGGCGCAGCGGGAAAGAGCTCTGGCTGAGGGAAGAAGTTTTATTAAGTGGACCTGGGATCCACTGCAGTCGCGCAATGCTCATTTCAATTTGAATCGGCTTGGTGTCGTTGTGCGAGGTTATGCCGAGAACTTTTATGGAACTGACTACGGCAGCGATCCCAACCAACCGGACGCACCTGGTCTCGACAGCGATCGTCTGTTTGCTAATTGGGAACTGACTTCTGCCCGCGTGAAGCAGCGTGCGACCGGGGGGCAGTTTGAAACTCAAAAGGACTTCAAAGCGAGTGTAGAGATTCCTGCGGACTGGGGCTTACTCGTGAAGACCGATCCTGTAACCGCACGCCGGGAGCAGCTGCGAGTTCGTGGGGAGTTTCAGCAGGCTTTTGCTGAAGGTCTAATATGTGCCGGCTTTGATCGAACTGTCGCGCATCCGCGTTACCTTTTCTACGAAATGAAAACGATTGCCCCCTCGTTGGAGGAGACTTAATCATAAGAGCGAGATGACTGAGCATTTTTCTTTCTTAACATGACCTTTGCTCGTTTCGATCGTTACGTTGACCGCCATGCCCGCAGTTTTGCGGAGCGATTGCAGGCTCTTTGTCGCATGCCCTCTGTCGCCGCACGGGGCACGGGAATGCGAGCAATGGTCGAAGCGGTCGAACAGGCGATGCAACGGGTCGGCATCGGAACGCGCCTCTTCAAGATGGGCACTGGTTATCCGATTATCTACGGCGAGTGTGGGAGCGGACCTGCCTTCCTGGTTTACGGCCACTACGACGTGCAGCCTGTAGGTCATCTTACGGACTGGTCAGTTGGTCCTTTTTCGGGATCGATTTTGGATGGGAAGCTCTATGCTCGCGGCGCCGCGAATAGCAAAGGTGATCTTCTGGCCCGAATTGTAGCGGTGGAAGCCTATCAGAAGACGTTTGGCAAAATGCCGATCTCTTTGCGCTTCATTGTTGAAGGCGAGGATGGACTGGGAAGTCCGAATCTTTTTAAATTCACCAGTGAGCACGCGGATCTTTTGTCCGCAAAAGGCTGCCTCTGGGACGAGGGTTATCGCGACACCAAGGAGCGGCCGGTTATTAGTCTGGGGTTCAAAGGCATTACATTTCTCGAATTGCGCGCGCACGGTGCTCGGGCGGACCTTCATTCAAAATGGGGCGCAATCGTTCCCAATCCGGCCTGGCGTTTAGTGCAGGCACTCGCCACGATTACCTCTCCCAAAGGCGTGATCACCATCGATGGTTTCTCCTCGCATCTCGCGCCCATCAATGCTGACGACGCCGAGGCCTTGAAAGCGATCGAACTTGATGAAGCCGGGTTAAAGAAAGAATTTCGTATCGGCGGCTGGGTGCGTTCCATGAAGGGAGCGGCCTTAGTTAAGGAACACATCTTTGGACCTACTTGCACTATCTGCGGCATCCAAACCGGGCACACCGACGCTGGAGCAAAAACGGTATTGCCCAGCACGGCCATGGCACGCCTCGATTTCCGCCTCGTTCCCGATCTAACTCCGTCCCTGGTTTTGGAGCTCCTGCGTACGCATCTTGACGTCCGTGGCTTTAAGGATATTGAGATCATCGAACTGGGCAGCGCCCCACTTGCCAAGGCCTCAGCTACATCCCATGTGGCTCGTTCCGTCATCGAGCCCGCAGTTGAGGTTTATGGGACTGGGCCTCTTGTCTACCCAATGGATCCATCGAGTGGCCCGGTGGGCGCCGTTTGCGGTGTTTCCGCCCCGGCCACGCCGGTGGCATCGTTTGGTGTCAGTTACGCCGGGTCGAATCCTCATGGTCCGGACGAAAATATTCGTCTGGATGACTTTCTCTTAAGCGTCAAATTTATTGGGCGTGTAATCAGTCGGCTCGGCGACTCAAAGGATGAAATGAAATCTGAGAAGGTAAGAACCAGCGGCATTAAGAACACCGAGAGCAGGGAAGAGAAGGTCGCACACTGAACAAACATGGGGCGCAGCTTGACCACGGCCAAATCAACTCGCAAATCACCAACCATTGAAGACGAACTTCGCAAATTGCGGGACGAACTCCGTCATCACGAGGAGTTGTATTACGTCAACGACAGTCCGGAAATTTCCGATAGTGAATACGACGCATTGCTGGCGCGGCTCCAGGAATTGGAAGCGCAGCATCCTGAGCTGATAACTCCTGACAGTCCGACTCAACGGGTCGGCGGGCGGCCGGCGGAAGGTTTTCCCGAAGTCGTTCATCGCCGCCCGATGCTTTCGCTCGAAAACACCTACAACATTGAGGAATTAGTTGCCTTTGATCAGCGCTGCCAGCGGCTCGCGGAAGGCCGGCCGGTGGAATACGTTGTCGAACTAAAGATCGATGGGGTCTCGATCTCGCTACTCTATGAGGAGGACATTCTGGCTCGCGGGGTAACTCGCGGGGACGGCCGCATTGGCGAGGAAGTAACTCAGAACGCGCGAACGATTCGCAGCGTGCCGTTGAAGTTGCGCGCGAAAAATACACCCGCTCCGGCAATAGAAGTTCGAGGTGAAGTATTTATCCCGCGGCGGGTATTTGAGCGAACAAACGCTGAACGAGAGGAACAAGGCGAGCCACGATTCGCTAATCCCCGGAATGCGGCCGCGGGAACACTGCGTCAACTCGATTCCAAAGCTGTAGCCAAACGCAGACTCGATATGTTTGCCTATGATTTGATCGCGGGCGAGCGCAAACCTTTTACAACTCATTGGGAAGCGCTCGATTGGATGGAAGCCGCTGGCTTTCGCGTTAATCCCCATCGCGAGCGTTGCAGCTCAATCGCCGAGGTAATTGATTTTTGTAACCGCATGGAAACGCAGCGTGATGATCTCGATTACGAGATCGACGGGCTGGTGGTGAAGGTGAACTCGACGACTCTCCAAGATGAGTTCGGTACAACAGCAAAAGCGCCGCGTTGGGCAGTTGCCTACAAATACCCGGCCCGGCAAGCTACGACGCAAGTCGTTTCGATCGTGGTTCAGGTCGGTCGAACCGGGGCCCTGACGCCGGTCGCTAATTTAGAGCCCGTGCTACTCGCCGGAACAACCGTGTCTCGCGCGACTCTTCATAACGCCGATGAGGTGAAACGTCTTGGGGTACGCATTGGCGACTGGGTCTTAATCGAAAAGGGCGGCGAGGTAATTCCGAAAGTTTTGAAAGTGATCGAGTCGAAACGCACCGGCGAAGAGAAGCAATTCCGCATGCCGCGCAAGTGCCCCGTTTGTGGTGGCGAGATTTCGAAAGTTGAAGGGGAGGTCGTTTCCCGGTGCATTGCCGCCGATTGCCCCGCCCAGCTGAAGGGCAAGTTGCTGCATTTCGCTTCGCGGCGTGCAATGCGCATCGAAGGGCTTGGTGAATCACTCGTGGATCAATTGGTGCAGAAAGGAATGCTGCGCGACTTTGGCGATCTATACAAATTGACCCTGACTGACGTCGCCGGGCTCGAGCGCATGGCTAAGAAGTCAGCCACCAATCTGTTAACTCAAATCGAAGCGAGCAAGTCGCGCGACCTATCCAATCTGGTTTACGCATTAGGTATCCGACACGTCGGCGATCGCACCGCCGGCTTACTGGCGCGGCACTTTGGTTCGCTTGAGGCCCTGGGCAAGGCGAGTGTGGAAGAGTTAGATGACATCCCCGAAATTGGTTTGACGGTGGCTGAGAGTGTTCGCGACTGGTTTGACGACGCGGGCAATGCCGAGCTTTGCGAGCGCTTGCATGCAGCCGGGGTGCAAACCAAAATCGTTCGCAGTTCCAGTCATAAGCTGGATGAAAAGTTCGTCAACAAACAATTTGTGCTCACGGGCACACTGCCGTCGTTGACTCGCGACGAGGCAAAGGCGTTGATTGAAGCTCGCGGCGGTCGAGTGATGTCATCAGTCAGCAAGAAGACAGACTATGTGATTGCCGGTGAGGAAGCCGGATCGAAATTAGAGAAGGCAAAAACACTTGGCGTCCCTTTACTGGATGAGGCTGCGTTCAAGAAGATGTTAGGATAAGAGGACAGCTGATGTCGGAAGGGAGATGTTAGATGTCAGAAAGGCAGAAGAGTAGAAGCCAGAACAGCTAGAAGGCAGAAGGCAGAGGCCACGTGTTGACTAGGCGCTACGAGTTCTGACATCTGACATCTGACATCGAACATCTGACAGCTGCCTTTAGGAGCGCTTATGACAACAACGCAAAACGACGGCTCGAAACTAAGATTACTTTTTACGATTTTTTGTGACGACGTGAGGTTAGAGGCAGGCAACAAGCTCTCCTTCATGGGTGTGTTTCAAAACATCATGGTGCAACAACTGCCTGTCGCGCTGATCAAGTTTGCGATCGTGAACCACTGGCGCGGTGAGGGCACGCATTTATCCGAGGTGCGAATCCTGTCGCCCGACCGGCAGCACCCGGTGGTGGTATCGCAACCGACCAGTTTCGAAATCGCTCCCGGCGGTTTCGCCGACAACATCAGTTTTTTTGTGAACGTTACTTTTCCCACACCCGGGCAGTACTGGGTGCAGACGTTAGTCGACTCAAACCTCTTTGACGAACAACCGCTGACAGTTTCCGATGGGCGTGAAACGCAGGCCGATAGTGCTTCCGAAGCTGTGAACTAACCACCGGGCGCACGAAACCTCCCGCGTCCCCCGCTCAGATACCCAATTGTCTTTCTAGTACTGTATCCCGAGCGCTTTGATCTTTGAATTGAGCGTGGTCGGTTTGATCCGCAGGAGCCGGGCGGCCTTCGCCTGAGTCCCGCCAACATGGTTGAGCGCAAGAGTGATCAATCCAATTTCGAATTGCTTAACTTCTTCGTTGAAGTCGATCCCTTGTTCGAGGTCCAGGCTCTTAAGTTGGCCTGACGACTCAGTAAAGGCATTGTCGCGAGCGAGTGTCTCAGTCTCGCGCAAGAGCGAGAAAGCGAGCTCAACGAGGCGTTGTACCCGATCGCGCACCGGGAGTTCGGCTAGTCGCAAGTGGCTGGTTGGGCCGGCTGTGACAGGTTTCAGAGTTTGTCTTTCGGCGAGAGGCTCGCTGACCGCAGCATAGTCAAAACTCATTTTAATTCTCCCCAGGATAGGCTGAAATTTGGGCTCCTAATACGAATACACCGCAAGCGGCCTTCTTGTGGCAAACAAAAAAGCGAGCCGTATTAGCCGACTCGCAATTCCGTTGTCTTGGTGCGGATGAGAGGACTTGAACCTCCACGATGTTACCACCACAGGCTTCTGAGACCTGCGCGTCTGCCAGTTCCGCCACATCCGCAAATCGTGGACTCGAGGCAGCATTATGCGAATGGCTCCGCGGGGTGTCAAGAAAGCCCAAATTACGGGAGGTTTCCTATTTTCTGTAGGCGGCACTCTGTGGCCACCCCATGTTTAGCATTCAAGGGCGCCCACGGAGGGACGCCCCTACATCTGTTTTCAAATTAGGATTTGAGTACTGTGTCACCGGGCTGAAGCCCGGTGTGAATGAGAGTTCCAAATTCTGTTACTGTGATGTGCAATGTCTATTGCTACTGAAGGTTTCCAAACCAAACTTCGAGAGGTGCGACGGAGAATTGCCGCCGCTGCCGAGCGGAGCGGTCGCCTATCAGACCCGATCACCCTTGTGGCAGTCAGCAAAACCCATCCCGGCACAGTCGTGGGGCAGGCTATCGCAGCAGGCCTGACAAATTTTGGCGAGAATCGAGTGCAGGAAGCTGAGGGAAAGATTAGCGAAATAGGTCGAACGGCCGCCCGCTGGCATTTGATCGGCCACCTGCAGGTGAATAAAGCGCGTCGTGCCGTAAAGCTCTTCGATGTGGTGCACTCACTTGACTCAGTTTCGCTCGCGCAACGGCTGGAGCGAGCCTGCGTTGAAGATGGCAGAGAAGAATTACAAGTTTTGATTCAGGTAGACCTTGGCGGTGAAGCCACTAAATCCGGTATTGCTGCCGTTGATTTGCCGGAACTTGTTAAAGTAGTAAACGATTGTTCCCGCCTGAAACTGATCGGATTGATGGTGCTACCGCCCTTCTTGGAAGACCTCGAACGAGTAAGACCTTTTTTTCGTAGGCTGAGAGAGATGCGGGATGAGCTACGCGCGGGCGGTCAATTTGGAAAGTTGGGCGGGGAACTCTCGATGGGTATGACTCACGATTTTGAAGTCGCGATCGAAGAAGGCGCAACTATGTTACGAATTGGGACAGCGATTTTTGGCGAGCGCGAAAGCATTCCGGAGAATTAAGTCAGATACTCATAACAGCATATGTTGATAATCGGACGAGTTTATCTTTTTGTTAGCTGGGCAGTGACGCTGGCGATTCTGGCCACCATTCTCCTGGTGATCCTTCGCCTGATCGTCAATCAGCTTGATCTCAACCCCTTTGGCTCGCCTTCAATCACACTCCGGCGTTTGACAGATCCATTGGTAGGACCGGTTAGACGGGCGCTGATGGGCTTCGGTGTGGATCCAAAATATGCGCCACTCGTCACTATCCTGATTGCAATTCTGCTCGGTTGGTTTGTACTTCAGTTGGTGGCAAATGTGGCTAACACCACCGCCGGTCTTCTTTTGAGTTCGCAACGAGGCGCTATTGCCCCGATGGTGGGCTACCTGCTTTATGGCTCGCTGGCTCTTTATTCGCTGCTGATCTTTATGCGAATAATTTTCTCCTGGGTGATGGTTAGTTATTCCAATCGCTTGATGCGCTTTTTGGTGAACACCACCGAACCTTTTATGGGTCCCTTGCGGCGCATGGTTCCGCCGGTGGGCCGATTTGATATCTCGCCCATCGTGGCCTTCATCATTCTTTGGTTGTTCCAGGCAGCCATCGCCGGCACTTTGCTGCGCGGGTGGCCTTTGGCGTTTGTGGCTTAAAGCCAGTGGGCAGTGTGCAGTAGGCAGTGAGCGTTGGGCAGTGAGCAGTGGGCAGTGAGCAGTGCGCGGTGAGCAGCCGTCGGTTGATTTAATCTATCGGATGACTTAGTGAAATTTCGTGTGATTGCGTGGATGTTCGCTCGTCTCTTAGAAATACGATCCACGAATCCACACGAAGCACCACGAACAAACGCTAACAGGGACCGCGTCTGATTGACCGGCCTGTCCACTGCTAACCGCCCACTGATTTCTTGATGATTGACTACTTTGAAAAAAATGGTCGTCGTCACTTTTAATGTTCGCGTGGTGCCCCGTGCTTCGCGCAGTGAGATTGCTGGCGAACATGACGGCGCCTTACGTGTGCGCTTGACGGCGCCCCCGGTTGATGGCGCAGCTAATGAAGAGTTGATTAGAATTCTGGCACGCGCTCTCAAGGTTTCGCGTACTTCAGTTGCGATCGTCGCCGGTCCAACTTCCAGGCTTAAGCGAGTCGCGATAAATGGGATCGCGCCGGACCAGTTGTTGGCACTCATTGAAGATTGACACTCAAAATAAGGCTGTTAGCTTATTTGCGGCAATCACAAAGCGGCATCCACAGCAGAATCATCGGGTCATCGGGCCATTGATTGATTGAGTCATTGACAATTTGTTCTCAAACGATTGGAGTTTGCACACGATGCCTAACTCTGACGCGATGATTCAATGACCCGATAACCCGATGACTCAATGACCCAGAGTGGCGAACTAAATGGAAGTTAACAAAGTTTCACATTACCGGATCCTGGAAAAACTCGGCGCGGGCGGCATGGGCGAGGTGTACCTTGCCGAAGACATGAAGTTGGGAAGAAAGGTTGCGCTGAAGATTCTCAGCGAGGAGTTCACTACCAACAAAGATCGGCTGAACCGTTTTGAACAGGAAGCCTGCGCGGCTTCGGCTCTCAACCATCCGAACATACTCACGATTCATGAAGTTGGAGAGGACAGCGGCATCCATTTCATCGCCACTGAGTTCATTGACGGAAAGACTCTGCGCCGGCATATGTCCAAGTCTCCGCTCGAAGCTAGCGAGATTCTCGATATCTCAGTTCAGGTAGCAAGCGCCCTTGAAGAGGCCCACGGCGCCGGCATAGTTCATCGAGACATCAAACCCGACAACATCATGATTCGGCGGAACTCTCACGTGAAGGTCCTTGACTTTGGTTTGGCCAAACTCACGGAAGCCCCCGATCGATCTGCTTCAGACGCAGAGGCTTCAACCCGAGTCTTGGTGCAAACCGACGCCGGTGTAGTGATGGGTACTTCGCACTACATGTCGCCGGAACAGACTCGCGGCAAACCCGTCGATGCTCGCAGCGATATTTGGAGTCTGGGCGTGGTGATGTACGAAATGGTGGCTGGTAGAACTCCATTCGAAGGAGAAACTTCGACAGACGTCATCGTCGCGATCACTCAAAAAGAAGCCCCGCCCCTCGGGCGGTTTGCACCCAACGTCCCACCGGAACTCGAATGGATCGTTACCAAAACACTCCGCAAAGATAAAGACGAACGCTACCAGACTGTCAAGGAACTGCTGACTGACTTGCGGCGGCTGAAGCAGAAGCTGGAGTTTGAGGCGGAGCTGGAGCGTTCAACCGCGCCCGACAGCGCCACCCGATCAGCGATCACCGGGGCGCCGGCCGTACCCACAGTCTCCGGCCGCGCAGCGTTTACGGCAGAAGCAACAGGTACACATCCACCTTCCAGCGCTGAATACATTGTTAGTGAGATCAAACGTCATAAGACTGGCGCGACTCTGATTGCGGCACTCGTGGTGTTGGCCGTCGGCGCCGGAGTCTTCTTCTATTTCAATCGAGCTCAGGCCCTGACCGATAAAGACACCGTTCTGATCGCCGACTTCGTCAACACGACGGGCGACCCGGTCTTTGATGGAACTCTAAAACAAGCTCTTGCAGTGCAGCTGGGCCAATCGCCTTTCCTGAATATTTATTCGGATGAACGAGTTCGTGAAGCGCTGCGCTTTATGGGACGCTCGCCGGATGAGCGGATTACTAAAGACATAGCACGCGAGATCTGTCAGCGGCAGGGCCTGAAGGCGTTGCTCGCCGGATCGGTTTCCAGTCTGGGTAGCAATTATGTGATCACGCTCGACGCAATCAATGCTCAGTCAGGAGAATCGATTGCCCGGCAGCAGGTGGAAGCGAACAGTAAAGAGCAGGTGCTGTCGGCCCTGGGCAAGGCGGCGTTGGAGTTACGAGAAAAGCTTGGGGAGTCGCTCAGTTCCATCAAGAAACATGATGTGCCGATTGAGCAGGCTACGACTTCCTCGTTGGAAGCGCTCAAAGCATATGCGATGGGCAATGAAGAACGAGCCAGAGGCAACAATCAGGAGGAAATAAGATTTTATAAGCGGGCCATTGAACTAGATCCGAATTTTGCGATGGCTTACGCACGGATTGCTGTGTTTCATGGCAATCGCGACGAAATGGAAGAAGCCCAACCTTACGCGCAGAAGGCATTCGACCTGCGCGACCGGGTGAGCGAGCGCGAGCGTCTCTACATATCTGAGAAGTATTACAACTACGTGCTCGGCGATGTGGACAAGGCGATGGAAGTGTTGCAAACCTGGGCGCGCCTGTATCCTAACGACTTCATTCCTCATAACAACCTGGCGCTCAGGTATCAGGAACAAGGTAGATATGAGGAGGCACTGAAGGAAGCACTTGAAGCCGTTCGTTTGAGTCCGAACAATACCGCTGCCAGAGATAATCTAATCGGTACTTTCGCGGCACTTGGTCGGTTTGACGAAGCCGCGGAAGCATTGGAGCAGTTAAGAAAACTGTATCCGGACGGTCAGACAGTCCATTTCAATGACTATCACTTTGCCTTCGTTCGTGGCGATCATGCCGTCATGGAACGCGAGTCCCAATGGGCGCGAGGCAAACCGGTGGAACCCGACTTTCTGGCGATGGAAGGTTCAGCGGCCGCAGCCCTGGGTAAGTTAAAGAAAGCTGAAGAGCTTAGGCACCGTGCCGTCGAAGCCTTCAAGAGTCAAAATCGAAATGACAATGCCGCACAGGTTTTATTAGGGCTCGCATTTCGACAGGCGGCTTTGGGTAAATGTTCGGAGGCTAAAGCCAACGCAGCAACTGCGCTAGGACTGCACAAAGGCAAAGTGACCATCAATGGTGCTGCATCCCTCTTCGCCGATTGCGGTGACGCTACGCGAGCACTGGGTCTGTTAGCGGAATCATTAAAGCTCTACCCAAACGATACAGTAACCGTGAATATGTTTGCGCCGGTTATTCGGGCCCAGGTTGAGAGAAGTCGAGGCAATCCAACAGAAGCCCTACAACTGCTCGAATCCGTGCGCCGCTACGATCTGGGTTTGATTGTTGGACACTACAATAATTACTTAAGGGGCTCGACCTATCTGGATTTAAAACGAGGACCGGAAGCGGCTGCGGAGTTTCAAAAGATAATTGACCATCGTGGAGTGGACCCAATGTCGGAGCTGCGTCCGCTGGCGCATGTAGGCTTGGCGCGGGCCGCAGCAATCAGCGGTGACGTCGGCTAAAAGCCGAACTGCTTATCAGAACTTCTTCGCGTTATGGAAAGATGCTGATGCGGATTTGCCGATCCTGATCGAGGCCAAAAAAGAATACGAGCAGCTGAAGTAGAGGACTTGGGATCGCGGGCGTCCCGCCCGCACTGAGCGCGAAGCGCGAGAAGGAGTTCAGCCTTACAACCAAAAAAAGTGCGCCTGCTCGGCGCGTTGCGGGCGGGACGCCCGCGATCCTAAAGCTCGGATAAACCTTGTGTTATATTTCCCAGCCTGCAAACACCACGAAGCTTAATTCTGTAGAAGGATCCAGCTGATCATGTCCGGACACTCGAAGTGGCATAGTATTAAACACAAGAAAGGCGCGCTCGATGCCAAGCGTGGCAAACTCTTCACCAAATTCATCAAGGAAATTACGGTGGCGGCACGTTCAGGTGGTGGCGATCCGGATGGCAATGCGCGACTACGCAAGGCAATTCTGGATGCAAAAGCCGGCAACATGCCCAACGACACGATTGAACGCGCGGTCCGTCGTGGTACAGGCGAAGAAGAAGGAGTCAATTACGAGGAAATCACTTACGAAGGTTATGGTCCGGGCGGCGTTGCGCTCTTAATCGAGTCGGTTACTGATAATCGGAATCGAACGGTGGCCGAGATTAGACATATCTTTGCCAAGAACGGCGGCAACCTCGCGGCATCAGGTGCTGTGGCTTGGATTTTTGAAAAGAAGGGTTACATTGCGGTCGAGAAGAGCGCGAAGTCGGAAGAAGAGTTGTTTGAAATCGTCACGGATGCAGGCGCGGAAGATTTACGCGACGATGAAGCTAACTTTGAGATCATAACTGCACCAACCGACTTCGACGCTGTGCTGGGTGCGGTGAAGGGCGCTGGGGTTGAACCGCAGGTTGCTGAAGTAGAGATGGTGGCGAAAGAATATAAGAAGCTGGAAGGCGCGGAAGCGCGTCAGATGTTGAAACTAATGGAAGCGCTCGAAGATCACGACGACGTACAAAAAGTTTCCGCCAACTTTGATATCAGCGAAGCCGATATGGCGGCGGCGCAGTAACAGTAGGCAGAAGACAGAAGGGATTTGTCCAAAGTCCAAAGTCCAAAGTCCAAAAACCAAAGGCCAAAGACCAAAGACCAAAGACCAACCTCAATTGTTGATGAGTAAAGAAAGAAGGAAATATGTTGACGCTAATCCGCGGTAGAACCACTTGATAGATTGATCACAGAGCTTTTCAGGAGCTCATTGCCGCATACAACAATCGAATCACTGTAGATCTCGGCACCGGAGATGGTCTGTTTGTCTACCGGTCCGCGCAGGCGAACCCGCACACGATTCTTCATCGGCATCGACGCTAATCGCCGGCCTCTCCAAAAAATCTCCGAAAAAATTTATCGCAAGCCGGCCAAAGGTGGTCTCGCCAACGTTCTGTTCGTGCAGAGCTGCGGTTGAAGATCTGCCCGAGGAGTTGGACGGAATTGCGACTGAGGTTCTGATTCAGTTTCCCTGGGGGAGCTTGCTGCGCGGGGTGGCTGGCGGAGACGAGTAATGATGCAGAATGTCCGGCGCATCTGCGTTCCCGCAGCTCATCTGCAGGTGACGATTGCACTTGATCTTGAGCAAGATCGAAGTGAATGGGCACGACTTGGGCTACCACCAATCTCGCTCGATTACATTGAGACACGCATTAGCTCCACGATATCTGGAAGCTGGATTTAGAATAGCTAAGGACTGAAGCAGTCTCGCCGGCTGACCTCGCGCAGTTTCAGAGTTCGTGGGCGAGACGACTTCATCGAAGTGACAGCCGCTTGTTTTTCAGGATTGTTGCGGTCGCTGAATGAGGTGGGTTCAAGTTTGAAGTGCAACTGGAAGTCCAATTTAGTGATCGACTCGAATGTCAGCAATGCAGCGCCTAAGGCGCGAAATAAGGTAGCCAGGGGCAAAGTGCTGAGCGCAGCGAAGCACGTCGCCCCTGGATCTTGTTAGAGCGGAACCTTGAGCACTGAAAGTGCGACATAAAACTGCTGTGTATGAATGCTATGTCGCTCCTTCAGAGCTCAACCTTATTTGCCAACAGCACCAGGGGCGACGTGCTTCGCTGCTCAGCACTTGCCCCTGGCTACCTTATTTCGCGCCTTCGGCGCTCATGCAACAGTGAGCTGTTGAGTTGCACTTCTGAGTTGAATCTACCCACTGCTTACTGCCCGCTGCCTACTTCCCAGCGCCCGTTGCCTTTTTCTTCATCCTTGCTTCACCTTCCGGCACCGTATCAGTCAACTTAGCCTCATGCTTTTGACGTTGGCGCTCGGTCGGGTTTTTCTGCTCGCGCGCGCTTACAGCCTCACGCATTCGCTGGTTCTTCTTGTCCTTGTTCTCTCCGTCTTTCTTTCGTCGATCTTTATCAGACATAACACTCCTTTCGCTTGGCCGTGATTCATTAATGGTGCGGCAGTGATCGCGATTGCCAATTGCCGATTGCCAATTCGACTTTTGTGCCGTCACTCGAACTACCCACTGCCTACTGCCTACTGCCCACTGCTCACTGCCTCCTGTCTTCACGGCTTCATCACTACCTTAATGCAGTCCTGCTCCTTGTTCTTGAATGTTGCATAACCTTCCGGCGCATCCTCGAGATTAATGCGATGAGTTATCACAAACGAAGGATCAATCTCGCCGTTTTCGACTTTTTCCAGGAGGGGCTTCATGTACTTGTGCACATGCGTCTGGCCCATCTTGAACGTCAGACCTTTCGAGAAGGCGGCGCCGAAGGGAAACTTATCCAAGAACCCACCATAGACGCCTGGCACCGATACCGTCCCACCTTTGCGGCACGCGTGTATTGCTTGCCTTAAAGCGTGTGGACGATCTGTCGCCAGCATCAACGCCGCCTTAGCACGATCATAAAGCGCGTCAACCGTGAAACCGTGAGCTTCCAAACCGACGGCATCGATACACGAGTCCGGTCCCAAGCCACCGGTCTTTTGTTTCAGCGTGTCGAAAACGTCTTCCTCCGCAAAGTTAATAGTTTCAGCTCCGCCTTGTTCCGCTGCCATGCGCAAACGTTCAGGAGCATCGTCGATTGCGATCACTCGTTCGGCTCCCAGCAGGAAAGCACTCTTGATCGCGAATTGGCCTACCGGTCCGCAACCCCAAACCGCCACAGTGTCGCCGGGTTTGATATTGCAATTTTCCGCCGCCATGTATCCGGTGGGGAAAATGTCTGACAGGAATAACACCTGCTCGTCCGTCAGACCGTTCTCAATCTTTATCGGGCCGACATCGGCGAAGGGAACGCGCACATATTCTGCTTGTCCCCCAGCGTAGCCTCCCATCATGTGCGAATAGCCGAACAGCCCGGAGCCGGTATAGCCGTAGAGCATCTCCGCCATACCTGCGCTGGGATTAGTATTATCGCAGGCGGACCAGAGCTCTTGTTTGCAGAAGAAACATTTACCGCAGGCGATCGTGAAAGGAACAACAACTCGATCTCCGGGCTTTAGATTCTTGACAGCCTTTCCCACCTCGACGACTTCGCCCATGAACTCATGACCGAGGATGTCGCCCTTCTGCATGGTGGGAATGTAAGCGTCGTAGAGATGTAAGTCGGAGCCACAGATCGCTGTGGTGGTTACTTTGATGATGGCGTCGTGCGGATTCAGAATCCTTGGTTCGGGAACGTCGTAGACACGGACGTCATACTTCCCGAACCAACAAAGTGCTTTCATAATTCAAACCTCCCCTGTTCGAAACACCTATCCAATGGTAGTGGCGGCCCGACTCTTCAATGTTTGCTGTGACGTTTTGGGTGAACCAGCCTCGAAAGGCGTGGCTTCCGGGTCGCGTCCCGAAGTTTGTCCTTCGATAGTTGCCGCTTCACCCGTCTCCAGAATCTGTTTTAGCCGTCGCAGATCTTCAGCAATCATCTGACCCGGTTCATGACCGAACAGCTTCGCTAGAAACGCGCTAATCTTTCCGCCCGGTGCGTTGTAATTCAGCACGACCTTTACTTCGGTGCCGCGTACACCCAACGGTTTGAAATGGACTGATCCGGCATTGACGATGTCGGCGCCTTCGAGCGAGCGCCACGCAATCATCTCGTTCGGCTTTTCGTTATAGATCTCCGCATCCCATTCCACATTCTTGCCGCCCGGCCCTTTCGCGACCCAATGAGAACGATTGAGGCCGGTGCACGTTACTGATTCCAGATGTTTCATGAACCTCGGCAAATTCTGGAACTCTCTCCAAAAGCTGAATAACTCTTCGGGAGATTTGTCGATGGCAATCGCTTTTTCGACATGCACATCGCGGGCAACCTCTTCACCGCTAACGCTGCTGATGCTGCGCGTGTCGTTGGTCGAGAAGCCCAAAGCTTCATACGTATTACAGTGACCTGTCACTCCACGATGAAGCAAAGCCGTGCCGGCGAGCGTCAGGCATAGTCCTCCGAGCGTGCGCTGGCGCAAACCGTAAAAGGCCAGCGCTCCGCCGGCCATCGCCGAAGCCAGACGTTCGATCTCCCCGACGTTGATTGAACTTTTCCGCTTGTTTCCCTGTTGACGTTGCAACAGAGCATCTGAATTAAAACTCATAAACATTCCTCCCTGTCCTATTCCAATGATTGCTAACTGAAAGACTAGCCGCCGGTTGCCCGTGCGCCAGTCTCCTTATCTTCCACTTCCGGCAAATCGCTGTTCGCCGGACCTTGAATCACCTTGCCCAACGCGTCGTAACGCGAACCGTGACAAGGGCAGTCCCAGGTCTTTTCCAAACTATTCCAATCGACGACGCAGCCCAGGTGGCGGCAGATCGCCGAACGCTCGTGTACCTTTCCCGTATCATCTCGATAAGCGGCGATCTTCATCAGTCCCCGACGAATCACCGCCCCAGTCCCTGGTTGAATTTCGCTGACAGATTCGACTTCACCAGGCGTGATCAAGTCAGCAAACTGTGCCGCCACGTTGAGATTCTCTTTGGCAAACTCCGGTAGGGCCCGTAGTGTTTTGCGCGAAGGCTCGTACAAAGCCTCCCAATCATTTTCCCGACCCGAAATCAGATCGCTGATCAGGATCCCGGCGATGGTGCCATGCGTCATGCCGTTTCCCGAGTCGCCAGTGGCGATATAAACATTGTCCTTGTCCAAAGGATTCCGGCCGATGAAAGCGAGGCCATCCACCGGTTCCATCACCTCACCAGACCAACGGTAAACGATGTCGGCCACGGGAAATCGTTCGCGAGTCCAGTGTTCAAGATTCGAGAAGCGTGTGTTCGCGTCATCTTCTTGCCCTGTCTTATGATCCTCGCCCCCAACAATCAACAGTTCGGAGTTTTCATCTAACTCTTGAATGCGCACGTAGTGATAAGGATCCGGTGTGTCCCAATAAAGCGCGCGGGTAATTGAGCCGCGCGGAATGCGAGCACCAATCACATACGTTTGGTAGGCAGCCTGCTTGGTATGGATAGCCACGAGATCGTTTACGGGCGTATTAGTTGCAACCACGATTGCTTCGCAAGTGACAACCGAACCGTTTACGCTTGTCACGCGCGCTTGCTCACCACCCACAACCTCGCTTACGTGTGTGCCGCAATAAATTCGACCGCCTTTCTGTTCAATTAAGTCGGCGAGGGCGGCCAGATATTTCAGCGGATGAAACTGACCCTGATTTGGAAAAAGGAGCGCCGGGCCGGTGTCGTAATCGAGTGGAGCGCGCTCGACTTTTTTCAAATCCAGTCCTGCCCGTCTTGCTGCTTCCAACTCGTCATCGAGAATCTTTTGCGAATCACCTGGAGGAACGAATAGATAGCCATCGAGGCGAGTAAAGTCGCAGTCAATTGCTTCCCGAGTAACTATTCTTTCGATTAGATCAATTGCGGCCGTATGGCTTTCAGCGGCGAGGCGGGCTCCCTGTTCACCGTGCAGTCTTTCAAGCTCGAAATAGCGGTCATCCAGTGCGTTCACCAGGTGGGCAGTAGTTCTGCCAGTCATGCCGCCACCAATCGGCCCATCGTCAAGCACCACGACCTTTTTGCCTTCACTCGCAAGCAAATAAGCCGTGGTCATCCCGGCAATCCCGGCGCCAACCACACACACGTCGGTTTTGATGTTTTCTTTAAGCGAAGGTCGCGACGGCACCTTGGCTGTCGCCATCCAACTGGAAATCGTTTGCTCAGCTTGCATCGGTGACTCGCTTCAGCGAATGAAAGTCGCCGTTTCCAGATAAGACGTTTCCGTTTGAGCGAAGTCCGCGATACGCGGCATAAGCCAACCCGGCGCCTGCCAGTAGTAGTCCCCCGGTGATCAGCGGATGCAAAGAACCTTTTGTATAGAGACTGCTTGCGGCGACGTGGCCTTCGTAATGACCACGTTCCCCGGAATGGCCGGATGGTTTATCGAGACTGTGCTGCTCGAGCGGCCGAGCCGGCTTGTCACTTTGCTGCAGATCAAACATCGTCCACTCCATCATCTTATCGGTGACTCGCGGCGCGTAATTACCAAGCACCGATAGACTCTTTCCGCCGCCCCCGATGAACACGTCGCGTTCAGCATTCTCAGCGCAATGAAGAATTGCCTCGGCGACAGGCTCAGGCGCATAAACCGGCGGCGGATTGCGCGGCTCCACCGCCAGATAATTTTTTGCGTGGTCGGTGTAAGGAGTGTCGATGGCCGACGGTTTAATTAGACTTACAGAAATTGGCGCACCCTCGTGTTCCAGCTCCATTCGCAACGCGTCAGTAAATCCTTTGACTGCGTGTTTGGACGCGCAGTAAGCGCCCTGCAAAGGAATCGCTCGATCGGACAGCACGCTGCCTACATTGATGAGAGCTCCACCGCGTTGACGCAGTTGTTGAACTGCAACGAGGGAGCCATACACCACGCCCCAATAGTTTGTTTCGAAGAGGCGTCGCTGATCTTCGATAGGTACTTCGGTGAACTTCCCATAGATCGAAACGCCGGCATTGTTGATCCAGGTGTCGAATCCGCCGAACCGCTCTTTGGCGATTGCGGCAATTTTCAAAACATCCGCTTCCTCGCCGACATCCGCCACTACATAAGTCGCTTCGCCGCCGGCGGTTTTGATTTCCTCGACGATCTCTTTCAAAGCCTCTTCGCTACGCGCTGCCAACACCAGGCGAGCACCGCGTTTTGCCGCCATTCTTGAAGTAACCAGACCGATGCCGCTGGTAGCGCCGGTGATGACGATGACCTGAATCTCCAGCGGTTTGAGCATAAGCGCCATGATTATTCCCCCCTGATAATCGCGCAAACTAACAGTTTGCGTTACGTGAGCCTCGCCTGTAGCCTTCCGGTACAAGCAGGCCGTCGCCTGTTCTTTTTTGAACAGGCGAAAACGCTAAAACGCGTGAATTAGACTGTTAACGATTCGATTAGCAAGGAAGGTGCCGGAGCGTGGTCTTTGGTTTTTGGCTTTGGGCCTTTGAATCTTTTGTACTTTGTTCTTAGCTCTTTGTTTTACTTGCCCGTCTTGAACTCTCTAAGCAAAGCCGGCACTTTTGGGAACGTAACAAAGCTCGAAGAACCAAGTACGAAGCTCGAAGACCAAAGACCAAAGACCAAAAACTCGAAACCCGAAACGTTTATGTCCCTACCAATCAAACCGCCTTATCCCCCGATGGAAGCATTGCTTGTTAACGAGCTGCCGCGTGGTGACTCTTGGCAATATGAGCCGAAATGGGATGGCTTTCGCTGCGTCGCGTTCCGTGATGGGGATGAGCATTGAGTTGCAGTCGAAATCTGGGCAGCCACTCGCACGCTATTTTCCCGAGATTGTGGAAGCATTGTTAAAGCTGAAACCAACCAAATTCGTTATCGATGGTGAGCTGGTAATTACAATCAAAGGCGATCCCTCCTTCGATGCCTTACTCCAGCGAATTCATCCGGCGGCGAGTCGCATTGCCAAACTCGCAAAAGAGACCCCAGCGCGCTTGATC
This sequence comes from Pyrinomonadaceae bacterium, assembly GCA_963748605.1. GTDB lineage: Bacteria > Acidobacteriota > Blastocatellia > Pyrinomonadales > Pyrinomonadaceae > PSRF01. The sequence continues at coordinate 548,503 of CAVVJS010000006.1, forward strand.
GTGTTTGACGTCCTTGTAGATGAACAGGGGAAGCAAGTCTTCGAAGAGCCACTTGCGAACCGTCGCAAAAAATTGGACGCGTTCGCGAAGAAATATTTCTCGCGCAATAAGAGTCTGGAGTTGTCGCCGCAAACAGCTGATGCAACGATTGCACTCTCCTGGCTCAACGATCCGAGCGTCCGGTTGGACGGCGTGATCGCTAAGCGGATTGATCTGCCCTATCGCTCTGGTGAGCGTGACGGTATGCAAAAGATCAAGAAGCTGCGGACGGCGGATTGTGTCGTCGGCGGGTTTCGCTGGGCCTCGAGCGGAAGCGTCGTCGGTTCCTTATTGCTTGGTCTGTACGACGAGGATGGACTGCTTCATCACGTCGGCTTCAGCTCGAGTTTCAATGAAGCCCAGAAGAAAGAGTTAACCAAGCTTCTGAAACCATTAATTAAGCCACCCGGATTTACTGGCAACAAACCGGGAGGACCGAGTCGGTGGAGTACAAAGAAAACCGAGGAATGGGAACCACTGCAAACGAAGTTGGTGGCGGAGGTTCGCTACGACCATTTTACCGGCGGTCGATTTCGTCACGGCACAAAGTTTCTCCGCTGGCGACCTGAGAAGAAGCCAAAACAATGTGGGTTTGAGCAGTTAGGGAAAAGGGAAATAGGGACGTCTCCGCGTCTCGTCCCCGCGTCTCCGCGTCTCTCCCCTCTTCTCCCTCTCGTCTCCCGTCTCCCGTCTCCGTTCCCCTCCCTCAAGTGGAACGAATTCGGGCACTTAACCTCATTAACGTACAGCATCGAACATAAGCGAAAGCTGTCCTCACCCGTTGCACATTGGGTTTCAACTGCCTCTGCTCTGGTATGGCGGTTGATATGCTCTCTACTATTTTCGGGGCGAGATTGCACCACAGCGTTGTCGAGGCGGACTTGGCATTCATGCGCGTGTGCATCAGGTTGCAGCTATGGTCAGGGGGGCAAAACGATCGGCACATTCGGATCTATTCGGCACTCGGGAGCTTGCTCGTGAAACCCATTGTGCTGTGATTGTGGCTCATCCCGACGATGAAGTGATTGGCGCAGGCGGTCTTATTTCTCGACTCAACAATGTCACAGTGCTCCACATCACCGACGGAGTCCCGGGCAATGGTTATGTTGCTGAGGCCGGATATTCCAAACGCTCGGACTACGCGCAAGCCCGACGCCAGGAATGCCAGAAAGCCCTCGCGCTCGCCAAAGTCGATCCGGAGCACGTAATCGAGTTTGGTCTAGGTGGTCAGCAAACGCCGCTTAAGTTAGCCGATCTGACCCGCCGAGTCGCTTCCTTTCTAAGACACACGTCTCCGGACGTCGTGCTAACTCACCCTTACGAGGGGGGGCATCCCGATCATGATGCAACTGCGTTTGCCACTCATGCCGCGCTGCGCCTCTTGCGGCGAAACGGTTTTAAGACTCCTTCAGTGTTTGAAATTGCATTACACCCGAGCCGCGACGGAAAGAAACGAGTGCTCGATTTCCTAACAAGCGGCGCCGCTGAGATCACTACTTTGCTGCTTGACGATAAGGCGCGAGACTTAAAGCAGCAAATGTTTGCCTGCTTCACCACTCAACCTGATCTGCAACGCGAAGCGTTCAGCCGCGAGCGGTTTCGCAAGCCGCCAAGGTACGACTTCGCAGCGCCCCCCAAGGGCGGACTCCAGAATTACGAAAACTTCGGTACGGTGAACGATTCTGATTGGCAAGCGCTCGTGCGTGAAGCCTGGTCCAATCTCTTTCCCACGGAAGCGAAACCTCATTAGCATCATGCGACGCTTTCTGCGCAATCAAAGCCTTTCGATCGTTGTCTTTCTGCTTTTCATAACCTTCCTCGTCGGACAGTCACTCGTCGGACATCGGCAATACAATCAAGACCAGCAGGAGCATGGACGAGCGACGCTCAACTACACCCAATATCTTGGCAGCAGCCACTTTCTGGAGGCGACGATGGAAAACTGGGAGAGCGAGTTTCTCCAGATGTTTGCCTTCGTAGTGCTCACAGCCTTTCTCTTTCAAAAGGGTTCAATCGAATCAAAGGATCCTGAGAAAACTGAGGAAGTAGATCGCGATCCGCGCAAGACAAGAAAGCGCCGCGACGTTCCCTGGCCCGTGAAAAAAGGCGGCTTAATCCTAACCATTTATGAGTATTCACTCTCGCTGGCTTTTTTGCTGCTGTTTCTGGTCTCTTTCGTGCTTCACGCCGTTGGTGGCGCTGCACAATACAATCAGGAACAGTTAGAGCATGGCCTTCGGGAGCAAGTGTCGGTCGTGGAATTCATGGGGACTTCCCAATTCTGGTTTGAATCGTTGCAAAACTGGCAGAGTGAATTTCTCGCCGTCGGCTCGATGGTGGTGCTCTCAATCTTCTTGCGACAAAGATGGTCGGCTGAATCGAAACCTGTGGATGCCCCTCACAGCGAGACTGGCGAATAATCAATCACAGGCTGCGCTCTTGAGGTAGAATGCGCGCCATGCGCGTTTTAGGAATCGATCCGGGCAGCGAAACAACGGGATGGGGCGTCATTGAAGGCGACGGCCCGCGCTATAAGATCCTTGAGTACGGGGCGATCCGGCTAGCAGCAGGACAAAAATTTTCTGCGTCGGCTTCTCAGAGTGTACAAGGGCATCGAGGAAGTGATTGCCCGTTACAACCCTAACGTGTGTGCGATCGAGGATGGTTTTCTAGCGACGAACGTGAAGGTCACGCTGAAACTCGGGCAGGTTCGCGGCGTGGCAATGTTAGCGGCCGAGCGCGCGGGTTTGGAAATTTGCGAATACTCGCCGCGACTGGTGAAGCAAACTGTCGTGGGTTATGGGAATGCAGAAAAGCACCAGGTCCAGGAAATGGTGCGTGTCCTGTTGTCGCTTAATATCCTGCCCGAACCGCAGGACGCGGCTGACGCTCTTGCGGTCTCCATTTGTCATTTTCATCATGCCGGGTTAACACAACGAATAGTCGCCGCTGAAGCGCGCACAAAGTTTTCAACGACGGCACGGAGACGCGTGGCGCGATAGCGTGCGCATCGACGTGCCGTTTCCTTTCAACCTCATCTTGCAAAGGAGACAACACAGTGAATACCTCACACTCGCAGCATCCGTTCGCATTCCGGATTTTCCTTACAATCACTTTCATCCTGCTCTCGTTTAACTGTGAGTTCGGCTTCGCGCAGACTCGGCGAATGACTGCTCGCTCGGCGATCGTGGTTGATGAGCGATTGGCCGCGTTACGTTCCGCACCTCACCTTTCCGCTCCTCTTTTGAAACGGATTAGCAGAGGTCGAAGCGTAACCATCGTCGAGACGGCACGAAGCCGTGATGGCGTCGTTTTCCATCGTGTCGCAGTCACGAGACGAACCCGCGGCTGGATTCAGCGCGAAGCTTTGATCTTGCCGCGTCGTTCCGGTGAGGATGCGCGCTTAGTGCGGCTGATAAATGCATCACGCGATTTCGATCGCATCGCACGCTCACGCATCTTTCTCGATGCGTTTCCCCATTCGTCACTGCGACCCGCGGTGTTGCTGATCTTTGGGGAAGAAGCGAACAAAGCCGCCAGAAAATTATCCCAGGACGCAGCGCGCCGCCTGGAGATCGACGAGATAGCTGGGACGGGCGCCTCAATCGCCTCTTACTTCCTCAATTACAGCGGACTTGATCGCTATCGGCGGCAGGGAATCGTGTTCACTTTCGATCCTGTGACGCGCCAGTTCCACTATGACGGCTGGGCCTGGCGCGAACTGGTCCGCCGCCATAGTCGCAGTGCTGAAGCCGCCCTCGTGCGCGGAAAAGCAGTAGGCAGAAGGCAGAGGCAGAAGGCAGAAGGCAGAAGGCAGAAGGCAGAAGGCAGAAGGCAGAAGGCAGAGGGCAGAGGGCAGAGGGCAGGAGGCAGCGGCAGACTGCAGTTGGCAGAAGACAGTAAAGGGAAAGGTGGACGCTTCTCGCGATAGAAAAAACAGAATGAATGGGAATCTACGGTCACCAGCGCCAAGCCTTCGCTTATACTGGCTCCTGAATACTGCCTTCTGCATTCTGACTTCTGACTTCTGAGTTCTCTGACTCCTGTCCTATGCCAGCCCAGGATCTAAAGAAACTCTTGGAACGAATCCACCTGCGTCTCGACGAAAGTTTCGTAGGGATTAGCGGCATGGTCGCGGATCTTCCTCCGGCAGATCTCGCCGACCTCTTCAATCAACTCACAGTTCAGGAAGCTGCGACTGTAGTAACGATGTTGCCAGTTGCGCGCGTGGTCGAAGTCTTTGACCAGCCCACAATGCGGCGTCGTGCCGCAATTCTGGAGGAGATAGATCCGACTCGAGTAGCGGAAATTCTTACCGGTGTCTCGGCCGACGAGCGCACCGACGTGATTCAGCGAATGGGTTTGCACCAGCGTCATCGAGTGCTGCCCCGTTTGTCCGAGGAGCTGCGCGCCGAACTCGACGATCTGCTCCAGTATCCACCGAACACCGCCGGCGGCATCATGACGACAGAATTCGTGCGCCTCGAGCGCGACATGACTGTTGCCGACGCCCTGAAACACATACGTTCGGTCGCGCGCGAGAAGGAATCGATCTACGCTTGTTATGTCTTGGAGTCAGAGAGCGGCCGCTTGCTCGGTTCTGTTTCGCTGCGCGATCTGGTGATGGCTGAGTTGTCCGCGTCGCTCAAAGATGTAATGCGACGCAAGCCGGTGACGGTTGCCGCGCTGGAGGATCAGGAGTCGGTCGCGCAAAAAATTGGCAAGTACAACTTGCTGGCAGTTCCCGTATTGGAGAAGGACGGAAGTGTTGTTGGATTCGTTACGGTCGACGATGTGATCGATGTGCTCATCGAGGAACAGACCGAGGACATCTTGCGGATGGCCGGCGTCGAGCCGGGCGCGCTCGATAAGCCTTACTTCGATAATCCAATCTTTCGTGTAGTCCGAAAACGGATTGGCTGGCTGCTGCTCTTATTCGTCGCCGGCACGTTGACGAGTGCCGTGCTGCATCGTTTCGAAGCCGAGCTCGCTGCGGTAGTAGCCCTTTCGTTTTTCATTCCGCTTTTGATTGGCACAGGTGGAAATGCCGGCGCCCAAACTGTCATGACCGTCATCCGCAGTCTTGCGCTTGGTGAAGTCGGGGTGCGTCACGCCTGGCGAGTCGTATTGCGCGAAGCCACGACTGGTTTGGTTGTTGGTTTACTGGTTGCGCCGATTGCTTTTGGTCAAGCCCTCTTGTGGCACGCGCCCATCTCCCTGGCGCTGACGGTATCATTGACGATGTTTGCCATTTGCATCTGGTCTACGACGGTTGGATCACTGATTCCCATTGCTGCGCAGCGTTTCGGCGTTGATCCTGCTGTACTTTCTGCGCCTTTAATTACAACCCTCGTCGACGCCACCGGTCTTATTATCTACTTCACAATCGCAAAACTGATCTTGCATGTGTAGGAAGAGTGGGCAGTGGGGTTGAAGGCAGAAGGCAGAAGGCAGTAGGCAGTCTCGTCCTTCTGAACAGGCAACAAAACCAGGCTTATGATCGTTTAGTTTCCATAACACCGAAAAAGGCAGGAGGCCCGAACAGATGTTGAATCGACTTCAACCGCAGCTTCCAGCAAGAATACAAGTGGGGATTTGCGGACTCTTAGCTGCCCTTCTTCTGATCCTACCGGCTTGCAACCGAGACGGTCGCGACCGCGATCGCTCCGAACGCCGCAGCGAATCATGGGAAGCGCACGTAAATAGTTTTATGGAAGCATATTTCCAGGCTAATCCCGACTTCGCCGTCAGCGCCGGGCGCCACGAATTCGATGGCAAGCTCCCCGATTGGAGTCCCGCAGGGATCAAGAAAACGATCGATTGGCTGCACGAAGAACAGGACCGTCTCGCTGAATTCAAACGTCGAGGCCTCACGGAAACTCAACAGTTCGAACGCGACTATTTGGAATCAGTCGTCAACGCCGATCTCTTCTGGTTGGAAACCGCCGAGTGGCCAAAAAGGAATCCTCAATATTACGCCGGCGCCGTCGATCCTGATGTTTATGTCTCGCGCCCCTACGCTCCGCTCGAGCAAAGACTCCGCGCCTACACTGATTATGCTAAAGCAATTCCAGCGGCACTCCAGCAGATTCGCAACAACCTGCGCACGCCGTTGCCGAAAAGCTATGTCGCGATTGGTCGCACTTCATTTGGCGGTCTGGTGTCATTTTATGAAAAGGATGTGCCCGCGATTTTTGCTTCAGTAAAAGACGAGCAACTGCAGAAGGCTTTTGCTGAGGCGAATGCCGGTGCAATCAAGGCGATGAAAGAGCTCGATTCCTGGTTTCAGAGCCAGGAAGCTACCGCCACAGATAATTTCGCCCTGGGTGCTGAAAAGTTCAGCGCGATGCTGCGTGCTACCGAAGGAGTCGAGGTTCGACTGGATGAATTAGAGGACATTGGCAAACGTGATTTGGCGCGCAATCAGAAAGCTTTGGGCGAGGCTTGCGCACTTTATGCCCCCGGCCAAACACTTCTTGATTGCGTCAACAAAGCAGAAGCCAACAAACCCACTGGTGGTGCGGTGGAAATGGCGAGGCAGCAACTTACCGAGTTGAAGGCTTTTATCAACGACAAAAAGATTGTGACGATTCCTGGAACTGAAGAAGCACTGGTGGCTGAAGCTCCTACATATCGCCGCTGGAATTTTGCCTATATCAACATTCCGGGTCCGTACGAAAAAAACCTGCCTTCAACTTATTACATCGCTCCACCCGATCAGGCCTGGACGCAGGCCGAGAAAGATGCCTATCTGCCGGGCAAAGCGAATCTTCTGTTTACGTCGGTTCACGAGGTTTGGCCGGGTCATTTTCTGCAGTTCCTTCATGCCAACCGCGCTTCCTCAAAATTTAGTCAGGTATTTGTTGGCTATGCATTCGCAGAAGGCTGGGCGCATTACACAGAAGAGATGATGTGGGACGCTGGCCTGGGAAACGGTGAACCTGAGGCGCATATCGGTCAACTGCTGAACGCGATGCTGAGAAATGTCCGGTACATTTCGGCAATCGGGATGCACACCGGGCGAATGACGGTTGCCGAATCGGAGAGGTTGTTTCGTGAGGAAGGTTTTCAGGATGCTGGAACGGCGCGGCAACAAGCGGCTCGCGGCACTTTTGATCCGGCATATCTCAATTACACGATGGGCAAGCTGATGATCAGGAAACTTCGCGACGACTGGACGAAGGGAACAAGACACGAGGAGGCAAAGACGCCTGGCAAGCATTTCATGATGAGTTTTTAAAGTACGGTGGGCCGCCGATCCCGCTCGTGCGCAAAGCGATGATGGGTGAGGATGACAAAGGATCGTTGTTCTAGATCAGTAGACGGAGGAAAGATCATTTTCCATTTATCATTTGTCATTATTTGTCATTTCTCATTTTCCATTGGGTAGGACTTCAAGCGCAGAGACGCAAGGCGCAAAGACGCAAAGTAAAACGCGAGGAGTCGTAAGAATAGCGAGGACCCTTTTTCATATTGTTTAGTGGTACTTCTTGGTCGCTGTTTTGTAATACTAGAAGGATCCGATCCGCGCGCGCGGCAAAATCACGAGAACACGAAACACGTCCTATCGCATGTGATGAAAACTGTTCACGTAGCTGTTTTGTTTTCCCTTGTGCCTCTGCGCCTTCGCGTCTCTGCGCTTGAAGTCCTACCCAATGGAAAATGAGAAATGGAAAATGATATATGGAAAATGATTTCGCTCCCCACCCCCTGAGAGGTGCCGACTTCCCACGCAGTCGTTTTCCTTGCCTCAGCTTCGCCCACTCCCATAAACTGCGCCAGAAAACCCAGCCAGAAATCAAAGAAGGCAAGCTATCGTTGTTTTGAAGTTCGAGTTATGAAACAAAGTTAACCTCGTACAAGTACGACGCGGAGAATAGATTCATGGAGCAATCGAGAATCGCAGTGCCTCGTGCCGGCTTCGGCGCAACCACGCGGCGCGATGCCTGGTGGCTCGAACTTATTCCCGTAATCATCGTACTCGGCGGCTTCAGCGTCTATGCAACCTGGCGGGCCTTTGAAGGCCAGTACTATGAATGGGGTCCTTATCTTTCTCCTTTCTATTCACCGCTGATCAAACCGAGTTGGTGGCCGCTTTCGCCGGCCCTGCTGATTCTCTGGGCGCCGCTTGGATTTCGCGCCACTTGTTACTACTACCGCAAGGCCTACTACCGCGCGTTCTTTCTTGATCCGCCGGCCTGCAGCGTTGGCGAAGCGAACGCTCACAGATATAAAGGCGAAACTGCTTTTCCTTTCATACTCCAGAATCTGCACCGCTATTTCCTGTACGTCGCTCTTATCTTTCTAATCATTCTCTGGTACGACGCGATTCACGCCTTTTGGTTCAACGGAAGCTTTGGTATTGGCGTCGGTTCGCTCGTCCTGCTTGCCAATATCGTTCTGCTTTCTTTCTACACGCTCTCTTGTCATTCGCTACGGCACATTGTCGGCGGGAAGGTTGACTGTTTTTCCTGCGTTAACTTCGGCGGAGCACGCCATTCGGCTTGGCGAGGCGCCAGTTTTCTAAACGAACATCACATGTTGTTTGCCTGGATGAGCCTGTTCTCGGTTGGTTTGTCCGATCTCTACATTAGATTGGTGGCCTCAGGCGCAATCCAGGACCTGCGAATCTTGTGACGGAAAAATACGAAACCCACGAACACGATGTGCTGATCATCGGCGCCGGCGGCGCTGGATTGCGCGCTGCGATTGAAGCGCTGGGCCAGGGCGCGACTGTCGGTGTCGTTTGCAAGTCGCTGCTTGGCAAAGCCCACACTGTGATGGCTGAAGGAGGAATCGCGGCAGCGATGGCCAATGTCGATAGGGCCGACGATTGGCGCACCCACTTCGGCGACACAATGCGCGGCGGAAAGTTTCTCAACAACTGGCGCATGGCCGAGATTCATGCGAAAGAGGCGCCCGAACGTGTGCATGAGTTAGAGCAATGGGGCGCGCTCTTTGACCGCACAAGCGATGGCGACATCCTGCAACGAGCATTTGGCGGGCACACTTTCAAGCGTCTTTGTCACGTTGGTGATCGCACGGGCCTCGAGATGATCCGCACCTTGCAGGACAGAGGTGTTCATCTGGGCATCGATGTCTTTATGGAATGTGCCATTACCCGCCTGCTCAAAGATGGCGAACGCATCGCCGGCGCTTTTGGATACTGGCGTGAGACAGGACGCTTCGTCGTGTTCAAAGCCAAATCGATCGTGATTGCGACCGGCGGGATCGGCAAAGCCTGGCGCATCACTTCAAACTCATGGGAGTACACGGGTGACGGGATGGCGCTTGCTTGCGAGGCCGGTGCTGAATTGATGGACATGGAGTTTGTCCAGTTTCATCCCACAGGCATGGTTTGGCCGCCCGGCGTGCAGGGAATTTTGGTCACTGAAGCGGTTCGTGGCGAGGGAGGCGTGCTGCGCAACAAAGATGGTGAGCGGTTTATGGAGCGCTACGATCCCGCAAAGATGGAATTGTCGACACGCGATGTGGTGGCGCGCGCGATTTACACGGAAGCGAAGGAAGGACGAGGCACTGAGCACGGCGGCGCCTATCTCGACATCTCGCATAAGCCAGCCGAGTATGTGAAGCGAAAATTGCCGAGTATGTATCACCAGTTTCGCGAGTTGGCAGACGTGGATATCACGCAGGGTCCGATGGAAGTTGGGCCGACTTGTCATTACATGATGGGCGGCATTCGCGTCGAACCCGACACTGCTCAAGGAACGGTTCCGGGGATGTTTGCAGCTGGAGAGGCCGCCGCCGGACTGCATGGCTCAAATCGCCTGGGCGGTAACTCACTTTCCGATCTTCTCGTTTTTGGCAGGCGCGCCGGATTTAGTGCGGCGGAACATGCCAAACAAGTCGCACCTCCGGAAGATCGATGCTGAGCAGATTAGCAGCCGCCGAGCGTGAGATGCTTGAGCCCTTTCAGCGTCCTGCCGGCGAGAGTCCTTACGAGATTCATCGTGATTTGCAGGAGACGATGCACAACTACGTCGGTATTTTTCGTAATGAGGATGACTTAAAGAAAGGACTGGCGGAGATTCAGGATCTGAAACAACGTGCCGCCAGGATGCGTGTTGAAGGCTCGCGGCTATTCAATCCGGGATGGCACCTGGCGCGCGATCTGAAATCGATGTTGACTGTTTCCGAAGCCGTAGCGCTAAGCGCCCTCGAGCGCAAGGAGAGTCGCGGAGCGCACAGCCGCATCGATTTTCCAAACTACGACGAAACATGGGGCAAACAGAACAACATTATCTCGTGCGAGGGAGACGAGATGAAGCTACGGCAGTCGCCGACACCGGAAATGCCTGACGAGCTACAAAGGCTCCTGAAGGAGAAATAGGTATTTGGTTTTTGAACTTTGAGCTTTGTATTGAGCTTTGTACTTTGAACTTTGTACTTGGTTCAGTTGCCCGACCTGAATTCTGCTAGTTGATGACATCTCGCAGGAGCGAGCAAAGTTCAAAGTACAAAGCTCAAAGTTCAAAAACCAAAGACCAAAAACCAAAAACCAAAGACCAAAGACCAAAGACCAAAACCAATGTCCGACGCAACATTCAAACTCTTTCGCGGCGACAGCTCCACTGGTGGGTTGGTTGAATACCAGGTGCCGATTGCTCCGGGCATGGTGGTGCTCGATGCATTGCATTACATTCAGGCGCACCAGGCGCCCGATCTGGCCGTCCGCTGGAATTGCAAAGCCGGCAAATGCGGCTCTTGTTCCGCGGAGGTAAACGGCCGGCCGCGCCTCACGTGCAAGACTCGTTTGGATGCTTTGCCGCTCGATGAGCCGATCACTGTCCAGCCGATCAAGGCGTTCCCGGTGATTAAGGACTTGGTCACGGATGTCTCGTGGAACTATCGGGTCAATAGGAAGATCCCGCCTTTCACGCCGCGCCCGGGCGTCGAATGGAAAATGGATCAGCGCGATGTGGATCGGGTGCAGGAGTTTCGTAAGTGCATCGAGTGTTTTCTCTGTCAGAACGTTTGTCACGTTTTGCGGGACCACGACAAAAAGGAGCAATTTGGAGGTCCTCGTTTCTTTGTACGCATTGCTGGACTGGAGATGCATCCATTGGACGGGTTATCTCGCACGCAATTGTTGAAAGACGAATTGGGTATCGGACTTTGCAATATCACGAAGTGCTGCACGGAAGTCTGCCCCGAAGATATCCACATCACAGACAATGCAATCATTCCTCTCAAGGAGCGTGTGGTTGACGACTTCTACGATCCCGTTCGCTGGTTCTTGCGGAAACTGAAGGGAAGGAAGCACTAAGCAGACGGCAGGAGCAGAAGCAGGAAGCAGTAGACAGGAGGCAGGAGGCAGGAGGCAGGAGCAGACGGCAGGAGCAGACGGCACGAGCAGATGGCAGGGGCAGACGGCAGGAGCAGGAGGCAGGAGCAGACGGCAGGGGCAGACGGCAGGAGCAGACGGCAGACACGCGGGAGTACAGACTTGAGGAAAGACTCACGACGAAAAACTGGGCGCGGCAGAATGCAGGTCTCTTACTGCCTCCTGCTCCTGCCGTCTGCCTCCTGCATTTCGGAGGTGATATGGAACTAAAACTGAAACCAATCTCTCAGGCTGGCATCGCCGAAGCGATTTCGAAAGCAGAGGTCTATCGCTACCTGAAGGAGCCCGGTGAAGCAGAGTCGATCTGCCGCGACATTCTCGCTGTTGAACCTGACAATCAAGCAGCCTTGCGTTTGTTGGGCCTGGCGATAACCGATCAGTTTACCGGGGCGGTCTCTGATCGTTATCCGGAAGCCGAGGTCTTCTTTCGCGATCTAACCAGCGAGTATGAGCGTGTCTATTATCTCGGCATCCTGCAGGAGCGCAAAGCAAAGTCACAGCTTCGCGCTGGCCGGCCGCCCCATACAGTGTTTCCGATCTTCGAAGAGGCAATGAAGTTTTTTGAAGCCGCAGAAAAGATTAGACCGCCTAACACAGACGATGCAATTCTGCGCTGGAATCGCTGCGTACGACTCTTGGAGAGCCGGATGGGCTCTGAATGGCGTAAGGACATGGAGGAGTTTGACGCCAGCGAGGGACCGCCGGTTTGATGAGGTGAGTGGGGGTCAGAAGAGACGAACAAACCATTTTCCATTTATCATTTCTCATATTTCTCATTTCTCATTTTTCATTGATCGCAGCCCGCTGCCAGGCGAACCACATGTGCACTGCCTGGGACCTGCCTGAACCTCGGGAACGGCGTCCCTCGACGGGAATTCCCCGTAAAAACCCTAGTTCAAATGGAAAATGAGAAATGAAAATATGGAAAATGACAAATGGAAAATAGCTTTGCCTTTTTCCAGGCCCCAGAAAATTCTCGCTCATTGTTAATAATCCCTCCTGACGCTCGTTTATTGAGTGGAAAGAACTTCAGGAGGACATCGTGCCAGCCGCTGTTAGAACCTTGAAACCAGTGCAAAACCCTCCGGGAGAGCTGGAAAACCTCTTCCGAGCACACCACGATCGAGTCTTCCGCACCGCCCATCGCATCACCGGAAGCGCCGCTGACGCCGAGGACGTGCTGCAGACAGTTTTTCTCCGCCTCGTCAAAAGCCGTGAGAATTACGACTTTGCTGATCATCCTGAAGCTTACCTCTCCCGCGCCGCGATCAATGCTTCTCTCGATCTAATGCGCAGCCGTAATCGTTCGCGGTCAGTTGGTTTGGAAGACGCTGATGCGGGAACAATGGAAAGCACAGCCAGAAGCCCGGAAGCACAACATGCCGATCGAGAGTTGCAGCTTTTGATACGGCAGGCAGTATCTCGTTTGGGTGAGACGGCTGGCGAAATGTTTGTGTTGCGCTACTACGAAGGTTACGACAACCAGGAAATCGCGAAGCTTTTGGGAACTTCGCAGATGGTGGTCGGCGTGGTGTTGCACCGCGCTCGCACGAAACTACGAAAAGAGATCGGGCACTACCTGGAGAAACATCATGAATAAGAACACGGAATCCATCCTTGACGAAGTAACGGCCGGGATTCGCAACGAGCAAGTCGAACCCGCGACAGTCAATGCCGCAGCGGAACGCGTTTGGGCGCGGCTCGCTGCAGAGAATCTAGAGATGAAGGACACCATGACAAATATCGGAACTGAACATATTGAGAGCTGTGCTGATTTTCAGTCGCTCATTCCCGCTTACCTCAACAACGAGCTCTCAGAAGCTCGCTCGTTGCTGTTAGTCGATCACACACATGAATGCATTCCTTGTCGCCGGGCAATGAAGGAAGCGCGTACACGCACTGCAGCGCCGAAGAAAACTGCGACCCCCACGCGCCGCTACAGTTTGCAGCCCGTGATCATGCGTTGGGGTATCGCGGCGGCACTGGTCATCGGTTTTGGCCTGCTGGCTCTGCCGTTCATTCAGCGTTATGCGCCGTTCGGCGGTGAGTTGGAAGCGACTGTGCAAGCGGCTGAAGGTCAGGTTTTTCAAATTGCTGACACTACCAGTACGCCAATCATTGCCGGCGAGAAACTGGCAAAGGGCGAGCGTGTTCGCACCGCCAAAGGCGCACACGCGCTGATACGTCTCGGCGACGGAACCACGATCGAAATGAGAGATCGTTCCGAACTGTCCCTGACAAAGAATGCCCAGGGCACGACGATTCACTTGAATCGCGGCGACGTGATGGTGGAAGCGGCAAAACAGCAGAGTGGACGTCTGTTTGTCGACACCGGAGAAGCACTGGTTTCAGTCACCGGCACAGTCTTTTCAGTTGCCAGTGGCACTAAGGGTTCGCGCGTCTCGGTGGTAGAAGGCGAAGTTCGTCTCGATCACAAAGGTAATGAGCGTGTAATTCGCGCCGGCGAGCAGCTCACAACCAATCCCAGCATCGAAACCATTCCCGTCAAAGACGATGTGGCGTGGAGCCGGAACGCTGCAAATTACGCGCAAACGCTCGCCGCACTCACCGGTTTGAAGAATGAGCTGAAGAACGTTCAGCTGCCTGGCGTGCGCAACTCAACTCATCTTCTGGATCTGATGCCGGAAAACACCGTCGTCTACGCGGCATTGCCGAATCTGACGGCTACGATCGCCGAGTCGCATCGCATCATGCAGGAGCGCATCAACCAAAATCCCGCTCTCCGTCAATGGTATGAGAAGGAACAGTCAGGACAGCGCGGTCCCGGAATGAATCAGGTGATTGGAACAGTGCGCGAGTTTGGTGAATACCTGGGCGACGAAGTGGCCGTCTCGCTCTCAATGAACGACAAAGGTGAACCGGATTCGCCGCTGGTACTGGCGGAGTTGAAGAACTCAGCGAATTTCCGGCAATTCCTGGAACAGCAGATTGCGAAGTACGGCGGCAATCAGCAGGGAAAGCCCGACCTCCAGTTTGTCGACAATCCGCTGACCGCAACAGCCGTTGCTGCCCAGGATGGCAAGAAGAACGAGAGACTCTACGTCTGGATTAATAACAATATCTTCGCGGCGAGTCCGAAGCTCGATCAATTGCAGTCGTTGGCTGGCTTAATGGAAAAGGGCGGTGGCAGTCCTTTCACGCAGACCTCCTTCTATAGCCGGATTGCTCAGGTCTACAAAGAGGGCGCCGGTTTGGTAGTGGCTGCAAATCTTGAGCAGCTTATCGCCAAGAACAAGGTTGAGCTGACCAAGGGTAAGGATGCTGCACAGCGTGAAGGCGCGCTCAACCAGCTTGGTATCCTTAATCTCAAGCACTTTGCGCTTGACCAGAAAGATAATCAGGGCAAAACGCAAACGCGTGCCGTGCTTTCGTTCAGCGAATCCCGCGGCATCTCGTCCTGGCTCGCCGAACCCGGACCGATGGGTTCACTCGAGTACATTTCGCCTGACGCAAATGTAGTTGCCGGTTTCGTGGTGAAGAATCCAGTGTCGTTAGTGGACGACTTGCTGGGTGTGATGGAAACGGTTTCGCCCGACTTGCGCAAGAATCTCGACAAGCTTCAGGCAGAGCGTGGTTTCGATATTCGTCGTGACTTTGCGGCCCCACTCGGTGGTGAATTCGCGTTTGCCATCGATGGTCCGATTCTGCCGACACCTTCGTGGAAGATGGTGTTTGAAGTAAACGACCCACAGCACTTGCAGCAAACGCTCGAGCGGGTTGTTGCCGAGGTTAACAAGGAAGCAGCGAAGTTTGGCAAGAGTGGGCTCGCCTGGGATCGCTCGGAGATTTCGGGACGAACTTACTACACGTTGAAATCCAGTGACTTTGGTCTGGAAGTGAATCTCACTTATGTAAACGGTTACATGATCGCCGGTCCGAGCCGAGCTCTGGTTGAGCGTGCCGTGAGATTGCAGGGATCGGGTTATTCGTTGCTGCGCTCCGCGCGCTTCACTGCTGGATTGCCGGCCGATGGCAACGCAAACTTCTCAGCGGTCTTCTACCATAATCTCGCTCCGCTGGTGCAGCCGTTCGCGGAACGCATTGCGAACTCTGCAAACAAGCTGCCCCAGGAGCAGGCGGACGCGCTGAAGAAGATGGCCGCCGACATGCCACCGACGCTGGCTTACGCTTACGCGCGAGGCGACAGTATTACCTTCGCTGCTAATACTGAAGGTGGACCGTTTGGTTTGAGTCCCGCAAGCCTGTTGGGCATGCCCAACGCGCTCGAGATTCAGCACATCCTGTCGCAGGGCATGAAAGGAAAGTCGTCTAACTAATCGACGATTGCGCCTATACGATTGCCGATTGCCAAATGCCAATTGCCGATTTTGTTCACCGCACCATGCAGGACTAATCGGCAAAGGCATCGGCACTCGCCAATCATCGGGCAATCATTGAATCCTGAGTCATTGAGTCATAGGGTGATTTGGATGACTGGGTGATTGGGTGATGGGTAACTTTCAATAGAAGCAATGACTCAATGACCCGATGATTCAATGACTCAATTGAATCGGCAATCTCCAATCGGCAATTCTTATGAAACTAGTCTCCATCTCCCTCGGTTCCTGGCTCGTTGGTCTCGCAGCGATTCTGCTGACTTTTTATGCTGTTGAGGGAGCGAATCTCAGCGCTGCTGACGTCAAAGGCGCAACGGTGATGTCTTTGATTGTCGCAGCGCTGCTTTTCTCACTCGCCTATGCTCCCTCGCTCTTCTGGTTGCGGCGCCGGCTCGGCGGTTGTCGTCCGGTCGCCCTCTTTCCACTCGCATCAGCGCTCGTGCTCAATCTTCCTGTCTTTCTGATCGGGATCCTGGCAATAGGCAGAACTTTAGCGCCTGCAGAAGCGTTTGCATTCATCGGCGCATTCATTCTAATGGGTACTGCCTTTGGTTTCGGATTCGTTTGGAATTATCAGGACAGAACGATATAACTAATGAGCATGGCCACTGCGGCAACGACTGAATTACCACCAAGCCTTCAAGACCCCAAGAATTTCGCTCCGGTAGTCGACCTCAACGATTTGAGTGTTACTTTCGGCAAGCGACAGATTCTTAAAGGTCTGCGCGGTGAACTGCGCGGCCGCGCCATAGGCCTGCTTGGGCCTAATGGCGCGGGCAAAACGACTTTGATTCACACCTTGCTGGGATTCCATCCGCCGTCGGCAGGCACCGCTCATATCTTTGGCAAAGACATTCTCACCGACGCCAAACAGATCAGAAGTCTGATTGGCTACATGCCCGAGCGCGATTCATTCATCGCCAAGATGAGCGCTGTTCATCTCGTGCGGCTGATGGCTGAGCTTTCCGGTTTGCCTGCGGAAGCGGCCCTCGAGCGAGCGCATGAAGCTTTGTTTTATGTAGGACTGGGCGAGGCGCGGTATCGCAATCTCGATACTTATTCCCTGGGAATGAAACAGCTTGCCAAACTGGCGCAGGCAATTGTGCACGGACCGAAGCTGATTTTTCTTGATGAACCGACCAACGGGCTGGATCCGCCGGCGCGGGCGCGCATGATTCGTCTGATCCGCGAAATTCGAGACAGTGGCCAGGCTAACATCGTGTTGTCGTCACACCTTTTGCGCGACGTGGAAGAGTGCTGTGAAGAGATCGTGATCCTGAAGGATGGCCGACTCGTCGTCTATTGCAATCTCGAAGAAGAGCGCAGATCAAATCGCAAGTTTCTGGTGCTGGAAACACGCGGCGATCAGGCGAAGTTTGCCAAAGCGATTGGGGATCTTGGTTGCGAGTATGCCTACACAAGTGATCATCGTCTCAAAGTCGTGTTACAGGAGACTATCGAAGTGCGCGATCTCTATCGCATTGCGGCGGAGCAGCAAATGCAGATTCGCCGGTTGAGTTACAAACGTGATTCGCTCGAGGACATCTTCCTCAAGGCAATGGAGAACGGTAATGGCGGTTTATGATCACAGTTATAAGAATTACGCGGGCCGGCTGACACCCGAATGGAGCCGGTTTCTGGTGATTCCGCACCATGCCTTTCGCGATGTCTTCAAGTCGAAACTCTTTACCGCGTTTTTCGCCATCTGTTTTATTCCCCTACTTATCGAGGCGATTCTGATCTATCTGCATCACAACGTGAATGCTCTGGCGCTTCTGCAGACCAATGTTCAAGAGCTGATTCCGGTCGATGCATCTTTCTTTCAAACCTTTGTTGGCATCCAGAGCGGGTTCGCGTTCTTTGTGACGCTGCTTGTCGGACCGCCACTCGTCTCGCGGGATCTTAGAAACAACGCACTTCCGCTTTACCTCTGCCGGCCCTTTTCACGCACCGAGTATGTGGCGGGCAAGATGTCGGTGGTGTTGATTCTCTTATCAGCAATCACCTGGGTGCCGCAGTTGTTGCTCTTCCTGTTTCAGTCCTATCTCGAAGGCGGGAGCTGGTTTGTAAATAACTTACGGATTGCCAGCGCAATCTTTATTGGCAGCGTAGTTTGGATTCTGTTGCTCGCTTTGCTTTCGCAGGCCATCTCCGCTCTCGTGAAGTGGCGCGTGATTGCCAGCATCGCGTTACTAGGACTGTTTTTCATCCCTTCGGTGTTTGGTGCGGCGATTAACGAACTTTTTCGCACGCGCTGGGGAGATCTCTTTAGCTTGAGCGCATTATGGTCGAATGTGTCCGTGGGACTCTTCGGCACGTTCGAAAACGCCACGACATTTGTGAGAGACATCAATGGCAATGTGAGTCGCGTCGTTTTAAGCGAGCCACCCCTCTGGGTATCGTGGGCAGCGTTGTTTTTAGTGTGTGCGATTTGCCTGGCGATTCTTTCAGCAAAGGTGAAGGCTTACGAAGTCGTGAGCTAATAGATTGCCGATTGGCGATTGCCAATTGCCAATTTGTCTGTGGTGAACCTGGAATGTTGTTAGTGAAAGTTGTTTCGATAGGTGCTTAATTGGCAATCGGCAATCGGCAATCGGCAATGGATAGTGATTAATGAGCGACTCCTCTAAACAGATTGTCTTCGATGATGTTTCCAAGTTCTACGGCGAGATACTCGGAGTGAATCGCGTAAACCTGAGCATCGGCCCCGGCATCACCAGCCTCGTGGGACCGAATGGCGCGGGGAAATCCACGCTCATGAATCTGATGACCGGTTTGCTGCGGCCGACGCGCGGCAAAATTACCGTGTTAGGTACGCCTACCGATCAACCGGAGCAACTCTTCAGCAAGGTGGGATATTGCACCCAGTTTGATTCGTTTCCGCGCGGTCTTACTGGACGCGAGTTCATAAAATCCTTTCTGCTCGTGCACGGCCTGGAGAAGACAAAAGCAGAAGCAGCAACCGTAAACGCGCTGGAGCAAGTGAATTTGCTCGATGCAGCGGATCGCAAAGTCGCCGCCTACAGCAAAGGCATGCGCCAACGCATCCGGCTGGCCCAGGCGATTGCTCATCGGCCTTCGGTCTTAATTCTTGACGAACCTCTCAATGGATTGGATCCGATGGTGCGCGCCGAGACGATCGCGCTCTTTCGTAAACTTGCCGCCGAAGGTTTGCACCTGATCATCTCCAGCCACATCTTGCACGAAGTGGACATGATGTCGGACCGCGTGGTGTTGGTAAACAACGGTTACATCGTCGCCGAGGGCAACATCCATGGCGTGCGCGATGAAGTGACGGAACATCCGATGCAGATCTTGATACGCTGCGATCAGCCGGCGAAATTAGCGGCTCAGGTCTTTGCCGAAGACAGCGTGGTCGAGGCGCGGCTGCACAACGATCGCGGCGGCTTGTTCGTAAGGACGCGCGACGCGGATAGTTTTTATTTGCTGCTGAATCGTGTGGTTGCCGATGGGGCGATCAATGTCGAGTCCATCGCCCCAGTGGATGATGATCTGAGCGCGGTGTACGGATATCTGATCAGTTCGGAAGGTGGATGCAATGTAGCGGCAGCTTACCGCCAAGACGCAGAGTCGCCAAGACGCAAAGTTAACCAGACAGTTGGCTTGAATGATTAAACTAAGAACGGCTCAATAGCAGGATGAAATTGGTCAACATGAATTGAGTTGAAATTCTTAGCATCTCTGCGCCTCAGCGTCTCGGCAAGTTGCGCCGCATGACTAACAGTTTGCGTTACAAAAGCGGTGAGAGTTGCCGCACCTGAAAATCATGAGCAGTTCAGCTATAGACATAAACGCCGCAGACAAAGCAACGCCATCCCTGGTCGCTCTGGCTGCGTCAAACTGCGGCGATCTTCCGCCTGGAAGTCACTAAGAACTTTCTCGGTCGCCGGTCGATCTTGCTTTACCTGCTGGCGTTGCTGCCGATCGTACCCCTCGCTCTGCTCGCGCCTTTTACGCCGCCAGGGAGCGAGTGGCAAGACTTCACGCAGTACAGCATGATCTTCGCTGTTTTCTATGGCGGATTTATTTTGCGCACCGTCGTGTTTTTTGGTTGCGCCTGGATCTTCATGAACCTTTTCCGTGGTGACATCGTGGATCGCAGTCTGCACTTCTATTTTCTTAGTCCGGTGCGACGCGAGGTGTTAGTCGTCGGAAAATACCTGTCAGGTCTGGTTACTTCGATTGTGCTTGTTTTCAGCAAGCACAATCATCTGCATGTTGCTGCTTTACTTTCCGCATTTCCCCACGGAAAGCAGCCGCTTCTTTTTTGATGGCGCCGGCGCGGGACATCTTTTGACTTACACCGGAATCACGATCCTCGCGTGCATTGGTTACGGTGCGTTCTTTTTGGTGGTGGGCCTGTTCATTCGGAATCCGATTATTCCGGCCGTCCTTTTGTATTTCTGGGAATGGCTCAACTTTCTACTGCCACCCCTCCTCAAGAAAATCAGCGTCATTCATTACCTGCACTCGCTCGCTCCGATTCCGGTTTCGGAAGGACCTTTTGCGGTGGTCGCCGAACCAACTCCCGCCTGGATAGCGGTGCCGAGTCTGGTGATAGTGACGATCATCGTCCTCATCATCGCCAGCTTCCGCATTCGCCAGATGGAAATAAGGTACGGAAGCGACTGAGGAGGTTGCCGATTGGCGATGCTGATTGCCAATTGGCGAAGGGTTGAATGGTGCGTTTCGCCAGATTGATCGATCATTCCTGGGTAACGACATCAATCGGCAATCGCCAATCGGCAATCTCAATCCTTCACGGTCCAAAGCGAGCTCGATATTCAATCGAGTTCATGAATCCATGAATCATGCTGCGGTAGTCGCCGGTAGCATCGAGGTGCGCGATCCAGTTGAGATAGAGCGCATCCGGTTGTCGGCGTAGATAACCGAAATACTGCATCACCACGAAAGCCTGATTGTAGTACTTGTTGTAGACCTCTGTGCTCTCGACGATCTCACGCAGCACCTGCGCGCGTGTTCTTGAGCCATTAGTCAGCGCTGCGATCCAGCAATCGCGATTGAAAGATGTGTCATGCCGGATGTAGCAAGCAATGTGTCGACATACTGAGTGTCGTTTAGTCCATTAAACTTCGCCATAAACGCAGGACGATTCATGAACTCTGTAGATGAACGCCACCTTCGCTGCTTCCAATTCCGCATCTGTAAAGAAGCCACTGACTTTGGCGAGATCAGGAGTGAACTCGTCGTAGTCAGGCTTGCGGCCAAAGGCGCACCGAATAAAAGCGATAGACGAAGTAACCGCGCCCTGAAATTCAGGCGAACGGAAGAATGATGATGAGACATGAATGCGATCGCAGGCAGGTATCCGCCAGGCTAAACAGTTATTGAGGATCGCCTGCCAATCGGCAGCACCAATGGGATCGGGTGCGCGGTTAAGGAAGTCGAGGTAGTGCTGCCGGACGAAGAAGTCAGCGCAGTCGATGGGATTGGGGCAAGCTGGTGTTGCGTCGTCGCCCTGATAACGAACCACTACAAAGTCATAAAAGTCATACAAGAAGTCATCGGTGGCGCCGGCGACAACAATTTTGCCGTCTGATTGAATTGCTAATGCACTTGTAAATTCCTGACAGCAAAATGCAGTGGTAACTTTCCCTGTTCCGTTAAATGTAGAATCAAGAGCGCCGTTTGGATTGAAGCGCACAACAGCGAAACTCAGAGCCCAAGCCATTGTTGTTCCTAATGGTACCGGCGACAACGATCTTGCCGTTCGATTGAATTGCTACTGAAGAAACGAATTCATAAGAATTACCAACCGAAATAATTACTTTGCCGGTGCCGCCAAATGAAGTGTCTGGCGAGCCGTTCGGATTGTAGCGAACAACAGCAAAATCCCCGGTTCTAAAGTCATCGGTTACAATTCGGCTTTCACCGACAACAACAATCTTACCGTCCGATTGAATTGCTAAGTCACTAGCACTGCTAGAATTACCAACCGGAGTGATAACTATGCCTGTGCCGTTAAATGAAGTGTCAAGCGAGCCGTTCGGGTTGTAACGGAAAACCGCAAAGCTGTTTTGGCTCCCACCGGCGGAGACAATCTTACCGTCCGCTTGAATTGCTAATGACGAAGCAACGCCGCTCCCCTGAGTGATAACTATGCCTGTGCCGTTAAACGAAGCATCTAGAGAGCCGTTTGTGTTGTAACGGACAACGACTGAATCATAGTTTGGGTGATTACCGCTGTAACCGACGACAACAATCTTACCGTCGGATTGAATGGCTAAGTCATTAGCACCGCTACTAGCCGAAGTGATAACTAGGCCCGTGCCGTTAAACGAAGTATCTAGAGAACCGTTTGTGTTGTAACGGACCACCGCAAGGTTAGGGCCTCCTGAGCCAGCAACAACAATTTTGCCGTCCGCTTGAATCGCTACTGAAGTAGCCTGGTCATGAAAGTTACTAACCGGAGTAATTACTATGCCGCCGTTAAATGAATTGTCTAGCGAGCCATCCGTGTTGTAACGGACAACCGCAAAGTCCCAATTGTTGCTGGTGGCACCATCACCAACGACGACAAGCTTGCCATCCGCTTGAATCGCCATCGCTAAAGCATAATCCAACTGGTTAAAAGAGTTGCCTCTCGTGATAACTATTCCGCCGTTGCCGAAAGTCGGGTCAAGATCGCCCGGTGCGGCTGAAACCGTAGCTGACAACGCGAAAACTAGGCTGATGGCCCGGATGATTGATTTGTGATTCGTGTTCACATTTCCTTTTCCAAAGCTATTTCTGGCTTGGATATCTGTTCGGCGACCAAACGCGCGCAGGAAGTGGCGGTACACCCATTGGGCTACATTGGCGTGTAGGCCTGTTCTACGCCGTTATATGCCTTCTTCATCTCCCACTCGTCTGAGTAACCTTTGGTTGTTGTACCTACCAACGTCCCTGCCTTGCCGCTCGCCGGCATCCTGATCAGGACGGAAATGAATCCCGCCAAACACGCGAGCGTCCGAGACATCGTCGATGATGTCTCTGAGATCGTTGTAATGGAGCACGATACCTGGCGCATCGGGATGCGACAGGGTGACCGAATGATGTCGACCGTAAGCCCTTTCGAGAACCTCGAGCGCCGAGCCGGTTCCGGCCCCATGTGCCGACGGATAGCCCGGGAAGCACGGCGTGAGAATGAACGGAGTGAACGAGGATGGGGCCAGTCCGCAGATTGCCATCTTCATCTCCTCGCGGGATTGCGGTCACGGGCCGCCAGGTTCTGTAGAAATACTTTCTTTCGAACACGGTGATGAAAGCGTCGCTCAGCGACATGTTCATCACCGCTGCGGTGCGTGCGGTGCTTGCTGATGCCGTCGTTGCGGGTGCTGGCAATCTGCCGTAGCACTGAATTCCAGCCATACGTGAACTGGTTGGGCATTGTAGAAGCCGTGCGACATCCGTGCGATCCTGCGGCCGCAAGGTGCTGTTCATCTCGCCGACGGCCTGCACCTCGTTGTAGTCACGTGCATATTTACCACTGGTGAGCTTCGGTGGAGGGTCGGCGCGGAACTGAGAGGAGCTTTCGATCCCGAAAGGTTTTACATTTGGCCAATGTTTGAAGGCGCCGCCCCCAGCGGGACAGCCCGCCGTGGTTTGCCACTCATAGGGATCGGAATTTTGCGGGGTGTGAAACTGAGGTGGCGCCGAACCGTCGTTTGTCCGATTCGCAATCATTGCGGCGGCTGCGGCTTCCCCGACCGCGATGCCGTCGTTCTTGGCTTGTCCGTCTGGAATCGTTGCCAGCGAGTCGGCCCGCTGTTGGTCCAAGGTTGCGCCTTGCGCGGGGAAGAAGGCTTTCAGCACACCGTGAGCTGCGGCGACCGCGGCAGCTTCCGTCGATGCTCCTGGTGGAGCGGTGATCGTACCGAGATACGGCTCGTAATCGCCAGTGATCGCGTTGACCGCCTCGAACACCGCAACTTGCACGGTCGCCATGAACCGACTCGCTGGGAAAGGCGGTTGTGCGCCGATCGTCGCGACAGCGATCTCGTTCCATTGGAGCACGATCGCATCGTCGGTAATTGTATTCGCCGATCCGGAGCCAAACCGATCAGGCTCGTCAATGGCCGCGGGCTGAGGACTCTCGCGAAGAGTTAGGTTAGCGGCGGTCATCCGAAGACGATGATGCAAGTCGTTGTGATCGTCGTGCGCTTGTACTCGAGGCGCGTCCGGTAGGGCCGCAAACACAACCGTCAGTCCCACCAACATTGCCAACGCCATTATTCCCCGCAGCTTCATCTGTGTACGCATGATTTTTCTCCATTCAAGTGGCATAACTAAAAGGCTGCATTGCTTCCACTCAGTAACGCGTGAATTTCGAAGCAAACCTCTAGGACCCTCTCGTGCCATTGATCCGGAGGCGCAATTTCGGGCGACGGAAGGCCCTTGGAAAGGTATAATCTCGCCGCCTCAAGACCAGCCCAGTGGGGCACCTAAATACGAATCTCAAAATGGATTCCCCCGCCCCAAATGATGTAACGCAATTGCTAATCGCGTGGAGCAATGGCGATCAGGCCGCGCGGGACCAGTTAATGTCCGTTGTTTACGAAGAACTTCACCGTCTGGCTCGGCGGTATATGAGACGGGAATCTCCCGGTCACACACTTCAGACGTCTGCTCTTGTTAATGAAGCCTTTGTTCGACTAGTGGACCAGCGGAATGTGCATTGGCAAAACCGTGCGCATTTTTTCGGCATCGCGGCGCAGATGATGCGCCGCATTCTGGTTGATTACGCTCGTAGTCGTACCTATGCGAAACGCGGAGGCGGCGAACGTGCATTGTCGCTAGACGAAGGGTTAATTGTTTCAGAGGAACGCAGCGCCGAAGTCGTCGCGGTCCATGAGGCATTGGAGGAGCTGGCGAAGTTCGACGCGCGGAAAAGCCAAATCGTTGAGCTGCGGTTCTTTGGCGGACTCACCATCGACGAGACAGCGGAGGTTTTGGGCGTCTCACCGGGCACGGTGATGAGCGACTGGACAGTGGCAAAAGCCTGGCTTCGTCGAGAAATATCTCAGGGGGCGTCGGACAGCTAGAGGTTTCGAGCGAATTTCTCGCGTTTAGTTTGAATGACGCTAACAGGGCCAGAACATGACACCCGAACGCTGGCAACAAATCGATCATTTGTTCCAGGCTGCTCTGGCGTATGAGCCGGCGAAAAGAGGAGAGTTTCTCGCCGGCAAGTGCGCTGGTGACGAACCTTTGCGTCTGGAAGTGGAGTCGTTGCTTTCGTCCCTTGAAGAAGCTGAGGGTTTCATTGAAGCGCCAGCGGCTGACGTCGCCGCCGAGCTCCTCAGCACACACCGTTCGACTTACGAACCTGGCCATCAAATTCAAAACTACCGAATTGTTCGTCAACTTGGTTCAGGTGGCATGGGTGAGGTCTATCTGGCCGAAGACATCCGACTCAACCGCAAGGTTGCGCTGAAACTTCTGCCGCCCCATTTCACTGTCAATCCTGATCGCGTTCGTAGGTTTGAACGGGAGGCTCGCGCTGCCTCGGCACTCAACCATCCGAACATCGTCACGATTTATGAGATCGGACAGTCAAACACGACGCACTTCATCGCAACGGAGTTCGTTGACGGCAAGACCTTGCGCCAATTGATCAATGATAAGCCGTTTACTCTTCGAGGGAGACACTGAACGTCAGTATTCAGGTTGCCGAAGCGCTAAGGGGAGCGCACGCCGACGGCATCGTTCACCGAGACATCAAGCCCGAGAACATCATGATCCGGCAGGACGGTTACGTGAAGATTCTCGACTTTGGTCTGGCGAAACTGACTGAACAGCGGCCACTGATGCCGACCTCGAGACGCCCACGCTGCTTCAAACGAACCCCGGCCTGGTAATGGGCACCGTTCAGTACATGTCACCGGAACAGGCCCGCGCAAAGAATGTCGGCGTCGGCACGGACATTTGGTCTCTGGGAATCGTGATGTACGAGCTGGTGGCCGGACATGTGCCGTTCTCGGGGAGACGCCCAGTCACGTGATGGTTTCGCTGATGGAGGACAAGCTCCCTCCGCTGAAAGACCATGCGAATGTTCCGGAGGAATTAGATCGATTCGTGACGAAGGCGTTGCGCAAGAATCAAAGAGACGATATCAAACCGCCGATCAGCTTGCTCGTGATTTAAGAGGTCTAAGGCAAAAACTACAACTCGATTCCCGTGGGAATGAATGGCTGAAAACGATTCCCAGTAAAAAAGACGAGTGAACAGCCACCACTCCCGGCAGTGACCACGGCTAGCGGAGCGCACGCAGCCGAGACGTCGCCGCTCCAGTCACATCCGACTTCAAGCGCCGAATATTTGTCCGCGAAATCAAACACACCGAACTCTCACGTTCGCAGCGTTGATGGTCGTCGTCTGTAGCGCGATCGGCCTGACATATTTTTTCAGGAACCGCACTAATCGGACTTGTCCTCAAAGAGCGACGCAATGATTTCGGCTCTGCCAGTCCGACACCCAACCGCGGGACTACGAACGAGGAAGCGTACCGCGTACTATTTGCAGGGCAGGAATCTGATAACCAAAGAAGCGGAGAAGCTGACAAAAAGGCGATCGAGAATTTTGAGCAAGCCATTCGCCTCGACCCTAATTTCGCACAGGCTTATGCGGGACTGGCGTATGCCTATTTCGGGATGGCGGCGATGGGCGGCGGTTCGCCCCGAATTGAAAATGAAAAAGCAAAACAAGCCGTCAAGAAAGCGTTGGAACTCGACAGCAATCTGGCGGAAGCATACGCGGTTCGGGGAATAATAAATATTGCTTATGAATGGGATTTCGCCGCGGCGGAAAAGGACCTGACAACGGCCATCGAACTAGAGCCGAACAACGATACGGCTCACTGGGGACATGCCAATTTGTGCGCTTATAGCGGGCGTTTTGAGCAGGCGTTGAAAGAAATCGAAACCGCGCAGACGATTGCGCCCGGAACCCCAAGGTATGAGCGCGACCGCGGACGGATTCTGTATTACTGGCGTCGTTACGACGAAGCAATTGTCCAGTTGACACGGAGCTGGAGGTGAAACCAGACCTGGGTGATCTGGCTTTCGCGCGCATACGAGATGAAAGGCGATTATGCTGCCGCCTTTGAAGCTTTTATGAGAACCCAGAAAGATCCTCAACGCATCGAGTCGTATCGCACGGCATACGAAACCGGGGGCTGGCAAGGCGTCCAGCGGAAATTTATTGAGTTCTCAAAACTCGATGAGCAGAAGGGCAGTGGCGTTAACAATTACCAGATCGCAATAGCCTTCGTTCGGCTTGGCGAGAAGGATCAGGCGTTCGCGTATCTGAACAAGTTGGTCGAAGAGCGTTCCTGGCAAATCTCAACGCTCGACGTCGATCCGCAACTCGATCCTTTACGAGGCGATCCGCGCTTCAATGAACTGCTTAGGGTCGTCCGCCGCTAAGTTGACTAGTGTCCTGTTCTTAGTCCGTTGAAGAATTCAACTGTGATTTACCCCGTTAGGGGTGACATGCTTATAGATTTGATTACCCACCACGACTCAGCGCCGTGCGAAGGGGTGAACGACTTGAACAGTACCACTCAACTTGACCTCCGCCCCTTGCGCACGACGCCGGACGTGGGTCTCTGCGATCTATAAACCTGTTACCCCTAACGAGGTAAATCACAGTTTGATTCAACGGACTTCAAAAACAGGAACTAGGAGTCTCTCGAAAGGAATTCCTCGGTTGAGCACCAGAAAACCCACTTCGTTGTTCTGGACCAGTTGCTTGCTTGTCCTCTGCCCCATCTCCGCTTTCGCCCAAAGTCAGACCACAGGCCGTATTGCTGGAACCGTCAAAGACCCGAACGGCGCCGTCATAGTCGGGGCGGAAGTAACCGTCAAAAGCCTCGCCACCGCCGAAGAGCGAAAAGTCACAACCGACACGGAAGGCAACTACAGCTGCTGCTTCTTTCGCCCGGCACCTATCGCGTGAGCGTCACGGCGAATGGATTCAAGAAAGCTGATATCGAACGTCCGAGTGGCAATCACAGAAACCTCTACAGTTGACGTCAGCCTGGAAGTCGGAACCATCAGCGAACAAGCGGTCATCAGCGCATCGAGCCGCTCATCCAAACGGACGGCCCGCAACTGGGCCGCGTGGTTGACTCGCGCGCGGTATCGGAGCTGCCGCTGGCGACGCGCAACTTCACGCAAATTCTCGCGCTCTCGCCGGGCACCTTCGTTGACTCTCCCCGACAACACGGCCCTGGGCCGCAACTCGCAAAACGTCTCGGTCAACGGCGCGCGCACGACGCAGAACGATTTCGAAATCAATGGCATTGACGCCAATAACATGAGCCAGAACAACGCGATATCGGTAGCGGTGCCCGCGCCGGAAACGATTCAGGAATTCAAGGTCCAGACTTCGCTTTACGATGCGACTTCGGACGCGGCGGCGGCGGCAATGTTCAGGCGGTCACGCAAAGCGGCAGCAACAAATTTCACGGCGCTGCCTTATGAATATTTCCGCCACGATGCACTTAACGCCAACAATCCGTTCCTAAAAGCGGCCGGTGTGAAGCGGCCCGTGCTCAAGCGCAACGTCTTTGGCGGGCTGCTCGGCGGCCCTGTCAAAACTGACAGACATTCTTCTTCGTCTCGTACCAGGGACACGCGAGCGCAACGGCGCATCGCCCAACAGTCTGACGTCGAGCGTCTCGATCGCGCCGGGCCTGACTAACGATCGTTCACAACAAACCCTGCTCGCAACGTTCCGGCCGCGGTTTCCGAACGCGCCACCCGCGACCTCCATCAACCCGGTGGCGCTGGCCCTCCTGAACACGAAACTGCCCAACGGTCAATTCCTGATCCCCACGCCGCAGGCCGACGGTCGTTATTCCGGCTCGGCCATCTCGACTTATCGCGAGGATCAATTCAACACGAACGTTGATTACCGCATCAACGAAACGAATTGGCTGGCGGTGAAGTTCTTCTTCTCAAACGCGCCGCAGTTTCTCGCGTTTCCTACAACGCGGCGCAAACGTTCCCGGCTTCGGCGCGGACCAGAAGAATAACAACCGGTTGATTCTCGGTTCAGAACATTCACACCTTCAGCGCGAGGACATCAACGAAGCGCGCGTCGGCTACAGCTTCATTCGCGGGGACAGCTTCGGGCGACACCCTGTCAAGGACTCGGATGTTGGCATCAAGCGGGCCAACGCCAGCACCTATCCGGGGCTGGGGCTGATTCGCATCGCGCGCCAGTGCGCGGCAAGCGCATACGCGCTGGCGATCGGCAATGCCGGCACTAACGTCGACCTTCAGTACGACAATCTTCGACTACGCTGGTTGATATTCTCTCGATCACTCGCGGCCGTCACAGCATTCGCACGGGCGGCGGGATCATCTTTTACCGGACTAATTCACGACGAACAACAACCGGCGCGGCCAGATAACTTTCCAAACCTTCAACAATTTCCTGCTCGGCCTGGCTAACAACTCGCTGTACGCAGACGGCATCAACACCGCTTCCTGCGCACGGCTGACTACAGTTTCTTCGTTCAGGATGACTGGAAGATTTCGCAGAAGCTGACGCTCAATCTCGGTTTGCGTTACGAGTTGGATCTTCCGCCTTACGAAACGCGCGGCGCCATCTCGACTTTCGATCCGGCGCTTTATCAACCGAGGATGGAGGTGGACGCGAGCGGCAACCCCGTCGGCCCTCCCATCGGCGGATTTGTGCAGGCCGGAAACGTGATTCCTCAATACGATCTGGCGGACGTGCCGAATGTCGGCAAGCGCGTCTTCACAGCGTCGATCCAAACAACTTCGCCCCGCGCGTCGGTTTTGCCTACTCGCCGCTTGATTCGGGGCGACTGGTCGTTGCGCGGCGGCTACGGCATCTTCTATTCGCGGTCCTCCGCGATTCACCTCAACATCGCGATTAACGCTCCGCCGATGTACGCCATTCGCCGCAGTCCGGCCGGCGCACAGGTTCGTTTGCAGATCCTTTCGTTCCTTTGCCGTCGCAGGATCAATTTCCGACTTTCGTAAAGGGCGTCGCGCTTGGCGGGTCAGTACATTTGATCGAAATCTGCGCACGCCTTACTTCCAGCAATACAACGCGAGTGTTCAGTATGCGCTCTAGGCAGGACCTGCTGTTCGAAGTCGCTTACGTCGGCACGCGCGGGCTCAATTGATCCGCAACGTCGGCATCAACCAGGCGCGACTCGCCAGCCCGCAGCAGCCGATCGTCAATGCGGTCACCGGACAGGTGATCACCACCAACACGCCCACGAACGCATGCTGCGCGCGCCGTATCAGGGCGTCGACATCGGCGGCTTTCTGCAGATCCAGTCCACCGCGCAGTCGACTTACAACTCACTGCAGATGAGTTTGACCCGGCGGCTCTCGAAGGGCTGCAGTTGCTCGCTTCCTACACTTATGCGAAGTCGATCGACAACGCCTCAGGCCAGGACGATGAGAGGCTCGACACGATCGATCATCCTCGGCAACCAGCTCGACAATCGCGCCAATCGCGGCGTCTCAGACTTCGACCGCACGCATCGTTTTGTCTTGAGTTATCTGTGGGATTTGCCGCGCCCAGCTTTCGCTGCGAGGTCAACTGCCGGTCGGCTGCTGTTTTCCGAACTGGCAGGTGGCTGGAATCATCACCGCGATGTCGGGCCTGCCGATTGACATAGTGGACACCGGCGCCGGCTCTTTCTATTTCGGGGCAAACAGTGACTCTCGCGGCCCAGCTGGGCGCCGGGCGCGACGCGCAACACGGCGACCAGCAACGTTCCGCCCGGATATTTCTTCAACCCGTTCGCTTTTGTGCGGCCCGTGGTGCGGCTGGCCAACTGATTCCCAGCTCGAACGGGACAGCCACGCGGGCGCGACGGAACTGACATCGGCAACGTCGGGCGCAACGTTCTGCGCGGGCCGCGACAAACAAACGTGGACTTCTCCGTCATCAAGCGCTTCCCGATTGGACGAATCGAAGAACATTGAGTTCCGCGCCGAGTTTTTCAACCTCTTCAATCACGTCAACTTCGAAAACCCGATCAGCAACCTCAACGCCGTCCCTTCGTAGCATCGATCCAAACACCGGACAGATCATCAACCCCGGCGATTTCGGGCGCATCATCTCGACGAGCAACAACCCGCGGCTGATTCAATTCGCGCTGAAGCTCAATTTCTAGGACAGGCGAGACACGGTACTCCTGAAGGGATCGGTCATCATTCTTTACTCACCTTATTAGATAGCGCTGCTGGTAACGGAGATTTACGTTGCCGGGGCTTTGCGAGACGTTTCCTTGAATACGGCGCCAGCCTGGAGTTTTGTCTGGTGGGTAATAGCTTAGGCTGTACCGGCTCTTAGGTCCGCACTTATCCTGACTAATACACCGCGGATCTCATTGGGCTTGGGAGAGAAGATCAACCCGCCGTGGCTTTTGCCAATTCGTCCAGGAGTGCCTCTGTAACCGAAGTACTGCATCACCACGAAAACCTGGAACCATCCCAGTGCAAAACACTCGTCATCGAGCGCTATCACTTCGCTGCTCTAATCTCTCGCAGCAGCTCCTCCCGGAAATAGCCCACCGGAATCGTGCCTTGCTTCATGAACAAGACATGAAAAGCTTTTGGTGAGAAGCGATCGCCGAGCAAGTTGTTTGCGTCTTTTCTAAGCGCAAAGATCTCGTCCTTGCCCAGTCGATATGTAATTGCCTGTGTGGGCCACTTGGAGTAACGGAAGATCGCTCGTTCGGCTGAACTGCAACTAGCTTTCTTCGCATCAGAGTGCGCCGCTGTTGTGTCGCTGCACTTGCCGGGCAGGAAGTCGACAATCTCTGAAAAGAGATCCACGGCTTCGGCGTAGCTCATGCGGTTCGTATGAATGCCCGTGTCGATTCGTACTCGCAAGTCTCGATAAAGTTTGCCTTGAAGTTGATAAAGTCTTTCTTCGGGAGTGTAGAAACCCTCCGGTGCGCCAGGTTGCGGTTCCGCCATCAATGCTTCGGCGTAAAGCGCCCAACCCTCGGCAGCCATTGAGTCTTCCCACATCGACGACGAATCTTCCACGGCGCCGGGTGTCAGCCAGCGCACGCCCGCGATCTCGCTGCGATGCTGCGTCATCACTTTGTAATGCCAGTCGTGACCGGGAAATCCTTCGTGAGCTGCAAGGTCTGCTAGTGCAGCACGATTGTTTGATTGCAAAGCTGCTTTGTCGTTATCCGTCGTCGTAACGTAGAAACGTCCGACACCAGTGTTCTTGAAAGGCGGCGCGGGGTAATAAGCCGCACCATCGATTGAAGCCCGCAGTGGTGGAGGAGTTTCCACCACTTCGAGTTTGTAATCCGCGGGTACGTCAAAGATGCCCGTCTTGCGAGCGTAGTCAACCAGCTTAAAAGCTGAGTCGTTGTACCACTGCACCATCTCGGCATCCGACTTCGGATAATCTTTCGATAGTTCATCAAACACTGTCGCGCACCGCCGCTGGGCCTTCAGCCGGAAGCGTGAGGTTCCGAGTCTGTCCAATCTTGCGTGCCAGATCGATCATCTCCTTCTGCGTCGCTTCGACAATGGGCATTGCCTCTTCATAAAGCTGGGCCGCAGTCTTGTTCACTCGCAGATTGTTTTTGACCGCCCAGTTGTATTCCTCCTCGCCCATCGCATAGCGATCGGCTCGGAAATCGGCTTTCAAACCTGAGTTGTCTTTCTTAGCCGCATCGTCGAAGAACGTCTTGGCGACAAAATCGCGCAAGCCGGTGTAGGCGGTCGATGCTTGTTGGGCCGCATCGCGGATCTGCTTGAGCATCTCGTCGCGAGTCGGTCCCGACATGCGCTCTTCGGCGAGTTTCGGCAGTGTCTCCTGAAAATATTTGGCATTTGCTTCCGAAGTGTCGATGCCGTTGCGAGTCAACATGCGCCAGTCCGGTGTGTTCTTCGCGGCGATACCGCTGGTCAGTTGGTCCTGAGCAACTTTAAGGAATGCCGGAATACTTGCGACTCGTTTTGTCAGCAGTCCCCACTCCTCGGCGGTGCCGTAGCTCTTGTCGCCAGTCTGAGTCATGCCCTGCAGTTGCCAGTCGACCGCGCGGAAGGGCTCGTCGGTGTAAGTGTCGAGCGCACGTTCCTGGTAACGGCGCGCCTGGTGTTGATGCAAAAGGAAATTGATTTGTGCGAGGGCCACTTCCCGATTGATTCGCTGCAAGGGCGAAAGCGAGTCCGCAGCGATTGCTTCCAACGACTGTTTGGTGCTCGCGAGCCAACGATCTTCTTCCTGGAGTGCGCCGGCCGAGTGATTGCGCAACCCACCATCCACATCACGAAGTTTTGGATCCAGGCCTGCTCCTCCGAGATAGGTATTCACAGTGGGATTGCGCCGCAGAAACTCCACCACGTAGTCATCGTGAAGTTTCTTAAAGTTCGCATCACCGCTTCCCTGGCTCACTTGGTTTGTGGGCCTGGTTGATTGCTGGACGCAGCCAGTGAATAGCAGCGCAGAAATAGCCATGAGTCGCATGAGATTCTTCATGTCGTTACCTTTCGAAATGGATGAGTAAAGATAAACGTTTCACCGCCAAGACGCCAAACCCCTTCCCAGCCAGGTCGCCAAGGATCGCGAAGAAGCAAGAACCATTTTCCATTTCTCATTTTCATTGGAAGCAAAAAGAAACCACCAAACAAGGCTTCGCTTGCCTGGCGGTTCATTTATCCGGATCAGCGTTAAGCGCAGAGACACAGAGTCACAGAGCCACCAAGAAAAGCATCAAACCCTTCTCTGTTATTTGCTATTAAACCCGCTCGCATAGCTGTTTTGTTTTTTCTGTGCGGCTCTGCGTCTTCGTGGCTCTGCGCTTAAATTGTGCAGACTTAACGCAATTAATGAAAAATGAGAAATGGAAAATGACATATGGAAAATGGTCTTGAAGATAAACTGAAAGAGGGCCTACCTACTGACGAACGGATTGTCTTTGATCCAGAAACGCCACGGTTTGCTTACCCATTCACCCGCGTAATCAATTCCGATCCGTGGACCCGACAATATTTGGGAACGTCTAACTGGCGAACGGTCTTCTAACCAGACTTGCTGACCTAATAGATCTGCTCCATCGAGCCGTCGATCGATTCCCATCGCAATGCAAAGTTTCCCCGGTCCCTTAGTGAGATTGCGGTCGGGTTGTCCGTGACGACGTTTGCGCATCAGCTCAAGTCCTTCGCAGGGTTCGACGGCACGGATCAAAACAGCATGCGGCGTTTCGGCAGCATGGGTGACGACGTTGAATTGGTAGTACATCCCGTAAACGAAAAAGACATACGCCGTGCCGCCGATGGCGTACATCGGTTCCGTACGTTTGGTGCGGCGCCCGCCATATGAATGAGCAGCGCGATCGAGCGGGCCTCGATAGGCTTCGGTTTCAACAATGATTCCGGAGACACGTTCACCATTAGCTGAGGGCACAACGAGGAGCTTGCCGAGCAGGTCGCGAGCCACCGTGACGACATTTGTTCGCGTGTAGAAGGCGCGAGACAGTTTTTCTCCAGCGACCATGGTTGAAATTTATGAGTGGCGACCATGTCCCCGCAGGGGACGGAGTTAATAGCCGTGGGCAACGCCCACGGTGCGCATACCGATTGGTGAGCTGACCCTGAAAGGGTCAACTCTGGTTCGACCATTTCAGGGTCGGAATATTTTTAAACACTAGATCCGTGGGCGATGCCCACGGCTATTGACTCCGTCCCCTACGGGGACGAGATCGTATCGATCCCGTGGCGTTGCGGACGGCTATCAACTTTCATGCCTTTAGGTGATCTTCAATGCCTTAACTTCCAAACCATCGCTGCGAAAATTATCAAACCGATCGCGACGATCCCTCGGCGCACCCAAACCTGTCCAACCCGCACTGCCATGCTCGCTCCGAAGTAGCCTCCGAGCAGGGCGCCGCCAGCCATCAGCAACGCGTCCGACCAAACCACTAAGTTTGAAAGCGCAAAGCTTAGGACAGCGATGCTGTTAATGCAGATGCCGAGAAAGTTTTTGATGCCATTCGCCCGATTAAGGTCGTGCAAACCAAGAATACCCATCGCCGCCAACATCAAGATGCCGTTTCCTGCGCCAAAATAACCTCCGTAGATCGAAGAGAAGAACTGAAAAATGATGGCCCCGATCCACCACTTGGCTTGCGGCTCTGCAACGATGGGTTGCAAACGCAGCCGTCGCGTGATCGTGCCTTGCGTCATGAAAAGTATGGTTGCAAAGAGAATTAGAAAGGGAACAAGGTTGGCGAAGGTTGGCGAGGGAGTCCAAATGAGCAGCCAGGCGCCGACCGCGCCCCCGACAACACTTGTCAGTCCTAATCGGAACAGGATCCGGGAACTGTTTTCGAGTTCGCGGCGATAGCCATAGAGACCGCCAAAGAGTCCGGGCCACAACGCGACAGTGCTGGTCGCGTTTGCGACTTTGGGATCGAGACCCAGCCAAATGAGAACCGGGAAGGTGATCAAGGTACCGCCCCCGGCGATCGAATTGATCGCACCAGCGGCGAACGCGGCAGCTACCAAAGCAACTACGTGAATAAGCGACATGACTAGCCAGTTTCCCAATCAAACAATCGCCACAAATAAACACGGAATTACACGGATCCAAACCAGAAGTGATCAGATAGTTGTCTTTATCTGTGCAGATCAGTGTTCATCTGTGGCTGAAACCGCATGTTAAGATGCTTAGCACTCCTACACCAGCAAAATCTTAGACCATGAACCGGCGACTCCTTTTCACGACACTGCTCGGATTGATTGCGCTGCTGTTGTTCGGAGTTAGTAACGCCGGACCCGTGCCGGCAGCAACGGCGACCAAGAAGACACTTCGCATCATGACCTATAACATTCATGTCGGCGTGGGCATGGACAAGAAACTGAATCTCGAGCGAATCGCGGAAGTCATCAACCGCGAACGGCCCGATCTTGTGGGTCTGCAGGAAGTCGATCGCGGCGTGAAACGAACCGAGGGTAAAGATCAAATTGCCGAACTGGCTAAGTTAACGCGAATGGATTTTTCGTTTGCTCACAACCTCGATTACCAGGGTGGACAGTATGGAGTGGCAATCCTCTCGCGCTTTCTCATTCAGCATGCCGATCATCAAAAGTACGAGAACCGGCGCGAGACAGAGCGCCGCGGAATGCTCCGCGTTGAAGTTGAGGTGGATGCGAAGAGGTTAAGCTTTGTCACCACACATCTCGACTATCAGTATGAGGACGGGAGATTGTTTGAGACCGAACAACTGCTGCGGCTTGTTGGTGGGGTCGCCGGTCCGCTAATTATCACCGGAGATTTTAATGATGAACCAAAGGGAAGTGCCTACAAACTGATGCGTTCGAAGTTTGATGACGCATGGGCGGGCAATAAGACTGAAGGATTCACGTATCCGGCAGACAAACCAGCAAAACGTATTGACTACATTTTTTATAGAGCGAGTGATCGCGTGCGAGTGAAGAAGGTCTGGATTGTGAATACGTTGGCTTCAGATCACCTGCCGGTGATGGCTGAACTGGAGATAAGGTGAGTTCCGGGTTTCGAGTTCCGGGTTTCAAGTTTCAAGTTTCAAGTTCCGTAGCAACGCAACGTTTTTAGGCTGGTGCATGAAAAGTTCCGTAGCTCCGCTAGGAGCGAATGTCTTGCCCCGCTGGGGCAAAAAACCAAGACACTCTTCTTGCTATAAACATTGCGTTCCTCCGGAACGCGCACCTCAAATTCAAGCTCGAAACTCGAAACGTTTTACCGATCGCGTCCGCGCCGTCCGCGGCTGCGTAGCTCGCTTCTTTCCTTCTGAAACTGCTGCCATTGCTCGGCCGTTAGTACTTTCTGTAAACGCTCGTCAGCCTGCCGTCGGATTTCCGTAAATCGCGGTTCCGATTCCTTTCGCAGATTCTGCAACTGCCCGCGAGTGTCGCTGAGTATCTCATGCACCTGCGTCTTCTGGTCCGCATTCAAATTTAGCCTATTAAGCATCTGCTCGAACCGATCCTGTCGTCCTTGTTGCGCACCTGTGCGACCCCAACGCTTATAAGCGTTGAGTGCTAGGGCTCCAGCGGCAAAACCAACTACGAAGATCAGGAGCGCTGCCACGCGCACTTGCCATTTGCTTTTCTGGATAGTGTTCATATTACTCAACCGTATCCTCCG
The DNA here is from genome assembly GCA_963748605.1 of Pyrinomonadaceae bacterium. GTDB lineage: Bacteria > Acidobacteriota > Blastocatellia > Pyrinomonadales > Pyrinomonadaceae > PSRF01. Next base: position 585,439 of record CAVVJS010000006.1, read on the forward strand.
CGGCATCGTAAAGCGTCGTTAACACAAAACCATCCGAAGCTTGTTCATCGAAGAGGTCACCCGGATTAAGAATTACCTCTTCTGCCGAATAAGCATTCCGCGCCGATGTGCCTTCCAAAAGCTCGGCTGTCGTTGGCGACTCAGGAATCATGAAAGTCAAAATCGCGAGCGCCGCCACGGTTGCCACCATAGAAGAGGCTAAGGCGCCGGTTGCCCGCCAAATCCGATTCCAACTCCATCCCTCGTTGGCTGCCTGGCGTTCACGAAGGTGTGCCAAAACGCGTGTCTGAAAAAACGGGGACGGTTCAAACGTTTCCGCGTTACGCTCTTTCAACATGAGAAAAGACAGACGCGCGGCAGCGAATGAACGTTCGCAAGACTCGCACTCAGCTGCATGAGTCCTGATCGTTTCCAAGTCGGCCTCGCTAAGGCTGGCGAAGACTGTGTTCTCGATCAGATTGATAATGTGTTTGTCTTTCATCTCATTTACCTCTCCGCTCTTACCGTAGGGTGCGGTTTCCGCCCCAGTAATTTCTCTACTGCCTCGCGCATGCGGCGCCGCGCGCGAAAGGCTTGTACCTTAACTTTCGATTCTGACCAGCCCGTCAGTTTCACCACGTCCTTCACTGAATTTTCTTCACCATCAATCAAAGTCAAAACCAATTGGTCGTCCGCTGATAAAGTTTGCAATACGCGTTCAGTCAAATCAGCTGCCACCAGGCCGCGTTCGTTTGATTCGTGACGTTCGGCTGCGGCGGCGCCCATGTTCGAGTCGAGCCAGGCCGTTTCGTCTTCCGTCAAATCAGAAACTGTCAATTCGGGCCGCCGCTTGGCGCTACGCAGCAGGTTGAGGCAGGTGTTGGTTGTGATCCGCGTCAGCCACCCTTCCATCGACCCGCGGCCTTCAAAACTGTCTAACTCGGTAAACGCCTTCAGGAAAACTTCCTGTGCTGCTTCCTCGACAAGGCTACGTTGGCGGAAGAAGCGGCTGGCGAAACGAAACACGCGCGGACTATACCGACGCATGATTTCTTCAAAGGCAGACTCGTCGCCGGCACGCGCGCTGCGCGCCAGTTCCAAATCTGAGGCCTGTTCGTGACTCTGCGACAGAAGTCGCCTCGCATCGAAGTATTAAGGATGGCGGAGTCGGGGTTCCGCCATCCAGTATTGCTGTAAAGCGCGTTCATATTACTGAACTTTGCGCTCGCCGCGCTCAGCCTTTTTTGCTTTCATCTCAGCGCGCTTCTGTTCGATCTGCGCCTTCTGTTCTGCAGTCAATACAGCCTGCATTTCCTGGCGCATCTTGAACCGTTCGCCCATGAGCTTAGCCTGAAGACCTGCGGTCTCAGTCAGCTTTTGAGTGGCCAACGCTTCATTGAACGTACCGCTCTGGCTGGCCTGACGCAACTCCTGACGCTTGGCCCGGAGTTCCTGATGCAGGGACTTTGTGCGTTCGCGGAAGCTCTCATTGATGGTTTTAATCTTGGCTTTCTGGTCCTCGGTAAGATCGACACCTCGGAACATCATGCCGCGCATTCCACCACGACCGCCACGATGCCCGCCTTTGCCGAAGCCCTCGTGCTGACCGTGACCGCCCCAGCCCTTTCCACCACGTCGCTCACCGCGAGTGGTTTGCTGCTGGTCTTGAGTTGTAGCCGTTGACTGCGCATAGGCAATCGGAGCGGCCAAAGCAACAGCTGACAGGGAGGCGATGGTCAGTGTTTTGAATTTTCCTAATTTATTCATTTTTCTCATTTACTCCTGGTTTACTTGATTTGTATGGAGGGCTGTACCTTTCCTCCCACATCCTCAGACACCTAACCCAACGGCTTCGTTACAGTCTGAGGGAGTTTTCTAGTCCAAAGTCCTTTTCGAGTCCAAAGTCCAACGTCCAAGGTCCAAAGTCTAAATCTTCCGATTCGGCCCACTCATGTGCCCTAGAGTCCACGGATCCAAGAGCACAGACCTTGGAACTTGAGACTTTGGACTAGAAAACTCCCTCAGGCTGTAACGAAGCTGCGGGGCTAGGTGTCTAGCTTGGGGATGACACCTTTAAGACTAACCTCGCTCTGCGCCGTAATCCTCTTAATTGCTGGATCATCCGTGAATGCCCAAACCGTGTTTGGGATTCAAAGCACGACGGCTGCGCCCATTTCAACCGCTACACAGACGGGGCCACAGAGCCAAATTTCAGCTGAGGGAGCAACCGACGCTTCAGGGGCAGTAAAGGCGCCACCAGCATTGGCTGCAGCCAAGGCAGGTCTCCCGCAAACTGCGCTTTCAACAAAATCGGTTGTACCGCAGACCGGCTCAAATCAAGCCACAACTGCCTCCCGGTCTTTACCTGCAACCACAGCTTCGGACAGAAAGGCAGCCGCCACTGCGAACGCAACGCCCTCTGACTTAATTACGGCGGTTATTCGAACCAAAGAAGGTCATGAGGCACTGGCTAAAACGCAGGAGGCTGAAATTGCCACGGCTACGGCAAAACTCGATGAGCTGCGCCAGCTGGTGGCCGAAGGGCTAATCGCTCGCGTGGAGTTGGAAAATGCGGAACATTTACTTGCAGGGTTGCGCAACAATCTCGAAACCTTGAGAAAGAATGCTGCCGACTCAGAGCGGACGATTGCTGAATTGCGCAAGGCCGAGGAGCTAGCCAAGGTTAAGCCGTTACTTCCTGCCGCAAACAACACAACTCGCAGCTTTTTAAAGCCGGTCATTCTTCGGTACGGCGGACAAGCAGGTTGGTCGCTGGGCCGATTGGGCACCATTCAGACCTTCTTTGCCAGCACTTTCGGACAGATGTTGCCAGTCAGCGCGCTTGGACAGTCAGCGACTCACAACCGGTTGGGCTACAACCATCGGAATTCGGTTGACGTGGCATTGCATCCGGATAGCGTGCAAGGAAAAGCCCTGATCAGTTATCTGGAGAGCCAGGGAATTCCTTATCTGGCGTTCCGGACCGCAGTCGCCGGAGTTGCTACCGGGCCTCACATTCACATCGGCTACCCCTCAAATCGCGTTTAGGAGTTTCGAGTTTCGAGTTCCGCGTTTCAAGTTCTTGCGCCACACGCAAGACTTTGGAGTGCGCCGACTTGTCGGCGCTTTCTAGAGAACCCCAACTAAAAGGCGGCAACAAGTTGCCGCTCTCCAAAATCAGGCCTCTGACCAACAGTTTGCTCTTTATCTGTAACCAGATCGGCCTCAGAAGTGTCTAGAAAAGTAGCGCCTGAAGTGGGCTAAAAGAAACCTAAAACGGATAAGGGCACGCCGAATGTCAACGCAAACAATCAAAGAACGGCCGCTTGTAACTGGCCTGAATACGGGTCGAAATCTGAATTGGACGAAGTGGATTAAGCCGACCTGGGCAAAAGTCATCGCCCGCCGGAAAGTTGCGATCGCTGGTGTCGTGGCGGTTGCCGCCGTGGGCTTAGCGGCCTTCTACTTTTTCGGAAGCGGCACGTCTGCTCCTACGTACATGACCGCCAAAGTTGAGCGCGGTAACTTGCGCAACACCGTGACTGCTACGGGAGCGTTGCAGGCCGTAACCACTGTTCAGGTTGGCAGTCAGGCTTCCGGCACCATCTCCGCTCTCTATGTCGATTTCAACTCGGTAGTCAAAAAAGGCCAGGTTATCGCCCAGCTCGATCCGTCAGTGTTGAAAGCACAAGTCGATCAGTCTCGCGCGAATCTGCAACAGGCACGGGCTGGCTTACAGCAGGCCAAGGCTGCCGTTGCAAATTCACGAGCCGGCGTCACGGACGCCCAGGCAAAAGCCGTGGCCGCGAGATCCACAGTTCAAAACAGCCAGGCGGGTGTGTCGGCTTCGCAGGCAAATCTTGCGGTATTGAAAGCGCAACAGGACGACGCACTCAGCCTTTTGAGACAGCAGGAAGCTCTCGTGAAGAGCGGCGTAATTGCGCAACGTGAACTCGACATTGCAAAGACTAGTTATGTAACGGCGCAAGCTCGCTACGATCAGGCTGTGGCGCAATTGAACCAGGCAAAGTTAAGTGAACAGTCGGCGGCAAGTTCTGGCGTCGCTCAGTCGCAAGCGCAAATCCAACAATCGCAGGCGCAGGTGCAGCAGTCGGAGGCGCAGGTGCAACAAGCAGTGGCGCAGGTACAGCAGGCAGAGGCAGCTCTGAAGCTCACCGAAGCGAATCTCTCGCATACAACTATCACCTCGCCAATCGATGGCGTGGTGGTGTCGCGCGATGTGAACGTCGGACAAACCGTGGCCGCGAGTTTATCCGCGCCGACTTTGTTCACGATTGCGAATGACCTGACGCAGATGCAGATCATCGCAAACATCGACCAGGCGGACATTGGTCTCGTGGAACAAGCCAAGTCGGTGAGGTTTTCGGTTGATGCTTTTCCGGGTAAAGACTTCGACGGAAAGATTCAACAGATGCGGCTGAATCCGCAGAACGTCCAAAACGTTGTGACTTATAACGTTGTCATTGACGTCAATAATCCTGAGCAGAAACTTAAGCCGGGAATGACGGCGAATCTGATAATCACGATCGACGAGCGCAACAACGTGCTCAAGGTGCCAAACGCCGCCTTGCGCTTCATGCCGCAGGATGCCAGCGTGCGCCGCGGCCAGGGGCAGAGAAACAATTCTGGTGACGGCTCCGCTCAGCGCCGGCGTCACAGGCTGGTGCAGAAAATAGCGGGCGTGGAGCTGGAACTGGTTCGGACAACCAGCAGGAAAGTGGCGAGCGCCGTTTCGCTCCAGCCAGCGCTCCTGTTCTGGAAGGTCAGACTCGTCTGATCTGGGTGCTAGGTCAGGATGGTAAGCCGGACTCACGCCGAATCAAGGTCGGATTAACCGACGGAACGGCGACTGAAGTTGTCGAAGGCAATTTACAGGAAGGTGAGACGGTCATTACCGGCCAAACAATTAATAGCAGTTCGACGCAAAGTAACCAGGCGACGGCGCCAGGGTTCGGGGGGGCGCGACGCACGCCGGGTGGTGGTGGCGGTGGAAGAAGGTAGGAATATCTGAAATCTCAAATTTGAGATCTCAGATGAAACGTTTCGAGTTTCGAGTTCCGAGTTTCGAGAAAGCTAAGCGACGGTAACGAGAGAAGACGATGCAATCAACTTTAGATATCAGACAGTCTCAGCCAGATACCGGTTCTTTACTGCTCGTACCGGAACCAGAAGCGCGTCCCGTCATCCAGCCACACCCAGAGGCGCAGCCCGTAATCCAGTTGGATCACCTCCATAAGACCTATACGATGGGCGATGTAGCCGTGCACGCATTACGCGGAGTCTCACTGACCATCCGTGAAGGTGAATTTGTAGCCATCATGGGAGCATCGGGCTCGGGCAAGTCGACTACGATGAACATCATCGGTTGTTTGGATCAGCCGACTCGTGGCAGCTACATCCTTGCTGGTCAGGATGTTTCCGAGATGTCAAAAGACGAGCGGGCTGACATTCGCTGTCAAAAAATCGGTTTCGTATTCCAGGGGTTCAATCTGCTATCACGAACGTCGGCTTTGGAGAACGTGGAACTTCCTATGCTTTACGCAGGTGTTGAGGCTGCCGAGCGCGACCGGCGCGCAAAGGAAGCCCTCGCCGCAGTCGGATTAGCCGGCCGGGAACAGAATCATCCCAACCAGTTGTCCGGTGGCCAGCAACAGCGTGTTGCGGTCGCCCGCGCTCTCGTTAACCAACCGGCATTGATCCTTGCAGACGAGCCGACCGGTAACCTTGATTCGCGAACCTCTGTAGAAGTTATGGAGATCTTTCAACGGCTCAACCGTGAGCGTGGCATTACCCTCGTACTTGTCACACATGAAGCGGACATTGCGCAGTACGCGCAACGCGTCGTTGTTTTTAAAGACGGCAAGATTCGCAGGGACTACCAGATTGAAAACCAGCGCGACGCAGCGGAGGAGTTGAGGAATTTGCCACCAGTCACTGATGACGATGACGAGGACGAAGAGTAAACAGACATGAACCTGATAATGATCATCCGTGTAGCCTTTCGAGCATTAGTGCGCAACAAGATGCGCGCGACTCTGACGATGCTCGGCATCATCATCGGCGTATCCGCCGTGATTGCGATGGTAAGCATCGGGCAAGGCGCTCAGGCTTCAGTCCAGGCACAAATAGAAAGCATCGGAACGAATCTGCTCTTCATCAGTGCCGGCGCCCAGAATGTTGGTGGCGTACGCAGTGGCACAGGTGACAGCGGCACTAATAGTTTGACCGCTGAAGATCTTGAGGCGATTCGTCGCGAAGTACCCAGCGTGTCAATGGTGACTCCGAGCGTTAACTCGCGGTCGCAGCTTGTGGCCGGAAACATGAATTGGAACACGCAGATTCAGGGAGTGAGTGAACAGTATCCTGAAGTGCGAAAGTGGAGCGTGCAAAGCGGCGAATTCTTTAGCGATACCGATGTGCGCACTGCGGCCCGTGTAATTGTTATTGGCCAAACCATTGCCGACAGTCTTTTTCCGGGAGCGGATCCGGTAGGTCAAACTTTGCGAGTGGCAAATCTGCCGTTCAGAGTCGCGGGCGTGATGGCGCGCAAGGGACAAGACCAACAGGGACGCGATCAGGACGACACGGCGTTTGCGCCTTATACGACAGTGCAGAAGAAGATTCTAGGCAGCAATGTGCTGCGGATCGCCTATGTCTCGGCCGTTTCTCAGGACGCAACATATACGGCTCAGCAGCAAATAACCGAACTTCTGCGCCAGCGTCACAAACTTACTGCGAACGAAGAGAACGATTTTACCGTAAGGAATATGACAGACATTGCGGAGGCCGCGAATGAAACAAATAACACCATGACGATTCTGCTGGCGTGTATAGCAAGCGTTTCGTTGCTGGTTGGCGGCATCGGCATTATGAACATCATGCTGGTTTCAGTAACTGAGCGAACGCGAGAGATTGGCATCCGTATGGCGATTGGCGCGCGGTCTTCAGCGGTGCGCAGCCAGTTCCTGATTGAATCGATTGTCTTGAGTTTGACTGGCGGGTTAATTGGTATCGTCTTGGGAATCACTTTGTCATTGGGAATTCCGATGTTGTTGGGTTGGCCAACTTTGATTTCGAGTTTGGCTATAGTGGGCTCGGTAGTTTTCTCAGTGGCGGTCGGTGTGTTCTTTGGTTATTACCCGGCGCGTAAAGCAGCGTCGTTGGATCCAATTGAGGCGTTGAGATACGAATAGACACCAATTGCCGATTGAAGGTGTCCGCTGCCAGCTACTGAATTGCCGGTTGATTTTTTGACGACAACTATAAGAGTCGGAGCTGAACAGCAGTAGGTAGGTGGGAGATGAGAGTGCGCTTGTTACGAAAAGGGTGGTCTTGGTCAAAGAAAGTACGTCGAAGGATGGGGCTTCGCCGCCGGAATTTGCTGCGCGGTCGTGGCGGTCGGGTCCTTGCCCAGCCGCTCGTCGCCACGCGGGGTTGAGGCGGCTACGGACTGGATTTGGTGATCCTGATCAAAGATCCAATCATGAAGAGGTTATTCAGAGGCGCCATAGTTCTGTTGTTAATTTTGCTGGTCGGATTCGTAAGCGGAATTAGCACACTCATTGGCGATAACCTACTCTTCTACGCTCGAGTCGCGCGGCTCTACGCCGCTGACCCACCAACGCATATCTCGATGCCACTGCCGGGTGTTAAGAAAAGTCAGATCGCCAATACCTGGCAAGCACCGAGAGGCAGCAGCAGACGGCATCAAGGCCAGGATATTTTTGCCAAGCGCGGCACTCCGATCTATTCAGCCACTGAGGGTTATGTTTACAGGATTGGTGAGAACCAACTGGGTGGGCAAACAGTTACAGTGATTGGCGCCGGCGGTCGCGTTTATTACTACGCGCATCTCGATTCTTACGCCGATAGATTGGCAGAAGGCGACTATGTCACTCCTAAAACCAAACTTGGATCGGTAGGAACCACAGGCAATGCGCAGGGCACGCCGCCACACCTGCATTTCGGGGTTTACACACCAACCGGAGCAATCAATCCGCTGCCGTTGTTGGTAGACAATAGGGCTCTGCCCACCGGTGCGCGGTAAGTCTTAGACTTACCGGCGAATTGATGGTCAACAACAAAAGCGCGGGGCTGAGCCCCGCGCTTTTTGTTCGCGAGAGTGGAACCGGTAAGTCAGAGACTTACCGCGCACCAGTCGGCAGAGCCGTATTTAGCACACTTGCCTACGGCTTAGTGTTTGAAGACGTCTGCTTAAGTTTGGCGCTCACACGATCAAAGTTCGTCTTGTACAGCTGTGTGTTTGGATCATTGATCTTCTGACCGTTCTGATAGGCCTTCTCATAGAGCGGCGCTGCTAAATCGTTCTGCCCGCCTCTCTCATAAGCTTCTGCCAGGCTATCGTAAACGTTTGCCGAATCTGGATAGCGCTCCACGTTGGCCTTGAAGGTGGCAATCGCGTCGTCTCGCCGTTCCGCAAACAGAAGCTGATATCCGATTTGATTGATTAACAGCTCGGGCGTACCCATCGTGTAACCAAACTTATCGGAAAGCTTTTTGTAGTGAGCATCCGCGCCTTTGAGGTCAACTCCAATCTGTCCGCTGTCGGGATCTTGAGGAATGCGCCAATCAGAATAGATCTTCCGCAGTCCGCCATAATGACTACGCAGAACCACTGAGCCGTGGTCTTCGTCCGTCATTTCCTGCGCTTCCCATTCGAGACCTTTGCCCGGGTATTTCGTCAGCAGTTGTTTGAACTGATGAAAAGCGTCTTCAATCGGACCCGGCTCGTAGCCGAGCGAAAAGTAAAGTGTCTTAGGCGCCTCTTTGCGAGTCTTGAGAAACTCTTCGGCGCGTTTGATCACGAATTGATTGTCCCAATTCAAGGCCGGGCTCACCGCAATGTAAGAATTGAACAAGTCAGGTTTCGAAACCATCGCGTAGACGGTGAAGAGACCACCGAGTGAATGTCCGGCGAGGATTCGATACGGATGAGCCCGGTAATTCTTTTCGATTTCCGGCATTAGTTCCGTCTCAATGAACTGCAGAAACTTATCAGCACCTCCGCTGGTGGGGAACTGTGGCGCGCCTGTCGCTCCGACGGTGGAGATCTTCGTAGGGCTAAGGTCTCGGGTGCGATCAGTATTGGGAATGCCGACAACAATCAGTTCCGACATGCGTCCGTTGCGGGCGAGAAATTCCGCTGTTGCTCCGGTGTGGGTGATGTGGGCATCGCCATCAGTCATATACAGGACCGGATAACGCGCATTCCCTGCTTCGTAACCGCGTGGCGTCCGTACCAGGATATTTCGCTCCTCACCCAGCACGGCTGATTTGATACGCAGCGTTGTCACGCCCGGAATTCCCGGAGCTGCAGCAGCTGCCGGTGCCTGGGCAAACGCAGCTACTGACAGCACGAGAGTCAGCAGCGACAAACTAGAGAGGCGCATTGCCGTAAACAAGAAACGATTTTTTGGAGAGGGAGACGTGGCTTCGTTGTGATTCCCGAGGGAGGGAACAGATGCATAAATTGGCATTGTCAGGACTCCTGTAATGGAAGGTTGTAACGAACTCTGAAAGTTCGTTCCTAAGATGCAACGTGCGGGACTGACGGTTGCGCTTACGAATCACGTTACTTGAACTCGAACGATTGCAGATAATCGTTAAAGCTTTTGTCCCAGCGGGTCAAAGTCTTGGTCGGGCCGAAGAGTTTTACGTAATAAGCCCCCTTTGGAGTTTCAATAATCGCCGCTCGCAACCTGTAATCGGGCTTGTTGTGACGGACGCCGCTACCCGGTGCCGTTTCGGCAACATAGGTCCCAGTGAGATCGATGGTGGAGATTTTCAAATTATTGACAGTGAATGTTTCCAGCTTTGCCTTAGCTTTCGACGCGCTGCCGTCGGTTTGTTCGATCTGACTAATCCAGCGGTCGAGATTGGCCTGCACGGAACCGCCCTGGTTAGTGCCAAAGAAATAAAGAACCAGTGACCCATCTTCGTTATCAGATTCCGCCTTGGGCAATTTGTACTCAGCCACCCGCATGTTTGATGAGGGCTTCTCAACGATCCATTCGGGCGGGGCTTTAAAGTGCAGTTCACCGCGTGGCTTCGCGGGATCTTGCATAGCCTGAGCGCATCCCAGCGAGAGCGCTAGCAACGACACCAACACGCGTGTGGTAGGTTTTAGTGAAATCATTGTTAAGTTGTCTGGGAGCTGTAACCTTCGGGAGGATCGGACTTGCTCGTTAGTGGTTAATGGTCAGTTACGGCGCCTTGGCAATTGAGCGTTGCCAGGATGTCCCGTCGGAATATTGAATACTCACGAGCTCGATGCGTTCAGCGAGACCGTCCCGTTCCTTCTTGTTCAAAGCGTTCACGCTAATCCGTCGCGCCGGAGGAGCAGAGATGAAAAACTTAAACTCCTTGGTTTTTCCTGGAGCTATCTTTTGATCACTCCCAAACTCTCGCCTGCCCAGCTCGGTTTCGCTGATTGAGTCATAGAATACATAGTCCCAGTCGATGCCAGTAATCTCTTTGGGACCGTTGTTTTGAAACGAAACTTTATAAGAAAAGCCATAGCGCGCGCGCGGTGCCTTATGTATTGCAGAGATCAATGCCTGATCGGTAAGCGCGTCGCGTTCAGCCTTACTGCTTTCCACCGAGCTGCCGCCCCTTTTGGCGTCCATTATCCGCTTTTCATTCCGGGTGCGAACACGCATTTCGTCAAAGTTTTCGATCGGCCCAGCGAACGGATCTCTTTCCCAACCTACACGCTCCTTGCTCCAACTATGTTTCACTACTTGAACATCTGGGGCATTCACTGCTCCTCGATCTTGCGCCCTTAGAACCGAGAGCCCTGAAACAACAATCAGCAAGCCAACGGAAAGGATGAAATAATTCTTAAGCTCGAACATAGCGCACTCCGGATTTCTTGATCGTTAGTTGAAAAGTTTACAACATGCTCAAGTAAGTGAAAACGCCTCGCTAGTTTTGCCGATCGGCGCTGTTGCTAGCCAGGCTAAAGCGGGCAGCAACTCCTAAAAATTTGGGCTGAAGGGAGAACCTCCAGCCCAAGCTCAAATCCGACTGCTGCTTTCAGCAATCAAGTCAGCAGTGCGAGAAAGAGTTAGAAGACATAACGGAGCCCGACAATCACGCGGCGATTGCCTCCGTTAGTGCCCCATTGGTTGAGGAAGTTAGCGTTATTAGCGCGCCCTTCAGGAACGCCAAAGTCGCGAGTGTTGGTCACGTTGAAAAAGTCAGCGCGAATCTGGATTCTTTGATTCTCGCCAATTCGCGTGTTTTTCAAGATGCCGAAATCAAATCGATTAATTCCGTCAGTGCGGAGGATGTTTCGTCCCGCATCCCCGACACGCTGGGCCGCAGTCACTGTTGAAAAGAAGCAGCCCGCGCCTATAACCGCAGTTCCGGCGATAGTGCAGGTGCGCGCTCCCGCGGCGATGCGAATTTGCTCGATGGACATGCCACTGAGGTTTAGATCCGTGTTGATGTTAGGCCGTATTGCGTTGCCCACCAAGCCGGAGATGCCATTTAAAGCACCTGCCAGGTCAGCTCCCAATAATACGGTGAACGGCGATCCGCTCTGGAAGGTGAAGAACGAATTTAGTTGCCACCCGCCAAGCAGGTGACCCGTCACGCCTCTTTGGTCGCGCATGAACGGTAGTTCGTAAACAAAGTTACCGGTGAAACGGTGTGGCCGGTCAAAACTCGAACGCGCCCGCTCAGTGCTTCTATTGAAGGAGTCTTGTGAAACCGCTACTTCAGCGCCGGAAGGATTGAAGATCTCCGACGCGGTATCAATGAACGCGCTCCACGTGTAGTGGGCGCCGGCGCTGAATCCGCGACTCAGACGTTTCTCAAGACTGACCTGGAGTGAGTGGTAAATCGATGCAGCAGCATTCGCTCGATGGCGGATGATACCCTGGGTCGATCTAACACGGCAGGTGTCAGCATCAGTTTCCGTGCAAGTGGCAGTGCCGAGACGGCGCGGATTTCCATCAAGCGTTTGAAAGAGAGCCGTGCCCTTGGTGCCGACATAACCGATCCGAATGAGCATATTGGCGGAAAGTTCTCGTTGCATCTCCAGACTGAATTGCTGGTAGTAGGGTGAGCGAAAGTCGTCGCCTACGATGGTGCGCGTCAGCCTGTTGGGATTGAGTCCTGTCGCTCCCTGGATGGTTGGCAAGACAACGAACGCATTGTTAACTCCGACCCCCCCACCGGTTGCGCGCTGGTCGGTAAATCAGCGGCCGCAACAAACGGGAAGGCGCTCGCGATGTTTGAAGCTATGTTGGTAAAGGCATAATCGTGCGTGACCGCATAGCCGCCGCGAATTACGAGTTTGTCTCCGCCGGTGAGGAATCCGAGTATTCCGTCGCTATCCGTGCGTGGATTCCAGTTGAAACCGATGCGAGGTTGAAAATTGTTCCTGTCGCGTTTTGGAACCGGAGTAAACCTGAAGCGTTCGTCGCCTCCGGCAGTGGCCACGATTGCGTCGTTGACCTCAACCAGATCACCAATAGGCTGGCCTGGCGACTCGTACCTTAGACCGAGGGTCAGGGTGAAATTCGGCGTTACCTTCCACTCGTCCTGCCCATAGGCAAAGAAGTCGTGCCAATCGTAGTAGAAGATCTCCCGTCCACCAGCTAGCGGCTTGTTGACTGTGGCAGTATCCGCAACATCGTCAACAAAGCGTTGCAGAGTACTGTAAACCAGTCGGCCGCGGATAGTCGGGAAGAAGAACTGTTTTTGTTGGTTGCGACGAATATCAACGCCAAATTTCCAGGCATGGTTGCCCTGCGTAATTGAGAGATTGTCCTGGAGTTGATAGGTCTGCCGGAAAGCAAACTGAGGAAGATTAACGGCCAGACCTATCGCGGTGCGGTTCGAAGCCGCGTTGAAACCTGACAATCCGAGGGCACTGATTTCAATCGATGGGATCTCCTCAGACCTGGGATCGGCGCTGGTGAACAATTGACCCTGCCGCTGATAAGCCCCACGTAGTTCATTCACAATCCTGGAACCGAGCAGGCTGTTCAAAGAAAGATTTACTGCCTGGCTGCGCACCAGGGAACTTGTGCTTAGTCCCGGCGGAGTAGCCTGATCGCTTCCGACCTGGTCGTTGTCATTGAAAATGTAACGGCCAAAGAGGGTGTGGTTTTTGGTTAGGTTGTGGTCAATGCGAATTGACTGCTGCCAGTTGTTCAAGGCGGCGTTTGTAGAACCGGTTAATGCGCCCCTGCTGACACTTACTTGTTGACCATTAGCATTAAAAGTCAGTGGTGCGCATGCTGTTGTGCACGCGGCGTTCGAAGCGGGCAGATGCGTCAGCAGAGCGGCTATCTGAGGCCGGTTCCCGACGGCCGCCTGGATCGCTGCTCTTCCGGCGGCATCCGGAACGCCGTTTATCGTGAAGCCATTGCCTAGCTGTCTATCCCACCACCGTTGCAATGAGAAGAAGAAGAAGGTGCGATCGCGCCCACTGATGTAAGACTTTCCTCCTTCGCCGAAGCGAGGGAGAGTAAGTGGCCCACCAATAGTGAATCCCGCCTGGTTCTCAATACGGAACGGAGCGTGTCGTTTCGACGGATCGGTGGCGTTCGGATTACAGAAGCCATTGTTTTTGTCCAGGTTGCTACAAGCGTTCAATGCGTTGCTGTTGTGAAACCAGAACGCTGAGCCGTGATACTGGTTGCTGCCGCTCTTCGTGATCGCGTTGAACACTGCGGAACCATTGCGGCCAAACTCGGCCGTAAACTGATTCGTTACCAATCGCACTTCCTGAATCAGATCCGGGTTGTTGAGTCCCACTGTCGCTCCGGCTACGCCGAAGTCGTTGTTGTCCTGGCCGTCAATCATGAAATTGTTTGAGCGCACGCGACCGCCATTGGCAGAGAAGGTAGTGTTGGCGCCTGCGAACGTTTGTTGTCCGGTCACTACCTGGCTGATGCCCGGAGCTGAGAGGGCGACGTTATAAACAGTGCGAGTGGTGCTGAGAGGCAACTCCGAGAGTCGTCGCGAATCAAAGCGCGTACTCACTTCCGCAGTTGTGGTGTTAAGCATAGAAGCGTTTTCCGTAACGTTGACCACCTCTTGCACTCCCGCGGCTTTCATTTCCACATCAACGACCGCGGCCTGGTTGAGTACTAGTGAGACACCTGTCCGGACGTGCTTGGCAAATCCAGAACCTTCAACGGTGATCTCATACTCACCAACGGGCATGTTGGCCAAGCGGAAACGGCCTTCGTCATCGGTTCGCGCCGTGCGCGATTCATTTGTGGCAATGTTACGAACTGTCACCGTAGCGCCGGGAATGACTGCCCCCTTCTCATCGCTAACGGTTCCAGCTATTGAACCGGTTGTTTGAGCAATAACCGGAAGCGCTAGCAGGGCGCAGCATGCCAAGAGCAACACTGTAGATCTTGTTACCTTAGTCATAGGTTCTCTCCTTTGTCGTAAGCCGCTGAGGTAGTTAACAGAATGACCGCTAGGGTCTGGTCGCCGGAGTGCTGAAACGTGTCTTGAAATGACGCAACAGATATTCCAGTGGATCGGTGAGGCAGGTCCACCGTTGACCACGCCAGCAGAGCCCAAAATTGATAGGAATTATGGAGGATGTCGGACTGGTCAGGAATTTCGACTTTGGAGATTTACTAAGGTTTGTTCAAATTAATGGATACATCCAAAGTATTGAAAAAAAACGGTCCGAAAGTATTTGCTTGTAAACCAGCAAGTGCATCCATCAGAACGGACGAATCGGGTTCAATGGCCCGAGGGAACCGGGGTAATGAGGGCCCATCAAAATGGGACTTAAGTGTCACGCGTCTTCAACGTACCTCGGACATTCATAGCGGCCAATGCGACTTGCAAGAGAATTAACGCGTAGGCGCTGTCATGCCACCCCCAGATAATCCAGAGAACATTGCTTACGAGAAAGAGCCAGAACGCCCAGTTGCGTTTGAACTTCTTTTTCGACGCGATCATCCATGCCGCAATTACGGTCACGACCATCGCAGGCCATTGAATCCAGTCCAACCATTCCATGTTTTTATGTCCCGCCAAAGTCAGATCAATATTTGAGTCCCGGATCGATCAGTGCCTTTAGCACTGATCCAGACGCAACCGCCTTCAGCGCTTCGTTAGCGTGTGCCAGATCGTAGCGGTCGAGTTTCATCGTTGACCAGTTTTGTCCGTGAACGGCGTCGGCTATCAGTTGTGCGCCACGATAAAAATGGGAGAAATCGGAGCCCCAACAACCTCGCACGTCGAGATGTTTTTGATTTAAATCAAGATGAGGGTTGAATGCAGCTTCAGCAGGAACCGGACCATGATCAGTGTATTGGCCAACGATCACCACTCGTCCGGCGTCACGAGTAAAGCGCATCGCCTGGACGACGGCGATTGGCGCTCCGGTAGCTTCGATTGTCACGTCAGCACCACGACCCGCAGTTCTTTCGCGCACCCATTCCAGTCTTTCCTTCTCAGTTGACGACTCGATGTTGAGTGCGTCAGCGGCCCCGACTGACAAAGCTGTTTGCAAACGATGTTGCGGCGCACCTATACAGAGCACGCGCTGCGCTCCTTTTAGCAATGAAATGATGATTGCATTAATGCCCACGGGTCCGGAGCCGAGCACCAGGACTGTATCGCCGATGTTTACGTCGCCACGTTCGACGGCATGCAAAGCCGTGGGCAACGCACAACCACCCGCCATAAAAAGTTCAGGTTCGGCATCGAGTCGGATGCAGCGGGCACCCGGCTTCAAATAAATTTCCTGCGCCCAGCCACCGCAGAGTCCGTCGTCGAGGCCGTAAGTAATTCCGTAAACTTTTCGCTGGGGGCAACGTGTAGACGCCTTTGCCACAAGGCAATACCAGCAGGCATTGCATGTGCGATGAACGTCGAGAAACGTTATGCGGTCGCCTTCACGAAAAGCCTTGCCATGAACATCGAGAAGTTGTCCGCGAATTTCTTTGAGGCGCCCGACTGACACATGGCCTGGAATCAAGGGATAGGGCACACCTTGGAGGCGGCCTTGTTGCAGATAGACGTCGGTCCCACAAACTTCCGAAAGCTCCACTTCGAGTAAGGCGGAGTTTTGCTCGAGCTCGGGGCGGGGAACTTCGCGAAGCTCCACCGGAGCATTTGGTTTAGGAATTAGGGCGACGACTGGCATCGGGCTAAATCAAGTTTCGAGTTTAGGGTTTCGGGTTTCGAGTTTCTATCCTCACGAGACTTCGCGTTCTCTTAGCAAAGCAACTCGGACCTCGAAACTCGAAACCCGAAACTTTTAAGGGCCGTTTGAACGAACTTCGGAAACAGGTTATAAGACTAGGCACCGATTACACCAGAGAGAGGGAGACTCCGTAAGTTGCCGCAGAGCCGTCATCGTAAAATAAGTAAGGCCAAGAAACGTCCGAAGGCC
This sequence comes from Pyrinomonadaceae bacterium, assembly GCA_963748605.1. Taxonomy (GTDB): domain Bacteria; phylum Acidobacteriota; class Blastocatellia; order Pyrinomonadales; family Pyrinomonadaceae; genus PSRF01. The sequence goes on from CAVVJS010000006.1 coordinate 601,844, forward strand.
ATGTATCCAACTGCCAGCCCGGCCGCGCCTACCGGAAAAAACCGCAACATGCGGATCGTCGCGATCGCGGTTGTTGTAGTGCTCGCGCTCTCGGCTGTCGGTTATGTCCTTTCAAAACGTGGCGGAGGCACTACCGGCGCTGAAGTGACAACGCCTTCCGGTCTCAAGTATGTCGATATCGTTGAAGGCACGGGCGCTTCGCCACAGCGCGGCCAAACTGTGAGTGTTCACTACACCGGAACTCTTGAGAATGGCCACAAGTTCGATAGCTCACTTGATAGAGGACAACCGTACAATTTTCGAATTGGAACGAGTGCGGTGATCAAAGGCTGGGACGAAGGACTGATGTCGATGAAGGTGGGCGGCAAACGAAAACTAATCGTACCCGCCACTCTTGGTTACGGGGCATTGGGAAAGCCGCCAGACATTCCCGGCGGCTCTACCCTGCTTTTCGATGTCGAACTGCTTAGTGTGAAGTAACCGCCCTGAGCCTGCTCTCCTATCCGCAGCAGCAGGCACCCTGTCCGCGCCTATTATTGTAATCTCCTTGCATTCCTACCTGGCTGGGTTCCTGGGGTCTATCTAGGGCTATAATGAAATCCCACTCTCCTCTTGTCCCGAAATTTCCGCACCCTAATTTGAGAGTCGTATAAAACCTGGAGGTAGCTAATGAGAAAGGGAAACTTTCGAGGAGTCGTCTTAACAGCATTTGCATCGCTGCTGATTGTGATCCTGGCGGTATCCAGTTTTGCTCAGGGTCGTGGTCGCGGCGGAGGTACGGGTGGCGGTAGAGGGTCAGGCGGTGGAGCGGGTTCGAGCAGTCACGGCGGTCCACCAGCTGGAGTCGGCGTCGATCGCGGACTTGGCACTGCGTCAGGACGTTCCGGAGGGCGATCAGATGAAGGTCTAAGCACAGCGTCTGAGAAATCGCGAGGCCGCTCTGATGCCGGGTTGGAACGCGCCCGAAACGCCAGCAAGAATTTGCGCCATGCAGATGATGAGCTAAGAAATAACCCGGGCATCCCACGCGCGTTGCACACTAACGCAAACGATCTCAGAGCCGGGTATCAATCGGCGTTGCTTACGAATCCGAATCTGAAATTCGGGCATTACGTTTCGGCTACGCGGCTCGCGCAAAACTTAGGCTCGCGGCATCCGGCGATTACTCGTCAAGCGATTCTAAACGGCTTGGCTTCGGGTCGTAGTTTGGGCCAGACGCTGCAGGATCTTGGGCTCAGCGATCGTGAGTCAAGCGAGTCCCGTAAACGCGTCGAGCGAGAACTGAAACGCGCCAAACAATAGGAAGAGCTTCAGACTTTATTAGACGAAAGGTGGTCGGCGGAAGCCGGCCACTTTTTTTGATCAGGGCTCGCAATCCCGATCGGCTTGTTTAGGGCCGATATAGAGCAGCCGTGATTAGGCCGAGTACGATCTTGTCGATCCCTTCAAACACCACCTGCTTTACCATCAATATTGTCGGTACTGGTTGCACGGCATAAGCTATGAAGAACGACGGTATCGTCAGAATCAGCCACAACACGATGCCGAAGCGCAGTCCCTGGCCCAGCCAGGGCTTATTTTCCACGCCCTTGGCGTAAGCGAACACCGCTCCGATCGCGAACGCTAGATACGCGAGGCAGATGAAAATCATTTTCTCGGAACCTTCGGGGCGATAGTGTTCCTTCACCGCCATGTAGTCCGGAGCCAGGAGAAGGGCGTGGATCAGGAATCCAGTCAGGTTAGCAATAATGAAGACGACGACGATCGTCAACACCAATTTCTTTACGTTCATGGGGGCCTCCTGAAATCGTTAATCGGTTTTCGTGAATGGTTAATCGTGGAACGGAAATGGATCTTAAAAAGTTCTATAGTAAGGCTAGGGAAAGCCAAGCGCACGCCGGAGCAAAAGCCAAATCGGAATCAGCGCTGAAGGCGCTACAGAAGGTAGCCAGGGGCAAGCGCGAAGCGCGCGGCCCCTGGATGCGGTGGCAATCCCCGTCCAGCCCTGAAAGGGCGACAGACACTCATTCACCAAACATATTGCTCGTCGTAATCAATTCCGCTCAACTTCAAAAGCTCGAGATACTCTTCCTTGAAGCTCTTTCGGCGATGGTGCTTTTCCTGATTGTAAATGTAATGCTTTACAGATTCTATTTGAGAAGGACTAACTGTAAGACCGAGATAGCCAGATTGCCATTCAAACTTTTTCCGACCGACGGTGTTGTGAACCCATGCCGACGAGTCAGCCTTAATATCGCGTAGGACGTAATCAAGGCGGTGCGTCGCTCGCAAGCCAATTAATAGGTGAACATGGTCTTCAATCCCCCCGATCGCCAAAGGGACGCCTTTGATTCCTTTAACGATGCCACCCATATAAGCGTGGAGATCCGAACGCCAGTCTTTAGCAATCATTCTGAGACGGTTCTTGGTGCTGAAAATTAGATGGTAGTGAAGACTCAGGTGAGTAGAAGGCATGAGGCACCTCCGTGAGTATCAGATTGTTAGAGCTTGATTAAGATTCTATATCTATTTGAAGCTTCTCTCGCCCTTTCAGGGCGCGCGGAAAATCGAACATTGGATCCAGGGGCGGCGCTGCGCGCCTGCCCCTGGCTACCTTCTGCAGCGCCTGCGGCGCTGTTTGCGCGGCTACGTGGATCTACGCTAAGCAGGAGCCCGAACCAAGGCGTGGCGGCGGTCGTATGGTAATGGGAGGTGGTCGATGAATCTGATAAGCACTTTGGCAATCGCGATGGGCGCGGGTTGGGTTTCCGGAATCAATCTTTATGCTGCCGTGGCGACGCTCGGATTGCTCGGGCGATTTGCCAATCTAAAGTTGCCGGGTGAGCTCGATATCCTGACGAGCTGGTGGATCATCGGTCTCGCCCTGGCTCTTTACCTCATCGAGTTTGTTGCCGACAAAGTTCCCTACGTCGACAACATCTGGGATGCCATTCATACCTTCATCAGAGTTCCTGCAGGCGCCGTTTTAGCTGCCACTGCTTTCGGCGATTTCGATCGGGGAGTTCAGGTAGCTGCCTTCCTGCTTGGAGGCGGCTTGGCGCTGAGTGCGCATGGAACGAAAGCCAGTGCTCGGGCCGCGATAAATCTGAGTCCGGAGCCGGCTTCCAATATTGTAGTTAGTCTCACAGAAGACGCGATCGCTGTCGGCTCGGTGCTGCTTTCAATCTTTGCGCCTTTTGTTTTGTTCGCAGTGATAGCCGTCTTCCTCACAGTTTCGTTCCTGATGCTGCGCAAAATAATTAACGCGCTGAAGGCGATGATGCTGCGACTGCGACAAGCGTTCACTTGAGCACCTCTTATTCTCACCGGGCTTCAGCCCGGTGAAGGGGGAATTCAAGCCTTGGAACTGTTTCAACAGTTTATTTTCTTCGCACAAAAAAACCGTTGAAACGGTTCCTCAGACATCTTGAGTGAGTCGGGCACCGGGCTAAAGCCCGGTGTGAATGAAACAATTGACTTGAAGCGAGTAGCGAAGTTTCCAGAAACGTTCATCTAATGGCGTTTGCTTCGTAAAGCACGTCGGAGTTACTCTGCTCGCCTCCAGATTATTCCCAATACCGACGCGCTTTCAGGAGATACGCATGAGCTCTGACACTCTAACTATCACCGACAACAGAACCGGCAAACAATACGACCTGCCCATTGAAAACGGGACGATCAAGGCGATGGATCTACGCCAGATCAAAACGTCCGACGACGACTTTGGGTTGATGACCTACGATCCGGCCTTCATGAACACCGCTTCATGCAAGAGTCGCATTACTTTCATCGACGGCGATCGAGGCATCCTGGAATATCGTGGCTATCCCATCGAGCAACTCGCGGAGCAGAGCACATACCTCGAAGTTGCTTACTTGCTGCTGTACGGTGAACTACCAAACGAAGAGCAATTGCGTGAATGGATCTGGAACATCACTCACCATACTTTTATCAATGAGAGCATCAAGAAAGTGATTGATGGCTTCCATTACAATGCCCACCCGATGGGAATGTTCGAAGCCACGCTCGGAGCGCTTTCGACTTTTTATCCGGACGCCAAAGACATTTTCAATCAATCGTGCCGTCGCAAACAGATTCACCGGCTGATAGCTAAAGTACCAACCATCGCAGCCTTTGCCTTTCGCCACCGGATCGGAATGCAGTACTCGTATCCCGACAATGATCTGACTTACGAGGGCAATTTCCTCAACATGATGTTTAAGACTACGGAGTTGAAGTATCAGCCTAATCCAACTCTGGAGCATGCACTGAGCGTTCTCTTTATTCTGCATGCCGATCACGAACAGAACTGCAGCACCAATGCGATGCGCAGTATCGGTAGCGCCCAAACGGATCCTTTCTCAGCACTGGGCGGTGCTGCCGCGGCGCTCTACGGACCATTGCACGGCGGCGCGAATGAGATGGTTTTGCGTATGCTGAAAGAGATTGGCTCGGTTGATAAGGTTCCCGAGTATGTGAAACGCGTAAAGGAGGGCGAGTTTCGCCTGATGGGTTTTGGACACCGTGTCTACAAGAACTACGATCCCCGCGCCCGAATAATCAAGAAAGTGGCTTACGAAGTTTTTGAAGTGACCGGCAAAGATCCACTCTTGGATATTGCGCTTGAATTGGAAAGGATTGCTTTGGAGGATGAGTACTTCGTAAAGCGCAAGCTATATCCGAATGTTGATTTCTATTCGGGCATCATCTATCAAGCGATGCGTTTTCCGCTCGATATGTTTCCTGTGTTGTTTGCGATTCCGCGCACTTCCGGATGGCTGGCGCAGTGGGTGGAGCTATTGGAAGATCCGGATCAGAAAATTGCGCGGCCCCGGCAGGTCTACCTTGGTCATCGCACCAGGAATTATGTTTCCATCGATCAACGGAAGCCGGTGGAGACCCAAACCGCCGGCGCTTAGACAAGCTCGTGTTCCTCTGAAACCTCCGGGCCAAAGTCTCGTTCTATTATTGAGGATAGCTCGGCCCGATATAATTCGAAGGCCAGCCGGTTCTGAGCTTCGTTCCAGTTGGGATTGGCCCCATCGCCCTCTGGGAAAAAATCACAAAATACATCGACCAGCACCGCCCGCAGCTTCACCTGGCCCAGTAGAGTCTCCAGATAGCACTTAAAAGAATGTAATGGTGATCCCAGTTCGGACGTTTCGGGACCGGAAGACATTAGAACCTCTGAAATAGTTTCAAATTCCTGCCAGTCTCTGTACATCAGAAACTGCATCGACTCATTGCGAAACCTGTTTACCCGTTCAACCAGAATGGCTGACTGCCGCGCCAGATCATTTTCGCAGGCGTGTACCGTCTGTAGCATTTCCGTCAAATCGCGGCAGAGAATCAGCGACTCCATAAGCCTGGCCTGATTGTTATCAAACAATTTGGCTCCGTTCAGACTGGGATCGAATACCTGGGCCATAGTGATGATTGACTGTTGCAAACAGTTCGTGAGCAGTCCCTGGATATAAGCCACTTTGCCTTCAGCTAATCGCTCACCAGCCTTCCAATTGAGCGCCTTCAACTCAGAATCGAATATTCGTTTCACGTCGTGGCTCAAGGCGAATGAAATCCCATCCAGGGTCTCTGACAACAGTTCGTCCCGACTCGCGGTTTTCGTCGCCGTCGCAAGCATAAAATCGATCAGCGCATTTGCCTGGTTGCGAAAGTCGGCTATTGCCGTCGTGGTCTCGGCTGCTGGGAGTCCTTGCTGTAGGTTTTTAAACGCGGGCACTTGCCGCAAAAGCTTCAGCAGCGACGAGAAGACTACGGACACAGGAGGCCGGACGCTCTCTTCGATTCCCTTGAGCAGCCGATCGATTTCGGCGACGGCGCCCTCAGAACCGTTTGGCGAACTGGTGGCGGGCTTGGAAGGTCTCGTATCGAGGGGAGAGTTAGAGGAGGTCGTTTGAGATTTCATGGTTAAGGCAGAAGGTTCTATTAGGCTGAGCTGGCCTCGGGAGGCGATGCGAACTCATGAAATGTTGGCTGACTAGCTCCGGGGCGTGAGAGAGGAGCTTATTGGGTGACAGCCGCGAAAGGCCTGTCTGGAACCACTCTACAACGCGGCGTGGAAATCTGTCCAGATTTTGATGGTGGCTTAGTTGAAAAACTGAGTAGGGGGCGTCCCTCGTGGGGCTTTGAATGCCAAAAGAGGGCGGCCACGGAGTGCCGCCCCTACAGAAATTAGGACCCACTAGATTTGTGGAGTTTGTCCCTGGCAAAGGTTTCTTTGGGGGCAGATTCGATCCTTGAGACTTGGGCAAAAGGCCCGCGCAAACTAATCCTCGGGCAGACCTTCGACCTCAGTTACGGGCCGCACTTCAACGGTTCCGATGCGCGCTCCTGGAATTCGTCCCGAGATTTCAATCGCCTCGTCGAGATTTTTTGCATCAATCAGGAAGTAACCACCCAGCTGCTCCCGCGTTTCTGCGAAGGGACCATCGGTGACCAGGCGTTTAGTGTTGCGGACCTGAACGCAGACTGTTTCCGAACTCGGATGCAGCGGAGCGGCACTTAGATATTTCCCAGTAGAGTGGAGCTGGTTTGCCAACTGTACCGACTCCTGAAGCAATTGCTGCCGCTCAGATTCTTCGCGTTTGGCGAATGCTTCCTCATCATGGTGAACCAGCAGCATGTATTTCATAGGGTCTTCTTTCTCCAACCGTCCTCACTCAGTCTCAGGCAAACGGATTTTCATCCGCACTAGGGCCGTAAATAGAGGGGATCGGAATGTCGAGTTCGCGCAGGTACACCGATAATTGCCCGCGATGGTGATACCAATGATTCAGCATGACCGACCGCAGCATCGCAACTCGTGGAATTGCCATCAGCTCGCGATCGCCCTGCATCATGCGCCAGGTTGCATTAAGGGCAGCATCATCCATTCCGCCGAGCAACTTTTTTGCTTTGGCAATACTTTCCTCAAGAGCGGGAATGAGCTCCGAAGCCTGCTTCGGACTGGTGTCAGTAAACTGGGGCGCCTGAACTGGGGATTCAGCGGCGACAAACTCGGCGACGCTCCCAGGCACCATCGCTACATGCAGCGCGAGCTCTCCCAGCGTTCTCGCCTTTTCATGCGGTCGCCACTTCAACTTATCGTCGGGTACACGTTCAAGCACGCGTCGCGTCGTCTGTGCTTCCTGTTCGAGCTCCTGCAACATTGCGTCGATTAGTGCCATAGTGTTTCTCCCTTCGAAATTCCAACCCACCCCTTTCGCCCAAAGATAAGGGGCCGTGGGACCTCACATTAAGGCGCTGACAAGTCAGCGCACTCCAAAAACTTGCGACTATCGAAACAGGCCCGACTTTGGAGTGCGGTAACTTGTTGCCGCTTTCTAAGATTCCTAGCCAATAAGCACGTGATGGACTCTGTACTCTCTCTATTACTGATGGCCATTCTTCTCGTAGTTCACCATCCACTGGACGCCGAATTTGTCGGCAAATGAACCGTAGTAAGCGCCCCAGAACATATCCTGCAGTGGCATTTCTATTTTGCCTCCGGCGGAAAGTCCGTTGAAAAGCCGCTCAGCTTCTTCTTTGCTTTCGGGCGAGAGGCAAATATAGAAGTTGTTGCCGACCGTCAGTTTTTGCCCAAGCGATTCCAACGAGTCCGTGCCCATCAGAGCGTTACCATTACCGATTGGTAGCGCGACGTGCATGATCCGGTTCTTGTCGCTCTCGGATATTTGTCCACATTCTGCGTTGTCCTTGAATCGCATCAGCGCCAGGAATTCTCCGCCAAACACCGATTTGTAGAAATTGAATGCTTCTTCGGTGTTGCCGTTAAAGTTTAAGTACGGATTAGCTGCAGCCATTATCTTTCTCCTTAAGTGTCATTGGGTTTCTTGCTTTCATATTCACCGCCTGAGCCGTTGCTTCGACGCTGAGATTGTTGCTTCTATCCATTAATCGAACGGCGAGCACTCAAATCGACACTCTCGGAAAGATTTTCTTACGGCAGATTTTCAAAAGTCTCAGAAACAAGTCTGTGCTTACTGTGCGTCTATCTTCCTATTAGACCTTGGCCGCGCTGTAGGGGTGGCACTCCGTGGCCGCCCCCGTGTTCGAGATTCAGGGGCGCCCCCGGAGGGACGCTCCTACCGTTCATACTCGAGGTCAAGGCTAAGCTTCGGGATTTTAGTCCGCGCGATTCAGCGCACGCACCGCGAGGAACAAACAAACTACGGCGAAAACTATCACCGCCCCACCTTCAATCAAAAGACTGGTTGGTGAGCCAACGCCAAGCAGGCTGAAGCGCAACAGATCAACCTGCCAGGTCATAGGATTAAGATAGGCGGGCACGCGAAACCAGATCGGCAAGTCGCTCAACGGGTAAAACATTGAGCTTAGAAACATGAGCAGGATGTAGGTGGCGCTCAATACGGTATTGAACGCATCCATTCGCGCGAGCTTAATAGCGAACACACTAAAGAGAAAAAACCATCCTGCCGTTGCTGCTGTTACGATCGCCGCGGTTAAAGGCAGCAGGTCCCAGCGAATCGGAACACCCATAGCTACAACGCCAAGCACAACTGCCAGAACCGAACCGATTACTGCGAGTAGAACATTAAAACTGATCTTGCCGATCAGCAGTTGCGGGCGCGTGATTGGATAGGTCAGTAGCTCGTAGAAGATTCCAGAATCCTTATCCATGAAGAAGCCCCAGGAGGTGTTCATCGCCACCGAAAAAGTGACCATCCCCAGCACACCTGGGAGGAGGAAGGCGGTGTAGCCAAAAGGCTGGCCTTCAACGGCAATCGAGCGGCCCAGCATTCGCTCAAAGCCAATCCCAAAAAGCAGCAGGTAGGCCAACGGCACAAAAAGATCCCAGAAGACGAACCCGATGTTGGTCATCCGCTGCCGGTAATCGCGGTAAAAGACGGCGCCGATCCCGGTCATCTTGTCTCCTTCATCAGCGTAATGAAAATCTCTTCCAGCGTTGGTCCGCGCACTTCAAATTGCAGAATCGGCGTATCTCGAGAAATGTCAGCAAGCCTCCCGAGCAGAGAGGCCTCTTCGCCCTGGAACACCATTTCGACAGTGTTGCCATCAACCTGTAACTGTATCGGTTGGAGAGCCTCAAGCTTGCTGACTAAATCTCCGTTCGTATCTGCAAATGTGAGATTCACACGGAACATATGAGTGGACAGCTTGCGCAGCTCCCGCAAAGTGCCCGAAGCCATCGAACGCCCGCGATCAAGTATCATGATGCTTTCACATAATTCTTCGGCTTCACTGAGAACCTGCGTAGTTAAAAGAATGGTGCGTCCCTGGCGTGCTTCTGCGCGCAAGCGGTCCATCACCCGCCTTTTCATAAGGGGATCCATTCCGGTCGTGGCTTCGTCAAGTATGATTACCGGTGCATCCAGCATGAAAATCTTCGCTACCTGAATGCGACGTTTAGTGCCGAGACTCAACTCCTGAACGGTATCCCGCAGCTGTGTTCCGAGCTCAAACTCTTCAGCCACCGTCAGCAATCGTTGTCGCGCTGCCGGTGGTTTTACTCCGTGTAGATAGGCATAAATGAGCAGGTTGTCCCGAACCGTTAAAAGGTTCTCTGTGGCGGTTTGTTGCAGGACAACAGCCAACTGCTGACGCGCCGCCAACGGCTGGCGCGAAACATCGCAGCCCCGCACAGCCGCGCGCCCCGAAGTGAGAGGCGTAATCGTGCTAAGGATTTTCACCAGAGTGGATTTGCCAGCGCCGTTTGGTCCGAGCAAACCATAGATGCGGCCTTGCGGAACCTGAAACGAAACGCCGTCCAGGGCTCGCACTGCTTCACCACTGCTGGCTCGATAAACTTTTTGCAGATCTTCAACTTCGATGGCGACGGTCATTTACCTACGTACGGCTACGACGGGTTCTAAGTTTGTCCGAGCTTACCATTGTTCTGCGTTGCTTTAACTTAAGGGCTCAATTTCAGCAATCGACGAATAGCGGCGAACTGAGTTTAGCCCGGCCTTTGAAGGGCCGGGCTAAAATCATCACGACGCTACGCGTCTCAATTTCAACTTAGCTACTTTCGAGGGCGGAGCGTTCTGCTGTGGATCTATTATTCCTTGGCAAATTAACGACACTCCTTCGAGGCGATCCCTCATACTCTTACTTTGCAGTAAACTTGCCGCTGCGTACGGCGGCACGGTCACCTAATACGAAGATAGTGAACCAGCAAGGACAATTTTCGTATCCTGTGTAGCTGGGGAAGGAGTGTCCTATGTACTGTCCACGGTGCGGTTCAAACCAAGGCGAAGAACTGAAATTCTGTACGGTGTGCGGTTCCAATCTCCCCGTTGTGCGTCAGGCGGCCGATATGAAAGTGGCGGGCGAGAAGATTGATCGAAACAAGCCCTGGTTCGCTGACATGACTCTTTCAGATGCAGAGAGCAAACGACGTAAAGATGAGTTGGATCACCGGCGAGGCATTAGCGCAGAGGTCAGACGTCATAACGAAATCAAAGCCGGTGTGATCACTGCAAGCCTGGGCCTCGCAACGTCAATTTTTTTGGCTATCTTCATGCAGGGTTTGGTTCTTAGTGGAAGTGTTTCATCCGAGGCCGCAGTGATCCTGAGCCGCCTCTGGGGGTGAGATAACTGGCCTGCTGTATGTTACTTAGTGCGACTCAGTAGTGGGCAATGGCAGTGGGGGGTTACTTCTGTGTTAACCGAAGGCTTGTAGGTTCGAGTCTCACCTGCGGAGCCACGCGTTGGCAGGTGACGTTGTTCCAATGTTTTTACCTAAAGGCCCATCGCGCTAAGTATCGCGATAGACTAAACATCGACGTCAACGCCCTGGACCGCGACATCGAACAACGACTCAGAGATCTGCGCGAGCGCGGATTCAAAATAGATTTCTATGGCCCAGGGTTGGTCAGCATCACTCCACCACCCAACCTACTAAATGCCAGTAATACCGAATCCCTATAACTCAACTTGCATCCGGCCTTAAAGTTCTTGCTTGGCGTGAGCACTGCCTCAATCCGATGCAGCATCCTCGCTGAACAATGCAGTAAGGATTGGCGAATGTGCGACTTTCAGTGATGAATCACCCTTCGTAACGATGGCATACGCGTTGCGCTAACTTATTGCGCTAACTTGTAGAACTAAATCAATCCAACTGAATCAAGGAGCAAGACTAATGGCTATAAATAACGACGAAGTGATCTCGACTCTGAATAACCTGGTGGAAACCTGCAAAGACGGCCAGAACGGTTTTCGCACGGCTGCGGAGGGGATTAAAGACCCTAAACTTATCACGCTCTTCAATACCTATTCACAGCAACGCGCCCAGTTTGCGGCTGAATTGCAGAATGAGGTTCGCAGACTGGGAGGAGATCCGGAAGAGACAGGAAGCACTGCAGCTGTAATCCATCGTGGCTGGATTAACATTAAGTCGGCAGTTACAGGCGAAGATGAGGGTGCCATCATCTCTGAATGTGAGCGTGGCGAAGACGCTGCGGTAAAGGCCTACGAGGAAGCTGTTGACCTTCCGGCGGATGTGAAGACACTTGTGGATCGGCAGTTTGTGCAAGTGAAAGAAGCTCATGACCGCATCCGTTCGCTTGAAAAGGCTAAATCCCAAACAAATTGATTCGTTAGCTTTCTCGGTTGCCGATGTGAGGACGTTACGAGCAACCAGCCCAGCCAAGGGCGTTGCCTACTCAGGGGTGAGGACGGGCAGCGCCCTTTGTGTTTTCAGCCTGCCATCTCTTGTGATATAAGCCTGCCATTCCTCGTAGTGTTTTTCAACCCTCAACCCCGAAGGTCTCTACTCCGAGCCTGCGAACAGAAAGTGAGGTGCTTAATGCGACGGCGCGATAGCATAGTTCTCAAGCTTCTTTCCTGCAGCTTGAATGCTGATCGCGCGCCGCAGCTGAAGGCCCGCGTTCGGCGACTGCGGGCTCGGGAAATTATGCCTGACGTTGGCGCCCAACTCCCGAGCGAGGGAGCCGTGAAAAGCCCATGATGCCTAATACCGACTGGAATAAACTGGCACTGCTCGCTGCAATCGTTCATGACTCGGACGATGCGATCGCAACCAAGACGCTCGACGGTATCGTCACGTCGTGGAACCCGGGCGCTGAGCGGACTTTTGGCTATACAGCGACAGAGATGATCGGTCAGCCCATTACGGTGTTGTTCCCGGCGGATCGCCTCGACGAGGAGCTAGAGTTCCTGCGTCGGCTCTCCCAGGGCGAGCACATCGACCACTATGAGACGGTGCGTCTGCGCAAGGACGGACGGCCCATCGATATCTCGGTCACGCTCTCGCCTGTGCGCGACGAGAACAACACGATCGTCGGCGTGTCCAAGATCGCCCGTGACATCACGCTGCGCAAGCGGGCCGATGTCGCACTGCGCGAGCAACTGGAGTTCTGGCGCGTCGCGTTTGCCAGTATCGGCGATGGAATCATCCTTACCGACACGGCGCGGCAGGTAATTTTCATGAACCGTGAGGCGGAGTTGCTCACGGGCTGGAGCAGGGAGGCCGCCGACGGCCGTCCGCTCGCGGACATCTTTGTCATCGTCCACGAGCGTACGCGGGAGGCGGTTGAGAACCCGGTGGATCGCGCGATCGCGGACAGGATGGCAGTCAAGCTAGCCAACCACACTTCACTCGTAAGCCGAGACGGTCGTGTATTTCCCATCGACGACTGCGCCGCGCCGATTCTTGCCGGGGATGGCACCGTCGTTGGGGCGGTGCTCGTGTTCCGCGATGTCGCCGAGCGGCGGCGTGTCGACGCCGAGCGCGCTCATGTGCTTGACGAAGAGCGCGTCGCCCGGGCCAACGCCGAGCGCGTGAACCGCACCAAGGACGAGTTCCTCGCGGTGCTCGCGCACGAACTGCGCAACCCGCTCGCCGCCATCCTTAACGGGGTCGCTACGCTTGATCGGATCGACGCGACATCTTTCGACGCCGTGCGGGCACGCAGCACTGTGCGGCGGCAGACGGAGCATCTCGCCGCCGTCCTCGACGAGCTCCTCGACGTGGCGCGAATCGGTCAGCGCAAGATTGACCTGCATCTGCAGCCGGTGGATCTGCGCAGCGTCGTCGAACAAACAGTCGACGCGGAGCGCCACCGCTTCGAGGCGCGTCGGCAGCACGTCGTCGTGACCCTCGCGTCGGAGCCGATCGTCGTATTGGGCGACCCGGTGAAGATCCAGCAGATCGCCTCAAACCTGCTCGCCAATGCCGCAAAGTACACGCCGCCCGGCGGTCTCGTGACGGTCGAGGTGGTTGTCGAGGGTGACGAGGCGGTCGCGCGTGTCCGCGACACCGGCATCGGGATTCCCCCGGATCGGCTCGGCGAGGTCTTCGAGTTGTTCACGCAGCTGGACAGGTCCGCGACCCTGACCGAGGGCGGGCTAGGTATCGGGCTCGCGCTGGCGAAGCACCTCACCACACTTCATGGCGGTACCATCATCGCTCGGAGCGAGGGACCGGAGAAAGGAAGCGAGTTCATCGTGCGCTTGCCGCGCACGGTCGGCACGCCAGTCAAAAGCGAACCGATGCCAGCGCGTGGCGGGCGCCATCGGGTGTTGATCATCGATGACAATCAGGATGCCCGCGAGGTTCTTGCGACATCCTTGGAACTCGATGGTCATCGGGTGTTCGCGGCGGGTTCCGGGCGCGAAGGGCTCAAGATCGCCCTCGTCGAGCGGCCGACCGTCGTGATCGTCGACATCGGTTTGCCGGACATCGATGGCTACGAGGTGGCGCGGCGGCTGCGGCAAGCGCTGAAGGGCGACGTGATGCTGGTCGCCTTCTCAGGCTATGGGCGGCCCGAGGATCGTCAGTGCTCACGAGAAGCCGGCTTCGACATTCACGTGGTGAAGCCTGCAACCGGCGAGACAATTCTCTCGCTGCTAGCGCAGCAGGGTCGGGTCGGAGCGCCCGAACAATTACCGTAGATTCGACCCAAGCGCCGAAACCGTTTCGCAATTCCTGAGTAAATGGCTTGAAACCATAGCAAAAACCCGCGTATCTGAGCGCACGTTTCGAGGCTATGAGTGGCAACTGAACCACGCTACAGCAGCGCTAGGCGATAAACGGCTGTCTGCCTTGCGGCCTGACGATATACAGCGCTTCTACAGCACACTGACGCCCTCAAACGCCAAGCACTTACACGCACCCCTTAGCAGCGCCCTGAGCCAAGCTGTTAGGTGGAACCTTATACACACCAACCCTTGCGATGCCGTAGGGCTGCCCCGGCACAAGGCTAAAGAAATGTACGCATTCAGCCGTGACGAAGCGGCGCGATTCCTGGCAGTGTCGGATAAGTATCAACCGCTATTCGCCTTCGCGATTGACACAGGGGCGCGGCCCTCAGAAGTGCTGGCGTTGAAATGGTCAGACCTTGATCTGGATCGCTCGACAGTGACTATTCAACGGACCCTACAGCGGCATAAGGGCAAAGGTAAAGGATGGTATTTCAGTGAGCCTAAAACGAGCAAATCACGTCGCAACGTTCCATTAACGCCGGGCATCGTGCGGGAGTTGAAAGACTATCGCGTGAGGCGAGGCGAGGAATTGTTATCGTGGGGCATCCGTAGCGATCTAGTGTTTTGCTCCGATAGTGGAACACCCTTAGTTCTGGAAAACCTAACAAAGCGCCACTTCAAACCGATACTCAATGCAGCTATGATTCCGACGACAGCCACGCTCTATTCCCTGCGCCACTCATGCGCCACCTTGCTACTCGCAGCGGGCGTCCACCCGAAGATCGTAGCCGAACGCCTAGGCCACTCATCTGTGACGATTACGATGGACGTTTACAGCCACGTGCTGCCGGGAATGCAAGAGGAAGCCACGGCCCAGCTTGAGCGAATGCTGTACGGGTGACTATTGGGGCCACTGGCACACTATAGGCACACAAAACGCCTCTGAGGGGTTATTACGGAGGACCTAAAGTGTTGACTGTATTGGTGCACCCAGCAGGGCTCGAACCTGCGACCTTTTGATTCGAAGTCAAACGCTCTATCCAACTGAGCTATGGGTGCCTTTTAATTCAATTTGCGATTTACGATTGCCGATTTCTACTTGCCTTGAAATTCCTTTCGAATATACCGAACCACCTCGTTGATTTGCTCCGGGCTTAGTTTGTCTTTAAAGGCCGGCATCTCATCGTCACCCTCAGTAATCTGGCTCACAAATTGTTCGTCCGTATGCTTGAGGGCATGACCTTCGCGAAGACTCGGTACCTTGAATCGCTTGCCATCAACCTCTTTAGGTCCCCCCTCACCTGTCGCGCCGTGGCAATCCACACAGTTCTTTTCAAAATGGATCCGTCCGGACGCGAGTGCATCAGGCGTTGCTGCCGGCAAAGACGCGACGGGTGAAGCAGCGGGTGCAGCAGTGTTAGTCGTGTCCGTCCCTGCATTGCCGCAGGCGAGTGTGAAAACAGTAATCACAGTCAAAACAAGCACTAACTTTGCAGACCCCATCGCTTTTCCTCGGTCCATACCTAACAGTTTTTGGAAACGCGACGAGTATAACATCCACTCTAAGTCGTAAAGCAACGGAGCTAGTTGCAAGTTAGTGATGCAGCGGGCGCTAGTCGAACCCCGATGAAGGGGTGCCACTCGGTACAGCACGGGAGCGGTAGCGACCGCATTCAACCAGTATAACGGTGTGGTTTGAAGCTTGAGGCACTTTGGGTCTCACCCTTGGATATTCACTTAATCTAAATGCGGTCGCTACCGCTCCCGTACTGTACCGAGTTGACCTTTGGATGCGGTCTACTCCCAAACTGCATTACTACCCGGTTGCAATTGCACACTCAGAGGGGCAGAATGACTTTACCTCGATTTTGAGGAGCTCTCCGACACCCGCATTCACGATTCACTAATCAGAGGGGCACATCACATGAGTACCGAAAAGGATTCAGGTAATGCAGTGCGAGGGTCCCTTCGCCTGGCGCCGACATGTGGTGAGGTCGAGGAGCTTAAGGCAAAACTACCGCGCCAGTTTGTAAACTTCACTTTTTACGGAGCTCGTCCTGAATGGCGCTTGTTGTCCGAAGCTGATAAGCAAAATTGTAAGACAGAGTTTGTGCGCACCTTCGAAGAGTATCGCTCACACTTATTGCTGCAAACCTATTCGACGGTGGGACTACGAACCAATGTTGACTTCATGATTTGGCGCATTGGCTTCGAGCTTGAGCCCTTTCAGGAGATGACGGCCCGGCTTAACGCCACGGAGATCGCGAGATACATCGCGCCGGTGCAATCGTTCCTCTCCATGACCAAGCGATCCATCTATATTCCTAAGAACAATCCGGATCACCCTGAGGATCTTTTGCACATCGTCCCCGGCGAGTCGGACTACTTGTTTGTTTGTCCTTTCGTTAAGACGCGCGAATGGTATGCGCGCTCATCCGACCAGCGGCAGGAAATGATGGATGAGAACATTCGCATCGCCAGCAAGTACCGGTCGGTGAAGGTTCATACGACTTACTCCTTTGGACTTGACGATCAAGACTTTGTGGTATCGTTTGAAACAAACCATCCGGCGGACTTTCTCGATCTGGTGCAGGAGCTGCGTGAGACAAAGGCGAATTGTTACACGCTCAGAGATACTCCAATGTTCACCTGCCGCCAGCGCACGCTGGTGGAGTGTCTGGATGCGCTGGGCTGATGCGCGCCTCGCGAGTGTGAGTGCGTTAGCAAGCTATCTCTAACCGCCAAGACGCAAAGTCGCAAAGGCCGCAAAGAAATTCATTAGCACATTAAGCGTGAGCTAAATTCTGAACAGTCTTGGCGTCTTTGCGCCTCGGCGTCTTGGCGGTTAAATTTATCGCGTGAGATTTCATCAGCCGATCAAGTACCTTCTTCTTCTACTCCTCTTATCCGCCACCGGTTTTTCCCAAACGATCGCCCCTCATCGCGTCTCCGCATCCCCGCTTCCCGAGCACCTCTGGTTCGAGGCTGAAAACATGCGCGGGATTGCCACTGACCGTCGCGGTGAGCCGATCTTAAACGCTTCCTGGCTAAATCTACCCAAAGCAAAGGCACCCGGTTGGGGCATCAATGGTCCCGGCGTCTCTGCCGAGTGGTCGCAAGGCGGCGAAAGCGAATGGAATTCCGCGGCTGCCAGTTTTGATGAAACAACAGGAGAGCTTTATCAAGATCTGGAAGTGCCTCGCGCCGGCAGTTACAAGGTTTGGGTGCGTTACGCCGACTGGGCCAATAAGACTGAGAACTTTGTTCTGAGAGTTAACCAAAACAACCGCGAAGTGTTTCGTCATGAGTTTGGCGCGCAGGATGTAATTGACCCGCACGACGAAGTGAGCATGTATTGGAATTGGGCGTTCGCCTGGGCACACGCGGAAGCAAAACTTGAAAAAGGACCGGCGCGCATTTCGTTGACGATCGAAAAGGCAGCTGGAGCCCGCCGGCATGTCGACTGTGTACTGCTCACCAGCGATCCGGCTTACATTCCTGAAGGCCGGCGAAAACCTGACTTCGCCGCCATGCGCTACCTGCGCGACTGGAACAAGCAGGGGCGTTCGCTAACGTCGTTGCTTACACCGGCCGCCGCAACTATTCCTGCCGCATGGCTTCGTCCGCAGATTGCCGGGCGCGATTTTTTTATGCCCTGGAACATCGCCAAAGAATTCTGGGCATCGTACGACCAGCCGGACACCGAGCGTGCGCTTTATCCTTTTCACGCTGAACCCATCGATCAATTTATAGCGACATATAAAGGCGCGAAGGACGTGCCAATCTTCGCGTCAAAATTCGTTGTGCCCGTCATCTACATCAACGACTTAAAAGAATATCTGCGGGAAGGCAGTCCGTTTCTTCGTTACCTGCGGCAGAGCAAGATGCCCTTCGGTGTGTTGATAAACTACGGCGCGATTCAGATGACTGAAGAGGAAGGCCGGGCGGCGTGGGCCCTGCTCAACGGCGAATTGCGCAACCAGTTTCTCGGTTGGGTTTCGGGTGAGAGCATTGGTTACGTTTATACGTCGATGGCGCCGACCGACTTGAAAATGTCGCCCTCGATGTCGCGGGCGGAATTGTTAGAAGCTCACCGGGTCTTTTACACAGGTGCCCTCGATAAAAAGTGGAGCACGATCTTTCACACGCCCACCGGTCCGATGTGGGAAAAACTGATTCCGGCGCAAGCCACTTCGAGTACGGCTTATGCGCACGCACTGGCTAATTGGGGAGTAAGACTTCTTGGCATGGAAACGCCGGCGGTCCAACCCATGTTCGGCATGCGCATCGCCTTCACGCGCGGCGCAGTGCGGCAGTTTGGTGGTGGTTTTGCTTACTATCACGCAGCGAATTTTGGCGATACGGCAACGACGTTTACAAAAGTGCAAAACTTTGCCGGTCCTGACAATTTCTTTCACTCGCGCTACGGGCCCACGATGGGGCCATCATTGTCTTGGTATCGGAAGAGCTATTACATGTATTACATGTCAGGGGCATCGGCGATCTACCTCGAACAAGGCTTTGATCAATTCTTCAAACCGGGCCCCGGCGAGCATCCGTTTCAACTGAATCCGCTGGGACGCATCACGGATGAGTTCATGAGGTTTGCTGAGAAGCATCCGGATCGCGGGACTCCATTTACGCCGGTAGCTTTCCTCCTCGATCCCGCTCATGGCTGGGACATGACTGACTATCCGCAATGGCCTTTTGGTGTTTCGCAGATTAATCGCAGTGATCGAGCGCTGCGGGAGTTGTTTGGAGTCGCATACTTTCCCGGATTGGTTGTGGAAGGTGAACCCGCGAGTGGCGATCGGCAGGCTTTTGTTTCGGGCGTGTTTGGAAATATTTTCGACGTTATTGTCGCTGCCAACTCAGTTTCAAGGCCCATGTCTCAGAGCTCAAGTTCCGGGGCCCAAGTCTCAAGTCCCGAAGTCTCCCCGTCTCCCCATCTCCCCGTCCGTAATCCCGGCCGGCAAGGCGACGGACGCGTGAACCCAGGTGAAAACGCTGATGAAGTCGATGCGAAAGCGAAACCATTAGACCAACCCGAGTCGCGCGGAGGGCAGAAGGTTAACGCCGAGCGTGAAGGGCGATTCGCAGAGGCTCGCAAAGGGTGAAAGAGAATCTAATCCACTTGAAAACTACAGGGCAGTCGTCGTCGGTGGCCACCTAGACTGGCCCACCGGCTGGAGTGAGAAACTTACAACCTACGTGCGAGACGGCGGCACCATCGTCCTTAACGCGGCACAAAGTCGCGGCATTCCGGAACAACTGATTGGCGTTCATCTCACAAACGCAACTGCCGAATCAGATTCCGCGAAGTGTGCGCGCGAATCGGATCAAGACCTAACGGGGCAGATGTTTCGTTATGAGAAGATTGAATTGAAGGGAGCAACGACTCTTATCGCGGCTGCGAATGGAGATCCACTTGTCAGCGTTAACAAAGTCGGGAAGGGAAGTGTCATCTTCAATGCGTTGCCGGATCTGCTGGGCATCGACGGCCGCGTTACCCCTTTCGCCGCTCACATGCTGGCGCACATTTTCGCCGATGCAACTCCGATCAAGGTCAGTGGCGATGTTGAGTATCTGATCAACCGTACGAACAATTCGTGGGTCGTAACCTTATTCAATAACAACGGCGTCAACAAACCTCAACAAGGCCTCGCCACCGTCGATCGCAACGCAACTGTCACGGCAACAATCTCCATTGCCGGACAACAAATCCGGACTGCCAGCGATTGGATCAGTGAGAGATCTCTGGAGGTTAATAAAACTGCAGGCACGGTCTCTATCGCTATCAGCCCCGGTGGTGTGGCGGTTGTCGAACTGAAATAGCAACTCCTCCTTTTCACCTTCAAACTTAAGAGTCACGGGTTCGCCGTCGGATGTTGTTCAGGGCCATCCAATCCCAAGCTGAAACGATTTCGCCTTCCAATTGCCGGCTCGTGAGGTCGTCAAATACCAGTCAAATTGCATGAGCAATCATCAGACTGACAACAGATTCCGACACTCGTCTTAGCTGCCAGAAACCGCTTCATTTTTCCTAAATGACAGAGGTGAGGAGTTTAGCTGGTCGGTAGACTTAGCGAGTCATTGGCGGCATCGAGCTTGCTGTGACAGGTGATGCCCCTCTGAACCCCCTCATGTAACCCGCTGTTCGCGAACCCTCCCTGGCCGCACTCCCGATAAGGTCCGTTCGCTTTTCAAGACTGAGAGGAGGTGATTATGAAAGCTACTGCAAAATTCGAGACATCGCCTTTGGTTTCAAACTTCTTGCTTGCCTTGGCAGTTGTGGCGGCAGCTACTCCTTTGCTTCTCGGCGACCGGCTGGTCCCAATGGTATCCAATGCCATCACACAAAGCACGGTCATCCTTCAAAGCGTTAGCCTCTCCCTGCAAAGACTCCTGAGTTAAGAATTAGTCTTCTTTACGAAGTAGCGACGGCTTTCAACTCCGCAGCCACTCGGTGCGGTACTGGGGCGCTAGCGACCGCATCCAAGCTGGCCACTCGGTACAGTACGGGAGCGGTAGCGACCGGATCCAAGCATCGCGGCCACTCGGTGCGGTACGGGAGCGGTAGCGACCCGCATCCAAGCATCGCGGCCACTCGGTACAGTACGGGAGCGGTAGCGACCGCCTCCAAGCATCGCGGCCACTCGGTACAGTACGGGAGCGGTAGCGACCGCATCCAAGCATCGCGGCCACTCGGTACAGTACGGGCGCGGTAGCGACCGCATTCAAGCGTCGCGGCCACTCGGTACAGTACGGGAGCGGTAGCGACCGCATTCAAGCATCGCGGCCACGCGGTACAGTACGGGAGCGGTAGCGACCGCATTCAAGCATCGCGGCCACACGGTACAGTACGGGAGCGGTAGCGACCGCGTCTAACGGTGGCCACTCGGTACGGTACGGGCGCGGTAGCGACCGCATCCAAGCATCGCGGCCACGCGGTACAGTACGGGAGCGGTAGCGACCGCATCCACGCATCGCGGCCACTCGGTACGGTACGCGAGCGGTAGCGACCGCATCCACGCATCGCGGCCACTCGGTACAGTACGGGAGCGGTAGCGACCGGATCCAAGCAGGGTTTACCGCCTGACTAAGGCAGTTCGTCGCCCTGTCCATAAAGCACATAATTTATAGCTTCGATTAATTGCTGTTCGTTCCAGATAAACCTTCGGCTTCCGCCACCACCCCAGGGACTTCTCTCACTTTCCCAGCATCCTGACTCTCTCATCGTGCGAGTGGCGTTGGCTTTCAAAGCGGCTCGAACCTTCTTTGAGTGGCAGTTAGCTGTCACCACTGAATGTACGTGATTGCCGCGAACGTTAAGGGCCCACAAACGCCAGTTTCGAATCTGGCATGTCTCGCGAATGCCACGATAAACGGCTGCTCTTCGTTTCGCGGTCAGTTTCACAGGAGGCGTCTTAAGTAATCGCCGCTCGTAGTTTCGTCGCAAGGGACTAGGAGGAAGTCTTGGCGTTCCATATTGGTTGTGAAATCGATCCACTGACCCGCGGCGATCGCCATGCAGCCAAGTGCCGTGGGCCCGCAGTGTGATCATTAAAGCTAGAGGAATATGGTCAGGGTCGAACTCCCGGTGAGATGGAGACATTTTGTCGTCCTTGAATGTGAGGTCTTGAGAACTTGGGGATTATAGCGATGATGGTTAAAGGCCGCCACCGTTGAATGCGGTCGCTACCGCTCCCGTACCGTACCGAGTGGCAACGTTACCAGAATGGTATTCGCCATCGATGAGTGGCCGCGCTGCATGAATGCGGTCGCTACCGCTCCCGTACCGTACCGAGTGGCACCGTTACCAGAATGGTATTCGCTGTTGACAGGTGGTTGCGATGCTTGGATGCGGTCGCTACCGCTCCCGTACCGTACCGAGTGGCCGCGATACTTGAATCAGTACGCTATCGACAAGTGGTCGCGCTGCATGGATGCGGTCGCTACCGCTCCCGTACCGTACCGAGTGGTCGCCATGCTTGGATGCGGTCGCTACCGCTCCCGTACTGTACCGAGTGGTCGCGATGCTTGAATGCGGTCGCTACGCTCCCGTACCGAGTGGTCGTGATGCTTGGATGCGGTCGTTACCGCTCCAGTACTGTACCGGGTGGCCGCGCTACCTTGAGGAGTACCTTGAGGAGGTACCTTGAGTACCTTGAGGAGGCGGCACCTTACTTACCAATCTGCTTCACTTCACAACCTCAAAATCGACCCACTGCGCTGTCGTTTCATTGTCGTTCAAGTCTTTGATGATGATCTGCAACGCGTAATCGCCGGGCTCCGCTTCGGTCGGCAGGCGCATGTATCCATAATCGGAGATGCGGGCGAGGTCATTTTGTGGTTCCAACTGCATTGGCTGCTCCGGCCCATCGGTTACGACCTGTCCGTCACGGTATAAGCGAACTTGCACCGTAAGTTTTGGTTGTCGCGTGCCCTTGTCCAATTCGGCGTTATAGATCTTATAAGAATAACCAAGAATTGAACCGGGCCTAAAGTGCCGGATCGCCGCCTGCGAAACTGAGGCAACAGGTGAAAATCCGCTTTGCACTGGCTCGATTGACGGCATCACCGGTTTGCCGTTTTGCAGTGTCACTTCGCCCACCGTCAGTCCCGATAAGAGCAACTTGTTCTTCTTTAGATCCGGAACTTCGATCTGCTGACCGGCGGATCCTAACAATCTCGAAGATGCGTCACGGATCGCCACCCGGAAATTGTAGATACCCGGCTTCTTCACCGGAATATCGGCACTGTAAATCAAGCCGTTGTGGTTAATGCTTTCAACATGTCCTGCCGGAAATCGAATCGTGTGCGTCCGATTGAACTCCTCCACCACTTCGTTCTTCTCGTTTAAGGTGACGGCGACAACATCGAAGACACCTTTCTTCATTCCATTCGGCTCGTCGGCAAAATTAATAGAGGTGCCATCCACGTACAGGAGCGTGCGAACGAAACTCCCTTCGGACTGTGTGTTTCCAAAGAAGGCCGTGAGCTTAAGATTCAATCCCGCCTTTGGCAGTGGCGCCGCGATAGCTTCATAAAGTTCACTGTCGCCCGTCCGTTTTTTTGGTCGCAGCTCTTCGTCAGTGACGCCGATAAATCCTGACCTCGCCCGTACATTCAAATCGGGCCGTCTAACCTTGATTTCGATCTTGTTGAAATTCTTTCCTTTGAAAGTGTCGGCCTCAGGCTGATAGCCGATCAGGTAGTAACCCTTTTCTAAACTGAGCGCACGACGCACCGGCACATCCAGATTGTTCATGTTGGTGTAAAACGTGCCGCCGGTTTCATTCGCCAGGTAGACCAGCCCACTATGCGCGTTGCTGGCAATTGCTTCCCTCGCGGTTCTAGTCAGGCTGGTGGCATGGATGTTTCCGGTAGGCCCGGACAAACCGCTAAAAGTGTCCTGAGCAGAAACCGCGCCCGGAACCTGAATACCGCGAACATCGATGGTATTGAAAACCACTGAAGCACGATTTGCCGTGTCAATCAGATCACGCATTACACCCTGAGTATTAGAGAGCGTCATCATTACCGTGGGACTGCCTGCTGGACCTCGAGGTTCGGAGTCCTGTGACATCAGAGGAAGGCCGTCCGACATCAGGAAAACCGTCTTACGGCCGGCCACTCGCTGTAGGCCGCGCGTGATATAGCGCAACACACCGATCAATCCGGCTACCTGATTCTCTCGCGCTCGGTTCTCGATCTGAATCCTGTTTCGACGATCGGCATCACTCTCAATGTTCCTTTCCCCACTGTCGCGGTCCTTGCTGAACGTGGTGGGGCGAGCCGGATCATAAAAATCTCCAGTTGCCTCATTGCTGCACATACCTTGGGGTGGATACCAGCGAACCTTGCGGGCCACTCGCAGCAATTGCGCTTTGTCAGAAGTATATTGTTGCAAGACACTGCTGCCGCCTCTGGTTTGATAAACGGCGACGAGATCATTCGGCAGCATTTGCTCGGTGACAAACTTCTCAAGAGCTAGCTTCGAAGCTGTCATTCCGGATAGCGAAGCTAAGCAGTTGCCGTCGTCAATAACGAATGTCAATATTCGTCCGGCGTTAGCTACGTTTGTTCGCGTCGGTGGCGCCAAAGGCACACTCTTCTCGGTCCGTGTAGGCTCGGCTTTCACAGAAACTGAACCAGGGTCCTCGGTGTTGACATAAGACACTGAAACAATCCGCTGCGGCTTCCCATCCTGTAACACTTCAAAATCGCCCGCGCTAAGATCCTTAACCGGATTGCCGCTCTTGTCGGTCACGAGCGCATCGATCTGCACCAGGTTAGTGGAGATGCGAACGACGTCCGGCGCCTGCTGCTGAGCATGGATTGGAATAATTGTTGAGAGTGTGACTGAGGCGAGGATCAAGAGAGAAACTACTTTCTTCATAGAATTACCTTTAAGACTGGAATGTAGACCGCATGGGGTGCCTAAGAGTAACGCACTTTGTTGCAAACGTGCAGGTTTCGGTTGCCATTTTGGATACCCGGGACACGGAGACGCGGAGACACGGAGACACGGAGACACGGAGACACGGAGACGCGGAGACAAGCGGAGACGCGGAGACACGGAGACACGGAGACGCGGAGGGAGACACGCGGAGACAAGGAGACACGGGATCAGGACATGCGGCAAGCCGCATGACCCCCATCGCGTATCTCCGTGACCCCGCGTCCCCCTCAAAGCTCAAAAACCTAAGACCAAAAACCAAAGGCCAAAGACCAAAACCCAAAGGCCAAAGACCAAAGACCAAAAACCAAAGACCAAAGACCAAAGACCAAAAACCAAAGACCAAAAACCAAAGGCCCAAGACCCAACAGCACCATACCGTTCATGACTGAATCATATCGTTACGCCCCAGCTTGCGAAGTCGCTTATAAGCCACCATTTAGCACCGGAATAGTGTTTGCCAAAAGAGAGGCTGACTCTTCCCGACACTAGCAGCTCAAAAAGGGGATATCGATGAAAGTTAATTATCAAGGCCTCGCAACTTCGGCAGCGCTCAGTTTGGTGGTGCTGCTTGGCGCTGTCGACGTCACGAACGCACAGGGACGTCGTGGTCGTGGGAAAGAAGTCAGCCAGGAAAACCAGGAACAGAAGGACACCCAGAAAAATCAACGTCAGGCGGAGCAGAAGTCTCGCTCCGATGCCCAGCAACAACAACGTCAAGCGCGCGAAGATCAACGCCGCGCGGAACAACAGCAAGCTTCACAACAGCGCGCCGAGCAACAGCGGCAGCGCGAAGCTCAACGTGGCGCGCAACGAGTAGAGCAGCAACAGCGTTGGGAACAAAACAAGCAGCGTGTCGAGCAGAACCAGGCTGAACAGCAAAGGCGCTGGGAACTGAATAAACAGCGCGTCGAACAGAATCAGCAACAACAGCGCGTTCAACAGCAACAGAAGTCACAACAGAATCGAGAGCTTATCCGGCAGCAGCAAGAACAGCAGCGACTGGAAGAGCAGCGACGCCAACAAGAGGTTCAGCAGAACGAAGTTTGGCAACGTCGCCAGCAGCAGACTCAACAGAACTCGGATTGGCAACGACGTCAGCGTGAACAGCAGCAGCGTGAAACATGGCAGCGTCAGCAGTCCGACGGCAATCGCGATTGGTCCAATCGCACAAACCAACAACGCGACTGGCGCCGGTATCAGGAGCTGCGTGCCACCCAGTATCGCCAGGAGATGTTGCGGCGCCAGAGTTATGCTTTACAGCGACAGCGCATTCTCGAACAGCAGCGACGCCGCGCGCAGTTGCGTTATCAGCAACGTTATCTTGAACAGTTGCGACGGGATCAACTGCGACTGCAAAGTTGGCGCTACAACGACTACGGACCGTCCAACTATCGCTATAACCGTGGCGGCAGTTACTACGAAACCAATCAGTACGGCGCCCAGATGCTGCAAGAGGCGATCAATCGTGGTTATGAAGAAGGCTTTTACGCCGGCCAGGCCGATCGCGAAGATGGCTGGAGCTTCAGTCCCAACGACGCGATTGGTTATCAGGACGCCAGCTATGGATACGATGGCTACTACGTCGACATGAACGAGTATCAGTACTATTTCCGCGAGGGATTCCGTCGCGGTTATGAGGATGGTTACTACGGCCGCTCTCAGTATGGACGATACTCAAACGGCTCGGCGAATATCCTTGGCACGATCCTGCAGACGATCTTAAGTCTGACGGTTCTTGATTAATAAGTGTAGGGGCGTCCCTCCGTGGGCGCCCATTGTTTCAAAACCAAAATCCGGTCTCGGATTGTATTGGGCGGACCTCAGTGTCCGCCCCTTTTGTTTGGGCGACCTCTTGCCACGATCAGAATTCCAACCACATCAGTTTGCGGGTTGGGAAGGGGGCCTGCCCCCGCTCTCTGCAAAAAAAATGGCCACAGATTCACACGGATGACACAGATCAGGAACTCAACTACATCAGTTTGCAGGTTGGGAAGAGCCCTCGCCCTTGTCGGAAAACAATTCTTATCTGTGCTATCCGCGTAAATCTGTGGCTAATTTTTTTGCAGACCGTAGGAGCAAGCCTTACCCCGCTTCTCCCACTAATCCTTTGTTCGTGCTGTTTCGTGTGAATTCGTGGATCGTCTTCACGTATGAAATGAAGCCCCAACCACGAATCAACCAACACGCACTTTCTTGCTTCGTGATGTTTGGTGTGAATTCGCGGTTCATCCCATGAATTAATCCCCAATCGCCAATCGGCGTTCAGCAATCAGCAATTGACCCGTCCAACCTCGAATCACCTCTTAGCATCCATTATTCAACACATCGTCTCCCCTCATAGCCGTCTCCCACTTCCACTAACTCGGCTAGGAGGCCCACCATGAAACGCGCGTTGCTCTTCGTTCTTATCTCCCTCTTTGCATTCAACACCACAGCACAAACCCGGCATCCATCAAACGCACTGAATAATGAGGTCAGGAAATTGCCGATTGCCGATTGGCCATTGCCGATTAACGACCGCACCAAGAGTCGGCGCACTTCGAACTCCGCGCTTCGCACTTCGAACTCCCAACTCCGCACTGCGAGCACTTCGCACTCGCTGCCGATTCGCAAAGTTATTCTTTACAGCAACGGAGTCGCCTACATTGAGAGGCGCGGCATCGTCAGTGGTCATGCGGAAGTCAGCCTGTCTTTCAAGCAGTCTCAGGTCGATGACGTTCTGAAGTCGATGCTCGTACTCGATCTCGGCAAAGGTTCGTCAAAGGGACGCATCGGCGCAGTTAGCTACAACTCTTCAATGCCCGCATCTGCACGCATGGCGGAAATTCCATTCGCTATTTCTGCGTCGACTAAGGGCGAAAGCAGCAGCGGAGGACTCGCGGGCGTCCTAAGCCAATTACAGGGCGCGAGGGTTGTTGTCACCACTAATAACCGCACCGTCACCGGTTCAATCATCACAATTGAAGCTCGTCACTCTCAAATTGATTCGAACCATCCTGCGGTAACTTCACATCGTCTGGTAATTGCTTCAGACACAGGCCAGCTTGGTGCCTTTGATCTCGAAGATGTGCGTTCCATCCAACTTGCCGACGAGGGCGCTCGGCGAGACCTGAGCGAGTTTGCGCATGCTGCAGCTTCGGCACGGCGGCGTGATGCCAAGACAATCGTCGTCACATCTGACGGAGCTGGCGAGCGCGAGATGATTGTTAGCTATACGATCGCGGCACCAATCTGGAAAACAACTTACCGCCTCGTACTAGATGAGGAAGGACAGCCGTTTTTTCAGGGCTGGGCCATTGTCGACAACATCAGTGAAGAGGACTGGAATGGCATAGAACTCTCACTTGTTTCCGGGACACCCATCTCTTTCATTCAGCCGATTCAGAACCCTGTCTATCGCTATCGGCCGGTCATACCTTTGCAAATGGATCTGAATCTTAAGCCGCAGGTCTACGAACCGGGGAATGGGGACAGCGGTTCAACCGGATCGCTGAGCGGGAAAATCACTGACCCCAATGGAGCCGTTATTGTTGACGCAAGGATTGTCTTGACCAATACAATCACAAACCAGAAAGTTGAGATTTCATCGGATGACGAAGGAAATTATGATGTGCCAAAGCTCTTGAGTGGTCGCTACTCATTGAGCGCTTCGCAAAGCGGCTTTCAGAGCTCAGTCGTCAACGATATCAACATCCTGCCGGGGATGCTTTCCCGGTTAGACTTGAGCCTCTACCCGGGATCCGTGCAGGCAGCTGTAGAAGTGACTGCCGGACCTAATTACTCGATTGACGCGACCGAGTCGGTCACTGTTACAGAGTCGCGACCAGCTTTGAATATTTTGATCGCGCAACGCCAGTCTGGTGTTGAGGCAGAAACTACTGCCAGCGAGATCGGGGATCTCTTTGAGTATCGAATCGATCAACCTGTTACCGTTCAGCGCGATCGGTCGGCACTCATTCCCATCCTGCAGACACACATGAAGGGAGAACGCGTCTCGATTTACCGGAGCAGCGAAGGCGACAGTGAGAGTGCTCCTTCACGTCCACGTAGCGGCCTGCTTTTAAAAAACACTTCCCAGCTCACGCTTGAGGATGGTTCGCTGACCGTGCTGGATGGCGACGCCTATGCCGGCGAAGCTCTGCTCGAAAGATTGAAACCATCGGAGGAACGCCTCGTTTCGTTCGCGCTTGATCTGGGAACGCTCATCAGGGTTGAAACGTGGCTGTCGGGTGAGCCGACCTATCTAGTCAAGGCCGTGCGTGGCGTGATCAATGCGCACCGTTACACAACCAGGGAGAAGCGCTACACGCTGATCAATCAAACCGATCACGCGCGAGTTGTTTATCTGGAGCATCCGGTTGACGAAGACTGGGAGCTTGCGGGCGGTACTGCCAAACCGGAAGTTAAGACCGCAAAGCATTATCGCTTTCGCGTGAAACTGGACCCGCACCAAAAGCTCGAGTACCCGGTTAAGGAACGCAAGGCATATATCGAGTCGTACGCGCTGACCAGCTTCGGCAGGAAAGAGCTGGAGCTGTTCATCGCGCAGAAGTACATCGACGAACCTATTCGCATCGCGCTCGAGAAGATTATCGAACTAAAGGATAGAGTAACCGCGGCCGATGCTTCGACTTCAGCAGATCAACAAAGAAGCAACAGAGATCGCGGCGGACCAGCTGCGACTGCGGGAGAACATCAAGGCTTTAACGTCGACAGCCGAAGCGAAACAACTGATCGCCCGTTACGTCGCCAAAGCGAATGATCAGGAAACGCGCCTGGAACAAATCGAAAAAGAGCGCCGTGCCGTAATTGACGACCGCGCGCGTTTACAAGCGGAGCTGGAGTCTGCGATACGAGGGTTTGTTCTGGATCGAAAGATTGAGTGAGCGTTCGGTACCTTACGGGAGCGGTAGCGACCGTATTCAGTTTTCGGCGCACTCAAGTTTTGGACCTAAGCCTTTGCCCGTTGAATGCGGTCGCTACCGCTCCCGTACTGTGCCAAGTGACGGCCTCGCTTGATCTCGGTCACAGTATCTCCATGTCTCACCGCCTCCCCATTTCCGCGTCCCCGCGTCGCGTCCCCGCATCTCCGCGTCTCCGCGTCTCCGTGTCCCCGCGTCTCCCGTGTCTCCGCGTCCCCGTGTCCCCGTGTCCCCGAGTCTTTTGTTTTATGCTCAGTCTGGAGTTCGTGCTGTTTCGCGTGAATTCGTGGATCGTCTTTATCCTAACCAAAGAACAATCCACGGATTCTCTCGAAACCTCATGAACATGATTTGAGTTAAAGGTTCAATCAATCTGCTGTTCTGCATGGCGAACCTGGCGTTTCGTGGCGACTTGGCGGTTGGTTCCTCCACCGAGCGCCTGCGGTGACTTAACCTCACCAACCCGCTAGAATCTACTGACATCCAGCATCTGATATCGGGCCACTGTCCTTTCGAATGTCTCTTCCATCCAACACCAAACTCGGTCGCTACGAAATCCGCTCAAAGATTGGCGAGGGTGGAATGGGCGAAGTCTATCTGGCCCTCGATACGGAATTGGATCGAACAGTAGCGATCAAGATTCTTCCTGAAGACTTCGCCTCAGATCAACAACGCTTACAGCGCTTCATTCAGGAAGCAAAAGCGGCTTCGGCTTTAAACCATCCACATATCCTGACAATTCATGAGATTGGCACAACCGGCGACATCGCGTTTCATCGCGACTGAATTTATCGACGGCGACACTCTCCGCAAGCGCATCCGCGACGGCTCTCTGCTTCTCGATGAGATTCTGAACATTGCCATCCAGGCCGCCGGCGCCCTCGTCGCAGCTCATGAAGCCGGCATCATCCATCGCGACATCAAGCCCGAGAACATCATGGTCAGGCGCGACGGCTACATCAAGCTGCTCGATTTTGGCCTCGCCAAGCTGACCGGCCCGCCGGTTTCTATTACCGACACCCAAGCGCCTACTAAAGCAATGGTCAACACCGGCGCCGGCACTGTGATAGGCACCGCAAGTTACATGTCGCCTGAACAAGCGAAAGGAACCAACGTCGATGCACGCACGGATATATGGAGTCTGGGCGCTGTGCTCTACGAGATGATCACCGGACACGTGGCGTTTGCTCGGAGAGACTCCAACCGAAACCATTTCTCTGATCCTGCAAAAAGAACCTGCTCCACTTGCGCGTTATGCTTCTGAAATCCCTGCGGAACTGGATCGGATCGTTACCAAGACGCTTACAAAAAACCGCGAGGACCGATACCAGACGGCTAAGGACCTGCTGGTAGATCTGCGCAACCTGAGACGCAAGCTTGAACTTACAGCTGAGATCGATCGCACTGTGCCACCGGAATTGCGAGCGGCAGTGTCAACTGGATCAACGAGCGGTCAGGGCACGCCGGTGACTGCCCCTGGTGCTATGGCCGGGACAACAGTCGGCCAGCCTTACGAATAAAGCTTCGAGCGCTGAATACTTCGTCTCCACAATCAAGCAACACAAAGTCTATGCCGCATATCGCCGTCATGGCGCTTGTGATTGCCGCGATCGGTCTCGGGCTATATCTGCGGACGCCCAACACAGACGTCGCTATTGAATCAATCGCGGTTCTGCCTTTCCAGAATCGCAGCAGTGAAGCGGACACTGAATATCTTTCCGATGGCCTGGCGGAGTCGCTCATCTATCGCCTTTCGCAGTTGTCCAATCTGAAAGTTAGCCCCACGAGTTCAGTCTTTCGCTATAAGGGAAAGGAGATAGACCCTGTCAAAGTCGGTAAGGAGCTGGGCGTAAACGCCGTGCTGTCGGGCAGGATGGTGCAACGCGGCGACAACCTGACCATCAGCGCGGAGCTGGTGGACGTTCGTTCGAACCAGGTGCTATGGGGCGAGCAGTACGACCGGAAGATGTCGGAGTTGCTGGCCACACAGCGCGACATGGCTCGCGAGATTGTAGACAAACTAAAACTCAAAGTTTCCGGGGAAGAGAAGAGTCTTGCCAAGCATTACACCGAAAGCAACGAGGCTTATCAGCTTTATTTGAAAGGAAGGTTTCACTGGAACAAGCGAAGCGCAGACGACTTTCAGAAGGCGCTCCAGTATTTTCAGCAGGCAATTGAACGAGATCCAAACTTCGCCCTGGCTTACAGTGGTCTGGCCGACACTTACAATCTTATCGGCGGCCCAGAGGCCGGGGGAGACATGCCGCCTAACGAGATGTTTCCCAAAGCAAAGGCCGCCGCGCTTAAGGCGTTGGAAATCGATGAGACACTTGCCCAAGCACATGTTTCCCTCGCGCATACAATGTATTTTTACGATCGAAACTGGCAGGGCGCCGAGCGCGAATATCAGAAAGCCATTGAGCTCAATCCCAACTATTCCGTGGCCCACCATTGGTACGCCATTTACTTATCGGTAGTTGGGCGACAAAGCGAGGCACTGGCCGAGATAAGACGAGCCCACGAGTTGGATCCGCTCTCGCTCTCTATTAACGCGTGGGTTGGTTGGATTCTGGTCCTCGCCGGTCAGCCTGATCAGGCTATCGAACAACTACGCAAGACCCTGGAGTTGGATCCAAACTTCATGCTGGCCCATCTCAGGCTCGGCTACGTTTACGAAGACAAAGGGATGTACGACGAAGCTATCTCCGAATTTGAACAAGTGTTGAAGTTGTCAGGCGGGAGATTCCTGGGAATAGCTTCGCTCGCACATGCGTATGCCCTCGCGGGCAAGCGAGACGAGGCACAAAAACTTCTCAATGAGTTGCTGCAACAATCAAAGCAGCGTTACGTGTCGCCGGCTTCGATTGCGATCGTATATGTTGCTCTTAACGACAAAGATCAGGCCTTTGCCTGGCTTGAGAAGGGTAATGACATACGGGACATGAATGTGGTGCGCCTCAAAGTGGATCCAAGATACGTGAGCCTGCGCTCCGACCCGCGCTTCAATGACCTGGTGCGCCGCATGGGCATTCCTGAGGGGAAAAATTAGCCACGGATTTGCGCTTAGGGAAAAGAAAATTAGCCACGGATTTGCGCTTAGGGAAAAGAAAATTAGCCACGGATTTGCGCGGATGACACGGATCAGAAAGCGCAGTCAGGAGCAGGAGCAGTAGGCAGAAGCCGTTAGCGATAAGTTGCAGTAAGGAAGGGGGCCTGCCCCCGCCTAATCGGCAATCACCATTCGGCAATTGCCAACTTAGGGCTTCCCTCCGCTTCTGCGGCTTTGCCGCCCTCCCTGCGGTGAAGGCTTTGCCACCGTTAACGCCCGCCACCGGATTGGGGCTCCGCCTCTTATTCTGTTCGTGATGTTTCGTGTGAAGTCGTGGATCGTGCTCTAACGGTTCGCTGCAAAACGATCCCGAACCACACAAAGCATCACGAAATAGCCAGACACCAAAAACCAAGTACCAATCCCAAAGACCAAAGACCAAAGACCCAAAACCCAATTCATCATTTCAGTTGACGCCCTTCCCGCCATGAGATAACGTGCCTGCCGTAAAGCAAATTCCTGTCGCGTGAAGTCCTGCCGCGCAAAATTCCAATTCCAATTCCAAATCCCCAGAGGAGATGAAAATGAAGAAGTTATGTCTAAGTAAAGGTGTTCCCTTTGTCATCGCGCTATTGTTGACGACCACTGCAATATCCGTTGCACAACAACCGGCTGCGCAACCGCAAGCGCCGGCCCTCGAGCTTTATCACATCCATTTCTCGAAGGCGGCGCCAGGAAAACTGACGCAGCTCATCGATGCTTATCAGAAAGGACCCGCTCCTGAAGCGAACGAGCCACAGGTGACCCCGATCATTATGCGGCACCGTGAGGGAGGCGAATGGGATTTGATTGTGATTACGCCGCTCGGCAAACAGGTTACGCTGACGGCTAGTGCTCCCTCCCAGACTGTCCAGGATTTCAACACACGGTTGCAACCCCTCTCGGACTGGCACGGCGATACCTTCGTCACGGGTCCAGCCTGGGCCGTCGTCCAGAAAGCGCTTGTCCCAGCCAAGGACGCTAAGCCTGTTTATGTGGTGAGTGACTACCGGTCGCTGGCCGGACATCGCCCACAACTCCGGCAGATACTGGATCGCAACGAGCAGGACACGCCCGGCCGCAGTGTGCTCTTTGCTCATGTCGAAGGTGCACCCTGGAACTTCTTAACCGTCACGGGTTACGACTCATGGAATGCTATAGACGCACCGCCGCCGCAACCAGCATCAGGCCCAGCGCGGCAGGACGCGGGACTCGATCTACGCGAGCACATGGCCGTGCACCACGACACAATTGCGGTCTACGTGTCTGGTGGCCAACCGATCCGTTAAGCATGAATGCAAGAAATTGCCGCGGACGTACGCGGAACGCGGACGGATCAGAAATAAGTAAAGAGATACCGCCAAGGCGCAAAGAAAGCCAAGGTCGTAAAGGATCAATTCGCCCTGGAGTCGCGATCAGGTCAATCCAACTTTAGCGCTCCAAATTCTTTGCGACCTCCGCGTTTCTCGGCGTCTCGCGCGTTTACGATCGCACCTAAGAACCTGTATACACGCAACCAGAATCAGAACCAAAGCAGACTCTGATCTGGCACAGCCGCGCTTCATTCCAAGAAGGAGAAAACACATGGCCCTAACAAATGGTTTAGCCAGCAGAAATTTGGGAATGATGTTACTCGGCCTCTGGTTAATTCTCACCGGACTCTTGCCGTTGCTCGATGTGAGACTCTCTTCGACAGCCACGACTGCGTTAGCTGTGCTTGCCATCGTCGCCGGCATCTTGATCCTGCTGAGACGCTAGACACAGCCCCGGCCACCCCGAATCTCCGTCTCTCCTTGTCCCCGTGTCTCCGTGTCCCCGTGTCTCCGCGTCCCCGTGTCTCCTTGTCCCCGCGTCTCCCCCTCCCCGCGTCCCCGTGGCTCTTGTTTTATGCTCAGTTGGGAAGGGGGCCTGCCCCCGCTTCTTTTGAAATAAAAAAACCATGACCTTATTAAGGTCTCCGGCTTACCGGCATTAGTCTCTTTTAAGTTTCAACGCGAGGTTTAGCCTCGCGCAGTCGAGATAAGCCGGTCGTGGAATTAGCCACAGATTCACGCGGATGACACAGATCTAAGCCGGCTTGATAGTCTGATCTGTGTTATCTGCGTAAATCTGTGGCTATTATTTTTCTATCCCGTTATGGCTTCTTCGCGTCCCCCATCCCCGGGTCTCCCCATCCCCGCGTCTCCCCTCCCCGCGTCTTCCGTCCCCGCCCCCCGTTCGGTCTGCGGCTTTGCCGCCCTCCTGCGGTAAGGCTTTTTCCGACGAGATCCAGATACAGCGCGAGCTCGAATAAGCTGATAGCGGAATTAGCCACAGATTCACGCGGATGACACAGATCTAAGCCGGCTTGATAGTCTGATCTGTGTTATCTGCGTAAATCTGTGGCTATTATTTTTCTATCCATATAGGCATCACGGCGTCCGCCTCCCCAACTTGACCTTTACTCATCTAGAACCCATCCTACTGACATCTAACATCCGACATCTAACATCTAACTGGACATGAGCTGGAATCAACCATCATTTAATCAATCGCCGGTCGCTTCGCCGCCGTTGGCGGACGTGCGCGACGAACGTGTCGGCGCTTTTCTAAGCAAGGTCTATGGCTGGATGTTTTTCGGGTTGCTGATTACTGCAGTGACTGCGTTTGCCGTGGCATCCTCGCCTGCGATCTTCGAAATCATCTTCTCTAATCGGTTGGTGTTTTGGGTTCTGCTCATCGCCCAACTCGGCCTCGTCTTTTATCTGTCGGCACGGGTTGACAAGGTAGCGCCGGCGACTGCCGCAGGGCTCTTCATCTTGTACTCAACACTGACGGGTATAACCTCGTCGGTGATCTTGCTGCTCTACACGGGCGCGTCCATTACTTCGACCTTCATCATTACGGCGGGCATGTTCGGCGCCACAGCGATCTTCGGCACAGTTACTAAGAGAAGTCTCGCCGGCATGGGCCAGTTTCTCTTCATGGGCCTGATCGGGTTAATACTGGCGATGATCGTCGGAATGTTCTGGCAAAGCGGCGCGTTGCAATTCGTGATCTCGGTTGTTGGCGTGTTGGTGTTTACCGGTCTCACTGCCTGGGACGCGCAGCGTCTGAAGCAGATGGCCGTCTCCCTGCCCGACGGCCGCGTCGGTGCGTACGCTGTCGTCGGCGCCCTCTCACTCTACCTGGATTTCATCAACCTGTTTTTCTTTCTCTTGCGCTTCACCGGCGGCCGCCGCGACTGAGGACATCTTGGGTTTTTATTTCATCATTCCGAATTCATCTCCAGAGCGTCTCCCCATCCCCGGGTCACCCGTGCCCCATTCCCCTTTTACCCTGTTACTCCGTATTTGGCGTCAAAAGGAGAAGATCTGGCACCTACACGTTTGCCGGGCAGAAATCTTGGAATGATTTTACTTGGCTTGTGGTTGATTCTCACCTGACTCTTGCCCGTGGCTAACATAAGAGGTTCTTCAACTATAACGACTGGCTTGGCTGTGCTTGGAATCGTCGCGGGCATATTGATCCTTCTCCACCGCTAAAGACTCATCGTCTTTAGTGGGGGGGTTGACAATTCGGTCAAGGCCTCCGTCAAAGATCAACTAGATATTGGGTGTGCTGGCGTGCGCCCTAAACGGACAGCCCTAGCGGGGCGCTCGATTGGCCGGACATCGGCGTATTCGCCTGAACGTAAGAGAAGGAGGGCCTTTGCGGATACTTCCCCCGTCTGGTGGGGGCAATGCCTTAAGACTGCGGAAGGGGAACTATTGAGTTAATGTGGGTGTTGTACCAGTCAACTGTCAACTTTAGACCGTCCGCTAAGTCATAATCAGACTCCCAACCGAGCACTCGTCTTGTCATCGCCGTGTCCAAATATTTTTCAACTTTTTTCTCGGGATTATGCTCATTGGTTTTGACTACTCTTCGCTTGCCATCAAATGTTTCCGAGATTGCTTCTGCAAGCGCGCGAACGGAGGTACGAGAATTCTCCCCGCCACTAAACTGGAACGTCTCGACTTCACTAGAAACGTTCTCGGTGGCCATAAGGAATGCCTTGACGGCGTCGTCAACATAAGTGAACTCAAAAATGCTATCTCCTGTGCTCCTTTTCAGTTCTAAGGTTTCGCGCTTTTCAGTTATGAGTTGATTGCAGATTTGCGGAACTATCCTGCCGAAGTGGCGGTCGCCAGGACCATAGACATTACCGAACCGACAAATGGTAGCCTCGACGCCGTGCCACTGATGAAAAGCATGAACCTCTTTTTCGGCAGCCTGCTTGGTAATAGAGTAATAGTGCTCAGGCCTGTATCGTTGGTCAGTGATGCGTAAGGGAGAATGCTGAGCCGCGCCAAAAACACACGCACTGGATGCAAATATGAATTTTTGCACGCGTGATAGTCGCGCAGCTTCTAACATGTTCACTGTCGTTACTACATTCGAAACATAAGCTTCCCGCGGATGTAACGTTGTATATGGAGCATAGGGAATCGCTGCCAGATGGAATATGTAGTCTGCCTTTAGTCGTCGAACGGCATCAATGGATGATGGTTCAGACACATCTAATTTTGCGGTTTTAATCTCAAGTCCATGATTTAGGAGGGGGAAAAGCGTTCCCGGCTCTCCAGATTCTCGATCGACGACGAACACAATGGCACCTGACTCGCAAAGAAGCCTGCTCAAGTGAGAACCGAGAAAGCCTTCGCCCCCGGTCACAACGCACCTTCTCCCTTGCCAAAACGAAGCAGCGTTATTCATAGCGAAATCCTACCTCTAAAGGCTTCCCCATACTTAATGCCTTTGTCGCCACTGTACGAGAGGGCCTGCATGATTGATCTAGCCCTGAGCGAATCTTCGCCAAAAAGGAAATTCGATCCGAGAACCCCTTTCGGCTTGGCTATTAACCTAGACAGCCAGTCGATCTTCAATTCCCCTATAAGCTTATCGTCATCCTTGGGTGAAGGTTGATCGAGGCTCACA
This sequence comes from Pyrinomonadaceae bacterium, assembly GCA_963748605.1. Lineage (GTDB taxonomy): Bacteria > Acidobacteriota > Blastocatellia > Pyrinomonadales > Pyrinomonadaceae > PSRF01. The sequence continues at coordinate 639,225 of CAVVJS010000006.1, forward strand.
AAAATGTTCGGCACAAAGGTCACTTCGAGATAGCGTTTGATTTCATACTCGAGGATGGTTTGGTGAGTCTTCCTGAAATACGAGAATACCAGTTGTCCGGTGAGTGAATGATCTTCATGCCCATCGTCCCGAGGGGGGCAAAGATCAGGTTATGGTCCTCATGCTCATGAGCAACCTCTCTTATATGCTCGTGAAGAAATCGTGCGTTGTCATGAAAGCTTCTGTCTGCAATCTCTGTATTCGGGCGACCCGGTGCGACAGTAAAATACTTCATATCATACTTCTCAGCTGTTTTCTTCATAAGGTCGTTTACTCTGTGCAAAAAATCAGCTGGTTGCGGAACCCCATAATACTTCGGCTGATATTTGTTGCAGAGAACATGGATGGTGACGTCATAATTGAAAACGCGCTTGAGCCGTAATAATGTACCAAAGCATCCTAGCAGAATATCGTCCCAATGGGCGCCAATAGCGAGGGCCTTTCCGTTGCCTGCCAAAGAAAATGGCTTCATAAGAGGAGTTCCATCGGGTTTTCTTGTTCGCTTAGGAGGACTCGGCAGAGGGGTCTTGTTTACACCCAATTGTTGGAGTAAGCCATGATAGTTGCGTTTAACCGAGACGGTGTCAGTGGTTAGGTCTACGCGCCGCAATCGCCTAATGGCTGGGGGCAATAGTCCTTCCTCGATAGGTTCGAGCAAAATGGGAATCAGTTTGTTCTGAAGGGCCGCTGGATCACTGAAGATAGTCATACCAATTTCCAAAGCTACCCATCGACTGTTTAAGGACTGTTCACTGAGAACCAAAACAACGAATCGGCTTTGCTCCAAACCTTCCTGCACTCCGGTAACAATTGGGGTTCCGCCCCGTATATCATCTTCATCAAAGAAAACCTCCAAGCCAAGTTTTCTCCATTGAGCGACTAATTCGCGCACCCAAGGTTTCTGCTTTGAGTTGTGGCTAATGAAGACATCGTAGCGAGGCTTTCTTCGTTGAGGCATTGGGTGAATGTTTGCTTATACCAGTGGATTTTGAGTTCGAGGACCAGAGATTAGGGCACCAACAACAATCGCGCCTATTTTAACGGTTGACGACTAAGACATCACCGTCTGTTAGTCAGGACTGAAATCGGCGCCGAGACTTTTTAGCACTTCTTAACGCTAGTCTACGGTCGTCCTAAACAGCCGACGACGCCCGCGCGGTCAGACTCTGGAATTAAAATTCGCTAGCAAGTTTCTTGAATAACTTATCAACGTCCCAATCAAATGGGGCAACCCCATTCTCCGTTAAGACCGCTGGAGTCTTGGCAGAGGACATATTTTTAAGTCGCATAGCGATAATTTCCTTGCCTTCTTCTGCGGCCAGATAAATATCCCAAGGAACCCATTTGCGGCTCAGATGAGTATTTTCTCCAATCACACAGAGGCAGACTTTACATGATTTAATCTTCGGCCGAATTACACTCTTGATGTAAGAGTCATCCTTGCTATCGATTTCCTTTCGCAGGGAAACATCATCCATCTCAAACTCGACATTCTTGAACTCTGCCAAACCTCGCAGCGCCCACACTTTCAATTCGTCTTCCCCTCGAAATGAAATAAACGTTTTCTTAGCCATTTGAACCTCCAATCGACTACCTTGAAATAACATCATGAAAACGTGAATAATTATCACTCGACATCTTGATTTTTTAGCACCTCACGCTTACCAATGATTTAGTTACCAGATGACGGTACTGCTTAAGATCTGAAAACCAACTGACAGACAGTGATTCTGCGATTTGATGGATCTGCGTTCCTTTGCTAGCCAAAACGAATATAGGCGCCAGAAGGGCTTGCGCAACTCCTAACTCGAAGTAACAGCTGGGACGTTCGTGCGATAGATCTGCAACAACGAGCTTTGCCTTACGCAACTCCGAGCGAGTGATTTCAATTGAGAACTCGATATGCTGCTCCATTGGGAAAAAAGCCTTCATGTTGACAGTCTGCCCAACCTCCTCCAAGATTTGCCGCTTACGGGCAAAATCCTTGTCAGCACCAACGGGACAAATTACATAGAAGTAATTCACTTTTCCTGCTCCACAATCGTTACGGACCGGAAGGGCCCTTGAGGCTCAACGAGATTTGACGGTGGCCAATTCATTGCAAGGACTATTATCAGGGCCAGCAGGATTCCGCCGAACAATGCCCCAAAAGCCTTAGGGATAAAGTACTCTATGTTAGAGGATTTCAGAGCAATCAGCTTTGACCTCTCTACAACCTCAAGGGCGTCGGTTTCCCTGAGCGTATTCCATTCCTTTTCGAAAGGTATGTAGGAAACCAAAACTCCTGGTTTGTCAGGATCGAATTCCAAGTGAGGGGCCATTTGGTTAAGCACTTGGAACTTCGCATTATTCAGTTTCTTGAACATGCGGATCTGGCCTATCCAAAGAATGCAGAACAGAAAAGCCATTACGCACAAAATCGCTACTGCAACGAGCCCCACCCCAAACAGATTTGTCGCTGAAAGGCTCCAGTTCGTGATAGCAGCAATTGCAACAAGGGTCGCGACACAAACGGTATAGTTCCATCGATTTGTTTCGTGGCGCCGCTGGGTGACCTTCTCGGCTGATTCGTAGTAAAGCTTAAACTCATCGAAGCTTAGCTTCAGCTGGTTGGGATTGCAGCTCACCGTTGCTCCTATTCCTGCTAACAGTCGAGGAAGTCTCTAAGATTGAAATAGCCACCCGCAATTTCTGCCAACTTTAGCCATCATTCATAGCTGAGAAGATCATGTCTGATCCCTGCGCGCAACCCACATAATATGTTCGCGCGAAATAGCGCTTTCAGCATCCCCGACAAATTTCGAGAGTTCTTCGTCAGTGGTGATGTGATGAGCTGTCACCGCAATTACGCCAAGTTCCTGGGCAGCGAGGTTGTAAGCTTGAGCTAATTCTTGATACCTCTTAACTTGTAGAAATGCGATTGACGCTGTTGCGAAAACAGAGAAAACACCCGTGAGTCTTAGTCCTGATTCAGGCCATCTGACGAAAAGAAATGCAGAGGCGGCAGCGAGCAATTGAGCCAAAATGATAACGAAAAACCACTTCAACTCATTATCTTGATTCGTTTTTGCCTGTTTGCCGTACCAATCCCTTTGATCTCCGATACGAGCTGTAAGATAAAAATCCTTTCTTTCTGCTGTAGGCAGTGACCGGACTTGCCGCATTCTTCCTGTTACTTGCGGACTGTTACTCAGATCTGAATCTAGCGCACCCGAGAGATAACTTCGCTCTGAGAGAACATCCCGAAGATCTTTAGCAAGCTTTTCATCGACCTGCCGCGCAGTTAGTGTCGAATCATAAGGCTCGGCCCGTGTCATATATCTCCAAGCTATCGTCTTAACGGATTCAGCGATTGCCCGACCGCCGTACCAGTTCTTCTCGTAGCGCTTAACGCCAACGGCGGCACTAATAATTAGTCCGGTAACAAATAAAAATCCGCTTAGAATCGCCAAGATCGGGGTCAGGTCTGTGAAGAATGCCAGCGACGAGCAGACCGTTCCACAAATCAGCACTGCTAGGTTCGTCTTAAAAAGTCTCAAATATCGCCTCTGAGCCTTTTCTGAAGCGTTGTTGGCCGCTACATACAACGCAGGGAGCTCAGACTCTCTAATGTTGATAGTGGATGACATTTAAGTGATTCAAGCTCAGGATAGCAGCAACGTAGAATTCAGGCTGTCCCCTCGCATTGCCAGCGTCGATATCGTTGGATTCCTACCACGTCGGCAGTCTGGAATGCCATCCGTACAAGCTCGCTACTCTGCTTAACCTCCCTATTAACAGTTCCACTCAGAGTTCAGAGTTCTTGTTGTCGCCGCTATTTTCCTTTTTTCTCTAGGGCTATCGCGCCAAAAAGCTGTCTCCAAGGTCGAGCTATACGATTGGTAAAGTCGAGAAATTGCCAAGTGGCTAAGCGCGGATGCATTGTCGTTTGGCGGAGCATAATAGGAATGATCTTTATTTTACTTCCCCAAGCAAAAGCCCACTCATAAGTCACGTATTCTGACGCGCGCGCGTCTGGCGACATTACCGCAATCATTGCGATGGAATTTTTTATTGCGTCATCAATTTCCACTCGCCAGTCAACGCCCGGACCTAGCCGGTCAATATCTATCCAGGCCGAGTAGCCTTCTCCCTCGAGCTTCAGCTTTAGCAATTCCGCAAAATCTCCGTCGATCTTGCTATGAGAAACGAAGAGAAATTGATCCTTAGGTGCATCGGTCGTTAATTCGCGACTTATTTTCCTCGGCTCAGGCACCCAATCTACGCCCTGTTCACTCAGTCCTTCAACGACCGTAATAATCTTTTGGCCTATTGATGCTAAGGCCACATCACTTTCATGCTCCGAAAGGACTGCTAACGGCTTGGAGGGATCATTTAAAAATTGGAATTGGGCTAGTTCAGGCACAACCGACCAGAGACTTGGAGAGATGAGGATCGGAAGAACGACAATCCGGTTTTGTTGATGTCTTTCGAAAAGCGCTGGAAGCTCTTTCTCGACTACGAAGTCAGAAGCTAGGAAATCATCAGAGATTAAGAGTATGGCAACATCAGCATGTCGGATGGCCTTTGGAATGTCGTTGGACCAATCGGTTCCGGTTTGCAGAGCTGAGGCATCCCAGATTTCAACCAGATCCCGCCGCTCAAGTACCCTCAGATGAAGCAGGAGCTTATCCTTCCATCCCTGATCCTTGTGACTGTAGCTAATGAAGATCTTAGTAGCCATAGTTGACCTTTTTACGAGGTCGGCGGAACGAAGCGTGGAGCAGTCCTATGCGGTTAAGAATCAAGGCTCACTCGATGCGTGAGAAAGCAGGCGCGCGGAGTGAAGCCAGTGAGTGACGAAGCGGCCAGATAATAGACCGCAAATCGTGGATAGTAAATAGCTGGAAGGCCGACGGTCGTTTTCAGTGAATGGATTTATCCGCCTGAGGCTTGCCCACCAAAGGGAGGTCGAACTGCCTAATCTGGCCTAAGGCGTAGTTACGCTTCGGCCCGAGAAACAGAATCGCGCCGAAGATTTGGCAATCCAGCATAACCGTTGGCACTAGCAAAGTGGCCTTCCTGAATTTTGAATTAATTGCCGCCGGGCAGTCATTGAGCGTGCACACTTCAATGTGTCAACCCATCATTGACTTTTCTAAATGGCTGGCGTAGAAGCGGGCGGAAAAGCAGATGTCAGATGTTAGATGTTAGATGTCAGAAAATCCTCCAAAGGAGCCCAGTCATGTCACTAAGTTCTCCCAAAGTTGTCTCTCCCAAAGTTGTCCTTGTTGTTCGTTTCAATCGTTGCCACGCTTGCGCTGCTTTCGTGTCAGCAGGCGGCGCCGCCGACGAATGTCGGTGAGAGCAGGGCTACGCCAATGGAAACGGCCCTGAAGGCGGCGCCGACTGATCTTGCGGCGCTGTCGAATCGCCTCGTCAATCAGGTTGCAGCCATTAAGGAAGGTGAGATCGTTTTCATCAATGGCGGCGTGCGCGATGTGGAGCTGTTGGAAAATCTTAGTACCGAGGTGCGCAAGGTCGGCGCTTTTCCGATGATCACGCTCGGCAGCGATCGCATCTTCAAGAAGTACTACGAAGAAGTGCCTGAGAAATATGATTCGCAGCCGCCTGATTTGGAACTCAAATTGGCAACCATGCCCACCGCCTCATTCATTATCGACAGCAACGAGTCGGACGATGTTGCCGTCGGCATTTCGCCGGCCCGCCAGGCAGCGGTGGGAAAAGCAAACGAGCCCGTGGCTGACCTTTACCGGAAGCGCAATGTGAAACAAGTTGAAATCGGCAACGGCCTCTATCCCACGGCTTTTCGCGCCAAACGATTTGGCATGTCGCAGGACGAGCTCGCCAAGACTTTTTGGGAAGCCGTGAACTCTGATTACTCAGCCATCCAGGCCACAGGGGAGAAAGTGAGAAACGATCTCTCGACCGGCAAAGAAGTGCACATCACGAATCCGAATGGCACTGATTTGAAAGTGAGCATTGCCGGCCGCCCCTTCTTCGTCAGTGATGGAATCATCTCGGCGGACGACATTAAGAAAGGGACTCCGGCCGTTGCGGTTTACATACCTGCTGGCGAAGTTTTCTGTTCGGTGGTTCCTGGAACCGCTGCTGGGAAGATCGTCGAGTCGCAGACTTTCTTTCGTGGCAAGGAAATAAACAATCTGACGTTGACGTTTGTTGCGGGGAAAGTGACAGAGATGACAGGTTCAGGTCCCGGCTTCGCGGATCTCAAAGCTTCATACGACGCGGGGGCCGAGGGCAAAGAGCTGTTTGGCTTTGTCGATTTTGGCATCAACCCGAATCTGAAGATTTGGCCCACAAGCAAACTGGGGAACTGGGTGCAGTCGGGCATGGTGACGGTGGGAATCGGCAACAACACCTGGGCCGGCGGCGATAACAAAGTTGCCTATGGTCTGACTAACTATCTGCCTGGCAGCACCGTGACTGTGGATGGAAAGTCGGTGGTGGAGAATGGGGTGCTTAAGATTTGAGATTGCCGATTGCCGATTGCCGATTGGCGGTGGGGCGAAGAATTTAGCCACAGATTAACGCGGATAACACGGATCAAAAGCAGTCGGCAGGAGCAGGAGCAGTAGGCAGAAGTTCTCACCGATAAGTTGCAGTAAGGAAGGGGGCCTGCCCCCGCTACTGCGAAAAATCGGCCACAGATTTCCACAGATAACACCGATCAGAATTTGTTAACTTCCTATCCGTGTTATCCGCGTTAATCTGTGGCTAATTTTTTGCTCCGACATCTGCAGGTCAACAAGAGTGAAGTCACCACCTGAATCTGCCGCAACGTGAACGCGGTCGCTACCGCTCCCGTACTGTACCGCGCGCTCGGTGCGGCGAGACGCCCGCGATCCATTACAACACTCTGATGTCGCGTTCGGAGAAGATCGCCATTCCTGCGTGACGAGTCTTGTCCCGAAGCCTCGATCCCACAAGCTGCCAGCGGAGTTCCTGGATCACTTCGCCGCGGCGGGATTGGCGGCCGTTCTCAATACGATACTTTTTGCGGTAGCGCATAACGGCCGTGCGGCCGCCGTCCTGGAAAATAATCTCCGGTTCTTCCGCGCGAATGTCGATCACACTCGCTCGCTCAAACACCCGCGCCTTTTCTTCACGCACAAAATCTCGAGACGTGTTTCGCGTCAGGTAGTAAGCCTTCAGTCGCGGAACGTAGAACGCCATCTGCTTTTCAATGTCGCGGTTGTTAGTCGCGTCAATCCATTCGTTGAGGGCATGACGCAAAACATCAGCCGTCGCTGTGCTAATTCCTGACAAACCCGCGGCCGATTCTGCAGTTGGTCGTGTCGCAGAAGGTGGTCGGGCAATCGATGGAGAGACGGTTGCAGAACCCGAGACAGTAGGTGAACTCGGTGAGGAACTTGCCGGGGAATTCGCTGCCGAGGTTGCTATCAGAGTCTCGCCGTAGAGTTCCCAGCGCGCGACATCAGAAATCTTATTGTAGATAGTTCGAATCACTAACGGCTGATCGAGAGACTCTGCCGAGATGCGTCGCACTACCCGCAGGCGTCTGCCGTTATCGAGAGACTCAAAGACAACCGAGAAGTTGTCCTCCGTTTTTCCGGTAGAAGTGAAAACAAGTCGCTGACTCCCACCAGCATTCTCAACCGCAAAGCGAGCGCGAACGAAATGGCCGTCGCGGGCGCGGGTGTTGTGGGCGACTCCATCGGCCACAAAATCCATGCGCGGCGCGCGCGATGAACCGAGGCTGACGCGCGTGCCGCGTTGCTCTATTGCGAGTAAGTCTGGAGGAGTGAGTCGTACGGCCAGGTCGATAAAGAAGCGTTGCTGTTCGCTGAAAGGAACTTTACTCGAGGCGCCGGCAACGACTGAATAGAGTTTGTCACTCGCGGGAATGTCGATGCGATAGACGCCGGTGAGCGTTGAACGCTGTATCGAGCGCGCTCGGGAAACGGGCTGTTGAGGGAGAGAGATTGCTGAGTTAAAGCAGAAGAGCAGAATGAGTAAAAGCGACATAGCATCCCCCCTTGTTCCAGGTGGTGCAAGGATACCCTGAACAATTGCCGATTGGCGATTGCCGAGTGCCAATTTGTTATGGAGCAGCAAACAGATTAGCCGCAGATTAACGCGGAAACACGGATCAGATCTAATAATCGCAGTAGGGAAGGGGGCCTGCCCCCGCTTCTGGCCGACTTATCTTTGTCTGATTTGTGCCATCTGCGGAAATCTGTAGCCAGATTGTTTTCGAGCATTACAGAGCGGGGGCAGGCCCCCTTCCTGACTGCATGCTCTAATTGAGTTCTGATCTGTGTTATCTGCGTAAATCTGTGGCTAATTTTTTTGCAGACAGCGTCAGGATCTTCGACGCGCGGGTGGGCGGGGGAGGACGGTGGCTTCCCATTTCTTGAACTCGTCGCGCAGCCTGGTGAACGTCGGTGGATCCATGTTCGCGGAAGTTGGCTTGTTCTCTCTCATCAACTGAAAGATCAAACAGATACTCCTGCTCACCGTCTCTCACATACTTCCAGCGGCCCTGGAGCGCGGCGTCCTGAAGGGAAGTGCGCCAGAAGAGGAGACGGGGAGACGCGGGGACGCGGGAGACGCGGGGACGCGGAGCGAATGATGGGCAGTAGATCGATGCCGTCGAGTGGGTAGTTCGGATCGGGCTTGACGCCGGCGGCGGCGAGGATGGTTGCGGTCCAGTCCATGGTGATGGCTACGTCGCGGATGATGCGACCGGAAGGATTGGCGATTGCCGATTGGCGATTGCCAAATGGATTGCCGATTGCCGATTGCCGATTGCCAAATGGATTGCCGATTGCCGATTGGCGATTGCCGATTAGCGGGGGCAGGCTCCCTTCCTGACTGCGCATACCGACATTGGACATTGGACGTTGGACGTTGGACTTAGCGCCCGGCAAGCGAACGATCGCCGGGACGCGAAGTGCCGCCTTCCCATAACGAAAACTTTGCCCCTCTGAACGGCCAGTTATAAGAAAAGCGCTCGCCGCCGTTGTCGCTCGTGAAGATCACGAGCGTGTTGCGCGCGAGATCTGCTCGATCCAACGCTCGCAGCACTTCTCCAATTCCATCATCCAGGCTCTTCATCATTTGCGCGTAGGTTTTCAATGAGCCGCCGGCAGTGAAGCCACCGTAGCCTCCTTTTAAATTGCGGCTCACGGCCTCGTCATTCGGTCCTTCCCAGGGCCAGTGTGGCGCCGTGTAATGCAAACTCAGATAGAACGGAGTCGAACTCGCCGAACCTTTAGCGACGATCGGAAATGTATTTAACCGCGCGCTGCGTCAGCATCTCGGTCATGTAGCCGATGCGTTCGACGGGAACCTTGCCTTCATAAAGATCGCCATCGCCGCTCATGTCTTTGTGTGTGAAGAAGTCGGCGGCGCCACTCATGATTCCAAAGAACTCTTCAAAGCCACTTTGCACTGGCCCGAAGTTCGGCAAATAGCCGAGATGCCATTTGCCGATGAGCGCTGTTTGATAGCCGCTCTGCTTGAGTAAGGAAGCGATCGTCGGATGCTCAGCCGGGAGCCCGAGCACTTTCACTCTTTCCCCAAGATCTCGTCTTTCAGTTAAAGGCTCTTCGAGGCCAACAAGTGTCCGAGCTGGATAGCGTCCGGTGATGAAAGGCGCAGCGCGTGGGCGTGCATAACGGCGCAGCTGAATATGCATTGACGAAACGAACACCTTGCGCAGCGAGGCGGTCAAGATTCGGAGTCTCGTAGTCGGGGCGGCCGTAGCAACTCAGATCGCCGTAGCCGAGATCGTCGGCAAGGATGAAAAGGATGTTGGGCCGCTTCGTTTGGGCTTGGGTAAGTTTTGGAGCAGCGGCAACCGCCGCGCCTGCGAGTGCGGTGGCAATGAAGTCGCGACGGTTAAGTGGCATGGCGGCAAATCTTAAATTGGCGATTGCCGATTGGCAATTGCCGATTGGCCAGAAGGCAGAAGGCAGAAGGCAGAAGGCAGCAAGGTTTACGCGGATAACACAGATCAGTCAAACAGCACGAAGCGACAGAACAGACAGCCAGGAAGTGCACAGGAGACGCCACGCAATCTAAGCTTGAATTGAATCTGTCTGATTCAGCTCGTGCTGATCTGGCGACCTGCGTCTAGGCGCCTTAGCGGTGAAATCTATCACTGCTCTTACGAGTTTAGCGGGAAGTCTGAGTGCATTGCCGATTGATGATTGCGATGAGGCGGGGGCAGGCCCCCTTCCTAACTGCAAATCAACCGTGAGGGGTCCTGCCTACTGCTTCTGCTTTCTGCCTACTGCTGTTTGATCCGTGTTATCCGCGAAAATCTGCGGCTAAATTTTCTTCTCTTGGCGCCTTGGCGGTTAAACTGCTTCGACGAGCACTACGCAGCGTGACGCTGAGCGACAAAGCACTCCTCAATTCCATCCGCTTCAACTGTGTCGTGTTCGAGCAATAACTCCACAAGACGCCCAATTGAATCCTGACTTGCCGTCACAACCTCGCAGGCCTTCGCCAGTTGCGTATTGATGATGTCGTTGACTGCTTCCTCGATGCGATCGAGCAGAGTCTGACTCAGCGGCGCCGGGTTAGCTTGGCCGCGTGGGTCGCCGACGTAAATCGGACCCAAGCGGGCTCATGCCGAACTCACTGACCATGCTGCGCGCGATCTCGACCGCGCGTTGAATGTCGTTTGAAGCCCCCGCAGTCATCGTGTTCAGCAGGATCTGTTCTGCGGCGCGTCCGCCGAGCAGGACTGCGATCTGATCTTCGAGGTACTCACGCTTCTTCATCAACCGATCGCGTTCCGGCAGAGATTGCGTAACTCCCAGTGCACGTCCACGTGGCAGGATGGAAACCTTGTGAATCGGGTCGCCATTCTTCACTGCCAAGCCAACTGCAACGTGGCCCGCTTCATGGACTGCCGTCGCGTAACGCTCGTCTTCGTCGATCATGAATCCGCGCCGTTCGGCTCCCATCAGGATTCGATCGCGAGCGTATTCAATATGCGTGCGGCCGACGGCTGGAGAGTTATCGCGTGTGGCTGCGATCGCTGCTTCATTCAAAAGGTTTGCCAGATCTGCGCCGGAGAAACCCGGAGTACCACGAGCAACCCAACTGAGGTCGAGGTCGGCATCGAGCTCCAACTTCCGCGCATGTACATTCAATATTGCCTCGCGGCCGCGCGCGTCAGCCAGGTTCACGGCGATCTCGCGATCAAAGCGGCCGGGTCTCGTGAGTGCGCGATCCAAGACGTCAGGCCGGTTAGTCGATCCCATAACGACGATGCTCGAGTTCTGGTCAAAGCCATCCATCTCAATCAAAAGCTGATTGAGAGTTTGATCCTGATCGGCACTGGCCGAGTCGTTACTGCGACCGCGAATGCGACCGAGGGCGTCAATCTCATCAATGAAGATGATGCAGGGTGCGAGCTTTTTGCCTTCGGCGAAGAGCCTACGCACACGAGCGGCGCCCACACCAGCAAATTTTTCCTGAAAGCTTGAACCTGAAGCGAGAAGAAAAGGCACGCCTGCTTCTCCTGCTGCGGCGCGCGCGAGCAGTGTCTTTCCAGTTCCTGGCGGACCGTAAAGCAAAATGCCTCTCGGTGCCCGACCGCCGAGGCGGCCAAAGCGCTCCGGGTTGCGCAGGAACTCAATCGTCTCTGTTAGTTCAGTAGTAGCTTCGTCAACTCCAGCGACATCGGCGAACGTAACATCTTGTTTGCCATCCTGGTTCGCGACGTTAAAGTTGCCTACGCCTCCACTCATACTTGCATGTACTCGCCATCCGATGACTCCGAGTAACAGCACTGTGAGTATCGGCGCCACCCAGGTCAAAACAATTGAGCCGAAGGTGGCCCTCACAGGTTGAAACTCGATCGGCACATTGTTCTTGCGAAAGTGATCGACCAATCCCTGACGAACTGCTTCACCCGTGACTGTCGCTTGCAACGCACCGCGCTGTGTACTCTGCACAGTTAGGGCGTCGCCTTCGATAACCAGCGACACGACAGTTCCAGTTTCAGCAATCTGGTAGAGCTCGGAATAGTTGATTCTGGTGACCTCAGGTGTGCGGCTCTGTGAGATCAGGACGGTGGCGGTAACAAAAAGGGCTAAGGCGAACGCGGCGCACAAAACGAATGTCACACGTTGTGAAGTGGCGACGTTTTTTCTGATGGGGGAAGGCATGACAACTTCTCCAGACTCGCTAAGTCTGTCGACTGGTGCGAGTGTTGATTAAGCGACAGACGCGAGCATCTGCCGGACAGAGTTTCAATTGGATCAGGATTGAGGCGACGGAGTGTCGGGGGACAAACGGCGCAATGCAAAACCCGAGCTCTATAACGTAGGGTGCTCGCCGGCTGGGGAGCGGCGAGCACAGCCTTACTTTAGCAGCGGTCTGCGTGAGAAGTCCAGACTTAATAATTAGTGGGCAGTGAGCAGTGGCAGTGGGCAGCGGTCAGTGAGCAGTGGGCAGTGAGCAGCGGTCAGTGAGCAAGAATGCGGCTATGCCGCCCGGTGCGCGGTAAGTCTCTGACTTACCGGGGCACTTCGTTTCTTCTTTTTCGGGACGGGGCTTAGCCCCGTCGAATTGGATCATTTGTCGTACGGTAAGTCAGAGACTTACCGCGCACCAGGCCGGGTAGCCGCAATTCTTCACTGCTCACTAACCACTACAATGGCCAATCCAAACTGGCGGGTTTTCATACGCCCGTACCATTGCCAAATCTTCGGTGGAAAACGGGCAGGCGGTCAGTAAAGTCACTTTAACTCAACAGTTTGCCGCTAGCGCTAAGGCAGGCGGCATAATCTTTGCCAACTTCCTCAGCGCGTTTCGAAAGTTGATCGTGTTAAAGGAGGAACTGAAAATGCTTTGGACGATCTTCGTAGTCTTGTTGGTCTTGTGGTTAATCGGAATGGTTAGCAGTTACACACTTGGTGGGTTCATTCACTTGTTGCTGCTCGTAGCGCTGGTGATGTTAATAATCAATCTAATCAGCGGGCGCCGACCAGTCGTCTAAACTGAGACAGCGGCGACTCCAAATTTAAGTGCGGGGTTTAGATCCCAGGGTGGCGCGGCGGGCGCTTCCCTGGGCTTTTTTTGTGCGACTGCTTGCGTGGATCGTCATTAACGCCAAGACGCAGAGACGCCAAGACGCCAAGAAATCTTAAGCTGCAGAGTCAAATATTGTTCGTGGTGGTTGGTGTGGCTTCGTGGTTCGTTTCGCTCCCTTGCATAAAAAGTACGAACCACGAATCGACACGAAACAGCACGAACAAAGACATAGAGACGCGGAGACGGGGAGACGGGGAGACGGGGAGACGCGGAGACGGGGGAGATGCGGAGACGCGGAGACGAGACGGGGAGACGCGGAGACGGCGGAGACGGGGAGACGCGGAGACGCCAAGGATCGTAAGCCCTTGGCGTTGAATGGAACTATTTAACTCTGCAGGTTTGAGATTCTTGGCGTCTCTGCGTCTCTGCGGTCAATCCTCTTGTAGCAACCTTCCCTTAAAAACTTTTTGTCCGCCAAGTGAGATATAGAAGGCGTAGACGGCTAAAGCCAGAAGAATCACCATGCACAGCGCAAAACTGCTGGCGTACCACGCCGTCAGTTCAGTGGTGATGGGATAGAAAACCCACAGGTGGAAAACGGTTAAGGCAGACATCAACGCGACGGGCCCAAAATTCTCGGCACAGAAGATAAAGGCGATCACCACAATCGCTATACAAACCAATCCAATCCAGTGAGACTGCGAAAACTGACTTGAAAAAAAGAAGGCGATCCAGATGAGCGTTCCGATGGTTACTCCCAACCACTCTTTTCGTAATAGCAGCGTGAGGAAGAGCAGCATGAACACAACCATGAACGTCTGAATCAGAGACGCGGCCACCTGGGCAATGAACATCTGCAGAAAAGCCCTGGGACCAGCCAGCCCAAACTCAAACCCCTCAGTTAAATCAGGCGCACCTGGGAACGAAGCAAACCAGTTGGATAAGGCTACCCGAAAATACATCAGCGCCACACAAAAGGCGCCGATTGCTAAACCAACCAGGATGTCGCGGCCAACCAAAGGGTCGCGAAAGTCGCCCACTAACAAACGGTTCCAGGAAATTATTTTCTCGGGCCAACGGCGACGAAGATAAGGCTCAAGCGCGAGATACATCACGCCTACGAAGCAAGACCAGAACAGCCCCGACTGAATTCCGGTGACCAGCAGAACCAACTCTGCATTGTCTGCAACATGGTGAGTAGACAAAACCCAAACAAGTAGCCGGCTCACAAAGACAAAAAGGGCCAAACGAAATGCCCCCCGGCGATCGCCGCGGCCCAGTCGCAGGTTTCTCAGAGCCAAAAAAGCACCGAGAACAAGAGTACCAAAAAAGATTGTAAACAAGATCCAACTACCAATTTTCTCACCAGTGCTCCGCGAATCCGCTGATTCTGAAACCGGTTTACTCCAGGGACTGACAATTGAGAAATAAACAGCCCGGTTGTGAAATGAAGCGGCCTCAACACGAATCGGCACGTTGGGCAGGTTTGGATAAAATCCGGTCCATGCCTGTCGTGCATCGTACGCATGAGGAGGAGTCCAAAGTGACTCTGTGGGTTGAAACTTAGTGATGTCGAGCCCCGCCGCGCCGAAAAGCGCGGACGCGGTCGCGGTTTCGAGTTTCGGGTTTCGGGTGTCAAGTTCGGCGGGGCCAGTTCCGAGTTTCAAGTTTCGAGTCTCGAGTTGGCTCGGGTTCACAGGACTAGAACCTAGTTTTGGTTCAGTACTCGAAACTTGAGACTCGAAACCCGAAACTTGTTCCGGCGCCGCCTCGAAGTAATTGAGCTTGCCCTCTGTATCCAGTCGCAACTGCACCATTCCCGGAACATCTTTTGGCGGATCCTGAAACGTCACTGCTTGTTCACTGAAAGGGAACAAAATACGCGGGCTCTGGCGGTACCAGAAACGGACGACAGCAGGTTGAGCAGACTTAAGAAGTTCCGAGGGCTGAAGTGTCGCTGTGTTCGTAAGGTAGTTAAAATATTCCCGATCGTGGTCGAAGCCTGAAGCGACGTCAGTGGGCGCGCTCGTGTAACCAAGAGCGTTGACGATCTGCTTTGCCTGTTCTTCCAATACCTCCGGCGATTTTGGCAACGGGATGAATCTATGCGCGGCCGCGAACTTCGACAGGAACATAGCCATGGCCACGAAGAAGATCGTTGAACCCAGCAACGCTAGGGCGATAGGAGGACGCAACGTGCCTTTCTTTGAAGCCGCAGCCACCATTTCCGGTGATGGCGTCTCACCCGCTGCGAGCGCCGCGGCAATCGGATCGCCACCCGGCAGCGCCGCAGCAACCTGCACGGCAGACGCCGGCCGCAACGCAGGATCGCTTTGCATGCAGCGATCGATGACACGTTCAATCAGAGGATCGAGGTCCTTGACGATGGAAGTTGGAGTTGTGGGTAAGGTGTTGCTGCGCCGCAGCTTGATCAGATCTCCCAGCGTGGCCGCATCGAAAGCCCTCCGGCTCGTAAAGAGTTCATACAAGAGTAGACCAAGCGAGTAGATATCGCTGCGATTGGTAAATGGTTTCCCTTCGAGTTGCTCCGGAGCCATGTAGGCCGGCGTACCCGCCTGCATTTCATCCTCACCAAACTCTTCAGCTAATCCGGCAAGGCCAAAATCGAGGATGCGGGCGTTGCCATCTGCATCGATCATGACATTGCCCGGTTTCAGATCCCTATGCAGCACGCCAATGTCATGAGCGGCACTCAGTCCGGCGCAAATCTGGCGGGCGAGTTGCACGGCTTTGTCCGCAGGAAAACGACCAATGCGGCGGAGCAGGGAAGAAAGCTCTTCGCCCTTGATGTACTCCATCGAGAGGAAGTGCCGCCCGTCTGTCTCGCCGATGTCGTAAACGCGGCAGACGTTTTTATGGCTGACCTGTCTGGCCACGCGCACTTCACGATGAAAGCGCGCGAGGGCAGCGCCATCGCTCAACAGGTGTTCCGGGAGAAACTTGAGGGCGACGGGTTGGCCGAGTTTGAGATCGTCGGCCCGATAGACTTCACCCATTCCGCCTTTACCCAACAAGCCGACAATGCGATAGCGTTCGGCAAGGATTGCTCCAGGAACAAAACGCGCGTCGTCGATAGAGTCGAAGGGAGATGTTTTATGCGCCTTTCCGGAAGGGGACTTTTCAGTAAGAGGCTTGAATTCGAGACGACGTGTGGCGTCCTCGTGAAGCTCATTAAGCGTAAGCCCACACGTCGAGCAAATACCAGAATCATTGCGGATTTCAGCCTGGCAGGAAGGGCAATAGATGCGGAGCGTCATGAGACGGAAATATTAACACGGCTTATATCGCGAACCTGGCGCAGCCGTAAGCTGACCTATTTTGAACTTTGGCCTTTGGACTTTGATGTGTGTCGCGGGTTGAGCTGTTGATTCAACACTGGAATGACGCAGTAAAGAAGGGGGCCTGCCACCGCATATTTGTTGAGCGGCCACGCGCTAGGGGAGCGGTAGTGACTGTACTCGACCAAGGTTCGCTGACAGGCCGAGACCTAACTAGTTATCCGCTGTGAGAGCGGTCGCTACCGCTTGGTTTTCCTACCAATTGGTTACAACGAGCGGGGGCAGGCCCCCTTCCTGACTGCAATTAATAATCGTCAATTGGCAATTGGCAATTGGCAATCGACAATCATTTATTGATCAAATTTCCGTCGGCGTCGTACAAGGTGACTTCACCGAATGGTGTCACTTGATCTTTTACCTTCTCATAGTCTCCGACGATGACCACTGCAGCCCGGTAAGTGTCGAAGTACTTCGAAGCTGCCTGTTGAATGTCGGCCAGCTTCAAGCCTTCAATCGCCGGACGAAATTCCGAAATGAAATTCTTCGAGAGCTCATACGTATAGACTGAGTTGATGCGCGAAGCGAGACCGAACTGACTCGCCAGCTCCACTGAGAAATTTCCGGTGCTGTACTCCTTGGCAGCATTCAGTTCCTCATCTGTCACCGGCAATACACGCATTCGATCCAGCTCATAAAACATCTCGAGCAGCGTGGCCCCCGTCACTTCATTTCGCACCGAAGCGCCCGCGGCAAACATACCCGCCTTGGCGCGCGTGTCCGAGAAACTAAAAGGCGAATAGGTGTAGCCTTTGTTCTCGCGAATGTTCCGCGTCAGCCGTGAGTAAAACGAACCGCCAAAAATCGTGTCGGCAGTGCGGATGCGGAAATAGTCTTTGTCTTTGCGCGGTATCGTTACATTGCCAATGTAGATTGACGACTGGATTGAACCGGGACGATTAACGAAATAGATTTGCCGCTTGTCTCGGGTCGGAACTATGAACGTTTCAGTCTTGGCCGCTTCGCCGCTTTTCCAACTGCCAAACGCCTTCTCGATCTCGGCAAACGTTTTGTCAGGATCGATATCCCCAACAACAATGATGTGAGCGTTATTGGGCACGTAATGGCTCGCAACAAAGCCCTTCAGATCCTCACGCGTCAACGCGGCGATCGACTTCTCGTCCGGCACCAGGAAACTGTAGGGATGGTTACCGAAGATCGCTTTCAAGAATCTTTCGTTGACCAGAAAATTGGGATTGGCGCGGGCAGCCCGAATCTGCTGCACGGAGTTGTCTTTCGCCAGCTTCAACTCGTTTTCGGGAAAAGCCGGATGCTGAATAGCGTCGCTCATCAGATCAAACAGCTTCACCGAAAATTCTGACAACGCTGAGCCGCTGACGGAAGTCGAATCGGTATCGCTGCCAAATGAAAGAGTGCCGCCGATCGAGCGGAGCTCTTCTTTGATCTGTTTACTCGTGCGTGTCTCGGTGCCTTCATTGGCAACGGTGGCGGCAATTTGCGAGATGCCCGGATGCCGCTCGCGATCGGCACTGGTGCCAGCTCCTTTGAAAGCCAGAATGGATGTGATCTTTGGAACGTTTGGGAGCGGCGCGAGTACCACAGTCAGACCGTTTGCAAGTTTCTTTTCAGTGATCTTTGGCAGATTGATCGGGCGCGCGGGGCCGGGAGCAGGGGGAGTCTTTTGTTGGGCAACTGCCGAAATTGCGATTAAGACAATGAGGGAAAGTGATATTAGCGTTTTCATATTTTGCCTCTCAATGTTGAGGGAATTTCATACTGTTAAAACTTGCAGTCCGGAAGGGGGCCTTCCCCCCGCTAAGCTGAATCACAACAAAGGCGGGGGTAGACCCCCTTCCTTACTGAACGCTCCCATAGTTGTTCAATTATTGCCCGGGTTTTGCCTCTGCTGTAGTCGGCTTCACCTCCGGAACGCGATCGATGATGGTGCGATTCGTCGCCACCAGATATTTTGCCGCAACCGCTTTGACCTGCGCTGCCGTCACATTCTCAAACGACTGCAGTGATGTATTGATCAAAGCAGGTTCGTCGCGGAACAGAGCAAAGCTCGCCAGCAGGTTTGCCTTTCCAAAGCCTGACTCGAGTTGATCGTAATAACTGGAACGGAAACGCACCTTAGCGTCGGCCAGTTCCTTTGCCGTTACCCCCTTCGCCACGATGTCGGCGATTACCGCATCAAGCTCGGCGATTACCGAGTCGGCTTTCACACCCGGCTTGTAGGTGGCTCGTGTCGTCAACAGCATCGGACCATCGTAATCAAACTCATTACCCAATCCGAGATTGACGCCGCCGGTCAGATCCAGAGTCATCTCTTTTTCTTTTACCAGGCGCTGGTAAAGACGAGAACTATCGTCGCCCTGCATGATCAGATTCAGCAGAACCATCGGCGCGAAGTCTGCCGATTTTTGATCGGGCAAGTGGTAACCGACTGCAAGCGCGGGCAGCTTGGCAAGCTTGTCAGTCTGCGCCAGCCGCTTTTCCTTGGTCTGCGACGGTTCCGTAATGTCGGGTTTCGCGGGAACGTTAGCTGAAGGGATGCCTCCGAAATGTTTCTCGATCATCTTCTTGACTTCTTCAGTATTCACATCGCCCACCACCGTCAGCACGGCGTTGTTGGGCGCGTAATAGGATTTGAAGAATGAACGCACGTCCTCGAGCGTTGCCGCTTCAAGTTCAGTCAGGTCGCCGTAAAAGTTATGCGCGTTGTACCAGTTCTGATTTGCATTGATCCAAAGGTCGAGCCATTCAAATAGCGCGTATGGCTGATTTAAAACGTTAACGCGCACTTCCTCGCTCACCACGTTTTGCTGGTTCTTCAAATTTTCTGCGGTGACGTCTAGTGAACGCATGCGGTCGGACTCCAGCCACAGTCCCATCTCCACACGATTGCTCGGCAGCGTTTCGAAATAGTTTGTGTGATCGAGGCGTGTTGAACCGTTAAGACTGCCACCATTTGCTTCCACAAATTTCGCGTGCTCAAACTTCTTCACGTTTTCCGAGCCTTGAAACATCATGTGCTCAAAAAGATGGGCGAAGCCGGTGCGACCCTTGGGTTCCACGCGAAAACCGATGTTGTAGTAGACGGCAACGGTGACGACAGGGGCGATGTGATCTTCGGAAATGACTACCTTCAGACCGTTTGGCAGTTTGTAGTAAACAAAAGGGACGTTGACGACTTTAGGAGGCGTGACGGTTCGGGCAAAGACCGGAGTCACCATCGCCAGCAGCAAAATTGCAGCGGTCAGTTTAGGTAGTCGCATAGAGAGTTGACCTCGATTGAAATTGACTCTTGAATTGTGAGCTGAGAACGCAGAACAGCCGTGCAGACGTATCTTCGAGCAGGATATTACGAATGCGGTTGTATGAAAGTTTCTTCACGTTTCAGAAATTTTGTCGCACTTTGGGTAGAATGAACGAGCAATCGGTTTTCTGTTGGAGAAGTTGGAGCGCGAGGCGGCGGCAGCCGAAGAAAAGAATTAGCCACAGATTTACGCGGATGACACGGATCAGAACCTCAAGTGATGGATCGGCAGCGCGATTCAATCGGAAGACAGTTTCTTTTGGTTTTTCTGATCTGTGTCATCCGCGCGAGCAATCGGTTTTCTGTTGGAGAAGTTGGAGCGCGAGGCGGCGGCAGCCGAAGAAAAGAATTAGCCACAGATTTACGCGGATGACACGGATCAGAACCTCAAGTGATGGATCGGCAGCGCAATTCAATCGGATGACAGTTTCTTTTGGTTTTTCTGATCTGTGTCATCCGCGCGAGCAATCGGTTTTCTGTTGGAGAAGTTGGAGCACGAAGCGCGGCAGCCGAAGAAAAGAATTAGCCACAGATTTACGCGGATGACACGGATCAGAAAAACCAGCAGAAACTGTCATTCTCAGACGGCAGGAGCTGACGGCAGGATGGGGTTGGCATGCAAATGGGAGAGAGTTAGCCACAGATTTTCGCGGATGACACGGATCAGAACCTCAGGTGATGGATCGGCAGCGCAATTCGATTCGGATTTCAGTTTCTTTTGGTTTTTTCTGATCTGTGTCATCCGCGTAAATCTGTGGCTAATTTCTTTCTTCTCTTGAAGCCCCTGTACCGTAGATAAAGATCATGCAAAAAGTGGCCAGGAAGTTCTTGATTCGAGGTGAGGTGCAAGGCGTCGGTTATCGGTTTTTCGCCCAGCGAGCGGCCGCGCGTCATCAGGTGGTAGGCTACGTGCGCAACATGCCCGACGGCAGTGTCGAATCAATTGCTGAAGGTGTCGCTTCCGACGTTGAAGCTTTTAAACATGAGCTGGTTGCCGGCCCGCAATGGTCGGCGGTAACTCAGATAGAAGAGATTGTTTTAGAGCCGAGTGGGTATGCGTCGTTCAGAATCGAACGATGATTTTTGAACGTGACGCGAAACTTGCTCATTGGACGAAGTATTAGTTTCTACAACCTTCGGTACAGTACGGGAGCAGTAGCGACCGCATTCAACATGGACCTTAGAAGATAATTACCAGGTTCGCCAATGCGGTCGCTACCGCTCCCGTACTGAAGTGAGTGTCACAACAATTCGTATTTTAAACTTTGAGATTAGTTCTTTGTCGTGTTAGGAGCTACGTGTCAGTAGCCGGGTGCCTTCGTGACGTTTAGTATTTTTTCATGGATCGTCTTCTCTTTAAAATCAAAAGGCGATCCACAAAATCACGAAATAGCACGAACCCAAAACCTAAAAGCCAAAGACCAAAGACCCAAGACCCAAGTCCCAAGACCAAAGACCAAAATTCAATATGAACCACCTCAGAGAATTGATTCGAGAAGTCCCTGACTTTCCCAAACCTGGCATCAACTTTTACGACATCACAACCTTGCTCAAACATCCGGATGGTTTGAAGGGCACTGTTGATGCGCTGGCCGCCGAATACGAGGGCATGAAGGTCGATGCTGTAATCGGCGTTGAAGCGCGCGGCTTTATCTTCGCTCCCGCGCTCGCCTATCATCTTGGCGCCGGCTTCGTTCCCGTGCGCAAGCCGCGCAAACTTCCCGCCGAATGCGCTTCCATTTCCTACGATCTGGAATACGGCCAGGACACGCTTGAGATTCATCGCGACGCCATTGGCAACGGTCATCGCGTTTTGATCGCTGACGACTTGCTCGCCACGGGAGGTACGGCTAAAGCGGTAGTCGATCTCGTTGAGCAGCTTGGTGGTGAAGTCGTCGGGCTCGTATTCGTAGTGGAACTCGAGTTCCTGCCGGGCCGCAAAAAGCTGGAAGGTTACGACGTGAGGTCACTTATCAAGTATCAATCGTGAAATCGGTTTTTGGCCTTGGGCCTTTGGTCTTGGGACACATCATGTGGTCGAAAGTAGCCTTTCCTCATCCAGACACGGACAAAGACCAAAGACCAAAGTCCGAAGACCAACCTTTACGATTCACGATTTACCATTTACGATTCACGAGTTCGTGCTCCCGTAGCTCAGCTGCATAGAGCGTCCGCCTCCTAAGCGGAAGGTCGCGCGTTGGAATCGCGCCGGGGGCACCACAATCAGGAGGCAGGAACGGTAGGCAGTACGAAGAAGGCAGTAGGCAGTAGGCAGTAGGAAGAAGGCAGAAGGCACTGGGCAGTGGGCAAAAGGTAGTAGGCAGTACGCAGTAATCACAACACCAATCGTTCAGCGGAATCTGTAGGAAAAAATTCAAAGCCCCGGATGCGCCTAATCCATTTATTAATCTGATCGGCGTCATCCGCGAAAATCCGCGGCCATTATTTCGTAAACCCACAGACCGAGAGACATCTTAAACGCCTGACTTCGCCACTAAGACGATCATGAAACGAATCCTTCTTGTTCTTGCTGTCGTTGTGCTCTACGTGCTGCACCAGGATTTTTGGTTCTGGCGCACGGCCCATCCGATGGTCTTTGGCTTCGTTCCCATCGGCCTCTTCTATCAAGCTTGCTTCTCCGGAGCGGCCGCACTCTTGATGTGGCTCCTGGTGAAGTTTGCCTGGCCCGGTCACCTCGAGCAGGAAGTCGAAGCTAAAGAACATAAGGAGGGCGCCCGCTAGTGATTCCTGCAATCGTAGTCTTCATATATCTCGCCGTCGTTCTCTACATCGGAATCTTCGCTTTTCGCAAAGCCAAGGGTAAAGAAAAGGCTGAAGACTATTTCTTAGCCAGTCGCTCGCTCGGTCCGTTCGTTTTTCTCTTTTCCCTCTTCGGCACAAACATGACGGCGTTCGCGATCCTCGGATCTTCCGGTCACGCCTTTTCGAACGGCATTGTTACGTTTGGCTTGATGGCATCTTCATCGGGGCTAATCATCCCGCTGTCGATCTTCTTTATTGGCACACGTATTTGGGCGTTAGGGAAAAAGTACGGCTTTATGACGCCCGTACAGATGTTTCGCGATCGCTGGGAATGCAGTCATATCGGCACCGTTATTTTTGTGGTCCAGGCCGTGTTGCTCGTTCCCTACATCATCATCGGAATCATGGGCGGCGGCACAACGCTTTTCACGATCAGTGGTGGTTGGGTGCCGTTCTGGTTTGGCGGCGCGATCGTGGCGATGGTGGTGATGAGTTATGTGTTCTTCGGCGGGATGCGCGGCACTGCCTGGGTCAACACGTTCCAGACAGTATTATTTCTTATCTTTGGCGCCGTGGCCTTGATCGTGATTGGCGCGGGCATGGGCGGCTTTCGCACGGCAGCACAATCTATGCTGAGCACACCGGCTCTTGCTCCGTTGTTAACGCGCGAGCGGATCTCGCCCTACTACTTTTTTAGCTACACCTTCATTCCACTTTCAGCGATCGCTTTTCCGCACATCCTGATCTTCTGCCTGACTGCACGCAAGATGGGGCAGTTTAGGAAGACGGTTATTTTTTACCCACTCTGCATCCTGGCTATCTGGCTGCCTTGTGTATTTCTCGGGGTGATGGCGAATCGCGTTTCCGATGTCCCGGAGATTCGCGCGAAGCAGGAAGCGCGGCGCGTGTTGGCAACTCAGGGAAGGACGATGGCGCCGGAGCAACGCGACGAGTTACGAGAAGATGCGGCGGGCGATGATGTAATCATGCTGCTGCTGAAGCGTTATGCGCCGTTCTGGCTCGCGGGATTGCTGGGTGCGGGAATTATGGCGGCCGTGATGGCCAGCGACTCGCAGATTCTGGCGCTCTCGACAATGTTTACAGAGGACGTGTTCGCCTTCTATGGAGGTAAACGCAGATTTGGGGAACAAGTGCAGGTGATGACTGGCCGCATCTTCATTGTCTTGATCACGCTGTTTGCTTATGCAGTGGCCCTGCGTGCGCCGGAGACTATTTTTGAGTTGGCGATCCAGTATGCGTTTTCCGGATTCGCAGCCTTGTCTCCGTTGCTAATCGCGGCATTGTTCTGGCGGGGAAGTACGAAGTGGGGGGCGCTGGCTTCGACAGTCTTTGTGGCGGCGGCCGTGGTGGCAGTAGCGATATTTCAGCACGTCGTTCCAGCTCCGGCACCCGGCCCTTCGATAGTTTCCTGGGCGCCCGGTGGTCTGGAAGTTCTGACACGTACTCCCGGCGGCACAGCGGTGTTTGGCTTCATGCCGGTGGTGCCGATGGTGCTCATCTCGGCTTTGTTAATGATTGTGTTTTCGCTGGCAACAGCGAAACCGAAGGCGTCAACGATCGCCAGGTATTTTCCGAAATGACTTGTTAATAGTCCAGCGTAGCGGACGAATGAGAATAGCCCAGCACTTAAGTGCTGGGTAATTAGTTCCCAAATCGATCAGTCCGTGAAACGGACGACTGAAATCAGTTGAAGTTTTCAGTACGTCCGTTTCACGGACTTTTCCTTATCCACACTGCTGATCCCAGCACTGAAGTGCTGGGCTATTTTCGACCGTCCGCCACGCGGACTAGAAGGAGGGGCGGACGTTGGACATTGGACTTTGGACTTTCATTTATCCAAAGCAATAAAGCTTTCCGTCCTGGGCGCCAATCACAATGCGGCCGCGGGCTATCGCCGGTGAGGCAGAGAGCGGCGCGCCGGCATTGAATTCCCACAGCAGGGCGCCGGTTCCCAAGTTGAGCACATAGAACCTTCCATCATTCGAACCAACAAAAACTCGTCCTCCCGCGATTGCCGGCGATGATTCCACACGCGCCCGAGTCCCATAAGTCCACGCCGCTTTTCCGTCCAAGCTAAGACTATGGATGAACTTGTCCCGGCCTCCCACCACGACTCGATCATTCGTAACGGCTGCTGACGAGTAGAACGGGAACTTGCGTTGCGGATGCTGATAGCGCCAGCCGACGCGATGAGCGGTGAGATCAACCATCAACACTTCGTTGTCGAATGTTCCGTAGTAAGCGGAACTTCCTCGCAACGCGGGCGACGCACCCGTGTAGGCATCTGAAGAAACGGTAAATAGCTCGCGTCCATCAGCGATGCGGATTGCCCGGAAAAATTCATCGCATCCGGCGATGTAAGCAATGCCGCCGGAAACGCTCGGCGTTGCGTGCACCGGTCCTCTCGTTTTCACTTTCCACAACTGCGAGCCATTTCTCGTCGAGACGCAGTAGAGATGCTGATCATAGGATCCAATCAAAACGCGATCGCCGATGACGACCGGCGATGATTTGATTTCATTGCCGGCTTTGAATGCCCAAATCTTTTTACCGTCGGTGGCGTTGACGGCATGCAGCCAGCCTCCCAAATCGCCGATGTAGACCACGCCGTTGCTGTAAGCGGGCGATGATTCGCCGATCGGCGAATCAATTTTGTACTTCCAATAGACCGCACCGTTGTCGAGGTTTAGTGAGGTCAGCTCTCCTTTTTGGGAGCCGACGAAGACGGTGCTGCCGACAATCGCGGCAGAAGACTCGATTGAGTCACCGGCGTCGTAAGTCCAGATTGGTTTTAGGTTGTTCGGAACGTTAGCGAGGGACACGCCGGTTAGATTTTGGTTGCCGCGAAACTGCGACCAGTTGTCGGCGGGTGTGTCCTGCGCGCGCGCGGACATGCCGAGAAAGCAGAAAGCAGAAAGCAGAAGGCAGAAAACAGACGGCAATCGGCAGACGGCGGAAGGCAGAAGCAGAAAGCAGAAGGCAGTTGCCGTTGGAATTAGGCTGTTCCTTGTAGAGTTTCATGTTTTAATCTTCGTGTTCGTTCGTGTTGATTTCGTGGTTGACGTTTATGCATCTATAAAAGCGAACCACGAATCAACACGAAACGGCACGAAACTCGAACTTGGTGTTCATTCGTGTGATTTCGTGGATCGTTCCTTTATGTTCATTAAAGCTCGATCCATGAATTCACACGAAACCCGAAACTCGAAACTCGAAACTCGAAACCCGCCCCTCACCACGCTGCCTGGTAAATCTCAAACGCGCCGTTCACATCAAACGGCCTCGGATTGAATCGTCCTGTCCATTGCGTGGCAGCATCGTCGGCCAGCATTCGTAGATCGGGTTGTGAAACTCCAGCCGCGGACAAACTCGTTTTCAGCCCACCCGCAGCCGCGAGTTGTTCCAAACGTTGTGCCAGCGCTTCCACCGCATCGTGTCCCTGAGGTGTCTTGCCGGATTTCGTCTCAGACCCTCGAGTTGTTGATTCAAACAAACTCGCATAGCGATCGGCGACCACGTTCGCGTTCCAACGAACCACGGTGGGCAACAACATTGCCAACGCCATTCCGTGCACGGTCCCATAACGCGCAGTCAGCGGATTAGCGCAGGCATGCGTGGCGCCGAGCATCGAATTCTCAATGGCAATACCCGCATAGCATGCACCTAGTTGCATCGCTGCACGCGCTGCCGGCTGCTCCGGCTCGCGCACTACTTTTTCGTAGTTTGCTTCCAGCAGGCGCCAGGCCTCCCGCGAAAACATTTCCGAGACCGGCGTGCGACTGGTTGATACATAAGTTTCGAGTGCGTGCGCGAGTGCGTCGAATCCAGAAGCGGCGGTAACGGCCGGGGGTTGCGAATACGTCAGTTGCGGATCAAGGATCGCCAGTCGAAAGGCCGCCTGAGGATCACCACACGCTAGTTTGCGATGAGACGCTGCGTCAGCGATTACAGCATAACTTTGAACTTCGCTTCCCGTGCCTGCGGTCGTGGGGACGCCAATCATCGGCAGCATTGGATTCGTAATCTTGCCGTAGCCGACGTAGTCCTGAATGCGGCCGCCATTCGTGAGTACGAAATTAATTCCCTTGGCGCAATCGAGTGAGCTACCGCCGCCGAGACCAACAATTGAATCAACGTTCAGGTCAGCGGCGAATGAACGACCTAGTTCAATCGTGTTGGAGTCCGGATCGGCGCCGAAATCATGAAACGAAAAAACCTCGATGCCGTTTTTTCGAAGCTGAGTTGTGGCGCGATCCAGGTAGCCAACACTGAAAAGATCACGATCAGTTACGACGAGAGAGCGTTTGAATCCGAGCTCGCGAGCGCGCATTCCGAGCTGATCAAAGACTCCGGCGCCGGAAATCAACCGGGTGTTTAGTTTGAATTCAAACTGCTTCATAAGACGGGCATTAGCACGGGTAATTTGACCGCATCCAGGCAGAAAGATTAGCCACAGATTTACACAGATGACACCGATTAAAATTCAATAAAGTAAAGAGAGCGGCAGCGACGATTCTCGTTTTCAGAACAAGTTAGCCGTAGACTTCCACGGATGATACGGATAGGAGAAATTATCATTTGGAATCACTTCGCTGCTGATCTGTGTCATCTGTGTAAATCTGTGGCTAGATCTCTAAGCGTTTGATTTCGGTCGCTACCGCTCCCGTACCGTAATTGAGCGCTTGGGTATTGATTCCGCCTTAGCCACAGCACCTACGTGTCACGCATCGACCTTAAGGTTTCGCCGCAGCAGCCGGGGTCGCCGCAGCAGCCGGGGTCGCCGGAACTGCAAGTGCGAATAGTTGGTTGCGATTCGTGATGTAGAGCGTGCCGTTCGCCGGGACCGGCGTGGAATACACCGAGCTGCCCATGTTGATTTCGCCGATGACTTTCTTAGTCTTGCCTTCCTGCACTATCAAAACATCGCCGTCTTCATCGCCGAGATAAATCTTGCCATCGATTAGCATGGGCGAACCCCAAATCGCCGCGAACAAATCGTGCGTCCACAAAACTTGTCCGGTCTTGGCATCCAGCGCGTGCAGGAACCCGCTAAAGTCCGATTCGTAGACAATGCCGTCTTTGATCGCGGGCGTGGAAATCGAACGACGAATCTTGTCGTAGTGCCAAACCATTCCGGTCTTAGTGATGTCGCCACGCTTCGTCGGGTCGATGCAGTACATGTGACCGACGCCTTCACCATGTTCCGGATCCTGGCCGTTCGCTATGTAAACTTTTTCTTCGTAGACCACCGGCGTGCTAATCACTTCGTTTCGTGTCTTGGGCCAAACCGAGTCTTTCGGGTTCAGATCAAACTCCCAAAGCTTCTTTCCGGTGAGCGCCTCGTAGCCGCGAATCCAGCCGTCACCCTGCCCGTGCACCACCTGCACCACGCCGCCGATCGTGCCCACAGTCGGCGAGCTCCACTGCCCGTGCAGAATGCGTTCGTTTACTGAGTTATCTTCCCAAACGAGTTTACCGGTCTTCTTGTTGACCGCGATGATCGCCGGCGACTTGGGCGAAGGAACGTTGACGTGACTCTCGTCCTGACCATTGGAAGTGCTTACGAAAATGAGATCGCCATGAGAAACGGGCGAAGCATTGGCAAGATTGTGCGGCAGCGAACCTACCTCTTCAATCATGTCGAAACGCCAGACAACGTCACCATTGGCTTCTCCTGCCAACTTTTCGTCAGTCACCGGGCCATCGTTTTCCTTGTCGCGGAAACCTTGCGTATCGAGACACACTAACTCGGCGCGATTAGAAACGTAGTAAATACGATCGCCCTCAACCAGCGGAGATGAAGCAACGCCCTGGAAGGGCCAGTCGTTCACGCGTCCTGCCGCTAATTTGTCATGCACCATCTGCCACAAGAACTGACCGTCTGATTCGCGAAAGGCCATCACGATACCTTTGTCGCCGGTCACCTTGGGGTCGCGCAGGCCTTCGTTATTTGTGCCAACGAAAACGATGCCGCCGGAAACAACCGCGTTACCGTAAGTCTGCGAGCCCAGCTGGGCTACCCACTTAACGTTCTTTTTGGATTTCACATCCCAATCGATTGGAAGGCCTTTCATGTTTGAGACCATGTTGCGATCGGGCGTCCCACCCCACATCGGCCAGTCATTGGTTCCCGGATCGCGAGGCGTAGGCAGTGGGCAGAAGGCAGAAGGCCGTAAGCAGAAGACAGAAAGCAGTAGGCAGTAGGCAGTAGGCAGTAAGCCGGTGATTTGCTGCGAAAGTAAAAACTGTCGACTTGATCGAAATAATTCCTATTCGTTGTCGTGACTTCTTAACTGGCATTTAATGTTCTCCGGGATTCCTAAGTTCTACTAGTTTTAGACGATGTTCTGAATTTGTTTCGTGTCCGTTCGTGTTTGTTCGTGGATCGTATGCTAATGATTGAGACAACACGATCCACGAATTCACACGAACCAACGCAAGGGTAAAGGCTACGCGTATTCGCCCCTTGACTTCATACCCTACCTGCTCACTGCTCACTGATTCGCGTACACCTTCAAGTTATCAAAATAAAGTTCCGCAAGCGCGTTGCCGAAAATTCCCGGCGCGCCTTGCTTATTAGGAATCGGATCGACGCGTTCAATCATCCATGCCGCAGGCTCCGATTCGCTGGCCAGCCAGACCTTGCCGCGCGCTCGAGTCTTTCCGTCAGGCAGATTCTCAACCTGGAGCTTCATTCGATACCAGGTATCGGGTTTCCACGCGAACGGCATTGATACCGTCCGCGCCGTTTCCGGTTGCCAGGGTTCAATGTTTAGCGTCTGGCTGTTGCCATAAATCGTGAGAACGTAGCGTTGCGCGATTACACCAGCGTCACCCTGCTGCCGGCGTTTCTGCGTGGCATTAACATCCACTTCAACTGTGTAATTGGAGAAATTCGAGGGTCCAAAGTAAGCGCGCGCGCGACTTGCCAACGAAGAGCCCTCAGTAGTTTTGACGAGCACTTTCTTGCCAGCGACTTCACGCACGGCGAACTTAGGCGTGGTGTTAACCCAAAGCGGTGGGGGAACATTCAGCGCAATCTTTTCAAAGTCTTCCGTCCAGGGTAAGGGCGGAAAAACGCGCGCGCTTGCAGTACCGGAAACTCCGCTGACAGTCGCTTTCACGAGGCCACCGTGAGCAGTCGCGTCGGCAGCGACGCTTAGTTGGCCGTTTGCGATCGTGCCTTGCAGCCCGTCGAGAGACCAGGCCGCGCCCGGCTCTTCACGAATAAAGCGTCCCTTGTCGTCGAATAGTCGAACACGGAAGTTGGCTTTCTCGCCGGGTTTTAAAATCAACTCCGTGGGTACCACTTGCACATGGGTAACAGTGCTGGACGCAGGAGCGGCCTCCAACGCGGCGCTCGGCGACCCTGCTTCCTGCGGAGCCGATTTCTTACCGATCGCATAGAGATTTGAGTCGCTGACGACGAAGACGCGGCCGTTCGAGACAGCAACTGAAGCGATGATCGCTTCAGGCAACGCTTCAGTTCCCAATTGATCTTCATCAATAACTTCGACGCCGGTCGCACCAGGCTTGAGGATGAAGAATTTGCCGTTCTCGGTACCAACGAAAAGCTTGCCATCGGCCAAAACGGGCGACGCTTTTTGGATGGTGCCGAGGTTATGCAACCAGAGCCGCTTGCCAGTAGTTACTTCAAAGGCCGCGATGTTGGCCCCGTTATCGATGTGGTAAAGCCGATCGCCATCCAGCACTGGGGTAGAAAAGCCACCTTGCCAGCCATAGATCGTCCACTTGGTCTGTTCTTTTTTGATCTCACCTTTTGATGCGGCATCGACAGCGACCATCATGCCCATCTCGCTGGAATCAAGATTCTCTTCACTGTGGGTCAGGATTGCAGTTGTGCCATGGACGACGACGCCAGTGTTAAGACCACGTTTGCTGATTTCGTACTTCCAGACAGGTTCGCCGGTTTGGGGTTTGATCGCGTGAGTTACGCCGTCGCTTGCTCCTTGAATGAGCAGTCTTGTGCCGTTGATGTCGGCAATGATCGGCGGCGCGTACGTCGTGTCATAAGGACGACCGCCTGGCGCGCTGATCCACATCGTTTCACCGGTTTTCTTATCGAACGCCATGAAGCGATGTGCGCCGCGACCATGCTGCCCCCACTGAAAAGTCACGCCGCTAATGATCACCAAGTCGCCGTCGATGATCGGCGAAACCGTGCGGCCACCGTGAGTGGTTAGCAGTCCAAAGTCTTCGCCCAATGATCGTTCCCACAAAACCTTGCCATCTTTGTTCAAGCTTAAGAGCGAGCCGCCTACGCCGAAGACGTAAATGTTCCCGGTCTGCGGATCACCGGCCGGCGAAGCCCAGCCTACGCGGTGCGGAGGTACATCACTGAGATAGATATTGAAGCGATGTTCCCAAATCAACTTGCCAGTATCGGCGTTGAAGCACATGACTCGTTCTTGTTCGAGCTCGCCTTTGCCCGCCGTGTTCTGAAGATAAACGTGGTTCCCCACGACAATTGGCGCGGAGCGGCCACCATAAGGAGCCTTCCACGCTACGTTTTCACCGGTCGGTGACCATTTCGTCGGCAACCCTTTTTCCAGCGAGACGCCGTTTCGTGCCGGGCCCCGCCACTCAGCCCAATCGTTTGCCGTTGCGGGCACCGAGATGAATAAAGTAAGTAGGAGGTACGAATAAATGGACGAAGGTCTTGTCATTTTGGATCGCATCGTAGTCTGTCCGGAGAATTGTCGTCGGGGGATAAATCACAACTGCAAGAGCTCGAAAGATTGCGCACAGGTGCAACCTTAAAGATGTAGAATACGTACATTCGCGTTGCAGAGATTCAGTATTTCTTACGTTTCACACTTTACCTGCTTGAATTTACCATCTACTGGTTAGACTCCCAAAAGCGTGGAGGAGTTATGAAGTTCAATCGGCTATTTCTGCCTCTGATTTTCCTGGCCTCACTTCCAGTTGTGGCTCAAGTCCCCAACCAGTCGCTTAACGATCAGATGTGGGAAGCGGCGCGGAAGGGTGATGCGACGGCTGTGGCAGCGCTGCTCGACAAAGGCGCGGATGTAAACGCGAAGTTTCGCTATGGCGCAACCGCACTTTTCAAAGCGGCGGAACGCGGCAACACCGAGGTTGTGAAACTGTTGCTCGCTCGCGGCGCCGACGTCAGGGTGAAAGATACCTTTTACGGTGCGACTGCGATGACATGGGCGCTGCAAAACCAACACTTCGAAACGGTACGTGCGATTGTCGAGAAGGATAGGGAGAGTGTTGATGAAGTGCTTCTAACGGGCGCGCGTTCAAACGAAGCGGCTCTGGTACGCATTGGACTTGAGATTGGCGGCGCCAAACCGGAGACGTTGACGGCCGCGCTCGCAGCGGTGACCGCAGCAGAGAAAGTTAATGATGAGCTCGTCAACCTTCTGAAAAAGGCGGGTGCTACTTCGCCACTCGAAGTGGATGCTCCGACTCTGGATACATACGTTGGTAAATACAAGAACGAACAGGGAACGGAGATTACGGTCACTCGCAACGACAAGAAATTCGTAGCCCAGGTAACAGGTCAACCACCCATAGTTTTGATCGCAACCGACAAAGTCACCTTCAAGCCAGTGGCATTCGACGGAATTGTTCTGACGTTCAAACAAAACGAAGGCAAGGTGAGCAGCTTCGAGTTGCAGCAAGGTCCGACGAAGACAATGTTCACACGAGTCCAGTAAGGCAGGAGCAGACGGCAGGAGCAGACGGCAGGGGCAGACGGCAGGAGGCAGACGGCAGACGACAGTAGGCAGTAGGCAGTAGGCAGAAAGCCCAAGACCCAAAACCAAAAGCCAAACCAAAAGACCAAAGACCAAAGACCAAAGACCAAAGACCTAAATACCAGTTACCAAATATCAATTATGAAAAAAGTTACCCTCTCTCTAGTTTTCGTTACGGTTCTTGTCACGGTGGCGCAGGCTCAGAATTGGCCGCAATTTAGAGGGCCGGGAGCCGCGGGCGTAGTCGAAGGTTCCCCCGCGGCTGTCAGTTGGGACGCCCAAAAAGCTGTAAATACTCGATGGAAAACCAAGATTCCCGGGCTCGCCCATTCAAGTCCGGTAGTTTGGGGCGACAAGGTCTTTATCACTACTGCCGTTACCAGCGCAGCGAAAGATGAAACGCGTTATGGACTGTATGGCGATGTCGCGCCGGTAAAAGACGATCCGAAGCACACGTGGAAAGTCTATGCGCTCGACAAGAAGACGGGAAAGATTCTGTGGGAGCGCGTGGCGTACGAAGGGATTCCGAAAGTGAAGCGGCATCCAAAATCCACGCACGCGGATTCGACACCCGTTACAGACGGAAAACACCTGATTGCGATGTTTGGTTCGCATGGGTTGTATGCGTACAACCTGAATGGAAAGCTGCTGTGGAAACAGGATCTCGGGCTGCTCGACGCCGGCTGGTTTTATGATCCCGATTACCAGTGGGAGTATGGCAGCTCCCCGGTGATCTACCGCGACCTCGTTATCGTGCAAGCGGATATCCAGAAGGATTCCTACATCGCAGCGTACAGTCTTAAGAATGGCAAGCTGGTTTGGAAGACGCCGCGGGAGGAAATCTCGTCGTGGGGTACTCCGACCGTCTACGTTGGAAAAACTCGAGCGGAGCTGATCACAAACGGTTCGAAGGCGATCCGCGGATACGATCCGGCTACCGGAAAAGAACTTTGGCGGCTCACACCGAATTCGGAAGTGACCACGCCGACGCCGATCGTTGCCCACGACCTCATATTCGTTACCAGCGGCTACCGTCCAATTCAACCGATTTACGCCATCAAGTTGGGAGCAACTGGAGATATCTCGCTGAAAGATGGAAAACAGACGAATGATTTCATCGCCTGGAGCAAGACGCGCGGGGGGCCATACATGCCGACACCGGTAGTTTATGGCGACCTGCTTTACACCTGCTCGAACCAGGGTGTGTTGACTGCTTACAACGCAAAGACGGGCGAGCGTATTTATCAGGAACGGCTCGGCGGGAAAGGCGGCGCTTTCACAGCTTCACCCGTGGCGTCTGACGGCAAGCTCTATTTGTCGAGTGAAGATGGTGATGTGTTTGTGGTGAAGACAGGAATTAAGTACGAGTTGCTGGCGACTAATCCCGTTGGCGAAGTGATGATGGCAACGCCGGCTATCTCGGATGGTTTAGTAATCGTGCGTGGACTTAACCACGTGTATGCGTTTGCTGACGCCGCGGCCGGCAAAGCTAAGGTGGCGAAAAACTGACAAGCTCCTGCGTTCGCCGCAAGTAAGCCTGAATACATGCTCCTCATATCTCATTCACACCGGGCTTTAGCCCGGTGCAGCCCGGGAGATCTTAGAACCGAACCGTTTCAACGGTTCGTTAGTTTTTAGCTAGCGGAAAACCGTTGAAACGGTTCTCCACCTATTCTAAGCGCAAATACCGGGCTGAAGCCCGGTGTGAATGAGAGTATTGAGTCGTAGAGATTCGAGGAATTACAAGCATTTATTAACTCCCCAAGAGTGATCTGAACCAGTCCCAAAGGAACCGAAATGAAACCTTTCAGCCGCATCATCACAGTTCTCTTCATTAGTCTCACCGTCTTATTCCTTATTAATTCCGTCGCCGGCGCAGCCAATTGGCCGCAATGGCGTGGTCCGGCCGGGCAGGGTATATCGGTGGAAAAAAATCTTCCTTCCACCTGGACGGCCACGAAAAATATCAAGTGGAAAACGCCGATTGAAGGACGCGGACACTCTTCGCCGATCGTTTGGGGCAAAAAGATTTTTCTAACCACTGCTCTTGATGGCGAGACCGTTCCCGGCAGAACCCCTGGCGTCACACACAAGCTTGCCGACGGCACAGACTTCGTACATCCGGACGCTGTGGGAGCTGATCTGAAACACACCTTCAAAGTAATCTGCCTGGATCGAGAGACCGGAAAAATACTTTGGGAGCGCGTCGCGTATGAGGGTCCCGTGCATGACAGCCGGCACAAGCGCGCCAGCTTCGCTTCCTCGACGCCGGCAACCGACGGCAAATACGTTTTCGCCTACTTCGGTAGTGAAGGTTTGTATGCCTACGACGTCAACGGCAAGCTCCTTTGGAAACAGGATCTCGGCAAGCTGGGAACAGCCAGCGTGGGTTACGGGGTTTCGCCGATTCTTTACGGCAATCTGGTGATCATGCAATGCGATGAAAGTGGCATGAATTCTTTCATCGCGGCGTTCGATAAAAAGACTGGTAAGGAAGTTTGGCGGGCGCAACGCAAAGTCGATGTGACGTGGAGCACGCCCGTCTTAGTGCAAGCCGGAAAGCGCACCGAGCTGATTGCCAGTGCGGCTGAGGCCATCATTTCGTACGATCCCCTTACCGGACAAGAGCTGTGGCGACACAAAGGCCTCGAGAGTAATGCGGTTAATACTCCTGTTGTTTCCAACGACCTGGTCGTGGTGACGTCCGGCTATCCAAAGAAGATTGCACTCGCGCTCCGAGGTGGCGGTACTGGTGACGTGACCGGATCGCCGCAACTGGTCTGGTCTTACAACAAAGGCACTGCTTACGTACCCTCTCCCATTCTGTATGGTGACTACGTTTACTTGATGGCGGGCAACGGAACGCTCACCTGCCTGGACGTAAAGACTGGAAAGGTAGCTTACGAAGGAGCACGGGTACCGAAGTCGATCTTGTTCACAGCCTCGCCTGTGGCCTACGAAGGTAAAGTGCTGATTACAAGCGAGGAAGGCGAGACTTACGTCGTAAAGGCCGGGCCAGTGCATGAAATCATCGGCACCAATTCCGTGGGCGAACCAGTTTTTGCGTCGCCGGCCATTGCAGATGGAAAAATCTTCATTCGCGGCGTGAACAACCTCTTCGCTATCAGCAACTAAGTCCAATCAGACTACAAATCAGCTGCCGCCGAAGGGAACATCTTCGGCGGCTGTTGCGTCTAATCTGGGAACAATCCGGTTTTCGTGTTAACAATTGACCTGAACGGACGTCAGGTATTTAGCTAGTAGCGCGTTTACCCAATCCGTCCGCTTTCTGCTTCCCGCGCTAACGTTTGCTGCTTTCCGGCAAGCTGCGCGCTTTTGCCAAAGGAGATCCAAATGTTTGCGTCAGAGGAATCGACACCCTGGTATCGCTCAATTACCGGGATCATCGTAGCTTCAGTAATCCTACCGCCGGTCGGGTTAGTGCTGATCTGGATGCGCAAGAATACTCGGCCCATGACGAAGTTTGTGGCGTCTGCTGGAATCATTCTTCTCGGAGTCGGTTATTTTTATGCTTACGAACGATGGAGAAAATCCAGCGCTAACGAAGCTCACTTTGCGCAACTTGAGCAATATCATGCTCAACAGCAAGGACAGCAGGCTCAAGCCCCGACCGCGGCAGCTCCGCAAGCCGCGGCTTCCCCCGGCGCGCCAACGGTAGACGGACAGGCTGCTCCTGCGGGGGCGACTACTGATCCCGCAGCGGCACACGCAACCAGAAACTATTGGACTAACTTCCGCGGCCCAAATCGCGATGGTCGCTACGATGAGATGGCTGTATTGACGCAATGGCCCGCAGGAGGTCTCAAACCGATCTGGAAACAGCCAATCGGGATTGGCTTCGCCTCGTTTGTTATCGCTGACGACCGTGCCTACACCATCGAGCAACGGCGAGGCCAGGAAATGGTGACGGCGTACGATGTCGCTACCGGGCGACAGATTTGGACTCAGGGTTGGAACGCTCAATACAGCGACTCAACCGGCGATGGCCCGCGCGCAACTCCGACTTGGGATAACGGTCGAATCTATGCTCTCGGCGCCACCGGTGAACTTCGCTGTCTCGACGCCAAAACGGGGGCGATCGCTTGGGGCCGCAACATCCTTAGCGAAAATGGTGCGTCGAATCTGCCGTGGGCGATGGCGGCCTCGCCGCTCATCGTGGACGATAAAGTGATTGTGCTGCCCGGAGGGCCGGCCGGTAAATCGATCGTGGCTTATAACAAGTCGACCGGGGCGCCGGTTTGGAAATCGCAAAACGATCCTCAGGCGTACGTGTCGCCTATGCTGCTCACACTTGCCGGACGCCGCCAGATTGTCGTTGTTAGTTCGTCTCGCATTCTTGGATTAGTTCCGGAGGATGGTTCGCTACTTTGGAGTCATAGCTGGAACACCGACATGGGAATCAACGTTTCGCAACCGATTCAGGTGGACAAGAATCGCTTCTTCATCTCGGCGGGATATGGAAAAGGAGCAGCGCTGGTTGAAGTGTCAGGTAGCGGCAATAGCTATACGGCAAAAACGATCTGGGAAAACATCAACATGAAGAACAAATTCAATAGCTCAGTACTTCATGAAGGCCATGTTTACGGATTGGATGAGGGGATTTTGACGTGTCTCGATGTCAGCAGCGGAACGCGCAAATGGAAAGGCGGTCGTTATGGTTACGGCCAGGTGATCCTGGCGAGCGGTCATTTAATCATCACCAGTGAATCAGGTGAGCTTGCCCTGGTGAAGGCCTCGCCCGATCAGTACACGGAAGTGGCGCGCTTTCCTGCGTTGGAAGGTAAGACGTGGAACTATCCGGCGATCGCAAACGGGCGGTTACTCGTGCGCAACGCGACACAGATGGCGGCTTACAACATCGCCGCGCAATAGCGGAAGGCAGTACGCAGAAGGCAGAAAGCAGAAGGCACAACAACAAAGCATATTAGCCGCGGATTGTCGCGGAACACGCTGATCAGAATTTGATCTGCGTCATCCGCGTGGATCCGCGGCTAATTCTGTTTCTGCCTACTGCCTTCTGCTTTCCGCCTACGGCTTCGCCTTCGGTTCGGCGTGAAAGGTTTTATTCACGATGCGCCAGACACCGTCGATCTTCAACATCGACATGTAGTCTGTAAACTTCACCTGCGGATAATCAAGAACGACTTTCACAATCGCGGCATTTCCGGAAATGTCGACGCTCTCAATCTTGCGTTTCCGTTGTGCTTCGTCATCGGGAGCTTTCCCTGAAGCCCGCGCAATGTATTCCTCGCTCGTCAGCTGCCAATACTTTCCTTCGCGTATGGCAAACAGTTTCGCATCCGGATGAAAGACTTTCCGGAAGTGTTCACCCTGTCCGGTGGCGTGGCCGCGAAAGTAATGCTCAATCGCCTCTCGAACGGCTGCTTCCTCAGCATTCTGAGCATGTGCAGGCACCTGCATCATCGTAATTGCCACCAAAGCCAATCCAAGTGATAAAACAAAGCTCTTCATTAGTTTGTCCCTTTAATAGTCCGCGTAGCGGACGAATGAGTTTAGCCCAGCACTTTAGTGCTGGGGAACGAAAGTGGAAACCTTCCAAGTCCGCGTAGCGGACGACTGATTATCCTCACGTAAACGAATTCTGGGAGTCGCAACTTCAGCCGTCCGCTACCCGGACTGGGACCTGGGCGGAACTCTTTCCCCGCACTGAAGTGCTGGGCTAAATTCCTTCGTCCGCTATGCGGACTGCGTTAGAACAACAGCTTCAGTCCAAACTGCAGGTGCCGCGGATCGCGTGCGGAAGTAATCTTGCCAAACGTCGGCGAGCCGAGAAAGTTATCCGGCAAATTGAAGTTTGGATGATTGAAAAGATTAAAGACTTCGGCACGGAATTGCAGATTAACGCTCTCAGTCAGGTTCGTATTCTTTACCAGAGAGGCATTGACGCTTTGATAACCCGGGCCATCCAGTATGTTCCTACCAGCATTGCCAAAGGTGCCCTGTGCGGGAAAGGCAAACGCCGCAGTATTAAACCAGCCATCGGGCGAGCGTGAACCTAAGTTCGGATTGCCCACCACGTTTGGACGATCATTTGCTCCAAACCCGAGAATCGATCGACCGGTGCCGCTGTTGTCGATCTCGGAGAGCAGGGCGACGGTGAACGGACGACCGGATTGCCAGGTGATAACTCCAAAACTTTGCCAGCCGCTCAATAAGGTTGAAGCCCAACCGCTGTCCGCCAGATAACGTTTCCCGCGTCCAAACGGCAGGTCATACGAGTAACTAATTGATAAGCGGTGCCGCACGTCGAAGTTTGAGCGTCCCCGTTCAGCCCGGACGTTGTAGCTGTTCTGAGGGAAGTTTGGATCGCCGGCGCTGCTGAAAAAGTTTGAGGCGTCGTCGATCGATTTTGCCCAGGTGTAGGAAACGAGGGCCGCGAGTCCGCGGGTGAGCCGCTGTTGCAGACGCGTTTGCAGGCTGTGGTAATTCGAATTAGCTCGAGATTCGAGCAAGTTAATGTCGTCAAAACGCGGATCGGGTCGCGGTACAAACGGCAACCCGGGTGGCAGGACGCTGGGTTGAGGTTGATTAATGTCGCGCGCCGTCAGCAGCTTCGTTCCCTTTGAGCCAACGTAAGCAACTTCCAGGACGCTGTTGCGCCCGAGCTCGCGTTGCACGTTCAGATTCCAATGCTGCATGTAAGCCGTGCTCAAGTCGCGTTGAATTGCTAGCGCGGAATCAGGCAACGGCAAAGGAAAGAATGCAGGAAACGGATCACTTAGCGTCAACGGCAGACCCGGGAGCGAAAAATAGATGTTGTTGTCGAAGTAAGGCGAATTGAAGTAAAGCGCCTCACCCGGAGCAAGTGCTGACTGATCGTAGTAGATCCCGTAACCCGCGCGGAGGACGGTTTTTGCTTCACTACCAATTGTCCAGGCTAAGCCAACGCGCGGTGCAAAATTGTTCTTGTCGGCCTCAACTCCGCTGCGCGGCACTCCGTTCGTGCCGACAGGTACGAGGCTACGCGATACTAGATCGTAAACGTTGGCGCGGTCTTCCGCATCAACCGGCGGTGAATTGAACTCATAACGCAGCCCGGCATTTAAAGTCAGACGCGAACTCACACGGAAGCTATCGTTGAAGAAAACGTTGTAGCTCTCGGTACGCAACTGTTGCGGATTATCGACACGCGCAACGCTGGTAATAAACGGAAATCCCAAGAGCAAATCACCAAGGGCGTTAAAGGTAACTTGCCCGAATGGCGAGAACGTTAGTCGCCCGCGCGACTCGACATCGCGGAAAGCGTTCTGCTGTGCAAAACGTATGTCCCCGCCGAACTTAATCAGGTGCCTGCCGCGTGAATAACTCGAAGTGTTAATGACCTGATAGACGTTGGTGACACTCTTCTGCGGATTGTTGCCTTCGTCCCCCAGCGGCGAAAATCCGGTGAGGGTGATGAAACTTAATCCTGCGTCGCGAGGATTGGGTGAGATCGTCGGCAAACCCAGTTCACTATTGAGCTGGCTGGCTTCCTGCGTCACAGAGGCAGCAACACGACTAAACGCTGCACGAGTTTCGTTAACGAGATTCGGCGTCAAAACGGTGGTGAAAGCTACCATTGCGTTTTGACTGCGGCGCTTAACGCTGTCACCAAAACCCGGGACCAAAGACAGGTTGGCGCCGGTAAACGGTTCAAATAGGTTTCGGTCCCCAAAGCTGTAGCGGAAGGTTAGATCGGCTCGGTCAGTTACGCGCTGGTCGACGCGCACGTCAAAACTGTCGTTGTCGTCGCGTTGTGTTGGCGAAGATACAAAGTTGCGGAATGGCTCATTCCGATTTGGCAAAGGATACAGAGCGGCAATCGCTCGTCCGACTGGATGGATGAGTAACGGATCGATCACGCCGCCCGGGAATGGCATACCCGTAAACGGATTGAGGGGGAAGCCGAAAAGACTCTGCGAAAAGTCGCCCTGACGCTCGCGAAGCGTCGGCACGTTGGTAATGCGAGTGATGCCTTCTCGTGATCGAGTACCTTCATAGTCGCCAAAAATGAACGTCCGGTCTTTTCTGATTGGACCGCCGATCGATCCGCCAAACTGGTTGCGCAGGTATTTTGGTTTCGGTTCAGATGAAGGCGCGAAAAAGTTGCGCGCATCGAGAGCACCGTTGCGATGAAATTCGAAAAGCGAGCCATGCAATTCATTCGTTCCCGATTTGAGAACCACATTCACCTGTGCGCCAGGGTTTCGACCAAACGAAGCATCGTAGCTGCTCGTCAGCATCTCAAACTCGCGAATCGCATCGACTGGTGGCCGCACGCCGAAGGTGTTTAGTTTTGGATCGAGGTTGTACACGCCATCGAGCAGGAAGTTGTTGCTGTCTTCGCGAGCGCCGTTAACGCTGAAAGCGAAATCGCCGCGAGCGGAGCCCGCCGATCCCGGCGCTGCCGGAGCGGCCCCGGGAACCAAAAGAGTTAGCTCATAGAAATTTCGGCCGTCGAGCGGCAGCCCGCTGACCTGGCGATTTTCGATCACTGTGCCAAGTGATGCGGACTCTTTTTTGAGTTCTGTCCCAGGAGCGA
Organism: Pyrinomonadaceae bacterium; assembly: GCA_963748605.1. Lineage (GTDB taxonomy): Bacteria > Acidobacteriota > Blastocatellia > Pyrinomonadales > Pyrinomonadaceae > PSRF01. The sequence continues at coordinate 680,031 of CAVVJS010000006.1, forward strand.
GCACGACCATTTGCGCATCTGTGCTAGGTCCCGCAACAGTGAGTGTAACGTTCGACCCGCAACTCCTGATTTACTGTGAGCGCCAACGGTTCGTATGAGTAGGTCAGAAATCCCGGGCTGGCTACCTGAATTTTGTAATTGCCAGCCGCGAGCGATGAGAGGGCAAAGGCTCCCTCGGCATCGCTTACCGTTGTCCGCGAATCGTTGGTGTCAATATTAGTAACTGTCACCTCGGCACCCACGACCACAGCTGTCGACGGGTCGGTTACAATCCCGCGAAGGCTTGCCCGATGAGTTTGCGCGCTAGCCAATACCGGCAACAGCATCAGCAAAGCCAGCATCAGAGTTTTCACTGCCGTTGACCTCAAAATGGATCTCCTTACTTGTTCCTCGGAGGGAACTACGAAAAATCGGACAGGATTTCTAGAATGTCCGAAAGGTGTTACCGAGTAGGTTCGAAGTCGCCCAAGCTGTAGCTTGCGCGCAAAACTAACACTTTGCTCTACAAGAATGACGGATTTTCAGGTAGTACGTTGAAACTGATTGCTAGTATGCACCGTATTCAGGCCTAATGGCCCGCATGAACAAACCGGAGCGATACGTATGATGGATCTTTCGCGATTTTCGTTTCCAGCCTTTGTCGCAAGACTTACTGGCCTGGTCGGCATCATTTTCTTATTTGCATTTACTGCCACTGCACAAACAAGCGGCACGATCACAGGTGATATTAGAGATACGAACGGCGCCGTCCTGGTTGGCGTTAATATTACAGCTAATCACACCGAGACTGGCCTTTCCCGGACTACTACGAGCGAAGGTGAAGGAAGGTTCGTTTTTCCCGGATTGCCTGTCGGCATTTATTTACTGCACGCCGAATCCGCGGGTTTCGAGCCCCTCGATTTTCCGAATGTCACACTGACTGTCAACGACACCACCACTGTTGCTTTGGTGATGAAGGTCAGCACTGTTACCGCTGACCTCACCATCAATAGTGGCGAAGCCCTGGTGAATACTCAAACTGCCGAACTCAGTTATCTGGTTACCGAACAGGCGATTCGTGATTTGCCACTGAACGGCCGGAACTACACTGACCTGGCGTTTTTACAACCGGGCGTGATTCCTTACGCGCATCGTGATGGCGGATCTGTGGTCGCACACGGCCTGGCGAATGAGTGTCAACGGACAAGATCCACGTTCGAATGTTTATCTGCTCGATGGCACCCCGCAGAATGATTTCACTAATGGTCCGGCCGGGAGCGCCGCTAGTACCGTGCTCGGAGTCGAAACCATCAGAGAGTTTCGCGTCGAATCAAATTCTTACGGCGCGGAGTTTGGCCGTAATTCCGGCGGGCAAATAAACGTGGTCAGCAAGTCCGGGACAAACGACTATCACGGCAGCCTCTATCTCTTTCATCGAAACGACAATCTCGATGCGCGGAACTTCTTCGACAGACTCCGAAAACCTGAGTTTAAGCGCAACCAATTCGGCGGGAGTATTGGCGGTCCGATTAAGAAAGACAAAACCTTCTTTTTTGCGGGTTACGAGTCGTTGCGGGAAAACCTCGGTCAAACAATTGGTACGGTAGTTCCAGATCTAGCAGTTCGGAATGGCACTGTGAATCCGTCGATCAGGCCTTATCTGAATGAGTATCCGCTACCAAACGGCGCCAACCTCGGCGGCGGTCTAGCCGAATTTAACTTCGGCTTCAACCGCAAGATCGACCAGCATTTCACTCAGGGTCGCGTCGATCGCAATTGGAGTAATCGACACCAGTCGTTTGCGCGTTACACTTTTGATAACGCAGTCCAGGCGCTCCCGACCGATTTTCCACAGTTTCCGCGTTCATTCAGATCGCGAAATCATTTCTTCACAGCCGAACATCGTTTCATCCAAAGCGAAAGCACGATCCACACATCGCGTTTCAGCTTTGCACGTACGCGCGTGGGCCAGGACGTTGAAAGTAACACCACGCAAACTCTGCAACCGTTTATTCCCGGCCGCGACTCGCTTGGGAATATCGATATTGGCGGTATTCCTCGTTTCGGGCCGCAGACATCAGTCAGCGTTAAGTTGACGCAAAACGTTTTTGGCTTTGAACAGGGAATGGTGCACACGCGCGGACGTCACCTTATCAAAGCGGGCGGACTGATCGAGCGTTATCAGGACAACATGGTGAATCCCACGTTCTCGCTTGGTATTTGGACGTTCGCGAATCTGACCAACTTTATTAATAACGTGCCGCAGAGCTTTCTCGGTCTATCGCCTAACGGAGCCCTCGATCGTTACTGGCGCTTCACGTTGTTTGCCGGTTATGTGCACGACACCATCCGTGTGCATCCACGGCTATCGGTCAACGCTGGGCTTCGCTATGAGACTACGACCATGCCCGAAGACATTTACGGTCGCGACTCTGCTTTGCCGTCTTTGACTGATACCGCGCCGACCGTTGGGCCGCTTTACGAGAATCCAACGCACAAAAACATTAGTCCCCGTTTCGGATTTGCCTGGGACGTTTTTGGCGATGGTAAAACGAGTGTGCGCGGTGGCTATGGCATTTACTTCAACACCAACAATCAACAGAACTTAATTGTGACGGTGACAAATCCGCCGGCCACGCCGCGGATTGCGGTTCAGTTTCCCCCGACCTCGACCTGTCCGCGATCTTTTCCGACAGCGCCGCTCACATGCCCGTTTGCGAATTCGATCCGGCCAGTCCAGTTTGATCTGGATAATCCCTATATAAACGTTTACAACTTCAGCATTCAGCGCGAACTGCCGTGGAGCACAGTCGTCACGCTTGGTTACGCCGGATCACGCGGCGTGCACTTGCTACGCAGCAACGATGTCAATACCGCTGTTCCGATTATTAACGCCGACGGCACACCGTTCTATCCCCTTAATGCGCCGCGTCGCAATCCAGCCTTTTCTACGATTGAGTTGAAGAGCAGTGATGGCGACTCCTGGTACAACGCTATGATTTTTGAAGTGCGCAAGCGTTGGAACCGCGACTTTAACGTTCAGTCGTCGTATACCTGGTCGCGCAATATTGATACAACGCAAGCGTCCACTTTCTTTTCCGACGCCACCAACGGGACCACGACGGCCTTTCCCGAAATACCTGGTCTCAATTACAACAAAGGCCTTGCGGACTATCACGCGAAACACAACTGGGTAGTTAACTTCACCTGGGACTTGCCCTTCGCCCGAAACCTGCAAGGTTTCAAGAAGACTTTACTGGATGGCTGGCAACTAGCCGGCATCGGCAATGCTCGCAGCGGCAATCCTTTGACAGTGTTTGTGGCGGCCAATCGTTCGCGGTCACTGTGGCAGCCTTCGCTGGGACCGGGTATCGGTCGAGACCGCGCCTCGATGGCGCCCGGGTTTACTTACGAGAGTGCTGTGTTGGGCGGTCCGGACCAGTACTTCAATCCTTTGGCGTTTGTAGTTCCTCCCGCCGGCTCGCTTGGCAATACCGGTCGTGGAGCGTTTATTGGGCCTAACCTGCGGACATTTGACCTGGCGGCAGTTAAGAAGACGAGGCTGGGTGTGTTGGGAGATTCCGCGAGTTTGCAGATTCGGGTCGAGGCCTTCAACCTGTTCAATCGCGCGAACTTTGCGCCGCCGGCTTTGACAGCATTCGCGGGTGCAGGCAGCCAATGAAACTGCGCTCAGCACTTTTGGCCGCATCCGTTCTACAGTTACCAGTTCGCGGCAGATTCAGTTGGGCATCAGACTAGCGTTTTAGGTATTGCCGATTTGCGATTGCCGATTGCCGATTGAAGAATTGGCTCAAATGAAAACGGGTCGTGGGTCACCGATTGGGATTAGGCAAAAAGAGAGTACTTCCGCAAGTTTGACGTCGCTTTTTAATCCGTGTAAAGCCGTGGTTATCTGTGGCTGGTTTAATTGGCAATTAGTAATCGGCAATCGGCAATTGCAAATCATTCCTTTGGAGGTTCTCCCCGATGCTTTGGATCATCTTCGCAATTGGCGCGGCGCTATCCTGGGGGCTGTATGGCCCTGCACTCCACCGCGGGCAAGTTGCACTCGGTAGTCCGATGCGGGCGCTGCTCTGCGTCGGCATTGCTTATTTCTTAATCGGCGTGTTGGTTCCGCTGGCCATGCTCTCGTATCAGGGCGAGCTAAGCGGTTTCACGATGAAAGGCTCGCTGGCGGCAACACTAGGCGGCACACTCGGCGCAGCCGGCGCCGTCTGTATCATCTTCGCCTTCCGCAGCGGCGGCCTGCCCACCTATGTAATGCCAGTAGTATTTGCCGGCGCGCCGCTCGTCAATGTGCTGTTTTCAATGTGGCTGCACCCGCCGAAGACCATGCCGAACCCTTTGCTTTATCTCGGGTTCGTTTTAGCGGCCGTGGGGGCCGGCATGGTGCTCTACTTTAAGCCGGCGGCATAATTGTGTTTATCTCACTCCCCGTTTCCGTTCTTTTTAGATCAAAGGAGACTCCGAAAATGAAAGACGTATGCGTGCGAACCATCGGCAGCGTTGCGTTCGTGATGCTGCTTTGTATTGGCGAGGCCGCTGCCCAGGCAGGCGGTAACTGGCCGCAATGGCGCGGGCCAAATCGCGATGGCATTTCCACTGAAACAGGATTGCTGAAACAGTGGCCTGAGAACGGACCGCCGCTGGCCTGGAAAGCTAAAGGCGCCGGCTTTGGGTACTCTTCCTTCGCAATCGTCAACGGGCGTCTCTACACACAGGGCCTCCGGGGTGATCGCGAATACATCATTGCCTTCGATGTAGCCAACGGCAAAGAACTCTGGGCGACACCACACGGCGGGGCGTTCCGTAATGACCGCGGAGATGGACCGCGCGGAACTCCGACAATCGAAGGCAATCGGCTGTATGCACTCGGCGGTAACGGTGATCTTTCGACGCTCGACCTTGCCACGGGAAAAGTGCTCTGGACGATGAACGTGCTCCAGAAGTTTGGCGGAGAGCAAATTACCTGGGGCATCAGCGAGTCACCGCTTGTCGTTGGAGAAAAACTGCTGGTCAATCCTGGTGGGCCGGGCGCCTCCATTGTGGCGCTGAATAAGAAAGACGGCTCACTGATCTGGAAGAGCCAAAGCGATCGTGCTGGTTATTCCTCAGCGATCGCGGTGGACACGGCCGGTACTCAACAGGTTGTTTTCTTTACTTCCACCCGCGCCGTCGGCCTCGATCTGAAAGATGGCCGGCTGCTGTGGGAGTATCAGAAGCCTTCTAATCGTGTCGCCAATGCGGCGACGCCGATTGTCCGCGCCAACCGGATCTTCATTTCCTCGGATTACGGAACCGGCGGGGGTGTTGTGGAGTTGAAGGCCAACGGTAAAGACATGGCCGCGCAGGAACTCTATTTCACCAAAGACATGCGTAACCATCACAGTAGCTCTGTGTTGATTGGCGATCATCTGTATGGTTTCTCCAGCAGCATTCTCACGGCAATGAAGTTTGATACCGGCGAAGTTGCGTGGAAGGATCGCAGCGTGGGCAAGGGTTCACTCGTGGCCGCTGATGGTCATCTCTACCTCTTTAGCGAAAACGGTGTGGTGGGATTGGCGGAAGCAACACCGACCGGCTACAAAGAGAAGGGACGTTTCCGGATCCAGCAGGAGTCGTTACCGACTTGGGCTCATCCGGTCGTAGCAGGCGGGCGTCTTTACCTGCGCGACCAGGACACAATCTACGCCTACGACGTCAAGGCGAAGTAGGGAGCGAGGACGGGAACGGGCGGAACAAAAAGGCGATTAGCCACAGAAATAAATTAGCCACAGATTCACGCAGATAAACACGGATCAGAAAAAGTAAGGCGGCTGCAGAGCCGAGTTGTCTCCGCGTCTCCGTGTCTCCTCCTTGTCTCCGCGAGTAAGGCGGCTGCAGAGCCGAGATATCGTCTGATCCGTGTCATCCGCGTAAATCTGTGGCTAATCGCATTTAGATGGAGGTTGTGACTTCGCGCGGGAATAGAAAATTAGCCACAGATTCCCGCAGATAAACACGGATCAGAAAAGTAAGGCGGCTGCAGAGCCGAGTTATCGTCTGATCCGTGTCATCCGCGTAAATCTGTGGCTAATCGCATTTTGATCGGCGTCCGGTTGTGACTCCGTGTGGGATTAGAAAATTAGCCACAGATTCCCGCAGATAAACACGGATCAGAGAAAAGTAAGGCGGCTGCAGAGCCGAGTTATGGTTTGATCAGTGTCATCTGCGGAAATCTGTGGCTAATCGCTTTTCCTATTTAATTTTCTTCCCGTTAATGTCGCGGCCGTTTTGGTTTAGCACTAAACCTGTGACGGTTCCCGCAGCATCCTTCACGAAAGTTACCTTCGCATTCACCACTCGCAGCATGAACGTGTCGGGACCATCCGGAAAAAGTTCAAGGGCCGGCTGGTTTGTGGCCTGGGTCATCAGCTTGTCGCCCTCTTTGAACATTTTGACGATGAAAGTTGGCGATACTTCATACTCACCAACATAAGCATCGTAAGTCTTCGGATCAACCGGTTCAGCCTTGCTCTCGAGCCGCTTCAGCATGGCAGTGCCATTGTCGTTTTTCGGATTCAGTTCCAGCGACTTTTTGTAGTTGGCAATCGCGAGATCTTTGTTGCCCGCTACCATGTAGGCTTCCCCGAGGCTGTCGTATGTATTGAACGCTTGCGGATAAGCTTCAACATTTAGTTTGAAGATCTGAATTGCCTCGTCGTGCTTGCGACCCTGCAGCAACTGATAACCCAGCCGGTTTAGCTCTCCTTCACTAAAATCGTAGACCTTCGACTGCTTCGTTTTCAGCTCCTGGTATTGCGCGATTCCTGCAGCCACGCCTTTTTCAGCAATCGTTTTTGCCAAAAGCTCAACGATGGTCATCTTCGGCATGTCGTAAGGCCGATCGTAGAGAATTTTGGATAACTCGCTCGACAGTCGATCGATGTTGCCCCCGGTGGCTGTGTTATCGAGCATTACGATCAGACCCTTCTCTGCAGGAAATCTAATAATCGTCGTGCTGAAGCCATTGATACCGCCGTTGTGCTGAATCACTGGGATCTTGTCGTCGAACCCGGCCTTCCTTATGGTCCAGCCGTAAGCATAGTTTTCCAGATTGGGCTTAAACATCAGTTCCTTGAACTGGGCGTTGAGCAGGCTGTCGGCATAGAGCGCCTGATCCCAGAGGTAGAGATCCTCAACGGTGGAATACAAAGATCCCGCGGAATAGGGAATCGACATGTCGAGATAAGGGGCGTTGACGTATCCGTCCGCGGTCTTTTGATAGCCGGTGGCGCGCTTCTTTAACAACGTATCAAAGCGGTCATAACCGCTGTTCTTCATGCCCAGAGGTTCGAAAATACTTTCTTTCAAGACTTGCTCGTAGGGCTTACCCGTTACCTTTTCAATGATCGCGCCCAACAAAAAGTAGCCGGAATTGTTGTACGAAAACTTGCTGCCTGGCTCAAACTCCAGGTCGTTACTCGCATACTTCTTCACGAAATCATCAACCTTGAAAGGAGTGCGGCTTACGTCTTGAAAGAATCCTGGCAGGCCGGTGTAGCTGGGAATGCCTGACGTATGGTTGAGCAGTTGGTGGACAGTGACTTTGTCGCCGATGTCTTTGCGATATTCAGGCAGGTAGTCGGAGAGCTTGCCGTCAAGTTTTATTTTTCCCTGAGCCGCCAATTGCAGAACTGCTGTCGCAGTGAACTGCTTCGTGATTGAAGCGAGGCGAAACTTCGTGTCAGGGGTGTTGGGAATTTCCCACTCCATGTTTGCGAGGCCGAAACCCTTTTTGTAAATGACTTTGCCTTGGTCAGCGACCAGCACTGAACCGTTGAAGAGCCGGTACTTGTTCGCGAGCGTCATAAACTCATCGATCTTTGCGGCCTTGGTGGAACTCGCCTGCTGCGCAACTGCAGCAGCTTTGCAGAGCAAGAATGATTAGGGCGCAGACGACGAGTGCGCGAAATTTAAGTGATAGCTGATGAAACATGATGGAAGTCTCCTGCAGGAAAGGCTAACTGAACTGGGGGAGTTACGATGAAGGCAAAGAATAAGTTTCCTTGAAGATTTTTGACAAGTTCGACGCCTGTCGTGGATTGTGAACCTTTGAGCCTTGCAAACGGCTATACTTTGCCTTTCGAGGACGCAAAGTCGCAAAGGCACCAAGACGCTAAGAATTTCAAATCCCGGAGAATCGAATAAGGGCTCCAATCAACTCCCACGCCTATCGATTCTTTGCGTCTCTGCGACTCGACGGCTTGGCGGTAATACAAAAAACGCCCGTCCTAACTGCTATCGCTTCAGATAATCCTTTGCCTCTTTCAATTCGGGAAGCTCGGGGTCGGCTTGATGCCACTGCGCCAGCAGCTGTTTATAACTGGCCTCCGCGGCGACCTTATCTCCGGCCTGCGCGGCAGCGCGGGCGAGCCCGATGAGCGAACGTGCCCGATTAGGTTGGCGCAGCAGGGACGTCTTAAATTGTTCGATTGCTTCCGCCGGCTTTCCCGCACGCATCAGCAACTCCCCGAACAGTTCGTGCGCCGGCTTAATCAAACCGGGCGGGCCGGAAGGAGGACCCAACTTTTCTTCCTGGCTGACGCCATCCCTGATCAATCTTAAAGCCTTATCATGGTCGCCTTTAACTGAGGCAGCGACGGCGAGCACCTCCAGTTCCCCGATATTCGGACTGGCCGCAGCTTCTGCCGGCTGCTAAGGTTCCTTTCAAGGCCCCTGCCATACCCCGCACGAAGATCGGCAATCTTTTACCGCGATCCGAGGTTCGCATAGTCGAAGCTTCATTCCCAGCTGGCGCCCCGCCATGGCTATGGCCATTCGTCGTTGCGCCTGTCGCCACAGACGAATCAGCTCCGGTGAAAAGTGTGTTTGCTAAATTCCAGCGCTCGGTTTCGACAACGAATGCTGCGGCCATGTTGGCGTAGTTGTTTTCGTAGTAACCAGGTCGCAGTTTGTTTTCGTAAGGCGTTTCCGACATTGTCTTCTTCATCAAAGACAGCAACTCTTCGGCTTTGCGATAACGGCCTTGCTGCAAGTAGACGTAGAGCAACCAATGCAGGCTGTGGTAATCGCGCACGCTCGGCGAAAGGTTCTTCCGCTTCATCCATGAATCAGAAACCTCCCAGGCCGATTCATTCGAGGCTGCGGCTTCGGGCCACATTCCCAATTGCAGGAAGATATGCGAAGGCATGTGACGAGCATGATGTGCGGCAGGAGCAATGCCGGCATATCGGCGCGCCGCCGGCAGGGCAATGATGGCATGCTCGGGATCGTCGAAAGCGTGAATGATGTAGTGCGCGGCGCCGGGATGGTCTGGGTTCTTTTGATAAACCTCGAGGGCAATAGCGCCAGCGCGTGCTTGAAGGCGATAACTCTTCTCTTCAGATCTGACGATTCCCAAAAGCGATAACGAATAAAACGCTGCCGCATCCAGATCGTCGGGGTAGTCTCTGTAGACCTTTTCCATAGCCGCCGAATACGCTGAATCGCGGCTGCGCTTATCGCCTTCACCGTAAAGTAGTTTCACGGCGTTAAGGTAAGCACGTTCACGAGCCGAGAGTTTGGGGATGTCTTGGATCTTTTTGACGACATCGCGGGCGGTTGGCGTGTCTTGTTCGCTCCAGAGCGGATGATTGTGCGACATTGCTTCGCCCCAATAACCCATCATGAACTCAGGATCCGTTTTGGTTGCGTCGCGAAAGGCTTCAAGAGCTTCCTCGTACCAAAAGGAATGAAGCGCTGCGAGGCCGCGAAGAAAATGCGCCTGGGCCGGTTTCGATCCGGAGGTTTGAAACTCAACTTTACCGAGTTGAGTGTCTTGAGCGTAAAAATTGGGGCTGGCGTTGATTAGGATAGCCAGTCCGATGATCACGGACCCAATTCGTCTAAACCACATGGGTAACCTCCAGAACAAATAACGGTCCAGTTCGCACTTTCCTGAGTTTCTTTGGCACGCTGAAGGCGTGCAAGTTAATAGCCGGGGGCGAGCGTATCGCGACGCCCCCGGAATTCGATTGGACAGGAGCCGACCCTGAAAGGGTCGAAGACGTTTTGACCCTTTCAGGGTCATAGCAATTTACTGCTTGCCCCGTGGGCGTTGCCCACGGCTATTAACTCTGTCCCCTGCGGGGACATCTTGCACTATCTCTCACTTCTTACCGATGCAGTACAGATTCTGCGACGTGCGAATGAAAATCTGACCATTCGAGATCGCCGGCGAACTGAGACTGTAATCGTTCAAGGCGTTCTCCGCGAGCACCTCAAATTTCGGCCCCGCCCGGACCACTGAAGTTAGTCCATCCTCATTTGTGACGTAAATCTTTCCATCGGCGAGCACCGGCGAGCCACTGTATGTGCCCGGCTTGAGGCGTTGTTCCGCATAAACCTCGGCGCCTGTCTTAGCGTCGAGACACCACATGATGCCGCGATCATTGACCACATAAAAATACTGTCCATCTGTAACAGGGGTTGGCACGTCCGGACCGTTTCTCGTCGACCATAGCAAGTGTGACGTTGTGACATCGCCACGACCGCCGGCCTTCAAAGCTAACAATGGTCGCACGCGAGTGGGCGCATAAATGATTTCGTTGAAGACTACGGGAGAAGCAACGATCCGATAAGAGGGATTGTTGTCAGGATTCAAACCATTCGCGCGCCAAAGTTCTTTGCCGCTTGCCAGATCGTGTCCGGTAACGCAGTCGCCGCCCGTTACTACCAACTCAGCAGTTTTGCCGTGCCGCACCAGCGCCGGAGTTGTGTAAGAGTCGGGGGACTCCGTAATCGCATCAGTTGGGCGATCTACTTTCCAGATTGTTTTGCCAGTGGCCTTGTCCAAACGCATCACGTAGGAAGGGTCGTCTGTCCTCATGCCGTGTAAGACCTGGATATAAAGTGCGTCGTCGGTTAAAAAAGGCGAGGAAGCGTAACCCCAGTTCAAACCAAAAGCGCCGTACTCGCGCTGTAGATCGCGACCCCACAGTTCTTTGCCCATGAAGTCAAAGCCTTTAAGCACACCCGTACCGGTCATCACATAAACACTCTTGCCGTCGGTGACCGGAGAGGGAGAAGACATGTTGTGCTTGCGCATTTTGACGTTGCCGCTGCCCAATAATTTCTTCCAGGCGAGTGCGCCTTTTGTTCGATCGATGCACCAGAGATAGAGATCGTCGCCTTCAGCAACATTCAGAAAAACTCGATCGCGCCAAACAATCGGAGTTGAGCCACTCACGCCGGGGAGTGCCAGCTTCCAGGCAATGTTTTCTTCCGGCGTCCAACGCAGCGGCAGATTCTTCTCGTTGCTTACGCCATTCATAGCCGGCCCGCGCCATTGCGGCCAGTTTTCGGCGTATGTGATTTGCACGAAAATCACAATCGCGAAGAGCGTTTGGAGAACTCGCACGAACATCTTATTTTCCTCTCGTTGCTTAGTAAGCACAGTTCATTGCCTCCGATGACCAAGTCAATCCTTCAGTTCCTTGAAACTCTGCATTACCTGACGCAGAGTGGCTTCGTTCTTGGCAAAACGCGACGGCAGCGTCCAGGTAAGTACCTGATAATAGTGATTCGGTGTTTCTACTGTGGCGCAGATGTATTTCACTTTAATTTTGTCCACGGTGCCGTCTAATTGGTACTCCATCGCCGGATAAGCACCAATCGGGACGGCGACCGGTTCCGTTGCCTGCGGTTCTTTAACTGTAGTCATCAGCGAAGTGCGGGATAACTCTGTAAATTCCTCTAGCGTAGCTCCCTCGTGATAGTCCTGTTTGTGTTCCTTGATAACAATTATATACATCTCCTGGAAGCGACTAGCTGCTTGAAGAATCGCCGAATCATTCATCTCTTTTTCTTCGCGCCACCCGCCGGGAAGGGTCAACTGAGTCGTGCCATCGGAACTGGTGAGTTGAGTTGGCTGCTGCGCTTTGTCTACAGCTTTCTTCACCACACTGGCCAGATTACAGGCGAGCACAATGGGCAGGAGGGCGATCGGATAAAGGAGCTTTGGCGTGAGAATCCTTTGCAAAAGGGTGTCCTTTGATTCAGTTACAGTTTCATTTCGGCAGTTCGAAATATGTTAAGGCCTAGGTTACTCGGCACGTAGCGCTGACAACAGCGGCGATTTTAGAGTTGCCCAGGTTGCCAGAATAGACACAGTTAATCCTGATATTAGTACCGACAACAGGAGGAAGCCCAAAGAAATACTGGGGCCGCTGCCACCGCGTTCAAAAAACACCGGGGCTATGGCCATGATCGCGCAAGCAACACCCGTCAAGAGTCCGCAGGTGACGAGAAAAATATTCTCCGCAATTACCATTAGCGACAAGTGCCCGGCGTTATAGCCCACCGCACGCAACAGCGCTAATTCGCGTCGGCGTTCAAGCACATTACGCAAGAGGACCGCAGCCATTCCCAGCGTTCCCAGGAGCAATCCTAAGCCGCCCAGCATCTGAAAGGTAGACAGATAAGTGTTTTCAACGCGATGAAAATTTGCCAGCCGTTCATTCGTGGACACTACGTCGATACTAAAATCCGCCAGACGTTCTTCAAGAGCTGCCGCAACCGTAATCGAGTTTTCCGGATTGGGATTGTCGATTAAAAAGAGACGGTAGCCCTCTTCCTCAGGAAACAGTCTCAGAAAATTCGCTTCGGCAATGATTAGCTCACTTTGCAGCACACTGTTGGCTAATGTTCCCACCAGCCTCAGTCTTTCGCCGGAGGGTAACGTCAAGTCCTCTCCCGGCTTCAGGTGCAATACGTATGTAGCCGAGTTTGCGTCGGCGATGAAGGGGACCGCGCCGTCAGCAAAGGAGCGCTTGAGCAATAGCCATGAATTGTTTTTCTCTTCCTCAGTCGTAGCGATGGAGTTTGAAAAAGCGAAGCGATTACTTTCCAAAAAGCTGTCCTGCGGGGCAATGATCTTGGGGTTGCGCGGCATGTAAAGGTTGAGGCAACTGGCATCGTCGCCGGGGCGCACACGGAAGCGTTCGAATCTAATTCCAGCGAGAGGTGACGATGCCTCATGCGTCAGATTGAGTGCCTCTCGTCCTTCATCAGAATTCGGATCGTGCACGAGCGGCAACAACGACTCTGCAAGCAGTGGAAATCCACCGGTGCCTGATTTGCGATCAAGCGCTGCCGCACCTTCGCGATGTCGAAAGGCATCGACCGCGACGATGATGAAAGCGGCCGAAGCGATCAATGCAATACACAAAACACTGCGTCCCGGCCGAAAGGAAGCGTTGCGGAATCCCAGGCGCGAAAGAGGCCACCAGCCGGTCCCCTGGAAGGGCTTCGCTGCAGTGCGATGCAGCCAGGCAGATTGCAAGGTCAGGAGTCCCACGAGCAGCAGCACTCCGCCTCCGAAAAAACCAATAGTCTGACCGATCAGTTTTGTGGCCGCTGCAAGTAAAAGAACAATTGCCAATGCCGAAAGCGCGATTCCGATCCCTAGGCGACGATTAGGGGCGCGACCGGAGCTCTTAGCTAGTTCTTTATCGGACTGTTCTACCTGTCCTGCGAGCAGACTCCGTGTCGACTGCTTGCCTAACTTTCTCAGCGTCAGCACAACGCAGATCAGCGCGGCAACAACTCCGCCAAGCGCGCCCAGCAGTAACGAGAGGGGAGTGACGTGTAGCGTAAGTTGAGTCGTGCCGACTGCATCAACCCACCATGTGCGCAGTCCAACCATTATTAATTGCGCATACGCCACCGCGCCGGCGAGACCAAGTATGCTGCCAAAGAGCGCGAGGATAATTCCCTCGCCAAGAAATATTTTCCGCACGCGCGACGCGGGGTAGCCCATCGCCTGCAATACTCCAATTTCTCGCACACGTTGCTCGACACCAAGTTTGAAGAACAGGGCGGTCAGCAGCAACGCCGAGATCACCAGGAAAAAACTGAAATAGAGGAAGTACTCGCCGAAGTCCGTCGCGCCCCGCGAAGCTTCAAGACCTTGGGCGCGGACCGAAAGAATAGTGAAACCTGCATTCAGGGGTTCAAGGTTTGTGCGCAGGGTTCGTTCAAAGGACTGTTGCGTCTCCTCGAAGGTTTTTCCTCGCTTAGGCAAAACGCGAAGGGAAGTAAGTTGACCAAAACGGGACCGCCAAAGCTGCTGAGCTGTTTCGAGAGGCACAAAAGCCTTCGGCGCCGTGCGAAACCTCCTCCAAAAGTCCTCGTCCTGTGGGCGAATGCGCTTCAGGTCAATCGGAAACGGAGGATCCCAGTCGCTTAAGTTTTCCGATTTTGTGATTCCAGGATAATCCGGAACCAAATCCTTGTCGGTCGCAAGTCCCTCCATTGGGAGGATGCAGGCCACTCTAAACTCGGCCGAACGTGTGGCAAGCTTTCCCTCTTCCAACCATACGTAGTAATCGATCGTGAGGCGCTCCCCCAATTTGGTTTGAAGATCATTGGCCGCCCATTCGGTTAGCAGAATCGGAGGCACCGCAGCAGTCGGCGGTGACATTCCCGTTCCCTCTGGAGAGCTAGCATCGCAGCCCGACATATGTCCGAGCTCGTCATGCTGCATCCACTCCAGCATTTTTGGTTCGACTCCAGTCACGATCGAGTAGGGTATTGCTCGTCCGTCAGCAGTTCGAATGCCGTTGACCAAATAAGACAGATAGGGCCAGGCGCCGGATGTGTCGGCAGACAACGCGGCCCCCCGTACAAACGCGATCAAAGTTTCCGATAGCAGTCCCGCCTGGCTCTCAACCGAAATCGCTTGCCGATCGGTCAAGACTTTCAACTTTAGGCCATAGTCTTCAAATACCGCCGTTCTCTTAAGCAGTTGCTCAAGCACTTTTCCGCCATCTCGTTGATTACTCTCTGGCAACTTTTCGGAAACGAGGACCAGGTTGGCTTTGCCCTGTTGCTCCAACTCTTGCTGCAGCAGACGCAACGACACAAAGACTGCACGCACCTCGGTTTGCTGTGGCTGAATTGAGAACTCGCCCAATGCTCTTGCGTCCAAAATCTGACGCACCTGCAAGCGCATCGTGCTTCCCAGATCTTCCTTCTTGCTGTGCAAAGACTCGATGGGAATCTCCGAAAACTTCTCAACGCGCAGCAGAACGGAGTCGCCAGTGTTCGCGCCTAGTTCTCTCGCCAGGGTCTCACTCAAAAACACCTCGCTATCGCCAGGCGCAGCGACATCACGGCGGTGAAAAGTCCAGAACCTTTCATCAACTCCATAAACGCGAATTCCTGACGCGCGTCCTTTAGTTGCGTCATTCGAAATGGTTCCTTCGAGCGCGATCAATGGACAAGTGTCCTTGAATCCGCTCTTCGCAAATTCGTTTTGCGCCTTGATGTCGCCGGCAAGCTGTTCGCGGAAGAAACCTGAAGCTGCGATGACGTGTGTTGTATTTCCTAACCGCTGCAGAAATAGATCCCGCAGGCTCGCGCGAACCGAGTCGCCCACCAGTAAAGCGCCGGAGAGAACGGCCACGGCTGTGGCGACACCCAGAACGACGGCTAGATTGGTGCGCCAAAAATACGCGAGGTTTCGTTTGACGAGTTGAAGAGTGGTCATTACAACTGCTGCAGATGTTGATCGGTTAACTCAAAACGCGTGGGGAAGCGTGCCGCCAGCTCTGCGCTGTGTGTGACAACGACCAGAATGGTTTCCTGTTGCCGGTGCAGTTCCAGCAATAAAGAAGCAACCACATCCGCTGACTTATGGTCGAGATTGCCTGTTGGTTCGTCGCACAAGAGCAACTGCGGCTTTGTGATAAGAGCGCGGGCGAGCGATACACGTTGCTTCTCGCCGCCGGAGAGTTTTGCTGGTCGATGATCGAGACGATCACCGAGGCCTACTTCCTTAAGCAATGCTCGGGCTCGTGCCGAGACGTCATCGCTGTTAGTTTTCGCATTCGAGACGAGCGTAGGAGTCAACACATTTTCGAGCACTGAGCACTGCGGCAGCAGGCAGTGGTCTTGGAAAACAAACCCTACTTCTTTATTGCGAAATGCGGCGAGGGCTTTCTGATCGAGTTGGAAAGGATTCTGACCGTTCAGTGTAACTGTACCGCTGCTGGGTGGTTCGAGCGCTCCCATGATGTACAGCAACGTGCTTTTGCCGCTGCCCGAAGGCCCCATGATGGATACTGCGTCGCCGCGCGATAGCTCAAGCGAAACGTCGGAAACTATTTGCAAAGCTCCGCGTGGCGTCGAGTATTCCTTGGAAACGTTCTCAACCTTCAGCAACAAAAACCTCCCACGCATTAGAGCGACGGCATTAGCAGATGCCACAGATGAACACGGATTTTCACTGATTAGAAGAGGCGCTTTGGCCAGCCTGAGTATTGCGTTGCCTTAGTATCTGTGTAAATCCGTGTAAATCTGTGGCTTGTCATTAATTGTTCGTGGCCAAGACGCGATTCATAGGCCTCAAGAGCTCGATCAGTCATGTTAGCGACGCTGTAGTGCTCACGAACATTCTGCGCGCCCGTTTGACCTAGTCTTAGACCCAACTCCGGGTCGTTATAGATCCGCACCAGCCCTTTGCCGAGACTCTTTGGGTCATCTTTCTCAACCAACAAGCCGCCCCCCGTCCTTTCAATGATCTCGATGAAGGCGCCGCGGCGTGGTTGCACGACCGGCACTCCACACGCCATAGCCTCAAGCAAAAAAATCCCTTTAGGTTCATCGTACGTCGCCGGCACTGACAGCACGTCAAGCTTACGCAGAAACGCGATCTTCTGCTCGCGATCCACGACGCCGTGGTAATGAAACTCGTTTCCAAGCCCAGCAGCTTTCATTTTGTCTTCGATCTCGGCCAGATACGGCTTATGTTCGGGCGCCAGATAGCCGGCAACTTCCAAACGCGCTGCCGGCAACTCCCCACTTAATCGCATTTCCTTGTAGGCTTCCGCCAACACATGAAGACCTTTTTCCGGAGCCACCCGTGCGAAAAATCCCACGGTAAAAGGGCCCGGCCGATCAGATTCACGAAGTTCGTAACCTTGTAAGTTGATTCCCAGTGGCACGACGCGAATCTTTTCAGGAGGCACGTGCAAGTAGTTGGGCATGAACGCAGCGTAATAATCGCTCACGGAAATGAACGCGTCGACGTATTTAATGTGCGATTGAATCAAAGCCAGGGCTTCACTGTGGTAGGGTTCCTGAAGGCCTTCGAGAAATAAATCCTCGCCTTGCAATGTGCAGCAAACCGGACGCCCCAAAGCTTCCTTGATTGGTTTAGCGAGGCCGAGCAATAGCGAATAAGGCAAACTCACAAGATCCGGAGGCTGTTCATGCTGTAACCATTCCAGCAATTTCTCAACCTCCTTCTGCTGAAAGCCGTCCGTGCCTTTCAGCATTGAGACAGTCATCTCGCCCAACATTTTTGGACTCGTCGAGATCGAACGGCGCGACGCGAACTGCAACATCGGCTTCGAATCCCACAAGCGATCAAGCCAACGCGGCGACTTGCGAAAGACCGGCACGTACTGTTCGAGATAAACACTGATGCCACCAAAAAATACTTTGTCGTTGCTTACGTTTGCCTCGTCGGTGAGCGTGGGCGTGTACACCGGCAGCAGTGTTACGTCGTGGCCGCGGGACATCAACTCAGATGCGAGCGCATTATCACGCAGGCAACTGCCGCAATACATCTGTCCCGCGCCCCCTGTGAGATAAAGAATCTTCACTTAACTAAATTGTAGGGGCGTCCGGGGACGCCCCTTTCCCGTCTGAGTCTCGGGCGCCCACGAAGGGACGCCCGCTACAAGATTGCGTCGCTCCGACTCAAGCAACCGCGCGCTGAAATGCGCGTCGCGCGTACAGATGTTCGAAAAGGTTGCCTTCGTGTGGCTGGTCCCAATTCACAACGCTTGTGGGCACCGGACCAACATTTAGGCGATCGACGTGGGGGGAATTGACCAGCTTGTTGATAAGTTTGGGATCGGAAGTAATCGCAGTCACGACCAGGCTTGGACCTAAGACTTCAGGAACAGATTCTGGTGCGGCCGTAACAACGCTAGCGAACGGAAACATGAACTCCTTGTTCGCCAGGGGATGATCAATTGTTTCACACAACACTATCGTCGGTAATAAGTACGAGCATTCGTCCCGCTTCACCAAACGTTCGCGACCTTGCTGGTTCGTTACTTCACGGGCTCCTGGCGTCGCCAATCCCTGATCGATAATTTGTGAAATCCGGGCGGCGACGTTCACATCTGCGAATGGCGCCAGCTGGGCCTGATCGTCGGCAGCGTCCCGAGGCGTAATTTGCGAGAGACGTTCAGCGAGCGCAGCGCTTATTTTGTCGGCGTGACGCGGAACCCAAATGCCCGAAGCATTGATGCAGGAGCGGCCGCCGTTGTCAGCGATCGAACGCACCATCACCTCGAGATACTGCTCCCAATCGTCGATACAATCTTCACCAATCACAATCTTGCTGAATCCCGGACCATGAATCTCGATGCGCGAATCGCCCTGCCAAAGACTGGTGGAAGATGCATCGCCGAAGATCATTCCCCTGCCGCAATTTCTCAAGATCTCTCCAGCCCCGCCATGATCGGTGGGATAGAAACTAAATGCTTCGCGCGGTGCGCCCGCTTTCAGCAAGGCCTGGATTATCCGGTAAGGAGTCCACGGTTCGGCGCTGCCGGGTTTCAGCACCAAGGGAATTTTGAGTGGCACTGAAGGCACCCATAATGAGTGCACGCCCGGTGAATTACTGGGAAGTACTACTCCCAAGGAGTCCGCGCGCGGATAGAAACTAAGTGCCTGCCCCTGCAATTCGCCGAAGCCGCGATCCAGAACTTCCCAGTCAATGTTTCGGGTCAGTCCATTCAGGACATTACCCACGCCGGCCATCACTCCGTGAATCTTTCGCATGTTATTGCGGGCCAGAACATAAGGCATGCCCGTGGTCGCTGAAACCTGACTCACATAGTCTTCAGGAGTTTGGCTCTCATCGCCGAGCGGCAGGGGATCATTGCTGAAGTAGTCCGCGGCGCGCGCTGCAGATTTCAACCAAATCAGCGGTTGAAAACGCGGCGAGTTTGACTCGGGCTGTTTGCTGATCGCGAAGGTCGCGGCGAATCAGGCCACTATTGGCCTGACTGATTTCCACGAACGGCTCGCGCGTACGATGATGAGGCACTGTAGCAATATCAAGACTCTTGTAGGGCTCACCTCTGCGAAGAATGGGAATGTGCAACATAGCTCAATTTCCAATTTTGGTCTTAGGTCTTTGGCTTTGGCCCTCTTCTAAATCGAGCTGAAGATCAACATTCTAGTGAGCAAAATCTAAGACCAAAAACCAAAGACCAAAGACCAATTGGCATCAGTAGACTCCCTCGACAACCGTTGATTGAAACCTCGAGAACGGTCGCACGTTACGAACTCCATCCCAGGGATAAAGCTCACACGGTGGTTCGCGTTCCGCCTCGTCGCGTTCAAGAAAACGCGGCATAAAAAACTCTTTCGTCAGTGTCGTCAAACGCACACGTCCGGTCTCACCGTAACCAACTACACGATCCGGATCATCCGGATCGACGACTTCAATCATCGCTCGTGGCGTGGGCGGGTAATAGATCACAGCAAAGTTGTCTTCGGCCACGCGCGGTTTGTGGACGGCAAGCCCCATCAAAGTGTTGCCATAGGTTGGCGCAAAGTACGCGTCTTCTAATAATTCTTCCACAGCAAAACGATGAAACTGCGGCGTCATCTCGGTGCCGCCACAGAAGACGCCCGTGATCCCGAGCTTTTTCAGTGAGACCTTTTCGCACAACGCTTCCAGCAGTTTCGGGGTCGTAAACAAGCAGCGAATGTTGTCGTGGGCGCGCAACAACGTCAGTCCCTGCTCGACGACATGCTGTTTGTACTGTTCAGCCATCTTGGGCTGGCCCATCTTTAGCAGCTTGATCACCCAACGCGGATCCAAATCGATCATGAAACAAATGCCGCCACGAAACTGCGCGAGGTGTTCAACGGCTAAACGCAAACGCCGCGGTCCGGTTGGACCGAGAGATAACCAGTCAGCACCTTTCGGAAAATACTCTTCCGGCAACGTCGGACTAAAAGCCTCATAATCCAGACGGAAGTCTTCAATGTTTATTCGCGACTTTGGCACTCCGGTACTGCCACCAGTTTCAAAGGTATAGATCGGCCGCCCGGCATAACCTTTCGGCACCCAGCGCCGCACGGGTCCGCCGCGCAGCCATTCGTCCTGAAAGGGACCGAGACGCGCGAGGTCCTCGTAAGTATGAATTTCGTTGCGTGGATCCCAGTCGAGTTTACTGGCGAAGTCCAACCAAAAAGGACAACCGGTGGCGGGATCGAAGTGCCATCTCACCACCTCCCGGACCCAAGCATCCAGAGTTTCGTGCGCTTGTTTTATGTTTGCCTGAAGAGCAGTTTCAGCTGTAGACATTTGAAATGTAGTTAAGAATCGTCTGATGTGTTGTTTCTTTAACGTTAAAATACCAGAGGAGGTTCTCAATTGGCGATTGCAGATGGTGGGTTGCGGATTAGTTCGAGGTCGGCTCCGAATTGCCTTGGAAGACCCGTCGACATTCCGAAATCAGCAACCAGCAATCGGGCTGGTGCTATGATAAATCGTATGACCCGCGAAGAATTGGATGAGCTTATCGAGTCGCTGGAGCAAACTCCGGTAGAGGTCTCCCTCCTGCTTGATCAGATTTCGGCAGATGAACAAAGGATGAAGAATGCCGACGAATTTTCTGCACTGGAAAACATCTGCCATTTGCGGGACATAGAGATTGAAGGTTACTCAAAGAGAATTCTACAAATTCTTCAGGAGGACACTCCTTTGCTTGCTGACCTTGACGGTGGCCGCTTGGCCGTTGAGCGTGATTACAATAATCAAGATGCATCTAAAGCCCTCGAAGCTTTTACGACGGCGCGGAAACGAAATCTAGAACAGCTCCGTCGAGTAACTCCCGAACAAACGGCCCGAGAAGGGAACCTTGAGGGGGTTGGCGTGATCAGCCTTGCCAAGCTACTCGAGATGATGCTCGAACACGACCAAGGTCACGTCATCGAGCTGAGCGTGATCCAGCGCCGCAGTCAGATCAAAAGAGAAGTCTCTTCAACCTAGTCGAACAATTGTCGCCCCCAAGCCGCCTGCCTCGGGTGGCGCATCTGTCCAATCAACGACAAAAGGTGTTTTCTCTAATATCGAGCGCACAAGGGTGCGCTGTACGCCGATACCTTTCCCATGAATGATTCGAACTACGGAAAGACCCGCTTCGTGGGTTTGCCGGAGATACTCTTCGACGACCCGCGCCACGTCGCGTGGGGGAATGGTGTGCAAATCGATCACGTCGGTAATGGCAATTTCAACCAGTTCGGGAAAGGGATTGTAAGGGTCGAAATCGGGATCGCTAGGATCATTGAATTCGTCAGCAGGTGGGACTGTGTCCTGCGCTGATCCGGCAAACAGATTTCGAAGCCAAGTAAGTAGTGAAAGCATGATTCGCTGAGCGACTTATTTGGCAGTTAGAGACTTCATCGAGCGTTCGCAGCCACTCGGTACAGTACGGGAGCGGTAGCGACCGATGTCATTGTCGATTGCTGATTGGCGATTGCCAATTGGCCGTCTAGCTAAAGGAACAATCGAAAATCGGCAATTGAAAATTGGCAATGCCATCGGTCGCTACCGCTCCCGTACTGTATCGAGTGTTTGCGCCTGGACTGGTCGCTAACGCTCTCTCTTAGCGATCTCATATCTTTGTAACTGCTGCATCACTGCTAATCGCCCGTGGGGGCCGGCCAATCGGCAATCGCATTCGCCAATCAGCGTTCATGTTTGACACTCTCGCGGAGCCACTTGTACACTCCGGTGCTTTCAAACCAACAAAAGTAACTCAATTGTTATTTACGAGCGTAACCTAGCTTGCGCTGACTGGATGACGCAAGCTCTTCTTGCGTTACTTATTCTTCTCCGAAAGGAATCAACTCATGGGTGTGCGAAATAAGATCACAGTTGTGGGCGCCGGCAACGTCGGCGCGACGGCCGCTCACTGGCTCGCTGCTAAGGAACTAGGTGACGTTTGTCTGGTCGATATTGTCGAAGGCGTGCCGCAAGGCAAGGGTTTAGACCTGGCGCAGGCCGCTCCGATCGAAGGTTTTGATGTGCGAATCACCGGGCTCAATTCTTATGAGGGCACCGAGAACTCGGACGTGGTGATCATTACAGCCGGTTTGCCGCGTAAGCCGGGGATGAGCCGTGACGATCTCCTGAAGACGAATGCCGACATCGTTTCGAAGGTCGTCGATGAAGTTGCCAAACGTTCACCAGAGTCGATTCTGATCGTTGTTTCGAATCCCCTCGACGCAATGTGTCAGGTGGCCTTACGCCGCTCAGGCTTTCCCAAGCACCGGGTAATTGGCATGGCCGGCGTGCTCGATTCAGCGCGGATGCGATGTTTCCTGGCCGAGGCACTGGATGTTTCCGTAGAAAACGTAACGGCATTTGTGTTGGGTGGACATGGTGACACGATGGTGCCGCTGCCGCGTTTTTCCACCTGCGCCGGCATTCCGATCACCGAGTTGTTACCCAAGGATAAGATCGACGCAATCGTCAAACGCACAGCCGGCGGTGGCGCTGAGATTGTGTCGTTGTTGAAAACGGGTTCGGCTTATTACGCGCCATCGGCGGCGGCGGTGGAAATGACGGAATCGATACTGAAGGACAAGAAAAAGATTCTTCCCTGCGCGGCTTATCTGGAAGGCGAGTATGGGATCAACGGATTGTATGTGGGCGTTCCCTGTAAGCTGGGCGCGAAGGGCCTGGAACAGATAATTCAAATCAATCTGCAGGCGGACGAGCGTATTGCCTTGCAAAAGAGCGCTGCAGCAGTCCAGGAACTGATCGACGTGCTGGGTATCTGACGTCAGCCAATCAAAATTTCTTAATTCAGTAAAACAAAGAGGCATCGGCTAATAACCGATGCCTCTTTGGCTAAGCTGTTTCTGAAATCTCAAATTTGAGATCTGAGATCTGACTGATCTTAGGGGAGCTTAATGCTATTGCCATCACCAACCACCGTGGTCGGTTCGGCATCATCGCCCGCTCCCAGTTGATTGTCGAAAACAGTATCGCCGGTCTTCTCATTCCAAATTCTTAACCGGAACCTGTCGACACCGTCACCCCCCGCCGCCTGACCATCACTAACAGTCAGGATGTACCGATAACCCGGCATATTGTTGACGGTGCCTAAACCTCTGAACTGAGTTTTAGCGCCGCTAACTGACTTCGACTCATAACCCAGCGCTCGGAAATCAACTTTTCCGAGAAGCAGATTAACTAGGTTTTCACTTCGGCCACTTCTGCGAAAAGCGACTTGCCATCGAAATCAAAGTTAACCATTCCCATTACCAGAGGATCAGCCGTTGGAGCGCCGTGCTAAGCGAGTTCCGCGTTGGCACCTTTTCCGGGAACGGCAACGCAAGGCCCACGAGCCGCCTTTCATGCTCTTCGGCACGAGCACGGTACTGGTCTTGGTAACTGTGTGGTTGGACGCATCCGTGCACGTTATCGTGATCGTGTAGATTCGTCCTGTGCCCTTGCCAGCGCGTTCGGCGCGTAACCGCAGATGATGATCGTCGATAACTTCCCAATCAGGCGTTGAGTCGCCGTCGCCCAGGCCGTTGACCGGTTCATTACTGGCGACCGTCAATACACAAGTGAGCGGACAGTTATCCGTAGCCGTGTAATTAACGGTGACGTCTACCATCTGGTGATTGGGTGGCCACAGAGTATTGGGACTGGTCGTCGGTGTACTAACCACTGGCGACTCGGTGTCATTCACCGTGATGGTGAAGGAACAGGTGTCGCTGGTTCCGTCCAGCCTTTGACCCGTAACCACTACCGTCGTGGTGCCAACCGGGAAGAAAGTTCCTGATGCCTGGCTGGGAGTAACGGTGCCACAGTTTCCGGTGTATGTCGGTGCCGGATAATTAACTATTGCGCCGCACTCGCCGGGATCGTTGTTGACCGTGATATTCGACGGACAGCTAAGGACGCAGGCGCCACCGCAACAGAAGCGTGTGCTTTGGTAGATTGAGATGGTGTCAATGCGCTGTCCGCCACCGCCTGGATTTGTACCGGTGTCATAAGCGGTTCGCCATCTCAGTTGTGCGTTCTGCCCATAAGAAGCAGGAGGAAGGACCACGGTCGTGGTGATAAACCCGGCCGAGTTTCCGGTCCACGCTGCCCGACCAGTTAGCACATTATCGGTTACCGTGATTGATCCGTTGTAGCCGCCCTCAATGAAGCTGCCGCCAGCGGCCAGGATGTCCGCGAAGGCCCCGCCGTTGATACTAATTTCAAGCACAGCGCCATCGAAGGTGGGTTCAGTGTTGTAACTGTTACGGAAGGTTAAGCGCACGCCGGGGTTCGATCCACCCAGCGGTGCGGTCGGGACGGCAATAGTTGGCGAGGTCAAACTGTTCTCGCCTGGAGTCGTGGATCCCGCTCCAAATGCAGAGTTTGGCGCCGTGTCGTTGGTGGTTGTTAGTTACCCAAAGCGGCGGATTGGCCCCAGCGCCTGAGCGAGCGGTTGTCCAACCGGCAGGCAAAGCCGGCGCAACGACGCCGTCGAAGTTTTCCGTAAAGGTGGCAGGTGAATTCACCAGCACGCCGAGTGTGTACGAAATGCTGAAGTTGCCGAGATCTATGGCTCCGTCCTGCATGTGGAAAGTCAGGGTGATGGTGTCGCCACAACTTCCATTGTTGGAGAAGCTAAAGTTTCTAAACGCTGTTGCCCCACTGGCAACTACTCCGTAACTCTCAGGTCCAGTCGGGAAAGTGACGCCTCCCGTAGGCAACAGGGTGACCACGAGGTTGTCAGTTGGTCCCGGCCCGATATTCGTAACCCCTAAGCTTATGGTTATGTCTTCACTCGGATCGATTACGCCATTACCCGGTGCGCAACCTTCGGCAACAATCGTGGCTCCGGCGTTTCTTGTCACGGGTAATTGACGCCCGGGAATTCCAATCTCCCAGATGCCACGGCCGTGAGTGGCGATACGCAGGTAACGCTGGATGTTGGAAATCTTAGCGTCAAATACGGCAACGCGCGGTAAGCCAGTTCCCAATGGAACCCAATTGGCGCCGCCATCGCTCGAATGATAGACACCGATATCAGTGCCGGCATAAAGCGAATTCGAGTCCTGCGGATCCACGGCAATTGAGCTAACTGGAACCGTCGGAATGCCGTTGCTGGAAGGCGTCCAGGTTGGAACCGGATCGTTCAGATTTGTCGTCTTAAAGATCTGTTGACCGGCAGGCGGTGAGAAGCTGGTGAAGCTTATGTACGCCGTAAACTTGTTGTTGGGATCGATGACCGTTTCGCCAATCGAGTTTCTGGTCAGGTCGACCGGGTTTGGCGCCGGGAAGTTGCCGCCGGTGACGTCGGTCATGACGGCGGAGCCGGTGGTAGTTGCAAAGACTTGCCCGTTGCGCAAGCCCACGAGTCTTACATTGTCGTCTTGCGGCGAGATGCCGATAGACGTGACCACGACTCCCGACGCCGGCGGGGGCTGATCGGAACCAGGGGTCCCTGACTCACCAGCGTCATCGTGTCGCCACGATTGGTCGATCGATATAGTCGATCAGTTCC
Source organism: Pyrinomonadaceae bacterium (assembly GCA_963748605.1). GTDB lineage: Bacteria > Acidobacteriota > Blastocatellia > Pyrinomonadales > Pyrinomonadaceae > PSRF01. The sequence goes on from CAVVJS010000006.1 coordinate 705,629, forward strand.
GAAGTAGAGAGTATTGATTGGACTGCCTGGTCCCTGGTTCATCGGTGCGTAGAACAGCACGTTGTCGGCGCAGCGGAAGCCGTTGTTGCTGGTGGTTCCGGAGCAGCCTCTAAACGTCCAACCGGAAAGTTGGCCGTCGGCGTTTGCCAGAGTGTTGCTGGCCCGCTCGAATCCGATCTGGCTGTTCGTCTGGTTAAAGAAGGTGTGATACATCAAAACGTTGAATGTATCCTGCGCATTGTCATCGATGACCGCATAACCACCATCGCCGTCGCGACAGTGCGACACCGTTCCATCAGCCGCCCAACAGATAGTGCCGTTGTCCTGCGTGCCGCCCATCAGGAAGTTCCTGTCAAAGGGGTGCAAGGCGAGACCTTGAAACTGCGTGGCGCTGAAATCGATATTGTTGAGCGTCTGCCAGGTATTGCCATTGTTGGTGGAGCGCCAGATGCCGCCATCGTTGCCGGTGTAAACGATCTGCGGGTTAGACGGAGCAATCGCTATGGCATGTCCATCGGCATGAAGCGTAGCGTTATTGCTAACGAAGGTGGTACCGCCATTAGTCGAACGCTTCATCACGTTGCTTCCGCAGTTTGCAGATGAATTGCCGGCAGCGCCGGCTAGGTGGATGGTCTGATTGTCGGGCGTGACGCCGATCGCGATGTCATAGAAACACTGTCCCCCGCAATAGCCCGTCGCACTCGCCATTGCCCCTGGGAGCGACCAGGTCAGACCGCCATCGGTGGATCGCCTTACCATTCCCGCCTGGGTTGCACCGCATGCGGGACCGCCCAGGGCCGCGGTCGATACTTCACCAGTGGCTGCATAAAAAGTAAGTCCGTTGGTTGCGTTTCTGGTAACAGTCAGTTCCGCGCGCAACGCTGCACCATTTCCCCAGGCATGCGTGCGTGTGAATGTCGGAGCCGGATCGAGCGCATTTGCAGTTCGATAAATGCCACCGTCACCCGTGACTGCCAATCACTGTGGCCAGCAACAGGTTTGGATTCGCCGGATCCGTTTCGATGTCAATGGTGCTGCGATCTTGTGCTCCAAGGCCGGTTATTGGAATCTGTTCGAAAGTTGGCGTCGCCGCTTGCGCGTTTGTTGAACGGTAAAGTCCGCGGGGCGCCTGGAGCAACGTGGTGGTATTTGGATTTCCACCACGTTCCCGATGCGGTACAGACGAAGATTGTGTTGTGGTCAAGTGGATTGACGAGAATGCGGCCAATGGAGCGGCCGTTAAAGACGTTGCCGCCGACCGCGTTGGTTCGGAATGGGCCACTCAACGTAGGCGTCGCAGAATTCGCGTTTCGAATTATGTAAAGCCCCTTACCGGCGAAGCTGTCGGCTGATTGACCGTTCTCGCCAGTACCCACGAAAACGATGCTGGAGTCGGTTGGGTCAATCGTAATGGCGCCAATCGCGAGAGTTTCCAGCTGGAATTCAAACAACTTGGTCCAATTTGTTCCGCCATTCGTCGTCTTGTAAAGACCGCCTTGCGCCGTGCCAACGTAGACAGTGTCCGGGTCTGTTGGATGTATCGCGATCGAAATCGTTCGTCCGCTTACTGGGACGCGGGTCCCCTGGGTCTGGCCCAGCGGTATGGGGTTCGGACCGATGAAAGCCCAGTCGGTAATGTTGACGAACGATCGTACCGAGCTGGCTGCTGGACGACTCTTTAACTGCTTTTCCTGTCGTTCCATCTGCATGAATTGCTCTCTCACGCGCACCTTCAGGGACTTCGCCGTCGCGGCCGCGCAGCATATCGAAGTAATCGCCGCGGGCTCGCAGGTAAGCTTCCTTATCGACCTTACCGGACATGCCCGGTGGGAGATCCGGATCATCGTCGGCTTCTGGGTCAGGATTTTCGCTCTCGGCATTCGCCTTTTCCGCGCTCTTGCTGCTTTGTTGGGCTGACTTGCCAGCGGCGGCACTCTGACTCTTGCCACCCTGCTTCTGCATCAGACTGGAGGCAGAGCCTTTCCCTTTCGCTTGATCACGACCGGCGGTGCGCGGCGTAAAGTCCCAGGAAACTGCGATTGACGCAGTAATAAAACAAAGAATCAGCATCCATCTGGTGGCTCTAGTCATTGAACTTTTCTCCTTGGCAACGATCTCTTTTATGGTTTCCTGACGCGGCGATGACGGACGGATAGATTCGAACATCACAGTTCAATTCGCGGACAGCGATTGATCTAGGAATGATCGATTCCGGTTGTTGTTGATTGAGAAACGGTCAGCGCACGACCCGAAGCAACGTTAACTGGATTGGAAACAGTTAACCTTCCCGGCATGACCTTGAAAAAGTGGCCGCAGCCTACGGCGTACGATAGTAGTTTGTCAAGAATATTGTCGGTGATGAAACAACGTTCGTGATGAGTAAATTTCGCGTGAGAGGTTTAGACCGGAGAATAATGCCAAGAAGATTTTATCGGAGATTGCGGACTGCCGGGAAGAACTGAATGACGGCCACCTGAAGTCGTCGTGCAGTTCGTACGGCTTGCATTCATGGCAGTGCAACCACGATTCAGCATTTTCATCGGACCGTAAGTGAGCTGTTGATTCGCTAGGCTCCTCAAAGTTCATCTCGATGAGGGCTGGTTTGCTCTGCGTTCTAGGCAGGATCTAAGGCAAGCCGACGCCGCGACAGTCGCGGTAAGGCGCAAAGCGCTTTGTCGAGTAGCTTTGCGAACCTCAACAAACATCCGGCGGCAAAGCCTTATTCTGAATTGGAGGACAGCCTATGGCCCCCCGGCAAGTCGCCCTTCAAATCCGGCCGCAAAGCCGTTTTTCCAGCTCCTGACCGGGGCCAGTTCCTTCAACAATTTACGCCAGCCAATTAAATTGTTGACTCAAATTCCTGGGCCAACCTAATATATCTTTCAAGTGGCGGGGCCAAATCTGAGGCCGCATCCGCCCTCGGTTCTCGCCCCCAAGTCTTACCCTCACCTCGATTCACCAGACCCTATTGGCAAAGTCTTAGCCAGTCTGATTCTCATCAATTATTGAGGAAGTAATGTAATGAGCGCGCAACCTGAAACATGGCGTGTGAGCACCATTGAGGGTGTTTTTGAAGCCGATCTCGAAACACTGCGTCAGTGGATTCTCGAGGGCTGCGTCCAGCCGACTGACAAAGTTACGAAAGGCAATCTCAACTGGATTGAAGCCGGCAAGGCGCCAATGCTACGTGCGGCATTTGCTGGTGAACGAGTGCCGATGTCGGTCCCCGCCGCGCCTGCCATCGTCGACGACCATTTTGCAGCGCCATCTGAATCGACGCCCGTCAACTATGTTCAAGAAGTTACGTATGCTCCTGAATTCGGCGAGACCGATCAATTCTCGAATACTGTTGCCGACGACGCCGGCTCGCCCGAGGTTTGTCATAACCATCCACACATTGCGACGAAATACGTTTGCTGGGCGTGCGTCAAAGGCTTCTGCGAGGACTGTGTAAACTTTGTGGCAGTCAGCAAAATTCCGGTGTGCGCTCTCTGCGGTGATCTCTGTAAGGTGTTTGCTGCTGAGCGCAGCAAAGTCGAACGTGAACAATTTCAAGACTCAGGTTTTGGTTTTGACGATTTTTCGCGCGCCCTACGTTACCCGCTGCAACATAAAGTCGCCCTCTGCTTTGGCGCAGGGATTTATGCGTTAATGCTGGTGGCAGGATTTCGCGGAAGGGTCGTGGCGTCAGTAATGATGTTTGGCTGCGTCTCGCACGTAATCAGCAACGTTGCCTGGGGTCGTTTGCACAAAAGCTTTATGCCTGACTTCAGTGAGTTCTCGGTGTGGGACGATGTCGCCGTACCGGTGAGCTTGGGGATTGGTATCACGATTGTTACGTGGGGTCCGGCCATTGTACTGATCCTGGCGTTGATTTTTGGCGTGGTCAGTTCTGGTTTCTCGCCGGCTGAAACACTTCAACCATCAGCTGCGACAAATTCTGAACAGCTCAATGAGTCTGATCTCGATGTGCTGCTGGATCCGAATGGGGATCCTCACAAACAAGCGGAAGCTAGTAAGAAACTGGATCAACTAAGACCGGGAGCCGACATTGCCAGGGAAGCAGAGAAATCAAAAGAGCAGCTTAACGACCCGACTGCGGACCTGAAGATGTTGTTTAGTTACTTTAAGGCGCCGCTGTTTCTGGTATTGCTGCTGCTGGCGGCGATTGGATGGGGCATTTTCTATTACCCGATGGCCCTGGCGGTCGCCGGTTACACGCAAAGCTTTGGTTCCGTCGTCAATCCGCTCGTAGGACTCGATACGATCAAGCGAATGGGAACCACTTATTTCAAAGCTTTCGGGTTGGTGCTGTTGGTGCAAATTGTAGGCGGGATAATTGGAATCATCGTTGCCATCATTCTGTCGCCCTTTGCCTTGCCCTTTGTGGGCAACCTGCCGGCGATGTTCGTCGATGGCTCGCTGACCTTTTATTTCAATCTGGTAATTGCCTGCGTGCTGGGCCTGTCGCTCTTCAAGTGCGCGGATCGTTTAGGCATTGACGTAGACTAACGGATTGACGATTGGCGATTGCCGATTGCCGATTGGATCGCAGCGGTAGTCGTGCAAGTTACAATGGAAGGGCCGATTTGCTCCTTGTTCAGCAATCAAGTTAGCAATCGGCAATCGACAATTGGCAATTTCCCTACTTCCTGAACCACCCCAACAATCCATGGATCACGGTCTCGCGGTTCTCTTCGTAGATTGCCCGTGTCAAAGGAATATTCATCGGGCAAACCTCAACGCAGTTTTGCGCGTCGCCACAATTGGTAATTCCGTCCTCGCCCATTAGCGCCGACAGACGCTCGGCGCGAGACATCTTGCCGGTGGGGTGCATGTTGAAAAGTCGCACCTGGGCTATTGCTTGCGGCCCGATGTACTGATCGCCATCGTATTGTGGACAAGCTTCGAGACAACAACCACAAGTCATGCAGCGTGAATAAGCATATCGTTCCTGCACGTCCTCCTGATCCATTCGCGGCCCTGGTCCCAGATCGTGCGTGCCATCCAGTTCTATCCAGGCGTTTACGCGCTTCAAGTGATCAAACATCTGCGAGCGATCGACCACGAGGTCGCGGACATTCGGAAACTTCGACATCGGTTCAAGCTTGATCGGCAAATCAAGGTTATCAACCAGCGCTGAACAGGATTGACGCACGCGTCCGTTAATAACCATCGTACAAATCCCGCATACCTGTTCGAGGCAGTTCATGCTCCAGACGGGCGGGGTGGTCGCCTTGCCGTCCCTGGTCACCGGGTTCTTCTGAATCTCCATCAGGCAGGAAATGATGTTGAGATTTGGGCGGTAAGGAATCTCAAATTGTTCCCAGTATGAAGGAGCGTCCGGATTCGGGCGGCGTTTGATGTGCAACTCGACCGTCTTAGGAGGAACGCGCCTGGTCTTTTTGGGTTGTGGGTGTGCCGACATTTTGTTTAGCCTACGCCTTGGCTGTGTCCTTTTTCGCTTTGCTGTAGTCACGTTTGCGCGGAGTGATCAGCGAGACGTCAACCCGCTCATAAGAAATCACCGGACCCTCTTCAGAAAACTCCGCAATGGTGGTCTTCAAAAACTGTTCGTCATCGCGCTCCGGAAATTCCGGCTTGAAGTGAGCGCCGCGGGATTCATTACGATTGAGGGCGCCCAGCGTGATTACGCGCGCCAACTCCAGCATATTGTCGAGATGCCGCGCGTGCGGCAAAGCCATAGTCGCCCAAAGATTTGAATCGTTGATCGAAATCCGCTTGTACCGATCCATTAGCTCGAGCAACTTATTATCCGTGGCCTTAAGCTTTTCGTTGTAACGCACCACGGTGACGTTATCAGTCATCCATTTACCCATCTCTTGATGAAGCAGGTACTGGTTCTCGTTACCACTCTGGCTGATCAGCGAATCGTTAATCTCCTGCTGACGTTTTAGCTCACTGTCATAAATGGCCGAACCGTTCGAACCGTTACGTTCAGTGTTCTTCGCCCATTCGATCGCTGCCGGCGCCGCGACAAAGCCACCAAAGACACAACTGACCAGCGAATTAGCGCCGAGGCGGTTTGCTCCGTGAATCGAGTAATCGCATTCCCCCGCGGCCAGTAATCCCGGGATGTTCGTACGTTGATTGAAGTCGACCCAGAGTCCACCCATCGAATAGTGCACTCCCGGAAAAATGCGCATCGGAACGTGGCGCGGATCGTCACCGACAAACATTTCGTAGATTTCCAAAATCGCGCCCAGCTTACGATCGAGAGTTTCGGCGGGGATGTGTGTAAGGTCCAAATAAACCTGGTTCTCGCCGCCAACGCCTTGGCCTTCAATACAAACCTGGAAGATTTCTCGGGTAGCAATGTCGCGTGGGACCAGATTCCCGTAAGCCGGATACTTCTCTTCAAGAAAATAAAACCGCTCTCTTTCGGGAATCGTCGATGGCGATCTGGCATCACCGATCTGCCGCGGCACCCAAACCCGGCCACCTTCGCCGCGCGCCGACTCCGACATCAGTCGCAGCTTATCTTCACCGGGAATCGAGGTTGGGTGAACTTGAATAAACTCACCATTCGCATACTTCGCACCTTGCTGATAGCAAGCACCAACGCCACTCCCGGTGCAGACCATGGAGTTTGTCGACTTTCCGAAGATCAAACCCGGACCGCCCGTCGCCATAATGACAGCGTCGGCGGCAAACGCTTTGAGCTCGAGGGTCTGCAGTTCCATCGCGATTAAGCCACGACAGACCTGGTGGTCGTCGAGTACCAGCGAAAGCATTTCCCAATGCTCAAACTTTCTCACCTTGCCGGCGACTTCAAACCGCCGTACTTGTTCATCAAGTGCGTAGAGCAGTTGCTGTCCAGTGGAGGCGCCGGCGAATGCGGTGCGGTGATGTTTGGTGCCGCCGAAGCGACGAAAGTCCAGCAATCCTTCCTGAGTACGCGAGAAGGGAACACCCATCCGGTCGAAGAGATAGATAATCGACGGCGCCATCTCGCACATCGCTTTCGCGGGTGGTTGATTAGCAAGGAAATCGCCGCCGTAGACAGTGTCGTCAAAATGTTCCCAAGTAGAATCGCCTTCACCCTTGGTGTTGACTGCGCCGTTGATGCCACCCTGGGCGCACACTGAATGTGAACGTTTAACTGGAACCACTGAGAAGAGGTCGACGCTATGACCCGCTTCGGCAATCTTCATCGCCGCCGCGAGTCCGGCGAGGCCGCCACCAACGATTGCGATCCTGATTCCGTTACTTGCCATTGTTTAGAGGATTCCTCCAAGCAAACCGCCGGGGCGTATGAAAGCGACCGCGGCATTGATACCGACCACTAACAAAACGGCTCCAAATGCAATGCAGGCGTAGCCCGTTAGGCGCTGCGCACGTTCACCGATCGCAATTCCCCAATCGACAATGAAGAGCCAGATGCCATTGGCGAAATGCCAGACAGTCGCAGTGATCCCGATCATATAGATGATGAAGATGGGCACCATTCGGAATTCACGCGACACAATATCGAAAGCCATATCTGGTCGGTGAGCAACCGAGATGCTATTCAGTCCCGGCACCATGCCAAACCGGAAATTGAGCACATGAAAGGTAATGAAGAAAAAGAGGATGATCCCCGTGATTCGTTGAATCAGATAAAACCAATTGCGTGCATAGGGATAGTTCAGGTTATTCGGCCGGGCCTCCATCGTAATGACGAGGCCATAAACGGCGTGGTAGATCAGCGGTATGAAGATACCGCCAACTTCGATAAACAAGATGTACGGGATCGATTGCAGTCCCTGAACGGCTTCGTTGAAGTGGGCGGCGCCATCAAGTGCCTTTGAGTTTGTATAAAAATGTTCCAGTAAGAAGAGGCCGAGGGGAACTATTCCGGATAACTGATGCAGCTTGCGCAAGACAAATGTCCTGCTCAATTGAATCGCCAAGAACGCACTCCTTTTCCGCGAAGCTTCAGCATCAAAGCCGACGGTCTTGATTCAGGCGGGTTGTATAAGAGATTGCGCAGAACAATTAAATTATAGAGAAGCGTGAGGAATTGCCAATTGCCCACTAAGTCCAAAGTCCAAGGTCCAAAGTCCAACGTCGGCTCCTTCGTTGTCCGTCGGCATTTAGCTAACGGACATTGGACATTGGACTTTGGACGTTGAACTTTGGACCTTGGACTTCTTAATTGATCATCTGCAACTGTGATTGAACCAGGCTGTCGTCGATAAGGTTGGAAACGGCAAAGCCCTGCTGTTCCTGAACAAACTGAGTGGCAGCTTCCGCCATAAGCGGTCGTGAGAAAATGTAGCCTTGTCCAAAACCACAGCCCATCCCTTTAAGCTGTGACAGTTGTTCTTCCGTTTCAATTCCTTCCGCAACGACCGACATTCCCAGATTATTAGCAAGAGTATTGATGGTCTTGACCACTTCAGAATTCTCTCCATTCGTGCCCATCCGGCCGATGAAAGAGCGATCAATTTTTAACGTCTTCACCGGGAACCGATGGAGATAGCTGAGCGACGAATAACCAGTGCCAAAATCATCGATGCTAAGTTGCACGCCTAGAGCGCAAAGCTGGCTCAGCATTGTGCGCGCCACTTCGGCATTTTCCATGACCACTGTTTCCGTGATTTCCAGCTTCAGATACTGAGCATCCAATCCCGTCTCGCGCAAAATTTCTTTTACCTGAGTCACAAGATTTGGCTGCGCGAACTGCTTTGCCGAAAGATTCACCGCCACTGTCAGCGACTTAAGTGCGGACGTCGAATGCCACTCTCGCAATTGCCGGCACGATTCGCGCAAGACGATGTTACCCAACTCGACGATCAAACCCGTGTCCTCCGCAATCGGAATGAATTCGTCGGGCGGAACCAAGCCTCGTTCTGGGTGATACCAACGCACTAAGGCCTCAAAACCCGAGACCGCATCGGTCTCAAGGTCGATGATTGGTTGGTAGTAAACCCTGAATTCCCGGCGTTCGATGGCGCGACGCAGGTCGTTTTCTAATTGCAGCAGCGCGACAGCATGTGAGTGCATCGACGAATCAAACACTTCAAAACGGGCTTTACCACTCTCTTTCGCGCGGTACATCGCAGTATCGGCATCGCGCAAGACGTTTTCCGGATCTTCATAACCAGCATTGCTTAACGTAATCCCGATGCTGGTAGTAACGAATACTTCGTGGCCATTCAAAATAAAAGGTCGGGTTAACTCTTGCTGAATTCTCTCGGCCACGAGAATGGCGTCGTCAACGCTTTCCAGTCCGTCAAGCAAGATCGCAAATTCGTCGCCGCCCAGGCGGGCGACCGTATCCATCGGCCGCATACACTCTTCCAGACAACGAGCGGTGGCTACCAACAACTGATCGCCGGCGATATGTCCGAGGCTGTCGTTAATGTTCTTGAAGCGATCGAGGTCGAGAAACAGGACTGCGAAGAATTGTTCGTCGCGCGAACGCGGACGCTCAATCGCAAGTTTGATGTGTTCTGTTAACAGCGTCCGGTTCGGCAAATTCGTCAGTTGATCGTGGAATGCCGCGTGGCGAAAGTGGTCCTTGCTCTCCTGCAACGCTTTACTGATACGGTCCTGTTCAGCAATGTGCCGGCTTAACTCTTCAATGTGACGTTCCGCTTGTTCCGCGCGGTTCCGTTCGGCTTCGGCGCGGGCGTGTTCAGCATTCTCGGCATGGGCCGAAGTCACGCGTAGGTCTTCGAGATATTTGTAGTAGGTGTAGTAGACGATGCCAATCACCGGAATAGCTGCGATGACGGCGTAAAATCCCCAGGTATCGACAAAGTACAGGATGACGCCAGCAGCGGCGGCGCCGGCGAAATAAGTGATGGAAGTCCAGAGATAGTGCTTATGCCACGTCTGCCAGAGCGGCTGTTCCGTTTTGAAGGCGAGACCGATGGCAACGATGCCGGTGTTGCTTAGGTATTGCGCCAAAGCCATTACGCAAAGCGCTAAGACTATTCTGCCAGGTGCCCGGAGATGAGCATGACTGCCAAAGATTGCTGCCAAAACTGAGACCGAAAAGAAAGTGGCACACGCCATCACAGCCGAATTAAAAAGAAAGGTCACCGGCTTTTTGCTGATGCGGTATCCGGAGCACAGTCCTTCGGCCGCGGCCAAAAGTACGGCGGCGGGTCCGCCGTAAAGAAGGATTGCCAGGAATATGAAGGTGTCTGAGACGGTAATGTTTGTGTTTACACGCGGAATCTGGACGGCTAGACGCGAACTGATGACAACAGTCATTGCCGCGAGCAGGAGAAAGCGCCAGTCGATCGCACTGACGACGAGGTGGAATGCCGAGAAACAGCAAAGCACCGCGCCAATGAAGACAACGCCCCATTTATACGGATTAGTGAAAGTTTGCTTTGCCAGGGTCTTCATCGATATTTCAAGCGGCTCGTCAGTTTTTGTCCAAGTTATCCAGATAGATGGAGTCGTAGCGGCAAACGAATTCGTAACCGGCGCGTTTGTAGAACTGTTGGCTGCCGGCAGACTTTTCGTTCACCGTTAAGCAAATAGTTTCTGAGCGTTGAAGTAATGAGGTTGCGAGTTGAGAAATGCAGCGCAGGCCATGTCCTTGCATGCGTTGATCGGGATGAACATAAACACCTTCGAGATAAACGGCCTGGGGAGTTTCGGCAACGACGTCGGTTTTGTAAATCAGGCGTTGATTCTCAATCCAAACCCAGACTCGGCCTTTGCCGATGCGGCGCGCCGCCCGTTCGCGAAAGCCTTGCGGATCGCGGGCCAGAGGATTGATCCCACTTTCGTCGCAAGCCATCGAAGCATTAACGTGGACAATGGTCTCCAGGTCGGCAATTGTCGCTTGCCGTAATCCTGGTACTGAGGCGGTCTCGTCAGGAATCGCTCTTAATTGCAGCAGGAGCTCGCTGCAAAGCAGCGGCGGTCTGAATTTTCCTTCGGTGTAGAAGTTCCAAAAGGCTTCAATTTTATCTTGCTCACCTCGAATCAAGTGCGAGAGAGAATGGCGCTTTGCCACTTCAGCAAAGGCCTTGATGCAGAGATCGCTTTCCGTTTCGATTAGAGTCGCGTGACCGAGCAACGCGACACCTTCGAGCCTTCCATTTTCACTGCGACAGCCGAAGAAAGAACCACGATTAAAATCACTGACTATGCCATTGTCTCGGATGAGGCTCGCCATGAAGACGGTGTGGATAGGCCGTGCAGATAAGAACTCAAGAACTTCCGGTTCATCGGCAGCATGGAGCGGTTGAGCACGACGCGGTTCAGGGACCGAGCCCGATTGGACTAAACTTGGTGAGAATTCCTGTTGCATCGTTACCGCCATGAATCGATCCTACTGGCCGCTCCTGAAGCTCGAACCGTAGTTATGCCGGCCAAGTAGGCCTGGGAATTCGGGCGTCGTCACCATGGGGCCGGTGGTGTGGATTAGCCTGAGTTGGTTGAGGCAACAGGGCTCGCCGCCAACACTTTTCGCAACGAGTGTGCCGCCACGAGTCGAGGCTGAACCTCGCATTTTTGTTAGGGTTTTGAGTGAAATGGGGCAGTCACCTCGGAAGCATCGGTCAGCTTGAAAGTTTGAGGCGCGTCAGATTGATTGGGGCTTGGGCTGCGAAGGTTGAGGGACAGAGGGTTTGGTACGGCGTCGGGTTCGGAGTTGTTTTACCCAGGAGACTCGAGGTTTGGTAACGACCGAATCAAGACTGAAGGATTCAACAGTCATGAATTTCTGTTATTTTCGACCACTTGCTTTAGCATCCCGTAGCGCTCGGAGTTCTGAATCTTCATTTCACCGTTTCGATTTTTAGCGGGGCTTTGTGCAAGACGAATGTAAGGATGTCTGATAGCCAATTAAAAACCCGCTCAATTGTTGACCTCGCCGCTTTGATTAGCAGCAAGGAAGCATCACCTGTTGAGGTAGTGAACGCCCATCTCGCGCAGATTGATCGGTTGAACGGCCAACTCAATGCCATCGTCACTCTGGCGCCCGACCTGTTCGAGCAAGCGCAGAAAGCAGAGTCGATGCTGGTAAGCGGCCAGACCCTCGGTCCGCTGCATGGGGTGCCGATTACTATAAAGGACACGATCCCCACCGCCGGAATTAGAACGACAAGCGGATCGCTCGCCAGAAAAGATTACGTTCCCACCCGGGATGCAACGGCAGTTGCTCGGTTGAAAGCTGCCGGAGCGATCATTCTTGGCAAGAGCAACACACCCGAAATGGCGATTCCCTACGAGACCAGCAATGAAATCTTTGGCCGCACTAATAATCCTTACGATCAGCGCCTAACGCCCGGCGGCTCGAGTGGTGGCGAAGCTGCGGCAATTGCGGCCTGCCTGTCTCCCGGCGGAGTTGGCAGTGATTTGTCAGGCTCAATCAGAGTCCCGGCGCATTTCTGCGGCATCGTGGGATTGAAGCCTACCAGCGGCCTCATCCCGATGGATGGACACGTTCCTGCTGCGAAAGGAGTACTCGCTAGTGGAGCTTGTATCGGCCCAATGGCGCGAACGGTTGCCGACGTTTCACTCTTGTTCGCTGTGCTCGCCGGGATTGATAGCCGGCCATCATTGCTGACGGATCAAGTTAGAGGCTTGAAAGTTAGTTGGTATGAATCTGATGGGGTCAGCCCCGTTTCGCCTGAAACCAGATCGGCGGTTCGTGCAGCAGTCGAGGCATTGGAGCGTGCAGGATTAGATTGTCAGGAGAAACGCCCGGCCGCTGTCGAATCGGGATCTCGGCTGTGGGTTGAACTATTTGCCGAAGCAGCCGCGAATGACTTGCGGGAATTTTATTCAGGCTGTGAACACCTGGCTGGTGCTCTCGCTGGAAAGATTCTGAACACAGATGCTCGCAGGAACCAACGCGCTCAAATGAGCTTGAGCAAGTTATTAATGAGCGAGACCGTCTGCGCGCTGAACTTCTGACGATGATGGAAACCCGGCCGTTGATAATTGCTCCGGTTGGTGCTACCGCGGCTTTCCCGCATGACACAAAAAAACTGGTGGTCGAAGATGAATCGGTGAGTGTGTTTCGCGCATTTAGCTACGCTCAAACATTGCAATGTCTTCGATTTACCGTCGGTGGTAGTTCGCGCGGGACAGACTGCCGCAGGGACTACCGCTGGGCGTCCAGATAATAGGAAAGCCTTTCAGTGAGCATTTGATTCTCAGCGTCGCGGCAATCGTCGAGGCGGCGTTGGGCGGATGGCAACCGCCTTTCAACACCGCAGGTGATCCGCTATAGTTTCGCCACGCTCTGATACATACCCCGCCGTAGCAATTTGGCTTTGGAGGCTCCGATGGAAGTACTGCTGACTCTGTTCCTTTTCGGATTTATCGCAATCGTACTGCTGATCATTGCGGTGAAGACGATCAGGATCGTTCCCCAGGCAACGGTAATGTTAGTCGAACGCTTAGGCCGCTTCGACAAGATTGCCAGCAGCGGCTTGAATATTTTGATCCCATTTCTTGACCGGCCTCGCGCCTACTATTGGACAAATAGCCGGCCTGGTTTGACTTCAATTGATCTGCGCGAGCAGTACATCGACTTGCCGCCCCAGCCGGTGATCACACGTGACAACGTAACTATCCATGTTGACTCTGTCGTGTATTGGCAGGTGATCGATCCTGTAAAAGCTATCTACGAAATGAACGACCTCGTCGGTGGCATTGTCCAGCTAACAATTACCGGCATGCGCGCCGTAATGGGTGAAATGGATCTCGATCACACTCTTTCCTCTCGCGATGCAATCAATTCGAAACTGCGAATCATTCTCGATGAGGCTACGGACAAATGGGGCGTTAAAGTCACGCGCGTCGACGTCAAAAACATCAACCCTCCGGAAGACGTACGTATCACGATGGAAAAGCAGATGACTGCGGAACGAAATCGACGTGCGCTCGTCTTGCAGGCTGAGGGCGAAAGGCAGGCGGCCATTACACGCGCCGAGGGAGAAAAGACCGCTGCAGTTACGCGCGCGGAAGGCGAGAAACAATCGGCGATCCTGCAAGCCGAGGGTGCGGCCCAGGCTCGCTTGCGCAATGCCGAAGCTGAATCGGAAGCGATTAAGAGAATCGCCGATGCGGTCGGAACAGGTGATCCCGCACAATATCTAATCACCACGCGCTACATTGAAAGCCTGCGCGACATGACCCGTACCAATAACGCAAAGGTGATCTTTATGCCGGTTGAAACTTCGGCGATGCTCTCCAGCGTCGGAGCAATCAAAGAAGTTTTGTCCCAGGTAGGAGAGAAGGGTGAAGAGCCACCGAAGCCGAGACAACTTCCTTAGTTCTTGAGCGGATGCTTCGAGATAGTCGTGTACTTCGATCCTTTGCTACTTAGCTCACTGCGAATAAGCAGCAACTCAGTCACAGTAATTTCCTCAGGCGGAAAACTGAGCTCCTCATGAACCCGCGCGATGTCGCGCGCGCCTCGTTGATTTCTTAAACGCGCCAAAGTCAGGTGCGGATGAAAGGGCCGAGTGTCTCGTGGGAATCCCTCCTTCTCAAACTCCGTTTCCAATCGCTCGTGTAAATTGGTCAGTTGACCCTTCAAGTCTGTAACTCCGATCCACAAGACTCGAGGATCGCGTCGCTGTGGAAAGACTCCTGAATCGGCAATAAGAATAGGAAAGGGCACGACTCCGCTCACGGCCCGTCGAGATGGCCGTCCCGAAGTTATTAACCAAGGCTTCAGGAATTTCCCCGAAAAACTTTAGTGTCAGATGAATGCTGTTTTCGCGACTCCAACTTGCCCGAACCTCCGGAACGCTCGCACGCAGTTTAGTAATGTGCTGAAGCACTCGTTGTCGCGTTAGTGATGGGATCTCGATAGCACAGAAGACCCGCCACGTTTCATTTTTGGTACTCATCAAGGAACTCTTTACGTTGGGCAATCCTCGATCATTAATCCGGTTTTAACGCCTCAATTGAATCAACGGCGAAGGCTCTTAAACTTTCTCTGGATCTCCAAAAATCTATAGCCTCAACTAGTTTTTTGGATGTATACTCCCGGCCGAACAGCCCTGAACTTTACTTCGCAGGCATATCTAAGCTGTTTATCCATATCTTCTTAGCGGAATAGTAGCTGCAAGAAAAAAGTTATCGGATGTCAGGAGTCTGGAGACGGTTTATCGGTTGCGGAACCGAAGATCCGTCACAACGTCCATTCGGCGGCCAGGTTTTCCAAGCTTGCCCAGGCTTGTAAATCGATCCTCCAGCTCGTCATCCACTTCCTGAAAGATTGAACCGCACACATCGTGGAACAGAACATTAGAAACTCACCTAGGAGGAACCCAATGAAAAGATCCAGCTTCTTCGCGAGCCGCATTGCTGTGATAGGCGGTGTGGCTCTTGTTCTTCTAATCTCTTCGATGACCACGTTTGGCCAAGGTGGAACATCGGTGATTAGCGGAACGGTAAAGGATCAGCAGGATAATCTGGTTGCCGGCGCCAACGTAACCTTGACGAACGATGAGAAGAACTTTACGCGTAGTCAAACGGCCAACGAAAGCGGAAGGTTTACTTTCAACCTCATCCCGCCAGGAGTTTATCAACTCGAAGTTGAGGCTAAAGGTTTCAAGAAAGGCTTGATCACCGGGATAAATGCGCTTGTCGATAAGCCCACCGATGTGACCGCGAACCTCGAACTGGGAGACCTCAGCGAGACTGTTACAGTAGTTTCCAACGCCGGAGAAGTACTGTTGAATACTCAGGACGCGACGCTTGGCAATAATTTCGTCTCACAGCAAATCACTCAGTTGCCGCTCGAAGCTCGCAATCCGGTTTCATTGCTTACGCTGCAGCCAGGTGTAACGCGTGCGGGTAACGTAACCGGCGCGCGCGCGGACCAATCCAACATCACGCTCGATGGCGTTGATATCAATGAGGCGCAGACTAACGACATTAATGCGCCAGTGCTCCGTTTGAATACCGAGGCCCTCGAAGAGTTTCGTGTAGTCACCTCCAACGCGAATGCCGTACAGGGCCGCTCTGCCGGTGCGCAGATTTCACTGGTCACCAAGAGTGGAACCAACGATTGGAATGGCGCCCTGTTCTGGGCTCACCGCAACACCGTCACAACAGCCAATAGCTTTATCAGCAACGCTTCCGGAAGGTTTAGCTCCTACCGACTCGTTGGTGATCGCCGGGCTTGCGCGGGTGGGCGATCAGCGCGTGCCGCGACCCAAACTTCTCCGTAACACTTTTGGAGGAGCGCTCGGAGGTCCGATTAAGAAGGACCGTATGTTCTTCTTTTACAGCTTTGAAGGACGTCGTGATGCCAGCCAAATCGGAGTCGGTCAAAGAATCGTACCGCTCCCGAGTTTGGGCCAGGGCAATGTGAGATTCCGCGGATGCCCTCCGGGAGTTAGCCCGTGTAACGCCAGCAACGCCACAGTACAAACCATCACCGCCGCTCAACTTGCGGCCTTTCTTCCTTCGATGGGTCTGAATCCGACAGCCCTCTCGGTGTTGTCGAGTGCTGCCAGCCGCTACCAAGCGAATGAACCGGGTGGCGATGGCCTCAATACAGGGAGTTTCCGCTTTAACGCGCCCACGCCTGTTGAGCTGAATGCCCATCAACTCCGCCTGGACTTCAATCTTAACGAGAGCGGCAGCCAGCAGGTCTTCGTGCGCGGTAGTTATCAGCACGATAAACAGCCGGTCAGCTTCACAAATCCGCAGCAGTTTCCTGACACGCCCCCACGCACGCAGTGGTACCACCCGTATGGCTATGTTGCTGGTCATACCTGGGCGCTCAGCAGCAATAAGACGAACAGCTTCCGCTATGGACTGACGCGCCTCTCCCTCAGCAATCTCGGGGACACAAGCGGGAATGATGTCTTTTTCCGTTTTGTTTTCATTCCCACCACAGAGAGCTACAGCTTTAACCGCGTAAATCCTGTCCACAACTTTACCGACGACTTCTCGTGGATCAAGGGAAACCACTCGATGCAGTTTGGTACAAACATTCGCATCATTCGCAACGCGCGCACTGAGTTTGGTACGGCCTTCGACACGGCCCTAACGAATCCCTTCTTCTACGCCCAATCGGGTGCGGGCCTCATTAGCCCAATCACCGATGCCGGCTATACCATCACCAGCAATCCAGACGATCTCAAAGCTGCGATCGCCGCGGTCGTCGGACGGCTGTCACAGTACACAGCGCGTTTCAACTTCGGACTTGATGGTCAGCCGCTGGAAGCAGGCGCTCCGAACTTCCGAGAGTTTGCCACTGAGGAATACGATTTTTACTTTCAGGACTCCTGGAAAGTTAACCAGGCTTTGACCGTGACCTACGGCCTGCGCTATGGCCTGAGCAAACCTGTCTATGAAACGCAGGGTTTTATGGCTGCGGCCAACATTCCCCTGGGCGAGTATCTGCAGCGTCGCATCGACAATGCGGATCGGGGGATCAATTACGTCGAGCCAATTATCGTCAACAAGGTCGATAAGCTTTACAACTGGGACTTAAACAACTTCCAACCAAGGATTGGCATAGCCTGGTCGCCGAATCTTGGTGACAACTTCATAGGTAAATTGTTTGGGCGAGAAGGAAAGAGCGTATTCCGCGGTGGTTTTGCGATCACCAATGATTATTTCGGCCAGCAGCTGGCCGTTACTTTCAATTCGCAAAACACCCTCGGTTTCGCTTCGTCGCAAACAACTGCGGCAAACACCTTCAACACGACGACGAACCCGCCGCCGCTATTTACAGGGCTTGGTCAGAACGTCCGATCACTGCCGACTATCACGGTCCCTGGCGCTCTAACCTTCCCGCAACAACGGCCCTCTAACAACGCTCGACGCATTGAGAGTTCCCTGGATGGTACGTTTGCAATCACCGATCAACTACACCTGGAACCTCTCTTACCAACGGGACCTGCCGGCAGGTATTGTGGTCGAGGCCGCGTATATCGGTCGCTCCGCGCGAAACTTGCTCGCCGGCCGCGATGCCGTGCAAACCAATCTTAACTTCAGAGATCCCGCGTCACGCCAGACGTGGACTGACGCGGCAACGATTCTCGAAATCGCTCGCGCTGCACAAACGCCGACCGCCAACATATTTCCACTGCATTTCTTCGAGAATCTCTATTCGAATCTCGGATCGCGCTTAGCAACGGCCCTTAGCGATCCGGCGTTCCTGGGCCTAAGCAACACACAGGCTGTCTACAGACTGGCAAGGTCATATAACGGCAACGACTGGACTACCACTCAAGATGACCTTGATAACCTTTCCGGCCAAAGGTACTTCTATCAGCCACAATACGGAGCACTGGCCGTTTACAGCACCATAGCTTCTTCCGACTACCACGGGGGAACGCTATCAATCCGTCAGCGCTTTAAGGAGGCGCTAACACTCGACTTTAACTACACGCTTTCGAAGTCGATGGACGACGTTTCGGGACTGCAAACAGATTTACCGTTCACGCCGTTCGTGCTAAACGCCCTGAATATTCAACAACAGCGCGCCGTTTCCGACTTCGATGTGCGCCACGTGATAAACATGAACTCTATCTGGCAGCTGCCCTTCGGTCGCGGCCGGAAGTTCCTCAGCAATTCACCTGGCTTCGTTAATGCCGTCCTGGGTGGTTGGCAACTCTCGACAATCTTCCGCTGGAATTCAGGATTACCCGTCGAGACGCCGTTGGATTTCGGTGGCTGGCCAACGAATTGGAACCGCCGCAATTACACCACCAGAATTCGTGAGGTCGAGTCTGATCCAAGCTTCGATGGTGTTTCCCCAAATCTGTTCTCCGATCCGCTCGCTGCATTCCAGAGTTTCCGCAGCGGCCGGCCCGGAGAGCGGGGAGACCGCAACGTCTTCCGCTACCCCGGATTCGTAACGCTTGACGTCGGTCTGGGTAAGACCTGGGAGATGCCCTGGAGCGAGGAACACAAACTCCAGTTCCGCACCGAAGCATTTAACATCACCAATACGCAACGGCTGACTTCTGTGGACGGCTTTACCCAGGGTTTGGATCCGTTCAGGAGAACAGCTAACGCCAACTTCGGTAACCTGACAGCAATTCAAGGAAGCCCCCGCGTACTGCAGTTTGCAATTCGCTACAGTTTCTAACGGGAGCACTTTCTGAGTTGAAACCGACGGGCTGTGACTTCCATGTCGCAGCCCGTTGTTAACTTTTGTGTTGGTTGAATTAAACTTCCGAGAGAACTCAGACTAGTACGGAGGCGCAGATGAACATGCAAAGAAACTTTCACTTTGCTCGGTGAGCACGTATCGCTTTTGACGGGCTTCGCTTTGCTGGTGGTACTCGGTCTTTGCCCGCTCGGCGCATACGCCCAGGCGGGCGCCAGCGGACATACGCTTTATGGTGATGTGAAAGTAGAAGATCGGAGCGGCGAGACAAGGAAGCCGATGAGCTTCGACATTATCCTCTACAGCCTCTCGGGTCTTGTGGTTGGGCGCCAGAAAGTTGTCTAACGGCGGACGTTATCGCTTCAACAGTTTGCGTAGTGGCGAGTATCACATCGCGATCGAGGTGGAGACAGCTGAAGTCGCCCGTATGCATGTGAACCTTAGCGGGGGCATGTTCACCGATAACCGTCACGACATCGAACTTGAGTGGCGGGCGAACTCAATACGAAACGCTCCGGTCAGGAAACAGACCGTCTCGGCGAGCGACTTTTACGATAGGCCGGCTGCGAATAAATCACTATTCGAGAAAGCTCAGCAGGCGATCGATAAGAAAAAATATGACGAGGGAATCACACTCCTGCGGCAGCTTCTCGACGCCGACGCGAAGGACTTTCAAGCCTGGTCGGAGCTGGGAACAATCTATGTGCTGCTCGATAAAAAGGGAGACGCAGAAAAATCCTATGCTAAAGCGGTTGAGGAAAGACCTACGTTTGGTTTGGCTTTACTAAACCTCGGTAGAGTGCGCGTATCTCAGAAGAAGTATGACGAGTCGATAGAGCCATTGACACGCGCAGTCGAGCTGCAACCACAGAGTGCCGAAGCAAACTTTCTTTTGGGCGAAAGTTATCTCCAACTCAAAAAAGGTTCGAAGGCGGTGGGGTATCTCAACGAGGCGGCGAAGCTCGGACGACACGAGGCCCACTTAAGATTGGCCGCCCTCTACAACGCCGTCGGCCTGAAGGAGAACGCAGTCGTCGAATATGAAGAGTTTCTAAAGAAGCAGCCCGACTATCCTGACAGGAAGAAGTTGGAGCAGTTCATCAGCGCGAATAAGAAGTCCAATTAGCGCGGCGACTTCAGTAGGCTTGTTAAGATTGCTCGCGCGAATTCGATCTGAACAAAAGGCAGTGTCCTAATTTTAAAACAGATGTAGGGGCGTCCCTCCATGGCCGCCCTTGATTTCTAAACACGGGGCGGCCACAGAGTGCCGCCCCTACAGAAAAATACGACACCAGCGATCAAACATCTGCTTGACAAGCATTGACCTTGTCGTTAAGTTTGGCCGCACATTCAGTTCTGATCTTTTGAAATGAAGGTAGAGGAGCGACCTCCAGGAGTAACCAGCGCCGTTGAATAACAGTTTGACAGCGGGAAGACATCCGCGCGCTGCAGTGAAAGGGGAAGGCCGCCGAAGCTTCCATCGCATCTTCGCGACTTGAGCTGGTTGTTGCGGCTAAATCCGCACGACTGTCACCGTTAAGGTGGAGAGCTACGACAGAATTTGCAGCGCAGTTCGCGCGGCAGATTGGATTTTTGCTTAGGCTGGTCGTGTTCACACTCGATCAGCCTTTTGTTTTTTGGACAGCATTTCACTCGTAATGTCAGCACAACCAATAGTGATGAAGTTTGGCGGCACGTCGGTAGAAGACGCCTCCGCATTTGGCCGCGTTGCCGCAATCGTTGCCGAGCGACGTGAGCTCCGGCCAGTGGTTGTTGTCTCCGCTATGAGCGGGATGACAGACGCACTACTGGAAAGTATAGAGATCGCCATAAACAGTGGCGCCAAAAAAGCGTCAAGCTTGTTGCAAACTCATTTTGCGAGACACGTCGCAGTAGCAGAAGAATTACTAACCGACGCTGAGGCCGCCACGTTCAATGCAGATCTGAGACGTCACGAGGTTGAGATCGACGCCTTGCTGGAAACTGTAGGCCGGAATCTATCGCAGCGTGCGCCACTGCGGGATGCTGTTCTGGCAAAGGGAGAGTTACTCTCCAGCGCTTTATTGGCGGCTACGCTGAGGTCGAAAGGAATCGCAGCCATAGCGGTCGACCCCCGGAACTGCATAATCACGAACAATGATTTTGGAAGTGCTGCTCCTTTCGTGGACGAAACCAATTCTCGAACCCGAGCAGAAATCTTGCCGCTGCTGGAAACGTCGACAGTGCCCGTAGTCGGCGGCTTTATTGGTTCAACGCTTGATGGAGCGACAACAACTCTTGGCCGCGGCGGTTCTGATTACACAGCGAGCATCATCGGCGCTGCGCTCTCCGCTCGAGAGATCCAGATCTGGACTGATGTGCCGGGCGTGCTGACTGCAGATCCCCGCGTTGTTCAAAGTGCAGTAACTATTCCTAGGCTCTCTTATGGCGAGGCCGCCGAGCTTGCGTACTTCGGCGCCAAGGTCCTCCACCCGAAAACCATTCAACCGGCCGTGGAAGGGGAGATTCCTGTGCGCATCTGTAATTCGCGCGCTCCCAGCGGTGAAAGCACACTTGTTTGCGCTGAAATGGAGACCGCGGCGCAAACCGTAAAAGCGATCGCGCACAAGACCGGGATCACCACCCTCCAGATAAGCTCCGCCCGTATGTTGGGTGCTTATGGATTTCTGCGCGCCATCTTCGAAGTTTTCGATAAACATCGCACGGTCGTTGATGTTGTCACCACCTCGGAAGTCAGCGTTTCGCTGTCGTTGGATGAGACCAGCGAACTCGAAGCGATTGTGGCGGAGTTGGAACAATTGGGGACCGTAAGTGTAGAAACTTCGCGGGCGATGATCTGTGTTGTAGGTGTGGGATTGCGAGGCACACCGGGAATCGCGGCCCGTGTGTTCAGCACAATCAGTGACATCAACGTGATGCTCATCTCCCAGGGCTCGTCGAGTATCAATCTGACTTTTGTGATTGAGGAGCGGCAACTGAATGAAGCCGTGAATCGTTTACACCAAACTTTTTTTGAAGCTTTTGACATGCAACTGCAAGTGACGAATATGAAGAGTCAAGTTGCATAGTGAGGTCAGTACCACCCTGGGTGGGTTAAAGATGGATTTTGCTCAACAGTCCACAAGGGTTGAATAAGCGACGCGTACGCGTCGAGTGATTTTAGCCCGGCCTTTCAAGGCCGGGATCACAGGTGACGATCTCCCACGTGTCGCGTCAGCGACACGTGACGGACTGATAGATGTTCAACGCGTCGCTGACGCGACGGAGGATACAAGCGGCCGCGATCAACCCGGCCTTGAAAAGGCCGGGCTAAAATCACTCGACGCTACGCGTCGAATTTCCATAACTTTCGATTTATGTAGCAAAGCATGGATCTATTTCAACTAACCAGAACCCTAATCGACATCGCCTCGCTCACTGGCGATGAAGCACAACTGGGAAGCTTTGTTGCCGATCATCTTCGCAATCTCGGCTACCAGGTTGAACTGCAGCCAGTGATGGGCGAGCGCGCCAACGTTATCGCTACAACCGGAGCTCCGCCGCACATTGTTTTTTCAACGCATCTCGATACTGTCCCGCCGCACATGATTTCCAGCGAAGATGCAAACGATATTTATGGACGTGGTGCCTGCGATGCAAAAGGCATCATCGCGGCCCAGATCACCGCTGCCGAACGTTTGCGCGCCAGTGGCACAAATGAAATCGGATTGCTGTTCACGGTAGATGAAGAGCTGGCGAGCGCCGGCGCAGTCGTAGCGAATGAACATCCCCTGGCGAGCGAGTGTCGTTATCTAATTAATGGAGAACCGACTGACAATCTGCTGGCTATCGGAACAAAAGGTTCTTTGCGATTCACGCTTACAACAGACGGCCGTGCCGCACACTCCGCATATCCGGAGCAGGGCGAATCTGCGATCGAAAAGCTGCTGGATGTTTTGGAATCTTTGCGACGTTGCGAATGGCCGAGCGACGATGTCTTTGGCGAGACAACTTGTAATATTGGCGTGATCACTGGCGGCACTAAACCAAATGTGGTTCCGGCAACAGCAACAGCGGAGCTGCAGATGCGACTCGTTACCGAAGTAGAACCCATCAAGCGGATGGTGGACGCAGCGGTCTCAGGGCGCGCGCAAATCAATTACTTGTCACAGCACGGGCCGGTGCAACTTTTCGCAATCGATGGCTTTGAAGGATGTGTTGTTCGTTTCACGACAGACATTCCTTACCTTTCGCGTTGGGGAAAAGCATTGTTGCTGGGTCCGGGTTCGATCCTTGATGCGCATACCGATCACGAAAAGATCTCTAAAGCCGAGTTAGCTAAAGCCGTGGAGTTGTACGTCAAGTTAGCAAATGTGTTGTCGTCTACAGTGGAGACAAAAAGTGCAAGCACAACTTGATGAGCGCGTGAGTAAATGAGGATCGCTCTATTCGGGAATGGCGCCATGGGCCAGCTCGTGGGCACACAAGCCCAGGCTGCCGGCCATGAGATTGGGGAAGTTTTTACTTCCAGCGCTGCTGTGGTTTCGCTCGACGATTTATGTTCCCGGCTTCGCGGTCACGATGTGGCGATTGATTTTTCGACTGCCGCGGCAGTGGAAAACAATGTGACAGCCTGCGCGCATGCCGCGGTTCCGCTGGTTGAAGGAACCACTGGCTGGCAATCGCAACAGGCCGCGCTGTGCCAGGTCGTAAGTGATCGTAAAGGAGCGTTGATTTACGGAGCGAATTTTTCAGTCGGTGTAAATCTCTTTTACCAGGTCGTGGCTCAGGCCGCGCAGCTATTTTCACCGGTCACGGATTACGCGCCTTTCATTGAAGAAGCGCACCATGCGCGCAAACGCGATGCGCCCTCGGGCACCGCCTTGCGGCTTCACGACCTGGTAAAGGAAAGAATGAAACGCGACGTTCCCGTGGCATCGACCCGTGCGGGCTCCATTCCCGGCACGCATCGAGTTGGGTTTGATTCGCCTGCGGATCAAATCATGTTGATTCATACGGCGCGTTCACGCGCAGGTTTTGCTTCAGGGGCCTTGCTGGCGGCTGAATGGATTATCGGCCGCAGCGGCGTTTTTGAATTTTCGGAAGTGATTCTTGACATGATGAAAGACCGGATCTGATTGCCGATTGCCAATTGCCGATTCGCGGTTCTAGATTGCCAGTTCGCATTGCCGGTGCTTAGTTCCCCTTTCTCGATTGGCGTTAAATAGAGAAGACATTAGTCAGCAAAATGTAATTCAACCGTTCATTCACAATCAGCAATCGGCAATCGACAATCGACAATATCTCTACGGAGGTTTCCATGACTCTTAACATAGATTGGCTGCGAGGTTGTGCTACCGCACTCGTAACTCCATTTACAACTGATGGCGCCGTTGATGAATCCGCTCTGCGGCGGCTAGTTGAATATCAGATTGCGGGTGGAGTTGAGTTGCTCGTGCCCTGCGGCACGACCGGTGAGAGCGCGACGATGACTGAAACCGAGGACCAGCAAGTTATCAAACTGGTAATCGACACCGCCAAGGGTCGTGCCCGCGTGATTGCCGGCACTGGAAGTAATGCGACTGCCGCCGCAATCGAATATTCGCAGACTGCGCAAGCACTCGGCGCCGATGCTGTTCTGGTAGTCGCTCCCTTCTACAACAAGCCAACGCAGGACGGTTTGTACGCGCACTTTCGTGCCGTTGCGGAATCCGTTAGCGACTTGCCGGTAGTTATCTACAACGTTCCCGGGCGCACTTCGTCGAACATCACTGCCCAAACCACTCTGCGGCTGGCGCGCGATGTTCCGAACATTGTGGCGGTGAAAGAGGCGTCAGGAAATCTTTCGCAAATCATGGAAATTCTGCGCGACCGGCCCGACAACTTTCGCGTGCTCTCGGGAGACGATTCGTTCACGTTTCCTTTATTGGCCCTGGGCGGGGAAGGGTTGATCTCCGTCGCCGCTAACGAAGCACCGGCGTTTGATGTCACAGATGATCAACCTGGCTCTCCAGGGAGACTGGCTTGAAGCTCGTGATTTGCACTATCGACTCCTGCCGTTGATGGAAGTGAACTTCATTGAATCGAGTCCGGGCCCGGTAAAGGCGGCCCTGGCAATGATGGGTTTGATTGAAGAAAGCTATCGTCTGCCACTCGTGCCGATCTCCGAGCAAAGCAAAACCAAATTGCGTTCGGTGCTCGGTGAATTGGGTTTGCTAAAGGAAACTTCGCATGCCGCTGCGTGACCAGATTGAAGAGCTCGCGGCAAGAGCAGACAAGCCATTTACCGAAGCCGATCGAGACCTGTTCGCTGTATTCAAGATCGCGCTCAACAAAGGTGAAATCCGGGCAGCGCAGAAAGACACGACGGGCAACTGGGCGGTTAACTCCTGGGTGAAGCAGGGAATTCTGCTTGGGTTTCGCTTAGGCGCCCTGGTTGATATGTCCGCGAATGGCGCGTTGCGTTTTTTCGACAAAGACACCTATCCAGTTCGTCCTCTTACCACGGCAGATGAAGTCCGGATTGTTCCCGGTGGTTCCAGTATTCGCGATGGAAGTTTTATTGCCCGCGGAGTGGTCTGCATGCCGCCGATGTACGTCAATGCCGGCGCGTATGTAGACGAGGGAACGATGATCGACAGTCATGCGTTAGTCGGATCATGCGCGCAGATTGGGAAACGAGTTCACCTGTCAGCGGCGGCACAAATTGGAGGAGTGCTGGAACCAGTTGGCGCCGTGCCCGTAATCATCGAAGACGACGTGTTGGTTGGCGGCGGCTGCGGCGTCTATGAGGGCACTATTGTCCGCGAACGCGCAGTGCTGGCCGCGGGAACAATCCTCACAGGCTCAACTCCCGTTTATGACCTGGTGCGTGAAACGGTTTATCAACGAAAGCCTGATTCGCCACTGGAAATTCCCGCCGGCGCCGTCGTCGTGCCCGGCTCGCGGGCGGTGCAAAGTGAACGCGGGCGGCGGTGGGGTCTTTCAATCTACGCAGCGGTGATCGTGAAGTATCGTGATGCCAAGACTGACAGTGCTGTGCAATTGGAGGACTATCTGCGTTGACGGACTTTCAACCCCCGCCATTTCTCAGCAACATCGAGAAGAGTCCCATTCGCAAGATTTCTGATCGCGCCAAGCCCGGTGACATCAGTTTGGGACTCGGCGAACCTGATCTGCCGACGCCTGACGTAATTCGTAACGCTGCAATCAAAGTAATTTCGGAAGAGCAGAATGGCTATACGCTTCAAGCTGGGCTGCCCGCTTTGCGTGAGCTCGTGGCTGCTGACTATCCCGAGCTGAATCTGTCTTTGGATCAGGTGGTTATTACTGCAGGTTCGCAGGAAGCGCTCTACCTCGCTTTGATGACGCTGGTTAAAAGTGGTGACGAAGTACTGATTCCGGATCCTGGCTTCGTTGCCTATCCCACGATCATTCGCAT
The DNA here is from genome assembly GCA_963748605.1 of Pyrinomonadaceae bacterium. Classification (GTDB taxonomy): domain Bacteria; phylum Acidobacteriota; class Blastocatellia; order Pyrinomonadales; family Pyrinomonadaceae; genus PSRF01. The sequence goes on from CAVVJS010000006.1 coordinate 732,118, forward strand.
GGCGGGTGGCGTACCAATCACTTACCAGATGCCGGCAGCGGCTAACTTTTCGTTCGACGCAGCCACCTTCCGGCGGGCGCTCACCGCGCGAACGAAAGTTGTAGTTTGCGTCAGCCCGTCCAACCCAACCGGGCGCACGCTTTCTCCGAGTGATCTTTCGGAAATAGCCGCAGCTTTGAAAGGTAGCGGAATCTATCTCTTGAGCGACGAAATCTATCGCGACATTTACTACACGCCGGAACGACCTGCTTCGGCATCGTCATTTTATGAGCGCACGATTGTGATTAGCGGCTTGTCAAAATCAATGAGCATGACTGGTTGGCGTCTTGGCTGGCTCTGTGGCGATGCGGCGGTGATGCGCTCGGCGCTCGTCTTACACGGTTACGTGACAACATGCGCTTCCACAGTTTCTCAAAAGGCGGCCCTCGCGGCTTGGAGTGCCGAAGGCGAACTTGGGCGAGCCTCGATACGCGGAACTTTCCACGAGCGGCGGGACTATCTCGTTGATTTGATCAGCCGAGAACTCGGCTTGAAGGTGGTGGTGCCTGACGGCGCCTTCTACACCATGGTTGATATCAGCGAGTATGGAGAGTCGTTGGAAGTTGCAGAGCGATTGCTTGAGCACGGTGTGGTAACGGTGCCCGGTTCTGCCTTTGGCAGCGAAGGAGAAGGCTTTCTGCGCATTTCATTTTGCGCTGATTTCAGCAAACTCAAAGAAGGTGTAGCTCGCATGAAGCAGGCGTTGGTGTCACAAGTCGGAGTAACTTCGAGATGAAAAAACTTCGCGTCGGCATTCTCGGAGCCACCGGCACTGTTGGTCAGCGATTCATTCAACTTCTGGAGCACCATCCGCAGTTTGAAGTTAGCGCGCTTGCAGCATCGGATCGTTCGCGAGGTAAGCAATATGCGGACGCCTGCTCCTGGCGATTAGCCGGAACGTTGCCGCGGTCTGTAGGAAAACTGGTCGTGCAGGCCCCTGAACCCCCACTCGATTGTGATGTCATTTTTTCAAGCTTGCCGGGGGACTTCGCCAGAGCAACAGAGGGCAGTTTTGCGGCAGCTGGTTATCCAGTAATTAGTAATTCGTCAGCCTACCGGATGGACGCGGACGTGCCGTTGCTGATTCCTGAAGTGAATCATGAGCATTTATCACTGCTCGAAGCACAGCGGAAACAATTTGCAGCTGGCGGATTCATCGTTACCAATCCTAATTGTTCGACGATTATGCTGGCGTTAGCGCTGGCACCGCTGCACGCAAAGTTTGTCGTGAAATCGGTTGTGGTGACTACGATGCAGGCGCTTTCCGGCGCGGGTTATCCGGGCGTTGCTTCATTGGACATTCTCGATAATGTGCTCCCGTTTATTGCTGGTGAAGAAGAGAAGATTGAACAGGAGACGTTAAAGATACTGGGAACCGGGAACGGGAATGAGATTGAGCACGCGACAATGGCGGTGAGCGCGCAATGCAATCGAGTGAACGTTGCCGACGGCCACTTTGCTTCGGTGCGAGTTAAGCTTGGCCGTCCCGCGGGTCTTGAAGAGATTAAGGATGCCTTTGTTTCTTTCAGTTCCTTGCCGCAGCAATTAGGACTGCACTCGGCGCCAGCCCGACCAATTCTCGTGCTTGAAGAGCCGGATCGCCCGCAACCAAAGTTAGATCGTGATGCGGGCGACGGCATGAGCATCACCGTGGGGCGCCTCCAAGCCGATACGGTGCTTGACTATCGTTTTGTAGTCTTAAGTCACAACACCATCCGCGGCGCCGCTGGAGCTGCAGTCCTAAATGCTGAAATGTTAATCGCGAAAGGACTCCTAACCATTCCTGGTTAATGAATAAACTCCTGCTTGGTCCTTTCCATTCGCCTTTCGGAAAAAATCTGTTACCAAATAGTCTGCAGTCAGAGCCGCTGTAAACGCCCCTCGCGTCGCGGCACGCCAACGCTTGGCGAGCTCTTCATCCGTTTTGATGATTGTGTTGATGTCGTTAGGAATCGCAATTGTGAGCGACGGTTCCGTTAAGGGGAGTTCGGAAACGACAGGCTCATCGTCTGCACCGATTCTTAACAGTGCCGGCAACTCTGCCAGAGCGCGTGAATCAACCGCTTTATCGTTGATTCGTTGTATGACGCGCTCGCTGCGCAACAACCAGGTCACCCACAAGCGATCTGTCCCCGTGCGATGTAGCACACTCGATGTCTCGCCGTAATAATCGATCTTGTAGCGGTCGGCAGTAACGCCGAGTTTGCGAAAATTCAAATGGGCATTTGTCGATTGCAGCGGGTCGAAAGTCCAGGTGATGCGTTCGATCCCCTGTTGGAGGGCGGCCTCGCGCTGAGCCAACTTGAGTTCGTAACCCAGTCCGCTGGAGCGATATTCGCCCTTAACTGCGAGCATGTCGGAATGCAGGAGAGGAGTACCTGCCTGCAAACCAGGAAATCCGACGACAAACCCGACGAGCTTTTGACCATCGAAGGCGCCAATCAAAACGCCGCCAATATCCAGAAGAGGAATCAGCGCGAGACTGGGCAGTACCTCACGCTCGCTGCAACCCCAAACTTCGAGCTGTAGTTCTTCGACCGTCTTAAGTTCTTCAATTGTTTTGAGGGGCTTTATTTGAATCTGGGAAGAATTACTTGCCATCGAACTGAGGAGTACGGTCTACACGAGCAGACCTTTGATGAGCTCGCTCAGCCACCCGCCATCAATGGGCTTCGTAACATAAGCATCGAAACCTGAAGCCTTCGCTTCTTCTCGCCAATCGCTTTCCTGATGCGCGGTAACGGCGATGATTGGTACGTCACGCATTTCCGCATCAGCGCGAATCCTGGCAGTCGCTTCTAATCCATCCATTTCAGGCAAGGTTAAATCCATCAGGATGATGTCGGGACGATCGCGCAAAGCAATCTCCACCCCTTTGACTCCGTTTTCAGCTTCGCTAATGAGATAACCGAGTCGCTCCAACTCTAATCTCATGAGGTAGCGTGAATCGTCGTCATCTTCAACTACGAGGACGGTGAGATTTGCAGGGTTTGTTTCAGACATTCGAGACAGCGTTTAACGCCTTGGGGGAAGGCACGAGTTTTCATCCGAAGTTTCGTACGCAATAACCGTATGACCTGACTGTATGTCGCGCTCATGGCTATGTCAAGACATGTCTCTTACGCGGCTTAGTTTCTTGAAACCCTCTCATTCACACCGGGCTTCAGCCCGGTGAAGACGACACCGCGAAGACCCTGGCCGTTTTAACGGTTTCTCTTCCGCTGAACCGGTTGAAAAACTGAATCAGTACCCAATTTCGGTAGTGGTCGATGAATTAGAGTCGCTTGTCTCGACACTACCTTTAAGAAAAGCTGAATTTTCCTTGAACCAAATACGTGGTTTTGTCGTTAGAGTTGAAGAACACGCGCTTTGCCAGTCTTGACTCCGGAGAAAAACAGCAATGAAACGAATTATTTTGGTGGTGCTGCTGGTGAGCATTGCAGCTTTCGCGGGGATTGTCCGCTCGTATTCCAAAACCGGTCGTAATATTAGCGACTTGCCGAAAGTGGTAAGTGGTGAATCCGGCTCGCAAGGCGAGGCGCGGGACGAGATTCGGAAAACTTACGAACTTGCGGCGGGCGCCAAGGTCGAGGTAGAAGGGATCAACGGCGCGGTCAAGATTGAAACCAGCGATACGCGCACTGCTGAAGTCTATATTGAGCGCACCGCAAAGAGCGCGGAAGCCTTACAGCGGCGGAAGATCATAATTGAAAACACAGCTACAAGCCTGACGATTCGCGGCGAAAAAGGCGATGCTGGACTCATCTCGCGAATTTTTGGTTCGAGCCCCAACGAAAAAGTAACTCTGAAACTCCCCCGCCAGATTTCACTAGTCGCTCAAGGGGTCAACGGCGCTCTCACAGTCGGCGAGATTGACGGTCCGGTTGAGGTTCACGGAGTTAACGGGAAGGTCGAGATCGCGCAGGCTACCGGATCGGCAGAGTTTCACGGCATTAATGGCAACGTTTCAGTAGCACTGACTCGACTGGAAAAAGAAGCCGTCAGTCTTAATGGCGTGAACGGTAATATCGAGTTACGGCTTGGCGAGGGCGTCAGTGTCGAACTTGAGGCCCACGGCATGAACGGGCGCGTCTCGTCGGATCTGCCTGACTTTGTGATTGATGAGCAGCGACATGGAAACTATCGTGCTCGAGTGGGTAGCGGCGGAAATTCAATCTCCGCCAATGGCATCAATGGCAACATTCGACTGAGTCGCGCCGCCTCAGCTGCGGTTACAACAGATGCGTCTAAGGCGAAAGCCTAACGCTGCTAAAGTAGAAATGAAAAAAGGGGCTTGCTGAGAAGCGGGCCCCTTTTTGTTTGAAGCCAAGCTAAACCCGAAACTTTCCCGCAGCCCTAAAAAGCGATTAGCCACAGAGTTTCGCGGATGACACAGATCAGAAAGTAAGGGCTCCTGGTAGCCGGTTTTAGGTTCTGATCCGTGTTATCCGCGAAACTCTGTTGCTAAATCTCCTCTCCTATTTCTTGCTCACTCAAAACTCCACTGGTTTGCGGGTCGTTAATGTGGGCGCATTCCAGCCGCGCAGTTTTTCATTCCATTGCGGTACCGTTTCAGTGACGAACTTGTTCACTTCGGTCATGCGCTCGCGAAATTCCGGCTCCACCTCATCGAAGTAATTCCGCTGATAACGAGTCGGAGCTGCGTTCGGAGCATCTATCGAGAAAAATAGATCCCCAACGCGATCTGCGACTCGCGACTTTCCGCCGGGACCCAATCCTTCAGTCCGGCGAGCGAGCCGATCTTGAAGCTCCTCGACCTTCTTGACGTAATCTTCAAGCGCCTTTGTCATCTCCTTGTCAGGCTCTTTGTTCAGATTCCTCATCGTGGTCTGAGTATGCTTGAGCTGATCTTTGATGCTGTCCAGAAAACGTAACGATGTGTTGACCGCTGACTGCATATCCCGGAGTTTGGTAGTCAACTCCAATTGTGATTGCAAATCGGCGAGTGGTGTATTGACAGTTGGATCTAGACGCACCTCAACACGTTCTTCTAATTTCTTCTCACCCAGAGTCAGCCTAACGATGTAGGTGCCAGGAAGTACCTGCGGACCGCGCGGCGAACCAAACGTGGCCGACTCTTCTTCAGGAGGAGGTTGTCGTACTTCAGCACCACCAAATCGCAAGTTCCACGCAACGCGATTCAATCCTTTTTCTTTTGCGGGCCGGTTTAGCGCCTGCACAAGCTTTCCGGCCTGATCAAAAATCTCAACCTTAAACGTGGCCTTATCATCGGGTTTATCTTTCAAGTAGTAGCTAATGAGCGCGCCGTAGGAGGGATTTGGTCCGGCGAACACTTTGTCGCCAATGCCATACCGCGTGAAGCGTGAAGTAAAGCGGAGCGCGGGACGGACCGGAAACAAATGCGCGTCCCGGGTCAGTAACTCGGCCGTCATCTGTTGTATTGGACTGGCATCATCCAGAATCCAAAGACTGCGGCCGTGAGTGGCGAGAATCAGATCATTCTCGCGCGGGTGAATCTTAATGTCGTGGATGGCGACATGGGGCAGGTTCTTGAGGTTGAGTCTGATCCATTCTTTTCCGGCAGTGTACGAGGCAAACAAGCCAAGTTCCGTACCTGCATAAAGTAAGTTGGGGTTCTTTGGATCCTCGCGCACAATCTGCACATAAGCTTTGGCAGGCAAGTTTCCCGTAATGTTGCTCCACGACTTGCCGCCGTCCGTCGTTTTAAAAATGTAGGGACGAAAATCGTCAAGCATGTGGCGATCGAAACGAGGCATAAACAAGCTGCGCGTTCGTACGCGATGGCTCGACGTGGGAGACAACGGAATTCGCGCCGAGACCCCGAACGTTGCGAATCACATTCGTCCAAGTCTTTCCTCCGTCCTTTGTGACTTGTAGATTGCCGTCATCCGTACCAGCCCAAACGAGATCCTTCTGCGCGGGCGACTCTGCAATGGCCGTGATGGTGCCATAGTATTCGGCAGTGGAATTCTCAAAGGCCACCGGGCCACCCGCGTCCTTCTGCCTTTCCGGATCGTTTGCGGTCAGATCGGAACTAATCTGTTCCCAGCTCCTTCCAAAGTCGGTTGACTTGAAGACAACATTGCCGGCCAGGTAAATCGTTTTGCCGTCGTGCGGCGATGGCACGATCGGAGCGTTCCAGTTGAAGCGAAACTTCTCTCCGGCAGCCGGCCCATCGCCGCTGCCACGGCCCCAGGGGTTAACTTCCTGTTGTTCGCGAGTGCGAAAGTCGGTGCGCAGGATGTTCCCGCCTTGAGATTCAGAGATGTAGATCTCCGGATCGTCGGGATGGTTCAGCATGTAGAAGCCATCGCCAAAACTAATCATGCGCCAGTCGTCGTTCATGATTCCGGCCGGCTCGCGGGTGCGACTTGGTCCGCTCCACGATCCGTTGTCTTGTAGTCCTCCCATGATGTTGTAGAAAGGCAGCCGATTGTCAGTGTGAATCTGATAGAACTGACCGAGCGGAATGTTGTTTACGTATTCCCAGGATTCGCCTGCGTCGTGAGACACAGCGATGCCGCCGTCCTGCCCCTGCCACATTCGTTTCGGATTCCTGGGATCGATCCAGAGCGCGTGATAGTCGATATGCGTTCTTCCGGTGATGGAGCGAAAGCTCTTGCCACCGTCAATGGAAACAAAAAGCGTCGAAGCAACTGCGTAGATTTTATTCTCGTTGGTGGGATCAACGCGGATCGTTGTGTAGTAAAAACCGCGCGAGACAATTCGCGCTTCTTTGGAAACCTGTTTGAAGGTCTCGCCGCGGTCATCTGAGCGGTAGAGCGTTCCTTCTTTCGCTTCAACGATGGCATAGACAACGTTGGTATTGCTCGGGGCCACCCGCACACCAATGCGGCCGATCAACTTCGGTAAGCCGCTGGTTAACTTGTTCCAGGTTCGACCGCCATCGATCGACTTATAGAGCCCGCCTTTTTCGCTTCCGCTGCGGTGCGTCCAGGCTTTTCGCTCAAAGCTCCACATGCCTGCATAGAGAATATTTGGATTAGCAGGATCGATATCGAGATCCGAAACCCCGTGTTCCTTGTCTATGTAAAGAGTTTTGGTCCAGGTGCGGCCGCCGTCAGTTGTCATGAAAACGCCGCGCTCCTCATTTGTGCCAAAGGCATGGCCGAGCGCTCCGACGTAAACGATGTCAGGATTTTGCGGATGAATCACGATCGCAGAAATCCGTTCCGAATCTTTCAGACCCATGTGCTGCCAGGTCGTGCCTCCGTCAGTTGATTTGTAGACGCCGTCTCCAAAAGAGACGCTATTCCGCGTGTTCGATTCACCGGTTCCTGCCCAAATCACTTCCGGATTACTGGGAGCCAGCGCAATGTCACCGAGCGAGATCGTTCCTTGTCGTTCAAAGATCGGTTTCCAACTGACGCCGCCAGTCACAGTCTTCCACAAACCCCCGGAGGCGGTCGCGGCATAGACGATGTTCGGATCACCGGGCACACCTTCAACATCTGCGGTGCGGCCGCCCATGTTTGCGGGACCAATGCTGCGCCATTCAAGACGTTCGAAGGCGGCTTCAATTGGCGACTTTGCATCCCTTGGTGTTGCGGCCGGACTCGATTGCGGACTGGGGGACGGGGAGGGCTGCGTCAATTCCTGCGCAGCAGTGGCGGTTGCTGAACTGCCTAGTAGGGCGAGACACAGTAAAACAACTACGAGGAAGGAATGTGCGACGCATGAACTCTCCTGTGATGTACGAGAAACTAGATGGATTTATTGGTAGTGAAAACCGAAGCACAGCACCTGACTTTACTCGGATGCAACGATCGAGATGCAAAGTAGTTGGACTTCGCTTCACATCGTAGTCTCAGCAAGATTGGATTTGTACTTAGTTTGGGTTTGCCGATCGTTTAACTCGATGTAGATATAACTCGGAGGAATTTTTCCTTCCTCCAGCGCGAACCATACTTTCCCAAGGTCCTGATTGCTGCCAAGCGCGCAGAATCCATTCAGTCTCTTTCCCGTCTGATCATAAAGGTCGACCCAGGTCCGCGAGGCCCGAGTGTTCGCGCCGCAGGGTGGCAAGTCTGGGGCAGCAGCAAAGAGAGTGTTGGGAAAAACCTCTGAATTGAAAACGGCGTAGTTGTACCTAACGTATGATTTTCCTGAAGTCTGAAACGGCTCCTGGCCTGTGAAGTAGACTACCGGGTTAGGGATTCGCGAGGGCGTGGCGACCTGGCCCAATGATACGACGGCACTTCCCAATAGGATCGAAACGAAACACGAGAGCATTAGAAAACGCATTCTCCATCTGGTTAAGTTCATCTTCGTTCCTTTCTGTGGCGAGAAGAGTCAATGACTTCTATTCGCGACAACTAAGATTTGGGATTGCTGAGTGTTAGCTACGAGGTCGAGCGGGCACAGCCTAGCGCTCAGCTTCGCAAATTTCAACCATTTTAACCCCGTAAAGATTTAAATTTTGCTGCGGGTGATGAAGCTTTTTTGCTCATGCAGTATCATGCAGAAAACCAAGACGGAGAAATGTATGACGAAGGATGTGAAGGAAATGTCCGCCGAAGAGATTCGCGACCGCGTCTTGCTGTTGGGTTTTGGCGGAGACCAGCGGCTCTTCATGTCGTTTTGCAAACGACTTCAAGCCGACCTGCCGCTGGGTACGGGCGTCGCTCTTCGTGGCAGCGTGGTGACAAACAAAAGGTGGGAGGATGGCCGGCCGTTCGATGCGGACGGGCAGGGTACCAGCGATCTGGACGTCACGCTCGTGGGAAATAAAGTGATGGAGTATTGGGACAAGGACGCCTTTTATATTCCCGGATTACATACGAAACCTTTATGCGATCAAGATCCGACGATCGCGATTGGACTTAACAAACTCAGAAAAGATTTACAGAAGCTGGTGGGCCGTCCTGTCAACATGCAAGCCACTTCCAACCTGGTGCTCTACGCGCGCGACGTCCTTTTTAATGAGCCTTACTTCACGGCAATTGAACCTGAAAAAGAGTCGTGATCCTAAAACTCCTCAGCTACAACATTCGCTTTGGAGGCAGGGGTCGCGAGGCTCAACTCGCGGAGGTTATTCGCACAATCTCCCCGGACATCGTAGTTTTCCAGGAAGCGACTGATCCCCTGGTAATTGAAGGGTTGGCGCGTGAGACGAACTCAGCTTATTGGTCCGCCCAAAGGGCCCATTCAATTGCCTATATCAGCCGCATCAAGATTGCTTACCACGAGTGGCATTACCCGGCGGGAGCAAAACATTCCTTTTTAGAGATCAATCCAGAAGGGAGCGAAACAAGGATCTTTGGTTTACACCTGAGCGCACGCTTTTCGAAATGGGACGAACGACAAAGAGGTCGCGAAATCCGGAATTTACTCAAGGGCATCGAGCGACACCAGAGTGGTTTTCATGTCTTGGTTGGCGACTTCAACACACTAGCTCCCGGAGAAGTTCTGGAAGTTCAAAGAATGCCGGCTTGGATCCGGGCGCTGGTTTGGATTAGTGGCCGCGATATCCAGCGCGAGACCATCCAGGTGATGCTGGACGCCGGCTATGCTGACGGGTTCAGACGTTTGCATCCAGACATCAAGGGCTACACCTTTCCGACCTGGGATCCGCACGTGAGACTCGACTATGTTTTTGTGCCGAACGGTTTTGCCAGCCGGCTAAAGAGTTGTGAGGTGATTACTGAGTTGTCGGCACTAACTCGGGCATCGGATCATTTGCCGCTGCTGGCGCAATTGGATCTCGTTGGCGAGTGAGTTAAAGACTGCTGGTATTGAACGTATCACCCTGACGAATATCGCCAGTTTCAAGCCCTCTGCGAAACCAGCGAATCCGTTGTTCGGAACTTCCATGAGTAAATGAGTCGGGCACAACGTATCCTTGCGATTCTCGTTGCAGCCGATCATCGCCGACTGCGCTAGCTGCGCCAAGCGCCTCTTCGATGTCGCCTTGCTCAAGCAAGCCCTTCCGCTGGGCATAGTGCGCCCACACTCCTGCCAGAAAATCGGCTTGTAGTTCCAACCTCACTGACAAGTTATTTGCTTCAGCTTCGCTCCGCTGCCGTTGGGCCGCGCTGACTCGGTCCATGGTGCCCATCAATCGCTGTATATGGTGCCCAACTTCATGGGCGATTACGTAAGCTTGGGCAAAGTCTCCCGGCGCTCGAAATCGTGTTTGTAGATCTCGGAAGAACGAGAAGTCGAGATAAAGTTTTTCATCGCCGGGACAATAGAAAGGTCCCACGGCCGCGCCAGCGCGACCGCAGGCCGAGCTAACCTGATCTGTAAAAAGCACAAGGGTGGGTTTTCGGTAATTACTGCCGGCTTGCCGAAAGATGTCGGTCCAAACGTCTTCGGTGCTGGCCAGGACCACCCGAGTGAACTGCGTCAGCTCTTCCTCCTCGGGATTTGTCGGACGAGAAGTTTGCGTACCGGCAGAAGGATCCGCGCCAGGGTCCTGCTCGAGAAGCTGGCGAGGATCCGCGCCTAGCAACAAAGCAATTATTAAGATAACTATGCTGCCCAGGCCGCCGCCGATCGCGATGCCGCCGCGTGACATGCCTCTTCGGTCTTCGATGTTTTCACTCTGACGTTCACCTCTCCAGCGCATACCTTGCCCTCCCCAAAACCAAGTTCTAAAAATTCTGTGAGTGCGCGGATTATCGCACGCGAATCGGATTTAGATGAGAAAGTTCTGGAAGCTGGGCGTTCAGATTCCAAAAAAGAATGCGGGAAAGACTCGGAAAATCCCAAACGACTGGGAAAACTCGTGAAAAAGTGAAAGAAGGGTATTGACGCGCCCTGCCCACATAGATGACAATCCCTTTGGCCTTGCTAGTTTAGTGCCCAGAGGCCATACACCTAAGCATTACCAAGCCACCTCCTCTCACCGACAACGGGGCTTCAAATTAAACGTTAAAACTGTTCGAACTTCCCCGACGCTGCTTCGGACTGCGTGATGCATCTCCCGATCTGTTCCTACCCAACTTAGTCCCACATGCCCTGCCGCTAGTTACATTCCCGGAGGTCGAGGATTTCAATTATGGCAACCAGCCCTTCCGTTCCTGACCAGTTTGAAGAAGCCGAGCAATCGCCTAACGCCTTCGACGAAGTCACACACAGATTGTTGACGGGTGAGTCTACGTTAGACCGATCCGAAGCGGCCCGCGAGCTGGGTATGCTCGGACGCTCCGAGGCAGCGGCCTACCTGATTGCGGCGCTGTATGACAGCTCAGCAGAAGTGCGCAAGGCAGCCGCGGAGTCGCTGGGAATGATTGGTGACACCGACGCAATCCGAGCTTTGAGCGATTTGCAGGAACGAGAGAATAACGGCGACCAGCCTGACTCGATAATTTCCGACGCTATCTTTGCGATCTCCAATAGGCAAGCCAGCAGAGACTCCTCTCGTGCATCCGAAACTTTCACACGCGAAGACAATGGGTTTCAGGCAGCGGCACAATTGCTTCGGAACAACCGGCATAAACCAGTAATCGAACTTCAAACCGAGACCAGGGTCATCGTCGATTCCGTTTTTAAAGAGCAATCCGAGCACTCGAAACAAGTTGAGACCGCGACGTATCGAAGATCAGGCAACCACAAGACGCCTGAATCAGTGGTGCATGCTTTCGCCCCTGAGGATCAGATTGAGCATGAGTCGAGACATTCCCAAGATGAGATGGAGAGTAGCTTGCGCGCAGGAATAGATAACGAAATTGACGCGGGATTCGAAATGTTGCGCCAGGCAGAAGCGAAACAGTCACAGTTGATTGCCGAAGCCGAAAACCGTCTGCGCGCCCAGGAAGAAGCGCGTCAGCAAATCGAAGCCAAGGCGCAGCAGCGCGCGGAGCGAGAAAGACGTTTGGATGCGGATATCCAGGCGCTTCGCGAAGCCGAGCAGGAGCAGCTGCAACGAATCGAGGAAGCCGAAGCACGACGACGCACTCAGGATGAGACTTTGAAGCGTGCGGAAGCCGAAGTGCGTACGCGCGCGGAAGCAGAGAAGGACCGGCTGGCGCAGTTAGAGGCGATTCGTACCCAAGCTCAAGTGGAAATTCGTCAGCGCGCCGAGCAGGAAAAACAAATTCATGCCGACATTGAAGCGCTGCGTATGGCGGAAGCTGAGCAGCAAAGGCGCATTGCCGAAGCTGAAGCGCAAATGTCCGCGCACGAAGAAGCGCGAAAGCTCGCCGAGACCGAGGCGATCTTGCGAAGTGAAGAAGACCAACGGCGCTTGAAGGAACTAACGACGCTGAAGCAGAAGCTGCAGGCGGAAGCGCAACAGAGAGCCGAAAGGAAAAGCAACTCGAAGCCGGAATCGAAGCGTTGCGTGTGCTCGAAGTCAAAGAGCAAAAGCGTGTCGCAAAAGTAATGGAAGCGCTCAATGCGCAGGAAGGCCTACGTCACCAGGCTGAGGCCAAGGCCCGCGTGCGCGCTGAGCGAGAACATCGGTTGAACGCCGAGCTCGAAGCTTTGCGAAAAGTGGAATCGGCGCAAACGAAGCGTATTGCTGAAGCTGAAGCCCGAATTCGACAAGCAAACGCAGCTGCAGTTGAACACGCAGCAGCTGAAGCGCGGTTGCGTGAGGAAGCTGAGTTGCTTCAAAGAGCGGAGTCTGAAGCGCGTCGCCTGGCGACCGAAGAAGCTAATCAGCGAGCCGCCGCAAAGATTCGCATGCAGGCAGAGGACGAAGAACGCCGGCTTGCGGAGCTCGCCGAGATGCAACGCAAAGCAGACCTGGAATCTGCACGCCGCACCGACCGTGAAAACCAGCTCAAACATCAGTTGGATACCCTGCGTCATGAAGAGCAAATCCAGGTTCAGCGGTTAGAAGTTCTCGAGGCGGCTGTGCTCGCCCAGTACCAAACGATTAAGCAGGTCGAAATTGAAGTACAACTGAAGGCTGAGGAAGAAGAACGACGCATCGCTCAGGTCGCGACAACTCGCGCTGAGGCTG
>CAVVJS010000007.1:0-169318 GCA_963748605.1 Pyrinomonadaceae bacterium
CCTAGCGGGCGCACCAAAAGGATTGGCGATTGGCGATTGCCAATTGAAAAACCAGTTCAGTACGGGAGCGGTAGTAGCGGTGGCGGGTCAGAATCTCAATGACAACTTGCCACCGTGGGCGTTGCCCACGGCTATTAACTTTCACGCTTTCAGCCTAAAGAGATTGCCGATTGCCGATTGCCGATTGCCGATTGGAAAGCCGGTACATACGGGAGCGGTAGCGACCGATACTGACTCACCCCGAGCAAATTGCCGATTGGCGATTGCCCATTGCCGATTGAAAACATTCAAAAGAGCAGGGACGGATCCCCTTCCTGACTGCGATTAGCTAATGTTGACCTCCGCAAACTAACAGTTTGCGTTACATCACTCCCTTCCTTACATACCGAAGTAGCCGGGATCCATTAGGTACCAGTTGAGCAGACCCGCAAGAAGGCCGATGACAAACACGACCATGACGCCGACTTTTTCGGCGGTGCTGTTGGGTTTGCCGGTCCGCGAGGGGAATAACATTAGGTAGAGTCCGCCAATGCCGACGAGCGGGCCGAAGGCGGCGAGTTTGGTTGAGTAAGTGCCCTCAGTCCAAAGCTGTTGCCAGTTGATATAGATTAAGAAGATCGATAAGAGAATTAGAATTACGGCGAAGGCACGAGCTTTAATCATATTCCAATTGGTGATTGCCGAATTAGGAACGTTCAAGAAGATAACGCGAACGGGCTAAACATCCAACTTCAATCGTCAATCGTCAATCGTCCATCAGCAATTACCGCCAAGCCGCCAAGATCCTGCTAAGTTCGCCAAGGAGAAATTTTCCACCAGGCTGAGTTAGTAATAATAACTTTCCGGTTCTCAAAAGCTTGGCGTCCTTGGCGTAACCTTGCGTCTTGGCGGTGATAGCCGATTGGTGATTGCCGATTGCCGATTGGAAAAGCAACTACAGTAGGGGAGCGGGGGCAAGCCCCTCCTCCTGACTGCAAATTCCCGCAAACAAACCAAAGCGCCGTCGGGCCGGCGCACTCCAAAGAGCGGCCGCAGGCGAGCCTGACGCACTAACGGTTTGCACGACGCTTCCTCGGAATTCCATCGCGTTTAGACCTTTACTCAGGTAGCAGAAGGTCAGGGTTCCTGTGCGCTCGTGCCCAGGGAGGTGGAGAAGAAGTCTATGAAACTGTTGATTGCGGGACATGCGCTGGCGGCGACCGCCGTGGTTTTCGCAAGTGTGATGACTGTCCGATTTATTGGCGTCGCTCCATTGTGGATCGGCGTTTTGGTAGGCCTATTTTTGTACGCTCTAACCCTCTGGATCGCTAAGTCGGAAGCCGGCCAAGAGATTGACGATTGAGATCCGTGGGCAAGACAGTACGGGAGCGGTAGCGACCGATAGCGATTGCCAATTTCCGATTGCCGATTTCCGATTGGATCCCATGGCTAAAGGCCAATTGGCAATCGCCAATCCGCAATCGGCAATCGCTATCGGGTCGCTACCGCTCCCGTACCGTAATTATTCACACAGTTCCAACTGAGAACACCTTACTATGAGAAACACCTGGCTACAAACCCTCCTCAACAAAACTTGTTCGGTTGCAATTGTCGGACTGCTTTGCTGCGGGTGGGCATTGGCGTTTCAGCAAACGGCGGACTGGGCGAAACTTGATTCTGTTGAGGGACGGTTCAGTGTGAGTATGCCAACCAAGCCGGAAGCCGGAACCAGGGATGTTGACACTGCCGTGGGTAAACTGCCTCTTTACACTTTTAATTCCGCGAACAACGTCGCGCAGGTGATCGTTTCCTATGCCGACTATCCCACCGAGCCGAGCGACGCCGCGCAATACGAAAAGGTCTTAGATGGAGTGCGCGACGGCCTCTTAAGAGGACTGGAGGCGGACTTGATATCCGAGACACGAGTTATCTTGAAAAGTCATCCGGGCCGCGAGTTGCGGGCGAAGAGGATGTTCGGGGACGTTGAGATTGTGTTTACGTGGAAAATATACCTCGTTGGCAGGCGTCTTTATCAAATGGGCGCGGCGACAACGACGGCCGATGCCGAGGCTCCAGATGTGCAGAAGTTCTTCAACTCATTTCAGCTGATGGGCAGTGAGAGTTTGCCAATTTCGACCGCAGGATTGCCGGTTGCTGATTGAAACCAAGTACAGTACGGGAGCGGTAGCGACCGATAGCGATTGCCGCAGATTTCCAACTGCCGGATTTCCGATATGCGAATCCCATGGCTAAATGCCAATTGGTCAATCGTCCGCATCCGCGTAATGCGGCAATCGCTATCGGTCGCTACCGCTCCCGTACCGTATTGTGCCTCAAGGTTGGGCGAGGCAAGGGGTGCACGCAGCTTCGGTGAAGCGGCGGCGGCAATCGCTCATCACCTGTTCTTTGGAAACGCGTGCGCGCGCGCTGCGGTAGGCCTCACATGTTTCTGCCGACATCTTGCTGACTGCAGGTTCCTGAATCACCACCTGCCGATCTTTAACTGCAGTCAGGCGTGAGCCGTCATCGTCGGAACGCAACTCAATCAGGTGGTTCCCATGCCACAGTTGTAACGCTGATCCCGAATCGGGTCCGGCAACGAAGAAAGCCACCTGCCGCCGTCGTGTGTCGAGTGTCAGACCAACATTTCCGGACGGTTCAAACGTAACGTAGCCACCGCGTTCCTGGCCCGTGCCGTCATAAAGCACAACGCCCGCCGCTTTTTCCCCGCGTGGCACACGCTTGCCGTTAATTACCGGGTCAGGCAAATCCCCTCCGATGCGCACGCGCTCCACTCCTTTCGGATCGACGATCACAAGTTCGGATGCACGCAACGTCGACGTTACGGAAGACTGCTGAGTTTGGGCGGGCCAGGCCCACGCTGAAATAACAATCACGCCGCAGGTGAGTAGCCAAAGGGAAATTGAGCAGCGTAGCCAGCGCTCCAGTCTTCGGGTGCGCTGTTCAAGAGATTGAATTTGCAAGTGTATATGTTCCATGGTTCAGGCTTCCTTTATGTTGTCGGTTGGCGATTGGAATTGGGAATGTTCTCTTTGACACTTTCAGCGTCAGGGTGGATTGAATCGTGATCCGTGGGCGTTGCCCACGGCTACTAACTTGCACGCTTTCAGCGTGAAGCGCCCTACTACGCGCACTCAGCAGCGTAACAAAAAACCCTCGACAGTTCCTGCCGAGGGTTGTTATCTATTAGGCGTGTTTTTTCGACTCTCGCTAAGACAGGCAAAGAACCGTGTCTAATTCCTCATTGCGAAAAACTACTTCAGTTCCCTTTCGTTCTGGTATCAGGATGACTGACGATTCCCCAGTCCGCCACGGTGCGGCGCTCAACTCCTGAATTGTTTCCTTACCAAGTCGAGCAACACAATCAGGATGGAGGTTGAAGTTACCTGGAACCTTCGAAAGTGGTCCTGAGACGGGTTGGTTGCAATAGTCGCAATTGATTCGCATGTCCTTCTCCTTGCTCAAAGGGTGCATTCTCGACGCGTGCGAAAACGCAGCGTGCGATTAGCCTAATCACCTCCCATGCCACGCGACGCGGCAGGAACGTAGTTTGGGTTTTTATGGAATTCCTAAGAGGTATTCGCAAGAAGACGAGGTAAAGAGGCCCGAAAAATCCGAATATGCTCAAGTTGAACGGGCAATATGATGAGTCCATTCAGAATGAGAGGTATGGGCGATTGCCGATTGCCCATTGCCGATTAGCGATCCACGAAACAACACGAACGAGCACGAAGATAAACCAAAGTCATCCCCAGACTACGCGCTTCGCGCGAACCCTTGGCTGAGGTTTGCGAACACCTACAATGTTCAATAAAAGAGAGGGGACGGGAAAGCCGATTGCCTATTGTCCATTGCCGATTAACGATCCACGAAACAACACGAACGAGCACGAAGATAAACCAAAGCGCCGTCAAGCCGGCGCACTCAGAGAATTGGCGATTGCCGATTGCCGATTGAAAAACAGCTGGTTAAGCAAGCGGCGGGGCCACTCCAATCAATTCAAAATGGCGCCGGCTTGATAGATTCGCGAATCTGCAATCAGCAATCAGCAATCGCTAATGGTTTTCTTGCCTTCGCGGATAACCTGGGATAGCATCCGCTCGCTCGAGTTGAAGCGTCGAACTCCTCGCCGCGTCTGAGCATAACTTCTTCGCCGACACGTTTCAGGTCAGCTCAACATTTACCGAGGCCAGCGACGGCTGACAGCGGATTTTGCGTTGGCTCCCTACCCACAACTCAGGAGGATTCTTCACCATGCAACCACGCACACCACTCTCGATACTCATTCTATTTCTAGTGATATGCGCCGTAATCACTGTCAGCAACTTTAGCAGCGGACGAGCGACTGCGAACAAACCAGCCAGGAGTTCGTTTGCCGGCCCAGCCCACTTAGCGATTCCACCACCTCAGGATTTTCCTACGCCACCGACTAAGATCACGAGCGCGCTGGCAGCGATTCCCGTAGATTCAAAGGGTATCCCCACGCAAGGTAATCTCGACCTTTATTCCTGGTTGACGTTCATTGCTTTGAATTGGCCGGCTTCGCAAGCCACCTGCACTGCGAATGTGAATCAATCAATACTCAGTGGGCAGGGCCCAGTAGTTTGGGAGACCTACTTAACCGACTCGGATGTCTTTGTTAAGCCGCCGGCAACACCAAGTGCCTGGTGTCCGCAAACCACAGCGGCGGCAAGATCGCCATTGCTTGCCGGTCTGTCTTCGCCTCTGCAACGTCTGGTACAAAGAAAAGCGGTGCGCAAAATTATTGTGCGGCAGTCGAAGGCGGCCGCGCCGCTGGCTGCAAGCTTTCCCGGAATCGAAGAAGCAGTCGGTGGAGTGCTCACCGACCAAAGCGGACGTTTTGTTCGCTACGAGATCACAATGAACAAGGACGAGTACGGCTACCTCACCGATCCGAAGAACAATCTTTGGAACAAGGCAGGTCAGGACAGCTTTACCTCAACGATCAGCTTTCCCAATGGTCCAGGTCCGTATGGCAGCGTCGGCGCTATCGAGATCAAAGCTGCGTGGAAAGTGCTTACCGCAACGGAGATTGCCAGCAAGCGTTTTTACATGAGCAGCGCGATCGTTTTTAACGATGACGCTGGTTCCCCGAGTCCCGGGAAGAATCCTGTTACGCTGGGACTCGTTGGTCTTCACATCATTCACAAAACTCAACAACAGCCGACCTGGATCTGGTCAACCTTCGAACATGTGGACAACTTGAGACCCCCGCCTGGTTCTCCCTTTGGCAAGAAGGCGAGTTTCTCGAATCCCGACTGTCCCCCGCTGACCTGCCCTCCGAACGTGCAAACTGCGGCAAAGCCGTATAAAGAACTAAGCCCGACCGGTCAGCCGCTTAACAAGCCGGTCCAGGTTGTGAGGATTAATCCAGTCGGAGACTCGAGTGCTGATACTCTTAACAAAACATTCCGTTCGCTGCTTCAGGGATCAGTCTGGGCAAACTACCAGTTAATCACCACGCAGTGGGTAGGCGAAGATGGCACGCTCCCGAAGCCGCCGTTCATGGCTAACGTGGTGCTCGAGACTTTCATCCAGACACCGAAGCCACCCTCTGATGGCCCCAACCCGTATCCGAGTCCGCAATATAATCCATTTGCGCCGGGTGTCACCTCGAGCTGTTTGAAGTGCCACAGTGTGGCGACGACGGCTTCGGGAAAAGCGAAGGGCGACTTCAGCTTCATGCTCGGAGAAGCGCAATAGACAGGATGCACTAAAAGGAAACTTGCGCAACAGGCACGCTTTTGACGCCGCTAGATCTATTTTTCAAATTATGACAGGCCTCCAATTGGGTGCGCGACTGGATTCGGGTTACAGGGTAAACACTGCCAATTGACAGCAATGTCCCCACGTTTGCTAGATTGAGGCAAGGCAGTTGCGGGGGCTGATGTCCAGCTAGTTTGGCCACTCAGATACGTAATGAAGCATCCCAAGGTCCGGCGAGGAAAGGGCGGCGTAGCGAGTTTTGCACAAAAAAGTCGCCAGGGTCGAAACGGTGAAACAAACAAATCAGAACCCGGAGCGATAGCGACGGGATGCTAAAAACAACTAGTCGAAAACCGTGGGAAATCGTTAGCATCGGAATCGTTGTGTCGATGATCTCGTCGCTACCGCTCCAGGTTCTGTAATGTCATGTCATCAGACCTGACTTTTTGTGCAAAGCCAGCAGCGACTGCCTAGGACGTAATACTCAACAACATGACGAAGCTAAGACTAATAGCCCTGGTGGTAACTTTTATCTTCCTCGGGAGTTTGGCTTGGGGTGGAAGGACGTTCGTCAGCTCGAGCCTTAAGCCGGCGACGAAGATTAACTCTGATGCCATCGCTGCCAGTTCCCGTTCCCCTGACGACGAGAGTCGGCGGGCAAGACCAACGGCGGCGACTAGTTCGAATTACCGATGCCGATTACAAGCGTCACGTTACTCAGCTGACTGCTCGGATCAAACGCAAGGCTCCTAACAGTGACTTTTCGATCGTAATTCAAAAGCCGTTTGTAGTTATCGGAGATGAACCTGAGAGCGTCGTGCAGGAACACGCGGAGAACACGGTGAAGTGGGCAGTGGATCGTTTAAAGCAGGACTTCTTCACCAAAGACCCGAACGACATTCTCGACATCTGGCTTTTCAAGGACGAAGCTTCCTACAAAAACCACACGCGGCTGCTCTTCGGTGCTTCGCCAACCACCCCGTTTGGTTATTACTCGCCCGCGCACAAGGCACTGATCATGAACATCGCAACCGGCGGCGGCACTTTGGTTCATGAGATAGTTCATCCGTTCATGGAAGCTAACTTTCCCAGCTGCCCGCCGTGGCTCAACGAAGGCCTGGGATCGCTCTATGAACAGTGCGGCGACAAAGACGGACATATTAACGGATATACGAATTGGCGCCTGCCAGGGCTGCAGGAATCGATCAAGAAGAAGAGTGTTCCGTCATTCAAAACTTTAACGGCGATGGACGCTGGTGCTTTTTATAATGAGGACCGTGGCACAAACTACGCGCAGGCGAGGTATCTCTGTTACTACCTGCAGGAGCGGAACCTGCTGGTGAAGTTTTACCAGGAGTTCGTGAAGAAACAGAAAACAGATCCGACCGGGTTTGACAGTCTACAAAGTGTGTTGGTGGAATCAGACATGGATGCGTTTAAGATCAAGTGGGAAAAGTATGTGATGGGATTGCGGCAGGGGTACGAAGTAAGGGTGGATTAACATTGCCGATCGATTGCCGATTGTTGATTGCCGATTGCCGATTGGAATACTCTAAGGCTTACCCGCTTGCCCGGGTGCTACCGACCTCACTTACGTAACAATTCGAGCGCCAGCTGGTCGGCGCAGTCTAAAAAAAGGGATTCTTGAGAAGCGGCTCTCAAATCGTGACCAAGCTCATCCTACAATTCATCTTTTGCATTTGTCTGCCGCTGCAATTAGCTTGCGGGCGACTCAACCCATCAGCAAGCTCACCACCGACCCCCACGCCTAATCAAGCTTCTTTGGTGGATAAAATTCTTGAACGCCACCGTGAAGCGATTGGCGGCCAGGCCGCGATCGATCGCGTGATGAGCTACAAAGCTGAAGGAACATTTGAGAGTTCTTTTTTGCCTATCCGAGGCGCATTTAGTTCATGGGGGAAGGAGCCGCACAAGACGTTAACCGTGATCGAGTTTCCAAAAATCGGAATACTAAGGAAGGGGTTCGACGGCAAAAACAGATGGGTAGAAACGCCAGCCGGAACCTTCACCGATGAGAGTCCGAAAGAGATGGCGGAGGTAGAGCGGGATGCCGAAGTGTACCGTGCGGGCAGGATTAAGGATCTCTATTACAGGATGACTTTGGAAGGACCGGCAAAGCTCCACGGGCGCGATGTCTATGTTGTCGAAGGTGAGCCCGAGAAGGGACCGAAGGAGAAGTTGTTTTTTGACAAGGAGAATGGGCTGCTTCTACGTTGGGACATGGTGCGCCGGGATCCCCGACGCGGGAACGTCTTTGTGAAGATACATCTTGATGACTATCGGGAAGTTGATGGCTTGAAGGTGCCGTTCAAAGTGCGCATGGCGTTTGAATCTTTCAGTGTGACAATGAGAATTGATGAGTTAAAACATAACGTGCCTATAGATGATGCAGTGTTCGAAAAACCAGGGTGAGTGTCCCCGAAGGGGACTTAATAGCCCGTGGGCTAGGTGAGTTTGTCCCCGAAGGGGACAGAGTTAATAGCCGTGGGCAACGCCCACGGTTCACAATCCCAAAATCCCTCCGACCCTGAAAGGGTCGAACGTCACGAGATTCTAAAGAAGCCTCAGCGGCAATCTTGCTTTTAACTGATCATGTCTTCGACCCTTTCAGGGTCGAACCCTATTACGCTGTCAGACTCCGTGGGCGTTGCCCACGGCTATTAACTTTGTCCCCTTCGGGGACGAAATGACTACTCCGCAATCGACAATCGGGAAATTGCTTATCCGGCTAGCTTCGATTCGGCCAATCGAGGGTGAGTGCCTCTTCGGTTGATTCGCCGCACTCAATGAGAAGCTGATCTTCCTCCCACTCGCGCTGGCGCATCCGGCGCTCGTGCTCTCGCTCGGCCCATTGGCGCTCAAACTCGCGGTAACTCGCCTCACGCTGTTGCAGTTCTTTTTCCCATTCCGGAATCGTTCTGCAGAAAGAAAACGCAAACTCTTCCTCCATGTGTGACCCGTCCAGATGCCAGAAGCCTGGACCAAACCCCATCGCGGCATCCTGCGCCATCATGCGGCAGCATTCGCAGTCTTCATCGATGATTAGCTGCTCCGGAGCCAGTGCTTCTGGCAGACGCTTGCGTTCGTTGTCGATGATTACGGCGGGCGTCCTGCCGTCGTATTCGGGGTTACTGCTTTCCAGCCATTCCGTTTTGATTTGTTCGAGTGCCAGGATTGCGGCGTCCTCTGGTTGGCAGGCAAGCTCAAGCGCACTTCTGAGCAAATGACGAACCAGGTCGTAATAGATAACCCACTCGTGAGTGCCAAAACCTGCGAAGCGGTAGGCGAACGACTCTCTGGAGAGGCATGGTGGACCCTCGTTGAGAAAAGTCCATTGCAGGGAACGCGTGTGGAGATCAAAATCAATCAGGTCCAGCTTCTCAAGAATTACGTCGCGCGGCGAACGGTTTTGCAGGTCTTCTCGCTCCGTCGTCAGCCAGGTGGCATGGATGCGTACGAGTTGAGCGTCGGGCGTGGAGTCGGTGTCGTCATGTTTGGTTTGGGTTTCGTTTGTTAAGGCAATTTCAGAATTTGAGATCTCAGATCTAAGAAGAGAGCCAGCCTGCGGCGTGAAAGATCGCACAATGAATTCCAGTAACGGCGTGCCGTAAAGGATGGGGCGAGCGTCAAAAAACGGTTTGCGATCTTGTAAGCGCCGCTCGCGTGACCAACGATGGGCATCCACCGAATTCACAATCAACCAGTCCGCGGGCAGGCGATAAGGGATGCTTACATCGGTTCCGTGTCTCCCATTGTGGTAATGCGCCTCTCCTTCGGGCTGTGGATTTGAATAGGTCGATTCGGCCGCGATGATGCGACTGGCGAGATCAATAATGACGATCCCGGCGTCGTACGGTCGTTCATCAACATGGCTTCGCGGATGAAACCATCCGAATGGATTCGAGTCGTCAAGGGGCTTTATGTACCGGCTCAATGCTGACGCAAGTTCAGGAATCGTTTCCGGTTCGGCTGAAAGTGCAGCGAAGCACGCGTCGACGGTTGACCCGTGAATTGTGCCGGTAAGTATCGTGCGCGAGTCGATGAGGTTCAGTTTTACTTCGCTCATGGTGAGGTTCTCCTTGCGGTCTAAGGTGAGGAACGCGCCGGATTATGGAGAGGGATTGGCGGAGTAGGCAACGGTGGCCGTTTCGCCACCGAGAACAGATCTGAGCAAGAGATCGAGCATCAACCGATTGCCAATTGCCGATTGGCAATTACCGATTGCCGATTGCCGATTGCCGATTCACGATTGCTGATCGCTATTTTCTGATTGCTGATTAGCTGAAAATGATCGCTCCTGTAACAGCGAGGCAATACATACCGAAATCGATAAGGTTGTCGAATTTGAATTGCCAATCGGCAATCGGCAATTGGCAATTGGCAATGTCACGTCACTGAAAGTCCTCAAGCCTTGTCCAGTGCGAGGAGTTCGACGCGCTACAGGCGTTCCCGGCCCGTTTGCAGACAAAGAACTTAGTGATTGGATGAATCTCCCAAAGCGAAAACCGCTTGGGTTCGCCCCTCAGGTTGTCAGTGGGATCGGCATTAACCACATGATCGTTGTCGTAGAAGAGACCGCCAACCAACATCACCAGCAAACGCCGCTGCTTCACCTGCTTCAACTTCTGAATCGTCCAGCCCGCCGGCCGATCGTGGGGAATCATTTCCGCTACCACGCCCTGAAATTCTGAATGTGAGGGCAGTCGAGCAATGGAAATATGGAAGTCGTTATTTGCGGCGGTGCGAAGGCGACAGTTGACTGACTCGCCGCTAGAATTCGCATGAGGATCCAAGCCTTCGGCGATGAACCCGGTGAGCTTCACAAGCTTGCCTTCACCGGCGCGGCCATTAGTAACTCTAAAACCGCTGAGCGAGTCTCGTTGCTCCTTAGTCAATTCAGTCCCCTGGTCGACGACCTCATCGGCCTGACGCTGCAAAGCTTTCAGATCGGGGAAACTAATCGTCAAAGCTCTCGTGCCTGTAGGCAGATGGTTCTTGGCTTTATTGAATAGCCCTCGCTTCGATTCGGGTTCCGCACAACCATGGGGCTCGCAATCGCCGAGTTCGGTGGCACAGGGTGGACTGGCAGCGGCGGCGCTGGTTCTCGCGGCGTGGATTGCAGCCTCGGGAATTTCCACGTCTGGCGCAGGAACATAGCCCTGGCGGCCGCGATCAAGAATAACGCGCCAGAAACCATTGCGCGGGTCTGGACTGAGAATTCGTACCGTGGTATCCGCTGCCAAGCGACTAATCACGCGCTGACGGGAAGATGGTTTTTGACGCACGCTCGTTGCGCGACGCACGGTGCCGTTCAGGATGGAAATAGTTTCCACCTCCTGCGACAGCGCAGGAGTTACGGTGAGCACTAACAGAACTAGGAATAGTGGAAGTCTTTTTTTCATGATGAGCACTCCGTGTCAGGCGAGGGGAAAAAACGAGGTTTTGTTAGTCGCGCGGATTATATATCAGAGACTGACGGCAGGAGCAGACGGCGGGAGGAAGGAGGCAGAGCGCAGAAGGCAGAGCGCAGAAGGCAGAGGGCAGGGCAGAGGCAGGGCAAAAGCCTAAAAGCATTTTCCATTTGTCATTTGCCATTTTTCATTTTCCATTAGACTCGTTCCCTACGAGCGGCAATGACAAATGAGAAATTAGAAATGTTATATGGAAAATGTTTTCTGCCTTCTGCTTTCAGCCTCCTGCCGACTGCTCCTGCCGTCTGCCGTCTGCTCTTGCCGTCTGCTCCTGCCCTCGGCTTGCCGTCTTGCTTCCAGTGCTACTGGCCCGTTAAGACAATAATCTGCCCGGTGAAGATCGAGGCGATATAAAGCGTGCCTGTCTTAGCGTCGCGGACCATGTCGCTGGGACCGATGAGACAGTTGGAAATAACCACTCCGGGGCCCGCAGGTGTGGCGAACCTTTGCAGTCGACCGGGGACACCCGCTAGAAAGTCCTGGCTCAGCTCAAGTGTCAGAAAGCTTTTGACAGCTTTGCTCTTCACAGCTTCCACATCGATCGCCGAACTCAGGCCGTCGATAAACGGAGTCACGGTTCCCGTTAGGGGATCGACTGAGACAATGTCAGATGAGCCTGGTGCGAATGGAAATCCTCGGAATAGCGCCACCAGCAGTTGCCCGTTGGATTCACTGATCCCGGCTGGCACTGCCTCCATCACTGGCGGTCCAAAAGGCAGCGGATTGGGTATCGGCGGGAATGTTGCCAACACTGAAAAGTCGCCAGTCGCAATATCGACCTCAAACACGAGATTGCGTCCGCCATCTGCTACGTAGAGCTTATCTCCGATGCCCACCATACCAAACGGATTCGAATGGTCAACGTTTGCCGGAAACGGGCCAATCGGATCGGGAACATAGTCGGGAAAATCAGCAACGAGCTCGACAGTAATCCTGTCGCCTTTATCGTTGCTTAACCTTAGAGTCTCTCCATCCTTTAAGGCTTGATGGTCGGCGAGAGTCAAGGTGAAGCCAGTCGTAGTCTTCTCGGCTGCCGCACTCAAGTGGACTGCCAGGATGGAACTAAGAATTGGCGAATTAGGATTTGGATTTGGTATTTCGGTTGGTGGAAACGGCCCAGGAAGAGTGGCATTACCCTCGCCATTGAGCACATAGAGCGTGCGGCCGTGAAGAAAAACACCTTGAGTGCCCGCGAAGTCTCCGATGGAATTCTCACCCGAGGGTAGTCCCGCGAGGAGCGTGCGGCGCGTGCCGTCAAGTCCGACAATTGAAACTCGGCCGCTATTAGGAATCGGCGCACCGGTTTCGGCGACGATTAGATTACCCAACGGCGATTGAGTGAGTTTGGTGGGAGCTAGTAGCCCGCCGACCAGGGTGGTTGTTGGCGGACACTGAGCGTTAACAGCCGGCGCGCCGCACACGAAACCGACCGTGAAAAGAACGAGAATGCTGAGCCTCTGAATCGTAGAGAGACTGAGTCGGGGCTTTAACATAATGAAATCCTCCTTGAATGTTTCCGCTTCAGCGGATGCTTGAATTAGGGAAACCTCACGTGCAGTCGACTGTAATTCTGGGAGGTCGACGCCAGATGGTTTTTCGGTTGGTTGAGGAAGCTATTATGCCAAGCGGGATAGGATTGTCAATACGGCAGGATGTAGGCGAAAGGTAGGAAGCAGGAGCAAACCCATTTTCCATTTCTCATTTTTCATTTCTCGTTTTTCATTCGAACCGGGAATCGCGAACTCAAATTGAAGTGCAACATGATTCAGTTAGCTGAAGGACTTTGTTTCATTCACACCGGGCTGCAGCCAGGTGTCAGATTGCCCCAGATTACTGAAACCGTTTATTTCAACGGTTTTCACTTTACCGTTCCTCGCTACTCTTCAACCGTTAGAGCGGTTCCCGCCAGGGAAGGGATTTCTGAACACCGTGCTAAAGCCCGGCGTGAATAAGACAACTAGAATGTTGACCTTCAAAAATCACTAGTTGTCTCATTCAGTAAACTGAATCGTGTTGCCCTCCCAGTTTGAATTCGCGAATGAGAACTGGAAAATGATATATGGAAAATGTTTTTTTTCCTGACTCTGCCGCCTTCTCTACTTTCCGCCGGCGGGCAGGTTCTCGGTCAAATAGCTTGTCAGCAAGGCATACAAATGGCGCGTGGTTCCTGGCCCTTCGAAGATTCCATGCGAGCGATTTGGATAAGGCATGATGGTGAACGGCTTGTTCGCCGCCACCAGCGCATTAACTAAGGCCTCGGTCCCTTGATAGTGAACGTTGTCGTCGCCGGTTCCGTGCACAATCAAGAGCTTTCCTTTTAACTGTCCCGCAAAAGTAATCGGAGAGCTCTGTTTCCACTCCTCCGGATGGTCTTTAGGCAAACCACCGTAACGCTCCTGATAGATCGTGTCGTAGTAATGCAAGTCCGGAACTGGCGCGACGGACATTCCCACCTGATAGAGCTCCGGATAACGGAACATTGCATTGAGCGTCGCCGAGCCGCCGCCACTCCAACCCCAGACTGCTATTCGCGTCGCGTCGACATAAGGCCACTTGCTGATGGCCCTCACAGCGTTAGCCTGATCTTGAGAATTTACGATTCCCACTTTGCGGTAAAAGATCTTGCGCCAGGCGCGGCCGCGCGGCGCCGGCGTGCCGCGATTATCAACACTCATTACAAGGTAACCCTGCTGCGCCAGCATTATGTGCCAACGCAAATTTAGTCCGCCCCAGGAATCAAGCACGGTCTGACCCCACGGTTCGGTATAGACGTGGAATAACACCGGGTAACGTTTCTGCGGATCGAAGTCGGGCGGCTTGATCACCCAGCCGTCCAGCTGCACGCCTTCGCCAATATCTACTTTGAAAAACTCGTAAGGCGTCGCTTTCAGTTTTGCCATCCGCTCCTGAACTTCACGGTTATCGATCATTGTCCGCACGAGCGTGTGCTGCGGCAGCCGTACAACGTCAGTTACCTGAGGTTTCATAAACGACGAAGAAAAGTGCAGCGCCAGATCAGCGCGCGGCGAAATGTTATAGGAATGAGTACCGGGCAAAGACGACGGCGTGAGGCGCTCGAGCTTACCGTTGCCGTCCAACGGTTCGCGATATAGGTAACGTTGGGACGCATTTTCCGGAGAGGCTTCGAAATAAATGAAGTCGTTCACATCATCAACGCGCTCAACATTGATAACATCGAAATCGCCCGGGGTGATGTTCTTGACGTCACTACCATCTCGAGCAATTGAATAGATGTGCCGCCAACCGTCGCGCTCGCTGGCCCATAAGAATCGTTTCCCGCCATCGATCCATTCCACATCGCCGCGGCCGAGACCGGTTTTGTTCCAGTCAAGGTCGCCCCAGGAAATGTCGACCCAAGCCTCATCCTTTTCGGTGAGAATGGTCCGGACTTTCCCGCTGCGGATGTCACCAAGCATTACGGTGTTTGTGTTCTGCAACCGGTTGAGTTGTTGAATCACGACTTCATCGGAACTCGCCGCCCACTCCATACGCGGCAGGTAGTTGATTGCGTGGATCGCCGGGAACCTCGAACCAACGCGTCGAGCCACCGCTAGCGCGCACGACGCCGACACGCGCCGCGGAATTTGTTTCACCGGCCTTCGGATATGGGAAGGAAGTTATTACCGGATACAAGCCGCCAGTGTTATTTACGAGTTGAAACTCCTTCACACCTTCGCTGTTGAGCTGCCAATAAGCGATGTGCTGGCTGTCCGGGCTCCAACGAAATCCGTCGCGGCAAAAAAGTTCCTCTTCGTAAACCCAGTCGAACGTTCCGTTGACGATATGACGCGACCCATCTTTAGTAAGCGGCGTGATCCGCGCATCGCGTGATTCGAGATCTTCGACATAGAGATTGTTTTCGCGAACGTAACCCACCTTTTTTCCGTCGGGAGAAAACTTAGCGAACATTAAAGTAGAAGGTTTTGCGTCACCGCCAAGTTTATGCAAGGCCCCGGTGTCCAGCTTGAGTACCCAATAGTCGCCACGTGTGTTACTGCGCCAGACGCGCTCTGATTTAGTAAACAGCAAAAGCTTCTTTTCGTCGGGGCTGAGCACGAAATTCTCGATCGCGATAGGTGCTGCGCCTTGCGGCGTAAGTTTGTCGATCCCGACCTTGATGGAGCGATCACCAGTAACCGCGTCATAGCGAATGATCTCAACCACCTCGCGGTTGGCAGCCGACGGCTCGAGTGCAAGATAGCCGCTGCCATCGTTCTGCCATTGCACCGGGCCGAGCGAACGAGTGCGGAAAGTGAAGATTGAATCGAGCGATAGAACTTCGGCAGCAGTCTGCGTTTGTTGCGCCGCGATCGCGAGCGCAAGTAACAGAACTATCAAGGGAACTGAAAGGATTCTTCGTTTCATCAGCGAGCTCCTGATTGGTAATTGGGAAGTGCCGGGGATTGTAACAGGAAAGTTCGGAGTGCGGAGTGTCGGAGTTGCGGAGTGCGGAGTGCGGAGTGCGGAGTGCGGAGTGCGGAGTGCGGAGTGCGGAGTGCGGAGTGCGGAGTGCGGAAGTGCGGAGTTCGAAGTGCGGAGTGCGAAGTTTGAAGTGCGAAGTGCGAAGTTCGCGGTTCGGGGTTAGATATCATCGAAGCCGTGGTGAACAAATCCGAAAAATCGGATGGAAACGCCTCTAACTCCGCACTCCGCACTTCGAACCCCGCACTTCGAACGCGAAACTATTTCCGTATCACCTGCTCGATCGCTGTAATCAAATCAGTAGGTTCGAGGGGCTTCGCGACATGGGCCTGGTAACCAGCGGCAAACGTGTCAGCCTTGTCTTTAGCGCTGGCGTAGCCCGTCAGTGCGATCGCCGGAATCTGCCCGCCCGCGTCGCGCGACAGGCTTCGCACTTTGCGCATAAGCGAATAGCCGTCTTCATCGGGCATAGCGATGTCGCTAACCAGCACGTCGGGTACGGTTGCCGAAAATGACTTTAGGGCTTCCGCGGCCGAAGCCGCCGCGGTAACTTGAGCGCCGCGCAATTCAAGCATTCGTTGAATTAACATGCGGGTATCCCTGTCGTCCTCAACAAGCAGGATATTGATTCCATTCAAAGATACTTCTGGTTTTGAGTCTTCCGCGCGCGCCTTCGGCCGCTTAACTCTTGTGTCGCTACGTGCTGAGTGAATTGTTACAATTCTTCTTTCACCAGAAGTAGTACCAGCAAAAGCCGTTGCGACTGATTGTTGGTCTTGAGTAATGAGCGGTAACTCGACGGTGAAAGTCGCGCCTTTTCCCTTGCCTTCGCTCGCCGCGCGTACTCTGCCACCATGCAACTCGACCAAATGCCTGACTACGGCCAGGCCCAAACCCAGCCCTCCTTGGCGGCGCGAGATTGAACCTTCGGCCTGGCGAAAACGATCAAAGACGTGGGGCAGGAATTCCGCCTCAATTCCCTCGCCCGTGTCGCTCACCGTCAATACCACAGACGAATCATTGCAATGCAGATCCGCCGAGACCTTGCCGCCTCGCGGCGTGAACTTGATGGCGTTGAGCAGGAGATTCCAAACAACCTGCCGCAATCTATTTGAGTCCCCTTTGATTGCGCATTCACTTTCAACCAACGAGGTTTGCAGTTGAATGCCTTTGGCTTCCGCAGTCGGCCGCACAGCGTCGCGCGCTGCTTCCACGACTGGCGCCAGGTCAATCGGCCGCAGCTCAAGATGGAGATTGCCGGTGATGATGCGCGAGACATCCAACAGGTCGTCGATCAATCTCGCCTGGAGGCGGGCATTACGTTCTATGGTTTCGAGAGCGACTGCGTAGTTGGCCTCATCAATGTCGCCGGAACGGATCAGTGTGGCCCAACCGAGCACGGATGTTAGTGGCGTGCGCAGCTCATGAGATAACGTGGCAAGAAATTCATCCTTGAGTCGATCAGCTTTCTCAGCTTCCTCGCGTGCCTCGCGTTCGCGAAGCAGAGCGATGGCCCGTTCCTGCGCCGCCAGTTCGCGCGCAGTGACATCGAGCACCAGGGAAAGCACTGAAACAAGTTTGCCCTCCTCGTCATTAAGTACTGAGTTGTACCACTCGCAGTGAACAATCGAACCGTCCTTCGTATAGTTGCGGTTCCGCAAGACGCCTCGTGTCTCTTGACCTTCCCGCTGTTTAGTGGTCAGTTGCACCACCTCTTTAACATCGTCAGCAAAAACAAACTTCCAGTCAGTGACATGTTTGCCCAACACTTCGTCCGCGTTCCAACCGAAGAGGCGCTCCGCAGATTCTGACCAACGCGAAACGCAGAAATCGCTATCCCACTCAACTACTGCCAGCGGAGAGTTCTCAACGTGGAAACTCAATCGCTGGAGTGCCTGTTGAGCTAGTCCGTAAGCGTGTTGTTGATAGGTGATATCGCGGACAACACAAAGCCCGCCAGCGACGGCGCTGTGATCGTCATAGAGGGGATAGTAGTGTCCCTCGTAGAAACCATGGTAACCGGATTGCGGAACTGAGAAGCGGCGATTCTTCGACACGGTGCGGTGTCCCGCAAGGGCTTCATGAAAATACTTGTCTTCCCCGGTCTCAATCAGAAAAGGAAACACGTCAAAGGCACACTTGCCAATCACATCTTCGCTTTTCACGCCTGAGATGCATTCCATCTCGCGATTCCAGACTGTGTAGCGACACTCCCGATCAAAAGCGACGATGCCGTCGAGACTGACATCGAGGAGGGAGCGAAGAAAGTTTAAATTGTGTTTCAAGGGGACGCAGTAGTTAAGGTTAGAGACTAATTCAGCGTCGTCGGATTTTCGATAGCTCGAGCGCCATCATACTCGGTAACTAATCGCTGAGTCATCTTTAGCCGGGTAGCAAATTCTTAGTTCAGGTTGCGGTGCGATAGGGGCTCTCTGAACAACTCCTTCGACGCGTAGCGTCGCATGATTTTAGCCCGGCGTTTTAACGCCGGGATCAAGTGGTTGGTAAATCCTTGTCGCGTAGCGACGATTGATGTGCGTCCGGCGACTTCAAACGTCGCTACGCGACGGGACACGCCTCTTGATTCTTTCCCGGCCTTGAAAGGCCGGGCTAAATTCACGCCGACGCTACGCGTCAAGAGTTGGCTAGTGTAAGGATCCACTCCACAGGTTTACTGTTTATCGGCTTTGATTTTGGGAGAGGAACTCGCGAATGATCTTACGTTCATTGTCCGACTTAATGCGCGTGAAGAGCTTTTCTCCTAACTTCGTTACAGTCTCGGCCCGGTCGAAGGGCAATTCTTCGTACATCTTGCCGCCGCTGAAGTGACAAGGTTGGCAACGAGCAAGGATGGGCCTTACCTCAGTCGTAAAGTCTACCTTTGGGGGCACAGCGCCCGCTGAGACCGATTCGACCAGAGGAAGTGCAGCGGTATGTGAAGCGCTCCTGACGCGAACCAAAGCATATCCGCCCACAATCATGATTACTACCAAAATTAAAATGCGAACCCGCATGACTTGTAAACTACCTTGAGTCATACCGGGGTTCAGCCCTTCGTGCGGAACGTAGAAACCGTTTAAACGGTTTCAGTTTTTGGCTATACAAGCCACCGCGCTAAAGCGCGGTGAGATGAAGCACTTTGATAGAGTTCAGCACTCCAGTATTACTTTCCCTGGCAATGATCCTTCTTACGGCCGGCTAGTGCTTCGCGGTGTTGCCAGACTCAGTTTCGTTCGCATCCGCTGTTGCCATTCTTTACGTTCCTCGTCCACTTCTTCAATCTGCGCCAATGCATCGCTCAGGTGTTCGCCACCCAACTGGCGCATCTTCAAATAAAGCAACGCCGGTACGATGGACATTAAAGGAATGATCACAATATTCACTAGCCCGAGCAGTTGGTGGTAAACCTGCTGCGTTATTGACCCCGGTCCAGAGACTTTTACGCCGCCTTCTTGCGAGCCGCTCCCGATCGAAATCCGACCTACTAATAGACTAAACACAGTGGGAATCACAAACTGCAGCAGGCAGACGATAATTACTGTCTTCCATGATCGCGACGCGAGCTCGCGCGCGCGGACCCGTGCGGCCTTCTTTTCCAGTCCCTCGATCAACACTACTGGCGCATAAAGCGCATAACGTACTGTCGCGACCAGGCCGGGAATGACGAGCAGGATAAAGCCAATTACGACGCGAATGGTTACACCAATTGCTGTCTTGAGAAACGGTTTCCAGCGACGCTTCAACACCTTGAAAGCTGAATGCAGTTCTACAGGCCGCAATGGAGCGACCGACAACTGCGTCACAATGATTGCCGTCATTCCAGAAATGGCCGACGCCGCTAAAAAGTAAGCAATCACCTGAGCCAGAACCACGAGAACCATTGCCACAACTATCAGGATCCGCGCTGCACCCCAACCCCGCGGTTGTGCGTGCTCAGCCAACTCCAAACCGATCAGCAGCAAAGGTCAGCAGGATCACTGGGATGTGTGCGATCACCGACAGTTTGAAAAACTTGGGAAAGTGTTCGCTGTATAGCGTGAGCGCGCGGCGATAAAGTGAGCCAATCCCTTCTGCCTGAGCACGCAGCGAGCTCGCAAAAGCCGCTGCTGTCTGTGGACGATCAGCTGGATCTTTAGCGAGCGCGGACATCACAACATTCGCGACTCGTTCCTTGATTTTTTTGTTTTGAATGCGCAGATATGGCGGCGAGTTTTCCAGGTGTTCGCGTATCACGCTCCCCGTATCATCCGAAGAAAGGCGTCTGCCCAGTCAGCATTTGATAGGCAATAACGCCGAGACTGTACACATCGGAACGCGCATCAAGACTCTTCGCCGCACATTGTTCGGGAGACATGTAAAGCGGCGTGCCCATGATCGCGCCGACGCGGGTCAATTCCGCACCCTGACTGGATGCCGACGGACAACTGTCGTCCTGGCACCCGAGCCGATGCGACGCGTTCCCTGCTCCAGCATCAATGTGCCGTCTTCCAAACCTAATTCTTTGTCGGGCGACGCTCGCTTGATTAACGGTCTGTCCGGCAACAGGGTTTGCGGGTGCGACCGTGTGCGCGGCTGAGGCAAACGCTTGAGTGCTTATAGTCTGACGCGCGAAAAGCTGAGTTTCGCGGGCGGGGTCTGCTTGGAGCGCTCTCGATCTTCTGACGAATCAATCGGCGCGTTTGAACCGTTGTCCTCACTACTTAGCGCCGCCCGCTCATCATCGGAGTAAAGCAGCGTGTCACTTTCCAGGCTCGAGTTGGCCGGTATCTGTGTTAAGCGTGCTCCAGGATTGCCGCTGATGGACGCAGCGCCGGCAAACGGACGAAGCTGTGCCGAGCCTTCGCCGGTTGAGGCAGTTTCCACTTCCGCGAGTTTGGCGATGCCAAAGTCGAGCACCTTCACGCGATATCCACCGAGCCGGTTCGGCTCGAGCCAGATGTTGTCCGGCTTGAGATCGCGGTGCACGATGCCCTGCTCATGTGCTTCATGCACGGCCGCACAAACCTGCTCCAGAATGTCTACAACCCACTCGAGTGGTAATCGCTCCTCTTCGGCCAACACGTCGCCAAGCGTACAGCCGTCGAGATACTCCATCACGAGATAGGCCACCGGTTCATCGGTGACCTCCGCAAAACCGAAATCAGTTACGTCAACAACATTCGGGTGTCGCAAGCGACCGGCAGCGCGAGCTTCGCGCTTAAAGCGCTCGACAAACTCTTCGTTGCTCATGAACTGCGGCGTAATTAATTTAAGTGCGACGTAGCGACCGGTTCCCAGGTGAGTTGCGAGGTAGACCGCGCCCATGCCTCCGCGACCGAGCAGCCGCTCCAGGCGGTACTTCTCATCAAGCACGTGTCCAACGTAATGCTCAAGTCCGGTCATGGCAAAAAGTTTCGCGTTTCGCGTTTCACGTTCCGAGTTTCACTTTGAACGCGGAACCACTTCGTTAGCACAATTCGTTTTTCACTCGCTCAAGCCAATGTTACAAAATGTACTACGATCGAGATAGTTTTAAGGGTTTCTATTTCTGTTAAGTTAAGACCGCTGAGGGCGAACTCGGAACCTGAAACTCGAAACCCGAAACGTTGAAGGCAAATTGGCAATTACTTAACCCGCTCCAGTATGTAAA
The DNA here is from genome assembly GCA_963748605.1 of Pyrinomonadaceae bacterium. Taxonomy (GTDB): domain Bacteria; phylum Acidobacteriota; class Blastocatellia; order Pyrinomonadales; family Pyrinomonadaceae; genus PSRF01. Next base: position 21,292 of record CAVVJS010000007.1, read on the forward strand.
TAGTCTCTTTTGCTGGTGTCCATCCTTGCCGGGCGAAGTAAGGATTGCTTTCCAGACGTCCTTTGATTCGGTTTGCCAGCGAAATGAGTTGCGATTCTTGATTAGTGGCGAGAATGTGATGCCCTTGTCGTCGAGAGCTGTGGCTACTGCTCGATCGGTGCCAAATTTCCCGTCCTTCAATTCATAACGAGTAGTCGCTGTTAACCGTCTTGAGGGTCTCGTCAGCTAGCTCTTCCATCACCAAAGTGGTGTCGTTTTCAAAATGATAGCGTTCGAAAAATGGCGGCTGAGTGACGCCAGTTCCACGCCACGTTCCTTCGATCCAGCGAAGCTTTGCCAGATCTGCAGCTGTGATCGACTGCGGAGTAGGCGACGGAGAAGCAGCACTTTGTATTTCGTTAGCTGGAGTTGCAGGACGAGCACAACCGACCAAACTACCTAAAACGACAGTTGAGAGAATTAGTGAGAAGACCAGGTACTTCGAGATTAGGTTCATTGGGATCCTTCCTTGCAGTTTTGCGCCTGATTCTAACACCGCAGCGCTAAATTGACCGACTGCCGGAGTGGTGAGTGTTGGGGCATTAGATTGTGCCCGTGCCTAAAACAAGATGAGGGGCGGTTGCCCCTCTTATGATTTCCCGTGCGGGATTTGAACTCGTTAGCAGTGGCGTACCACAATCTTTGCAGATACCACCAAACGCTGAGAGCGACGCCTTGCATGGCCCAGGGATTCACAAAAAGCATTTGGAGCATTGAGGATTTACTGACAGCCGCAATCTGAGGCACGTATAATCGCGCCGCCCAGTCAACTCTGACGTTAGGCCCTACATTTTTATCTATCAATCCATTGACATTTCATCTATGAAGGAAATACTTTGCGAGGTTCTAATAACTCTTTAAAGCTGTAGAGCTAAAGAAGGAGATCAGCATGGCAATACAGGTAATTGTCAATCAAGGAGGACCCTTGCCAATAACGGCTACGTTCAATGCTCTCACCGACGAACCCATGTACTTGGAGGTTAACGGGTCTGTTTGGTGCGAGTATGCAGACAGTATGATCAAAATCGGGATTGATGTAGATGGGCAGAACGTAGGTTCAGCGCAAATCTACTCTGATGGGGGTACCACGCATCGGACAGTAGTTCCTGCCTACATTCCTATTCAACTTAGCCAAGGGCAGCACACGCTTTCCCTCTACTTAAGTTCAGATGAGGCTGAATCTGATGACAAGGACTTTTACACAGCGGTCATTCACTACTAGGGATTAAATAAGGGGCGCCCAGGAAGGAACGCCCCTACAGTTTTGCCAAATTTTATAACACGACGAGGGCAGCGATTGGACTCGGAACTTAGTTGTTCCGCCCCCAAAGGCTCTTGATGAGTGCGGCCCTGTTCGCCCCCTCCGGAAGCCCTTCAATTAGCAGTACTCGATCCCCGCGAAGCTCCAGAACAACCTCACCTTCGATCGTCTTCCAGGACGCGGATTCATGTTGCGAATCCACTGATGATTGAATCGGCTCACCCGCATTCGGGTAGCGCTTTGTAGTCCGCTTTGCGTAAGCCTCAAAAAATTCACGCGCGTCTCCCTCGGTGTCCCAGGCACTGAGTTGCACAAGCAAAGCATCGCCGGCTTTCGGCCCTTCGTAAACGACATAACGATCTCCGGCCCAGCCCGCGGCGGCGCGCTTCGATTCGGCCGGCGAGTTCAGAAACTGATCCAGAATCAGATACAAACTCCATTCGCCATTAACGTCTGCGTCGATCTTCTTCCAATCCCGGTCCCAGAAAGCTGCGCACATCCGGCAATCTGAATCTTCACGGGCGCTTCGTAACTCAGATACTTTTCCGGATGGAGAATTTGCTCAGTCGATTGCGGAAGCTTCGTGAAGCTGGCTGAGACCATCGACCAGCCGCCGCGCTTGTAAACTACGCGAAGCCCAATCGGCCCCCTGCTCATAAGGGAAGCAAAAGCGTCTCGCGTAACGCCCGGGGCGCTTGCTTGAATTGCTCGGAAGTGGTGTTCGTGGTCGCGATTGACCGGACAAAAGCCAGCGCCACCATCGGATTCTTCGCCATGTAAAGAGTCATCGCGAGCGTCGCATCACCTTCAATCAGGGAATGGGCGGCCAGCTCCGCATCCGAATCGCCCTTTGGCCATTTCTCAAAACGTCGCAGATTGAAATGCTGATCCTGCAGGGCATGGGCAAGCTCGTGTGCCATCACGGGCTTTTGACCTTCCAGCTCGATCCAATCAGCCAGATAAAATCGCTGCACGCGCGGATCGTAATAACCCGCAACTTGTTCTGTAAGCAATTTGACAATGAACGGTGCGTACTGAAAATCAGCGGGAACCAGACCCAGTTTTTTCAAGACAAGTTCAGTGGCGTGCATCTCTGCCGGCAGTGGTTTGCTCGCGCTGGTTCTTGACTGATCATGCGCTCAATTTCCGCACGCGACTGTGCGCCGCTCTTCACTGGGCGCAAGATTGGCAACTCCCGGATTTCGCTGGTCTCATCCAAGACCGCGACTGTGGCCGCCACAATTGCCGCGTTGCGAGTTGTCCGCGCCGCAATCACGCCTCCCTGCGGCGCAAACCCGACCGAAGTTCCCACCAGCAGACTGGTAACGATCAGGCAGCAGCAAAGGGCCTGGAGCTTACCGGGTAATTTGTTTTGACATCTTTGGGCTTTCGCTCATATAGTCCGTCAACGCCCAACGAAAACTACGGTTCGGTTTCAAGGAATCTCTTTTTACAAAGAGACTGGAGGCATTCTCTCATATGACCAGCCCTGCCCCTGAAAATATTCTCGGTGAACGCCACGAAACCCTGGTGCGCGTGCGTTACGCCGAAACCGACAAGATGGGCATCGTTTATTACGCCAACTACCTCATTTGGTTCGAAATCGGACGCGCTGAATATTGCCGCGCCCGTGGGTTTTCTTACAGCGAAATGGAAGAAAACGACGACGCCTTTCTCGTCGTCGCCGAGAGTTACTGCCGCTATAAGGCCCCGCCTATTACGATGACGAGCTGCTGATCCGCACGCACATTACTGAACTTGCGCAAGCGGTCGTTGCGGTTCGGCTATGAAGTGGTGCGCTTAAGGACGGTCAGATCATTGCTGAAGGCGAGACTGGCCACGTGGTTACGGACTCAAAGGGTCGCGTGCGTTCGTTCCCCGAAGGCTTTGCGCAACGGCTGCTGGCGCCGCCGATAGTAAAGGTTTCTCAACCTGCCGGAGAGCTGGTGCCGAGCGAAGACCGCGACCGGAGTAAGGAGACGGGGAGATGGGGCAGTGGGAGGGGGATGGACGAGTGAAATACTGAATGCCTTGGTCTAATTGACTTCATCACTCTGGAGGTGATAACTCTGAAGCTAAGAACCTATAGCGAGCTTCTCGTTTCAAGTTCCAAGACAGCGCAATGGACCTTGGATGCCGCGAGCGAATCTTCGCAACTTACATCAATTTCCCGAAGAAGAACGGTATCGCTTACCGATCAGATTGCGGCGAGCGCTGTCGCGATCAGTCCTGTGCTAATATCGGCGAAGGTTAGGCGTCGAAGTTCGTACGAAAGACTTCACTGCGCCACTTGATCGATTGCATACGGAGTCTTGAAGAGAGGCAGAAACTCAGATCCTGATATGCCGATCGTCATTCAATGAGCTGCCAAAAGAGACGGTTCGAAGAGTTGATGGATAACTTGGCCGGAGATCGGTATGGCCAGTCTCATCAACGGTTTAGCCAGATCATTGCCACGACCCTAGTTTCGCATTTTCGCCGTCTCTGCTCTCACTGCTCATCTCCCCATCTCCACTTCCCCCTGCTCTCTACTGCTCACTGCTCATGAGCTAGATTGAGCCTCTCAATCGAGCGGGCGCGGCCGGTTTCCTCATCAATATCGATCACCGCCGCACAAATCCGCGCCTCGCCTTTTGAATGCTCCGCGCGCTTTCCGATCACTGAAGTGAAACGAGTGATCACGTCCCCTTTTTCCATCCCAATCACACCCGCGTAACTTCCTGTCATCCCCAAATCAGTCAGATAAGCAGTGCCCTGGGGCAGGATTCGTTCATCCGCGGTCTGCACATGAGTATGTGTTCCCAAGACTGCGGAGACCGTCCCATCCAGAAACCAACCCATCGCCACTTTTTCCGAAGTCGCCTCAGCGTGCATGTCAACAATGCGCACCTTCGTGGTCTGCCGGCACCGACTCCAACAGAGTTCTCGGCAACTCGAAAGGGATCATCCGACGGCGGCATGAACACCCGGCCCATCAAGTTGAGTACCGCGACGCTTCACGCCTTTAATTTCTCCCGTCCAGAGCCCACTTCCTGGCGTTCCCGGCGGATAATTTGCCGGCCGCAAGAGCCGCGGTTGCTTGCCGATATATTCAATGGCTTCGCGTTTGTCGAAAATGTGATTGCCGGAGGTCATCACGTCGATGCCGGCATCTAAACAACTGCTCGGCAAGTGATGGCGTGATTGAGAAACCGCCCGCCACGTTTTCGGCGTTCATTAAGCGCAAGATCGATGTCGTGCTGCTCGCGCAGATCCTGCAAGCGCTCCAAAACAGCCAGCCGGCCTGGCTTTGCAACAACATCGCCAATCATCAGAACTTTCATGTCGTGAATCGGGAATCGGGAATCGTGAATCGTGAATTCTAGGAATTAACGTTAATCGTTAATAGTTAATCGTAGCATCGCAATTGCTAACCCTGGACTCGAGTTACCCACCAGAAACTAAAATGCCGTAAATCGAGAATCGCGTTTTGCGACTTACGACTTACGATTTACGATTAACGATTAACGATTTACGATTAACGATTCACGAAATTTGGCGGGAGGGAAATCCGCGCGAGCCGTTCCGAAGCCGTAATTGAACCTGCATGTACAGGTGGGTGACCTATGTCTGCCTCAGCCTCTGGCAGTTCTTAACGATGAAGACCTGCACTGGCAAGAGGCGTCGGTCTCCCTTTTCAACCGGCGTTGGCTCAATCATCGTAACTCGGTGACGAACCCCGCAGAATCACTTCCCTCCGCCGCAGCGATACTAGCATAGGAGAGAAATCCGAGCCACAGATTTACACAGATTACACAAATAAGAAATTGCTCTAATCAGTGTCTATCCGCGTTGATCTTTGACTGGAATTTTCGGTCGACGAGGCTAAACTCGGTCTATTCCGGCAGAGAATGGGAAGAGAATTGAGATCAACCTAACGACATCTTGCCCGGGCCGCCTTGTGTTTGCTCAACGCTGGTGCGCGCTTTTAGCAAACGATCGAGCATCTCGGCGCATTCGGCGCTGCGCGTTGCTAGTTGCGCGTCAGCTTGTTCGTGCAGGTTTTTTAACCGATGAAGCTCATCGGCAACATGCAACGCGGCCAGAATAGCAACTTTAAGAGAATCAACGGTGAGGGTTCCGGAGGAGATTTCGCGCATCCGGCTGTCCACAAATTCAGCTAACTGAATGATGTATTCAGTGTCGCCATCGGAGCGAATATTATAGGTTTGATTATAGATTTCGACGCGGATTGTAGGGGTGTGGGAGCTACTTTCCATACTGCTTTTTCCGAGGGTTTGGCCGATTCCTGCGCTCATCTGAGCTCCTCCGCCATTTCAGGATCAAGGGCAGCGACGGCGTCGAGCATGGCCTCAACCTTCATGCGAATCATGTCTCGCTCAGCCAGAAGTTGTTCAACCTGTCGCTCCAGCCTTTCAGTTTCTCCGTTGACTGGAATTCCCTTTCCGCGCCGCATCAGCGAAAGCTCTTTTTCCAGATTCTCCTTCTCCTGACGAAGCGTTTTCGTCAGTTCGATCGTGCGATAGATCTTATCTTCGAGATGCGAGAACTTTTCTAATCCGGATAGGCCGACCATCAATTTCTCCCAAACGATCCCTGAGCCCAAGCGCGTTCGATTATGCGTCTTCGCCGCTCATAAGCGCAAGACTCATTTCGTGCTCACAGATGATTTATTTCTCAATGCAGTTGCGCACTATACTTTTGCAGCAGCGAATCAATCAAGCTGCGTTGGCGCTCCTCAACTTCTTCGTCCCGTAAAGTTCGATCATCCGCCCGATATTCGATTCGCAATGTCACAGTTCGCTTTCCTGCTGGAATATTTTTACCTTCATAAGTGCCCACAAGATTGGCCCCGCGACAATCGGCAATATTTTCACCTGCCACAGCACTCAAGGAGCTCAGCGACAGAAATCTGCCGATCGAGAAGTAACGTGACGTCGCGCACGACGGATGGATAGCGCGGTAATGGGTGGTAATGAACGGTGGATTCGGCAGTGGCAAGTAACTGCGATAGATCAAGTTCGGCCACGTAAACGGGCTGCCGAAATTTGAACGTGCCGGCTATGGACTCCGCCAGCCTGCCAATGGAACCGACAATTCCTACATCGTCGAGACTAATCAATGCCGCTTGTCCGGGACGTAGGTGTTTGACACTCCCTGCCTCGAAACGCAGTGGCCCAAGATTCATGGCGGCGACTCCGGATTCCAGCGCTCCCTTCAAATCATAAAAATCAGTTTCGTTAACTGTTTCTGCGCGGCCGGCTTGCAATCGCGCCGCCAGTCGCGAGCAGGGCCAGAGCTTCGCGTTCACCCGGCAGCACACCTTCCATTGATTTCGCAAAAATACGGCCAATTTCAAATAAGCGAACGTCTCGCACTCCATGGTTAAGATTGTGACGCAGAGCCTGTAGCAGACCGGGAAGCAGAGTGGGTCGCATACGCACAGCTTCCTCGATGATCGGATTCTTGAGGGTTACAAAACCCGCTTCGGTATTCGCGAACGCCGGAATTAGCGTGAAAACATCATCATATGCGTCATCAATGAAACTTAAATTGATTGCCTCATCGAAGCCCATTGCCTTAAGTGCGCGACGCAAGGCACGCTGCTTCATTTCACGTTGCTGGTATTCACCCGATAGGCTGGTGGGCGGCAACTCCGACGCGATTTTGTCGTAACCCCAATGACGCGCGATCTCTTCAACCAGGTCTTCCTCGAGCTCAGCATCGACACGCCAGGTTGGACGTGTGAACGTGCCTGACGGCGGGAGTCTGGTCCGTCTGCACAAACCCTAAACTCTTCAAAATGCGATCCATATCGGGTTCCGGCACGCGCAAAGAAGTTAGCGCTTCCACTCGAGCCGGATGAAACTTGATGTTCACTTCCGGTGCGGTTCCAGGATGAACATCGATAGAGTCTTCAGTTGCTACACCACCGGCAATCTCGCAGATCAACTCAACACATCTTGTCTGGGCTCGCACGACGTTTTCGCGATCCGCGCCTCGCTCGAACCGTCGCGAAGCTTCAGTGTCCATTCCCAACTTACGGGCCGTTTGCCGCACCGAGTCTGGATTGAAATAAGCACTTTCGATCAGCACGTCAGTGGTCTGTTGAGAGATCTCTGAATCCTCGCCACCCATAATGCCCGCCAGCGCCACCGGACGCTTTGCATCGGCAATGACAAGCATGGTTTCGTCAAGCTTCCGTTCCACGCCATCCAAAGTCTTGAGCTGTTCATCTTTGCCGGCGCGTCTTACAACGATGCGCTGTTCCGCGAGCTTCGCGAGATCAAAAGCATGAAGGGGCTGGCCCACCTCGTGGAGTACATAATTGGTGATGTCTGCGACGTTATTAATTGGACGCTGTCCGATCTCCTCCAGGCGACGGGCGAGCCATTCTGGCGATGGTGCGATTTTCACGCCGCGGATTACGCGCGCGGCGTAACGTGGACAGAGATCGGGGTCAACAATCTCAACTGAAGTAATCTCGGCAGCCTTGCCGCCGACCTTTGCGGGTTTGCCTGAAGGATAGCGGACCGCGCCGGACTCAATGACGGAAACTTCGCGCGCAATTCCGATGTGAGAAAGGCAATCGGGTCGATTGGAAGGCACTTCGACATCGAGGACAGCATCACCTTCCTTTTCTTCGACCGCGTCAATCGCCAGCCCCACCATCGTCAGACGTTCCCGCAGATCCTCGGGAGTCATGGTGGTGCCGGTCAGCTCGCGCAGCCAGTTGTAACTAATCAGCATCTCAGATTGGTCTTTGGTCTTTGGTCTTTGGTCTTTGGACTTGTGTACTTGGTACTTGGTGTCTTGATACTTGAGTTTGTCATGATTTGTCGAGTGTTGGACCTCGAAGCATCTAAACAGAACAAAGACCAAAGTCCTAAGACCTAAGACCGACTAAAGACCAGGCTTTTCTTAATCAAATTGCTCCAGAAACCTGACATCATTTTCGAAGAGCAACCGAATATCATCCAGCTCGTACATCAGTGCGCACATGCGGTCGATCCCCAACCCAAATGCAAATCCGGAAAACTCATCGGGGTCAACTCCGACCGCGCGCAAGACATTTGGGTGCACCATTCCCGAACCACCTAACTCGATCCATCCGGAGTTCTTGCAAATCCGGCATCCTGAGCCGCCACACTTAAAGCAACTGAAATCAAACTCCGCACTTGGTTCCGTGAATGGAAAATATGAGGGACGAAAGCGCGTTACAGTTTTTGGTCCGAACATACGCCGCAAAAATTCAGCGACAGTTCCTTTCAAGTGAGCCATCGAAATCCCACGGTCCACACAAAGACCCTCAACCTGATAGAACATCGGATTGTGAGTCGGGTCCGGGGTATCGCGACGAAAGACGCGTCCCGGCGCGATCATGCGTAGCGGCGCGCCACGACGCTGCATCGCATGAATCTGCACCGTTGATGTCTGGGAACGAAGGGCAAACCCGTCAGTCGTGTAGAAGGTGTCCTGCGGCGCTCGTGCCGGATGCGTCTGCGGAATGTTCAGCGCGTCGAAGTTGTAGAAGTCGGTTTCGATCTCCCGATCATCTTCAATCGCATAACCGAGAGCGACGAAGATGTCTTCAATTCTCTCGCGCAGAAGTGTAATCGGATGGAGATGCCCCTGCCGCGGACGTCGTCCCGGCATCGTGACATCAATACTCTCCTGTTCGGTTCGCGCTTGATCAATGTACGTCTTGAGGACCAATTCGGCGCTTTCTATGGCGCCAACGATTCTGGCTTCACTGGCCTGCACCAATTGGCCAAACGCTGCGCGGCCCTCCGGAGCAACGCGCCCAATGCTCTTTTTGGAACCGGCCAGCGCGCTCTTTTTACCGAGATGGCGCGTGCGTAACTCGGCCAGCGCCCGTTGCTCCGCTTCAGCGGCAGCAAGCGAAAGCTGCTGCAGCTCAGCCGCGGAACCAGTAAAGCGTGCAAAGCGTTCGAACTCTTGCTCGAACGCTTTGCTGGCGGTTTCAACCTGGCTTTGAGGATCTTCTGGCCCTGGAGTCTCCGGCATCAGATCAATTGAACTGCATTCTAAGCAGCTGCCCTCTCTTTTTGTTCACTATCCAAAGCAGTCTTCGCCTGGGAGGCGACTTCTTTAAAGGCGTCTGGCTGGTTGGCGGCCAGATCGGCAAGCACTTTACGATCGAGCTCGATGCCGGCCAACTTCAGCCCATGCATAAACTGCGAATAGTTCAAGCCGTTCACGCGCGCTGCGGCGCCAATGCGCACAATCCACAGACTGCGAAAGTCGCGCTTCTTAAGCTTGCGTCCGGTGTAAGCGAAGTTTAGGCCGCGCTCCACCGATTCCTTTGCCGAACGATAGAGTTTCGACTTAGTGCCGCGATAGCCTTTCGCCAGCTTCAATATTTTCTTGCGTCTTTCGAGACGCTTGTTTCCACGTTTTGCTCTTGGCATTTTTCAATTCCTCACAATTAGATTGCGACTAAAACTCTGCGAAGCGGACTGATCCACCCCGGCGGTCGCCCCGTCACTACTAGTCTCTGCCGTAAGGCAACATCGCCTCGACGCGCTTCTGATCGGATCTGGACACGAGGGCGTCAATATCAAGCAGGCGCTTCCGCTTGTTCGTTTTCTTCGTCAGGATATGCCGCGCATGCGAATGACCGCGCTTGATTTTTCCAGTCGCAGTCGTACGAAAGCGCTTAGCCGCACCCTTATGTGTTTTTAATTTTGGCATAATTGCCTCCTCTTTAAGATATGAATTCCTGATTAGGGCCGCGCATCAATTGCGCGGACAACCTGCTCAACCATCTGTATCGCTCGAGAAACTGCAGGAAAATCTATCTTGTCCATCGTGTCGCCAGGCGAATGAATGATCGTCATCACCCGCGGCCGCGTTTCCGGATGGCCACCGGAAAATATTGAGAGAATTCCCGGGATCTCGCGTGCCGTCAATTAGGCTAATGGATAAGGACTCAACTCCGGCCCTGTGAAAACTCAGGTGATCGCTGGGCGGATAAGCCGGCCCGATCTGTAAAGGGAACTTGGTGGTAGCGGCCACTTCCGCGACTGCCAGAGCGGCTCCCACCTTCGGATTACGAGCTCCTACCCAGAGAGTGTCTCCGTAACCAAACACATCGAAGTTAATAAAGACTTCCGGTAGATCCTTTTTTGCGAGCGCCTGCGAATAGTTTGCTGAGCCGACCAGGCCCTCTTCTTCCAGGTCGAAGAAGACGGCAGAGACTGAATGATTCTTTAGAGGATTTGCTGATAAGGCTGCGAGAAGTTCCAACACTGCGGTCGAACCCGAAGCATTATCAATTGCACCTTTGCCCTGCTCCACACGGTCATAATGCGCGCCCAGCATCAAAACTTTCTGCCCGGTGGGCTTCAGCTCAGCGACAATGTTTGTCCCGCTCAGTCCACCCTCGCTGAATTTATCTAAGCGATACTTGATTCCCAATTCATCCAGTCGCTTGGTGATCGCGGTCCTACGCGCAGCGTTGTTCCCTCCGGCTGAAATCGCCCGGAGCTGAGTCCGCAAGCTGTCGCTGCCCGAGACGTCTTTTGCTTTCTCCTGAGCGATGGCTAAGGAGGCGCAAGCAAATACGCTCAAGAGAACGCTACACAATTTGGCATTACAGAATTTCATCGAATTACGCTTGCCTCTCTGTTTGATCCTTGGAAACTCCCAACTTGGAAGCTTCTGCTTTCCTATTCTCTGGTCTCAGCCGGCGAGCCGCTCGCATCCGGAGCTATCGGCTCAGCTGCCGCTCGAGTAGTTGGTTCGGCGACAGGACGTGGAGTCGCAGGCATCGCGGGACGGTCGGGCTTGGCGGCTCCCTTTGTGCCGCTTCGGTCCGAAAATAATGAACATCTGATTCCCTTCCATGCGCGGCCGAGCTTCTACTTCACCAATGTCCTGCAGGTCGCCTTCAAGCTTCTCGAGGATGCGCGCGCCCAGTTCGCGGTGCGTCATCTCGCGTCCACGAAACCAGATCGTGGCTTTTACCTTGTCGCCTTCCTGCAACCATTCGCGCGCGTGCTTCATGCGGTAGTCGTAATCATGATCGTCCGTGCCGGGGCGAAACTTTACTTCTTTAACGACGATCACCGATTGCTTCTTCTTCGCCTCGTTCGCCTTCTTCTTGGCTTCGTACTGAAACTTTCCGAAGTCAATTATTCGGCAAACCGGCGGGTCGGCTGTGGCGGCAACTTCCACCAAATCCAAACCTTTTTCGCGCGCGGTTCGGATGGCATCACGAATGTCCATCACGCCGAGCTGTTCGCCCTCATCACCAATTACGCGTACCTGGGGAACGCGAATTCTTTCGTTAATGCGCGCAACCGGAATCCTGCGATTGTCAGGACGCGGGCCGCGACCGCGAAAGCCTGTAGCTATTGCTGCACCTCCTAGCGTTAAGGTTCCGAGTTCCGAGTTCCAAGTTCCAAGTCCGCTAACGGACCTCGGAACTTGAACCTCGAGACGTTGGACTATTTGTTAATTAACGCACGTGTCTCAATAAGCTTACGTGCCATCTCACTGAACGCTGCCAGCGACATCACGCCGATGTCGCCGCTTACTCTTTCGCGAACTGCCACCTGGCCCTGTTCCTGCTCGCGATCGCCGAGAACCAGCATAAAAGGCACCTTCTGTAACTGGGCGTCACGAATCTTTGCTCCAATTTTCTCGCTGCGCAAGTTTGTTTCGACGCGCAAACCACTCGCTCGTAACTCGCTCGCCACCTGCTCCGCATAATCGTTTATGCGATCAGTGATCGGTAGGACCGCAACCTGCACCGGCGCCAACCACAAGGGAAACGCTCCGGCGTAGTGTTCAATCAAAACGCCGAAGAAACGCTCCATCGACCCAAACAAGGCGCGATGGATCATGATTGGCTGGTGCGGCTTGTTGTCTTCGCCGATGTATTCCAACTCAAAACGTCTCGGAAAATTGAAGTCAAACTGCACCGTGGTCAACTGCCACAGCCGTCCAATCGCATCCTCGACCTTAATATCGATCTTGGGACCGTAGAATGCCGCCTCGCCTTCAATTCGCTCATAGGCTAATTGTTGCTGGTTCAGAGCAGCAACGAGGGCGGCCTCAGCTCGCTCCCAATCTTCTTCGCTGCCTATGAATTTCTTCGTCGTGTCGTCGCCCTTAACCGAAAGTTCGATCTCTGAACTTTTCAAAACCGAACGTCTTCAGCAGATCAAATGCGAAACGAATACAGTCGACAATTTCACTCGCGCACCGTTTCGGGCGTGCAGAAAATATGCGCATCATCCTGAGTAAAGCCGCGCACGCGCATTAAGCCGTGCAAAGTGCCCGAGAGTTCCGCGCGATAACAAGTGCCCAGCTCGGCATACCGCAAAGGGAGATCGCGATAAGAATGCTGCGCCGACTTGTAGATGCCGATGTGAAAAGGACAATTCATCGGTTTCAGCCGAAACTGAGTTTCCTCAAGCTCAGTCGGGGCAAACATCGCATCGGCATAGTTCTCTTCGTGCCCACTGGTCTGCCAGAGCTCGCGCTTGGCGATGTGCGGAGTGAAAACCAGACCGTAACCGCGCTGATTCAGCTCACCGCGCAGGTAGTCTTCCATCTCTTTGCGGATGGCGCCGCCCTTCGGATGCCAGAAGATCAATCCCTGTCCGTAATTTTCCTGAATCGAAAACAGATCCAGTTCGCGGCCCAGGCGTCGATGATCCCGTTTCTCGGCTTCATCACGCTGCTTAAGCCAGGCATCAAGTTCCTCAGGCGTGAAGAACGCAGTGCCGTAGATTCGTTGCATCTGCGGCTGCGTCGCATCGCCCATCCAGTAAGCGCCGGCCAGCGACAATAATTTGAATGCTCGCAGCTTGTTTGTATTCGGAACGTGCGGCCCCAGACAGAAATCGATGAAAGGCGAACCGTCAATATAATAAACGCTGACGAGATCGCCGCCCTTGTCTTCAATCAATTGACACTTAAAGGTTCAGCGCGTTCAGAGAACAACTGCAGGGCTGTCGGCTTTCGGAATTTCGTCACGGCGGTACGACAGGTTGCGCTTGGCAATGTCGCGCATCTTCTTCTCGATGACCGGCAGATCAGCTTCGGTCAGCACTCGAGGCGCAATCACATCGTAGAAGAATCCGTAGCGCGGATCGTCGAGCAGCGCCGGGCCAATTCCCAGTTGCGTGCCGGGAAACAGATCCAGAACCGCTGCGGCCAGCAGATGGGCAGTCGAGTGACGCAGAACATCGAGGCCATCAAGCGTCTGCGGCAGTACCGGCTCGATCTGGAGCGGCTCGCCGTTTTGTGCTTCGAGTGTGAAAGCAAGATCAACTTCACGGCCGTTGACGCGCGCCGCCAATGCCTGCTTGGCCGCGTCGCGATCCAGACGCTTCAACGCTTCCGCCACCGTGACCGGTGCCGGAATTTGCGCCGCTGCGCCGCCTTTAGTTGTACGTTGATCTCACTCATACGTAATTGACGATTGCCAATTGGCGATTGCCGATCGGTACTTTACAGATAAGTCACCGCTCCAGACTCACAGACATTTATAGCGTGCGAAGCGAATGGCTTCCGCTCCAGCTTACGATTCACGATTTACGATTCACTACTTTCAGATCGGATTCGATAGGAGCGCCTTCGCGAAGCCGCCACAAGGTGGCGGGCATTAAAAGCTAAAGAATCGAGTGTATGTTCGATTCATGACGAAGGTCTTCCGGAGCTTCCTATCAAAAGTTTGACTTACAAATGCCGCGGCGACATCAAGCCCACCGCACTTTCTACCAATTACGAGGGCAGATTCTAACAAACGCCTTCTAAAAGGCGCAAGCGGCCGTCTAAGGCATTGCGGCCTCGGCACCAGGTTAATAATGCGCAACCCGACTGTTCGTGGAACACCTACGAACCTTGGTCGTCCAGAGTCTGTTTACAACGAAGACGAGTGTTATTTAGAAGAAATTGGCAGCCATTCGCTTAAAGTCGTCCATGGCGCTGCCGTCCTTATTCTGATCCAACATTGAGCCAAGCATGCTCATGAAGTCAGGCGCATTCGGTTGAGCCTGTTGCTGTTCACTGTTGAGCAGGTTCGACAGGTCGGAGGGGTAAGTCCTTTCTCCTGCTGTTCTTTTCCCAACGCTCCCATGACAATGGGAGCCAGCGTTTCAAGCACACCACCTGCTGAACTTTGATCCATCCCCGTTGCCTGCGCCAGGTTGTTTTCAAGTGTCGGCTGTTGACTTCCGAAGACGTGTCCGAGAATTCCGGCGCCGTTCGCGCTTTGCGGATTTCCCAGGTATCCCTGCAGGTTATCCAGGATGCTGCCATCGTGATCTTTACTGATGGCCTGATGAAGACTCTCGGCGCCCTGAGGTTGCGAAGCATTGCGCGCAAGTGCCGCTAAAATCAGTGGCACAGCTATCTGCACAGCTGTATTGGCAGTCGTCTCACTGATTCCAAGCGTTGTGAGATCGTGCGCACCGCACCTCCCGCTAACCGTTGCGTGATCATTTGCGTTATGGCATTCATAATTTGTTCCTTCTCTTTTGTTGACGCGGGTCGAATTTGACTCGCTCTTCCACGACTATTTAAGTTCAGCGTGGTCGGCGATAAAGGGGGCGCAGTGATCGGACGCGATTGCCGAAGTTATAGGAGTGCTTCTCATTTGTCCTCCTTCAGTTCATTACGGCTAACCTGGGTCAGACTCCACGATGAAAATAACCTGTTCGCTGAGATGAACGACACGGTCGGGGTTCTGTCGATGAATATTGAGTTAGCGTGGAATCTATCTTCTACCTCATCTTGTTTTTTGGCAATGATGCTTGAGTTTTTCCCATGCCAACACCACCCGGTGGCGGGTGACCCAACCCGCAGTTTTACACCCGCCCTTCTCTCTTGACGGATCAACACTCCTTGGCATATTGTCTTGCCGCATCAATTAGTTTTAGCTGGCGCGCGTCGACTTTGATGCGGATGTCGGACCCACCCAGCAAGTAAATCAAGAGCACGTTTCTTTTAATTCAGCCAGACTCACGCTTCAACACTGCGAGTCTACGCGAAAGGCCTATTCAGCGGTCTCTCTCCTCCGCGCGAGTAGTTCATTTCACTAGTCTTGTCTAACCCTTAACAAATTGTTTTGAGAGGAGACAGATATGAAGGATTCCCAAAAACTCTTACCCCCCAGACAAAGGAATAAACGACTTGTCCGTTTCGCTGCAATTTCCGCAGTGATTGTCGCGATTGCCGGAATAACTACGGTGGTTCTCTCCCAAGATAAAAATAGCGCCAGTAAAGGATCTCTCCGGCAAGAGCCAAGCCAGGAAAAGAAATATATGGCCACCAAAGAGATCATATTTGACCAGGCGACCGGCAAACTCCGTAAGCCAACGGCTGAAGAGACACAGGCCATGGTCGCTCAGATCAGCGAGCTCACGAATCGGTCAACCGAAGGTCTGACCGTTAAGACTGAAACAAACGGCAAGAAGATGGTGAACCTGGAAGGGCGTTTCAACGGCGTGGTGTTAGGCCGGGCCAATGCCGATGGCACGACTGAGGTCCGGTGCGTATTCACATTGGGAGAGGCCGCGGAATTTCTCGGCCTCGAAGAAGTAAACAGTAAAGGAGAACCACCATGCGAAAAAACATTCTTAAAGCAAAGAACTCGCTCGTTCTTTTCGCCATGATGGTGGTTCTCGCCTGCTCCAGCACGGCCTTTCGGCGGGGCCACCATCGTAATCGTCAACGTCGACGGCCCAGGAAGGGTTTCAATGACCCGACACCGGCCGCGCCTGTCGGCGGTAATCCCGGCACCACGCTAGGCCAGCAGCGTCTTTATCGCGTTCCAGCACGCCGCCAACATCTGGGGCTCGACGCTCGATAGCCCCGTGACTATCCGCATCAAGGCGGCCTTCAACCCCCTCGGCTGCGAACGTTCTGGGGAGCGCGGGTGCAACGTACATGTTCTCGGATTTCGGCAGTGTCGGTCTCTTCCCGGGGCGGAGTTTCCGGACACGTGGTATTTCTCTTCGCTCGCTGACAAGCGCGCCGGCACTGAATTGAACCCCGGCTTCCCCGACATCAACTGCTCAGTTCAGCAGCAACTTCAACTTCTACCTGGGCCTGGACAACAACCACGGTGCGCAAAACGACCTGGTCGTCGTGCTGCTACACGAGTTCGGTCACGGCCTGAATTTCGCCAATCGGACAACGAGATCAAACGGACACGAATCTCAGGGTCAAACGGACATCTATGCCCGTCACACGTTCGACAACACCACCGGCCTGACCTGGGATCAGATGACGAAGGCCCAGCGGCAAGCTTCGGCCATCAACTGGGGTAACGTCGTGTGGAATGGCGCGACGTGACCGCCGCCGTGCCAAACGTTCTTGTTTTCGGTAGTCCTGAGGTGAGAGTTCTGACTCCGGCCACCATAGCCGGACTAAACAGTTTGGAACGGCCGCCTTTGGCCCGCCGATCAGCGCAGCTTAGCTACTCCAGTTAGCGGAACCATCGTGCCGGCGGTTGACATAGCGGAACCAGCCGCGCCGCGGGCATGGCTCCGGAACCACGACTGACGGTTGCTCGCCGTTCACCAACGCCGCGGCAGTAGCCGGGAAAATAGCCTTAGTCGAAGCGGTGGAATCTGCGGCTTTGCCTTAAGTCGCAGGAACGCGACAAATGCCGGAGCAGTCGGAGTGATTATCTATAACAATGCGGCCAACGCAGGTGCAGCCCCTCCCGGCATGGCAGACGACGGATGAATGGCGCGATTGTCACGATTCCGAGCCGTCAGCATCTGTCACGCTCTGATGGAACCGCCATCGTGGTCAATCCCGGTGCCACCGGCTCGATCGGCCCAAGACTTTGCCATCCGTGCCGGAGCTGATCGGCGCCGGCAGGGCGAGACTCTTCATGCCGAATCCGGTGTCAGGGTGGCTCGTCCGGATCGCACTACGACTCCATCGCCTTCAAGAACCTCTTGATGGAGCCTGCCATCAACCCCGATCTAACCCAAGAGCTCGGCCGCTAATGGCAATGACCTGACGCTGGAGTTGATGCGTGATGTGGGTTGGTTCCCTGATGCCGACAACGATGGCGTAGCGGACCCCGACGATTGGTGAGCCGAAGTCCGATCTTCGGCCCGACGCTCGTCATTGACGGCTGCAACACTGGTGTTCCGAATTTCGTTGTTCACCAATGGTTGCACGCTATCGGACTAGATTCAGGCGCATATTGGCGACAGTCGCGAAGAACCACGGTCAGTTCGTGAGTGAGGTTACGCAGTTGCTGAACACTCTGAGGAAGGCGGGGATCATCTCCAATAGCAATAGGACCGCCATCCAGACCTGCGCCGCCGGCGCGAGCATTCCCTAACGGACCGGGCCTCGGCCCTGTTCTTAACCCTTACTCTTACGACCGGGGGCGGCGACCAGCCGCCCCCGTTTTTTTCGTGCCGTCAGACGGAGTCGCTGCGGTTTGACGACGCGATGAAGACAAGGCTTTTGACATGCTCGACAAGGCCGCTGAGCAACGCGACATTAATCTGCTTGGTTTGAAAACCCACCCCCGGCTTAACCCCTTACGTTCTGACGCTCGCTTCCAAAAGCTACTAGCGCGAGTTGGTTTGCAGGCTTAATTGTGGATTGGCTATTGCGGATTACTTAGGTGGTTCGTGAGGAGGCTTTGCACAACAGTCGGGTCTGATGGCATAACCTTACGGAAACCGGAGCGATAGCGACGGGAGCCTACACACCACGATGCTACTGAATTCCCGTTGTTTTGGACTAGATGTTTTTTAGCATCCCGTCGCTATCGCTCCGGGTTCTGAATTCAACAATCCACGAAATAACACTAAACGACAGGAAACTCATTGAATCTCCTTCGCGGCTTAGCGTCTCCGCGACTCTGTGCTTGAAGTTTTGCCGAATGAAAGTGTTTCGGTGTCGGAGGAGTTAAAGGTTGCGCCGATTGGTTTGAGCGAAGTGGATCAGAGCGCCTAATCCCGCTCCTAAACAAAGTCCGTAGATTGTTCCCCACAGCAACATGCCTGTCCTTCCGCCGAGGTGAATCGTTAACAGCCGAGCCAAGAAAATAGCCTACAGAGTTTGCTCCGAACAGCAGTGCCGAGAGGTACATGACCTTGCGTGCGTTTGCTCCAGCACCATCTGCTGCACCTCCTAAACCAATCGTCAGGACGAAACCCATCAGCAGCGAGCCTGCCAGCAAGCCGCCTGAGTTCCCCATCCGTTCCTCGCACGATGAAGTATGCGACCACCCAACCAATGGCATACGCGAAGAAAGCCAAACCAAATAGCAGATAGAATTTCGGCAACCGCCAGCGCTCAACAACGATTGAACCCAGTATTCCGCCGCCTAACAATATAAAAAGCGCCGTCCAGGCTAGGTACGCGCCAATCAAACCGAGACTTACGTACATCCACCTTTCGCCAAACGCTGCTGTAGCAACACCCAGAGACTTCACCAGCGCAAAACCCGATCCACCGATCAAGAGCGAACGTTCTAGTGATGGAACCGCCTCACCCGCTCGTGAACTGGTGTGCTTATCAGTTAATTCATTGCGATTCATCGCCGGCGCAACCCCTCATGCAATTATTAGAAAAAACGAAGTACAGAGTTGTGGCGTTCATCTTACACGTAACAAGGTGCAAAATGGATTAGCAGAAACAATCTGAACGGAAGTAGAGACCGCTTTCCAATATGCTCCTGCTCGAACACTGCGCATGATAACAATGAGGAGACCGTCCTGATGGACAAGTTAGCTGTTATCGATTCGCTCTTCGGTGTCCGCCGCGCGCTTATCGGTGTCGTTCATCTTCAGGCATTACCAGGAACTCCGGCGAGTAAACTCAGCATCGCGGATATCACCTCGCTAGCAGTTGAGGAGGCTCGCGCCTATGAGGACGCTGGATTCGAGGGTTTGATGATTGAGAACACTCATGATCGCCCTTACCTTAAAGGCCATGTGGGTCCGGAGATTACCGCAGCGATGGCGGTTGTCGGAGCTGGAAATACGCAAGGCGGTGGCTTTACCACTCGGCATTCAAGTACTCGCGGGCGCGAATACGAGCGCACTCGGCGTTGCGCTTGCATGTGGCGCGAGTTTTTTGCGGGTTGAGGGCTTTGTCTTCGCGCATATCGCGGACGAAGGCTTAATCGAATCAAGCGCCGCCGCGTTGCTGCGGTATCGACGCGCAATAGGCGCCGACCATATTCGAGTTTTTGCTGATGTGAAAAAGAAACACTCAGCACATGCGATCACGGCCGATGTCGACATTGTTGAGACAGCGAAGGCGGCCGAATTTTTTGTCGTTGACGGAGTGATTGTGACCGGCGTCTCGACTGGCGAGCCTGCAGCAGCCGGCCGAAATAGCTTCCGTCGCTCGCGCAGTATCGGTGCCGACGATAGTGGGTTCGGGAATCACCGCCGAGAACATCGTCCACTACCCTGAGGCGGATGCTTTCATAGTGGGGTCATCAATAAAGAAGGATGGGCTCTGGTCTAATCCTTTTGATCCAGCTCGCGCACGGGCAGTAGTAAGTGAGTTAGGGGATCTACCGTCGCGCTAGCAATGCTTTCTTACGGCATGGGATGGCTGCTTACCCGTGTGGCATCAAAAAGTAATACGGTGTTTTGTTTCATCAAAGTTGATGACGAATTTCTATTACGATTTAAAAGCCAATCAGTCTAAAACCGAAAAAGCTCTCGCCTTAAGACAGTCGGCCCTAAAGCTAATAAAAGATCAAGCTTTTCATCATCCATTTTACTGGGCCGCCTTCGTTTTGGTAGGCAGTAACGAGTGATATCTCTATAAGGCCTTTGAAGGGTAAGAAGTAACCATTTGTTGGAAGTGGGGGCCAGACCAAACCTGAAATCCTCATGCCTGGGTTAGGTCATGTCGGTAATTGAAGCGAAGGGGGGAGAAAAACCTCGCCAAACTGGAAAATAAAACAGCAACAAGTCTTGCTGGAGCCCGTAAGCCACGAGTATAGTCCCTTCGCTTTATACTCGGTCTACACAAGACTTCATACCAAGCCTCTCGTCCCGACTTCTCAGATTTTGGCTTGAAAGCATCATAACTCAGCTACGCCTCCCGACACGTCAGCCTCCGGTTGCTGAGCATCGAAATTTAAAGTTCTAGTAAGCCGAATGAATCAAAAGCTCCACGGTCACACCCAGTGACGCCGAGCTGTCCCCTTCAACTTCCATCGGGGTCCTTAACTCCACAAGGAGCTTCGCCATGGCGTCCAGTGCCCACCGTATGATGAATTTTCTGTCGCCGCCTTCGCCTCGGTCTTGGCTTGCTCCTCAGCGTGGTATTTGTCATGGCCGCTAACGGACAGACCGCCACTTACCGGCTCCATCAGGAAGCCTCAAGCGGGAGCATCCTTCAGCTAAGAACAGCAAATCCCGACGCGTCGATTACGGCTGTCCAGTCCATCAATTTGAAGAATGTTGCCACGGGCGAGTACCTCGTAAGGGCCTTTGATACTCAGACCAGCGTACCAAATTCTTCAGGTGTGATTGTCGCTGGTTCGTCTGTCACCTTCACGTTGTGGATGAAAAAGACCGCCACCGCGGGGACGATGTTTCCGCGGGCGAAACTCAAACTGAATTCCGATGGTGGCACGTCAATCTGCGTCGTTACCGGCGCGACGGCGCTAACCACGACCTTGACCAAATACACGCTGAGCGGAACGGTTCCCGCCAACGTGTCAATGGCCGTTACTGATCGATTTTACTTGTGGGTGGGGGTCAATCTAACCGCGACGACCGGTGTTAACAACAAGGGGGAGTTAGACGTCGAGGGAACCGTCAACGGAAATTACGACTCGCTGATCACCGTCCCACTGCCAACTCCTCCACCGTCGATCAGCAACCTCTCGCCAACTTCAGGTTCAGTGGGAACTGCTGTCACGATTAGCGGGACCAACTTCGGATCGACTCAGGGAACGAGCACCGTTACCTTCAACGGCGTAACAGCAACACCCACTAACTGGACTAACACAAGTATTGCCGTTCCCGTTCCTGCAGGGGCCGCGACCGGACCTGTTGTTGTAACTGCGAGGGGATCAGCCAGCAATGGGGTCACGTTTACAGTGCCAACCACAGGCACCATTGCCGGAACCATAACGCGCACCAGCGATGGCGCCGCTCTCAACGGCGCCTTAGTCGTCGCCTTGCAAGCAGGAGTTGTCAAAGCATCAGCCACGACGGCCGCGAATGGTACTTACTCAATGACTCAGTGTGCTCACCGGAACATATGACGTTCGCGCTTCGGCCGTCGGTTATCAAACAAAGATTCAGAACGGCGTCACGGTCACTACCAACACCACCACCACTGTTAACCAGAATCTCGATGCCGTTACTACCGGAGACATCAACTATGTCTATGACGAAGTGGGAAGACTCGTCTCCGTGGTTAGTCCGACAGAAACCGTGACTTACGCCTATGATTCAGTAGGCAATTTGCTATCTATCTTACGTTCGAACTCAAACCTACCTTCGATCACTGGATTCACCCCGAACAGCGGCGCGGTCGGTGCGTCAGTGACGATCTACGGGACTGCGTTCAGCTCGACGCCTGGTCTGAATACGGTCAACTTTAATGGCGTCACCGCCGCTGTGGTTTCCGCGTCCTCCACCCATATCGTCACGAGTGTGCCTGCCGGAGCAACGACGGGAACTATCTCCGTCAACACTCCGACAGGTCTGGCCACAAGCAGCGCTCCCTTCACGGTGAGTACCTCTACAGCGCCCACTATCACGAACTTTACTCCGACGATTGGAACGGCGGATACTGCCTTAACAATCACGGGGACGAATTATGACACCACGATCTCTAACGATTGGGTGACCTTAAACAACCGCTACGCCCTCGTCAGTTCCGCCACCATCACACAGATCTCTACCGCTGTTCCCCCGCTGGCAACTTCCGTACGAATCTCAGTGAGTACGCCGGCAGGCAGTGCAACCAGTTCCGCCGATTTTTTGTGCCCCCGGGCTCTGCTGCGGTTAGTGATGTTCAAGTCACCGGCAGAATGAACTTTGGTGATAGCCAGACCGTGACGATGAGTACGGCAAACAAGATTGGTTTAATTCTCTTCGACGGAAATGCTCTGCAGCGGGCGAGCTTAAAAGTAAATAGCTTTTCAATGACGAATTGCATGAAATGATTTTACAACCCTGACGGCAGCCATCTGATCGCGACGACTTTCCTTGCCAGTGGGGGGCTTCTAGATACTCCTCTACTGCCCGCGACTGGAACTTATACGATTCTGATCGATCCGAGCGGCAGCAACACTGGTAGCATCAACTTCACTCTTTATGATGCAACCGACGCAACCGGAACCATTACCATCGGTGGACCACCCGTTACAGTCACTACTACAACTCCGGGACAAAATGTCAGATTGAATTTTCTCGCCACTGCGGGACAGCGAGTCAGCCTGCAATTTAGTAATTCAACTTTCGCCGGCTGTATCGGAGTCTACGACGCAATTCAGGCTGCTGATGGATTGACTCTGGCCTCGGGCAATTTCTGCACTGCCACAGGATTCATTGACACACTCACTTTACCGTTAGGGGGCTACTACACTTTACTCGTTGATCCGCAGGGAGCGACGACTGGAAGCCAAACGTTAGTCCTTCATAACGTGCCGGCAGACGTGACTGGCTCAATCACACCCGGCGGGTCTCCTGTGATTGTCACGACTACCACTCCCGGCCAGAATGCTGTTTTGACATTTAGCGGCACTACTGGTCAGCGAGTGAAATCCTCTGAATTAGTGGTTCGACCTTCCCAGGATGTATTGCCGTCACCAACACGATCAAGAAGCCTGATGGAACCAATCTAATCTCGAGCAATTTTTGTAGTCCTTCAGATTTCATGGAAACTGTGACGCTGCCAGTGACCGGAACCTACTCCATCCTCATCAATCCTGTGGAGACTGCCGTTGGAAGCGAGACGCTGTTGCTGTATGACGTCCCAGCGGACGCGATGGCGTCGATTACGCCGGGCGGGGCGCCGGTAACATTAACAACCACGGTTCCAGGGCAAAACGGCATCGCAACGTTCAGCGGCACTGCTAATCAACGGGTAAGCATAAATGTTACGGGGGTGAGCATCACCGGCGGTTCTCCCCAAAACTGGGTCACGGTATCTCTCAAGAAACCCGACGGCACCACGTTGGGATCCGGCTTATTTGGCAAACGCCGTGGGTTTATCGATCTGCAAATACTCCCGTGGCCGGCACGTACTCAGTCGTAGCCGATTTCTGGGGACGGCAACCGGCACCGTTACTTTGACGCTCTATGACGTTCCCGCGGACGTTTCCATTGCGATTACACCCGGTGGCGCTCCCGTCACGATCACAAATACAACGCCAGGACAAAACGGCCTGGCAACTTTTTCAGGCACGGCTAACCAAAGGGTGAGCCTGAATATTTCCGGTGTCTCGCTCACAGGCGGTTACAACAACTGGGTGACTGTTTCTATAAAGAGACCCGACGGCAGCACGTTGGCTTCAAAAGTAGTTGGCAATGCCGGAGACTATATCGAAGTGCAAACACTTCCGGTGACTGGTACCTACACAGTGTTGGCTGATTTCTCGGACACCACTACCGGCAGCGCGACTTTGACCCTCTACGATGTTCCCGCGGACATTTCCGTTTCTATTACGCCTGGTGGTGTTCGGGAAACGATCACTAACACTACGCCGGGACAAAATGGACTAGCGACTTTCTCAGGAACAACCGGTCAGAAGGTCAGCCTCAATATCACCGGTGTCTCCGGTTACAACAACTGGGTGAACGTCTCGATTAAGAAACCCGATGGCTCGACGCTAGTTCTAGGTACTTATGGCAGCGGCGGCGGGTTCATCGGCACACAGACGCTGCCAACCACAGGAACCTATACGATTTTAGTTGATCCCTGGGACACGGCTGTCGGAAGCGCGACCCTGACCCTGAACAACGTGCCTTAGGATCAAGTTGACTAGAGAATTCAGTGGGAAGAATAGCAACAAAACACCGGAGAAGAATCATGAAGCAGCGGTCAAATACCACCCTAGCTTTCGCTCTAAGTTTTATAGTTGGGAGCAGTCCTCTGCCTAGTCTCGCTTCGAGCAGAACGCGGCGAGGGCGACCTGCCTTCGAAAAGTGAACGGTTGCTTCGCGTACCGGAGCGTTCGAAACCAATCAATCCGAAGCCCTCTAGGGACTCAGCACAACCCGAGGGCCAGACCACAACGTTGCTTCCCGGCGGGCGATTGCTATTAGTAGGTGGCATTGGCCCAGAAGGCAAGGTCGACCCAGCACCATCTCCGACCCTCGCAACGGCGAAAGCATTTTATTGCCAGACAAATCCTTGTCCCGCGCGTGGCACTCGACGACAATGCTGCCTGACGGTCGCGTGCTAATAGTTGGCGGCGTTGGCGAAAGGGGGCAGGTTTTGGAAAGGGCCGGAATTTTTGATCCAGAAACGCGGCCTTCGAGGAATTACCAAAGACAGCCCTCACACCGCGCGCTTATCACAGCGCGACGCTGCTGACAGATGGTAGCGTGCTGATCGTCGGAGGGGCTCCTGCAACCGGCGCGGGTATCGAGGGCCGAGCTACGAAGCTCAAAACTCAGACAAGCACGACCGCTGCCGGAAGGCCCTCCGCCCCACGAACGAAGTCCCGCTCGACGCTACTGGCCGACGGCAATGTTTTGATCGAAAGTGGGTTCGATGAAAACGGGAAAGCGGTTGGCAATAGTGAACTCTACAACTCCGAGGCTGAGAGTTTCAATTTCACAACCATAACCTCCGATCTGAAGGGCCGGAGGCAGCTTTTCTAGCTGGTTCCTTACCTCAAGATGGCGCTGCGGAAGTTGAGCTCGATAGCATTATTGCGCTTCGCTTCTCAAAACCGTTCAAGGTAGATTCGTTCAAAGCGGAAATTGTGAACTTAACCGCTGAAGGTAGAACGATAAGCGCGAAAATAACTTAGCCGAAGGTGGCAGGCTCGCGTTTCTCTTGCCGGTTCAGCCTTTACAGGCGGGCACACGTACACCGTCACTCGTAGCGATGGAACTGAGACGCCAACAAAATCACGCCTGCTGTTTTTCGTTCACCACCAAGGGCGACAAGAAAGTCGAAACAATACCTAACCAATCGAGAATGACGTTGATTGGACGCCGGATGAGGAAAACTTGCGAGGCGACTGGCAAAGTAAAGGCGAAAAATCAAGCTGGCAGGATCAGCCCTCGTTGCAAGCCAAAGCCGGTGAGACTGCCTTGTCGGGCCAGGCACTGACGCTGCGCGGTAAACCCCTTCCCAACGTGACGATTCGTCGATGGCCGTCGGGCAACCACTGACAGACCGGAAGATTCTGCTGAAAGAGATTCCGGCTGGCCACCAGGTCATGGTGATCGACGGACGTTCTGCAAGTCGTCCGAGACAACCTATGGAATATTCAGAGCCGGTGTTGAAATCATTGCGGATAAGACAAACGTCTTGCCGTTTACGATCTGGATGCCAAAGCTGGATATGGCCCACGCTGCCAAGATCCCTTCTCCCAACCAGGAAGAAATCGTAATCACCAATCCGTTGATCCCGGGGCTGGAACTCCACCTTCCTCCAGGGACCGTAATTCGCGATCTGGATGGTCAGGCTGTAACTCAAATCAGCATTACGCCGGTGCCAACGGACCGGCCACCATTCCGTCTGCCACAGGGACCAACGCCGTGTTTGCCTCGATACAGCCCGGCGGTTCCCGGGTCATTCCCCCGCGAGCCCCATTGATTTATCCAAATTACACAGGTGAGCGTCCCGGCGAACGGATCGATTTCTGGAACTATGATCCTGAAGGTAAAGGCTGGTACGTCTATGGTCAAGGAACTGTCAGTGCGAACGGTAGGCAGGTTATTCCCGATCGGGTCTAGCGGTCTATGAATTCAACGGAATCATGATCGGTGGCCAATCCGCGATTCTAAACGGTTCCCGAAGCCTGGAAACGGTCCGGGAAACAAATGTGTGATCCGGTGGATACAGCGACCGGCCTCTTTGTGCAAAGGAAGACAGACCTCGGCGGTGCAAGACACCCTCCCAATTAGGCTACGGCGTACATACCGACCGGAAGATAAGTTCCCGGGCCTTCGAATGGCCCCGAGGCATCCTTCGACATGTGGCTCTCGTCTCAGCAAAACTATCAGGAATCGATCTGATCATGCCTGAAAGCGGACGCATACACTACGTACGAATCTCTCCCGGAACAGGGTTCATAGATGCGGTTTACGAGCACACGACTACACCAAGTGCTTTTCACAAATCACGGATTTCATATAACAACAGCCTCGTGGATGGGAATTGCGATTCAAGGATGGAACAGTTTATTTTTTCCCCGAATTCTACCCGCTGCAATCTATCCGCGATCGGTACGGAAACCAGCTAACGATCACCCGCTACCAATGGACCATTGGCAACATAACGCAGATCACCTCCCCGAATCGGAGGTGGGTTAAGTTCAGCAATGACTCAAGCAATCGAATCACTCAAGCAAAGGACAATACCGGACGAACGGTGGGCTACCTTTACGATGCTGGCGGACGTTTGTGGAAGGTAACCGTTCCGACACGGTGTCACCGAGTACACATATGACACTTCAAACCGGATGCATACCGTCAAGGATGCCCGCAACATTGTTTACTTAACGAATGAGTACAACAGCGCCGGCAGGGTAACAAGCAGACACAGGCAGACAATCCACTTACCAAATTGCCTATACGCTAGACGCCAATGAAGAATCACTCAGACAGACGTCACTGATCCGCGCGGCAACATTCGCCGTGTAACATTCAATTCCGGTGGGTATATATTTCTGAAACACGGGCCTTGGGAACATCTGAACAACAGATCTACACCTATGGCCGGCAATCGGGTACCAACCTCCTGCTAAGTGTGACCGATCACTTAAGCCGGACGACCAGCGTTGCCTATGACACCATGGGGAATCTCGCAAGCGTGACAAGACTCTCCGGCACCTCCGAAGCAGTGACAACCACCATGACCTATGAGCCAAGCTTTAATCGAGTCTCGAGCGTGACGGATCCTCTAACCCATGCGACAGCGTATGGATATGACCCGACAGGAAACTTAACCAGCATAACCGATCCACTCAGTCATCAAACGACTAACTTACAACACGGCGGGCCAGCTGTTGACTGTCACTGATGCGCTCCAGCATAGATTCCAGTTTACTTATAATTCCGGCAACCTCGTCGCGATAACAGATCCGTTGGAAGACGAACAGTTTCAAGTCGATGCTAGGGCAGGCCCGGCGGTTACCAATCCTCTAGGTAATCAGACCCATTATCAATATGACAAACTGAACCACCGAACTCAATCGAAGGATCCGCTGCAGGGAGTCACTGCCTTAGGCTATGACCCGAACAGCGATCGAATGAGTGTGACGGACGCTCGCAACGGCGTCACCAGCTATGTCTACAACAACATGGACCGGGTAGCAACTCGTAGTGATCAGTTGCCGCACGATGAGACCTATCAATACGATCTAAACGGCAACCTAACGCAAGTGACCGACCGCGAAAGCCAGGTAACGAGCTATAAATACGATCCGCTGAACCGGCTGACTCAGATAACTTACCCGGATCTCCACCACCATCACCTACGATGCAGGCAATCGTTTGACACAGTCCGTCAATTCAATATCCGGCACAATCACTCTGGCTTACGACAACCTCGATCGCCTCACGACCGCGACCACGCCCCAGGGCACGATCACTTACACTTACGACGTTTTACGGCTAAATCAGCATCACTGTGGCGGGCCAGTCGACTGTAAACTATACCTACGACGACGCAAACCGGTTGACCCAAATCACTCAAGGTTCGGCAACTGTCACCATTGGTTACGATAACGCTAATCGCCGCACCAGTCTCACCATACCCAGTGGCATGGTCATGAAAGCGGTTATGACGATGTTTGCAGCTCGCTGGAATCACCGACAAATAGGGCGCGAACACGCTCGGCAACTTGACCTATGCATACGACGACGCCGGACGCCGCACTACGATAGGCGGCAGCTACGCCCGGACCGGATTGCCGCCGGTTGTTTCAATTACCTCTCATAATGCCGCAAACCAGCAGACAGCATTTGGCAGCCAGACTCTCAGTTACGACTTGAACGGCAACCTGACAAGCGATGGGACAAATACCTACATTTGGAACGGCCGCAATCAGCTAGTGTCAATGACTGGCCCCGGACTGACAGCAAGTTTTCAATACGACGCTTTTGGAAAGCGAATCAGCAAAACGGTCAACGGCAATACGATTACTTATCTCTACGATGGCCCAAATATGGTTCAGGAGCAGTCAGGTGGTTCGCCAAGCGCGAACACTCTCACTGGAGGGCTGGACGAGGTAATTAGTCTTACTGATTCCGGCGGAGCCTGGAGCCCGCTCTTTGATGGCCTCGGAATAACGCCTGGGTTGGCCGATTCCACCGGCACCGTGCAGACACAATACACTTACGAGCCATTCGGCCAAACATCCGTTAGCGGCTCTGCGAGCACCAACGCTTCGCAATTCACCGGAAGAGAGAACGATGGAACAGGTCTTTACTACTATAGGGCGCGATATTACAGTCCAAAGCTCCAACGGTTCATTGCCAATGACCCAATTGGATTGCGAGGTGGAATAAACTTGTACGCATACGTTGGGAATAACCCTCTGGGATTTGTGGACCCATTCGGGACGGATACTATCCAGGTTGGGATATCAGTTACCGGCATACTAGCTCGGTTGGGTTATACCGGCGGCGTAGGAGTAGCTATCGACTTTTCTGGAAATGTCGGCTTGTATTATGAGCACGGTCCCGCTTACGGGGTAGCCGCAGGAGTTTCTGGAGGAGGCGTTTTCCACTATTCGAACGCAGACACGATTTATGGCCTCGAAGGATTATTTACCAATGGAAGCGTAGACGCAGGTGCCGGACCTAAATTATCCCTCGACGGGCTTGTTGGGCAGGACGAGAATGGACAGACGGTTGTAGGTGGAGGATTTACCTTTGGCAAAGGGGCAGGCGGCGGGGCATATCTGACTGAAACTAACACTACGATACCGTTTTCAACTAATTGGTGGGAGAGGGTAAGGAGATTACCATGTGATATTTACAATCCTGAGTATAATTGGTCAGATTGCAGAGAATTCCAGCCGAAAGTGCTGGGGGGAAGAAAACAATAGAAGTGTCCCCGGCTGGCACTTGGTTCTGGGTGAATGCTCGGGAATTAAGCCGGTCGACTCCTCGGCATTCTTTCCCGACGTGAGATAGATCACATTGAGAATATCAGAACGGCGCACTTCCATTATTCGGTTAGTGCAGAAGGTTTTAATTATTGGCCTCCTAAGCACTGGCCTGCTGCTTTTCGGGTTAGTTATGTACTTGGATAACTATCATTATCAAACACGTCCTAGATCGCCTTTGCCTGAAGCACATAGAGTTTATCCACTTAACGTCCATCACGGCGCAGTTGTATACCTAACAAGAGAAGAGAGATTGGTATTTGAGCTTGCCAACACCCTTTCGGTAGTTCTGATAATCGTAGGTGCTCTCCTTGGTGTACTGTTGAAGCACAATCCCTTCTATCGACTTTATAGAAACCTATTCCGACAAAAGCCAGACAGAGAGTCTTAAATGAAAGCGGATTAGCTCCCCTTACACACCGGCCTCACTATTATCCAATGGGAACACGACCACCTATTTATACGATGGAGAAAATCTGGTTCAACAGCAGTCAGGTGGCTCCCCCAGCGTGAACCTTCTCACTGGAGCGCTGGACGAAGTCTTTACTCGTACCGATGCGGGAAAAACTTCAAGTATATGCAGTTCTTCGAATTGACGAATTCGATTCGGTTGAGGACTCTGTTGCTGTTACGGCAATCCTTCCGACATTGGAAGAAGCAATTTCTGAGGTCGCCAGGCTGAACGAGTTGAATAAAGATAAGGGTGCTTATTATTTTTGGCGTACCACCCGCTATTTTCCGAATGGCAAGGGGATAGAGCATGATTCGCTCGAATAAGTTCTGGGATGGTTTTTTTGAAAATCACTGTCACACAGTTCAAATCAGAGGCTCCCTCAGAGGGTACTTTGAAGGAGGGTCAGGACTACACGGAGTATCAGGATGACCTCGACGACCAGGAAACACTACTGCTGTTGGAGCGATTGAGAACATCTCGCAGTCGATTGTTACTCGATGGGCCGAACCGCACTGCGATTTTTGATTTAAGTACCGATGGCACTATCAGTGTTGAGATTCTCAGTGTAACTGATGATTTCTGGGCGATTTCCGAAGTTAGTGCGGTCGAGGCGCAGTTAATCATCAAAGTAATACATGCTGGAAGCAACTTCAGCGAGTTCATTCCTGAAACGAATCCGCGATGGGACGCCTACGGGCCCGCAGGATAGGAGGGGACTGCGGCATTGGACCGTAAATCGAAGTAGCGGAGCCCTCGACCGTCGATTAAACGGTCATGAAAATTTGTAGTCTGATCCTTTTTACAATTCTTCTTTTGGCCACATCCGTTACGCTTGGCTTCCAGCTTGACGAGCGGAAGATTCCCGCCATTAAGGATTTTGAGTTTCAACCACCCACCGGATTAAGCAGAGTCGCCTGGCGTCGCCGAGTTCCGTTAGACAACCCTATGACGCTCGCCAAAGTGGCATTGGGCCAGACACTGTATTTCGATAAACGACTTTCAATCGATGGCACTGTAAGTTGCGCAACTTGCCACGATCCCGCCAATGCTTTTACCGATCACGACACTGTCGGGATCGGTGTCTCTAAAAAGACCGGAACTCGAAACCCGCCCACAATTCTAAACGCGATGTTCAGCGACCGGCTGTTTTGGGATGGCCGTGCGAGTTCACTTGAGGAACAGGCGAAACAGCCGCTGACAAATTCATTCGAGATGGGTATGGGAAACAATACCGCAGTTGTCGCGCGCGTCAGCGCCTTCCCCGAGTATCAAAAAGAGTTTCGACGCGTCTTCAAGCGTGAGGGCATTACCATCAGTACCATAGCCAAGGCAATTGCCGCCTACGAGCGAACGCAGCTTTCTGCTAACTCGCCGTTTGACCGCTTTATTTCCGGCAACCCAAACGCGATTACTGACGCCCAGAGGCGAGGTTGGGAGCTGTTCAAAGGCAAGGCCGAGTGCATCGAATGCCATTCGTTCAGCATCGCCTCTCCTTTTTTTACCGACTTCAAATTTCACAACACCGGCGTTGTCGCAAAAGACATAAGCTTTGAGCATCTGAGTGGGTTGGCAAAACAAGTGGCAGGCTACGAGCGTGTCAACTCGCAAAACAAACCGCTCAACGGGATGAGTCACAAGGGCGGGTCAGTCGGCCAAACTCAGGACTCCGCTCCATTGCTTGCGCACACCAGGGGCTTCACGGAACTCGGGCGATATCTGGTGACCAAACAACCGAAAGACATCGGGGCCTTCAAGACGCCGACACTGCGCGACATTGAACTAACAACGCCCTACATGCACAACGGATCGGAGAAGACCCTGATCGATGTGATGCGTTTCTACAACCGTGGCGGCAATGCGAACGCAAATCTCGATGAGCGCATACGCCCACTTAACCTAAATGACGAAGAATTGAATCAGCTCGTGGAATTCATGAGGGCACTGACCAGCGATGAGGTTCTGCGGCAGTCGCAGTCCGCTACGCCTCAAAACCGTATTGCCGTTACAGTCGGAAGATGAGCACATTCGCGGCGAGATTTGCGGTCTTGTACCTTAGTCAATGACATGAGGGAAGCGCCCTACGTGTCCCTTCAAAGAATAGCGCTCAAATGAAATCCTTTAAAAATCTAAACCCACCGAAAAGTAACGAGGCAGTTTACTTGTTAGCCAACGCATAAAGAGCGTTTTGGAGGACTTCTTGAGACTTTTTCGGGGAGGACAGGAATACAGTACGTTGACTGTCTAGGATTGGAATGCTGGGGCAGTTGGGCCTAGATTCAGCGCCGTTGCCAAGATTCGACTGCCCTCAGCAACTCAGCCAGTTGTCGAATACGGACTGACCGGCGACAGCCGCACACTCTATTACACACTCCTGTCTACCGAAGCCGACATCTGGATGCTCACTTGGAGTAGCTCATGATTTTCTCTCCAACTCAGGCGGCAGATAACTGCTGCTGCCGCGATTTCTCCAAAGCCCAGGGATTGACGATTTGATCCAGTCCGATTTGCCTCGCGCTTCTTTCATCACGTATCTTACGGCGCCTGCAATAAAAACCAATCAGAGGATGGAAGGAATATGATTCATCACGCAGTGTCAGTCGTGGGCTTCATTGTCTTCGCGGGAATCGCCTGGTTGCTTTCCAGTAATCGACGAAAGATTGCGTGGAGAACGATAGCGTGGGGAGCCGCTCTGCAACTTCTGATTGGTCTGATTATTTTTCGCTTACCTGGTTCGCATCGAATCTTACTCTGGCTGAACGACGCGGTGCTGGTCTTACTCAACGCGTCAAAGAGCGGTTCGGTGTTCCTGTTTGGACCACTTGCGGCAAGCCCCGGAGAGTCAGGATCCATCGGCTTCATCCTCGTCTTCCAGGTTCTTCCGGTAGTAATTTTCTTTGCCGCGTTCACCGCTATGCTCTATCACCTGCGCGTGTTGCAGATATTCGTGCGGCTCTTCGCCAGGCTCTTCCACCGAACGATGAAAATCAGCGGCGCAGAATCACTCTCCAGTGCGGCGAACATCTTTGTTGGAATTGAATCGGCGCTCGTGGTCCGACCGTATCTGGAAAAAATGACGCGCTCGGAGTTGTTGCTGGTATTGACTACCGGCCTGGCGACGGTGGCATCAAGTACGCTCGGAGTCTACGTGGCATTTCTAACCGGAGTATTTCCACAAATAGCAGGACACCTGATCTCGGCTTCGATCCTGACAATTCCTGCTTGCGTGATCGTTGCCAAGCTGCTTATTCCCGAAACCGAAACGCCCGAGACGCTCGCGGCCGTTCCTCCGGAAGACGAGTCGAGCCGGTCGAAAAATCTGATAAGCGCAATTATTCAGGGAGCGATGGATGGACTGAAGCTGGCTGCAGGAGTCTCGGCACTACTCATCGCAATCCTGGGAATCGTAGCGCTGATCGACAAAATACTCGGCGCCGGCAGTTCGTGGTTGGGAATGAGCGAACCGCTTTCGCTTGTGAGAATCTTGGGCTGGGGTTTCTATCCCTTCGCCTTTCTGCTCGGACTGCAATCGAGCGATGTGCCAATCGCGGCTCGCTTGTTGGGCGAGCGAGTAATCCTGACTGAGGTCTTCTCCTACAACCATCTCGCACAGTTAATCTCCAGCGGACAGATAACCGATCCCCGGACCGTGGTGATCCTGAGTTACGCGCTTTGCGGATTCGCACACGTGGCAGCGATGGCAATCTTTGTAGGGGGCACTGCGGCACTTGCGCCCTCGCGTCGCGACGACCTCGCCAGCCTCGGCTTACGAGCCTTGCTGGCAGCTACGTTGGCGACGCTGATGACTGGGTGTGTGGCGGGAATATTCAGCGGCGGCGAAGGGGTGTTGCTCTTTAAACCGGGCTAAGTTGTGCGCAACGTTTGAGAGAATTGTTGAAACTCCAACGCGCAAAAAATGGCAAGTAATCGTGGTGAGCAGGCCAGTTAAGTTCCGCAGGTAGGTATTTTGGTTATCCTGGTAGGACGAGAAATCGATGGGCTAGGCCTGCTACGAGGGCACCTGAGCATTGCGGTAACGTTCAGCTAGAGCCTCGCGGCTCAAATACGCGTTATGAGCAATCTGAACATCCTCGATGAATTGAGGCAGCTCGCTAAGCAGTGAGCGCCTGTGGTCCATCAACGAGGGCAGAGGCAGGCTCAGGATGAAAATCGACAAGGACCATGTTGGCACCCGCAATAACGCCCTGTGCTGTCGCGTGCATTATGTCCAGGATCCCCTCCGGTCCGGAACTACGCGAACCAATCGCATGTGAAGGATCAATGCAGACAGGCATCCGCGTCAGACGCTTTACTACCGGCACATGGGCGAAGTCCGAAAAGTTGCGATGCGGATCCGCTATGTTGGTTTTGACGCCGCGGAGTCCAAAGACAACCCTGCGATTGCCTTCACTCGCCAGATATTCGGCGGCATGAAGAGATTCAGTTAACGTTATTCCAAAGCCACGTTTTAGCAGGACGGGGAAATCCTGCTGTCGCCCGACAATTTTCAAAAGCTCGAAATTCTGAGTATTGCGCGTGCCGATTTGCAGCATGATTCCGGTGGAATTGCCGGTCGCCTGGAGGCCCTCGTTGATTTCATCAATATGAGATTCATGCGTAATCTCCATCGCGATGACCTTGATTCCATACTTTCCCGCCAGCTCAAAAACGTAAGGCAAAAAATTCTTTCCGTGCCCCTGAAAAGAATAGGGACTGGTGCGTGGCTTGTAGGCGCCCATCCGCGTACACACCTGCCCGTTATCGCGGAGTGCCTTCATCATCACTTCGACATTCCCGGCGTATCCACCGCGCATAACCCAGCGAACACATGCAACGTATCCTGACCGAATCTCAGTCCCTGATAATCAAAATGTGCCGCCCGGTAATCGTCGCTATGGCGACCAAGCACCCGATATTCTTCGGATACACGGACGACCCGCTCAACTGCCGGCAAACTTTTCATGTCGTCACCTGAAATCGCGGCCGTGTTGCCAATCAAATAGATTTCAGTCAACGTTTGCTCGGTTCCCTGCTCCTGATGCACGCGCCACTGAATGTTTTGCAGGCGAGAAAGATGAGCAACGAGCTGCTCGTATGTGTCGCTGTCCGGTTTGATGTTTGGTGTTAGAACAAGAATCATGGTGTGGTACTTTCCGCTTGGATCACTAATTGGGAAATTGGCAATTGGCAATCGGCAATGACGTTAGCTTACCGGTACGCGTGCTGAACGATATGCGCCCAGGATTCGCGTCTCGACTCGCTGGGCACGAAGCTCGCTCAGCGCACTCGTTACTTCGCCGTCATTCTGAGAACCTCGAAGGTCAAGATAAAAGCAGTATTCCCAGGGGCGGCCCTTAACAGGACGACCTTCAATCTTCATTAAGTCGATTCCCCGCCTGGCGAAAGGCTCAAGGGCCTGGTGTAGTGCTCCCGGTTGATGTGGGAGTTCAATCACGACAGAGATCTTGTCGGCGTCGTCAGGAAAATCCGCGGCGGGTGCGAGCAAAAGAAACCGCGTGTAGTTTTCACTACTGTCCTCTAAATGTTCGCGAAGAATCACCCCGCCATGTTGCTCTGCCGCACGTTTTCCCGCGATAGCCGCATGAGATGTCTCGCCCGCTTCAATAATTCGCGCCACACTCCCGGCGGTGTCTTCGGCCGCAACCCGCTTAAGTTGCGGATTAGCCGCCAGGAAACGCCGGCATTGATCGAGTGCGACCGGATGGGACTCGACCGTTGTAATCTCTTCAAAGGTCGAGCCGGGACCGCCGATCAAACACTGATTGATTGGAATAATGACTTCGCCGACGATAAACAATTTGCTATCCAGAAGCAGGTCGAAGCAGGCATGAACGAAACCGGCGAGACTGTTCTCGATTGGAGCGAGGACATAGTCGGCGGCTTTGTCATTGATGGAGCTGAAGAGCGACTCGAAAGTAGGACGAGGCACGAGGGCAATGTCCTCACCGAGCAGACTGACGGCGGCCTCTTCACTGAACGCTCCTCTTGCTCCTTGAAACGCGATTCGTGAGTGACCTTCCTTCCCCTTAAATTTCGGAATCTCGTTTTCATCGCCTGCGTCGAGGCCGCGACTTTGAATGCGACGCGATTCATGAATGACAGCGCGGAAGAGTTCTACTATCGCGCGCTCATCGAGGGGTCCTTCATTAGCTTCACACATACGCTCGATTACTTCGCGCTCGCGCGTGTGATCGCATAAAGAAAGACCCGAGGCCGTCTTCGACTCGCCTACTTGCAATGCCAGCCGCGCTCGCTTGTTGAGCAGGCGCAGTAGTTCGCCATCGAGGGTGTTGATCTCTACTCGCCAATCTTCGATGGTCATTGTTAGAGGTCCTCCGAACTTGATACTTCACCAGGCTATGGACTAGCTATTACTGCCGCGACAATCTTAGGGTGCAGGACTCAGCAGTAAGAAACAAGCCAGCCGCAACTCGGCGCGTGCTCGCGCGATGAGCCGCAGCCAAGGTTCTTCCTGGTAACCAGAATCGACGCGCCTTGATATTTCGGCTCGTTTAACGGAAATGCAGGATCAGCCTCGCCATCGCGCAAGCGCCGCCAGTCGTAAAACAAGAATTCAGCGAAGCCGGTGCGCTGGATGCGCTTGAGAAACTGCTTGAGAATAATCTGGTCCGTATCAACGTTAGCACGCTCTGGGGGGCACTGCGGCACTAGCGCCCCTCGAGGCGCGACGATCTGGCCAGTCTCGGCGTGCGAGCTTTGCTGGCAGCTACGTTGGCGACGCTGATGACTGGGTGTGTGGGGGGAATATTCAGCGGCGGCGGGGTACTGCTCTTAAGGACAGGCTAAGTACCGGCTTGCCTCAAAGGTCACAGCTCAATCTCCTTCAACAGGCTCCACCACCACCGCCCTTGTAGACAGGACGCCAGGTGTCGGCCTGCCGTTTGTAAATGACGTAAAAATTGTTCTCGATTTCAAAACCTTCGGCGATGATCTCTGCCGCGCCGTCGCCGTCAAGGTCAACCACATCGATTAGTTTGCGATCTTCGTACCCGCTCTCATACCAATTCCAGGCCGCCTTGTATTTTCCAGCGGCAGTCGGCTCGAAGATGACGAAGAGGTTGTGCTTGGTCTCATTTGCGCCGTCAATCTGGAAACTCCCAATCAGTTCGAACTTGCCGTCGCGCTCGATGTCGGTCGCTGTCAGATTTACGGTATTCATTTTCTTGACAAGGGCAGCTCCCACGCGCCGCTGGCCATAAACCGCGCGGGCGACTTCAAGCGCAGAAGCACGCTCCGCTTCAGTCGGCGCGCGGCGCGAACTCGCCCCGCTGCCGATCTTGTCGGAGGAGACGGCCAACGCCCGCACCTCACCACCGAGCCGCGCGGTCGTCTGCACGCCGACTTCCGCCAACAGGTTGCCGCACATATCCTCCGAGTACTTTTGCACCAGCAAACTCCCTGCGTCGCCCCCGCCGAAGATCACGCGATATTGTCGATCGGCTCGGAAGTAACTATCAGTGAACTTCTTCATGACGCCAGCGTCACCGCCGGCCGGCGGCTCTGTGTATTTGCCGCCGCTGATGATCACGATTGGCTCAATGTGGAAGCTCCCCTCCGTCTCTTTCTTTAAGGAGAAGATGACGGTGCCACCACCCGCGCTCTGTCCGCTGGGCGGCCCACTCGTCTGGGCAGCGCGCGGCATCCCAGGCATGAGTAAGGAGATGAGCGTTAATGACAGGATCAGCAGAAAGATCATTGGGGGTTGCATGGTTGAGCGGAGGTCGACTTTGCCTACTGTGCCGAGTCCGTGGGCCTAGACTACGTCAATCGAATCGATCGTCACTGTGCCCGCGTTCTTCTTGAACGTTAGGTGAAAAGGCTGGCCCGAATCATAGGCTAGAGCGAGCCAGCCTCACCAAGTCGCTGGGAGCGCACCAAGGCGAAAAGTTAACCCAAATTCACTCTACTCTAGTCCATTTAACTCGTGGATCATTTGGGCGATCCGCTGGCGGGATTAACCAGAGCGTGTTGGGCCCCTCCATTTTGAACTCCGAAATGATGGTCTGTTGACCGCCCATCACATTTACGTTCTTAGCTACGCTGGGGCGTCTCGTAAGTGTCGAACCTTTAATTTCATAGGCGCCCGAATTTGCAGCGAAGGCTCTCCATTGCTCAAAAAAAGCAAGCTTCTCAGCGTCGGTTAGGTTCTGCCGATCTTTGGGTTCGACTGCAGCTCTCGGGTTCTCCCCGGTTACGGCCACAACGCTGTAATAACCCTTTGTGAAAATTAATAAACCTGGTTGAGGGTTTGTTATCGGCTTTGGCTTTTCAGCGGCGCTGCTACTAGCCGGTACCACTTCAGCAGCCTTCCAAACGCCTTCGACCGGGGATTTCGTTTGAGCAAGCGCAGCGCTGGCCGACAGCACCGCAAAGACCAGGGTCAAAGCATATCGTTTCATACGGCCTCCGTTTAATGCAAAAAGTCTTAGCCAAGGGTTTTTAAAACCAAAGCGGCTTGGCAGGAAATAGGCTGGTCAGGCGGAGAAGATCGAGCGCTGGCTGGACTTAGCCAGCCTCCGGGAGATCAGTCCGTGATCGAAGATGTGCGGAATATATCTCCAGAGGTGAACCAGGTCAACGGTTAACGCCTAGCCTAGCAACCGAGTGGAGTGCAGTTTGAATTTAACGCTAAAGGCGTTCGCTAATTTCAGCCGGCAACCCTGGGACGAAGCGCGACATATACAGAAGACCCAAACCCTGAAAGGGTTCGTTGCAATAACCAATACCCGTCGCAACTCCTTCAGAGTTGCGACAAAAACAAGCATGCTTTGTCTGGCAGGATGTGATCGCGATTCCACTAGCGAAGTTCACTACCAATGCAACCGGCCAGATACTGAATGTGACTCCTGGCAGGATCACGATTCGTCACACCTTCGTCGACTTTACCGGCACCTACGTACTCCATTGCCACATCCTCGCGCATGAGGATCGGGGGATGATGCAACTTGTTCGTGTTGTACCTGCGGCACAGTATCCTGCTAAATGTCAGGACGACATTCCCGCGCATCACTAAATTCTAGAGTGATGATTGGCCGCACCTCCACCTGAGCTGGATGGAAGTCGACCCGTAGTGGCACTGCGGAACGATGACTGTTTGGTTTTAGGCTTTAACACTAGATACCGCGCCCGCCTGGCTCAAAGCCGTCGACGATGTGGAGGGTCCGTGGCCATCACGTCGCACGAAATTACAACAACCTAAAGGGTGCACTTTCCATACGCAACGCCTCCCATCGCGCGGTTGTCGACCAATCTTGAAATATTTTGGATTGTAGAGGCACTTATATTTAGAACATCGTCAAACTCGACCTACGGGATCCACAGGTTCTCGTAGCGCTGGTCGCCGCGAGTTGCGGGCTCATCGGCTCGCAGCAGTTACGGTTATCTAGCGCCGGTGAGCAAAAATATTTTTGCGGTAGAACTTTAAGGAGATGTTTATGGGATTTTCACCAAAACTTATGTGGTTAGTGTTCTTTGTCGCGATGGCTGCACTATGGCTGCTCGGGTTTCTCGCGGCCAAATATCTGGGACGTAAGTCCTTGATTGTTTTCATCGGTGGCGACGATGACCGGCTGAGCTTATCCAAAGCCCAAGCCTTTGCCTGGACGCTGATCATCGTGAGTTCCTATTTAGCGGCCATGGCCGTCCACACACTCTTCAAGCCCGAGAATGGCTGGATCATTATTCCCGATCCGTTATTGGCGTTAGCGGGAATCGTAATTGGCTCGGGAGTCTTTTCTAGTGTCATTTCAGCGGTGAAGGAAGAAAAGAGAACCGCTGAAGTCATCATGCTTACCTATGATAACGGTGTTCTCACCATTAGCGGTACCGGCTTGGGTAAGAACAGAGGTGCAATAAGAATTGTCGGTTTTGATGGTAAGAGGTGGGAGCTGTCGGTTTCACATTGGGCCGATGATGAAATCAGCCTGACAATTGAGCCCAGCGTCAAGAAGACATTATTTTCGGGCACCGCTTCTGTTCCGGTTTCGAAGACAAATACGCTGGTGGTCGATACCCAAAACGGAAAGGCCTGTTACCGCTTTAACTTTGACGGTACGATCGCGACGCTTGGCAAGGCGATCATCTACTACGAATTCGTAGACTTCTTCCGCGATGATCAAAACCCCAGCATCCTGAGCATTATGAAATATCAGATGTTTGTATGGACTCTGATCGCAATGGTTATCTACACCTATATCTTCCTAAGAAACCCCAGTAACGACATCTCGAGACTACCGGAGTTGGGGACTACATTTGTGATCTTGATGGGCTTGAGTCAGGCGGGTTACCTGGGCGGCAAAGTCCTACCAAAAACCCCGGCGCCTTGAGATTCCCAAGTTTACAAAGTGTATCGTCGATAGTCGGATTTCTATGTAATGGAGTGAGACTATGAGCGACAGTTTTAGATACCCGCTGGTTGAGAGTTTAGAGTGGGATAAATCGCGTCACCGCCGCGTCGCAGAATTAGCCGAGAAGAACATGCAGTCCGGTAATGCGAAACAGGCAGTCGCCGGGCTTCTCTCCCATCTTAACGAAAGCAATTTGCCTGCGATTGCAAGCTGGGCTGATGCCGTCAAGGATTTCCCGAAGCCAAAACCTGGCGATCATCCCGAAACAAAGGCTTTCTTGACGGACGCTCGCAACGCAAACAATCGGGAGTGGCACTTCGTTAACCTTCCTTTAGGAGCCACGGGATATGACCCGATTGCTTACTCCTATTTCACTCGCGTGGATGACGTGGTGCAAGTTGCCGACATATGTGTCTCTGTGTTGGCTGAAAGCTCCGACCGCTTTAGTAAGCCAAATGCTCTTCGCTTGCTCGTTCATTTAGTAAGTGACTTGCATCAACCTCTGCACGTTGGCTGCTCCTACATCTCGAAGGCGAACGGAAGCTTTCCATTTCTCGTTACAGATCCTGAGATAGCAGCTCATGAGAAATTAGAGAGTGATCGCGGCGGCAACTGGTTAATTCTGCCCACCGGCGAGGCTAAGCCGCCGAACCTACATGGCTTTTGGGACAGCGGTTTTTTCAGCATCATCGAGGGATCTGAAGACACTACCAACCCGCCGAAAACTCCTGACATCCAGGATCGAGATCGTCATGAAGAACTGCGAAACGTAGATCCGCGCCTTAGTAAATGGGCAACTGAGTCACTCGTGGCAGCACGTTCAGCATATCAATCAATTATCATTAAGGAACGGCTTAGCAAGACCAGCTACCTGGTGTCGTGGGAAGGAAAAGAGAAATACGTGGCGCGTAACAAGCCCGTGTTGGAAAACCAACTCAGACAGGCCGGCCTTAACCTCGCGCTACTCCTCGATTCTTTATGGCCGTGACGCATGACTAACATGTGCGAAGTCTTCTAACCAGCGGTGTTCAAGCACTCCCGCAGTTTCGCCTGGCGTCATCTGCTTGAACTACCGATTGCATCTTTGTTTTTTAATTCTTTGGGCGTTCGACGGTCCGTGCCTCGATGTAGATCAGATCACTGCGAAAACCATCTCTAAGATCGTTAATGAACGCCGTAATAAGAAGCTTTTCAGGAAAGCTAACTGGAACTTGGCCCGGGTCTGCCGTGGCGTCCTTCTTCACGACCATGGGCAGCGATACACCATACTTTGTTCCAGATTCAATCTTTATGGGAGCAGGTTCAAAACCAGGCTCAAAGTAATTCAGTCCAGTGGGACGGGTCTCCGGGAATCCGCCGCCTGCCGGAACAATCCGCTGCTTTTCCAGCAAGACCGCCACGGGAACTTCCGCGTTGATGACTTCGCGGTTTAGCTCGACTACAACCACAAAAGTCTTGCCAGCCGATGGATTGAGCGGCAGGTGCGTCAGACCAACAACCGCCAGTCTATCTGATGAAGTATTCATAGTTTTGCCTTTCCGGGTTGAGAGTTTTTAGTTCTGATCAACCAGAAATCAAATTAGGACTCAAGTCTGCCAAAGATGCGCCACCTCTCCAAGAGGTTTTCGTGGCCAGACTCCTACCGAGATTGGGAGTATTCCGCGCGTTCCTTTTCAGGGCTGCTAACAACGCGACAACTTGATGACTGGTCCCACGCTCTGTGCTAGTGTGGCACCATCCCAAGAGGAGGAGGAACCGTAGATGGCTCAGTACCTGCTCATCGAGTCGCGCGATCCGTTTGAATCCAACGATGTCGGCTACTACTACGACTTGGCCAAAGGGCTGGTCGAAGGCGGCAACCAGGTGACGCTGTTCCTTGCTCAAAACGGAGTACTCTCGGCGCGCCCGTCGGCGAAGTCGGCTGCGCTCGGCGCGCTCGCGCGGAGCGGGGTGACGGTGCTCGCTGATGACTTCTCGTTGCAGGAGCGCGGCATTGCCAAGCTGGCCGAGGGTGTCGCCGCGGCTCCCATCGACGTGGTGGTGGACCACCTCGCGGCCGGCCACAAGACCCTCTGGCACTAAGGAGACGAAGCATGTCCAAAAAGACATTGACCATCGCGCTCATGGATCCTCCCTACGAGTCGGAGAACTTGACCACGGCGTTTCGCATCCTCGACGTCGCCGCCCGACGCGGGTACAACATCAACGTCTTCGCCTACGAGGGGGCCTCGGGTCTGGCGTTCGTGCGGCAGACGGCGCACCCGAACCCCGTCCACGGCAAGGACGTGGCCGAGGAGAACCACCCCACCACGAAGGACCAGGTCGCGGCCCTGCTGACCGAAGCCGAGACGAACGGCGGCAAGGTGGACTGGGTAAACTGTGGCATGTGCGTCGATGAGCGCGGCGTCAACGAGTTCGTGCCGGGTACGCGGCGCGGGTCGCCGGCCGACTTCCACGCCTTCATCGAGGCATCGGATAACGTTCTCGTCATCCCGACCAAGTGAGGTGAAGCCATGGCCAAGAAGACATTGAACATCGTGGAGTCGGCCTATCGGGCCGTGATGGAAGAGCAGGATGACACCATCCTCTGGCTACTGGCCGCGATGCAGGGCGCGGGTGCGGAACATACCGTGGTGCTGCGCGGCAACGCAGTAAACTACGCGGTCGCCGGTCAGGGCGTCCCGGGCCTCACCGTCGGCGAATGGAAGCAGACCCAGGCTCCGAAGATGGATCGCGACGTCCTGGACTTGATCGAGAAGCGGAAGATCCCCGTGTATGTCGTCACCGAGGATCTGGCCGACCGCGGAATCGAGCGCGGCGAACTGGTGCCGGGCGTACAGCTGCTGTCACGGACGGCGCTGCCCGAGCTCTTCGCCGAGTACGCGCTGGTCGCCCATTGGTAGGCCGGGTTGCCAAATCGGGAAATCGGCTGGGTGATTTCAGTTTTGATGCCTTGTGTTTTTGGATTAAACAGAGCGGCGAAGGGGAATGCAAGAAGCCTCCGTCGCTCTGCCGGGGAGAGACGGGTTGCCCTAGCGAAATCGGCTTCAGAATCCCGCTAAACCGTCATCCCACTTTCAGGGAGTCGCGCTTATATCACACGGCAAGATGATTTGGAATCGCAAGTCATTAACGGAGCACTACCACAACCGATTGAAGACTCCTACAGAACTTTTAAGCGGCAAGCAGATTATCCTATTAGGAATGCTTACCTATTGAGGCACGACTCCCGTTCCTGCGATAAGCGATCACAAAAACTGCGTAAGCAATAAAAGCGTTACCCGTCCCACACGGGTAACGCGTTACCAAACTCAATACGCGTAAGCCCAGCGACTACCTACGCGTGTTGAGTTTCCTTCGTGCCGCACTTGCCGCGCCAATCAGTCCAGTACCCAACAACAACATGCTTGCTGGTTCTGGAATTGTGGTTTGGGTTGGCTGAACGCCACCGATACGGATCTGCGCTACGTCGTCGACGCTTGTGATTACCATCGCAACGTTTGTAGTGAATAAGACGCTGCTGATCCGTTGTCCATTGATAGCCGTGATGGTGAAGAAGTTCTCACCGGATGCACCGAGGGCAAAGGTTCCCTGAGTCGTCATCCCGTTATCTTCGGTTACCGTGAAAGTGACCTGGCCGGCGGCCGCTGCGTCAATGTTCAGGATTAAGGAAGTGAACGTTGCTCCGGGAATATCGATAAGCAATTGGTTTAGCGTGCCGTCAACTGCCTCGATCCGAGCCTGACCCATAGCTGGTGCGGTAATGTTTTCGTTGGACGTGAAGCGGACTGAAAAGCCCGTTTGGTTCGTCGTGCCGAAGATTGGGTT
This sequence comes from Pyrinomonadaceae bacterium, assembly GCA_963748605.1. Lineage (GTDB taxonomy): Bacteria > Acidobacteriota > Blastocatellia > Pyrinomonadales > Pyrinomonadaceae > PSRF01. The sequence goes on from CAVVJS010000007.1 coordinate 65,553, forward strand.
ACCGGTCATGCCAGTGTTGAGCAGCACGTTCTCGTCGGTCTGCGGGTTGTTGCCCGTAGCGATAATGATGTCAGCCCGTGCTGATCCGATCGAGGCTAGGCCGATCAGCAGAGCCACCGATAAGCAAAAAATTAGTTTCTTGAGAGGCATAAGAGATACTCCTGGTTGTAAGTTCAAATGGCACTGCGCTGGCAACACAGCCGCACCCCGGCTGCCAAAGTAAGACGACAATCCGACGATGCGACGAGGCAAGCGCCGCAATCTTCGGGAAACCTCAAAAAGCGAGAGACTTAGGACTGAGTAGAGGCCAAGACAGCCAAGCGGAATCCGCACCATTTCGCTTAAGCGGCATCTCCTTTACGGGAAGCCTTTCAATTTGATCGTAAGGTTGTTGGCAAATTCTGACAAGGGAGGTTTGTGCCCATCTTACTGGCAGAAATCTGCCATTCCGATTAAGTTAACTGTCATTCGGCTGGTAAGTCATTAGATCTTTAATCGCCTGCAACTAGCAGGGGGATGGCGTGAAGTGCGCATCATAAAACGACCTGCCTCCTTGTCCGTTAGATAGTGCTTGTGATAGCTTCCGCCGCGTTCACGTAACAATCCTTTCGCATGACCCACATTGAAACTCCGGTTCAACGTGGGTGTCCCTACCTTTAAACTAAGGAGCTTCCACATGAAGAAACTTTTTGGAGCTATGTTAGCAACATTCGTTGCTTTGTCTGCGTCTCTCGGTCAAACCCAAACGCCTGAGAAGAAGGTAGAGAAGGTTCAACCGACTGCGGAGAAAGTCTCTACCAGCAACGCCGAGCAGGAGGTGACGCAGTTGACCGACCAGTACATCGCGGCACTTAAGGGCAAGGACATGAAGGCACTCGAAAGCATCTGGGGCGATGACTTGACCTTCATCAACCCCGGCGGGGTCGTGCTCACGAAGGCGCAGCGCCTGGCCGACATCCAGTCCGGCGCCAACCGGTTCGACTCGCTCGAAGCGAGCGACCGGACGGTGAGGGTCTACGGAGACGTCGCGGTGATGACCAGCCTGACGACGATGAAGGGACAGTACGGGGGGCAGGAGGCCAGCGGGCAGTACCGAGTCACGAATGTATTTGCGAAGCGCGGCGGAGCGTGGCAAATCGTCTCCTTGCAGATGACCCCTATCGCCACGCCGCCAGCCGAAAAGAAGCCTTAGGGGTTTTCAAGTAGTTGCTAACTTAAGCCAACTCCTATTTGCAGAAAGCGAGCCGAGGTGGCGCAACAAGCGAGGCTAAAGCTTCACGATAACGGTTCCTTGCATTGATGAATTTTTCAGATGCGCTTCACTCTCGTCATAAAAGGGGCCAACGGTGGCCCCTTCTCTTATTGAGTGGTGATTCTATTGGTAGGCGCGTGGGGATTTGAACCCCAGACCCCTACCGTGTCAAGGTAGTGCTCTACCCCTGAGCTACGCGCCTACAAGTAAGTTTTTCAAACCTCGACAATCAAACCCGCTTAATGAATCGCTTTTCGCGTTTCTTGCTTCTTGATCGTCGAGGCGAGGGCGAAACTAACAAACGGCTCGCGGAAGTGTCAAGCAGGGCATTATTCGCGAGTCGTTGAGCGAGTCTTCGCGGCAAGTGTGCGTCGAGTAAGAACGGGGGCAGGCCCCCTTCCTTACTGCATTAGTTTGATCCTTGAAATCTACATGTAATCTTCGCGAAACGTCTGTACGGCGGTGTGACGTCCGCGATCCAATGGTTCCTGCCGAACACAAGTCTAGTCGACTGAGGTTATCAAGTCCGGACTCAACATGATGAACGAGCACTCACCGCCAAGCGCGTTACAAAAACCGACTCCGCGGCGAATTATTTTGGTGGCTCTTTCATCAGGGAACTTAAAACCAAAGTTGGCGGTTTTTAGTGCTGCCTCAAGTGTCTTGTAGCTTTTCATCGCCACTAATGAATTTCACTTCGGCGACTTCTGCACGCCCCGACACACCGGGAACAAGAACAATGTAAAACTGCGCCTCACTGGTTTCTTGCACACGTTTCAGCACCCGTCCAAGCTTCACCGTACGCGCTTCTCGGTATGCTTCTGTAGCTTCCTTTACATACAACTCGCTTTTTTCTTTCCCAACCATTCGCTCCAAACTTTCTCGCGCTTCAGGCACCAACCGTGTCGCCACTGTGGCCGTTGCATACATACGAGCAGCTTCAGCGGTCTTCCCCTGCTTCTCCCAAATCTGGCCCAGGTGATAACCGACCTCGCTGTGCTGGCTCAATGACCAGGCGGATTGAATATACTTTTCCGCCAAATCGAGGTTGCCATTTTGGAAATGAACCCAACCCAGAGTGTCCCAATAGGCACTGATGCGATCCACATCACCGAGATCTTCCATCGTCAAACCGTCCAGTTCCACATTGCGTAAATCGGTTGCGATGGCTGTGACGGCTGACTCGGCATAGCGCTGAGCCTTTTCAAGCTGGACCTTTTTTAGACTGAGAAAGTAAGAAACGTCATTCCATACCGCGCGGGCCTGGTTCGAGTTTTATTGCTCTTTCGAATGACTCGATCGCCTTTTCAGTTTGCTCAACGTTTAGATATGCGCGACCAAGGCTAACATGTAGAAACGCTTCGTCGGGATTCAATGAAATTCCCTGTTCCAACTCAGGCAGGGCTTCCTTGTACTTCCGCGACTCAACCAGCATCTGGCCGAGGTTTCCCCGGGCATGCTTATCGAGAGGCGTTATTTCGATCTGCTTACGAAATGCTGTCTCGGCCTCGCTGTAATTCTGTTGCCGCCAGAAGACCTGGGCCAGGATGCTGTAAGCATAGTTATCGAAAGGATTGATTTTGATCTGTTCGCGAAGCACTTTGACGGCTTGCTCCTGCTTATTCTGTCCAAAGAGCGCAACGCCGAGCAGGCGGCGCGCCGTCTTATGCTTAGGTTCCTTTTCGATAATGCGATTGAGCAGATCCTCTGCGACCGGATAATTCTGGTTCTTGCCGGCGGCGTCGGCGGCTTCAAGCAGTTCTTCCACCTTCACAGAATCAGGAAGGGTTGGCGAACCCGCACTAGTCAGTTTCCAGTGAAAGAGTTTGTTCCTCGTCGGCACGGGCAGAAGCAACAAAGGCTCGGTAGTCTTCACTCCTTTCGGCTGGTAGCTCGCGCTGGTGCAGCCGAAACTTGCGCTCGACCACGAGAGTGTTGCCCTCAAGTTTGTAAGTTGAGTTGTACTCGGCGTAATCGCGAGTAAGTTTTAGAGGGAGTGGCAAACGCGCCTTGTATTTCGCCGGCAGCGCAACCTTGAGGCGATAAGAAACATCGATGGGCGTTCCCAGCTTTAAGGGTTTTGAAAGATCCTCACTTTCCGGAACGGCGGCGAGGTTCATCGACGGAAGCGGGATCTTAACTTTCAGTTTTTTACTCGACCAATCAAGAAAGTTATTAGTGGAAAACTCGTAGTCCACCTCAAATGGCTTTTCGAAAGCCACCGGGTCGGTTGGTTTGATCTCGCTAACTTCGCCCTCAATTCCGCCGACCATAGTCAGGTAGTAGCCAAGTTCTTTCCAATCATTTTTGGGTGTGCGGCGAAACATCATGCGAAAGAGCATTTCGGAATCGCCACGGAGTGAAAGACGAGTTCGACCCGTGAAGCGGCCCAGGTCAGTGATCTGGCCATCTACATCCAGAACTTCCTTTGATTGGAACGGCGGATCCGCGGGCGTGGTCTCCAAACGCGCTGAAGTTTTATCAGTTACCAGTAAGGCCTTCTTGTCTCGCAGCACTGGTGATAACAACTGAAAGGGCGCAATTTCAGCGGTCGTATCGGCCCAGAGTATTTCCTTCCCCAGCGGAATCGCGGTGATGACATGGTCAAATTGGCCGGGCGAAGGCACATCGGGATCAATCTTGCGCACAGAGTTCATCAGTGCCGGATAGGCGCGGATACCGGCAGCCTGCAGCATCGCGGCCAGCAAGGTGTGCTTATCTTTGCAATCGCCGTATTGGTTAGCCATGACCTCTGCAGCTGCGTGGGGTTGATACCGTCCCTGGCCAAGCGACAGTGAGACATAGCGAAAATTCTTCGCTACATATTGATAAAGTGCTTCGACCTTTCCTTGATCGGTGGTTTGACCGTTGAGTAACTCCTGGGCCTTGGCGCGAATTTTTTCGTCGGGAGTAGTTCGCTCTCCTTCCAGCGCTGCATACCACTCACCAACTTCATTCCAGCTCCGAAAGGTCGTCAATTGAACCTGGGGCGGTTCAGGTCCTTCGCTTTCATCCCGCTTTTTCTTTTCCTCTTCCTTCTCGCTCTTTTCGGGGCGTTTGAGATTCGCGGTCTTCCACGTGTAAACCTTTCTGCCCTGTTGCTCCTTCAAAGTCGGATCAAGACCAGCTTTAGTTTTGAGCTTTACCTGACTGTCGGTCGGAATGTTTATTTCCAGTTGCTCGTCGAGCACGATTAATTCTTTTGGAAGAAAATCATGGCTGAGCCAAAAATGGTTTGCGGCAAGCGGAGTATGCAAGGTCGATACGATGTCATACTCAAGCACGTCCCCAGGCCGGAGTCCGCGGACCGTCACATGCTTCTGTCGCAGGTCGGTGTAGACTGGCGCTTCCTGAGCGACTGGAGCGCTTAAATCCTGAACATCGCTTGCAGATGCATCTATCACGGTCCCGTCGGACTTTCGGACGCGGACAAAGTTAAAGTCAATTTTCTCGTTGGCTGAACTGTAGGGAAAGATGAGCTGACCAAATTGCTGAACTCCCGCATCGCTCTGAATTTTCACGCGCGTGCTCATCTCACGCACACCCCTGCCGTCTTTTTCATACCGATAAAGAGTCTTGTAACGCTCGATGACGAAAGCTTCCTGAGAGGTGTCGGGTACCGCAACCCCCGCGGTCTTCTGCGTCGCTGGCGGCGGCGCTTCCGGTTTGGCGGGACGCTGGGCCCGCAACGCGGTCGAGTCGTTGGCCAGTAATGCGAAGACGATGAGGGACAAAAATATTAGTCGGGGCTTACGAACGTAATGCATTGATGATTTCTCCAGGGATTTGAGGGACAGCCGAACGGGCGGCTCTGGCTAAGAGTGCCGGAAAGAGTGTAAGTCATTATTTATGGATAGGCGATGAAAACTTCGACCGGGACGTCCGAGATTGGATAAAGGGTGGCCCTCAGCTTTCAACCAGCCGTCGTTGCTGCTCGTTCCCATTCCTCCAACAACCCGGCCAGTCGCGCCTCCGCTTCCTGATACTCGTCGTTCACCTTCACGAGTTGCGAAATGTCCCGGGCAACTTCAGGCTTAGCCATTTCCTCCGACAGCGAACTCAGACGGCGCTCGATCTCGGCAATCTCAGCTTCGATAATTTCCGGGCTCCGGGCTTTCTTGATCACCTTTACACGTGGGTTCGCCGCTGCTGACTTCGCTTTCTTTCCACGCTTCACTCCGCCATCAGTTCCCTGATCCGAAGCCTGCGACATTGCCGTTTTTTCATTGGGAGTGGTTGGTGTGGAAATATAGCGATCGTCCATCAAAACCGCCGAATGTTCGGCATGACTGGTTCCAGCAAGCCCCGCCTTCCAATCGTGATACTCCGTGTAATCGCCGTCGTAATGTTCGGCATTGCCTTCGCCGTCGAGCGCCAGAATCTGCGTAGCCACGCGATCGAGGAAGAAGCGATCGTGACTGATCGTTACGATCGTGCCCTGGTAAGCGTCGAGCGCCTCTTCAAGCGCTTCACGCGAAGGAATGTCGAGATGGTTAGTCGGCTCATCGAGAACTAAAACGTTCACACGCGAGTAGATTAGTTTGGCAAGAGCTAACCGCCCCTTTTCGCCACCCGAAAGATCGCGAACATGTTTGTAGACGTCGTCGCCGGTGAAGAGAAACTTGGCAAGAAACGAACGGAGTTCTCCTGCCGTAGCGCTCGACGGTGCAACTCGCCGGAGCTCCATGATGATCTCGTTGCGGTCATCAAGATCGTCAAGCTGCTGCGCGTAGTAACCAATGTTCACTTTTGAACCCCAGGCGATTTCACCCGACAAGGGGCGGCAGCTTCTTAAGGATGGTTTTCAGGAAAGTTGTTTTGCCGGAACCGTTCGGTCCGATGATGCCGAGACATTCGCCGCGACGCAGGATGAAGGAAATGTCGCGGGCCAGCAGCTTGTCGGGATAACCGATTGACGCATCGGTTCACCGTCAATACGTGATTGCCGGTGCGCTCGATCGATTGCAGGCGAAAATCACCAGACGACTGATCGCCACGAACTGCATCAACGCGCTCGAGTTTCTGCAGCATAGTACGGCGCGATTTCGCTTGCTTTGTTTTCTGTCCGGCGAGATTGCGACGAATAAATTCTTCCGTCTTGGCGATCAGTTGCTGTTGGTTGTCGTAGGCACGGCGTTGCGATTCGCGCCGCTCTTCGCGTTCAAGCAGGTAATGAGAATAATTGCCACTGTAGCTCGCCGCCTTGCCGTTTTCCAGATCGACAATGCGGCGGCAACAGCGATCAAGAAAATACCGATCGTGCGAAATTATGACGAACCCGGGAGCGTAACTTTGCAGAAATTCTTCCAACCATTCCACGCCCTTAACGTCCAGATGGTTGGTCGGCTCATCGAGCAAAAGGACATCCGGCTCAGCCAACAACAAGCGAACTAAACCAAGCCGGTTCTGTTGTCCTCCTGAAAGTTTCTCCGTTTCCAGGGTCCACGTCTCACGTTCGAACCCAAGGCCCAGGAGAATCGCTTCCGCTTTCGCCGCGTACGCAAAACCGCCTTCACGCTCAAATTCATGCTGCAGATCGCTGTAGCGCTCAAGAATCTTTTCAAGATCTTCCGGGGCTTCCGCCATCCGATGCTCGAGTTCGTGCATCTCGTGCTCGATCTGCTGCAAGTGACCGAAGGCGGCGAGAGCTGATTCGTGAACGGTGGAGCCGGGCTCGAAATGCACATGTTGCGCCAAGCAGTCCCAGGCGCACACCCCGCGCGCGCACAACATCGCCACGATCGGGAGATTCTTCCCCGCTGATGAGACGAAAGATTGTTGTCTTGCCCGCGCCGTTGCGTCCGACCAGGCCGACATGCTCGCCAGGATTCACCTGGAGCGAAACACCACGCAGAATGTCGTGGGTGCCGTAAGATTTATGAACTTCTGAAAGGCGAAAAAGCATCTCGATGTTGAGCCTGACATAACAATACGGGTGCGGAGCCGACTAAGCCTCCAACACCCGCATGGAGATCCTTGAATGCTCCTTTGCTTACCTCGGGGTACCGGTGCCTTGCGGACTCCCTGCTGGAGTCGTAGCGGGACTCGACGCCGGACTCGCTGCCTGCGTCGGACTCGCTACGCTTTGAGGACTCGCTCGCTTGCGTCGCGGCACCAGGCGAAGCTGGCCTTAATCCGAGATTGCCGGGATTACTCAGCATGTTTGCCGCCAGGTTATTTACAATCTTCGCTTCGTTCATCGCAGTTTCCAGTAACGCCGCGTTGAGAATATCAGACCGCTGCTTGATTAGTGCCTGTGTAATCTGCTGCCGCACACCGGGACTATCGAGAGTCAGGTTCTCAGTCTGCAGCCGCTTTTCGGCGAGCTTGAAAATGTACCAGCGATTATTCACCAGCTTTGGCTCACTGAAGCTGCCCACCTGCATCGATCCCATAAAAAGATCGATGATGTCCTTCGGCAATCCCGCCTGCTTCAAGCCATCTTCGCTGAAAAAGCCAATGTCGCCGCCACGCACGAGGCTGGTTGCGTCCTCGCTCTTGGAGCGAGCGACAGTAGCGAAGTCCGCTCCACCCTTCAGTTGCTGGTAGAGGTTGTCGATCTTCAACTTTGCCTCAGCTTCGTTCTTAGCATCGTTCTGCGCCAGGATTCCCTGCTGAGTATTGTCGGCCGGATCGACAATGATAACTGCCAAAGCGACACCACGAGCGCTGACAAACTGGGTCTTATTGCCGTTATAGAACTCTTCCACTTCCTTATCGTTGATGGTTATCTTGGCGATGTACTTGTCCTGAAGACTCTTGATCGCAATGTCCTTGCGAGCGTCTTCGCGAAGCATTTCCATCGTCATGTTCTGCTCGTTGAGGCTCTTTTGGAAATCATCATCGGTAACGCCACTCTGTTGCTTCTGTTGATTGATGGCGGCGGTGATTGCATCGTCTGTGGGCAAGCAGTTTCTCGCGCTCGGCTCGCTGAAAGAGCACCTCTCGCTGCATCAGACTTCCCAGTACCTGGAGCCGGGCTTGAGCGAGCTCGAGTTGCGAAAGCTGCGACTGCTTACCTCCTGCTTGCTGACTTATGACTCGCTCCACCTCGGAAAGCATAATGTTTCTTCCGTTAACGGTAGCGGCCACCAAGCTGTCTTTGGCGTCGGAGCCTCCGGTCGAACTACACGCCCCCAAGGCCAGCGCCAGCAGCGCCAGGGATGAGAGAGTGATAATTAGTTTCGCAATTGTGTGCACTTTGCTTCGCTCCTTTAGAAATCCTAACCAACGACCGGGGAGATCGTCACCCCTTGACGATGTGGAAATGCGTTTGTTATAAAACTTAGTTTCTGATCACGCTCAAATCGTGAACTGTGCAGTCCGGCAATAATTCGAGTTAAGAAAGCCCTGGAGGTTTAAGATAATGGCAAAGCGTTGCGAAGTTTGTGGCAAAGGCCCTCAATTTGGAAATAACGTGTCCCACGCAAACAACCGGACCCCGCGGCGGTTTAATCCGAACCTGCAATCAATCCGCGTCCAACTCCCGAAGGGCGGCGCCCAGCGCAAGAAGGTTTGCACTAATTGCATCAAGGCCGGAAAGGTCTTAAAGGCAGCTTAGTCAATATCTAAAACTCTCAAAGAACCGGTGCGGCGACAAACTCGTCTCGCCGGTTTTGTTATTCCCGCAGTAACGCGACAGCCTCAATTTCAACTCGTGCATCACGCGGCAGGCGCACGGCTTGGACAGTCGCCCGGGCCGGTGGTTCATCGCTAAAAAACTTTCCGTACACTTCATTCATCGCCGCAAACTCTTCCATGTCGGCCAAAAAAACCGAGGTCTTAACGACGAGCTGTAAATCACTGCCGGCGGCATCAAGAACCGCGGCGAGGTTCTTCATTACCTGCCGCGTCTGCTCGGCAATCCCTCCCGAAACGAATTGTCCCGTTTCCGGATCGATGGGAATTTGACCGGAGACAAATACAAATCCACCGGCTTTGATGGCTTGGGAGTACGGTCCGATAGCCTCAGGAGCCCGTCCAGTCTTAACAACCTGCCTCACAGTTACGATCGCCTCAAAATAGGTGTACTAAGCAAAGGCGGGATTTTAACAGATGGCCTCGTCGAGGGCAAAGATGAGTCTTAAATGCTTCGAACTTGGAACTTGCAACTACTTGGACTTGGAATGGAACTTTAAAAGTACTATCACTCAAGCGATTCCTTGCATGCGTTCGACGTCGAGGACACCCGGGACGCCCTTGATTGAGTTGATTACCTTGTCCAGGTGCTTCACGTCGAAAACTTCCACGGTGACTTCGATGTGTCCCTTTTCGTCCGGTGCAACCGAGGCGCGCGCATCACGGATTCCGGTTTTCATGTCAGAAATCGCTCCCGTGATTCCGGCGATCATCCCGGTGCGATTCTCAGTTACAGCCAGCAATTTCACTGCATAAGCCGTCTTGTCCTGTTGACCAGCCCACTCGACTTCGACGATGCGTTCCTTATTCACCATCAACTGCATTGCGTTCTTGCAGCTGCGAGTGTGAACAGCGACGCCTTTGCCGCGCGTGATGTAGCCGATGATGTCTTCGCCATGCAGCGGATTGCAGCAACGGGCTCTAATCACCATCAGGTCGTCAACACCACGCACTACGATTGAATCGTCGCCAAGTCGAATCAAACGCTTGACTGCTCGAACACCGCTGCGCAGCCGCGATTCTTTCTGTTTGTCTAGTTGTTCGAATTGTTCCGGCCCGAGATATTTGGCTATTACATTGCGCGGCACCAGTTTGCCGTAGCCGATTGCCGCTAATAGATCATCCACACGTCCGTAACCATATTCACTGGCGACTCGTTTCATTCCCCCATCGCCATCCCCGAGCATTTTCTTGACGGAGAGTTGAAAGCGCGCGGCTTCCTTTTCGAAGAGCTTCCGTCCAATTTCCATCGATTCCGCGCGTTGCTGTTCCGAGACCCAATGGCGCACGCGATTGCGCGCCCGCGAGGTAACAATGAAGTTCAGCCAATCGCGCGACGGATGCGACGAAGCCGAAGTTAGAATCTCTACAACGTCTCCGTTCTGAATCTTAGTTCGCAACGGCGCCATGCGACTGTTAATGCGGGCGCCAGTACAGGTATTGCCCACTTCCGAGTGAATCATGTACGCAAAGTCAACTGGCGTCGCACCGCGCGGAAGTTGGATTACCTTCCCCATCGGCGTGAAGGCATAAACATCTTTCGGATAAAGATCGAGCTTCAGCGAATCGATGAAGTCGCGTGAATCCTTTACTTCCTGGGTCCATTCAACCAATGAGCGAAGTGCCTGCAGCGCCTTGTCATCATCGCGCGAGCCGCGTTTGCCTTCCTTGTATTTCCAGTGGGCAGCAACGCCTTCCTCGGCGATGTGGTGCATGTCTTCGGTGCGAATCTGAACTTCAAAAGACTGGCTGTTGGTGCCGATTACTGAGGTGTGAAGCGACTGGTAGAGATTGTCGCGCGGCGTCGCAATCCAGTCCTTGATGCGGCCCGGCACCGGTTTCCAGGCGTTGTGAACCACGCCCAGCGCGGCGTAACAATGGCGAATCTCATTTGGTGTAATCACGCGCGCGGCCACCAGGTCATACACCTGATCCAAACTAATCTTCTGCCGCCTGAGTTTTTTCCAAATGGAATAGAGACGTTTCACGCGGCCATCGACACTGACGAACGGAACGCCGGCCTCGTTCAGTTTCTCTTCGATTCGTGCCGTAACACCTTTCAGAAAAGCCTCGTTTTCTGCGCGGCGCTTTTCAAGTTGTTCGGCCAGCTCCCGATAATCCTCCGGGTGCAGATGCCGAAACGCCAAATCTTCTAACTCGCCGCGCAACTTACCCATTCCCAGCCGATGCGCGATGGGCGCAAAGATGTCCATCGTTTCCTCGGCGATCCGTTTTCTCTTTTCCGGAGTCAGGTATTGCAACGTCCGCATGTTGTGCAGACGGTCGGCGAGCTTCACCAAGACCACGCGCACGTCGTCGACCATCGCCAGCAGCATCTTGCGAACATTCTCACCCTGCTGTTCTTCGCGGGAGATATTGCTGATGTGGGCGATTTTGGTCAGACCATCGACAAGGTGGGCAATCTCATCACCGAAGTATTCGCGGATTGTTTCCAGATCGACGAGCGTGTCTTCCACTACGTCATGCAGGAGTCCCGTGGCGACCGAGACTTCATCCAGCTTCATGTCCGCGAGGATGTCGGCAACCTCAAGCGGATGTACCAGATACGATTCACCGGAAGCACGTTTCTGCCCCTTGTGTTCTTTGGCAGAAAAGAGGTAGGCGCGGCGTAGCAGATCGAAATCTGCTTGCGGGTGATTGTGCGCCACCTTCTGGACAATGTCTTCAATACGAATCATCGAATTCGAAACTACTGTTATTCGCGCAAATCAACCATGGTTATGAATCTAATGCGGCACGTACATGCAAATTATAACAAAAAGGTGATGCTCGACTCGCATCGAGCACCACCTGGCGAAGGAGGAGATTAGAAATGCGGACGCTAACTGGTTGGTGGTGAAGCGGCTTTTTTGGCTTCTTCCTCAGCCTGCTTCTTGCGATTTGCCTCGCTCAGCTCGTCGGTGCGCTTTTGCGCGGCCGCGCGCTGTTTATCGAGCTCGGCCTCTTGATCGGCGCGACCCTCCATCTTGGCAAGCTTCACTGCCTCCAACAGAAGGTTTGTTTTGTAAGACCAGGCGGGTTCGCTGTTCTGGTCAAACTTAAGCGCGTTTTCGACTTCTTCAAGGCCACGCTTTACGCACACCTGGGCGGTCTCGAAATCTTTTGGATCCTTGGGCTTGTTGTACGAGACGCTAGCCTTCCCTTCCCCGGTCGAGGTAGTGACTTTGTTTGGCTCGGTGAGTTGGAAGGAGCAATTCCAGTCCTTACTGGCAAGCACGATGTACGCTTCAGCTCGTTTTTCTGGAGCGGCGCCAGCCGTCGTTGGCACGAGCGGTAATCCACTCTCTTAGTTTCGCGTCTTCCTTGATGCGTTCGTAGAGAAAGGCGATCGCGCGGTAGGCCTCGTCATTTTGCGGATCGTTTTGAAGGATCTGCCGGTAGGCTTCGATAGCTTCACGCGCTTTAGCAATATTGTCAGGGGCGGCAACGCCAGGGCGATACTGAGCGTGAATTGTTCGCGCAATGAAGAGTGGAGCGGCTTTGCTGTCCGGGTCGAGATCCAGAGCTTTGCGCGAATGTTGTTCTGCTTGAACGTAGTTGCCTTCGCGATAACTACGAGCTGCCTCGTTCAGTTCGTTCTTGGATCTGATTCGGTTGACTACGCCACAACCGGAGGCAGTGAAAACAAGAACCGCCAGGGCGATTGCGATCCTAGCTTTAGATTGTTTCATTTATCCGAGGCTCCAATTTTAAGCTGGCAGCGGGAGCCGCCAGCCGGAGATAAAAGCTATATATTTGTCGCCTGCCTATTGAGGCAAATCGTCAACCTGCAAGTCCCACGGGATTCGCCCCGGCGCCCTTGATGGCATCAATCACCTTAACCACGTCTTCATACCTCATCCCGCGGGGCGCCTTAATGAAGACTGTCTTCTCAATGCGATCCTCTTCAGGAACATCAACGCGAGTTTCCATGCCCGGCTTGTAAGCACGCTGTTCCTTCCGCTGCTGGAACACCTGTCTCAGCCTCGACGAAAGCGGTGCCGTATCGTTTACAGAACCCATGTTGTCCTGGTTGAGCTTCAGTTGTAGGTCACCGGAGATCGAAACAACGAGAGTAAGCGGATTGGGCTTTAATTGACTGAGATCCTCATTCGGATCTCTTTGGGTGGGTATGTCCGCCTGGAAGCGGCTCGGCTTTAGTGGCGTGATCACCATAAAGATGATCAGCAAAACCAAAAGCACGTCAATCAACGGCGTTACGTTAATATAAGGCTCAGCTTTGGTGCCGCCCTTTGTACTTCCCATCGACATAATCTGCTCCTCAACTTTCAGACCAAGATCGTACAGCGGTTATATGTTAACCCGCCGGTGCGGGCGCCGAAGGGGCACCCTTCTTCTTGTCGGCAACCAGACCAATCTTGTCGACGCCAAGTGCTCTGACTTCGTTGATCACGTTAACGACGTCGCCGTAGGAGACGTTGACCCCGCTCTTGATGTAGACAATTCGGTCTTCATCAGCCTTGATTTTCTCCAACATCGGACCGACCTTTTGTCTTAATGTCCTCCTGCGGCACGCGAATCTTGCCGAGGTAATACTCGCCATTGTTGGGAATCGAAATAACTACCGACGACTCTTTGATGATCCGGGGATCCTCATCTGGATTGAGCGTGTTTTGCGGAAGAGCCACGGTGATGCCGTGTTGCAGAAGTGGCGTGACCACCATGAAGATGATCAGGAGCACCAACATGATGTCGACCATCGGTGTAACGTTAATCTCGGACTGAAAGCCGCCCGAGCTCCGCCGCCTGTCATTCCCATAACGAATCCCCTTTCTAAAACTAAGGCAAAGTTCGCCGTGCGACGCACCGATCGCGAGTCGCACGTCTATCATTTCACGCAGCTTATGGCTTCAACTGCTTCGTGCGATTCTTGATGAAGTAGTCGACCAATTCCGAAGCCGAATTATCCATCTCCACTACAAAGCCATCGACTTTGCCGGTGAAATAGTTGAAGAGCCAAACCGCTGGCACAGCAACGAGCAATCCTAGCGCGGTGGTAAACAAGCGCCTCGGAGATTCCGCCGGCGACGGCGCCGATACCGGCCGTCTCGGCGTTCTTCATGCCGCGGAAAGCGTTGATGATCCCAAACACTGTTCCGAAGAGTCCCACGAACGGAGCGGTTGAACCGATCGTCGCCAGTCCCGAAAGACCGCGTTTGAACTCAGCAGTCTTAATCGCGATTGCGCGTTGCAGCGCACGTTTCGAAGCTTCGATCTCGTCGCCGGAGATATCAGACGATCCTTCGTGAGCACGAAACTCCTGCAGACCGCTGCTGACGACCATCGCCAGGTGCGACTTGCGGTGCTTGTCGCTGATGTTGATCGCCTCTTCAATGCGATCATTCTTCAGCGCCTGGGCCACGCGAGGAGCAAACTCACGCGACTGTTTCTTCGCGGCCGAATAAGTCAGATAGCGCTCGACCATGATCGCGATTGAATAAACCGACATGATCAGAAGCACAACCACAACAGCGATGGCTACGCCGCCCATGCTCTTAATCATCGACGTGATAGAAAAGTGATCTGCCGCTGCGCCGCCGGCCTCCGCCGGACTCGCGCCTGCTGCCTGCCACATAAAAATCAGGAAGCTAAAGGCTTTTGTTCCAAGAAGACTGGTTAGAATAGTCACGGTAACCCCTCCAAAGAGTTTTTGCTTACATTGATAGCTAGCAGGGATCCTCGGGAGGTGGATTTACAAATCCGCACTCCCGGCTCGAATCTCTGAGTTTACTGAGCCACGAAGTTGTACGTGATGACCCCTGTTACTTTTACCGGTTGTCCCGAAAGCTTTGTCGGCGAGAACCTGGCATTGCGTGCTGCGCTGACAGCGACCGCCTGCAGTAACGGATGCCCCGAAACGGCGCGCGCCGAGATCACACTACCGTTCTCGTCGATTGTGACCTGGACCACAACGGTTCCCGAAGCATGCGCCTGCCGAGCGATGGGTGGATAAGCCGGTTTGGGAAGACTGATCGCTTTTCCGTTAAGAACGCCTCCGGAAATCGGGGCAGCGGGGTGGAGTCGGTGCGGGCGGCGGCGGCGGCTCAGAAATGTCGACCTTGGTCGGACCCGAAACGAGACCTGTGCCGCTTCCCGGTCCTACTGCTACCGGAGCGGCCGCATCCGTATTGGACGTACCGATCTGCGTGACAACACCGCGTCTTACAGGCGGAACATCGCTCGCCTTGGCGGAGATTTCCTTGGGCACGAGTTCAGTTCGGCTAACGTCGGCGATCAGTTCGCGCCGCACGTCGACGTTCTGTTCGACCTTCTGTGGCTTCGCCTCCTCCTGTTTCTCAGGCTTGGCCTGCTGGGGCGGAACCGGTACCGGCGCCACCAACGTAATCAGATCAAGGTTCTGATTCTCCAGATGCGCGTCATACCAGTAGATGCCGGCAACGAAGAACGCGAGGCCCAGCACTGCGTAGACAACGCTGGTCACAATAATAAACGAGCCCTTTCGCGAGATATCACACTTGTGCGAATTAGACTCCACCAGATTGTCGAACATGTATTTCTCCTCCCTATTCCGGTGCCAAATGGATCGGGGTGTGCGATTGTTAAAGTAAATCCGGCTCTCAAACGCCGTTTCGTACGCCCGTTTGAGCTTTAGCGACAAAATGAAGGGGAACAGCAACTCAACGATTTGAGCACTTCAATTATTGAAAAGCCGCTGTGCGAGAAAAAACTCGCCGGCCCCCTCAACAGACAGCCGCGCATCAAACCTTACAAAACGCGCGGTCTACATTTGAGTATTCAATTGGCCAGCAACGGCCGCAGTCTAAGCCGCATACCGCTCTAAGTCAAGCGCAAAATCGATGTTTTTGCAGGCCCAGCAAGCCAGCTTAAATAGCGATTGTTCAGGGCGTTGAGGAGGAATTAGACGGCGCCGCGCGAACGCTTTTTGACCTGAGCGGAAACGACCTCGCGTTTCGAGTGCCAGTGGCTGCCGGAACCGTGCTGCCGGATCGCTTCGGAGCAGGTTTCGCCAGCCGCTACGAGTGCGGCGCGCTCCGCAGCTTCAACGCGTTGCTCCCACCAAACCATGATTGGACTAGCTACTGCAATGGATGAATAGGTGCCAACAGATTACGCCGACGGTTAAGCGCAAGTGAGAAACCGCGCAGTACCTCGCCGCCAAATAGCACCATGGCCAGGACGGAAAGGAAAACCAGTCCGTTCGTGATCGCGGTGCGCGAAAGCGTTTGGTTAATCGAGTCGTTGGTAATCTTATAGAGGGATTCGCGGCGGTGCAGGCGGCGGTTTTCTCTTATGCGATCGAAAACAACAATAGTGTCGTTTACGGAAAAGCCGACAAGAGTCAGCAGAGCGGCAATAACCGTCAGGCTGATTTCCCACTGAAAGATCGAGAAGAAACCTAGAGTCACGAGCACATCGTGAAAAACGGCGATGACGGCGGCGGCGCCGTAGGTCCACTCAAAGCGAAAGGCTATATAGATGAGAATGCCGACCAGTGCCGCCAGCGTGGCCGCAATGGCTTTGTTGCGTAGTTGCGCGCCGGCGATGGCTCCGACGGCGTCCGTACCCAGAATCTCGTAAGCCCAATTGTCTGGCGCATTAGGCGACTTTTCCGGGCCAAAGGTATTCAAAGCGGCGCGCACTTGTTCGCGTCCCTGTTCAACCTCGGCTTGTGACTGCTCGCCACTGCTCCGGCCAAGCGGCAACTTGATCAAAAAAGTGTTGGGCTTGTCGGTGACAGGCTGAATGACGGCGTCGCGGCGCGCCATTGCTGGCAAGCGCCTGGCGAATAGCCTCGGCAGTTGTCGGTTGATTGAACCTTGTCGTGACTACAGTTCCGCCTTTAAAGTCGACGCCAAGGTTAAAGGCCTCTGTTCCGCCGGGCGATAACCTGGCGAACTACAGCGGAAGCAAGTCCAGCGAGCATCAGCAAAACTGAAATTCCGATGAAGACCCGGCGTTTAGACAACCAGTCGAGCTTAACGTTTGTGAAATACTTGAATCATAAAAACCCAGCAGTAGAGAACCCAGGAAGACCCTGGACCGCGCCGCCTTTCAGTTTAGATGCTAAGCGTTTCCACGCGACGTTTGCGACTCAATAACCACATGAAAATCGTGCGAGAAACATAAACCGCCGAGAATAGATTGATGATCAAACCAATGATTAGCGTGACCGCAAAGCCGCGCAACGGTCCGGTACCAAACACGAATAGGAACAACGACGAAATCACCGTCGTCACGTGGGTATCAATGATGGTCACGATCGCGCGCTTAAATCCTTGATCAACTGCCGAAGGCACTGTTTTGCCGGAGAGCAGTTCCTCGCGAATTCTTTCAAAGACCAAGACGTTCGAGTCGACCGCCATACCGATCGTTAAGATGATTCCCGCGATGCCGGGCAAAGTAAGAGTGGCTTCAAAAACGATAAGTGCCGCCAGCATCAGGATCATGTTCAGCAGTAAGCGCGACAACAGCATTGACACCCGAGCCGCGGTAATAGAAGAGCATGAACGCGACGACGAACAGCAGGCCAAAAAGCGATGCGCGAACCCCCGAGCGAATCGAATCCGCGCCCAGGCTGGGACCCACAGTTCGCTCTTCCTGATACTCAATCTTCGCCGGAAGCGCGCCGGACCTCAGCGTCAAAGCCAAATCTTCAGCCGACTGCCGCGTAAATCTTCCCGAGATCTCGCCCTGATCAAAAATCTGCGACTTGATGTAGGCGATCGACTTAACTTCGTCGTTCAAGAACAACGCCCATGTACTGGTTAATGTTTGCCCCAGTCCAGGCTCCAAACTTCTCAGCCCCAGCAGGCTTAAAGGAAAACGAAATCTGATAGTCCTCCACGCCGCCGCGCATTGTGTGGCCGCTGCATTGCGCAAGTTCACTGCCATCGACAACGGCAGGCCACTCAACTACGACCCACTTCTTCTCTTTGCGGCGTTATCCGCAGGCTGCCCGGCCATTGTGGGTTCATTCCGTTCCGAATAAGGAAACACACGACGATTGGCCGGAACCTGTTCCTCCCAGCGAGTGCTTCCGCTTCTTCTTTGGTGTTGTAGGTCTGTACTGGCGTGGGACTCGGCGGGCTCACCACATGCACCAGTTCCAGATTCGAATCAGCTTTGAGCAATTGCTTCACGCGCTCGGGATCCTGAATTCCCGGCATCTGCACAAGAATCTGATGAGAACTCTGCGCGCCGTGACGCTGCACCAGCGGTTCGACTACTCCAACGCCTTCCAAGCGGCTGAGAATAATTTTGTGGGCCTGCTCGGTTGCTTGTTCTGCAAGTGCGCGTTGCGCAGTAGGTGTCAAGTCCCAGGCAATCGTGCTGCCGCTTTTCGACACCGACCATTCCGAAAGATCAACTTTCTTCTTTACCGCTTCTTCGATTTCGTTAAGCTTGGACGCGTCAGCGGCTTCAAGAATGATGCGATAGTCGCCCGCGGTTTCAGCCCGCACTTCCTTCGCAGGGAAGCCACCATCCTTCGCCGCGTTCTGCATCGCCAGAGCGTTGCCTTCCGTTAAGTTCTTCAAGAAGTCATCGGTCTTAACCTTCATCACCAGGTGCGAGCCGCCCTTGAGGTCCAGCCCGAGGTGAATATTGTTGGCAAGTGTGGTCTTGATTCCGGACCACGTAAAATCGCTAAGCGTGGGTTTACGGCGAGGTCCGATAACCAAATAAAGGCTTACAAGGGTTACGACGGCGATAATGATGATGCGTTGCAGCAGGTTCTGTTTCTTCATGACAAAAACTTTAATGGCCATGACGATTAGTTACTTCTTCTCCTCCTCGTCGATTCCGGCGACAGCTGAGCGGGCAATCTCCAGGATCGACTTCTCAGCGCTTCTGATTAAGAAGCTTGTGTCCTTGACGGACGTGATCGTTCCAATCACGCCGCCGGTAGTAACGATACGATCGCCGGCCTTTAGCTGGGCGATAGTCTCCTGCAAGTCACGTTGCCGCTTCTGCTGCGGGCCGGATCAGCAACAGATAGAAGACAGCGATGATCAGCACCATCGGCAGCAGGCCCGTAAGCGCTCCAAAGCCGCCCTGGAAGAGCAATAGAAAGTTTGTCATCTGGTATTTTAATCGTGAGCGAACGAGTGCATTATCCAATCGTTCAAACCGCATTAAGACTGACTCCAAGCGCGGCTAATATTATTCCCTATTCGCGCTTAGACGCTCTGTGAACTCTCGTCGAAATTTAGGGAAGTCGCCAGACCGGATAGATTGCCTTACGTGCCGCAGAGTGTCAAGGAAGAAGGCCAGATTGTGATGCGTGATCAGGATGCCGGCAAGCATCTCACCTGCAGTATAAAGATGACGCAGGTAAGCCCGCGAATGCCGGCGACAAACTGAGCAACGACAAGCTTCATCGAGCGGTCGCGTGTCAGTTGCTCCACTGCGCATTTTTTACGTTAACTTTTCCGCGCGAGGTGAATGCCTGGCCCGTTCGCCCGTTCCGCGTGGGCAGAACACAATCAAACATATCAACGCCGCGCGCCACCGCTTCAATCAAGTCTTCCGGCGTGCCGACGCCCATCAAGTAGCGCGGTTGCCCAGACGGCATCAACGGAACAATTCCGTCGATAATGTCCCACATCGACTGACTTCTCTTCGCCGACGCTGAGGCCACCGATCGCATAACCATCAAATCCAATCGCCGCGGTCCGCTCCAGGCTTTCTCGCCGCAGTTCGTGATGCGAAGCGCCCTGAACAATGCCAAACAATGCCTGTGCTCCACTCAAACCACTTACCGTCTCGCGTTCGGCCGAGATCTTTGCCTTCCCGCTGCAGCTCATCGAATCTTTGCCGCGAGCGCCTTGCCCATCGCGCCGTCAGTTCCATGCTTCGTCGCGCTTCATCTGCGGGAGCGTCACCGGGCGCGCATTCATCAAAGACCATTACGATGTCTGAACCCAACGCGGCCTGTACTTCCATCGAGACTTCCGGCGAAAGAAAACGTAGGCTGCCATCAACATGTGAACGAAATTCAGTTCCCTCTTCGCTGATCCGCCGCAACTTTCCCAGACTCCACACCTGAAACCCTCCCGAGTCAGTAAGCAGCGCTCGCTCCCAGCCAATGAAGCGATGTAGACCGCCACAAGCCTGAATGGTTTCGATCCCAGGACGTAACCAGAGGTGATAGGTGTTGCCAAGAATAATGCGCGCGTCGAGATCGGAGTCTTCAAGAGCTTCAAAGCGAGTGCCCTTCACCGTGCCTGCTGTGCCAATAGGCATGAAGACTGGCGTTTCAATCTCGCCGCGGCGAGTTTGAATCGTACCTGTTCTCGCTTCGCCACACTGCGCTTCAACTTCAAAAGTGATCGGCGGTTTCATTCAATCGGTTGGCGATTCACGATTCACGACTTAGCGCTTGCGGCGCTTCTTATGCCGCTCCACAATTCGCAAGGGCGTGGCAAAGAAATCAAACTCTTCCCGCAAGACGATTTTGCAGGTGGCGTTCATACGAAAAATGCAGCCCTGGCTTTCCGCCGGCAGTGAACACGATAAACGTCGGCGGCCTGCACGGCAATCTGAGTTAAGTACTGAACATGCAGCCGTGAAACGCCGCCACGAACCGGAGCAGGGGTAGCTCCTCCGCGTGGTTGAGCAATCGCTCGATCGAAGAAAGCATTTAACTGGGAAGTCGGGATCCGCCGGTTGCGGGCCTCATTAGCCCGAATCGCCAGTGGCAAGATTCGATCAACGCGTTGACCGCTGAGGGCGGAAATCGTGATCACGGGCGCCCAATCCAGAAACTTCATCTTCTCTCGAACCCGCCGTTCAAATTCCAGCGCCGTGTTTGTTTCCTTATCCGCGATTGCGTCCCATTTGTTTACCGCCAAGATAATTGAGCATCCCGCATCGAACGCGTAGCCCGCGATGTTTGCATCCAGCGCTGTTGGTCCTTCAACAGCATCGATTATCACTACAGCAACGTCAGCTCGCTCAAGACTCTTCCGCGCCATCACTACCGAAAGCTTCTCGGCCATCTCGTTTGTCTTTCCCTTGCGACGAATGCCGGCGGTATCAATGATGCGAAACTTCTGCTCCGCTGTTTCCAACACCGTATCGATCGCATCGCGCGTCGTCCCTGCAAGCGGAGACACAATCATTCGCTCGCGCCCGATTAGTTCATTAAGCAAAGAGGATTTACCGACGTTCGGTCGACCCACGATCGCCAGTTGCAGTTCTCGCGGCACCGGCGGTGACTCAGCGTCTGCTTCACCACGAGCGATTTCAATTGAATCTGCTTCAGCATCATCGACAGCGAGATGTTCACTAACTGCGTCCAGCAATTCTCCGATGCCCATTCCCTGCTCCGCCGACACGGGAAAGACTTCGCTGAATCCGAACCGATAGAAATCATTGGCGTCAGTTTGTAGCTTTGGAGAGTCAACTTTGTTAGCGAGGACGAGCACCGGCTTTCCCGTCTCGCGCAGCAGCGCCGCCAGATCTTCATCAAGTGGAGTAACACCACTGCGCGCGTCCACCACCCAAATGATGGCGCGCGCTTCGGCAATGGCCACGCCCGCTTGCTTCAAAATATTTGCGGGAATCACTGCGTCGTCATCGGGAACGATGCCGCCAGTATCGACAATAGAGAAACTCTTCCCAGCCCACTCGACCTCGCCATAGATCCGGTCGCGGGTAATGCCCGGCTCGTCACCGACAATCGCGGTTCGTTTGCCCGTCAGGCGATTAAAGATGGTTGACTTGCCCACATTGGGCCGGCCAACTATCGCCACTAACGGCAAGTCGCGACTCTCGGTTCGGCTGTTGGCTTGTTTCGTTTCGCTCATCGTAAAGAGGCGCTTCGCCCAAAAAGGCCCGCCGTCCTGTCTCGCTAAAAGGTCTTGCTAAAAGGATGAACCAAGGTAGGTCATCGCGCTTGCTTTTGCCAAACCGCGCTATTTGGTTTGAACTGTTGCTGTTTGACGACTCAACCCTCGTTCAAGTATAAGCGGCCGCACAACCTCTTTTTCGATTTGGAGTCACATTCAATGTCTGCCGATCCAGGCCTAAAACGCATCGGCCAAATCGCCATTAACGCGCACGACATCGAGCGCGCGACCAACTTCTATCGTGAAGCTTTGGGATTGAAGCATCTGTTCAGCGTGGCGCCAAAGATGGCCTTCTTCGATTGTGATGGCCTCATGTTGATGCTTTCGCTTCCAGACAAACCAGAGTTTGACCATCCCAGTTCAATAATCTATTTCGACGTCAACAACATTCACGAGGCCAGTGAAACATTAGAGTCGCGCGGCGTTCAGTTCGAGGAGAAACCAACGTTCGTGGCGAACATGGGCTCTTACGATCTGTGGATGGCTTTCTTCCGGGATTCCGAAGACAATCTGCTCGCGCTCCGAAGCCAGGTCCCGCATTAACAATCGAGGATACGGGCTGCGTTTCAATAGTGTTTACGATTGCAGAAAGCTTTGCACAAAAAGTCTCCAGGATTGAAACGGTGAAACAAACGTGTTCAGAACCCGGAGCGATAGCGACGGGATGCCAAAACAACTAGTCCTAAAAAAGTGGGAAATCAGTAGCTTCGGAACGTTGTGTCGATGATCCCGTCGCTACCGCTCCGGGTTCTGTAATCCGACTTTTTGTGCGCAGCCATTGCAGAATAGCAATTTCGAAGAAGTAAACTTTGGGCGGCTTTGAGTATGGTAGGTAGTCCCTGGCTGAGAGGACGAAGCGAAATGGCGAAGACAGCAACTCAGACCAAAACAAAATCGATTTACAGCGTCCACCCTGGTCTGAAGATGGTGCAGAAATGGATCGCGGAATTAAAAGAAAAGACCGGCCGGTCACTGGATGAATGGGTAAGTTATATCAAGAAGAAGGGTCCTAAAGACGAGAAGGCTTGCCGCGAGTGGTTGAAGACGGAGCATGGTTTAGGGACCAACTCCGCCTCGTGGCTAGCTGATCGCGCTGCGGGAAAAGGAACTGAGGATGGCGATCCCGATGCCTATCTGAAGGCCGCCGAGGGGTATGTCGAGAAAATGTTTTCCGGAGCGAAGGCCGACCTCCGACCAATATACGACGCCTTGCTGAAACTCGGGTTGAGTGTCGGTAAAGATGCTAAAGCTTGTCCCTGCCAAACGATCGTGCCGCTCTATCGCAACCATGTCTTTGCACAGATCAAGCCAACTACTCGAACACGGATCGATTTCGGTTTCGCCTTGGGCGACACGAAGGCGAAAGGGCGATTAATCGACACTGGTGGCTTTGCCAAGAAGGATCGGATTACTCATCGCATTGAAATCACTTCGCTCAAAGATATCGATGATGAGGTAAAGCGCTGGCTAAAAGTCGCGTACGATCGGGATCAGTAAACGGAGTCAGTTGTCAGTGGTCAGAAGTCATTTGTCAGTGGTCAGTTCGTGCAAGCTTAGTGTTATTTCGTGGATCGTATCGCTGTCGTAACCAAAGAGGGCGATTCCCGAACCCACACGAACGGACACGAACAAACCAATTATACGAATGTTTGACGGACCACTAGACAGCTAACAACTGACCACTAACAAACTGACAACTAACCACTAACCACAAAAAAACAATGCCAACAAAAAAACAAACGCCAGCACCGCGCATGAGCGACGACGCCGTAAAAGCCAAAACCGGCAAAAACTGGAAACAGTGGTTTGCACTCCTGAACCAAGCGGGCGGCAAGAAGATGTCGCACCAGGAGATCGTCAAGTGCCTTGCCTCCGAACACAATGTCGGCCCGTGGTGGCAACAGATGATTGCTGTCACTTACGAACAACAAAGCGGCCTGCGTAAAGCGCACCAGCGTCCGGATGGTTTCCAGATTAGCGTTAGCAGAACTCTGAACGCTCCACTGCGTTCGGCGTATCAGGAATTTGCCAATGCGAAACGCCGCGCTGCCTGGCTGGAGGAGGACGACCTTGCGATCCGTACTGCCACTCCCAACAAGTCTCTGCGCGTGACGTGGAAAGACGGGAAGACTTCCCTGGAAATAGCATTTGTTCAGAAGGCGGCGAATAAGAGTCAGGTGGTCGTGCAACACTCAAAACTTCCGGATGCAAAAGCAGCAGCAAAGATGAAGACTTACTGGCGCGCGAAGTTGGATCGACTACAGACTGCGCTTGGATGACAATACTTGCGCCCTTCTCCGGCCGATTAGTTTGATGTTCGAATCCTCACCACAACAAGCGATAACCAAAACTCAATCCCTTGACCTGGGCCGCGAAGGTGAGGACCTTGCTGCTGCCTATTTGTCCCAGCTGGGGTTTCAACTCGTCGCCGCAAACTTTACGGTTCCCGTAGGTCGCAATCGTAATCAGGCCGTGGTAAGTGTGGAGATCGATCTCGTTGCTTACGAAGGTCCGGTCCTATGCTTCGTGGAGGTCAAGACCCGAACGTCAGATTGGTTCGCGTCGCCCACGGCGAATGTGGACTTACGAAAACAGCGACAGATTACCCGAGCATCGCGAGTCTACCGCCACATGTTCGGACTCGAGCAGGAACCCTATCGCTTTGATGTTGTGAGCGTAATACTCCCGTCGCACAACGCAGCCTTTCGAGAGCAGTCCCAGCCCATCTCCCAGGTAAAAGCTCCGCAAGAATCTGCCGAGAACTTACGAGCCAGTGGCCTTCAGATCGAGTTGCTTCGTAATTTCTGGTCGGCCGAGAAGTTTCATACGCAACGCCACCGTCAAATGCCCTGGGATTAACCGGTCCCGGAAAGTCGACCTACCTCTCAAAAAAAAACGGAACTTTGCTACTCTCGACGCGTTAAAGTGACCAGAATGCGATTTTGGTCAACGGTCAAAGGCTAAAAAATGCCCGCAATTGCTACAAAAGAAGAGGTTCGAGAGGCGATTCTGGACGCTACGGAACGGCTGCTCGCCCGTTACGGCTACCGCAAGATGACGGTGGAAGACATCGCCCGAGAAGTAGGCGTGGGCAAGGGCACGATTTATCTCCACTTCTCTAGTAAAGAGGAAATCGTCCTATCCCACGTTGACCGAATCGTTGAACGAGTAAAGGAGCGCCTCTGGGCAATTGCCCGTTCGGAAGCTCCCGCCGCAACCCGCATTCGGTTGATGCTCTTGACCCGCGTGCTTTTTCGCTTTGACAGCATTCAACACTACACCCAAAGCCTTAATGATCTCCTGGCAGCGTTACGCCCAGGCCTGCTCGCGCGTCGCGCCGTCTATTTCGACGAAGAGGCACAGATCTTTGCGCAGGTTCTCAACGAAGGACTCGAGTCGCGCGAGTTTCAATTTGACGACGCGCTTACCGCTGCTTACGGGATGTTGCACGCTACCAATTCGCTTCTGCCTTACAGTCTTAGCACCAGTGAGCTGGGTGAGCGCGAGGAGGTGATGGAGAGGGCAACCGTTGTGGCAGATCTCATATTGCAAGGCTTGCTTATGCTCGCAACTCGTGATCGCTGCGAGCAGTCTTTTACAGCAACCACGAATTCGATTTCTTGGAAATCAGTTCTCAACCTATGAAGGAGATTTAAATCATGAAACGTTCGGTACTATGTACTCATACTCTTGGCGCTTACCTGCGCTGGATACGCCGGCAATGCGGCTGCTCAGCAGGAACGGACGCCGCCCGATAGCACCATTGAGGCGAATACCCGTAAACAAGTGATAGACACAGTGCTGAAGCGCTTGAACGATTCGTACGTCTTTCCCGAAGTTGCGAAGGCAATGGACAAAGCGATCCGCGACCGTGCAGCCAAAGGTGAGTACGACCAGATCTCCAGCTCGCGTACGTTCGCCGAAACGCTGACAAAGGATCTGCAAGGCGTCAGCAAGGACAAGCACCTGCGCGTGCGCTACTCGCACGAGGTGCTTCCTGAGCGGCAGCCACGCGCTGAACCAACTGCTGAACAGCGCGAACAAGAGCGTCGCGACATGAGTTGGATGAACTATGGATTTGAAAAAGTCGAGCGACTTGCGCGGAAACACTGGATACATCGCATTTCGCGGATTCTTCGGACCGGAGCTAGGCGCGGAGGCGGTGGCCTCGGCAATGAACTTCGTTGCCGGCACCGATGCGCTGATCATTGACTTGCGCCAGAATGGTGGCGGCGATCCGGAAATGGTGGCGCTCATTTGCTCTTACCTCTTTGGGCCGGAGCCCGTGCATCTGAACGATCTTTATTGGCGCGAGGGAAACCGCACCGAAGAGTTTTGGACGCGCAAAGAAGTGGCGGGTAAACGTTATTTGAACAAGGACGTGTACGTCCTTACAAGCAAATACACTTTCTCCGGAGCTGAGGAGTTTACTTACAATCTCAAGAATCTAAAGCGCGCCACCATCATCGGCGAGACCACTGGCGGCGGAGCACATCCCGGCATGGGCGTGCGGCTCAATGAACATTTCAGTATGTTCGTCCCGACGGGTCGCGCGATCAGTCCCATCACAAAGACGAACTGGGAAGGTACAGGAGTGAAACCAGACATCGAAGTGCCGGCCGAGCAAGCATTGTCAGTGGCGCGCTTGATGGCATTGAAGAAATCTCTCCCCACTCTAACCAATCCCGGTTTCAAAGAGGGTGTGCAGGGAGAAATCGAAAAGTTGGAAAAGGAATTGACTGAACTGAAGGCCAAGAAGTAGAGCGGCTGTCGAGCTATTCGCAGGGTCGGTTCAACCGCGCTAACAACCGTCAAGACGCAGAGACGCCAAGAATCTCAAACCTGCGAGTTGAACGGGATACCTGGACGTAATTGATCAACTCTGCAGGTTTGAGATACTTGGCGTCTCTGCGTCTCTGCGCTCCTTGGCGTCTAACTGATCCTTGGCGTCTCAAAATGACGGCTCTCGCGAATGAGCCAGACTGTCGACTAATTCGTTGCTGTTTGTTCTTTTGTTCGCGGTGGCGCGTTCTTCACGTGCTTGTCAAACCAACTAATCATTTCATACAAGACGTGCTCGATCGTTTCGCGCCCCGCGTAACCATGGGCCTCTAAAGGTAAAGTCACCAGCCTCACCGTGCCGCCGTTTCCCTTCACCGCCTGATACATCCGTTCGGACTGGATCGGAAAAGTTCCAGAGTTGTCGTCGGCCTCGCCGTGAATAAACAGGATCGGTTCGTTGATCTTGTTCGCGACCATAAACGGCGACACCTTTATATATAGGTCCGGCGCTTCCCAAATCGTCCGCCGCTCGCTTTGAAAGCCAAACGGCGTCAGGGTGCGGTTGTAGGCGCCGCTCCTGGCAATTCCGGCGCGGAAGAGATTCGAATGCGCCAACAGATTCGCCGTCATAAACGCGCCATAGCTATGACCACCGACGCCGACTCGCTCTGGATCAGTGACTCCCATCTCCGCAGCCTTATCGATCGCCGCTTTGGCGCTCATCACGATTTGTTCAATGTAGGTATTGTTAACCGTCTCCGGATCACCGACGACCGGCATCGTCGCGTTATCCAGTACGGTATAGCCTTGCAACAGGAAGAACAGGTGCGTTGGTCCCAGCAGTTGCGTGTAACGCTGCGTGGATCCGGTTACCTGTCCCGCCGTTCCGGCGTCCGTAAACTCCAACGGATAGGCCCAGACGATAGTGGGCAAGCGCGTACCCTCTTTATAACCGGGCGGTAGGTACAGCGTGAAGGAACACTGCACTCCGTCGGCGCGCTTATAAGTAACTAACTGTTTCTTGATTCCACTTAACTGCGGCGTGGCGTCTGTAAATTTTGTAAGCGGGCTGACCTGTACGGTGCTTGAGTGCGCGTCCAACAAGATAGTAGTTAGGTGGCTCTGTTTGGCTTTCGCGGCGCGTGACAAACTTCCTGCCATCGTCGCTAAGGATCGCAACTACCAACTCGTACTTGTTCCCTTCACTGTGAAAAACTCGTTCCGACTTCAGCGTGGTCAGATTAAAGCGATCGAGGAACGGACGATCGCCTTCGGGAGAAGCGCCGGCGCCATTTAGCAGGATCCAATCACCGTCCTGCAAAATCGCCCGCGTGTTTCCATGAACCAACCGCATCACTGGCGCACCGGGATCTCCATAACGATCCTGAATGCTGCGGCTCCAAATAAGTTTGGGCGTTTCGGTACGATCGAGATTGAGCATGAAGGTTCGTGATCCAGCGACGATCACGATCGTAGTCGGAGATGAGCGAGATGCCGGACTTCTCGGTGAATTGCATCGAGGAGAAGCGTTGCTCGGTTTTGTATATCTCACTGGGCGCTGCGTTAAAGGGTGCCTTCAGCGACAGTATCCGATCGCGATGCGGCACCTTCTTCTTCGGATCGCCACCATCGAGAGCCTCAACCCAAATCAACGTCGCTGGTTCAGTCGGTCGCCAACGATAATTACGAGGACCGGTCGGCACTCCATCGATGGGAATCTGATCGGCAAGTGGCAGGCTCGCGACCTTGTGCACTAACTTCCCTTTCGTGTCCCAGACTTCCACGTCGCGGG
Source organism: Pyrinomonadaceae bacterium (assembly GCA_963748605.1). Classification (GTDB taxonomy): domain Bacteria; phylum Acidobacteriota; class Blastocatellia; order Pyrinomonadales; family Pyrinomonadaceae; genus PSRF01. The sequence goes on from CAVVJS010000007.1 coordinate 93,871, forward strand.
GAAAAGCAAAATCAGGATAGAGGTAGGAAAAAGGCCGGTGGATTCGACCAACTAAAATGTGAGTGCCATCAGGGGCGACGTCGACCGAACGAAAAATTCCAGGCGCGCCAATACTTCCGATTTTCCCGCTCGCACTATCTACAAGTGAGAGCTGCGCCGTCGCGTAGTATTCAAAAAGATTTTCGTCATAGGGCGTCCTCAAAAGGTCCTGGAAGGTACGCACCGGACCAGGTCTGCCGGAGCTCTCTTGCCAATTCGGCTCTCGCGGAACATTGATTGGCGCTGGTGCAACGGACCGCTTTGCCGGCACCAACAAAACCAACAAGCTGCGATTGTCAGGCATCCACTGCACCGCTTCGTTACTTGTGGTGTTGATTCGGACGTCTTTGATCTTCTTAATGCGACCGTCAGCAGCTTCGCCAATCCACAATTCAACTCCGGTCGCTGTTGTATTAGTAAATGCGAAACGCTTGCCATCTGCGCTCCAGATAGGCGCAGCCAATCTTTGCGCCGGCCGGCAAAGCGATCTTAATTTCTTCGTCGCCGGCGAGCCGCTTGAGACTGAGCGAGACGAAATAGGAATAGCGGTGCGGACCGTTAGTGTTGGGATTGATTCGGTGTCCCTGCCAATCGGAACATCGGCTCCGCCAAATCAGCGAGCGGCGGATAGCGCAAACTTGTCGCCAACAACATCGCATCACGCGAAGGGCTGACGAAGGCTATCGGCGTTACCGGCGCTGACAGAATGCTTGATATTTCCGGTGGAGCTTTCTTGTACCCGTCCTGCGCAGCTACCGGCAGAACGAGGAACAAAATCGTAAAAGTCGCTGAAAGACCAAGGCGCATGGCAATCAACTTTGAGCTGGAGACTGGTAGAAGACATTTTGGCTACTCCTCGTGGACGCTATTCGAAAGCTGAAGCGGACGGCTTCGCTGGAAGAATTAGAAGTTAAGAGACATCGTTCCAAGTCTCGAAGTCAATTCATTTTCCATACACCATTTTCCATTTTCATTTCAATTTCGTGATTGTCTGGGGTTCGTGTCGATTGGTGTAAGTTCGTGGTTCGTTTTGAACCGTCGGCAAATACGAACCACAAAACAACACGAACTTACACGAATTAAACTCGCGCGGGATTAGTCCGCCGAAACAATGAAAAATGAAATATGGAAAATGAGAAATGGAAAATGCTTGTCCTGTTTAGCCACGGAGCCTACCGACTCCCTGTTTCAAGAACCGATCTTCACACGAGACCGGTTTGGGATTATGCTTGGCCGCCTTTCTTTGCTTCATCGCTGTTGAATTGAGTTCACGTTCGGGAGAAGAACCATGATTTGCAGCAACTGCGGTAACTCCATCGAGTCTTTCAATAGATTCTGTCCCAAGTGCGGCGCTCCGGCGCCGGTTCAAACGCCGCCCGCCCCTGGGCCTTCTTACAACCCGCCTCCGCAACCGATGTACAGCGGTCCGGTCGCGCCGCCGAGGAAATCAAGCTGCGGCAAGATAATCCTGATACTCGGCATCATTCTGGTGTTGTTACTCGGAGGCGTCGCGGCGGCGATCTACTTTGGCTACGGATGGGTCGAAGGAAAGCTGAAGTCGTCAGAGCCTTACCAGCTCGCACTCACAGCCCTGAAGGAGAATCCCGAAGTTAAGGAAAAGATGGGCGAGATTCAGGAAACCGGATTTCCAATCGGCGCTTACAGCGAGGACGCCAATGGCACCGGTAAGGCTGCGTTCACCATGTCGGTGAAAGGAACGCTGGCCAGCGGCCAATACCAGGTAAGTCTTAACAGATCCGATTCCAAGTGGCGTATTGAGAATGGCGTTGTGCAACTCGCAAACGGCGAGACGATTCGTATCTCGGATCAAGCGGATATCGATACCGATCTCGATTCAAATGTGAACGACAACTCTGCGCCGCCTAATACCAGAGGGATCAAATTCAAACCGCCGCCCTATCAGCGGTGGTGTCTTGAACGGAAAAGCGATCAGCTTGCCTAAGCCTGCTTACCCGCCAATCGCCAAACAACGTTAATGCTTCGGGAACGGTAGTCGTTCAGGTTGTCGTCGATGAGCAAGGAAATGTGGTATCTGCCCGGCCTGTTTCCGGTCATCCGCTCTTGCATGCCTCAGCGGTGGCGGCCGCGCGTTCGGCAAAGTTCACGCCAACAAAGCTTTCCGGAAAACCGGTCAGGGTCAGCGGAGTGATCACCTACAACTTCACGCCGGAAGCAGTGAAGTAAGCCGTTTCTTTGGATTGAGTCATCGGGTCGATCGAGTCATTGAACCATTTTGTGGTCCAACCGATACTGACTTCATCGCATGAATCGGATAATCGACTCAATGACCCAATCGACTCAATGATTCAATTGCAAAGTGGCTCGCTTGACAACATTAAGTGGATACGTAGAATCAAATCCTCGAAGCGGGAGTAGCTCAGTGGTAGAGCATCGCCTTGCCAAGGCGAGGGTCGCGAGTTCAAATCTCGTCTCCCGCTCCAGGCATCAGTTGAAGGCGGAAGGATGAAGCAGGACACGACACGGAGAAGCGGAGACACGGCGACACGGAGAACACCAGCGGAAGCGCTGTGTTGTTAACTCAATTTTCTCCGTTTCTCCGCGTCTCCCCGTCCCCGAGTCTTCTTCATCTTTCCGCCTTTAGCATTCTTCTTAGTTCCGACGGCGGCGTAGCCAAGTGGTAAGGCAGAGGTCTGCAAAACCTTTATTCATCGGTTCGATTCCGATCGCCGCCTCCAAGTCCTTCAATAACTTACAGACAATTAACGACCTCAACTAAAATCTCACTGTGGGGACTTTTGTGGGAGTCTTTGACGTGTTTGGGGTTCATACAGCATCCCTCGCCTATCCGCAGGTCGCCCTGGTTTGCTACTGTTTCATTGATGAAACACGGGGCCACGTGTTACAGTTCGCCCAGTAAATCTTATGGCAAAGAACTCTCACATCGAATGGACAAATCACACTTTCAATCCTTGGTGGGGATGTCACAAGGTCTCTCCAGCGTGTGATAACTGTTACGCCGAGACATGGGCTAAGCGAGTTGGACAAACTCTTTGGGGCCAACGGGCTCCTCGGCGGTTTTTTGGAGATACCCACTGGCGAGAACCTCTCAAATGGAACGAGGAAGCTCGCGCTGAGGGAATTCGGTCACGTGTATTTTGCGCCAGTATGGCGGACGTGTTTGAGCGTCGAGCAGACCTTAATCAGGAACGTGTACGACTTTGGAATCTTATCGATCAAACGCCAAATCTGGATTGGCTGCTTCTAACGAAGAGGCCGCAACACGTGTTGTCGATGACGCCATGGGGCGAGGATTGGCCGCGAAATGTTTGGATTGGTGCAAGCATAGAAAATCAAAAACTGGCCGAACTGCGCCTCCCATACCTTTTGGCGGTTCCCGCGGCCGTTCGGTTTTTATCTTGCGAGCCGCTGTTAGGTCCGTTGGACTTGCGATCATGGTTTAATCGACATTCCTATAACCCTATCGACTGGGTAATCGCTGGCGGTGAGAGCGGTCCACAGTCAAGACCCATGCACCCGGATTGGGTCGGCGGACTATTGCAGCAGTGTCAGTGCGCAAAGGTACCCTTTCATTTCAAGCAGTGGGGCCATTGGGCTCCAGCTGATCGTACGGAAGTTTCAGGCCAGGAGACTCTGCTGGCCGTGGAAGATGAGCGTACAGTTCTAATGATCGCAGTTGGTAAGAAGCTCGCCGGTCGAATGCTTAACGGGACAACTTGGGATAATTTTCCGCGGCTGTCAGTGTCTAATGGCAAAGGACAACTTCACAACCTTCCGGGATAACCAAAAGTTGAAATGGCTAAAAGTAACGACAGAGAACACTTTGAGGATTACCGCGAGCAGACTCAAGTAAAGCACAGCATTCTCGCCGCCTATCTTCCAGCCTACTACCACATTCTAAAGCGATGGAGTAACAACCTCGTTTATATCGATGGCTTCGCTGGCCCCGGCAATTACGTTCAATCCGAGACTGGTAAAACGTTCGATGGTTCGCCGCTTCTTGCATTACAGCTTATCGCTAGTAACGAGGAATTCTCGAAACAGGTGAGCACAATTTTCATCGAATCCGATGACGTTTTGTTCAATCAGCTCAAGGCCAGAGTCGACAATTTCTATCAAGAGCATCCCAACATTCGAAAGCCCCTCTATCGATGCGGCACTTTTTCCGACACGCTCAACCAAATTCTTGGTACGTTAGACGGCAAATTAGCACCCACATTTCTATTCGTCGATCCCTGCGGCGTCAGCGGTGCTAGCTTCGAGACGATTCGTGCCGTGATGTCGAATGAAAAATGTGAGGCGTTCATTTTCTTTAACATTGATGGAGTGCGAAGGATAGCAGGCCTTTCAGCGCTCAGTCCTGTACTCGTGGAATTGATGGGTTCAGAAGAACGCGCAAGAACTCTGCATGAGAAGCTAAGAACTACTAATAACGCCAAGGCGCGAGAGGAAATTATTCTGTTCGAATACTGCAGAGCCGTGGAGGAGGATATGGGAGCTAATACATAATCCCGTTCCGCGTCGAACATGAAGATCAAAAGAAGGCAAGTCACTATTTGATCCACGCTACTAGACATCCGCTAGGGTTCAAAATCATGAAAGATGTAATGTGCCGGCGCGGGCACGGGGAAGACCAACCGGGAGGCCTCGAGCTCAGACAAAGGAGTCGTACAAGCTTTGTACCTATGTTTGATAAGCACGCCGACATTAAAGGGGAAATCTTGGGAGCTTTAATACCTAAGCCACTTAGAGTCTTCAGTCTTTTACGAAGAATGGACCATGAGGCCGACGGATATGCAATGTGAAGCAGCTTATCGCGAAGCTCTTTTGGAACTGGAAGCCGACAACAAGATTGAGGTTTTAGGTAAGGATAGAAAGAACTGTGATAGGCGTTGATGCTCGTCCTAGAAGAAAGAACAAACCGACGCTGGCAAAAGACTATTACGTTCGACTCAAGACTTAGAGGGTTGGGCCAGAGCCCGTGGAGCATGGTCTGAAACGAGGCTCAAGCGCGTTAACGACGAAAGTGACGCCGAGATCAGGGTCAGGCCGGGTGCGATCTGCAATTTCTCAGTTGTACATGACTCCGCCATCTCCCCAGGTTGAGGCGGCTCAGATTGAGAGTGGGTATAGGTCTAGTCCGGACGTCGCGCGATTGCTAGGAGGATTATTTCATGGCAAGAACTTCGCGGTCGCAATCGGCGATCAATGAAAAGAGAGCAGCTCAGCTAGTGCAGATTAAAGAGGCGTTCGAGACTCTGTCAACGGAAATTCGGGAAATACATGAAAACAAAACGAAGAAGCGTCAGCTTTTAGACAGCGTCTCGCTGGGTCTCTATGAGGAGATTGACAAACTCTCTAAGAAAGCACCATCGGAACCCGTCACTTCTCTGGTACTGAACCAAGTAAACGATGTAATAAGAGAAACAAAGCTACTAGCAGTAGACGATCCGTATATCCAACGCCTGAATGAGTTCGTCGCGGCTGGAGATAATCCCGAGCATCGAGACGCTGTGGTTGTTCTTCGTCAAATACGTCAGGGGTTGCAACGGCTCGAACAGAGTTTGAAGACTCTTGCTGCCAGGCTGAGCTCAAAGCGTAAAGAGGCACGGCTTATCTATGTCGCACTCACGATCTTCAATCAAGAGCATTCTAATGTGGCGGAGGAGGACTTCACTGCTTACGATGTTGAATTACCGAGAAATTGGCGTGTCGGGGAGCACGGAGATTACTACTTTAACTTTGACAAACTAAATGGACTCGATCTTACTAACTATTTTCTCGATGGCGAATGAGCGGACCACCCATTAAACGTAACGCTCCTTGGATTAAAGGGGTATCGCAGTTTGAAGTCGATTTTGTGGTACCACGAATTGGAACGGATCTTCCGCTTGGAATTGACCCATTCTTGCTCTACAAGAGCCGCGACATCGTTCTGAGCGGACTTCACAAACAGATCGTTGCTCTTTTCAATAGTGGATTCAAACTTATCCACGAAGGTCAGAGACAAAAGGCGCGCAATCTTTTCAATTTTCCGGAAGTTGCCGAGATCGGATTCGGTTACGCAAGAGAGGGGAAGAAAGGCTCGGGTGTTGGTCGATTCCTTTCCGAGTTAGTTGTCGAGACACTTTTTGAATCTCCTGCGCTTCTGAAACGGGGCATTCACCATATGGAAGAGATGCAGCTTATCTCGGTAGGCATCGGGCCCGATCGGGTAAGCGACATCGCAGCAAACGTGATAAAGGCGTATTTGGTCGAATATACGCAGAAACAATGTGAGATGTGGAGTATTCCGCTGCATGAAGGAGTACCACTAGCAAATGTTTTTCAACCTGATTCACAAGAATGGTTAGACGGATACTTCAACCTGCCACTGAGTCCTTTCGATGGAAGTCCGATTCTCCTGGTACCGCGACGGATCGTGCGCACCTTGCCTTGGATTAACTATGACGATTTCTTCCGAGCCGAGTTCTCGTCATATTTGCGGGCGAAGCGGATTCGGGGGCGGTTGCGAAAACAAAGTCTAAGTGCACCGGAATCTCCGGAGAAGGAGAGGGTGGTATCGGTAGCGCGCGCCGAAGTAGATCGAATCGCGCGTTATGTTTCTTCAAAGGAAGCTAGCGCCGAGCAAGCCCAGCCGAGCATTTCATATTTGGACTCGAGAGGAACCTGCCCGGAATCCGAGGGCCTAAAACACCGATTGCAGCTTTTGTCTACAGGTCTTGAGCAGGCTACCGAATATCAGCGTCTGGTACTCGAGGTGCTTAACTTTCTATTCAATCCCGAACTGATTGATGGCAAACTGGAAGTCCGAACTGTTGACGGTACCGAGCGACGGGACATCATTTTTACAAACGACTCGGATCAATCGTTTTGGGACTATGTCAGGACTGAACATTCGTCGCTGTTGGTAATGTTCGAAACCAAGAATGTCTCAGAAGTCACGAATGTACATCTCAACCAGACGGCAACCTACCTGGGCGATCGGCTTGGCCGACTAGCTTTCATCCTAAGCAGAAACCCCGTGCCCGAAGCCGCATTAAGGAAGGCCTACTCAATTTATAACGATTCGAATCCTCGAAAAATAATCCTTGTTTTATCGGATCACGATCTCAATAAAATGCTTGACATGAAATGTCAGGGAAGGGATCCGATGAGATATGTCCAGAGTCTTTATCGCCATTTTCGTACAAGCGTCCAGTAGGCGTAGCTCACTCCCATTGCATTCGTTGCTCGTCCTCCATCAGCCAGCACTCGAACCTGACCACTATTTCGCCGTCCGGAAATGAACCCCGATCAACTTATACGTTAGCGTGATAGATAGAAAACTTGCAGAGGCGAGATTCGTTTATGCCGTCCTGAACACGCGGGGCATAAGCACCCGAAATACTTCCGTTCTAATAACGCCCTGATTTGAGATAATCTCAATCCTTATCGTAAATAACACGTCAGCTCTTTGGTCCGAATATAATTGAAGCTCAAGTGCTGAGCTTGATTTTGAAGGGATTCTGAATGAGGGCGCGACGGTAAACACTTGGTCGCCTTTCGCCTCAGCAAGCCTATGGGTATACGATACTGTTGGGGTTAACGGACCGGCAGGCGGAAGCGCTGATGGTCCACCGAGATCAATTACGTCTAAAACTTTATACTTTATTGCTGTAATCAGAAAATCTCTATCTGTCGGATTCTCGATCGTTGCGATGAATACCGGAAAGAAGATTCCCACACAATTCCGCGTCCAATTCAATATGAAGAGAGACCAAACTCTTGGTCGTGCGCTCAATTTGAAATCGGAGTCTTGCTTCCGTGGGCATCAGGATTGTCCGGGCTCACGTCTTTGAAAGCGCGATGATCGGAGACGATCAGCGACAAAATTAACGTAAGAATTACGATGATCGCTCCCCCATCGCTGTAGGAAGCTGAACCGCTTTTCCCGAACAGCGGTTTTGATAAAGGGAGTCTCCTTTTCATTATCTTTTTGAGTGAACTTCGCGGGCACTCTACTGAGAGAGCAAAAGGACAGTCCGCTTGTCCCCACCGGCCCAGCCGCGGCGTGAGGAAAGGAAGAACAGACAGGTAAGGTCGTTGTTTGTTGGCCCCTCTTGTCGGGTCCAAGTCTGTCCACCGTCGCTGCTTTCCAAAATTGTGCCAGCCGCCCCAACAATCCATCCCTGTGTCCCGTTCACGTTGAGATCGAAGAGTGGTTCGGATGAATTCAACTCTTTACGTTCCCAAGAAGTGCCAGCATCGCGGGTTCGTAACAGAAGACTCTTTCCAGGAGCTCCACCCAGAATCCAGCCGTCGTTACCAAAGAACCTCACGCGCGTCAGATTGTCGGTCGTTCCACTGGTTTGACGGCTCCAGCTTTTCCCGCTGTCGGTAGTCTGCAAAACTAGACCGTCTTGCCCGATGACCGATGCGCGTTCGAGGCTGAGACACGAGACGCCAAGAAGCATTTCACCGTTGTTGCTGCGTTGCACTTGCCAGCTCTGCCCGTTATCAGTAGTCTGCAGCACCATATCAGTACCCACAGCCCATCCGATTTGTGCATTGCAGAAGCTGATGCTGTATATCGTTCGGTTGCCAGCGGCTGCAGGAAGATTAAGCGCTATCTCACGCCACGTCTTCCCGCCATCATCGGTTCTTAAAATCAACGCTTCTCGATGCCCGACTTTTCTTCGTCCACCGACAACAAAGCCTATCGATTGGCTGACAAACTGCATTGAATAAAAACTACTATCGTCGCTTCCCAGTCTTTCAACCCAAGTCTTACCACCGTCGGAGGTCTCAAGAAGCTGTACAGGAGTTAGGCCCCAGCCATGGACCGAGTCCGCAAAAAACAGCGAAACGAACTCCGGCGAATGTGTATGCGACTCCGAACTTACAAGCCTCCACCGAGACTCGCCGCAAGCGACAATAACCGTTAATCCTAGTAATACGAGTGAAGCAAGAGAGAGCGCTCCACGTACGCCGCTCATCGGTTTCAATGTGCTCTCCTTCTGTTGGGTAATTCTCGCCTCGCCCGAATAAGATTTTCGAATCGCAATGAACTCTCCTCAGAGAGTTCAGAGTTGACAGACACTTTGTAGATCATATTAGCGAAGGCGTGGCCAAATTCGTGAGCGTCAACAATATCGTTAAAAAAGTCTAGGGGCTTTCCATCACTGCTTTTCGATCTGCCTAGCAAGGATGACATTTGTTCTTGAGTAATGGTAGCGGCGTCTGGATGCACGAAGATCTGCGTATTACCCGTGAGACTTTCCTCAGCCCCTACTGTGGCCGCGCCGCCAAACTCCCTTGTTGTATGACGGCCGCTGTTATCGCTGAACGTCGTCGCGATGCGAAATTCAGTAACTCTAGTAGATTCGAGGATCTGTGCCATGTACACGCCGAAAGCTCCTCCGAGTCGGGCAAGAGCATCGCCGTTGCTCTTAGAATCGTAGCTAACGACCGTGACGCGACCCACGTGGGTGTCCATTACCTCTGTCTTCACATATTTGAAGAGTTCCGGCCCCAACATTTTTTTGAGTCTCTCCAACGCTGCTTTTTGTTCTTCTTCAGAGCCGGTGAGCCAAGCCTTTTCACCCGTTGGATCAATGTATTTCAGAGGATTATTGATAGCATAACCGTACCGATTCCATTGCTGAGGTTGACCCAAGTAGGCGATCAACTTCGTTCGGGCCTTTTGTGCGCTGCTGTCTACAGAGGCTTGGACTTCAATAATGATGTTGTAAGGATCGATGCTTGTAAAGCGTCCTTGAATTGATGAGTAGTACCTAGCCTGCGCGTAATCGAGTCCAGTCTCGTTATCTCGTTCATATGAGGTGAACTTCTGCCGAACACCGTCGCCAGTGTAGCCGTGCTCAACTGTGCGACTGCTGACACCCGCATACAATTCTTCCCCGAACGGCAGGTAGTCGTGTCGCTTTACGCCCTCACGGCTACCGCTCTTGTTGACAACCATCCGCGGCGTCCCCAGGTGATCTGCTACCAGCCACTCGAAGTCCACGGCCGACGTGTTGGTTGCCGTGATCGTCACCTGGCTGAACTTCATGTTTACAGTGCCTGACCACCAGACGCGACTCTCCACCAGGCCAAAGCACGGATTGTTAAACTCCAGCGTGAACACCTGCCACTGGTTCGCGGCGACAAACTCATTGCGCCGAATCAGTCGCTGCGCCAGATTGTTACTGCCATAATTAGATACCACATCAATTGTCGCCACTACATCAGTCCCGGAATTATTATCCACCATCAGCCAAAACTGGGCGGTGTGCTGTCCCTGGCCGAAGGTGCTGTCATAGGGACCAAAGACCATCGCGTTTGGCGAATGAGAGGCGACATAAGCTGCCCAGTTGCTGCCCTCCTGCTGACCGGTGGCGTGGCCCAGACCTCATTAGTCGCTCTCGCTGAGATTCCGACAATCGATCAGGGTCATATACAAGGTTGAAGAAAGCAACGAAATTCAACAGTCCACGCACCTTTGGCAAGAACTTGGTAATACGATCGGCCGCCTCACTACACGAGCTAACGTCACCCCCCCACGAAGCTATAGTTCCATCATCGCTACAAAAGTCATTCTGAATATCAACCACCAGAAGTGCAGTATGTCGGGGATCTACAGAGCACAACACATCCTCTTTCCAAATGTTGTCGGTGGGCTTCCCTCGTGCTTCAACTTTCATACTGAGACTCTTCCAATGCAAATCTATTGTTCTGTTCCTTGCCGGTCTCTTTGGTCTCTGCGTACTCGAGATTCGGACCGTCCAGATTATAAGCGAATGCCTTCTTCTTCTCGATTATCGTTCCCAACGTCATCCTCGCTAATTCCACGATAATCTACTTGCACCGGTCCTGCCAGCATAATGTCTAACTAAACGTGAGGACGGATAGTTACAACTGTACCAGTTCAGTAGTTTCCAATCAGCCGCGATTTGCAGTTGACGAACCAGTCTGAATTTTTCATTCGGTAGTAGGCTAAATGCAACCCGAGTTGCGTTCGACTCACAGCAGATAGTTCCGCAGGGCATAAAGCCCTGCGGTTTTTGGAATCAGGCTGCCATCCTGAACTGGCTCGCGAAGTCTGTCAGTTGTGAATAGAAACCAGCCCGGGAAATTCCGAGCTTTTCGGCAGTCTCTTCACCAGTGTACTATTTTGCTTTGACTGTGGGGAGTTTTGTGGGGAGTTTGCGCTGATACCGAGTATCACCGACTGACAAAGCTACCAGAAACAGCCAATGTTTGTGCGTGCATGAGACTCCATGTTACTCAGTGGCAGATGCCCCAAACGAACTGCAAAACCTTTATTCATCGGTTCGATTCCGATCGCCGCCTCCAATTTTTTCCACAGTTTAGCTCGACACAAGAAAAATTCGACAAAAAGTAGCGCGAGACGCTCTTTTGTCACAGCCTCTGTCGGCGGCTGGCTGCCCTGCTCACTGCGACAACCGCGAGAGGTAACTAGCGAGTACCCCTATTCAAACTGACTAACTACTTCATCCTGACCTGCCAAGTTGACCATGCCTCTTGAAATCTCTTCCTCGCGTGAATAAATCCTAGGGTTTTCATTCAATCCCCAAAGCTGATTGCTGGCACAAGCAATGCAAAGTAGCGCAGCCCAGCCGCGAATTAACAAACGGCTCAAGCATTGATTGGGGATTTCGTATCAAGGGGTTAAAAAGAATGAAGAAACTCAAACGAAGCATCGTAGCCTCAGTAATTGCCTGCGCCCTACTCTCGTCCTTATTTGTGGGCATTACTTCCAGCGCCGTTAGCGCGGAATCCAACCGGACTTCAGAGCCCGTATCAAAACTGAAGGCGAAGCGCACTAAAGAGGAAAAGGTTTCAGACACACTCCGCCATCAGACCAAAAAAATCCCGGCAGCTGAAGATCATGAAACTGTTCGGGTCATTCTTCAGCTTAACGAACCACCTAGCGGGAAATTGAACGCGCTATTGCAGCGTAACGATGTTCGCCTTAAAGACAAGTTTGCGGAATTCAATTCGTCAGTTATAGAACTGCCGTTAAAGACAGTGCACGAACTGTCGGAATTCGAGGAAGTCGAGTTCATATCAATCGACAGAAACGTTCACTTCTTTGGACACATCGAGCAAACCACCGGTGCAGCCCTAATGCGGGGCCAATCCGGGAACAATGGACTTAAAGGCAAGGATGTAAATATTGCTGTCCTCGATTCCGGCATTGATAAGGATCACCATCAAATTGGCAGCAGAATCGAAGCCCAGTTTGATTTCACCGCGGAAGGTCGAGTTGACGATCCATACGGTCATGGTACTCACGTAGCTTCGTTAGCTGCTGGATTGGATCACGTTGCTCACGGCGCCTATACCGGTGTGGCCCCTGAATCGAAAGTAATTAATTTGCGCGTGCTCAACTCACAGGGCGTTGGTGCCGTGTCAAACGTGATGAAGGCGCTTAACTGGATTCTTGCACCAGTAGATCCGACGAAGCCTCTCGGTGAGAAAAATCATCAGAAGTACAAAATCAAAGTCGTCAATCTGAGCTTGGGCGCGCCAGCTATAGACTCGTATAAAAACGATCCATTATGCCTGGCGGCTCGCCGCCTGGTTGATGTCGGAATTGTAGTGGTAGCCGCTGCAGGCAATGACGGCACCGATGTTAACGGACGAAAAATTTACGGTCGCATTCACGCGCCAGGTAACGATCCGTCGGTAATCACGGTGGGGGCGGCCAATTCCTTCGGCACCGATACACGCGCCGACGATGGCGTCACTACCTACAGCTCCCGCGGTCCGACACGCAGCTATCGCACTATTAACGGTGTTAGATATTACGACCACGTAATCAAGCCGGATATTATCGCTCCCGGCAACAAACTCATCGCCGCCCAAAGTAAGGTTAATAGGCTGGTCGCTGAATACCCCGGACTCGAATGCACGCCGGCGAGCGGTAGCAATCACAAAATGATGAGGCTGAGCGGCACTTCAATGGCGACGCCACTCGTGTCCGGCACCGCCGCTTTGGTCCTTCAATCTAATCCAAAGCTTACGCCAAACCTGGTTAAGATGATCTTGATGTACACGGCGCAACCACTAGCCGGTTACAACATGCTCGAACAGGGAGCGGGCCAACTTAACATCGAGGGTGCCATCCGACTGGCCAAACTTGTCCGCACCGACCTATCGAATGCAACTCTGCTGGGAACCCGGTTGTTGACAACAACTACTCTGCCCAACCCTCACACTTCAATTGATGGTTATACTTTTCCATGGGCACAAGGCATTCTTCTCAACCGCAGATACGCCACCGGCGTCGGCCTCATCAGCAAATACCATCGGATCTATGATCTCGGAGTCGTCCTGGGGGATGGCGTTGTCCTCGGCGATGGCGTGGTCTTAGGAGATGGTGTTGTCCTCGGCGATGGCGTGGTCTTAGGGGATGGTGTGGTCATCGGGGACGGCGTGGTACTCGGCGACCATATCCTTACCAGCACCGGCATGCCCATTGCGGACGGTTCAATCTTTGTTCAGAGCATCATTCTCTCAAGTGGTGTGGTCTTGGGGGACGGTGTGGTCCTCGGTGATGGCATCATTCTTTCCGACGGAGTCGTACTTGGCGACGGCATCATGATCGGCGATGGCGGTCCAATATGGGCTTTGTCAGTGCTGACCAAGGGCGACGGTGGAACTGAGATGAGCTCAATACAGGACGATGGCTCGATGCAGTAGTGCGAAGGTCACTACGCCACTTCGATCAAGCAGGCAATCACTGACTCTAGACGAGTGATTGGTAACTAGTGAATGTGGAAGGGCGTGTATGAAGGCGGCGGCACGACCTTTACTGCACACCAGGCTAGACGGCCGCCAGCGGCCCGGTTCCAACAAGTGAGCGTATGTCAGCACCTAAGGCCTCTCATACCCTCTCCCTCCATCATCAAAAAGTGCGGGGAGCCCATGCCGGGCCCACCGCACTTTTGATGACAGCGAAAGAGTTCTCTGCAACCTGCTTAAATTGTAGGGGAGAGCCTTACGGCCGATTCACTTCCCGTGTGCGCTCGCCCCACGCAGCGGCGTGAACGCATTCTCGAAGACGTAGTCGGCGATGCGCCTCCCTTGCGCGATCCCCTCCGTCTTGTCGAACGACCAGTGGATGCCGAGGTAGATCCGGCTCTGCCCGTTCTCCTCCTCGGCCTGCGAGAGCGACGTGAAGCTGCGCGGCGAGAGCGGGCGAATGACGCCGTCGTTGCCGGGCGTGACGCCGTTCATCTCGTCCGAGACGAAGGTGAAGGCGATGTCGTCGGTCCCGTAGAACTTGCGCAGCGTCTCGAAGAGAACGCCACCGAAGACGGCGTGTCCCGAGGGATAAGCAGGGAAAGGTGGCGTGAAGTTTGGCCCCGTCAGATTGCTGGCCGGAGCACCAAGCGGCGAGAAGGTCGGGTCACCTAAAGTTGCGGGGTTCCCGTCACCCAAGCCAGTGGGTCCGGTTCCGGCGTCGGCTTCGCGGATGCCCGTGATGGGGCGCCAGACCTGATAGAAGTATTTCGACTCCCAAGCCGCCACGCCGCCGTCAGCCAGCGACAGATTGATCAGCGCCAGCAGCCGCGCCGTTTCGACGAAGTTCGATCGCATTTGTGCAGCAATCTGCACGGCAATCTGGTTATAGAGACGCGGCGGGGCGCACAGGCTCGGCGTTCCATCGTAGGCCCAGTAGATGCCAATCTCCGTCTGCTCTGGAGTTCGCTCGGTGTCTGTCGTTATGTCCGTCGCCGCCAAGCCGCTTCACCTCCTCGAAGGCCGCTGCGTACTCGGGGCTGTCCATCGCCGGTGGCGGCGGCGTTCGGAACTGCGAAGCGCTCTCCAAAACGAACGGCGTGACCTCGCCCCAATGTGCCCCGAGCGCGAGCGGGATCAGGCTTATCGGATCCTGACGCCACTTGCCGGGATCGTTACTCGTGATGAAGTCGATGCCGACGCGGGGCTCCGGATGCTGCGAGTGATCGTCGGCCCTCAAAGCGAGCGTCGCCACCGCAGCGAGATGACCGAGTGCGATGCCGGCCTCCTTCTGGCGTCCGTCCTTGATCCGCGCGAGGTCCTCCACGAGCAGGGCGCTGCAGGCGGCGGCTTGAGAGGGGAAGAGCGCGTTCAGCGTATCGTGCGCCGCCTGCGCGATCGCGGCGTCCACCGACGTGCTCGGGTTCACGCGGCGGGATGCCGACGTAACTGTGGTAGCCGCCCTTGATTGCGTTGATGGCCTCGAAAATGGCGACGTGAACGATGGCGATGGCGCGGGAGGCGCGTGCCGGTCCGATTTGCTCGCCGAAGATGCGCGGATCGCCAACGGGCACGGGGGTGTGGTCGAGGCCGCTGGAGTTGATAGCGACTTCGTTCCAGTGGACGAGTCGACCGAGCGTATCTTGCGGCGAAGCGTGTCTCAAGGGCGAGGCGGGCTGGAACGTCGGGGCTCTGTGGCTCGGCCCCCACACGTCGGCGGCGCCGCGTAATGCTTTTTGCGGCCAGACGGGGACGGCCATGGCGAGGACGAGGAAGGTCAACGCCGGGACAATCAAACTCTGACTTCGTTTGCTACTCATGTGTAAACCTCGTTAAGGATGTGGCAGTTGTGATGGAGAGGCTGAAGCTGCTGGTACGGTGGCGCAGCAGGGGGCTCAGCCCGTGGACAAAGGGACTAGAAACTAAACAAAGAAAACCGCAGGTTAATAGATCCTTAATCATGTGACGGCTCCCGGCGAACGCCTGGAGCTAAGTCAGATAATCACCACTTCGTTTAGTTTCTCCGCACAATTGATTACGTACTCAGCGGTGAGACGAGAGGCCGGGAGGGGACGGTCAGCCTTGGGTGACCCCGGGACTCTTCGTATGGAACGCCGATGCCGCGTGCCACTTTGAAGCGCGCATCGCGGCTTCCTCTCCGTGGCAGGCCCGCGGCGGAACTCATCGGGTAGCCGCAGACTATACGACGGCGGCGTCGGCAGTCAACAGTTCTCGTCGACGCTGGCGTCGCCGAAAGACAGTAATCATATGTGCGGATGTACCTCGCCTCTTAGCCATCGTCGCCTTCATCACTCCGCCTGGGTCGGCCCCGATCGGTATTTTGAATACTGCTGGACGCTGTCGAAGGGGAAAATCCTCTTGGGTCAGGGAACCAATTCCATGACGGTTGATGGGTCATCCACGGACATGAGAGCGATCACGGCGACGGTTGACGTGCGAGGGCTTGATAGTGAGGGTAAAACCAAGGCATCGGGTTCGACTTCGCATTAAAGTCCATTTGCGACACCCACGTAACAAAGCCTTGCAGCTGACGGCGCGGTAGCATGTTCTCAATTTGAATGGTCAGTGAAGTGTATTATTACCCAAACAACGCTTGTCCAATTATTGACGGGGTATGAACTTTATTCACCTACTTTTTCAGCGGCGCCTCTACGCCCGAAAAGACCAGAACGGCGTCTGGAAGACGTGCCCCACTGACCTGAATCGCTGAAACGGACGCATTCACTTCGGCGAGTTCAGTAGATGTGAATTGCACGGCTGCCGCACCGATGTTTTCCAGCATATGCGGCATCTGTGTCGTTCCTGGGATGGGCACGATCCAAGGCTTTTGCGCCATCAGCCATGCAAGCGCGATCTGCGCCGACGTCGCCTGCTTCCGTTGAGCCCATTTCTTCAAAAGTTCAATTAGAGCCAGGTTGTGTGGCAGATTCTCAGGGGAGAAACGTGACTCAACGCCGCGAATGTCGCCGGCAGCGAAACGGGTATTTGCGTCTATGGCTCCGGTGAGGAATCCCACCCCAAGCGGACTCCACGACACGAAGCCGATACCCAGTTCCTCGCACGTCGCGATCACTTCCTTCTCAGGCCCGCGCCATAGCATCGAATATTCATTCTGGACGGCAGTGACCGGCAATGCCGCATGAGCCCGACGAAGCGTCTTCAGGCCCATCTCGGACAGGCCCCAGTGGAGGACCTTGCCCTGGGCCATCAGGTCCTTGACCGTCCCGGCGACATCCTCGATCGGGACCTCCGGGTCAACCCGATGCTGGTAGAGGAGGTCGATGCGATCGGTGCGGAGCCGCTTGAGCATTCCCTCGACCGCGAGCTTGAGGTGATCGGGCTTGCTGTTGAGGCCCGGTCTCCGAACGCCGGTCTCAAGATCGATGTTCCAGCCAAACTTCGACGTGATCACCACCTTGTTCCGGAATGGCGCGATGCCTTCCCCCAGGATTCGTTCCACCTCATGGGGACCGTAGGCCTCGGCGGCGTCAAAGAACGTGACGCCACGGTCGAAGGCTGTTCGGATGATGCCGATCATCTCGGCCCGCGTAGGGATCGTCGTCTGGTAAGTGCGGCTCATATTCTGCACGCCGAGACCGACCGATGAAACCTCTAACGTGCCGAGCTTGCGGAATCCCGGTTTGTTCGCTCCGCTGGGATTTTTGCCCTGCCGCGTTGGCTGGGAGTTGCTATTCCCGGACAATGCCGTGATCGCCATACCGGCGCCGGCACCTGCCCAGACCGTTTTCGCAATGAATCTTCGTCTGTCCATGTTGTTTCGCTCGTCCTAGTTATCTTGTTTCATCCCTGTCTCCTGTGCCGCCATCACTTGTAGCTGGTCCCCATCGAATAGGATCCGTCTTGGAGGCGTAGCTGATAATGAATTCAGAAATATAGTCCAGCCGTCCAATATCGTAAACAAATCTACTATAGGACTAAAGCGCAAGTTCCTGGTAAGTCCTGGGTCCCCAAGAAATGGTAATGTGCGAATCTGAATCTGGAATTCGCTCACCCTCTTGTTATCAAAATAAAAACGACTGCGTTAATACATTAAAATTCCAGACAGGCACCATCAATACAGTCGCCAGTTTTTAAGGTGTTCTAAACCTAAAGATTCTGTTTGTTGCGTCAAAGATAATGAAGAAGTACAAGGTCACTGTCGAAGGAGTTAACTTTCTTGTAAAAGTTGATACTGCAACAACGAAGCTTGGATTCTTCATGACCCGTTTTGTCGAAGCTCAGGACGAGCAGGAAGCTGAAAACAAGACAATGGACATGTTGCGTGTCGAACTAAAGACATTGGTTGAGAACGACAAAGCCGATTCGCCGATGATGTTCGTGGAAGAGATAGAAGAATTGCAGTCGTTTGGGGATTTAGGGTTCCCGGAAAGGGATTCACTTGGTATCCAGACGAAGGGAAAGGCCACTAGCTTTCAGTTTCGAACGCAAGCAGTTCCTTATTTGAGACACAACCGACTTACTCTCTATTGGCGGAACATTCAGGAGTTGAAACTTATGAGATCAGGTTCCCGACTAATCACGAGCCTCTGCCTTGTCTTACTTTTCAATTGTGGCGTTGAAGCGCAGCAACGGAGCAAGCCGAAGCAGCCGGTGCAAAGTACCGGTTCGTCTACAACTACGCCACCGCAGGTTCAGTATCTTACGGCAGAGAGGGCTCGCCCTGTGCCGTTGTCCGACGCCGTGCGCGTTGGTCATATGCTTTACCTTTCGGGACAGCTCGGAACGGACGCATCCGGGCTCGTCCCCGGCGGAATCAAAGCTGAGACGAAGCAGACGATGGAAAACATCCGCAGTGTGCTGGAGCGGAATGGCTCATCATTAGATCAAGTCGTCAAATGTACGGTGATGCTGGCCGACATCAGTGAGCGGTCGGCGATGAACGAAGTCTATGTCACCTACTTCGCTAAAGATCGACTACCGGCGCGCAGTGCTTTTGGTGTGAGTGGGCTAGTACTCGGCGCTCGAGTGGAGATCGAGTGCCTGGCAACACTGAAATGAAGGTGCGAAGTCCGCGCCATAACCAGCTCGCTCGCGGCGGACCGGAATCAAAGTGCCGTCGCAATCGCTGCGGGTTCTGAATTCTTTGTGTCGCCATTTATTTGGCGAGTCTCTGTGCAAGCCCTTGTTTTTCAATCAGCGAGACTCCTGATCGCGCGCCGCAGCTGAAGCGCGGTATTAGCCGAAGGATATTTTAAGCGTCTAAGTCGATTGATGAGAGGAGATGATTCATGACAATCCCGGGATTGTTTATTGAATACTTGATTGTGGGAGCGCTGGCGCTTATTTGGATTTACCCTCTATTACCTGAGCCGTGGGTATCAAAATTACAACCGGCTCATTTACCGCTCTTAGCTCTGGGCTTGTACGTAGTCGGGATGGTTATTGATTTCTTTGCTTGGATACTGACTAGCTATATTAAAAGTGGCTTGAGGGCTTGGGCTGAAGACGGACACAAATTCGCTCCGAGGGAGCTGGGTAAGATTCTCCAAGGTGCGGGCGGTAGGTTTAGACGCGGAAGTATCATGTCCCGCCAAATCTATTTAGCTATCCACGCACCCGAAGCTGCCAAAGAAGCTGCGATGCGTAGCAGCCGTGATCGAATAGCGAGAGGGGCAATCATAAATTCGATACTATTCACAATTTTTGCTTTACCCAGCCGAAAATACATCGGTGCTCTCATGATTTTAGTTTTTTTTATTATGTGGATAAATTTTGAGGTTGCGAGTTATGACTATGAAAGGAGAGCAGAAGAGTTAGTTAAGAAGAAACTTGCACCAGAGCAAGATTAAAGCGAGCGTCTCACAACTCATTACAACGAGAAGGCCTTTCATTAGTTTATTCGAAGGTTGCCGGCGTTGGGTCTGCGCTCGATTAATTTGGCCGCTATGAATCTCTTCTCAGTCCCTCTCGAAGAAAAGTATTACGCCTACTGTTAATACTCTTGCCCTCCCGTACGTTTAATGTACTTCGAGCCTTTTATCCACGGTCGGCTAATACTAACCACAGACGCGACTGAGCGACGGCACCAATCGCCCTTAGAGAAAAGCACGAGAGTTGAGTCCGCGGAGCGGACGAGAGCATATAGCCTGGCGCGTAAGCCCCAGGAGCGCGTGACCAAGAATCTCTTCATAAGCCCGCGAAGCAGGCGCCAGATACATTCGAAACTGCCCTCCGCTTCGCGGTCTAGATAAAACTCGTACGCGCTCCGACCGCGTGCTTCCTGATCCTCTCAAAAAAGCGCTGACGAGTCAGCGCACTCCAAAATCTCGCAGCTATCCAGACAAGCCTGACTTTGGAGTGCGGTAACTTGTTACCGCTTTATATTACGGGAAGCAATCATGATTGCGTCTTGGCTAAGAAACCCCGTCTCAATCCCTCATGCTGAAAACTAATTAACTCCTGCTGTTAATACTTTCACCCTCGCGCACGTTGTTGTCTTGGAACTGCACTTATCGCAGGGTCGGATAACCCTGACTACTCAAACATCTAACCAGGAGTTTATTGGGATATGACTAGAAACATTCGTACATCCTTGACGACCAGATCTTTCCTTTCCGCGCTGTCGTTGATTTTTATATTCAGCGCGACTGCTCTCGCACAAAACGGTCTGCCACCACTGATTGACCGCGAACTATTGTTCGGCAATCCCGAGATCGCCGGAGCTACGATTTCTCCAGACGGCAAATTTATCGCCTTCCGCAAGCCGCACAAGGGCACGATGAATATTTGGGTCAAACGCGCGGACGAGCCGTTCGCGAATGCCCGCTTAGTGACCAACGAGACGAAACGCCCGCTCAGAGGTTTTTTCTGGAGTCGTGATGGCAGGTTCATCCTTTTCGTTAACGACCAAGGGGGCAACGAGAATTTCAACCTCTACGCCGTCAACCCTAACGAGCAACCGGCGAGCGGGGCCGAAGTTCCCGTCGCGCGCAATCTGACCAATTCGGAAAAGGTCAGAACCGTCGGCTACAACGTGCCGCGCACCGACCCTGACGCGATCTACGTCGGACTAAACGATCGTGATGCGGCCTGGCACGACCTCTATAAAATCAAGATCTCAACGGGCGAACGCACCATGGTTCGCCAGAACACGGAACGACTAACTGGCTGGCTCTTCGACAACAAAGATCAGCTGCGTCTCGCCACGCGTGCAACCAAGAGCGGCGATAAAGAAATTCTCAGAGTGGACGCTGACGGCAAGTTCACAACAATCTATTCGTGCAACCTCTTCGAGACTTGCAGTCCGATTCACTTCAACAAAGACAATCGCCGCGTCTACATGATCTCCAACAAAGGCGAAAGCGTAGACCTGACGAGACTCGTCTTATTCGATCCCGAAACAGGCAAAGAGGAAGCCGTTGAATCCGATCCAATGACCCGTGTTGATCTCGAGGATGTGGGCTTCTCAAACATGACTGACGAGCTGACCTACACGCTCTACGTTGACGACCGCCAGCGCTACTACTTCAAGGACAAAGCACTCGCGGAAGATTACAAGTTTCTGCAGAAGAAGTTGCCGAACCGCGAACTCAGCTTTGACTCGTCCACTAAAGACGAGACGACCTGGCTCATCTCAGCTTTCAGTGATACGGAGCCTGGTGAGAAGTATCTCTTTGATCGCAAGTCGAAGAAATTGGAGTTGCAATACCGCGTCCGCGAAAAGCTGCCGCGCGAAGCTCTTTCCGAGATGAAAGCGATTCGCTACAAGTCGTCTGACGGGCTGGAGATTCCCGCCTATCTCGCCTTGCCGAGAGGCGTGGCGGCGAAAAATCTCCCGACCATTCTCCTGCCACACGGAGGGCCATGGGGACGCGACCGTTGGGGATACGACTCGATGTCACAGTTCTTAACGAACCGCGGCTACGCCGTTCTCATGCCAAACTTCCGTGCTTCAACTGGCTACGGCAAGAAATTTTTGGACGCCGGCAACGGACAGTGGGGCGACAAGATGCAAGACGACCTGACCTGGGGAGCGAAGTATCTGGTTAGCCAAGGAATCAGTGATCCCAAGCGTCTCGGCATCATGGGCGGGTCTTACGGTGGCTACGCGACCCTCGCGGGCGTTACCTACACGCCAGATCTCTACGCAGCTGGGGTGGCGATTGTGGCCCCGTCCAATCTGATTACATTGCTCGACGCAATCCCGGCTTACTGGGAGGCCCAGCGCATAATGTTCTACAAGCGGATGGGTGACCCAACTACTGCGGAAGGGAAGGCCCAACTCATGCGGCAGTCGCCGCTGACGCAGGCTGATAAAATTAAGACCCCGCTGCTGGTCGTGCAGGGAGCCAACGACCCGCGCGTGAATAAACGCGAAGCCGATCAGATCGTGATCGCCTTACGTGACAGAGGATTTCCAGTCGAGTACATGGTCGCACCGGACGAGGGCCACGGCTTTGCGCGTCCTGTTAACAACATGGCGATGCTGGCAATGACTGAAAAGTTCCTGGCAAAACACCTGGGTGGACGCTATCAGGAATCCGTGACGCCCGAAGTAGCCAAACGTTTGCAGGAGATAACGGTTGATCCCAAGACCGTGCAATCAGCCGCCAAGCCTACCGAAAAAGTTGCGGCTCCCGGCGCCCGCCCGTAGAAATCAAAAAGAGGAGTCGCCTCTTTTGTTTCGTCTTAGTTAAGGATCAAGCCCGGCTGAGAAGCGCGAAAACGTTTCTCAGACGGGCTTGATTTCTGTAAGGGGGCACTCTGTGCCGAGGAACTGACGCTCCAAAAATCAGCCACGACGAAATCGATTCGACCGCGTTCAAGCGACGCAACCATTCAGCGAGTTTCCTTCCAACGCGGCCACTCGGTACAGTACGGGAGCGGGAGCGGTAGCGACCGCTTCCAACTAATCTTACTCGCGACCATCGTGAATAATCCCACAAGTTCTAAAGCTTAGATCGAGTGTGCTGCCAACCTTGAATGCGGTCGCTGCCGCTCCCGTACTGTACCGAGTGGCCGCGATTGCGGTTCGACGTTTGTGTTTGAGGCGAAGGAGCAGCAATTCTGGTATGAGGAATTGAAGTTCTGGGTACAATCGCGACCGAAGCAATGCGCCGCTTGCCGCAAACTTCGCCGGGAACGCAAACGCGAGCAGAGTGAAAAAGGCAGCGTGGTTTAGTCGATCGTGATGCCGAACAACTGCTTGCAGCTGACGGCGCAATAGCGTCCTTCGCAAGTAGTCTGTTCCGCTCAGCTTGAATGCTGATCGCGCGCCACGGCTGAACGGGCTCGCGCCGCGTCGCGGAGGCCAAGCGTTCGGCGCTTCGAGTCGCAACGTAAAATGATCCAATCATCACGCCAGCTACTTTCATTGTGGGATTACGGTTGGCTCGATCATAATGAGTTTCTCCTTCCGCGCTGCCAAGACCCACACGACGTGGTTGCGGCTTATCTCAGAAGCGATAGCATTGGAACGTCTTTCGTTGGTCCAAGGTCTCGATCAAGTAGAAGACTTGCACGGCCCATTTCGACGGGAATTAGTTAGTTCAAGCGATTTTCAATTAGTGAGCCAAGCCGAGTTTCATAATAAGGTTCAAGCTATTTCAGCGTGGATCTGATCGCGCACCCGCA
Source organism: Pyrinomonadaceae bacterium (assembly GCA_963748605.1). Lineage (GTDB taxonomy): Bacteria > Acidobacteriota > Blastocatellia > Pyrinomonadales > Pyrinomonadaceae > PSRF01. The sequence continues at coordinate 117,277 of CAVVJS010000007.1, forward strand.
GCTGAAGCCGGCGTGGATTTCTTTCTCCAAGGTATCGCCTATGAGTTTTGAATCATCTATCTCTGTAACGAACTCCTGCGGACGAACGGTTATGTTTCGCCTTGAGCCCTGGGGAGAGGAAGTTGAAATGCCCCCCGGGGCCACGTTTGTCGTAGTTGCCGAAGCGGAGCAGCTTGGGTCTTTTGAGGTTGAGCATAGCGACGCCGCAATCACTGTTTGGCCGTGGCCAAGCGCCGTCACGAAGGTCTTAAGTAAGGATGAGGAGATTGGGGTTAGTGCTGGCATCAAGCGGCCCGCTGTGCCATCTGTCCCTGAAGGGCAAAGTGTTTCGTCCTTTCTACGTTCTGTCCTTGGCAAAGAGAACGGGGTCTAATCAAATAGCGAGATTCAACAAAGCCATGCAGCAGACGGCGCGATATCATGCTTGTCGTATGTGAGTTCAAACTGAGTTATCTCACAGTTAGGAAGGGGACCTGCCCCCGCTGATCAGTTGAGTGCGGTCGCTACCGCTCCCGTACCGTACCGAGTGGCGGCGATGAGTAAATTCTTTTCTTCAGCTTGAATGCTGATCGCGCCGCGCTGAAGGCCGTCGTTGGATGGCTTCGTCTTGGTTCGAGGTGAAAACTTATGTTGTATCTCGTAACCGGTGCCAGCGGATCTGGCAAGACAGCCTGTCTTAACAAGCTTCGTGAGTTGAGGCCCGATGTTTCCTGGCACGACTTCGACGATGTGGGTGTTCCCACGAATGCTGACAAGGTTTGGCGTCAGCGAACTACGGAATACTGGTTAAAAAGGGCTATCCAAAATCAAAGCAAGGGTCGTGATACAGGTGTCAGCGGGAACGTGATTCTTGGTGAAGTGCTCGCTTGTCCCTCCGCATCGCAGGTTGATGGTGTCGTGGCTTGTTTGTTGGATTGCTATGATGTCGTGCGGATAGATCGCTTGCGTTCGCGAGGTTTGCACGGTGATACCCAAGAGATGCTTTGTTGGGCAGCCTGGCAGCGAATGCATGCGGTCGATCCTCAGTGGCGGCAGGATGTAATCAGGGACGAAAGCGCTCCTGAGATGCGCTGGGACCGGTGGGAGAGCTGGCGTCGAGGTGAGGCGCGATGGCAGATGCAGCTGATAGACACAACTGCTATGACGATTGAAGAGGTTGCATCAGAAATATCGACGTGGGTTGAAAAATACAGATCAGCGCCCGGCATTAGCGAAGGACACAATCCAACAACCGCTTGCAGCGGACTCGCCGATGAGTAGACTTTATCGTTAGGTGCCTGGGCGACCCGCTCAAGCGCAGCGTTATGCGGCGCTGGTATCAGTTCAGATGTCTCTTCACGATATCATCAAAATCAATCAATTGGTCCGAGGCCGGATTGATATTCACGGCTTCAAAGAATGGTACGGTCAACTGTCAACGCACGAACAGCTTGATTTAATAAATTGTCTCTATATGTTCGCTTATCAGGCTGGGGCAGATGACCACACCTGGGCAGAGGCTCTGTCTCTTGCTCAACTTGGCCGCGACCTCGTCATCGCGCAGAACATCAAGTCGTTCCATGTAGCCGAGCTTGGACTTCACCTGACCGGAGACTTTGATTCTTGGCTTAAGAACCTGTCCCAGGATGATCGGCACACAACGTTTGTAATTCTGGTTTACTTGTTCGGTGTCGCGGAAGGAAGCGTGTTTCGCAACGAAACTATCAATTCGTGCAACCATTGGTGGCATCGTAATCTTCTAGACTCTCGTGTGGTTGAGGCTATCCTCGGGGACCCGGAGTATTACCGAACCGCCATTAAGGATGACGCCGAGATCACACGGCCGTGTGATCCGACTGCCGCATAACAACTCGTACCACGGAGTCTCTCAATGCGCGTTGGAATGTTGGCGCGGATGATGCCGGGCGCTATGCCTCTCGTTTTCTATTAAGGGGTTGTAATGAAAGTCATCTGGTGCTGGCGTTGTAAGATGGAGGTGCCAATGCTCGACGAAAAAGAGTTCGCGGTAGTGTCTACAATAGCTTCCGACTGTTTGCGTGGCGCTAAGCATTTTCGCGAACAACATGGCAAGACTTTGGGAGAGACTCCAATTCAGGAAATATTCCGTCCCGTTTGCGAGGCTTATAAACGAATGACGGGCATGGATGAGCCCAACCACAATGCCATTATGCATCATCGACTCTCCCTCTACGGTCCAGCTTGCGAGTATTGCGGGAAGCCTTTGCGCACGCCTCGAGCTAATTTCTGCGCGTCATGTGGTAAAGAGCCTAGCTTCGACGCAGCTGAAGCATAACCAAGCCTTACAGCTGACGGCGCGATAGGATGTTCTCAAAGTGGCCTTGCACAAAAAGTCGGGTCTGATGGCATGACATTACAGAACCAGGAGCAGTAGCGACGGGATCATCGACACATCGATGCCGATGCTACTGATGTCCCATTGTTTTAGACGTTTTTTTGGCATCCCGTCGCTATCGCTCCGGGTTCTTGATTTGTTTGTTTCACGTTTCAATATCCAGGGATGAGAACATGAAAAAATCGGGCGCGAGCCGGGGCCAGTCGGCCTCGGAGCTCATCTCGCAAAGAATCGCTGAACTCGGAGACTGGCGCGGGAAAACCCTCAGCAGAATGCGCAAGCTCATCAAGGAAGCTGACCCGGATGTTGTCGAGGAATGGAAGTGGGTCAAACCAACCAAACCCGGCACTCCGGTCTGGTCGCACGACGGGATCATCTGCACCGGCGAATCCTACAAGAACGTCGTGAAGCTTACCTTCCCCAAGGGCGCGTCTCTGAAGGATCCGGCGCGTCTCTTCAACTCCAGTCTCGACGGAAACACACGCCGCGCGATCGACATCCATGAAGGAGAAGAAGTTGACAAGTCCGCCTTCAAGGCTCTCGTTCGCCAAGCGGTCGCCCTCAATAGTTCCGGCAAACCCAAGCCTTCGAAGGAAGCAAAGTCCTAAAGGGGTTCCGCCCCCGAACACTCCGGCATCGGCGAGACGGAATTAGTAATAAGGCCCGGCTGAGAACCGTCAAGATGCTTCTCAGCCGGGCTTGATATTCCATTGCTCCTCAACCAGACTGTCAGAACAACATCAAAATTCTCTCGGCCGTTTTTGGAAGGTATTTTCGTCGTTGTATTTTGGAGTGAACTGGTCAGTACCCTTTTTAGACGAGGCGCAATCTTATGGAAAATAAAGAACGCAGTGAGCAGGCTGCCCCACAACTGAGCGAGAGCGAGATGAGTGAAGACGAGATAGATCGAAACCTTGCAGGAACGTTCCCAGCGAGCGACCCGCCATCATGGACGCTCGGCACCGACCACCGCGAAGAGCCTGTGAGTGAACCAGTTGATGTCGCTGAAGACGGCGAGACAGAGTGAGGCTCGTGAAAGCACGACCTTGAATCGACGAGGAGTATCCTTCCCGTGAGTCAAAGGCTGTCGGCTTGCCACCAGATTCGTACTGATCAGACGGATCCGTCATCTAATACGTAGTTAGGCTCTAGCGATGTGGTAAGAATATGAAGATACTCCTAGGGATTCTTATACTGTTCTTTCAGGCTGCGCCATCGCCAGAAAAATGGACGTGCTGCGGATATTCAGAGCCTGTGGCCAAAGATTCCTTGGCGCGTGTTACGCCAAGTGAGTTGAAAGAGCGTGTAGTCAGTTGTGCACTCCCTCGCCTCCCCGGCAATGTTGACGCCCAGGGTAAGGTTATTGTCGAGGTCCAGATTGATGAAGATGGAAATGTTCAATGCGCAAGGGCCCTATCGGGCCATCCAATCGTCAGACGTACGGCTTTGGAGGCGGCGAAGAAATGGAGCTTTGAACCTCTAAAAGTTGATGGGAATGCGAAACCCTATTCCAGCTTGCTGACTCTCGTCGTGCATTGGAACCTCCGCGAGATAGAAAAGCAGTGCCCTAAAGAAAAGCGACGAGCCTAACAAAGCCTTACAGCTGAAGGCGCGATAGCATCTTTCTCAAAACAGTCTTTTCCCGCTCAGCTTGAATGCTGATCGCCGCAGCTGAAGGCAGTCGTTATGCGCTAACAGATAGCGCGAGGTTCGGATTTCTATGATCGATGTCTACGAACAACTGATGAGCGCCGTGGCCAAGGATAATGTTGAGGAGCTGCAGGAGCTTATCCACGGTATCGACCTAGACAGTCGTTGCGATCAAGGTGCATCAGCGCTGTCTGGCGCGATCTTGCACGGCAATCTGAGTATCGTTCAGTTGATGCTTGAGCATGGTGCCGATTCTAATCTGTTGGCCGATGAGCCAGCCGCAACTATCTACAGCAAAAAGCCACTGGACTTGGCATTGCAAGCCAGTTTCCTGATGGATTGGGACAAGTACCATCCGATCGTCAAGTTGCTTGAGAGTTTCGGCGCGACGGATTGCGATGGTCAGGTAGAATCCGATGACGATTTAAGGGATCGTGAGATCCGAGCTCGAGAATGGCAGGCACGAAAAGCCGTTCAATGCACTTGAAATATCCATTCGACGGCGCACATAACAGCGCTTGCAGCTGACGCCCCGATAGCATGCCTCTCCGGTAACCTGGTTGCTTCAGCTTGAATGCTGATCGCGCGCCGCAGCTGAAGGACAGCGTTAAGCTGCTGCGTGGAGTAGGAAATGAGAACTATTGTTTCGATCATTCTGTTACTCGTATGCACTGCGCTCATCATGCCGCTGTCGGCCTTCGCAAAGCGCCCTAAAGTCGCTCCCGTTGTGGCGAAATTTGGCGGCGAGTGTTATAGCAAACCCTTTACTCATTCGCCGCGCCTTGAGCGATTGATACAAAAAACAAGACAGCGTCAGGTCGCGCCTTGCTACTCGCCTTTCTGCGACGGCCCATTTAGCTACGATCTTAATTTCGATGGCAGAAATGAGTATTTTGTGCGGCTTGGATGTGGGGCAACAGGAAATTGCATGTGGGGCGTTTTCTCGGATCGTCCTGCTCGGCTACTCGGCACTTTTACTGCTTGGTTCATTTACATTCACAGACGCTCAAGCACTTGGAGTGAGCTATCCACCTATACGCGTGAAGGCGGTGATCGTGGTGTGATAACCACCCTCGCCAATCGCACAGGCAGGTATGCGAAAACCTCCGAGCGTACTGAGCTGGGAGATTACCGAGATCCACAACCGTTCTTGACGCGTATGGGTGTCCCGAACTGCAAGGTTTCGGGTACAGCGTCCGAACAAAGCCTTGCAGCCGATGGCGCGATCCCATAGCTCTTAAGTAACTTCTTTCCTTCAGCCTAGATGCTGATTCGCGCGCCGCAGCTGAAGGCCATCGTTATGCTTCTTCGATCTTCCAACGAGGGTTGCGTGTACTGATGGTCGTCCGATTACAAAAACTCCTGATTATTCTTCTCTTCGTCGTGGCCGTAGCGTTTTTTAGCTACATTGCCTCTCTCGATAATTTTTATTATGAGAATGCTCCGAGAGAAGCGTTAACCGCTCAAGGCAGAGTTCATCCGAAGTTTGTTCACCATGGGACGAAGGTATTTCTCACCGAGCAAGAAGCCTTCAACTTCGAGGTGCTCTATCCGTCGATTTCAATTGGGAGCGTCCTCATTGCTGGATTACTAGACTTGCGTTGGCAGCACTTTATGTTTACGAAAGACTTCAAAGGTGCCGATCCATTTTCCTGGCTAAGAAGGAAGAAAAGGAATTGAGACTGACGCCTTGCAGCTGACGGCGATGGCATGTGTCATTAAGTAACTGTTTTTCTTCAGCCTGGATGCTTCAACCAAAGATTCAGGCAGATCGCCCTACTTCATCGTGCATGACGCACATCCGACGCGTGGCAAGGATAGGAGATTAAATGTGTGGCCGGATAACCCTGCGCCGACCTGACAAGGTGAGACTTGAAAGGCTGGACACTCGTCCACTCTTCGAGTCGTTGCCGCGACACAATATCGCCCCGAGTCAGAAGCTCTGGACCATCACTGAGTCAAACGAAAAACGCTCGCTATCTTTAATGCAATGGGGTTTGATTCCATCCTGGAGCAAGAAGCCCACGGGATTCATCAATGCTAAGGCCGAGACTCTGGAAGTAAAGCCGAGTTTCAAAGAGGCGTTTATTAGGCGTCGATGTCTTGTCCCGGCAGATGGATTCTACGAATGGGAAAAATTAGGGAAAGCAAAGCAACCTCACTACTTCCAGATGAAGGATGGCGCGCCTTTTTTCTTCGCAGGACTCTGGGACGAATGGCAGTTGGATGGAACCTCGATCAAGACCTGCACGATTGTCACGACGACTCCCAACCGGCTATTAGCCACCATACATGATCGAATGCCCGTGATACTGCAGTACGATGCCCTCGATGAGTGGCTGCGAAGCAGTGCGAAGGTTTCAGAGCTGCGGGAGTTGCTAAGTCCGTTTCCAGATTCTGAGATGGAGGGATTTCCGGTAAGTCCGCAGGTCAACGGTTCCGAAGCTGACCATCCGGGCTTAGTCGAACGGCTACCTCCTGGCGAACTCGTGAGGAACGGACTGCTCTTCTAGTTAGACCTATGGAAACAATAATCATTGTGTTTATTTTGATGGGAGCTATCTCCGCTTTCGTGTTCAGAAACATAATCCCGCTAAAGCTGCTTAAGTTTATCAGTTGGTTTTCTGTCTTGTGTCTGTCTCTGTCCATCGCAGGTTTTGTAATGCTTCAGTATCGAATATCCCTTCCCTTCACCGTCTGGATTTTTGCGCCCTTAACAATGCTCTTGTTGATACTGTTTCTGATTACATTACCTTTTATGGTTGTTTGCTGGTTCAGAAGAAGATCAATATGAGTTCGGAAGTTGTTGCTCTCATCCGTTAACTTGAATTAGTTGTTGCCAATTCTATGTGGATCAGAACAAGAGAAAAGGTTTGGTTGCTGGCGGCGTTACTAATTGCGGTTGTCGTTTCTTTTGTAGTCACTCCGTCCCGCACTTTCAGCGTGGCCGCAATCGAAACCGCTCGTTCCCCTCAGAGTTCCTCCGCTGCTCCGAATGCACAGACAGCAATTGTTCCTGAGTCGAGCGATGCCGCCGGCGCGGGCCTCCCTCAATCCGGAGGCCGCCTGATTTACGCTGACCGGTATTCAGATTTTGCCACCGCTCTTGCAGCGGCGACCGGCAACACTCTCGTCATCAGTAAGGAGACAGTCGTGTCGACGGGGGCTGTTGTTACGGCGACAACTAATCTGAGGTTTGAACGCGGCGGGCGGCTGCAGAAGTCGGGCCCCGGAACCATAACCTTTCAGGGCTTGGGTTTAATTGATGCTAAGTCGCGACAGCCTGCGTTCTCGGGTTTTGCAGTTGGGGACATTACCTGGACCGGAACTGACCATCCGAAGGAATTATCACTCGAGCTGTGGGACACAAATAACACTTCGCTTTCAGACAGGCTGCAACGCGCGGCGGCGGCTTTCAACAATGCCAGCAAGGTGGTGAAGTTCATCGCTTTTCCGAGAGTGATTACAAAGTCGGTTGAACTCTTTGACGCCCAGAGCATTCACTTCACGCGGGGGGATTATCCCAACACTGCGACTGGATACCCCTCTACCCCTCCTCCCTTTCTGCTCAATGATCATTGTCGAATCACAGCTGATCCAGGGGCCGTTCTCTACGAATCCAACTCTCCGACAAATGCCCACATTTTTGCCGCGAAGATGATGTTCATACCGGGCTCAGACGGCACAGTCGAGGACATTCAGATCCGCGACCTCTACATCAAGGGCCACCCTTCGCAAACGCATAATGGTGCCTCGTCAACAATCATCATAGGTAACGCACGAAACTCAAGTGTCAGAAATGTCGTGTTGGATGGGACTCACGCTTATGGCATTACCGTGGGCGGTTATTCGACCGCAGGGAACTATGCCGAGGGCGTGGAGGTCACCGACATCAAAATCCTCAACACCGGCACACAGTTGTTGAATGTCATCAACGGGAAAAACATCACCTTTCGCGACATCCATATCGACTTGCGCAATCACAACAGTATCGGATCCTTTGCGGCCATCGACATTGAACCCAACACGACCGACAACAAGGTTGAGAACATCACTGTTGAGAATGTTGTGGTCGATGCGCGCACTACTATTCCGGGAATTTACATGAGTGCTGTGGCAATGCAGGCGGCAGGAGCAGCGCAGTTGGTTAATCCGGTGGTGAGGAACCTCAGGGTGCTGGGACGTGAAGTATCAACCGATGGGTCGTCTGGAGGTTATCTCTATACAGCAGTAGCTGTGTGGGGGGCGGTTGGCGGAGTTATCGAGAACGTCTTTGTCCAGGGGCCGGTAGGTCAGGCTTTGCTTGTCCAAGCCTCGCGCAATCTCAAGCTACGAGACATCGAGGTCATTCAATGCAGTTCTGCAAGCTTGTTTGCGGTGGAGCTTCAGGCGTGCGCGGGGTGTGAGCTTGAACGCGTGTCGCTTAAGAAGTCTTCCACGCCCTTCAGGCAGTACACCAACATTAAGGAGTCTGAGGTTGAGTACACTGTTACTTCTTCTGGTTCCAAGGTAACCGAAACCAATCCTGGTGGTTACCCCCGGTTCTATAATCACTTTGCCGGATTAAGAGTTCTTCTTAACAATACGCAGTACACCGTTAACACAGTCAACAATGTCGCTTTTTCGATCACTACAACGGTGCCGGTAGGCACGATGGCTGTTAAGACTTTTGCGTCGGCAACAGATGTCGACACCCGAACTGATAGCCTCACGATTTCGAGCCACGGACACAAGACCGGATCGAAAGTTAAGTACACAACTGGAAGCGCCGCGGTTGGTGGTCTCACCAATGGATTTACTTATTTCGTAATCGCTTCGAGCTCAAACACGCTAAAGCTGGCAACGAGCCTGGCTAACGCATTGGCAGGCACCGCCATTGACTTGACCTCAACAGGTACAGGTACCCAAACGTTGACCCCGGTGCTTGTCACCAGGTTTTCGTCCAACCGTTATCGAAACACAAAAGCTGATGACGGTATCTTCCTGGAGCCTACCGGAACGTCGGTTGTAGATGGTGGTGAAGTTCGTAGAAACTAGAAAGAGGTCTCTTGCCTGAATCAGCTCGCGTGAATACAAGGAATGTTAGTCATTTCTTGGTCTTTCCTACCTTCTTCTTGGCCCCTTTCTTCGTACTGCTTTTTTTCGCGCGACTTCTCTTAGGGCTGCCCTTTTTATTGCTGCCCATCTCTTCCAGCAACTTGGTGAAGTCAAAGCCGAATAACGCTTTGATCTGAGTGTTGAGCGCCGGCATTACTAAACCCTGGCCTACGGTGGACAGGTCACTCGTGATGCTATCGACGAAAGCGGCAACCTCTGAGTGTTTGTGCCTGGAACCTTTAATGTTTTTGTGGGCGTATCCGAGCGTATAGCCGAGGGCAAAACCTGCAGAGAGTGCTCCCAAGCTCCAGACGATCGGTTCCTCTTTGAAATGTTCACGATAGTCGAGCACGCCAGTGACGGTCTCTTTTACAGAATCGTACTGTCGTTCCACCGCCACCTTAATATCCTCGACGCTCTGGGCCAGATCTTCGCGGGTCTTTTCCATGCGGCGCTGAAGCTCTTCTTTGGTCGGTTCTTGATCCGGTGTCGCAGCCCCTGTGGTACGCGTTCTTTCATTCTCTTCGGCCATAAGTTATTTCTCCCTCGAAAGCGAAAACATCGCTACTCAAATATAGCGGGACTGTAACGACTATTAACCATCTCGAGCTGTTTGACGCAATTCAGTTGTGTGTGTGTGTTTTGTGAGGTTAAAGCGAATGGTTGAGCTTAGACTTCCCGTTTGTTGGGCCGCTCTTCCGGTCCGGGGAAATTGTGCACCCCAAGTGGGCTGGCGTAACGCGGGACCCACGCGAAGGCACGCGACCTAACATGTTTAGCGAGCGTCACGAAAATCCACGCCAGCCATTGCTGACGGCGTCGGCCAAGTGTCGCGCAGATCGTGAAAGCTAATCTTCAGCGCTTATCTGCGACGGTAGTAATAGCCGCCACCGCCGAAGAGTAGGATTAGCACGATGATCAGGATTATTAGTGTGGTGTTACTCATGGTTGCTAGAGACTACCACCGTTAACTCGAGCCGTCGATTCGCATGGGAGTAGGATGGTGTCCTATTTCCCGTTGGAGCTGCACTCCCTTGCCGCGCCATGTTTAGGATTCAAGGGCACCCACGGACGGACGCCCCGACATCGGTTTGACGAAAGTTATTGATCTCAAACAGTTCAACCGTTAGCATTTGAACCATGAGTACACCTGGTAAGCCTGAAGACGGGCCGGTCGACTATTACGAACTGCTGCAGGTCAATCCGAACGCCGAGCAGGAGACGATTGATCGCGTCTACCGGCTGTTGGCGCAACGGTTCCATCCGGATAATCAGCAAACCGGCGACGAGGGCCGGTTCCGCTCGCTCCTTGAAGCGTACACGGTCCTAAGAGACCCGGAGCAGCGGGCGCGTTACGACGTCCTGCACCAGCAGAGGCGGAAGGATCGCTGGCGACTCGTTTCTGGCGGCGCAAAGTCCGAGAACGACTTCGAGCTGGAGCAGGTCGTGCGGCTTACAGTACTCGAGGCGCTCTACACTAAGCGGCGTCTAGAGCCGTCGAGCCCGGGAATTTTTCTGAGGGAATTTGAACAATTGACAGGCGTACCGCGTGAGCACCTCGATTTCACGTACTGGTATCTCCAGCAGAAGAAGTTTGTGACAAGCGATGACCACTCGCGCCTTCTCTTGACCGTTGACGGAGCTGAATACCTGGAGCAGAGCTACCGCAGCAACTTGCAACAAAAGCGACTGAAAGCTCCCGGTGAGAACAAATAAGCTTTCCTATCTTACCTCTACCGAAAATTAGCGAAAATTGCTACCATCCGCCGGCATGGCGTTCTGCGTAGTTTCCTACCTCGATACATCGGGAATCAGGCACACAGTTGAACTGGAAGCCTCTGGTCTTTACGAAGCGGCAGCTCTAGCTCTGCACGCCTTCAGGCAACATAAGTGTGAGCCGGGGATCATGGGAAAGCTTGAAGTTGAAGTTAGATCTTCGGTCACCCACACTTTAACAGTGCAGCGACTTCAAACATGGTTGAGTGGGGGCGCCAAGAATCCGAAGGAAGCAATTTTGAAGGACAGGTTGCGGGAATTACTTTGAACTAAAACGGTCTTAAGAGTGCAAATTCAGAACCCGGAGCGATAGCGACGGGATGCCAAAAACAACTCTACAAACAGTGGGAAATCAGTAGCATCGGTATTGTGTGTTGATGATCCAATCGCTACCGCTCGGGGTTCTGTAATGTCATGCCATCAGAGCCGACTTTCTGCGTCTGATTTGCGGACAAGCTTATGATCGTGATGCACTGACCGACGCAGCATTACACAGAATATATATGCGTAATACGTTTGCCATCTGCGGTCTCTTGCGAGCCTTGGAAGAGATTCCTAAACAGATGGCTCCCCGATTGCGTGGCGAAGGGAAAGCCAAAAGAAACAAATAAGGGAGACATAGAAAATGTTGGGAATTTTAGCTTGGATAATCTTGGGTTTGATCGCCGGCTTAATCGCAAAAGCCATAATGCCGGGGAAAGACCCGGGCGGTGCGATTATCACGACGATACTAGGGATCGTTGGCGCCATCATCGGCGGATTCATCGCTCGTGGAATTGGTTACGGGCAGACCGTTGATTCGGCAGGACAGTTAAGTGAACCGGGCTTTTTGATGAGCTTGTTCCTAGCGGTCATAGGATCAATCATCTTGCTCGCCATCTATCGACTGATTAAAGGTAGAAGCGTGAACGTCTGAGTGGTCGCGCTTTCAGAGGTGGTCGCACCGACGAGAAGCGTGGTGTCCTGTTTTCTGTAAGGGGGCCCTCTGTGGCCGCCTTATGTTTAGGATTCAGGGCGCCCACGGAGGGACGCCCGCTACATCTGTTTTCAAATCACGACACTACCCGACGCGTAGCCTGGCGTTCGGCTTCGGTTATCGTGCAAACAAGGAATCACATCTTATATGTTGAAGATCATGACGACACCCGTGTGGTGATGTGTCTTATGTTGGAGCAGGCAGGATTTCAGGTGACCAGCGTCAGCACCGGGGCGGAGTTTGTGACGTTAGCCAGGACTCAGCGCTTTGACCTCTACCTACTGAATCACACATTCCCGGATGCATCTGGAGTGGCGCTGTGCATGGGGGTGCGCGAGTACGATTCTGAGATACCGATTCTTTTTTATTCCTCGCGCGCTATGCCGGCCGAGAAAGAACAAGCGATAAAGGCCGGTGCCAACGATTATCTAATCAAGCCTAACGACATTTTTAATATCGCCGAACACGTGGCCAAGTGGATTGCCCGAAGTAAAGGGCAGTCAGCTTAAGTTCATTACTGCCCCCTCTACCCACTCGTAAAGCATCGAAGCCAGACCAATGCCCTCCCCTCGAGAACCGAGCGGGAGGGCATCGCAGTTACAACGCCTTGTTAGTGATCCCGTTACTGCTTGTCGTACACCGCAACGCTCCGGAACTTCTTACCCTCGGCATTGGTTCCGCTTGTCGTCAGTGTGCGACTCTTGCCATTAGCAGCCACAACTATTCGCCCGGTGACAGTTACCTTTCCGTCTTTCTTGACAGTTAATGCCATCGTTCTGGCGCCAATCTTCCTGTAAGACCTCATGTCAGAAGCCGGATCACCGGTGACAGCATATTCCTTGCCATCGAACTTGCCGGTCCACTCATTGTGCGTGGCGGCGCCGGCACCGTCGGTGCCATCGACTATGACCTTAATGCTGTCACCAGCAGCTTCGTACGTAACAGTGTGGTTCTTCGGGGCACCTGCAGCGATCTTCGATTTCGCTTCGTTCAGCTTCCAGGTACCCATGTTCACATCCTGGGCAACAGCCATTGATGCCGCGATAAGGCAGAGCATCAGACTTAAAACAATCGTTTTTGGTTTCATGTTTCCCTCCGGGAGATTAAGGGTTAGTAGCGGGCGCAGTCTAAATCCGCAAATCGCCTTATGCAACTCGAATAGGGAACCCGGTGTAGAACTCGCCCTTAGATTAATTGGCGTACCGATGTGGTCTGGTAAGTCTTGTTTTTCAAACCGGAGTCTTAGCAATTCGGCTACTGGTGAATATTCAAATAGACCCAGGCGTTTATCCCTGACTTTAATCGGACAAGCACGCGTTCATAGTCCTCAGGCTCGTATGCATCCGCCTGTTCAAGTTCTTTCTTCGTCACTTTGAATATTGTGCCTTCCACCAGATCGGAGGCCACACCGGTGAATTGAAGGCTTCGATGATGCGCGGAGCCACTTGTCGCCGCAAAGTGTTGATCCTGGGTCTGGATCATCGTCAAGCTATAGCCGCTCAGAACATCTGGCTCGCCTTCCAACTTGCGACCAAACGTCGCACGTTGAACGGCCTCTTGCTGCAAAGTTCCATAGGCAAACAAGCCCTCGGTCTCTTTTTCTTCAGGACTCATCTATATTCCCAACCATCTGACGTAGCTGTTTCAATCCGGTCAAACTAGTGCGAGGAAATGTACGCACCATGGCATCGTGGCCCGCACGCGAGAGTGTTTTTAGCAAAATTCCTTTCACTTCATTGATAACGATAACTGACTTAATGCGGTGCTTCACACTTAACGACCCGTGCGGTCTGGATTACCAAGAAAAAGGCCGCCCACAACGGACGGCCTTTCAGAGAATTTCATGGAGTTGATTACTGAGCGGCTGTCGCCGCAGTCGCCAACGCGCTTGGCTGAGTTTGCCGTTGCTGCCAGTAGTCTTGCACGAACTTTTTCATCGGCCCGTGTCCCCAGCGGGTATAGAAATCATATTCTTTCATCTCGGCATAAACCTGGTCGTAGTTCCAATTGTCGCGCGTGAAGCGGTAGACGGCGCCCATCACACCAGTGCGGTGTCGCCCGCCGGCACAATGGACGTAAAACTTCCCTGTCTCCGGATCGTCAACGAGTTTCAAGAACGCTTCGACTTGTTCCGGCTTTGGATATGCCTTGGCTACCATGGGGATGTTCACATAGCGCATCCCTGCTGCTTCAACCGCGGATTTCTCGTAGGCCTTGGGTTCGTCCTGAAGATCAATCACCGTCTTAATCCCCAGGGCGGCGAGCGACTGATAGTCATCCTCCTTAGGTTGAGCTCCGCGATAGAACTGTTCAGTCATCTGTCCAAAGTTCTTAATCTTAATGCTCGGGAAGCTCTCGTTGTCTTTTCCGAGGGAAACGGAGCCAATAGCAAGTATCAAAGCGAATATGGAGAAAATGCTCACGTGTCGATCTCTTCTACTAATATGCATACCTTCAAAACTCCTCAGCGTAGTCCAAACCATTGTTGATGTTCAGCAAAACGTTCTTCAAACCGGGTGCTAAGCGCGGGGCATGTGAGGTACGCCTGAAGCATCCGAAGAGTAGGATTCTGAAGTACTGATCACTGGTTGTATGCCAAATTGCAGGATCTGGCTGCTTTTCAAACAATCGCCTAATGATCCGTAACTACTTTGGTCATGGCTTGGCCGCCGGAGGTCAGGCGCTGAACTGCCACGTCCAGACTTCTGCCTCGAGAGTCCAAGCCCGCACTGTCTGTTTGCGGTCGATTCGCCAGTAAGAGGTCATGCCAAAAAAACAAAAGCGGCAAGCCCGAAGGCCTGCCGCTTTTCGTGTCGTACAAGGCAACGTATCTGCTTAGGCGCGCATTTTTAGCCTTCGTCGAGCATATCCTGCTGCTCCAAACAAGCCGGAACTCAAGAGCAGGAGGCTTGCGGGTTCAGGAGTATGAGTGACTTCGCCTGGGGTGCCGACATCGCTGCCCTCGCCATCCGAGCCGACGCGCTGGAAGCGCACATAGACAGCGTTACAGATCTGTTCTTCGGTCATGCCCGCGAAACCGGCGCCACTGATTACAAACGTCGCCTGATCGCCTACGTCAATACCTGGAGGCAGTCCGTCATTCGGATTTCCACCGTTGAAATTGCCGCTGTTGCCTGTGATGAAGCCGAAGTCGAGCACCGCGCCATTGAATAGCGGCACAGTACCAAGGTCGGTATCATTAAATGCGAAATCTACGCCCGCTGGCTGAAATGTGACATTGCCGGAGAAGCCATTAAGACCGCTAGGGCTGCCATTGCCTACGGGAGGTAGGTCAAACCCGATGCCTGTGATTCTGGCGTCGAATTGTGAAGTATTGAAAATGGTGAAGGTGAAGGTGTTTGTCTGAGCATTAAAACTACATGTCATTGTCGCTGTCGCTAACGACGGCGTGTTGTTGCCTACAATTTGAACGGTGTCGGCCTTCGCCGCAACCGAACTCAACAGAATTAGTGCGCAGACCGTTAAAGCGAGCTGCCCTAGTGATTTTGATCGTGCCATGTACTCCTCCGTTAGATTTAACCTGCTTGCGGTAAATTGTTGCTAAGTCGGATTCTGCGTGAGCAACCTTGGTACCGCGATTCTGTTCTACGATTTCCTTTGAATTCGGCTGATGTGAAAGTCACCGTACTGCGCGCCAGCGAGCACTTGTGCTTTTTCAACCCCAGATTCTTAAGTCAAAAATCAACCCTTCGACACATGCTCTGGGTTGTCATAATTACACGCGGAGTGACCAGAGATTTCCAGAAAATTGTATATGTCCAAAAAGTCTAGCTAAGCCGAGGGAAAAGGCATGCATCAGACAGAGCTGGGCAAACGGGAGGACTGCGTTTCGCCTGAAATCGGCCGGTCGGACCTGCACAAGAGGTGAGTTGAGCGAAGACTCGAAATCCGACGAAAACCGCGGGGAGTCAGATTCGCACCCGAGTGGAGGGTCTCTTTGAGGAGGACTTTTCCCTGAACAGAATCTTCAGAAATGGAGGCGCCATCAGGGTGGTCGCCACTGACATAAACAGCACCACTCCAAACAATGCGTCGGTAATTACCGTGAGACTCAATCCAATCTGAGCGACGACGATCCCAACTTCTCCGCGCGGAATCATCCCAATTCCTACCTGCGCGGCGCGCCGCCAGCCTAAAGACATCGCCCCAATTCCGCAGCCGATTAGCTTCGTGAGCGCTGCTACTAAAGTTACTAACAGCACCAGCCCGACAACAGATGAATCTCGGAACACATCGAGCCGCAACTGCATGCCGATGTTCACCAGAAAGAACGGAACCAGGAATTCTGTCACGCCATTCATCTGCTTATGTAACGTCTCGTTTCCTTCAGTAGCTTCAGCTAGGGCCATTCCGGCGAGAAAGGCGCCGATGATTGCAGCTACACCGATGTAGCTTGCCGCGACAGATAAGCCGAGACATAAGAGCAAACCGAATACAAAAAGGGATTGCGAGATCCGCAAGGATTCGATGCGCGGCGCCAACCGATTAATCGCGCGCGGGCCAATCAAGGCTACAAGTAGCGTGAAGCTAACGGCGAGAAGTGCGGTTAATCCGATCTCCAGGTAATTGATTTGTCCGGCCGCAGCGCTCATCACCAAAGCCAGGAGCAAAAGTCCGAGGATGTCGTCGATCACGGCTGCGCCCAGAATGACTCGGCTCGCAGGCGCATCCAGCAGTCCCATCGCGTTCAGGACCCGAGCGGTTATGCCGACGGAAGTGGCAACCATAGCGGTTCCGATAAAAAGCGATTGCACGACGGTGCCACCCCAGAGTTGCAACAGCAGATAGCCCGCGGCAAATGGCGCGACGACTCCCAAAACGGCAACCAGCAGCGCTGTCTTTCCGACACGAAAAATCGTGGCGGGTTTTGTTTCCAATCCCACCGTGAACAGCAGGAAGATAACGCCAATCTCCGCGAGCGTGTTGGTAATCTCTGAAGGGGCGACCCAGCCCAGCACGCTGGGACCGATGAGCACGCCGGCGAGAATCTCGCCAACGATTGCCGGCTGTCGTAGACGCTCAAAAATTTCGGCGAGCACCTTGGCCGCCGCCATCATTAGAAACAGCGCCAGCAGGATATCGAGGTTGTGGTTTGTGGAAAGAAGCATGGGGAATCTGGAGCCGGCCGTGTGGAGGCAGTAGTTTAATCAACGTGCTGCTACCCGTCGACTTTCTGCTGTTTGCGTCCCGTACTGTAACTGAGTCTCTGCAAGATCCTTAGTCCCGCTCGCCCTCAAGAGCCAAACTCAAGAATCTCTCAAGTATTTCTCAAGCCCCCGTGGTTATGGTTGAGCCATAAACGAGCGATGCCTGGTCCGCGCTTAAAGAGACGAATTGTTGTTTGGCTAACCGGCGCAGTTTTGCCGTGTTCTTACAGGGAGATGTAAAAATGAGACTATCCAGAATTCGGATTATGAGCTTCAGCCTGAGTTTGATTTCGCTGCTGGCTCTCGCTGCCTTTACGTCGACTGCGCCGTCGGCCGCGCGGGGTGATCTGTCTAACAGCCCAGACGCAATCACAACACAAGATTGGCAGAGCAAAGTTGATGCGAGTGTTCTCAGCAAAGCATCAACCGGCCCAACCGAGTTCCTGATCTACATGGCGAGGCAAGCCGACCTCAGCGCCGCCGATGCGCAAAGCACGAAAGAAGAAAAGGGAGAGTACGTCTACAGGCAATTAACTGCGACCGCAGCTGAAACTCAGCCTGTAGTTAAACAAGTGCTGCAAAGTTTCGGTTCCGAGTTCCGCGGTTTTTGGGTTACGAACGCCATCTGGGCAAAGGGTGGTCTGGCAGCGATTCAGGCGGTGGCGTTGCGACCGGAAGTAGCTTACGTCTATGCGAGCGGAGGCGGTTCCCTGCGCCTTCCGTCGCAACCGGGCGGTTCCGAACTAACTTCGCAGTCGTCTTTGACCGCCGATCCCGCGCCTGAACCGGGTCTCTTAAAAGTTAACGCGGATGATGTTTGGTCCTTGGGTGTACTCGGGCAAGGCGTGATTGTCGCCGGCGCGGACACCGGAGTGGCTTGGCAACATCCGGCACTGAAGCGGCAATACCGCGGATGGGATGAAGCGACACAAACGGTCAATCACAGCTACAACTGGCACGATGCGATTCACAATCCAAATACTCCGTGTGGCCCCGACACCACCGAACCATGTGACGACGATGAACTCCTCGGAGGCGGGCATGGTAGCCATACAGTTGGAACGATGGTAGGTGATGATGGCGGTGCAAACCGCATCGGCATGGCTCCGGAAGCCCGCTGGATCGCTTGCCGCAACATGAACAATGGGGCTGGCATAATTCCGATGTACCTGGAGTGTATGCAATGGTTTCTCGCGCCCACAGACATCAACGGTTTGAATCCAAACCCCGCGAAGTCGCCACATGTGATCAATAACTCGTGGGGCTGTGTCGAGGGATGTCCTCCACCTGCTCTTCAGGACACGCTCCGGGCCAGCCGTTCAGCGGGAATTTTTTATGCTGTGTCAGCAGGAAATGATGGCGGTGAAGGGCCAGTCTTTGTCTGTAATACCATCTACCATCCGCTGGCGCGTTATCCGGAGGCATTTACCGTGGGCGCCACGAATTACACTACCGATGCGATCGCTCCTTTTAGCAGCCGCGGTTCGGTGTTGGGCGATCCCACAGCTCCACTCGGATTGATTAAACCAAACGTGTCGGCGCCGGGTGTCAATATCCGCTCTGCATTACGCGACGGGAGCTACGGAAGTTTGAGTGGAACGAGCATGGCAGGCCCACATGTGGCTGGATTGGTGGCGTTGTTGATTTCCGCTAATCCGAAACTCGCAGGACTGATTAATCGCCTCGAGGACATCATCGAACAAACTGCAGTTCGCAAGACAACGACCGAAGGATGCGGACTCGATTCGCCTACGGCGGTTCCAAACAATACTTTCGGCTGGGGACGAATCGACGCTTTGGCTGCGGTTCTTGAAGCGCTACCACCAAAGGCTGAAAACGATTTTGCCACGACACCGCAACGAACAGCAGTAACGATCAATGTGTTGGCCAACGATACCGACCCGGATGGAGATCAGTTAACCATCACTGCGGTTGGAGCGGCGGCCAATGGAACCGTGACGAACAATGGCAACGGCACTTTAACGTATGTGCCCGGATTCAACTTCAAGGGCATAGACACATTCGTCTACACAATCTGCGCTCCGGAAGGTTGCTTAACAGCCAGTTCCACAGCAGCTGTGACCATAGACGTCCGCGCCAAGAAAAAGTAAAGCAAAAGCGTTGGGCAATTTTCTGAGGTTTTGTTCGTGTGTTTATTCGTGGATCGTTTCAGCGAAACATCAGCGATACGATCCACGAAACTACACGAACCGACACGAAATAGGGACTTCCCTTCAGTCTTTCACTTTAAAGTCAGGGTCTTTGTTTCAACTCCAGCATCCAGTAAACCGACGACGTCTTTCAGAGTCACCGTACCGTAATACCAGGAGCCGGCTGCAGCTGCCTCGGCGTAAACCGCTTTATAGATGTCGTAGTAACTCTTCTGACCATCGACAAAGTTAAAGACTTCATCTCGCATCAGCCCATGAAGGTTGTGGCGAAATCGAATATTGTTTCGATTATCGAAGTAGTCTTTAATCGAGGCCGTATTTTGCGGAATCTTTTTCGCTGCGGCCGCTTCCTCGGCAGTCAACTGGATTGCCGCCGGACGCGAGCCGTGCACCTGCGCATAGTAAGTTTCCAGATCCACAGCGAGCTGAACTCCGTT
Organism: Pyrinomonadaceae bacterium; assembly: GCA_963748605.1. Lineage (GTDB taxonomy): Bacteria > Acidobacteriota > Blastocatellia > Pyrinomonadales > Pyrinomonadaceae > PSRF01. The sequence continues at coordinate 136,905 of CAVVJS010000007.1, forward strand.
GCGCTTCATGTTCGTCTGCAGCTGATCGATCGCGCTGTTTGCCTTGCTGTCTCCTTTAGCAAAGATACGAATCGTGTTGAGCGCATGCTGTTCGCGTTGTATTCCCTGATCAACCAGGTAATTGGCTTCCTTCCAATTGTTGCCGGGTGCCTTTCCCTCCCGAATTAGATCCATTGCGACACGCAAATCATTCGCAAGCCGCTTCGTTCCCTGTGCATAGGTCTCAGCGCTTAGGCGTGGAACATCCGCAGGTGTGGCGCGCGCGAGGAAATAAGCAATCGACCCGATCAGGAAATTATTACGGCGTAACTGTGTCTGGTCGATTTGCCACAGATCGTCGTCAGAAGAGTGAATGTAGTTGTCGTCCCAGTTAACGAGCGCCACGGCCGGCGTGTTGATAGGGCCATCAAGAAACGTCATGTGGTCTGAGGAACCAAAAAATGGGACGAACCGCGCGTTGTAACCCTGACGTGTGCCGCGCGTTGAGTAGAGTGGACGGGTAAAAGGTCGCGGCAGGCCACCCTGACGACTCGCGGCTAGGAAAGGATTATTAGTGTTTACGAGATACGTGCCAATTGATTCAAAGATTGCATCGAGATAGGAAGTCCGCGAGTGCGGCGCGAAGATAAGATGCTGGACTCGACTGCCGAGAGCCTGATTCGCACCGGTCATGTCCTGGTGAACATTAGCCAGAAACTTTTTCGGTTCGAGGGGATTGTCCTGGAAGTAACGATACTCAGAGTAGATTTCATCGGTCCACCAAAAGCGGATGTCACGAGTTGGCCGAGGCATCTTGCCTTCAGCAATCAGCTTGTTGAACGTGCGCGCGAGCTCAAGCAAATTGCCGCAGCCGCTGCCATCATCATTGGCCGAACCCTGCTCTTCCTGCAGGTGCGCCGTCAGAATAATCTGCTGGTCATGAATTGAAGTTCCTTTGATCCAGCCCTCAACAAAGCCCGTGCGTCCCGGCGCCGGTTTGATTTCAGTATCAACCTTGGCCTTCAGCACCACGCGACCACCTTTTGTGCGTGTGCCGGTCGCAAAAAAGTCCTGCATCGCGTCGGTGGCCAGGATGCGCCGCAGCGTCTCTCCTTTGCGTGGTGGTAAGGCAAATGCAAATGTGCCCTGTTTCCCCGGAGGCGGTGTCGGGTTGATTCGGGTCCAGGCAATCTGGTCGGGGAAATCCATGGCATTTCTGTTTTCGGAGGTAACGTAGGTGACAACGCCCACCGCGCCGCGTGCGTAAACAGCGTTCTGAACCGCGGCTCCGGGATTGCTACTGGTCAAAACGATCTTTCCCGCGACATCCAGACCCTTCAGACTCTGTTCGGACGCATCGCCAACATAAACGAGCTCCGCCGTTACCTTTGCGTCATGACTGCCATCAGCAAGATAAACCGCATGTTCGCCGATGTCGGCGAGTTTCAGCTCGACCGGTTCCACCATCCATAGCTCTGCGCTCTTCGCCGTGTAATTTACGCCCGGCAGTGGCTGTTCGATGAAGCGCACGTCTTCAAGTCCAGCTTCTTTTGCAGCCTGAATCACGTACTCCGCGGCTTTGAAGTAGCCTTCCATTCCGGAATCACGATGCCAGTGCGAAAGCCAGCGAATATGTTCGAAGGCACGATCACCCGAGATCTCATTTGCCAGCATGGTGATTTCGCTATCTGAAAGAAACGGCGTCGTCTGGGCCTGACAAAGTGGAACCAGGGGCGAGAAAGTAAACAGGCAAATCATCAGAAAGGCGGCTAGGTTTCGATTCAACATGGCTTTCCTTTCAGTGGTTGAAGGGTTCAGGCCTTGGGGATTTTCTATTCGTCTATATTCAGCTAACAAGCGGCCGTTATTCCGAGTACTGGTGCCGTTTGAATTTAACGCCGACATATCTTGAGCACTCTATCGCAGAGCAAACTCAGTGGGCGGTATTCGAAAACAAACCACGTTTCTCTACTGGTGACGGAAATCGACAGGATCCAGATGAGTTTCGGAGGCGCGACATAAGAAACCGATTCATTTAAGCAAGCGACGAGACTAATTGAGTACCACGCTCCGAAAACTCGTGTGTCCAACCGACTTGGCGAAACGATCACAAAGTGTGAATGAGCGCGGCAATCATAACATCGTGCGTCGTGAGTTTATGTTTGAAATTGAAAGCTTAAAAAAGAAAACACTTCGTTTGTTGACGACGTTTGAGTGCCACTCTATATTCCGCACGGCCTGAACCATTAGCTTGTAGCTGCTGATGAGGTCGGACCCGGACGGAGGGAGCCTGCACGTATTCTAGATACAACGGGCTTCTTCCGTTTTTTTAATGCTGTGTTAGGTATGGCAAAGAGTCAGTGATGTCTACAGTCCACCCGACGCTACCGCGTTACGGTACTGACTGTTTGCCACTATGTTGTCAGTATCGTCCCGCTGTAGCGTCGGGTTACCTGTAGACATCACTCTATCGGTCAGTAACCGTAACGGGCTGGACATCTATCAACAGTCAGTACCGTAACGCGGTAGCGTCGGGTTACTGTAGACATCACTCAATCGGTCAGTACCGCAACGGGCTGGACATCTCTCAAACAGTCAGTACCGTAACGCGGTAGCGTCGGGTTACTGTAGACATCACTCAATCGGTCAGTACCGTAACGGGCTGGACATCTCTCAAACAGTCAGTACCGTAACGCGGTAGCGTCGGGTTAACTGATGACGATCACTCAACTCAGGGACGGACACCTTCACCTGTAGCGCCTAGACATCACTCAACACAGTAAATAAACAGCCGTTACTGAGCGCGTAGCGCCCGCCTTGCCTCAAATCCGCACAACCCACTCCGGGCGGGGCATTGGATCGAACTGTTCTAATGCACCGCCAAAAGTTACACCCCAAAGACCGCACGACCCTATCTTCACCGAACACTTGCAAATACCTTCAGTTTTGGCCCAACTAAAAGAAAGGTGCTGCTGGCATATGCATTGCTCCACTAGAGCCCAGTTCAGCTTTGCGTGAGAGGTTTTGCGACTTTCGAAAAAGGAGATACGGAAATATGTTGTGGACAATTCTTGTGATTCTTTTGGTTCTGTGGCTACTGGGCTTCATCGGCGGAGTAGGTGGCTCTCTGATTCACCTTATCCTCTTGATAGCTCTTGTCGTGTTGATTATTAACCTTGTCTCCGGTCGTCGAGGGCCGGTGGTTTAAGACCTGCAGCAACGCGGTTCGTTTGTGAGGTTTGAAGCCGGATTTCGATCTGGCTTCCTGCGGAGCCCTAGTGGCAACACTAGTGGTCCACAACAGGCAGCGCTTCTTCAGCAATGGGGAGGCGTTGCTGTTATATGACACCGCGACTCCGTCGGTAGATAGGGGGAAACTAAAATGGCTGCCACTAAAGGGCGGAAGGCTTCCAAAGGCCGGAAGACTTCCAGCTCAAAAACACGTTCCGCTGCTTCCCGGAAAGCTGCGGGGAAAAAATCAGCGAAGAAGACATCAGCGAAGGCCTCTAAAAAGTCCGTGGTTAAATCCGCGACTAAGTCTTTGCGTTCAGCCGCCAGGAAATCGAGCGGTAAGAAGGGTGGCGCGCGAAGAGGTAAGAAGTCATCGGCAAAACGGGGCGTCCTCTCGAAAGCTAAGTCTGTGATCACCTCCGTTCTGGCCGGAGCTGCTGCTGGAGCATCTGCAGTCGTCGCCAAACGCGCGGCTGATGCCTCCGAAGAAGCTCAAGCCACAGCTGGAGTAACTGGAGCCGAATCCACGGCCCCTGGCTCAAGAGAGGCCTCGAAGGAAGCTTCCGCTGACGAGGGCAATCAGGCGACCCGAGAAAAGGCCGCAGGCAAGGAATAAAAGAAATGGCGGCGCCGGCCGCCATTTTTCTTTGAAGGGAAAACGATGAGTCAGTTTTCTGAGCAGTGGCGACCAGGCGAGCGTTCGGACGAGCCAGCAACGCATCCATACGATCCAAACAATCCCGATCAGCAAACGGATCCGGAGCCCTTGCCTATCCCTCCGGACGGTGAACCGCAACCCGCGCCGATTCGAGAACCTAATCAGCCGATGCCGGCGACGGATCCCGTGCCAATGGATCCGCCGCGGATCGCTTAGCTTTCTTTCACCAACCTAGCTTCCACCGTGTGCGGCTTTCGCCCGTTGCTCCATCTCTTCGGGTGGAACGTCCTCAATGTGAGTGGCGACTGTCCAGACGTGGCCAAATGGGTCTTTCAGCGTTCCGGATCGATCGCCATAAAACTGATTCTGTAACGGTTTGATCTCCTGAGCGCCGGCGGTAATCGCCTGCGTGTACATCGTATCGACGTCGTCAACGTAGATCATCAGTCCCACCGGAGATCCTCCGAGTGTCTTTGGGCTGACAAATTCCATTTCGGGAAATTCGTCTGCAAGCATGATCGGCGAATCACCAATCTTGATTTCGGCATGCCCGATTTTGCCGTCGGGTCCAGCCATGCGGAAGAGTTCAGTCGCACCAAACACTTGTTTGTAATAATCAATAGCAGCAGCCGCACCTTTGATGCTTAGGTACGGGGTAACTGAATGGTAGCCTTCGGGGATCGGTTTTACGTTAGCCATAGTCTTTCTCCTCTTTTTAATTTACCGCTGTTCACTGCCTTACTCGACAGAATCTGTGATGTGCGTCGCCAGGTACCATGTATTGCCAAACGGATCGGTAACAGCGCTGACGCGGTCGCCGTACGGCTGGTTCTTAGGTTTCTCCATCTCCGTGGCGCCACCCGCTACAGCCCTTTGATGCCACGCGTCAACATCGTCAACGTAAAGAAAAAGCATGGACGGCAACGATCGATAGCGTCCGTGAGCTTCACCCATTTCCAATACGGAATCGCCAATTCTGATTTTGGCATGAAGTACCGGTCCATCAGCTGACGCGCGGTGACTCATGATCTCTTCGGCGGCAAAACTGGCTTTTAGAAACTCGATCATCTTATCGGCGCCCATGGGATGCAGATAGACGTTAACGGTTCTCAACCCTTCATCGGTGTGCGAACCCGACAATCGTTTGGCGAGGTACCATTCATTACCGGCTAAATCCTGCACAGAAGCAACTCGTTCACCATGACTCTCGATTGGGTCATTCATTGGTTTAGCGCCCGCGGCGATGGCGCGCTGGTAGCTCGCATCAACATCATCTACGTAAACGTGAAGCGCAGTCAGCTTCGGTTCGCCCTTCCAATTTCCCCCACCGCCGATCATTACAAACGAATCTCCGATCTTGTACTCGGAATGGTAACCACCCTGGGAGCCGATGCCGTAAACCGCCCCCTCGGCATCGAAGGCCTGCTTAACGAACTCAATCAGCTCCATCACTTCCTTCACCGCCAGGTAAGGCGTAATGGTGTGAAACCCCTCGCGAATGTAACTCGCTGGCTTTGTCGGCGCCGCGTCTTCATCGCTTGTCATCACTTTTGCTAACAACTCTTCCTTGAGACGAACTCTGAAATCGGGGCGCGGCAGATGACGCAACTCTGTCGCGACCTGCAGCAAGGCCGCGACCTCCCCGCTAAGGCGAGGTCTCAGCTCAGGGTTGGCCGCCAGAGCTGTCAAAGCCTGATCGAGTTGTTCGCTTAAGTTCTCAGCCATTCTTACTCACCGTTTGCCAGGCCACTCCGCGCGCAAAGTTTGCAAACCGCGGAATTGCAACTGCTTCACCGCTCCCTCGCTGCGTCCCAACTCTGTCGCAATCTCGCGAATACTTTTCTCTTCAGCGAAACGCAGGGCAATTACTCGCCGTTGATCCTCCGGAAGTTGATCTACGAGGCTAAAAAGTAATGCTCGTTCCTGATCCTCCTCAAAACTAAAGTGACTGATTTCAGTGGCGGCTTCGTGATCACCGAGCTCTTCCTCGCGCGCTGCTTGCCGGGTTCGATCCGCAATAATGTTGCTGGCAATTCGCAGCAGCCACGCGCCAAAAGGAATACCTCGCCAAACATATTTCGGCAGATACTCCAGCGCTTTCTGAAAAACTTCTGAAGTGAGGTCTTCCGCTGTAGATCGATCACCAACCCTTCGTGCGATGTAGGCATACACAAGGCAAAAATACTTTTCGTAAAGGTCGGCAAACCTATGTAAATCCTTTTGCGCAGCCTCAACCAACAGGCGGTCTTCAGCCAGTTCTGCCGCGCTCGTCGATGCAGGTTTTCCGACGATCATTGTGCTCTACTTGTATAAACTGTTCCGCGCCGAAAAGGTTACGCAGGATTTTGAGGCTTGTGTCAGAATCGGTCAATAATTGCAGCTACAGCCAAGTCAAAAACCTACAATCCCCCGAGTTGGCCTGATTGGATCCGACATAAGGACGGCAACGAATCCGCGCTAGCATCCCGTGGGAAGGAAATGAAAACAGGTCAACAATGAATAATCGGTTCCTCGCGGTAACAGTCTTAGTCTTTAGCCTCGCAGCTCTCATTCCCGTTAGTCCGCAAACGCACGCGGATGCTGAACAGGCGGTCAAAGATTTCCGAGCAGAGCGTCATCGCGAATTCAGCGATCCGGCCAAATCGCCATTGGAGCAAACCGAGGTTGCAGGCTTTACAGGTTTGAATTATTTCGACATCAACCCTAAGTATCGAGTCCAGGCGCGTTTTGAACGCACGCCCAACGAAAAGAAATTCAACATGCCGACTTCAAGCGGTATCACCAAGGTTTATTTGAAGTATGGAGAACTTCGATTCAACCTGGCGGGCAGCGAACGAGTGCTCGGTGTCTACCAGAGCGAGGCTCTTGCACAAACCGAGAAGTACAAAAACTATCTCTTAATTCCCTTTACCGATGCGACTAATGGCAAGACGACGTACGGCGGTGGGCGTTATATCGACTTTGAAATTCCCGCGTCGGCTGAGGTCACGCTCGATTTCAATCTTGCCTACAACCCCTCCTGCGCCTACAGCAGTCGTTTCAACTGTCCTATTCCTCCGCGAGCGAACAGATTAAAGACCCAGATAAATGCGGGAGAAAAACGCTACAATAAGGTGCGTAAGGATTCTGAGGTACGTTAATTCAGCTGCAATGCACCCAACTCTTTACGGCTTGCAAGCGTCAAAAGGACTTAACTCTCCCGCAACGCAAGCCTGCGTTGTAGCTTCCCAACGGAGTAGCAAATGATTAAGAAGAGCTGGATAGCCGGTCTGTTTCTGCTTGTTTCGGTATTCGCGGCGGCGATTGTGACGGCGCAAGAAACCGCGACCCTACCCCTGACTGAAGAACAGGAGGCGGAGAAGGCCGAGAAAGAAAAGCGAGCCTTCGTACTGCTGGAGCAGGTCGTTGATGAAGCGCAGTTGTTGCGCTTGCCCGAGAATCGCATCCGAATGCAAATCGGGTCGGCCGAGTTGTTGTGGCAAAGCAACGAAGGTCGAGCTCGCTCACTATTTGCTCAGGCCGCTGACGGCGTTGCGGAGATGTTACGGACGATAAACCCCGAGGTTGGGTTTAGCGGGCGACAGAATTTTAATCAGACACGAACGCCGGCGGCGTTGCGTCAGGAACTGGTGCTGACCGTGGCGCGTTACGATGCCCCGCTCGCTTACCAGTTACTGGCGGCAACTCGAACAACTACCGAGCTTTCCACCAGCGGTTTCAACTTTCAGGATGACCTTGAGCAACGGTTGTTAGCGCGCGTGGCCGCGCTTGACCCGAAGCTGGCACTGCAAAACGCGGAAGAGTTACTGGGAAGAGGCAGGTATCCGATCTCGCTACTCGACGTTTTGATCCAGCTGCGGACCAAAGATAAAGAGGCGGCGGCTAAACTCGAAGAGAAATTAGCTAAGCGACTGGCTGCGGCAAACATGTTGACTACTGTAGAGGCCGGCGGCCTGGCCCTGGCCATACTGCAGCCCGGACCGCGGGCCAATTCTGAAGCTGCCGAAGCCGCGCCCGCAAAGAATCAACCATACCTGGCGCTCAGTGGTTACACAGAAATAATGGGAGCGGTTATTGACGCCGCGTTACGAGCCACACCGACTTCGGCGACGAATCAGCCGCGGCAGAATCGCATTCGCGGTAGAGGCGTCGGCGGTAATCAGCTGGCCTCGAATTCTCCGGTGTCAGCGGCTGAATTGGAACAGCGCAATGCCCGGCGTTTGCTCAGCGGCTTGCAGACGCTTTTATCGCGTATTGATCAAACGCTCCCGACGCGCGCGCAAGCTGTCCGTCAAAAGATTGGCGAACTGGGAATCAATAGTAATCAGCGAGGGAACATGGGGCAGTTATTCAACCAGGAACAGCAGACCTCGGAGGGGCTGATAGCTGCTGCAGCGGCGGCGCCTGCTGGAATGCAGCCGCAAGTCTACCGCCGGGCCGCACTTAAGGCTCTGGAGGAAGGTAATCCGGATCTGGCACGCCAAATCGCTGCCGATCATCTTGAGGGCAATGCGCGGGACCTGATCCTGAAGGAGACGGAACTCCGGCAGCTAACACTGAAGTCAGGTGGCGACGCGATCGGCGAGGCGCGCCAGCTGCTCTCAACGTTGCAGACCGACGAGCAACGGATCGATTTGTTGCTGCAGCTTGCTGGAAAGACTCACGCCGCGAATCCGAAACTCGGATTGCAACTTCTTGAAGAAGCGCGCCAGCTTACCAATAAACGCGCGACCAGTTATCAGCAGCTTGAATTGCAGTTGCGTGTGGCGGACGCCTTTAAGGATGTCGCACCTGAGCGCAGCTTCGAGATTATCGAACCGGGAATCATGCAGCTGAACGAATTGCTGGCTGCGGCGTCAACGTTAAATGGGTTTGAAGTTAACGTTTTCCGCGAAGGTGAAATGCCACTGCAGGGCGGCAACGGATTGAGTGCAATGGTGGCGCGCTACGGACAGCGACTGGGATCTCTGGCGACGAAAGATTTTGAACGGGCCCAAAGCCTGGCCAACCGGTTTCAGATGACAGAGTCTCGGATCGTGGCACGATTGGCGATCGTGCGCGGGCTGTTGGGATTGGAACCGGCAGAGACTCCGACCGGCCGCCGCTTCCGGCAGGAAGCCTTTACGCGACGTGGGCAGTGAAGGCCAATCTAGAGACGCGCCAGCTGACGGATTCGCATTCGTAGCGAACGCACATAGCCCTCTCTGATTTCTTCCGAATAGTTTGCGGCCCGAAATGCATCCCGCAGTTGTTCATCGCTGAGTTGATTCAGCAGACCACCGATCCAACGCGCATGCGAAACGGGAATCCCGCGCATGGACTTCTCCTTCTTTACCTCACCGAGATAATAAGGAGGATAAAGAACACTCAAATGCCCGAGACGCGACGGTCGCGTATCGTAATCAAATTCCACGGCCCCATCTTCGACTCCCATCACAAAGCGCGTTGAAAGAAAATCTTCCAGATTGTTTTTGGTTCGCTTGCCACCTAAGCCGCCCGCCCGCCCCAAAGTGGCACCCAGATCAGTGACGTAGTAATGCGCGACACGATTACCGGTTTCACTGTTGAGCAGGATCCGGTTGTTGGCTGCGCGGGCATCAAAGTTGTTAAGCAGGATCATCAGCACTTTTAGTCCGCTCAGCGCTTTTGTTTTCTTGAAAGGATTCTTGTCCCAGTCCCAAGTATCGTCTCGTTTGATATTCGCTCTACGGGGTTCGAAACGTGCGCCCTCTACAACACCGTCGGAAACAACATATTGGTCCCCGCGCGATAAGTGCTTGGGTAAATTGTTGACCTCCGCGCGATCAAAGTAGTAAGCCTCTTCAGCAAAATACCCCACTGACCACACAAGCCTGGTCGCTGTGGTTTCGGACTGCGCTTCCTCTCCCAGCTTGACGCTCCAACGAACGCCCCGGGCATCCTTGACGTCGAATTTTGGCGACTCGCCCGATTTGTCTTCTTCGATAAATGTGAATGGCGGAGCTGGCGCTAATTCGGGTGATCCCGGTCCGTGCAAAAGATTGCGCGAGCTTACGACACCAGGATTTCGCCATAATAAGTGTCTGGCAAACTTACTCTTCTTGGCGTTAGTTTTGTTCCTCTCAGTTTTGGACTTGCCGGAGGTTTGCCCTTGCGCAAGCGCACCGAGGGAAAGGACCAGAAGGCCCATCGTGACAGTCGCGATGATCTTGCTGACGAATCGAGGATGTGGTAGATGGACCAAACTTGGCGGACTATACATTTGTCAGCCCTCCTCATCTAAAAATATAGGCTCTCGTTTTCACTCTAATTGATTGAAGCCGCCGCACGCGGGACAAAGTTCAAATTGCTACCCTGCAAGAACGTTGCCATCCGCCCTTTTCGGTAGTTCCAGCGATTCCTGCCAGCGAATGTTAATAATTGGTTGATTCTTAACGCGTTGATTCCTCCGTATTAACCTCGGACATACAATCTTGCCAAATGAATACATTATTAGGGCCAATTTAGTGGGAGGAATTAGCAACAGACTGATTCCTGTCCCGGCCCGAAATGGCATCGAGATTGCGGGTTTTGAGACCGATGAAACACACAAAACCACACTCAGCGCCCGTTTTATTTGCGGTCCTGTTTTTTAGCTTGTTCAGTTTCACCGGCGCGATGGCGCAAACGCCGGTGACGGACAGCATGACTAGAAAGCCGGCGAGCAAAGGTGAAAAAAAGCTTCAGGAGGCTTTCAATAAGCGCGTGAAAGAGTATGTTGCCGTGCGCGAACAAGTGAGAAAAAAACTGCCGCCGATATCCAAGGATTCGACGCCCGAGCAGATCGACGCCTATCAAAAGAGTTTTCTTGACTCATTGAGGACCGCGCGAACTTACGCGAAGCCGGGTTACATTTTCACTCCTGGAACCGCTGATTATTTTCGCGCGCTCATCAAGGCTGAGTTTAAAGGTACCGACCGAGCAGAGTTGCGTGAAACAATTCTTGAGGCCGAGACTGCCGGTGTTCCGATGCGGGTCAACTATCCCTACCCTGAAACCAAGGAGCAGGCACAAATTCCACCGACGCTTTTGTTGAAGCTTCCGCAGCTTCCGAAAGAAGTGAAGTATCGATTTGTGCGGCGTCATGCTCTGTTAGTTGATACGGACAATGGATTGATAGTTGACTACATGCTGAATGCGCTGCCGTAGTGCATGGGGAGACAAAGATGAAACGGATTGAGATCTTAGTATTGAGTTTAGCGCTGCTAATCGCCGGCAGCGTTCAGTCGAGTTTCTTTGCGCAAACTGCAATCAAATCCCAAGGCACCGCCCAGGGGGTGGCAGTTGCCAATTCGCTGCTAAAAGTCAGTTTGCCAGCGAAAGAAGGTGGTGTTCGCTTTGGCATAATTGGCGATACCGGCACGGGTTCGCAAAAGCAAAATCAACTGGCAAATGTGCTCTTTCAATATCACAACGCCTTTCCTTTCGATGTTGTGCTGATGATGGGCGACAACATGTATGGTGGCGAACAACCTAAAGACTTCAAAACAAAATTCGAAAACGTTTATCGGCCGCTTCTGGATAAGAAAGTTAAGTTTTACGCCACCCTCGGGAATCATGATGAATCGGCGCAGAGGTTCTATGAACTATTCAACATGAACGGCAAAGAGTATTACCGGTTCACTAAAGGCAATGTGGCCTTTTATTCCCTTAACAGTAATTACATGGACAAGAAGCAATTACAGTGGTTGGAAAGTGAATTGGCGAAAGATACTTCGGAATGGAAGATCTGCTTCTTTCATCATCCACCGTATTCCTCTGGCGGCAAGCACGGTTCCGATAAGCAATTGCGCGAAATCGTCGAACCAATCTTTGTGAGATACGGAGTCAATCTGGTCTTGACCGGTCACGATCATTTCTATGAACGGATTAAACCTCAGAAAGGCATCTACTACTTTGTAGCGGGCGCCGGCGGGAAGCTGCGTTCGGGAGATGTACAAAACAATTCACCGATAACGGATAAAGCTTATGACCGCGATATGTCGTTCATGGTCGCGGAAATTGTCGGCGATCAATTTTACTTCCAGGCAGTCTCGCGTACCGGAGAGACGGTCGACGCTGGCGTCTTACCTAACCAGCGAAAGAAGCCGTAAGACAAGTTTCGGGTTCGGGTTTCAGGTTTCGGGTTAGGGGTGCCGGGTGCCAGTTTGTATCAGACGGGTCCGATCTATCAAACCTGTACTTTAGTACTCGAAGGGCAGACTTACTGCGTCCTTCAAGACGCTAGCCCGAAGGGCAAATAGGCCGGCCGTTTTACGGCTGGTTATGATGTGATGATTAGTTGCATGAGGCCGGTTCACCGGCCTTTTGTTGTTGGAATTGAGAAGGCCACTGAAGTGGCCTCACTTAACCTAACAGCTATCGTAACCAGCCGTAAAACGGCTGGCCTATTGCCCTTCGGGCTAGCGCCGTAAACGGCGCAACCGGAAATGAGTTCTTACTTGAAACTCGAAACTCGTTAGTGCAAAGTCTTGCGCTTCGTAATTCCGCCATCGGCGTCTGCTAGAGGATTGATCACGATGAAAGCATGCGGATCGATTTCCTTGGCAACATTCTTAACTCGACCAATCTCCAGACGCGTAACCACACAGAAGAGTATGTCCTGTTCGACCCGCGTCTTGCCTCCCTGGCCTTTATAAACAGTAACGCCACGTTTCAGTCGCCGCACAATCGCTTCGCGGATTGCCTCGCTACTTTCAGAAATAATCGTCACCGCCGTGTACTCCTCAATGCCGTGGAGTATGAAATCGATCGTCTTCGAAGCTGCGAAGTAGGTGAGCACAGAGTAAAGAGCAACCTCAATCCCCAGAAAAAAGGCCGCCGCTGAAAAGATGACGATGTTCAGTAAAAGAATCACGTCCCCGACTCTGAGGATGTTGCTGCTTTTGCTGACGAGAAGCGCCGCGATCTCGGTTCCATCAAGTACGGCGCCGCCGCGTATCGCCAATCCGATTCCGGCGCCGATGAAGAACCCTCCAAAGACTGCGGTAAGCACCTTGTCAGAAGTCACATCGGGATAGTGAATGAAAGCCAGGCAGAGCGAGAGCCCAGCTATCGCGAGGGCGCTGCGCAGTGCAAATTTCCATCCGATCTGACGAAAACCGATTGCGATAAACGGCAGATTGATAACCAGGATCAAAATCGAGAGGGGAAACCCGAGGACACTGGAAAGCAGCATCGAGATCCCTGTTACACCGCCGTCGATAAAGTGACTCGATAATAGAAATCCCTTCAATCCCAATCCAGCCGATAGGATTGCGAGCACAATAAGACAAACGTTAAGGAGCTCTCTTAGAAACTTCTTCATGGGCCCAAGGATACAGGTCCAATGTCCAACGTCCAAAGTCCAAGGTCTTCTTGGCCAAGCGACTGTTGGGTAAGTATTTCGTGTGGGTCTTCGTGTGGGTCAGTGGATCGATTAATGGTTAACAAACCACGATCCACGAAATAACACTAATTATCACGAAACATATTGAAAGGTCCTGGAGTCAACTCGATTAGCGGACGTTGGACTTTGGACGTTGGACACTGGACACTGAATCTAAGTTGGGCTTTGGACTCGGGTTCCGCTCCTGTAGTATCAGACATCCCCAAACCACAGTTCCGAGCCCATTCAGGAGGATGAGGAGAATGTTGAAGCGCGCGCTGAGTACTCGTTTCGCGATCGGCTTATTGCTCTTCGTAGTTTGCACACTGGCCCTATTGACGTCCTGCGCCGGGGACCCTGGCAATACTTCAGATTCGGCGGTTAAAGGAACGCCGGCGGAAGCTGATCAATTCATCGCAGATGCCGAAAAGCGCTTGCTGGAACTTAACCGGAAATTCAGCCGGGCCGATTGGGTTAAGAGCACTTACATTACTAAAGAAACAGAGACCCTCTCGGCAGAAGCTAACGAAGCGGTGATTGCCGCCACGACCGAATTAGCCAAGGAAGCTCGCCGCTTTGAAGGTCAGGACGTTTCACCGGATCTCAAACGAAAACTAAAACTCCTTAAGCTCGCATTGGTTTTGCCTGCTCCCGAAAACGCAGCGGAGCGCGATGAGATAACCAAACTGGCGGCGTCTCTCGAAGGCGATTACGGCAAAGGAAAATATTGTCCTGAAGGTGACAAAGGTAAATGCCTGAGCCTTGGCGAGATGGAACAGATTCTCGCAACCAGTCGGGATCCCGAGGAACTTAAGCGCGTTTGGCTGGGGTGGCATCAGGTGTCGCCGCCCTACCGGAAGAACTACCAACGCTTTGTTGAATTAAGTAACAAAGGTGCGAAGGAAATGGGTTTCAAGGATACCGGCGCGATGTGGCGCGAGAAGTACGATATGGAACCCGAAGCCTTTGCCGCGGAAATGGAACGACTGTGGCAACAGGTTAAGCCACTCTACGATTCGCTCTATACCTATACCCGCCGCAAGCTTTCCGAGAAATACGGTAAGGAAATAGTGCCACCGGACGGCCCGATACCGGCTCATTTGCTCGGCAACATGTGGGCGCAGACCTGGGGCAACGTTTACCCGATCGTTGCACCGCAAGGCAGTGGCGACCGCGGCTACGATTTAAATGCAATCCTCAAGAGCCGTAACACCGATGCAAAACAGATGGTTCGGTATGGTGAGACATTTTTTACGTCGCTGGGATTCGCGTCACTGCCGACAACATTTTGGGAGCGGTCGCTATTCACCAAGCCTCAGGACCGTGAAGTGATCTGTCATGCGAGCGCGTGGGACGTGGACTATGAAAAAGACGTACGCCTGAAGATGTGTATCAAGATTGATGAGGAAGACTTTTCCGTGATCCATCATGAACTGGGCCACAATTACTACCAGATGGCCTATTCGGGTCTGCCCTTTCTCTATCGAGACAGCGCCAACGATGCTTTTCACGAAGCGATCGGCGACACGGTGGCTCTTTCCGTCACGCCTCCTTATCTCAAACAGATCGGGTTGATTGACAGAGTGCCCGATCAAAGTGCCGACATTGGGTTTCTATTAAATCGTGCGCTCGACAAGGTGGCCTTCTTACCGTTTGGTTATCTGGTGGATCAATGGCGCTGGAAAGTCTTTTCTGGCGAGGTCGCCGCGGCGGATTACAACAAGGCCTGGTGGGAGTTGCGCACCAAGTATCAGGGTGTGGCGCCGCCGGTGGCACGAACAGAACAGGATTTTGATGCGGGTGCGAAATATCACGTTCCGGCGAACGTTCCCTATTCGCGCTACTTCCTGGCGGCCATTCTGCAGTTTCAATTTCACCGCGCGCTTTGTCGCGAAGCGGGATTCACCGGACCGCTTTATCAGTGTTCGATCTATGGCAACAAACAAGCGGGACAGAAACTGAGTCAGATGTTAGCGCTAGGTTTGAGCAAGCCCTGGCCGGAGGCACTGAAGACGATGACGGGTGAAGACAAAATGGATGCAACGGCAATCATTGATTACTTTGCACCACTCAAACAGTGGCTGGATGCGGAGAACCAGCGGAATGCTGAATGATGATTGCTGAATGATGAATGGAATAATCGCTGGTAATAAATGGTGAATCGAATAATGATGATCGTCTCAGGGCTCGAATGGGTGTGAATTCATCATTCATCATTCATCATTCATCATTCGAGGTAGTGCTGTAAGGCTTGCCTTTCGTCCAAGCAATCTTTCTAAGTATTGCGAGGCTAAGCCTCGCTTTTTTCAATATGAAGTTCTTGTCGATAAGGCAAGCCTTACAGCACTTTCACTAAAACTCCGCACTTCGAAATCCGAACCCCGCACTATTCGTTGCCCGCTATCACCTCAGCAGCAAGAAAGTGCTCGACGACTTCTCTCGGCCAGCGAGGGTGACTCGCTCCCTCACGAATGGTCGCCAGCATTACCTGCACGTAGTCCTGTGTGGTGAGCTTTGCCGGGAACAACGTCGCCGCATTCGCTGGCTCCGGTACTAAACCACTTACAGGTGGACAAAGTTGCAATGAACGCCTTTGGACGATGCCGGTGCGCTCGAAGTCATTGCTGATTGTAGTAACTACAGACCTCGCAGACATTTTGAGTCCCTCCATTGGTTCTACCGACCCGAGCCAGTTTTGAAACGACCGGTCGAGTGAATTCCGGGAGAAGTCAGAGACCTCATCCGCGGAAAGCGGCGTGGTGACTACGTACAGCCGCCGCCGCTGGCTCTTGGGGAACTCTTTCACGATAAATACCAAAGAACGCTAATCGCGGCTGATTTCCACTCGCACACTCGTGAAAGAGTCTTTGCTAAGTTATCGAGAAGGTGCGGAAATGTTTACATCAACTTTCTTGTCACCACTAAAGATGCGCCCGCCGAACACAAAGAGGGCCGCCACCACGATGATGACGAAGATCACCAGAATCGCCACCACACCTGTGCTGCCACTACCGTTGTCACCCATGAGTTGATCCTCCAGTTTAGAAATTACCCGGCCGTAGTCTCGCCGCCGAGTAGTGTTAGTACCTCGCCTGTCACATAACTTGAATCCGCTTCCGAGGCGAAGTAGACGAATGCGGGGGCAATCTCTTCGGGTTGAGCCGGTCGCTTCATAGGCGTGTCCGCACCAAACTCCGCAACATCCTTTGCCTTTTGGTCAGAAGGATTTAGTGGCGTCCAGACGGGACCCGGCGCAACACAATTCACACGAATGCCTTTCTCCACAAGATTCTGGGCCAGCGACTTGGTGAACGCATGAATCGCGCCTTTGGTAGCTGAATAGTCGAGTAACCCTTTGCTGCCTTCGAGTCCGGTAATCGATCCTGTGTTAACGATCGCGCTGCCCTTCTCCAGGTGTGGCAGTGCAGCTTTGGTCACCCGAAAATAAGCGTAGATGTTGGTCTTGAAGGTGCGGTCAAATTGCTCGTCGGTAAGATCCGCCAATGATTCCTGATGCTGCTGAAACGCGGCGTTGTTTACGAGAATGTCGAGTTTCCCAAACTCTTTTACTGTTTGCCGAACGACCTCTTTGCAAAAAGCGGGCTCGCGAAGATCACCGCGAATTGGTAAAGCCTTGCGGCCCTCAGCCTCAATTGCTGCACGAGTCTCTGCGGCATCACTCTCCTCCTGCCGTAAGTAAGTGAACGCCACGTCCGCGCCTTCGCGTGCAAAAAGGACCGCCACCGCCCGTCCAATCCCGGAATCACCGCCCGTGATCAATGCCACTTTCTTAATTAGTTTACCGGCGCCTTTGTAGAATGGAGCTAGAAAGCGTGGTCGCGGATCAAGTTTCGATTCGATGCCTGGCTTGCGTTGGTGCTGTGCCGGCATCGGCGACTTAGGCTCTTTTAACTGCCCAACTTCTCTTTGATCGGAAGCGCGCGCACGGACTCTTCGGCTGCTGGCTCCGGCTCGCGACGCACCGGACCGCCGAGCTCGTTTCTTTGCAACTGGTCTTTGTTTAGTCGCCATGGTGCCTGGAGTATTACTTCTTCTTTGAACTTCCTTTCTTGGCCGCTTTCTTGCCACCTTTCCTGCCACCCTTTTTAGAAGCACTGCGGTTCGCCTTCTTTCCGCGTCCGCTGCCGCTTTTCTTACCACCACCTGATTCTTTGTTTACCGTGGCCCAGGCACGTCGTTCTGCCTCTTTCTTGGAAGTGCCGCGCTCCTCATAACTTTCCTCAATATGTTCGGCCTGGCGTTTCTGTTTATCGGTATAGGCGCCTTTATCTCCCCTGGGCATTCCCATCACCCCCCTGTTGTTTTGGTACCCAACCACCATCAGCAAATGTTGAGCCGATCTATGGGCCCGCTTATCGGTTAAGGATGGCAGCAGATGACCGACTGACGCTGCCTGATATCGATGGAGGTTTGCCCCGAAATAACCATCAATTGAAATTGGCATTGAGATTGCGCTTCCTTCCAGTAACGCTTATGCAAGCGCTTTGACTGGTCTGTAACTAAACAACGGCCTCCTAACGATGTATAGGAAGCCTACACAACAGAGGAGAGCATTGTGGCAAACAAGGATTCATCTGGAAGTAAGTCATCTGACCGTGAATTGATTGATACGGGGACTGACAAACGCTATGTCCGGCGCGACGATAAAGGTCAATTTGAAGAGTCTGACGACGTGGGACGCTCGTTGGCGCAGGATGTCAGGCAAGAAGCAAAAACAAAGGTGCCGGCGGGCCAGGGCGATCGCGGTGATCAAAAGCGAAAGTGATGGGAATCAAGTTCAGAATTGTTCTGTACGACCTTGAATGCTTCCCTTCCGGGGTTTCTTCCGGAAGTGCTCATTCAGTTGCCGCGCCTGGCAGATCAGACAAATCCGCGAACCGGATCCAGATCCTTTGCTGGAGATGGAGACGCCGCAGGATTCACATGTTGAGGAAACCTTAGTTTGATCCGATTGCTTTGACGGCTTCGTGTAGATGGTGCCCCCCCTTGCTCGACCCAGCCGTTCTGAATGAATTCGAACGTGGCGAATTTCATTCTCACTTAACAAATCTCGTGCCCATGCTTCTTACTAATTCGAATGACTAGAACCGAGCAGCTTCACCACCGGGGAATCATTCGTCTTGGTTCAGCTAAACGGGGTTTCAAGTACAGACACAGCGACGGTCGCGAGGTCAGCGCTGCGGATCTTAAACGCATCAAGGCGCTGGTGCTCCCGCCGGCGTGGACCGAAGTGGCAATTAATCCCCTTCCTGGCGGGCGGCTGCAGGCGGTCGGCAAAGATGTGGCCGGACGTTGGCAATATCGTTACCACGAAAACCACGTCCGCGCTCAGGATCTGAAAAAGTTCAAACGCATTATTAAATTTGCCGAGGCTCTTCCCAAGCTGCGGGCCTCGCTGAGTAACCACCTGCGTCAACCCGGTTTGGGACGCGAGCGGGTGTTGGCGTCGATTGTTCGTGTGATTTCAACGAGCTTCATGCGTCCCGGGAGTAAGGTGTACGCCTCAGAGAATGGAAGTTATGGAGTGGCGACGTTGCGACCTAAACATGTGAGTGTGAAGGGCGACGTGGTTGAGTTTGATTTTCCGGGCAAGTCCGGCGTGCGCCAGGAACGTAAGTTAAAGGATCGACAGGTAGCGAAAGTAATCCGCAGTTTACTGAAGGCGCCGGGCAAAGAGGTATTCAAGTATCAAAATGGCAATGGACAGTTCGTCAACGTTACCAATCGTCATATCAACGATTACATCAAAGAGACGATGGGCGAAAGATTCAGCGCGAAGGACTTCCGCACCTGGGCCGGAACAATCATCTGCGCTTGCGCCCTGGCCCGGGCGGGGACGGAGCTCAAGGAAAAACTACCGGAGCGGAAGCGTAAAGTCGTTGCGGCAATAAAAGAGACTGCCGAGATGCTCGGTAACACGCCGGCAGTTTGTCGCAGCTCGTACATCTGCCCGGCAGTCATCGATAGTTTTCAGCGTGGCAACATTATCGACGGCCATTTCAAAACGCTTGAAGACTTTGTCGCTTATCGCGGGCGCAAGTTGCATGCGGGCGAGCGAGCAATGCTTAGATTTCTGAAGAACTCCACGAGATGAACGTGGGTTTGCACAAAAAGTCGGGTCTGATGACATGACATACAGAACCCGGAGCGGCAGCGACGGGATCATCGAGTCAACGTTCCGATGCTACTCATTTCCCAACTGTTTTAGACAAGTTGTGTTTGGCATCCCGTCGCCATCGCTCCGGGTTCTGACTTCGTTTGCTTCGCCGTTTCAATCCTGGCGACTTTTGTGCAAAGCAAAGTCAAAAAATTAAAACCCGAACCGGGATTTGCAATGTCCAGTTCATGCGAATCCTGCTCGAAACCGAAACGCGAAACTCGAAACTCGGAACTTTTTGGCACCGGGCTTGCCACCTAACACCACACAGTCTGCCGGTGTTCGATTACCGTGCGACATCCTAAATTTTCAGAGAGAGGAAGCTACTAAAATGGACGCTTTTACGTTACTTAAGACCGACCACAAGAAGGTCGCCGGCTTAATGGACAAGATCGAAGACACAACGGAACGTGCAATTAAGACCCGAGAAGAACTGTTTACGGAGTTAAAGACCGAACTAGACATTCACGCTCAGATTGAGGAAACAATTCTTTATCCAGTTCTGGAAAAGGCTAAGGAGACCCACGAGATCTCGCTGGAAGCCTACGAAGAGCATAAGGTTGTGAAGCAGCTCTTGAGTGAACTCGCGTCCGAGCCCAAAGATGCGGAAGAGTGGACAGCCAAATTTACCGTGCTTAAAGAGAACGTTGAGCATCACGTTGAAGAGGAAGAGGGCGAGATGTTTAAGAAGGCTCGCCGGGTGCTGAGCGAAGAAGAGATTGAAGAATTGGGCACGAGGCTAGAGGAAGCGAAGGGAAAACAGAAGGCTGCCGGAGCGCGTTAAGTTCTTCGCTACTGTTGAATCCAACCAAGTGACAGGTCGTGGCAGAACGGCCGCAGGAGAAAAGTTATGCAGGGACCTCTGCGTGGATTACTGGCAGGCGCCGCAGCCTGGAAGTTTGGCGGCGGCTGCATCTCAACCGTCTTGATCTTCATCCTCGTGTTTTGGCTCTTGGGATACGTGAGCTGCTAGGCGGCGCTTCGCGGTTTCGAGTTTCGAGTTTCAAGTTCCGAGTCACAAAACGCGGAACTCGAAACTCGAAACTTTATCCCGTTACCATCCAAGCTAATGAACCGTTACCGGGTTTGATTAGCTGAGCCGGTAACTTTTCCGGTTGTAAGGGACCGCTCAAGACCTCTTTCAACCGTGATGCCTTTTTCTCACCACTAACCAAAAACAGAATATTCGCTGCAGCGTTTATCGACGGCGCGGTTAGCGTGATGCGATACTCGTTCAGTTGACCCACCCAATTAGCCACCACCCAGGCTGTTTTTTCTTCAACGGCCGCAGTCCCGGGAAACAGCGAAGCAGTGTGACCATCTTCGCCCATTCCCAGTAACACGAGGTCGAACCGCGGCCAGGATAAGCCTGCGAAATGCGATTTTAGCTCGCTCTCGTACTTCCGGGCATTCGCGCGAGGATCACCTTCGCCTGCAATGGGGTGAATGTTCGAGTCGGGAATCCGTATCTTTGAAAGCAAGGCAGCGAGAGCCATGCCGTAGTTGCTGGCCGCATCATCCGGCGGGACCGGTCGCTCATCACCAAAGAAGATGTGCACTAACTCCCATTTGATTTGATCTTTGAATTCATCCGTTGCAAGCAGCTCGTAAACACCCCGCGGTGTCTGCCCACCTGACAAAGCCACGCTAAATGGGTGTTGATGCGAAGCGGTTTGAGCGAGCGTCACGAAGAAGTGCGCCGCTGCTCGGGCAAGCAGTTCCGGAGTATCGAAAATTTGAACGTTGGGCAAGAGTCAGTAGTCAGAAGCCAGGAGTCTGAAGTCAGGAGTCAAAAGCTAGGAGTCAGAAGCCAAGAGTCGGTAGTCATGATCAGTTCGGCTCGTCAATCATCAATCGGCAATTGGCAATCGGCAATCCACTTCGTGGATCGTTTTGGTCTGACTCACAGTAGGCTCAAGCTTAGAATAAGTACGATCCACCAAACAACACGAAGCGACACTAGTCTCAAATCGGCAATCGGCAATCGGCAATCGTCAATCCCCTCCTTCCCATTCCGTATGAATGAATCCCAGCTCAGGTTTGTCCACGCGCTCATAAGTATGCGAGCCGAAAAAGTCACGCTGCGCCTGCGTCAGATTTAATGGCAGTCGCGCACTGCGATACATATCGAAGTAGCCGAGACTTGCACTCATCGCCAGCACCGGCCAACCGCGCTGCGTCCCCGCCGCCACCATCGCGCGCCAGCCCGGTTGCATATTTTCGATTTGACTACTGAACTCCTCATCTAAAAGTAGATTGGCGAGTTCCGCGTTTCGTTGGTATGCCTCTTTTATCAGCCCCAGAAACTTTGCCCGAATGATGCAGCCGCCCTGCCAAATACGCGCCACCTCGCTTAGGTTTATGTTCCAGGCAAACTGATCTGAACCCGCCTTGATTAGATTCATGCCCTGAGCGTAGGAACAAATCTTGGAGGCATAGAGTGCATCATGAACCTGACTCTTCACCTCCTCAGCAAAACTCGCCGGATCACCACTTGTAACTCCGCGGAGCTTACTACTAGCCGCCACGCGCGCATCTTTTTGCGCCGAGAGCGTACGCGCCACAATCGCTGCATCGATTGTGGGAATCGCAATACCCAGGTCGAGCGCCAATTGGCTTGTCCACTTGCCCGTCCCTTTCTGACCTGCTTTGTCCAGGACCAGATCGACTAAAGGCTTGCCTGTTTCGGGATCCTTGACGCGCAGAATCTTCGCGGTGATTTCGATGAGATAAGACTCAAGGTCGCCGTTATTCCATTCCTCGAAAATTGTTGCTACCTGGTCGACATCAAGCCCGAAACCGTTACGCAGCAAACCGTAAGCTTCGGCGATCAGTTGCATGTCGCCATACTCAATCCCGTTATGAACCATCTTGACGAAGTGTCCAGACCCGCCGGGACCGATGTAGGTCACGCAGGGCCCGTCCGGAACCTTTGCCGCGATTGCTTCCCAGATGGGACGGATCTTTTCGTAAGCGTCACGATCTCCGCCGGGCATTAAACTCGGACCGAGCAATGCCCCCTTTTCGCCACCGGATGTTCCGGATCCGATCATGAAGTAGCCTTCAGTTCGCAGTTGTTGCTCTCTTCGTTCGGTATCCTTGAAATGCGAATTGCCGCCATCGATGACGATGTCACCTTGATCGAGAAAGGGCTTAATGAGATTGATCGTCCAGTCGACAGGATCACCGGCTTTAACTAACAGAATGATCTTACGCGGCCGTTCGAGCGAGCGGACGAACTCTTCCGGGGAATTAGAATCAACAATGCGCTTGCCTTTTGTATTCGCCATGAACCGTTCCCGCACGGCTGGTTCGCGATCCCAAATTGCGACCGTGTAACCATTGCGCTCGATATTCAGGGCCAGGTTCTGACCCATCACACCGAGTCCGACCATCCCGATACTCGCAAGTCTCTCCTCTTGATTAACCATGACTAGACTCAACAGAAGTTTGCAGGGCCTTCACCATCAACTCTTGCAGACGCGTCAGGCCTGCCAGGACGTCGGCTCCAAGATCGACGCGGATCGCCCGCCGTCCATGTGCCGACAGCGATTGAAAGTCGCCTAAGGCTTGCGCCTGCTTAAGCACGCTGAACGAATAAGGTTCCTCGGGAATCGGCAGGTCGATTTTGTCTCCAGCAGTGATCTGTATGAAGACTCCACTATCGGGACCGCCTTTGTGCAGCTGACCCGTGGAATGCAGGAAGCGCGGTCCGTAACCAGTCGTCACAGCACAGCGGGTTCCGTCCCGCAGAGTTGTGCGAATCAATTGCAACACTGCTTCGATTTTCGGAGTCTCTTCAATGTAATCCAGCAGCGCAAGGTAATCACCGGCCCGCACCGTTGACAGGTGAGTCCGTAGAGCGTCCAACACAGATCCTCTCGGTAAGGAAGGCTGGGTCCGTTCAGATGCGTAAACGGTTAATGTTCCATCCGTGGCTAATGGTTCCTGTTCTTGAAGGCGACCGTTGGCTTTGAAGTAATCAAGAAGAGCTTTGGTAGCATCTTTCGATTCCTGCACGTTAGGTTGGTCGAACGGATTGATTCCGAGACGCCAGCCCGCCACTGCCGTGGCAAACTCCCAAAGAAAAAACTCACCTGCAAGATCATAGCTGTCACTCAACGTCCGCCAAACAATCGGGTGACCAGCGGCGGCGAGTTTATCGAGCAGTGCGGGCCGGTTGGTATCCTCAATTGCAATCGAAACGAACAGACGATCAGCGCCGTACACCTCTGGCTCTCCGAGCGGTTCACTCTGGACCGGCAGTATTCCCTGCCCTTCCTTTCCAGTGCTTTCCGCTACCAACTGCTCAATCCATAAACCCAACGCCGCGACTTTTTGGTCAGCGAGGATCGTGAGTTTGTTTCTGCCGGCCTTCGCGCATTCGGCCATGATTGCTCCCAGGTGCACGCCGGGATTCTCTGCCCCGGTAGCTTCCGCACCGCATGAACGAATCATCACCTCAGCACGGGCCAGCAGTTTCTTTATGTCTAATCCCATTAGCGCTGCCGGCACCAGACCAAAATAAGAAAGTGCTGAATAACGACCGCCGATGTCTGGCAGGTTTAGGAAGATGTGACGAAACTGATCAGCCGTCGCCATTTCCACCATCCGCGTTCCGGGATCTGTAATCGCCACAAACGAGCCACCTGGATTGGCCTTCTTCTGACGTACCTGTTCGTACCAGTATTTGTAAAAGACGAGAGGCTCGGTCGTGGTTCCGGACTTTGACGCGATCACGAAGAGGCAGCGATCAAGATCGATTTGAGTTCGGAAGTTTGCGAGGACGTCAGGGTCGGTCGAGTCAAGCACCAATAACTCCGGATAGCTTTCCTGAACGCCGAAAGTCTGGCGCATAACTTCTGGGCAAAGCGATGAGCCGCCCATCCCGCACAGCATTACGTGCTTGAAAGTTCCGGAGCTGCGAATCTCTTCCGCAAACGCATTGATTTCATCAGCGACCGCTAACATCTTTCCCGGCACTGACAACCAGCCCAGGGAGTTGCGAATGATCTTTTGATGCGCCTCTTCCGCTTTCCAAACGGTGGCGTCTTTGCGCCAAATGCGTCGCGTTAGTTCGGCCTGCTGGGCTGCGGCGATCGCGTCCAATACGCTGCCCTCGTAAGCGGCCAATGCTGTCCTCATGCGTTCCACGGCCATACGTTCACCTGCTTCTGCGAATGGGTGTTGAGAAGTTTCAGTCTAGCACGCGCTGAGCATTGAAAGGCACGGACATTGGTCGGGTGGGAACGGTAACAAGCGCACCAAAATGCCGGAACGCTAGTTTCCGTGAGGCAGCCACTCGGTACGGTACTGGAAGCGCATTCAACATAATGCAGGCACTCGGTACAGTACGGGAGCGGTAGCGACCGCATTTAGTGACGCAGCCTCAGGAGTCAGACCTTTCTGACAAGCTGTGCAATCGCTGAGTCCAAAACTTGAGCGATTGGTTTGTGAATGCGGTCGCTACCGCTCCCGTACTGTACCGAGTGGCTCTCGTAGCTGGTCTGCGGTCGCTACCGCTCCCGCACTGTACCGGGTGGCTCCGTCACGTACTGTACCGGGTGGCTCCGTCACGTACTGTAGAACTGCCTTCCTTAACATTTCATTGGTGTTGTAATAGAGTGAAACAAAGGGAAAGCTAGAAGGAAATGACGACTAAAGCACCAAAACGCGCTTTGATCGTGGTAGATGTGCAGAACGATTTCTGTCCGGGCGGAGCTTTGGCAGTCGCTCACGGTGACGACGTCGTAGCTCCTCTCAACACTCTAATCACGGAATTCCTTGAGCGCGGCGAACCGGTTTTTAAGAGCCGCGATTGGCATCCTCCCAACACCAAACACTTTGCGGATTTTGGCGGGACCTGGCCAGTGCATTGTGTGCAAAACACTCGCGGGGCAGAGTTTCATCCTGACCTTATAGATGACATTCACATTCGCACGATCTCCAAGGGTCTGGGCGACGAGGACTGTTACTCGGCGTTTGATGGCACAGATTTAGCGCTGCAATTGCACCGTTTGGGCGTGGAAGAAATTTGGGTAGGCGGTTTGGCAACCGACTACTGTGTGAAGAGCACGGTCCTGGAGGGACTGAACGAAGGCTTCGAAGTAAAAGTCATTGAGGACGCGATTCGTCCAGTCGAAATGGAACCGGGCGACGGTGAGCGCGCCTTGGAAGAGATGCGCGTGGGGGGCGCGAAGATAGTTTCGAGTTCCGACTTTCGAGTTTCAAGTTCCGATTTATCAAGCAGCGCGGGAATCTGAAAGTCGCGTCGTGTATTCGTGTCGTTTAGTGTGATTTGGTGGTTCGTTTTCACTTCCTTGGACTCAGTTTGCCGTTAGTAAATAAAAACGATCCACTAAACCACACGAACCGACACGAACTGACGATCAAAACAAGAACCAGCGAAACACTGACTCCTGACTTCTGACTTCTGACTTCTATTTTTCATGGGCACCTTAAACTTCGATCGTTATCATGCTGCCATGGGCGATGCGTCTTACAAGGACGTGACGCGGCTCCATGATAAGAAGCTTAGTGATGCCCAGGCGACCTTCTACGTAACCCAACGTAAACTCGCCTTCGCGCCTTGCCTCGGACACGAACGCCTCGTTCGTTTGCTCATCGACAGTCAGCTCGATCGCCCTCGGCTCCGCTTCCTCGAGCAGGATCGCGGTGGCCTGCAACTCTTTTCCAAAGCCATCGAAGACATGCAGTTCGCCGGTAAAATTCGCGCCGTGCGGCCGGCCACTATCGTCTTTGCCCAACAACCGTTCGCCGACATCACCGGTGCTTTCGGCTTGACGCAGGCCCAGGAGATAAAGTTTCAGCATGCCTTCGATCTCCCAATGACGACGGCTAGCATCGCCCTGCAGTTCCGCATCGCCGCCGGCGAACAGCGCTGGCTCTCAGATTTCTCCCTTCGCCGCAACGGTGACATCGAGCGCGCCGTAGACATCGCCACCTACGCTTTCATCGGAGGTTTCAACGACACCTCAAATATGGAGGCAGCTCATCGGCTCGATATCCCTGCCGTGGGAACCGAAGCACATTACTGGCAACAGGCGTACATCGAGTTCATGAACGAACCGGAAATTGAACCACGCACGGGGAAGCCGAAGCACTTCGAGCAAGTCGCGTTTGAACGTTGGCTGGACGCAAATCCAAACGGGACGACTCTCTTGCTGGACACAGTCGATGTTTACATGGGAGCAGTTCATGCAGTCATGGCCGCGACCTCGACTGAGGCGAGGCGGCGGGCTTTCAAAGGATTTCGCGTGGATTCCGGCGATCTGGCGGAACTGGGCGCCTGGTGCTATCACTTCTTCGAGGCGAACGGGCTGCCGGGGCTACGAGCCAATCTCACCGGCGATCTGGATGTCGAAGCCGTGCGCAGGATTGTGAAAGAGTTTCCCGAAGTAGCCGGATTTGGTATCGGCACCAAACTCTCGAGCGAAGTTCGCGCTGTAGCCGGTGTAATATTTAAGCAATGCCTGATTGAAACCTTACCCACCTTGAAGGCATCAAACACACTCGCCAAGACGACGCTGCCGGGTCGCTTACAACTGTTTCGAGGAATTGATGCGCTGGGAAACTACGTCGCCGATGTGACTGGAATCGATGATGAAGAGATCGAGATACCCGGTGCCGTTCGCGTCGAGCGCCTTTTGGTTCCGTTTTGGGAAAATGGACAGCACAGCCCGATTCCTTCGATTGAGAAACAGAAGGCAATGGTCGCGGAGCAACGCCGGCGATTCGCCGATATCAACAGCTATCCGCGATCGGTGAGCGAGCGCTTGCAGAAACTCGTCGAAGATCTGGTCGCGCAAATGCGCGCCGATAACTCGGGCTGGCAGGATGTGGTGAAGCTACCGGAGTCGGTTCCGGAAGAATTCATAAGCGAGTAAAAAGCAATCGATGAAGACAGCGCCCATCAAAACTGCAATAACTTTGTCAGAAGTTGAGAAGGTCGATATCCGTGTCGGCACCATCGAAGCGGTGGAGGATCTGGAAAATTCTAATAAACTGGTGCGCCTTGTCGTAAACTTCGGCGACCATCAACGACGGATACTCGCCGGGTTGAAACAAGAGCGGTCCAATCCACGAGAACTTGAAGGTAAGCAGGCTTTGTTCGTTGTGAATCTCGAGCCCAAGCAGATGGCGGGAGAACTATCAGAAGGCATGTTGTTTGACATTGGTTATGGCGATGGCGTCGCGCCCTGCTTAGCTGTTCCGGAGCGGGAAATGCCAAATGGGAGTCGTGCTGGGTAAACGGCACCGATTGGACGTCTCGCGATTGATGTCGTTCATTTCGTGCCGTTTCGTGTGAATTCGTGGATCGTCTTGCCTTAACTTACAGCAGGTCTCAAAACTGAGAATAAAAAACGATCCACGAAACCACACGAACTGACACGAAATAAGTTGTCTATTCTGACTACTGACTTCTGACTACTGAGGATTACCATGTGTAGAAATATTAAAATGCTTCATAACTTCAAACCTCCGGCAACAGACGAAGAGGTCCGCGCATCGTCGTTGCAGTTTGTGCGGAAGTTGAGTGGCTTTAACAAACCCTCAAAGGCGAACGAGCTCGCCTTTAATCGCGCCGTAGACGAGGTGGCCAAAGCGGCTCACGAGCTGCTCGATTCCCTGGTGACGAATGCGCCTCCGCGTGATCGTTCAGTTGAGGCTGCTAAAGCTCGGGCTCGCACCGCGGAACGGTTTCATCAAACACAAGCAACCCAGTAACAGGATCGACAACTCGTTTTCTAACCTCTTTGACTCCCTTTGGAGGTGAATCGTGTCAAAACTTAACTGGAACCGAATTCTTATTGGCGGTCTCGTCGCCGCGATCATCGCGTTTCTAACTGACGGGTTCTTTCACGAGTCTGTAGTAGCGTCTGATTGGAAAGCCGTTTATGCCGGGCTTGGTGCACGCGAGCCGCAGCATAGCGCCACCGGCATTGCCTATTTTGCGATTTTCGAATTGGGTCGCGGCTTAATTTCGATCTTCCTGTACGCGCTAATGCGGCAGCCATTCAAGCCGGGTCCCAAGACTGCAGCTTTGGCGGGCGTAGTAACCTGGTTGGCTTTCTCTGTTGCAGGTCCCGCGCAATTTATACCGCTCGAATTCTATTCCCAGGCCCTCTGGGCGAAGGTGGCAGCATTTCAACTGATAACGTCCATCATCGCGACGATTGCCGGCGCTGCCATCTATAAGGACTGAGCGTTTTGGAGTGCGCCGGCAAAGCGAAGCGGCGACGGCGCTTTGGTTAAACTCTTTGACTTTAGTGATTCCGATCCAAAGCGGTGTCGCGCTACGCTTGCCACCGCACTCCAAAATGACCGCTGACCTTCTGAGCTTATTGCCGGTTCGCCGCGGTCATTTTCTTTTGGAGTCGGGCTATCACGCCGAGCTCTGGTTCAATCTTGATGCGCTCTTTCTCTCGCCGCGCACCAGTGCACCGCTAGTCGCCCAACTTGCCGAACGGCTCGCCCGCTACAATCCCACGGCTGTTTGCGGGCCCCTGCTCGGCGGTGCATTTCTGGCCCAGGCAATCGCGACTGAGCTCGATCTCCATTTCTACTACAGCCGCCCTTCCCTCTCGGCCAATTGCAATGGCCTATTTACGGCGAAATACGAACTGCCTGGTGAACTTCCAGGGCACGCGCGCGCCGAACGGTTTGCGATTGTCGATGATGTTATAAGCGCCGGGTCTTCAGTTCGTGCAACGGCGGCGGCGATCACAGACGCCGGAGGTTCGATTGTCAGTGTCGGTTCCCTGGTCTTGCTCGGAGATAAAGCGCAAAACTATTTTTCGGGCATCGATATTCTTATTGAGGCGCTCGAGCACCGTGAGTTTCAGACGTGGCATCCAGACGAGTGCCCTTTGTGCCGGCGTGGCGACCCTCTGGAAGATCCGCGTTGAATGACTGTGAACGGCGGCTTTGCCTCAAAGGCATAAGAAGAAATCAACGCATCGCGTCGATTTCTTCAAAAAGAGAAAGGCGAGGAACGATTTATGAAAGCAAGCGGGACATTTGAGGTGAAGGTAACTCCACAGGCCCCTGATGAAGGAGATCGCTCCGGCATTGGCAGACTTTTGCTCGACAAGGTCTTCCACGGAGATCTTGAAGCAACCAGCCAGGGGCAGATGCTGGCGCTCAGCACGGCAGTAGAAGGTTCGGCTGGTTATGTGGCGATGGAGCAAGTAACGGGAACTCTACAGGGAAAGACCGGGAAGTTTGCTTTGCAACACATCGGCAAGATGACACGGGGCACGCCGGAGTTGAACGTAACGGTAGTGCCAGATTCGGGCACAAACGATTTGAGCGGGCTATCCGGAAAGATGCAAATCAACATCGCTGAGGGAAAGCATTCATATGAGTTTGAATACAACATCGAATGACACTTGGGCCAAGAACCAGCCGCGATAAAACGATGAAGTTAGGGGCCTGGTTGCGTTCAGTCAAACGGATGCTTGAGCGCGGCGTCTTTCCGCAGGAGCTATCATTTCTACTGGAACTCCCACTGCGGAGGCTGATTCTTTCTCCCGCCGAACTCGTCGAACGGCTGGCCCTAACCCCTGCCAGTCAGGTGCTCGAGGTCGGTCCCGGTCCGGGTTATTACAGCGTCGCTGTCGCTAGCGCGATTCCTCATGGTCGCCTGGAACTCCTGGATCTCCAGCCTGAAATGCTCGAAAGAGCAAAACGAAAGTTACAGGCGAACGGCTTAAGGAACGTCGGATACTCCCAAAGTAGCGCTTCGACGATTCCCTTTCCTGAAAGCTTCTTCGATGTGGTGTTTCTGGTGGCGGTGTTGGGCGAAATAAACAATCGTGAGGAATTTTTGCGAGAAGCACACAGAGTCATCAAGCCAGGTGGGACTCTTTCTATCAGCGAACATTATCCGGATCCTGACTTCTCAGCATTGCGCGCCGTAAAGACTCTTGTGGAGGAGTATGGCTTCAAGTTAGTTAATAATCACGGGAAAAGTTGGAGCTACACTGCGAACTTTGGGAAGAGTGAGTGAGTGGCAATCGCTCTTAAGATTCACGCTGCGAGCTTGAAGCACTATTTGCGTATAAACTAGACGTTGCATGTCCGATGAAAAGCGACAACTACTGCGCCACTTTCTGGCAGCGCTTGCGTATCGTACTCAGAAAGCCGTCAGAGAGGCGCCGGCCGATTTCGATCACTTCAGATCTGGTCCCGGAGTGCGCACTCCATCTGAATTGCTTTGTCATATGACTAGCGTGCTCGGCTATGCGCGCACTTGTTTTATTGGAGGAACTTATAGGCCCGAACCGCTGCAATCCCTGCAGGACGAAATTCAGCGTTTTCATGAAATGCTCGAGTCTCTTGCCGATCATCTCGAGAATCCATCGCCGCTACTCGAAGGAATGACCGAAGAGCGTTTGCTTCAGGGCCCGTTCTCCGATGCCATGACTCATGCGGGTCAGCTTGCCTTACTGCGCAGACTGGCGGGAACGCCGGTCCCGCCTGAGAACTTCATCGTCGCCGATATTGATGCGCAACGGCTCGGGCCCGATCAATCTGATCCTGTCAGTCCGGATAAAGTTTGGCCGGAAGCGCCGGCGGGATGGACTAAGTCTTCCGATTAACTCTTCATGCTAACCATCGAATTCAGCCGTCGTCTCGCTTACATCGGAGGCATCGCCGCGCCGCTCGCAGAAACGATCCGCCGGTGGAGTACCTGGCAACAATCTCCGGCAAACTTTTTCGACGATTATCTGATGGGAGCGTTCCTGATTTTTGGGGCCTGGCAAACTGGCCGCAACGTCCGCAGTGGTCAGCGTTTTCTGATAGCGGCATGGGCCTTTGCTTGCGGGCTCGGTTACTACAGCTTCTTCGGCCAGCTGCAGAGTCTGGGTTTGAATGAATCGGATCCGGCGCCGATTTCATCTGAGTGGGTGGCAGTCATCAAGGGAGTAGCGTGGGCGATGGCGATCCTGGCGCTAATCTTAAGTTTGAAGGCCTCACCCGAAACATCGAATGACGGAAGTATGTCTTAGTCGGCTATCCAAAGAAGCCCGACTTTGGAGTGCGGTAACTTGTTACCGCTTTGATTACGCTCAGCCAAGGGATTTGCTGGGAAAGCGCTGACGAGTCAGCGCACTCCAAAATCTTGCAGCAAATAAAACCTTGGAAGAAAAAATCTTCACAGTAGACACCGTAGCAACCCCACGTTGGATGATTCTCCTTAAACGAATCCTCGTCCTCATCATTGCCGTGCACCTGCTGATCGGCCTGATCTCAACCTACCGTGCCTACTATCAAATTCACAGCTTGAATGTAACTGCCAGCGACATTGTCCAGCCAGGCTCGACTATCAAAACCGAGGTCGTCACTTACGGTCGCTCATTCGCTGATGTCCGGCTGGAATTAATTCAAGACGGAAAGGCGCTAACACTGCACGAGCAGCACGTCGCCGCGAACGAGTTTGGTTTCTATGATCCGCGAACTCAAACTGCCTCGTTCTCTGTTGTGATCACGCCTCAGATGCTTGAGCGATTTGAAGCGGGTTCGGCTGTGCTACGGGCAACGGCCGTGGGCCGAGAGCAATGGACGCGACTCCCGCCGCCAGTCGTACGAGAAGTTCCAATCACGATTCGCCTAACCAGCCACAGATGAAAACGGAGCCTCACAGATTCAACACGACATAGGTGCAGCTTGGGAACTCTCATTCACACCGGGTTCCTGGTGCCTCACAAGTATCGATTGATTTGGGAACTCTCATTCACACCGGCTTCCTGGTGCCTCACAAGTATCGATTGAATTTAAGAACTCTCATTCACACCGGGCTTCAGCCCGGTGACTCGGGCTCGAATAATCAGAGGAACCGTTTTAACGGTTTCCCAATCCAGCTCTCCGGTGCTGTCACCGGGCTGAAGCCCGGTGTGAATGAGAGGGCCTGTGGTGTCACCCAGGCTGAAGCCCGGTGTGAATGAGAGGGCCGGTGG
>CAVVJS010000008.1:0-132667 GCA_963748605.1 Pyrinomonadaceae bacterium
AAATCGTTTTTCGTGCGCTCGGAAAAAAACGGATAGTAACCAGTTACCACAACCTTCGCTGAAGGGAATGAGTTGATAATTCGCCGCAGCAGTTTCTCCATGGGAGTGCCGCATTTTGCTCCTATTTTTTGACCTATTTCTTCAACAGCGGAAGCGTTTAAGAGATTCTCTATCCCAACGTCATTTCCGCACCCGGCAACCAAAATCAGATCGACCGCACTACGGTCAGGGTAGAAGCTAAGCACGCTATCAAGTTGTTCATTGATGGTGGGCAAACCGAGGTTTACTTCACCGTTGGTCGTTGTGATCTTGTCTGTAGTCGAAGCACGTTCGATTACAGCGCCGGAATGGGCTTCGATCCTTTCGATTACTTTGCGACCGGTATTTTTTTCGATCCAGGCCTTAACTTGATACCAGGATTTATGCTCAGGCTTCAGTCCCTGGCCCCATAGGATCGAGTCCCCCAGCACCAACATGTTAATGGGACGGTTGGTCTGTTGATTTGCAGTTGTGAGGTTCTGACAGAAGACGGTGCCCGTCGCCAGCAGCGAGGAGGATTACGCAAGCGACGGAACACCGGTTTTTAATCGCTGAAGTTTCTTCCGATGAGCAAGGTTTTGATTTCGGTGAGATCAAACTTACAAAGATTCTCGGCGACGCGATCATTTAGCCTCGGGGGTCGTCAACGCCAATCTTTCTTCGGTTCCCTATCAGATTGAAATGAAATCGGTGACCTTCCTAAGGAACGAGCGGGTCGCACCAACAAAACAGCTCTCCGGCGTCAGGCAAACCTCCGGCGTGACCGAAGGTTTGGAAGGTTTAGATCAAATAGGATTTAGTTTTGTTACGAACCGGGGGCTAACTATTTCTTTATGTTGCCGTGGTCGTGGCTGATCTGACTTCTGATTTCGCCACCGGGCCAGGTGGTGCTATGGACATTCACGTAGAGAGCGCCCGCCCGCAGGGCCGCCAGGAACTCATCAAACTCGCCCGTGTTGAGTCCTTGATTCCTGGCCGCCTGCGTTGCCGGAATGTTGGGACTGACATCGGCCGCCACGATTGTTCCTGTAATCGTTGCGGGAGGCGCGGGACAAGGCTGAATTCCAACCGGACCGTTGCCCAGATTGGTGCACAGGAAAACAGAGATGCCACCATTGACTCCTGCCTGGCCCAAGTGGATATGAGCTTGCTGAACGGCGCCTTCCAAATCCGAATACGTCAAGGTGTATTCGACTTCGTTCTCGTTCTTGATTCGAGCGTTAAATTCACCGTTGCCTGTGGTGGAAACGGACGGGACTTCCTCGTATCCGATTAGAATCTCTTTGATGTTCTTGAAACCCTGAGTAAACCCAAAGGTTAGAACTGATGCTGACAACACTACCAGAACAATCACACTCACTCTTTTCATTTGATCCTCCTAGGAAATGGTCAACTCTCACTTCAGATCCAGTAAGAGTTGACGCCTCGATGAGAACAGCAATTGCCGAGTGTGCTTCACGAAATCAATGTGTCCCAGCGACACATAGCCGCATCGGTTCGTGATCACCGAAATACCGGGTTTGCTGCAGACTTATAGGAACCGGGTTTTGGTAGTTTTAGGGCAGCAACGAATATGCCACCAGGTCTCAAAGTTTAGAGGTCTGGATTCTCTAGGTTTTTATGCACTCGTCGAGTAGCCAGCATAGACGAAAATTGCGGCATTCGGAAAGTTATCCAGGAAATTGGAGAATTGCATTCGCGAGAGGAAATCCTTGCCGTCTGGTAACGGTGACGGCGAGCTAATGGCAACAAGTGAAGCAGCATCATTGCGGTATCCAAGTGATCACTTCACCAAACAGCACTTCCCAAACCAGTTAAGTTCTTTAACTTTCTCGCCGCCTGTAATAAAGTCCAACCAAACTTAAATCACACGCGAAGGTTACTTATGAAAACGTCACTCACAGACGCTTCTACTGGAGCTATCAATGCGAGTTTGAGCGAGAGTAATCGGGAGTTTGCACAGCGCTATCCTGGAGAGACCGGCAGACGGCAGCCGGTGCACACTGTTTATGGTGGTGCGCATCTCTTCCGTGCAGACTCAGCGCAGCGACTTGGCGCCCTCGCTCGTCGTTCTCTCGATCAATTCGCACCCGACTTCATTATGTTTGCAAAGGCGATCGGTCTAGCGGGAGCAGCGGAGTTACCAGACTCCGGGAGCGAAGCCGAAGAGCTAACGACGCAGCTCGGCGTTCAGCCTGAAGTCGTTCGCCAGGAACACAAGGCGGCTTGGCTGGCGCATACGATCTATGATCGCGTTGCCGAAAAACTACGGCGCGAGCCTGTCGAAGATTTTCGCATCGATTTTGAAGATGGTTACGGTAATCGACCGGACGATGAAGAGGACAACCACGCTGCGGCGGCCGCAAGCGAAGTTGCGCAGGGAATGCTCGATAGCACCCTCCCTCCCTTCATCGGAATTCGCATTAAGCCTTTTAACGAGGAGCTCCGCGCACGCAGTTTCCGCACCCTCGATATTTTCGTTTCGACGTTGCTGGAAAAGAGCGACGGCAAGCTGCCCGACAACTTCGTTGTCACTCTTCCTAAAATTACAATTCCGGAACAAGCAAAGGCTTTAGCAGATTTGTTTGAACTGCTTGAGCAAAAAACCGGCCTGGCGGCGGGCTCGCTGAAACTGGAGCTGATGATCGAAACTACACAGTCGATCATCAATAGTCGTGGCGAGATTAATCTCCCTCAATTGCTGGCAGCGACAAGCGGGCGTTGCATTGCCGCTCATTTTGGCACTTATGACTACACGGCGAGCTGCAGCATCACGGCGGCTCATCAACACATGATGCATCCGGCCTGCGACTTCGCTAAACACATGATGCAGGTTTCGTTTGGAGGTACGGGTATCTGGCTCTCTGATGGCGCGACGAACATTATGCCGGTGGCGCCGCATCGTTTTGTGGAAGGTGGCCCGCGCCTGACCCTGGAACAAATCGAGGAGAATCGCACGGTGGTCCAGCGCGCCTGGAAGCTTCACTACGACCACGTGCAACATTCGTTAACGAACGGCTTTTACCAGGGATGGGATTTGCACCCGGCTCAACTGCCGACGCGGTACGCTGCCATCTATTCATTCTTCCTGGAGAGTCTGGACGCAGCGTCGGAACGCCTGAAAAACTTTATCGAGAAGGCGGCCAAAGCAACTTTAGTGGGCGATGTGTTCGATGACGCGGCCACCGGCCAGGGACTGCTCAACTTCTTTCTTCGGGCCAACAACTCCGGCGCTATCACTCAGGAAGAAGCAGTTGATCTTTCGGGTTTGACGGTAGCTGAGCTGCGTTCCGGTTCGTTTATGAAGATCTTAAATAATCGCCAAAGTTTGTAGAGAGATCGTCAGTACTCCTTGCCGTACGGTCTGGCAAGATTTCAGGAAGCTGTGTCCGGTAATTTGCAGGTCGGGAAGGGGGCCCGCCCCCGCCAATTTGCGCTGTTCAGCTTTAAAGCAAACCGTTACTTCTGGAAGCTCTAGTGAAGCAAAGGATAAAGATAAAAGAGCGGGGCAGGCCCCCTTCCCAACCCGCAAATTACCGGACAGGTCTTATGAAAGGATAAAACTATGTGCTCGGCAAAACTCGTAACCTCGCTGCTACTGACTGTGAGTCTTGGGATGACCAGCTTGGGTAATCAGAAAACTCGCCGGAAACCAGCAGGTGACCCGGAATTGGCGAAGAAGATCGCGCGCTTTTCGCCAACAGTTCTGACTGCGGATCTTTCGCAACTTTCGGCCGCCGACCGCCAGGCTCTGACGAAGATCATTGCCGCCGCAAAAATTCTGGATCCATTGTTTCTGCGTCAGGTGTGGAGCGGTAACGATGCGCTCAAGCAGAAACTTGAGGCTGACAAGAGCGCTGCCGGCAAACAACGCTTGCACTATTTTCTGATTAACGATGGGCCGTGGTCGCGCCTTGATCATAACGAGCCGTTCATTGAGGGAGTGCCGCAGCAAAAACCCGCGCACGCAAACTATTACCCGGACGACATGACTAAAGCTGAATTTGAAACCTGGGTTGCGGGGCTTCCTGAAGCAGATAAGCAGAAGGCGACTGGCTTCTTCCACCTAATCCGGCGCGGCGCTGATGGAAAACTGACGACGGTCCCTTACAGTCAGGCTTACTCGGAATTTCTCGTTCCGGCCGCAAAGCTTCTCAACGAAGCTGCCGCGTTAACTACAAACAAATCGTTGAAAGACTATCTCACCAAGCGCGCGGCTGCTTTTGCTTCAGACGACTACTATGAAAGCGATGTCGCCTGGATGGATCTCGAATCTCCGATCGAACTCACCATCGGCCCTTACGAAACTTACGAAGATGGACTCTTCAGTTATAAGGCCGCGTTTGAAGCATATGTGACGCTTCGCGATCAGGCGGAGTCAGCAAAGCTCGCAAAGTTCAGCCGCTATCTTCAGGAACTCGAAGACAACTTGCCGCTCGAGGCGCGTTATCGCAATCCCAAGCTTGGCGCTGCCTCGCCCATCCGTGTCGTAAATGAAGTATTCGGTTCGGGCGAAGGCAACAGCGGTGTGCAAACGGCTGCTTTCAATTTGCCTAACGACGAAAGGGTAGTGGCCGAGAAAGGCTCAAAGCGCACGATGTTAAAAAACGTGCAGGAGGCTAAATTCAAAAAGACGCTCGTGCCTATCTCGCGGGTCGTGCTTTCTCGTGCTCAACAGCCGCTGCTTTCTTTCGAATCATTTTTTACACATATCCTCGCGCACGAATTAATGCATGGACTCGGCCCGCATAACATTAAGGTCGATGGCCAGGACACGACAGTGCGCAAACAACTGAAGGAGTTGTCGTCTGCGTTTGAAGAAGCGAAAGCTGACATCACGGGTCTTTGGGCGCTGCAGTATTTGATCGACAAGGGCGTCGTCGAGAAACAAATGGAGCGCTCGCTGTACACCACGTTTCTCGCAAGCACTTTTCGTTCAGTTCGCTTTGGGATTACTGAGGCGCACGGGAAAGGCATTGCGCTGCAGTTCAATTACCTCACCGATGAAGGGGCAATCGAAGTAAATGAAAAGACGGGAACATTCAGTATCAACGATGCCAAGATTAAAGAGGCGGTGCGAAAACTGACGCAGGAAATTCTGACGATCCAGGCTGAGGGTTCTTACGACAAGGCCAAGGCGATGCTGGACAAGTATGCCGTCATGCGACCAGCAATGCAGCAGGCGTTGGATCGGCTGAAGGATGTTCCAACAGATATTGAACCAATCTTTCCGTTGGCAAAGTGAGACAAATACAGAACCGCTGGCGGTAGCCAGCGGATCCCAAGCTCAACATCAATTTGCAAAATCTCTGTTACGAGGCTCATTGCTGTGACAGTCACCGGCCCTCGCAAGCTGTTTTGATAACATTTACAATCTCTTAGAACACCTCATTTAGGAGATCAGATGACTCAACCTCACTCTGAGTTCAATGAAGATCACGTTCCCTTGGCCTATCTGATCACATTTCGAGCTTATGGAACTTGGCTTCACGGCGATGAGCGAGGCTCGGTGGATCGTTTTCACAATCGCTACGGAACGCCGAGGTTGCCTCCAAACATGCAGAGGAAAAGATATGAGAAGGGATTGCTTCGAGCTAAACCCACGAGGTTGGGATTAAAACAACGATCGGCAGTGGAACAGGCGATTCGGGAGACTTGCACCA
This sequence comes from Pyrinomonadaceae bacterium, assembly GCA_963748605.1. Classification (GTDB taxonomy): domain Bacteria; phylum Acidobacteriota; class Blastocatellia; order Pyrinomonadales; family Pyrinomonadaceae; genus PSRF01. The sequence goes on from CAVVJS010000008.1 coordinate 5,703, forward strand.
AACGCAAATGGCTTCTTTGGGCTTTTAATATTCGCACAAATCACGTGCACACCGTTGTCTCGGCCCTTTGTAAACCTAGCTTTGTTTTGAATGCCTTCAAGGCGAACGCCACTCGCACTATGCGTGAGATCGGGTGTTGGAGTAGTGATCTTAGTCCCTGGAGCCGTCGGGGCAGCAAACGGCGGATTTGGACTGAAAAGCAGCTGTCCAACGCCATCGCATATGTACTTTATGATCAGGGTGAACCCTTGCTGGGGGATTAGGCTTCCTCAGGGAATAGCTGGCTACCGTTGCTTCTGCAAATGAAATATTCGCGAGCCCATGACCCGCCGGGTTCATAAGTTGAGTCTGGGATCCGCTGGCTACCGCCAGCGGTTCTGTAATATTGCCACTCGCACTTTCTCAAGCTCTTCTAATAAATTTCGCGGCGATCCAGCCAGCCAAAATCAAAATCGCCAGAATCAGCCAATTGTTTCTTTCGCCATAAGTGACACCGGGGAAGTGACTACTGAGCATGATGAAAACCACCGGCACCGCCATGAAGGTATTCTGCTTTGAACGCAGCTTTGCTTTAGCTGAGAGTGCGTCGTCGGGTTTTCGACCTTCCTTGATCGCCGCGATCATTTTCTTCTGCGAAGGAAGGATGTGCATCCAGACGTTGGCGGCCATGATCGTTCCCATCATGGCGCCAATGTGAATGTAAGCCGCGCGAGCGCTCAGCACACGAGTCAGTCCGAAGGCCATCCCCACTAGTAACAAATAGGCGATCACTGCAAAAGCTTTTTCGTTTTTTCCGAGCGGCGAAAGCATCATCATGTCGTAGATGAATCCGGCCAGAAAGATCAGAACGATTCCCAGCACTATGGCGAAGCCTTCATAGTGCTCGGCCAGAAAAGCTGCGAGCGAATCCGCTCCGAAACCTTTGAGGCACTCGATAAAACTGTCACGCACGTCTGGATCAACAAGCCCCGAGCCCCCTCCAATGTAGAAGAGCAAAAGAAGCAGCGCCATGCCACTTAGCCAGGTCGTGCCTGCTTCCCAACGAAACCAGTGCAGCTTGCGCGAAAGCTCGTCGGGAATCTTGCGCTTCTCTACAACATAGAAGCCGCCGCTATGTACCATCCAGATTTGCGCCTGTGATCCGGTATTAGCTACAGCTTTTTCTTCTTCCGTCAGACGTGCATCCAGCCAGGTGAAGTAGTAGGTGGTGCCGACCCACATGATTCCAGCAAACACATGGATCCAGCGCGTTATTAAGTTGAGCCATTCGCTGATGGTGGGATCGATCATTTGGGTAACGCAAACTAACAGCTTGCCTTACTAAGTTCCACGATAGGTGGAATAACCAAACGGACTGATGAGTAGCGGAATGTGATAATGCTGTGGGTCGTCGCCAATTTGGAAGACGACAGAAACCTGGGGATAAAAACACTCGGCCTCTAACGCTGAAAAATAAGTCTCCGTATCAAAGACGAGCCGGTAAGTTCCTGCCGGCAACGGCTCTTCAAGCAGGAAGAACGGTTTCACTCGGCCCTCATCGTCGGTCCAGGCATGAGTTAGTTGTGCCCAGGTTTCATCGTGGTTTTGCGTTTCCAGATAAACGGCGACGCCATTTGCGGGTTTCCCTCGCGACGTATCCAGTATGTGAGTCGAAATTGTACTCATGTTTCTTGTTTATGCTCGTTCCAAACTGTCGAGCAGTTTATTCAGCCTCAATTCTGTGATTTGTGCCTGCTCGCGAGCGGCGATTTGTAATTCGGTTTCTGAATCGTGCCCTAGTCGTTCCTGCAATATCGCGAGCAACTCATCCGAACTCTTGCCAGTGGCGCAGACAATATAGATGAAACCAAACTTTTCTTCATAGCGACGATTGAGATCGGCGAAGCAACTGCTTCGTAGCTGCACTCGCATTAGAAACACCCGCTTGTTCCTTGCTCGACCACGAAAGCGACGCCTTGGAGGCTTCGGCAGCTGCTTTTTGTTCGCCGATTTTTGGATGACTGCGAAACGCCTCCAGCCAATCTTCAGGTTTCAGACTCCACCAGACTGACTTTGCAGTTTCCAACAAATCGCTAACGTGTCGAAAAGGAGTGTGCTGCCTCATCTCCCGCGCCCAGGTTTTTGAACCGCAACACTTGAGAAACTCATTCTCCGCGTCGCTGGGTTGCAACGAATTCAAGTGACGCAAGCCATTAGGCAGGTTTTCCATAAACACGCAGCCGGCTTACTCCGCCATCAGGAAAGATGTTGAAACGAACGTGCGACACCGTTCCGGCGTCTAGAAGTTCGCTTTCAAACATGTGACGCGTGTGTGCCAGCAGTTTGGTGCGCGGCAAGACCGGCTTCCAGGGAATTTCCGCATCGTTCAGGCTCGCATCCGGCAAACCTGATGCGTTAACAGCTTCAAGAGAACAACTCTCCGGAAAATTACCTTTGAAGTAAGCCGTGTCAACTTCGAGGTGACTGATCTGGCCCGGCGTTCCCAGCTTGATGATCGACCAATCATGACCGGGCCCTCGTCGTCGCTTGGTTTCCCAACCATCGCTCATATTCGCGGCGCGCCCGGGCATGATCAAATTATGTCGATGCCCGAAAAACATATCGCTGCACGACAACACAAGTCCGCCATGCTCGGCCGCTGCGAGATCGACGGGACCACCGCGGCGTTTCAGGCTATCCCAGTCGGGCGACACTTCACCGTAAACTCGCAAACGCGCGACCCCACCGTCGGGATAGATCTTGAAACGGAGATGCGTAAAGCGCTGGTCACTGTTAATCGCAAAGTGATTTTGCGAATCGCCCTGCAATGGCGAGACAGGCAGGATTTCCGTCCAGTTAAGCGATTCGTTGGTCAGTTCGTCTATGGTTGGCTGCCCCTCGAAGGAGCAGGCTTCCAACGAACACTGTTCTGGATAATTGCCTTTGAAATGACTCGTATCGACTGTGATACCGCGAATTTTTCCAGGAAGTCCTAAACGAACGATGCACCAATCAAAGCCGGGCGTGCGCCGGCGGCGCGACTCCCAACCATCCATCCATTTTCCAAGGTCCGTATATTTGCCTTCGATGAAAATTGGCGCACTCGGCTTCAATAGATTTTCTTTGGCCGCAAAGAACTCGTCGTTAGCAAACAGAACGGCGCCGCCAAGTTTCTCTGCAGCAAGATCAATAAGGTCGGTAAATTCCATTTAGTTTTGCGCTTGGATCGGGGTGTCCGGGCGGAAATAGCGCTGGACCTTTTTTGAGAATGCCAAATTGAGAATCAAAAACAAAAGACCACCGTGTAATGATACTAGAACCACTATTTCTCCTATAAAGCTCCAAAATTTCTGGTCGTAGAAATTATAGGAACCTTCCGGAAGTCGTAAAGTCGTAGGAATTAATAAACACCAGAAGAGAGTCATTGATAACACAGCTAACCATTTGCCGTACATTCGTCTTTTGGTGAGTCCGCGAAACGCAATCAAAGACAATAGCACCAGCCCGGCCATGGCTGAATGAAGAAGGACCAGGCTGGCGCTGGGTATTCCTTTTCGAGAATTCAAGATGAACACCGTCAGACTAATAGATAGCATGAAGAGAATCATTAAGGAGAAGAAAATCAGTAATCCCTGGGCGACAGCCACAATTACAGGACGATTGATTCCGGAGTCATTAGTCTTACTCATGGCTTCTTTTTGGAACGAGACATTAAGCGGTAGGCAGCAACAATCTCCCGTGGGGCCGTCCAACTTGATCGCCATCAAATATCTTCCTGCCACGAAGAAAGGTTTTCTCTACTACGCCACTGAGCGTCATGCCTTCATAAGGCGTGAGCTTATGCCGGTGATGCAACAAACTCCCCTCAACTTTGAATTGAGTTGAAGGATTCCAAATGACAAGATCAGCATCTAACCCTGACTCGATAGCACCTTTTCTCGCTTCCAATCCAACAAGTTTTGCCGGAGCACTGGATAACCATCGAGTAACATCGTGCACCGAAAAGCCTCGTCTATGCGCCTCCGTCCAAACGATCGGCAGGCGCAGTTGCAAAGACGAAATGCCACCCCACGCCTTAAGAAAATCGCCGCTCTCTTTCAACTTTAACTCCGGCGGACACGGCGAATGATCAGAAACGATCATGTCGAGAGTGCCATCGCCGAGTGCGCCCCAGAGTTGCTCGCGATTTTCACGCTCGCGAATTGGCGGGCAACACTTGAACTCTGTGGCGCCGTCCGGAACTTCCTCCGCGGCGAATGTCAGATAGTGTGGACAAGTCTCGGCGGTGATGTTTATCCCAGCTTTCTTGGCTTCTGCGAGCAGCGGCAGAGCATCAGCCGAAGAATGATGAACAATATGAACCCGAGCGCCAAATTCGCGACCGAGCCGAATCATTAACTGAATTGCTTCGTTCTCCGAAGCACGAGGCCGCGAATTGAGGAACGTTTGATAGGCAGTCTCGCAGTTGTCGCCGCCGGCTTGGTCCTTGTGGCAGCCTTGCATTCCCGCGGATTCAATTGGTCCAGGAACTTCCGCATGCACGATCAAAAGACTGTTGAGCCGCTTTAATTCCGGAAGGGCTGCGCGCAGGTCGGCTTCCGTGACGTTGGGAAATTCATCGACGCCGGAATGAATCAGAAAACATTTGAAGCCAACCACGCCGGCCTCGTGAAGTGGTTTCAGCTCGGCGGTGTTTCCCGGAACAACGCCTCCCCAAAAGGCTGTGTCGACATAACATTGCGTGCGCGCGGCGTCTAACTTTTCGTTGAGACCGGCGACGGTGGTCGTAGGAGGAATGCTATTAAGCGGCATGTCTACGACGGTCGTGACACCACCCGCCGCAGCGGCCCGCGTTGCAGTGGCGAAGCCTTCCCAATCTGTTCGGCCTGGTTCGTTGACGTGGACGTGAGTATCAACGAGACCGGCCATCACAAAAGAATCATCGCCGGCTTCGATGAGTTCGCAGCCCGCCGGCACGTCGTCGTACGAACCAACAGAAGCGATCCGGCCATCAAGAATGTGGATCGCCGCGGGCGCGACTGTGTTGCTGTTCGACTGTGAATCGGGCAATACCACGCTACGGCCACGGATGATCAGATCGATAGATGCCATAGAGGAAGGCTCACGCCGAAGGCGTGAAAGTAAATAGCCGTGGGCAACGCCCACGGTCCAAGACAAATTGAAGTGTTTTGACCCTGAAAGGGTCAAAGTCTTCGAACCTTTCAGGGTCGCAATCGGTCATCTGCTTCCACGGGGGCGTCGCGAAACGCTCGCCCCGGCTATTAACTTTCACGTTTTCAGCGTGAATTCTTTCAAGTGAATTTCGGCGGCGGTGGGGGGCCAGCAACAATGGGTGCCTCGCCCTTAATCCCAAACACCTGTTTGTAGGCCACAGACATCGCGGCAAATGTCACCGGGAACACCAGAAACATACCGACGTAGCAAAGCAGCACTCCGCAAAAACCCAGCAGCCCGGTAAGCAGTAAAAGACCGAGGAGCGGCCAAAAGTTGGCCAGCGCCGCTTTAGCACTCGTGCGCACCGCGTCGATCCCTCCCAGGCGACGGTCAACGATCAATGGGTAAGTAAATGTAAAGAGCACCGAAATCAGCATGATCAAAATCATGACCACGATAAGAAAAACAAAGAAGACTCCTAAGAAAGCCATAAAAGCACTTGGGTCCGGGTCTCCGTTACGCGGCATCATAAAAAAGAGCGCCCCATAAAAAGCGATATAAAAAGGAACGATGATTACCACTATCGGTACCACATGAATCAGTGTCGCGATAATACTTTCCGCCAGGTAGTCGAACCCCTTGAACAGCAGGCCGAACTCCACTCGTTGTCCGAGATGCTTTTGAAAAATTGCCAGATAGAGACCACACATCATCGGCCCCATCAAAATTCCGAAAGGCACGACGCTGCCAATCAGGATGGCCACGAAACACATGCCGACAAACAGCCAGTACTGGTCCTTGATCAGGTCGTAGCCTGCTCTGAGACAAACCATCGGCTGCACGGCGCCGCGTTCGAATGTCGGAGTGGGGGAAAGGTTCTGCATCGTATGTTCCTTAGTTTGTAATCGTCGCTTCAGTGCCGTTCGTTTTTCGTAACCAGCCTGTGCTTGGTATTAACCACTGCAACTGGCCCTTGATCGATTCAGCATAAATGAGCGCTCCCATCTGGTTCGGGTGCCCGAGGGAGGCATAGCGGCAAGCTAGATAGTGATTCTCCCTGGCCCTTTTCTGATCTTTTGTTTCCTTGGGCGCCTTCGGCTTCTTGTACGTCTCCTTACAGCTGTCTGTTCGTTCCTTCCGCACAACATCATTCGGTTTGTAGGCGCTGGTGCCAAACGTCAGAATAACGAGCAACTTGCGAAACCCCGAAAGGTTGGTGGAAGAAAAGACAAAGGTCCAAAGCAGCGTGTCCTTGGCAGAGAACGCGTGCTCGGGCCAGAACTCGATCTCTGCAAAAAGAACCTTCTGTCGAGATCCACGCGCCTGCAGTTCATCGTTTACCTGTTTGATCGCTGCGCGCAAACTTGCGGTTGAGACCGTGTAGAACTGTTCCGAGTTAACGATCAAACGTGCCCGTCGATCCTTATCAGTCAGGCGCGGTCCCTCGGGCGATTGGCCCGCCAGTTTTTTAACCAACAGTCGAATGAAAGCGTTGTCCTCAGTTTGCTCTGAAACGATGCGGTAATAGCCCGGCACGATCACGTGCGCGTTGGGAAAGGCGCTGGTGATGCGTCGCAGCAGGCGCGCCATTGCCGGTCCACAACTGTTTGCTGAGCGCTCGCGAATCAGGTCCGGCGTTACCGATGCATTCAGTAGATTACGCACATCGACGTCGTTGATACAGCCGTCAACCAGCACGAGATCCACTTTTGAGCCATCACCGTAAAGTTGGACGGCTTCGTCCAGCTCTTCATTGATCGAAGGCAACGGCAAATTTACTTCGCCATGTCGGGGAGCTATACGGCTGGGTTTGTCCCGGCGACCTTTCCACCATTGCTCCCGAATGAGCTTTTACCACCACATCGACAATTCGGCCGGTCGTTCCCTGCAGCCAACACTTCACTCGGTACCAGGACTTTTGTTGTTCGCGCAGACCCTGTCCCCAGAGAATCGAATCGCCAAGGACAAGCATATTCAGGTGATTTTGTGGACCGTTGTCGACCGGAGTCGGACATTGTGCCTGAGTTCCGACGGCATTTAAGGTCAACAGGATAAACAGTGCCAATGAGGAAAGCAGGGAGCGTTGCACGAAGTGAGTCATGCAGAATCTCCAGCACTTTCTGGTGGCATTGAAATCTGAGACATCAGGATTAGAACCCAGATGAGCGGCGAGTCATTTCAAGCGCGAGACTTTGGAGTGCGGCAACTTGTTGCCGCTTTTGGCGTTCAATTGAAACAAGGCGCTGACAAGTCAGCGCACTCCAAAACTTGAGTCCCGATTCGAACTGACTTAAACCCACTACGAAGTTAATAGTATCAAGCCGGCACGGAAATTCGGGAAAGAAAATCTTCAAGCAGATTGAGCCCCACTTGCAAACGATAGTTCTTGGTGGAACGAATGTCATCGATTGGAACAATCTCTTTCGCCAACGCTTGTTGCGCCGCCACAATCCGCTTCGCATCGAGTTTTTGACCGCGCAATACGTTTTCAGTATCGACACAACGCAACGGCACAGGCGCCACGCTTCCAAACACAATTCGCACCTCGGCTACGGTCGTATCATTCATCGTCGCCGTTCCGGCAAAACAGATCTTGGAGATCGCCTGCGCCTTGCGGGTTCCAACTTTGCGATAGTGCTGAACCTGGTGTTTGGTCCGAGGTAGACGAATCCGCGTGAGAAGCTCTTCAGGCCTGAGCAGCATCTGTTTATAGCCAGTGTGGAAGCCGTGATAGGAAACCCACCGCCTACCGGAACTTGACGCCAATTCCAACTCCGTGTCGTAGGCAAGCAATGCAGGTGGCGAATCTGCTGCCGGTGAGGCGTTAACGATGTTGCCGCCAATCGTGCCGCGATTTTGAATTGCGAGACCGCCAGTCTCACTCGCAGCCTGGCATAACATCGGAAACTCCGATTTCAAAATTGGATGCGCCTGGACCTGCGTATATGTCGTGAGCGCTCCCAGTGTCACATGAGCATCCGTTACCTCGATACCGCGGAGTTCGTTCAAGTTCCAAATATTCAGGTAAGCCTTGTGAGCAAGTTTCCCGGCTTCAAGCAAGACCATGAGATCTGTGCCGCCGGCAAATGGCTTCCAAACACCGGGCTCGCTGGCAAGAGCCTCGAGAGTCTCAGTCAAACTCGCCGGCGACCTTAGTTGATAAGCTGGGACATTCGCTCTCATCTGGGCTGGTGCTTACGATCATTCGGTAATCGTTCGTTATCATTGACATTTGGATTCTTGACTTGCGGTTCGGATTTTATCTTAGCTGTTCCTAAGGACAGGCAGAGTCGCCGAAGTTCCGAGACCAGTTTCAGTCGGGCGGTAACGGCCTCACGTGACATATCAACTTGTCGCATTGTTACTGTCCTCTTGTAACGAAACAATATCCGCCTGATCTTGGAGGCTATGGCGAAGCCTCTTCAATGCAATTAAACCCGCGAGTGAAACGACTGAAAGAGTTCCGTCTTCCCAAACGGCTTGAACACGCGAATTCCACACCTGCTGAATCGCGGGTGTGACAAGAAGCAGATCTAGAGAAAGTACGTGTCCGCTCGTCTTATCAATTTTGGATACTCGTCGAATTTCAATCGCTCCGTGGGAGAATGTCATATCCAAGCCACGAATTTCATACCCAAGTTTAGTGGCAATACCTATAACGACATCGAGAGATTCTGAGAGTATCAATACATCGATATCCACAGTCGCCCGAGGACGATCATAGACGGCCATCGCCAGACCACCACAAAGAGCGTAGTCAATTTGATGCTCATCGAGCGCCGCAATCAATCGTCGCAACTCGTCATAAAGGTCAAACATCTTTAAGAGGGTCCTGACAAGCCCGCACCACCGATTCAAAAATTTTCATATAGCCGGTGCAGCGGCACAGATTGCCCGCAAGTCCGGTGCGAATCTCTGCCTCAGTGGGATTCGGATTTCGCTCAAGCAAATCAACTGCGGCCAAAACCATGCCCGGCGTGCAGATGCCGCACTGGGCTCCACCGAATTCAACGAACGCCTTGTTGGACTGCATTTAAGTCGCTTGCACTCGCAACACTCTCAATCGTTTTGATCGTTGCGCCGGCAACCTGGGCAGCCGGCACCAGGCAACTGTTAACCAGTTCACCATTCAAAAAAACTGAGCAGGCGCCACACTCACCTTCACCGCATCCTTCCTTGGTGCCAGTCAGATGCAGTTGTTCGCGCAGCACGTCGAGTAGACGCTCAAGCGGATAGGCGCGCAGTGTTTGCGGCTGGCCATTAACCGTGCAAACGAACTCGGTCTTGTCTTGAGAAGTATCCATCGACATGTCGCGGCTTAGCCGCCGTCCGTGCGGTAAGGCTTTGCCTTACCGTCGACCCTGAAAAGCACTTATAAGCGCGAGGCTGAGCCTCGCGCTGAATCTGTAAAAACCTCTCACGGAAAGGCAAGCCTTTCCGCACGGATCGCGGCAAAGCCGCACTCCAAAGTCATCGCAAACCTTCCATCAACGCCTCGGGCATCAGGGGCACCTGATTGAATCTCACCCCAGTCGCATTTTCGATCGCGCTGAGGATCGCCGGCGCGGCTCCGTCCATCGGCAGTTCACCAATACCTTTTGCGCCTGACGGCCCATAAGCGTAAGGGTTTTCCTCAAAGAACACGCGAATCGGCGGAATGTCCGCCGCCGTCGGAATGATGTAGTTCGTCATCTGGTTATTGATCATGCGTCCTTTTTCCCAGACGACGTTTTCGAAGAGAGTAAAGCCGATTGCCTGGCCCACACCGCCTTCGATCTGGCCTGCCGCCAGCACCGGATTAATCACTCGGCCAACTTCCTGCAAAGCGACGAAGTCCAGCACGTGGGCCTCATAAGTCAGAAGGTCAACGCTGACTTCTGCAACATAAACTGCCCATGCATAAGTACCATAAGCGTCGCCCTGGTATTTCTCATCATCCCATTTCACGTTCGGCGGCGGCTGATACTTGCTGAGCGATTTGAGCGGACCAAACTGCTTGATATAGCCGCGGCAGGCTTCCTGAAATTCAACCTGAGAATATTGGTCTTTTAAGAGACCACTGCCAATCAAGGTTTGCTTTAAGCCCAACACTGCCGACTCCACAAGCTTGCCGACGATCATGCAGGTACGTGATGCGACTGTCGGTCCGCTGTTCGGAACCGCGCTCGTATCCGGCTGTGCGATATCGATCAAACCCGCATCTACGCCTAGTGCATCCGCGGCAATTTGCGAAAAAACCGTGTTAGTGCCCTGTCCAATCTCTGTGCTGGCTGCGAGAATGCGCACCCGTCCTGCCTCAGTTGCTTCCGCGCCCACAACCGACTGCAGGTACACCTCACCAGATCCGGTGAAACCTGCGCCGTGCATGAATGAGGCGAATCCGATCCCTTTCTTAACTCTGGTTGTCGGGTTCTCTTCGGCAAACTTCTCGCGCTTAGAATGGTAGTCGCTGAGCTTGAGCGCTCGATCCAGAAGCTGGCTCATCTCAACTTTTTCGCGAATCACCTGGCTGGTAGCGGTTGTTTGCTCCTTCCCTTACAAAATTACGCCGCCGAAATTCTTCCGGTGAAAGTTCTAGCGCGTGGGCGACTTTATCCAGGTGGCGCTCCAGAGCAAAAATACTTTGGGGTGCCCCAAACCCTCTAAAAGCTCCGTGCGGTGGTGTGTTCGTCGCGACTGCGCTGCTGCGAATGCGGACATTGGGACAACTGTAAGGGCCAGCAGCGTGAATCGTGCCGCGCGAGAGGACGACGGGCGAGAGCGTGCAATAGGCGCCGCCATCGATCACAAAATCGATCTCCATTGCGAGGAGCTTTCCGTCTTTCGTAACCGCAGTGCGATGACGAGTGCGGGAAGGATGACGTTTGGTTGTTGCTGCCATGTCCTCGGCGCGGTCGTAAATGATCTTGACGGGTTTGCCGGTCTTCCAAGCGAGCAAGGCAGCATGCCCGGCAATCATTGAAGGATATTCTTCCTTGCCGCCAAAGCCGCCGCCGGTTTCAGTTTGAATCACGCGTATCTTGTCTTCCGGCAGAGCAAATAACTTTACGAGTGCTTTGTGCACGTAGTAGGGACACTGCATCGAACCCCAAACCGTCACCCCTTCGTTGGGATTGGCGATCGCGATCGCGCCATTGTTCTCAATGTAGAGTTGCTCCTGGGCGCCAGTGTGATATTCACCATCGACGATCAGGTCGGCTGCTGCCCAAGCCTCATCGATGTTTCCTTTATCAACCAGGAAGGATTTGAAGATGTTGTCTTCACCCCAAATGATCTCCTTCTTGTTGAAAGAGTCGTGTAAAGAAAAGATGGCCGGGAGCTCTTCGTATTCGATTTTTACATTCCGGCGCGCTTCTTCCAGCAAGTACTTATCGTGGTGCGCGAGTAACAGGATCGGTTCTTCGGGGTGATTGATGTTGCCGTCGGCAAGGTAAGGCTGATCGTTCAGGATCAGCGCTACGTAGTTTTCGCCGGGAATATCTTTAGCAGTGACTGCGGTGATTTGATCCCAGGGAAGATCGCCTTCGAAAGGAATGTTCTTGATGCGACCACGCGGAACAGTGCTGCGCACGGTGATGCCGTGCAGCATGTCCGGAAACGTGAGGTCATCGACATACAGCGCCGCGCCCGTAACTTTCGAGCGGCCCTCTTTACGAGGAGCAGACTTGCCGACGAGATGATTGTTTGTGGGTGCGCCCATCAGGAGATGAATACATTACAACGAATCGCAGGGTCGAGGGCAAATGTTTAAGCGGTGATGTCGGGTGAGAATGAAGCGAAGGCGCGATCTAGTTAATATCGGCCCCCGTTTCGTGTTGTTTCGTGTGTGATTTGTGGATCGTATTTCCTAATCCCGCAATAAGCGACGATCCACGAAATAGCACTAAACAGCACGAAATGCGGCTCTGCGTTCCACTATTAACGTTCAACTAAGGCTTCGCGATCACTAGAGGGTTTGCTTCCAACTCGCTCCGGTAAAAAACTCGCGGGCGCTGCACGGTTCGTTTCTCCGGCTCAGCGACGTTTTGCTCGCCCTCGGTGAACGCGATCTGCACACCCACGCCGCGGCTTTCCTTCATCTTCGCTTCCTGCATTTGCGGCACGCGATCAGTTGCAAAGTTGAGCCACTCCCGGGCATTCAACGATCCATCCCGTGGTTCGCTATCCGCGATTGCCGTCTTCAATCCCTCTTCTACGAGGGCATAGGTCAGTAGGCCGTGTCCCAGTTGCGCCGCCTCTAGCGCCGCCTGGTAACTTTGCGCGGCGGTGAGAATGTACATACCCTTCTCATAAGCGAGCTGGGCCAGACCCTTCGAATTCATGGGGCCACGTCGCTTCTCTTCCGCTTCCAGCGCTTGTCCCGAGTTGCAGGCATCGATAATTAACAGCATATGGCCCGCGTCCAAACCTTCCACCGCCCGCTCTAACTCAACATCGGAAATGCTGCTGGCCAGGATTTTCTGCAGTCCCTGCTCATTTAACTTCGTACGGTCACCGGTGTAACCGAGGTCGTGCGGAATCAGATAGAAGCGCTGCGCCTGTGCAGTGCCGTGTCCGGCGAAGTAAATGATTACTTTGTCTTCAGGCTGTGCGCGCTTTAAGCCATTAAAAGCAGGATCGGATGCTTTTAGAGAAGGAGGCCCGGGCATGCCTGACAAGTGTTGCAAGGCCGCAAGGATGTTGGCTTTGGTGGCATTCGCATCCAGCAACGGCACAACTTCGACGCGTTCGAACTGCCCAATCTGCGTCTGCCTGCGGCGAACTTCATCACCAAAGCTCTGCGCGTCGGCGACAGCATATTTCAGGTTATATTGCGGATTCGCATATTCATTGATGCCCACGGCAATGATGTAAACGGTACCCGGCCGTTTCAAAGTATCGGCTCCGGTCAAGACTAACTGCGCGTCTTTGCTTTTTACATTGTCTCGGTTAAAAGCATATGCAGTCAGCTGGTTCGTTCCTGCAACCACGGTGATCTCTTCTTCCAGAGTGATCCCGGGTTTTCCATTCAGCACATCCCCATGCCACACCTTGATCAGCGAACCATTGCGAAACAAACGCAGGTCGCGCGCACCGGCGCCTTGAGGATTGTCTTTGTCAGCCGCCGCATCGGTGATCTCGAGCTTTAGCTTTGTAGTACGCGAAGCGATAGTTGCTGTGGGTGCGTCACCAGCTAGCGAAAGCTTTACTAACGGTTGGCGCCGGTCTTTGCGGGAAATATCTTCTGCAACTTTTGGACGCTTGCCCGCGAAGATTTCACCAAGCAATCCCGGATAGTAATACTCGTTGAAGAACCATTCGATCGGCGCGACGTTGAAAGTATCCTGGTTGTAGCGCCAAAGAATTTGGTTCCATGACACCGGAGTACCGTCAAACAGACCTTGCGGAGTAACCACCATCCATTCGGCGCCATCGTCGAGCGAGATAAGCGTCAACAAATGCTCGCCAGTATTCGCGTCCCAAAGGAACGTCCCGCCATCGTCACTGGCGGAAGCGAGCAAGCGCGAGTCGGGACTGAAATTCATCGACTCAATGTTTGCCGTATGACCGACTAAGGTTCGCATTTCTTTGCGCGACGCGACGTCCCAGATCCTGATCGAGTTATCGCTGCTGCTCGAAGCCAACAATCGACCATCGCGACTGAAGGCGACTTGAGTGACGCCTTTCCCATGTCCCGAAAGCACGCCGGTTTGAGTGCCTGTTGCTACATCCCACAACGTAACCTGACCAGTTGCCTCAATCTTCATGTTCTTCATCATTTCCTGGGGATCGCGCTGCTGGGAATTTTTCTTTTGGTTGCGCTGCGCCGCCGGATCCATCATCGACAACAAATCAAGATTCGACTTTGATTCGACGCCGCCAATCGCCAGCGTCCGCCCGTCAGGACTGAAAGCCAGTGACGTGACACTGCGGCCCATGGTGCCGGCGGACATCGAACCCATCATGTTTGTGATCATGTTGCTCATTGCGGCGAGATCCGGCATTTGCGGCATTTGCGGCATTTTGCCCGGCTTCATCTTTTTCAATTGCTCCGGGGTCATTCCGCCAACGCCCTGCATCATTTGGGTAATGCTAGCCATCGGCGAGTTGGTCAAGTCGCGCAACTTGTTACCTGATGCGGTCTCCCACAATGATGTTTCGCCCATTGCTCCGAGCGTCGCGAGCATGCGGCCGTCGGAGTTAAAGCCTGCTGCCGCGGCGCCGGTTCCCACATCGAGCGACCGCAACTCACTTCCGGTTTTTACGTCCCAAATCCTGATCAGCTTCTCGCCACCCGGCTGACCGGCAACATTTCCCTTGCTCATCTGCGCTTCCGAGGCGCCGTAATTCACCACCAGCATGCTTCCGTCGGGACTGAAACTGACGCGCTGCGCAACGGATTCGCTGTTTGCTGGTGCCAGGCTATGAAGTTTTCGTCCCGAGGGGGTTTCCAAAATTGAAACTGTGTTGCTGTTTGGTGAAAAAGTCGCGAGCAGCTTTCCGTCAGGACTGGGAAAGCCCAACTGCTGATCGGTGGGACCAGAAACGACGCGCAACCCGCGACCAGTTCGCAGGTCCCAGCGCGTGCGACCGCCAGATGAAAGTTGATTGCCATCGGTATTGAACGCGACCTGGTATGCCATGTTTGTGCGGCCGCTCATCTTGAGCAACTGCTTGCCAGTCTCGGCTTCCCAAATCACGGAGGGCGAATCAAAACCGCCCGTCGCAATTCTTTTCCCATCCTCGGCAAAAGCTGCGAAGACGCGGGCTGTTGTTACAAAAAGGCCGCTGTTTGGCGCTTTCAGAGCCGGCAGCTCGCGATTGGTGGCAACCTCGTAAACTTTGATGGCGTAGCCTTCCGCCAACGCCAGTAAACGGCCGCCGCGACTGAATTTTAGAAAGCTCAGATTTTGCGCAACAGTTCCCAGGTCGCGCTCCTTCGCGTTGCTGGTGATGTCCCATAACTTCACTCGCTTGTCATTAATTCCCGCGACGAGTAGATGGCCATCCGATGTGAACGCCAGGTCAACAACTTGCAAATCGTCATCTTGAAGTTTTACGGAGCGCGTTTCGCGACCGCTGGCAAGCTCAATAAACTTGATCTCGCTTTCGCCGGCGTCAGTTACCAGGAGCGCTAGTTGGGTTCCATCAAGACTTAGGCCTGCGCCGCCGTCTCCGCCCATTCGCGCAATCAAACCAAAAGTGTCGGTACCGATTGCGCGCAGCTCCTGTCCAGTCGCAAGATCCCAAACCCTGATCGCGTCGCTGATCGTTACAAGCCGATCATTCGAGCTGAAAGCGATGAATGACACTCCGGCGATCGCAGCTATCGAGCCTCCCCCACCCGAAGTCAGTGTTTGCAACTCACGACCACTGGCAACGTCCCAAACTTTGACCGCGTTTGCTCCGGATGCGGCCGCGATGAGACGGCTATCGTTGCTGAAGGCGATGGCGGGCGAGAGGGTCATCCCACCCTGTGGGCCGCTGGAAAGATTGCGCAACTCGCGGCCATTGCTCGTGTCCCAAAGCTTGATCGTGCTGCTGCGAAATGTTCCGGTTGCGAGCAAGCGACCGTCAGGACTGAAGACCAGTCGCGTCGCGCCGAAGAAATTGTTGTAGCCAGTTTGGAGAACGAGCTCCGGCTTAGCTTCCTTTGCCTGTGAGGACGTTGTGGAACTAGTGCCTGGCGCCTGACTCTTAATACCGAGGCCTCGCTGATCGGCAGGGGTTGGTGAAGGAGTCTGTGCCAAGGCGGTGGAGGTTAAGATTCCGAGTTGGAATAGACTGAGCGCCAACAATTTCAATTTAATTGTATTCATAACACCCTCGGTGGGAATTGAGTCATTGAATCATCGGGTCATTGAGTCATTGATAAGCATGAGGCTGCAGTAACCAAGAGGCGTTGAATACAATGACGCAACGTCTCATATCAAAAAACAATGGCTCAATGACCCAATGACCCAATGACCCGATGACTCAATGACTCAATGACCCGATGACCCAATGACTCAATGACCCGATGACGCTCAATGACCCGATGATTCAATTTTTAAAGTCTATTACCAATCGCATTGGTTGCGTGAGTTCAGTTACACGAAATTGTTTCCGGGCTCTGATGCCCAAAAGGAAATCGTAATAGCCCTCAAAGAGTCCGGCCTCATCCAGCTCCCAAACAGAACGAAACTTTAGCCGGCCTTTCGGAATGAAAGAGCTCTGCTCGCGCAGCTTCATCTGCTCTTCATCAGTAGGAATCAAACTGAGATTCACCTGCACAAAAGCATTGCCGGAGATTTTAATGCGCTGCCGGCCACCTTCGTTCTCGTAGAAACGTCCCGGGAGATACTCTAATTGATAATTAGGCATCGAGCCTGCGAACTCAAACACCACTCGATCAAATGTTTGATGACGCCCGACGCGGACGCTTCGCACATATGTTGTTTCCGTGGCTTGATGAGTTCGAGCAACGCGGCGCGTCGTCCAGCTATTCAGCCGACCAGTGTTGGGAAACTGCGCAGAAGCTGAAGACAAAGCAAAACAGCAGAATAGAATTGCCATCAACAGATGAGTGACTGGCTTCATCCTTCTCCTTCCGAGATCATGAACTATTTATTGCTACTTCTTTCAGTCGGCGAAGCCGACGACTGATAATAGCCCAGCACTTCAGTGCTGGGGGAGCATCAGCGAGCAACAATCCAGTCCGTGTAACGGACGATTGAAACTCTTGCCGCAATTCAGCCGTCCGTTACACGGACTACGTTCCTCGAAGAACTGCTAATCCCAGCACTGAAGTGCTGGGCTATCACCAGCCGTCCCGCTTCGCGGGACTATTCCCGACTTTAAGCGACACCTACTGCTTTGTTTGCAACAAACGCCACATCTACACAGCTCCTAAAACTCCGCATGTTCCAACACAAGTAACCCAACAGATATTATCGCCAGGACGTACATCACCGGATGAATCTCGCGCCGTCGTCCCACCATCAGATACATCCCTACATGCGAAATGAAACCCCAAAGAATGCCTTGCGTGATTGAAAACGTCAGCGGAATCAAAATGATTGTCAGAAACGCCGGCAAGCCTTCCTCGATTTTGGAAAATGAGATCTGACTGACGCTCTTGAACATCGAGGCGCCTACTAGAATTAAAACGGACGCAGTCGCATAGGCGGGAACCATTCCCGCGAGGGGCGCAAGAAAAAAGCAGGGCAGAAAACAGAGCGCCGTAAATACTGATGTGAGACCAGTACGGCCGCCCATGCTGATGCCCGCAACACTTTCAATGTAGGCGGTGCCGGACGATGTACCGGCGAGACCAGCACCGAACGTCGCAAAGGAATCAACTACCAAACCTTGTTTCAAATTTCGCGGATGACCATTTTCATCCAGGAGGTTTGCCGCATGGGCCACGCCAATGAAAGTGGAAATTGAATCGAAGAGATCGGTAAAGAGAATGGCGATGATGGCCGGCAGCAGCGAAAGTTTGAGCGCGCCAAGTATATCGAGTTTAAGAAAGACGGTTTGAAAGTCCGGCGCACTGAAAACACTCGCGGGCGCTTTTACTAAACCGAAAATCCAGCCGAGTAGCGTCGCGAACAGAATGCCGGCCAGGAACGCTAAAGCGCTCTTTCGTGTGAGGAGCCAGACGGACAGTCCGGTTGCGAAGATAGTCAACAGCGCCGGCAGTCCCAAGGTTCCCAGTTTTACAAACGTGATCGGGTCAGCAGCGATCAGCCCCGCGTTCTTCAATCCGATGAAGGTGAGAAAGACACCGATTCCGGCAGCAGTACCGATTCGCAGTTCAGTAGGTATTGCTTTTGCGATCGTTTCGCGAATCGGCGTAATCGAAATTAATAGAAACAAGACGCCAGCCCAGAAGACGATCCCCAGCGCCACCTGCCACCAGACTTTTTGTGTGAGGATGATCGTGAAAGTGAAGAAGGCATTGATCCCCATCCCGGGCGCCACCGCGAAAGGAAGTTTCGCGTAGAGACCCATGAAGAGCGTCATCACAAAACACAGCAGGACAGTCGCGGTCAGGACGCCGCTAAACGCCATGCCTGTTCCTTCCGTTGCAAGAATCGAAGGATTGACGACCACGATGTAAGACATCGTGAAGAATGTAGTGATGCCGGCGAGGGCTTCGGTACGGATGCTTGGCCTTGATGTTTCCGGAGAACTCATCGTTTAAAAGGGGTCGGCGAAGTCTACCCACAGAGTCCAGAAAAAGCGTTTCGACGCGGAGCGTCGCACTGAGTTTAGCCCGGCGTTTCAACGCCGGGAACAGCAACATCACGATCAGGTTCGTCGCATAGCGACGATTGAAATACCCAGGCCAAGACAGCCGTAGCTGACGCGACGCTCACTGGTGTTATCTCTCTTCACCCGGCTTTGAAAAGCCGGGCTAAACTCACTTGCCGCTGAGCGGCTGTCTGAACACGGTAAATTCAAACACGAAAGCGCTCGATGTATTGGCGGTAGGATTGGATCTCTTTGTCCGCTCTAATTTCAGACCATCCCAAATGCTTCTGAGCGATCTGAGCTGCATGCTCATCAGCGCCTACTCCGAGTGAAGAATTCAGTCCGACCATCGTCCTGCGCAACAAACAATCGCCGAGCGTCTGGGCAAACTCGTCTTTGAATGCGTAGATCACTTCCGCCGCAATCGCACCAGTTTCATCGTCAAAGACTTCGCCCAACGATTGATCTTCGGCGGCTAATTTCACAATCTCGGCCGCGCCCGTGCCATAAACTCGCAGCAAGTGCTGGGTGGTTTGCACCCCCAACCCGCAATCACGCTTGAAACGGTAGAAGAATTCACCAAAGTCCTCCGCTTCTATTCCGGGCAGTGCGGACGAGGCAGTGCTCGCCGCGGAAACGTTCTTGCCGAGTTTTCGCAAGACAAGATCAACTGTCTCTTCAGCCAAACTGCGATAAGTCGTCAGCTTGCCGCCCACAAGTGAAAACAGATTTTCGTAACGTGGATGGGAACGAATGAAGTGCCGGCGGGTAATACTCTGTTCATCAGCCTCAGTTGTGAAAGGAAGCGGGCGAACACCTGAGTAGCTGAAGAGAATGTCGCTCGCGTTGCAGATTCGCCGTGGGCAACACACCGTTCGTTTCTCGCAGCAGGTATTCAATCTCAGTCTCGTCAATGCGCACGTTATCGAGATCCCCTTCGTAACGAATATCTGTTGTGCCGATCAGGTAGTTCTTGTTCCAGGGAATGATGAAGAACGGGCGCTGATCGGTTTTGGCTTCGATATAGATTGCAGTCTTGGGAGCCCCTGTGAATGGCGCGACAACAATGTGACTGCCTTTTGTGCCACCAATAAGGCGCGGAACAGTGTCAGCAGATTCAAGAATTCGATCGACCCAGGGTCCGGCAGCGTTGATGATTACCGAGGCAGTTGCGATCTGGCCCGTCGATAGCTCGACGCCCGGCAACTGTTCGTTCTGGACTATCAGCCTTTCCACGCCTGCATAAGTGATCACGCGAGCGCCGTGCTCGAAGCGCCGCCAGTGCATTCTCGACGACCAGGCGTTCGGGAAACTCGACTTGAGCGTCGTAATACAATGCCGCTCCATGTAGTCCTTCCGGTTTCAGTCCCGGCGTATTTGTGAGGACCTCTTCTGCGGGAAAGCATTTTGTAACGCGGCAGGGCTTTGCCGATTGAGAGCAGGTCATAAGCAATCATGCCTAAGCGTAAAGACAACAGGCCACGACGCGCGTGTTGATAGATTGGAATCAGGAGTGGTAGCGGACGGACGAGATACGGTGCGATCCGCAACAGCGTCTCGCCGCTCGCGCAACGACTCGCGCACCAGGCCAAACTCGCCGTGCTCAAGGTATCGCAGGCCGCCATGAATTAGTCGCGTTGACCAGCTCGACGTCCCACCCCCGACGATCGCCCTTATCGAGCAGCAGCACTTTCAAGCCGCGCATCGAAGCATCGCGAGCGACGCCGGCGCCGTTGATTCCCGCGCCAATAATGATGAGATCAAAGTCGAACAAGCTTGATTTGTCATTCAGCGAGTCATTCGTGTAAGCCACAGCTAACAATGATCGACTCGAAACATCGAGCTTCGGCGGGGCGAAGCCACCGCCTCACATCCGCCGGCAAAGCCGAGGCGGCCATAGCCGTGACATTTTGAGCAAAGCCCCACGCGAACTTGCGAGGCAAAGTTTCCGTCCATGGCGTCGTCGGCCAATCGGCAATCGTCAATCGCCATGCGGCAATCTATTTGACTCGGATCGCAAATTGGCATAGAAGCTTGGCGTCGTCCAACCTGAGATTCTTCCAAACTATGAAATTTCTTTTAACTATCGCCTTGCTGTTCGCGGTGACATTTTCGCCTTTACAAGCGTCTGGACCGTCACAGAGCAAACCTCCCTTCACAGGTGACTTCGCTAAACGCCCCGCGCCACCAGCGTCCGCGGAAGCCACGCGCAACATGGAAGCGCGACTTGAAGAAGCTCGCACTCGTTATGAAGCCGAGCCAAACAATCCTGAGGCTGTTATTTGGTTCGGACGGAGGCTCGCTTATCTCGGACGCTTCAGCGAAGCGATTGAAGTCTATAGCTCAGGAATCACAAAGTTTCCGCGCGACGCTCGTTTCTATCGCCATCGCGGGCATCGTTACATCACCTTGCGCAAATTTGATCTAGCAATCGCTGACTTTCAAAAAGCAGCGAGTCTGATCAAAGGTTTGCCGGATGAAGTAGAGCCTGACGGTCAACCCAACGTGCGCAATATTCCCACGAGTACATTGCAATTTAATATTTGGTATCACCTGGGGCTGGCGCAATATCTCACTGGCAAAAACCGCGCAGCACTAAATAGCTATCGCGAGTGCCTAAGAGTTTCACAGAATCCGGACAGCATCGTTGCCACAACCCACTGGTTATACATGATTCTGCGACGGCTGAACCGTCCCGTTGAGGCGCAACGGGTGCTCGGCCCTATTCGGACGGGGATGGATGTGATCGAGAACGATGGCTATTACAAACTGGTGCTGATGTACAAGGGACAGGTCGATTCAGAAACGCTGCTTGCGGAAACCCTCAAACAGCCAGACTCGCCCGGCTCGCACAGTATCTTGTACGGCATCGCGAATTGGCACCTCTATAACGGCCGCCGCGCAAAGGCCATCGAGCTATATGCGCCGCATTACTTCGAACTAATCAGTGGACAAGCTTTGGCTACATCGCGGCGGAGGCTGATCTGAAGTCTCAGACGCTGAGATGTGAGTCTCAGTTTTGACCAGTCGCAGGTCTGGCAGAGTCGTCAGTCGTCAGTACATCGTCTGTTTCAGTTCGCTGTTCCTCAACTGATCGAACACAGGCTGCACGTCAGACCAGCTTGACGAGCTCTGAGCCTGAGACCTGACTCGAAAGTAACCGAGATGGTGCGGACGCAGCACTATTTCGTATGGATCTCTAAAGAATTATTCCTGGCACCCGATTCGATTCGCAAGATTGACCGTTGCATTTTCGGCCGTGGCTTCGGCCCACGCTTTGCTCTTGGGCCGGGCACTGACTAAGCCTCTCCTGGTAATCGACACCGAGTCGATGACGATGCTTAGCTCTTCGCCAACGCGCCCCGGTTCTCCTACCGACAGACGCGCCGACGGTAACGTAATGTGGTACACACAGACTCAATAGAAGGAGCGTTGTTATGCGTTCTGCCCGACTTGTCCCATTCCGGACCTTCTCACTCTTACTAATTCTTCTCTCAACACTTTTCACTACGAACGTTCTGGCTTACGCCGGCGACGAGGACGAAGGCGAAACCTATGATGAACAGGCACGCGTCGTCCGCATCAGTCTCCTCAAAGGCGAAGTCACTCTGAAGCGTCAGGGTAATACTGACTGGGAACGCGCTAATCTGAACTTCCCATTAGTGGAAGGCGATTCCGTCGCCACCGATCGCCAATCTCAGTTGGAAATACAAATTGATGCAAGAAATTTTGTGCGGCTGGGTTCCAGCTCGATGCTGCGCATTCTGACTCTGCGTGACGAAGGCGTGGCTCTCAGTGTTATCGAAGGTACTGCGTCCATTCGCCTCGCCAAGTTTGACCGCGACCGCGAATACTTTGAAGTTGACGCGCCCCAGTCAACGCTCTCAGCGGAACAGCATGGTGTCTATCGCATAGATGTGGCCCGCGCCGGCCGGGTCCGCTTCACCGTAACGGGCGGTGGACGCGCGCGTATTTATTCGGAGACTTCCGGTTTCGCGTTGCGTGATGGCCGCGCGGCTGAATTGATTAACGAGGGATCGGCTGCCGGCGACTGGGAGATGTTCGCGGCTGCCGCTCCCGATTCATGGGACGAGTGGGTGGCCGATCGCGAACGCTATCTCGCGCAACGTCTGCGCTACGACAATCGCTACTACGACAGTTACGTTTGGGGTGCTGAGGAGCTCGATGCTTACGGCGATTGGTCCTATGTAAACGACTACGGCTGGATCTGGCGGCCGCATGTCACAGTCATTAACAACTACCACAATTGGGCGCCCTATCGTCATGGAACCTGGACGTGGGTTTGGCCTTATGGCTGGACCTGGGTTGGTTATGAACCTTGGGGTTGGGCTCCTTATCACTATGGACGCTGGGTCTACTACAACAATTATTGGGCCTGGTGTCCGCGCAGCCACTATTATCGTCATCGCAGTTGGTGGCGTCCGGCTCTGGTAGCTTTCCACATTTCCATCGGGAACCATATTTCCTGGTACCCACTCTCTTATCATCATCGCGATCCGCGCTCACGCCGGTACGATTCTTTCCCGCCGGTCCATCGCCGACGTCAGCGTGGGCAAGACGATGACGTAGCCTATCGGCGAGCCGTGACGACAACAACCATCGATAAGTTTGGCGGCGATGGGCGATTCGATCCGGTGAATGACATCCTGGCCCGTCGCATCGTTGGCGATACGCCACTAAAAGGCGAACTGCCGCTCCGACCAGCAAACGTCTATCTGCAAAAGGGAAATTCACGAGTGGATACGAGCGAGCGCGTTACCCTCGCGAAGCCGCGAGTGAAACCGGCTGCCGACGTTGCAGAACGTCCGACCGGCGCTGCTATTCGCAAAGTTGGTTTACCGCTCGATGGCGAGTTGCGCCGTTCGAGAGTTTTTGGTGGCCGTGAATCGAAATCAATAACTCCGGAGACCAGCTTAAAGGAGGGCCCGGTCGAATCGCGGCCGACTGGCGCGGTGACTCGTCCGCCGAAGACCGTCATCAATCATTCAGTTAATCCCGGCGACAAGATTGAACGCGGCGACAGGGTTCTGACGCCTGCTCCTCGAACTGATTCGACGGAAGACAGCGGAGTGATTAGGCGCAATCAGGATTCTAAAGGCAGACCAGAGCGAACAAATCCGGACATCGTTGCTCCGTCGAGACCATCGAAGACTGATGAAGACGCTGAGCGACCCGCGAAGCCGGCGCGGCCGCAGCCACGGGAAGGGAGCGACACAGCGACACCTCGGTATGAGCCGCCGGTGCGCAAATACGACCCGCCGCCTCGTTCGGAGCCTGCGCCCCGCTATGAGCCTCCGCAGCGTTCGGAGCCTGCTCCACGTTATGAGCCACCTCCGCAGCGTTCGGAGCCGGTGAGAAAGTCCGAGCCACCACCGCAGCGTTCGGAGCCAACGCAGAAATCCGCGCCGGCGCCAAAGTCGGATCCACCGTCGCAGAAATCAGAACCTGCAAAGGTACAAAGCGGGCGCTCAACACAGAAGCCAGTGCCGTAACAAACGGCAAAGCGACCTGATCGGTGTTCGCCGAAAGGACGTCAAACTAAGAGTCCGGTGAGTCCGCAGTAGCGGACGTTAGCGTAAGAGCCTGCGGCGTTAGCCCCAGGTACGACACCGTGAAAAGGTTGATAGCCTGCGACGCGGGCGTTAGAGCCATCGGTTATCTATCGCCCGCTTCGCGGGCTTATTAATTCAATTCGTGTCCTGGGCCTTGCGGCCCAGGCTTTACGCTAAACGTTCGCTTCGCGTGACGCATTTAGGTGTTGTTGGCGGGATCGATGCTCAGTCGCGGAAGGATACGCGGCTCGCCATCGAGTTCAGAGGTGGTCTCGCCTACGCGATAGGCTCCCATCTTTCGATAGAAACCTTCAGCATTAGGATCTGACGAGATTTCTACTGCAGCCAGTTTCAGCTCGGCTGCTTTCTCCATTGCTGCAAGGAACAGCTGTTTGCCGACGCCGGTTCCGATCACATCGGGCGCTACCCACATGTGCTCCAGTTCCGCTTTCTGATCTTTAACTGCGAGTGCATAAAAGCCTGAAACTCTGTCTCCGTCCTCAGCAATGTAAACGAGATTGTCGGCGATGAACTCCGGCGTGATAGTAAGATCAGCATCCCAGCGCTGCATCCAGTGCTCCGGGTAACCCCAGTGCCGTTTCGCCTCGTGAGCAATACGCGTCAGCTCAGCAGCGTCTTGAGATGATGCCTGGCGGATGTTCATGGCTCGATTTGCCTTGCGCCCGCGCATGATACGCTCAGCCTAAAAGCTGATCAAATTCCTAAATAAAATCGCCGACTTGATTTACGCGGATGACACTGACACACAGAGTGATGAATGAGTGCAGTGCCTTCTGCCGTACTGCCTATCTGCTTTCTGACTTCTATCTGCGGCTCGTTCTTAACTCCTCATCTATACTCATCCCTTAAATGGAACGAATAGTCTTTCTCGAACGCAACACTTTCAAGGTCGAGTTTCGCAGGCCTCAGTTTGAGCATGAATGGATTGACTATGGCGAGACTTCTTCAGATCAGATAGTTGAGCGATTGCAGGACGCCACCATCGCCATCTGCAACAAGCTGCCGTTGCGCGAGCCACAACTGTCGCGACTGCCCCAACTGAAACTGATCGCCGTAGCCGCTACAGGCGTAGACAACATTGATCTGGATTATTGCAAGCAACGCGGCATCGCTGTCTGTAATGCGCGGCATTACGCCGGTAATTCGCTGCCCGAACATGTTCTGCTTTTGATGCTCGCGCTGCGACGTAACCTGACGGCATATCTTGAAGATGTACGCGCGGAGAAGTGGCAACAGGCCAGGCAATTCTGTTTGTTGGATCACCCAATCCACGATCTTCACGGCGCCACGCTCGGCATCGTCGGTTATGGGTTTTTGGGGCAGGCCGTTGGCGCACTGGCCGCTGCCATCGGAATGAAACTACTAGTCGCGGAGCGCAAAGGCGCCCGGACGATTCGCAGCGGACGCGTTGCCTTCAATCAAGTCCTCGAAGTGAGTGATGTAATCACACTGCATTGTCCGTTGACCGACGAGACTAAGAATTTAATCGACACGCAGTGAGTTACAAATGATGAAGCGTGATTCGCTACTGATCAATACCGCTCGCGGTGGGCTGGTGAACGAAAATGCTCTGCTGGAAGCGTTGCGCGAGGGTTTGATCGGCGGTGCTGCTTTTGATGTCCTCAGCGAAGAACCGCCACGCAGTGGCAACCCCTTACTCGATGCACGTCTGCCAAATTTGATCGTCACTCCTCACGTCGCCTGGGCCAGCCGTGAAGCGATGCAGACACTCGCCGATCAACTTGTAGACAGTCTGGAAGCATTTGTCCGTGGAGAAATGCTGAACCGAGTCGTCTAATAGACAGCAAAAAGGCGGGACACTGCCCGCCGCTGACTTCTGTAAACTAATTTGAGTTGAATTAAGTCGATGCGGCTTCGGATGAATCCGCCGGTGTCTCGTCGTGATGCTCGGTGGTGTAGAGCCGGAGGATGTCCTGGCCCTGACGCGAACGAGGATCGATGGTGCGAATGTGCTTCCGTCCCTGCATTTCCCAAATCGCTGTCACTACGCCTTCCTTCTCCACGGCGTGATAAGAAATATCTTCAGTGCTAGCCGCAGCTGGTGTCTCATCATTAGCTGCCTCGGAGGCGGCATTCGGCGACGCGGTTTCGTTCTCCATTTACTTAGGACTCCTCGAAAAAGTATTCGTTTGTAGGTTTGGTGAATTGTGGCACACGGTATTGTGTAACGCAAACTGTTACTCCGCGCAGCGTGGCGTTGGCTGATGCCTAAAAGCAGAGATGCGGAGGCGGGAAGGCGCAAAGAGTAACCAACATGTTTCGTGCCATTTCGTGTTGATTCGTGGATCGAATTTTTTCCACCAGCTCCAGCGACGATCCAGGAAGTGCCACTAAATAACACGAAACATGTTGAAGTCTTTGCGCCTTCGCGTCTCTGCGCTGAAGTCTTACTCAATGAAAAATGAGAAATGAAAAATGATATATGGAAAATGTTTTGTGCATTGCTAGCAAATGCATCACCGCATTAGGCTCACGGATCTAATGCCGCTGCCACCGCACGAGCCGGCACTACCACTCCCCAGCCTTGTCTATCAACTTCAATCCCCGACACTCTTTCTGCAGTCTTGATCAGAATTCGTTTCACTTTCTGCGGCGTCAATCCCGGATTTGCTTCCAACATACAGGCAACGACTGACGCCACGATGGGCGAAGAAAACGAGGTGCCGTCAACATACTTGTAGTGCTGATTGATGACATTGCCTTCATGCAATTTTATGGTGATTAACTGGCGCAGCAACGCTACCGGCAGCTCGCGCGCTTCGTAAAGATCTTTATCGATGGCTGGATACGTTTCGATAATCTTCGCCAATTGATCATCAGCTGCATCATCGAGTTCGGAATACAGCTTGGCTTCAGCGGCAGTCGGGGTGTGGGGCAGGATAGGCGCAGCCACCCAAATTCCCGGCGCGATTACCTCAGGCTTTTGCAATCCATCGATGGTTGGCCCATAGGATGAGCGATACATCCCGCGACGCGCTCGATCGAGGGAGTTTTGATCGTCGAGACCTCCGACTGAGATGGCGGAAGGAGAACTGGCAGGCGGCAGAACGGGATGCCCGGGCGCCATCCCCGCATTGCCTACAGCACAAACCACTATCAGTCCTTCGCTGACCGCGCGTTCCACGGTCTTGCACAACGAACTCTGAAAATAGGTTTGTTCGAAATCACCGCCCGCGGAGATATTCACGATGCGGATGTTGTGTTTTTCGCGATGATCCAGAACCCACTGCAGACCCTGTTCAATATGTGCATCGGGAATGCGACCTGAGCGACCAATTTTAACAAGCACCAATTTCGCGTCGGGAGCAATGCCACGATAAAAGCCCTCCGAAAGGTAACCATTACCTGCCGCCACGACTGAAGTCATCATTCCGTGCCAACTTGCAACCTCACCCGTCTTCAGGGCGTCGCTTTTGGCAGTGGGATCGAAAATATTGTGATAGGCAACGATTCGGTCTTCTGGTTGAGTTAGGTCCGGGTGCGCATAAAAACCGGAGTCGAGAAAGGCCATCGTGACACCGCGTCCGGTAAACCTTTCGTCTGCATTGAGCCGCAAAGGCGTAGGTAGGACAAAACTCGTCTGTTCAAAGATGGCGCCGTGAGCTTCGATTTGTTTGCGGCCGCGTTCGAAGAGAGCGATGCATTGTGCGCAACTACCCTGACTGTTTCCGATCAGAGCGTTCGCCTCAACAAAGGCGCGCAACTGCTTATCGAGGAGGGCAAAAGGAACCAAACCTTCAGTGGGGCGGCGGCCACAAACCGGACAGACCGAGAGCAACGCAGTCTCGGCTGATTTAGTTATAGGTTCGGAGGTGGTTACCGTTTCTTTCGATTCAGACATGGTCGGTTAAGTAAGTTTGAGTCTACTAATTCTACTTGATTCGCGCGAGTCAAAATCTTGGCCGCAGAAAGAGTGTAGCCGCGGATTAACGCGGATAACACGGATGGGATTCAAGTGGAGTAACTCGCAGTTGGGAAGGGGGCAGTCATTAAATCCAATGTTCAGCAAGTTCAAGGCGCCCCCGCTCAACCTTGAATGGGTTTAACTGTTTCAAATATTGATTCGATGATGAACCTGGTGAGACCTCAGCGGGGGCGCCTTGAACATACCGAGCCTTCAAGCTAATGACTGCGCCCTTTCCAACTGCAAGTTACTCCACTTGAATCCCACATCCAGGGGCAGGCTCCTTTGTGATTGGAACGTTGCAGGATGTAAGGTATCGTTGAATCAAACAATCCAATCCGACCAGAAATTTTTGAGGAATCTATGTCTCAACAACCAGCGAGTGTCGCGGATCTCTTTCGTCGCGCCCAGGCAATTCAAGTTGGCAATCCGCAAATTTCCTATAAAGAAATCAAAGACAAACTTGTAGGCGAATACAAAGGTCAGCCTTTCCCGCCGCTCTACAATTTGACGATTCCCGAACAAGACGCACGCGCGCCGGAGGAAGATTGGTCAGCAGGTCTGTCATTGGTGCGGCGCGGAATCCAGTTTCAGGATTGGGGCGAGATAATCGACGGTATCATTTTGAGCCTGGAACAGACTGACAATTACGAAAAGCAGCGCGGCGCTGAAGGATCTCATGACGATTGGCACGACCGCTCTCGCGGAATAGCCGATGCGGAATCCAAAGCGGTTGGCAAGTGGATGCCGGAAGAATTGATGAAGCTGGCGGAGAGAAAGGCCCCTAACCGCGATTAAAGGATAGGCACTGTTAGCACCCAAACCGGGCGAATTGCGTCTCATGAGTATCTTGAAAGGTCGACCAGATGCAGGACAGGGTGGCAAACGTGGCCACTCCAATATGGATCACTGGGAGTTCACAGAAGAGATCAAACTTGCCGCGCGCAAGCGTCGTCGTCACGAGGCTAAGCTCCAGATTACGGCCGCGCTGAAAGAAATGGCTGACAAGGACAAAAAAGAAGTAGCCGCGGATTTACGCGGATGACACGGATAAGAAAAAAACCTAAGAGGGATTAAGTGCCTTATAGCGGTTATTACCGGCTTATCCGTGTCATCCGTGTAAATCCGCGGCTAATTTGAATTCGGTCGCTACCGCTTCCGCACTGAATTTCAAATGACTCCTATTCCCAAAGACGCAGCCGCAGTAATTCTCCTCAAACACAATCACGATCCCCGCGCGCCCGAAGTCTATCTGGTCCGGCGCAGTGAGCAGTTAGCTTTTCTCGGCGGCTTCCATGCATTTCCCGGCGGCCAGTTGGACGCGGACGATGCTGCCGTTCCGATAGACAACTGCGACGATCCACACAATCGAGCGGCAATCAGTGCTGCTGCCCGCGAGTTGTTTGAAGAACTCGGCGTGTTACTGGTGCGCGGTGGAGATCCGCTGACAAAGGGGCAAAGACTCTCGCTGCTCGACGATCTCACTTCCAAGAGAATGTCCTGGTCGCAGTTGTTGCATCATTATCAGCTTCGTCTCGACGCGGCTGACTTCACATACGTGGGACGCTGGGTGACGCCGCCTTTCAGCGCGAGGCGCTTCGATACATGGTTCTTTCTTGCCACCTGTCCCGCGAAGCAGCAACCGCAAGTCGTGCCCGGTGAACTCGAATCCGGCGAATGGATTTCCGCAGCCAACGCTTTTGCCAAATGGCAACGCGCGGAGATCCTGGCCGTGCCACCAACGCTGTATGCGCTGCAAACGCTCGCAGCCGGAATCACTCCGGATCTGGTTGACCGTTTTGTTGCCACGCCCAATGCTCACGGCGAACCCGTGCGGCGCATTGAGTTCCGGCCCAATTACATTTGCTTTCCTGTGCGCACGCCGACTAAGCCGCCGGCGACTCACACCAACTGTTACCTGATTTACACATCCTCGGAATTGCTTGTCGTCGATCCGGGGTCTCCATATGAGGACGAACAGCAGGCGTTAAATGAAGCTATCGATGACCTGCTGCAGGAGGGGCGCACCCTACACGGGATCGTTCTCACTCACATGCATCCCGATCATGTCGGAGGTGTGAACGCACTGCGAAAACATCTCGGCGAACAAGCGATCGTGATGGCTCACCAGCTGACTGCCGAGCCGCTGGCTTCTGTAGTTCGCGTCGATCGGCTCATCGAAGATGGTGACACGATCAGATTGGCAGGCGTTCCGGAGATCGTTTTACGCGCGCTGCACACGCCCGGACACGCGCGTGGTCATCTCTGTTTCTATGACGCTGAGCGCGGCGCTCTGCTTTCTGGAGACAACATTGTCGGCTTGGGTTCAGTTCTCATTGATCCGCCTGAAGGCAACATGCGCGATTATCTGACCTCACTCGAGCGCATGAGGGCGTTGCCAAATCTGTCGGTAATCTTCGGTGGCCATGGTCCGGCGATCGGCAATCCTTACGCGAAAATTGCCGAGTACATTTCGCATCGTCTTGATCGCGAACAAAAGATTCTCCAGGCGGTGCGCGAGGGTGCTACTGCCCCGCAGCAAATTGTCGCGCGCGTTTATACGGACGTATCGCCTAAGGCGCACGCCATGGCTGAACGCGCGGTGTTAGCTCATTTGGAGAAGCTGGTGTCGGAGGGTTTGGTGAAGTTTGATGGTGAGTCGTACCGGGAAGAAGGGACGGGGTGATGAAGAGATGGGGTGATGGGGAGACGCGGGGACGGGGAGACAGGGAGATGGGGAGAAAGGGAGACGGGAAGGCGAGCATATTCGATCTTCCGATCTTCATGTCCGCTCAGCACCACAATCGCGTCGTCACCAATCTCCCTGTCTCCCCATCTCCCTCTCACCCCCTCACCCCTTCTCCCCGTCTCCGCGTCTCCGCGTCTCCCCATCTCTCTTTCTTCGTACTTTCCGCCCTTTACAGTTAATATTCCTGCAAATCTTTTCATCAAAGGACAACTATGGAGCGAGCAAGGACGTTTGGGGAGTTGAAAGCCAGCGGGTACCGCAGCGTTTCTGTCAAAGACGAATTGCGGTCCAATTTGATCCAAAAACTTAAAGCCGGTGAAAAACTTTTTCCCGGAATCGTGGGCTACGATGAAACGGTCCTTCCGCAGTTAGTCAACGCTATTCTTGCCAGGCACAACCTCATTCTGCTCGGCCTACGTGGTCAGGCAAAAAGTCGCATCATCCGCCAGCTAACTGAATTGCTGGATCGAACAGATCCCAATCATCGCCGGTTCCGAGATCAATGATGATCCTTTTAAACCGATCTCGGCTTACGGTCGTCAACAGAGCGAGATTCATGGCGACTCCATGCAGATCGCCTGGATCGATCGTGATGCGCGCTTTGTGGAAAAGCTGGCCACTCCCGACGTCACAATCGCCGACATCATCGGTGACGTCGATCCCATCAAAGCTGCCAAGGGCGGTCACCTACTCAGCGATGAGCTGACTATTCACTACGGCCTGTTGCCGCGGGCGAATCGCGGGATCTTCGCCATCAACGAGCTTCCCGACCTTGCCGGGAAGATTCAAGTTGGCCTTTTCAACATCATGCAGGAAGGAGATGTGCAGATTAAAGGTTACCCGGTGCGCTTGCCGCTGGACGTGATGCTTATCTTTTCCGCAAATCCGGAGGACTACACGGCGCGTGGAAAGATCATCACGCCTTTGAAGGATCGGATTGGGGCCGAAATCACGACGCATTATCCCGCAGAACTGATCACGGCGATTCAGATAACCCGCCAAGAAGCGTGGGTAGAGCGTGATGGGTGGAAAACTAACCTTCAGATTCCGGATTTTATTCGCGAAGTAGTCGAACAGATTGCCTTTGAAGCGAGGGATGATCAGCGCATCGATAAACAGTCAGGCGTTTCCCAACGTTTGCCGATAACAGTGATGGAATCAGTCATTTCAAATGCTGAGCGCCGCGCCTTATTGACCGGTGAAAGAGAACTTGTGCCGCGAATTTCCGATATCTACGCGGCAATTCCTTCGATGACTGGAAAGATGGAACTGGAGTACGAAGGCGAACAGATTGGCGCCAAGCGCATCGCCAAGGATCTTATCAAACGCGCCGCCGGTGAAATCTTCAACGGTTATTTCGTAGGGATTGAATTCGCACGCACCGTGCAGTGGTTCGATGCAGGCAACAACTTGAGACTTGCTGACACTGCCGCCGCGAGTGAATGCAGCACCTTGCTTGAAGCTGTGCCGGAGTTGATCGAGACGAGCTTGATCCCTTTTGATTTCGATAAGTCAGCGGACGCTCAAGTGGTCGCCGCGTGTGAGCTGGTGCTGGAAGGCCTGTATGCTGAAAACAAGATCAGCCGCAACGAAGAAGGTGGATACACGGCAATCACGAAAGCAAAAAAGGATCGTCGAGGAATGATCTACGACGACCTCACGGAGACTGGAAAATACAGCTAGGAAAAATTTGGCCACAGATTCACACTGATATACACGGATTTGAAGCAAGACAGAGGAGGCTAGTTGGCGACAGATAATGCACAGGCCAATAGAACGGATCGAACCAAGAGCGAAACCTCGACCATGCCCATTAAAGTGTGCCTCACATGAAAAACGATCTCGCTCACCGAGGAGATCACATGGAAAATCGCGGATTCAAACATGGAGAAATCACGCGAGAAAATCATCGGCATATTCTTCGACGTATACAACGAACTGGGTCATGGTTTTCTCGAATCGGTTTATGGACAGTCATTAGAGTTTGCTTTTAACTCAGGCGGATTGAAGGCTCGACGAAAAATCAAGATTCCGGTTGGTTCCGGGGACAAAGTGTTGGTGATTTCGAAGCCGATATGCTTAGTGGAAACAAAGTTTTCCTGGAGTTAAAGACAGTTCGTGCTTTAGATTCTTCACACGAGGCGCAACTTTTAAATTATCTGCGAGCGACGGATATTGAAGTTGGATTGTTGTTTAATTTCGGGCTGCGTCCAGAATTTAAGAGATTGCATTTGACAACGCTCGCAAACGTCGCCGCGAGGATGCGGGCCTATTGGATTCTCTTCTGAAACCGGAGTGAAGTTGTTCAACTGTGGCCGATGAAGGCTTATCCGCGTCTTCCGCGTAAATCCGCGGCAAAATTCCATCTGATGAAGTTTACGAAGTATTCAAAGTTCAAGGGCCTCGATGTTTCCGGGATTAATCTTGGGGACCTCATGGAGGAGTTGTCTGATGGGCTGCTTTCCTCAGGCTACGACGATGACTACTACTGGACGCGTGAACGGCGCCCGCTTGATACATCGCTCGATGCTCTGCGTCGCGCCTTGCTTCAGGCTCTCATGAATCAAGGGCTCCTTAACGAGTACCAGATCAAGGAAATGCTCGCTGACAATGACGGCGAGTTTAATGGTTCGGCACTTGAAGAAATGCTGAACCAACTGATCGAGCGTTTGGTTGAAGAAGGATATTTGAAACTTCAGGAACTCCCGCCCGAGCGGTCACAACAACCCGGCAATGCTCAACCGCAAGTCTCCGAACCCCTGCCGCGTAACATCAAGTTTGAAGTTACTGAAAAAGGCCTCGACTTTCTCGGTTACAAAACTCTGCGAAGCCTCCTCGGGAGTTTGGGCAAGAGTTCCGCCGGACGTCACGATACGCCGCAACTCTCTACCGGAGTCGAAGCTGCTGCGGCAAGTAAGCGTTATGAGTTTGGCGACACTATCAACCTTGACGTGAATACGACCCTGCTGTCGGCAATTCAAAGAGAGGGTCTGCGCGTTCCGCTAAACCTCGAATACAGCGATCTGCATGTGCATCAGTGTGACTATCAATCTTCGTGTGCGACTGTGGTTATGCTCGACTGTTCCCACTCGATGATTCTTTACGGCGAAGATCGTTTTACGCCGGCAAAGAAAGTAGCCCTGGCCCTGGCGCACCTGATTCGCACCCAGTATCCAGGCGACTCACTCAAGCTGGTGTTATTTCACGACAGCGCGGAGGAGTTAGCGTTTGCGCAACTGGCAACTACCCAGGTTGGCCCTTATCACACCAACACGGCGGAAGGTTTGCGGCTGGCGCGGCGCATTCTGCAGTCGCAGCGAAAGGAAATGAAACAGATTGTGATGATCACGGATGGCAAGCCCACGGCCTGTTTTATCGAGAGTCAGGCTTTAGCGGGCGCTGGCGCGGGATCACGAACTGCGCAGCCTGGCCGTGGTCCCGCTCGCCGCATTTATAAGAACTCGATGGGTGGCGACCCATTTGTGATGGCGGAAACATTTAAAGAGGTTCAGGCATGCCGTAAGGCAGGTATAATGATCAATACCTTTATGCTGGCGAGCGACTACTATCTCGTCGAGTTTGTGAAGCAGATGACGGCAATGACAAACGGCAAGGCCTACTTCGCGAATCCCAGCAATCTAACTCAGTTTGTGCTTATGGATTTTCTACGTCGCAGAACCAGTCGCATTAAGTAGCAACAGCTTCTACGCGCCAACGAATGTCAGTTGGGAAATTAAAGTTTAATGTAAACAGGCCTCGTAGGTATTTCCTCCCGTACTTTGTACTCCTACTGGGCCTATTGATTACTGCCTTCTTTGCTTTCTATGTTTGGCGCACTGCCCATGCTCAGGACCTCACCCGCTTCGGTACCACAACTCAGGAATTAACAACCTACGTTCGAGGGCGACCGCGTCTTTATATCGAAGTATTGCGTGCCGGGACGGGTTTGTTTGCCATCAGCCCGTCAGTCAGTGCCAGTCAGTTCCACAACTTCGTTGAGCGGCTTGAGTTGAAAAATCAATATCCGGGAGCGCAAGGCATTGGTTACATGGCCCGGGTTAAGCGAGATCAAAAGGAATCATTTATTGCCGAGCGGCGCTCCCGCGATCATAACGACTTCAAGGTTTGGCCCGTACAGGAGCGAGAGGAATACCACCCGGTCGTCTACTTTGAGCCACTCGATCAACAGCAATATGAGCTCATCGGCCAGGACATGGGCGCTGAGCCGGCCCGCTTTGCGGCGATGGAAACCGCTCGCGACACGGGGCTACCCGCGGCAACAGGACCGGTTTCGCTTAATCAGAGGGGAGACCGCCCTGGCGACGTCGGATTTCTCATTTACGCGCCGGTCTACGAGAACGATCGGACGCCCACAACTGTTGAGGAGCGTCGCCAGGCCCTTGCGGGGTTTGTCTTCAGCAGGTTTCGGGCCCCCGACTTCATGAAAGCCATACTGGAAATCAAGAACACAACCGATATCGACATGCGGCTTTATGATGGAGCGGAACCAAAGAATGAGAGTCTCTTCCACGATACGGCGACACAGGCGGCACCCATCGCCACGAGCTTCCGGCCACTCCGCGCGCAAAGTACCGTCGATGTTGCCGGACGAACCTGGACACTGGATTTTTCATCTCGGCCGGACTTCGGTACGGCGAATCAAAGTTCCTTTTACTACGCCATAATCGGCGGGGTTCTCATCACCCTAATGCTGTTTGGGCTAACCAGAGCGCAGGTAACAGCGCGGGCAGCCATTGAACGCACCGCTTTGGATCTGCAGTTTTCTGAGCGGACCGTGCGCAAGACACTCAGTGATCGTGAGCGTGCGGAAGAAGCTTTGCGTGAAAGCGAAGAGCGTTACCGGGAACTTATTGAAAATGCCAACGACATCGTGTTTACACTCGACCTCGACGGCAACGTCACCTCGATTAACTCCGCGGTGGAAAGGCTGACCGGCTTTTCGCGTGAGGAACTCCTCAATATGAATATGCGAGAGTTTCTTACGCCGGGCTCAGATGCAGCGGCCCGGCAAATGACCTCTCGCAAGCTCGCCGGTGAGGAACGGACACACTACGAGGTGGACGTGCACGCGAAACATGGTGGCGCAGTGCGACTGGAGATTAGTAGCCGGCTCGCCTTCAAGTCAGGAAAGCCAATAGGCATTCAGGGAGTGGCTCGCGATATCACTGCACGCCGCGCCGCTGAAGAAGCATTACGCGAAGCCGACCAACGCGCGCTTTCAGAATATGAACGGCTCCTGGAAAGAGTCTCGATCCTGTCGCAGGCCCTGGGCACTTCGCGTGAATTGGTGCACATCTTCCGCGCTTTGCGCGACTTTGCCGTCGTCTCCGCCCCCTGTGATGGATTGTTTGTT
Organism: Pyrinomonadaceae bacterium; assembly: GCA_963748605.1. Classification (GTDB taxonomy): domain Bacteria; phylum Acidobacteriota; class Blastocatellia; order Pyrinomonadales; family Pyrinomonadaceae; genus PSRF01. The sequence continues at coordinate 41,717 of CAVVJS010000008.1, forward strand.
TCGCTCTACGACCCGCTTCGCGATGTCCGCACGGCTTGTTATGGCTGGGGCGACAATCAGGAGATCGATACTACCCAACTTCCGCCGATGCCTGTTACGGCGACTGGCCCAAACAGCATTGCGGTTAGGACCGGAGAGGTTGTGGTTACTAACGATTACATGAATGCCACGCGTAAAAGTCTGGGGGTGATTGTCGGAACGGATAACGGCCTGCGACCAGAATCTTCCCTCGCGGCGCCGATGGCGGTAATGGGACGAATCGTCGGCACCATCGAAATTCAAAGCTACGAAGCCGAGGCTTATCGGGAAGAGCATGTTACGGCGATGCGGATGGCGGCAAACCTGGTCGCTGTAGCTATTGAGAATGTCAGGTTGCTGCATCAGGAAAGCACTGCCCGCGCGACCGCGGAAGAGTCCAACCGTTTGAAAGATGAGTTTCTCGCCACCGTATCTCACGAGTTGCGCACGCCTTTGACGGCGATCCTCGGCTGGTCTCGGATGCTGCAGTCTGATTCGCTTGACGACGAAATGTCGGTCAATGCCATTGAAACGATCCGGCGCAACGCCAAGGCGCAGTCGCAAATCATCGACGACATCCTTGATGTTTCTCGAATCATCACGGGCAAACTGGCGATGGAGCTCAATCCGTTGGAATTGGCTCCCGTGATTGAAGCTGCGGCTGACGTAGTTCGCCCCACGGCCGAAGCTAAGGGAATACGAATTGAAACGGAACAGCCGACGAAGCCGATGGTCATAGCGGGCGATTCGAATCGGTTGCAACAAATTGTCTGGAACCTGCTTTCCAACGCGATCAAATTCACGCCCAGCGGCGGGCGAGTACTTTTGAAAGTTCAGGAGCGTGGTTCACAGGTTGAGATTAAAGTGACCGACGATGGCCAGGGAATCAGCAAGGACTTTCTTCCCTTCGTCTTCGATCGTTTCCGTCAGGCAGACAGCACCACAACGCGCCAGCATGGTGGATTGGGATTGGGATTGGCCATCGCACGGCACCTGGTAGAAATCCATGGCGGCACGATCAAAGCCACCAGTGATGGAAAAGGTAAAGGGTCAACTTTCGTAGTTTTGCTGCCGCGCCTGGGTTCAAGTTCGAAATTGGATGACCAACAACAGGAGAACGGCGCCCGGTCAAGCGATTTGGCCTCGGAAAAGCTTAAAGGCCTCCATGTTTTGCTGGTTGATGACGACCAGGACACGTTACAGCTTCTCACCGCAGCTTTGTCTCAGGGTGAAGCGAAGGTCACGGCTGTTTCTTCGGCTGAAGCTGCGTTGGAAGCGGTTAAGTCCGCGGCGCCCGATGTCTTGATTTCTGATATCGCGATGCCCGGAGAAGACGGGTACCAACTTCTCGCCAAAGTGCGCGCCCTCAATCTAAACGATGGGCGATTTTTGCCGGCCGTCGCCATTACCGCGTATGCCCGTGAAGAAGATCGCTTGCTGGCATTGGCTTCCGGCTTCCAGGCGTATCTGGCCAAACCGATCGAATTGACAGAGTTGATTGCAGCGGTGGCTGACGTAGTTCGAAGTGTTGTTGTAACTCCAGAGGTTGACTCAGCATGACCCAACAAGAGGCCGCCCGGCAAAAAAGTCAGACGCAGATCGTCGACGGTGTCGAAATAGCCTATGACGATGTTGGCTCAGGACCGTGCGTGGTGCTGCTGCATGGTTATCCCTTTAATCGCTCGCTGTGGCGTGAACAGGTGGAGGTTTTAAGCAAAGACCATCGCGTGATCGTGCCGGATCTGCGCGGACACGGCGAGAGTGCGGTGATGCCTGCCCCCGCGACAATGGAGCTTATGGCCCAGGATGTTGCTGGATTGCTGGAGAGCCTGGATATCTCGCACGCGACAATTGGCGGCCTTTCAATGGGTGGTTATGTCGCACTCGCGTTCTATCGACTGTTTCCTTCGCGCGTGGTTTCACTGATTCTGGCGTCCACGCGCGCGCAGGGTGACAGTGATGAGGCAAAACAGAATCGAAAGCAACAAGAGGAGAAGGCCCTGCGCGAAGGTATGGAGGGAATCGCCGATGGGCTTTTACCAAAATTGCTAACGCCTGACACAGTAGCCAGGAGCCCGGAAGTCGTTAAGCAACTCCGAGGAATGATGGCGGACACAGATCCAAAAGGCGCCGCGGCTGCGTTGCAGGGAATGGCGATTCGGCAGGATCAAACCACATTTCTGTCGCGCATCACCGCGCCGACCTTGATTCTGGTGGGCGAGGAAGATGCAATTACGCCGTTGCCCGATGCCGAACTACTGCACCGGGAAATTAAAGGTTCGCGCCTGGAGATCATCGCCGGAGCTGGTCACGTCTTAAATCTGGAACGACCTGAAGAATTCAACGCGGCAGTCATTGAGTTTTTGTCTTAGGTTCGAGGTTTCAAGTTTCAGGTTCTCAAGTTCCAGGTTTCAGGTCTCGCAGTGAGCTATAGCGCGAACCGATGTAAAAGCAGTCCCGCATATACTGCAACCTTCCTGTGCTTGAGACCTGAGACCTCGAGACCTGAGACTCGGGACCTGAAACCTGAAACCTGGAACCTGGAGACCCATGATCAAGTTCACCATTGAAGAGCGCGTGCGTTGGGGAGATGTCGACGCCGCGAGCATAATCTTCTACGGCGCCTACATTCGCTTTTTTGAATTTGCCGAGACGGAACTGTTTCGTGCGGTTGGCTTACCTTACGGAGTGCTCTTCGAGGAGCTGGACATTTGGTTGCCCCGAGTTCATCTCGAGTGTGATTTTCGTCATGCTGCGCAACTCGACGACTTGTTGGAAGTCTCAGTTTACGTTGGCAAATTCGGCAACAAGTCGATGCGGCTGAATTTTGAAGTGCGCCGCAAGGGTGTCGACACCTTAATCGCGGAGGCTCATTTCGTCCTGGCGGCTGTTCGTCGCGACAGCTTCGAAACGATCCCCATTCCGGAAACCTTGAAACAGCGACTCGCTCCTTATACTCAATCAGACCGATCTTGATGCCGTGGAAGATATCTCTACCGTATACAAAGCAGCAGAACTGGATGAGCGAAACGTTGACGCAAATCCCATCCGTCAGTTTCAACGCTGGTTCGAAGAAGCTCTTGCTTGCGGCATGCCGATGGCCGACGCCATGACATTGAGCACCGCAACAGTGGATGGCAAACCTTCTGCGAGCATGGTGCTGCTGAAGGGTATCGACGAGTCAGGATTTGTCTTTTACACAAACTATCGCAGTCGCAAGGCGATTGAGTTAGAAGCAAATCCGTTCGCAGCGCTTGTGTTTTATTGGGAGCCGCTGGAACGTCAGGTGAGGGTGGAAGGAAGGGTATCGCGAATTTCACCGGCTGAATCAGATGATTATTTTCGAACGCGCCCGCGCGAGAGCCAGCTCGGGGCCATCGCTTCGCCGCAAAGCGAGGTGATCGAAAGTCGCGATGTACTTGAAGGACGTTTTCGAGAGCTTGAGAAAGAATACCCGGACGAATCACGGCTGGTGGAACGTCCATCTCACTGGGGCGGATACCGACTTAAACCTGAGCGGATTGAGTTCTGGAAAGGAAGGCCGGGCCGGCTACACGATCGTTTGCTTTATGAAGTTGGCACCGATGGCGATTGGACTATCACTCGCCTCGCTCCATGATTTTGTCAGCCTGAAAGCGGAGAATAATAGCCGTGGGCATCGCCCACGGTATGAGCACCAATAACAATTCTGACCCTGAAAGTTTCCGTGGGCATCGACCACGATTATTTATTTTGTCCCTGCGGGACATGAGGCATTACTTCGCGCCGGGTCTACAGCGGCCTTATCGCGCTGCGCGCGAGTTTCTTTTTCAAATCCGTATACCCTTGCTCACCCGCTACAAGGTCGCCCAGCACTCTTTTAATCCCGCGATGTCCTCGCGCAAACTCGATCATTCGTTCAGTAAAAGGCGCTCCCCAAAAGTTTCCGTAGAAGCGGCGACGCATCTGCGCGGCCCGCTTTAACTCCGCTCCGAAATCGTTGCGCCAGCTTTGTTCATAACTCGCTGCTTCGTCTTTCAAATAACTTTCGGCAAAGAGTTCCGCCGAACGCAGTGCATAGTAGATCCCCTCACCGGTAACAGGATCCGCAAAGCCAGCGGCATCACCGATCAGCGCCCAATCGTCGCCCGCAACTTTCCTTGTGTCCCAGGTTTTATCGTTGAGTCCCGGGATGCGCGCCGCATAACGTTCGGCAGTACTCGTTAGCTTGCTTCTGATCCGCTGGTCGCGGTCCTGATCTACCTTGCGAGCCACCCAAAGTTTCGCCTTCGGGTCTTCGCGTTGCCGGTAATAGCCGACCATGAAATCCCAGAGCAGGTCATCAAGTGGCTTATGAACAAAAGCATCCTGGGTAGTGGCGATGCCGAAAGAAATGTGATCGAGTCGCGGAAAAGCCCAGGCGTATCCCACCCAGCCGGGCAAGAAAGCAACAACAGTTGGCGCATCGCCTTTTTCAGGTAGCGGGGTTCTGTACCCAAACGCGACTTCCATTTCCGAAGGCGGAAGGGGACCCGCAAGCATCCGTGCGATCGGACTGCCGGCGCCGTCTGCGCCCACTAATGTTTTTCCGAACCACGCCTGACCGTTGCCGTCCTTCAGAGTCCAGCCATGCGAGCCTTGCTGAATCCCTCTGCCAGAGATTTTTGCTGCGATCACGTTCGCGCCGGCCGCACGGGCTCTTTCGCGAAGGTATGTATCGAACGCGGTACGTGAGTAAATTGCGAAGGGTTCGTCGAGCTGCAGGTGAAGCCGTTTGCCCGAAGGCGAATAGAGATCAAGCTCTTCAACAGTTCGGCCGACAGCGTTGAGCAGTTGCGGCCAGGCTTTGAGAGCTTTCGCTGTGACACCGCCGCCACAGGCCTTGGGTTCTCCCTCAGGACGACCATCGAATAGCGCGACGCGCTTGCCACTCTGCGCCAGCAATTCCGCGGCAAAGGAACCCGCGGGACCAGCGCCAACAATAAGCACCTCAAACTGTTTCATGCTTGTCCATCATAAGAGCACGAGCACCCAATTGCCGAATGCCAAGGGGTGACTGCCGATTGCCGATTGCCGATTGACGATTGAAAACCAAGTGGGACGTCAGTCGGTACCGTAACGCGGTAGCGTCGGGTCCTCAGTATTACTCAACACTGTGGGTCTCAGTCAGTACCGTAACGCGGTAGCGTCGGGCCAACCGTAGCTTCAGCGGTCTTGAGGGCTGTGACAACGACTCGACGCTACCGCGTTACGGTACTGACTGTTTGTTATCCGGCAATTGGCAATCGGCAATCCCTCAGCTGCGTGATAAAATGCCAACGTTTCCTGCTCAAAACAGACGTTGCTCAGCTTGCTACGAGTCAGCCGGCCCGGTTCCTACTGGAGGGGACCACAATGGGAAACGAAAGCTCTCTTGTTTTCTCCGGCATCGCTCCTCATCCTCCGATCATGGTGCCAGAAGTCGGACGCGAAGCGATCAGCGAAGTGCGTCGATCGATCGCCGCGATGAGAGAGTTGACCCGACGCATCATTGCCAACCACGCTGATACGGTAATCCTCATTTCTCCTCATGCGCCTCTCGAGCCCTATGCCTTTGTTGCTTACGACGACCAAGAGCTTCATGCCGACTTCGCGAATTTTCGCGCGCCTAAAGTTCAACTAAAAGCAAAACTCGATCAGGAATTACTGCGGGCGATCGCCGAGCGCGGCAGCGACGGAGGTTTTACAGTCGTCGGTTTGTCCAAAGTGAGACTGGATCATGGGAGCGCGGTGCCGCTTTATTTCCTCCAGGCCAATGGCTGGCAGGGTAATGTGGTCGCACTCGGATACAGTTTTCTTTCAAACGAAGATCACGTGCGCTTTGGTTCGTGCATCGGAAAAGCGATCAGCGACGTGGGACGCCCGGTGGCTTTGATCGCAAGCGGTGATTTGAGTCACCGGCTCAAGCCCGAAGCTCCGGCTGGTTACAACCCTACTGCCTACGTCTTTGACGATGAGATCGTCGACGCGCTGCGCTCCAATAATCCGGAACGCATCGTACAAATCAACCAGGAACTGCGCGAGCTGGCGGGCGAGTGCGGCTATCGCTCGATGCTCATCGCTGTCGGTGCGACCAAAGCATTACCGTTGGCGTGTGAAGTCTTAAACTATGAGGCACCTTTTGGAGTTGGTTATTTGGTGGCGCAACTGACAAGCAAAGTGACTACTGAGGCGCGTGAGACAACAGACGATTCCGAAGTGCTGGATGGTGTCATTCTTGACGAAGGATTGAGTGCGGGTGGCGACAACCTGCCGGCTCTCGCGCGCGCGGCCGTCGAGCATTTCGTACTACAGGGCGATCAACTAAGCGCGCCTTCAACAGATTCCGAACTGCTTAGTAGTCGTGCCGCCTGTTTCGTTTCTCTGAAGACCCTTGACGGTGAATTGCGGGGCTGCATTGGCACGATCGAGCCGGCTCGCGTCACGCTTGCAGAAGAAATAATTGCCAACGCTATTAATGCCGCTACGCGGGATCCACGCTTCATGCCGGTCGTTTCGGAAGAACTTGCTAACCTGCGTTATTCGGTTGACGTGCTTTCCGAAACTGAGCGGGCGGAGATCGAGGATCTGGATCCAGCAATCTATGGAGTGATTGTTGAGGATGAATCGGGCTCGCGACGAGGACTATTACTCCCGGCGTTGGAAGGTATCGATACTGTGGAGAAGCAAGTCGAAATTGCGGCGCGGAAGGCCGGTATTGCACCCGGCACACCGCTCCGGCTAATGCGTTTCAAAGTAAGCCGCTACAGCGAAAGCGGGCTTGGCTAGTCTCAGACGTCGAGGTTGCGCACATCAAGCGCGTTATCTTCAATGAACTTCCGGCGCGGCTCGACTGCGTCTCCCATCAACACCGTGAACAAATCATCCGTCTCAACGGCGTCGTCGACCCGAACCTGCAGGAGCGTTCGCTTCTCAGGATTCATCGTGGTTTCCCACAGCTGTTCGGGGTTCATCTCGCCCAGGCCTTTGTAACGCTGAATGCTCAGGTCCTTCTTGGCCGCGGCTAGGACTCTTTCCAACAAGGCGTCGCGCGTTGCAATCTCTTCTGAGGTTCCGTTTTCACCAGCAATGAAGGGTGCCGCCAGCTTTACTTCCAGGTCAGAAAAGATCTCCACCGCTTTTTGAAACTCGACGAAGCTGGCGAAATTCCAGTCGATAGTTAAGTGAATTCCCGTGAGGGTTGCGGTTTCAATTTCCCACAACCCGTGTTCTTCGTCGGTTGAGAGTTCGGTCTTGTAACCGGCCTTATCCAACACGCCTTCAACTTTGGCCATCAGATCGCCATCCTGAAACACCTTGCGCAATGTCATTCCCTCTTTGCGCATCACTCCTTTTTTGCCGCCGAAGGCTTCAAGCAAAGTATCGAGCAGGTGGGCGTCACCGCCAATCCGGCGCGCGGCGCGTTCGCAATAATGTTTGAAATCCACCATCTGCTCCAAAGCTTTTGCAAGTTCTTTGCCTTCGATGACGTCCTTGGATCCCACGGACTTTACAGTCATGTCCGCGGTCGCCATGCGCATCAGATAGCGAATCATCGCGCCTTCGTCTTTGATGTACTCTTCTTTTTTTCCGCGCTTAACTTTAAAGAGGGGCGGTTGCGCGATGTACACATAACCCTTCTCCACCAGCTCAGCCATCTGCCGGTAGAAGAAAGTTAGCAGTAGCGTCCGGATGTGTGAGCCATCAACGTCTGCGTCGGTCATCAAAATGATCTTGTGATAACGAAGCTTGCTGGCATCGAAATCCTCTTTTCCGATTCCGGTGCCGAGCGCCATGATCAAAGACTTGATTTCGCTATGACCCAGCATTTTGTCGAAGCGGGCCTTTTCGACGTTCAGGATTTTTCCCTTTAACGGCAGGATTGCCTGGTTTTTTCGATCCCGCCCTTGCTTAGCCGAACCCCCTGCGGAATCACCCTCAACGATATAGATTTCCGACTGGGCAGGGTCTCGCTCCTGACAATCGGCAAGTTTGCCCGGCAACATCGTTGAGCCCAGTGCGCCCTTGCGAACAATCTCACGCGCCTTGCGCGCTGCCTCGCGGGCGCGGGCTGCGTCTAACGACTTGCCGACCACTCGGCGCGCCACCGTAGGATTCTGTTCGAAATACTCGGTGAGGCGTTCGTTTAAGAACGACTCGACCGCGCCTTTGACATCCGAGTTAAGCTTGCCTTTTGTCTGACCTTCAAATTGTGGCTGTGGCAGCTTGACGGAAATCACGGCCACCAAACCCTCACGAACATCGTCGCCGGTAAGTGAGCTTTTGAAATTCTTGGCCAGTCCGGACGATTGCGCGTAGGCGTTTATGGTTCGAGTAAACGCGGAACGAAATCCCGAGAGATGCGTTCCGCCGTCGACCGTGTTGATGTTGTTGGCGAAGGAATAGACCTTTTCGTCGTAACCATCGTTGTATTGAATCGCCACCTCGATCGATAAAGCGTCGCTTTCCTTCTCGAAATAGATTGGCTTGTCATGCAGAGTGCTTTTGTTTTTATTTAGATGCTTGACGAATTCCGCAATGCCGCCCTTGTAAAAAAACTCGTGGGACCGCTCCGGCTCTTCCCGCTCATCTTTGATGGTGATGCGAATGCCTTTATTCAGAAATGCTTTTTCACGTAAACGCTCCGAGAGCTTATCGAAGCTGAATTCCGTGTGATCAAAAATCTGGGTGTCCGGCTTAAAGGTGACTTTAGTGCCGCGCTTTCTGGTCTTTCCCGTCTGTCTCAGAGCCACTACCGGAATGCCGCGGAGATACTCTTGCTCGTACGTCTTACCTTCGCGCCAAATCTCCAGACGCAACGTCTCCGAAAGGAAGTTCACACACGACACTCCGACTCCGTGTAAACCGCCGGAGACCTTGTAAGCGTTTGAGTCAAACTTGCCGCCGGCGTGCAACTTCGTCATTACAACTTCGGCTGCCGACCTCTTCTCTTTCTTGATTTCGTCTACAGGAATCCCGCGACCGTTATCGATTACGGTAATTGAGTTATCGAGATGGATTGTCACCTCGACTGTGTCGCAATATCCAGCAAGGGCCTCGTCGATTGAATTGTCCACTACCTCGTAGACCAGATGATGAAGACCTATCTCGCCCGTCGAACCAATGTACATTGCCGGACGCTTGCGTACAGCGTCGCGCCCTTCAAGCACGGTGATGGATGATGAGTCGTATTTTCTATCTGTTGTTCCTGCTATAGCCAATCTGCTCTCCTTAATCACTACTTCAATAGCCGTCCCAAATGTCGTTCTTTTATATAGTCTCTAATGTTGCCAAATCTTGCGGCAGATCGCGGGCTTTTTCTGGACCGCCCAGCGCCGCTCCGTCCACTATCTCGTACACTCTTGCCCGCTCAAGGAAATCTTCGAGATGGGTTCGTTTCGAAGTTGTAATGAAAGTCTGTGTCCGATTTTCGAGGTATTCCAAAAGAAACCCGATTCGTCTTTCATCCAGTTCCGCATCGACATCGTCGATGAGAAAAAGCGGGTGATCCCCATGCCAGGAATTATACACTGAAATCGCTGCTAAGTCTAATAAAAGCAACGCGCTACGCTGTTGGCCGGCACTTCCAAAAACCTTCATTTCGCGCCCCTCCAGAAGCACTTCCAAATCATCCCGATGCGGGCCGACGAGCGAACGGCCCGCCGCTAACTCGGCTTGCAGGCGGAGACCCAGGCGTTGGCTAATGAGAAGATTATATTCAGTTAAATCGCCTTTGCCTTCGAGTGAGGAAACGTAGTTGATATGAACGTCACGCTGCTCGAAAAGTCCCCGCTCCAGCACCTCATTAATACGCCGAATGTAGTCACTGCGAGCGCTGTGCACTTCCCAGGCAAGGCCAACGAGCTGTTCGTTCCAGGGCGATATCAAATCCTCGACTTCAAGTAACGACAGTCCCTGCTCGTTTGCGTCTTGAAGGATGCGATTTTTCTGTTTGATGACTCGACCGTAATCGGCAACTATTTGCACATAGCCGGGATGTAAAGACGCCACTCCACGATCGATAAAACGCCGGCGCGCGTCCGAAGTCCCGCGAACAACTTCGAGTTCAGCTGCTGTGAAAGAGAAGACTTGAAGTTGGCCGAGGTACCTGGCTAAGGGTTCTCTTTTTCCATTGACTGAAATTGACTTAAGGTTGCCGTTCAGTGTGACTTTGAGATCTCGTTGAACGTCGTCCCCGACTGTGACTTCGCCCTGCACAAAGGCGGTGTCCTGTCCAAACTTGATCGACTCTTGCAGCCGTTGAGTGCGAAACGATTTAGTGCGCGAGAGCAGATAAATTGCTTCGAGCCAATTCGTTTTGCCCTGACCATTACTGCCAAGAATGATATTGAGGCGAGGTCCGAGATTTAGTGCTCCAGTCAGGTTGCGGAAGTGGTGAGCTTGAATTGACTGGAGGATCATCCGGTAATTTTATCATAGTGACTCGTTCCGGAATTCAGATCCGAACCCGGTTGACCTATAACAAAAAGCGCCCTCTTCCGAGAGCGCTTTAATAAGTCGTCGCTTTTTTTGAAAGTTAAAGCCGCATGGGCATCACTACGTACTTGTAATCGTAGTCGCCGCCTTCCGCAGGGCGAAGCTGAGCTTGAGAGTTTCCGTCCTTGAATTCGAAGGCCACGTTTCCTTCGCCAATGACATTCAGGAAGTCCTGAAGGTACTGGGCGTTGAAGCCGATGTCGGTATTCTCGCCGCTGTAGTCGGAAGGGACAGTTTCGGAAGCTTCACCTTCTTCGGCGTTTTGCGACGTAATTACCAACTGGTTGGGCTCGAGGTGGAATCGTATGGCGTGTGAACGATCATCCGCCATCAAGGCAACGCGCTTTATCGCCAGATTCAACAAAGCACTGTCAAACTGCACTGCTTTGTCGTTATTCTTCGGCATCACCATTTCATAGTTAGGAAACTGTCCGTATAGCATCCGTGATATCAAGAGCCGCGAGCCAACCTCAAAATAGATATTGTTCTCATCCATCCCGAGACTAATCTCACTATCTTGATCCGCTGTTAGCTTTGTCAGCTCTGCAAGAGTCTTGCGCGGGATCAAAGTGTCGATTGAGTGATCGCCGTTCTTGGCTGTGTTCTTTGTCTCGACGTAAGCCAAGCGGTGGCCATCCGTCGTCACCATCTTCGCTCCCGAGTCGTCCAAAATAAACTTTGCGCCAGAAAGCGTATAACGGGATTCTTCCTGCGTAATCGCAAAGATTGTTCGATCTATTAGCGTTTTCAGAACGCCCGCAGATATCTTGGTTGGTGCTGATTTAGTTGAAGGAACTTCTGGAAACGCGTCCTTAGCTACCCCGACAAGTTTGTACTTTGCACGATCACATTTGACGGTTACCCAATCGTTCTCTTCTTTCGTAAACGTGATGGGCGCATCAGGCAAAAGACGCACGATCTCAAAAAGCTTTCGCGCTTGTACGCAAATAGCTCCTGGTGTTTGTATTTCCGCTTCGGCATCGCAGCGAATTGTGACATCGAGATCCGTGCCTGTAATCCGGATTGCGTTCTCGCCGAGCGATTCGATCAGGATATTCGAAAGGACCGGAATAGTATTCTTCTTCTCGACCACGCCCTGGACGAAACTAAGTTCTCTCTGAAGGTTCTGTTTACTGACCGTGAACTTCATTTCTGAACTCCTCGATTCCGAAGCCGATCTTTTAGTGCCTAACATTTAAAGTCTGCCTCCCAATTCTACTATTGCTAGTTTAAAAATCATTATATTTCGATCCAGCAGTAGTAGTAGATACCTGTTGATAAGTGGAAAAAAGAAGAAGCCCTTTAGCTTCCATAACTTCTGCTTCACAACCTCTCTAAACCGTCGTTGGCTTTTCCTTCACTCACTGTCAAATCTCTTATTAATTTCAATTCGCCGTGTGAATTCCACATTGGTTTACGCAGCAGAGTCTGTGAACGTTGTGAGGAATCGATTTCGCTCAATAAAACAGACGGATTTGCTCGGCCTAACGTGTGCAAAACTATTTCTGGAGGTTCTCCGAAAGATCGTTTACGAGCTTTTGTAATTGAGCGTCCCGGCGCCGAAGTGAATCCACTTTCGCGTAGGAATGCATCACTGTCGTGTGATGTTTTCCGCCGAAAGCCCGGCCAATGGCTGGATAACTGTGCTTCGTTAATTGCTTGCAAAGATACATAGCAATTTGGCGCGGACGCGAGATCTGTTGAGCATTACTCTTAGATACTAATTCGGCAACACTGATTTTGAAACTGCTCGCGACCGCCTTTTGGATTTTCTGGATGGTGATTGCGTCAGACTCTTCTTCGCCGGCGATGTTTCTCATCGCATCCTGAGCCAGGGTCTTGGAGATTTTCTCCCCCCGCAATGAGGAAATTGCCACCAGCCGAATTAAAGATCCCTCCAGCTCGCGCACGTTATGCTTGACTCGACCAGCTATGAACAGCGCGACGTCATCAGGAATCGTAATTCCCATCGTTTCCGCTTTTCTCTTTAAAATCGCGACTTTAGTTTCTAAATCCGGAGGCTCGATGTCTGCGATTAATCCCCACTCGAATCTTGAATGCAACCTTTCTTCGAGCGTGGGGATCTCGCGCGGCGGACAGTCGGAACTAATTACGATTTGCTTCTGCTGATCATAAAGAGAGTTGAATGTATGAAAAAACTCTTCCTGCGTGCGTTCCTTCCCTGCCATAAACTGAACGTCATCTATTAGCAGCACGTCAACCGACCGATATCTCTCACGAAAAGCCGGAGTTTTGTCATAGCGGATCGCGTTAATCAGTTCGTTCATGAACTTCTCTGACGAAAGATAGCAAAGCTGCAAGTGCGGGTTTCGCTGCTTAATGGCGTGACCACAGGCATGCATCAAGTGGGTCTTACCGAGACCCACGCCACCGTAAATGTAGAGAGGGTTGTACGTCTTACCTGGGGCCTCGGCGACGGCGAGCGAGGCTGCGTGAGCAAACTGATTGCAGGAGCCAACAACGAAGCCTTCGTAGCTGTACTTGGAATTAAGTGAGGGATCGAGCGATTTGGTATCGGGATATCTCGCCGGCCCAATGAAATTTAAATAGTTATTGGTCTCAGTTGTAGCCGGGGTGGAAGATTCAGTTGGTAAAGCGACCTGGTTGGGCGCCTTACTACCGCTTGAAGAGTCGCTGACCGAGGGATGAACTTGTGATTCAACAATCCAGTCGATCGAATACGCTGTTAATCCAACTTCGCTGAAAACCAAATCAAGCAAGCCAGAAAAGTTGGTAGTGACCCAATTCCTGACAATGGCGTTGGGAGCCTCCAGACTAAGCTTAGTTTGAACGTGGTCGATCCCGTGAAGTTCAATTAGGCTAAACCACGTCTCGAAGGTTTCATCGCTTAGTTTTCCGCGGAGCGAGTTCAAGATTTTGTCCCAAGTCTCGCTGGAATTAACCACCGCTCTTACTGCTCCGACACGCTCTGCCAGTTGTTTGATAACGGTACGTAGAATTAGTCAATATGACGGACGGGACTTAAAGCCGTCTGACGCTCTGTAGACGTAGGAGCAATTCGAAGGCTTAAAAGCTTTCCACATAAATTTTCACAGGCTTGTGGAAAAGGTCGCTCCCGGTCTTAATGTAAAGCTTTAAGATTATAGCCCTCAATAGGTTAGAGGTAATGCCGCTTGAGGGTTCGGAGACTAACACAGCGTCTAATTCATATCAAGCGCGGCTCGGAATAAAACAGGGCTGCAACCCAACGAGCCGTCGAAGCCGACTCCCGAGGTCGGCCATTCGGGCAGTAAGTATGATTCCAGAACAGCCGTTAACTCGCAGCCAGGGCGGCACAGAGCCGCATCGAGCCTCCCACTTGGATTTGGGATCTATCTTTCCAGACACAAGGTTCTTTCCCAGCCCTGGAAGCCGCTGAAGCGTCTGTGGATTGAATCTGATAACTGGCCAATGAGGAAGTCGCTCGAATTGAGTATCGTGTGTCTATTGGAGAGGTTTCATGTCGTCCTGTGGAAAACTAGGGATCCACGAAGGCTCTTGCATACCTGTTTTCAGGCGCCTTTCTTGACACAAACATGTCTGGAAGTTAGTCTTACCGTTTTCGTTTAGCAGGAGATTTCATTCTTTATGGCGAAGCCAACATTTCAACCAAATAATCGCCGGCGGGCGAAGACCCATGGATTCCGGGCAAGAATGGCGAGCAAGAATGGCAGGCTGGTTTTAAAGCGGCGCAGAGCCAAGGGTCGTAAGCGACTGACCCCGTCGCATTACTAGTTTGCTTATGAAGCACAGCCTCCGGGGAAGCCGGGATTTTGAGAACGTCTACAAATCCGGAAAGCGGTATGAAGGCTCGCTCTTAACAGCCTTTGCTTTACCTAATGGGTTCACGCATCACCGGCTGGGGATCACCGCTTCCAAGAAAGCCCTTGGGAAGGCTGTCGACCGAAACCGAGCGAAACGATTACTTCGAGAAACGTTTAGGTTGACCGAGATTCCCTTAGGTAGACTTCAAAGGAAATACGACTGGGTGCTAAACGGGAGACGACGATTAATATCATCGAAAGTAGGAAGCTCTGTCGCAGAGTTTGAGAGAATCATAGGCGCTGTGGCAAATGATGAAACGCGGTCGAATGAATTACAATCGGCGTGAAGACAATCCTAATTTCAATACTAAGGTTTTATAAGTTAGCTGTCTCACCTCTTCTTCCGCCTTCCTGTAGATTTGTTCCAACCTGTTCAGAGTTTGCGATGGAGGCCATCGCCCGACGCGGGGCGTTGCGTGGTTCCTGGTTGGCGCTCCGTCGCCTGGCACGGTGTCATCCTTTCAATCCAGGCGGGTATGACCCGGTAAAGTGAGCTAAGTCCCAGAACCTTCGCTTAGGGAAATCCAGTCTCAAATGCAGCAGAAGCGTCTATTACTCGCCTTATTGATCTCCGTCGTGATCTTGTTTGCGTGGAATCAATTTTTCGTCAAACCTCTACAACCGCCCACTCCAAACGATTCAAAACCCACAGCGACACCAAGCCCTTCGAATTTGAACGTTACGGCGACTCCGTCACCGAGTGCATCCCCGGCCAACGTGCCTATCGCCCAGCCGGATTCGCAACCGCAACGCACGGTTTGGGTGAGGACTCCGCTTTATGAAGCGAAGCTTGATAGTCGAGGCGCTGAGGTTATTAGTTGGATCATTAAGAAGAATAAGGACAGTGGCCGCGAAATCCACTCAGTCGCGGGAACCAAGAGCAATCCGGTACCTCTGGAGTTGGTCTCGCCCGAGGGATCAAAGCGTCAACCTCGAGAAGTACCTCTGCAAGTAGTAACCGGGGACGCGGCTCTGGATGCGACGCTGACAAGTACAAGCTATGCAATTGACGGCGTTAATTCTCCGGATGGCAATGTCGAGCTGAATCTCGGCGGCAATGAGAAGAAGACAATCACATTTTCAATACGGGATGCCGCTTCGGGTTTAGATGTCTCAAAGAAATTGGTCTTTGATTCAAACAACTACACCGTTGATTTGGAGTTAACAATCAAGCGCGGCGACCAGGTAGTGCCGGCCAAACTAAAGCTTGGGCCAAGTATCGGTGATCAGGGTATCAAGTATTTCACGTTCTACTCAGTTGCTCCCGAAGCAATCGTTGCCCTGGGCGACAAAGTTGAAAGACATACGGCAATGTCGATCAACGAAAATTCATCGAGCCCTGACCGATTGATCCTAGGAGGGGCTGTTGATTGGGCGGCCGTGGGCGATACGTACTTTGCGATGGTGGCAATTCCTTCAAAACGACTTGAAGGGCTTGAATTTCGCACTGTCCAGTATGACCACCAGGCTAACGGTGCTCCAGAGAAACGGTATCTGGTCCAAGCGATAGTGCCCGTCCCGACTGATGGTTCAAAAACAGTTGTATACGTAGGTCCCAAGGATCACTTCATACTTACTGAAGATAGTCAGCACATTAGCGCGGCGGTCGGTCGCCCGATCGATCTGGAGGGCGTGATTGACTATGGTTGGTTTACCTGGCTGTCGCGCCCGATCGCGATTCCCATCCTAAAAGCTATTCGCTGGTTACATCGCTTAACCAATAGTTACGGTGTCGCGATCATTCTTTTTACGATCGTAATCTACTCGCTCTTCTTCCCACTTAAATGGCGGTCCTCGAAAGCGATGAAGAAAGCGCAGAAACTTGCGCCACGCATGAAGGAACTGCAAGAGAAGATCAAGGGGATGAAGCAGACAGACCCGAAGTTGAAAGAGTTGCAGATGGAGCAACTCCGTCTGATGAAAGAAGGCAATCCTCTTGGCGGATGCTTGCCGTTATTAATTCAGATGCCGTTTCTTTTTGCGCTTTATCGGGCCATTACCATTTCCTTGGATTTTCGCCAGGCAAGCTTTCTTTGGTTGCCTGATCTCTCTGCGGGTGATCCAATTCACATACTTGAGTTCCTGATGGCAGGAACGATGATTATTCTTCAGTTGATTACACCGGCGCCGTCAGCCGATCCAATGCAGCGAAAGATGATGGCGATCGGTATGCCGCTCTTCATGTTGTACGTGCTATGGGGAGCTCCCTCGGGTTTGCTAGTCTACTGGTTGGTGGGAAATATTGTAGGATTTAGTCAACAGTTTCTTATTAATCATTTGACCAAGGACGAAAGGCGAAGCTTTAAAGCCGGCGACCTCAGGAGGCAAAGCTTGAGCAGGCTCGCGCGCTTGAAATTCTGATGAATGAAATTTACACACAAGCGACGGAGTTTCTTCAGACGGTTCTTGATACCGCTGGACTTGAGCTGAACGTTTCACCCGAGGCCGTCAGTGACGGACTCTCGTTAAATCTTGACGGTCGCGACGCCGAACTACTGTTGACTGATGGCGGAGAGGCGCTCGAAGCGATTCAGCATGTGCTGAATCAAGCTTTTGGCAGAAAGCTACCAAAGGGCGAGCGAATCGTTTGTGACGTAAGGGGGTTTCGCGCTACTCGAGAAGCAGAGCTGCGAGCAATGGCTTTACACGCTGCCACTCAAGTTCGCGCCAACGGACTGGCTTTTACGTTTGGCGCGATGAATGCCAATGAACGCAGGATCCTCCATCTTACTCTGGCGGATAGCGAAGACCTTCAAACGGAATCGATCGGTGAAGCCAAAGACCGGCGGCTCAAAGTTAGTTTAAAAACTCCCTCCAAATAGTTTCCTACTTCCCCGGTTGTCACTACGGGATGGATACAATCGTCGCACTATCAACGGCTCCTGGACGTAGCGCCATCGGTGTTGTTCGCCTTAGCGGTCCTGAAGTCTTAACAATTGCAAAATCGATCGTGGGTGATCAGGAACTCACTCTGAAGGCGGGAGAGGTGGTTAGGAGCAGTCTTAGACCAGAAGGCCAGAGTGAAGTTTTAGACCAAGCCCTCCTCACATATTTCGCGGCGCCGAATTCCTACACCGGCGAAGACGTTCTCGAAATCAGTTGTCATGGTTCGCCGGTCATCCTTCGGCAGGTTATAGATCTAACGCTGAGGTGCGGTGGACGTCTGGCTGAGCCCGGGGAGTTTACGCTTAGAGCGCTGGGAAATGGAAAGCTCAATCTTACAGAAGCAATTGCTGTCCGCGATCTAATTAATGCTCGTACCGATGCAGCAGCGAAGCAAGCCGTACGGCAATTAAAGGGTGAGCTATCCGTGCGAATGCAGCGGACGAAAGACGAATTGATTCGCGTGATAGTCGTGCTGGAGTCTGCACTTGAATTTGTCGAAGATGATTTGCCGCCGATCGAGAAGGCTAATCTTAGGGATCGTCTAGTGGCGCTGGCGTCGGATTTGTCACGCCTCGCACGAACATACGACGTTGGTCATCTTTTGAGAGACGGTTTTAAGGTCGCCATTGCCGGGAGCCCCAATGTCGGTAAGTCGAGTCTGTTCAATGAGTTACTCAGATCCGACCGTGCGATTGTGACTGAAATTCCGGGTACTACACGGGACAGCCTGACTGAGACTATCAGCCTCAGCGGATTCCCCGTGACCCTCACCGATACGGCTGGTGTTCGGGCCTCGGATGATCAAATTGAACAGCTCGGAGTGGAGCGTAGTCGTCAAGCGATTGCCGATGCGGATCTAGTTCTCCTGGTCGTGGATGGTTCGGACTCACTTTCCACTCACGGCACCGCGGCCTTGGTGGAAGGTGTTCGGTGTTTGCTTGTTAGAAACAAGAGTGATCTTCCTTCCTTTAAACAGGTGACGGAAACCGATGAATGTAAGATCACTGTAGATGTTTCCGCTCTTACGGGCGCAGGTGTAGATGAACTACGTGCTGCTATAATTAATTTCTTGGGTACAGCAGAATCTGCGGATGCTGGTTTATTGATCACGGATGCGCTTCAATATGATCTCTTGTGTCGGGCTTCGGCCGAGGTGGAGAGTTCCGCGCGACTACTGCAGGAAGGTCACAGTGAGGAACTGATAGTCATCGGACTAAAGAACGCCCTCGCCATTATTGGTGAGATAACTGGTGAAACAACCACCGAAGACATCTTAACGCAGATATTTTCAACCTTCTGTATCGGTAAATAAGTAAATGGGGTTCGACGAACTATTCGACGTGATTGTAATCGGCGGAGGGCACGCCGGCTGTGAAGCCGCGTCCGCTTCCGCTCGGCTCGGATCAGCCACAGCTCTGGTCACGATGAATTTGGATCTCATTGGGCAGATGTCATGTAACCCAGCCATCGGTGGAATAGCAAAGGGTCATCTCGTTCGAGAGATCGACGCGTTGGGTGGAATTATGGGTCGGGTTGCGGATCGAGCGGGAATTCATTTTCGTCTTTTGAATCGCTCACGAGGACCTGCCGTCCGATCTCCACGAGCCCAGGCCGATCGCGCCTTGTATCGAAAAGAGATGCGGTTCGCGCTTGAACAGACGGAAAATCTCAGCCTCCGTCAAGGTACCGTTGTGGACCTGCTAGTGAAGGAGAATGAGATCCAAGGAGTGGAGCTGCTTGACGGCCGGAAGCTCGGTGCTAAGTCTGTTGTCATTGCGACGGGCACGTTCCTGAATGGGCGAATTCATACCGGACCGAGAAGTTATAGCGCCGGGCGGGCAGGGGAGCCCGCGTCGATTGAACTAGCTGAGGCGCTAAGGCGATTAGGGTT
The DNA here is from genome assembly GCA_963748605.1 of Pyrinomonadaceae bacterium. GTDB lineage: Bacteria > Acidobacteriota > Blastocatellia > Pyrinomonadales > Pyrinomonadaceae > PSRF01. The sequence continues at coordinate 60,851 of CAVVJS010000008.1, forward strand.
TCCAGTTGGAAGACTGAAGACCGGCACGCCACCGCGACTCGATGGCCGAACTATTGATTGGGATGCGTTCCAACCTCAAGCTCCAGATGAGCGGGCAGTTCCCTTCTCATTTGCGACCGACGATATTAGGCAGCCTCAGTTGAATTGCTTCATTGGGTACACAACAACAGCCGTTCATGAGTTGATCCGCAGGAATCTCACAAAGTCGCCCCTATACTCAGGAAAGATCACAGGGGTTGGACCCAGGTATTGCCCATCGATCGAGGACAAGGTCGTAAAATTCGCTTCTAAAGATCGGCATCAGCTTTTCCTTGAGCCAGAGGGGCACGATACCAACGAGGTTTATTTAAACGGCTTTTCAACTTCGCTACCTCCAGATCTTCAGCAGGATCTTATTAGACTGGTGCCCGGCTTGGGTGCGTCTTGCATGATCCGTCCAGGCTACGCGATCGAGTATGACTTCGTGGATCCGCGGGAATTGGGGTTCGATCTTCAGACAAGGCGCCTCGGTGGACTTTTCAATGCGGGTCAGATAAACGGAACCACCGGGTATGAAGAGGCCGCTTGTCAGGGCTTGATGGCGGGAATAAATGCGGCACGTAGAAGCCAAGGCCGAGAGCCATTCCGAGTTCGGCGAAACGAGGCCTATATCGGAGTTTTAATAGAGGACCTGATAACCCAGGGAGTTGATGAGCCATATCGGGTCTTCACATCCAGGGCCGAGAATCGATTGTTGCTCCGATATGACAACGCCGACGCTAGATTGGAACCGTACGGCCGCGAACTTGGTCTGGTGGGGGACAAGGACTGGGAACGCTATAAGTCGCGTAGCTACCGCATTTCCGCCTTGAGACGGTTAATGAAAGAAACACGGTTCCGAAGGAGCGAACCCGGGTATGCAGCCGCTGCGCTTGCGCTGGGAGTTGACCTGGGAGACTCAATTTCACTTGAGCAACTGTCGAAACGAGCAGGGGTAGATTCCGGCCTTATCCAATCATTTATTTCCGAGAAGGTGGAGGCCCATGGCGCAGAGCTCGAGAGTGTAATGGCAGACGTTCTGTACGAAGGCTACATCGAGAATCACCGAATGCAGTTAGAGCGCCTTCATAGCCACGACGGATTGAGGATTCCATCGTCCTTTGACTTTAGGGGTTTGGGCGGATTGTCGACCGAAATGGTAGAGCGACTTGAACGAGCCCAACCCCCTACATTTGGCGATGCTCGTAGAATAAACGGCATTACGACAGCCGGTTTAACTGCCCTTCTGGTAAGCCTGAAAAGCCAGGCAGTATCTCCGAGTTTCACGTGAAACCTTCATCACGGGATGGGACACGTGAAACACTGTGAATAAAACATAGGATCCAGAGGGCCGTAATGGCCAGCCTCTCCGCCCTTGTGGTAAGTTTGCATTCCTTTCAGCTGATTCAAATGACAAAAATCATCGCTATAGCGAACCAGAAAGGCGGTGTGGGGAAGACCACAACGGCCGTCAATCTCGCGGCCGTTTTCGCCCAAGAAGGCCTTAAGGTTTTGCTAGTCGATGTTGATCCTCAGGCGAATGCAACTTCAGGTGTCGGCATATTGCGAGGAAGTTTTCGTCTTAGCCTCTACCATGTGTTAGTTCTGGGAGAGCCCATGGAGAATGTGATTCTCCATACCGATATGCCAGGACTCGACGTCGTCCCGTCGAGCAAAGACCTCGCCGGCGCGGAAATAGAGCTAGTAGATCAGGAGAAAAGAGAATTTAAGCTTAGGGATGCCATAGCGGCAGTTGAGACAGCTTACAACATCATAATAATTGATTGTCCTCCTTCATTAGGGCTTCTGACTCTTAATGCTCTGACCGCTTCTAGATCGCTGTTGGTACCTATTCAAGCCGAATACTATGCTCTGGAGGGTGTGAACGAACTATTCGATACGCTCGCTCGGATCAGGCGGCTCCACAACTCCACCCTCAGCATCGAAGGCCTTCTGCTGACGATGTATGACGAACGGACCAAATTGTCTACCGCTGTCGCCGCGGACCTGCGAGACTTCTACGGACAACAAGTCTTCAAAACGGTTATACCCAGGAATGTTCGATTGGCAGAGGCGCCGAGCTACGGCAAGCCCATAATCATGTATGACCCGAGCTCACGAGGGTCTGAGGCCTATGTAGAGTTATCAAAGGAGATTCGAATCTATGACACGCAAACCGCTGGGCCGGGGGCTGGGAGCGCTGCTGGCTGAGCCCTCGGGTGGAAGTGTTGAGTCAATAGAGATCGACGAAGCTCTAATCGAGCCATGTTCGGTTCAACCCAGAACCCGTTTCAATAATGCTTCATTACACGAACTCGCGGAATCCATAAAAGCCAATGGCGTGGTCCAGCCAGTATTGGTACGACGCAGAGGCGGTCGGTTCGAGTTGATTGCAGGAGAGCGAAGGCTAAGAGCGGCCAGGATTGCAGGTCTACGTTCCATTCCCGCTGTGGTTCGGGAAGTGCCAGACGAAAAGCTTTTGGAAATCGCGCTTGTCGAAAACATTCAAAGAGAAGACCTGAATGCTATCGAGGAGGCGCAGGCCTACAAGAGTCTTCTGGAGAACGTCGGGCTGACGCAGGAGACGTTGGCGTCAAGGATTGGAAGAGACCGTTCGTATGTGACGAACTACCTGAGATTATTACGGCTACCCAGTGACGTCCAAACCCTCGTTCAAGAAGGAACTCTGTCCACGGGGCACGCGCGAGCTCTTCTCGGGCTAGCCGAGCCGCGGAGGCAGCGCGAATTCGCGGCCGCAATAGTAAAGAAGGGATTATCTGTCCGTGAGACCGAACGGCTGATCAAAAAAGCCGGAGAAGAGGGCGAGGAAAAACCCAAGCACTCGGCACGCGGTATCGACCCAAACGTAAAGGCGTTGGAGACTAAATTGCGGCGGGAGCTTGGAACACAAGTTTCCCTTAGGCAGAAGTACGGTGCGGACGAGGGCGTTCTGGAGATTAAATACTTTAACCTTGCTGACCTGAACCGAATAACCCAGCGCATCCTATCCGGCGCCGCTGTATCTAGTACAGCACATTTCTGATGTACGAAGTACAGCCTTGGGGGCTGCGCATGGCAGGGCGGCTTCGAGTTGGCTTGCCCTCTCACGAGTTTGACCGCTTTTTACACCACATGTTAGACTCGCCGACTTTTTGGAAGTCGTAATTATGACCACATTTCTCGCGTTCGCCGAAGGAAGTATCCAGCTCGTGCCTGACGGCACGATTCTGCTCCACATCCTATTCGTGCTGATCATGGTGGCGATACTCAATCAGGTTCTGTTTCGCCCCGTTGCCCAAGTTATCTCGGAGCGGGAGGGCCGGAATAAGGCAAACTTGAAACAGGCGGCTGAGTTAGAGAATCGGATTGAAGCCGGAACGAGGCAATATCGAGAGACTTTACGGGAAGCCCGTGCATCCGGCTACAAGCTGATGGAAGAAATGCGGAATGAGAGTCTTCGTGAACGGGCGGTAAAGATCGACTCTCTAAAAAAGGAAATAGATCAACGCGTAAGCGAAGAAGGTGCGGCGATCGAGAGCCAAGCAGAGAGCGCCCGACGGGCACTTGATACTACGACCCTAGCCGCGACCATTCGAGACCAGATTCTGAGGACGTCTGATAGTTCTCCCGGGGTGAATTGAGTGCTGACTATTTTGGCTGATACTGATTGGTTAAATTACCCAGGTTTTGAGGCTTGGAGGTTTGTAAATCTATTTCTGTTTATTGCTGGCGCTCTTTACGTTCATTACCGTTTTGGAAAACCCATTAGTGAGGGATTGCGGAATAGGCGAGCTAACATCAAACGGGAGCTTGAGGAGGCGCAACGCCAGCGAGAACTTGGCGAGGCCCAACTGGTTGAAGTGGAGACAAGACTAAAGAGTCTGGATGATCAGGTTTCGAAGATACGCGCCGATGCGGAGGCTGAGGCGAGGGCCGAACGGGACCGAATTAGAGAGGCGACAGAGATGGAGATCGCCAAGTTACAGGCACAGGGCGATCGAGAAATTGAAAAGATGGCCAAAAACGCCCAGTTAGAGCTACGACAATTCACCGCCAATCAAAGCATCAGAAAGGCCGAAACATTAATACGTAGAGATATTGACCTTCAGGCCGACTCCCGTTTAATTAGTACATCAGCGGATCAGTTTCGAGGGAGGCAGATTTGAGTTCACAGTCCGTAGCCCGGCGGTACGCGACAGCCCTGGCTGACGTGTTAGGCGAAAGAGGCCAAGAACGAATCGTTCAGGAGGAGCTTGTCTCATGGGAATCGTTGATCCGAACAAACCCCCAGCTCAAAGAAGCTTTTGAAAACCCCACCATCCCGTACGAGCAGAAAAGAAGAGTACTGGCTGAACTAATAAAGCGCTCCGGAATCAACGAAATTACAGCCAATTTTCTCAACCTTCTTCTGAAGAATCAGAGGCTGACTGCCTTACATCAAATCAATGTTCTCCTGAGCGGGGTCCTCGATTCCCGAGCGAAGGTTGTAGCGGCTCACGTTACGACAGCCAAGCCGGTCAACGAAGATATAAAGGAGATGTTAGTGGAGAAGCTTTCTGAGTTTACCGGCAAATCCGTGCGCTTAGACTTTTCAGTGGACGATTCGTTGATTGGTGGCATTGTCACGCGAATAGGGTCCACAGTGTACGACGGGTCGATTAGAAACCAACTGGACCGCATGGAGAAGGTTCTTGCAGGTTAACGAGCAAACCGGGGAACGAGGTCGAAAACTAGAACAATTGGCGGTGCGCCAAAAGGATAGATATGGAACCGATTAGAGCTAACGAAATTAACGAGATTATCCGACAACAGATCCAGAGTTTTGAAGTTGGCGTCACCGTGATGGAAGTCGGCACTGTGATCAAAGTGGGTGACGGTATTGCTGAGATCCATGGACTGGAAAAGGTAATGGCAGGTGAACTCCTCGAGTTTCCGCACAGCGTTCGCGGTCTTGCGCTGAACCTCGAGGAGGACAAAGTCGGAGCCGTTCTTTTTGGCGAATTTCAGGCAATCAAGGAAGGCGACTTGGTTAAGCGGACCGGCCGAATCATGCAGGTTCCGGTTGGCGAGGCGCTGGTAGGTCGAGTGGTGGATGCTTTGGGAATTGCCATCGACGATCAGGGCCCGATCGTCACGGACGTCTTCAATCCTATTGAGCGAATCGCGCCAGGCGTAGTTGATCGGCAGCCTGTTAAAGAGCCATTGCAAACCGGTCTCAAAGCTATCGACGCAATGGTGCCTATTGGACGAGGGCAACGTGAGTTGATCATTGGCGACCGGCAGACCGGCAAGACTGCCGTAGCCATCGATACGATCATTAATCAAAAGGGTAAGGACGTAATCTGTATCTACGTCGCAATCGGGCAGAAGGCTTCGACTGTGGCCCAGGTTGTAAAGACGCTGCACGACTTTGGGGCCATGGAGTACACCATAGTCGTTAAGGCAACCGCTTCCGATCCAGCGGCGATGCAGTTCCTTGCTCCTTACGCCGGTGCGGCGATGGGCGAGTACTTCCGCGACAATGGCAAGCACGCTTTGACAATCTATGACGATCTTTCAAAGCAGGCTGCGGCTTATCGAGAAATCTCGTTGCTGTTGCGCCGGCCGCCCGGACGAGAGGCTTATCCTGGCGACGTTTTTTATCTGCACTCTCGTTTGTTGGAACGCGCGGCAAAATTATCTGACGCAAAAGGCGGCGGTTCCTTAACCAGCCTTCCGATTATTGAAACGCAGGCGGGTGACATTTCTGCATACATTCCGACGAACGTAATCTCCATCACTGACGGGCAAATTTTCCTCGAGGCGGATTTATTCAATAGTGGCATTCGGCCCGCAATCAACGTCGGCAATAGTGTTTCACGCGTCGGTGGCTCGGCGCAGATTAAGGCAATGAAGCAGGTTGCCGGGACGCTCAGAATTGATCTGGCTCAGTTTCGTGAATTGCAGGCGTTCGCCCAGTTTGGCTCGGATCTCGACAAGGCCACTCAGGCACAACTCGCACGCGGTCAGCGGCTCGTTGAGATTCTGAAGCAACCCCAATATCGGCCAATGGCAATTGAAACGCAGGTGTTGGTTATCTGGGCCGCCAGTAACGGGTTCACTGACGACATTGCGGTTGAGGATGTTCGCAGCTTTGAAGCCGAGCTAATCAAGTTTATTGAGAACTCACACCCGGGTGTGCTGCACAACATTCGCGAGAAGAAGAGTTTGACTGACGAGATCAAGGCCGATCTGCAAGTCGTTTTGAAAGACTTTAAAGAGATGTGGAAGGAAAGAAGCGCGACATCAGCTTCAGACGCCGCCGCTGCAACACAAGGCTCTACGAACGAAGCTGTTCCGGCGACTGCGTAATCGAACTCACAAGAGAGAACCAGACTCAAGATGCCTAATCTTTTAGACATCCGCCGGCGACTAAAGTCGGTCAAGAATACTCAGCAAATAACCAAGGCCATGAAAATGGTTTCGGCGGCGAAGCTGAAGCGTGCGCAGGATCGCGTTGTCACCGCCCGCCCGTTTGCCAGCAAGATGATCGAAGTCCTTGGTGAATTAGCCAGTAGGACCGACGAGAATTTCCACCACCCACTATTGGACGAGCGCAGTGATGAGCGCTACCTCGTCGTTGTCATTACTGCTGATAAGGGATTGTGTGGAGCGTTTAATACAAATCTGATCAAAGCGGCCCAGGCTTTCATTAATCAGCATTCGGAAAAGAAGATTGAAATTCTCGCCGTCGGCCGCAAAGGCAGGGATTTCTTCCGACGTCGTGGAGTAATGAGCGGCGAGTATATCGGCCTTACAGGTAAGGGACGGATAGATTTCTCGGAAGCCATCGAAGTGGCGCGTGACGTTATTAAGCGCTTCACCGACGACCTGGCACTCGATAAAGTCTTTCTAATCTATAACGAGTTCAAGTCGGTATTGCAGCAGCGCGTAGTCGTCGAACAACTCTTGCCGGTATCGCGCGCTGGTGGCAGCAATGAAACAGATTCTTCATCTCAGCCAGTTTCGCTCGTTGACTATATTTACGAACAACCTCCAGCCGAGATGTTTAGTCAATTGTTGCCGCGCCTGATCGAAACTCAGATCTTCCGGGCCCTCCTGGAATCCGTTGCCTCCGAACAGGGCGCTCGCATGACCGCGATGGACTCTGCCTCGAAGAACGCAAGTGAACTTATCGATAGCTTGACGCTGAATATGAATCGCGTCCGGCAGGCAGCGATTACCAATGAGATCATTGAAGTCGTTTCCGGAGCAGCCGCGCAATAACCAGCGATAACGATTTTGCACCACCCGAATGGGAAGCTGCTAATTGCGGCTTCCCATATTAGTTACTACTCCATCAAAACTGATCTTCCGAGACTTAATGGCACATTCATCCATGGGAACTCGTGTTTGGCGCTATGCGCCACTTGCTTCCTGGATGCTCTTTATCTATCTCGCATCCACAAGCGGATTCTCAGCCGACAACACGTCACGCATACTGAGGCCGCTGCTTCTCTGGCTGTTTCCGCAGATCAGTGAAGAACGAATTGCGGTACTCCACTTTTTAATACGCAAAGCAGCGCACTTCACCGAATATGCCGCGCTCGGATTCCTGGCGGCTCGAGCTTTCATTGGTTCGACACATCGAGTGCTGAGCGAGAATTGGGTCAGTGCCAGCGCCATACTAGTAGTTGCTTATGCGCTCTTAGACGAATTTCACCAAAGCTTTGTTAGTGCCCGAACAGCGTCGATCTTCGATAGCTTGATCGACATCGCCGGAGGACTGTTTGCTTTGGTTTGTTTCGCTTACTTAAAGCGTTATCGGCCTACCACGCTAGAGAATCGATAGTTCAATTGAGAAAACCGTCACGAACTCTTTCCTCAAGGGACTGCTTTATGCAATATTTGCTTATGTTGATTGACCGCGAGGCAGCTCGCAGCCACTTTACGAAGCTGACCAGTTGAAACAATGCTTCACGAAGGAGATTTGAATTAAATGGGAATAATGGATGCCATCCGCTCACAGTTTATCGAGGTCATTGAATGGCTTGACGACTCGGGCAATACACTTCTTTACCGTTTCCCCGTTCAAGGCCAGGAAATTAAAAATGGCGCCCGGCTAACAGTGCGTGAATCGCAAGCTGCTGTCTTCGTGTTTCAGGGGCAAATTGCCGACGTTTTTACGCCGGGTCTCTACACAATCGACGGCGGGAACACTCCAATACTGTCCAAACTGGGCGCCTGGATGCACGGCTTTAACTCACCTTTTAAAGCAGAGGTTTATTTCGTCAACACTAAACAGTTCAACGACCTTAAGTGGGGAACTGCAAACCCGGTAATGATGCGCGACACGGATTTCGGGATGGTGCGGCTTCGTGCGTTTGGTATTTATTCAATTCGCATCGGCGATCCACGAGCATTCATCAAAGAGGTCGCGGGAACGAATGGCCACTTTGTTACCGAAGACATTGAAGGCCAACTCAAGCGCACTCTCGTCAGTGGATTCAGTGATGCCCTCGCTGAATCAAAGATTGCGGCATTGGATCTTGCTTCCAACTACGACGAACTAAGCAAGTTTGTGCGGAGTAAGTTAGGTGATGAGTTTAAGACATACGGTCTTGAGCTCACGAAATACATGATCGAGAACATTTCATTGCCGCAGGAGGTCGAGGCGGCGATGGACAAGCGAACATCGATGGGCGTAATTGGCGATGTCGGACGCTACGCGCAGTTTCAGGCGGCAGACGCGATGCGAGATGCAGCGCAAAACCCGTCCGGTGGTGCTGGACTAGGCGCTGGTCTGGGAGCTGGATTCGCAGTCGGTAATGCCATGACGGGCGCAATGGCAAACGCAATGAATCCAAAGCCAAGCGAATCTTCTGGCGACACGACAAAAACCAACTGCGTTAAGTGTGGCGCTCAGTTGCCAGCCGGCACTAAGTTCTGCAGCGAATGCGGAGCGAAGCAGGAAAAGCAAAAATGCGTTAAGTGCCAAACAGAATTGGCGCCGGGAACTAAGTTTTGCAATGAGTGTGGGACGAAAGTTGAACCCTAGCATCCCCTTCAACATTTCAACTAAGAAATCTCTAAGGGTCGTTTGTTGTCACAAGCGACCCTGATTTATTTCGTGGTGTCCTAATTTGGCAAGACGGTAGGGGCGTTCGTCCGTGAACGCCCCGCTTCAATAAGCCGGGCGCCCATGGACGGAGGGCGCTCCATCAAAATTCGGACAGCACCATCTATTTCAACCACAGTTGTTTTCCCGCGAGCAGTGTTATTCTCCTAACCACACCAGCAGAACAATCTGCCGTACCGGAGAAAATGAAATGTTAAGCCGGTTCCAGCGAGTCCGCCGCGTTGCAATAACCGGAATGGGTTGTGTCACGCCCATCGGGATTGGACGCACCGCTTTTTGGCGGGCCTTGCTCGACGGCGAAAGTGGTGTGCGGCAGATCACTTCATTCGACACAACAAATATGCCTGTGAAGATAGCTGCCGAGATCGAAGGCTTCGATTGGGAGGCGCAGCTCAATCCAAAGGATCGCAAGCATGTGCCCAGGACCGTACCTCTTGCTCTCGCGGCAGCGCGAGAGGCGCTTGCAGATGCTCAACTGATCACAAACGATTTGACGTTGGATGAGCGGCGGGCATTCGGTGTCGTGCTGGGAACCGGTGGTGGTGGTTTGGCTTTCACGGAACGGCAATATGAATACTGGTATGTCGGTCCTGCCAACAAAGCCAGTGTCTATACGATTCCTGCATCGACTCATGGTGGTCTTTCAAGTGAACTTTCCATGGCGTTTGGCCTGCGAGGTCTGTCACACATCGTTTCCACCGGATGCACAAGTTCAACCGATGCGATCGCTTACGCAGCGGAACACATTGCTCTAGGTAGACAGGATCTAATGATGGCCGGAGGAGTCGACGCGCCCATTGCTCCCGGAATACTTGCCGCCTTCAATCTGATGACGGTCTTAACGAACGAATGGAATGAAGAACCCAAGCGTGCCTCGCGACCGTTCTCTCGGAATCGATCCGGAATTGTTTTGGGAGAAGGCGCCTGGCTTTATGTACTCGAAGAGCTGGAGCACGCACGTAGTCGCAACGCTAAGATCTATGCGGAGATTACCGGATATGGCGCCACTTGCGATGCTTATCACCGTGTGCGACTCGAGGAAGGCGGCGACGAGCCCGCGCGAGCGATGCGTTTGGCCTTACAGGATGCGGGCCGCGGGCCGGAGGATGTTGACTACGTTAATCTTCACGGAACTTCGACGTTGCTGAACGATCGCATAGAGACCAGCGCGCTTAAGTTGGCATTTGATGGTCACGCTGAGCGCATTCCGATGTCGGCAACGAAATCACAGGTTGGTCATCCGCAAGGCGCGAGCGGCGCTGCAGGGCTGGGAGCGGCGCTTTGCGCGATGCACGAAAAAATGATTCCGCCGACCATAAACCTTGATGAGCCCGATCCTGATTGCGATCTCGATTATGTTCCTAATGATGCGCGCCCTGCCGACGTGAAGATCGCGCTTTGCAATTGCATTGGCTTCGGCTCGAAGAACAGCGCACTGCTGATTGAAAAAATTTAACGGGTGCCGGGTAGCGGGTGCCTGGTGCCGGGTGCCGGGTGTGAGGTACCGGGTGTGAGGTACCGGGTATCAGATGTCGGTGTCAGTATCAGGGTGACGGACGACCCGATACCCGATACTCCTACACCCAACACCTGATAACCGCCCGACACCCAAGACCTGATACCCGAGACCCGAGACCCGATACAGTCACGATGTTTTCTCGATTTCGCAAACGCAGCCACGAGTTGGAGCATCTCGATAAGGGAGACTACACGCCAGAGGAATACGAGGGGTGTCTGGTAGAACTGCGAAAAGTAAATACCTGGCTTGGTGATACGCATGCGTTAAGCCGGACGTTGTTCGCGGACATCGAGCAACTGAATCTCGCCAGGTTCTCAGTTATCGATGTGGGCGCCGGCTCTGGTGAATTGCTACGCGCTGCAGCGCGTTGGGCCAAAGACACCCATCGTCGCGGCAAGTTCGTTGGTGTCGAATTGAATGCTCGATCAGCCCGAGCAATTATTGAGGAATCGCGTCAGTTCCCTGAGGTTAGTTCGGTTCGAGCCGATGGCTTCAAGCTGCCATTTGTTGACAACACATTTGATTACGCCATTTGTTCCCTTATCACCCATCATTTTTCGGATAGTGCAGTGGTGATCTTTCTCCGTGAGTTGAATCGCATCGCGCGCAGGGCGATATTCGTAATTGACCTTCATCGAAATCCGGTTGCTTATTACTTCTACATAACGGTAGGCCGGTTGCTCTTCCAGAATCGCTTGATTCGGGAAGACGGCGCGCTTTCAATCCTCCGCAGTTTCAAACCTGAGGAACTCGAAGGCCTGGCGCATCAAGCGCAACTGAAGGATATCGAGGTCGTTCAGACATTTCCTTCTCGCCTGGTGCTCACCGCGCGCCCGAACTCGATCAACTCACCGGATGCGATGCTTGCCCAAAATTCTCTGGCTACTAAAATCAACGCTGGTGTGGGCGATACGCTATGACGAGCGATCATAACTACGACGTGGCGATTGCCGGAGCTGGGCCAGCCGGAACCAGCGCCGCGATTCGCCTTGCACGCGCCGGGCTTGCAGTCTTGCTCCTGGAACAGAAAAAGTTTCCGCGAGCGAAACTTTGCGGAGAGTTCATCTCACCAGAATGCATCAATCATTTCGAGCAACTCGGAGTGGCGCAGGACATCTTTGCGGCAAACGGCGCCACGCTAACGGAAACCAGCTTTTACTCCCGGCACGGAAAAAAAGTAACAGTGCCTAGTCACTGGTTTGAAAACAACCGAATGGCAATCGGACTCAGCCGGGCAGAAATGGATAACTTGCTGCTTAAGGCAGCGAAGCGCGTTGGCGTAACAGTCTTTGAAGAAGCTCAGGTTACTGATCTAATTCTCGAAGCCCATCACGTTTGCGGAGTCAGGGTCAGGCAGGTTGATGGAATGCACGACTATCGAGCTCACTTGACGATTGATGCAACGGGCCGCGCGCGAGTGCTGGCGCGAAAGCTCGACAAAGCACCAAAGCTGCAATCTCGCGCCAAATTCGTCGCATTCAAGGCGCATCTGGAAAATGGCCAGGTAGAATCGGGAGCGTGCGAGATTTACTTCTATCCCGGCGGGTATGGCGGACTAAGCAACATCGAAGGCGGTTTGAGTAACTTGTGCTTTATCGCGGCCGCAAGCGATGTGCGCCACTGCGGCTCGGATCCTGAACAAGTCTTGAAGTCTACAGTGCTCCGCAACTCGCGCGCGAAATTTACTCTTGGCCCAGCCAAGTTTACGACGCCCTGGTTGAGTGTTGCTTTGGAGAGTTTTGGCCGTCACACCCTCGTACCCGCGCCCGGACTGCTGATGATTGGTGACGCGGCCGCCTTCATCGATCCGTTTACGGGAAGCGGAATGTTGCTGGCACTTGAGAGCGGCGCTGTTGCCGCGCAAACGATTTCGGAATCGCGCCACTGTCTTAACGAGGCAGGTTTATTCTCAGAGATCGCGAATCGGTATCGAGCCAACTATGCCAACGCATTCAACTCTCGTTTGCGCGTCAGCGGCTGGCTGCGTCGTGCCGCGTTCATTCCACGGCTCGCAGAGACTGCGATGATCTGTTTTGGCGCCAGCGAAAGTTTTCGTCGAAACGTTGCACGAGCAACCCGCAAACCCTGGGTCTGGAGTGTCCGCACAAACGGCTCGCCGAAGGCTCATCCGAAACTCTAAACGGCTGTAATTCCGGTCAGATCTCAAACTTAATAAACCTTGCCACGTGAGCGCTTTTGGGGTAAAAAGGCGGAGCGTTATCGCTCAGTGCTCTTGGCGCCTTTCTCCCCCAACACGCCGTTATAGATGAAGGAAGGGGTGATCTGGTTCCGCAGATACCAGGAGCATTTCGTCCGCTCACCGAATAACATAGTGACATCTAATTCGCGCGAGTGCCGGATTCTAAAGTTAAGGAGAATACGATGATGGTACCGTCCTCCGGGCAATGGTTTCACGCTTCGATTCGGCTCACTTTCCTTTTTTTGATCACAGCGCTCTACGCCACCGTTGGTTTTGGGCAGACTCAGTCCAACGCTGCTGACCTACGGGGCTTTGTAAAAGACGGCACGGGTGCGGTTGTTGTAGGCGCGTCCGTTACGGCCCGTCACCCAGCGACGAACGCTTCTCGAACCACCTTCACTAACGAAGAAGGGTTTTATCAAATCGTGAACCTCACTCCAGGTGATTACGAAGTCACGGTCGAGGCAGCGAGTTTCAAAAAGTCTGTTTTGCCCGGCGTAAGTCTTACAGTCGGTCAAGCCGCAGACTTGGACGTTACCCTCGAAGCCGGAGAGATAACTGAAGTTGTAACAATTACCGGAGCCACTGCTGAATTGGTGGAAACATCGCGCACGGCAGTCACCAACACGATTGACCAGCAACGCATCGAAAGCCTGCCCATCAATCAACGCGACTACCTGGGATTCTCAACGACAATCTCGAATGTCAATCGCGGCAACGACCGTCCCATTGGACCAGCCCCTTCATCCGGTTTGAATATCGGCGGGCAACGCGGGCGTTCGACTCTGGTTCAGGTAGACGGCGCCGACAATACCGACAATTCGGTGAATGCCTCGCGCAGTACGGTCTCGCAGGAAGCGGTGCAGGAATTCCAGGTGGCCACAAACTCGTACGCCGCGGAGTTTGGCCGGGCCACCGGAGGAATCATCAATGTGGTTACTAAGGGCGGAACCAACGACTTCCATGGCAACGTTTTCGGATTCATCCGTCACAAGTCTATTCAGGCGCGTAATGCTTTAGCGCCGCTCATTGATAACGATCCCAGCAAGAAGCCGCCTTTCACGCGAGCGCAATATGGCGCGACGCTTGGTGGGCGAATTGTGCGCGACCGCACCTTCTTTTTTGCCGCCTTCGAACAGCGGCGTCGTCAGGAATCCGGCTTCTTTACTTCTGACGTGACAGGAGAACTGAGCTCTTCGGCATCGATACCTGTAATCCCAGGTCTCAATCCAGTGGCGCGCACCTTCTCGAATATCTCGGCCGGTCAAGCTACTTTTATCAATGGATTACTTGCCGCCGGCACGCCTCAGGCTATCTGTCTCGCCAGGACTTACGCCTTCTTCGCTTCCAGTGCGGGTTCGATCGCGCTCAATGGCTTCAATCCCCTGAGCAGCCCAAATGATGGCAGCATGTGCCCGGCGTTCAGTCCTATTGCCCCAGGTGTAATTGGAGGGCGGTTCCTGCTTTCGGGCACGCCGGTGCCGACAGCCGCCAACAATTTAATTCTGCCAAACTTCATTACAGTTAATGACGCCGGGCAGCCGATAGGATTTCGGCCGCTTAACCAGTTGAAGCGCGTTTTCCCGATTTCGGAGGACACGAGTTTCTTCTCGCTGCGCGGGGACCACAAAATAAATCAGCGCAACCAGCTCACCATGCGTTTTGGGTACAACCCCAGCGACATCACAGGTATCCAGGACGAATCGCAGAATCAAACACTCGGACAAAACGATTTCTCGCGCACAGGTATTCAGACGTTGCGCGACACGTCCTTCGGTGCGAACTTGTCTTCGACCGTTACCAACACGATTGTCAATGAAGCGCGCTTTAATTTCGGGCGTCGCAAAGCGACCTTTGATTCGCAGATTCCCAGCGTAGCACTCCAGATTTCCGGCGCAGCGTTCATTGGATCCAATCCCTTCTCGCCGGTAAATCGCACGGAAGATCGTTTCCAAATTGCGGATAACGTCAACTGGATCATCGGGAACCACACAACCAAGTTTGGCGCCGACTTCAACTTCATCAATGTCGACGCGACCTTTGAGTTGAACTTTCCCGGGCTCTTTAATTTCAGCGCCTTTAATTTGCAGCCCGTCATAACGGGGTTGCCCGCCAGCGCACCTGCGCTCACACCCATACAGTCTTATGGATTGGGAATTCCCAGCGTGTTTATTCAGGGCTTCGGCGATCCTCGCAGCTCGATCAAGAACCGCCCGATTGCTTTTTTTGGTCAAGACTCCTGGAAGGTGCGGTCAAATCTCACCCTTAACTACGGTTTACGATATGACGTGGAGCTGACTGACACCATCCCGCCAATTCCTTTTCAAGATCCGCTGACTGGCATAAGTCTCTCCGCGGCTGACTTTCAGGCCCTTCAGGACGGACTGGGTGTCCAACAGGGATTCCCGCGCGATACGAATAACATTGCGCCTCGTTTCGGCCTGGCTTGGGATGTCCACGGAAATGGTAAGACGGTGGTACGCGCAGCCTATGGGCTGTTCTATGATCACCCGTTGCTCGCCGTAGCTTTTAACTCCGACATTGCGGACGCTTCGCAACAGCAGCAGTACACAAACGTGTTGCCAATCAGTCCCGCTCCAACTGCGACACTAAACCTCCTGAATATTTTCGCCGGCACCGTCTGCACTGCGGCCACTACAAATCCACTTTGTCCGCCTGGCGCGGCGACTCCGGGCGCAGCAGCCACGGCTCAATATCTACCGGGCCGGCTGGTCTTTAATGACCAAACCTTCGTTGGTTTTGGCCCAGTCTTTCCGTTCACACTAAACGTAGCTAAGGATTTCGAATACGCATACGCGAACCAGGCAAATCTCACAGTAGAAAGGCAGTTAGGCGAGAACCTTTCAATCTCGGCCGGCTGGACATTTGTCGGCGCGCATCACCTGCCGCACCCGCAGGACGTCAACGCCCCGCGCGCGGATCTAATCGCGGAAAATTTCCGCCGGTTCGCGGCGAATAACCCAGTGCTCTGCCCGGGTGGTTGTCCGAATGGGCGCAATCCGACGGGCCTGGCTGAGGCCGTGCTCTTCCCGATTCCGCTGGCCAGCAATGCGCTCTACACGGTCCGCATTCCGGGGCTGGTAGCCGTTAACAATACCAACGGTCTGGTGATCGTTAGTCCGCTGGCGGCCAATTTCTTCCGGCCCAACGCGCCGAACTATTTCTTTCTCGCGGCGAATGGAGTGAGCAAGGCTGTCTTTGACGGAGCCATGGTCGGTTCTGTGCGCACACCCGGTGCTATCACTCCCTTCGGCGACGTGAGCGCGCAGCTCTCAGACGGCAATTCAAACTACAACGCGCTTAACTTGGAAGTGAAGAGACGCTTCTCAAACAACTTCCAGTTCCTCGCGTCCTACACATGGTCACACGCGATTGACGACTCTTCCGACTTGCAGACCTTGCTCAAGCCACTCAACAATCGCAACTTCCGCCTCGATCGTTCCGACTCACTCTTTGACCAGCGTCATCGTTTCGTCTTCAGCGGTATGTGGGCGTCGCCCGGATCGTGGCGTTCAGCTTCCGGCGCGCGCCGTTTCCTGGCAGATTTCACCATTGCTCCAATACTGGAAATTTCTTCGGGACGTCCTTTCAACATTCTGACGGGAATCGACCAGAACCTGGACCTGCAGAGCTCAAACGAACGGCCGAGTGTCGGTGCGGATGGACGCCTCCTTCTGCCGCCATTCCTGACAGATGGGAGCTTGGGCAGAAATCGCGGCATTACGCACAGCTATGCAGCACTCGACCTGCGCGTAATGCGTTCGATTAGGCTCGGCGAACGCTTCAAGCTTGATTTGATCGCGGAGGGTTTCAACCTTTTCAATCGATTCAATGAAGCTGCAGCCAATCCTTTCTTCGATGCCGTGAATAACTTTAACGAGCGTGGTCCTGGCGGGCGTTACCACAGCCGGCCTACCGCAGCTTACGATCCGCGCCAATTCCAATTTGGGATTAAGCTGAATTTCTAGACTCAACTTCCTATCAGCATTCCAGCCAAGAGCGATCGGCTTAATTGCCGGTCGCTTTTGTTCTTAACGTCTGATTTCTCGGCACTTTGCGCGTGCTGACCGTCTAAAACGACTGATAGGACTGTTTGAACCGCGAGGCTAGTTGAGCTAAATTGCACGTAGGCGAACTCTTAAGGCAATGTCGGCATCCGAAAGTTGTCGTTCACGC
Organism: Pyrinomonadaceae bacterium; assembly: GCA_963748605.1. GTDB lineage: Bacteria > Acidobacteriota > Blastocatellia > Pyrinomonadales > Pyrinomonadaceae > PSRF01. The sequence continues at coordinate 77,903 of CAVVJS010000008.1, forward strand.
ATCTTTTATTCGCCGCAACAAACCTCTCCCCGGAAGAAGTCTTATGAACAATAAATACTTGCAACGGGCGATTTCCGTTAGCACCCTGGCGTTCGCTCTGGCAGGCGTTGTGACCGCGCAATCCAGCCGGCCGCGGCGGGTAAGGCCGGCGCCTAAACCAGCGGACGAACCATTGCTGCGCCCGGAACCACGTACTACGACAACCGCCCGCACGGATCCCAATGCCCCTTTGATCACCGTCCAGCCGGTGCGTCCGGTCGCCAATCCAGTCGCTTCGGGCGACACTGCCAATGCTTATCAGTTGTTGCAACAGAAACAATTTGCGGCAGCGGCAAAAGAAGCGAAGGCAGTAGCTGCCAACTTTCCCAACGACGCGGAAGCCTGGAAGATTGCCGGATTCGCGGAGTTGAATTTAAAGCAGTACGTCGAAGCGGCGAGCGATCTGGAAAAGGCAGTAAAACTGCAGCGGGCCGCCAAACAGGAAGATCCAAACACGGCTGATGCCCTGGCTCAGGCCTACGTCCTCTCTGAAAAATTCGAGCAGGCTTTACCTTTACTGGTAACCGCGACAACACGCAGTGGGACGCAGCCCGATGCGTCAATGCTCTATTACCGGGGACTCGCAGAGTATAAGACCGGCAAACCAGAGGATGCAGAACGCACTTTTAATTCGGTAGTTAAACTTAATCCACGCGACACTCTCTCACTCTTTTATCTTGGACAAATTGCTCTTAGCCGCAACGATCTGGACGGCGCGATTGTCGCTCTGAATCGGGCCACGGTGAATGATGCTCGCCTCGCGTCGGCGTGGACGTTGTTAACGTCTGTCTATCTGCGGCGCGCAGCCGCTGCGACTGACACGGCAAAGGCCAATGCGGATTATTTAAATGCCGTTCGCGCGGGTGAAGGATTGATAAAAGTTAGAACCGATGCCGAAGCGGTTACGCTTTTTGGCCAAGCCCTAATTGGTTCTGAACAATACGCCCGCGCCGCCGCAGCCCTTGAACGCGCCACGCAGGGAGGCGATGTACAGGGTGTGACGTTCTACCTGCTCGGCGTGGCCCAATCACGGGCAAAGAATTTCCCTAAAGCGATTACAGCTCTTGAAACCGCAGCGTCAAAAACGCCGAATGATGTGAATGTCTATCGCGAGCTTGGTTACGCGTACGAAGTCTCCAAGCAGTATGGCAAGGCGTTGGTTGCCTATCAGAAAGGCTCAGACCTGGCGCCCTCCGATGGAGACTTTAAGGAATCGATTGAACGGGTGCGGCCATTCGCTAAGGGGTAAAGTTACACCACCCAATCGGGAATCTAGACTTATCAAACCGGAGAAAGACAAATGAAAGTTGCAGCACTGATATTGTTAATGCTGGGAATCGTGGCGGTAGATGTTCAAGCGCAAAAACCGCGCCCTGTTGATCCAAACGCCAGCAAACCGGCAGCGAAAGTAGCTCCCGCTCCGCAAACTGTGAAGGCAAAATATGAAGGCGGCGTTTTTGGCTACCGGAAAACTATGGAGGGCACGTTAACCTTTGACGACACCAACAGTCGTCTGGTGTTCATGAAAGATCAGAAGGAAATGTTTTTCATTCCCTACAGTGCTGTCACTACAGCTTTTGCGGATACGCAGAAACGACGTCCTGCGGCAGCCACAGTTATCAGTGCGATCCCGGTGATCTACGCGCTACCGGCACAATTCATTAAGACGAAGGTCCGCTACCTGACGTTGAATTACTACGATCAGCATACTCACGTGACAGGCATCACGAGTTTTCGCCTTGAGAACAAGGAGATACTCGCCTCCGTCGTGCAAACCCTGGCAGAGAAGGCTGGGATGGTGGCTCGTGGCGAAATTTACGTGAAAGCGCGACCTGAAGACGCAGACAAGCCAACTCCTTAGTGTTTACTCTTGTTATGGGAATTAGGAAGGCGGGCCATTCAGCCCGCCTTTTTTGTCTCGATAATCGTCAATCGGCAATCGGCAATTGGCAATCCCCTCAGTCCGCCTGAAGCTTTCGTTCACGGAAGAAAAGAAACAACGGGAGTGCCAGGCACACACCAACAACCAGATTACAGATCACATAAATCCAAAGCGCGCGCATTTGCCTGCGACGCCCTTCGGAGAAGATGAAAAGCCACAGTGCCAACGAAGAGATCATCACGTCTAAGCCAAAGAATGCGGACACATTGTTCTGGAAGAGCTGCTGGAAGAATAGCGGCAGGTCTAACCCGTTCGTGATGAGGAAAGGCGCCAGGAAGCGAAGCGGAAGTACCGTGCCGAGGATTGCCGTACCGAGATAAAGCCATTGCATGTTGTTTCTCCTCGCATGATGTAAACCGCTTCTTAGGTTTTCTTATCTGTGTTATCCGCGTAAATCCGCGGCTAATTTGCATTCGATCGCTACCGCTCCCGTAGTGTGTTGCTCTTTTCAACCGGCATTCGTCGCGACACTCTACCAATCCTTTGATCGCCGCGCAGGATCAACTCACAAGCCTTGAAAGCATTCTCCTCAAAGTTTCCCAGTCGCGAAGCGAGGACCACCCAGGCCTTCTTTCCCGAGCGCCAAAGTTGTCTACGCGGCAGGTCCTGAAACTCCGCGCCCAGGCTGTCCAGATGTTCCGTCGTGGTGTAAAGCCACATCCCATTCGAACCGCACTGAGTCGGGGCATCGCGCAATGAAAAAAGAAGCCTGTCTTCCAAGTACACGTGAGTGAAACCAAAAACGTTCCTGACGGTAGGGCGTAAAGATTCCAACTCATCGATGATGAAAGGAAAAGGAAGCGGTTTTCGTTGTGAATCGTGAATCTTGAATCGTGAACCGTGAATCGTTGAATCTTTCACTGTATTTCTAGCTCCTAATTGATTTCACCAAAGCGCTGACAAGTCAGCGCACTCCAAAAACTTCTACTATCCAAAGAGGCTCGACTTTGGAGTGCGGCAACTTGTTGCCGCTTTTTAAGTGCACTCCAAAAACTTTTAACTAACTAAAGGAGCCCGACTTTGGAGTGCGGCAACTTATTGCCGCTTTATTGATCAACCTAATGAACTAATCAAGCAGCCTATGCATCTTTTCCGGAGCGATCAACTTCCACGCCTCGCGCAGGTGCATTCGCAGTTCCTTATCAGTGACTCGAGGCAACTCAATGCCCACCCAACCAGCACCGCCCACATATGGTGGCCGGTAATACTTTTTGGGCTCAGCTTCAATCAGCATTTGCTGGATTCCTATCGCTGCTGGCACGGTTACGGCAATGTGTCCATCGTTGTGATGATTGATGGAACACATCGCAAACACGCGTTTATGTACGAAGAATGTCGGTTCGCCGTGGGAGAGTTTCTCCATCGTCTGCGGCAACGCCAGACAGAATCGACGCACCCGCTCAACCTGTTTCGTTTCCTTGTCCGCTTGTTTTGGCTTTTCTGGCATGTCGGATAGCGATGCCTTTGGAGTGCGCCGACTTGTCGGCGCTTTTATTAGTGCGGCTTCGTGTTGCTTAGTGGATCGTTTTTTTGCGGACCGAAAGCGATACGATCCACGAAACCACACGAAATATCACGAAGTTCCTAACGCGACAATTTCATGTTCTTAGTCGCTCGCTCGAGCAGTCCTGCGGAGATCGCTTCCCATTGACCGGCGGCTTTACCACCCTGCGCCAGGTCAGCGGCAGTCAACTTCATCGAACTCAGATCCTCGAGGTAGATGATCATCAACTCATTGCGCTTCGCTTCGTCTATCAGATGAACCAGACGTTGCGAGATAACTTCATCACTACCTAAGCGGTAACCCTTGCTGGCGAGGAAGGCGCGTGCGCGGTTACCGTCCGAATCAGGCCGGCCTGGATTGGCTTTAATATTTCTGGCGTAAGCATCGGCGAAGAAATCGAGTCCGCCAATGTTAACGGTCTTCGGCGATTTGTAATCGTAAGAGTGCGTATTGCTCGGCAGATAGCCTTCAAACTGCACCCAATACATCCGTTTGACCCGACCATCCTTATCGGCATCAACGAAGAAGTGCTGCTCCGCATTAGCGACTTCGTAGAGGACAAACGAGTGCCCACCGGCATATTTGAACGGTTCCGAAAATTCGATCTGAACCGCCGGCAGTTGCGTAGAAGTTAAGACGCGACCCTTAACGGAGCGAGTTTGCGAAACAGAAATGCGCGGTACTGGGAGGGCCGGTATGGTCGGCTCCGCAGTTAAAACAACAGCGGCGAGAGACATTAGAGCAGTCAGGAATATTAAAGCGATTTTCATATGCCCCTTTCTTATCGAACCACGTTATGGAGGCGGTAGTTTTACTAGGAAACAGTCAGGAAGAGAAATGCACTCAGGAGGAGCGGCTTGCCGCCGCTCAAGTGCTACACAAATTAGGGAACCAGCCACCTGTATAATCTCACCATCCGCTACCACGAACTCCTCCGCCCTCACCTTCATTCCAACGCCGCACCGTTAGGTCGTTGGGCATTTGCAAACTCAATCGTCCTCTTCAGGCTCCTGGTCCCGCGTGGCAAGCAGGACGCGTCCGGATTGGAAGGAATAGCGTGCAACTTTCGGTGCCCAATCGATGAAATCCGCGCAGGACTGGTTGTCAGGAATGACGCTGCGCACCTGCTTCAGGTTTCGGAACAGTTGCCGCAGGTTTTCTGTTTCCGCTTCACTTTGCCCTGACCCATTTCGCGGCGCCTTCGAAGTCGAAAAAACCCGCGTCTCAAAGCCGTCAATAAACTGCCACCATGTGCGCTCCTCTTTCAGCGTTAGCAAGTCACGGAGTATGTCTGCAGCTTCGCTGGGGTAGCCTGTGAGAATGGCGAGCAGTACCAGGGCAACCCGATATGTTCCTTGTGTCGCGTCGCCGACAAAGGAGTCTCGTTGTTCTTCTGGCACGGTAGCGCGCAAGAGCCGATAGATGTTAACGAAACGCTTAGCGGCACGCGGCGAAGGGATTAACCAAAACAACTGCTTCATGCACTCGCGTTCCCAATCCTCAATACGCAAATGTTCGGGGTTCGACTCAGGTGGGACTTCTACGACGGCGGGTGGGACTTCCACGACAGTAGGTTCAGTAGCAGGTTTTGCCGCTGCTTCTATAGTGGTCTCTCTGCCGTCTACTAAGCCGGCGCCCTCCGGCGCGACGCGCTGTGCCTCAACTGTCGGCGAAGCCGGCGTCGTTTGCGAGGCGGCGCCGGCGGAGGACGGGATAACGATCGCTGGCTGCTTTGCTTCGGCCTCTGCATCTGTGGCTGTAGTTGGCGGAGCCGGAGCCGCCGAGCCTTCGTGTCCGGCGGATTGTCCCGCCGTGGTATCTGGTGTGCGCGCGAGGTCCTCGATAAAGTCGCCGAAGCCGGTTAAGGCCATCGGACGAAGCGTGAAGGGTATCTGAAAAATCTTTTCGAGGTAGTTGAGCGGCGTGGATTGCCAGTGGCGCATTTCTTCGTCAATTCCGTCGTTGCCGTTTTCTGCTTTACCCTGAAAGACCTTCGCATGCTGCTTGAGCGAGTGAAGCAGCCAGCGCGGATCCACACCGACGATTACGACAAAGAGCGGGAAGGCTAGCAAGAGGTGTACGGCTTGCAACACGTCCACGACCTTATCTTCCGGGCAACGATCCAGATCGTCTATGTAGAGTACGATGCGATCAATGCGTGGCAGCAAGAGCGTCTCTTCGTCCGGTATGCTGCTTTCCGCGGCAGCCTGCCCCTCTTTCACTCGCGCAGCCCTTTCAGCTTCAGCCGCCGTCTGTGCTTTCACTTTCGCCAACAGGTCGCTCAAATGCTCAAAGTCGTTTCGTGCGCGAGCGATGGTGCCGAGCTGACTCGTGTAGTCGTGGCTCTCATAGCGCTGCCGGATGAAGTTGGCCATTTGCCGATCCGCCCGCAGTTCGTCGAGTCGTTGCTCAAGCTGTCTGACCTCGGCATTGGCTTCTTGCACCCGCACCGTCGCGTCACTCAGCTGGGCCTGAAGCTGCGTGCGTTGCGTTTCCAACTGTCGCTGCGCCTCTGCACGTCGCTGTTCGATGAGCGCCTGGTTTTTGGAGCGTGCGTCCTCGATGATCTTAAACGCGCGACCGACGCCTGCAAGATACGGTTTGAGCGCTTTCGCCAGACCACCCACGCCAACCAGAAAAACACTGATGCCCCCAAGCCAACCGACGAGGTGCTCCTTGTATTGCAACAGGACTGGGATAGCGATCAGCACGAGTGCAACACATACAAGGAGAGCGAGCCATACGGTGTATGACTTCGCATTAATGATAGACAGGTAGAGAGCTTTGGCCCGTCCCCAGAGACCTTTGAGTTCCAGCAGTCGTCCTTTTGTTTCCGTCGCAGCGACCTCGGCAGCTGACAGATTCAAGGCTTTTCCCGCCTCCTCAATGTTTGCTCGCACATTTGGCTGGCTGGCAACGAAGGAATATGCCGCATGAGAAAGTGCTTGCCAGGACAGGCTATCGGTTAACTCCTGATCGGCGTCTTTGAGTCTTGCCAGTCGCGCTTCACTTTCATGCAGCTGCGTCTCAGCGACAGTTTTTCTGCGCTCTGCGTCGGCGAGCACATCCTTCCGGCTCGCGGTTGCGGCCAGCAGACGCTCGCGTGCCGTTTCCGGGTCGGTCTGGCCCACGTCGAGGTTTTCGTCTTTGGCAAGTTCCTGGGCCAGTCCCTCAAAGATTTCCGAAGCGAGACTCGCCCAAAGGTTCATGTCCATGTAGTGCCAGGCGTTGAACCAGAGTTGGACAATGTTGGGGCAATAAGGTGAACTCTTATCGGCGCGCGCCAGTTTCTTGAGGCGCTTGAACTCTTCTTCCATCTGGCCCATGAAGAAACTTTTGCCACTTCCCCAGTCACCGAAGAGACCGAGCGAGAGGGGTGGATCGACCGATTTTGCCGCGAGCACGGAGCAGAGCGCCTTTACCTCTCGAGTGATGTCGAAATGGTCCGTGCCCTTCCTGGGATCGTCCGAGATGAACCCAGCGATGTTGGGGCGCGTCGTACCGGCAGTGCGCTCTGCGCGCCCGCGCCTAACCTTCTCTTTAACCAACCCCTTTTCACGCAAGACCATTGCGAGATCGCAGTCTTCAACTGCTAGAGCGCCGTAGAGGAGATGCCAGCTATTTATCGTGTCGCTGGCGTCTTCGTCCGCTGCCTTTTGGGCGGCAATGAGCGCATCCCGCACGTGATCGGAGAGGGGCGGCAGCGCGTGCAAAGGCACTGGTTCATACTCATTCAAACGTGGCAATGGTTTGCGGGCTTGTTCATCGAGAATTTGCTGCAAGCTGTCGCCGCTGAGTTGGGCCGACTGCATTAGTATCCGCAACGGGCCATCCTCTTTCTCGTATAGGCCCGCGATGAGGTGCTCCGTGTGGACCTTCTTCCTTCCCATTTTACGTTCGAGGCCTTCAGCGTGGCTGAGTGCTCGTATTGAAGCCCTGCTGAGTCGCCGGAATAACTTTCCAAGGTCTACGGCTGCTGCATCGCTAACAGTAAAACGGGAGTCGGGGAGATTTTGATCGGCTGAAACGTTCTGCCGCGCTCCTTTCGGTTGCAGGAGCTTCATCGCCTCGCTCTTCTGAATAGCCTCGGCCGATATGACTTGCAAACGCGAGCCCATTGGGCCTTTACGGGAAGCTTGAACGATCCCCAACAGGTCGTCCCCGACAAAAACGGGCGCACCGCTCAGGCTGATATCTGGGGGGAGATCTGTCGTTGAAAGTGACAAGATAGTAGACCCTGCATTACTTCCGATCTTCCCGTTGACGTCCAGCCTAAGCCCTTCCGCGTTTAGTAGGATCGATTCCCACTTTTCACCGATCCCGCGAGGGGTTCCAAGGTTGATTGGTAGAACGTCATCGGCAGGCAGGTCGAATGCCAGTTTGAGAAGGGTCAGGTCAGCTTCAGGATCAACCGCAGCGGCTTGAGCCAGCATTGTGAAGGGCTCAGGCCAGCAATCGAAATGAAGCAATACTTCTCGTTTCAGCTCACTGACGACATGAGAGGCCGTGATTGCGAAGGTGGGTGAAAGCAGCGTCGCCATCCCCAGAGGCCCGGAGCCAGCGCTTGGCGGATTCGTTAATCTCAAGGCACTCAGTTCAAGTGGGGTAGCCGGTCGAATCATACTATCCTCCGTGACGGCGCGCAGGAAGGTAAGGGCCAATTTCGCTGCTGGAGGTTATGAGTTCGAGGCGATGTGCTGGTGCATCACCTCGCATCCGGCGACGGCGTGCGCGTCGTCCGTCAGGTAATCTGCGGTGGCCCAGGCAGCGAAATCCGTAGTATTCAGACCGCCCCAGGGTACGGGTTGACCGGATCGGCACCCGTATATCACCTCGCAGGCGGTTTCATCAACCTATTGAAGATGGGCTCATGGTCTCAAACTAGTTGAGGCTTTGGTTATTGTTTTGGTAGATCTCAGCGCCGGCGGCGACGAATTCCTCTGCCTTTTCCTTCATTCCCACACTCAACGCCGCCTGCTCATCGATCTCTTTTTGCGCGGCGTACTCGCGCACGTCCTGCGTAATCTTCATTGAGCAGAAATGCGGGCCGCACATGGAACAGAAGTGCGCCAGCTTCGCGCCTTCCTGCGGGAGCGTCTCGTCGTGATACTCGCGCGCCACCTCCGGATCGAGCGAGAGATTGAATTGATCTTCCCAACGAAACTCAAACCGAGCTTTCGATAAAGCATTGTCGCGATACTGAGCACCGGGATGCCCCTTCGCCAGATCAGCAGCATGCGCGGCGAGCTTGTACGCGATCACGCCATCCTTTACGTCCTTCTTGTTCGGCAATCCTAAGTGCTCTTTCGGAGTGACGTAACAAAGCATTGCAGTTCCGTACCAACCAATCATTGCCGCGCCAATCGCGGAGGTAATGTGATCGTAGCCAGGGGCGATGTCCGTCGTTAGCGGGCCGAGCGTGTAGAACGGAGCTTCATGGCAAGTTTCAAGTTGCTTGTCCATATTCTCTTTGATCAAGTGCATGGGCACATGACCCGGACCTTCGATCATCACCTGGCAATCGTATTCCCAGGCGATCTTCGTCAGCTCGCCGAGAGTTTCCAACTCCGCAAACTGAGCTTCGTCGTTGGCGTCAGCAATCGATCCCGGACGCAGCCCATCTCCCAGGGAAAACGAAACGTCGTAAGCAGCCATGATTTCGCAGATCTCTCGGAACCGCGTGTACAGAAAACTTTCTTCATGATGCGCAAGGCACCACTTGGCCATGATCGAACCTCCGCGGCTAACTATCCCAGTCGTGCGTCGAGCAGTCAGCGGGATATAAGGAAGGCGAACGCCTGCATGAATCGTGAAATAGTCGACGCCTTGCTCCGCCTGTTCGATCAAAGTGTCCCGGAAGATCTCCCAGGTTAGTTCTTCAGCTTTACCGCCAACCTTCTCCAGCGCCTGATAGATCGGCACTGTCCCAATCGGCACTGGCGAGTTGCGCAAGATCCATTCGCGCGTTGCGTGAATGTTTTTGCCCGTCGAGAGATCCATGACCGTGTCTGCGCCGCAACGGATCGCCCAACGCATCTTTTCCACTTCGTCGTCGATTGATGAGAGCACGGCTGAGTTTCCAATGTTGGCGTTGATCTTCACAAGAAAATTGCGGCCAATGATCATCGGCTCCGATTCGGGATGATTGACGTTTGCCGGAATAATCGCGCGTCCGCGCGCAACTTCGTCACGAACAAACTCAGGGGTGACGAACTCAGGAATCGCCGCACCGAAAGATTGGCCGTGATGTTGATGAAGCACTGAATCGCGGGGGGCGTCTAAATTTGGAGTGCGGCGACTCGTCGCCGCTTTTGAAAGCGCTGACAAGTCAGCGCACTCCAAAGAGCGGCCCATGTTTTCGCGGATGGCGATGAATTCCATCTCCGGAGTAATGATGCCGCGCCGCGCGTAATGCAGTTGAGTTACGCAACGATCGGACTTCGCACGGAAAGGCGTGCGCTTCAGCGCGGGGAAGTCTTCTAGTCGACCTTTTTCCTTTTGCCGGGCCATGTCCGCAGCCGCGAACGTGAGGTAGCCATCGTCAATCGGTGTGATCTGGCGTCCTTGATATGTCTCAACGTCTCCACGCTCTGTAATCCAATCGCGCCTGAGCGGTGGCAGGCCCAACCGCACATCGCAGGTCTGCTGCGGATCGCCCCACGGACCGCTCGTATCGTAGACACGCACGGGCGGATTCTCTTCCAATTCACCTTTGAAGTTGCGCGTCTGATTTTGCGAGATCTCGCGAAAGGGGACGCGCACGCCTGATTGTCTGCCGTCGACGTAAATGCGCTGTGAATTGGGAAGGCTTTTCTCGTTGTTCGGTGAAGCTGATTCAGTTGATTTGATTGCGGTGCTCATTAGAACTCCTTGCGTGCTCATCTATTTGGAGTGAGCGGGCAGAGCGAAGCTTTGGTTGGAAAACACAATGATTACAAACCAAAGCGGTGTCGCGCTTCGCTTGCCACCGCACTCCAAAATCAAAAACCGTTCAGCCCGAAAGGACGGAACGGTCACAAGTGGCTGTTTCTCCCTTCGACGGTGCTAACCGTATCAGGTTCAAGGGGTCTCGGGATTGCCGATTTTCGATTGATGATTGCAGATTGGTCGCTGGCGTTCGAAGCTCTATTTAATTAGCGAAGCAATCGGCAATCTACAATTGGCAATCGGCAATGTCTCCAACTCTCAGCCTTGCGGCTCCCCCGAAAATTTGTAAGTTGAGTTTACTACAAAAAGTTTCGAGTTTCGAGTTTCGTTTGGATCGCGGGCGTCTCGCCCGCAATAAGCGGGAAGCGAGCCTTTGTCCGCAAACAGAATCGGCCACAGATGAACAGATACACACTGATTGGGAGGAAGGCTTACGAAGTGACATCGCATTGATTCATTCATCTGTGAAAATCCGCGCGTATCTGTGGCTGATTTACTTATCAATTGAAGGCTAGGTCCGGTTTGTCTGGGCGTTGCGAACGAGCGGACCAATCAACGCCACTCGGTACGGTACGGGAGCGGTAGCGACCGCTTTCAACCCGGGCTTTCACTCTGGACTCAGCCATGCAGCAGGTTGCCCCTATGATTTAGGATGAGGATAACCGAGCTTAAAGCGGTCGCTACCGCTCCCGTACCGTACCGAGTGAGCTACCTCGACTGAAACACGGCGGCTACTACTCCCGTACTCGAAAGTTTTTTCGGGCTATAATTCGGCTCCCAAAAACTTAGCTTCAACCGGAGACTCTCAATGTTCAAACGACGCACTGTCGCTGTTTTGCTGATCCTCGCGATTCATACGTCCGTATCGCCGCTGATGACAGCGGCCACTGTGGACGAGGTCGATGAGGCCATGATCGCCCGGATTCGCAAGGAAGGCATGGAGCATTCGCAGATCTTGAAAACGATGCACATGCTCACTGACGTTTACGGACCGCGGCTGACAGGATCGCCCAATCACAAACGCGCGGCCGAGTGGACCGTCAAGCAGATGACGGAATGGGGTTTCGAGAATGGTCGCCTCGAACCGTGGGACTTTGGCCATCCCGGTTGGCTAAACGAGCGCCTCAGTGCCCACATTATCTCTCCAGTGAAAGACTCGCTTGTGTGCGAAGTGTTGGCCTGGACGCCGAGCACACGCGGAATTGTGAGAGCAAAAGCCACGCAAATAATCTTGCCGGAACGTCCGACGCAAGAGCAGTTCAACGCGTTCGTGGCGAGAGAGAAAACGAAAGTTCGCGGACGCATTGTGCTTGTCGGCAAACATCAAATCCTTCCCGTGAATCTCACGCCATCCGCGAAGCGCGCCGACGATAAGCAGATGCAGCAGCGGTTCGATCCGGATGCGCGTCCGTCTCCCACACCGACGCCCACTCCTACGCCGACACCGGGGCCAACGCCACTAACGGGACAACAACTCGCCGATCAACTCGACACGTTTCTGAAAGACAATGGCGCCCTGGTGCGCGTGAATGACGCCGGGCGCGAACATGGCCAGATACGCGCCTTTAGCAACCGACTGTTCGACGTTAACAATGCCGTGCCCACGGTGGTGATGCGTAATGAAGACTACGGGCGAATCACTCGCATTCTTGCCGATGGCACTGATGTGGTTCTGGAATTCAACATCGTGAATCGTGTCTATCCGGAAGGTAAGACATCATATAACGCCATCGCGGAGATCACGGGTTCAGACAAGGCCGACGAAGTGGTAATGCTCGGCGGCCATTTGGATTCCTGGCACGCTGCCACCGGCGCGACTGACAATGCGATCGGCTGCGCAATCATGATGGAAGCCGCGCGTATCCTGAAAAGTCTCAATGTGAAACCACGGCGCACGATCAGGGTGGCGCTTTGGAGCGGTGAGGAGCAGGGCCTGCTCGGTTCACTGGCTTACGTGAAGGAGCACTTTGGTTCCTTCGAAAATCCCAAGCCTGGTTACGAAAAATTTGGCGGATATTTCAATATCGATTCCGGCACGGGACGCATTCGCGGAGCGTCGGTATTCGGTCCGCCCGAAGCTGGAAGAATCCTGCGCGATATTCTCAAGCCCTTTAAAGACGACGGTGTGGCCGGCGCCATCGCCACGCGGAGCCGGGGCACAGGTGGCACCGATAGCACTTCGTTTAATCATGCAGGCCTCCCGGGCATTAGCCTGGCGCAGGATACGATTGAGTACGGCTCGCACACTTGGCATACCAATTTGGACACCTACGAACGAATCCTGGAAGATGACGTAAAGAAAGCGGCGATCGTTGTGGCCTCAGCGCTTTACCATCTCGCAATGCGCGACGAGTTATTGCCGCGCTTTTCGAAGGAAGCGATGCCGCCGCGACCAGTTGCGACTCCGACGCCCGCGCCTACTCCGGTTATAAGACCGAATCCAAGAACACGAAGAACGTAGCAAGGGGCCTTGGCTTTCAACCAACCTGCGAAGCAGGTGAAAGCGTAGAGCCTGGGCGTAAGCCCCAGGTCAAGGAGATGTAAAGGTTGCGAGCCCGCGAAGCGGTGATAGCGCGATTAAACGCTGAAGGGCTTTCGCCCGCTTACGGCTCGATGAGCTTCTAAGTACTGACTTTTGCCAGGCATACGCTTTGACCGCTTCGCGGATAGTCTCATGTCCAGTCCGAAGCTTGAGAACACGATAGTTGCCTTGATCGGCTTCGCGGGAACCGGCAAGTACACAATCGGTCGTGAGCTTAGCGAACGGATCGGCGCAAAGCTCATCGACAATCATCTAATCAACAACCCGATATTCAAGGTGGTTAACCCTGATGGCATCACGCCGCTGCCGCCCGGGATCTGGGACAAAGTGAAGAGCGTCAGGGCGCTCGTTTACGAAGCGATCCGCGAACTTTCGCCGCCTGATCTCAGTTTTGTTTTTACGATTGAGTTGTTTGAAAGCAGCCCCGGCGATCAGCGAGCGTTTGTTGATCTAGAGCGGCTGGCCGCCGACCGCGGTAGTTTATTTGTTCCGGTTAGATTGCTTTGCGATGTGGAGGAGCTCTCGCGGCGAGTAGTCGATCCAGCAAGGGTTCCAATGATGAAATCGATTAGTGCTGAGATGGCCCGGAAGAAATCAGCCACGGAAACGGTGCTAAACTCTAATCACCCAAACATTCTGACAATAGACGTAACGCAGAAATCGCCTGGGGAGAGTTCTGAGACGATTCTCGCGCACGTAGAAAAATTAATGACGGTCAAACGAGAGGAGAATGAAATGACGCAAGTTGGCAAACGCTTTCCGGATTTTAGTTTGCAGAACCAGGACGGAAAAACGGTGAAGCTGGACGACTTCGCGGGCAAGTGGCTCGTAGTCTACGTATACCCGAAAGACGACACACCGGGTTGCACGATTCAGGGAAAGTCTTTTACCGCCAGTAAGCAGGACTTCGATGACGCAAACATCGCGGTCGTGGGTGTGAGCGCTGACGACGTGGCTTCGCATAAAGACTTTTGTAACAAGTTTGGTTTTACTATCGACCTGCTTGCCGATCCAAACCTCGAACTATTGACAGCGGCGGGAGTCGGACAAAGCGACTACAAGGGCACGATGTATTGGAATCGCACCTCGTTCGTTATCGATCCCGATGGAACGCTGCGGAAAATTTACGAGAAGGTTAATCCGGCAGGACACGAAAAAGTTTTGCTGGACGACATCAAGGCGATGCAGGCGGATAGTGCGAGCATGAGCGCGGGTAATTCTTAATTAAAGATTTTGCAGATGGTCATCTAGTCCGCCTGGCGGACGACTGATGGTAGCCCAGCACTTCAGTGCTGGGATTACAGACAAAATTTAGATGATAGTCCGTGAAACGGACGGCTGAATTAATCGTCCATTCCGCTCGCCTTCAGTCGTCCGTTTCACGGACTCTGCTTGCCTTTAGCACCTCGACCCAGCACTGAAGTGCTGGGCTACTCTCATCCGTCCGCTGCGCGGACTTCTTGAATGCAAGAACCAACGGCCAAAGGCTCAAAGCAAAACGTGAAAGACCATTACCCACCAATAAAACTCATCGTGCGTGAGGGAGTGACGAAGCTAGGATCGTTGATGTAGTGACGAGGCTCCTTCTTCATAACTACTGCCTCGATGTATTCGATGATTTCGTTGCGTGAGGCCCCGCTGCGAATGACATCGCGCAGGCTGTGTTCGACGGTGGAAAATAGACAGGTACGAATCTGACCATCAGCGGTGAGCCGAATCCGCGAACAGGCGCCACAGAACGGCTCCGAAACGGGCGCAATGATGCCAATCTCACCTGGTGCGCCGTCCGCAAAGCGGTAACGAGATGAAGTTTCAGAACCCCGATCCGTATCGACCGCAACGAGAGGAAACCGATCACTGATCCCCTCGCGAATCTCTCGCCCTGAAACCACCATTTCCCGCGACCAGTCGTGACCTGAATCAAGCGGCATGAATTCGATGTAGCGCATTTTCACATCGTGTTCACGCGCGAAAGCGGCAAAGTCGGCTACCTCATCCTCGTTGTGGCCGCGCACAATCACGGCGTTGATCTTGATGGGTTCGAGTCCGGCAGACTTCGCTGCGGCAATCCCCGCGAGCACTCGATCCAAAACATCGACGCCGGTCATTTGCTTGAACACGGCGCGCTTCAAACTATCGAGACTTATGGTGACGCGATCGAGCCCGGCATCTTTTAGGCCTTGCGCGCGGTCAGGAAGATAGTAGCCGTTAGTGGTAAGGGCGAGGTCGTGCAGGCCAGCCGTCTTCAACGCGCTAAGTTTTCGAATGATGGTTTCAATGTCACGACGCAGCATCGGCTCGCCGCCCGTAAGTCTGATCTTCTCGATTCCCAGGCTGACAAAGATTTCGCAGACGTATTCAATTTCTTCGTAGGAGAGCATCTGCTCTTTGGGGGCAATCGGTGGTTCGCCGTGCGGCAGGCAATAAAAGCAGCGAAAATTGCAGCGGTCGGTTAAGGACACGCGCAGATCGCGAATCGGACGGTTGTATGAATCTTTGAGGAGTTTAGTCATGTAATCCAAGTCAATCATACGACGGTGCTAGTGGCTTTGCCACCGCCGGTGCGTGGTAAGCCTCCGGCTTACCGTAGATTGCCTTATTGGATTTACGCGGGGCTCAGCCCCGCGGAGGTGAGAATGAGCGCCGGCGCGGTAAGTCAAAGACTTACCGCTCACCAGCGGCGGCGGAGCCGAGCTCCTCTGGCCGCTGTCTGCCCACTGCCCACTGCCCACTGCACCACTGCCTACACACCCAATCGCGCATTCGTCATGAAAAGCGATGCTGGAAGTCGCCGGTTGGTTCCTGGCAGTCTCATTGTCCGTTTCAACACAAAATCAAAAAGTAGCGGGTTGTAATCGTAAATCTCATTTAACGCGTCGCGCTCGTCGGCGTTGATGTAACCACCTTTGACCAGCGGTTTCGTCCTGATCAGCACATTCACCGCCGGCAACGGATAATCGCTGCCATTAACGAGTCGCTCGTGTAGGTCGTCCCTTTCAAGAATTGTAGTCAGCGGGCGGCCGATGCGATTGAACTGCGTCATTGCTGAGATGTCTCCGAACACCAGACCCTCGTAACGTTTTTCATTCATCAGCCGCATGAACAAGTCGAAGTTCGGAGTCAGCGTCTTATCAGGATGATCAAGGTCTTCATTCTCACCAAGCCCCGCACAATGCGCCACGATAACTTTGACACCGTGATCAAGAGCTCGCCGCAACAACAACGGATTGCCGAGTTTCTGATCTTCCTGCGCTTCGACGGCCTTCTCTTCACCTCCATGACTTAAGAGAGTCAGATCCAGTTCTTTCATTCGCTGGTAGAAGCGATCGCATTTCGGATCCGCGGGATTAATGCCCATCGCATTCGGCAACCACTTAATCATGCGTGCCCCACGCTGCGCGCACTTCTCCAGCTCGCTCAATGCGTCCGGTCTGAAAGGGTTAACCGAAATACTTGGGATGAATAGATCCGGATGTTGTTCTGCCAGTGCGAAGACGTATTCGTTAGGTACGTAAAATTCCGTCTTGTTGAGATCCGGCTCACCGTCAGGCGTGTAGTACTTATCAAAGGCCAAAAGCCGGTGTTTGCCATGATTTGAAATGTGACTGATGAGATTGACGAGGCGCTGGACGAGTTGCGTGTCGGCATTGCCACGTCTGCAACGCCCGCCGCACTTAGATAAACCTTGAACTTGAGATGGTGAAACGGATGGGCCCACCTTCGCATCTTGGGATTGATAAAGGCGCCGCTGGAACTCGTGCCAATACCGGCAATGTGCGTGTGGTAATCAACCAGTCGTGCGGGATCAATCTCGTCAAAGGCGCGTTTGATCAGGTCTGCAGTGCGGGGCCGAACACGATCATGCAACTCCTCAGGTTGATGATTAAAGGCGCCACCGATGAAGTGAACCAGGCACATAAAAGTTTCGAGTTTCGGGTTTCAGGTTTCAGGTTTCAGGTTTCTCGGTTCGTCGGGATGTCGGAGCTGCCGTATGCCAGCATTAAAAGCCAAGATCACACCAAAGCTTCCGAAGACCAAAGTGCCAAGAGGCCAAAGACCAGTCGATTCGTTACGTCAGAACATGAACTCGTACCCTGAAACTCGGAACTCGAAACTATGCTCGAAACATGGTCCAGCATCGTCGCGACTAACGTCCGCTGTTTGCCAGTCAATCCAAACACGTCAGCTCGCACAACCGTCAAGGTCTTGCCAGGCTTGATCACTTCAGCTCGGGCGAGAAAATTATCACCGCTCGCGGGGCGCAAAAGGTTCACCTTAAACTCAACACTCAAAACTCGAGCGCCGGCGGGCATCAAGCTAAAAGCCGCATAACCAGCCGCCGAATCTGCGATGGTGGTAATGATGCCGGCGTGGAGATAACCGTCTTGTTGAGTTAAGATCGCGACGATAAGGCAAAGCGATTTCGACGACTCCTGGCTCGATCACTGCCAACTCCGCGCCAATCAGCTGCATGATTGACTGCGCGGCAAAACTCGTCCTGACTTCTTCAGCAAACGAGGGATTGCGAGCTTCGAGTTCCATTCAGCGTTGCACCAACCAGCGAGCGGCGTTGCTGGCGTAAGTCTTAATGTCGTTGAGCGCTTGCGGATTGCGTTTGTAGCCGTCGACCGGAGCTTCCTCTACCAAGCTCGGAGAAGCCCATATGTCAGCCTCGAAGCGAATAGTTGTTTGCATCAAGATGCGAATCGGCTCGGGCATGGAAACCTCCAGTTGCTTAGAACACGAGGCTGTAACGGCGAACGTCCGGGGCTCGTTTGATTAAGCCCTCGAGTCGGCGGTAGCATCTTTAAGATGCTGGCTGGCTGCATGTGCGTCAAGCGCGGTAGCACTTGCCCACTCCTCAACGAAGGTAAAATCTGTCGCATCCTCTCGGTTTTGCCACAATTCATAGGTGATACAGCCAGCTTCGTTCCGCGTGGGTTCAATCAAGCCCGTCAGGATTGATCGCACGTCAGCGACGGTGTCTGGTAGCGCTTTGATGCGCGCAACAACTCTCATTGAATTATCTGGCATTGCCTTCCTCTTAAGAGTCCAAAGTCGAACGTTTAAAGTCCAAGGTCCACGATGCTTTTCTTGTAGGCTCACCGGCCGCGGTCTCCACCGAGAGCTTTCGCGATGGCCTCGCGGTTACCCACCGGGCGGATGGGAAAGACTTCCAAGGCGGTCTGGTCACGCACGACGGTAGGGTTCTTCAGGCCTTCGATCAGGTGGCGTCCAACTTCGTAACTTGCCGGTGTAACCAGGGCCAGCCACAAGCCGGAAAGGTAAGGCGTTAGCAGGGGCACCGAAATCAACCAGCGGTACAAGCCTCGCTGCCTCGCATATTCGCGAATCATGTCGAGATATCTGACCACGTCAGAACCACCTACTTCGAAGATGCGACTGCGATTTCCATCAAGATCTTTCGCGGTGAGTAGATAAGCCAGAACGTCGTCGATTGCGATGGGTTGGGTGCGAACGCTAACCCAACGGGGACAGATCATAACTGGCAGACGCTCGGTCAGCGATTTCATCAATTCGTAAGAGAGGCTGCCTGCGCCAATAACCATCGAGGCCCGAAACTCGATTGTTTCCACTCCCGAATCACGCAGAATCTCACCCACCTCATGACGGCTGCGCAAGTGAGGCGAGAGTTGTGGATCGCGATCGTCACCCAGACCTCCCAGATAGATGATGCGTCTGACACCCGATTTTCGCGCCGCCTAGCCCAAAGTTGATCGCTGCCTGGCGATCATCTTTCTGAAAATCCGATGAAGTCGACATCAAGTGAACGAGGTAGTAGGCAGTGTGAACACCCTCGAGCGCTTGTTGCAGTGAATGAGCATCCAGCACATCCCCTGCGGCGATCTGTGTCGCGGCATTCACTCGAGACTGGAGCACCTCCGGCTTGCGGGCGAGACAGCGAAGCTGAATCGGTTGCTGTTCCAGCAAAGGAAGCAAGCGCGCGCCAACATATCCCGTAGCGCCTGTTAGCAGCAGAAGAGGTCTATTTGAATCTCGTTCAGGCGGCATCGAACTCTAAGGCGCGGGCCGTCGGGATCTGAATAAAACCTAGGGTGCTTCAGAAACAAAATGGTCCTTCGCAGATTGTCTCCTCGAGTTTGCGGCGATCGCTGGGAGCTTCTTTCGCTTGCAGTTTCTCGGGTAAGACCTCCGTACTGCCAGGAAAGCCAACCGCCACCATTGCCTCAACCTGAAAGTCGTCAGGAATATTCAGCGTAGTACGCGCGCGCTCGTAGTCGAAGCCTTGCATGCCGTGAACGACGTAGCCCTTGAGCGAGCCTTGCAGCGCCAGGTTTTCCCAGGCGGCGCCGGTGTCGAATGAATGAGTAATTGAAGGCTTGCCGTTGTGGGTAAAAGTCTTCTTCGAAAGAAACAGCAACAACGCCCCGGCATTCTTTGCCCAGACCTGATTGCTCTCAACGAGCAAATCGAAGAACGCTTGCCAGTGTGAGCTGTTTCGCGCTGCGTAGAGAATGCGCCACGGTTGATTGTTGTAAGAGGACGGCGCCCAGCGAGCTGCTTCGAAGAGCGACATCAAGTCTGCAGCCGGAATCGTTTCACCCGTCATCGCCCGCGGCGACCAACGATCGAGAAACAGTTTGTCGATCGGATAATCAGCCTTTCGTTGTTCGCTACCCTTGATCATGATTATGCCTCGTAAGTTAAATGCGTTCAGCCTTCACGCTGTAAGCGTGAAAGTTAATAGCCGTGGGCAACGCCCACGGATAAAGAAGCCGGACATCTCCGTCTCCTGAAAGTGTCGAAGCTTTGACCCCTTCAGGGTCAGTAATTCTAATCCAATCTTGCTCCGTGGGCGTTGCCCACGGCTATCTGACTTTATTCCCTCCGGTGACCACATCCGCTATCATGGCAGCCTTAAACGACCATGGCTAGCAACTGCATCAGCAAAACTGGACTTCACTGTGAGGTGTACGGCAGCGGCGATCCGATCTTGTGCCTGCATGGACTCGGAGCAAGCACACATTCGTGGCGCGAGTTTCGCGAGCCACTCTCAAAGCAAAACAAACTGTTCCTCCTCGACTTCAAAGGCTTTGGAGCCTCACCGAAACCTAAAGACAAACACTACGCGATTACGGAACACGCCGAGTCTGCTTATCAGTTCATAATCGAACATGACCTGCGCAATCTGACTCTGATTGGCAATTCGTTCGGCGGCGCAGTTTCCTTATTAGTCGCTATCAGGCTGTGCGGCGAGCAGCCGCGGCGTCTGCAAAAGCTGGTCTTGATTGATAGTGGTGGTTACAACCAAAAGCTGCCACTGCATCTGAAGCTGCTGCGCGCTCCGCTTCTCGGTTGGCTCATAATTCATTTTCTGCCCCCGAAGATTTCGGCGAAGTTCGTACTCAAAAAGTCCTATCACGACCACGGCAAGATCACGCAGGCGCAAGTCGACGCTTATGCGCAGCCGATAGCAGATCGCGGTGGACGTCACGCCTTACTTGAAACGGCTAAGCAAATTATTCCAGACAACATCGATGAGCTGATCGCCAAGTATCCGACGATCAATGTGCCGACGCTTATTCTATGGGGTAAGGAGGATGAGATTATCCCGCTCGAGATCGGGGAGATGCTCGATGCAGCGATTCCCACTTCGGAACTGGTGACGATTGAACATTCTGGCCATGTGCCTCAGGAAGAAACACCCGAAGCCGTCGTGCCGTTGGTGCTGGAGTTTTTGAAGAGCTGAAGACAAATCAGTGGGAAACTAATTAGCCGCGGATACCCGCGGATGACACGGATTAGAATTAAGGACCTAGTCTGGTTCCGAACTCTTCTTATCCGCGTGTTCCGCATAAATCCGCGGCCAATTTATTGCACCGGCGGCAAGCGCCTTGAAGAGCTGAAGCAAATCAGCCGCGGATACCCGGAAAACCAATTAGCCGCGGATACCCGCGGATGACACGGATTAGAATTAAGGACCTAGTCTGGTTCGAACTCTTAGCTCAATTCTTATCCGCGTGTTCCGCGTAAATCCGCGGCCAATTTATTGCAGCCGGCAAGCACCTCTTCCGGACTGAGTTTAAAGTTCAGGCGGAGTGTCCAACAAAATCCATTCAACAATGGAAAGCGGCAAACTCCCATTCTTCAATAGGTCGTCGTGGAATTGTCCGAGGCGAAAGTTGGCGCCTTGCTTGTCACGATATCTTCCCAACAGCCGCATGATCTGCCACTTGCCTACCATGTAAGTAATCTTCTGTGTCGGACTCGCTGCCGCGCCCGCAGCCTCGCCGGTAGCTGCTTCGCGATCCAACCCGCCGGCCTCCATGAAGTAGTTCACTGCTTGATCGAAAGTCCACTTACCCGTATGGAGGTTTACGTCCACACCAATCCGCGCGGCGCGATAACGCGAAAGCCGCAGCACCTGTCCGTTTCCCGGAGAATTGTTCGGATATAGCCCCGCACGAAGCAACATCTCTTCGCCGTAAAGCGCCCACCCTTCAACGAAGATGCCATCGCCGTGCTGACGACGAATTTCATTCGTCAAATGGTTGGCAATCGAAATTTGCAGAAAGTGTCCCGGAATTCCTTCGTGACCGAGTATCGGGCGCGGGTCTTCGATGGCCGCGCGAATGTAAAAGTTTTTACTTGCAGGACTGTAAGTAGGAATGAAATAGAAACCGCTGTTGTCCTTATCGTAAAGGCCGGGAGGATTCATGAAGCCGCCCGGACTTGTCGGTTTGAATGCTTCGGGCAATTGCCGAATCGTGAATGGCCCAATGTGATCAGGAATCGTAATCAGCCGGTTGGTCTTCAGAAAACTAATCATCTCCGTTTGCCGGCTTTCGTACGCTTTTAAAAATGCCTGCTGGTCGGCTGGAATGTTCTGACTACGTGCCGGGTTGGGATCCGCGAGCGCCGGATCTGATAAGAGCGACTCCAACCCCCGGTAACGCGCGAGCTCAGCCTGACCAAGCATCTCAACCTGCTTCGCGTCGAGCGGTAGGAGATAAATGTTCTTCAAGATGTAGTTATAGTGCTCTTCGCCCATCGGTCTGAACGCCACCATTCCCGGCAAACGTCTTTCCAACCAATCAGCGAATCCATGCAGCGCAACGAGAGCGGCATCGCGTGCTTTTACCAGATCAGTTCGTTCCGCTGGAGAAAGATCCGTCGCGAGCGTCATCAAACTGTCGTTGAAGAGGCTGTCAATCGAGCGCGCGGATTCCATCGCCAGTTGGGCGTAGAGACGCACCGGCTTGATCAGATTCTGTTTCCCTTTCTCAAGCAGTTGGGGCATCTGTTGTAAACGCGCGGTAGCAGAGAGAGCTCGATTGCGAGGCGTGTCGTACTCCTTCTTCAAGAGCGAGAAGATGCCATTGCTGCATTCGTTGACATAGAGCTGCGGATCGCTTTGTTCAAAATCCATAATCCGGTTGAAGAAAACTACCCCGTCGATTTGCGCGCGAAAAAGCATCCAGTCAATGCGATCTTCCTTATTCCAGGACGAGGCAGGCATCGCCTCGACTTTGGCGAGCAGCTCTTTTACGTGGAGACGACGCGCCAAGACCGAAGAAAGTGAGTAATCAGTAAGACGGTTGTCCCAGGTATGCAGGCCCGCATCACTGGATGCCACCGGAAAGTTTTGATTTCGCCAGTTGTAATAGTCTGCGGCAAGCTTGTGGAGATCGGCCGGGGTTTTTGGTTGCTGGGCATTCGCCGGAATGAAAGCGTGGAAAATGATCGCGCAAATAAACAGCAAAGTAAGAAAACGTTTCATGTGTGATTAGCCTCGTGTCTTGTGATGTTGGGTGCCGTTAACAATTGTCGTAGGGTAGCTCCGATGTCTTTAGCGCCCGGGCGTTGCGTTGCAATCCGGTAAGCTTGGCTCGCTTCATTGCGCTGCCGCGAAAACGTTCGGCGTAGTCGGTCGCGTTCAGGGCAAGCACGGATGAAAGATCGACGTTGACGTTTCCTGAACGCGGCGCAAAAGCCGGCTCAGTTGTAGATTCTGCAAAACGATTCCAGGGACAAACGTCCTGGCAAATATCACAGCCATAGAGCCAACCCTCAAGGTGTTCGGCGACCTCGTGCGGAATCTCGGGTGTTCGCAGTTCGATGGTGGCATACGAGATACACTTGTTTGAATCAACTACATAAGGTGCGACGATCGCATTGGTCGGGCAGGCGTCGATGCACAGCGTACACGTACCGCAATGGTCTTCGACCTCTTCCTGGTCGTAATCGAGCTCCAAATCAATTAACAACTCGCCAAGGAAAACCCAGGAGCCTCGTTCTTTAGTTATCAGATTTGTATGTTTGCCAATCCAACCGAGCCCGGCACGCACAGCCCAGGCCTTGTCCAGCATCGGTTGAATGTCCACGCAGACTTTACCAGTGGCGCCCGGTGCCTGTTTTTGAATCCAGGAAAGCAGCCCGCGCAGTTTGTTACCGACGACATCGTGATAGTCGTCGCCCCAGGCATAACGGGAAACCTTGCCGGTATCAGGAGTCGCAGAATGATTATCGGGAGTGTAGTAGTTGAGGGCGACGACGATTACTGAGCGAGCTGCAGGAAAGAGTTTGGTTGGATCTGTACGCTGTTCCGGGTCACGCGCCATCCACGCCATCTGGCCGTGGTAGCCGCGCGCGAGCCACTCGCGAAGCCGATCCCGCTCGGGGCTTAGTGCCGTGGCCGGAACAATCCCCACCAGGTCAAAACCCAGGACGAGCGCCTGGTGTCGAATCTGATCGCTTAGATCCCTAAGAGGTGGATGGATTGCCGCAATCGCGGAGGAGTCTTCGCCAGCCTGGTACACCTAATCAGAATAAGCGTGGACGAGTAAGGCGTCCAGCCAGAACCAGAGACCATTTGCAGGGGTTGCTCAGATAGAATTGTGACTCTATCTGAGCGTTTTGCATCAATCTGCAGTTATTCCGGCGAGGTCAATTCCGAATGTGCGTCGGTCTAGTCGATCTTCTGCAGCGTGACACTGATCAGCGGCGAGTCACCAGCAGTCTTACTGTAGGACAACCAATAGCCGGCTTTTGGATAACGGGTCATCTTATAGACTGAGCCGTCTGGTTTTGCACTTAATTCTTCGCCAAATAGAATTTTAGGCGTTGGAACGTTTTGCGCGCCTCGCAGAAAGTTAGCCGAAATTGCCATTACTTTCTTGGTCTTGTCATAGAAGATCTGCGCGCTTTCCGCGTCGTTGAGCATGAAGAAATCCTGCTCGTCGCCTTTGTCTGTAGGACTGCCTAGCTTCTTCCGCACTTCCTCAGCTGCCATTCCTAACTGGATGCCGCGATACTCCTGAAAAAGTGGCTTATCTGGATCCTCACCCCGTTTTTGCCCCAGGGTATCTGGCGCCAGCAAAGCCAATGCAGATATGGCCGCGCCCAGAAGCAGCAAACTTCTAAATCGGGCGGGTCGTTTGATCAAATAACTCATCGGGGGTTCTCCTAATACTCTTCAATTTATTCTGGGTCTGGGAAGGCCGGGGCTGGCGGAATTTGCTAACGAAGCTGCCCGAATCGACCTGTCCATCGGGTCCGATTGGGGCGACAATAATCCCAAGCGTTTCATCATGTCAATGATTCCGACGAGTTTTCGTAGTGTCAAAATATGTCCCCCGATGAACAGCCGGGCGTGATGAGATTTAAAGGGGCTGTCCCTGGGATGTTGACTCGCCTTACCTTTTGTCATATAGCCCTTGGCCCGTAAATCCACAGAGCGTGAGTAGTACGACCAGTGGGCAAATTCCAGGTTTGCCTACCTAACAAAGGAGCTCGACAGATGAGAAAAATTAGCCTCGCGGCCGTGTTGATTGCAGTCGTTTCATTTTTTACTTTCCCGCAATTAGCTTGTCAGCCGGCGGCCGACACCAATCGCTCAGACTCGGCCGCGCCGGTTAACTCCAATTCCGGAGACGCCGTCGACACAGCGTCGATTGAGACAGAACTACTACGAATTGAGAACGATTGGCCACGGGCCATCAAGGAAAAAGATCTGGCTGCGATCGGACGCGTGGAAGCTGACGACATCGTTATCGTCTATCCCGATGGAAGTATAGGAAGCAAAAATCGAGACCTCCAAGACATTGCTACCGGGAATATGACCGCTGACGAAATTGAGATGAGCGATCTTAAGGTAAAAGTTCTAAATAGCGACGCAGCGGTGGTGACCGGGCAGACGGAAATGAAAAATGGTAAATACAAAACGCCTGATGGCAAATCGCAGGATATCAGCGGCAGGTACCGGTTCGTCGATACGTTCGCGCGGCGTAATGGCGAATGGAAGCTAGTTGCCGCAATGTCGACAAGAATTACTGCGACTGCCACAAGCGCATCGGCGGCAGCATCGCCCGCTCCCGCCACCAGAGTTTCACCTGCAAGTTCACCGGCGGTACGAGCAACGCCAGCGAGAGCGACACCGGCGCGAGCAACGCCCGCCCAAACTCCACCAGCAACAACTGCCACACCTTAGTAACCGCGAAAATGAATTAGGCCGCGTTGAGGCATGTTCGCTTCAGCGCGGCTACTAATTTCTAGAATAAAAAACTTCAGCGAATATCTTCAGTTGTCGTCGGCGTTATATATCACTATGTAATAGAGTTCGACTAACCCATGCTGCTTGACTATTTTCAACAATTGACATAAAACGCCCGCGCTACATCACAACCCAATTAGGAGTTTGCATCATGAAGAAGACAATTGCATTCATGTCTTTGATGGTCTTTGCGTTGGCTTGCGCCGCACCGCCCACCAACAAAGACCTGGCGGATACCAATCGGGCCACCAACCGTTCCGCCGAGCCACCGGCAATGACGGAAGCGGATGCGATTGCCAAAGAAAAAGCTATTTGGGAAGCGATTAAGGTCAAAGACTACGAAACTTTTGGCAGCATGTTGACGAGCGATCAAATCGAGGTACTCGACGCGGGCGTTCTCAGTAAAGCCGAGTCAATAAGCGGCGTAAAAGACTTCGAGCCCAGTGAGGTTGTGTTCAGTGACTGGAAGTATCTGCCAATCGACAGCGATGCGTTTATCGTGGCTTACACGGCAAATATGAAAGGAAAATATAAAGGTAAGGAGTTTGATCCTCAGACTGTGCGAGGAAGTTCGGCTTGGGTGAATCGTGATGGAAAGTGGTTGGCCATCTTTCATCAGGAATGTCCGGTAAAGCCGCCGATGACGCCCTCGCCTACTCCTCGGAGCGCGACCACGCCAGCCGCTTCGCCATCAGCAGCACCAGTAGCGGTAACAACGGGCCCGGATCCCATCGCTAATGAAAAGATGGTTTGGGACTTGTTCAAAAGCAAAAACTACGACGCCTTTGCAACCTTGCTCGCCACCGACTTCATGGAGGTCGAGCCTGATAACGTTTACGATAGGGCTGCATCCATCAAAGGCGTGAGCATGTTTGATGCTTCGAAAGCTGTCCTAAGTGATTTCAAGTCCGTCAACATCGATGCAGACGCGGCGATTGTTACTTATTCGGTTAGCAACCCGGGGGTTTTTCCTGCGCCCGAACGTCATTCCACGATCTGGGTAAATCGTAACGGTAAATGGATGGGTCTCTTTCACCATGGCGGCACCCCGATAATGAAAATGCCAGCCACGCCTCAACCGTCGGCGTCACCCACGGTGAGATAGGTTTTAGGTTTCAGGTCATCAGGTTTCAGGTTTCAAGTTTCAGGTTTCAGGTTTCAAGTCCCAAGTTTCAGGTTTCAAGTCTCAGGGTCTCCAGCTCACCAAATCTAGGTCCAAATTCAAGAAACAAAAATCCCAAGTCACTTGAGACTTGGGACCTAAGCCTTGAAACCTGAAACTTGAAACCTGAAACCCGAAACCTGAAACCTGAAACCTTGCTACTGCCAGATACCGGGAATCTTCGCCGCACACGATGGGCACAATCCCTCATCCGTGACATTCATTTGGCGGATCAGGTAACCATACCGTTCGACGAGCAATTGATCGCACGTGGGGCAATAAGTGTTTTCCCAACGCCCCACCCTCCCGGGCAGATTTCCCGCATAGATGTAACGTAACCCCGCTTCGCGCCCAATCTCGCAAGCCCGAATCAACTGCGCCGCAGTCGTGTTCGCGTTTTCGGTCATATGATAGTCCTGATGAAAAGCGGTGACGTGCCAGGGTATGTCCGGGGAAACCGAGACGATGAAATCCGCAGCGCGCTGTAACTCGGCTTCAGAGTCGTTGAAGCCTGGAATGACGAGGGTGACGATTTCTTCCCAGAAGCCTCGCTCGTAAACCATCTTTACTGTGTCGAGAATGTTATCTACAACACCACCAAGCTGCCGGTAGTTTTTGTCATTCATTGATTTCAGATCGATCTTGTAACAATCGGTCCAGGGTCGCAGATAATCCAGGACCTGTGGCGTCGCATTGCCATTAGAGATGAAGGCCGTGCGAAACCCTTCCGGCCGCGCCTTCTTGAAAACTTCGATTGCCCATTCGGCAGTGATTAATGGTTCGTTGTAGCTGCTGCCAACCATTGATGCACCGTAGGCTTTAGCCATCGCCACCAGACGATCAGGCGTTACGCGTTGCGGTGAAGTTCCGGCGGCATCGTCGCGCAGCGCCTGCGAGGTTAGCCAGTTTTGGCAGTATCCACAATGAAGATCACAGCCGAGCATCCCAAAAGTGAGTGTGTCCGATCCAGGCAACACGTGGAAGAAAGGTTTCTTTTCGGTTGGGTCACAGGCCAGAGCGGCCACGTAGTTTGTCGGTACGCGTAGATGGCCGCCCTCGTTGAAGCGCACTTTGCAGATGCCGCGCTTGCCCTGGTTTATGAGGCACCGATGGCCGCAGGCATAACATTTCAAAGCGCCGTTCTCGAAGTGCTCCGTTAACTCCGGCGCGCCTTCCATAGTTAACGCGTCGAGGACTTCGGCTAGCGGGTTTACTGTTTTACTAGCAGGCATACCAACCTTGTTCTCTGACAATGTCGTGAAAATTATACTTCTAAATGCGGACTTTGGCCTTTGGTCTTAGGCCTCTGCTCCTATATGGTTTCCTCCAAGTTTCATGGAGCGGGTACAAAATCCAAAGGCCAAAGGCCAAAAACCACAGTTTTATAAAAATGATCATTGAAGAAATCACCGTTACTGCCTTCCAACAACACACCCGCATTCTCGGTTGCGAGCAGACCCGAAAAGCCGTTTGTATTGACCCGGGCGACGATTCTGAAGAAATCCTTCGGGCCATCGACAAACACGGATTTGAATTGGAGGTGATTGCTGTCACTCATGCTCATCTCGATCACGTGGGCGGTGTCACGGCTTTGAAGCGGCTTAAACCACGTGCTCGAATCATGCTGCACCAGGCTGATGACTTTATTTACCGCGCGCTTCCGGAGCAGCCGGCCTGGATTGGAATTCCCCGTTCACAGTGGGCAGCTTTGGGGTTTGCCTTTGAGGAGCCGCCAGCTGTGGATGAGTATTTTGAAGATGGCAAGAATCTTCGTGTAGGTGAATTGGAATTTCAGGTGTTGCATTGTCCGGGACACACGCCAGGCCACATTGTCTTGTTTGCGCAGAACGAGAGAAAGGTTTTTGTCGGTGATGTGCTTTTCGCAGGCTCGGTGGGAAGAACCGACTTGCCCGGAGGCTCTTCCGAGCAACTGATGGCGTCAATCAACAACAAGCTGTTGCCGCTCGGTGATGACGTGGAAGTCTATTCAGGTCACGGGCCGGTTACCACGATTGGTGAAGAGCGAATGACGAATCCGTTTCTGACTGGGGTCTACAACTTGGGTGCGGGAAGAATGTAGAGAGTAGTGAGCAGGGAGCAGTAGGCGGCGAAGCGGAGTTCAACGCCCACGGAACCAATACAAGAATCGAATTCCGACCCTGAAAGGTCTGAGAATCCACCCTTATTCCTTTTGTCCTCGCAGCCGGCTGGCCTTCAGTTCTTCCCACTTCTCTTTTTGCTCGTCATCGAGCTGGCTCGGCAGCGATTCAACTGGGATGTTGTTCATTGAGCAGAAGTGTCGCCATAAGACAAAGCGCAAATCAAACTGTCCCGTCTCGTCAGAGATCACATTATCAACCGGGGGCGGCTCGTTCTTTTTATTCTGCGCCATGGCAACCACTCACTTGTCTGCTGGATGAATGTGGGAAGTGTAACAGGTTTTTTGGCGGTTACCAGCAGGCATCATCCCGAAAATAATTCGCCGCGGATTTACGCGGATGACACGATCAGAGTTTCAAATCCATTCCGATCCGCGAACACCGATGCTCCTTAATCGAAACAGAAAGCGCTCCTTCCGAGGCCGGTACTACCCCGAACATAAATTCGCCGCGGATTTACGCGGATGACAAAGATCAGAGTTAAATCCATTCCGATCCGGGCAGTCCGCGAGGTCCGCGGCTTATTTAATCAAAGAGAAGACGCACGTTCAGCCGCGAGCTTCTCAAGCCACCGTTATTTCCTCGCTCAAATAAACGTCCTGAATTGCGTTGAGTAGTTCAACCCCTTCATTCATTGAACGCTGAAACGCTTTACGTCCGGAAATCAAGCCCGTGCCGCCGCCTCGCTTGTTGATAACCGCAGTGCGGACCGCTTCGGCAAGGTCGCTCGCGCCTTTTGACTCACCACCAGAATTGATCAAACCACAACGTCCCATATAGCAGTTGGCTACCTGGTAACGAACCATATCGATCGGGTTATCGCTGAGCAATTTCTCGTTAACAATCTTGCTGGTCTTTCCATAAGAACCACCCAAGGCCTTCTCCACTGAACCGTACCCGCCGCTTCGTTCCGGCAGTTTCTGTTTAATGATGTCAGCCTGAATCGTGACGCCAAGGTGGTTTGCCTGGCTGGTCAGGTCGGCAGAAGCATGCATGTCGCCTTCGGGGGTTTTAAACTTGGAATTGCGCAGATAGCACCAGAGGATGCACGCCATGCCCAGCTCATGCGCCTGAGCAAATGCTTCGCCGATTTCCGTGATCTGACGCGTTGATTCATCAGAGCCAAAATAAATTGTCGCGCCCACGGCGACAGCTCCCATGTTGTGTGCTTCTTTCACAGTTCCAAACAACACCTGATCAAACTTATTCGGTAAGGTCAGCAGTTCGTTGTGATTGATTTTTACGATGAAAGGAATCTTGTGAGCATAACGTCGCGCCACCGTCCCGAGGACGCCAAATGTCGAGGCGACGGCATTGCAACCGCCGTCAATAGCGAGTTTGACGATGTTGTCGGGATCAAAGTACTGGGGATTGGGCGCGAACGAGGCGCCTGCCGAGTGTTCGATACCCTGATCCACCGGAAGGATCGAGAGGTAACCTGTCCCCGCCAGCCGGCCATTATTGAAAAGGGTTTGAAGGGAGCGGAGTACCGCCGGAGAACGATCCGAGTGCGCCCAGACTCGATCAATGAAATCGGGACCCGGGAGATTGATCTGGTCTTTGGTGATTGTCTTGGACGTGTGATCCAGCAGCGTGCGGGCGTTTTCTCCTAGTAATTCTTCAATCCGGCCGAGTGACGTTCCAGCTCGACTGAGTTGCGTGGCCATGGTTCGGAGTCCTCCTGAATTGATGCCAGAAAGGGATAATTCGCGAAAAACGAAGCGAAATTATAACACACGGACAGGTATGAGCCCGGGACCCGGGCGCTTCTGCAAGCACTGCTGACTTACTTGCTGCGGCAAGATCGCGGCAAAGCCAGAGAATTCTTGACAATGCCAGACTGGCACAATTAAGGTTTCGACTGGTTAGGAAGTTTTGACAAGAGTACCTCCCAACCTCGCACAGAATCCGCTCACTCGCTCTCAAAAGTAGGATCCGGGCCGAATTTTTATTGCCCGGACGTTTTGTTGGTAATAGAATCTGAGCGCGATTCAAACCGGCGTCCTGACCGAGCCTGGCCCGCCACGGAAGTAATAAACCAAGAGGTTCAAAAGATGAAAAATACCCCCGCAACACTCGCGTGCTACGTCGTCGTTTTCTGCCTACTCTCAGCAATAACCACAAACTCAGCTTTCGCCGGAGACGATTGGAAACCTGTCGACCCGGCGCACGTCGCGCTTAAAGCGGCAACGGTTGAAAAGGATGCCGATGCTGAAGGTCTCTTTTGGGAAGTAAGAGTTGACGACAACCCGGAAGGCGACCTGATCTTAACTCACTACATTCGCATTAAAGTCTTCACAGAACGGGGACGCGAATCACAGAGTAAGATCGATATTCCGTTCGGCAAAATTTCCGGACGCGAGATCAGGATCAAAGATATTGCTGCCCGCACACTAAAACCCGATGGCTCGATCCTGGAACTGAAGAAGGACGATGTTTTTGAACGCACCGTGGTGAAGACCAGCGGCTTAAAGTTAAAAGTGAAATCGTTTGCGATTCCCGGTATCGAACCAGGTTGCATTATTGAATACCGTTGGCGTGAAGTCCGGGTTAATACGTCTGCGAACTACGTGCGCCTCGAGTTTCAGCGAGACATTCCGGTCCAGCACGTTAAGTACCTGATCAAGCCTTTTCCTTTTCCCGGTTACAGCATGCGCTCTATCCACATGCATTCGGATGCGACACCCTTCGTGAAAGAGAAGGACGGTTTCTACAGCACCTCGATGCGTAATGTTCGTGCCGTCCACGAGGAATCGCGGATGCCGCCTGAGGATCAGATCAAGGCATGGCTGCTCATTTATTACAGTACCGACGAAAAGCTGGAGCCAGAGAAATACTGGTTTGATCTCGCCAAACGCGTCTATGACCGGACAAAATCGTTGCTTAAGGTTAACGACGAAGTGCGCCAGGCAGCGGCAGCGATCGTAGGCGATGCGAAAACGCCGGAAGAGAAGATTGAACTCTTGTTCGATTTTTGCAAGCAGAAAATCCGGAATGTCAGCGACGACGCTTCCGGCCTGACGGCCGAAGAGCGAAAGAAGCTTAAAGAGAATAAGAATCCCGCCGATACCCTGAAGCGCGGGATGGGGGATGCCGCAGACATCGATCTGCTTTTTGCCGCGCTCGCCACCGCATCCGGTTACGATGCTCGAATAGTTTTGGCGCCGGATCGTGGCGACTTGTTTTTCGATAAGGAAATTCCTAACGCTTATTTTCTCGATCCGTCGAACATTGCTGTCCGAGTTGGCGAAGAATGGAGATTCTACAACCCCGGATACAAGTACATTCCGATTGGCATGTTGCGCTGGCAAGAGGAAGGAACTCCCGCGCTGATAACCGATCCCAAGCAACCCGTCTGGGTCCAGACTCCGTTATCAACACATGATAAGTCGCTAGTTAAGCGAAAAGGCAAGTTGAAACTTAGCGATGATGGCACGCTGGAGGGCGATGTCCAGGTCGAGTTCTCCGGACACCTCGGGATGGAACGGAAAGAAGAATACGACGAGGATTCGCCCAGTCAACGTGAAGAAGCGCTTCGGGAGGAAATTAAAGCCCGGCTCAGCACGGCAGAAATTTCCAACATCAGGATTGAGAACGTGAATGACCCGGTTAAGCCCTTCATTTACGCTTTTCATCTGCGCGTGCCCGGTTACGCCGAGCGCACCGGCAAACGGATCTTTTTACAACCCGCAGTGTTCCAACGTGGGCTTGGCACCCTCTTCTCGGCCAGCGAACGTAAGTATGAGATTTACTTTCACTATCCCTGGCGAGAACTGGATGAGGTAACCATTGACCTTCCCGCCGGATACGCGCTCGATAACGCCGACGCTCCCGCTCCGTTCAGTGGTGGTGAAATTAGTGAATACAAACCAACCCTCAGCGTGACTACGGATAAGCGTACGCTCGTCTACAAGCGAGAGTTTTTCTTCGGCGGGGGAGGAAACATTCTCTTTCCCGTGGGCGCATATCCGCAGCTGAAACGGTATTTCGATGGGGTCCACAAACAGGACAACCACGCGATCTCATTGAAACAAGCTGCCACGACGGCCACGGCAAACTAAGACAATAGATCGTAAGGGAAGTCCTCAGCCCCAACTGATCACGAAGGAAGAAATACGATGTTGAGAAAACTACTTGGATCATGCTTCGCACTTGTCTTGCTTGCCGTACCCGTTAGCGCTGCAGGTGATGAACTCCCCTCGTGGCTGCGGCAAGCCGCAGCTTTAAAGTTGCCGGCTTACGACAAGAAAGTATCGAGTGTGGTGCTGGTGGACGAGTCGAACATGGTCGTAGCGGAAGACGGCCGGGTGACGCGAACTTCTTTGTACGCCGTTCGCATTCTTACGCGCGACGGACGCGACAGTGCCGTAGCTGCCGAAAGCTATGAAACTGATTCGGGAAAGATTCGCGAAATTCGGGCCTGGCTGATTCAGCCTTCGGGAAAGTTTACGAGCTACGACAATGACAATGTCGTTGATGAAGCAGATCTCGATGACGTTTATAACGAATCTCGGGTGAAGAAAATTGTCGCTCGCAACGAAGCTGACTCAGGTTCAGTTTTCGGTTACATGATCGTTAGCGAGATGCGACCTTTCTTCAACCAGTCTATGTGGTATTTCCAGGGCGTCGATCCCGTTCTCTCTTCAAAGTTGACGCTGACACTGCCGTCCGGTTGGCGCGCGAACGGCATCACTTTTAACCATAGCAAGATTGAGCCGGTCGTAAATGGCAGCGTTTATACCTGGGAATTGAGAGACATCTCACCGCTGGAGATTGAACCAGCTAGTCCGAGCCTGGTTAATTTGGTGCCCCGGCTCGCAGTTGATTATTTTCCCGCTGAGGGTGCGCGATTGACGACCTCGAGAGCTTTTGATAGTTGGAACGAGGTATCGCGCTGGTATTCCGGCATCAGCGATTCCCAGGCACAGCCCGATGCTCGAATTATCGCCAAAGCCAATGAACTAACGGCCAACACCCGTACCGAATTGGAAAAGATTCAGGCGATCGCCCGCTACGTACAGAGCATTCAGTATATTTCCATTCAGATCGGTGTAGGGAGATGGCGGCCACACGCGGCTTCAGAGGTGTTGGCGAAGTCGTATGGCGACTGCAAAGACAAAGCGAACCTGATGCGGGCGCTGCTTAAAGTCGTCAACATCGAGGCGTATCCGGTCTTGATCCATTCGGGCGATCCGACCTTTGTGCAGGAAGTTTGGCCGTCTCCTCGCCAATTCAATCACTGCATCATCGCGGTTAAAGTGAGTGACGCAACGCAGGCCTCAACCGTTCTCGATGTTGCATCGTTAGGACGCCTGTTGATCTTCGACCCCACAGACGACAGTACCCCTGTTGGAGACTTACCGAATCACGAACAAGGCAGCCTGGCTTTGATCGCCGCGGGTGACAAAGGAGCGCTGGCGCGAATGCCCAGCACTTCATCAGAAACCAATCAGCTCGATCGTTTAGCTCAAGTGCAGCTTTCCGCAGACGGCTCTATTGTCGCGACCTTGAAGGAACGCGCTCGCGGACAATCTGCAGTCGCCTACCGGCGTGAATTTCGCGGGCTTTCGAAACCGGACTATCTGAAACGAATTGAAGGCTGGATCACTGCGGGCGCCACGTCTTCAAAGGTAACCAAGATTGCGCCGGAGGATGACCTCAACAGCGGCCAGTTCGCTTTGGACGTCGATTTCACTGCGACATCGTATGGGCAATCGATGCAGAACCGGTTGCTGGTATTCAAGCCGGCCATCGTCTCGCGACGTGAATCGCTTTTCCTTACGGAAGCAACGCGTAAACATCCGGTAGTGCTTGGTGCTCGCGCGTTTTCGGAAACTGTCTCAGTAAAACTTCCAGAGGGATTTGATGTCGATGAGATCCCTGAAGCGATTAAGATCGAAGCGCCTTTTGGCTCATACAAGACAACTTACGATGTTAAGGATCGGGAGTTGGTTTTTACGCGCACCCTGGCGCAGAAGGCCGGCAGTATTCCGGTGGAGCACTATCAAATGGTACGGAATTTCTTTGAAAAGATTCGCGCGGCTGAGCAGGCTCCAGTGGTCTTGATAAGGAAATAACCAGTACTTCACCGCGCCTCCCACAAAGTAATAATCAACAGGTTACAAGATGAAAAGTTCCCCCGCATCGTATTCGCTTTGTTTGACAGTCCTGTGCCTCATCACCGTCATGTTGAGCGGTTTTGTGTGTCCACCGGTCTTTGGACAGCAGGCGGTCAGCAGCTTCGACCGTGAACGCGGTCGGATGATGCTAAACACGATTAAGGATGACCTTAAAAAGAATTATTACGATCCAGGCTTTCACGGCGTTGATGTGGAGGCTCGATTTAAGGAGGCTGACGAGAAAATAAAGAAGGCGAGTAACCTTGGCACAGGTTTTCGGCTCTATCGCTCAATTCTTAATTGAGCTGAATGATTCTCATACCTTCTTTCTTCCTCCAGGAAGACACTTTACTACCGAGTATGGTTGGAACATGCAGATGATTGGCGACAAATGTTATGTCGTAGCTGTGAAGCCTGGAAGTGATGCGGAAGCGAAGGGATTGAAGGAAGGAGACGAAATCTATTCTCTCGACGGGTACGGTCCCGTGCGCGAAAACATTTGGAAGATTAACTATTTCTACCATGCTCTGCGCCCGGCTCCCGGGATGCGTCTCGTTGTAATAAAACCCGACGGACGTGAACAACAGCTTGATGTAATGGCTAAGGTGACCGAAGGCAAGCGCGTAATTGATCTGACTGGTGGGGGCGGGGGTTCCGATATCTTCGATTTGATTAGGAAGCAGGAGAACGAAGCTCGGCTCCATCGGCACCGCTATCACGAGATAGGCGACGATTTGTTTGTCTGGAAGATGCCCGCATTTGATCTGGAGGAACCAAAGATAGATGAGATGGTGGGAAAGTTTAGAAAACGCAAAACACTAATTCTGGATCTGCGTGGCAACGGTGGAGGATATGAAAAGACGCTCTTACGTTTAATAGGGAATCTTTTTGATCGCGACATCAAGATCGGTGAGTTGAAGCAGCGGAAAGGGAGCAAACCGATAACCGCAAAGACTCGGGGGGACAGTTTCTTCCCGGGCAAACTAGTGGTGCTTATTGATAGTCAGTCAGGTTCGGCAGCGGAGTTGTTTGCGCGAGTCGTGCAGCTCGAAAAGCGCGGAACCGTTATTGGGGATCGCTCCGCTGGGGCTGTCATGAGGTCAAGAACTCACGGGCATGAGCTCGGCGTCGATACAGTCATCTTTTTCGCGGCGAGCATTACTGATGCCGACATCACCATGAATGATGGCAAAAGTTTGGAGCGGCTTGGTGTTGTGCCGGATGAACTGATGCTTCCGGCGCCCTCCGATCTCGCTGCAAAGCGAGATCCAATCCTCGCATATGCCGCTTCTCTCGCTGGTGTAACAATCACGCCAGAGAAGGCAGGAAGTATGTTCCCGCTCGAATGGAGAAAGTAATAGCTCAACTCGCCTCGAGCAGTTTTCGAAACGCCGTGCGCAAGGTAACGGCAACACTACCCGGCTCAATCGAATATCGTCGAAAGTCGAATGTTGTGACTAGAGCCACGCCGACATTTGCCGAGGTTAGAAATATCTCATCAGCCTCTACCAGATCTCCGAGTTCATAGATACCTTCCACCACCGGAACCGCTTCCTGGTCTGCCAGCTTTAGGATCGTGTTACGAGTGACGCCGGCAACAGCACCGGTGCTAAGGGCAGGCGTATATACCGTTCCTTCCTTCACCCAGAAAATATTCGCCATCGTCGCCGCGGCGATCTCACCGCGCTCGTTGAGCATGATGGCCTCATCGAATTCGCGCTCCTGAGCTTCTTCCCACGACAATACCTGCTCGAGATAGTTCAGACTTCTAATTCCCGTCAGCGGCGAGAACGTATTCAGGCGATAAGGGGAGACCGCGAGCGTCATTCCCGACTCCGGAACTTTTTGTGGCTCGCCGGTCATGATTAGCATGTCGGTTTGCTTCGCACCGGGGGCTTTAGTTTTCCAAAAATCGCGGCCGCTGCGCGCTAAGAGAATGACTCGCGCGCGACCGTTACTGACGTTGTTTACCTTGATCAGTTTACCCAGCGCTTCACCTACGCCGGCTTCGGTGCAACCACTGCAATCGATATTCAACTGTCCGGCATGATTCAGAAGTCGCTGCCAGTGCTCAGGCCAAAGAAAAGGTTTGCCTTGATAGATTGCGACAGTGGTGAAGACACCGCGCCCGTAGAGCATTGCGGAAGAGACTGGCGCCACGCGTGCTTTCGTGGCTGCAAGCATCGTGCGATTGAGGTAGATGACGGGATGCACTTGAAGGCTCCCCAAATCGACTGTTAACTAGGAAGTCGGTACGGTACGGGAGCGGTAGCGACCGCTTTGAGTGACGCCAGACTCTAGCTTAAGACCTTGGGCAATCTTGGAGATAATTACTAAGGCTCAAACTTAGTTAATTGAATGCGGTCGCTACCGCTCCCGTACTGTACCGAGCGGCAATCGTAACTTAGTACTGCATGTTCGCGCTTGCGTACTGTGCCAATGAAGGATCGTGCGGTCCATGAAAATGCGACTTCGCTGATGAAGTCATTCGTAGCATGAGCTCGTCAGGTGTTTATTCCCTGCCCGCAGCCATCGCCTGTGCCTCAAGTTTTTGCGGTAAAGAATTGCGCCAGGCGTTTTCCAGATCCGTAACAGGCTGATCGATCGCGGGTTCATTGTTCACGCGAATACGAAGATTGCTGCCGCCAGCGTTACCCAGGATCGTCAACGGAACATTCTGTTGCCGGGCGATGGCGGAGATTGCCTCACGTTGCGCGGAGTCAAAACTAATGACAATCCGGGAAGGCGATTCAGAGAACAGCAAACCACTGGCTGGCAAAGTTCCGGTGAGATTCAGGTCAGCGCCTATTGCCTCCCGATTCAATGATGAGAAACAAGATTCGGCGAGAGCCACTGCCAGTCCGCCATCTGAACAATCATGTGCCGATTGCAACAGACCAGCTTCGGCAGCCTCTAAACAAACGTCCTGAACTGCGCGCTCGACAGTCAAATCGATTTCAGGAACCTTGCCCGTGGCGATTACCTCCGCAACGGACTCGCCCAGGACTGTTACGGCGAATTCGCTGTTGTCGAGATCGTCGGCTGTACTTCCCAGGAGGGCAATCAGATCCCCTTCGCGTTTGAAACCGGGTTGCACCACGCGACGCACGTCTTCAACTAAACCCACCATTCCAATCACCGGCGTAGGCAGGATGCCGCGTCCTTCAGTTTCGTTATAAAACGAAACGTTGCCGGAAACGACGGGTGTGTTGAAGGTCGCACAGGCTTCCGCCATCCCGTCAATTACTTCCGAAAACGCCCACATAACTTCGGGACGTTCCGGTGATGCGAAGTTGAGACAGTTGGTGATTGCAAGCGGTCGCGCGCCGACACAAACAACATTACGCGCAGCTTCGGCGACGATCAGTTTCGCGCCCACGCGCGGATTAGCGGCGCAATAACGCCCGTTGCCATCGAGTGTCATGGCCAGGGCTCGACGAGTTTCTTTGATTCTGACAACAGCAGCATCTGCGCCCGGCAGCACGGCAGTGTTCGTCCGCACCATATGATCGTATTGGCGATAGACCCACTGCTTGGAGGAGATGTTTGGCGATGCAAGCAGCGACAACAACGCCGCGTTGTTGTCGCTCTGTTTCGAGTTTCGAGTTTCAGGTTTCGAGTTCGTATTATCAGGGTTGGAGTTCGGTAAGGATGCCGCTGGCGAACTTGAAACTTGAAACTCGGAACTCGAAACCGGCTTCCGTTTTGGACGATTGTATTTAGGAGCTTCGTCAGTGAGCAGGGAAACCGGAATGTCAGCCACAGTTTCACCCTGATGAAGCACCTGCATGCGCTCGCCTTCTTTAACCCGGCCGATTACTACCGCGTCGAGATCCCACTTGCGAAAGATATCTACCACCTCGCGCTCTCGGCCCGAATGGGCCACGATCAGCATGCGTTCCTGCGATTCCGAAAGCAGCATTTCATACGCGGTCATGCCCTCTTCACGTTGCGGCACAAGTGAAAGATCCAATTCGATTCCAGTACCGGCGCGAGCCGCCATCTCGCAAGAGGACGAAGTTAAACCTGCAGCTCCCATATCCTGAATGCCGGCCACCGCGCCGCTTCGCATCGCTTCCAGGCAGGCTTCGAGCAAAAGTTTTTCCAGGAACGGATCGCCGACCTGCACGGTTGGTCGCTTCTCCAATGCCTCATCATCAAACTCGGCGGAGGCCATGGTCGCGCCATGAATGCCATCGCGGCCAGTCTTGGCTCCCACGTACAAGCACCGGATTTCCGATACCACTGGCTTTCCCAAAGAAGATTTGATCCTGACGGACTAATCCGAGCGCAAAAGCATTGACTAGCGGATTGAAGGCATACGCATCATCAAACGCGACTTCACCCCCCACGGTGGCCACGCCAAATGCGTTGCCGTAATGAGCAATGCCGGCAACCACTCCGGCGAGTAAGGAACGATTGCGGCGGCCATATTTTTCGTGATCCAAAGAACCGAAGCGGAGACTGTTCATCGCCGCAATCGGGCGCGCGCCCATCGTGAAAACATCGCGCAGAATTCCACCGACGCCCGTCGCAGCTCCCTGAAATGGTTCGATGAATGAAGGGTGATTATGGGATTCAATCTTAAAAGCGGCGCACCAACCGTCACCGACGTCGACCACGCCGGCGTTCTCGCCTGGAGGAACGATTACTCTTTCACCGGTGGTAGGTAGACGCTTGAGATGAATTCGAGACGACTTGTAAGAACAATGCTCAGACCACATCACCGAAAAGATTCCCAGCTCGACCAGGTTCGGTTCGCGGCCTAAAAGTGATTTGATTCGGTCGAACTCTTCCTGTGTGAGGTTGTGGGCGGAGATTACGTCGGGAGTGAGCATGCTTCGCCGTTTCGAGTTCAGAGTTTCGAGTTCCAGGTTTTGAACTTGGAGGTCAAGCTTCAGCTCCCAGATTTCGCGTTCAAAGTTTCATCTTGCGCACGATTACTGGGATCGCCTGGCACTGGCGCGCTCGGAACTCGAAACTCCGGACTCGGAACTGCGAAGCAGTTTCTCGATGGCCGCCGTCAGTTCCGGGACCTGAATCCGGCCCAACCGCTTGTAAACTAAATTCCCCTGGGCGTCATAGAGAAATGTTGCCGGCAGCGCGCCGCTCCACTGGGGGTCGACCTTGCTCATTGCCTCTTCCGGATCGCTGACGTTTAGCAGATAGGTTGGCACCGTGACGTGCATGTCGCGCAGAAACTGCGGCACGGAGGTGTTGATCTCCGAGAAATCGTCCAGGGAGACGGCTGTGAAATCGAGTCCCTGCGGCCGATATTTTTTATCGATCCGCACAAGATCAGGAAATTCTTCGCGGCAGGGATCGCACCAGGTGGCCCAGAAATTAACAAGTAACGGCTTGGTGTTTGCGGAATCGCGTTTAAGAACTGCGGCCAGTCCTTCCGCATCAATTGCTGCCACAGAGATCTTTGGCGCGGCTTTCTTCGCAGCGCGCTTTTTTTGGGCGATAACAGGAATGGTGCCGAGCATCATCAGGCTCAGCACCAGACCCAGCAAGACAGTTTTGCGACTCACCTTCATTTGATTAAGCGCGCTTGATGCTGCAACCGAAAGCGTTCGCGGTAGGCTTTGCGACTGGTTTGCCGCCCAGCGTGGCATCGAGGGCGTCGCGCAATTCACTCGATGTAACTTGAGCATCATTGCGAGAGTTGTCGATCCGTCCGCGATAGACCAGCTTATTGGCGCCATCGAGGAAGTAGGCTTCCGGAGTTACCGAAGCGCCAAGGCGATCGGCAATTTTATTGCCGGCATCCTTCAGAATGGGGAACGTCAGTTTCTTCTCAGCAGCATGAGCCTTTACTGCGTCAGGGGCTTCGGCGACATTCGAATTAATGCCGATCACGTTAATGCCCTTTGCTTTGTAGTCCTGGGCCAGCTTTTCCATACGCTCGTTGTAGGCATTGGAAACGGGACACTGGACGGCGATGAAAATCAGCACTGATCCATTCTTCCCTGCGAGAGAAGCAAGCGAGTGCTCCTTACCGCTGGCATCGGGAAGTGTGAAATCTGCAATCGTCGCCCCGATGGCCGGCGGCGCGGGAACGTCGCCCTCAGCAATTCTCGCGTTCGCTACCATCAGAGACCCGGCGAGCAACAAGGTTGCGATCAGCAAAGCCGAAACAAAATTCTTCTTCATAACAGGAAACTCCTTTTCAGATGAAGTCGCTTGGGGAATGTAGAACTAGAGATTAACAGCGGGGATTGCACGAGGCAAGTTAGGAGAAAATAGGGTAATGGTTCAGTTTAAATATAACGCCGAAGGCGTTAGCTAATTCCAGTCCAAGGTTGGCTTTGAAACCCTGGCGGTAAAGAGCATATTTGACATGGTCTCAACTGATTAAGGAGTTGTCGACAGGGTCGTTGGTTGTCGCGACGCAACCCATTTAAGGGTTTCTGACTCTGTAGATGAAGCGCGTCTTCCGCAGGGTTGCCAAAGCGCATCCCTGGGCTGAAATTAGCGAACGATTTTAGCGTAAAGCTCAAACTGCGCAGGGCCGAAAATGGCAGTAGTCTCGTAATTTGAAAACAGAGTAGGCGCGTCCCTCCGTGGGCGACCTGAATCCTAAACATGTCGGGCGGTCACTAGAGTGCACGCCCCTACAGAAAATGGCGAACCACCGAAAAAGCAGTACTCAATTTAAAGCTATTACAAATCACCGCTTTCCCAAAACGCGACGGGAAGCAATCACCACCAGAATCGTTAAGAGAATTGTCACTGCGGCAGACAACAAGCAGAACTGGCAGAATTGTCCAATCACAAAAGCCTGCAGATAGATCAGCCAGAGTGTTGTCAGAAACATCAGGCCGATGACGATCACCAGCAGTTTTCCCACCAACGGATAACTAAACGCTGCGAGTGTCGCGAGACTGAAAACGGTGAAATAGGCGATGGCTCCGATTAAAGCCAGCGGAATTCCGTTGATCGAAGCGTAAGGACTGCTGAGAACTTCCGAACAGCCGCTGACGATGGTGCAGCGAACGCTTTGCCCGGTAACGTGTTGGACAGTGAGGTAGATTGAATCCGCGAGCCCTACAAGTGCCAGGCAAGCGATTACGATATAAAGCTTTGTTGCTTTTGTGGAGGGGTTTTTGTTTGAGTTGAGTCGCCAATCACTTTGACATCAGCGACCTGCTGCTTTCAATTCAGCCTGAATCAAGGGACGGAGCTTTTCGGGTGGTAGCGATTCAAACGGTACTTCGCGGCCATTCAGGAAGACAGTGGGAGTTCCGTTCACACCGAGTGCTGATGCGCGTCGGCCATCCAGTGCGATGCGCTGATCCACGGCGCTGCTCATCAAGTCGCGACGATACTTAGCCACGTCCAATCCCAGTTTCACGGCGTATCCTTCAAAAGTTGGTCGGGCATCGAATGTCGGGTGCCACGTGCGTTGGTTTTCGAAAATCATGTCATGCATTTCCCAAAACTTTCCCTGCATACCTGCCGCCTCGGCGGCGCGTGCGGCGGAGACAGCGTGCGGATGCGTCTGGGCAAGCGGAAACTCACGGAAGATTACCCTGAGCTTCGACCCAAACTCTTTTTCCATGGTCTTTAAGACGGGATGAAGTAAACCGCACGGCGGACACTGAAAATCGCCAAACTCCTCGAGCGTAACTGGCGCATCGTCTGGCCCGATACTGTGAGGCGGTTGCGCACCGAGCTGCGAGACAACGACCGGACTTGCCGCCGGCGATGCAGAAGGCACGGCAGAACGATTAGTAACAGCGGGAGCAGTGACTGGGTTAGTCTTAGGTCTAGTCAAATACCAGCCCGCCCCCAGCGCGACACCGAGAACGGCAAGAATGATTAGCAGCGGCAAAAATTTTCGCATGATTTAAGCAGTCAATCAGTTCAGCAATCGTCAGGCAAGATCATTCAACCGTATAGCTCACTGTCTCTTCAAGATTCCCGTTGACATGGACTTCGACCTTATATTTCCCCACCGGCCAATCGCGCGGGGCGATCAAATGTCCATGGACTATATTCTCGAGCGTCCGAGTCGTGTAGTCGATATCTTTAATCTTCTCGTTCGAGCCACCTTCCGCCTCCACGACATACCACGAAAATTTCATCTTCGTTCCAGACTTGGCATCCTTAAGTTTGGCGACGCAGTGAATGGTTCGGTCCTTAGAATTGAAAATGCTTGTTTCTTCACCGGGATCACCTTCTCCATCGTCACGGGCCATATGTACATCGCTTAGAGCGCCGGTTGATGTCGAAGGAGTATCCCGATTTGAATTGGCAGGTTCGGGAGTACTGTTGGTGGACAGGTTTGTCGATTTTCTCCCCAGATTGCAAGCGATGACTACGCACAGCATTAGTCCCAGGGCTAGCCAAGCGGGGTGACGTTTCATTTTAGTTCTCCAGAAACTCAATTGTTTCGCTGAGTTTTAAAGCTAAGCAACCGCGGCTAGCGTAGCGGCGAGCGAGCTGAACACTTCGCGACCGTCGCTGGAACCAAGCAGGTCTTCACATGCGCGTTCCGGATGGGGCATCAACCCGAGTACATTGCGCCCGACGTTGCAGATTCCGGCGATGTTGCCACGCGATCCGTTCGGATTCGCGCTGTCGGTAATGTTTCCTTCTTTATCGCAGTAATTGAAGACGATGCGGTCATCACGCTTTAGCTCAGCGAAGGTAACTTCATCGCAGACGTAATTGCCATCGGCATGGGCAATGGGAAGCCGCAGCACCGTGCCTGCCGGCAATTCATTCGTATAGGGTGTGTCGTTAGTTGCGACACGCACATAGACGTGCTCACAAATGAAGTGCAGGCCGCGATTACGAATCAACGCTCCCGGAAGCAATCCCGCCTCACACAGAATCTGAAAACCGTTGCAGATGCCTAAAACAAAGCGGCCGCTTTGCGCGAACTCTTTCACGGCGGTCATCACGGGAGAAAAACGGGCAAGGGCGCCAGCTCGCAGATAGTCTCCATAAGAAAAGCCACCGGGAATGATTACTGCGTCATAAGTGCTGAGATCCGTATCGCGATGCCAGATGAAGTCGACGGGCTGGCCCACATGTTTGGAAATCACATGATAGGCATCATGGTCGCAGTTGGAACCCGGAAAGACTATTACGCCGAATTTCACGCTTCAATCTCCACGCGATAATCCTCAATGATCGGATTGGATAAAACTTCGCGCGCCATACGCACCACGGATTCCTGGGCTTCGGCTTCGCTTAAGGAATTATCCAGCGCCAGCTCAAAATACTTTCCCTGGCGGATGTCAGCAATTCCGCTGAACCCCAGCAATTCGACCGAGTGTTGAATTGCTTTCCCTTGCGGATCGAGCACTCCGGGTTTGAGGTTTACATAGACCTTAGCTTTCATTTTGTTTCTCTCGAAGCGCTTATAGTATGACAACCCAATGTCTTAAGTGTAGCGGCGAGCCAAGTTCTACACCATCCATGTTTGGGATCTACAAATTTTTGGCAAAGCCATGAGAGTCCTAATCTCTAAAGACACGCGTGAAAATTGTCTCAACGTTCCGCAGGTAAGTGTCTAACGAAAAGACGCGTTTGATTTCCTCCGGCGAAAGGATCGTGTTGATTTCCGGATCGCTCTTCACTAGTTCGCCAAAATCCTGATTCTCGTCCCATGCTTTCATCGCATTGCGTTGCACGGATTCATAGGCTTGTTCGCGGGCGTTGCCTTTTTGCGTTAATGCAAGCAGGAGTTGCCCGCTGAAAACCAGGCCCCGGGTCGCGTCAAGATTTTCGCGCATTCGTTCGGGATAAACGACCAGCCCATC
This sequence comes from Pyrinomonadaceae bacterium, assembly GCA_963748605.1. GTDB lineage: Bacteria > Acidobacteriota > Blastocatellia > Pyrinomonadales > Pyrinomonadaceae > PSRF01. The sequence continues at coordinate 122,608 of CAVVJS010000008.1, forward strand.
AATCAGTGAGGTAGCTTTTTGCAGGATGTAGTCGAGCGCAATGCTTGAATCCGGCAGCACAACGCGTTCAGCGGAAGAATGCGAAATATCTCGTTCGTGCCAGAGCGCAACGTTCTCGAGTCCCACCAGACTATTGGCCCTGATCACGCGAGCCATGCCGCAAATCCTTTCCGAAATGATCGGGTTGCGTTTGTGCGGCATCGCGCTGGAACCCTTTTGCCCTTTCGTAAACCGCTCTTGTGCTTCACGCACCTCCGTGCGCTGCCAGTGGCGCACGTTCAAGGCAAACTTATCTAGTGATGAAGCAATCAGGGCCAGCGTGCTTAGGTATTCCGCATAACGATCACGTTGAATGATCTGAGTCGAGACGGCTGCAACTTCGAGTCCCAGTTGTTCACAGACGCGCTCTTCAACTACCGGATCTAAATGGGCGAAGGCTCCGACGGCGCCACTGATCTTTCCAACCGCGATGGCTTTTCGAGCTCGCATCAACCGCTCTCGATTGCGAGTCATCTCGCTGTACCAAAGCGCAAATGTCAGTCCAAACGAAGTTGGTTCAGCGTGAATTCCATGGGTGCGGCCAATCTGTGGCGTGGTCTTGAATTCGAAGGCGCGGCGTTTTAGTACTGCAAGCAACTCGCCGATTTTCTTAAGCAGAATATCGCAAGCATCGCGGAGCAGTAGGGCATTGGCGGTGTCGACAACGTCTGATGAGGTTAAACCAAAGTGGACAAAACGTGAGGCCTCACCGATTTCTTCAGCGAGGTTAGTAGTGAACGCAATTACGTCGTGATTGGTGGTGCGCTCGATCTCGTTGATACGCTCGACAGAGAACTTAGCTCGCGATTTAATTTGTTCGAGCGCATCACGAGGGATGGTGCCCATCTGGGCGTGGACTTCGCATACAGCCAGTTCGACATCCAGCCATTTTTGGAACTTGTTTTGTTCCGACCAGACCGCGCCCATTTCGGGCAATGTGTAACGTTCAATCATAGCTAACAGTTTCGAGTTCCGAGTTCCGAGTTCCGAGTTCGGGTTCGAGTTCCGATTTCAGGAAAAACAGTCGGGTCTCAGTGACTTAAAAACTCACGGCACAAGGCGAACTCGGAACTTGAAACCCGAAACTCGCAATTTTATTTCAGCGCCGTCGAATTCACAAAATATCTGGCGAGCTGCCATTGGTTATCGCGTTGCACGACAGTGAAAGTCTCCATACCCTCGCCCTTTTCAAAGCGTGTTTGATAACTAAGGATGAACACGTTGCCTTTCAAAGGGCCACCGGAGTTGTGCTGCTCAGTCGCGGAATGAAGCGTGCGATTCTCCATCTTACCAAGCTTCGCCTTTAGCGTCTTAAATACGGCAACAGTTTCATCCCGATCCAATTCTTGTTTCCAGAGATCGGCCGCCTCGTTGTAAATCTTCTCGTAGCGTTCAGCGGCGATGTCAGCCGTCACAGACGTGATCAGTGCGTCCACTTCAGCGGGAATACCGCGGCTTTCAGACTTGAAGTCCGCAGGCGGTAACGATGCTGAGCGTCAGCGTCAACAGCAGCGATTTCAAAACAAAGGAAGAACGGCTGAATCGGAAAGAGAGGCTGCCCAGCAAGCCGCGTCGGATTGAGCTCGAGCTGCGGCATTCCTCCACCATCTTTTGCTATACCTCAATCCAGGGTGTCGGTTCCTTGGGAAAGGAAAGACTGATTTGAGTTTCGGCGGGAAAGAGTGGCGCCCTTTCTTGCAACGCAACCTCGGCAGAGATTTTTGCGAGATAAGGATTGTTGGCACGCTGTGAGAGATGAGCCAACACAATGTGTCTCGCGCAACCGTCAAATCCATCGCGCAGCCAATCAGCCACGTCCTCGTTTGAAAGATGGCCAGCCGCGAGAGGATTCGCTGTTTCAATTCCCAGGGATAGGCATCGCAGGCCTTGAGCATGTCGCGGCTATGATTCGACTCAATCAGGATCGCCGCGCAGCCCCGCAATTGCTGGCTAATCAGCGTCGTAATATGGCCAAAGTCCATCAAAGTCGCGATTTTCACGCCCTGATGCGTGGCAGTGAATCCGAAGTTGTCGGCGGCGTCGTGGGGAATTGTGAATGGGTGAAAATCGATTTCGCCAATGCGAAAATCTTTGCTCGATTCGATCTGTTCGACGCGATTGCTCAACGCGGCGGCACGTTTTCGTGGTTCGTCGTTCGCGAGATTGGTTCGCTCGCTGATGTAGGCGTCACAGGTTGTGGCTGAGATGTATACCGGACAATCGACGGAGCGAAGCAGAACGCGTAGACCGCCTACGTGATCGCCGTGCTCGTGAGTGACGAGAACGCCATCGAGGCGACGAATGTCCTCGCCGACCAGCGCCAATCGTCGCACAAGCTCTTTCGCGCTTAGTCCGGCATCAACGAGAACGCGAGTCTCACCGGCAACGATCAAAACCGCGTTACCAGTTGAGCCGCTGCCGAGAACGGAAAGTTTCATCTTAAGGACTCGAAATTAAGACAGGAACAACGAAGCAGAACTTTACCACTGAACTAATGATTCTGTAACAGAAAGTTTGTCAGGGATTGAGTCATTGAATGATTGAGTCAAAAAATTGACGATTGAAATCATGCCTCGGTTTTCAATGACTCAATGAGTCGATGACTCAATGACTACCACCGTGACAAACGGACCTTTGACTAGATTTCCAGGCGAGATCGAACGACGCGAAATCCGTGAGGTTACCTAAAGCTCCCAATGCAAGTTTTTCAGTAGTGAAAAACTTTCGAGCTACGTCCTGGATCTCGGCGCTGGTGACGGCTTCAATGCTCTGAATCATTTCGTCTGGTGAGATGTGACGATTGTGGATGATTTCCTGCCGCGCCAGGGTGCCGGCTCGCGCACTTGAAGACTCCAATCCTAAAAGCACTGCTGAAATAGCCTGTTCTTTGACAAGTTCAAGTTCATCATCGGGTACGACCTCGTTCACGATGCGCCGCACTTCGGTGAGCGAGAGATCCAACACTTCATCGAGTTGCTTTGGAGAGGTGCCAGCGTAAATTGTAAACACGCCGACGTCTGAAAATGTGCCGCTGCCTGCACCAACTGGGTACGCGAGCCACGCTCTTCCCGAATCTTCTGCCAAAGTCGCTCGATGTTCCCCCTCCGAGGACCGAAGCCAGCAGACTTGCAGCATATCGCTCCTGACTGAGGGCGGTCGGGAAAGGTGAGGCAACAATCAGATGCGCCTGCTCCAGTTCTTTCTTGTGCTCTTCAAACAGTGTGTGTCGAGAGATCGCTTAGGCGTGAGTCCCGAATTTGTCATGACCAAGATGGATAAGATTCCTCCCACCAAGATCCTCGCCGCTCATCGGGAGATCTCATCCGCTGGATACGCGTGATCCTGTTTGGCGCCGCCTCCGCGGGGCGTGCCTTGGAGTGCCGAGTGGGCAACCTCTTGCCTTGCTTCGGATGAGCCGCCGTGATCTGGCAACCAATAGAGGACGTCATCAGCGGCGACCCCCGTAATCGCTAGCCCGCAGCCCCAAAGCGCTCACAGAAACGCTACCCATTTAGGCGCGTACTCTTGCTCCGCCAGCGTCCCCAGCGACCCTTGGCAGCTTTCCTTGCAACCTCCCGACGACGGTATTCTGAAAAGCTTCTCAGCGCGTACTGCGCCGCTCCTTCTTTCTTCCTTCCCGTCCGTACGGAGCGGAACGTTCTCTGGGGTAGCTCGCCTTGAAAGCCGCGCCCAAATCTGGTACGAATTAGAGAGTTTCTGGATACACCAGAGGTCTTGAGGGAGACAGATTTGCCACTGAGGCGATTCGAGATGAGCGGGGAGGCGGGTAGATCGTCAAACCACTGCATCACTTCACGATTCGTGGGTGGGACCACGACCTCGAGGGACAGACAACCAGGGAGGAAATAGCCGATAGTGAAAAGAGACAGCATGTTTAAGAGGATCAAGCAGCGGATTGGGGCTAACGGCCCGGGACTGACGATCGCGGTGATCGCAATGGTCGTGGCTCTCACCGGTGGCGCATTTGCTGCCGCTGGCAAGTTGACTAGCGCCAGAAGAAGAGGAAGTCGAAAAGATTCCAAAAAAGATCTGCAGGCAAACCCGGCAAACCCGGTGCTACTGGCCCCGCAGGCAAAGACGGAACTAACGGCGCTAACGGAAAAGACGGCGCCACTGGTCCTCCCGGCAAAAACGGGACGAACGGGACGCCCGGGACGCCCGGGACTAACGGAAAGTCCGTTGTAGTCACTCCTGACCAAAAGGTGCGAACTGTTCAGAAGGCGGCGCAGGCGTTGAAGTCGAAACTCTGCCCGCTACCAAGAAATACGTTTGCAACGGCTCGCCTTGGACGGCCGGCGGTACGCTGCCTTCCAATTCTACGGAGACGGGGATTTGGTCTTACACGGCAACCGAAGAAGATACGAAGGGTGTTCACGTGCCCCTGTCCTTCGCCATTCCGCTTGGCGCAAGGTTGGACGAAGACCATGTGCATTACAATCCTCCTGAAGGTGACCCTAACTGTGGAGGCTCTGTAGCTATCCCAGAAGCTGCCCTGGTCATCTATGCGTCTACGTGAATGTGGGGGACTTTCCCGAAGAAGTGACATTTACCGGTGTCTGCCTTGTCACCGTGGCAATCTGCACAAAAGGGGCAAATAGAGCCGGGGCGATCCTCGCGTTCTCGGCTGAACAGGAGTCTCATCCGGTAGCGGAACATACGCCGTTACTTCCCCCCCTCCTGCCCATAGCAAACCTGTCAGTGCCGAAGCCCCTGGGCCGGCTTAGCCGGCCCAGGGGCTCGTTTGGGCCGGCTTAGCCGGCCCGGGGCTCGTTTTTAGATCCCAGTGATGTAACTATCCCTGGCGCAAAGAACACATATCTAGCAATAATAAAGAGTTGCAAAGTAATGCTATGGTTTGTTGATCGCACGTCATTCGCGGACAACTGGGTTGGCAAGCTTCCGACTTTAGAGGTCAACTAGCGGTTTGCGCGCTCTGGGTTGTCGCATTCACTTGCGCCACCGCTCTTAGCATGGGCTCGGTTTGGGCCGAGGCCACTCCCGCCTGGATGCTCGCTCCTCTCAACGAACCCGGCCCTGCGTTACGGTCGCACTCTCTACCAAAGCCGAAGGAACGCTCGCCCTCACGAGCAAAGTCCTGGGTGAGCACGCGCTTGAAATCGCATGCTCGGCGCTTACCCCCGAAGGGTCTCTGCTCGAAGCCGGAGGCGCGAGCTCGGCAAACTCGCTTTCAGCGACGTGACCAAGCTAAACGGCGTGACGTCGAAAAACTGCGAACCCCAGATCGGTGCCGAAAAAGGCGTGATCCGCACCAATGTGCTGAAAGGCTCGATCGTCTTAAACGAAGGCGAACCGCTCTACCGAATCGCGCCCTCTGGAAGGCACCACGCTCGCTGTCAGCGCATCAACAGAAGCTTGCGCATTCGGACTAAAAATGCCGGTTGGCGGCATTTTCTACGCCAAAGACGCCAACGGTAAATTCGAAGTCGAAGAAGTCGCCCACAGCTTCAAAGAAGGCCCACTGACGAAACTGTTCGTAATCAGCGATACCCCCGAACACAAAGCCACCATCGCAGGCGCGGCCAGCGTCAGCCTCGCAGGCGAACACCTGAATCGATGGTGGAGTGGATTAGGAGCCTGAGCGGCGTCGCCCGGACCAGGCCCAGATCCCGGCCGGGTAGGTAATGAGGTACGAAAGGTTGAGGTCGCGACGGCGCTCGGTGTTGAGCATAAGCGCAGGCCGCGATGAAGCTGACCATCTCGGCGAAGGCCCAAACGCAGCGGTGATGCCGAGCGCGTGAGTCCGATCGACCTGAGAGCAGCGATTGGACATAGGCCCAGGATGGCGAGCCGACGGGTCGTGGTACTTGTCGGCCCAGGCACATGTCCTCGCACCTGCATCTACTCCAACCCTGATGGCCCAGCGAATCCCCCGCGACGAATCGCTGAGCCGCGTCCATGGCGTCGGCGCGCTGTTTGCGGCCGCCTACGGCAACGTCGGCTCGTCGATCTACTACGCGCTCGGGGTCACCGCTGCCTTTGCGCTCGGCCTGACGCCGATCGCCTTCGTCATCTCCGGGCTGATCTTCGCCGCCACGGCGGCCACCTATGCCGAGGCGACGGTGATGTTCCCCGAGGCCGGCGGCTCCTCGAGCTTCGCCCGCCACGCCTTCAACGAGCTGGTCAGCTTCATCGCCGCCTGGGGGCAGATGCTCAACTACATGATCACGGTCGCGATCTCGGCCTACTTCGTGCCCCATTACCTGGCCGTGTTCTGGGAGCCGCTGGGGCACGGCCCGGGCGACATCATCGGCGGCGCGGTGCGTGATCGTCGCCCTGGCGGTGCTCAACATCCGCGGCTCGCAGGAGTCGGCGAAGCTCAACCTCGTCCTCGCCGTCGCCGACCTCGCCACGCAGGTCGTTCTGGTCGGGATCGGCCTCGTCCTCGTCTTCAGCCCGGAGGTGCTGGTCGACAACATCCACCTCGGCGTCGCGCCGACCTGGAGCGACTTCGCCCTCGGGATCGCGGTCGGGATGATCGCCTACACCGGGATCGAGACGATCTCCAACATGGCCGAGGAGGCCAAGGACGCGGCGCGGACGATCCCGCGCAGCGTCGGGCTCACGGTCGCTCGCCGTGCTCGGGCTCTACCTGCTGATCCCGGTCGTCGCCCTCTCGGCGATGCCGGTCGTCCAGGACGCCGCCGGCCACTACGTCGACCGCGCTCGGCAACGAGTTCGCCGACGACCCGATCCTCGGCATCGTCGAGAACCTCGGTCTCAGCTCGGGCCCGACCGAAGCGCTGCGCTATCTACGTCGGCATCCTCGCCGCGGTGATCCTGTTGATCGCCACCAATGCCGGCCTGATCGGCGTCTCCCGGCTCACCTACTCGATGGGCCAGCACCGCCAGCTGCCCGAGAGCCTGCGCCAGGTCCACCCAAGCTACCGCACCCCCTACATCGCGATCCTCGTCTTCGCCGCGATCGCGATGATCACCCTGATCCCGGGCCAGACCGACTTCCTGGCGACGATGTACTCGTTCGGCGCGATGCTCTCCTTCACGATCGCCCACGTCTCGGTGATCCAGCTGCGCCGCAAGCACGCCGACGTCGAGCGCAGCCTGGAAGCCGCCGCTCAACTTCCGCGCCTTCGGCATTCGAGGTGCCGCTCACCGCCGTGCTCGGCGGCCTCGGCACCTTCGCCGCCTGGATCGTCGTGATGGCGCTCAACCCGCGCACGCTCGCGGTCGGCATCGGCTGGATGGCGTTCGGGCATCGTCGTCTACGTGCTCTACCGCCGCAACCAGCGCCTGCCGCTGACCGAGACGGTCAAGGTGCTGCTGCCCGAGCCGCTCGGGGTCGAGGAGATCGAGTACCGCAGCGTCCTGGTCGCCTTCGAGGACGGCGAGCCGTTCTCCGAGGAGATGGTCGCGACCGCGGTCAAGCTCGCCTCCAAGCGCCGCCGCGGCATCCACATCCACTCGATGCTGACCGTGCCCACGCACCTGCCGCTCGACGCCGAGCTGCCCGAGCAGGAAGCAGAGGCGCAGAGCAAGATCGAGCAGGCGAAGCTGATCGGCGGCCAGCGGGTCACCGGCCACGTCGAGCGCGTCCGCCCCGGCCAGGCCGGCTACGAGATCTCCGACGAGGCGAAGCTGATCAACGCCGCCGCCGTGGTCGTCGGCCTGCGCTACCGCAACGGCCGCCCGCTCTACGACAAGACCCTGCAGACCGTCCTCGGCGAGCGCCCCTGCCGCGTCATCGTCGTCTCCGAACAGGGCGCCCAGCGGGGAACCGATCCAGCCCCCGCGCTGGCTTAGGCTGTCCGTACCCATGCACGGCGAGGGTCCGATCAACGTCGCGGACTTTGAACGTATGGCGGCGGAGAAGCTCGATGCGGGCACCGCCGGCTACTTCTTTGGCGGCGCCTGCGACGAGGTGACGCTGGGGGAGAACGTGACGAGCTGGCGACAGTGGCGCCTGCGACCTCGGGTGCTGGCAGGGCACGGTGAGTGGGAGACGCGTACCGAGGTACTTGGCGCTGAGGTCTCGATGCCGATCCTGGTGGCGCCCGTGGCGTACCAGCGACTCGTCGACGAGGAGGGGGAGGTCCAATGGCGCGGGCGGCTGCCGCGGCCGGCACCGTGTTCTGCCTGTCGACGCTCGCGAGCGTTCGGCCGAGCGAGGTCTCAGAGGCCGCCCCAGGTGGACGGCGCTGGTTTCAGCTCTACCCCTTCCGCGACAAAGGCATCACGCGAGCGCTGATGGAGGAGGCAATCGGCTCCGGCTTTGAGGCGATAGTGGTCACGGTCGACGCACCGCGCTGGAGGACGGCGCGAGCGCGATCTGCGAACCGGCTTCAAGATCCCCGAGGGTTTTGGCGTGCCCAGCGTCCAGGCCGCCCTCGGCTCTGACCGGGCGATCACGGTCGAGGAGACCTTTGCGCTGATGGCGCCGGCGCTGAGCTGGAAAGACCTGGAGGCACTCACGGTTGAGTGCGGCGTGCCCGTCCTGGTCAAGGGAGTGCTGACGGCCGAGGATGCACTCCTCGCAGTGGAGCACGGTGCCGCCGGCGTCGTTGTTTCCAATCACGGCGGACGCCAGCTCGATTGCTCCATTGCCAGCGCCGAAGCACTGCCAGAGGTCGTCGATGCCGTCGGCGGGCGCTGCACGGTTCTCGTCGATGGAGGCATCCGCCGCGGGACCGACGTCGCGGTCGCCCTTTCGATCGGCGCCGATGCCGTGCTCGTTGGTCGGCCCGCGCTCTGGGGACTCGCCGTTGGTGGAGAGGCCGGTGCTCAGCGCGTGCTGGAGCTGCTTCGCGCCGAGCTGGAGCTGACATTGGTGCTCTGTGGTTGCAGCTCCACGGCCCAACTGACCCAAGCGCACGTGCGACGTGCATCGGGCGCGTCCGAGCCGGGCTGAACACGACCACGGCTCTTTGCCGACGGGACTCAGCGCGCCCAGGGCTTGATCGGCCCAAGGTCCCGTGAGACAGTCACTTTTGGGCGGCGCAATGCCGGCCGCCTCCTGTAAGCCGTGACTCACAAGTGAGAGGCAGTCAAGATGATTCAGAAGCGCGGAATCAAAGCGGCCGGACTATGCGTCCTGGCCTTGGCCTGATCGTGCTCTACGCCAGCGCGGTGGAGGCTGAACCCAGCGCAAATGGACAATCGAAAAACCGGATGGCACTCTGGTCGACGCTGCGTCTTTAAACGTGTCGGTCGGACTCAGAGAGCTGGAGGAATTAAACGAAACCAAAGAACGGCACGGGATACTTACTACCAAAATAGGCACAAAAAAAGTCGAAATAGAATGCAACGGAGCAGAATTTCTCAACGTAAAACTAGAAGGCTCTGGAACGGTATCTGCGGGCGCCAAAGTCAGATTCACAGGATGCTTGATCCGGATTGAAGGAAAACCAAATAAAGAATGCGAACCCAAAACGGGCGCCGAAAAAGGCGTCATCATCACAAGAGAACTCAAAGGGTTAATTGTCTTACACGCAGGGCTCGGGGTGGTTCGGATCGAACCCAAAGAAAAAGAAGTTCTCGCACAAATCGAAACAGTCTCAGAAGAATGCCCGGTCGGAGACAATATCTTTGTGGGCGGGAAGTTTATCGTCAGCGTGGTAAATCTTCTCAACGCCTGAAAGAGCACTTAATTAGCGAAGGACCTTTAACTGAAATATGGGTTGATTTGAAAACCAGCAAAGCGACCATCGCGGGAACCGCCTTGTAAAACATAGGTCAAAAAGACCAATTTTTCCGCTGGAGCGGCACGCCCGGCTAGCCAGGCAGGAGCTCAAGCTGAAAAGGCGCGACTGGCGCCACGTGGCGGGCAACCGCCGTCGCGTGGCGCCGGGCCTTGAGTCGCTCACCTAGAATCATGAGATGGCTTCGCCAGAGGGGATCTATCGAGGCTCTATCCGTCTCTTTTCGCTGGTTTTCGTCCTGCTCGGCCTGGCGCTCCTGATCAGCACCCTCGCCAGCGGCGGCGGCCCGCTCTCGATCGGCACCCTGCTCGGCCTCGCCTTCCTCG
>CAVVJS010000009.1:0-97704 GCA_963748605.1 Pyrinomonadaceae bacterium
TATGCGCCAGGTAAATGGTCGGTGCGCTTCATCCTGCATCATCTCGCCGATGGTGAAACCGTCCTGAACGATCGAATCCGCCGGACCATCAGCGAACCGCGCCAGGTCCTTTGGGCATTTGACCAGGATGCCTGGGCAACAGGACTAGACTATTCACAGATGCCGCTGGATCTCTCTCGGCGAATTTATGAGGCGACTCGCGCTGGAATCGTTCATCTAGCTCGTCAACATTACGGTACCAGCGGAAACCTTGAGTTCGTTCACAGCGAAACCGGGGTGCGGACCTTGAGAGATGAATTCGATAAAGTCGCCGCGCATAACGAACATCACCTTAATCAGATCGAGCTGGCACTCCAGCGAGATGAATAGGACAGTTATCGAGAGCGACTCAAAACGACATTGGGTCGTCATCTATGCTTCGGCAAGGAAGGTCGAGTAAACAGCGGGAGTAGCTTATGACGAGAACGGTAAGTTTAGGTATTTGTTGTTTCTTGTTTTGTCTCAGCACGAATGCATTTTCTGAAGAAAGTCGCCGCTCATCGATTGCGCCTACCTTGGGTCCTGAGAACAAAGCTATGAAGATAATAACCGAGCAGATAGCCAAAAATAATGGTGACGTGCAACTCAAGAATCTAACATTAGGGGATGACATTGCTTTACAAGACGTAAACGGACTAAAAAATTTTAGTTGCGAGAACGTTATTTTTGAAGGCGATTTTGTAGTACTTGATGACTATCCTAATGTTACGTTCAAGTTTACAACGTGTACATTCAAGCGAACACTTTCTATCCCTTACGTTACAGTAAAAGACGTTGAAATTCATCACTGCCGTTTCGAGGAGGAAATCAATTTCGATTCGCTTACAACTGGTGGGTTTACTTTACGATTTTCTGTTCTGAGGGAAGAATCCTGGCTCAGAGGTATGCGCACTAAGAGTTTCTTCCTTGCCCGCAGCACTTTTTATAAAACTCTTGACTTAACAGGGAGTCAATTTGATCAGTTCTACATCAATAGCTTGAACCCGCTCCAAGCTAAAGAACCGATCCGAATTTCATGGTCACAGTTTGGGGATCAATGGATGAAAGAATCGGTCGGTAGTGCTCTATTGTTTGACGACAAAGATACCAAGCTCCGAAACATTTCCGTCTTGCTTCAGCAGTGGAGAGATAACTTTATTAAAATAGGATACCAACGAGATGCCAGCGAGGTGAATTATCAAATAATTGAATTGAATCGAAGATATTTAATGAGAGACCCAGCAGATCGGTGGGCTGCTTATATTCTAGGTCTGCCGAACCGATACGGTACGAGACCATATAGACCGATCATGATAGGTGTCGTAGTCATTCTCGTTTTTGCCGTCTTCTACTGGATTACCGATCCATTTGTACCTCAGGAGGACGAGCCAAAACGACCAAGGCGGCCGTTGCCCGTTTTCTCCCTCCTCTACAGTATAGACACCTTTATTCCAGTAGTTGCTGTAACAAGGGTAAGAGAATGGGGCTGGGAAGTATCGCCGCCTTACAGATTTGTCGAAGTGAGCGAAAGATTACTAGGATTAATTCTAAGTGGTTTAGCTGCATACAGTATCAGCTACCACGTCCTCTGAAGATAATAAACTTTCCCAGCCGGCCCGACATCTCATCCAACCGTGCGAGAGAACAGAGCGCATGTTTCCCGATGGCACTCTCGACTCTGGCACCACTCGGCGGCTCGTTGAGACACTTGTCAAACAGTGTGAGGGGGTCACTACCACCTCGCGGTCGTTTCAAGAGGTCAGATGAAACCACACACTCTTAGCTTACTGCTGATCGCTTTTCTGGCGAGCACAGCGGCAGCACAAGTCGCTCCCGCTGCCGACCACCATCAGCATGTCTTTAGTCCTACTATTGTGAAGCTGATCTCCAGTGGTTCGGGTGGGCCGCAACAGCTTACTGCGAGCGACGTCGTAACTGTTCTCGATACCGCCGGGATTCGTCGGGGACTTTTGTTATCCGTTGCCTACATGTACGGCAGGCCGGCGCGCCCCGTTGAAGACGAGTATGCAAAAGTTCGGGCGGAGAACGACTGGACCGCCGCGCAGGCAGCGCAATACCCGAAGCGGCTGCTGGCATTCTGCAGCTTTAATCCTCTCAAAGAGTATGCGCTCGCCGAACTCGAGCGGTGTGCTAAGGATCCGAATCTTAAACATGGCCTCAAGCTGCACTTTGGCAACTCGGACGTGCAGCTCGACAATGCCGAACATCTCGAGCAGCTGCGAAAAGTATTCCGCGCGGCGAATCAGCACCGCATGACGATCGCGATACATATCAGGGCATCAATCTCGCTCAAGCGACCATATGGCGCTGCGCAGGCTCGCGTGTTTTTGGAACAGCTGCTACCCCTGGTTCCCAATAGCCACGTACAGATTGCGCACCTCGCCGGGACCGGACCCGGCTACGATGATCCTCCGTCCGACCAGGCCCTGGCCGTGCTAGCGGAAGCAGTTGAGCGGCGCGACCCGCGCGCCCGTCGTCTCTGGTTCGATGTCGCAAGCTGTGTGGACCTCAACATCTCAACTGCTAATGCGGCCCTCGTGGCTAAGCGGATTCGTCAGATTGGCGTGAAACGGATCTTGTATGGGTCAGACGCTGCGGTCGGCGACAATTTGCGGCCTCGCGAGAGTTGGGCCGCCTTTCGTCGATTACCCCTCACGGAGGCTGAGTTTAAGCAGATCGCCAGAAACGTTGCGCCATATTTGCGTTGACAGAGATGAGAAAATGCAGAATGCCCGCACTCGGGCCAACTCGAAATCAAGATTTTACCTCTCATAATGCATGAGCCGATATCTTTTCCCATCGTCTTTTCAGTTTTCATTTTTATGAAGCCCATCGCTAGGCCGCGCCGGGCGGTATCGGCAAATTGACCGTAAGTTTTGAGGCTCCCCTTGCGCATAGATCGAACAGATTGCTGCAGCAGCGGAAAATCCGCAGCGACACGAAAAACCGTGGCGGTGCTGGGCCTTGCCATTGTCCTCTTGCTTAATACTGCAATCGCCGCGGCGCAGCAGCATCCGACTCTAGTGAGCGTCAACCATGCGGGAACCGGTAGCGGTAATCGCCACTCGGGCTCCTTTCGAGGTTACGGAATAAGCGCGGACGGAAGGTACGTGGTCTTCAACAGCGAAGCCAGCGACCTTGTGCCGATCGATGCCAGCGCTAACGGCGATGTCTTTGTGCGCGACATGCAAACAGGGACGACGGTGCTGGTCAGCATCAATGCGGCCGGGACGGCCTCCGGCAACAATGGTTCGGGCTTTGGGATCATTAGCGCCAACGGAAGGTATGTTGCCTTTATGAGTGGGTCGACCGACATCGTCACCGTCAACGATACGAACACATCGGGCGATGTCTTCCTGCGCGATCTGCAGGCAGGCACTACCAAACTGGTGAGTATCAACGCTGCCGGCACTGCGTCCGGCATGCTCGGCGGATCACAACTCTTAGACATGACTCCGGACGGTCGCTTCGTCACCTTCTACAGCCATGCCAAGGACCTGACTTCGCATCCGGATGGCAACGGGCTCGGCACCGATGTCTATGTCCGAGATACTGTGAATAACACGACGCAACTTGTTACGGTTAACGCGGCCGGAACAGCCTCCGGAAATGGTACGTCCTTCAACGGCTCGATCAGCAGTGATGGCCGTTACGTGGTTTTTACCAGCCACTCGAGTGATCTGGTGCCGAACGACACCGACACGCGCGACGTCTTCATACGCGACCTCCAGGCAGGCACAACAACTCGCTTAAGCACAAATGCCGCGGGAACGGATGGAGGCAATGGCGAATCGAGTAACCCTTTCATCGATCGAGGTGGCCGATTCGTCGTTTTTCATACGCACGCAACCGACCTTTCCACGCTGCCAGACAATAATGATCTCGCGGACCTCTTCATTTACGACGTGCAAGCAGGAACCACGCGACTGATTACCAGCAACGTGGCCGGCACCAGCACCGGCAACCCAATTCTTCCGGGCTTCTCCGAGCACTTTTTGGAGTACTGCATTAGCGATGATGGACGGTTCGTCGCTTTCCTGAGCCAGTCAAAAGATCTGGTGACGAACGATACTAACGGGAATCACGATGACATATTTCGCTACGATATCTCGACTCAAACTAAGACGCTGGTAACGGTAAACCTGGCGGGAACGAGTGGAACGATTGGAGGCTCTTTCAGTCCTTCTATCTCCGCCGACGGACGCATTGTGGCTTTTCAAAGTCTGGCGAACGATCTCGTCAATGTTGCTGATCATGTAAACGGCTTCACGACCGACGTCTTCGTGCGTGACATGATGGCCGGGCAGACGTTTCTTGCGAGCATCAACAACGCCGGAACCCGGACTGCAGTCGAACCTTCGTTCGCCCCGATAATCAGCGCCGATGGGACTCGGCTCGTATTTCACAGCCGCGCCACTGATCTCGTTCCCAACGACCTCAACGGTTTTGCTGAAGACGTATTCGCATTCGATCTGTTAGGCGACGGACCTCCGGTGCTGCTCACCGAGGAGAATACTGATCGCGCCGTGGCCCTCGCTTCGGTAATCCAGACGCGTGATCCATTCCCGCTGATTCATCCGCTCAACTTCGCCCCTGATCAGCGCACGCGCGTCTCTTTATTCGTTTGGCGTTTGGAGCTCTTGCCCGGCGAAAATGCTTCTGCCGTAACCGTGATGGCGGAAAATGACGGGGGGCAATTTTTCTCCTTGCCTGTTGAATTCGTCGGCTCCGTGCCCGGCATCACTAACGTGAAGCAAGTGATAGTGAAACTGTCTGACGGAATTACGGGCCCCACCTCTTTGCGGGTCAAGGTCACTTTGCGAGGCGTTAGCAGCAACACAGGAGTGATCGGGATCAAAGGACCGTAACAAGTGGGGTAACAGAGGAAACATTTTCCATATATCATTTGTCATTTCTCATTTGTCATCGGAAAGATAATTCAAGCGCGGAGACGCAGAGTCGCAGAGTCGCAAAGAAAACATTTAATGCTTTTCCGAGGTTATTTCTTTCGTCTTGGCACCTCTGCGCTTTGAAGTCTTGAACCAATGACAAATGAGAAATGACCAATGATATATGGAAAATGTTTTTAGACTTCAATCCACGTTCCTATTTCCACTTGCCCAAGTGGTAACTGTTCTGCGTTCTTCAAGCGTTCATTATTGCCCTTAGGAGGCTTATGAAACCAAAAGAACTCACCATACGCGGCCTAGTTCTAGGCGCACTGATCACGACGATATTCACAGCAGCCAATGTCTACCTTGGTCTCAAGGTCGGCCTAACCTTCGCGTCGTCGATTCCCGCGGCAGTAATCTCGATGGCCATCCTGAGCGTCGTGAAAGACTCGTCGATTCTGGAAAACAATATCGTCCAGACCGTCGCGTCTGCTGCCGGGACGCTCTCAGCGATCATCTTTGTTCTCCCGGGACTGGTGATCGTTGGTTGGTGGACCGGATTTCCTTTCTGGCAATCGTTTCTCATTTGCCTGAGTGGCGGCGTGCTCGGTGTGTTATTCACGATCCCACTGCGCCGCGCACTCGTAACGAACTCTGACCTCCCTTATCCGGAAGGTGTCGCGGCGGCTGAGGTGCTGAAAGTCGGTTCCGGCACGCGTGGCGAAACAAAAGACGAGACGGGCGAAGCGAGAGAAGGACTCACCGCCGTGATCCTCGGCTCTGTTGCCTCGGCGGGGCTCGCCATTTTGACGGCAACGCGTATCGCTTCCTCTGAAGTCGCAGGCTTCTTCCGCCTGGGTACCATGGCGTCGAGCGGGTACAACATCGCTTTCTCGCTCGCGCTCGTCGGTGCCGGCCATCTCGTTGGATTGTCGGTCGGCATGGCAATGCTAACCGGTCTAATAATCGCCTGGGCGATCGCGGTACCGATCCTGACGTCAATGCAACCCGCCGCTGAAGGCGCGACACTTGCTGCGCACACGCTGGGAATCTGGCGCACCCAGGTCAGGTTTATTGGCGCCGGTGCGATTGCGGTCGCCGCAATCTACACGCTGGCGAGGCTTGCGAAGCCGGTGGTCGGCGGACTCGTGAGCACGCTTGCCAGTTCTCGTGACACGGGAACACGAGACGATCGCGACCGCGATTTGTCAGGGACGTGGATTCTCGTGCTCACGGCGGCCTGCCTCATCATCGCGGGGTGGCTGGCGTTTACCTTCGCGCGGTCAACTGTGCTCGCGCCGAACGCGGTAACCCTTACTCTGATTGCCGTGCCGTTTGTGCTGATCGTCGGTTTTCTTATCGCCGGAATCTGCGGCTATATGGCCGGACTGATCGGCGCCTCGAACAGCCCGATCTCTGGCGTGGGCATTCTCTCGATCGTCATATGCGCATCGGTACTAATCCTCGCGGTCTCGCCGACGACCGAGACCCGGCCTGCACTTGTCGCCTTCGCACTCTTCGTGACGGCCATCATCTTCGCCTGCGCGACGATTTCGAACGACAACTTACAGGATTTGAAAACCGGCCAGCTGGTCGGTGCTTCGCCGATGCGTCAGCAGATCGCGCTCATCGTCGGCGTCGCGGCCGGCGCAGCTGTGATCCCTTTTGTGCTCAACCTGCTGGCAACTGCGTATGGCTTCGCCGGAGCTCCGAACCTCAACGTTGTCGCACCAAATCCGTTGCCGGCGCCCCAGGCGACGCTAATCTCCGCTCTCGCGCAGGGAGTTATCGGTGGGAATCTCGAATGGAAGATGATCGGCATCGGTGCGCTTGTCGGCGTCGGGCTTATTCTGTTAGACGCGATCCTTGGCGTGATGAAGAAACTGCGCATTCCGCCTCTCGCGGTCGGCATTGGCATCTATCTCCCGATGTCGGCGACCTTCGCGGTCGTGGTGGGGGCTGTGATCTCCTATTGGTACAGCCATCGCGCTAAAGCAACCGTGAATCCTGAGCGCACTGAGCGGTTAGGAACCCTGGTAGCGTCGGGATTGATTGTCGGCGAGAGTCTTTGGGGCGTTCTCAACGCCGGCCTCATCGTCGGTCTCTCGAGGGACGCGCCGCTCGCGCTTGTATCTGAGGACTTCGCTCTCGGTCCCTGGCTCGGACTGCTCGGGTTTGTGGGCATGATCGTCTTGTTGTACGGGTGGATGTTGCGCCGGTCGGCAGCAGTGAGATAGCCGAGCTAATAGTCAGTTCCGTGTCGCGTAGCGACCGGCCTGAATCGCAAGTTCCATAATCTAGCGTCGCTGACGCGACGCACCTCAACAGTCGATCATGATCCCGGCCTTGAAAGGCCGGGCTAAAATCCCTTCAACGCTACGCGTTGTATTTTTCATAGTTACTTTTTTAGGCAAAGCCGATGATTGCTATTCAAGGTCACTGATCGTGACAGTGGTTCCTACGAACACCCGATTAGTTCAGGAGAACTTACGCCTATGAGGATGCTTCTTAATTCCATGATTGTGCTGCTTCTCGCAACCGCCGCTTATGCACAGAAGGCCTCAGTACCTAAGTGTGATTTAGAGCAACTGGCAATCGTTGCGGCCCTGGGAGATACAGTTGCTCAATACAACTTAGGGGTGGAGTTCTTCCGGGGAGACAGGGTGCCTCGAGATTTTGGCAAGGCCGCTTCCATGTGGCGCAAGGCCAGCGATGCCGGAGACGTTGCGGCGTCTAATAATCTTGGCTTCCTCAAATATTATGGCAGGCCCGGAGTTGAACCCGATTACGCCGAAGGCATACGTTTGTGGCGATTTGCCGCTGAGCGAGGATTTGCCGAATCGCAAGTTCACCTGGGCCAGGCGTATTCCGACGGCAGATTCCTGAAGAGCGATTTCATCGAGGCCTATGCGTGGGCAAAGGCCGGCAAACACTACGCGTCGAAAGTGAACGAGAAGATCGACAATCCTCAAATCGCTGACGAAATTGCCAAGGATGCAGAAAAGGTTCTTGTTGAGATGCGTACCAAGCTAAACACGCTGGAGATCAGAGAAGCCGAAAAGAAAGCCGCTCTGTATATCAGCAACTTCGTACCACGTTGACAGCCAGGAAGCTTGCGGCTAACAGCATCTAGCCGCCGCTATGGAGTGACATGATAAGAAGATTTGCAACTCTCGTTGTGGCCTTCTTCGCACTTACTACCTGCGTCTCGGCTCAGGCGCAAGATGAAGACCCCTGGGCAAAGTACACCCCCGCCAAGCTAGGTGAAGTTATCAAGGCATTCCCTCCCAGCATGCAAAATGAAGGAGGTGTGGATATAGGTTCGCGCCCTTTAAAGACAAGAGTGATTTACTCTGGGAAATCCCGTCCCATTCCGGCTGATAAGAAGAGCCTAATTAAGTTCTGGATGCAGTCAAACAAGTATTCCGAAGAGATATTCAAAATGTTCGATGAGGAGTTTCTCTTTGTGGAAGATTCAACTGAATATTGGCTGCCGGTGCAGAATGTCTTGATCCCACATTTCAAGGAAGAGATGCGCGCGGGTGAGAACGTTGACTTATTTGCCGTTTGGATAGGAATTACTTTCGCCGAGCCTGGTAAACGGCAGCACGTATTTCTCGTCAACGAGTTTGAAAAGCCGCAACAGACGAAATCAACGAAGTCGAAAGCCAGTAGCGATTTTCGGCCACGAGATCGTTTCGTTGGCCAAAGAAAGGAGGCCCTTATTTCATGCAACTGCTAAAGCGTTTCAGTTTGTTAGCGCTCGTAATTGCAGCTTCGGGAATCACGGCTACCTATGCGCAAACGATTTTTCGGGCCCGACCGGTAGGGCATTATTCACCAAGCGGAATGTACAAGTTATCGAAGATGTCCGAACCAGAGGCGGTCTCAGGATGCGACCGCGTTGTTCTGGTAGGTACCGTCGAGTCCGCCGCACACAATGATAAGAATGAGATCGTAAGCTTCGCCTTGAAAACGCGGAGTGGCGAGCGACGAACAATTAATCTTTCGACTTCCTTGTATCCACAGCTACCGATCGAAGCCGAGATGGGACTCGCAAAACTATTAACCGCAGGGAAAAGAGTTCGCGTCGTAGCCTACAGTTGTCAGGGTGCTGCTTGTGTGCTTGAGGCTGACGAGATTCGAGCCCTGTAGATTTGCGGGGGGTTGGATCCCTTAACAAAGGTTGAGCTTCCCAGAACGAGATTACTGCCAAGGGTGTCACTTCGTGGATCGTTCTTGTGCAGAGGCAGAAGATACGATCCACTAGTTCACGCGAAACAACACCAAACGAGTTAGTGATTTCTTTGCGACTGGGCGTCTCTGCGGTTTGGACTGTCGGTCCTACTTCAACTAAGTCCGTCCATTTGTTCGCTAAGACTCATCACATCTTGGGGGGCGGGCGGTAATCTCGCCACGCAACCATGACG
The DNA here is from genome assembly GCA_963748605.1 of Pyrinomonadaceae bacterium. Lineage (GTDB taxonomy): Bacteria > Acidobacteriota > Blastocatellia > Pyrinomonadales > Pyrinomonadaceae > PSRF01. The sequence goes on from CAVVJS010000009.1 coordinate 9,362, forward strand.
CTCTCAGCGAAGCAACTATCCCAATCAGCGCGCCGGCAGGAGCGGCTAATTGAAATCTGCCGGACTCTTCCCGAAGTCAACTATGAAGCTGTGGGCGATTCTCATATTGCCTTCCGGATTCGCAAAAAGATCTTTGCCTACTACCTTTTTGACCATCATGACGACGGGATCATCGCTTTCTGCTGCAAGTCGAGCCTCAGTGAACAGCGTCGCCTGGTACGAGACGATCCTGAAAGTTTCTTTGTGCCGGCTTATCTTGGCGCCAAGGGTTGGATCGCGATTCGGCTTGATCTCGACGAGGTTGATTGGGAAATCGTAAACGAACTTGCGCGACGAGCCTTTCAGTCAATCGCGCCGCGGAAGTTAGCAGCGCTTGTGGATTAATTCTCAGTTGTCGTGTAAGTCGAAGCCCAAGAGCCTGTGAGCAGCATTCGGAGAAAGTGAAAAATTAGCCACAGATTTACGCGGATGACACGGATCAGAACCAATAGTCAGTAGTCAGTTGTTAGTGGTCAGTTGTTACTTGGTGTAGGTTAGTGTGGTTTCGTAGATCCTATGTTGGCCGAGCTAAGAAGACGATCCACGAACTGACACGGACAAACACCAAACATCACCGTTCGTCTAATAATACGTAACAACTGACTACTGACTATGGTTCCGATCCGTGTCATCCGCGTAAATCTGCAGCTAAATCCTTTCTCCACGTTTGAATGCGGTAGCATGGGCATCCGTACGGACCTTCCAATACCGTTGGTTTTGACTCGGAATGTTGATTTCAATCGTCGTCCCCGCCTTCAACGAAGAGCGCCATCTTGGCGAAACTCTGGCCAATCTCAACATCGCAAAGGAACTCCTGCAGCGCGAAACTCGTAATCAAGCAGAAATCATCGTAGTTGATAATAACAGCGCCGATTCGACTGCTGAGATCGCACGTGGCTTGGGTGCCACGGTAGCAACAGAGTCGCTACACAACATCGCAAAGGTCCGCAACACAGGGGCAAAGCTTTCGCACGGAGATGTCGTTGTTTTTGTTGACGCTGATACGCTCGTGCCGGCCAATTTATTGTCGCGCATTGTCGCCGCGATGAGTGACGGCAGATGTTTCGGTGGAGCAGTGGATCCGGATTATCGTCCGCGGAAACTGACAGTACGTACTTATCTGCAACTCTGGCGAGTCATCGGAACGTTAACCGGAATGGCGCAAGGCGCCACACAGTTTGTTAGCAAGGACATTTTCCTTGCCCTGAAGGGCTACGATGAAACGCTCTTTATGGGCGAGGACGTTGATCTGTATTGGCGCTTGAAGAAGTTTGCCAGGCAGCGCAATGGGGATGTTGTTTTCATTAAGGACATCAGAGTGGTGCCCTCGACCCGCCGATTTGATCAATGGCGACTCTGGCGCACATTATTATGGACAAACCCGTTACTGATTTTATTGTTCCGGCGAAGCAAGACGTGCTGGCACGGCTGGTACCGAGCGACGCCGCGCTGACTTTTATGAAGACGGGCTTGACTCTAAAGAGGTAAAGCGTCCGGTGATTTGGTCTTGTTACCCGTCAAAGGTAATCATTACCGAAAATTCAGATGGAGGTTGAAAATGAAGATACTGATGATTTTGATGTTTGCTTTCGTCCTGACCTTCCCGGTTGCGGGCTATGCTCAGACTGACACTGAGAAAGAAGCCGTGCGGCAAGCTGTGTTGGATTATGTTCAGGGTGTTTACGAGGTTGCTCCAGAGCGCATCGAGCGAAGTGTGCACCCCGAGCTGGTCAAACGCGGCTTTTATATTAAGAAGGGCGAGAGCGCCTACACCTTCGCTCCTATGACCTTTGCCGAGTTAGTAAATCTTGCCAAGACTTACAACAAGAGTGGCAGAGTACCCAAGGATGCACCCAAGGAAATAGTTATTTTCGACGTACTAGATCAAACTGCCGCTGCGAAACTGACTGCTGTGTGGGGCGTGGATTACTTTCAGTTGGCGAAGTACGACGGCAAGTGGAAGATCGTTAACATTCTTTGGCAAACGCCGCCGCCCAAGACCGCAGTTGCAAAAGACAATGAAAAAGGTAATCGCAATTGAGGGTAATGGCTTTGTACAAAAGTCTTTCTTCAAGTCGGCGAAGCCGACGACTGGTATTAGCCCAGCACTTTAGTGCTGGGAACAGCCGGGGAAAAGGCACCGAGTCCGTGAAACGGACGGCTGAAATCTTGGTTGCAAGTTTCAGTCGTCCGCTTCGCGGACTCTATTGAGAAAACATGGCCCGGTAACCCCAGCACTGAAGTGCTGGGCTACTATCGATCGTCCCGCTTCGCGGGACTCATTCTCCACTTTTTGTACAAAGCGCCTTCCTTACTGAGCATGATAACAACTGAGGATGATCACCGCGCTCCGACCTTGTCTGAAAACCATTTAGATAAATGAAGCTGTTGATTCTTGGCGGAACAAGATTTGTCGGCCGGCATCTGGTTACGGCAGCGCTCGCAGGTAATCACGAGATCACCCTATTCAATCGCGGCAAGCATAATGTGCCGGACCGGTCCACGGCTATCACAAATGTCGAAACGATTCAGGGAGATCGAAACAGCGACCTTGATAAACTGCAAGGACGACGTTGGGATGCAGTTATTGATACCTGCGGCTATCTGCCGCGTAGTGTTACGTCAGCTGCGCAAGCCTTGTCCGCTTCAGTAGACCGTTACATTTTCATTTCCAGTCTTTCCGCCTATGCAGACTTCAGCCGCTTCGATACGGATGAGACTGCCCCACTCGCAACGTTAACAAATGAACAATTGGAAAAGGCGTACGAGATTGATTCCTCGGGGCAAACATCTGGAGTGAGTTATGGAAACATGTACGGCGGGTTGAAGGCTTTGTGTGAGCAGGCGGTTGAAACAGTCTTACCAAATCGCGTGCTGATTATTCGTCCGGGTTTGATCGTGGGCCCGTATGATTACACCGACCGATTAACTTATTGGGTTGTGCGTGTTGCTCGTGGCGGCGAAGTATTAGCTCCAGGCCGTGCTGAGCGCAATGTTCAACTCATTGATGCTCGCGACTTATCCGAATGGATTGTGACAATGGCCGAACGCTACGAAACCGGCGTCTATAACGCCAACGGTCTGCCTAATAATCTGACGATGGGAAGCTTGCTCGAGGAATGCAAAGCGGCAAGCGGCAGTGATGCTTCCTTTACCTGGGTCGATGAAGACTTTCTGCTGCAGGAGAAAGTTAGTGCATGGACCGAGTTGCCTCTATGGCTGCCGGAAGAAGCGGCGCCACACATGAAAGGATTCATGTTTACCAACTGTGATAAGGCTGTCGCTGCCGGTCTTAACTTTCGCCCGCTGAGCGACACGGTCAAGGATTTACTGGCGTGGCGCGAAACAAATTGCCGGGATGAATCATTGCAAGCGGGGATTGACGAACAGAAAGAGAAGATATTGCTGCAAAAATGGCAGAAAACACGGTGACCCGGAAGACATTCTAGCGCCACCACAATGAGCAGGAAGCGTCTCTTGCGCATCGTTTTTTGTAGTTCTGACTTACGAATCCACGACCCCATTCAGACTCCGTTGTTAGTCTGACCCAACTTCGAACTCTTTACCTACCTTAAGGAGAAAACCATGCCACAGTCGAAATTCCGCGTAAGTGAAAAAGCACCGTTAGGGCTATTCCTCAGGTCTGAGCCTGTCGCCCAGGACAGCACTAAAAAAGCTGTGCTCCCGATGGGGCAAGTGGTGACTAAGTTGTCCGACTCAGAGGTGCCAAACTGGTGGGAAGTGTCTACAACGCTTGAAGGAGTAAACGTCACAGGTTTTGTCAGTAGTAAGTTTTTGGTTCCCGATGCGGACTTCGAAGGTCCTCCAGCACAGAGCAGTGTTTCGGCAGTTCATCTGCATTCGCCCGGGGCCGTCACACGTAACGGAACCAGTTGGGCTTTTGCGCTCAATGAACCGGGCCAGCCGAAACGAACCAGTTCAGCTCCCGCTGATAAGGTCAAAGAAATAGGCAATATCATTAAATGGCTCGACGTAGAGACCAAAGCCAGATATCAGCCAAAGACTAATGCTACTTACTGTAATATCTATGGCTACGATTATTGTTATCTGGCGGGAGTCTATTTGCCGCGGGTTTGGTGGACTGCAACGTCAATCGGAAAACTTAAGGCCGGAAAAGATGTGACCCCGATCGCCGGTAGTACTGTTTTCGAGATAAGGGCCAATGGGCTCTTCGACTGGTTAAAGGAGTACGGCCCAGTCTTCGGATGGAGAAGAGCCTTTCCTGCTGGCGATGATTTGACTGAATTGCAAAACGCGGCAAACGATGGCCAGGTAGTCGTCATTTTGGCGCAGCATAAAATACAGAACAAATCAGGTCACATCTGTGCCGTTGCTCCTGAAACCTCGACTCAAAAAGCCGTGCGGAGTGGGTCAAACGTTACCCGGCCGTTGCAGAGTCAGGCAGGTCGTACCAATAGGAGATACTGGACGCCTCCAGCCTGGTGGACTAACTCTGCAAAATATAAGGACTTCGGTTTCTGGATCAATGCGTCATAACAAGTCTGACGCAGACTTTTCAAGGTTGAATTCAAGCTGGAAGTGAAACTGAACTGTCCAATCCAGTGACCGATAGAATAGCAGCCAAGGCAGCGCCGTAGGCGCGAAATAAGGTAGCCAGGGGCGAGTGCAAGCGCAGCGAAGCACGATGCCCCGGGATCTTGCCGAGCAAAACTCCGAGCACTGAAAGTGCGACATGAAACTGCAGCGTGGAGTGTTATGTCGCTCTTTCAGAGCTCAACCCTCTGGCGAACAGCACCAGGGGCCACGCGCTTCGCGCTCGCCCCTGGCTTCCTTATTTCGCGCCTGCGGCGCTTGAGGCATCAGAGATATTGAGTTGCACTTCCAACTTAAATTCACCAAGTGAGATTCAAGCTGTCAGCATCTTAACAAGGCCACACCAAACTGAACTCGATCGTAAGATTTGCACCGCAGAGCGGTGCGGGTCTAACTTGTTCGCTATGCGGCCCTAAGTTTTAACGACGCGCCTGGTTCATTCGAGTCGCACTTGCGATGGAGGCTTCATGAGAGCTTATGTCATTACGACTGGCGCACTCTTTGGCTTACTAACGATTGCGCATATTGTGAAAATCATCCTGGAACGACGACTGATCCCTGACCCTGTTTTCATTATCTTCACTCTCATTTCAGCAGTGTTAACTATTTGGGCCTGGCGGGTGTTGCGGTCCTAAAGTGATATTAAAGTGGGTCAGCAGAGGCCCGACGCGTCGGGAACGTTGTCTCGTTCACACCGGGCTTTAGCCCGGTGCCCTGCAGTTCTCCGCCATGTAACCGTTTTAACGGTTTCCGCGTTCAGTTTGGAACGGTCGAGTGAAAACCGTTGAAACGGTTCCGAACTTCGTAGGCTCACTTGCCACCGGGCTAACGCCGCGGTGTGAATAAAAGAGAGTCATGGGTATCGTGCTGCATTTCGAACTTGAATTCTCCTTAGCTAGCAAAGGATATTGTCAATGAGAGTAAAGAGTCTTCTCGTCATGGTTTGTGTGGTAATACTTAGTGGTTCGTCATTCGCTCAAACTCCCGCGCGGCGTCCGCCAAACTCCACGACTGAACCTCGAAGAGCAGACTTCGACTCAGCCTGATGCCAGTTCGCGGGACAATGTGGCAATCGAAATAAGCCAGCTAAGAAAATCGCTACAAACGTTAAACTCCAGGTTACGAGAGATAAGCGAAAAGCTTCTCGGACCTGATGCTAAACAGAACGACTCGGCAAAGGAGCAACAGACACGAATCTCGCTCAGCCTGGACCTTTTAAGCCGGGCCGAACAACGCGCTGAGATCTTGCGCAAGCAGTTGTTTGAATTGATCGAAAAAGAGACCTCACTAAGAAGCCGGCTGGTGCAGATCGAAGAAGAGATGCGTCCCGAGAATATCGAGCGCGCTTCGAGTCTGGTCGGAACGACGCGCACCGTCGAGCTAAGGGACGTTCGCAGGCGCGTATTAGACAACGAGCGTAGGGGCTATGAAAGCCTGCTTCTTCAGACTGCGCAGGGTCGTAGCCGGCTCGAAGAAGACGTGAAGCAAGCTGATGCCATGGTAGCCAAACTTCGCCAACGTATATTTCCCTTGATTGAAAAAGAGATTGATAAGATCAATCCCAATCCCTAGCATGTCCTAGCCGCGACGTAAGATTAACTCCGAGCCAAAATCTTAGGGATGAACACCGGTGAGAGAAGCGCTTCACGTGGCCACTCGGTACAGTACGGGAGCGGTAGCGACCGCATTCAAGCAGCTTAGCGATCAGGTTCGGACTCGCGACGCCTCGAGCTGAGGGTCTGAATGTGGAATCTGGGATCGGGTGAAAGCGGTCGCTACCGCTCCCGTACTGTACCGAGTGGCAAGGGTGCTTGACAGTTCCGCTGTACGGGCGACAGAAGCGGTGGCGGTGAATTGGTAAGCGCGCGATCGAATTCGATAGAAGCGGTATAGTGCCACCGCACTGCAGGCAACTCTCGCGTTTGCGTTTGCCAATTTAGAAAGGGTCGGCAATGGCTAAGAAAGAAGATGCGAACAACGCCTCGGAAAAGTCCGATGCCCAGAAAGGTTTGAGCCAGGGGGCGTGGGTTGCCATTGGCACTATCGCTGCTGCTCTAATTACCGGCACTTTCGCCGTGCTGACGCAGGTGCTACCGAAGGTGTCGGAATCAACGACGCATCAAACTGCTTCATCAACCCCGACCCCATCAACTGCATCATCTACCCCAACGCCTGTTCCTTCGGTGCCACCCAATAAAACTACGGCCGATGCCATCGCCGGCAAGTGGTCAGGGACGGCAAAAAACAGCGAGGGCACATCGTTTGAGATTACCTTGGAAATCAGGAAGTCCTGCGCGCTCAGGGAGCGCTGCGGCGCAATCAGCGTTTCTCATGTGCCCTGTGAGGGCGAAGTATTTTTAGAGAAAGTGCAAGTCGATTCGTTTGAGTTTCACGTCGCTAACTTTTACGGGCGGAGTAATCGCGCAGTTTGCCAGCCGGGTGCGGGAGAGCTATTCAGGCTGCGCTCTGACGGCAAGTTGGTCTATACGACAACCTACGAGCCCGGAACGCAAGGAATTCTAGAAAGGACCGGAGATTGAAGACATTGCTCTAAGTAGTTGTGCGGTGTGAATCAACATATGAAATTTTCCGAAGGGGAATAAGCCAGAATTCAGAGGCGGAGCAGGGGCTGAAGGAGAAGTACCATGCAAGAGCCGGACACGCTTGATGAAAACAACACGGAGGTTTCCGAAACAGAGGTCAAACCAGGATTCTGGCAAAGGCAGTTCTTAGATAATGTGACCACGCCGCAATTGGTTTTTGATATCGCGTTCGGAATCGTTTTGCCGATCCTTTGTTTCGTCTTCGATCCGATTGTCTTTAACGGCGAGTTCCGTAACTTGTCGCTCGGTCCCGATATCACCGCGTATAAGTTTCTTGTTTACGTTTTTAGCGCGTTTGCGATTCTCACACTTTCACTGTGGCTTTTCTTAGGACGCAGAAGCGGTTCATTTACCGGCGTCATCGCCGGAGTTCTATTGTCTGGTTCCGTTTTCTGCTTGCTCATTGGCGTGCTGATTCTGCCTCTGACTCTGCTTGGCCTGCTAGTAGTTATTGGAGTGCTCGGCTTCATTCCCTTCTTCACTTCGTTTGTATATCTCCGCAATAGCATCCGCGCCCTGAATTCAGCAAAGGTTTATTCAAAGCAGCCGACAGTCGTAGCGTCATTGTTGTTAGGGGCAGGCTTGATCATAACCCCTGCTCTTCTGACGCAGTGGCAGGTCAACCGGATTATTACGAACTCGATGAACGACCTAATGAGTGGAGATATCCGGAGAGCGGAATCCGCCGGGCAGAAGCTTCGTTATTTCGGATGGGCCATCGATTCGGATCAGATTGTTTGGTCGTATTACAAAGAAACAGATGAAACAAGGAAAGATGCTTTGGCGAAAGCCTATAATGCGATGACCGGAAAGGATGTTAATGCTCGCCTTCGTGTTTTACTTGATTGAGAGAACGAAGAAGAGTAGTTCGGTTCTCAATCCCAAGAGCGCAAAACTTTGCGGAGGAAGAAATGCTCACAACTGATGCGGCCAAACTGGATGGCATGCGCACCTACATCGACGGAAAGATGAGAAGGTACGGGTTGTTGTTTTCCGTAAATGGGGGTGCTTTTGCCATCGCTAAACTGATGGCCGATGAGAATACAGCTAAGCTGCTCGGGCGCCTCTCAGTCCGGCATTTAGCTGCAGGTGCGATCATCTTCACGATAGTGATGGTGGTGGACATTTGGTCATTTGGCGAGATGATGCGGCTGAAGTTCCTGGATAAACTAGCCTTCTCAAATCGTGGCAAGACTATCCTGCTGCTGTTAGGCACGCTGCTGATTAGCGGTTGGGTATTGGTGGCGAGCGGTTGAGTCCGAGAAATTAAGATCTGTATAGCCTTCGATGAACCGCGAACGTGACGACAAGCGAACTCCGGTCTGGCACTGCGAACGTTAGAAGCTTTTGGCAAGCGAACCTGCACGATCCAGTTAGTTCACAAGAATCGCGTGACCTATGGTGAACCATTCAAAAAGTGCAAGTTCTCGCGGCGCGCAGAAACACAACTTCGGAGTTGATCTGGCGCATGATTTTGGCGGGGCGATCCTTTTTTCGTTTCCCCTACTAATGACGATGGAAATGTGGTGGCTGGGGTTCTACACGGATCGCTTGCGCCTGGCGCTCTTCATGGCACTCGCGTTCGTCATGATTCTGGGACTTTCATACTTCGAAGGTGGCGAGGAGACTTTCAAGATTGAGGTATTAGATGCGCTCGTCGCTTGCGCCACCGGTTACACAATCGCGGCCGTGATGCTTCTGCTTTTCGGTATTCTCGAGCCCGGGATGTCGGCGGACGAGATTATTGGCAAAGTTTCCTTGCACGCCGTTCCGTGCAGCTTCGGGGCAATACTGGCGCGCCGGCAACTCGACGTGGCAGAGACCAGGAAGGAAAGAACGCGGCGACAGGGATACTGGGCCAAAGTATTTCTCATGGGCGCGGGAGCTATCTTTCTCGCCTTCCAGTTAGCGCCGACAGAAGAGATGGTATTGATTGGGCACATGATGAGCGGTTGGCAGGCTGCGGCGCTGGGTGTCGTCTCTTTGGGAGTCATCCAGGCCTTCACCTGTTCAATCGAGCGTGGCCCGCGAGGATCATTCTTCTCCGCTCGTTTCTTTTGGGGAGTGTTCCTGCGTTTCACGAGCGTCGGGTACGCGGTTGCGCTCCTTCTTAGTGTCTACGTGCTTTGGACCTTCGGGCGGTTGGACGGCGCGGCGATTGCGGAAGTTGTTAAGGCGACGCTAGTACTTGGATTCCCCGCTGCCCTCGGCGCGTCGGCGGCCAGGCTGATCCTGTAGTTAACCGAACCCTGCGAAGGAAAATCTTGGCACCAAAAGCTGAGAAGGATCCGGCAAAAATTAACCAAGCTCCACCTTGGATGTGGGGTATAGCGCTTTTGGGTTTGGCTTTGGTGCTTAGCTCAATCGGGTTCATGCTGTATGAGGCAGCGGCAGGCGATTCGTCGCCGCCTGATGTAACAGTGAAGGTTGAATCGATTGCTCCCTCACGCAATGGCTTCCTGGTCAGATTTCGCGTTATTAATGAAGGTGGCTCGACGGCAGAGGGTCTGACGGTGGAGGGCGAGCTGCGAAACGGGACTCAAAGTGTGGAGATCAGTGACACCACTATCGAATATGTCCCATCGCATTCCGAAAGAGAAGGCGGACTCTATTTCAGTCTCGACCCGCAGCAACACGAGCTAAGAGTGCGAGCGAAGGGATACGAGAAGCCGTGAATGGCTAGTCGCTAATAAACACCTTCTTGAGAATTAAAGGCGCTGAATAGATACAACCACTCACACGCTCTTTGAATCCCGGTCATCGAGTTCGCTACGTTACGCTCTTGGCTAGGAGCCACAGATACGTAGCTACCCTCTCGATAAAGAGAAGCAGCTTCCTCAATAAACCGCGACTAGATTCGCTAGCGTTTGGTGCAGCTGAGCAAACCTTCAGAACCTTATGCGCATCCCTTATTGGCCTGAAATGCGCGTGATCACCTGAGGTGGAGTTGGTCCCGGGTCCAACACCCGTCACTCCTGTTTGCCTTTTCTTAATTGATGATGCGCCTACGAATCAATCTCCTGGTTCTCGTTTGTATTTGTGTTGGGGATTGTTTTGCCCAGGGATCCTCCGCGCCTGTTAGCGCGCCTGCGCCAGCCCCGTCTGCCTCAAGTCCCCAACAAGAAAGCGTAAAGGTCTTTACTGAAGAGGTGGTGTTAACTGCTCAGGTTACCGATCAGCAAGGGCGGTTCGATCCTACTCTACATAAGGACGAGCTTTTGATTCTTGAAGAGGGCGAGCATCAGGAAATCATGAGCGCCCGCCATGTACCCGCAAGTGTCTTGCTGTTAATCAGCACCGGTGGTGAGTTGAATCCGGCGATGAAGGCAAACATTTCAAAGGAGGTTGCAGCACATTTCGTTTCACGGCTGAAGACCGGCGATCGGCTAGCTTTAGTGCAATATGGCGGTCAAGTTCAGACAATTACGAAATGGACGTCGGATCTTGGCGCCGCGCTGCATTCGATTCGCACCAAACTTTCTTCTAACAACGGATCCAACTTGGCAGCTGCACTGGCTGAATCAGTCGCACAGTTCGCCGAGACTCCTGCTGGGAACCGGCATCTCGTACTCATAACAGATGGCGTGGACGATTCAAGTGAGGGCACCATGCAGCTCGAGCATGAGATAACGCAGTTGCTCGCTCAAGGGGTGGCTGTGCATATCGTAAGTTACTCCCAGATGGGCCGGAAGAAGATGTGGAAGAGCCAGCCACTTGTTTTACTCACCGGAAAGAAGCCGCGCAAAACCGCAGCAGACATCGCGGCAGAAATCATGAATCCCACTGGAGCGGCTGCCCAAAAGCCCAAGATTCGCCTCTACGTAGATACCGATATACAAATGCGGCTTAGGCGCATGGAGTATCTGAATGCAATGAAGGAAGGCGAACGATGGTTGAGGTTGTTCGCTCTGGAGACTGGGGGAACTATGTTCGTTCCGCCTTCAGTGGAAGAGATGTTACTAAACGTTGTGGAGATTGCCCGCACCATCGACTCACAATACGTCATTACTTACAAACCAAGACGCTCGTTTTCTCTAGGCGCCGATGGAGAATACCGACGGATCGAGATAGCTGCCAGACGAGTGGGCTTAGTGGTTTCCTCACGTCGCGGTTACGTCGCGCCCAGGACTCCAAAAGACCGATAGCGTCCTATTTTGAAAACAGATGTAGGGGCGTCCCTCCGTGCCGCCCCATGATAAGAGGGTTGTGGCGGCCACGGAGTGCCGCCCCTACAGAAAATAGGACACCACCAAAAAACCGTTAGTATGGAATCGATTGATAGCGACGAGTTTTAGCGCTGCGCTTGCACTTATGCTGAATCGATAAATTGGAGGTACTCACCATGATGCGAAGAGCTTTCTATCTTGTTGCCGTGATCGTCTGCTGCGTGCCGGTGGCCTTTGCCCAGGACGATTTCAGCAGAGTGGAAGTTTTCGGGGGTTACTCTTACCTGCGGGCGGATCTTTCTGATGATGAGTTCGCCATCAGTGAAGACAATGAAAGCCTGCACGGCTTTCATGCCCAGGTAGCTGGCAATTTCAACCGATTCTTCGGAATTGCCGGAGACATCAGCGGCCACTACAAGAGTTTTGACACGAGCGCTTTTGTTGGAATCCCAGAAGTGCGCCTTCGAAGTGCGAAAGCGTCGCTCTATACCTTTTTGGGTGGTCCGCAGGTTAAAGCTCGCAATGATCGCGCGACACTGTTTGCTCACGCTCTATTTGGCGCGGCCCGGGCTAACTTAAAAGTAGTTGTTGAGGACATCATTCCGGGGAATAACTTCGGCGGCACCTTCACAGAATCAGAAACGAAGTTTGCCTTTGCGCTGGGCGGCGGCGTAGACGTCAACGTTTCAGATAGGATTGCTATACGGGCTGTGCAAGCCGACTATCTGCGAACGCGTTTTGGAGACCAAACGCAAAACAACTTGAGACTGTCGGTCGGCGTTGTATTTAAATAGCGCCCGCGCGACAATCCTCCTCCTTATGCAGTCGCAGAAGCAATGAGGCGTCAATCATCCATAAGGTCACGTCCACTCTGGACCTGTCCCAAGTGCAACCGGCAGTTCATCAATTCGAACATGCCGCACTCTTGTGGCCAATACTCGGTCAGCAAGTTTCTCGCCGGTAAAAGCCGGCATGCCATCTCACTTTACGAAGCTTTCAGCGCGCTCGTGAGCGAGTGCGGCCCGGTGCAAATTGCGCCAGCCAGGACCCGCATTGGATTTCAGGTTCGCATGATCTTTGCGGCCGTGAACAAATTGAGTGATCGCGGACTGGAAGGCCACGTTGTCTTGACGCGGCGTCTGCAGAACTCTCGCTTTACGCGAATCGAGACGATGTCATCCAAGTGTTACGTGCATCACTTTCGCGTCGAGTCGTTGAGCGAACTGGATGATCAAGTCAAGACTTGGTTGAAAGAGGCTTATCAAGTGGGCACACAAGAACACTTGTCACGACGATAGCAACGCGGCTGTATACTACTTAACTCCTTGTAGTGCTTGCCTGGAAGTTCACAGTCAGTGTCAGGACGGCTTTGCCGCCGGATGTGCGGCGAGGCTTTGCCCGCCGAAGACTGTTTCTAAGTTTCGGAGACTATGCCGCCGGTTCTCGCCAAACTGAATGAGCACCATTCCTCTATTACTGCTGCTTAGCATCTTAGTTTTCATCTACCACTTCGGCCTCGGCATAAACTACGCGTTCGGTGTAGAACCCTCGCCGACCGTGGAATTTCTTTACCGCGGTCTTTTTCTTTGCGGCTTCGTTTGGTGGGTTAGGGCTGACGACCAAAAGTCCGTTCTCAAAGACGTTTATTGTCTGGGATTGATGGTTGGATATGGATGGCTCGTCGTTATTCCGTATTATCTCTTCAAGACGAGAGGTGTACGAGGTTTCATTCCCCTCCTGGCGCTGATGGGCAGCTTCGTGGCGGCTTACACATATGCGGCGATTTTCTACATGATTTTTGTGGGCTTAGAGTAAGCCCAAAGCTAAAGAAGCTTGCAGCCAGAGGCCCATCGACTGTCTACAAGAGCACGGCGTGAGCGTTGTTTTCTACATCGTGAATAGCTGAATATCGGCTCCCCGCTTTCCAATCCAATTCGCAGTTTGTAATTCAGCCTTCATCCGCGAAGGGTCCATTCGCCGGTTTGAAGGTTTCTCCGAGAGGTACTGACATGAAATCAAAACTCGAGAAAGAAGTTCAGTTTCTGAAGATGTACGCCGTCGTTGCCACTCTCGCCTGCATCGTGTTTTTTGCCTCGGCCTTTACGCTTCAAAATAAGAAGCAGAAGTTTGAAGAAATAGATGTCGAGCGCATTAACATCGTGGAAAAGGATGGCAAGTTGAAAATGGTTATCTCCAACAAGGAGCGGCAGCACCCGGGAGTAATGGACGGAAAAGTGATTCAGAGATACGGGCGAACCCGGCCGCCGGGCATTCTTTTCTTCAACGAGATAGGAGATGAGTGTGGCGGACTGTCCTACGATGGTGATCTGGATAAGGGCCAAAACCTTGGATTAAGTTTCGATAAGTTTCGGCAGGATCAAACGATTCCAACTCTTCCATACAGAAGGAAGCTATGGTCAGAACCGTGCTGGATTGGTAATTTTGGACCGGCTTCCTCGAAGCGCTGAGACGGGGCTAATGGAGAAGTTTCGAGAGCTCGATAAGAAACGCTACAGTCCTGAGAAGGCCGCAGCGGTCAAGGCGCTCATCGCACAAGGAGTGTTTGGCTTCGAGCGGTTATCCCTCGGAAAAGGACAAGACCAGGCGGCCGCGATCCGGTTATCCGATCCGAAAGGCAGAGTTCGAGTAAATCTTTCGCTGGACGCCGCCGGCATTCCTAAACTGGAGTTTTTTTGGACGAGACGGGTAAGGTGACGCACAGCTTGCCGCAAGACAGCAAAAGGTAAAAAATAGATCAATAAGGAAAGCTGCTCAGCCAACTGGAATCTCAGGGCTGCCAATAATGAGCACTATTTGGAGCGCGCCGGCAGAGTGCAACGACGACGGCGCGTTGGTTTCGGCGAATCAACTCGAGAAAAAAACCATGAAACAACTTCTACTTCTTTCGCTTGCGGCAATGTTCCTGCTCTCCAGCGCAAACACATCTGTGGCCGGCGTTCGTGAACCAGAAGTTCGCGAGCTGAAGCTGGTTGCTCAATTGCCTCCCGAATTGCCGCAGCGAGTTATGGGTCTCGCATACGATGGAGAGAAACTTTGGGCAACGATCTACTTAGGCGCAGGCCGTTACGCCACACTGGATCCGTTGACCCTCAATTGGACAGTGAATGATGACCCTGAGCATTTCCGCATTATTCGGGAGGTGTCAGGAGCATTCGAAAGTCCGGGCGCCGTGACGTTTGCCAACGGCACGTTATGGATCGCCGGAGCATATGGCGAATCGTTTGGCTCTATCGATACAAAGACATGGAGAGTGAAACAGGTTTTCAAAGGTAGGCAACGCGAAGGTCCAGCGAGCCAATTCTATTCCAGCATCGCACATGATGGTAGTTACCTTTGGATTGCCTGGCATTGGTTTAGATATCAGTTGCCCGTCTCAGAAACTGAGCTTTTGCTAAAAGTTGATCCTGAGAATGGCAAAGTAGTTGCTCGATACCCTTTGCCGGGAGGAAGGCGCAACGATGGTACACATGGATTGACCTGGGACGGCGAAAGGCTCTGGCACATGAAGGATCAGAAGCTTGTGTCGATCGACCGCAGAACAGGCGGAATTATTGGCCAGTATTTGCTTGAAGATTTATGCCGACCAAGCGGTCTGGCTTGGGCGCACGATGCCTTATGGATCTCAGAGTTTGACGGCAAGATCTGGCGGCTGCCGTTCCAAAAGTGAACAAGGCATGCTCTAAGTTTGGGGAACCAGGATGATCCACAGTGTCATTCCTTTTTAACAAAATTGCCGTGAGGAGAATTCATGTCTGGTTTTGCGAAAAACACTCGAGCGACTGCGGTAATGCCGTTTCACTCAACCTCCAACGCAGGGGAAAGCGTTGCGTTGGCTATCCCGAATTTGTGCCAACCGCCTTGCGGTCTCCAAATGAACTGAGGCGCCGTTAGACGACGAGATTCATGACTCTAATATTCTTAGGTTTGTTACTCGTCGGTCCTTACCTGATTCTCAGTGTGTTGGGACTATGGTTTGATAGTTTCAAACTCTCCTCAGCTACTCGAGCGCGAGTGGGTCTCTCACTATTTTTCGTTTTCACGGCTATCGGACACTTCATCAGCACCGAAGCAATGGCGGCAATGATTCCCGCTTCAATCCCTAACCGGATTGAACTCATTTATATAACTGGCGTTTTGGAATTGCTTGGAGCGATTGGCGTATGGATACCGCGCCTAATGCGAGTGACAGGGTTGCTGCTGATCCTAATGCTGATAGGAATTCTTCCCGCAAATATCTATTCCGCTATCAATCGGATTGATTTCGGCGGACACAGCGCGGGCCCCGCTTATCTGCTTGTCAGAGTGCCGTTCCAGTTATTCGTGATCTGGTGGACGTATTTCGCGACAGAACAGAATTGGTTCGGCAGGGCGAGACATACCACCGAATTCCTGGTTTAGTGCAGTTTGAGTTTAACGCTGAAAGCGTTCGCTAATTTCAGCCCAGGGTTGCGCTTTGGCAACCCTGGGAACACGATCCCATTTTCAGAAGCCCTAAACCCTGAAAGGGTTGCGTCGCAATAACCAAAGGTCCGTCGCAACTCTTTCAGAGTTGCGGCAAAACAAACATGCATCTTATCCCCAGGGTTTCAAAGCAAACCCTGGGCTAAAATTAGCCAACGCCTTCGGCGTAAAATTCAAACTGCATCAGTACCGAATTCCGGACATCAGTGCTTGTTCGTAGTGGTTTAGTGGATCATAACCTATCCGGCGTAAAAGAAAACGATCCGCTAAACCAGACTAAACCAACACTAGTGACAACGTCGCATCTGGAAAATATTCTGATCGTGAGGAGCAGCAATGGCAGCTAAGAAGGATGTGGAGAAGTCGTATTCGAACAAGCCGGTGGTAGCGAAGTTGCGACGGCTAGCCGACGCCTTGGCAGAAGGCAAACCCTTTGTGATAACAATCGCTGGAGAGCGTATCTCCGTCCCGCCTGATGCAAGGGTGGAATTTGAATACAAACGAATTGGGAACGAGGAAGACGTGGAAATTGAATTGACGTGGAAAAGGCGTTCTAGAACTTGAGAACATGAGAACCAAGGCCGATGTCCCAACGAGTTGATCTCTTCGATAGTACTTATAAGCACTTTCACGATCAGGTGCTGGACGCAGTCCGCAAGGATACGTTCGGCACTGATATCGGTCAGAACAGTTGGCTAACGGTCGATGAATACGAGCGAATGCTCCCCTGGCTCAACCTAACTGCTGACAGTCACGTGCTTGAAGTCGCCAGCGGTTCAGGGGGTCCGGCGCATTATCTCGCTCGCACAACTGGTTGTCGCGTGACGGGCATCGACGCCAATGAAAGCGGCGTGGCCACTGCCTCTGAGATGGCATCACAACTAGCGACGAAGTCTGGCGAAGCTGAGCGAGTCAGCTTCAAGGTAGCGGACGCAAATACCGAGCTGCCCTTTGCTACTGACTCATTTGACGCGGTTCTCTGTATCGACTCGATGAATCATTTTTCGAATCGGCTGGGGGTGTTCCGGGAATGGCACCGCGTGCTCCGCCCCGGTGGTCGAGCGCTGTTCACGGATCCGGTTGTGATCACCGGTCCGGTCACCAACGACGAACTAGCCCAACGCAGCTCGGTTGGCTTGTTTCTTTTCGTGCCTCCCGGAATCAATGAACAGCTGATAGAGAAGGCCGGTTTTCAACTCGTCCGCAAAGAAGATGTGACGGAAAATGCCGCTTTGATTTCCGGACGTTGGCATCAAGCGCGACTAAATCATAAAGATGAGCTGCTGCGAATCGAAGGCGAAGAACGTTATGAAGGCTTGCAACGATTCTTCGAAGCGGTGCATAACCTGACTAGTGAAAGACGGTTGTCACGAATTGTTTACCTTGTAGAGAAGCCTGCGGGCTAACCTCGAAGGATTCGGCTCTTGTCGCTTGCTAAGGGAAAAGTGATGAAAACCATATTGAGTGCCATTGCTTGCTCATGGTTCATCCTTAGTCTCACGGTAGCGTCTTATGGAAAGGATTGGCGTGGCATCACTCCGATGCGCTCCACTCGAGCAGACGTTGAAAGATTGCTGGGAGAACCTCTTCCTCCTAAAGATGGACGTTACGTTCTGAGCAAGCACAGCTCTACTTACTTTCTCGAGGACTGCGAAGTCCATTTTCTTTTTGCTGAAAAGGAGGGTTCGGCTTCCGTTGATTGCTTGGAAAAAATTCCTGCAGGGACTGTGTTAAGAATTCACGTCACACCTAAAAATCAATGGTCGTTAAGCACTCTAAAGCTTGATGAAAAGGAGTTGAGAAAATTTGATCCCTCTGACCCTCCGGATCTTGGCTATGCTGGGTACATCGATGACACCGGAGGCTTAGTCATACGATCGTTCAAGGGCAGGGTTCAGCAGATCTTCTATCTACCGACGGCTCAAGATAGACATCTTTGTCCAGGTCTTTACGAGAATCAGGAAGCCTTAGTCCACATATTCGCTTGTGGCCTGGTTGTCAGTTTGAAGTTTGATGAGTACGGCGACATTGCTTTCAATGATGAAAAAGTGCGTCTTGATATTGTTGCCCTTGAACTGCAAAAGACACCCAATACGAAGGTTTACATCATTGGTTACGCCGGTCGTAAAGCGCGGGCCGGTGAGGCGCAGACGAGAGCGAACCGTGCAAAAACCTACTTGGATGTTGAACGGCGTCTCGCCGCCGGTCGCGTAATCGCCATCGACGGTGGCCATCGGGAAGAACTAACGTTGGAGTTCTACTTTGTTCCTCAGGGAGCACAACCGCCAGCATCATCACCGACAGTTGATCCAAGCGAGGTAGAAATCATTCCTGAAGATTGAAACCGCCCACGAGACCTTGCGTGCAGTTGACTCAAAAAACGGGCTGCCGAATCACTAGGAACCAGAGGATCGTTTTCATGAAGTCAACAGAAGCTTCTCCTCACTATAAGTTGAAGCAGATCACAGAAGAGTTACTTCAACTCGACAATCCGGAAGCGCTTCGAGAAGCCGCAATTCGACTGCATTTATTGTTTTCAGAGATAACCGGTGTCAACGACACGTCCAACAACGCAGCTGATCATCAGCACACTATTCTGCCACACGGAAAAGCCATCTCTCCTAAAGATGCCGGTAGGTGTATGCTTGATACTGCCCGAACTACAAAATACCTCCGAGGGATCCACGCCGCAGTGCTTGAGGCTCAACGGCGGTTTCCGGGGACTCAGTTGGAAATTGTCTACGCCGGCTGTGGACCATTTGCTCCACTGGCTCTCGCTACAGCCACACAATTCAGTGCTACTCAAATAAAGTTCACGTTACTTGATGTACATAAACGATCTCTTGAGTCTGCCCAACGCATCGTTCAAGAACTTGGCCTGGGAGACTACGTGAGTAGTTTTATTCAGACCGACGCCACCTCATATGTTCATGATCGCGAGCTCCATATGGCTATTGTCGAGACGATGCAAAGGGCTTTGGAGCACGAACCTCAGGTAGCAATCACCTTGAATCTAGCCCCTCAGTTACGCTCAGGCGGTATTCTCATTCCCGAACAGATAGCCGTCGACGCCTGTTTTTTTGATCTAAGCAAAGAGTTCTTACCTCTGCCGGAAAAACCCGATCAGAATGGTTCACTTGAAGAGAGAATGGCTAATCAAAGGGTTAGATTTCGTCTAGGCCGGATCCTGGATCTGACAGTCACGTCTGCACGCACGCATTCGGGGCAAACTGACATGTCGCCAGTTACGCTCGGTCTTCCAGACGGAGTGGATTCAAAACTAGGCCTAATGCTGCTGACGTCGGTCAAAGTCTTTGGGTCTATCACACTTGGCGAGTATGAATCAGGTATCACCTGTCCTTTTGTTTTGCACAACTTTGACCCAACTAGACATGGAAGCCAAATAGAGTTCAGTTATTCTTTTGGCAGAGCACCGGGCTTCAGGCATCGGTGGATCGAACATGAGAAAGCCGTGTAACAACCGAGTGTGGCCATGAAGGTAAACCGCATTTGCTGCCAGGCTTTGCTGTGTCTGATTGTTTGCGCAACTGCGCCCATCGGAGGCGCGCTGGACAAGGTGCCCCGCAAGACAAAAGAAGGGTTCGTGGTAACAAGCGATGGCGTGAGAATTTACTACTTCGAGTCGAAACCTCGGTTGGCAGTACCTAAAGCAACGCTTCTGTTCGTACCAGGCTTGATGACACCCGGATGGATTTGGGGGCGTCAGCTCGTGCACTTCAGTCGAAACTATCGCGTGGTGGCAATGGATCCGCGCTCTCAAGGCAAGTCGTCGAAACCGACGGACGGGCATTACCCTGCGGCGCGCGCGCGTGACATTAAGAGCCTGGTCGATCAACTCCGATTGAAACCGGTGGTGATCGTCGCTTACACCTCTGCTGTTGCAGAGGCAGCTTCCTATGTTGATCAATTCGGCACTGAAACACTCGCGGGCCTGGTGTTGGTAAATGGAATTGCCGGCCGAGAGTACGACGAGGCCACGCTGTCCGGACTGTTAGCGTTCTGCAACTCCTTTCAAGTTGACCGTCAGAAAGCCACTGAACGGTTCGTGCGTGGTCTTTATAAAAAGGCCCCGAGCGAAGACTACATCAGAAGAATGACAAGTGCGGCGCTGGAAATGCCCACGAATTCCGCCGTTGCGCTAGTCCTTGGAGGCGTCGCTTCCGACAACCGCAATGCCCTCGCGAAGATTGATAAGCCAACATTGATCGTCGTTGCGTTGGTGAGGCCGTGGATGCAGTTCTATGAGGACTTGCAGAAGCGCATTCGTGGGGCGCGGATGGAGGTCTTCGAAAACGCAGGCCATGCGCTCTTCGTGGATGAGGCAGAACGCTTCAATACCCTGCTTGATGAATTTCTGAATAGCCTCATCAAGACTCAGGCTCAGAATTGAGGCAGTGACGGAAGTGACGGTCGCGTACTCATAACCTCAGGACTATGGAATTCAGACCGATAACACCGGAAGACTACGACCCAGTTCGCCAATTCCTGGCAGAAATGGGGTGGCAGAGTCGCGTGAGCGATCCGGAACTGTTTCGCAGACTGATCGAAAAATCGGATCGAACGGTGGTTGCTTTGGATGACGCATCCGTCGTCGGGTTCGCCAGGGCTTTATGCGATGACGTGTCCAATGGCTACATATCAATGGTCGCTGTAGTTCCTGATCGACGGGGGCAAGGGATTGGACGCAAGCTTATCGAGTATCTGATTCATGATAACCCCAACATCACCTGGGTGCTTCGCGCACGCCCGGGGAGCGAAGGGTTTTGGGAGAAATTGGGTTTCATAGGATCGGACATGGCGATGGAGCGAGTGAGAACTTCAACTCACGGAGATTAATTGGGCTTTGTACAACTCCAATCGACTTGGCGGTAATCTCGACGCGACAACTCTCCTAGCTGATTAGCTCCTCTTAACGGCATCCTGACCATGAATCGTGAACTGGAAACAACCCGTTTGAGGTTGCAACCCTGCCGGATGGAGGACCTTGAGGCTGTCTATAAGCTTTGGACTGACGAGCATGTTCGCCAATTCTTGTTCGACGACAAAGTGCTCTCTATTGATGAGGCCCGCTCGTTCGTTCGCTTTGCCCAAACCTTCAAACAATTTCCATCGGTAAGGATGGAAATCGAAAACTTACGCGTCCGCGAAATCGCTCCCGGGGCGGTGGTCACAGATTTCAACTGGCGCGTGTACCCAATGGGTCAAGGCCCCGCTTTCCACGGAGTTGGTTCCGGAGTTTATCTAAAGCGAGATGGAAAGTGGGTCGAGGTGCTGGAACATGAGACCGTCACCAAAGTCGATGAAGGCTTACCCGGCGGTAAAAACTAGCACCGGGACGCAAGATAATGAATAGCGCGGTCTTATTCCAGAAAAGGTTCAACGAATGACTCAGTGAGGGGCCTATCAGTAAACACTTCATAGCCAAGGAAGGTGGACGCGCTAACCATGAAGATTGCTAGAAACAGGGCAACGAGTCGAACTGTGCGGCGGCTCATCATTGGCGAAGTGTATAAGTTGCGCGCCAGAACTTCAATTCAGATCTCAGATTGACAACGAAGTTAGAGCTCTATGGCAATCACCATCTCTGAAACGCGTCCTGATTCGGTTGAAGCAGTACAGCTGATCGGTGAACTTGACGCGTATCTTAATGCACTCGCATATACGCCGGAGAGCCGTCACGCTTTCAGTGTCGATAAGCTGCTGCGCGAAGGCGTAGCGTTTTTTGTCATGCGATACGAGGAGAAACCAGCGGGGTGTGGTGGAATAAAACTATTCGGCACTGAGTATGGCGAGGTCAAACGGATGTTTGTGCGGCCCGTGTATCGCGGCCTAGGGTTGGGCAAAGCAATTCTGGACCGCTTGGCTGAACATGCTCGCGATAGGCAAGTAAACTTGTTGCGATTGGAAACGGGCATCTACCAAACGGAAGCCATCGGGCTCTACGAACGCTACGGTTTTCAGCGCCGGTCATCGTTCGGCGAATACCAGGAAAACCCGATGACGATCTTTTTTGAGAAATCGATTGCGCCGAAGTCGCTCCGGGGATTGATCTGAAGGAGGTCCAGAAAGAGAAGGAGCGTCTGATTCTCACCGGGCTTCAGCCCGGTGACGCGAATTCTTTGACCAGGAAACCGTTTAAACGGTTTCTGTATTGGACGCTCCAGTTAACACCGGGCTAAAGCCCGGTGAGAATGAGATCCCAGTTGTCGCAAACCGCATTACATAAATGGTGAGAATTCCCATGAAATCTTTCTGGGTGGCACTTCTGACACTCGCTCTCTTGTTCACCGCGACTGCCCCACATACCGACGACCAGGAAAATATTCAAGGAACGTGGAAAGTGGTGTCCGCAGCAGACAATGGACACAGAACTCCAAAAGCGGCCCTAAAGGATCTTAAGTTTGTGATTACTAGGCACAAGATCACCTACAAGTTCCTCGAAAAAACCACAGAATGGACGTATCAACTGGAAGCTAATAGAAAGCCAAAGTGGATCGATCTTCGTGACGGCCCCACGACCAATCTCGGCATCTATGAACTGGAAGGTGACAACTTAAAGATTTGTTTCCCTGAAGGACGTCCGGGAGAGCGATCAACTGCGTTTGAGTCGAAGCCAAACTCTGTTAACGATGTTCTAATTATTCTGAGGCGCGAGGGACGATGAGCCGATTGCCGAGGACAACAAACGCATGAGGCCCACGAAGGAAGACTCAGTCCACATCGCTACCTACGACCCAGCGTGGCCCAGTTTGTTCGAAGCCGAACGCGAATTGCTTGCCCACGCTTTGAAGCCCTGGCTAGTAGGTTCGATTGAGCACGTGGGCAGCACGGCTGTTTCGGGACTCCCGGCGAAGCCAGTGATCGATATTATGGCTGGCGTAGAAAGTCTTGACGCATCTCGTGAGGCGATATCCGTGCTTCAGAATATCGATTACCAATATGCGCCGTACCGTGCCGACGTGATGCACTGGTTCTGTAAGCCCAGTCCTGCTTTTCGTACGCACCATCTCCATTTGGTGCCTTACCTTAGTCAACTTTGGAGCGAGCGCCTGGCGTTTCGCGATTGCCTTAGATCCAATCCAACGGTCGCTCATGAGTATGCCGAACTCAAGCTGCGTCTCGCCGAAATCTATCGTTTCGATCGCGAGTCTTATACCGAGGCTAAAGGCCCGTTTATTGAGAGTGTGCTGAAGAATATCGCAACCAAACAAGATGAGAACCAGGCAAACAGCACCGAAAGACATTGATGAGTACATTGCCGGCTTTCCAACTGATGTGCAGAAGCTTCTTAAAAAGCTAAGGACAACTATCAAGAAAGCGGCGCCGGATGCGGAGGAAACGATCAAATACCGGATGCCCACGTTCACCCTCAATAGCAATCTGGTTCATTTTGCTGCTTACAAAAACCATATCGGGTTTTATCCAGCGCCGCGAGAAGTTGAGGAGTTCAAGAAAGAGTTGTCCGCTTATGCCGGCACAAAAAGCTCGGTAAGCCTGCCTTTAGATAAGCCTATTCCTGTTAAGTTGATAAGTAGAATTGTAAAATTCAGAGTAAAGAAAAATCGGGAAAAGGCAGAAGCAAGAGTAAAGAAGCGGGGGCGATAGCGTCGCTAGCGCACGTTGAACCTCTAACCCAATGAAACCCATCAAAGAGATTTTGTCTTCGCGGGCATTCATGCGAGAAGTCTCCGTCCTGCTCTTCGGTTTTGCTGCGATAGGTGGTTTGTTCTTTGTAGTCTTGTTGGGAAGCGGCAAAGTGGATATCGATACATTGCCAATTCTTGTGGCGCTTTTGGTGCAGACGATCATCTATGTGGTACTGGGAATATTGATTCGGAAAGGGTCTGTTAAAGCTCTGTGGGCGGCAGGGATACTTTTCACATTGGATACTTTGCTTATGTTTGTTTTTCCAGAGGGGACGAATCCGGCAATGATGATTCTCGCCCGTGGGCTTCTTATTTTTCTGTTGGTTCGGTATGTCTGGCGGCAGCGAGCGATACCTGATGAGGCTTGAGAGAACCTCCAAGCTGAGTTACTTTCGAAACTCTTTTGGCAGAAAGACTTTCACTTGAAAGGGAGCGAGTTAGATGAAACCTGAAATGGAAACTTTGAAATCACGACTCAAATCGATGTGGATGGCCGGCGACTTCGGTCAGATCGCTAAGCAGATCGAAACCAGCGCCCAGGAATTTATCGACCGCCTAGGGCTTAAGCCGGGCGACCATGTCCTGGATGTAGCTTGCGGCAGCGGCAACCTGTCGATTCCGGCAGCACGTGCGGGCGCCATCGTAACCGGCGTTGACATCGCGCCGAACTTACTCGAACAGGGTCGCGCTCGAGCCGCAGCCGAAAACTTGACGATTCAGTTTGACGAGGGCGACGCCGAAAGTCTTCCTTATGACGCTGCAGCCTTCGATGTAGTGGTGAGTATGTTCGGAGCCATGTTTGCGCCCAGACCGGAATTGGTTGCAAGTGAACTGGTGCGCGTTTGCCGTCCGGGCGGCAGAATTGCTATGGCGAATTGGACTCCGGAGGGACACATTGGGCAGATGTTCAAGGCTACAGGCAAACATGTGCCGCCTCCGGCCAACATGCCATCGCCTATCAAATGGGGTGATGAGGAAACTGTGCGTGAACGACTGCGGGATGGAATCGCGGAATTGAAATTGACGAAGCGAATCTGTCGATTCGAGCTCCCCTTTTCGCCCGCTGAAGTCGTAGAGCATTTCCGCACTTACTACGGTCCAACCCAACGCGCCTTTGAGGCGCTCGACACGAACGGGCAGGCTGCCTTAAGAACCGATCTCGAGCGGCTCTGGTCAGAGAACAATCAGGCAACGGACAATACAACGCTAGTTTATGGTGAGTATCTTGAAGTTCTAGCCACCAGAGGTAGCTCAGCGTGGTAGGTGATAGTCGTCGCTTCGGACTTAAAGTCGGGCTGGTTTAGTGGGTAACAAGTCTTTGGAGTGCGCTGACTTGTCAGCGCTTTCTGGCGTCAGGGAAAGTGAGTATTAGAAAGCGGCAACAAGTTGCCGCACTCCAAAGTCGGGCTGGTTTAGTGGGTAACAAGTCTTTGAAGTGCGCTGACTTGTCAGCGCTTTCTGGCGTCAGGGAAAGTGAGTATTAGAAAGCGGCAACAAGTTGCCGCGCTCCAAAGTCGGGCTTGGTTTGGTAGTAACAAGTTTTTGGAGTGCGCTGACTTGTCAGCGCTTTCTGGTGTCAGGGAAAGTGAGTATTAGAAAGCGGCAACCGCACTCCAAAGTTCATCCCCCGACCTCTGGCGAAAGAACTCCCATGAGGCTAAAACAAATCATCGAATTGGTAGCGCTGCTTTCAATCGCGCTCTCGCTGCCGTCGCTGCAAACTTAAAACAAACGGATGCTAAACTGGGCCGCCTCTACGGAGATCTGGCCATCACCCATCACCTTTTACGTGACTTAACGAACGCACGCGAGTGGTACAGGAAAGCTGAAAAGGCATACCAACTCGCTCAAGCTTCCCTTCCCGTCATGCGAGCACACCGATATCCGTTTAAACCAACTAGGGTTCTATTTTCTCTTCTGATTTGCCTGATCCTTTTGACGGCAGTTTCGTTTGCTCCGATTCGAGTCGCTGGCAAGCTTCAAGATCCAACTGCCGAAAAATACAACGCAACGGGATTGGAGCTGATTCGATCAGGCAAGTTCGAAGAGGGTGTCGCTGCTTATAAAAAGGCGATCAAACTAAAGAAGGACTACTCCGAGGCTCATTTCAATCTGGGAGACGCATATTTTCTAGCGATGCAATATAGGAAAGCGATTGAAGCATACAAGGAGGCGGTTCGGTACCAACCCGATTTCATAACTGCTCATAACAATTTGGGTACGGCTTACTACAGAGTTGGTGAGTATAAGAAGGCGATTCAGAGTTACAAACAGTCCATCCGTCTTTATCCGAAGCAATCCATGGTCTACTACAATCTGGGAGGAGTATACGCCGAACGTGGCGACCAACAGACTGCCCTTGAGCAATATCAAATCCTCAAGACGATTGATGCACCTC
The DNA here is from genome assembly GCA_963748605.1 of Pyrinomonadaceae bacterium. Taxonomy (GTDB): domain Bacteria; phylum Acidobacteriota; class Blastocatellia; order Pyrinomonadales; family Pyrinomonadaceae; genus PSRF01. The sequence goes on from CAVVJS010000009.1 coordinate 35,292, forward strand.
TCGCGGAAAAGCTCTACCTCTTGATCTACAAACCGATGGTCACAGTCTCTGAGGCTGCGAGTGTCCGACTAAACGTCATCGTGACAGATTCCCAGGGCAATCCAGTAACTAATCTGGGTAAAAACGATTTTGAGGTGCTTGAAGATCGCATACCGCAAACGATTTCCAGTGTCTCGGCAGATCAGCTTCCGCTCCTTTACGCGCTTGTCGTCGATATGTCCGGCAGTATCAGATCTGCCGCCGAGCTCATTGTGAAGGCCTGCCATACCATCGTCCAAAACAATTTGCCCGCGGACGAAACCACGCTAATTCGATTTGTCAGTAGCGAGAGCATCCAAACAACGGTTGAGTTCACCTCAAACAAAGTCGCGCTCAACAACGGTGTCGATGAGTTGTATATAGAAGGCGGCCCGTCGGCGATTCTGGATGCGGTTTATCTCTCCACTCAGCGAGTCGCTCAATATAAGTTTGGAGAAACACCGTCCCGGCGCGCAATCGTGCTTCTTACCGATGGAGAGGAGCGCGCCAGCCATTACGATCTGAAAGATGTGCTAAAGCTCTTGCGAAAGATCGACGTACAGATTTTTGCGCTAAGTATTAGCAGACCCGACGGCAATAAACTAAACGATGATCAGCCACAGCCCTGGATTGACCTCCTAAGCAATTTCGCGCAGGAAACCGGAGGAAAAGCCTTCTTTCCTAAGTCCGAAACAGAGCTCGAGCTTGCAATCAAGGAAATGATGAGTTTGATCCGCGCACAGTACGTCATCGGATATAAGTCTTCTGGCCCAGCAGCGGCAGACGTGTACCGACAGGTCAATGTGAATGTGGTCGCGAAGCCGGGAAGTGAAAAATTGAAAGTGGTAACACGTCCGGGCTACCTCGTCTCTGAGCCTTTTAAACCCGCTCCAAAGTAATGATCAGGTTGGTTGGCTCGGATCTAAAGATCTCTAAGTGGTGCTGGCCGGGGCAACTTTCCAAACACGCTTAGGTTCCTCACCACCGCGTTCTGAATCATCCCTGATAAGATAGCTTGAAGTGCAACCCAACCCCTGATGCGGTTCGCCTGTGTGTTGAGCTCTGAAAGAGCGACATTGCATTCAGACGCAGCAGTGTTATGTCGCACTTTCAGTGCTCAAGGTCCTGCGCTAACAAGATCCAGGGGCGACGTGCTTCGCTGCGCTCAGCACTTGCCCCTGGCTACCTTATTTCGCGCCTTCGGCGCTGAACTGGCTGACATTCGGTCGATCAGTGGATTGGACGTTCAGTTGCACTTCAAACTTGAATCCACCTATCACGAACCCCCCACCGCTTGACCCGTCGGATAGCTGGTTCTATCTTCAGCTAGATTCACTTGAGGAGGTGACGTGATGCCTGGTTTCCAACGCAACTTTTTATTGGCCCTTCTAATCGCATGTTCCCCGATGGTGTTGTCTGCTCAGGAGAACTCGACGCCACAGCGGCAGTTTGACCACAAACTCAAGATCACGAGTAGGTACAACCAGCCCTCAGACACGACTGTTGTCCAGTTTTTTTTGAAGCAACCGAATAGTCTCGATAGGCTCGCAGGCGGCACACGCTTAGCCAGAACCGCGTTCGGTGAAGACGTCGGAATCTCTCTTTCCTTTTCTCATTCTGGCAAGCAACCCGCGCAGCCGGTGGAAGAAGCGGATCTTTGGATCGCTTATACGGGCGGAGCTCGAACCGCGCTCACAAGCGAATTGAAAGCGACGGCTGACGGGCAAGAGATTGTGTTGGGCCGTCAGGTCGAGTCACATGCAAGGCCCAGCCGCGAGGGTATCAAGGTAGGTTCCTTCAGTCTCTCCGTCACGCGCAGCCAGTTGCTGCAGCTGGCGAGCGCCGCCAAGGTAGTGTTGATATTGCCTTCAGACGAACGCGTCACACTGACCAGGCAACAACGCAACGCCCTGGGCGACTTCGTCAGCCGCATGTCGCCCTAGTGCATAGTCACAGGCAGAATTGGCGTTAACGACAAAGAAGAATTCAGGGAGATATGTGCTCTGCACGCGTTCCTGGTTCGACGCGGTTATGCTTTAACCCGCGAAAAAGTTGCAATCCAGTTTGCCTCCCAGGTCTTGCCGCCATCAGCCGAGAACGCCTGTTCGAACCGGAACGTATTTGCGGTGATGTCCGAGAAAATGAAGCGAACGAAGATTGCTCGTCCATTAAATAATTCCTGGTTATAAAACTCTCCGCGTCCGTTTTTGAAACCGCCAATCATCGCCGGGCCCACAGTTCCATCAGCCCGGTTGCACCAGCTAATGTTCCACTGGTGCGATTGGGGATTGTAGGTCCGCAGGCTCAAGCCTTCGATTTGTCCAGCCGAGCTACTCACCGCCAGCTCTCCTAAATTTGCAGCGCCATTCCACACCCGGCGGACCACAGACGTGCCATTGTATTCGACCCAGGTTGTTGAGCCCGTGAGGGGACGCAGCCGCCGCTTGAGATGAATTTTCCAATCACCAAATTCGAAGTCGAAGTCGTGTTGTCCATCCTGCTGTTGCACGCTCGCTTTCGGCGTGACTGATTCCGACTGTGCAAACAAGGGCAGCGGCAGCAAGAGGAGGAGGAGACTGCACAACAAGAGTAGTGTGAAAGGGTGCTTGGTAGTTCTCGTCACGATATTTCCTCCGTTGATCTGCTTCGCACAAGAAATCTTTGTTAAGTCGGCGAAGCCGACCACTGGTAATAGCCCAGCACTTTAGTGCTGGGTATAGCGGTCAGTTGGCCCGCAGTCCGCGTAGCGGACGGCTGAATTAGTAACATTCTTTGTTCAGTTGTCCGCTACGCGGACTAGTTTCTGAAGTGAGCATCAGTCCCAGCACTGAAGTGCTGGGCTACTTTCAGTCGTCCCGCTTCGCGGGACTGACTTGTGTGCAAAGCGATGTGAGATCGGTCATTCAGAGCTCGCACTCGGGAAATCAAACACGCACCCCGGCGATGTCTCGCAAAGGATGACGTCGTAACTATCAATCATTGGCATCGCGATAGCTTCGAGTTCGTTCTTCCACAAGTCACCCTCGTAAAAAGCGTCCTTCAATCGGTCTCGCTCCTCAAGAGAGGGAAAACTGCGCAACCAAACAAACTTGTGGGGATTCTCGACATCAAGAAACGGCCCAATGACTTTCATCCCATGCGCTCGTAAGGCGGGCACGGCTCGCGTTTCGAACAGGCGAATAAACTCCGCGCGACGTCCAGGCTTGATCCTGTAACTTCGTACTTCTACTATCATCATCACTCCTACAACGAATCATTAAACGATTTGTGGTCTTTGCGGGGAGGAATATAGTCTGACCTATGAATTCCCTCAAGAAGGTACCTTCAGGTAACCATAGTCGTTATACCCGGCGTCGCAATCCGGTCAGCGGCTGCCCGCTGACTGCCGCTCTCGCAGCCGTCGGCGGAAAATGGAAATTGATCATCATCTACTGGCTGGCAGAATCGCCGAAACACTTTGCGGCGCTGCGGCAACTCATGCCGGGAATCTCGCAGAAGGTCCTGACACAGCAACTGCGCGAGCTGGCGAATGACGATGTAGTGCAACGCCATCCGAAGGGCGCGATTCCAGCGCCGGTTGAGTATTCGCTTACCGACTATGGTCGAACCTTGTTGCCGTTAGTTGAGAATATTCGCAGCTGGGGCAATGCCCACATCGAGCGTATGACCGCTCCACCGGACGTGGCTTGAATAGGTTTGAGTTTCAGAGCGGCAACGCTGTCGGGTAGAGCTGAACGAAAGCGGCGAAGCTCGGCTTTCAGTTATCTGGAAAGATCCTTCGCAAAACGGCTGCCAGCCTAACTCCCGCCCGCATCAACTGGATATCAATAATCCGCAAATTCTTTGCGCGATAGGCTTCGTTCAGAAGGTAGAAGTTATATTCTTCGTTATCGGCAGGACTGATTTTAGTTTTAGGCCCGATCAAGGCATAGACGTTCTGTTCAGCCGCCTGGTGCGACTCTTCTGCCCACAGAATCCAATTACCTTCTTCAATTGAAGCATACTGAGGGGCGGAGGGATTTTGCGGTAGCAGCTTGATCAACTCGCGCGCGTAGGCCTTGAAGTCAGGACCCCGATTCGCATTCTGAGCCATCTCGGTCCGGATCATGTACTTGTCCCAAGCAGCATGTAGCTTCAGGTTAGAGATTTCCTTTTCGCCGTTGGGGTGGGTAAAACTCTCACTACAGGCCTTCGGCTTTTTAAGGCACGACTCATCATCATCACTTTGGAAAGGTGGGTCATCCAGGTAGAAAATGAACCTGTGGTTGCCACCTCGATCCCCCTTTTTTCCTAAATGATTCTTGAAGCTTTTATCTTCGGAGGTGTGCAAAGGCTGGTGCAGGTCTCCCATGAAATGGACGATAAAACTGAGTGCTTCGAGACGCGCTTTTTTGTCAGTCGAATCCCGAAGTACTTTGCTGTAATGATCGAGGGCCCCGATGATGCAAACGCCCTCGGGTACTTGAGGAATATTATTTGAAGCTCTGCAGTCGCGCTTCTTCTCGTACTTATCATGAACTTTCGGGTCGTTATCTTTATCAAGCAGAATGCTGACGAAGTGCAAATCGTCAGCAAAACTATATTCGTCAGTTCCGCGTACCTCGTCAGGCCAGACGGACGCCGCAAAGAGATCTTGCGGCCGGCGCAACATCTGCGGCTTAGCAGCAAAGATGCTATTGACCTTGTTCATCGCATTTTTCGCCTTGAGTTGCTTTAGTCGCCAGATGGCGATGGCGGCGACGATTTGATGACCGTCTCGTCCCCAGGCGGCGGCGCGCAGGGGCATCAAGCCAATTAAACAAAAAGATACGCAGAACGCTGCAAATGTGCGGATCAATTTTCTGGACATGATTTTCTCCTTGGTGAGCAACAGAGGTTATTGTTGAGTGCGAGGGTGACGAGAAGCAGTCGCCAGGCGCGGGCTTCAAGTCAGTTTATCTGGCGTAGTTCGCGGTAAATCTCTTATATAAGGGCCTCGGCAGTCAAGGATAAATCGCACCCCGCAATATCGCTCGGCTTCCTCGGTTAGCTAACTAAACGGTAGTGATGCAGTTTGTTTCTAACGCCGAAGGCGTTGGCTAATTCCAGCCCAGGGTTGCGCTTTGGCAACCCTGGGAAGACGCGCCCCATTTACAGAAGACGCAAACCCTGAAAGGGTTGCGTCGCAATAACCAAAGACCCGTCGCAACTCCTTCAGAGTTGTGACCACAACAAACATGCACTTATTCCCCAGGGTTTCAGAGCAAACCCTGGGCTGAAATTAGCGAACCCTTTCAGCGTTAAACTCAAACTGCACCACTACCTAACTAAATCGAGTCATTGACATAGTCACTGGGCTTGGCATAAAAGGCTCCTGCATCCGCACGGTCTAGAAACGGAATACCTCCTGCATTCATTCAAAGCAAACAATTCTTCCGGCGCGAGCAGCGCTCGCCCAAGTGAGAGGGATTTCTAAATCCTCGAAGCGAAGTCGTTTAGGTTCTTTCTCCGAGGAAGCCAGCAAGCAATGCTTTTGCTTGAATCGGAAAGCGATTTTCTAGTAAGGAACTGAAGAAGCACGCAACCTTAATTGCGGTGTGTTGCTCAATAAATTAAAGGAGGATGGCCATGTCAAGAATGACTGACGCCATAAGTTGGTTTAAGGGCCAGTTCGGCGCCCCAATCCAGGCCGCCGTCGAAGGCACGCCGTTCAGTTTGGATATGCTAACGGCAATCGCGATGCAGGAAACGTATTACATCTGGGGCGATCTCTACAAAAGATTACCAGTTGGCTGATGTCTTGAAACTCTGCGTCGGGGATACGTTAGATACGCCTAACCGTTCAGCATTTCCGAAGAACAAGGCTGCGCTTCTGAGCGTTCCCAAGGGCAGTCAAATGTTCACCGTCGCGCGCGAGGCGCTTGAGGCAATGGGGCAGCATTTCTCGCGCTACAATGAGATCGCCCGCTTCAACAGCAAGAAGTTCTGTCACGGGTTTGGCATCTTCCAGTACGACATACAGTTTTTCAAAACAAATCCCAACTACTTCCTGGAAAAACGCTGGCACAACTTCGACGCGTGTCTGGCTGTCTGCTTAACGGAACTAAAGGCCGCGCTGAAACGCGCTTATGGTCCCAGCAAGCGAACATTGACGGATGAGGAGATGGTTTATGTTGCCATTGCCTACAATCGGGGCAGCGTCAATTTCGCCCGTAAGTTCAAGCAAGGCTACAAAGACGACAGTGGCAAGTTCTATGGCGAGCACATCTGGGAATACTTACAACTCGCGAAGTCAGTGCACTAAGACACGGAGCCTCGCGGGCAACGCGGCGCTGGGCTTGCGACCACCAGAAAGTCTCATCTGACTGATCTTACCAATCTGACAATCCAAAGAGTGCGCTCCTCTGGCGAACGCGGCATCGCTGTCGATTCGGCCGGATTAGTCTGCGTTTGCCCCTCCGCTAGAATTCGCTAACGCCTTTGGTTATTCTCTAGCTCTGTATTAATCCCCATCTCCCGAAAAGGAGAAGATCTGTGAAACAAACTCTTCGGGCTGTCATATTAATTACAACCGCCACTGTCGCCTTCATCAGCGTTGCCCGAGGGCAACAGGGACACCAGCAACACACGCACCAGCATGACCCCTCAGAAAAGCTCGGTCAGGTAAACTTCAAGGTCTCGTGTACTCCGCCAGCCCAGAAGCAATTCAATCGCGCCGTAGCCTGGCTTCATTCTTTCGAGTATGAAGAAGCGGAAAAGGTGTTCACCGAAGTTGCAGTCACAGACCCGCGCTGCGGCATGGCTTACTGGGGCATCGCCGTGAGCAACTACCATCCCCTCTGGGCCCCGCCGACCCCCGCACAGTTGCAGACGGCAGCGAGTGCGGTTGAAAAAGCGAAAGCCCTGAGCGCAACTACTCAACGCGAGCGAGATTACATTGCAGCGATCGAAGTTTTTTACAAAGACGCTGCCAAGGTTGACCATAAAACGCGATCGTTCGCATACAGTGAGGCGATGAAGCAGCTTTACCAGCGTCATCCGTCAGATAGTGAAGCCGGCGTCTTCTATTCTTTGACGCTTGTCGCTACGGGCATGATGGCGAATGACAAGAGCTACACGCGCGAAAAGGAAGCCGCTCAAATTCTGAACCGTGTTCTGGCTCGTGAACCGCAGCATCCAGGCGTCACGCACTACATCATTCACAGCTACGACTATCCAGCGCTGGCGCAATTGGCCCTACCTGCCGCGCGCAGTTACGCGAAGATCGCGCCTGCGTCGGCCCACGCGCAGCACATGCCTTCACACATTTTTACGCGTCTCGGTTTGTGGCCCGAAGGGATACGGTCGAACCTTGACGCCAAGTCGTCGGCGCAGGCCCACGCCGTCCGAAATCGATTGTCCGGCGCCTGGGATGAGCAGCTTCATGCGATGGACTATCTCGCGTATGCATATCTGCAAGGTGCCCAGGACAAGCAGGCGCGTGGCGTACTCGATGAATTGAACATGATTGCGAAAGTTGAGCCTGAGAGTTTCAAAGTGGCCTATGCAGCCGCGGCAATCCCCGCACGCTATACGCTCGAACGGCGACAGTGGAGCGAAGCTGCCAAACTGGAATTGCCTCAAGTCGAGGTGAGCGCGGGCGTCTCGCCGGCAGGTAGTTATTGGAAATCATCATTTCCCTGGCAAAGACTTCCGCTGGGCCGTAGCCCACCTTCACTATGCACGTGCAATTGGCGCTGCGCGCAGCGGCGATACGACTGCGGCGCGCACCGATGTTGAGCAACTAGACGGCGATTCGGGGTTCGTTGAATGTTGCCAAGGGAGATTACGACTGGGCTGGTCAAGTTGAGATAGAAAGACTTGTTGCCTCTGCCTGGCTAGCGTATGCCGAAGGAAACAGAGAAGAAGCGCTCAAGCTGATGCGCGCTGCGGCAGATCTAGATGACGCGACTGACAAACACCCCGTCACACCTGGGGCAATTCTTCCGGCTCGCGAGCAACTCGGCGAGCTGCTGCTTGAGCTCAAACAACCCACCGCGGCTTTGCAGGAATTCGAGACCTCACTTAGCACGGCACCCAATCGGTTCAATGGTCTTTACGGCGCCGCTCGCGCAGCTCGGCTCGCTGCAGATCAGAACAAGCTTGCTGCGGATGTTAACAGTGCGAAAACTGACTACACGAAGCTGGCAAAGACTTACTATGAAAAACTCGTGACCCTGGCACGCAATGCCGATGGCGTGAGGCCCGAGATCAATGAAGCAAAAGCATTCCTCGCCGGTACGAACCTGAAAGACTCGGCGAGCAGAAATAGATAATTGCAAGGTAATAGTCGAACAATAGGGAGGGAACCTACATGGAAACGGCAGATCGAGTTCGCGCAAATACTTCTGAAGAAATTAACCGCCGCATCGACCAGGATATCGAAGCTCGCATTCGGGAATATTCCACACGGAGCCGGTCCGACATGACACGCCGCATCGAGGAACTCGATCGAGAGTGGGACATGGAGCGACTTTTGGAGACCAATGCCTCCGCAATTGCTTTTACCGGGCTAGCGCTCGGCTTAACCCATAGCAAGAAGTGGCTGATCGTGCCTGGCATAGTACTGCCCTTTCTTTTTCAACATGCGGTGCAAGGATGGTGTCCGCCGGTTCCCGTATTCCGCCGGCTCGGCGTCCGCACCCGTGAAGAAATTGACCGCGAGAAATATGCGCTGAAAGTCTTGCGCGGCGATTTTGAGAAAGTCCAATCATTACCGCGACCCGACGCTGCGCTGGAAGCAGTCGAAGCTTGATAACCGTTGGTTGAGGGCAGATTCGTGATCGCGTCTCGTGGTAGGATTCGCCCGAGGTAAACAAAGATGACCTTCACCGTTGAGTATGAGCGAGAGGAAGACGGTCGCTGGCTGGCGGAAGTGGTGGAACTCCCAGGCGTGCTTGCGTATGGCGCCACTTCTGACGAAGCCATCGCTAAAGCCCAGGCTCTTGCTCTGAGAGTACTGGCGGACCGACTTGACCATGGTGAAGCCGCCAGCGAATTTGTGAATATCTCATTTGCGGCGGCATGAGCCAGTGGTCGTCGGCTAAGGCGAAGCGCGTTCTCGCCGCGCTTCTGCGCATCGGCTGGAAATGTTAAGCGTGAATCCAGCTCTCACAAGATCCTCCACCATCCCGAATACCTTGTTTCGTTCTCCGGCGAGCAGTACAGCAGGTTTAGCAGTTTTGTTAATGGCTGACAACAGACCCGTCTTGAAGCACGGCGTCTCATGAGGGAACTTTCCTGGCCCGCGGGGGCAGGTTTTAGTCGTCACTCGGTTTCGATTCGGAGGTTCACATGCCTGTTGATCAGATCGCTGTCAATCTTTCAGAGTTTTGTCGGAACGCGATGCTTACGAGAGTTGCGCATTTTGCGGCGGCTCGAAGAGCAAAACGGTTGCAATCCTTATTTGGTGCACCTGTTGTTGTCGTTAATATCTTATTGGGATCCGTGTTCTTCTATTCGCTAAGACAGGAGCTGCCAGATGTTGCCAAGTGGTTAGGTGCATTTCTCGCGTTGGGATCCGCAGCTGCAGTGGGTGTTCAAACGTACTTCAATTTCCATCGGGCCTTTGAAGCTCATAGGCGTATCGCAAACCAGTACAGTGCCCTCGGCCGTGAAAGCGAGCGCTTTCTAAGCATGTACACCGACGGGTTAATCCGCTTGGAAGATCTCTCCGAGAAAGCTGGATCGCTTTTAGCTACTTATAACAGGATCAACGCTGACGCTGAGCCCTTTCCAACAACCGACCGCGACTTTCGGCGAGCGTTACGTCGTGAGAAGGAGCGGCAACAGGGGCTCCATCGGCGCGGAGTTGAGTTATTAAGAAAGTCACATGGCGACCTGATCGACTCAGGTAAGTCGGCTTCAACGGAGCGCCATAAAGATGCAGATTAAGATAACGCCGCTTGACAGTAGGCATACACAACTAGAAGGCGTCTTTAGAACGCATAATTATTATTATCTGGCCCAGTTTCACAGTGCGGGCATTGTCACAGAAATTAAAAGTGATGATGATTGGCTTGAGTCTGAGATGGCTTGGGTTACTCGAAGTGAGATTCCATTCATTACTGCGCTGAGGCATGCTCAGCTGGATGAGCCGCGCCTAGTTGAAGGGAGCCTTACTCCCGTCCTGCGAAGATTCAGGCCTTTTTTTGCTCTGGAGCGTGTTGAGACATTTCCTTCGCCAGATGAATGCATGCAGTTGGTTTATAAATATTGCGAATACGTTAATGATGGGACTTATCGCTTTTATAAGGGTAACGTTGATGAAAGCCGCGTCAAGCAGCTATTCGAAAGGTTTGATTACGATGATGATTTCTTAGTGCGTGCAGGGTCGTGTTTGTTCAAGGCGTATCTTTTATTAGCCAGCAGTCATGCCTTCGCAGAAGAAATTTACGTTAATACTTTCATCGCCTTTGAGGCAATGTGTGAGCACTTGATTTCGAGCCATAAAATGAAAGGGCGTGGAGCGAGGAATCAAGTCATCGATATTATAGCTAAATACGTGAGTGGGCATGAACCCGGTGTTGACTTCACTGGTTATGAGAGCGAAATGCGAGACGGTATCAGGAATAATATTATTCATCCATTCCGGCATCGAACTAAGGAGCGAGTCGCGCAGCCGTTTTTGATGGCTGACTACATATTCGAAGATCTAGCCTATATAGATTGGTTATTCAAAAAAATCATCGAAGGAAGGCTTAGGTAACCCATCGACGTTTATCCGAACAATTATGACGTCGTTTCTGGTCCCAAAACTTTAATTCCCCTTCTCGAACCACTCAATAATCTGCGGGTACAAATCGGCAACCGTCTGGCCGCGTTTCTTCTTGCGGTATAGGTCCACCAGCATCTTGTCGAACGCCGCAAACTGAGGGAAGCCTCTTCGTTCAGTCATCATCTTATCTATCGAGGCAATCATCTTTTCCTGCTCATCCCGCGGTGCGTAGTCCGCGATGCGCAAACTCACCAGTCCCCAGTTCATGTATTCATTAAAAGCCGCGATGCCGCCGTAGTAGCCCGGGCCTTTGCTCTTATCCAACTGGACAGTCCATTCCAGTGATTGGCCGAGTCAGCCAATGCAGCGCCGAAGGCGCGAAATAAGGTAGCCAGGGGCAAGTGCTGAGTGCAGCGAGAGCACGTCGCCCCTGGATCTTGTTAGAGGCGCAACCTGAGCACTGAAAGTGCGACATAACACGTTGCGTCTGAAGTTATGTCGCTCTTTCAGAGCTCAACACATAGGCGAACAGCACCAGGGGCTACGTCCCGATGAATCGAGACTCGCCCCTGGCTACCTTATTTCGCGCCTTCGGCGCTCAGAACAACAGAGACCTCTTTACTTGCACTTCCAAGTGGAATCCGCGATAGACTGCTAGATCACACCAGACCAACAAAAGCATAAGCTACCTGTTTTAAGAGGAGAGGAACACCATGAGTGTTTCAAACGTTGCCGACAAAACGACATACATCTCGCATTACGGCATCCGCACCAAACGGCTTAAGGAAATGATCCATTGGTACCAGACAGTCTTCGGGGCGAAAATTCAACACGAGAACGAGTTTCTTGCTTTCATGACTTTCGACGACGAGCATCACCGGCTCGTTATCTTCGAAGATGCGGGAACTGTCGACAAACCGCAGAGCGCTGCCGGAATAGACCACGTAGGCTATGGCGTTGCCAGCTTTCGCGAGCTGGTTTCGACATATGAGCGGCTTAAGGCAGAAAACATCACGCCCGTTTTACCTCTAAACCACCGCTTTACAACCTCGCTCTATTACAAAGATCCGGACGGGAACCATGTTGAGTTGAGTGTTGATAATTTTCGGACCAAGGAAGAATGTAATAGCTTCATTCGGAGCGATGACATGTCCGAAATTGGCCGTCCCCCTTTTGGCTACACCTTCGACCCCGACGAACTCGCGCAGCAGTTTCATCGCGGCGTGCCCGAAGAACAACTAGCACAAGTCGGCATTCCACAAATCGACTCAAAATGAATCAAGCACTCAAAGGCAAAGTCGCCTTAGTTGCTGGCGCGACGCGAGGCGCGGGGCGTGGCATTGCGATAGAACTCGGCGCGGCCGGCGCGACGGTGTACTGCACTGGTCGTAGCACGCGAGCGCAACCTTCCGAAATTAAGCGGCCGGAAACGATTGAAGAAACTGCCGAGTTGGTGCAGCGCGAAGGCGGCAAAGGTGTCGCCGTTCAAGTCGATCATTTGGATCCGGCTCAAGTGCAGGCACTCGTCGCGCGGATCGAAAGTGAACAAGGTCGGCTCGACATTCTCGTCAACGATATTTGGGGTGGCGAACATTTGACGGAATGGTACAAGCCCGTTTGGGAGCATTCATTGGAAAAGGGCTTGCACCAACTGCGGCTGGCCATCGACACCCACATCATCACGAGTCACTTCGCACTTCCGTTATTAATTAAGAAACCCGGTGGCCTGGTTATCGAGCTGACGGATGGCACGGTGGAATACAACAAGGAAAAGTACCGGTTGTCGCTCTTCTATGATCTCTGCAAGACTTCGATTAATAGAATTGGCTGGTCGCAAGCTCACGAGTTGCAAGCTCATCAGTGCGCTGCGGTCTCGCTCACTCCCGGATGGCTTCGTTCCGAGCAGATGTTGGACAACTACAATGTGAAGGAAGCGAATTGGCGCGATGCCATCGCGAAACAACCCCACTTCGCGATCACCGAAACGCCACGTTACGTTGGCCGAGCGGTCGCGGCGCTGGCAGCGGATCCGGAAGTTTCACGTTGGAACGGCAAGTCACTTTCAAGCGGCCAGCTGGCAAAGGTCTATGGTTTCACTGATCTCGATGGATCTCAGCCTGATGCCTGGCGCTACGTGGTTGAGGTTCAGGATGCCGGCAAGCCTGCCGATGTTACGGGGTATCGGTGACAAGCAGAACAAACAAGGTTGCGACGCGTAGCGCGTCGTAAAGATTTTAGCCCGGCCTTTCAAGGCCGGATCAAGACGACGCTCGCGATGGCGTCGCGTCAGCGACGCAATGTGAAGAATTTTGAACTTCAATGTTCATTCGGTCGCTACGCGACGGCAAACTTAAATTACTCCGGCACCCGGCCTTGAAAGGCCGGGCTAAAATCAGTTCGACGCGACGCGTCGATTGCAAAAAAGCGTCTGGTCCGACGGGACAACGTGACAGAACCGGAGCGATAGCGACGGGATCATTAACTCAACCATGGCGCCATTGAGGGATTTCCACGAGTCTTCGACCAGTAGACTCTAACATCCCGTAGCTACCGCTCCGGGTTCTGAATTGTTTGATTCACCGTTTCGATTTTGGCGACTTGTTGTGCAGAGGCACCCATGACAAATCAGGAAAAACAGATTCGTTGGTGGTTGCTGCTTATTAGTGACCACCATCGCTCTTTACCTTTGCTGGCTCATGGTGAAGCCTTTCGCCGCCGTGCTGGCGTGGGCCACTGTCCTGGTGATCGTCTTCTATCCGGTGCACCAACGACTGGTGCGCAAGACGAAGCGGCCCGCCCTAAGTGCCTTGTTGTCGTGCGTGCTGGTAATCCTGACGATCCTGGTCCCGGTAGTGCTGGTGACGATTGCTGTGGTTCGGGAATTCTCCGGGGCCGCTGAGAGCTTGCAGGCAAATCTCGCCCTGTTACTCAATCCAAATTCACCTCTAACCGGACCGCCGCTCCGGTGGCTCAGCCGCTTCGTCGATCTGCAACAGCTCACTTCACAAGGGCAAATTGTCGAGTGGTTGAAAGGAAAGACCGGCTCCATCGCTGGTCAAACTCTTGGTTTTCTTGGTGGCGCATTAGGAATTGTCGTGCAGATGTTTTTTGTTGTCTTCACGATGTACTACCTGTTTCGTGACGGTGATCGAATTTTCGGAGTCATAAGAGATGCATTACCACTTGAGAAGAAACAGGCCGAAGATATTTTGGCCAGGACGCGCGACGTGGTGGGGGCCAGCGTCTACGGTCTCTTCAGCATCGCCATCATCCAGGGGACGCTGGGTGGTCTGGCCTTCTGGTTTCTCGGATTGCCTTCCGCGATCGTCTGGGGTGTGGCGATGATTTTTCTCTCTTTGATTCCGATGTTAGGAGCGTTCCTCGTCTGGGTCCCGGCGGCAATCTATCTTTTCGCAACCGGCCACTATTTGAAGGGAATCTTTCTGGTGCTGTGGGGAACTCTGGTCATCGGAATGATCGATAACTTTCTACGGCCGAAGCTGGTCGGCGGCCGGACCAAGTTGCACGAGCTCTTGATCTTCTTTGCCGTGCTCGGCGGCTTGCAGGTTTTTGGTGTGTTGGGAATCGTGCTTGGTCCGGTGGTGCTGGCGATTACGCTCGCCTTGGTAGACGTTTTTCGCGCTGCCGATAGCGCCGTGAAGAGTTAACCCAACCACCACTCAAAGTAATCCGTGTTTCGAGTCGTTTCGTGTGAATTCGTGGATCATTACTTTGTACTGAAATATCAAATTGGTCTCATTCTCACCGGGCTTTCGCCCGGTGAGAATCACCGCTTACATCAGGAAACCGTTTAAACGGTTTCCCTTTTCGCTTGGGGCTGAAACACCGGGCTAAAGCCCGGTGAGAATGAGATTCGTTTAATAGGAAGGAGCCTTACACGGTGCACGTTAGATCACTGAGTTCAACTGAAGAGCTTCAGCGTTATGTAAACTTCGGCCAGGAAGTTTATCGCGACATCTCACAATGGGTGCCTCCCGATTCACACCACCTAATCGAACTGCTGAGCGGCGCGGGCGGCTTTGGTTCTGACACGCATATTCAGCCGTTCCTGATCGAAGACGGTGACAAGGTTTTAGCCACGATCACGGCCGTCACGAACGACACCTACGACCAGCGCTGGAATGAACGGCTCGGGCACCTACTCTTCTTTGAAGCTTTGCCTGATCAAAACGAAGCTGTTGAGACCCTGATGCGGGCTGCAGACGAATGGTTCCACGCTCAGCGATTGCCAGGCGGTGCGCATGTCGCTTCTGCCCGGGATGCAGTTGCCAGTCACGATCGACGCGTACGACGACGTTCCGACTGTTTTTCACACTTACAATCCTCCGTACTATCACAGCTATATTAAAAATGCCGGTTTCAGGACCGAATGCGGCGTTGTGCAATATCAGATCTCATTCACGCCTGAACTGGCCGAGCGTTACCGGGCGATGGTGAAGCGCGCCGAGACAGCGGGAGTTTCATTGCGCACCTGGGACTTTGATCGGCTCGAAGCTGAGAATGAAATTTTCACGAAGCTCTTCAACGAGACTTTCGCGGAGCATTTTGGCTTTATGCCGTTGCCGGAAGCCGTCATGAGCGGACTTACAGTCGGCCTCAAAGATTTTTTGGTCCCAGATTTCACGCTGTTCGCAGAAGCCGAGGGAGCCACGGTAGGATTCGTCTATTCTGCGCCGGACTTGAACCAGGTTTTCCACCGGATGAAAGGTAAGGACATTGAGGAAAACTTTGCCGAGTTTCAGCAACTACTCTCGACGATAGATCATGGCGTGCTTCTGATAATCGGTGTGAAGAAAAGCCAACGAGGGCGCGGCGTCAATCTGGCGCTCGCGGCGCGCAGTTATTTAGCGATGATTGAGCGCGGTTACAAGACCGGCAGTTACACAGTAGTCATGGATGAGAACTGGCCCTCGCGCCGCACCGCGGAAAAGTTAGGCGCGCGGGTCACGAGGAACTTCAACGTCTATCGAAAAGAGTTGATGCAGTCATGAACACCACTCCTTTGACCAATATCGCTCCAGAAGTTTTCAGAAAGCGCCTGCTTGTCGAAGGCTATTTCGGCGTCGCAGTGACGGAAGATAGCCTGAGAGATTATTTCTCGCGAATCACCGCCGGTCTGGGATTGCGAACGTATGGCGAACCAATAATTCATAAGACGAGTGGGGCGGGAAAAGACTTGAACGAAGGCTTCGATGGGTTTGTGCCGTTGATTGATTCCGGAATCTATATCAGTGTCTGGGTCAATCCGAAGTTTCTTTCGACGATTATTTATACCTGCGCAGAATTCGATGCCGACAAAGCTGTTGCTCTGGTTAAAGAGATCTTTCAAATCTCTGAATTTCAATCAGCAATTTTCTAGTTAGTCCCTGAAGGGGACAGAGTTAGTAGCCGTGGGCAGCGCCCACGGTAAAAGCCTCCTGAAGAGCACGACCCTGAAGGGTCGGATTTCTTTGACCCTTTCAGGGTCAGGGCCACTCTTGAATTCTTGTTCCGTGGGCGTTGCCCACGGCTATTAACTTCGTCCCCTTCGGGGACGCACGAAGCTCGCAAAGCGACGGGGGTAGTTGTGATGAGAAAAGTTTTTATCCTTGTCTTCCTGACGATGCTTTCCTTCTCAACTCCCGCGCAACAGAAGCAGCAAGCGCCTCCGATCATTGACGTTCACGTACACGGCTATGAAAAGGACGAGCGTTGGACACACAGAGTACCTAATCCTGCGAGCGGTCAGCCGATGACTGCGACCACTGAACAGGCGCACATGCGGGCGACGCTTGCTGAGATGAAGAAATACAATGTTGTTAAGGCGGTTGTAAGCAGCGACTATCAAGCAGCTCTGCGGTGGAAAGCCGCTGCACCTAACCAAATTATGCTCTCATACGGCTTCGATGATCCGTCAGCGCAGGACTTGGATTTCCTTCGCAGAGAACATGCGGCTGGCCGCTTAATGGCTCTGGGAGAGATCGGCGCACAGTATGAAGGCTTAGCTCCAAACGATCCCAAGCTTGAGCGTATATACGCGCTCGCGGAAGAACTCGACGTTCCGGTAGGAATTCACATAGGCCTCAGCAAACCCGGAATAGCCTACGATGCCGCGCCCAAGTATCGTGCGGCCTTTAGTGATCCAATGTTGCTTGAAGATGTGTTGATTCGTCATCCCAAATTACGAATCTACGTTATGCATGCCGGCTGGCCGATGACGGAGCAAATGATCGCCCTGATGTGGGCGCACCCTCAGGTCTACGTAGACATCGCGGTGATTAACTGGGCCTTACCGCGCAAGGCGTTCCATGCGCATCTGCGGCGCTTGATGGAAGCCGGGTTCGAAGATCGAGTAATGTTTGGATCGGATCAGATGGTATGGCCGGAAGCGATCGGAATGGCTATTGAGGGCATCTCATCAGCAACTTTCCTTACTGAAAAGCAGAAGCGCGACATTTTCTATAACAATGCTGTGAAGTTTTTTCGTCTGGAAAAGAAGTGACCCAAATCTTGAACTGTGGATCAAGAATCTGAATCAAACGATTACGAAGAGGCGGTGCTCTCAAGCAAAAAGGAAGCTTTATGACGTTGCGGACACTCATTTTTTTCTGCTTGGCAGCTACAAGCACGAATGCCGCAAAAGCTCAGCTGATCCAGGTTCCTGATACGCCAAAGACTATTGGCGAGACACTGCAGATAAATTCCAAGCGCCTCTCAGAACAGCGCGAGCTTCATATTTACCTGCCGGCTTCTTACGCCGCCTCTAAACATCGCTACCCGGTCATCTACACACTCGATGGTGAAGTCACGGGCCTGGTCACGGCGAACGCTGTCCAGTTTATGACCAGTTATTCGGGGATACCGCAGATGCCCGAGGCTCTCGTGGTGGCAGTTACCAATGCCAACCGTAACCGCGACATGCCCCCGCCGCAGGATTTCAACAAGGGCGGCCAGGAAAATTTCCTGGCGTTCCTCACTGATGAGGTCATCCCGGCGATTGAACAGAAGTACCGGACGCAGCCGCTGCGAATTCTGCTCGGTCATTCTCAAGGCGGCCTGTTTGCAGTCTACGCGCTGACCGCGAGACCGACCGCGTTTCAGTGGTATATCTCGATGGATGCGCCGCTGGCTGGCTTTCAAGACGTCAAGCCGTTGACTGAGAAAGTTAGAGCGTTGATCACGAACAGTCCGGACTATCGCGGACGGCTTGTGACGGTCGAAAATTTATACGGGTGGAAGAAAGAATGGCCGGCCCTCATCGGAGCCGCGCCGAAAGGATTTTACGGAGAGCGGGTTGAGATTAACGGCGAGACTCACGAGTCAATGGCCTACAAAGGCATCTATGAAGGACTGAAGCGCTTATTCCACGACTACACGCCTAATACGATCACACACAATCGGGGTATCCAAACGCTGGCAGTACTTGAGGCGAGATACAAAGCACTGCAGCCGGCGTACGGCTATAAGGTGGAGATACCGAAACAGGTGTTACTGGAATCCGCAGCACGGAATACTGCGATGCGGTATGGAGCTGAAGCGGTTGAGCTGATTAAGCATGCGGTGCAGCTTTATGGTGAGTCTCCCAGGATGAAACGGCTGCTGACGGAGGCGGAGGAAGCAGTAAGAAAAGGACCCGATCCAAGAATGGCGGAGTGGGTAAATCTGCCGCCACCCGATCTTGAGCGGATGAAACCTTTCCTCGGCACTTGGGAGAAACGGGAGGATGGCGCCCACTGGCTCATGATCTTCGAGGTCAAGGACGGTGTGGTGCAAGCCCACAATTCGATAACGACTCCCACCGGCGAGTTAGCGCGACTGGAAGTCCAGTTCGTCAAAGTGATTAATAACGAGACATTGCAATGGGGCCTGCTCAATGGTTTGGGAGGCGGAACGATTCTGCATACCGGCAAGCTCGTAGACGCGAACACGCTCGAGGGGATGATAGAACCAGTTGGCATCCAACACGCGCCGCCACCCCACCCGTTCAGTTACAAGCGCGTGCGAAAATAGAGGCGACCGCGGCGTGGGATAGAGTGAAGCTTGTGACCTTACCCAAGGAATCCGATTAAATGAAAAAAGGCCGACTCGAAGCGTTCAGCGATGGTGTAATCGCGATCCTGATCACCATCATGGTCTTGGAGTTGAAAATTCCGCATGGCACGGATTTGGCATCGCTGAGGCCGATCCTTCCGGTGTTCCTGACGTACGTGCTGAGCTTCGTTTATCTGGCGATTTACTGGAACAATCACCATCACATGCTTCATGCCACCGATAAGATCAATGGCAAGATTCTATGGGCGAACATGCACTTGCTGTTCTGGTTGTCGCTGATACCTTTCGTCACCGGTTGGATGGGGGAAAACCATTTTGCCACCATACCAACGGCGGTCTACGGGGCGGTGCTGCTGGCTGCTGCCATTGCTTACTATGTGTTGCAGAAAATGATCATTTCCCAACAAGGCGCGAACTCTAAACTAAGAGCAGCACTCGGCAGGGATATCAAGGGCAAGATTTCACCGGTAATTTACCTCGCGGCAATTCTCCTCGCTTTCGTGAACCAATGGATTGCCGACGCGCTTTACGTTTTGGTCGCTTTGATCTGGCTGGTGCCTGACAAACGAATCGAATCGAAGCTGAATGTCGATGAAGATTGACGTTAGGGAGCAGGGCGTGTCCGTCATCCCGCAATACGCAACGATCCCAATCGCGTTTGAGGTGACGTCCGTATTGGATATCTTGCAAGACAAAGACGGACAGTTCGCGCTGAAAGAGCGTCGCCTTGATCATCCGTACGTCAAGAACTACGACGCCATCGACGGGGAAGGTCCTCGTCACTGGCCCAGGCGGTTCGATATTTCAAATTGGGGAATCTTTACGGCGCATTTGAATGGTCAGCATGTTGGCGGGGCAGTTGTTGCTTTCAAGACTCCTGGACTGATGATGTTGGATCAACGAGACGACATAGCCGTGCTGTGGGATATCCGCGTCTCACCCAAAGCCCGCGGCCGGAAAGTTGGTTCCACACTCTTCCGCGCCGCCGCAGATTGGGCTAAGGATCGTGGCTGCCGATACCTGAAGGTCGAGACGCAGAACATCAACGCTGCTGCTTGTAGGTTTTATGCAGCCCAGGGATGTGAACTTAGATCAGCGAATCGGCATGCATATCCAGAATTGCCGGATGAAGTTCAGCTGATTTGGCACAAGACGTTGGGGTAAGGAGGTGACGCGCTCAGATGACTGAGAGGAAAACGGGAAAGTCGATTCGCAGAGGCTTTGTTGTGGGCCTGCTTGTTCTCTGTAGCGGACACACCATTCACGCCAACTGGCAAGTCATTTCAGAAATTAGAAGAGGCTTACAGCACATGGAAGCGGGTCGCTTTGAAGAGGCGATACAAGAGTTCAAGCTTGCCTCCAAGCGGGATCCTCGGAATTACGTTCCCTACGCAACTCTCGGCAATGCTTACAGTGCGTTACGTCGGTATCAGGAAGCTAATGAGGCGTACGAGAACGCGATTATAAGGGCACCGAACAACGGATCTCTGTATTTGGCGCTCGCGGGCACTTATTTCCGGTTAGGGGATTTGGAGAAAGCTGTTTCAACATACAAAGAAGCTTCCAAAATAGATCGCAGCTTAGTCCCTCAAGTCTATTCAAATTTGTGTCTGACGTACCGGCATATGGAACGGTATCCCGAAGCCCTGGAATCGTGCCAAAAAGCAATTGATCTTAAGCCTGAGGATCTCTCAACACCATATACCTATCGCGCGTACGTTCACTATGGGCTTGGCAAGCATGGTCAGGCTCTCCAGGACCTAGAACAAGCAATTCGTCTCAATCCGGCCCATTCAAGCTCCTACCTAAATCGCGCTTGGATGAATCTCTACCTGCGCCGAGGATCAGAGGCCACGACCGATGCCCGCCTTTATCTCGGACTGAGGAAGTGGCGAGATGAGCATTCGCAATACATGGTGATCGTCGCCCACTTGGGATCCCGGTTAGCAAACGACAAGGCTTTCGCCCAGGGAATTCTACAAGTCGCAGAAAAAGAAGTTGATACAAAGGCTTGGCCCTATCCGGTGATCGCTTATTTGCAAAACAAGATGACGGAACAAGAACTCCTTGCCCTGGCCACTGATGACAACAAGATGACTGAGGTGCGGACTTATATTGGAATGAATCACGTTCTATCTGGTGACGATGGCAAAGCTGCGATTCATTTTAATTGGGTCAAAGATAATGGGAACAAGCGCTTCTTCGAGTATCCCCTGGTTCTGAATGAGTTGAAGCGTATTACGACAAAGTAATAGAAGCCCGTTCGTTAGTTATCGTCTGGGAAGCAAGGGGAGGTCACTGGAAAATGCGAGCGTGGTTCGTAAGCATGTATGCGGCATTTGCTTCAAGGAATATTCGCCAGGGAAGGGAAATGATGAAAGCAGTCTGCCTCATCTTTGCTTGTCTGCTAACGTTGATTTCAGTGAGTCCTTCTGATGCGAAAGAATGGCGAGGCATTAAACCTCTCGATTCCACCCTCGTTCAGACAATGTTTGACTTCGGACTCATCGATGCAATCCTCGGCTGACGAGGGCGTTCGAGGAGCTGTCTTCGGCTGGGCCGTGAAATAGAAATAATCATTGCGCTGGATTTTTGGTGTTGAGCGACTTAAACAGCGGGGATGAACCAACTCCGGTTGTCGGCGGTAAAACGGATCGGAGGTTGTTCGGTGACTGGCAGCGACTAGCCTCGCTCCTGGTTGCCTTGGCTTATCTCGTAGTGCCGCCCTTCCTTTATCCAGAAGAAACCTGGGCACACGTGACGGCCGACCTTCTCATCACGTCACTCTGCCTCGCATTCCCATTGGCGTGTATCTGGTTTGCGGAAGATCTGGCGGAGTACTACCGTGATGGAAACCTTGTTCCCGAGATCACCACGCCAAGTAACTCAAGTTTCGTAAAGTTAGGTGGCTGGATATTGCTTCTGCTTCCGATCTTACTGTTTCTGTTAATGCGCGTACTAGATTCTCTGTACGGCTGATATAACTCTCGTGACGGAATGCGACTTTCAATACGGCTTTGCCGCCGAATGACTAAACTTAACAACCTGCCTCTTTCATGAAAGGAGCTTCAATGAACCGAATCAAAAGTCTGGCGTGCATCGTTAGTGCTTTGTTGCTGGTTATTCTCGCAACTGTTTTTGCCGCGCCCAAATCATCCACTAAAAGCCTGGGCGCTGACTCGAAGTACAGAGTCTTTTGTGCAAATAACAAAATTGAAGTCGAGCAACGCACCCTTGAGCAACAAAAGAATGCCCGGGGGTCGAATGTTTGTGTCCTCGGCGAGTTTGATTATCTATCAGATGCGGAAAAGGATGCTGAGCAGAAGGGTGGCAAGGGCGCCGAGTGCAAGTGTCCGTAGGATTTTTCAGATCTGAAATTTCAGATCTCAAATCTGACATGAGGCAAGATCTGAGATCTTTTCTGAAATCTCAGACCTCAAATCTGAAATGGAGCACCATCTGGAAATGGAGCAAGGGACATGACCAGGAAAGTGGTTCCAATGGCCGGCGGGTCAAGGTCGCATCAGATTGGTCGCGATTGATCAGACCACATTCCGACCGCTTGCGTTCGAAGGCGTTACTGTAAAATTCAATCTCGAGGTGGATAAGACGGTTAGCTCGTGTTACAGGACGGACAGAGGGCAACAAAGTTGCAGCGGGTAGTGGCCTGATAAAAGCGGCATCCCCGATATGTCGCTTCAATCGGGAATCGGGCCTCTCTGGATAGTGGCTAGTTTTTGGAGTGCGCTGACTCGTCAGCGCTTTTAGTACCGACGCTGTGATTGATACTTGAAACTGGTACTGCGTTGTGATCGTTTTGGTTCTGTAGGAGGGGTTCGATGTACTGCCCGAATTGTGGAACCACAATCTCCACCGAGCTGAAATTCTGCCGATCCTGCGGGCTCGGTTTGGAAAAAATCGCCCAGTCTCTAGTCGAGCAACTTCCCACGAAGCTCGAGGAAAGCTTGCAGGAAAGAAAAGAGAGGATTGAGCGTTGGGGCGTGGCGGCGCTGAGTGTTTTTGGTGTCGGATTACTAAGTGTCGTGCTTTATCACATTGTTAAAATGATGATCGAAGGCCGCATCCTGGCGGGGCTGGGCTACATTGCGTTGATGATTGTTCTTGGATGCGGGCTGCTTTCAGCGATCCTCTTTGCCAAGGCCGAGGAAGTTGGAAAGATCAAAACGAAAGGCCGCATCACATCGCCCGAAGAACTGGCGGCAACAAATACTACTGCCAAGCTGCTGCCACCTGAGCCGTTGGGGTTCACACCCAGCGTTACTGACGCGACAACCGACCTGCTCTACGCAGAAAAGAAAAGTAACGATAGAAGCACGGTCATTGAAACCATTGAATCATCGGGTCATTGAATCATTGTGTCATTGTGTCTTCGGCTCGCTGAATCATTCCATCAACGTTCATCTTTAAATGATTCAATGATTCAATGATTCAATGATTCAATGTCTCAATATTCAATGACTCAATCAATTCTGGGAGAAGAATCATGAATGGACGCCTTAAACAAACAGCATTGTTCGTAGCGGCCAGCCTGGTGCTGATTAATCTGGCATTCGCGACTGCCGGTCAGCCGGATCTAAACAAGACAGAACCGGTTCAGTTTGAAACGCGCTGTGGCTGGCTCAGCAATCCCACGCCGGGAAATGTCTGGTTGGACGATCGAGATGGCGAATGGATCATCGCGATCCAGGGTGGTTATCAACTTGAAGAGGATTGGGATTGGCCGGCATTCAAGAAGGGACAATGGATAGTAACGAACGCCGGCAGCCACGGGTATGGTTGTGCGTGTTTGCAGATGCGAGTGAACAAAGAGACGAACCGGGTTTTGCAGATTAAGAGCGCCCGCCCACGTCCGCTAGCAGCCTGTCGCAAGGAACCAGCATTGAAGAAAATGGAAAGTACCTTTAAGTGACGCGAACTCAGTTTAAATGTGCGACACACGATCGATTCCTAAAAAACAATCATGAGGGAGAATTCAAGTCCTCTTAGAAACCGAAGGCCCGGCTTTGGGAACCGGGCCTGTTGTTCGGTTGGCGGAGCTCTTTCACGCTCAAGATTTACCGTCACCCAGCAAATCATTTCGCCGATTGCGCGGCATTCTAGCCAGATTTTCCGATTTGTGAATCCGAGAAAACTGTATAGAAGGCTGGCAGTTTCCTGCCAGTCATTACATCTCTCTGCCAATTGACCTGCGATGAGCAATGACTCCGGCAAACGAATAGACGTTTTCTTTTATGGCCTCTTCATGGACGAAGCTCTGCTGAAAGAAAAGGGTGCTAATCCTCAGAACCGCAGACTCGCGGCTGTCGAAAACTTCAAACTGATGATTGGGGAGCGTGCGACACTTGTTCCGTCTTCAGGAGAAACCGTGCATGGTTTGCTCTTTTCACTAACTCAGGCGGAAATTAATTCACTTTATGCGGAGCCCTCCGTCAGTGAGTACCGCCCAGAGCCGGTGGTGGCCAGGTTGCGAAACGGAGAGGCGATCCCGGCCCTGTGCTTCAATCTTCCTGAGCCGCCTTCTTCGTCAGAACGAAACCCGCAATATGCAGCGAGGCTCAAGGAACTTGCGGGCCGCATCGGTTTGCCGGCGGAGTATGTTGCCACAATTACCTAACTTGGAACTCTTGCGCGCCGCGGGAATCTTTCTGACTTCCTCGTCCTGTATAAGCCTTTGTACTGCTCTCTCGTTGTTCTTATGGCCGAATGTTATTCTTTGAATCTGCACTAACTGCCTTACTTGTTCACAGGCCCAGAAGGCAGAAGTCATTTTCGTGTTGGTTTGTGTGATTTTGTTGATCGTTGCACTAATGTTTTGACAGGTACGACCACGAATTAACACGAACGGAATTCCTGACTGAGCATTGAAGTTCTATGGACGGGTTTGCTCCGCTCAACCTGGAGGATAACGATGAGACCCCGACACAAACGTATCCAGCCTTTGCTACGAGCCCTCTTAATTACTTGCGGTCTCGTTTATTTTTTCCCATCCTCCACGGACGCCCGACCGGCGCGTGTAAGCAGGCCCCAAACCGCCGCAGCTCAGTCGCAACTTGAAGATTTACTTCGACAGTCTGGTTATGACGTCAAGAAAGTGAAAGCCAATTCCTGGTATATCGAAAGAGTTGGAAAGGCGCAGCCGAGGATTAGAATACTGATTGGGTCCAGCAGCACCAGTGTCGCCATAGCTGCGGTCGTCGCCCCCAAGCGAAATCTACGTTTGACGGCCGACGCTTATTTTAAGCTGATGAAGCTTAGCTACGATCTCAATTACGTCAGAATTTGCATGGATCCAGACGACGACTTGATCGTGATGGCACAACGGAAAGTTGCCTGGCTTACCCTGCAAGAGCTCAAGGACGCAATTGAAAAGGTGACCGCTGCCGCTGATCGGACTTATGGTGAAATGCGACTCTTCATTACACCGTAGTCCTCAACACCCAGGTTCAGATGAAAATAATTGCCGCCATCATCCTAATCCTCTCTTTTCTCGGAGGAGGTGTTGCCCGACTAGCTCTTGCTTTTCTTCAGCCGCAGGCAAAAAGGGCTTCAGGAGCTGCACCGAGCAAGACAGGACAGTTGATTATCGGGTTCGTCAATATCGTCATTTCAACTGCAGGAATGATCTGCCTTTTTCTTGAGATTTTCGGTCCTTGGAAAATTATCTTTGGTGCCTCAATCATCACGAGTTTGATCGAGATCATCGTCCGTGTGAGATCTGGGGCTAAGTTTCTGTGACTATCATTCGTCCTGAAAAGGAAGCAGATTTTGACGCGGTGCGGAACGTTAACCGGCTGGCGTTTGGTCAGGCTGCCGAAGCGACTCTGGTTGACGCTCTCCGTAAATCCGCTGAGCTGTTCATTTCCCTGGTGGCCGATGACGACAATCAGGTTGTCGGTCATATCCTCTTCACTCCAGTCTCCCTTGACTCAGACGATTCTACTTCGACAGCGCTCGGGCTCGGGCTCGCACCGATGGCTGTCTTGCCCGAATACCAAAGACAGGGTGTGGGCTCGGGATTGGTTCGCGCCGGATTAAGAGAGTGTCAGCGAGTAGGTGTTAACGTGGTCGTGGTGTTGGGGCATCCGGAATACTACCCACGTTTCGGTTTTGTTCCGGCGAGTCAAAAGGGTCTGACCAGTGAATACCCAGTTGCGGACGAGGTGTTTATGGCGATTGAGCTAGAACCCGGCGCCTTGAAAGGCAGGCGTGGCCTCGTTAAGTATCGGCCCGAATTTGCCGAAGTGTGAGCTTAATGCCGCATTGGTTTCCTAATCGCGATTACAGGAACAAGTAAAGGTTCTGGTTCGTAGCTTTTGAGAGATGTTTTAACTCAATTCGCGAGGCCTAACTATGTATTGTCCCAGGTGTTCCCAGGAACAAGTCTCCGCCGAAGTCCAGTTTTGTTCGCGGTGCGGATTGGCCCTGCTGAATCTGAAAGAGATTGTCTTGAGTAGCAATAAAACAATAGTGCAAGAACACGAACGGACCGCGGATGGACTTTCGCCGCGACAAAAAGGCACGCGCCAGGGCGTGCAAGTGATGCTGCTAAGCATCATTCTGATTCCTGCATACATCCTACTGGCAGCTTTATTTCCGGCTAATGATCGTTTAATAGAGAGTGCCGTCAGTGACACCCCGTTTGAAAAGATTTCGCAGGCAGTGTTAATTACAGTTTTTCTGCTGGGCCTGGCGCGACTGCTTTATGCGCGGATTTTTCAAACGGCCTCCACGGATGCCGGCGACGAAGTCGCGGCCGTTCGCTTTGAAAATTCATCCGCGAACTATTCATTGCCTCCTGCACGACCCAATCCGGTTTCTGGCTTTGGCACCTGGCGCGAGACTGGCGAAATCGTCAAGACTCCGGAACATAACTAGTGGTTGGAATCTGCTGTCGGCAGCCACGAAAAAGATCTTGGTTTCAAAAAGACCCCGACCGTCCTTGGAATACTTATGACCACCTTCACTTCCCGGCAACGACCATTCGCTCTAGCGGCGCGCTGCGGCGTGATCTTCTGGCTTCTTCTTCTTGTTACCTCGGTCGTTCCGGCACAGACAGGTCGAGTGGTGCGCGAAGTGGTGCACAGTCGCTCACTTGAAAAAACAGCCACGGGCGAATCCGCAGATCGCAATGTCATTGTCTACCTGCCACCTGGTTACGACGGGTCGCAAGAGAAGAGATATCCCGTCGTTTACTTGTTGCATGGCATTACCGACACGTCAGAAGTGTGGGTGAGACCCTGGACGACTAAGAATGATGCCTGGGACACAATTCCTGCGGTGATGAATAGCGGCACCGCGGCTGGCGCTTTTGGCGAGATGATCGTCGTCATGCCTGATCAACTTACTAAATGGGGCGGAAGTTTTTACTCGAACTCGACTGCCACCGGCAATTGGGAGGACTTCACGGTAAAAGAGTTGGTGGCCTATATAGACGGCAAGTATCGCACCCTGGCGCGCGCCTCGAGTCGTGGTCTGGTGGGACATTCAATGGGCGGTTATGGCGCCCTCAAGATTGGAATGAAGCATCCGGATGTTTTTAGTGTCATCTACGCATTGAATCCCGCCGTGCTGGGATGGGGAGGCGACCTATCCATTGAGAATCCCGCATTCATGTCGGTGCTCAAGATAAAGACGCCGGAAGAGGCGATGAAGAGTGGTTTTTATGTGCTGGGAATAATTGTTATCGGTCAGGCCTTTTCACCTAACCCCGACCGTCCTCCATTTTTCGTCGACTTCCCGTTTGCATTAGTCGACGGAAAGCTTCAGCCTGCGGAACCAGCTTTCACCAAATGGCAAAAGAACTTGCCGGCGAACATGGTCGAAGAATACAGCGGAAACCTTTCAAAGTTGCGCGGGCTGAGATTTGATTCAGGTTACGAAGACCAGTTCACACACATCCCGCCGACTTCGCGTGCGTTCTCTGCTGCTTTGACTGCCCGCGGCGTCGATCACGTGTTTGAGGAATATAACGGCGACCATCGAAATCGACTGTGGGGACGCGGTGGCAGGATCGCGACGGAAGTGCTGCCTTATTTTTGGCGCTTGCTGGATTCGCAGCAACCAAAATGAATTTGCAGTAGTGGACATCGAAGGCGACTAACACGAATCATTAGGAAACTTTAAAATGGTTTCCTTCCATAGCCTCCCCAAAACACCAGCGAAGGCCGGTTAGAGACTTGGTGCCCGGCCCAATTTCCTTTAGGAGGCGCAAATGAATCATCGAACCCCAATATGTCTCATTATCGTCGGTGTGCTTGGGTTGATTGCAGGTTTCCTGGTCTCGACCTCGGGAGACGCACGGAATTCGGTGGCAACAAATGCAGCAGCACGCACCGCTCCGGCCACTCAGACTTTCGATCAGGAGGCGAAGCTTGCTGAACTGCGGAAGAAAATTGCTGGCCGGGAAAACGAGCCCGCAGAAGCTGTCTTCAAGAACATTCAATTTTTGAAAGGTGTGCCGGCGGCTCGCTTGCTCGCCGTCATGAAGATTGGCTACAGCCGCTCGCTGGGCGTGACCTGTACTCACTGCCATATAGTCGACGAGTGGGAGAAGGACGATAAGCCCACGAAGCAAACCGCACGCGACATGGCGGCAATGGTGCGGACCATCAATAATGATCTGCTGAAGAACATCAAGAATCTTCAGAATGAAAAACCGGTGATCAATTGCACCACGTGTCACCGAGGCCAAACCAGACCTGCGCTGGATCTTCCGGAAGGCGCGACGAAGAGCTGACATATGATTAGCCACAGATTAGCGCGGATACACACGGATAAGATGGGGAGACACGGGGATCGCGCCGGGACACTGGGGGACGCGGGGCGCGACGGGTTGAAACCGTAAGGCCAGAATGGACAGACTCGGGAATTATTTTGCGCGGTGTCGCCGCTAGCTTCTAGGGTCCGCGCGTCCCGGTGTCTCCCGTCCTATCCGTGTTATCCGCGTAAATCTGGGCTAATTGTTTTGCGAGTTGGCTCCCCACCAAGGATGGCATGCTGCGAAAACTGACTCAGATTCTGCGAATTGCGCTTCTGCTGTTTTGCTGCAGTGGTGCAGCGCCTGCCCAAAACGACCAGTCTGCTCTTTATGGAATCCTGTTGGACAATTCCGGATCTCTAAGGACACAATTTAGGCGCGTAGTGGAACTGGGAATTGGGACGGTGCAGCACGCCCACAAGCACGGTCCTATAACAATATTCAATTTTAAGTCATTAGGTACCTCGAACGATCCTATAACTGTGGTACACACCATTTGGAATCAGGATGCCGATGTTCTTTCCAGATACTCTAACAGCCTTGCGGTTGAAGCCGGTGCAACAAGATTATCTGACGCGATCCATTTCATGATGATCTACGTCACCGCCAGGGCCCAGCAAGAAAAGAACCCAGCGCTGCGCAAGATCCTGGTATTAATAACCGATGGTGAAGACAGAGAGAGTAAGATAAAAGAAAAGCAATTGATCGCCGAATTAAAGCAGCATCAAATCAAGGTGTATGCAATAGGTCTTGTTCGGGAACTAGATGAAGGTTCAGGCTTGATTAGAAAGAGTACCCGGGAAACGTCGATCAATTTCTTAAAGAAAGTTACCAAAGAGACTGGTGGCCGTGCATTGTTTCCAAAATCCAATTCAGGGGATGTTCAAGCTCTCCTGCGTGAACTGTTTACAGAGCAATAGCCTGCCAAGGTTCGTACGAGTCGATCCGAAAAACCAACACACTTAGCTTCAAAAAAAGGACATCATGCGCTGCTCATTGCTTAAAAAAGCTCTGCTTCTTTCGCTACTCGTCAGCCTTCCCAAGACAATTGCCACCGCGCAACAAACGCTCGACAGCATGATCGATCGGGATATTGCCGGCCTCGTTACAACCTACAAAACGTTGCACGCGGCTCCTGAACTTTCACACTACGAAGAAAAGACTTCGGCCTTTCTCGCCAAGGAACTTCGCGCCCTCGGCTACACGGTGACCGAGCAAGTCGGCAAATACAGCCGGTCCGATTGGAAAGGTTATGGCGTTGTGGCTGTGTTGAAGAATGGCGCGGGTCCAACCGTGCTTGTGCGATCAGACCTTGATGGACTCCCCGTCGAAGAGAAAACCGGCCTGCCTTATGCGAGTAAGGTGAGGACGAAAAACGATGCCGGCCAGGACGTTGGCGTGATGCATGCCTGCGGTCACGACATTCATATTACGTCCCTGCTAGGCACCGCGCGCTTGCTGGCCGATCTGAAAGATCAATGGCGCGGGACACTGGTGCTAATCGGACAGCCCGCCGAAGAAGCAACTGACGGCGCCAGGGCGATGCTTGACGATGGGCTTTACAACAAAGTCCCCCGACCTGATTACGCTCTTGCGCTGCATGATGCTAGCGATCTTGAAGCGGGAACGATTGGCGTGACTCCCGGGTTTGCTTTAGCGAATGCCACCCGGGTTGATATCACCGTGCGCGGAATCGGCGGTCACGGATCGCGCCCGGAGGTAACGAAGGATCCTATTGTGCTCGCATCGCAGATCGTTCTCGCGTTGCAAACTATTGTTAGCCGCGAGGTGCCCCCAATCGACCCGGCGGTAGTTACCGT
Source organism: Pyrinomonadaceae bacterium (assembly GCA_963748605.1). Classification (GTDB taxonomy): domain Bacteria; phylum Acidobacteriota; class Blastocatellia; order Pyrinomonadales; family Pyrinomonadaceae; genus PSRF01. Next base: position 65,695 of record CAVVJS010000009.1, read on the forward strand.
GGGCTCGTTTCATGGCGGCACCCGCGCAAATATTATTTCCGATGAAGTGAAACTGGAGCTAACGATTCGTTCTTACAAAGAGGAGGTACGTCAGAAAATTCTGGCGAGCATTGAACGAATCGCCAAAGGCACCGCCCTGGCTGCCGGCGTGCCCTCTGAACTCATGCCTGTCGTCAGGGTGGCTGAGAGCGAAGCTGCTCCAGCGACCTACAACAACCCTGCGCTCACGGATCGGCTTACTGCTGTTTTTACTAAGTTGCTGGGAAAGGAAAAAGTGATTTCGGTCCCTCCCGTTATGGGAGCCGAAGACTTCGGTAGATTTGCCCTGGAAGGAAACCAGATTCCAGCGGTGATGTTTTGGTTGGGAGCAGCCGATGGCGCGGTGCTGGCGGAAAGTAAGCGTACCGGAAAACCCGTTCCTTCACTGCATTCAGCCCTCTTCGCTCCACTACCAGAACCGACGATTCGAACCGGAGTAAAAGCAATGACGGCCGCGGTGTTGGAATTGATGAAGAAGTAGACAAATGGCTTTGTTCCAGTCCTGAATAGCGGCGGTTAGGCATTTCCGGCAAGAGAATCCTAATCCAGACCTTGGTGCAACTTGGGATGAGCTGCTTGATGGATCCTGAACTTGATTGATTGTACTTGAATGCGGTCGCTACCGCTCCCGTACTGTACCGTGTGGCAATGGTATGAAAGATCTAACCGAACTACTCAAAAACAATCGTGCCTGGGCCGAAGGCATTAAGGCGCAGGATCCGGAGTTCTTTCAGAACCTGGCACAACAACAGAATCCGCGTTACCTCTGGATCGGTTGCTCCGATAGCCGAGTGCCCTCAACTCAACTCGTCGGCTTGCCGCCCGGCCAAATGTTTGTCCATCGCAATGTGGCGAATGTCGTGGTGCACACAGATGTCAATTGTCTTTCAGTGCTGCAGTTCGCAGTCGATGGACTCAAAGTCGATCACGTCATCGTGTGCGGCCACTATGGTTGTGGTGGAGTGCAAGCTGCCATGGAAAACATGCAATTGGGGTTGATCGATAACTGGCTGCGTCATGTTCAAGACGTGATGCACAATCATGAAGCGTCGCTCGCCGGCTTGAATGACGATGTGCAGCGTTTGAATCGCCTTTGCGAACTGAATGTCATCGAACAGGTTCTGAACGTGAGCCGCACGACCATCGTTCAGAATGCCTGGAGCCGCGGCCAGGAGCTGGCTGTGCATGGTTGGATCTATGGAATCGAAGATGGATTGTTGCGCGACCTGGGAATGTGCATTACGAATCAGGTGGAATTAATGGACGCTTACGAAAAAGCTGTTCGCGCGCCGCGCTAGGTTAAATTTAGACAGCGTCACAAGGGAGAATTGTTGATGTCACGACGAGTTGAATTGCTGTTCGTGGTAGTTATCGGGCTCTTGATGAGTTCGTTTCAAGCTATTAAGGCGCAGACGCCGGTCCCGCCTCCTCGTGAAGAGACTGATGTGAAGCAACTGGTACAGCAACTTCAGGAGGCCTGGAACGCGCATGATGCTAAGGCTTTTGCTGCGCCCTTCGCGGCGGATGCCGACTACGTGGTAATCAATGGCACAAAGATCAAAGGCCGTGAGGAAATCGAGAAAGGTCACGCAGGAATATTTGCCACAATCTATAAAGACAGTCATAACGTCGCCACAATCAGAGGCATTCGCTTCCTGCGTCAGGATGTCGCGATCATCCACGTTGAATGGAATTTAGAGCACAGTTTGGATGGCGAGCGCAGAAAGAGTCGGGCGATGAACACTATTGTGGCGACAAAAGAGAATGGCAAGTGGAGCACAGTCGCTTTTCACAACACGCCGATTCAAGAAACTCCAAGGTAGATTCTTTGTAGGTTGCGCCAAGGCCGGGAGTGGCTCGGCAACTGATAAATAAGCAGGGCGCGCTGTCCCAATAGGAAGCGCGCCCTGGTTTATGTTTGGAGCTACTCAGTTCGAGAGTTCCGCCACGATTTCCTGAACAGCAACTCGGGCTGGTTCTACCTGGTCAGGTCGGAATGAGATCGCTCCCACCACAGCGTGACCACCACCTCCGTAGCGCTCGCAGATTTTTGCGATGTTGTGCGTGCGCGGCACCGGAGACCAGGGATTCGAGCCCACGGAAATCTTGGTGCGCACCGGGCCGCGAGTGAGCGCCACCGAGTAAGTAGTTTCCGGATAGAGATAATAAGGAATGAACTTGTTAAAGCCTTCGTAACCTTCGTCAATGAGATCAAAGCGAACAACATGATCCGCAAAGACGGCCTTTTGACGCACTGCTTCCAACGTTTCCAAGTGCTGCTTCTGAATCGGGCGGAAGCGACGTTGCACCTCCTCACTCCGCGCCACATCCTCCAGCGGCTTGCTCACAAGCTCACGCACCAAGCGATCGATAAACTCATCGTCAGGATCGGCTTCGATGACCTGCATCAATTGCAGCGCGGGTTCTTTCAGCTCCACACACTGGGCAGGTGATTCGTAGAGCGCGCCGTCGATGATGTGGGCCCAATGCACTAGCGAATTGAGGGGTTCCGCATTAAACCCGAAGCGGGAGCTGGCGATATCGGCAATAAACTCCGTGCATGATTTACGCGTCGGATCGACGAACTTCTGGCCGGAAGTGTCGGCGCGGAAATGGGCCTCATCTTCTGGTGTGAGAAATGCGGACTCGTGATGGTCAAACCACCAGGTCAGGCGTTCTGAAGCGGCATATTTGAAATCGACGATTGCGTTCTCGTCGCCATCAAACATATCCAGGTCGAAGAGCGTGCCGGGCCGGTGCAGCAGTCCTCTGTATTGGATCTCAGCGTCAGGATGGATTCTCTCGTGATAGAAGCGACTAAAAGTAGCTGCGGACGCAACTCCATCAAAACAATGGCCGTGGTAAAGCAGACGAAGTCTCATTAAAGATTTGGTGTTTGGTTTTTGGTCTTTGGAAGAATTTCGTCGTTGAGTTTGGATCTCTAAACTTGAAACTTGAAACTTGAAACTCGGAACCCGGAACTAGTCTGGCGGCTCCTTACAAGGTTCGATGGCAGTGGCTGTGGTTGTGGTGGTGGTTGTGGCCAAACGGTCGGCGATGAATTTATCTACATCAGCTTCAATCAATTCACCATTCACCACCCAGGCTTTTTCAGTCAAGACGTCCCCAGTCTTTGCGAGTTTCTCGGGCTCAAGAAAGATATTCCACGGCGAGCCCCATTTTCGCTTATCGCCCGTCAATTGGCGGTAACCGTAGTGTGGCGTCTTGTCCTTGTCGTCGCGCAAGACGGATTCACTAACCACTGGATAAGGCGGCCCACTTGGCCCGAAGAACGCCTTGACCTCGGCAAGCGATCCGTACTCACTGACGCCGATTACTTCAAAACCCTGCGCCTTATACTTTTCATACAGCTTTGCCGCTACCGGGGCTTCGAAACGCCAGTTGCCGCACCATGGAGCGAAGTAAACGATCATCACCAGTTTTTTGCCCGTCATCAGCGTCCGCAGATCAACCGGCTTTTCATCGGTCAGTCCGTTCAACGTCCAGTTCTTATAATTGACCGTCTTCTCTTCCAATGGTGAGTATTCGTGCTGCGCCAGCGCGCCGACCGGCACGAATGCGATCAGGAAAAAGGCCAAACTGAATAATCTGATCATGGTAACGCTCCTAACTAACTAACAACTCTTCAATTATTGATCCTCGCTGTTGCCGTTTCTTCCAATAACGGTTTAACGGCAGCCTCAAATGAGTCGCGCCGGCGTTCTCCGATTATCTTGGCGCGGATGCGGCCTTCGCGATCCAGGATAAAAGTCGTCGGCAATGCACTCACCGCGAATTGTGATTCCACATTCTGATCGCCGAGCAGCACCTGGTAATCCTGCTTAATGTCCTTCCAAAAGTTTCTCACTCCATCCGCACCGTCGTATGTGGAAACGCCTACCACCGATAACCCGCGCGCTTCGAGATCACGATGCATGTTATTGAGTTCGGGAATCTCTGAGCGACAAGGAATACACCATGTGGCCCAGAAGTTGAGCAGCACGACACGCCCGCGCAGTTCGCCCAGTTGAAAAGATTTTCCCTCGAGTGTTTTTAGCTCGACAGTAGGGGCGAGCGGAAACGAAGCACGATTCTCAGGAGCTACTGTGGTTACAGGAGCGCCAGGATTAACCTTCAACCAACTCTCGGCGTTGGGAAGAATGCTTGCGAGCGTAGAGCTCGCCAGCAAAGTTGAGAAACCACTCGCCACCAGCAATCCCACGACAATCAGGATCACGCCGGAAACAACTTCGACTTTGTGCAAATGGCGGCGAAACTTTCCGTAAAAACCGAGAAACTGATTGATGCCGAGTCCGGTCAAGAGGAAGGGAATGGACAGACCCGCGGAATAGAACGCCGAAAGCAATAGGCCACTGCGCCAGCCGCCGCTCGTTGCCGCCAAACCGATGATGCCGCCTAAGATTGGTCCGATGCACGGTGTCCAGCCGGCGGCAAAGGCGATCCCTAAGGTAAACGAACCTGCCATTCCGCGAGGCTTATCGTCTGAAAAGAAACGCGTGTCTTTGTAAAGCGCCGAGATCTTTAACAAGCCTATCAACTGAAGTCCAAAGGCGATGATGATGACGCCGCCAATAATTCTCACCCAAACGTTGTTAAGGATGGTGGCGCCGACCAAACCGGCGGTCGCGCCGAGGGCCAGGAAAATTACCGAGAGGCCGGCGTTGAAAGCGAGTGAATTGAAAATTACCGCGCTGCGCGCACCTGAGGCCGAACCGCCTTCTTTAAGCCGATCGATGCTGACGCCGGACATCAGCGAAACATAACCAGGCACGAGCGGGAGTACGCACGGCGAAAGAAATGAGAGTATGCCCGCGAGGAAAGCAATGCCGATTGTGATGTTTGAACCTTCCATTAAAGCAATAACCTGTTCCTATTGATTATACGAGCAACTTTGGCGGCAACGAAATCGGGCCAGCCTTGGGCACAGGTGCAGTTTTGAATTTAACGCCGAAGGCGTTGGCTAATTCTAGCCCAGGGTTTGCTTTGAAACCCTGGGGATAAGATGCATTTTGTCTTGTCGCAACTCTGAAGGAGTTGCGACGGGTCTTTGGTTATCGCTACGCAACCCTTTCAGGGTTTGCCTCTTCTGTAAATGGGCCGCGTCTTCCCAGGGTTGCCAAAGCCCAACCCTGGGCTGAAATTAGCGAACGCTTTCAGCGTTAACTCAAACTGCACCGGTACCTAATCTTGCTGTGGGCTGGCCGATGCCGCCTGAATGCCTTGTGGCACTGCCGGCTCCTCAATCAACTCCTTAATCTTTTTTCCAAGTAAGTTGGTTTCCTGATCATTCGCGCCCACGGCGATAAACCTCACTTTGCCGCTGCGATCGATCAGAAACGACATCGGTATCGACGACACGCCGTAATTAAAGTCGTTGACGGACGTGTCAGACACTACAAAACCATAAGGCAACCGATTGCGCTTTTTAAAGTCTCGCAAAAAAGTCAGCTCTTCCTGAGCTGCCGCCTGGCGGCCATTGGCGTGTCCGAAATACTTCGTGACTCCTAAAATGACCAGGCCTTTATCTTTATAGCTTTCGTGCCAGCGTTGCAGTTTAGGAAAAACGTAACGGCAGGGGCCACACCAGTGTGCCCAAAAATCCAGAAGCACTACTTGACCGCGAAGCTGGGAAAGCTTCACCGGCTGCTGATCGATCCACTGCTGCGCAAGAATCTCGGGCGGCAGGATTGTATCGAGCTGAGCCTGGTCATTCGACCACCTGAGCGGATCCTCACCGGGATCCAAAGCTGCCAAACGGGTCCGAGCCATCTTGTACAGATTTCCCGAAGGCAAGGCGATCGCCAGCTTTACTAACCCCTTGAACGTACCAATCGCTTCGCTCCGGCGGTCAGTTTTTGAAAACGCTTCAGCCAGTTGCGATGCTGCTTTGAACAAGCGCTCATCGCGTTTGAAGCTGGTTTGATTCTTTGTGGCCTTCTCATCACGAGCCACGTCGAACATCGCGCGGGCGTGAAGCTCCATGCTCGCGTAGTCGTTCGCTTTACTGAAGGCTTCAGTGAGCAAGGTTTCCATCCCATACAATTCGTTGAAGTCTATGGGTTCAGCCTGGCGATAAGCCGCTACGGTCGTTTCAGCTTCCTTAATCAGATTCGTTCGTGAGGCATGTAAAACCAAAACTGCGCGCGCGATTTGGGCCTTGTCCCCGTTTAAGCTCTCTGCCAGAAAACGCCGCATCGTCTTGAGCGTTGCATCAGAATCTCCGGTCAGATGTTGCAGCATTCCCAGGTAGTACAGATCGTTTCCCGCGAGGTCCTTGCGTTGAGCCAGAATTGTGGCGTTAGCGAGGGCGATTTCTTTCTGTTCCTGCCTGGTCTTCGCCTCGAGCTTTGAATCGTACCCAAGCTTCTGCTTGTTAAACTCTGCATACTTCCGCGCCAGGTAACCATTCGCTTCCTCGTAGAGCTCTGCGGCTGAGCGCTTATCGGGTGGCGCCAGTTGTTGTCTGGTTGTCGTCCGAGCAGATGGTTCGAGAGTTTGACCCTGGATCGTTGGCGCCGGCAAAAGGAAGCCAGAAATAAACGCGAACACGACAATATTCAGATAGCGAAAGCTCATTTTAGTTAATCTAGTTGACGCTCACTGTGGCGAACCGATCCGGAGCAAAAGCTTGAAGCTCCGAAGAAACGACATTATCCGCTATCAGGTCAGCGATCAACTGAGCAGTAACCGGCGCCAGCAGGATGCCGTTGCGATAATGACCAGTTGCGAAAAAAAGTCCTTCAGTTTCGCCCGCTTTACCCAATACCGGCAGACCATCCGGAGCCCGTGGCCTCAATCCTGCCCACGAATCAATCAAAGCTAATCGTGAAAGCGTTGGCACAATCTCGGTCGCGTGCGCGCGTATCGATTGAAGTCCGGTGTCGGTCACTTGCTTGTCGAAACCAGCTTCTTCGGTGGTCGAACCGGCAAGTAACCGGCCGTCGTGCCTGGGAACGAGATAACCTCGGGGGCTGTAAATCACATGACGGGCCAACAAAGGTTGAGTTTCAAAGCAGAGCATCTGTCCGCGCACTGGTTCGATGCGAATTTGCGGGGCGGCGTTCTCAGTGTCGATGAAAGAAGTCCAGGCGCCGCTGGCGAGCAACGATATTTCGTGTGCTGACAAATCCTCGGGAGGTTGTCCACTCCTGTTACTCGCCCACGCTCTACAGTTAACGATTCCGCAGTGGTGTTCGTAAGGAAATTCACGCCGAGACTTTCATTGGCAACGATCAAAGCATCGAGTAACTTGCGGTTCTCAACTTGAGTATCCATTGGAAACTTCAAAGCTGCTCGCAGGTTACCGGCAAGGTTCGGTTCAATTTCGTGAGCTTCCTTGGCAGTCAGTTTCTCTACAGCCAGCCCGGCCTGCCGCTGCCAGTTGTAACGTCGTTCGATTTCTTCCTCGTCGTGAGTTGTGAAGGCGCAGTAGAGCGTGCCGGTACGATCCAGTTCAATATCAATTCCGGTTTCTTCCAATAGTTGGGTAGCTAGAGCCGGATACAGATCCCGACTTCGGCAAGAGAGCTTGAAGAAAGCATCGGCGATGTTTGCTTCCGCTTGCGGCGCCAGCATGCCGGCCGCGGCGAAAGAAGATTCCCTTCCCAGCTGGCCGCGCTCAAGGACTATTACCTTCCTGTCTGCTTGAGGGCGAGCGCGCGCGCAACTGAAAGCCCAATCACGCCGCCGCCAATAACAACGACGTCAGCTCGCTCGGCCAAATTGAAGGACGCACTTGCCAACTGTTTCGCTTCCGGTTTGAGGTTAGTTGTCAGTTCGCAGTTGTGGCTTTATTCTGTTGATTGATCCAGACGCACGTGGCAGGGAGTCGAGCACCGCGGAGCTGCGTGTTAGAAACTACAACTAAGCAAAATAATCACCGACAATTCGTTATGAAACATACTATCACACTGATTCCGGGCGATGGCATTGGGCCGGAAGTCGCTTCTAACGTCGTCAGAATCATCGAGGCGGCCGGCGTTGAAGTAGCCTGGGAGACGCATTACGCCGGCGCTCAGGCGTTGGAGAAATTCGGCACGACATTACCGGAAGAACTCCTTGAATCAATCACGCGTAACAAGGTCGCTTTAAAAGGTCCCGTCACCACTCCCGTCGGCAAAGGCTTCGCTTCGGTCAATGTGGGGCTGCGCAAGACCCTCGATCTGTACGCCAATTTGCGGCCGGTGCGCGCGTTGCCAAATATCCCCTGCCGCTATCCTGAACTCGATTTAGTAATCGTCCGAGAAAACACCGAGAGTCTCTACGCCGGAATCGAACACGTCGTGGTTCCTGGCGTGGTTGAGAGTATAAAAATCATCACGGAGAAAGCCTCAACGCGCATCGCCAAATTTGCCTTTGAGTATTCGCGGCGTGAAGGCCGCAAACAGATCACCGCGGTGCACAAAGCGAACATCATGAAACTGTCCGACGGGCTTTTTCTCGATTGCTTTCGCAAAGTTGCCGAAGGTTATCCGGAAATCAAAGCAGACGACAAGATTATCGACAATGCTTGTATGCAGTTGGTAATGCGTCCGGAACAGTTTGACGTGATGCTGCTGGAAAATCTTTACGGTGACATCGTCTCGGATCTTTGCGCGGGCCTGATTGGCGGATTAGGACTTGTGCCGGCGGCAAACATCGGGGAACTGGGCTCAGTATTTGAGGCGGTACATGGCTCAGCGCCAGACATAGCCGGACAAGGGATTGCGAATCCCACAGCGCTGCTGCAATCAGGAATTCTGATGTTGCGTTATTTGAATGAGCGCGAGGCAGCAGATCGGATCGAGCAAGCGATGCTCAAAGTGTTTGAGGAGGGTAATGTCCGCACGCGCGACATCGGCGGCACTTCCAAGACAGCCGAATTCGCGGACGCGATCATTTCACGGATGGGGACTTAGGGATTGGCGATTGATGATTGCCGAATGATGATTGGCGCGATTCAAAGTCATCGTTAACCACCGTGACCTTTCCGCGGTCCAACCGGCTATCGGTAATCGGCATTCAGCAATCTGTAATCGGCAACCCTCAATCGGCAATCGGCAATTCGGCAATCGGCTCACCTCACTACGCCGCTATCTTCTAATGCCATGTAGGTGTCCGCAGCGAAAAGTCCTAACCACGGATCGGAAGCTGGCGTGAGAAACAGTTCGGAGTAAACCTTATCATTGAAACTGTCGAGACCGCTGCGACCGCGATCTTGAAGCATCCAAGCGTACAGTTTGATGCGCATGAGGTACTCGTTGCGGACGGTGTCCAATGCCACATTCTGTTGAAGTCTTGCTAAAAGATTCTTCAACTCTTCTTGGCTCAGCACCTTCCGGGTTTCTCTGTGGATCAGGCCAACGCTGCGCGAATCCAACTGCGCATCCGACATGTGCCGGGCGGCAATTTTCCTCCAGGTCGCCTCATCCGTAACTCGCCCCAAAGATTCAAGGCCAGTGTTTATTGAGGAAAGTATGGTCGCCTCTGTCAGCATCTTGACCATTGCCAGTTGCCCAATCCGAATTGCTTCGACTGTTCCGTCTGGTCTGCGGCTAACACTCAATTCAGCGGGTGCTTTGCCGCCGCTTTTTTCAATGTCCTCCAGCCAATTCAAGCTGAGCTGATTAATCCTTTTGTTACGGTAGGTGAGCAGCGCGGTACCCGGATTTGGGTATTTAGCATCACGCAGTTTTGCAAAGACTCTTTCCGACGTCAGCAAAGCTCGCAGAAAGGCGTTGGGTCCATACAGTCCCGGCAACGCTTCGATGGGCCGGCCATTCACGTCGAGAATGTAATGGATGCTATTCCCGGTTAAGGTGCGCTCTAATTTTCGTCCATCGCCAAAGTCAATTGTCACACGCGGAACTGGCCGCACGGACTTCCAATGCAAGACAAAACCCTCACGCAGCTTTTTTGAAATCGCGGCATTCGAATAGAGGATCGTGCGGAAGAAGCGACTGTTTGCACAGCTGAATTCATCGCTGAGATTTCCCAGCAGTCGCAATGAAAGAATCGGTTTGCCGGACTCTTTTGCAGCAGCTTTGGCATCATCCAGGTCGGTGTACCAATAAATTCCCGATAGATAAGCGTTCTTTTGCTGGGCAACGGCATCAATGGCGGCACTTAGGCGAGCCCATTCCGATGTTGTTGGTGTCAGAGGCTCCGCAGATTTGTTTGTTAATTGCGGCCGAGTGAGTGGCGAACATAGCTTCCAGACCCGCTGGTCCGAATTTTCGCAGTTCGGAAACAGCTACCGCTGACTTCTTCTTGTCGTTGGAAACAGCTTGCTGGGCAAGTGCTTCGAGGGTGTTTTGGGCTTGAAGGGAAGTGGTAAAGAGCAGCAGTGAAACCAGCAGAAGGGGAAGCGAGAACTTCGGTCTCATGGGAAACCTCCGTGCGGATTGGCAAAGTGGGTTGGACCTGGGGAGGGATAGCTTTTGGAATCAGGGAAGGCGACAAAGGGTTGTCTTGGATGCTTAAGTTTAGTCCAGAAAGCGCAGCGGCACGAAGACGCAGAGGCGCGGAGTAAAAACCCGCTAAATATGCCGACTGGTTAATTGGTTGAGTTAGGCGGCCTTTTCTTAAAGTTCGTGTTGTTCCGTGGTACTTCGTGGATCGCAGTTGGGCGCGGCAGAAAACACGATCCACTAAACCACACTAAGCAATACAAAACCGATGAATAATTCCTTTTGCGGCTCTGCGTCCTGGTGTCTCTGCGCTAACGGCTCACCAGGTTGAGAATCATTTCAGTTGATCCCGCACTTTTTTCGGCAGCTTGTCGCGAATCAGTTCATAGGCCGTCCGCAAGAGCGTTTCCAGTTCGCGTTTATTGAGAGCATCAAATCGCTCCAGAGCTACCCAGTGATAACGGGCCACGTAGGGTGCCGGCTTGATGCCATCCCTTTCAATGAGTTCGGCAAATTTCTCAGGAGTGCACTTGAACGACATCACATGATCACTCGCAGCCTCGAGCGATAACACGACAAACATTTTGTTGCCGATGCGCATGAGTAAATCGTTTTCCCACTGGATGTCTTCAGTGACGTGAGGCATTGCAAGGCAGAATTTGCGAATCGTTTCGATGTCCATGCTTATTCCGAGTTTCGAGTTCCAGTTTCGAGAAAACTGTTGATTACACCTTCACAAGCTGATTATTCGCTTCATCCCAACGCCAAATGTTCGAATGTCCCTGTAGATGCACGCCTCCCACCCATTCGTCGATTCCATTCAAACTCACAGCATCAGCCGAACCATTCAAAACCGCTCTACCTGTGTCGGTCAAAGAAAACGCGTAACGAGATATCGCATCCCACGAGAACTTCTTCTCGGATGTTGGAAGACCATTGCTGCTCAGCAGGAGCGGCTGCACAACTTTAATCAAGCGCTGCAGGGCATTCCATAACTGCGCATCGCCGAAACCATAGCCAGCTTCGCTTTCGCTGAACCGCGGAAACAGATCAGCAAACCGCGAAACGCCATTGCTGATTAGCTCCAATCCTTTGCTCTCAATCCGATTCAGTCCATTGCGAACGGAAGGAAAGCGTGCCAGTTGAAGTTGCAGGGCTGATTTGAGAAATGGCAGTTGCGAAGTGTCAGTCTGCAGAAACTGTTCAAGCGCTCGGGGATCTGCTGAACGATATGCTTTCCACGCCTGCTGTGCGAGCTCCAGTTGTGTTGCCGAAACCGGACTTCGTTCAAGGAAGAGTGATGCCAGGTCCTCGGGATTCAACTCACCAAGACCGCGGAAGTTCGTTCGCCCTGGAAAGTCTCCGATGCAAATCAGCGATAGCTTTGTCGAAGTGAGATTTTGACGCGCGCAAGTGTCGAGCACATAGAGAAGATTAGCCTGACAGAACAAGTCCGACTCAAACCAAAGCGTTACTTCATCATGGCCGGCAACGGACTCGAAGACCTCTTCCTGCCGCGCGAGATCTCGTTCACACTTCTCCAGTTCGACATCATAGGCCTGAGACAGATGACTAGCTCTGACGCGGCGCCATTCTTCGCCGTCGAGCGGTGGCGTGGGACCGGCAATCAAGGCATCATGAAAAGAAAACCGCTCTCCGGGAATAGCAGTCTGCGCCAGCAAACTTTCGGTGGTTTCGCCGTTTAGGATGTGAAGCATGCTAAATCTATTAAGAACACCGCTGCTCGGCTTTATCCCGGCAGCACATTAAGCGCCAAATAGTCGCCGCAACTCACTGATCCGGGCCAGATGAAAATCGTCGTGTTCAGCCTGAAAAAAGATCATGTCTACCAAACGCATTGGCACATTCAGCCGCGGGTGATGAGCCGCGCGGCCAAAGACTTCTGGTTCCAGCTCGTCCAGCCGTTTTACCAAACCGCTGCGCTGTTCGCGGAAGGCCTTCAGAATCGTAGATAACTCCACCTCGTTGTGCTGCGCCTCGTAAGTCTTGCGATTAGTCATATCGGCCGCATGCAGCTCTTTTGCGGCGTTTAGGTATTCGTCGAGACGTTGCGCCACCAGCGATTCGAGATCTAACAAGTGACCGGCATTTTCTTGCATCGACCAGCGCTCACCATCGCGACGCCGCACGACGTCCTGAGGCAATGAGCCGGTAAGCTCTTCCAGTCGCGCCGGTGTTCCGCGTATTCGCTCAATCATTTCGGGAAAGAGCTCGACGGGAAAACTAAAATCGAATTTGCGGTCAGTCCATTTGATTCGAGCAGACATGAGCTAATAACCACTCTGCATCAATTAGCAGCAGCAATCCCGCGATTGACTTCATCTATGGCTCTGTTGACCAGGTCAATTGCATTTTGTCGGTGTCCACCTTTGTCGGCGGTCGCAGATTGCAAATTGCGTTTGGCGTTCTGCAGGTGCTCGAGCGCACTCCTCATGTTTGGTTGATCCACGACCAGCGTTTCACTCAGTGAAAGGTTTTCGTTGGCAGTGGTCGGCATGTTAGCGACGTCGGCGGATGTGCGTGCGATCGTAGCGGATGCCACGGTCTATTTCATTTATCGCGGAATTGATGAACCTAATGGCATTTGCGCGATGACCGCCCTTGTTGTGCTCCGCTCTTTGCAGCGCAGCCCTGGCTTTTTGCAGATCGGCCCGGGCTGCTTGCATGAGTGGTTGATCTGGACCGCTCGCAAAACTCGTTAGTGCAAAACTCAACGAGACCAGGAAAACAGCGATAGCCTTTCGACGTTTCATCTCGTATGACTCCTTTGGGGAATAGAAGATTTAACAAACGATGTCGGCAGTGTGTGATCCTACACGCTGATCAGTATCACAGCAAAATTCCCGTCGAGAAATGATTAAGTCGACGATATCTCATACACTTCTGTACGATTCTGTATCGCCTTAAAGTCCTTTTTTTGGAGCAATCACGCTTATTCGAGCCTTAATGGCCTTGGGCGTCCACTCCTGAGTTGGCATGCTTGTTGCCACTTAGAAGTAAGAGTAAATCTGTAAATCTGTTCGGTAATAGCGCAATTCCCCCGCCACGGAATAATTCCCCCGGAACATTGAGATAAGAGGAGGAAGGAAACATATGAGGAAGTATGTGATGGGCAGCCTGATGGTCGCGGCCGTAATATTTGCGGTCTGCGGATCGGCGCTCGCTCAAACCACTCCACAGTTACACAAACACCACAACGGTAACGAAAACCGTTCAACATCAAGATGGAACTTACACAGTAATCGAATACCCGGTAGGCAAGGAAACAATCGTCACTCTCAATCCTGTGACGATACCAGGCGCGGCGGGAACAGCAACGATTTTGCGTGATGATACCGGCACGCGGATCAAGGTAAACATGACTGGCCTTCCGAAAGAAGTTACAACGCTTAATCTTTATGCCGTCGATCCCGGCTGGTGCCATAACAACGCTCGGGCCAGTTGTAGTGGCTGACGGTTTGGGCACGTTCGCCGGCACGACTCCGCTTTCCAAATTCATGATCGTGGCTTCGCCGGAAGCTACCTTGGCGACCTATGATCCAAATACCAAGGTGTTCTTCCGCAGTGCGGTTCCCGCGGGATTCGCGGTGATTCCGCATACGATGGCTCCGGTCGGAGAAAAAGTTGTCGCGACCACAGCGACACCCGGCTACTCCAACCGTTACCACAACTACGCCAGCTCGCCGTTACCACAACCGCAGCTGCCACCGTTACCACAGACCACTCCACCGTTACCACACTACTCCAGCCACCACAGCCACCTACAGCGTCCCGATGCTGAACATACCCGGCGTACAAAAAAGGTGACGACACCAAAATGAAGGTGAACTTCAGCGGTGCGCTGGAAGGTGCCCGCGCGAATGTTTTCATCACCCCGCGCAAAGATGGACCGACAGAAGTGAAGCTGCGCTTCCACGAATTGAAGGAAGCCCCTGCCGGAAAGGTCTTCACGGCATGGGCAATTTCTCCCGACAATACCTTCGTCAAGCTCGGTCAGATCGTAAACACGGCCGGCCGTAACGAGGCGGAAATCAAGTCTGAGGTTTCGCTGGCGGACTTTGGCCTGTTTATAACCATGGAAGACGCGACTGGAACCTTGGTGAATCCACTTGGACCCAGCATTGGAATCGTGCAAATAGTCAACTAACAAGCCTGATTATGCTCTTGAGGGAGTAACCAGGGTTGAGGGGCCGCCGGGAGGCGGCCTCTTTTTTCCGCCCCAGCTCCCGAAAAAGCTTGCGCAAGCCTTAGGCTATTCAGGTAATATCAAGATCGTTGAACCGGGCTGTGCAACGCAGCCTCACAAGTGCCGCTCCCCAAACCGGAGCTCCCCAATTAATCTCGGATGAAGCCATCCGAATAAACCAAACATCAGTTACTTGTCCGCTAAGCCAGCGGCCCCCCAAGGACCTATGAATAGACGCATCTTCCCCCAGTTGCTGCTACTGCTGCTTGTACTCTTATCTGCCAGACTGAGCCCAGCGCAGGAAAACCTTCCGGAATTAGTAAGGCGAGTAAAACCGGCCATCGTCGGCATCGTCACTTATGGAGCGAATGGAACTGCGCTGACCACGGGCAGCGGGTTTTTTCTTCGTCCGGGACAGGTCGTAACAAACCTCCACGTAATTCGCGGCGCCCGCAGGTGCGAGGTCAAGACACTCGATGGAAAGGGTCGGGTCTATCAGGTGTCCGGATTGCTCGCAGTTGATGAGGAGGGCGACCTGGCATTGCTAAGTGTCGAATTGCCATCCGGCCGAGCCCGTTCAAGTGAGCTGGCGACTCTTCTACCTGAAGAGGGCGAGAAGATTTTTGTGATTGGGAACCCGTTGAAGTTGGAAGGGTCAGTGAGCGACGGCATTGTCTCAGCTGTTCGCGAGCTGCCAAACATCGGCAAGATCATTCAAATCACCGCTCCGATTTCTCACGGCAACAGCGGCAGCCCGGTATTCAATTTAAAGGGTCAGGTTGTCGGCGTCGTAACAATCAAAGTAACGAACGGGCAGAACATTAATCTGGCTATCGGCGCCGCGCGCGTGCGGCAACTGCGTCCCGGAAAGCGGCGCTTGCTTGCGGAGCTGACACCCGCGATAAAACTGGTGATCCCGCGGAGTCGCTCTACAAGACAGGCTTGGATTCGTTATGGCTGGGTAATTTCGACGATGCGCTGGGTTATTTCGAAAATGCAGTTAATAAAAATCCTTCCCGAGCTGACGCCTGGGTCCAGGTGGGCTATTGCAGAGTAAAGCAGGGAAAAAATGACGAGGCCATCAAGGCTTACCACCAGGCAGTGCTATTGATGCCGGAATCAGATGAGATCCGAAATAAGCTGGGCGACGCTTACTACTATTCAGGGAATCTGATGGAAGCAATTGCAGCTTATAAAGAGGCTGTCCGCTTACGTCCACAAAGCGCCGAAGGCTACTACAATCTCGCGCTCGCGTATTTCGAGAACGGCAATCATCACGAAGGCCTCAACGCTGCCCGCGCTTCTGAAGCAACTGGATGAGAGATTATTCGCAAGACTGATGAGCGAGCGGTAGGCGGCTGACGCAGTTTCGAGTTTCACGTCCCCTCGGTACAGTACGGAAGCGGTAGCGACCGCTTTCACTGTCAAAAAAATTGGCCGCAGATCTACACGGATTACACGGATAGAAAAACCAAGGATCCCTGTCATCGGTGCGAATCTGTGGCTAAAAGTCTGCACGGTCGCTACCGCTCCCGTACTGCACCGAGCGGACTCGATTGGACTCGAAACCGGTAACTCGAAACCTGGCTCACTTCCGCCCGTCCAGTAAACACCGCCGGATCAATACTCTTAGGATCGCCAATTACCACGAAGCGCAAGATTACGCATGTAGAGCTGCGCCACCCGTTTTACGTCCGCGGCAGTCACTGCTCGCAGGCGCTCGATGAATTGCGCCGAGTTGCGCCAACCACCACCAATCAGTTCCGCCTGGGCTAATTCGCCGGCTTGAGCGCCACTCGTTTCCTGACCGAGGTAATAACGTGTCAGAAAGTGTTGAGTAGTGCCGGTCAATTCTTCAGCAGTAACTTCGTCGCGCTGTAAACGCGTAATCTCATCCAGCATCAAACGCACTGCCTGATTCGCATCAACCGCAGTCACATAGATTCCTCCCGTGTTTGCGGCCTGGCTTCCGAGGAAGGCGTCGGGAGCATATGAGAGATTGCGTTTCGATCGTACTTCTACAAAAACCCGGTTCTGCAAAATCGAAGAGGCAATCCGTAGCGGATAAATATCCGGTGAGGTAAGCGGCGGGGCCGTAAAGACCCCAGTAATATAATTCGTGGGAATCTCGCGCGGAGTCACTGCAACCGTGGACGTGGTGAACGAAAGCGGCGGAACAGGCACATCTTTGTAGGTGCCTCGCGGCAACTTGCCAAAAGAACTCTCGACCAATCGACGCACGTGCGCCACTTCCAAATCACCGATGATGACCAAAAGCAATCGCGAAGTTTGCATCATCTGCTGGTGATAACGCTTCAGGTCGTCAACAGTGAGCGAGCCTATCGATTTTGCGGTGCCGCGTGGATCGTTGAGGTAAGGATGTCCGGCGTAGGCGGCGCGCGACAGCAGCAACTTGCAGATACGAGTCCGGCGTATCTTCATCGTCACTTAAGGCGATCAACTGGCGTTGCTTGACGCGTTGGAAATCGTCTGCGAGCAAAACTGGGCCTCAGAGCAGCATCCGTAAAAATCTCCCAGCCTCTTTCAAAATGCTGACGCGTGCTTCCCAACATCAATGCCGAGTAGTCGTTGTTGATTCCGTAGCTAATCACAGTCCCCGTGCGAGACAGCTCGCGGCGAAAACGTTCGCGCGGAAAGTTGGCGCTCGCTTCGGTGGCCACATCCAGCATCAAGGCTTCGACGCCCGGCGTTATCGGGAGTGATGTTGCGAGAACCGCCGCGCATATAAAGTCCGGCAATCACTGTCTGATTCCCTTCGCGGCGTTTCAAGATGACTTTCAGCCGTTGACTTCGAATTCCGTAATCAGCCGGGCACTGTCATCGACGACTGCTGCTGAATTCGCCCGCGCGCTTGGCGGACTTGAGATCCGCGAGTCGGGCGGTCTCTCTGTCTGCGTTTGTGTCTGAGTCGAAGCCACTGACGCGGACGCCAGTAGTATCAACGCTGCTGCCAAAGCTCGCAGCTTGTCGCTCCCAACAGCCTCGAATTCGAATTAGTTTAAGCATTCCCATTGATTAGTTCCTGCCGCTTTCGATGCCGTTTTTGTTTGCGCCGCCCCATTCCCGATTAAGTCCTGAGCAGTAAGACCTGATGTGCGCACCGACTCTTCCGACAACAAAGCCAGGCCAACATGCGGCTTGTCCTGAATATAAGTCTTCACATAGCGACTGATGTCTGCCCGCGAAGTGGCGCGCAATCGTTTTAAGTAACCGCGGTAGTAGTCAAAACCGGTCGAGGCCCACCAGAAACTGATCACATGTGAATACTCCGAAAGCTTCTCGCGCGAATAAAGATCGTCGGCCTCAAGTAACGCCTTCGCGCTTTCGAGTTCCTCGTCGGTGAAATAGTTCGGGTCGTTGAAATGCTCGACTTCGGCGTAGGCTGCGCGGAGCGCCGCTCGAGCTTTTTCCGGAGTTGTTTGCAGGGTCAGAAAGATCGGGCCAACATTTCGCTGCGTGTAGTAACCGATGCCCGCGCGCCGCCACCAGGCCAGATATCGACGAGAGCTCGTTGAAACCGCGAGTTTGGCTGGCGCAGGATGAATGAGTAAACATCGGCTGCGTAAGTTGCCGCGTCATCTTTGCCGATCGAAGGGCCCTGCCAGCCCAGTTGGATCACTACATTTTGAACGGGCTTAACCAAAAGCTCGCCCGTGCTCTTCGGAAGCGGCGGATGCTCGACCAGAGGAAACTCCACAAACGGATCTTTCGCGCGGCGTTCCCAATCCCCAAACAGTTGTTCTACGAGCGTATAAACCTCTGGCGCCTTCACATCGCCCGTCACGACGATTGCCGCATTGTTCGGCACGTAGTAGCGACTCTGAATCAGACGCATTTGGTCCGTTGTAGCCGCGCGCACTGTCTCTTTGAAGCCACTGGGGCGTTTGCGACTCGGAAATTTGTAAAAGAGTCGCTCATTCATTACTTGCCCGATCAAACCATAAGGATTTGATTCGTGACGGTCGAGCTCGCCAATCACTACTTCGCGTTCCTGGGCAAACTGACCCGGATCAAACGCCGGGTAACGTGCCGCGTCGCGCATGAAACGCATGGCGACAGCCAAAATTCGGAGTCGTAGTTGTGAAGTAGTAGTTGACTACTTCTTCCTGCGTTTGACCGTTGTAGATAATGCCGAGCTGATCGATTGTCTGCAGGTAATCTTCGCGCTGCAGGGACGCGCGATTGGCTTTGAAGAACATGTGCTCGTAAAGATGTGAAAGCCCGTTCAGCTCCGGCGGCTCGGTGTAAGAGCCATTGCGAAAAGCCATTTCGACGGTGACCAGCGGGATCGAATGATCCTCCAGCACGATGATCTCCAGACCCGTTCGCCAGGGTTTTGGTTACAACTTTCTCTTCCGACCGCGCAGCCGCTGCTGCTGTCGCGCCCGGCGCTGGACGCCCGACCTGAGGTTTCGCCTGACTTTGCACTGACGCAAGCGTGGAAGGCGCAAGAAGGGAACAGGCGAGTGCTAGAGCCAGCAAATAACGCTTCACAAAAAACTCCATTCGTTTCATAGATGGTCCCAATATCCGGCAGTGTCGCATCCGGGCAATACGGCTTATTACGAGCGATGCCTTTCGATGTCTGCCTGTCAGGATTAGATGTCAACCAACGTAAGATTCATCCTGTTCAATCCGCGACAAGACCCAATCAAACTCTTCCGAGGTTAGCTTGCCTCCGCAGAATGCACAAACGCCGGTGACATTTAGGGGTGACTGGGCGCCACAATCGACCGATTGAGAAACCGCGCGCCGCTTGACGGCGTACGCTGTCAACTGCTTGTTACTGTTTCGTTACTTGGGCGTAATTTGCATTTCACATCCAGTGTTAACTTAGGGAGAATAATCTGGGTTAGAGGAATAAAATTTGTTTGCTGCAAATACTCACAGTCAGATCTACCATTTCGTAGAGGTCGAAATGCGGACCGCAAAAACCATCTGCGGACTGCGGGTCGCGATGATCCTGGAGCCAGAACCAGTTTCAGCGGCGTTGCATCTGGTTCAGCGGGAACCGCCTGGTTACGTTTCATGCGCCCATTGCCGAAGATTAGCGGGCCCGCGCGACGCAAAACTCAGTTCCACATTGCTGACCACTCTACTTTCATTCTTCAGATGAACCGACAATAAGCTGGGGATCGCTACTTCCGCCGCACTGACAACGCATTGGAAACATCGAATTGCAGCGTCTACCTGAATCGCTCCGCCAGAGCAGTGAATCGACAGCGGTCTTGGGTCTGAAAATCATCGAGCAGTCCGCGACAACGGACGGCTGAATCGTGGAGAGATTTCGCGGACTGACACCGACTTTTGGTTCAAAGCCGTGCAATTAACGGAAGGAATGTATTTGGATATTCGCCCTGGAACTTGGTGGAACCTTACTTCGACTCTGTTGCTCGATAGAGTTATCGATGCTCACGATCAAGTCGTCAGTAGTTAACGTGTGCGTAATTTGGAAACGGCGATGTTTGCCCGCGCCCGCAGTATTCGCCGAAAGTCAGCAGTCTTCGCCGACAAAAGGTTGTTAGACCAGACCGTCTTAAACGGAGTGCCAATTCGACCGCTGTTCTCAACTTCCAGAACGTACGCTTGTCGTTGGCGCGGCGCGTAGAGCACGAAGCGATGATGAGAGGTGCGACCGTTGCGCTTGATGCCGGTAAAAAGAACTTCATCATAGTCGTCGCCATCGGCATCCACTGTTTCCGCTTTCCAGAGTCCATTTTTGAACCGTTTGTTATCGAGTTGTCCTCGAGCCACGATGCGAAAAGCATCGCCGCGCCGTCCCATCACGAAAAACTTGGACAAGCACCTTTTGGACGTACAGCGTGCATCGCCACAACCATCCTGCCCTTTGCCGTATTCAGAAGCTGAACATCTCTGATCGAGTTTTGCGAAACAGTAGCCGCAATATTTTCCGCGTCGCGCGAGATCCAGCGGCCGGCGCTGTCCTTCCTTTCAGCGAATTTTAAAGAGTTGGCGAGACTCGGCGCCGGAGATGAACCGTAGTCACCTTCATCTGATCTCTGACGGAATTCGCTTCAAGCTATTCGCAGGCTTGCAAGCTTGCGCTTGATTGAGACGCAGTTTCGCCGTTCCCACCCCAAACGAAAAGCAGCGCGCCCAAAAAGATCACAGTAGCGAACGGAGCACGCAAGACGAAACACGATGTTGCTGCGCTCAGCGACGACGGCCAGAGTTGATGAAAAAGGAGCCGTTTCCGGCAGCTCGCGCTCCCGTCGCACGAGACTCTTTTCCAAGAAGGCCCGGAGCTGCAGCGGCTGTTCGTGGGCGATCTTCCGGGCGTTTTGCTAACAGCGTGTGCACCGCAAGCGCCAATTGCTTCGGAATGTCCGGACGCATCTGCGGCAACGGCGGTGGCGGCGCGATCGCCTGTTTCACCAAAACTGCCGAGGGCAAGGCATCAATAAATGGTGGACGACCAGCCAGCATTTCATAAAGCACCACGCCGAGGCTGTAAAGATCGCTGCGAGCGCCGACACGCTGACCAAGGCATTGTTCGGGCGACATGTAACGCGGAGTTCCAACGATTTGACCTGATCCCGTCGTCGCATGAGTGGCGGTGGTGTCCGGCGTAACCAAAACTTTTGCGACGCCGAAATCCAGAACGCGCACACCGCGTTCGTTGAGCATGATGTTCGATGGCTTTAGATCGCGATGAATGATGCCGAGCTGATGGGCTTCCGCCAGCACTTCGCAGATTTGCACCGCGATTTTCACTGCGCGTTCCGCTGAGAAACGAGTTTCGCGAACTAAAGCCTGGGAGAGTGTCGTGCCTTCGACAAACTCCATGATGATGAAGTGGCGTCCATCAGGCAGATTTCCGGCGTCAAAGATCATTGCCGCGTGAGGGTGTCGCAGACGAGCCATCGTGCGCGCCTCGCGCAGAAAGCGATCCGCGACGTCGCGATCGCCGGCGAATTCCTGTTTGATAATCTTGACGGCGACCGGACGCTCGAGTCCCAGATGCGTCGCTCGATACACTGTGCCCATGCCGCCTGTTCCGATCTCACATTCGATGCGAAACCTGCCGGCGATAAATTGCGGGACATCCATAGCAGACCTTCTTTCGGGATAAAGGCCGACCGGTGACTGCTCTAGGGAGCTGCACAGATCCGTGCGGCGTTAAGCAGGGCGATTAAGTTGCGATTGAACCAGGGGAGAGCTCCCGGTGGTCCGGGGGTTTGGAGCGGCAGTTAGTCTAGCACCGTTGAAACCGGGGCAAACTTTTTCGGGAAACTGAAGGTACTGGGCGAGCATGTCGCTTGCCGTAGGGCAATTGCCGATTGCCAATAGCCCCGACTGAGGTCAACGCCGCATCTTTGAAATCGCGTTGACAATCGAAGATTCGTTATTTAAACGTTTGGGAATCCAGAAGTTCTGCCCGTCCACGATAACACTCTTGAGCCCGTGCTTCGGCAGATCCTTTTCTTTCAATCCCAGAAACGTGAAGTGCGGCAAGTCGCTGAGCACAGTTTGAAACCAGCCGTGCTTTGCCAGGATTTCACGCACTCGCGGGTTATCGAATTCGGTGACATCAAGCGCAAGCAGCGCAATGTGTTGCGACGTGCCCGGCGCCGCAATCGAATAGAGAATCGACTTCGACAAGTCCTTGCTAAAAAAGATGCCACTCTTTTCCAACTCCAAAACTTCAGCCACTTGATCGTGCAGGGGCAAAGCCCGCAATCGAGCAACCTGCTCTCTCGTTAAGCCTGCCCTGGGCCAACCAATAATCCAAAGCCGGCAAAAACCTGGTGTCCCAAAGTCTCATGCTGTCTTCATAATTTCTCCGCGCCGCTTCCGCGCCGCCGCGCGGCGTGATGTCGAGCTGCTTCTTTCTGGCGCCTCGTCACGAGCCTTAAGCAAGGCCTTCATCGCCTGCGGTTGCAATTCGATTTCCGCGTCGGCAATTGTTTCAGCAACAAATCCAGCCGCGTCTTGAAAAGCGGTCACTTGATCCTCAGTCGTAAACACGCATGCGGGTGGTGGCAAGCACTTTCTTGTCGGCCAAAAAGATCGCGCCATACTCTTCCAGGATTCGGCGCGCCACCGGATCAGAAACCGGACAGATACGTTCGACCGTGGTTTTGCGTTTCTTTAGCGCTTTGCGCAGGGCTGGATAAAAAGGCGCCGGCATCACAATCTTCTTGTCTGCCGCCGGCGTCACTCTATTGTTAGGACTCATCACCATGTCTGCGTAGCTGTTCCTTTGAGAGCGTGCTGCAGCGCTTCCTGAACAAACTAAGACCGCCGGAAAAAGTAAGAACACAATGAGGGAACTTAAACTGAGCGATCGGTAGGAAAACCGCCCTTTCGAACTTGCGAACCGCCGCCGCGAATAGAATTGCTCACCCTGGTGCCACTGCATTTTGTTTAATGATGATAGGTGTGGACAATTGTACGGTCAACAGAAGCCATGAATCAGAGCGACCGCATCAAGGAAATTCTGGCGACCTACGAAAAGCACGGCTGGCGCTTGCGACGTGTGCTCTTGCGCCAGAAACACGTGCAGAACTAAGCGAGGAAAGCTGGGCTGGGATGCACCGATTGAAGTTGCGGAGCTGGATGCACTTTGGTTTTCGCGGCGCTCGCAGCAAAACCGCGAAGCTGGGAGCTGCGCTTAATCTCCGCAACTCAGTACGCACTCTTTGAAACTTTCGAAGCCGATGAGCCGGAACCAGCGCGTGAAGAGGTTAGGAAGGGAGATGGAAAACCGGATGCGAGAAAAAGTTTCGGGTTCCAGTAGAAACGTTCGCGAGGTTCCGGGTTCGAAGTTCATCGAACGTTAAAAGGCCTCAGGATCGTCTGATAGAGCACCGATCGTGTCAACCTGCGAACGTCGAAATCTCTGGAACTGGCGCTCGAAGACTTGGAATATCCTGAAACCTGAAACTTGTCGTTTACTGTTTCCCCATCTTCACCGGTATCTCAAGCCTCTCCGTGCCGCGCATCACGACAACCTTGATAGTATTGTAGGGAACGGCGCGCGTGACACGGGCACTAAGTTCTTCAGGAGTTCTGATCGGCACGCCATCGAATTCGATGACGATATCCCTTCCTTGATTCCTGCCATATCCGCCGGCAAATTCGGCGAGATGTCATCGAGCCTGACGCCAAACATTTTGGTTCCCGGAATCGGTACTCGCTCGGTATCGTCGTCGTCAAATCCAAAGCGCCCTTTGCCTCCCGCACGGTTGGCAAACTCTCTTTCCAGTCGCTCAAAATCGTTCTCGGAAATCGGAGTCAGTTTCGTCGTCTTTTGCTCGCCGTCGCGCAGGTAAATCACATCGACCTCTTTACCAATCTCGGTGTTTCCCATCAGTTCCGTCATTTCGTCTTCAGTCTTCACAGCATGTCCATCGAAGCTGGTGATGATGTCGCCACCGACAAGACCGGCTTTGTCAGCAGGCGCACCCGGCGGTTCCACATTTCTGAATGTGACGCCACCCTCTCCGGTCTCAAAATCATTAACACCAAAATAGGCGCGCGGCTTTTCGGGAACGGAAATTGAAGTAACGTTTCGTCGAATCGGCGTGACGATGGCGGTAAATGCGGCGGCCGCGAGAAAGAAAACAAGCAGGCCGATAAACATCCAACTCATTCCGCTCATCCGTTTGCGCGGTTTGCCAAAAGCGCGCGTCGGTGAGCCGTGCCAAAGGTGCGGCATAGTTAGTCGCGAATGGTTGTTGACAGCGCCCACGCCGGCCTGAGCACTTTAGAAAGCGAACCGTTTCCGTGTATTCAGCCGGACCTTCGCCTAAGCGAAAACCACAATTGCGGCAGAACCGCAGGCCTGCCGGCATCGGCGTGCGGCAGTTTCCGCAAGTGGTAACACTTGTGTCGAATTCTGTCTTTCCGCTCATTTCTGGACTCTGCGACATGATGGACTTTCACCAGTCTGAAGATTGAACTAAACCGGCTCCGGATGGCTATACGCCAAAAGATGCTTGCCAGTTGCATCAAGCCGGCCGTTCGCAACGCAGCTATAGTAAGTCAAAAGCGACTGTGATTTGTAGTGGCAGACGCTAAGCCTCGCAAATCCTGGGGAGTCCTGAGGTAATCAGGTTTTCGGGCATTTTGGTTGGCTTTCGCCTTAGTTCGAGCGCGTGAATGGGTGGCTTGCGACCCGCTTCGGAACGGCCGATTAGACATATGGTGTTGATACGTGCAGAATCGCACTGTATTTCCCCGACTCAGAATGAACATGAAGGGACAAATACTTTGGAAGTCACAAAAGCTCTCGCCGCCCTCCAACCGCTTTACGGAAAGGACAATGTCGAAGTGATCACGGTGGATGGCCGTCGAGTCCGCGGTATTGTGCGCAGCATGAAAACCACGCAGGCCCTTACAACTCCCAGCGTGAAAATCGAATGCTCAGACGGGCAGGTAGTCAAAATACCGTTCCCGGCAATTGCCGAAATCAAAGATTACAACTAAGACAAAATCGCGGTGAGGAGCCATGTATCCTGGGTTCGCGCATTCTCGCGTTTCCTGAGACCATCGCGTATAGTACGCCGTTCATATAACGGCAATAATGAGGAGAGCTTAGGGATTTGGCATTACCGATTGAAAACTTCGGCGGGCGGGTGGCGACAGTCTGGTCGGAACTGCGACCTACGACCCGTGGTCTCGTCGAAAGGGCTTTGCAGCTCTCAAATGCAAATTCACCTCAGTCGCGAAATCCGCCTTACGATCCGCGCGCTGATTTGGAGCTCAGCCGCTTGCTGACCGCACTCGATGATCGCGCCGCGGAAACCACCGTCGGCGACAGAAGCGAAGAGAGTGAGCAGTTACGCCACATCGCGAACACCTGCGCTACTGTTTTGCAGGAGAAAACTCAGTCTGCCGAAGTCTTTGCGCAGCTGGTGCGCAGGGCTGATCAGCAACGCGACTACAAGCGCATCGACGTTCTTGCGGACGCACTGAATTCGCGGTTCGCGCCGAGTGAGATTTGCGAACTGGCGCGCTCGGAAGATGTGATCGTCAGGGCCTTGGCCAACGAAGCTTTGTCGCAGTTCCCGACTTCAGTGTTGGTAGGGTTGTTGAGCGATCCGGTAGATTCTGAAATCGCGCGCGATGCCCTGCGGCGCCAGGCGATGGAGTTTGGCTCAGATGAGGCCCGTCAGATCATCAACGCCCTCGATCAAGTGGAAGAGCTGTAGCCTGCCGAAGCCTTGCCCGCCAACAGCCAAACGCCGAGACGCCAAGACGCCAAGACGCAAAGTAGATTAATTCCAAAGCGATTTGCAGTGAGCTCAATGTCACTCCTGGCAAACTCAAGACAGCACCACTCTCTTCACGCCTTCCTTCAGCAACGCAACATTAAAATTGATCAATAGTCCAGTTGATACCGGTCAATCTCAGATACCAGATCAACTGAGCTGAATGAATCGGCGCTAATTTCTCTACTGATTTAAGCTCCACAATCAACCTCTCATCGACAATCAAATCCATTCTTCGCTTGCCGAGCGGTGTTCCTTGTAAGTTACAGTGAAACAGACTTGCGATCTGAAACGGAATGCCACGGAGACTCAATTCAAGTTGAAAGCCGGCTCGTAGAGAGGTTCTTGTAAGTCCGGGTCCAAGATGACGATGCACTTCAATGGCCGCCCCGATGACGGCTCGAGCCAGGTGATTGAGATCTTTATCTGGTTCTTCGTTGTTGAAAGAAGAACGTCGATTGAGTGCCGAGGAAGGCTTGTCGTCCATGTGAGCTCCGATTCAGTGAGGTGGATCGAGTTATCTATTCTTAATTTCTTTGCGTCTCTGCGTCTTGGCGTCTTGGCGTTTGAAATCTCCTTGGCGGTTTCATTTACCCACGGGCTGCAGTTGGCCAATCTCATTCAGGCGCGCGACCACCTGCTTGATCAGCCAATCGGGAGTGGAGGCACCGGCCGTTACCCCAACGCGAGCAACCCCTTCAAGATCCGCAGCGTTAATCTCTGCCGGCGTTTCGATCAAGAAACTCTTACTGCATTGTTCCTGACAAACGGCCAGCAGCTTCACGCTGTTTGAGGAATGCCGCCCGCCAATCACGTAAAAAGCATCGACTTCCCCGGCGAGCGCCCGCGCCGCATCCTGGCGATCGCGAGTTGCCGAACAAATCGTATTGATTACTTGAGGTTCCGCATCCGCCTTGCCCCGCACCGCTTCCGCAACTTCCAGGAATGTCTTCAGCTTGATAGTCGTTTGCGATACCACGAGTGGCGAACGCAAGGTCGGCAACGACGCTACTTCAGACGCATCACGGACGACGTAAGTGTTGTTCGGGGCATAGCCGACGACACCAATCATCTCGGGATGATCCGGATTGCCTGCCACCACGACATCGCGTCCCTGCTCGGCTGCGCGTTCGGCAAGATGTTGCACTCGCGTAACAAAGGGACAGGTGGCGTCGATTACTTTTGCCGCTCGTTGCTCCAGCTCGAGCTGCACCAGAGGTGTCACGCCGTGCGCACGAATTACAGCGACTGAGCCATCAGCCTCCACGGGTGAATCGATTGTGGAAACACCCTTGCCGCCCAATCGCTCCATCTCCTGAGCATTGTGAATCAGCGGACCCAGCGAACGAATCGGCCCACGTCCTTCGTCGACGGCGTCTTCCACCATCTCCACGGCACGCTCGACTCCGAAACAGAATCCGTATTCGTCAGCCAGTAAGACTTCCATGATTTTCTTTAATTTTGCGAACCGTTTTAGATTGCCGCCGCGGGTTCGCTCGTTACGTTGGCGTCGTCGCGCGTACAAGCGCGTCGCCATTCTTCACGTAAACGATCGCCACCGGCCACGCGCGCGTCCACCCATTCGATGTCTTTCTCCACCAGCTGACGCACGTTATTCAAAAATGATTTCTTAAACTCTCCGAGACTGTGTGCCATGTCACGCGGCAAAACAGCATAAGAAGCATCGCCAAGATAGCGTGCGGCGTCACAAAGCGCATTAAATACCGAATTAATTGGGTCTTTCTTGAGGAGTACTTCATCCATGATCGATAACCTCCAAACCAAAGGACAAAAGCCGTCACCATGACGGCCAGGTAATTCTAGCACCAACTGCTTTACGTCCGCACGGGCAGACTCGTTCCAACGAAAGTCGACAGGCAAACGCAGTAGCGCAGTAAGCCGAATGCTGGTGCCCAGCTTAGTTGATAATCCGTATTTCGTTCGTTTAAGTGTTATTTCGCGGATCGCTTCGAACGGCTGGGGCACGATCCAGGAATCCACACCAAAAACGCTAAGATTCGTGAACTGCCTCCTGCCTTTGCCTGGCTTCTGCCTTCCGCCTTCTGCCTTCTGCCTTCTGCCTTCCGCTATTTAATGCCGACGACCATCGAATCCGGTCCAATCAAATGTTCCACTCGCGTCTCGCGAAAGCCTGCGTCGCGCATCCAGGCGGAACAATCTTTTCCCGTGTAGTCGAAGCCGCCCGGCGTTTCGATCAGCATGTTCAGACTCATGATCAAGCCAAAAGCATTCTGCCGCCGCTCGTCATCAATCAACGCTTCAAAAACTATCAGCGCTCCGCCTTCCGGCAGCGCTTGTAAGCTTTGTCGAGCAACATCCGTTTCTGCTCCAGATCCCAGTCGTGCAGGATGTGCCCCATCGTGATCACATCAGCGGTGGGAATGGTTGACTAAAAAAATCGCCCGCCTGAAATTTGAGCCGTTCACTCAACCCGTTAGCCGCGACATACTCTTCGAAAATCGGACCGACGACATCGAGATCGAAGTTCTTTCCCTGCAAGTGCGGATGTGCCAGGCAGAGTTGCACCAGCAGTCCCCCTTGAGCGCCGCCAACATCAACAACCGTCTGATACTTTTCCCAGGGAAACTTTTGCGCAATGGCCAGCGACGCACCCATGCTTAATCCGGTCATGCCTGCAAGAAAGAGTCGCAGTCGATCTGGATCGCGGTAGAGGGCTTCAAAGAGACCGGTGCCGCCGGTCTTTACTTCGTTCTGAGGCAGTCCGGTTTTCAAACCTTCAGTTAACGAACCCCAAAAAGGATAGAGTCGCTCATTGGACATCTCGAGGATGCCGCCGATGTAGGTCAATTTCCCGCGCACCAGGAAGTGATCCGTTTCCGGCGTGTTGCGATAAAGATCGCCGTCGCGTTGCAGCATGCCGAGCGCCACGAGGGCGTCGAAGAAATCACGAGCGCTGCGCGGGTGCAGCTGCAACCGCTCGCGCAACTGTTCCGCGGTTAACGGTTGCGCCGCGAGTTCTGAAAACACTCCCAGTTCAACTGCACTTAAGAGAGTCTTGGATCCCCAGAAGGCAAAACCGAGTTGCAGAATGTTGTCGGGTGAAACCGCCATCTTTGCTGACATGTATTGATCCTCCTTGCATTTAAATTCTGAATGGAGCGCTTGCAGAAGCGGGCGATAGATTCTTCTCAAACTACTCATTTCTTGCTGCTACGCCCGCTTCGCGGGCTATCTTCTTTCTGCCGTACCTGGGACTTACGCCCCAGGCGATATGCTACACGCCTGCTTCGCAGGCTCTGACGGTTTATCTCCTCTATTGCTGGTCGTCGCTTGTTGCGGCCCCCGACGCCGGTCGAGGCGCTGGTGCTCGCTCAGTGTTAAGTGAATCAAAATTCATCGCCGCATTGAATAACAAAAAGAAACTTCCCTGCGTTTGATGACGCCACATCGGATTATTGGCAAACATCAACACATGGCCGCGCCCCACCGGCACATCAATCACCGCCGGCGCGTTCGCCAATTCTGAACCACCAGCCAGCATGCCGCTAATCAAAAGCTTCTTCTCATCTGATGCAAAGCGCAGCACCACGCGCGGGCGTTGCGCAAGGGGAACAAAGTAAGGCCCGAGCTGCAGACGTTGTTCTTCAGTTAACTCTTCCCCGCCTGGTCTTGCGGGCGAGGGAGAAGGCGCTGGGGGTGGTTGCGGCATGCCCTGAATCACATCGGCATCCGTTAAACTGCCGCGCCCCGTCGCCTCGTTGCGCCGGCGCCTCCGGGCGCGCCGCCGCCACCTCCTCCGCCACCCTGGGTCGCCACCTGAAACAATGGCGCCTGATTAAAATAGATCGGCACCGTCTCGTCGTAGCCATACGCGATCGGACTCTTACGATCACTAAACTGCGCGGTAAAGACGGAACCGCGTGCCTGTAGCTGGCGCGGCTCTTGAATGGTAACTCCCGTCGTCATGCCATATTCGATCGGGATGCGCGAGTTGTTGGTAATCACCACAAACAAGCCGCCCGCTTCGACAAACTTTTGCAGGTTCACAACACCGGCCATCCCCATGCCGCCGCGCATGTCATCTGTTTGGTCAGGCGAATGGCCGAGGTTGGGTGTCAGTGCCGATTTTTTCCAGGGAATCGGTTCACCGCGCATGGGAATACCGTTGACGATTTGCTGGGCCGAACCACCGAGAGGCGGAAAGATGATCACATCAAACTTGTCGCGCAGGTTCGGAGTGTTGCGCACCAACTGATCCGAAATGTACGAGTAAGGAATCTGCAGCCGATCAAACTCGATGCGATACCAGCCTTCGTTCTGCGTGTTGGTCCAGGTGTGAAGAATGGCGATGCGCGCCGCTGCAAGATCGTGAGTCTTGACCTCAGGCAGTTTGTCGACAGCCTGTGCCGTCAATCCTAATTCAGTCACCGCGGCTTCCAGCCTTTGCCGCAAGTCGCCTGGATTTCCTTCGGCTTTAATGATGAAAGAGCCCGCGTTGAACTGCCGCTCGCCGATTTTGAATGCGTCTTCGGCGGCGCCGATGTGAATGTCCTTGAGGCGATATCGCAGCGTCGCGAGCGTATTGTCAGTGTTGTGATTGATTACGTAGCCGGCAGCATTCGCGACGCCGATTAACTTCCCCTGCACACGAGCGTCGGCCGTGAGCATTTTCATCGGAGCGCTGAGCACTTCTTTCTCTGTAATGCGAACTGTTTTTACGTTGCGCAGAGCGCCTAGCGTCCAACCCGTATCATCATAAGGACGCGGATCGTTAACGTTGTAGTACTGCGTGTCCAAAAGCATGTCCGCCATGCGCGAGTAAGGTTGATCCATGCGGATGACATACGATCCGGCAGGAAACTTCTGGTCCTTAAGGGCGATTTCCTTAGTTGCCGTATGCACCTCCACGCCCATCAGCCTTAGCAGGTTGACCATGTCGGCCGCTTCCACCAGCCGCGACTGATCACCGGGAACAACATAAGCGGCCGGACCTTCATTGGTGGCTTTTGCAACCGAACGCTTGCTCTTGATGTAGAAGTTTTGCAGGAAGCGGTCTTTATTGTTGGCGACAAAATTCAGCGCCAACAACACTCCGGACTGCTGCATGTTTACGTTGTTGCGTAGCGACCACTTAACGCGCGAGTGCGGTGGATTAGGACGAAACCAATCACGTTGCGCTTGTTGCGTCACGGTCCGATCCATGGTGTCGGCGCCGCCATTGCCGAAAGTTTCATAGAAGCGCCCGATCGCGTTGTGTCCGTTCGCCACGTAGAACATGTAGTTCGGTGCCCAGCCGTCATAGAAGCCGTGCGTCCAGACGCCCGGCACGCCGCGTTTAGTCATTTCTTCGACTTCGTGATAAGCGAGCAGTTGCCACTCGTCGATCGTGATGGGGTCAAGCCAGGCGTTGTACGGCCCGGTACCGGTAGAGGTGTAAAGAAAGGGTACCGATTCGTGCAGGTCATGCAGCACTGCGGGATGATATTCCAGAAAAGTCTTCATCATGTTGCGCGTCAGGGCGAGGGCCATGCCCAGACCATCACGATTGTTGTCGTGCGCCACATACTTGCCCCAATAAATCAGCGTGGGGGAATTCTTACCGGGATTTGCTTTGCGATAGTTATAGATGTCGACCATGCGATCACGACCATCGACCTCGAGCACAGGCGTGATCAGTACAATTACGTTCTTCCGGATCGCCTGGATGAACGGACTTTCTTCAACTGCCAGACGGTAGGCCAACTCCATTAGCATTTCCGGCGAACCTGTTTCGGGGGAATGGATTGAGCCCGATAACCAGTAGAGCGCTTTTCCTTCACCGATCAGCCGCTGCGCTTCTGCCTCATTGAGTTGGCGCGGATCCGCCAGCTTTGCGGTGATCTCTTTATAGCGATCGAGTTTTGCCAACGTTGCTTCATCGCCGACAGCGAGCAGCAGTTGTTCCCGGCCTTCTTCGCTGCGTTCAGGGGCGGTAAAAACACGCACCCGGGGCGTGTTCTTCGCGAGCTCGCGATAGTAGCGATAAAATCCTTGGTGTAGGTCAGCTTGTTGGGCGTTCCCGCAATGTATCCCAGCACTTTATCCGGGGACGGAACTTTGTCGAGAGCGGCAAGTG
>CAVVJS010000010.1:0-38764 GCA_963748605.1 Pyrinomonadaceae bacterium
GTGAGAATTGCTCTAGTTAGCGTTTGCTTCTGGCCGAGAGGAAGCCAGAGTTGCTCCGGCAACGAACAAGGCGGTGCCGCCGATGATCCGCATCATGTCCGGGACTTCGCGCACTTCCGTGTTCGTGATCACCACTGCAGCGGAGGGTTCGAGAAAGATCGCACGGTAGGCTATCACGCCTCCGATGGCTGCCAAGACGATACCTACGATGACTAGAATTATTTTCAAGTTCGGGTGGCTTTTTTCGTTTTTGGTCTTCGGTTTTTGGACTAAGCTTGAGTATTTGTTAGACGTTCTAGAAAAAGATCGACTCATCGAGAACTTCAAAGGCCAAAGTCCAAAACCTAAGACCAACGTTTTATTTTCCTTTGAATTCCGGTTTGCGCTTCTCCAAAAAAGCTGCCACCCCTTCATCCTTGTCTGCGGTGGAGAAGCAGAGTCCAAACAGATCTACTTCACGACGCAAGCCTTCATCGAGTAACGAGCGCGAAGCGATCTTTACGGCTTCCTTAGCCAGCCGCAGCGCGATCGGTCCTTTCTCAGCAATCCGGTTGGCGATCTCCATCGTCTTCGCTTCAAGCTGATCAGCAGGCACAACATGGTTCACCAAACCGATCGCATATGCAGTTTTCGCATCAATGATCTCGCCGGTCAAAATCAATTCCATGGCTTTTCCTTCGCCTACGAGGCGCGTCAGGCGCTGAGTGCCACCGCCGCCGGGAATGATTCCCAGGTTGATCTCCGGCTGGCCAAACGAAGCCGTCTCGCTGGCAATACGCAGATCGCAAGCGAGCGCGAGCTCGCAACCGCCACCAAGGCAGTAGCCGTTGACCATCGCGATAATTGGCTTGCTGAAGCTGTCCATCGCAGTGAACAGAGACTGGCCCGTCATCACATCGCGCTGCATCATCGCGGTGCGTCCCGCAAACTCCGCGATGTCGGCGCCCGCAATGAAAGCCTTATCGCCGGCTCCGGTAATCACAACCACGCCCACTGAATCGTCGCGATCGAGTTCGGCTAACAACGCCGCTCCTTCTTCACGCGTTTTGATATTCAGTGCATTCCTTTTTTCGGGACGATTGATGGTGATGAGCGCGACGCGGCCGCGGCGCTCCAGCAAAAGAGTTTCGTATCCTTGTGGCATGGCTTGCGACATGAATTGCTCCTGTCAGAATTAAGATTAGGTTGGATGAGGAATCGTAAAGGCTTGAGTGTGAATCGTCAAAGTATCAGCCACAGATCAGCACGGAGAAACACAGATCAAGACCTGATAAGTTAGCTGTTCATCCGTGTCATCCGCGAAAATCTGTGGCTAAAACTTTCGTTGCGGAATCGGCAAATGGACTATTCGCTGGCAGGTGCGTCGGGATCGGCAGGCGTGGGTTGTTCGTCTGCGACCCAGGAAACGAAGAGGCGTAACCAGTTTTCGGTGGGTTCTGCGATCTGCACGCCGACGCGAGCGGTTCCATAAATCGCCGGCGCGACGCGCACCACCACCGCCGTCACTTCAATGGGCGCTCCATCGGGCCGGTGCGCGCGCAGGTAGAGTCGTTCGCCGCGATTAACTTTTTGATTGAGGTGGAAAAGTGTCCCCGTGTTCGAGATGTCGTCGGTTTCAGTGGGCTCACTCCAGGCGGAACCATCTTCGGCGCGTCCGGAGACGACAATCGGCAAGCGCAATGACATTCGTAAAGCAAAGCGCCTCTCTTCGTTGTTGTAGGGTGTGCTCATAGTCGGTAACACAGTTGCGTCAAGCACTCAGGAAGATTGCGCCAGGCGCGCATCTCCCGTCTCCTCTCGCCAACTATAAAAACCTTCGCCGCTTTTCTTCCCCAACTTGCCTTCACTCACCAGACGGCGCAGCACCTCGGGCGGGCGAAAAGTTTCGGATCCGAGCGCGCGATGTAGATACTCGGCGATATTCAGTCGAACATCAAGTCCAACAACGTCAGTAAGTTTCAGCGGCCCCATGGGATGGTTGTAGCCCAGCTCCATAGCCTTGTCGATATCATTGGCGCTGGCTACGCCCTGCTCCAGCATGCGCATCGCTTCAAGCCCAAGGGCGACGCCGAGACGACTCGAAGCAAAACCGGGCACATCGTTCACGATGATCGGTTCCTTGCGCATCCGGCGGCCAACCTCGCGGACAGTTTCCACAGTGTCGGGGTCAGTAGCCTTCCCAACTACGATTTCCAGCAAACGCATTACGTGAACCGGGTTAAAGAAATGCATTCCGACCACGCGGCTGGGTCGTGAGGAAACAGAGGCGATTTCGCTAATCGAAAGTGACGAAGTGTTAGACGCGAAAATGAAGTTATGGTCGCTGAAGGATTCCGTTTCGCGCAGCAGTTCTTGTTTCAGTTCCAGCTGCTCCGGGGCTGCTTCGATAATCAAGTCCGCCGTTGCAACCTGATCGAGATGAGTAGTGCCGCGAATATTTTGCAGTGTCTGCTCGCGATCCTCCTCGGTAAGTTTGCCGAGTCGCATCCCTTTGTCGAGGTTGCGTTCGATTGCTCGAATTCCCTTCGCAAGACTTTCACGATCCAGGTCGCGAAGGATGACGCGATAACCCGCGGCTGCGGCAACCTGGGCGATGCCATGCCCCATGGTGCCAGCTCCGATTACGGCGATGGTAGCAATCGTCTGGGGAGTACCGTCCTTCAAGCTTTTGTTAGAGTCTCCTGGTGGCAATTGGGTAGTTGCGCAAGACCTTAGTTCGACTACTCAAGTATCAGTAGTTATACTATACGCCTAACCGAAAAGGCTATACTGATGTTCATTTAGTTACAGTCTGCTGGAGTATTTTCACCGCCAAACGAAGGGAAAACACCACACTCAATGCCGAAACAGACGCTCCACAGGGAAGTGGTAATCATTGGCTCCGGTCCCGCCGGATTGACGGCTGCTATCTACTCAGCACGAGCCAATCTCGCGCCCCTCTTAATCGATGCGCCCGTCGATGCGGAGAAGCAAACCGCGCCTGGCGGTCAGTTGATGATCACAACTGATGTGGAAAACTATCCGGGGTTCTCAGATGGCATTCAGGGTCCCGATCTGATGGTTGAGTTTCGCAAACAGGCGGAACGATTTGGTACTGAGTTTCTCGAGGCGTGGATCACCGAAGTGGATCTGCAGGAGAGACCATTCACGCTCCATACTGCTGATCACGTCATTAAAGCAGCCACGCTAATCATCGCTTCGGGAGCTTCAGCCAAATGGTTGGGCATTCCCGGTGAAGCAAAGGTACCGGACGGACTTGGCGGCAACGGAGTCTCAGCGTGCGCCACTTGCGACGGGCCTTTGCCGGCATTTCGCAACAAGGTCTTGGTGGTTGTCGGTGGCGGGGATACGGCGATGGAAGAGGCGACTTTTCTTACTCGCTATGCTGCCAGGGTTTTTGTAGTGCATCGACGCGATAAATTACGCGCCTCGAAGATCATGCAGGACAAGGCCTTCAATAATGAAAAGCTCGAGTTTATCTGGGACACCGCCGTCGAAGAGATTTTGGGAACGCCGGACGAAGGCGTTACTGGCGTCAGACTCCGCAACTTGAAGACTGGCGAAGAGCGCATCTTTCCGTGCGCGGGTGTCTTTGTGGCGATTGGTCATAAGCCGAACACGGATCTCTTTAAGGGCCAGATTGACACTGATCCCGTCGGCTACATTAAGACCTCCGGACATTCCACCGCGACTAATATCCCCGGCGTGTTTGCTTGCGGCGACGTACAGGATTCGGTTTATCGGCAGGCAGTCACTGCCGCCGGCACCGGCTGTATGTCGGCGCTCGACGCAGAACGTTTTCTGGATCACTTGCCGGTGGCAATGCCTACAGGCGATGAAGTCACAATTGAGGGTGAACGAGTAACTCAAGACCACGCGACAGTGATCACGCCTGATGGCAAAGTTATCTCAAACCAAATTGAAGTTGCGAAGGCAGGGGACTAACCTTTTAAGAAAGTAGGAGGTGGTGGTGAGGCGAGCCTTCGCCGCACGGTGGGCGGCAGAGCCGCAAGTTTTAAAGCAGAACTATTGAATCGTCACTCCGGCGTCGACGAATTGGGCGGCTAACAGGTTCTGTGATTGGAACCCACCCGTTGTTAGGACATGTTTCGCAGTACGCGCGGCGCCGCCGCTTCCGATCCTCACACTCATTACAACCTAGTGCTTGTCCTGTTTCACGTAGTACATCCAAAAGCGGCACCAGTAACATGCCGCGCGCGGTGAGTTCATATTCAATGTGCGGAGGATTTCCGCCAAAGTCGGTGCGCTCGAGAATTTTATCGGCCACTAAATCGCGCAGCCGAGCCACGAGGGTCCGACTGCTAATCGGTTCCAGATTGGAATGCAGCTCCATAGTGCGCCGCGGCCCATGCGCCAAATCGCGAACGATCAGCATTGTCCATTTGTCGCCAATCACCTGCAACGCTCCGGCAATCGGACAACCATCAAGATCACGACGTCTCACTGGTTGCTCCTTCCGCGACCTTTAAAACCGTGGCCGCAATCATTCGATCATCCCTGTGGCCGTAGATTGATATTATAAGTCTTAATCTTGGAATTCAGTGTCGTTGCGTTCATTCCTAACAAGCGCGCGGCCCGCGACTGATGCCCGCCCGTTTGATCCAAAGCTCGCCGGATCAAGTCGATTTCAAAACGGCGCACTTCGTCATAGAAATTAACCCCTCGTCCGATGTCCTGAACCGCCGTGTTACTGGCGCCGTCGTGCGATCTCGCAGCGACGCTTTGCGGGTCACTAATCTCCGCTCGTAGACACTCGCGCGTAACTTCATTATCCGGCGCAATCACTACCGCACGTTCGATTGTATTTTCAAGTTCACGCACATTGCCCGGCCAGGAATAGGCCTCGAGAAGTGCCAAAACCTCCGGAGCCAACTGTTGCGATACCTCCCGTCCGTTTTCTTCGTTGTACTTGGCGATGAAGTGTTGCGCGAGGGCCAGAATGTCTTCGCGTCGATCTCGCAACGGAGGAAGCTCAATCGGCACGACTGCGAGCCGATAATAAAGGTCTTCGCGGAAGGAACCCTGCCTTACAGCTTCTTTTAAATCGATATTCGTGGCGGCGATGATTCGCACATCAACGCGGCGCGGCGACGTATCTCCGAGCGGCGTAAACTCACGTTCCTGAATCACTCGCAGCAAACGTACTTGTGTTTCCGGGGGGATGTCGCCGATCTCATCGAGAAAAATTGAACCACCATCGGCTACTTCAAACAGTCCCTTCTTCACGGCCACTGCGCCGGTGAAGGCGCCGCGGGTATGGCCAAACAGTTCGGATTCCAAAAGTTCTGAAGGAATGTTCGAGCTGTTTACCGTCACGAAGGGCTTCGTGGCGCGCATGCTCGCTTCGTGAATCGCTTTGGCGATTAATTCTTTGCCGGTACCGCTTTCGCCGGTGACCAGAACTGTCGAACGGGCCGGGGCCACCTGTTCCACGAGGCGAAACACTTCCTGCATCACATCCGACCGCCCCACTATTTCCCCACGATCGACGGCACGGCTCATCGCGCGTCGCAGCGTGCGGCGTTCTTCTTCCTTACGACGGCGTTTGATGCCGGCGGCGATCGTGGCCGTGATTTGTTCGTTTTGAAATGGCTTACGAATGCAGCCAAACGCCCCGCGTTCCCAGGCGGCGATCGCGGTGTCGAAGGTGGCATACGCAGTAATCATCACGATCACTGCTTCGGGATCGTTCTTGAGAAGTTCTTCGAGCGCGCGCAAACCACCAATGCCCGGCATCGAGAGATCGAGCAGGACTACGTCGTAGGCCCGCTTGCCGTAAGCTTCGATCCCCTCCTCGCCGGTTTTTGCGAGATCAACTCGATATCCTTCCGCGGAGAGCAGTGTCTCGAGGACATCGCGCATGATCTCCTCGTCGTCGACTATGAGTACAGAACCTTTTTTAGCCATGCGTGCTTTCAATCTTGAACTTAAGAATTGAACTTCAGTTTAGGCGAGAACAGACAGATCACAAAAGCCGGAACAAACAGCTCAATGCTATTTGGTCCGGCTCAAAACAAGAATAGATGTTAGCGCTTTAGTCGCCTACTGCCTGCAAGCGGGCTCGCAAATCAGACGTAGGTAAAGTGATTCTGAATGTCGTTCCGCGGCCGGGAATGCTCTCCACCGAAATGTGACCCGAATGTTCCTGCACGATGCCATACGACACGGCTAGTCCCAGACCGGTGCCGCGGCCCACACCCTTCGTTGTGTAAAAAGGATCATAGATCTTGGCGACGTTCTCAGGAGCGATGCCAATGCCGGAGTCCGCGATCTCGATGATTAGCGAGTCGTTGTCGCCATTCGTCGTTGAGATTCTAATGTTTCCGCCATTAGGAATGGCATCGCGGGCATTCAGCAATAGATTAGTAAAAATTTGCTGCAACTTACCGCTGTTCCCGAACACAAGTTGCTGGTCTTTTGGATAAGCTCGAACGATCTCGATTTGATTACTGCGTAGCTGTGGTTCGAGCAGTTGTAGGGTGTCGTCCAGGACCCGGTGGATATCTACCTCCGCGAACTCCGTGGCGCCGCCGGTACGTGAAAAGTTGAGCAGGTTATTGACGATGTTGGTCGCACGCTCGGCCTGACGCCGCACTTTTTGCAGCAATGCATGTTTGGGATCGGCTTCAGGCAACATGCCTAAAAGCATTTGTGTATACGATGAGACGCCGGTGAGTGGAGTGTTCACTTCGTGAGCCACGCCTGCTGCCAACAAACCAATCGACGATAACTTTTCACGCTGTTGTAATTGTTCCTCAAGGCGAATGCGCGAAGTGACGTCTTCGACAACGACGAGCGCTCCGGTCTGTTCCTGCGGATCCTGCAGCGGAGCAATTGCGATATTCAGCACCAAAGTCTGACCTGCCCTTGTCGCCGTGTGGATCTTATAGATGTTGCGAATCTCGCGCAGGCGCCAGCGATCGTTGCCCAGTACCTGACGCAGCGTGTCCGCAAAATCTTCAGAGAAGAGTTCTTCCACGCGCTTGCCGATAGCCTGATCGCGCGCCAGTCCGAGGATATGCTCAAGTGCCGAGTTCATGCGCGTGACGCGGCCTTCAAGGTCAACGGCCAGCAGACCCACGTTAATCGATTCGATGATCGACTCGTTGAACTCTTTCAATAGTTTTAGTTCTGAGGCGCGCGCCTGCTGCTCCTGATAAAGCAGGCTGTTTTCAATCGCAACCGCCACATAACCGGAAACAGTTCGCAAAATCTCCACGTCTTCAGAAGAAAGCAATGCTCCGTCTGAAGAGCGGCCGAGCCCAATAACGGCCACCATGCGGCCGCGAACGACGCAGGGCACGTAATAATGCAGCGCGCGACGGACAAAACCACTCGACTCAGGCGCGACATCGAGATCGTCGGTGCGCACCACGCCATTCTCAGCAGAACGAACGCGGATCATCTCGCGAAAATCAGGTGGCACAATCATCTCAGCGGCCAGGCCTTCAGCACGTGCCAACCTGTATCCAGACGGTGCCCTGTTGTCTTCGACAAAGATAGCCACGCGTCCGACGTTCATAACTTCCTGCAAACGGCTGACAAGGGAATCCAACAATGGTTCCAGGGCGGTTGTGGCTGAGAGCGTTCGGCCAAAATCCAGCAGGCTGTTACGCATGTCGTAGCGTTCGCCATAGAAGAGTCGATCGGTGCGTTCCTGCAAAAAGCTCTTCACCGGCGCCGCGAGCATTACGATTCCCGCCATTGCTACGATCGCAACTACGACACGTAACGTTAGCTCGCCGGAAGTAAAACTCTCGCCGCCAACTGCGTAGATGCCGCCGAGGTAAACCACTGAGCCGATCAGCATCGCAATCGATAAAGTGGTTAAGGCATAAACAAAGACGCGCCTCACCACGAGTTCGACGTCCATTAAGCGATAGCGAATTACGGAATAGCCAAACGCGAGAGGAATCAGGACGAGTGGCAAGACGGCAGCGTCGGTGAGCCAGGGGTCGCTGTGCGCGCCGAACAGATAGCCGACGCCATAGAGCAGCGTGAATGGCGCAATCGCCAGCAACGAGCCCCACACCACCCACTTCATCTGCTGCCGCACAACTGCACTCTTCGCCTTGACCCAAGTCCTTACCACCAGGACCGCGCTGACAATTAAGCCGGCGACGAGGTGGAAGAAACTAAGTTTCCAGTAAAGCGCAACAAACGATTCAGACAAGGCAGGCACTTGTCCTACTGCGGGAACTGCCTTTGCCAACTCATCACGCAAGTAAACAAAGGTAGTCAGCAACAGCAATGCGATCGCAGGTACATAAAGCAACACAGTGCGTCGTCGCCGCTCCGCAAACAGCTGTTGTTTCAAGGGGTAAAGCGCACAGAAGTGTACAAGCAGGGCTGGAAACAAAACCAAAGCGGCGTTCTTAAAGAAAGCAATCGCGAGATCGAGATCGCGGTAAGTACCGACAGGCGTATAGAAATGTAGAACGAATGCCGTCAGGCAGAGGATCGCGAAATGAAGAGCGAAGGGCGCCCGACCGCCTTGTTTGAATAAGACAAAGAAGCCTACGAACAGATAAACCAAGCCGATTAAGTTGATGTAGAGGGCACGCGGTGTCCACTTGTGGGTGGCATCGAGGTTGTCCAAATCGGCGTAATAGAATCGACTGTCTTCCGGATACGACGGCCGTTCAATCAAGTAGTGAATTTGGCCACCGACCTGTGCCTCCTCCAAATACATTTGCACATCTTTGGCACGTACAATCGGTTGGTACTTCTCGCCGCTCAAGATAGCGACTAAACGATCGCCTGGTAGCAATCTCGAGCGGGCTCCCGAGGAATTGGACTCAACTGTTTCGGCGATGATTCCCTGCTGGGTCTCAGTCCAGCGAATGCCGTCCCAGGGTGGTGTTTCGCGGCGAGCCCTTTGGACAAAGTTAAGTACTCCGGCGGCAACCATCAGAGCTGCGCCAATTAGTACTAACCAGGTCCCAGTTGTAAGTACCGATCTTTTCACGGATTTATTTCACGTAACTCGGGCCCCTTCCCGATCCGGTTGTTATGAGCAATGTTTGTTCCCAAGTGCCATGGGGTGTCTCAACAGTCACTTCAAGGTTCCAAAACCACTCGCGCGATCAAAAATGCAAAGCTCTTTCGCGGTACCACCGCCACAAGATTCACGCCGACGCCGTTGCGGGATTCAGTATTTCGTAGTTTTCCATGATTTTGGAGAAAAGCGCGCGGTGGGCGTGCGGGACAAACACCTAACTGAGCAGCGGGTGGCTCCGTTTGCCACCACAACTCCGCGTTAGAATCTCAGGGAGATGCCACCACGCACCGAGCGACGATTAGTCGTAATCTGCGTCAGGATCTCTCC
Organism: Pyrinomonadaceae bacterium; assembly: GCA_963748605.1. Lineage (GTDB taxonomy): Bacteria > Acidobacteriota > Blastocatellia > Pyrinomonadales > Pyrinomonadaceae > PSRF01. The sequence continues at coordinate 9,350 of CAVVJS010000010.1, forward strand.
ATTCTCAGTTGACGCCTGGGCGTCCAGTAGGTTGCGAGCGTCGAGCACCGCTTCCGCACGCACCGGCAAGCCGAAGCTGGGAAGATCTTGTGTGACCTGAATGCTCAGCGAGGGATCGTATACGCCAAGACGTCCCGCAAACGGGTCAATGGCGAAAACGGTCGCGTTGGGCGAAAAACGTAGAACGGTGCGTACATGCGTTCCGCTCCTAAACCCACCACTCACTTGCAACGCCGCCGTTTGGAAGAACGAGTCAGCAAACATCTCGTCGGGTGTCGAAAATGTAGACGCCAATCGTTGCCCTTCGCCAAACGAGTATCCGGCGGATGCACTCCACTGCCCGCCCAATCTCCTTGTGTAAACGACGCGCATACCGCGCGCGCCTCCTTGCTGGTTAGCGACATTGATGAGGGAGTCGCCAGTGGTACCTGAGAACCCGCTAATCGGAGTACGTAATAACCCTACACCTCGACCGGATGTTGTATCGAAGAAGGCAGTGGCTTCCAGATTTGAGTCATTACTCAAAACTCTTTCGACCCCAAATTCGAGTCGATGACTGCGCTCCATGACGGCCTGTCCATCGATAACGGCAATCGGCCGGTTCCCAGCGTTCGTGAAAACTACGTCGGTGCCTTCGAAACTCGCTACGCTCTGGGTTTCGCCTTCATCACCGCCTGGCGCGTAAGCAGCCTTAATTCGTGTGCGCGCGTTGGGATCAAACTGGAGGCCGATTCGCGGGCTTAGTGAACGCGCGCCCCCGGCGCCAATGAAGCGCGAATAATCAAGACCCATAACGATGACGATACCGTCCCGAACGATCCATTCATCTATGGCCCGAACAGAAACCTGTCCGTTTGGCCGGCTTTCGACATCCGCGAATCCGCGTGGCGAATTAAACTGCATGCCGCCGAAGCTGACTTCGAGGTTGTGCCGGTCATTTATTCGGACGCGGCCTGTGGCCTCTAAGCGCTCTGGACCTTGAGCGCCGAAACCTGTTTGTCCGGCGAATATCAATTCGACCTGTTCGCTTGCCGGCGTGGAAATGGCGAAGTTAAGGCCGGGATAGCCAGGCTCGGAGACCCCGCCGGCAAAATATGTTTGGACTACCCCCAGCGTCCGGCCTTTGAAGTTGTTCGACGGCACCTCAGCGGTGCCTTCGTAGGCTATGTCACTTGCAGAGGTCGTATTTCCTTCGTCTGCAGTCTCAATACCCAGCGCAGCCTTGATTTCTGCCTCGTCGGCCTCCTGGACCTGGAAGATTGAACGGCGGGTTTGAGCTGAACGGAGAATCCAGCGGACGTCGTCTCTATCTTTGCGGCGCTCAGGTAAGGTTTTGCCGGAACCAATCGGTTCAAGATTAAAGCGATAAATCAACTCCTGCGAAGGACGCACTTCAACTGAAGCGAAGGCGACTGCATTAAATCCTTCCGCAATTGCGCGGATGCTGTAGCGGCCCGGCGCAATCTTCGCGCTGAAACGGCCGTCATTGCTGGTTCTCGTCTCCTTGATTACAACGTTTGCCCCGTCTTTTAGTAGCGAGACGATCGCCCCAGCCAAGGGGTTACCCTTCTCGTCCTTTACAGATCCAGTGATGGTTGCCAACGTCCCCTTACCTGCAAGCACTGCCGGCTCGTTTAAAAAGAAAACGCCTGAAAGCGCCACTAAACTGAGCGCAAAGCTAATTCTTCTTTTCATGGGGCAAAAACCTCCAACGCAGACTCTAGCTCGTAGCGCCCGCGGAGAAACAACATCTGTGTGTTCGACTCAACTTGGGAAGGATTCTTCTGAAGTTCATCCTCATTCCAAATGCACCACGGAACAAGTGCCTTTACAAGGCGAACAGGTTCAGGCCAGGAGACTTACCGGAACCACTAGATAGTCGCATTTTCGGCCAGTTTTTAAGACTCTGTCAAGTAAATGGGCCTACTTTGGGGCTCGTTTGCAGGCGATTTTGCCGCGTGTTAGGATTTCAGTCCCGACCCCTGAAGGCAAAACCACCCAGACACGACCACTCTTAATACAAGGCATGATCGACAACGTTCAATTAACCAGACACCCTAGCGGCGTCACAATCCTGACCGAACACATGCCGGGATTGCGCTCAGTCACGGCGGGAATCTGGGTTCGCCGCGGATCGCGACACGAATCCGCGACTTTGAACGGAATCTGCCACTTTATTGAACACTCTGTTTTCAAAGGGACTAGACGCCGAACGGCTCGCGATATTGCTGTTGAATCCGACCGGCTCGGGGGCCACCTTGATGCTTATACAACTCAGGAGATGACTGGTTTCGCTATAAAGGTTGCCGACGGCAGACTGCCTGAGGCCATCGACCTCCTTTCCGACCTCGTCTCCCAACCGCGATTTGACCAGCAGGATCTGGAAAGAGAGCGAAAAGTCATCCTCGAAGAGATCAAAATGGTTGAGGACACTCCAGACGAGCTGCTCGGAGAGCTCTTCAACGCTGCTTACTTTCCAAATCACCCGCTCGGGCGTCCGATCGAAGGAACAGCACACACCGTTTCGACTTTCGATCAGCAAACTACTGCTGATTTTCATGCGCACGCTTTCTCACGCTCAAATCTGGTAATAGCGGCAGCCGGCAGCGTCGAACACGAGCGGATAGTCGAGATGATCGAGCGCGCGTTTGCCGACGGAGGCACCAACGCCGATGCCTCGCGTTTGTCAGCGGAAGCTACTGTGACTCCAGCCCCGGCGGCGCCGATACTGATTGAACACAAGAAAGAACTGGAGCAGGCGCATTTGATCGTTGCTTCGCCTTTCCCGACCGCTCTCAGTCAGGAGCGATATGCTGCAAGTCTGCTGGCTTCGGTCCTCGGAGGCGGAACATCGAGCCGACTTTGGCAGAAGATTCGGGAAGAGCGTGGGCTCGCCTATTCAGTGGGTGCAGGCAGCGGCACTTTTTCAGACGTGGGCGTATTTACGATTTACGCCGGGACATCTCCCAAACAACTCGATGAAGTGTTGGATCTCTCGCTCACCGAAGTGCGGCGCATCGTGAACGAGGCAGTACCCGATGATGAGCTTAAACTCGTCAAAGAACAGGCTATTTCAGCAGTGCTTTTAGGATTGGAGTCATCAAGTGCGCGAGCCGGCACCCTCGCGCGGCAGGAAATCATCCACAATCGTCACATCTCACCAGACGAAATGATTCAGAGCATTGAAGCTGTCACCAGCGCCGAGATCCAGGACGTAGCTCGAAAGTTCTTCACTACTGAAAAACTTGCATTGGGAGCTTTAGGTAACCTCAACGGATTTCGCGTCGATCGATCTCGCCTTGAAATTTAGTCAAATGGTCAGTTGGCAGTATTGAGGCATTGGATCATTGAATCATTGAGTCATTTGAAACTGAGTCATGCTTTCAATCGTCAAGATTCAATGACTCGATGACTCAATACTACCCACTAACAACTGAGAACTGACCACAACTTTCTGTTACAGAATCATTAGTTAAGTGGTAAAGTTCTGCTTCGTTGTTCCTGTCTTGATTTCGAGTCCTTAAGATGAAACTTTCCGTTCTCGGCAGCGGCTCAACTGGTAACGCGGTTTTGATCGTTGCCGGCGAAACTCGCGTTCTCGTTGATGCCGGACTAAGCGCGAAAGAGCTTGTGCGACGATTGGCGCTGGTCGGCGAGGACATTCGTCGCCTCGATGGAGTCCTCGTCACTCACGAGCACGGCGATCACGTAGGCGGTCTACGCGTGCTGCTTCGCTCCGTCGATTGTCCGGTATACATCTCAGCCACAACGTGTGACGCCTACATCAGCGAGCGAACCAATCTCGCGAACGACGAACCACGAAAACGTGCCGCGGCGTTGAGCAATCGCGTCGAACAGATCGAATCGAGCAAAGATTTCCGCATTGGCGAAATCGATTTTCACCCATTCACCATTCCCCACGACGCCGCTGACAACTTCGGATTCACCGCCACGCATCAGGGCGTGAAAATCGCGACTTTAATGGACTTTGGCCATATTACGACGCTGATTAGCCAGCAATTGCGGGGCTGCGCGGCGATCCTGATTGAGTCGAATCATAGCCGCGACATGCTCAAGGCCTGCGATGCCTATCCCTGGGAATTGAAACAGCGAATCCTCTCGCGGCTCGGCCATCTTTCAAACGAGGACGTGGCTGATTGGCTGCGCGATGGATTTGACGGTTGCGCCAGACACATTGTGCTGGCTCATCTCTCACAGCGCGCCAACAATCCTTATCTCGCAAAAATCTCTGCCGAGGTTGCGTTGCAAGAAAGGGCGCCACTCTTTCCCGCCGAAACTCAAATCAGTCTTTCCTTTCCCAAGGAACCGACACCCTGGATTGAGGTATAGCAAAAGATGGTGGAGGAATGCCGCAGCTCGAGCTCAATCCGACGCGGCTTGCGGGGCAACCTCGCTTTCCGATTCAACTGTTCTTCTTTTCTTTTGAAATCGCTGCTGTTGACGCTGACGCTCAGCATCGTTAGCGCCTGCGGGCTTCAGTCTGAAAGCCGCGGTATTCCTGCTGAGGTGGAGGCACTGATCACATCTGTGACTGCTGACATCGCCGCTGAACGTTACGAGAAGATTTACAACGAGGCGGCCGATCTCTGGAAGCAAGAATTGGATCTGGACGAGACTGTTGCCGTATTTAAGACGCTAAAGGCGAAGCTTGGTAAGATGGAGAATCGCGCGCTTCATTCCGCGACTGAGCAGCACAACTCCGGTGGCCCTTTGAAAGGCAACGTGTTCATCATTAGCTATCAAACACGCTTTGAAAAGGGCGAGGGTATGGAGACTTTCACTGTCGTGCAACGCGATAACCAATGGCAGCTCGCCAGATATTTTGTGAATTCGACAGCTCTAAAATAAAGTTTCGCGTTTCGGGTTTCACGTTCCGAGTTCGCCTTGTGCCGGTGAGTTTTTCAAGCCCCCTGAGGCCCGACTGTTTTTTTGTGAAATCGGAACTCGAACGTCGGAACTCGAAACTCGAAACTCGAAACTGTTACGCCATGATTGAACGTTACACATTGCCCGAAATGGGCGCGGTTTGGTCGGAACAAAACAAGTTCCAAAAATGGCTGGATGTCGAACTGGCTGTATGCGAAGTCCACGCCCAGATGGGTACCATCCCGCGTGATGCGCTCGAACAAATCAAATCGCGAGCTAAGTTTTCTGTCAAGCGTATCAACGAGATCGAGCGGACCACCAATCACGACGTGATTGCGTTCACTACTAACCTCGCTGAAGAAATCGGTGAGGCCTCACGCTTTGTCCACTTCGGTTTAACTTCATCAGACGTTGTCGACACCGCCAATGCCCTATTGCTCCGCGATGCTTGCGATATTCTGCTTAAGAAAATTGGCGAGTTGCTTGCAGTACTAAAACGCCGCGCCTTCGAATTCAAGAGCACGCCACAAATTGGTCGCACCCATGGAATTCACGCTGAACCAACGTCGTTTGGACTGACCTTTGCGCTTTGGTACAGCGAGATGACTCGCAATCGAGAGCGGTTAATGCGAGCTCGAAAAGCCACAGCGGTTGGCAAGATCAGTGGCGCCGTCGGGGCCTTCGCCCATTTAGATCCGGTGGTTGAAGAGCGCGTCTGTGAACAACTGGGACTGGAAGTTGCGGCCGTCTCGACTCAAATCATTCAACGTGATCGTTATGCGGAATACCTAAGCACGCTGGCCCTTATTGCTTCATCACTCGATAAGTTTGCCTTGAACGTGCGTCACTGGCAGCGCACGGAGGTGCGTGAAGCACAAGAGCGATTTACTAAAGGGCAAAAGGGTTCCAGCGCGATGCCGCACAAACGCAATCCGATCATTTCGGAGAGGATTTGCGGTATGGCTCGCGTGATCAGGGCCAATAGTCTGGTGGGACTCGAGAACGTTGCGCTTTGGCACGAACGAGATATTTCGCATTCTTCCGCTGAACGCGTTGTGCTGCCGGATTCAAGCATTGCGCTCGACTACATCCTGCAAAAAGCTACCTCACTGATTGATGGTTTGGTCGTTTATCCCGAACGAATGCGCGAAAACCTTGACGCAACCCGTGGCCTGGTCTTCAGCGGTCAACTCCTGCTGGCGTTAACGCAAAAAGGCAGCGCCCGCGAGCAAGCCTATGAATCCATACAACGCAATGCGATGAAAGCGTGGGACGAGAATCAGGATTTTGGCGAATTAGTGAAGGGCGATCCGGAAATCAACACGATCCTTTCGCCGGAGGAAATCAAACGCGTCTTTTCATTAGACACTTACCTGCGGAACGTTGAGACTATTTTCACTCGAGTCTTTAGAGATTAGGCCTCTCATGGCTTTGCCAGGAAATTTGTAGATCCCAAACAAGGATGGTGTAGAACTTGGCTCGCCGCTACACTTAATAGATTGGGTTGTCATACTATAAGCGCATCGAGAAAAACAAAATGAAAGCCAAGGTCTATGTAAATCTCAAACCCGGAGTGCTCGATCCGCAAGGGAAAGCAATTCAACACTCGGTCGAATTGCTGGGGTTCAGCGGTATTGCTGACATCCGCCAGGGAAAGTATTTTGAGCTGGCGCTGGATAATTCCTTAAGCGAAGCCGAAGCCCAGGAATCCGTGGTTCGTATGGCGCGCGAGGTTTTATCCAACCCGATCATTGAGGATTATCGCGTGGAGATTGAAGCGTGAAATTCGGCGTAATAGTCTTTCCGGGTTCCAACTGCGACCATGATGCCTATCATGTGATCTCCAAACATGTGGGCCAGCCCGTAGACTTCATCTGGCATCGCGATACAGATCTCAGCACTTACGACGCAGTAATCATTCCCGGTGGCTTTTCTTATGGAGACTATCTGCGAGCTGGCGCCCTTGCCCGTTTTTCTCCCGTGATGACCGCCGTGAAAGAGTTCGCGCAAAGCGGCCGCTTTGTTTTAGGAATCTGCAACGGTTTTCAGATTCTGTGTGAGGCGGGATTGCTTCCGGGAGCGTTGATTCGTAATCGCGACCTGCACTTCATTTGTGAGCACGTCTATGTGCGTGTCGCAACTAACGACACACCCTATACGAATGAATTACCGGCAGGCGCGGTACTGCGGCTTCCCATTGCCCATGCCGATGGCAATTACGTCTGCGATGAAGTCACCTTCGCTGAACTAAAGCGTGATGACCGCATCGTCTTCAATTACTGCGATAAAGAAGGAAACATTACCGACAGCGCGAATCCGAACGGATCGCGCGGCAACATCGCCGGAATCTGCAATGCCGGGCGCAATGTACTCGGGTTAATGCCCCATCCGGAACGCGCGTGTGAAGACCTGCTTGGTTCCAGCGACGGTCGCGAAGTGTTCAGCTCGCTCGCCGCTACCCTAGCCGCAGTTGCTTAGCTTTAAAGCTCAGCGAAACAATTGAGTTTCTGGAGAACTAAAATGAAACGTCACCCCGCTTGGCTAGCCGTGGGACTAATGCTGTGCGTAGTCATCGCTTGCAATCTGGGGAGAAAATCGACAAACCTGTCCACCAACAGTACTCCCGAACCTGCCAATTCAAATCGGGATACTCCTTCGACGTCAACCGGCGCCCTAAGCGATGTACATATGGCCCGTGACGATGGAGAAGGTGATCCGGGTGAAGAAACAAGCATTTTCAATTCTAAGGACCGGACCATTCACTGCGTCGCCAAACTGAAGGATGCCAAGTCTGGGACGAAGATGAAATTTTCGTGGTATGTCGTGGAGGCTGAAGGTGGCTCGAACGAGAAGATTAAAGATATCGACTACACGACTCGGACGCTCGAGAATATAGTCCATGGACATTTGATCGCCCCGCGCGATTGGCCGGTGGGGAAATATAAGGTCGAAGTCCATGTCAACGGGAACCTTGAAGAGACAGTAAGCTATACGGTTGAATGATCTGCCTGACGTTTGCTGAACTGACCGACTGCTTAAATCATGCGAAAATTTTTGCCGCTGCTAATCATTCTTGCCGTTCTCGGTGTCGCGCTGGGGGCCGGCTGGTTTTTGAGTAGACCTAAAACTAACGCAGTCACTGCTCCCGCTGTTGCTAATCGTTCTGCCGTGCCTTCTGCATCGCCGGCGGCAAGTCCGGTCGCTGTCTCGCAGCTCGGTGCACAACCGCCTCACAGTATCGGGCCAGACAATGCGCCAGTTACGCTCGAAGAGTTTGGCGATTTTCAGTGTCCGCCGTGCGGTTTACTTCATCCCGTATTAAAGACCATGGAAAAAGAATTCGGGTCGCAGCTCAGGGTAATCTTCCGTGAGTTTCCGCTTGCCCAGGCGCATCCGCACGCTGTCTCCGCAGCACGCGCCGCTGAGGCGGCAGGTATGCAGGGAAAGTTTTGGGAAATGCATGACATGATTTTCGAAAGCCAACGCACGTGGCACCCGACATTCGATGCGCGACCAACTTTTGAAGGATACGCCGTGAAACTGGGATTGGACGTAGCTAAGTATCGCCGCGACTTAATGAGCAGCGCTGTGGATCAGCGCATCGCTCTTGACGGCAGGCGCGCATCAGCACTCGGTGTCAACGGAACTCCCACTGTCTTCCTGAATGGCCGTGAAGTACCTTTTGAATCGCTTCCACCTGAAAAGCTCCGTCCCTTGATTCAGGCTGAATTGAAAGCAGCAGGTCGCTGATGTCAAAGTGATTGGCGACTCAACTCAAACAAAAACCCCTGCGACAAAAGCAACAAAGCTTTACATCGTAATCGCCTGCCTGGCACTTGTAGGGCTCGCGGATTCAATCTACCTCACTGTCCAACACGTTACTGGGCAAAGCGTTCGCTGCACCATCGTCAGCGGCTGTTCGGAAGTTCTCAGCAGTCCTTACGCTTCAATAAACGGAATTCCGCTCGCTTTAATCGGAGCCATCGCCTATTTCACCGTTTTTAGTCTCGCAACACTTGCAGCCTTTAGTTATCCGCTGGTGGCAAGACTGCTGGTGATCGTCACCGGCCTGATGTTTCTCACAACACTCTGGCTGATCTATCTGCAGGCTTTTGTGATTGGACAATTCTGTCAGTTCTGCTTGTTGTCTGCCGCGGTGACAATTCTCTTAACAATTCTTGTAGTGATTGCTTCCCGTCGCGTTTTGGGAAAGCGGTGATTTGTAATAGCTTTAAATTGAGTACTGCTATTTCGGTGGTACGCTATTTTCTGTAGGGGCGGCACTCTTGTGGCCGCCCCCATGTTTTGGATTCAGGTCGCCCACGGAGGGGCGCCCCTACTCTGTTTTCAAATTACGAGACTACTGCTATTTTCGGTGCTGCTGCAGTTTGAGTTTTACGCTGAAAGCGTTCGCTAATTTCAGCCCAGGGTTGCGCTTTGGCAACCCTGGGAAGACGCGCCCCATTTACAGAGACACAAACCCTGAAAGGGTTGCGTCGCGACAACCAAAGACCCGTCGCAACTCCTTAAGAGTTGCGACAAAGCAAACATGCATCTTTACCCCAGGGTTTCAAAGCAAACCCTGGGCTGGAATTAGCCAACGCCTTCGGCGTTATATTCAAACTGCACCAGTACCCTATTTTCTCCAAACTTGCCTCGTCCAATCCCCGCTGTTAATCTCTAGTTCTAATTCCCCAAGCGACTTCATCTGAAAAGGAGTTTCCTGTTATGAAGAAGAATTTTGTTTCGGCTTTGCTAATAGCAACAGTTTTGCTCGCCGGGTCTCTGATGGTAGCGAACGCCAGAATTGCTGAGGGCGACGTTCCCGCGCCACCTGCCATCGGTTCGACGATTGCAGATTTCACACTTCCCGATGCCAGCGGTAAGGAGCACTCGCTTGCTTCTCTCGCAGGGAAGAATGGATCAGTGCTGATTTTCATCGCCGTGCAGTGTCCCGTTTCTAATGCCTACAACGACCGTATGGAAAAGCTGGCCCAGGACTACAAAGCGAAGGGCATTAACGTGATCGGCATTAATTCAAATGTCGCCGAAGCCCCTGACGCAGTAAAAGCTCATGCTGCGGAGAAGAAACTGACGTTCCCCATTCTGAAGGATGCCGGCAATAAAATTGCCGATCGCCTGGGCGCTTCGGTAACTCCGGAAGCCTACTTCCTCGATGGCGCCAATAAGCTGGTCTATCGCGGACGGATCGACAACTCTCGCAATGATGCTCAAGTTACATCGAGTGAACTGCGCGACGCCCTCGATGCGACACTCGGCGGCAAACCAGTCGCAAAGCCTACCGCAAACGCTTTCGGTTGCAGCATCAAGCGCGCTTAATCTAATGAAGGTGAGTCGCAAAACTGTCTTGCTGGGTCTGGTGCTGAGTCTGATGATGCTCGGCACCATTCCTGTTATCGCCCAAAAAAAGCGAGCTGCGAAGAAAGCCGCGCCAAAGATCTCTGTGGCAGCAATTGACGCGGAAGGATTGGCGGCAGTCCTTAAACGCGATTCCGCGAACACCAAGCCGTTACTTGTTAATTTCTGGGCCACCTGGTGCGATCCCTGCCGCGAAGAATTTCCTGATCTTGTGCGCATCGATAAGAAATATCGGCCGCAGGGACTCGATTTCACAGCCGTCTCCCTGGACGATTTCTCGGAGATCAACACCTCCGTGCCGCAGTTTCTGCGCGATATGCATGTCACGGTGCCAACCTATCTGCTAAACGTGAGCGATCCCGAAGAGGCAATGAGCAAGGTCGACCCCCAGTGGAGCGGCGCGCTGCCGGCAACATTTCTCTATGACGCCCAGGGGAACTTAGTTTACAAGCGGTTGGGTCGAATTCAGGTCCCGGAACTGACGGCGGCCATCGAGAAACTATTCAAGGGATAGCTGTAGTATCGGGTATCCAGGTATTGGATATCAGGTGCCCGGAGTCGGCCGATACTCGAAACCCGGCACCCGATACCCGGCAGCTGGCACTTGGCACTTGGCACTTGGCACCCGGCACCCGGCCCGATAGCAAACTCTGAACTCGAAACGGCGAAGCATGCTGACTCCCGACGTAATCTCCGCCCACAACCTCACACAGGAAGAGTTCGACCAAATCAAATCACTTTTAGGCCGCGAACCGAACCTGGTCGAGCTAGGAATCTTTTCGGTGATGTGGTCTGAGCATTGTTCTTACAAGTCATCTCGAATTCATCTAAAGCGTCTACCTACTACGGGTGAAAGAGTGATCGTTCCTCCTGGTGAGAACGCCGGCGTCGTCGACGTCGGTGACGGTTGGTGCGCGGCCTTTAAGATTGAATCCCATAATCACCCTTCTTTTATAGAACCATTTCAGGGAGCCGCGACGGGCGTCGGTGGAATTCTGCGCGATGTATTCACGATGGGCGCGCGCCCGATTGCGGCGATGAACAGTCTCCGCTTCGGTTCTTTGGATCACGAAAAATATGGCCGCCGCAATCGTTCCTTACTCGCCGGAGTGGTTGCCGGCATTGCTCATTACGGCAACGCATTTGGGGTGGCCACAGTCGGTGGTGAAGTCGCGTTTGATGATGCGTATGCCTTCAACCCGCTAGTCAATGCTTTTGCGCTCGGACTAGTCCGTCAGGATCAAATCTTCTTTGGGAAAGCCAGTGGTATTGGAAACCCGGTGTTGTACGTGGGAGCCAAGACGGGCCGCGATGGCATTCATGGCGCGACCATGGCCTCCGCCGAGTTTGACGATGAAGCATTGGAGAAGCGACCCACTGTGCAGGTAGGCGATCCGTTCCTGGAAAAACTTTTGCTCGAAGCCTGCCTGGAGGCGATGCGAAGCGGTGCGGTGGCCGGCATTCAGGATATGGGAGCGGCAGGTTTAACTTCGTCCTCTTGCGAGATGGCGGCTCGCGCTGGTACGGGAATCGAATTGGATCTTTCACTTGTGCCGCAACGTGAAGAAGGCATGACCGCGTATGAAATGCTGCTTTCGGAATCGCAGGAACGCATGCTGATCGTGGCCCATTCGGGCCGAGAGCGCGAGGTGGTAGATATCTTTCGCAAATGGGATCTCGACGCAGTAGTAATCGGCCGGGTTAAAGAAGGCGAGCGCATGCAGGTGCTTCATCAGGGTGAAACTGTGGCTGACATTCCGGTTTCGCTGCTCACTGACGAAGCTCCCAAATACACTCGTCCAATGTCCAACGTCCAAAGTCCAAAGTCCAAAAGCCAAAGACCAAAAACCAAAGACCAAGACAAGCCAGACGAGGCGTTGCTCAAGCTGCTAGCAATCGCCAAACATCTCCTCAAAGCAGTGGGTCTATCGCCAGTACGATCATATGGTGCGGACGAACACTGCCGTGCTGCCGGGCGCAGATGCTGCTGTGGTCAGGATCAAAGAAACTCGACGAGCCCTGGCCATGACACTTGATGGCAACGGGCGTTATTGCGCCGCTAATCCGCGCGTGGGCGCAAAACTGATCGTCGCCGAAGCTGCGCGTAACGTTGTTTGTGTCGGCGCGCGACCGCTTGCAATCACCAACTGTCTTAACTTTGCATCGCCGGAACGCCCCGAAGTTATGTGGGCGTTTTCGGAAGTAATTGACGGGATGGCGGAAGCCTGTGCGACCTTCAACACACCCGTCGTTTCGGGCAACGTCTCGTTTTATAACGAAACTGAAGGAAGGGGCATCCTGCCTACTCCGGTGATCGGAATGGTGGGTTTAGTTGAAGACGTGCGTCGCGTGGTGCAACCCGGTTTCAAACGCGAAGGGGATCTGATTGCCCTCCTGGGAAGTACAGCCGACGATCTCGACAATAGCGAATTCGCTGTAACGGTCCTGGGCGAGCCGGTTTCGGATGTAATCGCCACTGGCAAGGTTCCGGAAATCGATTTGACTATCGAGCGCGCCGTTCAGGACGCTTGTTTAGAGGCTGCCGAAGCGGGCCTGTTGCAATCGGCACATGATTGTTCAGATGGCGGACTGGCAGTGGCTCTCGCCGAATCTTGTTTCTCATCATTGAATCGGGAGGCAATAGGCGCTGATCTAAATCTCACCGGAACTTTGCCGGCCAGTGGTTTGCTGTTTTCTGAATCGCCTTCCCGGATTGTCATTAGTTTTGACTTCGCGCAACGTGAGGCAATCTCCGCTATCGCCCGGCAAAAGAATGTTCCGTTGACAATCCTGGGTAACGCGGGCGGCAACAATCTTCGTATACGCGTGAACAATGAACCCACGATTGATCAGCCTGTTACGGATCTGGAAAACGCCTGGCGCAAATCTTTACCGCAAAAACTTGAGGCACAGGCGATGGCTGCGGGCAGGGAATAGCGTTGGAACTTACGCTCGGCTGGTCAGGAGCACAAGAGCATTTTCCATATATCATTTTTCATTTTTCATTTGAGTCCATAGAAGCGCCTTTCAATTTTGAAGTGCCACGGGTTGATTAATTTGAGAATACTTCCTTCAACTTTGAGAATACTTCCTTCAACCGTGGGAGGAAATTCGACAATCAGAATCCTGCAAAAATGCAAAATGAAAAATAAGAAATGATATATGGAAAATGCTTTGGCCTATTCGCCCGCTGTCTTTTAACGTGAACGTCCCAGCGACAAATCGCTTCTAGTCTGTTCCCAATGGGAGCCATCAAGTGCATCCCGTCATCTACCTCAATCGCACGATGCTTGCAGCCACGAAAGCACGCGTGGCGCCAGTCTCTTCCGCAATGCTCTACGGGCGCGGTGTCTTCACCACTGTCGCAATCTATCAAGGCAAACCCTTTCTTTGGCCTGAGCACTGGCAGCGTCTTCTGAATTATGCCGGACGGTTGAATATCGATTGCAGTGGTTGCACCGAAGCCGGCGTAGGTGAAGCGCTGGGTAAACTGATCAAGGTAAACAACGTCAGTAACGGTCGCGCGCGAGTGATTCTTTTAGCGCGTAGCGGCCGCGATTTTTGGAAAACTAAAGCGCCCGGTGCGAAGCAAACCGACATGCTAATCATGACCGGCGAGCCACAAAAAGTTCCGGAGTCGGGAATGACGCTCGCGGTCTCCCCTTATCGCCTGAATACGTTCTCGCCGCTGACTGGAATTAGGAGCCTGAATTATCTCGAGCAGGTATTGTCATGGGAAGAAGCCCAGGAGCGCGAATTCGATGAGGCCATCATGCTCAACGAGCGCGGTGAGATCGCCGCGGCAACGATGGCGAATATTTTCTGGGTCAAGGAAGGAACGGTATATACGCCTGCCCTCAGCACCGGAGCTGTTGCCGGCGTCACCCGTAACGCGATCCTAAAGCTGGCAGACCAGGAAGCGATTCCGGTGGTGGAAGGCGTCTATGAACTCGGGGATCTGGTAGAGGCTGATGAGATATTTCTAACTTCAGCGAACCTGGGACTGGCGATAGTCAACACTTTTGACTTTCGTCACTATTCAATAACTGGTGAGAGTGTGGCCCCACGCCTACGGAAAGCATTTCGCGAATTGATTCGCAAAACAGCTTGACCCGGTTATTTCCTTATCAGGACCACTGGAGCCTGCTCAGCCGCGCGAATCTTTTCAAAGAAATTCCGTACCATTTGATAGTGCTCCACCGGAATACTGCCGGCCTTCTGCGCCAGGGTGCGCGTAAAAACCAACTCCCGATCCTTAACATCGTAAGTTGTCTTGTATGAGCCAAAAGGCGCTTCGATCTTAATCGCTTCAGGGATCTCATCGACATCAAATCCCTCTGGAAGTTTTACTGAGACAGTTTCCGAAAACGCGCGAGCACCAAGCACTACCGGATGTTTACGCGTTGCTTCCGTAAGGAAAAGCGATTCACGTCGCGAGACGATGGCCGGCTTGAATACCAGCAACCGGTTCTGCATCGATTGCCCATACGATGCCGCAGTGAAATCGACGTCCAAAGCGAACTGGCCGCTGTTGAGGTCATCCTCGGGCGCAATCTTGGTTACCTTTGAAGACGTGGCGCCCGCAGTGATCCAGCCTTCAATTCGTTTGAGATAGTCCGGTTTCGAAAGCCCCCGAAATTCACGCCGGTAGGCGACTGCAGATTGTCCGCGAGCGCGTTCCTTCAAGGTCGCGACAATAGAGCCGTCTGCGGAAAGCTGCACTTGAGCTAAACGATCGAGCTGATTGGTTTCTGATGAAGTGCTGGGCATTCGCGCCAGCGCTCCTTTGTCACCCGCGGCGATCAAAGCCAGGCTGCCTTGTTCGTGATTCGGTAAGTCCCCAACAGGGGTACTGTCGTCTGTGGGGTCGAAGATCAACAGACGTCCTAACGATGCAACATCGAGAACGGTTGAGGCCTGCGTTGCGTCACTCACTTTAACCGCAATGATGCAGTGATTGAATTGGCGAGGAGACGGCCAAACTTCCTGTACAAAGGTCGGATCGCCCGAATGGATCAAGACCGGATACGCCTCGATGTTGACGACTTTAAGCAGCGCCCGCATCAGGTTCGCTTTGTCTTTGCAGTCGCCATACGACTTCGCCAACACCTCTGAAGCCGAGTGTGGCCGCCATCTCCCTACACCGATCTGAATGGAAATATACTGAATGCTCTGTACGTAGCGGGCGATCGCCTGAATCTTTTCCAATTCGGTGCGGGTGTTGGCCGTTAGTTCATTGGCTTTAGCGATAATTCGAGCATCAGGCTGTGCCTGGGAATCGCTGATGCCGGAATACCAGCGCGATACCTCGTTCCAACTATCAAAAGCTCTCGAAGTCGTCAATCGCGCACCCTCAGCGGGAAAATAATCAACTGCGAGCCGGGGCACCAAATTAACCAGGCTCGGACTAGCTGGTTCAATCTCCAGCGGTGAGATGTCTCTCAATTCCCAGGTATAAACGCTGCCATTTACTACCGGCTCAATCTTGCTATGGTTAAAAGTGATGCCGTTCGCGCGCCAACCGGAGGGCAGCGTCAGCGTCAACTTTGAAGAGAGAACGGGATCGACGCCCTGGAAATACCACATAGACTGATTGAAGAAAGGTCGCATCTCGCTAACAATCATGTAACCGAAAACCGAGCCTGAGTCAGCTTCGTTGCGAGCGACAATTTTCTTCATCCGAGATTCGTTATAAACGTCATCGAGATCTGCTTCATCAACGACATTGTCATTGTCGTAGCTCGTAAACTTTCCCGAAGGCTGAATCAGCCAGGCCCGAATTTCGCGAATCTTTCCCGAATCAGTTTCATAGCTTTCGGCAGCTACGGCACTGTCGCGTCCCTCGCGCGTAAGAATGCGCACGGCGAACAAGGAAGTTCGCGTCACCCGGCCGTCTTCCGCTATGACCATGTTCGACTCGTCCACCAGCACCACACTCGATACTTTCTTGTCGTAAGCCGGCAACTTTAAAGCTGCTGCTTGCCGCAGCCACGATGGGAGTTCATCACCTGCAGCGCTAACCGGTACGGCAAGCAAGACCAGTGCGAAGCATGATCCAAGTAGTTTTCTCAACATCGTATTTCTTCCTTCGTTCAAGTCGTACGAGGACTTCCCTTACGATCTATTGTTTAGTTTGCCGTGGCCGTCGTGGCAGCTTGTTTCAATGAGATCGCGTGGTTGTCCTGTTTGTGAACCCCATCGAAATACCGTTTCAGCTGCGGATATGCGCCCACGGGAAAGAGAATGTTTCCTCCCCCGCCGAAGAAAAACTCTCGCTTGTAGACGAGGGTACGCTTATCCGTAGTCACGCTGAGCGTTGGTTTGTATTCACTAATTTCACCACCACTGAACGGAGCGGGAGCGTCGGCGTTATCGAGCGCGTATCCGGCGGGAAGGTCAATGCTTACCTCATCCAGTTCTCGCCAGGGATAGTGAAAGTAAATCTCATACTTACGTTCGCTGGCCGAGAAGAGGGTGCCAAGCCCACGTTGGAACACTGCGGGTTGTAAAAAGATCCGTTTGCCGGTGCGCTCGGCGTAACCGGGCACGCGCAGATGAAAAGCGTAAATGAAGGGCTTAACCGGGTCATTCACGTTCTCAATCCTGATGTTGGAAATTTCTGCCGTGCTGAGCCGGGCTTTAATTTCCTCCCGAAGCGCTTCTTCACGTTGACTGGGCGAATCCTCGTCGTATTCTTCTTTCCGTTCCATCCCGAGGTGTCCGGAGAACTCGACCTGGACATCGCCCTCCAGCGTGCCATCATCGCTAAGTTTCAACGTGCCTTTTCGCTTAACTAGCGACTTATCATGTGTTGATAACGGAGTCTGGACCCAGACGGGTTGCTTGGGATCGGTTATCAGCGCGGGAGTTCCTTCCTCTTGCCAGCGCAACATGCCAATCGGAATGTACTTGTATCCGGGGTTGTAGAATCTCCATTCTTCGCCAACTCGGACAGCAATGTTCGACGGATCGAGAAAATAAGCGTTAGGAATTTCCTTATCGAAAAACAAGTCGCCACGATCCGGCGCCAAAACTATTCGAGCATCGTAACCGGATGCGGTGGCGAGCGCGGCAAAAAGCAGATCGATATCTGCGGCATCCCCCATCCCGCGCTTCAGGGTATCGGCGGGATTCTTATTCTCTTTAAGCTTCTTTCGCTCTTCGGCCGTCAGGCCGGAAGCGTCGTCGCTGACATTCCGGATTTTCTGCTTGCAAAAATCGAACAAGCGTTCAATCTTCTCTTCCGGCGTTTTCGCATCGCCTACGATCGTTGCCGCTGCCTGCCGCACTTCGTCGTTAACCTTAAGCAACGATTTTGTCCGGTCATAGACGCGTTTGGCGAGATCAAACCAGTATTTCTCTGGCTCCAGCTTTTCGTCGGTACTGTAATAAATGAGCAGCCATGCCTTGATCTGATCCTCAGGCGGCATCCGCGATTCCTCGTGGACGGCACGAACATTACGCATCGAGGTGCTGTAGAAACCGTCCTTCTCTTTCACGAAGGGTGTCGCATCCGAATGCATGTGGATAGAGCGCATGCTGTAACCGGGAAAAGGAAAAGGCTTGATCAGGTACTTAACGTGCTGGACGGGAATGTCTCGCTGAAACTCGAGGCGCACATAGTTCGCAGACGTATTAACCCGGACTTCACGCCAACGGTATTCAATAATGCAACCTGGTTCGATACCGGGAATCGCAAACGATTTCACTTTTAACTTTAAGCCGCTGGTCTTCACCACGGTGCGTTCAAAAACATCGTCCTTCTTCAGTTCCAGGATCGAGCCATCGGGTTTTAGTGTGCGGGCAGCAATATCTTTGATCCTGATTTCGCGTCCGGAAATTTTGCCGAACGGAATATCGATCTTACTCTGTGATTCGCGTCCCCGTTCTGTGAAGACTTTAATGCGAATGTAGTGAGTCAAGATCAGGTCGCCTTCCGGGTTGTCGTCAACTCTTACTTCCCAAAAGAGACCTTCAGCATCGGCATCCTTTTCAACCGTTGCCGCTTTAAGCGCGACGTGCGCCGGGTCGACAGGTTTCCAATCGTCTCCGGCGAAAGCAGAGTTTGTGGTTATTGCTGAGAGCAGGCAGAAAACGACGACATAGCACGCGAGTGTTGCGGGGGAATTTTTCATCTTTTGAACCTCTTGGTTTATTACTTCCGTGGCGGGCCAGGCTCGGTCAGGACGCCGGTTTGAATCGCGCTCAGATTTTATTACCAACAAAACGTCCGGGCAATAAAAATTCGGCCCGGATCCTACTTTTGAGAGCGAGTGAGCGGATTCTGTGCGAGGTTGGGAGGTACTCTTGTCAAAACTTCCTAACCAGTCGAAACCTTAATTGTGCCAGTCTGGCATTGTCAAGAAGTCTCTGGCTTTGCCGCGATCTTGCCGCAGCAAGTAAGTCAGCAGTGCTTGCAGAAGCGCCCGGGTCCCGGGCTCATACCTGTCCGTGTGTTATAATTTCGCTTAGTTTTTCGCGAATTATCCCTTTCTGCCATCAATTCAGGAGGACTCGGAACCATGGCTACGCAACTCAGTCGAGCTGGAACGTCACTCGGCCGGATTGAAGAATTACTCGGAGAAAACGCCCGCACGCTGCTGGATCACACGTCCAAGACAATCACCAAAGACCAGATCAATCTGCCGGGTCCCGATTTCATTGATCGAGTCTGGGCGCACTCGGATCGTTCTCCGGCGGTACTCCGCTCCCTTCAAACCCTTTTCAATAATGGCCGGCTGGCGGGAACGGGTTACCTCTCGATCCTTCCGGTGGATCAGGGTATCGAACACTCGGCGGGCGCCTCGTTCGCGCCCAATCCCCAGTACTTTGATCCCGACAACATCGTCAAACTCGCTATTGACGGCGGTTGCAATGCCGTCGCCTCGACCTTTGGCGTCCTCGGGACGGTGGCGCGACGTTATGCGCACAAGATTCCTTTCATCGTAAAAATCAATCACAACGAACTGCTGACTTTACCGAATAAGTTTGATCAGGTGTTGTTCGGAACTGTGAAAGAAGCACACAACATGGGTGCGGTCGCCGTGGGCGCGACAATTTATTTTGGTTCCGATGAATCAACGCGTCAGATCACGGAAATCGGCGAAGCATTTGCTCAGGCGCATGAACTGGGTATGGCGTGCATCCTCTGGTGCTATCTGCGCAATTCCAAATTTAAAACTCCCGAAGGCGACATGCATGCGTCCGCTGACCTGACCAGCCAGGCAAATCACCTTGGCGTCACGATTCAGGCTGACATCATTAAGCAGAAACTTCCGGAACGTAGCGGCGGTTACGGTTCAGTGGAAAAGGCCCTGGGTGGTTCTTATGGAAAGACGAGCAAGATTGTTAACGAGAAACTGCTCACCGATAACCCGATCGATATGGTTCGTTACCAGGTGGCCAACTGCTATATGGGACGTTGTGGTTTGATCAATTCTGGTGGCGAATCAAAAGGCGCGAGCGACCTTGCCGAAGCGGTCCGCACTGCGGTGATCAACAAGCGAGGCGGCGGCACGGGTTTGATTTCGGGACGTAAAGCGTTTCAGCGTTCAATGAGTGAAGGGGTTGAATTGCTCAACGCAATTCAGGACGTTTATCTGAGCGAAGAAATAACGGTGGCGTAACACTTTGTTAAGGGCGGTCCACCGTGGCCGCTCCCAAAGTAGCCCCCCTCAACCCGGGGCGGCCACGCAGTGCCGCCCCTACAGCCCCCAAAACAAATCCCTCCGCACCTCGAGCTCCGTATATCCAACAGTCCAGTATCTTGCGTCCCGAAGAAGCCCAATTTTCAGATGTTGAGCTGCTCCACGCCGTGGCACGAAGCGAGGAGGGGGCTCTTACTGCCCTCTACGACCGTTATCGGCTAATCCTCTTCAGTCTCCTTGTCCGTATATTAAACAGCCGTGAAGAAGCGGAAGATGTCTTACAGGAAGTCTTTCTCCAGGTCTGGAGGCGCGCGGCTGATTTTGATGAAGAACGGGGAAGGCCCTTCACATGGCTGGTGACGCTTGCGCGTAGTCGTGCAATCGACCGCGTGAGAGTGTTGGCATCAAGGCAACGTCTCGCAGATGCCGCAGCGCAGGAAGTTACCGGTGAAGGCTCGGACGCCGTCGCCGACACTCTTCATGCCGAACAGCGTGAGATTATTGCCAGCGCACTCGCGAGACTTCCCGAAGAACAACGACGAACTTTGAAGCTGGCCTACTTTGGAGGCTTGACCCAGTCTGAGATCGCGGCTCAATTGGGTAGTCCCTTAGGTACAGTTAAGACTCGCATGCGAGCGGGCATGATGACGTTACGAGAACTACTGGGCGAACAAATGAGTAAGCTCTCTCGGTTCCGCGGGTCGGGTTAACAGAGACTCCTGATGGCAGTTCACGAAGATTACCAAGAGATGCTGGCGGCGCATGGACTAGGTGCGCTCGACGTCGAGGAAGCTCGCACGCTCGAATTGCATCTGCGTGACTGTGCCGACTGTAGTCAGGAGTTAGACGAGTGGAAAGCAACGGCGGCGATGCTGGCCCTGGACGCCGCACCGGTCGCTCCTTCGGAGCGATTGAGAAATCGAATCATCGATGCCGTGCGCAATGATGTTGCTAGTCCAAAATCTCCCGGCAGCACAGTTGAGCCCGCGGCAGCCGCTCGGCGTGAAGGGACAAATGTCGTCTCGCTGCCAACTCATCGTAAGACTTTATCTGGCATTCCGTCCTGGTTCGCAATAGCCGCGGGCTCTTCTATTTGTGGTTCTCCTGGGATCCTTGTTTGTTCTTTGGCGACAAAACAGAGCAGCGAGACAGGAGTTAGCGCGCCTCGCCGCTCAAGTTCAGGAAACTCAACAACAAGTGGCCCAACAGCGCGAGGTGCTCGAGCTCGTAAACGCCCCCGGAACTCGCGTGCTGCAACTGGCTGGCACGAAGGAACTGCCGGGCGCCCATGGAATAGTCGCCTACGACAAGAACGGTCGCGCAATCCTGATGGCCAAAGGTCTGCCGGCGCCACCTGCGGGCAAGGCCTATCAACTTTGGTTTATTGCGGGTGGGAAACCCATGCCCGGCAAGGTCTTCACCACGGATGCTTCAGGCACCGGCACGCTCACAGACAATATGCCTTCCGCGGCAATGAACGCGCCGATCTTCGCGATTACGCTTGAACCGATGGGGGGTGTCCAAACACCGACTGGCGCCATCTATCTGAGCAGTGGGGCTTAATTTCGGCATTAGCCCCGTCAGAGCTACCGCAGCTGAAATTCCGGCTTATCAGGTAACAACTCTCGTCAAGTATTTCTCGCTTCACTTCAAGAGCGACAAGGGTCCGACGTTTTATCACCGGCGCTCATCCGCTCCCGATCGCCCTTCGTGCGAAGTCTCGCCAAGAGTTCATGATACACAACCAGCCTTTCTCATTCTCGCTGGGCTTTAGCCAGGCGATTTGGGCCCTTATGCTTTCCGGGAAACCGTTTAAAACGGTTTCCTATTCGGATCGAATCCTGCACGTCAGCTGGCTGAAGCCAGGTGTGAATGAGAAGCGACACAGACTTTGGTGCAAGGGCCAAAGACCATGGTCATGCCTCCGCAACCCGCCAGTAGTCGGAATGCTATACTCCCGTACCCTTCCCGCGGAGAGCCTTACGCATGAACGTTTCTGAGTTTGTCGCAAAGTGGCGCAAAGTCGAACTCACTGAACGATCCGCTTCGCAGCAACACTTTCTCGATCTCTGTCATGTCTTCACTCATCCGACTCCCGCCCAAGCCGATCCCACTGGTGAAACTTTCACTTTCGAAAAAGGAGCGGCTAAACATGGGGGCGGCCAGGGCTGGGCCGACGTCTGGAAAAAGGGATTCTTCGGTTGGGAATACAAAGGCAAGCACAAGGATCTGGTGGCCGCCTACGATCAACTCCTAAAGTATCGCGAAGCACTTGAAAGTCCTCCCCTGTTAGTTGTCTGCGACATGGATCGATTCGAGATTCACACTAACTTCACCGCCACCGTCAGCAAAACTTACGCTATCTCGCTCGACGATCTTGATACTCCTCGCTATATCGAGATCATGCGCAGTCTCTTCTTCGAGCCCGCTAAGTTGCGCCCCGATGCTACCAGCGAGGCAATCACTCAGGAGGTCGCGCAACGTCTGGCGCAGATCGCCCAGGGATTACGAAAACGCGGTCTGGATCCAATGGAGGTAGCGCGCTTTCCTGTTCCTTCAAGCGAGCAAGAAGCAGCCATCGCCGCCGCCGCAGAAGAACTTGATGCGTTGCGCAGCGCATGGCTGAATCCACCCGAATGGACGCGTGAAGAAGTTTTGGAATTTCCCGGCTCGGTTGATGGCCCGTGGGCACGCTATGTCAGGGATGCGAATGACAACGGAATCGGCACTGTTCGTTATCCTCGTCTGATTCCCAAAGATGACAAAGCCGCCGAACAACTAGCGAAGCGCACGCTCACAAATCTCTACAACGAACGGCCCACCTGGCTGGACCTTGCGCATCGCAAACTTGATGAAGCTGTCTTCGCCGCCTACGACTGGGAACCAAATCTTTCTGATGATGAAATCCTCACGCGCCTGCTCGCCCTGAACCAGCAACGCGCCGATTCTTGAGACTCTCTCTCACCGAGTTCTGTTTATTTCCACCCTTCGCGCTTTTGCGGCGAAATAATTCCTTTGTAATATCTCAAAGCAAGAGTATCTAAACCTTATGGGCGAGAGTGCCAAACAAACTTTCAAGCAGTCGGCGTTAAAGACGCCGACAAGCGCGCCAGGTCCTCCGGCGGGGCAGGGCGCGTCGGTAAATGGCTTGCAGGACATCAAGGACTTTCAAGCTCACCTGCTGGCCAGAGTGGAACAGGC
The DNA here is from genome assembly GCA_963748605.1 of Pyrinomonadaceae bacterium. GTDB lineage: Bacteria > Acidobacteriota > Blastocatellia > Pyrinomonadales > Pyrinomonadaceae > PSRF01. Next base: position 32,464 of record CAVVJS010000010.1, read on the forward strand.
AATTATCGCCACCGATCTGGAAGGGATTGTTATTTACTGGAATCAGTTTGCCGAAAAACTCTATGGCTGGACCTCAACAGAGGCGATCGGTCGCCATGTGATGGAGCTGACTACGCCTGAACAAATGACTGAAGAGGCGCTTGATATCATGTCACGCCTGCGGCAGGGCGAAAGCTGGACTGGTGAATTTAATGTTCAGGGACGTGACGGCACTACCTTTCCCGTACAAATCATCAACTCACCTATCAACGATGAGAAGGGAAAATTGATTGGCATTGTCGGCGTTTCCATTGACATCAGTGAACGCAAGCGGCAGGAAAACTCACTGATAGAACTCACCCGTCAGTTAGAGCGGCAATCCAACGTCTTCAATACAACGCTTTCATCTATTACCGATTTCGCCTACATCTTCGACCGCGAGGCGCGTTTCATCTACGCGAATCAGCCGTTGCTCGATCTGTGGGGACTGAAGCTCGACGAAGCGGTGGGCAAGAATTTCTTCGACTTGCAATATCCTGACGACCTGGCGTTGCGCCTTCAGCAACAGATTCAGCAGGTCTTTGCTACCGGGCAGTCGCTCAGAGACGAGACGCCCTATACCAGCCCGACCGGCGCCGAAGGCTTCTACGAATATATCTTCACTCCGGTCTTCGCCGCCGACGGCACGGTGGAGGCTGTCGCAGGTTCAACGCGCGACTACACTGAGCGCAGGCAGGTCGAAACAGCGCTGCGCGAAAATCGCGAGCGTCTGCAAATGGCGATGAACGCCGCGAGAATTTATTCCTGGGAGCTAAACATCGCAACACAGCAGGTCGAGTGGTCTAACAATCTGGAAGGGGTGATAGGTTTTTCAATGCCCCTGGATTTTGCATCCGTAATTAGTTTCGTGCATCCCGCAGACCGGGAAGAAACGGCAAAGTTGATCGCCGGGCGATTGACGGAGGCGAAGATTACGAATCTGAATTTCGCTTGATGAACCCGGAGAGCGGCGAGATTGTATGGGTGCGCGGGCAAGGCGTTTTGGTAGGAGGAACGCAAAACCCTCCGCAGCGCTTTGTCGGCATCACCCAAAACATTACCGAGCGTAAGCACGCTGAAACGTTGCTCGACACGCAAAAGCAGGCGTTGGAAATGGTCGTCGGCGGCAGACCACTCGTCGAAGTGCTGAAATATCTTACCGGCATCGTCGAAAATCAATCTGCCGGCACGTCGATCGCTTCAATCATGCTCCTTGACGAGCAAGGACGACTGCACAACGGCGCGGCTCCGAGTCTGCCGGACGACTATCTGCAAGCGATTGAAGGCATCAAGGCGGATGCCAACGTCGGCACCTGCAGCGCGGCGGCAGCAACCGGAGAAACTGTCATCACGTCCGACATCGCCGCCGACCCGAAGTGGCAAGCCCTTAAGAATCTCCCGCTCGAGATCGGCTTCCAGGCAGCCTGGAGTCTGCCGATTATGGCGGCGGACAAGGGCGTGCTGGGGACTTTCGGAACTTACTTTCGCGAGAAACGCGAGCCGACATAGCTTGAACGCCAAACGGTGGAAATCCTCGCCAAGACCGCCGCGCTCGCCATCGAACGCAAGCGCGCGGAAGAAGAATTGAATTCAAGTGAAGAACGGCTGCGGACTATCTTCGAGGCCTCGCGCGACGGGATTCTCGTTGAAGACGACGAGCGCATCATCTATGTCAATCATTCGTACACGCAAATGCTTGGCTATGAAACCCCTGAAGAGTTAATCGGAAAGCACGTCTCTTCAGTTATCTCCGCCGAAGACACGGAACGCTTCTGGGATTCGGCAAGAGCCGCCTGGGAGGCAAATCGCCCGCGTCAGTTTACGAGTTCAAAGGAAAGCGCAAGGACGGGACCTTGATCGAGCTCGAAGCGTCGGTCTCCGCCTCCTCCGTCACTGGACACCGTTACATTACCTCTATCGTCCGCGACATCACGGAGCGCAAACGCGCTGAGGCGGAATTGAAGCAGATCAACGAAGAACTCGAAGCGCGAGTCACTGAACGCACCGCCGCCATCTCCAAAATGAACGCCATGTTGCAGGAGGAAGTCAGGGACCGGCGGCGCATCGAAGGTGAGCGCCTCGAATTGCTGCGCCGCATCGTCTTCGCGCAAGAGGACGAACGCCGCCGCATCGCGCGCGAGATGCACGATCAGTTCGGCCAGCAATTGACCGTTCTGAAACTAAAACTCGATGCGGTCAAAGAGGATGTCGTGAGAATCAGAAACTTTGCGCCCAAATTGACGCATTGCAAACGCTGCGCGACGCAGCTTGACGAGGACGTTGATCACATGGTTTGGGAAATGCGGCCCACCGCGCTCGACGATCTCGGTTTACAGGCAGCACTTTCCAGCTACGCAGCGAATTGGGGACAACATCTTGGCGTTCCAGTGCAACTGCACGCGAGCGGAATGGATCAGAGATCGTTTATCACCGGAAATTGAAACCGCTCTCTATCGCATCGCGCAGGAAGCACTCAACAACATCGCCAAGCACGCGCAGGCCGCCCAGGTCGCGATTGTGCTCGAACGTCGCGCCGACCAGGTCTCGCTTATTGTCGAAGACGATGGCGTTGGTTTCGATGTGCAGCAGGTTTTCTGGGACGAGGATAAAGGGCTGGGGTTGATCGGAATGCGCGAACGTGCCGCGCTCGTGGGCGGCACAATAGAGATTGAATCACAGCCAAACGACGGTGCGACCGTGGTCGTGCGAATTCCTCTCCCGCCGGTCAGGAGAACAGGAGAGGCGGATGAATAAGTTACGTATCCTTTTAGCCGAGGATCATGAAACGATCCGTGATGGGTTGAAACTCCTGGTCAACTCGCAGCCTGACATGGAGGTCGTCGGCGCGGCTGACAATGGGCGCGTCGCCGTCCAACTCGCGCAACAATTGCTGCCGGATGTAGTGCTCATGGACGTTTCGATGCCGGACCTAAACGGTCTCCAGGCGACGAAGCAGCTCAAAGAGAAGTGCCCCAATGTTAAAATATTGCCGTTGACCCGACACACGGATGACGGTTACCTGCAACAGCTACTGCTGGCGGGCGCGAGCGGTTACGTTTTGAAACAGAGCAAATCCGTGGAGTTGTTGCGCGCGATTCGCGCCGTCGCCCTTGGTCAGACGTATCTCGATCCGGCCATAGCTGAAAAAGCAGTTACTCAAATTCGTAGCGGCAAACGAGCCACTCGCGGATTCCCCGCCGACGCAAATTTAAGTGATCGCGAGGCAGAGGTCCTGCGCCTCATCGCCTGGGGTCACATCAACAAAGAGGTGGCCGCGCGCCTCAACGTAAGCGTCAAAACTGTCGAGGTTCATAAAGCCAATGCGATGCGGAAAATGGGTATGAAAAGCCGCGTCGACATTGTGCGCTACGCGCTGCTGCAGGGCTGGCTCCAGGACACTTAATACTCTGAGCTCTTCGGTTCATAACTACCATCAGCCACGGAGCTCTTCTCTCCGCAAGGGAAAAACCCTTACCACTTTACCAACCTTCCCAATACCCAAGACTCGCCCCGTAAGTTAATACTTAACCCAATCTTTAACGGTTAGGAGCAGCCCAAATTCGGTTCGCTCACAATTCCGGGCTTTTTAGTATGGTGACAACAATAGGCTTTAACCAAACATTCCGCTTTGGAGAGACACTCCCAAGCCCCCATGCCGCAGCGAACTTCAAATGTTTGCGTACTGGTAGTTGACGATCATGAAGACACCCGCTTCATGCTCAGGACAATGCTGGAGCTGCGCGGCGGCATCAGCGTTGTCGAAGCTGGCAACGGGATAAGAGCAATTGAAATGGCAGAAAGCGTTCACCCCGATCTCATTCTCATCGACGGCAGCCTTCCACTGGTCGATGGCTATGAAGCGACGCGCCGCATTCGTGAACTTACAGCTACACGCGAGGTTCCGATTATCTTTCTTTCTGGGCACGCACAGCCCGCAGCGGAAGCCAAAGCATTTGCGGCCGGCTGTACCGATTATCTCGTCAAGCCGTTTGGCCTGGCCAAACTCGACAATCTGCTGGAACGATACCTCCACAGGAAACTGATGAGCCCTGCGTTGTAAGTTCAATTACCCCCGCCGATATCCCCCCAAAAGTAACTCTGCCTGAGCAGAAACCGAGCGCCGCGCAACAGTGGTGAAAGGAAAACAATCCAAATGCCTCTCTCGCTGCGTAAGTATTGAAAGACTGATATGACTTGAGAAGGGCGCTGTTTTATCCAAACAGAGTCTCTCTATTTTAAGCCCCCGCATTGTGTTAAACCCGACAGAGTCCCAGGAAGCCGTTCTGGTAATGGTTATCTAAAGAGGTCGAGCGACTCAGCCTTAGCCAGGTACCAGAAAACTGAGACTCGCAACGTTGTGAACTCAGGCGGGTGCCTGGGTAAACGAACAGAGAGGAAGGTAGAAATGAGAAGTTTATTTTCGATGAAAAAGATGTTTTCCGCCTTAGCGCTATCCGCGCTGGCGGTGTCGCTGATATCTATTCCGGCGACAAGAGAGTCAAGTGCTTCAAGCCATCGTGAGGCGCCTTTAATTGTTGCCGACCCTTTGGCTGACAACACTGATACCTACGCGTTCAGAAGTACGGAAGCCGGGCGTAGCGGCTTCGTGACTCTAATGGCTAATTGGATACCGTTCGAGGAGCCATCAGGCGGCCCGCATTTCTACAAATTCGACGACACAGTCCTCTATGAGATCAAGGTCGATAATACGGGAGACGGAGTTGAAGACATAACCTACCAGTTCCGTTTCAACACTGAATTCAAAAATCCGGATAGCGTGCTAGGTATGGCTGCTCCGAACGAGGCCTTTGCGGGCACTGGCGGGATAGAGCCGCTGATTACGTCGCTCAACGATCCTGACTACAACGAACCTCAAACTTACAGCGTGACGCGTGTCGAGCGGAACAAGGGAAAGAACGGCACCGTCATCGCCAGCGGGCTTTTAACACCGCCCAACAATATCGGCGAGCGAACCACTCCTAACTACGAAGCGGTCCTCGCTCAGCCTGCTGTTTATCCGTTGCCCAACGGTGGACGAGTCTTTGCGGGGCAGCGCGACGAAGGCTTTTATATCGACGTTGGCGGAGTCTTCGACACGCTAAAACTTAAATCAATTGGCGCAACCGGCGGCGTTGATTCCACGGCTGGGTTCAACGTCAACACGATTGCCATCGAGGTGCCAATTCAAAGTCTGACCCGCCGGGGTACGGTACCCAGTAGTCCGACGGCGTCCGATGCTGTGATTGGCGTCTGGGCCACATCCAGTCGCCGCACCGCTACCGTTATCAGGCCCAGCAACAGCCGTGGTGAGGGACCTGAGAAATCTTTGCATGCCGGATCCTATCGGCAAGTTTCAAGACTGGGTAATCCATTGGTCAACGAGCTAGTAATCCCGCTCAAACTTAAAGATGCGTTCAATGCTTCGGAGCCGGAGAATGATGCGCAATTCGCAGCTTATGTCGTTGACCCTCAACTGGCGCAAATACTGGCGGCGGTCTTTGGAATTTCGGTGCCGGCGGCGCCACGCAACGATCTGGTGGCAATCTTCGCCACGGGTATTCCCGTTAACCCGGTCACTGGACCAAACTACACAACCTTCCTTTCTGATGGCCAGCCACACGAGATGATGCGTCTCAACGTGGCCATCGCTCCCACTACAAGCCCCAGCCGGCTGGGACTCCTTGGAGGCGATGTTGCCGGGTTTCCAAATGGACGCCGCGTATTTGACGACGTAACAGACATCGCGCTGCGCGCTGTCGCGGGCGGTACGCCATTTACGCCTTCAAACAATGTTGCGCCTAACAACTCTCTTGGTGACGGCGTTTCCAACAACGACTTGGTATACCTGACGCGGTTCCCGTATCTGCCCACGCCGCACTCAGGAAACAGCACTAGCGGCGCACCGCATCAGCATCACACAATCGATGCGTTGCCGCCATTGCCTTAGCAAAGAGAATGATCGAAAGACCATCGAATCTGTCAGAGATTTTGCCTGAACCGAGGACAAGGAGCGCAAGACACGATTGCAATCGGCCATCGATCTGGTGCGCACCTGTCCTCGCACCAAAGGAGCACTAATGAGCAAACCAACTTCAATATTCAAGAAAGTTCGTGTGACATTACCAGCAACAGTGATAGCGGCGCTTCTCGGAGTCAGCATCTGGGGTGCGCTTAACGCTTCGGCTAATCATCCCGTCCTCGTAGAAGGCACCTGCCTCGGCTCCGGCGCGGCGCAGAGAACGTCCGTGACTCCGGGCACCTGCGGCGACTATGACGGCGATGG
>CAVVJS010000011.1:0-109642 GCA_963748605.1 Pyrinomonadaceae bacterium
CAGCTCATCGAGCTCGTTGTAGATATCGAGTGCGGACTGGAACCTGCGGCGAGAGGAATTCTGCCTCCAGGCAGAGTCGGGCAATCCGCTCCAGATCCCCGGGCAGATCCGTTCGAATCTCGACCAGCGACTGCGGCGTATCTCGCAGGATGGCTGCGGCGAGCTCTGCGGCGAAGATCCCTGAAATGGACGCTCCCCGCTCGCCATCTCGTAGAGCATCACGCCCAGGGAGAAATGGTCGGTGCGAAAGTCGACGGACCGGCCCTGGGCCTGCTCCGGCGACATGTAGGCCACCGTGCCCAGGACGTGCCCGTCGCGGGTCAGCGAGTCCTGTCGAGGTCGGCGGCCTCGCCGTCGCGGGCGGCCGCACTGCGCCAGGCCGAAGTCGAGGACCTTGACGCGGCCTTCCGTCGTGACCATCACGTTCTCCGGCTTGAGGTCGCGGTGGATGATGCCGTTCTCGTGCGCCGCGGCGAGCGCCTCGGCGAGCTGCAATCCGAGCGTCGAGGAGCCGTCCGACGGGAAGCCCCCCGCCCGCGAGTCGGCGAGCGCAGCGCTGGCCCCTCCACGCACTCCATGACGATGAAGTGCACACCGTCCGGCATCCTCGAGTCGATGGAGTGACGATGGCGGGTGGTTGAGCGCGGCGGCGGCGCGCGCCTCGCGCTCGAACCGCGCGAGGCGCTCCGGGTTCGCGCGACCACGGCTCGGCAGGATCTTGAGCGCGACCTCGCGCCCCAGCCGGGTGTCGCGGGCGCGGTAGACCTCGCCCATGCCGCCCGCGCCGAGCGCGGCGGTGATGCGGTAGTGAGCGAGGCTGCGGCCAATCACCAGTGCTCCTTCAGCAGCGCAAGCGTTATCCCAGCGTGTTTGGGCATTCCGATTCTTCGTAGGCGGCGCGGTCGCCGGGATCGACACGGTCAGTTTTACTGACCTGACCTGATCTCATTGCCAAGTGTCGATTGTCGATTGTCGATTGTCGATTGAGACTTTAGGGCAAACGATGTCAGTACGACAACGCGGTAGGGTCGGGTCAACGCTCAACCCAATGGCAAGAATAGTCCATAACCGACAAGTCGGGATAGCGTCGGGTGGGGGGGGGGGGGGGGGGGGCGTCGTGGAAACGCAAACACTCACGTCAGTGGGTCACGGTCAGTACCGTCACGCGGTAGCGTCGGGTTCTCTCGTCAGTCACTCAACCCTGTAGCAAAACAGTCAGTACCACCAGGCGGTAGCCGGTGGGCCGTCACGTTGCTGATTGCCATTTGTAGATTTTCAGATTGGCTTCTTTGGTTACGGGCTAATCGGCAATCGGCAATCGGCAATCGAAAGGCCCGACGCTACCGCGTTACGGTACTGACTGCGACCCACCCTGAAATGGTGTGGGGCCGACGTCTACACCCTCGATTCCTCGATCTGTACGGGCGGCCGTCTATGCCGGCACATCAACGATGGAAAGCGGCGGTTCGGTAACGATTCGAGGTGCGGCCCGGAGAGTCTTACCTTGATCTGACGGTCGAATTCAACGACAGTGCACACGACCCGTGAAATAAACTAAAACCTTTTTAGTCGGATAGGCGTTTTGAATAGTATGTATTGCCCACGATGCGGAAGAGCCGAACAGGTGCCTGAAACTTTCTGCCGTCAGTGCGGCCTTTTTCTGCCCAACTTGTCGAAGCAGGTCAAACGGGAGATTCCGCCCGAAGAGCATCTAAAAGCAAACACGGTTCTTAATCTATTAACCATAGTCGTGAGTTTTACATTGTCGTTTTTGCTTTTTGCTATCGTACCGAACAAGCATCCGCTGATCTATGTTACGGCGGGCCTCTTGATCGCGATCGGCGCGTGGCACATTCAGACCTTCATCAGAACCCAGAAGCTCAAAGAGCAATGGAAACGAAGAGCTCCACTAAGTGAGATCGAAGCGGGTGTGCCAGAAACAGAGCGGGCATTCAAGTCCGCGTCAACCGCACAGTTGTTGGATCAGGCAGACTTTGGGAACACAGTTCCAGCGAGTGTGACGGAACATACCACCAGGCACCTGGCTGAAAGACCTCATCCAAAGGTTTGGTACGTTCGGTAGACCTCGCAAACAGTCAGTACCGTAACGCGGTAGCGTCGGGTCGTCGTCAGACAGCACTCAACCCGCGGCAAACAGTCAGTACCGTACCGCGGTAGCGTCGGGTACATGGTAGACCACACGCATCGAGTCGGCGCACAGTCAGTACCGTTACGCGGTAGCGTCGGGTCAACTAGACAACACGCACTCAGGGGACACAGTCAGTACCGATACGGGGTAGCGTCGGGTCCTTCGTCAGCCCGCACTCAACTCGTGGCTCACAGTCGGTACCGTCACGCGGTAGCGTCGGGTACCTCGGGACATCACTCAATCACCAAAGTCCGGCAGATCGTTCCCCTGGCCGTACAGCACATAATCTATCGCTCTTGCGACACTTCGTTCGTTCCACAGTTTCCGCTTGCTGCCTTTCCGTACCCAGGGGCTAAAGGCGTGGAGCCAAAGATTCTTTCCCGCAACTCCCTCGTTGCGTTTGCTTTGAATGCATTCAGCACAGCTTCCGGGTCGCGATTCGCCGCGACAACCGTATGGACGTGATTAGTGCGGACATTCAATGCCAGGAGTTCCCACTTCCGGATCTCGCACGTTTCACGGATAGCAGTCTCAATCACACTTACGTTCCGGCGCTCCCAGAATCAATGGCGTGGTCTTAAGTTGCTGTTTATTGTAGCGATGCCAACGGTCGTTTGGCGGAATGTAGGGTGAGCCGTATTGATTGTGAAAACGATCAATGGAACCGCGTTTATCGCCGTGGAGCCAAGTACCATAGGCGCGAAATGAGATGAAGTATGCGAGAGGTGTTTCGGTGTTGTTCCACATGATGAGGATGAGGAAACTCAATTTGGACGGTGCGGATGTGGCAGTGGGATCAAAGTATGTCAACAAACGGCTGACCCGACGCTACTGCGTAAGGGTACTGGCTCTCTTGCACTGTGGTGAGTGCTCCTCATCTCGGACCCGACGCTACCGCGTTACGGTACTGACTGCGACCCACCCTGCAATCACTCACCGCAGTGGCAAAACAGTCGGTACCGTCACGCGGTAGCGTCGGGTAAGTCGGAGACAACACTCAACTCAGTGGCAAACAGTCAGTACCGTAACGCGGTAGCGTCGGGTCGTCGTGCGCAACCCTCAAGTCCAGGTTTACGGACACGCTTGGAGAGGTCGGCCCGTGTGGAGGTCTGATGTGTCACTGAGGTGAGTCTTGGCTTATCTCGACCCGACGCTACCGCGTTACGGTACTGACTGCGTCGCACTAAGTGAGTGATCATCTACCGTGACCCGACGCTACCGCGTTACGGTGCTGACTGTGACCCACTCTGAAACGGTGTGGGGCACCGACATCTACACGCTCGACTCGTCGATCTCTAATGCGGCGGTTCATGCCGGCAAGTTGGCAATGGAGAGCGGCGGTTCTGTAATGATTGAAGTCCGGCCCGGAGAGTCTTCTTACAAAGGCAGCACACGAAACTGAATCAAGACCAACGACTAAGGACAGTACGGTCGCAGCTACGTAATGATGAGCCGCCCTACCCGGAGCGGTAGCGACGGGGTGCGACATTACGGAAATTCAAGCTTAGCGAGTGCGTAACCCCTGGATCACCGCTTAGCAGACGTCGTCGGCCTGCCAGGCGGATCAAGCAGCAACTTGTGGCAAACTAAGCAGATTCGATCATGAAGTCGCCCATACCCGAGTTGGTTCGGTGATTCACACGCACGAGTCTTTGCTTCTGACCAAGCATTTCAGCGATTGTAACGACAGCACTGAACTCTTTGCCTGGGCCCCGATTCAGTTCCTGCACAAAAAAGACCCTGATGGTAGCCTTCTGAATCGTATTCAAGTGTGCTCGAACTTGATCGAGCAGCCAAGTCGGATTACTCACTACTGCAACTTGCAGATCATGAATGTAACGGCTTAGGTAATCGCGAAGAACTCGCTCGACGTCTACGCTTACCTTTGACGGCAAAGCGCACACTGCTTCATACAAATCCCCGTATCTGGTCGCCAAGTCACAAGGAGTCAAAGGCTTAGCCATTTCCGCCATTTCGGCTACAACTGCCTTTCGTTTGGCGTCGTCTGTCAGTTCGTAGTGATCTCCAGCGTACTTGGGTAAATATCTTTCTAACGTCCCGCCAGGCAGCAGGATGACGTTTTTTTGTTTTAAGGCGATCACAATCTGCGCTAGCCGTCCCTCGACGTCCTCGATATCTGTTTGACATATTGCCGCGATTACAGCCGATCGATTTCGGCTAATCGCCGTCATCACGGCTATACGGGCTTTCGACCAATCTTTAGGTCCCCACCGTGCTCTCGGTCCGATCTCACTCAGAAACTCGACCACTCGACTCAATGGTTGTGGTGCCGGATCGACTGCAAGGAGTTGATCGATCACGGCCGTCAATTTCCTATCTAGTTCTCCGCAATATTTCGTAAAGTCGCCTCCCACACCCGCCGTTGCCAAAAAGCTCTGCACCGAGTCGTCCCCCTTCACACACGATCGAAGATTACCGCCAAACAGGCTGTCAAGGTCGTATAAGAAATAGGCACTCTTGCCAAAGGCTTTGCATAAGTCCAGATAGCTATTGACCTCTTCGCAACCACCAGCATCGATAATACAACTCCCTGCTCCGGCTACTGATACACCTCGCGCTTCCTGCATTGTCCCGATGAGCTGAGCGTCCAGAATACCTTCAACGAAGATTGGGTTGTCGGAGAAGAAGAGCTGTTTGTGGTGCACATTCAATCGTGGTACCAGTGTCGATAGCCTCGCTGTGTTAGTAGGATCAAGATCGAAAATGTGTTTTGGAATCGAGTGGTCTAGACTGAATGAAACAACGGACTTCACATCCTCGACTGATCGAAAATCGAGGATGAAAGGAGAGTGGGTGACCAGAAAGACAATCTTCTTTTTCTTGTCTGTATTTGGATCGCCTGCGAGCTTACGAACCTCCTGCATAAAGAACGCCTGATACTGAGGATGAAGGTTGAGTTCGGGTTCGTCAATGATCAGATACGGATGGTCGTCGTTGTACAAGTGGGTCAGCAGGACAAGGAGCTCCTTGATCCCGTGACATTCATCGCGATCAAGCCTATAGGAATCCCCAGTTTCCTCAAGCACGGCTCGCGCAACGAGATTACCAGAGTCCCATTCGAGAATGACCTTACGATTGAACAGATGGCTCAGTGTCGCCTCGACCTGAATTCGGAGATCCATTCGCTCTTCTAGAAGCACAATAGTATCGATTCCTGATCCTTGTTGGCCGGCGCCTTTGAGTTGGCCGAAATGGTCCTTGCGAAGGCCGCTCGGAAAATGGTCCCCATAAATGCTCCTCAACGCATTGCTATGCTCCATGCCGCTGAGTCGATCCGTTCCCAGCATGCGTGCGTTGGGCAGATGTGAATGTAGTGCTTCCGCAAATTTTGATTTCCCGCTTCCGTTCGGACCAACCAGAAAATTAATAACGCTTATCTGTGAAGTTTCGAACCTCTTCGCATTCCACGGCTTCGGCAGGTCAAACGACAATGGTTGGTCTATCATACTCATGACGTTACTAGATTGTTGCCCAAAGGAACAGCAATGCAATTTGCTACCTTAATTTCTCAGGAAATAGCCGTTCGCTTCGGTCAGTCTGTAAGGCAGTGAACATCGGCCCCACACCTCCTGAGGCGAAAGGGCAAGCGCGGGTGTGGTCAGCTGCGAAAACATTGTATACAGTTTTGCGCGTAACGTTAGGCTGTACTAAACTCTCGCCCACCGAAGCCCAGAAGGCAGAGAGCAGAAGTCAGTCAGTCCAAAGAAATCCACCATCAGCAATTATTCCGGAGGCACGCCCCGCATGCTCGACAGGACTATCTCGCACTATCACATCACGTCGCAGCTCGGCGAAGGTGGGATGGGAGTCGTCTATGAAGCTGAAGACACTAACCTCGGTCGGCACGTTGCTCTCAAATTCCTAACACCAGCGCTCGCCAACGACGAGAATCTGCTGGCGCGCTTTCAGCGAGAGGCGCGGGCGGCGTCGGCTCTCAATCATCCGAACATCTGCACCATTCACGGCATCGAGCAATTCGAGTCACAGCATTTCATCGTCATGGAATTGCTGGACGGTGAGGCGCTGGCGGATCGCATCCGACGCGGGCCAATAGATATTGAGACGCTGTTAACTCTCGGTGTACAGATCGCGGATGCGCTCGAGTCGGCACACTCCAAAGGAATCGTGCATCGTGATCTGAAGCCGGCGAACATCTTCGTCACCTCGCGCGGGCAGGCAAAGATTCTCGACTTCGGCGTCGCCAAGATCGACCATCACAACAAACCCGACGCTGACTCCCTCGTGGCTACAGTGCGCAAAGACCAGTTGACCTCAGCCGGCGCGACGATCGGCACAGTCGCTTACATGTCGCCTGAACAAGCGAGGGGTGAGGTCACCGACGCCCGAACTGATCTTTTTTCTATCGGAACGGTTTTGTACCAGATGGCGACGGGAATTCTTCCTTTCCAGGGAGAGACATCCGCGGTCGTGTTCGACGCCCTCCTCAATCGAGATCCGACGCCGTTGAATCAGGTCAATCCGTCCCTGCCGCAGGAACTCAACCGCATCATCGGGCAGGCATTAGAGAAGGACCGAGACATGCGCTATCAGAGCGCGACAGATCTCAAAACCGCTCTCAAACGGTTGAAGCGCGATATGGACTCGTCGCCAAGACATTCCACCACTGCCAGCGGGACCCGGCGAGCGGCCTCACCTGCGAGCGACCACTCCATTGCCGTTCTCTACTTCGAAAACCTCAGCGGGATGAAAGAGGACGAGTACCTGCGGGACGGCATCACTGAAGACATCACCACGGAGCTGTCGAAGATTAAGGGACTGAAGACCTACTCCCGGGCGATGGTGCTGAATTATCGCGACAAGTCAGTAACGGCGGGACAGGTGGGAAAGGAACTCGGCGCGTCTTACGTGCTCGCGGGTAGTCTGCGTCGTGCGGGAGAGCGTTTGCGTATCAATGCTCAGCTCGTCGACGCCGCAACAGATTTTCCCCTCTGGTCGGAGCGATACGACCGCGAGATGAAGGACGTCTTCGAACTGCAGGATGAGATCGCGCAGAAGATCGCCGCCGCACTGCGCATCACGCTCTCGCCGCAGGAGCAACAAGCCCTGCAGGCGAAACCGACCGAGAACCTGCAGGCTTACGATTTGTATCTGCGCGGAAGGAACTATGCGCGACGGGTGGGACGGCAGGATTTGACGTATGCGCTGCAGATGTACGAGAACGCGGTTGCGCTCGATCCGGATTTCGCGCTCGCTCATGCCGGCCTGGCGAATGTCTGTGCGCAGTATTACTACCACTTCCAACGGCAGCAGCAGTGGCTTGATCGCGCCATCTCCGCGACCCAGAAAGCAAGCGCGAAAGGTCACGACGCGCCGGAGATTCAACTTGCGCGAAGCGTGGGTGAGTTTCGCGGAGGGTCGTTACGACGAGTGCGCGGAAAAGGTCCGCGCGGCTATCAGCCGGAATCCTGATGTGGATGGTGGTTACTACCTGCTGGGACGCGCGCTCTTCTCCGCCGGACGATATCAGGAAGTCGTGGACATCATGGAAGAGGCGATTGCGCATGCAGGCGAGAACTACAACACGACTATTCCAATTCATAATTCACTGGGCGCGCTGGGGAAGACCGAGGCGCTCAGGAATTATGAGTTTCGCGAAATTGCCATTTACGAAGAGCACCTGAAGAAGGTGCCGGAGGACGCGCGCGTGCGCGTGCTGTTGGGTCTTGATTACGCGATCCAGGGCCGGTTTGATGAGGCCAAGCGCGAAGCGGACATGGCCATGGCGCTGCGTCCGGATGATTCGATGATTCTCTACAATACTGCGTGCCTTTATTGCCAGATGAACAATGTTCCCGATGCGTTGAATGCGATCAGAAAGGCGTGGGAGTCGGGTTATCGTGATGCGGTGTGGACGCGCCAGGATCCTGATCTGGAGTTGCTGCATGGGAATGAGGAGTTTGAGCGACTGTATCCGGCGGCGAGCCCTGAAGTAGCAAAAGCAAAATTAGCCACAGATTAATTAGCCACAGATTAACGCGGAACACACAGATCAGAATTGATTAAGTCTGATCTGTGTGTACTCGTGTTCATCTGTGGCTGGTGTTTGCGAACGACCATTTCGTGAGGTTTCGTGTTATTTCGTGGATCGTCTGCTGTTGGAGCAAAGATACCATCCACTAAATCACACCAATCAACACGAAACAGCGCCGCCGGAAAATCGCAGGTTAGGTTTACTCATCCGAGCGAAAAAACTAGCCACAGATCAACGCGGATGACACAGATCAGAATATCAAATTCTGATCAGCGTTATCCGTGTTCATCTGTGGCTAATTTGTTTTCGTGGAAGCGGGGCGTAGCAGAGATTGACGATTGCCGATTGGTCTCTTTACTACCCAGGCTGGAAAAATTCGCAGGTAAGGAAGGGGGCCTGCCCCCGCTTTGATTGAGTGACTCTCAAGCGGCGGGGGCAGGCCCCCTTCCTAACTTGCAAATTAGTTCAGTTGAATTAGTAATCTCAATCAGCAATCCCCAATCGGCAATGCGAACACGATCCACTAAATCACACTAAACAACACGAAAAACTAGCCACAGATCAACACAGAACACACAGATCAGATTATCAAATTCTGATCAGCGTTATCCGTGTTCATCTGTGGCAATTTCCTAACCTGCGAATTGCTCGACCTTTGGCCGGTACCACAGCGGGTACGCTTAACAAGAAACTGGAATATCCGTTCCGTAGACATCGTTGACATAGGCGAGGAACGCCTGGGCTGATTCCGTGTCCAGCCGGTAGGCAACGTTCGTTGAGCGGCACACAGCGTCGCCGGTAATGGTAATCGATACCTGAATCTGCTGACCGTCCACCGTTAGAAAATTCGGCCCGCCGGAATCGCCAAAGCAAGTCCCGCCGTCACCCTTCGAGGGATTTTGCGATAAGCGAATGTAACCTCCGTTGAGTGAATTAAAACTGGAGAAGGAATACATCCTCGGGATTGGATTTAGATCCTGGAAGAAAGGAACGCCGCCGCCCACCACCCGATTCTGTAAGCCATATCCGGAGTTGGTGAAGACAGCACGTTTTAATCCGTTCTTTTCAGCCAACTGGTCGAGCAAACCACAGTCAGGGAGCGTTACCGGTGTGATGCCGGTGACGCTGGATTCCAGAATCAGCACACCAATGTCGCCCGGGTCACTCTGCCTTTGACTATAGTTCGGGTTGGTGACGACCGTATCGACCGCGTAAAGTTTCGTATCATTGGTGGTCAAATCACCAAAGGGGATGGATTGATCGAAGCTCGCGTAAGCCGTGTAGCCAAGCGGTTCCAGTGCACTCGTGAAGAATTGGGTGCAGTGGCTCGCCGTCAGAAATACATCGGGAGTGATCAGTGTCCCTGAACAGAGGGGAAAAATTTCACCCGATGGTGACTTGACGATGAAGGCCCCGACATTGCTATACGTGTTGTTCGTGTCAACGAAGCCATAAGTAATCGCGCTTACGGGGACGGGCTTGAGCAGCGAGGCAATGAGAACGGCAGCGAACAAAAGACCTAAGCAGCAGAAAATGCGACGCATCGGAAACTCCTCCTTGATGGTAGAGACAGTTAGAAACTTAAGTTCAGTAGTTGCGGGGGAGGCATTATATATTGCCGATTGCCAATTGCCCATTGCCGATTGGCGTGGTACTAACTTCAGCTGATCAGCGAATCGCCAATCTCCAAAAGTAATAGTAGCCACAGATTCCCACTGCTGGACACAGATCAGAATTGATCGATCGGATCTGTGTTATCCGTGGCTAGTGTTTTTGCGAACGACCATTTTCGTGAGGTTTCGAAAGATTAGCCACAGATCAACACAGAAACACACGGATCAGATTATCAAATTCTGATCAGCGTTATCCGTGTTCATCTGTGGCTATTTTGTTTTTGGTTCTAGCTTTCATGCAGAAGCACAACGTCAAACACACCGGTCTGAAAAGTTGTGCCGTTTACTTTCTTTTCCTCGACAGCGATCGCGTTCTCAACTCGATACATTGGATCGTTTTTCTTAGCATCGCCCTGGAAGTGAATCTCGGTGATGAGTGGCCGATAACCCGGATAAAGCGCTACCAGGTGGAAGTGAGCACAGCGCCAGAAGTCTGGGGCGCCTTGTGGATTTGGTCGATAAGGGATCGGACGAATGCTTTCCAGTTCGTAATAACCAGCTTCTGATGAAATCAACCTGCCGCGGTTTCGCAAGTCGGTCGTGCCATTTGAATATTTCTCGTTCGTGTCGACATGCCAAAAGTCCAGAACGACACCCGACAACGGCCGTTTGGTGTCGAAGGCCCACACGCGGCCAGAAAGCACAAAGGGCATCCCGGGCTCCCCGGGCAAACTGAGCTTACCTCTGAAGGGTGCGCCAGCTCTATAGAAGGGACCGTAGGGAAAGGGTGTGACCTTTTTCAGTTCGACGCTTGCAGGTATCTCGTCCTGCTTACTTGAACCCATCTGGATTAGAACTCGATCCGACTGATCGCGGCTGAGCTGCTGAGTCGGTTGCGCGTCTCCGCGCAGCAGCAAGCCCGAAGCTCCAACAGTCGCCAGTCCAATTCCTGATCGCTTCAGGAACGTTCGCCGTGTTGAATCAAACATGATCCCACCTTTGTACTTGCAAGATATTCCGCGCTGATACGCACGAAGAAATGCTGTTCTAATGAAAGAAACACTTCTATGTGGGATCTTGTGGCGAAAAAAATGTTCAGAACTCTTGGCTAATTCGCAGGTTGGGAAGGGGGCAGTCAGTTAGGTTGAAGGATCGCTAGATTCAAGTCGCCCCCGCTGAGTCTCACAACTTGAATAAGGATTGGGAATGCATTCAAAGGTTGAGCGGGGGCGCCTTGAGTTTTACTGCACATTGAACCTAGCGACTGCCCCCTTCCCAACCTGAATTTACCTCACCTGAATGGTCTAGCAAGGGGGTGCCTGCTTATCCAAGAACTGTCGTTTTTCAGAAAAAGGCAATCAGACGGCCGCAAGAGATCACTGCGGACCAGGCCAGCAAAGAAAACGCTGCAGAAATTTTAGCAACTACAGGAGAAGGTTTATCGACGTTCCAATCCTCGCCTGACTTTGATTTCCAAAAACGAAAAACAAGAGCATTCAGTCCGGCGAGAACAATCAAAAGCAGCTTGATCCGGAATACTGGATTGTCAGCGAGCTTTGTCGCGTTCGTCATGAACATCAGGAACCCAGTCGGCAGAACTACAAAAGCGCCGGCACGCGACCAACGAAGTAAGTGTCTGGCCAGGTCCGTGATCGGCAACCAGCGAGAGACGCCGAGCAATCGTAAGTCGAACATGAAAGCAGCACCCACCAACACGACGAACCCGATGATGTGCGCAATCTCGACGATGGGGTAAGCCCAGGTCCACTCCCGCATCGCGGTAGCAATGCCTGTTGACTCCAACCATGACCAGGTTGTTTGGACATCGGTTTCTTCCATCAGTTATCGAGTTAGATCATAGGTTGTGCCGTTAAGACTCATTTGAATTGCTTTCATGACCATGGCTTTCTTTTTATGAGGGTGCCCCACCAGTGTGACGCGAGTTCCGGTGGCAATCATTTGCGCCGTAATATTGTTCCGCTTCATTCGGGGAACCGCCGACAACTCAACCGCCCAGTCATTCTGATCAACCTTCACTCTCACAAAGCAGTGCGGGTTTTCGTACTTCGATTCGACAATCACGCCGGTTACTTCTACTTTTTTGCTGCGATCGAAGTCGGCCCAGCCATGGTGCGCCATCACATTCAGGCCAGCGCCTAAGAGTAATGCGACCATGAGTGCTAACAACAAATGCTTCATCACTTAATTCCTTTCTAGCTTCAATGATGTTGGACACTAAGACTTTGCCACAGATGCACACTGATAAGAAGTTAGTTCAACTCTGTGTAATCAGAGTTTATCCGTGTCTGATTGTTTTTGAGAGCGTTTTCGTTTCGTTTCGTGTTACTTCGTGGTTCGTATCCTATCCTGTGAGAAAAGGCCAACCACGAAACCACACGAACCATCAGGAATCGACTTCAACGGAAGAAAGCCCGTGGGGCAGACTGCCAACGCGCATCTCGCCTTTGCCCGGCATCTCAAGAGCGAATTTTGCTTTTTCTAATGCGGGCCTCCAACCGATAACGTCTTTTGTGTTTTCTAATGCGGATGTTCCTACTCGCCCTCAGCCTTTCCGCGATGGAAGGAAAGTGTTGCGCGCGCTTCTGTCCGATTAGCTCCTCACCTGGCTCGAGTTGGAGTTTGAGATCCTCAACCAACTGCATGCGGGCAGCATCGTCAAACACATGCCGCGCGTCAGCTCGCTCCTTACGGTTAGGATCTCTTAAACCGCGGAGTACGACGCGGATATTTTGCTCGAACACTTCCCAACCAGCATGGCAAGGGCAGAACCCGCGAACGCCCTCACCGCGGACATCTGCAGCGGATGCTTTTGTGTCTGCGACTACGTTCGTGATGTCCGGTTGACCCAACGGCGAGCCTTCTTTCCCATAAGATCATTCTACAACTGCGGCCTGGAATACCGAATTGCTTTTAGATTGTTTCCGCAAAAAAGGAGGCCACAGATGAACACAGAATACACAGATCAGGTCAATCAATTCTGATCAGTGTTATCCGTGTTCATCTGTGGCCTAATTTGTTTTAGCGTTAGTCAGAGGTATCTCCAGCGTGCCACCACAATTGCCAGCGCACCCCCGAGCGTTACAAGTAACGCCGATCCAATCTGGCTTTGCACGATTTGCCGGCGCGCGTCGAAGGTTATTTTTCCCGTTTCCCAGTAAGTCCAATCGTGGCCCAGTTGATTGATCGCGCCGCTGCCGCCCGAAACCATCAAAGCCATGCCATTGCCGGTGGCCGGGTTTACGCGCAACATCGCACCCCACGCCGGCGGCGAACCACCATCATGACCTGCAACAAATTTACCGGCATCATTGGCAACAAAGAGAGTTTGGCCCAAGCCCCAGGTCCCACCCGTTGCAGGCTGCGGTGTCAACATCTGCTTCAACGTCTCCTGGCTGAGTACTGGGTTCTTGCCGGAGGTATAGGCGACGACAAAACGGCCCAGGTCGTTGGGAGTCACGTAAAGCGAAACTCCTGCCTGAGCTGAGAATCGACGCTGTGGCTGAACGTTAAGTTCGGAATCGTAACTTGTTGCCACGTCTTGCGTGCGGCCTTCCGCTGCGATTGCGTCCAAATCAAAACTTGAATTGGTCATTCCCAGCGGTTGCAAAACCGCATGCTTCATATAAGCAGCGAATGGCTGTTCTGTGACTTCCTCGATCAAGAGCTGCAAGATAGCATAGCCACCACTACCATAAGACATACTGGTTCCCGGCTCACGTGCAACTCTGACAGGACGAGGCGGACCCACCGTCGAGTCTTTCGTTGAGTTAAGCGACTCTTCCAGGCTCGGCACCGTCTCGCCTGGTCCAAATCCGCCGTAGCCTAAGCCATCATCCAACCCGGCCGTGTGACTGAGAAGTTGCCTGACGGTTACCTTGTCGCGATATGCCTCGCTTCCGGGAAACTGCCAGCGCTTAAGGTGACGCATGACTGGTTCATCCAAAGAGAGCTTGCCCTCCTCAACTAATTTCATTACACCCCAGGCTGTGACTGCTTTGCTTACGGAGGCGATCCGGTAGAGCGTTTGATCAGGCTTAACTCGAGATTGTGTTTCAGCATTCGCGATCCCAAAACCATCGATCGACGCTATCTCTCCCCCTTGCACTAATACGAGCGCGGCACTGCCTAGTCTCTTATTTGCGGCTGCATCCTCGAGGCTGCTGACAAGATGAGTTTTTATTGAGGACATGTCACCTCGCACCATGCGAGGGGCTGTGAACCAGATTGCCTTAACCAGGAGGGCGGAAATCACAACAACGACCCAAAGCAATACCAATCCGATTGTGCCGAGGATTTTGCGCGCGCGTTTAGACATTTCTCACAAGTTTGCGTCCTCAAAATCGAAGTCCCAAGCAAAGCGCGACTCAGCGCGAAGGGTCGACGCGTAGCGTCGCTTTGAATTTAGCCCGGCGTTTCAACGCCGGGCTATTAGTGAAAAGGAATGAGTGTCGCGTCAGCGACAGCTGAACGGTTTGCAATCAGTCGTCGCTACGCGACGATTAATTCTAAGGCTTGGTCTTCCCGGCGTTGAAACGCCGGGCTAAATTCATCCGACACTACGCGTCGGAATTGTCCTATCGCAAACTGCCTTCTTCACTTCACAAACTCCGAAAGCTTGCGCAGGCGAAAGCTGGGATCGCTCGCGAAGTTCTGCCGCAACCAACCGAGGTGGCCGGCTCCATAGATCACGAGCACCCGCTCGTTAGGTGATTCGACGAGCTTCACGATGTTGCTATAGATCCGCATGTTGCGCCGGAACCAGTCAGAAACGAGGTCAGGGCCGGCCCAATCACCGGGCTCGCCGAAATGGGCCTGCCGATAGTAGAAACCGACATCCTGCGTGACCTTCGCGTCGGCATTCATGTACAGCAGAGTCTCGAGCACGGTGTGAGACGCGAGGTACTCGCCCTGCGCTTTCACCGTTGCGCCAACGTCGCCCATCAGCGCCTCCAACTCTTTTGCGCGGCCGCTTCCTTTGGCGTAGTTGGTAAACCGTTGAAAAGGGAAGTCGCCGTCCGCGTCCACAGGATAAATCTTCGTGTGGCCCAACTCCTTCGCCAGTCGATATCCGATTTGATCGTTCTCGTTACGCGAGAGGGTGTGCTTGCCCGCGAGGTAGTCGGCATATTCTTGCGGCCGCCTACCATAGGGATCGGCTTCAATCGCAATCTTAGTCGGCTGGAATTTTTTTAAGACCGCGAGGAGCTCGGTGATTTCTGCCTGGCGCTTTGGGTCGAGCACGTCGTCCGCCTTCATGTTAAAGATGTCGCGCCCGGGATTTGCCATGTGATAAACCCCGAGCACTAGGACTTCGGCACGCGCGGTAGAGGGTTTGGATTCCTGCGCCGCTGTGGCGATCGCGCTTCCGATCGATAGAACGAATATCAGAATGAGTCGGCTCATCATTTCTATGCACCTTCCTTGTGAACTTTAAGAGAGTGGCACCGGGCTAAAGCCGCGGTGTGAATGAAACAGATTTCGTGAAAACGGATCGCTCCAACGAATAAACACAGACGTCCTTAGGTTTGTGACAGAATTTACTCAGCCGGAGACGTTTGGGGTGCGGTGGCAAGCGTAGCGCGATACCGCGTTGTATAGAATTCACTCGCGGCTACCAAAGCGCCGTTGTAACGCCTGGCTCGCCGGCGCACCCCAAAATCCTGAGCATGCGTACGATCCTGAGTCCTCTTTGCGTGATATGGACTCTTCGGCGATCCTAATCGCACATGACATCGCAGTTTAGCCTTCTCAAGAGCGAGAGTGACGAGCTCGAAAACCGGCCGAATCTTCCTGAAGGTTTACGGTATCAGCCGGAGCTGATCAGCTCCGCTGACGAAGACGCGCTTATCACGCGCGTGCGTGAGCTACCGTTCAAGGAGTTTGAGTTTCATGGTTATCTCGGCAAGCGCCGCGTAGTTTCCTTCGGTTGGCAATATGAATTTTCTGGAGCTGGTCGCCTGCGGAAGGCGGACGACATTCCCGAGTTTCTGCTCCCGCTTTGTAAGCGCGCGGCAACTTTCGCGAATCTGAAACCTGATGAATTACAACACGTGCTCGTGATCGAGTATGCGCCCGGTGCAGGCATCGGATGGCATCGCGACAGGCCTGTCTTCGGTGAAGTTGTGGGCATCTCGCTGCTTGCTCCGGCTCTGATTCGTTTCCGAAAGAAGTTGGTCGAGAGATTCGAAGAGGATTATGGGAAAAGGAAAAAACGGAAAGGTGAGACGACGCATTTGCCAAAGGTGAAAGCGAAGTGGGAGCGATTTAATTTGTCGGCCGAGCCACGCTCTGCCTACCACTTGAGTGGTCCGGCAAGGACGGAGTGGCAGCACAGCATCCTGCGGGTGGATTCGCTCCGCTATTCAATCACCTTCCGAAGCATGCGGGAGGATGAGTAGGCAGTGGGCAGTGGGCTTTGCCCTCCGGTGTGCGGTAAGTCTCCGACTTACCGGCTGTCTTGTTCTAAATTGAATCGCGGGGCTTAGCCCCGCCAGAAATGATGGGGGTCGATGGGGTAAGTCGGAGACTTACCGCGCACCGGAGGGCAAAGCCCCCAACAGCCTACTGCCTTCGCTTTCTGCTTTCTGCCTACTGCCCACTGCCCACTGCTTTCTGCCTACTGCTTCTTAATGTCGTAGGCCCACAAGGTTCCGAGATCGCGAATGTAAAGTTTCCCATTCGCAATCACCGGATGCGCATAGGCCTGCTCTGGATAAGTGCCAACCTGCTTATGCTTCGGCTGATTCGGTGGAGTGAATCGACCCTTTTCGCGATAGCCTTCAGGGCTCGCCTCCGCTAACGCTACATCGCCATCCACTCCGTGAAGATATAAAAGCCCATCAGCGTAAGCGGTCGAAACTCTGCCGATACTCTCATGCTTCCATTTCACTTTACCGGTGGTGAACTCAACAGCGACAAATTGCCCGGGCGCGATGTCGGTGCCGTAAAGATATTCACCCACCAGCACCGCGCCGCCGAGGCCGTTGGGAAGTCCGCGTTCGAAGTAAACCTGCTCCGCTGCGACTCCGCTGCCATCCGACCTTCAAACGGACGAGTCCACCTCCGACGCCCAGTGCTCCGCCGTAGACATGTTCGCCACGCGCCACTGGGGTGAAATATTGCGCTGGTCCTTTGGCCACATCTTTGTAACGCCAGAGGAACTCGCCTGTCTTCGCATCAACTCCAATCAGGCCTTTACTCAAAAACTGCACGTATTGTTTGCGGCCCGCCGCTTGAACGATGATGGCCGACGTATAGCCCGCGGGATCGCCACCCGGGACCGCGGATTTCCAAATTAACGCCCCCGTCTTTTTGTTAAGCGCCACCATCGTGGCCTGCGCACCGCCGGGAGTTACGACAACGACATCGCCATCAACCAAAGGCGACTCTGCATAGGCCCATTCACCAGGTTGGCCGCCGAACTCTTTACGAATGCTCTTCTGCCAGCGAATCTTGCCGCTCTTTGCGTCGAGGCAGGCAAGGTCACCGTCCGAGCCCAGCGCGAAGATGAGATTTCCGTCAACCGTCGGAGTGGATCGGGCCTTCGGATAAGGAGGGTTCTGATTCGGATTGCCGACGTTGCCGACGCGCGCCGTCCAGATAACTTTTCCATCCTGGGTGGAGAGAGCCTGAACAAACTCATTCTCCATCCCACGGTTGCTCATCAGGTAGATCCGTTTTCCGACAACCGCCGGCGTTGAATAGCCGTCTCCGATGTCATTCACTTGCCAGAGCAGTTTCGGTCCCTCCTTCGGCCATTCTTTAAGGAGGCCAGTCTCTTTCGAAATCCCACTTCGTTCTGGTCCGCGCCACTGTGGCCAGTCGGGAATCGAAGACTTCATGTTGGCAGAACTGGTGAAAGGGATGGCCGAGATGAACAACCCAAGAGCGGCGATGAAAGTTATAACGCGTGACTTCACTAGCTTCTCCTTATGACGGTCGACTGGGGATAAAAACAATAGACAATGGACAGTGGACAATTGGGGGCTTCGCCCTCCGGTGCGCGGTAAGTCTCCGACTTACCGCATCGAGCCCATCATTTCTCGCGGGGCTAAGCCCCGCGATTTCAATTTAAAACAAGACAGCCGGTAAGTCGGAGACTCACCGCGCACCGGAGGGCAAAGCCCTTAATCACTGCCCACTGCTTCCTGCCCACTGCCCCTGCCCCTACAAACCTTCAGCGTGCGACGGCTAGCCGGAATGCGGCCATCTCCTCGCTGTTGCGAACCAGCAGTACATCGCCGGCCAGCACCGGGTGGTTCCAGGTCTTGCCCTTGATCGCTGGGGAGCGTCCGAGCTCCGTAAATTGATCGGGGACTGCTTTTACCAGCGCCAGCTCACCCTGCTCCGATAGCACCAGCAGCACGTCCTGATTGGGTAAGAGAACGAGTTGGCCGTGGCCGTAGTTGCCGCCCTTCCACTTACGATTGCCATCCTTGAGATCGATGCACGCGATCCCGCTGCCGTCGAAACCAAAGGCATGACCGTTGTGAACTACGAAGTCACTGAAGTAGGGATTAAGACCTTCTGAAGTCCAGCGTTCGGTGACGGACCAACCGCCGGATCCCTGTGCGACTGCGAGGCGTCGCATTCCGTTGCTCTCGCCTTCGTGAACCAGCACGTCGCCGTCCGCGGTCACGGCCGGTTGCACAATGCGGGTGTTAGTCGACAAGGGAAATTGCCAGAGACGCTTACCATCGGCTGGTGAGATGCCGGTCGCGCCAGCGCCGCCTAACATCACAACTTGCTGCATTCCGCCGATCGTCAATAGCTGTGGCGAGCTGTAGCCGGAACCACCGTCCGTGATAGACCAACGCTGTTCGCCGTTGGCGATGTTGTAGGCGATCAGGTTTCCGGCGGCCGGAACGATGACGATGTCCTCGATTACTAATGGCGAACCTGAGAAGCCCCAGCCCGGTGTTTTCGTGCCAGTGTCAGAGGCAGCGTTGCGCGACCACACCACGGCACCAGTCTTTGCGTCGAGCACGTTTACTACGCCGGTCGCACCAAGCGTGTACACGCGACCGTTGCTAAGAGTCGGCGTTCCCCGTGGTCCAGCGCCGGCATTCGACTCCCAGAACCGGACAGGGTCGCCATGTTTCCATACCAGCTTGCCTGTAGTTAGGTCGTAGCAGGCGACAACCTCCTCGGCGCCGCGCTGTTCTTGCGTGTAGACCAAATCACCGAGCACTGCGAATGAAGACCAACCCGGGCCAATCGCCCGGCGCCATACTTCGACCGGCGGCGACGCAGCCCAGTCGGTCTTGATCGTTGTCGCGCGCACGATGCCGTCGCGCGCCGGTCCGCGAAAGCCGGGCCAATCAGCTTGCGTCGACACCGCCGCTGGAGCCGGGACCGCTGCGGGCTCGTTAGCGGCCTGGGCCAGAAGTTGTTCCTCGGGAGTCTTCGTCCAGCGCCAATGGAGATCGTTGTCGAAGTTAGCTGTTATCCCACCGGTGCGTAAAAGCATGAATGCTCCACACACGAGCAGGATTGCAATGACCAGCGACGCGCGCCGAACTCCGTCAGTAAAGCGAAGTCGTTGCGTAACCACCGCCCAGACAACCAACGTAAGTGCAAACACAGGGATCGACAGGACGTAAAACAAATTCCCCATCGCTCCGTTCAAGATCGAAATGTGGATGAGTCGCGATGTTACGAACAACGCGAGCACAATGAGGGCGACGGCTCCGAGACGCTCAAACCAGCGCGCGCGACTGAATAACAACCACCAAAGGAGGATGACCAATACGCCCGCGACGCCGCCCAACATCGCGTAGAGAGCTGCCGCAGGGATAACCATGGGAACGATAAACCAACCCAGGGCCACTAACGCGCCGCCGATTACACCGGGCCAGAGCCGCAACGGTTTTCTGGAAGTGGATTTGTCGGATTGTGCGATGGGCGGCGATTCGACGGGCGTCTGTTCGATGGGAGACTGTTCGGTTGTCATAACAAAACTAGTACGCTTCCAAGCACTCATTTTGTTTCGTAGTTTTCGGGAGGACTTGAATGTGAATTCAGAACCGGAGCGGTAGCGACGGGATGCTGGATCGAGTTGATCGAAAACTCCACAGAACCCGAGCAATGTCGGAATGGTTGACTCATGATCCCGTCGCTACCGCTCCGGGTTCTGTAAAGTCATCGCATCGTCGCGAGTTTTTGTGCAAGCCATGAGGAATGATGTATGAAGACCACTAAGCAGCGTTGTTATGGTGAGTTGTTAGGCGCCGCGTCGCTTGCAGGTGATTCTTTATTTTGAGGCTCGCTCATCGTTCATCGGGGCAAACGCTCGAGTCGTGTGCTCGGTCACGCTTGGCATGCCTTCTGACAGCTCTCGCGCAACGGGCCGCGTCAAGTTCATCCTAATCTGTTGCTTTGCTAGCTTCAGTACCTCGCGGCATCTTCTCTTTGTTTGGAACGTCGACGCAGTTCGGAACAACAGCCGGACAAAAACGCCTTCGATTAGCAACAGCAGAGAAACTCAGGAAAGTGAAACCCAGGATCGTCCACGTCATTAAACCTAGCACGGTTTTCATCATCTCCATCAGAATGATGATTGCAACAAGGCCAAGAATGAAGACTGCCATGCATCGTAAAACGAGGGTTGCCGGTCGTAAATCGGTGGATTAAAATCGCTCTCCTCATTATCCCGATTCAACTTCGCGCCACAAAAATTACAGTAGCTTAAGCCCTGTGCGACAGCGACACCGCAGGATGAACAATACATTCGCCTTCACCTCTTTAAGACTACTACGCTATCGTTGCTGCGAAGTTCAACGTTGATTGTTCCTCCGCCCTAGTTCATGTCTGGGATGCTGCCTGTGATTCCCTGCGACTTTTCACGTAACGCCGCATTACCGCCATTCGCTGCTCCGCATCTGGCAGGCGCTGCACCACCGGCTCAAGATGTTTAAGGTGCATGTATGGAGGAATACCAGGTATTGCGCGAATCTCTGCAAGGAATGGCTGAAGCTTGGCGTACACCAGGACGTGCTCAGTATTAATGGCATTGAACATGTCATCGTTAATAGCTCCGAAGACGACGAACGCCGCAGCCATGTCCCAATAGGAAGCAACCATTCGAAAATCGGCACTATGGTCGCCAGTCAGGACATTGAGAATGTCTTGGGTACTTTCGGGGTGGAAACCTGTAGCAAACCAATCACGCGCCTTCCGCATGGTCCCCTCAGACCTCAACTCATACAATTTGAGAATGCCCATCATGCTCTCGTGTTCGTTACTCATAACAGCTGCAACCTCCTACGCGTTCCTTTGGGGAAAAGCTGGTCCCGATCCAACTGCAGGGTTTTAGTGTTCTTCGATTCCCTTGGGAAAACGATCGGCCACCAGATTCAGTTTGACGTTATGTTCAAGGAGCGCTTTCAGCCCTGCCAGCACCAAAGAAAATCCCTGCGTCGAGTCGGTTACCTGTTTCACTAGTTCATCACCGTCGCCGCTGAAACCAGTCTCCGAGATTCTGACGAAGGTTGTGCCATCTTCCTGAGACTCGAATATCCATTCCACAGTGGTGAGACCACTGTATCCGGGCCACTCGATCACAATTCGCTTGTTAGGTTCAATCACTTTCGCAGTCACCGGAATCGAAATACCGTACATTTCCCAGTCCCATTGAACCTGCTTGCCAGTCTCAAGCCTGCCGCTACTCCTGGTGAACCAGAATTTGGTGGTGATTTCAGGGTTGATAAAGGCCTCGAATACCTCGGCGACAGGCCTGCGAATGAGCATTCCGGTCTTCGTCGCCGGTACCTGTTTGAGTTGCAGACTATTCATACGGACTCTCTGTTAGCAGCTATTCGCATTTTGAATAGCGTAGATGTACAAGCACTGTTCTAATTTGAAAACAAATGTAGGGGCGTCCCTCCGTGGGCGCCCCTGAATCTAACCTGGGCGGCCACGGAGAGCCGCCCTACTGAAGTGTCAGATTCGATTGTTGTCCGCGGACTCGGAACTCAAAACTCGGAACGCGAAACCGCGAAGCCCCTACGGTTTACTCTTATCCTGCGGAAAATAAAACTTCTTCAGCATCTCCCGGTATTCGGAAAGGGGGAACAGACCAACTTCCGCCCGCCGTTTATCGACGTTCGCCTCGTCCTCGATTGGTTCCAGCACAGGCTCTTGTCCCTTCCACTCCTCGAAGCGCTTCGCCTGCGTCCCGTAGATCTGCGGCTTACCCTCACCGACCAGCACTCGATCCAGCAATAACGCATAACTCTGTCCC
Organism: Pyrinomonadaceae bacterium; assembly: GCA_963748605.1. Classification (GTDB taxonomy): domain Bacteria; phylum Acidobacteriota; class Blastocatellia; order Pyrinomonadales; family Pyrinomonadaceae; genus PSRF01. Next base: position 22,038 of record CAVVJS010000011.1, read on the forward strand.
ATTAGCCCGCCACTTCTGTAGGCCTTCTCCACGAGTGGCAACATCTCCTTCTGCAATACGAGATCAGCGTGCTGCACAATTAGAAACGCGGCCTCCGCACCATCCCGCCCGACGAGTTCCGGACTGGGCCATCCGTATCGGCGCACAATAGCCCTCACGCGTTTTGAATTATCAAGATCAATTGCCTGCATTCGCTCGAGTACCGCTTTATCCGGGTTTGCTGAGCCTTTGCTAATAAGCTCCTTTCTAATCGCCTGGTCTTGCTCGACCCGTTTGAGTAGCTCCTGGCGCAGAGCGGGCTTCCTAACAGGCGGATTGACGGCTTCTTGTGCTTGAGTGTTGCCGAGAAGTAGCAGTACGAAGCAAAGATTTGTGATGTGGATAAGCTTTCTCATGGTTGTGAAGCGAGCGAACCTAAAAGTCTTTATCGCGTGTGTGGCAAACGTTGAAGTCGGTCGCTACCGCTCCCGTACTGTACCGATCGACTGAACACGTTGAAGAAGTAAAAGCGCCGTACCGTACTGTGTGACATTTCTTATCCGTGTTATCCGCGAAAATCTGTGGCTAAAATTTTTTCTGCGTGAAAGCGATCGCTACCGCTTCGTACTGTGACATTTCTTATCCGTGTCATCCGCGAAAATCTGTGGCTAAAATTTTTACAGCAAGTGAAGGCGTTCGCTAACGCTCCCGTACTGCCCGATCGACTGAACACGTTGAAGAAGTAAAAGCGCCGTACCGTACTGTGTTATCTCTTATCCGTATCATCCGCGAAAATCTGTGGCTAAATTCTTAAAGTTCTTATCCGTGTCATCCGCGAAAATCTGTGGCTAAAGGTTTTACTGCGTGAAAGCGGTCGGCTCCCTTAAGGCACCCTCAACCAATTCCCTTTATCCCCCACGCGATTACCAAAAGAATTCCAGCCACCAGAAACATTCCCACCATTAATATCCGATTCGGTTTCCCGGTAACAATCTGCCAGACGCCGCCGGCCATGCTCGCAATCCCAAAAGAGATTACCAAACTGAAAATGGCCACGATCAGCAATACATCGTTCGGATCGCCTCTGAATCTCGTAGTCGATGTCGAGTCTCCGGTTTGTGTGATGATCTGTCCCAAATAGAGTCCCAGGATTGCCATGAAAAGGACCAGGCCTGTGCCTATCAGCAGCAACAGCCACCCGAGGATGCGAACCTTTTTGGCGGATTGGAGACGACCTCCGCAATTAGGACATCTGTTGAGGGATTCACTTGTCTCGAAACTACACTTAGCACAACTAAGGATCTTGGCCATCGTTAGCCTCCAAGATTCAGATTATTAGAACTTGGCATTCTCTTAATTTGCGGATGGGACAGATACAGAACCCGACCGCTTTGAAGTGCAATAAAAAATTAGCCACGGATTTTCGCGGATGACGCGGATAAGAAATGTCACAGTACGAAGCGGTAGCGACCGCGCTCAACTGGCGCCAACACCCGGTACAGTACGGGAGCGGTAGCGACCGCTTTGAAGTGCAATAAAAAATTAGCCACGGATTTTCGCGGATGACGCGGATAAGAAATGTCACAGTACGAAGCGGTAGCGACCGCGCTCAACTGGCGCCAACTCCCGGTACAGTACGGGAGCGGTAGCGACCGCTTTCATGTGCAATAAAAAAATTAGCCACAGATTTTCGCGGATGACGCGGATAAGAAATATCACAGTACGGAGCAGTCGCGACCGCGACAATTGGCGCTACTCGGTACAGTACGGGAGCGGTAGCGACCGCTTTCATGTGCAAAAAAAATTAGCCACAGATTTTCGCGGATGACGCGGATAAGAAATATCACAGTACGGAGCAGTAGCGACCGCGACAATTGGCGCTGCTCGGTACAGTACGGGAGCGGTAGCGACCGCTTTCAATGTGCAATAAAAAATTAGCCACGGATTTTCGCGGATGACGCGGATAAGAAATGTCACAGTACGAAGCGGTAGCGACCGCGCTCAACTGGCGCCAACACCCGGTACAGTACGGGAGCGGTAGCGACCGCTTTCACATCCAGAAAAAATTTAGCTACAGATTTCGCGGATGTAGCCCTTGTGACTTAGTGGATCCTGAAACTCAAAACCTGAATCCTGAAACCCGAAACCCGAAACTCGAAACTGGTTTACCTTGCCATCAGAGCTTCGATCTCTTCAGCTTGTTTAGGAACCTTGCTCGTCAACACACGCGGACCATTCGCGGTACACAACACATCATCCTCAATACGCACGCCGATTCCCAGATACTCCGCGGGAACGTCTTTCGTGTCCGGCGCGATGTAAAGACCCGGCTCGACCGTCATTACAACGCCCGGCTCGAGCGCGCGTGACTCTTTGTCGAAGTAATAACGGCCGACGTCATGTACATCGATTCCTAACATATGACCGAGGCCGTGCATATAAAACTTCTCGTACTTCTTTTCCTTGATTAGCTCCGCAGGTTTTCCCTTTAACAAGCCCAGCTCGACAAGACCTTCGGTCAGCACTTCGATTGAATGTGCTTTCAATTGATCATGTGTCGTGCCGGGACGCACCTTATCAACACAAGACATCTGGGCTTTCAGGACGAGGTCATAAATATCGCGTTGAGGTTTTGAGTAACGGCCATTGATCGGGAAGGTGCGAGTTATATCGGAAGCGTAGCCTTTGTATTCGGCGCCGGCATCTATCAGCAACAGATCGCCATCGCGCAACTCGCCGTCGTTATTGATGTAGTGAAGCACCGTCGCATTCGCGCCTGCGCCGATAATGGAAGTGTAAGCGGGCGCGGCGGCGCCACGTCGTTTGAAGATCAGTTCGATCAGCGCTTCGACTTCATACTCTTTCATTCCCGCGCGCGCGGCCCTCATCGCTTCGCAATGAGCTTCGGCAGCGATGTCGGCGGCGCGTTGCATCAACTCGATCTCTTCGTCGGATTTGAGCACGCGCATCTCATGCAGGATCGTGGCAGGATCGATAATTGTCTGGGGCGGATGAACTGGCTTGCGATTAAGCGCACGCATCCGAGCGATTTGGCGGATGATGGTGTCGTCCAGATCCGGATGCACCCCGAGGCGGTAATAGAGTTTGTCCGCCCCATCGAGAATGTCGTGCAACTTCTCATCGAACTCAACTATGGGGAAAGATTCGTCGGCGCCGAATTCACTCTTCGCGCCTTCAAGGCCGGCGCGCCGTCCGTCCCAAATCTCTCGCTCGGGATCACGCGGGCGGAGGAACATCGTGAACTTGTGTTCGCGCGCCGGAGCAACAACGGCGATCGCTTCTGGTTCCTCGAAGCCAGTGAGGTAGAGAAAGTCGGAATCCTGTCGAAAGCGATAGGCCGTGTCGTTGGAGCGCGTCGCTTCACGCGCGCTGGGAATGATGGCAACCGACTTTTGGTCCATTCGACGCATGAATTCGGTTAGCTGCGGACGGATCATAAGAAATCTCTCCTCGAACTATGAATGGGTTTGGGAAGGAAGCCATTGTAAACGATGGAGTGACGAACGAGCTACCGAAGGAACCGGCCACAGATGAGCACGGATTTTCACAGATTAGAAAATGTAGTCGCACAATAATGGTTGAAATATTTGTTTGAATCCGTGTCTATCCGTGTCCATCTGTGGCTTACTTTTCGTTTGGATTGGTGGATAATCTTGCAGGACCGATGAGCACACAGACAATTTCCACCCAGACTGAACCAAAGGAAATCATTTCCCGTGATCCCGCAACGGGCGCGGAGCTGGGGCGTATTCCTATCTCTTCACCGGAAGAAGTCCAGAGCGCCGTCTACCGCGCGCGAGCTGCGCAGCCTGCCTGGGCCAAACGCTCGTTCCAGGAGCGAGGGCAAATAATTCTTAAAGCCCGGGAGCGACTGTTGGCGCAAGTCGAGGAACTCGGTCTGCTTATCTCGCGCGAAACCGGCAAGCCGGTTGCTGAAGCCATCTCAATGGAGATCGTGCCGACGCTCGATGCCATGCACCACCTTGCGCATAACGCTGAAAAGTTACTGCGTCCGCAGAAACTGGACATCGGGCAGTACGGTTTGATGGGGCGCTCATCGCGAATTGTTTACAAGCCAGTCGGCGTCGTCGGCATCATCTCGCCCTGGAACTTTCCTCTTGCCACGCCTGCGCAGGAAATCGTGATGGCGCTGGTGGCCGGCAATTCCGTCGTGCTCAAGCCGAGCGAACTAACCACGCTCACGGCGTTAAAGCTTGGTGAAATCTTTCGCGACTCAGGTTTGCCAACAGGTCTGCTCGAAATAGTTACCGGCTATGGCGCCACGGGCGTGTACTTAATAGATGCGCGTGTCGACAAGATCATGTTCACCGGAAGCGTGGCCACAGGGAAACGTGTCGCTGCCGCCGCCGCGAATCATTTGACTCCGGTGGTGCTGGAACTGGGCGGCAAAGATCCGATGATCGTTCTGGAAGATGCCGATGTTGCAAATGCGGCGCGCGCGGCTGTTTGGGGCGCTTTTGCAAATTCCGGTCAGGCGTGCGCGTCCGTGGAACGTTGCTATGTGCATGAGTCGGTGGCGCCGCAGTTTCTGGCGCGTGTGCTTAGTGAAACGGCGGCCTTGAAGCAGGACGTGGGCACCAAGTCTGATACTGATGTCGGCGCGATGACTAACGAACGCCAGCTTCAGATCGTCGAGGAGCATGTTGCCGATGCTCTTGTGCATGGAGCGAAAGTCGTAAGCGGCGGCAAACGCGTCGCTAACTCGGCCGGCTTCTTCTATCCGCCCACAGTTCTGACCAATGTGGATCACGGCATGAAGATCATGCGTGACGAAACCTTCGGTCCGGTGTTGCCGGTGATGACTTTCAAAACGGAAGACGAGGCGGTCGAGTTAGCGAACGATAGTGTCTTTGGATTGACAGCAAGTGTTTGGACTAGAGACATCTCACGCGGGCGCCAGATCGCGGAGAAGATCGCGGCAGGCACAGTGATGGTAAATGAAGTGCTCTACACGCATGGGATCGCGCAAACACCCTGGGGTGGAGTGAAGGAAAGTGGTTACGGCAGAACTCACGGCCGCGCCGGTTTGCTTGAGCTGGTAAATCCTCACCATATCCATGTCAATCGCTTTGGCGGGCAACCCGACCTTTGGTGGTTCCGTTACAACCCGAGTGCGGGCAGCCTTTTTCGTAATCTCGCCAACTACTTTACCAGCGGTTCAATTCTCAAAAGTGCCCGCATGTTTCCCGCAATCGTGCGACGATTACTGGACCAGCGCAAATAGCCGCGACGCGGAGATGGAGAGACGCGGAGACGCATAGCGAAAGAGGAAAAATTAGCCGCGGATTTTCGCGGATGACACGATAAGAAGCAAAAACGGTCATCCGGCATTAATCACTCTGGCAATCTTTTTCTAGTTCTGATCCGTGTTATCCGCGTAAATCCGCGGCGAAACTTTTGCTTGATAGGCCGCGACTTGATCTAACCAGTCCAGCCATTTAGGATTGCGCCTCATCTCAACAATCAGGGAACGACGCGGTTAGCAACAGTATTTCAAAGACGCAAGTCCAAACGCCTAAGAGCAAAAGAGAATGAGTTTTTGGCAGAACCACATGCACCGGCGCGAGCGTTCCTTTTACGAACGCGACAATAACCGGGTTGTCCGCCCATTTGAATGGGGACTGCCGTTCATCGTCGATCATGTGAACGGCGACGATCCGCGCCACGTACTTAGCCGGCACACCAAAAACGTTCTCAGCAACAGCGACGCCTTCTATGCCCTGCCGGCTATTACTGATTTTCAACTCAATGGCGATCAATTGACCTGGAGCAGTGCGGTGCAGACCGAGTCAGCAGAAAACAATCTGGCCCGGGCGCGGTTTTTCCCAGCTAAACCTAAAGGTAAGAAACTACGAAGAGCAGTGGTTGTGCTGCCGCAATGGAACGCCAATCGTGAAAGTCACGTTGAGGCTTGTCGCATCTTCAATTTCATCGGTATCTCAGCGTTGCGTCTGACCCTGCCATATCACGAAGAACGCCGGCCGCCGGAACTCGAGCGGGCTGATCACCTGGTAGGACCAAACATCGGTCGCACGATTCAATCTTTCCGCCAGGGCGTGCTTGATACGCGTGCCGCAGTAGAGTGGCTTAGCGAACAAGGTTATGAACGCATCGGGATCCTCGGAACCAGTATCGGATCATGCATTTCGTTTTTGGCTTTCGCGCACGAGCCACGGATCGTCGCCGGAACTTTCAATCATGTTTCGGGTTATGTCGCTGATGTCGCTTGGAACGGATTGTCCACTCAACACGTGCGTGAAGGCCTGGAGCAACACGTAACTCTTGACGAATTGCGCGACTACTGGCGGCCGATCAGTCCCGTTCCTTACATCGCGCGCCTCCCGCAGCTGGGGCACCGGCCGATGCGGTTCATTGCAGCACGCTACGATCTAACCTTTCCGCTTGGTCTGACGCATGATGTGATCAGCGAAGTCAAGAAGCATGGTCTACCGCTTGACGTTGTCTGGCTCAGGTGTGGCCATTACACAACCGCCGAACTGCCCTGGAAGGCGATCGATGCCTGGAAGATCGCCACATTTCACCGAAAGCATTTGTGACAACGTTCAGCGAAGTATTCAGTCGAGAAAGAAATTAGCCACAGATTTACGTTGATGTGACGGATCAGAGCTAAGAAATTTAGCCACAGATTTTCGCGGATAACACAGATAAGAACTCAAGAAATTAGCCGCAGATTTACGCGGATAACACGGATCAGAGCTAAGAAATTAAGCCACAAACTTTCTCGGATAATACGGATCTGACTCTCAAAAGTGGATTGGCAGCTTGATAATTCCGGATGACAGCCCTTCTGGTTTTTCTTATCTGTGTCATCCGCGTAAATCTGCGGCTAATTTCTTAGAGTTCTGATCCGTGTCATCCGTCGAAATCTGTGGCTAATTTTCCCTCCATGAAAATCTGTGGCTAAATTCCTTAGCCCTGAACCGTCACATCCGCGGACTTGAGAACGGCCGCTACCGCAGCGTATCTGAACCTTGCCCACAAAAGTCATTCAACGACTGCTTGAGCGCCTCGACGAAGCGAAGCGCCGCTTCGGATCACGCGACGCTGAGCTTGTTGCTCAGACGCTGTCGTTGCTCGGTCGCCAGAGGTTTAGCGACGCTGAATCTCTCCTGCAATTTCACGAACTGCTGTTGTTCGTTCGGGCTTATCCCGCCAGCCTCGATGTCCTGCGACAAGCTGAAGCTCTGTTGAAGGGTTTTGCTGATCGCGTTGCCAAACTTCGTGCTGAAGAGGCGGATCTGTCATCGTTCATCCATCCCGAATCGTCCGGAGTTGCGGGAACATCCGTTACCGATAGCTTCAGTTATCCAATCGTGCGCTGGCTGGTAACCAGGCAAACGCCACGCGTAAAACTTGCCTGGGATTGGTTCGAGGATGAGAACCGGCTGGCGCAGAGCTGGCCGCGTTTCATGCCGATGCTCGAAGACGACGCGGCAGTTGAAGCTAACATCCCATTCAAAGACTGGCTGGGCTTGGCGTCTGGTGATCAGAAAGATCTGGTGTGGCTGATTCAACGATTTGAGTCGTTGCGAGTAAGTGAGAAAGAGAGAACGGAACTCTTTGACAGCCAAAAGCTCTATGTGAAATGGACGCCACCTTATCGAGCGACACGCACCGGCATGCGTCTGCCGGTCAAGAAAGATCTTTTATCATCGCGAGCCATTGATTCAACGGCGCGACGTATCACTGGAAAGAGAACTATCGGCGCCACCGCCGCCGCTAAAAAAATTATCTGCAAAACAAGGCGCGGCGCTTCTGGAAATGGCGCGCGAAACTTCCACGGTGCGTTATCGCGAACTGTACGGGTTCACTCACGGCGATGCTCGGGGAGTTTTGCAGGCTGAACTCGGGCGTGGTGTAGAGCTGTTTGTCTTTAGTCTCACACCCGGACGTGGCTTGCCTCTACGGGCATATCACGCAGCAATGATCTTCAAGAACGGAATTCCGGTGGGCTACTTCGAAGGGCTTTCGCTCTTCGAACGAATGGAAAGCGGGTTCAATTTCTACTACAGCTTCCGCGAGGGCGAGACTGCCTGGATTTATGCGCGCACGCTAAATGTCTTTCGTCATCTCCTGGGCGTCACGGCCTTTTCGCTCGACCCTTACCAGATCGGTCATGAGAACGAAGAGGGAATTGAATCCGGCGCCTTCTGGTTTTATCGCAAGCTTGGTTTCCGTCCCACGCAGTCGCAAATTGAAATGCTCACCGAAAACGAAGAGCAAAAGATTGCCGATCGCGATTCGTATCGCACTTCTGCGCGCACACTGCGGCGGTTGGCGGCCGGAACGATGATTTGGGAGTTTGATAAGACGCGTCGCGGTGACTGGGATCGGTTTCAAGTCAGGAATATTGGTTTCAAGGTGCAGCGTTATATGTCGGCGCACTTCAAAGGCGACCCGGAAAAGATGCGCCAACACTCGTTGGAGCTGATTGGCCGAGCGCTGGGATTCAGTTTAAGAGGCTGGCACAAGGCGCAGCGGGAGGCGTTGGCGGAGTTAACTGTATCACTGGCTTTGATTCCGGAGCTTAATCGCTGGACGCGGGCCGAGAAGGAACTACTTGAGCAAATCCTGCGCGCAAAGGTTAACGGGGATGAAACCGGCTACTTAAGATTGCAGCAGAAACACGAGCGATTGCGAGCCGCAACTATTAAGTTGGGAAGTTGAAGTGGGAAAAAATTAGCCTCAGATTTTCGCGGATGACACCGATCAGAACTCAAAGAAAATTAGCCACAGATTTTCGCGGATGACACCGATCAGAACTTCAAGAGATAGCTTGAATATGGTAGCTACCGCTCTCACCTTTTTTATTTCTGATCCGTGTCATCCGCGAAAATCTGTGGCTAATTTAAAATCTGTAGCTATTCCGCGGACATTGGACTTTGGACCTGGGACGTTGGACTTTCTTCCTCCCGGCCCGCCAGCAACAGATAAGAGTACAAACCAATTCCGGTGAGAGCCGCGATGCTAAATTTGATTCGGGGATCGATTGGCGCCGGAGAGATGAAACCTTCGATCAATCCGGCAATGACCAGCAATGTCGCCACGCCCATCATCAAACGCACAGCTTCCTTGCCGCGCGTCTTCAGCGCTTCACCTCGCGAAAGGTCTCCAGGCATGATCATCGCGCTGCCGATCAAAAGACCCGCGCCTCCAGCCATAAAGATGCACGACAGCTCAATCACACCATGCGCCACCATAAACGTCACCAGATCGTTGCCGAAGCCGGCCCGGTATGTCAGCGCCACCACCGATGCAATATTGGCCCCATTAAAAGCGAGATAGAACAAAGTACCAACTCCGAACAGCGCGCCGAAGGCAAACGTATAAATTGTTACCTGAATGTTGTGAGTCAAAATCGAGCTCGCACCGATCTGATTGGCCTGGTTCAAATCATCCCACCAATGCGTCTTAGTCTCGATTGCTAACTCGCGAAACGCCGGCGACACACCCATAATTTCTGAGAAGTCGGGATCGCGATAACTGCCGGCGAAACCGATTACGCTGAAGAGAAAGAACACAAAAAACGCCAGCCCGGTGTAACGCCAGGTGCGGCGAAAGGTACGCGGGAATTCGCGCGCGTAAAAATTTCGGATGCGTTGCCCACCCTGAGCGTCAGCGCGATAGATGCGACCGTGGGCGCGAATTACAAGACTGTTGAGATAATTAATCAGACGCGGATCGCGTGACTCAGCGCGAGCAATGGCAAGATCGGAAGCCGTGCGACGGTAGATGCGGCCCAGCTCGCGCACCTCTTCCCGACTCAACTTGCTTAGCGACGTGGTATCGAGCAGCGTCAGTAATTTTTCCAGCCGCTGCCAGGCGGCTTTATGGTTTTCGATGAAACGATCGTTGGACATAAACAGATTGCCGATTGCCAATTAAAGGATTGCCGATTGCCAATTAAAGGATTGCCGATTGCCAATTGCCGATTGCCGATTTACGATTCGCGAAGATTTAGATTTGTTACAAGAGATCTTTTGAATCTAAGTTTCTTGAGAAAAGCTGCTGCCGAAATTACCGTGCCTCCTAAAAAACCACCAATCGGCAATCGGCAATCGGCAATCGGCAATCTCGCACCTAACCAACCAATCGACAATCCCGTTCAATCGCCAATCGGCAATCTGGTTGAGTGTGTACCAAACTTCAGCGAAGGCCGCAACAGAGAAACTATTGAGCGCTTGTGTGCAGCGATCGCTCGCACGAAAACCGCCTGCGTGTTGGATACCCACGTGGATCCGGATCACAACCGCTCAGTAATAACCTTTGTCGCTCACCCGGCCCACGTTGTTGCGGCTGCTGTTAACGCTGTTGCGTTGGCCGCTGATCTCATCGATATGCGCCGGCACAGCGGGCAGCATCCGCGGCTCGGTGCGACCGACGTACTTCCCTTTGTTCCGCTGGAAGGGGTGACGATGGCCGACTGTATCGTACTCGCGCATCAGGCAGGCGAGCGCATCGCGCGCGAACTTTCGATCCCCGTTTTTTATTACGAACGTGCGGCGCTCAGGCCTGACCGGATAAATTTGGAAGATGTGAGGCGAGGCGCTTTTGAACTGCTGCGCGAGCAGATCGCCGTTGAGGCTTCGCGGGCACCGGACGTTGGCCCTCTGCAAGTTCATGAAACTGCAGGCGCCATCGCCGTCGGCGCACGGCCATTTTTGATCGCCTTCAATATCAACCTGCTAACGAGTGATGTCTCAGTTGCACGGCAGATAGCGCGTACCGTGCGCGCGCGTCAGGGAGGATTGCCATTCATCAAGGCGCTGGGATTTGAATTAGCTTCCCGCGACTTGGTGCAGGTTTCAATGAATCTGGTTAATTACGAAGTCAGTGGGATGGAAATGGCGTACGCGGCTGTGAAGAGTGAGGCTGACAAGCTTGGGATTGAAATAGCGAGTACGGAAATTGTCGGGCTAGTTCCGGAAAGAGCCTTAAATCCAAATGCCGAATATTTTTCGAAGCTGGAGGGGTTTAAAGAAGATAAGGTTTTAGAGAATCGGATAAGAACGCATGGGGGAACAGGGGAACAGGGGAACAGGGGAACAGGGGAATAGGGGATTGACATCACAACCTCACAAAGGAGAACCTCATGTACGAAAGAAAAAAGATCCGCAGTTTTGAAGATTTGATGGTATGGCAGATGGGAATCGATTTAGTCAAGAGCGTCTACTGTCTTACTGTTGAAGGAGATTTGAAAAAGGACTTTGGTTTAAGAGATCAACTCCGCAGAGCTTCAGTCTCGGTTCCCACGAACATAGCCGAGGGCTTTGAACTTAGCTCTCGCAAAGAATACTTAAGACATCTGAACATTGCGAAAGGTTCTGCGGGTGAAGTTCGAAGTCTTCTTAGGGTAGCGTGGGAGGTCGGTTACATCGAAGAAGAGAACTATCTGGGACTCAAAGATGCAGCAGCCAAATTGAGCGTACCTCTTCAACCATATGAAGAGTATCAGGGCCGCACCAGTAAACTAAAAATCGCGGTCTAGGGATTCAACTAATCAAAGGACTGAGAGGCAAGGCGGACCGAAAACTTCCCCTTTTCCCCCGTTCCCCTTTTCCCCAGTCAAAGCAGTCCGCGCTCTTTAACTTGGATGTATTTTTCCAGCAGCGCCGGGGCGAGCGCCGCTGCCGTGACGTCCAGCGCCAGCCCACCCTGCGATTCCACCAGACGCAGCGCCGCCTCACGCAGGTGCATGATCTCTTCGGCCACTGACTGTGTGAAAAGTTCCTGACTTGTTTCCGGCGCGTCGCGCACAACCGCCTTCAAATCACGGTCAGCAATCGTTACCACCAACGGCAGATGTCGCGGCCGAAGCAGTTTCAAGGACGTGAGCAGTTCCTTCGAACCTTCTTCATCAACAAGATCCGTTAACAGCACGACCAACGATCGACGCTTGCTGTTAGCGGCCACAAACTCCAGCGCGCGTGCGTATGAGGGCTCGATCATTTCCGGCTCAACGGCATATAGCGCTTCGAGAGCCGCATCCATGTGTTCCCGACCGCGACCCGGCGGCAAATAGTTTTGAATTTTTCGACCGAAGACCATCAGCCCGGCGTTGTCGCCTCCGCGTGCCGCCGCTGACATCAACGCCAGCGCGGCGTGCACTGCAGAATCCAACTTCGTTTCCTGTTCGATACGCGCGGTCATCAACCGGCCGGCATCAAGCGCGATCAGAATCGTCTGGTCGCGCTCAATTTGATACTGACGCGTGGTCAACTTTCCACGGCGCGCCGTGGCGGTCCAGGAGATGTGGCGTAATTCGTCGCCACGCACATACTCGCGCAGCGATTCAAATTCACGTCCCTCGCCACGCCAGGAAGTTTTGCGATGCGCCGCAACGAGCGAACGCGCGCCTAGAGCTTTTAACTCGGCTTCGCGCGCACGCCGTAGGTTTGGGTAAACCTTGACTGAGTCGGGCTCTCCCACCTGCGTTTGACACCAGGCCAAACCGAGGCGCGAAAGAAACCGCACGGCTATTTGTCCGAATTCGAACCGGCCGCGCTTCGGCGGTTTCAGTGCATAGATCAGCTGTGCTTCGGTTTGCGCGGCAACCCGCACAGACGCTTCGCGAGCGCCAATCAATTTCATCTGTGGCGGATATTCATCCTTAACGCGCAAAGAAAGTGTTCGTGAGGTGTGGTTTTGCAGTTTGATCTGCACGTCGCTTTCGGCGCCGACAGCAAAGCGTCCCGCAAATTCTCGCGTGATGAGCAACTCCTTGAGGGAGTTTGCTGCTACGAGCATCAATGATTGCGAGGCCGACGATGAGGAGGTCGTAAGCAAGCGTGGCCCAGCGCAACCAGGGCCGTCCCCAGGAAAGTGACAGCGGGACCAGGCCGAGGGCGATTAGCAGGTAAAAGAGTCTACTGAAAACGAAACGCATCTGGCTCAGGGTGTGCCTGGTTCATTGATGATCGTGATCACAAAACGGCAGCCACAGCTGGTGCAGGTGATCTGCGTGTCGGAGTTAGGCTGCGTCATGCCACAACGAGGGCAGAGTACTGTGGGAAACATGTGCTGATCAGAGGTGTCCGAGGCTGCATTAGCAACGACGATGTCAGCGCGACTCAGCCGGTGGAAGATCGGCATCATGATCGTTAATGCGGCCACAAGAATTGCGGTCGCGCCGATTGTCTTGAAGAGACCTTCCCCTTCCACGTCGCCATGGATAACAAAAATGATTAGTGCCGCAAGGAAAAAAATCGCGAGCAGGGTTACAGTCCGCGCCCAGAGGAAGCGCGGTGCCAATTGAGCGAGTGAGATCAGGGATGCCTGGGCGGTGGCGATCGCGAGCACGCCAATCGTGGCACAGAATTTCCAAAACTCTTCGCTACTTATTCTGGTCCAGATTCCCGTGATGATTAGCAGCGCTGCAAGGATCGCAAGCACAACTGCGATTCCCGGTAACGTGCGCGCGCGGCGAGCTTCCCAAAGAGCGCCTGCCGCGAGGGCGCAGATGCTGGCGGCTGAAACGGTTATGGTGGTGAGGATCACCCGGGCCTCGAAATCACCGAAATTGCCGGAGAGGATGACGAATATCCCCAACAACGCGCTGATGGCGACGGAGATAATCAAAAACCAGAGTGCGATTCTTTTAGGAGACATCGATTAATAAATGTCCAATGCCCAATGTCCAATGTCCAACGTCTTCGTTGGGAACATTGAATGATAAATCGAAATCTGACTTTTAATTCACACTGGTCTATTAAACGGACCTTGGACGTTGGACCTTGGACTTTGGACACTTCTATTTGGACCTTGGACTTACTCCTATCTAGGTACTTCCGCAGACTTCAAGATGTCAGTAATAACGGCGTCGGGGGTCGCGCCATCCAGTTCCGCTTCGGCACGCAGGGACAGCCGATGACGCAACACCGGCCTCGCGATATCACGCACGTCATCAGGGGTGACGAATTCACGTCCGCGAATTGCTGAAATAGCTTTCGAACACAGAAGCAAAGCGACAGAAGCACGCGGGCTGGCGCCGTAATGAATGAAAGGATGCGTGCGCGTCCGTCTCACAATATCCACTGCATAGTGCTGCACGCCGGGCTCCATGCGCACAGCGCTGACGCCGACGCGGCAACGTGGGATTGCATCAGGTTCGGCCAGAGGTTGAATCGCAACTTGATCCAAGCGCCGTGAATTGAAGCCTGCATCCCAGTTTGCCACGACCTGTCGCTCATCCGCTTCATTCGGATAATCAAGCAGAATCTTCAAAAGAAAACGATCCAGCTGCGCCTCCGGGAGTGGATAGGTACCTTCATACTCAATCGGATTTTCTGTCGCCAGCACCGTAAAGAGCGGCGACAGGATCTGGGCCTCGCCGTCGATCGTCACCTGACGTTCTTCCATAGCCTCGAGCAGGGCCGCCTGGGTTTTCGGCGGCGTGCGATTGATTTCATCAGCCAGCAGGATGTCTGTGAAGATTGGGCCCTGTCGGAGATTGAATGTCGATGTCGATACGTTGAAGACATTCGTGCCTGTGATATCTGAAGGCATCAAATCAGGCGTGAACTGGATGCGCCCAAAATTAGCATTGATGATGCGGGCGAGTGTTTTGACAGTCAGAGTCTTGGCTGTACCAGGCACGCCCTCGACGAGCGCATGACCTTCGGCAAGCAGCGCGATCAGGATCTGCTCAATCGGATCGTCCTGACCAACGATGACTTTGCGTAATTCATTTCGGATATGACCAATGGTGGAGGAGATGTATTCAATCATTTTGTTTTTGCAGGTAGACTTTGAATTTTAAGCTTCCTAGGTTTCGAACTTTGTGCTTTGTAGCTTTGAACTTTGTACTTTGAGCTTAGTACTTAGAACTTTGTTTACAACTCTGTTCGAACTTGAAACTAAAATGAAAGTATCGGCTGGTACGTCAAGCGTCGCGTCATGACGGGATGGTAAACGCCTCCTTCAGGAATCGCTGCCACTCGGTACGGTACGGGAGCGGTAGCGACCGCATCCAAGAGTGGCGTCTTTTCAACGCCATCACCCCAAAGTTCTACCCTTTGATCGTCAAACGCTAGTCGATTGTGCTTAGTCGAGATTGAGCGAAGCGTTTCTTCAATCGGGTCGCTACCGCTCCCGTACTGTACCGCCTCTATTCGTCTCCTTAATTTCGCGTTTCCCTATAAGTTCCAGGAGCAAAGCTCAAAGTACAAAGCACGAAGTACGTTTTATGTTTACCGTTGCGTTTGGCGAATATCTCGCGCGCGCATGCGCAACCCCAGGCTCCGTTCAACCTCGCGTAAGCGCTTCGCGAGCAGAATCGATTGCCTTTCGTTAATCGGTTCGCCGTTGATTGCACCCTCACATTGGCGCATCAGCACTTCTAAAGAGCGCGCCTCAAGCGACGACCGCGCCGCGACGCGCGCTGCAATCTCGGACCGCGGGCTGTTGTAGTCAGTTCCAGCATAGCGCGCCAACACACGTCGCGTCCGCGAATAAATATTTTCCAACGCCAGATCAAAAGCTCCCGAGCGCTGCTGCAGCTCGGCCATGGAAGCGACAAACTCCAACGCTGAACGACGATCAACTTGCTCCAAAGGAATCGGGCGCGCGAAGCGCCGGCCGCGTGTCCATAAGATCAAAAGTATTAGCAGGACGATCTGGCCGACGAGCGGCAAGATAGGAGTTCCCGAAAAGTAAGCGACAAAGGCATTCCGTGTTGCGCCTCGACCTTGATGATATTCGTCAAACGCGATCAGGCCCGTTGGCGGTCGCAACTGCATTCGCCTCGAGGACGTTGATCGCCAGCTGCAGATTATCCTTAAGACTGATGCCCCCGTTGGAAAAAATATAAGGATCGCCCAGGACGATGATGCGGCCGAGGCCATGCGGATAATCTACGAGTAAGGGGCGGCGAGGTTCGCCCATGTGCACCACAGGCGCCGGCGAAGTGACTTTCGTAACCGCGTCGTCTTCACTTTCAGAAACGGGTGCAGGGGTCGGCGTAGGATATTCACTTTCAAACTCAGAATCTATTTCATCCTCCTCGCTCGGCGCCTCCGGCTGATTGGCTGATGACTTTGATTTGCCGTCGGCTGTCTTTTCAAAACGCACGAAACTGAACCCAGCGGCGAATTTTGAAGGTTGAACCGAGTCGATGTCTTTCGTTAACGGGGTTGGCTGCACCGGCTGCACCGGTTTTACGTTTTCGGTCATCGCTGCTGAATTAGCAGGATCGATCGTTAACGAAGGAAATTCACCAAACTCGGTGCTGACACGCCAATCACCAGAGGTTGGCAACAACTGGGCTTCGGGACGGCGATCGACCAGCACCAATCGTCCGCCTCTTCTCACCCATGCCAGGATGCTGTCGGCCTGATCTTCATCGATTGAAAGTGGAGTGTCGCCAATGATCACGAAGGTACGGACCGTATCATTGTTGTCGCTCAGTAACTTGTCTGGCGTTTCGCGCCAGCGCATAACCTTGCTACCTGACTCGTTGAGAAAGTCGTAAAGGGCGCGCGTGCCGGTCGGACCTGCATGATAAGTCGAACGGTTAGGCGATAATTCCGAGTCCTTTTCTTCTTCTTTGCCGACATAGGTGGCGGCGTTGATCACAAAAAGAACTCCAATGAGGAGCAGGATAGTTCCAATGATGGCGAGTTTTTGCCGCATCCTTGACTCGGCCCGTGCGCTAGTTCAAGCCCTGGAGTGCCTGTTTGTACCGTGCGCGAAAAGTAGTCCAATCGGAATCGGTAGCCAGAGCAAAGCCGTACCAATGCCGCTCAAAGCTATCGGTTAATTGCTTGACGTTTGTGTGCAGCGGTTCTACTTCGCGCATCGCTCGTAGATAGTCGCGATTAGTTTTATGTTGCGCCAGACTTAGAATCTTTCGTTCGCCCAGTTCCACGAGCAAGGCGATATAGGCTTTGCGGATCGCCGCGCGCAGTTCGCCACGCCGGGCGAGCGCCTCGGCGCTGGCGAGAATATCGCTCGCCGACTCATCGGCCGCCAACGTTTCACCCAAGACGATCCGAGGCCCTACTTTGACTTTCTTTTTGGAGCGTCTTCCTTTAAAGACTCGCGGCGCGAAGGTCTTCAGTACATAGAAAATGACCGCCAGGGCCAGGAGCACTATTAAGACCTGGGCGATCTGGCTGATCCAGCCGGCGCTGCCGGGCGTGAGCGGTCTGGGCTTAGGAATTAACCCTTGCAACCATTTCATCAACTCATTCCAAAGTCGGACCAGGGCACTTTCACCTTGAGCGTTTCGCGAATACTCAGGCCGCTGCAAAATCTCAGCCAGCCTTTTACTGGTTCCAGCCTTGTCTACAGCCGTCCTACCCTCTCGATCGAATTCTGCGACCCGCTGCTCCAAAGCCCGTAGTCGTTCGAGGATGCGGGTCAAGGTGGCGCTACGATCGGTTTGAGTTTTTTCATACGTGTCGAGCTCGTGGTGAAGCCAGGCGTTGTTAACGGCAACTGTGTTTGCGCCTACTTGAACACTATCGGTTTGCGGAAGGGCGGCCCGAACGCCGGCAATTGTTTTGTTAACCCGCGAGGTGCGATCCGTCTCGGATTCGCTTTCATCGTGTTGGCTCATTGTGTCGAGGGCGGTAATCGCTTCGCGAAGTTGCAAGTGATACTCGGAAAGAGATTTAGCGGTAGCAATGGTGACCGCAAAAGTCAGCAACAACAGAAGTGCCGACACCAGTCGTATGGCGGCGCACGAAATATAGGCCGGTACAGTACGGGAGCGGTAGCGACCGCACTCAACTGATCCTTCACTCTGGGTCCGAACCTTAAAGTCGGTTTCGTTGAATGCGGTCGCTACCGCTCCCGTACTGTACCGATTCGCGCGATCCAGCCGACGAGACGGAAAACGACGGTTAAGGAGGTCGCTCACTTCAGTGATTCATCTCAGCCCCAGCACGCTTCCCTGCGAAGCCAGCGGCGGTGGCGGCATTGCTCCCGGACTCTGCACGATCGCAGGAGCGAATGGCGAGGTAACGTTTATGTCAGGCATCTCCCCGAGGTGCTGCGCCGCCATCAGCTCAATGTCGTAACCCTCATGTCTCACGCGTTCATCAACGTAGAGCAGCGACAACCCGAGCATCCACACTGGGGCCAGCACGATCGAGCTGAGTGGTTCCATCACGCTGTACCCAATCGCGTACCAGGCCGGCCAGTTAGCCGCGCTCCAGGGTAACGGATCGATCCCGTTAAGAAAGCCATACAGGCCGAGAGGAGCTATCAAAATCATGAGGGCGGAATAGGTGGCGAAGGCTATGAAGAGTGTCATTGCCATCAAGCGCCGGACATTCCCCCGCGCGAGGGTGAAACTTCTGCTGATCGATTCAAACACAGGCTTACCTTCAACCAGCATTGCTTGCGGGACGTAAGCTATGCGGCCCACAAAGAAGAAAAACACCACGATGGCAACCAGAGCTCCGGCAAAAATTCCGACGAAGGCGAGTACCAGGGAAAGCCAGGCAGGTAGAATCTGCGCGGCTATCAAGGCACCGATGCCAATAATCCCCATAACCATGTAGAAACCAAACAACGCCACGACGAAAGAAATCGCGGCCCAGAACAGCATGGCAATCGAGGCCAGCAACAACGACCAGAAGCGCGAACGAACAGCAGCGTAAGTGGTGCGTACTGAAACGGGATGATTCCAAAGCAGATGCGTGACGAGATTGCGTGCGGCGCCCCCCATCACAATCAGACTAAAAACGTGACCGCCAATGATTAGAAAGAAGCCTGCGATCCCCATCAAAACGTAAAGCGCCAGCTCGGAACTGCTCTCCGTTACGAAGCCACGGCGCCAGGCAATCGTGAACATCACAGAACCGATGGTGGAAATGACGACGGGAGGCGCGGCGATGCGAATCAGAGTGAAGAGGTGTTGCCGGTAAAGACGAATGGCCCGATCAATCAAGTCCCCCGCCCCCAGGGGCGCCAGCGGTAACTGATTCACAGGGATGTTAGACATTGGAGGTAGCTAAAAGCCGGGCGAATCTTAACACGCACTATCGAAGGTTAAGCGCTGGTTCGGGTGGGTGTATGGAGTCTTGGAAGTCGGACGTGCCAATTTGTTCTCGACTCAAGCATCCCGTCGCCATCCCACAGCCTACTGCCTACTGCCTACTGTCTACTGACTTCTGACTCCTGACTCCTGCTTTACCACTTCAAACTCGAAATGAAGTTCCTTACCGCGACAAATGTTGCTGAGATAGAACTCCCAGAACTTACGCGTGAAGCGAAATGCCGGCCAGCGCTCGTCCAGGTTCGTGATGAGTTCAAGGCCTATTGCTCGCCAGAGATTGGCAAGACTCACATAAGTCCGCAGCGGCTTCAGCTCAACCGTGGTGTAGAAGGGAAAAGGAGTGCGCTCCGGCATGAAGCAGTTAAAAGAGTAGCTGTTGAAGTGGTTCTTGTGTGTCGGGTCAGTTGCCCAGTCAGGATTCGAATAGTGAGGTGTAACAATCTTGAGGCGACCGCCGGGTTTCGCAATGCGATGTAGTTCCGTTACAAAAGTCATTACATCGGGAACATGTTCGATCACATGGCGGCAGATGATCTCGTCAAACTCGTTATCTTTAAAAGGATAGGGAACGACGCCTAGATCATGGATCACATCCGCTTGAGTTCGCGGATTCGAATCGATACCGATCGCGCCTGGGTATTTGTTTGCGCCGCAGCCGACGTCGAGAATTCTAGGGCATGTCTTGTTTGACGCTGACAGGTTTCTTGACGAAACAGTCATCGGAACGTTCTCGGTGGCTGAATGCATGTTCTTCTCATTCACACCGGGCTTTAGCCCGGTGAAACACAGGCTAAGCATTCTAACCGTTTCAACGGTTTGACGGGATTGCTCGTTTGAAAAAGAAACCGTTAAAACGGTTCCTCAAATTGTTTTCAACGCCCACCACCGGGCTGAAGCCCGGTGTGAATGAGAAGCTCAGCGAACGACCTGATGTCGGCGGGAAAGACTGGAACGTTTAATGCTCCGCGCAGTTCTTTAAGCGACATGCCATCAAGAAAAATCTCTTCGTCGCTCTTCAGCACAGTCCTGGGTATGACTACGAAGTCGCCTTCTATTTGATCGCGCGCTGCGAGGAAGTCACCACCAGTCAGTAAACCAGCCACAGCGACATCGCCTCCGAAGTAATTGTTCTCAACCGCGACGACCTTAAACTGCGTTCCCGTTTGCGCGTTAAGTTTCTCAACCAGGTTCTCGAGTATCGGAGAGAACATCGTTCCGGTGAGGATCGTGCCACGTACGTTGCGCGCTTCGGCAAGGGGCCGGCGCGCCAGTCGTTTCAGCAGCTTCTCGAATTCGCTTTCAAAAGATCGCACCATGCCGATCCCATCTTCGATCTGCGGATAGTTGCCATAGTGAGTCCTGCCAGGGATGCCATCGCCCGCTCGTAAGTAAATCTCGTCACCAAGGAAAGCAAAAGTTGTCCCCAGCCGCCGACGCAATTTCTTCTGCAACTCAGTTACTTCATCGATCACGTGGCGACAGAATTCAGCAGTCACAGGCGTTAGGCGCTCGTCAGTGTTGTAGCGAGTCAAAGCAAGGGGAACAATTGCTACGCTCGTGATGCGCGGATAATCCGCGGCAAGATCATTGATCGTGCGCTGCAGTATTTCGCCGTCGTTGATTCCCGGACAAAGCACCACTTGAGCATGGATCTCGATTCCAGCGTCGAGCAGTCGCGCCAGATTTGTTGAGATGTCCGCTCGCTTCTTATCAACTCCCAGCAAATGCGCTCGCACGTCTAGATCGGTGGCGTGAATCGAAACGTACTGCGGCGAAAGGCGCTGCTCAATGATGCGGCGCATTTCATCTTCGGTAATCGAAGTCAGGGTGGTGTAGTTCCCGTAAAGGAATGAAAGGCGAATATCTTCGTCGCGGACGAAGAGCGAAGGCCGAGCATCCTCAGGATTGCCTTTGCAAAAACAGAAGATGCATTCGTTGGCGCACTGACGCGGAACGATCTGTTCGAAGCTGAACCCAAAATCCTCGCCTTCGTCGCGTTCAATTTGCAGCTCCCAATCCTCGCCGCTACTTTTCCGCACCTCAATCGTTAGTTCGGTTTCGCCGCCTGTCTGAAAGCGAAAGTCGAGGTAGTCGCGGATGGTCCGCCCGTTTACTTTTGTGATCCGATCGCCCGCCTCGAGTTCAAGCTCAGCGCCGATGCCGCTGGGCGTAACTTCAGTAATCTCGGCGCCGCGACGCCGAATACTGGTGACCGCTGGTGTAACTGCGAATTCGTACATAAAAATTCAGGAGCAGACGGCAGCAGCAGACGGCAGGAGTGATGAGGCAGAAGGCAGAAGGCAGGAAGCCCAGACTTGTGACTCCGGATTCAAGTTTGTTGAAATGGTGCGCATTGCCCGCTTTCGTAACGCCGACTACTTAAAATTCTTCTCAGCCTACCGCGTGCTGCCTACTGCCGTCTGCCAACTGCCTACTTGGTTAGGACTATAACAAAGGCTTCGGAATTTTGTTGAATGGGGGCCTCATCTTGGTCTGGCGCCTTTTATGGGATTTTCGGTCGATTCGACCTATGTAAGCTAAGGAGCGCTCCTGATGTAAACCGCGCACAACAAGTACCGCCAAGGTAATCCCCAAATTCGCTTTTGAAACCGCGCATCGACTTAACGCTGGAACAACTTATGAAACGAAAATCCACCACCCTCTTTGCACCTGTGATGCTGGTCATCTTAGCCGTTTCGCAATTTGTTGCGGGCCAGTCGGAAACCCCTGGCGCGGCTACTGATGGCGTCGGGCAACAATCAATTGCTTCCGCCGATACGTCGAAGAGCAGAGATTTGATCGTCTCGCCGGAAGGGCAGAAACATTATGAAGCTGGAGTTCGCCTGTATGGTTCAGCGAAATTTTCCGAGGCCCTGGCCGAATTCAAAGAAGCGACAAAAGTTCTGCCGAATGACGCGCAGGCTCACTTCATGCAGGGAATGTCGGAAGCAAGATTGCAACTCTACAAAGACGCGGTGGAATCATTCAAACGCGCTGTCCGCATTAAACCCGAATGGCCTGACGCTCAATTTCGACTCGGCATCGTTTCGCATGTCACTGGTCGCCGAGTGTTAGCCATTGACGCCTATACCTCACTGGTCAAACAGAACTCACCGCTGGCAAACATTCTCTACCGGTGCGATCAAGGACGAGAAGAACCGCGACGGCGTTGCGCCCGAGGAAAGCGTAGGAGACGATTTTTGGTCTTACACGGAAAAGCCTATCGTGGCCGAGAAAGTCCCTGCCTCCGCACCGGAAAAGATCCCGGCCCCGAAGGAAACTACTCCGGCGCCGCAGCCTACAGTTGCGGCCCCCAGTCTCTCCGACATTTATCGCATCGGAGTCGGCGACATTCTCGACATCCGGCTTCTCAACTCCGTTACCCCGAGGTCAACGCTTTACACGGTTCTCGAGGGCGGTCTGATCGACTATCCAATGGTTGGCGGACCGATGATGGTTGCCGGCCTGACGATTGATGAAGTCCAGACGAACCTTGCTCTTGAGTTGAGGCGGCGTGCGGTTGAGGAAAACGCCCGGGTGACGGTAGGAGTGCGACATCACGCGAGCCACACGGTAAGGATCTCGGGCCTCGTGAGTCTTCCCGGAACAAAATTCCTGCGACGCGAAGCGGTGCCGCTCTACGTAATCATGGCCGAGTCTCAAGCGCGCCAGGACGCCGGACGCGTGATCATCATGCGATCAGGAAGCGAAGTAATACTTGATCTGGGTGAGCCAGCCTCGTTGAATTTTTTGATCAATTCAGGCGATCTAATTACGGTCGCTGCCCGGCCGCAACAGTTCTATTACATTGGCGGCAAAATAAAATATCCGGGTCAGAGGACCTTTCAAACGGGTCTGACTCTGTTGCAGGCGATGTTAGCGGCGGGCGGTCCCACCCGGCAGGGTGACAACATGGTAGACCTCTCTCGCGAGAGCGGCACTGGCCACTTGATAACAAAAACATTCAGCTTGAAAGAGATCAAGGCCGGCAAGATTCCGGATCCGGGCTTGCAGCCTGGCGATCGGATTGATGTGGTGAAGTAGTGAGTAGGGAGAGCTAGTTCGGAAAGCGAATCAAGCAGCGCGGGTAAAACCACCCGCTTTGACTTACTGACACTAGCGCGAAAACAAATTGGCCACAGACGAACACGGACAACACTGATCAGTTATTTGATCTGTTACTCTGTGTTCATCTGTGGCTAATTCATTTTTCGCGAAAGCATTCTGCCTTTGAGCAAAGTCAACTTCAGAATTTTGGCTGCCGACTCTTTATGATCGCAAATCACCGACGCTTAGCGGGAGCAATTAGTTTCCACCCAGCGAATGGTTTCGGAGTGGCACAGCTCGGGCTGCCGTCCTTTCCGGTGCCGGCCACATGAGTTTCTAGAACCGACTCCCCTTCAGTTCCCTCCTCCACAATCTCCCAGGTGATGCCGCGCAAGGGTATTTTCAACCGGCGGCTCCAGCATGTTCCTGCTTGGCCTGCATAAGTGCCGATGTCGATGTAGACGAATCTTTCACCGGTAGGACCCTGCACAAAGGGACCGAGAAAGTTTGGCGGGCCATTTTTGCCGGGGTGCTTTGCTCGAACAGTGAATTCAAAATGTAGGTCCGGGCCTTTGGACCTTTGCGTTTGGATCGTCTCGTAATCGACACCACGACCTTTTTGCAGACCGAAGTCCACGCCTGCCGGCGGTTTTTCCAATACAATTCGCAGTTTTAGTTCGTGTTCCATGGTCTAGAGGTAGAAGGTAACGCTAAGACGCAGAGCCGCCAAGTCGCAGAGTGTATAAGCGCCTTCATCGCATTCTACTCTATTATCCTTTGCGCCTTGGCGACTCTGCGCCTTGGCGTTAATTCCTTCGCCTATCAGCGCCGGGAACTTGAAATCCAGAACGCGGAACTCCGATGCCGTCTGCACTTCTCATGCGAGGAAAAAACGCCACGACGCCCAAGTCGCAAAGACGCAAAGAGAATAAAGCCGTTTAGCTGCTTTGCTTTTGTTTTCTGCTCTCTGCGTCTTGGCGACTTCGCGTCTCGGCGGTTTAATCCGTTGGCTAACGGGTTCAGGGGAACTTGAACCCAGAACTGGAACTCTTGTAAATCAGCAATTTGATTGACAATCACGCTGCTGATTTGTAAGTTATCCAGCGCCATCCATTCCAAGTTGGTTGTGTCCCAGGGACGCCGCCATTCAAGTTTAGCTTTACGTTATCCAATCTGCGTCGCTAAGAGAGAACTTTCCGATGAATAACAAATTAAAGCCGGCACTCCTCGGCGGCGGAGCTTTAGGACTGCTGCTCGTAATCACTGTTCTCATCTCGTCTTTCGTGCCATTCATCGGTTGTTGCAATTGCCTTTGGCCGATCGCCGCCGGAGTGCTCGCCACCATGTTCTATGTGAAAGAGTCTCCGACGCCTGCCACAATCGCGGATGGCGCAATTGTCGGGGCGCTCGGAGGCGTTGTCGGTGGCTTGATTTACCTGGTCATAGGGTTGCCACTCTCAATTTTGATCAATGGCGTTGGCGCCATGGACGCCCAAGTGCGCCAGATGAGTCCTGATTTCCCGATTGGGGGCATGGTTTTGCTACTCATCGGTGGCGTTTTCGGGTTTGTAGTTTTTGTGGTGCTGGCAACAGTTGGTGGCGTGATTGGGATACCGATTTTTGAAAAACGAAAAGTCACTATCGATACACCACCACCGCCGCAAGATTTCGGTTCCGGCCCCGGCGGAACCTACGGCACAGGTTTGTAATTAAAAACGGATTGCTACTAACAGTTTGCGTTAAAACCCAGAGAGCAGGAGATTCTAAATGGCACAACAGTGGACCCCTCCACCACCCCCCGGAGTCGCTCCGGCTAACGTCCCAAACTATTTGATCCCGGCGATCGTTTCGTTGATTTGCTGCTGGCCGCTCGCCATTGTCGCGATCATTTTCGCGGCCCAGGTAAACGGCAAAGTCGCAGCCGGCGATATTCAGGGAGCAATGGATGCTTCTAAGAAGGCCAAGCTGTTTAGCTTTATCGCAATTGGTCTCGGCGCGGCGTTCATTTTGTTCTACATCGTGTTCTTTGTAATCGTGGGCGGGTTGGGAGCAATCCAAAGCTAAAACTCATCACCGGCCTCAAACTGCATGTGTGTTAGCGACGATGCTAACTTGCGCCGCAGTTATCAGAGTTTAATTCAGCGAAAGTAACCAGCGGAGAACGTTCAATGACCAAATATTGTACAAAGTGCGGGGCGCAAAATGATGAAACGGCCCAGTACTGCGCAACCTGTCAGGCGCTACTGCCAAACGTGGGCTATCAGCCGATGCAGGGGGTTAACCCGGGACAGATGACAGACTGGAAAGCTCAGGGCGCCGATAAGAAACTAGTCGCCGGCATTTGTGGAATCTTGCTCGGCGGTTTTGGCGTGCATAAGTTCATTCTTGGCTATACCACCGAAGGCGTCATTCAGATCGTGATCACTTTTGTCACCTGTGGCGCCGGTTCAATAGTCGGACTAATTGAAGGAATTATCTACCTCACGAAATCTGACGAAGACTTCGTTAGAACTTACATTCAGTCCAAAAAAGGCTGGTTCTGAACCCGAAGTCCAAGGTCCAACGTTTGAACGTCCATTGCCGAGAACGGACATGGGATATCAAACGTTGGATCTTTGGACTGAAGGCTCGAGATCCTTTCTCACAGGCTTCGTTCCCATGATAATTTGGGCGTCTCATGGCAGTAACTGAGATAGTCTATCGGCGTACCGGCGTGGTCTTAGTCTGGCTGATCATCGTCGCCGGAAGCGTCTGTCTTTTTGTGCTTGAGCCCGGTAAATCGACGCTGCTTCCTGTTTGTCCGTTTCGCCTATTAACCGGATTCACCTGCCCCGGATGTGGCTCGACGCGAGGGATGCATCAACTGCTTCACGGCAATTTCGCCGCAGCTTTCGAATTTAATCCGCTTTTGCTATTGGCGCTGCCTTTTTTGGTCTTTGCGCTACTGCGTTATTCCTACCAAGTGTTAAGCGGGCAGCCAATCAAGCACAATTCATTAGCTCCTAAATATATCTACACGATCTTTGGTGTCGTGCTCTTCTTCTGGATATTTCGCAACACGCCGCTGTATCCGTTTGTTTCGTGAACAGGAGAACAGGAAAACAGAGGAAGAGGGGAAGAGTAAGAGACTCGGGGACACGGGGACACGGGGACGCGGAGACACGGAACGCGGAGACACGGAATCCGCGGAGACAGAAGATGATGGAATGGAGAGAATCAAATGAGAAAACTTGGCACGATTTTGTTAATTAGCATAGTTACCTGCGGATTGGTCCCAGCATCACCCCCTCCCTCCATCGCCCCATCACCCCGTCTCCCTTTCTCCGTGTCCCCGCGTCTCCCCGTCCCCGCGTCCCCGCATCGCCCTCAGTCTCGTCCCGTCCACACCTATTCGATCGTCGCGCGCGATCCGGCTACCGGCGAAATGGGTGTTGCTGTTCAGTCACACTGGTTTTCAGTGGGACCTGTGGTCGCCTGGGCTGAAGCTGGCGTCGGCGCCATCGCCACGCAATCTTTCGTCGATCCCAGTTACGGAAAACTTGGGCTTGATCTGATGCGGGCCGGCAAAAGCGCACCCGACACTTTGAAAGCTTTGTTGGCGGGAGACGAAGGCCGGGAAGTGAGGCAAGTGGCGATGATTGATGCGCAGGGCCGTGTCGATGCCTGGACAGGAAAGAATGATATTCAGGCGGCCGGCCACATCGTCGGGAAAAACTACTCCGTGCAAGCCAATCTGATGCTCAATGAAAAAGTCTGGCCGGCGATGTCGACCGCTTTTGAGACTACAAAAGGCGACCTCGCAGAACGAATGTTAGCAGCCCTGGATGCCGCGCAGGCCGTGGGTGGCGACATTCGTGGAAAGCAATCCGCGGCGCTGGTCGTCGTCACCGGGAAGCCAACCGGACAAGCATGGAAGGATCGCATTTTTGATCTGCGCGTTGACGACAGCCCTGACCCGCTGGCGGAATTGCGACGCCTGGTAAAACTACAACGCGCCTACAATCATATGAATGCCGGTGACCTCGCGGTTGAGCACAAAGATAATGAGGGAGCTTTACGTGAGTATGGGGCGGCGGAAAAGCTTGTACCGGACAACGCC
Source organism: Pyrinomonadaceae bacterium (assembly GCA_963748605.1). GTDB lineage: Bacteria > Acidobacteriota > Blastocatellia > Pyrinomonadales > Pyrinomonadaceae > PSRF01. Next base: position 49,229 of record CAVVJS010000011.1, read on the forward strand.
GAGATGATCTATTGGCACGCCGTGGCGCTGGTGAACATGGGACGAGTGGACGACTCGCTGCCGCTGTTTCGCAAAGTGTTTACGATGGATCCGAACTGGGCCACCCTCACGCCGCGTTTACCGAAGTCAGGACTTCTGCCTAATGATCAGAAGATAATCGACAAAATTCTGTCTGTGGCGAAACCGTGAAGACGGATGAGAGACGAGAAGATGGGGAGAAGGTGCGACTCCCCTTTCCCCACTTCCCTGGACCGTCAAGGAAGTGGCAAAGGAAACGGTCAAGATATTTCGTGTTGTTTAGTGGGAATTCGTGGATCGTCTTTACTGCTAGATAAAATTACGATCCACGAAGCGACACGAAGCAGCACGAAACATGTTGGACTGGACCGTCAAAAGTCTCGCGAAGGAACCGAACAAGTCTGCCCCTTTTCTACTTTTTCTCCTTTCTCCTGCTATCCTCATCGCGGCAGTGCAAGACGCAAATGAAAAACTAAAAGAGCGAGTGCGCGCCTTTTGGCAGGAGCATCCTTGCGGGACAAAGTTCGCGGATGCCGAGCCCGGCTCGCCGAAGTTCTATGAACTGGTTGAGGCGCACCGTTACAGCAAAGAGTGGCACATTCCCGCCGCTGCGGATTTTGCTTCTGCGCGCGGCTTGAAGGTTTTGGAGATCGGTTGCGGCCTCGGCACCGACGGAGCGCAATTTGCCAAAGCTGGAGCTGACTACACGGGAGTCGATCTCACTGACGCGGCAGTCACGCTCGCGCGCAAACGCTTCGAAGTATCCGAACTGGAAGGTAAGTTCCAAACTGCAGATGCGGAAAACCTCCAGTTCGAAAGTGAGAGTTTTGACCTCGTCTATTCCCACGGCGTTCTACATCACACTCCTGATCCACCGCAGGCAGTAAAAGAAATTTGGCGTGTACTGAGACCCGGAGGTCGAGCGGTGGTGATGCTTTATCATCGCGACTCGTATAATTATCGCGTAAACATTTCTTTGCTTCGTCGCGCCGGCGCGCGACTGCTGAAATCCGAATCAGGAATCCGCCTGGTGCAACGGCTCACGGGTGAACCGCTGGAGTCGTTGCGTGAACACGCCAAATTGCTTCAGGAGGGAGAGGAAAATTATCTTCAGCCTGATGAGTTTCTGAACCAGAATACGGATGGCGCTGGGAATCCGCTTGCCCGCGTTTACTCGCGAGCAGAAGCGCGCGAACTATTCAAAGCCTTTTCCACCGTCAGACTCCAAACGTTTTTCTTGAACAAGCGTTGGCTACCGTTGGTGGGAAAGATGTTGTCGCGCGAGACCGAGTCGCGACTCGCGGAGCGCTGGGGGTGGCATCTATGGATATACGCCACTAAATAAAACGGCCTTGGGTTTTTGGCCTTTGGCTTTTGCCCAAAACCAAAAACCGAAAACCAAAAACCAAAATATGCGCAACATTCTAATAACTGGCGGCGCGGGCTTCATCGGATCGCATCTCGTTGATCGGTTACTTGACGAAGGCGATTGGCGCGTCACCGTAGTTGATGATTTCAACGATTTCTATTCGCCTGCGATCAAGCGCCGCAATGTCTTGCCACAAAAAGATAATCCCTCATACAAACTTTTCACCGCAGACATTCGTCATAAGGCAGCTTTGGAGCACATATTTGCAGAGCAAAAGTTTGATTGCCTTGTTCACTTAGCGGCTCGCGCGGGTGTGCGACCGTCGCTTAGTGAGCCGCAGCTGTACGTTGAAACTAACATCAACGGTACGATGAATTTGCTTGAACTGGCGCAGCAGCACGGCGTGCGGCAGTTTGTATTTGGATCATCGTCGTCTGTCTATGGCGTAAATGAAAAGGTGCCGTTCAGCGAAACTGATCCCATCTTCAATCCCATTTCACCATACGCCGCGACCAAAGCCGCCGGTGAACTTCTTTGTCACACCTATTCACATCTCTACGGCCTACGTTGCGTCTGCCTGCGGTTCTTTACGGTGTATGGTGCCCGGCAACGCCCTGATTTAGCGATTCACAAATTTGCGCAATTGATTAGTCAGGGGAAGCCGATCCCGGTGTTTGGTGACGGCACAACGCGACGCGACTACACCTACATCGATGACATTATTCAGGGGGTGCGCGCGGCTCTCGATTACGTTGGCGATGACGCGAAGAGCGATTATGAGGTCATTAACCTGGGTGAGTCGCGGACAGTTGAATTGCGCGAATTGCTCGCCTTGCTCGAGAAAGAGCTGGGCATGAAAGCAGTGATTGAAAGGCAACCCCTGCAGCCTGGTGATGTGCCCCAAACCTTCGCCGACATCAGTAAGGCCCGTCGCCTCCTTAACTACAATCCCCAAACTCAGATTGAGGACGGGATTCGATTGTTTGTTAAATGGTTCCGTGAACAGGAGTCAGAGGCAGCGTCACTCGGTACAGTACGGGAGCGGTAGCGACCGCATTCAACCATGGTCGCCTTAACCGATCGAGCTATAATCGCCAGGTTCTAAGACCTCACGTTCAAGGACAACTCCATGACTCCATCTCACCGGGAGTTCGACCCTGGCCATATTCCTCTTGCTTTCATGATTACACTGCGGGCCCACGGCACTTGGCTGCATGGCGATCGGCGTGGCTCGGTGAATCGGTTTCACAACGAATACGGAACTCCAAGACTTCCTCCTAATCCCTTGCGACGACACTACGAGCGGCAACTCCCTAAGACGCCCCCCTGTAAAACTCACCGCGAAACGAAGAGCAGCCGTTTATCGGGGCATTCGCGAGACATGTGCTATTCGCAACTGGCGTTTGTGGGCGCTTAACGTTCGTGGCAATCACGTACATTCAGTTGTGTCAGCTAACTGCCACTCAAAGAAAGTTCGAGCGCTTTGAAGGCCAACCCCACCCGCACGATGAGAGAGTCAGGATGCTGGGAAAGTGAGAAAAGTCCCTGGAGTGGTGGGGGCAGTCGAAAGTTCATTTGGAACGAACAGCAACTAACCGAAGCGATCGACTATGTGCTGCATGAACAGGGCGACGAACTACCGTAGTCAGGGCTTAGGCGACCACCCGTTGAATGCGGTCGCTACCGCTCCCGTACTGTACCGAGTGGCCGTCCGTGTTAAAGGTTGTTCGGCGCATCTTGGCGGCTTGGCGGTAATTAGCTAAGAGTCCTGACCACTGTTTTCCACGCAAAAGACCTCAGTTCTCTCCTACTCGCCGATTTGTTCTACAATGCCTTGTCCTGCCCGGAAGACCTTCCGGCGAGCTTGAGTCACCACATATGTCCAGCAATGCAAACATCATCGGAGATCCACTGCCTCGAGAAATGCAGCCGCATACTTACCCGATCATGTATGCGGTCGAGGGGAGTCATTGGTGGTTTGCCGGCCGGCGTCGCATTCTCAAAAGTTTCCTCGCTCGTATTGCCGCAAATCTGAACAAGACCAACCTGGAGATCCTCGATATCGGTTGTGGCACTGGGGCGAATCTGGAAATGCTGGCTGAGTTTGGCAAAGCCCAGGGCGTTGACGTTTCGTCAGAGGCACTCGCGTTTTGCCGGGCCCGTGGTCTTGATCAGGTGCACCAAGGCGAAGCGGAACAATTACCTTTCGCGGATCGCAGCTTTGACCTCGTGACTGCTCTCGATGTGGTGGAACATCTGGACGACGATCTCAAGGGACTGAAAGAGATGCGGCGAGTCTTATCTCCTCAAGGACGAGCTTTAATTTTTGTCCCCGCGTTCATGTTTCTTTGGGGTGTTCAGGATGACATTAGTAACCATCGTCGCCGGTACACGCTTGCAACACTTCAGACTGTTTTGCAGGATGCCGGATTTAAAATAGAGCGCGCGACTTACGCCAACATCACTTTCTTTTTACCTATCTTGCTGGGCCGTTTGCTGATGCGCGCCACCGGTTTTCGTCCGGCTTCAGAAAACAATTTAACGATTGGTGCTTTGAACGGAGCGCTCGGACGGTTATTCGGCTCCGAGTCCGCGCTGCTTCGCTATCTGAACCTTCCTTTTGGCGTTTCCATCGTTTGTGTTGCCCGGCGAATCGACTAGCTCAAACCGATCTCACGTAATGAAACTTTACGAGGACAATTTGCTAGCTCATGCGACGTCGCTAATTCGTGACAGCGATGCGCCCGAGATTTCCGTTTTTCTGCCGGTCTACAACGAGGAACCAAATCTGCCGCCGCTCCATGCGAAACTCGTAGAAGCGCTCAGCAAACTCGGGCGCACCGCGGAAATCGTTTTTGTCGATGATGGTTCATCTGACAACAGCTTGAAAGTGTTGCGCGAAATTGCAGCGCAGGATGATCGCGTCCGGGTTGTGGCCCTGAAACGCAACTATGGGCAAACAGCGGCAATGGCCGCTGGGATCGACGCCGCCCGCGGTCAAGTGCTGATACCAATGGATGCGGACCTTCAGAATGATCCGGCGGATATCGTGCGCCTGCTGGAGAAGCTGGATGAAGGGTACGACGTCGTTTCTGGATGGCGAAAGAACCGTCAGGATAAATTGGTGACGCGGAAGATCCCTTCAATGATTGCGAATCGTCTGATTTCCTGGATCGGCGGCGTTCCCCTTCACGATTACGGATGTTCGCTGAAGGCTTACCGCCGCGAATCTTTGCAGGACGTGAGACTCTACGGAGAAATGCATCGTTTTATTCCGATCTACGCCTCGTGGGCCGGAGCACGTGTTGCTGAGATTCCCGTGGAGCACCATGCCCGCACGATGGGTAAATCAAAGTATGGCCTCTCGCGAACGATTAAGGTCGTTTTCGATCTAATGACGATCAAGTTCATGGCTTCATATCAAACCAAACCAATCTATGTATTCGGTTCGTTTGGCATGCTCGCTTTTTTGATCTCGATTCTTGCGGGGCTGTATGCAGTGTTTCTGAAACTCTTTCACAAGGCAGACTTCGTGCAAACTCCGCTGCCGATCCTGGCGATTGTCATGTTTGCCGTGGGAATCCAGTTTCTGTTGATGGGGCTGCTGGCTGAGATGTTGGTGCGGACTTACCACGAGTCACAGTCGAAGGCGATTTATGCGGTCCGCGAGCGGGTAGGATTTGAAGATCGTAAATCGTGAATCGGGAATTCGTAAATCGTGAATCGTTGAATCGTGAAAAAATGTGTTTTTGAAGATTATCCTCACAATAAAGCTTGAAAGGAGCTAACCCATGAGACCTCACCAAAAGCTAGACCTGTGGAAAAAATCCATTGACCTTGCAGTCTCGATCTATCGCCAGACTGAAGCTTTCCCAAAAGAAGAGAAATTCGGCTTAACGCAGCAATTACGTCGGGCCGCTGTTTCGGTTGCTTCCAATGTCGCTGAAGGTGCCGCCCGCTCGTCTTCCAATGAGTTTAGAAAGTTTTTATCTTATTCCCAAGGTTCTGCGAGTGAAATCAGCACACAGTTAATGATAGCAAGTCGACTCAATTACTTGAGCCAAAATGACCTCGACCGATTGGATAGGGATCTTGACGATATCGGGAGAATGATTACAGGGCTGTCTAAGAGTCTCAATCGTGGCGAAAATATCTGCGAGCGATTCCCGATTTCCGATTAACGATTCACCAAATACGATTCCCGATTCACGATTTACGATTCACGATTCACGACTATGTGTGGAATAACCGGCTGGGCTCATCTTGACTCGCGCACGCCGCCTCCTGAGGGCGCGAAGCAATTGCTTCACTCGATGTGCGAACGAATGACGCACCGTGGTCCGGACTCAGAAGGATTACTCGTTTCCACCGGCGTGGCCCTGGGGATGCGCCGCCTCGCCATCATCGATCTAGTTACCGGAGAACAGCCTGCCTTCAATGAGGATCACAGTGTTGCCGTCATCCTGAACGGCGAGATCTACAACTACCGGGAGCTACGCTCAACTCTTGAGAGCCGCGGTCACTCGTTCCGCAGCGCGTCGGACACCGAGGTTTTGCCGCATCTTTATGAAGAGTATGGCCAAGACATGGTGCAGCATCTCAACGGGATGTTTGCCTTCGCGCTTTGGGATGAGCCGAACCAGCGTCTTTTGATTGCCCGTGATCGCTTTGGTGAGAAACCTCTTTATTGGGGAATCTTTGATAAGCAACTTCTGTTCGCTTCGGAACCAAAAGTCTTGCTGGCGCATCCGAGTGTCCGGCCGGCGTTGAACTTGAATGCGCTGCGACAGTATCTCTCGTTTGATTACATACCTGCGCCGCTTTCTATTTACGAGGGCGTCAACAAACTTCCCGCCGCACACACGCTGACATTTGAAGATGGTCGCGCCAGGGTCGAGCCCTACTGGTGTTTGAGTTATCAGACAAAGCAACCGGTGCCGGATGAAGCGGAAGCCGCGGCCCGGCTGCAGGAGTTGCTAGCCGACTCCGTTCGCATGCGTCTTGTTTCAGATGTGCCCTTAGGTGTGTTGCTTTCTGGCGGAGTTGATTCATCGGCCGTTACCGCACTTGCGGTGCGCGCTTCATCGGAACCAGTCAAAACGTTTTCCATCTCTTTTTCAGAGTCGTCTTTTGATGAATCGTCTTACGCGAGGCGTGTCGCCAAGTACCTGGGAACGGATCATCATGAAGAAAGGCTGAGTTCAAATCTCGCGGCAAATTTGATCGGCGACATCGGTTCCTGGATGGACGAGCCTTTCAGTGACCCTTCGTTAGTTCCTACCTATCTGCTTTCGCGTTTCACCAGGAAGCATGTGACGGTGGCGCTGGGTGGTGATGGCGGCGACGAACTGTTTGCCGGTTACCAGATGTACCGGGGGCACGACTGGGCCGCGATCTATACGAAGCTTCCAGATTTGTTGAAGCGCGGTTTGATCGAGCCGCTGGTTCGCTTACTACCGGTCAAAACCAAAAATCTTTCTCTTGATTACAAGGCCCTGCGGTTTGTCACAGGCGCAAAATATGACCTCGTAACGCGGCATCACGTTTGGTTTGGTTCATTCACACCCGAAGAGCAGGAACAGTTGCTGACGCCAGAAGCACTGGCTGCCAGCGATGGCGACGTCTATCGTGACGCGCGCCGCATGCTTACGGAATGTGATGCGGAGAGCTTGATCGAACAGATGCAGAACCTGGATACGCGGCTCTATTTGGCAGAGGACATTTTGACTAAGGTTGATCGCGCCAGCATGGCGGTATCTTTGGAAGTGCGCGCGCCGTTTCTCGACCCTCAGGTGGCTGAGTTTGCCGCGTCGCTACCCCTTAATTACAAGTTGCGAGGCGGCAAGAGTAAATACATTTTGAAACGAGCAGTTGCCGATCTACTGCCGCCCTTCGTCACCCGTCGAAGTAAGAAAGGGTTTGGCGTGCCTGTAGCTGAATGGCTAAAGGGAAAATTAAAACCCCTCGCGCGCGATCTGCTTTCACCGGAGCGAGTGCGGCGAGCTGGAGTTTTTAATCCGGAGTACGTCACACGCCTGCAGGACGAACATGAACGCGGCGTGGCCAATCACCGAAAATTGCTTTGGACACTCTTGATGTTTGAGCTCTGGCACGAGAGCTTTGTAGAAACTCCACGGCGGATCGAGACGGTGGAAGCTAATTGAGACATCGGGTCATTGAGTCGTCGGGTCATTGAGTCATCGGGTCATTGAGTCATTGCGTGAACCGTTTGTCGAATAATTCCCTCCAACAGTTAGTCAATGATTCAATGATTCAATGATGCAATGACCCGATGACTCAATAATCCTATGGCCGATTCCGGTTTTGCACAGGCGTTTGATGAGCTATTCGCGTGGTGTCGCCAACATAACTTCGCCGGTCACGATCCCTTCGACGCACTGAACAGCAAGGTCTTTCAAGCAACTCCCTTCCGCAACTCAGCTAAAGCTCGTCTGATCTGGACGCAAGTGGTGAAACGTTCGCCGTTGAACTTGCGCCGGCTCGCCCTGATTCAGCCGGAACAGAACGCAAAAGGCATCGCCTTATTTGCGCTCGCTGCCCTGGCAAACTATCGACGCACTGAATCAAAGACAGCTGAGCTGGAAGCGCGCGACCTCTTAGAACAATTGATCTCGTTGAGGATCGAGACGAGCTCGGGCGTCGCCTGGGGCTACAACTTCGATTGGCAATCCCGCGTCTTTTTCGCCCCTCGCGGTACGCCGACAATCGTTCCCACGGCGTTTGCGGCGCGGGCCCTCATCGAAGCCAGTGATGCATTTAACGAGAATGCGTACCTGGATCTCGCGCGACGTGTTTGTGATTTTGTGATGCACGAACTCCCACGCACTGTGGAAACCCAAACGGAGATTTGTTTCAGCTATACGCCTCGCGACACAACGCGAATCTTTAACGCCAGTTTGTTGGCCGCTGAAGTTCTTGCACTCGTAGGCGCACGCGACGGTAACGCAGATTACTGCAGTGCCGCTGTCAAGGCGGCGCGGTACGTGGTCAATCAACAACGCGAAGACGGTTCCTGGTTCTATGGTGCAGCTACAAATCAAGACTGGATCGACAACTTCCACACCGCCTACCTGCTTAGTTCACTAAAGAGAATCATGAATTCGTGTGAGGCGGCCCAGACCGACGAATTCCAAACCGCGTTGCAGCGCGGTTATAGGTTCTGGAGAGAAAGCTTCTTTCTTGCAGATGGATGGCCGAAATACTACCATGACGCGCTCCATCCGGTTGATACGCACGCAGCCGCAGCGGCCATAGTTTCCCTTCTGGATTTAATCGAATTGGATCGAGACGCGCTGTCATTGGCCGAACAAATCGCGGACTGGTCAATACGCAACCTGCGCGATAAGCAAGGATTTTTTTATTACCAGCGACGCCGGTTCTACACCGTTCGCACACCCTTCATGCGCTGGACTCAGGCTTGGATGCTGTACGCTCTGGCGCGTTTGTTGGAAGAACAACAGCGAGATTCCAAGCGAAAGGAATAGATGCCGGTTGCCGCGGACGTAAAACTTGGGCCAGGCGTCAAAATTTTTCAGCCTGAACTCGTCAATCTCTACGGTTGCACGATCGGTACCGAAACGAAAATCGGAGCGTTCGTTGAGATTCAGAAGAATGCGACGGTAGGATCTCGCTGCAAGATTTCTTCGCACAGTTTTATTTGCGAAGGTGTAACGATAGACGACGAGGTATTTGTCGGTCATGGGGTGATGTTTATCAACGACCCCTATCCGCGCGCTGTAAATCAAGATGGATCGCTGCAAACGGAAAGTGATTGGGAAGTGGTGACCACTCGGGTGAAGCAGCGGGCTGCTATCGGCAGCAATGCCACGATTGCGGCTGGAGTGGTGATTGGCGAAGCGGCCCTGGTAGGCGCGGGTGCCGTTGTCACACGGGATGTACCTGACTATGCGATTGTGGCTGGTGTGCCGGCCAGGGTGATCGGCGACGTTCGCGAGAAGAAATAGGCTGCAGTAGCCGGTGCGAGAACCAAAACCATTTTCCATTTCTCATTTCTCATTGGTTTGGTGAGTTCAAGTTTAAATTGCAACACTCGGCAATAACCTGTTACGAACCACGAAATGACACGAACGTGCACGAGCAAAATGACAAATGAGAAATGATATATGGAAAATGGTTCTTATCTCGGATTGCTCACTACTGACCTCTAAACAATGCTCAAGCTCGGTGTAATCGGTTATGGCTACTGGGGACCGAATCTGGTGCGCAATTTTATGGAAGCACCCGGTTCGACAGTCGTTGCTGTGTGCGACCTCCGTCCCGAACGTCTTAAGCAACTGAAAATCCGCTATCCTTCAATCAAGATTTGCGCCGACCCCCAACAACTCTTCGACGATCCAGAAATTGAAGCGATTGCCATCGTCACTCCCGTTACATCTCACTTCGAACTTGCACTTGCGGCACTGCACGCGGGCAAACATGTGCTGGTGGAAAAACCGCTCGCTGCAAATTCTGAGCAAGCCCTGCAATTGATCGAAGAAGCAGCTGCGCGCAAACGTATCCTGATGGTGGATCACACATTTGTTTATACCGGCGCGGTACGTAAGATTCGCGAACTGATTACCGAAAACGAGCTGGGCGAAATCTATTATTACGACGCCGTTCGAGTGAACCTCGGACTGTTCCAACACGACGTAAATGTGATCTGGGATCTGGCGATACACGATCTTTCGATTATGGATTACGTGCTTCCCTCGCGCGCTGTGGCGGTTTCCGCCACGGGTATCAGCAACCTTCCCGGTCAACCGGAAAACGTTGCTTACATCACGCTTTTTTTCGCAAATCCCCAAATTGCGCATGTGCATGTAAATTGGCTTACTCCTGTGAAAGTCCGTCACACGTTGATTGGCGGCAGCGACAAGATGATTCTTTACGACGATCTCGAGCCGAGCGAGAAAGTGAAGATTTACGATAAGGGCGTTCTCGTGTCGCAGAGTCCGGAAGATGTTTATGAGATGTTGGTAAGTTATCGCTCGGGCGACATGTGGGCCCCGCGACTGGACACAACTGAAGCTCTGTACACGGAAGCGCTGCATTTCATCGACTGCGTCAAACATGACAAGCAGCCGATAACTGACGGTCAGGCAGGACTGCGACTTGTGCGTATCGTAGAGGCGGCTGAGCGATCGTTGCGCGCTCGCGGTGAGCTGGTAGAGATTCTGTAGCCGAAAATTATGATTCCTTATCTAGATCTTAGAGCTCAGTATCAGACGATCAAGGACGAGATCGATGAGGCCATTAGAAGTGTCGTCGAGAGTTCTCAGTTTGTGCTGGGTGAGCAGGTTGAGGCCTTTGAGTCTGACTTCGCGAAGTTTTGTGGAACTCAGCACGCGCTGGGTGTGAACTCAGGAACGAGTGCGTTACATCTCGCATTGCTGGCGGCCGGAGTGAAAGCCGGCGATGAAGTGATTACGGTTAGCGACACATTCGTCGCAACCGCCGCTGCAATCCGCTACACGGGCGCGAAACCTGTTTTTGTTGAGATTGATCCGCGCTCCTGCACAATGGATCCGCAAAGAATTGCCGCCGCAATCACGCCGCGCACGAAGGTAGTTATGCCCGTGCATCTATACGGTGGTTGTGCGGACATGGATCCGATTCGCGACATCGCGCGACAACACAATCTAATTGTCATTGAAGACGCGGCGCAGGCCCACGGGGCCGAGTATCAGGGTGCGCGGGCGGGCAGCCTGGGCGACATTGCCTGCTTCAGTTTCTATCCGGGAAAAAACCTGGGCGCGTTTGGAGAAGCCGGTGCGGTGGTAACGGACAACGATCAATTTGCGAAGTCGATCCGGCGCTTGCGAGATCACGGGCAAAGTCAGAAGTACTACCACGACGAGGTCGGTTACAACTATCGCATGGAAGGAATTCAGGGCGCCGTTTTGCGTGTGAAGCTGCGGCATCTGGATGATTGGACGGCGGCGCGGCGGTCGCATGCCGCTCACTACAGCGACGCGCTTGCAGGATCTGGAGTACGACTGCTCGAGCCGTTAGCACAGGGCCGTTCCGCTTGGCACATTTTTCCGGTGTTTACGCCGCGGCGTGACGAGTTGCTCGAACATCTCGAGACTCGAGGTATCAACAGCCGCATTCACTATCCAATTCCAGTTCATCTCCAGCGTGGTTATGCTGATCTAGGGTATCAGGCAGGAGATTTTCCCCTCACGGAGCAGGCCTGCAACGAAGTCTTAACGCTACCGATATACGCAGAACTTCCGCACGAACACTTGATGGAGGTGGTAGCAGCCATTCACGAGTTTTTTTCCGCGGATTCAGAAGCTATTCGCGCTCACTCCTAGATTTTGCACAAACGATGCGCATCTGGATCGATCTTGCTAATTCTCCGCACGTCCCTTTCTTTCGCGCCCTCATTGATGACTTTAAAAGCCGCGGTCATGAAATTGAAATAACAGCGCGGGAGTTTGCCGAAACAGTGCCGCTCGCTCGAGCAGCGGGGCTGGCGCCAGTTGTTATCGGCGCTCACGGCGGTAGAGAACTCAAGGGCAAAGCGGGAAACCTTTTTCAAAGAGCGTGGGCTTTGCGCGCCTGGGCGAGCGCCAGAGCTTTCGAGTTAGCGGTTAGTCATAATTCCTATTCACAGATTCTGGCGGCGCGCGGCTTGGGATTACGCACGGTGACGTTGATGGACTATGAGCATCAACCAGCGAACCACCTCGCTTTTCGGCTCGCTTCAACTGTGATCGTTCCCCGAGCGTTTCCCGCTGAACAGCTCAGCCGTTATGGAACTAACCCAGCGAAGGTGAGGCGCTACGAGGGCATAAAAGAAGATGTGTATTTGGCGGATTTCCAAAACGACCCTGCTTTTGCAGGAAAGCTCCGGAATCTCGGCGTCAGGCCTGAAAATATTCTGGTAGTGGTCAGACCGCCCGCTCGTGACGCCTTGTATCATCGGTTCGATAATGAGCTCTTCGAGTCATTACTAAAGCGCTTGAGCGACGACCAGCGAGTAACGACGGTCTTGCTGCCACGCAACGAGACACAGCGCCAACTCTATGAGGCGCGTACAGACGCAAGAATGATTATTCCTGCCGAGCCGCTGGATGGAGCGAATCTGATAGCGGCGAGTGATCTGGTGGTTAGCGCCGGCGGTACGATGAATCGCGAAGCTGCGGCCTTGGGCGTCCCTGCTGCTACGATCTATGCTGGCAGTTGGGCTGCCATTGATGAAGAACTGGTTCGTGAAGGGCGACTGACCCGCCTCAGCATGCCGGCAGATATTGAACACTTGTCTTTGCAGAAGAAGGCGAGAACAGTAAACAGAGATAAGGCTTCGGTTAAGAAAGAAGTGGCGGATTTGATACTTGGGTAACGAGGCCGAAAGTGGCAGTAACTTTAACGGCTCTGCCGTCTTCCGTGCGGTAAGCCTTTGGCTTACCGGTTCGATCTTCGTGCGAATCGCGAGGCTGAGCCTCGCGATCAAATATTAGACGGATCGGTGAGGCAAGCCTCAGCGCACGGAGGGCGGCTAAGCCGCCGCTTCCGATTAACTTGAATGAGATCCGATAAGCCGCCGCTTCCGACTAACTTGAATGAGATCCGAGACTATTAACATTCAAACAATTGCTCCGAGCACTGTGCGTGTCGCCGGGCGTGCGCCGCGTTGGGTGATTCCCGCAGTAAAGCTGGCGATGATCGTTGTAGACGTGTTCATCGCTATCGGCGCCTTTGCCGGCGCGTTCTACCTGCGCGAGTCAGCTCAGCTTTGGCAAATTGCTGCCGATGGCAGTTTCAGTTGGAGTGCTCGCTTTGCTCCGTACGCCGCGCTCTTGCCGTTCGTCGTCATCACTCGGCTATTGCTGATCCGTTACTACGACCTTTATCGGCTGCGCGGCGAGTTCTCGTTTGTTGATGATGCGGTGCGTCTTTTTAAAGCGGCCGCTATTGGTTCGTTGTTAATTGTCGCGGCTGCTTTTCTGTATCGCGGTGGTTTTGAGTATCGGGCCTTCTCGTATGCGCGCTCAGTCTTCCTACTCGATTTTCTTCTCGCTCTAGCCGGCATCGTGCTTGTCAGGCTGCTGGTGCGCGGCGGACAAACCGTGGTGCGCAGCCGGGGAATCAATCTCATACCGACTCTCGTTGTCGGCCGCGGAGTTGAAGCCTCACTTTGCATTCAGGAGATGCGCGAACGGCCCGCGCTCGGTTATCGCGTGATTGGCGTTGTCGACAACCAGCTGAGCGCAGGCAGCGGCGCAAGACAATTCCAAGATGTCCCCGTAGTTGGAACTCTCAAAGAGTTACCCGAGGTCATTCGCGATTCGGGTGCTAATGAAGTGATCATCGCTGATCCAAATGTTGATGGGGACACACTTTTTGAGGTGATGATGCGCTGCGGCAGACGGCGCGGAGTAGAGTTTCGCATCGCGCCCAACCTCTTTAACTGCCTGCCGCGTAAGACAGAGATTGATCAGATTGGCGCGCTGCCGATGATCCGTCTCTTCCGTGAACCGCTTTCGAATTCAGCGCGCCTGCTAAAGCGCACCTCAGACATCGCCATCGCCGCTGTCGCCCTGATCCTGGCCGCGCCGCTGTGGCTGCTGATTGCTCTATTAATCAAATTGGATTCGCCAGGCCCGGTGTTCTACCTGCAGGAAAGAGTCGGAATGGATGGCCGGATGTTTCTCTGTTACAAATTCCGCACGATGCATCCTGGTGCTGATAGCAATGTCCATCGTGAGTACCAAAGACAGTTCATTGCCGGGAGCGCCGAGGCGAATCTCGGTGACGGCGACCAACCGGTCTACAAGTTTCGCAGCGATGCTCGCATCACACGCGTGGGACGCTGGTTGAGACGCGCAAGTCTCGACGAGGTGCCGCAACTCTTCAACGTGTTGCGTGGTGACATGAGCGTTGTCGGTCCGCGGCCGCCGATCCCTTATGAGGTGGAGGACTATGAACTTTGGCACCGTAAGCGGCTGGATATGAAACCGGGCCTCACCGGCCTTTGGCAGGTTTCTGGGCGCAATCGCATCCCATTCGAAGAAATGGTGAAGCTGGATCTTTACTACATCGAGAACTGGTCGCTGTTACTGGATTTGAAAATCATCATGCGCACCGCGCTGGTCATAATTCGCGGCGATGGTTATTAGCTGCCCTTTTGCAAGAGGAGGTAAGTCATGTCACACGATAATGTCGAATTAGTCCGCGGTCTGTACGATTCGTTCGGCAGAGGCGATGTTCCCTCAGTCCTGGGGAAGATGCATCAGGCAATCGAGTGGAACGAAGCAGAGAACTTCATTTACGCAGATCGTAATCCTTATGTGGGACCACAGGCTGTGCTTGAAGGGGTCTTTATGCGGCTGGGAACGGAGTGGGAAGGTTTTTCCGTGACTCCGGAAGAGTGGCTGGACGCCGGTAACCGAGTGGTTGTTTTAGGTACCTACAAAGGAACACATCGTGGAACTGCCAAACGAGTCCGCGCGCAATTTGCACACGTGTGGAGTTTGAAAGAAGGCAGAGTCGCGCGGTTTCAACAATACACCGATACTAAGCAGTTTGCGGAAGTCGTCGCCATCTAGCAAATCGTTTTGGTCTTTGGTTTTTGGCCTTTGGCTTCTGTTGCAAGCGGCCTTTTTCTCGAACCATCAAGGCGACGGAAACAGGCACCAGAGCCAAACCCAAAACCCAAAGACCAAAGGCCCAAAACCCCAGACTTATGAAACGCTCAGGAGTTGCAGATCTTCCGTTACACGGTGGCCGGGTTCCGCCCTGGCTCGCTGAACGGATGACGAAGCTGGGCACGGCAATCACTGAGACAATCATCATCGACTACGGCACTTCTGCTTTTTTATCTCGCCTTAGCGATCCATTTTGGTTTCAGGCGTTAGGCGCGGTGATGGGAATGGATTGGCACTCGTCTGGCATCACCACCTCAGTGATGGGTGCACTCAAACGCGGCCTCGGCCCACGAGCTGAAGAATTAGGCATCTACGTGTGTGGCGGACGCGGCAGATTTTCGCGCAACACGCCGCATGAGCTGCGTTCGATTGCAGACCGGCGCGGCTTTGACGGCGAAGCCCTGGTGCGGACCAGTCGCTTGACCGCGCGGGTCGACAATAACGCGATTGCCGATGGCTTTCAGATTTACTTGCACAGTTTCGTTGTCACTTCACAGGGCGAGTGGGCCGTGGTGCAGCAAGGATTAAATGACCGCAGTGGAAGGGCGCGGCGGTATCACTGGCACTCGGCCAGCGTACGAGACTTTGTTGCCGAGCCGCACAGCGGCATTGTCGGCGACAATCAGGGAACGATAATGAATCTTGTGGCCAACGCCGCGAAGCCGGCACAAAGCGCCTTGCTGGATATTGCGAGGGAGAAGCCGGCAGCGACCTTGAGCGCGGCACGGCATCTTAGCTTGCCTGCGCATCATGAGGTTCGTGCGAAGAATGTCGACTTAAAACGGCTCGGCGCGGTCTTGGCTGTTGCTTACGAGCGAGACCTTCACGACTTTGCCGAACTACTTCTGCTTGAAAACCTGGGGCCGCGTACGCTCCAGTCACTGGCCCTGGTTGCCGAAGTTGTTCATGGCGCTCCTACGCGATTCACGGATCCTGCGCGCTTCTCATTTGCTCACGGCGGCAAGGACCGCCATCCGTTTCCCGTGCCGTTAAAGACGTACGACGAATCGCTGAACTTCCTTCGCCGATCGCTCGACGCCGCGCGAGTGGGAGATCGAGAAAAACTGGATGGCTTTCGTCGACTGGAGCAGTTCGCGCGAAAAGTGGAGACGCATTTGCAACCCGAAGCAGATTTTCCCGCGGTCATCGCTCACGAAAATGCAATCTCGCATTCCCTTGGAGGCCGGTCTGTTTTTGATGACAAACATGGCGGGCGACGAGGTAATCCGAAACAACGATCACTGTTTTAACGAGTCCCTGGAGGGGTTGAAAATTTCCCGCGCCCGTAAACGGCGAATCCCAATTCACCATTGTTCGTGGGGTTGTACACGGAACGTGATGACTGCGTATCAATTCGCTATCATTTCGATTGCTTCTTTGATCTTGGTTCCGTTATAGGTTAGGCTTTGCACTCCTGCCCCCATTCAGGTAAATCACCCCGAAATGATAATCCGCGGAATGCCTGCGCATTCCCGAAAACTCTTGAAGGAGCGAAGTATGAGCACTTATGCGATGAAGAAATGTCGACCTTTTACCCTGGTTTGTGTCCTGGCGGCACTTTTCGCGGTAACACCGCTCGTTTCCGGGCAAGTTTCAACTACGCAGGCTGCCCGCAGTTCTAACATCCAATCGATTCCGAATGGTTCCAAGATGAAGTTTAAGGGCGTGGTGATCAGTCAGGAAGGCGACACCATGACGATCCGCGATCGGAATCGCACCGACTATCACGTGGCTATTGACGGCCGAACCAGCATCAAGACCCACGGCGGGTTTCTGCGAAGCGGCAAGAAATATCCGGCCAGCGAACTTCTCCGTGGCTTGATTGTAGAGGTCGAAGGAAAGGGAGATACCCAAGGCAGACTGTTGGCAGAAAAAATTAGATTCAATGAATCGGACATGCGGGCCGCGATTACTTCAGATACGCGCGTCACGCCGGTCGAAGAGAATCAGCAACGCATGGCTGGTCAAATGGACGAGCTTTATGCCGTGGCGGCTGAAGCCAGGAGAGAAGTGACCGCAGTAAACGAACGCGTTACGGCGTTGGACGAGTATGATGTATCGGAAGTAGTAGCAGTCACTTTTAAGACCAATAGTGCGGTGCTTTCACCGGCAGCAAAGCAGCAACTTGATACGCTAGCGTTGAAAGCGAATGAAGCGAAAGGCTATGTAATCGAAGTTGCGGGTCATACCGATTCCACCGGAAGCGAAACCAAGAATTTCCGTCTCAGCCGGCAGCGCGCTGATGCGGTTGTTCAATACCTGGCGGTACAACACAAGATCCCGCTGCGCCGGTTCGTCGCGCCGATGGGTTTTGGCAAGACTGAAGCGGTAGCTGAAAACACAACCGCCGCTGGTCGCCAGCAGAATCGCCGCGTAGAAGTGAAGATACTTTTCAATCGGGGCTTGACACAGCAGACGACTGCAACTCCGACGACACCGTAGCGTTAGCAACTGCTTCGAACAACATAACGGCAACCAGGTCCGCGAACGGTCGACTTATTCTTAAAGGAAATAGTCGCTTCGTTCGCGGACTTTATTTGATCAGGGAACTCCCATGGCAATCATCTTTCATATCGCAAACCGTAGCGGTTGGGAGCAAGGTCGGGCAGCCGGAAGTTATCAGCCCGAGATGTTTGCGAGGGAGGGATTTATTCATTGCTCCAAGGCCGAACAAGTTATCGCCGTCGCCAATAGTCGCTTTCGCGGGCAATCCGGACTAATCCTGCTGGCCATAGACACTGATCGTGTCGCTCACACAATCCGCTTTGAAAATCTCGAGGGTGGTGAGGAATTGTTTCCCCACATTTATGGCGAGTTAGATCCTGGCGCGGTGGTGAGGGTATCTGACTTCAACCCTGGTTTAGATGGGTACTTCACGATGCCGGGAGCAAGCTGACTAACTATCCACAAGGCATTCGATAGCTCTAAACTCACATCGATAACGAGCTTTGCACAAAAAGCGGAGAAGAGTCCCGCGAAGCGGGACGGCCGACAATAGCCCAGCACTTCAGTGCTGGGATCGAGAAGCTCTAACAGTGAGTCCGTGAAGCGGACGACTGAAATCCTTTTATCGCAATTCAGCCGTCCGCGTTGCGGACTACGGATCTTGGGTCTTCCGGATCCCAGCACTGAAGTGCTGGGCTATTGTCATTCGTCCCGCTTCGCGGGACTACTAGTTGCGACCGTTTGTAGAGCGGAGGCCAGGTAATCCTGACCTCCGCTTCTTCGGTTCAGCGTTTCGGAGTTCGTTCCGTCACGATATTCGAGTATGCCGAATTTCCTGCGGCATTAAATGCTCGTACTCGATACCGGTAACGCGTATTCCCGGTGAGTCCCGTATCTGGATAGCTTGTGACATTCGGGCCAACTTGCGCGATTTGTCCAAAGTTGGTGCAGTTCTGACCCGTGCAACGCTCTATCCTGAACCCGTCTTCATTTCCGGAATTATCCGTCCACGACAAGTTTATTTGAGTCGGCGACACAGCTGTTGCCGTCAAATTACTTGGCGCGTTCGGAACCGCCGGAGGAGTTGGTGTTGGTGTTGGAGTTGGCGTCGGTGTCGGCGTCGGTGTCGGCGTTGGTGTCGGCGTTGGTGTCGGCGTGGGGGTAGGTGAACCTCCACAACCCGGGAACCTGAATGAACCGATGCGCGTCCGCCAACTGAAACTTGTAGTCGTAGCGTAATACTCCTGTGTGTACCAGAAAGTGCAGTCGTCGACGGGGTCGATGGTCATATCGCTATAGTCGCCCCACCGTCCATTCGTGCCGATTTGGCTGCCGGTTCCGGCAAACAATGTGACCTCCGCTTGTGGCAGCGTGTTTGCCGGATCGCCTGCCAACCTTCCGGCATAGCGAATCTGCGGATTAATGGAGCTGCTCGAAGCGCTGTACCCGATCGCAATGTTCCCCTGCTGATCCATCGCGGCCCCGCCCATCCAGCGGTGGGTTGTATCGGGTTGATAGGTGCCCTGCTGTGCGACGGTCACCGGCCCGCTCGTTACGTTGCGTAATTCAAACCAGCGAGGTGAGGCGATGCTATTAGAATTCACGGTGAAGTTACCGACAGTTGCTTCATGACCATCGCTGAAGAAACGAGTTGCGAGCCGGAACATCAAGCGGTCGCCAATCGGATCCAACAATGAGGAGGTTCCTAATTGGGGAATTCCTCCCGAGCGGACGGTGAAACCAGCGGAAGCTGGACTGGCAAAGAGGGTAAAAGTCGAGTTGAGTGGATTCGCAAAGTCGACGTGGAAGTGGAACACTCGGAAAGAACCTCCTCCGGGGAACTCGACGAATGATGCTGGCGCTCCCCCAGGCGGCAGAATCGATCCATCTAAGTCGGCGGGAAGATAGGTTTCTTCAAGTGGCCCTCCCGTGATTCCTGTGGTAATGAAAGTGGCCGGTTGGCCTATAAGCATCTTTGCCCGGTCAAACGCGAATGGCTGCGGGCCCAGAAACGCTGTACCCGTGGAGTTAAAGACATTCATAGCTCATGTAGTAGGCATCGGGCCACAGACCCAGGTGAGGATAGTCAAAGAAGTTCGACCCCAGGTGAAAGCCATAGCGGTGGTAGCTGCCGGCTGCGTCGCTGGTGGTCGACACGGCTACACACTCGTCAGTCGGTATGCTGACGCCAGCGAATTGACTGATAACCCAGCGGTTGGCCAACTGATCGTAAAGCACCACCGGATCGCCCGAGCCTGCAGTTTCGCAAGGCCCACCGAAACCGGTCCAAATCGATTGGATACCCACGGGTCCATATACCGAAGCGCCAGTGGTCTTGTTGAATACCTGAAATCCTTCGTTGACGATTTGCACGTACTGCGTTGCGCCCACTTCGCCATTCGTATCGGGAGGCGCGCAATTGCAGCCCACGCCGGGGAAGGCAATGCCGTTAAAGTTAAGAATCGGGCTCGGCATATTCGGGGTCACGAGGCTCGTCAACGCATGGAACGTGCTTTGGACTACCGGGTCTTCAGTGTCTTTATGATTGTTGGGTAATTTGCGCCGCGGCTTGGCTTCTCGCTCGGCACTAATTACCGGAGGAGGAAGCTTCATATGGCGCAATTCCTTTGAAGTGTCATTGTGGTAAGAGTGAACGACCTTGATGTCGAACTTCTGATCCTTTTGGTCCTGGGGCGCGTTTACAACTGGCTGTACATCAGCAATGAGTTTCGCTGGCGCGCGCAGGGCCGGAAAACGATCAGCTTGAGTGATTTGAGGAAGCACTACTATCGAGACTAGTAGCAAACTCGAGGCAATTGCGATGAGCAATCTAGCCGGCCTTTTCATTTATTGTCCTCCGGTTGATAAAGAACTCGCACGGGTATGAGAAACGCAGGCTGACATGGGCCAACGCGTAGAGCACGCCTGCGCAGTTTCGATGGTTGGAGTCGGGTTTTGTTAAAGTGCGCAGGGACGCTACCACAAGCAGGAGAAGCACAGCAATACAACTATTAGGGTGTAATTGTCCTAATTTTGTTGTGGCGGCCTACTTCCTGACGGTCTCAGTAAGGGGAACTGACGAGTTAGCGCTTTTTATTACACGCTCCTGCCCCTCAGTACTTCGTCCAAACGCCGGCCGAGAAACCGGCGTTCACTGTCGTTGGTCACCAGTTCCAATGCGCGTTTGTAACTCTCAGCCGCATCTTTATGGGAACCCAGCCGGCGCAGCAGGTCCGCACGCGTAGCGTGCAGTAGATGATACTGATCAAGATTTCCGTCCGCCGACAGCTCATCAATTAACTTAAGCGCTGCTGCAGGTCCGTCAACCATCGCCACCGCTACTGCACGATTCAGCGAAACTATTGAAGACGGTTGTACGCGGGCGAGCAGGTCATAAAGGGCGACTATCTCCGGCCAATCCGTTTCATCCGCGTGACGCGCCCGACAATGTACGGCAGCAATCGCCGCCTGAATCGCGAAAGGGCCGGCAGCATTCGTCAAAGCCTCAGCTACAAGTGGGAGTGCTTGTTCGATCTGTTCCTGGTTCCACAAACTGCGATCCTGATCCTCAAGAATGATCAAATCACCTGCAGCATCGAAGCGGGCGTTGCGACGTGAATCGTGCAGCAACATTAGAGCGAGCAGTGCCGTTGCTTCGCTGGGAGGCTGTGGCGCCATCAGCGTCCTGATCAGTCGGCCCAGGCGGATGGCTTCCACGCAAAGATCAGTTCTGACGAGAGCGGTTCCTTGAGTAGCAACGTAGCCTTCATTGAAGACCAGATAAATCACGGTTAACACTGCGTCAAGGCGCTCGGGAAGCTCATTCGTATCCGGCACTGTATAAGGAATGCCGGCATCTCGTATTTTGCGCTTGGCCCGCACCAGCCGCTGCGCCATGGTTGTAGTGGGAACCAGAAAGGCGCGCGCAATCTCGTCTGTTTCGAGTCCGCCGAGTGTGCGAAGCGTTAAGGCGACCTGGGCCTCCAGGGCCAGCGCCGGGTGGCAGCAACTAAAAATCAGACGCAAGCGATCATCAGGAATTTCCTCGGAATCGTAATCAGGATTTTCTACAGTCTCGACCAACCCTGAAGCTACGTACGATTCGAGTTTTTCTTTGATTCGTGTCTGTCGCCGAAGGCGGTCAATTGCTTTGTGGCGAGCTGTTTGAATGATCCAGGCGCGCGGGTATTCGGGAATTCCGTCCTTTCGCCATTGATCGACGGCTGAAGTGAAAGCCTCCTGAGCGGATTCTTCGGCCACATCAAAATCGCCAAATTGTCGAATCAGAGTGGCAACAATTAGGCCCCAATCCGAGTGATACACTGCATCAACAGCAGCGTTGGCATTGGCGAGCATTTTTCAATGATAAAAACTTTGAGGCTAAGTGTCGATCTGGCCATAGACCGTTCGATTAACAGGTGGAGGCACACAAAATGAAATACATGTTGCTGATCTACCACGATGAACAGGTCTGGAGTAATCATTCCGAGCAGGAACGCCAGAAAATCTATGGTGAGTATCGCCAGTTAATCGATGAACTGCGCTCGCGTGGGCAATATTTGGCAGGCGATGAGTTACAAGTGACCTCCACTGCCAAAAGCGTCCGCGTCCGGGATGGCAAACAGATATTGACGGATGGACCTTTTGCCGAGACTCGCGAGCAAGTCGGTGGGTTTTTCATGATCGAAGCTACCGATTTGCAGGAAGCAACCAGGATCGCGGCGCGTATTCCATCAGCTCGCACGGGCATCATAGAAGTTCGACCCGTAGTGAATGAGGGACAGAGCCAGTAGCGATAGACCGGTTGCTACGATCAGCCACCAAACTCAGTCCAACTGAGGCGAGTGAATTCGAGCGGGGAGATTCAAATGAAATACATGTTACTGGTTTATCTCGATGAACAGGCGCTGAGCGACGACGAACGGCAACATTGTTACGTCGAGTCAGCCCAGTTGGCGCGAGACCTGAATACAAGCAAACAGTTTCTCGATGCCAGCCCGCTGCATCCGGTAGCGACGGCGACAAGCGTGCGCGTGCGTGAAGGGAAGCGCCTGATCACGGATGGCCCATTCGCGGAGACACGCGAACAACTTGGCGGCTATTACGTGATCGAGGCGAAAAACCTTGATGAAGCGATCGCCGTCGCTGAGAGAGTACCCCCGGCAAAGTTCGGCACCATCGAAATCAGACCGGTGATGGAGATTGAAGGCCTGCCGGCATGATTGACGATTGCCGATTGCCGATTGCCGATTGCCAATTGCTGATTCGCTATCAAACGCGATTTCAGATTTACGATTTACTATTCACGACTAAAAGGAGAACAAAATGAGATTCATGGTCATAGTAAAAGCCAACGCAGAATCGGAAGCCGGCGAAATGCCGACGAAAGAAATGCTGACCGAAATGGGCAACTACAACGAAGAGCTCGTAAAGGCGGGTGTGATGCAAGCGGGTGAAGGACTTCAGCCGAGCTCAAAAGGCACACGCATAAAGTTCGATGGCGCCAAGCGAACGGTTACAGACGGACCCTTTGCGGAGACTAAAGAACTGATTGCCGGCTACTGGATGTGGCAGGTGAAGTCAAAGGAAGAAGCCATTGAATGGCTCAAGCGCGCTCCTTTCAAAGATGGCGAAGTGGTTGAGCTTCGCCAGGTGTTTGAAATGGATGACTTCGGCGATGAATTCACTCCAGAGCTTCGGGAACAAGAAGAACGAATCCGCAAACAAGCTGCTGGGAAGTCGTAACGCCAGCAAGTGGGACGCGTTAAGGAAAAGCATGATGCGGCTTTGCCGCTTTCCGTGCGGTGAGGCTTGCCTCACCGGCCCGACCTTTCATTATTTCTTCGCGAGGCTCAGCCTCGCGAAAATTCCAAAACAAGAGTTGGACGGTAAGCCGGGAAATCGAAAGGTCAACCAACTGTCTAATGGCTATGAGCTGCTGCGCGGCTGATTGAGTCGCGCAGAAACAAACTCCCATATCAAAGGGAAGGCTAAATGAAAAGTCTGGCTTTTCTCCTTGCTCTAATAATGTTTGGAGCGGCGTATGCGCCTCAGAATGCGGTCGATGTTAACTCACAGAATCCCGATAGCATCAGGGTTGGCGTTTTCTTGTCATTGACTGGCGCCACCGCCGCCTACGGCATCTCTGCTTTAAATGCCTTCAAACTCGCGACTGACGAAGTTAATGCTGCCGGCGGTATTTCGGGTCGGCAGGTTGAACTGATCACTGAAGATGATCACTCCAACACCGGGGAAGTCGCCGGCATCGTCACGAAGCTAATTCAAAAGGACAAAGTCCACGCCTTGCTCGCCGAGCCGGTCAGCACACGGGCGATGGTTGCAGCTCCGCTTGCTCAGGAGCACAAGGTGGTGATGATTTCACCGGCTGCGGTCAAGCCCGAGTTGACCATGCAAGGCGACTACATCTTTCGTGCTTGCTTCACAAGCCCGGTGGAGGGCGAGGCGATCGCCCAGTTTGCGGCCAGGAAACTAAAGGCCAAACGCGCAGCGATCATTCTGGATGGAAAGAATGATTACGCGGTGGTGTTGTCCGGATTCTTCAGCGAGTATTTCAGGAAGCTCGGCGGTGAGATCATAAATCAACAACACTATGAAGCGAGTGATAAAGACGTCGCCGCGCAGATCAATGCAATCAAAGCTGCCAAACCTGACGTCATTTTTGCGCCCGGTTTTTATTCGACCGCGGCAATGGTGGCGAGTGAGGTTAAACGCCAGGGCATCACGGCAAAACTAATTGGAAGCGACGGGTGGGATTCACCCAGTCTTCTTGAGGGCGCGGGAGACGCCTTTGATGGAGTTTACTTCGCTAACCACTTCTGGGTTGGGAGTGACAATTCTCTGGTCCGTAAATTTGTCGCAAACTACAAAACGAAGTTTGGTGTGGTCCCGGATGCGGGAGCGGCAACCGCTTACGATGCCGCGCGTCTGTTGTTCGACGCGATCAAACGCGCTAACTCAACCGACTCACCTGCTATTCGCGATGCCCTCGCAAAGACTTCGAACTTTCCTGGTGTGACTGGCCGCATCACCCTCGATGCCAATCGGAATGCGCTCGTGCCGGTTTATATGCTGCAGATCGGGAAGGGCGGAAAGTTTTCGCTAGTCGGCGGTCATTAGACGGGGCAGTCCTCACACTACGAGTGTCAACCGGCGATTCTCATGTGTTGCGTTAAGCGTAACGGCTCTCGCAGAGTGATCGATTGAAACGTTGAGGCGTCTTGTGTCATGCGGGCGTTGTTAAAGAATACGTAAGGCGTCTGACTTCCCGGCGGTCCTTGCGCCAACATACCCGCCAAATCACGCAATTCACTTTCTTCATACTCATAACGCCAACCATTTTTGCCGTGTAGCCGGAAATAGATACGAGCCGGCGTTACGCTCTTTACTTTGAAGGGATCCACTGCATGCCCTAGCTTTAGGTTCTTGCAAATCGCTTTTATGACCTTAGGATCCCAATCACCACGCGGCTCCCAACAGAAACTATACCGATTGTCGCGATTCTCGCGACGGTTAAGGTTCCCAAAAAACTTTTCGAGGTTTGAAAGATTCTCTGCCGTTTGTTTAAAGCTGGCTGGACACTGAAACAGAATCGTTCTCGCCTTCAAGGCTTTTGCGCAGGCGAGTGTGACTTCCCAGGCCTCCTTCACGATTGCCGTGTCACGAAAGTATCCGGCTTCCTCCTTTTCCTGTTCGGACAATTCCCTCTTCAGGCGGCGATAGGTAGGACTCTTGCTGTCGTGAGTTATGAGCTGCCAGGCTTTTAGGACGAACTCAAAATCAGGAGGTGCAGCTGCACGCCAGCGTTCAAGCGTAGAGAGTTTAGGTGGCTGGTAAAAGGTGTGCTGAACTTCTACGCACGGAAAAGCCCGAAAATAGTCAGGCTTGAGCGATGCCAAAACCCGAGGTGCCGATGAGCAGCTTCATCTACTTTCGTAGTTCCGAGTTTCGAGTTTCGAGTTCCGAGTTCTGAGTTGCGAGTGCCAAGTTCCGAGTCGGTACAGTACGGGAGCGGTAGCGACTGCCTTCAAGTAGCTTGTAGCTCAAGATAGGGCCCGGATTTTGAGTTGCGCCAAGGTCCGAACCCGGATTCAAGCGTTCAGTTGAAGCGGTCGCTACCGCTCCCGTACTGTACCGAGTGGACTCCAAACCCGAAACCCGAAACCTATTCAATAGTACGCCGCGATGCATGGCAATGCCGCGCGCTTTCATGACAACGTCGTCATCGATCAGTTGTTGGGCGGCGCTCCAACCTGCTACCTCTTCCACCGGGCGTCCAAGGGCAACGGCAAGTTTCTCATCGCTGGCGTCGAAGGCCCGATCACGTAAGTTGAGAAGCATGCGCGCAGCTTCTTCCTGGCCCGTGCCGCGATCATCGACGATGTGCTCGGGCCGTTCAGGTCTCCGGGCCCGACCGCTCAGCGCCTTAGAAATTAGGTATGCGAGAGCGGAACCCAAACCAATGCCGGCGGCGACGATACCAACTCGAACACCAAGCCGGCGTAACGATCTTCCTTTAATAGCGGGCTGATGGTTTTGCTCATCAGTTTCGTAATTCATCTTTAAATCTCCTCTACCTCGAAGTTCCGAGTTTCGCGTTCCGAGTTTCGTCCGAGTTCCGAGTTTTTGGGACCACTCGGTACGGTACGGGAGCGATAGCGACCGCCTTCAACTGAAAGCGTGAATCCGGCTTCAGCCCTTGGCGCAACTTAAGATGCGGGCCCCTGTCTTGATCAATCAGCTACTTGAATGCGGTCGCTACCGCTCCCGTGCTGTACCGAGTCGACTCGAAAACTTCGAAACTCGAACTCAAACTCGGAACTCCGCCTTTGTCATACTGTCATGAAAACGTCCACTTAGTTCCAGCGTCATAGCAAAAAGAACCGGCTCCGTACGATTTTCAAATTCTCCGGCAGGGGATGGCACTAAAGCAAACGGAGTTCCCGTTCAGGTACCGGGTTTCGGGTTCGAGTTCCGAGTTCCAAGTTCCGAGTTTTCGAGACCACTCGGTACAGTACGGGAGCGGTAGCGACCGCCTTCAACTGAAAGCGTTAATGCGGGTTCAGACCTTGGCGCAACTTGAAATAGATCCGGTCTTGATCAATCTATTGAATGCGTCGCTAACCGCTCCCGTACTGTACCGAGTGGACTCGAAACTACCGCTGAACCCGATACTGAAACCTGAAGCTGGAAACTCCAAACCCGGAACCCGAAACCCGAAACCTGACGGAACTGGACCGTATTGCATGGAGCTCACACATTCAATTAAAGTGTTCGTCTTCTTGTTCGCACAAGGTGGATTCAAGTTTGAAGTGCAACTGGGCGTCCAAATCAGTGATCGACGGAATGTCACCGAGCCCAGCGCCGAAGGCGCGAAATAAGGTAGCCAGGGGCAAGTGCTGAGCGCAGCGAAGCACGTCGCCCCTGGTGCTGATCATTTAAGTGTTGAGCTCTGAAAGAGCGACATAGCATTCAGACGCAGCAGTCTTATGTTGCACTTTCAGTGCTCACGGTTCTTCTCTAACGAGATCCAGGGGCGACGTGCTTCGCTGCGCTCAGCACTTGCCCCTGGCTACCTCATTTCGCGCCTTCGGCGCTCAGGTAACAGCGCGCTGTTGAGTTGCACTTCTGAGTTGAATCCACCCAACAACTTTAGCGTTTACGAGCATGACTTCGCCTGAGCCGCAACGGATGCTTTTGCATTACCGCCTGTTAAGCAAGATCGACAGTGGTGGTATGGGCGAGGTCTACAAGGCTGAGGACACCAAGCTCGGGCGCTCCGTCGCCATCAAATTACTGCTTGCTTCTGACAATCCGAGATCCTCAGCCCGCCGCCGCTTTCTCCAGGAGGCCCAATCAGCTTCCGCGCTCAATCATCCAAACATCGTAACCATCCACGCCATTGAAGAGGCCGACGGTCTGGATTTCATCGTCATGGAGTTGGTGGAAGGCAGGACGCTTAAAGAGCCTGATCTATGGAGAGGGGCTCTGCCTCTCATGCGCCTGCTTGATATCGGGATCCAGACGGCCGATGCGCTCGAAGCGGCGCACGAAATCAACCTCATCCATCGCGATATCAAATCGGCGAACATTTTGATCACTCCGCGCGGCCAGGCGAAGGTGCTTGATTTCGGCCTTGCGAAAACAGTGCGCACGATTGCCGACAGCGTCGATCACGACGCGCCCACACTGACAAACCTGACTGACGAAGGAACTGTGTTCGGCACCGCGGCCTATATGTCTCCGGAACAAACTCGCGGGCAGACTCTCGATCGGCGTTCTGATCTTTTCTCGCTTGGTTGTGTGCTCTACGAAGCGGCGACACGAACCTTGCCGTTTACCGGTCCCAGCATGCTTGCCGTCATGCATGCGATTGCGACATTTGCGCCGCCGCCGCCCAGCCTGCTGCGACCGGAACTGCCGCAGGAGTTTGATCTGATCATTGAGCGGGCGATGGCCAAAGATAAAGAGAGACGTTATTCGTCGGCGGCTGAGATGGCCCAGGCCTTAAGAAATTTGCGCGCGACGGTCACCGGAGAATGGCTGGGTGGTCCCATCGTTTTTGATAAAGATCTAACGGCAAGTCCCGGCGCTCCGTTTGTCGGCCGAGGCCCGGAGTTGAACAGGCTGGAAGCAATCCTGCAGCAGGCAATCGATGGCAGCGGTCGCGTGGTGTTCATCACCGGCGAACCAGGCATTGGTAAGACTTCGCTTGGTGACGAATTTCTCCGCCGCGCCCGCGCCCGTTTTCCCGGTTTGTCAGTTTCTCGCGGACGTTGCGTGGAGCAGTACGGCACCGGCGAAGCCTACCTGCCGTTTCTGGATGCGATTGGCGCGTTGCTGGAAGGCCCGGCGCGCGATCGACTCGCCGCGATCATGCGAACCTCCGCTCCGACCTGGTGTTGGCAGTTGCCCGCCGCCTTCACTTCCACCGGCGCGATCGAAACATTGCAACAGGAAACGATTGGCGCCACCAAAGAACGGATGATGCGCGAAATGGGAGACGCGCTTGGTCTCTTTGCCACCACTTCCCCGGTGGTGCTGCTGCTGGAAGACTTGCACTGGGCCGATCCTTCCAGCGTGGATCTGCTGCGGCATCTGTGCCAACGCATCAGCAACCAGCGGCTGTTGATCGCCGGCACGTTCAGACCCGAGGACATTGAACGAAGCAATCATCCGCTCAAGAGTTACAAAGCAGAGATGCAGGCGCACAAGTTGTGCGAGGAGATCGCGCTCGATTCATTCAGTCCCGCCCACATTCAGGATTATCTGAACGACCTGTTTGCCCCGCACCGTTTTCCGCCCGAGTTTGCCGACCACATTCACGACAAGACCGAAGGTCACCCGCTGTTTGCCACGAATCTTTTGCAGTATTTGCAGGAACGCGGCGACATTGCGAAAACAAATGAGCAATGGGCGTTGAGTCGGCCGCTGGCAGAGATTGAGATGGAAGTTCCGGAAAGCGTGCGCAGCATGATCAGCAAGAAAGTGGACGCGCTCGGCGAGGAAGAGCGCCGGGCTTTGCAGTACGCGAGTGTCGAAGGGCAGGAGTTTCTTTCTACCGTGGTAGCGGGTTTGCTCGGGGTCGACGAAGTCGATCTGGAGGAGCTGCTCGCGCGAATTGAGAAGAATCATCGGCTCATCGTAACCCGCGGAGAAGAAGAATTACCTGACGGGTCCCTCGCGACCCGTTATCGCTTCGCCCACGCGCTCTACCAGAATTTTCTTTACGACGGTCTGGTCACCAAACGAAGAACCATGCTGCACCGGCAGGCCGGCGAAACATTGGCGCGGCACTACGGAAAGCGCGCTCCACAGATCGCCGCGCAACTCGCTTTGCATTTCGAACGCGGGCGCGAATTTCCCCGTGCCGTCGAGTTTTTGATTCATGCCGGAGACAACGCCACCACGCTCTATGCGAATGCCGAAGCCGCGGAACATTACACGCGCGCTCTGAGTTTGGCGGAGAAGCTGCCTGAAGAGGCGCAGCCGGAAACGAAGGTGACTCTCTACGGAAAACGCGGCGCTACAAACATGGCGCTAAGCCGTTTTGACCAATCGATTGACGATTATCGAAGCATGCTCAAGCATCAGGAGGTTCTCGACTCACCGGAAAAGCAGGCGAGCGGGCTTAACGCTCTGGCGACGACATTGTTCTTTTCACATCGACTTGAGGAGATGGAGGCCCGCGCCAATGAAGCGCTGGAGGCGGCTAAACGCGCCGGCAGCGAGCAACTGCGTCTGGACACGATGGGCCTGATGGCGCTGAAACATGCGGCTTACGGCGAGCTGGCACTGGGCCGGCCGATTCTCGACGATGTGATCAAGAGTGC
This sequence comes from Pyrinomonadaceae bacterium, assembly GCA_963748605.1. Lineage (GTDB taxonomy): Bacteria > Acidobacteriota > Blastocatellia > Pyrinomonadales > Pyrinomonadaceae > PSRF01. The sequence goes on from CAVVJS010000011.1 coordinate 79,087, forward strand.
CCGCGCTATCGATCACAAACCGGCGCTGTTAACGGGATTGGCCTGGCGCGGTTGTCTCTATTTCTTCCAGACTGAATATGAGCGCGCAATCGAGTGTGAGCTGGAAGCAAGACAACTCGCCTCCAGGTTGCGCGACGGATTCCTGCTTTTGACGTCGATGTTTTTTCTCGGTCTCTCGAAGGGAAATCTCGGACAAATGTCGGAGGCTATTGCCACGCTCGAAGAAGCAATCCAGATAGCCGGCCGCAACGGTGATCGTTTCTGGTTTCCTCGCATGCCAAATTGCATCGGCTGGATGCATCGCGAGCTGCAGGACTTTGAGGGCGCACTCAAACATGATCAGGAAGGATTGCGAGTTGCGCGTCAGTATCACGTGCTTGAGGCTGAGGCGAATTCTTTGATCAACCTCGGGATCGACCATACGGTGGGTGGCAGGTTCGAGGAAACGGCGTCCGCGTTTCACGAGACTCGCGAAATCTTCGAGCGCGACGCGTGGTTCCGCTGGCGCTACAACATTCGTCTTGAAGCAGCAACCGCCTGGCATTGGCTGCGGCAAGGCGACCTGGAGAAGGCCGGAGAATTTGCGCAGCGCTTGCTCGATACCGCCAAGCAATATGAGGTGCATAAGTACATAGCCGAGGCCCACAGGCTGAAGGCGAAGATCGCAATCGCCGCAGGAGATCTTGTTGCTGCGGCGGAGGAATTTACCGCCGGTCTTGAAGAGTTGAAACGTTATCCGGCGCCGCTGGTCGCCTGGAGAACATACGCCGATCTTGGCCGTCTGCAGCAGAAACGTGGAGATGCGGCAGCGGCGCAGGCAGCTTTCACACAAGCCGCTGAGATCATTAACGGGTGTGCGGCCAATGTAAGTGACGATGCTTTGCGGGAAACGTTTTTGACTTCCCGTGCTGTGCGAGATGTGATGTCCGGTGCTGGGAAGTAGTAGGAAGTGAGCAGTAGGCAGTGAGCGGTGAGGCGCCAGGTTCAAAGTACAAAGCCCCAGGTACAAAGTTCAAAGCACGAAGTTCGAAGAATCAAGTTCAAAGATCAGAAAGGTTCGACAATGACAAAGTGGTATTCATTGGGCGCTTGCCTGGTTGTAACGGCGATAGTCTCGACTGGCTGCAGCGGCAACAAGTCGGCAACGAACACTGAAGCAAACTCACGCGCAGGTGCTGCCAATTCCAGTTCGACACAGCCGGGTGAAACTGGAGTTGAAAAAATGAAACCAGCGCCAGGCACTGGAAATGTTCAAGGCAAGGTTTTCTTTAACAGCCAGCCTGCCGAGAACATTGAGGTTAGGTTGTGCGAGACATTCAGCCGCTTTCTGAGCGGCTGTGGCGGTCAAATTTACACGGCGCGGACTGACAAGGATGGTGACTATGTGATTACGAATGTAGCTCCTAAAACATATGAGGCTTTGACGGCACGCGTGTTTGACACGGACTCGTATATTTTTGCCACTTCCGGGATCGCCGGTCATCAGTGCGGCGAAATACGACATTGTTGCGGACAAAACTTTCTTCGTAACCCAGATCAATTTATTCAAGAGCGATCTGAAGACGCTCAACCCCAAGGCCGGAGCAAAGGTGAGTTCACAAGGACTCGAACTGAAATGGGATTCTTATCCGGACGCGGCCTACTACAAGTTCAGTATCTACGCTGAAGACTCCAGCATTAGTTCGCCTTACACCAACGAACGTGTCGAAGCAACTTCCCTCGTGTTGGACAAGCCACTTGAAAAGGGTACCTATCGCTGGCAGGTGACTGCTTTCAACAAAGACGATCGAAAGCTGTCGGAGAGTGCTGATGATGTGAAGTTCACCATCAACTGAGACCTTTGAATAAGCTCACTTCGGGATCTGGCGCAGCAGATCCGCGGCCAGGTCGGGATTGATATTTTGAAGAGCATAGTATTGCTGCATCGCCCCGGTCTTGTTACCCAACTTGATATACGCCATACCAAGTCCATGATTACCGTAAGCGTGCGCGGGTTCGATCTCGAGTAACTTGCGCAGAACGTCAACTGTCTCTTCGTAGCGTCCCTTCTTCAAATACGCACTGGCTAAAGCATAAAGTGACTGAGGCAACGTGGACTTTATTTCCACCGACTTTTGATATGCCTTGATTGCTTCATCGAGCTTCCCGGCCCTCTGGTACTGGTTTCCCAGGCTCAGATACAAAACATGATTGGGCCGGATGTCGATGGATTTCTGATAATGTTCGATTGCCTGGCTCGGCTTACCCCACTCCGCATAGGTTATAGCCAGAGCATTGTGAAAATCAGCATTGTTAGGATCCAACGCGATTGCCTTGAGATACTCGCTCTCTGACTCAGGAAACATTCCGAGCGAGTTATAGGCCTGGGCCAGTTCCCCACGTGCTTTCGCATCGCGCGGTTCTTCGGCGACGCGTTGTTTATACTCTTCCAGGCGGGGTAAGAGATTTTTGCGGGCTGTCGAGACGCGAAGCCGATCGCGAGCATCTACATGGTCAGGCTTCTTTGTTAGGACCTGGCTTAGAGTTGTAATTGCATCATCGTACTTCTGCGCCATCATGTAGGTGTTGCCAAGTATAAAGAGTGAATCGACATCGTTTGGCCGCAGGCGCACGATCTGCCGCAACGGGTCGAGTGCTTCCAGATGCTTATGATTAGCAAGAAATGCCATAGCCAAAGCCATTAGCGTTGAAAAGTCATTCGGTTTAAGGCGAGCCGCTTCTTTCATTGCTGCCAGAGACTTTTCATGGTCGCCAAGGTCTCCGTAAGCATTCCCCAGAAAGTGCCAGGCATCGGCCCGATCCGGGCTCAACTCGGTAGCCTTTTGAAGTGCCTCAGCTGCTTCCGCATGTCTGTCAAGATTCAGCAGCGTCACTCCCAGATTCAGATTGGCAAAGAAGTTTAGCGGTTCGAGTCTTACGGCCTCAGTGAAGGCTGACACAGCTTCGCTCATCCGGCCCAATCGCTCATAACTGACTCCCAGATTAATATGAGCCGCCAACATTTTCGGCTCGAGCGAGATTAGTCGTGTGAAAACTTCAATGGCTGCCGCATACGAACCCGAATTAAGGTGGAAAGTACCCAGGTCGAGGAGAAGTCGAGCGTTGTTTTCGAGGAGCCGCGTGGCATCTATTAAGACGCGAATGGCCTCGTCGTTGCGACCGAGCTGACCATAAGAGGCGGCAAGTTCTCGATGCGCGACATCGTTTTTTGGATCGAGTTTGATAGCTTCTTTGAAGGCATCAATTGCTTCTAAGGTTCTTCCCGTTGCGACATAAGCCTTACCGAGGGCGATATGCACCTGCGGCTCGTTGGGCTCCAGCGCGGCCGCCGACTTGAAGGCGGAGAGGCCATTTTCAGACTTCCGCAGAAGCATGTAGGACACGCCGGAGTTGTAGTGGGCCAGGAAATGTTTGGGTCGAGTTTGAGGGCCGCGGCATAGTGCTGTAGCGCTTCTTCGTGTTTCTCCGCCTGTTGCGCGGCCAGCCCAGCTTTCACGTATTCCTCAGCGGTTTTTTCCACGGGTTGTTGCGCAGCCACGACTATGGCCAGCAACAACAGGCAGGCTAAGATTGTTAACCCTCTTGGCAAAGATTCTGGTTTGAGTGGAAAAATCATAGGAACCCAAGGAAGAGAGGCGCGATTTTTAGCATGGATTTGGCCCGGGACAAAGTCTGCAAAGGTCATTCTGCAGGTTGCCGCCTAAACCTTGCAACACGGTCGAGGGTCAGAGAAACGCCTAAACGATCAAGCTAGTGACTTTCAGCCGATGTAAAGGCTGGATTTTGGACCACCTGACGACTAGACTGTAAAAAAAATAACCCAAGAAATTTTTAAAGAAGAGATCGCGGGGGCTGTCGATCTGGCGTTTCTTCGTTCGACTTAGAAGTAGAAGGAGGAAGATAAAGATTGTGAGTGAAACCCGTGGTTCCAGCCGAATACTAAGAAGCATAGGAGCGGTGCTTGCCGGCTTACTAGTAATCTTTGCTCTTTCTCTAGGCACCGACGTTGTTATGCACGCCACAGGAATTTTCCCGCCGTGGTTTCAGCCGATGGCGGGACCGTTATGGGTGTTTGCACTTGCTTATCGCAGCATCTATGCCGTGCTTGGTTGTTACATCACAGCGCGGCTCGCGCCTAATCGGCCCATGAAACACGCGATGATTCTTGGTGTTATAGGCCTGGTCCTGAGTATTGCCGGTGTAGCGAGTACCTGGAACGCCGGACCGGCATACGGGCCGCACTGGTACGGGCTCGCACTCGTTGCGAGTTCCCTCCCGTGCGCGTGGCTGGGAGCGAAATTGGCAAGCAGGGGATGGCTAATTGGGGAAAAGGGGAATAGCGGAAATTGCCGATTTGCGATCCGCGACTTCTGAAGAGCAGTTTCGCTCCAGTGAATTCAACAAACGGATAACAATTCGATTTGGCTAAATACTAATCGGCAATCTTCAATCACCAATCGTCAATCCGAAGGAGGCGTTATGTCATCAGAAATTCAGACTATTTCAAAAGGCCGGCTCTGGGCGGGTCGAATCATTGGCGGATTGCCCGCCTTGTTCCTGCTTGCTGACGCCATCATGAAATTGGTTAAGCCGGTGCCGGTTATTGAAGCGACAGTAAGGCTGGGTTATCCGGAGAGCGTCATTATCGGGCTGGGGATTGTTTTGCTGGCCAGCACGATCCTTTATTTAATTCCGCAGAACTTCAGTGCTCGGCGCTATTGTGTTGACAGGATATCTGGGCGGTGCAGTGGCGACACATGTGCGGGTTCAGGAGGGATGGTTTTCGATTATGTTCGCAGTCATTTTCGGAGTGCTGCTCTGGGCTGGACTGTGGCTGCGTGATGGACGTTTGCAAAACCTAATTCCTTTGAGAAGTTAGCTCACGGTTGTAGTTTCAGGTTTCGATTTTCCGCGCTCGAACTTGGAACCCGAAACTCGAAACGCGAAACTCGAAACTTTTGGAAACGGCGATGGTCAGTGAGGAATGAACTAATGAATATTGTCCTTTGGATTATTCAGATTTTGTTGGCGCTACTTTTCTTGTTCGCCGGCGGCACAAAGTTGGTTCTGCCTATCGAAACTCTTCAGTCGATGGGTTCACCCAATCAGATCCTGTTGCCGGGTTGGCTGATGCGATTTATTGGCGTGTGTGAAGTACTCGGCGCACTCGGCTTAATCTTGCCGGGACTTTTGCACAAGAAGCCAAGCCTGACGCCATTGGCCGCGGTTGGACTAGTAATCCTTATGATTGGAGCGGTGGCCTTTAGCATCGCCGCCGATGGTGTAGTAGCTGGGGTGGTCCCGCTGCTTGCGGGAATTCTTTGCGCGTTTGTTGCCTACGGTCGCTCGCGTTTGGCGCCACATCGTGAAATCGTAAATCGAGAATCGTGAATCGTAAATCGATTAGGAGTGTCGTCCATCAGAGGGAATCAACCTAAGGCTTCTCCGATCGTCAGTTTCGCTTTCAATGGCACCAATTCACGATTCCCGATTCACGATTCACGATTCACGATTTACGACTTACGATTCACGTCACGATTCACGATTCACAAGAGGAGAATTCAGATGCAATACGTTGATGGATTTGTTTTGCCAGTCCCCAAGAAAAATCTAAAACTGTATCGCGGCATCGCGCAAAAGGCAGGAAAGATCTGGCGCGAGCACGGCGCGCTGCAGTATGTCGAAGCAGTGGGCGATGATTTAGAAGTGAAGTTTGGCTTGTCGTTTACTAAGTTGGTCAAACCAAAAGCTGGCGAGACGATTTTGTTTTCCTGGATCGTCTACAAGTCACGCGCGCATCGCGACAAGGTAAACGCCAAAGTCATGACGGATCCGCGCCTGAACAAAGATGATGGAAAACTCAAAGATGCCTTTCGACATGAAGCGCATGGCCTACGGCGGTTTTCAGTACCTGGTTGATGCCTAACAGAAGGTCCAAAGTCCAAGGTCCAAATGTCCAACGTATGGATCATCCCACAGTTTGATTAGCGGACATTGGACTTTGGACTTTGGGCGTTGGACATTGGGCCTTTCCGAAACATGATCGTTCATCTGCTTGACGGCACTTACGAACTATTCCGTCACTTCTATGGTCTGCGGCGATTCAAGAAAACGGATCCGCCTTTTGGAGCTGTCAGTGGCGTACTGGGCACCGTCGTCAAAATGCTCGAAGATGGCGCGACCCATATCGGCGTCGCGACCGACCATGTCATCGAGTCGTTTCGCAATGAACTGTGGCCGGGCTACAAGTCGAGCGCCGGTGTAGAGCGAACACTCCTCGCGCAATTTCAACCGCTTGAGGAAAGTTTGTTGGCCATGGGCGTAGCGGTCTGGCCGATGATCGAGCTCGAAGCCGATGATGCACTGGCCTCAGCGGCGTTTCTTTCGGCGCGCAATAAACGAGTGGAAAAGGTTTGCATCTGGACCCCCGACAAGGATCTCGGTCAATGCGTGGTTGGCGATCGCGTAGTGCAGATTGATCGAAGAAGCAATCAGATCCGCAATGCCGACGGGGTGCGCGCGAAGTTTGGCGTGGCGCCGGAATTCATTGCTGATTATCTGGCGCTGGTCGGCGATTCGGCTGATGGCTATCCCGGCATTGCCGGTTGCGGCGCAAAAACCGCTGCCAATCTGATAAACCGTTACGGACACATAGAGCAATTTCCCGCCGACGTTTTTCAAGACAATAACCGCGCACTCGCACTGCTCTTCAAAGACCTGGCAACTCTTCGCACCAACGCGCCACTGTTCAAAAATGTGGAGGAGCTGCGCTGGAAAGGACCCACGGCGGCGTTTCAAACTGCGGCTAAGAGAATTGACGATGCACGGTTGGCTGCTCGAGTTGAAAAGTTAGCGAGCGGCCAGGGTTTCGACGCGTAGGCGAGCGCCCAGGGTTTCGACGCGTAGGCGGGCGGCCAGGATTCGACGCGTAGCGAGCAGCCAGGGTTCGACGCGTAGCGAGCGGCCAGGGTTTCGACGCGTAGGCGGGCGGCCAGGGTTCGACGCGTAGCGAGCGGCCAGGGTTTCGACGCGTAGCGTCGCGCTGACTTTAGCCCGGCGTTTCAACGCCGGGATCAAGCGTGGCCATTTCTTCCGTCGCGTCAGCGACGACATTCAAGTGATGCAGCCACTCGGTACAGTACGGGAGCGGTAGCGACCGCATTCACTTACGCCGGACTCCTGATTCAGACCTTTGTGCAACCCTGGAAATAGGTGGGTCCGCAACTTGATCGATTAGTTAATTGAAAGCGGTCGCTACCGCTCCCGTACTGTACCGACTGGCTGCGCTACTTGAAAGCGGTCGCTACTGCTCCCGTACTGTACCGAAAGCCGTCGTTACCGAATCCAATCGCTATCGCTCTTCGTTATCATCGGCTAAACTGTCGCTGTCTCCACAGTAATTTCCCCAGCCATTCGAGGGGTACCCCCGTAATAGTTTTCAAATCCTCTTTGGAGGACACGTTGTACGTGCGCCTTTTACAATCGCTTTTATGCAGCTTCAGTTTGATCTGTGCACCAGCGCTAACAAGATTGACGTGTGCGCGAGGAGACGCTTTAGTCAGCCGTTCTGCGAAGACCATGTCTGATAACGCTCAGACCGCGCAGCGAACGGCGACGCAGACCCCTACTGCTACTCCTACTCCGTCACCATCTCCCACGCCAGTGCGGTTGCCTTCTCCAACAGTAAAAATCGACAACTACCGAGCGCCGGCCGCACGAATCATCGGCGCTGCTCTCACGAGCAACAAGGCTTATGCCCGGCTCGCACATCTGACGGATCACATCGGTCATCGACTTAGTGGTTCGAAGGGTCTCGAGCAGGCTGTCGAGTGGGCCCTCAGGGAGATGAGGCGTGATGGGTTGGACAATGTGCGCGGTGAAAAGGTGATGGTGCCGCACTGGGTGCGAGGCCAGGAAACTTTGGATTTAACCAGTCCCGTAACTCGCTCGTTGCCAATGCTCGGCCTCGGCAACAGCGTCGGCACTCCACCCGGCGGCATCACAGCCGCGGCGATTGTCGTTCGCAGTTTTGACGAACTCGATCGACTGGGCGAACAGGTACGCGGAAAGATCGTGGTCTATAACGTTCCTTTCACTGATTACGGGGCCACGGTTCAGTATCGGCACTTTGGAGCTTCGCGCGCAGCACGTCACGGAGCAGTTGCCGCAATCGTCAGGTCGGTGACACCGGTAAGCCTGCAAACTCCACATACCGGCGGGATGGCTTATGAAGAGGGTCTAGCCAAGATTCCAACCGCCGCCACTACAATCGAAAGTGCGGAGCTACTGCAGCGTTTGCACGACCGCGGCGACCGTCCGGTGTTGCGACTCAAGATGGATGCGAAGTTTCTCCCAGACGCCGAGTCAGCGAATGTCATCGGCGAAATCAAAGGTTCAGAGAGACCGCACGAGGTCGTCATCGTCAGCGGACACTACGATTCCTGGGACGTCGGCCACGGGGCGCACGACGATGGTGGTGGCTGCATCATTGCCTGGGAATCCGTGCGTCTACTTAAAGAGTTAGGACTGCGACCGCGGCGCACGATTCGTGTCGTGCTTTATACAAACGAAGAGAACGGGTTGCGGGGCGGCACTGCTTATCTCGACGCACATCGTGGTGAATTGTCCAAACACATCCTCGCAATTGAGGCGGATTCAGGAACGTACCAGCCGGTGGGTTTTGGCTTGGCGGCGACCGCTTCACCCCAGGCGCGCGCCAACATGCTGGAGATCGCGAAATTGCTGAGCGGTATCCGGGCGGATCGAATCGCTGCAGATGGCGGCGGCGCTGACATCGGCCCGATCATGCGCGAAGGTGTGCTGGGAGCGAGTCTCGACGTGGACAGTTCTCGTTACTTCGACATTCATCACACCCCCGCCGACACTCTCGACAAGATTGATCCGCAGCACTTGGCTCTGTGCGTCGCCACGATGGCAGTGATGGCTTATACAGTTGCCGACATGCCGCAGTCATTGAATTGAAACATTTGGTGGGATTCGCCTGAACGAACTATTTGAGGTAAACAGAACATGGCTACTCAATTTCTACGTGCCGCGCCTTATGCCAAGGACGCTTTGAACCTTCCAGTCGCAGACGTCGCGGCCGCCCTGCCTTACTACGAAAAGACTTTCAAGTTTTCGCTTGTGTCTCAGCGTGAGCATCCCTACAAGTCAGCAACGCTGGCGCGAGATCAGATTCAGATAGGTATAGCCGAGAATGGTGGCGACCCAACTCAGGAAGGTTGTTTCTTTGAGGTGGACAACATCGAAACTGCGTATGAAGAAATTAAGGGAAAGCCGCCGAGTGATTCCGATATCGAGACGCAAAATCTGAATGGCAAAGCCTATCGAGTATTTTTTGAAGTTGCGCCCGACGGTCTGTGCTACATGATCGGTCAGTCTGTCTAAATGTTGAGCTGCGCCTCTGTAATTTAACATCGATGAAAAATTCTGAAGTCGACTCGCTATTTCGAGAAGCCGTGTCGTATATCGACGCAGGCCAGCTTGACGAGTTGCAGCGCTTGCTGGAGACGAACCCACAGCTCGTTCGTGCGCGGCTTGAATCACCTGGCAATTGGTTGCGGGACCTGGTCGATGGCGCCTTGGAAGGTTATTTCAAGCAACCTTATCTGCTTTGGTTTGTCGCCGAAAATCCGATTCGCAATGAAAAGTTACCGCCGAATATCGAGGAAATCACCCGCGCCATCATTGCTTCTGCTGAGCGCGAACAAGTCAGCGGTCTGCAGGAACAACTCGACTACACACTCGGCCTGGTCGTAACGGGACGTGTGCCGCGCGAAGCTGGCTTGCAGCTTCAGCTGATGGATGTGCTCATCAATGCCGGCGCAACTCCCGGAGCCGCGCATGGCGCGCTCTCGGAAAGAAATCTTCAGGCCGCAGCGCATCTAGTTGACCGTGGCGGCGAGCTAACACTTGCTACAGCGATTTGCCTGGATCGGTACGAAGATGTCGCGCGACTTGCTCAACACGCAACAGCACATGACAAACAAGTGGCGCTCGTTGCTGCCGCCCTCAACGGTAAAGCAGAGGCACTCGCAATGCTGATCAAACTTGGCGTTGAGCTCGATGCCTACAGTACGGAGATTCACCCACACGCCACAGCGTTACATCATGCGGTCTTTTCGGGATCACTTGACGCGGTAAAAGTTCTGGTCGAAGCTGGCGCAAAACTCGACAAAAAAGACAAGATCTATAACGGTACGCCGCTCGGTTGGGCAGAGCATGAAGGGCAGCGCGAGATTGCCGGCTACTTACGGCAGCGAGTTGGAGGTGTTTGATGGCAATTGTTGTAAAGCGAATGACGCCACTGCTGCAAGTATTCGATATGCCCGCCGCCCTCGCTTTCTATCGGGATGCGCTGGGGTTCGAAGTGGTTAGCAGCAATGTTCCCGGCGACCACTGTGATTGGTTAATGCTGAAGCTCAACGAAGAACACTTGATGCTAAACACGGCTTACGAAAGTGAGTTTCGCCCAGCAGGTCCGGATCCCCGTCGCACGGCTGCCCATAACGACACGGTGATCTACTTTGGATGTCCTGATGTCGAGTCGGCTTATCAACACATGCGTGCTGCCGGACTGGATGTAAAACCGCCAAGCGTCACCGGGTATGGTTTCAATGCCGTGCTTGTAACCGACCCCGACGGTTACCTCTTATGCTTTCAATGGCCAGCCTGAGACATCGGGGTCATTGAGTCAGTGAATCATCGAGTCATTGAATCATTTGGTCTTACTTCGGCAACAGACTGCACGGCAATGGCGTAAAGCCACTCCATTGAAAATCGGATCCGACGGCGATCGGCTGATCTGAAACAACCCGCACGGATGCTGAGACATTGGGTCCACCTTCAGGACTGTCCTGGGGAAATACCCATCTGACGATCAGTGTGTTTGCGGCAGCGACAGGCACCGTTGCGCTTCCTGTTTGACCTGGATAAGTGGAAGCGGGACTTGATCCGGGAATCGTCACGCCCGATAAGTTGTTGCCATTCTTATCCAGTATGTGAACGGCTACGTTTGCAGAAGTCGCACTGCCATTGAAGATGTACAGGTCGGCGCGCGGATTACTTCCGGCCATCGGGTAGAACGCGGGTGTGCAGACCCAAACATATGGAGGGCCGCCGCCGGAGCCGCCCGGAGGTCCCGGTGGACCCGCAGGTCCCGGCGGGCCTGGCTTGCACGCGACCTGAAAAGTAAGCAACAGAAAAAGCGTGAAGATCAGTGAGTGACAAATACGGCGAGGTAACTTTTGATTCATGGAAATCTCCTACTGATTTGTGAAGGATTGCGCTGCCGATGCAATCTATGAGTGGGTGATTGCTACTGTCAAGGTTTATGATTAGTCATCAGGTCTATAGGGTTGTTGCATCATGCAGAGGGCCGCAGAGCGGCTAAATGTTTATAGCTCATGTTCGCGAGACAAACTTAGCTCCGGAGGAGCGCAATAGTCCTCTCAGCGAACGCAAGCATTCCGCTCCTACGGAGCTTCGAACTTTTCAAATGCCTGTGTCTATAAACATTTGGTCCCTCCGGGACCGGCAGAAGTTATTTTGTCAAAAACCACTATTCCCCACTACCGATTAGACCTGATAGACATTGGAATTTCACAGAGCAAAAGCGACGGACCATCAAGATGAAAAGACTAACTTTGATCCTTTTTATTCTGTTTTCGATCACCATTGCGAATGCACAGGAAGTCGCGCCGATCCGTAACTTCGTCCGCCTCAGCAACGACTTTTGCACCGGGGCGCAACCGCGACTGGAGCATCTGGAGAAGTTAAAGGCCGACGGAGTGAAAACTATTCTGAACCTGCGGCCGGCTGGTGAACATCGCGCGGCCGAAGAAGAAGCAAAAGTCAAAGAGCTCGGCTTGCAGTACTTCAACATCCCCGTTGTTTTCGGAGAGCCGAAAGAGGAACAGGTTGCGGAGTTCTTCAAAATCACAGACGAGCGAAACAATTTTCCGATCTTCATTCATTGCGCTGCGGGCATTCGCGTCGGCGCTTTCTGGCTAATTCGCCGCGTGTTGCGTGATGGCTGGACGCTGGATGCAGCAGAAAAAGAAGCCGACCAGATCGGATTACGTGAGAGTCCACACTGGAAAGAATTCGCTCTTAAGTACATCGAGCAACACCGCAAGAAGAGTTGATCAGCAAGAATGTTCTCTTTCAGGATTGATTCAACTTCAATAAACTCTCAGGTAAGGAAGGGGGCCTGCCCCCGCAGAGTGTTATCGCAAAAGCCGGATTTCTTTAAGAGTGATTGAGACCAATATAGGTCTCGAAGAGCGGGGGCAGGCCCCCTTCCTTACCTGAGAGGTATCAAGTGGATGAGGCACTAATATGAAAAAGACTATGGGGCCAATCGCTCTGGCGATTGCTATAAGCATTCTGAACCTGAGCCTAGGGATTTCCAGAGCGACGGCCCAGGACACTGGACAGCAAGCAAATCCCCAACTACCTACAGAGCCTTTAGCTTTCGGCGCTTTCACCGTGCGTTTCGATCCCGGCGGCACGTTTTCTTTGCAAGGAAAGGGGTGGCCCGCGCTCAGCGGCAACTGGAAACTGATCGGATCTGAAGTGGAACTGACTATGTCAGGCGGACCGGGCGGCTGTGATGGCCCGGGACGTTATCGTCTTCGCAACGATGGCAAGCGTCTGGGCTTTAATCTTGTCTCAGACGAATGTAAACCGCGCCAAATGATTCTTGACCGCAGCACATGGTCGCCCACGAGTGAAGCTAAGGTAATACCGGTGCGTCGCATCGCCACCACATCGACCGCTCGGCCACCTAAGTCACCAGATCCCAAAACCGAAAACGGAAGCTGGCCTTCATTTCGCGGAGCCCAGGCGGCGGGAGTGGCTGAAGGTCAGAACTTACCGGAGACCTGGAACGGTAAGACTGGTGAAAACATTCTCTGGCGTACGCCGCTTCCAGGTCTTGCGCATTCAAGCCCGGTGGTTTGGGGCAATCGCATCTTCGTAACAAGCGCGGTCAGTAGCGATCCCAAAGCGACATTTCGTCCCGGACTCTACGGTGACGGCGATGCTTCCAAGGACCGGTCGCGCCACCGCTGGATGATCTATGCGCTCGACAAAGGCAGCGGCAAGATTCTTTGGGAACGCGTCGCGCACGAAGGTGAACCGGTTGAGCAGCGCCACATAAAATCCACTTACGCAAACTCATCGCCAGCTACCGACGGTCGCATCGTAGTCGCCTGGTTCGGTTCGCAGGGCGTTCACGCGTACGACGTGAAGGGACGCCCACTCTGGAAGGTGGACCTCGGTCACGTGGACATGGGCGCCTACGACATTCCCACTTACGAATGGGGGCCCGCGAGTTCACCGATCATCTGGGACAATCTGGTTATTCTTCAATGCGACACGCAAACGGATTCATTTCTGTTGGCGTTGGATACGGCAACCGGCAAAACCGTATGGAAGACGGAACGTGAAGAGCTCCCTTCCTGGGGCACGCCGACGGTGGCGATGACTGCGAACGGTCCGCAGTTAGTCACCAACGCTTCCAACTTCATTCGCGGTTACGATCCTCGTACTGGAAAAGAGTTGTGGCGGCTCGGTCGCAGTTCAAAAATTACAGCTCCGACGCCGATTTTCTCCGATGACGTATTTGTAGTTGCCAGTGGACGCGGCCCGGAAAGACCTATCTTCGTAGTCCGCGCCAACGCGCGCGGTGATCTCACCTTACCCGACGGAAAAACTGACAGCGAAGCCATTGTTTGGAGTCGCACCGGCCGCGGCTCATACATGCCCACGCCGCTCAGCTACAAAGGCAACCTGTATGTTTTGTCTAACAATGGCCTCCTCGATGCCTACAATCTTAAGACGGGCGCGGAACTCTATCGCCAACGGCTGCCGCTGGTTGGAAGTGGCTTTAGTGCTTCGCCGGTGGCGGCGGACGGCAAGATCTATCTCTCAAATGAAGATGGAGAGATTCTGGTGATCGCGGCGGGCGATAAGTTTTCTCATGTTGGCACCAACTCGATGGGCGAGTTGTTGATGGCTACGCCGGCCATCTCAGAAGGCGTGATGTATGTGCGTTCGGCCCAGAGCCTTACTGCAGTGGGACGGAAACCGGCGGCGATCAAAGCAAACGACCTGCAACCCCTCGCCGCCGGCGAATGGACGGGAACATTGACCTACCTGGATTACGGCAAGAACAAAAAGGTCTCGATTCCAGTGACACTGAACGTAACAAAGTCTACTAAGGATGATTCGACGTGGGTCTTCTCCATGAAGTATCCGGAAGAACCGCAGGCCAATAACGTTGACGAAATCACCATCAGTAGCGACGGCAAGAAACTGGAGGAAGAAACTGTGGTCGAGAGGAGCGTGCTTCCGGATAAGACTCTGAAGCTGGTGACGGTGAAACAGGCTAAGGACAACGACAAGCCAGCCTTGCTCCGATATACCTATTCGATCGGCGCCAGGAGTTTTTCAATCAGGAAAGAGGTTAGATACGACGACTCGTCTGAGTTCTTCGAGCGAAATGAGTATCGCTGGACGAGATAAGACGACCGTGATTCTGGCGCTCCTCGGCGGCCTTGCCTCAAAAGTAACTTTGTGAAGGTACGACGCGTAGCGTCGAAGAGATTTTAGCCCGGCCTTTCAAGGCCGGGATCAAGATCGACGCTTGCGGTGCGTCGCGTCAGCGACGCATGACTCTGCAATTTGCAATTCGTTCGGTCGCTAACGCGACGCAAAATAATTTACCTGCGGCCACAACCGGCCTTGAAAGGCCGGGCTAAAATCATTTCGACGCGATGCCTCGATTTCGGCTTTACCGCAAAAATGAGATAGCGGAAGCGGTTCCGGCGGCAAAGCCGTAAGGTAAGTTGTTTACGTGGCAAATCTGCGCGTGATGTAAGAACCGAATCCCATCGAGGAGTTACACATGATCGCTTTCGAGTCCTGCTACAGCCGAATTGGATTCTTGTCGGCTCTCGTCGCCGCACTCATTCTGGTCTGCCCGACTGCAGCGTTGGCCCAAACGAAATCACGCGCACGGGATCTGGGAATTCCATTTGAAGGTACACCCGGATCAAATAACGCCATTACGGATGTTGCCGGAGTTGAAGTCGGCCACACCACGTTGATTTCCGGCAGCGGGAGATTAGTAGTAGGGAAAGGACCGGTGCGTACAGGCGTGACCGCAATCCTGCCGCGCGGCAAAAAATCATTCGATCCCGTATTCGCAGCCTGGTTTCCTTTAAACGGAAATGGCGAGATGACTGGCACCACCTGGATTCGGGAGTCGGGTTTTTTGGAAGGACCAATTCTGATCACCAATACGCATAGCGTGGGAGTGGTGCGCGATGCAACCATCGATTGGGAAATCAAAAACGGTCGTAAGTTTCTTTTTACCTATCCGATTGTTGCCGAGACCTATGACGGCGTGCTGAATGACATCAACGGTTTCCACGTTAAGCCGAGCCATGTGTTTGCTGCGCTTGACGGAGCAACGACCGGACGAGTTGTCGAAGGAAATGTAGGTGGCGGCACCGGTATGCTCTGTAATGGTTTTAAAGGTGGAATCGGCACCTCTTCGCGAGTGCTTCCCGTAGCTGCCGGCGGTTACACGATTGGTGTGTTGGTTCAATGTAACTATGGAAGCCGTCGCGGGCTGCGTATTGCTGGAGTGCCTGTGGGACAGGAGTTCCCCGATCCGATGATTTGTGTTTCCGGATCTGAGGCCCCGTCGCAGGAGTTTTTGCGTGGGATGCCGCGATGCGGGCCGACGCAAGGGCCCACTGAACGACCTAATCCCGAACTCGGCTCCATCATCATCGTGGTGGCCACAAATGCGCCTCTGCTGCCGCATCAACTCGACCGCCTGGTGAAACGCGTCACACTCGGATTGGGACGAGAAGGATCGATTGCTGGAAATAGTTCGGGCGATATTTTTATCGCATTCTCTACCGCCAATCCTGGCGCCGCGGCTGAAAGCGGCACGATTGCGCTGACGATGCTCCCCAACGAACGGCTCGATCCTTTGTTCGCTGCAACGATACAAGCAACCGAAGAAGCAGTGACAAATGCAATGTTGGCAGCGGAGACGATTACCGGCGCCGATGATGTGCGCGCCTACGCGCTGCCGCATGATCGTCTGCGCGAAATCATGACGAAGTACAACCGTTCTAGGAACTAAATGATCCTGAAGTTGCTTACCGAAGTCGATTGAATGAGTTGAGGCAGAGGTTAAAAAAATTCGAGCAGGTAGAAGTGAAGGTAGTGTCCTAATTTGAAAACAGATGTAGGGGCGTCCCTCCGTGGGTGCCCCTGAGTCCTAAACATGGGGCGGCCACACAGAGTGCCGCCCCTACAGAAAATAGGACACCACCGAACTAAGCTGTATCAATCGATGTGGATTTTGAATTTTTTCTCTTCGATCGGTTCCTGCTCCCATGGTCGCTTATAAATTGCGCGAACCACGGTATCGCCGGGTTTAATGGCCTTAAGTCTAAATTGTTCCCTGCCACCCGCACCTAAACCTTCCCCGGCAGCTTGATATTCCTGGTCCACGCTCTTTATTGAGCCAGTATCTAATTCTAATTCCCACTCATAACCGGTAGTCGGATTGCCTTCGAGTTCGATTACAAAGACTTCTCCCTTCTTTGCAACGATCTGGTTATCGGAGCTGGTGTATGTGCGCGACAATTTGGAACCTGGAATGAGCTTATCAGTAATGAGTGGGAGTCGTAGATTAGACTTACGACTCGATGCTAGTGCAGTTAGAATTACGCTGAAAGCGTTCGCTAATTTCAGCCCAGGGTTTGCTTTGAAACCCTGGGGATAAGGTGCACCTTTGTTTTGTCGCAACTCTGAAGGAGTTGCGAGGTGCCTTTGTTATCGCGAGATGCAACCCTTTCAGGGTTTGCGTCTTCTGTAAATGGGGCCGTCTTCCCAGGGTTGCCAAAGCGCAACCCTGGGCTGGAATTAGCCAACGCCTTCGGCGTTAAAATTCAAACCGCACCAATACTTTTCGGCTCCCCCTCAAACATTGGTCCTAGAACGAGAAGGTAATCTTTAACCCCGGATACCTCTCGGCAGCCGCGATTATATCGTTGACGTCCAATGGGGCTTCCTCTTCAAGCGCCGCAAAGTCCAGAAACGCCAGATCTTCATCTAGTGAAAAAGTATCCGATTCTAAATCGAAGACTTCTCCGGATGAAATCTGATCGAGAGCTGCTTCCAGTTGCGCCCCGAGATCACCCGTAGCAGATGCTTCCGAACTAAAGATGTCGGAATCACTTGTGAGGCCGGCCTTCTCCTGGCACCCACATCCCTTTTCCTTTGTGCTTTCCAAAGTCTGTAAGGCACTCAGTAGGTCTTGTTCGAGTCCTGCCATAATAATTTCCTTTCCCGCCTTGGCGGAGATACTTACCGGTTGCAATCGTTAGTGATCAGCCCAACGCCTGACAGAAGGGTCTGCGGTATTGAGGGCACTGCCTCAAAATCACCAGCACAGCCCTTACAACAGCAAGGATTGAAGTTGAGCACAAAGGCCTTGGCCCTGTTCCGCAGATGTAGTAGCGCAAGCAGAGCCTCAACGATCGATTAGTGCGCGCGGCTTCCAGAACCCGCCTTAGGGCCGGCACATACGAAGCGCAATCAGTCTCCGGGGTCGGCTGTTGCGGGCACCTTACCTCGATATCGTAAAACGCGAATTGCGTGTCGATGCCGCATTCTCCGTAACCGATCCTGAAGTAACCGGCCTCGCCCCAGGTGGTGTTCCAACTGTTCTTACAAATCCAACACTGCTGGGCATCGTCGTAACCAACTACGCTAATGGCGTGATAGCCCCTAAGCGCCCCTGACACGTGACGATACACTCCACTCGTGTAGGACGAGAAGTCGGCGAAAACAGCCATGCCGGCAACCATCGGACCTTTTGTGGCAAGTGTGTTCTTACGATCAACTATTGGCAAAACGCTTGTCCAGTTGCTGATCTTGACGTAGATAGGCACGCCGGCTTTGCAGGGCTTATCGCCAGGCGTGTATGGAAAACTTGACTCGAGGCCGACGCCGGTGTTTTTGCAGAAGTCTAATGCAGGCGCAAAATTCCATCCATTTCCGCAGCAGTTTCCGCAGCCACAAAAAAACAAGTGTGCTTCGGAAAGATCCACGTCCATATTGGCGTTGTTGCAAGCAATGTTGAGCCGGGCTTCGAGTGTTCCGCAGGTTGCAAAAGATACGCACGAACCGCAGGACTGTTGATCCTTAACCGGCGTGGTCCAATTTCCTCCTTTGTTACGCCAATCGACGGACGGTGGTGGGGCGGCGAAGGCTGCAGAAAATGACTTCATACTTTCAGCCGCCTGAATGGCTTTGGCGGTTGCCTTCAATTCCGCATCACTGACCACCAGGCCTAAATGTGCAACTTGCTCCTGGGCGCTTAATTCGGAAATCGGCGTCGCCCCTGCGGTCCAGCTGAAACCGGCGTCGTAAATCGCGCTCTGCAGCGCGGGCCCGGTTTCTGTTCTTGTTGATGCAGCTTTTTTTGAGGTTTTCTTTGAGGTTTTCTTGGTTGGCATTTATTTCCTCCTTTTCATCCTGGTTAGGCGTGAGAAGAGCAGGCGGGGCCGGAACGTGATTCCGGTGAACTTCTAAGCACCATAATTTCAACCTGTAGCGACACGACAGCCGCGATCTAAGGTCAACCTGATCACAAAGAGCGGCGTTAATTTCTACCAGATGTTCCCAGGCTGGATTGCGAGGGTGTGCGCGAGCAAAGCCCGTGGGAATTCAGTTTGTGAGAACGGCGAGACGATATTCCTGGCAGGCTTCTTTGTCAATACTTCCAAGGTGTAGTGCTGGTGCAGTTTTACTTAACGCTGAAAGCGTTCGCTAATTGCAGCCCAGGGCCGGGGTCCCCGTGCGGGCATCCCGCACGGGGTGATAGCGTTGCGCCCTGGCAACCTGGGAAGCCGCGCCTCCTTTACAGAAGTAACCATGAAAGGGTTGCGTCGGGTTAACTGGAATTAGCCAACGCCTTCGGCCTTAGATCAAACTGCATCAGATCATCGCTCCTATTGAATTCCCGCCAGCGCCACTGCCAACAGCAGGACTTTCTTGATGCCTTTATAGAGGGGTTCGATTTCGCAATTTTCTGTTAGCGCGTGAGAATCATTACAAGGGCCGGCGCCTGTGGAGATTGAAGAAATTCCTGCCAACAATGCCGCGCTGGAGTTGTTGGATCCTGTCGGCGTGATTGACGGATTAAATCCAAGTGCTCGATGCACCGCTTCGGCGACTTTCACTAAATGCGAATCGCGATGCCCCGGAATAACTGCGGCGGGTGAAGTAGAAATGACCACCGTCTTGACCGCCATCTCGGCGCGCCGTGCTTCTTCTTCCAGAATCGTCCCAATTTTCTTTTCTAAATCGGCAACGACCGCATTGTCCGTGGAACGCAGGTCCACGCTGAACCACGCATCAGCCGCCTTGGCGTTCACCACCTCCGAGCCTCCCAACATTCCAATGTTTAGATTCGAAGGCGGGCTTGAGGGAACTTTGAGTTCATAGATCCGCGAAATCGCGCGAGCCAGCGGTAAGCTTGCCGAGTATGGTGGTGTGCGCGACCGTGTATGGCCTCCCGGTCCGATGAAGTGGTGCCGGTACCAGGTGATGCCGATGCCGGCATAAGTGAACCCTTCGTAACCGCCGTCGAGAGCGATGTAGTGATCGACCTTTCCTTTGTTCTCTTTAACAAACTCTTCGGCACCTCGCAGGCTCGACTCTTCTTCCACGGTGAAAAGAAAAATCAAATCTCCCTTCGTCTTAACATCTGCGGCATCGAGCGCGCGGATCGTAGCCAGCATCGCTTCGATGTTGCGGGTATCGTCGCCAACCCCGGGCGCAAAGACACGACCTTCACTCACGGTGGCTTTTATCTTCAGTCCTGGCTGAAAAACCGTGTCCAGGTGCGCGTCAATCACTATTGTCGGGCCAGTACCGTTGCCTTTGCGCACGGCAATTAAATTACCAGTCGCATCATAGCGA
This sequence comes from Pyrinomonadaceae bacterium, assembly GCA_963748605.1. Taxonomy (GTDB): domain Bacteria; phylum Acidobacteriota; class Blastocatellia; order Pyrinomonadales; family Pyrinomonadaceae; genus PSRF01. The sequence goes on from CAVVJS010000011.1 coordinate 99,127, forward strand.
ACGTCCTGCAACTTGTGTTTTCGAAGTAGTCCCTCAATATACCGGGCCCGTTCCTGTTCATGTTGCGAAGGCGCATTAATTTCGGTGATTGCAATCCACTCGCGCAGAATTTGATCTCGATCCTTGTCGATGTGATCTGTCGCCGCTTTAACGCGAGGATCGTTCTGCAACGTTTTTACCTGCTCCAGATACTCCAAAGGTGTTTGAGCATAAAGGGAAACGGGCAGAACTAATGCTGCGAGCAACAGTACAATTCGGTGCATGAGTTTTCTCTCTAATCGAATATAGTAGGTCGACATCATTCTAAGCGGTTCACAAAACTTTCGGCCAGCTTGAGACGACTCCCATTTGCTCAATGGATTCGCATCCAAAAGGCACCTTTAAAAAAATCGGTGCAGCACGCGAAGGAAGAGTTATCGGTGACGTAGCCGTCTGGTTGGACCGGATCGTCATCGGCTGCCTGTTTCTCTTTGCAGTGGCCGCACCGCATTCAATCGCTGCGACCCAGATCGCCTGGCTCGTGGGAATGTTCTGCTGGTTGGTCCGTTTTGCGTTCTACCCGCCACCTCTCGTGGAACGAACGCCGCTCGACTTCCCGCTACTTGGGTTTTTTATTCTGACGGGCCTGTCTTCGTTTTTCTCTTATGAACCTGTGGTGTCGATCGGGAAGCTTCGCGCGGCCAGTCTCTTCACCATCGTCTATCTAGTCGCTCAAAATATTCCTTCGCGTCGCATAGTGCGCTGGCTCGCTTTAGTCCTGGTCGGTTCATGCGCAATAAACGTCTGTTACACGCTGGCGGAACGCGCCTGGGGACGCGGTATTAAAATTCAGGGTGTCACTGCGGCCAGCCCGCTTTCGGCGGCGGTTTTCAGGAACAGAAAAAACAGTACACCTACTCCGATTGTAAACGGCGACACGATCCTTACTGTAGATGGACAGAAGATTGGTGACGCGTCAGAACTAGCGGCTGCTTTAGCCGCTTCAGCAGAACAAAAGCCCGCGCAGGTAAAGATCTATCGCGTCGAATGGACGCCCGTGCTCGAAGTGCCGCGCGGACGGTTGCTGGAGGGAGCAACTGCGGAAGCGCAACTGGGCATTGCGAGTTGGGCTACCAGTAGAGATTGGCGCGCCTCCGGTTTCTATGGTCATTACGTGACCTATGCGGAAACTCTGCAACTGATCATGGCGCTGCTGCTGGGTTTGTTCATTTGTTTGCCACGGAAACGAAGCAAACTCGGACTGCTGATGCTAATAGTTCTGGCCGGCTTTGTCCTGGTGCTGATTCTTACCGTGACCCGAGCGACGTGGGTAGCGACATTGCTGGCGGCCCTCGTGATCTTGTCTTTAAGCAGCTCGCGCAAGGCAATTCTGATCGGATTCGCGCGTCGCTTTGCCTCTCATCCTTGCCGGCTTCTTCGTGCTGCGGCAGCAACGCAGTATTAATTTCCTCGATCGCAGCGATCAATCGACCAGCTGGCGCGAAACTGTGTGGCGGGAGGGCTTCAATCTTTTAATCAGCAAGCCGCGTCACTTGTTAGTCGGCGTCGGCATGGATTCGATTAAGTCCCACCGCGCCGAGTGGGGCCTGTTTGATAACGGCCGTCTGCCGCCTGGCCACATGCATTCAAACCTTCTGCAGATCGGATTAGAACGCGGCGTCCCGGCATTGATTTGCTGGCTAATCTTGCTCGGAGTATATGCACGGACCTTATGGCGTCTGGCGCGCAAAGAAGCGCCTGATGATTGGATTGAGCGCGGAGTAATACTCGGCGCGTTAGGAGGACTGTGCGGATTCTTCGTAAGTGGGGTAGTGCATTACAACTGGGGCGACTCAGAAGTGGTGATGATTTTTTATTTCATCATGGGACTCATCTTGGCGATTAGAAAGTTTCGAGTTTCGAGTTCCGAATTCCAGGCAAAGGATTGAGAGCTGAAACTCCAAACTTGAAACTTGAAACCTGAAACTCGAAACTTTTTAGTAGTTCGTCAAGATCTTCTCGCGGGCGAAACCCATTTGCGCTAAACGATCACGCGTTTGCTCGATCATTTCCTGCGAACCGCAAATCAATGCGAGCGGCGATTTAAGATCCGGCAGTACGTGATCCAGAAGCGACTGCACATAACCAGTCGGTCCAGACCAATCATGTCCATCCGGCCGCGAAATCACTTGCCGTAACTCCACGCCAGCTCTTTCCCAATCATCGGTCTCGTCGCGGTAGCAGAAATCGTCCGGTGTGCGCGCTCCGTATAGCACTATCAACTGGCCAAAATCCTGTTTGCGTTTGAGTACGTGACGCAATGCCGAACGCAAGGGGGCCACGCCCGTTCCCATCGCGACAAACACCAGGTCATCGCCCTGATGATCGTCGAGGGCAAAACCGTGGCCGGCAACCTCAAGTAGCTCGACCTGGTCGCCGGGTTCCATCTCGAAGATTACGTTACTGGCCCCGACTTTTTGCTTCACTAGAACTTCCAGCTCTGGATCACTGGGCGCGCTTGCGAACGCAAAGTACGCCGGATCTTCATCCGCGACTTTCAGAACCGCTACCTGCCCCGGAATAAAATCAACGCCATGTATCCCGGAATGCTTCTCCGGCATCAAATCGAACGACCGCGTGGCGCGCGCCTGGTCGCGAACGGCAGTAATGGTAAGTGACTTGATAATTAGATGCTCCAACGAACAAGTGGTTTTACAGTCTAGCAAATAGACTGACGCAACGGCGACGGTGCTAGAATGGACGTCTTGGTTGATTGGATTCTGGTATGGACGACCCCCCAGGCACGAAGGTTTAAAACAATTGGTATGCTGAAAGCGTGCAAGTTAATAGCGGTGGGCAACGCCCACGGAATATTAGCAACAAACGCATCGGGACCCCTGTAAGGGTCCAAGTTCTGTTCGACCTTTTCAGGGTCAGAAAGATTTCTATGTTCGTTCCGTGGGCGTTGCCCACGGCTATTAACTCCGACCCCTGCGGGGTCCCGACAATGCAGTTTCATTAAGAAGGCTTTGCCGGAGATACTGCGCAGTAAGACAAAAGTCGCCGCAGATTTTCGCGGATAACACAGATTAGAACCTCAAGAAATGCATTGGCAGAACAATCAATTCCGGATCCAGTTCTTCCTGGTTTTTTTCTTATCCCTGTCGTCCGCGAAAATCTGCGGCTAACCTTTGTTACCGCGCGCTAGCGGGGCTTTGAGGCGCGATTCCACTATGAATTACAAAGCTTTTCAGTTTCGCTTAAGCACTGCGGCAGTTGTTACTGTCGCCGCTTTTCTCATGCTCTGCGCCCTAACCGCTCTGGCGCAGTCTGGCCGGCGCGCCAAAAAATCCACGCCGCTGCCACCCGTGCCAACTCCCGAAGCCTCGCCAACGCCAACGCCTGGCAAGAGTGCGGAACAAAATCCGCTTCCGATACTTGTGGGCGCTAACACCTTTGATGCTTTCGGCAACATCCCGTCTTATTTTAGGGAATCGGTTTCGAGGAGTTGCGCGGACCGACTGCGGCAACGGGCTTTTCAAGTCGATCTGACTTCGCGCGATTTAACGGGTGGAGAAGCGGTGAAACGTGCCAAAGCGGCAAAGGAAGGTTACGTGGTGCTGCTGGAGTTGCGTTCAGACAAAATGGGATCAGAGAGGAACGCCTCCGAGCTTGCCATTATTTACATCAACTACCATGTGTATGCAGCAGTTACTGGAAAGCAGGTAACTTCGGGTAACGTTTACCAGCAGGGTAGTGTGAGAGATATCATCAGTGGCCGCGGCGATTCGCTCGCCCTTACAGAATACCGGCTAAAAAATGCGGCGCAGGTAGCGGCGGATAGAATTTTTTCGGCCGTGATCAAACACAAACAGTAATCGCTCCATCTGAATTCGAAAACTACAAAGTCTGCGCTATTCAGGCGGTCGCTACCGCTCCCGAAACTTGGAACTTGAAACTCGAAACTCGAAACGTCTACTGTTTCCCCATCTTCACCGGAATCTCAATCTTTTCCGTCCCGCGCATCACTACAACCTTGATCGTATTGTAAGGAACAGCACGCTTAACGCGGGCGCTAAGTTCTGCGGGGGTTCTGATCGGGACGCCATCAAATTCGGTGACAATATCGCCTTCCTTGATTCCCGCCATATCAGCCGGGTAATTCGGCGAGATGTCGTCCAGTCTTACCCCAAACATTTTGGTTCCAGGAATCGGCACCCTTTCAGTGTCGTCGTCATCAAATCCAAAACGGCCGTGGCCGCCCGCACGGTCATCGAACTCCCTTTCCAGTCGTTCAAAATCGTTCTCGGCAATGGGAACTAGTTTAGTCGTCTTCTGTTCGCCGTCGCGGAGGTAGATCACCTCCACCTCTTTACCAGCCGGGATGTTTTCCATCAGTTCCGACATTTCATCTTCATCCTTCACCGGATGTCCATCAAAACTGGTGATGATGTCGCCACCGATAAGGCCGGCTTTATCAGCAGGCCCACCCGGCGGTTCGACATTTCTGAATGTGGCGCCACCCTCACCGTCTTCAAAATCATTAACGCCAAAGTAAACGCGCGGTTTGTCAGGAACTGAAATTGAAGGAGCGTTCGGTCGCATCGGTGTGACGATAGCCGTAAATGCCGCCGCTGCTAGAAAGAAGACAAGCAGGCCGATGAACATCCAACTCATCCCGCTCATGCGTTTGCGAGGCTTGCCAAAAGTGCCACCGGGGGCCTGTGTTAACGGGGCCGCATAGTTCACTCCAAATGGTTGTTGACCACCACCCACTCCGGACTGAGCATCTTTAAAACGAACTGTCTCGGTATATTCGGCCGTCCCTTCGCCCAGGCGAAAGCCGCAATTGCGACAAAAGCGCAGCCCTAACGGCATCGGCGTGCGACAGTTTGCGCAGGTCGTTACGTTCGAATCAAATTCTGGTTTTTGGGTCATTCCGGGATCTTGTGACATGAACTCTCACCAGTTGAAGATTGCCTGGAAACTCACTCCGGATGGCTATACGCCAAAAGGTGCTTGCCAGTTGCATCAAGCGGCACTGTTCGCGACTGCCTACACGACCCATAGTAAGCCAAAAATGTATCTGAATTGTAGTGGATGACTCCGGCCTCCGTTGACCGGGAGCGTCCTGAACTGCGATCCCCAAAGCGACACAATAAGTCACGAACCATTGTCAAAGGCTGACATCTTAGCGCCTTGGCGGTGTTGAGGGGTGTCAGATAATTTTGCCGCCAACTGAGCTCCAGTGGGGATGGCTAGGGCTCACTATGACCGCTATTCGAGGCGAGCTTCCTGGTGCTGAATAGACATCTGCAGACGTTACGTGCAGAATCTCAGGTATTCCCCGCACTCAAGAATGATTAGAAGGAAAAAACTGTGGAAGTCACAAAAGCTCTCGCGGCACTCCAGCCGCTTTACGGTAAGGACAACATCGAAGTGGTCACTGTAGATGGCCGCCGCGTGCGTGGAGTCGTTCGCAGCATGAAAACCACGCAAGCCCTCACCACGCCTAGCGTAAAAATCGAATGCTCTGACGGAGCAGTTATCAAAATACCGTTTCCGGCGATCGCGGAAATCAAAGATCACAACTGAGACAAGAATCGAGATGAGGAGGCCTTATATCCTGGCTTTCCTCGTATTCTCGCGTTTCCGGGTACCATCGCGTATAGTACGCCGTTCATAAACGAGCAAAGTATTTAGGAGAGCTAAACGGTTTGGCCTTAATGATTGAGAACTTCGGTGGCCGCGTCGCGACAGTTTGGTCGGAGCTGCGACCAACTACTCGCGGTCTTGTTGAAAAGGCTCTGCAGCTTTCCAATTCAAATTCCCCGCAGACCAGAAATCTTCCTTATGATCCACGGGCTGATTTAGAGCTCAGTCGCTTGCTCGCCGCGCTTGATGATCGCGCCGTCGAAACCACGATCGTCGAAGGCAGCGAAGAGAGCGAACAAATACGACACATCGCCAACACCTGCGCCACGGTACTCCAGGAAAAGACGCAGTCGGCAGAAGTCTTTGCACAACTCGTCCGCCGGGCGGATCAGCAGCGCGACTACAAACGTATAGACATTCTCGCGGATGCGCTCAACTCGCGGTTTGCGCCCAGTGAGATTTGCGAGCTGTCACGCTCAGAAGATGTAATTGTGCGGGCTTTGGCGAACGAGGCTTTAGCACAGTTCCCGACGTCAGTGCTGGTGGGTTTATTGAGCGACCCGGTCGACTCTGAAATAGCTCGCGATGCCCTACGGCGCCAGGCGCTGGAGTTTGGGTCAGAAGAAGCCCGCCAGATCATCAACGCTCTCGACCAAGTGGAAGAGCTCTAGCGAGACCCTTCCCGCCAACACCAATCGCCGAGACGCCAAGACGCAAAGTAGATTAATTCCAAAAGATTTTCTGGTAGCCAATTGAGCTCCGGCAAATCAAGACAGCACAACTCTTTTCACGCCTTCCTTGAGTAACGCAACATTAAAATTGATCAATAACCCTAGGTGATATCCCGTTAATCTCAGATACGAAATTAGTTGAGCCGAATGAACAGGCGCTAACTTTTCCACTGATTTAAGCTCTACAACCAACTTATCATCGACAATTAGATCGATTCTTCGCTTGCCCAGCGGATGGTCCTTATAACTTACAGTGATCCAGATTTGAGATTTGAACGGGATGCCCCGAAGACTCAATTCAAGCTTGAAAGCAGCTTCGTAGAGTGGCTCGGTAAGACCGGGTCCTAGATGGCGGTGTACTTCTATTCCCGCACCGATGACTGATCGGGCCAGGTGATTAAGGTCTTTATCGGGTTCTTTTGTAGGTGAAAGAAGAACGTCAATTGACGTCTGAGAAGACTTCTCGTTCATGTGAGGTCTCCAATCCTGAGTGAGGTGGATCGAGTTTTCTATCTTTAAAATTGGACTTTGCGTCTCAGCGTCTCTGCGCTTTTGCGTTTGAGAAGCTCGCGTTGGCGGTTGCTTTTAACCTACGGGCTGCAGTTCGCCAATTTCATTCAAACGCGCCACAACCTGCTTGATCAGCCAGTCAGGAGTGGAAGCTCCTGCTGTCACTCCTACTCTCGCCACCCCTTCGAGATCCGCAGCGTTGATCTCTGCCGGCGTTTCAATCAGGAAACTCTTGCTACATTGTTCCTGACAAACTGCGAGCAACTTCACACTGTTGGAGGAGTGCCGCCCACCGATAACGTAAAAAGCATCAACCTCGCCAGCGAGGGCGCGGGCTGCGTCCTGACGATCCCGAGTTGCTGAACAAATGGTGTTGATGACTTGCGGCTCTGCATCTGCCTTGCTTCGCACTGCTTCCGCAACTTCCTGGAATGTCTTTAACTTAATCGTTGTCTGCGAAACCACGAGTGGGGACCGCAAGGTGGGTAACAATGCGACTTCCGAAGCATCGCGCACAACGTAAGTATTGTTTGGTGCGTAGCCGACAACACCGATCATTTCGGGGTGATCCGGATTTCCAGCAACAACGACGTCGCGTCCCTGCTCAGCAGCTCGTTCCGCAAGATGCTGCACTCTCGTAACAAAGGGACAAGTGGCATCGATGACTTTTGCGGCACGCTCCTCGAGCTCACGCTGCACCAACGGTGTAACTCCGTGCGCGCGAATCACGGCCACCGAGCCGTCTGCCTCTCCCGGCGAATCGATTGTTGAGACGCCCTTGCCTCCCAGCCGCTCCATCTCCTGGGCATTGTGAATTAGGGGCCCCAGCGAACGGATCGGCCCGCGACCTTCGTCGACCGCGTCTTCAACCATTTCAACGGCACGCTCGACCCCAAAACAGAATCCGTATTCCTCAGCCAGTAAGACTTCCATGATCCTCTTTATACTTTTCCAGCGGGCAATTAACTCGCCGCGGGCTCCCCAGTGACATTCGCCTCGTCACGATGACAGGCTTGTCTCCATTCTTCCCGCAAGCGATCGCCCCCGGCAACGCGCGCGTCCACCCACTCGATGTCTTTCTCGACGAGGTAACGCACGTTGTTCAGAAATGATTTCTTAAACTCACCGAGACTGTGCGCCATGTCACGCGGCAGCACGGCGTAGGAAGCGTCGCCCAGATAGCGAGCGGCATCGCAAATAGCCTTGAATGCCGAATCAATTGGGTCTTTCTCTTCGTAAACTGAATCTTTCACTTCATCCATGATCGATAAACCTCCAAACTACAGACAAACACCGTGGGAAGACGGCGAGGTAATTCTAGCATCAACGCTTTACGACCGCACGGGCAGACTCGTTCCAACGAAAGCAGAAGGCGGAAGGCAGTAGGCAGTAGATGCTGGTGCTCAGCTTAGTGATACTCCGTATTTCGTTTCGTTTGGTGTTATTTCGCGGATCGCTTCGGAACGGCTGGGGCACGATCCAGGAAACCACACCAAAAGACGCGAAGATTCGTGAACTGCCTCCTGCCTTTTGCCTTCTGCCTTCCGCCTTCCGCCTTCTGCCTTCTGCCTTCCGCTATTTAATCCCTACCACCATCGAATCCGGTCCGATCAAGTGTTCCACCCTGGTTTCGCGAAAGCCTGCGTCTTTCATCCAGGCGGTGCAATCCTGTCCGGTGTAGTCAAAGCCGCCGGGAGTCTCAATCAGCATGTTCAGACTCATTATTAACCCAAACGCATTTTGCCGGCGCTCGTCATCAATCAGTGCCTCGAAAACGATCAGCGCGCCACCTTCCGGCAGCGCTTGATAAGCCTTGTCGAGGAGCATGCGTTTTTGTTCCAGATCCCAGTCGTGCAGGATGTGACCCATCGTGATTACATCCGCGGCTGGGAGTGGTTCGTTGAAGAAATCGCCCGGCTGAAATTTTAGTCGCTCACTCAGTCCGTTGGCCGCGACATATTCCGCGAAGATGGGTCCGACGACGTCCAGGTCAAAATTAGTCCCGCGCAGGTGAGGATGGGCAAGGCACAGTTGCACGAGCAATCCACCTTGCGCGCCGCCCACGTCAACTACCGTCTGGTACTTCTCCCAGGGAAACTTCTGCGCGATGGCCAGCGATGCGCCCATGCTCAATCCGGTCATCCCCGCTAAAAAGAGTCGCAGCCGGTCCGGGTCGCGGTAAAGCGTTTCGAACAGACCGGCTCCGCCAGTTTTCACTTCGTTTTGCGGAAGTCCGGTTTTCAAACCCTCAGTTAGCGAACCCCAGAAAGGATAGAGTCGCTCATTCGACATTTCGAGAATGCCGCCGATGTAGCTGAGCTTGCCGCGCACCAGGAACTGATCCGTTTCCGGTGTGTTGCGATAGAGATCGCCATCGCGTTGCAGCATGCCAAGCGCAACCAGCGCGTCGAAGAAATCCCGAGCGCTGCGAGCATGCAGTTGCAAGCGTTCGCGCAACTGATCCGCGGTCAACGGCTGCTCGGCGAGTTCTGAAAAAACCCCCAATTCAACTGCACTTAACAGAGTCTTGGATCCCCAGAAAGCAAAACCCAGTTGCAGAATATTGTCGGGCGTAACCGCCATCTTTGCTGACATTCTAAATACTCCTTCAAACTAATCTGAGACGACGCTTGAGAAGCGGCGTTGATTTGGTAGTGAGATTTCGTGTCTATTCGTGGATCGTCTTTAGCGAACCGGGCGTTACGATCCACGAAACCACACGAATTATCACGAAACATGGGGCTCGTCACATTTATTGTTGATCATCTCCTGCCGTCGTAGGCGTGGGACGTGGCGCTGGTGCTCGCTCAGTGTTCAGCGAATCAAAATTCAAAGCCGCATTGAACAGGAGGAAGAAGCTTCCATGCGTTTGATGACGCCACATAGGATTGTTCGCAAACATCAAAATATGACCACGACCAACGGGCACATCAATTACTGCGGGGGCATTCGCGAGCTCAGATCCTCCAGCCAGCATGCCGCTAATCAAGAGTTTCTTTTCATCTGACGCAAAGCGCAGCACCACCCGCGGGCGTTGTGCCAGGGGCGTAAAGTAGGCCCCAAGCTGCAGTCGCTGTTCTTCGGTCAACTCTTCCTCACCCGGTCGTGCCGGTGATTTCGTCGGCGCAGGCGATGGCTGTGGCATCCCCTGAATCACGTCGCCGTCCGTAGCGCTGCCGCGGCCCGTTGCTCGCTGACCGGGGCCACCAGGAGGCGGACCGCCCTGAACCGCTACTTGAAATAGGGGCGCCTGGTTGAAATAGATTGGAACGGTTTCGTCGTAGCCATAAGCAATGGGACTTTTACGATCGCTGAATTGCGCGGTGAAGACCGAACCACGCGCCTGCAGCTGACGCGGCTCTTGAATAGAAACTCCGCTGATCATCCCGTAGTCGATCGGAATGCGTGCGTTGTTGGCAACAACCACGAACAGGCCCCCAGCTTCGACAAATTTTTGCAGATTCATGATGCCGGCCATTCCCATCCCGCCGCGCATGTCATCGGTTTGATCGGGCGAATTACCGAGATTAGGTGTCAGTTCTGATTTCTTCCAGGGAATTGCCTCGCCACGCATCGGAATGCCATTGACGATTTGCTGGGCCGACCCACCCAGCGGCGGAAAGATGATTACGTCGAACTTG
>CAVVJS010000012.1:0-28370 GCA_963748605.1 Pyrinomonadaceae bacterium
TACTGTTTCCCCATCTTCACGGGAATCTCAATCTTTTCCGACTCGCGCATCACTACAACCTTGATCGTATTGTAAGGAACAGCACGCTTAACACGGGCGCTAAGTTCTGCGGGGGTTCTGATCGGGACGCCATCAAATTCGACGACAATATCGCTTCCTTGATTCCCGCCATATCAGCCGGGAAATTCGGCGAGATGTCGTCCCAGTTTCACCCCAAACATTTTGGTTCCAGGAATCGGGACCCTTTCAGTGTCGTCGTCATCGAATCCAAAACGGCCGTGGCCGCCCGCACGCTCATTGAACTCCCTTTTCAGTCGTTCAAAATCGTTCTCGGCAATGGGAGCTAATTTAGTTATTTTCTGTTCGCCGTCGCGGAGGTAGATCACCTCCACCTCTTTTCCAGGCGGGATGTTTTCCATCAGCTCCGACATCTCATCTTCATTCCTTCACCGGATGTCCATCAAAACTGGTGATGATGTCGCCACCGACAAGGCCGGCTTTATCAGCAGGCCCACCCGGCGGTTCGACATTTCTGAATGTGGCGCCACCCTCACCGTCTTCAAAGTCATTAACGCCAAAGAAAACGCGCGGTTTGTCAGGAACTGAAATTGAAGGAGCGTTCGGGCGCATCGGCGTGAAGATAGCCGTGAATGCTGCCGCTGCAAGAAAGAAGACAAGCAGGCCGATGAACATCCAACTCATCCCGCTCATGCGCTTGCGAGGCTTGCCAAAAGTGCCACCGGGGGCCTGTGCTAACGGGGCCGCATAGTTCACTCCAAATGGCTGTTGACCACCGCCCACTCCAGACTGAGCATCTTTAAAACGAACTGTCTCGGTGTATTCGGCCGTCCCTTCGCCCAGGCGAAAGCCGCAATTACGACAAAAGCGCAGCCCTAAAGGCATCGGCGTGCGACAGTTTGCGCAGGTCGTTACGTTCGAATCAAATTCTGGTTTTTGTGGTCATTCCGGGATCTCTGTGACATGAACTCTCACCAGTTGAAGATTGCCTGGAAACTGGCTCCGGATGGCTATACGCCAAAAGGTGCTTGCCAGTTGCATCAAGCGGCCCTGTTCGCGACTGACTAAACGGTCCATAGTAAGCCAAAAATGCATTTGAATTGTAGTGGCCGACATCCGGCCTCCGTTGTCGCGGAGTATCCCGAACTGCGATCCCCAGAGCGACACAATACCGTCCCGAAACCATTGGTCAAAGTCTCACATCTCAGCGCCTTAGGGTGTTACCGGATGTCGGATAAATCTCGCCAACTGAGCTGAAGTGGTGATGGTAAGGCTCGATGTGACAGGTATTCGAGGCGATCTCCCTGGCGCTGAATAACATCTGCAGACGTTACGTGCAGAATCTCAAGTATTCCCCGCTCTCAAGAATGATTAGAAGGAAAAAACTGTGGAAGTCACAAAAGCTCTCGCGGCACTCCAGCCGCTTTACGGTAAGGACAATATCGAAGTGGTCACTGTAGATGGCCGCCGCGTGCGTGGAGTCGTTCGCAGCATGAAAACCACGCAAGCCCTCACCACGCCTAGCGTAAAAATCGAATGCTCTGACGGAGCAGTTATCAAGATACCGTTTCCGGCGATCGCGGAAATCAAAGATCACAACTGAGAAAAAATCGAGGTGAGGAGGCCATATATCCTGGCTTTCCTCGCATTCTCGCGTTTCCGGGTACCATCGCGTATAGTACGCCGTTCATAAACGAGCAAAGTATTTAGGAGAGCTAAACGGTTTGGCCTTAATGATTGAGAACTTCGGTGGCCGCGTCGCGACAGTTTGGTCGGAGCTGCGACCAACTACTCGCGGTCTTGTTGAAAAGGCTTTGCAGCTTTCCAATTCAAATTCCCCACAGACCAGAAATCTTCCTTATGATCCCCGGGCTGATTTAGAGCTCAGTCGCTTGCTCGCAGCGCTTGATGATCGCGCCGTCGAAACCACGATCGTCGAAGGCAGCGAAGAGAGCGAACAAATACGACATATCGCCAACACCTGCGCCACGGTACTCCAGGAAAAGACGCAGTCGGCCGAAGTCTTTGCACAACTGGTCCGCAGGGCGGATCAGCAGCGCGACTACAAACGTATCGACATTCTCGCGGATGCGCTCAACTCGCGGTTTGCGCCCAGTGAGATTTGCGAGCTGTCACGCTCAGAAGATGTAATTGTGCGGGGTTTGGCGAACGAGGCTTTGGCACAGTTCCCGACGTCGGTGCTGGTAGGTTTATTGAGCGACCCGGTCGACTCTGAAATAGCTCGCGATGCCCTACGGCGCCAGGCGCTGGAGTTTGGGTCAGAAGAAGCCCGTCAGATCATCAACGCTCTCGATCAAGTGGAAGAGCTCTAGCGAGACCCTTCCCGCCAACACCAATCGCCGAGACCGCCAAGACGCAAAGTAGATTAATTCCAAAAGATTTTCTGGTAGCCAATTGAGCTCCGGCAAATCAAGACAGCACAACTCTTTTCACGCCTTCCTTGAGTAACGCAACATTAAAATTGATCAATAACCCTAGGTGATATCCCGTTAATCTCAGATACGAAATTAGTTGAGCCGAATGAACAGGCGCTAACTTTTCCACTGATTTAAGCTCTACAACCAAGCTATCATCGACAATTAGATCGATTCTTCGCTTGCCGAGCGGATGGTCCTTATAACTTACAGTGAGCCAGATTTGAGATTTGAACGGGATGCCCCGAAGACTCAATTCAAGCTTGAAAGCAGCTTCGTAGAGTGGCTCGGTAAGACCGGGTCCTAGATGGCGGTGTACTTCTATTCCCGCACCGATGACTGATCGGGCCAGGTGATTAAGATCTTTATCGGGTTCTTTTGTAGGTGAAAGAAGAACGTCAATTGACGTCTGAGAAGACTTCTCGTTCATGTGAGGTCTCCAATCCTGAGTGAGGTGGATCGAGTTTTCTATCTTTAAAATTGGACTTTGCGTCTCTGCGTCTCTGCGCTTTTGCGTTTGAGAATGCTCGCGTTGGCGGTTCTTTTAACCTACGGGCTGCAGTTCGCCAATTTCATTCAAACGCGCCACAACCTGCTTGATCAGCCAGTCAGGAGTGGAAGCTCCTGCCGTCACTCCTACTCTCGCAACCCCTTCAAGATCCGCAGCGTTGATCTCTGCCGGCGTTTCAATCAGGAAGCTCTTGCTACATTGTTCCTGACAAACTGCGAGCAACTTCACACTGTTGGAGGAGTGCCGCCCACCGATAACGTAAAAAGCATCAACCTCGCCAGCGAGGGCGCGGGCCGCGTCCTGACGATCACGAGTTGCTGAACAAATGGTGTTGATGACTTGCGGCTCTGCATCTGCCTTGCTTCGCACTGCTTCCGCAACTTCCTGGAATGTCTTTAACTTAATCGTTGTCTGCGAAACCACGAGTGGGGACCGCAAGGTGGGTAACGATGCGACTTCCGAAGCATCGCGCACAACGTAAGTATTGTTTGGTGCGTAGCCGACAACACCGATCATTTCGGGGTGATCCGGATTTCCAGCAACAACGACGTCGCGTCCCTGCTCAGCAGCTCGTTCCGCAAGATGCTGCACTCTCGTAACAAAGGGACAAGTGGCATCGATGACTTTTGCGGCACGCTCCTCGAGCTCACGCTGCACCAACGGTGTAACTCCGTGCGCGCGAATCACGGCGACCGAGCCGTCTGCCTCTCCCGGCGAATCGATTGTTGAGACGCCCTTGCCTCCCAGCCGCTCCATCTCCTGGGCATTGTGAATTAGGGGCCCCAGCGAACGGATCGGCCCGCGACCTTCGTCGACCGCGTCTTCAACCATTTCCACGGCACGCTCGACCCCAAAACAGAATCCGTATTCCTCAGCCAGTAAGACTTCCATGATCCTCTTTATACTTTTCCAGCGGGCAATTAACTCGCCGCGGGCTCCCCAGTGACATTCGCCTCGTCACGATGACAGGCTTGTCTCCATTCTTCCCGCAAGCGATCGCCCCCGGCAACGCGCGCGTCCACCCACTCGATGTCTTTCTCGACGAGGTAACGCACGTTGTTCAGAAATGATTTCTTAAACTCACCGAGACTGTGCGCCATGTCACGCGGCAGCACGGCGTAGGAAGCGTCGCCCAGATAGCGAGCGGCATCGCAAATAGCCTTGAATGCCGAATCAATTGGGTCTTTCTCTTCGTAAACTGAATCTTTCACTTCATCCATGATCGATAAACCTCCAAACTACAGACAAACACCGTGGGAAGACGGCGAGGTAATTCTAGCATCAACGCTTTACGACCGCACGGGCAGACTCGTTCCAACGAAAGCAGAAGGCGGAAGGCAGTAGGCAGTAGATGCTGGTGCTCAGCTTAGTGATACTCCGTATTTCGTTTCGTTTGGTGTTATTTCGCGGATCGCTTCGGAACGGCTGGGGCACGATCCAGGAAACCACACCAAAAGACGCGAAGATTCGTGAACTGCCTCCTGCCTTTTGCCTTCCGCCTTCCGCCTTCCGCCTTCCGCCTTCTGCCTTCTGCCTTCCGCTATTTAATCCCTACCACCATCGAATCCGGTCCGATCAAGTGTTCCACCCTGGTTTCGCGAAAGCCTGCGTCTTTCATCCAGGCGGTGCAATCCTGTCCGGTGTAGTCAAAGCCGCCGGGAGTCTCAATCAGCATGTTCAGACTCATTATCAACCCAAACGCATTTTGCCGGCGCTCGTCATCAATCAGTGCCTCGAAAACGATCAGCGCGCCACCTTCCGGCAGCGCTTGATAAGCCTTGTCGAGGAGCATGCGTTTTTGTTCCAGATCCCAGTCGTGCAGGATGTGACCCATCGTGATTACATCCGCGGCTGGGAGTGGTTCGTTGAAGAAATCGCCCGGCTGAAATTTTAGTCGCTCACTCAGTCCGTTGGCCGCGACATATTCCGCGAAGATGGGTCCGACGACGTCCAGGTCAAAATTAGTCCCGCGCAGGTGAGGATGGGCAAGGCACAGTTGCACGAGCAATCCACCTTGCGCGCCGCCCACGTCAACTACCGTCTGGTACTTCTCCCAGGGAAACTTCTGCGCGATGGCCAGCGATGCGCCCATGCTCAATCCGGTCATCCCCGCTAAAAAGAGTCGCAGCCGGTCCGGGTCGCGGTAAAGCGTTTCGAACAGACCGGCTCCGCCAGTTTTCACTTCGTTTTGCGGAAGTCCGGTTTTCAAACCTTCAGTTAGCGAACCCCAGAAAGGATAGAGTCGCTCATTCGACATTTCGAGAATGCCGCCGATGTAGCTGAGCTTGCCGCGCACCAGGAACTGATCCGTTTCCGGTGTGTTGCGATAGAGATCGCCATCGCGTTGCAGCATGCCAAGCGCAACCAGCGCGTCGAAGAAATCCCGAGCGCTGCGAGCATGCAATTGCAAGCGTTCGCGCAACTGATCCGCGGTCAACGGCTGCTCGGCGAGTTCTGAAAAAACCCCCAATTCAACTGCACTTAACAGAGTCTTGGATCCCCAGAAAGCAAAACCCAGTTGCAGAATATTGTCGGGCGTAACCGCCATCTTTGCTGACATTCTAAATACTCCTTCAAACTAATCTGAGACGACGCTTGAGAAGCGGCGTTGATTTGGTAGTGAGATTTCGTGTCTATTCGTGGATCGTCTTTAGCGAACCGGGCGTTACGATCCACGAAACCACACGAATTATCACGAAACATGGGGCTCGTCACATTTATTGTTGATCATCTCCTGCCGTCGTAGGCGTGGGACGTGGCGCTGGTGCTCGCTCAGTGTTCAGCGAATCAAAATTCAAAGCCGCATTGAACAGGAGGAAGAAGCTTCCATGCGTTTGATGACGCCACATAGGATTGTTCGCAAACATCAAAATATGACCACGACCTACGGGCACATCAATTACTGCGGGGGCATTCGCGAGCTCAGATCCTCCAGCCAGCATGCCGCTAATCAAGAGTTTCTTTTCATCTGACGCAAAGCGCAGCACCACCCGCGGGCGTTGTGCCAGGGGCGTAAAGTAGGCCCCAAGCTGCAGTCGCTGTTCTTCGGTCAACTCTTCCTCACCCGGTCGTGCCGGTGATTTCGTCGGCGCAGGCGATGGCTGTGGCATCCCCTGAATCACGTCGCCGTCCGTAGCGCTGCCGCGGCCCGTTGCTCGCTGACCGGGGCCACCAGGAGGCGGACCGCCCTGAACCGCTACTTGAAATAGGGGCGCCTGGTTGAAATAGATTGGAACGGTTTCGTCGTAGCCATAAGCAATGGGACTTTTACGATCGCTGAATTGCGCGGTGAAGACCGAACCACGCGCCTGCAGCTGACGCGGCTCTTGAATAGAAACTCCGCTGATCATCCCGTAGTCGATCGGAATGCGTGCGTTGTTGGTAACAACCACGAACAGGCCCCCAGCTTCGACAAATTTTTGCAGATTCATGATGCCGGCCATTCCCATCCCGCCGCGCATGTCATCGGTTTGATCGGGCGAATTACCGAGATTAGGTGTCAGTTCTGATTTCTTCCAGGGAATTGCCTCGCCACGCATCGGAATGCCATTGACGATTTGCTGGGCCGACCCACCCAGCGGCGGAAAGATGATTACGTCGAACTTGTCGCGCAGATTAGGTGTGTTACGAACCAATTGATCGGATATGTAGGAGTAGGGAATCTGCAAGCGATCAAACTCGATGCGATACCAGCCTTCATTCTGAGTGTTAGTCCAGGTGTGAAGAATAGCGATGCGTGGTGCGGCAAGATCGTGAGACTTCACTACCGGCAGCTTGTCTACAGCGTGGGCAGTTAAACCTAATTCGGTAACTGCCGCTTCCAGCCGTTGCCGCAAATTGCCGGGATTTCCTTCAGACTTAATCAGAAACGAACCAGCGTTGAATTGTTGTTCGCCGATCTTAAATGCGTCTTCGGCGGCGCCAATCTTCACATCCTTCAATCGGTATCGGAGCGACGCCAGTGTGTTTTCAGTGTTGTGGTTGATAACGTATCCCGCAGCATCGCCGGGCCGATTAACTTGCCCTGGACTCGAGCATCCGCCGTCAGCAACGTCATCGGAACGCTGAGCACTTCTTTGTCGGTGATTCGCACTGTCTTCACATTACGCAAAGCCCCGAGCGTCCAACCTGTATCGTCGTAAGGACGTGGATCGTTCACGTTGTAGTACTGCGTATCCAACAGCATATCGGCCATCCGGGAGTAAGGCTGATCCATTCGGATGACGTATGACCCGGCTGGAAATTTGTGATCCTTAATGGTGATTTCTTTAGCTGCTGTGTGCACCTCAACACCCATCAATCGCAGCAAGTTGACCATATCGGCGGCTTCGACCAGGCGCGACTGATCACCGGGAACGACATAAGCGGCCGGACCTTCATTCGTCGCCTTCGCCACCGAGCGCTTGCTCTTGATGTAAAAGTTCTGCAGGAAACGCTCTTTATTGTTCGCCACGAAGTTCAGCGCCAGCAGCACCCCGGACTGTTGCATGTTGACGTTGTTGCGTAACGACCATCTCACTCGAGGGTGAGGCGGATTAGGACGAAACCAATCACGCTGCGCCTGTTGATTCACCGTGCGATCCATTGTGTCAGCGCCGCCGTTGCCAAACGTTTCGTAGAAGCGACCGATGGCGTTATGACCGTTGGCAACGTAGAACATGTAGTTTGGCGCCCAGCCATCGTAGAAACCATGCGTCCACACCCCGGGAACGCCGCGCTTAGTCATCTCTTCGACTTCGTGGTAGGCGAGCAATTGCCACTCGTCGATCGTGATGGGATCGAGCCAGGCGTTGTAAGGGCCAGTACCGGTGGACGTATAAAGAAAGGGAACCGACTCGTGCAGGTCGTGCAGAACAGCCGGATGATACTCGAGGAAAGTCTTCATCATGTTGCGCGTCAGCGCCAACGCCATGCCGAGTCCATCGCGATTGTTGTCGTGGGCTACGTACTTACCCCAATACAACAAGGTCGGAGCATTTTTTCCCGGATTCGCTTTGCGATAGTTGTAGATGTCCACCATGCGATCGCGCCCATCGACTTCAAGCACCGGCGTGATTAGCACGATTACATTTTTTCGGATTGCCTGGATGAACGGAGTCTCTTCGACTGCGAGTCGATACGTCAGTTCCATCAGCATTTCCGGCGAACCTGTTTCCGGCGAATGAATGGACCCCGATAACCAATAGAAAGCTTTACCTTCCCCAATCAGGCGTTGCGCTTCGTCATCCTTAACGCGGCGAGGATCAGCTAGTTTTGCCGTGATTTCCTTATAACGATCCAGTCTCGCGAGCGCTGCCTCATCGCCAACCGCGATTAGAAGTTGTTCTTTCCCTTCTTCACTGCGCTCGGGCGCTGTAAAGATTCGGACGCGGGGACTGCTCTTCGCCAGCTCGCGATAATAGCGATACTGGTCTTTTGTGTAGGTTAGCTTGTTAGGCGTTCCGGAAATGTATCCGAGCACTTTATCCGGCGCGGGAACTTTGTCGGAGAGTGGCAGGTGATCCACCAACTCTGTCATGAAGTAAGGCGCCGTGGTGTACTCCCGAATTTTCTTTGTGTACTCGTTGTCGTTGTTCTGTTGCGCAAGAGCTTGCTGGCTGACCGCACACAACAACACTAAAAGACTGCAAAGAAGCGTAGCGTAACGGGCATACCCGCTCGTTGGAGACAGAGGTTTTCGGTTCATGAATAAGACTCCATCCAGAATTTCGAATTGATTTGACAGGCGTGCGCGGGCATCTTAATAAGTCCAACGTCCCAAGTCCAATGTCCTACGTCCAAAGTAGTGGGTCAGTTCGGGAGTGAGGTCAGTACCACCACGCGGTAGCGGGTGGGTCGATGGAAAGGCATTCGCCCTTGCATGATCTCAGTAATTCACCATCAATCCGAGTAAACAAAGTCTTGCCGGGGATCGTTCGCAAGACTTGACTGCCTCCCAATCGGCCCACCCGCTACCGCGTGGTGGTACTGACCTCACTCCCAAACTGACCCACCACTTACGTCCAAAGTCAGAAGACGCTTTTCCGAACAATCTCAAAAACGCCTTGAATACTTAGCGACCTTTGCGGACGTTGGACATTGGAGAGGGGACGTCTTACTCTGTCGGCGAAAGGGCGTAGTTCCTATTTTCCCCGCTTCGCCTTCACCGCGGAGTTCGAATCAACGACTCCGATTTACGCGGGAGGCATCCGATGAGAGGTTGGTTCATCTTGCCGTTGCTCCTGATTCCGCTCGCCGTCGCACAGAATCAGACACTTGTAGTTACTGACGAAAAGCCCGGCCTTGCAGTGCTTTCGCATGAATGGTCGAAGGCGAGAGTGGTCGCCCCCAAGGTCGTTCCCAACGATTTTCCACTGCCAGCGCCTAACCTGGCCGATACCGCTCGCAGAAACGCCGAGCGATCGGAGCGGGTAACCGATAGCGGTGGGCCTCGACCGGCTGCCGGATTAAGTATTGACGCACGCGCCGCAGCGCTCGAGAGAATTTCGCGCGACGCTCGCGCTCAGCCACCCAAATTGATCGACGGGTTTTCCTATCGAGTAAAACTGAAAAATGAAAGTTCAAAACCGGCCGAGGTTATCTTTTGGGAATATCAGTTTATCGATAACGCGATTCCTGAGCTCGTGACGCGGCGCCAGTTTCTTTGTGGACTTAATCTGAAGCCTGGCAAAGAAAAGGAGCTGATCGCCTTTAGTTTGGCCGGGACAAGTAAAGTGGTGAGTGCTGACAGTCTCGCTAATAAAACCGCGAAACCGCCGCAGGAAAGAGTGCTGATAAATCGCGTCGAATACGCCGACGGCACCATCTGGCAACGAAAGGGTTGGAACTTTGGGGAAATTCGTCTCAGTTACCTCAACGCGATGGCGACTCCCTGGACTGAACCTTGTCGCGGTCTGTAGGCTGCAACGCTCATCGCCCAAGAAGCCAGAAAAGATCTAAATTTGCTAATGCCTGCCGGTTGAACTCTTGTGTGCCTCAGTGTCTCGCGTTTTATTCCACTAATGGGCAATGCCAATTGACCGCGCGATCACCGGCCACATCTCACTTGCCCATAACTCATAGCCCGCATCAGAAGGATGAAAACCATCACTTGAGAAAAACTCCGGATGTGTGGGGAGCTGATCGCGCGTGGTGGTATGCACGTCAAATACTGTTACTTCGTAACGGGCCGCAATCGCTTCCAGCCGTTGGTTAAAAGCAGTCATTGT
Organism: Pyrinomonadaceae bacterium; assembly: GCA_963748605.1. Classification (GTDB taxonomy): domain Bacteria; phylum Acidobacteriota; class Blastocatellia; order Pyrinomonadales; family Pyrinomonadaceae; genus PSRF01. The sequence continues at coordinate 10,173 of CAVVJS010000012.1, forward strand.
CAGACGGTATTGCGGGCGCACAAATTCTGGAATGCGTGGCGCGCTCGAAATGTCTGGAATGTTAGTCACGACAATTACCGCCTGCGTGCGTTGCCTTAACTGGCTAACGATTTCCTCGAAGTTGCGAGCGAACTCTTCCACTCCCATACCGTGTCCAATATCGTTAATACCAATTCCCAACGTAACCAGGTTGGGATCTGCGGCGATGCCCCGGCTCAATTGATCACGCAACACATCTTCACTCGTGGCGCCGCTCATACACAGATTGGTTAACTTGGAATCGGGACGCGCCGCCGCAATGTTCTTGAAAACGCGTGCAACGTAACCTCCGTTGCGCGCCCCTACTCCGACTCCGGTTGAGTCGCCTAAAGCGACATAATTGACTGGACCTGAAATTGGCATTGGTGATCTTGATTTTGAAGCTTGCTTGTTGTTGTTCTTGGACTCGGAGCTGAGGTCAGTTACGGTGCAACCGAGAAACAAAAAAGGCAACCGGATAACACAACCACCCTGATTTTCTGATTAAAAGCATCCCTAAAAGTCTCCACAGCGCTTTCTGATGTTTTGTGTGTTTTCGTGGATGCTTTCAAAGGTAGCTCCAAAGACGATCCACAAACTCACGAAGCAACACGAACCAAGACACTTAATGTAAGTTATTCCTCGCATGCAAAACCACTCAAGACTGCGCCAAGCTACCGCACTGGATCTCTGAGAATAGATTCCGCGGCGATCCACGCAACCTGGGCTGCCTTCGCATGTGCTTTCCTCAACCCGGCAATCTGTAGCAATGCTTCACCAGTACGCGAGAGCATGCGAAATAGGTCACCCTCTTCGGCGCGCGTTTTCTGCACCAGGGTCGACCACTCCATTCCTGCCGCCCAGCGCGCCGCTGCTCCGGCGGCGGAAAAGTTGAGTTCTGGCGCCGGCTCGATTCCCTGTTCCCATTCCTCGGTCGCCACCGTAAACCCTATGTCCTCAAACTGACCCAACGTGCTTACGACGGTGTCGTCCAGTTCGAGTTCACCATAATCACGATCTTCATCGGCGGTCAGCGCTGCCAGCACAGCCGCCAGGCGAATAGAATCGATTTCAGCAAACAAACCACGCTCTAAGGCCTCGCCAATCAATAGCGGTCTGTCTACATGAAGGTCAGCGAGCCAGCGTCCCCGCTCAGTAACCTGCTCCGCTTCAAAATCCAGATAACCAAACTTCGCAAGTACTCGAGCACGCTTTTCAAAAGGCTGCCAAACCTCATCGCGCAGAATTTCGCTGCGTCGCACAGCGTTCTGCAAAGCTTCGGCGTCGGGTAAGGACGCCCACAAAGTCTCCGCGCAACGAGCACGTTCCTCCTCTGGTCCTGTGGGAGTAACCGATTCAATAAAACTCTCGATTAAGTTAATCGACTCTGACTCCTCGTCTTTGACGTCGCGCAGCCGCGGTTCAGGAAGTACCAGATCCTTACCTCGCCCTTGAATCTCTTCGAAGGCGTCGGATAATGCTGTCGTCGCGCAGCGGATAAATGGGCTCGTACACACGACCGATTCGCTGCAACGTAAGACTCAGCTTGCGACCATCTTCGCGAATGCCGAGCACGTTACCATTACGGCGTTGCGTTACCATCACGAGGCGCTTGCCGCTTCGACCAATTCCCACCACACGCCCGGGCTGCACTACTTCATCGAGCCAACGCAGCAACACTTCAACTCGTGTTTGCGGTTTCGCCTGTTGCAGTCGTTCGCGTGCACTCAGCAATCGCTCCAGTCCCAGGACATTAGCGAGCGTGAGACCGCAGTCGACAGCCTGGAGCGTTTCGCGAATTCGTGTCTCGGTCGCAATTCGTAACGCTTCCAATTGGGTTAGCTGCTGCGCCGCTTCCCGGTGCGCAAAACTCTTTTCCGCAATCTGCCGGACCTGACTAAAGTTTCCATAAGCATCGAGCAAATTCAGGAGGGTCGAATAGGTAGCACGAAATTGACTGACGAGCGGATCAGGTTGAGCTTTTAGCAGTTCAACTATTCGCTGTGGATCCTGGTGCAGGCCTGGCGCCGCGACGATAAAACCGACGCGATCGCGTCCGCGTCTGCCGGCGCGTCCAGTCATTTGTTGCAGCTCGGAAGCGCTAAGCGAGCGCCAGCCGCTTGCCGTACGTGCGTCTGTGCCCGTCAGCACCACTGTGCGCGCCGGAAAATCGACGCCGGCGGCGACCGTTGCTGTCGCAAAGATCGCATCGAGCAAACCAGAGCTCATCAAATTTTCGATAAGAAGTTTCCAGGCGGGTATGTGCCCGGCGTGATGAGAGGCGACGCCGCCCCTGATGATGCTGTCCCAATGACGATGATTTTTAATCTCCAGATGTTCGGCGAGGAACTCTTTCATGAAGTCGCGACGAGCGTCTCTTCGGGAGACGTTCGGATCGCGTCTCATTAGCGCTGCTTCGGCAGCAGACTGGTCGCAGCGACGGCGGGTAGGCAGAAACACAATGGCCGGTAAGAGATTGTAGGCGCCAAGCGCGGTCAGCAACGTGGCCGGCGGCATCTCAGGCATTGAGACTTTCATAAAGGAACATGCATTAATAAGCGGCGTAAGAACTTCAATTCGTATTTGTAAGTCCGCGAACGCGGACTGTTTGTCTTCCAAAGCCCAACTACTTCTCCTCTTCCTTTGCTGCTCTGCGTCTCTGCGTTTCCGCGCGTCAACCCACGCCTTAATTCCTCATCTCTCACTCCAGCGCCGGCCGCGGTCCCTCTTTAGGCTTACCTTCCATATTAGCGAGCTCCGGATTAAGTCGGCCCGCGTCGTTCATTAAGGGGCAAGAGTCGTTGATCAGGAAGCAGGAACCCGGCGCGCAACGGCACCGGTCGTGCCCCCGGTCGCGTTACCACTCCACAACGTACGCCACGCACTTCCTCAATCCATCCGGCAAAGTCAGTGGCGTTGCCGATTGTTGCTGACAAGAGCAAGAGACGAATACGCGGTGGCGTCAGGATGATTGCTTCTTCCCAAACGTGGCCGCGATCCTCGTCGGCCAGATAATGAGCTTCATCCAGCACGACGAGATCAGCACGGACTTCGGCACCGCCACGTAAAGCATCAAAAAGCTGATTTCGGTAAATCTCCGTCGTGCCTACAATCAGAGGCGCTTCATAATTCTCCTTACGATCTCCCGTAAGAATCCCGACCTGTGCGGCACCAAACTCGGCAGAGAATTCCTGATACTTGGAATTAGTGAGCGCTTTGAGCGGCGACGTGTACCAGGCGCGGCGACCTGAGCTGATGAGGCGGCGGATTTCCTCGCGCGCAATCCAGGTCTTTCCGCTGCCGGTCGGCGCCGTTACGAGTACGTCCTCAAATTCGAGCGCCGCGAGCGCTTCGAGTTGAAACGGGTCTGGTTTAAACGGAGCAGAAGAAGGAGTGCCGATTCCCTCGAGCAACTTTCGTGTTTCGCTTGATTGACCTGGCACTTTGGAAGGTGGCGCCAGGCTCTGCTTGTCAGGTGGATGCTTGCGGTGCCGGGTGGAATTGGAGCGTCGTTCATCACGATCTGCGTTGCCTTTTCGCCCCTTGCGCTGCCCCCGTCCGCGCTCTCCGCCTCTGTTGCCTCGCCGCATGCGAACATTCTACCGCACGCGTTAGAGTGATTGCGTAAAGCTGCTAACGCCAACACCAAGGCACAGAGACGCAAAGCCAAAGAAATGGGCGCCATGAGCAATGCGATTCCCCTCGCCTACCTCTCCGCTCCTGTTTGTTTCTTTCCGTCTCGGCGCTTCTGCTTGTTGGCTGTAACTGGGTTTGCGCGCGTTTCGGCCACCCCAAATTGGGGTCTCGAACTCTAAGTGTTAACTTATCCTTGCTTTTTTTGAGCATTCGCAACGAAGACGCCAAGGATTGCGTCTAAGGTGGGCTGTAAGACTCTTTGGGGAACTCGCAGGGTTGGAAAGGCGTTTTGACTGTAGTTATGCCTGAACTTTTTGCAAATGTAGAGATTAATCGCGAACCGCGCTGGCAGGTGATGTCCAAACTCGCCGGAGCGTCGCTCATCTTCCATGCCGCCGCGCTGGCATCCTTAATCTACGTTCCCGCGGTGCGCGACATGTTTAATATCGCCGCCTTACTTTCAGACACCGGCTATGTCGATAGGGCCTATACCAGAACGGAAATTGGCGAAGACGTGGAGCTGCTGCAAATGCCCCCGGCGAAATTTCGCTATCCCGACGGATACTTCGCAACTGAGACTGAGCTACAGCTTGCTCAAGCACTTCAAGCAACTGCGGCGGCTCCCCCTGTCAATGTCGATCTAAGACCGATAAGCATACCGACGCCAACGCCGACTCCTGAGCCTTCGCCAACGGTTGAGCCCGCACCGAGCGTATCGCCGGCGGGCTCCCCTGCGACAACCACCGCTGAGAATACAAAACCCGCAACACCTCTGACGCCAGAAGAGGCCGAAGCGGAACTTAATAGGTTGGCTGCTGCAAATAATGTGGTCAGGCCCAGCGAGAATGAGATCAACACGCGCCCGTTAAAAGATTGGCTCGCTCGCGCTGATGCATTACGAAACAAAGGAGAACTCGACCTGACTTCCGAAATCGAGATCACAATTGCCGCGAAACTTAACGCCGAGTGCAGGTTGGTCGAAGCGAATGTGGTTCAGAAGACAGGTGACGCGCGGCTGCTCGAAGTCGCGAAAGAGATGGTGGGAGCGATTGGCGACAGTGGAATGCTGTCATTCCTGCGCGATCCGAAAAAGAAGATTGAGAATAAGCCGTTGACATGCGATGAGATGCCTCTGCAGCTAACCATCAAACTCAATCAGACTGAGATTAGCGCGAAGGTAGAGACCGAAGCCACCTCGCCGCAACGGGCAAGTGAAATGGCGAGCACTTACAACGGCATGTTGGTTGTGGGCCAGCTCAACGCGGCGGTGAAAGGCAAAGATGAAGAGGTTCTCTATCGGAACACTCAGGTGACCTCGGCGGATAAAAAGATTCTGGTCAACTTCAGCATGCCGCGGCAGACCGCGAGTGAGATGCTCAAGAAACAACTAACCAAAGCAGGTTAATCAGAGCGCGCATACTCATTTGAATCAGAGTTTGAGTTTAGTGCCGTTTCGTGTCATTTCGTGGATCGTTTTTGCCGGATCCGCATAGCACGATCACGAATCAACACTAAATGGCACTATAAGAAATGCCCGAACAAAAGCGGTGTCGCGCTACGCTTGCCACCGCACTCCAAATTAAGAGACTGCGCGTCCAACCTCATGGTGGGGAAGGGGGGTTTGCCCCCGCTTGGTTTCCAAATCACTACCGGTTGCTTGGGTCTGGCCTGTCAATTACAATCACAAATTGCACGGATGAGTCGAATTTCTACTTTTAATAACTGAGCGATAAGCGACGGAATAGACAATGATCGACAAATTTTTAACTAAAGTATTTGGCAGTAGTAACCAACGCTTCCTGAAGGCTGTTCAGCCGCTGGTAAATGAGATCAACGCTCTCGAACCCTCCATCAAGAAACTTAGTGACGAAGAGCTGCGCGCTCGTACCGGCGCGTTCAAAGAGAAGGTTCGGGAGGCCGTCTCTGGCATAGAAGACAAGGATGAACTTAAGCGAGTCGAGCGGGAAGTGCTCGATGAGATCCTACCGGAAGCGTTTGCCATCGTCCGCGAAGCCAGTGTGCGCACCACAGGCATGCGCCACTTCGACGTGCAGCTGATCGGCGGCATAGTTCTGCATCAGGGAAAGATTGCCGAGATGCGTACTGGCGAAGGCAAAACTCTCGTCGCCACGTTGCCGTCTTATCTAAACGCACTCACCGGACGCGGCGGCGTCCATGTGGTTACCGTCAACGACTACCTTGCTTCACGCGACGCCGAATGGATGGGCCAGATCCATCGCTTCCTCGGTCTTGAGGTTGGTTGTATTCAAAACGACATGGACGACTTCGAGCGGCAGACTGCCTACGCCGCCGATATCACCTACGGCACCAACAACGAGTTCGGCTTTGACTACCTGCGCGACAACATGAAATTCGACCTCGCTACCTGTGTGCAGCGGGGCCATTACTTCGCGGTTGTCGACGAGGTGGATTCGATCCTGATTGATGAGGCGCGCACGCCGCTAATTATTTCCGGACCTTCCGACGAAGCCACCGACAAGTATTACCAGGCCGATGCAATCGTGCCGCAGCTCAAACGCGGCGAAGACGTCGATGGTGTGAAAACTGGCGACTACATCGTTGACGAAAAAGCTCATACAGCCGTGTTGACTGAGGAAGGAGTGGACAAGGCCGAACGGCTTCTGGGCGTGGGCAACCTCTACGATCCCGTCAACATGGATTTGCTGCACTGTGTCGAGCAGGCGCTCAAAGCGCACACGCTCTACCGGCTCGATCATCAGTATGTGGTTCAGGACAACAAGGTAATCATCGTAGACGACTTCACGGGACGTTTGATGGAAGGTCGCCGCTGGTCCGATGGCCTGCACCAGGCCGTTGAAGCCAAAGAAGGCGTCAAGATCGAAAAGGAAAACCAGACGCTCGCCACGATCACCCTGCAGAACTATTTCCGCTTGTACGAGAAGCTTTCCGGAATGACTGGTACGGCGGAGACTGAAGCTGCCGAGTTTCACTCAACTTACAAACTCGATGTAATCGTTATTCCCACTCACATGCCGATGGTTCGTTCTGATTTTTCCGACATGATCTATCGCACCCTGCCGGAGAAGTGGGACGCGGTAATCGAGGAGATCAAGGATTGCCACGAACGCGGGCAGCCCACACTCGTCGGCACCGTCTCAGTGGAAAACTCGGAACTGATCTCGCGGCGTTTGCACAAGGTAGGAGTGCCACACAACGTACTGAATGCGAAGTATCACGAGCGGGAAGCCGAGATTGTGGCCCAGGCTGGACGTAAGGGTTCAGTAACAATTGCCACCAACATGGCCGGCCGTGGCACTGACATATTGCTCGGCGGCAATCCCGACTTCATGGCGCGCGAGTTTTTGAAGAAAGAAGAGATCGATCCTGATGAAGTGACTGACGAGCAGTGGACGAAAGCCTTCGCCAGCGCCAAACGGATCGTCGAAGAAGAGCACAAAGAGGTTGTCAGCCTCGGCGGTCTGCACATTCTTGGGACGGAACGTCACGAGTCGCGGCGGATCGACAATCAGTTACGGGGGCGCTCGGGCCGCCAGGGCGATCCTGGGACGTCGCGTTTCATCCTTTCGCTCGAAGACGATCTGATGCGCATCTTTGCCGGCGACAAGGTTAAGGCCTTGATGCAGCGGCTCGGAATGGAAGAAGGGGTGGCTATCGAGTCGAAGATGGTTTCGAAGCGCATCGCCGCCGCGCAAAAATCGGTGGAAGGGCGCAACTTCGAATCGCGCAAACACCTGCTGGAATACGACGACGTCATGAATAAGCAGCGCGAGACGATTTATGGCTTGCGCCGCCAGTTGATGGAGCAACCGGATCAACGCGAATACCTAATGGGCGATCCGCCGCAGGCCGGCGTTGCTTACGATCTGCTGACCGACATCACCACAAAATATCTCAATCCGGACGTCTCACCTGACGATTGGGATGTGGAGAACTACACAACACAGATCAAGACCATCTACGACTTTGACGCCGACGCGGCGCGCATTGATTTTGAAAAATTCACTTCGCCAGAAATTGCAGACCAGATCTGGGAAGAGCTGAAGAAGAAATACGGACACAAGGAACAACAGATCGGCGTCGAAGCGATGCGCACCTACGAGCGCATCATCATGCTCAACATCATCGACGCGCAATGGAAGGATCACCTGCTTTCCCTCGATCACTTAAAGCAGGGCATCGGCCTGGTTGGTTATGGACAGAAGGATCCGCTCGTCGAGTACAAGAAGCAAAGTTTTGATCTGTTCCAGGAAATGCTCGATCGCATTGATACGAGCACGATTCGTTCACTCTTTAATCTACAGGTCGTCGCCGAGGAACCGCCCGAGGCCTTGAGACAGAGACGCATGCCACGGCGTTCGACTTCGTTGACGTTCACCGGACCGAATCAAGGCGCGGCAGCGGCGGGCGAGGAAGCCGGCAAAGTTAAGACAATCGTGCGCGATCAACCGAAGGTCGGCCGCAATGAAATGTGCCCATGTGGTTCCGGCAGAAAGTATAAGAAGTGCCACGGCGCGGCGGCCTAGCCTGAAGGCCAGTTTCGAGTTTCGAGTTTCGGGTTCCGTGTTCGCGTTCCCAGTTCCGCGTTCCAAGTCCCCATGATGTTAAATCCTCGCCATTTACTAATATCTCTCTTCATCGCCGCAAATGGATGCTTCATCCAGTCGGCGTCCGTCCCAATTGCTTTAGCTCAGGTGGCACCCGCTCCGGGATTGGCAGAGCGTGAGCGCGGTATCGCGTATTACAACCAGAATAAGACTAAGGAAGCAGTCAACGCTTTAAAGAGCGCAGTCAAGAAAGATAAGACTGATCATCAAGCCTGGTATTACTTAGGACTCGCCCAAGTTACCCTTAAGGATTACAAAGAAGCCGCCAAGAGTTTGCAAAATGTCGTAAGGCTGCAACCGGACTTTGCTCTCGGACACAATGCACTGGCATACACGGCCTTGATGCGGGATCGATTGGCTGAAGCTAAACGCGAGGCGGATTTAGCACTCCAACTGGATCCGAACATCAAGGAAGCGCACTACATTTCCGGCGTTGCAAGTCTGCGAGAAGGCGAGACGGCGAAGGCCCTGAAAGCAGCTGAAGTCGTTATTAAGCTTGATCCCAAATTAGCCGTCGGCTATCTGTTAAAGAGTCAGGCACTCGTTGGTTTTGCAGGAACTCCCAGCTCTCCGCCTGGAGAAGCAATTGAGGTTCGCAATGCCCGATATTTAGAAGCCGCGGCGGCTCTCGAGAAGTATCTCGAACTTGATCCAAAGACAAAGTACAAGCAAACCTGGATCGAACAACTCGACAGCCTTCGCTTTTACGTCTCTTCGCGTGACGAGGGATCTGCTAATCGCGCTTACAGCGGCAAAGAAGTGACGACAAAAGCTCGTGTTTTGGCTAAACCCGAACCTCGTTATTCGGAGGACGCTCGAAAGCGAGGGGTGACCGGTACGGTCGTACTGAGGTGTATTTTTGCGGCCGACGGAACGCCCAAGCACTTCATTGTAGTCGCAGGATTGCCTTATGGGTTGACTGAAAACGCCCTAGCAGCCGCTCGAAAGATTAGGTTCACCCCGGCAACCAGGGATGGCAAGCCGGTTTCAATGTTCATCCAACTCGAATACAACTTCAATCTGTACTAAGCGAACGAGTCCTTTATCTAAACTCTAACCCACCTTTTCTCGCGATTAAGGTAAACTCGATCTCAGCGCTGCTCGTGCGCAGCTTTCCTTCATGAGTACAGTCACAAAAAATCCTGTCGTCGAAGCCATCATCAGCGGTAAAGCGCCACGGCCGGCGCGTCTGGCCGCGGCCAGCGGCATGCTCCCGCTCGCCCAGGCGGAATTGCTGGAAATCCTGGTGGCTTTGCGCGAATCCAGTGAAACGGAAATTGCCGCGGCGGCGACAGAAACACTTTCAGAACAGGACAGCGCGGATCTATTGAACGCGGCTAAAGACGCGGATACTTCCGCGGCGGTGCTTAATTACCTCGGTGGCATCGCTGCCACGCGAGAGATACATGAAGCCGTTATTCTGAACAAAAACACACCCGATCCAGCGATCGTGCAACTGGCGACAGCGAGCACCGATGGCTCGCTATTGGAATTGATCACGCTAAACCAGCAACGACTGGTGCGGGCGCCGAGAATTATCGATGCGATCCTGCAGAATCCTGCGCGTAGTACGGAAGCTGAACGCCGTGCGCGCGAGACGCAGACTGAGTTCTTTGAAAAAGAACGTGGTGCAAAACAGATTGCCGGGGAGTTACGTGCGCGCGGTAAGAGCGCGGCTGCTGAGTTTTTTGAGTCTGCCGATTTAACGACGATTGACGGCGAGCTCAGTTTAGAAGATGCGTGGTTGATTGCTGAGCACATCGAGGTTTCCGATGCTGAGCTCGATGATTCGTGGCTTCCCTCCGAACGTTATGACGAAGTAGAAGATCCGGAAGTGCTGGCTGCGGCTGTGCAAAAGGTGATTGAGCACGAAACGATGGAATCCGGCTCGCCGATATCGTCTGAGCGCGTTTCTTTGATTCGACGTTTGATGTTGATGAATACGCGCGACCGGATGAAACTTGCGCGCAAGGGCGACCGTGAGGCACGCAGCATTTTGATTCGTGATTCGAACAAGATGGTAGCGGCAGCGGTGATTAACAATCCGCGCATTACCGATCAGGAGGCGGAGAACATTGCGACGATGCGTACCATCGCTGATGAGGTATTGCGTCTGATGGCTATGAATCGCAATTGGGCGCGCTCATACACGATCATTCACAACCTCGCACGAAATCCCCGTACACCGATCCCGACGGTTATCAACATTCTTCCCCGCATCCGCACAAAAGATCTGCAGCATCTCGCCCAGAACCGCAACGTTTCCGACGCCATTCGTCGCCAGGCAACCCGGCTTACTCAATCCCGCTCGGGGGAATGAAAACAGGCGGCAGAAGCAGGAGCAGACGGCAGGTTCCAAAAACAAGTGCCGCGGATGCGCGCGGATCACACGGATCAGAATCATTTGGGTTCTAATCTGTGTTCACCGCGTTAATCCGCGGCTAATTGTTTTGCGTCTGCTCCTGCCGCTGCCGTCTGCTCCTGACTCAGGCTTTCGGGGTAGCCCATCAGCGAGCGCCGAATCCATTCGAGAAGCGCAGCGTCGAACATAGCCAGAATACCGGCGAGGATGGGGTTCGCTTTTGCGAACTGCAAGAGGCTAAAAGTGACCGCGAATTTACCCTTCTCCTTAACCATTGCCTGACCCGCAAAATCTAATTGCACATCATCCGGACCAAGTTTCAAGTACCTCAGAATCAAAGGCGGTTGACCCTCAACCCTCGCGGCTTCAAACACGGCGGGTGTCGCAGCTCTCAGCTTAACTTTGCGAACGGCCCGGGCATTCAGCGGCAGGCCCACTAGTTTGAATGGCTCATAATATTTAGTTGCTCCAGCACTGGAAATCTTGCCTTCCGCTCCATTAAACAAAAGACGAAAGGTCGTTCCGGCGGGCACCACTATGTCTACGGGCGCCGGCGCCGAGAATGATTCGCTCCATGACCCGACCGTCAAAGTCTTGGCACAATTTAGGCCCTGCATCCCACCCTCACCCTTGGAGAAATTTTTCGTCAATAAAGTAATGACCAGATCCGCTCCAGTTGCCCTCATCTCCAGAACTCGCGATCTTTCTGAACCGGGCGTCTGCTGAAAAACATGCAATTCGGCAGGCATTGATCCGTTTTCAGTCAATGCAATGTCGACAGACGTACGGCAGGGTGCGCTGTTAGGCGCGTCCTTGCCATTATTTTCTTCCGGGCTGTCCTGGTCTGATTCTGGAGTGTAGGAAATCGGCTGCTGGGAGTCGGGTGGAAGCTGCTGATCAGGATCGGTGCGGAGAATGTTCGTGAAGTTTTTGCCTATCACTGCGGAATCGAAACGGGCCTCGACTGAAACAAACTCAGCGCCATCACCGGAGAACAGCATCCGCGAATTAGGAACTGGTCCGGAGCGATTTATTGTCGGATCGTCGATTATCAATTCCTCCTGCTTCACCAGTTCCGCAGATTGTGGCGTGTACGGTGGTGTCGCTTTTTCAACGTCGACGGGTAAAGCGATGTTGGCAAGGCGGTATTGCAGAAAGATCGCGCCTCCGAGCACAAGCAGCGCGACCAAAACTCGAACCAGACGTTTTTGCCAGTAACGACTAAGTGTTTCGATCAGATTAGGCGGACGAGATTGAGAGGGGGCTTGCCTGGTTTTTTTCGCCATCTAATTTTCGTCAACTGCGCCCGCGCAGCTATTCGATTACTTCCAAGGCTGCGATCGGTGCGAGCGGTGACCCATTCATGCTCTTCGCCCGTTTTCTGCCACGCCACAAGATGAAGCGCGTGAAAACCCTATAGAAACCAATCTAAGTGACGTGATGATTCCGTTCCACCTTCTCCGACCGACTTTGGTTGCGCGAAATACCGCGAGTGCCCTTCTGCCAAACCTTCTCCCAATTGAGACCCCGCACGCGCCACCACTCCCATCGCCCATCACTAAAGTCACTGTTAGAGGTGCAGCTAAAGGCGACATTCTCTTCAGGTTTTTGCTTCACCTTCAACGATGAAGGGAACGATAACGCTTAGATCCGAAGGGAACTTCCTGCTTGTGGAGTAAGCAGGGAAATAGGTTGGAATTTGAGTAAAACCCGGAGCTGAATTGTTCATTGCCAGTACAAAACGTGAAAGGTCAGCGTTGATTTTCTTAGGGCCGCAGTTGCTTTTTCTCCCATGCCAAACCCATATAGGCGAAACTCATCGGTGTCCTCGGCTGCTTTTATTCTCACCTTCGCGACGAGAATCTCGTCACTACCGATTGCGCGGAACGTGCAAATTGATTTATTACGCGGCGAAGGAGTAAGCTTCACAAGGAAAGGTTGCGGTCGGCTATCTCGATGCTCAGGATCGCGGGATTTTCGGCGACAAGTCCGTACTCAAGATTATGGGCCAGCCACCTTCACCAGCACGCGCATCGATAAATCGCTTGCCGTCATAAACGATGGGCAACCGTGGGCCGCGCCGGACAAGTGACGCTTTTTGTTGAGCCGGCACAAGCGAGTCAAAAGTTCTGAAGCCATCATTATCGTGGTCATCGCCACTTGGCGGTGGTCGAAGGCTCCGGTGGCGTGGCTGTGGGCGTCGCTGTAGGTGTCGCTGTAGGTGTGGGAGAAGGCGGCGGCGGCGATGGAGTCGCACAAGTCCACTCTCCCCTATCCAACCGGGAGTTACCTGAATAAAAAGTCACAATGATTCGTCGTGGGCTGGCCAGAACTGCATTGAACCTTCCCCTGTTGCCTGGTGTTGGGCTCTCAATAATATTAACGTTCTCTCCACATGCCATACCGATTCCGTACCGGAAATGGTTCCTTCCATGGCGTCTGATCTCGCTTATCTGGATAGCTATAAGTGCCACGGGCAAAGTTGCCAATGGTTGTGATGCTGCAAAACCGCAGCGGGGCTTTGAGGGGGCCGCCAGGAACCGGCAAAGGTACCGCTGCAAGTTTGAGGAGTGGCGGCCCGGGAGCGCTCGCCGGAAAGCTGAGCGAACAGAAATGCGAGGAAGATCAATAATCCAACAACCAGGAACGTTAAGACCGACTTTTGCAGAAGATCTCGCCAACTGGAGAGTCGTCATTGGGGGGCCTCCATTTCACTGAATGCCACCCGCAGAACGTTAATACGCGAGGTTGGTCGGGCGGCTAACGAGTGAGGCCATTGTAAGGCAAGTAACCGGGCGCGTCAGTATTTTTTGGGCGGGCGAGCTTTTTGGAGGGCGGCGGATGTCTAGCTCTTAGGTCCAGGGTCTCAAGTCTTGGGTTGAAGTTTTAACGCAGAGACGCTTCAGTCGCAAAGGCGCCGAGAAAGAATTTTGGCCCGTTTGGTGAGTGGTTAGACGTTGAAGGACGAGTCAGGAATCGGAGACTGGAATGGTGTTAGTGAAATGCCCAAATCATTCTTTGCGTCTTGGCGTCTTGGCGGTGAAATGTTTGAAACTTCAACTTGAAACCTGAAACCTGAAACTATTTACTCCACCACCCAGGTCTCGCCGCTATTGATCAGTTTCTCGAGACTTCCCGGTCCGCTTTTCGCAATAGCCTCGTTGATCTGGTTGGACATTAAATCTTCGTAGGTGGCACGTTGCACGGCGCGGAAGATACCCACTGGCTGCGGAAAGTCGGGCTGTTCCATGCGCGCCAACATGAAAGCCACGGATGGATCTTCAAGATAGATGTCGTGAACCAGGAGGTCCGCTTCTGTGACTCCGTTTTCACCAATCGTCACCACTTCCGGAAGCGCCCCCTTCATCCGAATCCCGCGATTGCCATCTTTACCAAAAATCATGGGCTTACCATGCTCCAGGTAAAGCACGCGATCCTGTCTGACACTGCGCTCGGCAAACTGATCAAAGGCGTGATCGTTGAAGATGTTGCAGTTCTGATAAACCTCAACGAACGAAATACCTTTGTGTTTCGCGGCTGCCTGGACGACACCGCCGAGGTGCTTCACATCGATATCGATCGAGCGTCCCACAAACGTAGCCTCACTGGCGATCGCCAGCGAAAGTGGATTGACCGGGTAGTCAATCGCGCCCACCGGCGTCGACTTTGTCCTCTTGCCAAACTCTGAGGTAGGACTGTATTGCCCTTTCGTCAGACCGTAGATGCGGTTATTGAAGAGGATATAGTTGAGATCGAGGTTGCGACGAATCGCATGCATGAAATGGTTGCCACCGATGGAGAGTGCATCGCCATCACCGGTAATCACCCAGACGCTGAGATCAGGATTGCCACACTTAATGCCGGTGGCGATTGCCGGCGCGCGGCCATGAATACTATGAAAGCCATAGGTGTTCATGTAGTAGGGAAACCGCGATGAGCAACCGATGCCGGAAACGAAGACGATCTTCTCGCGCGGAATACCAAGCTCGGGCATAACTTTCTGTACGTTGTTCAAGATCGCGTAGTCGCCGCAACCGGGACACCAGCGAACTTCCTGGTCGGAAACGAAGTCGGCCTTCTTCAGCTCGCCTGGCGGGGGCGCAATCTTGTAGGAACTAACTCCGCCGTCGCTTTCCGCCGAAACCGATTGTTCGACTATTGGCTCGTCGCCGTTTCCATTATGTCCGTTACCGCTGGTCGTCATTATTGCTCCTTGGATTTAAGTGCAAATAAATTCGCAATGGGATAAGAAAAGCCGGGCACCACAGTTCCGCCACTCAAAGAATCATTCTCAGTCAGAATCTGAATGTCGTTTCGCGAACGATAAATCGTGACCGTACGCATCTTTTGGCTAACAACCCAAACCAACTTGCAGCCAGCGTCCAGCCATTCACCAACTTTTTGCTCGACCTCGCTTACGATGTCACTAGGACTGAGCACCTCCAAGGCAAGATCAGGTGCGCCCGGCCAATAGCCTTTTGCTTCACCCACCTCGTCGACGCGTCTTTGTTCAATAAATGAAAGGTCAGGAGCCCGCACTGTATCGGGATTGGACTTCAGTTTATAGCCGGTCTCAGCCGCGTAAACCTCGCCGAGGTTATGTTCTAGCACGTATTGTCCCAGTGGAATGGAAAGTCTCATGGCAATGCGACCATGATTATGTCCGGCGGGTGACATCTGCTTAAGCTCTCCGTCGATAAGCTCGTAACGGAACTGGCCGCGAGGAAGCCGTAATAGCTCTTCGGCAGTCATCAATGTGGCCGTTGCGCTCATTTCTACTTTTCCAGCATTATCGACAGCAGTAATTTTCACAGCAACTTTGTTAAGCGATCCCCGGCAAACACTCTCTTACAAGTACTCTTCAACTTTTCTTACTATCTCGCGAATCTGGAACGGCCGTCCTTTGACTTTTGAAAACGGAATTGCGTTTACCAGATATTTCGCGCGAATCATCGTGCACAGCTGGCCAAGATTCATCTCGGGAATGATCACGGTTTCAAATCCCGCGAGCACATCGCCGAGGTTCTTCGGAAACGGATTGAGGTGGCGCAGGTGTGCCGCAGAAACACTCTTGCCCTCACTCTGAAGTTTCTCGACAGCCGAGGCAATCGATCCATAGGTCGAGCCCCAACCGAGCACTAAAACCTTTCCTGTTGGCGCGCCAAACACTTCTACTGGCGGCACATCGTTGGCGGCGCGATCGATCTTCTCCTGCCGGAGTTTCACCATCAGATGGTGATTTTCGGGATCGTAGTTGACGTTCCCGGTGATGTGTTGCTTCTCAATGCCGCCGATGCGATGTTCCAGACCCGGGGTTCCCGGAATTGCGTAGGGGCGCGCCAGGGTCTCGGGATCTCGCGCGTAGGGCATGAAGCCTTCGGGATTCGTCACAAAAGAAACTTCAATCTTTGGCAGCTTGTCGATTTCCGGCAATGCCCATGGCTCGGCGCCATTTGCCAGGTAACCATCTGACAGATAGAACACCGGAGTCATATATTTGAACGCCAGGCGCACGGCTTCAATTGCCATGTGAAAACAATCCGCGGGTGTTGCCGGGGCAATTACGATTGCGGGACATTCACCGTTACGTCCCCAAACAGCCTGGAACAGGTCTGCTTGTTCAGTCTTAGTCGGTAAACCCGTCGACGGTCCGCCACGCTGGACGTTAATAATCACAAGCGGCAACTCAGTCATCACGGCCAATCCGATTGCTTCCTGTTTTAATGCCACTCCCGGTCCTGACGTTCCGGTTAACCCAATCTGTCCGGCGAAACTAGCCCCAATCGCGGAACATACAGCAGCGATCTCATCCTCAGCTTGAAATGTCTTAACGCCAAAACTCTTGTGACGCGCCAGCTCGTGCAAGATGTCAGACGCCGGAGTGATCGGATAAGAACCGTAGAACAAATCGAGACCTGCAAGTTGCGAAGCGGCTACAAAGCCGATTGCAGTGGCTTCGTTGCCGGTGATCTTGCGGTACTTGCCCGGCGCAATCTGCGCTTTCTTGATCGTGAAGTGGGTGGTGAAGACTTCCGTCGTGTCAGCAAAGTTGTACCCGGTTCTCAGGGCAATCTCATTCGCTTTCGCGAGCTGCGGACTCTTGCCAAACTTCACATTGATCCAACCGAGTGTGTTCTCGAGCGGGCGATCGTAAAGCCAGTAAAGCACGCCCAAAGCGAAGAAGTTCTTGCAGCGATCGATCTCCTTGCGCGACAGGTCGACGTTGCCTTTCAGAGCATTCATGTTCAGCGTAGAGATTGGCAGCTTGTGTACGCGATAACCGGCGAGCGTACCGTCCTCGAGCGGATTCGTGGCGTAGTTTGCATACCTCAAATTCTCCGCCGTGAAGCCATCCGTATTGACGATTACTGTGCCGCCATCTTCCAAATCAGCAAGGTTCACTTTCAAAGCTGCAGGGTTCATCGCTACGAGGACATTTGGCTGATCGCCCGGCGTCTTAATGTCCTGGCTCGAGAAGTTCAACTGAAAGCCGCTGACGCCCGGCAAACTACCGGCGGGCGCCCGGATTTCGGCGGGAAAGTCAGGGAGCGTCGAAATGTCGTTACCGACAACGGCTGAGGTGTTTGTGAACTGCGTGCCGGTTAACTGCATCCCGTCGCCTGAGTCGCCGGCAAAACGGATGGTTACAGTTTCGACTTCTTCAAGGTGCTTTTCCGCTTGCTCGCGCGGGGGTTCGATAACAGTGCTCATGGATTCCGATTAAGCCTTTTTTGGATTTTGTAACGCTTCTACTGTGGAATTCCTTCTCTGGAAAAGACGCAAATGAATTGTAGCATAAGGACGTTAGGTATCAGATGCCGTGAAGTCCAAAGCACAATGTCCAAAGCACAATGTCCAAAGTCCAAGGTCCGCTGGGCGCAACTTGTCGCGTTAGCGGACATTGATGTTTTGGAATCGAGCTCAAACCGACAAACGTTGGACATTGGACATTGGACCTTGGACTTCCCTCACACCTGACCTTGGACTTTGGACATTGGGCCTTGGACATTTTCGTAGGGCGACATCTCAGCCAGCTTCTGAATGATTCCCGGCAGCACTTCGATCGTGCGATCAATTTCTGCTTCCGTGTTGTAACGCCCCAGCGAAAACCGGATTGACCCTTGCGCGGCCGTGTAAGGCACATTCATCGCCCGCAGCGTTGGTGACGAAACCTTCGTTGTTGAATGACAGGCGGATCCGGTTGAGACACAGATTCCTTCGCGGTCGAGATGGAGCAGGATGTTTTCACCCTCAACATACTCAAACGAAATGTTCGCAGTATTAGGTAGACGCTTGCCCGGAGTGGTGACGCCGTTAACTCGAGCGTTGGAAATCCGATTTAGAAGTTCGGTTTCCAACTTGTCCCGCAGGCGTTGTATCTCTTCATGCTCATCAGAAAGTCGCGCCAACTCGCAAGCGGCGCCCAGCCCAACGATGTTCGGCACCGCTGAAGTACCGGCTCGACGTCCATGTTCCTGAGCGCCTCCAATTATGAAAGGCGGCAACTTCACGCCCTTACGCACAAAGAGAGCGCCGATGCCCTGCGGCGCGTGTAACTTGTGGCCTGATAAAGCA
>CAVVJS010000013.1:0-29742 GCA_963748605.1 Pyrinomonadaceae bacterium
AAGGGATGAGGGATGAAGGAGCGGCGAGCGGTACACTTTTGACTGCATCTCTCCATTCATCCCTCCGCCCTCATCCCTCATCCCTTTTAATTGCCTTCGTAAGCTTCCTGCACTTCGCGATATCAAACTTCTTCATTTGCATCACGGCTTGCATCAGGCGATTTGTCCGTTCCGGATCCTTGTCTTTCAACAAATCACGCAACACCGTCGGCACGATTTGCCACGACAAGCCAAAAGCGTCATTTCAGCCTCTCAGTCCTTTCTGTTACAGTCAACGGTTGCCAACCGGAGTTATCCGCGCCGCATCCTATTCCGGAAAGTTCTGTTTTGTTGCTATTTCTGAGGATTATTAGGACTTAATGCTGAACATTGTGATTAAAAAACTTGCTGCTTTCGCATTCGCCACGCTTTTCTTGGCTCTCTGCTGAGTGCGTCATCCCTGCGTGCAGTTGCGCAAAATGCTCCGAACCCCGATGTCGTAATGGTGCTCTCTTTCGAGAACACCTCGAATCGTCCTGAATACAACTGGGTCGGCGAGAGTTTTGCGGACTCCGTAGCGGAATTGCTAAACAAGCCAGGCTTGATCGTCGTCTCCAATGACGAGCGCGAACTCGCCTATCAGCGTCTGCGCTTGCCGCAAACGGTCATCCCTTCCCGCGCCACCGCGATCAAACTCGCCCGTGAAGCCAAAGCCACGATGATAGTGATCGGAACTTACAACGTCACGGAAAACCCTATCGACTGACGAAAGGACAAGAGCGTCACCGAAGCCTACGTACAGGTGACTGCGCGAGTGATTAAGGTTAACGAGGGACGAAATCTGGGCGAGATGCTGGACGGCGACTGGGCCACGCGTCAGTTTGATTTTGGCGGACTGCTCACAACCTTACAGAATATTCAGGGACGACTTGCCTACCAGATTCTTTATCAGCGCGACAAGGCGCTGCCGTTTTCGCAAAACCAATTGGTCCAGGAAGCCACCAAGATTCCCCAGCGAGCATTCGAGTCTTATGTAAAAGGCGCGCAGTTGAGCGAGCGCGATCCCAAGCGCGCAAACTATTTGAAAAACGCCTTGAAGTTTTATGCTGACGCCAATGGCGGTGCTGATCTATCCGCAGGCGGCCTTTGAGCTGGGCCGGTTCTACATGATCGAAGGCAAATGGAAAGATGCGACAGAATATTTCACCAAGCTGCAAAAGAAGGATCCGCATTACACCGAAGCAGCTTTTTACGCCGGACTTGGTTACGCGAAACTCGGAGAACACGGTCACGCGTTGGCCTCGTTAGTGCCGCTGTCGGCGGATATGCCGCTGATCGGAATCTATAACAACGCCGGGGCTGTCGCCGTTCAGGCCGCTCGTGAAGAGAAAAAAGGCAGAGGAACGGGCACGGCTGCTGGAACAAGGCACCTCATTCCTGGCTCGCGCTGCCGAATCAGCGCCTGACGATCAAATGGTGCACTTCAATTACGCCGTCGCTCTGTTTCTTGCAGGCAAGTATGCCGAAGTTGCTGATCAACTCCGTCCTGTGATCACGGCTGATCCGAGAGACGGCCAGGCTTACTTCCTCTTTGCCAAAGCTCTGGAGAAGATCGGCAAGACTGAAGCCGCCAGCGCTGCCGACGACCAGGCCCGCCATTATCTGCAGAATTACGCGAAGTGGCAGACGGAGTGGCAAAAGTCGCAGACGACCAGCAATCTCGCGCTCCGCATGCGCGACGTCTTAAATCGTGATGACGTTTCTGATCTGATGCGTAAGAGGGCTGACAGCGGCAAACATCGACAGCTCACCGACGGAAGACTTGCTCGCGAAAGCGAAAGATCTCTATCACGCGGGACGTGACGAGGAGGCCTTACCGGAACTTCATCGCGTGGTGATGGTGGAGCCGACCAACGCTGAGGCCTATCTGCTGAGTGGCCGGATCAACCTGCGGCGTGGCGATCAGGAAGCGGCAATTGCGGCGCTGAAGACGGCGATTTTCTGGGATCCGAAGCTGATAGATGCGCACATTTTACTCGGTAGAATCTTCCTTGATCGTGGCGATCGTGGCGAAGCGACGAAATATGCCTCCAGCGCGATGACCATCGATGCCAACAACCAGGAAGCGATTGCGTTGCAACGCCAGGTCACGATGGGGAAGAACTAACTCCGCGCGATTCTTCTAGTAATTTCGTGGATCGTTTGGTATCAGATCCACGAAATTACGCTAAGCCACTCCAGAGAGCCGGAACCATCATTATTGTTAACCACCACTTACCTGCTACTTGCCCTTGGCTTACTTGCCCTCCTAATCATTGTCTCGGTTATCTCGCTTTGGAAACATAAAAAGGCCGGAATTGGGCGGATTCAACTGCTTGGCGCCCCCGGCGTCGTCCATACGGATTTAGATCCGGAAGGTGCGGTATTGATTCAAGGCGAGCTGTGGAGCGCCCGCTCCATCGATGGCACAACCATCGCTGCTCAGCAGCCCATTCAGGTCGTGCGGGTTGAGGGGCACCTGCTGTCTGGTGAAGCGTTAGCCAAACTGTAACCTGCAAGTTTCACCTCACCTGCGGTTGCTTACACCCAATCCAGATTCAATTCCAGAAATTTTTTTCGTGGCACAACACGTGCTCTAGGGAAAGCCGGCAAGCACGGGAGACCAAAGTAAAGTTGAAACGTGCCCCCGCCGCCAACACCCCTCTGAGCGCCGCCTGCCGCTGCGCCAGCCACCCGCCGAGCAACCCTTCAGTTAATCCCTTCGAAATGCGAACCCAGTCAGAAATGGCTGGGTTCTCCCGCATTTAATGCGGCCTATTTTCGGTTGGCTGGCCAAAGCTAGATTTCAGTTAAGAAAAGTTAAGTGTGCGACCGGTGAACTGCTTCGGATTCGGTGGCTGACGATTCGGTCAGTCTGCGACGGAATTTGTCACTCTGACGGTGACGTTTTCTGTCGATTTGAGCTTCCGAACGCACGTTTTGAGCAGTCAACGGGCGTTCGACCTGGGCCAGCAAGAAATTTTTTTACGATGCGATGGAACCTTTCAGCCAGGTCTTCTTACAGGGTTGGTCCGCCTTTTCCCAAACCGTCATTGGGCAGCGATTTGGTCTGGACTGAACCCTTCGTTTGTTAAACTCTCGGCAGCATGACCGATGTTGCAACGTCAGCCGTCGCGCCGAGCCTCGGAAAGGCTGGTCTCGTTTCTCGCGTTCGTTCGTCGACGCATCCGCTCACTGACTGGGCCGCAGCTTTAGCTTCGTCATTACTGCTGATTCTCGCCTTCCCTGACTTCGAAATCTGGCCGCTCGCGGCAGTGGGCCTAATTCCCTTGTTGATAGTGATCGGCAAGAGGCCGAGACCGTTGCGCTCGTTCTTCCTCGGTTGGCTACGGGTACCGTTTTCTTCTACGGCTCCTGTTACTGGTTGACCTATTCGATGATTCATTACGGAGGCATTCCGACCGGGCTCGCCTATTTGCTTCTGATTCCAGTTCCCCTAGTTGTGGGTGTGTTCCCGGGCCTCTTTGCCCTCGTCCTCGCCCGAGCCATCAGGCGCTGGGGAATGACGGCCATGCTCGCGGCCGCATTTGTTTGGCCGGCACTCGAATGGGCCAGGCTGGGTATCACCGGTCAACTCTGGAATGCGCTCGGTTATGCGCTGGCCTATCAGTCCTTCCCGATTCAGGCTGCGAACTGGGGAGGAGTTTATGCTGTCAGCTTCATCTTAGTTTCGATCAATGCTGCTATCGCTTTTCTTCTGTTGAAACGAACGGCTAAAGGGGGCAAGCGTCGCACTCGCGGTAATCGCAATGGCTGTCCTGGTCATGCTGCTTTCCAAGGAACTCTCGGGATTTGTCATGAGATCTTCGGAGGCTGAAGCAATGTTGTCGCACTGCAGCCCAATGTGCCAATGGATTTAGTGAAGTCCACGGCTGAAAACCAAGCGCTAATGAATCGTCACTTGATGATGACTGAGAAGCGCTAAACTCCTTACCTCAATCATCCGCCGCTCGACTTGTCATCTGGCCGGAATCGCCGATGAACTTCACCTATGGGACCGACACGCAATTGCGTGAACTGCTGGTGAGCTTCGCCACCAAACACAACACAGCGATACTCTTCAACTCGCAAGAGCCGGCGCCAAATGATGGCATCTACAACTCCGCTCTCTTCGTAAATGAGCACGGCCAGCTGATCGCTCAGTATGATAAGATTCGGCTAATGCCGTTTGGCGAATACGTGCCGATCCCGCGCTGGATTCCGGGAGCGAGTTTGATAACTGCAATCGTTGGAGACTTCACGCCAGGCACACGGTTCACGCTAATGCCGGTGGGACAGGCGCGCGCGGGAGTCTTCATTTGCGTCGAATCAGCCTATCCGTTCATCGCGCGGAACCTAACCAGGGAAGGCGCCGACGTGCTGATCAACATTTCGAACGACGGCTATCTTGGGCCGACCGCTGTACGCCGGCAGCATTTAGCGAACGCAGTTTTTCGCGCCGTGGAGAACGGCCGACCGGTCTTACGTGTTACTAATACCGGTATCAGCGCGTACATCTCCGAGCGCGGGGACATTTACGATGCGACAGAGAGCTTTCAACCAGCGGTGCGGACTTGGGGAATCGCGGGTAAAGCTCAAGCCAAACATTTTATTCGCGGCACGGCGACGTCTTTGTCAGCTTCTGTGCGCTGCTAACCATAGGCTTATTTATTAGCTACCTTTAGATTTCGAACCAAACATAGTTAGAGGAACGCGAATGATTGAGACTGCTTCAATACAGGATTTACGGACGTCTTATGAGGATCTCCTGAAGAGAGTTGCACAACTCGGGAGGTTTCTTTGATGTCGCCAAGGCTCGCGAAGAATTAGGGAATATCGAGACGCAGGCTTCTGCTCCCGACTTTTGGAATGACCAGGAAGCCGCGCAAAACCTTTTGCAAAAGCGAAGCAATCTGGAGAAGAAGATTCAGCGGCAGGAACAGTTTGAGTCCCAAATCTCTGACGCAGGCGTGCTTTTTGAGTTCGCTGAAGAAGACGAAGAATCGGTGAAGGAATTGCGCTCCCTTGTCGAGCGTCTGGAACACGACCTAGGCCAGGCTGAAACCGAAATGCTTCTCGCCGGCGATAACGATCAGCTCAATGCGATTTGCACGATTCATCCCGGTGCGGGCGGTACGGAGTCTCAGGACTGGGCCGAGATGCTGTTGCGCATGTACCTCAAATGGGCGGAACAGCGCGGCTTTAAGAGTGAAGTGATCGACTACCAACCTGGTGAAGAAGCCGGTTTGAAGAGCGTTACGTTTCGCGTGGAAGGCGAGTACGCCTACGGCTTGCTGTCCGCGGAAGCCGGCGTTCATCGCCTGGTGAGAATTTCTCCTTTTGATCAGGCAGCGCGGCGCCACACCTCCTTCGCTTCCCTTTTCGTATATCCCGAAATCGACGAGAACATTGAAGTCGAAATTAACGATAAGGATCTGCGTGTGGACACTTACCGTGCGACCGGCGCCGGGGGCCAGCACATCAACACCACCGACTCCGCAATTCGGATCACACACATTCCCAGCGGCATCGTCGTGCAATGTCAGAATCAACGTTCACAACACCAGAACCGCGCCGTAGCAATGCAGGTGTTGCGCGCAAGGTTGTATGAGCTCGAAATTGAGAAGCGCCGGGCCGACACAGCAGAGTTGGAAGCGAACAAGGCCGATATTTCTTTCGGCTCGCAAATTAGAAGTTATGTGCTCGCTCCTTATCAGTTAGTGAAGGACACTCGCACCAAGCTGGAGCGGGGCAACGTCGAAGCAGTGCTGGGGGGAGACCTGGACGATTTTATAAAAGCCTACCTATTGGCGAAGAAAGCAGCGTAAACTGCGTGCGGACTTGAATCAGTTTTCGTTGGAGTGTTGATGGCCACTAGTCAGCTTGAGGAAAAAGCCCGAATCATCACGCCGCGCAACAGCCGGCGAAATGAAATTATCGCCATTCTTTTTCTTGCGCTGGGACTGCTGCTTTCACTTTGTCTGATCTCAGCCGCTTTTAATCCTAACGATCCTTCCTGGAATTCCGCCGGACAAGCCGAAACAAACAATTGGGCTGGAGCAATCGGGGCTTCGGTCGCGGCGGTCCTGTTCCAGTTCATTGGCCTCGCAGCCTACCTGTTGCCGGCGCTGTTTCTCGCGGCTTCCTGGCGACGCTTTCGCACTCGCAGTATTCATGCGCGCCTTCATCGCCTCTTAGGCCTAATTACGCTCGTACTCGCCGCGGCCGCCCTCCTTTCTATCTCGCAAATGAGTCCGTTGTTTGACTCGAGCGTGCAGCCGGGCGGTTTGATTGGAACCTTGATCGCCAGAACCTTAGCGAGCGGTCTGAATACAGTAGGCGCCACAGTATTGTTGGTCGCCATCGCCTCCACAGGGTTGTTGCTGGCAACTAATTTCTCCTTCGTTGGCCTTTACGAAAAGATCGTTGACACGATTGGTAATCGTTTCGCCGTTGTCCACGCCTTACCGGCGCGATTCAATGCCTGGCGCGAGGCCCGCCGCGAGCAATCGCGCTTACGCAAGGAAAAACAAGCAGCTCTTAAAGCGGAACGAGAGGCAGCGCGGACGGCGATGCGCGATGTTCGGGAGTTGACTCCGGCGGAGCGTGTTGCGGAGTTCATGAAGGAAGCCGAGGTTGTGCAGCCGGCGTCAGTGATGCGTGGCGAAGCGCCTGAAACAATCAAAGCTTCGGTTGCCGGCAGTGCTGAACCAATCCGAGCCGCCGCTGCAGCAGCAGGAGCGACGGTGGTTGAGAGTCGCTCGGGCGGCGTTCAATCTTCCCTTCAGGCATCGGTGCGGTTGGCGTCCAAGAGCCTGATGCCGAAGAAATGGTGAAGGGCGCGTCGGTGCTGCGTACCAAAGTCGAAGCACCGGCGGCAGGAAAATTGCCCTTCGACGCAGACCGTAAAAAGGTTAGCTACAGCGATTACAGTCTGCCCCCACTCGAATTTCTGAATGAGGCGCCGCCACCTAGTGAACAAGCCGACGCTGAGTTGTTGAGACTGGCCACCAACCTGGCGGAGAAGTGCAAAGAATTTAATGTCACTGGACAAATCAAACACATCTGTCCTGGTCCGGTGGTAACAACTTATGAATTTAAGCCCGATCCCGGTGTGAAATATTCTCGGGTCGTTTCCCTCGTTGACGATCTTTGCCTGGCGTTGAAGGCCGAATCGATTCGCATCGATCGCATGCCGGGCAAACCGCATGTCGGGATCGAAGTTCCAAATCCCCGCCGCGAAACAATCTATCTCCGGGAAGTGATCGAGTCGCGTGCGTTTCGCGAGTCGGGCTCAAAACTCACCATCGCGCTGGGCAAGACCATCGACGGCCTAAACTACGTCGCCGATCTGGCGAAGATGCCTCACTTGCTAATTGCGGGAACAACCGGCGCCGGAAAATCGGTGGGCGTTAATGCGCTGATCGTTTCGATCCTGTATCGCGCGCGTCCGGACGAAGTTAAGTTCATCCTGATCGATCCGAAACGTTTGGAGCTCGGCCTTTACGAGGACATTCCCCATCTGGCAACTCCAATCATCACTGATCCCAAACTTGCAGCGCGTTCATTGAAGTGGGCCGTGGGGGAGATGGAACGGCGTTATCAGGACCTGGCAGGCTGGGGCGTGCGCAACATCGACGGCTATAACACTGAGATCATGCGCCGCAATCTCGTCAAGGAGTATGACGAGTCCGGCGAGCCGTACAAGCCACTGCCATTCATCGTGATCATCATCGACGAGCTGGCGGATCTGATGATGACTTCGGGACGGGAAGTTGAAGAGTCGATCACGCGCCTCGCGCAAATGGCGCGCGCCGTCGGTATCCATCTCGTGCTAGCTACACAACGGCCATCGGTTGATGTAATAACGGGTCTGATCAAAGCGAATTTCCCGTCACGCATTTTTTCCGAGTGTCTTCCAAGGTTGATTCCCGCACAATCATCGACACCAATGGCGCCGAACATCTGCTCGGTCGCGGCGACATGCTCTTCCTGCCGCCGGGAACCTCGCGACTGATTCGCGTTCATGGCGCCTATATCGATGAAACAGAAATCGGCCGCATCGTTAGTCACGTCAAGACCCAGGGTGTGCCCGCTTACGACGAAACAATCACACAGTCGGAAGAGGAAGCATTGGGACTGGAAGAAACAGATGGCGAACATGACGAGCTGTTCGAAGAAGCGCTCCGCATCTGTGTGGAGATGAAGCGTGCCTCGACGTCGGTTTTGCAACGACGTCTCCGCATCGGCTACGGACGGCCGCAGCGATTCTTGACATCATGGAGCGCGAAGGTTTGATCGGTCAGGCAGACGGTTCGCGCCCTCGACCCGTCCTGGGACGAGCTACGAAATGATTGCGCAATGGGACGAAGCGGGCGTGACATTTAAACTCCAAGGCGCGGAGTCGCAGAGACGCAGAAGCGGACTGATCCTAAAACGGTTATCGCTGAGGCGCTGAGACGCAGAGGCGCAGGGGCGCAGAGAGAAGACGAAGCGAAAAAGCGAAAATCGTAATGCGAGAGACTGGTTCGGAGGTTCGCTCTGGTTTTTTTT
This sequence comes from Pyrinomonadaceae bacterium, assembly GCA_963748605.1. Taxonomy (GTDB): domain Bacteria; phylum Acidobacteriota; class Blastocatellia; order Pyrinomonadales; family Pyrinomonadaceae; genus PSRF01. The sequence continues at coordinate 8,572 of CAVVJS010000013.1, forward strand.
TGCGTCTCTGCGCTGGCGTTAAGGCGCTCGCATCGTCACAGTCTTGAAAACATTTCCACCTCTCACTGTGGAAATCTCTGTGGAGAACGTCCACGTCTTCAAATAAACCGATTGCCAGCTCTGCCTTTCAGCGAAATGCACACGTGAGCGGCGTGCTCGTAAAGTCTTCACAAACATTGTTTGCTTGGAAGTAAGGATCGCGTGTCAACACTTCGACTCTTTTCGCAGTTGTTCTGCTTTGTTGTGTTGCAGGATTTTGTTGCTGCACGCGCCTTCCAAGGGAATCAGCTTCGAGTTCACAATACCACACAACAGCCGTTAAGAATCCATCTAATGTGTGCGAATCGAAATCAACAGCGCCGCCACAAGTGAGCTCGAGAACCTGCCGGGCGTTGGTCGAGGTCTCGCAAAACGAATAGTCGCCTATCGCGAACAGCACGGACCGTTTCGACGCGTTGAGCACTTGATGATGGTGCAAGGAATCAGCGAAAAGAAATTTCGGGCGTTGCAGCCATACATTGAAGTAAGGTGAAAAGAACGAGTCTTCACCACAAGGCACAGGAGATCTTTGAGGCAGCGTTGCGCTCCGTTGACGCGGGCTTGGGCGTTCAACACGCGGTCACTCTTAATGACTCGCTGCTGAAAGCCGGAGATACTGAAATCGATATTTCGGGACGCCCCATTTATCTTGTCGCAATCGGCAAAGCCAGCGCCGCAATGACATCAGGATTAACAGATGTGCTGGGCGAAAGAATTACTCAGGGAATTGTTTGCGGGCCGCATAATCAGGCTTTGCACTCGCAGGCATGGCCAACATTCATTGGCGGTCATCCGTTGCCGACCGAAGAAAGCATTCTGGCGGCCCGATCGGTTCTCCGTCTTCTCGCCAATGCTGAGAATAATGCCCTCATCTTCTTTCTGATTTCCGGCGGTGGCTCGGCGATGTTCGAGTTGCCGATTAATGAAAGGATAACTATTGATGAGCTGCGTGAGGCAAATCTCCAATTAGTGTCCTGCGGCGCGACAATCGCTGAAATAAATACCGTGCGCCGTACTCTCGGCAGTAAAAGGTGGCAAGCTCGCTTTTGCTGCCTCGCAGCAGATCAAATCACACTAATAGTTTCCGATACGAATCCAGGGGATGAGGCGAATGTCGCATCGGGTCCCACTATCGAACCGGATGTAGAGCCTAATGCTATTGAAGTGGTCAAAAGATATGCACTGAAGGAGTCGCTTCCGAAATCAATCATGGATGCGATTGCCCGATATGTGCCGGAACCGCGTTCAACGACGGCCCGACTAAGAGCTCACTACGTCTTGCTTGATAACAATACCGCCCTACAGGGGGCAGCTTTGAAGGCGAACGAGATGGGATTCGTAGTCGAAGTTGCAGCGGACATCAATGAACAGGAGATTAGCGCCGGCTGCGATTTGCTTCTGGCGCGAGTACAGGCGTTGTGGCGGCGAAATGAAGGTAAACACTGTTTAATTTCGGGCGGTGAATTTTCTTGTCGTGTTCCTGGTGATGGTGTCGGCGGGCGAAACCTGGAAACGGTCCTGCGGTGTGCATTGAAGATGAAGGAGTTTTCCGAATCTCCACCTTGGGCAATTCTGAGCGCGGGAACTGACAGCATCGATGGCAATAGTTTCGCGGCTGGAGCGACTGCGGATGAGACTACCACTGTCCGCGCTAATTCAACCGGGCTTGATGCTCCGAGGTTTCTCGCAAGGAGCGATTCATTTCATTTCTTCGAGCAACTAGGCGACGTGATTGTCAGTGGCCCAACCGGACAAAGTACGCGATGTGCGCGTGGTTCTTTCGGAAGCGCAGGCGTCCCCTTTAACGTCGCGAAACTGACGACAACCGGGAGCGGTAGCGACCGCATTCAACAGATGTGACACTCTGGATTCAGACCCAGAGCCTGTATTAGCTAATCGCTGGATACCAAACTTGATCTATTCGTCACTTGAAAGCGGTCGCTACCGCTCCCGTATTGTACCAGTCGTTGCGCTCCGGTTCGAGATCCTCGCAGTCACGGAGAGCCAAACGTCAAATCTTGACTCAATTCCGTCAGGATCATATGGTGGCTTCTGCTTTGAATCTCGCATGCGAAGCCGCCGCTAATCAATCGCTTAAAACCAGGAGGGCCACCAATCTTGTCAACGCATGTCGAACCCGTAGCTAACGTCTCAGCAGATGCGGAAAACAAAACTAATCCGCGCTCGCTAGCAGATCTGGTCGCGGCGCTCGAAGGGCAAGCAGATTTGCCTTCGCTGGGACAACTCGACTCCTGGTTGGCTAATTCCGCCATCGAACGTGAAGACCTGTTGCCTTATATCGGCTTCAAGGAAGGAAACTATTGGCGCCATCGCGTCTTTCGCAATGACTTCGTGGAAGTGCTCGTCCTCTGTTGGCGGCCCGGGCAACGCACGCCCATCCACGATCACAATGGTTCACAGGGCGCGGTATTGGTTTATGAAGGGCTGATGTGGGAGACGACCTTCAACTTCGATCCCAGCGCCGGTCTTACTTATAAATCGGGACGCGAATACGGACCCAGCGAGGTTACGACGCAGCGAATCCGGATATTCACCAACTGGGAAATCCAGACGTCAGTGGTCAGGACCTGATTACAATTCACATCTACTCGCCGCCACTCGGCGTGCTCAAGACTTACAAACTGAATAGCCCGGAAATCGACCTCTACACACCCAACGACTTCCCCACCTAGCGCGCTTTTAGAACCGTGGCTACTTTTGGCGTGCGCCGCCAGAGCGAAGCGACGACGGCGCTTTGGTTTACCAATCCGTCTCAGGGTCATATTCGTCATAGACGCGCAGTCGGTCTATCTTGAGAGCGTAGATTGTTTTCACCTGCGCCGGGCGTGACGTTCGTTCAAACCAAGATGCGGAACACCACGGGTCTTGATTTGCGACTAAGACCAGCCCATGCCGTACAGGCATTTTGATGAACGTAATTTAAGCGGGCAAGGTAAGACTTTTCGTAGGTTAGCTTTGTTTCCCAAAAGTTGTGCCAAACCGGCGTGGTCAAGATTGTTTGTCCATTTCGCAGTTTTCTCATGAAGTTTACCTAGCATTCGAGTTAGGCTCTCCGCGTCATCGCTTCCTTCCGGTGAGTGCCCCACGAAATGATAGTGGTTCGAAAAAACTGCCCACGCTTCCAAGCGCCAACCAAACCCATGGGCAACAGCAAGGAGTCCGCGATGTAGAACGCCAAGCCGTTTGGGACTGCGCAAGAAATGTTCTTTCTGATACGTTCCGACGGTGACGATGTACGTCCCACTCCCTGAAAGATGATGTAAGGGTGCGTGAGGCCAGTGAGGACTGTTTTTCACGATAGCTATGCTCCCGTATTTGGTGAGAACTTACGAGCGAGTTTCTGTTATCACACGTCGAGCAAACCAAAGCGGTGTCGCGCTGCGCTTCCACCGCACTCCATAAGGCAACGGCAGTTGCTTCCGCTTTCTAAGGCTCACTTTTTACAAACGTTGTCACTTCTAAGTCGCGACCATCCGTTGTGATCGTGATCGTTCCACTCTCGCCGGTTGTCAAATCTCGGCTCCGACAGTGCGCCAACGTTCCACAACTTCCGCATGAGGATGACCAAACATTGAATGCTGCCCCACTGAAATAATCGCAAACCTGGGGCGGGCGGTATTAACGAATTCCTCAATCGATGAGGTGCGGCTGCCATGATGCGCGACTTTAACAACGTCGCAAGCAATCTCTCCCTCGGACCTGCGCGCTAACAAACCCAACTCCGCTTTGCGCTCAATGTCTGCCAGTAAGAGTATCTTGCGGCTGCCAAACTGAATTTGCATCACCAGGGAGTCGTTGTTTGATGACCGTGGCTGAGGATTGGCGGAAGACGGCGGCCAAAGCACTGTGGCAGTGACCTCGCCGAAGCGTAAACCATCGCCCTCTCCGATCCGGCTCAAGGCAATGCCATTCTTATCGAGTGTTTGCGCAAATTCGGTAAAGTCCTGATCAGTTGCTGGCGTTCTCGCCACCAACGCCGCTCTCACCTGAAAATTTTCAGCCACGTCGTTGAGTCCTTCCATATGATCCGCATCCGCGTGTGTCGCCAGCAGATAGTCAACGCGATGCAGGCCGCGCCACCAGAGATATTCTGAAACCACGGCGTCGCCAATTGAGCGGGCATCGCGTTGGAAAGTCTCCGTACCTTGAGAGTTTTGTCGTGAGAACTTTGGGCGACCGCCGCCGTCAATCAGCAGCGTAGTCCCATCTGGCATCGTGACGAGCGCGGCGTCCCCCTGCCCTACATCGAGAAAATCAACGCGAAGCTCTCGTTCCCAAGTGCGGAAGCTAAAAGGATGCAACACGATCACGCCGATGAATAATATCTGGGCAACGACCGCACTCTTAAGCAGTACGTGTGAGCCAGAGCCGGGATCTAATGGACTAGGACATGGATTCCAACGCGCCAGTGCGATCGCCAAAATTATTAACGGCGCAAAGAACAACACATAGACGGCGGCCCGGTGCCCTGAATACTCAGGCAGCCTCAACGAAGCTATACCGAGGCTGACGAAAGGATCTACGCCATGCACCATCAACCACTGCAGCAAATAGGCAAGGTTGACGAGAGGCCCAGCAGCACTTGTGCTCAGCACTCCGATTAATAGTGCTGCCATGGCCGCGAAGATCAGCGCCGCCATAATTACGCTGATTCCGATATTCAGCAGGAGCGCAGATATTGAGACGCGATGAAAGTGAATTACCAACAGCGGCAACATAGAGATTTGGACACAAAAGGAGATAAGCAGTGCCGCGAATCCGTAACGAAATAATCTTTGCAGGTGGCAACACTCGAGCCGCGCCGCTAAAGGTGTTTTGAACACCTTGTAGCGATAATTAAGTTGCTGCACTTCAATACGCCACCTCTTTTCCTGCCAGAAGAGCGTCTCACTTAACGCCCGCAACCAGCGCTGACAGATTGGTGGATACGGAGTCGATCGCGTGGGCCGCCACGAACCGATTTCCGACATGCGCAGCAATAATGGCCAGGCGAAAACGACGATTGCGGCCACCGAAAGGAAAGTCAGTTGGAAAGAGGGATCAAAGAGATCGCTTGGTTGCCATGCAAGCAGGAAGAGCGATGCTGCACCCAACGCGTTTAATGATGCAGCGCGCCGAGAGACGATCGGAGCAAAGGCCATCAAGGTAAACATTAATGCCGCGCGGATTACCGAGACCTCTGCTCCGACAGCGATGGCGTAGCTCCACAGCACGGAGGCCGAGAAAAGGAACTGCGTTAGCCTTCGCTGGGACATCTTTCGCGCAATCAGTAAAACCAGCCCGCCGATGAAGCTGATGTGCAGGCCGCTGATTACCAAAACGTGAAAGGTTCCGCCTTCGCGAAATCTTTCTGCCGCTCCATGTGAAAGGAAGTAGCGATTGCCGAGCAGAGATGCGTTAAGAATACCGGCCGTCTCGGGCTCAAAGGTCGCGCTGATCTGCTGCTGGAGTCTCTGTCGCCAACTATAGAGCCACGCCAACGGCAACAACACTTGATCATCATCTAGTCGTTCAATCAGTTGGGGGCTCTTCACAAAAGCGGCAGCCGCAAAACCCTTTCGATCTAAATATTCTGTGAAAGAAGAAACTCCCGGATTGCGAAAGGTGTCTGCACGCCTCAACGTAGTCATCGTGCGAATCCGTGCTCCATAGCGCAGGTCCAACTTCTGGTATTCAGCTTCGGCGACCGGCCCGGAAACGGGCAGCAGCAAAGAGACTGTCCCAACTGTAGTTTGCTCTTTGCCTTTCCAGGTTAGGCGTTGAACGCTCAGGGTCAGGTAGAAACTTTGCGGCGCGGCCTCCGGCTGCTGTTGTAATGTGCCTGTCAGTTCCACAGGCTCGCCTGTCTTGATGATTCCGCGATTCAGAAGGGCGCTCAAGCTGTCTGGGCTGCTTCGTTTTTCAAGAGTGGCTAGCGTCGCTCCTGCGAAGATATAGGCGCAGCAAAGAAAAATGACAGCCATAATCGATGCTCGCTTCAGGAACGCCACCAGCAGCAGCAATGAAAAGAAAGTGGTTATAAGGATCAGAACTTTTGCAGTGAGAGGTAAGAATTCAGCCCCAACTATCCCAAGCATGAACAGTGCGGCGAGAATAATTAAGGGATGCGAGTGAAAGTTTTGCGAGGGCATAGCTTGTGAGGGAAGTGGCTACGCGTATTTGGAGTTAAGTCGGCGAAGCCGACGCCTGAAAATAGCCCAGCACTTCAGTGCTGGGAACCAGCCAGCATACGGTCTTAGTCCGCGAAGCGGACGGCTGATTGACTCACTTGCTGGCCGTTTCAGTCGTCCGCTTAGGACTGCGACCTTGGAACCCCTTCTCGTCCCAGCACTGAAGTGCTGGGCTATTTTCAGGCGTCCGCTTTCGCGGACTCGAAAGTACTGCCTCGTTTGCAAACTTGAGGGAGGCTTTACGCTCTTAGTTTTTCGTCAACCGAACCACGGTTTCGACATGATGCGTTTGCGGAAACATGTCGAAAGCCCTGATTGCCTGCAGCTTGTATCCTGCGGCAATTAGTTTTTTCAAGTCGCGCGCGAGCGTCGCGGGATCACAAGAGACGTAAGAGATCTGGCTAGGACGCAAGTTCAGGATGCCTTGAATGTCCTTATTCTCGGCGCCGGTGCGCGGCGGATCCAGTAACAAGAAATCTACCGGACCCAGGGAGGCAGAGTTCTCTTTCAACCAGTCGCCGACACGCGCAGTTTCGACAACGGCGTTCGTTAGCGCCGCGGTTTTCAGATTCTCGCGCCCAAAGTGTGTGGCCTTCCGATTCGACTCAATCCCAAACACTTTTTTGAAGCGGCGTGCGAGCGGGAGAGTAAACAGGCCAACGCCGCAGTAAAGATCCACAGCCAGCGTGCCGGTAGCATTGCCAATCGCCTCTTCGATGATAGGCTCGAGTAATTCATGGTTGATTTGGAAAAACCCGGCAGCGCTGAATTGATAAGTCTCGCCGGCAATGGTGCGGCTGACGATCGTGGTATCAAACTCTCCAGCATCGGCTGCGACCGAGACGGCCGAGTCTCCAGCCACCGCCTCAATGTTTCTGCTTGCGAGAGGCTGCTGCGAAAGTTTTTCGCGTACACTTTCGAGCGTAGCTTGTAACTCCGGAACAAGCACCGCACAAAACTCCACGTCACAAATTTGATTGGAGCCACGCTCAAAATATCCCAACTGTCTGGCGACGGAATCAACCTGCCAATTGGCGCGCGCGCGGTAGTGCCATTCGAGCGGCGATGGCTGAATCGGGATTTCCGAAACCGAATCAATATTTCCCAGACGATGTAAACAGTCGCGAATGATTTCCACCTTGGTTTGCAGTTGAGCTTCGTAACTGAGTTGCTGAAAGTCGCAGCCACCGCATCTTCCGAAGTACGGACAGGGTGGTTCGACCCGAACTGAGGATGGCTTGATGATCTCTTGGATGGAAGCGAAGACAACTTTGCCGCGCGTGCGTTCAATCGCCACACGCACCACATCCCCCGGCGCGGCGAGATAGACAAACACCGTCATCCCTTCAGCGTGGGCGAGGCCAACCCCGCCGGGAAGAATGCGTTCAATCTCGACTTCGAGTGTTTGCAGTTGTGGTTTGAGTGATTGCAAGTCCTTTTAAATTAGCCACAGATTCACGCGGATAAACACGGATAGAGCCAGAAGGCAATCCAAGTACGCTTGTAGAAGTGATCCAATTAAGAGACGGCTAAGTCTTGTCTGTTCGATCCGTGTTTATCCGCGTGAATCTGTGGCTTATTTTTACTACAAATAAAACAAACTCAACCTCGGCAACCCGGCGCTCTCCCGCAATCGCTTCAACAAGAGATTGTTGAAAGTCTGTTCGTAAGCTGCCTTTTCCATGTGACTGCGATAGGGCCGCAATTGCTCCTTCACATCCTTTTGCGCTCCCGCCAACTCATCCTGAGAAACGACGCGTAATAGCGCATCACTGAGTGTCCGTTCGAGACCAGTCAGCGAAACCTCGAGTTTGCGCGCGTCGGGACTGGCCGCCGTAGCGAAATCGTTTTGTAGCTCGGCCAGCAGATCATTTACTCGCGAGATGGCTTCCGTTAAATCATCTTCACCGGCCCGTCGGGCGCGTGTTTGCTCTAATGCTTGATGGCCTCTTTGTAAATGGTCGAGGACAGCCTGGCGCGGGAATGGAAGGCCTTCGTCTTCTGCTGCAACCTTCCCTTCCTCAGGTGTCGCGCCCACGCGCGACTCCAACCATTCCGCATACTGCGCCTCAATCTCTTCCTGACAATAGAGCAGCGACTTCACACTTCGTTTGCGCGGCTTTGACTCCCACGAATCAAACGACTTCTCGATTCCGCGCAAAACGATGTGCAATGGAACATTCAACTCTTTCCAACGCTCGATCAGAGCCCAGTCCATCGGGCTAAGCAAAAGGTGCTTCCCTCGCCGCCGGACAAAGGCGTCTTCAATTTCAGTGAAGTAGTTGAAGTAGTTTTCAGACATTGAATCAGTCACGAAGAGGGGCTTGCCCCCGCTACTTGAGATTCAAAAGCGGGCGCAAGCCCCTCTTCCTTAAAGCGCATTCCTCAACGCTGCATTCCTTCAAGCGTGTTTCGTCCGCTCATGAATCAAGCGCAAGCCTTCCAGTGTCAGCGTGTCGTCAACCTCTTCAATGTATTCAGAACCTTTGGCAATCAATGGCGCGAGCCCGCCAGTTGCAATTACGCGCGGCTTCTTTCCGGTTCCTAACTCTTCAATAATTTTTCTTAAGACGCCATCCACCAGAGAGGTGTAGCCGTGATAAAGACCCGACTGCATCGCCGTCGTAGTCGAGGTTCCAATAACACGTTGCGGGCGTTTGATGTCTACGCGCGGCAATTTCGCTGCGCGTTCAAACAGAGCGTCAGATGAAATCATGATCCCGGGAGTGATCACGCCGCCGAGGTATTGCGCTGCTTCATTGATGACATCGAATGTGGTCGCGGTCCCGAAGTCGACAATGATACAAGGCGCTCCATATTTTTCGATCGCCGCAACAGCATCGACGATGCGATCGGCGCCGACATCCGCAGCCGGTTCATAAAGGATCGTGAGCCCGGTATTGGTTTCGCTATCAACAAAAAGGGGCGACAGGTTGAAGTAAGTCTCCGCCATCGTCTTCAAGGTGAAATTGAGCGGCGGTACAACGGAGGCGATCGCGATCGCGTTGATGGCTTTAAAGTCGAGTCCGGCGAGTTCGAAAAGGTTTCGCGCATGGACGCCGTACTCGTCCACCGTCCGCGCCCGGTTTGTAGTCAGACGCCAGTGCGCGACGAGTTCAGAACCGCGAAACACACCTAACGAAGTGTTGGTATTGCCGACGTCAATTACCAGAAGCATAGATTAGGTCGCGGCTCTCCTTTTGCCGGGGTGGAATTCGGTCGAGGTATTCCTCAATCAAATTGCAGGCGCGCGCGGCGCCACGTTCCTTGCGCAACTGCTCGCCCACGGCTTTAGCGCGCAACGCATATTGCGGGTTGTTCAGCAACTTGTCGAGTTCTTGCGCGACATTATTTCGTTTGTATTTGCGGCGGTGGAGCGTGCGGCTGGTTCCGAGTCGTTCGGCATGCGCGGCATTGTCAGGTTGATCGAAAGCAAAAGGAACAATCAATGTCGGTATACCGGCGCGCAGTCCCTGCGATGTAGTGCCTACGCCGCCGTGGTGGATCATCACGCAGCCCCGCGGCAACAACGATTCGAACGGAGCATAGTCAACGGCAATGATCTCAGGAGGAAGTGGTTCTGCAATGCGGTTGCGTTCGTCCCCAATCAGCAAGACCGCGCGTCGTCCCAGTTTCTTAGCGGCCGCAATGCTCTCCTGATAGAAATCACGCGCCACCCAAACAGCCGAGGTTCCCAGCGTGAAGATCAGCGGCGGCGCTCCTTTATCGAGGAATTCCAGCAACTCGCCGGGCATTTTGAGTTCATTGCGGCCGTCGTAAAAGGCAAATCCTGTCGCGCGGGCTTGCGGCGGCCAGTCTGGTTGCGGTTGCGCGAATATTTCTGAAAAGAGTGCAAGCACGAGGTAAGGAGAGTGGGCTCCTTCAAATAGGGGATGGCCGCGATCTGGTAAACCCAATTCCTGGCGCAAGCTTTCGTACGACTCATTCTTCTTGTAAGCCTTCTTTACATAATTGAGGAACATACGTCATGAATCGTGGCCCCAGAATGTTGAGGTGTCGCATCCATTCCCAGAATGGTGGTCGAGGTGGATCGTAGGCCGAAAAAAGGGACGCCGGAGCCAATACTGTAGAGACCCAGGGAATGCCGGTCTTCTGCGCAACTAAGGGACCGGCAAAACTGATCGGATGTGTCACTAACAGGTCAGCTTCTTTAACTGCCGCCAGAAGATCCCAATACCCATCGCGCGTGTGAGGAAAGAGCATCTCATTTAGCAAGAACCAGCTTCCCGACCTCGGGTGCATTACTTTCTCCATCATCTCGGGATCTTGTTCCTGCGGTGGAGGAATATGAGGACGCACCGGAACGAATTCGAAACCCGAAGCTAACATCTTCTCGCGATACAGTTCGCTGGTGGCAATCACCGGGTGATGTCCGCGTTGCCGCAGCTCCAAAGCGAGAGCCATGAAGGGATGGATATCGCCAAAGGACCCGAAGGTTGTTAAGACAATGCGCTTGCTTGAAGGCATGTTGAAATCGCGTCCACTCTTGCCAAGACGTTTCGTGTCAGTTCGTGTTGTTTCGTGGTTCGTATGTCTGCCGAATCCCAAAGGGACGATCCACTAATTCACACGAACGCACACGAAGGGAGAAAGTCGTTGAGTCGGATGATCCCGTCGCTAATCACTCCGGGTTCTGTCATCTTCTCATCAGACCCGAGTCTTGTGACGCATCGTACGCTCACATCGCCGGCGCGGACGATCGTCATTTCACCATCGTCGCTCTCTACTTTTAATGCACCATCTAATTCCAGTCCTCGCGTCGTTCCGGAAATCTCCCGGCCCGCGTCATTAATTCGAACCTTCTTATCGCGAGCGTAGGAAGAACGCCGAGACCAGGCAGCAACAATGTCCGCTGCTCCTTGAGGTTCGCCTAACCTTTGATACCAACCTACGAACGACTCCTGCAGCTTACCAAGAATGTCTTCAGGATTTGATTGACGGCAGGTCGCTTCCGCGATTGATGTGGCCGTCTCTGCCAGCTCCGCCGGAAAAGAATCGTTGGTTAAGTTAATGCCAATGCCGACGACTACCGCGCGTCCGAGCGTCGTTTCTATTATCTCCGCGAGAATGCCGCACAGCTTCTTTTCGTCGTACAAGATGTCGTTAGGCCACTTGATGTCGGTATGCAGAGCACAGGCCTCGAGCAAGGCCTCCTGCACAACTACCGCAGCCATCAGGGTAATCAGCGGCCATTTGTTCTGATCAAATTGCGGTCGCAGGAGCGTGCTGCAATAGATCCCCGCGTCACGGGGCGAAATCCATTGCCGTCCCATTCGCCCGCGACCCGCCGTTTGTTCGCGCGCAACAATGCAGATGCCTTCCGGCGCGCCTTCTCCGGCTTGCCTTGCCGCCTCGAGATTTGTGGAAGGCAACGACTCGAAGTAAATGGTGTGAAATTGAAAATCCTGCATTGGGAAAAGTTTTGCGAAGGTGCCTTATGAAGTGGGTCGACTGATTTTGGAGTGCGATGGCAAGCGCTGCGCGACACCGCTTTAAATTGCCTTAGTTTACGTGAACTAAAGCGCCGTCGTCGCTTCGCTCTGCCGGCGCACTCCAAGAAGCGCCTTACCCTTCCAACAATGTAAACGCTTCTTGGGCCAGTACGGCTACCAAAATATCAAGATTCCGAAAACGCTCATCCTGTGTCTGACCTTTTACATAACGGAAGTAGATTTGTTGAATCACGACCGCAATCTTGAAACGCGCAAAGATTTCGTAAAAGACGATCCGAGAAACGTCTCGGCCGGTTTTTGCCTGATAGCGATCGATAATTTCTTCGCGCGTCAGCCATCCTGGGCCGTTGGTCACGGCTGTCAATGATCGATTCTGCTCACCTTCCTTCGCTCCGCGCATCGTCCAGTAAGTGAGAAGCAGCCCGAGGTCAATCAGCGGGTCACCAACCGTTGTCATCTCCCAATCAAGTAGAGCAATCACGCGCGTATGATCGTCAGCCGCTAACATTAGGTTATCGAGTTTGAAATCGTTATGAACAATCGTGGCATCGTCGGCCCCTGAATCGTTCGGCATCTTCTCCTCGAGCCAGCGAATCACGTTTTCCATTTCCTCCAACACACCCGTCTGTGAACGCCGCCAGCGGTCAGCCCAGCCACGCACTTGGCGAGAAACTAATCCCTTGGGCTTGCCGATGCCTACGATGTTGGACGCATAAATATCCACCGCGTGAAGCGCGGCGAGTGTGTCAACGACAGCCTTGCTCAGTCGCCGGCGAGCTCCCAAATCGTTCTGCAGTGCTGGCGGTAATGATTGGCGCACGATAAGACCGCGCCGTCGTTCCATCAGATAAAACGGTACGCCGATTACTGTCAGATCTTCGCAGAGCACTAGCGGCCGGGGAGCGAGGGGAAAATGCGGATGGATTACGGAGAGCAGATTGTACTCGCGCGGCATGTCGTGCGCGGTGGGCGCCACCGGTCCAACAGGAGGTCGGCGTAGGACAAACTCGGTCTCTCTGTAGCGCACCAGGTAAGTGAGGTTGGAATGGCCGCCGGGAAATTGTTCAAGCTCGAGCGCGGCTGCGGAATCAAAGTCAGAACGTGACAAGTGAACACGCAGGAAATGATCCAAGGCGGCCAGATCTAATTCCTCTCCGGCACGCAATGCAACACTGTCTTTATTCGAGCCCATTATTCGTCGAATGGGTTGGTGGCTTTTCGACTAAGTTAGACTAAGAGTTTGTTTCGTGACCTTTCGAGTTGCTTCGCGGATCGTCCTATTGGAACGCCGGGGTATACTATCCACGAATTCACACGAACCAACACGAAACATGAAACATGAAACTCGAAACATTCCACTGACTACTGACTACTGCCTGCTGCCCTGAACGCCTTCAGTACACGCTGTGCGACAGCCTGACGGTGTACTTCATCAGGACCGTCGTAGATGCGTGCGGCGCGCGCATCGCGATAGAACATCTCCAGTGGCGTATCTTTTGAATATCCCAAGGCGCCGTGAACCTGAATGGCCCTGTCGATCACATCATGCAGCACACGCGCGACGAAAAATTTGATGATGGATATCTCGCTGCGTGCGTCGTCTGCCTGATCGAGTTTCCAGGCAGCCTTCAATGTCAGCAGCCGGGCGGCCTCGATCTCTGCGGCCGAGTCGGCAATCCAGTTTTGTATCGTCTGCTTGTCAGCTAAGGCCTCGCCAAACGATTTTCTTTCAAGGGCGTAACTACACATCATTTCAAAACTACGTTGCGCGGCGCCGATCCAGCGCATGCAGTGTTGGATTCTGCCCGGACCGAGTCGCGCCTGCGCCAACTTGAAACCCTTGCCGGCCTCGCCAAGCAGATTGCTTAGCGGCACACGACAGTTTTCAAAGCGGATTTCGCAATGACCACCGACCCCGCCCGAACCCATCACCGGGACCGCTCGAACAATATTGAAGCCCGGCGTGTTCGTCGGGACCAGAATCATGCTGGCACGGGCATGTGCGTCCGCGCGGGGGTCAGTAACGGCCATAACAATCGCAAACTCGGAGCCGATCGCCCCGCTGATAAACCATTTATGACCATTGATCACCCACTCGTCGGATTCCTTCTCAGCCGTTGTGCGCAGGCCGGTGGGATCTGAACCAGCTACTTCAGGTTCGGTCATAGCAAAACAGGAACGAACATCGCCGGCGGCAAGTGGTCGTAAATATTCTTCCTTCTGCTGGGGTGTGGCGGAGATGATCAGCAGCTCGGCATTGCCGGCGTCCGGTGCTGCCGAACCAAAGATGCGAGGTCCGATGACAGACCGGCCGATGATCTCATTGAGCAAGGCTTGACCGATGAAGCCGATGCCCATGCCACCCCATTCGCGCGGCAGATTAGGCGCCCACAACCCTTGTGTTTTCACCTTGCGCTGCAGCTCACTCTCGAGTTCCGCCGGCAGTCCTTCATCCTCGACCATCGCATTCTCATTTGGATAGACATACTGATTCATGAAGGCGGTGACGCTTTGGCGATGCGATTCCAATTCCGGGGGAATGCTGAAATCAATCATGATTGGTCCTTCTGCTGGAGATTGTTTTGAGAAGTGATTGTAGCAGTGAGAAGTCGGTAGTCAGTAGATGTTTAGTTTCGGAAGGTTTCGGGTTTCGAGTTCCGTGTTTCGTGTTTGTTCGTGTGAGTTCGTGGATCATCCTATTGGTTCGACGGCGATGCGATCCACGAAAGCACGAACAGGCACGAAGTTCTGCAAATCCACAAACTTCTGCCTTCTGCTTTCTGCCTTCTGCTTTCTCTGCCTTCTGCCTTCTGCCTTCTGCTTTCTGCTCACAGCCCACTGCCACTATTTTCCACTGTGCGCTAACATGCTCCGCCGTCATCCAAAAACTTTTCGTTGCAAACAGGAGGGATTCCGATGAAGGCTTTGAGCTTCCTACTTTCGTGGGCTTTACTCGCTGCGTTCGGGTTTAACCAGAAGCCGGCGCGCGATTTTCCCGGTGGCGCCATCATTGATCTTTCCCACCCGTTTGACTCGGAAACAGTCTATTGGCCCACCGCCGAAAGCTTCCAGCTGGAAAAAGACTTTGAGGGCACCACTGAGCAAGGCTTCTACTACTCCGCCTACCGCTATCGTGCCGCCGAACACGGTGGCACTCATCTGGATGCGCCGGTCCACTTCGCCAGAAATCGCCACAGCGCCGATGCGATTCCACTCGAGCAACTGTTAGGCGCGGGGATCGTTATCGATGTCAGCAAACAATGCGAACGCGATCCGGATTACCGCATCACGACGGACGACTTTTTGAACTGGGAAAAAACTAACGGCAAGATTGCCACCGGCGCCATAGTCCTGTTACGCACCGGATTCGGAAAGCACTATCCAGACCGGAAGAAATATCTGGGCACAGATGAACGCGGGCAAGCCGCCGTCGCGAAACTGCACTTTCCCGGTTTGCATCCCGACGCGGCGCAATGGTTAGTAAAGAACCGGTCTATCAAAGCTATCGGTCTCGATACTGCGAGCATCGATTTTGGCCAGTCAACAAAGTTTGAGAGTCATCAGATTCTCTTCGAGAAGAATATTCCGGCTTTCGAAAACGTCGCGAATCTCGACAAACTGCCACTTCGAGATTTTTCAATAATCGCTTTGCCGATGAAGATTAAAGGCGGGAGCGGTGGTCCGTTGCGCATCATTGCCATATTAAAGTCGTAAGCGATCCTCCTGGATGATTGACTGGTTTCCCATCCGACTTTCTTTCGCGGTGGCGAGCGCTGCCACGCTGATCGCATTGATTGCGGGCTCGGCATTGGCGTGGTTACTGGCTCGCAAACGCTTTCCAGGCCGCGATCTGCTGGACGCGCTGATCACCCTGCCGCTCGTGCTGCCGCCGACGGTGCTTGGTTATTACCTTCTAGTTTTATTAGGGACCCGGTCGGCGCTGGGTGGATTTCTTTACAATCAATTTGGGATCAGGCTGACGTTCACAGTGACGGCAGCGATCATTGCCGCGACAATTCACGCACTGCCTTTGGTGACGAAGAGCTTACGTGCTGCCTTTGAGGGAGTTGATATCGAATTGGAGTCCGTGGCGCGCACGCTGGGGCTCAGCAATCGCTTAATTTTCTTTCGCGTGACTTTGCCGCTGGCGTCGCGAGGTGTGTTGGCGGCAACTGCCCTGGCGTTCGCTCGAGCGCTCGGCGACTTTGGAGTCACGATAATGATTGCCGGAAACATTCCGGGCAAGACGCAAACAGCATCAGTGGCGATTTACGATGCGGCGCAGGCGGGAAGAGACAATGAGGCTTTCATCCTGGCAGTGATTGTGTCGTTGATAGCGATGGTGATGCTGTACTTCATCAATTACTTTGGTAATAAGAAGCGAGCTAGTGCTTTGAACTTTGTGCTTGAGTTGCAAAGCTGTTCGAAGTCTAAATGGACTAATATCAAAAGCACTTTCATTTACAGAATATCCCGGAAACACAGCACGCACATTCGTCGTTCCCAAATGTTTCTGCGCGACTTGCGCAAACACGTCGCGAAAGTCCGTAGTCAGATCGAGATCTCGACCCTCATACAATTGATCGCTCCTCAAACCAGGCCATTTGCCGTGAACCTGCCCTCCACGAACGCTGTTCCCTATCAGGAGCATCGCATTCGCGTGTCCATGGTCGGTTCCGCGGTTGCCGTTTTCGCGCACAGTCCGGCCAAACTCCGACATTGTCAGAATCAAGACATCATCCATGCGCTTGCCCAGGTCTGTGGCCAGCGCTGCAATGCTGTTGCTGAAATCCTGAAGCCGTAACGCGAGCTGCCCGCGTGCATTTCCCTGGTTCACGTGCGTGTCCCAACCTCCGATATCTGTAAACGCCACTTCCAAACCAACCTGAGCCTTCACCAATTGTCCGATTTGTAAAAGTGAATTCCCGAAGGGTGTGCGGGGATACACCGCGCCATTTTCTGGTTTGTACTGACCCGGATTTACTTTCTTCAGATAGTTGACGGCTGCAAAAGTTTCCTTGCCCGTGCCCCCCAGCAAGTCGTTGACGCTCTGTGCATAGATTTCTTCAAAACCCCCTTGCACGTTTGCGGAAGAACTACCAGCGCGAATGGTGAAATCGTTGAGGTTCGAAATCGCCAGGGTTGCTGCCCTGCCTTGAAGAATGCGAGGCATTAGCTGAGTTAGCGAAACGGCGCGAAATAACGAACGCTGTGAATCATCTTTGCTTTGCAGATATCTGTTGAGCCAACCATCAGGCGTGCCTTTGCGGCCCGGCGTCGCCGACTCCATGTAGTCCTGAGCATCGAAATGTGAGCGCGTATTGTCAGGAGAGCCGGACGCGTGAACTATCGCCAGCTGCTTTCGTTCCCAGAAAGGCTTCAGCGACGACATCGCGGGATGCAAACCAAAGAAGCCGTCGAGATCAGTGCCGCCTCCGCATTGCCCGCTTGCGGTTTAGAGATAGCGATGTTGGGACGCAGGTCGTAATAGGTTACGCTCACCATGCGGCACGATCATGTTGAGGCCGTCAACGGCGCCACGCTGAAAGATGGCGATAACAGTCTTGCGACGTCCACTGCTGACTCGATCGCGTGTTTGCGCAAAGAGTGCTCGCTGTAAAAAGGAAGGCGCCGCGAGCGAGCCGCCCACGCTGGCAAGTGCGATGCTTCCCGATTTTATGAAAAAGCGTCTATCCATGCTCGTTACCTCAAGTCTCGAGTTCCGAGTCTCAGTTCCGAGTTTCGATGTTTTATTGACTCGAAACTTGGAACTCGAAACCCGAAACTGCATTGCCTACTGTTTCTGAAATTCCATCGAACCCAGGATCAATCCCACCATCTTGGTTACCGGGTCGGTAATGCTTGCTTCCATGCGCGCTGGTTGACGTCGATTCCGACCAAAACCGCCGCCTGGCAAATTACGAGTCATTTCATCAGGAGTGTTCCCTGATACTTCGCCGCCATCCGCAGCCATCATTTCACCCGGCCCGTTCGGGTCATCAACAACTCGAGCCATTTCCGCTCGCGCCGGCGCCGGGGCAATCACGATTTCCTGATCCAGTTGTTTAAAAAGCGTCTCCCGAGTTTTTGGCGATATGTTTCCGCCCACAATAATCTCCAGGAAACGATCCATTGCTTTCACTCGATCTGGATTGGCTCCGCTCGCCGTGTCCCCGGCAAAACGCTTCAGATCGACGCGTGTTCCGGGAATGCGATTACTTGCGAGGGCCAAACCGAAGTTGAAGCGCTCAATTAAGCCTCCGGTGTTAACCCAACTCTCAGCCGCATCCGAATATCCGTTTGGCGTTTGAAAGCCGTAGAGCGGTTCGCCCATGCGAGCAATCCACTGGTGCAGCTGCGGACCGCCGCTTGTTTCTGCGCCAAGTGTGCGCAACGAGCTGATCGCAAGTTCAAACGGGCGTTTAACTTTTGCTCGGTAAGCTGCGGGCGAATTGAACTCCGGCGAAAAGAAAATTGCACGCAAGGTTTCGCGAATATCACCGTCACTCCTGGTGAACGTTGCCGCCACACGATCGATCAGTGCAGGCTGTGGCGTATCGCTGACGAAGTAACGCGTTAGTTTGGTGGCGATGAATTTCGCAGTTGACGGATGGCGCGCCAGGATATCCAGCACCAGCAAGCCATCCTTCATGCCACCTCCGGCGGGAATCTTGTGGCCTAATACGATCTTCTCGCCGTCATCATGCGTTCGAGCATTGAAGAAAAACCGGCCCGCGTTTTCCCGCAGCATCTCGGCGCGCCGCTCATTCATCATTGCTCCGGCGCGCACCGCCGCCTCGAGGCGCAAGAATTGTCCACCCGGTAAAGCAGCGCGCCACTTCCTGCACATCTTTCTGAGTGTAACCACCATCAACCCCGAGCGTGTGCAACTCCATCAATTCGCGCGCGTAGTTTTCATTGATGCCACGACGCTGTCGTCGAGGATTTGCGGGTGGCTGCGGCATTTCAGTGCCTTGACCCTGTGGCGCGGACACACGATTCATCGCACGCTCATCGCGACCGAGTCTGCGACGATTACCCCGACCAACGCCAATTAAATCGGCTAGTGGTGACGGTGCTCCACCGCGACGCTGAGCTGCCTGGGCATTGGGACTGACACTTTGAAAGTTATCAAGATAGAAAAGCATCGCCGGACTTTGCGCGGTGGCCAGCAATAGATCATGAAACTTTCCCATCGTGTGCGGACGAATGGTGTCGCGATCATAGGAAGTTAAGAGCCAGCGATCGGCGCCCTTTCCGGAAAAGACGTTGAAATGGTTAGTCCAAAAATCGACAAGCACTTCTTGCAGTTGTCGTTCACTGTAAGTGGCTCGCAGGATTCGTGAGGACTTGCAGCTCCACCATGATCCGCTGCGGCCGGAGCAGACCATTCTCCGCGTAGTAATCGCGAATCGCGCGGCGATTCTCTTCGTTCCGCCCGGCAGCGTTGGGATTGCCGTTCGGTTGAGCAGGTCCGGGCATTGCTTCCGATGGCATTGATTTGTCGGGAGCAGCCTGGAGTTCTGGTTGGCGCGCGGGTTTGCCGCGTCGTCAGATAATTCGCCGCGACGTTGCAACTGCCGCAAAATTTGTCCGGGTTGCGGATACTTCTCGTACAGCTGAGCTGTCGTCATCGTCAGGGTGGAAAGATTCTTCACTTTCGCTTCGGCAAATTCATCTGAGATTTGCGACGGATTTAGTTGTTGCTCGATGTATTTCTGAATGCCGATCCCCTGCACGCGTTCCACATCGCCCGGACGTGCGCCAAATCCGAGCCGATTCAAAACATGACTGATCCGCTGCTCTTCGCTAAGGCTCACTGCCTGAGGTTTTGACTGTCCCTGTTGGCCAATTCGAGCATGACTACCGATTGAAAAAGTCGGAGTTAACAATGCGAGTAGTGCCAGCCAAGCTGGCCCCGAACGACTACGCCGAAAAGGCAAAGCACTCCGATGCTTAATAATTTTCATTTGAACACCTTCCAAATTTGTGTGGGTATTAATCAGGCCTCCCCGCATCACCTTAGACGTGCTAAAGACGCCGGCGGCTGAGAAAATTCAGCGTGGGATCACCTAATAACTTCGGGAAGGATGCCGAAGGAGTAGCCTTCGGCGAGTCGCAAGCGGTAGCGGAGGTTCAGTCACTTCTCAAAGTGTTACATTCGTCTTGTCTTTCTTCTCTGTTATCGAAAACGGCGCCGTACCTGAGGTTTTCAACTGGCTGTTATGAAGCACGTCCCAATAGAGTTGTTCAGTGTCTTCAACCATACGCTGCAATGAGAAGCGTTGCTGCACCAAATCAAGTGCATTTACGCTGAGCTTCCTCCGTTCTGGTTCATTAGTGAGCAGCTCAACGATTGCTTTGGCTAAACCTTCGACGTCCTTAATTGCAACAAGCCTGCCAGTCACGCCGTCTTTAATAATTTCTCGCGATCCCTCGGACATTGAGGCTACGACCGGCACTCCACTCACCATCGCTTCGATAACGGCAAGACCAAAGGTTCCTATCCGCGAAGGGGAGACGAATACATCGAGGGCCCTAAGAAGACCTCTTACATCATCCAGCCACCCTACTAGTTGAACGCGTTGCCGAGACTGAGTTGAGCGATGAGACTCTCGATTGCTCTGCGATTCTCTCCCGATCGCGACTTGTCCTCGCCAGCCATTACAAAGTCGATATCAGCTCGATGAGAGGCAATTATCGCCGCCGCGCGCACAAAATCCTCTTGACCCTTGATCGGAGCCAGGTGTCCAGCCATGCCGACGAGGAACCTGGCGCCGCTGTTGTAGAGTTCAAAGGGCTATTTTGATGCGGCGGCGTTTTAGCAAATCGCGTGGTGTCGATACCGTTCGGATCGTCACAACCTACGCGGGTCAAAGATACCTTGCTAAGTAACGCGGCAGCGACGGCTTGAGAAACGGCTATCACACGAGATACGCGGCGTAGCAATAGCCGATGGACATCTCTTTAAGGGAAAAAGGACGTGACGCGTTAGCACGTATGGCGTATTACCAGAACCCAAGGACGCCAAGGCTGCCAGAGGATAGTCGCGTGCGACGTGCGCATGGATAATATCGATCGAGTGCTCGCGCGCAATGCGAGCGAGTTTCAATCCACTGGAAAGGTGCAAAGCGTTGCGCATACGGAGTTCCAGAATGTGGTTCTTTGCTAATGAAGAGAGTTCGCTTATTAGAGGCGAATCTGGAATTACAGCAATGTAAACCGCGTGCCCGCGCTCGGTTAAACCATTGGTGAGGTCAACCAGATGCCGCTCTCCGCCCCCGATTTCATGCGCTGAACAAACCTGTAGGATGTTCATAGTATTGAGCTCAACGATAGCGTGCGAAGTTCGCGGCTGGGTCGGTCAACTAGCGATTACACTAATCCCGGAGCGGGTCGCTCGATTTCTCCTTGAGTAATCTTTTCACTGACTGGATCGCTGCGGCGGAGTAGGTGCGGTCCTGCCC
>CAVVJS010000014.1:0-78455 GCA_963748605.1 Pyrinomonadaceae bacterium
CAGACACAGATATTACGGGACGAAACCAACGCTTAAGACGTTATGCCCTTTACTCAGAACAGGTGCGGAAGGAACTAGGAGTAGATTTCATAGATGAGCTTGGTTTCGACAACCCCAAGCAGTTTGGCTTGAAGGATCCGGCTGCAGCCACAACGCTAAACGAAGCGCTGATTCTTTTGTTGCTGACTGACCGGGTTCAGCGCGCGTCGATTATGCAAAGGTTCGAGAGAGAACTGGAAACCAAACTCGGAAAACATTTCACACGCCTGCACTCCATGTTGAATATGGACTCATCATCCAAGGCTGGAAGAAGAACGGAAATTACGCGGCAGCAGGAAGAGCTCGTTTATGCCATACGAGGCCTCTTGCTTAAGCATTTGGTTGGGAGAATTGCCCGCTTGCAACCTCGAATAGACCGCTTCGTCAAACTCCATAACAAGAAAGTCGGAACACCCGCAACAGCACAGTCACCAGCGATAGGGCCAAAGGAGCTGGAAGGGGCGGAAAAGGACTTATACAAGTGTTTGAAAGAAAAGCTTCCCAAAATATTCGACACCATACACGATGAGTTTCCAATTTCGCCGGTCGATGTGATGAATGGCGTCGTCAGGATAGTTGAATCGGGTGAAGGGACAATCGGCTTGCAGTACAATCTTGGAAACACTTCAAAGACCATGGTCTATAACCTTAGACCATCACCGGCCCGAGTAGCGGCGGCTGACGGCATGCTAGATGTCTTTACAAAAGCGTTTGAAGATGACATTGATCGCGCATTCGTCCAACCCATGCTTCAGAACCTGCGCCACAAGCTGAAGAAGACGGGCATCGGCTTCGGGGTGATTCAGCGGACTTCAGTGCTGGCAACCAATCGCCTGGTAGCACGGGTTGATCCGCGCGCGACAGCAGAGTTGGCCGTTGGCCAGGAAACAAATCTTATTCAGGGATTGCAGCAAATATCGCAGATGACCCTGGCCGCGCAGACAGCTGGTGTCTCGGGTGCACTCGGTGCGTTCAAGACGTGGGCAAATGAGAAAGATACCGCTGAGATTTACGGCATTACCTCTGGCAGTGCTTTCCAGGTCACGCCAATTTTCGATCCCACCGGTCAAGCTTTGCGCTTCAAGTTTGACTTCGTGGACACAACGCTGGTCCGCGATCCCAAAGGGACGACTAATCCGCGCCTGCCCCGCGTCGAGCGGCACACGGTGAACACCGAAGTCCAACTCGCGAACCTCGAGATTCGCGAAGTGTCCCGTTTCGAATCAGACGCCAGAATGGGAATACCGACCACGTACAAGGGCGGTTTGCCGTTGCTTAAAGACATTCCGGGTATCCGTCCCGTCCCGTTCATTGGCTGGTTTGTGCGCCGGAAAGGCAGCAATGCGATCGCGCAACGCAGCCTCATCTTTGCCCAAACGACGATGTCGCCCACGATCGGAGACATTCTCGATTTGCTCGATACTTCGTTGCAGCGCCGATAAAGCTGAATGGGAATGAACCGAGCATGGCGATTGGTGCCAAACGAGAAGAAACTTAGCGAAGGCGATCTTTAAGGGCTGGTCGTAATTCGATCCGCCGTCAGCTCCATCACTACAAATAACTAGGGCCACCTTTGGGGTGGCCCTAAGTTATTTTGTGCGACTGCTTGCAGCGCGGTTCAGATAGTTGCTTTGGCAAGCGTGGCGACGGCGGCAACTAATTCCGCCGAACTGGCGGGTTTGGCTACGTGCATCTGATAGCCTTCTGCAATTGCACGCTTGCGATCTTCGTCGCGTGCATAAGCCGTCAGCGCCGCGGCGGGCACCCGGCCTCCGCGCTCATCGGTAAGCGCCCGCACCTTGTGGATAAGTTCATAACCGTCTTCATGGGGCATTCCAATGTCACTCATCAGCACGTCCGGTCGCCACTGCGGTAGCGCCGTCAGTGCTTCGCCCGCGGAGCAGCAGGCTTTCACTTCAGCTCCTGAACGCCTGAGAACAGCACTGATCATTTGCCGCGCATCCGTGTCGTCGTCAACAACTAACACTCGGACTCCGTGAAGCGATGGGGCGTCGGCTTTTCGCAAGCGCGATTCAAGCAGGCGGTCAACAGGTTCGACTTCATTCGCCTCTGCGCGAAGTGGCAGGGAAAAGAAGAATACCGCGCCCCGGCCAGCTCCCAGACTTTCCGCGGCTACTGTACCCCCGTGGGCTTCCACGAGATGGCGCACGATCGCCAGCCCTAACCCAAGTCCGCCGTGAGCTCTCGTTGTCGTGCCATCAGCCTGGCGGAACCGATCAAAAACGTGCGGCAGAAACTCCGCGGTGATGCCCTGGCCGGTGTCACTTATCGAAACCGTAACTCGGTTATCAATCTGATCGAACGTAACTGCGATGCGGCCGCCTTCCGGCGTGAACTTCACGGCGTTGACTAGAAGATTCCATACTACCTGCTGCAAGCGCACAGCGTCTCCCAACACGTGGCAACGCGCCGGACCAAACGCACACGAGATTTGGATCCTCTTCGCATTAGCAGCCGGACCCACGACTTCTACCGCGTCGGCAACGATCTGGGTCAGGTCGACTTGCTGGACGTCGAGCCGCAACTGCCCGGTGATAATGCGCGAGACGTCAAGCAAATCATCTATCAGTTGTCGCTGGTTCTGTGCGTTGCGCTCAATTACTTCCAACCCTTGCGCGCTGATCGGAGCGTCGGGCTGCGCGGCGCGTAACAAGTTGGCCCAGCCGAGAATCGAGGCTAGGGGCGTGCGCAATTCGTGCGAGAGCGTGGCCAGGAACTCGTCCTTTATCCGATTGGCGGCCTCTGCTTCTGCCCGTGCGCGTCGCTCGCGATCCAGGAGCCGATCGCGTTCTTCCTCAGCGCGTTTAAGCTCAGTCAAGTAATGGTTCAGTTCCTCCACGTGGCGCTCGGCTTGTGCAGCTTGACCTTGAGAAGCCTCGATATTTCTCTGATATGTCCTGTAGGTTAGATAGACGATGGCGACGATCGGCGCTGTAAGAGTGACTGCGTAGAAGCCGAAGCTGGCGATAAGTTTTGCGATGATGCCAGCAGCCGACGCGCCGGCGATGTAAGTAAGTGAGGTCCACAAGTAAAACGCCCGCCACGTTTTCCAGAAAGGCTGCTCCGTCTTAAGCGACTTCTCAACCGCGACTAAGCCTGAGTTGGCCGCGTACTGTGTGAGCGCCATCACCCAGATTGCCCCAATAAAGCCGCCGGTGTAGCCCGCACGAGGCAACTCGATGATAGAACCAAAGCATGTGCGCAACGTCCAAACGGTAATGAACGTCGAGCAGGCCATGACGGCTGAGTTGAAAAGGATGGTGCGTGGCTTCCGGCTAATTCGGAGTGACGCACAGAGACCGTCACCCACCGCCACCAGGACGGCCGCTTCGCCGCCGTACAGCAGCATGGTGAGGAAGATGAACGTGTCGGAAACAGTGATGCCACCGGAAACGAGCGGAATTCTGATGACGACGCTTGAACTGACAGCGACAACGAGCAGGGCGAGAATTACGAATGGCAGGTCGAGGCGAACCAGTGGTAAGCGGTACAGCGAGAGCAAGAGGATCGCAGCGCCGATACCAATAACTCCCCACATGTACGGCGCGACAAATCGTTGTCTGCCCATAGGCTCTGCCCTTCGACGACTTAGTCGTCTTCGCTCAGTTGCCCCCTCTTGTACAAGTAGACGGTGTCGAAAAGGTCTCGAAGTTTATAGCCGACATTATAGTAGAAGAATTTGGCCGCCTCATTGCGCTCGTTGACGAGCAGGCAAACCGAGTTTGAACGGGAGAGTAGGATTTGTCCAAGCGCCAGCAGGTGGCGCCGTCCGTGCCCGAGCCGACGGTGCCGCCGGTTTACGTAGATGCCTTCGAGGTAAACTGCCTCCGGAGTTTCAGCCATGATATCGGCCTTGAAGATCAACGTGCCGCCTTCTACCACGACCCAAACCCGGCCGCGCTCAATTCGGCGCAAACAACGCGCGCTAAACCCCTCGGGATCCACTACCAACGGGTTGACACCGCATTCGGCTACCGCCATCGCAGCTTGAACGCGCAAAATCTGCGGCAGATCATCCGCAACGGCGTGGCGCAGTCCCGTCGCGGACCCACTAGCTTCGAGAGGCCATTTTTGTTCCAGCAACAACTCACGGCAGGCAACTCGCAATTCCTGCCCGCCTGATGAGTAATGACGCCAAAAGTCGCGCACTCTGGCAGTCTCGCCCATGACGACGTGAACCGAAGGACACGCTTGCGCGACACGGGCGAATGCCTCCAGAGCCCTTTCCGTCCGCACATCCATCTGCGTCACGTGGCCGATTAAGGCTACACCCTCGAGTCGTCCGGCCTCGTCGCGGCTGCCGTAAAACGTGCCGCGATTGAGAGGACTTACAAGTCCGTTGTCGCGGATAAAACCCGCCATGTAAACGTTGTGCAGTGGCTGCGCCGCAAGGAATTCAAGCACTTCGGCTTCATGCCCTTTAATCAGAGGGCAAACTTCCAAAGGACCAAGCGCGGCTCGCTCAAGCGCGGCCTGCATTGTTGGCTGTCTATCAAGAGCAATAAGAGGTGTCACCGTTGGCTTGAACCCTCGCGGCTAAGATTTTAATGCCTCTTACTAATAATCCAGGAAATCTTCTCCATCGTCGATCATTACAAGCATCGATTCCGTCTCATCCCCGCCAAGCGTTGCGGATTGTGCTTGTAGGGTTAAATCACCAGTAATTACTCCGTCGCCGGTAATTACACCGTCGCCGGTAATGACTCCATCGCCGAGCACCATGCCGCCGAGTAAGCTGCCCCCGTTTAGCAAACTGCTGACCTGTAGAAAGACTAAGCCATCGCCGGTGATGACACCGTTACTAGTCATGATGCAGTCACCGGTGATTACGCCGTCGCCGGTGATCACGCCATCGCCAGTGATCACGCCGTCTCCGGTGATTACTCCAACACCGAACGAAGCGCCGATGCCATAAACACTTTGATACTGACTAATCAGAGCGTCGCCGGTCGTCCACCAGAAATTCCTGAGAATCCCTCGCGACCATGAGAATGTATGGCCGGCGATGGTTGTTTGCTGGAGTGGCAGCGAGTTCGTTCCCAGCAAGGGTTCGCCCGCGACGGTTGCTGCCGATAAATCCTGGCGCACGAGTCTGGCGAGCCTAATCGCGCCCTCGACATTCAGCTCACCGGTGCCTTGCTCGAAGCTATTGAACCCACGGAGCGGCTGAGCTGTGTACTGGAGGATCATCTTTACAAGGTTGGGTGTGAGAGTGGGGTTGGCTTGCAGCATTAGCGCAGCAGCGCCCGCCACGGCCGGAGTAGCCATCGAAGTGCCGTTTAGGTACATCATGCGGCGGTTATCGACGGGACTCACTCCCGCATCCAGTTGTGGGTTGTGTGCTACGAGCAAGTTGTCGACAGCCTGTGCCTGGACGATTTTATTTCCTGGGGCGACCAGGTCGGGCTTCACGAGATTGTCGTAGTGTTTGACGTTCTCGTCGTCGGTCCAGTAACTGCGCGTCGGCCCGCGAGAGCTGTAAGACGTGACGCCGTCGTCACCTCGCGCATTGCTACCGAATGTGTTGGCTGCGCCCACAGTAATGGCTGAGGGTTCGTTGCCAGGTGAATGGATGCGCCCGTAAACTTTATTACCGGCTCCGTCTTTTCCATTATTACCGGCCGCGGCAGCGACAACGATGCCAGCGTCCACCAATCGACGCACCGCCAGGCACAGCGGATCGTATCTATAGGAAACCACAGCCGGAGTGCCGAGGCTCATGTTGACGACCCTGATGTTATAGGTAGCGCGATTGGCGAGCACCCAGTCGAGTGCCTGGAGCAGGCCGCTAATAGTTCCAGCGCCCTGCGAGTTGAGTACGCGAAGGTTGATGATGTTAGCGTTCGGTGCGATGCCGGTGTATTGCGCGTTTGAGATACGGCCATTGCCAGCAGCCATCGAAGCCACATGGGTGCCGTGGCCGTAGGGGTCGTCTGAGCGTCCCTCGCCGGTAAAATCCCTGTCGACAATAACCCGCAGGTTGTTGCTGCGATCCAGAAACGCCTTATGATTAACGTCGATCCCCGAGTCCAGCACGGCGATCCCGATTCCGGTGCCGTCCAACCCTCCGGTCGTCGTGCCGTTCGTCTCTCGCACCGCATCGGCTCCGGTCGTTAATGACACGTGACCGAGCGTGCGCACCTCCTTGTTCACAGAGACGAATGCTACATCGTCCCGAGAGGCCAGCGCCGCCGCAGCGGCCGCCGAAACTGTGAGCACGCGGAAATTGAACTTCTGGAATTGACGTACATTGGCTACGTCGGCTCCCTGGAGGGCTGACTCGAGGTCGGCGGTCCACGCTTCGCGGGGCTGGACGATGACGCGGATACGCTCATTTCCCTGCCCGAGATTTACCTTCTTAAGTACCTCGGCGGATACTTTCACCGACTTTGGTCTCGGACGTTCCGCGTGAGCGTGATCACTGACTAGCAGGCCGGCGAAGATGGTTAGCGCGAGTGATAGCGCCATCCACGGTCTACACGAGGATTTCCTCATTTTTGGTCCCTCACCTGGATTTTGGTGTGCGTGATTTACTTTTTTATTGGCCCGAAGCCGAGAGGTATTTAGCCGTTAAGCAGGTGTTCTCGGAGGCTAAGTTCATCACCAGAGTCGGGGGGATTTTCTGGAGGCCTCGGATTCTAGCAAAAAAATTAAGATTTGCAAACTTGTTTAACACGGACGGGCTGAAATCCTTCCAAGTGAGGCGTGCGAAGGGTCGGACGAGCGAATCTTTTAGGCTTAAATTTCACTAAATGAACGAGGGAAACGACCGAAGTAGAATAACGAAGCACTTAGTGCGGAGTGAGTTCGGTACCAGCGGATGCATAAACCGGCATTAAGCAACGATTCACCGCGTGTATCTCTGTGGCCATGGGTCTATGTAATTGCTCTGGCTTACTTTGCCCTGCATCTCGGAACCTCGACGCGGTACGGTTACTTTCGAGATGCGCTGTACTACCTCGCTTGCTCCGAGCATCTGGCATTTGGTTACGTCGATCAGCCACCGCTAATTGCCGTTCTTGCCTGGATCGCTCGCCACACGTTTGGTACCTCCTTACCAGCTTTACTCTTCTGGCCCGCGTTGGCCGGCGCCTCTCGCATCATTCTGGTTGCCGCTTTCGCACGCGAGCTTGGGGCTAAGCGTTTTGGCACTGTGCTGGCCGCAGCACTTGCCGCCACGCCCGGTGTCTGGTGGGTGATCGATCACCAGTTCGCCATGAACAGCCTGGAACCGATCTTGTGGACAGGTTGCGGCTACGTAATCTTGCGCCTGATAAAAACCGGAAATGCAAAACTGTGGTTAGTCTTCGGCACGATCGTAGGCGTGGGCCTCCTTAATAAATACTCGATAGCTGTATTTGCTTTCGCGCTGATCGCCGGCGTGCTGCTCACACGTCAGCGAAAGATTTTATTTACGGCCTGGATCCTCTTAGGCGGCGCGCTTGCCCTTCTGATCTTTCTGCCGAATTTGATTTGGAACATTCAGCATCAATGGCCCTTCCTGGAATTAATGCGAAACGTCCGCGCTACTGGAAAAGACGTGGTTCTGCCTCCCGGCAAATATCTGTTGCAGCAGATTTTGATGATGAACCCTGTCAGCTTTCCCTTCTGGTTTGGTGGTCTGATCTTCTATTTCTTTTCGCGCGAAGCAAAGCCCTACCGCGCTTTCGGTTGGGCGTTCGTGATCACGATCGCGGTTTTCATGATCACGCATGGTAAGGACTACTATTCGGCGCCGGCATACGCAATGTTGTTGGCGGCAGGGGCAACTGCGGCTGAACGGTTGATCGTCTCAGCCAAGTTCTTCGCGCATCCCAGAATGCGAGCTGTATTGAGATCTGCTTGTTTCTTTTGGCTGGCCCTGGGTGTTGTGCCATTGCTGCCGCTGGTTTTGCCGGTGCTCCCGATCGAGGCGTTCCTTCGCTACCAGTCGCATTTGCCTTTTGAGGTGCCGAAGACCGAGCGCAGTTTCGTTGGCCAGGCCTTGCCACAGTATTACGCGGACGAATTTCCCTGGCCGGGCATGGTCGCCACCGTCGCCCGCGTTTACCACTCACTCCCGCCTGATGAGCAGGCACGCACGGCGATCTACTGTAGTAACTACGGTCAGGCTGCAGCGATCGACTTCTTCGGTTCCCATTACGGCTTACCCAAGGCGATCAGCGGACATCAAAATTACTTTCTCTGGGGACCGCGGAACTACACCGGTGAAATAATTATTCTGGTGGGCGAGGAAGAAAGCGAAGCCCGAGATGACTGCGAGTCACTGACGGTAGCTGCTACACAACATAATCCCTATGCATTCTCTTACGAAACGCGGCCCATCCTGCTTTGCCGTGGGTTGAAGTGGAATTTACAAACCGGCTGGCCAAGGGTTAAGAATTGGCGCTAACTGATGCGAACCCAGGCGGTTTAGCTTTTCTTTATTGGAGCCCTCGGCCGGAACTCAATAGGCGAAAGACGGGATAACTCACGCCCAGCAGCAGGAGCGCGTAGAGGCTGTTGCGGGTGTCGTTGGCGACTGCACCTACTAAAAACAGAACAGAACCAAGTAGAACCAAGGCTGTAGTCCATGGGTATCCCCAGGCCCGATAGGGTCTTTCTCGATCCGGCTCGCGTCGGCGCAGCACGAAGACTGAAATGAAGGACAAGGCGTAGTTGGCTACAAAGAAAAAAGCCAAAATCTTTATGACGGTTCCAAACGTTTGGCCAAACATAATGAAGGTTACAGCAACGATCGTACTTAGAAACAGGGCGGTAGTTGGAGTGCCACCCTTATTAACGATGGCGGCCTTTTTGCTGAAGAGTCCGTCCCGACTCATTGCGAAGAGGACACGAGGCGCCATTAGTTGGAAAGCATTGATCGCGCTGAGCATTGAGAGGATCGTGAGAATCCTGAATGTCGTATCGCCGTACGGGCCAAAGATAGCCGTTGCCGCCGCTCCCACCGCCAGATCTTGTCCGGCAATCATCGATATCGGTAGTACGTAAAGCAGCGCGAGATTGACCATCAAGTAGATCGCGATCACGGAAAGCACACCACCGAAGAGTGCTCGCGGAATGTTCCGCGCTGGCTGCTCAACCTCTTCAGAAAAATAAACGACACCTGTCCAACCGTCGTAGGTGTAGATCACCTCCTGTAGCGAAAGTACAAAGGCGGAAACGAGTAGCCATCCCTGCGGCGATACGCCTTGTGGCACTTCAGTTTCAGTTGCGCCGCTGCCGAAAGCAAAGGCGGCGACTATGAGAATCACAAACGCGAGAGCCTTGACGAGACTCGTAATGTTTTGGACATTGCTACCCCAGAGGACGCCACGCCATTGCAGTATTGCGAAAGCGATGGCGATGCATGCGGCGACACCAACGGACTTCCCGCTGAAGGCCGGAAACAGCGCACCCATGAATTCGCCAATTATCAGCGCTACCGCCGCAGTGCTGCCGCACGTTGAGATCCAATCGCTCCAGCCAACAATGAAGCCGGGGTATTTGCCTAATGCATAGCGCGCAAAAACATATTGGCCACCCGATTGGGGAATCATTGTTCCCAGTTCGGCGATCTGGAAAGCCCCCAGCAAGGCATAGAGACCGCCAATCAGCCAGACACAAAGAAACAACCAGGCGTTTGGCAATAGTTTGGCAATCGTGCCCGGTGTGCCAAAGATGCCGGCGCCGATTGTGTTACCGATGATGACGGCAAGACCGAAGCCAACGCCGAGTACGCGCAGGAGGCGCCTATTCTGTTTTGGTCGTGAAGTTGTGGAGGTTGTTTCGGGCAAGGGTTTTAGTCCGCGTAGCGGACGAATGATAATAGCCCAACACTTCAGTGCTGGGTTTAGGGCGTCGTTCAGAGGTGGAGTCCGCGTAGCGGACGACTGAAGCGCTTTAAGAAAACGATTCAGTCGTCCGTTTCACGGACTAGAACCCTTGTTCCGACGGAACCCAGCACTGAAGTGCTGGGCTATTGTCAGTCGTCGGCTACGCCGACTTGATCAGGAGTGCCTGATCTCATGCAACGGGAGCTGAATATAGCTAATACTCATTCAATCCTGTACACAAATCGGCATGGAGCAATCTATGAAACAGATGTTCTCCAGCTTCACGCCGCACAGATAATCTTCCAGCCTCGTAAGCCCGCGAATTCAAACCGCGCTGCACAGACTTACAGATCGAAACATCTTCATCCTGAATCCGCTGCCCGACTTCAATACTTGCAAGATTGCGTTCACGCGCCGCAGCCGAGACATCAGGAAAGTAGAAATCAAAGATCACTTCAGTCTTATCAATACCAAGCGGCAACACCAGATTCGTGTCCATCACTCCGTCGTACCAGTTGATCATAAAGTTTGGATAGATCCAGTAATACAGCGCCCGTTCCCCGCGACGAACGGCGCCCGTGGCAGCTTCAGCGCCATCGCTCACGAGCGGACTCGACTGCAGACAATGACGCACGCCGTTTTCAATCGTGTAGTTGCTGTAGTCGAGTACGCTGTCCAGACCTTTATGGAGATAAGGAACGTGATAACCACCGTCGAGATAATTATCGACGAAGACTTTCCAATTGCAGTCAAAGGTGTAATGACGCCGCTCCAGCCAATGCAACTTGCCTAGATCAAGGGGTCGAATTTGATTGATTAAGTCGGCGCTGAGGAAGTCAGGCAAAGAAAGTTGCGATTTCTCATTCTCAATTCGGACAAACACCCAGTTTTCCCAGGTTGCTGTGTGAACCGGTATTAGTCCGTTCGCCGTTTTATCAAAATTGCAGACCCCGGAAAAATCAGGAGCGCCTTTCAATGCTCCTTCGAGTGAATAAGTCCAACCATGATATGGGCAACGGAGGTGAGGCGCGTTTCCTGCGGGATCCGTCATCACCGCCGCCGCGTGATGGCGACAGACATTGAAAAACCCACGCAGCTCTCGATCGCTGCCGCGAACGGTAACGATGGGCTCGTTTCCGATATCGCAGGTTACGTAGCAACCGGGCTCTGTCAGTTGATCTACCCGAGCGGCCAATTGCCACGAGCGTGTGAATACTGTTTGTTGCTCGAGTTCATACAGTTGTTTGTCGGTGTACCAGGAAGAAGGGATCGTGGAAGCATTTTCCAGCGACGCGCGTGGATCGTAGCTGTCGATGATCTCGGAAAGGGTCTTTTCCATTTTGATGGCTTCACGCTGAAAGCATGAAAGTTAATAGCCGTGGGCAACGCCCACGGAAGCAGGATTCAGAAATGGCTCTGACCCTGAAAGGGTCAAAGAAGATTCGACCGCTTCAGGGTCGGACTAATTTTGGCAGTCAGGTTCCGTGGGCGTTGCCCACGGCTATTAACTCTGTCCCCTCCGGGGACAGTCTTCAACTCGGTGGGGTTGCGGTCTTTCGTTTGGGATTAAAGAAAGGAGTCTTAACAACTCGAGCCCCCACACGATGTCGTACAGCTTCGACCGTAATCTCGAACTGCAGCCGCCGGCCGGGTTTTGTGAATTCGCGTTGCACCGTCGCGAGGGCAATCATTTTCTTCAGCGTTGGCGACCATGTGCTGGAAGTTGCCTTACCAACTTGCCGGCCCTCATGGAAGACCGGTACCGCAACTCGTGAAGCTATAGGCGAAACTGCAGGAGGCAGGCCAACTGCTTCGTACAAACTTTCAACCTCCGGCCAATCAATCTCAAGTCCAACAATCTCGCGGGCATGACCGCGTTTTTGTTCAGCCACCAAAGCAGCCTGGCCCACAAAGCGATTTTTCTCTAAATGAACCAGCCGTCCCAATCCCATCTCGTATGGCGAATACTTCTGTTCTTCAATCAATGCTTTCTTGCTGCTATTGAAATCGACATCGATAAGCAACAGGCCTGCTTCGATTCGTGCCACATCGAGAGCCAGCATCCCCGCGGCATGAATATCGAACGCGCGACCTGCAGTAACAAGCGCATCCCAAACTTGCAGAGCTTGCTCAGCAGGCACCCATATTTCGTAACCCAGGTCGCCTGTGTATCCGGTGCGCGAGATGTCCACGCTTAGGCCGGCGATGGTGCCTGACGTGACGCGGAAGTACTTAAGCGTTTCCAAATTCGCGTCTTTAACTATCGCCTGCAACAGCCTGGCAGATGTTGGTCCCTGCAACGCGAGGGCAGCGACTGACTCAGAAAGGTCTTCGATCTGCACGTCCAGTCCGGTAGCGTTCTGAGTAAACCAGCGCAGACTAGGATCGGCAGCAGTCCAGCGATAAGTGTTTTCCTCCAGCCGCGAAACCGTGCCGTCGTCGATGACTTTTCCACTTTCGTCGCACCAGGGCGTGTAGATCACCTGACCCACAGATACCTTGCGCATGTCGCGTGTAATTACACGATCGACGAGTCGCGTCGCGTCTTTGCCGGTTAGGCGATACTTGAACAGCGGTGAAATATCGATCAGCGCCGTAGCGTTGCGGATTGCGTTGTACTCGTGCTCGTGATGCGGTTCGTAAGAGCTGACGGCGTAATAACCAGACCACTCGCGATAGTTCAAGCTCTCGCAAAGCGGAAATGTTCTTTCGTGAAAGGCAGTTCCGACAGGCATTCAAAACCTCGTGAGTGGGATGTCGTAGTTTCCGAAAACCCCGAAAGGACTGGCGCAGTTTGGGAATCAGGTTAGTACCACCAGGCGGTAGCCGGTGGGCCGAACCGCCAGCGTTCAAGTCTTGCGATACACGTACAATAGCCTAGTGATGAAATCATCACCACGAGGTTAAGTGCTAGTTACCGGCCCACCCGCTACCGCGTGGTGGTACCGACCTCACTCCAAACTGCATCAGTTCTACGCGAAAGGCTTGTTTGTCAGGGCGAGCGATTATAAGTATGCTAACTATTCTTCATCAAGCGCAGATTCAACTTCGAAGTGCAACTGGGTGTCCAAATCTGTGATCAACCGAATGTCAGCGAGCGCAGCGCCGAAGGCGCGAAATAAGGTAGCCAGGGGCAAGTGCTGAGCGAAGCACGTCGCCCCTGGTGCTGTTCGTTTAAGTGTTGAGCTCTGAAAGAGCGTCATAGCATTCAGACGCAACAGTCTTATGTCGCACTTTCAGTGCTTACAGTTCTTCTCAACGAGATCCAGGGGCGACGTGCTTCGCTGCGCTCAGCACTTGCCCCTGGCTACCTTATTTCGCGCCTTCGGCGCTCAGGCAACAGTGTGCTGTTGTGTTGCACTTCGAAGTTGAATCCATCAAGCGCAATAACGACTAACAAATGAATAATCGTTACGACGTCATCGTGATCGGCGGTGGCCATAATGGTCTGGTGAATGCTGCCTACCTGGCGCGCGCTGGCAAGAAAGTGCTGGTGCTCGAACGGCGTCACGTGCTTGGCGGCGCCGCAGTTACCGAAGAAATTTTTCCCGGCTTCAAGTTTTCTGTTTGTTCTTATGTGGTTTCCCTGTTGCGACCCGAGATCATTCGCGAGCTCGATCTTCCTCGTCATGGTTTAGAGATTCTTCCGCTCGACGGCACGTTCACGCCGATGCCCAATGGCGACTATCTCTGGCGCGTCAATGATCACGCCAAGACTCGTCGCGAAATAGCACGCCACTCACGACTTGATGCCGAAGCCTATGACGAATATGGCAAGGCGATGCTGGAGATGGCGCACTTCGTTAAGCCCATCATGAGCATGACGCCGCCCGATCCGACGTCATTGAAACCAAGAGGCTTGAAAGATCTTTATTTCCTGGGCAAGCGATTTCAGAACCTGCCGGCCGAAGATCAATACAACCAGGTGCAATTGATGACCATGAGCGCCGTCGATTTTCTCGATCAGTGGTTCGAGACCGACGTGCTTAAGGCGACGATGTCGGCGTCGGGCATCATCGGAACTTTTCTGGGGGTCCGTTCTCCTGGCACCGCCTATGTTTTGTTGCATCACTACATGGGCGAGATTGATGGAGCGTTTCGTTCGTGGGGCCTTTCGCGTGGGGGAACCGGAGCTATTTCGAACGCGATTGCCGATGCGGCGCGTGAGGCGGGCGCGGAAATTCGCACCGAAGCTCCCATCGAAAAAATTCTACTGAAGAACGGACAGGCAAAAGGCGTCGTGTTGGCGAATGGCGACGAGATTTACGCTGGGGTTGTTTCTTCGAGCGTCGATCCGCGTCTGACGTTTATGAAAATGGTTGGTGAGGAGCATCTGCCTGACGACTTCACAGCAGATCTGAAACGTTACAAGTATCGCGGCTCATCGGGAAAAGTGAATCTTGCTTTGGCCGGTTTGCCAGACTTCATTGCGAAGCCGGGAGCGGGGCCGCACCTTCGCGGCGCCGTTTCGATTTCACCGGCAGTCGATTACATGGAACGCGCTTATGACGAAGCCAAGTATGGCCGCTACTCGCGTCGTCCTTATATCGACATCGTGATTCCGAGCCTGACTGATCCTTCGGTAGCGCCGCCAGGGAAACATGTCATGTCCTGCTTTGTGCAGTACGCCCCTTATAACTTGAAAGAAGGTAACTGGGACGACAAGCGTGAGGAGTTTGGCGACACCGTCATTAACACTATCGCTGAACACGCACCCAACATTAAGGATCTTATTCTGCATCGTCAGGTGCTGACGCCACTCGACATCGAACGCGATTTCGGTTTGTCTGAAGGCAACATCTTCCAGGGTGAGCTTACGCTCGAACAACTTTTCTTTCTCCGGCCGGCGCCAGGGTGGGCGCAATATCGCACGCCGATTCGCAGCCTCTACATGTGTGGTTCCGCCACGCATCCCGGCGGCGGCATTATGGGCGCGCCCGGACGCAATGCGGCGCTGCAGCTTTTGAAGGATTGGAAACGAAAATAGGTTTCAGGTTTCAGGTTACAAGTTTCAAGTGCCTCCTCACTGACTTGAGACGTGAAACCTGGAACCTGAAACCTGGAACCTGAAACCTGAAACTGTCATGCACGACGTCATCATCATCGGTGCTGGTCATAACGGGCTAGTCGCTGCCTGCTACCTGGCGAAAGCGGGTTTGAAGTGCCTGATGATTGAACGCCGTGAACGAGTGGGCGGCGGCGCAATCACCGAAGAGATTCATCCGGGATTTCTTTGTTCGACACTCGCGCATACAACCGGCCCCTTCTCACAAAAGATCGCTGCTGATCTTAATCTCGCGCAGCATGGGCTCGAATTCACGAACCAGGCAGCTCGACTTACGGTTTTAAATCCCGAAGGTCTCGCGCCGACGATTTACAACGACGCGGGGCGCACCGCGGAATCACTCAAGCAAATCTCTGCAACGTGACGCGCAGAACTATCACGAATTCGCGAGCAGCTTCGAGCGCATCGGCCGCATGCTTGCGCCAGTGTTGTCGATGACTCCGCCTACAATCGAGAAACCAGCTCCCGGTGAGTTGTGGAACTTAGGCAAGCTTGGTCTGTCTTTCCGCGGTTTAGGTAAACAGGACGCGTTTCGTTTGTTGCGTTGGGGACCGATGGCGGTCGCTGACCTCGCCGCAGAGTGGTTTGAGACGGAATCATTGCGCGCCGCCGTCGCGGCTCGCGGAATCTATGGCGCGTTCGCGGGGCCTTGGTCGGCAGGAACCAGTACAGGCCTTTTGCTGCAAGCGGCCCGTGATGGCCAGGCGATTTCCAATTCACAATCCTTCAAAGGTGGACTCGGTGCACTTACGCAAGCACTCGCGAAAACGGCGCTCAACAGCGGCGTGGAAATTAGAACCGGCGTTGAGGTCGCAGGAATCAATACGAATGGTAACCAAGCGGCTACAGTCATTCTTGCGAATGGCGACGAATTAAGTGCTCGAGCGATTGTTTCGAATGCGGACCCGCGCACTACGTTTCTCAAGTTAGTCGATCCCATTGATCTGGATCCGAATTTTCTCTTGAAGTCACAGAACTATCGCGCCGCCGGCTGTGTTGCCAAAATCAATCTAGCTCTATCGGCGTTACCGACCTTCACCGGCATAGACATTGACGAGGTTGAAAGGCTGTCGGGCCGTATTCAGGTTGGGCACGAGATCGACTATCTCGAACGCGCATTCGATGCGGCCAAGTATGGTGACTATTCCCCGCAGCCTTACCTGGACATTACTATCCCATCGCTAAACGATCCCTCGTTGGCGCCGTCGGGAGCGCATGTGATGTCGGTCCACGTGCAATACGCGCCTTATAAATTGAAACAGGGCGATTGGAATTCCCGCCGTGAAGAGTTTGGCGATGCAATTGTCGACGTCCTTTCTCTTTACGCTCCTAACTTGAAAGGGCTTGATTGTTCAGCGGCAGGTAATCACGCCCTGGGATCTTGAGCAGACTCATGGATTGGCCGGCGGTCATATCTTTCATGGCGAACAATCGCTTGATCAGTTTTTCATGTTCCGGCCGATAATTGGTTGGGCGCAGTATCGGACTCCGATCAAGGGACTTTATCTCTGCGGCGCGGGTACGCATCCGGGTGGTGAGATTACAGGGCAGTGCGGGGCGAATGCAGCAAGGGAAATTATTAAGGATCTGAAATCGCGTAAGAGCCTAACCTAATACTTTGAACTTAACTATGATGATGAAACGAGAATGTAGTCCGCGTAGCGGACGATTGAATTTAGCCCAGCACTTTAGTGCTGGGATAGGTGCCGGTAGCGCATCAAAGTCCGCTTTAGCGGACGACTGAAAATTTCGGGGCTACGCCTTCTCTTACTGGTCTTCAGCCGTCCGCTACGCGGACTAACCCAGCGTAGGAAGGCCTCTTCCCAGCACTGAAGTGCTGGGCTAAATTCAATGGTCCGCTACGCGGACTGCTCCTAATTGTCAATTTGTCATGACCAAACAAGCAAAGCCATCCCGAAGTTTCGCGAGTGACAACAATGCCGGAGTGCATCCGGAGATTCTGGAAGCGCTCTCTAAAGCTAATGATGGTCATGTTGTCGCCTACGGCGACGATCCGTACACCGAACAAGCGGCAAAGGTTTTTAGGAAGCACTTTGGCAAACACGTCGAAGTGTTTTTTGTTTTTGGTGGCACCGGCGCGAACGTTCTGGGATTAAAAGCGGCGACGCAGCCTTATCACGCGGTGGTTTGTGCCGAGACGGCGCACATTAATGTTGATGAGTGTGGCGCGCCCGAGAAGTTTACCGGATGCAAGTTACTCAGCGTTCCGACTCCGGATGGCAAAGTAACGAAGGAGCAGGTGAAGCCGTTCCTGGATCACATAGGATTTGAGCATCATGTGCAAGCCCGCGTGATCTCCATCTCTCAATCGACGGAGATGGGCACGCTTTACACGCCCCGTGAGATTAAAACGCTCGCCGACTTTGCTCACAGCAATGGCATGTTGTTACACATGGATGGCGCGCGAATCGCGAACGCGGCGGTCGGCTTGAATGTGAAATTCAAAGAGATCACAACAGACGTTGGCGTTGATATCCTTTCTTTCGGCGGCGCGAAGAACGGCATGATGTTTGGCGAGGCTGTGGTTTTCTTCGACTCAAAACTGGCGACGGGCTTCAAGTATCTACGGAAGCAGGGCACTCATCTCCCGTCGAAAATGCGTTTTATCTCGGCGCAATTCACGGCCTTGCTGGAGGGTGATCTCTGGAGCCGGAATGCTGGACATGCGAACCGGATGGCGCAGGTGTTGGCAAATGAGCTTGAAAGGATTCCGCAGATTAAGATTACGCAGAAGGTGGAATCAAACGGCGTCTTTGCTTTAGTGCCGAAAAAGTATGTACCGCTCCTGCAAAAACATTATTTCTTTTACGTCTGGAATGAAGCGACATCAGAAGTGAGGTTCATGACGTCGTTTGATACGACGGAAGAAGACATCGAAGATTTTGTGAGTTTGGTGAAAAAAACCCTCGGAAAAAATTAGCC
Organism: Pyrinomonadaceae bacterium; assembly: GCA_963748605.1. Taxonomy (GTDB): domain Bacteria; phylum Acidobacteriota; class Blastocatellia; order Pyrinomonadales; family Pyrinomonadaceae; genus PSRF01. Next base: position 17,884 of record CAVVJS010000014.1, read on the forward strand.
ACAGATTTACGCGGATAACACGGATCAGAATACAAAAAGTAATTGAATTTGATCTGTGTCATCCGCGGGAATCCGCGGCTAATTCTATTTTGGCAGAGCCGGCTTCGTTAGTTTGCAGTCAACGTTAAGCGCCTTCAAAAACTCCAGGAGCGACTCGCGCTGATCCGGCGCGAGGTCGTGCTTTTGCAAATTCTTTCTGTCGAGGTGCTCATTTGCTTTTCCACCTGCGAGCATAAGATCGACAGCTTCTTCCAAAGTTTGCACACTGCCATCGTGAAAGTAGGGCGCCGATTTCGCGATGTCGCGAAGGGTGGGTGTCTTAAATGCTCCCGTATCTTCCGGTCGGTTGCTGACTTTGAAACGGCCGACATCTGGCTCCTTCTGATCCATACCAATGCCGACGTTGTGATATTGCTGATCGGTAAGCAAGGCACCATCGTGGCAGTTGGTGCATTTGATCGCCTGAAAGTTATTCCAGCCACGCACCGCAGCCTCGCTCATCGCTCCGGTATCACCTGCGCGATAACGATCGAACGCTGTGTCGCCGCTAATGATTGTGCGTTCAAATGCGGCGATTGCTTTGACGATATTGTCCGGAGTCGCGTCGCCACCAAAAACACTATGAAACTGTGAATGGTAGCCAGGAATGGCGTTGAGCTTAGCGGCAATCTCATCAGCTTTGGCGCCCATGTTAGCCCCAGTCCATGCCGCCATCGCCTGCTTCTCCAGCGAACCACTGCGACCGTCCCAATAAAATTCTTTGTGATAACCAATGTTCCAGAGTGTCGGACTGCTGCGAGGTAACTGCTTGTTGAAAGCGCCGACGGATTTGGCAAGCCCATCGGTCAAACCCTTCTCGCACACATGGCACGAATAGCAAGAACGCGATCCATCTCCGCTTAAACGTTCGTCGAAGAACAACTGGCGTCCGAGAGCAACCTTTTCGGGAGTCATGGGATTGTCCGCCGGGATCGGCATTGCTTCATAGGTAGTGAGTTGTGGCGGCAGCGGCAGGATCTCCGGTTGAAATTCTGCAGTTTGTGGCGGCCGAGTACATGAGACCAGCAGCGCGGCGGAGAGCAGCAGCCCCGTGATTATCACTAAGGCAAGGGAAAATTTTCTATACATTGTCGCTAGATATGCGCGGGTGGGCCAGCGCTTTCCTCCAATAGATTTTCGTAGCAACGCAGTGCGCGGATTCTACACTAGTCGTAGTCTCAAGTCTCAGGATTCAGGTTAATTCATCACCTTTCTGGGTCGGCCCAGCACGGGAGCGGTCGCGATCGCATTCAAGAGACGCAGCCAGTCGGTACAGTACGGGAGCGGTAGCGACCGCATTCAAGCAACTAACGGCCAAGTTCTGGGCCCATCTGTTTCTAAAGTTGCACAAAGGTCAGTAACCGCGAGTCCGGTGTAAGTGCATGCGGTCGCTACCGCTCCCGTACTGTACCGAGTTCGTCTGGCTTCGTGGATCGTCGCTCTTGCCGTGAGATAATACAATCCACGAAATCACACTAAACATCACGAAAACTTGAGCCTTGATAGCGGAGGCTTGAGCCTTTGGAAACTCATTCGCGGCATTCTTGTCCAATATTTGCCATACTTCGAGCGCACACTACTCGAAAAAATCATGAGGTGACCAATGGGAATACTCGTTTATCGATCAATGATCTTAAGTGTTGTGGTGTTGGCCCTACTTGCGTTTGCAAGTTGCGCGACGAACCCAGACAACGCGAATACCACCGCGACGAACGTGGTCACACCGCCCCCTACCCAAAAACTCAACGTCGTTTCCCGGCCACAGTCGATTATGGATTTGATGAAACAACGTGGTGAGCAGGATGAGGCGCAACCCAAGCTGCGAATTGTGTCGCCGGCAAAAGATGCGGTGGTGAATGGCGCGAACGTGGGTGTGAAACTTGAACTCAGTGGCGATTTGCGCGGGTACAAACCACACAAGGATCCGGCAACCGAAAAAGGCAACCACATCCACGTAATTCTTGATAACGAACCTTACGAGGCCTATTACGAACTCGATCAGCCATTTGAGCTGCGCAACGTGTCGGAAGGCAAACACACACTGCGGGTGTTCGCTTCGCGACCTTGGCATGAAAGCTATAAGAACGACGGCGCGTTTCAGATGGTGACCTTCACAGTCAAAGGCGGCGGCGATGCCAGCAAACCCACCACTACAAACTCGGGGCAGACAATGGCTAACAACAACGCCACGCCCAGTCCCAAGCCGGCTCGCGAAGGCAAAGACATGCGCGCGAGCAAGGGTGTTGAGGCTGATCCGACTCTACCGCTTTTGACTTACAGCCGGCCCAAAGGTGAAAACAAAGGCGCCGATGCCGATCCAATCATGATCGATTTCTGGTTGACGAATGCGAAATTGAAAGGGGACGGCGGCGAGTATCGCGTGCGTTACATCGTGGATGACGACGATCCCCGGTTCATTGATACGTGGGAACCCATTTGGTTGTCAGGCTGGTTAGCCGGCAAACACACGGTACGTCTCGAGCTGCTTGATAAGAACGATATGCCGGTCGCAAATGGTACCTTCAACACGACGACCCGCGAGATCACGGTGGTTAAATAAAAGTCCCAGGTCTCAAGTCTCAAGTTTCAAGTCTCAAGAGGTGAGGAATCGCTAAGACCGAGAGACGCGAGACGTAAAATCACAGAGGCGCAAAGACGCGAAGCCGCAAAGAACCTAGAAAGGATTTTGGCGACCGCCGTTCATCAAATTACTGTAAGCTTTCTGAATCTCTCGGCGTCTCTGCGTCCCCTGCGCTATGCGTCTTTGCGTTTTGCACTCGTCCTTGAAACTTGAAACTTCAGACCTGAAACCTGAAACTTGAGACCTGAGACCTGAGATTAGTGAGCATGAGTGAAGTTCAAAAAGTCGCACTTCGAGAATTGGCGCTCCGAGACATGCATTTAAGGTCCGGCGCGGTCATGTTCGAACGAGATGGCTGGTTAACCCCATCCACGTATGGTGATGAGCTACTTGAATATGCCTCAGTGCGCGAGCGTGGCGCGGGCTTGATCGATCTTTCCACACGGGGACGGTTGCTGGTTACCGGATCCGAGGCCGTGCCCTTTCTAAATGGCCTGATCACAAACGACATGAAGACGCTGGAGCAGAACCGTTGGATGCCGGCAGTGTTCCCTAACGTCCAGGGTCGCTTAATCGCAAGCGTGCGCATTAGTCGGCTAGCCGACGACGACAAGGGCAAACCTATCTTTCTCATTGATACGGAGGCTGCGACACATGAGCGTGTTCTGCAGACGATTCAGAAGTTCACTCTCGCCGGAGACTTTCACGTCACAGATTTGACCGCTGAAACCGCGCACTTATCAGTTCAGGGAAAACAGGCTGCTGCAATTGTTTGGGCGAGTTTAGGTGTCGATGTCGCAGCATTGTCAGATGCTGCAGTAACACGAATTGATGAGACGGCTAACGACGTGACAATGACGTGGGACGGCATAATTATCGCCAGTTCGCATACCGGCGCTCAAGGTTTTGATTTGATATTAAACGCTACACGAGCAGTTGAAGCATGGAATAAGTTCGTCGCAGCCGGCGCGCGACCGGTGGGTCATGACGCCTGGGAAACGCTCCGTGTCGAAGCAGGTGTCCCGCGCTACGGCCAGGACATGGATGACACGACCGTGGTTACCGAAACAAATCTGGACGAGGCCGTCAGCTACACGAAGGGTTGCTACGTTGGCCAGGAGATCATCGCGCGTATCAAGTATCGTGGTCACGTCGCGAAAAAACTGCGTGGGTTACTGTTTGACGGTCCGATCAAACTCGAAGCTCCGGCCGTAATCATCTCGTCCGACGACAAAGAAATTGGTCGTGTCACCTCGACGACTATTTCGCCGCACCTCGGCCGTCGCATCGCACTCGGTTACCTAAAGTACGAGTACAGCTCCTCGGGTACTGAAGTGAAACTGAATGGTCACACGGCCCGCGTTGTTGACTTCCCGTTTGTCGAGAATGTTTTCGGCGTTACTAATTGAGATTTAATAGATGGAACGCGAAGCTGAACAAGCAGTTGCTGGTACCGACGTCGCCCGCGATCTCGATGCCGCGCAGGCGCGCCTAGCCTATTCCATTATCAATTCCTTGCTGGAACACACGCGCATCGTGAGTGATCTGGTTGCGGTGATGGCGCAAGCCCTTGACGAAGACACGCAGCGAGCTTTGACGCAAACTCCTAACTGGGCTGCTTACCTGGAAAGCCGGCGAGCACTTGAGCGCACTCGTACGGATGTAGAAAAGTTCGCCGAGGTGATGAAGGAATTGAGTGATGAGTGAAAGCGTTAGGGTCCCCGAAGGGGACCGAGTCAGTAGCCGTGGGCACCGCCCACGGAACCCAACGGCGAATTCGATCCGACCCTGAAAGGGTCGAAGTAACCTAACTCGCAAATCGCCCAAAATATTTCTAACTTTAAGGGTTCGACCCTCTCAGGGTCGTCGAACCTAATTGGATGTAACCGTGGGCGGTGCCCACGGCTATTAACTTTGTCCCCTGCGGGGACATTAATCCAACCGCCGAGCGAATTCCAGGACTAGTTCTAACACCGCTTCTGAAAGCGGAAACCTCACGCCGTCCATTTTAATTTCCACTGTCCTGGCCATTTTGATTTTCATCAGCGTTTCATAAGGCATACGAAAGATGAGGCGCTCGCCAACCCAACGCTTTCCCCGGACGGGACGCTTAACCGCGGCCCGGTTAGAACTGAGGAAAATTGTCTCGCCGTCGATCACAAACACCACGTAGAGATCAATTTTCAGTTTTGTCTTCACCACGGTCTGCACTTCGAACTCGATTGCATCAGGTCTTTTGAACTCACGGCCGGCATAACTAAAAGAGGGCGCAATGTGAACGCTGTGATACTGATTCCTGTCTCCGGATATTTGCACCGGTAAAAGGCGTACAGTCGTCTTATCTTTGTTGCTGTCGTAGTTGGTCTCTATCCGTCCCGGCCTCTTTGTGGCTTGCTGTCTTAATTCGGACGGGAATGGAAGAATTGCGAATGAAAGAAGTAAGGAAATCAGACTCAACAAAAAGAGTTGCATGATCTAATGCTACGCCTTTCAAACTTTTCTTTTTAATAGTCTGGCGCGACCAGCCGAAGTAAACTAGAATCCTCCCGTCATTTTCAAGCCAGGCCAGCCATTTCCAATACGGTAAAAACAGCACACGTGAAAATTGAACCCGGCACCAGCCTCGGTCGATACAGGCTTCGTTCGCTGATTGGCGAAGGAGGAATGGGCCAGGTTTATCGCGCGACCGACGTAACACTCGATCGCGACGTGGCTATCAAAATTCTGCTGCCCGATACCGCGCCAGGTTCTGAACAGTTTCAGCGGTTTGAGCAGGAAGCAAGAGCAGCCGGCGCGCTGAACCATCCCAATATACTCGCCATTTACGATATCGGCTCCGCGGAGGGAGTGACTTACGTAGTCTCGGAATTGCTCGAAGGTGAAACGCTGCGCGATAGAATTCGCATTAATGCAATTCCCCTCAAGAAGGTCCTTGATTATGCACAACAGATTGCGCGCGGCTTAGCAGCTGCCCATGCAAAAGGAATCGTACATAGAGATCTGAAACCCGAAAATGTGTTTCTCACTACAGATGGTCACGTCAAGATCCTCGACTTTGGCTTAGCCAAACTCATCAATCCTCTCGCTGACATCAACCAGGACTCCGAAGCCGATACGATGAGGGTCAAGACTCGCGCCGGCACCATTATGGGTACGGTCGGCTACATGTCGCCAGAACAGGTGAAAGGCGCTCAAGTCGATCACCGTTCAGACATCTTTTCTTTTGGTGTGGTGTTCTACGAAATGCTGACGGGAAAGCGAGCATTTCGCGGCGAGTCTCCAATCGAGGTTATGAGTGCGATTCTAAGCAAGGAACCCCCCGAACCCACCGAAACTGAGCGCGCAATCGCTCCGGCTTTCGAGCGCATCGTCCGCCACTGCTTAGAGAAACGGCCCGGGGACCGGTTCCAATCTACCAAGGACCTTGCCTTCGATCTTGAATCACTCTCGGGCACGTCTACAACTTCTGGCTCAACGGTGACCAGGCGCCCAGTGGTTAAACGGCTTAGCAGGAAGATGATATGGGTAGCTGGGGCTATCGTCGTGAGCTTAGCCGCGCTCGCCGCGGCGTTCTTTGTGGGCAGGGGCCGAGCATCTGGCGAGCCGCCTTCATATCACCAATTGACCTTTCGGCGGGGGACGATTTTTTCCGCGCGTTTCACTGCTGATGGCGCCTCGATGGTCTTCAGTGCAACGTGGAATGGCAATCCCCTTGATATCTATGAGCTGCGATCCGGGACCTCCGACTCTAAACCTCTGGGGCTGACGGACTCTCAGGTGCTGTCTGTTTCTTCTACAGGTGAAATGGCAGTACTCCTCAACGGTACTCACCTTTACCATTCGATCAGGCGAGGCACATTGGCGCGCATGCCGCTTGGCGGCGGCGCTCCCCGCGAGGTTTTGGAAAACGTTCAGGAAGCGGATTGGGGTCCGAATGGCTAGTCTCGCTGTTGTTCGTTTCGGGCAAGATCGTAATCACCTTGAGTATCCAATCGGCAAAGTTCTGTATGAGACGGATGGGTATATCAGTAACCCCCGCGTTTCTCCCAAAGGTGATGCCGTCGCTTTTCTGGATCACCCGTTTGATGGAGACGATCGAGGCTCAGTCATGATTGTCGATGCAACAGGGTCAAACGAAAAAACTCACCGGTGATTGGGCTGGTGTGGACGGCCTCGCCTGGTCGCCCGACGGCAACGAGATTTGGTTTACAGCCAGCAGGAGCGGAGAAGCGCAAGGCATTGTATGCCGTGACGCTCTCGGGAAAAGAAAGGGTTGTCGCCCGGGCACCAATAGCTCTAAGGCTTCAGGATATCTCTCGCGACGGTCAGGTGTTGCTGACTGGTGAAAATGAGTCGACGCCGATTTCCTGCCTGGTTCCGGACGAAACTAAAGAGCGCGAACTCTCGTGGTTGAATGCAGTAAGAATCAACGATCTATCCCACGATGGGAAGAGTTTCGTCTTCACTCACTTCGGTCAGAGTAGCGGCACTAACTACCACGTCTATCTGCGCAGAACCGATGGCACATCTGCGATCCAACTCGGCGATGGATTTGGGGGTGGTTTTTCGCCCGATGGTAGGTGGGTTTCTGCCATTCTATCTTCGCCTCCTGAGATACACCTCTTGCCTACGGGCGCCGGACAAGTAAAACATCTCGAACGTTTTGGCTTGGAGCAGTTTGGCTATGGCACATCCTGGTTGCCAGATGGCAAAAGTATCGTCTTCAATGCCAAAGAACCCGGACGTTTGCTACGCACTTATTTGCAAAGTGTTGACGGTGGGCCGCCGCGTCCCGTCACGCCTGAGGGCTTTACAGGAACCCTTGTTTCCCCGGATGGAGAATTCATTTTGGCTCGAGACCTGGCGGAAAAAGAACCTATTGCAGTTTTCCCACTCAACGGCGGCGAGCAGCGTCCGATCCCTGGTCTGGAGCGAGAAGATCGAGTGATTCGCTGGGGACTCGACGGGCGATCTCTTTACGTCTACCGTCCCAGAGAACGGCCGCTGAAGCTTTTCAAACTCAACATTACGACTGGGAAAAAAGAAGCTGGGAAAGAGATAGTTCCTGCCGATCTCGCGGGTATTCTGGGCCCTGTTAATGTTTTGATTACACCTGACGGCAGGGGTTACATCTACGCGTTTACTCGATCTCTTTCGGACCTCTATTTGGTTAGAGGCTTAAATTAGGCTTGGTGTTTGGCCTTTGGCCGTTGGTCTTTGGCCTTTGGTTTTTGCAAACCATTAGGTTGGTTCGTATAACTGTTTTTCAAAAGCCAAAAGCCAAAAGCCAAAGCCAAAGACCAAAGGCCAAAGACCAAAAACCTAAGACCAAAGACCAAAATTCCTGTACTGACCTCGACTCCATTGACCCACGACCGAACTTGCGTATAGACTCCGCCGCAATCCAACCAGCGCATCTATTCGTTCAGCGCCCAGACGTCCTGCCTTTTCTCTCTTGAAAGGAGATAATTTCCATGGAAGAACGAGAATCTTTGCGAGAAGCTGAAAACCTGCGATTCCGATTTCAGATGAATAATCGTTTGCGGCTTGAATCTTTGGCTGCAGTGTCGAAGGTATTTCGTGAATTTGGGGAGCCGATTAGCGACGATTTATTGTCGTCTCTAGTATTTGCCGTGCCCAACGAGTTGATTCCAAGTAACGGCCAGGGTTTTGTCGCAGGAGCCGGAAACTTACATTCTGCCCAGCACAATAATCCCAGCGGACCCCCACAGCCAGACCCACAGCCGGGACCGAGCGGACCGCCCCAACCAGGACCGAAGCCGGGACCAAGCGGACCGCCCCAGCCAGGACCGAAGCCGGGACCAGGCGGGCCTCCCCAGCCAGTACCAGCCGGACCGAGCGGACCGCCACAGCCAGGACCAAAGCCAGGACCGAGCGGACCGCCCCAACCCGGACCAAAGCCAGGACCGAGCGGACCGCCCCAGCCCGGACCAAAGCCAGGACCGAGCGGACCGCCACAGCCCGGACCAAAGCCAGGACCAGCCCCACCGCCCCAGCCTCCGAAGCCGTAGGATCCTGACTGAGGCGTTCAACTAACCCTGGCGCCGAGTCCGTGAAACGGACGGCTGAATATTGGTCGCAAGTTTCAGTCGTCCGCTTCGCGGACTCTATTGAGAAACGCCCCGAAGACCCAGCACTGAAGTGCTGGGCTACTATCGAATCGTCCCGCTTCGCGGGACTCAACTCCCTTCTGTGCAAAGCCCACCGCGCCCGCACAGCCCGGCGGCACAACCGAAGCAGAGGCTGCACAAAAGAACATGAGTTCTCATAAAGAAGAGTCTCACGGTGTCGTCTCACTGCGTCTTTATGAGCCGGCGGAATGCGACTTAATCGTCGAAAGTATCAAGAAGCTTGGCGGCTGGAACGCTGCGTTGATTCGTGAAGCGGAGGAAGGCGGAAACTATAATATTGTTGCAAGGTCAGACGTCCGCTCGGCAAGCACGCTGAACTCACCTGAGGTCGAAAGACTGTATGACGAGTTTGAGAGGAAGCTCGACTTGTTAGTCAAGCCTCTCATTCGTCAACTTTGGAAACTGGACCTTAGAACCCATTCAGGATCACACCTTCTGAAGTACGAAGCGGCGGATCATTACCAACCGCACAGAGACACAGGTCTTGGTTTTGACGGACGGTACTTCAGCGTAGTTTGCTATCTGAACGATGACTTCACCGGCGGCAGAACCTTGTTCCCAACCCTTAACTACGCTGTGACGCCGGAAGCGGGAATGGCGATTATTTTCCCTTCAAACTATTTGCATGGCAGTGAGCCTGTAATCCAGGGCAGAAAATTCGTTCTTGTTTCGTGGATAGATGGGCCGGAGCCGGTCAAGTGGATTTAATCTGGCCTGGAAAATAAGGATTGCGATAGAAATCCCCAGCCTGTCTAATCTGAGTCATTATCTCTTCTAGAATCGATCCCGCCATTGGTTCTACACCCGGGTCCCACACAGTTGCTGCTTGCTCGGAGGTAAAGTAGTGGCGTTTGTCCCAGCGCTCGTCAGCGTAGGCATAGTGAATTATCGCCGCTCTCACTTTCTCGTCTGGAAAATAATTCGTATCCGCAAGTCGCGTAATATTAAGTTTCAATCCCAACTTAACCACGGCCAGGCCAAACGCATACATGACGTCTTCCCATTGCCGCGTACGGAATGCGTCAATCGCCTGCAGCCATGTTGTGCCGAGCTCGTGAGCCTGATGAAGCGGAATGATGTAAGGCACGCTACAGCTTAAAGAGTCTTTCTGCGCGTACACCATCTCACTTGTAATTCCAAGTTCTCGCGACGCATCGCTAACAAAGTCAGACTCGTAGTTCAAGATAGAGCTGAACTCGCCGGAGAGGGTCTCAGGGAATTCGATCGTTCGCGTGAAGATCAGATCCGCATCACAAAGAACTATGAAAGAGTTCTGATCAGTGAGGAGCTTTGCAGCTTCAATAAGGCTGCCGGGGTGGTTGCGGCAAGCGTAATCATCGCCCCTTCCGTAAACGCGATAATTGGGGGCGGGATAAACAGCGCAGCCGGCTTTAACCAAATCGTAGAAACCTGAATACCAGTTACTGAGTGAGTCGTGAACAATTATGAGCGGTTGCTGATTGAGCCTGGTGACACAGGAAAAATAAAACAGCTGACACTGCCAAGCCCATATACGGATTGTTTTCGGCGGAAACGACGATGCGGTGCTGGCTCATCAGTGCTTATCGGGGATCAAATCAACCAGCAGTAGCCTGGATCATCATTAGTACTTTTCTGTCGCGGCCGCCATCGAACTCACACAAGAATATTCCCTGCCAGCGGCCGAGCAAAAGTCTACCTTCCTTAAAAGGTATCGTAAGCGAGGTTCCTACCAGACTCGTTTTGATGTGCGCATCGGAATTCTCTTCACCATGACGAAAGCCCATGCCATGTTGCGGAATCAAAGTGCGCAAGGCGTGCAACATGTCGCGCGGCACATCGGGGTCGGCATTCTCGTTGATGGTCAGGCCGGCAGTCGTGTGTTGGACGTAGAGAAAACAAACACCATCAGCGACACTCGACTCAGCCAGCTTGTCCTGCACCGATTCCGTAAACTCGACCAGTTCTTCGCGCGCTCGAGAGCGAACCTTGATGGTGTACATGGCGGTCATTGTAAAACATCTCGCGCATGAAAAAAGCAAGTCGCTTTGGCGCCTTGCCTCACCGCCAATGCAGCAAGACCTCAAGAATTCGTAAGGTGGTCAGATGGTTCAGGTTACTTAAAGCTTGCTCAACGTGTTTAGTGCAACTTCGCGTGAATTCGGTGGATCGCTTTCGGCTTTAAATACGATCCACTAAACCACACGAAACAACACGAAGTATTGATTTAAAGCCTTCTCCAGGCGTTAATGGCTTTGAAGGAGGCGTCACGGAAGGCGTCAGGACGCCCCTACATAACTTAGGACACTACCCTGTTTGCTGCTGCTAATCCTTCTCTTTCTCGTCGAGCACGAAGTTATAGGTCATTGCTCCGGCTACCTTAGCGGGCTTGCCGTTCACTACAGTTGGTTTGAAGCGAGCTTTCAAAGCTGCATCTTTGGCTGCTCCTTGCAAAAGCTCCGGACCGCTAGTGGGCCGAGCTGAAATCACATTTCCTTCCTCGCCGATGACGATTGACACAGTCACTTGGCCTTCGATTTTCTTCGCCTTGGCTTCATCCGGATAAATAGGTCTCGGCGCCTCAATCAGTTCCCCCTTCTGCACTTCTTTCTTATCACCGCGGGGTTTTTCGGATTTTTCTTGCTCGCTCGCGGGCTTTGCCGGAGGCGCAGGTGGTTGTTTGTGACTTGGAGGCTGCGGTGGACTTGGCGGCTGCGATGGAATAGCACTGCTCACGCGCGTTACCGGATTAACTGGTTGAGTGGGATTCACAGGTGCCGCCGGATTAACTGGTTGAACAGGATCCGCGGGCGCTGGCGGTTGTGCCGGAGCCTCGTCCTGCGGAGCTTGAGGGGGTGGTGGCGGAATCCGATCCTGCGTCTCTCTCGTTTTTTGAACAACGGAAGAATCAACTGACGCGAAACCGTTTCCGAGTTTTTGCGAGTCTATCCGCTGCGCAGAGTCGGTCAGTCTGCCCTTGTGACTCGCTGCTGCAACGATAGCCACGAGTGCAATGCCCAGCCCGGCGCTGATAACAATCCGAACCATAATTCCGGCGCTGCGTCTTCCATTTGCCATTGCCATGATGTTGTCGATCCTCCTTCGTAAATTTGAACCACTGCCAGCGCCAGTAACCCCGGCCACGTTCCAGCCGAAAGAAAAGCGCACTACTTTCAAGATGCTAGCCGCATAAGTCTCTGGAGTTCCGTAGATCTCCAGCACTCTTTCGTCACAAGCTTGTTCACGTTCGTCAAATAATTTGCGACTGATAAACCAGACGAGTGGGTGAAACCAAAACAAGCCCGTCATCGCCAGCTGCAGTCGGCCGGTCAGGTTGTCGCGACGCTGAACGTGCACGAGCTCATGAAGCATTATCGCCAACAGCTCCTCGTCGTCGAGATGGTCAGCTATTGAGGCTGGGAGCAAGATCACCGGCTTCCAAATATTGAAGACTCCCGGTTCAACCTGCTGCGGTGAAAGCATTAGACGCACCTCACGCCGCATGCCCAGCAAACTCCTGGCGCGTTCAAGCGCCAGCCATTCGCGTCCTGTTTGCAGTAGCTGACTCTGGTTTAGCGTCCGCCTGCATTTGCGTCTTCCCAACGACCAACTCACGATCAAAAGCGCGCAACCCGCCAACCAAATCGCCGTCAACCAGCAATAGAGCTCATTGTCAGAGCCGTAGATTGCGTTGACGGTAAGCTCGTAGTTATTGGTCAGGCTCGTCACAGGTTCCGCGATACCACGCAGCATAACGTCGGTACCTGATCCACGTTTCGTAAGCAAAATCCATAAAGAATCAAGACCGATGACTGATGATAGAAAGCTAAGGAACGCGACGGGCACGATGAATTTTGCGGACGCTAATAGCCAGAGAGTATGGCGGAAGCGAGCCGAGCCGCGCCTAATCAGGAGAGAAGCCAGCAGCACTACGACGGCGAAGAGCGTTGCTTGCCAAAGATGATCCGCTAACTTTGGCCACCACCACGCTGAGGCCGCGGCGATCCAGTCGTGAATTTGCGTCATCACTTCCTCCGGCGTCGCCGAGTGGTTGCAGACGAGGCAGTCATCGCGTTGTCTTCAGTCTTGCGTGAAGTTAAGTCGGCGAGCATGGTTTCCAATTCGCGAATGTCCTCGAGAGTCAGACGGCCGGTTTCGACCAGTTGCGCCATCAGCAAACGCGGTGAGTCGCCAAAGGCTTGCAACAAATCGTCAAGGAGCCGTTTGTGCGCAGCCTTCTGAGTCACGGCCGCTTCGAAGATGTGGGCGTTTCCGATTTTCTTTATTCGCCGGACCGCCCCTTTCTCCTCGAGGCGATAGATAATCGTCTGCACCGTTGTGTAGGCAGGACGTTTGCGTTCGGGCAAGTGCTCCTGAATTTCCCTAACGGAAGCGGTCCCTAACGCCCATACCGCCTGCATGATTTCAAGCTCAAGTTTCGTAAGTTTTATGGCCATCGCTGCCCTCAAAAGTCGCTAACCTACATCTGAGGTTAGATCTACTACAAACGTCATAGGCCCGTCAAGTAGAATTTTTGGAGGTTGTAACTGATGCCTGGATCGGTAAGGGACGACATCGGTGCTGACCGGATTTTGGCGGCCACTGGGAACGGTACGGGAGCGGTAGCGACCGCACTCGCCAGGAAGACTTATAAAGGTCCAGACCTCGAATGGCGATCAGTTGAATGCGGTCGCTACCGCTCCCGTACCGTTCCGAAGGACTCATGAGCAAAAAAAAGCCGCAGGTGGATTAGACCTGCGGCATTCTCAATACCTATAGAAATCAGTCCGGCTTCTGTGATGCTTTGCGCCGCAAAAGCGCCCACCCTGCTGGCAATGCGGCCGCTGCCAGAAGAATCTTGATGATGTCGCCGGGAATGAAAGGAAGCACGGTTACTTTGAAGGCGGTGAGCATCGGTGTTTTGGTCACTAATGAAAACCAGGTCCAGCCGCTCAACATAATTACGATTGATCCGATCGCCATGGCTGCTACTGCCGTCGGAAATCGCCGATCCCAATCATGTTCCGCAAATGCACCGGTGATGAAAGCCGCCGCTGGAAATGCGACCAGATAGCCGCCCGTCGGCCCCAGGAGATGAGCCAGGCCGCCGCTGCCCGCATGAAAGAAGGGCAAGCCGCTGACGCCTTCGACCAGATAAACAATCATCGTCATCGCACCCAAACGCGATCCCAAAAGCGCTCCGGTTAAGAGGACGACGAAAGTTTGCCCGGTAATCGGAACCGGTCCGACGGGAAACACAATCTGCGCCGAGAGTGCCATCAAAAGACTGAAACCCGAGGACCAGCCCGACGGAACGAATCCAATCAAGTGGCGCCAGGGCCGTTCCAATCAGCGTTTCCGGTTTTGCGAATGAAGTGCTCATATCAGTTCGACAAACATGGTGCTTGTCGCTCCATCAGTTTAGTCTGCGGCCATTCCTTTGACCTTCGCGTCCGCGCTTGCTTTCACGATAGTGCCGATGCGCATGCCGTGGAAAGAACGCCAAACAAAGAAAACCGAGATAAGAAAGAATACCCCGGCCAGAACGTGAGTGATAGTAGCGCCGTTGTCGCCACGATTCGCAATCGAGACGGCCAGTTCAACCGCCAGCAAGCCAAACAGCGTCGTAAACTTAATCACCGGATTCATCGCCACTGAAGAAGTATCCTTGAACGGATCGCCAACAGTATCGCCCACAACCGTAGCGTCGTGAAGCGCCGTGCCTTTCTGCTTCAGATCCACTTCGACAACCTTCTTCGCATTGTCCCAGGCGCCGCCGGCATTGGCCATAAAAATCGCCTGGTAAAGCCCAAACACGGCGATTGATATCAGGTAGCCGATGAAGAAGAACGGTTCGACAAAAGCAAAAGCGAGTGTCGAGAAAAACACCGTCAGAAAGATATTGAACATGCCTTTCTGAGCATACTGGGTGCAAATCTGCACCACCTTTTTGCTGTCTTCGACCGAAGCCTTCTCGACGCCCTCGAGCCGAATGTTAGCTTTGATGAATTCCACGGCGCGATAGGCGCCGGTTGTCACCGCCTGGATTGAAGCTCCAGTGAACCAGTAGATCACGGCCCCACCGGTAATCAAGCCAAGCACAAACGGCGCATGTAACAACGAGAGACTGGCAGTGTTCGTAGTCAGGCCGTTGGTGAGCAACATGATGATGGAAAAGATCATCGTGGTGGCGCCGACGACCGCGGTGCCGATCAAGACCGGCTTAGCGGTCGCTTTGAATGTGTTGCCGGCGCCGTCGTTCTCTTCAAGCAAGTGTTTGGCGCGCGAGAAGTTGGTCGTGATCCCGAAGTCGTTTTTGATCTCGGCCTCGATGTTCGGGATTTGTTCGATTAAGCGACAACTCGTAAACGGATTGTGCGTTGTCAGTCACCGGACCGTAAGAATCGACAGCAATCGTTACCGGACCCATGCCGAGAAAGCCGAAGGCCACAAGTCCGAAACCAAACACCGGCGCCGCCAGATCATCTACCATCAATAATCCCAAGCCCATAGTGGTGATGATGTAGGAAATGGACATGAGCGCCACAATGCAGATGCCCAGCCAGTAAGCCGAGAAGTTACCAGCCACAAGTCCGGAGAGAATATTTAGGGAAGGCCCACCTTCTCTTGAAGACGTCACCACTTCCTGAACATGCCGCGATTCAGTTGATGTGAAAATCTTGACGAGTTCGGGAATGATGGCGCCCGCGAGCGTGCCGCAGGAAATGATTATCGCCAGTTTCCACCAGAGCGAAGTGTCGCCGCCGAGTTCGGGAATCGTAAGCTTCGACACGACGAAAGTCAGGATCACCGAAAGAATTGAGGTAATCCAGACGAGAGAGGTTAACGGCTTCTCGAAATTCATCGTGTCCGCTTTCGCGTAGCGGGCCTTGGCAATCAAGTCGTTAACGAAGTAAGAAGCGGCGCTGGCGATGATCATCATGACGCGCATCACGAAGATCCAGACCAGCAGTTGCACTTGTACCGTCGGATTGGGCACGGCGAGCAAAATGAATGTAATCAACGCCACGCCGGTAACGCCGTAAGTTTCAAAGCCATCGGCGCTGGGACCGACTGAGTCGCCCGCGTTATCCCCGGTGCAATCAGCAATCACACCCGGGTTGCGCGCGTCGTCTTCCTTGATCTTGAAGACAATCTTCATTAAGTCCGAACCGATATCGGCAATCTTCGTGAAGATGCCGCCGGCGATACGAAGCGCTGCGGCGCCGAGTGATTCGCCGATCGCGAAGCCAATGAAACAAGGGCCGGCGTAGTCGCCGGGAATGAAGAGCAGGATGCAGAGCATGATCAGCAACTCGACGCTGATCAGCATCATTCCGATACTCATCCCGGCTTGCAACGGAATCGCATAAAGTGGAAAGGGTTTTCCTCCGAGGCTGGCAAACGCGGTGCGAGAATTCGCGAACGTATTAACGCGAATGCCGAACCAGGCGACGCCGTAGCTGCCGGCAATACCAATAAGGCTGAAAGCGAGAATGATGATGACGCGCGGGATCTCCATTCCGGACAGGACTCCGAAATAGAGCACGATGATGATGCCGATGAAGATCTCGAGAATCAGGATGAACTTGCCCTGAGTGATGAGATAGGTTTTGCAAGTCTCATAAATGAGCTCGGAGATTTCCCGCATGGCGCGGTGGACTGGCAGCTTTTTCAGGTTCATATAAATCGCTAACCCGAAAACCAGACCCAGGACGCAGATAAGGATGCCGAACAGCAGAAGGTTGTGTCCGTTAACAAGGTCGCCGAAAAAGGTAACGCTAGAAAGGTCAGGCAGAACGAGGTTGGCTTCACCACCGCCGTGCGATTGCGCGAACGCCGGCGTTGCGCCGAAAGCGGCAAGGGCTAAAGCGACCGCGAGTCTTAAGAATGAACGGCCAATTTGTGCAACACGCGGCGACTGACCAGCTATAGATGCGTTGTGATTCATAGTTGTTTTAAGAGAAACGGAGCAGACAAACTGCCAGCAGCTGCTGAGATCAGCGCAATTCCACTTCCGCGACGGTCCTTTCTGATGGTTAATCGCCGGCAATTTAGCCAACCGGCATCTGGAGGCATAAAGTCGCCCGGCCCGAGTGCTAAACCCTTCCGCACCCCCCTGTGCCGAGCAACCAGTCTTACTGAAACTGCGTATTATCCCGATAAGTGGCCAAACTGTCCAGAAGAGGGGTGAACCTCCTTTACATGGAGGGTGTTCCTTACCGCCACCTCGCGGACGGAGTTCGCAGGCTGCCCTTTAAGCAGGCTGCCGTTTAAGTGCGACTCCGGTGCACATTGAATAACACCGAAGGTGTTCGCCAATTTCGGCCCAGGGCAACGCCCTGGGTTAATGCGGATGCAAAGAATCTGGTAACACCGAAGGTGTTGGCGAATTGCAATGGGTCGCACAGCCTGGGGTCGTAGGCTGGTAAATTGGAAGCGTTCAGAACTTTTTAAGGAGGCCAACTCACCATGGCACAATCCCTCGCAAGACTTTGGACTCACCTCATCTTTTCCACCAAGGATCGCTTTCCCTTTTTGTCAGACAAGGCGATTCGGACAGACATGCACGCCTATCTGGCAACGGTTCTGCGCAAACATGACTGCGAAACCTTGATTGTTGGCGGTGTTGCAGATCACATTCATGCTCTGTTCTCGCTTTCGAGAAACTACTCGATCGCGACAATTGTCAGAGAGATTAAGAGGACGTCTTCAAGTTGGGTGAAGGAGCTTTCACCTCACTTGGAAAAATTTCACTGGCAGAATGGGTATGGGGCTTTTTCCGTTGGCCAGTCGGAGGTGGGCAGAGTAATTACATACATTGATCGGCAGGAGCAACATCACAAGCGAGTCACGTTTCAGGATGAGTTTCGCGCGTTTCTCAAAGAATACGAAATTGAATACGACGAGCGTTATGTATGGGACTAAGGGTCTTCGTGAACCCTTTCAGGGTTCATTTGGATTCCGAGTGCTTGTGACCCAGGGCGTTGCCCTGGGCTGGAATTCGCGAACACCTTCGGTGTTCACTCCAAACTGACTGCAGCGTGCTGGGTTGTGAGGCTGCCTTTTTGTTTGTCGCTGCGAACCTTAAGTAGTGCCGTGGTCGCTAAATAGAGGGCCAATATCACGAGGGCCGCGGCGGCAATCGCGTTAATCAATTCAATATCCATGGCGCCCGTCCCGATCTTCGTTAATCGCAAGTTTCCGATAACGAGAGCAATCAATGCCCAGAGTGTAATCACCAAGACAAAGATCATCGGCACCAGGGTAAAGGCGATGCGCTGTCGCGCCTGATAGAGCCAAAAGGTAATCGCCAGCAACGTTAGGCCGGCTAACAACTGGTTTGAGGCGCCAAACAAAGTCCAGAATTTCAGCCACGAGTTTGGTGGCGCAAAGACGATGAAGTAAAAAGGAAATCCCATCGTCAGCAGCGAACCAACAATTGCTCCAACGCGTCCGCGCCAGCCAAAAAGTTCCTGGACAATGTAGCGTCCCAGCCTCATCGAAACGTCGAGCGTGTCGAACACAAAAGTCGAAAACGCCATCGCGCCAAACGTCACGGCGAAAGCTAACTTGTCCTGCCCAATGATCAATGTGAGGAACTGTCCGATACCATTTCCATAGATAGTGCCTGGTGCCTTACCGCGCAAAGCATCCTGGGCCACGATCATGACGGTGACGAGTGCGATTAGAGCCACAAAACCTTCGGCCAGCATCGCTCCATAACCAACTGAACGAATGTGCGACTCGCGGTCAACTTGTTTTGAAGTAGTTCCCGAACAAACCAGACCATGAAATCCGGAGCAGGCGCCGCAGGCAATCGTCACAAATAGAAATGGGAACAGCATCCCGGTCATGCCGCCGATATCGAAAGCCTTGAAAGCCGGTTGGCGGATTTCATATCCGCCAAAGAAGACGCCGATGATGCCCAGGGCCAACGCGGAGTAGAGAATGAATCCTCCCAAATAACCGCGTGGTTGCAACAAGGCCCACACCGGAATAATCGACGCCACCCCGCAGTAAACGATTATGAGTACGCCCCACGTCTTATGGTCGAGCACAAACAGAGTTGAGGTCATCGTACCGACCCACGACACAGCGAAGGCGGCGGGAACAAAAATCAAAGTTACGAGCCAGAGTGGCGGATTTAGATAACGCTGCACCAATCCAAGCACCAGCGAAAGCAGCAGGTACAAGATGCTTGCGGCCGCTACCGCTCCACCAGGATTAAAGTTGACCGCTGCTGCCTTCAGTTCTTCGGAACCGCCGACAAACGTCCCTGCTGTAATGTCAGTAAACGCAACGATCACGTAGACCAACGCGATCCAGATGAAAGCCATCATGGCCCGGCCGGCACCGGCTCCCAGATGCTCTCGTACGATCTCGGCAATTGAGGTAGCGCCGTGGCGCACCGAAGCAGCGAGGGCCGCGAAGTCATGAACCGCTCCAATCAGAACGACACCCAGACCAATCCACAATAAACACGGAAGCCAGCCAAACGATTGGCAAGCGAGAATCGGTCCGGCGATCGGCCCGGCCGCAGCAATGGCAGAGAAGTGTTGGCCGAAAAGATAGAATCGTCTGGTGGGAACGAAATCGATTCCATCGTTGACACGATGCGCAGGTGTGAGGCGCGTATCGTCGAGTTTGAACTGTCGCGCCACCCAGCGACCGTAGAAGCGATACGCGAGGGCGATTAGAACCAAAAACCCAAGAGCGAGAAGAGTCAGCGTCACGGCTGGCGGAGTTTGCCATGGACGCCGACTGAATGTCCAAGGTCCAAAGTCCAAAGTCCAACGTCCGCAAACCATCGTTGTAGGTTCACATCCAAAGTCCAAGTTCGCCACCCACCGTGGGTGGACAGCGGGAGGGCGGACTTACCCGCGACCGCTTTTAACACTCAGACTGCAAGAGTTCACATCAATAAATTGGAGAACAAACATTGGACTTTGGACTTGAGACCTTGGACAATGTTTGCGTGTATCCCTTCCGCAATATTCTTTTTCCTACAGATTTCAAGCCGCATACACGAGCCGCGTTGAAATATGCCTCAGCCTTTGCCCGCAGCGGAGATGGGCGAGTAGTTGTGTTCAGCGTACAGAACGCAAAAGTTCCCACCAATTTACTGACTGAACCTGAAGCTATTGGCAACAACGAAGAACGCTGGATGGCGCAACTGCGTGATGACTTTCGCGATGTACTCGCCGATCCTCTATTCAAAGGGCTGGACGTCAAACCTGTTGTTGTCGCCGGCGAGCCGGCCACCGAGATTGCGCGCGCGGCTCTCGACTACGGCAGCAACCTTGTGACTATCGTGACGCACGGTCGCAGAGGACTAACGCGCGCGCTTTGGGGATCAACTGCGGAAGAGATCATTGCTGAGGCGCCATGCCCGGTATTAACGATTCGTCCACCGCAACATGACTTTGTGGAGCACGACGGCAATCACTGCCACCTGCGTCTGAATCGAATTTTGTTGGCCACTAACTTTCGACCTTCGTCGAGCGCTGCGACTCACGTCGCATCTCAGCTTGCCAATCAGACCGGGGCCGAGCTGCACGCGATACATGTAATTGGCGACTACTTCGAACAGCTTTCTGTGATGTTTCCTGAAGGCGGGCTGTCAGCACTCAAGCGCCTGCGCGGTTACGCGCAAGATCGAATGGCACAATTGGCAAGGGAGGATGGCGCGCGGGCGATCACCCATATCACTGAAGGACGACCGTATGAGGAAGTTGTACGCCTGGCGTCGGAGCGAGAGGTTGATTTGATCGTGATTGGCACGAACGTTCACGCGTCGCTGTTTGGTGGAACCCCAGTCCTTGGTTCCGAGATCGAGCGCGTCGTGCGCAACGCACCTTGTCCGGTTCTTTGCGTGCCTGCAAGTAAGGCGATGACGCCGCTGCCCGCCTTTGTAGCTCAGCCCGTGTAAGGCAATGTCCAAGGTCCAAAGTCCCACGTCCCAAGTTCGCTGTCGCGACTTTCTTCGGCCCTCGACGCCCTAAGACTTTATTAGACTATCGGTAGAAGTGATCTGGGTAGGAGTCAAACTCAAAGGTAGAGCCCAAATTTTCAACGCGAACCTTGGAGGTTGGGCATTGGACCTTGGACTCAAAAAATTACTGTTTCGACTCGACGGGATATCCGGCCTGTTTCCAGCCGTCCAGACCACCCACGAGCGCTGCTGCGTTTTGGAACCCTTTAGTTTTCAGTGTGACCACCGCACCGGCGGACGTATGTTCCTTTGGTCAAGAACAATAGGTGATTATTGTTTTGTCGCGAGGCAGCTCGCCGCTCCTCGTACCAACCTCGGCAACAGGAATTAACTTGGCGCCGCGAATGTGACTGATCTCGAAAGCCGCTTGATTGCGGACATCGATAACCACCGCCTGACCGCTCGCGACTAAGTCGTGTGCCTCCTGAACATTGATGCGGCGAGCGCCGTCGGCGTGAAGCTCAGACGATTTGAGCTTGTTAGCGTCGGAGGGACTGGTCGAACTTATTGGTCTGTTAGAGGCGCTTCGATCCGTAGAATTGCAGGCGCCCAGTACGAAAACACCAAATACTAAAACCGCGATTGAAGTAAGAATACGCATTGATAACTCCAAAAAGACTTAAGAATTTGTCCGGTGCAGCACCATCTAATTTCATACGGCGACGGTGCCTTTGTCAATGCACTGAAGTTCCCCGAAAAGTCCGCCAGCTCGTATCAGACCGACCTTCTTCCCGTAAAATCAAACGCAGAGACGCTGAGACAAGACGCAAAGGCGCATGAACTCTCATCGCATTTCGTGTTAGTTCTTATAGCTCGTAGATCGTCAGTAGGGCCGCGGGAGATACGATCCACTAAATCGCACTAAGTAGCACGAAACGCATTGAATGTTCTTCTTTGCGTCACAGCGGCTCTTCACTTGAAGTCTTTCCTATCGCGCACCGGCTGAAATTCGCCCAACTTGTAGGATCGCACCGGTCTCACACGTGTTATAGTTTGCTCCTTCAAAGCTTAACCACAAATTCATGATCGAGCCGCAGCAGATCAAGTGGGCTAAGGTGATCGACAACACCCGTTGCATCGGGTGTCACGCCTGTACGACTGCTTGCAAGTCTGAAAATATTGTTCCCCTCGGTGTCACCCGCACCTACGTCAAACACGTTGACATTGGAATTTTTCCTCAGGCGCGACGCGCTCATCAGGTAACGCGTTGCAATCAGTGCGCGCATGCGCCCTGCGTCACCGCCTGCCCCACCACGGCAATGTTCAAGCGCGCCGACGGCATCGTTGATTTCGATAAATCAATTTGCATTGGCTGCAAAGCGTGCATGGCTGCTTGTCCTTACGACGCAATCTTCATCAATCCGGAGGATCACTCCGCTGAGAAATGTAACTTCTGCGCGCACCGCATCGACATCGGACTGGAACCCGCCTGCGTGGTTGTTTGTCCCACACAGGCGATCTTAGTTGGCGACATGAACGACTCGTCTTCTTACGTCGCGCAGATTGTTAATCGTGAATCGGTGAATGTGCGGCGTCCGGAAAAGGAAACGCTGCCAAAACTTTTCTATAAAGGCGCGCATCAAGCGACGCTCGATCCACTCGCCGCGCGCCGGCCTGATAACGGGTTGTTCATGTGGAGCGAACAACTGGAAGACAGCACCCACGTAGTTTCGGGTAATCCGAACTACAACAACAGCTCGGCAGCGGCTTTGCTTTCTTATGACGTTGCGCATGCGATTCCCTGGGATTGGAAAGTCAGCCTTTATACTTGGACAAAAGGAATTTCCGCCGGCGCGTATCTCGTTCCGCTGCTGATGGTCTTGCTCGGTTACCTGCAACCGGAGAATGCGATTTGGATCTGGGTCGCACCGGTGTTGGCCGGAGTGTTTCTCGCGCTTACCGGTGCCCTGTTAATTCTTGATCTGGAACATCCAGAACGCTTCCACCTGATCTTTACTCGTCCCCAGTGGCGTAGTTGGCTTGTGAAGGGCGCATTCATCATCGCTGCTTACACCCTCGTGCTCGCGTTGCATTTCATCGCCAGTTGGTTTGGCAAATTCAGTCTCCATCGCTGGCTGATGATTCCCGGGCTTCCGCTTGCTATTTTGACGGCTGTTTACACCGCCTATCTATTCGCACAGGCAAAGGCGCGCGACATGTGGCAAAACCCGCTGCTGCCGCCACATCTTCTGGTGCAAGCGTTTCTCCTGGGCGCTGCTGCGCTGCTGCCTTTTGTAGTTTGGTCGGAACTGGACACGAGACTCGGTACCGGAAACATAACGCCGTTGCTTTGGATCATAGCCGTCACCAGCTTATTGCACCTGCTCATGATCTGGGGCGAAGTCTCCTTAACTCATCCCACGGCGCACGCGCGGCTCGCTATATGGGAGATGGTGCAGGGCCGCTACAAGAGCGACTTCTGGTTAGGACTAGTCCTTTCCGTTCTTGGTGGATTGCTTCCCGGGTTGGCGCTGTTGGGTTATGTGAGCACAGCCCTTGGAGTAGGTGGTGCACCGATGGCGTTGATCGGATTGATGCTTTACGAAAATGCTTATGTGCAGGCGGGACAATCAGTGCCGCTGGCTTAGTGTTTGATTTTTGGCAACCATCGAGAAACGATCCACGAAGTCACACGAAATAACACGAAATAATAAAAGACGTTTAGTGTTGATTAGTGAGAATTCGTGGATCGGTTGTACCGCTGATGACATTGAACATGAGTACAATCGAACCAAGCGCTAACGAACGTTTAGACATAGCCCAACATGATGGTGAGGCTCGCGACGAGACCTTTTACCCCGGACCGTCCCGAATTCATCTCGCCGCCACTCGGTACAGTACGGGAGCGGTAGCGACCGCATTCAACGGAGCTGCACTTTGCGTCCAGACCTTCTAAGCCCTGCTTCTGAATTCGGTCGCTACCGCTCCCGTACCGTACCGAATGATCACTGTCTTAATCTCCTTCGAAATCTGCTGGTGCTGGTAGCAATCGTTCTGAGCGCGAGTGTTTGTGCCCTGGCAACAAAACGTCCACAAGCCATTAAAGAAGTAAAGCGTTCTTACAAAGGAATCAGTTTTGAATACAACACAGCTTTGGCTCGCGAGATACAAGCGAAGGTGGTGGTTCAAAGTTTGGATGGGAAACCAGGCGACGTAGAGCCACGACATGTCGCGCTGAACTTGATTGGCTATCAGATGCCGCACCCCAGTCCGTTTATGGGCGCACCAACGGTTAGGGTCTTTCCAATCGACAGTTACAGATCACTCATCGTTGCTTATTCGCAGGAAATGGCTAAGTCCACGATTCCCCCTGCTAACTACGTGCCCGACTTTGAAGATCAGATTAATACGCTGAAAACTCTCCTTGCCAAAAGACCATCGTCGGAGACAATCGACATTATTCTTACGCAGGGCCGGTCGGACTATTACCGGGGCAGGCTGCCTTTGCTCCCAATGTATGACTTGTGCGAACCCTTTCGATCACACTTTCAATACCTCAACTTTAAGAACGGCAGCGGGGTGGCTTTCATCACGCAGTACACAATGGAAAGCACTCTAATAGTTAATCAGGCATTATCTTTCAACTTCCAGGGCATGACGGCTGACGGAAAGTATTACGTCACCGCTCAGTTCCCGATCGCTGCACCGTTCTTACCCAACGATTTCAGCGAAGAGTTAGCCGCAAAAGAAGGTCTCAACTACGATAAAGGGATGTTCAACGATTCGTTTAGAAAGGGCTACAAAAGTTATATTGATAGAACGGCTGCCAGAATTGAAGCGCTTCCTGGTGACGAGTTTCGGCCTGCACTGCCGATGATGGTTCATTTATTAGAATCGCTTCAAATTGAAGCAGACCTT
The DNA here is from genome assembly GCA_963748605.1 of Pyrinomonadaceae bacterium. Taxonomy (GTDB): domain Bacteria; phylum Acidobacteriota; class Blastocatellia; order Pyrinomonadales; family Pyrinomonadaceae; genus PSRF01. The sequence continues at coordinate 42,488 of CAVVJS010000014.1, forward strand.
TTTAAGTCTAAATGAACGGCAATCCACTCGAAAAAGATTTAAAGGCGAACCCCACTGTGTCGGAGGGAAGCGGCGAGACCTTTTACCCCGGACCGTCCCGAATTCATCTCGCCGCCACTCGGTACAGTACGGGAGCGGGAGCGGTAGCGGCGACCGCGTTCACGAACAGGGCTTAAAAGGTTTGGACCCAAAAGGCAGTTAAAGCTGAATGCGGTCGCTAGCACTCCCGTACTCTACCGGACTCCACCTGGTCTGCTCCTTGTGAAGGCTAGCGACGCTCACAAAGATTTAATAATCTTGAAAGTTTAACGTGGCTAAAGAAAACGAACACACTGAGACCTTTTACCCCGGCCCATCGCGGATTCATCTCGCCGCCTTTCCGCCAAAAGAGCGTTGGGATAATTGGACTGAACTCGATCCGCTTGCCTGGCCACAACGCAAAGAACGCCACTTCACTTTAGTTCCCACCACTTGTTTTAACTGCGAGTCCGCGTGCGGTCTGCTCGCCTACATCGACAAGGCCACCGGAGAAGTTCGCAAGTTTGAAGGCAATCCGGAGAACCCCGGCTCGCGCGGCCGCAACTGCGCCAAAGGCCCAGCCACACTTAATCAGATCAACGATCCTGATCGCATACTTTATCCACTCAAACGCACTGGCAAACGCGGCGGCGGCGAATGGGAACGCGTCACTTGGGATGAGGCGCTTGACGACATCGCGGCGTCGCATCAGAAAAGCGATCGTTGAAGATCGACGCGACGAGATCATGTATCACGTCGGGCGTCCTGGTGAAGATGGATTCACGGAACGCATTCTCGCGGCGTGGGGTGTGGACGGTCACAACTCACATACCAACATATGTTCTTCGGGAAGTCGCGAAGGCTATCAACTTTGGATGGGGCTCGATCGGCCCAGCCCTGATCACGCGAATGCCAAAGTCATCCTGCTGATCAGCGCGCATTTAGAATCAGGTCATTACTTCAATCCTCATGCGCAGCGCGTTATGGATGGCAAGGCTTCTGGCGCTAAGTTGATCGTTTTCGATAGCCGACTCTCCAACACGGCGACCCACGCGGATCATTTCATCGCTCCCTACCCTGGGTCCGAAGCAGCGATACTTCTGTCGATTGCAAACTATCTGATTCAAAACAATCTTTACAACCGCGAGTTTGTGCGGCGTTGGTGGAATTGGCAGGAATACCTGAAAAGTTTCGAGTTTCGAGTTTCAAGTTCCGGGAAAGACAGTTCCGAGTTTCGAGTTTCAAGTTCCGAGAGCGTCCCGGAACTCGAAACCGGAAACTCGAAACTTGAGAGCTTCCACGATTTTGAAGCTCTGCTGAAAGAACTTTACGCTTCTTACACTTTCGAATTCGCCGCTCACGAATCCGGCGTCGACGCCAAAGAGATCGAAGCGATTGCGAAACTGATTGCCACGGCCGGCACGCGTTTCTCCAGTCACAACTGGCGCAGTGTTACTTCAGGAGTGAGTGGAGGCTGGACTGTAGCTCGTGCTCTTTTCATGCTCAACGCCTTACTCGGGGCGATAGCGACTGAGGGTGGTGTATTTCCCAATGCCTGGAACAAGTTTGTGCCGCGACCAATCTACACGCCGCCGCATCCGAACATGTGGAACGAAAAGACCTGGCCGCGCGAGTTTCCCCTCTCCATGCATGAGATGTCATTTCTCTTACCGCATCTCTTAAAAGATGGGCGCGGCAAACTCGATGTGTACTTCACGCGCGTCTACAACCCGGTCTGGACAAATCCGGACGGATTCTCCTGGATTGAAGCTCTCTCAGATGAAAGCGTGATCGGTTGTCATGTTGCGCTCACGCCGGTATGGAATGAAACGTCTTACTTCGCCGATTACATTATGCCGATGGGCCTCGGCCCGGAGCGTCACGATCTTCATTCTTACGAGACGCACGATTCGCAGTGGCTCGGCTTTCGCCAGCCGGTGATGAAGGCTGCGCGCCAGCGTGAAGGCGACGATATTACTGATACACGCCAGGTGAACCCCGGTGAAGTTTGGGAAGAGAATGAGTTTTGGATGGAACTCACCTGGCGCATCGACCCCGACGGCAGTTTGGGTATTCGTCAGTATGTCGAATCGAAACAGCAACCGGGCACGCGTCTCGGTGTTGATGAATATTACGGCTGGTTGTTTGAGAACTCGGTTCCCGGTTTGCCCGAGTACGCGGCTGCTGAAAATCTCACGCCACTCGAATACATGCGGCGCTACGGTGCGTTCGAGATCACAAAAAAAGTCGGGGCGATCTATGAAGAACCCGTTCCCGTCCTGGAGCTCGACGACATCCATGAAGATGCTTCCGGTCGCGTCTTTACGCGCGCAGCCAAACCCGCATCTCCAAACATCGTGCCCGTTCCGAGCCCGGACGGTGATGATGATGGCCGGCGACTCGTAGGCGTGAAGATAGATGGCAAAATTTGTCGCGGGTTTCCCACTCCATCCGGCCGTCTGGAATTCTTTTCGCCGACACTGGCGGCCTGGGGCTGGTCCGAATACGCAATTCCGACTTATATAAAGAGCCACGTCCACCCGGACAATCTGGAAGCTGATCAGACGATTTTGATTTCGACGTTTCGCCTCGCGATGCAGATTCACACGCGCAGCGCGAACGCGAAATGGCTCAACGAAATTGCCCACACTAATCCACTTTGGCTACACCCTTCCTTTGCCAAACGACTCGAAGTACGAACTGGCGATCTGGTCCGAGTCGAAACTGAAATTGGCTACTTCGTTGTGCACGCCTGGGTGACCGAAGGAATTCGGCCGGACGTGGTGGCCTGCAGTCACCACATGGGGCGTTGGAAAACTCATGAACAGGGTCAGCGCCAAATGATGGCAACTGTGAAACTAGAGCATGCTGGCGCTGAGTGGGGACTTCGGCGGGAGACCGGTGTATCAGCTTACGAGTCGAGCGATCCGGACACATTGCGAATCTGGTGGAGTGATGTGGGAGTGCATCAGAACCTCACGTTCCCGGTCCATCCTGATCCGATTTCCGGAATGCACTGCTGGCACCAGGCTGTGCGCGTCAAGAAGGCTTTGCCGGAAGACAAGTATGGAGACATTCACGTAGACACGGCCAAGTCGCGTGAAGTTTATCGTCGCTGGTTAGATATGACTCGCCCCGCCGATCGCTATTCACCCGATGGCACTCGCCGGCCCTACTGGATGCTGAGACCGTTGAAGCCGGCCCGCAAGTTTTATGATCTGCCTGTGAAAGGTGACGCCTGAACGTGTTCAAGCGAACCACGCTCATCCTGAGAGAGTAATATAGGAGCTTCCCTCGCACACTAATCTTTCTAACCCCAACCTACTGGAATCAGTTTGTCATTGGGACTGTTTCTATGGGTAGAGACGGGTTGCTCCTAGAGGGTCAGCCGGGAAGAGGGATTTATCCTCTTTCCGGCTTTTTCGTTTGTCCTTGCGAAACGTCCCCGCAATCGGTAAAAGTTCATTAATAAGTCCCAAATTTCACGATTAAAATTAACGCAGAGAAGCTAAGTCGCAGAGGCGCAGAGAAATCTTGGTAGTCAGGTTGAGGCGCAGAGAAGTTTGGTAATTAGGTTGAGTTGGTTAAGCTTTGGAAGGACAAATCAAGAAACGAGACCCGAGAAGATGGTAGCGACATGCCCAGACATTCTTTGCGTCTTGGCGACTCGGTGCCTTGGCGGTGAAATGTTGAGACTTGAGACCTGAGACCTGGGACTTGAGACCTGAGACTTCGGACCTTAAACCTGCACGGAGGCCATATGTATTTCAAGCAGTTTTATCTCGGATGCCTGGCGCATGCTTCATACCTGATCGGTTCAGATGGCGAGGCGGCGGTTGTCGATCCACAGCGTGATGTCGACCAATACATTACCGAGGCCGAGGCCGAAGGTTTCCGGATCAAGTATGTAATTGAGACGCACCTGCACGCGGACTTTGTTAGCGGCCATCGGGAACTTGCGGCGCGCACGGGGGCCGAAATTGTTTTTAGTGAACTCGCCGGCGCAACGTTTCCGCATCGGGCAGTGCGGGACGGCGACGAGCTTCAAGTCGGGAAGATTACGCTGCGGATCATTGAGACGCCGGGACACACGCCCGAGAGCGTTTCAATTTTGGTTATCAGCGACGACTCGAAGCAGCCACAAAAAATTCTTACAGGCGACGCGCTTTTTGTTGGTGATGTAGGCCGGCCGGATTTGGCGGGTGGAAAAGGCTACACGCCCGCAATGATGGCAGAGATGATGTATGACACGTTGCACAATAAACTGCTGAAACTGCCCGATGAGGTTGAGGTCTATCCGGCACACGGTGCGGGCTCGATGTGCGGAAAAAATATGTCAAAGGAGACCTGGTCTACGATTGGACAACAGCGACAGTTCAACTATGCCGTGCAGCCGATGTCGAAGGACGCGTTCGTGCGGATGATGACAACCGATCTAACGCCCGCGCCCGCCTACTTCTCGAAAGACGCTGAGATCAATCGCGGCGGCGCCGAGCCATTGAGTGATTTACCGGCACCGGAACCTTTGACCGCGGAACGCGTGCAACAACTCACTTCGCAAACTGACAACTTGCGCTACATCGTGCTGGATGTGCGCTCGGCCTCGGAATTCGGCGGAGGCCATATCCCTGGTTCCATCAATATCGGACTCGGCGGTCAGTTTGCGATTTGGGCCGGGTCATTGATTACGATGTCCGCGCCCATCGTGATCGTAGCCGAGTCAGAAGAGAAGGTTGCTGAGGCACAGATGCGTCTCGCGCGCGTGGGACTGGAGAACGTGAAAGGGTATCTGCAGGGTGGTGTGAAGAGTTGGCGTGACGCAGGTTTCGAGCTCGCGACGGTGCCGCAAGTTTCGGTGGACGAGTTGCACGACCTCATAGGCCGCGAAGCCGATTTGCAGGTGATCGATGTACGCCGGCCTGCGGAGTATGAGAGTGGCCATATCGGACCGGCTAAGACTGCGCCGCTGGCGGATCTGGAACAGAAGATTGGTGGACTCGGAGTTGTTCCCTCGAAAAAGACCGCCGTAGTTTGCGCGGGCGGTTATCGTTCAAGTGCCGCTACCAGCATTCTTGAGCAGCATGGCTTTACGAACTTGTTGAATGTGACCGGTGGTACCGGAGCGTGGATCAAGGCAGGGTATCCGGTCGAATGATTCAGTAGGCAGAATGCAGAAGGCAGTAAGCAGTAGGCAGAAAGCAGAAAGCAGAAAGCGGAAAGCAATTGTCATTGACCGCCCGTGACGATAGTCCACTGTTCGTGGTGATTCGTGTTGTTCCGTGGATCGTGCCCGGCCGCTGCGAAAAAAGCGATCCACGAAATAACACGAAATCACGTAACACTAAACTTGAGCACTAGCACCATTTGCTCACAAAATTTCCGATTGCCGATTTCCGATTGCCGATTCTTCGGACTTGATTCCGCCTCGCTATCAATCATTTTCGCCAACTTCGAATTTGGGTCTCGCCGAATAGCCAGACCAATCGGCAATCGGCAATCGGCAATCGCCAATTGGAAATCTCCTGACTCCTGATTTTACTAATCACGATTTCCTAATTACGATTGACGAGTTTTGGATCCCTTCACTTTCAAACTGGTCATCAGCATTGCCATCATCGTCATTGCGACGATTCATGGTTACGGCGCGGCCTGGCTGGCCATCTGGATGCTGTTTCATCCTTACCGTCCCGTCAAACTCGCTGGAGTAACCATCTGGCCGCAGGGAATGATCCCGCGCCACCGCGAACGGCTCGCACAATCCATCGGTAACGCGGTTGGGAACGAACTTGTTTCTCAGGAAACCGTTTTCAACGCCCTCTTCGAGACCAGCTTTTTTGAACGAAAGATAGAAGATTTCGTGAAGGGCTACACGGACGATCTCCTCTCAACCGTCTACCCTTCGTTCATCGATGCTCTGCCCTCGGGCGCACGCGCGCCAATCCTCGACACGATTTCCGCATTGCAATACAAGCTCGCCGAGTACATCGCCGCGATGCTCAGGAGTGAGGAAACAGCCGACGCCATTTCCCGATTCGTTGATCGGCAAATTGACGAGCTGCTGGCACGCCGCATCGATCAAACAGTAAGCGACGATGTCCTCGCAAAGGTAGTTAGCTTTGTCGAGGAACGGTTTCAGAAACTGGTTAACGATAATGAGTTCGAAATCAAAGTCACCGAGTTTCTTTCCGGGCGGCTAGACGATCTTGCCAGCAGCAAAGCTACGCTCGCAGATACTTTTACTCCGGAAACAGTTGCGTTCGTCAAAGAGCGACTCGATCAGCAAGTTCCCCCGATCGTTCATCACCTCGCCGACATTGCTACCAGTCAGAACACGCGCAAACAGATCGGCGCACTGATCAAACATGAGGTGGACGACTATTACGAACACCTTTCGCTAATCAAGAAGATCTTCATCTCGCGAGAGCGAATTCATCGCGAGGTTGACGAGCTGATGAACAAGACCTTACCGCGGCGTGTTGAGGAGTATTTACGGGGGCCAGCTTTCGAGCAGGAAGCCGAAGCATTTTTAAACTCAACTATCGACAACCTGCTGGCTCGTCCGCTAAGCGAGATAGTTGGCCAAATCGCCCCCGAGAAGTTTGAATTAATGAAGCGCCAGGTGAGCAACTACATCCTGGAATTGGCGCGCAGTCCTGACTTCGTCCATTCGGTTTCATCTTACGTTCACGACGCGCTTGATCAATTTCGCCCACAGACCCTGGGTTCAGCCTTACAACGGGTTGACACTAATTCCACGGACCGCCTCAAAAGCTTTCTCAGTGACAGCCTGCTGGAAATCCTGGCGCGACATGATACGGCCCAGACTATCAATGCAATCATGAGTTCCCAGGTTGAGCGTTTGCTCATCGCGCCGATCGGCAAGTTGGGAGATCATTTGTCGGAGCACTCGATCGAGCGGGCCCGCGGACTGCTTGTCGAGAGAATAACCAATGCCGCCCGGGAGCGACTGCCGACTGCCATTGCCGAATTTGATGTTGGCGGACTCGCCCGTAAAAAGGTCTCCGAGTATCCCATTGCAAAATTGGAAGAGCTGGTCTTGTCGGTGGCGGGGCAACATCTCAAGACCATCGAATTATTCGGAGCTATAATCGGGTTCGTTATTGGAATTGGACAGGCACTCTATATCTGGTTTGGACCTCAAATCACTGCGTGGCTTAATAGGGTCGCAAGTTAACCGCAACGCGCACGAGCCCTAAGCGGGAACATTGATGGCACACTAACCGTTTGACACTACTGGCGTCAGCAACAATCCTCGGTTTGCCAGCTTCATAGAGGAAATAGTTATGTACTGCTCAGCATGTGGCAGCCCAATCACACCGGGACTTAGTTTTTGTAATCGCTGCGGCATGAGCCTGAAAGAGCGTACTAGCGATCCCAAGTCTCCGATTCCGATCGTCGCTCTGATTGGCGCGATGATCCTGGTAGCACTTTCCGCAATGGGCCTGTTGCTTGGCGGTCCAATCGCCTTGAAACGCGAGGGCCAATTTGGCGAAGAGATGATCGTCCTCTTCATGTTCCTCACATTTTTGATTACGGCGTTCATCGAGATTTTTCTTTACCGTCAACTAAGCCGGCTCACGGCACAACCTAAATCATCCGGCACACCGCTGGCTCCGCTTGCAGCAACTGCGCCGGCCGAGTATTACGCTCCGCAGCCCCGCTCGTTGGCTGAGCCGTTACCGAGTGTCACCGAAAACACGACCCGCACTCTTGAATACCAGCGTAACGAACCGGGACGTAAAGACCACTCGTAGATTAGGAGATCACTGCGTCATGAAAAAACTAATTGTCATACTACTGATCGTTGCGCCGTTGGCCGCAGGATGTATGTTGCACGACCAGGTTGCCGGCTCGGGCAAGCGGGCAAGAGAAAAGCGAGAGATCTCAGCGTTCACTTCCATCTCGACGGAAGGCGCGTATCAGATTGAAGTGGTTAGTCAGCAGGCTTTGGGTCTCGAGATTGAGGCTGATGACAACATCCTGCCACTGATCACTACTGACGTCAGCAATGGAGTTTTACATATCAAGAGTAAGCGCAGTTTTTCCGTGAGCCGGCCCATTCTTCTAAAGATCTCCACGCCAAATATCGAGGCCATCTCCGCGTCCGGAGCGGGCTCGGTCGAAGTGTCTAATTTAAAGAACGACAAGTTTGAAATCGATAGCAACGGCGCCCCGTCGATTAAAGTTTCTGGCGAAACGGGAACAATCGATATCGAAGCGAACGGCGCCGGCAATGTCGATGCTCACAAGCTGCGTGCCGCTAAGGGAACGGTGGAAGCGAATGGTGTGGCTAAGATTCAGGTCTTTGCACGCGACGAACTGAACGTTACTGTCTCTGGACCAGCATCAGTTGTTTACAGTGGAGATCCAAAATTGAATAAAACCGTCAATGGCCCAGGATCAGTAGAGCGACGAGAGTCGGAAGGATCGTGAAGAACAGTAGGCAGTAGGCAGTGGGCAGTGAGCAGTGGGCGGTGAGCAGTGGGCAGTGAGCAGTAGTAACAACCAACCACTGACCACTAACGAATGACCATCTTAGCCACTGACAACTAACTGCTGTCAACGAACTACTGCCTACTGCTCACTGTCCACTGCCTACTTTTTTCGTTGACATTCAACGCGTTACATATAAACATTTGTCATTCTCAAAAAGGAGCTCATCTCCAATGACCTATGTGGTTGTGGAATTATGTGTTGATTGCAAGTACACCGATTGCGCTGCGGTATGTCCGGTGGAAGCATTTCATGAATTGCCTGATCGGCTTTATATCAACGCCGAGACTTGTATCGATTGCGATGCGTGTGTGCCTGAGTGTCCGGTAGAAGCAATCTTTGCCGATAACCTCGTACCTGAGAATTATGCGCACTGGACACAAATAAATATCGATGAGGCGCCGAATTATCCCGTCATTAGTCAGAAGAAACCCGCGTTGCACGGACCAAGCTGCACTGGCCCAGCCGAATAAGAAACGACCCTTGTGAATTCTAAGAGGCGGGCATTGTCCCGCCTCTTCTGCAATAAGATATTTGAGATTCATGATTGCCGATTGCCCGAAGACGAACGGAGCATGACAATCGTCAATCGGTAATTGGCAATTTAAGACGGCCCACCCGCTAATACGTAGTAGTGAGTTCCCCGCTCAGCCAGTTGTTGTTGTCGACTCCGGCCAATTCGAGATCCAGGGATGGATTCAAACTTCGCCCATGAAAGTTCACGCAGCACTCTCAATCCTGTTAGTTAGTTATTCTCTGGCGCTTGCACAGGCAGGGCGTAGAGTGGTTGAGGCAAAGTCGGCCCCGGCAATAGAACCGCCGCAAACGCCCCTGCTGATATTCGGTCCACCACAAACCCTCCGCCGCTCCCACGAGAACCCGCAAGACTATCGCTGTGGGAAAGATGGCAGCGCTACGCGAATTCTCGAAGACGAAGTTAAGACAGAAGATGTGCTTTCCGCGAAGATGGTAGACACGCGCGTGATCTTCCGCTCCAAACCGAAACCCGGATATACGCTCGAGGCGCGGCGTAAGCGGAAACAAGGCTTTGTGATTTTAAAGGTAGCGCTTTCCGCGACAGGAACGATTAGCCGCGTGCGCGTCTTGCGCGGATTACCCTTTGGGCTAACGGAGAGCGCGATCAAAGCTGCGTGTAAACTCGAATTTAAACCGGCCATCAAAGACGGCCAGAGCGTTTCTCAGTGGGTGACTGCTGAGTATGTTTTTCGTTTACCAGATTCGCGTCTTTTCCGGCCATGAAAACCTGACGGCAGGAGCAGGAGGAGGCAGAAACACATTGTGAAATAGATATGCCTACACGTTAAATTTAACTGCACTTAGTACCGAAAGCTTCTGAATTGACACTCCACGCAACTCCTCCGTATAGTCGCCGGAGCGAGTTTTTGTTCTCCTCAGACTCGGTTATTCACTAAATTCCTGGCAGTAACAACCAATCGAGGTTCCGCGTTTTATTCGGGCGAACTGCCTTAACGAACTACATCATTTTAAAACTATGAAACGCCTAGCCCCCTTATCGCTCACGCTCCTCCTCCTGTTGACGATAGCGCCGGCGCACACCGCTGTCTTTGCTAAAGACAAGTGGATCAGCGTGCGCTCTCAAAACTTTTTCCTGATTGGTAACGCCGGGGAAAAGGAAGTGCGACAAGTCGCCATTAAACTCGAGCAGTTTCGCGAAGTGTTCACACGCCTTTTTCCAAAGATGAAGTTCACTTCACCAGTGCCCACAACCGTTGTCGTCTTCAAAAGTGACAAGTCTTACGCTCCCTTTAAACCGCGGCCGAATCTCGCCGGCTTCTTTCAGCCCGGACCAGACGTCAACTACATCACTCTCACGGCGGAACTACGCGGCGAACAAGATCCTTATAATGTGATCTTTCACGAGTACACACATTTGCTCGTCAATAGCACCGTAGGGAATGCGCCGGCATGGTTTAACGAGGGCTTAGCTGAGTACTACAGCAGCTTTAACATGAGTGATGACCGCAAGGTGATGTTGGGCAAGCCAATTAGCAATCATGTCTATTTGCTTCGCGACAACAAGATGCTGCCATTGCCGACTCTGTTCAAAGTCGATCACAACTCGCCTTACTACAATGAGCGCGAAAAACAGAGCATCTTCTACGCGCAGTCGTGGGCGCTAATGCATTATTTGATTCACAAGCCAGGCGGCACGTTGGCGATTGATAAGTTCATTAAACTAGTAGACACCAATACGTCGATGGCGGAAGCGTTTCAGCAATCATTTCAAATGACTTTTGAGAAGATGGAGAAGGAGCTGCGCTCTTACATCAGGCACGACAGTTATCCGGTTACCGAGGGCACGTTTAAGGGGAAGGTAGATTTCGATAGCGAACTCGAGGTAGGGCTCATATCAGAAGCCGATGCTCAGGCCTATCTCGGAGACTTGTTGTTGCATAGCCGCAGCGCTGCCAGCGAGGGCTATCTGCAAAAAGCCCTGGCACTGGATCCAAATCACTCCATGGCCAATGCTTCGCTGGCAATGTTGCGCGTGCGTGAGGGAAAGGTTGAGGAAGCGCGCAAAAATCTCGAACGTGCCGTCACTGCGAATTCACAGAACTATCTGATTCACTACTACTACGCATACGCGCTTAGTCGTGAAGGGATGAATGGATCGCAAATGATTTCCGGCTATTCGCAGGAGAATTTGACGAAGATGCGGGCGGAGTTACGGCGTGCGATTTCACTGCGACCGGATTTTCCCGAATCGTATTCGTTGTTGGCATTCGTCAACCTGGTCGCTGGAAGTGAATTGGAAGAAACGATCGCGCTACTGAAACAGGTACTTACCACTTCACCGGGCCGAAACGATCTGGTCTTCTCGCTCGCGCAAATCTATATGCGGGCCGAAGATTTAAAGTCCGCTCGCGAACTCCTTGAGCGTTTAAGCCAGAATCAAAGTGATGCGCAAATCCGCCAGCAGGCCGAAACGATGTTGGCGGTGCTCGTTGCGAACGAAGAGAGTCGCGCCAGGTTTCGGGAGGCACAGGAAGCGCGGAGGAATGATAAGAGAGCTAGCGACGGACCGCCGCGATTAGAGGGCCGCGGAGCAGACCCTGGCGAGTCGATTGAAGTCGCTACCGATACGTTTTCCTATCTTCAGGAGGCGCTACAGCAGCCGGCTGCAGGTGAAAAGCAGGTTCAGGGAATTTTGCTACGACTTGAATGCGACGCTAAAGGAATCGTTTTTGTAGTCCAGCTTCCCGACCGAGTTATCAAGTTAAGGACGGCCAAATTTGAAGCCGTGCAAATCACTGCCTTTACAAACGACGCCGGCTCGGAAATAACGTGCGGGCCACGCAAGCCGCAGAACCCGGTCGTAGTCTGTTATGTGCCGACAACGGATCCAAAGGCAAAAGTTGATGGCGAAATACGTTCGGTGGACTTTGTTCCAGGCGAATTTAAGTTGAAGATTAACTAATATTGCGGCAACGCAAAGGAGTTTCTATTTGATCACCTGCCGAAAGATGACAGCGCCAGATGTCACGGATGCCTTTAGCATGTTGAGCGATTTTCTGGGCGGCGATGAGCACTATCTCGCCAGCAGTGCGGCTTATGGTGATCGCGGAATCCAGGGGCTGAATGACGCACTGTATTTGTTTCTGGAACATCCGGATCTGGGATTTGTATGGATGGCTTATGACGAGGATGAGGTCGCGGGCGTGTGTGTGATCTGCTACGCAGTTTCGACTTCGATGGGATCCCTCGTTGCCAAGCTTGATGATGTTTCCGTGAAAGCCGAGCGTCGCGGCCAGGGCGTCGGCACTGAACTGCTGGTGCAGTTAAAAGAGCAGTTGCGAAAAGAAGCTGTATCCCGCATCGATGTCGGCGTTCATCTTGAGAACCCTGCGGCGCGCAAGTTCTATGAGAAACAGGGCTTCGTGGCTTTGAATGAAGAGCGCCTGGCGTGTGTAATTTAAACTTCTGAATAAATTAGCCGCGGATGCGCGCAGATCACACGGATTAGAACAAACTTATCTGTGTAATCTGCGGCTATTTTTTTGGTTGAGGTAGGGATTTCCTCTAACCGTGTTTCTGCCTGCCCAACTTCGCAATCTCTTCAAAATATTTCGCAAAGGCGACCATTCCGCCGGACGCTTGTTGCCAATCGAAGTTCTCATTCGGTGCGTGATAACCGTGTTCCGGTAGCGAAAGTCCCAGGAAAAGCACTGGGCACTTCAGCACTCGCTCAATGCTGGTCATCGCGCCAATTGTCCCGCCATCTCTCACGAAAACCGGATCACGCTTGAACGCGAACTTCATGGCGCGCTTCAATGCCGGAGGCAACTCACCTTCAAGAACAGTTCGAAACGCCGGCGCGCCGGATTCGAAATGTATCTCGACATCAGGATTTAGTTCCTTCACTGCATCTTTCAGCAACTTCTGAATCTTCTTCGGGTCCTGGACCGGCACCAGACGGAATGAGGCTTTTACTTCAGCGCGCGGCGGCACTATCGATTTAACTCCGGGACCCTGATAGCCCCCAACCACTCCGTGAATCTCCATCGTGGGCATTCCCCAGATCCGCTTCATGACTTCGAGATCCTCTTCCGTGCGCATCAGTTTTAGATGGTGTGCCTTCTTGAATCCTTTGGCACTAAACCCAGAGTTGCTCCAGTCGTTCAATTCACTCCTCGACGGCTGAATCACGTCGTCGTAAAAACCTTTAATCTTGATCCGTCCCGTGTTGGGATCGTAAAGATCACAAACCAGTCTCATCAGTTCGGCGATCGGGTTGCGAGCGGCGCCGCCGACTTCGCCTGAATGCGTGTCAGTGGTTCCTGTTTCCAGCCGTAAGAGAAAACCAGTCAATCCACGCAGGCCTGCGGAACTTGCCGGGCGCTCGCGCGATACCCAAACAGTATCGGAGACGACAACCGAGTCGGTGCGCAAGTCGCGCGCAGCCTTGCTAATAATCTTTTCAAAGTTGGGCGAACCGATCTCTTCTTCAAACTCCCAAAGGAAGCGAATGTTGACCGGAATATTTGCCTCCAGCGCCGCACGCGCCCCATAAAGTGCCGCGAGTGCCGGTCCCTTATCGTCTGTAGTGCCCCGCCCAAAATAGCTGTCGCCTTTTTTGGTCATCACAAAAGGTTCCGTGTCCCACGGTTCCGTTTCCTTTGAGGCCGGCTGCACATCCATATGGTTATAGACAGTGACAGTTGGTAGTTTTTTATCGTCGCCGAAAACCGCATGCACCACCGGATTACCTTTACTCACTTCGTAGACATCAGCTTTCGCCCCGAAGCCTCGCAGCGTTTTAACCGTCAGATCTACACCCTTGACGATGTCCGCTGCGTGCGCGGGATCGCAGGAAACGGTTGGGGTTTCGACAAAACGTTGCAGGAGGTCCTCGTACTCCTGTCGCTGAGACTTCGCAAAATTGAACAGCTGATTGCGGTCTAATTCCTGGGGCATTCTCGATCCTCCGATTGAGAGTATGTCGCTATCTGGGAAAGCATATGCGAATGTTTTGATTACGCTGCTTATAGTGCACAACCTGACCCCTCGTTGTCACGGGGAAAGCCGGGACATATTTCCGATTTAACGGTGGGAACCTCACTAGAAAACCGGCAAAACCGGTTGATTACACGTCTTCCTGATTCGTACCGCTTTGCGGGCCTGTAAATCCCGAGCGCAGCATAACTGGGGCTTACGCCTTCAGGCTTGATGCTTTTACCTGCTTCGCCGGTTGGCGAACAGGGACGGCGTCAATCCAGGCAATACAGGGCAACGCTTTCATTGAGTTTGATCACTAAGGAGGCGTTAGCAAATCGTCTTAGGCTGCTCTTAAGTTTGGCCCCAGACCTGAACTAAAAGCCATTTCGAGCCGTATATTTAAAAGCTTTCAGTTGTTCGTGCTATTCTGGCAGCCCTTTCCGGCCGTCACGGAAAGGACAGGATTAGCTCCCAGTCGTTAGAACAAGATTAGGAGGGTGGCGTGAGAAGTAGACCTTGGTTCCCGGGCATTGTGTTTTTGGCACTCACCGTTTTAGTACCCGCTTTAGTTTTCGCTCAACAGAACCGTTCAGCCCGACGCCAGCCGGGCCCCTCAACTGAGCGTTCGGCGGGTGGTGCAGGGCGTACCAAGCCAAACGTTACCTCGGCTATGGTCAAGTCCGATCTGAACGAAGCCCTTGCCGTAATCCAGTCAAACTACATCGACGGTCGCAAGCTTGATTACAACTCCGTCTTCAAGTCATCGATTACCGGCATGCTCCGGGTGCTGGATCCGCATTCCACCTATTTCGATCCGATCGACTTTGCTGCCTTCAAGACTGAACAGCGTTCGGAGTATTTCGGAATCGGCGCCACGATCGATCACATGCATCAGGGCGATCAAGTCAATACTTACATTCGCGCCACTTTCGACGACTCGCCGGCGGCACGCGCGGGCTTACGCTTCGGCGATCGCATCCTGGAAGTTGACGGGCAATCGATGGAGAACAAGAGTTTTCCTGAAGTTCGTAAGTTTCTCTTAGGACCGCGCGGCACAGTCGTGAAAGTCACAGTGCTGCATAGCGCAACGGGACAGAAAGAAACTGTCACGATCACGCGCGACGCGGTGCCGCTACCCTCGATTCCGCAGGCCTACATGGTTTCGCCGAGCGTCGGCTACATAGCCATGACCGGTGGATTCAACCTGACTACCAATAACGAATTTCAAGAGGCGCTGGCGGATCTGCATGCGAAAGGCATGAAGATGCTGGTGCTGGATCTGCGCGGGAATCGCGGTGGACTTTTGATTCAAGCGGTGAAAGTTGCGAATACATTCCTGCAGGAAGGGCAGCTGATTGTTAAGCAGGAAGGTAGAATTCGCGGTAGTTCTGAAGTCTTTTACGCTGATAACGAGGCGCCGGATCAGGTGCCGCTCGTGGTGCTGGTAAATGGCGAGTCTGCTTCCGCCGCGGAAATCGTAGCAGGTGCTTTACAGGATCATGATCGGGCGCTGATCGTTGGCGAGAATACGTTCGGCAAAGGGCTGGTGCAGTTGCCGATTCAACTCGAATACGACTCAGCCTTGCTGCTAACCATCGCCAAGTATTTCACGCCGTCAGGACGCTTAATTCAGCGCGACTACTCGACCGGCGATTTTTACGACTACAGCACACGCGGCGGTCTGGGGCCGGTGAAGAACGCCAGTTCAACTCCGCCGTCGGGGCCGGAGAGTCGCACGGATACCGGCCGCACGGTTTATGGCGGTGGCGGCATCGCGCCGGATGAGATTGCCAAGCCGGGAACGATGACGGCAGGAGAAGCCAAGCTCTCAGACGTCCTATTTGGTTTTGCCCTGGAACTTACGAGTGGACGCGTCAAGGGCTTTGAGAACTACAAGGTTAGTGGCCCGATCGAGTTTGGGCATGAACTGCAGTCAACCGACTTTCCAATCACGGAAGCGTTGTTTGCTGAGCTGAAACGGTTTGCGGCAGCGAAGCCTGAATTCAAGACGACACCGGAACAACTTGATCGCTTCCGTCCTCATGCGGAGCGGCAACTTCGATACAATCTGACTTCGGCTGCCTATGGAACGATGGTGGCGGTCCAGGTTTTCAACAACGACGACAAGCAGATTGCCCGGGCTATTGATGCGATGCCGCGCGCTCGAGAGTTGGCGCAATCGGCACGACGCGCGCGCGCGCGATCGTAATTTAAACCATCAATTAAGAACAAAGGAGACCTGGGCAACCAGGTCTTTTTTGTTTGAGCTTGCCTAGAACTTTTACAGCAAGCGCGGCTTTGCCGCCGGATGTGCGGCGGTGGCTTTGCCCCGCCGGTGAAGTTGTCAAGATTCTTAAGGGCTTTGCCCCTCGTGCGGGCTTTGCCCTTTATTCTCTGGCCAAAGGCCACACGAAGGGCGCAGCCCCAACGATTCGAGAGAAACTGCTCCGGCGCGGCTGTGCCGCGCCGCACATCCGGCGGCAAAGCCGAAATGCAGCAGGCCTCACATCCGGCGGCGGAGCCGTTATAACCGACGTCCATTCTGGAGCGTTGCTCACCAGCGGTTTACGACGCCCCGGTTAACTTCTACCATCGCGCAGTGCGCAACCAGCCTCGGGTCTTCATCATCATCAACAACGTCGCTGCGAAAGCTCAGGCGGTGTGGCCGGAAATTCGGCAGCGCTTAAACTCCGACGGAATCGACTTTGAGCTTTGCGAAACCACATCTGCAGGAGACGCAACCAAGCGAACCCGCAATGCCTTGCGAGCCGGCCTTACAACGATTGCGGTTGTCGGCGGAGACGGCACGCTCAGCGAAGCTGCCGAGGGCTTCTTCGAATTCAAAACAGACTCACTAAGCTCACTTCCAGTTCCTATTAATCCCGCAGCGACGCTGGCGATCCTTCCTGCCGGCACCGGGGATGACTTCGCGCGTGGTTTAATGCAGGGCCGCGCATCCCTCGAGCATTGGCTGACGCTTCTGGTTTCCCATTGTCAAAAGGATTCTGAGCAGACCACGCGCCAAGTCGATGTCATGGCAGCCAGGTGCGACGGCGGGAGTGCGCCGTTCATTTGTTTGAACGCCTCCACAATGGGAATCGGCGGAGAGACCGGGGCGCGCGTTGCTGCGCAAGGAGAATTCATGCGTCGGTTCTCCGGCGAAGTACGTTTTCTCGCTGCTGCAATCGGCGCCTTGACGGCTTGGCGCGAGCGAAAAGTTCGCATCGCGATTGATGCGCAGCAGGTATTCGAGGGGCCAATGAACCTGGTCGCGGTCGCGAATGGTCTTTATGCGGGCGGCGGGATGATGCTCTCACCGCAGGCACGCAATGATGATGGGAAGCTCGATGTGGTCACGGCGAGTGGCTTGAACCGTTTACAGGTAGTGCGCGAGTTGCCGCGCATTCATCGTGGAGGTCATCTGGCGAATCCCAAAGTGCGAATCTTTCAGGGCAGTAGCGCGCGAATTGAGACCTTCACGCCAGAAGATGCGATGTTGATTGAAGCCGACGGAAACGTGCGCGGAAAGACTCCGGTGGAGTTTCAAATCATGCCGCGGGCGCTTAGGTTTGTTTGTAAGCAGTAAGCAGTGAGCAGACGGCAGGAGCAGGAGCAGACAGCAGCAGAACTAAAAACCAAAGACCAAAGACCTAAAACCAAAAACCAGGGACCTATTTTTCCATTTCCTCGATCTTCCGCAACCGCCGCCTGTGACGTTCCTCCCCACTAAAGCGCGCCGCCACAAACGCCCGCACGATATCCAAAGCTAACTCAACTCCTACAACACGGGCTCCCAAACAAAGCACATTGCAGTCATCATGTTCGCGTGATTGGTGCGCGGAATACGTGTCGCCGCAGAGCGCCGCGCGGATCCCGCGAAGCTTGTTGGCAGCTACAGCAGCGCCGACACCACTGCCGCAAATAAGAATTCCGATATTGGTATCTCCACGCTGGACCGCTTCTCCGACTTTCCGAGCGTAGTCTGGATAATCATCCGGCTGCGAGCCATCGTGAGTGCCGAAGTCGAGGATCTCGTGGCCAGCGTTGCGGAGCTCCACAAGGACACGTTCATTAAGCGGGTAGCCGCCATGATCAGCGCCAACGGCAATCCTCAAAGTGTTTAATGAAACTTCGGCGGGCATTAAGAATGAAGTTGAAACCGCGCGAGGCTATTTTGTTTTTAGGAGCGCCCGAGCTCGCTTCACAACGTTGTCCACATTGAAGCCAAGATTCTTGAGGGCCACATCGCCGGGTGCCGAGGCGCCGAAACGATCCAGACAAATCACATCGCCTGCGGCCCCGACATAACGGTCCCATCCCTGGCGCACACCCGCTTCAATTGCCAATCGGGCACTTACGGTTGGAGGCAGGACTTCGTTGCGATACGCCTCGCTTTGTTCTTCAAACAACTCCCAACATGGCAGCGAGACGACACGCGCGTGAATTCCCTCGCTTTGTAGAGTTTCGCGAGCTTCGAGAGCTAGTGAAACCTCCGAGCCAGTCGCCATGAGAATTATTTGCGGCACTCCGTTGTCAGCTTCCGCTTCGCCAAGGATGTAGCCTCCCTTGCGCAGGCCTTCCGCGGTGGCGAAACGATTACGATCAATTAGCGATACCTTCTGACGGGTTAAAGCAAGCGCAGTGGGTGCGTTTCGGCGCAGAATTGCAATGCGCCACGCTTCGCGCACTTCATGTGAATCTGCGGGACGAATCACATACAAATGTGGGATCGCCCGAAGTGCCGCGAGATGCTCGATCGGTTGATGCGTTGGGCCGTCTTCGCCCAAACCAACGGAATCATGAGTGAAGACGTAAATGACTTGCACTTCGGAGAGCGCCGCCAAACGAATCGCGGGACGCATGTAATCCGAAAATGTCATGAAGGTGCCGCCATATGGAATCAATCCGCCGTTCAGCGACATTCCGGTAAGCGTCGATCCCATTGCGTGCTCACGCACTCCGAAGTGAATTGTCCTGCCTTCGTAAGTACTCGCCGCAAAGTCTCCCCCACCTTTGATGTCAGTATTGTTTGAAGGGCCGAGATCAGCGGAGCCGCCAATTAACATCGGCATGTGCGGCGCGAGGGCATTAATGACTTCGCCACTCGCCGCGCGTGTGGCCATCGCTTTCGAGTCGGCGAAGTCCGGAAGGTGTTGTTCCCAGCCTTCGGGAAGTTCTCCACTCATGGTCGTGCGCCAACGTTTACTTAGGTCCAGATGTTTTTGCTGATACTGCGACACCAGTTCATTCCACTCGTTCTCCAGTTTCTCGCCGCGCGCACCGCTCTGGCGAAAATGCTCGAGGGCTTCAGCGGGAATGAAGAACTCCTGGTCCTCGGGCCAGCCCAAATGTCGTTTCGTTTCGCGCACTGCATCCGCGCCGGGCGCGTCGCTGTGAGCTTTCCGAGTGCCGGCCGTAGGCATGCCAAAACCGATCGTAGTCTTGACCGAAATCAACGATGGCTTGGTGCCGACGGATTGTGCTTCGCGGATCGCGGCATCGATTGCTTCCAGATCATTGCCGTCTTCAACCGTGACCGTGTGCCAGCCATAAGCCTCAAATCGTTTGGGCACATCTTCACTGAATGCGAGGTCTGTGAAACCTTCAATCGTCACGTTGTTGTCATCGTAGAGATAAATTAGTTTGCCGAGCTTTAAATGGCCAGCAAGCGATGCGGCCTCCGAGGCCACGCCCTCCATCAAGTCACCGTCCGAAACGATTGCGTAGATGTAATGATCGATGACGGGAAAGTCTTTTTGGTTGAATGTAGCGGCGAGGTGCGCCGAGGCCATCGCCATTCCTACTCCATTCGCAAAACCCTGTCCCAGTGGCCCGGTAGTTATCTCGACGCCTGCAGTAAGAATGTTTTCCGGATGGCCGGGTGTTTGGGAACCCCACTGGCGGAAGTTCTTGATTTGATCAAGCGTCAGGTCGTAACCGGTGAGATGCAATAGCGAATAGATCAACATCGAACCGTGCCCGGCGGAAAGCAAAAACCGATCGCGATTTTCCCACTTGGGATTTTTCGGATTGTGACGCAGGAAACGCGTCCATAGCACATAAGCCATCGGCGCGGCTCCCAGGGGTAATCCCGGGTGGCCGGACTCAGCTTTTTGCACCGCATCAAGCGATAGGGTGCGAATGGTGTTGATGCAAAGTTGATCAAGCTCAGGAGTGGTCTCGGTATGCTTGGTCATGGGCGCGCTCATTTGTAATTTGTCCTTGGTTGAAAGTAGAAGGGGTCAGGTCTGGTTGATTAGTTGGTTGTAGATTTTCTGTTGCCGTTCGAGGCCCGCCCGGTAACGCTCATGACGTGACCTGTCGGGTTCGAAAGTTGTTCCGGCAACTGCGCTGCGTGTTTCGATGTCCGCTATTTTGCCCGCCGCTTCTAATGCAAGCAAGGCGGCGCCGAGAGTTGAACTTTCAGCTTGCTGTGAGACTGTGATGGGCACGCCGAGCACATCCGCCAGAATCTGAACCCAAACCGGGGAACATCGTAGCGCTCTACCCGAAGCGACAATCGCCGCTTGAGGTGCAAACGGAGTCAGAGCTTGATGAATGAGCGCGAAGCGATAAGCTATTCCTTCCAGCGCCGCGCGCAACATCTCGATCGGCTGTGTGTCGCTAGTCATGCCGAGAATTGCACCCCTGGCGTTAAGCGACCAGCCAGTGCTGCGCTCACCAGACCAAAACGGAAGAACCGTGAGACCGTGCGCGTCGGGTTCTTGAAGAGCAAGTGACCGCTCAATCGATGTATTGTCATCGCTAGGCAGCAGGAGATTGCGCAACCAGGCATAAAGATTTCCACCATCCGATAAAGCACCGCCAATAACCACACGCTTTTCATCAGCCCGATAACACCACAGTTCGGGAGGTAACGCCTCGGGCGGCGCGCCGGCGTAGAGGACGCGTAATGCTCCGGAACTACCAACCATTAACGCCAACGTATCGCGAGTGTTGCAGCCGCTGCCGATGGTGTTCGCGGCGCCGTCGCCAATCGCAGGAAATACTTTTGCTTCGCTTAACTGCGGCCAGCGCGCAATGTAATTGGCAGACAATTGGAATGTTGAGTGAGACCGGGCAAGGATAGGCAGGGTATCGGCGTCGAGCCCGAGGTTACTAATGAGCGCTAAATCCCAGTCGCATCGATGTTGATTGAATAAGCCCGTTCCCGAAGCCATCGAGATGCTGGCGCGCAGTTTCTCCGCATAATTGCAGGATCAGGAACTCTCCGAACGACATCCAGCGAGTGGTCGTTTCGAAGAATTTGGGCTGTTCCTGACGCAACCAGGTCAACTTTGCGGGCCAGTAACTGGGATGAAAACGACAACCCGTGCGGGAATGGACCGAAAGCTCCTCAAAAGACTTTCTCAACTCTTCGGCAGCGGCGGTGGCCTGTGTATTTGCCCAGGTAAAAACTGGAGTAGTCGGGCGCGCGTGGTCGTCAACGCCTAAAAGGCTGTGCCAAAAACAGGAGATCGAAATTATCTCGATCTTCAGGTCTTGTGGTTGGGCTGGAAGCAAGACCTCGTCAATCGCCGTGGCGACCAGGGCCAAACTCTCTTCGGCGTTGAGTGTAGTTACATCGTCAAGGGCTGATCGCGGCAGACGCACGCTCGCGTCTTCAATTTCATAACCGCGTTCATCGAATAGGGCAGCGCGAACGCCGGACGTCCCAATGTCTAACCCCAACACCGCTGCGGGACGCGACCCGGCCATCACGGAAACGATTTGCGGTGACGGCTCAAATCCTTCGAGGACTTCATCCAGCACGCTGCTCATCGGCAGTCCTGTGCGCGTTGTCGTTCACGCGCGGTTGAACTGTTTCGTAGAAAGTTGGTAGAAAGCGACTTGCGAGTTCGCGATCAGAATCGCACAGGCGACAAGTGATAGTCCAGTTTTTCGTCTCAAATACAGTACGGCAGCAGTGGCGACCGAATCGCAAATGCAAAAAAAATTAGCCACAGATTTACGCGAATGACACGGATCAAGACTCAATAATTACGGGTGGTAACGAATTCAGGTGTATTGACAATTTAGCCGCAGATTGATCGGTGTCACCCACGGAAATTGCGGGTTACGTTTGTAGTTGAAGGCGGTCACTACCGTCCCCGTATATATTGAATCCTAATCCGTGTCATCGGTGTAAATCTGTGGCTATATTTTCTGCCTTGAATTCAGTCGCTACTGCTCCCGTGCTGTACCGAGCAAGTCAGCGCAACTGCTAGAATTAAAAATTGATGCAGGCTGAAACACTCAATTGTCCAATGTGCGGCGCGGCCGCGGCCACTGATGAACCTACTTGCGGGTATTGTGGCGCGCGTTTGGCAACCGTCGCTTGCGCTTCCTGTTTTGGGATGATGTTTCGCGGCAGCAAACATTGTCCGCGCTGCGGTGCTTTGGCCGGGCAACGTGCTGATGCTGATTTACCCCGCGCAAGTGTCCGCGCTGCGCCATCGAGATGCATTCCGTCAGACTCGGCGCAACTGCAGTCCGAGAGTGCGAACGGTGTTTGGGCCTTTGGGTTGACGTAACATCACTTGAAAAAATCTGCGCCGATCGGGAACAACAGGCCGCCGTGCTGGGCGCCGCTTCACCAGCGCCGACCAGGGAGGTTCAAGAGATTAACAAGGTAAGGTATGTCCCGTGTCCCGAATGCCAACAACTGATGAATCGGGTTAACTTCGCGCGCTGTTCAGGAGTCGTAGTCGATATCTGTAAAGGGCATGGAAGCTGGTTTGATCGCGAGGAGCTGAGCCGTATTGTTGAGTTTATTCGGGGTGGTGGCCTGGATGCGGCACGAGCCAAAGAAAAAGCGGCGCTTGAAGAGGAGCGCCGCGAATTAGAAAACTTGAAATCAAGAGAACACCCCGCATCACTCTTCGGGGTTGGCGAATCCGATGATGAACGCCGCGCGGGAATTGCTTCCGCAGGAAGCCTGTTGAGGCACCTGCTCGGTTAAATAATTAGCCCGTCGCTTTGTTGCTCAAGCCGGTCTCGTTCGTGAGCCGGTTTCCCACCACAGTCCAATCAATGTTCGAAAAGAAAGCCTCGATGTATTTGGGCCGCTCCGCCGGTTTGTAATCCAACAAGTATGCGTGCTCCCAAACATCCATCACTAGAATTGGAGTGAAGCCGGCGACATTCCCGGTCTCGTGCAAGGTTATCCAATGATTTGAGAGTCGCCCATTCGCCGGGTTCTCGTAACAGATGGCCCAACCGACACCGCGCATCTTGCCGATGCCGACGAAGTCAGCTTTCCAGATATCGTAACTGCCAAATGTGGATTCTGCCGCTTTCACGAACGGTGAGGTCGCTGCCGGATCCCCTGTGCCCGCACCTTTCTTCAGATTCTCGAAATAGTATTCGTGCAGCACCATGCCGTTGTATTCAAAGCCCAGGCGGCGCGTAAGTTCGGAGTAAGCCGGCATTTCTTCCTGATCAACCTTAGCGTCCTGAATGAACTCGGCAATGCGAGTGCTCAGGTTGTTAGTCTCTTTCACATAGCCTTCATAAAGCTTGAAGTGCATTTCCAGAGTCTCGTCCGAAATGCCCTTCAGACCGCTCAGATCAAACTGCCTCGCTTTGTAATCACCCATAACCATCACCTCCCAAAATTCAAGACAAACTATCGCGCGGAGGTGTGCCGAATAAGTGAAGAAGGCGAGAAATTAGTGTGGCGGTGGAGCAGGGAGGGCAGAAAAGCCAAGGCGGTAAGCAGAAACCGAGTTTCTACTTACCGCCCCATGCCTATTGGCATTCTGTTCTTCAAATTACTTGCCGAAAACAACCCAATCGTGTTCGGACGTGCCCATGAAAAGCAGCATCGGCAACGATAACCAGGCATTCGTCCGCGAAGCAATGAAAGCCTGGCGCGCAAGTTCAGGCGGGGCTGCTGGTCCGGTGCCGGCAGTTGCCGCAATGATTCGTTTGTTATTCGGCCAGATAATGCCCCACACATTAAGCAGCATTACGAGGCCATAAGCCCCACCGAGGCCGATCGAATAGACACTGTTTGGTGTGGCGAGGCCGCCGATCGTTAACTTCGCGCTAAAAAACTGAATGATCCCGTAAGAGACGATGAGCACCAGGACAATCATCACGATGGCAAAGACCCGTCCATCTTTCGTTAGGGCTGGCACCTTCTTAATGAGCAAGTATTCGACGATGAACAAGAAAATCGGATAGGTTAACCATGACAAGAGAATCACCCAAACATTGAGATTGGCGTTCTCAAGTGTATTCGCATTTCTCACGGCCGGTGCGAGGATATACATCGCGAAATAAGTTAGACCAGCTAACACCGTCACCACGGCACCCCAACGGAAGAACCACAGTGCGCGCGTTAACAGATCCGGATTTACCTTCTTCTTCGTGTCTGCATCCAGACCCTTTTGAAACGGAACATTTACGAGATTGAAAAAGTAGAGCAACCCGATCCAGGTGATACCTCCGACTAAGTGGAGCCAGCGCAGGATGGTACGGACAATCTCAGTGGCATCAGGCGAATTGAAGGCTTCCTGAAAGAGGGCCAGACTGATGGGGAGATGGGCAGTTGACTCAATTAGCATACGACCTCCGAAATTTGAGTGGGACAGACCTTAGGCCTGTCGTCGATTCTGACACAGCTATCTGCCAGACCTGTTCGCTTCAATTGAATGCTTGATGCGCGCAGATTACACCTAAGGACCCGTTCGCGCAATAAAGGCAGGTGTCGAGCTGGGCACGATAAGCCGTCGGCGAGAGACAGTCGAGAAGGACAAGACATTTACCATTTGTCATTTCTCCATAATGACAAATGACAAATGATAAATGCTTTGTCTCGTCCCGCTGACTCCGGACCTCTACTCGTCAAACGGTCGTGGTCCGGGATCCATTCCACGCACACTTGCTTGATTCACCACTTGCACTTTCAAATCGTCATTCACCCGAATCTGGCAGGATAGCCGGATGTTGTCTGCGAGCTCAGCTTCCATAGCCAGCCGATCACGTTCGAGTTCACCCATCTCACCAGGATCGCCGGCGAGAACTGCTACGCGGCAAGTGGTGCAGCGGGCGTTGCCGCCGCAGCGATGCAGAATGTCGATACCGGCATCTTCAATTGCAAGGACAAGCTTTTTACCTTGAGGTGCGTCAAAGGCCACCAGACCGTTGGCGGTCTCAGCATCAATCTTAGGCATTTTTATAACTCCAAAAAGGTGATTTGATTTCGCAGTGAATGTGGCACAAATGGGTCTCAAGGCTCAAGTGTCAAGTTTCAGGTTTCAGGTTTCAAGTTTCAGGTTTCAGGTTTCAAGTTTCAAGTTTCAAGTTCCTGGTCAGGGTCAGCTTGCGCGGGTACACAGGCTAATGCCCCCCAAGGCTCCGACGAGACTTGGAGCGCCTCTGAGACCTGAGACTCTGCACTGAAACCTGGAACTTGAAACCTAAGACTTGAACCTGAAACCTGAACTGACCTGAAACTCTCATCAAAGCTTCAATTCCATGAACGCCGCATCCTTGACCGGATTGTGATAGTAGGGAGCTATGTCTTTGAATCCCAGCGCGCGGTACATCTTGATTGCCTGATCCATCTTCCCTGGTAACGTATCGAGGCGGATGCACTCGTATCCAATTGCACGCGCTTCACTCAAAACCAATTCGGCCAGCTGCCAGCCTAAACGCTGTCCCCGGAAAGCAGGGCGCACAAACAGGCGTTTCATTTCACAGGCGCCGTTGCCCAGATCTCGCAATGCGGCGCAACCGGCAACAGAGTTGTCATCAGCTACTGCCAACAACAAACGGCCGGTGGGCGGCGAATACTCGCCGGGCAGCTCTGCCAATTCTTTTTCGTAGTTTTGAAAGCAAAGATTAATTCCCAGCCAGGCGACGTACTCCCCGAACAACTCCCGCACATGCTGAATCTGTGTTTCCGATTGGGCCTGAACGATTTGCATCAGGAGAAACTTGAAAACAAATAAGGCCGGGTGTCTTGGTCTAGACTCCCAGCCTCAAATAATGCACCGCGCCGTTTTCAAAACAGGCATGCGCCTGTCTTCTAGCAGTGGCAGGTAAGCCTGCCGTAAGTTTATGCCGTGAAAGAAGTGCCGCAGCCGCAGCTTCCCGTCGCATTGGGATTTGTGAATGTGAAGCCCGAACCCATCACGCCGCTGACGTAATCAATTTGCACGCCATTAAGATATTGCGCACTGAACATGTCGACGAACAATCGTACGCCATGTTCATTTAGAATGAAGTCGCCCTGGCGCGATTCCTCTTCGATATTCAAGCTGTACTGAAAACCTGAGCAACCACCCGGCACCACGCGCACGCGTAGTCCAGCGGTTTCAGGTAGTCCCTCTTCGCTCGCCATAAATTTCTTAATCTCGGCCGCGGCGGGTTCGGTGACGATAAGCGTCATCGCCGGGGCCACCGGGGCATTTCCGGTTGGGGCCGTTGAAGTGGTGTTTGCTGTGTTTGCTGACATTCTCTATATCTCCTCTAAATGATTGCCAATCTGCCTAAATGATTGCCGATTGCCAATTGCAGATTGCCGATTTTCGCTTGGTGTATTTCAGTCTCGTGTGCGTATCAACGTCGATTAGTGCGAATTCACTGGGAAATCGGCAATCACAGAAGGATGTTACTGACCTTTTCCTAAAACGACAAGTTCGGGCTTCATTGCTTCAATGGAAACCTGGCGAGCGATCTCCTCGGCGACATGGCGAAATGCCTTAGCCTGCGGCGAATCGGGTTCGCTTACGACCACCGGGGAACCTTTGTCTCCGCCTTCCCTGACGCCGATACCCAGGGGAATAGCGCCAAGAAACGGCACGCGGTACATCTCCGCCAGTCGTTCACCACCACCCTGCCCAAAAATGTCGTAGCGATTCCCAGTATCAGGGGCGATGAAATAGCTCATGTTTTCTACGATACCCAGGATGGGAATCGCAACCGTTTCAAACATGCGCAAGGCTCTGCGCACATCGGCGACGGCGACTTCCTGTGGCGTCGTGACGAGCACGGCGCCTTGCACCGGAACAAGTTGCGCCAGTGATAACTGCACATCACCCGTGCCCGGCGGCATGTCTACGACCAGATAATCGAGTTCGCCCCACTTCACGTCAGAAAGAAATTGTTTGACCAGACCATGCAGAATCGGGCCGCGTACGATCATTGGTTTGTCGCCCGGCTGCAGGAAAGCCATGGACATGATCTTCACGCCATAAGCCTCAATCGGAACCAGTTTGTTGCCTTCAACAATTGGCTGAGCTTCACTGGCTCCCAACATGATCGGTACGTTCGGACCGTAAACGTCTGCGTCCATCAAACCGACGCGCGCGCCATTAAGCGCTAACGACACGGCAACGTTCACTGCCACAGTTGATTTACCAACCCCGCCCTTGCCGGAAGACACAGCGATGATGTTTCGAACTCCAGGCACGGAAACCTTCTCGCCAATGCCTCTTCCCTTGGGGACTTCCGCATCCATTTTCACGCTGACTTGCTGCACTCCGGGAATCGCGCCGACAAGTTCCTTTGCAGCATCTTCCATCTGTTCTTTCACCGGGCAGGCCGGAGTCGTAAGCACGATGCGAAATGAAACGTGGCCGCCGTCGATTGTTAGATCCTTGATGAAACCCAGCGTAACGATGTCCTTATGCAGGTCGGGATCGTTTATTTGCCGCAGCGCGTCAAGTATTAGGTCAGGGGTTAGTTGAGACATATTTTTCTTGATTTCGATTATGCCGTAGCGACTCAGCAAAGTCGAACGTGAGTGCCAAGAGATCATCGAGAGATGTAGTCGGACAACAGTTACGGAGAGTGATAATGCGAAAACCCCATAACGAGACCTAAGTACTAGAACCACGGCAGCTCTGCCGCTTTCCGTGCGGTGAGGCTTGCCTCACCGGCCAGTCCGTCATTATTCGACGTGAGGCTCAGCCTCGCAATTGAGAGATTTGAGCCTGACGGTAAGGCAGGCCTTACCGCAGGGAAGGCGGCAAGCCGCGAAATCACCTGCGCGTGAAATCCCCGCGCGGACCCGGCAAGTCACGGCCGCCGAATGATATGAAGAGTTCTTTTGACAATTCTGAGACGCGCTACTAGGTTTGCAATGTAGAACTTCCATGTGAACTGCTCCACCTCTACCGATGCCTTCAAATCTTGTAAGTCAGCATTTCTTCGCGCCCGGCAATGTCGGTGACGTCGCAAATGCAGACGGAAGCGGCACCGCCGGATCGGTGCTCTGCGGGGCGGTGCTGCGGGTCTCCTTAAAGGTTGATGAGGCTCAGCGCATTTCCGCCGCGAAGTTTCGAGTTGCTGGTTGTAGTTACCTTGTGGCCACTTGCTCGCTCTTAAGCGCGGCCGTCGTGGGCGAAACGACTGGCGACGCTGCGGCGATGTGTCAAACGCCCGAGGCATTGATTGCAAAGTTGGATTGCGAGTGGCCCGCGGATAAAGCGGAGTGTGCCGCGCTCGCTTGTAAGGGTTTTGTTTCGGCGATCAGAAACTATAGCGATCGAGCACGAGATCAATGGTCAGGAGCCGAAGCTTTGATTTGTACTTGCTTCGGAGTTTCCGAACAAACTATTGAAACTGCAATTCACGAGGGAGGCTTGCGTACAATTACTGAGGTGACCAGGGCCTCTAACGCAGGCGCCGGCTGCCGTTCATGCTATCCACTAATTGAAGACATTCTCGATCAAATCGCACGCGAAGATAGTGACGGAGTTTTTGATTCGCCAGGTTAAGCTTCATGAAACGCTCCCGATCTTCACCACCAGCCCAGATTCTGTCTCAGCTTCCTCTACTCGCACTCGCGACCGGTGTCTTCCTGATCTACTGGTTCTCAAATCCTGCTCCGATGGAGCACTTCGATTACACGTTTCGAATTGCAGAAGCTTTGCTTCAAGGGCGACTGGGGCTGATAGAGACTCCACCTTCGTGGCTGAATGAGATGGTGGCATTCGGGGATCGGTACTACTCGGTGTTTCCGCTTGGCAGTGTACTCAGTATGCTCCCGCTCGCGGTTTTGAAAGCTGCTCACCTCATTGAAAGTTTTCCCGCGAGATTTGTTGCAGCTCTCCTCGCCAGTTCAGCCACAGTCTTCTTCTATCTGCTCTCCGGCAACCACCAGATCTCATTGCCGCGCCGTGCTCTGCTCGCAGTGTTTCCCGTATTGGCAACCTGGACGTGGTGCAACCTCGCTTACGCAGGCGCATGGCAACTCGCACTTGGTTTTGCAATCGTGGGGCAGGCAGGGGCACTTTACTTCACTTTAGTTAACCGGCGGCCATTGCTGGCTGGACTTTTCTTCGCCATCGCTTTCGGCAATCGCACCGAAGTGTTACTGGTCGCACCAATCTTCATCTATTTCTGGCTTCGCGCAGAACCGGCTGAATCGCCAAGGACGAGTTTGTGGAAGCAGCTGATCGCCCATCGACGCGAGCTCTTCTGGTTCCTTTCAATCCCTGTCGCTCTCGGACTGGCCACCCTTGCTTACAACTACGCTCGTTTTGGATCGATCTCTGACTTTGGCTATATGCGCATTCCCCAGGTAGCCCATGAAGCGTATTTCAAGCACGGTTTGTTTTCTCCTTACTCGATTCCGCGCAATGCCATGGCTATGCTTTTCGAGGGCTGGAAGATTGCGGAGCAGCCGCCATACCTAATCCCGCACGGCTTTGGCGGCTCGATCTTCATCAGCTGCCCCTTGTTATTGCTGTTATTCAGAATCAGGAGAGGGGCTCGTGATTTTTCGTTAATCGTTGCCTCGTGGATCGCTATCGTGATTCTCACAGTGCCCTTATGGCTGCACGCCAATCCGGGCGGTTGGCAGTTCTCTTATCGTTACGGCATGATCCTTCTGCCCTGGATGTTTTTGATCTTGCTTGCTAACGGTAAAGACAAGATTTCGAAGTTGGAAGCAGCGCTTTTCCTGCTTTCGGTTGTGATCAATGCTTACGCGACTTATCTGTTTCTTTGGACGGATTACGTCAAGCCTTAATAGGTTTCAGGTTTCAGGTTTCAGGTTCAAGGTTTAAGTCTCAAAGTGCCACTCGGTACAGTACGGGAGCGGTAGCGACCGCGCTCACGCTCATGTACGGAACTCAGTTAGGTCCAGATCTAGAAGGGCAGCTCAGTTGAATGGTCGCTACCGCTCCCGTACTGTACCGAATGGTTTGAGAGTTGAGTCCTGAGTCCTGAAACCGATTCTGGCTTATTCAAAATGAGAGGTCGCCAAATCACGTTTTTGCTGTCTGGTTTGTTCGCAGGACTGATCTGTGTTGCCCAAGGACTGTCTGCGGTAAGCCTTCTGACCTTAACGTGGGGCGTTGGCCCCATGTTTTTCCTTGCCGTAATTGCAGCCATCTTAGTTACGCGTGCATGGCACCCCCTCAAGGCTGACTTTCTTCGATATTCGGCAGGGGCGGTGCTTTGCTTTATTACCTACATGATTGCGCTGATGGCGTTCTTCGCAGTCGCTGGATTCTCACCGGAGTGGCTTCGTTTTAGTCAATCTGATCGTTGGGAGAAGTTTGGTCTCGACGTCTGGTTAGGTCTGATTGCAGCCGGTGTTATAGGGGCAGGTGGAATCGCATTATTTACTACTCTCCTGACGGGAAAGTGGAGCAAGGCTTTGCTTCAGCGTTTGATGTTGGTTGGGCTTCTCACCATAGTTCTAACGTTCATAGTCAATCTACCATTCCAGAACTATTGGTCTTTCTTGGGTGTCTTATTCACGATTGGTAACTCGCTGTTTTGCTGGGCCGTCGGAGTAGAAATCCTGCAGAATTCTGAAGCCCCAAGTGACGCGTCCTTACCGGAACCAAGCAGCATGACCGGCAACAGTGCTGCTACGGAACTTGGAGGTGCAAAGTGATTTATCTAGACAATAACGCCACGACCCGCATTGCTCCGCAAGTCTTTGATGCAATGCAACCATATCTCACGGAACACTACGGCAATCCGTCTTCAGCTCATTCCCTGGGCCGGAAAATGAAAGCTGCGGTTGAGCATGCGCGCGAACAGGTGGGGGAACTCATCGGCGCCGCGGAAACGAGTGAACTGGTGTTTACTTCCTGTGGTTCGGAATCGGATAACTGGGCCATCGGCGGTTTTCTCGAACAGAATCCCACGCGTCGTCACATAATCACTACGCGCGTCGAACATGAGGCCGTGCGTAATCTTTGCGAGCACCTGGAACAAATCGGTTGTGAAGTCACGTGGTTGGACGTTGATGGAAATGGCGAGTTGAATCTCGACGACCTGCGGAGCGCATTGCGACGTGACACGGGGATCGTCTCCATAATGCTCGCAAACAATGAAACTGGTGTTTTGTTTCCGATTGCCGAGATTGGAAAAATTATCAGGGAAAACTCCGACGCTGTCTTTCACGTGGACGGTGTCCAAGCCGTTGGCAAGATCCCCATTGATCTCAAAAACCTTGACGTTGATCTGTTTGCTTTATCAGGCCACAAGTTACACGCGCCGCAGGGCATCGGCGCTCTCTTTGTGCGTAAGGGCGTGAAGTTGCCGCCTTTCATAATTGGAGGCGCTCAGGAACATGGACGTCGAGCCGGTACTTCAGCGGTGCCGAACATCGTTGGGCTGGGCGCCGCTTGCGAGTTGGCGCGACTTTCTGATGAGCATGAAGAGATACAACGCCTGCGGGACAAGTTGGAAACCGAACTTCTAAATCGGATTTCCAACGCTCGAGTTAACGGCGTCACCACTCCGGGCAAGCGTCTACCTAATACTGCGAACATTTCGTTTGAGTATGTTGAGGGTGAAAACATCCTGCTCCATCTCGACCGCGAAGGAATCTGTGTCTCAACCGGATCCGCCTGTCATTCAACAACGAAGGTTTCGTCACCAACGCTGCGGGCGATGAATGTGCCTTACACGGCCGCGCAAGGGTCAATCCGGTTTTCGCTGGGGCGTTACAACACGGAAGCAGAAATTGATCGCACGATCGAAGTGCTGCCGGGAATCATTCAGAAGCTGGCTGAGATGTCGCCCTACGAAAATGTCCAAGGCCCAATGTCCAAAGTCCAAGGTCAGGTGTGAGGGAAGTCCAAGGTCCAATGTCCAATGTCCAACGTTTGTCGGTTTGAGCTCGATTCCAAAACATCAATGTCCGCTAACGCGACAAGTTGCGCCCAGCGGACCTTGGACTTTGGACATTGTGACTTTGGACATTGTGCTTTGGACTTCACGGCATCTGATACCTAACGTCCTTATGCTACAATTCATTTGCGTCTTTTCCAGAGAAGGAATTCCACAGTAGAAGCGTTACAAAATCCAAAAAAGGCTTAATCGGAATCCATGAGCACTGTTATCGAACCCCCGCGCGAGCAAGCGGAAAAGCACCTTGAAGAAGTCGAAACTGTAACCATCCGTTTTGCCGGCGACTCAGGCGACGGGATGCAGTTAACCGGCACGCAGTTCACAAACACCTCAGCCGTTGTCGGTAACGACATTTCGACGCTCCCTGACTTTCCCGCCGAAATCCGGGCGCCCGCCGGTAGTTTGCCGGGCGTCAGCGGCTTTCAGTTGAACTTCTCGAGCCAGGACATTAAGACGCCGGGCGATCAGCCAAATGTCCTCGTAGCGATGAACCCTGCAGCTTTGAAAGTGAATCTTGCTGATTTGGAAGATGGCGGCACAGTAATCGTCAATACGGATGGCTTCACGGCGGAGAATTTGAGGTATGCAAACTACGCCACGAATCCGCTCGAGGACGGTACGCTCGCCGGTTATCGCGTACACAAGCTGCCAATCTCTACGCTGAACATGAATGCTCTGAAAGGCAACGTCGACCTGTCGCGCAAGGAGATCGATCGCTGCAAGAACTTCTTCGCTTTGGGCGTGCTTTACTGGCTTTACGATCGCCCGCTCGAGAACACACTCGGTTGGATCAATGTGAAGTTTGGCAAGAGTCCGCAGCTCGCGAAAGCGAATGAGATTGCCCTGAGAACCGGGTACAACTTTGCTGACACGACGGAAGTCTTCACCACCCACTTCACGATCAAGAAAGCGCAGATTGCGCCGGGCAAGTACCGCAAGATCACCGGCAACGAAGCCACTGCAATCGGCTTTGTAGCCGCTTCGCAACTTGCAGGTCTCGATTTGTTCTACGGTTCTTATCCGATCACTCCGGCGTCTGACATCTTGCACGAGCTGGCGCGTCACAAGAGTTTTGGCGTTAAGACATTTCAAGCTGAGGATGAGATCGCTGCTGTATGTTCCGCGATTGGGGCTAGTTTCGCCGGACAGATTGGGTTAACCGGAACGTCAGGACCGGGAGTGGCATTAAAACAGGAAGCAATCGGATTGGCCGTGATGACTGAGTTGCCGCTTGTGATTATCAACGTCCAGCGTGGCGGACCGTCGACGGGTTTACCGACTAAGACTGAACAAGCAGACCTGTTCCAGGCTGTTTGGGGACGTAACGGTGAATGTCCCGCAATCGTAATTGCCCCGGCAACACCCGCGGATTGTTTTCACATGGCAATTGAAGCCGTGCGCCTGGCGTTCAAATAT
Source organism: Pyrinomonadaceae bacterium (assembly GCA_963748605.1). Lineage (GTDB taxonomy): Bacteria > Acidobacteriota > Blastocatellia > Pyrinomonadales > Pyrinomonadaceae > PSRF01. The sequence continues at coordinate 76,025 of CAVVJS010000014.1, forward strand.
ATGACTCCGGTGTTCTATCTGTCAGATGGTTACCTGGCAAATGGCGCCGAGCCATGGGCATTGCCGGAAATCGACAAGCTGCCAAAGATTGAAGTTTCTTTTGTGACGAATCCCGAAGGCTTCATGCCCTACGCGCGAGATCCCGAGACCCTGGCGCGCCCCTACGCAATTCCGGGAACCCCGGGTCTGGAACATCGCATCGGCGGCATTGAGAAGCAACACATCACCGGGAACGTCAACTACGATCCCGAAAATCACCATCTGATGGTGAAACTCCGGCAGGAGAAGATCGATCGCGCCGCCAACGATGTGCCGCCAGTAGAAGTGTTTGGCGCGCCAACAGGAAAGGTTTTAGTGCTCGGTTGGGGCTCGACCTATGGATCGATTGCCTCGGCTGTCGAGAAACTTCAGAGTGAGGGCAAGAGTGTTTCTGCGGCACACCTGCGCCACCTCAATCCGTTTCCGAAGAACCTCGGCGATGTGCTCGCGGGATTTGAAACCGTGATCATTCCCGAGATGAATCTTGGCCAGCTGTGCACGATGATTCGCGCGAAATATCTGGTAAACGCAATTCCGTTTTCAAAAGTCAAAGGACGGCCGTTCCAGATTCGCGAGATAGTAAGAAAAGTTGAAGAGTACTTGTAAGAGAGTGTTTGCCGGGGATCGCTTAACAAAGTTGCTGTGAAAATTACTGCTGTCGATAATGCTGGAAAAGTAGAAATGAGCGCAACGGCCACATTGATGACTGCCGAAGAGCTATTACGGCTTCCTCGCGGCCAGTTCCGTTACGAGCTTATCGACGGAGAGCTTAAGCAGATGTCACCCGCCGGACATAATCATGGTCGCATTGCCATGAGACTTTCCATTCCACTGGGACAATACGTGCTAGAACATAACCTCGGCGAGGTTTACGCGGCTGAGACCGGCTATAAACTGAAGTCCAATCCCGATACGGTGCGGGCTCCTGACCTTTCATTTATTGAACAAAGACGCGTCGACGAGGTGGGTGAAGCAAAAGGCTATTGGCCGGGCGCACCTGATCTTGCCTTGGAAGTGCTCAGTCCTAGTGACATCGTAAGCGAGGTCGAGCAAAAAGTTGGTGAATGGCTGGACGCTGGCTGCAAGTTGGTTTGGGTTGTTAGCCAAAAGATGCGTACGGTCACGATTTATCGTTCGCGAAACGACATTCAGATTCTGACTGAGAAAGATTCTTTGAGCGGCGGGACTGTGGTGCCCGGCTTTTCTTATCCCATTGCGAATTTATTTGCACTTAAATCCAAGGAGCAATAATGACGACCAGCGGTAACGGACATAATGGAAACGGCGACAAGCCAATAGTCGAACAATCGGTTTCGGCGGAAAGCGACGGCGGAGTTAGTTCCTACAAGATTGCGCCCCCGCCAGGCGAGTTGAAGAAGGCCGACTTCGTTTCCGACCAGGAAGTCCGCTGGTGTCCCGGTTGCGGCGACTACGCGATCTTGAACAACGTGCAGAAAGTTATGCCCGAGCTTGGTATTCCGCGCGAGAAGATCGTCTTCGTTTCCGGCATCGGTTGCTCATCGCGGTTTCCCTACTACATGAACACCTATGGCTTTCATAGTATTCATGGCCGCGCGCCGGCAATCGCCACCGGCATCAAGTGTGGCAATCCTGATCTCAGCGTCTGGGTGATTACCGGTGACGGCGATGCACTTTCCATCGGTGGCAACCATTTCATGCATGCGATTCGTCGCAACCTCGATCTCAACTATATCCTCTTCAATAACCGCATCTACGGTCTGACGAAAGGGCAATACAGTCCTACGTCAGAGTTTGGCAAGAGGACAAAGTCGACGCCGGTGGGCGCGATTGACTACCCGGTCAATCCACTTTCGCTGGCGATCGCCAGTGAGGCTACGTTTGTGGGACGCTCGATCGATATCGATGTGAAGCACCTCGGCGGTGTCGTCCAGGCAGCCGCGAAACACAAAGGTATTTCGTTCGTTGAGGTTTATCAGAACTGCAACATCTTCAACGATCACGCCTTTGATCAGTTTGCCGAGCGCAGTGTCAGACAGGATCGCGTGCTTTACCTGGAGCATGGTAAGCCCATGATTTTTGGTAAAGATGGCAATCGCGGGATTCGGATGAAGGGGGCGCTTCCGGAAGTGGTGACGATTGGTGAAAACGGAGTCACAGAAGCGGACCTCCTGGTTCACGACATTTATCTGGAAGATCCATCCGTGGCTTTCATGTTGGCGCGCATGGAACAGCCCGACTTTCCGCAGCCAGTGGGTATCTTCCGCGCCGTGCAACGTGCCACCTACGAAGATTTAATGTCCAACCAGATCAACGAGGCTATTGCGAAAAGCGGACCGGGAAGTCTCGAGAAACTGATCAATAGCGGCGAGACCTGGGTGGTGGAGTAAATAGTTTCAGGTTTCAGGTTTCA
>CAVVJS010000015.1:0-636660 GCA_963748605.1 Pyrinomonadaceae bacterium
TGATCACAAGCAAGCTGGGCATCAGCATTTTTGATCAGGCAAAGAGTGTTGATCTTCCGTACTCGGAAGTGAAACGCAGGGCGGAACGGCTCTGGCCACTTTGGAGATGAGTAGCCCGCGTTAGGCTCGGCTGTTAGGTGGCGATAGGTCCTACCGACGTTTTTCATAACTTTAGTTACGGGAGTCCAAGACTCATACAGGATTAAAGAAAAGGCTCTTCGGTAGGTCAGAGACTTACCGCTCACCAGATGGCGGAGCCGCATTTTGGAGCGCGGTGGTAAGCGTCAGCGAGACAACCTCTGCCCGCCTACGCGACTGGGCTGAAGCCCGGCGTGAATGAGAATCGTAGGTTACCGCCGTCATACACACCCGCTGCACTTACAGCCGATTGGTTCGATCAAGTTGTCGAAGTATTCCTTGCCGTAGTTGTAGGTGATCTCTTCGCCAGCTTTGATGTTCCGCTTCGACCAGATCCAGACTCTGCGGTTATGAATTATGGCCTCGGCGTTGGGCTGACACGAATGGTTGGCGTAGCGTGCGATGTTGTCGCGACCGCTGCCATCGATCGACCACCGGGAATTAATGCCGAAGAAATATTTACCGTCACTCTCATCGACTATTTTATTGGGAAGGTAGGGACCGGTGTACTCAATGATTCTCGTTCCCCTGGGGATGGGATGTTGAGCGAACAATCCTAGTCCGGTTCGCGAGCGTTTGATGACGTAAAGACTTTTCAGCATGGCTATGCGAGATTATGCCTGGAGTTGGGAAAAAGAAAACGATTTTTCATTTATCAATTTTTACTTGGTGGATTTAACTCAGAAATGAAACCAACAGCTTGCTGTTGCATAAGCGCCGAAGGCGCGAAATAAGGTAGCCAGGGGCGAGCGCGAAGCGCGTAGCCCCTGGTGCTCTTCGCCAAAAGGATAGAGCTCTGAAAGAGCGACATAGCATTCAGACGCAGCAGTGGTATGTCGCACTTTCAGTGCTCTAAAGTTCTGCTCTAACAAAATCCAGGGGCGACGTGCTTCGCTAAGCTCAGCACTTGCCCCTGGCTACCTTATTTCGCGCCTTTGGCGCTGCCCTGCTGACATTCGGTCGATCACTGTGTCACTCCGTGGACGGTTCCTGTGGTAGGCAGCAGATACGATCCACTAAACCACACCAAGCAACACGAAACGCGTTGAATGTTCTTCTTTGCGACTCTTTGTCTCTGCGTCTCAGCGGCTCTGCCACTCGGCGTCTCTGCGTTTAAAGCTACCCAATGGAAAATGAGAAATGAAAAATATGAAAAATGATATATGGAAAATGTCGCGGCTCGGGCGTGAAGGACGAACTAGTCATCAATTGCAACATCCGCTGGCAGCGTTTCCGGACTACGAGCGGCTTCCACAGGCTGTTTTTGCGAGCGGCGAGAGCGGAAGAAATTACTGCGATCCAAAACGTTTTCCTGAAACTGTTCGAGATAGAGATAGATTACTGGAGTGATGTAAAGCGTGATGAACTGCGAGACTACGAGCCCACCAACCACCACCAAACCGAGCGGCCGGCGCGAAGAACCATCGGCGCCGTAACCTAACGCAATCGGCACCGCGCCGAACACCGCAGCGAGTGTGGTCATCAAGATCGGCCGGAAGCGATCCATGCTGGCATCGTGAATTGCCTGCTCCGCTGATTCACCCGCCTCAACTCGCTGGCGAGCGAAGTCGACAATCATGATTCCGTTCTTCTTCACGATTCCCATCAACATGAACATACCGACAAAAGCGTAAAGCGAAGCTTCCTGGCCAAACACCAGGAGGGTAAACAACCCTCCGACAAGGGCCGTCGGCAGAGTCGACAAGACTGTCAGTGGGTGCACATAACTCTCGTACAAGATCGCCAGGATCACGTACATCACAAAAACAGCAAGCGCCATTAGGACTGTCATGCTGGTCACGGTGTTGGCGAAAGTCTGCGCTTCACCTTGCAGCTCGCCGCGTACTCCGGGCGGAACGATCTCGCGCGCCGACTGGGTGATAAAATCAGTCGCATCACCCAGTGCCACGCCCGGCTTCAAGTTAAAGAAGAGCGACATGCTGGTGAATTGATTCAGGTGATTCACCGTCTGCGGGCCGAGAGTTTGTTTCCAGGTGACTAATTCACTGAGCGGCACCAGATGTTGGCCGTTGTCCGATTTGATATAGAGCTTCGACAGATCTTCCGGGTTCTCGCGCGCGGCATCTTCCATTTCCAGAATCACCTGATACTGATCATCCGGCTTCTTGATCAGATAGAGATAGTTCTGCGAGTAAGCATTGCGCAGGAGCGTCAGGATTCGGGCTTCCGAGACGCCATAGGTCTTCGCCTGATCGCGGCGCAGGTCAATGTTTAAGTTGGGCGTGTTGTTGTAATAATCGGACGATACAGTAAGAAAACCCGGGTACGTCATCAGCTTTCCCATCAACTTCTGACCGACTTCATACACTTGATCGGGATTCGCTCCGGAGATAGCGAAGGCATACTGTCCCTGGTTCTGATTCGTAACTCCGGTGCTGATCTCCAGGACAGGAAACGGCCGCAAGAAAGTCATTACCCCAGGGATAGAATTAAGCTTCCCCATCATCTCGCCACTCACTTCTGCGATCGGTTGCCGTTCCTCGGGCGGCCCGATTAAGGTAAAAAGTATTCCCTGATTCGAAGGCAACCATCCTGTTGCGCCGGTCATTGTGAACTCGGTAATCACGTGCTGATCGTTTTGCAGAACGTTGTCAACACGGTCCTGAAAAGAGCGCATCTGCGTCGGCGAAGATCCCTCGCGCGCGATGAAGGCTCCGAATATCACGCTGCTATCACCAGGCGGCAAGAACGCTTTCGGGACGATCATGAACAACACAATCGTGCCCGCCAGACATAGGACCCAGATTACCGGCGAGATCCAGCGATGACGCAGAAACCACCAGAGCGATCCGCCATAGAAGGCCAGGACGCGCTTCTCGATGCCGCCGATCACGCGCTCCACCCAGGTTTTCTTCGAGCCTTCGCCGCGCTCCTTCAAAAGACGCGCACACATGAGCGGCGTAAGTGTTAACGACACCAGTCCGGAAGCGAGGATTGCAATCACGATTGTGATCGCAAATTCGCGGAAGATGCGGCCGACCAGGCCAGTCATGAACACAAGCGGAATGAATACTGCCGCGAGCGAAATCGTCATCGACAAGATCGTGAAACTGATTTCTTTGGCGCTGTTGATGGCGGCCGTGAAGGGTTGCTCGCCTCGTTCTATGCGCCGCACGGTGTTCTCTAAAAAGACGATCGCATCGTCCACGAGAAACCCGATCGCCAGGGTCAAGGCCATCAACGATAGATTGTCGAGACTGTAACCGAGCGCCCGCATCGCGATAAATGTGATCAGCAATGAGAGCGGCAATGCAACAACCGGGATCAGAGTGTCTGTGACGCGACCCAGAAACGCGAAGATCACGATGCACACAAGCACGAACGCGATGATCAAAGTCATCTGCACGTCCGCGACTGAGTGAACGATATTCAAAGAACGATCGTAGATGGGGGTGATCCGAATTGAGCCCGGCAATTCCGCGGCAACCACCGGAAGGATCTGGTGAATACTCTTTGAAACTTCCACTACGTTGGCGCCGGCCCGACGATTGACCGCCAGAATAACGGTGGCGGCGGGTACGGAATAACCGCGCACCCAGAAGCGCATGCTTACTCGCTCGTCCTGAACCGACTCCTCAATCGTGGCGACGTCGCGCAAATAGATGGGCGAGTTGCTCGCTCCGCCCACGATCAAGTTGCCGTACTGCTCCGGCGTTTCCAGTTGTCCTTTGGGGCTAAGGACTGCGGTGCTCGTAGCGCTATCCAACTGACCGGCTCCGGTGTAGCTGGTTCCGCTCTTAATCGCCGCATTCAGGTCGTCAATCGAAATTCCGCGCGCCCACATCGCGGACGGATTGGCCTTGATGCGAATCGCCGACTTACTACCAAACACATTCACTTGCGAAACGCCGGGAAGAATGCTGAGTCGTTGCCCCACTTGCGTGCTCGCATAGTCATAGAGCTGGCCGGGCGTAACGGAATCGCTCGTCAACGCGATGTACATGATCGCTTGATCGTTAGGATTGCTCTTTGAATAAGTCGGTGGCGACGGAAGGTCTGCAGGAAGATTGCCGATCGCTTGAGAGATAGCCGTCTGCACATCTGTTGCCGCGGCATCAATGTCCTTCTCAAGCGCAAACTGTAACGTGAGAGTTGCGACTCCCTGACTGCTCTGTGAGGTTACTACCTCGAGCCCGTTGATCTGCATGAACTGGCGCTCGAGCGGCGTGGCGATGTTGTTGGCAATCGTGTCCGGACTTGCCCCGGGATAACCCACTTGAACCTGGATCACCGGATAATCAACGGCGGGCAAGTCGTTAACAGGCAGCTGAAAATAACTCAGCACCCCAAAGAGGATTACTGAGAGAGTCAGCACCGCGGTCATCACGGGCCGGCGTATGAATGGTTCAGAAAGATTCATTTCGATCCGTCGGCTGCCGGTATTGCGCTCGTCGTTTCAGGCGGCTGTTCGATGCGAACCTTTCCGCCAGGCGTTACTCCCAGTTGACCATTTATGACGACGCTTTCACCCGCCTGCGACACCAGACTCAACCACGATCAAGATCTCCCTGTCGCTGGCCTAACGACACCGGACGCTGTTCAGCGGTCGAGTCTTGCTTCACCACATAAACAAACGATCCTTTAGACGACATCTGCGGCGCGGCAGCTGGAATCAGCACGGCGCCGTGGATTGTGTTCAAAACTAAACGGATGTTGACGAATCGTCCTGGCCAAAATTGATGAGCGGCATTGGGAACTGTCGCGCGCAGAGTCACCTGACCAGTCGTAGTTTGTACGGCATTGTCGAGAAAAGTGAGCTGGCCCGCGACCATCTGATCCGACCATGTCGGGAAGATGAACTTCAACTTTGAGAGTGCCCTCACGCATTTGTTGTTGCACTGCGGCAAGACTGGATTGCGAAATGGTGAAGTCCGCGTAGATCGGATCGAGACGTTCGATCACCAACAACGAATTGCTGTTAGCGGCACTTCCAGTGTCAGCAGAGTTGCTTGAACCGCCTGGGTTGACGACGTTGCCAATGTCCACCAGCCGCTGTCCTGCTCGCCCATCAATTGGGGAACGAATGTAGCAATAACTGAGTTGGACTTTGGCGTTATCAATGGCGGCAGCATCCACTTTAACTTCTTCATCCGCGCTCCGCACCGCAGCCCGAGCCGCTTCTACGTTCGCCTTTAGTGAATCGTAGTTCGCACGCAATTCTTCATACTGCTCGCGAGGGACGACGGCTTGCTCGACTAAGGTGCGATAACGCTCAACCTGAGCAAGTCCCCATTTTGCCTGGGCGATTTCTTTTGCAAGATTAGCTTCGGCTTGTTTCTTGAGGGCTTCGATCTTTGGAAAGTTGGGCTTGCGCCTGACGCAGACTCGCTTCGAAAGGCCGCGTGTCGATTGTGAAGAGCATGTCGCCCTTCTCGAACGTTGGCGCCATCTGTGAAATGAATCCTGGTGATTCGTCCCGAGACCTGAGGCTGAATCGACACGACCTCGCGAGCGACTGTTTTCCCAATCGCATCTAGATAGGTTGGCACGTCCTGGCTGACAGCGACAGTTACCTGAACAGGTGACGGGGGTCGATCAAAGCTCTGCTGTGCCTTGTTGGCGCAGCCGCTGATGACGAAACCTGACAATACGAGCAATAAAAGCGCGACTTTCGGGAGATAGGGCATACTTCAATTGTATTTCATGTAGGCGGTTTTGGCTTAATGGCCAGGGCTTGGGGAAACAACAAGGGTTCTTACGCAATCTTTCGCTGCAGGGTTCTGGTTAGTAATAATTCTCTAGGGGTAAAAGGTCGATTTCTTGAATGACGCGGTCAAAAAAGGGACGGACATAGATCCAAGCGCAGTCCCTGCTGCACCGCAAAAGGGATTCGTTTTCGTGGTCGTCTTTAGCCCATCCAAAGCGTAACGATCCACGAAAAGACACCAAAACAGCACGAAGGAAGAAGACCCCAGATGCAACAAGTCGCGCCAAAGAGTCTTTTATTCGTGTGTTTCTATGAAAGCGGGTCGTGTCAAAGTTCAGGTTCCGATGATTGTTTCACCCTTCTCTCCGAGCTGCCGCCAGCGCCGCTGACAGCGGTCTTTTTGTGGCGGGCTCATCAACGGTGCGACGCGACATTGGCGACTGGTCAAGGTCTTGAACCACTACAGGCAGATCCTTAACAGAGAGCGAGATCGCCATGCCCGTTAGCCACATCAGCACCAATGGCAATACTACGGCGAGGCCACGGTCAACTTGTCCCGGGCGTCCTGCGCACCTCGACTCAGCCTGAACTTACCTTGTGGCCCACAAGAACCCTTTCTCGCGCTTCGCTCATTTTGGGCGGGACACTCGCGACAAGTTATGCCGGTTTGCGGTGGCCCCGACGTCAAGTTATGCACGACAGCTGTATTTTTTTTCGGTTCCCTTCTTTCTTAGGTCTAATTAATTTTCGAAACTGAGCCTTCGCTGCGTTTCATCTCACCGGTTTCTCCGCTTCTCTCTTTCTGTCCCAAATCCGGATCTGGTCAGTTTTGGGGTCATTTTCCTTGAAAATCATTACACCTGCGAAATGTATCTTTTGGGATATGCGACTACACCCTCGAGTTTCTTATCTTCACACTGCCAATTGAAAGTAATCAGCCGCCTGAAAGAAGGAGAGACGAGATGAAAGCAGGTCAAACACAAAACGCCAGCCAATTCGCTTCACGGCCAAAAGCGCTTCAGAGCGAGATGTTGGCCGCCTTCAATGAAATCGAAGGTGAGAACAAGAAACTAATGAGTATCAAAACATTCATGTTGGTGACTCTGACAAATTTCGCCGCCAACACATTGCACCATCAGCCCAGAATCGCCGGCGAAGCCGCCCCGCGCCCTGCGCGCTGAGTGATCGCGCCAATTGGTCACGAATCATGAAACTTAGAAGACTCAAAAGAAAAACAGTCAGCGCCAGTGCCTACGAAGCCGAGTTCGCTTTGGGTTCTGAGGAGCGATCAGCTAGGGCGCGCCGATGTCACAGAAATCTGTCAATTAGCCTGCGCATGCTTAGTTGCTCGCAGGAGCAGTTGCTGCGTCGACTCGTGGCGCAGGGTTCTTATGAAGCAGTAGCAATCGTACGAGAGTAATAGCCGGATAGACGGCGAAATCAGTGGACACCTTTTGATGGAGATTAGAAATGAGAGACGAAAAGAAACTGAAAATGACTTTTGGATGCTTGGTCGCTGCGGTCCTAAGCTGCGTTTGCTCAATCAGCGCCTTAGCGGCAACAGCTGGAAATGATTCAAAGACGCAAGAGCCGGTGCACCTCACGCAGTTCGAGACTGCGGAAAATCCCGGTGGCCGTTCCAGGTCGGAACGAGAGGGCAAGGAGGAACGTCTTACCGAAAGCGTCAACCGGCTACAGGAAGACCCCCATCTCGCGTCTCTCCGGGAACAGATCGTTGTCAAAGAGCAGTCCGCGGAAAAGCTGAATGCTCGCTTGATGGAGATCGTTGACCGGGAAACTGCTTTGCATGGTCGGTTAGCTGTAGTTGAGCACCAGCTGAAGGACAACAACATCGAGAAGTTGCTGGCCGGAATTGGCTCAACCAAGCCTGAAGAGTTGCGAGCTACGGTTCGCCAGGCTTTGTTGATTGAACTTGAAGGCCTTCAGGCAAAGCTGCAATTGCTGAATCTGGAGCGAACTCGCATCTTGACTTCACTGGTCATGACCAACGACGCAATCGAGATTCTGCGTATGGAATTGGCGACAGCCACCCTCGCTGGACTGGGGTAACCCGCAGGTTTTTTGAGGTGCGCTTCCTACGGCACTCCGCAGGACGCGTTGTCCTGATCGGTTAAGACTGCAATTTTACTTTCCTAATTAGCCCGCTCTTTGCTTCCTGTTATCCTGCCTACTACACATCGCTGCTCCACCGCAGCGATGTGTACCTACCAATCGAGTTCCGAGTTTCGAGTTCCGGTTGCTGATTGGCGTTGCCTCCAATCAAACAACCTAAGTTAGGATGCTGAGTGATGCCGGAGCTTCCTGACATAGTCGTGTATCTCGAAGCGCTTGATCAGCGGATCCTGGGAGAGACACTCAAAAGCATTACCCTCGGTTCACCATTCTTGTTGCGCACCGCCGATCCACCATTGGCGAGTGTCCATGGTCAAAAGGTTGTCACCCTGCGCCGGTTAGGCAAACGCATCTGCTTTGGTTTCGAAAACGATTTTTGGCTTGTACTGCACCTGATGATTGCCGGACGGCTTCACTGGAAAGACAGCACTGCCTCAAATAAGAAACGTAGTCCGGCAAAGCTTCCCAACAAACGCAACCTGGCCGTCTTCGAATTCAGCAACGGCACTCTGACACTCACAGAAGCAGGGACAAAGCGTCGTGCTTCCCTTCATCTGGTCACTGGTGAAAATGAACTGCAACGTCTTGATCCTGGCGGCCGGGAGATCTTTGAAACTGATCTGGCTGCCTTTACGTCAGTCCTGCAGTCCGCCAACCACACATTAAAGCGCGCCCTCACTGACCCGCGTTTGTTCAGTGGCATCGGCAACGCGTACTCGGATGAAATCCTTTGGCACGCACAGCTTTCACCTATAGCGCTAACACAGAAATTGACGCCGGAAGAAATTAAGCGCTTGTTCAACTCGACGAAGGCTACATTGAACGAATGGATGGAATTGTTGCGGGCGGACGTGCAGGGAAAGTTCCCCGAGAAAGTTACGGCCTTTCGACCTGAGATGGCGGTGCACGGAAAGTATCAGGAACCGTGTCCGCGATGTGGAAACAAGGTGCGGCGAATTCGTTATGCTTCAAACGAAACCAATTACTGTCCAGGATGCCAGACTGGAGGAAAGCTGCTCGCCGATCGCGCGCTTTCGCGATTGTTGCGTGCCGACTGGCCGCGAAGTGAAGAAGAATTGGAAGCCTTGACAGGTTAGGGCTCTTCATTAGTGTTACCAAATTACCGCCAAGGCGCCAAGAAACGCCAAGGACGCCAAGAATGCGTTAAGCCTATGGAACTGAATCTGAGACCTACCTTCTAACCGTGCATGCTAATAAAATCTTGCGCGTCCTTGGCGTTTCTTGGCGCCTTGGCGGTAAAAACGTTGCGTGACTAATCGACTTTTGTCCGGTGGAGGTTGAGCGGCCATTTGCTCAATGCGTTGTCTCAGCGTGGTCACTTTGCCGCGGACATGGCTCGACTGAATCGGACCAAAACCGAAGTTAGATCCACCAATCGTGATGCGGCTCATGCCCGGATCTCCGTGGTCAATAATTACGTTCATTGTCACCGGCCAGGTAAACCCAAACTGGAAGCTCTCGGCGCAGGAATAACCATACCCCAGGTCGGAACAGGGCAGACCAAGCGAAACGATGGCCTGCCCGCATAAAGGCTTGGCATGTTCGCGGTGGAAGCGGAATTTGAAAGGACTCTTCGTGACGAGACATATTTAGTGTTTGGTCTTTGGTCTTTGGTCTTTGGTCTTTGGTCTTTGGCCTTTGGTATTTGGTGTTCGCTGTTCGGCTTCGGGTTTCGCGTTTCGGGCAGACTAAATCAAAGACCAAAGACCAAAGACCAAAGGCCGTTCTTAATTTCGAAAATTCTGCGTGACCATCAGGCCGCGCATCCCGCCATCGAGGATGCCAATGCCTACGCGACCGAAATCCTTTCCCAGAATATTAGCGCGATGACCCGGCGAATTCATCAAGCCATTGTGCGCAACTTGAAGCGTCGGCGCGAGTGCCAGATTTTCTCCGGCTGCCTGAAACCTGACACCGTCCGCTTGCATGCGGTCGAAAGGACTGCGACCTTCTGGAGTATCGTGAGCAAAGTACCCTCGTGCAAACATGTCTCCGGAATGTTTGCGTGCGACCAGAGTAACCTCCGGATCCGGGGCCAGGGCGCGCAGACCATTCGCCACTCTTTCACGGTTAACCAGTGCCAGCATCTGCGCTTCCAAATCGGGCCGTGGGCGAGCGTTCGTAACCTTGTAAGGTAATGACACCCGCTCGTGAGAACCGGGTTGGACTGTCAGGAGGTTGAGAGTCTCAGCTACAGCCTCAGCGAATACCGGACGCAAGCGCGACTCGAGCTGCTGCGCATAGACGGCGAGTCGATTGGCAAGTGAGCTTTCGCGTGCCTGTTCATGCAAAGATTCGTTGAACGGAAACGCAAGCAACAATGCTGCCGCCAATGCCGCCGTGATGACGCCGTTTGCGACGCCAGGCACTAGGCCTAAGATACGATTTGCACTACGCTCGTGAATGTCCTTCGGCAAACGACGGAGCAAAGCGTATCCGGCCAACTGGATCAAAACGCCGACTGTGACCGCGATTGCTATGAAGGCTATTGGCTGGTCCCAGATTTCAGACCAAACATCAACCTGCGCCCCCAACCATTTCGCGAATGGCTGATAAAACTTTAACGCACTTATCAGAACCAGTCCCCAACCAATCAGATCGAGAACACCGAGAATGAATCCGCGCCGAAAGCCGTAGATTACGCTTAGCAGGATTAGGATCAGGAGTAGGACGTCAACAATGTTCACTGCGCACAGGTTAACAAAGCGATTCGGAAAACGTTAATGGCGCAGCCGAAGCCTCAAGATCTCGATTAGCGGAACGCCGTGATAAGACCTGCGTGAAAGAGCTAGTTGAGCCGCGGCGGGACGAAGCCGGATCCATGCTAAAGAGCTATATCAAAATCGATCGTAAAGGAGTTGCCATGATTCCCAAACGTCTTCTTTTCACCACCATCCTGTTTGTTTTCATTTTCGCCACCTATGGCGCATTGACCTTTGCTCAACGCCCCGGTCCGCAGTTCTGGCGCCGGCTAAGCTGCGAACCCATTGAGCCGCGAACCAAACTTGAAGCTTTCGATGACCGGTATGGAACGGTCGTTCTCAAGGGCTTCACACAAATAGACTCGATTGAGGTGCGTGGCGTTCGCGTGGATGCGGTAGAGCTACGCGACATCGCGCGGGCGACTCGCGTCACCGGAATTGTGATTGCGCTCGCGGGCGGTGGTGAAAGACCACAGGAGAATCGGGCCTTCATCGATTACGAAGAGATTGATGGTTTGCTCGCGGGTATCGACTCAGTTTCGCGAGTGAACGAAACGATGACAAAACTCGCCGGCTTTGAAGGAAAGTACCGCACCCTCGGCGATTTTGAGATAAATGTCTTCCGGCAAACACGGAGCGGTAATGCTGTTAGTCTCACTACCGGCGTATGTGATCAGGTGAGAGTTACGATGTCACTCGATGAGTTAACGAAGGTCAAAGCCTTGATCGTCGAGGCAAAAGCCAAACTTGACGAAGCGAAGTGACTAGAGGATTTTACGCGCCTGGTCTCCCACCCGGATCTCTCCGGGTTGGACAACTTTCGCGTTTAGACCGCGCAAGCGCAATTCCCTTCCCATTTCCGAGTTTACAAACTTCATTGCCTCCACTCCGAAACGCGAAACGAACTTTTGGCACCCCGTGTGGGGCGGGGGCGTAACTTCAATCACTGCCGAACCGATCAGCAGACGCGAGCCGACCGGAAGATTCTCAGCGCTGATATCCAGATCCAGGTAGAGCTGGTCTCCAGCTAACGACCAATTCTCTTTTGCCTGAGCAATCAGGGCGATCACGCGTGCGTTCATGACATTGAGTTGCATGTCGCGATGAGCCGAACCATCGTTCGTACGACGGCTGCCGCGCGTCTGCCAGTTGTCGCCCACCAGCCCCGCCTCAAGATCAAGTTGGGCTTCATCGAGCACTTCGCGTTCATCGATCTGTGGACGGCGCACAATCAACTCCACCAGCCCGTTATCTTTCGGGGCGTTGCAGATATGTTCGAGTCCTGCCAGCAGTTCGGTAGTGTTCAGGTGTCGCATCGCCATTATTGTTTTTGCTTCGGCAATAGTTAGTCAAGGTAAACGTGAGAGTTTTGGTATTGACACGCGCGTTAGGCAGAGCAAACAATCGGTCACCGACAAAACCCTTGACCGCTTCGCTTAGATAACCAGGGAGAGATTATGACTACCAAACGACTGCTGTTGATGACAATCGCATTACTGCTCACAAATTTAAGTTTCGCCGGCACGAGCTCAGGCCAATCGGCGCGACTGAACGAACTCTCGGCACGGCTGGCCAGCGAAGCTAACGAATTCGCTGAGGCAAGCTATCGAAGCAATACAGGAATCTTTCGCGACAACCGCAATAACACTCAGGCGGCGATGCTGGCGCACCAGTTCAATGGAGGCGCCCGCCTTTTTAACCGCATGGTTATTGATCGGCTGCGACGAAACGATCTGCGAGAGGCTTTCCAGGTTTTGCAGAATCTGGCCACCCCAAATTACAGCAACAACTTCCCAGGCAATCGTTGGTCAAATATTCAACGGTTAATGGCTGACATCTCTACGGAACTTAACTACGACGACCGTGATGACCAGGATTCTCCTCCGGCGCGCTCCGGTCGCATGACCTGGAGAGGTCGGGTTGATGATGACGTCAGGATCGTGATTCGCGGCGGCCGCGCTGAAATTGAAACGATTGGCGGCACGCCGTACTACGATGCAGTTACCAATTTCAACGCTTCGTTGCCACGACGGCGTGTGACGGTCAGTTTGCGAAAGATAAGAGGAAGAGGCGAAGTCTTTATCGAACAACAGCCCTCGCGCGAAAACGACTTTGCGGCGGTAATTCGCGTACGTGATTCGCGGGGCGGCGCTTCTGACTACGAGTTCGAAGTTTCGTGGCAGTGAAGAATAAATTAGCCACAGATTTACGCGGATAAACGCAGATCAGAAAGGACCACTTACGACTAAACGGTGAACGTTTAGTTCTTCTTCTTATCTGTGTTATCTGCGTTAAATCTGTGGCTAAATATTCTCTCACCCTATTGGCCGCAGTTTTTCGCGGATGACACGGATAAAAAGAAGAACTAAACATTCACCGTTGAGTCGTAAGTGGTCTTTTCTAATCTGCGTTTATCTGCGTAAATCTGTGGCTAATTATTGTCCCAGCCTACTGGCCGCGGATTCTCGCGTTAACACGGATAGGAAACCGTAACAGCTTGAGGTATTGACCCTCAGCTCTTCAAACGTCTTTTTCTTATCTGTGTTATCCGCGAAAATCCGCGGCTAATCTTATCCGCCGGCAACAAAGATCTCATCTACAAAAATCCAGGCATCACCCCCGCTGCCGGGATGCCATGAAGGCAGCTTCCCGTAAGTTCGCGCTCGTATGCGCACGTAGCGCGCGGATGCATCATTAAGCAATGCGGAGAAATTCTTAATGATCACGCCGTATTCCTTCTCCGGTACGTCAACGGGAATGGTCACCGCCGGTCTGAACGTCTGACCATCTGTTGAAATCTCAAACTCAATCTGGCGAGGCATCAAAATCCACGATCCGACGTCCTGTAAAAAGCCCACCCCCACTCGCGTCACTCTCTGAATCCGTCCGAGATCAATCGTCGCCACCATGTCCTGTCCTTGATATCCCTGCCAACCGCCGCCGCTCCAGTTGCTCGTTCCTCTAATTCCATCAATCAACGCCAAATCACCGCCGCCGTTGTACTGCGAGCTAAATTTTGAAGCGAGGGTAATCGTCCAGTCGTGCGGGATCCGGTGATATTTCGCGGTCGCAATTAAACTCTCCTCTCCACTGCTATCGATTGCAATCGCCTTAACCGTGCCCGATTGCTGGATGAAAAATGGCTTGTTGAACCTTGCGGATGCTGTCGTCGGTTTGGTTCCGTCAGTCGTGTAGTGAAGTCGTTGGTTCTTCCCGAGTCCCACCAACGAGATCTGCAGAGAATCCTTGAAGGTCTTACCGTGAGCTTGAATTGCGGGAACGGGCACTATCTTCTTGGCCGTGATTTGCGAAACCGGGACATTTAGATCGCCTGAACCCCACCTGCGATTTGGCCGCGCACCCATCGGCAAAAATCAACTCACCGCCCGCCATCAAATCTTTGTGTGAGATGAAAGACTTCAGGTAAGGCCTGCCATTAAGCGTCGCCGACTGAATATAGATGTTTTTATGCGAAACACCCGGGGCTTTGATCGTAAACGACTTGCCGTTCTCCAGATTGAAACGAACCTGGGGAAGCAAGGGAGTGCCGATGGCATAAATGGGCGCACCAGGAGTTACCGGATAAAACCCCGCGGCACTTAATACAAACCAGGCTGACATCTGTCCACAATCTTCGTTTCCGATCAGGCCGTCGGGTGTCGGCTGATAGAAGTTGTCCATGATCTGTCGGACGCGGGCCTGCGTCTTCCAGGGCTGGTTTGCATAATTATAAAGGTAAGCCATGTGATGGCTGGGCTCATTGCCGTGAGCGTATTGACCAATCAGGCCGGTGATGTCGGCTTGCTCGCGTCCCGTGGTTTTGCTCTCCGCAGAAAACAGCGCATCTAGTTTGGCAACAAAGGCGGGCTTGCCACCCATCAGCTCAATCAGCCCACTAATGTCGTGCGGCGCAAAGAAGGTGTACTGCCAGGAGTTTGCCTCAGTGAAATTGAAATCAACTTCACGAGGATCAAACGGCGTCAGCCATTGGGTATTCGTTCGCGGTCGCATGAAGCCAGAGGCCGGATCGAAGACATTCTTATAGTATTGAGCTCGAGCGATGTAGCGGTTGTAGTCGTCCAACTGACCCGAGCGCCGCGCCAGTTCCGCAATGCACCAATCGTCGTAAGCATATTCAAGTGTTTTGGAGACCGATTCGCGCTCCTCTTCCATGTCCATGAAACCGTGATCGACATAAGCAGCGAGGCCGTAATGTTTTTGCTCGGCGCTGTGCTTCATCGCTTTTAGTGCCAGCTGGCGATCGAACCCGCCGATGTCCTTCGTTGCAGCATCAGCGATCACAGAAACCGCGTGGTAGCCAATCATCGTGTCAGTTTCATTTCCGGCAAGCTCCCAAACCGGAAGCCGGCCACCTTCTTCGTACTGCGCCAGGAAAGTGTTGATGAAGTCGCGCGTGCGACGTTGATCGATGATGCTGTAAAGCGGATGTGCCGCCCTAAACGTGTCCCACAGCGAGAAGACCGTATAGTTGTCGAAATTCTTTGCCTCATGAATTTTGAAGTCGCGGCCGCGGTAACGGCGGTCAACATCCACGAATAGGTTGGGTGCTAATAAGGAGTGATAAAGCGCCGTATAGAAATTCTTCAATTGCTTTTCGCTGCCGCCGCTGGCAATGATTTTGGATAGCTCTTTATTCCAGACACGGTTAGCTTCGGCTTTCACCCGGTCGAAATCCCAATGATCCACTTCGGCTTTCAGATTCTTCCAGGCGCCTTCAACGCTGACCGCCGAAAGGGCAACTTTAGTTAATAGCGGAGTGCCGTCATGGTTAGAAAAACGAAAGGCAGCTTTAAGATCAGTGCCGCGAGCTTCGCTTGCTTTTGAGACTTGTCCGGCGGAGTTCAAACTCGATTCAATGAAGGGCTGGGAAAACTCCAGGACGAAATAAACGATCTGATCTTTCGCCCAGGCTTCGGATCGGCGAAAGCCTGCAACGTGCGTATTGTCGATGATGTGAAGATGAGGACTCTAACACCCGGTCCCGGTGTGAAAGATCGAGAATAACGTTGGCGCGATCTGACTTCGGAAATGAGTAGCGATGAAAGCCGACACGGTTGGTGGCTGTGAGTTCTACGAAAATCTTGTCGTCGTCGAGTTTTACTGAATAGTAGCCAGGGCGCGCGATTTCGTTTTTATGACTGAACTCTGATGCATAACCTTTGTCGGGTGCGCCGGCATTTGCTTCGAAATGAATGTCGCCAACCGTCGGCATCAAAAGAATGTCGCCGTAATCCGAGATTCCGGTGCCGCTCAGGTGGGTGTGACTGAAACCGTAGATGATGTGATCTGAATAGTGGTACCCGGAACAACCATCCCAGCCGCTCAGTCGGGTATCAGGACTGAGTTGCACCATTCCAAATGGCAACGTGGCGCCGGGAAATGTGTGGCCATGTCCCCCAGTTCCCACAAAAGGATCGACGAAGCTAGTTAGATCTCGCGGAAGGGATCCTTGCGAGTGGGTCGAGACTGGAGGAAGCATGCAAAAAAGAGAATGAGTGCGAATTTCATGCTGTGCTTTGATTCAGGCAGATTAAACTTGGAAGTGCAACACAATACCGTCCACTTTTACCAGTTGTCCCATTCACACCGGGCTTCAGCCCGGTGGCAAGTTAGGCCAAGGAAGTTCTGAACCGTTTCAACGGTTTTCATCGGCGCCTTTCATACTGGACTAGTAAACCGTTGAAACGGCTATCGAGAATGAAGGCTCCTGATCACCGGGCTAAAGCCCGGTGTGAATGAGACAAAGTTATGAGGGCTGAATCTTGTTGCACTTCTAAGTTGAATTCGCGTCACGCACTTGATCTCATTCTAACGGGCTTTAACCCGGGGACAGATATCCCCATTAAGCGGCGGTTAGAATGAAAGCAGGCATCAGATTTCAACGAATTATCGTAGGGCTTGTATAGCGTGCTCGCCCGCCATTTCACAACCTTTTTAGCTGGGGACGCATCGCATCAGCCGTTACCCACTCTCCCGCTTGCAAAAGCATTCGAGTCTTGCTAAACCTCGTAATTGGAAATGCTTGCTGGAGAAGAACGATGAAAAAGTTTTCCTACGCGCTCGTTGCACTCTTCCTAACAATCGCTTTAGTTGCTCCGGCACTTGCCGACACGATCCGACTCAAAGATGGCAGTATCATTCGTGGTCAAGTAATTGGGTTCCGCGATCAGCAGTTCACGGTGCTGATTGGCGCGGGGACCAAAGGTCGTCGCGGGCGCACAACGGTGTACGTTGAAGACATCGAATCGATCGAGTTTGACTCGGCAACGACCGCAGCAGCTGCAGCACTCGCTAATGAAGGTTCCGCAAATAGAGATCCGGAAGTGCAGCCTTCGAGAACCAGTCTACCTGATTCGTCGAGTCCGTCCCGCGATACGACGCGCGATCCAGTTAGCCAGCCAATATCCAGCACCCCAACGTTCTTCACAATCAAGGTAGCGGTGCGCGCCGATAATGCAAACAACGGCTGGTCAAACAGCGGGCTGGTAGTGCGCAAAGGACAGCGGCTCCGAATTAGTTCTTCGGGTCGTGTTTCCTTGGGACGCGGCCGTTTCGCAACTCCGCTGGGAAATTCAACCATTTCTGATAACGAAAAGCTGATGCGTAATGAAGCCACCGGCGCCTTAATAGCCGTGATCGGCGACGACAACGATGATTTCATTTTGATTGGGACACGACGCGACTTCGTAGCCCAGCGGGACGGTGTCTTGTTTCTTGGCGTAAACGAAGGTGATTTGAGCGACAACACGGGAAGTTACGACGTGGCGATTGAGGCCGAAGCTGGCGGTTCTCCGCGATAAGGCAGCAACCTGCGCTTTGTTTCCGGGCATCAGACCTGATTAGACGAGTCTTTTAATATAGGCAAGCTGTTAGTGATGAACGAAGCTAAGCAGCTTTGCATGAATTTCCGTCTTGAAGGTTACTGTTATGAATCGCTTAAAGACTTCCCATTACGCTCTTGTGATTCTCCTGGTTTTGAGCTTGCTGGTTGGGGCTGACCTGAGCCTTGCTTTTGCGCAGTCGCGCCGCCAGCCTCCCGTAACAAATCAGAAGAAAAACAAAAGACCAGATCCCAGTCAACCGGGTGAAAAAAAGGACGAGGAAGCCCCGCCTCCTGATATTACCGGCCGGCCTCAAGATGCCGATAAGCTCACCATCTCTACGCAGATCGTAAACGTTGATACGGTCGTCTATCACAAAAAGTCGGGCCAAATCATTACCGGGCTCAAGAAAGAGAACTTTGCGATTTTCTCCGACAACGTTCAGCAGGTGATAACCAATTTCTCCACTCCCGAGTCACCAATAACGGTGGTGATGGCTTTGGAATACAGCAAATGGTCTGAGCAGTTCGGCGCTTATGGTAGTGGTGGCTTCGAGCCAGGGACCTATGAGGTGTTACGGCCGATGGCGATGTTTCTCTCGCGGTTCATCAAGCCACCAGACGATTACGTGTCGGTTGTTGCTTACGACATGCGCCCAACGCCACTTACCGACTTCACCAATGATCCGGGGCGCATTCAAGAGGTGATCACGCTCCTGCTGCGCAACCAGCCGGCTTATCGCGAGAGCAATTTGTACGACACGCTCAATTTTGTGCTGATGGGCGGGCGTGGCGATTCCGTGGTGTTGGAAGATTCCAAAGCAGAAAAGTCAGACTATGCGGGACTTGTGAGTGTGCAGGGCCGGCGTCGCGCCGTTCTGCTGATTTGTTCGGGAATCGACACGTTTAGCAAAATCAATCCTGGACAGGCTCACAAGATAGTGCAGAACGCTGGTATCCCGATCTACATCATCGGCACAGGCAATCTTTACTTCAAAAAGTACGAGCATTTGATGCAGCCTACTGACAGTCTAAGCGGCTCACCAGGTCGTTTGACGTTCCTACAGGCAGACAACACGCTAAAGAACTTCGCGAAAGAATCAGGTGGAGCCTATTTTCCTTACACCTTTGAAGGCGAGATACCCGGTATCCTGCAGTCAATAAATAATCTTTTGCGCAGTCAGTACAGCCTGGCTTTTAATCCGGGCGACGTGCGCGACGGCAAACAACACAAGATTAAAGTGAGCGTGGATGTAAACGGGGACGGGGTCTACGACGATAAGGAATACAAAATTCAGGCACGCTCGGTTTACAACGCACCGAAAGGCTAGTGAGCAGTGGGTAGTAGGCAGTGCAGAGTGCAGTAGGCAGTTTGCGAAGCTCGTCAAAAATGAGAAGGGCAACGAAACTCGATTCGTTGCCCTTTCGGTTTTTGGCCTAGCGACCTCGCACACTTGCACACTGCACACTGCTTACTGCTCACTACGTCGCATGCAAGCGCAAGCGAAACTCATCATTGAAAGCGGAGATCTCCGTCTTCCTTCCCGAAAATAGTCGCGACTCGCGCAATAACATCGGTAACCCACCAGTCGCTAAGGTTTGTCCGTAGGCGGGGCTCGTGAAGACGGCGGTAAGCTGCGGATTCAATCGTTCAGTCATTCCATACCGGATCGCCTTCAGTGCCACAGGAGAAAAACCTGCCGTTCGCCTGGGATTGATAAGCTCGACGGAGTGTTCGAACAGGTGGAGTCGAGTAGATTGATCACGCACGGCCAGATCTCGATGCAGCAGCGCGTTCGCAATCGCCTCGCGCATAGCGCCCTGGTGATAATTGGCGCGAGGCGCAATCGGACTTCCGTCCGTTTCAGTACTAGCGAAACGACGTGGCCTTGTTTCCCATAAATCACAGTAACGACCGACGAACTCGAAGCATCGCTTCGTAAAGCGTCGCCAGCCCTCCCGTCAACGTTGTCCGTTCAACGATCGGGGTCTGCGTGGAATTTCCGGCAAAGCGTGTCGCCACGACCGCGGCGCGGGGCAACAGCTCAGCGACTCGCTCGTCTCGGCCGAATAGAAGCAATCCGGCAGTGGTGGGCACCACATCAATTCCATTCGTTGTTCCTAACAGCAGGTCTCGTTCCAGAACTTCGGCGGTCGGATAACCTGCAGCCGCGGCTTCATCGAAAGCATCGCCGGCAAAGGCACGAAGAAAACTCCACAAGTGCGCTTCATCGATGTCTTTGATTGAGGCCCCAATTACGGGCACGTTTTCATAACGCAGCGGCCGCGTCTCATCCAGCAACGCCGAAAGTTCTTCTCGTGACGCTTCCCTCTTCTCAGCGCCGATTCGGATATAGAAGCGGCCATCGCGAGTGCGATACGGCCGGCGTTTGCCATCGATATCAAGCACCACCACTCGCCGTCCGCTATCGAAGGCAATGCGGTCGATGAACGGCACCAGCGACGGTTGAATTTCTTCGCGACAAATCCTTACCAGCTCGTCCTGAACAGTCTCCGGATCGTCCACGCCTTCGACACGCAATTGGTCGGTGACGCCGAAAACAATCACTCCGCCGCTCGTGTTTGCCAGAGCGACAATTTCCTGGGCAATCTTTTCGCTGTTGGAAAGTTTGACCTTGAGTTCGAGGTAAGTGTCCTCGCCGCCGCGAATCAGGCGCAGCAGTTCAAGTCTGGAAGTTTGAGGCGCAGAGGTGGAAAGAATGTACTCCTGAAAGGAGCGTTCAGTGGTGGGTTCGTGCCGCTGGTTGCTGCGAAATCTTCTGCGCGCCATTTGTGTAGGGACGGGGCCGCGTTTCGTTTGCCCGCCCGGATGCGCGCCGGCGCATCACTGGAGTTAAGTTCTGTTCAATTATCTGACGGTTCGCGGATGGCCTCCAAAATCTCCACCTCGCGTCGCTGCAACGCTTCTCCTTGAGTGCCGATCAATAGGAAATAAGCGCCAACTGCAAGCACCGCAAACACTGCCAGTGTAGCATACTCAACTAACCAGCTCTGGGTGATGAAGCCTGCCGCGGTGGCTCCGAGTGGCGGCAACGCCAAGAGAATGATGATTGGGATCAGCAGCAGGCCAGTCGCCCCAGAAACATTCATGCGTTTGCCAAACTTCATCCGTTTGGGAAATCGTATCGAAAGCCCATTACCGATCACTGCGATCAGACCCGCGAAGATAACAAAGCTCAGCGCTGCAAACAGCAGAGCACGCAACGTCAGATCACGAAAGATAATCTCATTCACCAGCAACAGGGCGATTGAAAAAATCAAAGCCATAATAGTTACTGCAATATTCTTTCCTACCAGGATTTTCGCACGAGGCGTCGGCGATAAGATCAGTGTGCGCATGCCACTCTCTTCAAACGCAAATAAGTTACAGGAGATGCCCGTCAGGATAAGAAAGACATAAAGCACTCCAGCCGTTGCAATCAGTCCTTCGGCATAGATCAAGATTTGACTGGCAAATGCGGAGTTACCCGGCGATACCTCTGACTGCAAGCGACTGGTATTAACGACCCGAAGTACGATCAGTATCAGCGGCATGAACACCATTAATCGCGCTTGTGCGTTTCGTACGACGTACCGCATTTCCTTCTCAATTATGGCCGCAAGCTCTCCAGACAAGCCGGGAATCTGCCAGCCCGTGTAACTTTCGTTCTTAGTTTCAAGCCTTGCCCGTAAACTGCGCCCACGACCACCTTTGCCCAGCGCCGCACGCTTCGCGATCCAAAAACTCACTAAAACGAGGATAGCGGAGTAAGCAGCGAGCGTGAGGAGCGAAAGAAAATAATCCAGACCGCCGCCTTTCGTTAGACCCGTGGTGAGCGCCACGGCGAAAGCCCCGGGCGGCGTCCAGCGTAATCCGCGAAATGACTCAGCGTATTTGAAAAGCGTTGGTGCCAGTTGTCCGATGACGGCGCCACCCAAGGCTACAGCGATTCCCAGTAGAGCAATTAAACCTTCGGCTCTCGAGCGCTTGCGCCGCATCATCGAACCAACAGAGATCGACAACCATTTTGCCAACACCAAACCGAAACTCGCAGCAAAACCCGCCGCTAGTAGAGACCAGCCCAGCATGCCATTTGCCAGTCCGGCGCCAACACCAATCGCAAAGATCGCGGGAATCGCAAAGATAGATTGCAGATTTACTGTTTCACTGATGAAGTCCAAAGCGAACAGTTTGCGCAGACTTATCGGATACATCAGCAAGCGGCCGGGCTCGAACTGGCGCCCGGTACCAATGCTGAGCGGGAGCGTCGCCCACATCAAATAAAAGAAAGAGATGATCGAGAAGAAGAGAAATTCAGCTGAAGGAAGGGACTCGGCTGCGCCCCGAGCTTCACGACTCGAGATCTGCGTCATGATCTGAGGAGAAGACAAGGCATACGCGACAACTCCCAATCCAAATGCAATGAGGAGCGCGAAGATTAAAGCCGCGAGCATCCCCAGGATCGATGCAAGGCGGTTGACGACAGCTTTGGTGGAGCGTAAAGAGTTGCGAAACAGCGTCCACTTTAGCCAGAGTAACGTGCGGAGTTGGGACAAGGTGGTTTTGGGTCTTTGGCCTTTGGTCTTTGAAGTTTCGAATTTGGAACTTTGTACTTTGAACTTTGTGCTTTGAACTTAGTGCTTTGTACTTTGAGCTCTGTTATGAACATCTTGGATAATACCAGAGGATTGGAGTCAGAAAATCAAAAGTACTAAGAACAAAGCACAAAGTACAAAACAAGAACTGACCCTAAAAATCAGAACGTTATTATGGGCAATGCCTCAGCTTACGTTAGTCTAGGTTCAAACCTTGGGGATCGTGCCGCCAATCTGTTGCTCGGTATTCGCGGCATGATGGAAGCCGGTCTGCCCATCCGGCGCCTTTCGCATATCTACGAGAGCGAGCCAGTAGAAACATTCTCGCAGCCGGACTTCCTCAACATGGTTGCGGAACTGGGCCTTGAGGATCTGCCTTCTCCTGAGCAAGTAATGGCATGGTTGCTTCGCGTTGAATACGCACTCGGACGCAGACGTGACATCGCCAAAGGGCCTAGAGTGATTGATCTTGATCTACTGCTGGTGGGCGACCGAACAAACAATACTGAGCTGTTAATCCTTCCTCATCCGCGCCTACACCTGCGACGCTTCGTGCTGCAACCGCTCGTCGAACTAGCTCCAGATCTTGTCCACCCCACGATTGGCGAAACAGTCTCTACCCTTCTGGAGGGCTTAAGGATCATTCTGATGTGAAGCGCTGGCCGCGGGAGGGTGAGACAGGGAGAAAGGGAGATGGGGAGATTTAGGGACAGTCCAAAGTCCACGGTCCACAATGAGACACGGGTTACTAATGCGACGGCCTGTTGGCGAACCTTGGACTTTGGACTTTGGACTTTGGACAGGTATCTCCCCTTCCCCGCGTCCCCGTGTCCCCGCGTCCCCGCGTCCCCGCGTCTCCGCGTCTCCCTGTCCCCGCTTTTCTAGAATTTGCCGTATAATGTCCACCTTGCTAGCAAGCCTTAAACATCCCCAAGTTCTGCAGTCTGGTCGGCAATTCGGTTTGCGTCCAGCCATCGCCATCGAGAGTTGAATCATGCCGTATCTGAAACCTGAACGTCCGGAAAAAGTAAGTGCGCCTTCCTTACGTGCCAGTAAGCAACGCGGGGAGCGTTTGGTTTGCCTCACAGCGTACGACTATCCCACCGCACGCATCGTCGACGAGGCCGGTATCGATGTCGTGCTCGTGGGCGACAGCCTTGGCAACGTGGTGCTGGGTTATGGCAACACCGTCCCCGTCACGCTCGACGAAATCATGATTCATTTGAAGGCGGTCCGGCGCGCGGTGCAACGAGCGTTGTTGGTAGCCGATATGCCTTATGGCTCTTTTCACACCGGAGCGGACGACGCGGTGCGGAACGCCCTGCGTTTGGTTAAGGAAGGCGGTGCCGAGGCCATCAAACTCGAGGGTGGCCGCAAACGATTGCCATTAATCAAACGCCTGGTCGATGAAGAGATCGCCGTGATGGGCCACATCGGTCTGACGCCGCAGTCGATCAACAAGCTGGGTGCTTACCGCGTTCAGGGCAAGACTGCTGAAGCTGCGCGTGAATTGCTCGACGACGCCCTTGCTCTTGAAGAAGCAGGCGCCTTCGCGATTGTCCTGGAAGTTGTTCCACGTGAGATTGCGCAACGCATTACAGAAAGTGTCAGCATTCCTACGATCGGAATTGGCGCCGGCGCAGGTTGCGATATTCAGGTGCTGGTGTTGCACGACATGCTTGGCCTTTCATTTGGAAAACTCGCTCGCTTTGTCCGTCCTTATGCCAACCTGCATCAAACCATCACTGACGCAGTTACTCGTTATGCCGACGACGTGCGCAACGGTACTTACCCTTCAGATGCCGAATCGTACGCGCTTCCTGCCGAGGCGGCGGAAGAGTTGCGATTGACCGCGCCAGAGAAAGAGTCGAAGCTCGAGAAGTCCTGAAGTTTCCCCACGCATATGGAAATAATTAATCGTCGTCAGCGCATGAGTTCCGTCGCGCGCAAGATTCGCCGCGAACAGGATCGAACCATCGGGCTGGTGCCGACGATGGGCGCGTTGCATGAAGGCCACTTGAGTTTGGTGCGGGAAGCGCGTCGGATGTGTGACGTCGTCGTAGTTTCGGTGTTTGTTAATCCCACGCAGTTTGGACCGGGAGAAGACTTTGAACGCTACCCGCGCGATTTGACTAAAGACACGGCAATTCTAACTGACTACAACGTCGACTATATCTTTGCGCCGCCGGTTGAGGAGATTTACCCAAAGGGCTTTACCACTTATGTAAACGTCAGTGGGTTGTCGAAATTGTTCGAAGGCGAAGCGCGGCCGGGTCATTTTCGCGGCGTGGCCACCGTCGTTACGATTTTATTCAACATCGTGAAGCCTGACTTCGCTTTCTTTGGACAGAAAGACGCGCAGCAAGCTGTAATCATTCGCCGGCTCGTGAAAGACCTTGCCTTAGATACCGAGGTCCTCGTGATGCCCACTGTGCGCGAAGACTCTGGGCTGGCGATGTCGTCGCGCAACTCATATCTTTCGGCTGAAGAGCAACAAGCCGCTGCAGTGATTCATCGAGCGCTGGTAAAAGCCAAGGAGACGTTTAAGACGGGAGAGAGGCATGCAGCCAAACTAGCGGATCAGGTAAGAGCCACGATTGAAGCGGAGCCGCGCGTCCGCCTGGACTATGTCGGCATCACCGACGCCGAAACCCTTGAGCGCCTGGAGAGGCTTGACGATCGACCGATTCTGATCGCAGTCGCAGCCTATGTCGGGAAGATTCGGCTGATCGACAACATAATGTTGAATGGTTCGAAGAAGAAAGACGTGTCGTCGGCGAAGGCCTAGCTTTGGAGTGCGGCAACTTGTTGCCGCTTTTTTATGTCAACAGAAGTAAAACAAAAAGCTCACATCGGTTTCACTCTTAATGGTGAGTCTGCCGAAGTTGCGTTTGCTCCGCACAAGACTCTTTTGGAAGTCTTGCGTGAAGATCTGAATCTGACCGGAACCAAGCATGGTTGCGAACTTGGAGAGTGCGGTACCTGTGCGGTGTTGGTTGATGGACGCGCAATTCTTTCGTGTCTGATGCTGGGTTTGGATGCCGAAGGGCGCGACGTTAAGAGTATCGAAGGCATGGCTGAGGGCGTCGACACTTCATCCCTTGCAGCAGACTTTTGCTGATCTCGGCGCCGCGCAGTGTGGTTATTGCTCCCCGGGGTTCTTGCTGACAGCGGAAGAGTTGCTTAATAAAAATCCCAATCCGAGTCGCGCAGTGATTCAGGAGGCTCTTTCTGGAAACATCTGTCGCTGCACCGGCTATATCAAGATCTATGAGGCGGTCGAACTGGCTGCTGCGCGCATGCGTGGAGAAGAAATGGAACTGCCGCGAGAGTCTGTTTACGGCTACGACTAGAGATCAACATGAAGGTGCTTCGATTCTTCTTCGTTAGCATTGTCATTCTTAGCTTGGTGTCATGCGGGCGGAATTACAACATTGAAAAGCCTTCCCCAACAGGCGAATACCGCGTCAAAGTGGATGTTCACGTCGAAGAGGAGAACGACCTGCTCGGTCACTTCACTGAGTCTGGGAAAATTCAGGTTTTCAAGGGACAGGGGGTAATTTACGCCCATGAGTGGAAGGTTAGGGACAATTGGGATACTACTTTCATCGGCGCCAACCCCGTCATCGAATGGGTTGGCGATAATGTTCTCCGCATGGGATTAGACCGATCCAAGGAGTCATTGTCGAATCAATTGGTCATTTCGAATAAGACAGATGAGTCGTTGAAACAAATGAGTGTTAGTTGCGGCAAATACGAAAGTTTTTACATTTTCAGTTTGCCTCCGCATAGTCAGGTAACTTTGTATCCGGCTCCAGAACTTAACCCTGACGTATCGGGGAATTATTCATTTGGTTACGCCGGAGAGGCATTAAATGGTAAGAGCTTTTCCGGTGTGCTGAGGCACCAGAAGCCTGCGGCAGGAAACTCGGTGCGGATGGAAATCACTGTTAATGACCAGGATCTCAAGAAGTAAAACTCAAGATGGCAAAAGGCGACAACTCGAGTCCTAACGGAAAGCCACTTAATGTAGTCGGCAAGCCATTCCGCAAAGTCGATGCTCGCGCGAAGTGTACCGGCCAAACTAAGTTTGCTGACGATATTGTGCTTCCGCGCATGGTGTACGCGAAGTTGCTGCGCAGTCACCTTCCTCACGCTTTGATCAAAAACATCGATACATCAAAAGCAGCGGCGCTGCCTGGTGTTTTGGCAGTGATTACCGGCGAAGAGTTGCCGATACCGTACGGAATACTGCCCGTTAGCCAGGATGAGCATGCACTCTGCATCGACAAGGTTAGGTTCATTGGCGATCCCGTAGCCGCTGTCGCTGCAATTGACGAGGACACCGCCTTCGACGCCATGAATCTAATTGAGGTTGAGTACGAGGCATTACCGGCTATCGCATCAATCGACGAAGCATTGCTCATAGAAGAGCCGCGTATTCATGACTACGGTGATGGTGGCAATGTGCACAAGAAAGTCTCACTGGAGTTCGGCGACGTGGAAGAAGGTTTCGCAGAAGCTGATCTTGTGCGAGAAGACACGTTCTTCTACGAAGGCAACACCCACTTGCCACTCGAGCAACACGCCGCGGTTGCTTACTTCGATACCGATAACAAACTGACGCTTTGGAGCTCGACGCAGACTCCCCACTATGTGCACCGGGCGCTCGCTAAAGTGTTGCAGCTTCCGGCGAGCCACATCCGCGTCATCGCCACTCCCAATGGCGGCGGCTTCGGCGGCAAGAGTGATCCTTTTAACCACGAAGTGGTCGTTTGCAAACTCTCGATGATTACGGGACGGCCGGTGAAAGTAACGCTCACGCGCGAAGAAGTTTTCTACTGTCACCGTGGCCGCCATCCTGTCTTGATGCACGTTAAGACGGGCGTCAAGAAAGATGGTTCCATTACCGGGATGCATTTCAAGTCATTTCTTGATGGCGGAGCGTATGGCAGTTACGGCGTCGCGAGCACCTTCTACACGGGTGCATTGCAAACGGTGACGTATGACATTCCTCGTTACAAATTCCAGGGCGTGCGGTTATTTACAAACAAGCCGCCCTGTGGACCAAAGCGTGGACATGGAACGCCACAGCCTCGCTATGCCCTTGAAGTTCAGTTAGACAAGATTGCCGAAGACTTGAAGCTGGATCCCGCTGAGATCCGCCGCCAACATCTCGTCAAGCCAAATTCGGTGACTGCAAACTACTTGCGCATTGGCAGCATGGGACTCGGCACCTGTATCGACAAAGTTGTTGCAGGCTCGGATTGGAAGAATAAGTTTTCCGGGTGGAATCAGCACGAACGCAAACTGCCTTACGGAAAGGGTATCGGCATCGCCTGTAGTTCTTACATCTGCGGCGCGGGCTTACCAATCTACTGGAACAACATGCCGCAGTCAGGAGTGCAGCTGCGCCTCGATCGGCAGGGTGGCGTCTGCGTGATGTGTGGCTCGACCGACATCGGGCAGGGCTCAGATTCGATTCTCGCTTACATCGTCGCCGAGGTGTTGGGAATTGATCCTTTTGATATTCGCGTAGTCACCGCCGATACAGATCTGACGCCGGTCGACCTCGGTAGTTACTCGAGTCGTGTCACCCTGATGACAGGCAATGCGGCAATTCAAGCCGCAGAGCGCGCTCGTGAACTGCTGGTGATGGCAGTCGCAGAAAAACTTGGTACTCCTATTGAGAATCTCGCTTTGGCCGAGCGGCGAGTTTTTGACGTTGAAAATCCTGAGGTTGGAGTTTCGTTCGCTGAAGCCGTAGTTCTTGCTGAGTCAAAGTTTGGGACGATCGGCACTGTGGGTTCTTATTCACCCCCCGCATCGCCAGGTAAATTTAAAGGAGCAGGTGTTGGTCCTTCGCCGGCATATAGCTATTCGGCGGCCGTAGCAGAGGTCGACGTAGATCCATCAACGGGCATTGTAGTGGTAGAGAGAATCTGGATCGCCCACGACATTGGCAAGTCAATCAATCCCATGCTGGTGATGGGACAGGTTGAAGGCAGCGTGTATATGGGTCTGGGCGAAATCCTGATGGAGGAGATGGCTTACCGTGGCAACCGGAATGTAGTTCATAAGTTTCCATCGATGCTGGAGTACAAGAGTCCCACAACGATGGAGATGTGCGACGTTAAGACTTATTTAATCGAAGATGCTGATCCGAATGGACCTTTTGGCGCGAAGGAAGTGGGACAAGGTCCGTTGCTGCCGGTGCCGCCAGCCGTAGCGAATGCAGTGTATGACGCGGTGGGTGTGCGCATCGATGAAGTTCCGATCATGCCGGAGAAAGTCTTGAAGGCATTGCGGGAAAAGGAGCGTGGCCGCAGTCATCGGTTGGGGCCAGCGGGTATTCCGGAAATTGAGTGGCCCGATCCGTTGAAGGTCTTGACGCCTGCGGAAGGTGGAGACGGACGAGAGATGCCCCGGGTGGCCGTGCATTCTTAAAGGGAGTCCCAGAGGATGAGAATCATAGTTAGAGGCTTGAGTTACTTTGTGGCGATCACGCTGATGATTTCCGCATTACTTTCTGCTATTGCCGCTTCGACCCCGGCACAGGATTCGACGAAGGGTGCTGCCATATTCAAAGTTCCCGATGGTTACATGAGGGTTCCGACAACGGAATTCAGAGGAATGATAATGCTTGACCCGAAAAAACCCGCCGGCATGTTCGTAAGCTATCCGAACGACGATGAGTCAACCGAAGCCCTCACTAAGCGATTGCTCGATTTCATTGGGCCCATGTTTATCCACGAGAAGGGCAAGGACAAGTCGAACGTGACTTGGGATACCACGCCGTTGCTCTCGCATAAAGCGGACGGTGAAGGGAAGGCCAAAGTAAATGTTTTCAGGGGAGCTAATCAGGAAGTTCAGGTACAAATATATGAACGCACGACAGGCGTGCGTCCGTTCCTCTATGGATATTTCGCAATGCGTCACATTCCAGCAAAAGGTGACGATCCAAAGTTTCTAGATGAGAAAGGGCAAGGAGTAAAAGCTTTCGAGAAGCTTTGGAAATCATTTCCCGAGTAATCCTCAGCGGATCTACGCAGTGTGTAATTCTTATGATGCGACTTCCCAAATTTAGTTATCGCTCTCCACGTGAGATCGTTGAGGCGGTGAAGATCATTGGCGATGTCGGACCTGAAGGTCAGTTCGTCGCCGGGGGGACCGATCTTTATCCCAACATGAAGCGCCGCCAGCAAACACCGCGCACAGTGATTTCAGTAATGCGTCTGCCGGAACTGAATCGGATAACAGGCGACGGCAAGTCAGGTATACGAATTGGCGCGTCTGTAACGCTTACCGACATCGTTGAACATCCGCTTATCAATCGAGACTATCCCGTCGTCGCCCATGCCGCGCGCACGATTTCAACGCCGCTGCTGCGCAACATGGGAACGATCGGCGGCAACCTACTGCTCGATACACGCTGCAACTACTACGATCAGAATTATGAATGGCGCAAAGGCATTAACTTCTGTTTGAAGAAGGATGGCGACGTGTGCTGGGTGGCTCCCGGAAGTTCCAAATGTTGGGCGGTGCAGTCATCTGATCTAGTTCCGGTCATGGTGGCGATCGGCGCGAAGTTGCGTTTCGCATCCACGCTCGGCGACCGCGTCATCGATGCCGCCGGCTTATATAACGACGACGGAATTCAGTATCTGCACAAACGGCCGGACGAGCTGCTGGTCGACATTCTTTTACCGCCGACAAATGGTTGGCGCGCTTCTTATCAGAAACTAAGGCGCCGCGGTGCTTTTGATTTTCCGGTGCTCGGCGTTGCGGCATATATCAAAACCGAAAACGGCAGCGATGTCGTTGCCGATGCCAGAATTGTCCTGGGCGGCATAGCTCCATCGCCCCTGCAGGTGAGCGAAGCAAGCCAGGCGCTGATTGGCCATCCGTTCGCGGAAGAGCACATAAACGCGGCTGCGGAAGCTGCCTACGTGCGCGCCCGTCCGCTGGATAATACCGACTTCGTAATGAACTGGCGCAAACAGATGACTCGCGAATACACGCTGCGCGCACTGCGACAGTTAGCTGACACAGCATAAGTGGTTTTTGGCTTTTGGCTTTTGGTTTTTGGTTTCTTTGGTCTTTGAGAACAATCGGGTGACTCAAACTCCTCAAAAAGTGCTCTGTAGGAAACCATTAAAGACCAGTCCCAATGACTAGAAACCAAAAGCCAAATACCCAAGACCAAAAGCCAAAGGCCAAAGACCAAAGACCAAAAGCCAGGGAAATATCTGCCATTCTTCTTGCCGCCGGACAATCACGGCGAATGGGCGCCTTCAAACCGCTGCTTCCCTTCGGTAACACAACTGTCATTCACAGCTGCATCAACTACCTTCGCGCTGGCGGTGTCCGGAACGTAGTCGTTGTTACCGGCCACCGCGCGGCTGAGTTGAAAGCAAGTCTCGCGTATCTCAGTTCCCTTCAGTTCGTTATCAACCCTGATCCAGAAGGCGAAATGAGCACTTCGATTGCCTGCGGCGTGCGAGGTCTGCCGGCGTCCACAAAAGCGGTTCTCATTGCCTTGAGTGATCAGCCCGCGATCCCGGCAACTGTGGTTCAAAGCATAATCGAGTCCTGGCGAAAGGGAGCGAAACTGATCATTCCGCAGTTCAACGAACGAGGTGGGCATCCGGTATTAATCGACCTCGAGTTCCGCGAGCAACTATTGACGCTCGATCCCGAAAAAGGATTAAGAGGACTGTTTGAGGCTCACCAAAACGAAGTTGAGCGGCTGAATGTGAATAATCCCTATATTGCGCGTGATCTGGATACATGGGATGATTACCTCGCTTTGCACGAGGAGATGTTTGGCGCGCCGCCAGACAGTTGGACCGCTGACCAGCAACCCGGGTCCCGGAGTCGAACCAACTAAAGACTCAGGCCGGCCATCTAAGGTGAGTCGATTCCGAGCCTTTTGGCGAGGATGGCATTCAAATTCGACGAAGGAGAAAAGATGACTCTTAACAAATCCAGGGTTTTCACGACCGCATTGCTGCTGGTCATGGTTGCCTCAACTCTTGGATTCGCGCAACAAAACGATGGGCCAGTAGCCTTCTCGATGCGTTCGGTGGATGGGCAGACTGTGACCGCCGAAAGTCTGCGTGGTGAAGTTGTTGTGCTTGCGTTCGGCGCCTCCTGGCTGCCGCTATCGCGGGCCCAACTGCAGGGAATCAAAAAATTTGCGGATGAGTACAGCGACCGCGGCGTAGCCGTTTATTTCGTCAGCACTGAATCTGAAGACGAAAAATCGAAAAACTTCGCTTCGGATGCGCAGTTACGTGCCTTTGCAAATAAGTACGGTTTGAAGGTTACAGTGCTGCGTGATCCAGACGGCTCCATTTCCAAGGCGATGGGTGTCGATCAATTGCCGTCGATCATCATTCTAAACAAACAGGGCACTGTTCACGGCGAACCGATTCGTGGTCTGGATCCGAATGGGAATCTGGCAGCGCAGTTGGCAAAGAGCCTGGATAAAATCCTCTGAGCCACCGGATCTTAAAATCAATCACGAGGCCGCCTGTTCCGGGCGGCCTTTTTTCTTGCGCAGTCTCTTCAGGAAAGCAGGCTGGCGCGCAACCACAACACTCAGCGAAAGTGCCAGTAAAAGGAAATTGAATGGGAGACGAGTGGATTCGTTGTGCGTGGCGTGCGTAATGATTGCGCCAAGCATGATGATGCCAAACACACTCGCACCATAGCCAGCCAGTCGCGGAAGAAGAAGTAGCGCTGCAGAGACGAGCTCGGCGAGTCCCACAACAAACCGGAACCAACCGGGATAACCCCATCGCTGAAAGTCCCTCGTCCATAACTCCACTCCCGGGACGCTGGGCATTTTCATGAGACCCGACCGCAGGCAAACGAGGATTAGGAAAAGAGTAACAAACCAAACGACGATTTCTCTGACTATGCGGGTTTTCGTCATCCCTTCCTCGGCGCTGATTAGGTGGCTGTATTAAGAAATTCGGAGTGTCTGAGTGCCAAGGCAACTTTTAGGTGATGCGCTTTGCCACTCCCATTTCCTGTCCAAATTCGAAGTAGATGAAATGGGATATGCAACCTGCCTTGTTTCTTACGAACTGACCTTTACCGTCAAACTCTTTCGTCTGGAGTGCGGTGTCCGATAGCTTCGTAGCAAATAATTCGTTTCTTTGCCCGGCGGCTTCGCCGATTAGCCTATCGCCCTCTCTTTTGATAGTGACGGTGAGCTCAGGTCGCAGTTCAAACCTGTAGTCTCCAATGTATTCGTCGAAGACTCCTGCTGAGACTTTCTCGGCAAACGTCCGGTTGCGCGAGGGTAGATGTGCCGTCAGATCCTTCTTGAATTCTTTCGTCATCTTGCTTCGCAGTCGAACTCTTGCCGAATACAGGCGTTTGGCGACGGTGGTCAACGGAACTTCAAGAAACTCGCTTATGTCGCTCTGGCTTTGTTCTTTAAGATAAAAGAAGGTGACGATCTCTCGCTCTTTCACGGGAAGTTTCTCTATTGCCCCGAAAACCGACCTTCTCAGTTCGTTCCTTTCAATCGCTATTTGGGGATTTTCGTCGATTGAAGAGATACACGCCCCTTCATCGAGACGTGTATCAACAAAAACCTTCCGCCGTCTCAGACGATTGCATTCAGTCAACACGATGCGACGGAGCCATCCCGGAAAAGCTTCCGGCTTTCGAAGTTGGTAAAGCTTTTGCCAGGCTGTTACGAATGCCTCCTGCGCTGCGTCTTCGGCTAGATGAAAGTCACCCAACGCAGCGAACGCACAGGCGTAGGCCATATCCTGGAAACGTCGAACAATCTCACCAAAGGCATCGTGCTTCTCGGTAAGGGTCGTCTCAGTATCCGTAGCTTTGAGCACTAACGAGCGTGTGTCATTCACGCTTTCACCCCATTCACCTCTTCTTACAGGTTAAGAGCCAAATTCAATGTCCGACTATACCTATTAATCTCTTTTGGCAAACTTGATTGAAAGAAAGCAGAACCGACCGTCATCGTCAATTGGTAGAGGCAGTTTGGGAGTGGACCGCGTCCAAAGGCCAACTCGGTTCAGTAAGGGAGCAGTAGCGACCGCATTTAGTTAAGCGAAATTCAAGGGTGAGACCCAAAGTGCCTCAAGCTTTCAAACCACTCCGTTATGCTGCTTGAATGCGGTCGCTACCGCTCCCGTACTGTACCGAGTGCCAGCACCCTTGATTTGGGTCGCTAACGCCCAAGCTGCATCACTACCTGCTCAATTTATGCTCTTGCTCAGTCAGCTGGAATCTAATACCTTGCTCTGAATCCTATGACGTTCAAGTTTATCAACCCCGAAGCATTGGGTGCTCCGAACGGTTTTTCACATGGTGTCTTAACCGATCAGGGCTCGAGACTTTTGTTTATCGCCGGGCAGATTGCCTGCGACAACAATCAAACCATAATCAGCGACGACTTTGTCGAACAGTTTGATCGTGCGCTTGGAAATGTGATTTCGGTCGTGGTGGAGGCGGGAGGTTCTGCCGAACAAATTGCGCGTCTGATCATCTACGTAACCGATAAGCAAGAGTATCGACAACGAAGGCGCGAAGTGGGTGAGCGTTATCGCGCGCGTATGGGCAAGCACTTCCCGGCCATGGTGCTGGTAGAAGTTAAAAGTCTGCTAGACGATCGGGCGAAGGTGGAAATCGAAGGCATTGCGACGGTTTGAGATCATGATTAAGCCCCAAAGTTTCCTCTACGAAGTTAAAGACGGTATAGCGACCCTAACTCTGAATCGCCCGGACCGTCTCAATGCTCTGACCTTCGAAGTTTATCGGGAACTAACAGACACATTTGCGGCCTTAAGAGGCGAAAAAGACGTTCGTGTGGTTGTTATCACGGGAGCAGGCCGCGCATTCTGCTCGGGCGGAGATGTCCGCGACATCATAGGTGAGCTCTTCGCTCGCGATATGGAGGGGCTACTGGAATTCACGCGGATGACCTGCGAATTAATCAAAAACATTCGCAGGCTACCGCAACCAGTGATTGCCAAGCTGAACGGTACGACGGCCGGCGCCGGCGCTTGTATAGCTCTCGCTGCTGACATTCGCATCGCCAGTGACGCAGCAAAGATCGCATTTCTGTTTGTAAAAGTCGGCCTCTCAGGCGCGGACATGGGGGCTGCGTATCTCTTGCCGCGGGTAGTTGGCCTCGCAAAGGCGACGGAGTTGCTTTACACAGGCGACTTCATCTCGGCTCAGGAAGCTGAACGGATTGGCTTGTACAACCAAGTGGTAGTTCCGGATAACCTCGATCAGGCTTGCGCTGAATTTGCTAGTCGACTGGCGGCGGGCCCGGCGTTCGCGTTAGCAAAGACAAAGGAGATGCTCAACCGCGAGCTTGAGATGAATCTCGAGTCAGCGCTTGAGTGTGAGGCGCAGGCGCAAGCCATTTGTATGCAGCATCCTGATTATCGGGAAGCTTATGAGGCGTTTATTGGTAAGCGGACTGCGAAATTCGACTGACGCCGCTGTGCTTAGAGCTTAGAACTTTGTACTTTGAACTTGGAACTTTGTCGTGTGTCTGCTTGGAGTGTTTAATGGGTGCAGCAACTCTGGAGAGCGAACAAAGTTCTAAGATCAAAGTACCAAGTTCAAAACGAAATACCCACGCTTGAAAGATTGATTCATGGATTCTTTCCTAAACCTTCCTTTCTTCGACACCAACCATCGCGAGCTGGCAGAGCGAGTGTCTACCTTTGTAGCGCAGGAAATCGAAGGCCGGGAACTCGATGAACACGACGTCGATGATCGCGCCCGCGATTACGTTACCGCCCTCGCTCGCGCCGGATTGCTGCGTTACTCAGTAGCCTCTGCTGACACGCGGCTCGACGTCCGTTCTTTATGCCTGATTCGCGAAATGCTTTCCTATTCGTCCTCGCTTGCGGACCTGGCGTTTGTGATGCAGGGGCTCGGTACATTCGCGATTAGTCAGGCAGCGCCGGAACATGTGCGAGACTTCTGGTTGACTCGAGCTGCCGAAGGACGGGCGATTGCGGCTTTTGCCTTGACCGAACCAGACGCCGGCTCGGATGTTGCCGCCGTGAAAACTGTAGCCACACTCGACGGCGACGCGTGGGTAATCGACGGTAAAAAGCGATTCATTTCCAACGCCGGCATTGCCGACTTCTATACGGTGTTCGCCCGTACGGGAACGCAAACTGGCGGGCGGGCAGAGCTCTCAGCTTTTGTTGTCAGCGCCAGAATGCCCGGTTTTAAAGTAGTCGAGCGCACGCAGCTGATTTCACCTCACCCCATCGGCGAGCTCGAGTTTAGTGGTTGTCGCGTACCCGCCGAAGATATGGTCGGAGCGGAGGGGGATGGCTTTCTGCTGGCAATGCGCACCCTCGACACGTTCCGCGCGAGCGTCGGGGCAGCCGCGTGCGGCATGGCTCGCCGGGCACTCGATGAATCGATCCATTATTCCAGCAGCCGCAAACAGTTTGGTCGCCTGTTGGCTGAACATCAGTTGATACAAGAAAAGCTCGCAGACATGGTGACAGAGTTGGATGCGGCGCGGCTGTTGGTGTATCGCGCGGCTTACCTTAGGGATGGAGGCGCAGGCCGCGTCAGTCGCGAGGCAAGTGAAGCAAAACTCTATGCCACGGAAGCTGCGGGAAGAATCATCGATCAAGCGGTGCAGATTCACGGCGGTTCAGGTTTAGTTCATGGCAGTGTGGTGGAACGGCTCTATCGCGACGTTCGCGCGTTGCGCATCTATGAAGGCACCTCAGAGATTCAAAAGCTGATCATCGCCAGTCAGCTCTTGAGGGACTCGACAAACTAACGCATCAGCCAACCGCCAAGGCACAGAGGCGCGGAGACGCAAAGTTTAGGCAATAGACAGTCTAATTCTTAGGACCTCCTGGCGCCTTTGCGTCTTCGCGCCTTGGGCGATTCTCTCCCTTCAACTAACGATGAAAATCAACATTATCGGCGGCGGCCCTGCAGGATTGTATTTTGCAATCCTGATGAAACAGGCGGATCCGGCGCATGTCATAAAGATTTGGGAACGCAACGGGCCTGATGACACATTTGGCTGGGGCGTTGTTTTCTCCGGCAAGACGCTGTCGAACCTGCGTGCAGCGGATCCGGAAACACACGCAGAGATTACGCGCGACTTTGAAGCCTGGGACAACGTCGACGTAATCCATGGCAGCGATAAGATTTCAATTCACGGCAACAGTTTTTCCGGTATCTCGCGTCTTCACCTGCTCAAGATTCTGCAGCATCGCTGCGAGCAACTCGGCGTCCAGCTAAATTTCCGCAGTGAAATCAATGACATTGCCTCGCTGGCCGCTAACTGCGAGCTCCTTGTCGGAGCCGACGGCGTCAACAGCACGGTGCGAGAAAAATACAAAGTGCAGTTTGAGCCGGAGCTGAACATGCGTTCCAACAAGTACATTTGGTATGGAACTCATCAGCTTTTCCACGGCTTAACCCTAACGTTTCGCGAAAACGAAGCTGGGGTTTTCGCAGCTCATTCCTATAAGTTCAATACGACTACCAGCACCTTTATAGTTGAATGCGATCCTGATACGTGGAGCAACGCGAACTTTAAAGGGAAGGATGACGACGCGACGCGGAGATATCTTGAAGAAGTGTTTGCGCCCGATCTGGGCGACTACAAACTGCTTTCAAATAATTCAAAGTGGATCAACTTCCTGTTAGTCAAAAACACTCGCTGGCACCATGACAACATTGTATTGCTGGGCGATGCCTTACACACCGCGCACTTCTCCATCGGTTCAGGAACGAAGCTGGCGCTGGAAGATGCGATTACTTTGCGGGATTGCTGTGTGGAAATTTCAGTTATTGGAGCGGCTCTCACCGAATTTGAAAAGCGTCGAAAGCCAATTATCGAAAATTACCAGGCAGCGGCCCAGGACAGCATGACTTGGTTTGAGAATGCGGGGCGGTACATGCATCTAAGCCCCTTGAAGCTCGCCTATAGTTTGATGACTCGTAGCGGACGTGTTGATGATGATGAGCTTCGCAAACGAGACCCTGCGTTCATGGCTGCAGTTAAGTCAGCAGGGTAGACGAGTGAGAAAACCATTTTCCATTTGTCATTTATCATTTTTCATTTTGCGTTCAGTCCTCCGAGACAATTGGACCTCATAAGCGGCATCAGCCAAACATTGAAAAATGGAAAATGAGAAATGACATATGGAAAATGTTTTTGTCAGCCGTCTGCGCCTAGGCTTTCCACCTCGGCGGAATAAGTCGCCGGCGGCCATCTTCGGCAAACACGATATCCGGGTCATCCAGTTCGATTCGATCCCAGAGTTTACAAGTCACCTGTTTGTGAGCCTGATCGAGTGCCTCGCAGTAGTTCGTATAGGTACAGCGGCGCACTGCATCACCGTAGCCGCGCTTAACTTTCTCAAACCAATCAGGGTCCGCCAGAGCCTGGCGCGCGAATCCGACGATATCTGCGGCGCTGCGCTGCAAAATCTCTTCAGCTTGAGAGAAAGTGCCGATGCCGCCGGTCGCGACCACAGGCGTAGCAAATCCAGCCTCGTTAACAGCCTGTTTTATTTGGGCAACCAAAGGAACGGTGCGACCAAACGGGCCGACAACATCGGAAAGCGTTGTCGGCATGCATTCGTATCCACTTTTTCCAGTGTATGGGTAGACCGCTTGACCAACCTTTGGTTGCTGCGCGTCTTCGAACTTTCCGCCTTTTGAAATAGAAAGAAAGTCTAATCCGGCGCGGGCAAACTCAACACCGAAATAGATCGCATCGTCGATGCGATTGCCTCCCTCGATCACCTCGTCGGCGAGAAATCGAACCCCAACTGTGTAGTCCTCACCGACTCGCTGTCGCACCGCGCGATACACTTCCAACGGCAGTCGCACTCGGTTTTCGCGGGCGCCACCATAGCCGTCGCTGCGGGTGTTGCGAGCGCTTAGAAAAGAAGCCATCGTGTAGGCGTGCGCGTAGTGCAACTCCACTCCATCAAAACCAACCTCTCGCGCGCGTCGCGCCGCCTCCGCAAAAATATCCGGCAACACCAGCGGCAGTTCCTGGATGTGCTCCAACTCAATGTCAGTCACCCGTTCACGATAGCCAAAATGGAGCGACTCGAGTTCCCTTTCATTCAGCACTTGCTGCCACGTCTCGGCTGAGGCGCTGGCTAGAAAATTTCTAATGTCTGACTCAGGAGCTGCCCTCCATCGATCTTCGCTCTTCAGTTTTGAAAGTGCTTCGCGGTGTGAGTCGGTAATTTTAAGAAAGCGTTCGAAGAACTTTTGTTGATCAGGGCGGCGGCGAACGGCGAGGAAGTCAATAATCTGGATCAGGAGTTTTGTTTGGCCCGCGCTGGCTTCGCGCACAACCTCGACGAGTTTTTGCAACCCCGGGATAAAACGATCGTGCCCGATTCTTAAGAGTGGACCACTGGGAATGTCCCGTACACCAGTGGCTTCGACAACCAGGGCGCCGGGTTTGCCCTGCGCAAACCTGCGATACCAATCAAGATTTGCCGCAGTGACGAAACCATCTTCCGTGGCCCGCCATGGCACCATGGCCGGAACCCAGGTGCGGCTCGTCAATCTCAACTGGCCAACCGTAACGGGCTGAAACAACAGAGAACGCGCTGCCTCTGCTTCACTCGGCCAGCGCGTTTCGGGAATCGGATGACGAATCGGATTGGCAAACTTCCACATGAAGAGTGCCAGTCTATCATGAGCGTAAGGAGGTATCTGGAGCTGGAGAACTGTCTGGGCGAGGAGTGACAAGAACGGCTTTGCACAAAGAGTCTATTTTGGCAGTTACGCTGAAAGCGTTCGCCAGTTTCAGCCCAGGGCAGCGCCCTGGGATTTCGATCAACGATTCCACTTGGCGAACGCTGAGGTGTTCGCCTGACTTTTACGAACCCTTTCAGCGTTCAGGGCCCATTATTCTGCCTCTCGGTTACCCAGGGCGTTGCCCTGGGCTGGAATTAGCGAACGCTTTCAGCGTTTGGTTTCAAACGGGTTAACGGCTGTATGACTTTTTGTGCAAAGCCGCCAAGAACTATTCTTTCTTGACTTGAAAACTGTAGCGCTGTCCGGTGCCAGTTTGAACTTCAGCAGTTCGCTTCAGCTCGATATAGTAGTTTCCAGTATTTAGGAGGGTAGCGGGTACATCCAGAACAATCTTTGGTTGATTGCCTGACTCGGCCGAAAGGTCGGAGGAACTTGTTACTTCCACTCCGCCATCCGACACCAGGATAGCTTGATAGGTCACTCCCTCGCCGCCGTTAATTAAAAGTTCCAGTCGCACCCGATCGGCTTCGCTCCTGGGATTCGAAACGTGAACAGTTGCCTTACTTTTCGACTCACTGTCGGGCTGTAGTGTGACGCTCGCGACGATTACCGTTTGAGCTGCGCCGTGATCACTGGCTGATTTATCTTCGGAAGATGGCGAACCACCGGCATGCGCATATTCTCTTGTCGAGTTCACCGGTTGCTGCTGGGTGATCAGAGTTGGGCGAATCGTAGGTGCTTTAAAAATCAGCCAAAACAAAGTCCCGAAGAATAGCAAAGCACTTGCTGCCAGAGCGACCTTTGCCAAAGGTCGATCTACGGCGAAAAGGTTTAAGAGTTTGGATCGCCAACTTAAGTTAATAGGGGTCAAACTAGGAGATTTACCAGAGACCGCCCGGCGCAGAGCTTGTGAGACGGCAAGCTCTCTCGCTCGATCGTGAGTGACTAGAAAATGACTGGTGAAAAGCTGTTGCTCCGTCGCGCTAAGTCTCCCAAAGGCGAAATCGTCAGCAAGTTCAAATTCCAACCGGTAAACTCGTTTCGCGAACTGATCGTCGAGCAGCAAAAGCGTTTCGAAGTTCGCCTGCTCGTCAGGATCGGCACACCCAAGCAGGCTTCGACGAATCGTGTCGTCAGAAATCGAATCTGCTCTGAGCTCGGCGAAGATGTGGTCTTGGTCACTCATTGCTAGGACGTTAGACAGCGTTCGATGCAAACTTGCAGGCCTTCCCTGATACGCAGCGCCCGAGCTCTTAGAGCATTCTGGGAAATGCCCAGCTGACCGGCGAGCATCTTTCGTAGATCGATCTTCGCGCGTTTGTCTTCAGTGTAATACTGCCTGATTAGATTTCGAGAACTTTCCGTCATTTTACTAAGGCACTGTTCCAGGCAATCGTAAGTGTGTTCCTGATCCGGGCCATCGACGACTGGTATCGCTGTCGGAACGACTGGTCGCTTCAGATACTCGTGATGCACATTGCTGGCGACACCGAGGAAGTAAAGAGCCTTGTTGCCCTGATACGTCTCCTGGATGTCGGCAACTCGGCGTGAAACCCGATCGATAGTCTCGTCGGCCAACTCCTCGGGAACCCGACACCCCCTCGCGGAAAGAATTGTTGTCAGGTGTCGCCGGATTTTTTCGTACTCCTCGCCCGCGCGTTCGCGATCTTCATCAAGCCAGGCCAACAGACGATCAAAATCATCTTGGCGCAGCGAATCCAATTTTTTCGGAAGGGGCATACCGAAGACATTCTCGGGAGAAAAGCC
Organism: Pyrinomonadaceae bacterium; assembly: GCA_963748605.1. GTDB lineage: Bacteria > Acidobacteriota > Blastocatellia > Pyrinomonadales > Pyrinomonadaceae > PSRF01. The sequence continues at coordinate 40,643 of CAVVJS010000015.1, forward strand.
CGTATTTTTTCTCCCGACCTCACGCCGATTTACTAAGACTACAGGTCTTGTTGCATCTCAGTTGCCAAAGCGACTGCCGCAGTTGCACAGAGCAAATCTATTCAACAATTCATTGCTGGTTGTCTTTCCCGTCCGGTTTAGCGGGCGAGGCGGACGGCGACGGTGCTGCCGTCGTAGCCGGACTCGGAGTGGCCGTGGGTGCCTGTGTTGCCGAAGGGGCTGGCGTAGCGGTTATAACTTCCGCCGGCTTGGCTTTGTTGGTTTCCGGTTCCGATGTGCAAGCCGCGGAAGCCAGGGCCACGGCGAGTAGTACCAGTGTTTTCTTAAGCATCATCATTCACGCTCCTCTTTAATCATTTGCCGAACCCGCTTCGGGTTGGTGTTCCCTCAACTTCACTGGTGAATGGTGATAGGCGGCAAAATGTGACGCTCGGGCCGCAAAAAACTTTTTGAGCTCAAATTACACAGTGCGATTACAGAACCGCGAGCGATGGCGAGCGGGCCAGCGAATCTATGAGTAAAGCGGTTTGTAGAGTGGGGCTGAAGTTTGACATTTGCGCATAGCATCCGCTCGCTATCGCTCGCGGTTCTGTATGGCGTGGTGCGACTCCGCTTGTTTGAGCGTGACTGATTCACTCTGTGGTAAATTAGGAATGATCTGAATCAGGAGGGATTGCTTGACCGACGAATTGCTTAAATGGCGCAGTGAGTTTCCCATTGTAGACCAAACGGTTTACATGATCTCGCATAGTCTGGGCGCGATGCCGAAAGCCACGTACGACCGGCTCGAGGAATATGCCGACACTTGGGCCACAAGGGGTGTACGGGCCTGGGCGGAAGGTTGGTGGCAGATGCCGCTGACTGTCGGAGATGAAGTGGGGCGCATCATCGGCGCTGAGCCCGGCTCCGTGGTCATGCATCAGAATGTTTCCATCTGCCAGTCGCTGATTCTTTCCTGCTTCGAGCCCACGCCAAAAAGAAACAAAATTGTCTATTCGGAACTTAACTTCCCTTCCGTGATGTATGTTTATGAAGCGCATGCACGCGAAGGAAAGCTGCGCATTGATGCGGTAAAGTCAGACGACGGGATCACGGTTCCACTTGAACGGATGCTGGCCGCGATCGATGAAGAAACGCTTTTGGTTCCTTTTTCGCACGTGCTTTTCAAAAGCGCCTTTTTGCAGGACGCTAAAGCGATCACCGAGCGCGCTCACGAAGTCGGCGCCATGGTGGTGCTTGATGCCTATCAGTCCGCGGGAACGGTGCCGTTCAATGTCAAAGATTTGGGAGTGGACTTCGCCACGGGCGGATCGGTGAAGTGGCTTTGCGGCGGGCCGGGCGCAGGCTACTTATACATTCGACCCGACCTGCACAGCACTTTACAACCGAAGACGACCGGATGGATGGCGCATGAAGACCCGTTCGCGTTCGCCACGGAGCTGCGCTATGCGTCAAACGTCTCACGTTTTCTGCATGGATCCCCGGCAATCCCCGCGCTCTACGCCGCCCAGTCGGGTTATCGCATCATCAACGAGATCGGCGTCGAAAGAATTCGCGCCAAGAGTGTGAGACAAACGACGCACTTGATTGCGTTAGCTGAAGAAGCCGGCTTTACCGTGACAAGTCCCAAAGATGCTTCACAACGCGGTGGCACGATCACCCTGATGCATGAGCATGCAGCCGCGCTCGCTACTGAATTAATCAATCGCGATTTCATTGTGGATTATCGTCCGGGAGCAGGTGTGCGCATCTCGCCCCATTTCTATACGAAGGATGAAGAGTTGGAATTGATCATCGAAGAAATGAAATCGATTAGAGATACGCGGGCGTATGCCGAACATGAGGTTGTCGGAGCGGCATTCTAAGAGAAACCGTAGTTGGAACTTTGCGCTTGGTTCTTCGTGTAGGTGCTTTGAATCTGTTAGACGACTAAAAGTGCAAACTCCAAAGTTCTAAGTACAAAGTTCTAATTACAAAACCTAAAACCAAAAAATGTCCAAAGACTACGGCACTAATTCCCTGCTCTCTTACAACAAGTACCTTCGCGTTCAGGATTTGATTGGTTTGCAGGAATGCTTGTCCGGTCCAGAGCATCATGATGAACTGCTGTTTATTACAGTCCACCAGGCTTATGAACTTTGGTTTAAACAAATCCTGCATGAACTCGATGCTGCCATGACAATGATGAGATCTGATCGTGTGGCCGCAGCTGCTCGCACAATTTCCCGGGTGGTCGAAATCGAGAAACTATTGGTCGACCAGATTCATATTCTGGAAAGCATGACTCCGATCAACTTCCTGGGGTTCCGCGATAAGTTAAATCCTGCGAGCGGGTTTCAGTCGATGCAGTTTCGCGAAATCGAATTCACGTCGGGACACAAGTTGGAAAGCATCCTTCAGGAATTTCGTGACGACTCATTCGCGCACGAGCGACTGCAGCAGCGTTTTACCGGCCCTTCGCTGAGGGACGAATTCTTTGCCTTACTGCAACGTCGAGGTCTCAATGCGCCTCCGGAAGACACTTCACTTTCAGAAACTGAACGAAAGAAGCTCTACGGCCAGCGAACGCAGGCCGTTTTGGAAATCCTCACTCACTTCGAAGAGCGCTATGAAGAATTTCAACTTGCGGAAGCATTACTGGAACACGATGAGTATTTTTCGCTGTGGCGTTCTCATCACATCAAGATGGTCGAGCGGATGGTAGGAGCTAAACGGGGCACCGGCGGGTCGGAAGGCATCGGCTACTTACAGACGACACTAAACAAAAAGTTCTTTCCCGAGCTCTGGGAGGCCCGCACCTATCTGGACACTAAACACGGAGCTCAAGGCTGCCCTTTCGCCGGCTCCTCGCACTCATGACTTCCTAATCCGAATCTTCATGGCCGACGAAAGACGCAAAGCGCCTCGCTTGAACGTAGATTTTCCGGTGCGTTGGGAGGGAGTGCTCACCCAGGAGGTGGGCACCGTCACCAGCATCAGCGAAAGTGGTTGTTTCGTACTTACCGCTGGTCAGGTGCAGCAAAAGGAATTAATCCGTTTGGAGATTGATTTCCCCAATGCGGCAGCGGTTTGTTTCTGGTCGGAAGTCGTTGATGAAGCTTATGAGATCGGATTTGCAGTGCGTTTCACATCAGCAAGCGACGAGGACATGGCGCTGCTCAACAAGATGATTAAGAACGAATTGACTCGCGGGAGTTGAGAAGAATAATCCCGCGAGTTTAGTTTCTAAAGTTAATAGGCCGGTTCTTACACCTCTTCAATTCTACCGCGCGCTAGATTACTCATGCTGGAAGGTAGGAATCACATCCCATGCCCATCGGCCAAGTTGCGCACCATGTACGTCTTTTACCTTAGCTCGATACGAGAACTGATTTCCGTGGGTGTCTACCCGTTTTGATTCTTTGTAATCAAGTTCAAAGGTTTTCAGTACAACCTCATTAAGGGTTCGCAGCTCAGAGGCCTCTGATGCGCCATTATGGTTTGTATCCTGCCACAATCTTAGTGATTGGAAAATACTGTCGCTCTGATCAATTTTGCCGTCCGAGTTGCCTCCATTTGCAGGTTTATCATATTCAGCCAAGGCTAAGAATCCATTGCGACGAGCGCCGTTAGCTGGCGCAGATTGTGGTGTAAAGTTCCCGAATAACTCCCCACCATTGTCGATATTTCCATTACCATTGCGGTCCAATGCCAGCCAAGCATCGTCCGAGTTCGTGGCAGTCCAACCTAATTGAACTGGCCTGCCATCACCTATGATGTCGAAAATTACTCCGTTCGCGGCGCTGGTAAGGAGGAATCCATTTCCTGCAACATCAACCAAAATTGGTGTACCGTTCCAACAACACGGAGTATTCCTCTCTGGCTGACCAAAACCTTCCGGACAACCTGGGAAGTAAGAGCAATAATCCGTTGGGAGCCAACCAGTGCCAGTTTCTTCGCAATAGTCAGGACAGTTCACAGGGTCGCTATTACATGTGTCGTTCGTGAAATTCCAATACCAACTCGAACTTGCACACTCTGTTGAGTTAGGAGTGCAACTCAAAACAGCGGTTACTGCATAAATTCGAGGCGTGCCATCATTCTGGCAGCCATTAGGAGCCCATATCTTTCTGTCCTGAATGGTTTGACTCCAACGTCCTCTCCATTCATTGCCGATACGGACTGGGTTTGGAACCGGCGTGTGGAACTCGGGATAGCACGCATAAAAATCGGTTCCCCAACAACCACCGTAGCCTGTTGTGTCAACGGTATAGGTTTCGATGGGGGAGAAGGTGATAGTGTTCCGTTCACTTTTCCTGATTGTTAAATTTGGCCCATTACACCACGTATCTTCTATCGTTTGCATGGTTCTGCTCGGAGTACAACCTGCATAACCAGTGTCGGACAGCGCCAAGGAAGATAGAACTAGAGTAACGAGCGTGAACAACGTTTTCATATCTTCTCCTAGTAAGCTGAGGTACAGGTTGAGAGCTGAACCGTTTAAAGGTTGGCTAAGAGGTTTTCATAGAAGACAATCATATCCTCAATGTCTCCACGGTGTTTCGATGATTGGAGTTTCCGCTGAACCTGCTGTATCACCCACTCTTGTCCTTCTTTGGTAGGGCCCGAAACGGCTTTGGGTACCTGGTTCTTTGTGAGGATATTGCGCTCAAGGTCAGCCAGAGCCGCAGACGAAAAACTTGACTGAGCTTCTCTTAACAATGGAAGTAGCGCGCTGACTTGTTCCTTTATCCCACTATGTCTGTCGAGGAGTAATTTCAGTTCTGTGGCATCGCCCTCACCCGACTGTCCTTGAAAGCTAACTGCGGCGATGGAAAGTTCATGAGTTGGTTTCTGGGAAGTTAAATGGAAGTTGCTTAGCGCTACCTTCTCTACACGAATTCCGCCTGGTTCCATAACCTCCCCGACAGATGCAAAGTCTGTTGTAATAGAGAGATTGCCTATAGCAACTACGTACCCATTAATGTTCCGTGAGGACTCATTTACCAAACTAATAGTTAATTCAGGAAACTCACCGTCACTGATGGATGTCTTGATAACCCTCAGTGCTGTTGTACGATTAGTAATGTTGGGGACACGCGATTGCTCAGTCGAGGTCCGACCTGCTTGTGGGCGATAAGCAGAAAAACCGCTGAGAGCAGCTATGATTACGATGCCAAGACTAATCAAAAGCGGACGGATGCGATGACGTTGTATGCTAGAAGACATAGTATCCTCACTACGGTTAGAAGGTTTTTGAGCAGAAGGGTTTGAGTAACTCCCCTTTTAAAATTACACGCAAACGCCTTAACAGCGCGAAAAGAACTAGGCTTCAAGGTAATGTCGGGGCTATGAGAAAAGAGCGATGGTGGCGCTATCGCCGGACCTTCTGGATGTTATTCGGATTAATACTCGGAATCTGGCTTCTCAGTATCTTCTTCTGGCGCTTAGTGGAGGTCATGTCCTTACCATTCTGAGAGTACCGTCGGAGAATCGGGATAAAGAGGACGAGAGGATTCGTGTAATCCTCTGAGACGTTTAATGGACGCACGTTACTCTTCTTGCTTTAGCAGGTCAACCTTAGAATACGGAAACCTGTTTTCTTAGGGAGGCATGACTATCGAGTTCCCGGAAAAGTTTAATCTCGGCCACTATTTCCTCTACCACAACCTGGATGCGGGTCGTGAAGACAAGACCTGTTTGTATTTCGAGGAACAAGTTTTCACGTACGGCGAAACCTGCCGGATGTCGAATCGCGTTGGCAACGCGTTGCGCGAGCTGGGAGTGGATCTCGAGAATCGGATCCTGATCGCTCTGCCCGATTGTCCCGAATTTGTCTGGTCGTGGTTTGGAGCCGCACGGATTGGGGCGGTGATCACGATGGTCAATCCGCTGCTGCCCGCTTCGGACTATCCTTACTATCTGGAATACACACGGGCGCGTGTCGCTGTGATTCATGAATCACTGGTCGCGGCATTTACCGAAGCGACACGAACTACATCGCATCTGCGCGCGATAGTCGTTGTGGGGGACCTTCCGACCGACGACGAGGTACCGCGAAGGCGCAATGGCCCCGCCTGGGTGTCTTTCAATGACATCGTTTTGTCCGCGGCTACAGAATGCACCCAAGCAGATACCCATCGTGACGACATCGCAATTTGGTTGTTCACTTCTGGTTCAACTGGCCATCCCAAAGGCGCCGTACATCTCCAACACGATCTGCCGTTCAATACTGAGGTGTTTGCCAAAGGCACGATCGGAGTAAATGAAAATGATTTAACTCTTGCTGTGCCTAAGCTCTTTTTTGGTTACGCCACGGGAACGAATCTGCTTTTTCCTTTCGCTGTCGGAGCCGCGACGGCGCTCTTTTCCGAACGCTCGACACCGGAAAAGATTTACTCCGCCATTGAACGGTACCGGCCGACTATCCTCACAACCGTGCCGACGATGATAAACGCGATGCTTAACGCAAACACTGGAACGGATCTATCGAGTCTTCGCTTCTGTTATTCCGCGGGTGAAGCGTTGCCCGTCGAGTTATACGAACGTTGGAAAAAGACTTTTGGTATCGAAATCTACGACGGCATTGGTTCGGCGGAGATGTTTCACATCTACATATCCAACCGGCCCGGCGATGTTAAGGCCGGCAGCCTGGGCCGTCTTGTAACTGGTTACGAGGCAAAGATCGTGGGACCCGACGGTGCCGAGGTGGCGGCCGGCGAGATGGGAACGTTGCGTGTCAGAGGTGACTCGGCGGCGCTTTGCTATTGGAACGCTCACGAAGAATCAAAGAAAACATTTGCCGCCGATTGGTGCACGACGGGTGATCAGTTTCATGTCGATGAACAGGGATACTACTGGTATCACGGCCGCGCCGACGATATGTTGAAAGTCTCCGGCGTCTATGTTGCCCCGACTGAAATTGAAAACTGCCTGCTGCAGTGCGGCCCCGTTTTGGAGTGCGCAGTGATTGGCCATGACGACGGCGATGGGTTGATCAAGCCAAAGGCTTATATCGTCCTGCGCGAGGGTGAAACGGCTGGTGAGGCGCTGGCGAAGGAAATTAAGGAGTTTGTTAAGGCAAGACTCGCACTCTACAAGTATCCGCGCTGGATCGAGTTTGTTTCTTCTTTGCCGAAAAACGATCGGGGAAAGATAAACCGGAAGGAACTCAAAACCCGCGACCGCGTTGGGAGAGATTGATTCCGATCGATTGAAGGTGCCCGCAGGGGACAGCGTTAATAGCCGAGGGCAACGCCCACCGGAAAAAAGGGATTCGATTTGTCCCCGCAGGGGACAGAGTTAATAGCCGTGGGCAACGCCCACGGTGCACATAACCAAAAACCACTTCGACCCTGAAAGGGTCGAACCTCACGAAAGGTTAATGAAGATGGCACAGACCCTCACCAGTCTTCTGGTTCATCTCGTTTTCTCTACTAAACATCGACAACCCCTCATCTACCCTGAAATCGAAGCGAACTTGTTCGCTTACATGGGTGGAATCCTAAGAAACAACAACTCTCGATTAATCACGGCCGGGGGCACGTCAGACCATCTGCACCTATTGATTTCTCAATCAAAGACAATCGCATTGAGTGAACTGGTGATGGATGTAAAGAAGGACAGCTCATCATGGCTCAAGACCCAGGATAGAGCTTTCAGAAACTTTCATTGGCAGGATGGCTATGGTGGTTTTTCTGTAGGAGTGTCCGAGGTTCCCCGATTGACGCAATACATTGCCAATCAGAAAGAACATCACCGCAAGGTGACGTTTCAGGAAGAGCTGCTCCAGTTCTTGAAAGAATACGAGATTGAGTACGACGAGCGGTATTTGTGGAATTGAGTTCGACCCTTTCAGGGTCGGATTCATTACGTCGAAGCGTTCCGTGGGCGTTGCCCACGGCTATTAACTTTGTCCCCTGCGGGGACAAGTCGAATGTCTAATTCCCTTCCGTTGGGCGTTGCCAAGGGCAATTCACCCTGTTTCATTGAGGAAAGATTCTTTCGAAGTTTCAGCGACGTTTTTCGAGACCGTAATCCCGCAGTCGCCGGTAAAGTGTGGAAGGTGAGATGCCCAGGATTTCTGCGGTCTTCCCGCGATGCCAGCCTGATTGTTCCAATGCCGCCAGTATCTGTTGGCGCTCGACTTCGCGCAAAGATGCGGGCGAGCCCACCGGATTCGTTCCCGCATCAGAAGCTACGCCCGCGACCGGGGTCGTCATCAGCGCCGGCGCGTAAAGGCCCGGGCGTGCCACTTCTGGAGGCAACTCGGCAAGCGTGATACGGCCGTTGTTTGAAAGTATCACGGCGCGTTCGAGAGTGTTCTTCAATTGGCGCACATTTCCGGGCCAGCTATAGGCGCGGAGCGCGTCAAGAGCCGATACGTCCAACTCAGGCGTTGCAGGACCCCCGACTTGTTGCAGTAAGTGGCGTGCGAGTGGTTCAACATCCTCCGGACGTTCCCGCAAAGGCGCCAGATCGATTTGAAATCCGTTGATGCGATAAAGCAAATCGGAACGAAACGAGCCGTCCGCTACGACTGAGTCCAGATTTCGATTTGTGGCGGCAACGATCCTGGTGTCGACTTCGACTTTGCGCACACCACCGACACGAAAGAAAGTTCTCGTCTCAATGGCGCGTAACAGCTTCGCCTGCAACTGCGCCGGCAGCTCCGTTACTTCGTCAAGAAAAAGGGTGCCTCCGTCGGAAAGCTCAATCAGCCCAAGCTTGCGGCCCTTCGCGCCGGAAAATGCGCCCGCCTCGTATCCGAAAAGTTCCGATTCCAGCAACGACTCCTGAAACGCTGCGCAGTTGAGATCAATAAACGACGCATTGGCGCGACCGGAAAGCCGGTGAATGGCATGGGCGATCAGTTCCTTCCCCGTGCCCGACTCTCCGGTAATCAGAACTGAAGCTTCGGACGGCGCCACACGCTCCACCAATCTAATTGCCTCTTTCATAACCCGAGACACGGAAACGATCTCAGGCAGCGCTGATTGGCGCGCCAGTTGTTCGCGCAAGCGAAGGTTGTCAACGCGCAGCCGGCGCTTGTCCACCGCTTGCCGCACGCGCACGTCGAGTTCCGCGATTCGATAGGGTTTTGTGAGGTAATCGTAGGCGCCAAGCTTCATCGCTTCGACGGCAGTTTCAACCGTCGCCTGGCCTGTCAGCATGATCACTTCCGGAGGATTTGGGCGCTCGTGAACGCGGCGCAGTACTTCCATGCCGTCAATGCGAGGCATGTTGATATCGCAGAGCAACACATCAACATTGCTCTCTTCAAGTTTGCGTAGGGCCGCTTCGCCATCAGGCGCTGCTTGCACGCGATACCCGAGTCGCTCGAGTTCCTTTTGCAAAACGAGTCGCAGGTTAGCTTCGTCTTCGGCGATCAGAATGCGTGCTGCTTGTTGCTCGCTCAAGCGTTCGCTTCTCCGAATCCATCTGCTGCCGGCAAAGTGATCGTAAAGGTGGTGCCGGCTTCAGGTGCTGATTGCACGTCGAGACTGCCGCCATGCTCGGTTAAGATACCATAACAAACCGCGAGACCAAGGCCTGTGCCCTGCCCTACTTCCTTTGTTGTAAAGAACGGTTCGAAGATTTTTGCGATGTTCTCTGGCGGAATGCCCACCCCGGTATCACTAACTTCTACCAGCAGATTACTACCTTCATGCCGTGAAGAAATTGTTAGCTCACCGCCACTGGGCATCGCATCTACTGCATTTGTTGCCAAGGTTATGATCGCTTGTTGCAACTGACCCGGATCGCCAAGCACGGGAGGCAGGTTTTCCGGAGTTATGATGCGCAGTTCAATATTGCTGCGGCGCTGTTGATGAACCAGTAATTTGGCGGTGGCGTTGATAACGTCGGCAAGATCAATCAACACATGCTGCGCCGTACGCGTGCGACTGAAATCCAGCAAGCCCGTGGTGATGGACTTGCAGCGAAACGCTTCACTGCGGATCAGGGTTAGATATTCGCGTAAGTCGTCGAGGGCAGGTGACTCAGCGAATGAGCCCGCCGCAACACGCGACTCCAGCGCTTCGGCGCAAGCGGAAATCGTGGCGAGGGGATTGTTTATCTCATGCACCACACCGGCTGCGAGCCGGCCAACCGCCGCAAGTTTCTCAGCCCGAGCGACTGCACGATTGGCCTCCACGCGGGCGCTAATGTCCTCTCCCACCGTGATTACATGAGAGACGCCGCCGCTGCCGTCAATCCACATCGGGATCTTACTGATCAGCCAATACTGGATCTCACCGTTTGGTTTTACCGTCTCCTGTTCAATAACCTCGATTTCGCCGGTGGCAAACACTTGCGCAAACTCTCGCTGAAGCACCTCGCGTTTCTGTAACGTCAAGACCTCAAAAATATTTCGACCGAGTGCGGCGCCACGCGGAATCCCCAGCTCTCCTAGTTCACGATTCCGGTTCCAGGCAACGATGCGATATTGGCTGTCAATGGCATAAAGAGACAAAGGAAGACTGTCAATAATCGCTTCCGTAAAGCGCCGCTGAGCGACGGCTTCCGCACTGCGCCGATCAACCTCCTTCGCGAGGGTGTTCGATGTTTCGCGGGCCGCTTGATAGAGAGACGAAATGTGCGCAGCCAGGGCTGCTTGTTGCGCCGCGGCTTCGATCAGCCTGCTTTCAGTTTCACCGAGGTCCTCGCGCCGGTCGAACGCCACAACCAACGCACCCTTAGTGCGGCCACCAAACCTCAAAGGCGCCACGAATTCAATCTGGTGAATGTCGTCCCGCAAGAAGAAATTTTCGCGCTCAGTTATCTCCTGCGGCGACGTGGTCGTCGGCGCTTCGAGCCACTCTTGCATTCGTTCCCGGTAAAGATGGGACGCGTCTTCGGCGCCGCCGTCGCGATCAAATACGCAGCCGGCTTCGCAATCCTCCGAGAGTCTTATATAGGCGGCGCACAATGTGGCTCCGGTACCTTCATAAGTAGCGCCGGCGATGCGCTTCACCAGTTGCTCAGGCTCGAGAGTGCGCAGCAGACCGCGACCCAGGTCCGCAAGAAACCTTAACTCACGGTTGCTGCCGATTAGCTCCCATTCTCTTTGTGCGGATTTGAGGTGTGCTTTGACGCGAGAAACAAGTTCGCCTGCCGAAGAAGGCTTAATAATGTAATCGTCGGCGCCGGCAGTGAAAGCTTCAACCTTGGTCGTTTCGAGATCGTCGTCCGAAAGCGCAATCACCGGAAGTTTGCTTGTAGCAGGTTGATTGCGCAGCAAACGACAAAACGCGAGTCCATCAATGCCTTCCATCTCCAGGTCGAGGACAACGAGATCGCATGCCTGCTTATGAAGCAGACTTAGAGCTGCGGAGGCATCAGGGGCTGCAAGTACGCGGTAACCGGCCTTCTGAAAAATGTCGTGCAATCTGCCGCGTACGCTATCCTCGGCGCAAACAATCAGCAGAGTTACATTATCCGGAACAGTAGTCGCGACAGCAGACATGCTTCAATCGAGTGAACCAGCAGGGCTGGCGGGTGGGAATTTGTGGCATCCATGCAGCTCCGGTGTCGGAGTCCAGGACAGGCGGCCACTAGCGATTGAAAGCGATGCAGTAGGGGAATGTCAAGATTTGGCGCTGCAGGCCCTTCGATCCTGCAGTCCGCGTAGCGGACGCCTGAATTTAGCCCAGCACTTCAGTGCTGGGATCAAGGTGTTACAAAACACGCGAGCCCGTGAAACGGGCGACTGAAAACCCAATTGCGACTTCAGCCGTCCGTTTCACGGACTAAGGTCGGCTTTCCTTGCGTGACCCAGCACTGAAGTGCTGGGCTAAATTCATCCGTCCGCGTAGCGGACTGACTGATTAGTTTCATTGAAGCGCACGAAGTTCTTAATAAGCATAACTTCGACGGCCGGCCGAGCTAGTTGACTGAGATCGTCGTCAGATCACCCTTATCGAGTTCCGGAACAATACGATCAACTTTGTCTTCAGCAGTAATCTTCTCGATTTTGTGAGACGACTTTACGCGATACATCGCCTGATCGGCCGCGACCAAGAGTTGATCAAGCGTCTCACCGTCGATGTTGTAGGTGGCGGTACCAATGCTGATTCCGACGCGGGCGCGCTTATCGCCACGGACGTGCAAGGAGAATTTTGCTACGGCTGTTTCAATTCGAGACCGCAGTTCTTCAACCTGTGTGCCGACCAATTCCTGCACCACCGCTACAAACTCATCGCCGGCGTAGCGCGCCAGAAAGTCGTATTCGCGCAGTTGTCCCTGGATGATGAGAGCAACTTCTCGCAGCATCTTATCTCCGACCTTATGTCCGAAGGTGTCGTTCACGAGTTTGAAATCGTCCAGGTCAAGCATCATTACCTGAAAGGATCTTCCCATGCGCCGGGCACGGGCCGTCTCTTCATCGAAACGCAACGCGAGATAGCGGCCGTTGGGCAGGCCGGTTAGCGCGTCGGTAAGGGCGTTAGACCGAGCCTCGGCATGGTGGACTGCGTTGGCGAGAGCGTCTGAAGCCAGTTTCGTCACGGTCTCCAGCATTCGCATTTGATCATCCGTGTAGCGATCCAGCCTGGTTGAATAAACAGACAGTGCGCCTAACAGAACGTCGTCTTTAAAGAGCGGTAGCGCGGCCATCGCTTTGTATTCGTCTAGTCGTTCGGACTTGACGTCAAGAAAATCCAGGCCCGGCTTAAGCTGGTTAACGGCGCTGCGGTTTGCAAGCGCGAATCCGGTGACACCTTCGCCGGGCGCCACACACTTTGTTGCAAGCAACGTCGCATTCTTACCGGAGACATGGGACGCTGTCGCGTAGCCCCTGATCTCGTCGTAGAGATAAACAACGCACGTATCAAACGAAACCACGTGGGCTACCTTGTCCACCAGGACTTCCAAAGTCTCGCGAATGTCCAGCGAAGAGCCAAAAGTCCGGGCAATCTCGTAGAGAGCGTAAACCTCCCGGTGAGCATTCTTGATCTCGTCGTAAGCCATGTAGGAGCCGCGCTCGCGCGTCTGTTCTAGATCAATGTCGGCAAGCGCAAATGGCTCTGCATGGGAAGTGTCGCGATCCTGCTGCGACAATCCCAGCTCGGCAATCTGCCTCTCAAACTGCGGCAGGTTTTGAATGAAGAGTTCCACCACCTGCGGGTCGAAATGCGTACCTGAGCCGCGACGCAGCAGGGCTAAAGCTTCATCGCGAGCCATTCCTCGACGAAAGGGTCGATCCTCACGAACCGCATCAAAGCAATCGACTACCGAAATGATGCGCGCGGTTAAGGGAATCTGTTCACCGCGCAAGCCATCGGGATACCCGCTGCCGTTCCAATGCTCATGATGATGTCTCACGATTGGAACCACCGGATAAGGAAAATGAACACGGTCGAGCAGCTGCGCTCCTACAGTCGTGTGGATCTTCATCTTTTCAAATTCCGCGGCAGACAAGCGGCCAGGCTTGTTGAGTATGTGGGCGGGGACCGCCAGCTTTCCGACGTCATGCAGAAGCGCGCCGGCACGCAATGCTTCAATTTCCGGCTTCGCTAATTTGAGCACCTCACCCATTCCCACCGCGAAGATCTGTACGCGTCGAACATGACAGTGACTGGTTTGATCCTGCGCGTCGATGGCGGTTGCCAGTGCTTCAGCCGTTGCCAGATGCAGTCTACTTATTGCCTCCGCTTCGCGCGTCTTAGTGTGAACGCGCTCCAGCGAGGTGCGATAGATTAGGTAGATGGCGGCAACAATTCCTACACCGCAAACTATTGAGGCAGCGTTGTGCGTGGAAAACGCGCCGCCAATGATTGCGATTGCTACGCAGCTTATGGGCATGTGTTTTTAGAAGGGCCTACGACCCACCGGATGCAGTTAGCCGAAAGCGAAACTGGGAGCAACTCAGCTTCGCTTTCGGCCGTAGCGGGCAAGCAGCGAATCTTAACCAAGTGATTCGCCATGCTGGGTGAGATTTCGGACTGCCGTAGCAGGGCACCTTTCCGCGTTTAAATTGGCGGCTCGGACTCCGTGCGGAGAGTCCGTGAAGCTCAAGAGCTTCTGAGCCGCACTTCTCTCATTCTCAATTCATGTGCCGCAGCAATAGTTTTACTTCGATAGGTAAACGACCGCGCGTTTCGCGCTTTTTTGAAATGATGTTGCTTGGGATTAATTAAGAAAAAGCCGCGAGACTTCAAAGTGACAGGTCACTTTGAAAATTCAGTCAAACTGCTTTTCTGATTGCCGATTGGATAGCCGATTAAAGGCCAGCCTTGAAAATCCAATTGGCGATGGGCAATCGGTAATGGCGAGTCCTTGCTTCCAGTGATCAGTTGACAGTCTTAGGTCAGAAAGGCACCCTGCTGATTCAATAAGCAATCAATTAGGCGGCACGTATTGACGACGATTACGAGCTCGGGCCCCGAGACCCAAACTCCGGCCGGATACATTGAACTGCTGCGCGGAAACCGTGCCTTTCGCCAGGTCTGGCTCGGGCAGGTCGTCAGTCAGATGGGCGACTGGTTCAATACGATTGCGCTTTACACCATAATTCTGAACCTCACTGGCTCCGGTAGGGATATAGGCCTGCTCCTCGTTGCGCGTTTTGTTCCAAGTTTCATTTTTGGTCCCGCCTCGGGCGTACTCGCCGATCGCTTCAGCCGGCGCTCCATAATGATCGTTACCGATTTGTTGCGAGCGCTTGTAGTCCTTGGCTTTCTTTTGGTCCGACGCGCAGAGCACTTGTGGATCATTTACGTCCTGACAGTTTTCCAGCTCGGCCTCTCCACATTCTTCGAACCTGCAAAGACTGCGGCAATTCCCTCCCTTGTTGCCGATCGCGAATTGGTGGCGGCCAACGCCATCTCCTCCGTGACCTGGTCGGTAATGCTGACCTTGGGCGCGGCGATAGGTGGCCTATTGACGGGATGGCTGGGAACCGATGTCGCTTTCATACTTGATTCCGGCACATACCTTCTTTCGGCAGCTCTAATTGCCAGCGTCAAGGTTCCCAAACGCCCGAAAAACAAACGGGGCAAGTTCGCGATTCGCAAAACTTTGGGAATCTCAGATACGGTGGAAGGCATCCGCTACGTTAAGCGGCGTCCACGCGTCTTGGCTCTACTGCTCGTCAAACCCGCTTGGGGTATAGGCGGTGGGGTTCTCACCTTACTGGCGGTCTTTGGCGAAAGGGTTTTTCCGGTCGGTGGCAGCCCGGCCATCGGAATCGGCATCCTCTTTGCGGCGCGCGGGATCGGAACGGCAGTAGGACCGATTGTCGCTCGTCGCATCGCCGGTGAAAGTAGGCAACAGCAACAAGCCTCGATTGGCATTGCTTTCATAATCAGCGGCTTGTTTTATATGGCGTTTGGCTACACCGCACTTTTTGTGGTCGCGCTGCTGGTGTTGGGATTAGCTCATACAGGAGGCAGCATACTTTGGGTTTTCTCGACGGTATTGCTACAGCGGGAAGTTGAAGATCGTTTTCGGGGACGCGTCTTCGCCGCGGAGTTGGCTTTGCTGACACTGACGATGGCAGGTTCAAACTACCTTACCGGCGAGTTGCTGGATCGCTTTGGCTATTCGCCTCGCGTCGTTGCCATCGGCATCGGCATCTTCTTTCTGATCCCCGGTATCGTTTGGTTTCTCACGCAGCGCTGGTGGGATCGCGATAGTCAGGCTACGCAAACCAGGAGTTTGCGTAACGAATAGATACGCACAGGATGAAACGTCCATGAAGATAAAAGTCGGCGTGATGGGCTCAGCGACCGAGATTGAACCGGACCAGCGTCGAGACCTCGACGACAAAGTGGCGCAATTAGCGGCAGCATTAGCCGCACGAGATGTCGTGCTGTTTACCGGGGCTACAACCGGGCTAATTTACGAAGTTGGAAAGGCGGCACGTGCAGCAGGCGTTTTCCATGTGGGCATCTCCCCAGGAAATTCCAAAGAGGAACATTCCGCACGCTATCAGCTTCCCGTCGATGCCAGTGATGTGTTGGTGTACACGGGGTTCGGTCTGAAAGGCAGAAATGTAGTCCTGGTGCGATCCTGTGATGTTGTGCTGTTCGTTGCGGGCGCGATGGGATCACTCAATGAGTTCACCATCGCACACGATGAAGCCAAGGTCATCGGCTGCCTGACAGGAACCGGCGGTGTTGCTGATGAGGCAGATTACCTGCTACAGAGGTTTTCAAAGAATACGGGTGCCAGAGTTTTTCAAGACGATGATCCAACAGCATTGCTTGATGCATGCTTAAACGGTCTTCGAGTGCACTGACCCTAGGAAGTTGTTCGTGCGTTTTCGTGTGGGTTCGTGGATCACTTAACCGATCGTCGGGTTACGATCCACGAAATCACAGGAAACAGCACGAAACAAGCATACAGTCACGAAACAAAATTGCCTGTTGAAATGCCAGTCCAGATGCAGTCCAAGGATCTAGTCAAAGCGCTCCACATCCCAGGCGACATAACAGTGGATGACTTCAATCACTCCGCATGGATGCTGTGTGAGCCGGTTCGCATCGCTAAATACTGGTCAGGCGAACCCGCTCCGGCAAACCGTCACGCTGAAGCCCGGCTGCTTTGGTCAAAATCAGCTCTCTATGCTCGCTTCGTCGGTCCGCAACAAGAACCGCTCGTTATTAGTTCCTCACCGCGAACGGACGTAAAGACACTTGGTTTATGGGACAGGGATGTTTGCGAAATCTTTATCGCGCCGGACCCGTCAGATCCTAATTCCTATTTCGAGTTTGAGGGAGCGCCGACCGGCGAGTGGGTAGACTTGGCGATCCGGAAAAACGCACAGGGTCGCGAGACCGATTTCGTTTTTGATTCAGGAATGACGGCAGCCGCGCACGTTGCCGCGGATCAGATCTTCGTTAGTCTGCGGATCCCCTGGAGTGAAAGGATTCCCCAACCGCAGCTGAACGACAGGTGGCGAGTCAACTTGTTTCGGTGCGTTGGCAGCGATCCCAATCGGGGCTACGTCACCTGGCGTCCGACTCACACACCGGAACCAAGCTTTCACTCTCCCGAAGCTTTTGGTTGGCTGCTATTCAGCGAATGATCGGAACTAGGAGTGGTCGCGAAGATAGGCGATGAAGAGCTTGCGATCCTCATCACTGATATTGGTAATGTTTACGCCGATCAGAAAACCCATTTCAGCGGGATCATCCAGGGGCTCGTAACGCGTCAGACGACGCAGTTAATTGAATCGGTTTATCGGGCAGCTCCAGCGTTATAGCCAGGCGGCAGTTCTCGCCGGCCAGATAGCGGTCGCCGATGCGGATCGCCGGCATGATTAGCCCTAACCCGTTGGCACTAATATCCCTCGTATAACCCTGCAACGATGCTGGGCGTCGCCCGTTAGCTTTGGTGGGGGTCGCGAGTGTGACAGTGACTTCCAAACGCACACGGTGTCTTGCCATGTGTCGGCGGTCTCCAGCGAATTCGCGGATTCGACTTACCAGCGTGCGGAGTAATTCCGACATCTCTTGACCTCATTCCCGGCGGTTGGTCCGGAGCTTACTTGTTTTGTGAGAGAGGCAAGGATTGTCGGGGAAGTTAATTCTCGCAGGAGCCATTGTAAGGAATTGGCTCGCCCGCTGGCAATGAGGATTTTCTGCGGCACACGGCAGGGGCAGACGGCAGGAGCAGGAGCATGAGGCAGCGGCAGGAGGCAGATAGGCAGTAAGCAGTAGGAAAAAAACAAAAGGCAGCGAGACATATCGCTGCCTTTACTTCATTTTTGCGGTTTCTGCTGGCCCTCCTGCCGTCTGCTCCTGCCGTCTGCCTCCTGCTCCTTATTTAGTTCTTCGGCGGTGGGAGCGGCTTTCCACCCACATCCCCGCTTCTGACGCCAGCTGCATCCATGTAAAACGAAAGCTTTCCGGTCCGTCCGTACTGAGCGGGCTCAGCCGCGGCAAACCAGGTTTTGCCGTCGGTTGAAGTTGTTACGCGGAAACGATAACCAGTGGAATCCGTTCCCTCGAGATCTTTGGGAACCATCCCGCGCAAGATTAGCGTCGGCAGGTCGGCAAACTTTCCGGCGTTCTGTTGACTAAAGAGAAGTTCGGCCAGCGAGATTCGCACCAGCATCGCCTGCACTTCGTCGTGATGAATATTTATGCGCGCAGTGAAGAAAAAGGTTTTTCCCGCGCTCTTCACGATTTCGTGATTCTGTTTGTCACCCACAATCCACATGCCATCACTCAAAATTAGAGTAATCGGTTCAGGCTGATCCTTCGTGGCCTCGTCCTTCACTTTCACAAACACGGTCGCTATCTCACCGCTGATCTGTTCACCAGTAATGTTGACCTGCTCTGGAATCTGAGCTGCCATCCTTTCAAAGTCCACGCGCAGGTCTTCAAACTCCGCCGGACTCAAAGGGTCGATTGCCGGGCGGTAGATTGAAAGTGCAAAAGCTTCGCGAAATTTCTTCTCACGCATCGTTTTGTAGAAAGCGCGCACCGTGTCAGACGGTGAGCGTTGAGGCGACTGCGATTGCGCCACTGAGACCGTTCCGCAAACAAGTAACGCAATTACTGTTGCCGAAAGCGACCATTTAATCGTTTTCCAATTAATCATTACTGCATGTCCTCCGGCACAGATAAAAGCGCGCCCTCTGCTTAGCAGCGCGCCTCATCTTAGAAACTAAAACTTGTTGCCTTACCACGGATCGCTCCCTCGCGCGTCAGTATAAACTACTCAACAAACTCGCGAAGCACCCGTTGATGAGGTTGCCTAGGTTCCCTTCTTCTGCCGCGCGGCAAGAATCCACTCGCGCCCAACCGCATAAAGCAGAAACGTGATTGCCAAAAACGGTATCAGCGACAGTAGGTCAGCATACGGTTTTACATGGCCGGGCGGCTCATCAAAGAACGGATTCTTCGCGAGCATCCATGTCTTAGTAGCCTCAAAAGTGTCGGTGAAATAGCCAGCCATGAAGGCATAGATAATTCCGGCGAGGGCCGCTCCGGCGATATATCCTGACGCCATCAAGACCCCGGGACTCTTATCAGTCTCTGCCACCAATTCCTCTTCTGTCAGCTGAGTGTGTTTACGCCGCAGATTGCGATCGACCAGCCAACGGATGATTCCCCCGATAAAGATGGGGCTCGACGCGGATAATGGGAGATAAACTCCGACAGCAAATGCGAGGGAAGGAATTCCCGCCATCTCAAGTACGATCGCG
This sequence comes from Pyrinomonadaceae bacterium, assembly GCA_963748605.1. GTDB lineage: Bacteria > Acidobacteriota > Blastocatellia > Pyrinomonadales > Pyrinomonadaceae > PSRF01. The sequence continues at coordinate 59,778 of CAVVJS010000015.1, forward strand.
ATCATGACGCCGAGTAATACAAGATTCCATGGCAGCTCCCGGTTCAGGATGCCTTTGATGATGTAAGACATCAGCGTTGCTTTGGGCGCGTCAAATTTTTCCACAGTCGATCCATCGGGCCGCATCTTGTTTTGGCCATTGATAGCCGGATCCACTAAGTACTGCGGAGTGCCCTGTTCGTCGACAAGGTAACGACCGGCCCGGCCGCCGTTTGTATCCGTCTTGTGCCAGACGCGGTAAGTCTTTGAATCTTCCGTCGCTTGCCTTCCCTGAAGTGGCTCTGCTGGTCCGAGTTGCGACATGTTGGCGCGAAGTTCGGGTGTGAAATTGCGCTCGACCTTGTAAAGAATTCGGCCCGAGTCGTTGACGAGATACTCGCCCTCGCCCAGACCTTCTATCTTGGGACTGTTGGCATCACGAGTTAATACGCGATAGTCACCAGGCGCTCGCGGTTTAATCTCATCGGCATAGACCGGCAGAGACCCAGCCTCAGCCGGCGGCACCGGCTGCACCTTTTCATCAACTCGCGCAAAAGTAACTCGCCGGGCGTAAACCGTGCCATTTTCGTTAAGGCGAATCAGGATCGGGCCCAAGACCAGGGCCGACGCCAAAGCGCCAATCAGAATCGCAACCTGCTGGGCCTTAGGTGTGGCGCCGACGAGGTATCCTGTCTTCAAATCCTGGGATGTCGTGCCGCCATTCGATGCCGCAATACAAACGATCGCTCCGATAGACAGTGCGGTAACGTAATAGGACGAACCGGTCCATCCCATCAGCAGGAAAATCAGGCACGTCAAAAGCAAGGTTGCGACAGTCATACCTGAGATAGGATTTGAAGATGACCCGATCTCTCCAGTTAGCCTGGAGGAAACCGTTACAAACAGAAATCCGAAAGCGATGATCATCAGGGCGCCCAGAAATGCGACCAAAATATTTTGCTGGAGGCCGAGTTGCGGAAAAGCCATGATCATGGCAATCAGACCGATGATTCCTGCCAACACGAACTTCATGGAAATGTCTTGATCAGTCCGCGGTGCGCGAGCGCTCGCCGCTTGTCCGCCGCGGAGATCGCTCAAACCTCCTTTTAATCCGTGCCAAATGGTTGGGAGTGAGCGGAAAAGGCTGATGATGCCTCCCGCTGCAACTGCGCCGGCGCCTATATAGAGAATGTAGTTACTGCGAATCCCGTTTGGGCTCATGCTTCTGATGGGTTCCGTTCCTGGAGGAATCGCGCCACTAGTCTCAGCACCGCCGAAATAGGCTATGGCGGGTATTAGTACCAGGTACGCCAGCACGCCGCCCGCGCACATGATTGAAGCGATTCGCGGTCCAATCACGTACCCGACTCCAAGCAGTGCCGGGTTAACTTCCACGGCAACTGAGCCCTTGTTAAAGGGTGCGCCAAAAACTTTTTCGGGCGCTTCCTTCCAGGTATAAAAAGCCCTGTGTGCAGCCTGGTAAACCATCCCGATGCCAAACCCGGTAAAGATAGTCTTGGCTCCAATCTGAACCCCGCCGCGTGCCGCCATTTCCGCTTTCGCCTCACTGGAAGCGGCACCACGCGACTCTTCTGATGCCCCAGCTTTCAACACTTCAGCGCACGCTGTGCCTTCCGGGTATTTCAAAATTCCGTGCTGTGCAACGATCAAAGCTCGCCTGAGGGGGATCATCATGAGGATTCCCAGCAAGCCCCCGAGCACAGCCACCAGCATGACGCGAGTTAACTCCAGGTCGAACCCAAGAATCATGATGGCCGGCATGGTGACACCCACACCGAACGCAATCGACTCACCTGCTGATCCAGCCGTCTGCACGATATTGTTTTCGAGGATCGTCGCGTTCCTTAATCCCGCTTGCGCGAATAAACGAAAGAGCGCGATTGAAATCACGGCGACAGGGATCGAAGCACTGACAGTCAAGCCAACTTTCAGGACAAGGTAGAGAGATGAGGCACCAAAGACGATGCCAAGCAGTGTGCCGACAACAAGTGCACGAGCGGTCAGCTCAGGAATGACGGTCCGCGCGGCAATGTACGGACGAAATGAAGCCGCCAACGGGTTATCAGGTTTCAACCCAACTCTATCCGGGAATTCATTCACACCGACGCTTTCAGACGACATCCGTATTGTCCTCCAACAGAAGCTGATATTTCGGGGAATGCGCGGGGTAGTAGATGGCTTACTTTACACGGCCCAACCGCGCTTGGGCAAGCAAGTTGTTCTGACAGAATAGTAATGCTGTTCGGTTGTAGCGGATGAAATTAAGGAGTGCAGTCACTCGGTACAGTAGGGGAGCGGTAGCGACCGCCTTTAGCTGAGGCAATGTTCAAGGGTGAGACCCAAAGTTCCTTAATATCTCTAACCACACCTTGGATACGAGTTGAACGCAATCGCTACCGCTCCCGTACTGTACCGAGTTGGCTGGGATGCGGTCCAATCCCAAACATCATCACCCTTTTGACAACTCCGCTGATTCGACTTCTACAAGCAGTGTTTCCTCGTCTACACTGCAACCGTCTTCTTCAATCACATCAGCCCTTCCTGGAGAAATATTTTTGATGCGCAAACGGCGGCTCGCGTTAACGCTAGTAGCGGTCTCTCTGTTGCAGTTCCTTGTTGCTACCTCAACCAGCGGGCAACGACAGACGCAGACGGTTTCTTCGATAGTAAGCGCGACTCTTCCCGCTCCTGAGGATGTACTCGGTTTCCGCCCGGGTGATGATCGCAAACTCGCGAGTTGGAAACAGATCGTGACGTATTTTGAAAAGCTCGATCAGGCAAGCGATCGCGTGAAATTCGAAGCTCTGGGAAAGTCGACAATGGAGGCGCCGTTTGTACTGGCCACTATCAGCGCTCCTGAGAATCTGGCTCGTTTAGAGGAATACCGAAAGATCCAGGAACTGCTCGCCGACCCGCGAAAGTTAGGACGGAATCGAGACGAGAAAGCTCGACGTCTGATGGCCCGTGGCAAGACGATAGTCCTTATCACTTGCGGGATTCACTCCACCGAGGTGGGCTCAACGCTTTCCAGCATGCTGATCGCCCACCGGCTTGCTTCCTCAAATGAGCCTGACGTCCGTGAGATTCTGAGTAACACGATAATTCTGCTAGTGCCTTCCCTCAATCCCGACGGCGTCGACATCGTTAAAAACTGGTACGACAAAACCCTCGGCACTCCATTCGAGGGTACCGATCCGCCGGAGCTTTATCACAAGTACGTTGGCCACGATAACAACCGAGACTGGTATGCCTTCACCCAGGTCGAGACAAAGATCACGGTGGATAAGATTCACAACGTCTGGCATCCGCAAATCGTGCACGACATCCATCAGCAAGGTATGTTTGCTTCACGCCTGTTTCTTCCGCCATACATGCAGCCTGTCGAGCCGAATGTGCCGCCGCAACTGGTCGCCGCTTACACCGAACTGGGAAACTGGATGGCGAGTGAGTTACGGACACAGGGGTTTCAAGGCATCACAACCAACTCGACTTATGACGCGTGGACGCCCGCCCGAGCCTACTCGCACTATCACGGTGGCGTGCGCATCCTTTCTGAAACTGCTTCCGCACGAATTGCGACACCCATTACGGTCAAGTTTGAAGAGCTACGTTCGCGCGAAGGTTATGACCCGCAAAAGGCCTCGGAAAAATTTGGTCCGGTGTGGCGCGGCGGCGATTGGCGCTTGAATGACATCACCAATTACATGACCGCTGCAGCCTTCTCACTGCTGCGTCATGCTTCCAAAAATCGGACTGAGTGGTTACAGAGATTCTATGACGTGAGTAAAGAGGCGGTGCGTCCTCGAAGTCGAAGCGAATTGAATGCATTCCTCATTTATCCATCAAGAAACGTCGGAGCGTTGATCTCGATTCTTGAACGCGGTGGCGTGAAGGTGGATTTTCACAGTGCGTTTCGCGCCAATGGACGTCGTTATTCGGCAGACACCGCCGTTGTGAGATTAGCTCAACCATACGGTAGTTTTGCCAAGGCCCTCCTGGAACCTCAGCGATATCCCGATTTAAGAGATTCGAGCGGCAACCCTTTGGCGCCTTACGATGTCACCGCTCACACGCTGCCATTGCTTATGGGCGTAACTGTTGAACCAGTCTACGGACCAATTTCTGTACTAAGGGTGGAGCGCGGTGGCGGAGGGCTGGCAGGTTGCGCAACGGGCTGCGGCGATGCCAATCCCCCTCGTCGAGCTATCTACAAATCCCATTCGCCTTCAATGGATGAAGGCTGGACGCGTTGGGTTTTGGAGAATCAAGCCAGGTGCCTGTTCCACGCCCCACTGCTTGACGCTGAGTTGCGTCAGGGAAAGCTTGCCGGGTTCGACGCCATCATCATTCCCGATCAGGCGCCGGGCACAATTCTTAATGGTCTCCGGAGTGGTGTTATGCCGCCGGAGATAACGGGAGGAATTGGTGAAGACGGAGTTAAGCAGTTGCGAAAGTTCGTTGAGGACGGTGGCACACTTGTGTTGCTCAACCGGGCCTCTGAATTTGCGATCGAGCAATTCAAGTTACCGGTTCGCAACGTGGTAGCGGGATTGCCGCGTTCCAAATTTTATGTTCCTGGTTCGATCCTGCGCATAGAAGTGGACACCGCGCATCCGTTGGCTGCAGGCATGCCCAAAGAATCGATTGCCTGGGCTGAAGATTCTCCGGTCTTTGAGATTGGATCAAAGGAGTCGGGTGATATCTCTCCAGGTCAGGCTCGCATCATCGCCTGGTATCCGCGGGAAAAGGAGCCGTTGTTGTCAGGTTGGTTGTTAGGTGCCGGTCTAATCAAAGGAAAGGGTGCGCTGGTGGAAGTCAGCATCGGCAAGGGGCGAATGATCCTGTTTGGCTTCCGCCCACAGTACCGAGCGCAATCGCTGGCAACCTATCCATTGTTCTTCAATGCGATTTCTCCCGGATCGCGGGCGTCAGCTATGGAATGACGGCGTGCGCTTTAGGATCGCGGGCGTCTCGCCCGCACTGAGCGCGCAGCGCTAATATCGGATCGCGGGCGTCTCGCCTGCACTGAGCGCGCAGCGCAAATATGCGGATCGCCGGATGTCTCGCCCGCACTGAGTGCGTAAGCGCGAATATGGGATCGCGGATGTTTCGCCCGCACTGAGCGCGCAGCGCAAATATCGGATCGCGGGCGTCTCGCCCGCACTGAGCGCGTAGCGCAAATATCGGATCGCGGGCGTCTCGCCCGCACTGAGTGCGTAAGCGCGAACAAGAACTCTTGCACCAGGGTGACCCTTCCAATTGACGCAGCACCCTCCCAGATTTTTAACGGCAGTTCTATTATCAGAGCGTGTCACTCTTTGAGGATCCTCACCAAGAAGAACTACGCGCAGCGGGTTGGCATAGTCGAGGCTACTTACCGCACTTCGATGGCCGACCGATGACGCAATTTATTACGCTGCATCTGGCAGATTCACTCCCTAAAATGTGATCGAACGCTGGCAAAGGGAACTGGCGAATCTCAACGAGCAAAAGGCAAAAGCCGCGCTTCAAAGACGAATTGAACATTACCTTGATCAAGGGTATGGCCGAAGCTATCTCAGAGTCCCGCGAGTTGCAGAGATGGTTCAAGCTTCGCTATTGAAATTTGACAATATTCGATACCGCCTATTTTCCTGGGTGGTAATGCCAAATCATCTTCATTGTTTGTTGAAGAGGTTTGAGGGCTTTGAACTCAGCGGCATTCTGCACTCGCTCAAATCCTACACGGCACATGAAGCAAACAAAATGCTTGGTCGAACTGGACAGTTCTGGTGGGAAGAATATTTTGATCGGTATATCCGTGATCCTGATCACTTTAGGAAAACAGTCAGGTATATTGAAAACAATCCCGTAAAGGCTAGATTGTGCCGGTCGCCGGAAGACTGGCCGTATAGCAGCGCTTGGTACAGGAAGAATAAGAAGTAGATCTTTTTTGGTTGGCGCTGCGCGCTCCAGTGCGGGCGAGACGCCCGCGATCCTGTACTCGCGATGCGCGCTCCAGTGCGGGCGAGACGCCCGCGATCCTGTACTCGCGCTGCGCGCTCAGTGCGGGGGACGCCCGCGATCCGATAGGCACCAAACGAATGGCCCGCCGAAGGCGGGCCATTCGTCGTCGGGGATGCAGATCCCGGCTAGTGGATCTGCACATTGCCTCCTACCAACGTTTGCAAGCCGGAGTCGTAGCCGTTGACTTGCATCCGGTACTTGTCGGACGTCCCAGGTTCGCCGTTGTCCTCCACATCTATCTGGAAGTTGAACGAGCCTGAGCCGTTGATAGTCGCCAGGCCGAAGATGCTGGCCGCTTGGCGATCATTAGTGCACTGCACCATCGTCACCTCGATGGAGTGCACGTTGATGGGTGCGAAGGGCCCGTGATCCTGGTACTCCTCCTGGCCGCTCACGATTCCCAGACTCACTCTGGCAACGCCTCCAAAAGTGGCAGGGTCACCGTTGTTAGCGATGATCATGCCGCCCTGAGTGATGGTCACTTCGCAGTCGCCACCACCTCCACCATTTCCGCCACCACCGCCGCCACCGCCACCGGTACCACCGACGGAGCTGAAGACCTGCAGCTCGGCAATGTGAACTTCGTCATCCCGCCGTAATAAGACTTGCGGCAGGTCGCCGAAGATTGGAATTACTGCCGAACTGGGGTTCCCGTTACGGCAGTCAGTCGGATTTAATGCATCGTTGTCCTGCTCGCCCTGGAAGTCGGTATTACCAGTGCATTGGTTTTGTAGTGCAACGATGCGGATGTGCGTCGCCTGCCGGGACGGGCCGGTGTAGTTGCGCAGGATTATCTCTGGCGCAACGGGCCGCGGATTGAAGCCCGGGAAGGTGTGATCATCGCTAATGATCCAGTCGGTGAAAGTGATTCCATTCGTTGACGTCTGGATCTTAAACTTCCGCAACGCTGTGAAGCGGTTCTGCCCAACCTCGAGCATAGCGCTCACCTGCGCACGGTTGATCGTGCGTGGAGTGGTTCCTCCTAGGTCGACCGTGACCTGTGGATTGATCGTATTCACCGCGACGCCATTTGGATCGCGATCCCAGTTCGTGCCCTCCTTGTCGTCGATCAGGTCCGTATGATTGGTGCCGTCTCCCGTCGCCACCGAGCCCTTCGACACGGAGGCGTAATTGGTCGGCATCTTGATGGTGAGCGTTTTGGTCCCAGTGCCCGAGAACGTTTCGCGGAAGCGCACATGACCATAGCCATCGGCGCGAACGAGAAACTCGTAGGTGCCAGCCACGAACCCGGCTTTGTTATCGAGGTTGCTCGCGCCGGCCGTTTGGCTGCCGCTGTCTGCGGGGCCAGTTGCGGGATCGGTGTCAGCAATCGGCGAGACCCGCGCCTCGTAGTGGCCCACGTAGATCCGAGCATTGACTGTGGCGTTCCCTTCGTCCGAAGCAATCTGCTTTGAACGTGACGGTGGTGTTCGTCTGAACCTGCGACTGGAAGTCGGGTTTCGGATCGTTGTCGTTCTCGTTTGAGGCCGCGTTCGAGCTGGTAGCATCCTTACCGAATCCGCGGCGCGCGAAGGCAAGCCAGAGCTCGTTTTGGTTTGCTCCACCAAACCGCATCATGTCGGCCGCCAGATAGGCGTTGCGGGCCTCGAGCATCGAGGGCGCAGTCGGCATCAGCAGCATCGCGTCGTAAACGATCTGAATCCAACGACGGTTGCCCGGGCATAGGTAAGCCGGACGCACGCCATCGGCACACTCGCGCTGCATTGACTGGTTGCTGGCTGGGAAGGAGGCGTTGTACTTCGCCACCAGGGCGGCCCTGATGTCGAAGTTAGTCGCGCTCCAAATTTCGCCATCAGCGTGCACCTGCGCGCCCGTGAAGTCGTAGCCATGGTCGCTAAAGTTCAGCGGGTTGACCTTCGTACCGGTCCAGTTCGGCCCACTGCCTGTAGTCGACTTGCCGGGCTCCGGGAATGCGCCAACGCGCGGATAGTTCATCCCGTAGTTCCGGATTGCCCGCTCCTTGTTGCCGGTGACGTAGGCGCCCACCGAGAACGGGTTCTCGCCGGAGACTGGGACGAAGTTGTACTCATTCAGATATTCGGCGGCATCGAAGTCGCCGAAGCTTTCACCCATTGCACCAGCGTGGTGGCCGCCACGAGTCCCGCCCTTGCCGATCATGCGGTTCTCGATCAGGTGGCCGTACTCATGTCCTATCACCGCCATGTCGTAGTCACCATCAACGCAAGGCGCGTAGAAACCGCCTGGGAGAGGCTGCCATAGGTACATGTTGGTGATTGCCGGGACTCCATCCGGCGTCGGCACCATGTTGGCGTTATCGCGACCTAGGTAGCTCGGGAAGCCCCCGTCGACAGCGCCCGCTTGCGAATTCCCGATCACCGGATCACCCTCGGCCGTGCCGGGACTGACGTTGCCGAAGTTAGAATCTTGGGCGTTCCAGTTCCGCTCCGTGAACCCTAGGAAGTACGACCAGTCGTGCATCCGGTTGTGCATCGCGAAGAGATTTGTGACCGCGGCGAAGATGTCGTTCCCTGCCGGAATGAGGTTCGCCGTGTCGCAGCCGGGAGGTTCTAATGGGTTCGTTTGCAGTGTGTGCCAGGCGTTGGTCCACGGGAAAATGTACTCGCGCGTGATAGAAAACGGCCGTTGCCCCGGAGGACCGGGCGTCAATGGGCTGAGCCAGGCCTCAGCGGTTTGCGCGTTGTTACCGGAGGTTGTGAAAGTCGGCGTGTTTGTGCGCGCGTTGTAATCCCACGGCACTCGAGACGCCAGGTTCTGTACCTGCATCTCGCATCCGGGGATCGCAACGGGGGGCTGCCCCACCGTCGACTCCCAACACCACACCTTACGGATGTCTGTGCTTGGGTAGTTCCAGGGGAAGGTCTGGTTCCCGATTAGTGGATTTGACGGGAAAACCTTCCACTTCGGCGGATATGGGAAGCCAGCCTGGGCATTTGCCGGATTGAACACGATCTGCCCGTTGTAAGTGCTCGGCGCCAACCAAGGCGCCGCGTCGACGAAGTCGCAAACGCGGACGGTGTAGGTCCCTGCGCCGCTGTCGACCGGGTCGTAAACGAGCACCTCAGGACTGGTCGCGGTATCTTGGCTGGCAACGATGATGCCATTTCGCAGCAGATGAATGACCGCGTCGTTGGCTGGCAAGGTCGCCTCGACTGAGACGACAATCGATCCGATGCTTTCGGATCCGTCGACGATCCAAGGTCCATTGTCGGTTGCGCAATCGCCGTCGACGATCGGCGACACTGTACCCGAGAAAGTATCGGCCGTCGGGTGCGATTGCTCGACAAGATCCTTGCGGAGCAAAATCGCGCCGTTCGCGGCATCGACATAGTGCGTGTACGCCGTTACGTGCCCAGCCTGGTTGTCGAGTATGAGCGTCTCATAAACAGGACGCACGCCGTTGAGCGGCGTGGGAAGTGCCAGCAGCCGCACACGCTGCACGTTGGCGAAGCCGACGACTCCGAGGAGCGTCCACTCGCGGTCGGCCTTCGTGTTGTTGATGGCGGCAACGGGCCGTCCGACATTGGCTGCCGCTTTCATCCATGCATCCTGAGCTGATAGCTGCTTTGCGCCCGAGAGTGATTCGTCTCCGGTTACCGAGGAGGATACATATGCGATCTTCCATCCGCTCGCGGCGCTGCCGACGATGCCGACGGTAAGGAGACCGTCTTCTGCAGCCATTAGGCCGCCTATCTTCTGTCGGAAAATGACGGCATATCCGTCGCTTTGCGCAAGCTGTGCGTCGTTGATCACCTCTAAGCCATTGGTCGAAGAAAGTCTGAAGAGCGCTTTGTTAGCACTCACCCAATTCCGTGCGACCGTGGCAGCGTCCGGACCTTGAAGCCCTGTGGCCAGGTAACCGTTGTAATTGATAAGCGAGGCGGGGGTTCCGAAACGGTTCCAGGTTGCGGTGGCGCCCAGGCCGGAGACCATTCCCAACTGGGTTGAGTTCGGGGCTACCGTACCCGTACGGGCGTCGAAATCATTGAGAATCTGGCCCATCACTCTTGAGGGAGCGAGAAACAGCAACAGGGCGAATGCGAGCGTGCAGGCTCGCCATCTGAAGTCTCTCGCGAGAACTGAAGCTATCTTGTCACTTAACATTTTGGCTTCTCCTTCTTAGAACAAGACATGAAATTAGCGGCGTTGTTTGACGCCGCGTAAGACTGCTTGGGTGACGATCCTTTCAGGGAAGGGTTCACCGAGCGGCAATTGCGCGAGGGAAAAAACCTGCGTGGACCAAATAGAGTTTTTCTGTGAATCACGAATCGACACGGTCAAGGTATTCACCTTGCTCGTGGACTTTTTGAAAGCTTGAGTTCCTAAAGGCTGCGCCGAAGGGCGCTGCGACTTAGAAAGAATCAAGGCTGCCTCTGATTTCACAGCTGCAGCTTAGTGGCGGTGCTTGAGAGATTCTTGAGGGTGATCCTTGAAATTCTTGAGGATGATTCTTGAGATTGTAAACAGTGTTTGCGTTACCCCGTCGGCTCAAACTAAAGAAACTTAACAAAGCCCGCGCAGACATAAATTTAACCGTGAGTGAGAAGGGCACGGATTAAAGTAATCTCGCTTGGACTAGAGAGATGATTTGATTGTGGCGAGACGGTTATGAAATCAATGTGATCTTCAAATATCGGTGCGGGATACCGACTTGCAGACGACGATCAAATACAGATTGAGTTTTATTTAACCCTGCAAATACATGCTGGCGGCCATCTTGGTGAGCTTCCAGACCTTCGGCCATTCAATCCGCGTCGTTCCGTTCTCTCGGCCTGTAATCTTATTAAAGATCATATTGCGGAAATGCTTCCCTTCCCGGCGCAACATAAACTCTTTTGCATAAGGCTTTGCCGTTTCAAAGAAGCCGAAGCCCGGATCTATGACGATCGCGATTCCTTCCAGCGTCATTAACGCCCGCATGATATAGGTGAAGTTTGCGGGCAAGCGAAATGGATACTCGTACATCACTTCAGCGAGATCGTAAGTCAGCTCCTTGAAATTAATCTCGCCAAGTTTCAGATTTAGATAATGCTTGAATAGGCTCTCAACCACCGGCCGAATAGTCGCGGTATCTACTCCCGGCTTGAGAAAATTCAGATTGAGAATATCCTGCCCGAGCCCCTGAACGTCGCGACCAACGACGTGAAAGAACGCATCGATCATCTGCGACTGCAGGCGCGGGGTGATACGGCCCACCATCCCAAAGTCGAAGAATGCCAGATGGCCACTGTCCATCACCAATAAATTGCCGGGATGCGGATCAGCGTGGAAGAACCCATCCTCCAACAACTGCTTCAAGTATGTGCGCACCAGCAGCCGGTTAACTTTTACCGGAGAAATTTTGCGCGCGCGCAACGCGTCTAGATCCGTGACCTTGGTGCCGCGAATGAAGTCCATCGTCAACACGCGAGAAGTGGTATGCGACCAATAGATCTTCGGAACCTTAATCACTCGCCACGAGCTAAAACTTTTACGGAACCGATCAGCGTTGCGGCCTTCGCGCGCGTAATCCATCTCCTCAAAAACAGTGAGGTGAAACTCGCGCAGCATGCCTTCCCAGTCAGCGTTCTCATTCGCCCGCGGGAAGAAGCGGTTGGTAAGAGTAACGAGTTTATAGAGTACGACGATATCGAAACTGATCGTCTTGTGCAGATTTGGCCGCTGCACTTTGACGGCGACTTCCTCTCCGCCGTGTAGGCGCGCGCGATAAACTTGCCCCAGCGAGGCGGCCGCAATCGGTTCGGAATCAATCTCCGCGTAGACCTCGTGAATACTGCGGCCCAGTTCCAATTCTACGCGCGCGAAAGCCTCAGCCGTGGGAAAGGCCGGGACTTGATCTTGAAGCGTTGCAAGTTCCTTGATGTAGGCAAGCGGTAACAGATCGCCACGGGTGCCGAGCGCCTGTCCAATTTTGATGAAGGTTGGACCTAGCGCAATTAAGCTTTTGCGTAACCATTCAGCTTGCCTTGCCAGCCTCGCTTCCTTCTGATCTGAACCATCAATGCCACGAAAAATAAAATATCTCAGCGCGCGAATACTACGGTCGAGGACGCGACTGCCGAAGTTCCGTAACCGGGCCCGTAAGACAACCATCCAGCTTTTGCCGAGCGCCTCTTCGCGCAAACGATCAGCATTGCGCCGCATGAATTTTGCGCGAACATCATAACTATCAAGAAACAGATACAGCGTCAGCAGTCCCAACACGCGACCCACCTGAGCCACGCGCAACCATCCACGCCAGCCACGACCCGTTAAACCTGCATTCGCTAACAACTCGTCAAGCGACGGCAAAGGCTCGATCGGCGGCTTCTGCGGAACATTGGCGTGCGTTGGACGCGACGTGATAACACTCGTGACCACGCGTGGTTCAACTGCTGAAACTGGGACTAGGGATTCTGTCTGCATTTAGAGTATCGATAAGACATGTCGCGCACCGGCTCGCTCGAAATATCTCTCTGCCCGCGCAACATCTTTATTAATTTGAGTCCTTAATTCGTCTAGTGACCCGAACTTTTTTTCGTCTCGCAGGCGATAGAGAAACCGGACGCGGATCACGTCGCCGTAAAGGTCGCCCGTCCAATTCATTACGAAAGTCTCAACCGAAGGTTCCGTCGCTGTCTCAAAGGTCGGTCGCGTGCCCACATTTGTTAGGCTCCGCCGCCATTGTCCATCAATTAACGTCCCCGTGACGTAAACGCCATGGGCAGGTATGACGCGGTTTTGTGGGTGCAGGTTGGCCGTCGGAAAGCCTAAGGTATGACCGCGTTCATTGCCACGAATAACGAGACCTTCCACCCCATAAGGTCGCCCCAGCATCCGCCGCGCTAGATTGACCCGTCCTTCAGCAAGCAACTGACGAATCTTACTGGAGCTGACTCGCTGGCCTCGCAAGCGGACCTCCGGGACTTCGCCTGCTACAAAATCCAATTCACCACTGACCTCTTTTAGCAGCTCTATATTTCCTTCGCGATTATGTCCAAAGTTGAAACCACAACCCAAGTATACCTCTCGCGCCTGTAACCGTTCTTTCACTACGTCGCGCAAAAATTCTTCCGCACGGATTTGGGAAAACTCTTTAGTGAAGCGGATCACGATTGTCTGTTCAATGCCGAGAATTCCGAACCCCTCGACTTTTTGATCGAGGGTTTGCAGAAGCGGTGGCGAAGATTCCGGATGCAGCACCGAACGCGGATGGGGATCAAAAGTGATCACAGTGGGAACGGCGCCGACAGCTTTGGCTCGCTCAGCGACCGTCCGAATGATCAGCTGGTGTCCGAGATGGAGGCCATCGAAAACGCCCAGAGTCAACACAGTGGGTCGTTGAATGTCGGCGTTATCAGTACCGTGAAAGAGACGCATCAGGTGGTGGATGAGAGACAGCCTTGGATCAAAAGATCATTTTCCATTTGTCATTTGCCATAATTTGCCATTTCTCATTTGCCATTGGGTAAACTTAAGCGCAGAGACACATGGCGCAGAGACGCATAGGTGCGGAGCCGCAAAGGAATCATCACGATTTGGTTGGCATTTTCTGTTGGTTCGTGGATCATCTTGCTGCAGCGCCAAAAAACGATCCACTAAATCACACGAACACCCGAAAGTACTCCTGTCATTTCTTGCAAGCGTAGTTATTCGGTTTTCGTTTGCGATTCCACGCCTTTATGACTCTGCGCCTTGACGATTCTGCGCTTGACCTTCCAAACGATGAAAAATGACAAATAAAAAATGATATGTGGAAAATTTCTTTAATCTACCCTGGTCCTCATTCATCCCTCACCACAAGTCCATCATAGGCCCACTCGACGCCATCCGGCAGGCAGGCAGAGTCGCGCTCGTGTTTCACATCGTGCGCGATGTGCGTCAGGTAGGCGCGACGAGGTTTGATTCTTGCGATGTACTCAAGCGCCTTGTCCAACCAAAGGTGAGTGGGATGTTCGGCGAATCGCAAACAATCGAGCACCAGCACATCGAGTTTGGCCAGCGCCTCAATCGTCTGCTCCGGGATCAGGCTAAGATCGGTAGCATAGGCAAAATCATTGAAGCGATACGCCATCACCGGCAGCCGTCCGTGAATCACTTCGAGGGGAACGATGCGCAGATTTTTCCCCACGCAAAATGCCGCATTGGCGAAAACCGTATGCGGTATGACCTGGGGCAGTCCCCCTCCAAAATGCGATGGCTCGAAGATGTACTTAAAGATGCGGCGAATGTCAGGCCAGGCATTTTCGTTTGCATAAACACCGAGTGCTCCGTAGCGGAAATTCAACGGGCGAATATCATCCAAACCAAAAATGTGATCGGCGTGACAATGAGTGATCAGCACAGCGTCCAAGCGCTTCAGCTCGTACCGCAATGCTTGTTGCCGAAAGTCTGAAGAGGTGTCTACGAGCACCGTCTGATCGGCGTGCTCGATCAATACAGAGACTCGAAGACGTTTGTCTCGAGAGTCGGTTGAGGTGCAGGTTTCGCAGTCGCACCCGATCGAGGGAACTCCAGTGGATGTACCGGTACCTAAAAAAGTTAGTTTCATGGCCCAATGTCCAAGGTCCAATGTCCAAGGTCCAAAGTCAAACGGCTAGCTGCGTGCGTGGCCAGAAATTAGTAGGCACGATTTTAGCGTTGGACTTTGGACCTTGGACCTTGAACTACGGGATTACCCGCCCACGATGTCGCGGCCGGTAAATGGACTGGATGCTTTGGCAGTTGCCGAGCCGCTCAGGGAAACGTATTGCATGCGCAAATCTGCAAGCAGGCCTTCGAGAATCTTCTCTTCCTGCGCCAATAGATTGTTGCGCGTCTTCGCTTCCAGCATGCCCAACACATCAATCCAATGCTTGGCAATCTCAAGGTTCACCTCGCGATTATGGGTGACCGGATGCTCCATCATTCCTAACGAAGAGGCGGCGTTAGAGGCGATCGACATAACGAAGCTTACGAATCCTGCCGGATCATCAAGGGCGCTTAGTTCGTCCTCGTCAAGTTCCGGTTCAGGACTCGGTTCAGGGGCACGCGCCGGGGCTGCAGCACTTTCACTTTGCGTTGTGCTGGTGTCTCCGGAAGCGGAGAGCGGAGTAGTCGCTTCAACGATGGGGTTTGGTTTCGCCTCTTCTTCCGGAGAAATATCGCGCGGAGTCCCGTCAGGGTTGAAAAGACGGCGGTCGGTTACTTTGAAATTAGTTGGTTCGTCACTCATCACTTCAACAATCTTGGCGGCGTTCTGAGAAAGCCGCCGCGAAAGTTACCCCTTTTTGAGCTTACGTTTTGCAGCGATGGTAGCATCCAGGCATTGAAGATTGCCAATTGCCGATTGCCGACTGTCGATCACTGATGATAGGACTGTAGGGATTGTGGAGGCTGAACATGAACCTCAAACAGCAATCGGCAATCGGCAATTGGCAATCGGAAATCAAAATTATGAGCACATTTAATGACCTCGTTAACCTTATGGAACGCCTGCGAGCTCCTGACGGTTGTCCCTGGGATCGCGAACAAACCTACGCCTCGCTCGCGCCAATGCTGCTCGAAGAAGCATATGAGGCTTTCGAAGCAGTAGAGCTGGCGAATGAAGGAAGTCCAAATGAGTTGCGCGATGAACTCGGTGATCTTCTTTTTCAAATCGTTTTTTACGCCCAGGTCGCAAAGGAGCGAAGCGACTTCACGATCGATGATGTCACCAGCAATATTTACGACAAAATGGTCCGCCGCCATCCTCATGTCTTTGCCGATGCGCGCGCCGACAGCTCTGCCGACGTACTAAGAAGTTGGGAAGCAATCAAGGCGGAAGAGAAACGCGCCGCACAGCCAGCTGGCGATGTTAAGGAGTCGTCATTGCTGGATCGTGTTTCAACCAAGGTGCCAGCTCTGATGGAAGCGCATCAGCTGTCGACGAAGGCTGCGCGTGTTGGTTTCGATTGGGAAAAGGTGGAAGACATCTTTGCGAAGCTCGATGAGGAGATAGCCGAACTTCGTTCCGCGATTCAGTCTCACACCGACTCCGCTGACGAGGCTGCACACACACGCGTCAGAGAGGAAATTGGGGATCTGCTCTTCGCCGTCACAAACATCGCGCGACATCTGCACGTAGAACCGGAAGCGGCGCTGAAGTTAACCAATCGCAAGTTCCGCCATCGGTTCCGACACATTGAAACCCGTTTAGGTGCACAGCAACGTCCGGTAGAATCAGCCTCGCTCGCCGAGCTGGAGTCGCTGTGGCAGGAAGCGAAAAGAGCACTAGGGTTTCGAGTTAAGTTGCGAAGTTCGGAGTGCAGGAAGTACGAAGTTCGGAGTGCGAAGTTCGGAGTTCGGAGTGCGAAGTTCCAAAACACCAAACACCTAAAGCAAAGCCAAAAACCAAAGCCCAAAGACCAAAGGCCAAAGACAAAAAACCCAACACCACCAATGCAAACGGCCCGCTTGCGCGGGCCATTTGAGTTGGGGTGAGTATTTGTTTGTTAGTTAGTCACTCAACCGGGTAGAACGGTGAATGTAATTGAACGCGTTGACAAAACTTCTTGCTTCACTCTGCGGCGCCACGGCAATCATATAAAACACGTCGCCATTGCGCAGCTGAGTGGCAATCAACGCCACGTTCTCTCGTTGTCCCGTTGCCTCGTTAATGTTGGTGAGCTGCACGGTATATCCGCTGCGACCTCCGATGCTTGATCGCTGCATCCCACCACTTTGCCGCATGTTTCCATTCCCTTGCGTGAAGCTATTAACCAACTCCTGAGTCCCTTGCCTTAGGTCACGACTCTGTGAGCGGAACACACCAAAGTTCACACCGTGAGTGAAAACATCCTGGCCTTGATACTGTCCGTAACCACCCTCAGGGGCAAACCAGACGGAATTACTACCGCGCAGTTCGCGCCAGTTCTCAGGTACGCTCACGTTTAGAAAACCAAACTCGCTGTAACTCCGATAGCGAGTCGAAGGATAATCAACGCGTCCACCCGGGGCGGTGCCTGGATTGTTGTTACCATTGTTCTCCGCCGGATAACGTTGTCCACTCCGGGCAATCTCCGCCATTGTCGGAGCAGTTCCGTAACCACGCAGTTTCGCTTTCACCCTTTCAAACTCGCGAGTGTCGCGAACCGGATTCTCAACGCGAAGATATTGCGCTTCCTGATTGATGCGAGCGTAGCGATTTTGCGGACTGGGGTGACTGCTAAGAAAACCGCCGCTGGTGCCGCCGCCCTGCTCCTGAATGCGCTGAAACATGGTCGCCAAATCGCGCGGATCATAGCCAGCCCGCGCCAGGATCTGCGCCCCTAAAATGTCGGCTTCCGTTTCGTATTCGCGACTGAACTTCAGAAAATAGACACCTACGCCCTGACCAGCAATTTGCGCCGCTGCTCCAGCTGGTCCGCCGAGAATCTGTCCACCAATGCCCAGGATGCCGGCAAGCAAACCATACTTTTGACCTTTGGTAGCTTGAGCGGTTCCATGGCGCAAAGCGACGTGACTAATTTCGTGCGCCATAACGCCGGCCATCTCGCCTTCGCGGCCGGCCGCCTCAATCATGCCGCGATTGACATACATCGGACCGCCAGGTAGCGCAAAGGCATTGATATCTCTGGCGTTGATCACTTTGAAGAAATACTGAAACTCGCGATGCTGAAACTCAGCGGGAATCGCGGCCGCTAAGCGACGACCCACGTCTTCTACATAGCCGTTAACTTCGTTGTCGCGTAGTAACGGAAACTGTTGTTCAGCTTCCGCTGCCGCTTGCCGGCCCAGTTTTACATCGTCTTGAACGCTGTACTTATTGCTGTGAAATTTGATCTTCGTTTGGGTGAAGACTGAGATTGGAACCAGGAAAATTGCCAGCATAGCGAGACTGGCAATCAGGCCCTGACGTGTTTGGTAATTCTTTTTGATCATCATCTCCCTCCGTCTTGAACCTATCAATAACTCAGCCGACTTGCGGGAGAGTTGATTCGGCCGCGAGCTGGGGTTCGTTGTTGTTGTGGACAATTTTGGTCACTAACTTCCGGCATTAACTGCGTCTTCCGCTTCTGCGGATTACTGCACCAAATCGCAACATAGATATACGCTTCGAGGACGCCAATCCCAGCAAAAACACCGGGAAATGCGCCTCGCGCCTTCTATTCTTGTTCACTGCAATGAGGATGCCAGTCGGTGGGCCTAGTTCTTGTTTCGCGGTTCAATTTTCTCATTGAACCACTGCGCAGGCTCCGAAATCGGCGCGATGCGGTGAGGCTCGCCTTTCCAAACCCGAACCATGGAAATGATCAAGAAGACAGTTGCCGCCAGCTTGAAAAGATTTCCACCAATCGAGCTGTCAGTTATCGAACCCAACACACCGAAGAGAGTTTGCAAAACCAGAATTGCGACATGCAAAGCTAGTCCTTGTGCAGCGTGAAAACGAACCCTCACTTCCTTGCGCGGCACCAGAAACAACTCAATTATCGAAGCGATCACACCGATGTAAAACGGGGCGTAGGGCAGAATCATCGCCCATTTTTCCGGCAATCCGATTCCCGCGACGCTGCGAGAAGTCGGGCGCGGACTCACAGGCATCTGCAAGTAGGGGTTTGGTTGATAAACCGATTGCGGTGGTTGAACGGGAGGAGCAAATACTGATTGGTACGGAGAGTCGAGCGGTGGATCGTCGAAAGTACGGGTCGGCGCCTCCGAATAGATGTTGCGCCGCGCGCTTTCATTCGCGGAGTACCCGACCTCGCGCGTGGAACCAGGGATCTGCCGCGTGCCGGGACCCGCGTCTTCTTCCCCCCAAACCTCTTCGGTCCGCTGCGCTACGTCTGGATCGAGTGGATTGGTGTCGTACTTTGTTTTCTTAGTCTCCATCGCCGGAGCCTCTACGCTGTAAACCCAGTCACGGTTCCCAATCTTACGCGTCCGCAATGGCATACTCAACCCGCTCCCAACGACGTTCCGCTTCAGAGATGCGAAACGCGCGTAGCGTTGGTTCATCATTGCCCAAGCCTACGATGAAATAGACTGCCGCCGGGTAATAAGCGAGCCGCACGTCTGTTTCCGAAGGAGTTGGGTCGCTCGAACGCGGGTGTGAATGATAGATAGCGAGAAGTTGCTCGTCACGTTGCCGCATCTCCCTTTGGGCAGCAAAGAGTTCCTCGGGAGCAACCTCGTAGGAAGTCTGATTGTTGGCGGAAACGTTACGCAGTCGATAGATGGTTTTGGCAGTGCCCGCGGCTCCTCCAATTAAGCCACAACACTCAGCGGGATTGGTTTCGCGCGCGTGTGCGAGGATGTCAGCGAGATGAGCCTGCCGAAGGGTAATCAAGATATTGCGATAAACATGACAACGCGTAGCGTTGCATTGATTTTAGCCCGGCATTTCAATGCCGGGATCTGGATAGATATTTTACGCGCGTCGCGTAGGCGACGCCCTGAATTGGTCGCCTCATCCGTCGCTACGCGACGGAGTCCATGTTTTCTCGCCGCCCGGCATTGAAATGCCGGGCTAAAATCACCTCGACGCTACGCGTCGCTTATCCCCCCTTCACAACTCTCAATCGCAGCTCTTCCAGTTGTTTCGGATCGACTTCACCGGGCGCGTCGATCATCAGGTCGGCAGCTGAAGCAGTTTTTGGGAAAGCAATTACATCTCGCATGTTGTCTGTACCCGCCAACACCATCATCAGTCGATCGATTCCCGGAGCGATTCCCCCGTGGGGTGGTGTTCCATATTCAAGTGCATCGAGAAAGAATCCAAAACGCGCCCGCGCTTCTTCCTGCGTCATGCCTAAAGCCTTGAACACCAGCCGCTGAATGTCCTGACGGTGAATACGGATTGATCCGCTTGCCAATTCCACGCCGTTAATAACCGGATCATAAGCCTTGGTGCGAATCTGACCGAGCAAGGCTGTTTCGCCCCCTTCAACGGCACGTTCGAGTAACGAAAGATCTTCATCCACCGGCGAGGTGAACGGATGATGCATCGAGTAGTAGCGTCCGTCGTCGTCGTGGTACTCAAACATAGGAAAGTCCGTGACCCACAGCGGTGCATAGGCTCCCTCCGGGATCAACTTCTCACGGCGCGCAATCTCGTTGCGGAGCGCGCCCAGGCTTGCTGCCACGGTCTTACTCTTCCCCGCGACTATCAGAACCGCATCGCCCTTGTCTGCTCCCGCAAGTTTTGCCAGTTCGCCGATGACGTCAGCGCCCAGGACCTTCAATAATGACGAGGATATTTCGTCGCCCAGTTTTATCCATGCCAATGCGCCGGCGCCGTAACGCTTAGCAAATTCCTGCAGTTCATCAAGCGCCTTCCTTGAGAGCCCTGCTCCGCCCCGAACGGCAATCCCCTTCACCTGGCCGCCGCCCGACAAAGCCGTGGCATATGGCGCGAAGGTCGTTTCCTGCAAACCCGCTGAGAGATCTTGTAGCTCCATGCCGCTGATGCGCAGGTCCGGTTTATCAGAGCCGAAGCGGTTGATGACGTCCGCGTAACTAAAGCGCGGAAATGGAAGTGGTAATGCGACGCCGATTAACTTAAAGACTCTGGCGAAGAGGCCTTCAATCAAAGTGTAGACCTGTTCCGGGTTGGCAAAACTCATCTCCACGTCGAGTTGTGTAAACTCCGGCTGACGGTCAGCCCGTAAATCTTCATCACGAAAACAGCGGGCAATCTGAAAATATTTATCAAGGCCGGCGATCATGCATAACTGCTTGAAGAGCTGCGGTGATTGCGGCAGAGCAAAGAATTTTCCCGGCTGGATTCGAGACGGCACGATGTAGTCGCGCGCGCCTTCAGGCGTTGACTTGATCAGAACCGGCGTCTCGATTTCAGTGAACCCTTGTTCGTCCATGTAGCGCCGAATCTCAGCGAGCAACCGATGGCGCAAGCGCAGATTTTCCTGCAGCTGCGGCCGGCGAAGGTCAAGATAGCGATATTTCAACCGCAGGTCCTCGCTGGCAAGAGCGTCAGAGGAAACAGTCTCTAACTGAAACGGAAGGGTGCGTGCATCGTTAAGGACGAACAGTTGACGCGCGCGAACTTCAACTTCGCCGGTACCCAGTTTGGGGTTGCGTTGGCTCTCCTCACGTAGCAACACTTCGCCTTGCACAGCAATCACGTACTCGCCGCGAAGTGTCTTTGCTTTGGCGTGGGTGGTCGCATCGTCATCGGCATTGAAAACGACTTGAGTGATTCCGGCGCGGTCGCGCAGGTCAATAAAGGTCAGCACCCCAAAGTCGCGGCGCCGCGCCACCCATCCCATCAGGGTGACGGTTTGGCCGACATCGTCTTTTCCTAAGGCGCCGCACGAATGTGTGCGCTGCAGATTTCCCAGGTTATCGAGCATCTATGGTTTTGGTCTTTGGTCTTTGGCCTTCGGTCTTTGGTCTTTGGTCTTCGGTCTTGGGCCTTTGTTTACTTTGTGGCCCGCCTCCGCGTCTCCCCGTCCCCGCGTTCCGTTTCCCCGTGTCCCCGTGTCCCCGCGCGTCTCCCCGTCTCCGCGTCTCCGCGTCACTCCTTCCCTTCGCCGATCTCGATCAAATTCCCACCCGGATCGCGGATGAAGAATCGCGGATAGCCTGCCATCGGTTCGTCGTCGGGCAGAATCGTTACCCCGGCGCTTTCCAGATGACGTTGCGCCTGTTCGAGATCCGCCACATTAAGACAAATGTGACGCTTGCTGCCTTCATTGTTGGCCGCACCATCCCGCGAAAGGTGCAGCTGTGCGCCACCGAGTTGATACCAGGCACCCCCACGTGCTCGGGCTTCTTCCGGCTTAGGCATCTCCGGCAAACCCAGGACGGTTCGATAAAAGGTTTTGGCAGCGCTTTCCACCTCGGGCACGACCCGAACATTTACGTGTTGCAGTGATACGACTGAGATAGGCATACAATTTCACTCGCTCAGTTTGAAGTGCGGATTCTCTATCACTCCAAAGATGTTACCGAAGGGATCCTTCACGCTTGCAACTTTAATCCCGCCGCCAACATCCTGGACGTCCTCATTCGCGGTTGCACCTTTTGCCAGTAAGGCTTTTAGTGCAGCTTCACAAGATTCGACGCCCCAGTAAACGGCCGCCTTTGAGGATTGAACAATTTCTTCACCCTCGCTCGGCTGCAGCCCGAGCTCGTAACCGGCAACATTGAAACCAACGTAGAAAGGTTCGTCGAAGTAGGGCGGAAAGCCAAGGATTGAAGAATACCAGTCCCTACCCTTCTGAATGTCGCTTACGTAGTAAACCGCGGTTCGTAGCCCTAAAAACATTTCATTCTCCCCCTTTGCTTAATAGAACTCGAGCAAGAGCTTGATTCTGGTTTAGTGTTGTTTCATGCGGATTAGTGGATCGACCTTCAATGGCTTAGGAAAGTACGATCCACGAAACAACACGAAGCGACACGAAATGAGTAGCTCTCCAGTTCGCGCCCGGCGGACTTGTATCATCACTCTTTCGAGGACTCGGAGAATCCTGCCGCCGCCTCTAAGTGATGCTCACGTCCAAGACCGTCCGGTTTCTTATGTAAGTATTCATTAAAAGCTGCCGACCGGTTGCGAGGCACGCTCAATGACTGCCACTCACTTGCACGCAGGTGTTTTGCCAAAAAAACGATTTGACCGATGTGATAAGCGTAATGCGTCATTTGTCGATGAGTCGCTTGAACGATCGAATGTGGTTTTCCCCGGATGAAAACAGTTTTGTCGAAGTCAGACGGCTGCAACGACTCGAGCGCGTTAAAGAGGCAAGCCCAGCCTTGCTCCCAATAAGCAAACAGTTTCCCTTTGGTGGTTCCATTTTCGATCACAAACTCCAGATCGCGATTCCGATCAGGTTTCTCCCCATCACTAGTAAGAAAGTCGGTCCAGCGAGAAAGCATGTTGCCGGCCATGTGCTTCATGATCACGCCGATGCTATTCGACTCTTCATCCAGCGCTACGAAAAACTCTTCGTCCCTAAGTTGCGCAAATGCCTTCTCCGCAAGTTTTTTATAGGCCCGAAAGCTGGCGCGCGTGTCATCAAGATAGTGTTGCGTAAATTGGCTGTTCATATCCTTCAAAATGAACCTGCGAAGCAGGTGGAAGCGTAAGCCTTGGGGTGTAAGCCCCAGATGCACAGCCAAGAGCATTTCTTAACCCGCGAAGCGGGTGGAAGCGTCAGGAAACTGATCCCTGAATGTCTTTCGCCCATTACACGGGCTCGTTAATAATTCACGCTCCCTTACCTGGGGCTCAGGCCCCAGGCTTTATGCCGTCGCCTGCTTCGCAGACTGGTTTAGTGGCTGGTAGATCGCCTCGTATCACTTCGGCAACGTCTTCAAGCCGGACTAAACGTTCAATCCCACTGCGCATGTCCTTAACTTTTACCTCACCACGAGAGCGTTCCTCATCGCCAGCAAATACAACGAAGGGAATACCACGTCTCGAGGCATACCCTATTTGCGTTCCAACCTTAACGTTCCGCACAGGATAAAGATCAGCTCTAAGGCCTGCGGTTCTCAATAGCCGAGCCAGCCCGAGTGCAACCTCAGCGGCTTCCATCTTCTCTCCCTTGTCTTTCTCATACCATATCAACACCATCACGTCAGCGGGCGAAGTAGTCAGACTAGCTGGAAACATCTCGCGCTCACTCATCACAACAAGGATGCGCTCTAAACCAAGCGAGAAGCCGCAAGCCGGCGAGGCCTGACCTGAGAACATGCCAATCAAATTGTCATACCGGCCGCCACCGCCCAGGCTTCCGGTAAGATCTTGCACATTGATTTCAAAGATTGCGCCGGTGTAATAGGAAAGGCCGCGGGCTAGGCTTGGATCTATCTTTATCTTTTCCCCCACGCCGGAAGCGGCAGCATATTGCAGAATTTCCCGGAGCTCATCGACGCCTTCGGCCCCCTTTTCATTGGTGCCCACAAACTCAATTAGCCGCCCAAGGATCGCGGCATTAAGGCCGTGCTGTTTGGCAACAAGGTCGTCGCCGACAACAATTTCTGCGGCACGATCGAGTGAGGACAGCTCATCGAAAAAGTCGATCAGACGTTTTGCCGCAACGTCTGGGATACCACGTTCACGTAACTCTTTGCCTACGCCTTCGCGCCCTATCTTGTCCAGCTTGTCCAGAGCAGCCAACGCTTCCTCGTGATGCTCCAGAGGCAAACCCGCACACGCGAGCAGACCTGTTAGCGCCTGGCGATGATTCAATCTTACTGAGAAGTCAGTAAACCCTAACTTCTCCAGAGCTTCGCTTGCAGCTGCAATTAGTTCGGCCTCTACGATCATTGAGCGCGAACCAAGGACATCGACGTCGCATTGAAAAAACTCGCGGAACCTTCCGCGCGCCGGCCGATCAGCGCGCCACACCGGTTGGATTTGGTAACGCTTAAAAAACTTCGGCAGCTGATCGCGATACTCCGCCACCACACGCGCGAGAGGCACTGTAAGATCGTAACGGAGAGCGAGGTCAGCCTCGCCTGTGCTCTCGTGCACTCCCCGCTTCAGAATTTTATAGATCAGTTGATTGCCTTCTTCTCCATACTTCCCGGTCAGTGTTTCGATGTTCTCGACGGCAGGGGTTTCCAGCGGTTCGAAGCCATAGCGTTCGTACACTTCCTTGATAATGCCGATGACATATTCACGTCGTCGCACATCGGCGGGAAGGAAATCGCGCATACCACGCGCTGGTTTTGTGTTAGAAGTCACGGCTTTTGGTTATTGGTTATTGTTTTTCGGTCTTTGGTTTTCGGTCTTTGGTAATTCTGACTTCTGACTCCTGACTCCTCACTTTTGGTCTCTGTACTTCTTCACAAATTGAACATAGTTCTGCCAAAACAGGTTCAGGCTCCCGACCTCATCATCAGTCAGGGGACGTTTCACTTTCGCAGGCGCACCCATCACGAGCGAGCGTGGCGGAATGATTGTCTCTGGGGTCAGCAGGGAGCCAGCTGCCACTAATGACTGTGCGCCTACGCGCACGTCGTCTAACACAATCGATCCAATTCCGATAAGCGAGCCTTGCTCGATATAACAACCGTGCAAAGTGACGCTGTGACCAATCGTAACTTCATCCTCGAGGATGGTGGGGTGCGATCCGGTGCGTGTGTGTATCACGCTATTGTCCTGCACGTTGGAGCGATTGCCGATACGAATGTAGTACATGTCACCCCGCACGGTGGCGTTGCACCAAATAGAGGACTCTGAACCCAGGTGTACGTCACCAATCACCTGTGCGCTCTCGTCAACATAAGCAGAGCTGTGAATCTGCGGGTGTACAGAGCCGAATGGTCTAATCATCTTTTTCGAAATAGTAACACAGGGCTATTACAACCCGCCGTGTGACTAAACCGCCAAGTCGCCAAGACGCAGAGCACGCCAAGAAGAATAAAAGTTAGAAAGAGAGGAACCAGGCGTTCTCGGCGGCCTATGAACATCTTGGCGTGCTCCGCGTCTCAGCGACTTGGCGGTTATTTAAAAACCAATGGGGCCTCTTCGTTTTGGCGCGCAGGCCAAAGTTATTGACAGTCCCCGGAAGCCCGTGAGAGATTGCGCCCATGGACCGTTCAACGCTTTCAGCTTCGCTGGCATTCAGTTTCGCGGTGCTTGTCGCAATACTGAACAGCGCCTGCGGCGGCGCTCTTTACAAAGTCAAACCCGTAGTTGAGCTGCCACCGATGACCGGGGAGGTGAAAGGGGGTGTTGCAGGCGGACTTATCGTAGCCGTTGCTCCTTTGCTTAGCGACGAAGATAGTCAGGAACTCTTCGAAGCCAACCTTCCTTTGGCCGGCGTGCTGCCGCTGCGAGTGGAAATAGGTTATGAAAGCGGTGTGCCTGTGGAGCTTAAGAAAGCTCGCTTCCGGCTGCGGGACGCGTCTGGGAAGGATTGGAAACTGCTTACGTCAAAGCAAGCGATCTCGCGGGTACTGAAAGCCAATGAGGTCTACGCATATAATCCCAACTCGCGAAAACAATTTGAAGCAGAGTTTGGAGCGTACACTCTGGATGTGAAGACCCCAATCTCACCAAGCGAGCGGAAGCGACACGGTTTCCTCTTCTTCCAAACACCTGACAAAGAAGCGGTCGCATCGCCGAAGGGCCTTGTGTTGGTTGTCGAGGGTCTCACTGAACCGCTACAGATCGCGATTAACTAAAAGTCTTCAGGCCTCAAGTCTCAACTCTCGTCTCAGTTCTCCGTTTTCATTTGGCATCTGGCAAACGTCAAGCGCAGAGACGCAAAGCCGCAGAGTGGCAAAGAAACGATTCAATACGTTTCGTGCTGTTTGGTGTCATTTCGTGGATCGTTCGCCGATGCTGCAGCGAAGATACGAACCACGAAATAACACAAAGCAACACTAAACGTCCTGTCATTTGTTATCAAAACTGCTGGCGTAACGGTTTGGTCTTCTCTGAGCCTTTGCGCCTTTGCGCCTTCGCGTCTCTGCGCTTGAAGTTTTGAGAGATGAGAAATGAAAAATGTCTTGACCTGAAACCTCAAACCTAAAACCTGAAACCCGAGAGTTACTTCCCCGTCGATCCAAACCCGCCTGCTCCTCGTGCCGTCTCTTGCAGATTCTCTTCCCAAGCCGGTTTCGGAGTAATTATCTGTTCAATGATCAGTTGGCACATCTTGCTTCCGGCCGGCAACACAATCGCCTGGTCACCCGTGTTGTAGAGCAGACAAATCACCTCACCACGATAATCGGCGTCGATCACCCCAGACAGCACGTCGAGGCCATGATTGGCGGCGAGCCCGGAACGCGGGGCAATCCTGCCATAGCAGCCTTCGGGAATCGCCACACTTAAGCCGGTATGCGCGCGGACTCGCGACAGTGGTGCAATGTTCAGATCGTCAATACTGTACAAATCCAAACCGGCTGAATGCAGCGACCCACGCGTGGGCAGAACTGCACGCGGATCGAGTTGCTTAAAATGTAGAGGTGTGGAGTCTGACATCAATCGTGTCCTATGCGGCTAAACTACAAAATGACCCACGAACCCACACAAAACGCCACGAACGCGTTTGGCGTTCCTTCGTGTGAAATTAGTGGATTGGCTTTTTCTCTCCGCCATACGGCTTGGCCCCGGTTTCCGTGAGTTACAGCTTCGGAGGAGTGACGCCGTGCTGGCCCTGGTATTTCCCGCCGCGATCTTTGTAAGAGGTTTCGCAAACCTCATCGGCTTCGAAGAACAAAACCTGGGCGACGCCCTCGTTTGCGTAGATCTTGGCGGGCATTGGCGTTGTGTTGGAAAACTCGAGCGTCACATATCCTTCCCACTCAGGCTCAAAGGGTGTGACGTTAACAATGATGCCGCAGCGAGCATAGGTACTCTTCCCTAAACAAATAGTCATCACATTGCGCGGAATGCGGAAATACTCAACGGTGCGCGCGAGCGCAAAACTGTTCGGCGGAATGATGACGTGATCATCCTTGATGTCGACAAAACTTTTCGGGTTGAACTCTTTTGGATCAACGATCGCGCTATAGATGTTGGTGAATAGTTTGAACTCGTCAGCGCAGCGGACGTCATAGCCGTAGCTTGATGTTCCATAAGATACAACGCGGCGGCCATCGAGTTGTTTTACTTGCTGTGGTTCGAAGGGCTCGATCATCGCGTGCTGTTTAGCCATGCGACGAATCCACGAATCAGACTTGATGCTCATGCCCGGAGAATACAGTCCAACGCCCAAAGTCCAAAGTCCAACGTCTGTTTTATTAACTTGAGTTTGAAGCAACGAAGCTTCCAGGTTCGACGTTGGCCAGAGAGACTTTTGGACTTTGGACTTTGGACACTGCGATGGGCTAGTCAGGCTTCTTAAATATTATGGTTCCGTCCGCCACTGTGAACTTGAATATCGCCCCGCCGGCGCCTGCTCGAGCGCGCATCATCTGCGGCGTAATACTGTTGCGCTGGCGAGGCTGAAGCTGACCATAACCGTCCTCGATCTTTCCGCTTCGCAGAATGTTCGCGTCGATGTCGCCATTAAATCCGGGCGGCAGCTCTACAGTCATTTCCCCTGCAGCGAGTTTGATGTCTGCGCCGCTGCCGCGCCAACTGCGCACCGGAATCTTTATGTCGAGTTTTCCGGAACCGACAGTCGCATTTACGACTCCTGCCTTTATTGTCAGTTGGGCCACACTCTCGGTAGCAGTTAGCGCCAGCGAGCCTTCAACGCTGCTGAGGGTGATTGGGCCGCGCCCCGCGTTAACCTCTAAATCGCAAATCTCCGGCACGCGAATCCGATAATCAATTTTCCAGGGCAAAGCCAGCAGCTTTTTCGGGAAACTCTTGGCAGCGCGACGCATGTATTTTTGATCGTGAGTGCCAATGCTTAGGATCCGAATGTGATTTGCCGTCTCCTCAAAGAAAAAGCCATTCACGAGGGCCAAGCGATCGAGGTCAGCTTCGCTCTCGGCTT
This sequence comes from Pyrinomonadaceae bacterium, assembly GCA_963748605.1. Taxonomy (GTDB): domain Bacteria; phylum Acidobacteriota; class Blastocatellia; order Pyrinomonadales; family Pyrinomonadaceae; genus PSRF01. Next base: position 88,144 of record CAVVJS010000015.1, read on the forward strand.
GTAATTCAATCTCCGCAGTAAGTTCCACTTCAGACCGGGCCCAACCCTCGATAGAGATCGATCCTTGCGGAGCTCCCACGAGGGTGATAGTGCCGCCATAGCCCAGCCGCCCAGCTTCTCGTTTGATGATGGTGCGTTTGATTAGTTGAACTGCAGCAGGAGCTGTTCTCGGCTCCTTGGCTTGGGCTCGCGCGGAAAGCCCTGGGACCAACAGGCTGATCACGAGCGACAGCGCGATGAGATTTGTTTTGCAGCGCATCAGCGTGAATTTTAGCCAGAAAGTTTTTCCGAATTAAGACGCCTACGCGATACTAACATTCGTTTGATCAGACTCTGCACAAAAAAGCGGGCGTTCCTTGTTGAGAGAAACGCCCGCTGAAGCCAATCTAAAAAGTAACTCTAACGGCGAACGAAAGTGATGCCACCTTCAAAGTTTCTGATCACAACTTTCGCGCGCCCATCGTTGACACTGACAACGGTCTTGCTGAACCTTTGTCCTTCTCCCATGGTCTTAAAGGCACTATTCCAAAACTGCCCCAAAGCCAGTTTCTTGTCCGGCGCGGAAGCCGACAGATCAAAAGCGGAACTTGCCGGGAGCCGAATCGAAATATCGCCCTTGGTTGTTTGAAAGTGATATGCACCGCCGCGCGCTACTTCGCCATCAAAGAAAATATTGCCGGTTGTGTTTTGCGCGAAAACTTGGGAAGCGCTGATGCCGGTCAGTTCGATATCGCCTTCGGAACTCACGTAAGCCCGCACAATCTCAGCACGAATGTTGGCAATCGTGATATCCCCCATTTTGGTTTCAATATCAACTGTGGAGTTGAAGGGAACCTGAATCTTAAAGTTAACATTGCCGACATCGCCACGGCCGCGATTGTCACCTACCACGTCAACCATTACACCTTCGCCTAATTGTTTGGGAGCCACGTTCGCCTTGGGAGATTCCATCGTGGCAGAAATTTTAACTTCGTTGCGGTTCCACGATTCGACGGTAACTTTTCCGGAAATATTTCTCAGGACAAAGCGGAAGTTCTTTCCTGTAGCAAAGCGTTTCGAAACTTGTTGCTGAGCCGTCGCCATCGCCGGAGTGATCGCGAGCAACGTGAGAACAAGGAAAAGGGGGAAATACGCGCGCAAAAACTTAAGACGCGCGGGCAACATTCGAATGCTCATTGGTGTGGGGCTGTTCAATACCGTTCGGGCTCGGCTTCACAATTTCAGATCTCAGATTTGAGATCTCATAAATCATAACTTGGGGACTGTAAACACTTTGGATTTATAAACACGTCCTTGGGATTTATAAACGCGGTCCTGGAGTTTATCAACACCTCTTTAGGTCTATAAATCTGAAAACTCTTTCAGCAATGCCAACTTTTCGTTTAGCGCGGCGTTGAGCATTTCTTCAGAAACTTCGTCATGGGGATTTCGAGTGAGCTCATTTAGCGAATTGTTAACAGCTTGATCGATCACCTGCAGGTTTCGATCAAACGTTTCACGCATCTGGGCGTTCCAGCGCGCCTTGTTTAACTCCACTCGTTGATTCCAATAACTGATTGCCTGCTGTTGTTGCGAAAATCGATCGCGAACGTTACCGCCGGTGGCGCTAAAACCTCGCGGTGTAGCAGTGCTCGCACCCTCGGAACCGGTTGCTTCCCAACGACGAATGCCGACCGCAGTCGCTAATGAAACCACAACCACAAGCGCGGCTACCGCTGCCGAAAGCTGTGGCACTGAAAGTTCCCAGCTACGAGTGAGCCATGCGGGCCAAAAACTTGATTTCACCGGCGATGCCGGAGCGACGGTCGCAGCGGATTGTTCCGCTTCGATCACGTTGCGAATGCGCAACCAAAGCGCCCGCTCATTGGGAGGCGCAGTGTATTGCCCGCGATTCTGCTGACAAAAGCTCACGATCGATTGGAGATCGGTACGCACTTCGGCGCACGAAAGACAATCTTCCAGATGGCGATTCAACTCGGCCGAGTCGTCCCGGCTAAGCGCGCCATCCACCAAATCGTGAACCAGTTCCTGACACTTCTCGCAGTTCATTGTCTTACCTCAACTCGGCCACGCTCGTAACGCTGTACTTCTTGTGGCACCTGGTCCGAGCAATCAAGGGGAGACTGCATTGAGTTTGTTCTCCGAGGCGCAGGGGCCTCAGTCTGGGGTAACTTCCGTTCGAAAAGCAGTCGAACTCTGTTGGAAGCTACTCCTTCGTCTTCTGTTGCCTCAACAGGCCACGTAACTTCATGCGGGCCTTGTGAAGCTGCGATTTCGAGGTGCCGACCGAACACCCCAGCATTCGCGCAATTTCTTCGTGTTCGTGCCCTTCGATGTCGTGAAGCGTAAAAACCGTACGATACCCAGGCGGCAGTTGCGAAATGGCTTTATCGAGGGCGATCCGGTCAACAACCGGCATCGCGTTGGGGTTTTCCGTGCCTTTAACGATCTGCACCGGGGTTTCGCCATCCTCGGTTGTCTGCTCCATCTTCACCCCGCGTTTGCGGAAGTGCATCAGCACCTGGTTAACCGTTAGCCGGTGCAACCAGGTAGTAAAGGCTGACTCGCCCCGAAAGCTTCCAATCTTTCTAAAGAGCTGTATGAAGACCTCCTGAGCGAGATCTTCAGCCTCCGAAACATTCCCCGTCATCCGCAGGCAAAGCGAATAGACCCGCCGATTATGGCGCTGATAGAGCTGCTCAAAGGCTCCCATGTCGCCCTGAGCCGCCCTCTGAGTCAGACCGTAATCGGTTATTCCTGTGTCGGTTTCGGCTGCAGTCACGTGTTCGTTAGTTAGAACGACAAGAAGCTTTACTACTTGCCCGTTTTACTTTTACGTCAAATTACCACGCGTGCGCCGAATTTCAAGGAGCGGTGTTGGAACCCCGGGTTTTTGGCCGATATTGCGCGGCGAGGTCCGTTACCCTCTGGCGGGGGTGTGATGCGGTGCTGCGAGCGCGTCGTTGCCCTTTGTTGGCTAAAAGTTAGCAGTTTTTAGAGTTTTTCTGCGTCCAGGCGGAAACGAGCTGGGTGGACGGACGATCTCCGCTGCTTGCTGATCGTCAAGCTGGCGGGCAAACACCTACAAAAGTCGGCTACAGCAACGTCATTGCAGATATGATTTGTGTGAAGTGTGGATGCGGCTTGCTACTGGGAGAACAATCAAGTCAAGTCCGTCTTACAAATACTCGCGCGAATCAATGGATTTCTAGAGGATATCGCCAGATCACTGCTTTTACCACCTTCGAGTTCAAGGGAGTTGAAGCAATTCGCTTGGCTTCAAGGGATTGTCGCTACCTATGCTTGTGGGAGCGTTTTGGACGTTGCGCGTTGTTATCGGTCCTGCCTATTCCGCAAATCAAAGGACACCCATTTCTCCTTCGTGTTTATGGCATTGACATATATCGTGGTAGCACCTATCGAAGGGTCGCACTGAGGCTGCATATCGAGGCTCGCTGACCCAGCGAAGAATAAGCCTTCACACAAAACTCTGCTGTCAGACGGCTGATAAAACGCGATCCGCACCCTGGGAAGCGTTGGTTCGCAACTCATACATTCACACTGCTTTGGAAGAATATCAATCACTCTGACACCCAACTGTCCATTGTCGCTTGACTCGCCTTTGTTCATTACAAAAAAGCCTATTGAGGTAAAACCAACATCAGTTCGCGCCTTCCAACTAGAGGTTACATCGGGTCTATCGGGCTCCTTATGTTCCCCGGAAAGCAGATGACAGCAGCCGGGCGTAAGAAAACAAAGCACCAGGAGCGCTGCAATTTTGACTGGCATACTCATCAACGTCACTGTTTGCTAGGCGTAAGAAACTTCTGAACCTGCTCGACGGTTGCCTTTCCACCGTAGTGTCGAAGGCCGGCTATAGCCATTCCTGCCGCACCACTGGCGATACTCATTGGATTGCTGGAGAAAACTCCATTCACAACCTCCTGTTGTGATTGGAGGTTGAAGAACGATGTCGGATCCCAGTGGGATCCGAAAGTCCCTCCATCCCTGACAATGTGGAAGGATGGATCATCGGCGCTCACTGTACGGAGTCGGAAGCTGTCTATATGGTTAACATCCTTTTCTCGGTAGCGATAGCTAGGATCGGCCTTCAGCGCACCCATAAAGGCATCGTGGTTCTTGACGGTAAAGGTGATCACAGCCACTTCACCAGCACCTTGCGCTTGAACTTGATCGATTTTATCAACTTGAGCCCAGGCTTGTTTGTTACTTCCTAACTGCGCCACGAAGGCCTTCACACTGGCAACATTTATCATAGTCTGTTTGACGTCTAAACCGTTCTTAGTAACAGCCTTTACCTTTTCATTGAACGCCGCGCCGGCGGCCGCCAACTGCTCCTTAGTCGGCACATAGCCGTCTTTAACTGTTGTTAGCTTTGATGCCAGGAGGAGTTGCTCTTCCTTTGTGAGACTCGACCAAGGATCTTCGGCATCCAATCCATTAGGATCAATGTACCGAAGAGGATTGTTAATGACGTAAACATAGCGATTCATCGTTTGAGGGTTCGATAATTTTGCGCTTGCCATCATTGGATCGGTACTGGTAAACCGTCCTTGTGTGCTGGCGTAGTATCTTGCGAGGAAGTAATCCAGACCTGTCTCATTATCTCGTTCTTTGGAGGTTAACTTCTGCCGCACACCGTCGCCAGTGTAGCCATGCTCAACTGTCCGGCTGCTGACGCCGGCGTACAATTCTTCCCCGAACGGCAGGTAGTCGTGTCGCTTTACTCCCGCAAGGCTGCCGGTTTTGTTGACTACCATACGCGGCGTCCCCAAGTGATCTGTGACCAGCCACTCAAGGTCCAAGGCCGACGTGCTTGTTGCCGTAATGGTCACCTGGCTGAACTTCATGTTTACTGTGCCTGACCACCAGACTCGACTCTCCACCAGGCCAAAGCACGGATTGTTAAACTCCAGCGTGAACACTTGCCACTGGTTCGCGCCCGTAAACTCGTTCCGCCGAATCTGCCGTTGCGCCAGAATGTTGCTGCCATAACCAGTCACTACATCCACTGTCGCCACCACATCTGTGCCGGAAGTGTTGTCCACCATCAACCAAAACTGTGCGGAGTGATGTCCCTGGCCGAAGGTGTTGTCATATGGTCCAAAGACCATCGCGTTTGGCGAATGAGAGCCGACATAAACTGCCCAGTTGCTGCCTTCCTGCTGACCGGTAGCGTGGCCCAGGCTAGGACTGGTGGCGGTCCAGGTTTTCGTTCCGGTGTAGCCGGCACCACAGCCCTGAGTATTAGCGGCCGTGATCAATAACTGGCCATTCCGGTAGCCGTATTCCTTCTGCGGTGATGTTGGTGCCCCGTTAAGGGGATACTCAGCCAGCAGCTCGCCCTCCATCCCATACACCTGCCACGTCTCCATTCCGTCAATCTTGCGGCGCACACGATGGCCGTCGGCGTTGTAGAAATACTCCTGCCACTGGTTGTTTCCGCCCCAGGCCTTTGTCATCCGGTTCTCGGCGTCATAAACGCGGCTGCCTGCTCCGGTGTAAGTGTCATTCGTCAAATTACCGGCGTTGTCATAGCTCATTGTGCCGCTTTGGCCACTCGGCACTTCGAGTCGATTATTATTCGCAGTGCTTACTGCGAACTGCTTGTTATTAATCCCGGTGCCCCAGCTAGCTGGATCGATTCGTCGGTTACCCCAGCGGTCATATAAAAAGCTCTGAGCTCCGGTAGCAGTCGCGCCATTCAAATACTCTCCAACCCAGCTCAAGCGATTCAGTTCATCGTAGGCATAGTTCTGTTGATGCACCGTGTAGGCGCTAATCTGATCATTATGGGGAATCCAGTTCTGTTGAACGTAGAGGTTGCCATTGGTATCAGTTCCCGTTCCGCCCCCGCCAAAGTTTGAGAGCGAGTAGTAATTAACGATTGCGCCTCGGTTCCAGTTTTCGACATCGTTCACCGTCGACAGCCTCATGTCCCAGAGTTGACCTCTGTTTGTGTAACGCTGCTTGTGATAGAGCGGAGTGTCGGTGCCAAACTGCTCTCGTTCCAGCCCGCCCCACGGGCTGTAAAGGTTCACCGTTGCATAGGTCCTGTTTGTGCCATCGCCAAGATTGCCGCTGAAGCTCGCGGTCCGGCCGGCGGTGTCGCGCGTGTAACCAGTCGTACGGCCCGAGGGGTAGGTTTGACCAGTCACACTGCTGGCCCGGTTAAAGGTGCGCTGAATCTGATAATTGATTCCACCAGTTTGCTGAATTTTTAGCATCGAGCGACCAAGAACATCGTAAGCAAAGTAATCGCCTGTGCTACCTGCGCCATATGTGACCGCCACGAGGCGGCCGCTGGTGGATCCATGAGTGTAGGTTGGTGCTCCCGATGGCAGCGTCTGTGAATCATAAAAGTAGTTTGCTTCATCGCTGGTCCCAATGCCGGACGGCAACGAGGGAGAATTGTGGGTGGTCGCCGTTAAAGAGCTGGATCCGTTGTACCAACGCCGAACGATACGGTTCAATTGGTCATAGCTAAGGTGGGTCGAAACATCGCGCGCTTCCGTCTTCACAAGCAGGTTGCCGTTATCGTCGTATTGATAGGCGACCGACCACTGGCTGTTTCCAGTTACTGAATCGCTCAAACTCAAATTGCTGTTGTTGGTTTGCTCGGGATTGCTCGCGCGCCTCAGCCGCGAGAGCGAATCGTACATGAAATAGCGGTACTGAGTTCCCTGAGTCACTTTCACCAAATTTGAGAGTGCGCTGTACGTGTAGCTGGTCGGCTGATTGGGATTTGTGGTTTCGCCCAGACTTCCCGACGAGTTGGGTTCATCCACGCGAGCCAACTGCCCGAGGCCGTTTGTCATGCTGCGGCGCACTTTGCCGGCTTGGTCCGTCACGGTCGTAAACTGCACGTCGTAAGCGCTTGTAACGGTGCCCGTGCTGGTGGAATTTGAACCCCAGGGTGCGGGCAGACTACCGCCACCAAACGTTTGCACTTCGATAGTCCGGCCACCAATATCAGCTTTCGTTCTCGTCCAGCCCATCGTCGCCTCGCTGGTTGTGCGATAAGGATTGGAGCTGATTTGATACGTGTAGCTGCCAGAGATCAGATAGCGCGTCTGAACTTTGATACCGGCTGTTTCATCAGTCTCGCTTTCAGTTGCCGCGTTTTCCAACTGGCGGCTTAGCCTGACGCGTCCCAGTTGATCGTAATGTTGGATTGAAACCAACTTGCCATCTCCGACATTGTTGAGATCGGAACGTACAATCACGCGCCGGTAAGTGTCGGAATAGTCTGTCACGGTTTGCGTCTCTTCAGATTTCCCGTCCGCGACCTCGACCAACGTCGGACGACCCAATGCGTCGTAGGTGGTCTTCGTCGAGACGTTATTTTCTACGTCGGTAACAAGCTTCGCGAGGCCAGTATTGAAGTCGTACTCTCTAGTAGTGGTACGAGTCAGACTCGAGTAATTGGCAGCGACCCTGATCCGGGTGGGATAGAGGTTTGCGGTTTGCCCTGGCACTGTGCAGTCACCAGTCGAATAGCAGTAACTGGTCGTTACCCCGCGCGCGTCGGTCGTTAGCGTTGGATTACCGTAAGGATCGTATTGAGTCGAACTGGAAACGATGTTTCCCGTTCCTAAAGGTCTTGATAACGAGCCTTTGGTCGAGTCCCAAGTCTTTTGCTGCGTCGGATTCCCAATCGGGTATGACACTACGCCCGTAGCGTTGGTGTTGTCATAAAAAATTTCGCTTCGAGAGAAAGCGTTCGCGCTGCCATCCTGCACTTCAGTTGATTCAAGTAGTCGATGCAAGCGCGGCGAGCCAACCATCTGAAAGCTGTCTGGATCGTTCGTCGTCGAATCGGAGGCATCGGGAGTCGGATTGTAGTAGGTGTTTACCACTACAGTCTTTGGCAGCACGCCATATGGAGCGGCGTAGGGCCGCCCCTGACTGTTGCGCGGCACATCGCCATACGGCACCCAATCGTATGAGGCCACACGGGTCACATTCCCGTTCTTGTCGTAGTTGTATTCCTTGATGGCCGTGAGCGTGGGCGTGCCGGAGGGGTTGGGAATCGACGTGAATTCAAACTTCGGGTAGAACGTTTGGTTAAATATGTAAAGTGAGTTGGTGTAGGGAATATTTGGTTGCCAGTACCGCTCGGTTACAGTTCCATCAGGACTTACTGATTTGTAAACCAGTCCCTCGCGGTTAATTGTGCCGTCTTCATTCTTATTGAAATGGGCTGTCGTTACGCCACCGTCCGGGCCTGTAATCGTGCTGCTAATACCAACACTGCCCTCCCCGTCGTTGACATAAGTCATCCCGTAGGACGTCGCCTCACTGATGCAGATTTCGCTGCCTGTATTGCATGCTGTGTTCGAAATGCTGGCGCCGTCGTACTCAGGACGATAGACCAGTAGTTTTTGAGTCGGCCGATTGTTTAATACCGCATCGACGGAGAGGTTGTTTTGATTGTCGTTAGCGTAGGTGTAGGTCGACTTGGCTCCCGAGGGCAGCGTAATCGAATTGAGCTCGCCCCAACCAACAGTGGGATTTGATCCGTTTGCGTTATAGCCAAAAATATAAGTGAGGCTGGCAGCCTGAGAAGGCAGAGTGATTTGCGATACTGAGCGCCAGGTTGCCGGCAGGTTAAACGGTGCGCCCACCTCACGAGAGTAGGCCTTGTACACTTGGACGTTGGTCCAGGCAATCGTTGTCGCCAACGCAGCGCCGTTATACCCAACAGTATGAATCTTGTCCTGGTTAGTCGCTGACTCGTATTCAATAATTATGGAACGGCCAACTTGATCTGTCAGGTAAGTCGCCGAGTGGCCATTGTAAGTAGTTTCGACGATTTCGATGAAGTTGTTGTTGCGGTCATAGATGCGCTGATTTGCATTTCCTCCCGTGACCCTGCCTCCATCGGGTAGGTAAAGCGTCCAGGGATTGTTAAGCATGTTCGTGTCGGAGTCATGCTCAACCGTCAGCCTTAAGAATGTTCCATCCGTTGTGTAGTAATTCAGGGTACCGTTATCACCTGTCCCGCCGGAGCAGGCAGGGCGGCCATCCTGCCAAACATTATGAAAGCCGTCGCCGTCGGTATGACCAGTTAGGCGCAACTCATGCTTTCCGCCATCGGGGGTCAGGAGCGCAAGTTTTGCAATATACGAGGTAAACGAGCAGGGATTGATCTCTCCCATTTCATCGACGCCGCCGTAACGCCCTTCCCCATACAATTCGTATTTGAATCCATAACGCCAGCCGCCGGCCTGGCTTTTTTTGAGATTAGTAACGTCATAATAGCTATGATTGATATACACGCTCGAAGGGAACGAGTCGTAGAGCTTGCTGTTGTATATGAGACTCAGCGAAGCGGAGAGACCTCCGCGTCCCGGAGGCAAGGATGCCAGCGGCACCCTCAGCATCATATTGCCACTGGTGGTACTGATGGTCTCAATATCCGATAGGGCATAGGAACCGGAGGGCCGAAACCCACGTTCAGGGGCTTTCTCCTGGGCGCCTGCCTGATAAAAGAATGCCAGGCTGAGAACCAGACAAAGCACAACTTTGGCCGATAAGCGGTCAGCAAGATTGACGGACAGCGATGGGATCGCGCGCTGAGTGATGTTCATTGGAGTTCCCTAATTGAAGCGGACGTTGATGAGGGGCGCTACCAGATTTTTGGTAGAGCGATAACGTTTCCTGGGGGAAAAGGAAAGCGCAGAACGATCTTACAAAGGTCTGTCGGGTGGTTAAGTCGGGTGGTTAATATGTGCGAGGAAAACTTTGAACTGAGACGCGCACGTTAGACGAAAACGCGGCGTGTTGTCAATGGATAATCTTGGTGGGGTTCGACTCCAGTTTCGCACCAGGATAGGCGCCTTCTGATTACCAAAGTGCACCCACTGTTTAGTGGATGCGTGTTCGCTTTCTCTTCAAGTCCAGTAGGTTCGATCAAGCGACCGGTAGCCAACCGCCTCGGATACGTGTGGCGATTGGATTTTTTCAGAACCTGCCAAGTCCGCGATTGTCCGACTCACTTTCAAGATTCGATCATAGGCACGTGCCGACAAACCCAAGCGCGTCATCGCTCGCTCCAGCATTTGCTCGCTGTCGGCGTCGATGCGGCAGAAGCGGCGGATCATCCGCGGTGTCATGGCGGCGTTGGCAAAGATCTTCTCGCCGGTTAGCCGGTGTCGCTGACGTTCGCGCGCGTGCATCACTCGGTCGCGGATCTCCGCTGAGCTCTCAGCATCGGTTGCCGGTTCCCCGGCAAGCTCGCGAAACTTCACTGCCGGAACGTCGACGTGAATGTCGATGCGATCCAGCAGCGGCCCTGAAATCCGCCCTACGTAACGTTGAATCTGCAATGGCGTGCAACGGCATTCGCGCGTTGGGTCATTCCAGAACCCACAAGGACAGGGGTTCATCGCCGTAGCCAGCATGAACGATGCCGGAAAAGTCAGAGACATTGCCGCACGACTGATCGTTACTTTCTGATCTTCAAGTGGTTGACGCAGCACCTCGAGGACACTGCGATCAAACTCAGGCAATTCGTCCAAAAACAAAACGCCCTGGTGCGCAAGCGAGACTTCACCCGGTCTCGGCACTGCGCCACCGCCAATCAGACCTGCGTCACTGATGGTGTGATGTGGAGAACGAAAGGGGCGTTCCGCCACAAGTCCGGCACGGCCAGTCATACCGGCAACAGAATGAATCTTGGTCAGCTCAAGCGCTGCTTCAAATTCCAGAGGCGGCAGAATTGTCGGCAGTCGTTTCGCCAGCATCGTCTTGCCGGAGCCTGGCGGCCCAATCAGCAGGATATTGTGTGAACCAGCGCTCGCCACTTCCAGGGCGCGCTTCGCTGAAACCTGGCCACGCACTTCACGAAAGTCGACGCTGTAATGATCTGGCTGCTTTAGCACTTCGTTGGGATCGATTTGCAAAGGTTGGGGTGGATTGGCAGATCTCAGGGAAGCCACTAATTCCACGGCACTGCGCAAGTCAGCCACCGGATAAACGTTAACGCCGGAAACAACCGCAGCCTCTTTGGCATTCTCATCCGGCAAAATTACATGCTTGATTAAAGCCTCGCGCGCCAGGATCGTGATTGGCAGAGCGCCTTTGATTGCTCGGACGCGGCCGTCAAGGGACAACTCACCGACGCAGAGCACATCGATCAGATTGTTTTCTTCCGCCAGATCGCCGTTGGCTCCAAGGATTCCAAGCGCAATCGGCAGATCGAAGCTGGCGCCTTCCTTGCGCACGTCAGCCGGCGCGAGGTTGATAGTGATCTTCTCAAACGGAAAGAAGAAGGCGCAGTTGGTGATCGCGGCGCGGATGCGTTCGCGCGATTCGCGCACAGCCGCATCGGGCAAGCCGACGATGGTTACGGTGAGTTTGTCAGATTCGCCTCGGATTGGGGTCAAGTCGACTTCGATATCAACGAGGTCGGCATCGATGCCGTAAACAGCTGCGGAGAGGGTGCGGAAGAGCATGTGAGGAAGCTCCTAGGAAGTTTCGGGTTTCGAGTTTCGGGTTTCAGGTTTCAGGTTTCAGGTTTCAGGTTTCAGGTTTCAGGTTTCGGGTTTTTGATTCCCGATTTACGATTCCCGATTTACGATTTCCACGATCCACGATTCACGATTCACACGAAAAAGCGCGCTTACGAATTGATCGAAAGCGCGCTCCTGATTTTTCACGTTCAGTTGAAAGTGAACCGACGTGAATTTACACTGTCGAAAACTAACGACGGCGTGAGGGAGCCGCGCCAGCCGTTGCCGGCAATCTGATTTCCTGTCCTGCCTTCAATTCAGCTTCCGGAGAAACTCCGTTGAGCCGGGCCAGTTCGTTGGCGTCCAGATTACGCGCAGAAGCAATCCGGGCAATCGTGTCACCCTTGCGCGCACGAACCTTAGTCAAAGCCGCTGCCGGCGTTTCACCCGCTACGGGCTGAGCACGACGCCAACTCGTTAACTTGACTGTGCTGTTTGGAACTACGAGCTTGGTGGCTGACTTTAAATCAACGCCACTGTTCATCGCCTGTAACTGAGTGACACTGACCCCGGTGCGATTCGCCACGCCTTGCAGGTCTTCGCCGGGAGCAATCGAAATCACGCGGGCCGACTCGCGCCTGTCGCCAGGAATTCGCTTCAACACTGAAACCAGCTGGCTTGAACGTCCACCGGGAACACGCACCGCATAACTCTCGCCGCGCGGTGTGATATCGCGCTTGAGTTCCGGATTGAGGCTGCGGATGTGGTCAACCGACGTGTCAGTCGCCGATGCGATCAACTGCAAACTTGTAGCAGTAGGAACCTGAACCCGGTCGTAAGCCATCGGTGCATCAGCCTTGATTCCTTTAAAGCCATACTTCTCAGGATTCTTCGCGATCAAAATCGTGGCCAGGATATTGGGAACGTAGTTGCGAGTCTCTTGAGCAATGTAAGGATAAATGGCCCAGAAGTTTCTGCTGCCGGCGCGTGAAATCGCCCGATCAACATTGCCGGCCCCAGTATTGTAGGCAGCCATCGCCAGCTCCCAGTCGCCCTGATAATGAGCGGCAAGGTCTTTCAGATAGCGAGCCGATGCAGTAGTCGCCTGCTCAAAACTGTTACGCTCATCAATCCAGGCAGTCTGGCGCAAGCCGTATTGACGTCCAGTGCCAGGAATAAACTGCCACAGACCCGACGCCGCGGCCCACGACATCGCTTTCGGCTTCCAGGCGCTCTCGACCTGACCCAGCCAGGTGATATCTACAGGTACGCCTTCCTTTGCAAAAATCTGACGCGCCAGTTTCATGTACTGACCAGACTTGCGCAGGCCCGACTCCATCGTCGAACGACCACGACCCTGGTAGAAATTGATGTATTGCTGAATTAGAGGATTGATCGTGAATTTGAAGTTGACGTTATTCTTCGCCTGTTCCAACGCCACAACATCAGCGTCAGAAACGTTCTGCTCGTCGGGAGTAAGAACGAGCTTGCTCAATTCATCGAGCGGCGATGGTTCAAACTTCTGATCGAGAAACCCGATTTGCGGAGGCTTGCTGGTCTGGGCCGGTGTCTGCGTATTCTGCGCCACCAGCTGAGTAGAATTGACCGCGGGAACCTGTACCGTCGGCACCTCTTCCCGATAGATCCGCTCAACCAGCTCCAGATAGAAAACCTGAAGCCGCTGGTTGGCACGAACGTCCATGCCAGACTCGAGAATCGAATCCACTGCCCGGTCGAATTCGTCTCTGGCCTGCTCGCGTTTGTTGTCCTCTAGATTGAGTTTGCCTTTGCGGAAATGATCTTCAGCCTTGGCAATCAGTCTGGTGACCCGCGGATCCGCTTTCTCGACATCGTTCTGAATATTCCGAGCGGACGAGCCGGCAGGTATCTGACCAAAACTACTTGTAACAGGAATGAGGAACAGGGCTGCCGCGAAAGCCAGGGCCAAGCGCGAAACCACTTGAGGGAATCGGGACAATTTCAAAACTCTCTCCTTCAACGCCATCAGCGCAAATCCCGAGCGACGTTCGGGACCGCTCGCATAAAAGATATTGGTTAAGATTGCTGAGGTAACTTTAAGTTCCTCTATGACATGAGCCCTACTCGCCGCGGGCCAAAACCAACCGGAGGTTAGCACACGGTTTTCCGGGGTGTCAAACAATCGCTAATTGGAACAAAGGCTAAAACGGTGAAGTTTTCCACCGGAAAGCGACACCAAATACTGATGCGTTTAAGCCCGTCGTGGTTGGCACGCAGTGTCAACAAAACTAGTTCCAACATTCCGAGGCTCGCCCAAACCCGTCTAGACTGCTGTTGGCACTGAGAATGCTTCTTTCCTGGTCCTTGGCTTGAAATGACGGCCGGAAGTGCCTATTAAACTCATGTCTCGAACGATTGTTATTGGTGATATTCACGGCTGTTTCGACGAGCTCATTTCCCTGCTCGACCTCGTCGGGTTGAAACCGGGGGATCAAGTGGTGGCTGTAGGAGACCTAATCACAAAAGGTCCGAAAAGCAGGGAGGTTCTGGACTTCTTCCGCAGCGATAACCGCTTTCTTTCAGTACTCGGCAACCATGATCTTGCGCTACTTCGCTACTGGCGCGGGCAAACCGATTCTCTTAAAAACTCTCAAGCAAAAACTGCAGCTGAACTAGATTCAGACTTGGCCGCGTATCGCGACTTTTTGGGCTCTTTACCACTGATAATCGACTTGGGAACGCATGTCGTGGTGCATGCAGGAGTCCGGCCGGGTGTACCTCTAGACGCTCAGTCAGCGGAGGATCTAACTGAACTACGAACGCTGGGTAAGGATCGAACCAGCCGCACAGGTGTGCCCTGGTATGAAGTTTACGACTCCGAGAAGATTGTTCTGTTTGGACACTGGCCGCGCCCGCAACCCATTCGGGTGGCTCACGCAATTGGACTGGACACGGGCTGTGTCTACGGCAACCGGTTAAGTTGCTACATCATTGAAACCGACGAGTTCGTCAGCGTCGCCGCATTTCAAGCCTACGATAAGCCCAAAAACGGCTGGTTAAGGCTGGTTCAAATTCAAGCGGATAGCACTAAATCAGTACAGCTGCAGCTTTATTGTCTTTGCGTAATAATCGGGCCAAAGCCACAGTTTGAAGCAACTGGGCGCTACTCTGAACCTTCAGGTAATGCGTCGGATTCAGGCTGATGTGGAACGGTGCTTGCCAAATTGATTTGCGCGGGTCTCCCCCAACAGTCATGCGCCCCGTCTCTCCTATGGGCTTTTCGAGTTGAGTTTTTAAATTAATGATGAAAAAGAAGCTCGCACCGGCAGTTCAAGCCGAAGGAAGCAATAAAACGATGTCAACAGCACTGGAAGAGAAAACTTTATCGGCCGATAAGGTGGCAATGATGACGCCTCAGGTGGATTTGGAAACTCTGCCGGCGTCAGAGTTGTTCTTTAATCGCGAGGCCAGCCTCCTGGAGTTTCATCGACGTGTGCTTGAGGAAGCGCTGGACCGGACAAATCCGCCTCTTGAGCGACTCAAATTCCTCTCAATCTTCAGCTCTAACATTGATGAGTTTTTCATGATTCGTGTTTCCGGCTTGAAAGAGGAGTTCGAAGAAGAGGTCGACCAACTCTCGCTGGATGGAATGACTCCCGGCGAGCAATTACAAATGATCAGGGAGCGGGTAATTCCCATGGTCGCCGAGCAGCAACGCTGTCTGACGCAGGAGATTCTTCCTCAGTTGAAGTCTGAAGGAATCGCCGTCGTCTCTTATAGCTCGCTCAGTGCGGCGGAGAAGAAAGCTTTAGATACTTACTACGAAGAGAAAGTCTTCCCGATATTGACTCCGCTGGCTGTGGATCCGACGCATCCGTTTCCGTATATCTCGCCACTTAGTCTGAATCTCGGTCTCGTCGTTCAAGCTTCAGACGGGCCCTCCCCTGCTGATCCGCCGAAGTTCAAAAATGAGCCGCGCTTCGTTCGAATCAAGGTGCCGTCAGTTGTTCCGCGTCTGGTTCCGATTGCTGACCGTCCGGAATCATTTGTACTCGTCGAAGAATTGATTCAGGCGAACATCGCGACGCTGTTCCCCGGAATGGATCCTGGTCCGAGTTACTGCTTCCGCGTTACGCGCGATGCCGACATCGAGATTCGTGAAGAGGCTGCTGAAGACTTGTTACGAATGCTGCAGCGAGAGATTCGCCGGCGCCGGTTCGGGAGTCCGGTAAGGTTAGAAATTTCAGCCGACATGCCTGAAGTGCTGCAGAAGTACTTGACTGAATCTCTCGACCTTGTTCCTGACGATGTCTATCCGATGGAAGGTCCTCTGGGAATTCAGGATTTGATGGCGCTTTATGACCTTGATCGTCCCGACTTGAAAGACGCGCCCTTCGAACCTGAAGTCTCGGAAAGGTTGGAGGCTGGAAAGCCATTGTTCGATGTCATCAAGGACCGCGATCTATTGGTGCATCATCCGTACGATTCCTACAGCTGCGTCACGGATTTCATTAACGAAGCCGTTGAAGATCCCGATGTAGTAGCAATCAAAATGTGTCTCTACCGCACTGGTCCGGACTCGCCAATTCCGCCAGCCCTGATCCGTGCCGCCGAGCAGGGCAAGCAGGTAACGGCTTTGATCGAACTCAAGGCGCGGTTCGACGAAGAGCACAATATCGAATGGGCGCGGAAGCTGGAGCAAGCCGGCGTGCATGTGGTTTACGGCATTATTGGTCTGAAGACTCACGGCAAACTTACGCTCGTCGTGCGCCGTGAAGGCGATTCGCTCGTCCGCTACGCGCACATCGCTTCCGGAAATTACAACCCAACAACCTCCTGTACTTACACAGATGTGGGTCTCTTTACTGCTGACGAGCAGATTGGAGCGGATGCTACCGAACTCTTTAATTACTCTAACCGGTTGTTCGCGGCAAACGGATTACCAGCGTCTTTTCGTGGCGCCCGTGACGATGCGCGCTCAGATTAACACCCTAATCGACCGCGAGATTGAAAACCAAAAGGCGGGCCGGCCCGCGAGAATCATCGGGAAGTTTAATCGTCTTGCTGATAAGCAGATGATTATGAAGTTTTACGAAGCGGCTCAGGCTGGGGTGAAGATTGATTTGATTGTTCGCGGTATCTGCATGTTGCGGCCAGGGGTTCCCGGACTTTCCGAGTCGATCACGGTGCGAAGCGTCGTCGGTAGATTTCTCGAGCACAGCCGCATTTTCTATTTTGAGAATGGCGGCCAGGATGAGGTGTACATTGGCAGCGCTGACCTGATGGCCCGCAACTTAAAACACCGGATTGAAGTTTTAGCTCCCGTTCGGAATCGCGAGATCAGGCACTACTTGAAAGACGTAGTGCTCGGCGCTTATTTGCGAGACAACGTCAAAGCGAGATTGCTGCAACCAGACGGTAGTTACCGGCCTGTTCCGGCTACCAGTACCGAAGAGAGATTTGAAAGTCAGGCATACTTCGTGGGACATCCTGCTGATACGAGTGCTATCCAAGAAGGAAACGTTGATTAAGTTGAATCCCAAAAACCGTAAGGAGACGATCACCTTAATTGTTGTATTTCTCGGTGTCCTCTTAATCAGCGCCTTTACCGTCTACTTTTTGGCGAGCAAGAGTGCGCAACAGCGACGTGAAGCCACGGCAGTCGGTGATTCGCGACCGGGAACAGTTCAAGTTGATCCACGCCCCTCGCCCCTTGTAACTCCGAGTAGTTCAGATCCGACAAGTGTCTTTGGTGACATCTTCAACGCTCCGAATCAGACCACGGCGATCGGTCGCGCCGAAACGTGGGCTGAAGCGCTGGCGACATTGTCCTTGCGTTTAATATTAGCGGCGATCCTGGGCGCGGTCCTGGCTTACCGGCCGCGACGGCGGGTGCTAGGTCTCAAAACAAATCCCTACGTAGCGCAAACCCAAATACTCCTCGCGGTGGTTGCATCCGCGCTGATGATTATTGTTGGCGACAATGCTGCCCGCGCGTTCGGAATATTTGCTGCTGTTTCGGTGGTTCGCTTTCGCACCAACATCCGCGATCCGAAGGAGATCACTGTTCTGCTGATCAGCTTAGCGATTGGATTAGGAACGGGAGTGGGCCGTTGGGACCTCGCCTTGATCCTCACGATCTTTTCAGTGCTGCTGTTGTGGGTGCTTGAGTATCGAGAGCGAGAACAGGTCTTTCGCTCGATGGAATTGTCGATTCAAACCCGGAATGTGACGCCAAACTCAGAGCGCGCTCAGAGAGGTGTTGCAAGCGCACAGCTTCGACTCTGAGTTGCGTGCTATCAGCCAAAGCGAAAAAGAGCCAGTGGGAACGCTTGCTTATTCAGTCGACATCAGCCCGGCGGTTAGTACGGATCAGATCAGTGAGGAACTGATCGCGCGCGATGGCGCTAATGTCGAAAGCATTGAATGGGATCAGAAGAAAAGCTTTTCCTATCTATACCAATAGTCAAAGCAGCAAAAGATCATTTTCCATATAGCATTTCGCATTTTTCATTTCTCATTTGGGCGTCCAGGTATGCTTACGATGGGAGCGTTTATCCCAGGGTGTTGAAAACGCGAATATTGCGTTCGGCGAGAATGAGAAATGAAAAATGCGAAATGCTATATGGAAAATGATCTTGTGACGCCGCCTACTGATTAACCCGACTTGACGCTGCCTGTGGCAGGCGCGTTGGCCTTGGCCCAGATGTCGCCGGAGGGATCACCTTCTCTTTCAACGCCTCGCGAAATACCTGGCGCATATTCTCGACAAACACAAACCTAATATCTTTGAAAGGTTCCTTGGGAACTTCATCAAGGTCGCGCCGGTTCTGTAGCGGCAGCAAAATTGTCGTGACCCGCGCCCTGCGAGCGGCCAACACTTTTTCCTTAACTCCACCAACTGGCAAGACGTTACCTCGCAAAGTGATTTCGCCGGTCATGGCCACCTCTTTCAGGATCGGCCGTTGCGAAAGCGCGGAAACCATGGCTGTGGCGAGCGTGATTCCGGCTGAAGGCCCGTCCTTCGGAATCGCACCCTCGGGAATATGGATGTGGAGATCGTAATTGGAAAAGTCTTCTTCGTTGATCTCAAGTTCCTTGGCTCGAGACTTGGCGTAGGAGTAGGCAGCCTGAGCGGATTCACGCATCACTTCACCAAGTTGTCCGGTCAGAACAAGATTGCCTTTGCCTTTCATCCGCAATGCTTCGACGAAAAGCACATCGCCACCAACGGCTGTCCACGCCAATCCAGTTGCGACACCAATCTGGTCCTTCTTCAGCACTTCCTCGGGAATGATCTTCGGAGCTCCCAGGAACTCGTGCAGGTTTTTTAATGAAACCCTGACTGCGCCTTTGTGGCCTTCGGCGATGCGGCGCGCGACCTTGCGGGAGATTCTCGAAATCTCGCGTTCCAGTTGCCGCAGTCCAGCCTCTTGAGTGTATTGCTGAATGATCGCCGTGAGCGCGGTTTTGGAGATGTGCAGGTCACGCGGCGTGATGCCATTCTCCTCCATCTGCTTTGGCAGAAGGTGCCGCTGGGCTATTTCACGTTTTTCTTCTTCGGTGTATCCGGCAAGCCGAATCACTTCCATTCGATCCCGCAACGCGGGCTGAATCGTGTCCAGTACATTTGCCGTGGTCATAAAGATGACGTTGGAAAGATCGAATGTGAGGCCGAGATAGTTGTCGCGAAAGCTATTGTTCTGTTCCGGATCCAGAACCTCCAACAGCGCTGACGACGGATCTCCGCGAAAATCTGCTCCGACCTTGTCGATCTCGTCAAGCATGATTAGCGGATTGTTTGTGCCAGCTTGTTGAATCGCCTGCACGACGCGCCCGGGCATTGCTCCGACATATGTACGTCGATGCCCGCGAATCTCGGCTTCATCATGGACTCCGCCCAATGAGAGGCGCACAAACTTTCGCCCCAAGGCCCGCGCCACCGATCGCCCCAGCGAAGTTTTGCCGACACCCGGAGGTCCAACGAGACATAGAATTGGACCCTTTGGTTTTTCTTTTAGCTTGCGCACAGCCAAAGCCTCAATGATCCGGTCTTTAACTTTCTCCAGACCGTAGTGATCTTCGTTGAGGATATCCTCCGCTTTCTTTAAATCGAGGTTGTCAGTCGATGCTTTTGACCATGGAAGATCAGTCATGATCTCCATCCAGTTTCGCAACGTCGCTGTCTCCGCAGCGTCCGGATGCATGCGTTCGAGTTTCTTCAACTGACGCAACGCTTCATCTTCAGCCGCCTTCGGCATGCTGGCCGCTTCAATCTTTTCCCTGAACTGCGCTATCTCCTCCGCTAGTTCATTACCTTCACCGAGCTCACTTTGAATCGCCTTCATCTGCTGGCGCAGGTAAAACTCACGTTGCGAGCGATCGATATCGGCGCGGGCTTGCGTATTGATCTCCTGCTGCACTGTCAGTACTTCGATTTCTTTATTGAGCAGTTCGTTGACGCGACGCAGGCGGGCTGTGGTGTCCGCGATATCAAGCACCGACTGAGCATCTTCGACCTTTAACTCGAGATTGGAAGCAGAAAGGTCGGCAAGGCGACCGGCATCGTCAAGATTGGCAATGATTGCCATCACTTCAGGAGAAATGTTCTTGCCGAGATTGATGGCTTTCTCCATCGAAGCGCGAACATTACGAATCAGGGCCTCCACCTCGAGTGAGCGCTCGGGTGGAAGAATCTCCTGCATCACGCGCACACGGGAGCGAATGTATTCACCGCTGGTATCAACCGACTCAATCTCCGCACGAGCAAGTCCCTGTACCAGGATCCTGATTCGGCCGTCCGGCAGTTTCAGCATGCGCATGATCACTGCCGCCGTGCCGACGCGATAAAGGTCGTCAGCTGTTGGCTCTTCTTTATCGAGGTCTTTCTGAGAGGCGAGAAGGATCATACGGTTCTCGCCCAAAGCTTCGTCAACCGAGCGAATTGATTTTTCGCGGGAGACGAAGAGCGGAACAATCATGAACGGATAAATAACGATGTCGCGCAACGGCAACACCGGCAGATCGTTGGGAATCTGCAATTGTTGGTCAGTATCTGCGGGTTCCAGCCCCTGGGTTGTGTCTGCGTCTTTTATGATCGCCATAGATTGATTCTACTTCATTAAGTAATAAAAAGTTTTGCCTGATCGCTTTTTCACCCTAGTCACTATTTGCTTCTTTCACCGTAAGTTTGAACTCGACTCCGCGGCGATCTTCGATTTTGGGCAGGCGAATCAGCAATAAGCCATTCCCGAGTTCTGCTGTGGCGTCGCGCACGCTGACCGTCCAGCGCAAAGGAACGAGACGGCTAAATCGTCCGTAACTGCGCTCTGAACAAAGATGCGAAGTGATTGGATGCGGCGCAACGCTACGCTTTTTTTCTCCCCAGATCCGCAATTGAGTATTGGTCAGCCCAATCTGAATCTGATCCGCAGTCAGCCCCGGCAATTCAATTCGTACATAAAGCGCGTCTTTCGCTTCACACAGATCGACTGGAGGAGCCCATGCGCCGGAAGCTAACGGGTCTTCTGCCACCGTGGCTTCTTGCAAGGCGGCGAACAGGCGTCCCACGCGGTCGCGGAGTCGCAGCAGTTCAAGCCGCTCAAGGCCTGTGACGCGAGTCGGTTTAATCATCTCAAAAGCTTAACTGTCGTGATTGGTTCAACTCTTCTTACTTCCGGACGTCGCGCGTGTGCGAACGAGATGTTTCAACTCAGTCATGAACTCCGAAACATCTTCAAACTCAAGATAGACAGAAGCAAAGCGCACATAAGCAACTTTGTCGAGCTCCTTAAGTCGCCGCATAATCATTTCGCCAATCTTGCTGGTCGGCCGTTCGCGCTCGGAAGACTCCTGAACATACTTTTCGATGGCGTTAACAATCGAGTCGAGCTTGGAAGATGCCACTGGCCGTTTCTCACAAGCTCGTAAAAGGCCAGCCATAACTTTATTACGATCAAAAGTCTCGCGCCGCCCGTCCTTCTTCACGACCATGTAGGGAATTTCGTCAATTCGTTCGTAGGAGGTGAAGCGCCGCTCACAGCGCAGACATTCGCGCCGTCGTCGAATCGCCTCGCCCTCGCGCGATTCTCGCGAATCAACCACTTTGTCTTCAAGGTAACCGCAGAATGGACACTTCATATCAGTGAACCTCAGGGGGTGAGATATTTCCCGAAATTTTGTTAAGTAGTTTTATTCGGGAGTAGCAGCACTTTCGAGCCTGCCATCGAGTAGTAAATCGTCCGTCTCCGGAATTATGCTTTCATCCTCAACAGCGTGTTCCACCGCTTCCGGCGACGACAAGGAACGTAGGCGAGCGAAATTAATGTCGCCCCGAACAAAATAGAAAAAGCCAAAAACTACAGAAGGACCGAAATCGATCAGGTGCATAACAATAGAAACTGCGGCTGCTCTCTCCGGTTCCACGCCAAGAAAAATTAGGCCGGCCGCGGTGGCCGCGTGGAAAGCTCCGGCAGCGCCGCCGGGAGTCGGTACCAGGGACCCGACCAATGACCATCCGAGCACGAAGATGGCTTGGGTGAGACCAAAATTAAGTCCAAAGGCCCTTATAACAAGAAGATTGGCGATTACAATTCCACCCCAGACCAGCGCAGTCCAGGCGATCGTCACGGCAAGTTCCCGGGCGTTCGCAAGCACGCGCAAGGCCCTCGCCAGTTGCTCCAGAACGCTGATCACGGCGCGCGTAATCCGTGTAGGAATAAAACTCCAGCCCCGCAATCGTTGATCGACCCAACGAATAACGGTAATCGACCTTCTTCGAAACCACACCAAAACGGCAACGCCCGACAGCGTGGCCGCCAACAGGACAAATCCCGCGATTCGCACTCGTGAAATCTGGTTGGCAACATTGCTGGGAGGAACAAACCAAAGCAGGTTGGCGGAAAACAGGATTACAACCGCCAGCATGTCGTAAATCCGCTCCACCATAATGGTGACAAACGAAGCACTTGCGCGAACTCTAGGCTCGCGTAGCGGCAGCATTACCGGTCTAACGACCTCGCCCATTCTGCCGATCAGGAAAACAGCTCCGAATCCGATCGTGGTAGCGGCAAAAAGATGCTTGATTCGCGCGGGCGCGAGCGGAGCTAACAAGGCTCCCCAACGGTAAGCGCGCAAGAGGTAGCTAATACAGACAAGGATCGTAGCGAGAGCTAACAGGGATTTGTTGGTTTGTCCGAGCGCGTGCCGGACCTCCCCCCAGTCAAGCTTTCTGCCAAACCACCAGAGAATGCCGATAGCGAGGGCGCAAAGCGCTCCAAACTCCAGGTATTTCCGTACAGGTGACTTCAAGAATCTGTCTCAGGTTTAGCGGTTTTTCGGGAAACTTGACTTGGGCGGAAAGCAAACCACAAGATATAGGGCCGTCGAGGAAGGCTACTACAGTTTTCGATCATCCGGCAAGATTGTGCCGGGAATGCTTATCGGTGACCAAGTGCGGGGTTTCGGCTGGCAACTGTTTGGCTCGTAAGGGTTGGTCGGAACTTTCAGGTTCAAGTAGTCGTAACCGCTTTCGACAAGGGACGTTCCTCCTTGTCAGTGGTTGAGACCAGGCGCACGTCAGAACCGGAGAAACATCAGTGGGGGCTGTTAGGGCTTTGGCCGCCAACGAAGGAGCTGAACTAATTCGCAGATGTCGTGCTGGAGACGGCGCGGCGTGGGAGGAAGTTGTTCAAAGCTATTCGCGGCGGATCTACAACCTAGCTTACCGCTTTACCTCTCGCTCCGACGCCGCGGAGGATTTGACACAGGAAGTTTTTGTTCGCGTTTATCGGTCGTTGGATCAATACGATCCCAAGCAAGGCGACTTGCAAAACTGGTTAATGCGGCTGGCACGTAATCTAATTATCGACGACTACCGCAAGCGCCAACGCACGCCCCACGACCACCACGCGGACGACCTTTCTGACCACACTTATCACCTGCATACCTCCAGCGGTTCGGCTCAGGAAGAGATGGAGCGGCGCGAACTAGGCGCTCAGGTTCAGAGCGGAATCGATAAGCTTTCCCCGGATCTCCGCACGTGCGTAATTCTCCGCGACATTGAAGAGTTGAGTTATCAGGAGATTGTCACTCTTCTACAAATCCCAGAGGGGACGGTTAAGTCGCGAATCAATCGCGGCCGGATTGAGCTGGCCAAAATACTACGTCGGATGAAAGTCGTCGCTATGAGTCCGGTGTAGGCAAACAAGAAGAGAGCGGAAGAGAGAAACAAATGCTTTGTCAGGAGTTTGAGAATCAACTCAGTGATTACCTGGAGGGAGCGCTTGACGCTGAAACGCATCGAGCGTCTTCCGAGCATGCTCTGCGCTGCCCTGTTTGTCACCAAACGCTGAGCGAGGTCAAAAGTGCGATGCAGGCCTGCCGGGTTGCGGAAGTCCCACCGCCCGGTCGGGAACTCGAAGCGATGATCCTGCAAAGCACAATGCCGGAAACGGCGATGAACTGTAGCGAGTTTGAAGATTCCTTAACGGATTATTTGGATGGATTTCTGCCTGCACCTTTCTACCATCGTTGGGAACGGCACGCGGCTTTGTGTGACCGATGCACAGAACTTCCGGGCGAGGTGGTGCGCTCAATCGGAGCTTGTTACACCTACATTAGTGAAGATCAACCGGTGCCATTTGGATTGAATGAAAGGATCCTGCAAGCGACGCTTGGAACACTTACAGCCGCTGAGGTTCGCGCACCTTTATCGGCAAGATTCGCTTCCTGGCTGCGAATATTGTTGGATCCCATCGTCTCCCCGCAGTTGGCTACCGTTGCCACGATGTTGCTGCTGGCTGTGTTTGTCCTCGCAAATACAGTTTCGGCGGATGGTTCAATTAGTGGAGTCTATCAAGCTAGTTTGCGGCTGGCGGAACAGAGTTATGAGAACGGCCTCAAGGAGTTGGTCGGCGGTCAATAATGATGAATTGTACCTATCACCAGAAAACGCCGTCAGTAGTGCAGTGTAATCGTTGTGCGCGCGCACTCTGCCCGGCGTGTGACCACAGGATTCGAGGCTTTCCGTTCTGTCAGGATTGCATTGTGACCGGCGTTGAGTTGCTGCGGCAGCAGTCCTCGACGAGTGGCGTTGGTGTAGTAAGACGAAAGAGTTCGCCTTTTGTGGCCACGCTCTTGTCTTTTGTTCCGGG
This sequence comes from Pyrinomonadaceae bacterium, assembly GCA_963748605.1. Lineage (GTDB taxonomy): Bacteria > Acidobacteriota > Blastocatellia > Pyrinomonadales > Pyrinomonadaceae > PSRF01. The sequence continues at coordinate 112,754 of CAVVJS010000015.1, forward strand.
TCTGGGCGCGGCTTACAACGGGCAGACCTCAAAGGCTATTGTGCACTTCGCCATCTTTGCCAGCTTTTTCCAGATGGCGGTGCTTACTGAAGGCGTGCTCTTTTTCTTGCTCGGTGTACTTGGCACCTGGTTGTTTGCTGCGGTTGACGCCTGCCGCACGGCTCAATTGATACGCGCCGGCCTGTCGCCGGAAGCCGAGGAAGACGTCATCACGCAACGGCTTTATGGAAACCCTTTCGCTTGGGGCGTCACGTTAATCATCATCGGCACAGTCTTCTTGTTACATACATTACTGCGGATCCAGTTACCCGTGCGTGAACTGTTGCCCGTCGCACTTGTCGCCCTGGGCGCTTACATGGTTTTTGATTACATAAGAAAGCGTCAAAACTCCGACCGAGTCCTGCGCTTCGATTCGCGACGTCCACCGCCGTCGGTGGTTACGGGGACACTCGACACGCAGCGATACCGCACTGGCGAGACAACGCAGTTGGCGCGGAGGATTGAACCGGTTTCTTTCGAGCGAAGGTCTTAAGCTTGATTATTGGAATTAAAGGAAAATGTCCGTGCTTTTAGGAATATTTGCAAAACTTGGCGGAATCTTCGCCCTTATGCTCCTGATCGTCGCATTGCTTGGCAAAGTTCTGACCGCCGCGGGGATCCTCCTGGTGGCCATCAAACTCGCCATCGTCGTAATTTTTGTCGCCCTCCTCGTCTTAATTTGCGTGGCCATTTTTGCTGATCGATCCCGCCGCCGACGTGAGTCCAGGGATTTCCAGTCCAGTTGATCTGCTAAAAATCGGAGCTTTCAGTTCCGAGACCTTCCTTTCCAGAATTTCGAAATCCTGAGGATTTGCCACGATTGTCGCCCCTGTGATAGGGTTTCGGCTCGTTGCAGCACCGGCCGGATGGTTGTCCTTCTCTTTAGAGGTTCTGATCCTCCGCTGCAAAGAACTTCAAGCAGGTCAGTAGTAACTCGTAAATATTTCTTAACTAGTGCGCCATCCTGCCTTAAGGCAGTGTGAGCCATTTTCCGTTTGTTGCGCAGCCTCGACCTCTGCACACAACGTGGAGACAGTAACCGATGCCCCGTGACGACCGTTTTTACGCCTTCATTATTGCCCACACATCCCGATCCCGTTCCAGAATCCGAAGAATTTGCGTAGGTAAAAAGTCGTTCAAGCTTTTTACTGTTGGCGCCGTCCTTCTCTTTTTTGGCTGTGTCTACGGATTCTATGGATTAACTCAACAAGCGATGCACCTGCGAGTCGAAAATGAGAATCGACGGTTGCGGGCGGAGAATGAGCGGCAGCAAAGGGAGTTGAATCGGTTGAGCAATCGTGTTGAAGCTGTTGAAGACACATCACGAAAACTCGCCCAAGAGTCGGGACTGGTCTCGGGAAACAACTCCACGCCCGGAGCCGGTGGACCGGAACTGCCGCTGGAACCCGAGAGCGTGATAGCGCTTGAAACGAAGATGAATCGTATCGAGCGAGAGCTGCGAGCTTACGAAGCCCGACACAGTCATACTCCGTCGATTTGGCCAGTCGAGGGAACGTTGGAAAGTGGCTTCGGCGGACGGCGTAATCCGTTCGGCGGCAGTTCTTATGAATTCCACTCAGGACAAGATATTGATGCAGCCCCTGGGGCTCCGGTGATCGCTGGAGCCAGCGGAAAAGTGACGTTCACTGGTTGGCAAAATGGATATGGCCAACTCGTTGTCGTCGATCACGGCCGCGGTCTGACCACTCGTTATGGACATCTCTCGGTGATCGCAGCGTCCGTGGGACAACTGATTAAACGCGGAGAACTGCTGGGCCGGGTTGGATCCACCGGTCGCTCAACTGGTCCGCACCTCCATTACGAAGTGCGCATCAACGATCAGCCTGTGAATCCTTTGCAGTACCTGCTCTCAAGTTCACGGTAAGGAAGCCAGAAATGGCCGTAAACCTAGCAGGATGTAGGTTTATGCTTTAATTCTTGACAGCTTTTAGCTCTTTCGCTTAGTATGCGCCGTCGTTCCAATGCAGGGTTTTCCTTTCGACTTCCCCAGCATTTCGTTCTGCCAGCTTTACAGCAATGAGTTTTAGTAGTTTCGCCCCCGCAAGTATATGCATGCTGAAATCGCACTCAATGCGTTTTCACCATGCATTTTTTGTTAATTGTGTGTTTCGCGTAGCGCCCCCAAAGCGCGTCCGGTTCACAAGAATTGACGTCGTCGGCGCGGAGTAGCACAGGTCTGTCGTTCCTCAAGAAATGACAACTTAGACCCGTACTATTCTCGCCCGTTTTACCGAATCGTTAGGAGGATTCGTTGTTATGTCTAGAATAACCGGTAAGGTCAAGTGGTTTAACAATTCGAAGGGTTATGGCTTCATCGAACAGCCAGGCTCTTCTGATATCTTCGTTCACTACAGCGCCATTCAGGGCGACGGCTTCAAGACTCTCGAAGAGGGCCAGGAAGTTGAATTCGAAGTGACGCAGGGCCCCAAAGGACCTCAGGCTGAACAAGTGACCAAGATATAGTCTCCCCGGCTTGCGATAGCAAAGCCACTGACTGCTTCCGATCCAAATGATCCGGTAAGCGAAAACAAAAGAGGCGACCAAACGGTCGCCTCTTTTAGTTTGCTTGCGATTGTCTCTAATCCCGTTCCCCACGCGCCTTAAAACTTACGTGACCACCCTCAACTTCTACTGAAAAGCTGACTCGTTCGCACTTGAGTCGGGCTTTCAGACTTTCTGCCTTTGAAGCGATGAGACGATGAAATCTGGGGAATGAAAAATCCTCAGTTGGTTCGCCACACTTTGTTCTTGCGTCAACTAGCGCGTCGTAGAGATTCTTAATCGTTTCCACTTCTTTGTTTGCGTCGTGGCAAACAAGCGTGGTCTTACTGAAACTCTCAACCGCCTCTCGTTTCGCAGTCGCTCTCGCCGCCGATACCGGATCCTTGCCTTCTTCCCGGCCCTGCATTGTCCGTCGCCAAAGATCACGGAAGGCGTTGTATCTGGCCATCAGCGTGTTGTAGCGATAACGCTCAGCAAATGACAGCGAGCGGTCATCTCCCAGACGCTTCAAGATAGTGTCGACGCGACCCTTGGTGTCATAAGGAGGCCGCTTGGAAGCGCCGTTGAAATAGATGTCAAATTCAATTTTGAGGCGGCGAATGTCGTCTTCGAGGCGGGTCAACTGATCGTCAATGGTGATCTGACTATCGCCTCCAAAAGCATTCTTCCTGGCTCTCAATTGAGCCCGTTGTAGTCTATTGTCTATAGCCACGAGGTTGCTCCTGAGTGGAGATTTTGAGGTGGGTGCGCCCGGGGAGGACGCGTCTGAGCGAGTCTAGGTGTTTCAAAAGCCGCGTGTCAATACTTATAAAAACTGGAATTACTGCAGCTGCGTCCCAGACAACTTGCTGAACCGACTAAAGCCTTAATTGCCCAGCAAACCCTTCAGCAGCTATGCTAACGGTTCATTCATGTCCGAAACTGCCCCCGCAAAACTCCGTGCCCTGCGCGAACTTCCTTCGGTAGATCAACTGCTCAAGACTGAGGCCGCCAAGCGCTTACAAGACTTTACCGGTGCCGACACGGTTAACAGCGATCGCCCGGGAAGTAACTGATGAACTTCGCGCGGAAATCCTCTCGGAGCATTTAACAAACGAGGACCATGAGAACAAACGTGAGTCGCTTCTGAATCAGGCAACTAAACGAATGGAACATCTGGTTCAGAGCGAACAAAGCTCCGGGCTTCGGCGAGTAATAAACGCCACAGGAGTGATCCTGCACACTAACTTGGGCCGTGCAGCACTTTCGAAAGAAGCACGCGCAGCCATTGCCGAAGCATCCGGCTACTGCACGCTGGAATATGATTCGGCAAACGGAACTCGAGGCCGTCGCGGCGCCCGAGTCGAGCAACTTTTGGCGGAACTCACCGGCGCTGAAGCCGCTCTAGTGGTGAACAATTGCGCCGCTGCGGCGCTCTTAATCCTGACGGTGCTGGCCCACGATGGCGATACGATTGTTTCGCGAGGCGAGTTGGTGGAAATAGGCGGAGATTTTCGTGTTCCCGATGTGATGGCAAATTCGGGCACGCGGATGGTCGATGTCGGCACAACCAATCGCACCCACATCGAAGATTACCAGCGAGCAATTAACGAGCGCACTCGTCTGCTCATGAGGGTTCATCCTTCGAATTACCGAGTGGTTGGTTTCACTGCCTCGTCCAGCACTTGCGGAGCTCGCAAGTCTGGCCCATGAAAACGGCTTGCTTCTCTACGAGGACGCAGGTTCCGGAGTGTTGCAGGATTTGAGCGATCATGGATTGAAAGATGAGCCAATTATTCGCGAGTGTCTTTCCGCTGGGGCTGACGTCGTTTCGTTTAGTGGAGATAAGTTGCTGGGAGGGCCGCAAGCAGGATTGATTGTCGGCAGACGAGAAATCATTGAGCGACTGCGAAGACACTCGCTCTACCGCGCGCTTCGTGTGGATAAACTGGCCTTGGCAGCGTTACAAGCGACTCTCAACGCCCATCGACGCGGCACAGTGTTCTCAGAAATTCCCACCTTGCAGATGCTGGCGATGACTAAGTCGGAGGTGGCCGACCGCGCCGAGAAATTCGTTACCAGTCTGTCGCTCGCAGCAGACTCCGCGACTAACGATTCATCTCGTTGAAGGCGAATCCGCCATTGGCGGGGGCTCTGGGCCTAATACTCACCCGCCGACGATGTTGGTTGCCCTGGAACACCGGCGGTTCTCGCCGGATGAAATCGAGGGACAACTCAGGGCCTTCGAACCGCCAATAATTTCACGAGTCAGCGAAGGCAAAGTGTTACTGGACTTGCGTACCGTGGCTCTGAAGTGAGGAACCTGATCTACGCCGGGCAATCGCAGGACTAAGCCGCTAATCTCAATTTCTTGGCCTTAAATGGGATTTTTGTGGCCTTAATAATCTTCGCCGGGTATACTCCTAACTGGTTTTGTTCCCTGCGGTTCGCTCTCACCGGACCGACCTAAGTTCACAACTCCTGCCACAGCCAGTGCCTGAAAACATCTTTAATTCCAAAGGTACGTTCCGCGCCGTAGCTCTTGCGCTACTGGCCGCCGTTATTTCGCTGATCATCTGCCGCACTGTTTTCATGTCGTGGCTGGTGAATACGCTTGTCATTTCCGAGCCGGGACAAGTAGCTCCAATGCAATGGTCAATGCTGGGCGCTACCTTCGCGATTCTTGGCACGGCAGCTTTTTGCGCGATTTGGGTGGTCAATCAATTCGGAGCCCGACGCGCCTTTCCCTATGTTTGTGCCGCGATCATTGTCCTGGTTCTTGCCCACTGGCTCAGCGCCCGCTTTTTACCCTTCGACATTCTCTTATTACCAATGGCGCTAGCCATCGGTTTGGCAATGCTGGGAGTTCAGGCATTGAGACTTTGGAATTTGAATGCACAACTAACAGAACGGTTAATCCATTCCTCGAGCAAGCTCAATTCCCTCCAAGCGGATGAGACTAACGCGCGCTTAAATAGCAGCCTGAAACTTTTGGATACGATGCTCTCGCCACAGGAGATCATAGTCTTTAAGCGCGACCACAGCGGTGAACTCGTCACCACCGCACAGACTTCGCGCGACAGCCAACTCTTCGTTGGACTCGTCGCGAATTTCCACCTGGCGCGAAGGCATTTCGCTCGCGGAGCGATCACTTAAATCTCGCGCGATGCTGACGCAGAAGGTTGGGACGGAAAACTCCGGAACAAATGTGGCGGTACCATTGCGTCATGAGAAGCAGTCAGTAGGAGCGCTGCTGCTTCGACTTCCGGGTGAACTAGCCAGCGACGATCGCTCGCTACTGAATGCAGTCGGCGCACAACTCGCGCGCAATCTCCAAAGGCAGGAAGCTAGCAAGTCGGTTTCAAAGAAAAATCGATTTCTCTTACCTTTCCGCCACAGCTGAGCAACGCCGGCTCGACTTGTTGGCGGTAGTAAATGGCCTCATGTCAGAACAGCGCTTCGGAATTAATGCGCTGGCGGAAATCCAGGACGGCGTGGCAATAGCTTATCTGGATGGCACGCTTGCATACATCAACGATGCACTCCTGAAACTGACGCGTTTGTCTGAAGCAGAGGCGGGCGACCTCACACTGTTTGATTTGCTTGACAGGCTGCGGACCGACGTCTTTGACGAGCCAACCATTGCGATTCGGCGGGTGCTGCAAACGGGCGAGGCTTATGAAGGTGAATTACAACTTGAGAATCCCGCTGGAACCTTTGGCCTGCGGATATCGCTTGTAGCCGATCAATTGGACACGAGCGGAGCAATTGCGGAACCGCTTTGTCTGGCGATTATCGTGAACGATCTGACGCGCTCCAAAGCTTACGAACAGTTAAAGAGCGACATGATCTCGCTTATGTCTCACGAATTGAGGACTCCACTCACAAGTATTAATGGCTTCGCGGAACTCCTCACTGCGGATGATCAACTTCCCGAACAAGCCAGAGAGTTTGTCGCGATCATTGCGAACGAATCGCAAAGACTATCGCGCATGATTAACACGTTTCTCGCGGTGACTCAGCTGGAACGTAAAGATCGTCAGGAAGTTTTGAAGATCCCCCTGCGACTCGACGATGTGGTGCGCGAGACGATTCAGAATCTGCAGCCGACCGCCAAAAAGAAACGAATTCGCCTTGTCGAACAACCCAATCAACGTATCCCTCCGGTAGCCGCCGACAAGAGCCTGATCGCGCAGGCGGTAAAAAACCTGGTGAGCAATGCCATCAAATACAGTCCAGAGCGGACGACGGTAACCGTCTCAACAGCTTTGGAGGCAGAGGCTGTGCGAGTTTGCGTTGAAGATCGCGGTTATGGAATCCCGGCAGAGGCGCGCGATAAGGTCTGGGAAAAATTCTATCGAGTCGTGCGCGAGGGACAGGAGAAGGATGAAGAGTCGACAGGACTAGGGCTTTCTTTCGTACGTGAAGTGATTGAGCAACATGGCGGCGCTGTAGCTCTGGAGACGGAAGAAGGTCGCGGATCGAAGTTTAGTTTTACACTTCCGAGATTGTGAGCGATTTGTCTCATTCACACCGGGCTTTAGCCCGGTGTCACATTGTCCCAGATTATGAAACCGTTCAAGGGTTTGACAGGTTCGCAATCTACCGTTAAACGTTCGCGCATTCGAACACCGGGCTAAAGCCCGGTGTGAATGAAACAACCAGTGATTTTTAGTGTCGCGTCTCCGCGGTTTGAAGTTCAACCCGATGACAAATTGGAAATGACAACTGACAAATGGAAAATGGTTTCGCCTGCCGACCTGCACTTGCTTCGTCTCCGCCTTCTGCCTTCTGCCTTCTGCCTAGTCCACCTTATTAATCGTCCCGCGACAGGAAGGTGCGCCACACTGCATTTTTTCTTGTCTGAGTGAAGTGTGGAATGGTAATCGATCGTAAGCTCTTCGCCGGCCTTAATGTCGCGCAATGCTATGACAAGAATATGACCGTGAACAGTCTTCATGTAACTATTCGGCTCGCAGGAGTGGTTAATGTAATGGGTCCCGTTGCCGCCTTTACTTCCATCTAAACTCCAGCGGCCATTCACCTCGCAGATGCGCAGGCGCCGGCGCCCCGCGCGGCGATTTGCTTCGGCATTCGAGATTTTCTCGCCGACGTACTCGGCAATCTTCTTTCTGCCGCTCAGGGGAACACGAGCGAAACAACCACGTCCCTCAATCGGGGATGGCTTTATCTCCAACTTCGGATCGAGTTTTAGTTTCATCAGCTTTGCATGATTCTAAAAACAAAATCGGCCGCCCGCGCATCATTTCGCAAGCGGCCAAGAATTCTATTTCATGAAATCATTTTAACTTGAAGCTGCGGGCAATCAAATCAGTTTGATTGCGAATGCGTGCCAGCTTGTCGCGTAGTCCGGTGAAGCGTAAGGCATAGACGGTGCGACTGTCTGCCTGAAGATAATAGACGCGGCCCATCATTGTTTTGCCGGTCTTTACATACTCGTAAGTCGTCACTACCCCGTTCAAACGACCAGCAAATTTTTCTTCCTTACCTTCGACGAATCCCGGAAAGAAGCGAAACTTCTGATCCCGATCGCGGCGCGCAACATCAGCACTGGTCATGCCGCTGTCAACCATCTCCTTACGAATCTGCAGAAAGCCTTCCAACCGGTCACCGTAAACGAATTCAAGATGCTCGTGCGCTGCGTCCGGTTCCGAAATCGCCCGCCATGTAGCGGAAGGTAAGTCAAGCGTGTAAGGAACGTTGTCGTTCGAAAACGATTCCTGCGCACCAGCCAGCGAATAACTCACAATTATTACTGCAACGATTAGCGCGAGTTTGGAAATTCGCATCTGTTTAGTACTCCTCTGAACAATGGATGTGAAAGGGTTTAACTCGTGTGGAGCAATCAGACTGTAGTCAGGATTTCGATGCCAGGCGCCAAAGGCAACGTTGTCTGTCCAGCTCAACCCAAGGTAACTCGTTCGATTATATCCCGCTGCATTTTCACCAGATCGGCGATTCCCGCGGCCGCGAGTTCTAACAACGCATCCATCTGCTCTCTGGTGAAGGGTTCACGTTCGGCCGTGCCCTGCACCTCGATAAAGCGCCCGTCCCCGGTGCAGATCACATTCATGTCAACATCAGCGCGCGAGTCTTCATCGTATTTCAAATCCAGCAACGCCGTATTATCAACCAAGCCCACGCTAATTGCCGCGACCTGATCCGTAACTAGAGTTCGGCTGATCCGGCCCTTCTTCAGAAGACGCTTACTCGCGAGAGCCAGGGCGACGAATGCTCCGGTGATCGCTGCCGTACGCGTTCCTCCGTCGGCCTGTAACACGTCGCAGTCCAGGGTCATGGTTCGCTCGCCTAGAGATCTCATGTCGGCTACTGCCCGCAAACTTCGTCCAATGAGACGCTGGATCTCGTGGGTCCTTCCAGAGGGCCCGCGCACGACTTCGCGCGGCTTGCGCTGTTGAGTTGAGCGCGGCAGCATCGCGTATTCAGCCGTGACCCAGCCCTGGCCCGGTGTTGCGAAGAAACGGAGGAACGCGATCGTCAACCGAAGCTGAACAGATCACTCGCGTCAACCCCATCTCAATTAAGACGGAGCCTTCGGCGTAAGGCAGGTAGTCAGGTGTAATCTTGACCGCGCGCAATTGATCGAGCGCGCGGCCGTCAGTTCGTACGAAGCTCATCGTTTCCCCAGACTTCAACAGCTTCTAACACAGAAGGCGCAACGCCCAAAAATCTTTCGGCAACTTTGGCGAAGCGTTGGGCCGCGTCCGTCACATAGAAATGATCGAGATCGTCGCAGAGCCGTCGCTCTTGATCGCGCTGTGGCCCAGCTGGCCGGTCCAGTCCCTGCGACGTGAGGAGCGATTGTACCTCACTCGCCGTCGCTTCCCCCGAATCAATTAAAGGGACTTCCGGCCCCAGCGTCCTCTGGATCACCGAATTTAGAATGGGATAGTGGGTACAACCAAGGACCAGCGCGCCGAGGTTTACTGTTTTGAATCTGCTCAGATACTCAGCGGCCACGGTTCCGGCGACAGCAGTGTCCGCCCATCCTTCTTCAGCGAGTGATACAAATAATGGACAGGCTTGTTCGATCACTTGAGCTGAAGCATCAAGCTTGGCGATCGCCTCTGAATAAGCCGCGCTTTGCACCGTCGCCTCGGTAGCTATAACGCCAATAGTCTTTCCCGCTGTTAACGCTACGGCGGCAGCCGCGCCGGGTTCGATGACGCCGATCACGTTAATTTTGACGGAGGCGCGAATTGCAGGAAGGGCGAGAGCGGAGGCGGTGTTGCAAGCTACAACCAGGAGCTTGATGCCGCGACTCTCGAGAAACTTCGCGTTCTCAATGGCGTAACGTTCAACTGTAGTCAGCGATTTGGTGCCGTAAGGGACGCGTGCAGTGTCGCCAAGGTAAATGAAGTGTTCGTTGGGAAGGCGCTCGTGCAGCGCGCGATAAACAGTGAGTCCACCAACGCCACTGTCGAATATTCCGATGGGAAGGAGCTTCATTGCCGATTGCCGATTGCCGATTGCCGATTGGCCGTAATCGAATGATAAGTGCGAATTGGAAGCGTCAATTCGGTCATTGAACAGTTTGGGAGTAACGTTAGGTGCTCGAAACATTCCAATCGGCAATCGGCAATCGCCAATCGGCAATCTTTTGGTGGAGGCGCCGAGAATTGAACTCGGATCCAAGAGACAACGTCGAAAGACTCTACATGCTTATTCACTTCTCTTTTCTGCCGGGCTTACACCCGGCAAAGTTTCGCTCGTTATCGAGTCAGTGAAGTGACAAGACCTCGCTACGAGCTAGTCCGACTTTAGTCTCGCCCAATCCCACGGACCGAAAGATTGGGCCAGCTTATCTGAGTGACATCTCCCTCCGCGCGCATAAGCAACTTGCGGTGAGACGCTCGAGCCTAATTAGGCAGCGAGAGCCAATTCATTGTTATTGGCAATTGTTTTTTCCCTACGCTTTTTAACGAGCTGCATAGAGTAGCCCGGCATGACATCCGTCGACCGCCAGTACCCCTGTCGAAGCCTGTCGCCCCCATACTGAGGAGTATAACGATTCGCAGAAGAGATGTCAGGTTGCCTGTAATTCAAGTTTCGAGTTTCGAGTTTCGAGTTCCAGGTTTGAGGTTGCGGTTTCGTGTTCGCGTAAACCAGGATCTGCAAGGCAAGACGTTGGCGGCCTAATTGAAGGAGTCGCTACCAAGCGCCAAACTGGCTATAATCTCGGGTAAATGCACTGAGATTTCAACACTGTGGGGAGCCACATTGTCCTAAATCGGCATCATAAAGCATCATAAATACTGAGGTTTGAATCGTATGGCCGCAAATTATCCTGGCGCAAAACCAAAGGCTTACTCGTCTAAAGCAATCTAAAACCCCTCGAGCTCAGGGTCCAAGCATCCTGCGCCGCTTCTGGTTGCCGGCAGTTTTGCTTCTGTCGCTCGCTGCCGGCGGACTGACGGGCATCATCGCTGCTTACAAACTCAACTATTCCCGCGCGGCAAATGAAGTGGCAGCATTAGCGACTTATCGCCCCAGCGTCGTAACTCGTGTTTATGCGGACGACGGTGAAACGGTGATTGGAGAGTTTGCCCTCGAAAAGAGAATTCCGCTGAAGTACAACGAGATTCCCCCGCTCGTTAAGAACGCAATTCTCGCAGTCGAAGATGCGCGCTTTTATGATCACGTGGGCATCGATCCGATTCGCATCATCGGCGCCACCTGGAAAAACCTCACCACTGACAAAGTTGAGGGCGGCTCCACTCTAACGCAGCAATTGGCCAAGAACCTTTTTCTTTCCAAAGAACAAACTCTTAAACGAAAAGTGAACGAGTGGGCCCTGGCGCTTCAGATTGAGCGGTACTACACGAAAAACCAGATCATGGAGTTATACGTTAACCACACCTTCCTCGGCGCCAATGCTTACGGCATCGAGGCCGGCGCGGAAACGTATTTCGGAAAACAGGCCAAGGATCTGACGATTGGCGAAGCAGCTCTGCTTGCCGGAATTCCCAAAGCTCCCAGCGACTATTCGCCGACCGCCAACGCCGGCCGGGCTAAGGAGCGACGAGATCTCGTGCTTGACCTGATGGCGCGACACGGATTTGCTACTCAGGCCGAAGTAGACGCGGCGAAAGCTAAACCAATTCAACTGGCCGACACCGCTTTCTATCAGTCGCAACCACGTTCGTCGGCATTCGACTATCCGGTCGAATACGTGCGGCAGGATCTTGAAGACAAATACACGACGCGAGTTGCACAAGGTGGCCTCTCGGTTTACACGACAATCAATGTCGAAGCACAGAAAAAGGCCTTTGAAGTGGTTCGGGCCGGCCTGCGTCGCTACGATCGCGGCCGCGGCTGGCGTTCCTCCTACACAATGATTCCGACCGCCGCGAACAATGGCGCCGGTCCCCCAACAGCTCAGGAGAACGCGAGCTTCAAACATCCCGACTGGTACGGCAACGAGTTTCAGCCAGGACGATTCCTGATTGGGCTGGTGATGAAAGTCGATCGCGCGCGCAACGAAGCCACGGTGCGTTTCGGGAGTTACACCGCGACCGTAGGCGTGGCCGATATGGGCTGGTCCGGACGACAACCAGCTAGCGAGTTCAAACCAGGCTACCTTTCCGAATTCGAGATCAAGGAAGTCGACGACAAGAACCGGCGCTTGAAAGTGGCGGTTTCACAGGTGCCGGCAGTCCAGGGGGCGATGATGACGCTCAACGCCAAAACCGGTGAGATAGTCACCATGGTTGGCGGTTACGATTTCTATAGCACCAGCAAGTTTAATAACGCGACGCAGGCTTATCGCCAGACTGGCTCGTGTTTCAAACCTTTCATCTACACGGCTGCGGTCGAATGGGGTATGACACCCGACACGACGGTGAGTGGTGCGCCAATCACCATCGGCCCGTGGAGGCCGCACAATTACGATGGCTCATTTGGCAATAGCGACCTGCCCTTGAAGACGGCGCTGGCGAAATCAATGAATGTTCCCGCGGTGCACCTGATGCAAACGGTAGGTATTCAGACGGGCGCGCAGATGGTTCGGCGTTTTGGTATCAAAGTTCCGATGGCGCCATATCTTTCGTCTGCGCTGGGTGCGACTGAAGTTCCGCTCGATCAAATGGTCTCGGCCTACTCAGCGTTTCCCAACAAAGGCATTCGCGTGGAGCCGCACATGGTCCGGCGCGTCCTGGATCGCGATGGCGCCGTGTTGGAAGAGTGGGAGAAGACGACATACAAGGTGATGAACGAGTATGTCGCGTTAACGATGGTTTCGATGATGCGCGGCGTCGTTGAAGGTGGTACCGCCACGGCTGCCCAATCTCTGGGCGTTCAGCTCGCGGGAAAAACAGGCACGGTAAACGATCACACCGATGTTTGGTTTATTGGTTACACGCCGACTTATGTCACTGGAGTTTGGATGGGTTATCCCGGGCAAAAGAAAAATCTTGGGGCGAGCATGACCGGCGGCGTAGGCGCCTTGCCGTTCTTTAACGACTTCATGAAGACATTCTTGAAGGACAAGCCCAAGGAGACCTTTGACAAAGCACCTTCGATGCCCGAGGACATGAAGGAACTTTACCGCCAAAGGCAACGAGAGCTTGCTGCTGAACGGGCGTTGGTAGCGGCTTATGACGAAGATGAAGAGTCTGACACCACTGAAGCTTCAACCGAGACTGAGCCAAAGCTCGAACAGGTCACACTTCCGCCGCCACCGCGTGCTGATGACACTGCTCCGGCGCCGCAACCGAAAACGGACGTAGTTCCGCGAACTGAGCCACCGCCACCAACAACTCGTCCCCGCGAAGTTGAGGCGCAAAAGAAGAAGGGCAAGAAAGGCGAGGACGAGCCATAGCAGAAGGCAGTAGGCAGAAAGCACCTGCCTACTGCTTTCTGCTTTCTGCCTTCTCGCTTTCTGCCTTCTGCCTTCTGCCTTTTGCCTTCTGCCTTCTGCCTTTTGCCTTCTGCCTTTTGCCTTCTGCCTTCTGCTCCACGGCGGGACGCCCCTCGATCCACTAAAGGTGTATCCGATTTTCTGTATCTTTTCTCGATAATGGGACTGGCCGATCCCGAAAGCGGAACGCGATTTCTTCACCTACGTCAATTCAACTTCACAAACGATCGATCGGTTCAGCAATGATCAGCTGTGAACGTTGAGGAATAGACCGTTCTTCGTCTTCTTCTCACCCAAAAACCCCGCAAGGCAGACCTTGGCATAGGCCTTGAATTTAGGATCACCGCCAAACCCGTATCTTCTCCTAATGAGAATTGAGTTGCGGGGTCAGTAAAAGAAATAACCCAACAGTTCGCAATTAAAGTTCTATGGATATAAAGCGCCCCCAAAAATCGAAAGTAAAGAAACGCATTCGCAGTATCGCCCTGGTCGTTATCGGCGTGGCGGCGATTGGCGGAATTACTTTCGGCCTCACCAGACTTAAGCCCGCTGCCCCCACACTCGAGCGGTCCACGGCGGTGATCGATACCGTGAAGCGAGGACAGATGCTGCGCGAGGTTCGCGGCAATGGAACTCTGGTGCCGCAATTGGTTCGTTGGGTTCCCGCTCCGTCCGACGGACGAGTCGAAAGGATTCCGGTTCAAGCGGGAGTTGTTGTCGACGCCGATACGGTAATCGCGGAACTTTCGAACCCCCAGATGGAGCAGGAGGCGATTGACGCGGAGTTCCAGGTTAAGGCGGCCGAGGCCGACAAAGAGAGTTTGCGCACCCGCCTGGCAAGCGAATCAATGACCCAGGAGTCCTCGATCGCCGGGATTAACGCCCAATACAGCCAGGCGAAGCTGCAACTTGAAACCGATGAAGTGCTCGGTAAACAGGGACTGGTTCCTGACTTATTGCTCAAGATCTCGCGGATGCAGGTGCAAACACTTGGCAACCGTTTGAAGGTGGAACGGGACCGACTTGCCGTCGGTAATAAATCAGTAAAGGCTCAGATCAATGCGCAAGAGTCACGCATTCAGCAGTTTCGGGCCTTGGCAAGGCTTAAGAGAGATCAGGCAACTGGTCTAAAAGTGCGAGCCGGAACAAGTGGCGTGCTGCAGGAAGTATCGGTGCAGGTGGGCCAACAGGTGACGCCGGGATTCAATATCGCGCGGGTCGCGGATCCGGCCTCCTTAAAAGCTGAATTGAAGATTGCCGAAACTCAGATCAAAGACGTGAAGCTGGGCCAACCAGTCGCCGTGGACACGCGCAACGGAATTATTCAGGGACAAGTCCAGCGCATCGATCCGGCCGCTCGCGAAGGCACCTTCACAGTTGATGTGACCTTGGTGGGTCCCCTCCCAGCGAGCGCGAGACCGGACTTGAGTGTGGATGGAACGATAGAACTCGAGCGCTTGCTAGATGTCTTATATGTTGGCCGCCCGGCATTTGGGCAGGGACAACAAACAGTTGGGCTGTTTCGCCTGACTCCTGATGGCCAGGAAGCTGTTCGCGTTCAAGTAACGCTGGGCAGAAGTTCAGTAAGCACGATTGAGGTCGTCAACGGACTCAAAGAAGGCGACCAGATCATCTTATCCGACACATCGTCGGTGGACAGTTATGACCGCATCCGCGTGCGTTGACGGCGCGGTATTGTCTTAAGTCTCAAGACTCAGTCTCAAGTGAAGACTCAGAGTCAACTGAAGGAAGTTCAGACTTGAGAGCTGAGACTCAGAATTCCTTTTCAATATTTTGCAGCAACCCTAACCAACTCGAGGAGACAATGATGAGCTCACCTGATCCCCTGATCCACCTGGCAGATGTGAAAAAAGTTTTCTATACCGATGAAGTTGAAACTCATGCACTCTCAGGAATTCATCTCGACATCCAAAAAGGTGAATACGTTTCCATTGCCGGTCCTTCGGGCTGCGGTAAGTCGACGCTGTTGTCGATCCTCGGCTTGCTCGATACGCCCAGTGACGGCCAGTACGTACTCAACGAGAAGCCTGTTGAGAACCTTTCCTTGTCGGAACGAGCGCGAATTCGAAACCGCGAAGTCGGTTTCATCTTCCAAAGTTTCAATCTAATCGGTGATCTCACCGTTTATGAAAACGTGGAATTGCCGTTGACCTATCGCGGCATGAATTCGGCAGACCGCAAAAAGCGTGTCACCGATGCCCTGGAAAGTGTGGGCATGGGACATCGTGCAAAGCACCTACCCAGTCAATTATCCGGTGGTCAGCAACAGCGCGTAGCAGTGGCCCGTGCGGTCGGCGGAAAACCGAGCATCCTGCTCGCCGACGAGCCTACCGGGAACCTCGACTCAACCAACGGTGAAGCGGTGATGGATCTGTTACGCGATCTGCATCGCGGCGGTGCCACGATTTGCATGGTTACGCACGACGCGCGTTATGCCCAGCATGCCGATCGCATCGTGCATCTGTTTGACGGACTGATTGTGGAAGAAGAGGCCGGCGCCAATCGACGCGAAGTTGAGGACGCCCGGCGTGCGCATGAAAACGGTCTGGGAGCGATCGGATGATCCGCCTGCGCAACATTGAAAAGGCTTTCTCGCATGGACCTGCGAAGACGTTCGTCCTGCGTCGCATCGATATGGACGTCCAGGATGGCGAGTTCGTCTCAATCATGGGTCCTTCAGGAGCCGGCAAGTCGACGTTGCTGCATATCCTGGGGATGCACGATCAATCGTGGACCGGTGAGTACCACTTTGACGATGTTGCCGTGCACACGCTGGACACCAAAAAGCGGGCTGCGTTGCGGAATCGCAACATCGGGTTCGTGTTTCAGAGTTATCACCTGCTCGACGACCAAACTGTTTTCGAAAACCTGGAGTTGCCGCTTTCCTACCGAGATATCGGCAAAAAAGATCGGCAATCAATCGTCTGTGACACCCTCGATAGATTTCAGATTGTGGGCAAGAAAGATTTGTTCCCGAGCCAGCTTTCGGGAGGGCAGCAACAACTTGTCGGGATCGCGCGAGCGGTCGTAGCCAAGCCGCGCATCATTCTTGCCGACGAGCCCACGGGAAATCTTCATTCCAGCCAGGGCAAAGAGATCATGGACATGTTCAAGCGGCTTAACGACGAAGGCACGACCATCGTGCAAGTAACGCACTCCGAAACAAACGCCGAATACGGAAACCGGATCGTGCGGCTGGAGGACGGTTGGATCGCAAAGGATTGAGAGATCTTGAATAGCGTCCTGCGATTTATATCGTGACGGTTTGCCGGTTTTTTAGAGCGGCAGGAAATTCATCCGAAGTGTACGTCTCCCAAGCGCCACTTACGAAGCGCAGCAATACAAATGGTCATGACGAACACATACAGTCCGGCGCCACCAATTCCGCGCACTTTAATTGCCGACGATCAACCCGATGTCGCAACTGCCCTGCGGTTGTTGCTGCGTGACGCCGGCCACCAAACCGAAGCAGTTACCTCACCCGCCGCCGCCCTCGAGGCAATCAAGGAACGCAAGTTCGATCTGGTCTTGATGGACCTCAACTACGCCCGGGATACGACGTCCGGCCAGGAAGGCCTCGATCTAATAACAAGCATTCGCCAACTGGATAGCACTTTGCCGGTTGTTGTCCTGACGGGTTGGGGCACGGTGGAGATCGCCGTCGAAGCGATGCAGCGAGGTGTTCACGACTTCGTGCAGAAGCCCTGGGACAATCGCAATCTGCTCAAGACACTGCAAAGACAGATCGAACTGGGCCGCACACGTCGCCGGCAGATCGACCTTGACGCCGAAAGCCGGAAAGTAAGCGAGCATCTTGATCAGGAGTTGGCGGACGCTGAAGAGATTCAACGAGCGTTGCTGCCGAAAGAGCTGCCGCACATTGAAGACCTGGATATTGCCGTAGCGTGGCGCCCGGCCCGTGCAGTCGGCGGTGATTACTTCGACGTGCTGAAGTTTTCCGACCACCGTGCCGGAATTTGCATTGCTGACGTGGCCGGTAAAGGAATGCCCGCAGCACTGTTGATGTCGAATGCGCATGCAGTTGTGAAATCACTAGCCGCGGACACACTTGAGTCGAACGAGTTATGCGCGCGCGTTAACAAAGTCGTTTGCGAGAACATCGTTCCGAATCGTTTTATCAGTTGCTTCTACGGTCTCCTCGACACTCAAACTAAAACACTCTCTTACACCAACGCCGGCCACTATGCGCCGATGTTGATTCGTGATGGCCAGTGTCTACGTCTGACCGAGGGTGGCCCGGTAATAGGCGTTTTCCCGGACCAAGTTTATGCCATGCAAGAGGTTGAATTGCGTCGCGGCGACTGCCTGGCGCTCTTCACCGACGGCGTCACCGAAGCGTGCGACGAAGCTGGCGAGGAGTTTGGAGAAGAGCGTCTGCAGGAATTGCTGATGAATGGCGCAAAACTCTCTGCCGCAGAATTGCGTGAACGAATCATCGCTGCGGTCACTGAATTTGGAAATGGAAGTTTCTGCGACGACGTTACGTTGATGGTGCTCAAAATTGACTAGGGGAACCTGAGACCGTGCACGGTTAGGAGAATATCGATGGATGCATTTCTACGTGATCTCAAATTCTCCGCCCGCTCGCTGCTGAAATATCCGGGCTTCGCTGCAGTCGCCATTTTGACGCTGGCGCTGGGTATCGCTGCCAACACCACCATCTTCAGCACCCTCGATGCGCTAATCCTTCATCCCTTCTCTTTTCCCACTCAGGATCGACTTCTGGTTTTGTGGGAACAAAATCTTACAGTGGGAACTGTGCGCGGATCAGTCGCGCCGGGAAACTTTTCCGACTGGCGCGACCAGTCGCAACTCTGCGAACAAATCGTCGCGATCGACCAAATGTCGTTTGACCTATCTGACGGCGCGCATCCGGAACGGTTTCCCGGTTACGGCGTGACGCAGGGGTTCTTCGATGCATTGGGTGTGAAGGCCGCCCGCGGAAGGACGTTCTTACCGGAAGAGAGCCAGCCTGGTCGCGACCAGGTGGTAGTGCTCAAGCACAGTTTCTGGCAACAACACTTGGGCGGCGATCCGCAGATTGTCGGAAAGACAATCACCCTGAACCGCAAAGTGTTCACTGTTGTCGGCGTCATGCCGGCAGACTTCAACTATCCCTACAACGGCGGGGAGATGTGGACGCCTCTAGTCTTCGATCAGGAAGAGCAGCACAATCGAGAGAACCACTATCTCAGAGTCATAGGTTTGTTGAAGCCGGGGGCCACTGTGGCCCAGGCGCGAACCGAACTACACGAAATCGCCAAACGCGGGCAGCAGCAATTTCCGGAAACGAACAGCGGGCGCGACGTCTCTGTCGTCACACTCACGGACGACGCCGTGAGAGGAGCGCGGCAGGGAGTGCCTATCCTCATGGGCGCCGTTGTGTTTGTCCTCCTGATAGCGTGCGCAAACGTCGCCAATCTGCTTTTGGTGCGGGCAGCGTCGCGCCAACGAGAGACTGCGGTGCGGTTGGCGCTAGGCGCCAGTCGTGCGCGTCTTATTCGGCAGGCGCTTACGGAAAGCGCGCTTCTGGGATTACTGGGTGGGGCACTCGGCCTCTTCGTTTCAGTTTGGGCCATCCAGGCATTGGCTCATGGCATTCCCGAAAACTTTTCCAAGTTCATTCCCGGTTGGAGTCGTCTGGGCATTAACTTCACAGTTCTGGCTTTTACTTTTGTCGTCTCAGTGCTCGCGGGGAGTCTCGCAGGGTTAGCCCCACTGTGGCACTCCATGAGAACCAATCTGAATGAGGCGATTAAGGCCGGGGGCAGAAATGACTCCGGCAAGAGCGGCCACCATCGGCTACGGGGCGTGTTGGTTGTTAGCGAAGTAGCGCTCTCGTTGGTATTGCTCATTGGAGCCGGGCTGATGGTTCGAAGTTTCGTCGAACTAACGCACGCTGACCTCGGCATCCGGCCGGAAAACGTAATCGCGATGGAAATTTCTCTGCCGCAGGATAGTTATGAGGACAAGAACAGGCGGCTGGACTTTTATCAACAACTGCTCGGACGCATCGAGACCTTGCCCGGAGTAATGAAATCCGGAACCGTCAGCATCGTTCCCTTTAGCTCCTCGGATAACAGCAATACTTTTCAGATTGTGGGCCAGGCGCCCTTCCGAAAGGGCGAGGAACCGTTTGTTGGAGTTCGCGTGACTTCGCCCGGTTACTTTGAGGCGATCGGCACCGCCCTCAGACGTGGACGTCTATTCACGTCACAGGATGACTTGAACGCAGGGCGAGTGATCCTGGTTAACGAGACATTTGTGAAGCGCTACTTGCCGGGCAGTGAGCCAATCGGACAGCGACTTCAGCTCGGCGGCGCAAACAAGGACGCGCACGAAATCATCGGTGTTGTCGCGGACGTAAAGAACGACGACTTCGAAGAAATAGTCGACCCCACCTCGTATCTGCCCTATTCGCAAAACGCTAATCGGACGATGAATCTGGTTATTCGCGGCACACAGGATCCAACCCTGTTGGTGGCTGCCGTGCGCCGCGAAGTGCGCGAACTAAACTCGACGTTGCCGGTCTCAAACGTGAAACCAGTAAGCCAGATGATTGACGAAAGGATGTCGCCAAAACGTTTGATGACTTACATCCTTGCCGTTTTTGCCTTGAGTGCTTTGCTACTGGCGTCGGTGGGAATCTACGGCGTGATGTCTTACGCGGTCACGCAGCGTACGCACGAGATCGGAATCCGTATGGCACTAGGAGCACGGGGCAAGGACGTCCTGAAGTTAGTAATCAGAAACGGAATGTCGCTCGCGCTAATCGGCGTGGCGATCGGGCTGGCCGGGGCATTCGCCGTGACGCGATTGCTCGCAAGTATGTTGTTTCAGGTGACACCGACGGACAGAGTGACATTTGCCGGCGTGGCCTTCGCTCTAATCGCCGTGGCGCTGCTGGCTTGTTACATCCCGGCACGACGGGCAACGAAAGTGGATCCATTGGTGGCGCTGCGAGACGAATAAATGAGATTGCCGATTGGCGATTGCCGATTGCCAATTGGTCTTTGATTGTTCGAATTGGGTCTTTGGTTATGGTGATAATTGGTGGCCGAGAGTAACGGAAGAGGGAGCGGCAATCGGCAATTGGCAATTGGCAATTGGCAATCAGGATTAATTGAATTATGAACACACTTTTTAAGGACATCCGCTACGGCGTACGGAACCTGCTCAAGAATCCAGGGTTTACTGCGATCGTTATTGTGACGCTTGCCGTTGGGATCGGTGCGAGCTCAGCGATATTCAGTGTCGTCAATACAGTTTTGCTGCGCCCTCTTCCGTACGCTCGCGCTGATCGCCTCGTAACGATCCAGGAACTCAGCGCCGAGGGTCGTCCATCGCAAGCCACTCCCGCCAACTTCCTGGATTGGCGCGCCCAAAACACCGTCTTTGAACAGCTCGCCGCGATTCTGATACGCCCTGCGAATCTTGCTCTCGAGGATCGGGCTGAGCGAGTCCATCTGGCGATGACCTCGGCAAATTTCTTTTCGGTGTTTGGGGCTGAACCGGCACAAGGTCGCCTTTTCATTCCTTCGGACGAAGAAGCAGGACACGCTCCCGTCGTAGTCGTCAGTCACGCGCTCTGGCAAGGTCGTTTTGGCGGCGATGCCTCGCTCGTAGGCAAGTCCATCACACTCGACGGCAACAGCTACACGGTGATCGGCATTGCGCCGGCAGGCTTTCAATATCCTGCGAAGACCGATGTGTGGTTACCGCCCTTCCGGCTAGCGCCGACGTTGAGCGAACGTATGGATCCGACCCAGGTGCGCGGCTTTGGCATGCTCTTCACGGTCGCCTTATTAAGACCAACTGTGTCGTTAGCGCAGGCGGCCAGCGAAATGGAAACCATCACCGCACGCCTGCGGCAACAATATCCCGAAAGTAACAACCGTCGTTTCAATCGTGTCGTTTCTTTGCAGAATCACCTGGTCGGTGAGACTGGGCCAATGTTGTTGCTGTTGTTTGGAGCGGTAGGTTTTGTCTTGCTGATCGCCTGCGCGAACGTCGCCAACCTGCTGCTGGCAAGTGCTGCGACAAGACAGAAAGAGATCGCGATTCGCACGGCACTTGGCGCTTCGCGGCTGCGCGTAGTCCGGCAGTTACTAACCGAAAGTCTGATCCTGGCGTTTGCGGGCGGCGTAATTGGGTTGTTGCTGGCCCTTTGGGGCGTCGTCTTTATGACGAAGCTCTTGCCGCCGAATTTTCCGCGCCTCGGCGAGATTAATCTGGATTGGCGCGTGCTTATCTTTACGCTGGCCGCCTCTGTCTTGACGGGAATTCTTTTTGGTCTCGCACCGGCGCTGCAAATCTCCAGGAGTGATCTTCAAGAGTCGCTGAAAGAGAGTGGCCGCAACGCCGCGGGTGGCCGCCGGCAACACCGATTACGCAACCTCCTCATCGTCGGCGAAGTTGCCCTCTCCGTTGTCTTGCTTGTTGGCGCTGGTCTTTTGTTCCGCAGCTTCCTGCAACTTCAAGCTGTCGACACGGGCTTCAAGTCGGAACAAGTGTTGAGTCTGCAACTTTCACCCGCAGGCACCAACTATCGTAGGGATGCCGACTACATCTCTTTCTACAAAGAAACGATGGAACGCATCAGCGCGATTCCCGGCGTTGCTGCGGTAGGGGCGATAAATACTTTACCGCTCGACAAGGGACCATTTGCCGGCTTTCGCATTGAAGGCCGCCCACCGCTCACCATAGACAAATGGCCCGGCGCGAACTATCGCAGCGTCAGTCCTGATTATTTTCGCACCATGAATATCTCGATGGCCCAGGGTCGAACCTTCAGCGATCGAGATGTTGAAGACGCGCCCCTCGTGATGATCATCAATCAGGCGCTCGCCAAACGCGATTTTCCGGGTGAAGACCCAATTGGCAAAAGAATCAACCTCGGCAACAACGATCCGCAGGGACAACCTGTTTGGTGGGAGATTGTCGGAGTGGTGTCCGATGTTCGCAGTGATGAGCTCCGTGAGGAAGCGAAGCCTGAGTTTTATCTGTCCTCGCTGCAAGACACTTTCCGCAACATGTTCGTAGTGATTCGAACCACCGTCGAACCTGCGGGCGTCGCTGCTTCCGTGCGTCAAGCAGCGGCGGAGGTAGACAAGTCGGCAGCTGTTTCTGACGTGAAGACGATGGATCACATTGTGAACGAAGCTGTCACGCAGCCGCGTTTCAATGTCGTGCTGCTCGGTCTTTTCAGTGGCATTGCATTGTTGCTGTCAGCCGCCGGCATTTACGGAGTTACTGCTTACAACGTCACACAACGCACTCATGAGTTCGGGATTCGGATGGCGCTCGGCGCCCAAGTCGGCGATGTCTTAAGAATGATTATCAAGCAGGGGATGCTGCTTATCTCGGTGGGCTTAGTGATCGGCTTGCTGTCAGCTTTTGTCCTGACCCGCCTGCTCCGAACTCTGCTTTTCGGCGTGAGTGAAACTGATCCGCTGACTTTCGTAGTCATCTCGATACTGCTGACGGCGGTGGCATTGCTGGCTTGCTACATCCCAGCGCGCCGCGCCACGAAAGTCGATCCGTTGGTGGCGCTGAGATACGAGTAAAGTTGGTCTTTGGGTCTTTGGCCTTGGGTCTTTGGTTTTTGGTGTTTGGTTTTTTAAACGCGTAGTTCACCGCTCGCGAGAAAAAGGCAAAGTCCAAAGACCTAAGACCAAAGACCAATCGGGCAATCGGCAATCGGCAATCGGCAATTTAATAACGGGGGCTTCATGAACAGTTTCAAGATAGGTCACACAATTCGGCTGGTTCTCCTTAGCCTGGCGGCGAGCGGTTCACTGCTTATGCCGGGAAACCTGGATCAGATCCAGGCGCAAACCGTAGAAACGGACGCGAAACATACAACGAGATGGGAATGGAGTGATGACGGATGGAGGCGCCGCGTCGAGATTCAGGGCAAGGCTGAATTCACCGAGGACTATTCAGATGTTAGCGGTCTCTCCGAAGGCGGCCTGCTGCGCCTCGAGGAGGATCACAACGGTCAGTCTTATCGGCTTGAAGTGAGGCGGGATCAAAGCGGTCAGCTGATCCGTAAATACTTCGTCAACGGTGAAAGTCGATCTTTGGATGAGCATGGTAGGAAATGGGTCGCCGGCTTATTACTTACTGCTGTCAGACAGGGCGCGATCGACCCCGAGGGCCGAGTAAAGACACTCCTGCGACAACGCGGCGTCACGGGTGTCCTGGAAGAGATCGCCAGCATCAGGGGCGATCACGCGAAGCGCATCTATTTTCAGGCACTGCTTAAGAACGGTTCTCTCAATCGCGGTGACTTGCAGAAGGTACTGGAAGCAGCAAGAACACAAATAAATTCTGACCACGAGAAGGCCAACTTACTAAAACACTCTGCGGATCTGTTCCTCGCCGATTCAAGTCTGAGCAAATCCTACCTGCAGGTCGTTGCCACAATCGACTCGGATTACGAGCAGCGACAGACGCTTTCGACACTTTTGAAAAAGAACAACCTGAGTCAAGCAGTCCTGGCACAAATGCTCGACTCGCTCGCTGCTATCTCGTCTGATTACGAGAAAGCCAACCTGCTAAAACAGGGCGCGGACTTTTTCCTCAGCCATGCATCGCTGACTAATGCATTCTTCAAATCCGTTTCCACAATCAACTCCGACTACGAGCAACGCCAGATCCTTTCCGCCCTCCTTAAAAAGAACAATCTGAGCTCAGCTGTGCTGGCGCTAATGCTCGACTCGCTTTCCACGATCTCGTCGGATCACGAGAAAGCGACATTTCTTCTGGAGGCGTCACGGCTTTACACCGGTGATGCCAGCCTGCGTAACGCATTTCTAAAGGCGACTGAGACGATCAAATCGGAACACGAACGCGGTCGTGTTCTGAGTGCGTTGCTGAGAAATAAACAGCTTGGTTAACCGCTCCTTTTGGAGAAAGAGATGGGAACACTCTTAAAAGACCTACGCTATGGCCTCCGGATGTTGGCTAAGACTCCGGCCTTCACGGTGGTTGCCGTTCTCTCACTTGCCCTGGGCATTGGAGCCAACACGACAGTGTTCAGCTTGATGGATGCTGTAATGCTCCGTTCTTTGCCAGTGCAACATCCGGAGCAGATGGTTGAAGTCGCAACGCTGGTTCCTAACAACCCTCCTCATTACGATTTTTCTTATCGGCTGTATTCCGGTCTGCGCGACAACAACCAATCCTTGTCCGGCCTGATTGCCTACTCCACAGCAAATCTCGGACTGACAGCCGGCGATCGAACCGAACGCATCCGCGGAGAGATGGTTAGCGCAAACTATTTTTCCGTGCTGGGAGTCCAGCCCACGATCGGATCCGCTTTTGCCCCTTCGGATGAAGCTCCTGGCGCACCTCGCGCTGCGCTGATCAGTGATGCCCTCTGGACAAGGTCCTTCAATCGCGACCCGAATGTGCTGAACAAAACAATTAGTCTCAACGGCCGGAGTTTCTCGGTCGTGGGTGTTGCGCCGAACAAGTTTTCGGGAATGCTGCGCGGTATGGCTACCGACGTCTGGGTGACGCTGCCGCACGCCGCGGACTTCGAGGACAACCCAAAGCTTCTTAGCAGCCCAACCATGAGTTGGCTGCTCATCGCTGGAAGATTGAAGCCAGGTGTCGCGATTCAGCAGGCCCAAACTCAATTGACTTCGCTGCTCCCGGGCTTGTTGCCAGAGGGCGAAAGCGGAAATCAGTCGATCGTGTTGAGAGAGGCAGCCGGCGGAAACAGCGCTTACGTTGCTGATCTGTCGCGTCCCGTCACGCTGTTGTTTTTGGCAGTGGGGCTGATCCTGGCAATCGCGTGTGCGAACGTCGCCAGCCTGTTGCTGGCTCGTGCGCGTACGCGGGGAAAAGAGATCGGAGTTCGGCTCGCGCTTGGAGCTACACGCTTCCGAATAGTGCGCCAGCTTATGACCGAGAGCTTACTGTTGGCTTTAGCCGGCGGAGCACTCGGGCTGCTATTCACTTTTTGGACCTCAGGACTCGTTTCCGGACTCTTAACTACAACCGACGATCCTCTTTTACTCGAGATCACCCCCAACGCACGGGTTCTAGTTTTCACACTACTCGCCTCGGTCGCGACCGTGTTGTTGTTTGGAGTCGCCCCCGCGCTCAAGGCATCACGCGTTGATCTGGTGCCGACTCTCAAAGATTCCAACGCAACGACACCAATCTTCCGTCGCGGTCCTTCTCTTCAGAGCCTCCTGGTAATAACCCAAATAGCGCTGTCTCTCGTGTTGCTGGCTGGCGCCGGCCTCTTTGTGCGCAGCCTTTGGAAGTTACAGGGAATTGACAAGGGATTTAGCGGCGGCAATGTCATGGCGTTCTCGCTGAACATGGACTTGCAGGGATACGACAAAGGCCGGGGCGCAAACTTCTACGCTGCCGCGCTGGAGGATCTTTCCTCCATACCGGGCATCGAGTCAGTCACGCTCGCCAACAGCTTACCCGCGACGGCGGGCGGCAGGAACATGCAAATGGGACCAAATGAGACCAAGCCGGCCGTGAATGACAAGGTTTCCATTGACATTGTCATCGTCGCGCCGCGGTTCTTCGAAACCACCGGATTGCCGTTGCTGCAGGGAAGAGACTTTCGCCGCATCGACAACGAAAAGTCGGCGAACGTAATGATCGTCAACGAGACGATGGCGCGGAAGTTTTGGCCGCAAGCCGATCCTGTGGGACAGAGTTTCAACGACGGGCGGGATACCTATGAGGTTGTTGGCGTCGCCCGCGACACCAAGTATCGGAACCTGCGCGAAACACCGCGCATGACGATGTATCAACCCCTGACGCAGGCCTACGTGCCAACGATGAATTTACTAATTCGTACGCCGGCGGATCCCTCAACCTTTGTCGGTGTCGTTCAGAATCGGCTGAATTCGATCGAGCCGGCAATCACCATCTACAACGTCAGAACATTACTCGAGCACGTGGGCCGATCGCTTTATGTCGAGCGGATGGAAAGCATCATTCTGGGAACGTTGGGCCTGCTCGCGCTGATCCTGACGGCAATTGGTGTTTACGGAGTAGTGACCTACTCGGTGACGCAGCGAACTCGCGAGCTGGGAATTCGCATGGCCCTCGGGGCACAGCGCAGTGATGTGTTCAAACTCGTCCTGCGCAAGGGACTAATACTCGTTGCCTGGGGTTCTGCGCTTGGCTTGCTTGCTTGTTACTGGCTGGCGCGTCTGGTTTCAAGCCAGCTCTACGGGATCAGCCCGAATGATCCGGCAACTCTGTTGAGCGTAGCCGTGATCCTTGTGGGCGTGGCCCTGCTGGCGAGTTACATCCCGGCGCGCCGCGCCACGAAAGTCGATCCGTTGGTGGCATTGCGCTACGAATGAATAAGCTGGTTTTTGGTCTTTGGTCTTAGGTCTTTGGTCTTTGGCCTTTGTCCTTCGACTAAAACTTGGGTTGGTGTTTGGACTGTGGTGTTCGATGTCGCTCTCGGTGAGCAGTATTTCTAAGACCAAAGACCAAAAACCAAAGACCAGCTTTGGCGATTGGAGATAACCATCATGGAAACTCTATTCCGAGACATTCGCTACGGTGCCCGAAGCCTGATGAAGCGACCCGGCTTCACGGTGATCGCTTTGATCGCGCTTGCCCTTGGGATCGGCGCCAACACGGCAATTTTTAGTTTAGTGAATGCCGTCCTAATTCGGCCGTTACCTTTTGCTGAACCGGATCGACTTGTTTGGGCGTGGGGCAACGTTCGCACCGGCTCAAACCGGGCTAGTGTTTCTCCTCCCGACTTTCTCGACTACCGCCAGCAAAACACAACCTTTGAAGAGTTTGCGGCCTCCTTCTCCATGCCGGTGCCTTTGAACCTCACCGGCAGCGGCGAGCCAGAGCGACTAACGGCCGCTGCCGTAACCGGAAACTACTTTCAGGCGCTGGGTGTACAGCCGTTTCTGGGTCGCACGTTCCTGCTTGAGAACGAAAAGCCGGGAAGCGATCAGGTTGCCGTCTTGAGTTACGGACTCTGGCAAAAACGTTTTGGCGGCGACCAATCGATAGTTAACAGGACCATCGTCCTCGATGGCCGAACTTGCCTTGTCACCGGCGTCATGCCGCAAGACTTTAGCTTTCCTCAGTATGCCGAGTTGTGGGTTCCCATCAACTTCGAAATCGCGTCGGGAATGAAACAACGCGGAGCACACTTCATGCGACCGATCGGCAAGTTGAAGCAGGGAGTGACGCTTGCGCAAGCTCAAGCCGACACTGACGCAATCGCGCGCCGCCTCGAAGAACAGTATCCGGATACAAATCTGAGTTGGAATCTGCGTTTGGAGCCCTTGCGGGAGCGGCTTGTTGGTAGCACCCGACCCACGCTGTTCATCCTTTTCGGAGCGGTCGGATTTGTATTGCTGATTGCCTGCGCAAACGTTGCCAATCTGCTGTTGGTGCGCGCCGCGGGACGACAAAAGGAAATCGCACTGCGCACGGCTTTGGGGGCGGGCCGCTTCCGCATCGTGCGGCAGATGATTACTGAAAGTGTGGTGCTGGCGCTGATCGGTGGGGCACTGGGAACATTTCTTGCCGTTTGGGGTATTGAACTGCTCGTCAAGCTAAGCGAGGGCAATATTCCGCCAACCGCACAAGTACGAATCGACACCACCGTGCTCGCTTTCACACTTCTGACTTCCGTGGTCACCGGAGTGCTTTTTGGTTTGGTTCCGGCTTTGCGCACGATGAACTTGAACCTCATTGAGTCGCTCAAGGAAGGTGGCAGAAGCGGGGCCGATGGTCGACAAAGCAATCGTACACGCAGCCTGCTCGTCGTGCTCGAAAGTGCCGTCGCTCTGGTCCTGCTGATCGGCGCAGGGCTGTTGGTGAGAAGTCTGATTCAGTTGCAGAACGTAAGCCCTGGCTTTGACCCACAAAACGTACTCACGATGCGAGTGGATCTGCCGCGCGTGAAATATTCGACACCCGAGAAAGCCGAGGGCTTTTTCACGGAGATGGAGCGGCGTATCGGCAGTCTTCCCGGGCGTGGAAGACGTCGGCTTGATCAGTGAACTGCCATTGAGCGGCCAACGCAATGATATCCAATACGTCGTCGAAGGGCGCCCACCAGTCGCATCCGATCAAATGTTTGGCGACGATTTTCGGCGTGTCAATCAGCGCTACTTCAGCGCGATGCGGATTCCGCTTTTGCGTGGGCGTAACTTCACGGAACAAGAAGTTCGCGAGAGCGCCAAGGTCGTGATTATTAGTGATCTGCTCGCCCGCAGGGTTTTTCCAGACGAGGAACCGATCGGTAAACGGCTGATCTTGGTGCTAGCCAAACAGCCATACGAAATCATCGGGATTGTTGGCGACATCCGCGATCGTGCGCTCGAGTTTAATCCTCTTCCCGCAATGTATGTGCCTTCCAATCAAACTGGCTGGATGAATGTAGTTGTCCGAACGCAAGGTGATCCGGCAAGCCTTACCGGCGCGGTAAGAAAGGAAGTGCGCGCGATTGATCCTGATCAACCGATTGCCGCCATGAGAACTATGAACGAATGGATGGACACGGCTGTGGCAGGGTCGCGCTACCGCACGGCCTTGCTGGCCCTGTTTGCCTTCGTCGCTCTCGTGCTGGCTTCCACTGGAATTTATGGCGTGATGTCCTATTCAGTCTCGCAACGAACCCATGAGATTGGAGTGCGGATGGCGCTGGGCGCTCGTCGAGAGGACGTAATGAGGATGGTGGTCAGGCAAGGAATGACATTAGTGATGGTGGGCGTGGGACTCGGCATCCTCGGCGCTATTGCACTGACGCGACTGATGTCAACTCTGCTTTTTGGCGTGACGGCAAAAGATCCGCTCACGTTTGTTGCGGTCGCGGCAATGCTCACCCTGGTGGCATTCGTTGCTTGTTATTTACCGGCACGCCGCGCAACGAAAGTCGATCCGTTGGTGGCGCTGCGATATGAGTGAGGGAAATTGCCGATTGGCGATTGCCGATTGCCGATTGGCGCAAACTGTTGATTTGCGTGCCTTGATGAACTGACGGTTGAATCACAACCGAGTATCGCAAACTAACAGTTTGCTACATCAGAGCCGACCAATCGGCAATTGGCGATTGGCAATTGGCGATTGGCAATCGGCAATCGGAGATAAGAATCATGGAAACGCTAATTCGAGACATTCGCTACGGTGCCCGCAGCCTTCTGAAGCGACCCGGCTTCACGATGATCGCAGTGATCGCGCTGGCTCTTGGCATCGGCGCCAACACGGCAATTTTTAGTTTAGTGAATGCAGTTCTTCTCCAGCCGCTACCCTTTGCTGAACCAGATCGCCTTGTCTGGGTTTGGGGCAACATCCGCAACGGTGGCAACAGGGCCAGCGTGTCGCCTCCGGATTTTCTCGACTACCGCCAACAGAACACGACCTTCGAAGAATTCGCCGCTGCTTTTGGTGGGCCTATGCCATTGAACCTCACCGGAAGCGGCGAACCCGAGCGATTAACGGGAGCCGCCGTCACCGGGAACTATTTCAAGGCCCTCGGGACGCCGCCCGCGCTCGGCCGCACCTTTGTGCTCGAGAACGAGAAGCCGGGCAACGATCAGGTTGCCGTATTGAGTTATGGACTCTGGCAGAAACGTTTTGCAGGCGACCCGAACATCGTCAACAAGACAGTTGTGCTTGACGGCAAGAACTTCGCCATCATCGGCGTCATGCCTCAAGGGTTTAATTTCCCCCAATCCGCCGAGTTGTGGGTTCCCATCAACTTCGAGATTGCTCAGAGGAATGAAAATACGCAAAGCGCACTTCTTGCGGCCCATTGGCAAGTTGAAAGACGGAGTAACGCTTGCGCAAGCTCAAGCCGATACGGATGTGATCGCCAGAAGACTCGAAGAACAGTATCCCGATTCGAACCTGTCATGGAGCCTGCGCCTGGTTCCGCTTCGGGAGCAGCTGGTCGGCAACACGCGTCCTACGCTTTTAATTCTTTTCGGCGCAGTTGGGTTTGTCTTGCTAATCGCTTGCGCAAACGTGGCCAACCTGCTGTTGGTGCGCGCCGCGGGACGACAAAAGGAAATCGCCTTGCGGACCGCTTTGGGTGCCGGACGTTTTCGGATCGTGCGGCAAATGATCACTGAAAGCGTATTGCTCGCGCTGGCCGGTGGTGCGTTCGGCGCGGTTCTCGCCATCTGGGGTGTGGAACTGCTGGTGAAGCTGAGTGAGGGCAACATTCCCCCGACTGCGCAGGTGCGAATCGACGCCACGGTGCTGGCATTCACGTTTCTGACATCAGTGTTTACCGGAGTGCTGTTTGGTTTGGCTCCGGCATTGCGCACGATGAATTTGAACCTGATTGAATCGCTGAAAGAAGGCGGCAGGAGTAGCGGAGAGGGAGGACAACGCAATCGCACTCGCAGCCTACTCGTCGTGCTCGAGAGTGCTGTCGCCGTTGTGCTGCTAATCGGCGCGGGCCTGTTGGTGAGAAGTTTGATTCAGCTACAGAACGTAAGTCCGGGCTTTGACCCGCAGAACGTCCTCACGATGCGCGTCGATCTGTCGCGCGAAAAATACGCCACACCTGAGAAAGCTGGAAACTTTTTCTCGGAACTCGAAAGTCGCGTTAGCAGCCTGCCTGGCGTGGAACATGTCGGCTTGATCACCGAACTGCCATTGAGCGGTCAGCCTAACGATATGCCTTACACCGTCGAGGGCCGCCCACCAGTCCCGTCCGATCAGGCATTTGATCGACGACTTCAGGCGAGTCAATCGGAACTATTTCGCCGCGATGCGGATTCCGTTTTTGCGCGGACGCAATTTCACAGAACAGGAAGTTCGCCAGAGCGCCAAGGTCGTAATTATTAGTGACCAACTTGCGACTCAGGTATTTCCCAACGAGGAGCCGCTCGGCAAACGGCTGATCATGGCGATGGGTACCGATGCCGTTCGAGATCATCGGGATCGTAGGCGACATCCGCCATCGCGCGACTTGAAACAGCCCCCTGTGCCGCGATGTATTTGCCTTCCAATCAAACTCCCTGGACGAATGTTGTGGTCCGAACCAAGGGCGATCCCGCGAACCTTGCCGGCGCAATAAGGAAAGAAGTGCGCGCGATGGATCCGGATCAACCGATCGCCGCCGTGAGAGACGATGAACGACTGGGTGAATACGGCTGTTGCTGGGCCGCGCTATCGCACTGCCTTGCTGGCACTGTTCGCCTTCGTAGCGCTGGTGCTGGCTTCGACGGGAATCTATGGCGTGATGTCGTATTCAGTTTCGCAACGCACCCATGAGATTGGCGTGCGCATGGCGCTGGGCGCTCGACGACTGGACGTAATGAAGTTGGTGGTGCTGCAGGGAATGACTTTGGTGATTGTGGGCGTGGGACTCGGCATCCTCGGCGCGGTTGCGTTGACGCGACTGATGTCCAGTCTGCTGTTCGGCGTGACAGCTAAGGACCCGTTTACGTTTGTTGTGGTCGCGGCATTGCTAACTCTCGTGGCATTCGTTGCTTGTTATTTACCGGCACGGCGGGCGACGAAGGTCGATCCGTTAGTGGCGTTGAGATACGAATGAGGGAAATTGCCGATTGGCGATTGCCGATTGCCAATTGGCGTGCGGCGCAAACTGTTAGTTGCTTGCCTTGATGCACTGACGTTTGAAACACAACCGAGCATCGCAAACTAACAGTTTGCTACATCGACCAATCGGCAATCGGCAATTGGCAATTGGAAATAAGGCTATGGACTCAATTATCAAAGACCTTCAATACGGACTCCGTGGCCTGCTAAAGCATCCGGGCTTCGCAGCGATCGCCGTAATCACTCTTGCGTTAGGGATCGGCGCCAACACGGCAATGTTCAGCGTGATTAACGGCGTGCTCCTGCGACCACTTCCCTACCATCAGCCGGATCGCCTTGTCACTATCTGGGAAGAAAGCCCCGAACGTGGCTTGTACCAGATGCCCGTATCGTTCGCCAACATGAGCGAATGGATAAATCAAAGTCAGTCCTTCGATCAAATCTCGGCATACACATTTGAGAATCTGAACCTAACAGGAACCGGCGAACCAGTGCGGCTCAATGCCGTCAGGGCTTCAGCAAATCTCTTTTCGCTTGTAGGCGCAACGCCAATGTTCGGCCGCACGTTTCTTCCGGAAGAAGACAAAGATGGAGCTGGTCGAGTCGTGCTGCTAAGCCATGGAATTTGGCAAAGCCGCTTCGGTTCCGATCCAGCAATCACAGGTCAAACGCTTACCATCAACAATCAACCTCACACGGTCGTGGGCGTTATGCCCGCTAAATTCAATTTTCCTGTTGGATTCGGTTACCTCGGAAAAGTCCTCAATGATCCTACTGACATTTATGTACCGCTCGCGCCTGTCGGCGAAGAGACGGAACGCGGCAATTACTCGTTCTTCGCCCTCGGCCGTCTAAAACCTGGCGCTGCGATCGAGCAGGCGCAGGCAGAGATGAGCACGATCGAAAGCCGCCTCGAACAGCAATATCCGGGCACCAATAGCGGGATCCTGGTCAGACTGGTTCCCACCCAAGAGCAAACGGTTAAAGAAATCCGTCCGGCGCTGTTGGTGTTGATTGGAGCGGTCGCCTTTCTACTGCTAATCGCTTGCGCGAATCTCGCAAACCTCCTGCTTGCGCGTTCCGTCTCGAGACAAAAGGAGTTTGCGATTCGCACCGCGCTGGGAGCGAGCCGATTCCGCGTGTTGCGTCTCTTGCTGACCGAAAGCCTGATGCTTTCATTCGCTGGTGGTGCGCTGGGTCTGTTGTTTGCGGTCTGGGGCACGGCGGCCCTCGTGGCTCTAGCGCCTGACAATATTCCCAGGATTAACGAGGTCGGAGTTGATGCTCGAGTGTTTGGTTTCACTCTGGCGATTTCACTCTTGACCGGAATTCTCTTCGGCTTGGTTCCCGCGATCAGCGCCTCCAAGCCTGACTTGAACGAAGGCCTCAAAGACAGTTCGAAGGGATCAACGGGGAGTGCCGCAGGAAAGCGCACGCGCAGTGTGCTGGTGGCGGTTGAAGTTGCGCTCTCCCTCGTTCTGCTGATCGGCGCCGGCCTGATGATTAAGAGTTTCATGCGACTCCAGCAGATGAACCTCGGATTCAAAACCGACAACCTGTTGACAATGGGTCTGACTCTCTCGGAATCCAGATATCCCGAACCCCATCAGCAAGTAGCTTTTTTCCAAAAGACGATGGAGCAGGTTGCAGCGCTGCCGGGAGTTAAATCCACAGCGGTCACAACGGGGCTCCCACTTACCTTGAGTCTTGAAGGTTCTGATTTCCGGATAGAAGGGCAACCCGAGCCTGAATCCGGCAAAGAGATGATCATCTTTAAGCGCAGCGTAAGTCCCGGATATTTCGGAGCGCTCGGGACGCCCCTAATCAAGGGACGAGAGTTTTCGGATCAAGACAAAGAGGACGCGCCCGGTGTCGTCGTTATCAATCAGAATCTCGCCCGAACTTACCTTCCCAACGAAGATCCAATCGGCAAGCGCATCAGTTTCGATGATAGACAGACGTGGAATTCAATAGTCGGAGTCATCGACGACGTGAAGCAACTAGGGCGGGATTCAGAAGTGAAACCCGAAGTTTACTTTCCTTACATGCAAGTGCCCGCGTCCTCGATGAGTCTTGTAGTCCGCACGACGTCGGATCCACTGAACGCAGTCGCCGCCGTAAAGGGTCAGATTCAAACGATTGACCGCGACCTGCCGATTGATGACCCGAAAACCATGCAACAGCTGCTGGCGGAGTCGGTCTCAGGACGAAGATTCAACATGTTGTTGCTGACGGTGTTCGCCGGCGTCGCGCTCGTTCTGGCGTTGGTGGGTATTTACGGAGTGATGTCTTACACGGTGACCCAACGCACGCATGAGATTGGTGTGCGGGTGGCGATCGGTGCGCAGCCGCGCGATGTGTTTCGCATGGTGATGGGCCAGGGAATGTTGCTGGCAATTATCGGAGTCGCTTGCGGTTTGATTGGGGCCTTCGCTCTAACTCGATTGATGGCGAGCATGCTTTTTGGCGTCGAGCCAAACGATCCCGCAACTTTTGTGACCATCGCGCTCTTGCTGATCGGCGTGGCGTTGGTTGCCTGCTACATACCCGGACGCAGAGCAACGAAAGTCGATCCGCTGGTGGCATTGAGATACGAATGAAGAGGATTGAGTCATTGAGTCATCGGATCATTGAGTCATCGGATCATTGAGTCATTGGGTCATTGGGTCATTGGGTCATTGAGTCACTGGATCATTGAACATTGGGTGCTTGGGTGATTGGGTGATTTTCAATAGAAGCAATGACCCAATGACCCGATGACCCGATGACCCGATGACTCAATCACTAATTGGCAATCGGAAATAAGAATGATGCAAACACTAAAGCAAGATCTACGCTACGCCGTCCGCATGCTGGCTAAAAAACCGGTCTTCACCGTCATTGCGGTGGTGACCCTGGCGCTGGGGATTGGCGCCAACACCGCAATCTTCAGCGTCGTCAACGCGGTCCTGCTGCGCTCCCTGCCCTATCACAACGGCAATCAATTGGTGGCGCTTTCATTGAGTACACCGTCCGGGGAACGCGATGGATTGTCGATCCCGGAAGCGCAGGACTTTCAAGCTCGCATGCAATCTCTCGAGGATCTGGCTGCCTTCCAATCGCAAAGCGTAAATGTAACTGGCGGCGAACGACCCGATCGCGTGCGCGGCTCCTTCGTTACTGCTAACTACTTCAAAGTCTTCAATCTCAATCCCATCGTGGGGCGCACTTTCATGGAAGGCGAAGACCGGCAGGGCGCCGCCAAACTTGCCGTCGTCAACGAGAAAATGTGGCGCGAGCGTTTGAACAGCGAAAAGAACCTCGAAGCAACCAAGCTGATTCTTAACGGCGAGCCCTACAACGTTATCGGCGTGGTCACAGGCAACTTCAAACAGCCATTCGATCCGGATGTAGAAGTCTGGATGCCCGTAACAAGTTTCCCGGGAAACCAGGGACAACGGGACGCGCGTTTCTTGTTTGGGATGGGCCACCTGAAGCCCGGTGTGCCTCTCGCCCAGGCACAGGCGGAAGCCAGCGCCATCGCCGGACAATTGGCCGACGCTTATCCCAAAGAGAACGCTGGACGTGGCGCCAAAGTGGAATCCTTGCGCGAACTAATGGTCAGCGGCGTTCGCCCGATGCTCTGGCTTTTGTTTGCTGCTGTGGGAGTGATCTTACTAATAGCCTGCGCCAATCTCGCGAACCTGTTGTTGGCGCGCGGGCTCGCGAGGCAAAAAGAAATTGCCGTGCGCGCCGCATTGGGCGCCAGCCGTTGGCGGCTTATCCGACAGTTACTAACTGAGACGACGTTGATCGGTGTGATGGGCGGAATCGTGGGATTGCTGCTTGCCTATTGGGGTTTGTATGCGCTGCTGAAGCTGCCGCAGAACTTCGTAAATACGCAGGAAGCGGGACTCGATATGCGCGTCCTGCTCTTCGCACTCGCAGTTTCGGTTACTACCGGTTGGCTCTTTGGATTACTTCCGGCGTTGCAGCTGGCGCGACCGCAACTGCAATCGTTTCTCAAAGAAGGCGCGCGCGGAAGTGGCGAAGGTTCGCGATGGAACCGCGTGCGCGGCGCCTTTGTCGTGGGCCAGGTGGCTCTCTCGCTGCTCTTGCTGGTGAGTGCCGGACTACTCCTCAGAAGCTTCGACAAGCTGCTGCAGGTTAACGTTGGTTTCAAAACCGAACGCTTACTCAGTCTCGAATATCGCCTCCCGCGCAACAAATACCCAGAGCCGGCAGCGCAATTGAATTTTCACCGCCAGGTGGTCGAACGACTACAGGAAATTCCTGGAGTGCAATCGGCATCGCTGGTTCGTGGCCTTCCATTTAGCGGCAACGGCGGCACCACAACGATTGTTCTACCTGACCGTGAACTTCCGCCGAAGGGAATGGAACCGGAGGTCATGGTCAACACGGCAATGCCCAGCTACTTCGAGACACTGGGAATTCCCTTAATCAAAGGACGGGTCTTCGGAAACCAGGACCACGCCGATGCGCCGCCGGTCGTAGTTATCAACCAAACCATGGCGCAAAGATTTTGGCCCAATCAGGATCCGCTGGGAAAACAGATCAAGTTTATGGAGGACGACTCCCAGGCTGTGGTCATCGGCGTCGTTGGCGATGCGAAGCACTATTGGCTGGAAGAAGAACAAAGGCCGCAGGTTTACGGAACCTTTAGCCAGGGTCCCGGCATTTTTGCAACTGCTGTCATACGGACGGCCGTCGAGCCACTCAGTCTGAGCGAGCCAGTTCGGCAAGCGATCTGGAAAGTCGATCCGGATCAACCGATGTGGAAAATCAGGACCGTCGAGTTCTTGTTGGACCGCAGCACCGCTGACAGGAAGTTCCTGATGGCTCTGATGGGAATATTCGCCACGCTTGCCTTGGTACTGACGATTATCGGCCTCTATGGAGTGATCAGTTATCTCGTTAACCAGCGGACCCAGGAGATTGGCATTCGCATGGCGTTGGGAGCACAGCTGCGCGACATCATGCGGATGGTGCTGCAGCAGGGGATGGTTCTTGTTCTATGTGGAGTTGCTTTAGGACTCGCTGCCGCGTGGATGCTGACAAGACTGATGTCTCGGCTGCTTTACCAGGTAAGCGCAACCGATCCGCTGACCTTCGCAGGAATTTCATTGCTGCTGATCGTGGTCGCGTTGTTGGCTTGCTACATCCCGGCGCGCCGAGCAACGAAAGTCGATCCGCTGGTGGCATTGCGATACGAGTGACGGAATTGCCAATTGGCGATTGCCGATTGCCGATTGGGCTCCGAATTCTACATCAACCTGCCATGGCGAAATCTGGCAATCGGCAATTGGCAATCGGCAATCGGCAGTAAGGAGAGAGTTTGATGGACAACTTCTGGCAGGACATACGCTATGGCATACGCGTACTTGCCAAGCATCCCTCCTTCACAATCGTGGCCGTCCTCGTATTAGCGCTCGTCATTGGCGCCAATACCGCGATTTTCAGTGTGGTGAATGCTGTGCTGTTGCGCTCACTGCCTTTCAATGAACCGGATCGCTTAGTACTACTTTGGGGTAGCAAACCAAACCAGGGCCGACCACAAGTTCCTTTCTCGTTACCAAACTTCAAGGATGTGCAAGCCCAGAGTCAGACTGTTGCGGGCATGAGTGCCTGGACTCTCGGGAGGTTCAATCTCACTAACAGCACAGCCAACGCTGAACCGGAACAGGTTCAGTATGCGATTGTGTCGACCAATTTCTTTTCGGTGGTCGGTGTGGAGCCAAGTTACGGCCGCGCATTTTTACCGGAAGAAGAAGAGCCGGGAGCTTCGCGCGCCGTGTTAATCAGCAACAACCTTTGGGCGCGACGCTTTAACTCGAATCGCGATGTTGTCGGAAAGCCGATCACGCTTGACGGCCAGAGTTATGAAATCGCTGGCATCCTGCCTTCAGGATTCAGCTTCCTTAGCTTTCCCAAAGATACTGATGTTTGGCTTCCTTTCGGGCTCGATTCGTTTCGAGATCGAAAATATGCGCGCGGCGTTAACTCGCTTGGCGTAATAGCTCGACTGAAGCCGGAAGTCAGCGCGGCTCAGGCGCAAGGCGAGTTAGACACAATCGCACGCAGGCTTGAGCAGCAATACGGTGACGTAAACGCCGGCTGGACCATCAAGTCGCGCCGCTACAGGAACAAGTAGTCAGGAATTTGCGCCTCGCCTTGCTGGTGCTGTTCGGCGCGGTTGGGTTTGTCCTGCTTATCGCCTGCGCCAACGTTGCTAATCTTCAATTGGCTCGTGTCAGCAGCCGCCGAAAAGAGATCGCCATACGCGCGGCGTTGGGCGCGGGCCGCCTCCGGTCTAATCCGGCAGCTACTCGTCGAAAATCTTTTGCTGGCAATAGCGGGCGGTGGTCTGGGCCTGCTCTTCTCGCTTTGGGGCATAGCTCTGCTGGCGAAATTTCCTTACTCCACTCGAAGTCTTTTTGTGCCTTACGACATTCCGCGAGATCAAATTGCGCTTGATGGACGAGTGCTGGCTTTCACTATCGCTCTCTCACTCTTGACGGGGATCATTTTCGGGTTGCTGCCGGCGCTTCAGGCCTCGCGGCCGAACTTGAACGATGCCCTCAAGCAAGGCGAGTTGGGTTGGGGTGCGCGTCGCAGTCGCACTCGCAATCTCCTGGTCACCGCCGAGCTCGCCTTGTCTTTAACCTTACTGATCGGAGCCGGCTTGCTGATCAAGAGTTTTGTGCGTTTGCAGCAGGTCGACGTCGGCTTCCAGCCGGACAACGTTCTGACAATGGATATCAACCTGCCGGAAGCAAAGTACAAGGAGAACTCCCAAATCAGCAGGTTCTACCAACAATTGATCAGCCGGGGTGCAAACGCTGCCGGGCGTCGCTTCGGCCGGTGCGGTCGAATATCTGCCGCTCAGCGGACTTGATGGCTCGACAGGAATCTTCATCGAAGGCAGGCCTCTGCCTGCGCGTGGAGAGAACTGGGAAACGCATCATCGTGATGTAACTCCGGATTACTTCCGCACTCTGGGTGTGCCATTGCGCGCGCGGACGCCACTTTACGGACCAGGACACAGCCGACTCAGCGCGAGTGACGATCATCAACGAGGCAATGGCGCGTCGCTATTGGCCGAATGAGGATCCGATCGGCAAACGAGTGACCTTGAATTTCGAAGCGATGAAGTTTTATCCGGATCGCGCGCCGGATCTCGACCTGCCTGCGGGCATGCGCGAGATCGTTGGCGTCGTCGGCGATATGAGACATGGCGGGCTGACAACGGCTGCTGCGCCGGAAATGTATGTGCCTCTGCAGCAGCGTCCGAACCGGGACATGACGCTGGTCCTGCGCACCACAGGTGATCCTCTTAAGCTCACTGCGGCGGTGCGCCAGGCGGTTGCGCAATCTGGACAAGGACCAGCCCGTGGCGAACATAACGACGATGACGCAGCTGCTTTCAACGTCTGTGGCCCAGCCTCGATTCAACTTCATGCTGTTAACAATTTTTGCCGGTCTCGCGCTACTGCTGGCGGCGGTAGGAATCTACGGAGTCATTTCATATTCCGTAGCGCAACGCACGCGCGAGATTGGTGTTCGCATGGCATTAGGGGCCGAGCCGCGTGACGTGCTCAAGCTGGTCATTGGACAGGGAATGATTCTGGCGGTGGTGGGAATTGGTCTCGGTGTGGCGGCGTCGCTTGCGTTGACGCGTTTGCTCTCGAGCTTGCTATTCGGCGTCAGCACAACTGATCCGCTTACATTTATCTCACTTTCAGTGTTGCTCGGTGGAGTGACGCTCTTAGCCAGTTATCTACCTGCGCGGCGGGCTATGAAAGTGGATCCGTTAGTGGCATTGCGATACGAGTGAAGGGATTGAGTCATTGAGTCATTGAGTCATCGGGTCATTGAATCATTGGTGATTGAGTGATTGGGCGATTTTCAATAGAAGCAATGACTCAATGACTCACATGACCCAATGATTCAATGACTCAAGAGACCAATGACCCGATGATTCAATGATCAATAAGGAGAACGATGCACAGCCTTTGGCAAGACATGCGGTACAGCACGCGAATGTTGTTGAAGCATCCTGCGTTCACCTTGATTGCGGTGATCACGTTGGCGCTTGGCATCGGTGCGAACACTGCCATCTTCAGTCTGGTAAACGCCGTCCTGATCAAGCCTTTGGCATTCGCCGAGTCTGATCGGTTGATGCAGATCTATGAAGATGCGTCAGCGATTGGGTTTCCTCGTGGTGATGTAGCGGTTGGCAATTACGCTGAGTGGAAGAAACAGCAGACGGTGTTTGAAGATATGGCGGCGGTGACCACTCGCAGTTTCAGTCTTACCGGAGACGGCGAGCCCGAGAGGGTTCTAGCTCACGCCGTTACCGACAGTTTTCTTCCAACACTTGGGGTTCAACCAATGCTCGGCCGGAATTTTTTGGCTGAGGAAGACCAACCAGGCGCCCGCAAGGCGGCAATCATAAGTCACGGCTTGTGGCAACGTCGCTACGGAAGCCAGGAGAGCATCGTCGGCAAAGACATTCTCATCGACGAAGCCAAATACACGGTCATTGGCGTAATGCCACCAGGCTTTCAATTTATGGTAAACACTGTCGACCTCTACCTTCCGGTCGCGTTTACTCCTCAGCAGCTTGCCAATCATGACAATCACAACTACACGGTGGTCGCCCGTCTCAAGCCAGGAGTGACACGAGCCCAGGCCGACGCAGAAATCCAGACAATCTCGCAACGGATCGTCCGCGACCATCCAAAAGAGGCTGAGGGTCTAAAGTCTGTTGTTGAGCCGCTCCAGGAAGGCATCGTAGGCAGCGTTCGCCGTCCGCTGTTGGTGCTGTTGGTCGCGGCCAGCCTGGTCCTCTTAATTGCCTGCGCCAATATTGCGAACCTGCAACTGTCGCGCGCCGTTGGTCGCGGCCGAGAGATGGCTGTGCGCGCCGCCCTCGGTGCGAGCCGCACACGCATCGCGCGCCATTTGCTGGTTGAGAGTGTTTTGCTGGCCTGCGCTGGCGGCGTTCTCGGCTTGCTGGTTGCTCTCTGGAGCTTTGCGTTGCTGAAGCAACTCATTCCTCCAGGCATGTCGCTCTCCACCAATTTGACGATCGACTCGACCGTACTTGGTTATGCGCTGGCTGTTTCGTGCCTAACCGGAATTCTCTTCGGCCTTGCCCCGGCACTCCGAGC
Source organism: Pyrinomonadaceae bacterium (assembly GCA_963748605.1). Lineage (GTDB taxonomy): Bacteria > Acidobacteriota > Blastocatellia > Pyrinomonadales > Pyrinomonadaceae > PSRF01. Next base: position 153,950 of record CAVVJS010000015.1, read on the forward strand.
GTCAAAGATCGATCTGAATGAGGCATTGAAACAGGGCAGCCGTGCAGCCTCAGGCTCAGGCGGAAAGCTACGCGGATCGTTCGTCGTCTGCGAGGTAGCGCTGGCGCTGGTGCTGCTGATTGGCGCGGGACTAATGATTCAGACCATTTACCACCTGCTCGGTCAGTATTCCTTCGTCCAGCCGGAAAAATTGTTGACGTTGAGAACGATATTGCCTGACAGCAAGTATCGGGACATGCGTGATTATGCCGAGAAGGAGCACGGGAACCGACTGGCCTTTTACGATCAAGTATTGGATCGAGTAGGTGCAATGCCTGGAGTGGTCTCCGTAGGCTACACGACCTCCGTTCCCCTGGGCTGGAAAGGAGGCGCCAACGGTGTCGTCATCGAAAGTCGACAATCGGAAACGGGTCACCCGCCGGTCGCTATCCACCGTCAGATTAGCTCTAACTATTTTCAGACAATGGGTATTGGTCTACGAGCGGGTCGCTATTTTGATGACAGCGACGGACCTCAGTCGATGCCCGTAGCAATTGTAAACGAAGCAATGGCGCGCGAGTGGCGCGGTGAAGATCCCTTAGGCAAACGATTCAAGCTTGGTGCTGAAGATGCTCCGTGGGTAACGGTTGTTGGTGTGATCGCTGATGTCCGGCAAATGGGCATGGATGTCCCCGTGAAAGCCGAAATGTACTTCCCTTACCAACAGATCGCTTCGCATCCCTGGTTCGGGCCACGCGATCTGGTCATTCGCACTGTCGGTGATCCGAACACTCTTGTCGCCGCAACGCGACGTGAAATCCATGCCGTAGATCCGAATCAGCCAATCTCAAACATCGCGACGATGGAAGAACTGCTGATCAAGGAGACTGGGTCGCGGCGTCTGGGGATGATCCTGTTAGCAGCCTTTGCGGGACTTGCTCTGTTGCTGTCTTCGCTGGGGATCTACGCGGTGCTTTCTTACTTTGTGACCCAACAAACGGCGGAAATGGGAATACGTCTGGCATTAGGGGCGCAGCGGCGCGACGTCCTCGGAATCGTGCTGAAAAAAGGCATGCGTTGGACGTTGCTGGGCGTTGTGATTGGACTAATAGCGGCCTTTGCACTCGCGCGGTTGATGGCGAGCCTGCTGTTTGGCGTGAGCGCAACCGATCCGCTCACGTTCCTGGCAGTGGCACTGATTCTGACAAGCGTAGCGCTGCTGGCCTGTGCGATTCCCGCGCGGCGCGCAACGAAGGTCGATCCGTTGGTGGCGTTGCGGTACGAATGAAGGTATTGCCGATTGGCGATTGCCGATTGCCGATTGGTAGTCTACGCGAAGATAGTCACGAACTACTGAAACAAGACCGGAAGACCCTCCGATTGGCAATCGGCAAAGGCAATCCGAAATCAAATCGGCAATGAGGAGAACGATGCATAGCCTTTGGCAAGACGTGCGCTACAGCACGCGAATGTTGTTGAAGCATCCCGCGTTTACGTTGATTGCCGTGATCACTCTGGCGCTCGGTATCGGCGCGAATGCCGCAATCTTCAGCATCATCAACAGTGTGCTCTTGCGCTCGCTGCCTTATGAAGATCCCGACCGCATCGTAACCTTATGGGAAAACAACACTAAGGAAAGCCTTCCACGCGATGACGTCTCGCCGGCAAATTTTCTTGACTGGCGCGAACGGCAACAGGTCTTTTCAGAGATTGCTTTTGCTAATCCCAACAGTCTGGATTACTCGGGAGGCGAAGAGCCCGAAGTAATCCGCGCCGCGATGGTGTCCAAAGGCTTCTTCCAGGTCTTCGGCGTTGGTGCCCTTTACGGTCGCACCTTCCTGCCAGAGGAGTACGAGGCCGGAAAAAATCAGGTAGTGATGCTGAGCCACGGAGTGTGGCAACGCAGATTTGGTGGTGACAAAAACATCATCGGGAAGGCGCTGACGCTGGATGGAGCGCCGACCACGGTTGTTGGGGTGATGCCGCCCACTTTCCGTCTCCACTTATTTGATCGCGAAGAAGAGATGTGGTCGCCGCAGGTGCCCAGCGACGCGATGAAGCAACAACGCAAGGCGACTTATCTGAAAGTTGTGGCGCGCTTAAAGCCAAACGTCTCGCTCGCACAAGCTCAGGCAGATTTGGACAACATCGCCGCGCAATTAGCGCAGGAGAATCCCAACACCAACCAGGGTCTCGGCGTTGCTGCGATTAGTTTGCCTGAACACTTGAAAGGAAAGTGGCGGCGCGCCCTCGTGATTCTCTTCGCGGCCGTAGGTTTGGTGTTGCTGATCGCGTGCGCCAACGTGGCGAACCTTTCACTCGCGCGCGGCTGTCAGCGCGAGCGTGAGTTTTCGATCCGCGCAGCGATTGGCGCGGGGCGCGGCTCGCATTGTCCGCCAACTCTTGATCGAGAGTTTGTTATTAGCGGCGCTTGGTTGCGGTGGCGGACTGTTGTTGGCCATCTGGGGCGTTGATTTTATTGTCGCCTTTAACCCAGGCGACATTCCGCGCATCGATCAGGTCCGTCTAGATGGTCTCACGCTGGCGTTCGTCGCGATCATTGGTTTTCTTACAACGCTGATTTTTGGTCTTGCGCCTGCCTTACAACTCTCCAAGCCTGACCTGCAGTCATGTTTGAAAGAGACAGGGCAAACTATTACTGCCAGCAAAGCTCGCCATCGTTTGAGGAACACCCTCGTCGTAACCCAAATCGCGCTGGCGTTTGTGTTGTTAGTGGGAGCCGGTTTGGTCTTGCGGAGTTTTGTGAGTTTGCTCCGGGTGGACCCGGGTTTCGCTGCCGATAAAGTGGTGGCGATCCAGGCTTTCATTTGGGACCGTTACAACAAGCCGGAACAGCGCCAGGCCTACACCAAAGAAACCTTGGAAAAAATCGAGTCCCTGCCGGGAGTTGAAGCGGCCGGCGTGACTACTGCTATTCCGTTATTGGAAAGCAGTCAAACGTCTTCGCTGCCCTTTGCTGTGGAAGGACGACCACCAGAGCAAACAGGTCAGGAACCAGTCGCACAATTTACCATCGCCTCGCCCAACTACTTCTCCGCCATTGGCGCCCGGCTTTTGAAAGGCCGGCTCTTTAACCAGTTTGACGACAAGGACTCGACCCGAGTCGCTTTAATCAATGACACGATGGCGAAACGCAACTGGCCCGGCGAAGATCCAGTGGGTGCGAAGTTTACGTTGAAACGTGGCGGACGCGACGCTCGCGGCGGTACCACGCTGGAAGTCGTCGGCGTTGTCTCGGATCAAAGACAGGATGGCCTCGAGAAGACTCCACGCGAAGAGTTTTTTGTTCCTTACGCACAATCGCCATCAGGCTCAACTATTTTCGTCGTCAGAACCAGGAGCGATCCCAATGCTTTGTTGCAAGCTCTGAAAGCTCGCATTTGGGAAAGCAATAGCACGCAACCGTTTTATGCGGTCACGACGATGGATCAGCTCGTTAGCAATTCGCTAAAAGCCCGTCGCTTCAATCTGATGTTATTAGGCGCGCTCGCGGTCCTGGCTTTGACGCTGGCGTCCGTGGGGATTTACGGCGTCATCAGTTTCACCACGGGACAACGAACACATGAGATTGGCGTGCGCATGGCGCTCGGCGCACAAACGAGAGACATATTGAGACTGGTTGTCGGTGAAGGAATGGCGCTGACCTTACTTGGAATTGGGATCGGAGCGGTCGCTTCGTTCGCGGTAATGCGTTCACTGTCGAGTCTGCTCTTCAACATCAGCCCGACCGATCCGCTTACATTTGTTTTTATTGCAGTCTTGTTGGCCGGCGTTGCGTTACTGGCTTGTCTGTTTCCGGCGCGCCGCGCCACGAAAGTCGATCCGTTGGTGGCGCTACGGTACGAATGATCGAATTGCCGATTGAGCGATTGCAATTTCGTCCATCGGGTCATAGTTAACACCGTGGGCATCGCACGGAATTGATCAGTGATTTCAACTTGACCCTGAAAGGGTCGAATAACTTTGACCCTATAGGGTCACTTCAATGACCCGATATGTCCCGAAGGCTGACCCGGCTATTAACTTTGTCGACTGCAATGACCAAATCGGAAATCTGAACGAACCGCAATTGGAAATAAAATTATGGATACCTTCTTTCGAGACCTTCGCTACGCTGTTCGGCTCCTTCTTAAGAGTCCAGGCTTTACTGCGATCGCAGTTTTATCGATTGCGCTGGGGATAGGTGCGAATACGACAGTCTTCAGCGTCATCAATGGCGTGCTGTTGAAATCGCTTGCCGTATAACGATCCAGACACCCTGGTTCTCCTTTGGGGCAATGTCACATCGGAAGAGCGTCTTAAAGGCCACAACCAGGTTTCAGCCACGGACGTGGCGGATTATCGCGCCCAGTCCAGTGTCTTTGAAGAAGTCTCAACTTTCGCCGGCTGGTTTCCAATCATGTCCGGCGGCACGGAAGCGGAAAGAATTCCCGCGATTCAAGTAGGCGATGGTTTCTTCAAGGTGATGAAAGGCACGCCGCTGCTGGGGCGAGTATTTACTCCTGAAGAACAAGAGGATGGAAAAGACTTCGTCATCGTTTTGGGCCACGCGCTCTGGCAACGCCGCTTTGCCGGCGACCCGAACATCGTGGGCAAGTCCATCCCACTAAACGGCCGTCCCTATACGGTCGTCGGCGTGATGGGTCCGGACTTTCGTCCTTTGCCCGCATCGTTGGTTGCGCCCGAGGGCCAGTACTACCGACCCGTTGCCGAGAAGTATGACGATACGGCTCGTGACGAACGGCACTTGCGAGCAATTGCTCGACTCAAACCAGGAGTGACCGTCGCCCAGGCGCAGAGTGAAGTGAACGTCATCGCTCAGCGAATCGAACAGCAACATCCACAAACCAACAAAAACCAGGGAATTAACATTGTTTCGATGAGCGATGAAATCGTCGGTGGCATACGGCCGACCTTGTGGTTGATCTTTGGCGCGGTCGTGTTTGTTTTGTTAGTCGCCTGCGCCAACGTCGCCAATCTTCTCCTCGCTCGTTCCTCAGTCCGACACAAGGAAATCACCATCCGATCCGCCATGGGGGCTGGACGAAGTCAGTTGATCCGCCAACTGCTGACAGAGAGTCTGTTGCTTTCAGTTGTTGGTGGAGCCCTGGGCCTGGGACTGGCTTTTTGGGGTACCAGTCTCGTCTCGTCGGCCGGTTCTCAAATCAACCCCATGTTTCAAAATATTCAATTGGACATGCGGGTCCTTTTGTTTACGTTGGGAATTTCGATCGTCACGGGACTGATATTCGGGCTCGCCCCCGCCCTGCAAATCTCTAAACCCAACCTGACTGAATCGCTCAAGGAAGGCGGCCGCAGCTCCGGCGCTGGCGGAAGTCGCAACAGATTACGCAGCGCTCTAGTCGTTTCCGAAATTGCGATGACGCTTGTGCTACTCGTTTGCGCGGGGTTGCTGATCCGCACGGTAATGCGATTGCGGAGCGTCGATACCGGTTTCAATCCTGAGAACATTCTCGCGATGAACATTGGCCTTCCAGCGATCAAGTATCCAAAACCGGAGAACCGAGTTGCCTTCTTCAAACAAACCTCCGAGCGCATTGCGAGTTTGCCCGGAGTCAAAGCCGCCGGCATCACGAGTGTCTTGCCATTAAGCGATAACTTCGATGGCCGAGGGTTGATCGTCGAAGACTATCCCAGAGCTGATGGGGACGAGATATCAGTTGACCTTTACGTCGTTACACCCGGGTACCTTCAGGCGATGAACATCGACACTCTTAGCGGACGCGGGCTTGGTGATGAGGATACTGCGGATTCAGCGAAGGCTGCTTTGATCAACAAGACGATGGCGGAGCAGCTCTGGCCGAACCAGAGTCCCATTGGCAAGCGAATAGCGTTTCCCAGTGACAGCAAGAGTTCTCAGCCATGGCGCACAGTCGTGGGCGTTGTTAGCGATGTTTTGCAATACGGCCTCGATCAGAAGGCTCCGATGCAGTTCTATGTGCCCCATTCCCAGTTTGCCACTTCCTTGAACACGATCGTGGTGAAGACCGAAAGCAATCCCGCCGCGATGACGAACGCTGTGCGCCGCGAGATTCTCGCTATCGACAAAGATCAGGCTGTGTTCAATGTGACAACACTTGAGCAATTGCTGGGTGACTCGATCCTGAGCCGAAGGTTTTTCATGATGCTGCTCATGGTGTTTGCCGCTTTGGCGCTGACGCTCGCCGCGATCGGAATCTACGGCGTGATGTCTTACGTGGCTTCACAACGCACGCATGAAATTGGCATCCGCATGGCGCTCGGCGCGCAAGGCAAGGACGTGCTGAAGCTAATCATTGGAAATGGCATGTCATTGGCGCTGATCGGTGTAGCCCTGGGGCTCGCGGGGCGTTTGCCTTAACGCGAGTGATGGCCGGACTTCTGTTTGGAGTTACGACGACGGATGCGCTGACGTACATCAGCGTCTCACTTGGATTGATCGCGATCGCGCTGCTGGCTTGTTACATACCCGCGCGCCGCGCGACAAAAATTGAGCCGTTGGTTGCGCGACGGTACGAATGAGGAATTGCCGATTGCCGATTGTTGATGGGCAATTTGGTCCCCGCAGGGGACAGAGTTAATAGCCGTGGGCAACCTACGGAATTGAGCAGTGATTTCAACCCCGACCCTGAAAGGGTCGAATAGGTTTGACCCTTGCAGGGTCACTTCAATTACCCGATGTGTTCCGTGGGCGATTGCCCACGGCTATTAACTTTGTCCCCTCCGGGGACCAAATCAGCAATCGGCAATGAATTAAGGGAAAAAGATGCAAACCTTCTGGCAAGACTTACGCTTCGGCATTCGCATGTTGCTGAAAAACCCGGGCTTCACCCTGGTAGCCGTCCTCTCCCTGGCGCTGGGCATCGGTGCGAACACAGCAATCTTTCAACTGCTTGATGCCGTCCGCTTAAGAAGCCTGCCGGTCGCGCGCCGCAGGAACTGGCCGAAGTTCGCATTACCGACATGACCGGCGCCCGCGGAAGTTTCAGCTCTCGTTATAACGCGGTCACCAATCCCATTTGGGAGCAGATCAGAGATCGCCAGCAGTCGTTCTCGGGAATTTTCGCCTGGGGTCAGGGAGGTTTCAATCTCGCTCAAGGTGGTGAAGTGCGGCCGGCAAAGTCTCTTTGGGTGAGCGGCGACTTTTTCAACACTCTCGGAGTTACGCCTGCGTTGGGCCGTCTCTTCACCTCGGCTGACGACACGAGGGGCTGCGCGTCACCCGGCGTGGTCATTAGTCATTCTTTCTGGCAGCGCGAGTATGGCGGCGATCGTAACGTGATAGGCCGCAAGTTGACGCTGACGAACAACACTTTTGAGATCGTCGGCGTCACTCCCGCGAGTTTCTTTGGCATGGAGGTCGGACAAAATTTTGATGTGGCTCTGCCAATCTGCGCCGAAGCGATCGTGGCGGGAAAGAATAACCGGCTCGACTCTGCGACTAACTGGTGGTTGCTGGTGGCCGGGCGTTTGAAACCCGGCTACACCGTGGAACGCGCCAGCAGCGAGATGAACGCCATGTCACCGAGCCTGTTTGAAACAACATTGGCGCCTGACTATCCGCCGGTCAGCGTCAAGAGTTATCTCAGCATGAATTTGGAAGCAGTGGGAATCGGCGGCGGCTACTCCGGGTTACGTGAAAATTATGAAAGACCGCTGTGGCTCTTGTTGGCCATCGGCGGACTCGTCTTGCTAATCGCCTGTGCCAATCTCGCGAACTTGCTGCTCGCTCGAGCCACGTCACGCGAAAGAGAAATGGCTGTGCGCCAGGCGTTGGGAGCTTCGCGAGGGAGACTCGTCCGCCAGTTGCTCTCTGAAAGCTTGCTGCTTGCCGCAGCGGGGGCTTTGTTGGGTGCGTTTCTCGCCCAGTTCCTCAGCAAGTTTCTGGTCTCCTTTATTAGTACAACCAATGACCGGATCTTTCTCGATCTCACTCCGGATTGGCGGGTACTCGGTTTCGCTGCGTTTGTTGCCACGTTGACGTGTGTTCTTTTTGGACTGACGCCGGCGTTGCGCGCAACTCGTATCCAACCAGGCGCAGCAATGAAGACAAGCGGAGGTGGACTGACACCCGGCCGCGGCAGGTTCAGTTTGCGTCGCGCGCTCGTAGTTGTGCAGGTCGCGCTTTCCATGGTGCTGGTGGCGAGCGCTCTCCTCTTCACGCGCAGTCTTAACAAACTGATGGCCGTGGATGCGGGATTTCGGCAGGAGGAATCCTGATCGCCAGCATCGGTTTTAGAAAACTGGAGCTCCCGCCCGAGCGTCGCGTTCCCTTCAAACGCGAGATGCTCGACCGAATCAAGGCAATTCCCGGAGTTGAAGCGGCAACCGAAACTAACGTTATTCCACTTAGTGGCACGGCCGCCGGTAACACCGTGTGGTTGGACGGATCGGACGCCAAAGGCGGAATGAACAGCTTCTTTAGTTGGATAGGGCCCGACTACTTCAAGACACTGCGAACGCCACTTGTAGCAGGACGCGAACTTGATGATCGCGACGCTGCGAATTCTGCAAAAGTCGCTGTGGTTAACGAGACCTTCGCTCGCAAGCTTTTCAATAACGCAAATCCTGTGGGGCGCAGGTTTTGGATCGAAGCCACACCAACCGATCCGGAAACGCCTTACGAGGTTGTGGGTCTTGTGAGGGACACGAAGTATGAAGATCTGCGCGAGGAGTCTCTACCAATTGCTTATCTCGCGCTTTCGCAACAGTCGGCTCCAGCGCCAGGCGGTAGTTTCTGGTCCGAACGAATCTCCCTCAAGCTGAGATCTCCACTGCACTGAAGCGCGTGCTCGCAGAGATCAATCCGTCCATCAACATTAGCTTTCTGGGATTCAAGACAATGATCGAAGAATCCCTTTTGCGCGAGCGTTTGATGGCTACGCTTTCAGGCTTCTTTGGTTTGCTCGCGCTGTTGCTGGCCAGCATCGGCCTCTACGGGATTCTCTCGTACGGAGTTGCCAGCCGCACCAAGGAAATTGGAATTCGCATGGCGCTCGGAGCGCAGTCACGCGAAGTGCTGACGTCAGTCTTACGCGAAGCATTAATCCTGGTGGTGATCGGCGTCGTGGTGGGGCTGCCGATTGTCTTTTTAGCAACGCGGTTCGCTGCCACGCTGCTCTTTGGGCTGACGCCTACGGATCCGGTTTCGTTGGGTGCGGCCGGCGTCCTCTTGTTCGCGGTTGCGTTAGCGGCTGGCTACATCCCCGCGCGCCGTGCAACGAAAGTCGATCCGTTGGTGGCATTGCGGTACGAATGAAGAAGTGGTTTTTGGTCTTTGGTCTTTGGCCTTTGACTTTTTGAACTTTGAACTTCGGGCTTTGAACTCTGAACTTGTGCTCGAGGACGTTAGCCGTGGCCGATTGATAGCGTTGACTGATCGACCGATGAGTGAGTCCGTAGCGAAAGACGAATCGAATGCAATTGGCAAATTGGCAATCGGAAATAACTTAGAGGACCGAAACAAAGACAAAGGCCAAAGCCGAAGACTAAAGCCAAAGACCAAATCGAGGAGAAAAGGGATGAACACGCTCTTGCAAGACCTGCGCTATGGCGCACGAATGTTAATCAAAAATCCGGCGGTAACGCTGGTGGCAATCATCGCGCTGACACTCGGGATTGGAGCGAACACGGCGATCTTCAGTGTCGTCCACTCTGTCTTGCTGCGCTCGCTGCCCTATGAAGACGGTGAAAGGCTGGCGATTGTTTGGGAACACCGTAGGAGCGGCAAGGGCAATCCGCAGAACGTGATTAATCTCGGCAACTTTTTTGACTGGAAGGATCAAAACAACGTCTTCAGCGACATGGCCGCGTTCTTTGATCGCAACGTCAATCTCATTGGTGACGGCGAACCCGAAGAAGTGTCGGCTCAGATTGCCACCACCAACCTTTTCACGCTGCTCGGTGTAAAGCCCATTCAGGGCCGGACCTTTGCGCCAGATGAAGGAAAACCGGGCCAGCCGAAAGTTGTCGTCATTGGCTACGACCTTTGGCAGCGTCGCTTCGGCGGAGACCCGTCGATAGTCGGTCGCAAGATCACGCTAAACAATGAACCAAATGAAATCATTGGAGTCCTGCCACCCGATGTCGGTTGGTTTGTGCAGAAAGGATCGATGGTCAGCAAACCACCGGAGATCTGGTCGCCATGGGAAGTCTCCAATGAACTGCGCCAACGCCAGGGGCGATTTGCTCGGGCGGTGGCGCGCTTGAAACCCGGTGTCACTCAGGCCCAGGCGCAGAACGAGATGAATATCATCGGGGCCAGACTCGAACAACAGTATCCGGAATTCAATACTAATTGGGGTGTAAGTGTAGTTCCTCTGCGAACGCAGTTTACCGGTCAGATTCGCAAGCCGCTCCTGATCATGCTCGGCGCCGTGGGATTTGTTTTGCTGATTGCGTGCGCCAACGTCGCCAATCTGCTGCTGGCGCGCGCTGCTTCGCGCAGGAAAGAGATTGCCTTGCGCGCCGGTCTCGGGGCCAATCGTTGGCGTATCGCGCGCCAACTGCTGACGGAGAGCGTTCTCTTGTCGGCCATCGGTGGCGGGCTGGGCCTGCTGTTGTCATGGTGGGGCACGAAGGCGCTTCTCGCTCTTAGTCCGCCCGAACTCATTGACCTGCGCGCTACGACGGTGAACCTGCCAGTGCTGGGTTTCACCATTGGACTGACTTTCTTGACTGGGATCGTTTTCGGATTGGTTCCGGCCTTCGAAGCTGCCCGTTTCGATCTCAACGAGTCGCTCAAAGAAGGCGGCAAGCATGCCGGCGGAAGGCGAAGCCATCGACTGCGAACTGTGTTCGTGGTCACACAGGTGGCCTTGGCGCTGGTTCTGTTAGTAGGCGCCGGGCTACTGATGAAGAGTTTCAATCGGCTGCAATCGGTCGAGCCAGGATTCGAGCCTAACAACCTCTTGACGATGCGAGTCAGCTTGCCGGCAAAAAAATATGACACCGACCCCAAGGTCATCAATTTCTTCAGGCAGGCTACCGAAAAATTACGCGCGATTCCCGGCGTGGAGGCTGCGGGAGCAATCAACACGCTTCCGTTCAGCGGCCCGCACTCAGGCACAAACATAGACATCGAAGGCCAACCAAAGCTGCCGTCCAGTCAGGGATTGGGCACCGGCATTTGTGTGACTGACATGAACTACTTCCAGGCGATGAGAATTCCGTTGAAGCGGGGACGACTTTTTACGGAACAAGAAGCGACAGAAATGCGCCATGTCGTAGTCATTAATGAAGCTTTTGCCCGCGTTAATTTTCCTGGCCAGGATCCGCTGGGCAAACGAGTCACGATCTACATGAAGGACGACCCCGAAAACAAGCCTACTGAAATTATCGGCATCGTGGGCGACAACAAACACTTGGGACTCGATGCTGAAGTCGAGCCAATGGCTTTCTGGCCCCAACCAGAGTTGACCTATTCATCCATGACGCTGGCGATCCGGACTCGTGGTGAAGCGATGAACATCGCTTCCGCGGCCCGCAACGTTATTCATGAAATCGATCCGGAGCAACCGATCGGTGCAGTGAGCACGATGAATGGTTTGATGGCGAAGTCGACCGCGCGGTCGCGATTTATCACAGTTCTGCTTGCGGTTTTTTCGATCGTGGCTTTGGTGATGGCGGCGGTAGGAATTTACGGGGTGATCTCGTATTCCGTGCAGCAGCGAACTCACGAAATCGGCATCCGCATGGCGTTGGGTGCGCAACACCGAGATGTTCGTGCACTCGTGGTGAAGCAGGGAGTCATCCTTGGGGCTATTGGCGTGGCTGCCGGTTTAGTTGCGTCGTTTGGCCTAACACGTCTGATCGCGAGTCTATTGTTTGAAGTTACCGCCACCGATGCAACCACCTTTGCCGCGGTGGCTGCCGGATTATTCATAGTTACGTTGATCGCCTGTTACATCCCGGCGCGTCGCGCAACGAAAGTGGATCCGTTGGTGGCGCTACGGTACGAATGATGAGTGATTGAGTCATTGAGTCTATTGGGTCATTGATTCATTGAGCCATTGGGTCATTTCTCAAAATAGACGCAATGACTCAATGACCAATGACCCGATGAGTCAATGACTAATTTAATGAGGGAGAAACAAGATGTTCACAACAATCTGGCACGACCTCCGTTACGCAGCGCGCATGTTAAGGAACAGGCCGGGATTCACTGCGGTTGCCATCATTACCTTGAGTTTGGGTATCGGCGCTAATACCGCGATCTTCAGCGTGGTTGATGCAGTGTTGCTGCGTCCACTCCCGTTTCCAGATCCCGAGAGAATCGTCCTCGTGCGTGACGATCTCACAGGTCGTCAGGCTGAGAATGTTGGCTTGTCTGTGGACGAACTGAAGGATCTACAGGAACGCTCCGGTGTTTTTGAGCAGGTGTCGGCGGTTTGGCCGGTTGACGCTAATCTCACCGGATCCGATCGCCCCGAACGTATCGAGCTGCTGGCGGTAAGCACCAATTATTTTTCATTACTAGGCGCCAACGCCCAGCTGGGACGCGTACTTGGCCCACAGGATCAAGCAGCCGGATTCGCAGAGGGCGTCGTAATTAGCGATGGACTATGGCGGCGAGTCTTCGGATCGGATCCCAACATACTCGGCCGGAAGGTCTACGCCGACAGCGACCTTTATACAGTCGTCGGGGTGATGCCCCCAGGCTTTCGACATCCCGGCAAGACGTTGCGCAACAAAGTAGAGATGTGGGCCACAGCCGGCTTCGCCGCAAATCCATTTGGCCCACCCGTGCGCGCCCAACGCATCCTTCCCGGAGCTATCGGGAGGATCAAACCCGAGCTCACTGTTCAGCAAGCGCAGGCGAAACTTGATTCGTTCATCGCAAACCTTCGCAACGAGTTTCCCAAAGATTATCCGGCTGAGGCCGGTTGGACCGTAAGGCTGATGCCGGCACTTGAGACTCTCGTTGGCAATGTGCAGACAACCCTTCTCGTGCTGCTCGGCGCGGTTGGTTTGGTACTACTGATCGGCTGCGTAAATATCGCGAACCTTCTACTGGCCCGTTCGTCCGGTCGCCAAAGAGAGATGGCAGTTCGCGTCGCAATGGGTGCCGGTCGTGGCCGTTTGATCGCCCAGTTGCTCACCGAGAGTCTGCTGCTCTCTCTCTTCGGTGGCGTGGTGGCGCTGCTGATCGTGATCGCAATGAAGAGCGTGCTGCTTAGCCTGGTGCCGGCAGATATTCCCCGACTAAATGAGGTCGAAGTTAATGCGGGCGTGCTCGCCTTTGTGTTCCTGATCTCAACTGTTACGGGGCTGCTCTTCGGACTGATTCCGGCTTTGCAGGCATCGCGACCAGACCTGGTTGGCAATTTGAAAGAAGGCAGCCAGGGCGCAGGTTCCGGTGCGCGCCATCACCGCTTTCGCGGAGCCCTCGTAGTCGTCGAGTTCGCACTTTCACTGATTCTGATGATTGCCGCGGGACTGCTGCTTCGTAGCTTTGGACGACTGCTTGAAGTTAATCCTGGGTTTGATTCGACTAACGTTTTGCTGGCTCGCATTTGGCTGCCCGTACCGAATAATCCCGAGCTTGATCCCTATCGACCACCGGCGAAACGCGTTGCCTTTGTTAAGGAGGTCTTGCGCCGCACCAGCGAGCTGCCCGGCGTCCAATACACGGCATTGGGCGGCGGCGGCGCGGTTCCGCTGCTGGATCAGAGTCGGCCGTTCGCTTTCACAATCGAATCTCAACCTGTAACAGCTGGCAACATTCCTCGAACAAAATTTACTTCGGTGAGTCCGGATTACTTTCGGGTGCTTAGCACGCCGCTTGTGCGTGGCCGTTTCTTTACTCAAGGAGACGAAATTGAAAAGCCTCTTGTTGCGTTGGTCGATGAATCGTTCGTGCATCGTTTCTTCAACAACGCTGATCCGATTGGCCAGCGTATTAAGCCAGGTCCACCCGAATCGAAAAACCCCTGGATTACGATTGTCGGTATCGTTGGCAATATCAAGGCCGAAGGCTTTGACCAGCCCGAGCAACCACATCTCTACGTACCCATCCTGCAAAATGCCGGTTACGCAATGGCGGTGTATGTCAAAACGAATGGAAATCCCGCCGGTCTAACGAATGCTTTGCGCCAGCAGGTTCAAGCCGTAGATCCCAACCTGCCCCTCTTTGGTGAGCAAACGATGGATGATTTGGTGTCGGCTTCCCTGGCGCGACGTCGCTTTGCAATGCAGGTGGTGGGGCTCTTCGGTCTGCTTGCGCTCTTCCTGGCGGGCATCGGCATCTACGGCGTGATGGCCTATTCAGTTACGCAACGAACACGTGAAATCGGAATTCGTCTGGCTCTCGGTGCCAGTGCGGGAAATATTCTGCGCTGGCTGTTGGGTCAGGGTCTGCGTTTGACCCTGATCGGAGTGGTTGTGGGCCTGGTTGGAGCCCTGGCCCTAACGCGGCTACTTCGTGGTTTGCTCTTTGGAATCGCACCCACGGATGTTTTGACTTACATCGCGTTGACCCTGTTGCTTGCGTTTGTGGCGCTGTTGGCTTGTTACATTCCAGCGCGCCGCGCCACGAAAGTCGATCCGTTGGAAGCGCTTAGGTACGAATGAAAGCAATTGTGCCGATTGGGATCGGCGATTGCCGATTGGTAACTGAGTCCAAGGTCCAACGTCCAAATAGGAAACAAGCTGCGGCTAATAACAAAGAACTAGACAGATTGAGTGACGTTGGACGTTGGACTTTGGACCTGGGACTTGCTGGGCAATGAGGAAATCGGCAATCGGCAATCGGAAATAAAGATCATGGACAACCTATTCAAGGACATCCGTTACGGTTTTCGCGGCCTGTTGAAGCATCCAGGCTTCACGCTTGTGGCCGTTATTACACTCGCACTAGGTATTGGCGCGAACTCGGCCATCTTCACCGTAGTCAACGCCGTATTACTTCGCCCGCTGCCCGTCGCAGCCCCCGAAGAACTCGTCTTCATCTGGCAGACGCATCCGTTTGGGAAACGCATCGGTGTCGATCAGTTACCCGCATCTAATGCCGACTTCCTTGATTGGCAGGAGCAAAGCAATCTCTTCGAAGGCATGTCCATGATCGACTCCTGGGGCGGCAACCTAACCGGGGGCGCGACGCCAGAACATGTCGACGGCGCAAAGATCTCAGTCAATCTATTTTCACTGTTACGCGCCCAGCCGATGCTCGGTAGTGACTTTAATCTCGAGCAAGCGAAGCCGGGTAATGAGCGCGCAGTTATGCTCAGTCATGGTTTGTGGCAGCGGCGCTTCGGCAGCGACTCCAAAATCGTCGGCCAGCAAATCCAGATCGACGGCAACCCTACAGAGTTCAAGGGGTAATGGGCCCCGGCTTCGTCTTTCCGAAAGATGTGGGGCTGCCTAATTATTTCTCATTCGCCAAAACTGAGATGTGGCTTCCGATCGCTCTCACGAACGAACAACGAGCGAATCGAGGCAGTCACCACCTTGCAGTAATTGCTCGTCTCAAACCTGGCGCAACTTTGGAACAAGCCCAATCGCAACTCGCTGGAATTGCGAAACACCTCGAGGAACAAAATCCCGAAGAATCCAAAGACTGGGGTACTTCCGTCAACCTGGTTCATGAACAGGTTGTAGGCGCTAGTCGCAAAGCAATCTTAATCTTGCTCGGCGCGGTCGGATTCGTCCTCTTAATCGCCTGCGCCAATGTCGCAAATCTGCTGCTCGCTCGATCAACCTCGCGTCAAAAAGAGATTGCAATTCGCACCGCACTGGGCGCAGGTCGCGCGCGGATCGTGCGGCAACTCTTGACTGAGAGCCTGCTCCTCTCAATCGCCGGCGGGGCCGTGGGTGTAATCCTCGCATCATGGGGCGTCAGGTTGCTGTTGCTGTTTAGTTCCGACAAGCTGCCGCGCGTCGCAGAAATCCATGTTGATAATCGAGTGCTCTGGTTCACCCTCGCGGTTTCGCTTCTGACTGGACTCCTCTTTGGATTGGTGCCGGCGCTTCAGGTTTCGAAGACTGACCTCAATGAATCCCTCAAAGAAAGTGGTCGCAGCGCCATGGGGGGACGCCACCGTCAACGCGCTCGCAATCTACTGGTCGTTTCCGAAGTTGCGCTCTCACTCGTGTTGCTTGTTGGCGCTGGGTTGCTGGCCAAGAGTTTCATGCGACTGCAAAGCGTTAATGCCGGTTTCACGCCGGATCATTTGTTGACAGCTACTCTCGAGCTTCCTCGGGCGAAATATGAAGACAGCGCACTCAAGTCGCAGTTCTTTAAGCAGGTGGTGGACGCGCCGTCGACTTCCAGGTGTGGACGCCGCGGCGGCGGTCTCCCATCTCCCGCTCAGCGGGAAAGGAAGAGCTTGATGGGTTCAGGGTGGAAGGTCGAACGGATCCAATCGAGGCTGCCCTCGTTCAAACTGCCGACTTCCGCGTAATTACCCCCGACTACTTCCGTGCGATGCGGATCCCTTTACTTAAAGGGCGCTTCTTCAATGACCAGGATCGGGAAAACACCACCTATTCCGTGATCATTGACGAGTCGTTTGCGCGTCGCTTCTTCCCCGGTGAAGAGCCCCTCGGAAAACGCATCGATGAGGATGGTTCGCGTAGTGGCCACGGTTTCGCTGTCATCGTTGGGGTCGTCGGCGGTGTTAAGCATACAGATGTGAAAGCGGAAGCGCGTCCGACCATGTATGTGCCCGCGGAACAGAGTCCCTGGGAAACGATGACCCTGGTAGTTCGCAGTTCAGGTGATCCGAGACGCGCTGGCGGCGGCCCTGCGCGAGGAAGTTAGGGCCGTCGACAAAGATCAGCCGCTGTCCGAGATCGCCACGATGGAACAACTCTTTTCGAAGGCGTGGCGCCGCAGAGATTCAACCTAATGCTCGTCGGCCTCTTCGCCACGCTCGCACTAACGCTGGCTACGGTGGGCGTCTACGGCGTGATTGCCTATTCGGTAACTCAGCGGGCACAGGAGATGGGTGTGCGACTCGCTCTCGGCGCCAGTTCACGGGACATCCTCCGACTAATCATCGGTCAAGCGATGCGAGTTTCGTTGATCGGAGTCGGTCTGGGATTGGTTGCCGCAGTCGGTTTGACACGAGTAATGACCAGCTTGCTTTTCGAAGTGAGCGCAACTGATCCCGTGGTCTTTGTGGGGCTAGCGGTATTGCTGATCGCTGTGACCCTGTTGGCGAGTTACATTCCGGCGCGCCGCGCCACGAAAGTCGATCCGTTGGAAGCGTTGCGTTACGAATGACAATTGGCGATTCGGACCGATTTGCCTTGAATTGGCGTTTGCCGCTTCGGCGGTGGAGGGAAAGAAAAATAACCATAATTGACAATTGGCAATCGGCCAATCGGCAATAACCAAAAGGGGGGAGATACAATGAAAAAAATTTGGTCAGACTTACGTTACGGCGCGCGAATGTTACTGAAGAATCCGGAATTACTTTCGTGGTGATTCTGGCGCTCGCGCTCGGCATCGGCGCCAACACTGCGATCTTCAGCGTGGTCGATGCAGTGCTGCTGCGGCCGTTGCCATATGATGAGTCTGATCGATTGGTGTTTCTGAATGAGACAGCCCAGTCGATGGACGAGATGTCGATCTCCTATCCAAACTTCACCGACTGGCGCAACCAGAACCATGTCTTCGAAAAGATCGGCGTCTACAACCGCAGCAGTTACAACCTGACCGGCGTTGGCGAGGCTGAACGAATTGTCACCGGCCAGGTATCAGCGGATATATTCGCGGCTTTGCGCGTTAACCGGCGATCGGTCGTTTGTTCACCAACGATGAAGACAAGCCCGGCGGCACTCCTGTCGTGGTCTTGAGTTACCCGTTATGGCAGCGGCGCTTTGGCGGCCAGACGAGCATTCTGAATCAACCGCTCACGCTTAACGGAAAAAGCTACACGGTGATCGGAATAATGCCGCAGGGCTTTCAGTTTCCCAGTCGCGTCGAAATGTGGGTGCCTGTCGGTCAACTCTCCGGCGATCGATTGGCAACAGCGTGGCAATCATCCGGGCTTGTACGGTGTCGCGCGTCTGAAGCCGGGCGTAAGTTTCGCGCAGGCGAAGGCCGAGATGGACATGATTGCCGCGAATCTCGAAAAGCAATATCAGGATTCCAATGCCGGCAACGGCATCGGCATGCGGCCGCTGCTGGAAATCTTCGTGGGCGACATTCGCCGCGCACTTTGGGTGTTGTTCGCAGCGGTAGCTTTTGTGCTGCTGATTGCCTGCGCGAACATCGCGAACCTGCTGCTGGCGCGCGCGCAATCGCGCCAGAAAGAAATGGCCATTCGCTCGGCGATGGGCGCGGGACGTTGGCGCATCGCGCGGCAGTTGCTCACCGAAAGTGTTCTGCTCGCACTGATCGGCGGCACGCTCGGAATGTTGATTGCGCAATGGGGCATCAAACTGATTCTCTACATCAGTCCCGCCGCGATTCCGCGCTCGCGCGAAATCAGTCTCGATTGGCGCGTGCTCGCGTTCACGATCGGGCTTGTCATTTGTGACCGGAATTCTTTTCGGGCTCGTGCCGGCGCTGCAGGCCGGCGTAGTCGATGTTCACGAAACTTTGAAAGAAACAGGCCGCGGCACTTCGGGCCGGCATTGGCTGCGCAGTTCGCTGGTGGTTGTCGAAGTTGCGACGACGATGATGCTGCTTGATCGGCGCGGGTTTGATGATTCGCAGTTTCTATCGCTTACAAAAAGTGGATCCCGGTTTTTCTTATGAACACTTGACGAGTTTTACCGTTTCGCTGCCGGAAAAAAAATACACGAACGCCGAACAACGCGAGCAGTTTTTCAACAACTATTGCAAAACCTGCGCGGTTTGCCGGGCGTTGAAGCGACCGCCGCTGCTTCCGGCTTGCCGCTGGGCAACAACGGTTGGCAGACGTCGTTTGTAGTCGATGGCCGGCCCGCCGCCGCGCGACCAAACGCCGCTGATGGAAGCCTGCCTGGTAACGCCCGATTATTTTCGCGCGATGAACATTCCGTTAAAGCGCGGCCGCTACTTCACCGACCAGGACAATCGATCGTTTCTGGCCGGCCGCGACTTGAGCAAGCTCGAGGAATCGAAAGGGATGTAGCGGTTCTGAACGCAATCATCATTGATGAGGAGTTTGCCCGTCGTTATTGGCCCAATGAAGAAGCGGTGGGCAAGCGAATCGGCATGGGCAGCGAAGAACGACCCCGGTCCTAACAGTGGTTGGCGTGGTCGGCCGCGTGAAAATGGAGGGTCTGAGCCAGGACTCAAATCGCGTGCAGGGCTATTTTCCGTTTGCGCAAATCCCGACTGGCGGCATGACAGTGATTGTGAAGGGCCGGCGATCCGAATCAACTGATTGCTGCGCTGCGCCAGCAGGTAAAAGCAGTCGATCCGGATCAACCGATCTATAACATTCGCACGATGGACGAGATTCGCGCTGAATCGGTCGCGCCAGAGCGTTTGAATCTGACGCTGCTGAGCATTTTTGCGGGCATCGCTTTGGTGCTGGCCATCGTCGGCATTTACGGCGTGATGTCTTACGCCGTTACGCAGCGCACGCACGAGATTGGCATTCGCATGGCCATCGGCGCGCAACCGCGTGACGTGTTCCGAATGGTGATTGGGCCAGGGAATGATGTTGGCTTTGATCGGAGTCGGCATCGGTCTGGTCGGCGCTTTTGGTCTGACGCGGTTGATGGCGACGATGCTGTTTGGCGTTGAGCCAACTGATCCGGCGACTTTTGCTGCCATCGCGGTGCTGCTGACAGGCGTGGCGCTGGTTGCTTGTTACTTCCCGGGCAGGCGCGCGACGAAAGTCGATCCGGTGGTTTCGCTCAGGTACGAATGAGAGTGCGAGGCCGTTCGTGTTATTTCGTGGATCGCTTTGTCAGTACCACCTGCGGTCAGCGGGTGGGTGAACGTTTGGAAGTCGACAGCCTACCGTTAAGTGGTACTGACCTTGAGTTCAAACGCCAAAATCCGCCACGGAAATTACACGAAACAACACGAAGGTTGCTTTTACAAAAAGGGGAGAGGAAAATGATTGATTCATTGTTTAGGGACATTCGCTATAGCTGGAGAGGTTTGCTGAAGCGCAGACTTTACGTAATCGCGCTAGCGATTCTCGCTCTGGGCATTGGCGCGAATACGGCGATATTTACTTTGATAAATGCGGTGATTCTGAAGCCGCTGCCGGTGTATAATCCTGAAGAGCTGGTTCTATTTAATACACCACCCAGCGAAGGAACGAGAACCTCCGATGGCGACCTGGCCCCTGGCCGTTGGGATCTCTTTTCTTATGCATCGTACCGCTATTTTCGCGAACACGACAAATCGTTTCAGGAACTAAGTGCATTTCGAAGTGGCGAAAGCCGGGTCAGTGTGCGGCGAGTTGATGCGTCAGCGGGTGAAGCTGCGCAACGAGCATCCGGCCACCTGGTTTCCGGGAATTACTTTGCTGTTCTGGGTGTCAACGCGATGCAGGGTCGCGTCCTGACCAATGATGACGATTCGGCAACCGCGAGTCCTGCAGCCGTTATCAGCAATCCCTATTGGAAGCAGAAACTAAACGCCGATCCTCAGATTGTGGGCCGGAACATTTTACTCAACGGCACGGCCTTCACGATTGTTGGCGTAATGCCGCCTGAGTTTTTCGGTACGCGCGTACGACGCTCACCCGATTTCTGGCTTCCCCTCGCCTTCCAACCGCAAATTGAATTGCGCAAGTCATCGCTCGATGACAAGAACATCTACTGGCTAAACATGATCGGGCGGCTAAAACCGGGAATTTCAATAGAACAGGCACAGGCAGGTGTAAACCTCGAGTTGCGCCAATTCCTGACTCAAGAGTCTGGTTCGCAACTCAATGATGAGCGTCGTCTGATTATTGAGAATAGTTACGTGACGCTCGAGTCCGGCGCCCGTGGCTTGTCGGGACTGCGTAAGTACTATTCCAAAGCGTTGAACATGTTGATGGTGATCGTGGCGCTCATACTCTTAATCGCCTGCGCCAATGTGGGAAATCTCTTGTTGTCGCGAGCGGCGGCGAGGAAGGCGGAGATTCTTTGCGCCAGGCATTGGGTGCGAGCCGGTGGCGACTCGTGCGTCAGCTGCTCACCGAAAGTTTGTTGCTTGCCGTGATTGGAGGTGTTGCCGGCATTCTGCTCGCGCAATGGGGAGTAAGTCTCCTCGTCAGCAGGTTGGCGGCAACTGCGCCAGTGGATGTGAAGCCTGATGCAAAGGTGCTGTTATTCACTTTAGGAGTTTCACTCATATCAGGCGTGGTGTTTGGCATCGCGCCAGCGCTGCGCGCTACCAAAACCGACCTCACTTCAGCGTTAAAAGAGAAATCCACTCAAGGCAGGAAAGGTCGCTTCAATCTTGGTTCGGCATTGGTCGTGTCTCAGGTAGCACTCTCTCTTGTTCTGCTGGTTGGCGCCGGTTTGTTTGCTCGTAGTCTGATGAAACTGCAACAGGAGGACCTTGGTTTCAATCGAGACAACGTGCTGCTGGTCAGCGTAGACACGCGCCTGGCCGGGTACAAACCTGATGACCTAAGCGCGGTTTACCGTCAGTTGTATGACCGCCTGAATGCGCTGCCCAATGTAAGCAGCACAACTCTCGCCAGTTATAGCCCGATGCAGGGGCAGGGCAACAACAGCGGCATCACTGTGCGCGGCTACACTCCCAACGACAATGAAAATATGGTTGTGGAGGACATTCTAATTGGTCCGGATTTCGCTGAGACTTTGGGCATTCCACTCTTGTTGGGTCGCGAGATTGGATTACAAGACACACCGGCTTCGGGCCGAGTGGCCGTAGTCAATCAATCCTTTGCTAACTATTTCTTTCCCAATCAGAACCCCATCGGCCGCCGCGCAACCTTTGAGTCGGATTCCGATAAGGACGACTTTGAAATTGTCGGAGTCATTGGTGACTCAAAATACGATAGCGCCAAGGAGAAGCCTGAAAAGACTGTCTTCCGTCCAATTCTTCAGGTACAGGATCAGCAGGCCTTTTCAAATGTGTTTGAGTTGCGCACTGTTGGCGATCCTCTGAACCTGTCAGGCGAAGTCCGCGCCGCAGTCGCTCAGGTAAACGACGAGCTTCCGATTCTCAACATCACAAGTTTGCGCCTGCAAACCGATGAGGCGCTGAAACAAGACAAACTGACTGCTCAGCTGGTCAGCTTCTTTGGCTTGTTGGGCTTGTTGCTCTCGTGCGTTGGCTTGTACGGGATCATGGCCCATGCGGTTGTCCGCCGGACAAACGAGATTGGCATCCGTATGGCGCTTGGCGCCGAACGCCGCAACATTACCTGGATGGTCCTTAAAGAAAGCTTGGTGCTGGTGGTACTGGGGCTGGCGATTGGTCTGCCGGCGTCATGGGGCGCGGCCAAATTGGTCTCCAACCAGCTTTTTGGGTTGAGCCCGAGCGATCCAATTACGCTTATCACAGCCGTAACGTTGTTGACCCTGGTAGCGGCCCTGGCTGGTTATCTGCCGGCACGAAAAGCATCGCGCGTCGATCCTTTGGTCGCGCTGCGCTACGAGTATTCACATTGCCGATTGGCGATTGGCGATTGCCAATTGGCCTGAAGCAAAGAAGCCAATCGAAAATCGCAATCGGCAATCGGAAATAAGGACATGGAAACCCTACTTAAAGATCTCCGTTACGGAATGCGCGGATTGATTAAGCGCCCGGGCTTTACCGCGGTCGCAATAATTACGCTCGCGCTGGGAATCGGCGCCAACACAGCGATCTTCAGCGTCGTCAATGCCGTTGTGCTGCGGCCGTTGCCTTATACCGAACCAGATCGTTTGGTAACGCTGTGGGAAACGATTCCAGGCAGCGACCGGCGTTCAGTCGCTCCGGGAAACTTCATCGACTGGCGCGCGCAAAATCAAACGTTTCAGGAGATGGCTGCGACGTATTACGCCAACTTCAATCTGACGAGTGATGGCGAACCAGACCGAATAGATGGCGCAACTATCACTTCGAACCTGATGACCATGCTCGGCGCCAAACCTCAACTCGGCAGAACATTCCAAGCTGATGATGATGAACATCAGGATCGAGCGATTGTGATTCTCAGCGACGGTTTGTGGAAACGCCGGTTTGGTGGTGATCAGAATGTAGTGGGCCGCTCAATCATTCTTGATGAGATTCCCCACACAGTCGTAGGCGTAATGGCAAGCGGGTTCCAATTTCCCGCGAAGTCAGAATTGTGGGTGCTCGGCCGCAACCGGAACGCCGTGCCCATGAGTCTCATTTCGCAGTTTCCGACTAACGATTGGAATCAGGAACGCGATGCCCACTTCAACAGCGTGATCGGCCGTCTCAAGCCAGGCGTCAGCCTCTCGCAAGCCCAATCAGACATTGCCGGGATCATGCGCAGGCTGGAGCAGGAATTTCCGAAGACAAACAGTGGCTTAGGTTCGAACGTGGTGCCGCTGCACACGCAGATTGTCGGCGACGTGCGCGGAATTCTTTTCATCCTTTTGGGAGCAGTGGGTTTCGTTTTACTAATCGCCTGCACGAACGTGGCGAACCTCATGCTCGCGCGCGCCACGCAACGCGACCGCGAGATCGCTATCCGCACGGCGGTCGGCGCCAGCCGGTTCCGGCTGATTCGACAACTACTAACCGAAAGCCTGTTGCTCAGCATAGTGGGTGGGCTTGCCGGCTTGTTGATCTCTATTTGGGCGGTGGATCTGTTTATCAAACTCAGCCCCGGAGATATTCCCCGGCTAAGTGAAGCCAGCGTTGATTTGCGATTGCTGGGATTCACACTCGCTGTTTCGATCCTTACCGGAGTCGGTTTCGGTTTGCTGCCGGCGTTTCAGGCGACCAGGACGAATCTAAACAATTCGTTAAAGGAAGGCAGCACGAAAGCAAGTGAGGGGCGTCAACGACGCAGAGCTCGCAACGTGCTTGTCGCAACTGAGATTGCCCTGGCCCAGGTCCTACTGGTGGGCGCGGCGCTCTTGGCAATCAGCTATGTTCGCGTCACGCAAATCAATCCCGGATTCAACGCTGAGAGAGTTTTGACAGCCAAGATTGCTCCTTCCAGGAAAAAGTATCCTGATCCGCGAAGTCGCGCCGCGTACTTCACAACCGTGCTTGAGCGCCTGCGGACATTACCCGGCGTTGAGTCGGCGGGAATGGTGATGAACTTGCCGCTCACCGGATCGAGCATGAACCGCGGCTTTCGTGCTGAAGGACAACCTGAACCCAAGGCCGATCAAGACATCACGATGGATTATCAGGTCGTCAGCCCTGCCTACTTCTCGACCCTGGAAATTCCTATCAAACGCGGACGAAGCCTCAGCGATGCTGATACGGAAAACTCCGAACGCGTGATCGTGATTAATGATTCGATGGCGCGGCGCTATTGGCCGAATGGGATCCGATCGGAAAGCGAATGGTGATTGGCGATAGTTCCAAGGACACTTCGTGGCGCACCATCGTCGGCATTGTGGGAGACATCCGTCATGCGAGCCTGAGCGAAACGCCAGTTCCAACTGCGTTCATTAGCTATCGCCAGGATCTCGAATCGTGGCCGCGCATGGGCTTCGCAATCAAAGCGAAGACTGATCCGGCCAGTGTGGCGTCGCTGCTACGAAAAGAGCTCGCGGCAGTCGATCCCACGCAACCAGTTTACGCGGTCGAACCTCTGGACAATCTGATGCGCGGAGCAGTTGCGCAACGTCGCTTCATCATGTTGTTGCTCGGTTCGTTGTCGGGCATCGCGCTGATCCTGGCGCTGGTGGGAATCTACGGTGTCATTTCATTTTCAGTTGGTGAGCGAACCCAGGAGATTGGCATTCGCATGGCCCTCGGTGCGCGCGCAGCCGATGTGATGCGGATGGTGCTGGGCCAGGGAATGCGCGTCGTCCTGGTAGGCATCGTGATCGGCGTCGGCGCCGGCCTTTTCTTAACACGACTGCTGGCCAGCCTGCTGTTTGAAGTGAGCCCGACTGACCTGCGAACTTTTCAGTTGTCGCCGTGTTGTTGGGAGCGTGGCCTTGCTGGCTTGTTACATCCCCGCACGCCGCGCAACAAAAGTCGATCCGTTGGTGGCGCTCCGATACGAATGAGCCATTGGCGATTGGGTCTAGGTCTTGAACTGTGAACCAATTGAACATTTCAGAGATCATGAATCTGACATGGAATCATTGAGGATAAAGACAGAGCACAAAGCCGTCGACGATAAAGTCGATGACTCAATGACAATCGAAAATTCGGCAATCGGCAATTGGAAATAAGAATCATGGAAACCCTACTCAAAGACATTCGCTTCGGGATCAGAAACCTGCTGAAGAATCCCACCTTCGCCATTACCGCCTTGCTTACGCTGGCGATCGGTATCGGCGCCAATACCACGATCTTCAGTTTTGTAAACGGCATTCTCTTACGGCCGCGCCGTATCCCGATTCGGAGCGACTGGTGGTGATCAACGAGACAGCCCTAAAACGAGGCATCCCCTCGATGAGCATCTCATTTCCGAACTTCCTCGACTGGCGCGCGCAAAATCACGTCTTCGAAGACATAGCGGCATATGGCCTGAGTAGTACTTTTCATCTGACCGGCGCGGGAGAGCCCGAACGAGTTCGAGGCAAAGCTGTATCTCAAGGAACTTTCGAAATTCTGCGCGTCGCTCCGATCTTAGGTCGAACGTTCATCCCGGAGGAAGACCGACCGAAAGAAGATGGTGTCGTAATTCTGGGCCACGAACTGTGGCAGCGTCGCTTCGCTGGCGACTCGCAAATCGTCGGCCAGACTGTGATCCTCAACAGTCGCCCTCGCACGGTGGTCGGCGTAATGCCGCCCGGTTTCAAATTTCCCGAGGATGCCGAACTGTGGGTACCACTCGGCCTCGATACAACTATGTTCACCCGCACTGATCACGGACTGAGCTGCATCGCGCGCCTTAAAGAAGGCGTGGGTTTGGATCAGGCTCAGGCCGAGATGGAAGTGATCGCGCGCCGCATCGAGGAACAAAATCCGGTGACGAACGAAGGTCTGGGTATTGCCATCAGCGGTTTGCACGAAGTTCTGACGGGCGATTATCGCAAGGCGCTACTGATCCTGCTCGGGGTAGTTGGTTTTGTGTTGTTGGTGGCCAGCGTCAATGTCGCGAACCTGATGCTGGCCCGAACTTCAGCTCGCCAAAAGGAGTTTGCAGTTCGCGCCGCACTTGGTGCGAGCCGCTGGCGAATTATTCGGCAGACATTAACGGAGAGTCTGCTCATCAGCCTGCTGGGCGCGGGGCTGGGACTTCTGCTGGCAATCTGGGGCGTCAAGCTCATCCTGGCATTGATTCCAGTGACGTTACCGTTCTGGATGAACTTCAATCTGGATCTAAGAGTGCTCGCGTTTACCTCGGCTGTCTCGTTGTTGACTGCGCTGGTTTTCGGAACGATGCCCGCGATCCTGGGAACGCGTGTCGATCTGAATCACACGCTTAAAGAAGGCGGGCGCAGCGCGAACGCATCGGTGCGGCATCGCACTCGGGGGTTGCTCGTCATTACTGAAGTGGCACTTGCGCTGATGGTATTGGTGGGCGCGGGTTTGATGATTCAAAGCTTCTTCCGCCTGCGTCATGTTGGTGCGGGATTCAGCGAAAAAGATGTGTTGACCTTTTCCGTAATTCTGCCGCAAGTCAAGTACAAAGAACCGACGCAACGCAGCGATTTATTTCGCCAGTTGCTCACGCGTGTGAGCGCCCTACCCGGCGTTGACGCGGCTGCAGGGACCACAAACGTACCGCTCAAAGGTGGCGGCTGGGGCCGCAGCTTCACAGTAGAAGGTTTTCCCGTGCTGTCTGTGGGCCAGGCCCCGATGATCCAACACACCGTAACGACGCCCGGCTATTTTCAAGCCATGGGAATTCCCGTAGTAACGGGCCGCGACTTCAACGAATGGGACACGAAAGATGCGGAGAAGGTGACGATCATCGATGAACGGCTGGCGCGCGAGTATTGGCCAAACGAAAGTCCCGTCGGCAAGCGCATCCGCTTTGGGCCACCCGAAGACAACGAACCCTGGCACAAGGTGATTGGCGTGGTCGGAGTGGTGCGACACCAGCGCCTGGACGCCGACACCAGAAAGAGTGTCTACCTGCCTCACCTGCAAGTCCCGGCCAATGGTCTCGCGCTTGTCGTGCGCGCGAAGAATCCGACAAGTTTAGCGGGCGCGCTGCGCAGCCAGGTCAGAGAGATGGATCCTGATCTACCAGTCAACGAGCTGATGTTGATGGAAGAGGTTGTTTCACAATCGATCTGGCAGAGCCGTTTGTACGCGATTCTCTTCACTGTGTTTGCCGGCGTCGCCGTATTGCTCGCGGCTATCGGGATCTATGGAGTCATGTCCTACACGGTTACGCAGCGCACGCAGGAAATTGGTATTCGCATGGCGCTCGGGGCGCAGATGAAAGACGTTTTGCAGTTGATCGTGAAGGGCGGCCTGACACTCTCAGTGATCGGCGTGGCACTCGGAGTAGTGGGGGCCTTCGCCCTGACACGCTTGTTGCAAACTCTGCTATTCGGCGTGACTCCAACGGATGCAGTCACGTTCATTGCCGTCTCATTAATCCTTTTGTTCGTTGCCTTGCTGGCTTGTTACATCCCAGCGCGGCGTGCGACCAAAGTCGATCCGTTGGTGGCACTAAGATACGAGTGAAGAAGATTGCCGCTTAGGCGATTGGCGATGGCCGATTGGTCTACGGGCTTACGTCCTTGGGACTTGGACAGTTGGGTTAGATGAGATTCGTACCACCACGCCGTAGCGGTGTCCCCGAAGGGGACGAAGTCAATAGCCGTGGGCAACGCCCACGGAACCGAGCAGTGATTTAAACACGACCCTGAAAGGGTCGAATATTTGACCCTTACAGGGTCACATCAATGGGCGAAGTGTTCCGGGGCGTTGCCCCGGCTATTAACTTTGTACCCTGCGGGGACACAATCGGCAATCGGAAATCGGAATTCTTTTGGGGGTGCCAGATGCACAAACTAATACAAGACCTGCGTTATGCGATTCGCAGCATGCGCAAGAGGCCTGGCTTCACTTTGATAGCGGTCATGACACTGGCCCTGGGCATCGGCGCCAGCACGGCGATTTTTACCGTCGTCGATGCCGGGCTGCTCCGCGGGCTCCCCTATAAATCTCCCGAAAGCCTCTACCACATTTGGGAGACCACGCCGCAAAAGGAGTTTGCGCAACGCGAGTTTTCCTATCCTGATTATCAGGACTACCAACAGAACCAGGTCTTCGAAGGTATAGGGGCTTACACCGGAGGCGGCGGCATCCTGAGCGGGCGTGGCGAGCCTGAAAGGGTCTTTGCTCCCGGCGCGTCAGCTAATTTCTTTTCCGTGCTCGGTGTCGAACCTCACCTCGGCCGCACGTTTCAGCCCGGTGAAGACAAGCCGGGTGCGCCGCGAGTTGGTGCTGACTTACGGCATGTGGCAGCGCAGTTTCGGCGCTGACCCGAACATCATCGGTCAGTCGCTCACGGTCAACGGCGACAATTACACGGTGGTAGGCGTGCTGCCTGCGAGTTTTCAGTTTGCGCTCAGAAACGCCGACTTTGGCAGCCCTATCAACCGACCGATGCCCAACTCACGCGGCGCTTCATGCACGGCACGAATCTCATCGGTCGTCTCAAGCCGGGCGTCAGCGCGGCGCAGGCCCAATCCGAATTGAGTGTGATCGCCAAGCGCATCGAACAGGAACACAACCAGTCGCACGCCGGAACCGGCGTCAAGCTGGTTCCGTTGCAGGAGCAGTTTGTCGGGCAGGTTAGACCAATCCTGCTGGTCTTACTCGCGGCCGTCGGATTCGTGCTGTTGATCGCTTGTGCCAACGTCGCGAGTTTGCTGCTGACTCGTTCGCTGTCGCGCCAAAAAGAAGTTGCAATTCGTGCTGCGCTTGGCGCAAATCGCTGGCGCGTGGTCAGGCAACTGCTGACAGAATCGATATTGCTTTCGCTCGTAGGCGGAGCGTCGGGTTGTTGATTGCCTATTGGGGCGTTGACGCTCTGGTTGCAACTCTGCCGGAGAGCTCAGCTCAATGCGCTTCCGTTTCTCAAAACACTGCGCATTGACTCGAGCATACTCGCCTTCTCGTTTGGGCTTTCGCTGTTGACAGGAATTGTCTTCGGCCTGGCGCCGGCGATTCAATCCTCGCGGCCGGATTTCAACGAAGTCCTAAAGGAAGGTGGCCGAACTGCCGGCGGCGGCGCCAGGCATCGTCTGCGTAGCGTCTTGGTAACGACTGAGATCGCACTGGCCGTCGTGTTGTTGGTTGGCGCCGGATTAATGATGAAGTCGTTGCTGAAGCTGTTGCAGTCAAACGTCGGATTCAATCCTCAGAATGTGTTGACCATGACGGTACCTGCCCGCCGCCAAATACGACGAAGGGACAAGCAGGTAGTTTTTATGATCAACTAAACGATCGCGTTCAGTCGCTGCCGGGCGTAACCGGCGCGGGGACCGTCAACGTTCTACCTCTGCAGGGCGGTAACACGACGCGTTTTTACGTCGACGGCGATCCTGTTCCGCCGCCGGGCCAGGAGATTGAAGCCAACATTCGCGTAGTCGATGAGAGCTATTTTCAAACGCTCGGCGTTCCTATTATCGCCGGACGAGCGTTTGATGAGCGCGACGGCGAGGCCCAACGCCAGACGGCCCAGGCACAGGCACAAGCCCAGGCACAAGCCCGGGCGCAGGGACAGAGCCTGCCCCCCGTCCCAATCCCGGGAGTGGTCATCATCGGCAAGACGCTCGCCGATAAAGTTTTTGCCGGACGCGATCCGGTCGGACGCAGGTTGGCATATAACTCCTTCGCCGGACAGACAGACCTGGTAATCGGTGTCGTTGGCGACGTGAAGATCGGCGGGTTGGACGAAGCGATCCGGCCGGTCATCTATTACCCGTTCCGCCGATTTCCGGGCGTGGGAACCAACCTGGTAGTTCGCACAAATGGCGACCCAACAGCATTAGCCGCTGCAATTCGCAATGAGACGCGTACCCTTGAACCGGATGTAGCTGTCTTTAATGTGCGCCCGATGGAAGAGGTGATTGGCGATTCGCCTGCCGCGTTTATGCGACGCTTTCCGGCGTTGTTGATCGGCATCTTTGCCGGAGTCGCATTGTTGTTGGCGTCGATTGGTATCTATGGCGTGGTTTCATACTCCGTCAGCCAGCAGACCCATCACATTGGTGTGCGCATGGCGCTGGGCGCACAGACTCGGACATACTGAAGATGGTGCTGAAACAGGGACTCGCGCTGGCGCTCGCGGGCATGGCGTTGGAGTTGTGGCGGCTCTGGGGCTGATGCGACTGTTGCGGAGTTTGCTTTTTGAAGTGCAGACAACTGACGCAACAACGTTTGCGGTCGTGGTCGGCACGTTCTGCGTCGTGGCGTTGCTGGCTTGTTACATCCCGGCGCGCCGCGCGACGAAGGTCGATCCATTGGTCGCGCTGCGATACGAATGATTCACATTGCCGATTGCCGATTGCCAATTGCCCCGTTACGGATTACGGATTGTCCCGTTACGGATTACGGATTGTCCCGTTACGGATCACGGATTTGTCCCCGCAGGGGAGGAAGTTAATAGCCGTGGGCAATGCCCACGGAACTGAGCAGGTGCAGTTCTCAATCCCGGAAGGCAGGATCAAAGCATCAATAGCCGTGGGCAACGCCCACGGAACTGGGCAGTGATTGTCCCCGCAGGGGACGAAGTCAATAGCCGTGGGCAACGCCCACGGAACTGCGCAGGATTGTCCCCGCAGGGGACGAAGTTAATAGCCGTGGGCAACGCCCACGGAACTGGGCAGTGATTGTCACCCGCAGGGGAGCGACTTAGTCAATAGACCGTGGGCAACGCCCACGGAACTGAGCAGTGATTGTCCCCGCAGGGGACGAAAGTCAATAGCCGTGGGCAACGCCCACGGAACTGAGCAGTGATTTCAACCCGACCCTGAAAGGGTCGAATAGGTTTGACCCTTACAGGGTCATTGCAATTACGCATTGTGTTCCGTGGGCAACGCCCACGGTGTTCAAAATCAATAATCGTCCCGACCCTGAAGGGGTCGAACCTCGCAAAAGGTGATTGATGCTCTGCGAGTCGATCACCACGGATTCGAATTGTTTGACCCTTTCAGGGTCGCGGTAGATTGCGGCTGCTGTTCCGGGGGCGTTGCCCCCGGCTATTAGCTCTGTCCCCTTCGGGAACACGAAGTTCTAAGTAACAAAGTTCTAAGTGCAAAGACCAAAAGCCAAAGACCTAAGACCAAAGCCAAATGCCAATACAATTGAGAAGAGGAGGTGCAAAATGTTTCAAGACCTACGACTCGGCCTGCGAATGTTACTGAAACATCCCGGCTTTTCTGCCGTGATCGTCCTCACCTTAGCGTTAGGCATCGGGGCTAACGTTGCACTTTTTTCTGTCGTCAACGGCGTGCTCCTCAATCCCTTGCCACTGCCGAAGCCTGATCAACTCGTCACGATTTCCCAGAGCAAACCGAATTTCGAAGCAGGCTCGATTCCCTACCCGAATTTCCTCGACCTGAAAAAAGAGAATCGGACTTTTTCGGCCATCGCGATTTCGCGCGGGTTCGGTTTTAGTCTACTGGGTTCCGGTGAACCGGAACGCGTTAATGGTCGGTTAGTCTCGGCAGAATTCTTTTCTGTGCTTGGTGTGCAGCCTGTGCTGGGGCGAACGTTTGCGCCCGGTGAAGATGAACCCAGCACTCCGCCGTTAGTTCTGATCAGCGCCGAACTCTGGCAGCGCAAGTTCAGCAATGCCAGGATGTAGTTGGGAAGGCTCTAACGCTGGATGACAAAAGCTACACGGTGGTGGGAGTGCTGCCCGCCAACCTACCCATCTTTCGCACCATGGATGTTTTTGTTCCTATTGGTCAATGGAATAGTCGCGCGCTGAAGAGCCGCAGCGCCGCTTTGGGCCTCCAGGGAATTGGACGGCTCAAGCCCGGTGTTAGTGTCGAGCAGGGCGAGGCCGATCTGGACCAGATAATGGCGAATCTCGCCCTTGCTTACCCTAACAGCCAATAAAGGGCACGGCGCCAAGGTCTTACCGCTCAAGGAAAGAATTGTCGGAAACATCGGGCCAGTGCTTTGGCTGTTACTGGGAGCCGTAGGTTTCGTGTTGCTGATCGCGTGCGTGAATGTCAGTAATCTGCTGCTCGCGCGCTCAACTGGCCGCACACGCGAATTTGCGATTCGCACCGCATTGGGCGCCGGGCGTTGGCGTTTGATCCGTCAATCTCTAACAGAGAGTATGTTGCTCGCTCTCACGGGGGGAACGCTGGGATTGATCGTCGCCGGTTGGGGCACACAAGCTGCGCTCGCGGCCTTGCCTACTACGATACCCCGCGCGGCAGAAGTCGGACTGGATCGTCGCGTCCTGCTGTTCACTGTAGTCATATCCCTGTTAACTGGAATTTTGGCGGGGCTCGCTCCGGCACTCAAAACTTCTGGGTGGCGTTTATCCGAAACACTCAAAGAAGGTGGGCGCGGTGCAAGCGGCGGCCACGGCCGTGCGCAGGGACTTCTGGTTGCGGTTGAAATGGCGTTGGCTTTGGTCCTGCTGATTGGCGCTGGCTTGATGATTCGCAGTCTCAGCGCACTTTGGAACGTTGATCCCGGATTTCGCCCGGACAATGTTTGGACGTTCGGACTTAGTCTGACCCAGCAATGATGACACGCCAAACCGGAAGAAATTCAGGTCGCATTAAATGACTTGAGTGATCGACTGAGTGCAACGCCTGGTGTGAAAGCAATTTCATTTTCAGACGGCGGCGTTCCGCTGCAGGGCGCGGACGATACCTACTTTTATATAGAGGGCTCACCCAAACCGCAGAGTAGCAGCGAAATGCACAACGCATTAGTGTACCGGGTCGAACCCGGTTACTTGACGGCGATGGGGATCCCACTCAAGCGAGGACGCTTCTTCACTAATCAGGACACTGACCAATCTCCCCGAGTCGTGGTGATTGACGAAGCGTTTGCTCGCAAACATTTTGGCGATACAGACCCGATCGGCAAACGAATTTACCAGGGCGATGATCCGCAGCAGATCATTGGGGTCGTAGGACATGTGAAGCAATGGAGTCTGGACGCCGATCAAGATCAGACATTGCAGGCGCAACTCTACGAACCGTTCAGGCAAGTGGGCAGTGGGTGGTCGGGGATCGGAGTCGTAGTGCGTTCAGCAGACGGAACGTCCTTACCATTCGATTCCATTCGGAACGTTGTCCAAAGTCACAACAAACAGAATGTCATTACCAAACCCGAGACCATGAATGAGGTCATAGCCAGCTCTCTCGCAAGCCGTCGCTTCGCGATGATTCTGCTTGATGCCTTTGCAGTGGTGGCGCTGCTGCTTGCCAGCCTGGGTCTCTACGGCGTGATTTCCTATCTCGTAGGTCAGCGTACCCACGAACTTGGAATTCGACTCGCGCTGGGCGCGCGCCGTCACACGTGATGGCACTTGTCCTGGGTCACGGAATGAAGATGGCGCTGGGAGGGATAGCGTTGGGACTGGTAGCGGCGTTTGCGCTGACTCGACTACTGTCGAAGATGCTCTATGGCGTGAGCGCACTGACCCAGCAACGTTCACGATCATCGCGTTGCTGTTGTAATCGTGGCCTTGCTCGCCTGCTATCATGCCTGCGCGCCGCGCGACGAAAGTCGATCCTTTAGTGGCGCTGCGATACGAATGATCGACATTGCCGACTGCCAATCGGCGATTGCAATATTGAGCCATTGACTCATTTAGGATTTTCGGACTTAGTACCGACTTGAGTCAGATGAATCAATGACCCGGCAACGTTTGAGTAATCGATTCAATTTAACGGCAATCGGTAATTGGAGAAGTAAGAATCGACCATGGAAACGCTCTGGCAAGACATCCGTTACGGGATTCGCATGATGCTCAAGTCCCCGAGCGTGAGCATGGTCGCGATTGTGGCCCTCGCGTTGGGAATCGGCGCAAACACTGCCATCTTCAGCGTCGTCAACGCCGTGTTGTTGCGGCCGCTGCCTTTTAATAATCCCGAACAGCTGATGATGGTTTGGGAGAGCGACTCGAGCCGCGGCCAAATCCGTGGCAGTGCCTCCTATCCAAACTTTGCCGATTGGCGCGATCAAAATCACGTCTTCGAACATCTCGTCTTCTTATTACACCAACGATTTCGTCATGACCGGACGTGGAGAGTCCACTCGCTTGCAAGGCTCCGTCGTAAATGCTGATCTGCTTCCCTTGCTGGGCGTCGCGCCGGTGCTTGGTCGGGGATTTCTGCCGGAGGAAGACCAACCGGGGCAGCACGTCGGTGTTGTTAAGCGAGCAACTGTTTCGGCAGCGTTTCAATTCCGATCCCAACGTAGTCGGACAATCGATGACCCTCGACGGCAAGACCTACAACATCGTCGGCGTCATGCCAGAAGCGATTTCAGTTTCCCATTCAGAATGATCCGGTTGAATTATGGACGACGGTCGCGATCGATCATGAAGGTTCCGAGCCGGTGACGAAGCAACGAGGCGCCCATTACATGAATGTGATTGGGAGACTCAAGCAAGGAGTCTCGAAAGAGCAGGCACAAGCCGAGATGACCGCCATCAGCGCAAGACTTGAGCAGCAATATCCGGATAAAAACCTGCACCGCGGAACGATCGGTGGAGCCGACTCTGGAAGCGTTGGTCGGCAACATTCGTCCGGCTTTGCTGATTCTGTTAGGGCGCGGTTGGCTGCGTGCTACTGATTGCCTGCGCGAATGTAGCAAATCTGTTACTCGCGCGCGCCATGACGCGACACAAAGAAATGGCTATCCGCTCAGCACTTGGCGCGAGTCGAGCGCAAGTTGTGCGCCAGTTGCTTACTGAGAGTGTGCTGCTTTCGTTGGTGGGCGGGTCGCTGGGATTGGTGCTGGCCGTATGGTGGTCCGATCTGCTGATCGCACTGGGCAAAGATAATATTCCGCGCGCCTTGCATGTTGGACTGGATTGGCGCGTGCTCGTTTTTACTCTGGTAGTGTCGCTTTTGACGGGAATAATTTTTGGCTTGGTTCCCGCGATTCATTCCTCGAGGACTGAGCTTACTGAATCTCTGAAGGAAGGTGCGCGAGGCTCGGGAGAAGGGGCTCGTCGCAATCGGTGTTCGCGGCCTGCTGGTCGTGAGCGAACTGGCGATCGCGGTGGTGCTGCTAGTCGGCGCCGGACTACTGATTCAA
Source organism: Pyrinomonadaceae bacterium (assembly GCA_963748605.1). GTDB lineage: Bacteria > Acidobacteriota > Blastocatellia > Pyrinomonadales > Pyrinomonadaceae > PSRF01. Next base: position 189,165 of record CAVVJS010000015.1, read on the forward strand.
AGTCTCTGGCGTTTGCGCCAGGTCTCTCCCGGGTTTTAATCCTGAGAATGTGTTGACACTTGTGGTGGGAATACCTGAAGTCAAATATCCGACGAAGAAGCAGGCACCGTTTTATAACGACCTGGCAGGGCGTATTGAAACGCTGCCCGGTGTGCGCTCCGCAAGTTCCATCATGCCCCTCCCTCTTAGCGGCGATCGTTTCGGAATCTCATTTGAGATCGAGGGTCGTCCGGTTGCGAAGGGTGATCAACCGAGCGCTGATTTTTTTACGATTGGAGATAGATACTTTGAGACGATGCAGATCCCGTTGCTTAAGGGCCGGGGATTCACTGATCGTGATGTAGCCGGCGCCCCCGGAGTGATCATTGTCAATCAGGCCTTCGCGCGAAAGTTTTTTCCCGGCGAGGATCCTCTTGGAAAACATATTAAGCCGGGGATCTCCACAGATGAAGACGACCCTGCCATGAGAGAGATTGTCGGCTTGGTCGCAGACGTGAGAAATCGAAACCTGAACTCCGACTTAAGGCCTGGGTTCTTTGTGCCGCAGTCTCAAATTCCTTTTAGCCAGATGACTATGGTTGTAAAAACGGACCAGCGACCCGCACAGTTTGGTTAATGCTATGCAAAACGAAGTGCGAGCGATGGATCAGGAAGTGCCGGTCTTCAGAGTGAAGACAATGAATGAATACATTTCTGCATACAGTGGCTGCTCCTCGCTTTAATGCAACGCTGCTGGTGGTCTTTGCATCGGTGGCGCTGATCCTGACGATCGTCGGGCTTTACGGCGTGATGAGCTACTCGGTCGTGCAACGCACGAACGAGATTGGCATCCGGATGGCTCTGGGCGCGCAAACTGGCGACGTGCTACGGCTAATTGTTGCGCAAGGATTTAAATTAGTGCTCCTCGGATTGGGCGTCGGACTGGCAGCGGCATTCGCGCTGACGAAGGTAATTTCGAGTCTGCTATTTGGGGTGACTACAAAGGATCCGTACACCTTTGGAGCGGTTGCGCTGCTGCTGGCGCTTGTTGCTTTGCTCGCCTGTTATATCCCGGCGCGACGGGCCACAAAATTAGATCCTTTGGTGGCCCTGCGCAACGAATAAAGGTGTTGAGTCATTGGGTGATTGAGTCATTGAGTCATTGAGTCATCGGGTCATTGAATCATTGAATCATTGAATCATTTAAGATGACCTTTGATGAATGATTCATTGAGCCGTAGTCACAATGACTCAATGACTCAATGATTCAATCACCCGATGACTCAATGACTCAATGAATCAATCACCCGATGACTCAATGATTCAATGATTCAATCACCCGATGACTCAATGATTCAATGGCTCAATGACCCGATGATTCAATAAGCCGGCACTGACTCAATCACCGGCTGCCCTCAACCATTCCCAGCGCCTATACTTCAAAGTGAAACCCGAGTTACTTTGATCACCCATGCCGAGAATCTTAATTGCCGACGATCAAACTGACGTCCTCGCGGCGCTGCGACTGCTATTTAAAGGCGAGCGTTACGAGATCGAAACCGCGGCGTCTCCTGCCGAAGTCCTCGACGTGGTTAATAAACAGGAACTGGATGTGGTTCTGATCGATCTCAATTACGCACGCGACACAACTTCAGGCAGCGAAGGGCTGGACTTGCTCGCGAGAATTCAGGCTGTCGATCCCATGTTGCCTGTCGTGGTCATGACCGCCTGGGGCAGTGTCGCGCTCGCAGTCGAAGCGATGCGGCGCGGGGCGCGCGACTTTATTCAGAAGCCCTGGGACAACACGCGACTCCTCGCAGTAGTGCGCACTCAGGTGGAGTTGGCAGGAGCGCTCCGGCGTGAGCAACGTTTGGAAGCTGAGAATATCGTCCTCCGTGACAGCGCAGTCGAGGCCGGCTCCAGACCGCCAAGCATCATTGCCGAGTCGCCGGCGATGAAGTCCGTGATGAAACTGGTCGCGAGAATTGGACCTGCCGACGCCAACATTCTAATCACTGGCGAGAACGGCGCCGGCAAGGGACTAATTGCCCGAGCCGTGCATCAGGTTTCCGCACGATCCGAAAAGCCTCTGGTCTCTCTCAACGCCGGCGCCCTCGCTGAAGGTGTTTTTGAAAGCGAACTGTTTGGTCACGTTCGCGGCGCGTTTACCGACGCGAAAGCTGATCGGGTGGGGCGCTTTGAAATGGCGGACGGCGGCACACTGTTTCTCGACGAGATCGCTAACGTGCCAATCAACCTGCAGCCAAAACTTTTGCGTGTTTTAGAGACGGGTGAGTTTGAGCGGGTTGGCTCTTCGAAGACGCGCAAAGTAGATGTACGAGTGCTCTCAGCGACAAATGCCGATTTGAATGTCGAAGTGGCGGAGGGCCGGTTCCGTCAGGATTTACTTTTCCGGCTCAATACGGTGGAGATCCATTTGCCCCCGTTGCGCGACCGGCGCGAGGACATTGCGCCCCTGGCTGAACACTTCCTGCGGCAACACAGCGATCGGTATCGTCGGGGCGTGACGATGTTTACGCCTCAGGCGCTCGACGCGTTGCGCGAACATCCCTGGCCGGGGAACGTGCGCGAATTGGATCACGTCGTTGAGCGCGCGCTCTTGATGAGTTCCAGCAGTGTGGTAACTCCGTTCGATCTGGCGTTGCAGTCGACAACAGACGCGCGCTTGTCGTCGAAACTTGAAGAAATGAGTCTTGAGGAGGTTGAGCGAGTCTTGATAACGAAAGCGCTCGGACGTTTTGAGGGCAACGCTAATCGCGCTGCCGAAGCTCTTGGTCTTAGTCGTAGTGCGTTGTACCGCCGCCTGCAAAAGTATGGTCTATCATAGCGGCGTGAGCAGTTCCACGAAGCCGCAGAAACACGTCACACCAATTTCAAGCCTCGATCCGGCGCTGCGATCTGGCGGCAAACTTAAGTTTGAGGGGCGGGTTACTCTGCTCTCCTTGGTCGCTGGTTTCCCGGCTGTCGCACTCGTCGTTTTTTTACTCTGGTATGACAACTATTCGGGCCGCGTGCAGTGGACAGTCGATCTGCTGCTGGTAATTTTCTGGTTGGGCGTCTCTTTCAACCTCAAGCAAAGGATCGTACGCCCGCTCCAAACCTTGTCGAATATTCTCGCCGCTATTCGCGAGGGCGATTACTCCATTCGTGGCCGCCGCGCTTCCATTGGAGACGCACTTGGCGAAGTGATGTTGGAAGTGAACGACCTCGGCCAAACGTTGCGCGAACAACGATTGGGTGCGATGGAAGCAACCGCACTGTTGCGCACGGTCATGTCGGAAATTGACGTAGCGGTTTTCGCGTTTGATGGTAACGAGCACCTGCGTCTGGTTAACCGGGCGGGCGAAAGATTGCTGGCGCAGCCCGCGACCCGGCTACTGGGCCGGACGAGCGGCGATCTTGGATTAGCAGCTTGCCTAAACGGCAGCGAGGGTGAAAGCCCGCAGACAATGCAGATGATCTTTCCCGGCGGCTTTGGCAGGTGGGACGTTCGTCGCAGTACATTTCGCGAAGGCGGCGCACAGCATCGCCTGCTGGTCTTAACCGATCTCAGTCAGACGTTGCGGGAAGAAGAACGCACGGCGTGGCAACGACTGTTGCGCGTTTTGGGCCATGAACTAAACAACTCTCTGGCGCCGATCAAGTCTGTTGCCGGCAGTCTTGCGGACCTTGTCGGTCGCCGGCCGCGGCCTGTCGATTGGGACGATGACATGCAACGTGGCCTCGAAGTTATTTCATCTCGAGCGGATTCGCTCGCCCGCTTCATCGAATCGTATTCCAAACTTGCGCGGCTACCGCAGCCGCGCTTTGAGCCGCTCTCGATCGGCTCGCTGGTGCAACGCGTTGCCAGCCTCGAGACTCGGTTGCCTGTCAGGATTGTTGCTGGGCCTGACCTTCTGATCAAGGGCGACGACGTGCAGTTGGAACAGTTATTGATAAATCTGATCCGGAACGCGGTTGACGCTTCGATGGAAACGGGTGGTGAGGTGAAGGTTGGTTGGAGTCAGGACAACGGTCACGTTGCAGTTTGGGTCAGCGACGAAGGGCCGGGCCTCGCCAACACCGCTAACTTGTTCGTACCGTTTTTTACAACCAAGACTTCCGGCTCCGGAATCGGCTTGGTGCTTTCGCGCCAGATTGCCGAGGCGCATGGTGGAACATTGACTCTTGAAAATCGCGACGGGGTAAGGGGCTGTGAAGCGCTGCTCCGGTTGCCGCTGTGAAAAGTGCCAATTGCCAATTGACAGTTGTTCGGGGAGTCTCGGCGACGCTGAATAAATCTTCAGAAGGTAAGTCTATGCATCGTTCCATTCACAATTCGCTCTTTCGAAAGCTGTTCCTCTTATGCTCGATTCTTGCACTCCTCGGTTGCGCGTCACCGCTTACCAGACGAGCTACCGACGCCGCTTCATCGCCTTCACCCGGGGCCAGTATTGCTATCGCGCAACAGCAATCGGATGCGATCGAACGTCCGACCAGCAAGCCTTACACGGGCGACCTCTCGATCTTTGAAGATCCAAAACGTGACAAGCAACTTCAGCCGAATCGAATCATGGATATCCTTGCGATCAGGGAAGGTTCAAGCGTGGCCGATGTTGGCGCCGGTTCTGGGTGGTTCACTGTTCGAGCAGCGCGGCGAGTTGGAAACGCCGGCACCGTTTTTGCGGTGGACATCAATCGTGGTTATCTTGACTACATCGAGAAGCGAGCCAAGCGAGAGGGTCTATCGAACATCCGTGTAATTCTCGGCAAAGAAGATGATCCGCTCCTGCCCGACAAGGGCGTCGACGCAGTCTTGCTCCTGAAGACCTACCACGAAGTTTCGCAGCCCATCCGCTTCTTAAGAAAGATTCGTCTGGCGATGCGCCCGAGCGCCTTGCTTGGCATCATCGGTCGCAACGGCAAAGGCGATGATCACGGACTCGACAAGGAGGTGGTGATCAAAGAAGCCGAGCGCGCCGGGTTTGTGCTGGTCAATCAATACGACTTTGTGAAGCCGGACAATGTTGACTATTTCCTGGTGTTTCGGCTTTCGTGATCTGTTTAGGATCTCCAACCACGGGTCTTTCTCGAATCACTCAGGTGGTGCTGGCTTTTATCCGGCAAGGTTCTCCTCTCAACGTGCAAGCCCGCGCCTTACTCCTGGTACAGACAGCACAATCATTAGGAGCGCAGGAAGAAAACGCCAGGAATGTCGATTAGCCAGTGCGTGGTGGGTAAATGTCCGGTCTGGATGTCGACGAGATGGATGAGCGCGTGGCCGGCAAAGAAAATCGTCAGACCAATGTGGACCGGGTAAGACCGATCGATGTTGCGAGCTGACCACGCGAACGCTACTCCGGCAACAAGGAATGCGACTCCCAAATCGCGAACAAAATGTGCGTTGAACGGACCGGTGTGTGGCACATCAGCCGGAAGATCTGTGTACCAGGACTGCGGGAAGAGCAGCATCCAGGCGCCGTTAAAGAGGTTCAGAAGACTGAATACCAGATAGATGACTTTGAGCATTGAATACGATTAGCAACGCGGAGCGCTATTAGGGCGCGAGATTTTTGTAGACGTTTCTCAAATGCTTTTCCATATAGATTGCGGCGTCTTCCAATTGCGTAAATCCGAATTTGCCGTAGAGCCCGTGTGCATCTTGCGTTGCCAACAGCCACCTTCGCAGACCTTGCAATTCGGGATGCTCGATTATGACTTCCATCGACCATTTGCCCAAGCCGGGTCCTCTGTGATCTTCAAGGATAAAGACATCAGCGAGGTAAGCGAAAGTTGCGTGGTCTGTGATGACCCGGGCAAATCCAACCTGTTTGTTGTTCTTGTAAAGACCGAAAGGAAAGGAGCACTCGATCGAACGACGCACAACTTCAACTGGAATGCCATTCGCCCAGTATGACGAAGTCAAAAAGTGATGGATCAGCGCGAGATCCAACTGCTGCCTGTTAGTGCTAGTTGTGTACTCGCCCGGCTGCCAGGTCGCTTGCATAACTCACTCCGATTGGTTCGTGTCTACAGCGCTTTCGTCATCTGAGCGTTTTTCTTTAACCAGGAGAATAGCTTCATAATTACAACCTAGCTCGCGAGGCCACTATGCTGGCGACATAACAAACGAGTGAAATACCGACACCGATAAACGGGTTCCTGAACCAATACACTTTGCTGAGCGCAAGCAGGCCACCAAGCATTGCTAACCCGACAATGAGTAGGAACGGGCGATCGAAACAGTAATGGGCTATTGCTTATCGCTAGAAAGGAGTAGATCAAGCCGAACAAAATCAGGCCCATGCTGTGACTGGCATTAAAACCCACAAAACCCCGCCACATGGTTGTTTGTTTTGTGATGACTGGTGAAACCTGATTCATGCTGACCTGCAATGCGGGGTCACGTGGTGTGAGCTTTGGCCCCAAAACGTATAGACGAGATGCAGGACACCGAATGCCAGGATAATACCGGCACTGAAAACCATAAGGACTCTGGCGATCAAGATGACCCTCCTTCTTGAGGTCTCTTATTTTTAGTAAGGGCGGCACTCTGTGGCCCCCCATGTTTAGAATTCAAGCGCGGCTCAGCCACCAGGGTGCGCGGTAAGTCTATGACTTACCGTTCGATGCTTAAACAAATTCTTGCGCGGGGCTAAGCCCCGCGATCAATTAGAAGACAAGTTCGCCGGTAAGTCATAGACTTACCGCACATCGCTGCGGCAAAGCCGCGAAGGGCGCCCACGGAGGGACGCCCCTACATCTGTTTTCAAATTAGGTCACTATCTCCTTCTTGAGGTTTAACTCTTCTTACGGGATTGCCGGATCGCCAGACTCAACAGAACAGCGCCGAGGCAGAACCAAGCGTCCCACAGCGCCGCCAGGTTTATGCGTCTCTCCCGACAACAAGCGTCAGATAAATAGTCTTGGTGAGGCCGCCACGCAGAAAAAGCAATCCGGTTCCGCACAAGAAAACCATCGAGCCGATCCTGGATCGATTCCCTTTGCCGTTCCGATCGCCCCTGTTAAAAAGAAAAGGCCGGCTAGATTCTTCCAGCGGCCTTTCTTCAATCTGGCTCCGCAGGTAGGACTCGAACCTACAACCCTTCGGTTAACAGCCGAATGCTCTGCCATTGAGCTACTGCGGAATAAGCGCCCTCACATAGCAGCAAACTATGCAGGGCGCGAGGCAATTTTTATAACAGATGGACTAGGCAGCGTCAAGAAGGGGTATGATTCGCAGGACTCAGTTTGGCTTGTAACGCTCTCATTCACACGGGCTTCACTCGCGGTGAACACCGAACCCGCGCTATTTATAACCCTTTCAAGGGTTGAGCCCTGACCGAATGGCCGTACCAAGCTCGGCTTGCAGAACAGTCATCAACTGAGCGAATATCTCTCACTGCAGCAACACAACAAAGCTCTTCAAACTTAGCCATTCAACCGCTGAAAGGTTCACATGGAACGCCGAACAACATCCTGGTACAGTCCGAACCTGAACATCGAAATGCCTCTGGTCGCTTACGGACATGCCGGTCAACCGTTGCTGATGTTTCCCACGGCGGCGGCAGATTACCTCGAGTACGAACGTTTCATCTCGTCGATGCGATTACGCCAGCACATTGAGAGCGGCAAGATTCGCGCTTACTCAGTCAACAGCGTGAATCGTTAGAGTCTGCTAAACGAGAAGATGCCGCCACATTTAAAAGCAGAATTGCTGACGCAATTCGATCGCTACTGATTGACGAAGTGTTGCCGTTGATCCGTAGCGAATGCGGCGATCAAGCGCGGCCGATAACAACGGGAGCAAGTCTCGGCGCCTTTCTAGCTGCTAATGCTTACTTCAAACATCCGGATTTGTTTCGCGGCGTGATTGCGATGAGTGGCAGTTACGACGTGCAGTCGTATTTAAAAGACTTTTACGATGACAATGTTTATTTCAACAACCCTGCTGATTATCTTACCTAACCTGAACGACGATCACTACCTTCCGATTCTGCAGAAGGCCAACGCTATCTACATCCTCTCCGGCCAGGGAAACTATGAAGCGCCCGAACGCAGCCGTCACCTTTCCGACATTCTTACCTCAAAAGGAATTCCGCATACACTCGATTTGTGGGGACATGATGTCGATCACGACTGGCCCTGGTGGCGCAAGATGCTGCCATTCACGCTCGACAAGATTGTCGGATAAAGTCCAACCCAGTCCAAAGTCCAAAGTTCGTTTGCCAGCGATCAAAGATGCTCACCTTGCAGTGAGAGAGCCGTCGCTATCTTAATCAAGAGACGGAGCCACCCGGTACACTAAGGGAACGGTAGCGACCGTATTCCAAGTAACCATCAATCAAGTTTGAGACCCCACATTAACGATTCCAAAGGTCTAGCACTATCACGCAGGTATTTTCCGTAGGGGCGGCACTCTGTGGCCGCCCCATGTTTAGGATTCAAGGGCGCCCACGGAGGGACGCCCCCTACAGCTTTAAAAATTAGACACTACTGATCACGTAGGTATTTTCCGCAGGGGGCACTCTGTGGCCGCCCCATGTTTAGGATCAAGGGCGCCCACGGAGGGACGCCCCTATAGCTTCTGAATCCCGAATGCTGATATCAGTTGAATGCGGTCGCTACCGCTCCCGTACTGTACCGAGTGGATGCGTCTCTTGAATGCGATTTCACTAATCGTCAATTCGTGTTGGTTCGTGTGGTTTCTTGCATCGTGGCCCTTAAGGTTTCGATAAGTACGATCCACATCCACACGAAACCGCACGAACGAAAAGCGTCGACGGAGTCAGCCTGCGCTAAAGCTCGAAGGATTCAAATACCAAAGCCAAAAACTAACGAGTAGTGTCCTAATTTGAAAACAGATGTAGCGTTCCTCCGTGGGCGCCCCTTTAATTCTAAACATGGGGCGGCCACAGAGTGCCCCCCACAAAAATACGACCACCAAACTAAATACGGCTTTTACATCTCGGCTTTCTCCAGCACTCTTTCTACATTCAACTCTTCGTGAGCAACTACCGCTTTCCTAACCAACTCCGATCGTCTCTTCGCCTCTTCGGCCTTTGAAATAAACTCAGCCGCCGTGTTCGGGTCGGTGTCGGCGAGGTGCTTTGATAGGTGGCGCAAAAGCAAAACGCTTTCTTCGATCGTGCGAATAGTTGTCCAAAGCGAATCTTCGACGTTTTCCGTAAGATGAGCCAGCAAACTATTAGCTGAAAAAGCGTGACCCGTATGACAGCGAAACCGATCGCGGCCATTTTCCTCAAACTGTAGTAGCACGCCGTGACATTCCGGACACGTGTACGAAGACTTGTCCCACAGGTCCCTGACATCCTGGTCAATAGCCGGATCCTGTTTAGCAATCCTGACCTCGATATCTAGATGTTCGGGCATCTTGATAGCTCCTTTCTCATCAGCCACCGTATCGGTTAACTTCACGAGCAAGGGCGCGATTTCGGCTAGCGGCACGCAATAATCTACCGTGACGAAGTTTAGCGCGCTGGCAGGCATCGAAGGCACCAGGGCCTCATGCGGATCCTGCACAATTGCTGTCCCACCAAGTTGCTTCACCGCCCATAAACCAGCCGTACCATCATCGAGCCCGCCGGTTAGTACAACGCCAATAACACGTGGGCCATAAACCTGGGCTGCCGAACGGAACAGCGGGTCAATAGCTGGACGAAACCGGTTCTCTTTGGGTCCTCGGGACAAGCAGACTCTGTCTGGTTCAAGGAGCATGTGGTAATCGGGAGGCGCGACGTAAACACGCCCCGAAACAATCTTTTCGTTGTCGGTGGGAGTAACAACACGAATCTTGCTTCCGCGTTGCAGGATCAGATCAAGAATGCCCGGAGAGTCCGCCCCAGAGTGCTGAACAACGAAAACAGATGCCGGCAAATCGAAGGGAAGGCCAGGCAGAATACGCCGCAACGCTTCGATACCGCCGGCCGATGTTCCAATTACGATTATGTCTTTCTTCATGACCACTCAACCGAAGGCGCAACAAAACACTGAAAGAGGTTATGGAGCGTATAACACATTAGGCGCTAGGGAACGCTTTCGACAGGAAGTAGTACGAGCGACTCTTTTGCGATTCGCGCTGCTTCTCAATTCCAGACTCTTAAGCGCGAAGGAGAAAAGGCGTCACCGGCCCAATCCGGTAACGCCTTATCTCTTGGTAGTGCCTCCCGCGGTTCACTAACGAAAGCTAAGTATTTCCAGGCAAAAGTCTGGCCGTTTTTCTTCACGGTGCTGGTAGTGATTAATGGGTCGCACCTGCGTATCTTTGCAACGCGGGCACGTCACACAATATTGACCATTAATACTGCCTTGCCCGTGGTTCAGGTCGTGAAATATCAGTACCTCGCAATTGCACCGATAACACTTGACCGATAGATACCATTGGCCAATTTCAGGCGTCATGGCCGCTCCTGGCAAAGGGGGATTTGTCGCGGGACTAGACCGGCTGGCTGGTCTACCAAGTTTCCAACAGATCTAGGCCCGCATTGGAAACGACTTAGGGACGAAATCTAAACCACAGCCTATATTCCGTCTGTACGCTTACAGTCCAAACTACGCTTTCTTAGCAACTCACTAACGGAGCTTACCGAGCCGCATTTTCCTAATCTGAAGTTCAGAAATCGGACCAGTGGCAGGCGCTTGTGCTTCGGAAGCACCGAGTTAATTGAAAGGATTAGCTGTCAGGTGTCGGAATGTCATAAAGACAGTGCGCCTTTTTTTGTATGTAATCCTCAATTTCTTCAGATTTTGTTTGTGGCCTTGAAATTGAATCTCCGCCCGACGCGATCTTAATTTTAAGAGAAATTATGTTCAAGAATGCTTTGAGTATTTTCCTCGTCTGCTTGTTAATGAATTTCGCCGGTGTCGTTGCAGTTTGCGCTCAGACCTCTGCAGACAAGCAAGCCGAAGTAATTGAGAAAGTAAAAGAAAGCGTCCGCAAGCTTGGCGTGGGCGAAGCGGCGCGCGTGGAAGTTAAGCTTAATGATGGAACGAAGCTCAACGGATACATCCGTGACGCAGGCCAAGACAGCTTCGTAGTGATCGATAAAAAGACTGGAGCAACTAGGACAATCGAGTATCGAGACGTAAACCGGATAAAAGGTAACAACCGCTCAACGGCTGCCAAGATCGGTTTGGATGCGGCCAAGGCCGTAGCCGTAACAGCTGCTTTCGTGGGGGGCTTGATCTTACTGGTCTACGTAACCACCAGGGAGAAATAAAGGGCTAACGTGGTGACTTAATTTGAAGCCGGTAGATTGGGAATTCTGGCACACCGATTGTAACCACCGTAAAACGATCGCGTTGATACATTAAAATCATACAAGAAACAGCGAATCATCAACGCGGTCACTTCAAGGGGGAGCAAGGGTCAGTTGTTGTTGTAGTTTAGGGCGCTCTCGGGCTGCGGTCCTATCTTTTCTGAGAGCGCCCTTTCGCTTCCTGACATAGTTACGTGATACTAAGCCGCCCTATGCGCCCATGGTATTCCTCAAAATCAAATGTAGCTAACGTCCATCACAATAACGAGCAGTGTCTTGCGGGAAATAATATCGAGCCACAGTATCGTGGCTGGAACTGGAGAGAGACCGCTTTGTAGACGCTGTGTTCACATGAATGAATATCCTAAAGCCCAAGCCCTGAAGACTCGAAACAGGCCAGACCTACGGCACTGACAGTTCCCGGTTTACCTTCCATAGCGCATAGCCCCACCAAACCGCATAGACGCGGTAGATCAGGTATGGCACTAACGCCAAAGCCGCAGCCGAATCAAGCTGAATTAGAAAGAGCAGCAGGATGTTGGTTCCAGATTTTGATATTAGGACTACCACGCGGCCGCCGAACTGCTATACAGCCCACTGGTATTGGCATAGTATGAAGATCTGTCCGCATCGTTTCGCTAAAAATTAACCCTGCAAATTTTGAACGAACCGCGCGTTTTCGGTCAGGTAGAAACTCCTGAAATTGATGGAGGTCTGTTAATGAGCAAGGATTCTTCGGCTAATCAACAATCCAAAAAAGAAAAGTCCACGCAAGCCGAACCAGCCGCTCACAAGGACTTCCTAATCGTTGGGCTTGGCGCTTCAGCCGGAGGAATTCAGGCCCTCAGGACCTTTTTCACCCGAGTACCAAAAGATAGTGGTCTGGCTTATGTCGTGATCCTGCACATGTCACCGGAGCACGAGAGTAAGCTGGCAGACATTCTGCAAATGACCAGCCCAATCCCCGTGACGCAGGTGCGCGGACGCACCAAGGTTGAACCAGATCAGGTCTACGTCGTTCCGCCGAATCAACGACTCGCCATGGCCGATGGACACCTTGAACTCAAAAGCATCATTGGAGCGGAGGAGCGCCGGTCGCCTGTCGATTTGTTCTTTCGCACTTTAGCCGAGTCGAATGAGAACCGGGCTGTTTCTGTGATTCTTTCCGGAACTGGCGCTAATGGCTCGATGGGACTTAAACGCGTTAAGGAACATGGCGGCGTGGCATTCGCCCAGGACCCGGAGGAAGCGGAATACACCGACATGCCACGCAACGCTATCGCCACGGGCATGGTCGATTACATCCTCCCGGTGGCGGATATACCCGAAAAAATAATCTCCTATAACAACCGCATACGTTCGGTGCAGATGCCGAAGACTCCAGCTGATGTTGTCAAGACCGATGAACAAGCCTTAATCGATATCTTTACTCACTTGCGCCGCCGCACCGGGCACGATTTTTCCAACTACAAGCGAGCAACGATCCTGCGACGAATTGAACGACGTATCAGTTTGCGCGAACTATCCGGACTTGCAACTTACGCCCTTTACCTCCGAGAGCATTCGCAGGAAGTTCAGGCGCTCATGAAAGACTTGTTGATCAGCGTAACGAATTTCTTTCGCGACCCTGAGGCTATCGAAGGACTGGTGCATAAGGTAATACCCAGGATCGTTGAGAAAAACTCAGGCGGTCAAATTCGAATTTGGATCGCTGGATGTGCGACCGGCGAGGAAGCCTATTCCATAGCAATAGTTTTCTCCGAATACCTCCTTAGAATCGGATCAGCTGCCAACTTGCAGATCTTTGCTACCGACCTCGATGAAGAAGCAGTCCAGGTCGCGCGCGAAGGCTATTACAAGGACGCCGAGGTCACGGATGTTTCGCCGGAAAGGTTGCGTCGCTTTTTTAATAGGGAATCTGCTGGTTATCGCGTGCGCCGCGAATTGCGCGAATCAATCCTCTTTGCCGTACATAACGTGATTAAAGACCCGCCCTTTTCTCATCTGGACTTAGTCTCTTGCCGCAATCTCCTGATCTATCTAAACCGCACTGCGCAAACAAGAGTATTGGAAGTTCTTCATTTCGCGCTCAATCCCGGAGGCTATCTGTTATTGGGATCAGCTGAATCGTCAGAGGGTCTGACGGACTTATTCAATAATTTCGACAAAGATCATCATATATATCGTAGCCGACCGGTGCCTCCGCGCGCGTTTCCCATTCCGGAAATAGGTTTTCGGCCTCAGCCGACAACTGTTGAAACCAAAAAGTCAACGCTTGAAATGAATACGATTGAACGCTTGTCTTACGTGGATCTTCATCAACGTCTGCTGGAACAGTACGGACCGCCAAGCCTGGTAGTTAACGAGAATCACGACATAGTCCATCTGTCAGATCGCGCCGGCCTCTATTTACACGTGGGCGGCGGTGAGCCTTCGCAGAATCTTCTTAAACTTGTGCGCGAGGACCTGCGTTTGCCGCTACGGACAGCGCTGTATCAAGCAGCACACGACCGCGGAAATGTGGTCGTGGAGAATTTGGAAGTGACGACCGATGAGGGCTTGAAAACCATCAACCTGTTAATCCGACCCGTGTTGCGGGAAGAAGACACTACGCGCGGGTTCATTTTGGTGATTTTTGAAGAGGCGGAGCAAAAGCAGCGCGCAAAAGCAGACTCACGGCTGCACAAATCTCCAGAGCCGATCTCAGCTCAGCTCGAACACGAACTAATCCAGGCCAAAACGCAATTGCGCACCGCGGTTGAGCAGTATGAGGTTCAGCATGAGGAGCTGCGCGCGTCAAACGAAGAACTCCAGGCTATGAATGAGGAGTTGCGATCCACGGTTGAGGAATTAGAGACGAGCAAAGAAGAACTCCAGTCCGTCAACGAAGAGCTCTTTACGGTGAATCAGGAACTGAAGATCAAGATCGAAGAACTAAGTCTTGCCAATAATAATTTTCAGAACCTGATGAACTCCACGAACATAGGCACTATCTTTCTGGATCGTTCGTTCCGGGTGAGACAGTTCACCCCCAGTGCCCGAGAAACTTTTAATCTGATTCCATCCGACGTAGGTAGACCTTTGCTCGACATAACCAGCAAGGTCAACGTGAGCGCGCTGCAGGGGGACATGGAGTCAGTGCTAAGACGACTGCAATCACAGGAGCGGCTGGTACAAACTCCTGAGGGGCATACTTATATCTTGCGCATTTCTCCTTACCGCACCCTTGATGACAAGATTGAAGGGCTGGTAATTACACTCGTCGATATCTCGGCTCAGACACGCGCCGAGAAGGAAGTCAAAACTATCCACAGCGAAATGGAATCGCGGATCGCACAACGAACTAAAGAACTAAATCTATCTAATCTGGCTTTGCGCGGCGAGATTGCGGACAAGGAGCGTTCGGAAGAGGTGCGCAAGCTGCTACTCGAAGACCTCGTTCGAGCTCAGGAAGATGAACGCCGCCGGCTGGCTCGCGACTTACATGACCATCTCGGTCAGCGATTAACGACGCTGCGGATGAGAATTGAATCCTTGAAAGATCCCAAGGCTCGTGTGCCGGCGACGCCGGATGAGTTACAGGAAATCGTGAAGCGACTCGATGACGATGTCGATTTCCTTGCCTGGGAGCTGCGCCCTCTTGCACTTGACGAGCTGGGCCTGGATACGGCGCTTGGAAACTATGCGACACAATGGTCGGAACACTTCGACGCCAAGGCCGAGTTTCATGCCCGGGGCCTGGGCGAGCGTCGTCTGCCTCCGGAAGTAGAGAGCAATCTCTATCGCATCGCTCAAGAGGCGCTTAACAATTGTGCTAAGCATGCAAAGTGTACCCGCGCCTCTATCATTCTGGAACGTCGGGACCACCAGGTTATTCTAATCATCGAAGACAACGGCGCTGGCTTCGAGGTGTCCAATGAACTCGAATCGCACAACAATATGGGTTTGACGAGTATGAGAGAACGAACTGCTCTAATGGGCGGCACTTTCGATATCGAATCAACGCCCACCAAAGGCACCACGATTTTTGTGCGCGTGCATCTTCCGGGTGAAACAAATGAGTAGCATCCGTGTTTTGATTGCCGAAGATCATCGAACTGTCCGCGAGGGACTCGAAATGATTCTCAAGGCGCAGCCCGACATCGAGGTCGTCGGCGAAGCCGGTGATGGCCAGGCAGCGGTCGAGATGGCCAAGGCATTGAATCCTGACATCGTGATCATGGATGTATCCATGCCGCAGCTTAACGGTCTCAAAGCCACCCGTGAGCTGCAGCGCAGTCGTCCCAATGTGAAAGTGCTGACCTTAACGAGACATAAGGACGATGGCTATCTTCAGCAATTGTTGCGTGCGGGCGTCTCGGGTTACGTATTGAAACAGAGTCCCTCGACTGAGTTGTTGCATGCCATTCGCGCAATTGCTGCCGGCGGGCAGTACCTGGATTCATCGTTGACCAACCGGGTCGTTGATAGTTTTGTCGAAAAATCCGGGGCGGCCGAGCGCCGCGCCACAGCGTGAGCCCAGCGAACGCGAGAGCGAGGTGTTGCGCCTGATTGCCTGGGGCCATAGCAACAAGGAGATCGCGGATCGGCTGGACCTCAGCGTCAAAACAGTCGAGGTTCACAAGGCCAACGCCATGCGCAAACTCGGCATTAATAGCCGGATCGACATCGTGCAGTACGCTGTGTTACGAGGTTGGTTAGATGAGACGTGAAAGGACTTACAAAAAAAGCGGGCCGGTTTGAACCCTGTCCTCACAAACCTCTTGAGATCGGGTTACATGCCCTGACCCGCTGACGCGAAAATACGCTGAATTTCAATTTAACCCCCCCCCTCAAGTTTTTTCGGTACAGTGCAGTACACAGCAAAAAGTTTTTTGTTATATCGGACTTTGCTTTGCACACGGGGTCTGTCTTCAAGTCGGCGAAGCCGACGACTGAAATTAGCCCAGCACTTCAGTGCTGGGAGGGAGAAAGGCATCAAGTCCGTGAAACGGACGGCTGAAAAAATGGTCGGAAGTTTTCAGTCGTCCACTTTTGCGGACTCTATTTTGAAACGGCCCCGGAAACCCAGCACTGAAGTGCTGGGCTACTATCAATCGTCCCGCCTTTCGCGGGACTCATTCTCCACTTTTTCCACAAAAGCCATCCGACCTATTAGGGAAAACCCTTACCCAAACTTCACATCTTCCCAATAGCCCAACCCTCTTTCATTTTGAGATAAGTCAGCCCGTAAAAAGGTTTGAAGGACGACTCGGAGGAGTCTTGATCCAGCTTTAGTGTTCCAGCGGGATCAGAAGCCTAAGGCTGCAACGAGTGGTTACTCCGCAAGATCAGCTGCAGGCTAGCTAGCGGCAAGCTTAGCTCCGCGACTCTCTCCCCAACATACGTTTCTGAAAAACTAATGAAAGACTCGGGTCGAGCCAACCGGTCATTTCCCACCCGGAGCAATCGTCGCGCGAGCGGCCGCTTGTTCTGGTAACTGACGATCATGCGGACACGCGCTTGATGTTCCGCACGATGTTGGGAATGCGTGGTTACTCAGTAATCGAGGCCGCAGACGGGGAACAGGCAGTGCTGCTTGCCGAAAGCGCCGCTCCAGATCTGATTCTGATGGATGGGACACTACCGCTTCTAGACGGCGTGGGGGCCACACGTAGGATCAGAGAACGGAGCAACGGTCGCAAGATGCCGATTGTTTTTATTTGTGGGCGAGCCGAACCGAACTTCCGGGCGATCGCCCTCGACGCCGGCTGCGATGATTTCCTGGAAAAACCGCTGAACTTTGATCTCCTGGGTAGCGTGCTGGAAAAACATCTAGGTAAAAGCGCGGCCGGTCTTTCAAGTCAGGATGTTTAAGATTAATAACCGTTATGAAAGAGATGCTGAGTAACAAAATTCTGAATCGGTTAACGGATTCGGAGTTTGCGCGTCTGATGCCTTCGCTCGAGCCAGTGTCACTGATCGCGGGTGAGCGGCTCGCCGAAACGGGCGAGCAGGCCCGGTTTGTTTACTTTCCGGAAAACTCGATCATCTCTTCCCAAGCTGAGATGCAAGATGGCAAAAGTGCCGAAGTAGGCATGGTGGGGAAAGACGGAGTGGCGGGTTTGCCTGCGCCTTTCAGTTCGGGTCTGGTGGTTCACTCATTGACCGTGGCGATTTCTGGAAGCGCGCTACGAATCAGCAGGGCAGTTTTAGAGCGAGAACTGGATCGCGGTAACGGTCTGCATCAAATACTGCTTCCCTATGTCAGCGAGTATGTGACCCAGGTTGGGCAGCGTGCTGCTTGCGCAATTCTCCACCGGATGGAGCAACGGTTCGCTGTTTGGTTACTGATGATCACCGATCGGCTGGACGGAGTCGCAGTGGGAACGACTCAGGAACGTATCGCCCAACATTTAGGCGTGCGTCGTGCGGGGATTACCGTGGTCGCGCGTGAATTGCAGTTCATCGGAGCGATCTCCTACAGGCGCGGACAGCTGCGCGTAGTGGATCGCAAGCTACTGGAGCAGGTGGCTTGCGAATGTTACGGGACACTTGCGCTCCCCGCAGCAAACCTGTTACTGGTGATCAAGGGCGGGCATTCTATGCAAGTGCAAACTCAGCGACCAAGGTTGACACTACTAATTCAGTTTGGAACTCTCATTCCCACCGGGCTCCGGCCCGGTAAACATTTCATTCACACCGAGCTTCAGCCCGGCTACCAACGCCAGAATTCAGATGATGTGTAGTGGATTGCTGTTCGGTTTCACGCTGAAGGCGTGAGATTCAATAGCCGTGGGCAACGCCCACGGATCCAATCCACGAGAACTGAGTGCGAGCCGAAAGGGCAAGATAGGTCTGCCTTTGCCAGCGCAAACCCTCGCGATGTAAGCGTGGGCGAAGCACTCGACTAGCGTAACGACCCCCGGGGACCGAAGATAACGTTCCATATCAAATCTGTGATGGATTGCACAAAACACTCGCCAATTGAAACTTGAAAGAAACGAATTAAGAACCCGGAGCGATAGCGACGAAATAGCAAAGATAACCAGTTCTAAAACAGATGATGAATCAGTAGCATCCGAACGTTGGGTCAGATGATCCCGTCGCTACCGCTCGGGGTCTGTGATGTCATCGCCAGATTTTTCGGCAAGGCCTCGCTATCACTGGCTTTCGCGGTGTGAATGAGAGGTTCATTCCTTACGCAAACGATTACCAAGACTCGCCACGATCGCGACAAGTTCCGCAAGCTCGACTGGCTTCGAAACGTGCATCTGGTAGCCGGCTCGGAGAGCACGCAGACGATCTTCGCTCGAGCATAAGCCGTTAACGCAACAGCCGGCACGTTGCCGCCTTTGTCCGGCGGAAGGGCCCGCACTTTCCGCATTAGTTCGTAACCATCTTCACGCGGCATCCCAATATCGGAAACCATCACATCCGGATGCTCTAGTTTGAAAAGTCTGAAAGCCTCTTCAGCCGAATTTGCGGCTGTTACTTCGGCACCACATTTGGAAAGTAAAGAGCGCAGCAGTTCACAAGTATCCGGTTCGTCATCGACGACTAAAACCTTCAACCCAGCGAGCTCATCTGCCCACTCCTCTTCTGAGTTTTTTTCCTTCACTTGACTCATGAAATCGGTAGGCGGAATGTTCTGGTAAACCGGCAAGACAGGCAGTTTAACTAAAAAAGTCGCGCCCTTCCCTTCTCCCTCACTTGCTACTTCGACCGTGCCACCGTGCAGCTCAACCAACTGGCGCACAATCGCTAATCCCAGCCCAAGTCCCCCGTGGGTCCGCGTAGTTTTCATGTCCGCCTGCCGAAAGCGTTCAAACACATAAGGCAGAAAATCCGGGCTGATGCCCTGGCCCGAGTCTTTGATCGAAATTTCCACGTTCGAACCCGACCGCACACACCTTAGTTCCACGTGTCCACCGTGTGGCGTGAACTTAATTGCGTTTGAAAGCAGATTCCAGACGACCTGTTGCAGTCGTCCGGCGTCGCCTGAGATCGAACTGACATCTGCATCGCCGATTACCTCTAGACTTATCTCCTTTGCGTCCGCAGCGGGACGAACCGACTCCACTGCAGCTGCGATAAAAGTGGAAGGTGCTACTGCCCGCACATCGAGGCGCAATTTTCCACTAATAATCCGCGAGACGTCGAGCAAGTCTTCTATCAGCTGTTGCTGCGAACGCGCGTTGCGTTCAATTGTTTCCAGCGCTCGCTGCTTGCCGGCGTCATCCAGGTTGTTAGTGCGAAGCAAATGTGTCCAACCGAGCACTGCCATCAAAGGTGTGCGCAGCTCATGCGAAACTGTCGCCAGAAACTCGTCCTTCAAACTGCTGGCGTCCTCGGCCCGCTGAATCGCATGCTTCAACTCATTCTTGGAAAGCTCCTCAGCGGCCAAATAATCTCGCACCTCGAATTGGCGCATGCGGGCCCGGAGTGCCGATTTCACGGCGCTGACAAGCGTCATCACACGCACCGGGCGTTCGATTAAGGTTACATTTCCCTCTTTACCAAGGGTCGCCAGCGCCTCAACATTCTCAGGTGGTTGGCCGCCACCACTGGTGAGGACCAGAATGGGAATATCTGACCAGGTTGGCTGGTGCTCCAAAGCTTCGATGAGGCATTGCATCGTGCCAGGTGTTAGGGCTTCGCCTGTGAGAAAAAGCACGCCGGCTCCAGCTTCTAACTGCTGACACAACTGTTCGGGCCCGTTGCAGACTTGTCACCAACGAGTAATCGTTAAAGACTTGGGCAGTCAGCTGACTATCTCGGCCCGTCGGAGCTAAGATCAGTATTCTCCTATCCTGCTCGCCCTGCGTTTTATTCATTTAAGTCCTTGCCAAGAATTGCTTCCGCGCCATCGTAGATGGGAACTCCAGTCAATACTCCCTTGAAGTCTTTAAGTGGTCTGCCAACTTTAATCCCCTCAGTAGTGATGTTCAGCTCGCGAATCGTACTCTCGTGCGAACCGGTTCGTTTCTTAACTACGGAAATGGCCCGGTGAATTGCTCCCAGCGCCTCAAAGTAGCGAATCATTACCACCCCATCAGCCAGATAACTTACGTCTACCGGGGTCACCATGTTGGTGCCCAGGAAACCATGTTGCGCCATCACGAGCACCGTAACCACGCCCTGCTGATTCAGGTAAGTGAGCAGTTCGTGCATCTGCATGGTGAGAAAGCGCTCCTCTGGCATCGCATTCAAATAGCCATTCAGGCTATCAATCACCACCATGCTGACTCCGTCTCGATCAACCGCGCGGCGCACTTGATGAGAGAATTCGCCCGGCGACAATTCAGCGGGGTCAACTTGCTGAATCGTTACGAGCCCTTCGTCTACAAAGCTCTGTATTTCTATGCCGATGCCTTTTGCCCGATTGATGAAAGTCTCGCGCAACTCGTCGAAGACAAAAACGGCGATGTGTTCGCCGCGTGCAGCGGAAGTGGCGACAAATTGTGAAGCCACTGACGACTTGCCCGAACCGGCAGGTCCGATGATGAGGGTGCTGGTGCCGCGATCCAGCCCGCCGCCGGTTAGCAAATCAAGTTCTTTAACACCACTCAGCATTGATTCCTTCACGAAGTCGCGCCGATGCTCGGCAGCAACCAGGCGCGGGAAAACTGCGAGCCCTCCCGTTTCGATTGAGAAATCATGGTAGCCGCCACGATAACTTGATCCTCGCAGCTTTATTATTCGCAAACGGCGGCGGTCAGTACCGTAGTCAACCGCGACGTGTTCCAAGGAAACCACTCCGTGCGCGATTGATTGCACCTGCAAATCCTGTCCGTCATAAACTTTATCGTCCAATAACAGTACCGTCCCATGGCGACCGGCAAAGTATTGTTTCAGCGCAAGAATTTGGCGCCGAAAGCGCAACGGATCTCTCGCCATTAAGCGCAGCTCTGAGAGCGAGTCGAAAACCACGCGCCGCGGATTGGTGCGCTCAACTTCCTTAAGCACTGCGCTGGTTGTTTCACCCAGCTCGATCTCGGATGGGTGAAAAATTGTGTATTGGGATTCGGTCTTGAGGCTGTCTTCTGCTGGCGTCAATTCGTAGATGTTGATCTCATCAAGATTCCATCCGTGGGACAGAGCTACACCTTCAAGTTCTTCTTTGGTTTCCGAAAGCGTGATGTAGAGACCAGATTCCCCTTGTCTGGCGCCTTCAAGAAGGAATTGCACCGCCAGCGTCGTCTTGCCGGTGCCGGGATCGCCTTCAATAAGGTAGACCCGGTTCGCAGGAAACCCACCTTCTAAAATGTCGTCGAGTCCAGCCACACCTGTAGCTAATCGGGAAGACGTATTTGTTGCTAAGGGGCCGTCGGCCAAAGTTTCTTTCTTCATAAGATTTTTCGGGAATAGATCAACTTACTGAAGCAGTCGTGTTGACCCACTCCGTAACTTAGGGACGATCAATTGAGGGGGTGTGATGGTTATAGCGCAGGTGAGGTGATTCTGTAAAAGCCTAATGCAATATTAGTCATTTATGACTTAGGACATTGAGTAATGTGCTTTGAATCCTACTTAGATTTACTGACGCGGCCCTGAATCGCGCAGGTGCCGAGTTGTTTGTTCGGTTACGCTAAACCCAGTCGGCGGGAATTCGGCAGTGTCGGGAGACCGAAGCAGGTTGTTATCGATATTTTGTGAGGATAGAGCATCGCGGTTCGCAGCCTCTACTATCTTTTTGCTCACAAACACGCCGTTGATGACCAGCGCAATTCCGATGAAGAAGGGAATCACTGCAGCGATCCAGACGCGGCTCAAAATCTCGGCAGTGTCGTGCGGAATCTGGCCGCCACGTATTATTCCTTCCATCATTACGAAGAGGAAAAGCATGAGTGCGAACCCCACACTTGCTGTTATCACACCGGCCTTGATCTCGTTGTAACGTTTTACTTCCGGCGTCAGACCGCGAGCGCGCTCCAACTCCAGTTTGCGTCGCTCGTGGGCGCTTCCGGAAAGAAACATTTCCGCCACCCAGGTATCGCTCCAATCAAACTTCTTCGCGCCCGGTTCCACTAGTTGGCGCACGGCATTCAGGTTCACGCCGCAGGATTTACAGAACTTCAATTCCTCATTCTGAGTGGCGCCACATCGCGGACAGAACATAACGATCATCCTCCTGGGGAATGGCTCAGTCAGAATACGACTATGGATCCACTGGGGTTCAATCTGACAGTAGGCCTATTCCCCGCAATCGGCAATGTTATTGACCCTTTTTCTCCAGCGGCAACGGATCAGCTACATCCAACACAATTTTCCAAACTCCATTCAGCTTCTTCCAGAAGCGCATATAGTTACCCTTCGCTGTCAGCGCGCCTTCGTTCTTCACTTCGTATGTGCCATGGGTGTAACCGAGATCTCCCGATCGCGAGGCGTCAGCAAATAAGGGCTGCCAGGTTACGACACCTGCGTTCGCTCTTAAACCTCCGGGTGTTGCACTCCTTAAAGCTGCAGGGATCGCGCTCCTGCCTACGAAAGGCAGATGCTCGTTGCGAAACAGCCGGACGTCATCAGCAGCATATGCCTCGAATGCTGCAAATGTTCCGCTCTTGGTTGAGACTTGGGAAAACTCGCGATCGCGAGTAAGCAATACTTCGCGAGAAACGGTCACTGGAACACTCGGCGCAGGCGGCACTAACTTGGCTGCGGGAGGTGGTGACTCCCATGAAACTGATGCCATCGCTGATTGTGGATGGGAAATACCCAGATCGATCGCGAATTTCCATTTGCCGTCGCTCTGCTTCTTCCAGATGGTCGCGAAATGTCCAAACGCTACGGGCTTTTGATCTTTGAAATCTTGTTTGAACTCCCACGGTCCAAATGTGTAACCCATGTCGCCCGCAGCTGCCATGTCCGCAAAGATCGGCTGCCAGGCAAGCAGAGGACGTTTATCAGAGCGTGGTGAGGGATTCTCTTGCAGCCATTTCTTTCCCAAAACTGCCGTAGGACGAAAAAGAATTCCATCGTCTGCGATGAACATCAGGAACGACTCGCGCGTTCCCTTCTCTTCCGAAGCTTTAGCGAAGGCGCGTTCGGTGTCGACCATTGATTGCAAGGGAGATTTGGTAACCGGTTCCTGAACGATCGTTGCCAGAGACAACGCTACTAAGATAATCGGAAGCAAGCGTGAGGTTTTCATTTGGGTATTCTCATTTTCACCGGGCTTTAAACTCTTGTAGAAAACCTCCGATCACACGTGTTTTGTCTTCCACTTGCCGCGTCGAAACATCAGAGCACTAACTACAGCAAGCATCGAGAAAGAGATCATGATTGCCAGAAACACCCCACGTGGACCCATCCCGAAGGTGATAGCCAGGACGTAGGCCAGCGGCAACTCCCACAACCAAAATACAAATAGATTGATGATTGTCGGCGTCCAGGCGTCGCCTGCGCCATTAAATGACTGTGTGATCACCATGCCCCAGGCATAAAACAAAAACCCATATGCCACAATGCGCAAACAGTCGACGCCGTAAGGAACTATCTTTGGATCGTCGGTAAACACGCCAATGATTTGTGGAGTAAACACCACGAAACACAATCCGACCACGCCGAGACAAATCATATTGTAGAAACCTGCAAGCCAAACGGCACGCTCAGCTCGATCAGGCTTTCCGGCTCCCAGCGACTGGCCAACCATCGTAGCCGCGGCGTTCGACACTCCCCATGAAGGCAGTAGCGCAAAGACCAGGACGCGGATGCCGATCGTATAGCCGGCTAAAGCGTCGCTGCCGAAACTCGAGACAGTCCTCATTAATCCGATCCAGCTCGCCATTCCGATGAAAACCTGAAACGTCGCCGTCGAAGAGAGGCGCAGAAGTCGCGCCATGATGGCAGGTCTCGAGTTTGATGTGATGCCTACGAATGTCGAAACGACCGCCGGAACGAATCAACTTGCTTAAAGCATAGAGGACTCCTGTGCCGCGCCCGATGGTTGTCGCAACCGCGGCGCCCGCAACTCCAAGCTCGGGAAAAGGTCCCAGTCCGAAAGATGAAGCAAGGTCCAAGTACGATATTGATGCTGTTTGCCAACCAAAGAACGCGCATCGCAATGGCGGCATCACCGGCGCCGCGAAGATCGCGTTTATCAAAAAGAACAGCAGGATTGTGGCGTTGCCGGCGAACATGATTTTGGTGAAGCCGGCGCCATGTTCGAGCACCCAGGGAGATCCTCCCATCAGCGCCAACAGCTTATCCGCGAAGAAAACTCCAATGATTGCTACCACAATGGAAACAATCAGTCCCAGTGCAATTGCCTGCACCGCTGCTCGCGCAGCGCCTTCCGGATTTCGTTCACCAATGCGTCGAGCGACCATCGCGGTCGCGCCTAAACCAAGACCGATTGCGACGGCGTAGAGCAGGGTTAGCATCGACTCAGTCAGTCCCACCGTGGCCACGGCGTCGGCGCCAAGATGCGCTACCCAAAAAATATCGACGACTGCGAACACACTCTCCATCAGCATCTCAAGCACCATGGGAATGGCCAGCATGATGATTGAGCGGCCGATGGGACCTGAGGTGTAGTCGCGATGCGAACCTCGTAGGGATTCGCGGATCGCTTGCCAAAGGCTTTGCGAGTTTGAGAATCGTCTGCGGATTGCGCGACTTGATGTCCGAGCTCTGGCGACGCGACTAATTCACTCGCTTCTGATTGTCCTTGTAGAGAATCTGGCATACCTGTTGTCATGACCGCTGATTTGGAACTTATGACATTCCAGATCTGCAGTCCTTGTATCGTGTTTTGATCTGAAGTGTTTTTGTTGGCGCCTTGGGAATGGTCTACGAAAGAACCCGTCTGAAGGTTTTCAGGGAACCAAATTCAAGGAAGGGCGGTGTGATCTGTCCTGCTATCCCACCCGGCCAAAGTCGTCCTGCAAGCGAACTATGTCGTCCTCTCCAAGATACGCTCCGCGTTGCACCTCGATGAAGACCAACGGTTCCTGTCCCGGATTCTCGACGCGGTGGGCCATGCCGATGGCGATATCGATCGCTTGGCCCAGGGCCAGAATCACCTCACGGCCATCGAGGGTTACTTTGGCAGTCCCTTGCACAACGACCCAATGCTCGGCGCGTTGGGCGTGTTTCTGGTAACTCAAACGTTTGCCAGGCAGAACTTCAATTCGCTTCACCTTGAAGTTCTCGCCCTCGTCGAGAACGGTAAAAGTGCCCCAGGGTCGCCGGTCAAACCGTGGTGAAGTTTGCGAATTGTTATTCATGGGTAGCCATCATCTTTCGCTGCTCGATTGGAGTCAAAAATCACTGATACCAGAACCTCGGCAACGTACCGAACGCCAACGGATGCGTCAAGCAGGGAACCTTTCATGCTGCCAGCGGTCGCCTCTAGTTCATCACGAACCCAATTATCTCGCTCTCAATACAGGAAAAAGAGGCCTAATAGTACTGATAACAGACTGACACCAGGGCATTGGAATGACCCCCGGGTTAGGCCCGGCATAGGGGACTCGCAGGGCTCAGACTGCGGAACTTTTGGTCGAAGCGTAAGGGGGCGTGTGTTATTATCCGCGTGCGAAAACCCAATCAGTACGCTCATGAGCGATGCTCCAACCCGACGGAGACACGCAATTTTCCGCTCTCGAGTACTAGTCCTTATCAACCGCCGAACTCCAATCGACAACAACGACGGTTTTTCTAAATGAGTCGCGCAAAGCAATCCCTGAACGGCCGTGAGGCTGGTTCGATCCTAATCGTAAACGACTTACCGGAACAGTTGGACTTAATGGATAGTCTGCTGCGCAAAGCCGGCTATTCGGTCTTTACTGCAGTGGATGGACAGGAAGCGTTAGAGGTCGCCAAGCGAGAACGCCCGGATCTGGTGATAAGTGATGTGACTATGCCGCGCTTGAGCGGAATTGAATTTTGCAAGCGAATGCGTGAAGACCCTGAAATGAAGTCGACGCCAATTCTGCTAGCAAGCGCTCATCGCCGCGATACAGAAAGCGTAGTTCAGGGGCTAAAGTCTGGCGCCGATGATTATCTCGAGGTTCCCTTCGATTCAACGCGCTTGATTGCCAAAGTATCTCGTCTGCTGGAACGTTCACAAGTTGAAGCGAATTACCGCGACCTCGTCGAACAAGCGAATGACGTTATTTTCACTGAGGACATGGAAGGACGCTTAACCAGCATCAATCTCGCGGGCGCTCAATTTCTCGGCGCGCGCCCATCTGAATTGATCGGAACATTCTTCGCCGATGCCTTTGGGATCAACGTATCAAACGCCCACCTTGCCGACATGCTGAAACAGTTTGAAGAACCAGGCAGCATTCCTGTGCAGTTAGCAGCGCGGGATAAAGACGGGCGTGAACGTTGGCTGGAAATTGGTTCGTCCCCAATAAGGAATCGTTTAGGCGACACGATTGGTGTAAGAGGCGTAGCGCGAGATATTACGGATCGAAAAAAGATGGAACTGGCGTTGCGCGATTCGGAAGAGCGCTACCGGTTACTTTTTGAATGCACGCCACAGCCAATTCTGGTTTGCGACGAAGAGACGTTGGCTTTCCTCGCAGTCAATGATGCCGCAGTGGAAACTTATGGCTACAGTCGCGAGGAATTCTCCTCGATGACACTCAACGATCTGCGATCCAGGGAGGAAAGCCCGGCATTGATGATTCGTACCGCCGCGGTAGGTGAACCTTTGATCTCGAGTCCTTGGCGCCATCATCGTAAAGACAACAGTGTGCTGTACGTGGAAATCACCTCGCATGCACTTGTGTTCAATGGCCGGAAAGCCCAGTTATTGATGGCTGATGACGTCACGGAAAGGAAAGTTCTCGACGAGAAACAGCTCAGCCTTCATGCCTCAATGCAGCAAGCGGCAATGGAATGGCGCCAGACTTTCAACGCCATCGACATGCCGGTTTTGATCGTTGATCTTAATGGGAACGTTAAGCGACTTAACGAAGCGGCAGAAGCAATTACTGTTTTTCCACCTGACGAAATTGTCGGCCGCAAGATTTCAGACCTGGGACCGAATGAGCCCTGGCGGAAGGCTACGGAACTTATCCAGGACATTCGCAGCAACGGTTCCAGTCATGCCGAGATAAACGACGTCAGGACCGAGAAGACCTGGGCAATCACGCTGTATCTGATTAATGAATTTGGCTCGGTGGGCGAGCGCGCAATCCTGATAGTGCAAGACACAACCAAACGCACACAGCTCGAAGCCTCGTTGAGACAGGGCGAAATGATGTCTTTACTCGGCTCGCTGGTGGCCGGTGTCGCTCATGAGGTGAGAAACCCGTTGTTTGGTATCTCATCAATTCTCGACGCATTCGAGACACGGTTCAGCGATCGCACAGATTATTTGCGTTACACCAATGTGCTGCGTGATGAGGTCGGACGGCTGACGTTCCTCATGGAAGAGCTGCTGGAATACGGCCGGCCATTCCGGGGCGATCTCTATCCGGTATCGTTGGAAGAAGTGATTACAAAGTCGCTGCGCTCATGCCTGCCGGCAGCCGAAGTTGCCAAGGTAAATCTGGTTAATAACCTTCAGATTCCTTTACCGAAAGTGATGATTGATCGACGACGGCTTTCAAAGGTCTTCGTGAATCTGATCGAGAATGCCATTCAACATTCGAGTTCCGGTGGAGACGTCGCGGTGGAAGCCGTCGAAATCAGCGACGGCACGCAACGGTGGGTCGATTGTGTGGTTCGGGATAAGGGTCCGGGGGTTCTTGAGCAGGATCTCAGCAGAATTTTTGAACCCTTCTTTTCCAAGCGACGCGGCGGAACGGGGTTGGGTCTTGCTATTGCGCATAGAATAATGAGCGAGCACGGGGGCAAGTTGATTGCGGGCAACAATGAAGATGGCGGCGCCCGCATGGTCGCAAGATTCCCAGTCCCTATTACTGAGGAGAGCGTGGATGTCGAGAAACCGAATACTGATCGTTGACGACGAACCAGGCGTTCGTTTCGGCATCAGAGACTTTCTCGAGCTTCAGGGCTACGAGATCGACGAAGCGGAGAATTGCCGCGACGCACAAGATCTCTTCAGAAGCTCCCGACCTGATGTAGTCATTGCCGACTACATGATGTCCGACGGTACCGCACTCGACCTGCTTCCGCGCCTCAAGGAAATTAACCCCGACACTCCGCTCTTGATTCTCACCGCCCACGGGTCAATTGATCTGGCAGTAAGAGCAATTAAGGAAGGCGCCGAGCAGTTTCTGACGAAACCCCTGGAACTTCCCGCGCTGGGAATGATCCTTAAACGGTTGTTAGAAAACCAGCGAAACCGACACAAACAATTGGCAAGCAAGTCGCGGCAGGTCAGGCGGGCCATTGACCCATTCATTGGTGAGAGTCAGAAAATTAAGGCCCTTGCGGAGCAGGCTCGCAAGGTCTTGGCAACCGAAAGTCCGCTTCTAATTCTCGGGGAAACTGGTAGCGGCAAAGGCGTCCTGGCGCGCTGGCTTCACGAGAATAGCCCCCGCGCCGAAGAGGCGTTCGTAGACCTTAATTGCGCGGGGCTAACCCGCGAGTTGCTGGAGACTGAACTTTTTGGTCATGAAAAAGGAGCGTTTACCAGCGCCACTTCGTCCAAGCAGGGTCTTTTCGAAGTCGCCCATCGGGGAACAATTTTTCTAGATGAAATCGGCGACGTCGATCTACAAATTCAGCCAAAGTTATTGAAGGTGCTGGAGGACAAACGCTTTCGTCGTTTGGGCGACGTGAGAGATCGGCAAGTAGATGTGCGATTAATTGCCGCCACCCATCAGGATCTCGGCCAACTCGTCCGCCAGAAGAAGTTTAGAGATGATTTGTACTTTCGCGTGTCGACAATCCCCCTGGCTTTCCCGCCGCTGAGAGAGCGTGTGGAGGACATTCCCACAGTTGCCCAGTATCTCTTAGAGAAGGTTGCCGCCGACTTGGGGCGAGGCGAAGTCACCCTCGAGCCCGACTCAATTAAAACGTTGCAGTCTTATTCCTGGCCCGGCAACATTCGCGAGTTACGCAATGTGATCGAGCGTGCCGTGCTGCTGAGCGAGCAACGATCAATCAGCATCAAAGATTTACATTTCGATGGTCACTCGGGGAACAGATCGACGTATCTCGATTCCAGTCTGACCCTAAGTGAACTCGAAAAACAGCACATTGAGAGGGTGCTTCAGGAGGAGCGGGGCCGCGTTGAGAAAGCAGCGAGGAGACTTGGGATTCCCCGAAGCTCTTTGTATCAAAAACTTAAGAAGTACCAGTTGGAATCGTCCAGAGTCTAGAATCCAGTCTAAATCTCAGACCTTAACTGGGTATCCTTCACGTCACTCCTTAAATTTCCCAACAAAAGCTCGGTTATTCATGAATGCCCAGCTAAGGTTCAGTGGCCTCGCAATTGCTGATACCACGGCGTGCCATTCTACATGTAGGCTCTCGGATCGCTACCGAGAATATTGGCTGGAATAGTTAGAGTCTCGCATTGCCCCGCAAGTCTCTAGTTCAGACCCGCCCCCCATTTCCCAGGCGCAGGATCCCACATTGCGTCTGGACAGAACCTTAAGGAGAAAGAAATGAATCAGGTTTCAAACTTCAAAAAGCTCGCCCTTGGCCTAGTTCTAACGGCCATCGTAGGCTTTGCGACCAGCATGACAGCACGAGCTGACATTATCATCGCTACGGGCAACAACCCGCAGACCGATGAGAACATTCTGCTCAATACCGGCATGACCGGTAACCCAATCTTCGGTACGTCGAACCAAACGGGCTTTTCAGTCCGCTTCACGTCCAATGAAAACATTACCGCGCCAGCAATGGGTCAGGCTCGGATCGAGGCAGTTGACGGCACGCTAAACCAATTGCTCATCGATATTCCCGGAGCTACCTTCACTTCCTTAATCCTGAACATTGACGCAGCGGCCGCCGGCTCGGTCACTTTCACGGTAACCGAGGATAACGGGATGACAACTCAGGGAACATTTGCCCTCGGTGCATCCGGTGAGAACTTCTTCACCATCACGGCTATCAATGGACAACGGATCAGCAGCGTCTTATTCACTACAAACGTTGCGATGGTAATTACAAACGTCGACGACGTAGCGCAGATTCGTATCGGTGGCATTCAGCCAACCCAAACGACAATTCCAGAACCAGCAAGCATGTTGTTGTTGGGTACTGGACTTATTGGCGCGGCAGGTGCAGCGAGACGACGGTTCCGGGCTCGAAAATAAGGAATCGTTGCTACTTTAAACGTTTACTCTGTCTTGACAGGCGTTTTAAAGAAGCAAAAGTTCCGACGGTAATTGTAAGTGTTTAGTTCAATGACCGCATTGGTGGTTCCCTTTGTGCCCAGTAAGTAAGGGAATTACCGCTCTCTTGGCAGGCTCATTGCCCGAGTCTTCTGCCTAACATTAGGGGGTAGCTCGCAGTTCTTCTCCTCGAAGCGGGCTGCTCGGATCTATAACCTGGCTAGGGTTATCAAAAGAACGAAGGAGAACGAAGGAATGCAAAATCTAACTTCACTATTTAGGCCGGTCGCTCTCAGTCTCCTCGCTGTGGCGATTATGGCTTTTGCTCAAGTAACTGCGAAGGCGGATGAGGTACACATCGCGGGATTCACTGGCGGGTGTTTTGGAGCCGCGTGCGTACCGGGCGCCAGCGCCACCGTCATGGGCTTGACGTACAGCAACTCAACATTTGCCGGCACCACGGCGGCGGGCTTCCGCGGCCTTGGCGGTGCGCCAAATCCTGGTAGCAATTTCAACAATCTCGGATCGTTGTCGCTTTCGACGGCGCCCAATACGTACAACACCTCGTTTACCCTGCAGGTAACGTTCACGGCGCCTCAAGGTATTAATGGATCGAACCAAGCCACCTTCACCGCCACGGTGACCGGTACGGTAATTAGCGACAATATTGGCGGTGTGATGCATGGATTTCAACAACACTCCGATCCTGTTTACGTTTAGTGACATGAACTGCGAACCGGATCCGACGGGAGGCATTCCGGGGCAACAAACCACGTGCGGGACTGGATCGTTTTTCTTCTCAGTCAACGACGTGGCTATCGACCCAGGGCAGGACCGTTGCTTTGACCGGACAGATCACTTCTGCTCAACAGTCGTCGCCGACGACCGTTCCTGAACCTGCCAGCATGTTGCTGCTCGGCTCTGGATTGGTTGGGGTGGCTGGTGCTGTCAGGAGACGGATTAACAGCCGTAAATAAATACAGGAAGGTCTGAAGTTGCCCTAGCCTGCGGTCAATGAACATGCGTCCGCCCGTGGCTGAGTAGCCACGGGCGACGAGGAATGAAATGTTTACCAAACCAGTGATTCTTCCCCTTGATACTGAAGGCAAGTTTTACGCGCTTCAGGATGGCAAGGGAAATACTATCGGCACCGGGACGCGTGAGGTGTGCGAAGTGTTGCTCTATATTATCAATAAGGCCCCGACGCCATCAGTGTCTGTAAACACTAAATTGTCTGTGCCGCGAAGGCCCAATGTGCGGGCAGCTATACCAGTATAGCTGCTGGGCCGGGCAGTAAGTCACCTCGGTAGCGCGGTCAATCTCCCTGCCTGGCTTCATTCGATTAAACGGAGGCGTCAAGGACGGAACAGTTTCCAGAGGCAGACGAGATAAAACACAACAGGTTCCTCGCCTCGTTGTTTCCTCTAGTCCCCCCACGACGCCGCAACAAGTAGGTTTTTGAATCTACTATCCAAAACAGCAACAGTTGACGGGTTGTCGACTGCCGTACCATCAAGGTTACGCAACCACAAGGGGCTCGCCAGGTAACGGGGAGTAATCAATTCCGTGTGTTTTAAACCCGATCGTTGCAGCCGGTGTGCGATGTGATCCTTTGGGGAGAGGTCCCATGGCTGCTTGGAAACGAATGTGAAGCAATCTCCATTTCGGACTATCAAGAGAGTTTCAGGGCGATTCAAGCGCATGCTTGTGGGCGACGAAACGCCTGCCCCCCGAGAGGAACCGCCCATGCCCAAATTGTTAGTAGTGGATGACGAGGCCTCCATCTGCTTCTCGATGAGCGAGTATTTCTCACTTCAAGGGTATGCGGTTGATACCGCAACGGAAACCGAGGAAGCGGAAAAACTTGTCGAGACCACTGGCTACCAAGTGATTATTCAGGATCTAAGACTTGGGACGAACCGAGATCCTGATGGATTGAAAATCATCAAGCTGGCCCACCAACACCATCCCGAAACCCGAATCATAGTGCTCACCGCATATGGCTCGGCCGAAATCGAAGATGAAGCACGACGCTGCGGCGCCGATGCTTTTCTGAGAAAGCCTAAACCCCTCTCACAAGTCGCTCAAGTTGTTCAGGGATTGATCGAATCGCCCGCCAAACAGGCGGCCAGGTCAGCCTAAGCGGCCTACCACTACTTTTTCCCTTTTCTTCGCGCCCGCTTTTTCTTTTTACTATTTCCGCAAAACAGAGGTTCTCAGTTTCACCTCGGGAGCGTACTGGCCCGTCCGTTCGAGATCGTTAATGGTGAAGCCCGTATCGAATATTTCCCGCTCAGGCGTCCCCTGGTCAAAAGCGTAATTGAAGATGCGGTCGTCTGCTCTCACATACACCGAACCTCGCTCGCGGTTCTCGTACTGATCCCGCGTCAACAAGGCGTATCGATGATTGCGGGAGCCCAACGTTCCCGAGGGAGGCTGGGGAATAAACTCTACTCCGTTCGGGAGACGATAAACGTTATCTTCAAACAGCACGGTTCGGCCATAACGGTTTAAGCGCGAGACGAAGCCTTCCGGCAAACCAAAGCGAGGTTTGGTGTTCTTTTCTTTGGCAACAGGATCTGCTGCGGGAAACAGGCGGGAGTTGTAGCTGTAGTTAAGCGGAATGGCACGTTCTGGTGAAGAATTGCTCTTGCGATTATCCTCGGCTATATCGCCACCGGAACCCTCGCTCCAGACGGGCGCGTCGTCAGCTGGCTGACTTTCTGCCATCTTAGCTAACGACTGCTTAGCGATAACCACCTTCGACATTTGTCGAAGTTTACTCGATTCCGAAAACTGCGCAACATGCTTTGCGCGGCTTAAACTCCTTCAATGACTGCCGAATGAAAGTTGGAGCTCGGAGCTCACATTCGTCCAACCTTAGCTTGATGCTTCGTTAATTCCGCGCGGTCTCCAGACCGCGAGCAGCGCTCCGGCAACCATACACGCGACAAACTGATAACCAATATTCAAAAGGTAAAGACCTGGCTTGCGACCCTCAAAGATGACTGTGGGAAGCTGCGTTGTCACAATAAAACCCAGCCAGAGCCAGAATGCAGTCTGCAGTCCACCGGCAAGATTGTTTGCTTTCGTGTACTGAACAAAATGAGCAAGGATGTAAACAAGCACTAGAGAAGATACGAAGGCCAGGATGTAATCCCTGGTGTGACTCTGACTCTCGATCGCCGCCAATTGCGCGGGTGTCCAGGCCATGAGCTCGACGAACTTGCTCGAGAACACTCCATACCAGACAGCGCCAAGAATCCAGTGCAGAATTCCTGCCACGAGGACTGCGGGATAGTTGATTTTCATGGTTCTTCTCCTGTTAGGGGTAAAGGTTGAAGAGATTTTTGAGTCTAACCTCTTCTTGGAAACTATGCTTCTCGAAAATTGCGGCAATCGAACTGATTCAGCCGTTAGTGGTGGCCCATTCAGTCGCCGGATTCTAATCATCCGGGGGAGGAATTCAAATTGGCTGATGTCTCAGTGAAAGTCATGTGATGAAACTGCCGCGACCTGAAAAGTAAGTGGGCGAATGCGTTTAGCCTTAACTGAAATCACATTGTCCTGATTTTGCAGCCTGCCTTCGATTAACAAGAAGGGATGGTCGACCACTACTAAACGATTCTTCTCAAAAAGTTGTGGGGTAATGATGATGTTACTAACCCCGGTCTCATCTTCAATGCTCAAAAAAACAAATCCCTTGGCCGTCCCGGGACGCTGACGAACAATGACCCAACCGGCCACGGATACTAAACTGCCATCTCGCATTTCGTGAATATCAATGGCCCGTGTGACACCAAGTTTGTTCAACTCGGACCGGTGATGCGCCACCGGATGGCGGCCGATAGTTAGGTTAGTGCCGCGAAAATCCGCATCCAGCCTTTCAGTCAAAGTCATCGGAACCAAAGGCGAGTTGCGATCTGTCTCACTCAATTCTCTAAACAAAGGGCCGGCCGCTCGCGAAACGCGCTCAACCTGCCATAACGCATCGCGACGATTTGTGCCGCGCGAAGCCTTTCGCTTAGTCCAAGGTCCAACGTCCAACGTCCAAGGTCTGCATGCTGCCCTTCGAATTTTGGACTTTGAGACGTTGCGACTTCCTTAGGAACTTTGAATAAAATTTAAAGCCCCCACTGCAGCCATTTTTCGCAATTCATCTTTGCGCAACTCACTAACGCGATTGCGTAAATCATCAATGCCGGCGAACGGGCCTTTCAAACGTTCGCGCACAATCGCTTCACCGGCCTCTGCGCGCAACCCTTTCACATATTTCAAGCCGAGCCTCAAGGCGAGGGCCAGACGGAGATGGGGGGATGAAATTGGGAGACGGGGAGACGGCTAGACGAGGAGCGTGCCTTTATGTCGCCGTGTCTCTGCGTCTCCGCGTCACCCTTTCTCCCTTTCTCCTCATCTCCCTTTCTCCATTTCTCTGCGACGCTCTCTTCCAGCGTGCAAAACCAGTCCGAACAAGTTATATCGATCGGCCTCACCTCCAACCCATGACGCTGCGCGTCCTTAATAATGGTGAATGGTTGATAAAAACCCATCGGTTGATTGTTCAGCAGCGCCGCAGTGAAGGCGGCCAGGTAGTGACATTTGAGATAAGCGCTGGCGTAAGCCAGCAAAGCAAAACTGGCTGCATGCGATTCAGGAAAACCATAAAGCGCAAACGAAGTGATTGATTGCACGATTTCATCCTGAGCTTTACTGGTAATGCCTTTCTGCTGCATGCCGCGGCGCAGTTTCACCTCAATTTCCTTCATGCGCGCTTCCGAACGCTTGAAGCCAAACGCGCGGCGCAACTCCTCCGCCTCTCCGCCAGAAAAGTCAGCGCAGATCATTGCCATCTTTAAAAGTTGTTCCTGAAACAGCGGGACACCCAGAGTACGTCGCAACACGGGCTCAAGTAAGGGATGGTGATAGATAACTTTTTCCCGGCCCTGACGACGTTTCAGGTAAGGATGAACCATGTTGCCGACGATCGGCCCGGGCCGAATGATGGCTACCTGCACCACAATGTCGTAAAACTTTTCCGGTCGCAGACGCGGCAGACATGACATCTGTGCCCGGCTTTCCACCTGAAACAAACCAATCGTATCGGCTTTTTGTAGCGCCTCGTAAACCAGAGGATCGTCCTGCGGCAAGTGCGCCAGATCGACTTCTTCGTGATACGACTCGCGGATTAACTGAATCGACTCTTCCAATGCCGCCATCATGCCCAGCCCGAGAAGGTCGACTTTGATTAGTCCGAGGTCGGCACAATCTTCTTTGTCCCACTGCACGACAACACGACCCGGCATTGCCGCAGGCTCGAGCGGCACAACGGAATTCAATTGTCCCTGACAGATCACCATGCCGCCCGAATGCTGGCCCAGATGACGTGGCAAATCCCGGACGGCTTGATAAAGTTGGAAGAACTTTTTGATACGAGCCTGTCTTAGATCCAAACCCGCATCACGAAACTGCCGCGCAGTTGAGTCGTTGGGATCTTTCCACTCCCACGTGTGGACCAAACTGGAGAGGCGACCCAGAGTTTCTTCATCAAAGCCCAGTACTTTGCCAACCTCGCGCACTGCCGAGCGCCCACGATACGTTATTACATTCGCCGTCATCGCCGCGCCTAATTTGCCGTAACGTTCGTAAACGTATTGAATCGCACGCTCGCGTTGATCACCGCTCGGCAGGTCCAAATCAATGTCGGGCCATTCGCCACGCTCCTCGGAAAGAAACCGCTCGAACAGCAGCTCCATACCGACAGGATCCACAGCCGTAATTCCCAGGGAGTAACAAACAGCGCTGTTTGCCGCCGAGCCCCGTCCCTGAATTAAAATTCCCTCACGACGACAAAACTGCACGATGTCCCAAACAATTAGGAAGTAACCCTCAAGTTTGAGTTTTTCGATCAGCGTTAGTTCGCGCTCAATTTGCTGGCAGGCGCGGGCGAAAGTGGGGGCGCCGTTTTTTCCCGTGTATCGCAGCCGGGCGCCTTCGTAAGTTCGTTGCCGGAGAAACGAAGCCATCGTCTCATTGTCTGGGGTGGGGTATTCGGGAAACTCATAACCCAGATCTTTAAGAGTGAATTCCAAACGCGCTGAAAGTTCTACAGTGTTGGCAATAGCCTCTGGCAAATCTGCAAAGAGCTTCGTCATTGTCTTCGCAGTTTTAAGATACGCCTCAGAATTTTTAGCCAGCAGTCTTCCGGCGTTTTCCAGCCGCACATGGTTTCGCAAACAAGTGAAGACATCGGCAACTTCACGCTGTGCCAGAGTCGCCTGGGAAACGCCATTCGTAGCGAGCAACGGTAACCGCAACTTTTCTGCGAGTGCTACAACGGACTGGTTCCGTGCTTCTTCATCACGATCAAAATGACGTTGCAATTCGGCATACACATTTCCTTTGCCAAACACATCCAGCAGCCATTCGACGATGTAACGATTCCCCCCAGCTCCTCTCCTCCCCATCTCCCCTTCTCTTTTTAAAGGTCCCGTATCAGTGCCCGTCAAACAGATCAAGCCCTCTGCGTGCGCCGCTAGTTCCGCCGGCGTAACAGCACACTCGCCTGGCTTCGCGTGTTTAGGCACACGCAGCTTCATTAACGTGATCAGGCGACAGAGATTTTGATAACCCTTACGGTTGCGGACCAGGATGGGAAGTAAGAACGTTGGGTTGTAATTTGAATCTTGTTGTCCAACGTCCAAGGTCCAAGGTCCAAGGTCTGATTTAGGACGTTGGACTTTGGATCTTGGACGTTGGACATTGCTGTGGACGGTGATTTCCGCTCCGACATGAGCTTTGATGCCCTGCTTTTCCCCGGCCAAATGAAATCGTGGGGCCCCATATACGCCATCGCGATCCAGCAAAGCCATCGCCGGCATGCCCAACTCCGCGGCCGCCGCTATCAACTCCTCCGGAACGGATACGCCTTCCAAAAAACTGAATGCAGAGCGCGCATGTAGTTCAACGTAAGTGGGCAGTGGGTAGTGAGCAGTGGGCAGTCGATTCCCGACCTTTTTTGATTTCACTTCCGATTGCTCACTGCTCACTGTCCACTGCCCACTTTTCAGTCGTAGCTTCCTTCCACAAACCAGGCGCCGCTCCGCAGCTCTTGATAAATGCGATAAAGAACTTGCGCGGCGCTCGCTCGTTCGCTGATTGTTACTCTTGATTGTTCAACTGCTACATCCCACTCATCCCGCGCCCAACTATCGTCGCGCCACCAATCACCTGTTTTGCGCCACGGCCCGGCAAATCGCACCACTTTTCCATACACACTACGATTCGGCCCCCAGGCACTCACCTGCTGCGGATAACCCCGGCTGGCATCAACCATTGCCCGCAACGGAGGACGAAACATCCGGAATCCGAGACACGGAAACACGGAGACGGGGGAACGCGGAGATGGGAAGACCCGGAGATGGGGTGACAGGGAGATGGGCAGATGGGGGGACAGGGAGACGTAATGATTGGGGGACCCGGAGATACTAAGCTCAGTCTCCGTCTCTTTCTGTTCCCCTTTCACCGCATCACCATGTCTCCCCCGTCTCCCCATCTCCCTGATTCCCCGCTCCCTGTCTCCCCATCTCCCCATCTCCGCGTCCCCGTGTCTCTCTTTTCCCACTTCTCCACGTTTTTCGGTCGGCGGACACTACAAATCTCTTAATCTGAAACGTATCTGGCCGGTGCGTATCAATTACTTCAGGCGAGCCAACATTCCGGCTTCCAACCAGCTTAGCCAGCCGGGCCAGGGTCAATTCTAGTTTTGCCGGCTCCGGAGCCTGCGGAATAAAAAGTCCGCTCTGTAAGATCCGCGGCTTTACTGGTTCACAAGCAATTCCCACTGCAACGACTGCTTTCTGTGGTGGATGCGATTCCGTATCCAGCAATAAAAGCTTGAGAAATATTTTGTGATCACGCAAAGGCGCCGGCAGAGAAAGTGTGCGCTCGTGGGTAGTCCCATCCTCAAGTTTCAGAAGTACTCGCAACTCATTAGTCGCTAGTGCATAAGCATGTAAACGAGCACAAAGTTGGTTGAGCAGCCGCGCAAAAATGAAAGAAAGAGGTTCGAGTTCGGCAAGGGGGTATTCGAGCTCGATCAGGCTGTCGAAGATCGGTTCGGGTTGTTTGAGTTGTAAGTGTCGCTCTGTTTTTCCCCTCGCAAGTTGTTGCAGCTTAACTCCCGCTTGCCCTAAACGCTGGGCCACGCCCGGCGTAGGAAGTCTTGCAAGGTCACGAAACGTCCGCACACCCCATAATCTAAGAGTCTCGAAAATCTCTCCGGCATCCTTTACGTCCAATGTCCAAGATCCAAGGCCCAACGTCTGTCTATTCAATCTTGAATTAACGGTTACCGACTTTGGACCTGGGACTTTGGACTTTGGACTTGGTTGAGACGTTGGACTTAATAGTTTTTCGATCGGCAGATCGCCTAAAGCTGTGAGCTCTTCGCCCGGCTCAATAAAAGTTATTCCCTTAAAATTTTTCGCGCCGAGGATTGCTGTATCAGGATTGCCGGCAAGACAAACATTAACCGGTCTCCCTAAACCGCCTACAACTCTGCGAGCGAGTTCCAAAGGCAGCTATCTCATTCGCCAGCCCGTACGCCGATCCAAACCGAAGTTCGCATCCCTCAACATCAAGCACGACGCAATCAGCCGCAGTCTCCTCAACCAAGGGAGAAAAGGAATAGCCAAAATCGGCCAGCGTCATATCGCCAGAAATGTCGGGACAGTAAATTCCAGTAAACATGCCAAACCTTTGGGTATTAGAGCCAGGCTTGCTATTCCGGGGAACCAAGATAGCGCGAGCGAAGATTAGCGAAAATTAACGAAGATTGTCAAGGCCGGATTTTTAAAGTTGGGAACTCAAACTTGAGGCATTAAAGAGGGCTGTACTTTTCCCGACATGAAGTGGCCGGTGTCGAGAGAGTTGAACTGTAATTCCCCTGAGCAGATGCGAATGGGTAGGTGACTGAAGAGCGGAGGGGGTTGTTGCGGGAAATGACCACGCGTCACTTTCCCGGCTTAATTCCAATGCCAACACCGCGCAGGAACGAACGCAGGAATCAGCAGCAATCACGATCAGGGCAGTGGGTGTTTTCTCCACAATGCGACGAAAGCGATACCACCACGAGGAGATGATGCGGCGAGCATCCTTGCCGGCTATGTCGCCCAGATCTAACAACACCAGTCCAAAACCGCCTCCCTGCAAAAGAAGATCAGTAGCTTTGAATGCGTGTTCGATGTTGGCGGCACAGCGGATCCAGAGCAGTTGGTTTAAATCCAACTTCACATTCATCGCTGAAATCGGATCGAAAACATCGCTCGTGTCGATGAGCGCGCAGACTTCTTCGCCAGCTACCGCCTGCGCCAGGATTGAAAGCATGAAGCTGGTGCGTCCGGAAGAAGGCGCGCCAAAGATTTCGGTAATAGCGCCGCGCGGTAAACCTCCCATAACCGAATCAACCGTCACAATGCCAGTGGACATGACATCTGCCGAAGGCTTCTGCTGAGTAAACGCTGCGCCAAAACGTTTAGTTATTTCAGCCTCAAATGTAGCTTTGGACAATGCGACGCGCATGTTTTATAACCCCACAAGTATTTCAATCCTCGGGATATGGCTCAGCAAATGGTCCGCGGCAAATCTTCAAATCACTCAGCAGCTGATTTAATTCCCGATCGTCCTTCCCTGCCCTCACTTCGCGCCGCTGCTGCCGATTGCCAGGCTTGCGACCTTTGGAAGCGGGGCACGCAAACGGTATTCGGCGAGGGACGCCGCCGAGCAAAAGTTATGTTCATCGGCGAACAGCCCGGCAATGAAGAAGACCTGACCGGCAAACCATTCGTTGGCCCGGCCGGCAAGCTATTCGATAGCGCTCTTAAGGAAGCCGGAATCGACCGCTCGCTTACCTACGTCACGAATGTGGTGAAACATTTCAAATGGGAGCCGCGGGGGAAGCGTCGGATCCACAAGAAACCTAACGCAGTGGAAATTGCCGCGTGTCGCCCCTGGCTGCAGGCCGAAATAGCTCTGGTCCAACCAGACGTGATTGTTGCCCTCGGCGCGACTGCCGCTCAGGCGCTGCTTGGCCCTAAATTCCGCGTAACGAAGCAGCGTGGTGAATTTCTGGAATCCACCCTGGCTCCTTATCTCATGGCCACCGTTCATCCCTCCTCAATCCTGCGTGCGCCTGACGATGAAACCCGCCGCCTTGAACTCCGCCGTTTTGTCGACGATCTCAAAAAACTCGCTCGAGTCCTTAAATAACCGTTACCTCTCAAAAGCGCTTGACGCTTACGTCCATGTTCGCTAATATTCGGCGTGTTTTCGGAGGTCGCCGAAAATCTACCACAGGCTTGTAATCAATTCAAGAGAGGATTTGAAATGCCGGTAACCGCTCGTCAGCGACAGGTTTTTGATTTCATTTCACGCTTCAACGAGACTCATAAACAGCCGCCCACCATCGCTGAGATTGGCAAGCAATTCAAAATGAGTTCCTCCGCCAGTGTGCACAGCATTCTGATGGCACTGGAGCGTGAAGGCTTAATCAAACGAATTCCCAACGTCAGCCGTGGGATTGAACTGATCAATCAGGAAGCGCCTGCCGACAGCTATGAAATTCCTCTCCTCGGCACCGTAGCCGCTGGTCAGCCAATTGAAGCCATTCTCACGCATGATACCGTCGCCGTTCCCCGCGACATGATTGGCCAGGGACGTACCTTCGCATTACGAGTCCGGGGCGATTCGATGATTGAGGAGAACATTCAGGACGGCGACACCATCATTGTCTCTGCACAACAGACTGCGCAGAACGGACAGGTGGTGATAGCACTCATTGATGGAAACTATGCGACCGTGAAGAAGTTTTATCGCGAAGCGGAATTCATTCGTCTGGAGCCTGCGAATCCGACATTCAAACCGATCTTCATCAAGACCCCTGAGCGCATCGAGATTCAAGGCATAGTGCGCGGCTTGATTCGGAGATACTCAACACCGGCGGCGTAGTCTCCAGTTTCGAGTTTGGGGTTCCGGGTTTCGGGTTCCAGGTCCGGGTTTCGGTCTAAAGTTTCGCGAATTACTCCAAGGGGCTGAGCCTAACTTCGATCTAGTTTTGAAAAATATGTTTGTTGAAGGCGCCCCTCAAATACTCGAAACTCGGAACGCGAAACTCGAAACTGTCTTCGCCGGCTTTGCACTAACTGACTGTGTGATCCAGGCCGATGCGGCGACAGAAAAGTATCTGCGCCCCGTAATTCGCGCTGCATTGGAACTAGCGGTCTACAATCGATTTGGTGCGGAGATTGGCGGATTCTGGCTGATGAGTGAGCAGATTGAACAGCTCCGAAAACTTCCTGAGTACTACTCTCCCAACGAAGCTGTCCATGTAGCTCATGCGGTGGAGATCTACCTGCAAGCGCAACTACAGGATCTGTATGAAGCGCCGCACCAAACACTGCTGTGGTAGCGACCTAATACCTATGGCTACTAATGATGGATTTCTGACGTTGGGCTTTGAACTTTGGTCCTCGCCTGCCTCGTAACAATAATCGCAATCCCGGAGATGATCATCAGAGCGCCCAATAGCGTGCGCCAGTGTAATTCCTCATCCAGCACGATCATGCCCAGCGTTACTGCAACCACCGGCGTCACCAGGGCGATTAACATCGTCTTGGTAACATCCATGTTTTGCACCAGCCAGTAATACAACAAGAACGCCACAACGGAGCCGATTATCGCCAAATAGAACAGAGCGAAAACGGCCATCGGTGTCCAGCGAAAGTGCAAGGGACTTCCCTCGAATGGAATTCCGATTAGCAGTAACGGAATCATGCCGAAAAACATTTGCCCTCCTGCGAGGACTGCTGGATCGAGATGTTTGCCGTACGCCTTTACCAGGACATTGGAATAAGCAGCAGCGGCTGAGCTGACAATCAATGCCGCGCATCCAACTAACGCTTTGGTCCCAGCCACGTCTAACTGGTTTGAGAAAACGACGGCCACTCCAATAACGCCGAGTATGATCCCGAGGATCCTGGCTGGCGTCATCCTTTCACCTGGTAAGTAAAAATGAGCAATCACCAGCCCAAAGGCCGGTATGGTGGACTGCAAGACGGCTGCCAATCCGGACGAGATATATTGCTCGCCCCAAAACAGTAATCCGTAGTTCACGCAGAAGGCGAGCACGCCACTAACGATTAGGAGCAGCCAGTCTCGACGAGTAGCCGGCAATGATAAGCGGCGAATCGCGATGATTGTCGCGAGGATGGCGACGGCGATCACGAATCTGATGCCGGCGAATGTGAATGGTGGGAGGTCTTCGAGCCCGAGTTTTATGAATAACCACGTCGAGCCCCAGATTAAACACAGCACCAGCCAAACCAAACGTGGTTTCATACGTCAGCGTAACTGTTTAGGGGAAGGAATAGAAAGTACCGATTAATTAATTTGGGGAGCGGCTCGTTTCTTAAAAACTTGCCGCTCCCCGTGAATTCTATCTATTGGATTCGCCACCTTCTTAGGCGGGCGGCATTTCCAACTTAATAACAGCAA
Organism: Pyrinomonadaceae bacterium; assembly: GCA_963748605.1. GTDB lineage: Bacteria > Acidobacteriota > Blastocatellia > Pyrinomonadales > Pyrinomonadaceae > PSRF01. Next base: position 232,165 of record CAVVJS010000015.1, read on the forward strand.
AAGCTGCTCCCTGCGGATCCGTCATTATTGCCATGCGGCCCACTCCCGGGACATCCATCGGCGGTGCGCAAGCCTTGGCACCGAGTTCAGTCGCGCGAGCAACCGTCGCATCGGTATCAGCGACAGCAAAGTAGACCATCCAATTCGGCGGCATTTCCCCCATTTCCGGACCTGGCTCGTACATGCCCCCAGCCGGCCGGTCGCCATTCATAAACGACGTGTAAGTTATCGGGCCCATTTGCTGTTCGTTCTTGTCCCAACCAAACAGGCCGCTGTAAAACTCACCAGCTTTCGCCACGTCCCTGGTTGCAAGTTCGTTCCAGCATAAAGAGTTTGGGATGTTCACGACGCCGGCACCGGGATGAGTTCCTGGTTGCCAAATCGAGAACATTGCGCCGGTCGGATCCTGAATCACCGCCATGCGCCCCATGGTAAACACGTCGAACGGCTCCTTCATCAAGGTAGCCCCCAGCGATTTTGCCTTTGCGGCAGACTCGTCGGCATTAGTCACCGAGACGTAGGACATCCAATGGGGCGGAACTCCATGCGAAGTCATCTCCTCCGGCATCTTATACAGCGCGCCAACATCCTTACCGTTCTGTTTGAGGATCGTGTAAACACCGCTGGGGCCCATGTCATGATCCTCAAACTCCCAGTTGAACAACTGCGTGTAAAATTTCTTTGCCGCCTCACCATCAGTTGTTCCCAACTCAACCCAGCAAAATGTCCCCGGCTTGTACTCAACGCTTTCCTGCATTTTTGCTTCTGTCATGTTTTCTCCTCCGAAAATTAGTCAGGGACCGGGTTCGCGCAGATCGAGCCGGTCTCAGCACTGAAATTAAGGTAGCTTGTTGGATTGTTAGGATGACTAACCAGGTGAAAAGGTACGCTATAAAAACGAAAAGCGCTACTCCCAGCAAGCTGACAGTAGCGCAATCCGTTACCCATAAATCGCCGAAGCTTTCTATAGGTTGGCAACTTCGCATGTACACGCTGAAGCTGCCGATTTGTATCCCGATGAAAACTTGCGGTAAGTCTTTCACCGGTCAGCACGCGATTGGCTTTCACCAATCTCACATCCTTGCGGATGCGGTGCCTTTAGGTTTTTGTTGTGGTGGCTTTTCCTCCACCTTCGGTTACGTTCCGACAACGTGACCCAGCTTGCGCCGAGTCATTCGCCCCCTTCGGCGGGTCCTCTTCCAAAGGGTACTACTCGTTTTTATTCGAGTAGTTCGAGAAAGCCTCGCGACTCTCTCTAGCCAAGCCTTTCGGCTTCGACTAAGGGCGTCATAGGATTAGCAGCCGCCTGCCTTTCCTCTCATACAGTGCGTCACCGCACCGTTAGCCGATCCCTTCGTCGGTCTCAAAGACCGTGACCTTCGTGACAGTGGCTTTATACGCTTGGTCGAAATTTCCGTCAAACTTTTGTGTGTTTTATTTTGTTCGTCTCGAAATCTTTTCTTGCAGCTTTTCAGAAACGATATTTTCCATTAAAAACGGGGCATTCTGAGCCGAGACTCCGTTTAAAAAAATTTAAGTCAAACCAGTAATTGCTTTTTTAATTGCAGCCTGCGTTTTTTTAATGTGTTCATCATCTTGATATCTATTTCGTGGCCAAAAGAATCCCTTCAAACCATCCTTGCGCCGGCGCGGCACTATATGAATGTGCAGATGGGGAACACTTTGACTGACTCGATTATTCATTGCTACGAAAGTCCCCTCGGCTTCCATCGCCAGTTCGACCGCCCTAGCTAAAAGTTGAGCATTACTAAAAAACTGGCGGATCTGCGCTGGGGGCAAATCAGTGAAGGTCTCGTGATGAGTCCGCGGTACTAGAAGGGTATGTCCGGGAAATAAAGGACGGTGGTCGAGAAACGCGAGCGAAATATCGTCTTCGAAAACGATCGTCGCAGACAGTTCCTCGTTAATTATCCTGCAGAAGACACAAGGGTCTTTCATGAGTTCGCTCCGTGGAAGCTCCATTCTAAGTTAGTATCCTGTGCGTGAAAACGGTAGCTTCACACTTCGACACAGTCCTGCTTAACCTTCAGGCAAACGGCTTTCTTCTCGAATCTGATCCCAAACTTCCAAGCGTTTGTTCCTTGATCACCGGCTCGCCTTTGCGCGGTTCGTGGTGGTCCCATCCGCAAGCTCAAACAATCTTCCAGGTTAACGAACTATTGGAAGATCACGAGGACGTCCTTATCACCAAGCTTGTCTCAGGAAAAGTAACATTTGTGCACCGAACGATTTGGGCGGAGGTGGTGACCATTGGCCGCTCTAGAGAAAGTTGGCAGTTAAAGAACCTGCAGGTGCCTGTGCTGTCTTTGCTCAAACAGATTGAATCGGCAAATTCTATAACTAGCGCGGACCTCCAGTGGCCGCGCGAGGCGAAGATGAAGTTGGGAGATGCGGCACGGGTACTCGAGAAGCGATTGCTTATTGTCGGGACACAGTTTCACAGCGATAGCGGGGCTCACGAAAAACTACTGGAAACCTGGGAACACTGGATGAAACGAAGAAAATTCAAGCCGGCAAAGATCTCAGTTAACTCGGCGAAGAAGCATCTTGAGGGCACTCTGCGACTTCTGAACGACGAATTCGGCGGCGCAGCCACTTTGCCGTGGCAATAAATGATACGGATGCGCTTAGAAGAATTTGGTGATATTTCGTGTGACTTCGTGGATCGTACCCCTATGTCCGAGCAAGTACGTGCACAAAACAACACGCACGGTCACGAAAAACTGGGTCACGAACTTAAAGAGAACGGACATGAATTCTAAGGAAACCTCTTGCCATTTACTGCGCGTCGGCGAAGCTGTTAAGAAGCTCCCAGGTCCCGACGGAAAGCGATTCGCAACTATCTTCGAACACGGAACGCTTGCAGTGGAGATCTACGCCCCGCGTGGAACAGATCCGCAACAGCCTCACAGCCGCGACGAAATCTATTTTGTAGCGAGTGGCAGTGGCGAATATGTTTGCGGAGAAAGCCGCAAGGCTTTTGGGCCTACTGACTTGCTCTTCGCCGCAGCTGGAGCGATACACCGCTTTGAAAATTTCACTGACGATCTCGTCGTCTGGGTCTTATTTTATGGTCCAGAAGGCGGCGAGACCATTGGCGATTGATGGAGTTCAATTCATGGCACGACTGAATTCTGCGGCGCCCTGTTTTGCTGTCGCCGACGTGGGCAAGACCATTCGCTGGTATGAACAACAGCTCGGATTCGTGGGACATCGATTTCCTGAGAATGAGCCACATGCCTTCGGAATCATCGTCCGCGATCAAATTGAAATAATGCTGCAACGCGTCGCTGGCTATCAGAAACCGGATCTTTACACGAAGCGTGAGGGCGGCGTTTGGGATGCTTACATTCGCGTGCAAGGCGTAAAGGACTTTTACGAATCAATCAAAGATAACGTGGAGATCCTTCTACCGCTGACAAAACAGTTCTATGGCGACTGGGAATTTGAAGTGAAAGACTTAAATGGATATGTGCTGGTTTTCAGTGAACTGATTGACTAGTAAATGGTGTGGTTCTCATTCGCACCGTGCTCTAGCGAGTGAGGTTTTGAAGAGAGAATGGGCAAAGAATGTGCGGCTTGCCGCCTTCCGTGCGGAAAGGCTTGCCTTTCCGCAGTCGCAACCTAAATGTCGAGGCTATGCCTCCGTCACATGCGAGTCTATTTGATCAAGACCTGTCTTTATTGGCCTACCAGAAATCTTTATGACAGGCATAGCCTGTTTTCAGGGCAAGCTTTCGGAAAGGCAAGCCTTTCCGCACGGAAGGCGGCAAGCCGCAACTCTGCAGTTCGAATGGAATATCTAAATGCGAGGTCTTACTGCCCGCCTAAACTTTGCTAACGGCAAGGCGTTCAGCACTTCACTTCTCTGCAGCCATCCGCGACGCGCCATTTCCACTCCGTACTTAAGATTATTCATGGCGCCCATTGAGTGGGCATCAACTGAAATTACAAACTTAATCTTCCGCTTACGCGCTTCGCGAATCCAACGCGGCTCCATGTCGAGGCGATAAGGATCCCCGTTCACTTCAATTGCTGCGCGCGATTCGGCAATCACATCCAGAACACGCTCCACGTCACAGGCAAATGGAGGCCGTCTTTGGATCAAGCGTCCCAGCGCATGCCCCCAGATCTTAAAAACTGGCTGTTGCATTGCGGTGATCAGGCACCTTGTCATCTTTTCGGCGTCCATCTTATAGCGCGAATGAATACTCGCGATCACGACATCGAACTGTTCCAAAACCTGATCGGGATAATCGAGACTGCCGTCGGCGAGGATGTCGGACTCCGTCCCCTTCAAGAGTTTTATTTTCACCTGCTCCTGAGTTTCATCAATCTCTTCCCATTGACGCTTGAGTCGATCGAGTTTGAGCCCGCCGGCATAAAATGCGGTCGGAGAATGATCGGTGATCGTCAGGTATTTCATACCCATCGCCTCGGCGGTGCGCGCCATTTCCGCAATCGAATGTTTGCCGTCGGAATAGGTGGTGTGGCAGTGAATCATTCCCTGGATGTCGGCGAGGGTTATGAGCTCGTCGGGCAAAGTCTTATTTAGCGCGGCTTCAATCTCGCCCTCGTCTTCACGAAGCTCCGGCGCAACGTATTGCATGCCCAACAAAGGGTAAATTTCCGCTTCGTCACGCAATTGGAGCGGCTTTTTGCGCGCATGCAAAGACTTCGCCTTACCGTTCGTTTTGATGCTCAGCTTCAGACGCTCACGATCCAGAGTGAGACCTTTGCGGTTCGCGATGTCCTGCATCTTTTTTAGGTGAGGTTCGGAACCAGTCTCCCAAAAAAGCGCGAGCCCAAACTGATTAGGCTGCACTGCCCTCAAAGACACCGTGGCTCCTTCGGCTAATTCAACCGTGCAGCTCGAATCCACTTCTTCTGTAACTTTAATGATTAGTGGAAAGCGTAGTAGATGCTTAACGATGGCGGCCGGATTTTTAGAACTCCCGACCAGGCGAATCGTGCCGACCGTTTCCTGCCCGCGTCGCAGTGACCCAGCAACCTGCACCTCAATCAAGTCCCTCGAGGTGCGCAGGTAATTCATAACCTGATCGGCGATGCGTTCAGCGTGATGAAGATGAAATCGTTTCTGCTTTTTGTCATCGCGCTCGTGATCGGCTATCGCTTGCAAAAGCCCTTGCTCTGTTTTTGCGCCAAAACCGGGTACGTTTTTCACCTTGCCTGCCGCGGCAGCCGCTTGCAGTTCAGCGATTGAGGTCACGCCGAGTGCTTCGTGCAGCTTGGCAATTTTAGTTGTGCTCAATCCGGGCACACGCGACAGTTCGATAATGCCCGGCGGAAATTCCTGTTTTAGTTTATCGAGTACGGAAGAGGTGCCGGTGAGGTGAAGTTGCCTTATCTGGGAGGCTAGCGCATTGCCGATGCCGGGAACCGACGTAAGCCGGTTCTCCGAGAGTGCGCGACCGATGTCGCCGGCGATGGCGGCAACTGCGCGCGCGCCGGTTTGGTAGGCACGCGCTTTGAACCGATTAACCCCGCCTTTCAACTCTAATAGCGCGCTGATTTCCTGCAACGCCGCCGCGATCGCAAACTTGTCGAGCTTCTTATTTTCCATCGAGCTGGAGAATACTTTAGTAGTTTTTCATTTTCATGGCGACATCCTCTGCAGTTTATGCGCTTGCCGCGTTCGACACATCGTACCCAGGCTCTGGGCTGAGAGTAAAGACTCTTGAGAGATGCCTTGTATGTTTTCATGGTTCGTAGTTTCTCTTCGTAGGGTGCACGAATTCGGAAAAGCAGAGCATTTCCGCACGCAAGGCGGCAAGCCGCACGATGCCGGGTTATAGAGCGTATTCACAAAGACGTCCCCCGGGGGTAAAGTTGTGACCGAGAAAAACGATGCCTATCGCCACCATCAATCCGGCAACGGGTGAAACACTGCAAACGTTTGAGGAGTTGAGCGCTCAGCAGCTTGAGCAAAAACTCCAACTCGCAGCTGACACTTTTCGCACTTACCGTAAAACATCTTTCGCGGAACGCGCTGAGCTAATGTTGCAAGCGGCTGCAATCCTCAAAGCAGACAAACAAAAATTGGCCCGTTTGATGACAATTGAGATGGGCAAACCAATCAAGGGAGCAGTCCAGGAGATAGAAAAGTGCGCTCTCGTTTGCCGTTACTACGCCGAAAACGCTGAGCGGCACCTGGCGGATGAAGTTGTCGAAACAAACGCCACGCGGAGCTATGTGCGCTTCCAACCGCTCGGCCCCGTGCTGGCAGTGATGCCCTGGAACTTTCCCTTCTGGCAGGTATTTCGTTTTGCAGCGCCGGCATTGATGGCAGGCAACGTCGGTTTATTGAAACATGCGTCGAACGTTCCGCAGTGCGCCCTGGCCATTGAAGACATCTTTCAACGCGCCGGATTTCCCAAAGGCGCTTTTCAGTCATTACTAATCGGGTCAGCTCTAGTCGAACAAGTTCTGAACGATCCGCGCGTGGCGGCTGCGACCCTCACTGGCAGTGAACCTGCAGGCCGCAGCGTGGCGAGCGCGGCAGGCAAACAGATCAAGAAGACCGTATTAGAACTCGGCGGAAGCGATCCATTTATCGTGATGCCATCTGCGAACCTGGACGAGGCTGTGACCACGGCTGTCAGGGCGCGGACCATCAACAGTGGCCAGTCGTGCATCGCTGCCAAACGTTTTATCGTGGCGGCGGATATCTATTCGGAGTTTGAACGGCGCTTTGTTGAAGAGATGAAGGCTTTGCGGGTAGGAGATCCGTTGCAGGAAGCGACAGACATTGGACCTCTCGCAACGGAGCAGATTCTCAAGGACGTCGCCGATCAGGTGCAGACATCCGTTGCTGCGGGGGCGTTGGTTTTGACTGGGGGTCAGAAACTCAAGCGGCAGGGGAACTTTTATGAGCCCACGGTCTTGGCGAATATTCCCGCAGACTCCCCCGCTTCGTGTGAAGAGGTATTCGGTCCTGTCGCGATGCTCTTCCGCGCCGCCAGTATTGATGAAGCGATCGCTCTCGCAAACAACACGTCGTTTGGTTTAGGCGCCGCTGCCTGGACTAACGAGGCCGCAGAACAGCAACGCTTCGTGGAAGAACTTGAAGCTGGGTGCGTCTTCATCAATGGAATGGTGGCGTCAGATCCGCGCCTGCCTTTTGGTGGGATTAAAAACTCGGGCTACGGCCGCGAGCTGGGCGAGTTTGGAATTCGCGAGTTTGTGAATATCAAGACGGTTTGGATCAAAGACTAGAGCAGATACTGCTCAGCCTTGCGGGACTGCTTTGTCGAGCAGCTTTTGAATAGTTGGGCGGCTTCGCTGGTTTACGAACGGAAGGTGGTTGAAAAGAAAAACGAACCTTTTCTGTGCCATCTTTATTGCCGCTGCCTGGTTGGCTGTTGTGTCTCCGTCGAACGCTCAAAATAATCGCGCTCGGAATTATGTCGTTGCGAGTCTTGTAAGGAGGATTTATGCGACGCGTGCGCTATTCAGTTGCAGTTAGTCTGGATGGGTTCATTGCCGGTCCGAAGGGCGAGGCGGACTGGATCATCATGGATCCAGAGATCGACTTCCAGGCGATCTTCGAGCAGTTCGATACTTTTCTTCTCGGTCGGCGCACGTTCGAGCCCATGGCACGCGTAAAAAAAGGCGAGACGCCCGGCGTGAAGACCTTCGTTTTCTCGCGAACGCTGCGGCAGGAGGATTATCCAGGGGTTACGATTATCGCCGAGGGCGCGGAAGAGACAGTGGCTGCCCTACGCGCGGAGGAGGGAAAAGACATCTGGCTATTCGGTGGCGGTTCACTATTTCGCACTCTCCTTGAGGCGGGGCTGGTAGATACAGTTGAGGTTGCCATCATGCCGGTCCTGCTCGGCGAAGGGATTCCTCTGCTTGCGTCGCCTGCCCGGCAAACGAAACTTAAGCTAACCGGTCACAAAGTTTATCCGACCGGAATAGTTTCATTGGAGTACACAGTTCAGTGAGCGGTTGTTGGAAAAGCGCGGGATGTTCAAGTAGTAAATCCAATATGAATGTCTGGAGATATCAAATCTGCGAGAGTGTGGAAATAGATGCCCCCCTCGAGAAGGTTTATAGCCTGGCCTCCAACCCGGAGCTTGTGCCGTCGTATGCCCCGGAGATCGCCAGAATCGAACTCGTGAGAAGCTTGAGTGAGCATTTGGTCCTGGTCAGGAGTTATCTCAAAGTGATGTGGCTAACATTTGGCTCATTGTATCGATATCATTACCGTCCGCCGACGCATTATAGCGGGGTGCAGGAAGGCAGAGGCCTCATCCGGGGGTATTTCACCTTGAGTTTCAGTTCATGTGGGACAGGCACGAGTGTCTCTCACACGGAAGGAATTTTTAGCCCGATACCTCTCTTAGCCTGGGTTGTCGGTTTCATCTACTTCCAGCTCATGTCACACGGCGGTCTTGGAGACGAACTTAGTAGATTGAAGCAGCTTGTCGAGGGTCGCGTAGGTTAATGGTATATAGGTGGAGTTATACATGACTAGGCTCGTGATTACAGGACTTGTCGCCGTTCATCTCGCCGCATCCGTCTGGCACGGCAATGCGCATACTCGGCTCGCCATCGATCTTCCGGCAGCGAAGACTCTATTCGTCTATATCGTAATTCTCATCGCACCAATCGTGGCCGCCGCACTGGTGTGGACAAGCTATATCTCAATAGGCTTATGGGTGTTGTTTATATCTACGCTGGGAAGCTTTCTCTTTGGTGCGTATCACCATTTTTTGCTGGTGTCGCCTGACAATATTGGCCACTTGCCTGAAGGTAGTCCAGAAATGCATTCCCAATTCATAACGAGTGCTGTTGTAATTGCATTGCTAGAATTAGCATTGGCGCTGTATGGGGCATACTGCCTGGGAAGATACCGTTCACAATCACGAGTGCCCCTCTAACACTGGCATGCGGACACTAAATACTTTGAAAAAAATACGATGAAAAAATCTCTTAGCCTTCTGACACTCGCTTTCGCGCTAATCCTCTGCCTGGTTACGCCAGTTGATTCGCAACGCCAGCTCGGAGTAAAGGGCAGCAGTTCCGGTGGTCCCTTGATGCCGGAACAAGCAGCTTATGACGTCAAGTCGTACGACCTTGATCTCAGGATCGATCCCGAAGCGCAGACTATAAAGGGCGCGCTGACGGCCCATGCGCAGATCATAAACGCACTTGATTGGTTCGTAATGGATCTCGATCCGCCGCTCGTTGTCGATGCGGTGACACTCGTTACCTCCGCCGGGAAGACGTTGGATTCGCTAAAGTTTGAACGTCGTGAAGGCAAGCTTTGGATTGCCTTCCCGAAAACAAAGAAGCCGGGCGAGGAAGTTTGGGTACGGGTGGCTTATGGCGGAAAACCACGCGTGGCGCCAAGACCGCCCTGGGTCGGTGGCTTTGCCTGGTCAAAAACAAAAAGCGGACAACACTGGTTCACGGTGACTTGTCAGAACGATGGCGCGGACATCTGGTTTCCAGTCAAGGACCATCCATCCGATAAAGCAGAGACTACCGACCTGCATTTTACGGTGCCGCAACCGCTGGTCGCCGTTGCCAATGGACTACTGAAAAGTGTCGTCAAAAACCAGGACGGGACTCAAACCTTTAATTGGCATACCTCGCAGCCAATCAATAACTACAGCATCACTTTGAACGTCGCTCCTTACAAGACTATTGAAGACAAGTACACCAGTCTCGCGGGCGGCGTGATGCCAGTCATTTTTTGGATCCTGCCTGAGGATTATGAAAAGGGCTTCGAAGTGGTGAAGCAAACAAAACTCTATCTGCGTTTCCTCGAGGAGTATCTCGGCCCCTACCCTTTTCGCGCGGAGAAGGTCGGCATCGTCCACACGAATCACCTGGGCATGGAACATCAGACCATCATTGCTTATGGCAGCACTTTCAGACTGAATGCCAATGGTTTCGACTGGCTCATGCTTCACGAATTAGGTCACGAGTGGTGGGCAAATCTGGTGACGGCTCGCGATTGGAACGACTTTTGGATCCATGAAGGATTCCAAAGCTTTATGGATGACCTTTATGTGGAGAAATTGCGTGGCAAGGAAGCATATCTTAGAGCAATGGCCAACCGGATGAGTCACCAGCGTAACAAGCAGCCGGTCGCGCCGCGCGAATCGCGCACTACCACTCAGATGTATATGGCCGCTCCGGATTATGTGAATAGCGACGGTGATATTTACGGCAAGGGCGCGGCGATTCTACATACGCTGCGTTACTTAATCGGCGAACAACCATTTTTTAGGTCCCTGCGAAAGATGGCCTATCCTGATCCGCACCTGGAAAAGGTTACAAACGGTAAGCAGGTGCACTTCGCAACCACCGACGACTTTCTGCACATTGCGGAAAAGGAATCCGGAGCAGATCTGGATTGGTTCTTTGAAGTTTATTTACGCCAACCGAAGCTGCCGAAGTTAATAACGGAGAAAAAAGCTAACCAGATGACGCTGCGCTGGGAGTCTCCTGACGGTCTGCCGTTTCCGATGCCGGTCGATGTGCAGATTGGCGATACCAGGAAGCGATACGAGTTGACCGATGGAACAGTTACGATTCCCGTAGCTGAGGGTCAAAACGTCACCGTTGACCCGCAAGGCTGGATCTTGAAAGAGCAATAGGCAGAAAGGCAGAAGGCAGAAGGCAGAAGGCAGAAGGCAGAAGGCAGAAGGCAAAGCGAAGGCTTACGTTCGCGGTTTGTTAATGTTTCGTGTCGTTTCGTGTTTGATCTAGTGGCTCGTTCCCCACCATGGTTAGGCTCATCCTGCTTCTATTAATCGCCGCAGTACCAGCCGAGAGTTTCACGCAAACTCGACCAACAAATCTAACTCCAAATCGCGTCACTCTAACTAGTGGAAGAAGCGCCGGCTCGTTTGTGCTCAACTTACCAGAAGGATTTGGAATCAGTGTTGCAGCTGAAGGATTGAAACGCGTTCGGTTTTTGGCCAAGAGTCCCGACGGCCGGATCTTCGTCACGGACATGTACAACCTCACGGACAACAAGCGGGGCGTGGTTTATATTCTCGACCAGTTCGATCCCGCGACCAGAAGTTTCAAAAAGGTCACCCAGTATCTAAAGGATCTACGTAACCCAAACAGCATCGCCTTCTACACAGATTCTCGCGGCGTTAACTGGTTGTATCTCGCCTTAACGGATCGGTTGATTCGGTACCGGTTTACTCGAGGCGAAACCGCACCAACTGCAGCGCCGGAAGTTCTCGCTACCTTTCCCGATTACGGACTCAGCTATAAATACGGTGGCTGGCACCTGACGCGCACGATTGCGATCGGCGGCAACAACAAGATCTACATTTCAGTCGGCAGCAGTTGTAATGCTTGCGAAGAAAAGGAAGAGGTACGCGCCAGTGTGATCGAGATGGATCCTGACGGCAAGAATCAGAAACACTATGCACGAGGATTGCGAAACGCCGTCGGTTTACGTTGGATCGATGGACGTCTCTTTGCGACCAACATGGGTGCCGACCATTTGGGAGACCACAAACCTGCCGACACCTTGTATCAATTGAAAGAGGGAACGAATTATGGTTGGCCGTATTGTTATCAATCCGGACCCGGCCGCTTTAGTGATCCGAAATTAAATCGCGGCGGGAGCAAAATGATTTGTCGCAATGTGCCACCCGCCTACGCAGCTTTTGACGCCCATAGTTCACCCCTCGGACTCGACTATTTTGATGGTAGCAGCGCGGCTGAGTTGCGCGATTCATTTCTGGTGGGACTTCATGGTTCTACGAAAGAGCATCTAAATCGCGGGTACCGCGTCGTGCGAGTACGTGGCCTGGACGCGAGCACGGCGAAGCCCGATGACTTCATTAATGGATTTCTGAAAGGAAGGAAAGTTCACGGGCGCCCCTGCGACATCCTGAAGCTTGGTAATGATTCCTTTCTGTTAACCGACGACTACGCAGGGGTCGTTTACTACGTGTATAAAAAATAGTGCGGAGTTCGAAGTTCGGCTATCACTGGGTACAGTACGGGAGCGGTAGCGACCGCATTCAACGTAGGAGCCTACTAACGCTCTAACCGGCAAGTACCTTCCGTAGCCAACGTGAAGCGTTTCTTCAAGCGGTCGCTACCGCTCCCGTACTGTACCGGCACTCCGAACTCCGAACTACGCACTTCGAACTTCGACCTTATTTCCATGAAATCGGAAAGACTCCTATCATTCGTACTTCGTTTCGCGGGCGCGGTCGAGGTGTTGGCGTTCTTCGCCGTTGTCATGCCTCGCTCCTGGATGGAATCATCCCACAGCTGGCTGGGGATGGGAGCAATGCCCGACGGCCCCTTGATCATGTTCATGATTCGGCAGGCTTCTTACGTATATGGCATGCATGGAGTATCTTTATGGTTGCTGGCTTCCGACGTTAAGCGGTACCGGACGTTAATTCTCTTTAACGGCATTTCGTTCTCAATCGCCGCCGTCCTGTTCGCTATAATTGACCATACCGCCGGCATGCCAATCTGGTGGACAATTGGTGATGCCTTTGGATGCGGCGGTTTCGGAGTCGCTTTATTGTGGTTAACCCATCGCAGCCGCGAATCAATGAATGAGCGTTGAGACTGAAAACCAGCTGATTAACGGAAGCCAATCCGCTTACGAGGCCGCTCGCGTTGTGGCGGGTACGGTGGAAACCCACTTTTCCCGACACCTCAGCGCCGCCCGCGAACGGGGCGAGGACGGATTAGCTTCTCAGCCCGACGCACATTCGATTGAGACGATGATCGATGCAGCGTTCTGGGCCAGCTTGCGCCACGAGGAAGGCAACTCACCAAAAATCTCGCTTGCGTTTCTACCGCCCGACCAAACAGTCCAGCCAATTGTTTTTGGCAAGAGTCTGCCGTTGATTCCCCGGACGCTAACCAAACTTGCCCCCGCCGTCGAGCGCCCAGGAATTCACTATGGCGTCTGGTTTGATGGCGATGAGCTTCGCATTTGGGGTGCGACTCGCAAAGTCCCCAGTGTCTGTTTTGTTTTGGAGGTCATCGAACCGGGACTCCTGGTTGTAAAACATCGCCGGCTCGATGGCTTTGGAAAGTTTGCCAACGTTGCTGTTCTAAAAGGCAAACAAGTCAAGATAGTTGACGAAAAAGGTACGAGTTTGCCGGACTGCCCGGCGCTCCTGACGGCATTGCTTGCCTTTACCTCGCCGGAAGAGTGGAGCCGTGATCACAACTCCGTAAATATTCTCGTACAACTCGCTGCCTCGATGCGCGCGCACGGCCATGGTGGTTCGTTGTTGGTGGTTCCTGCAGGAGACGATGGTTGGCGTGAGTCGATTGTTCATCCGATCCAATATGCAATCTCACCTCCTTATACCGGCCTTACTCACCTTCTGGGGCAACAAGCGACTGAAGAAAATCACCTTTGGGATGCCTCACTCCGCAAAGCTGTTGACACTGTTGGTGGGTTAACTGCGGTAGACGGCGCTACGGTAATTAATGAGCATTACGAAGCGCTGGCGTTCGGTGTGAAAATTCGTCGTGCGGGCGGCAGCGCGCCAGTTGAGCAAATGGTGATCACCGAACCGATCGTAGGCAATGTCGCCGAGGTGGTGCATCCAGCCCATAACGGAGGGACGCGACATCTTTCAGCAGCGCAGTTTGTTTATGACCAGCGCGACGGTCTGGCACTCGTTGCCTCGCAGGACGGTCGCTTCACGGTCTTCGCGTGGTCACCCTGCGAACAGATGGTGCACGCCCATCGCGTAGATTCGCTGCTGCTGTAGAGCGTTTCATTTTCCATTTCTCAGTTCTTATTTCTCATTTCTCATCCATTTCTCATTGGGAAAAGATCAACCGCATTGGTACGAGGACACCAAACACCACGAAACGCATTGAATCGTCTCTTTGCGCCTCTGTGCCTTCGCGTCTCAGCGGTTAATCGTTCTACCATGCAAAATAAGAAATGGTGGATTCAACTTGAAGTGCAACTCAACAGCTCGCTGTAGCATGAGCGCCGAAGGCGCGAAATAAGGTAGCCAGGGGCGAGCGCGTAGCCCCTGTGCGGTTCGCCTGTGTGTTGAGCTCTGAAAGAGCGACATAGCCTTCAGACGCAGCAGTGTTATGTCGCACTTTCAGTGCTCAAGGTCCTGCGCTAACAAGATCCAGGGGCGACGTGCTTCGCTGCGCTCAGCACTTGCCCCTGGCTACCTTATTTCGCGCCTTCGGCGCTGAACTGGCTGACATTCGGTCGATCACTGGATTGAACGTCCAGTTGCACTTCAAACTTGAATCCACCAATGAAAATGAGGTCCGGGGAAAAATGATCTAAATCTTTACTAACCACGGCTTCCGATCTAGTATTCCGCGTCTTTCGTAAACAGCTCCACTCCTCGCGACCATTTCCGAGTTTAAGTATTAGATCTTAGAGGGAGACAAATGGCCGAAGCACCGAGGAACCGTCGATCCGACTATCGAGTCTTTGCCGACGATACAGGAGATGTATACCTGATACATGAACCTACCGATACCAGAATTCGCGTTGAGCGACCAGTAACGTCTGAAACACTGGCTGAAGCTAAAAGAAAGGCTACTCAGACTCGGACGCAACAAGAGCAAGTAGAAGCGACGGAGCGTTTGGAGACAATTGATAAGAGTCAAGCTAAAGCGCAAGAAGAAATTGAGCTTGCGCTTTATCCGCTTCAAAGAGGATCGTGGTTAACAAGACTGAGTCACGCAAGCGGTCAAGTTGTTTTCCACTTGATCGCCGCATTGTTGTATTTGGGTGTGATCGTTGGTGTCTACAAGGGTTTGCAGTATTCCAGCGAGAACTTTCCCGAATTGATCCATCGCGGCATCATCTTTCTTACCCTATGTGTTATCGCCGGGCTTCTCTACGTCATCAGCACAGAAGAAAACCGAATAAGGCACCAGGAGTTTGTCCTCGTCTATTTCGGAATTTATGGAATGTTCGTGCTCCCATGTTTTCTTCTCGTCACCACCGGCGCAGTACTCGCCTCTATTACTTTTAGACTCTATAACAGCGGATCAATCGCGCTGGACATGTGTTCCGGACGCGCGGTTTCGGAAGCCGGATTGCTCGATTTCTACATGTGGCACTTCATCAACATCATCCCTACATTGGAACTCACTAAACTTTGGCGCTGGGGCGAACCTTACTGCTTCACGCAGAGTCGAGTAGGCTTGTTAATCTTCGTCTTCCAGCTCTTCGTTGTAATTCCCAGCTTTAACACAATCCGCTTTTTTTGGAAGCATAGACATCTGCCGGGATACGCTTACGATCCCGATTGGAATCCATCGCTCCTGTAGCCAAATGTTTGGCTCGACGACCGCTGAGGCAGGTAAGGAAGGCACTGACGTGCGTGCAGAGTGATGCTCGACGTGATTATCAAAATCGTTGTCGTAACAATGAAAACTGGTTTGCCCCTCCCGCACTGCTGCTTAAAATGCCGCGATGCGCAAGATAAATAGTGCCGGGCTGCTCGCCGCCACCATTCTTGGATCGAGTATGGTTTTCATTGACGGCACAGTCGTCAACGTTGCGCTTCCAGCCTTGCAAACAAACTTGAAGGCTAACGTTGTCGATGTGCAATGGGTAATCGAAGCGTATGCTCTTTTCCTGGCGGCACTTCTTCTAACGGGCGGTTCACTTGGCGACCATTTTGGACGCAAACGGATCTATGTAATTGGAGTCGCTATCTTCACGCTCGCTTCGATTTGGTGCGGCCTCGCTCCTAACATCAACCAGCTAATCCTCGCGCGTGCGGCTCAAGGCGTTGGAGGTGCACTTCTTGTGCCCGGTAGCCTCGCAATCATCAGTAACTCTTTCAACGAGGACGAGCGTGGACGAGCGATTGGCACCTGGTCAGGATTCACAGCGATCACGGCGGCTGTCGGTCCGGTTCTTGGCGGCTGGTTAATCGAGAACGTTTCCTGGCGAGCTGTCTTCTTTATTAATGCTCCGCTTGCCATCATCGTGCTAGCGCTGGTTTTTCTCTATGTGCCTGAGAGTCGCGACGAAGAGTCGCGCGGTCTCGATTGGGTGGGAGCGGCATTGGCGACCATCAGTCTTGGCGCCATTGTTTTTGGCTTAATAGAGTCGTCGCGGCTCGGATTTTCTCATCCCGCGATCATTGCAGCACTGGGAGGCGGACTAGTCGCATTAGTAATCTTTTTGTTGATTGAGGCGCGCAAGCAGAATCCGATGCTGCCACTCGCGATGTTTCGTTCCCGCAATTTCAGCGGCGCAAATTTGCTGACGCTCTTCTTGTATACAGCGCTGAGTGGCGCCCTATTTTTTCTGCCGCTCAACCTAATCCAGGTGCAGGGCTATAAAGCGACTGCCGCTGGCGCTGCGCTTTTGCCATTTATCGTAATCATGTTTTTGCTTTCGCGCTGGTCGGGCGGTCTGATCAAGCGTTACGGCGCGAAACTGCCACTCATCATTGGACCGGTAATTGTCGCCGCCGGATTTGTGTTGTTCATGCTGCCGGGTCTCGGTGGCAGTTACTGGCTGACATTCTTTCCGGCGGTAATTGTGCTGGGACTCGGCATGGCGATTAGCGTCGCACCTTTGACAACGACCGTAATGAGTTCCGTTAAAGAGAATCGAGCGGGTATCGCCTCAGGGATTAATAACGCCGTGTCACGGACTGCGGGCTTGCTGGCGGTGGCCGTGTTTGGCCTGGTGATGCTGCAGGGATTCAACAGCCGGCTGGATGAAAGGTTGACCTCGCTTCAGATTGCGCCGGAGGTGAAGCAAGAACTTGATAAACAACGGATGCGTCTCGCAGATATTGAGCTGCCGGCGAATCTCGAGGAATCAACAAAGAAAAATTTGCAGCATGTGATTCAGGAATCGTTTGTGACCGGCTTCAGGCGGGTGGCGCTGGGATCGGCGCTTTTGGCCATCTTGAGTGCCATGAGTGCCTGGTGGCTGATTGAAGGGAAGAAGGTTCTTGCACCTAAGTCATAAACTACACTCTCGTTTGGTAGAGATGCAGTTTGGGCGTGCAACGCATTCAAAGGTCGACTCGGTAAGGTACGGGAGCGGTAGCCACCGCATTTTAATAAGTGGATATTCAAGAGTGAGACCCAAGGTGCCTCCATGCCTTAAACCACACCGTCATACTCCTTGATCTATGCTGGTTTCGACATCTTGTTGCCGTGGCTGGTAGCATTTGAGCAGTTCGGCACCGCAAACTGCGAGTACTCAAATGAAAGCAATTTACCCGCTTCTTTTTGCAGTCTTTCTGATTCCCCTCTTCTACTCGTCTCTTATGGAAGCTTCAGATGAAAAAGCGTCGGCAATGGATGAGCTGTTCCGTGATTACGCGCGACCCGGAGTGCCCGGAGCCAGCGTCATCGTGATCGAAGACGGCAAAGTCCTGTTCAAAAAAGCCTACGGTCTAGCCAATGTCGAAGCAAATATTGCCGCCACCGCGAACACCAATTATCGCCTCGCTTCAGTTAGCAAGCAGTTCACGGCGATGGCGATCATGATTCTGGCTGAACGCAAGAAACTCTCATATGACGACAGTCTCGCTAGTTTCTTTCCCGGCTTTCCGGAGTACGGCAAACAGATCACTGTTCGTCATATGCTCAATCACAGCTCCGGCTTGATTGCTTACGAAGATGTGATGGATGACAAGACAACTGTGCCGCTCACCGATCAGGGTGTACTCGAGCTACTGAAGAAGCAGGATCACACGCATTTTCCGCCAGGCTCGTCATATCGTTATAGCAACACCGCTTACGTGTTGCTGGGTTTGATTGTTGAAAAAGCCTCAGGAACTATCTTCGAAGAATTCCTGCGACGGAACATTTTTAAGCCGTTGCGAATGAACCACACGGTTTTTTATCCGCGCGAAGATCGTTCAGATGAAGCGCACCGCGCGTACGGTTATTCCAAACGTGATGACGTGTTTGTGCGAACAGATCAAAGTTTAACGAGTTCCACACGCGGTGATGGCTCGATTTATTCCTCGGTTGCCGATCTTTACCAGTGGGATCAGGGTTTATATGAGTCACGACTGGTGAAACGAGACACCCTGCAAAAAGCGTTTACGAGTGGAATTCAGGTCGATGACGACACCGGCTACGGGTTTGGCTGGTTCATTGAGACGCGGCGCGGTTTGAAGACTGTTTCGCACAGTGGCAATACAATCGGTGGCACACAATTCATTCGCCGTTATCTTGACCGGAAGTTCACGATCATCGTTCAGGCTAACCGCAGCAACGCTCCACTGCCGTCCTTAGTCGATAAAATTGAAGAGATTTATTTGACTAATTAACTAGTTCGCGCAGCGGCTTTGCACAAAAAGTCATCCAAACGTTGAAACAAACAATAGAGAACCAGCGATAGCGATGGGATGCTAGAGGGGTGCTCGAAAATAAGTGGAAATAATCAATCTCAGATCGTTGAGTCAATGATCCCGTCGCTATCGCTCCGGCTTCTGTATTCATTGTCGCGTCAGATCCTGGTTTATGTGCAAAGTCCGCGGAGCGGACGATTGAGAATAGCCCAGCACTTTAGTGCTGGGATCCGCAAAAGAGTAGATCGAAGAGCCCGTGGAACGGGCGACTGAAAACAATTAGCACCAGCTTTCTTTTTTTCTTCAGCCGTCCGTTACACGGACTTGACTTGTATACTGCCAAGGTTCCCAGCACTAAAGTGCTGGGCTATTTTCAATCGTCCGCTTCGCGGACTGAAAACCAAAAGCTCTTCTTAACGGAAAACTCCATGTCACGATCGCGATCCGCTCCCGCGTCTGAAAGACCGGCAACATTGCCGGGGCGTCTCCGCACCGAATTCCTTAGCGATGGCGCCTATCTATTCCAGGATGAGTTGTCTGGCGGCATCCTCGATGCGACAGCTCATTACCTGCGCCGCGTGGCTTCTGGAAATTTATGAACTTAACTCAGGCAATGCGGGATTCGAGGTGGGAACCGAGAAGGTACATCCCGAGTAGCAACTGCTTCGGTGTTTTCTATCCACCTTTTTCGCTAACGCGTCCGTGGTTCGAGAATCCTCAAGGTCGCGTTATTGGAATTGCAGCCAGTACTGATTTGCCGAGTGAACTGTTAAGTCCCCCCCTCGTCTTTGACACTCCATTTTGCTCACCTGGCAGTGCCACGGAAGCGATTTCGCTTGTTCGCAACGGCGCTAATCACCTATCAATCGACCCCTGTCCGGCAGCGTCCTTGCTTTCCCAAAAAGCGAAACGCCTGATCGACGAAAATTATCTGGCCTATCCCTCAATTGCGCGGATCGCCGAACGTGTTGGCGTCTCTCATGCGCATCTATCCCGACAATTCAAAAGCGATTTCGGCATGAGTCCAAGTGAATACTTGCGGAGGCTGCGAGTGGCTGATGCCCCACTCCGACTCGCCCGGGGCGAAGAGATAATCAATGTCTCTCTTGATGTCGGCTATAACGATTTAAGTCGTTTCTACAAACAGTTTCGAAAAACTACAAATACCTCACCTGGAACCTGTAAAACTCTCCTACGGCCACGGCGATAACTCACATCAAGAAACGCCAAGACCTCGGAGCTGACCTACCTTAGACTGCTATTCAACGCCGAAGGCGTTCGCGAATTCCAGCCCAAGGCAGCGCCTTGGGGTTCGATACCGATTCTAACGTGCGAACGCTGAAAGTGTTTGCACCCGTTTACGAACCCTTTCAGGGTTCCCGGCGCATATTCAAATAATCTGGATTACCCAGGGCGTTGCCCTGGGCTCGAATTGGCGAACGCCTTCGGCGTTACTAATTAAAAGTAAATGAATTCTCCAATGCGATTAGTCACCTTTGGCGTTGCCAACAGTCTCGACAATTTTATCGCGCGCGAAGATGGCGCGGTTGATTGGCTTGTGTGGGATGACGAAGTCGCCGCCATCTCCAGGGAATTCTGGAAGACAATTGACACTGTCTTGATGGGTCGCAAGACCTATGAGGTCGCTGCAGCCAGCGGTAGTGGCGCTTACCCAGGCGTCAAGAACTACGTCTTCTCGCGAACGCTCAAACAACCACGCACCAAAAAAGTGGGAGTGATTTCGCAAGATGCAGTTGAATTTGTACGCAAACTCAAAAGCGAACCCGGCAAAGGTATCTGCATTATCGGCGGTGGCGATTTGGCAAGATCGCTGCTGCAAGCGCGGCTCATCGATCAGATCGGAGTGAACATTCAGCCGGTGTTACTTGGCTCAGGCACTCCGCTTTTCTATGAAATGCGGCAGCAAATTGATTTGGAGCTGCTCGAGTCGCAGGTGCTCAAGAACGGCGGTGTCTATCTTCTCTATCGCGTCAAATAACCGCGTACCAAATTAAAAATCGCACGAACAAGGAGCGGTATGCGCAAAGTAAAATATCTCGTAGCGAACAGTCTCGATAACTTCATCGCGCGCCCAGACGGCGGCGTCGACTGGCTCTTTAATGACGACACGGATTACGGAATGTCTGAGTTTTTCCGCTCGATTGATTGTATGTTGCTTGGCCGGAAGACATTTGAAGTTGCCACCAAAATGAATCAACCAAAGCGAAAATCCAAAAAGGCAACGCGAAAAACCAGCGCCGGCTTGGGAATGAAGAGCTACGTATTTTCGCGCACCCTCAGGCCAAGCGCGGAAGACGATTTCATTGTCATTTCGGAGAATGCCGGAGAGTTTGTTAGGAAGTTAAAGCGCGAGGCTGGCAAGGATATTTGGCTTATGGGCGGAGGTGAACTGTGCGGCAGTCTTTTGAATGAAGCTGCAGTGGACGAGATTAGTCTTAACATTCATCCGATTCTGCTAGGACAAGGAATCCCGCTATTCGGTGGTCTCAGCACACAAGTGAATCTCGAGTTGTTCGCGACCAGAACTCATAAAAATGGTTGCGTGCAGGTGGACTATCGGGTGAAACAATAGGTTCGGAGTGCGAAGTGCCGAGTTCGGAGTTCGGAGCTTCGGAGTGCGGAGTGCGAAGTGTGGAGTGCCGGTACAGTACGGGAGCGGTAGCGACCGCTTGAAGAAACGCTTCACTTATGTGACTACGGAAGTGGCACTTGGCGGTTAGAGCGTTAGCAGGCTCCTATGTTGAATGCGGTCGCTACCGCTCCCGTACTGTACCGAGTGGGCGCTGAACTCCGCACTTCGCACTCCGAACTTCGCACTTCGCACTGAATCTCGCACTCGTACTGTGATGCGGTCGCTAACCGCTCCCGTACTGTACCGAGTCGTCGCTAACTCCGCACTTCAAGCGGTCGCTACCGCTCCGCTGACTTAGCTGAACTTCGCACTTCGCACTGTTCAATGCGGTCGCTACCGCTCCCGTACTGTACCGAGTGGGCGCTGAACTCCGCACTTCGACCACTCCGCACTCCGCACTTACTACCTGAACAGATCGCTGACATCGAGCGAGAAGACAAATGCGCCGCGCCCTTCACCATTCCTCCTGTTGGGATTCCAGGAATAACCCGCAGTCAAATCCAGTGACACAATACTGAGTCGCAGGCCGCCACCGACGCCATAGCGAGTACCACCAAAACCAGAAACGCTTCTACTACCAATCCTCGCCACATCAAACATCGCCACGGGACTAAGCGCAATTAAATTCAATTCGCGAAAGGTAACGTCGAGGATACGCGCGGTGTAGGCAACGTCTTGATTCGCCTTCTGTTCAATTTCTGAAACTGTAACCCGTTTCAAACCCTGCTTAATCTGCCGCTGGAATTGCGGCAATTCACGCGCGGCTGTCAGAAGGCTTTGTCCCTGCGACGACAGACCGGCTTTAGCTAGCGGTGTTTGTAGCTCGTTAATGTACCTATTAACTTCCGCCAGCATCGCGGGTGCTACCGGACCAAAGCCGATCGCCAGGAGCTGCAGATTATTTTTGGCGATATCCGCATCGTTGCCCGCTGCGGCCTCGGTCGAGGCCTTTGCGGTGACAACATAGGACCTGGCCCGGTCAATGGCATCCTGCAGTTCGTCTTTTGTTTTCTGCGGAAGTTGAGGCGCCTGGGCTTCCACCTGATCCAGGATCGTTATGAGTTGCTCGAGTTGCACGCCCACCTGGCTAAGCGGAGCCTGGGCCTGGACGAGTTCCTGGGGATCAGCCGCTGCCAGGTTCGCGATTTCCTGGTAACCGCGTTCAATGGTTTGCCGCGATGTCTCGAGTCGAACACTGTCAGCTTTCAAACGGTCATGAATCTCAGTCGCTCCGGCCTCTGCCAGCGGAGTGAGAATGTCATCGTTGATAGTCTGAATCAGCCCGCCCACCCTCGACGTTTCAGGCTTGGAATTAAAGCCAACTGCGAGACTTCTAATCTGCGCGAACTCTAAGGGCGACGGCTTCACCTCTCCCGTATCTTCATCTTTCTCACGCTCGGCGATCCTGTCCCGGACGCTTTCGATCTCGTTTCCAAACTCTTCCAGATCAATTCCGACCGTGTCCGGATTAACGGCCTGGAGATCCCTTTGAATGTCCTTTAGAACACTGTCCGTTTCTGTCTTAAGTCTTTGTTTGAGATCAAGGAACTGCGGCGTCTCGTTTAGGTAACTGGTAACGGCGAATAGTCGCGAACCCGCTAATTGCCCGCCCAGCGCCTGCTTCACGCGCACATCGCGAAGAATCTCGCTGGGTATCGCCGGCTTGGCCCAGACAGTTTGCGCGAGTGTCAGGTTCGCAGAGAAAAACTTTTCACCGCCAATCGGCAGACCCGCACCGATGCGGCTCAAACGGTTTTGCGGGATGCTGCGGATAAATGGTGTGCTGCGAATCAGCCAGTCGTCGCCCTGGATAAATTCGCGAGTACTGTTTCCGCCAAAGAAGCGTTCGGTGAGAGGAACGCCGCCCGCAGCTGAGCTAATGTGCCCGGCATTGAACTGAGCATCGATTCGCAGGGGCATGTGTTCGCGCGGAAGGAAACGAACTGAATAAGAGGTGTCGGCAATTTGCTTTACGTAGTCGGCACGAAAGGCCCTGCTATTTGCGCCAATTTGTAACGCGTAAGTCCCCGTCCAGGATTGTCTACCCAGATTGAGCGTTCCGCCGACATACATTTTCGCGGCCCCGTACCCCGAGTTCGCCAAAGCCTCAGGCGTCAGTAAGGTTTGATCTAAATCAGACTGGCGATTCCCACCTTCAATTGAAGAACCAAAGCGCAGAATTAGATCGTGAGAACCAAGCGGGCGAGTGGCCGCGAAGAGTTGTCCCAAAAGGGTGGCTTCTTTGAGACGAACTGCGTCGCTCGGAATGTTTGAATAGCGATAACCGCCGCGCCATTCCACATGACTTAGCAATCCAGTTTTGAAGTCTTTGGCTCCTGCTAAAGCAAAGTCGCCCGTCGCACTTGAGCCTGAGCCTGAAACGCTGAGGTCTACCTTGTTGATGAGTTCGTTTGTAAATTGATAGGCGGCATCTGTTCCCGCAAAAATTGAGCGCGACCGGTTATACCCCGCAAAAGGTTGTGGCAACAGTTTCCCAACCAGCTTTGAAAAAGCGCCGGGAGCCAATTCGCGGGTTATACGATCATTTCGTTTTTCAAAAATTCCCGCCAGATAAGAGATCGGCCCACTCGTAACCACCCAATAGACAACCGACAGTGTCTTATTTTCTTCGTCGCAAGACTCTAACGACGGAACTGTGCCAACCAATTTGAAACGCTCGCCTTCTTCCAACGTACCAATGCGGTTTGTTAAGTCGGCAAGCAACTCGGTGTAGCCAAGGTTGGAAAACTTCTCGCCGATTTTGAGTCCTTTACCCTGTGGGGCGAGCGACGCTTGGGATGCAGCGAGCTTCGCTTCCAAGGGTCTGCGCACAACACCTACGAAATCGATTGGTGTTTCGATTTCGATAGCCTTGATCGAGAATCCGGCGCGCTCGTAATGATCAGAGCTGAGCGCGCAAGTCGCACCTTCCTTTGTATCCTGAGCGTAAATCGGCGTCATCCCGCAGATACAGAGCATGGATAGGAGAAACACGACTCCCAGCGGCCTGCTCGCCCGCGACACAAGAGTGCGGAGGCGCTCCCCTTGGAGCACCTGCGCACGGATCGTCTGCATGATTGTCACTTCTTAATTTCCAGCAACTGTTGGTTCAAGTCAGCCAACTTCGCGTCTTCAGTAGTTCCCTTCTTCAGGGCTTTGGCACGGTCGGTGATTGGACCCGACAGAAATTCGAGTTGCGACATATTCAGGCCTTGCGTCATCAAGGCCTCGGCCTTCGGGTTCAGGGTGTCGCCCACACGAATATCGAGCTTCACGCGATCTTGAAAGCCGCCGTCAACCTTGTCACGTAAGACAAAGATGATCAGATAGAACGGCGTGTCGCCAATGCAGCCGCGGGTAATGCCGAATGAGACTTGGCGTTTGTTGCTGGGAGCAAGGACGGCGAGGTTTACAGAGAACGGTTTACACTTTG
Organism: Pyrinomonadaceae bacterium; assembly: GCA_963748605.1. GTDB lineage: Bacteria > Acidobacteriota > Blastocatellia > Pyrinomonadales > Pyrinomonadaceae > PSRF01. Next base: position 256,577 of record CAVVJS010000015.1, read on the forward strand.
CCATTTGAGGTTTCCTTTCGTGGTTGGTCCAAATACCAGTCCGTCTTAGTAGACCTCCGCCAAGACTCTGCAGATTCTGGTATTCGCTGTCAAAGACGGCTGCATACTATGCTCGAAATTAGGTACGATTCAAGAGAATTGGCATGTTGCGAGTTGCGTGACCAGCGCCGGTCTGCAGATACTTTCTGATGGCATCCATATTTGATTTACAAGACGAGCGGCATTTTCGACCTGTCCCCGAAGGGGACATGGTTAATAGCCGTGGGCAACGCCCACGGAAACGAGGAGCGTATTCAAACCGACCCTGAAAGGGGTCGAATATGGGTTCGACCTCTTCGGGGTCGCCACCATTCAAGGCATTTCTTCCGTGGGCGGTGCCCAGGGCACACTTATGACCAAAAACTCAACCCAAATTTTTTCCGATCTGGAGTTGGCTCGTCGCCTGGAAAGAACTGAGGCGCGTGCCAACGCGAGCTTTGTTGAAGCTCGCGCCCGCGCCTTTCCCGAAAGCAATGCCACGTGGCTGGAAGTCTGTGGCGTCTATGCCATGTTTGACGGTGTCGACTCACCTTTGACGCAGACATTCGGACTAGGCTTGTTCGATCCTGTCTCGCCAAGGGATCTGGATCGGATTGAAAGTTTTTTTGAGGACCGCGGCGCACCGGTATTTCACGAAGTCAGTCCGCTAGCCGATCCGGCAATCGTTCCCTTGCTGAACAAGCGTGGCTATCAACCGTGTGAGCTCACCACAATTTTGTTTCGAGAAATCCAGCCAGGAGTTAGCTTCGCCGAGCTTCGCAACGACAACATTCGGGTGCGACTAATCGATAAAGACGAGGTTGAGGTTTGGGCCCAAACATCGTCGCTTGGGTGGAGTGAATTTCCCGAGCTGGCGGATTTTATGCTGATGTTTGGCCAAGTGGTCGCCAGACGTGAGGACGGATTATCTTTTCTTGCTGAACTGGACGGGAAACCGATCGCGACCGGCGCCATGAGTATTTACGACGGAGTTGCTCAACTGGCTGGAGCCAGCACCATTCCGGAAGGAAGAAAGCAAGGCGCACAACTCGCACTCCTCGATAGTCGTCTTCGTTACGCCGCCGAACATGGTTCTGACATCGCAACTATGGGCGCGTTGCCCGGCAGCGCCTCGCAGCGAAATGCCGAACGCCAGGGATTCCGCATTGCTTACACCCGAACCAAGTGGCAATTAGTTAACAGCGGGTGACCGATTGCCGATTGCCGATTGGGAATTCAACTTTGGACAATTCCGAAATTGGCAATTGGCAATTGGCAATCGCCAATCCCTGGTGCACCTGATAATCTATCAGCCCTTAACCCCCGAATTCACAATCTGAAAGGTTACGCGATGCAGGACTTCGAAAAGCTTGGCGCGTTTTATCTCGGGCGTCCCTACGACTTAAAAAATAAGAAACCTAAAGACGGTCTTCTGCTTTACGACTCGAAAGATCTTGTCACCCACGCGGTCTGCGTCGGCATGACAGGCAGCGGTAAGACCGGATTGTGCGTAGCGCTAATTGAAGAAGCGGCAATCGACGGCATTCCGGCGATCGTGATTGATCCCAAGGGCGACCTCGCGAATCTACTACTCACTTTTCCCGATCTAAAACAAGAAGACTTTGCGCCCTGGATAAACGAAGACGACGCGCAAAAAAAGGGATTGTCTGCGGCAGACTATGCTTCACAACAAGCGAAATTCTGGGAACAGGGTCTTTCGGATTGGGGGCAGGACCGTGCGCGGATCAAACGACTGCGCGAAGCTGCTGAGTTTCGTGTTTACACGCCTGGCAGCAATTCCGGCATTCCTGTTTCCGTGCTCAAGTCGTTTGCTGCTCCACCGGCCACAATTCGCGACGACAACGAATTGATGCGCGAACGTGTGAACACCACCACCACGAGTCTGCTCGGTCTACTGGGCCTGGATGCTGATCCCATCAAGAGCCGCGAACACATTCTGATATCCAACATTCTCAACAATGCCTGGGCGACGGGCGGCGATTTGGATATCGCAGCGCTCATTCAGCAGATTCAAACCCCGCCGATGACGCGCGTCGGTGTAATGGATCTGGATTCGTTTTTTCCTGCTAGAGATCGGTTTGAGCTGGCAATGGCGCTCAACAACCTGCTTGCGGCCCCCGGTTTCAGCACCTGGATGGAAGGTGAGCCACTGGACCTGCAACAGATTCTTTATAGCCCGGCAGGAAAGCCACGCGTTTCGATTTTCTCGATTGCTCATCTCAGCGACGCCGAGCGCATGTTTTTCGTTTCCCTTCTGTTGAATCAAACACTGGGTTGGATGCGAACCCAATCGGGCACCACCAGCCTGCGCGCTATCCTCTACATGGATGAAATCTTCGGCTACTTTCCCCCGGTAGCAAATCCGCCCTCAAAACTGCCCTTGTTGACGTTGCTCAAACAAGGCCGGGCCTTTGGACTCGGCGTCGTATTGGCAACTCAGAATCCTGTTGACCTTGATTACAAAGGTCTGTCCAACACCGGCACGTGGTTCATCGGACGCCTGCAAACTGAGAATGACAAGAATCGTGTGCTCGAAGGACTGGAAGGAGTGGCGGCCGGAAGCGATTTAAAATTCGACCGGCAGGAGATGGAAGAAACGCTGGCCGGCTTAAGCAGTCGCATCTTTTTGCTGAATAACGTTCACGACGATGCTCCCGAGGTTTTCGAAAGTCGCTGGGCCATGTCGTATCTCCGGGGCCCGCTGACAAAACCTCAGATCAAGACTTTAATGGATCCGATCAAACTGAATGCAACTCCTCCGCAGCCTGCGTCAACTGCTGCCGCGCAGCCGGCGATTGTTCCAGCGAGCGTTGCGAAAAGCGCTGGCCAAACAAGTCAGCCAGTGTTGCCGCCTGACGTCGCCCAATATTTCATTCCCGTGCGCAATCAGAAAAGCGGCGGTGCGGCACTGGTGTATCACCCGCAACTGATCGGGGCGGCTGAGGTTCGCTTCAGTGACAAGCGAGTTGAGGCCACACGAAGTCTGACATTGCTCGCTCCTATCGCAGATGGAATTGTAACAGTTGATTGGGATCAGGCGACCGCTGTTGATTTGCCAATGTCAGATTTGGAAACAAGCCCGGAACCCGGCGCTAAGTTTGCGGAACTGCCGGCGGCGGCCGGAAAAACTAAGAGCTACGCCGCCTGGCAAAAGGATCTGGCGGGTTGGCTCTATCGAAATCAAAAACTTGACCTAATGAGGAGCGCTAGACTGGGACAAGCTTCCAATCCCGACGAGTCGGAGCAGGATTTTCGACTGCGCTTGCAGCAGGCAGCGCGCGAACACCGTGATGCGGCAGTGGAGAAGCTTCGCCAGAAATATGCGCCCAAGCTTGCTGCATTAGAGGAAAAGAAACGCCGCTCGGAACAGGCAGTGGAGCGCGAGGCGGAACAGTCAAAGAGCCAGAAGCTACAAACAGCAATTTCGTTTGGCGCCACTATTCTTGGGTCGTTTCTCGGCCGGAAGACGATAGGCGTTTCAACGATAGGTCGCGCGACGACTGCCGCACGCGGGGTCGGCCGATCGATGAAAGAAGCGCAAGACGTTGGTCGTGCTCAGGAAACAGTGGAAGCCGTAAACCAGCAACTTGCGGATCTAGATGCCGAGTTTAAGCGTGAGACAGCTGAGCTGGAACAAACTACCGACATGCAGTCCGAAGCTTTGGAGACTGTGACGATGAAGCCAACGAAAGCGAATATTGCGATCAAGCATTTCAGCCTCGCATGGACGCCTTTCTGGCATGACGAACAAGATCAAGCGACTCCCGCATGGGAGTGACTTGGGAAACACAAAAATTTGGAGTGCGGGGGCAAGCGCAGCGCCGACACCGCTTTGGAATTTCTTGATCTAACGGATAGCAATCTAAAGCGCCGTCGCCGCTTCGCTTTGCCGGCGCACTCCAAAAGCTTGATAGAAAAGGAGAACAACAATGGATGAACTAATCAAACAAGTGGTGAGCAAAACTGGAATTTCTGAAGATCAGGCTCGCACTGCGGTAACTACGGTACTCGGATTCGTCAAAGACAGGTTGCCGGCTCCGATTGCCAGCCAGATCGATAATGCTCTCACGGGCGAGGGCGGCGGCGTTGGCGGTTCGCTTGGAGATCTGGCTTCTAAGGCCGGTGGCCTAATTAGCTAAAAAGTCCCACGTCCAAAAGACCAACGTCCAATGTCTTGTCAGAACCGTCCAAAGTCTCGTTGTGCACGAGACCTTGGACGTTGGACTTTGGAGACTGGTCTGTTTGTGAACGCAACTAGAATGGTCATCATTCCGTAGTAGTCTTTTAGCATCTCAAAGAAGAACGCGAATGCCGATCGCAACCGGAACAACTTTAGGCCGCTATGAAATTCGCTCGCTGCTTGGTGTAGGCGGCATGGGTGAGGTTTATCTCGCACACGACAACCAGATGCGGAGACTGGTGGCGTTGAAGTTTCTTCCCGAAAGCTTGACTCGTGATGACGATCGGCTGCGTCGTTTCGAACAGGAAGCGTATGCAGCTTCAGGTCTTAATCACCCACATATTCTGACGATTTACGAAATCGGCGAGGTCGAGCAACGGCGTTTCATTGCCATGGAATATGTCGACGGCGAGACCCTGCGCCATCACATCGCGCAACAGACTACCAGCCCAACTCCCGATGGCAGCGTCGCCAGTTCCGGAATGAAATTGGGCCACGCGCTGGACATCGCGATCCAGATCGCTTCCGCTCTTGCTGCTTCCCAGACTGCCGGCATTGCCCATCGCGACATCAAGCCGGACAACATCATGGTACGACGCGATGGTTACATTAAAGTCCTCGATTTCGGACTGGCCAAGTTAACCGAACGTCCCGAAACAACAGATACGGAAGCTCCCACTCGTGCTCTGGTTAACACGAGTCCCGGCGCCGTGATGGGAACTGTTAACTACATGTCGCCGGAACAGGCGAGTGCAAAAGTGGTGGATGCGCGTACGGATATTTGGAGTTTAGGAGTCGTCCTTTATGAAATGGTGACTGGCAAGGTGCCCTTCACGGGACCGACCCCCAGTCACGTAATCGTTGCGATTACCGATAAAGATCCGCCGCCTCTCGCTCGCTATCTCAGCGACGTGCCGGAAGCGCTGGAATGGATTGTTACCAAGGCGCTGACCAAAGATCGCGACGATCGTTATCAAACTGCGCGCGAAATTCTTACTGACTTGCGCCGTCTCAAGCAGCGCCTCGACGCCGGCGTTGAAATGGAGCGATCAATACCGCCCGACACGAGATCTGGCGTCCATTCAATCACTGCGGCAGATACGTTGAGTGGGGGACGTACGCTCAGTGCCTTTCCCGGAACAACAACTCAATTAGGCGCGACGCCCACGGTCTCCAGCGCCGAGTATTTAGCGTCGTCAGTGCGCAGTCACAAACTTGCGTGGGCCGCCGGGCTGGTTGTGCTGCTGGCCATGGTCGTTGGCGCTGGTTTGCTTTGGTCGCGTTGGCGGACGGCCGCGTCTGCGCCGCCTTTTGAGAAAGTTCGTTTCACCCAGCTTACCAATACTGGTAAAGCCACACTCGCCACCATCTCGCCGGATGGGAAGTACGTCGTACACGTGGTTAGCGATGGGGTGCAATCCAGTCTCTGGGTGCGGCAAACGGCAACATCAAGCGACGTGCAAATCGTGCCTCCCACTGAAACGCGTTATGTCGGTGTCACCTTTTCAGTAGACGGTAACTACGTTTACTACGTCGTCTACGAGAAAAACGCGGCCGTCGGATATGTTTATCAGATCCCGGTGCTGGGCGGTTCTCCTCGTAAAGTCATCGAAGACGTAGACACGCCAATCACATTCTCCGGCGACGGCAAGCGTTTCGCCTGGATTCGCAATTTTCCCCGCTCTGGAGAAACCTCACTATTCGTGGCAAACAGCGACGGAACCGGTGAACAGAAGATTGCTTCACTGCAACGACCTGAACGTTTCCAAGCCGGTAGTTCGATTGGTCCAGCATGGTCGCCCACAGAGGATATCGTTGCCTGCCCTGCTGCCGGTCCTCATGGCGGATCCGATGCCAGTAAACTTCTGGCAATAGACGTGAAGACGGGCGCTATAAAAGAGGTCTCTTCACATCGTTGGCCTTTCGCCCAACAGGTCGTTTGGATGCGCCATGGTAAAGGTGTGATCCTCTCTGCCCAGGAGGTGCAACGCGGTCCGACCCAACTCTGGCACGTCGGCTATCCCGGAGGAGAAATTGAGAGAATTACCAACGATCTGAACAACTACAACGGAGTAAGTCTCAGTGCCGGCGGCGATACGATCGCCACGGTGCAGAGTCAAATCAGCTCAAGCGTCTGGTTGCTTGAGAACCTCCAATCCAGCAACGGAGTCAAGATCTCGAAGGGGACAAATGAAGGGGCAGGTGGCGTTGCGCTGATGCCGGACGGTAAGATCATTTACAGCCTAGCGGGCCCAGGAACGGCTGATCTAGTAATGGTCGACGCTAACGGAGGCAATCCCAGGCAATTAACTGCTAATGCCGCTTTGAACGGAGTACCCTCAGCTTCGAAAGACGGACGTTTCATTGTCTTCGTTTCTAATCGAAACGGTGGGCCTCATATCTGGCGCATGAACAATGATGGCAGTAACCCGAAGCAGATCACGGACGGAATCGCTGAGATATTTCCTGTTATCTCGCCGGACAACCAGTGGGTTCTCTACCAAAATATTAGTGATTTACGTCTGTGGCGCGTACCTATCGACGGAGGCACCGCGAGCCAACTGACCGACAAGCTTGCCAGCCAGGCTGTAATCTCGCCGGACGGGAAATTGGTGGCCTGTCGTTATCGCGAGCAGGAGTTGAGTCCTTTTCAATTAGCAATTCTTTCATTTGAAGACGGCAAGACCGTAAAGACCTTTGATCTGCCTCCCTCCGCTTTTAATTCGCCGAATCTCGAATGGACGGCCGATGGAAAAGCTGTGTTATATGTGGATAATCGCGGCGGAATCTCAAACATTTGGAGTCAACCGATCGATGGGAGCGCAGCGAAACAGTTGACCTTCTTTAATACCGATCAGATTTTCTTCTTCGACCTTTCGCCAGACGGCAAGACCATGGCGTTTGCTCGGGGCAATGTGTCGAACGACGTTGTATTGATCGTTGACGCGAAGAAGTAAACAGCGTGAATCGTAATTCGTGAATCGTAATTCGTGAAATCGGGCATCGGTGTCATTCACACCGGGCTTCAGCCCGGTGACTCGATTACCCACAAAGAACTTGAACCGTTTCAACGGTTTTCGTTAGATCCGCAGGGGAAACCGTTGAAACCAAGACACCGGGCTGAAGCCCGGTGAGAATGAGAAACAAGTCTCCGATTCACGATTTCGGATCCACGATTCACGATCCACGATTCACGATTCACGATTCACGATTTCACGATGAAGATTGCAATCAAGTATGGCTTGCTGATCACCGCAGTGGTGGCCGCTTGGGTCATCATCACGCACTTTCTGGTTCCCATCTCGCCGCAGTCGAAGTTGAACATGCTGGCGCCGGTGCTTTTCAATCTGGCGGCAATCATCGCGATCTATCTCGGCATTAAGGCCAAGAACGCTGAAAGAGAAATGGATTTTAAGGCCGGATTGAAGACTGGCGTCTCGATTTCGCTCGTCTATGCGATCTCAGCGTGTCTCTTCTTCTTTGTGCTCTTGATGATTGCCGGGCCGTCCGTGATGGCTAACGAACCCATGGTTGAGAAGTATGAGCCCTGGCAGGTAGCAGTGCTTGCTTCGGCGGGAATGTTCTTCGGATCACTTATCCTCGGACTGGTCTATTCAACAATAATTTCATTCTTCCTGGCGCGACGATATCGGTAAACGGGTAACGGGTATCGGGTGTCAGGTATCAGGTATCGGGTATCAGGTATTAGGTATCGGGTGTCAGGTGTCGGATGTCAGGTATCGAAGTCGGCTTTGCCGCCGGATGTGCGGCGTGGCTTGCCTCGCCTTACTTGCCCAATGAATTCCGAGGGCTGTGCCCCAGTTGAATCAGAGCCGATTGCTGAATTCGAGGGCGAAGCCCAAAAAAATTAAGAGGCTGACTCTCGGCGTGGCAAGCCACGCCGCACATCCGGCGGCAAAGCCGACTCGATACCAGTACTCGGCACCCGGCACCCGGTCACCCGACACCCGGCACCCGATACCCGGCACCCGTCACTCTTAGAAGAGAAGCTTCAAAGCAAACTGAACCTGCCTCGAACTTCCTGAGTCGCCAGTTGGGAAGCGGGTGTTGCTAATGACGCCAAACGTCGAGCTGCCAACCTGGGCAGTGCGACCCGGCTGGCCGAAGTTTGCTCGATTGAAAATGTCAAAAACTTCGGCGCGAAACTGCACGCGAATCGACTCTGTCAGGCGTGTGTTCTTAATGACCGAGAAGTCTAAGTTGTTAAATCCCGGCCCGATCAGCACATTTCGCCCCAGGCTACCGAAATGGTAAACGTTCGCTCCACCGACGAAGCTTACCGGCAAAGCAAAGACAGCGCCTGATGGGCAAGCGACGGCAGCACGTGGATCGCAGACGGTATTGGTAAACCACTGGTTAGGACTGCCGATGATCTCCGGGTTTCCGATTAGATCAGGTCGCACGGAGGCTATTCCGGTGAATGTGGCGATGCCGGATCCGGCTGGAATACGAGGTGCCGGCGATCGCCAGTGGATTTCCGGCAAGGATATTGATGGGGTTCCCAGATTGCGCCTGGAAAATCGCTCCCAGTTGCCAGCCTTCGACTAAGCGGTTTCCTTTCCAGGGCAATTCATAGATGCCACTGATCACAAACCTGTGACGCGCATCGTAGTCAGAAAGGCCACGGTCACCGCGCAGGTTGTAGCTGTCCTGAATCACCACTCCCTGTGAATTTAGCGAGTTGTAGTCAATTGATTTCGACCACGTGTAAGACGCATTAAACTGGAGGTTACGCGAGAGTCGTTTGGTCGCCGTCGTCCAGAGAGCGTTGTAACTTGAATTGCCAGAACTCTCAATCTGCGGGATGACGCCCAGTAGTGTGTTAGCAGCTATGGGACTGTTGGCGGACAGGCGAATAAATGGCCGCACGCCATTAACTGGTTGATTGATGTTGCGCGAGATACGTAAGTGCGTGCCCTTCGAGCCAAAGTAGCCCACCATCAATGCCAGCGAGGGCGTGAGCTCGCGCTGGACGTTTAGATTCCACGACTGCACATACGCATTCTGGAACTTGTGATCGATGGTCGCGGGCGACAGACCAGCAGCGCCCGCGGTGGTTCGTGCAGTTGCCAGATTGATGGCGCCGGAGAAAGCCAGCGGGGTTGCCAGCGGTGGATTCGCGGCAGGCCCTGTCACAGTGTTGGTAACGGGCTGGTCTACCAGAATCCCGTAAGCAGCACGAACAACTGTTTTGCCGTCTCCCTTAGGATCCCAGGCGATTCCCACTCGTGGCTGAAAGTTCTTGTTGTTCTGCTCGTAAATCTCGTCGATGTGACTTCCGACGCGAAGCAGCGAGACGCTGGCTGGATCAAAAACAACAAAGCGATCAAAGCGCTCGGTCGGCGTCATGTTCCAGTCATAACGGAGACCAAGTTCCAATGTGAGGCCCGGCCGCACTTTGAAATTATCCTGGATAAAGAGTCCTAGCGCACCGGTGCCGATCGCATTCGAACGATCACCTAATGTGATGGCGAACCCGTTGCCGGTGCCGGACTGGAAAGCCGCGACGCTGCCAAAGGTGAAAGTACCCGTATCCAGATTGAAGTTGTTGTTGTAGAAACGCCGAAATTCCCCGCCAATCTTAAACGAGTGATTGCCGCGCAGGTAACTGACTGTATCGGAGATAACAAACGTTGTGTCCGCTCGGCCCTGCGGGAAGCCTGCCGGACCACCAAAGTTAAGGCCAATACCGCCGATGGCAATTTGCGGAATGCCGATCGGCTGGTTGATGCCGACATTAATGCCCAGAGTCGTGGGGTCGGTCTGATGGTTCGGCGTAAACGTGATGTTGAGGCGATTGAAACCAAAGCGTACTTCGTTGGTCAGTTGCGGGCCAAAGCTGTGCGTTTCGTTGAGAGTGAAAATCTGACGGCGGGATTGGCGTGTATCGCCGAAACCGGGAATTGTGTTGCCCTGTAGATTCGGCTCACCGCGGAAGTCGCGTTGGAACGCATAGTATCCATGCAGTGTATCGTTAGCACCGAGGGCATAGCTCACGTCTCCCGTCCATTGATCGATGTTAACGGGCGCCGTTCCCGAGCCGATAAAGCGGTTCACACCCGAATTCACGGCGGGAATGAAATCGAGTAGTCGACGCGAAATCGGATCGGTTACATTTGCGCGCTCCGCCGGAGTTAACACAGCGCTGTTAAATGTTAGTCCCTGCCGCTGCCGCAGTCCTTCGTAAGAGAAAAAGAAGAACCACTTATTCCTGATAATAGGTCCACCAAGGTTGCCGCCGAATTGATTGCGCTTGAAAGGCGGCTTACTCGCAGAAAAGAAGTTGCGAGCATCAAGAGCCTCATTGCGGAGGAATTCGAATGCCTCGCCGTGAAATTCATTGCCGCCGGATCGAGTGAGGATGTTTACGATGGTACCGGAGTTACGGCCATATTCCGCGCTGAAAGTCGAATTATCAGCCTTGAATTCCTGCACCGTGTTGATGGAAGGTTGAAAGGTAATCTGGTTCTGAACCATGTCGTTCAGGTTGATGCCATTGATTTGAAAGTTGACTGTGTCTTCGCGGTTGCCTGCCGTGTTGAATGCGAACGATCCCTGACCGCGTAAAGGCGCGGTAAGAAATCCATTTTGCGGCGGCGTAACCGATCCAGGCAGTAGCAGACCGAGGTCAACGAAGTGACGACCATTAAGAGGAATTTCCTGCACTGTCCTTTGATTGATCACCGTTCCCACAGACGTGGTCGAATTCTCAATGACCGGGGCGTCCGAAACAATACTAACCTGCTGCTCGATGCCACCGACTACAAGTTGAAAGTTTTGCGTAATGGTTCGCGCCACTTCCAAATTTAGATTGTTCAGCACCTGAGTTTGAAATCCACTTGCCTGCACTTCCACGCGATACAAACCGGGCGGGAGCGAAGCTACCTGGTAATTGCCCTCGCTGTCGGTTTGTGTAGTTCGTTCAAGTCCTGTCGTTTGGTTTTTCAGCAACACTCGCGCATTGGGCATTACCGCTCCCTGGGGATCAGAGACGGTGCCCTGCAGTGTGGTCGTTGATTGGCCAAATACTGTCAAGCCACAGCTGACACTAAAAAACAGCGCGAATAGTTGAACCGTAGTTTTTATCTTTGACGGTTTCATCGATGTCTCCTTAAGAAGCTCGAACAACACAGAAGTGGGGAGTGTGAAAAAAACCCGGCGAATTGAATCTTGGTTACCCACCAAGTCCTTCGCGAGGCACACGCAAATGGCCGCAGATTAGATTTTGCCGCTGAGGGCGAAGTTAACCACTAATATTGTTCCCGGTAAATGGAACAATTTGAGGCGAAGCTGAAATCTGTTCCATGCGGACTTTTTGAGGGTTTTAGAGACGCGAGCGAAACAATAGCAGGGCTTCCAGCCGTTCCAGAGATTCGTCTGAAAGTGTGCTGTCAATTCTTAATTCGTCGCGGTGCAACGGAAGTACGCTTGTCACTCGAGGATTACAAATCGGCGATACGTATACGGTATCGGCGCGAAGCGCTTGGGCACGCACCTTTTCGAGATTGCTGTCGTCAACCGCGCTGATACGTTCTACGACCGAGCGCGACGTGCCGACATTGAGGAGGCTCTGACTAAACGCTGGAAAGTAGTTCACGTTGGAAACGATCATCAACACTGTACCCTGGCGGGCCGCGTTCACAATGGACGGCACGAAATTCGGGTTCAAGCGCAGTTGCAGCAGCTTCTTGTGGTAGCCCTCAAGCAGTGATTTGACTTGCTTGAAGTGGAAGTGGGTCGTTGTAAAGAGGTCAGCGCGGGCGAGGATTCTGTGAGTTGCACGGTCAGGTGCTTCCAGACGGTTCAACAGCAAGGGAGCTACAACAACGCCAAGCTTGTTTGATATCTCAGCAGCGAAGACTCCTATTTGCTCTTCGTTGCATTCAATCACCACGACTTTTACAGATTTGAGTTGCGACTTGTTCAGATAGTCATGCGCCAGTTTCGTGAAATCGCGTGGCGAGATTCTGAGGCGTTCAGCCTCTGCGAAATTTGACTTGATTAGTTTGAACAGCGAAAGGCAGTACGCTTGTTCCAGATCGGCCATGTCGATATCGGAAACGAAAGCTCCAGACCCGCGCCGTAAAGTTATATAGCCTTCAAGCTGCAGTCGCTGATAAATAGAAAAAGCTGTCTTGTGATTGATGTTGTTGCGGAGGGCCATCTGGCGCACGCTCGGCAAACGATCGCCGGCGCCCACCTTGCCCAGGTGCAGAGCGGTGACTAGTTGCAGGAATGCCTGCTCAAATAGACTGTCTTTGTGCTTTTTGTCGAACAGGAACTGCAAGACTTTCCCCGGAGATTAGGGAACCAGGATTACTTTGCCAATGTTCTTGCGCGCTTCCATATACGAGTGCGCCTCACCCGCTTGGGCAAACGGAAACGCGCGATCTACGTGTGGACGAATCCAACCTTCGCTGACTCCCGCCATCAGAGCAGCGATCCATTCCATAACCTTTTCTGGCTCGTGCCACATGTGACCAAGATTCAGTCCGAAAACCCCGCGATTCTTATTTAGCAATCCCAGCGGATGAAACCGCGGCATCTGTAGCGCGGCTTTAATTAGTTTGATTTTGCCGGCCAATCCGTTTGCCGAGGCTGCTGAAACTCCAAACATTCCCAAACGACCGGTGTGTCTTAAGGCCGCATAGCTTTTCTTCCAATGAGAGCCGCCAATCGGATCGATTACAAGTTCCACGCCCCGACCGCTGGTAAGCTCCTTCAGAATGGGCAGCCAATCCTGGGTGCGATAGTCAATCGGATGGTCGAGACCGCGGGCCCGCAGGAACTCATGTTTAGACGGACTGGCGGTACCGTAAGTCGTCGCGCCAATCTTTTTCGCAATGTCGAGTGCCGCCAGACCCACGCCGCCGCCGGCGTTGTGAATCAAAACCGACTCTTCCTTTTTCAGTCCGCCCATCGCAACCAGTAACGCGTAGGCGGTGATGTAATTAACGGGAATTGCGGCTCCCTGTTCAAAACTAAGCGATTCAGGTTTTTCAATTAACTGGCGTTCGGCGACCACCACCTTCTCCGCCTGACCACCGAACCGCGTCATCGCGATGACTGGCAGACCAACGATAGCTGGATCAACTTCAGCGCCAACAGCTTCAACGATGCCTGCGACTTCATATCCCATTACACATGGTTTCTTCGGACCATCAGGATAAAGACCCTGGCGAGCAAGTATGTCAGCGAAATTGAGACCGGCTGCTTTGACGGCAACAACTACTTCGCCCGCACCGGCCTGAGGATCCGGCGCGTCTTGCACCTGCAAAACCTCAATCCCGCCATTTCGAGTTGTGACAATTTGTCGCATGGGGTTAATTGCAAATATTAACAGGCGCAGAGTGTTTGCTCTGCGCCTGAGGCATTGGTTAGTCAGTTAGAGAATTACGAAGCGCTCTTCGCTGAGGTGTCAGCCGTGCTTATCTTGTTCGGCTGCGGTGTAATACGCAGATAAGGCTTTGGCGCCTTCCAACCCGCGGGGAATTTTGTCTTTGCATCTTCATCAGACATCGACGGCACAATAATCACATCTTCGCCGTCTTTCCAATTCACAGGAGTGGCAACGCTGTACTTAGCGGTCAGTTGCAGCGAGTCGATCACCCGCAGGATCTCGTCGAAGTTGCGGCCGGTGCTGGCCGGGTAAGTAATCATTAGTTTGATCTTCTTATCCGGACCGATGACAAATACGGAGCGCACGGTGAAGACGTCGCTAATCTCCGGGTGGATCATGTCGTAGAGCTCGGCAATTTTATGATCGGGGTCGGCAATCACGGGAAAGTTGAGCGCGGTGCCCTGGGTTTCTTTGATGTCTTCCGCCCATTTGCTATGCGAGTCGGTCTTATCGACGCTCAAGCCAATGACCTTCACGCCGCGTTCGTCAAACTCCGGTTTGCATTTTGCTACGTAGCCAAGCTCGGTAGTGCAAACTGGGGTGAAATCCTTGGGGTGGGAGAAAAGCACGGCCCAACTGTCGCCGATCCATTCGTGGAATTTGATCGGACCATCAGTCGTGTCGGCTGAAAAATCGGGTGCAATATCGCCTAAACGTAACGCCATTTTCGGTTCTCCTTTTCGATGGTTGAAAGCTCTGCCTGCAACTTCCTGTGCAAGCACGGGGTGGTGCTATTGAGATGTTTTTAGGATGCCCGGATGCTTTTACCGCGAAAGCCACGGCAAGTCAAATTCGGCGAACTTAATCATTGGTGCTATCATCCTAGTCATCCCCTTTCCCTGAATTTGTTCCCTCCTAAATGGTTTATGGCCAGCACATACACGCCAAAGGAGCAGACGTTGCCCGCCGCCCAATCGGTTCTTACTCCAGATCTGTATCGAGAGATTTTCGCTCACTCGAACGAACCGATCGTGATCATTGATCCGCAGGGTCACTACCTCGAACAGAATCGCGCTCACCGCGATTTGTTGGGCTACTCCGACGAAGAACTCAAAGGCCAGACGCCGGCGATTCACGCTGATCCCGAAATTATTCAAAACCATCATTGAGCAGCTTGCAGCCAGCGGCGAGTATCGCGGAGAGATTGTCAATCGGCGAAAGAATGGTGAGTTGCGCAACATCGAAATTTCTGCGTTTGCCACGCGAGACGCCTCAGGCAAGCCGATTTGTTACGTGGCGATCAAGCGCGACGTCACCGAAAGAAAACGCAGTGAGGCAGCGTTGCGCCGCACCGAACTGGAGTTAACCGACTTTTTCGAGAACGCAACGATCTGTTTGCATTGGGTCGGACCCGACGGCATCGTCCTCCGCGTGAATCAGGCGGAACTGGATCTATTGGGTTATACGCGTGAAGAGTACGTAGGACATCACATCGCCGAGTTTCATGCGGATCCGGAAGTCATTGCTGAGCTTCTAAATCGCCTCCAGTCGAGAGAGTTGGTGCGTGACTTTGAGGCACGCATGATTTGCAAGGATAGATCGATCAAGCACGTGCGGATCAACTCGAGCGTTTATTGGGAAGACGGAAAGTTTTGTCACACTCGTTGTTTTACCCGCGACATTACTGATCGCAAAAGAACTGAAAGCCGCCTCGCTCTGCAGCACGCCGTTACAACAATTCTTACCGACTGCGCTGATTTCGGTGAGGCCGCCAAACAAATCTTGCGGGCTGCTTGCGAACATCTCAACTGGGATGTGGGCGCACTCTGGATGGTCGAGGAAGGAGATGTCTTGCGCTGTATCGAATTCTGCAAGGCGCCCGAAGTCAGCGTCGACGAATTTGAAGAGGTCACTCATGAGATGACGTTCAGCAGCGGCATTGGTCTTCCCGGCAAAATTTTGGCTACGGGAAAACCGGCCCGCATTAACAATGTGACACAGGATGAGAATTTTCGGCGCACCCACGCGGCAGAGAGCGCCGGTCTTTGTTGCGGTTTTGGTTTTCCTATCTTAATCGACGACAAGGTGCTCGGCGTCCTGGAGTTTTTTAGTCGCCAGATGAGGGATCCGGACGATGAACTAATGCGGATGGTTAGTGCAGTTGGGGGACAGATTGGCCAATACACCAAGCGTAAACGTGCGGAAGAAGAGCGCGCCGATTTGTTGGAGCGCGAGCGCGCTGCGCGTACCGATGCCGAGAAAGCGAACCGCCTAAAGGATGAATTTCTGGCCACAGTGTCTCACGAGCTTCGTACGCCTTTGAACGCCGTGATCGGCTGGTCGCGAATGTTGAACTCAGGGCGACTTGATCCAGACAGTTCCGCTCATGCGCTTGAGGTGATTGAGCGAAACGCCTGGGCCCAGAAGCAGATCATTGAAGACATCCTCGATGTCTCGCGCGTAATAACCGGGAAACTGCAGCTGACGCTCGGGCCTGTCGACCTGGTAGCGGTCGTCGATGCGGCTCTCGACGCCGTACGTCCCGCGCTTGAAGCCAAGGAAATCAAGATAGAGACAATCATCGATGCGCGCCTTCGCATTATTTCAGGAGACGCAGATCGCCTGCAGCAAGTCGTTTGGAATCTGCTTTCCAATGCCGCAAAGTTCACGCCCACGAAAGGCAAGATCGAGGTCCGCGTCTAATCAAGACAATTCTTATGTGCAGATCGATGTCAGTGATACTGGCCCGGGAATCGATCCAATCTTTTTGCCGCACGTCTTTGAAAGATTTCGCCAGGCCGACGGTTCCACGACGCGGACCCACGGAGGGTTGGGATTGGGCCTGGCAATCGTGCGTCACCTGGTCGAACTACATGGTGGCGTGATCACCGCCGAGAATCGCACGGAGGGATCGGGTGCGATTTTTTCAGTCAGGCTGCGACTTCCCAGCGGTGAGTTGCGTCGGGAAACTCTCGCCACTGCGCGCGAAAGTTTTGCGGAAGCCGAAAGCGAACCTGTCCGGCTTGACGATTTGCGCATCCTGATTGTCGACGACGAGGACGACACCTTGGATCTCGTGACGATGGAATTGACAGAACGCGGCGCTCGCACAACTGCTGTGTCTAGCGCGAAAGAAGCACTCGAGCTACTTAGCAAGAATGGGTTTGACGTGCTGATCAGCGATATAGCTATGCCGGGCATCGATGGTTATAAATTGATGCGCGAAGTAAGGAGAATGGAAGCTAGCAAAGAACAGCGGATTCCGGCGATAGCCTTGACCGCTTATGCCAGCGTCCAGGATCGCATGCGCGCCATCCTCGCCGGTTTCAATACTCACGTGGCCAAGCCTGTCGAGGCAAACGAATTGGTGACCGTAGTCGCAGGTTTGGCTGGCCGCCTCGGCAAGAGCTGAGCATTCCTCATCTCTCATTTTTCATTCTTACTTGCGAAATCAATTTAGAACCGAAACTCAACAGCTCGCTATTGCCTGAGCGCCGAAGGCGCGAAATAAGGTAGCCAGGGGCGAGCGCGAAGCGCGTAGCCCCTGGTACTGTTCGCCTATGTGTTGAGCTCTGAAAGAGCGACATAGCATTCAGACGCAACCGTGTTATGTCGCACTTTCAGTGCTCGAAGTTTCGTTCAAGCGAGGCCCAGGGGCGTCGTGCTTCGCTGCGCTTCGCACTCGCCCCTGGCTACCTTATTTCGCGCCTTCGGCGCTGCTGACATTCGGTCGCTCACTCGATTGGACGTCCAGTTGCACTTCAACACTTGAATCCACCAATGGAAAATGAGAGATGAGAAATGGCATATGAAAAATGTTGACCGCTCCTCTGCTAATATGCCCGCATGACGAAACGCTGCGGCTGGGCCAGAACCGATCTATCGATCGCCTATCATGATCAAGAGTGGGGTGTCCCAAGTCACGACGACCGCTTGCTCTTTGAGTTTTTGATTCTGGAAGGCGCGCAGGCTGGACTCAGTTGGGAAACGATCCTGCGTAAACGTGATAATTATCGCGAGGCGTTCGACAATTTCGAGGTGGCGAGGGTCGCCAAGTACGACCAGAAAAGAATCGACCGGTTACTCCAAAACGAAGGCATAATTCGCAACCGCCTTAAAATTGCCGCTGCAATCCAAAACGCTCGCGCTTTCCTCAAAGTACAGCAAGAGTTCGGCAGCTTCGACAAGTATCTTTGGGGCTTCGTGAACAACAAACCCATTAAGCGTAAACGTGGCGCCTTGGTCCCAGTAAACTCACCCCTCTCCGATGCGCTGAGTAAAGACTTGACGCAACGCGGTTTCAAGTTTGTGGGAACCACTATCTGCTATTCGTTTATGCAGGCAATCGGTTTGATTAATGACCACGACTCCACTTGTTTTCGTTTCCGGCAAGTAGACGAATAAAGGGGGAACCCAATCTCTTTGAACCCCTGGCGTGGACTGGGAGCGCTTCCGAAAGAAGTTTGGTACCTCTGTCTGGCGACTCTCGTTAATCGCGCCGGCACGATGGTGCTTCCTTTCCTCACGCTGTATCTGACTGTCGATCGGCAATTGCCTGCGGCCATCGCTGGACTGGCACTGACGATTTACGGAGTCGCCGCGATTGTCGTCGCGCCACTCGCGGGCAGGTTTTCAGATCGCCTGGGCAGCTTGCTGATCATCAAGATCTCACTTTTTCTCAGCGGAGTGATTTTGTTTGTCTTTCCGTTTGTAACCGGCCTCTACGGGATTTTCGCAATCACAGCAATCTGGGCTTTTGCCAACGAGTCGTTTCGGCCGCCAAGCATGGCCTTGATTGGACGACTAACAGAACCGGCGCAACGAAAGATGGCTTTCGCGCTGAGCCGCCTCGCGATCAACCTCGGCATGAGCATCGGCCCAGTTATCGGAGGCTTTCTGGCGATGAAATCTTTTAAGTCGCTTTTTTACGTTGATGGAACCACGTCAATCCTGGCCGGTCTGCTGATAGCTTTCATGCCCTGGCGTATCCGTCCAGCCGCGTCCGCAACTCCTGCTGAGGCCGGGGCGCCCGAACTCAATTATGCAGGCGTATTGCGCGACAGACGCTTCCTCTATTTCCTGATCGCCATGCTGCCCATTGAGATGGTGTTTTTTCAATCGTTGGCGGCAATGCCCTTGTTCATTGTTCGTGACCTCCAGATCTCTGAAGCAGCTTTTGGTTTGTTGCTGGCAATCAATACGGTGCTGATCATTTTTACGGAAGTGCCGCTCAATACGGCAATGTCGAACTGGTCTCATCGCGCGACGATTGCGCTCGGCGCACTACTAGTCGGCGCTGGTTTTGGCGGTCTTGCCTTTGTTAGCGGGCCAATCGGTATTGGGATCACTACTGTGGTTTGGACGGTGGGCGAAATGATCCTACTACCGGCCAGCTCGGCTTATGTGTCGGACATCGCACCGCCGGCCCAGGCCGGTGCGTACATGGGACTGTATACGATGGGTTTTAGTGTCGCTTTTGCAATCGGTCCCTGGCTCGGAGTGCAGATACTGGAAAGCTCGGGATCCATCAGCGTCTGGCTTGGCACGTTTGCTTGCGGCTGCCTCACGGCTCTAATGATTTGGCAGCAACAACCGGAGTCAGGAGTGAGCAGTAGGAGTCAGTAGGCAGACGGCAGTAGGCAGGAGTAGGAGAGAATCTTTTCGGTTCTCGCGCCTCAGTCCAAACGCGGACTACTGCAGTTTGATTTTAACGCCGAAGGCGTTGGCTAATTCCAGCCCAGGGTTTGCTTTGAAACCCTGGGGATAAGATGCATGTTTGTTTTATCGCAACTCTGAAGGAGTTGCGACGAATGTTTGGTTATCGCGACGCAAGCCTTTCAGGGTTTGCGCTTCTGTAAATGGGCCGCCTTGCCAGGGTTGGCAAAGCCCAACCCTGGGCTGAAATTAGCGAGGCTTGCAGCGTTAAACTCAAACTGCACCACTAGCGACCGCGTGAGATATATATTATTGCGCCAAGCTCCATGTCATACTGACTTCTGACTCTGACTTCTGACTTCTGACTTCTGCACTGTCTTCTGTCTTCTGGCTTCTGACCCCTTACTAGGAGGACTCCTCATGCGTTTCTTTTTCGTCGTACTTTTTCTGATATGTGCCGTCACCTTTGGTTGCAAACAATACTCGACCGGCTTGCAACAAAGCTCCAGTCGCGCGGATGAAACTTCGGCTATCGCCACGTTGCGCACCGTCGCTCAAGCACAGGCGACTTACAGCATCAGCAACGCCGGTAATTACGGCACGTTTGAGCAACTAGCCGAAGGCGGTTTCCTCGACTCGCGCTTTAGTCACAGTAATCCCGAGTTTCACGGCTACGTCTTCACGATGAACGTGACCAGTCCATCCGGTCCGGAGCCCGGGTCATATACTTGCAACGCGGACCCTGCTGCTACGTCCCCGCACGGAGGACGCCATTTCTACATCGATTCAAGCTCATACAGCATTAGAGCAAACGCGACCCAGACTGCGACGAGTAAGGACGAGGTTCTGCGGCCTTGATACTGAAGACTTGCGAGAACCTCGATTCGAGTCGTTTCTTTCGTCAGTGAAGGAAGTATATGGATAAGATCAATCTTGCAGAAAAGCTCGGGCTAATCAGCCAACACTGGAAGCCACATATTGTTGGCGAGCTCAACAATCAACAGGTCAAACTCGTGAAGTTCCAGGGACCCTTTACCTGGCATCATCACGAGAATGAGGACGAGCTGTTTCTAGTCGTTAAAGGACGGTTCCGGATGGAGTACCGGGAAGCCGCGGGGGAGCAATCGATGTGGCTGGAACCAGGAGAGATGGTGATCGTCCCGCGCGGCGTGGAACACCGTCCGGTAGCGGAAGAAGAAGCGCACGTTTTACTTTTTGAGCCGGCCACAACCCTGAACACAGGTAACGTCGAAAACGAATTGACTGTCCATAACCTCGCGCACCTGTGATATTCGACGAGTCGTTCCTATAAAAGCGCTGACAAGTCAGCGCACTCCAAAAGCTTGTCTTGAGCCAAAGAGGCCCGACTTTGGAGTGCGGCAACTCGTTGCCGCTTTTTGCTGCGCTTGCGCTTCATAACAAAAAAGCGCTGAGACTGAGACGTTTTGCAGGCATCCGAAAAACTGGTGACGGATACACCATTCCTATGTGAAGATGACGGAAATTTGAAACGGAGGCTATTGCTGTGAATAGACTTTTTCCCCTTTTACTAATTGTCACGCTGTTTGTAATGACCAAGACGGCGGCGGCGCAAACTCCTCAAAATATCCCGGCTCATGCGCCAGTTGCTTCAGCGGCTGCGAATCTGCCCCAGGACGTTCGCGGCGCGCTAGCTAATCTGCCTGCGGCTGACACGCTCATTTATATCAATCCAAGGCGCATCATCAATGAGGTCGCACCGCGCCTAATGTCAGAAAAAGATCTCGAAGGAATGCGGAAAGGGTTCGCCAGCATGAACCAGTTTGCCGGAGTTGATCCGACAAAAGTGGATTTCATAGTTATGGCCGTCCGCTTTCGCAAGCCGACCGCTGATTTGAAGTTCGTCCCGCCGGAGTTCATGGCGGTCACCGGTGGTGATTTTAGCGCTGAGTCGCTGGTAACACTGGCCCGCATGGCTTCTGGCGGAAGATTGCGGGACGAAAAGTATGGTGAAAAGACTCTTTCACTCATGACCATCGACCCAATCGTCAAAGAGTCGGAGAAGAACCCATTTTTGAAATCGTTTTCGGAAGTAGCCTTAGTGCCTTTGAGTGCCAATGCAATCGCCGTCGGCACACCTGGTTATCTGCGGGCTGCGGTCGACGCCACCGCTGGCAACGGTCGCATTAGTATGGAAAGCCTGAATTCTCTAATGAGAGATCCGACTGTGCTTGCCAGCGCTGGCCGGGTCGCCCTGGGATTCGTTTGCTAAGAGTTTCGGCATGCTCGGAACTGAGACAAACCCGCGTGCGCCGAAATGGGATTCCAACCTCGGTGACTTCTATGTCGCTCTCACCATGGATGCCACCAATTTCATGTTGCGCGGCGCGTGGGGTGCAGACAACCCAGACACCGCGAATATCATGAACAACCTATTCTCTGGATTTCTGCGTCACGCCTCTTCGTTTGTGCCAGACAAGGCTGGACAGTCGGTCATTAACACTTTGCAACTTACGGCGAAAGACAATGAGATCTTGTTGAGTGCCGACGTGCCACAGCAAATGGTAATCGACTTCATTAAGTCTAAAACTCAGCCCAAGAAAGACGAGCCAGCGACAACATCGGCTGCTAAACCGGCCGCAAAGAAACCTGTTGTCCGCCGCAAACGAAGACGGCCGAGTCAGTAGGCAGGGGCAGTTAGGCGGTAGGCAGAAGGCAGTAGGCAGAGTAAAGGTGAGGCGCGGCTTTGCCGCGCCTCTTGCATCAATAAGTTCCGGGCCAAGCCCCCTTTTCGGGACAGATCATGGATCCAGCAGCAGCAATTGCCGTCCTGACAGCGATGATCACGCCGGCAGTCTTAATTTCGGCCTGCGGGAGCATGATCCTCTCCACGTCCGGAAGACTAGGTCGCGTGGTGGATCGCGTTCGCGCGTTGTCCGATCGACTTGAAGCTACAACCGATCAGGGTGATTCTGAAGCTGCACACGAGCGTCAACAAATTATCTTCCTGCAATTGGACAAACTAACGAGCCGAGCGCGGATACTGCAGCGCTCAATGGTCACGTTCTACGTTGCCTTGGGGATGTTTGTGGCGACCAGTGTGGCGATTGGGATCGTCGCGATTGCTGACAAGCCGCGTTATAACCTGGTGCCCGTTATCGTGGGAATCATTGGCGCCTGCTTTCTCTTCTATGGCAGCATGTTGTTGATCTTCGAAGCCCGGCTGGCACTCAGCACTATCCACGTGGAAATGGACTTCATCTGGCGGCAGACCAAACGGACGGCGCCGCCCGACATCGTCGAGCAACACAAGCCCCATTTCGTACATTTTCGGCGGCATGTGTGAGTCAGTGGCATTCATGCCGGAATAACGGCCACAGATGAACACGGATTGACTCAGATCAGCAGAAGAGAAATTGGATGAATCTACTAGAACTTCGGGCTCTGCGAGTCTGGGGCTTCGCCCCGCCGGGCGCAGCTTGAATATCGGACGGGGCTTCGCCGCTGCCAGCTCGTCAGTTCAAAATCGCAGCTTGGGGGCGTAGCGCCAAGAATCATCAAGGTGCTTAAGGCGGGGCAAGCCACCACCCCACATCCGGCGGCAAAGCCGTACTGAAACAGGAATGATTCCAGGCTAAGGCAATGCGCATCAAGTTGGACACTCAAGCCTCCTTTCTTTCGCTGCTCAAGACTGGCGAGTTGCAGCATCGTGTGGCAAAGCTCGAGGCTTTGCTTGAGCGCTGCACCGTCTGTCCGCGCGACTGTCTTAACAATCGCCTTGAGAACGAAATCGCCGCCTGTTATTCGGGACGACTGCCAATTGTGTCGTCGTTCACTCCCCATTTTGGTGAAGAGCCTGCGCTAGTGGGCACCGGAGGCGCAGGTAATATTTTCTTCGGCAACTGCAACCTGCGCTGCGTCTATTGCCAGAACTACCAAATCTCACAAACTCATAAAGAACAGATCAAGAACGAGGTGACGCACGAACGGCTCGCCGAGATGATGCTGGAGCTGCAGACGCGTGGTTGCCATAACATCAACTTTGTTTCGCCTACTCACTTTGCGCCGCAAATGGCGCGAGCGGTTCTCATCGCCGCGCAGCGCGGTCTCCGAGTGCCGATCGTTTACAACACCAATGCCTACGATGCGGTCAGCGTGCTGAAACTGTTGGACGGTATCGTTGATGTCTACCTGCCGGATCTGAAATATGCGGAGGACGAAGCAGGTTACCTTTATTCCAAAGTGAGGGGCTACAAAGAGTATTCGCGTCTGGCGATTGCCGAAATGTTTCGTCAGACAGGCCCGGAGCTGGTCTTTGATGACAATGGTTTGCTGCAGCGGGGATTGATAATCCGTTTGTTGGTTTTGCCAAATGACATTGCCGGCATTCGCGAATCAATCGAATGGATCAGGGACACACTCAGCCCGCACGTTGCAATTTCACTAATGGCGCAGTACTACCCCACGAACCAGGCGGGTTCCAACCCGCGTCACATCCTCTTGTCACGCCGCATCAGCGAATCGGAATGGTTGCGAGCCGTGACTGTGTTGGAAGAGTTCGACATGGAGAACGGCTGGATGCAGGAGTTTGACGGCGCGGCCTATTACTATCGTCCTGACTTTTCCAATCCTGCGACACCATTCACTGACATCAGGGACTTCCAGCAACCGTATTCAAAATAGCCGCGGATTCACGCGGATGAAACGGATAAGCAGACAACAGCTGCTAGGCCTCATTCCCTTTTGGATTTTTCTTATCCGTGTCATCCGCGGAAGTCCGCGGCCAGATTTTTGAGCACCTTGAATCCGCAATTGACGGCCACCTAAGTTGAAGCCGATCACCGCGGTTCGGATGCTGTTACTCCTTCACCTTTACGCCCTTCCAAAAAGCCACATAGTCCTTAATCTCAGCAGCGGCAGGTTTTGGTTCCGGGTAATACCAGGCAGCATCCTTATTAACTTCACCATTGACAACCACGTTGTAGTAACTCGCTTCGCCTTTCCAGGGACAGGTCGTGTGCGTGTCGCTTGGTTGAAAATGCTCGGTGGTGATGTCGGCTGGCGGGAAGTAGTGATTGCCTTCAATTACAATCGTTTTGTCACTCTCCGCAATTGTAGCGTCGTTCCAAGTGGCTTTCATAGGTAAGTCTCAGGTTTCAGGTTTCAGGTTTCAGGTTTCAGGTTTCAGGTTTAAAGTTTCAGGTCTCAAGTCTCGGTCGCCTTTTCTTGAGACTTGAGACTTGAGACTCATCGACCCAATTGGCAATCGGCAATCGGCAATCGGCAATTACTAAAGCCCTCCGCTCACGGACGGCAAGATTGTTATCTCTCCATTCTCGGAGACGGGCGTTTCTAAAAGTTCCTTCCGGCGAACGTTTTCACCATCGAGAAAGATGTTCACATGCTGACGCAACTGACCCTGTTCAGTGACAACGCGATCTCGCAATCCCACATGCATCTGCCATAACTCATTCAATGCTTCACGAACAGTCGACGGCGACGACTTAAGTTCGATGCCACTCACACCATTCGTGAAGTCAGTGAGAAAGCCGGTGATGTTAACCGTTAGTGCCATTGGCGATTGTCGATTGCCGATTGTGTTCGGATTTCATGTTGCTGAGTTCCCAATCATCAGTTCCATAACTGAGCATCGCTCAGAAATGACGCGTCACGCCGCTGTTGGTTGTTCATGGCTGACTAATGAAACACGACCAATCGCCAATCGCCAATCGACAATCGGCAATCATGGAAGTATTCCTTCCGGCACTAACCAGGGATGTATATCCAAAGCGAGCCGGCCTGCCTGCACCGCAGGATCAGTTTCCGCAAGCGCCTTGGCCTCAGCAAGCGAGGCGACTTTGAAAACAAATATGCCGCGCAGTGTGCCGTTATCGCCAAATGGTCCCGCAACAACCAGCTTCTTTGTCTCTGCAAGCCGATTGATGTTATCCATGTGCGCTTTTTGAATCGCTTCCGTTTGCGGTGTCTTCTCGGGAGTCCATTTGTCGCCGCGCTTCAGAAATGCCAGATAAGCCGTCGTCATTATTTCAGGTGTCGTGGTCTTCTTCATTACCTCTTCTGACCACCACGGATGCATTTCAACGATTAGATGGCCCGACTTAACGCCGGGACTGTTGTCCGCCCATTCTTTGGCTTCGGCTGCCGACTTCGCCCGCAGGATGTAAATTCCGCGAATCTCGCTATCATCGGTTAACCTTCCAGCAATTACGGCGTTGCCTGATTCGATTAAGGATTTGACGTAATCTGTTTGGGCTCGTTCAAGCTCCATCTGGTTGGCTGTCTTAATTTGGTCCCAGTTCGGTGCTCTTTTCAGGAGCGCCATCTGAAACTCAACCATCTTGGGTTGTGGCGCCGGCTTCTGTTTGTCTTCAGACTTTTCCTGAGCGATCACGTTCACACTCGTGATGAGCAGCAGCATCAGGAAACTGAAAGAACAGCTAATCTCATTCATCGACACTCCTTGAATATGCTTGGATCAATCCAAAATCGTTACAACCCGCCCGCTACCGCAGGCGGTACAGTACGGGAGCGGTAGCGACCGCTTCAACTGCGAACGAATTTCGGATTAGACCAAGTTGGCGCAGCTCTCAACGATTCCTGCGACATGACTCTCAACTAGTTGCTTGAATGCGGTCAGCTACCGCTCCCGACGGTACGAGCGGAGGGTCGTCATTAAAGCTATCGCTCCCGTACTGCAATTGCGCTACTGTGCGAGCATGCTAGTTTGTTTCGAGCTTGTCGGCATCCAAGCGGTGTCGCGTGTCGCTGCGACGCACTCCAAAACTCGAAACTCGAAACCGACTGGCTACGCCACAGTCGCCGTCTTCACGCAAACCACCTGCGGCAAGCCTTCCTCAATCGTATGCCAGGAATTGCCTGCATCGTTTGAACCGAACAGCTTGCCATTGCGTGTGCCGAAATAGAGTCCCATCGGCTGTTGCGAATCACCCGACATGCCGTCTCGCAAAACTGTTTCGAAGGCATTCTCCTGAGGCAAACCATTAGTTAAAGGCTCCCAGGAATCACCGGCATTGCTCGTCTTATAAACGCGCAACTTCGCCTCCGGCGTACAGCGGAACTCATCCGATTCCAGCGGAATGATGTAAGCGGTATCGGGTTCGTTGTGATCAATCTCCAGAGCGAAACCAAAATCAGAAGGAACGCCATTGGCGATATCCGTCCATGAATCGCCGCCATTATCGCTGCGATAAAGTCCCCAATGGTTTTGCAGAAAAAGTCGCTCCGGCTTTGAGGGATGGCTGACAATCTTGTGCACACACTGACCAAACTCGGGATACCTTTGGTCTTCGGGCAGGAATTGCGCGCGCACGCCAACATTTCGGGCTTCCCAGGATTTGCCGCCGTCGTCAGTGCGATAGACACCGCCGGTAGAAATAGCGATGTGCATCCGATCCTTGTTGCTCGGATCAGGAAGAATTGTGTGCAGGCACAAACCGCCTCCGCCAGGTTGCCACTGCGGCCGGTGCGGATGATCGTGCAAACCCTTCACTAATGACCAAGTGGTGCCGGCGTCATCCGATCTGAACAAGGCGGCTGGTTCGACGCCGCAATAGAGCGTCGCCGGCTCAGAGGCGTTGCCGGGAACGATTTGCCAGATTTGCTTCAACGAGGTTTCAGTGTCGTCAGGAAATTTCACGCCGTAGGTTTCCGGTTCAGTCCAGGTCTTTCCAAAATCACTCGAAGCGCTGAGATACGAACCCCAATAAGAACTGTTTACTGCCGCCCACAGCCGGCCTCGTCCATCGCGCCCGTCGTAATTCATCGCGTAGATGGCCCGGCCGGGAAAGTAAGGTCCACCCACTTCCCAATTCTTTTTGCTCAAGTCTGACTTAAGAACGAAGGCGCCTTTCATCGTGCCAACAAGTAAAAGCTGATCGCCAGACTTCGGCGTAACGTGATTTGTCTCGGGCATTGTGCTACTCCTGATGCTTATTTCCGATAGAAGTTGATTGAGGAAAGTTCAAGTCTTCCAGTAGCTAACACAACCTGCAAGACCTCGCAGGTAAGGAAGGGGGCCTGCCCGCCGAGTTTTGAGTTTTAAGACTTCCTTCATGATTCTGGTCTTTCCTAATTAAGGTCAGCGGGGGCAGGCCCCCTTCCCTACCTGCAAATTGTTCCTACTTGCAAATTCACTCGACGTAGCTTGGGTTACGCGGGGCGGCGCAGATACGTTCGCAACACCGGGGGCGTAGCTTTTCGCAGCAAGGCCGCTTTAGCTTTCCATTCAGCAGCGCGACTCAATTCCACCAGGAAACGCGTCTCGCCTGCTTCCAGAACCGCCACCGCTTCACCATCGCGATAGAGAACTCGGTTTGAGGTATGAGCTGTAATGCGTCCTCCGGGCGTGATGATTCCAATCAGATTCAAAGGATCGGCAGCGCTTACAGAAATCATTGTTTCCTGTTTGGGCGCTCGACGAATTGAACGAACCAGGCCCACAGCTTCCGGTAACGCGAACTGTTCCCCCGAAATTCCCGCGACAAACCTGCCGCCACGAATCTCACCGCGCGCCTCCAGCCGATGATAAATGCGCAATAACACTCGCCAGGGGATCGTCACCCCTTCCCGCTCCAGCAATCGTTTGAAGACTACGCCGTAACGTTTCAAGAGGATCCGCGCAATCCTTTCCGCTGATTCTGGCTCGACGACACCATCGCTGTTGCGCTCGAGAATCGACCAGCGGCCGGCCGTGGCCATGTCGTAAACAGGTTGGCGATGCTTGCGACGCGCGGCTGCATTGGTTTTGCGATGAGATGGAGTAAGCAAAGCACGAAGTCCGGTGAAACTGTCGGAGACGACTAATCCCTGCGCGACTAATTCAGCTAGCGACTCCTCGACCTGGCTTCGCAACAATTTGGTTGCTTCAACAATGTCGTTGAAGAAGGATGCACCGCGGTTCTTGAGATAGTCATAGACAACCTGGGTTGTTGATGAAAAGGAAAGATCCTCAACGATTGGACGAGGAAAGGCTGAGTTCCAAAGCGCAAAGTCTTTGCGACGCAACAAGGCGATCGGCGTAGAACGCACCGGACCGGAACCACGAGTTTTTTCCGCACCGTTTTTCGCCGTCGCTGCCGGGGTCAGACGCGCCCAGACAACTTCGCCGGACAAACAAAGGGCGTCGAGCCAGCCGGGATTGTATTCCAGCAAACGGCTGGGGAAGATTTCGCCTTCCCACGCCGCAGCCGGTGCTTCAAAGCCCTCGAGCTGTTCGATCAGGGCGAGCAGACTCTGGGGACCTTCCATTTGCTGATCGGGCGTGACCTTCTGCCATGACAAGAGGAAGCGAACAAAGTCTGACGATGAAACCGGTTCGATTTCCTGACGCAGCCGATTGAGGGTGTAACTATGAATTCGCGCCAGCAAGCGTCGCGCGCACCATTCCGTTTCTTCAATGCCGGGAGTGAATCGGCCCCGTAATACAAAACCTTCAGCTTCAAGCTTCAAGAGAGCGGCATCGATATCACTCGTTGTAACTCCGGCTGAGATCGCCAAATTCTTCGCCGTAACCGGACCTAGTGCTTCCAACCTGCCGCGCACTAGTTCAACGAGTGCGTCTTCACGCGTCCAGCTTGTTTCGATCAGCGAAGCCGGCGCGGCAATCGGCGGAGTTAATGTGACATGGGGAAAAACTGCCAACAATTGCGGTAGTCGCTCCGCAGCGACCCATAGCTGTAGGGATCGTCGCGCGTGGGCGCCCGCATCGCCTCGTTCGGATTGGGGTGGCCACAGGAGGGCCACCCCTACCGTTTCTTCGGCCGCGGACTCCGAAATCGACCAGTCAGCACAGCTGCCCGTCGCTCGCTTGCCAACGACTCCAACAATGATTTCCATTCGGGGGTGCCCTCAGTCGAATCATCGGAAGCAACAACTTCATCAACCGCGAAGTGACCTAACAAGCCTTCTGCCTCGGTTACGAATCCCAGTTCAACTAAAGCATCGTGCAGCTCATCCGCGTTCCTCGGCTCCGGCCAAACTTCCTCACGCACGCGATCGATTGCCGACTGGTCAAGCCTACCGATGTCCGCGGCCTTTTCCGGATCGAGCCAGCGTCGCTGATACACAGCCCGAGTGCGCCGCTCCTCCAAAGGTGCGTCGTCCAGATAGGCATACGGACGCGCACTGAGAATTTCCGCTGCCAGCGGTGACGGTTCGAGAAGATCTCTGGCAAACAGGTTCTTTTCGTTGCGTTCGATAGCCTCCAATAATGCAATCAGGCTGTCCACGTCCATTGCCTCTTCAAGACAATCGCGGACGGTCTGACTAACGAGGGGATGCCCCGGTATCTCGCGCTGGCCGGTAAGGTTCTCGGCGCACGCCACCTGATCCGGAAACAATGCGGTCAAGAGATCCTCAGCGTCCATTCGTTGCAGCTGTGGCGGAATCTTTTTGCCACCGCGCCGGCGCAAGACAGCCAGAGCTCGCGTTACATTCCACCGCCAGCGGATGTTCCACATCGGCGCATCAAGTAATGCCTGACACAGTAGTTCGCGCACAGTCTTCGAACTGAGATAGTGGAACACATCCTCGAGCGGAAAACTGTGCGTCGGGCCAAGGGAGAGAATGATCGCGTCTTCGGTAGCCGCCGCTTGTAACTCAAAATTGAATTTCCGGCAGAAGCGTTTGCGCAGCGCCAGACCCCAGGCGCGATTGAGGCGGCTGCCGAATGGTGAATGCAAAACCAGTTGCATGCTGCCGCTATCGTCAAAAAACCTTTCCAGCACGAGATTCTGGTGCGAAGGCATCACACCCAGTGCTGCTTTAGCGGCTGCAAGATATTCAGCAAGCTGCTCGGCAGCCACAGTGGAAATGCCAATCTCGTCGTGAAGCCAGTCGATTGCTGGGGCGAAATTGAATGACGGACCTGGCTCAGTAAGATCGGCATCGCTTTCTTCGTGCGGGACTTCACTTAACTTTTTTTCGGTTACCTCCACTCGATCCGTAACTTCCTCCCGCAGCCTTGAAACTGCATACGAAAGCTCATGTGTTCGTGCCGGTGCCTCGCCCAGCCAAAACGGTATCGATGGCGGTTGGCCTGCCGCATCTTCCACGCGCACCTTTCCCTGCTCCACTCGCAGAACTCGCCAGGACGTATTGCCCAGCTGAAAAATGTCGCCCTGCAAACTCTCGATGGCGAAGTCTTCATTAACCGATCCCACCACCAGGCCGCTGGGCTCGAGTACGACTGCATAATCCGCCGTATCGGGTATCGCACCTCCAGAAGTGATGGCAGTCAAACGAGCACCGCGCCGTCCCCGCAAGCGTTGATTCACAGCATCGTGATGAATGTAGGCGGAGCGCCGTCCCCTTTTTGTGGAAAACCCCTCGGCCAACATTTTGATGATCTCGTCGAAAACTTTGCGCTCAAGATTTCGATAGGGATAGGCAGCCCGCACCATGGAATAGAGGTCATCCTCGCTCCACTCGTCCGCAGCGACGGTCGCGACAATCTGCTGCGCCAGGATGTCCAGTGGTTGTTCCGGCAGCGAAAGACGGTCAAGTTCACCGCGGCGCACTGCGTCCAGCAAGGATGCACACTCAACAAGTTCATCACGCGAAAGCGGAAAGATTCTGCCCTTTGGAAATCCGGCCACGGTGTGATTTGAGCGGCCAACGCGCTGCAGAAAACTCGCTATCGAGCGCGTCGCTCCTACCTGGCAGACAAGATTTACATCTCCGATATCAATTCCCAGTTCCAGCGACGCAGTAGCGACTAAAGCGCTGAGTTCTCCGGATTTGAGTCGCTGCTCTGCAGACAGTCGCACTTCGCGTGCAAGGCTTCCATGATGCGCAGCAATATTTTCATCGCCCAGTCGCTCTCCTAGGTGTCGCGAAACGCGTTCAACGAGGCGGCGTGTGTTCACGAAAACCAAAGTCGTATTGTGTTGGCGAATCAATTCGGCGAGTCGATCGTAGATCTCTTCCCACACTTCGCCGGACATCACAGCTTGCAGCGGCGATTCGGGAACTTCGATCGCAATGTCGAGCTGACGAGTATGTCCAGTATCGACGACCGTACAATCTGGCGTGCCGTCCGGCTTAATCTTGTTGGTGCCAACGAGGAAACGCGCGACTTCTTCAATCGGACGCTGAGTGGCCGACAAACCGATTCGGACAAGTTTCGGGTTTCGGGCTTCTGGTTTCGGGTTTTCAGCTGCCCGGCGCGAAATAAGCTCCGCGAGGCGTTCAACTGAAAGCGCTAAATGCGAACCTCGCTTATCGCCGACTACCGCATGAATTTCATCAAGAATCAGCGTCCGCGTGGTTTGCAACATGCGGCGTCCGCCTTCGCTTGTCAGCAGGATATAAAGCGACTCTGGTGTGGTGACGACGATGTGAGGCGGCCGTTTAATCATCGCCGTGCGCTCGGCAGCGGGCGTGTCGCCCGTGCGCACGAGAGTGCGAATGTTGATCTCCGGAATTCCCAACGCCGACAATTCTCGCTGAATTCCTTCAAGCGGAGTCTGCAAGTTACGCTGAATGTCGTTGCTGAGTGCTTTGAGCGGAGATACGTAAACGACGTGAGTCGTATCGTCCAATTCGCCGGCCACGCCAAGTCTTACCAGATCGTCAATCGCTGCCAGAAAAGCTGCGAGCGTCTTGCCGGAACCGGTGGGAGCAGCGATTAGCGTGTCGCGATGTTCTTTGATGGACGGCCAGGCGAGTTCCTGCGGTTTGGTTGCAGCGGGAAACGTCTTGCTAAACCAGCTGGCAACTGCTGGATGAAAAAGTTCTAAATTCATGGGAAGCGTGAGTATACAAAAATCACGCGGAATTGCATAGGTGAAACACTGGCCTAAACGTGGGCCACGAAACAGGAGGCAGGAGCAGGCGGCAGAAGGCAGGCGACGCTACATAATTGGTATCGATTCTTCGCCCAATGCTTCCAAGCCCGGAGGTTTCTACGTCTCACACGCTTTCTTTAACTGATCGAGAGCTTGCGCCCATGCCGCGCGCAGTCCATCCGCCTCTTCACGAGTTTGAATCCGCGAGTGATTAACAAGCAGGCCGGTCTTACCTTTGCCTTTATCTTGAAACTGGACATCAACCTGTGAGGGCGCTGAAGTCCCACCGGTCTCAAAGGTCATGCGAAGGTCTTTGTTTTCGCGTACCCGAAGAAAGGTGCCTTTGTCTCCGTCCTTGTTTTGAAAAGACCCGCCATCTTTGACATCGGCTTTAGTCGCACCGCCAAACCACTTGCTCAACTCTGTGCCGCTCGACCAGGCCTTGAAGACATCGGCGGGCGGAGCGGCAATCGTCTTTGTCGAGCAAATGAAATATCCTTCGAACAATCCATCCTTTTTGCGCAGGTCGTGATGTTTTTCGTATTCGACTGCGATTGTCGCGCACCACCAGGGATCGAGTTTTTGGGCGTAGAGTCGGTTATTAATTTCGCGGCGACCGAGCTTGAGACCGTCGGCTTTGTCGAGTTCCGCAAACCATTGATCCAGCGTCTTTCCTGTCGCGCCCTTCGCAGCTTCATTTGTTACCGGATGATCGGATTTGAAAGTGCTCTTCATTAACGTCTCCTTCAAAAGTTTTTCTTAACCGGGGCCGTAGAAACTGGAAGCATGGGCAGGAGCGGTGGGCTTGCCGCAGTGCGTTGAGCTTTTGGCTTACCGGCGCTGGTTCTAACTTCTATTAAACGTCCGCGCCAAATCCTTTAAAGTTGTAGATGTCAGATTTTAGATGTTAGGGGTGTCGCAGGTTCGGTCTTTGAGGTCTTTTGGTGTTTGTTAGTGTCACTTCGTGGATCGTAACGCTGTCGAATCAAGAGAACTTACACTAGCATCTGACATCTGCCATCCGACATCTGACATCTGATCTCACTCAAATTGCTTCTTGAACTCTCCAAACTGCTGTTTCAGAGATTCCACTTCCTCAGTTAACGCAGTGACGGATTGCTCCAGACTCTCAATTCTTTCGCGGTCATTTTGCCTTGAGGAACTAACTCGTGGCGGCGTTTCAGCAAGAGCCTCTTCAGATGGTGGCCCTGCAAGCAGATGCGCCACGCGCGATTCTTTTTGTCCGGGTTGACGTGCTAAGCGCACCACGAGCGGCTCCGGCTCATGTGCTATTAAACCGCTCATCGTCGCGTCCACTTCTTCAAGCCCGGAAAACTCATAAAGCCGCGAGGCATTACCCCGCAGTTCACCTGCCGTCTGCGGTCCGCGCAACATCAGGGCGCACATCAATGCCGTCTCCGCCGGACTCAGATGCATCACCTCCGGCATGACATGTTTGTATTTCGGGACGCGGCTGGTGCTGCCGTGAAAGACGTACGTTAAATTTTTCTCGCGCAGAGTTTCCAGAGCGTTGGCGACTTCGTTTTCTGAATAGCTGGTGACGGGATGGCGATTATTCTTTTGATTACAGGCGAGTGTGAGGGAGTTTAGCGTGAGCGGATAGTATTCCGGCGTCGTCACTTGTTTTTCAACAAGCGCACCCAGAACGCGTACTTCGATGTCAGTCAAAGGGTAATCATCAGATCTAAGCAAACTGTTAGTTTGCGTTTTCCTTGTCGAAGTTCTTGCATTGGAGCAACCCTGCGATCAATCTACGGTTATCACCCACAAGTCAACAATCATGATGGCTTGTGAGTCAGTTAAGGTATAGCCCTGCTTAAGACGAAATCTCCGCCCTTCAGCCTCGGCGTATTTTCGTCACTTTGTCGTCAGGAACCCTTCGCGCCTAGTCGAGACATCTCTGCAAGGGCTACCCACTCGGAAAATCCGGCTCATCATGCTCGTTGCTGAACAGTTTGACAACGAGGTTCGCAAAATTTGGAGAGTGCTCGATGGCGCGACCGGGACCGACGGTTACGCTCGCCGTTGCTTCGATAGTTAGTGAGAGTTTCACTTTAGGACAACTCAGTCTACCTTCGATGCTTTCTCAATAATGCCAACATGTCCATTTGGTATGAAGCCGTGATGCTGGTTGATGAGTCGGATTACACTCATTGGCGCAATCTGCACTCTTGAAAGGTTACACTGCTTTCAGTGCAACCGTACAAGTCGCACTGTGATTCGGGAACTGAATTTTGATGATAGTTCGCACGCTGAAAGTCTGAACGGACGTGGCGTACACAGTAAATAAGCCCATCAAACCGATCGCTAAGGTTCAAACAGCAATGCTCGCGCTGAACAGGAGAAATACCGTTACAAATCCTTCGCGCAGCGAAATCCGGAAATCATCCAACGCTCATGCGCATGGAAGAAGTTGCGGTAGGTTGAGCGAATATGAAGTTGCGGCGTTGCGAATGAACCGCCGCGTAACACCTTTTGATTTACGAACCACTTATCGTTGTACTCATCAAACTCCGACTTGAATCCCGGATACGGCACGTAGTCTGACGTCGTCCATTCCCAAACATCGCCAATCAACTGATGGCAACCGGCGGCATTTGCGCCTTCGGGGAATGCTCCAACCGGCGCAACATTCCAGTAACCACTCTCCAGGAGATTCGCGCGGTTCCCGGTAACTGGTTCATTTCCCCAGGGAAACGTCTGCAATCCATTCTCGTTAGTCTCCGCGTCGCCCCCTCTCCGCGTCTCCCCGTCTCGAGCCCGCGCTGCCTTTTCCCATTCCGCTTCCGTTGGCAGCCGTTTCCCTGCCCACTTCGCAAACGCAGAAGCCTCGTAGAAACTGACATGAGAGACTGGCTCGTCAGCCTTCTCAGTAGCCGCATGCAATCCGGTGAAGTCTCGAATCAGCCATTCTCGATCGTGCAGCTCCCAATACAGCGGCGCTTTCCACTGCTCTTTGGTGACCGTCTCCCAGCCTTCAGAAAACCACCAACGATAATCGTTGTAGCCGCCCGCTCGCATGAACTCCAGAAACTCTCCATTGGTGACGAGCGCGCGATCGAGAGCAAAGTCCTGCAGAAAGACTTGATGCGCCGGCTTTTCATTATCGAAAGCGAACTCGGCCTTTGGTTTTTGGTCTTTGGTATTTGTCGTTTGTTCGAGGCCTAACCAAAACAGTCCGCCGGCAAACTCCGCCATCCCCTCGACCCGCGCGCGAGGAGCCGGAGGCGGCTGCCGCGACACGCTGTATTGGTCACAGAGCAGATGTTTGATGTCGTATACCAGCAGCTCCTGGTGTTGCATCTCATGTTCGAGTCCCAGTCTTACAAGCGAGCGAATCGTCAGCGCTTCAGGATGTGTTTCCAGGCCGTTCAGAAACTCAAGCATCAGTTCGTCGATGTGTTTGCGATAAGCAACGGTTTCCTTAACGGTCGGTCGCGATTTCGTGCCGCGCTTTGGTCGCTCGATCCGTGCGCCAAAGCCCTCGTAGTAGGAATTGAAGTAGAAGAGAAACTGCGGCGAGTAAACCTGGTAACTGGTTTTGTATTGCTGCAGGAGCGTTTCGAAAAACCAGGAGGTGTGACCGATATGCCAACGCGGCGGACTCATGTATTCCGCCGTCTGAATTACATAGTCTTCGAGCTCAAGCGGCGCGACGATCTGCATGGTGCGCGACCGCACCAGCTGAAAAAGCTGCATTATCGATGCGGTATCGACAGCCTGATGTTTGGGAACGATGGAAGCCAAGATTTGAACCTATCATTCTCACCGCTTAGCGCGGTGTCACTCTGTCATCAAAACGGAACCGTTTAAACGGTTTCCCATTGCGAGTGTCCCCGCAGGGGACAAAGTTAATAGCCGGGGGCGCGCCCCCGGGACACATCCCGTTAATCACTCGCGACCCTGTAAGGGTCAAACATATTCGACCTTTCAGGGTCGGTTGAATTCGCTCCTCGGCTCCGTGGGCGTCGCCCACGGCTCTTAACTTCGTCCCCGTCAGGGAGGTCAGATTGGCGTCTTCTGAGCCAAGAATACTCGCCAACTCAGCTCTCCAGCAAACCAAGCTGCTCCGGTTTTCTTCGGGCTCCGCCAGTTTCAGCGGTGGCATGATTCGCTTTTTCCACTGCAAGAGTCTTTGTCCAGCTAATGTAAGCATTCGAATCAAACTTCCGCGCCGCGCTACCAGAAGTCATGTAACGAATCTTGCCGAAGATAGGGCGGTCAAACCAGGGGCGATCGTGCTTGCCAAAACACCAGAGAATGCCTGCATAGGAGTTTGGATCGCGGCCGTCGAGCGCATATTTATTATTTAGATGCTCCAACAGTACAAATGCAGACTCGTAGCTGGGTTGCCACTCAATCACTCGCTTACCCCAAAGCATTCGCATGTAATTGTGCATTTCTCCGCTTAGCAACAACTCGCGTTGCGCCGCATTCCAGAGTTCATCCGGCGTTTCGGCCGCCTCAATCTGTTCCGGCTCCAATAAATCAGGACGAGGGTCGTCGATGTGGTCCCTCATTGTCTGCTGTACCCACGGCGGCAGCGACTCGATCGAGTTGTAATTCGGATTAAAACGCGTGAAGTTGAAAGACAACTCACGCCGCACGATCGCCTCTTCCAAAAAAGCATCTTTGGCCGCTTGCGGAGCCTTGGCATGCTTCACAGCCTCAGCGATTTCCTGAATTGAAATGTAACCAAAATGCAGGTAGGCGCTAAGTCGCGAACTGCCGTCAACATCTGGTTTGCCACGAAGCTTGTCGTACTTCGGCAGGATTCGGTTAACGAAATGAGCGAGACGTTGGCGGGCGGCATTGGTTCCGCCTTTGTATTGCCGTGACGCGGGAACCGTATGATCAATCGCGCATTGCGACACCAACTCGGGAATGTTCTTGTCGCTTACCTGCGTTTCCGGGCAATCGACTTTGAATTCGCTCGCCTTGCGTTGCAGCCGCGGCATCGAAGAACGTCTTAAGTATTCGGGCAGGAGTTTGTTGATTTTTGGCCGAATCGTATAAGCCGCGTACTCTTCTTTTGTATAGCAACTGAGAGGGATGACGCCGTTAGAATCCACCGCAAAAACTGGTATTTGAACCTGCTCAATTATTCTTTGATTGTGCTCAGGGATGATGAAGCAGGGGTAGTCGTCAGTGACGAGTAGCGCGGCATCATTCGCCAGGCGGGCCACGATGTCTCGAGGATCCCGCTCGTTACGTTGCAAGTAGAAGACGTAGCGAATGCCGAGGCGATCGAATTCGGCTCGCTTCTCCGCGACCCCCTCGAGAATGAATGTGTGGATCCGGTCGTTCGCCCAGGGGTAGTAATACTTAAGACCTTCATAAACGACTAGCGGGAGATCTCGCTCATTCGCCTGTTCGATTGCAAAGTTAAGGGCGTCGTTATCGTCGACGCGCTTGAACATCTGCATCCAGTAAAGAACGTAGCGACCCTGGCGGTTGTCTGGACAAGTGTTTAGTTGGGAAACCCGCTGGTAGAGATTCATTACTGATTTGATTAGTCGAATGCTCGATCTTTGACGATAGGACTTCAGATCAATCTGACCGTCGAATACGATCCACAAAGTCTCACTAAACAACAGGAACTAAATTACGTGTTATTTTCATGAGATTCGGATCATTCGAAATTTGGACGCGCACTCGGTACAGTACGGGAGCGGTAGCGACCGCATTCAACGTCGCAACACAGCCGATAGAAGTTTTGGAGCTTCCGGATTTCGCCGGTGAGTCGAGACTAATGCTGGCTGAATGCGGTCGCTACCGCTCCCGTACCGTACCGAGTGGCCACGAAAGGAGAATGCTCGTCGTTGCCGGCTCCACTCTACCGCACCAAGATTGCCTTGTTCCCTGGTTCCATCACTTTTCCAATCACGCTCGCATGCGGATAGTTTTCTCGCAAACGTGACAACAGCGCCTCCGCCTTGTCTTCCGCGATCGCAATCAGCATCCCACCTGCTGTCTGCGGATCAAACAATAACTTGACTAGATTCGCATCGAGGCTTCTGTGTGAGCTGAATGTCGTCGCCAACATACTGACGGTTAGTCTTATCGCCCCCTGTTATCAAACCCTGCCCGGCCAAATCCAGCGCTCCTTCCAGCAGAGGCACGGCCGCCGTGATCGACCTCTATCGCGACTTTGCTTGCCCGTGCCATTTCCCACAGATGTCCCAGCAACGCGAAGCCGGTGACGTCGGTTGCACCTTTCACGCCAAATTCCCTCATTGCTTCCGCTGCATATTTGCCGGGCGTCAACATCGTTTCGACCGAACCCGCTTCAACGTTTGCGCTCGTCTTACCAAACTTGATTCCCGTTGAGATCACACCCGTGCCGATCGGCTTTGTAAGAATGATCACATCGCCCACTCGCGCTCCTGAATTTGTGGCAATGCGCGTTGGATCGATCACCCCAGTTACCGAATAGCCAAACATGATCTGTTCATTGTCGACACTGTGACCGCCGACCAGGGTCACGCCATACTTATTTAGGGTTTCCAAACCGCCACGCATGATTTCGCCGAGGATTTCCGGCGCCACGCCTTTCTTGGGAAAACAGGTAATCGCCATGGCTGTGAGTGGAGTTCCGGCCATGGCCCACACGTCGTTAATAGAGTTGAGCGCGGCAATCTGACCGTAGACGAAAGGATCGTCAACGATGGGTGTAAAGAAATCGAGTGTCTGGACGATTCCCAGGTCATCGCGAAGGCGAAATACTCCCGCGTCGTCGGCCGTGTCAAAACCGACAATCAGATTTTCGTTGAAAGGCTGTTTTGGTAACCCGCTCAAGACTTGAGCGAGAATGCTCGGTGGCAGCTTAGCCGCTCAACCGGAACACGAGACCATTTCGGTCAATCGCACAGGATCACCTCCTTTCAAAGTTAGTTTCGACGCCGTTCAATGACATTGATGGTCATGTCTATCAGTTTCTCATCGCGCCTGAGATAGACGTCGACGTCCTCCAATCCGACAGCTCTAATCCCTCTGAACCGACTCAGAGATCCCAGACTCTGGCGCAAGATTGCTCGCGTAAAGATCTCCCCTTCCTGAAGTCCAGGTATTCGTTGGCGTAGAAGCTTGTCCCGTGTGCGTTCGTTTCCTGCGAACTCCACGCGTCGCACCGTGTACTTCAATTGCTCTGCCTCACTAATAAGCGAAGACTGAAAGGCGACCTCAGGATCTACAGCCCTTGGAATCGTGGTTTGCGGCGGTACCAGCCAATAGTTCATTTCGAGGCAGCGCCGAGGAGAAGAAATGTTTGTGATTATGCGTTGCGCAGGAATGCCATATTTCTTGGTTAATGCCTGCGCTGTAGCTGCAGCAAGCCGTTGTGCTTCACGCAAGCGGCTTCGTGTTGATGGGTGCACGACAAGATAGGCCTTCATTTCAGGGTGCGCGCGCAAGGAGTCGGCAAAAAACTCGACCGAATCCTCAGGATCTTCCAGTACCAACGTATATTGGCTTTCGCATCCCGGTCCTAGCCAGAAGCTATCGAATTGCACTGGTCTTTCGGCGGCGACCGGTGAAATCGCCCGCAGAAGACTAGGAGGATCCGCCCCGTAAGGAACGAACCACAGTTCGGTGAGCCACTCTTTTCCTTCAGCATCTACGACTGAGACCCGGTCAGCTAACACACCTCGCGAGTTCACTAGATAAGCTTTGTATCCGTGCAAGGTTCTCAATAACGCTCCTCGCGACCTATCTTCTGGGCGGTAACCAACAATATATCCCCGCACATCCTTCCGGTTGTTCAGCTCGTTGGCAAAGAGGTCCAGACGAGCTTTGACGTCGCTAGTTCTTAGCTCCTCAAATTCATCAAACTTCTGTTGGGGAACATCCTGACCATAGGAAAGACCGCCACACACAAACGTGTGGAATAACATGAGGGCGCACGTAGCGCTGCGAACTCCCGACTGAAATTCCATCTGATTTTTTTCCCTGAGTAATCAGCGTCGCATCCGCGATACACTGTTGTCAATCGCGGTAAATTGAGTTGAGTCAGTTGGAACTTGCGTGGTAAATGGCCAGCTATGACGCGAGGCTCAAGAATTAGAATTGGTCCGGCCGGCTGGTCTTATAAAGACTGGGAAGGTGTGGTCTATCCAGCCAAGCCCGGATCGAAGTTTGATCCCTTGAACTACCTCGCCCAGTTCTTCGACACGATTGAGATCAACAGTAGTTTTTACAGACCGCCCACTCCGGCCACGGCCAAATCGTGGGCGAAACGCGTTGCAGAAAACCCGGGATTCACTTTCACCGCCAAGCTCCTCCGCATTTTTACTCACGAGCGTGGTAAAGCAACGGCGGAGGATGAAAAGGCTGTTCGGGAGGCGATGAATCCGCTGGCAGAGTCCGGCAGGCTGGGAGCAATCCTGATCCAATTTCCCTGGTCATTCAAAAACACAGATGAGGAGCGGGCCTATCTTTCGCGGCTGATTGCACAGTTTCAAGAGTATCCCCTCGTCGTCGAAGTGCGACATACATCCTGGAATACACCTGGCGTCTATGAAGAGTTAGAGGACGCGAGGAGTTGGTATCTGCAATATCGACCAGCCGGTCTTTGCGAAATCAATCAAACCTGCTGCTCTGACGACATCCGGGATTGGTTATGTTCGTTTACACGGCCGTAACTACGAGAACTGGTTTCGCGACAAAGCGCCACGTGACGATCGCTACAACTACCTCTATTCGTTGGATGAGTTAGATCCGTGGATAACCCGGATTAAGGAAGTTGCCAAGCAAACTAAGGAAAGTTATGTGATTACCAACAATCACTTTCTGGGCAAGGCTGTGGTTAATGCGCTGGAGATCAAGTCGATACTGAATGGGGAAAAGGTTCCGGCACCGGAGCCGTTGTTTCAGAGGTACCCCGCCCTTGAAGAAACAGCGTTTCCCGACACCACTCAAGACCAAACTCAGGAGCCGACATTGTTTAGCTAACCTGGTTGAGACCAGCACAAAGTCGTCGCCGTAGGATTAAAGGGCCGCTTTCTACTTCATCAGTTGGGCAAAGGAAATCGGCAGGCCATCGGGATCAACGGCGACTGCCAGTTTAATTCCCTCTCCTTCTCGTTGCGTGGGCGGCATGACGAAAAATACTCCTCGGCCTTTCATCTCTTCGTAGGTTTTGTCTACGTCGTCCACGTTGAAACCAATAGAACAGGTTCCGGCGTCTTTATCAGCTCCGCCGCTGCGCCGCTCCTGTTTGATCCCGCCGCCGTGCAAAGCCAGAGTAGTAGTTCCGGTAAGAAATTCCGTCCATTCAGGCGATTCGAATTTAAGAGGAATTCCCAACTTATCTCGATAAAACTCAACCGACCGAGCCATGTCTGAAACAATTACCATCGTGTAATCAATTTGCTTAAACATCAGTGCCCTCCAGACCCGTTCGCTTACTTCTTCCTTTTACTGCCACTT
Source organism: Pyrinomonadaceae bacterium (assembly GCA_963748605.1). Taxonomy (GTDB): domain Bacteria; phylum Acidobacteriota; class Blastocatellia; order Pyrinomonadales; family Pyrinomonadaceae; genus PSRF01. The sequence goes on from CAVVJS010000015.1 coordinate 298,065, forward strand.
CCCATTGCGACCAGCACGTCGAACTCATCTTTAGTGAGCGGCATTACTGAAAGCTGCGATTGCCTGATTAATGGCAGCCCGCTTAGGCGTTTGTCGTAACGAATGGCAGGCAAAGGAACCGGCGCCGCAAAAGCTTTCACCGGTTTCAAATCCACAGCGACCCATTGGGGATCTTGTGCTGTAGGATCCGGATAGGCACTCTTGGAAACCTCAGCGATTCCCACGACGGCCTTGTCTTTTCCCGAATGATAAAACAACACGCGATCTCCAGCCTTCATTTGGCGCAGATTATTTCGCGCTTGATAGTTGCGCACCCCGGTCCAATCGGTGCGGCCATCGCGAACAAAGTCGTCCCAGGAATACGTCTCGGGTTCCTGCTTCACCATCCAGTAATTAATTCGCTTCACTTTTATACGCTCACACTGCTGGCTATTCTTGCCTGCCTCAAGCACCACGCTTAGAATGCATGCCCTGACTCGATCATAAAACTGGAGACGATTTAATGCTTAAAGAAGGTAGCACCGCGCCCGCATTCACCACCACTGACGCCGAAGGTAACACAGTAAAGTTGAAAGACCTGCGCGGCAAAAAGGTCGTGCTTTATTTCTATCCCAAGGATGATACTCCGGGCTGCACCAGGGAGGCTTGTTCGTTTCGAGATGCGTTCGCGGAATTTAAGAAACGGGGCATCAAAATTCTAGGAGTCTCGCCGGACAAGGAGTCGGCACACAAGAAATTTACGGAAAAGTACAAACTGCCCTTTACCTTGCTGGCTGATACCGACCGATCAATCGCGGAAGCTTACGGAACCTGGGGCGAGAAAAAGTTTATGGGACGCACTTACATGGGTGTGCTCCGCACCACATTTCTGATCGATGAAAAAGGCAAGATCAAAAAAATCTTCGAAAAGGTCAAACCTGATGAGCATGCTCGTGAGGTGCTCGACGCCTTTAAGGCTTAATACAACTCCAGCTTTCGACTCAAGCCGCTACCCAACCACCAATTTTTTCTGTTTCCCCTTCAGGTTTCCGCCCCGGCATCAGGCCTTGCAGAGCGCTGAATGAACTCGGCACGTCCGGCTTGCGCCGCGGAAGCTGGGGCGGCGCTTCAGTCTGCCTTGTATCGGCTTCGACAGCCTCATTAATGAAGTACATACGCGTGTTATCAACGACTTCAGTGCGAATTTCATGCGTCCAAAGTAGAAGGTTTGCGAGGGCGTCGCCAACTTCATCATCCCCAAGCTTGGATCCCTTGCGAATTTCCTGGTGGGTTCTTGAGCCCTTCTTTATGGCCTCTCTAACACGCTCGATGGGCGAAAGCTTACTTATGAGCCGGGAAAAGTTTTCTGATGAGTCGTTTGCCTGCGCTTCCAGCGTTTGTTGCGACACGTAACGCTTGCGTGCGGATTTATATTCACGAAGCACCTGGCGGCTTTCTGTCACTTTCTTGCGAATGCAACTTTTGCAGTAAAGATTTCTGCCATCCTTACGAGCGCGGCAGATCCCAAACTCAGACAACGGGAGTGCTTGAGAACAGATCGGACAATACTTAGTTTCAACAATTTGCTCGGGATCGGATTTCATTGCAGCGCTCCCACCAATCAAAAATATTTCCCGCGTGCACGACGCGAAGGACAAAACTCCCCGTGATCGGCGAACGGAGGAATCTGCCGGTCAGCAAATTGGCGTTTATGTCATTGGTCGGCGAAGGGCCCCGGTCAAACCGGATTCGCCTGGGATTGTCAGCGCTACTTCAAAACGTTGAAGGTATGTTCGTCGTTACAGGATTGGATCTGCGTAGAAGGTTCATGGGGGCCTTGCGATAGAAAATTTATAAGGACTACTTAACCTGCCAACAGATTCAAACAACCAATGCCGACTTCATTTCCGCTCTAACAATCATTCGTACATCGAGGGAGTCGCATTATAGTCATCGAAGATTTTTTTGCAACTACTTTTTCGAAATACTAACGACACATTGCGTTCAGAAAAATTTAATATTCATCGCGCGCAAAAAATCAGCGATTGAAAAAATGCAAACGTCTCTCATAGGTGAAGATAGATGATCGCAGGCCCACGAAATTCTCACGCACGGCAATCGTAAACACGCACAATATCAGTCAGCCTACTCGCGAATTCTTTCGCAAAACTGTAACTCTCAATAACGAGTACAAAGCGTTCGCCCTATGTTTGGCGCAACAACTTCGATGCAGTCGTGCTTGGTCCTACCATTAGTGGAAGGTTTTAACAACTCAACGCAATCGATCGAAAACTTCGACGAAACTTCGGACGAGTTCAATTCTAATGAGGAATTTTTTGCGTGGAGGAATTGCGTTCGCCAAGTCGCCAATATGATTGTCTTCAAACTTGCGGACAAGTTTCAGCGCCAGCATTAAATCAGAGCTTGATTACGCAACTGTTGACGACAAAGTCATTCGGGTGACGCCGCACGCGTGTGCAAAATGGTCTGTAACTCCGTTCTAACAATCTTGTGACATTTACGATCGAATTTTCCACACAGTTTTCCACAGAACCCTGTGGAAACTGTTCATCGACTTACCGCTCCATTCGATCTTTTAACCGATAAACAAACTTTAGTCCCGACCATATTTCGTTCACGGCGCAAATTTTTACATCAACCAAACCGGCATCCAGACCGATATGCTGTACGTTGTTGAAACTAAGATCCGTAACTACTCCGGAACTCTTTTTGGGCCAGGCTACCCAGATCATCCCATCTTTCCGCAGCTTTGCCGCAAGAGGTGCGAACTTTAACCTCAATTCTTTTTCCGAAGAGACGAACAAGAGAATTAAATTCAGCGAATCGGTTGTAGCAGCAGTAAATTTCGCGGTTGCAGGCAGCGCACCCAGTTCTTTCTTGAAATCCTGGGGAGCGCCAACCAGCGCCACCCGAAACCCGGGCTTAACTCCAAGTTTTTTCAGCAAAGGTGTTTCAGAATAACCTGCCATCAATCCACCTGAACAAAATTGGACTTGCATTGATCGTCTGAATCACAGACGACGCGCATTACCAGAGTCCTAAGACTTTCCACCAAGTGAATCCGAATATTACCCAAATCGGGATTGTGATCAGAGACGCTATCAATCCAATTCGCCACCACATTCGTTGAGTAACATAGCCGGAACCAAAATAGATTGGCGCGGGGGTGGTGCCATAGTGAGTTAGCGATGCGTCTAGATTGGAAAAATATGCGAGCGAAAGCACAGCCAGATATGGCGGAGCACCGGCAGCGATTATTACGGTGAGGAACGGTATATACATCGCTGTCGCGTGCGCGGTGATGCTCGCAAATCCGTAGTGGGCATAGAAGTAAACGAGTAAAAGTAAAGCCAGCGCTGCCCACCATGTCCAACCGCTCGTAAACCCGGCCGCTGCGTCGGCAAATCGCTTGATTATCCCGGTTTCAGCGAGGGCCTCCGCCATTCGCACGAGGCCTCCGTACCAGATAAAAACGTCCCAGGCATTTCGTTCAGTGATGACGTCATCCCAACTCAATACTCCGCTTAAAAGCAGCACCCCGATTCCGACGAGTGCGACTACAGCGTAGTTGATCGCGTGGAAACTGGTGGTCATCCATAAGCCGGCGATCAAGGCAAACACAAGCAACATCAGCTTTTCGTGTCGCGACATCCGCCCCATGCGCTGCAATTCCAGGGAAGCGAACTCACTCGCCTCCGGCGTGTGTTTGATCTCAGGCGGAAAGATTCGATAGAGAATGAGCGGAAAGGCAATAAGTGATAACAAACCGGGTACTACGGCGGCCAAAGCCCAACTCGAATAGGACAATTCAATTCCGGTCACGTCGCGGGCAAATTTTGCAATCAGCACGTTCGATGCCTGGCCTGTAAGAAACATCGCGCAGATGATCACGTCGCATTGGTACACGAGTGTCATCAGGAAGGCACCGAGGCGGCGTGCTGATGGCCCTGGCTTGGATTCGTAAGCCTCCGCCAGACTCTTGGCTACGGGAAAGATGATTCCGCCTGAGCGGGCGGCATTTGAAGGGATTACCGAAGCCAGAACCATGTCTGTCGAAACCAGTGCATAGCCCAATCCCAGCGAACGCCTTCCGATTGTGCGAATGAATAGAAACGCGATGCGCCGCCCCAGTCCGGTTTTAATCATGCCGCGCGACATTAAAAAGGCAGCCAATACCAACCAAACGATGGGATCTGCATAGCCACCAAGCGCTTCCTCAACTGGCAAAACACCTGTGAGCGCGATCGTGGCAATTCCCAGCAGAACAACTGCTCCGCCTGCCAGAGGTCGCACAATGGAACCGATGATAGTGGCAACGAAAATTGCGAAGAGCTGCCAGGATTTTGGTGCTTATTCCCTCAGGGACAGGAAAGGCCAGGACGATGAGGCCGGCAGCCAGGACAACAGCCCACTTCGCAAGTTTCCACGATATTGGAGTTGAAGCTTGCGACTCAGATGAAGTTTGTAATGATTTCTCGTCTGGCTGCGACAAATGTTTGACAGTAAAGCGCAGTTATCGGGTTACCGGTCGTATTGGGCGGCGCGATACTATTATGTTGCAATCACTTACTCAAGACTTTTGCATTTCTGGTGAGGACCATCCGCGAACCAGCTTGAGATCTTTTGGATTGACTTTAAGTCAGTACCGGGAGCGATAGCGACCGGGTGGTTTGATCGAATTTCGTGACAGCGAACGTTTAAAGGTCAGCAGGGTTCTAATTGATAATGTCACCAAAGCTCGACGACATTGATCCGAGGGAAGTTACCGACAAACGCCTTTACCTGAATCGGCGGTTGTTTATGCGCGGCGGACTCTTGGCGGCCACCATGGCAGGCACAGGATTGCTTTATCGCAATCTCAATCCGCCACCATTGGAAACACCAGCAGGCGAAACGCTAACGAATGTTGTGAAGTCAAACAACGACGAAGCCATCGGCAAAGGCTTTGCAGTCAATGAGACGTCAACGTCATTAGTCGACATCACGAACTACAACAACTTTTACGAGTTTTCGACTTCTAAAGAAGGGGTCGCTAGAGCGGCACGCGGATTTACCACTCAACCCTGGTCGATTTCGGTTGAAGGGCTGGTCAACAAACCGCGCACTTTTGATCTAAACGAGCTTTTGAACTTTCCCCTTGAAGAAAGGATCTACCGGCTACGTTGTGTGGAAGGCTGGTCGATGGTGATTCCCTGGATTGGTTTTCCTTTAGCAAAACTGTTGGAGCTGGTTCAGCCGACTTCAGCAGCGAAGTATGTGGCATTTCAAACACTCTTTGATCCGCAACGGATGCCAAATCAGAAAACGGGCGTTCTTGAGTGGCCCTACGTCGAGGGCTTGCGACTCGATGAGGCGATGCACCCGCTGACGATTCTGGCTACCGGGCTTTATGGCGAGAAGCTACCTCCACAAGATGGCGCACCAATCAGGCTGGTGGTTCCGTGGAAATACGGCTTCAAAAGCATCAAATCGATCGTGAAGATTAGTCTCGTGGCCAACGAGCCGCCAACTACCTGGAACATTCAAGCGCCAAACGAATACGGATTCTATTCAAATGTGAATCCGAATGTTTCCCATCCGCGCTGGAGTCAGGCCACAGAACTACGGATTGGCGATTACCTAAGGCGAAATACGTTGATCTTCAACGGCTATGGTGCACAAGTGGCTCACTTGTACGCAGGAATGGATTTGCAGAAAAATTTCTAATGCAGAAGAACGAGCTTGGTACTTTGAACTTGGTACTTAGTTCCTGCACTGAACCTAGTATTTGGCCTCGGTCAGATTGTTATCTGAATACACAGAGTTGAAAGCGCCGAAGCTCGAAGCTAAAGCACAAAGGTCAAAGTACCAAGCTCAGAATTAGTAACGTTCGTGAAATCAAGCAATTTTGCAAAACTAGTTATCTTCCTCAATGCCCTTGTGCCCCTGGGGATGCTGCTCTGGGACGTCTATCGCAAACGCGTGGGAGCTAATCCGGTTGAGTTCATGACCCGCACGACGGGTATGCTTACGTTGATCTTCTTGATGATCACCCTGGCCCTCACTCCGGTTAGAAAAGTTACAGGTGCAAATTGGGTTGTTAAATTTCGGCGGATGCTTGGTCTCTACGCTTTCTTTTATGGGATTCTGCACTTGCTCACTTACGTCTGGTTCGACCGCTTTTTCAATCTACGAAGCATCGTTGACGATGTTACTCAGCGACCCTTCATAGCCATTGGAATGACCGGCTTCTTCTTAATGACGCCCCTCGCTATTACTTCGACCAACAAAATGGTCAAACGAATAGGCGGGAAGCGCTGGGCAAAGTTGCACCGCCTGATCTATCTTGCAGCCGTTGCCGGTGTCCTGCACTTCTGGATGTTGGTGAAATCCGATACGCGATTGCCCTTAACTTTCGCGTTCATCTTGTTCCTGCTGATTGGATATCGTGTGCTAATTAGGATTGACAATCGTCAGCGGTCGCTCGCAGCGAGAAATTCGCATTCATAAAGGTCGGTGGTCAGGTGTTAGGAGTCAGTTGTCAGTAGGGCAGTTGTCAGTTTTTGGCGTGGATTCACGAACTGACAGAAAATACAGGAAAAACACAATCGTCCCACTAACCACTGACTACTGACTACTGACCGCTGCTGCCGGAGCTCATGCCAAACTCAACCGAACGCTTCACATCGCGTGTTGAAACCTATGCCAAGTTTCGTCCCGGATATCCTCCCGAAGTGATTGAACTCCTGCGCTCGGAATGCGGCCTGACTCCCGACGCAACCGTGGCCGATGTCGGTTCAGGCACCGGCATTCTTTCGGAGTTACTGCTCAAGAACGGAAACGAGGTTCTGGGAGTTGAACCAAACAACGCCATGCGAGAGGCCGCCGAACATCTTTTGCGTAATTATCCCAGGTTCAGAAGCGTTGGCGGTTCGGCCGAAGCCACAACCTTGCCGGATCAAAGAGTGGAACTGATAACTGCCGGACAGGCTTTCCATTGGTTCGACGGCGCCGCCGCCCGACGTGAGTTTGCCCGGATTCTAAAACCGCAGGGTTATGTTGCGCTGATTTGGAACGACCGCCGTCTCGACTCCACCGCTTTTCTTCGGGGATATGAAGCATTGCTCAGAAAGTATGGAACTGATTATGCGAAGGTGCAGGAGTTTAATCCCCGCAATCAAATCGCCGACTTCTTTGCCCCGCAAACATTTAAGCTAAAGGAATTTCCTAACCGGCAGGCGTTCGACTTTGAGGGTTTTAAGGGCCGCGTCATGTCCGCCTCGTACACGCCGGAACCCAATAATCCCAACTTTGAACCGATGCTCGAAGCGCTACGCGAGTTATACAACTCAAACCAGGTGAACGGGACCGTGGCTTTTGAATACGACACGAAGATCTATTATGGAAAGCTGGCTTAAACTTTCTCTTGCTGCGCCTCACTGTCAGTCGTAAGGTAGACCAGAGGCCGCGTTCCGCATGACCCAAGAAAGACGCACAGATAAACGGACTCCGGTAAACCTGACGGCGCGCTGGGATGCCCTTTCTGGGCAACATGACGCGCGAATCGAGGATATTGGGTTGGGCGGATGCTTTGTGAATGCGGTGACGCGCGTGGAGATCGGCGAAATCGTGCCGCTTGAAATCAAATTGCCGTCAGGAGAATGGTTGCAGCTGCGAGGCGAAGTTACTTCTTATCAAGAGGCGGTGGGATTCGGCCTCCAATTTACCTTTCTCACCGAGGACGAAGAGATTGCCCTTAAAAAGCTGCTCGAGTAGTTGTTAGCGTCAGATTGAGTCTCGGGCTTGGGTTTTGGGTCTTGGCTAGGCGGGCGTTCTTAATCTCGGAGTCCGCACGGCTTGCGTAATCTTTGAGCCAGTCCAGACTCAAAGACCTAAAGCCAAAGACCAAAAACCTATTCCTAGGGCCGCCTTTCAATGACCGCAATCGCCTGAGCTAGTTCGCCGCGGGTCAAGGGACTTTGCGGCCGGAAAAGCGAATCGCTGTGCAGCAGCCCTTCAGCTATAGCCAACGAGACATAACCTCGTAATTCGGTGGGAATGGTAGCCGCATCCAGGAAGGCTAGCGGCATTCCTGCCTTTGCCTCCGCTTGGGAACGCAAGCCCGCTGCTCGTACGAGCGCAACCGCCGCTGCAATTCGAGTCACGCCCTGGTTCGGCTTAAACTGGCTACCGAGAGCAGAATCAGGGAAAACTGCGCCACCCGAGATTGACTGCGCACTTTCCACAAACAGTCGTGTGGTTAAATCAGTCACGTCCGAATAAAGCGGCTGCGCTGCAACATACTGCGGAACCTGCGCCCCAGCGACCAAAGCCATTGCGACGTCGGCCCGGGTTGCAGTTAATTCCGGCTTGAAGTTAGAACCAATCGGCTGCATCGCCAGGGTGCGGATGTTTTGATAAATCGCCTCACGTACCGCTGGGTTCAGGCTGCTCACGTCCATCATTGTCGCGTAATTAGCCCGCCCGACTTGCAACACTCCGGTGTACGGCTGGGATGTTCCCAGGATACCAAGCGTGTTGCGTACGCTTACTCGCCAATTCCCTCCGGCGGGACTAAGAAATGATAACTTTTCCTGTCTGCCGGTTAGGCCGACTAAGTTTATTGAGTTTGCCTGGCCGCTCAGCGTCCCCACGTTGTTATAAACCTGCATCCCCAAATCATTTGTTGACCACAACGGACCCCAGCCGATTTGAATTGCGGCAAGAAGAGCATTATCCGGCACACGTAATGTGGTGTCTGAAGCTGCTCCGGGCTGGACTGTTCCGCTGAAGGTAGTCAGCGGATCGTTGTAGAACTGCACCTGACCGCTGTTAAGCGTGCGCCAATCACCGATCCGTCGACCGGGGAAAGCTGCCTGCAAGACAGCCGCATGGACATTGAGCATCCCGGCGCCAACTTCATGTTCGTAATAAGCAGCCAGCGGCGTGGAGGTGCGCTGCAGAATCAACTTTATCTGGGCCGGTGTCAGACTCGGATTGGCCTCAAGCATCAACGCAATCGCGCCCGCCACCTGAGGAGCCGCAAAACTAGTTCCGTTTGCTGTCGTGTAATGTGGCAATTCCAACAAACCCAGTTTTTGCAAATCAGCACCGACTAATCCTGCAGCACCGGTGACGTTCACGATTCCCGAACCTCGCAAACTGACCACATTAACGCCGGGTGCGACTAGGGTCGGGCGGAAAAGCGGACTCGCAAAATCCCCGCGCGAAGAGAAAGACGCTAATCGTCCCTGCGTATCCGTTGCGCCAACGCTTACTACCCACGGAGCGACTGCATAAGGATTCAACGTGTGCGTTCCCGGACCGGTGTTGCCTGCTGAGAAGACCACGTTAACTCCGGCATCTGTGAGCATCTTCGTCGCGATGTTAACCGGATCATTTGTGTTGTAAGGCGTGTTTGCTGAGAAGCTGCAATTGACGACCCGAACCCCAAGGTTAGCGTGGTTACTCAAAAGATAATCAAGTCCGCCCAACACGTGAATGAGGGTGGCGTCGCCAGCGTTCAAGCCAACGAGTTTCGCGCCTGGCGCTACGCCCGCGTATTTTCCCGCTGAACGCGTGCCGTTTCCCGCAATTACGCCGGCCACAAATGTTCCGTGTCCATAAACCTGATCGGTATTTGCCATGTTTTCGGAGTTAACCGGGTAGTTGTAACCGGTACCGAAACTTTGTGTGTCGGCTAATTTGATATTTTTGACGACGCGACCTGCTAAATCTCCATGCGTGCCATCGATTCCCGTATCCAGGACCGCGACAGTCACATTTCGACCGGTAGGCTGCAAACCAGAGTTGCGACCAATCAGATCTGAATCACGACGAGTGCGTTCTACTCCGGTAACCGCCCGAACCTCCGGCTCGCTGTTGAAAGTGAGCGTGCGGTTCGTATAAAGCGAGCGGACGCCCGGCAAATTTGAAGCGGCCATGATCTGGTCTTTCGTGCCGGAAATAACCACCATCGGCAACGTTCGGAAACGCGTGCCCCCCGCAATTCCCAGACTTTGCAATCGCGACAAATCTGCTTCAGTTGGCAGATGGTGGTAGACCAGAATCGCATTGATATTGCTGTCGTCCACGATGCGGTTTAGCAAGACAGCTAGTTCCGGATCCACACTCCTTAATCCGGTGGTACTGTCTGCGCCCGTCATCACGATTCCGTCAGCGCCCGTCATCACTATTCCGTCAGCGCCGGTCATCACGATTCCATCGGCGCCGGTCATCACTATTCCAGTTACTCCGGCAAAACTAAGTCCGTCAGGTACAACAGCAAAAACTATCCCGTCCGCACCAACAGCTCGAACTGTGTCAGCGCCGGTCATTACAATCCCGTCGGCGCCCGTCATAACGATGCCGTCGGCGCCTGTCATCACTATTCCGTCGGCACCGGTGCGCTCCACGCCATCCGCACCAGTCATGACGATGCCGTCGGCGCCGGTCATCACGATGCCGTTCGCAAGAGTTATCGTTACTGAATTTGCGGTGTAGGAGGTGCCGTCCGCGCCGGTCATCACGATCCCGTCAGCGCCGGTCATCACGATGCCATCGGCCTGGGAGATGTTGGCGCCGTCCGCACTGGTAATGCGGACGCTATTTGGAGTAGCGAAGGTGTCGGCGCCGGTCATTACGATACCGTCCGCGCCGGTCATGACGATTCCGTTTGGGCCGTAGGTAACGTAACCGTCAGCTCCAGTCATCACGATTCCGTCGGCCCCGGTCATGACAATCCCGTCGGCCCCGGTCATCACGATGCCATTCGACTTACTAATCGTGATTCCGGCCAGCGCGGGCGATAAGCCAAGCAAACAGACCAACAGAATCGCTAGAACTTTCTTAGCTTGGGTTGGGATTACCTGAAGAACAAACTGAATTCTTAGCAAACTATCACCTCAGTCGGGTTCGGCGCAGTCTGGCTAACCGGGCTAATTGGCAAGTGTGCACATTGGGCACGTGGGCTTTCCTGGTTCGGGTCGCTGCCGAGTGCCGCCGCCGCTGGCTTACCACCTTACCGAGCAACCCTATTTGAAAAGTGTGGTGAATCTTAAAGTGCCCTAACGTCGCGGTTGTTGCACAAAGATTGCGGTTTTTTCGTGATTTCCACGCCATAGCGATTTATCCACCAATTAGTTCCTGATAGAGCTTCTGCGTTTCCGGTGCCGGATCTACGCCCAAATCCGCTTGCAAGAGTCGTTTTAGTAGCTCGTAGTGCTCTTTTACTGCCACGCGATTTCCCAAAGCCGCATGCCCGCGCATGATCAGGCAATGGATATCCTCGCGAAATTGATCCTCATGCAAAATGCGCTGGCCAATTTGCAATGCCTTAGGCCAGTCTTCTTCCTTTTGCGCCACCGCAGCCAGCGCCTCCAATACACGTAGGTATTGTTCGCGATAATAGGTTCGTTGTTCATCTACCCACGGGTCATAACTTCCCTGCATAAACTCGCCTCGATAAAGCGCGACGGCTGCCTCATAGCACTGAAGGCACTCGTCAAAGTTTCGCGCGCGACGCGCCTTCTCTCCGTCCGCCATCAGGCTGTCAAATTCCTCGATATCGATCCGATAGGAAAACTCGGGATTGAGTTGATAGTCGCCGTCGCGGTAGAGCAAAAAGTTCTGCTTTAGCGATTGATTGCTGTTCAGGGCTTTTCTGATGTGCGACACGGTCGGATGAAAATTCTTTTCCACTACCTCGAGATCGATCTCGCCCCAGAACGTATCGATTATCTTGTCTTTGGAGGCACGATGATGGCGTCGGGAAGTAATGAAGCAGAGGATGTCGCGCGAGCGGCGCGTGGTCCAGGCGTCGGCTGCGAGGGGCCGCGTAGGATCGCGCACGATTTCAACCGGACCCAGCATTCTGATTGAGAGATCCGTGACGGGTGTGTTCGCGAGCGCGATCTCGGTTACCGGGACTGCGCTGACAGGCCTTTGTGCTTGCGCCAGTTGTTCACGTAGATCTGCCGGCAACAACTCGGCAGTATCTTCAATCGCGAAGAGCTCGGAGTTCCTTAGAACTTCTCTTCTTAGCCAGTATTCATAATCGTATCTGGCTGCAAGATCGACCGCCCGTCGCACATGTTCACGCGCCTGCAACTCGTCGCCCAGTTTGAGGTCACAGCTGGCTTGGGCCATGCTCGCCTGCGCCTCGTAGTAATAAAGATTGCGTTCGCGAAAGTGCTGCAGAGCTTCGGAAAGCTCATCGCGCGCCGCTTCATATTCACGCTGCGCACTGCGGATTCGGCCGCGAGTAAGCGAGGCCGTATGAAAGGCAATCTCATCTTTTTCCCGCGAACGTCCGCTGAGGAGCCTGTCAATCAAATTGCGCGCGGTTGCAAAGTCGCCAACCTGCAAGCTCAATAGGGCGCGTTCTTCAAACAACTCAGTACGGCCCAGGCTGATTCCCGCATCGTCGTAAGCACGGGCCGCGCGTTCGTAGTATTCATTCGCGCGGTCGAAATCGTTACGTTCGCGAAAGAGATTGCCGTAAGTTTCGAAAGTCTCCGCCCGGGCGGCGACCAGATTGAAAAGCTGGCAGCGCTCAAGGGCTTTATCGAGGTTTAACTCGCTGGCCGCGAAATCACCTTGATACAGATAACAACGGGCCATGTTGAGATAGGCCACCGCTTCCTGCGGCATTGGCGCTTCTTTTTGATCCGTCCGCAACATCCGGCGCAGCCAGCGCAGCGCCTCGCCAAAATCACCCCGAATCCCCGCCGGTGTCCCCAGGTTGTGGGCGATCATGCGGCTGTAATGTTCGTCGTTACGCTCTTCCGCCGACTGTAAGGCGCTGCGAAACTCCCTTTCCGCACCAATCCAATCGCCCATTGCCACCAGACAGAGCCCACGAGTATTTCCGCATTTGGTTCTGACTACGGAGTTGGAATCGGTGAGTTCGATCGCGCGATCCAGGTAAGTGAACGCCAACTGAAAATCGCCTTGACGCCGGGCAAGTGTGGCCAGCGAATGAAGTGTTTCAGCCTCGCCTTCCGCATCCTGTTGCTGCTGTAGTAAAGCCGCAGCCCGGCGAAACATCGACTGGGCGGTCTCGTATTCACCCCTAAGTCGCGCGACCTCTGCGCGCGAAGCCAGCGAACGCGGATGTGCCTCAAGCGCTGTTTGGGGCAAAGCGTCGGCAAGCGTAGCGAGCGAGCTCAACGAGCCCGAGGCGATCCATTCAGCGCCTCGCTCCGCTATCACGGTTGCAGCATGATCAAACTCTTCAGCTGCAACGAGGTGTCGTACCGCTTGCTCCCAAGCCTGCAGACCAAGGAAGTAAGTGGCGTATCTCTGTTGTTCCGTGGCCACTCCCACGCGCCCAATTTCGCTGCGCAGGCGCCGGCGCAGGAAACTTTGAAAGAGTGGATGAAATCGATAATCCTCTCCGCGACCGTCGCTAGCCACCGAAATGAAAACGTTGCGCCGCACCAATGTCGGCAAGACGCGCGAACAATTCAGGCCCGGATAAAGTGCTGCACATGTATCCAGGTCGATTTGATCGAGCAACGACAATTTAAGCAGCAATTGCTGGAGTTCAGCGCTTTCATCCGCAAATACTTCTTCGGCGAAGTAATCAAAAATGTCGCGCTCCGACTGCCGCAACACCTGGACCAGATCAGGAAGACCCTGAGGCGATTCGCGCGAACTGGTGACCGTGCGATGGGCTACTTGCCGGACTAATTGCAACGCTGTAATCCAACCGTGAGTCCGTTCCCGGTATTCGGCGAGTTGCGAGGGCGTCAATTCCAAATCAAACACTCGCCGGAATAGTTGCTGGGTTTCTTCATCAGTGAAAAGCAGGTCGGCACGATCAATGACTGAAAGTGGGGCTTGCGCGCGCATGCGTGCTAATGCCAGAGGCATCTCGCGTGAAATGAGGATGATGTGCAGGACATCCGGAAGATATGCCAGAAGCCGATCCACCACCGCGTGAACCGGAGTTTGCGCGCCAAGGTGGTGATAATCATCCAAAACGAGAATCAGCTGCTGGTCTACTCGTTCGAGGACCTCATTCAACAGCACATCGACGGCGTGCTCGGGATGTTTCGCCAGCTCGCCGGCACTTTCTTGCAGATACGAAAACATCGCCTGCCCGAAATCAGGCACAACTTGCCGAATTCCCGAGGTGACGTAACCAAGGAACACAAAAGGATCGGCGTCGGTATGATCCAACTGATACCAGACAAACGGACGCGTATGCGTCCTGAGAAAGTCTGCAACTAGCGTCGTTTTTCCGGAGCCGGCATTTGCTGTTACTAGAGTTACTGGGTGGGTAAGATTTGCAAGGAGTCGTTCGGTAAGGCGTGGCCGCGGCAGCAGCTCAGGCGCTGGTCGCGGCGGCAGCAGTTTCGTGCGCAGAAAGAAACTTGGCTGCCCTCCGAGAGAAACTGCTCCGGCTAAAGACGTTGCGGCATTCTTTCCCTTTCGGGTTCGAGCCATATCTTTGCGCCTCTGGGTTCTGGTTTGCGGGAGATTAGCATGATGAAAAGATTTCGGGCTACCAACCCGCATAGGAGCCGGCGACTTTGCGTTTGCTGATATCGTTTGCAGGTCCACCATCTTAAGCCCGTTGAACCCCTTTTCTAATCAGCACGAAGGCGCAGTTGAAGCCCGTCAGATTCAGGACGCACTTAACAAACAGCCAATTGACTGCGCGTGCTTGCAAAACGAGTAAGAGCGGCAGCGCGACCATGGGTATGGTCCAGGGCAATGCTGACGTGGTCGGATGAAATTCCATATCTCTGAAAGAGCAGGCCGGCTTCATGCCGGGTAAAAGCCAGGGTCTCTTCGTCAATCACGGAAAGAGTTTGCTTGGAACGCATGCGCCAAAGAGGGGCCGGCGGAATTGTGCGGCTGGTGATTAACAGATGAACGTCTGCCGGCAGGAGCGGCATCAACCGTTTGAAGAATGGAACCAGCCAATCAGCATCGCAAACCAGATGCAAATCCTCGATCACGATGAGCAAAGCGTCCCCCTTCCCCTCGGCTAGTTCGTAAACAAAAGCCTCCGCCAGAAGTGAAATGTCATGGGGGGCCTTCTGACTCACAAGGGCCATAAAGTCGGCGCCAAAAGCCGGACGGTGCTTGCGGATGCTTGCGATTAGGTATTGAAAGAAATTTGGTAGCTCGGCTTCGGGAGCATCGACTTTGTACCAGGCAATTTTCCTTTGGGAATTCAAAGCAAAATCAACTGCCAAAGCGGTCTTTCCGGTTCCAGCCCTGCCGCTGAGGATGGTAGAGGTACAGGACCGAAGACTGTTCTCGAGCAGATCGACAAGGCGCGGTCTGGAGACCAAAGGCAATCGCGACGGAACAGCTATCTTTTCGGCGATTATTTCCACTGGTGCCGCATGTAAATGGCTCGATTCAATTAGAAACATAGGCTTATTTTGAGGATTCCGCCGTCAGGTGACGGAGCATTTCTGTTTCCCCCCGATGGACTTGGCTTGTGCGCTACCTCGAGTCTTTTATCGACTCGCTAGCTGAGGGGACTTTATTGCAGCGTGGTTGAGAAATTCTTGAGTTTTTAAACAGAGGCAAGCAGGGCCCCGAGGAGGGCGGTTTTCGAACGGGGGAGGGCGCTTTAAAGACCCTGGAGCTGAGGGTCATTTGTCCTTGGCTTTGCCGCGGGGTTTGATGTCGTAGAAAACGATGCTGGCTACCAGAGCCATTCCAGCTATCGCTGCAATCAGAAAGAAAATCAAAGGAAATCCTGGATAACCCAAAATCTGAAAGGAAGTCTCAACGCGCATCAACATCGCGGCGCCCACAATCAGCGCTGCTAAAATCAACCCCAGCGTGATTCGGTTTGCGACTTTCTGCAGTCCTTCAAGCACGATCTTTTCATCGATGGCGTCTACTTTTATCTTCAAATCATTGTTGCCGACCGCGTCCAGGATCCGGTTTACCCGGCCGGGAAGTTTCTCGGCAAATTCCTTGACCTCCACAATGCCCCCGAGGATGTTTCCCGGGGCCACACTCTTGAGGATATTTCGTTGCAGGATCTCGCTAGCACGTTCCCGAATAACCGCATTGGGATCAAATCCCGGATCGAGAGTGAATACCGACCGATCCAGGTTCAGCAGAGCTTTGGCGATCATCGTGAACTCTTGCGGCAAGCGAAACCAACAGTCGGCGGAAATTCTCATGATCTCGAGGGCAACCTGGCCGGCATCGATGCGGCTGACATCAGAGTTGGCGTTCTCTGCCACTAACTCGGAAACACGCCGCTTATACTCATCTCGATCGAACCCCGGTTTTGGTTCGCCCATCTTGATTGATGTCTCGGCCGCATCCTCACCTCGACCTTCACTGATTGCCAGCAGCAGTCGTAAAAGGTTGTCGTGGAAACTGGTCAACAACCTCGCGACCATCCCCAAATCAAGCAAGGCGATTCGCTCGTCATCCGTCAGGAAAACATTTCCCGGATGAGGATCAGCGTGAAAGACTCCGTCGACTAAAATCTGTTGTAAGTAGGTGCGAAAGAGTTCATCGGCGAGACCGGGACCATCGATTTCCAGTAATCGCAGCGGACTGATGTCCGTAATTTTCTTACCAGGAATGAATTCCATTGTGAGGACGCGCGAGGTAGTGAAGTCCATAATCGGTTCCGGAACCACGATTCGGTTGAATTCGCGCAGGTTGTCGCCGAACATCTCCAGATTGTGGGCCTCGCTTTTGAAGTCCAGCTCTTGAAGTAGACTCTTTGCGCAGGCCCGCAAGCATGTTCCCGAAGTCGTAACGCTTTCCCAGTTCCGTGTGAGTGTCCAGGAAATGGGCGACGCCTTCGAGCGCTTCAAGGTCTTCGACAATTTGTTCGCGAATGTCGGGACGTTGCACCTTAACTACGACAGCACGGCCGTCTCGCATATAGGCCCGATGAACCTGTGCCAATGAAGCGGAGCCGATTGGTTCAGCCTCAAACTCTAAGAAGGCCTTCGAAATCCTCACACCTAATTCGCCAGATACAATTGCATCAACCTGTTCATATGGGAATGGAGCAATTTGATCCTGAAGCCTCGTCAAAGCGTCGAGATACGGTGGCGGGAGCAAATCGGCCCGTGTTGACAGCAGCTGACCCAGCTTGATGAAGGTTGGGCCAAGCCTTTCCAGATCAGCAGCAAGTTCCTCGGCTTCCGGGATTTCCTTCGCCAACGTCGTTTCGTCGAGGTCCAGCCCTTCACCCAACCCGGCCTGGGTCACCAGATCCGAGCGACCATATTTGACCAACAACATGGCCACGTCTTTGTATCTTTTTAGATGATTGGTTTTCAGCGAAACCATTCAGATACCTCGCATCGTGGCAGCACCAACCGGGGCGCAGGTCGGGGGTTTAACGTTAACCGGGCAGAAAGAATTATTGGAATCACACTCATTGCTATCGGATCGGGAGCCGGCGCCGCGTGACTGAATCTTTGGGGTTATTTAGGAAATGAAGATTAACACGGGTTGCGTGAATGTGAGGAGATTAGCTTCGAAGAGCCAGGTACTTCATTGTGTTTTGGGCGTCGTCGGCGTGAGTACTCGATCTATTGCGGCACGTAAAGCCTCACGGCTGAGCGCTCCCAGCACAACTCCATTCACGAAGATCGTGGGTGTGTGATCCACACCATAATCATCGCCATCAACGAGATCATGTTGAACTTCAGTGGCGTATGTTCCTTTGTCCAAAGCACTATCAAAGCGTGCGCGATCTAATCCGAGTTCGGTTGCGTACTTCTTTAGTGATTCCGGATCCAGCGAATTTTGCCGTTGAAAAAGAAGAGCGGCGTACTCGAAGAATTTCCCCTGCGCGTGTGCCGCATTTGCTGCCTCGGCAGCCTTGCGTGCGTTCGCATGAATTGGTAGGGGAAAATCTCGCATTACCAACCTCACCTTGTTACCGTAGCTTTTAACTACTTCCTCGAGGATTGGATGCATCGCCGCACACGCAGGACATTGAAAATCTGTAAAGGCGACTATCGTAACGGGCGCGGTTGCTGGCCCCATGCTGGGATCATCATCCACGCTCACCGCCTGAGTAGGCGCTTGTGGTTCCTGGATGAGCAATCGAACATTTGCAGCCGCCCTCAACCGCGCATGCAGCTCTCGCTCTAGACGCTGCCTGTCACGCTCTTCAAGAAGATCAGTCAACTGATTCTGTACAGACGCCAGGTCACCGCCAATATCTTTGCTGTTCTCTGAATAGAACTTTGCCACCTCGTCAGCATTGGGACGACGTGCCTTTTCGCTCACCTCGGTGCGCATCAAGACCTCCGGCGCCACGTTGCGGCGGTTTGCCTCAGCGATCACCAGCA
The DNA here is from genome assembly GCA_963748605.1 of Pyrinomonadaceae bacterium. GTDB lineage: Bacteria > Acidobacteriota > Blastocatellia > Pyrinomonadales > Pyrinomonadaceae > PSRF01. Next base: position 316,352 of record CAVVJS010000015.1, read on the forward strand.
TGTCGGAAATCAGGCCTTCCACCGTTGACCGTTCAAGCTCGTAGGTATCCATCCGTAACTTGAAGATGACCGGCTTTAGTTTTTCGAGTAAGGGACCAGCAACCAATGGCTGTCCGGCAATGGTTGCTATCACCGTCGCGGGACTCAGGTTTGGCGAATTGATATTCGTTCCCAATGTTACCGGGTTCAACTTTCGCAGCCGGCCTACAAATTCCTGCTGCAGCTTCACCCCTGTCTTTGCGCGCAAAAGATCCGCAACCTGCTTGCGAATCGTCGCTTCATCTCCGGCATCAATGCGATCCTGATTCTCTTCGATGAACCGTGTGATCTCGGCGGCAGTCGGTTGCGGAATACGCTTGTTGACCTCCTGGTCGAACAACTGCTGCGTTGTAAGTTTCCGTTTCCTCGCTTCCATTTCTAAAAGAATTGTATTGATCGTTACGTCCAGCATATTGCGGCGCGTCTCTGCGATTTTTCCCTCGAGCGCTTCCACCTCCTGCCGGATTTGAGGATCAAGATCGGCGGTCGTCAGAGTCTGACCATCAACAATAGCCAGACCACGGGGAGGCAGCGGTCGCGTGGGTGCTTCGACAACCGGCGAGGCAATCGGACCTGCAACCGGCTTCGCTGGAGCAGGAGCGGGAGCGGCGCGCCGTGCATTCTTGCGACGCTGAGCTGTGCCAGTTCCCACTGCCGTAACCAGGAAAAGACAAGCCAATGCTAGTGCCATTAAGGCTTTCATAAGCAAATCGGAAGTTGGAATAGTGAAGGATGGACCTTCTGAACTCTGATTAGAGCGCACGAGAAGCAAAAGAGTTCGCCCCGCGCCACCAGCGAGTTCGTGGACCAAGCGTTACGGGTTGTTCAACGATAGCGGATTATGCTGCGCCGGCGGGGCTTAACCGGAGTCCGGATCGAAAGCAGACTCTTGTGCCGGCCGTTAAGGATGAAAGCCAATCCCTGATGCGTGATTCCTAAAAGACGGGCGGCGCGCGTCACGCTGCCTCCCGATGTTTCCAGCGCCTGTCGAATTAAGTCACCCTCAAAGTTAAGCACGAGCTCTTCCAAAGAAACTCCGCCAGCGGTTTGAACTCCTGCCGCCTTGGATGCCGCGGTACTTTGTGCGCTCGCAAGGGCCTTCGACGGACTGACTGCCTCAGGGGGTCTTTCGCTGGTGAGAATCTTTCGGGCACATTCGCCTAATCGGGTTCGAACCGTGGTGTGTTGCGAACGCGCCAACATCGATTCCGCATGTAGGTAGTACTCGCGCAGCTCAGGGTGAGGGACAAAAGGTTGCAACTCTTCAATTATGGTCAGCGCGGCGATGCCTCCCGAGTCCGGATCGCCCGCCTGCTCGGCCACGATCATGCCTCGCTTCAATGTAGCCAGAGCAGCGTCACTTGATTTAACTCGAGCTAAAGCAGTTCCGTGAGTAATCAAAGCACCGGCGAGGACCGAGTGTTCGCCTCCCTGCTCGAGCGAACGCACACTTGCTCGGGCAATTGCCTCAGCTTCAGTGTTCCGCCCTTCGCCAAGAAAGGCCTTCGCCCGGGTATCGTCAAACTGTGCAACCAGTCCCTGATCCTTCAGGGCAACAGCCGCAGCACGCGCCCGGCTTATGTGTTTGTGCGCATCCTCGTATTTTCCGACCTGCAGAAACAGGAATCCAAGATTGTTTTCAACAACACCGAGAAAGCGTTGGTGTCCGGCCTCTTCAAAATGGAAACTTGCCGCCGAGTATTCGACGAGGGCTCGGTCGACATAATCTTCGCGATGCTCCTGCAGACCAATATTCTTCAGGACGCCCGCGAATTCGTTATGAAACTTTCCTCTTAATGCGTGATTGCTACTCTTTTCAAACAGTGGTGCTGCGCTGGTGTGAATCCGCAACGCGTCGCGATAGCGGACCGACACCTTTTCTACCACTGCGGCATTCAAAAGTGCCCGCAACCGCTGCTCCGTTTCGCGATCACCGAGCTGCGTCAAAACGTCCTGCAAGGTGACACGTGCTTCATCGAGGGCGCCCTCGCGCCAATAGCAAATTCCCAGATCGATGCGAGCCTCAGCGACGCGATCATCTAGTCCGAGTTTTTCAAAAATGCTTGCGCTTTCAGAGATCAGATCCTTCGCGGTTTCCTGCGCGCCAGGAATCTGTTGAGCGCTTCCGATCCAACCTGTAAGCGTTCCGGCTCGCAGCAGAACGTCTGCGCGGGCGGCATCGTCCAAGCCGTCCAACTTAGGTCGCTCTCCGACCCGCTGCCAAAAATTGCTGAGCAGCTGACGCGCCGACTCGAAGTTACCTGCCTCTTCCTGCTCCCTCGCCCTGGCACAATCGAGCTGTGCCTGGGCGCTCAGGTTAGACGCAACGTTATTTATATCGGTTGAAGTCATTCTATGTAATTCCATGTGAGGCCGCCCCTTTTGAGAGTTAGCAAGTTCCCTTGCACGAGATTTATTACGCGGTTATGATGCGCCCACTGTAGACCTCCAGTTAGCGCTTTCCCAACATGTTGCGCCCAACTGGACGGTACCAACCCTTAGCCACAATTGTAGGAGACAAACATGAAGAACGTTAGAGCAATGTTCGCAGCGATGACTCTTGGCTTGATACTGAGCAGCGCCGTATTTGCTGGCGAAGTCAGTACACCCGGTTATGTGCCACCGCCACCGCCACCGCCAGCGGCATCATTGCAAGAGAACGAAACGACTGCTCCTGGTGAGATCAACACACCAGGGTTCGCGACCGAACTCTTAATCGCGGCGCTCTCTGCATTTTATCAATAGAGACCCAACTACGATTGGCGCAGGCTTCCTTATTCAATTTCCGCTGCAAGTCGCGCGGTCTAGCTGATGCATTTCAAAGACTTGCTGGGACTGTCCAGAATGCTGGATAAGGAAGCGCGAGCGCCGGAATCCTAACGCCTTTTCCTTCCTTTACGCAATAGGTAGCTGCAGACCAGGGTGCATTTCTATCGCCCTGGAGGGCTGCCATCGGGAAACTTTGCCCCAAATACCCCGATTGAGAGGCGTAATGGGGGCGGCAGGCAGCTTCCGTTAGGGGTTGGCCTCCACCAATCGTTGCACCGTTTCCAGAGTATCTATCTCGTCCGGCGTTTTGTCGGTACGGAGCCGTAGGATTCTCGGAAAACGCAGTGCAAAACCACTTTTGTGCCGCTTCGACTCCTGGACCCGGTCAAAAGTCACTTCGATTACAATCTTTGGTTCAACGAGGCGGACTCTTCCATGCGCGAACTCTTGTAGTGTATGGGCTTTAAACCACTCAGTTAATTCGGCCAGTTCTACGTCGGTTAGGCCCGAATAGGCTTTTCCGATGTTCAGAAGTTCATCGTCTGAAGAGGATCGCCGGATAGCGAAGGTGTAGTCGGATAAGAGATTCCGTCGCTTTCCGTGTCCGACCTCAACCGCCGTAACCACAACATCGAGCGTCGCGATCGCCCGCTTTACCTTCAGCCATTCCCGCCCGCGTCGGCCCGGCTTATAAAACGAGGCCGGACTCTTGACCATCAAGCCTTCGTTTCCGCGAGCTCGGGCTGCGGCAAATTCATCGTCCAGCGCTGCGACGTCGCTAAAACGCTTGGCAATCGAAAGCCGAACGGTTCCTGATGTGGGAACAAGTTTACTAAGAATCTGCAGTCGTTCCTCCAGCGGTTCGTTTATCAGCACTCGGCGCTGCGCATAAAGGAGATCATAGGTCACCAGCACGACCGGAATCTCCGCCTGTAAGGCTGCGCCGATTGTTTTTCGACCAAGTCGCTTCTGAAGCTCGCTGAAGGGTAGGATTTGATCTGCCTTTGCTGGAACGATCTCGCCGTCAATCACCACTTCAGCACCTATTGCACGTAACGGGTCGACCAGCTCGGGAAAACGATGAGTAATCTCGTCCATGGTGCGCGAATAGATGGAAACTCGACCGTCTTTCACATGGGCCTGCGCGCGAATCCCATCAAACTTATCTTCAACGAAGAATTCTTCCGGCATAGTCCGTGCGATGTCGGAAAGGTCTGCCGCCGGTGTCGCGAGCATGAACTTGATCGGATGGAACAAACGCATCTCGATGTTCTCGAGATCCCCGGCCCTGGTTCGGACGGCAGCTTCGCCTATGTCGCCCAGTAGCATGTTCGCATGTGCCACAGCAGCTAATGGTTGGCCAAAGGCACGCGCCGTTGCGTCCTCGACCAACCCTTCCCTCAAACCGATTCGCAAATCGCCTACGAGCAACTTCACCAGATACTTTGCTTCTAGTGGCGTCGCTTCCCTCAACACCGTAGCCAGTAATGCTGTTTTGTTTTTGGTTCCTCTGGTCTCGCTAAGACGTGAAATGATCGACTCCGTTTCAGCCAAAGTTATTTTGGGTTGATTCGTATCGTGCTTTGCTTCCTGAACTGCTTCAAAGGCAACTTCGCCAGCATCTCCCAGCCGCACATAGCGTGGCGATAACTCGTCCAAACTAAACCCTGTAGCGACGCTCAAAGCTTCACCAATGATCCTGCCGCCTACATTCGTAGTGCGCGAATCGCTAAGTGCGAACTGATGTCCGGCTAAATAACGGGCCGCACGGGCAAGATCTACGTCCTCCAAGTCTCGCAGGTAGGCTCCCAGCAATGCGGCCTTTTCCAATTTCTTGGTGGTTGCCGAGATTGCTTCTGCGACCGAGCCAAATTCCTGTAGCCCGGCCGCAACTCTTCCCGATTGATCGGTTTGCGGTTTCACTTTCATGATTTGATTTGTTGCCAATTTGCGCGAGCGAGCAGCTTGTGTCAACAATGCCCAGGGGCGAACTTCCTGTGCCAGACAGTCAATGCCAGTTGGCCGACATCCTTCTGCTTTCTCGAATGAAGCGTTACAATTCGTGAGGTATTGCGCCGCGGGGCAGAATTCATTCGCAATTCAACAAAGGTAGTACGAAGTGTTTCTTTTAATCTTAGAATCGTTGGGCAGCACGGAGCTTTTTTTCATTCTGCTTATGGCTCTCGTGTTTTTTGGCCCGCGTAAGCTGCCTCAACTAAGCCGCACCCTCGGTAAAAACATTGCGGAATTCCGGCGCGCCTCGGAAGACTTCAAACGGACGTGGGAACGTGAGGTGGCGTTGGAAGATATCCAAACCGGGCCCGGAGTGCCTTCAACCTTATCGGAAGGAAACTCGATCTTAAACCCGCTGGTGGTGGAACCTCCACCGGATGAAATCATCGCCCGCGAAACCAGCACCTCCAACACATTGCTTCCGGTCGAGGCGGAAAGAGGCAGCGACCTTGATCAAGACAACTCCTGAAGCTCCGCGCAAGCAAGACTGGCTATAACTCGCTTTAGTTTACTCGATGGCAACTCTCTTACGACCACGCCCGATCAGCAATAGTGAGGAAGAAGAACTCGGCGGCCAGATGTCTTTTCTGGATCACCTGGACGAGTTACGAAAGCGCTTAATCCGTTCCCTCTTGTTCGTGTTTCTGGCGATGACTGTCTGCTGGTTCTTTTCGGACCGGATTTACAGCTTTCTCGCCGTGCCTGTTGAAAGGGCTCTGGCTGAAGCGCAACGACGCCAGGTTCCGATTGCCGGACTGACCGGAAGCGAGGCGATTCAGGGCTTGGCTTCGCTTAAGGAAAACGACATCGGGCGCTATGTCTTCCCCGAAGAAACAAAACTGGGCACGAGCGTGATTCCTCCCGGAGCGTCGGTGACGGCGCGAGTTGCCAAAGACTCGCAGGGTCAACTCGGCCTCTTCACTGATGAAGCTCTCTATGCCGGCAACACTGTGATTCCAAAAGGAGTACGTTTGCCAGTTGATTTTCAATCCTTTCCGCAAGCGACATCGGGAATTAATGACAAGCTGATCGTTACCACCGCGCTGGAACCCTTTTCGCTATATGTCAAAGTGTCGTTGTATGCAGCTATCTGTATCTCCGTGCCCTTTTTGCTTTTCCAGATCTGGGCTTTTGTTTCTCCCGGTCTTTATCCACACGAACGTGGATATGTCACTCCTTTCATCGCGCTTTCGACAATCTCTTTTGTGCTGGGGGCAATGTTTGCCTATTACATAATCTTTCCACCCGCCGCGAGATACCTATTGGGACTAGGACAGGATTTTCGGTTACTGCTGAAAGCGGACGACTATTTCGATTTCATTATTTTGGTCATGCTCGGCATGGGGCTCGTGTTTCAAATGCCGGCGGTTAGTTATGTGCTGTCGCGGATTGGAATCATAACCGCCTCCTTCCTGGTTCGTGTTTGGAAGACCGCTGCAATCATCATCCTGATAGCTTCTGCCGTACTTTCCCCGACCGGAGACGTTCCGAACATGATGTTGTTTGCGGCGCCTATGTTAGTGCTCTACCTGGTTTCAATTTTCGTCGCCTGGATCTTCGGTAAACCGCGCACTGCTTCCTGAGTTGAGACACCTTCAAAAAAGGCTTGTTTACGGGGTTTCTTGCATCGTCTAAAGGCAACGAGAAGGCGACTCTGGAGCATCTTGACTACGGTTCTTATTGACCCTTAGAATCCATTGCTTCCGCGGTCCCGATCCGTTGCCACTAGTCTTTCATTTAGTTAGAAATAGGAGCTTTTGATGTCTTACCCGAAACCAGCCCTCTTCCCCGCGATGATTCTCTCTTTCGTGGTTGGCGCCTCGTCTTTCACAGTCGCCCAGTCGCAGAAGCAAAGCCAGGATCCCACCGAAAAGCCGCGCAACGTAAAGCCGGAACTTAAGAAGGCCTACAAAGACTGGCTGGATAAGGACGTCGCCTACGTCATCACTGACGAAGAGCGGAAGGCTTTTAAGAAGCTGGCCACGGATGATGAGCGAGAAAGATTCATTGAAGAGTTTTGGCGGCGCCGCGATCCCGATCCCGACACGGATGAAAACGAATTCAAAGAGGAATACTACGAGCGCATCGCTTATGCGAACGAAAACTTCGCATCCGGAATCCCCGGCTGGAAGACAGATCGCGGCCGCATTTGGATCATGTATGGTAAGCCGGACGGTCGCGAAACTCACCCAATGGGCGGCGCCTATGATCGACCCTCCTACGAGGGCGGCGGTTCGACGAGCACCTATCCTTTTGAAACCTGGTTTTATCGATACATTCCCGGCGTGGGTTCCGGAATTGAGATTGAGTTCGTTGATCCTACCGGCACCGGCGAATATCGCATTGCTCGCAGTCCCGCTGAAAAAGATGCGTTGCTGATGATTCCTGGCGGCGGTCTGACTCTTTCCGAACAACTTGGTCTTAGTGATAAGGCTGAACGCATCGCTGGTATGACCGGGGGTAACTATCAGCGTATGCAGGACAGTCCCTTTGCTCGACTACAGCTTCTGGCTGACTTGAGCCGGCCTCCTCAAGTGAAATTCAATGACCTCGCAACTATGGTGGGCACTGGTGTCGTTGAAGAAAATCCGCTGAATTTCGATGTACGTGTTGATTTCTTCCGGCAGTCTGACGAGCGTGTGATTACGGCCTTCACAATTCAAACTGACAACAAGGACCTGGTATTCACGGATAGCGGTGGATTGCAGCAGGCCCGCATTAACATCTTCGGCAAAGTTACTTCCGTCGCAGGACGTCGGATCACGATTTTTGAAGATCCCGTGATTACGACGGCCACGCCCGAAGAGTTGACTGATGCCAAGGATCGCAAGTCGGCTTATCAGAAGGCAGTGCCCTTGCTGCCAGGAACGTACAAGGTCGACGTAATTGTGCGAGACGTCTCTTCCGGAGCGACCGGTATTCGCCACGTCGGCTTCACCGTCCCGAAATATGATCCGGCGAAACTTTCCACTTCAACGCTGGTATTAGCAGCGAGGCTCGAGAACCTTTCGGATCAACCAGCGGTCGGTCAGTTTGTGATCGGTCAGACGAAGGTGATTCCTAATGTGTCCGGCAGTTACAAGCGCGGCCAGGCGGTTGGCGTTTATATGCAGGTTTACAACGCCGGTATCGATCAAACCACCCTGCGTCCCTCGGTAGACGTCGAGTATTCGTTGCTGAGGGATGGCAAGGAGATCGTCAAACAGGCTGAGGACTGGAGTGGGATGAGCGACGCTGGTCAGCGTCTGACTTTGGCCCGTCTCATCGATACGAATGGACTGACGCCCGGTGAATATCAAGTGTCAATCCGGATTCGCGATCGAGTCAGTGGGCAAACTCTTGCGCCGTCGGAGAAGTTTACGCTGGTGCAATAGAACAACAATCCAAGACAACTACGGGGTGAACGGGTGATGTCCGTTCACCCTTTTTGTTTGTGCTATTTCTTGTTCAGGTAGGTTTCGCGCACGGTGATCAGTTTCATGTTTCCCTGCACAGAGTTTCCCCGGCGATCCATAACGTCGACTTCGAAGCCGGGGAACGAGGGACGAAATCTGGTCGCTTTCCATTGCTCAACGGTGAAGTCGCCATCGGCGGCACGATGATAGGTGTACTGCGGCAGCCCCGTGCGATCGCCGCGGACGTCCGCGCCTCGCAAATGGAGGATGCGCACACGGAAGCCCTCGATGCGTCTGATTTTTCTTTCGACGTTAGCGACTGTGGACATGCTGGTTCAGCGATCCCTCTCCAAGAGCCTTACGAATGAAGTCAGCCATCAAGTCTAAATATCGATTCCCCTGAGACCCGAAAACATTATGCCCTGCTCCCGGAAACATAAGCAGCTTCTTCGGCTCATTTGCTGCGGCGAAAAGACGATGTGCATGCTCCGTCGGAATGGTCCCGTCGGGGTCGCCGTGAGTGATTAGCACCGGATAATTTACCTGCGACAGCTTTCGCGCAGATTCAAAGCGGTTCCTGGCAAGGAAATGCAACCGACGGGGCAGCACTGGCAGAACACTGCTCGCCAGGTCGCTGGCTGAGCTGAATCCTGACTCCAGTATTATGGCGGCGCACTTCTTACGCGAAGCCAGATCTGCCGCCACTGCAGTTCCCAGTGATTGTCCGAAAAGAACTACGCCTTCAGGTCTCACACCGAGTGTCTTCGTGACGTACTGGTAAGCTGCGTCGGCATCCGCATACAGTCCGTGCTCGCCTTCTACACGTCCCTCGCTGCGACCGTAGCCGCGATAGTCCAGTAACAGCACGTTGAAACCTTTACCCGAAAGGCTTTCTCCTACCCAGCCTACATTGCTTATATTCCCGCCGTTGCCGTGAAAAAAAATGATTGTCGCAATCGCCGGCAGATCACGGGTTTCAAAAAACCAACCATGCAGGCGTAGGCCGTCGGCCGTTGTTAACCATACGTCAGAGGCTTCAGGCGGTTGCGTCCAGCCTTGCCTGGCATCGTATTGGACGGGATGAAACGTGACGGCATGCTCAAACCATCGCAGTCCAATGAAGAGCGTGAGTCCAAGAAATGCGATCGCAACCGAACCCGCTATCAAGCGTTCACGAGTGAGCATTCCTGAGACACGCCAGTTTCTGACAGAACCTTCAGGATATGTAGGGTAAATTCTCATTGCCGTCGCCTCATCGCCCGCCGATACACACCCCAGGCATCAAGTATAAGGTCCGGATGATAAGATTACTGCAGATGATTCAGCATCACCATCTATTAGGCTTAACGGGGCCAGAGCTGGTCACATTCATCACCGAACTCGGTGAGCCCGCTTTTCGTGGGCGGCAGATCTTTGCTGCGCTTCATCACCGGCGCCTGCGCTCGTTTGCGGAGATGACGGATCTGCCAAAAGAACTTCGCGCCAGATTGGATTCAGTCGCAACTCCCTCGACGTTAACCATCGAATCTCGCTACCTATCCGCCGACGGCACGCGCCGTTATCTAATGAAGACTCACGACGGACTGCCCGTGGAAACGGTGTTCATTCCTGAAGAGCGGCGCGACACTATTTGTTTTTCGTCACAATCTGGCTGCCCATTGCAATGCAGCTTTTGCCTGACGGCCCAACTTGGACTCTTACGTTCACTAACAGCAGGCGAGATCGTTGAACAGATCATCATCGCTCTCAACGACGCCTATGGCGTCGGCGAGAAGCCCGAGCGCGGCACCAATCTCGTGGGGATGGGCGCCGGAGAACCTTTTCTGGCGTTCGACTCGTTGATTAAAGCGCTACGCATCATGGCAGATCCAAAGGGTCTGCATATCGTGCCGAATCGAGTCACCGTCTCAACCGCAGGCGTGGTTCCCCGTATCAAAGAGCTGGCGACGATGGAAGACCGTCCGCATCTGGCTGTTTCATTGGGTGCCCCAACTGATGAACAGCGTGACGTGTTAATGCCGATCAACAGGAAATGGCCACTTTCGGAATTGCTGGGTGCCTGCAAAGAATTTGAGCGTTCATTAAAACGCGGCGAACGTTTCACTTTTGAGTATGTCATGTTGGACAACGTCAACGATTCAGACGAGCATGCCCGGCAACTGGCAAACCTGCTGAACCGTCACGAGCTGCGCGTGAAAGTGAATTTGATTCCGCATAACGCCGCCGATCCGTTGCCTTATCAACCCTCTTCGCGGCGACGCGTTGAAGCATTCAAGTCTATTTTGGAAGCGAAAGGAATTCCGGCGTTTGTGCGCCGGCCGCGCGGGCAGGATATTTTCGCCGCGTGCGGTCAGTTAGCGGCGCGACGGGAAGCGAACCAAGCGCGGGCTTGAGGCATCTTGATATTTGGTCTTTGGTCTTTGGTCTTTGGTCTTTGGTTTTTGATATTTGGTATTTGATTTTGGTGGATTTTGAAATCAAGAAAAGACGTTATGGGAACTTCAAAAGTTAAGCAGCAGGTGTTTCAGCTTTTTGTCGCAGTTGCTTTGGTAATGTTGTCTGCCACTTTTTCCGCTACTGCGTTTGCACAGTCAGCGCCAAACATCAGCGTAAGTGGATCTGTTCCTGGCGACACCGTGCGTCGCGGCGCTTCTGCACAAGCATCGGTGGTGATGGACATTCCCGCGGGCTTTCACGTCCATTCGAACAGACCACTGGAAAAATTTCTGATCGCGACTCAGTTGGAAGTTGAGGCGCCGCAAGGCGTGCGAGTCGGACGCGTCATTTATCCGCGCGCAATCCTGCGCTCGCTGAAGTTTTCTAAGAATCGTGTTGCGGTATTTGAGGGTCGCGCGATCATGCGATTCAATGTAACTGTGCCGGCGAGTTTTGGTTCGGATTCGGCGCAGTTGAAGGGTCGACTGCGCTATCAGAGTTGCAACGATGAACTCTGTTTCCCGCCACAAACGCGTGAGGTTTGGATCAACTGTAAAGGTCCGGTGAAGCGTCCAAGGTCCAACGTCCGTTAGCCACAATCTCTTGCCGCCCACCAAAACGGCTTTAGAGCCAAGGTTCTTTCCAAAGAGAGACATTGGACGTTGGACCTTGAACCTTGGTCTCTTAGGTTTTCCCAATCACCGACATCAGCCTTCCTACTTTTCCTTGCGCTTGCTTCTCGCGGCGATAAGAAAAAAACAGATCCGTACGATTCATCGTGCATAGCGGGGCAGTGTAAATTTGTGTAGCAGGCACACCCGCTGCTGTAAGCTGGGTTTGGTTCGCTTTAAGCAAATCAATGCGTGCGTGTCCGTCGCGAGTCGCTACGAGAAGCTCCTCGGCATATGCGAATCGTTCACGAAAACCATCGATAACTTCGGCGCCCACTTCGTAGCAACAAACGGCAGCGGCGGGTCCGATAGCGACCTGCAAATCTTCGGGCTTAACGCCATATTCTTTCATCAATCGCTCAATCGCGTAGAACGCAATTCCCGCAAACGTGCCTCGCCAGCCGGCATGCACCGCAGCGAAACTTCGCGTCTGTGGATCGCCAAGCAACAGCGGCACACAGTCAGCCGTTTTAACTCCCGCGAGGACTTGCGACGCATTGCTAACGATCGCGTCGCAGTAGATCGAATCGCCTTGCGCGTTCTCGGCCGGCTTCGCTTCCGCAACCGAATCAACGACGCGCACGTCAGTGCCATGCATCTGCCAGCATCCCGCTAAATTCCAGTTACCGGGGAAGAGCTTGAGAAACCGGCGACGATTCTCCAGAATGTTCTCCGCGGTGTCTTCGTTAAAACCGGCAAGATTAAGCGCGCCCTGCGGCATCGGGCTGACGCCACCGCCGCGCGAGGAAAAGCCATTTGTGAATCCTGCCGCTTCCAGGGGCGCGCAGATTAAGGCCCGCACACCATCGACTTCACGCCAGTAGAACCCGGCGTCGCGGAGACTTGCTTCGTCAGTGATTATTTCCATCGGCATAGACATTATCGAAGTTCGCCGCGTTCGCGAAGTGCTCGCGCGCACGCCGCGCTTTGCGGAACGCGTGTTTACAGAGGCTGAGCGAACCTATTGCGATGGTCGAGGCGCAGTTGCCGCCCAACACTATGCGGCGCGCTTTGCCGCGAAGGAAGCCGCGCTTAAAGCACTACAAACAGGCTGGCGCGGGGGTATTGGCTGGCACGATGTGGAGATTGCGACGCGTGATTCTGGCGCACCCTACCTGGTACTGCATGGCTTGACTAAGGAACTGTTCGAGAAGTCCGGCGCCAAACACGCGCACCTCTCCATGTCCCACACCACAGAACATGCAATTGCGGAAGTGATTCTTGAAAGGGATTAAAGGCTCTAAAACGTTTTCTGGCTTTGCCATTTTGGTGAGCGGTAAGTCTCTGACTTACCGATGGGCCTGAGAAACAACTTTGCGGGGCTGAGCCCCGCAACATAAGAGAGTGATGGGACGGTAAGTCAAAGACTTACCGCTCACCAAGCGGCGGAGCCGGAACTATACGCGCAAGCGTTCGGAATCACCCCATAGACTAACGCATCGCGTTGATTAAGGTTCGCTGGCCGGCGGAGTCGGTTTCAACTCGCGTCGCATTCGGTAAGATGAAGTCCTCTTGACCTGGCTTTAATGCTCGCGGCTTCGCATGTTGGGCGAAGGTGATCGTTTCATTCCCTGAATTCACTTCGCCACCATCGAGCATTAGTTCGGGAAGGTTCCCATGGTTGTAGCATTCAAAATTTGGCGCCAGCCGATCGGTAATCGCGATCAGCTCTCGATGAGGACACGAGAGAGTTGAGATCAGGCCGCTCTCCACGTCGGTCTCGACAAACTTGATTCCTTCAGGACATTCAAAAACGCGTCCTCCCAGTTCCGGACGCAGAGCAATCGCACCCTTCATGAACTCTGACCACGCAGGCAGTGCCGCCGTGGCCCCTGTCATTCCTAACTGACTGTTATCGTCAAAACCAATCCACACCACGCAAACTAAATTTGGCGTGTATCCGATAAACCATCCATCACGTGATGTACCCGTTTTACCGGCGACCGCGGTTCCCTTCATTGCATCACGAGCGCCTCGACCAGTCCCGTGATCGACAGCAGCAGCGAGCATATTCGTGATCATGTAAGCAGTGGTCGGATTAATAACTTGTGATCCAGCAGCAGACGGTATCGACATGTTCGGAGGCTCGCCGACGCTCGTAATAACTTGCGGTTCTACGCGTCGGCCGCCATTTACAAAAGTTGCGTAAGCCGCCGCCATCTGCATTGGTGTTGCTTCAGTGGTTCCCAAGGCCAGCGCTGGATAGCGCTCCGGGCGTGGTAAACCAAACTGAGCAGCCAGATTTGCGATACGCGCCAAACCTGTATGCAAGGCCACGTCAACAGTGACTACGTTTAGCGACTTCACTAATCCGGTTCGCATCGTCACTTCACGCTGAGAGTAAGCGCCGCCGAAGTTTTCTGGACGATAAATTTTATTTCGATCGTAGATGAACTCGCGCGGTGCATCTTCATACAACCGCATTGGAGAAAAACCATCTTCGAGCGCCGCCGCGTAAACAAATGGCTTGAATGTTGAGCCGGGCTGCCGGCTCGCGTCGGTCGCGCGATTCAGTTGTGACTGACCATAATCTCGTCCGCCAACCATCGCCAGAACATTGCCCGTGTGCGGGTCCAGAGCAACTAGCGCTGCTTCGGGCTTATTGGCGCCCCGCGCGTTTAGTTTATCGAGGTGTTTGAGCTGCTCTCGCAAAGCCGTTTCGGCTAGCTGCTGCAGGTCTAAGTCTATGGTGGTGTAGACGCGTCGCGAGCCGGAGTGAGCGTCTGCCTCAGGGCTGACACGATTAACGTAATCAATAAAATGAGGTGCTACCGAACGAGCATCATTAGGCAGTGGCGCCACTGTGACTGGTTCTGCAAAGGTCGCGGCCGCAAGTTCGGCGCTAATCCACCCTTCGCGCAACATCGCCGCCAGAACGAGGTTTCGCCGATCTTTTGTTGCTTCTTTATTTCGTTCGGGAGAGTAGCGTGCGGGTCCTTGAATCATACCTGCAATTGTTGCTGCTTCATTTAACGAAAGGTCTTTCAGGTTTTTGCCAAAGTAAATCGCCGCCGCCTGCTCCACACCGCGCGCGACAACAGCACCACGCTGACCCAGATAAACCTCGTTGCAGTACAAGGCGAAGATGTCTTCTTTCGAGAGCCGGCGCTCGAGTGCGAAAGCGAGCATGGCTTCCGCATATTTGCGGCGAAGGGTGCGCTCAGGCGAAAGATAAGTATTCTTGACGAGTTGTTGCGAAATGGTTGAGCCGCCCTGACCGATGCGCTCGTCGCCGGCATTGCGAAACAGCGCCCGCCCCACGGCCAGGAGATCGATTCCTGAATGTTGGAAGAAACGTCGATCTTCGATTGCCAGGATTGCGTGCACCAGCACCGGGGGAATATCCAGATACGCGAGTGTCTTGTGGTTGCCTGTTTTTGCTGAGAGATCGTTTGTTAGAACTTCAGGTGCGAGCGTAAACGAGTCAAGCGTCAAATCATCGCCAGTCAGCCCGGCAATCTGATTCTTTTCAAAAGTTACGCGTACGACCCGCGGTTCGCTGTTCTGTTCGAAACGTTGCGGGCGAATCTCAATCACTCCAGGACTTTGTTTGAAACTACCGCTCCAAACTTCACTTGCTTCAGTTTCTATATAGCCGGCCCGCTGCAATGCATTCACCAGCGCTGTTTGAGTGAATCCCTGCCCGGCGCGAAGAATTCGCGGGGCCGCATAGAGTCCCGGACGACTAGTGAGGTAGCCGCTGGCGAGTCGTGCATCGATTAGATGTGAATAATATTTGTAGGAGCGCTGCAGAGTGTCAGCGGCGAGAACAGTTCCAAGCAGAAACAATGCGGTAAGAAATCGCAAGACCGGCCGGCGAGGGGAAACCTTCCGGCGCCGAGTCGTGGAAAACAGTCGGCGCCTAATGCGTGCAATTCGCAGCCAAACGGACCAACGTCGCAACGGCACCGATGTAATTTCGATGGTCATTTGCAAAAGTGCGGAGTTCGGAGTGCGGGGTTCGGAGTGCGCCATCCGCACTTGGCCACCCTTGGCAACCAATAACTAACCTCGAAATTCGAACTCCGAACTCCGAAACTTCGAACTCCCGAACCCGGTTTCCGCGCAACCCTTCGTTAATCCCTTAATCTCTTATGTTTGTTATATATGGCGAATAACGTGGGGATTCTTGGGAGAGTGAAAAGGGTAATGGCCTGAATGTTCAGCGGCTTTTCGCTGCAAGTTAAAGATCCGCGAGGCTGAAGGTTCAGAACCGCGAGCGATAGCGAGCGGATGCCAGGCTCAAATTCATTCGCTTAAGCCGGCATCCGCTCGCTATTGCTCGCGGTTCTGTGTTCGCTTCACGACGAAGCAATCGGTCTTTTGCTTAGGCTTTCTTTGCCGCGGCGTATTTGATACCACCTCGGCGCGGGTTTGGAGGCGGCTTCAATCCGGGCCTTGATATCGGGCAGACTTTCAATCACCGCTTCGCGACCTGCCGCCAGTAGTTCGTCAGCGCGTCCCATCTCATCCCAACGAATGTGTCCCACGTGCGGTCTAATCACCAGATCCGCCGCTTCCAGCTGTACCTGCGCCGCAATCCGCTGCACCACGAGCATTGATTGGATCACGACACCGATAATCGAGAGCGACGGTCCCAGAAACTTTGCCCCTTCGGCATTCACGTCTACTGCAATGACGATGTCTGCACCCAGGGACCAGGCTACGTCGACGGGAATATTGGCCACCAGGCCGCCGTCTACAAGTTGCCTGCCCTCAGAGTCGATGACGGGGAGATACCAACCGGGAATTGCACAACTAGCACGAATTGCAAACGGCAGATCGCCTGTGTCTCGAAAGACTATCGCTTTGCCGGTGCTGAGCTCAGTGGCCACCGCCGCAAATGGGATCTGTAACTCTTCAAAGCGAGTCACCGGCAAGCGCGCACGGAGATACTGTTCAAGTCGTTCATTGCTTTGCACACCGCAGCGGGACATGGTCATGCGTCCAACATCACGCCAGCGTAAACTCCGGCCGAGCGCTTCAAGTTCAGAAAGGGGTAAGCCAGAAGCCATCGTGCCGCCTACCAGAGCTCCTGCGGAAGAGCCGGCAATGAAATCGATCGGAATTTGATTTTCAACTAAGGCTTGCAGGACACCGACATGGGCGATGCCGCGTGCGGCGCCGCCCGATAGCGCTAAACCAATTCTGGGTTGTGTTCTCAAATTTCGGGGCATGAATGGGATTGGTAGTTCCGAGTCTTAGGTCTTCAGGTATTTGGGTATTTAGTCCTGGGCTTTTGCTCCCGCTTTCAATTAAGAGACTCGATGCTTCCAGGTTGAGTCGCCGACTAACATCAAAGACACCAAAGACCAAAAACCGAAAACCGTCTATTTTTTTAGACAGCGCTCAGCGTCACTATCTCCGCTCGTTCTCGAGCGCTGTCAAGAAATGCATCGGTGTCTGACTCAATTTTAGCCTCTGTCAAAATCCTTTCTATCTCAGCTTGCGCTTCTTCCAGCTTTGGCACAATCTGTCCGCGTCCGCGGACACGAGGAACGTAGACTTCGTTGTAATAATTGCCGATCTCTTTTTGCGTAATCAGCACAAAATTGCGAAACCGGAAATTCAAATATTTCTCAATTCGCACCCGCTGCTCCAAAATCTCGTCAAGCTTTTCCGACGTCAAACCTACCAGCATCAATCGCTGTTGAAATTCCGCTGCGGAAGGAAACGCTTTGCTCAACTCATCGCGAGCTACCTTCACCTCTTCAGCGGCCGGTGCGATCGTCGGAAGTTTTTCGGCTTCCTGCAAAATCAATCTTTGATCCACGACCAAATGAAGCGCCCGGTTCAGGTCGTGAGAAGTTGGCGAAACAAGCGGTGTATTCGGTTGCAGCGCCAGCTGCCAAACTAGATCCGAATATGTGATCAAGTCAGTGCGCACGCCCGCATTCACGGTCGCCACCATCCGATCGACAGTTTCCTGAGCGGTAGCCGACTGGGAAAGAGGGGAACAGGGGAACAGGAGAATAAGGAAGAGTAAAACCCCTGTGGCAACAGTCGGCGCACGTATCGGGGAACAGGGGAACGGGGAAACAGGGGAATTCCTGTAGAATTCTTTCGCCGCAGGGTTAACGCAAACAAAACTAATGAAGTTACTAATCATTCCGTCTTTCCTTTTCCCTCTTCTCGCCTCTTTCCCCTTTCCCTGTTCCTCTTTTCCCCTCTTCCGCGTTCCCCTGTGCCCCTGTTCCCCTCTTTCCCTCTTTCCCCTCTCCCTAGAACGTCTGCGTAAACCTGAAGTGCACCTGCGACCGATTCAGGCGAAAGATGGCCGGCGTGCCATCGAATCCGCCCATCGGTCCCCGCTGCGGAATCAGAAATTCCGGCGGATTCAATAGGAAGCCATAATCAACCGCGAGCGCACCGCCAACGGGCGTTTGGATTCTGAAGCCAAGGCCAATGGTGTTGCTCCAACGAGCTCGGAGGTTCGCAGCGTTAATCGCAGCGACAACGTCGCCCGGCGGGACTGGTGTCGGATCGTCCTTCCCGAACAAATCGCCGATGCGCCGGAACACATTGCCGCCATCGTAAAACGGCACAACCTGCACGGCTCGCGTCAAAGGTATACGCGCTTCGAGATTTACAACCGCCAGAGCATTTCCGCCAATCGGTACCGTAAAAGGATTCAGTTCAACAATCTCGCCGTCTTGCGCCCGGAAAGTGCCTTCAGGAATTATCGCCCGGCGAGGCCCAGCCTCTTCAAAGCCAAAGCCGCGCAATGTCGTGGAGCCGCCGGAAAAGAATCTTTCACTGATGGGCAGCGTGCGATCGATTTCATCGATTTGCCCATCGCCCTCGCGATCGCGCGGATTGAATAGATTTGCTAATCCAAGCGTGGCGTTGGCGGCGAACACGGTTCCTCGCAACCGGTTAACCTTGTGGTAGGTGCGATAAGTCGCCTGCAACTTATTGAACGAGAGATTGCCACCCAACTGCCGCAACGCAATCGCGTAGTCAACACTGAAGAAATAACCTCGCGTTGCATCCACCTGATTGTAGCGACAGATTTCACCCGGTATCGCAGAGTCAACGCTGTCAGGATCGCGAACAACTCCCAGCAGGCCTCGTTCACATCTTTCTCGTGTGTCGCGTACGATCGACGCTCCGAAACGGGAAAGCCGCACTGAACGATCCGGCTGCAGAATGGGCCTGATCAAGCAAGCTCTGAAGATTGAACAAGCGCACGTCTTCATAGCTATAACGAGCGAAGACGATTGTGTGCGACTTCTGATCGAGTACCCGCTGAGTTTCCAGCGACACCGTCAGGCGGTTAATAGTCGGTTCGTCAACGCGCCCGCCGATTTCATCTATAGGATCGCCGTCCTCATTCAGTCGTTGCACGATGCCGAAAGTGCCACGGTCTATGGCCGAACGGAAGAAACGGGTCACGGTAGAGTCGCGCTGATACTGCACCGTTAGTGCGAGTGGTGCGAACTGTCGTTTGTTGTACCGCTTGAATTTTGGATCGATGTACTCCAACCGTATCAACTGTTGCTGGCGGCTGACGCGCAGGCGCATCGCGCCATGCCGCAGTTTGTTCATCAAATTGACGTTCGAAAGTTCAAACAGGCCCAGGGCGCCGGTGTCGGTCGAGAAGCCACCACCGTAATCCATGACGCGGGCTTTCTTTTCTTCTACGTCAATGATCACGTCTTTCTTTTTGAAGCCGGACTCAGTTTCTCCCGCAGGTTCAGCATGGATAATCACCTGACGATACGCGTCGGTCAGATATAGCTCGCGCTCGCTTTCAGCAACCCAATCCGAACGGAGCACATCACCTTCCTGCAAGGGAATCGAGCGAATGATTGCGTCTCGTTTGCGCTGTTGCGTTTTAGCGCTGCCGGTTACGCCATTGACCACTATGCGATTGATGAAGACTTTGTCGCCTTCGTTCACGCAATTGCCATTGCGCTCACCCGAGTCGGAGCGGCAGGTAATCGTGTAGATCAAACGAACCTGCTCTTCATCGTCCTTACGAGGTAATTCCACGACGGAAAAATCGACCTGCGCATTTACGTATCCCTCGCGAGAATACAAAGCAAGCACTTGTTCACCGTCGAATCTTGCCTGGGAGCGGGAAAAAGGTGACCCAATCACGGTGTTGAGCTCGTCGCGCAATTGCTTTTCGGTAAAAATCTTATTGCCACGAACTTCCACGGCGGCGATCCGCGTCAATTCATTCGGAGTCACATTGAAAGTTATGATTAGGTTCTCGCCATTAATCGAGACACCTTGCAGTACCTCCACGTCCGCCCGGCGATAGCCAAGCTCGCGCATGTAATTGCGCACGGTGCGCCGGTCCACCTCTAATAAAGTCAGACTCGTATAGCCCCGGCCGTACCCGAGAAACGGTATTAATCCCAGCGCGCTTGCTTTCTGGCTCTTGAGATCGGCTTCCACGTCAGGGAACGTAAGTTTGTTGGTGCCGGTGATGCGAATATCGGTAAGCCGGAAACGCCTTCCCTTATCAATCTGATACTGGATTTCTACGGTGCGCCCACTTAGTTGATCTGGATCCAGGTTGTCGCAACTTCCGACCGTCACGTCTGCTCACGGAACCAATTACTGGTGGCGCTACGCTGCAAACGGCAGTGATCTCAGCAAAAAAGTAACCCTCCTCCTGAAGTTTGTTACGCAACCGGCGACCGCCTTCTTCAATTGCCGATAAATCGATGTTGCCTTCCCGCTTTACAGGCAAGAGCTCGCGCTGTGTTTTTTCGCTGAGCTCAAAGTCCTTGAATCACGACGTTAACTTTGGGTCCAATGCCGCCCTGCAAATTGATCGTCATGCGATTGGTTTCGCCATCGCGCTCAACCCGCGGATCTTCCAGCTGCGGCGCCAGG
The DNA here is from genome assembly GCA_963748605.1 of Pyrinomonadaceae bacterium. GTDB lineage: Bacteria > Acidobacteriota > Blastocatellia > Pyrinomonadales > Pyrinomonadaceae > PSRF01. The sequence goes on from CAVVJS010000015.1 coordinate 336,525, forward strand.
TATCCCTGAGCGATGATCGCGTCGCGGATAAGTTTGATGTCCTCAGCCAAAGCTTCACGCGTAAAGGGCGCGCTGTTCTGCAGCCGCAGCCCCGCACGGATTGGCGCCGGATCAAATCCAGTAATTCCAATGTTGAAGGCTTCGACGCGAGCCTGTTCGCCGAGATTGACGCGATAAGTCACCACTGCGCGGGTGCCGGTGCTATCGAGTTGCTCATGAGGTTCGACCACGGCATTGAAGTAACCACGGTCCCGAAGATAGACCTGGATCTCGTCAGCATTGCGAAGGATGATCTGTTTCGTTAGTCGCGAACCGGGCTGGACCAAACTGAGTCGCGCGCGGAGCTCGTCAGCGGCTATCGGTGAACCGGTCACCGGGCCGATCTCAATATTCACTTCACTAATCTGTACCTGACGCTGGATTACGAACCTTAATCGAATTGGGCCGGTCCGCGCCGCGCCTTCGATCACTTCAACGCGAGCGTTGGCTACTCGTTGGGTGTCGAATAAGGCCTGTAAAGAGTCGCGAACTTTAACCGCGGAAAACTCGGTGTTCGGGGCTACTTTCAGGACCGCCAAAAAGCTCGCTTCTGCGGTGGCGTCTGGTGGGGACCCTTCAAAGACGATCTCGATCGAGGTGATTAGTCTGCCTTCATAAGCATCAAACCCGCGTTCGTCGTTAGCAAACGCGACGGTGGAGACAGTGAAACTAAGCGTGGCCAGGAGGATCAGCAAAGACCGCAGCTTCCAACCCGTGGATTGCCCCTGGTGCCGATAAGTTCCCACTTGTTCCTGCGAGCTTTGCCCCATCGTCAAAACCGTTTCCTGAACCGGATTTCAAAACTGAAGTTGTCGTTTTGCGTACTCAATCTGCGTGTGGAGGCTTGTTCGTATTGGGCGACGAAGGAAATGCGGTCCGACACGCGATATTCAACAGCCAGAATCTGGTTGGGATCAGAAGCGACGTTGGTCGAATAGGTAATCGAAACATTTTTGTTAATGCGTTTGCCGACCGTCAGCCGGGCTCCGGGCGTTGAGCCGCTGCGTCCGCCAATCACGGGATTGATCTCAAAGCGGCTTAGCCCAAAGAGTTTGCTGGTTGCACGTTGAGCAGGAGCATTGATGAGCGCGTCGGTGAGCAAACTTGTCGCGGTACCCAGACCTGATTGCGACAGCACTGAGGCACTCGTATCGCCCGACGAAAGCTGACCGGTCGTGATTAAGGAAACGACATCAGCTTGAGGTAAAGCTGGTTCCGAACTTACGACTGCTTGCGGTTGCGAGAGCGGTCCCGTGAGAGTGACCAATACTCGATAGCCACGGATCTGTGCTTCTCCTTGAATGTTGATAATCGGATCGGCATCTGGACGGGCGGGCAGATCCATCAGAGCGCGAGTGATGTCGTAGCGATCGTTGCGGAAGTTCAACGTGCCGCTCGAAGCGGTGATCCTTCCCGAAACTACCGGATCCTTCACCGGACCGTTTATCTGTAGCGAGACTGATCCGACCAGGTCAGCAAGATTGTTTCTGACCACTAGTGCATTGCGTCCTTCGACTCGAAGGTCATTGAAGACTGCCGCCCGGGTAAACTCTAATTCCCCGCCCTCTTCGATCGACTCTTCACGACGGAAGTTGATCAAGTCTGCCAACTCGATGTCTTCGGTGTATTCGGTGCGCCGCAATCTGACCGTGCCGCCGACAAGTTGCTCGCGCGCGGAGCCTTTGATTTCGAGATCGGCATCGACGGTGGAACGGAAGTCCGTTGGGAAAGGCACGGTTACATTTTCACCGTGGAGGTTGACGAGAAATTCTGCCAGCGAGAATCCTTCGAGCCGCGCGCCACCCGATCCAGTGACATGGCCTCCGCCCATTGTGCCCGCCAGCGATTCAATCTGCGCCTGATCGGCGGAGAACCTCACTACAGACTTGAGATTTGTGATCATCCAGCGTTCATTGCCGAGCAAAATCGACACCGAACCACTCGCAATCGAGGCAGTCCCGTTCAATCGTGGTTGTTCGAAGCTTCCGGTGACACGCACTGCTACATCAGCAACACCCGATGTGAAGACGTCGGGCGAGAGTCCGTTCAGGACGCGAAGGTTTAGCTGGCCATCTGCCGTGAAGGTTTGCCGGCCCCCGGGACCGACAGCGAGTCTGCCGCCTAACAAGATGTTCGTACCCGGTCCGGTAAATTGCGTCTTTTCAAAGAAGACCTCGCTGGGAGAAAACTGGACCAGCAAAGGTGACGTAGCAATTAACTGCACATCCTCAACCCTGAAACTCAGCTCACTAAAATTTGCCGTGCCTTGCAGACCCGCTAACGAATATTCATTGTCGTCGTCGACCAAATTACCCGAAGCGGTAATCGTACCCGTGGCACGGCCGGTAATTTTCACGGTGCTTTGCGGCAGGATTATTCCCATCAACGTCGTCAGGTCGGCGTTGGTGAGAGTGGTATTTAGCTCTGAGCGCAAACGGGGATCTGCGAGATTCACCTGAGCGGCAACTACCTGAGGTTCACCAAGAAGACCTGTCGTGAACGTGATATTGAGTTGTTTGTTTTCCGTCCTGCCAACCAGGGCAAGCGTCCCGGCGGGCCGGCCGTTGATGGTGACGTTTTTGCCCGTGCCGTCGAAAGTTATCTGGTAATTGGAGAAATCTTCGTCCTTCAAACTTCCGATAACATGGGCTGTCACGTCCGCTGTTCCGGTAAGTTCAGGCAGTCCTGGTCTGTTGGCGAAGGCGCTGAGTCTGCTTAGCTGAACTCCCTCCGCACTTCCCTTTAAATCGAAAACATTACTGGCGGTGTTGTAAGTACCGCTGGCGATGATGTGCCCGGCATCGAGATGCGCATCAATGTTTTCAATCTTAACTTCCGACCCGCTGAAGGTCGCGCGAGCTAACAGGCTTTGCAGCGGCTCGCCGGCGAGGCGCCCGGCGCCGAAACGCAATTCGGCGCTGCCGTTCATCGCGTTTGGTATACCCGAGATCTGGACCGTGCCCGAGACATCAGCTTGAGTGTCTCGGAGCTTTTCACGTGTATCTCGATCCAACGGAAGCACAACCAGAAGTGCCGCAGCATTCACACGATCAAGTGTCGCCGTCACCGTGGCATTGTCTTCACCGGTGCGAGGTGAAACGACGGTAAACTGCATTCCGCCGCCATCTCTCTCAGTAAGTCGCCCGTCTTCAATTCGCAGCTCATCCGGTGTCATTCGGATCCCGGCCGTCAGCGCTCCGAGATCGTTACCATTGATGACCAGCGATGAAAATGAGAGGCGACCGTCGATGTCAGGCGACTCAAGCTTGCCGCGCAAAGTGCCGTTGAAAGCGAATTGCCCACCCAAGTCAATGCGATAGGTGCTCAGCTGTTCTTCAACGTCAGGTAAGAGTCCCGAAGAAAATAAGACCGCCTGCAACTCTGCAGCATCGGACGAATTCAGGGCCACCTGGAGATTGGAATCGCCCTGGTAAGAGAACTGGCCAGTGGCTTGGAGACTGCTGGCTGGAGTCTTAAGGTCGACCCGCTGGATTTGAAAGAGGCCACGATCAGCTGTGAGTGAAACTTCTCCTGAGAGCGGGACACGCGCACTGTCAGCTGTGGTCGTGTCTGCCGTGAGTTGTGAAGTCAGGGAACCGGAAGCGAGTTTAAACTCGGTGCCAGGAAAGGTAAGATCCACACGCCCACTCGCGCGTCCTGAAAGAGGCACTGCGGCTTCAGCGAATGCTGTGAGCGGTCCGGCAATGTCGAGCTCGGTGAAAGCCGCGACAATTCGCGAACTGCCGCCGCGTCCGGTTGCAATTCGAGCGTTACCCGAGGCTCGTCCCTTAAAAATATCCGCCGTAAAATTGTTGAGTTGAATATCGGCATTGGTAGCTACCAAATCCGCGCGCGCCTGGCCCAAGTCCATTCGTCCGACGACACCACCGCCGATGCTCAGGTCGGCGCTTGCCCGATACCGCCCGGATGGCTCGACAACGAAAACAGGCTTCGTCAGTTTCACGTTGTCGGCGTGGCCGCCGTCGGCAAGTTTGATCGTACCCGCATCGATATCCGCGGTAGAGCCCTGAATGCGTCCCTCGCGCACTGAAAGGCGAACGCCCGCGATGTTCACGCTGCCGATTTCGGCCCCGGCAGCCGAAGTCGCCCCGACCTCCACGTTTTTTACGACGACACTGGTAACTCCATCTTTGCCGGTGATATCTACGTTATTAACTGTGACTCCCTTAACTCGCGCTCCTGATCCGACTACATCCCCCGCATTTATCTTCGCAATACTCGCAGTCGTGACATTGTTTTCATTACGGACACGCAGATCGGAAGCAGTAATTCCATTAACCGCGCGCCTGATGTGCTAAGGCTGTTGGCGCGAAACTGGCTGGAAGAGGCTGTCAGGACACCGTCATTTAATTCCGCGCGCGCGTCCAGCAAGATCAATCCGGCGATCGTGGTTCCATAACTTCGTTCGGCAGCGGCCCGTAGCTCGCCGACCCAACGAAAGTCGGATCCGGTTCCCATGACACCGCCCACTAACTGCACTGAATTCAGCTGGAAGTCGCCGGCAGTCAGCAATTCGGCAACGGCGCGCCCGTTGATGTTGTAGCTCTTTCCTTGTCCGGAACCCGCAGCAGTTACATTGAGTCCTTGCAGGCGCACTCCATCAGCAGCAAGCGCGTCCGACTTGATGGTGCCCTCGACTTTGTATTGATCCCCTTCACCGGAAACCTTGCCAACGAAGTTTCCCGCGCCGCGCAGCGTAGTCTGCGGCTGCAAAATCTCAGACGCCTGCGTCAAATCAACAGTCGACGTAATGTTCATCTGGTAACGCAGCGCGCGCCAATCGTCCATTGTGCCGTCGAGCTTTGCTTCACCGATCGGCGTTCGCACAACTAATTCATGAAACTCGGCACGAGTCTGGTTCACCCGGCCCTTGGCGTTGACCGAGATGTCATTAATGGGGCGGCCATCGTAAGTGAACGTGGAATTCGAAAGAGCGAGAGTGACGGTATTCATCCAACTCTCAGCGGGTGCGGAGGGATCGTCAGGCTGAATCGTCGCGTGCAGGTTGCGCGCCTCACCAGAAATCTCGTGGCGCGCATCGCCGTAGTGAATTACGCCGTTTTGAATTTCCAGACGCGCAGTGGAGTAAGCAAAAAGGATGCGCCGGTTTGGTTCAGGAGCCGGAATGTGTAGATTGCGAAAATTGGAACGGCCTTGCTCGTCAAACGTGACCCACGCTTCGAGGCCTTCAATCTTCAGATCCTTAAGATTGATGTTCCGTTGCAAGTTAAGGGCGTAAAGATCCTCAATGCGAACGGTTGCCAACAGACGATCAATCTTGCCGAGTTTTTCTCCTGTCTGCGCGTCGAACAATTCGAGGCCGACCATCTCGACGGTCTGAGGCGTGAACGCGGTGTGAAAATCCTTGATCTCGGCGCGGATTCCATAGGTAGCAAATGTATTTTTGATCTGCCCGGCAACGTAATCGTCGACATAACCAAATCGATAAAGCAGTACCGCAATCAGGATCAACGCGACGACGCCGATCGATGCCGCGACAGTGGCTATTAGGGCGTTTCGTTTGGTTAGGTAACGACGACGTCTTCCCTGGGGAAATCTCGGGTGAGGCCGTCGCGCGTCTCGGTTGGCAATTTCTTCGGCCCGCGGCGGCAAAGGTTCGTCAGTCTCCGACTGCAACGCCTCGACCACCTCGTCCCGTTCGCGAGCCGATTCATCCGCAGTTTTTTCTGAACGGTTCTCCCGATCGTCTACACTCATAGCGTACAGCCGCCAAGTGGGCCAACAAACAAGGTCGAGATTATAGAGGGAGAGCCCGAAAAGCTGGAAACGAGCCGCTAGCAGCCACGCGATGAGCGGGGCGAAACAGTTCGCGTGGCAAACTCAAACACGGAGTCGAACTAAGAGATGACGTCGCCGCTCAGGTACGTTGCTCTCTTTTTTCGGTCAGCGGCGCCTTTCGTTCCGCCGACGGCTCTTTCAGATAGGCGGGCTGACCCAGGGGGACGTTGCCAACGACCTCGAGTTCAAAACCCTCGAGCGCTGCAACTTTGGGGGGATGATTCGTTAACAGGAGAATGCGCCGCAAGCCGAGGTCGTGCAGGATCTGGGCTCCGACACCATAATCACGGTCGAGTCCATAGTTCGTTTCCAGACTCGCCTCCTGCTTCGTCTTGCCTTTCTCATTCATAACCGCGTAGGTGCGCAACTGGTTCACGAGATCGAGACTATGTTCGCGCTGCCGCAAGTAGAGCACGACACCCTGACCCGCCTCGGCAATTTTCTCCAAAGCTGAATGAAGTTGGTAACCGGTGTCGTCGATCAGCGAACCAAACATGTCGCAAGTCACGTTTTCAGTGTGTACCCGAACCAGTACCGGTTCGTCTGGATCGTCGTCAAGCTCACCCATGACCATCGCCAGATGCACATCGCCGTTGATGACATTCTGGTAAGCGATGGCGCGAAAGAGTCCATGCACGGTGGGTAAGTCAGTTTCCACCACCCGTCGCACGAGTGTTTCTTTGCTGATGCGGTAACGAACAAGATCGGCGACCGTGATCATTTTCAGACGATGAAGCGCGGCAAACTCTTTCAACTCCGGCAGCCGGGCCATCGTCCCGTCTTCATTCATGATTTCGCAAATAACACCTGCCGGGTAGAGCCCGGCCAGACGCGCGATATCGACGCTCGCTTCCGTTTGCCCGGGACGTACTAATACGCCCCCGGCTCGCGCCCGAAGCGGAAACACATGACCCGGTCGCGCGAGATCAGAAGGCTTTGTTTGAGGATCGACCGCCGTAAGTATGGTTGTGGCGCGATCAGATGCTGAGATTCCGGTCGAAACACCTTTGCGGCCATCGATCGAGACTGTGAAAGCAGTTGCAAGATAAGAGGTGTTGTCGGCTACCTGCGTGGTCAGATGCAACTCATCGCAACGCTCTTCGGTGAGTGGGAGACAAATTAAACCGCGAGCGTGCCGCGCCATGAAGTTGATGACTTCCGGCGTGATCTTCTCTGCCGCGCATACCAGATCGCCTTCGTTTTCGCGATCTTCATCGTCGACGATGATTATCATCCGTCCTTCACGGATGTCGGCAGCGGCGTCTTCGATTGAGGCAAATGACATAAATGGGTTTCGGGTTTCGGTTTCGGGTTTCGGGTTTCAGGTTGTCTTTGAACTTGGAACTTGGAACTTGACTTGCCCTGTCTCCTGACTTCTGTCTTCTGACCTGTTTTCATGTTACCTGAAAGGCCCAGTTTTTTCGACCGAGTGTAGGGGCGTCCCTCCGTGGGCACCCCCAAAGTCGGACTAAAGGAGTGCCAAAGTCAGCGAAACGGCGTCCACAGAGGGACGCCCCTACACCAATACCCACGCGCCTACCGTTCCCGACTGTCCAAGATCCGCTCAACATACTTCGCAATCACATCCGCCTCGATATTCACTTCGTCCCCAGGCCGCAGATGGGAAAAATTTGTGACCTCCCACGTCTTCGGAATCACGGCAATGTCGAAGTGATTATCTGCAAGCGCGGCAATCGTGAGGCTGATTCCTTCGACAGTTACCGACCCTTTGAAGACCAGGTACGGCGCAATTTCGCGCGGGTAGGCGATGCGAACCGTCCATGAACCTCCGTGATCGACTGCCTCGAGAAATTTACCTGTCGCGTCGACGTGACCTTGAACTATGTGACCACCGAGTCGAGTCGCCGGCGTGACGGCCCGTTCCAGGTTTACCGGTGAGTTGGGTTTTAACCGGCCTAGAGTTGATCTCTCGAGCGTCTCTTTGGAAACGTCTGCCGCGAATGAATTCGAGGTGACGTCGAGCGCGGTCAGACAAACTCCGTTAACGGCGATCGAGTCGCCATCGTGAGCATCCGAGACAACAGTGCTTGCGGTGATGACAATTCGCGCATCGGCGCCACGCATCTCGATTGAGTGTACGCGCCCAAGCTCTTCAATGATTCCAGTGAACACTGGTTTAGATTTCCAATTGCCGATTGGCGATTGCCGATTTGAAGGACTAGCGCAGTAGGCCCAGAAGCTCAAGAATGAGTAAAAGAAAAAGCATGAGAATTCCGGGTACCAACGAAAATGCCAGGATCCACAAGGGTTCCCTTTTAAATGAAAACTGGAATAACGTCTTTAGATTTCTCTGAAGCATCCCGGGCAAACTCAATCGCCGATCTCACGCGGCTTTATCGTTTGGATTTCTTGCCACAGACGCTCGGCCAATTCCGACTTGTGTGCCTTGAGAATCTCATATTCCTTGATCGCCGATTCCCGATCTCCACTTCTGAGATATGCCAATCCCAGATGATAGTGAGCATTGGGAGCTCCCTGGCCGTTAGATAACCTGAGCGCTTCCTTGAATTCAATTATCGCTGCGCCGTACTGCTCAAGATCAAGGTAGGCCTCTCCCAAACCATAATGCCCGGAATCGCTATCAGGATATGTTTCCAATCCTTTCCTGTAGAATTCCACGGCCTGTCGCGACCGGTTAAGGAGAAAATGGCACTTCCCAAGCAAGAAATAGGTCGAGGTGATTGGGTCTTCAACTTTCAATGAGTCATCAAAGGCAACGATCGCCTCTTGATACTTTTCCTGACCCATGTATACGAGCCCTAAAGCATGGAAGGCTTCCGAACTATTTGGATCAATCTTGATCGCGTTTTCATAAGCGGCCTGGGCCTCATCAAAGTAATAGAGGCGCGCGTAAGCGTGTCCCAGGCTCAGATGCGATTGTGAATGCTTGGGATCAATCCGAATCGCTGCGCTAAATTGCGCTATGGCGTCGGAATAATTTGAAGCTTCGAAATGTGCACGGCCGAGATCGTAATGAGCTTTAGCAGATTTGGGGTTGCGACGAGCTTTCCTCGCTAACACTCGGATGCTTTCGTTCGTGGAGGAACGTTTGACTATCGGAAAGGTGTAGGTTAATCGGCCCTTGACGGTCACCGCACGGCCTTCGACCAATACCGGATTGAACTTCCACAATCGCGCCGCTTCCAGCACAGCCGATCGCAATAATGGATGTCCAGAAACGATTCGCGAGGAAGTAACATTGCCCTGCTCGTCAATTATCAACTCGACAAGAACCGGTCCACCCAGGTTAGCCTGACGAGCAATCGGAGGTGGCTTAGGTTCATGCCACTGTTTCATGTCCTCGAGCAGTTCATCCTCGCTTCTTAAAATTGGCGCCGCGGGATCCTGAGCGCGAGTCGGCAACTGTAAGCAGGAGATCGCCGCGAGGACTATCGCGGTCAGGAATAAGGCGAACAGTCTGGACGCCTGTATTCGGCTCTTCTTGAACAATCTAATTCTCACAGGAGCCTTTTCTCTTTTATTTTGCGCATCATTTTCTCAAAGACTTCTTCGATCGAGAGTCCGGTGGAATCGATAACGATCGCATCGCTGGCGCAGGTTAAGGGAGAGTCTGCCCGCGTCTCATCGCGGCGATCGCGTTCGCTCATCTCGGCAAATGTAGCTTCGAAGTCTCGTGTTGATGTCCTCGGCTCGATCTTCTTCATAACGACGCTGGGCCCGTTCCTGCGGAACCGCGGTGAGAAAGAACTTTACGTCAGCCTTGGGAAACACAACGGTGCCGATGTCTCGTCCATTCAACACGGCGCCGCGTGCGGCCAGTTCCCGCTGGCGCGCGACCATGGCCCGCCGCACTGCCGGAATCGTTGAGATGACGGACGACATGTGAGTGACATCCTCACTCCGGATCATTTCAGTTACATCACGGCCTTCCAACAAGACGCGCAACGAATCCGGATCGCCTTCCAGATCAATGTCGACGCGTCCCGCCAACGAGCCGACTGCCAAATCATCGTTTGAATTTACGCTTGACTCCATCACCGCGAGGGCCACGGCGCGATACATCGAACCAGTGTCGATGTAGAGCAAATTAAGCTCACGCGCAAGCATGCGGCCCAGCGTCGACTTGCCGGATGCTGATGGACCGTCAATGGCAATAATCATGGAATTGGTCTTTGGTCTTTGGTCTTTGGTCTTTGGTATCTGGTCTTTGCGGTCTTTCGTCTGCTTCGGCCGTCTGCCGTCTGACTCCTGAACCGTCTGCCAACTCCCACTGCCCACTGTCCACTTTCCACTGACCTAGACAAACGCCGCAAACACTTCATTGGAGAGCAAGGCACCGGATCTGGTTAGGCGCAGCATGTCCCCATCAAATTCAATCAAGCCAGCGTCCCGGAACTGTTTCAGTTCAGCCTCATGTTGATCTCGCAGATCAACGCCAAATTGATTTCGATATTGTTTGGTGCTGACGCCACGCATTAATCGCAGTCCTAAAAAAACCGCCTCAGCTCGAATTTCTTCCGGAGTAAGCTGCGAACGTTCCACAACTGCGTTCAAACGCTTCTCGATGGCGTCGACGTAACGACCAACATCGCGTTCATTCGACCAGCGACGGCTGTGTCCATCGTAAGAATGCGCTGAACAACCAAAGCCGTAATAGGCAGTTCCGTTCCAGTACTTCGTATTATGACGCGATTGAAAACCCGGCCGGCAGAGGTTAGAAATCTCGTAATGCTCATAACCCGTCGCTGACGCGCGGTCGAGCATCACTTCGTACATCTCTGCAGCCAGATCGTCGTTGGGACGCGGCTGCTTTCCGGTCCGAATGTGTTCTGCGAGAGGTGTTCCTTCGTGCACTTCCAGCAGATAAAACGACAGGTGCTCGGGACTGAGCGCCAGCGCCTGATCGAGGTTGCGCCGCCAGCCGGCCACGGTTTGGCCCGGTAATCCGGCAATCAGATCAAAACTTACGTTTTCGAAACCGGCTTCACGAAGAAAGCGAAATGTTTGAGTCGTCTCGCTCGAGCTGTGCGAACGACCGAGTCGCGCCAGCTCACTGTCGTCAAAAGTTTGCGCGCCAAAGCTCGCGCGATTGACTCCCAGAGTGACGAAAGTCACGTAAACATTCTTCTGTAACTGTTCCGGGATTCATTTCCAAAGTGATTTCGGAACCTGAAACAACCCGAAAACGCGCGTGCAGTGCCTCGAGAATGGTTGCCAGTTGTTGAGGCGACAGAAGCGAGGGCGTGCCTCCTCCAAAATAGATCGTGTCGATCGTTACTTTGGTCTCCACTTCCGACCAGGATCTAATCTCGTTTACTAAGGCCCGAACGTATCGCTCCGCCAATGACGTCTCATACAAACCGGTAGCAAAGTCACAGTAAGAGCAACGCGAGCGACAAAAGGGAATGTGGATATAGATACCGGCAGTGTTCATTAGCAGGAGGAAAGTATATCACGCGGCTTTGCGGACAACTTCAGACGCCGGCGGTGTACGATTTCATTTGCGCGTGTATGTTTTGTGATCGACTAAAGGCCAAAGTTTTCTGTTCAGTTGTGCGAGTTTCTGATGGCACGAAGGTTGATAAAGACAGGCTGACATTCGACGTCGCCGTTTATGAAGTGCGCGACCATCAGAAATTCAACTACACGGAGGGGAATATGGCAGACGAAAGAAACAAAGATCAAAATGAGGGTAGCCAACGTGATGAGAAGGCCATGGGTGCGACTGCCACAAGCGGTGCTCAGGGCCAGCAGTCCGGTCAGCAAGGACAGTTCGGCGGACAGTCAGGTCAGGGACAGTCAGGTCAGGGACAACCGGGTCAGGGACAACCCGGACAGGGACAAACCGGCCGTAGTCCGCAAGAGTCAGCCGGCCAGGGTGGCGGCATCCAGGGTCAGGGACAACGCAACCCAAGTCAGGGCCAGGACAAAGGCGGCAAGACGGGCGGTGAAGACTTCAAGCCGACCGGCGGAGGCGCTCGCCAGGGGGGCGGCGAAGAATAGTCTTCAATAGTTGGCCTATCAACAGAATTACGGCGACGTTCCATTGAACGCCGCCGTATTTTTTTTGCGTATGGATCTTGTTATGGAGCTGTGAGCCGTCGCAGATTGCCGTCTCCGCTTAGTCGTGAGGTTCGCGCCACCCGCTCCACTTCCGCAAACGCCCTCATGAAATTTTCGCCCAGGACTTTTTTAACGTCCTTCTCGCTGTATCCTCGCTTGAGCAGCTCGTAGGTAATGTTTGGCAACTTGGAAATGTCTTCCATGCCAATCGGCACACTTGGGATACCGTCAAAATCCGAACCGAGGCCTACATGATCGATGCCTGCAACTTTCGCAATGTGATCAAAATGATCGATCAAGACCGATAACGGAGTTGGCGGTAATGGGATAGTTGCTTGAAGTTTGTTTGTTTCAGCTTCCAGCTGCTTTGGATCATCTTTAAACGTTTCTTTTAGTTGATCGAGCTGCGGTTTTAGCCGGGCATCTCGTTCTTTGGTTGCGGCGATCACGTTCTTGTCGATGAAACCGGGATAGAAATTTACCATTACCACGCCGCCATTCTTCGTAAAGCGACGCAGCAGATCGTCGGGTATGTTACGTGTGCGATCACCAAGCGCGCGGGCCGAGGAATGCGATGCGATCACAGGAGCGGCGGAAACGTCGAAAACGTCACTCATTGTTTTGTCAGACACGTGTGAAACGTCCACTATCATGCCGATGCGATTCATCTCGCGCACCACATCCTTACCAAAGTCGGAAAGGCCGTTATGCTTGGCAGTATCGCAGCATGAGTCTGCCCAGTTATTCGTATTGTTGTGCGTCAGCGTCATGTAACGAATTCCCAGGCGGTAAAAATCACGCAGAGCCATCAGGGAATCCTCAATCGCGTGGCCGCCTTCAATTCCCATCAGCGCGGCAATCTTCTTTTGCTTCTTGGCGCGGCGAATGTCTGCTGTGGAATATGACATTACGAAATCGTTCGGATAGCGTTCGGCGGCTCGATAGACGTAGTCGATCATGTCGAGCGTGCGGCGGGCGGAGCCGCCATTGCGTGCATAACTGCGATCGATGTAGACGCTGAAGAACTCGGCTGTAATCCCCCCCTGCTTCATGCGCGCAATATCCGTGTGATACTTCCCCACAGAAGAAACGCCGATGTCGTAATTGTCGTCAGTCATCATTGAGAGGATATCGTTGTGCGTATCCACGACAATCGCATCACTGTGGATCTTCAAGGCCTTCTTCCAAAGCTTCTCATCACGAGCGGGCGTTGCCGCGGGCGTAGTTGCTGGCGTTTGCAATTTGTTACCCGCGCCAACCGCAAAGCCTGGTAACGTGGAATTAAAGCAAAACAGGATACCGACGAAGGAACAGAAGAGTTTGCGAAAGTTCATTCGGCTAACCTTTCAGGAGAGAACGGGACAGGGTGTAGTTATTGCAGATTCATAGTGCAGATAAGTGGCGCAAGGCGTCAAGCACGGTGTTGGTTGGAAGGTCAGGAAACTTCGCTAGCTAATTTCAATCAGCATTCGGTCAAACCTGCGAAGCAGGTGAAAGCATAAAGCCTGAGGCGTAAGCCCCAGGTCAGGGGAACGGTAAAGATTTGTGAGCCCGCGAGGCGGGTGACAGCGCTGACTAACCAACCAAAAGGCTTTCGCCCGCTTCGCGGGCTCAATCATTCTTTTTCAACTTTACCTGGGGCTTACGCCCCCGGCTTTACGCTGCCCTCCGCTCCGCGGACTAATTCCGACCTTCTTATGCAAGCTGATCCGATCAATTATGTTTCCTTCCGGACTGCATTTTCTGGTTCAATGCAAAATTCCTCGCACGCTGGTTTGCTCAATAACGAAACTCATTCATGGCTAAACAATCCTTGATCATGCTGAGCGCTGAAGTTGCCGAAGCGCTAAATCAGCAAAGGCCAGTGGTGGCGCTGGAATCGACGGTCATTGCTCATGGTTTACCGCGGCCGATCAATCTGGAAGTAGCTCGACGTCTTGAACAAATCGTGCGCGACGCAGGGGCCACGCCGGCAACGATTGCAGTTCTGGATGGAGAACTCTGTGCTGGACTCAGCCCAGAGCAAGTTGAGTTCATTGCCAATAATGACAGCATCAAAAAGATCAGCACTCGAGATTTACCCCTCGCGCGCGCAGGTAAATGGAATGCAGCCACAACAGTCGCCAGCAGTATCTGGATCGCACATCGCTCGGGAATAAATGTTTTTGCAACGGGAGGGATTGGCGGTGTGCATCGCGGATCGTTTCCGGATGTTTCCGCTGACTTGCCAGAGCTCGCGCGAACGCCGATTGTAGTGGTTTGCTCTGGCGCGAAGATAGTTCTTGATTTACCAGCAACGCGTGAATGGTTGGAAACGCAGGGCGTCACCGTAGTGGGTTACCATTGCGACGAGATGCCGGCGTTTTATTCTCGGAGCAGCGGGTTACCGGTTGATGCAAGAGTTGAGTCGCCGGATGAAGTGGTACGAATCGTCAGGTCGCAACGTGAGATGGGAGTGACAAGCGCATTAATCGTCACCATCCCAGTTCCTGAAGCCGCTGAAGTTTCGACTAACTTATTGGAGACTGTAATCGCTGAGTCGTTGGAGGAAGCGAAGCAAAAACGAATCACCGGGCGCGAGGTGACTCCGTTTCTGCTTGCAAGGATGACTGAAGCCAGTGCTGGGGCAACACTCCATGCCAATATTGCTTTATTGGAAAACAATGCTCGAGTTGCTGCTGAGATTGCTGTCTGTCTGTCAGGACGGAACAAAACCTGACCGCGAGAAGGGCAATTGCTAATTGGAAAGAAAGCGGGGGGCAAGCCCACCTTCCGGACTGAGCACACCAAGATTGCCGATTGCCGATTGCCGATTGAACAGATGCGACTTCTTTCATAGAACAAAATTTTGCAGGTAGCTACGAAAAAATTTATTGATTCAACAACCAACACCTGACCTCGCCGCATCTCATCGCTGAAAAATCAATCGCTCCTCCCCAGGCTGAGGGTTCAACTCGCACAACCATAGTGATATGAGACCGGAACTTTACTTCCGGCTGGTTGTCTAACTGTGTCGATTGACCTTGAGCTCTCTCCCCAGGCTCTCCGTTCAACCACTTGAAAGGAGATGTCCTATGCCCGCCAGAGATCTGTCTGAACAACTCAAAGTTAAAAGTCCCTGCTCCTCCTCCTGGGATGCAATGATCGGAAACGATCAGGTTCGCTTCTGCGAACACTGTAATCTCAGAGTTCACAACATTTCGCAGTTGACTCCAAAACGCGTGCGCGCGCTGGTGGCTAAAACCCATGGACGCCTCTGCGTACGCTATCAGAGTCTCCCTGATGGTTTGCCCATACTGAAAGCAATTCCCACAACCCTGCACCAGATCCACAGAAAGGCTTCGAAGATTGCCGCAGGCGCATTCACTGCGACGTTGACGCTTACAAATGCCATAGCTCAAGCGGGGACAGACAAGATGAGTTACCAACGGGTGTTCACTCATCAAAACGGTTCTACGGTTGAGCTAATCAATCTCGCGGCCACCATTAAGGGAAGGGTTCTTGATCAGCACGGCGCTGTAATTCCTGGTGCTGGAGTCACCCTCGGTACCAACGAGACACCGTACCTTTTGGGCGCAATTACCAATGACGCAGGTGAATACAGCCTTGAAGGACTGCAACCAGGAACTTATCGCTTGACGATCGAGGCTCTTGGGTTCGTCGGGCACAACATCCTCGATGTGGAAATCGCGGCGAACGAAACCCGGTCAATAGAAACGAGTTTGCAGGTTGCCGGCATTCAGGTCGAGGTCGACGTAAACGCTCCGGAAGATGAGACTACGAGTGGCACCACAGGGGTGGTAATGATCTCAGCAGCAGAGCCATTAATCCGAGCCGCGCTTGATGACGACCTCCAGGAGTTGGAAGCATTGTTGACCCGAGAAAACGTGAACCTGCGCGATAAAAATACCCATACCACCGCCCTCGAGCATGCCGTTCTCAATGGTAATCGCGAAATGGTCCAAGCGCTGTTGTCCGCAGGCGCCGATGTGAACAGCCGGAACGATTCTAAACAAACGGTGCTAATGCTACTCAGCGAAGAATCCACCGCTGACATCGTGTGGGATCTGATCAACGCAGGAGTCGGGGTGAATCTCACTGACGAAGAAGGCGATACCGCATTGATCGAGGTCGCAGCGGTGAAGAATTTGCCGGCTTTAACGGCGCTGATACACGCCGGGGCGAAGGTGGACACTAAAAATAAAGAGGGCAAGACGGCTCTGATCATTGCGGCCAGCACTAATCAAGTCGCCAATATGAGGGCGTTGATTCGGGCCGGCGCAGACATGAATGCGCGCGACATTGAAGGAAAGACTGCGCTGGATTTCGCCATTGAAAATGAACATGGAAGGATCGTCAAACTGCTTCAAACATACGGCGCGCTCACCGGAGAAAAGCCGGCCGAGAACGATGAACCGTGAGTCGGGGTATCGGGTAAGAATTCCAGGCGGGCCAAGGTGCGGCGTCTCATATCCTGTACCGCTCCGTGAGTGTGTTCCTTTAATTTTTGTAAGGGGAAAAAAGAAGGCGTCTACCAAAGACGCCTGCCCAAATACGGATTGGGACTGAAATAACCCCTAGCTCGAAATTGGCAGGGGCGGCAACGCACTCTCCTCTGGCCTTGCCGCCCTTGCCTAAGTTGGAAACGGTTGCACACACCAGTGCTTAGAATGTGCCTCGTCCCTAAGCACGGTTTGCCGTTTCCATTAAGCTAAAAGAACGAACGGGATAATGATTTCAGAGGTGTATTACAGAAGAGTTAACGCGTGAGAATTTTATGACATTCAGGCAAAACAGTCGGTACCGAAACGCGCTGGCGTCGGGTCAGCGCGGACATCCACTCATCGCAGTGGCAAACCAAACGGGCGACCCGATGCTACCGCGTTTCGGTACTGACTGTTCTGCCACCGTGTTGAGGAATGCGCCAGCGAGCAGTTGAACTGTGCTAATCTAGCGCTCCCAAGAAATGCAGCTGACAAGGATCTATTTTTAGGAGGAACTCATGGCCGACGACAAAGACACTTGCAAGAACCCCGCGTGTAGCTGTCCCCCGCAGCCGGATGGCAAGTATTGCAGCGCTTCATGTGAAGGCTCCGGAAGCACGATTGAACTCGATTGCGACTGTGGGCATCCCGAGTGCGGTGGGAACTTTTAACTATTCCTACAGACTTTCCTAAACGAGAGGCGTGCATTACACGCCTCTTTTGTTTGCCTAAGAGTCAGGGCGTCTGCTGGTACGGTACGTAGCCTACTCGGTACAGTACGGGAGCGGTAGCGACCGATTGATGTAAGGTGGCCTCTCGATCCAGGGGCATGAGGCTGCCTGATCATTTACTCCAAGGTTGAAATCACTTCAGTTCAGACGGTCGCTACCGCTCCCGTACTGTACCGAGTGGCTGCGTTACGTGAGCTCGGTCGCTTAATTAATCAACTCCCGCCAATTTCAAAAATTCGCCAGCGAGTTTGGGCCCAGTGCCTTCGTCCTCATGTTTGAAAAAGACATATGCGTGGTCCCAATTCTGATCGCGCACTCGCTGCAGCCACTCCGCAAGGTTTTCCTCTGAATAATTAACACGCCTTAGTCGCAGATAACCCCAATTCGCGGTCTTATCGACGTGGTTGACCGGCATGTCATCGGTGTCGGAAATGCAGAGTGGTTGGTTGTGTCGCGATAGGAGTTCCAGAACATCATCTTCCAGCCAGGTCGGATGGCGAAACTCCCAAGTGGCTTTTGTTTCGGCGGGTAGGTTCTGCAGAAATGCTTCAAGCCGAGGCAGATCTTTCTTCATATTCGGTGGCAATTGAAAAAGGACTGGCCCGAGTCTTTCACCGAGCGCCGCTGCGGTCTCAAGCAGATACTTCGTCTCGTCGGCAACACCGTTGAGTCGCTTAAAGTGAGTAATCCTTTGTGAGGCTTTCACGGAAAACCGAAAGTTCTCGGGAACCTGATCTCTCCAATTTTCCAACACGGTCTTTTGCGGGAGGCGGTAAAAGGTGTTGTTGATTTCGACAGCCGGAAGGCGTGACGCGTAATACGCGAGCATATCCTTCGCCGGCAGTTTTTCCGGGTAGAAGCTCCCCTTCCATTCCTTGTAACTATAGCCGCTGGTCCCGACGAAGAGATTCATGCGAATTGCCGATTGCCGATTGACGATTGGCGATTGGCGATTGACGGGTACGGGTGGACACTGCGGGAGGCACACATTCTAAAATTCTTTGAGCCCTCACAAACAACTCTCAGAAAATCGGCAATTGGCAATCGGCAATCGCCAATGTCCCTACTTCAGTTTCTTAATCAAGATATTGGTTTTGCCTGCTTCTGAGGCCAACGTTACAGTCACATCCTGATTCTTCAGGACAACATTTGTTGTAGTGAGCTGCATTGTCTTAGTCGGCTTAATACTCTTTTCATACCAGGCAATCACCCTGTCAAGCGGATCGTTCGTTTGCAACTGGATGGCCCTCCCGTCATCGCTGCCCATATCAACAATCGTCCGCGATCCTGGATAAAACAGCGTTACATCGTCTGTGATGCGACTGGGGCTCGTCAGCTGAACGTACGCGACTGAAGCAATAATGCCGCAAACTAACAACACGAGGATGGCGCTTCCAATCAGTATGATACGCCGGCGTTTAGTTTGCGCCGGGAGAACCTTTTCTCCGTTGAAGTCGGCCATTACTTTCGGAGTTTCAGGGCTAGTGGTGCGCGGCTGTAAACGGCTCGTCGCCAGATTAGCTTTCTGATCGAGCATTTCTGTGGGCAATTCTGAAGAGTCAGGCGGAGCCAATGAGTTCGTCGCCGGTTCCCCACAACGCCGGCAAAACTTGCCATCAGGCATCAACTCCGCACCACATTTGGCACATCTCAGGCTGATCACGTCAGCAACATAACTCCAGTGTCAGCTTTCAGCAAGGAAGCCAAAAAAAAGCGGGTACCCACCAGGATCAACGGGTGAGCCGTCGAAACGGTGCCGGAGGTAGACCGCATTCGTGACGCCGCCACCCGGTCCAGTACGGGAGCGGTAGCGACCGCATTCAAGTGATGCCGCCACTCGGTCCAGTACGGGAGCGGTAGCGACCGCATTCAAGTGATGCCGCCACTCGGTCCGGTACGGGAGCGTAGCGACCGCATTCAAGTGATCCGGGCACTCAATCCAGTACAGGAGCGGTAGCGACCGCATTCAAGGATGGCGGTCTGCCAACCCCTAGGAGCCAAGGTTAAATCCCAATTGAGAGAAGCGTTTCATCAATCGGTCGCTACCGCTCCCGTACTGTACCGAGTGGCGACGATTCCTGATTGCAGTCGCTACCGCTCCCGTACTGTACCGAGTGGCGACGATTCCTGATTGCAGTCGCTACCGCTCCCGCTACTGCTACCGATCGGCGGCGATTCCTGAATGCGCTCGCTACCCATCCGGCGGCAAAGCCGAAGCAGTGTCCACTCCTGATTTTAAGACAAAGCAATGACAACATCAGAACAAAGTCAAAACCGCCTAATACTGCTAGAATCCTGCTCATACCGTTAGCCTACATTTTCGAAAGAAAGAAGCGGGTTCGATGTCCACATCAACGACCAACATTCAATCTTTGCAACAGGAAGAGCGCTCCTTTCCACCGCCCGAGGACTTTGCACGGGCAGCCCACGTCAACGAGGTCGATCTTGATCGGTTGCGCAAAGAGGCCAGCGACGACCCGGAAGCCTTCTGGGCGCGCGTCGCTGGTGAGGAACTGCGCTGGTTCAAGAAATGGGATCGAGTGCTTCATTGGGAGGCGCCCCATGCGCAATGGTTTGTCGGCGGAAAAATAAACATCTCTGACAACTGTCTGGACCGTCATCTTGCAACCTGGCGAAGAAACAAGGCGGCTCTGATTTGGGAAGGTGAGCCAGGTGAACAGCGCACCCTCACCTACCAGCAGCTTCATCATGAGGTGTGTCGTTTCGCAAATGTTTTGAAACACGCGGGGGTTGAAACCGGAGATCGGGTGGCGCTCTATATGCCGCTAATTCCCGAGTTGGCGATTGCGATGCTCGCCTGCGCCCGCATTGGTGCGACGCATTCCGTAATTTTCGGCGGCTTCTCCAGCGCCGCTTTGATCGATCGAATTAATGACGCCAGTTGCAAGGTCGTCGTCACTGCGGACGGAGGCTGGCGGCGCGGCGGTGAAGTTAAGCTGAAGGCTGCCGTCGACGAGGCACTGAAGCAAACTCCCTCAGTGAAATGCTGCATCGTGGTACGCCGGACTGGAGTGCCGATAGCGATGCAGCCCGGACGTGATTTCTGGTGGCATGAACTGATCGAAGCCGTGGATGCAAACTGTCCTGCGGTTGAGTTGGACAGCGAGCACCCGCTGTTCATCCTTTACACGTCGGGAACCACCGGCAAACCAAAAGGCATCCTGCACACCACCGCTGGGTATCTCCTCCAGTCGCATCTCACAACCAAATGGATTTTTGACATCAAAGACGAAGACATCTACTGGTGCACGGCGGACATCGGCTGGGTGACAGGTCACAGCTACGTTGTGTACGGCCCGCTTTCAAATGGCGCTACCGTGCTGATGTACGAAGGAGCGCCGAATCATCCAGAAGCGGATCGATTTTGGAGTATCGTCGAACGTCATCGCGTGAACATTCTTTACACGGCGCCCACTGCCATTCGCGCATTCATCAAGTGGGGTGAACATTGGCCGCTGCTTCACGACCTTTCGAGTTTGCGTTTGCTGGGCACCGTCGGTGAGCCAATCAATCCCGAAGCGTGGATGTGGTATCGCGAAGTGATCGGAAAAGGCGCCTGCCCGATCGTTGATACCTGGTGGCAAACGGAAACCGGGGCCATCATGATCTCGCCCTTGCCGGGTGCAACTCCTACCAAGCCTGGTTCGGCCACGAAACCCTTTCCGGGAATTGAAGTTGATGTGATGACTCGTGAAGGAAAGTCCGTAGGTCCGAACGAGGGAGGTTACCTGGTTATCAAACGACCCTGGCCCTCGATGCTGCGGACGATCTGGGGCGACGACGATCGTTATCGCGAGCAGTACTGGTCGCAACTCGATGGGATTTATTTCGCAGGGGATGGAGCGAGACGAGACAAAGACGGCTACTTCTGGATCATGGGCCGCATCGACGACGTAATCAACGTCAGTGGCCACCGGCTCGGGACTGCAGAAATCGAGAGTGCGCTCGTGTCGCACGAGGCCGTTGCTGAGGCGGCAGTCGTAGCGCGACCGGATGATCTGAAAGGATCAGCGATCATTGCTTTTGTAACTCTCGAAGGTTCGCATCATGCTTCAGAACAGCTGAAACAGGATCTGCGCGGACACGTGGCAAAGGAGATCGGCGCGCTTGCGCGACCGGATGAAATCAGGTTTAGCGACATGTTACCCAAAACCCGCTCAGGAAAAATCATGCGTCGCCTGTTGCGCGAACTGGCGACGAGCGGTTCCGTCGCCGGTGACGTTACGACGTTGGAGGATTTTTCAGTGCTCGAGAAATTGCGTGCGGAAGAGGAATGAGATAGGAATTGAGTCATCGGGTCATTGAGTCATTGAATCATTGAATCATTGGATCATTGAGTCATTGATCAATGACGATGCCAACCGTTCAATGACCTATAATGATTCAATGACTCAATGACTCAATGACCCGATGACCCAATGATTCAATGACTCAATGACTCAATTCATATAGACTTGCGACGATTTCGGCTTAGTTGTTTGTTAGTTCTGTTGCCCAGGCTGCGTCTCTTTAAACAAGGAGTTTTGCCCAGTGACTCGAAATATCGAAATCAACAACCGTTCGGGTCCGCGATACCTCGCGGCTTTCGAGGTGCGCGCCGAATGGGACGAACCAGACGGCGCTCACGTCACGTCCGAAGGAACCACTGAAAATGTCGGTCCTGAGGGCACTCTTGTTCACTTACCAAAAAAACTGCCGAACGTCGGCAGCCGCGTGCGCCTGGAGGTCGAAGGCGAAGATGGCGCTAAGCTTCAGGTAGTCGCGGAAGTCCTGCGCATCGAGCGGAATCCTGGTCATCCGCTGGCGGCGCTGCAACTGCTGGGTGAAACCGACGAATGGCGCGGCCTAATTTGGGAACCCGCCGCCCCACGCGTCGCCGCTCCACCTGTCAGTGAAGAAGGCGACGACGAGGCCGAGGACGACGACCTGGAGAATGAAGAACCAACAAACTGAACGAGGCACGGAACTGAATGTCCACTCTCCCGCAGGATTCCCGACCGTTCGAGCGGCGCAAATTTCCCCGTTATTACGTTAGCGTTCGCATGACACTCGCCATTGAAGATGAAAGTTTGCGCGAGTCGATTGGCCTCGGTGAGCCTGGCGATATCAGTCTCGGCGGGCTTCGCGTCCGCAACCTACCCGCGTGCCCCAACGTGAAGGTTGGTGATCGTTTGGGGCTCTTGCTGATGGATCAAGCAGACGCGCTTTCGCTTCACGGTGAAGTAGTACACCACGGCAGCCCCGATTCGTTTGGTGTCGAATTTCGTGAGTTGACTCCAACCGATGCGCGCGGGGTGCGGGGAATCATCGAACGCTTGCATCGTTAGTACGAAACAAAGTGTCGCAGCGGGAAGAAATCAAAGATGTGACGAAAGTAGCGGCGAAGGCGGCTGCGGAAGCTTCATGGCCCCAGACGCGTGTCGTCCTGCGAATAATCATCATCATCTTAGCTGTTGCTGTAACACTCTGGATTATCGTTAAGTTAACCGCCGTAATCCTGCTACTGGTTCTCTCGATTTTCTTCGCCTATTTGGTTTCGCCTTTAGTCGACTTCTTGCGCAAGCCGATTCGGATTTCAGGACGCGAGCGTGTGATGCCGCGTATTCTGGCAATCTCGCTCGCTTATCTGGTCATCGTTGGTGCCATCGTCCTCGCTTTTTATGTGCTCCTGCCGCGATTGGGCAATCAGTTTCCGGAGTTTGCCCAACAAGCGCGCGGTTATTGGAAGGCGCTGGGCGAAAGCATGCAGCGCTTCAACGATTACCTGCGGCTGCGCATGCCCGGTCCGGTGATGGATGCGATTAATCACGAGATACCGCGCGTGGTACAGGGAGTCGGCGATACGCTGAGTGAAGTAGTGAAAGGAATGGTGTTGTGGTTGGCCTACATCCCGTGGCTGATTCTAATACCGGTTCTGAGTTTCTTCTTTCTAAAAGACGCCGAATCGTTTCGCAACTCCGCGCTCCAAATGTTGCCACGAGGACGCTGGCGCTGGCGCGGCGATGAGTTCTTTCAGGATGTGAGCCGTACACTTGCCGCCTACACTCGAGCCCAGCTTACGGCCTGCATCCTCATTGGAATTCTTTGTTCGATTGGTTTTGCCCTCCTTGATATCCCCAGTCCGCTCGTGTTGGGATTCATCGCCGGCGTGTTTGAGTTTGTGCCGCTTGTGGGGCCATTGTTAATCGGAATCATCGCGGCTGTGGTTGGCGGACTTCATGGCGGTTCGTCGTCGGCCCTGATGGTGATTCTCTTTCTCACCATCCTGCGCATCGTTCAGGACTACTACATCTATCCCAAACTGATTGGCCAGGGAATTCACCTGCATCCGCTTGCGGTGATCATAGCGATCCTGGCAGGCGCTGAACTTGCGGGCATCGCCGGGATCTTCCTGGCAATTCCCGTCGTTGCAATTATGACTGTTAGCTATCGCCACTGGCTGGAACATCGTGGCAGCGAAGGGCTGGCAGATCTTTTGGAGTCAACACCAGAAACGAGCACTGAGGAAACGGCCGCAGCCGATGCCGCACTGCTGAGCCGGCTAGGCTATGACGTCGGCGAAACTAAGAACGCGAAATCTGTCACTCATCCTACTCAAGCCACGACGCCCGCCGACATGGCCCGCGCCCGTCCCGACCTCACGACTGGGGAATTGAAGTTACCGATCGAGTAATCGCGCTCAGATTGGTCTTTGGTCTTTGGCTTTTCGGCTTTGGTCTTTGGTCTTTGACTTTACGCGTTGGATTACGACCTAGGCGTTTCGCTATACGAAGGTGAGAGCCAACCCGAAGGCCAAAGGCCGAAAACCAAAGACCAAAGACCAAAGATTTAAAGCCTATTTGGTTCTTTCCATCAGTTCAATAAACCTTTGAAAGTGATGTTCCGCATCGTGAGGACCGGGTGCAGCTTCGGGATGGTATTGGACAGAGATGATTGGCAACGTGCGGTGGCGCATGCCCTCGACGCATTGGTCATTCAGATTGATGTGCGTTACTTCCAGCTCGCCCGGCAAACTCTCAGCTGCTACGGCAAATCCATGATTGTGTGAAGTGATTTCCACCCCACCGTCTTTCAGTTCCTGCACCGGCTGATTACCACCGCGATGACCGAATGTGAGCTTGAATGTCTTACCGCCAAAGGCGCGCCCGAGCAATTGATGACCAAAGCAAATTCCGAATGTGGGAACCGAGGTCTTGACCAGTTCACGAATCTGCTCGACCTCTTTGCTCATCGAAGCGGGATCGCCGGGTCCATTCGAAAGAAAGATGCCGTCGGGTTTTAATGCCAGCACTTCTGTTGCCGGCGTCGCGGCGGGCACAACCGTGATGCGACAACCGCGCTGCGAGAGTTCGCGCAGAGAATTCCGTTTGACACCGAAGTCATAACAAACAACGTGAAAGCGCTCAGCACCTTCGGAGGGATAAGAGTAGGGTGCTTTGGTTGTGACCACGCTTGCCAACTCGCGATTTTCCATTGGCAGCGAGTTGCGAGCCTTTTCAACAAGACTTTTTTCGTCCAAGTCCGTCGTCGAAATGCAGGCGCGCATTGCTCCTTTGTCGCGAATGTGCCGGACAAGAGCACGCGTATCGATGCCTTCGATGGCAACTATCTTCCAGCGCAGCAGATACGCATCCAGTGTTTCCTCAAGCCGCCAGTTAGAGGCGACGCGGCTCGCCTCGCGCACCACGAATCCCTCTACCCAAGGTCGCGAAGATTCTGCGTCAGCTTCATTCACACCGTAATTGCCAATTAGTGGATAGGTCATGCAGACGATCTGGCCGGCGTAGGACGGATCTGTTATCACTTCCTGGTACCCGGTCATTGAAGTATTAAAGACCATTTCGCCACACGCTTCGCCGGGCGCCGCCCATGAGCGACCACGAAAGGCTCGCCCATCTTCGAGTGCGAGCAGGCCTGGGCTTTTTTCTTTCATCTATTTCACCAGCTCCGGACGCCAAACCATCGTCATTAAGATTTCACTGAAGCTTTTATAAAAATCAAACGCGTGGGGGGTTGCGTTTGAAATCATTTTCCGTCGCACTCTTCTCACCAGCGGCACGTCCTCGGCCTTCAGCACAGCAACCACATCGCGCTCGCCGTCCGGCACTTCGCGGGTCAGACTGGCAAGAGGTTTCCAATCACCGGACACAAAGGCGTTGAATGCTTTCAAGAATTCTTCTCGGCTCGTCTTCGGTGAGCTCCGCGGTTCGAATCGCCTGGGGTTAGCGAGGAGTTGTAGCATTGTTGACTTTGCATTTTCTGAACGGCCCACTTTGTTGGCTTCCTTCAGCGCCTTAAACGCCTCTGGCGTGGCCTGAGAGAGAAGAATCGCCAATGCCAATTCCCGGCTGCCATGAT
Organism: Pyrinomonadaceae bacterium; assembly: GCA_963748605.1. Taxonomy (GTDB): domain Bacteria; phylum Acidobacteriota; class Blastocatellia; order Pyrinomonadales; family Pyrinomonadaceae; genus PSRF01. The sequence goes on from CAVVJS010000015.1 coordinate 362,023, forward strand.
TTTCATCCGACGCGATTTTCAACAGCGCGGGAGTCGCCTGATTTTCCTCCATGCTTCCATAGATAAAAAACGCCCCTACGAGTTTGCTTACTTTATACGAGCCGTGTAGTGGCAGGTAATACTCCGCTTTGGGATAGGCGAGCCACCGCGCGCCCGCCGCTGAGACATCAAAACCTTCCTCACCGAGCTGCGCTAAACGTGAAACAAACACGCGGAGATCGACATCGTCGAGGTTGGTGGCTGCGTAACTTTGGATGAGCAGGTTCTTTGAGGATGGAGAAGGATCGAGTGAAACCAACAAGTTGCTGCCATCGAAGCGGAACCAGGCGTTGGCTTTTGAATCTTCCAGCTCTTTCCGGAGACAGGGTAATAGTTTACTGGGATCACCCTTTACTTTCTCCCAGACAACATCCATTGCGGCGCTCTTCTCAGTGCGTTCCGAGTCTGAAAGCAATGCGGGACGAAAGTTGTAAGTCGTCTTAACAGTTCGTGCAAAGTCGGCGCACGCATCCTGGGCCGCGGATAAATCAGCACTCGACATGACAATGACGAATGCGAGGCCAAGCGCGTTTATGACAATGCGCCTCCAGGTCGAATTGTTTACTAATGTCATGAGGGGCTAGGACTGTGTCCGCAGGAATTGCTGCGCTTCATTCAGCCAGCGCTTGTCTGCACGGTACTTGTAAGCCGGTGCCGTTTTCACCGCGTCGATGCAGGCCTGCATCGCGCTCGTCGCTTCGCGTGGATGACCGAGCCCGGCATGGGCGCGCCCCATCAAATAAAGGGCTTCCGGATCCGAGGGTCTACTTTCCAGAAACTGTTCCAGCGCATCGCGAGCATCTCCGAACTGTCCGGCTTCGATATATGTCGCGCCGACTTCACGCCAAATCTCATGTTGCGCATGCGCTCGATTGCGACTTACAACTTGTTCAAAGTGTTGCACCGCATCGGCGAGCCGTTTTTGCTGTCGCGCGATACGCCCAAGTTGGTAATGGGCATCAATCTCCTCGTCGTCGATTTTAATAGCGCGCTCAAAACGCTCACGAGCTGCATCAAGTTCGCCACGACTTTGATGAATCAATCCTAAATTGTAGTGCGCGGAAGCGTCGGCCGGGTTCAGTGTCGAAGCTTCCATGTTCTGACGAAAAGATTCGCGGGCGCGATGATTTCGCATCACACCGCCCAGATAACCACGCAGCAACAGGAACAGCATGATAAGCAAGAAGGGCGATGCAAGAATCGGAGTAAAGAGAAGGGTCCAAATTGGCGAAATCAAGAAAGCCAAAGCCAATGAAATAAAGGTCACGGTGATCGCTTTGAGAATCGTCAAGCGCAAAACCGCGCGCACGGCCAGCACTGCTGTGAGAAGAAAGAGCGACAGCTCCATCGTGCGAAACAGATTTGCTGCCACCTGTCGCGGATCGTTTAGAGCCGCCAGCAACTGTGCTTCCATTTCCGGACTAAACTTAAACCAGGTCCGGACCTGAGCGGCCGATTCCGGCGAGCTGGCAATATATGCTGCTTGTATTCCGGTGAGATTAAAGAAAATCGCGATCGGGATAGTGATTAGATTGGCTATGGCAAGCGCATAAAGCACCGTCGAGGCTAGCGAGGCGTACTCCTGTTGCAACAGCAGTCCGAAACTCCCGCGCCGTTCGAAGAGGTTACCCACGAATGCAATGAGGGGGACAAGCACGCCTGCAACGAGGAGCAGTGAAATCGACGCTCGAAAAACCAGACTGCCGGCCGCTCGAGGACCACCGAAGGCAAGCAGCTTCTCGCCGGAAAGGTACTGAGTGACGAGCAAATAAGCCACTTGACTGAAAAGAGCAATCAGAGCCGCCTGACCCAAAGCTCCCCGGTCGCGCATCTCGCGCAGGCCGCGACCCGGCGCGTAGAAAATCATTAATACCAGTCGTAACCCATCAAGCATGCTGAATCCAGACTATAAAAGAGCAAACAGCTCGTTAACGATCGTATTCATTGGTGGGAGACTCGACATTTGGTCGATACATATTCGGCGGTGGCACAGTTGACGAAACGTTCTCATGCTCAATAACGCTGGCAGCGTTGAGCGGCCAATAACGAAACAACGCCTTGCCGTAAATATATTTCTTTGGCACCAGTCCCCAGATGCGTGAATCGCTGGAGTTGTCGCGATTGTCTCCCATCACGAAGTAGTAATTAGGTTTCACATAAACCGCAGACTGACTCCGGTGCGTCAGATTATGGCGCGAATCGATGTACGTTTCATCGAGATCCAGACCGTTTACGCGCACGATCCCGTCGTGGATTTCAACAGTATCACCCGGCAACCCGACAACGCGTTTGATGTAGCTTTTTGATGGGTCATCAGGAAACCAGAACACCACGATATCGCCCCGATCGACTGTAGGGGCCCAGCGATACTCATCGTAGTAAATCAGCTTGTTCACGAAAATTCTTTCGCCGTCGTGAAGCCGCGGCAGCATTGAAGTACCTTCAACCTTCACGGGCTGCACGATGAAAACAACCACGAGCACGGCGATCATCAAAGCAAAGACAAGGTCGCGCAACAGCAGACGTGCTTCACCCCAAAGATTGCCATGGGCGCTATCTTCCGGGATGTTTATCTGAATATCCTTGTCGTCGTTCGGGTCAATGCCACCGAAAGGTGGTGGACGACGTGATCTAATTCCAAACATTTTTACTCAGTCTAGCGGGCTAGTTTCTTCACATTTAGCTGCGATCCCGCACCAAAGTTGAGGTTAACTTTCACCTGCGTGGTTGTCAACGATACTGGGATTGGCAATTGCCGATTGCCGATTGCCGATTTGCTCAGCGCGAAAGGAGCCAATCGAAGATCCAGCATTGCCTTTGGCATGGAGAGTTTCACCCCGTCACCGCGTCTTTAGAATCCTTGCGCGGTTGGATTGGAGTGACTATTAATGGCGCCATGAATAACAACTTCATTCTTTTTAATCTCCGTGAGGCCCAGGAAGAGATTGACCGAAACGATTAAGGACTTGGAGACTGACGCACAGTACACCGAGGCTGAGTTTTCCGTTGCTATGTTTTACCTTTACCATCATGTCAACACAGCCTGGAATTCGCGAAACTCGACCGAAGAACAATCCAACGACTGCTCAGAGGAGAGTTTTAATAAATGGAGCCCATACCCGGAAGATCTTAGGGAGATGAGGCTGGAATGAACAAGCTCGTCAACAGTGGAATGACCATTATCTAAGTTTCTCTGGGCGATTGTGGCTTTGCGATTTTTGATTAGCTCCTTTCGCATCGGACCAATCATCAATCGGCAATCGACAATCGGCAATTGCCTTGACAGTCTTTGCCGGGGCTCTCTATCATCCCCACGCACTTCAGACAGCAAGGAAATCCCTTTCGAACAACTCAACGGAGGCCCAAGGCCGTGATCAAACTGGACATCATCAACCGGGTAGCAGATAAGACCGGCGTTCCCAAGATGAAAGCGGAACAGGCCGTTGATGCTCTCTTCCACTCGATGAAGGAAGCCTTAACGCGAGGCGAACGAATTGAACTGCGCGGCTTCGGTGTCTTTGTTGTAAAGCCGCGGAAGCGCGGGGTGGGTCGTAACCCACGCACCGGCGAAGAGGTGGCAATCCCTTCGGGCAAAACGATTCGCTTTAAGCCTGGTAAAGAATTGCAGGCCCATGAAAACGGCGAGGAGGTGCACGATACTGACGCCGGTGACTCGGAGCTATAGTTCTAAAGACTTTATAGATTTCAAGGCCAGAAGCTGGAAGCCGAAGACATCCAGGTTCTGGCCTTTCATATCTAATCCTGAGGCTAAAACCGTTTGAGAGGGCTGTAATCGTAGAACCATGGCCGAGTCTGTTCAGGAAATCCCTCCGTTTGTTACTCACCTGGGTGAAAAACGTCGCCAGGCAATTCCCACCAGGCGGGAATGGTTTCGTCATCTTGCTCTATTCCTACTCACTGTCGTCAGCACGACGATTGCCGGAATCATTACCGCAGCTCAGGAGGTGGAAATTCCTGAGCCGATCCTGGCGAATGCGCTTGATTACCTTTTGTATCTGCCACGGTTTTATTTCTATTGGCTCTTCACAACCCTGGCGTTCGCATTTCAGCATCCTCAAATCCTAAAAGAAGGTGTGACATTCTCGGTTGCGCTGCTCGCGATTCTCACGGCGCATGAAATGGGCCATTACGTCGCCTGCCGTCGTTACGGCGTTAACGCGACACTTCCCTTTTTCATTCCCGCGCCGCCACTTTTTCTCGCCGGCACCTTTGGTGCGTTTATTAAGATCAAGGCGCCGATTCCCTCGCGTCGTGCTCTATTCGATATCGGATTGGCGGGACCGCTCGCCGGCTTTGTAGTTGCGATTCCGATTACAATTCTGGGAATCGTGTATACGGAGCCGGCGACGCCAATTGTCGGTTATGCGATCATCTTTCATGATCCACTGCTGATTCGTTTGTTGAGCAAAGCGCTGAACGTTCCTCTCGACCCTTACGCGCCGACTAACCCTTACTACATGGCGGCGTGGATCGGCCTTTTGGTGACGAGCTTAAACTTGATGCCGGTGGGACAACTCGATGGCGGACACGGAACCTTCGCGGTCTTCGGCAAACGCGTTCATCAACTGACTGGACGTATCGCGTTCGTTACCATGGCGGTGCTGGCAGTGCTCGGATTCCTGTGGTACGGAAGCCCCAGCGGATTCCTCTACACCGTGTTACTGGGAGTGATGCTCAAGGTGCGCCACCCGCAGCCGGGAACGATGGAACCGCTTGGTACCTGGCGCCTGGTTGTGGCGGTGATTACTCTGATTGTTTTTGTACTTTGCTTCTGGCCGTTCCCGATTACCATTGGGTGAAAGAATCTGGCCGCAGTTATCGTCGAAAACGCGGATCAGAAATTAATTCCGATCCGCGTCATTAGTAGGAAATTGCGGTAGTGACCTAATTCGAAAAAGAATGTAGGGGCGTCGGAAGTTACCACTACCCAAATTGCGGCTCTTTCTCTTTATGAAACTGCAGCGGCAGGCAACAATCCCTTAATCTCTCTCACTACACGCGCGACGTCATCCTGATCCGCGAGCGCGATCATGAAGAACTTGTAACCCTCGTGAAAACAGATCACTCCGTTAGCAAATAGCCAAACGCCGCCGAGGAATGGATTTCCGCCGACCAACCAACTGACAGGCGCCCCAACAACGTTTCCAGGCTGAAGAATCTGGGCAAACATTGCGGCGCCAGCGGCACAGCTAAATGCGCCCAACAATGGCGCCCCGACGTACTTGGTTATGTTTCGTTCAAACTCGACGCGTTTGCGTTCGGCCTCTGACAATTCTCCCTGAGCGATCAACTCTTCCTGCTTACGAAGATAGCCGTCGAACTTCTCACTCAGTTTTCTAATGCCAAAAATCGGTAGCGCTGAGTGTGTCAGCCAGTGGGGGTGAGCGCCCAGTAACACAGCATCAACGCCCGGCAACGCCGCACCCAGGCGCACGCCCAGGACCAATGAAAATGAAACCGCCGCTGCTTTCCCAGGATTCTCTTTTACCCAGTCGCGAGCTTTTAACAATCCCGACGTGGCTGCAGCTGAAGCCCGCGAAAACTTGGCTCCCGTGTCATAGATTTGCGACGCGCGATCATAGTGTTTCTTAGCGTCGTCGAACACTCCGCCGGCTTTCTTCCCGGCATCCCCGGCGACGTTGCGGATCGACTCGCCTGCCTTCTGCGCCCCCCGCAATGCTTCATCGGCAAAACGACGTGCAGTGTCGCCCACATCCTTGTCCTCGGAGAATCTCTCGGCCTCGACACGAATCTTTTCCGCGCCGCTTGCAAGAGTGTCAGCACCGCGTTTGGCAGTTTCGCCCGCGACTCGAGAGCCTTCTTCAACCAGTTCCGAGATCGCAAACTTTTCATCGAGCTCTCGCGCTTTCCGCCGCGCGGCTCGCTGCCATTCGTCTATCTTGTCCTTGTAGTCAGCCATCGATAGTTTCGGGTTTCGGGTTTCGGGGGAACGTGACGGTCCGGGCTCCTTGAAACGCTAAACGCGAAACCGGACCCTGTCCCCGCTATTGTACGCTCCCTGCCACAATTGAGTTCGAGGTAACTTCGCTCGCCCGGGCTACGCGGTCTCTCCCCTCGCGCTTTGCTTCATACAGTGCCGCATCCGCGCGTGTCACCAACTCCCGAGCGGTTTCTGCCTGTGAAGGACACTCCGCCACGCCGAAACTGGCGGCAATCTGCCCCACCGGCTGGATTTCAATGGACTTAAGCGTCACTCTGAGCCTTTCCGCAACCTCGACTGCCCCGGATAGATTGGTCTCGGTCAGGATTACAGCAAATTCTTCGCCCCCGATTCGAGCCGCTAAGTCGATTCCTCGAGTTCCCTGCTGCAGCACCCGCGCCAGGGTCTTGATTGCTTCATCTCCCGCCTCATGACCGTAAGTGTCATTTACCTGCTTGAAGTGGTCGATGTCGATGGTAATTAAAGAGAAAGGACGGCCGTGCCGCGCGGTACGCGCTACCTCCCGCTCTAGTTGGCGCTCGAAGCGACGCCTATTAGCGAGGCCGGTAAGGTGATCAGTGGACGCCTGTTCCTCGCAGGTATCGAGATAAGATTTGAAGTCCAGGAGCGTGCGTGCGCGTGCCAAAAGCAAATCCAGGTCGGTAGGGTCAGTGATGAAACCAAGAGCGCCTACTTCCGAGCCAAGCCTTTGATCTTCGGCGCGGGAACCCGCTGCAGTTTGCAGGATGATGGGAATGAACCGCGTCTGCGGATTTTCCCGCACACGGCGAGCTAATTCGTAACCATTCATGCGCGGCATCATGATGTCGGAGACGATCAAATCAGGATCAAACGAGATAATTGCGGCCAGTCCCTCCTCGCCGTCATGAGCCGTGCGGACCTGGTAACCAGCCCGAGTTAAGGCGAACTCGAGGAGCTTCAGTTTATCGGGGTCGTCGTCGATGACGAGAACATGGGGTTTGCCTACCATAAATGAGTTTTTTCCGACAGTTAACTGTTGCGTGGCTCCACTCTTCGTGTTAGAGTCTGGTCCATTCAGCGAGTCTGTTTCGCAGTTGCCCCAAATAACATTTCATAGCAATAGCTAAGCAGCACGCCTCGAACAAATTCCCAGGGGTTTTTCCTTACTTCGGTACCGCTACCCAACGTCAGGATCATCATAACTTAATAGTTAGAAGCCTCTTTAGGTTTTCGAGAAGCGTTTAACTCAATCTCCCATGAGAAGCAGGGACAACACAGCCATGTACCCTAAGCGCGCCCGCGATTTCAAAACCGCCGATCTTACAACTCTAATTCGAAATCTCGATTTTGGCTCCACGCTGGACGAAGAATCCGCTGCGCAACTCGCAGGCAATTCAGTAGTCCTCGATGTTCGGCGTCGACGTTTCGTTTACAAAGCGGGTGATCCCGCCGACTCCTTGTTCGCCATCGTTTACGGCCGCGTGAAACTCTGTCGAATTGACACGCTTACCCAACGCGAAGCCGTAATCGATATCCTTTCGGAAGGATCGTTATTTGGCGAATCGGCCCTTTACTCGAAAGCCGGCCGCCGGGAAAACTGCGCAATTACATATGCAAATTCGCGTCTAATTAAGTTTACTGCGGGGGAGTTTCAAAAGGGGATGGTGGGGAATGGTCAATTGCATGATTACACTTTCCGCCTGATCGGTCAACGACTTGAAAATGCCGAGCGAAGGCTTGCGGACTTCGCGTTAAACGCGATTCCGGCACGTCTCGACCGCTTGCTGGCAGACTTTTCCGATCGCTACGGCGTGCCTGAACGTGAAGGTGTGTTGATTGATATTCCTTTGCCACATCGCGAGATAGCCTCGATAGTGGGTTCGACTCGGGAGAGTGTCACGGTGCGCTTGAATGCCATGAGGCGGGAAGGTACGATCGAGTTCGTCAACAGACGCATCCTTGTTAAGCGGCCTGAATCGCTCGTACACGAGCCCGTAGGGCCCACCGAAGACTCGTTGGTTCGCGAACTCCAGTCTCTATGAAGTGTCCGATTTGTGGTAAGCCGGTCGAATGGAAAGACAATCCGTTTCGTCCCTTTTGTTCCGAACGTTGCAAGCTGCTCGACCTGGGCCGTTGGGTCAGTGAAGAATATAGCGTTCCGGGTCCGTCCCTTCCTCACGAGTCAGACGACTCACCCCCTTCCAAGACTTCCCATGACGAAGATTGAGTGCCGGCTATGTTTACGGTTAACGCCTGCGCTCTACGCGCGTCAATCCTGATCACTTTATTGATGGTGCTCTGTTCGGCCCTAGCTTGTTCGCAGGGCACAAACAACTCTGAGCCAACGCCGGTACTCACAAACCCACCGAGCACAGCTTTTCCGATGCCGCCCATCAGCAACGACGGCCGGATCCCGGATTTGGGTTGGACACTTGCTAGTGGACAACGGGTGAATCTGTCGCAGCAGACGGGGAAAGGTCGTGGTTCTGGACCTTTATGCGACATGGTGTGAGCCTTGCCGTCGCAGTATTCCCCATCTGATTGACCTGCATGAGCGCTTCGAAGCCAAAGGTTTGGCGCTGGTGGGCTTGAATGTTGGCGGACCCGACGATCGGATTAAGGTCGCCGGCTTCGCTGCTGAATTTCGCATTTCCTATCCTCTTGGTTTTCCGGACAAGCAGTTGACTGATTTGTTGCTATCGGACAACAGCAGCATCCCCCAAACATTTGTCTTCGATCGCACGGGGCAGCTAATTAAGCGTTATATTGGCTATGACGAATCAATGCCGGGGCAACTGGAAACGCTTGATTCAGACGGAGTTGGGGACAATTCAAGGTAAGTGACTATCAGATGCATGGCTGGTGATAGGGTCGTTTGAGTCAGCTTAATGCGCGTGCCGTAAAGACCTTTTCTAATGACGAATCTTTCCGCAGTAGTTTTCGCGGTTGTCCTGGTTTGTTGGCTCGTTTTCGTTGCGACATTCTTAGTGCGTAAGAGACCGCCTTTGGCGGCTGACCAAAAACGCGATCCCAGCTCTATTACTGGAGTCGTTTTGCAGGGGCTGTCTTACCCAATTCTGTGGGTTGCATGGCGTCCTTTGTTTACTTCCTTCCTTCCTTTCAGTAAGGCCGCCTCCGCCATATTCGAGATTGCGGCGGCTGTTGCAGCCGTTGCTTCGGTTGTGCTTGTGATCGCCGCCTTGAAGACTTTGGGAAAGGAATGGAGCATTACTGCCCGCGTGGTCACGGGGCATAAGCTCGCAACGGAAGGTCCTTATCGTCTGGTACGACATCCAATTTACACGGGCATGCTGGGAATGTTGCTCGCCACCGGCATCGCAGTTAGTTATTGGCCCGCATTGTTAATTGCGCTCTTTGTCTTTTTCATAGGCACCATAATTCGTATTCGCAGCGAAGAACGATTGTTACGAGAAACTTTCGGTGCAGAGTTTGAGGCCTATACACAAAGAGTGCCGGCGCTGTTGCCTGGTATGTACTGATTAAAACTAAGTAAGGGGAACTCATTGAATCAAAGGAAGGCAAAAATTCTTGCAACGCTGGGTCCCGCAACCCGCGAGCCTGTAGTTATGGAAGCTCTGCTTAAGGCAGGTGCCAATGGTGTGCGGATCAACATGTCTCACGGCACACTCGAGGAAAAAGCCGAAGACATCAAACGCGCGCGCGCTGCTTCCACAAAACTGAATCACCCGCTCGCGGTCCTGGTTGATCTCTCGGGACCAAAGATTCGCACACGTCAACTCAAGGACGGCAAGCCCGTTACGCTCACTACTGGAGCTGCTTTCACATTAACAACTCGCGAAATTCTCGGTGATGAGAACGAAGTCGCAACTAACTATCCCGATCTTCCGCGTGTAGTTAAGCCGGGAGCCCGCCTGTTACTCGATGATGGCGCCATTGCCTTGGTGGTTGAGAGTACAACAGCGGCCGATGTGATTTCCCGAGTGATTAACGGCGGCGTCTTAGGCGAACGCAAAGGGATAAATTTGCCGGGCATCTCTTTGCCCATCGAGTCGCTGACTGAGAAAGACATTGTCGATCTCAAATGGGCAGTTGAGCAGGACGTGGATTACATCGCGCTATCGTTCGTCCGCAGTGCCAAAGACTGTACCCGCGCGAAGCAACTAATCAACGAGGCCGGTGGGCGCGCCCCTTTGATCGCGAAGATTGAAAAGGCTGAGGCAATAACACATCTCGACGAGATCATCGCTGCGGCCGACGGGATCATGGTGGCCCGGGGAGACTTGGGAGTCGAAACTAGCGTCGAACTGGTTCCGGTTTATCAAAAGCGCATCATCGAAAAATCAATGCTTGCCGGGAAGTTGGTAATCACTGCGACGCAGATGTTGCAGTCGATGATTACCAGTCCCCGACCCACGCGCGCTGAGGCATCGGATGTCGCAAATGCTGTTTGGGACGGGACAGATGCGCTAATGCTCTCGAATGAAACGGCTGTCGGGCAGTTCCCCATTCCGGCCGTTGAAACGATGTGCCGCATAATCGAATCGGCGGAAGCGGGCAAAGCACCGGAAACAAATCACGTCGCGAAGTGGGTGGGAAAACAATCAGGACGAGTTAGTCGGGCCCTTTGCGAAGCAGCTGCGTTTGCTGCCGACGAGATGGGAACAAAGGTGACCGCGGTCCTTACCCAATCCGGTTTGATGGCGCGACGCCTGTCTGCTTTACGGCCGGAGCAGCGCATTGTTGCACTCACGACGTCACCGTTAGTTCAAAACGAACTGGCACTGATCTGGGGTGTCGAGTCTCTGCTTACTCCCAAAGCTGAATCAACCGAGGAGATGTTGAAATTCGGAGAAGCAACCTTGCTTGAAGCCGGTGTGGTGGAGCCTCAGGAAACGATTGTAATCATGGCCGGCCGCCTCTCAGGACTGGGACTTTCGAGCTCAGTCACGCTCTTTACTGTTGGCGAAGCAGCCGCAAGTAATCGCAAGTGAGTCCGCACCTGAACATTTCGGCCGGCGAGTTATTTGACCTGATCCGGCCGGCAATGCTTGTGGTTTCAGCCCTGATCTCTACGTTGGTCTTAGCTAGCGCGCGTAAACATTTTTCGTTTCTGATCGCGCTGCTTTGGTCGCTGGCCACTTTCTTTCTTACCCCAATCGTCTTACCGCTCTACCTAATCGTCCTTCTCATCCGCCGAAGAACTCCTGCTTCTCGTCCATTACGCTGGAAGTTTATAGCCCCGCTAACCTATGGGTTATTGATCACCGGTGGCATTGGTCTTTATCTGTACAACCAAGGCCTTGGCGTGGACGTGCATTTGGCCAGGGCGGCGCAGGCTAAGGTTCGAGGCAATCGCGCTAAAACAATTGCTGAGTATCAAGCGGCCCTCGCAGTTGAGGATGATCCGCACACGCGTAAATTGCTTGGAGTTGAATTATTTGACGCCGGCTATCGGACCGAAGCACTTTCCGAATTGCGCCGGGCGGACCAACAGGGTGAGCCTGACGATTTGCTGATCTTGCGTATTGCCAGTTTGTTAGATGGGCTAAATCAAAAAGGCCAGGCGAGACTCGAATACCAGCGCTTCCTCGAGAGTTCGCTCTGTCTTAATGCTGAACCTGATAAGCGCTGTGAAGCCGCAAGAAATAGAGTCGAGGAATTAGATTCAGATCTTCGTTGAAACGGCAGATGATGGTGAGTCTGGTTATTCTTCGCTACTCAACACTGACCATATCGCCGAGTTTTTCTTTCTTTTCTCGCTCCTTGGCGATTTGTGCCGCGCTCTTCTGCGGATCGCGCCAGTTGTCGAGGATGCCAACCTGGTGCACGCATTGAAGTGTGCAGGTAGGAGCACACCACTTTTCGGTGTTGTACTCACGATCGAAATCATCCATCGTGTAATCTTCGAGCGGAATTCCAGGATAGCCACGCTGCTGCGAACACCAGTGCACCAATCCTTCCTCACAAATGTATAAGTAGCGGGCGCCGGCTCGGCAGCGCCAATTGTAGGGCTTGCCTTCCGCAATGCTGTCCTGGAACCAGTTGAGGCGCGCGTGATCTTTATTGCCGACCTTTTTGACTTGCTGAAAAATGTCTTTCTCGTGAGGGGAAAGAGGCTTGAGCGTCCCGTCGCCGTCATGGATTACACCCACTGTGCTGGAAAATCCCAGCTCCACTGCGCGCTTCGCCACTACCAGCGCGTCTTGCGGATTTTTGATGCCGCCTCCGATCACGGAATTGATGTTGATGTGAAAATCAGCATGTTCCGCCAGGTAACGCAGCTTTTTTTCCAACACGCGCAGACTCTTGCGCGAAACTTCATCCGGCTCCACATTGTCGATACTAATCTGAAGATATTCCAAGCCTGATTGATTCAGCCGCTTAATGCGTTCGGGTGTGAAGTAATAACCGTTGGAAATAAGTCCGGCAATCATCCCACGTGTTCGAATGTGACGAATAATTTCATCCAACTCCGGGTGCATCATCGGCTCACCGCCGGAAATCGTAATGATAGATGTCCCCAAAGACGCAAGCTTGTCTACTCGCTGTTTCATCACATCCAGGGGTATTGGCGATGAAGAATGATCATATTCGTTGCAGTAACCACAGGCGAGATTGCAACGCCGCATGGGAATCAAGTGGGCCAGCACGGGATGACGGCTCGAGAGTAATCCGCGCGTAATAAAGCTTGCCTCACGGAGCTTAAGTTTTAGAAATGTGCTTTTTTTGATCATTTAGTAAACGTCTTCGCGCAGCGTGAGCGACAACAACCTGGTATTAGACCACGAGAATAGGCGACCATTTCGGCGAACGCAAGACGGCAAACAAACAAAAGGGGCTCTGGTCAAACTGCCAGAGCCCCTTAGGCTTTTGTTGTGAGCCGTCCTTTAACTCTTTACGATTCTGACTCCATCCAGCTTTTGACTGAAATCGTCAGATGAGATCTTCGCGTTCTTCTCAAGTCCAGTCAGACGCATGGTCGTCGCGTCGTCGTTCTTTTCCACGATCTTCGTTTGCACCGGCATACCAGAAGAATCAACCCAAATCTCAGCATATTTGAAGCTGGCGTTGCCTTTGGGAACGAGTTTTAGGTGTATCGTACTGACGCCACCCCAAAGAGTTTCCTCACGCACATCCTGCACTGGTTCGAAACGCGCCTCAAGCTGTTGTCGAGACATGTAAATCATCGCCAACACCCCGCCAGCTTTGTTGTTTATCCGACTTTGAACTCCCCACATACGCCATATTCAGACGGGGGCGAAACAAAACATATTTGCCGTTATTAACAGTCAGGATTTCATGTTGCGGGCTGCGCCATTCAATGCGGACCGACGCTTCGCGGCCACTGGTCGGCACATAAGAAACTACGCCATTAAATTTCTCTGAATCACGCAGTTGGGAGTTGTACTTCTCCATGCTGATGCCGGAACGCAACGACTTAAGACTCTGCCGGTTACGCTCCATGCGGTTTAGTACCGAGCTCACCAACCCGGCACTCTGGCCGTTTGCGGTGGCGTGCGAGCCAACAAAGGCCGCCGAAAGCGCCAAAGTAACGACCAACAATGAACCAAATCTCTTCATATCTGCTCCTCGAATTATTGCCGACCCAACGACCAGCTCCGTTGCTGGTCAAAAAACCCAGCGATTATAGGGTACGGTCACCGGATGTCAACCTTATACCCGACTGTCCGACCCTCTTTATCCACGACCTTCTGTATGGCTCCTACCTCAGCATTTTCACGTCCGGATAAGGCCCTTAGATGATCACGCAAGCGGGAGGTATCTTGTTGATTGTCAATCACTTCAGCTCCTACGAACACCGTTGCAGGAACTGGGCTTTGATGCCTCATCTCGCCCCTCCGTTCGCTGCCTTCAAACCAGCTTTTGGGGGTCAAAAAAATAAAGACAAGGATCAACGCGCAGAGGGTGTCCCACTGCCAGGTATTCCTTTCGTAAGTCCAAAGGAAAATCTTCTTGACCGCGTTCACTTGAACCGACCTCCCTACCTCCCAGCCCTAAAAGCTGCAAATAGCGCGCCCTTAGGGGAAGAGCCACTTGAAATTCTAACTTGACAGAATTTGCCTGTAAAATCGCCTGCTACATCCGGACGCCAGCGGTAGGTGCCACAATGTGGCCGTCACGCATTTGCACTATTCGTCGGCACATTGCTGCAGCCTCGGGATTGTGAGTAATCATGACAATGGTTTGATTAAAGCGGTAATTCAGCTCCTGAAACATGTTGAGGACGAGCGTAGAGTTCTCAGAATCGAGGTTTCCGGTTGGTTCATCAGCGAGCACAATCGCCGGTCGCGTGACAACGGCACGAGCCAGGGCGACCCGTTGTTGCTCCCCGCCTGACAGTTCCAGCGGTTTGTGATGGAGCTTGTCTTCCAAACCTAAAAGTTTGAGCACTTCGCGTCTTCTAGCCGGATCGTCCCCGCCGTTGCCGTGAATCTTTTCAGCCAAACGAAGATTTCCTTCAGCAGTCAACGTGGGAAAAAGATTAAAGCGTTGAAAGACAAACCCAATCTTTCTCCTTCTAATATCAGTTCGCGCCGCATCAGACGCTGCCGTAAGGTCTTCGCCATCGATCATTATCTGTCCGCTTGTCGGAGTCAATAACCCTCCGAGCAGGTGCAGCATCGTTGACTTGCCGCACCCCGAGGGACCCATAATGGCTACAAACTCGCCTTCCTGGACCTCAAACGACACGCCGCGCAAGGCGGGCACGTCGACACTGCCCACACGATAAACCTTAACCAGATCCGATGCCTGTAAAATCGTTCTCATAAAAATGACTGGGACGCACGGCGCGCTGGGAAAGTTGACGCTTAAAGGGTTTTCCCAGCTCCAGACGGAACCATACTTAGCAATTAGAAAGCCAGATGTTAATACATCGGCTCGTCTAACACCTAGTAATCCAACTTTAATTGGGGTTGATTGGAACTGATCCGGTCCGGCGCGCGTCGAGATCGACTTCAGGAAGCTTCCACCTGTTCTCCAGCACGAAGGCTTCAGGCCGAAACTCACGATTGATATCTACCGACTCGGGTGACTGGTAGGTAATGCTCAGGCGGTAATGGTCATGCGGACGGGTAATGTCGATCCGTGCGGGAAGCCTTTGTCCGCCTCCGAATGGCTTATCGTCAAGGTAACCGACATCGGTGATCAACAGCCCTTGTTCATTAAAGGACTGGATTCGCGCCAGCCTGATTCCGCCAACGCGATCAAACCAGAAACGCCGAAGCAGTCGGCTTTCCCCCGCAGACACTGGCGACATTTCTTCCAGCAGATAGTAACCGCGAACAACGCGCGCATTTTTCTTGGCCTGTGGCCTCGTGTCGCTTTCCTCCTGGAAAAACTCACTTCTTGTATAAATCAATCCTGTATCGCCAGATGGAGCGATCGGATTGATCATGAAAGCTTCAGTCAGATGTTGGGGGCGAAGATTCGAAAGTGCGTTAACGGTCTCCATGCCGCTCATTGTTTTCTTCTTTTTCCCGTCATCCGTTGGAGCACCATCCATTTCAAGTTTCTCGTAGATGGCATTGTTCGTGCCTTTTACGAAGCGTTTGAATCTCTCTTCTCCCTGCAGCACTGCGACTCGAAAGTTCTGCCCATCAGAAGTCATCTGCGCGATATCAGTGGCAATGAATGGAACTTGTATGATCAGGTAAACCTTGCCCGGCCGCTGGACGGTAATCGTGCCATCCGCCTGTTTATACTTGTCGGCAACACCCTGCTCCGCGAATGAAGTGTCTTCAAACAGAATGTCTACTTTGCCGTGAGCCGAGTTAACCGAAGCGAGCCGGTTAACTTCTGCTATCAGTTGATTCGTATTGCTCTCGACTAAAGGCGTCAGCAGTAAAGGCACCTGAACTTTTTTGTGAGTATCAAACAGGCCACAGCCAGTGCTTGGCAACGCCAAAATAGCAACGGTGATGAGAAGCAGTAATCGGGACCGTAAACTTTTAATGGAGCTGAAGCGGCGGGACAGGGGGACAAAGGCTGAGATGGGCATCAACAGATGTTTCAGAAGCAAATCCTACTTCGCCTAATTTTTGTCCAGTAACCTAGCGGGTTCAAGCTAACAAAGAGACTTTTCATTGTCAACGCGATGAACTTTTTCTTTGGGACTGATTACTCAAGTACCAGCGGGGGTTTATCAAAACGCCGCCGCAACTTATTAATTGCGTTGAAGACTTTTGGCCACCCAACGATACGGCGCTCCAGACTCCGCCTTCCGGGAAAATCAAGCAACATGATGCCAAGCAGAATAGTTAAGACGCCCTGGCCGGGCACGCCGGGCAGTGACAGTAGGACCCCAAGGATTACCAAAAGAACTCCTGCCACGTTTTTGCCGATAATCGCCAGGACGCGCACAACCGGAGACTGTTTTGCCAAAAACTTTTTTTTCCCCGAGTGCTGAAAGTAGTCGGCAGGTATCTTGACCAGTATTAACGAGACGAGCGCGAGGTTGGCGGAAAAGGTTACGAGAAAGATACCAATCCCCATCGCCAGGCTGCGTAGGGATATCGATGTAAAGAACTGTGATAGGGAGTCCATCAGCTACTTAGTTTTTCGACAACTCCTGTCTCGCCTTGATTAGATCGCTTAGTACTTCTTTCACTAGATCCCCGGCCTTACCCTCCAGCTGAAAGTCCGCGACGACTGCTACTTCCCAAAATTCATCAAGTCCCCGGGCGCCCCCGCGTTCGAGAGCGAGTGCCTGAACCAAGAGATCGACCACGTCGGCAGCTTTAACGATACGGCTCTCGAGGGATTCTCGTTCTTCATATTCCTGGTAAAGAGCTCGATAGGTAGCGCTACTCGCTCCGGCTTCCGCCACAACATCTGCAAAAGCAGCAATCTCTGCTTTTCGTCGGGCTTCGGTGCCAAAATACGAGACCGCCGTCTTCGGCATATCACCTACGCGTGTTTCGGCCCAGTCGTGAAGCAATGCCATGCGCAGAACCTTTTCCAGATCGAGGGCCGTGCCGCGAGCCTCTATTTCATCCGCTAGTAACATTGCGGCGGCAGTAACACCAAAGGAATGCGCAGCAACAGACTCAGTACCGTTCGGCAGTCCTCGCAGAGTCCAACCGGTCCGATCCAGGCGTTTCAGCCGTTGAAGTTCAATTAAAGTCGGCAGCATCAAAACTTCTTAGCAAGATTTCCAGCGGCATCATAACGTAATTCACCGGTCCGCCCATCTCAGTAATCTACATAGGTAGGCCGTCACCAGCTTTCCCTGTCACACCACCGTGCGTACGGGTCCGTACACGGCGGTTCCGTGACTTAAACCAAGGGGCCGGAGGTTCGCGTCACGTTTCGCCGATGGAGGCTTCGCTAATCCTTCACCTCCATCAGGTTGGATAGAGGACTTTCACCTCCAAGCTGTCGAACATGCTCGGCACACAACAAAAACGGCGACGCGTAATACGTCGCCGTTCTTTTTAATTCAAGGGTTGTTTACTGTTCTTTGGGAATGCCGGCCCTAGCCGATTGATTAAGCACGAGGTTGAAGTTAGTACCCTTCTCCAGTTTGATGTTCTCACCCTGAAGCGATAACACCGCGCCGCCTTCAGCGGAAGTATTACTCGATTCACTAATCTGAATCCGTCCGAGCGATTTATCAACCCCACCGGCAGTGGCTCCTACGGCGTTTGTCGTTCCATTGACAGTTGATCCCACCGTAGAAGTGACGTTTCCTGCCGTCGCAGCTGTCGTAGTGACGACGGCGCCGGCGGTACTCGTTACCCCGCCGAGTAAACCTCCACCACTCGCGGCAGGGGCAGACGAGCGCGCGGTTGAACTTGAACTAATGCCGGCGTCGCTAGCAAATAGTTCATCGTTCGACCGGGCATTGGCGGTGGTGGCAGTGATCGAAGTAATGGTTGCAGAAATGGGAAATGTCAAAGAACCGTGCTCCATCCGATCGAAGACGAGGCCGATGCTCGAACCCGCACTACCTTTTATCTTCTGCGTGACTTCCGTCACGTGACCAATCAGTTTCGATCCTTTGCCAACTACAACTTGCCCTCCGGACTTAATCGCTCGGGTGGTCTTTAAAACTACCTGGTCGCCGACCTGCGCCCTGCGCACGTCGATTGTGCTTTGGAGCTCACCAGCGAGGCGGGTGCCGGACGTGATTTCAAGATTCTTGTCCACCTTGCTTATTGATGTGGAAGAGTCGCCGCTGACCTGAGCACTTCCACGATTTTCAGTACTCTGTGAAAGCGCCGTTATTGCGCAAGCGAGTGTCACCATTAGAGCCAGAATGCTTCTGTTCATTTTGTTCACCTCTTGTGTTTTGGTTGAAGAAACAGTTTCCAGTTCGATCTGAACCGGAGACCTGTTCAAAGCGCAGCGCTGAGTTATTCACGCTGAGAAGGAGATGTGGAAGATTCTAAGAGGAGTTGCCGGTGGGGTTGCGACGGCAAGATTACAAAATGATTGCGAAAGGCAATCAAACCTTAAGGTGATCGCTAATTTGGGGGAATTACGCGCAGGTCGGTCAGGGTTAGCCGGGACGCCTACTAATGAAGGACGCCCCCCTAATGAAGGGCGGGATCAGCAGCCGTCGTGTTCACAGCCACATCCGATTTCCATCACACCAGACTTCTCTGCGTTTTCACAGTATTCGCCACAATACTTACTTCCCTCTTCGGGACGGCAATCGCAGGCCGGATGTGCACACTTGCTGGATTCTTTCTCTGCCATCGAACTCCTCCTTGCACTCTCTTTGTTTTGCGATCATCGTAAAACTGCCAAACGTGACCGTCAAGACGTCAGGGCGTGCGACGCACAATGATTGTTCGCTGCCGCTCGCCTAGATTCAGAATCATTGGTTTATCTAGTTGAATTGGGTGTTCCTCGCCGTCAACGCTAATTATCATGTTTTCAGGTCCACCCGTCGCGTCAATGAAGGCTAGTCCCGGCACAATCCGCGGCAGCAGATTGGTAGCAACAAGGCGCCAATTAGCGGGAGCACACCTAATCCGAATTCCGGGAGTGTCAGTTTCAAGCGCTTCGTTTATTGCGAGGACGTCTCCCTTTACCAGTCCTTCACCGCATCGCACTCCGGAGCCGTCGTAAAAAGTCACTAATCCCGAGATGTAGCTATAGGGAAGCGAGCTGACATTCTTGATAACGAGACGAATGTTCGTGACCGGCATATCCGGTGCGCCTTGCAATGCGGTAGTGCGCAAAGTCCCTTCAAGTGCAGGCCGCCCCTGCGCGTCCAGCGCTACCGCGGCTTCAGACAACGGCACGCGTTGCTCAGTCGCGTTCTGGACTGATTGTTGAGCCGAGACGCGGACCACAAGCATCGATAGGATAGCGACTGCAAGCAAAGCATTTTTAGTTTTCACTGGTCTTCTCCTGCTCAGAATCTCTCGGGTCAGACTGGATTCTATTCGCATGCTTCATCACTGGCAACAGCGCTAGGTAGTCGACAGAAACGGCAACAGCGCTGGGCCGCGCGGCATAATGAAACCTTTTGTCGTTGAAGCTAAGCTTGACATTGCCTCATCTAAAGAGCGAGCCGGCGTCATTCTCATACGCCTAACGTCTTCGTCTCCAAGTTTTGAAACTAGGATAACGCGGTATTGTTCGGCCTTACTTAGAAGCGCCCACGCTGTTTGCCCATTGACCTCGTAAGACTCGCGTAACCGTGTCTCCAGTGCAGCCGCATCTTTCGAATCAAACCATTTGAGGAAATCGGACCTCCCGAGACCGTCGCGACACTCAGCCAGCAGAACTATAGTGCCACCTTCTTTACAGGCGTTGGCCGCCATGTCGAGCGTTTTGTGCGCCTGAATTAGATTGATGTCGTACGGATATCCGCCACAACTGGCGATCACTAGTGCCTGCTTCTCGGCAATTCTTATGGAGTGCTCGCTGAGATAGCTGTCACATGCTTCACGATGGGCTTTGCGCCAATGTCCTGCAAACACCTGAGTGGCGCGCCCGTAGTCATCAACAATAGCGTTGATGCCGAATGTGGGATCGATTAGCGCCGCCACTCTGTCACACTCTTCACTGACGGCATTCCCCTCCAGCAAGCCCGTGCCGACGCCGGTTCGTCGACCGCCGTTTTCAAAATCGAGCGCCAGCATGTGAGTCGCAGCAATGGTGCGCGCTGACGCGAGGCCCGGGCAAATCGACTTGCGGCCTCCAGTAAAGCCTGCGAAATAATGGAAACCGATTCCACCGGTCAGGATTACGTGCGTGAATTCGCGTAGCCTTCGATTGACCTCGATTGGAGTTCCTCGCTCAGTCGTTCCCAAGAGCATTAGCTGGCTTTGATTTAAGGCATCGTGATCGAGAACATTTATCCGTTGGGTAATAAAAGGTGTTAGCAACTCCTGTTTTTCGGACTGAGTGGTGGGCCGGTGAATTCCTGTAGCAATGACGATTGTGATGTCGCCGGGAGCGATTCCCTGCTGAATGATGCGGCGAACCACGAGGTTGATGATCTGAGCGCTGGCAGTTGCGCGAGTTGCGTCAGACGCAACGATCAGCACCGACCCGCCCACCGACAACAGCTTTTCAAGAGAATCTGAAGCAATCGGATTGTCTAATGCGTTTCCGATTTCGAAGTCGGTAAGCGCCGGACGGTTCGTACTGTTTGAAGTGAGGATCTGAAAGCGATCTTCGTCAAAGTTAAAGGCAATCCTGTCTCGACCATAGGCTAGTTGGATTTCGCGCATTGTTATTTTCAATCCGCTTCCAGGCCTAGTGAGTTCTTAAAAACCAAAGGTCACTAAAGCCCGTTCGATCACCTGGAGAGCCGCGAAATCAGTATTGCCGGCAGTGCGAGCCTCGCCCAGCCACTCCTTAAGGCGTCGCGCCTCCGCCACCGACGAGATGCGACAAGCGCCTGTTAGAGCCAAGGTCACCAGAGCGTCAGGCGCACCGTGAGTTACAAGTGCCGACTGCAAGGCGGCCTGTTCTCGCAGATCGAGTGTTAGTAAGAGATTGATTTCCAAAACCTTGGGAGGTTCGAGCCTTCGATCATTAGGTCTTGAAAGCGGCTTATTGTCTTTCTGAATCCGAGCGAAAACAGGCGGTGCCCGCATGACAAAAATGAAACGTCTCGTCTTCGAAATCCGGGGTCTCCATCTGTATCGTCAGATGATCCACGCCAAAACGATCGTGAAGCTTGGCACGCAGTTCCTTTAACAGCTCCGGTTGCGAAACCTCATACGCATGGATTACATGAGCACTTAGTGCTTCGCGCCCTGATGTTATTGTCCACACGTGCAAGTCGTGAACATTAGCAACGCCATCGGTGCGCAGAATTGAATCTTCGACGGCGGCGAGATTGATATGCGCCGGAGTCCCCTCAAGAAGGACGTTGGTTGACTCACGAATAAGCCGCCAGGAGCTCCAAACAATTAACACTCCGATTAGAGCGCTAAAAAGCGGGTCAGCAGCGTACCACCCGTAAACCCACATCAACCCTCCGGCGACGATGGCTCCCAAGGAGCCCAAAGCATCGCTGATCACA
Source organism: Pyrinomonadaceae bacterium (assembly GCA_963748605.1). Classification (GTDB taxonomy): domain Bacteria; phylum Acidobacteriota; class Blastocatellia; order Pyrinomonadales; family Pyrinomonadaceae; genus PSRF01. The sequence continues at coordinate 383,502 of CAVVJS010000015.1, forward strand.
TGCAACCAGGCGCCGCGCATGTTCAGATCGATTTCATGTCGCCCGTGCAGTATCCGGGCGCTAATTAAATTGATGGCCAGGCCGCCAGTGGCGACCAACATCACAAGCTTTCCCTGCACCACGGGAGGAGCGGCCCATCGTTGATACGCTTCGTAAAGAATCAAAATAGAAATCACTACGAGCGCTACACCGTTCACCAAGGCGGCTAAAATCTCGAGGCGATGATAACCAAACGTCTTATGCGAAGTTGCAGGACGCGAACCAAACCAGGCCGCAGTTAACGCCAGGCCGAGCGCCGCAACGTCGGTCAACATATGTCCCGCATCCGCGAGCAACGCCAGCGACCCAGTCCACCAGCCACCAACCACCTCGGCAACCATATAGATTGCCGTTAGCACTAGAACCGTAGTCAACTTGCGGCGGCTATCCGAGGCGCGGGCGTGAGTATGCCCGGCGTGCGCATGAGGCGCGGTCGACTCTTTCAGCCTTGCTCTCTCCACTTCAGCCATTGCTAGATTCTGTCCAGGGCTTGGGTGATATCCGAGATGATGTCGTCCGCGGCCTCAATGCCGATCGCAAAGCGCACCGTGGCCGCAGATACTCCGGCAGCTCGTAATTGCTCAGGTGAAAAACTCGCGTGAGATGAAAAAACGGGATAACTGACCAGGGTCTCAACGCCTCCCAGGGAAGGAGCAGTTCGAATCAGTTGAAACGAGTCGAATAGCTTTTCCGCTTCCGCTTCGCCACCTTTAAGATCGATTGCTACGATTCCGCCAAACGCGCTCATCTGACGTTTTGCCAACTCATGTCCCGGATCGTCCGCCAAACCTGGATAGTAAACGCGGGCCACGCGCGGGTGCGTCGTTAAGGCTTGGGCTAACTTCATAGCATTGTTACAAGTCGCTCGCACGCGCACGTCGAGAGTTCTGATCCCTCGCGACAAGAGGTACGCCGCTGCCGGATCCAAAGTCGCTCCAACCGCCACGGCCGCTTCACGGACTCGCTTGATGAAGTCATTCGATCCTGCTACGGCGCCAGCTGTCAGATCGGAATGGCCGCCGAGGTATTTTGTGGCGCTGTGCATCACCGCATCGATGCCATGAGTAATCGGTCGCTGCAGAATTGGCGTTGCGAAAGTGTTATCGACAACCGAGGCAACACCGGCGGCGCGAGCACCAGCCGCTGCTTGATCAAGGTCTACGAGGCGATTAATCGGATTAGCAGGTGTCTCGAACCAAAAAACTCGTGTTCGCTCTCCTACAAGTTCGGGCAATCGCTCAACCTCATGCAAGGCGATGAACCGCGACCTCAGACCGAACTTGGGCAAAATCTTAGTCAGCAACTTAACCGTGCCGCCGTAAACCGAATCACACGCAATTACTTCATCACCGGCCTCACATAAGGCAATCAGCGCACAAAAAGTCGCCGCTGAGCCGGAGGAAGTAACAACGCATGCTTCCGCGCCTTCTAATTGCGCAATCTTTCTTTCAACTTCAGCCACGGTCGGGTTGGCATAACGCGAGTAGAAGTAGGCGTCGGGCAGTTCGCCTCGCGCATAACGCCGCATCTCGTCGAAGGACCGAAAACTGAAAGGGACGCTGTGAAAAACTGGTGACACCACGGCGCCGAACGGCTGCTCTTCTGGTCGCTCGCCGCCATGAACTGCAACGGTCGCCGGTGCCAGGCTGTTTGTTTCAACTGCTGGTTTTACTGACATGACTGGATAGTTTCGGGCTTGAAGATTATCGGATGCGCTAAGACTATCAAATTACAGAAATGCTGGACAGTTCCAAACCATCAGTAGCGAAAACAAAAAAGGAGGGCCGGTTGGCCCTCCTCATGTTCCAAACTTGTCTGCGGCAAACTACAAGGCGCTTACGTTTAGAGCCGCATTAAATTCCTTATAAAGCTCGTTGTAGTCGCGAAGAGAATGCTCCAAAACTCGTGGCACTTCGTCAATGTCCTTGATGTTCACGATTGCGTTCACATTATTCAGAAACGCCGCATGCGCCTCCATCGTGCGAAGCACGGGTGACAAAAGCACGAAGAACAAACGCCGGCGCTGAGCTGGCCGCAAGATTGTCACCTCGCGAGTAACAAAAGCGGCCCCCTGTTCGGTGGCATCAAAGTCCTGATCAAGTAAAACCACATCAAGACGGTTTTCACGCATACGTTCAACTGCCTGCCTGGTATCTTGGGCTACAAAGACCTGATATCCATTCTGCGACAGCTGCGAAGCAAGGTGCTGGCGGTACTGCTCGCCCGCGCAAATCAAAATCTTCCGGGGATTCCAGGACGGTCGGGCGCCGGTTGCGAGTTGCATCGGTGTTCCGTTGCCTTGGCCCATGAGACTTCCCAGGAGACGACCTAACTCTTCAATTGGAGTTTGATTTGACTGTTTCCCTTCTGTTTCTTGAAAGAGCGGCGCCGGCTCATTCTCCTGATAGCGCCGATGCTCGGTCGCGGGAGATTCTCCCAGCGTCACAGCGCTTTGCTCAGAGGCGGGGTTAGGCGGTTCGGAGTTAACCGTGCTGTTGCATTTTGGACAACGCACAGTGAATGGGTGCGTCAGCGGTTTATTTCCACCCGCCTGCAGTCGCGACGAACATTTTGGACAAACAACTATCATGACTTTTATCTTTTGCTAGTCGAGCATTCCGAGCATTGAACCAGAATCGGTTCGTGCGCCCACTGGCGCATGTTCGTCGTCTCGACGAATAAACTCTTCCGCGGAAGTAAGACCCTTCAACGAGAGCAGCAAGTTGTTTTGGTTGGTGGCAAACGTCAAACCGTCTTCTAGAGAAATCACTTTCGTCTCAATCAAGTCCCTAATAACCGAATCGAAATCCTGCATGCCATCCAGCTTCCCGTCTCGCATTGCGTCCAGCAACGACTTCCCGTCAGCTTCGCCTGCGTCAATGTACTCTCGGGTACGAGGACTTGAGCGCAGCACCTCGGCAACTGCAATGCGGCCGCGTCCATCAGCGCGCGGAATTAAGCGTTGGGAAATGATGTAACGGAATGTTTGCGAGAGTCGCGTGCGGATCACCCTCTCTTCATTCTTGGGATAGAGACCAATGATTCGATCAACCGTCTTCGAGGCATCAATCGTGTGAAGCGTTGACAGCACAAGGTGACCAGTCTCCGCAGCCTCTAAAGCAATCTCGGTAGTTTCAAAGTCGCGCATTTCTCCTATCAGAATGACCTTGGGTGCTTGACGCAAGGTCGCACGGAGCGCGGAGGGAAAGTCTTTGGTGTCGTGCCCAACCTCACGTTGATTAATCGTGGAGTTCTTATGAGAGTGTAGATACTCAATCGGGTCTTCGATGGTGACGATGTGGTAGTGCTTGGTTTCGTTGATGATGTCGATAATCGCCGCTTGTGTAGAACTCTTTCCGGAACCCGTAGGCCCGGTAACCAGCACGAGTCCGTTTCGCAGTTCCGCAATCTCTTCGAGATGCTTCGGCAACCCAAGCGATTTAAGCGTGGGAATGTCGGTTGGAATAACGCGCATCACGATCGAATACACGCCACGCTGCTGGAAGATGTTGACGCGAAATCGGGCCCGCGATGGTAGCGAGTAACTAAGGTCCGCGGTTCCGGAGTGCGCCAAACGCTCGGCAGCATCCGGGTTCCCTTGAAGCAGAGTCATCGCAATAATTTCAGTCTGGTAGGGAGTGAGCTTCTGCATTCCGAGCGGCTGCACGGGTGTTAGCTTCCCGTTAATCTCTACCTGAGGTAACTGCCCAACAGAGAAGTTGAGGTCGCTGATCCGGTCGGATAAGAGCAGCATTCGCTCGATAATCGGAGGAAGATCGAAAAACGGCATGGGGCCCAAGACTCCAGTCGGGGGAAAGAAATTTTGCGGAAGGAACGGGCCGTCAGACGAAACGACCCAGGAAAGGCAGGGGAATTCTCGCGCATAACTTCGTTAAACGCAAGCGAAATGTGTTGGCCGCGAGGCTCGAAGGCTCACTGAGAAGCAGTTACTAAATCTTTCATGGCAGCCGTGATACCAGCCGGACTTGTTAGAGCCGCGCTGATAACGGCCACACAACTAGCCCCGGCCTCTAGCGTAATCTTTACATTCGAAGCCGTAATGCCGCCTATCGCCACCAGTGGAAACTCCCCGATGGCCGCGCGGATTTCCGTTAGGCCTGCTAACCCGATGGCGGGGTTCGGGATTAGCTTTGGTCGCGGTTTGAAAGATAGGCCCGACCGCCAGGTAATCAATCGGCAAGTCGCGGGCTTGGAGGGCCTGAGGGAGGTTGTGGGTGGAAAAACCAATTAAAGCCTGATCCCCCAGCAGCGCACGTGCTGCTGCCGGCGGCATGTCATCTTGTCCCAGATGAACGCCATCAGCAGCCAGGGCTATAGCAATATCGACCCGGTCGTTGATGATGATCCGTGCGCCGTTTGCGTGAGCCACTGCGATTGCTTGCTCGGCCTGTTCAAAAAAAGCGCTGGGGGGCAGATGCTTTTCGCGAAGTTGAATCAAGGTGGCGCCGCCACGTACCAGCCGCGCGACTTGTTCAGCGTGAGTCAAACCGCTGAGCCGCGTATCGGTGATCGGATACACCCTTGCAGGAGAAAGCATTGGGACGTGCTCAGGCAGGATCTTTGCGCTTGGGTCGCTCATTGGCGCGCAGGATTCGTTTGCGTAACCGGATACTCTTTGGAGTGACCTCGACTAATTCATCATCAGCAATGAACTCGAGCGCCTGTTCCAGAGACAAATCCTTGACCGGCACCAACCGCATCGCCTCGTCAGCTGAGGCAGCTCGCATGTTCGTTAGCTTCTTTTCCTTAATGGCGTTGACGTCTAAATCGACAGGCCGCGCATTCTCACCGATTAACATTCCTTCGTAGACGCGAACTCCGGGTCCAGCGAAAAGAGTTCCCCGCTCCTGAAGGTTATAGAGAGCGTATGTGGTGGTTTCGCCGGTGCGATCGGCGACGAGTGATCCCGTCGCTCTTCCTCTCATAGCTCCCTGCCAAAGGTCCCAGCGCGAGAACATGGTGTTGAGTAAGCCGGTCCCTTTTGTCTCGGTCAGAAACTCACTGCGAAACCCAATGAGCCCGCGAGAGGGAGTATCGAATTCGAGCCGCACGCGGCCGGTACCATGATTCACCATCTTCGTCATTTGGCCTTTGCGTCGACCCAGTGCCTCGGTGACAACACCAATGAATTCTTCGGGACAATCAATCACGACCATCTCAATTGGTTCATGGGTCTCGCCATTCAGCTGCCGAGTAATAACCTCAGGTTTTGAAACCTGTAGCTCATAACCCTCGCGACGCATCATTTCTATGAGAATCGCCAGCTGCAATTCCCCGCGACCTGATACTTTGAATTGATCGGGCGAGTCGGTCGGCTCGACCCTAATCGCCACGTTGCCCAAGAGCTCTTTTTCCAGTCGCTCTTTGATCTGGCGCGAAGTGACGTAACGCCCTTCTTTTCCGGAAAATGGCGAATTATTCACGCCGAAAATCATGGCGATGGTAGGTTCATCAACCGCTATTGAGGGCAACGGCTGGGGATTTTCAGAGGAGGTAATCGTGTCGCCAATTTCAATATCTTCAAAGCCGGCGAGTGCCACAATCTCACCCACGCTCGCCTGCTCAACCGACTCTCGCGTAAGACCCTCAAATACGTAAAGCTGTGAAACGCGCACTTTCTTCGCGCTACCATCACGCTGCGCTACGACTACCTGATCACCCAACGAGATAGTGCCGGAGAAAATCCTGCCAATAGCCAGGCGCCCGACATAATCGCTGTAGTCGATATTAGCGACGAGCAGTTGTAGCGAATCATTTCGCAGAGGGCGAGGTGCAGGTATCGTTTCTAGGATTTGATCGAACAGAGGGCGGAGATCGGTCGATTTGTCGTGCAACTCTTTCTTGGCAATACCCTCGCGCGAAATTGCATAAAGAATCGGAAACTCGATTTGCTCGTTACTGGCATCAAGATCCAAAAACAGTTCATAAATCTCATCAACAACTTCCGCTGGCCGGGCGTCGTGCCTATCGATCTTGTTAACCACCGCAATAGCTGGTAAGCGAGCTTCCAGCGCCTTCCGAAGTACAAACCGAGTCTGGGGCAAACAACCTTCTGCGGCATCCACCAATAACATCACGCCATCAACCATCTTGAGTACCCGCTCTACTTCACCCCCGAAATCAGCGTGGCCGGGTGTGTCGACGATATTGATCTTTACGTCGTGATAGCGGACCGCCGTGTTCTTCGCCATGATGGTAATGCCACGTTCACGCTCTAAATCCATTGAATCCATGACACGTTCGCGAACCGTCTCGTTATCTCGAAACGTTCCTGATTGCCGAAGCATGGCGTCGACAAGAGTTGTCTTCCCATGATCAACGTGAGCGATTATCGCGATGTTGCGCAGGTCTTTTCTTTCGTGAGTCATAGTTAGTTGCACACAGATGGGTCTGACCTCTCTGGGCGAAACTTTGGATGTTATCACTGATCGTCACGCATTGCCCGTAGCCCGTCAAAGGCGGACCGGCAAGACAGGAATCAGATTAGGGAGTTGCTGATACTAGCGATCGTTCGACTGGACTTGCGACAGAGCACCGGTCTGACGCAAGGCTTCGTAGAGGACAACGCCGACGGAGACGGCAAGATTGAGACTGCGAACTTTGCTGTTGGTCATGGGAATCGTCAGACATCTTTCCCAATTAGCGCGAAGGAGAGCTTCTGGTAAACCGCGTGTTTCTCTACCGAATATCAGGCAGTCTTGCCCGCTAAAAGACCACTCTGTATATGGAATGTCGCCTTTCGTACTTAGGTAAAGGAAACGGCAATCCGGCAGCTCGGAATAGAGCGCAGCTTAAATCCGGATGGCGATGAAGCTCAACTTCCGGCCAGTAGTCCAAACCGGCGCGACGCACCGCGCGCGCATCCAGGCGGAAACCAGGAACACCAACAATGTGGAGAGGAGTGAACGTCGCGGCGCAAAGCCGCGCAATGTTTCCGGTGTTGGGAGGAATCTCAGGCTCTACGAGTGCCACGCGGATCATGATTGAACGTGAATTCGGTACATGTAACTAGAAACAAAAAGAGCGACGAACTTCCTGGAAGTATTCGTCGCTCCTCTTGTTAAAGCCCTGCAGGCCATCAGATGTTGGTGTGCGCCAACTGAAGGGTCCTGCGGTAACGTGCTGGTTCGAACTATCTCTTCTTGGCGGCCTTCTTTGCGCCCTTCTTTCCGCCCTTCTTGGTTCCACCCTTTTTCGCTGCTTTCTTTCCACCTTTTTTAGTTGCCATAGCTTTTATGTGCTCCTTCTTTTCAAGTTTGGGGTTTGCGTGTTTGACCACAAGATACTGTGTTTATGTTTCTCTTGTGGGCTAGTGTAAACGGCGCACAACATCTTGCTATATAAACGCAAATGAATCAGATGTCAACAACTTATTACTGTTATTTTCGAAAATAATTTCGCGCGCTTCACACATCTCTGAAGCATACCGGACGATGAATTGAGCTGATCAATCGATCAGTAGCCGAGAAGAAAAATTAAAATGCTACGCGAAGGTTGATCAGATACAAGAGTTAGAACGAGGATTGGATTCTAACGCAGCGGAATTGAAAAGCAGTGCGACAACTCTTAAAAGCAGTTACTTGAACAGAGGTGTGAAGATCCATTGATCATGTCGATCGATACCGTAGTAATAGAGGACTGCGTTGTTCCTGCTGCGGCTCCTAACGCCGACAAATGGCCCACTCGAATCTGCTGAGCTGTCTTCGCCGCCGGGGGCACTTCTAGAGGAACCAGAATCGACTACGCTTATGATCTCAGGCGCCGCAAGTTGTTGTAACTGCGCGAGTTGGGTGTTGGTCGGGCGAGGAAGCACATTGCCGGCATATAGCATCACCCCGCGCTGAAACTCCACTAACTCTGAAGCACGAGGACGCACCGTGCGCCACTCACCGGTTTGCGATAAGGGATCACGCGACAGCACTAACGCGAAGCACTTGTCGTTTCCTTGACCCGCCGGGAATCGGAATTCCCTCAAGCAATTGATCGATTGAAGTTGGAAGTGCTTGCTCACCAGCGCCGCCTGATGTGGCAGCGCGATAAAGGTAATAATCTCGAATCGCGTCAGCGACTTGTTCACCGCGAAAGATCGCTTCCTTCTCTCTTTCGCGCATCGTTTGTTGTTGAAGATTGGGTGCCGCGGCCATCGCAAAGAGGGCAAGCAAAGTCATCAAGGCGAGTAGCGCGACGAGGGCATAACCGGCTTCAGACGTCTGGTGACCAGCCCGCAGTGCCACCTTTGAAGCGACCAGCGGCGGATGCGGCATACAGCATATATTGTGGTGTGGTCTTCGCCTAAGGTTCATCATCTTCGGCTTCCACTTTTGGAGTAGGCCGCGCCTGCGGACCGATTGCACGGTCGCGATCAGTACTAAAAGGAATTGTGTGTTTGATCTTCAAGTTGGTGTCGACAAACACGAGTTCCTTTTCTGAAATGCTGGTTAAGCGGAATCTGCCACCGAGAACATCACCACGCTGGACGTTGAGGATCTCGCGATTGTTTTTGTCTTGAAGAATTGCCGTATCAGTGTAGCGCCGAGTGCCAAAGATCCCGACGTAACTATAATTCGGAGTCGGCGGAGCACTAACGTTAAGCGAAAGACTGTTTGAATAGAGAACTCCGTTTGGCGATTTCACGATGACTTGGCGAACGCCGGGATTCGCGATCATCGAGGCTGGCACTGTTGCCGAGAGCTGTTGCGGACTAGTGAAACGCGTTGTCAGATCGCGCCCCTCAACTACGATTCTGACCCCCGGCTCAAACTTATCGCCACTAACTTCCAAGGTGAAGTCGTCAGTACGCGCGAAAACGTTCGAAGGCTGCAATCCGGCCAATAACAGCGGAGGCGGTGGAGCTGGCGGGGCGGTCTGTACCACCTCAGTCTTCGGTGGCGGCGGCTTTTCGTAATAGACAAAGATATTCCTCTGCGCTTCCGGTACTGATGGCACAGAGTCATGAAGCACGATAGGCCTTAGCTGCTCCAGCGGAGCACTTTTCATTTCGTTCGCGGTTTGGGCAGCTTGCGATTGGGTTATGCGACGCGCACCGGGGCCGGGAATGGAGTTGGAATTTGTGGTTTTGACAATCGGTTTGGGACTTGAGCCGAAGCCAAAGATTGCCCACCATAGAAACACGATTGCAACAAGCCCGAGCACTATTGCCAGGATGAGTTTATTTCGCTCCTGCGGATTCTTGATGTCACTCATCTGCATTGTCGTTACTGTCCTGCCTCCGTCGTGCCCATCTGAAAGTAGGTTGAGAGGTCAAGTCGCAGGCTCACGAGCGAGTTCCGAGCAGCGTTTGCAGCGGGATCCAGCGAAACAGCGGTATTCGTTTCAGTCGCCCGTTCCAGTTCGATAGCATTGACGATGATGAACTGCTTGCTCGCCTCGAGGTCTCGAATGAAGCGTCGCAGGTTTTGGTATTGCCCCTCAACCGTCAAACTAACTGCGATGCCAGGATAGACACTCTGCCACTTGGTACTGGCTGATCTGGTTTCTCCGGGACTCTGCTTGGCAGTAGAAGATGGGAGCGGAGTGTATGCAGGTCCTGACGTATTGCGTAGACGCATTTTTGCGAATCAGTTGATTCAGTTCGCCGTACAAGCCCATCCGCCCCTCACCCGAGTTGCTGAGACGATAACTCTGAAAAGCATCCAGGCTTTCAGTGATCTTGGTAACAGTCGTTTGCGTGTTCTGATCCTGTCGAATTATGTCTTGAGATTTGCCTAGTTGAGTCTGCAAGTTAGCGCGTTCCCGTTGTAATGTTTCACGACGCGAGCGAGCTGGAACCAGAAAGTAGATGTAAGCAATCACAACCAGTAGCAACAGTAATAGACTACCGCCGAGAGCCAGAATTTCTGCCACACCAAACATTCCCTGTTTCCGCGAAGCTCGCAGTCGCTGGAAGTTTGCCCTGATCTGCGGTCGTCGCCGTCGCCGGGTTGGCTGAATCGGGGCTTCGTTCATTTCTCACCCCCCGTTGAGACGTCCGGCGCGGCTTTGGTCGATGCAAGCTCGCGAGGTTTATCGTCAGTGGCTGTGCCTGAACGGGGTCGATAGATCACGTAGAGCTCGAACTCAGTTCCACTCTCGCCTCGCCCCTTCTGCAGGTTTTGAGTGCGCAACTCGGCGTGAAAGATCCCGGCACGTTCCATTTCTCGCATCATGTCAGTTATCGTTGCCGGTGTTTTACTGACAACCGCCAGATCGAGCTCCGCCAAAGTTTGTCCGCCACGAGCCGCCACATCGCGAACGCTGATTCGCGTCACTCGCACATTACCCGGCAATGCGGTCTCCAGGTCGGCGAACAAGCGTGACCAGGAAAATCGTTTACGGTCAACAAGCACATGCGCGGCTGCGAGGGTTTGTAGTTGTTCCTGAGTGAGGGAGGTCTCGACAGCCAACGCCCGGGCCTTCAAATCCTGCTCCTGTTGATTCAAAGCATTAATGTCTATCTGCACAACGGCTGCCTGTGCCTTGGCCTGCCCAGTCCAGCGGATGATCAAAACAAGCGCAAGAAGCGAAAAGGTCACGATCAATGCGGTGAGAACCCACGGCAAAGCGTGATTACTAAAAGGACGGCTCGCAAGATTTAGTTTTGTACTCACTTCCAGAAAATCTCAATCGGATTCATTTTGGCCGGTCGTAACGACTGGCGCGGAGTTACCATTGCAGCATACATTCCCCCAGAAACAGGCGCAACCGCCGTTATGCGTTAGGAACGCTCGAATTCGGCGGCGATTGCGTACACGCATGAAGGAAATCTTTGTTTCAGAAAGTCACCATCTTGAATTACCTAACGGCAGTTCTAGGTGCGACGAGGAGGAAGATTACCTTCAGTAGCGGCGATTGAGTGACGATAAGCTGAGATTCGATTCCGACCTCCACGCTTGGCTCGATAAAGTGCTGAGTCAGCAAGCTCTACCAATTCGATTGGATCCTTTGCGTCATCAGGAAAGGCCGCGACTCCAATACTGATTGTAATCCGAAGCTGCTTCGCCGGCGCCAAAACATCCCGGCGAGCCGACTGGAATTCCTGATTTTCCACGGCAGACCTGACGCGCTCAGCGGCGACCAGGCCTTGGGCATAGTCAGCGTCCAGTAGAAACGCCGCAAACTCTTCGCCGCCGAATCGAGCCGCGACGTCACCAGCGCGCAAAGCATTTTTTATCACGCTGCTGATCTCTTCCAGTGTCTGACTACCCACAAGGTGACCATAGGTGTCGTTAACTTCTTTGAAGTGATCCACGTCCATCATCAGCACACAAAAGGGCTGCGACTTGATTTCAGCCTGCGCGGCTTCCCTTCTCAACTCAGAAAAGAACGACTTGCTGGTTAGCAATCCTGTCAGTTCGTCATGCGAAATGAGGCGATGAATCTGCTGTTGAAACTCCCGATCAATCTCGTCGAGCATGTCAAAGCGAAACAACTGATCGCCAATCAATATCTTGTCGCCCTCATTTAAAACAGCTTCCGAAAGGACTTGGCCGTTAACCAAAGTGCCGTTAGTGGAAGCCAAATCTCTAATAACGCAGCGCACTGAATCATTGTCGGCATTTCTTTCGACACTGATTCGAGCATGCAATCGGGAGGCTCGCGAATCATTGATGCGGACGTCTGCTTCGAGCGCGCGCCCGAGCGTTACTTTGTCACGATCCAGAGGGATCGGAACTGCCAGGAGTTCGCCGCGAAGGGAGACGAGAGCAGGGCGGCGTTGTGTGGGAATCGGTGCGGGGTTTTGAGCGAGGCGCACCTGCGTCGGGCTGGAGTCGTCATTCCTAGTGTCGTCGCTGGTCATTTAGATCGAATGCCGCGCTACTTTTGCATGATCTATCGAAAGACCTTCGTCCTGAAGTATCTTAGCCCCGCTCCGCCAGCCTCGCAACGGTATTGTTTGGCTGGAAACTCAAAGTCCGCTGCCATTGAACCAGTGCTTCGCTTGTCGGGTCTGATAGTTACTCCTATAATCGGTTCATCGCCATAAGTTCAAGGAACCTTATCTTAGTTTTGATTAGCACATTTATCTTTGGCAGCTGCGATGAGAAAGGAAAGTCTATTGAAAGAGGAAGCGACCGCTACCTGCTCTTGGTCTAACAGTGATCTAAGTGTCGAACGTGTGGCGGTTGCCGATCTGCCAACTCAATTCGGCGAGTTCAAGATCGCGGGTTATCGTTCCTTGATCAGTAACGAGGAGTTTGTCGTGCTGTTCAAAGGAGAGATGAGGCGGGAAGTACCTACCTTAGTTCGGATTCACTCTCAATGTTTGACGGGGGATGTGTTTGGCTCAACTAAGTGCGATTGTGGGCAACAGTTGCACCAAACGCTGCGGATGATCCAGGAAGAGGGTCGCGGTGCAGTCGTTTATCAACAGCAAGAAGGCCGCGGCATCGGCATCATTAATAAGATTCGCGCATATTCTCTGCAAGATACCGGTTCAGACACCGTTGAGGCCAATGAACAACTCGGGTTGGCCGTTGATTTGAGGGAGTATCGCCAATGCGCGGAAGTGCTATTCGAATTAGGTCTCTGCCACGTGCGAGTAATCTCGAATAACCCTCTAAAACTACGAGCCCTGGAAGAGGCCGGTTTGAAGATCGTCGAGCGGGTGTCGATTCAAGTTGATCCCACGGAAAAGGCAGCCGGCTATCTTCGAACTAAAAAAGAAAAGCTAGGTCATCTCCTCGACTTCGAGCCGCACTAAAAACGTTTTCACCCCAGACAGCTGAACTCAAGATTGGGTCTTTGCGGCTTTTTCACGTAACTGTCGAATCAATTCTCGGATTTTTACCGCGTCAGTTGACTTGGGCTGAACCTTGAGAAATAGCTCAAATTCATCAGCAGCCTCTTTATAACGCTTCTGTTCATGATAGAGCCCGGCCGCCTGCCAGTGAACTTCGGCAGACTTACCCTTAAATAATTCATTTGCGCGCTTCAAGGCTTCCTCCGCCTGGTCGAGTGTGGAGGTTTTCCTCAGACGCCTTGCCAAGCCAGAGAAATGCGTCGGGAGCTTTGCCGTAAAGATTGGTGGCTCGGCGGAAACTCTCGACAGCTTCTTTTGTCATCCCCAGGTGATACTGCGCCAACCCCAAGGCAAAGGCACTGTTAAAGCTCCTGGGATTAACTTCAGCCGCCTTTGTTAATAAAACAAAGCCTGCCTCCAGGTATTTGCGATCGTTCAGCCCCTTAAAAGCATACTCCTGGCCCAGCCGGTCAAGCGCCAGGTAGTAGTTAGGAAAAATCTCCAAAGATCTCTTCAAACTGTCCAAGCCATCCCTCTCTCTTTTCTCCGCCAGCTGATTGACGCCCTCTTGATAAAGCCTTTCCGCTGCACGCGGGCACTTCCTGCGCGAAAATGACGGCTGGCACAAGCGCGAAGGGACCGGACTTAGCGCGTTCGTTGAGCCTTAGGTAAATCTGAACATGCTGGCGGTCGAGCGCAGTTTGGGATGGGGAAATGCTTATTAATGTCACCTCCTGCGTTTGTTCCATGTAGTTCGTACCGTAAGGCAATACCCTGATTTTGAAGTTGCCGTTCGTCAGCCCGCTGAAGGTGAAACGGCCAGAGGACGTAGTTCTGATACGAGTCAAGCTCGAACCCAGATCAGTAATTAACTCGACATAGACGTCCGAGACTGGTCGCCCCGTCTCGCTAAAGACCGTACCCGTGATTTCATTTCTATTTTGGATCAAGGTCGCCGCAAGGACGGCTGGCGAATATGCTTTTGCGATCAAGAAAGGAGCGGCAAGGAGGGGGAGTCCAAGGGTTAAGCAACAAAGACGAGGAAAGTATTTCTTCATGGTATTTCTCCTATAGCCTAGTCTCACATTGAACCTTCGTCTGACAGGTGGCGAGACATTTCAGTGAACGGCATCGACTTGTTAGGGCACTCCACATTTTAAGAGTTCGAATGGAGGAAGGGTCAATGCTAATTCGAACTTATGATTAGCCACGATGACTCTATTAAAGGCTGGGGAGCGTTAGCCTAATTATAATCCAAATGAGAGCGGACGTAGAACTGGAACGAGCGATTTAGCGCATTTCATTCTGCCCCAAGGTCAAAAAAAAGGCCCACCCGAACAAGTCGGGTGGGCCCCAAAAAGCAATGGCTTAAAATTAGTTCCGTTAGAACTGAAGTTTGAAGCCAAAGCGAACGCTGCGCGGACCCTGCCAGTAGTTCGGCACGTTGTAACGAACATCACGAGTTGGCGTAAGGAAAGCCGTAATCCCAGCGCTACTTGGTTGCGTCTGGAAGAAGATCTCCGCCGCCGTACGGTCAGTTGGGAAGCCGGGAAGCGTGTTCAAGGTCACACCAGTTGGTGAGAACGTCTCGAACCGTCCCAGAACATTTTCCTCATTAAAGAGGTTCAGGATGTCCACATTGGCAACGAGGGTAAATCTGTCGTCACTGCCAAACCGATACCGGTGACGTACACCGAAGTCGGTCTGCGTGAACATCTCAGTTCGGCCAAGGTCGCCACGACCATTGAGGAACTGAGCCGCGACACCGAATAAGGTAAATCGGGTCGAGACTGGGGTTCCGCTCTGGAACGTAGTGAATCCGGAGAGTTCCGTTGAATTGGTCTTGGACCAATTGTGGGCATACGCACCGGAGAATTTCACCACATGCGGACGATCCGTGGGCAGGCGGCCATTGTCCGGCTGGCCGAGCGCACTGAAGCCGATGAACGGTAGATCGAAGTTACGATTTACGTTCGGGCTGGTGCGACCGTTTTCGTCGGAACTGGCAAGACCTGCGTAGTTACCAAACAGGCGGCTCCAGGTATAGCTGGAGTTGAAGTAGAAGTTGTCTGCGAACCTTCGATCAATCGCAATTTCGACTGCGTCGAAGTCACGAACCGCTTCCAGGGGCACATAACCGCTAGCTTCACTGATTTCACGCGCCAAGCCAAGTCCCGGGTTACCGATTACGTAGGCTTCACCACCAGGCACCGGAATACCGATGTCTTCGACGGCGACATCAACCTGCTTGTGGGTGTAACGGCCTCTGAGCAACAGATTGCGGCCCAAGTCGCGCTCGATTCCCACTGTGAATTCGCTCTGTTTGAAGGCCTGGATGTCCGGGTCAACCTCACCAAACTCAGGCTGGCCAGGAAGGTTGGACGGAATGCGGAAGTCCAACTGGCAACGTGTCAAGCCGGTGCTGCCGACAATCGGGCAGGTACCACCAATCGGATCAGGATTTGAACCGATGATGGTTGCATCGAGTGAAGTTAGCAATGGTCTGGCCCGGGAAGATTTCAAAATAATCGTTGCGGAAGAAGTTGCCGCCGAACGAACCGCGCGGTAACTCATATTTGAAACGATCATAGAACTGCCCGTAGCTTCCGAACAGCTTGGTTCTGCCATCGCCAAACAGGTCAAAGGCAACACCCAGGCGCGGAGCCAGTTTGTCAGCAAAACTGAACTCGATGCCGTCGCCGAGGTCGTTAAAGCTCGGTGATTTCTCGCGCTCAGCTCTGATGCCGATGTTTAAGGTCAAGCGGCTAATCGGCTGCCAGGAGTCCTGACCATAAAATGCCAGGTTGTTACTTCCGGCATTACCGAAGGCACCGAAGCGTTGCAGCCAGCCGGCACCGATAATCCCGGCGGACGAGGTAAATCGTATGACCCGTAAGAGTCTCGATATGTCTCTTGCGGTCCGAAGCGAAATACCGCCGTGTCAACAGTTGTGCTCAGCAGGTCATTGCTGATGCCGTTGAACTGAACTCCACCCTTGAAGGCATGGCGTCCGGCAAATTCGCTAACCAGGTAAGTCGCGTCAGCGTCGAAAGTGCGACGACGGGAAACGTCAAACAGCGTGTTGGCGAAGCTCGCGAAATTCTGAGTTCCGGAAGCGAGGCCAAAGCCGGCTGGTGTCGGGCTTCCCGTAGCCTGATTGATCACACGAAGCTGGCCACCGACGGACGGAACACCATAGTTGCCCAGCTTCTCGTTGAGGAAGCTGTATCCGCCGCGTGCGGTCAGAATCAGTCTGGAAGTAGGAGTCCAAACCAGGGATCCGGTGGTGTTGTTAGAGCTCTGGCGACCACCCTGATTCTCAAGTAATTGTGGCTCCGCGCGTTGGAGTAGTTGCCCCCGGAAATATGATCGAAGGCAGAGTTCGCGTCGAACAAGGTCGTAGTCAAAGGCAGGACGCCGTTCTGATCAATCGGGTTCCACGTGTAAGAACCGTTGAAGCGCAGTGAATCGAAAATCTGCGCATCGAGTCGTACCGAACGCATATTCAGATTTCTGCTTTTGGCGGTAAGTTTCGGCGAACCGAACCGTTCTCGTCGCTGGATCATTAGTGACGTATTCGACCAGACGATGAGTGTTCAAGATCTGAGGAGCATAACTCGCGAAGAACCAAACACGGTTCTTAATAATCGGACCACCTAAAGATCCGTATGGGAACTCATCCGTGCCACCATCTTTCGGTGTGATAATACGCTCTGCCGTGTTGGTTGTTCCGACCGTGGTTAAGCGTAAGAAGCCCCGAGGATTGCCATTGAATCGCGACGGGCGAAATTCAAAACCAGCCTCGCCGTGGAATTCATTGCCGCCACCTCTGGTCACAACGTTGATCACACCGCCAGTCGCGCCACCAAACTCAGCTTCAAATCCAGAAGACTTGACCTGAACTTCCTGGACAAACTGGAAGGGGATGTTGTTGTTGAGGTTCAAGACACCGGTGCGGAAGTTAGAAACTTCCTGACCATCGATGATGAAGGTGTTCTCTGATCCCGACGCTCCATCGATCTGAAATCCGCCCGAGAGGGGTTCTGCACGAACCGCTGGGGCAGTGTTCAGCAAGCTTGTAAAGTTGACACCTTTGGGCAGCAACTCTGCAGTGCGCTGAGTGATGTTCGTCTGAATCTTGTTTCCTGTAGGATCGATCGCCGCAGTGTCGGCAGTGGAAACATCCACGGTCGCCTGCGTTCCCGCGGCCTGTAGAGTAAAGTTGGCCGCTGTAGCGGATCCAAGCCCGACCTCAACTTCTGAAGCTGATTCGCCGAAGCCTGCCGTCGCGGCTGCCGTTACTCTATATTTCCCAGGCGGGACCTGGGTGACGGTAAATCGTCCTACATTGTCTGTGGTTGCGGTTCTGTTAAAGCCGAGGTTTACACCTGCGACAGTAACAGTCACACCGGGAACCACATTACCCTGAGGATCCTTTACCGTGCCCTCGATAGTGCCTGTCTGTTCTTGACCGAATGAAACTCCGGCAAGACTGACAGCGAGAGCTGCGGCAAAAATCAACAGCTTAATCGTTCTCATTCTTTTATCTCCTATTGGGTTGCTTGTTTGCCCTTATTGCCCGCGGCATTAGGGGCATGTTGGAAAATTTCAAATTCGCACGAGCCCCTTTCGCAATTCACATGCCCGCCCCGGGAGCCAGCTTGGATCACACTGAATCTGCCAACTTAGCCAATCTTATGAGGCCAAAGGGCCCGGAGAAATCCAAAAAAATGGGAAGTATCCATAAATCGGGAGCGGGCTACTAGCTCCAGGAGTTGGCTGAAAACTGGTGAAATAGTGGCTCTTTACCGCCCCAGAGAAAGGTTAATGACATGGATATTTTAGTTGGTAAGAACTTCCGAAAACGACTTTTCGTGGTCAGCGTTTCGAGAATATCTTTTCGTACATTTCAACGAGATTAAGTTAACTCAGTTGGCAACGTTCAAGGGTTAAGTCTGTCAATGATGTTAGACTCTCAAGCACTCACTGAAATGTCTGAACGCATCTATCGCGATCCTGTTCACAACATCATTCGTCTTCGCACTGATTCCGACGAAGGCGAGTTGATGATGCGATTGATCGACGCTCCGGAGTTTCAAAGACTACGGCGCATCAAGCAACTTGGATTAGGCCTTTATACCTATCAGGGCGCGGAGCACTCGCGATTCACTCACTCGCTCGGTGCTTTCCATCTCATGACTCGCGTTCTGGATCGTCTTAGCGAGAACCACAAGATTGGAAAAGAGGATCGCGCAGCGGCGCGCGCAGCAGCCTTGCTGCACGATGTGGGTCACGGATCATTTTCGCATGTCATGGAAAAGGTGCTGGGATTCCATCACGAAGCCTGGACAGTGCAAGTTGTGCTGAGCGATCAAACTGAGATAGGCCGTTTGCTACGGGCACACTCTTCCGAATTGCCGCACAAAGTCGCGGCCATCATTGAAGGTAAGTTTGAACCTGCAGCCCTGGCCCAACTGGTCTCATCGCAGCTTGATGTTGATCGCATGGATTACCTGTTGCGCGATTCACTGATGACGGGAGCAAAGTACGGAATCTATGATCTCGAGTGGATCATTAATGCTCTCTCTATCGATGAGGAAGGTGATCGCATCTATGTCGCCGCGCGCGGTCTCTACGCAGTTGAAGAATATCTGCAGGCTCGTTACTACATGTTTCGGCAGGTTTATTTTCATCGCAGTCTGCGCTCAGCCGAAGCGGTCTTGCGTTCAATCTTGCGTCGCGCGCTGAGGCTCCTTGAAGCTGGCGAGCCGGTTTGGTACGCGCCCGAAACAGCGTTTGAAAAAGTATTACGAAAAGAAAAGCTGACGATTAGTGAACACATGGAGATTGACGATTCCGATGTTCTGTTTCATATCAAACAATGGCAACGTTCAACTGATCCGATTCTGAAAGATTTGAGTGAGCGCTTTACCTGCCGGCGTCTCTTCAAAGCGGTCGACCTGGACATGGGCGCCGCCGATCGCGTCGATTTTCTTGCCACTGCACGCGAGTGTGTCAGCAAGGCGGGATTCGATCCTGATTACTATTTTATCGAAGATCGAGCCAGCGATGTGCCCTACTACAACTACTACACCGTTGCGGGTGCAGAGCCGAAGTCGCATATCTACGTTGAGGACGGATATGCGCGCCCGCGCATCAGGGAGATTAGCGAAGTTAGCGAAGTAGTGCGCGGCCTGCAGAGAGGTTATGAATTACACCGCGTTTGCTTCCCGGCCGAAGTTAAGCAGGAAGTCTATGCCCTCTACCACCAGACCTCGGCAGGTAGAGCCACGGCAAATCAGGCAGGCGCTTTTGGAGACTAGAATGGCGAGAATCGAAGGTGTAGATCCGGACAAAGTTGATCGTTACGCGAAAGATGTATTTGCGGCCCAAACCAGAACCTGGGGCGCCCCGCTACTCAACCACTTGCTTTACGCGCGCTGTCCCCAAATTCTGCGAGGAGCACGCGGGATGTGGACCGGCATCGAAGGATCCGGATTGATTGATCCCGGGTTGAAAGCATTGCTGAATCGCCGGGTGGCGGCACTCAATGGATGTGAGTTTTGACAGGACATCAACGCTGCCGTGGGTAGTGGCCTGGGAATTTCGAATGAGAAGATTGACGAGCTTCCGAATTATGCGAGCCAGCGATCATTACAATGCCGGCGAGCGTGTCGCTCTTGAATACGCGGACGCTATCACGCTTAGCGATCGCGACGTCAGTGATGAGTTATTTGCGAAGCTAAGAACAGTTCTATAGTGACGATGCCATAGTTGAACTGACGGCAACAATCGCCTGGGAAAACGCTTCGAGTAAATTTAACCGCGCCCTGCGGGTCCCTTCGCAGAAGCTTTGGCAGCGGTCGTGATTAGTGCCAAATGCTTTTCCGGTTAACCTTTCTGTTGTTGCTGGCCGCCACCCTCACCTTCTCAGCTCCCGCACAGTCCCAAGATCGACGAACAACGATCGCCGTCCTCTCTTTTGGCGATTCGGATCTGGGACGTACTGCATCTGAAACACTTGCCGCAAACCTTCGATCTGAGAATCTACAAGTATTGGATTCCGATCAGGCTCGAGCCGCGGCACGAGGTGCCGGCCATGTCCCAACGCTGAATATGGCAGTCTCGGAAGCGCGCACGGTTGGCGCGGTCATCGGAAGCGACTTTTATATCGTCGGTGACGCCCAAACGCTGCGACGTTCTCCTTCGAGTGGTAAGACGTACTTTGAATCGTACGCATCGATTTTCCTGGTAAGTTCCCGAACAGGCCGGCTTGTAAGTTGGCAACGGCCTGATTTTCAAAGTCCCACCGCAACCGAATCTGAAAAGCTCTTGCTGAACACGCTGTCGCAGAATCCTTTGAAGGACGCTCTGATACTGGCACTGCGCCGCGCTGAAAAGGAAGAACGAACAGCCCGGGCTGAAGCGCTGGTGCGCGAAATACCTGTCATCGAAGCAGCACCGGAAGACGACGAGACGGCGGCGGCCGAAGGAATGCGATTACCGCGGCCATTTCGACGTTTGCAACCTCCCTACCCGGACTCGGCTGCCGCGGCTGAGGTCGAAGCGGTGGTTGATGTGCTAGTGGACCTTGATGCCAAGGGCGAGGTGACGAACGTCGAGATTGCGCGTTGGGCCGGATTCGGTTTGGATGAGGTGACGCTAGCGACTATTCAGAAACTTCACTTCTTCCCGGCCATGCGCAATGGCGTAGCAATTCCTTTGCGGGTTTTGCTGCGCTACAACTTTCGCAAGCCCCCAAAGTAGCATGCTCGTTAAGACTCACACTGGCGAGGCCACCGAAACCCTCATGCTATGATTTGCGTCTAATCAAACCCACAGGTTGAATTCGTGATGTTGTATCTATCGCAAGTATTGGGTCGCCCAATTCGCGATCTCGAAGGTGAAAGTGTGGCGACCGTGAAGGACGTCATCACTCGTCTTGGCGAGGAAGATCACCCACAGGTAACAGGACTCGTGGCGCGTTACCGGCGGCGTGATTTTTTTGTCCCGCGTTGGCGTATCACCGAAATCAGCGAGTCAGGAGTGCGCCTGAACTCCGACATCCTTGACTTGCGGCCGTTCGAGAGACGCGAGGGAGAAGTGCTGCTCGCTCGCAACGTGCTCGATAAACAACTGATCGATGTGGACGGAAAACGTGTTGTACGGGTCAACGATGTGCAGCTAATCGGGGCCGAGAGCGCATGGCGAGTTACAGGAGCAGATGTCAGTTTGCAGGGATTGTGGCGGCGTCTCGCGCCGGCAGGATTTATGGGTACGCGAAGACCTGTTGAAGTTATTGACTGGTCGGACGTCGGTTATCTTGCGACCAATGAAGCAGCCGTCCAATTAAAATCCGCGCGCGGCAAACTAGCCCGACTCCATCCCGTAGAAATTGCTCGCCTCGCTGAGGCACTTTCTTATCATCACGGCTCCGAAGTTGTGGAGTCGTTGGACGATGAAACCGCGGCTGAAACACTCGAAGAAATGCCAACTGCTCAACAGGCACGCATCATCGGCGACATGGATGAGGAGCGAGCGGCCGACATTTTAGAATGGATGTCACCCGATGAAGCCGCCGATGTCCTGGGCGACTTACCCGAAGAAAAAGCTGAAGAGCTGCTGGGTTTAATGGAGGGTGAAGAGCAGGCTGATGTCGTCGAGCTTTTGCCCTATGAAGACGACACCGCTGGCGGGTTGATGACGACCGAGTTTGTGACTTTGCCGCGCGAGTTGACTGTGGGGGCCGCTTTGGCCCGGCTTCGCGACATGGCCGAGACGCCAAACATGATCTATTACCTCTACGTCGTCGAAGCGGAAGAGTCGTGGAAGTTGATCGGCGTGATTGCTTTACGCAGTCTGATCCTGGCTGACCCGTCTGCCCCATTGGCGGCGGTGATGCGGACGGAGTTTCAGTCAGCACACGCAGATGAACCGGCGAGGGACGTGGCCCAAAGGATCGCCGAATACAACCTTCTGGCATTGCCGGTCATAGATCAGACAGGCGACATCTTAGGCATCATCACCGTAGATGATGCGATGGAAATCCTTCTGCCAAAGAATTGGCGGCAACGTTTGCCGCGCCTCTTTGGCTAGAGCAACTTTGAATCGACAACCAATCTCAGAATGAACGACGGAGAACCTCCAAGTGGCCGAACGACGAGCAGCGATGAGGGCCGCAGGACGACGCTTATTGCGGCGCGGCGCTCGCGGTGTGCGCAACGCCACACCACGGAAACGTTTGTTAGCCTACCTAGCGATCCTGGGGCCGGGAATGATTACGGCCAACGCGGGCAATGACGCCGGAGGCATTGCCACATTTGCCTCTGTCGGTGCTGATCACGGTTATCGACTCCTCTGGATCCTTATTCCCATCACAATCAGTCTCGGTTTAGTTCAGGAGATGTGCGCCCGCATGGGCGCCGTCACTGGTAAAGGGCTAGCCGATTTGATTCGCGAGCGCTTCGGCGTGCGCTGGACAGCGATCGTCATGCTCGCACTCTTAATCGCCAACGGTGGCGTGACAGTTTCGGAGTTCGTCGGCATCGCAGCAGCGACAGAACTGTTTGGCATACCACGGTTCCTGTCAGTGCCTTTTGCAGCAGTTAGTATCTGGTGGCTCGTGGTCAAAGGTTCTTACCAGCGCGTCGAACGTGTCTTCTTACTAATGACTTTGGTTTTCCTCGGTTACATCGCTTCAGCGTTTCTCGCGCAACCGGATTGGGCAAGTGTTGGGCTCGGACTTGTTCGTCCGGAGTTTAGTTTCGACGGTGCTTATCTATTCACAATTGTTGCTGTGGTCGGCACCACGATTTCCCCTTATATGCAGGTTTACATCCAATCGTCAGTCGTGGAGAAGGGTGTAACACCAGAAAATTACTCGCGGACGCGAATTGATGTTTGGGTGGGAACCATCTTCGCGATCCTTATTGTGTTCTTCATCGTGATTTCTACAGCCGCAACCCTTCATCGGGAAGGTATTCAAATCCATGGCGCCGCTGACGCTGCTCGAGCGCTGAGTCCGCTAGCCGGCAGTTATGCAGAGCTATTATTTGCAATCGGTTTGCTCGGGGCCTCTATGTTGGCTGCAGGCGTGTTGCCGCTTGCGACGGCCTATTCTGTCAGTGAGGCTTTGGGCTTCGAAAAAGGCGTCTCACGAAGTTTCCGTGAAGCCCCGATTTTCCTGGGGATTTTCACGTTCCTGGTCGCTGTGGGGGCGGCGATCGCGGTGCTTCCCAACCTGCCCTTGATTAAAGTCTTGCTGGTCACACAAGTCATAAACGGTTTGCTTTTGCCCGTTATCCTCTTCGCCGTCTTGCGGCTGGTGAACGATAAAGAGTTGATGGGTCCTCACATCAACGGTCCTCTCTACAACATCGCCGCCTGGTTGACGACAATCGTCGTTACCCTTCTCTCCTTACTCTTAATTCTGGTTACCACTTTTCCCGGGCTCCTATCTTTCTAATGAGGTCTTCCAAGCGTCTTTCTTCTCGCCAAGCTGCGCAAACGGTGATAAAAGAGAGCCGTTACTGCGGTCCAGATCTCAACTCTTGCCACGCGAAATTCTAAGAGCAAAGTGATTCGCTCGGGTTCCAACAACAAGCGCATTCTCTTCGTCGTTACTGCAGCGATTGTGCTGCTGCTGCTCTATCTGTTGATCTCATTCAATACTGAGATGCATCAGCTGCTGGCGGCACGCATGGGCGGTCTCGCGTCACGCACCGATACGGTGATCAACGTGATGCGTCTGGTGCTGTTGGCTATTCTCGCGTACCTGTTTGTGCGGGCTTTGAATTCGCTGATTTTTGGCCTGATCTTTCGCTTCCGAAGCGGCTATGAGGCACCCACACTTGTACGCAATATCTTTTCAATCATCGCATTCACCGCTTTATTCCTGCTGATTTTTACGTCGATCTTTGAAGGGGTTAACCTCGGGGCCTTATTCACGACGTCCGCTATCTTCGGCGTGATTCTCGGTCTCGCGCTTCAGGACACATTGGGTAATTTCTTCGCCGGCATCTCCCTACAAGCAGATCGACCGTTCCAGATCGGTGACGTCATTACGGTGGGAGCCCAGCGTCATTCCGGCGTTGTCGAAGAGATCACCTGGCGTGCGGTAAAGATTCGCACCTTCTCAAATGATGTGGTCCTGATCAGCAACAGCACAGCAGCTCGCGAACCAATCGAAGTTAGCCCTCGTGACAACCTGAATGCTCGGCTTGTCTTCTTTAATACGCTTTATTCCGATTCGCCCGCCAAGACTATTCACGTTGTGCGTGAAGCCGTTCGAGAAACCGACAATGTTTCCGAAAAGATCACACCAGTCGTCCGCATTAGAAACCTGGCGGAGAGTGGCGTTGACTACGAAGTTAAGTACTGGCTCATCGACTACGCTAAATACAACGACACAGACGCCCTCGTTCGACAAAGAATTTGGTACGCCTTCCGGCGTGCCGGACTCAACTTTGCCTTCCCCACACGCACGCTGTTCGTGGAACGAACTGCCCGAGCCGCTCCTCCGGCCGGCGACGGAAATGCCATCGTTGAGCGCCTTTCAGCGGTGGATATCTTTGCTCCTTTATCTGCTGAAGAAACCGCCATCCTGGCCCAAGCCGCGGTCAGCCATGTTTTCGCACCCAGCGAAACCGTGATTCGCGCCGGCGATGCGGGTTCTTCAATGTTTGTGGTGCACAACGGCAGGGTTTCCGTTCAGATCAACGAAAATGGAGTTTCGCGGAGCGTAGCAACCCTCAATGAAGGCGACTTCTTTGGCGAGATGGCGCTATTCACCGGGGAACCGCGCGCCGCAAATATCGTCGCCCTTGAAGAGACTGAAGTTCTGGAAATCGGGCACGATGCAATGAAAAAGGTCTTCGATACGAACCCTGATCTAGTTGAGTCGCTCAGCTTCATCATCGCCGAAAGGCGCAAAGGGCTGGTCGCGCAACCCAATGTTCGCGGTCGGGGACAGGATGAGTCGGCCGGTCTCCTGTCCTCAATCAAGCGCTTCTTTGGGATCAAATAGGCATCTTTAAGAAGGCCCTATTTCCCCGGCACCGTGCCCGCCAAAACCCACTCACCTCAGACTTGACAGTCCGGGACTCACATATTATTATCCGCTCGTGCTCACGGTCGTGCGATTTTGAACGCGACACAATTCGCGTACGACAGTAAAGAGCCTAAACCAGGAATTAAATTAGAGGAGGAGAGTGTTTCGATGAGCATTACGCGTTATGACCCGTTCCGTGACCTGCGCTCGCTTCAGGAGGAAGTGAATCGCCTATTCTCCACGAACCTTACAAGAGGCTTCGGAGAGGAGGGGATCGGCCGCGGGGCATGGAACCCGAGTGTGGACATCTATGAGAACAAGGATCAAATCATTCTCGAAGCCGAGCTGCCGGGAATGAATCGGGATGACTTCGAACTCACCGTAGAGAACAACGTGATCACGCTGCGCGGTGAACGAAACTTTGAGAAGAAGGACGAGACCGATAATTATCATCGCGTCGAACGTTCTTATGGCTCATTTACCCGGTCGTTCACGCTTCCGCAGACGGTTTCGGCAGAGGGTGCAACGGCTGAATACACGAATGGCGTGTTACGGGTGACGCTTCCCAAGCGCGAAGAAACAAAGGCCCGACGAATCGAGGTAAAGGGAGAGAAGGCGGGAAGTGGGCCGAAGACCATTGAAGCCACGGCCGAGAAGGTCGGCACAGGCGAGAAAGCGAAAGACGCCGGCGCTGGTCGCTGAGTGGATCACAGAGTGACGGTAACGAAGTAGAACTGGCAATTCCGGCGGGGCCTTTTTCATGCAGCCTGCATGACTACAATTGGCCCCGCTAAGTTTTCGGAAGGCCTTTAGATAAAGAAATGCGCTTAGACAAATTTACCTTGCGTGGGCAGGAAGCGATCCAGGGGGCGATCGAACTCGCCGAGCGCAATCAAAACCAACAGGTTGAGCCTGAGCATTTGTTAATAGCAATGCTGGAACAGCCGGAGGGAATTGTTCGTCCGCTGCTGGGCAAGCTCGCCGTAAACACGCCGGTTGTCCTCAACGACGTGCAGGCAGCCATCGCCCGCTTTCCTCGGGTCGAGGGCGGGCAACAGTATCTAAGTCCGCAACTAAATCAACTCTTCAGTAGCGCTCAGAAACAGGCTGAAAGTTTTAAGGACGAGTTCGTTTCTACGGAACACTTGCTCGTAGCTATTGCAGATGAGAAGGACAGCCCCGCCGGAAAAATCCTGAGGCAACATGGTGTCAAACGCGATGACCTGATAAAGGTCATCGAACAAACCCGTGGTGGCTCACGGATAACCGATCAGAATGCCGAGAGTAACTACCAGGCGCTTTCGAAATACGCCAAGGACCTTACCGATCTGGCGCGCAAAGGAAAACTAGATCCGGTTATTGGCCGGGATGATGAAATTCGGCGCACGATTCAAGTGCTCTCCCGGCGTACCAAAAATAACCCCGTCTTGATTGGCGAACCTGGCGTTGGCAAAACGGCAATCGTCGAAGGACTGGCGCAGCGAATTGTTTCGGGTGATGTTCCGGAAACGCTGCGTAATAAACGGCTCGTAGGTCTCGATCTGGGATCGATGCTGGCCGGGGCGAAGTATCGAGGCGAATTCGAAGATCGCCTCAAAGCTGTGCTGAAAGAAATTGAAGGCGCACAAGGTCAAATCATTCTTTTCATCGATGAGCTGCATACCCTTGTAGGCGCTGGCGCCGCCGAGGGCGCGATTGACGCCTCTAACATGCTTAAGCCGGCTCTGGCGCGCGGTGAGTTGCGCTGCGTTGGTGCTACGACACTCAACGAATACAAGAAGTACATTGAGAAGGACGCGGCACTTGAGCGGCGCTTCCAGCAGATCTATGTAGGCGAGCCCACGGTGGAAGATACGATCGCGATTCTGCGCGGCTTGAAAGAGAGGTACGAAGTCCATCACGGCGTGCGTATCAAAGATTCAGCGATTGTGGCGGCCGCTACTCTTTCAAATCGCTACATCACCGATCGTTTTCTGCCCGACAAAGCAATCGATTTGATCGATGAATCAGCTTCCCGGCTTCGCATTGAAATCGATTCCCTGCCTCAGGAAATTGATAAGTTGGAACGCGAGACGGTGCAACTGGAGATCGAACGTCAGGCGCTGCAACGAGAGGAAGACGCGAAGTCAAAAGCCCGGCTGAAAGAGATTGAGCAACGGATCGCCGATCTGAAAGAGAATTCGTCAGGCATGAAGGCCAAGTGGCAATCCGAAAAAGAAGCGATTGAACGCATGCGGACGGTGAAAGCTGAGTTGGAGCAACTAAAGCTGCAGCTCGATCAAGCCCGTAACGCGGGTGATTTAGGAAGAGCTTCGGAACTGCAGTACGGCAAGATTCCGGAACTCGAGCAGCAACTGAATGCCGAACACGAGAAACTCGCAGCATTCCAGAGCGACGGCGTCATGCTCAAGGAAGAGGTTGACGAAGAAGACATTGCAGAAGTGGTGGCAAAGTGGACGGGCATACCTGTTTCAAAAATGCTGGAAGGCGAAATGCAGAAGCTCGTCACAATGGAAGAACGCTTGAGCCAGCGGGTGATCGGACAGGACGATGCTTTAAAAGCAGTTGCGAATGCTGTCAGGCGGGCGCGAGCAGGCTTACAAGACCCGAATCGTCCGGTAGGCTCGTTTATCTTTCTTGGCCCTACCGGTGTGGGAAAAACGGAAACAGCGCGCGCCTTGGCTGAGTTTCTCTTCGATGACGAGCGCGCAATGATTCGTTTGGACATGTCGGAGTACATGGAAAAGCACGCGGTCGCACGCATGATCGGAGCACCTCCAGGCTATGTCGGATACGAAGAGGGCGGTCAATTAACCGAAGCCGTGCGGCGACGGCCTTACTCGGTCGTCCTTTTTGATGAAATCGAAAAGGCACATCAGGATGTCTTTAACGTGCTCTTGCAAATCCTCGACGACGGCCGGCTGACGGACTCCAAAGGTCGAACAGTTGATTTTAAAAATACTGTCTTAATCATGACTTCAAATCTCGGCTCGCGTGAAATTCAGGCGGCTGAAGGCGATGAGGCCGAGGTGCGAACGGCCGTTCTTGAAGAGTTGCGGCAGGTTTTCA
Organism: Pyrinomonadaceae bacterium; assembly: GCA_963748605.1. Classification (GTDB taxonomy): domain Bacteria; phylum Acidobacteriota; class Blastocatellia; order Pyrinomonadales; family Pyrinomonadaceae; genus PSRF01. The sequence goes on from CAVVJS010000015.1 coordinate 411,419, forward strand.
AACCGGAGTTTCTGAATCGAATCGACGACATTATCGTGTTCCACCAGCTCAGTGAAAAAGAGATTGCGAAGATTATTGATGTTCAGCTCGAACGACTGAGCCAAATGCTTCACGACAGAAACATCACCCTGGTGCTGGATGACTCTGCGCGACGACTGCTCGCCCGCGAAGGCTACGATCCGGCTTACGGGGCCCGTCCTTTGAAGCGAGCTATTCAAACTCTGATTCAAAATCCCCTGGCAGTGAAACTTCTGAACGGGGAAATTACATCCGGTCAAACTTTGAACGTCTCGGCCAGTGGCGACCAAATGAAGTTTCAAACGGTAAAGGCAGCTGGCGCATAAACAAACCTGGTTAAGGAAGGATTCGCAGAAGTGACGAAACATTGGAACCCGTTACAAGACCTAATGCTGTTGCAGGAACGGATGAACCGTTTGTTCGAAGATGCGACCGAGCGGCAGACGCGCACCGGCGAGAGCGACGAGATTGAAAGTGCAGATTGGCAACCAGCCGCTGATGTTTACGATACAGACGACGCGTACCTGATTGCCGTCGACTTGCCCGGTGTTCTGCGCTCCGAGGTAGAGATAGATCTCGATGACGAGAAGTTAGTTATCCGCGGTAATCGCACTACCCTTCAGGCCACGAAGGGAAAAACCAAACCATCAGTCCGGCCGCAGGGTCGCTTCCGCAGGAGTTTCACGGTGCCTGAAAATGTTGCTCAGGACGGAATCCAGGCTGAGTTCAAGAACGGTGTGCTCGAGGTCAGGTTGCCGAAGCGAAATGAACCAAAAGGACAGCGGATTAAAATAAAAGTACAGTAATTTGTTTGTCAGAAACGCATTGATCGAGCATTTCGGGAGGCGCAACTAACTGATGAGATTAAGAGATCGAAACCATTCGGGATCGGAAAATGAGAACGAAGGCGAAATTCGCATAACCGACCGCCGTCGTCGCTACTTGAGCGAAGACGAACCAGTCACAACAGATTCCAATGCTACCGTCCCCAATCTCAAACCGTCTTACGTAGAGGAATTGGAAGCGCGGACGAAGTCTGCGGAGCAGTTGGCGCTCGACGTCCAAGCCCGGTTTGAGAAACTTAAGAACACATTGCAGCGCGAGACAGACGAGACCCGTCAACGCCTAAATCGCGCGGCCGATGACCGCACTGAACGCAGCAAAGCGGAGTTTATTGCCAGCCTCCTGCCAGTGCTCGACAATCTGGAGCGCGCTATCGAGGCCGCGGATGCCGGCGGCTCAAGCGAACAACTGATTGAGGGTGTTAAAAAGACTGCCGAGAGTTTTACCAACGCGCTTAACGCCGCCGGCGTGGAGCCGATAGCTGCGCAAGGCGAGATGTTCGATCCTGAGTTGCACGAAGCTGTCGATACAATTTCAGTGGAACCTGAGATGGAGGGGAAAGTTATGAATGTTTATACCGACGGTTATCGAATGGGCGATCGCCTCCTGCGTCCAGCCCGGGTTGCGGTAGGACATTCACCGGAACAAGCACGAAGCGCATCCGACTAACTGAAGCGCGCGCGAAAACTCATTACCAAGGAGAAAATTGTGGCTGCCAAAGAAATGAAATTTCACGGAGAAGCACGAAACGCGATGCTTCACGGCGTTAATACATTGGCTAATGCGGTGCGCGTCACTTTAGGCCCGAAGGGACGAAACGTCGTGCTCAGTAAAAAATTTGGTTCGCCGGTAATCACCAAGGACGGCGTGACGGTCGCGAAAGAAATTGACCTCGCCGACCGTTATGAAAATCTCGGCGCTCAAATGGTGCGGGAAGTGGCGATCAAGACAAACGATTCGGCTGGAGACGGCACTACCACCGCCACCGTTCTGGCGCAGGCTATCTTTCGGGAAGGAATTAAGAACGTCGCCGCGGGCGCAAATCCAATGTTACTGCAGCGGGGCATTCAAAAAGCGACTGAGTCGGTGGTAGCCGAATTGGAGCGAATGTCGCAGCAAGTGAAAACAAAAGCCGATCTAACTAACGTAGCCACGGTGTCCGCCAACAACGATCGCGAAATTGGACAACTCATCTCAGAAGCAATGGAGCAGGTTGGAAAGGATGGTGTAGTAACCGTTGAAGAATCCAAGACTCTTCAAACTGAGCTGGACATAGTCGAAGGCATGCAGTTCGACCGCGGGTATCTGTCTCCGTACTTCGTCACCAATCCCGATCGCATGGAAGCGAATCTGGAGGAACCCCTGATCCTGTTGCACGAGAAAAAGATTTCCGCGATGCGAGATCTACTTCCCGTGCTCGAGCAATCCGCGCGCACCGGCCGTGCTCTCTTGATCATTGCCGAAGACATCGACGGCGACGCCCTGGCAACCCTGGTCGTAAACAAACTGCGCGGCACAATCAAAGTCTGTGCGGTCAAGGCTCCCGCATTCGGTGATCGGCGCAAGGCGATTCTTGAAGACCTGGCAATTCTCACCGGCGCCAAAGTGATTACTGAAGATCTGGGTATCAAACTCGAGAACGTACAAGCGGAAGATCTGGGTTCAGCCAAGCGCGTAGTGATCGACAAGGAAAGCACGACAATTGTCGAAGGTGCTGGTGAGAAGAAAGCTATTCAGGGACGTGTGGCAACGATCAGACACCAGATCGAAGAAACAACTTCTGACTACGATCGCGAAAAGTTGCAAGAGCGACTGGCGAAGCTCGCCGGTGGTGTTGCCGTGATAAAAGTCGGGGCACCCACTGAGACGGCGATGAAAGAAATCAAGATGCGCGTGGAAGACGCCCTGAATGCCACGCGGGCGGCGGCACAGGAAGGCATTGTTGCTGGAGGTGGCGTGGCCTTGATGCGAGCAGCAAAGGGTTTGGAAAAAATTTCTGATAACGATCCTGACGTACAAACAGGAATTCAAATCATCCGGCGAGCTCTCGAGGAGCCTTTGCGTCGCATTGCCCAAAACGCCGGAGTTGATGGGGCGGTGGTAGCGGGAAAAGTCCAATCAATGAAGGGTGCTAAAGGCTTTAATGCCGGTTCGGGAGAGTTTGAAGACCTAATCGCAGCCGGAATTATTGATCCCACCAAGGTGGTGCGTACGGCTTTACAGAATGCTGCATCAATCGCCGGGCTTTTATTGACAACTGACGCCGCCGTCACCGAGGCGCCTGAAACGAAGAAGGCTGCCCCGCCAATGCCGGGCGGTGGTGACGATTACGACTATTAATAGCGCAAAAGGGCGTGAAAGATTTCCGCGAATCCTAGAACCCTGAGTTCCTGGCTGGCCGGGGATTTGCAAGCGAAGGCGCGGGGAGATTGCTGTTGCATTGAAACACAACGGCGCATATGCTCAGTTGCATCTAACCGCCGGGTGGGATGCGGTTAGTTTGAACGATTTATGTCGGTCTCGCTGAACAGATCCTGCGACGCGCGGGACATTTATCAAGTGGGTTGCTGAAACATCAGGTGGTACACCATGGTTGATCTTGGGGCATATAAAGATAAGTTCGGAGAGAGCGGGCAGCGAATTTTGGAACACGCGCTGAGCGAGTCGCGCCAGCGCGACCAGAATTATGTTGCGGTTGAACACATTCTGGAGGCCCTCATGCATGAGGAGCCGGATATGTTCAATTCCGCGATGCGTGAGCTTTCTCTCGATCCCATTAGTGTAAAGATTGCCATCGACAAGCGCCTCGAGACTAACCGGCAGCAGCATGTGGGCAAAGGGTTCCGCATTGCTCCGGATACCACTGATCTGTTCAAACGAGCGATGGAACGAGCGCGGGCACAAGGTCGCAAGACAATCGAAGCCACCGATATCTTTGAAGCTCTCACGAACTACGACAGTCTCTTCGTGAAAGTCCTGGAGAACATGGGCGCTAACCCAGACGTGGTCGCTGAAAATGTGCGCGCTCAAGTTCAGAAACGAGAACAGGAGGAAGAACAGTATCGGAAGAAGTTCGAGCTACCTCCCTACCTTAAGCATTTCGGTGTTTCGCTGAACCGCCTGGCGCGGGCAGACAAGATCGCTCCGACCATCGGGCGCGAAAAAGAAATTCAGCAGATGGTCGAGATTCTTTGTCATCGCGAACGCGCGAACTCACCAATGTTGGTGGGCGAACCGGGCGTGGGGAAAACAGCGGTTGTCGAAGGTCTGGCAAGATTGATCGAGTTAGAACCCGACAAAGTTCCGGCTCGCCTTCGTGGCTCCCATGTGGTGCAGCTGCAAATGGGCGGTTTGGTAGCGGGCACGATGCTGCGCGGAATGTTCGAGGAAAGAATTAAAGGGATCATCGACGAGGCAAAAGAGCACGCGAACTTAATCTTGTTTATTGATGAAGCGCACACAATCATGGGCGCTGGGGCAGCCCTAGGAACATCGTCCGATGCGGCGAATATGTTCAAGTCCGCTCTGGCACGTGGTGACATGCGCATCATCGGCGCCACGACACTTTCCGAGTACAAGGAATACATCGCCGAAGACGAAGCTCTCGCGAGACGGTTCCGGCTTGTGAAGGTAGTTGAGCCTTCGCTCAGCGAAACACGAGAGATACTGCTTGGCGTCAGGGCCCGGCTGGAGCGAAACTATTCCGTAAAGATCTCGGACGATGCCATCAACACTGCGTTGGAAATGGCTCCCAAATACATTCGCAATCTCCATTTGCCCGATAAGGCGATCGGTTGGCTCGACACTGCGGCGGTTAAGGTTGAGATCAACGAACCGCACACGATGGTTGTTAAGCCCGAACACGTGATTGACGTGATTTCGCAGGAGTCGCGTATTCCGCGCGACATGATCTTCCGCGATACCGGTGATCGCTTCGCTTTAACCGAAGCAATGTTGGGCGCTCGAGTGATTGGACAGAAGAACGCGATTAAAGCAGTTTCGCAACGGTTGCGCCTGAACAAGGGTCCTTTGAAAGAGTCGCACTACAAACCTGACGGCGTTCTGTTATTCCTTGGTCCGACGGGCGTTGGCAAGACTGAACTTGCCAAAGCCGTTGCTGAGTTCATGTTCGGTGACGAAGAAAAGATGGTTCGCATCGACATGTCCGAATACAGCGATGGCACAGTCAGTGTCGAAAAACTTATCGGCATGCCGCGCGGCATTGTTGGTTCGGAACGTGGTGGCATTCTTACTGAACAGCTACGCGAAAATCCCTATACGGTTTTGCTGCTCGATGAGGTTGAGAAGGCTTCGCCCTACTTAATGAATCTGTTTCTGCAAGCCTTCGATGAAGGCTGGCTGACAGACGGCCGTGGCAAGAAAGTTTATTTGTCCGACGCGATCGTGATCATGACGTCGAATCTGGGTTCCGATAGCTTCAAGAGGTTTGAAAAGCCTTTGGGCTTTGGAATGAAGACGCCAAACGACTTTCGAGCCGTGAATAATGAAGTGATGAAGGCTGCGGAACAGCGGTTCTCACCGGAGTTTCGAAATCGCATCGACGAGATTATCGTCTTTGCGCCGCTGACGATGGACGAAGTGCGCCGGATAGCGAAGCTTTATCTCGACCGCTTAGGCAGGCAGATGGAGCGCCAGGGCAAATCAATTGAAGTAACTGAAGCCGCGCTCAACCGGTTAACAGAAAAGGGTTACAACACGAAGTACGGTGCCCGCTTCTTGAAACGACATATCGATGAAAAGGTCAAACTGCCGATCACCAGTATGTGGAAATCCGCAGCCAGCTTTTTAGTCGATGTTGAGAATGGCGAACCCATCGTCAAGCCTGGTGCCGCAACCAAACCGGAACTAAACTAGGTTCCATTACAGATTTATCAATTTGGGTTTCAATGAGCTTCATTGAAACCCTTTTTTTGCGTAATGCGTTAAAGTCTTCTAAGTCTTATGAAGAATTTGATTCCAACTTGGCGGCGCCCCTTTCTGCTCCTTTTTACGCTCGCAATTGTTTCAAACGCAGCTTTATCCCAAACACCGGGGACGGCTGCGCCAGCCGACCAGCCCTCCGGTGAGGCAAAAGCGGAGGCGATTATTAAGAGCGCAACCGCCGCTGTTGGCGGCGACGCCTATCTCAAAGTGCAATCCGTCGTGGGACGAGGTTTTTATACAACCTATCAGGATGGAGCCTCGCTGCTGCCCAGAAGGTTTTTGGATTACATTGTTTTTCCTGACAAGGAGCGTACTGAGTTTACGAGTCAAGGCGTGCGTGTGATCAACACAAACACTGGAGCGACTGGTTGGCTTTACGATGGCGCCACGAAGAGTCTCCACGATTTGAAACCTGAACAGATCGAGGATTTCAAACGCGCCATGCGAACGAGCGTCGAAAATGTGTTGCGGGGTTGGTGGCGAACCGAAGGAGCTACTCTCAGCTACGTTGGCCGGCGCGAAGCCGGACTAGCCAAACGAAATGAGACTGTGCGCATCACCTATCCAGATGGGTTTTGGGTTGAGTTTGAGTTTGGTGCGAAAGACGGCCTGCCCGCCAAAGTCATTTACAAGCGCACGCGAGCAAAGGCTGATTCAGACGAAACCGAAGAGATCACTGAAGAAGATCGATTAGCCAAGCCGATTACGATCTCCGGAGTCACCGCGCCCTACGTCATCGATCACTACATTGACGGAAAGCAGACAAGCCGAATTAACTACGAATCCATCGAATATAATCGTTCCCTCCCCGATTCTCTCTTTGTAAAACCGGCGAACGCCAAAAGCGTCAAATAGCTCGACGCGAATACCTCCTGCTCAAGATGCTGCGCCTGTTGTCGTCATTACTCTTGCTGTTGATCGTATCCACAAGCTGGTACGACAAGGCGACTGCCCAAACTCCGATTGAATCAGACGACGTCATCCGCGTCGAGACGGACGTAACGAGCCTGCTCTTTACAGCTGTCGATAAGCAGAAGCGTTTTATCACCACGTTGCAGGAGGCAGACATCCGCGTCTATGAAGACGGTATTCCACAACAGCTGTTCACTTTCCAACGCGAAACTGATCGACCTTTGGCACTCGCTCTCCTGATCGATGTCAGCGCTTCCGAAGAACGTACCTTGCCGGCTGAGAAAGCTGCTGCGCGTTCGTTTATCGAAACAGTCATTCAGTCGCGTAAAGATCAGGCAGCGATTATTCCCTTCACGGGTTCGGCGTTTCTTGAACAACCACTAACGCGTGACGTGTTGGGAATTTACCGCGCACTGGAACGGGTGGAAGTTGCAATGCCCGCCTATCTGGGTTCAGGTCGCCCGATCAGTGGCATCGTCACCGGGCCTGGCACCAGACGTTCGCCCCGCGAAGGAAGTACGGCAATTTGGGATGCAATCGCTCTGACGGCTTCCGAAGTGTTGGCGCGAAATACAGAGTCAGACCAGTCACAACGACGGCGCGCAATCATCTTGCTTACCGACGGTCAGGACACCTCTAGTGTCCTGGAAATTGATCAGGCAATCGATCGAGCGCTCGCTGCGGAGACCGTTATCTATGCCATTGGCATCGGCGACAGCAAGTATGAAGGAGTTGATCAAGGTGTGTTGCGCTCAGTCGCTGAGCGCACTGGGGGACGGGCCTTTTTTCCGAAGAAAGATGTTGACCTGAAACAAGTGTTCAGCGAGATCGAGCGCGAGTTGCGAACGCAATACTTAATCGCCTATTCCTCAACTAACAAGAAACGCGATGGCGCCTTTCGACAGATGCGTATCGACGTTGTTAACCCGGAGTTAAAGAAGGTCCAGCTAAACCTGCGACACCGTCCCGGTTACTTTGCGACGACTTCATCGAGCGCTCCCTAGCTTCGGCTAACAAGCCTGACGCAAAAAACCTTTTCACAAAACCCACCAGTCCGCGTAGCGGACGAAATGATGTTAGCCCAGCACTTTAGTGCTGGGATCACGTTCCCACACCGGCCCTCAGTCCGTGTAACGGACGGCTGAATCTTAGGGGAAATCCAAAACCATTCAGTCGCCCGTTTCACTGGCTTTTTTTATTTAAGGGCCTGTACCCAGCACTGAAGTGCTGCGCTAATCCAGTCGTCCGCTACGCGGACTACAATTCACCAAATCGTGATTCCTCTCGAAAGCTCCTCAGGCCCTATACTCACCTCCATGAAACTCCGACAATTCGGGCGAACCGGGTGGCAGGTCAGTGAGATCGGCTACGGCATGTGGGGTATGGGTGGTTGGTCAAACTCCGATGATCAGGAATCGTTGGAGTCGCTCCAGACTGCTGCCGAACTCGGCTGTAATTTTTTCGATACTGCCTATGTTTACGGCGACGGCCGCAGCGAAAGGCTGCTGGCGCAGTTGGTGCGCGCGAACCCTAATAAGCGTCTCTACACTGCTACAAAGATTCCGCCAATGAACAAACAATGGCCCGCCAAGCCAGAGTCGACGTTGATGGACTCCTATCCTCCGGATCATGTTGAAGAGTTTACTCACCGCAGTTTGGAAAATGCAGACATGCAGAGTTTTGATCTAATGCAGTTGCATACCTGGCATGACGGATGGCTGAAAGACGATCGCTGGTTTTATAAACTGGACGACATGCGCAGTCAGGGTCTGATCAAGGCGTTTGGGATCAGCCTCAATCGCTGGGAGCCGTGGAATGGAATAGCGGCGGTGCGCACCGGCCAAATCGATGCGGTCCAGGTGATCTACAACATTTTCGATCAAAACCCCGAAGATGAATTGTTGCCGGCGTGCCGCGAAATGAATGTCGCGGTGATCGCGCGAGTGCCTTTCGATGAAGGCACGCTGACCGGAACACTGACCAAAGAAAGCACCTGGCCGGAAGGTGATTGGCGCAACACTTACTTTGTTCCCGAGAACCTGATTCCCAGCGTTGAGCGCGCCGGCGAGCTGCAGAAGTTATTGGACCGCTGGAACCGCGAACACTCAAGTAGTATTACGATGCCTGAGCTCGCCCTCCGTTTTATCCTCAACAACGAGGACATCAGCACCATCATTCCCGGTATGCGTAAGCTGCGGCATGTCGAGTCGAACATCGAAGCCGGCGAACTTGGTCCGCTCCCAGATGAACTTTACGAAGAGTTGAAAAAGCATCGCTGGGTACGTAAGCCAGCACCGTGGTCGCAGTAAGCACTGATATCAATTTTTAGCCACGGATTAACGCGGATGACACAGATAAGAATTTGAAGGAGCAATGTGATTCCTGTTTGTAATTGAAGTGCTTCGGCGTCACGCTCCCGCACTCCAAAATTCGCCGCTTGCCACAAATTCCTCAGCCGCGGGTATCTTTCAATAGACCTTTCCTGAATACCTACGTCATCACGAGGAAACTCAATGAGCAGTAATCGTCGAACCTTTCTGCTTTATTCCACGGTGGCAGCCGCAGGCCTATTGTTACCCACCAAACTCCGGGCCCAGGGAAGTCCGCCCGCCCAATCGAAAATGCCCCAAAGACTCGCTTTCACCGGAGGTCATTGGTTCGATGGTCAGTCTTTTCGCGATCATACGACTGCCGCCAGAACGCTTTACTCGGTCGGCGGAATCTTCACCACAAAGAAACCGTCGCAGATTGATTCGGTCGTTGATTTAAAAAACTGGTTCATCGTTCCGCCTTTTGGTGAAGCGCACAACCACAATCTCGATTTCTCTGACGAAGAGCAGTGGGCCCGTATTAAGGCGATGTATCTTCGCGATGGCATCTTCTATATTAAGAACCCAACCAATCTACCCCGCGCCGCAGCGCCCCTCGCCGCCCGCATAAACATTCCTACCAGTGTCGATGCCGTGTTCGCGCATGGTGGTTTAACCGCCACCGACGGTCACCCCTTAGGACTAGTAAAACGAAACATCGACCGCGGTGGCATGCTGCCAGCCGACGCTGACGGCGGCTTCTGCTGGATTATCGATACCGTCGCCGACCTTGATAAGAAGTGGCCCGGGATTCTTGCCGGCAAGCCAGACTTCATCAAAACGACGCTCGTGTATTCGGAAGAATTTGAGAAACGGAAGAACGACAAGAACTACTTCACTTGGAAAGGACTGAATCCCGCCTTGTTGCCCGAGGTCGTGAAGCGCGCGCATCGCGCGGGATTGCGAGTTTCGACCCATGTTGAGTCGGCAACTGATTTCCACAATGCTTTGGTTGCCGGTGCCGATGAGATTAATCACCTTCCCGGGTTTCGCCCCGAGAACAATGATCCGGTTAAGGGTTACGAAAATCTCGCCCGGTATCGCATCTCCGAAGCGGACGCTCGTTTGGCAGGGCGGCGCAAGCTAGTCGTAGTAACAACCTCCGGCACCACGATTGACGGAAGCTTTAAGGAAGGGGTCGATGTAGAAAAGGCGAAAGCCGTCCGTGAGATGCTGACTCACAACTTGCAGATCCTTCACCGCCACGGAGCTCGCGTCGCCATCGGGAGTGATAGCTTTCGGCAAACGTCGCAGCCGGAGGCCCTCCAGCTCAAACGCCTCGGAGCGTTCGACAATCTTACCCTCTTAAAGATGTGGTGCGAGACCACCGCGTGGGCGATTTTCCCGAAGCGCCGGATCGGACATCTGCAGGAACGGTTACGAGGCTAGCTTACTGGCCCTGAGCGGTAATCCGCTCGAGGACTTCGGCAATATCCAACGAATTGAACTGCGGTTGAAACAAGGCGCACTGATTTGAGTAAATCTTCATTCGATTTGCCCCAACCAGCCGGACACAAAGCGAGAAAGTGCCGTACCACGCGTCGCTCAACTTGAACGATCTAGGCCTAGAAAACCTTTAATAAAAGGACTTAGGTATGCGTGGTTTAAGTACAACAATTTGAACGACTTAGCCGCGCCGGGAATGTGACTTAAAAGCAACCTACAGGTAACAATCTCCATCTTAGTCGCGGTCTCGATAGCAGGTCTTTGCTAATCGCTTCCACCATGCGCAGCCGATGTTGGAATGTATCTTTTGATGACCCTTGGTCATCGCTCACATGGAGAACGCCTGAATGAGTTTGTCCCCAAAGTTTCCCCGCTTGCACTGTGTCAAGTTTGTCCCGTTCGTGATCTTGGTCCTTTTCCTTTTAGCGAATTTCACTGGGTTACTCTTCGGTCGAGCCTTCGCACCCGGCATTAACACTACGAATCTCGAGGCTAACGCGCTCACTTCCGGCGACGTGGAATTGGATCAGCTCATTTCCAGTATCGGCGAAACGGAGGGAGTCGATCCGCGGTTTATTCATGCAGTCATCTGGCAGGAATCCAAGTATCAACTCACAGCTCGTTCACCCGTCGGGGCCCAGGGGTTAATGCAACTGATGCCGGCAACTGCACGCAGATTTGGCTGCACTGATCCGCATGATCCAACTGAGAACATCACAGCCGGCACAAAATATCTAAGCTGGCTATTAAAAAGATTCGATGGGAATGTCGAGCTGGCGCTGGCAGGTTATAACGCCGGGGAAGGTTCAGTAGACAAGTACAACGGCATTCCGCCGTATCGTGAAACTCAAAACTACGTGCGTATCATCACGTCGCGGTATGGGAAGGATCGCAATCCAATATTGGGTACTCCCGCTCCCAGAATCGCCGTGGACCTGGTCACAGCAAGTTCCGCTTTTTAACTTGCGGATGTGGCGGATTCCGATCGACGTTCCAGCGATAAGCGATCCCATCCAGCAAGGTTGGCTCCCGCCTCATAAGTAGTCCGCAGAAAATCCCACAACTTCTTTTCAGGCGAGCCGGAGGAATCCGGCTTACGTACCTCTTCATACAACAGGAAAAACTCTTTTTGTTCCTTGCTATAAAAGGTCGCGGCGGGGAGCACTTTGGCATCCGCTAGACCGGCGGGTTCAGGAGCCGTGTAGGAATAAAACGCAGCTTCCATGTCTTTGTTGCCGGGCCAGAATCCATGACTGATCACTTCGTGAGAATAAGCCTCGCGGGTTATTAGGTCGGCGTCAGGTCTCTCCGGAGCAGGTCTTCCAGAAAACCGGGTTACCGCCATATCAAAGCTACCCCAAAAGAAATGGACCGGGCTGACTTTGCCGATGAACTGGGCGCGGAAACTCTTTAGTACCTCGTCAATTTTCACCAAAGCGCGCCAAAAACGGTTCGCATATTCGGCATCATAAGACGCATGTTCGAAGTCAGCTTCGAACCGGATTGGGTTTGGCACTTCGACCGGCATCGACCAGATCTCGATCACCAGACCCAATTCGCGAAGCGCTGACATCACTTCCGCGTAGAACGCCGCGACTGATTGCGGACGCAGCGCCAGGCGTTTCTCAGCGCCATCGCTACATTTGATCAGCAGCTCGTGATCGATGAAATCAAATTCGATTTCGAAGATACGATCATCGTACGGCATCGCCGATGTCGTCAGACCTCGGGCTGAAACGTAAAGCGGTACGTTCCACCAATGGTTAACCAGCGGAGTTTGCTTTAACCGAATCTTGCCGACCACCTGCGTCCACATGTGGAGGGTCGCACACGTATCTTTCCATTCGGCATACTTGAGCTCTGGCCAGGAATCATTTGTCATGGTGTTGGTTTCTCAGATTTTCTACGTCAGAACGCAGTGTCAAAAAAAATGAAATGAGGGATTAAAGAATACAGGATCCGGAGCGGTAGCGACGCGGATCGCTCAGAAGGCAAGTGGGCAAAATAAGGGAATTTCATTGCATGTCGTAATCATTGAGTCAATGATGCCGTGGCTACCGCTCCGGGTTCTATATTGTCTTCCGCGTGACTGAGATTTTAGCCCGGTCTCTCATGTCCGAAGACCGGGCCCAAGGATCATTTTCGACGCACCCAGAGTTAGCTTGCCGCAATTTTTGCAGCCTTGCTTCTGACAAAGGCCTGGTTAAGTTGCGGCAATGGATTAAAGTTAGCTGCCTTCGTACAAAACTCTTGCTTCTTCGCGGCATCGCCTTTGCCCTGATAAGCGAGGCACATGCGATAAAGATCGTAAGGGTTTTGCAGGTTGGCTTGTTGCAGTTCGGCTAAAGCTTTGTCGTAGTTCTGTTCTTCCAGCGCGATCAGACCGTTCAATCCGCGAGCGAGCCGCGCCTGGGCGGGATTGTTCTTAGCCATCGCCCCTTTCTCAAACTCAGCCGCCTCGGCTTTCGCCGTTGGCAAATCTTTCTTTCCTGCAGCAACGCGGGCGAGGTTGAAGTGATGAAACAGCTTTGCATTGTCCTTGATTTCCTGCGACAAAGTTGATTCTTCAGTCATCTTTACGAGCCGTTCGAACAAGACCCTGGCTTCATCGAATTTGCCCATCTCCAACAAAATATTTCCCTTGAACTGAAGATCCCCGGTCATCGCCGGAAGGTCGTTGGTCTTTTCGCCAAGCGCGTATTGCTTGTCGATGCCTGCCAGCGCTTTCTCCCACTGACCGCTATCAACATCCACAACCGTCTGGTTGAAGAGAGCAGTCCGTTGTTCCGCATCGCTGCGAGCTTTTTTCGTAATCTGTTGCAGTTCGGCTGAGGCTTCGGCCGGTTTGTTCTGATACATGAGGTCCGCGGAGATTCCCGAGTGAGAGGCGATGAAGTTTGGATCGATTGATAAGGCCTTGCGATACTGCGCGATCGACTCATCAAACTTGCCCATCTTCAGGAGCAGCTCGGCGTAAGAATCGTAAGGGTTGGGATCGTTGGGAATCAACTCGATGTACTTCTTAAATGCCCTTTCGGCATTCGCATAATCTTCATTCTGGCGATAGGCATAACCAAGAATGTTATAGGCCGGGGAATAGTTCGGCGCTAACTCTGTCGCTTTCTTGTAGTGTTCGATGGCCTCAGGTATCTCCTGCTGACCAAAGTGATAACCACCAAGATTGAAGTGTGCGCGTTCATCATTTGGGTAAGCCGCGACAAGCTGTTGCAAATAATCCTTCTGCTTCGCGGCATTGCCATTGGCTCCAGCCTCGTTGCCAAGTATCAGCAGCCGCTCTCCATTTGAAGCCTTGCCGGCCAGGGCTACAGCCTTATGCAAGTGGTCAAAAAACTCCTTACCGGTTGGACTTACGTTGGCGCGATTGAGTTCGGCGATTGCGAAGCTCGGATCCAGGGCAATTGCCTTGTCAAAGTGCTGGATGGAATTCTGGATCAGTAGTTTCTCAGCCAGGTCGCGGCCCAGCAGAAATTCCTTTCGCGCTTCCTCAGAGGCGGTGGTTATGGGGATCTTCCCGCTATCTGTATTTGCTACGTTCGGTCCGCTAGCGTCTTCCATCTTCGCGCAGCCGGTTAAAGCCACGAGGGTAGAAAGAATAGCCAGCGTCAAAAAAGAGATTTGGGTTCTGTTGCTTGGCATGATGTTTCTCCTTCGAATTCGGGGTTGGGGTAGATCGTCACGACGATCCGGGGAGAGCGAACGGGAACCACCACCTTCAAGCAGCTGGGGTCAGCTGAAAGGTAAAGCTACGCAGATTCAAGATTGACCGCAGAATACTAAGGGAGGGTTCAAGCGTCAAGAAGTGCGGAGTGCTGCGGCGGAGTGCGGAGTTCGAAGTGCGGAGTTCGATCAGCTGTCACTCGGTACAGTACGGGAGCGGTAGCGACCGCATTCAACAGTGGTGGCCTTCTAACGCTCTCACCGCCAAAGGGCCATTTGCGTAGCCAAATGAGTGATGGCGTTTCTGCAGGCGGTCGCTACCGCTCCCGTACTGTACCGAGTCCTGGCACTTCGAACTTCGAACTTCGAACTTCGAACTTCGCACTTGCTCACGGTACTAGCAACAATTTGCCAGAGGTTTTTCGTCCTTCAAGGTCGCGGTGTGCTTGCTGGGCTTCAGCCAGAGGGTAGGTACCGTGGATCCGAACTTTCAATTCGCCGGAAACAATCATGCTCATTACGTCACCGGAGCGGTGCTCGAGTTCGGCGCGCGTGTGAATATAGTGGTGCAGACTCGGACGCGTAACATAAAGGGAGCCCTTTTGAGAAAGCTCGATCAAATCAAAGGGAGGCACGGCGCCACTGGCTCCGCCGAAGAGAACTAGATAGCCGCGCGGCCGCAGGACGTTCAGATCCTTGGCAAAGGTAGATGCACCGACACCGTCGTAGACTACATGCACGCCTTCGCCACCAGTCAGTCGCTTTGTTTCCGTTTCAAAGTCCTGTTCGCTATAGATGATGACTTCGTCGGCTCCGGCTTCGCTCGCAAGTTTTGCCTTGCCGGCATTACCCGCCGTGCCAATCACCCGTGCTCCCAATTTTCGGGCCATCTGCACCAGCAGTAATCCCACACCACCCGCGGCCGCATGAATCAGCACGGTATCGCCTTGATGGATTGGATATGTGCTGTGCGAAAGGTAATGGGCTGTCATTCCCTGCAGCATCGCAGCTGCAGCAGTTTCAAAATCAACTTCTTCGGGAATGGCGACGAGACGATCCGCCGGGACCGCTGCGTATTCAGCGTAGCTTCCGCGGACGCCCGTATAAGCAACACGATCGCCGAGCTTGACCCGGCTAACATTGCTTCCCACCGCCGTTACGATCCCGGCCGCTTCTTGTCCGTTTATAAATGGGAGCGGCGCCGGATACCGCCCTTCGCGAAAATAAACGTCGATGAAGTTAACTCCCGCAGCCTTAATCTGGACGATAGCCTCATCGGCTTTTGGGGTTGGGACTGGAAGTTCGACGAGGGTGAGAACTTCAGGGCCGCCGGCTTGAGAGACTTGAATAGCGCGCATGCTAGAAGGAGTCAGGAGTCAGGCGTCAGAAGTCAGAAGTCAGTGGTCAGTAGCCCATGGTCAATCGTCGGCCGCAGCGGGTAGAAGGTAAAATCAAAACGTCGGGCTAATAGTGAAGTAGACAGTAGAGTTAGAAAATTCTCTAGCTCTACTGTCTACCGCTTACTGCCTATTGCCTACTGCCTACTGCCTTATAGTGGTCCGAACCGGATTCGATACTCGGGCGAGTTCATGAATCCGTTGATCATACTGCGGTAGTCCTGCGTCGCATTTAAATGAGTAATCCAGACCAGATACTGGGCATCTGGCTCGCGACGGAGATAACCAAAGTACTGCATCACAACAAATGCTTCGTTGAAGAACTTGTTGTAAACGTCAGTTGTCTCAGTGATTTCCCTCAACACTACTGCTCGCGATTTGGTTCCGCCATTCAATGCAGTGACCCAGGCATCGCGCATCGTACTCGTGATGCCCGCCGTTGCAAGCAGCGTGTCGACGTATTGAGCGTTGCTGAGCCCGTTGTACTTCATCATGAATTCCGAACGAGTCATAAACTCAGCTACAAACGCAACTCTCGCCGCTTCTAACTCCGCATTGGTCAGAAAACCACTGACCTTAGCCATGTCCGGGATGAACTCCGGGTACGAAGGCTTGCGGCCAAAGGCGACCGGGTAGAATCGATAGATGAAATACCCACGTTCCGAAAACTCCGGTGAACGGAAGAACGCCGAAGAAACGTGAATCCGATCACAGGTGATGTCGCCCGGCGCGCATCCGTTGAGAATCGCTTGCCAGCCGGCATTTCCCGCCGGATCGGGCTCGCGATTCAGGAAGTCGAGGTACTGCTGCCTTACGAAGAACGGTGTGCCGTCAATTGGATTCGGACCGTCGGTCCCGTCATTATCGTTGATGGTCACCGTCGCCGTGTTGGGCGAACCCAGAGTTGCGCCAGACGCGTTGCTTAAAGTGATGGTGAAAGTCTCCTGCCCTTCAGCGTAAGAATCATTCACAAGTGGAATTGAAATGTTCCTCGTAGTCTGGCCAGCGGTAAAGTTGGCAGTACCTACAGTCGTGATGTAGTCGCAACGCGCTGAAGCCACGCCATTGATAACGCTGCAGTTGTTCAAAGCTGCGGTGTCGCTGGTGGCAAAGTTGACTGATGCGGAAAGGGTGAGATCCCCCGTGCGGGTAACACCGACATTCACCGTGCCGTCAGCTTCGCCCGCCGCATACGCATTGAACGTAAGTGCTATTGTCGATGCGACATTGGACAGGCTCAAGGTGAGTGAGTAGGGGCCAGTTTCATCCGGAAACGTATTGGCATAAATGGTGTATTGACCCGTGGTCGGGAGGGTGAACCCGCCCGTCGGTCCGGGAATACGCGCATTGAGACCGCCGCCGCCATTGTCGTCGCCGGCGATTGCGGAACCGGATGGTGAAAGCAGAATCAGGAACGAATCGAGAGCCGTCGAAGACTGAGCAATCGCGATTTGTTGACCTGCCGTGCCGTTAAAGGTGTAGGTATCAAGGAATGAGCCGTCGATTGGCAGCCGGCAATCGCCTGCCTGGAGCGTCCCATCAAATGTTTGCCCCAGGGCGATCGGAGTACTGGGACAGCTCGCTCCGGAAAAGTTTAGGGTGACCGAGTAATTGCCGAATTGGTTACCCTGAAACGAGTTCGCAAAAATCGTGTAAGTACCGGTTGCCGGTAACGTGCCGAAGGCTCCGGCGACAGGAGGTATCCGCGCAGTCGTTCCGCCTCCGCCGTTGTTGTCCTCTGCAATCGGATCCCCATCCGGTGCCACGAGAATCAAATACGGATCGACAGGCGCTGTACCGGTCATGGTGATAGAGACCTGTTGGCCGGCAGTCGCCGAGAACGTATAGAGATCGAAACGGCTCATATCAGATAACGAGCAATCGCCGTCAACAAGGCTGCCGTTGATTGTTTGTCCGTTTGCTATTGGAGTCGGCGTTGGAGGGCAAGAGGTACCCGAGCCGAAGCTAAAGGTTACGGAATAGGCTCCGCTAGTTGCGGGGTTCGTGCCGTTGGGAAAAACGTTGGCAATAATGGAGTAGGTGCCAGTCTCAGGGAGTGTGAACAGACCACTGCCCGGCGGGATACGAGCGTTGAAGCCACCGCCGCCATCGTCGTCCTGAATGGAATTGTCAAAGTCCACGACTGTTTCACTTGGCCTAAGCAAAAAGAGATAAGAGTCGAACTGTGGCGTAGTTGACGACATCGAAATCGAAACCTGCTGTCCAGCCGTGCCGCTGAAAGTGTACTCATCGTAGAAGGTGCCGTCCTGGAGCGTGCAGTCTCCACCCGCCAGTGTGCCGTTAATAACCTGACCTGAATTAATAGGTGTTTTGACGGGGCAGGCGGTGACGTGCGGTGCAAAGACTGGGGCCTGTGGGCCGCGCTTCGGTTTCACCTTAGAACTATCAATGGTGAATTTACTCGTCTTACCAGGAACGAGCTTTTTTGTTTTTTGTGCGGCGGCAGGCAGAGTCAGTGAGAAAGCCAGGCCGAGTAAAACCCCAATCAGGGCTAGCAGACGATGGAATTGCATGAACTTCTCCCTTGTGTTATTGCGAGGTTAGTGCCGGGGCAAGCCTGCACAAAGCGCGCGAGTTGAAAAGGCGCACTCGCAGTCCGTGTGGAACCGTGAGCCTGCGCAGTTTACCAGCGGGAAGATGCTGGCCTCAAGTGGCAAAGGGTTCTGGGAGAGAGCGGCTATGGTAACCCGAGAGGCTTCCCGATCCAAGGGGAATCTGGGGAGTTCAAAGCTGGGGCGGGGGGCGGTCAGAACATTTTCCATTTCTCATTTTCATTGGTGGATTCAAGTTGGAAGTGCAACTGAACGTCCAATCCAGTGATCGACCGAATGTCAACGGTGCAGCGCCGAAGGCGCGAAATAAGGTAGCCAGGGGCAAGTGCTGAGCGCAGCGAAGCACGCCGCCCCTGGTGCTCTTCTTTTAAGTGTTGAGCTCTGAAAGAGCGACATAGGATTCAGGCGAGCAGTGTTATGTCGCACTTTCAGTGCTCAAGGTTCTGCTTTAACAAGATCCAGGGGCGACGTGCCTCGCTGCGCTCAGCACTTGCCCCTGGCTACCTTATTTCGCGCCTTCAGCGCTCATACAACAGTGAGATGTTGAGTTGCACTTCTGAGCTGAATCCACCAAATGCAAATGAGAAATGTTAAATGATATATGGAAAATGTCGTGACCTGACCGTGGATTACCGAAACCCGCCCCCACCCCTAAATAGCCAATCCTCCATCAACCTGGATCACCTGGCCGGTGATGTAACGCGCGTCGTCCGAGAGCAGGAAACAA
The DNA here is from genome assembly GCA_963748605.1 of Pyrinomonadaceae bacterium. Taxonomy (GTDB): domain Bacteria; phylum Acidobacteriota; class Blastocatellia; order Pyrinomonadales; family Pyrinomonadaceae; genus PSRF01. The sequence continues at coordinate 430,326 of CAVVJS010000015.1, forward strand.
GCGATACGCGCAACTTCATCTGCTTCAGCAAACCGGCCCAGGGGAATCTGTTCGATGATTTTCGCCTGATAAGCTTCGTCTAGCGCGCCTGCCATATCTGTCGCCACCATTCCCAATGCCAGGGCGTTAACTGTAACTTTTCGGCTCGCCACCTCCTTGGCCAGTGCTTTCGTGAGACCCACCATTCCCGCTTTTGAAGCAGAGTAGTTCGACTGCCCGGGCATGCCGACACTCCCACTGATTGACGAGATGTTTAAGACAGAGCCTCCGCTATCCTGCCGCAACATCACACGCAACGCGGCTTTGGAAAAGTTCCAGGCGCCCTTGAGATTCGTATCGATCACGTCGTCCCAATCAGTTTCCTTCATGCGTAGAATCAGATTGTCTCGCGTGATGCCGGCGTTGTTGACGAGGAAATCAATGCGTCCAAAAGCGTCCTTCACTTGCTTAACCATTTCCGCCGCCGCTTCTGTGTTGGCGACGTCGCACTGTGTCGCCAGCACGCGGACGCCAATGGCTTCGATTTCTTTTGTGAGCTCCTCAGCGGCCTCCGCACTCTTGGCGTAATTGAACGCCACATCGGCGCCACGACGAGCTAGTTCCAAAGCAATGGCGCGTCCAATGCCGCGCGTCGCGCCAGTTACGATTGCCACTTTGCCTGAAAAGGAATTCATCAAGAGTCTCAGGTTTTAGGTCTTGGGTCTTTGGTCTTTGGTTAAGTCAAGTCTCAGGTCGCCAATCTCAAACTGTTTTTAGGTAGTTCTTGAAATCCTCAGCCAGTTCCGGATGCTTCAATGCAAACGCAACTGTGGCGATCAAGAACCCCAGCTTGTCGCCGGCATCGTAACGCGTGCCTTCGAAACGCACGGCATAGAACGGGCGCCGCTTTAACAATGAGCGCATCGCATCCGTAATCTGAATTTCGCCAATCGCCCCGGGCTGAGTCTGCTCAATTTCCGCAAAGATATCCGGCGTTAAAACGTAGCGTCCGATGATTGCCAGGTCCGAGGGCGCGTCGGCGAGCTTTGGCTTCTCGACCATATCTTTAATGCGATAAACGCCGGGCTCTACTTCTTCGCCATCGATGACGCCAAACCGCGAAATCGCTTCGCCAGCAACTTCGAAAACAGCAACGACGGGCGCATCGTACTTTTCATAAACATCCAGCAATTGTTTGAGCGCGGGGGTCCGGGAATCAATAATGTCGTCGCTGAGCATCACGGCGAATGGCTCATCGCCTACCAAATCGCGCGCCTGCAGTACCGCATGGCCCAAACCCAGCGCTTCCTTTTGGCGCACATAACTTACACGAGCCATCTCCGAGATAGCGCGCATCGCCTTCAGCTCTGCTGCTTTTCCGCGTTCCGCCAGCAACTTTTCCAGCTCAAAAGAAACATCGAAGTGATCTTCGATTGCAGCCTTGCCGCGTCCGGTTACGATGATCACGGATTCAATACCCGAGGCGACAGCCTCTTCTACGACGTACTGGATCAGCGGCTTGTCAACCAGCGCTAACATCTCTTTAGGAGACGATTTTGTCGCCGGCAGAAACCGCGTACCCAGACCAGCTGCGGGAAAAACTGCTTTACGAACTTTTTGTGGCATGGTTTATACGCAAACTGTCAGTTCGCGTTTCGCTTACATTGACGCTAAAAGCGGCAACAAGTTGCCGCACTCAAGTCAGGGCTGCTTTCGCAGCTTGTTGCATTTGACACTCGTGCCAGCGTCGGCTAGCGTCACTTTCTTGCAAGATTGAAAGAGATTCTCTCTTACCATATTTCAAGGGATTACAACAAATGCCTGATCCGGTTCGTTCGCGACTACGGATCAAAGTTAAACGGCAAGCGTTATCGTCTTGATGAAGCGCAATGAAGGACAGTGCAACATCACGACTTCAGTTGGTCGCTTTTTCGGGAGCTGCTATGAAAAATCTGAGTGCAGTTGCTGTGGTTTTAATCCTGGTCTGCACCCAGCTCGCAGCGCAATCCGGCAGACCAAAGCTGTTTGATTTCAGACAGGCAGCTCGTAACAACCCACCGCGTATCACCGCCGCGATGAGCCGGAGGGTTCTCAGTACAGTCTTTCCTAAATACTTAAACGACGAAGCTAAATGTAAAGCAGACGTCGACTCGTCGGGTTCCGAAGATTACCTCGCCGCCATGCGTAAGGCCGGGCAGATTGTTCCTTCCATATTCGACATGGCTACGGGCTCTTTCACAGCTGCGGGGCAAGACCAGATTGCGTATGTAATCTCCGTAGGAGAATGCAACGCGTCGCACGCCGACAATTTTGGCTCGAAACGTCTGGCAATCTTCGCCGGCAACAAGCTTGTGCTGGACCTGGATGTGAACTTCAAAAGTGGCATTCTCAAAAAGACGGACCTAAATCTTGATGGCGTTGATGAGTTGCTATTGCTCGGGGGCGACATGCATCAAGGCATTCTGATAGAAACGGCGGCGCTCTATGAGGTGCAAGGAGGGAAGCTCGTTGTGCTGCAGGATTTTGAACAAGCGTTTGAAGACTCGTGTGCTTCTTTAATAAGTGGAAGCGGGATCGAAGCTTCAGTCATCTTCTTGGGGCCGGCGAAGCGGGGTCAAATGCCGGCTTTCGAAGTTGAGAATTATCGGGCGCGGTGTGGCCGAACCAAACAATGGAGACTTATTTCAAAAGGGGTTAATCGGTTTGAGAATTGAGTCACGCTGAAAGCGTGAAAGTTAATAGCCGTGGGCAACGCCCACGGAACTCGACAATGAAAAACCGCGACGACCCCGAAAGGGGTCGGACTTTATATTCGCCCCCTTCAGGTCGGAGATGATTGCCAAACTCACCGTGGGCGTTGCCCACGGCTATTAACTTTCACGCGTTCAGTGTGATTCATGGTCGATACGGATTTCAATTCCCCAATTCAGAGGTCGTGAATGCTTGATTTGAATTTTGTGCGCGAACATCTCGAGGAGGTGCGCGCAAAACTCCAGAGCCGCGGTTTACCTGCCAACGCTCTTGATGATTTTTCAACTGCGGAAACCGAGCGGCGCCGCGTGATCGGTGAATCCGATCAACTCAACGCTGAGCGCAATGCTGCCAGCCGCGAAATCGGCGCTCTCATGAAAGAGGGAAAACGTGACGAGGCCGAAACTAAGCGGCAGCAGGTGGGCGAACTCAAAGAACACATCGCTGACCTGGATCAGGCGCGCGAAACAGCTGAAGCCAGGATCCGTGATCTTCTGATTTCCCTTCCCAATATTCCCGATGACAGCGTGCCGGTGGGGAAGAACGATACCCAAAACGTGGAAGTCAGACGTTGGGGAAACAAACCTGAATTCAATTTCACGCCCAAGGACCACGTAGATCTGGGCGCGGGTTTAGGCATTCTCGATCTGGAACGGGCGGCTAAGATTTCCGGCGCCCGCTTCGCGATCTTGAACGGCGCCGGCGCCCGTCTCAGTCGCGCGCTCGTCAATTTTATGCTTGATGTGCAAACTCGCGAGAACGACTACACCGAGACCTTGCCTCCGTTTATTGTGAACAAGCAGTCGCTGTTTGGAACCGCACAGTTGCCAAAGTTTGAGGAAGACCTATTTAAGCTGACCGACGAACGTGAGCTCTATCTGATTCCCACTGGCGAAGTACCTGTAACCAATTATCATCGCGACGAGATACTCGACGCGGCGACCTTGCCTCTGAAGTTTGCCGCCTACTCGCCTTGTTACCGGTCCGAGGCCGGCAGCTATGGTCGCGATACTCGCGGCATCTTTCGCCAGCATCAGTTCGAAAAAGTCGAACTGGTCAAGGTCACAACACCGGAAGATTCGTTTGCTGAACTGGAATCCCTTACGCGCGACGCTGAAAGCATCTTGCAGAAACTCGGTCTGCACTACCGCGTTGTGGAACATGTAACGGGCGACCTCGGCTTCTCAGCGGCGAAGTCATATGACGTTGAGGTGTGGCTGCCTTCGTACAATGAGTTTAAGGAAATCTCATCCTGTTCGAACTGCACCGATTTCCAGGCGCGCCGCGCACAGATTCGGTTCCGTCGCGCTGGCGGGAAACCTGAGTATGTGCACACTTTGAACGGATCGGGTTTGGCGATCGGCCGCACCTGGATTGCGATTTTGGAAAACTTTCAACAGGAAGATGGCTCGGTGGTGATTCCGGAGGTGCTTCGGCCGTATATGGAAGGCGTCAGTGTGATACCGCGGGCTTAGATCGAGAACATTTTCCATTTCTCATTTTCCATTTCTCATTTTTCATTTGAAGTAGTCGCGCGCACAAACCTAAGCGCAGAGACGCAGAGGCGCGAAGACACAAAGGAAAACACGGATTTGATAAGAAAGTGCCGCGGACGAGTTTCGTGTTGTTTGGTGTGATTTAGTGGATCGTATTTTTTCGGACACAACCAACAGCGATCCACGAAGTAACACGAAAACAAACGAAGAGCATTAAATGCTTCCTTTGCGTCTTCGCGCCTCTGCGTCTCTGCGCTTAGGTTTGTGCGCGCGACTACTTCAAATGAAAAATGATAAATGGAAAATGTTTTACGACCTTCGACCGCCGAATTACTTGATTCGCAAATCGAACGGCATCAAAAGCATCGACTGGCCATTCTTCATTTGATCCAGTAAATACATGTACTTCATGGCGCGGCGGGCATCTTCCGGCAAAGCTGCCAACAGCGCGCGCTGCTGCTGCACTTCAACCGAGGTACTGTCGCCTGTATTAAACAGTTCCTGCAGCAGGGTTCGCGGATACGGCAGAATCACTCGCTGCACGCCTTTGTCCGCCGGTATGTTGGCCAGCTGCTTGGCAATGTCGATGGCGCGATCGAGACCACCAAACTCGTCCACCAAGCCTCGCTCCTTGCCCTGCGATCCGGTCCAGACGCGGCCTTGCGCAATTGAGTCAACATACGCGGCGTCCTTGTTTCGTCCCTTCGCTACCTTGGGCACAAAGTCTTCGTAGTAAGTGTTCTTGATCCACTCTTCAAACTTCGCGCGTTCATCGGGCGAAAACTTTTCCGTTTCGCGAAAGATGCCGGCCTGTCTGCCGCGCAACACGTATTCGTTGGAGACGCCAATCCAATCGTAGAAACCCTTCATCACCGGCTTGCCGGCGACGACACCAATCGAACCGGTTACCGTAGAAGGCTGAGCCACGATTTTGTGGGCGCCAGTGGCAATGTAGTAGCCGCCTGAAGCAGCGACGTCGCCCATCGAAATCACAACGGGCTTCTTTTCTTTCGCCACCTCAACGGCATGCCAGATGATGTCAGAGGCTAGTCCGGAACCGCCGGGACTATCGACGCGAATTACAATTGCCTTGATCGAAGTGTCGTCACGCGCATCGGCGAGAGCTTTGACTAAAGTGTCGGAACCGATTGACTGATCACCCGTGGGACTATTCTCTGAACGACCCGAACCGATACTACCGGTCGCATAGATCAGGGCAATTCGTTCGCCCTTGTTAAGGCCCAGCGACTCTGGGGGAACGTCTTTGTACTCAGCACCGCGAACGGTCCGCAGATTCTCGCTTTCTTTGTAACCAAATTTGCTCTTCAGCTCTTTGTCGAGTTGATCGCGGTAAACCGCCGCATCGATCAAACCCATCTGTTTTGCCTTCTCTGCACCGAACGGAGCTTCGTCAATCATCGCCTTCGCTTCTTCGAATGACTTGCCGCGCGCTTTGGCAATGGCGTCAACGTAGCGAATGAACAGGTCGTCAATAAACGAATTGATGTATTCACGATGAGCATCTGTCATCTGTTTCTGCGTGAATGTATCTCCCGCGCTCTTGTACTTCCCGATTTGATAGATGTCGGGATAGACACCTAACTTGTCGAGTGACCCGCGGAAGAACATTACGTCGGCAGCGAGTCCGGTGATAAACAATTCGCCCGGAGGCGCCATGTAGATCTGATCACAGGCGGTGGCGATGTAGTACTCCTTGTTCATGCCAAATTCCATGTAGGCATAAACCGGCTTGCCGGATGTGCGGAAATCGGCGACCGCGTCGCGGATCTCTTCGGCCTTGCCCCAGCCGGCTCCTGACATATTGATTTCCAGGACCACCGCTTTGATCCGGTTATCGACTTTGGCTTTCTTAAATTGGAGTACGAGATTGCTTAAGGAGTGGTCGGTGGCACCAAGAAGTTTTCTTAAGGGATCATCGGGAACGTAATCGGGTAAGGGCCCGGAGACTTGAAGTGCGAGGACGCTGTTATCGCGTATCGACGGGGAGCTTTGGCGCAACGCCGCGAGAATCAAAGCCGCGCCAATAACGACCACCAGCGCGATCGCCACTACGATGCCGGTAATAATTAGAACCGTCTTTCTTGTTCGTGACATTGCCATAGGTAATTCCTGCCTTAAATACTGATTTTGTTATTTGTATTGGGATATTTTTCTGGTGAGGCTGTTACGAAAAATCTGAGGAAAAGGTTTTGCGCGGCTTTGCCGTGGCGGTGTGCGGTAAGTCTATGACTTACCGGCGAGCTTGCCTTCCACTTGATCGCGGGGCTTAGCCCCGCGCAAGAATTTGTTTAAGTACCCAACGGTAAGTCATAGACTTACCGCTCACCCTGGCGGCAGAGCCGCACTCCTACTGCCCACTACCTACTGCCTTCTGCTTACTGCTTTCTGCTTACTGCCTACTGCCTACTGCTCTTTACAATCCAACCGCCGCCAATCACTTCATCGCCTTCGTAAAAAACAGTTGCCTGGCCCGGAGTGATAGCGCGTTGCGGTGCGTCAAAGTTAACTCTAACGCGGTTGTTTTCCAGGGGCGTGATCGTAGCCGGAGCTTCATTGTGACGATAGCGAATTCTAACTTTCGCTCGAATCGGATTTGCCGGATCGTCGTAAGCGATCCAATTCACGCCGGCGGCTACGAACTCACTACTCAGTAGCTCTTCTTGTTCGCCAACCATCACTTGATTCTTAGCCGCATCAATTCCCAGCACGTAAAGTGGCCGCTCCTTCGCGATGCCAATACCGCGTCGCTGCCCAATCGTATAGCGATGAATGCCGGAATGCTTTCCTACAATGGCCCCGTGCTCATCAACGATTTCACCTGCCGGGGGTAAGCGATCGGCAGCGCCCTCCGCCTCAAGATACCGATCGATGAAACCAGAGTAGTCCCCATCCGGGACGAAACAGATCTCCTGCGACTCTGCCTTTTCAGCAACTGCCAGATTGCTGTGTCGTGCAACTTCGCGTACTTCCGGCTTTGACATTTCGCCGAGGGGAAACAACGAGCGCGAAAGTTGCTCCTGAGTAAGTTCCCAGAGAAAGTACGACTGATCCTTTTGCAGGTTACGTCCGCGGAAGAGCCGAAACCGCTTCGCAGTCTCGTCATATTCAACGCGCGCGTAGTGGCCTGTCGCCACTTTCTCACAACCGAGACTCGCCGCCAGGCGATCCAGCGAAGCAAATTTCAAGCGACTATTACAGGACACGCACGGTATCGGTGTCTCACCATCCAGATAGCTGGCAACAAAGGGTTCGACGACGTCGCGCTCGAACTCGCGTTCCAGGTTGAGCACATAGAAAGGAAACCCCAACTCTTCCGCGACGCGGCGAGCGTCATAAACGTCATCGAGCGAACAGCAACGCGATGGCAACGGATCGCCATTCTCATCCAGGGAGATGCCACGCCTTTGATTCCATAACTGCATGGCAAACCCGACCAGGTCGTGGCCTTGCTGTTTCAGAATCGCTGCCGCGGCTGATGAATCCACGCCGCCGCTCATTGCTACCGCTATGCGCATCGTCCCAAAGTTCCGAGTTTCGAGTTCCAAGTTCCGCGTTTCGAGTTTCGAGTTGATTACCCGTTTCGAGTTTTGCTATGTGACGCTCTAGAATACAGTACAGGAGTCAATGCGTCAGGTCGCCAGTACCGTTTAAGTCGAAACTTGGAACGCGGAACTCGAAACTTCTTATGGAACAAGCAATTCAAGAATTCCGTGTCGCAACGGAGCCCTTTTATTTAGCAGTAGGTCGTGAGGTCGACCTATTCGAAGCTGCTCATTCGGCACGATTGCCGGTAATTCTCAAAGGACCGACTGGCTGCGGCAAGACCCGGTTTGTCGAACACATGGCCTGGCGACTCGAGCGTCCGCTGATCACCGTCGCTTGTCATGAAGATTTGTCCGCAACCGATCTGGTCGGGCGCTTTCTTTTGGAGGGCGAAGAGACCGTCTGGCACGACGGGCCACTGACTGCCGCTGTCCGCAACGGCGCCATTTGTTACCTCGACGAAATTGTCGAAGCCCGCAAAGACACTGTGGTGATTATCCATCCGCTTACCGATCACCGGCGCCGTTTGCCGATCGAGAAACGCGGCACAATTCTCGACGCGCCGTCAGATTTCATGCTCGTCGTTTCCTACAATCCAGGTTATCAATCAATTCTTAAGGACCTGAAACAATCTACGCGTCAACGTTTTGTTGCTATCGATTTCGACTATCCACCACCCGAACTCGAAACTGAGATCGTGTCGCATGAAGGTGGAATCGATGAAGGAACCGCTCGTGACCTGGTGCTGATCGGCCAGAAGGTTCGGAACCTGCGCGGTCATGGTTTAGAAGAAGGTGTATCGACTCGTCTGCTAATTTACGCGGCACAACTGATCGCGCTGGGCATTCCTCCAGTTACAGCCGCGGATGTAGCGATGTGCTCGCCGATTACCGACGATCGTGAATTGCAAACCAGCATCCGCGAAATCGTGACCACAGTGATGTGAGCCTTCCGTTTGTCCCCTCCAGGGGACGTAACACAAATGAACTCCGATCCAACAGACGATTCGTTTAAGCAGGAACTGGAAAAGCAATTCCCTTCCGCGCGCAGTGTTGCGGAACGCCAATCAATTCTGGAATTAACGCGTGGACTCACGCGTCTCTCACTAAACTCCTCCTCCGCAATCCTGGAAACATCAGCTGCGATAGCCGCAGTCTCGTTACGCGCCGCGATCGAGTTTCTGCGCGCCGCACCCGCTGCGGCTGACGTGCTGGAAGTCGCGGATCTGCGCGCTTGGGGAGAGATGGGCCGGCGTCTGGCAATGGGCGACGTCGAAAATTCGATCTCTTTCTTTGTCGCCGGCGTCGAGGATCTGAAGTCAGTGCCCCGTCCCGCACATCCCCTCCTGTTTCAGGTTTGCACACGGCAAATGACGTTGTCGGCAAACAACGCAACTGAGACGTTGCGGAATGCTGGGTCGCTGGCGGCCGCATTGAACGATCTGGAAATCCTGATGGCGGCCTTGGAAATCGCCTCGGAGATTGCGCGACGATCAGCCAAACACAGTGCGGATTTTCTCGAGGCCACACCACAAGTTGTCAGCGCCTTAAAGAGGTTTGCCAATCCCGCGGTGCAAAAACAGGCCTTTCAACTAGCGTCAGCTTTTGCTTTTCGCGCCGGCGGCATGGCCGCAGATGCGTGGTTAGCCATTCCAGTCGCTCTGGAACATCTTGATGAAAGAGACGCTCTCAGACTACTCGGAAGCACCGGCGAGTTTCTCGAGCGCGGCGGCGGCGGTGCATTGAACTTAATGTTAGCGGGTGGCGAGTTGCTGCGCCTGGCGCCCGCCTTGTTTGCTGATTGGCTCGAACTGTTGAAGGTCGTGGCGCAGCACGGCAACGCGAGTCTCGTCGCATTCGTGCGCGCAAGCCCCAGATTTGTGCGCGGTTTTTTTGGTCACGGTTCAGTTGATTCGATCGCGTTAATGAAACGTATCATCGCGCTGACCATCGATATCGCGCAGGTGGACGGCGAGGCAGCTCTTGCTTGTTTTCGTTCCAGCCCGGGCGTACTGCGCACGATTGCTGTCGAACAATTTGCTGAGTGGGTGCAGCACGGACTCTCTACCACCAAAGCCGACCCCAGGGCGCGGCGGAGTTACTTTGCGTTGGAAACTCGCAGCAGCTATGCGGTCCTGCATAGTGGTAACACGGGTGTCGCGCTCGACGCGGTCAAGGATGTCTTGAAGCTCTATGTTGAAGCGCTCACCGGTCAGGAAATTGAAATCGCTCCCATTGCCGCAGTCCCAATCGAAACAAGAATCGGTGACGGCAAGACAATTCATTTGCCATCACTTGTTGCAGAGTTTGGCGATGCGGAACTCGATTTTCGGCTTTACAAAGTTTTGGCCGCCCACGCAGCCGGACAGATTGAATTCGGAACCTATGAACGCGATACACCTGGCCTGCAGGCCGCGTTCGCCGAAATCTCGGCGGTCTACGATCCGGAAAATGCCGGCGAGCGCGACGCGTTTGCGCTCGACGGTTACCTCGCTGACCTTCCGGCAACTGAGCATGGCGATCGGTTAATTGCTGCACCCGTCAATCTCGATTACGCAGCCCTCCTACGGCTCTTTCCTGATCCGCCATTAGCCCGGCGAATCTTTGGAACTTTGGAAAACGGCCGCATCGATCACAGGCTGCGCTCCAAGTATCGTGGCCTGGGACGTGATCTGGATCTGATTCGCGAACACTTGCGCTCCGCTCGTCCTAAGATTACCGATCTACCGGCAACGCTGCTCCCGTTTGAAATTCTGTTTCAGATAACGATGCTTGGCGGCGCGCTCGCCGATGCGCGCCAGTTTTACAGTCAAATCGTTTCTGAGCTGGAGACTATCGTTGCTGATTATTTGAAGAGTCCCGCCGCAAGCGTTGCGGATACACTCATCGCAACTGTGCGAGCGTTTGCGCTTTTCCAATCAGTCGTTCCCACCGACGACTCTGTGCAACAACTCGAAGTAGAAAAGGAACCTTCCGAAAGCGACTCGGAAAGTACGATGTTGAGCGAGTCGCTCCGTAACCGTCGTGACGATCGGCAACCACAACGCCGTGATGCGCGCGATCTCTTCAACGCCTGGAACGATCCTAATGCTGAGGGAGATCCGGACAATCTCGAAGGTGGCGAGGCCTGGATCGAAGGCGAGAGCGCCGAACATGAATTACAGGAAGGCGAAGTTGCTTACAACTACGACGAATGGGATCGCGAGTTAACCGATCACCGTCTCGGCTGGTGCCGCGTCATCGAAAAGCAGGTGAAGCAGGGCGACCGCACGTTTGTCGATCAAACGCGCGAACGGCACCGCGGTGTTATTTCGTCAATCCGCCACCAGTTTCAATTGATGAAACCTGAGGAGCTTACGCGCGTCGCCAACGAGCTTGACGGTGAAGAATATGATTTGAACGCAGTTGTTGACTATGTAATCGATCGACGCGCCTCGAAAGTTGGTGGTGGTCATCAATCCGAACGTTTATATACGAAGCGGCTGCGGCGCCGGCGCGACGTGGCCGTTTCGTTCCTGCTGGATCAATCATCGTCAACCGCGCGCACAATCGGGCGTCATCCGCTACAGCCTTACACGCATCCGGGACGGCGCATCATCGAGATCGAAAAAGAGGGGCTGGTGTTGATGAGCGAAGCGCTGGAAGCAGTGGGCGATGTTTACGCGATTCACGGATTCACCTCGGAAGGCCGGCGTAACGTGAAGTTTTACATCGTCAAAGATTTTTCGGAACGCTATTCAGATGAAGTGAAGAATAGGATTGGCGGCATCACTTACCAGAACAATACGCGGCTCGGGGCGGCTATTCGTCATGCAACGGCGAAGCTTGCAAAACAGGAGGCGCGCACGCGTCTATTAATCGTGCTATCGGATGGACGTCCTTACGATCATGACTACGGAGATGCTCGTTACGCGCGGGAAGATACACGCGAAGCGTTGCGGCAGGCGAAGATTCAAGGCATCACACCATTCTGTATCACCATCGATCGTGAATCTGAAGCCGAGCTGAAAGATCTGTACGGCGAGATTGGCTATACGATTATCGACGATGTATTGACGCTGCCCGAACGGCTTCCGGGAATCTACCGAAGGTTGACTACCTGATCAGAAGCAAGAGACAAAAAACATTTTCCATTTCTCATTTCTCATTTTTCATTGGTTAATTCAAGTTGGAAGTGCAACTCAACATTTCTCTGACGCCTCAGCGCCGCAGGCGCGAAATAAGATAGCCAGGGGCGAGCGCGAAGCGCGTAGCCCCTGGTGCTGTTCGCCATAGGCTTGAGCTCTGAAGGAGCGACATAACAATCAGACGCAGCAGTTTTATATCGCACTTTCAGTGCTCGGGGTTCTGATCGGCATGATCCAGGGGCATCGTGCTTCGCTGCGCTCGCACTCGCCCCTGGCTACCTTATTTCGCGCCTACGGCGCTGCCTCGGCTGCTATTCTGCCGATCAACTGGATGGAAGAGTTCAGTTGCACTTCAAACTTTAATCCACCATTTTTCATTGTTAGAAACGGTGAACAGTTCGCGGTAAAACTGGCGCCTTTTTCGAGAGGTCACGAACTCGCGTCTTTTTCGATGGAAACCATCTCACGCGTTTTTCCCTGGCAATCAACCCGTCTGCTTTCAATGGCAAATGAGAAATGAGAAATGATATATGGAAAATGCCTCAGTTCTGCCGTGTGCTCCTGCCTACTTCCTCCCAAATCCGCCGCCGCCAGGAGTTTCGATTCGCACGCGGTCGCCGGCTTCCAATTCCCATGTGCCTTTCGAACCAATCGAACGCGCTTTGCCCTCGCTGATAATCGCGGCTTTGCCGACCTCGCCGTCGCCGCCACCTTGCAATCCGTACGGCGCAGTTTTCCTTCTGTCGGACAACAAAGACATCCGAGCAGGCACCAAGGTTTCGATCTCGCGAACTACACCCGCACCTCCCTCATACTGTCCTTTGCCGCCGGAACCTTTGCGAATGCGATACTCGCGTACTCGCAGTGGATACGCATACTCAAGCGCCTCGGCCGGTGTATTGAGACTATTCGTCATGTGGGTATGCACAGCGCTTATGCCTGCGCTCCGCGGCCGCGCGCCCATGCCGCCGGCCACTGTTTCGTAATAAGAAAACTCTTTACCGGTGCGCGCATCGATGCCGCCAATCGTCAGGTTGTTCATCGTTCCCTGGCTCGCTGCGGGAATACGATCGGGCAGTGCTTTTGACAGTGCTTTGAAAAGCACGTCCACGGTGCGTTGCGAGGTCTCAACATTGCCGCCCGCCACGGAAGCAGGATGGACTGCATTCACCACTGTCCCGCTCGGCGCAACCACAGTTATCGGTTCCATTAGTCCGGCGCTCGCAGGCACGTCTCCTTCAAGCAAACAACGGAAGACATATGACACCGCAGAAACCGTGATTGCTGCTACTGCATTGATCGGGCCTTTAACTTGCGGAGCACTACCACTGAAATCAACTGTCGCTTGTGCTCCTTTTATAGTGATTCCCACTCGCAGCAACACGGGATCGCTGCTGACTCCATCGTCATCAAGCACATCTTCGGCTTCGTAAGTGCCGTCAGGAATCGATGCGATCGCATGACGCATCAATCTGGCTGCATATGCAATCAGGTGCGTGGCGTAATCGTTAGCTTCTTTTGCGCCACGTCGCTCGACGATTTCCAACAAGCGCTTGGCGCCGGTTTTCAACGATCCGATCTGCGCCTGAAAATCACCACGTCGCTCATGTTCGCCACGTACGTTGGCAAGCAGTAACCGCATCAGGTCCGTATCCAACTCGCCGTTTTTGACCAGGCGGATCGGCGGAATGCGCAGCCCTTCGCCATAGATGTCGGTGGCCATACCCATTGAGCCGGGTGTGGCGCCACCAATGTCCGCGTGGTGAGCGCGGTTGGCGACGTAGAAGATGGGAAGGGGAGACGCGGAGACGCGGAGATGGGGGGATGGGGGGATGAGGTGACGCTTCGACGCACGGTCTCCGTATCCCCGTGTCTCCGCGTCAGCGTGTCTCCGCTTCTCCGCGTCTCCCCGTCTCCGCGTCGCCCCGTCCCCCAGTCTCCCTGTCTCCCCCTCTCCCACCCAGACGCCGCTCACCAACGTCACATCCGGCAGATGGGTTCCGCCGGCGTAGGGATCGTTGAGCGCCACAACGTCACCCGGCTGCAATCTTATTTCACTCAGTGCCGCAGCCACCGCCAGAGGCATTGAGCCGAGATGCACAGGCATATGGTCGCCCTGCGCAATTACGCGACCGGCGCTATCAAATACAGCGCAGGAATAATCACGGCGCTCTTTGATGTTTGGAGAAAACGCCGTCCGGCGTAAGGCAATGCCCATCTCCTCAGCCACGGAGGTGTAGAGGGCCCGATAGATTTCCAAAGTTGTGGGGTCAAATCTTTTCATTGTTATGAAGTGTCCCCCGCAGGTGGACAAAACTTGAAGTGTCCCCGCAGGGGACAAAGTTAATAGCCGTGGGCAACGCCCTTTCGTGTCCCCGCAGGGGACAAAGTTAATAGCCGTGGGCAACGCCCACGGACCGGGCAGTGGTTTCAAGCCGACCCTGAAAGGGTCGAAGAACTTAGCAAATGACCCAATGGTTGATTCGTTTTCAATTACGTAAAAGGTTCGACCCTTTCAGGGTCGGAACGAACATTGATTCGCGATCCGTGGGCGTTGCCCACGGCTATTAACTTCGTCCCCTGCGGGGACGCTTGATCCGATCTTCGTGGAATCTGCACGGCTATTAACTTCGTCCCCTGCGGGGACGCTTGATCCGATCTTCGTGGAATGTGCACGGCTACTTACTTCGTCCCCTTCGGGGACGCCTTGATCCGATCCATCTCGTGGCATTGCACGCTTCTTAAACTTCGTTCCCTTCGGGGACCTGATCCCAATCAGATCTCAATTATCAAATTCCCAAACGGATCAACTTCACACGTAACTCCGGCGGGGATCAGAGTGGTGGCCGAATACTCTTTCACAATACAAGGCGCTCTTAGTTTCATCCCCGCTTGCAACTGTTCGCGCTCATAGATCCCAACACGAATCTTCTTACCGCCGAGATAAGCAGTTCTATGTTCTTTGGCTGCGAAAAATCGCCGCGTCGCCTTCTCTGCTTTTTCTTTACGTTGCTCAACTAGCCCGCTCGATCGCAGCCGCACGGTAACAATCTCAATCGGATTCGCGGGCTGAGAGTAGCCGTAACGCCCGTGATGCGCGCGGTGAAAACTTGCCGCGAGATCGTTGGCACCAACTTTGATCTCCAACTCGAAAGACTGCCCTTCGTAACGCATCGCCAATGAACCTTCATGGCGCTGCCGATCCTCGGCGAACCCTTCCTGCCGCAGTTTTGCTCGCGCCGTTCGCTCCATTTTCCGGAGCAGCAATTCCAATTTACTCTTAACTTCTCGAGCCCCGTGTTTCAGCATCACGGTTTGACTTTGATCCATCACAACATTCGCTGCGGCCACGCCAATCGCTGAGAGCGCGCCAGGCGCAACAGGAACAATGACTCGCGGAATGCCCAGCGCTTGAGCTAAATCAACTGCGTGAAGTCCACCTGCGCCGCCAAACGGAACGAGACTGAAATCATGCGGGTCATAACCACGCTCCACCGAGATTTGGCGCAGCGCGCGTTCCATATGGGAATTAGCGACAGCCACCACGCCCTGGGCCGCCTCATGCGCCCGAATCTTCCTGCCGGCGGCGTCGCTCATCGCTTTGGCTAATTCGGACATCGCCCTCTTTGCCCGGTCTTCATCAAGCGAAAACTCACCGCCTAACAGGCCGCCGCCGCCGAAGTGGTCAAGTACGACGTGCGCGTCGGTCACGGTGGGCAACAACGAGCGTCCGTAGCAAGCCGGGCCGGGATCTGCTCCCGCTGACTCCGGTCCCACTCGCAACGATCCGCCGTCATCCACTCTGGCAATCGATCCGCCGCCGGCGCCCACCGTGTGAATGTCCAAAACGGAAACCGCGACTGGAAGACCGGCGATGATCGCTTCGTTTGTCGTGCGCAATCCCTCGCTTTCGCAGAGGGCCACGTCGGTTGATGTCCCACCCATGTCGAAGCTGATGATGTTTGGGAAACCGGTTGCACGGGACACTTCCAAAGCGCCAACGATTCCGCCTGCTGGGCCCGACAGGATCGTGCGCACCGGCTCAGCTGCTGCGGCAGCAGCGGAAATGCTTCCTCCCGAAGATTGCATGACGCGAAGAAGTGCTCTTTGGTTTTGGCTTTTCTGTGTTGCTGAAAAAACGCGACTTAATCGTTTGAGATAGTTACCCATCAACGGTTGCAGGTAAGCATTGATGGTTACGGTCGACGTTCTTTCGTATTCGCGATACTCG
The DNA here is from genome assembly GCA_963748605.1 of Pyrinomonadaceae bacterium. GTDB lineage: Bacteria > Acidobacteriota > Blastocatellia > Pyrinomonadales > Pyrinomonadaceae > PSRF01. The sequence continues at coordinate 446,473 of CAVVJS010000015.1, forward strand.
GGAAGAATCTGGTGAGAGATTGAAAGCGGCACATTAAGTGAGCCCAGGGCCGCCGCCACTTCTTGTTCATGCTGCGGGTGAGCGAAAGAAAACAGCAGGGAGACGGCGATAGATTCGACTCGGGCCTTCATCAGCTTTGCGATGATCTCTTTGAGTTGAACGCTATCAAGAGGCTCGAGCACTTCTCCGGAAGCTGCGACGCGCTCGCGCAAACCAAGGCGAAGATTGTCGGGGACGAGCGGTGGTGAGCGAACCGCGTCGAGATTGTAGAGTTCCGGACGTGCTTGCCGGCCAATCACAAGCACATCTTCAAAGCCCTTTGTCGTGATTAAGGCTGTTCGCGCTCCGCGACGTTGGAGTAGTGCGTTGGTGCCGACAGTTGTTCCGTGAACGACCTCGAAGCTTGATTCAGCGCCCGTGAGTTCGAGTATGCGGCGCAAGCCGTTGGTGATTGCGATAGAAGGATCAGAAGGAGTGGAAGGAAGCTTGAAAATCTCGCGCCGACCATGCAACTCAAAAACAAAATCAGTAAAGGTTCCGCCTGTGTCGACGCCGATCCTGAGGGAGCGACGGGGAGATGCGGTGACGGGCGGACGGGACCGGGGGACGCCGAGACGCGGGGACGCGGAAACATGGCGATGTCTTTCGATTAGATCATCGTTTCGCTTCACCGAGTCACCGTATCACCGTATCTCCACGTCTCCGAACCACCGTCTCCGCGTCTCCGCGTCTCCGCGTCTCCTTCTCGCCGTGTCCCCGTCTCCCTTTCTCCGCGTCTCCCCATCTCTCCATCTCACGTCGCAACATCCACCCAGCGCTTAGTCTCATTTGACTCTCGCGCTGCGTCGAGAACACGTTGAATGCGATAGCCGTCTTCGAAATTTGCGGCGCCGGGGACTGTGGTGCGGCCTTCGCGCAACGCTTCAATGATTTCGCACGAGAAGGCCGCAAAGCCGCGTGACCAACTGGCGGGACGCATCCCCGGCGCCACCGGATCCTGGTGGACTTTTACCGGCTTCCAGGTGCCCGGAACCGGCTGGTGAGTGCACGAGTTCACCAGTCTCTCCCACCATCAGGGCTCCCGTTGAACCATAGATCTCGAGCCGATTCTCATAACTTCCCGATTCAACGACTGAAAGCGACGCAGTGCCGGTCGTGTTTTTCGTCAACGACGATTCAGCAAAACGAAACATAAGTTTTGCCTCGTCGTCGGAAGTGACGCGACGCATCGTGCCACTGCTCTTATCTGGACGCTCAGCGATGTGACTGCTGAGCATGCACGAAACTGAGTTGATTTCCGCACCGAGCATGAACCTAAACGAGTCGATCACGTGAGAGCCAATGGCGCCGAGCGTGCCGCCGCCCATCGTTTCATCAGACCACCAATCCCACGGTCGATCGAGCACGCCGCGATAATCGGAACGGAAGACGTAATTGCAGTGGCGAACGGTTCCAATCGCTCCGCTGACCAGCATCATGCGCATCGTGCGACGGCTTTTGAGGAAACGAAGTTCGTGATCAATCAAGGCCAGGACGTTTGCCGCACGCGCGGCTTCCACCATGCGCTTCGCCTCCGCGGCGTTCATGGCCATCGGCTTTTCACATAGCACTGCCTTGCCGTGCTCAAGCGCAGCCAGCGTCATTTCCATGTGCGTCGCCGGAGGAGTAACCACGCTCACTAGGTGCACGTCGGGGCGCGCGATAATCTCGCGCCAATCGTCAGCGACGTTTGCAATGTTGAACTCTTTAGCAACGTCCTCAGCACGCTCGCGATGCTTGCTTGCAATAGCTATCACACGCGCGCTCATGCAATCGCGAAATCCGGGGATTTGCGTGGTTCGTGCAAACCCAGCTCCAATGATTCCAATACCGATAGTTTTTCCGCTAGACAAGGTGCTCTCTGCTTTCCGTGTTCTGATTGCTATTAATCGATGCGGTCCAGGTGACCCTGTATTGCCTGTGGGCTCCAATCTATCTAAACAGTGACTTAAGGGCACCACAAGAAAAGTCTCTGACTTCAGGTGCGCGGCAAGTCTCCGACTTGCCGGTCGAGAAACTTAGCCTATCAGGTCTTTAACCTCGCCGGCAGATTTAGGTCCGAGACCTAAGTTAAAAAACCAAACATTGCGGCAAGTCAGAGACTTGCTGCCTTTTAAGTCAGAGATTACTCACTGCCTCCGGGCGTCTGCTCCTGTTCCATCGGATTCGCACCCTGAATCGACAGATTATGATGTTGTGACGCTCTTTGTCACTCCTAAGCGTTTTGAACATCGATAGCTTGGGTTCGAACTCAATCACCGAAAAACTTTTGGCATACACTCGCGGTAGGCTGTGCTCCTCTTATCGCCCTGGTAACCTCCCGACAATTTAACTTTCCCGACGCAGAATCGGCCAGCTAACCTTTGTTTGCTGTGGAGGTTTGTATGACATCAAAAGACTCACAACGATCGGGACAACTTGTTTCCCTCGTAGTTTTGTTTATCGTCACATTAATGTTGGTGTTCGGCAGCGTCAGAATCGCATACGCCGCTACAGTGCCACCAGGATTTACCGACTCACTGGTAACTGCTGGGTTAAGCAATCCGACTGCTATGGCGCTTGCACCTGATGGCCGTATCTTTGTCTGCGAACAGGGCGGCGCTTTACGCGTAATCAAGAACGGCGTTCTGCTAGCAACTCCCTTTTTGACGGTTACGGTCGATCCCTCGGGCGAGCGTGGCCTGCTGGGGGTGGCCTTTGATCCAAATTTCGTCTCCAATCAACTGGTCTACATCTACTACACCGCCACGACACCGAGCGTTCATAACCGCATCAGTCGCTTTACCGCCGCCGGAGATGTCGCCATGGCAGGCAGCGAGACAATCGTAATGGATCTAAATAACCTGAGTACGTGCGACAAACCACAACGGCGGCGCGCTTCACTTCGGCCCTGACGGGAATCTTTATGTCGCAGTCGGCGACAACGCCAATGCTAATAATGCCGAATCGTTATTAACTCGCCACGGTAAAATGTTGCGCATTACATCCACCGGAGGCATCCCTGCCGATAACCCTTTCATTGGCCAGACCACCGGAGATAACCAGGCAATCTGGGCATTGGGACTGCGCAATCCATTTACCTTCTCCTTTCAGCCGGGCGTTGGGCGTATGTTTATCAACGACGTCGGGCAGGGTAGCTGGGAAGAAATAAACGATGGCATAGCAGGTTCCAACTATGGCTGGGACACTTGTGAGGGATTTTGTAATCCTCCCAATGCTAGCTTCCGCGATCCCATTTATGCTTACCCGAATGATGCTCAAACCTGCGCCATTACCGGAGGGGCATTTTACAACCCGCAGCTAGTACAGTTTCCCAGCAACTATGTCGGCAATTACTTCTTTGCGGATTTCTGTGGAGGCTGGATCAGGACGCTTGATCCCTCTAACGGGAATGCTGTGGCCGGGTTTGCGACTGGAATTTCTCTGCCGGTTGATCTGCAGGTTTCAGCCGATGGTTATCTTTACTACCTCGCTCGCGGCAGCGGCTCTGTAAACAGGATTGGATTTCCCACGGCGGACAACCTTCCTCCAACCGTTTCGATCGACAGTCCCGCTAATGGAGCGATTGTGATCAGAAAGCTTAATACCACGATCGTGGCTTCAGCTAGCGATAACGTCGGTGTGACCCGAGTAGAATTTCTAGTGAATGGCGCTTTGCAGTGTACTGACGCGAGTGCTCCGTATAGCTGCAGCTGGCGAGTTCCCAATCCGCCTAATAGAACGTATCAAATACAGGCGAGGGCATTTGACCAGGCAGGTAACTCCGCCACAGCTTCGATTCAGGTTACGACTCGCTGAGCTTTGGAATTGCGGAAAGGCCCGTTGTGATCTGATGTAGTCCGAACCCTCTGATTGGAAGTAATCGCTGACTGCGCCCGCCTTCTGAGGCTGCTTCTATGCCACCGGTGTGCGGCCCAGCTTGCCGCGCCTATGAGTGAATGAGAGGTTTAGGCCCCTGCTCTCGCTCCGGGCTTAGCCCTAACGTTATCGGGCAAATTCCTCATCCGAAAGTCGCTTACTTAGAAACGTCATCCTTTGCGGTCGACACCGCCTCGCCCACTTCTTGCTTTGTTACGCTCCTCAGGTTGTACGCGAAGGTATTTACTGATCCGCAGAACATAACTGCTCACCAATAACAGCTTCTCCAGCAATTTTCTGCGCCCCTAACCTCAAGGATTCCTCAAGAATTTCTCAAGCCGCCCAAATATCATTTGCTAGTAACCTTGGAGGCAAACCATGAGCAAACGAATTTTCCTAGCGTTCTTTGCCGCTTTCGTTGCGGTAACGCTCTCTTTTTCCCCGGCCATTCCTGTCATGGACGCCGAGGCGCCGAATAGCCCAGCAACCCAAGTCGCCCTGCGCTATGTTGCCGAGCATCGCGAAGAACTTGGCCTGACGCAGGCTGACGTCGCTGATGTGACCATTACCGACGCCTACACCAGCGATCACACTGGCGTTAGTCACGTGTATCTGAGACAGCGGTTTCAGGGAATCGAAGTCTATAACGCAAATATCAACGTCAACGTGGCCGCCAATGGAAACGTCTTGAGTTACGGTTCTGATTTCGTTTCCAACCTTGCCTCGGTTGTGAATCGCACTTCACCCGTTCTCGATCCGGCTGCTGCTGTTGCCCTCGCGGTCGCCGTCGTGGAACTCAACCCAATCGCGCCGCTTAACATACTCGAGAGTCGCGGGGGTGCGGCGCAAGAAACAGTGCTCTCCGATGGCGGCCTCTCGCTCACCCCGATTCCCGTAAAGCTCGTTTACCAACCAGTCGGAGGCGCTGTGCGACTCGCATGGAACATCGAGATCGAGGAAATCTCTCAGCGACATTGGTGGAGTCTTCGTGTGGACGCTGAGACTGGCGCGTTGCTCTCCAAGGACGACTACATTGATCACGACAACTTCGGCGCCGCGAATCTTGCCGGTGTCTCATCCGCCAATTCACGCGACGAAAGCTCGGGACAAACTTCGGTTGGCGCGGTGTCACCCCAGGGAGTCGCAGACGGCTCTTCCTATCGCGTGCTCGGTCTTCCGCTAGAAAGCCCGAACCACGGCGCATTTTCTCTACTCGCTGGCCCGGCAGACAGCCTGGCCTCGCCCTTTGGCTGGCACGACACGAACGCAGCTGCGGGTCCCGAGTTCACAATCACACGCGGCAACAACGCCCACGCCTATGCCGATACGATAGGTGATGGACTACCGGATCCCCTTAGCGAACCTGATGGTGGCGCGGGACTCGACTTCGATTTTCCTTTTGACTCATCTCGGGAACCTTTGGATTACCGGCCCGCGGCTGTTACGAATCTCTTCTACTGGAACAACGTCATTCATGACGTCTTCTACCGTTACGGTTTCAACGAGGCGGCGGGGAACTTTCAGGTTAACAACTACGGACGTGGCGGCCTCGGCAACGATTATGTTCAGGCGGAGGCGCAGGATGGCACACCCAACGGCGCCAGCGCGCCATTGAATAATGCGAACTTCGGTACGCCCGTCGATGGTTCTCGGCCTCGCATGCAGATGTACCTGTGGCAGCCGCCGTATCCGAACAGTGTTACCGTTCAGGCGCCTTCACCGATTGCCGGTAGGTACGACGCCACAGACGCTCAGTTTGGAGCGCCGGTTCCGCCCGTTGGTCTCTCCGGCAACGTCGTTTTGGTGAATGACGGGGTCGGCGTCACCGCTGATGCGTGCGAGCCGCTCATTGGCTTCCCTGCGGGCGCGATTGCCCTCCTTGAGCGCGGAACTTGTTCTTTCACGATTAAGGTCCTAAACGCTCAGAACGCTGGCGCAGTTGCCGCGATCCTTCATAACAACGTGCCGGGGGGACCGGCGCTTAGGATCGGCTTCGCCACAACGCCCACGCCGGACGCTAACGCCGCGAGGGTCGTGATCCCATCAGTAATGATCTCTTACAATGATGGTCAGCTCTTCCGTACTAATCTGCCACTGGCGGGGACGATCGCTCGCAAACTCGAAGGGGATCGGCTTCGCGACGGCGACTTCGACAACGGTGTCATCACGCACGAGTACGGCCACGGCATTAGCAACCGCCTTACGGGTGGTCCAGCGACGGTGAGCTGTCTCAACAACCAGGAACAAATGGGAGAAGGCTGGAGCGACTTTCTCGGACTCGCCTTGACTGCTCGAGCGGGTGACACCGCGACTCAGAGGCGCGGCGTCGGCACGTACGTCCTTTATCAGTCCACGGATGGCTTTGGCATCCGGCCAACGCCATATTCTACTGATATGTCGGCGAACCCAGCCACCTACGACACGATCAAGACGGCTGCAGTGCCGCACGGTGTTGGCTACGTCTGGTCATCGATGCTGTGGGAGGTTTACTGGGGTCTGGTGGAGGCGCACGGCTACAACCCGGATTTGTACGGTGATTGGAGCACAGGCGGAAATAATCTTGCGATTCAGTTAGTGATCGATGGCATGAAGCTGCAGAAGTGTAGCCCTGGCTTTGTGGATGGGCGCAACGCGATCCTGCTTGCTGACCAGGTACTAACTGGCGGCGCAAATCAGTGCACGATCTGGAAAGCATTTGCCAAGCGCGGGCTTGGTCTGAGTGCAGTGCAGGGGAGTTCGGCGAGTTCGACCGACGGTACACAAGCGTTTGATGTTCCAGCCGCATGCCAGGCAGGCATCAGCGTGGATCCACCAAGCTTGATGGCCTCACAGATCACAAACACAATCACCACGCAAAGCTTAAGGATTCAGAACGGGAGTCTTGGGGGCGGCGCAAATCTGACGTGGTCGATTACCGAAGCGGCTTCGGATTGCGCAACCCCGTCCAACTTGTCATGGGTGAACGCGTCAGTAGCGAATGGCACGACGTCGCCCGGGGGGCAATCGAGCATCACTGTGACGTTTAACTCGGCGGGTGTCTCCGCGCCGAACGCCGTCACGGGCAAGCTGTGCGTGGCGAGCAATGATCCGTCCCGACCGATGGTCTCGGTGCCGCTGACGCTAGGAGTAATCTACAACTTCCAGGGCTTCTTCGGCAGTGTGAAGAATCCACCTGTCATCAATAAGATCAACTCTGCCTCGACAGTGGCGTTCTCTTTCAGCTTAGCGGGAAATTACGGGTTGAACATCTTCCCGGGCGGGTCACCGTCGTCAGTCGAGATTGACTGCAACAGCTTGGCTCCTAACGGCGCCGCCGAGCCCGCACTTCCCGGAGGCGGGGGTAACGGATTGAGCTATTCAGCGCTCACCGACCGATACACTTACCGCTGGCGAACACAGGGTGACTGGGCTGTTGGTAGTTGCCGCGAGTTCACGATGCTTCTGAACGACGGCACGATCCATCGCGCGTTGTTCCGAATCAAGTAAGGTGGCACCGATGGCCGATCGCGTTCTTGTTGTGTTGATTCGTGGCTCGCTCTTAAATCCGTAAGGAAAACGAACTACGAATTACACGGAACCCCACATTAAGCGGATGTGTTTGTTTCGTGTCGTTTCGCGCCAATTCGTGGTTCGCTTTTGATATTAATCAAATTTGGGGCTGTAACAAGCTTTATCAGCACTCGCCAATTGGCAATCGGCAAGTGGCAAGTGTCATCCGGATGAGATTGGCTTGTGAGGGTAACAGTCGGGTGATAGAGTGCGCCCGCACAGTATCGGAAAGACTGCTGACCACATCAACCAGCAGCAGTGAACGAGATATGCGCGGTGGGCCGGATGGGCGAAGTCCCGTCTGGCCCATTTGCTTTACGACGTCGCATCGAGCAAGGCGAGACAAGTGAGAGGAAGCAGTATTTACCGAATCCGCAGCCGTCAAAGTAAGTTTCATCTCGCTGCGTCTCAGCACGCCATCGCGCCATAATCGCGCCATTTAAAGCCTTACTTGCTCGGAGCATAAATTTCGCCAGCCACATCTTGCTTGACGCTTTAGGCGGCAGGGGAATCTCGAATCCGCGCAAATCTGACTATTGCGAAAACCCAATGCGGCGCATCAGATCCATAAAGCGCGGATCGTCACGCAGGTTATTCCACTTTGAATCGACTTTGAGAAACGTCATTTTCGGATCTCGTTGTTCTAATCCACGTTCCAACCACTCCAGTGCCTGGTCCCGATCGCCAAGTCCGTTATAGAGCACCGCTATATGGTAAGGCGGCACAAAACGCTCTTTTGATAGTTTTAGCAATTTATCCAGAACCTCTCGCGCTTCACTTTGTTTGCCTGACTTCGCCAGGGCATAGCCTCCGAAGGCGAGTGATACTGTTTGCGTCGGAGAGAGTTCTGTTGCGCGACGCGCTTCCGCGATCGCTTCAGCAAACATTCCTTTTTCGATATAAGCGCTGGTCGCAAACACATGAGGAAACCAAAAAGCCGGAGCGAGTTCAAAGGTCTCGCGTAGTCTGGCCAACGCTTCATCGGGTTTTCCTGCGTGAACTAGAAATTGTCCTTCGAGTGCGTTGAGAAACGGCGAAAACGGGTCGAGTTCTCTACCCCGTTTTATTTCTGCCAGGGCTTCGGCATGACGCCCAGTGTTTGAGAGTAAATGAGCATAAAAGAGATGAGCCTCTGCGCTATTCGGATCGAGTTCTAAAGCTCGCTTAAGTTGATTTTCCGCACCATTCCAATTCCACTCGTACCAAAACATGCTGGCTCCGAGAGCGGTATGAGATTCGGCAAGACCGTCGTCAATGTTGATTGCCTTTTGCGCCGCAGCTATCGACTTGGGAAGAAATTCCCTGGGGCTCATCTCGCTGCCAAGCGCAAGCGAACGATATGCGCCTGAGAGTCCAGCGTACGCTAGCGCATAATTCGGATCAATCTCAATCGCCTGATTGAAATAGACAATGCCTTTGTGAACCTCTGGTGGTGTCAACCGAAAAACATGAAGACGCCCTTTAAGATACAGTTGATACGCCTCCGTATTTGCCGTGTAGTCTTTCGTAATCTTCTGCTGTTCCGCACCCGATAGCTGCGCTCGCAACTTCTGAGACACGTCGCGGGCAATCTCGCGCTGTAACGAAATTAGATCTGCCATCTTGCGATCGTAGCGCTCTCCCCAAAGCTGATTGCCGTCCCGTGCATCTACCAATGCCAGGTACAAGGTCAAGTTGTCGTCCCGCTGAACTACCCTACCACTTAGAACCGCCTGCACTGATAGCTCTGAACCAATGCGCTGCGGATCTACGTCTTTGCCTTTATAGCGAAACACGGAGGTCCGTGCTTTAACTGACATATTTGGAAGCTGAGAGAGACTATTTATGAGTGTATCCGTCATTCCATCCGACAAATACTCGACCTCGCTGTTACCGCCCTCGTTGACAAAGGGCAAGACGGCAATGGATTCAATCTGGGCGCTGTTGCGGGACATCACATAACGGTAAAACAACAACCCGCTAACGATGATGAGAGCAGCCAACGAGACGAGCGTTGCCCACTTGTGTTTCCGGATGCCGCTAACAATGTATTCTGCGCTAGAAGGGGTGATTGATGTACCCGCAAAATCCTTAGTTGACGGTGGGTCAAACTTTGGTTCGCCCGACTTGCGGGCTGCTACCGCTAATGTGTTAGCAGACTGCCACTGTGCGTTCGACGATGCTCGTTCCTCGAGAGAGTCGCCCTCTCGTCGTGCTGACTTCAGATCCGCTAGCAGCTCAAGGGCCGTTTGATATCTGCTGTCTCTTTCCTTTTGCAGTGCTTTGACGACGATCTGTTCGATCGGTTTCTGAACCAGAGGGTTATGGGCGGAGACTGGGAGCGGTTGTCGCTCAATTACCGAGGACATTACATCCATTGCTGTGTCGCCGGAAAACGGTCTGCAACCGGCAACCATCTCGTACAGCACTACTCCCACACTCCAAAGATCCGTCCGTGTATCGACAGTGACCCCGCGCGCCTGCTCAGGCGACATATATGCAGCAGTGCCCATCACGGCGCCAGGAGTTGTCAGGAACTCCGCGTCTTTCTCCGGCTCGTCACCGTCGGCTTGTATGTATTTCGCTATGCCGAAGTCGAGTATTTTGATCAGACCATCCTTTCGCACGATAACGTTTGCCGGTTTGATATCACGATGAATTATTCCTGCCGCGTGTGCTGCCGTCAGCGCGCTGGCCATTTGACTGGCTATGTTGAGCGCATCGTCAATAGAAATTGAACCCTCTTCAATTCGCGAGCTTAAAGTTGGGCCGTCCACAAATTCTGTAGCGATGAAACTCTTCCCCGCGGCTTCTCCGATTTCATAGATGGTGAGAATGTTTGGATGGTTCAACGCTGAAGCAGCTAATGCTTCCTTTTCGGAAGCGCTTGATCCGTTCTTCCTCGGCAGCGTGGTAATTGGAAATCAGCTTAACTGCGACCGGCCGATTTAGTCTTTTATCGTGACAGAGGTAAACGTGGCCCATTCCACCGGCGCCCAGCGCTCTAATAATTCGATAGGGCCCGATTGCTTCGTCAAGTCCCAGCTTTACGTTTGCCAACACGCGCGTGGCTTCCTCAGGACCACCAACGAAACTCTCTGGTCCATCATGAGCGATAAGTGACTCAACCTGCGTTCTTAGTTGCTTATCGCCCGCACAGGCTCGGTCAAGAAATGCCTCGCGCTCCTCTGGCTCAAGCTCAAGGGCGGCCGCGAAGACTCGATCAATTTCCTGCCATCGTTCCGGAGTTGTCATGGTTCAGTTCTGACTCAGTTCGCGACGCAGAAAAGCCTTCGCGCGTCTCCAATCACGCGTCACAGTATCAACAGAAACACCCAATACTGCGGCAACCTCCTCCACACTCAAACCGCCGAAATACCGCAGCTCCACTACTCGTCCCTTGCGCTCGTCTAATCGCGCGAGACTGGTCAGGGCATCGTCTAGTGCCACCAATTCCGCCGCGCGATCGTCGCTAATCAGGGCCACCTCCTCGACCGAAATCGTTTTTCCACCGCCGCGCTGAGGCCCGAGATGTTGACGCGCGTGGTCAATCAAAATGCGTCTCATGATTTGAGCTGCAATACCAAAGAAATGCGCTCGGTTTTGCCAGTTAACTTTCTGATCGATGAGTTTTAGGTAAGCCTCATTTACCAGCGCGGTCGTCTGTAACGTGTGGTCCTTGCGCTCTCGGTTCATGTAGCGGTGCGCCAACCGGTGCAACTCGTCCTCGACTAAAGGCAACAATCTTTCGAGTGCTGAACCATCACCTTCCCTCCAGGCGACGAGTAATTGGGTAACATCTGTTGGCACTGCTTTAGACATAGCTGAGACCTACCACCCGGACAACCTTTGCGCGGTTTCCAGATTAGTGAGCGGTTTGCACAAATCGGCAGATTGTAGCCGTGCGCCGCTGGGGGTGCCAATTTCTTTTGAAGAGTTTTTGCCCACGTCTGCCGGATCTCGCCACTCGGTCTCGCGTTAATGGTTAAGAGGGAAACCAGTCCGCCATAACGAAGGAGCGAATCATGACTCGTATAACGTCTGCAGCACTGAGCATTATCACAGTTCTCTTGTTAGCAAGTAGCCTTGCTGATGCCCAATGTCCAGTTTCAGTTCTCACAACTGGGCTCAGAGCCCCCGGCAAGATTATCTTTTCAACCAGCGGCAACTTATTGGTTGCCGAACAGGGCAACGGGCTAAATACCGGACGAATTTCCATTATTGATAAGGACTCGGGCATTCGACGAACCTTAATAGATGGCCTGCCGTCTGCTTTTGCGGTCCCGAATAATGATCCGTCAGGTCCATCTGCCTTAGCGATGCGCGGACGCACGTTATACGTGGCCATCGGCGGCGGCGATGAGGTGATCAGCGGTCCTTTGCCTAACTCCTTTGTTCCTAACCCATACCCTTCGTCGGCGCTCTTCAGTTCGGTGCTTTCGATCCACTTCAGCGCGAATTCTGAGAAGAACACCAATGGGTTTGCTCTGAGTCTTTCGGATCAGATCACCCTGAACAACGGGGCCGCGGTTGATCTCGACAATGGTGGCGGCGACAAAATGTCGATCAAATTGGTGGTTGACTTTCCCGATTATGTGCCCGAACCGAGACCGGGTTTACCTAACGGAGTGCGACAATCAAACCCATTCGGCCTGGCCATTCACGGCGACCAGCTCTACGTACCGGATGCCAGCGCAAACCTGGTGCGTGCCGTCGATATCGAAAGTGGCACTTTCAGCATACTGACCACATTTGGTCCCTTGCCAAACAACAGGGGGTTCGGCCCACCCGTGGTCGAAGCGGTCCCTGACAGTGTTAGGTTAGTAGGCGAGCAGTTGCTGGTAACTCTGCTTACTGGATTCCCGTTTCCCATCGGTAACGCTCAAGTGCGTACGGTGGATATCGCCACCGGCACCAACGCTCCTTTCATCACCGGACTGACATCCGCGATCGATGTGTTGCCTCAGGATGACGGTGGATTCCTGACGCTTGAATTCAGCACGAATATGCTAGCGCCGGGTCCAGGGAGACTTAGCTTTTACGCATCACCCACCGCCACGCCGGTGGTGATTGCCAACTGTTTGATTACACCGACGAGCATGGCACAGGCACCGAAAGCGGCAGATCTGTTCGTGACCGAAATATTCACAGGAAGAGTGATGAAGATTACGCAATAGTGTTTTCCAGGTTCATCGGAAGGTTGTTCGGAAGATGGTCGGGGCGTCACTCATGAGTGACGCCCCCAGCTATTGGTAAACCATGCGGCTTCGCGCCATAGTGCAGCTAACCGTCAGAACCAAAGATTCAGAAGACTCGAGTTGATTGTATGGAACAACTCCGGGCAATCGCAATCGAGCAATCGGAAATCGGCAATCGCAAATCTGATTATGGTGCCCCCCGCAGGGATTCGAACCCCGAACCAACAGATTTCGAGACGGGCGTGAAATAGCCGCGGGCAACAACTGTGCGAGACGAAGTGAGATGAAGCAGTATTTACCGAATCCGCAGCCGTCAAAGTAAGTTACGTCTTGCTACGTCTCAGCACGCCATCGCGCCATAATCGCGCCATCTTGGGAGTCTCGGTCAAAGCCCACTGGAATAAGGACTCAACGATAAAAGCCATTACACAAGACTCCTCAAAAGCCTTCAGGTACTCGGGACAGGTTTCGGAGCCTTCGGCTTTTTCGTCGCTAGGGACCTGTTTAAACCCGCGCTGATCATGATACTGTGACGAACCTGGCTGACAAACGGACCATCATCATGAACGTGGCGTTAACGCAAATGGGATGCTCCGAACCAAACCTGCCGCAACGGGAAAATATCCGTTGACTTTTCCGCAGGGGAAAACCCTTGACCCTTCAATTCGTTAAAGTGGGATCATGGTTATGAAAACCATAATTTACTTTTTACTTCTCTTAGGTTTTATTGGCCTGACTAGAAGCATCTACTACCTTTTTATTTGGGGCGCGCATTACCATTACGTAAAGCCTATCGACGAATCTCCCTTTAGAATTGTCTTGAGCGGCGAGCGCCAGCGCTCCTCAAGCAACTATATCAACTATTTAAAGTACAACAACGAATCTTCATATAGAAATCATGTGAGCAATCTTGCAGATTACTTAACATTAATAGGCGGAGCGTTACTATTTTATTATGTCCTTGTGTGAGCCGTGCTATGAACAACGAAGATTTTTGGACAGGCATACGCTTAGTAACTAATGGTCTGATTGATGCTGCCAAGAAAGCTTCATATTCTATAGCTTTCGGTGCCGGTGGCTTAGGAGTTGCGCAGTGGATGCTAAGTCACTTTGGAGTAACCGGGCCACCAGCATTACTAATTCCTGTATCGGCTTTCTCTATTTTCGCGCTGATTGGAAGAGCAATTGATGATCGGTCCTCACGCGCGGCACTAAAAACACGGATAGAGCATTATCTTCAACTCGAAGAACTAATTGTTACGCGATTTAGAGACGTTAACCAGCAATTACAGACGCAACTAAGCGATTCTAGAATTGTTCAGCATGAATCAACAGAGAAACTGAAAACCGATCTTCAAAAACTCATAGAACAAACATATTCAGAAGCACAACGACAGCTGCAAGAGCAGATTCACAAGCTAAAGAGTGATTCGTAAATAGTTTCGCCGGATTTTCAAAAGCCTCTACTCTGGTTACTTTCTCGAACGGCATTTTCGTGGTTCGTAAACTAAATGGGCGCGACGAAGAAGAGACTCGACGAGTTGCATTTGTAGGATGAGTAGTGCTGAACTACTGCGCTCTCTTGGTTATCCGTGTTTGCTGAAAGAGAACGGCAGCCTGAACGTTCCATCACCGCCGATGAAGAAAAGAAATTATTCGCGGACCTCCCCTGCAGGCGAGATCACATTCGCTCCGTAGTTACCATCGCTCCTAAGAGCACTCACTTCGTACTTGGTGCCTCCGCAGGGATTTGAACCCAACAGATTATGAGGTTCTCAGTCTGGGGACTGGGATTCTCAAAGCTCCGCAACCGAAGCGCTTTTATCGATTACTCTTCAGCATTAGCTTTGCTCAGCTGGCTCTAAAAGTCCTAGACGCTAACACTCGGACAATCGAGCAGCTGTAATGTAACTGCCTGTCGTCGGTGATCACCTATCAGGATACTGAAATTGCCAACGAGCGAAGTACCAATTTGGAGATACCTGTCTCTCGCAAAATATGTTGACCTGCTTCGAACGCAGTCGTTGTATTTTCCGAAAGCGTCACGCTTTCACGATGAGACAGAGGGAAAGTGGTGGGGGCACGCTCATCTGTATGAGAACGCCCAACGCTGGCGCCAGTCTCCGGCCAATGTGCAGACACTGGAGGAACTGCTCGAAAGGGCGGGACAGGACCCATCAGCGATAATCCGGGAAATAAATAGAACACTTCCGTCGGCGAATGAGTGGGTTCGCAATATACTCAACACCGCGATAAGAGCTTTTCCGCATAAGCGACGAGAGTATCTCGAATCTGTTATTTCAAGTTGGAAGAGGCACTATGACGATCACAGACTTGCAGTGCAGCAGTGGAAGTCCGACTTGGATGTTTTCCGCGAGTCGACTTACATCAGTTGCTGGAATCGGGCGTCCTCGATGTCATTAGCGATGTGGGAGATGTACGGTGGAGGCAGCGAATCTGTTGCAGTGAGATCAACCCCTAGTAAGCTTAAAGGCTTGATCGAAGACAACGCTACATTTCTGGAGAAACAAGGACTCGCAGGTGATGTGGCTGAAGTCGAATATCTCGAAGGCCTAAAGAATCCGGACGAGGGGGTGCAAGAACGCATATATGAAATCATCTTCGAAAGAGATCGAGATCTTCGATTAGGACTGTTTACGATTAAGCCCAACGCCTACGAGTTCGAGCATGAAGTTCGTGCAATACTTTATCCCAAGCGTGGCCTACTCGATCCAATCGAAGATCCCCATCCAAAGTTGACTGGTTTTTCTCTCCTTATTAGTCCGAGGGCTGACGGCAAACGATCACTCGCTGACTTCGTAGACAGTGTCTACCTACATCCGATGCTCGATAAAGACTCGCTAATGGTCCAAGCGATTTTGGAAATCAACAGACTGTTCGATGTAGCGGAGATACCAGTCGTGGCTGATAAAATCGAAGCGTTGGGAAATGATGTTGCGCTACCGTAATCACCAATGAGGTTATTGCCGGTTGGGGAGAATGTCGCTAGACGAATGTGATTTCGTTCGTGGAGCTTTGATTCGCGTTACGTTTAGGTCGCGACGCTGTCCAAGCTCAAAGGCAAGCGCATCCTCTAGCGCTTGCGTGAGGTCTACGAATGCGTCATGGGTGATGGATTTGCTTCGTTGCTGTGGGCCTTGCGCGAGCGTTTTCCTGCTATCACGTGGTCGCTTCATCTCTATGGTCATGCAAAATCAGGTTCATTCACACTCGCTATCCATCCCTTGTGTGATAGCACATCAGCGGCAAGCGCAATTTGTCGCCTGGTAAATCGCCTCTTCCTGTCGTTCCAGGCATAAGTCATCTTCACGATATCTTCGATCGATCGCGCCCTTTCCTTGCTTGCGGTCCAATGCACCGTCGAGAGTAACTCAAGACCGAAGGATGATTCGAACCCTTCGACGAGATGCGCTACCTTCGTCAAGCGCGTTCGGGTTTCAACATTAGACTCCAGGAACGCAGCGGCGGCGGCGATTCGTGGTGCCAGGCCTAGCCCGACGAACAACCTCAGTTCGCACCAGACACGGTCAGCACCGATTGAAGCTAGCCGGTTAACATGGACGATGTGATAGATTTTTGGATTATCTGGTATCCGACCAGGCACAATAACTCCGATAGGCTGAACTGAGTTCGCTGTCGCAGCGATTGTATGCGAGGCTTAAAATTCGCGAAAGGATGCTCGATGAAGAAAGTTAGACCAGTAGTAGCCCGCAATGCCAGGGAGCTCGCGAAGGTGTTGGGCCTGGCGCCCGCCGAAGGAATGGAGATCGAGTTCCGCAGCGACTTGAACGATAAGATCATCGAGGTTGTTGAGCAAGAAAGGATTGACACATTCAGACGTAGCGCGGCTCGCTCGCACGTCACGTACTCGCGTGACCGCGATTCTAAACCGAAATACTCACGACATTTCAACGGATCTCATGCTGCGTGTATTGGGCTCGCTAGGGGTGCAAGCGAAACTCCAATTCAAAAGCGCCGCCTGAGATTTACCAGCAGCGCCAGTAGTCACTGATCGCCGAGCTCTTCTTCCAATTGCCATACGACATCTCCTACGTAATCGTGAAATCCCCGGCCGATATCACTGGTGATCTGCTCAACTCTCGCCAGCTAGCCGCGGGCCCCAAATCTCGACATTCTCGAGGTCTACAAATTCTCTTCCGTCCGTAACGACAACTCCACCATGCGCTCCAAGAGCTGATCCGCTGGTAAGCCAACGAAGTTCCTCAACACGAGTTCCTTGCAATAAAGTCGGACCAGGTAACGAAGCTTGAGCGACTTGCTGCGGCCGCGTAGACGAAATCGCGGTGGCCGCTGTTGACGACAATTATATTGCGCGCTGAGTCGAATTTCGACCGCCATGATTCACCAGGCGCGCGCTCGAAGGTATAGCCTGGTAACCCTTGCGAGTCGATCGTTGTCGTTCCAACCTGAGGGAGTAATTCGTGTGTCACGGTGATCAAGCGCCTCAGCTGACCGCTCAATGTCGCCCTGGCAAACGTTGACCCTTACGCGCACGAGGCCAGGTTCTGTCGGAGCAAGAAAGCTTGCCGCCTGATCGTGAGGACGATCCAAAGCGCCGCCTCCTTCCGTTATTTCCCAGTTGAAGGTGAGATCCGTTTCAACCCGCCGACGGGCTCGATCGTAAGGCAACGCGCGGAGTGAGCGCTGCTCGCCCACTCGCACAACTGACGACGCGGGTGAGACCACAACACTAAAGAGCGGACCGGCATACTCAAAAAATTGACGCTGTTTTACGTTGCTGATCTCAGGTTCTCTAGCTCCAACTGTAAGTACCTCGCCCGTATCAAATGCACGATTGTTGCCCGAACCACGTTGCGCATGCGAATGAATATCGAACCAATCGTATTCTTCAGCCGGCAGTGCGAGGAGCGCATCGCGAAATGCGCGCTGGATTGTTTGTAGCAGTTCACGACTCGCTTGCTCTTCCTCAGCTCGACGCTGCTCATCAAGCATCTCGATGAGCTTTACTTCCAACGGCGCCAACGCCTCCAAAAGCGCGACATATGCCTCATCGTGAATAATGCCGCTGCGAGTGCCCGGCGTTAGATTTATGAAAGGCGCATCAATGTGACCTTGAAAGTACCGGGTTGTCCACGGTGTCTTTGCAAGTTCGTCAACCACCGAAATGTCTTCGAACACACGCGTGCCGTGTCGAAAGAGCGCGACTCGATTTGTTTCTACTGGCTCGTTCATATAGAGCTCAACATAAACGTCGCCGGGAGTAGCGCGAATGTTGGGCAATTGATGTAGCAATCGACCTTCGTATTGCCGTGGCTCCACTGCGTATTGCTTCCGGGCGATCTTGTCGATCACGGTGATCCGTACACCGGTGTGGCGGATGCGGTCGCGTAATTCAGCAGCGAGGTACCACTGGATCTTCTCTCCTGATAGCGAACGAATTCCTTCGAGCAGCTTCGCTACTCGCAAATGGGTTCCGGGCTCATTAAACAGTGCTCGTTTTGCTTTGACTGCGTAGCTCGGATCACCTTTACGCATGATCATTTGCCATGCTCGATCGTCGGCCCCGGTCGAGGTCAACGCCAGTTCCTCGCCTAAAATCCAAAAGGAAAGCAGACCGATACCAAACTCTCCCTGGAGTCCAGCCGCACCTTCAACCTTAAGGCGCCGCTTTACAGAGTCGCAAATGTGTGTGGCGACATAGCGAAAGTCAGGGCGGCCGTCGTGCATCTCGAGGAATGCCTTGCCCGTTGTCTCGGATCTCGAGAAAGTGACGGCCTTCGCTACGACCGCGAATGATGGTGACATTAGTTGCGCGAGCATCGATCGAGTTCTCTACCAACTCCGCGATCGCTTTGAGCGGATTCGATTGCGAGAGTGCAATGATAGTGATCGCATTCCAATCGTTGCCGATGCGGAGTTTGCCGCGCTGATCAGAGCGAACACGTGACTCTAGCTTCTGAGACATGAAATGATTGGTACGAGGTGGTCTGCTTCTCAAGAGGAGTCGAACAGGTTTTGTGTAAAAACCTCACCGCGCCTAACGACAACACCACTCGCTATTCTTGTGCTCCCATCTTCGCGCCATAATTGAAGTTGAGCAGCTATCAGCCGAGCAGCACGAAGACGTAAGTGTAAGAGAACTCGCCAGTTGATTGGTGCCCCCGCAGGGATTCGAACCCCGAACCAACAGATTATGAGACGGGCGTAAGACCATTAGGGGGCAACAACAAGGCCGTACGAAACGAGATGTAGCAGTATTTACCGAATCCGCAGCCGTCAAAGTAAGTTACATCTAGTTACGTCTCTAGCATGCCATCGCGCCAAATCACGCCATCTTGATCCTTGTCCTCTATTCAGGAGAGGTATCGACATCAGATAGCTCCAATATCCTAGCTAGGGAACGCGAATATCAATGTTCTTATGTTCCCGCGGTCGGAAGGTGACCCGCCGGAGACTTTTGACAAACGGGAGCATACCTCCTTCGCCACGATCCTCATTCACATTGATTTGATAATCGCCAGGTGGAGGGCGGAGCAAGAACGCGCCCTGTTCGTCGGTACGGCGTGTAAGCCGTCCTCCGAGCACTCGACGTGTTCCAATCCAGTCCAGCGAAATTCTTATATGACGCAGAGGCGTCTTTCCACTCTCGGAGATGATTCGCCCGGTGAATTCTGCAAGGTCACTTGCGACGACGATCGTAACTTCTTTAAGCTCCATACCGCTGGTGAGATTGAGCTTCTCTTGCAATAGGTCAATCCCTTTGGCGCTGATCGTTTTAATATAGTGGGAATCTGTCCGTAGGAAAGCACTGAATTCAATCACGCCTTCCGGCAAGTCGGTCATCGTGAACATTGTTGTTCGTCCGGTTGGCGTTAGAGATTTAGATACGCCCTGATGCAGCTCAATGGGCGCGTCAACCTTGGAGGCGTAGAGTGAGACTGATGAGAGTGGTTCATCACCTTCTACGATCAGAATACCCGACATCTTCGCGCCCTTTGATACTTCGATCAGAACGTCTGGGAGGTCCGTTCCTGCGACAGTGATCATCTGTTTCTTGGTAGCGAACCGCTGGCCACGGTTTGGATCTGAGTCAGCTACCCCTGGAGTTACCTGAATAACATATGATCCGTCAGGCAGGTTATTGATGGACCATCTCCCGTCTTTGTCGGTGGTGAAGGAGTAAGCAGGTTTTGGTCCATTCGTCGCGCCTTGAGTCGATCCAAGGACCACGTAAGTATCTTCCTTTCTTACGATAAGACCCTTCGCACCCACGATAGCCTCACCATTGCCCTGCATTCGAACTATTCCGCTAATTGTCTGGACGTTCTGCAAAACGGGCGGAGTGGTCTGAGCGATCGCGCAGTCCCGATCGAACGGCACAACGAGGACCGAGCAGCTCAAGGCTCCGAACAGAAGAAAGTTGCGAATCGAGCGCCCTGCGTTAATGACAAACATTTAAGCGTCGCTCTCCATGACCGAAGATCAATTCTTGCATTGATACGGATTTCCGCGTTCCTACCTGAGAAGTTCTGATACACACGCTCACCATAGGCAACCGCATCCTCGAGTGCTTGCTTGAGAGACAAATGCCTCGTCACTCATAAAAGTTGCTCTATCTGTCTGACCCTTGCGAGTTCGTTTCGCTGATTTCATTTTTATTACCCCAGGAACTGTCCGCGTTTATGTCAAAGTCGCGGATCAACCGGCTCACTCTCGAGCGCCAGAACGCCGAAGACACACTCATGCACACGTCGCAAGGGTTCGCGCTGAACAAATCGCTCTAAGCCTTCCATCCCTAAAGCAAACTCTCGCAGAGCCAACGAACGCTTGGCGGACAATCCTCTTTGGCGAAGGCGTTCCAGATTTTCAGGAGTGTTGTACTCCGGCCCATATATAATCCGCAGATACTCGGGCCCTCGACACTTCACGGCCGGCTGGACCAGACCGCGCGGCCCTCGCGCGATGAATTCGAGTGGCTTCACCACCATTCCTTCGCCACCACGGCTCGTCATTTCTTCCCACCATCGAATGCCCGCTTCCTGGCTTGCCGGATCGGTTACGTCGACAACCATGTGCCCGGTGGCGAGCAGCAATCCTTCGTCCGCATCACAAAGTCTCTTGAGCACTGCCATATGCCAGATGTGATCTTTGTCCGCATGGACTTTTCCTTCTGTGGCTAGCAAATGAAACGGCGCTAGCTTCAAATCAGCCAGCGAGTGAACCGGCCAACAATATCGGCGATATGCATTGGTGTACTTTTCCGTCGCTTTCTCTCTCGCTCGATACCGGTCCAGGAGTGGCCCTATATCGTTGACTGCGATTGAGGTTTGCTCAAGCGCAGCGACAGCGTCAGGAAGAGAGGCGCGCGACGCCGCGCCAACGGCGGCGTACTGCTGTCGCAGAAGTTCCTGGGCTTTCGCTGACCATGGCATTAGTTCACAGTCAAGACAGACCCAATCAGTCTGGAACTCATCCCAAAGCCCCGCTCCTGAGATCGCGGCTTGAATCTCTCGGATGAACTCAGTTTCCAGCACCTTGTCATCGAAGAAGCGCCGACCCGTACGCGTGAAGCATATGCCTGGACCATCACCGACGACGCCGAATCGTTTTCGCCCGGCATCCTCATCGCGGCAAACCACTACCACCGCCCGCGATCCCATGTGCTTCTCTTCGCAGACGACTTTTGCAACCCCCTGATGCCGGTAGTAAGAAAATGCTTCCGCCGGATGCTCCAGCAAGTTGGGCGCTTGACTCGTCTCAGATGGAGACATCGTCGGTGGCAGATAAATCAACCATTTCGGATTGGACGCGAAGCGACTCATGACCTCCAGTGCCGCAATGCTGTTTTCTTCTCGAATCGTAACGGTGCGGTGCAAACGCGTTGAGATAATCCGCTTCCCGATAACGTCCTCAATATCGAGCACGTCATCGTATTTTTGTTGCGCGGAAAGTGCGGGTGCTTGTTCGTCCTCTGAAAGAAAGGGTTTGGCCGGCTCATAGTAAGTTTGCAATGCCGAAACTGAAACCAATTCCTTCTCAGGATAACGAAGCGCGGTGAGCTTCCCGCCAAAGACGCAGCCGGTATCAATGCAGATGGTACGATTCAGCCATTCAGGTTCCGGCACTGGCGTGTGTCCATAGACGACCATCGCTTTGCCGCGATACTCGGCAGCCCAGTTGTAGCGCACGGGCAGGCCGAACTCATCGGTTTCCCCAGTTGTCTCACCGAAGAGCGCAAAGTCACGAACTTTTCCAGAGCCGCGACCCTGCAAGTCCTCTCTCAACCCAGCGTGGGCGACTACCAGTCGGCCGTCATCGAGTACGTAGTGACTTACAAGTTTATCGACGAAGGTCGCAACCCTTTCCTTTAGCTCAGGCGGTTCACGTTCAAGTTGCTCGAGAGACTCAGCCAGACCGTGCGTAATGCGCACGTCTCTGCCGTTAAGCTTGCGCATGAGCTTGATGTCATGGTTACCAGGCACACATAGCGCAGCACCGCTTTCAACCATGCTCATCGTCAATCGCAGCACGTCGGGAATTCTCGGTCCGCGATCTACGAGATCTCCGAGGAAGACTACCTTTCGGCCTTCGGGATGTTGAGCTTCGTAATGTGGTGACCCCGCATCTCCATTCGCTTGAGTGATCTGATATCCGAGCTTTACGAGCAGCCCATTTAGCTCATCAAAGCAGCCGTGAATATCACCGATGATGTCGAACGGCCCATGCTCATGCTTCAGATTGTTCCAGAGCGGCTGGCGCTCGATAGCCAGGTCCTCAATCTCTTCCGGTGTCGAGAACCCGAAGATGTGCCGAAAGCCTTCTCGCTTCAGGTTGCGGATTGACAGGCGCAGCTGTTGGCTCTGTTGTCGGATCACGTGCGGTCCAAAGTTGCGATCGGGTCGATCGCGATTTCGATCCTGGCAAAGTCTCTCCGAGAGATTGAATACAAGAGCGACTGGTATCACGTGATACTCCCGCGCTAGCGCCACCAGCGGCTTACGTGCCTCCACCTGAACGTTGGTCGCATCAACGACAGTCAGCTTTCCAGCCTTGAGCCGCTTAGAAGCAATAAAATGCAAAACTTCAAAGGCTGTATTAGTTGCCGCCTGATCATTCTCATCGTCGGAAACCAATCCACGGCAGAAATCTGATGATAGGACTTCCGTTGATTTAAAATGCTTTCGCGCAAACGTAGACTTGCCCGAACCGGACGGACCGACGAGTACCACAAGCGCCAATTCTGGAATTGTTACAGTCTTACTCAAGTAGCCTTCCTCTATGACTGGATTAAATTGAAGACGGCCATCTGTGTTGGTGCGCCGACTGTTGCATCTTCCGGTCCGACAGGTAAAAACCTAACCTCATAGCCGTGCTCTCTCGCGATTCCTTCCGACCAGGCTTTAACTGCGCTCGTGTCCACTCGAAGCGATGGTCCTTGTGACGCAGTTTTCCCGCCGGCAAAGTCTCGAAGCGCGCGTTGTATTCGACGTTGGGGGTAGTCAGCACGACGGCTGCGGGCTTGGCAAACTCGAACAACACCCGCTCGAACGCAGTCAAACGCGGCTGATCCAAATGCTCGATGACTTCTATCACTGTCGCGGCATCGTAACCGGCAAGCCGCTTGTCTCGGTACATCAGCGAACCTTGAATGAGCTTCAATCGTTCTCGCTGACGAGTCGGCATTCGATCCAGTCGCAATCGTTCCTGGGCGATCTGAAGGGCGCGGTACGAGACGTCGAGCCCGACGATCTCATCGATGCTTCGATCTTCGAGTAACGCGCGCAGCAATTTGCCCTCACCACAACCGAGATCCACAACGCGCTTGGCGCCACAACTCTTGAGTGCCGCCATGACCGCATTGATTCGTTGCTCATTCAAGTTCAAAGGCCTTTCGATCGCCTCTTCCTCGGTGTTATGAACTCTCTCAGTTAGGTCAGGGTCAGGCGACTCTTCATCGACCAGGCGGGCCAGTGCTTCACGAGCGAGGTCGCGCCTGTATTTCAAATAGCGGTTCGTAATTTCTTCCTTTTCCGGATGTGCAGAAAGCCAACCGCTTCCGTGTCTCAGCAGCTTCTCAACCTCGTCATCGCCTACCCAGTAATGCTTTTCGTTGTCGAGTACCGGAATAAGCACATAGATGTGCGTGAGCAGATCTTGCAATCGAACGTGACCTCGAAGTTCTACTGTGTAATAAGAGCTTGCTCCCCACTCGGGAAACTTCTCGTCTAATTCATGGCCTTTCGCCATTACTTCATAGCCCAACGGTTCAAAAAGTCGGCGCAGGAATCCTTCACCACCGCGACATGGAAGAACCGAAATCCTTGCCTCCAGCGGCATCCGAGTGTCTGTAAGTTCAGGCCGGCCCTTGCTCCTGCCTGCTAGCGCACTTCCCAATACGCGTGCGATTGCGACGCTAAGGAATGACGACGCGACGTATGGCCGGTCGTTGACGTACTGGTCGAGCGTTCCTCCCTCACCGGATGGGCCGCGTCGACTGCGCACCAAAGCGACCGGATCAACATCCAGGAGCAGAGCTGCTGTGCAACGCTCACCGGTTGCTTCCGGATAGAAGACATGCGCCTGCCCAAAGGAGAGCGGAAACGATTGCAACCTGGACGGATTCTTGTGGAGCAAGTAGCCCAAGTCTGTAGCAGGAGTGTTCGTACTGGTGATCGTTAATAACATCTATCCAATCCGGTGTCTTACGCCTTTGTCCGAAATACCAAAATGCAGGAAAATCGAGGAGGTTGCAACCGCTGGTTACGAACGGTGGATCGAAGGCACAAATAACGTTGGGCAGCGCCACTTGAAAGAAGTAAGCCCACACTCATCTACAAAAGAAGCGTCGGTAAGGATGACAAGTGTTTACACGCATCAGACGCCGGCGAATCTGTGTCACGCAGTCAATACGCTGAGTAAGACAGGCAAGGTGGTGAGATTCAAACGGAGGAGCGTGTCAGGATCGTCAGACCCATCCGCTACCGCGGACGGTACTGACCTCATGACCCGGCGATCGTGTCACACCCTGACTCGAGAATCGCGTGAGAATCACGGGCGGGACGCCCGTGCCACGACTTCCCAAATCGCGCCATCTTCGCGCCATCGTGAGGTTGAGCAGCTAGCAGCTCAACAGCACGAAGACGTAAGTGTAAGAAAACTCGCCAGTTGATTGGTGCCCCCGCAGGGATTCGAACCCCGAACCAACAGATTATGAGTCTGCTGCTCTAACCGTTGAGCTACAGGGGCACAAGAATCTGACAACGGCGTGATGAATGACTGAGTGTAACACGCAGCGTTTTGCTGGCTGCAAATCGATTCTGCCCTTGATTACATGGCAACACCTTTGCTTCTCGCCAATATTTAATGACGGGTGAGTATTGCATTTAAGATTACCGCCAAGCCGCTGAGGCACGCCAAGTTCGCCAAGAAAGGCATATGAGTCAACTAGCCTTGCACAAAAAGTCAACCATTCGAAACTTGAATTGTAAAAGAGATTGAGGCCCGAAGGGCTGGCCGTTAATAGCCACGCGCGTGAGCGCGTGGACTTCGACCAGCGATTAGATAGAGCGCCGAAGGTGCGGCAGTAGTCACGCCTTCGTAAACCTTCCACGACTATTGGAACTGTCGCACCTTCGGCGCTCTATCTCGGGTTGAGGCACGCTCGCCACGCCCTCACGGGCGTGGCTATTAACTGCAGGCCCTTCGGGCCTGATGGAGCCCCAAGCATTCAGTGGCGAGCCAATGAGGGCAAACTAATTTTGGCGGGCTTGGCGACCTGGCGGTAATCCTGAATGACAACTCTCTAGTATGATGATTTCAAGAATACCGCTTGTTGCGTGAGGTAAAACCCACTGATGGCAGCCGACAAATCTTCAATGTTTCGTAATCGTAAACTGATCTGGCTCATCTTGCTCCTTATCATTCTGGCAGCCTTCGCCGTTGTCTTCATTCCTGTCTGGATTATTCAGCCTTTCAAACCGCAGACCACTCGCGGCGTGGAAATGTCCTACCTGCTGCGACGCGTGTCGCCATGGATAACTCTCGTCGCTTTAGGAATCGGCTTGTTGCTCGCGTTCAAGCTTTGGCGCGGTTCGCGACGCTGGTGGAAGAAAGCCTTGCTGGTGGTGATTCTTATTCCTCTGTTGGCATCAACCTGGTTTGCCCGACAAAATCATTTCGAATGGATGTTCAATCCCCTCGCGAATGCAGCTTATGCCAAAGCAGCTGATGCGGGGTTTGTTGCCGAAGACGATATCGTGCTCGCCGTTAAAATCAATGGCGAAGCGGCAGCTTATCCCGTGCGCCTCATGGCCTATCATCATCTTGTGGAGGACGTCGTCGGAGGTACGCCCATCGTTGCTACCTATTGAACGCTCTGTCACACCGGTCTGGTGTGGAAAACGACGACAGGCGGACGGCAACTTCACTTTCAACTGGCAGGCATTAACAATCAGAACTTCATCATGCGCGATCTCGAGACCGGTTCGTGGTGGCAACAGGTCACAGGGGAAGCGATTCAAGGTCCACTGAAAGGACAACGTCTCGAAGGCGTCTTTCACGACGAACTGACCTTTGGTTTGTGGAAGCGGGAGCAACCTGAGGGACGGGTACTAAAACCCAACGATGAAATTGCAAAAGCGGGAAACTACGCTCCATCTAATTGGGAGCAAGGAATGTCCGCGCGGCCTGTGACTACTTCCTTCGCGTTCGATAACTCAATCGCGCCGCGAACCCTCGTGGTCGGTGTCACGATCAAGAATGTCTCAAAGGCTTATCCGTTCAGCGCGTTGGAGAAGCAACAGCTGATCATTGATGACCTGGGAGTCGTTCCAATTTTTCTGATTTTGGGTGATGACAAGAAATCAGTGCGGGCTTTCGAGCGATCGTTAGACGGCCGCAAACTGGAATTCTTTCTCAAGGCGAATGCTCCGGAGTTCACACTAGTTGATGCAGAGACGGGAAGCGAATGGGATTTTACGGGCAGGGCAATTTCAGGCGCGCTTAACGGTAAGCAACTGACCAAAGTTGCGGTGCTCAACGATTACTGGTTTGACTGGCAAACCTATCATCCGGGGACGTTGGTTTATCAATTAGGAGAACGATAAGAGAGTTTCGAGTTTCACGTTTCAAGTTCGGGCAATGATTCGAATGAACTTAAGACTCGGAACTTGAAACTCGAAACTCGGAACTGCGAAGCCGGAACTCGGAACTCGGAACTGCTTCACTGGTCCGCATCAGTAATCAGGACAACATCACTGGTAACCACGCCTCGCGAAGTGACGAAGTCTCCTTCTCGTGACCAATCAAGTGCAAAAATCCGGTTATCGAGAAAGTTGGTCAACTGTTTTGCTGGACCTCCATCAATCGGCTGGCATCCAAACGTTTTCGACGCCTGCGTTGTTGCTCACATACGTGAGACTGCGACTGTCGCCATTCCAGCGTAGGAACGTGTCCCAATCCACTTTCACCGTAGGAGCAACTTCAAAGGTCTTCACTAATGTTCCGCTCTCAAGCGAGAAGAGTCCTAACTTCCAACGCGAATTCGGCTGGCCATCGTTATACCAAAATCCAAGCCACTTCCCATCCCGAGAAACGGCGGGGCGCACGGCAAAGCCCTCGGTAACCTTGGCCGGTGTGCCCCCTTCAATCGGAATGCGCCACAACGTGCTGGTCACGCCCGGCTCGAAGTGCTGATAGATGACAAATTTTCCATCACCTGAAAACTGAGGCCAATGGCTTTCAGAGTTGCCGAAGGTTAACTGCACTGGGTTGCTGCCGTCGCGATCGATACGCCAAATTTGAAACATGCCGGAACGATTCGAATGAAAGACGATGAAACGATCGTCGGGAGAAACCTGCGGTGCATAATTGCGTTTGATGTTGGAGGTCAGCTGGCGGACGTTGCCACCGTTGGCGGCGATTTCGTAGATGTCGGCGCTACCACTCGCGTCCGAAGCGTAAACAACCATTCCGTTTGGCGCCCAATTGAGATCGAAGTAGCGGCCGTAACCTGACGTAACCTGGGCAGCGTGAGCGCTGTCGCCTTTGGGTGCGATCCAGATATTCGTAAGTGTTTGGGTTTGGGTGGCTACGAGGGAGTTAGAGTCGGCGGTCAGCATTACATTTCGGTAATCGCTAAGGTCATTTGTAAGTGACCGTGCCGTCCCGTCGCGGCCCAGATACCAGATCTGCTCGAACGAAGCTCCTTGGGCGCGTGCTGAAAGTATGATGGCGCTCGAATCTGACAAAATACTAACCTGATTGGGCTGCTCGAATCGTTGTGGCGAAAGCTGAATGATCTTTTGCGTGCGGTCCGCCAAACGTATTTCAAATATTGTCACGAAAAAACCACTGACCTTTCCAAAGTCTCGAGATGATTGATCAAAACTCTCGTCGGAATTAACGATTGGCAAAGCGAGAGTTTGATCGTCGCTTGTCCACGCCGGAGCGGTGGCCCAATCCCAAGTAAACCTCTCAGGCCATTTACGCGTTGCAACTGTCTGCTCATTACTACCATCGGCGTTGGCGACTAGAAGCGTGTCTGTTTGATTAGCGCGACTATGACGTAAGAACGCAATGTGCTTTCCATCATGGGAGCGACTACTGGGTCCCTCTTCGGGGTTAACTTTGACAGGTGGTGCGCCGGTTCCCAACACCGGGACTTTGAAAATTTCGACCGAGTCGTTGGCAGTGCTGTTCGTGTAGCCGTAATAGATTGACCCACCGTCGGGCGAGAACGCCACCCCGAGATAATTACCTTCCCTTGCAGGAATAACTTCCAAGTTTCCCGCAGAACCGACTTGACGCAACCACAGGCTCTGGCGTCCGCTTTCACTCTTTATATACGCGACATATTTGCCGTCCGGAGAGATCGAAGCGAACCGAGCGTTTCCGTCCGTTGTCAGCTTGGTAACCTTGATGCGTTGAAACCGCGAGCGCGGGGGTTCGGATCCGGCTTAATTTGTAGATCACCAAACCGCCAGCCGCGAGCAGGGCGACAATCAAGGCGGCCACTCCAAAGCGCACCGGCGAACCAACACCAGGCGACGATCTGTCTGCGACTGTAGTCACGCGCAACGCTTGCATTGGATCCGTATCGGGTGCTCGATCCGCACCTGTTGTTGCCCCTGCCGGAGCCCCAAGAACAGTTGCTGTCGCTGGTATTAAAGAAGGTGCGAGAGAGCGATCGAGTTGCGAGTCAGTTTCCAGATCCTTGCGCATGCTCCGTAGATCGATAGCCATCTCTTTGACTATCTGGTAACGCTGTTCTGTATCTTTTCGCAGTGCTTTTCGCACAATGCGTTCGAGTTCTGCGGGAGTGCCGGGAAGATATTGAGAAAGTGAAGGCGGATCTCTTTCAACGATTGCTACCACCACATCGGTCGGCGTCTGGCCCGTGAACGGCGGATGTCCAGAGACCATCTCATAAAGCACCACTCCCAAACTCCAAATGTCGGTGCGTTCATCGACAGGAACTCCTCGAGCCTGTTCCGGGGACATGTATGCGGCAGTGCCCATCACCGTGCCCGGTGAGGAATTAACCAGCAACGTCGACATCGTTGCGCTTTCGGAATGGTGGCGCTGTTCAGTGAGCTTCGCCAGACCGAAGTCAAAAACTTTTACGTAGCCGTCGCGCCTGATCATTATGTTTTCCGGCTTAATGTCGCGATGGACAATGCGCGCCTCATGGGCCGCTGTCAGTGCGTCCGCGACCTGGCCCGCGATATCCAAAGCCTCGCCGAGCTTCATCTCCCGCTCGTTCATGCGCTGCCGCAGGGTTACGCCCTCGATGTGTTCCATCGCGATGAAAGGGCGTCCGTCCTCGGTCTCGCCGATTTCATGGATTACGCAAACATTCGGATGGTTCAGGGTGGAAGCGCTGCGCGCCTCCTGCTTAAAGCGTCGCAAGCGATCGGGATCCCTGCCAACGTACTCGGGCAAAACCTTCAGTGCTACGCGTCGGCCAAGAATCGTGTCCTTAGCAAGATAGACTTCTCCCATTCCGCCTTCACCGATTGGGCCGATGACCTGGTAGTGTTTCACCACCTGTCCGACGCTTAGCTTTTTCTGTTCACCGACTAAAGACTCGGCCGCGAAGGCCACGGCGGGCGCTTCCATGAAACTTCCGGCTTCCCCGTATGAGCGCAGCAACGATTCCACTTCCTTACGAAGCGCGTCATCGTTGAGACAGGAACGATCGAGAAACGCTTCGCGTTCAGACCCTTCGCGTTCAAGCGCGCCCTCGAACACTTCTTTCACCTGCTGCCAATGTTTCTTATTGAAGTTATTCATGCTCAATTACGGAGCTGATCTCACGATGCAACCAAGCCTTGGCCATACTCCAATCGCGTTTGACTGTCGCCGGCGAAATCGCAAGCACTTCGGCAGTCTCTTCAACCGTAAGTCCGCTAAAGAATCTTAGCTCCACGATCCGGCTCTGCTGTTCATCAATCTCGCTAAGCCGCTCTAAGGCTTCGTCAAGAGCAACGATGTCAAGATTCTGACTCGGCGCCAGCACGTTAGCTTCATTGAACGAGACGCGGATATTGGAACCGCCGCGCTTGGCGCGTTTCTTTGTGCGCGCGTGATCCACGAGAATCCGGCGCATCAACTGGGCGGCGATGCCGAAAAAGTGTGCGCGATTTTGCCAATGCACATTCTTCTGGTCAACGAGTTTCAAATACGCTTCATGGATCAGCGCTGTCGTTTGCAGCGTGTGCCCTACTCGTTCGCGACGCAGATAATTCGCAGCCTGCTTTCGCAATTCCTCATAAACCACAGGAAGCAAAGCGTCGAGAGCTTCCCGATCGCCGTTACTCCAGCCAATCAAAAGCTGGGTTACGTTTTGAGACGTTTGCGCCACTCGATTCCTCAGGCATTAAGGGATTGCCTCATTGTACGACTTCGTTCGGCATTCCGTTCGTTCCCACAACACACGGATCCCCATTTACTAACGCGCGTTGTCGCGGGTTTCAAGCTCATCAATTCAGGTTGTATGCACCCGGTAAATTAATGGCTTTGCCCGAAAAGTAGCTTCGGCTTTGCCGCCGGATGTGGGGCGGTGGCTTCGCCCCGCCTAAGCGGCCAGACTTGTTTCCGGGCTTCGCCCCTGGTTCGGGCTTGCCCGGAGGTTATAAGGCCAAAGGCCGCACGAGGGGCATAGCCCAAATGTAAAAAGCACACTTTCAGCGGGGCAGAGCCACCGCCCCACATCCGGCGGCAAAGCCGAAAGCTGCCAGAGCCCGTCACTTTGAGGCAAAGCCTAAATTAATTTCGGATCGCGTGAGCCCGTTTAGCTCCGGCTGTCGCGTTAGTAGGTGAAGGCGGCAATAAAGCCAGCCTGAAACCACAATCAATAAGGAGCTATATGAAAAACCAAATTCTAAAAATCACCTCAATATTCGGCCTCTTCTTAATGCTGGCCATTACCAGCGTGCAGGCTCAAACGGCTAGCAGGGTAGAAGTTAAGATTCCTTTTGATTTCGTTGCCGGTAAAGCCCTGTTCAAGGCGGGAACCTATAGCATCAAAAAGGTGTCGGACAGTACGGTGGCAATTCGCAGCATCGATGGCAAGACGACGAAGCTTATCGATGCGCCACTCACCATCGGATCCCGAGACTCCAAGGCTGGCGAACGTCTGGTCTTCAATCAGTACGGCGACCAATATTTTCTTTCCCAAGTCTGGTTGAGCGTCGACTCGGGCCGGCAGTTGTTCACCTCAGGCGCGGAAACAAAAGCGGCACGTGAGTACAAACTTGCGCATGACAATGCGGCCCCCGCAACGCGTAGAAGTCGCGGCTCGGAGATAAGGAAAGCGGTAAGCAGTAGGCAAAAGGCAGAAGGCAGTGGACGCGGTGGCACTGGGATTCAGTGCCTTCTGCTTTCTGCCTTCTGCTTTCTGCTTTTCTGGTTTCTGGTTGTTTACTGAATGTCCGGCAGTTACTCTCGTTCGCAAAATGAAACTGTGTAGACATCTGAAATTTCTCGGGCCACTCATAATTGCGTCCTTCGTCAGCGTCAACGTCACGGCCCAACAACCGCACACGCTTACCGGGGATATCCGCACCCATAAGAAGTTCCATTCACAATTTCTCACGGACGATCGCGATGTGCTGGTCTATTTGCCACCGAACTACCAGTCCTCAAACGCGCGCTATCCTGTCCTCTATTTACACGACGGCCAGAATCTGTTCGATGGCGCCACCTCATTCATTGCCGGCCAGGAATGGCGTGTTGATGAAACGGTCGAGAAGCTGATCGCGGCACGCAAAATCGAGCCACTGATTATCGTCGGTGTTTACAACGCCGGTAGTGAGCGGGTCAACGAATACACACCTGCTGAGGATCCAAAGTACAAAGCCGGTGGGAAAGCAGATCTGTACGGGCGCATGCTGGTCGAAGAATTAAAGCCTTTCATCGATCGGACTTATCGAACACGGCGAAGTGCAAAACACACGGGACTGGGCGGCTCGTCTCTCGGCGGGCTCGTTTCTCTTTATTTGGGACTGAAGTATCCGAACGTATTCGGTCGTGTTGCGGTGGTCTCACCATCAGTCTGGTTCGCGAACCAACACATTGTTGGTTTTGTTGCTAAGCTTTCGAAAAAGCCAGCGGTTCAGGTTTGGCTTGACGTCGGGACCAATGAGGGTCGTAACCCTGAAGAAGCGCAGCAAACTGTAAATGGCGCCAGACTATTGCGAACAACTCTTTTAAAGAAAGGATGGAGGCCGGGACGAGATCTTAGTTATCTCGAGGCGGAAGGCGCTCAGCATAATGAAGCGGCTTGGGCGCTCCGAGTGGAGCCCCTTCTCAAATTCCTTTTCCCGCGTGGAATGTAGATAATCCATGTCAAATAAATTTTGAAGTCGGCAAGAGGAGAACTTTATGACGAGTCGTACCAGGTTTGCGATCGTACCAATTATTGTCGTGGCTTTTGTTTCTTCTCTGCCGCTAGCGATCCAGGCACAGCGCCGTCCCTACCGGATGACTGATCAGCAAGTTGCGCGCATTGTGCCATCGTCGTTCTACTTTCAGGGTCAATCCGCACCCACCCAGATGCGTAATGCGGCTGCGATGCGGCTTGGTGATGACCGGTACGTTATCGCCGGACTCGTCGACACGACGGGCTACGCGGCAGATGTCCGCGCAAAATACGAGGGATTCCTGATAACCGATCTACCCATCACGATTAACGGTGAGGCACTCGAGATAGGGGCCTACGGATTTGGCTTTAGTGACGACGGAAAACTCAACGTTATGAATATTGCCGGAGACCAGATACTGTCTGTCTCCACAACCAAAGATAATGCATTGAGACGGCCCCGACCGCTGATGATGGCTGAAGCCGGTAACGAAATTAAGTTTTACAGCGGGAAGGACTACGTTGTGATTGTGGCTAAGTAGCGGGCGGCCGATACAGAACCCGGAGCGATAGCGACGGGATGTTGGACTCAACCTTTCAAGCTGTGATCGAACTAAGACCCATTGTCGTCCACGTTACCTCTGCATCCCGTCGCTATCGCTCCGGGTTCTGTACGGTCAGTCGTCCCTTCCAATCAGTCTGACAACCATTTAGAAAATGATTCTCCAAAAGTCTGGTAGAAATTTATTGTACGGGTCGCTCATTACCCTTCTGTTAATCGCATCGGCCGTGGGATCCGTTTATGTGCTGGCGCAAAGCCCTCCGAAGAAACCTGGGACTATGTCCGGAGTTTCCACCGGAACGCCGGTGAACTATTCATCGCGTCGCACTGTCAACGTCACCGATCCAAAGGCTCCGGTCGTATTTGAAGATGTAACCGAAAAAACGGCGATGTCTACTTTCAAGCATCGCTCCGGCACTCCACAAAAGAATTACATCTTTGAGACTACGTCCGGCGGTGTCGCTACTTTCGACTATGACGGCGATGGGCTCGTCGATGTCTTTCTTCTCAATGGCTCCACCGCAGCGGCGCTGGCAGGAAAAGAAAAGCCGCCCCGCGCCGCGCTCTATCGCAACCTGGGAAATTGGAAGTTTGAAGACGTCACTGACAAGGCCGGAGTTGCTAATGAACGTTGGGGTTCCGGCGTGGCTGTTGGCGATTACGATAACGATGGTCGTCCCGACATGTACGTGACCAATTTCGGGGTCTCGCGTTTGTACCACAACAACGGCAACGGAACTTTTTCAGATCTGGCCGAGAAACTTGGCGTTGCGCGCAAGGGCTGGAGTACTGGGCCAACCTGGGGAGATTACGATGGGGATGGACGACTTGACCTCTTCGTACCAGGGTACGTCGATATAGATCTAGACAACTTGCCGCCCAATCCCACTGACGCTGGCAAGCCCGGCGGGGTTGGACAAAACTTTTGTCAGTTTCGGGGAGTGCCGGTGATGTGCGGTCCTCGAGGTCTCACTGGAGAGGGCGATACGCTCTACCGGCAAAAGTCTGACGGTAGCTTTGAAGATGTCAGCGCTCGCGCCGGGGTCAACGATCCGCAGAAATATTATGGGTTCACTGCGGCCTTCGTTCATGCAGATGAAGACAAGCTACTCGATCTGATCGTTGTTAACGATTCCACTCCCAAACAACTCTACATAAACAAAGGTGACGGAACTTTTGAAGAAGTTGGTTACCCCTCTGGCGTGGCGCTTAATGAGAACGGACGTGAACAAGCGGGTATGGGCTTAGCTGTCGGCGACTACAATAACGATGGCCGGGTGGATTTCCACATTACGAATTTTTCTGACGATTCCAATGTCCTCTATCACAACGATGGCGAGGGAAATTTCACCGACGTAACGTTCCAGGTCGGCCTCGGCGAACCGACGATTCCGTTTCTCGGATGGGGAACAAGCTTCATCGACTATGACAATGACGCCTGGTTGGATCTCTTTGTCGTCAACGGGCATGTCTATCCGGTAGTCGATAGCCACCAATGGGGGACGAGTTTTGCTGAGCAGCCATTGCTGTTCCGGAACCTGGGAAATGGAAAATTTGAACGTGTCGGCGCTGCTCCGGCGAGCGGTCTCGCGGCTGCGTGGCCCAGTCGCGGTCTCGCCGTTGGCGATCTCGATGGAGACGGGCGCCTCGACGCGGTAATCAATAATATTGATGCTAAGCCTTCCATCTTGCGCAACGTCACTTCTCCCGCCGGTCATTGGATTAAATTGCGTTTGACCGGGGACGTGGCTGGGAAAACTCCGAAGGACGCTATTGGAAGCATCGTTTACTTAACTACAGGCAAGATAAGACAGAGACTCGACGTGATCAGCGGCGCCGTCTATTGTTCGCAAAACGAGTTAACGCTACATGCCGGATTAGGCGCCGCCACCAAAGTGGATAAACTGGAGGTGCAATGGGCCAATGGCGCTCTTGAGGCCTTCGAAGTTCCTGCTATAGACAAGACGATCACTATTGTCCAAGGTAAGGGTATCCGTAAATGATGACGACGCCTATTTCAAACCCCCTCGCCCCAAAGTGGAGCTTAATCTTTGAGACGACTTGACCTAAGAAAGACGCAGGCAGCCCGCCTCAACACAATCCGCGATATCAATCGACAGATCGTCTTGAATTACGTGCGCGAGCGTGAGCCAATTTCGCGGGCCGAAATTGCGCGCGAAACTGCTCTGCAACGCTCGACCATATCCGCCATCGTGGAAGCGCTAACGGAAGAAGGTCTCGTAGAAGAAGTGGGGGAAGGTGAATCAACGGGTGGCCGCAGACCTACGCTGCTAAGACTTCGAACAAAGGAAGCGATCGCGGTTGGCGTTGCTATCACGCCGACCTGCACCACAATCGCAACTAGTGACCTCGCGGGCCGTATCGTCGAACAGGAAGAGTTTCTTACCAATCCTGATCCTGATAAGACACTGGGCGAGGTAATGTCGTTGATTACGAAATTATCTCTTACAAACCGAGGTTCGATTGAAGCTGTAGGTGTCAGCCTTCCAGGATTGGTTGATCCCTCGACCGGCAATGCTGTTTATGTTCCCTACTTCAAGTGGCGAGATATTCCAATCGCTAAAAAGATCGGAGAAGCGGTTGGCTTGCCGGTGATTATTGATAACGATGCGAATGCAGTAGCGCTTGCTGAACTTTGGTTTGGCCGTCCGGAGGTGAGCGACGCTCGAGATTTTATCCTCGTGCTTGTTGCGGAAGGCGTGGGCACGGGAATCATCTTCGATGGACAGGTATACCGTGGTCAGCGGGGAGCAGCAGGTGAATTTGGGCATATGGTGATCGGGACGCAAGCGCCCGTTCCCTGCTCATGCGGAAATCTGGATTGCTGGGAAGCCTTTGCTTCAGAACGCGCCGCCGTCGCTCGCTACATGAAATTATCCGGCGCAGAACCGCGACCACACTTCGGTTTCCGCGAACTTGTCGATCGGGCTCTGCGAGGTGAAGAGCACGCAAAGGCCGCACTGATTGAAACCGCGCATTATTTGGGCATCGGTATTTCAAACCTGGTGGTTGGCTTTAGCCCGGAGGCCGTCGTCGTAGGAGGCGAGATCACGCGGGCCTGGGCGCTGGTTGAAGATGCCCTGAGGGAAACTATCGAGCACAGCATTCGGCGCGGCCTCGCTTCCGCACAAATCATGCCCTCAACCCTGGGAGAGAAGCCGGAACTGCGAGGCGCTTTGAGTCTTGTCCTGGCCAGCAAGTTCGCCGCAGCCTTTGCCGCCTAAGATTCGGACTCACCTTAAAATCTCAGTCAAAGTCTCAGCTCTTTAGATCGGGATTCAAATATCTTGCTAATTAACGGCAAAAAGTGTTGACAGGCTCTGGGAACTGTATTAAAAACTTCGTTCGTTAAGACAACAAACTGTTCAAAACAGATTTCACTTTAGGTTTCACACCGCATTCGTTCACGGGCCAAGGATGTAATCACCCTGGCCTTACCTTCAACGTAAAGATTTGATCGCATTTCACGCCCGAAATGTTCGGGCCGAAATGCGTAGCTTCCTTTTCAGCCGCCATCGAGGACAAGACCATGTTCAACCGACCAGCCGCAAAGCGAGTTTTCCTACTGGCATTATTTCTCGTGACCGTTGGCACCTCAGTGCTGGGTCAAAGTAATAAGGCGACGATTGTCGGTACGACCAAGGATCCAAACGATGCGCTGGTGGCTGGGGCGAAAATTACTGTCATTAATAATGCCACGGGAGTGGTTCGTGAGGCGGAGAGCGGTGACGACGGAACGTTTACGATAACAAATCTCGAGCCGGGCGCTTATACGGTTACAGTCAACGCCTCCGGTTTTCAAACAGTCAACTTCGAAAACGTTCAGCTCGAAACAAACGCTCGTCAGCCCCTCGACGTAAAGTTCACAACGATCACTGGTGGTACTGGAACCGTTACCGTAACTGCTGACACTGCTCCGTTGGTCGAAAGCGAAACCAGCGTAAGAGGCGATGTCATCACCGGAAGGCAGGTTACCGATCTTCCTATTGCGCAACGGAATTTCACACTGTTGGCTGCGTTGTCTCCGGGCGTCACCCGTCCTAACCTCGGTCTGCTCGGTGGCGGCGGCAACTTCGTATCAGGTGGTGGGGGGCAGAACAATACAGAATCCACTCGCTTCCGTGAGTCCGGCGGTTCCGTCTTAGTAATCAACGGTGCGCGTGCAACTAACAATAACTTCCGCCTCGATGGCGTCGACAACAACGAGTCGCAATTCGGACAAATCGCTATCTATCCCCAGCCGGACTTCGTTTCCGAGTTTAAGGTCGAAAGTAGTGTGCCGACGGCGGAGTCAGGACGTGCCGGGGGTGGCGTTATTTCAGTGACCACCAAATCAGGTGGTAACGAACTCCACGGAACCGTGGGTGAGATATATCAGGGTAGGTTTCTAAGCGCAGCCGCCGCGAGATTTGACGACAATCCTGCGAACATTGTTGGTGGTGTTCGACGACAGTCGCCAAATTACGTGACCCACAACTACTTCGCCACTGTGGGTGGTCCGCTTTTCCTGCCGCGATTTCAGGAAGGTGGCAGCCCACTTTACGATGGACGTAACCGATCGTTTTTCTTCTTTTCGTTGAATGGCCAGCGCAACTCCACACCGATCTTTGGTGGCGGCGGCGACCCGTTAAGCGTGCCAGTGCCTACCGCCAGAATGAGGCTCGGAGATTTTGGTGAACTGATTCGACCGGGAACGACGCGCGTCTACCAATTGGCTGGTGGTGGTACCGTGACTGCTCCGATTGGGACGATCTTTGCCCCGAACGGAACACCAATCCCCGGCAATGATCTGCGCAACTGCCCAAGTTGCGGACCGTTTTCGCCATTCGCCTCCAATTACTTGAATGCTTTTCCGCTGCCTAACCTTCCGGGCATCGGCCGAAATTACGCCACCAATCGCAAAGAACATGCGAATGTAGACAGTTACGATATTCGGTTCGATCACCGTATCACTGATAACAATTCCTTCTTTGCTCGCTACAGCAAATCCAACTCGGCTCGTAGTCGCGACAACTTTTTCCTTCTTGGCACTTCTCCTACCGGCAACGATCTACCCGCTGGTCCCTCAGCGGGTGACGAATTTGGCGACGCCAAGGGTTTTACGATGGGCGACACTCACACCTTTTCGCCGACAGTTATTAACGACGCGCGATTTGGCGTGACCCGTGTGGAGATTGGAATTTTCAATACCGGCGTCAACGGTACAGGCGGTTTTGCTTCAGATATTTCCGCCAGGTTGGGAGCCCGGAACATAAATTTAGGGCCAAACAGCAGTGGCATCGTGCTTATGGGAATCGTTGACGAACTGGCACCCGGTTCAGACCGCGCCGTAGAGTTCACCGGCGATGGCGGTCCCTTTTACTTCCTCTCGAATAATTGGAATTTCGTCGATAGCTTGACCGTTGTTCGCGGCTCGCACACTTTCAAGGGCGGAGGCGATCTCCGCATACGGCAAAACAGCAACTACGACGGTGGACGTAACGGCGGCACTAAAGGCAACACTCAAT
Organism: Pyrinomonadaceae bacterium; assembly: GCA_963748605.1. Classification (GTDB taxonomy): domain Bacteria; phylum Acidobacteriota; class Blastocatellia; order Pyrinomonadales; family Pyrinomonadaceae; genus PSRF01. Next base: position 485,050 of record CAVVJS010000015.1, read on the forward strand.
ACGGAACGACGGGCAGTGGTTTTGTGTCAGGCAACTACAACGGTATTGGGCCGAACGACACAGGCTCGTCTTTAGCAAATTTCCTGTTGGGATATCGTCCCGGATTTATTACCCGTGGTGATCCCGGTGGCCCCTACTTCCTTTCAAATAAGGAAATCGCTTTCTTCGTCCAGGACGATTGGAAGGCGCGTTCGGACCTCACGTTGAACCTCGGTTTGCGCTACGACATCTTCACGGCGCCAACCGAACGATTTGATCGGCAATCCAATTTTGAAGTTGCTATCAAGGACAATCGTGATGGCCGGAGATTCGGCGCCGGGCGGCCGCGATCTCGCAAATACCGACAAGAATAACTTCGGACCGCGGGTTGGCTTCGCTTGGGCTGGCCTAAGATCCGACAACCGCGTTGTAATTAGAGGCGGCTACGGGATCATGTATTCAACTGATATCAGCGCCGCTCAACCGCTTACCGCAAACCCGGGAACAGGATCTGCGAGCTACAGCTGCAATCCGATCACTAATGCTGGAGGCTGTGCGTTTCCCGTTCTCCTCGGACGTAATCCTTTTGACGTTGGCCTGCCCATACCGGCTGTCACTGTCGCGGGACCTGGCACCCGTTTTGCGGCGCCAACCACAGGAGGCCTGATCCTCTTTAACGATCCCGATCGAAGGGATGCGTATTATCACCAGTACAATTTGACTGCCCAATATGAATTCAGGGACAACTGGCTGGCTGAGGTCGCCTATGTCGGTTCGGCCGGTCGCAATCTCCTGACGCTCACCAATATCGGCACGGGGAACGATGAGGGCGGTCCCGGATCACGCGAGGTCGTGGGCAATAACGCGGTGACTGCGACTCGCTACACTGGCAGCTCGAATTACAACGCCTTCCAAAGTAAGTTGGAAAGACGTTTTAATCGCGGTTTGTCGATCCTTTCCACTTACACATGGGCACATGCGATTGACACATCGCCGGGTGGAATTTGTTCTAACGGTGCCAGCGCGCGCGATTGCGGCCCTGACGATCCCACACGCCCTGAACTTGAGCGTGGTAACTCCGACACGGATATACGACATCGGTTTACTTTTGCCAGCGTCTACGACCTACCTCTTGGAAGAGGGCGGCGGTTCGGTAGTGACATGCCGCGCGCGCTTGATCTAGTTGTCGGCGGATTCCAATTGAACAACATCATTACTGTGCAAAGCGGACCGGTCTACAATGTCACCTGCAATGGCGGTCGTGTTGACTTGATCGGCGATCCCACACCGACATCCGCAGACGAAGCTCAGGGTAGACAGCTCAATCGCGCGGCCTTCAGATGTGCTGTGACGCCGGTCTTCCCGGGTCTTGCAGCGGGCAGCGCCCACATCGGCAGCCTCGGACGAAATATCTTCCGCGGTCAAAAGCAATTCTATTGGGATGCTTCTGTCTTCAAGAACATCCCGGTACCTGCGATTAGCGAGGATTTCAATGTCCAGGTGCGCATTTCCGCTTATAACGTGCTAAACCGCGTGAACCGTTCTTTCCCGAACGGCGATTTCAACAACACGAACGACTTCGGGAAGGATATGAACGAGCAGAGGCGCCGGCAGCTGGAGTTCTCGCTTAAGCTTATTTTCTAAGTAGTCGCCAGGCCAACCGCTTTAACCCCTAATCGAGTGGTGCGTGTCTGTTTCCGCGTGCCGCTCGATTATTATTAAGAGCACTGATTAGGATCACTACCACTGACCGGCTTCGAGTCAACCAACAGTTGGGTTAGGCTTTGCACAAGAGCTGGCCAACCGATGAAACAAAGAATACAGAACCCGGAGCGGTAGCGACGGGATGCCAGAGGCGGCTGCTCGAAAATATCCGGAAGTCCATCAATGTTGAAATCGTTGAGTCAATGTTCCCGTCGCTAGCGCTCCGGGTTCTGTATTCTTTGTCCCATCAGATCCAGGTTTTTGTGCAGAACATTTGAGTTATGAAGGTTTCATCGAGTACGCCGGTATTGTTATCGCTAGCCCTGGCTCTTGGCTTAGTGGCGACGCTGGCTGACGTAACTCTCGCACAAAATTCGCACCGGCAGAGCAATCGAACCCAGGAATTACGTGAAGCTGCTTCCCTGCTCGAGTCAGGCAGACTTAAAGAAGCAGAGGCAACTGCACGAAAAGTAATTGCTGCGAGACCACGAGATCCTGATGCACACATTTTGCTCGGCGTGATACTCGACCAACTCGGTATAAGTGCGGAGGCAGAGCGTGAGTATCATTCAGCTCTGAAACTTCAACCCACTTCTGTGCCGGCGCTCTCCAATTTAGGCGTCTTACTCGCCCGCACCGATCGTAAAGATGAGGCTATAAAGAAGTTTGAGAAGGTCTTGCGCTTAGATCCAAATCATGCAAAAGCGGTATTCAATCTGGGTGCGCTTTACGCCGCTGGCGGAAACTATTCAAGCGCAATTCCATTGCTGGAACGCGCAGCGGGTGTAACCGGCGGAAAGATCAGCAACCTGGAGACATCTGATCGAGCGCTCCTTCTCACTCTTGTGAACGCCTATGCACATGCCGGGCAGCGAGACCCGGCTCTAAAATTGGCGGCCCAACTCGAGCAATTAGCAGCTGATCACGCGCCCACCTTGTTTACATTGGGTCTTAGTCTTGCGGAAGCACATGAGTATCCGGCCGCGTTGCGACTCTTCGAACAGACCAACGTGCTTAGGCCGCACACTTACGAAGTGCTCTACAATCTGGGTCTTGCGCTTTATAACCTTGATCGCCTCGATGAGGCGGCCACGGCGATGACTTCTGCGTCAGCGCTTGAACCAGCGGCGCCTGATCCTTACTACCGACTCGGCCTAATCACTTCGGCAAAGGGCGACACTAAATCAGCTTTGGAATTTTTCCTGAAGGCCGTTGAGCTACGACCGGATTTTGCCGAGGCAAACTTCATGGCTGGCGAAGAGTTGCTGCGCCGGAAGGCTGAAGACAAAGCAATACCGTTCTATGAACGCGCGCTCGCGAAAGATCCTGCAAAACACATTTACCATCTCCGCTTAGGCGTGGCGTTCTTTCGTATCCAGAGTTATGAACGCGCCCAGGAGGTTTTTGCGCGCGCGCTTGAACGCTTCCCCGACAACACTAACTTTTTCTTTCTCATGGGCTACGCTGCTCGTGCGCAAGGCCGTTACGATGAAGCAGTCACAGCTTTTAATCAGGCCTTGAAACTGCAACCCGACAATCCTGATGTGATGGCGAGCCTTGGTTACATCGCCAGTCAACGGGGCCAAAATGAGGCGGCTGAGAAATTGCTGCGCCGCGCTATCCAATTGGACAAAGACAGTTTTCCTGCGTATCACGATTTGGGACGACTACTGGTTAAGTTGAAGAAGTATGAAGAAGCGCTCCCGATCCTGCAGCGCGGCGCCGAGCTAAACAAGAAAGATCCGGGAGTTCATTACCAGCTTTTTCTGGCATTCTCACGTTTAAAGCGGAAGGCGGACGCCGATCAGGAATTGGCGACTTTCAAGGAATTGGACGAGGCGAACAAGCATGCTCCGACACCTGTGGGTAATTCGGCCAAAGCAGGATCGGCAAGTGAAACAGACACTTTGCCGCCGCTGCCGGCAATCGCCACAGGCGAGACAACAAAGGTTCCCTCACCGCAAAATTAGAAATCGGAGAAACAAGGATAATATGACTGCGCAGAAGGTACCTCCAGGCGACATCGAGATCAGCAATAAGGATCGGGCGTCGGTCCGCGTTTATGTCATTCTTTGTTTGGTGGCGATTGCTTCGTCTCTGGTAGCCGCCAGCGCTGCCGCTGACTTCAATGGTTCGACGACTTCAACCGCCTACGCAGAAGAAATCTCCAAGACTTACGACTTCAAGTTTGGTTCAAACCCCTTCGCGCCAAGCAACGCTGCCACTACCACCGGAACATTTATCCCCGGCGAAATGTTCCTGCCTGCAACTCGCTGTGCCACTTGTCACACTGATGCGCACGCTCAATGGCGCCAGTCGGCTCACGGTAACGCGTTTCGCGAACCCTTCTATCAAAAGAACGTAAAAGATCTGCAGTCACAGCGAGGAATTGAGTTCACTCGTCACTGCGAATCCTGCCACAACCCGGCCGCACTGTTCTCGGGATCTTTAACAAAGAATTCCAAAGTCAAACGGCCCTTCGATGAAGACGGAGTCTCCTGCATCAGTTGCCATTCAATCCAAACCGCAACAGGTCAAGGCATCGGAGGTTATGTGATGGCCGAGCCGGCGCTGCTCGTCAAAGAAGACGGCACGCGTCATTTAGCAGGAGTAACGGATCAGCAGATCCTTGATGACATTCCCTCTCACAGGCGAGCCATGATGCGCCCGCTTTTAAAGTCACATGAGTTTTGCGCCGTGTGTCATAAGTCGCAAGTGCCTCGAGAGCTGAATGACTATAAATTTCTGCGGGCATTTTCAGTGGGCGACGAATATCAGATGTCATCTTTTTCGAAGGAGTCGCCACATCCTTACTACGTTCGCGACAAGGAGACCTGCAACTCGTGTCATATGAAACGCGAAGCCGCGCCTTTATTTGACGTGTCAGCGAAAGAGGGTCAGCTGGCTTCGCACCGCTGGGCTGCCGCGAACACCGCCATTCCTGTCTTTTATAAATGGCCTGAACAACTGGACGCAGTTACCAAGTTTCTGCAAAACGATGCGGTGGGAATCGATATCTTTGCGCTACGTCGTAGGTCTCAGGGAACTGGTCAGGAACAATTCATAGCGCCGCTGAATAAGAGTAGTTTTTCAATTGGCAGTGCCGACCGAATCACGGCGGAAGTGGTCATCACAAACAAGAACATTGGTCACTCTTTCCCGCCAGAACTTCGAGACTTTTACGAAGCCTTTGTTGAATTCGTCGTCACCGATGAAAAAGGCAAAACTCTGTATCAATCAGGATTTATTAAACCGAATGGTCACCTTGATGACTCGGCCCATAATTACAAGACTTACCTGGTTAAGACTGACGGTTCCTACAACGACAAGCATCACATTTGGCGTACGCGCGGAACGGCCCAGAACAATCTGATTCATTCCGGGCGATCTGACATTGCTCGATATCAGTTTCGGATCCCGTCAGGGGCCAGCGGTCCACTGCGGTTGCGAGCCCGTGTTCAGTATCGACGGTTCACGCGTGTCTTTAGTGATTATGCTCTAGGAAAGTCAGTGGACTATCCGATCGTGACGATGGCGACCGCTGAGTACTTACTCAAAGTCGGCGAGAACTCACCGGTGCCTGCCAGTGAAATTCCCAAAAACGCCATGCCCGATTGGCGACGCTGGAACAACTATGGAATTGCGCTGATGGATCACAAGCAATACCCATTGGCGATTGACGCTTTTGTGCAAGCCGCGGCGCTGGACGAGAAATATCGCGTAACCGCTCAGGTGAATCAGGCGATTGGTTTGATAGAGCTCGATCAATACGCGCGCGCCACAGAGATACTTGAGCAAGTGATGAGGGCGAACCCGGAAAACATGCGCGGTGCTTTTCAACAGGCACGCGTGTTTATCAAGCGAGGCCAATTAGACGAAGCCGAAGCTAACATTCGCCGCGTGCTCGCTGCTTTTCCGCGTGACCGTTTGTCTCTGCAACAGCTGGGCGAATTAAGGAAGATTAGGCGCGATTACGCTGGAGCGCGCGAATGTTATGAAAAGATTCTGGCAATCGACCCCGAAGATTTAGGCGCGCATTACAACCTGATGCTTCTCTTCCGGAAGCTCGGAATGAAGGAAGAAGCAAAGCGAGAAGCAAAAATCTTTGCCGAGCTCAAGGACGACCCGTCGACGCTGCCACTGGCCAATACGTTCCTCCAAAAACATCCGGAGATGAGCAACGAAAGTGTCTTCTGGCATGTTCACGATCTCAATCCAGCGGGACAGTAGAAAAAGGGATCGGGTTACCCTGGGAAGATGAATTGTTATTTGAAGACCGGGTCTCTTTTTTGTGCCGCGTTGCTGGCGCTGGCGGCTTTCGTAATTCCGAATGCTTCGGCAAGTGGTGAATTACAGAGACGGAAGGCAGCTCGAATTAAGGGAGTCGATGAGCTGTTCAATCGAAACTGCGCCCGCTGTCATGGAGCTGATGGCCGCAGCGAAACGCCACAGGGCAAACTTTTTTTGGCCCCCAACTTCACCGATGCAGAATGGTGGAAAAAGAATTCACGCCTTACCAGTAATAGACCACTGAGAACCGTAATTATTCGTGGTAAAGCCACGATGCCCGCATTTGGCAAGAAGTTGACTCGATCTGAAATCGATCTGCTGGTGGAGCGAATCCGCAGTTTTCGGCAATCAGAAAGGTAGCGCTAACCGCAAAGTGCGTAAGGCCAATTCGTTTGGACCAACTCTCCTCGTATTGCTTTGCGCCGCGCAAGCGTCAGCATGGGGACGCAGCATATCCATTGCACCTTCGTCTTTCCAGGCACAAAGCCACTTCGCGACAAGGTCAGCTGAGCCACAAGCTTCCGCAACAGACCCTCCGTCAGTAATCAAAGTTGAGCCACCTTCGTGGTGGGCGAAACATACGATCAATCCAGTGCGGCTGCTGGTTCGTGGCACCAATCTCCAGGGCGCGCGGTTACGGGCGACCAAACCAGCAATCCAAACTTCGGATGTATTAGTAAACCGCACTGGAACTTACCTTTTCGTCAACGTGAGGATTGATCCAGCGGCACGCCCTGGCTCCTACCCTTTAACTCTGATTACTTCAAAAGGAACCACAACGATTCCTTTTAGAGTCGAAGCGGCCCTGGGAGCGAATACGCGTTTCCGTGGAATCACCACTTCTGATGTGATCTATCTGATCATGCCCGATCGCTTCGCTGACGGCGATCCGTCCAATAACGTTCCGCCCGGCGCTCCCGCCGCCGCTACCGATAGAAAGAATCCGCGCTCTTATCACGGTGGCGATCTGCGCGGCATCATCAAGCAGCTTCCCTATCTAAAAGAACTTGGCGTATCGGCTCTGTGGCTAACTCCCTGGTACGACAACTGGAATGGCGTGAATAACTGCGACAAGCCGTGGTGTCCCAACACTTATTATCATGGCTACCACGCCGTTGATTACTACGCTGTGGAGGATCGGTTCGGAGACCTGGCGACGCTGCGAGAGTTGGTTGAGAAATCACACGAGCTGGGTTTGGCGGTAATTCAGGATCAAGTCGCCAACCACGTCGGTTCGCAACATCATTGGGTAAAAGATCCGCCGCTCGATAATTGGTTTCACGGCACACTCGCGAAGCACTCGCTCAATAGGTTTCGAAATAGCGTCTTACTTTCTCCTCATGCCAATAAGGACGAAGTCCGCAACACGCTTGACGGCTGGTTCAGTGACGACCTGCCAGATATGAATCAGGAAGAACCCGAAGTGGCGCGGTATGAAATTCAAAATTCACTTTGGTGGATCGGGATGACCGGGATTGATGGCATCAGGCAGGACACGATTCAGTACATGCCGCGCTCATTTATTCGCCAGCTCTCAACAGCGATCCATCGGCAGTATCCAAAGCTGTGGATGGTGGGCGAGGTATTCGAACGCGATGCTGCGCAAACTGCTTTCTTTATTGGTGGCCATACGGGTTGGGACGGCATAGATACGACGCTTGATTCGGTTTTTGATTTTGCAGGTTGGAACACTTCCCTGCTCGTCTTCAGAAACAAAGCGCCAATGCGAGCGTTGCGCGACCATTTGAAATACGACGCCCTCTATCCTGATCCGCTGAAAATTACCAACCTTGCGAATAATCATGACACGCCACGTTTCATGTCGCTCGACGACGCTACTTTGGAAGGCGCAATGATGCATGTCGCCTTCACGCTTAGCGTGCGCGGCATTCCGCAGCTCTACTACGGCGAAGAGATCGCCATGGAGGGAAAAGAGGATCCCGATAACCGCCGCGACTTTCCCGGCGGTTTTCCCGGCGACACACGAAATGCTTTTACAGCCGCAGGCCGCAAGGAAAAAGAGCAGCAGATGTATGAATGGACGCGAGCATGGATAAAACTGCGGGCAGAACATCCGTCGCTCAGGCAGGGCCGTTTGTTTGATCTTTACTACGACGATGATGCTTACGTGTTTGCTCGTCAGCTTCAGAGTGAGACGGTGATCATTGCTTTCAATCGCTACGGAGCTGAAAAGAAACTAACACTGCCGGTCGGCGCGATAGGTTTAAAAGACGGTGCCGAGATTTCACCCTTGCTCGGAACACGTGCTGGCAGTCGGGTCAGCAATGGGCAGGTGCTGCTAACCGTTCCGTCAAAAAGCGCGGCGGCGTATCTAGTTAGATAAGGCTAAGGGCTACGCCCTGTTGGTGAGCGGTAAGTCTGAGTCTGGGAAGGTGTGTATGAGAAAGCGGTAACAAGTTACCGCACTCCAAAGTCAGGACTGTTTGGATGATTGCAAGTTTTTGGAGTGCGCTGACTTGTCAGCGCTTTGTGCTCAGCCTCCCGTGCGCGGTAAGTGTTGAGTCCGGAAAAGTGCTTCTTAGAAAGCGGTAACAAGTTACCGCACTCCAAAGTCGGGTCTGTTTGGACGATTGCAAGTTTTTGGAGTGCGCTGACTTGTCAGCGCTTTGGTACTCGGCCTCCCGTGCGCGGTAAGTGCTGAGTCCGGAAAAGTGTGTATGAGAAAGCGGTAACAAGTTACCGCACTCCAAAGTCAGGACTGTTTGGATGATTGCAAGTTTTTGGAGTGCGCTGACTTGTCAGCGCTTTGTGCTCAGCCGCCAACCGGCGGTTATGTAAAAGACGGCCCCACTAGAAACGATCAACTTCAATGAACTTTCCCAGGGCCAGCGGTATCTTGCTCCATCCAACCTCTTTGCCGGGTCCTTTCGGGATTGGCGATTTCGGTCCCCAGGCCTACGCGTTCGCCGATTTCCTGCGCAGCAGCGGTCAGAGTCTGTGGCAAGTTTTGCCCCTCGGTCCGACCGGTTATGGCGATTCACCTTACGCGTGTTACTCCGCTTTCGCAGGCAATCCATTACTCATCAGCCCTGAGCGATTGTTTACTGACGGTTTGCTTTCGCGATCAGAGCTGCAGTCTGCTCAGGTTGATCCGAGCGAGCGCGTCGACTTTGCCCGCGCTCATGCACTAAAAGACGAGCTTCTGCAAAAAGCCTATGACCGTTACAAGCGGACGACCGATACCAGCCTGCGGAGTGCGTTTGAAACTTTTGCGCAACAGTACACCGACTGGCTCGAAGACTACGCTCTGTTTCGCGCGTTGAAAGATGCGCATGGAGGAAAGCCCTGGCATGAGTGGGAACCAGCATTAGTGCGACGCACGCCCGCTGCGCTGACCCGCGCTCGGGAACAACTGCGCGATGAAGTTGAAGCGCAAATGTTTTATCAGTTCCTGTTCTTTCGCCAATGGTTCGCGTTAAAGACTTATTGCAACGAGCACGGCATTCAAACAGTGGGGGACTTGCCGATTTTCGTGGCGCACGATTCGGCCGACGTCTGGACCAACCCCGAAGAATTCAAATTGGATAAAAACGGAAAGCCGCTCGTCGTCGCCGGCGTTCCTCCCGATTATTTCAGCACTACCGGTCAACTCTGGGGCAATCCTTTATACAACTGGGAACTGATGCTTCAGGAAGGATTCAAATGGTGGATCGAACGAGTTCGAGCCACATTGAATGTCGTGGACATTGTCCGCGTCGACCACTTCCGGGGTTTCTCAGCTTGTTGGGAAATTCCTGGAGGCGATGAAACGGCTGAGCGCGGCCAATGGGTAGAGGCACCCGGACGGGAGCTTTTCAAGGCGATTCGCAAGGCGCTTGGTGAATTGCCGATCATCGCGGAAGACCTGGGCGTGATCACGCCCGACGTGAACGCGCTACGAGACGACTTCGGTTTTCCCGGCATGCGGATTCTTCAATTTGGCTTTGGCAGTGACACGAAGAACATAGACTTGCCGCACAACTACACGCAAAACGTGGTGGCTTACACGGGTACTCACGACAACGACACGACTGTTGGTTGGTTTCAAAGTGTGGCGGGGGAAGGTTCAACGCGAACAGCTAAGCAGATCAAGCGCGAGCGTGCCTTTTGCCTGAACTACCTGAACAGCGATGGCCAGGAAATTCACTGGGACTTTATTCGTACTGTCCTCGCGTCTGTGGCTAACACCGCAATTGTTCCATTGCAAGACGTGCTCGGGCTGGGCCGAGAGGCGCGCATGAATCTTCCCAACAGCTCCGCGGGGAATTGGGCCTGGCGATTTGAAGCTGACGCATTGACGGAGAAGATCGAAACGCGACTTAAGGAGCTGACTGATTGCTACGGCCGGGCCAGAACAACGACTGAACGTCACGACTTGGTCTAGTCTTTACGACTGTGCATAAAAAGTTGGGACGTGAAATTGGCCTTGTTGCCGGTTGTGAAACGTCGCCTTAACCGGGGCCGATTTCAACGCCGAAGGCGTTCGCAAATTTCAGCCCAGGGCAACGCCCTGGGTACCGCATGTGAATTTAGGGGCCGCGAACCCTGAAGGGGTTCGCACGAACACTTTCAGCGTTCGCCAACATGAATCGCGGATCGAAAACCCAGGGCGTTGCCCTGGGCTGGAATTAGCAAACGCTTTCAGCGTAAACGCTAATCGGACCCTTTGTGCAAAGCCAATGCTTTTGCGTATTTAGTCACAACGTTCGATCTAAATTGAACATTCCTAATCTCATGCATCTTGTAAACATTCGAGTCTGGTGCTTCAGCGCATTTCTAATTTTAGCGGCAGCCTTCTCGTGTAGCGCGCAAGGTCCGCCGGAAGTTCTGAAAGTTGAGCCTCCTAGTTGGTGGGCCGGAAGCTCTCACAATCCTGTCCGCTTAATGATTCGCGGAAATGGTTTCAGGGGCGCGCGAGTGCGGACTGCTGACCCCGGCGTTCGTGTAGTCGGGACGCCGGTAAGCAACGAGCGAGGGACTTATCTATTTGTAAACGTAGCGATCTCTCCTCAAGCCAGGGCCGGGGCTCGCGAGTTAATTATCACTACGGCGGGCGGCGTTACTCGGGCGCGGTTTGAAATTCTTCCACCGTTGCGACGCATTGGCCGATTCCAGGGCTTTGGCCCGTCTGATGTGATGTACTTGATCATGATCGACCGCTTCAGCGACGGCGACCAGACTAACAACGAGCCTCCACAGTCGCGCGGCATCTATGATCGCAAAAACAAGTTCTATTACCACGGCGGCGATCTTCAAGGCGTAATTGATCGCCTGCCTTATCTGAAGGACCTGGGCGTGACCGCAGTTTGGCTGACTCCCTGGTATGACAACTATGATCGGCTCAATCAGATTGAGTTGAAAGAAGAGAAACCGAGCACGGGGTTTCATGGTTACAACCCGCAGGACTTTTATGGAGTTGAAGAACACTTCGGCTCATTTGCGAAGTTGCGGGAGTTGGTAGATTCGGCGCACCGCTTAAACATCAAGATCATTCAGGACCAGGTGGTCAATCACACCGGCCCCTATCATCCCTGGGTCGAAGATCCGCCAACTCCGACTTGGTTCAATGGCACGAAGACCAACCATCTCAAGAACGTGTTTCAGACCTGGGTGCTGCATGACCCGCGTCCCGTTGAAGAATTGAAACGTGAAACGATGGAAGGCTGGTTTCTCGACTTCCTGCCGGATCTCAATCAAGGGGATCGGGAAGTCTCACGTTATCTAATTCAAAACACCTTGTGGTGGATCGGCACGACCGGACTCGACGGCATTCGCATGGACACCTGGCAATACGTGCCGAACGATTTTTGGCGCGACTGGACTGCCGCTGTAAAACGAGAGTTTCCGGATTTTAGAGTGGTGGGCGAGGTGAAGGATGGCGACGTTGTGCATACCTCATTTTTCCAGGGCGGCCGAGTGCGTTTCGACAGCGTCGATTCCGGACTCGATTCGCTGCTCGACTTTCCGCTCTTTTATCCGATTCGCCGCGCTTTCGCTGAAGGACATCGTGTTGACGAGATTCCAAAGACCCTCGCAAAGGACTACCTCTACAACGATCCTGAAGTTTTAGTGACGTTGCTTGGCGGTCATGATGATGGGCGCTTCATGAGTGAAAAAGGCGCGACGATCGCCGGGCTAAAGCTGGCGCACGCTTTTCTGCTGACAACGCGCGGTGTTCCGCAACTCTATTACGGCGATGAGATAGCGATGACTGGCGCTGACGAGCCAACCACGCGTGAAGATTTTCCCGGTGGTTTCCCCGGTGACAAGCGAAATGCTTTCTCCAGGGAAGGACGTAGCAAGGATGAAGAGGATCTGTTTAGTTACGTCCGCAAGCTGACCCATTTGCGGAGCGAGCTCGCGCCATTGAAACGAGGTGCGCTGTTGAACCTTTATGTCTCCGAGCAGCAGTACGCCTATGCTCGCACGCTGCGAGGCTCGACCGTAGTTGTTGTTATCAATAATGACAAAAAGCCTGCGGGAATCGAATTCGAAATTGCGCCTGACGCTTTGGCTAATGGCGCCGTGCTGTCTGACTTAATGGGCGAAGCCAAAGAAGTTCAGGTTCGCAATGGAAAAGTGAAAGTGGACATGCCTGCGCGCTCAGCCGCGATCTTAGTACGTCGATGAAGACGAAGCCTTTCTCCAAGCAGGTTGCAATCGTCACCGGTGGCGGTAGCGGGATAGGCCGCGCACTCGCTGAGGCGCTCGCGCTCGCAGGTGTGAAAGTTGTTATCGCCTCGCGACGACGAGATGTCTTGAGTGCGACGGCTGACGGGATTAACGCAACCGTAGGCAGCGAGCGCGTCTTTCCCTATGAGTTTGATGTGCGGAAAGCCGAAGACGCGGCAAACCTTGCGCAGGATGTATTCGAGCGGTGGCAAGCTATCGATGTGCTTGTCAACAACTCAGGCCTGGCGATACCGGAAGCAGTGGACGCGATCACCGAGGAAGGTTGGGACACGGTGATGGAGACGAACCTGCGCGGCGTGATGCAGTTGGTTCGCGCGGTGCTCCCGCACATGCGCCGGAATGATTTCGGCGACATCGTAAACATCGCCTCGCAGGCAGGAAAGCACGGCTACGCAGATGTTCCTTCCTACTGCGCTTCGAAGTTTGGGTTACTAGGTTACGCCGAAGCATTACGCGACGACGTGCGGAAGATGGGCGCAAACATTCGCGTGTTTAATTTTTGTCCCGGTCTGGTGGACGTGGAAAACACGCGTTCTGATCAAGCACCGCGAGCAGGGTTCATTCATGTGGCAAACATAGCGCGGACACTGATGTATGCCCTGTCACTCGATCGGAACGTGGTGCTGGAAGACATTAATATTTTTAGTAGATAGCTTAAGGAAAACGTTGCGACGCGTAGCGTCGCGGGATTTTAGCCCGGCCTTTCAAGGCCGGGATCAGGATTGCGTTGGTCCGTGTCGCGTCAGCGACACTGGATATGTGGTCGGCCTTCATTCGTCGCTACGCGACGGTGAGAGTTCAGGTTCTTTCACCCGGCCTTGAAAAGGCCGGGCTAAAATCATTTCGACGCTACGCGTCGATTCTAATCGGGGCGGAGAATCTCATGAGTAAACCACGCCTGAGCTTTTGGCAAATCTTCAATATGAGTTTCGGGTTCCTGGGGATTCAATTCGGCTGGGGCCTGCAACTCGCCAATATGAGCGGGATCTATACCTACCTTGGCGCGCGACCGGAGGATGTGCCGATTCTGTGGCTTGCCGGACCTGTGACCGGTTTATTAGTTCAACCAATCGTTGGGTCGATGAGCGATCGCACGTGGAACCGCCTGGGACGGCGCCGCCCTTATTTCCTGGCTGGGGCAATTCTCGCAAGCATTGCTTTGTTCTTCATGCCGGATTCGGGGACGTTATGGATGGCGGCGGGTCTGCTTTGGATCCTGGATGCCAGCATAAACGTCAGCATGGAACCGTTTCGCGCGTTTGTCGCCGACAAGCTGAATGTCGATCAGCGCACCGCTGGATTCGCAATGCAGAGTTTCTTCATCGGGATCGGCGCTACTTTGGCCAATGCTCTTCCCTACATCTTCCGAAGCCTGGGTGTTGACGAGCGGAGTGCTAACGCCGCTGATCGCGCTGTTAGCGTTATTCCAGCGAGTGTTAGTTACTCGTTCAAGATCGGCGCCGTGGCCTTCCTTGTCTGCGTGCTCTGGACAGTCATTACCACCAAAGAGCTACCACCCGAGGACATGGCGGAATTTGATCGCAAGCGACGAGAACGCAAGGGCATTGCTGCCGCATTAACGGAAATCGCATCAGCTTTCCGCGCCATGCCGAAAACCATGAAGCAACTTGCGGTCGTTCAGTTCTTCACCTGGCTCGGCCTCTTTTGCATGTGGATGTTTTTCGGCTTGATGACCTCTTACCACATCTTCGGTGCTGCGAATGAGCGCGACCCGCGCTTTGCCGACGGTCAGGCGTGGGGTGGAAATGCGTTTGCAATTTATTCGATAACTTGTTTTCTGGTGGCCTTTCTTCTGCCTCCGCTCGCCCGAGCAACTACCCGGAAAACAGTGCATGCCGTTTCGTTATTGTGTGGCGCGCTCGGCCTCCTATCCGTCTACTTTATCCAGGACAAGGGCATTCTGCTGCTTAGCATGGTCGGTGTCGGTATTGCGTGGGCTTCGATCCTTTCGATGCCCTACGCGATTCTTTCCGGTTCTTTGCCGGCAGCACGAATGGGTGTCTACATGGGAATTTTTAACTTCTTCATTGTGATACCGGAGATCATCGCGTCGTTTTGTTTTGGACCGGTGATTCGAGCGGTCTTCGGCCGGGATAATCCCAATGCTCCGATGTACGTAGTTATGGCCGGGGGTTTTTTTCTCGCAATCGCTGCTATCAGCGTTCTGCTGGTTCAAGATGTTGCCGATAAGGATGTACCGGGAGCAGCGGTCATTGAAGCAGACGAGCATGAATTACTTTCTGTTCCGGAGTCGGTGCAGCCGGTGCCGAGCACCGGACTGATTGATGAGAAATGAGGGCGGCAGAAACGGGCGTAAGGGTGGCGCCGTTGCCGCTCGGTTCAGTACGGGAGCGGTAGCGACCGCATTCAAGTAATTTAGAGAATTCTAATCTAGACCTTTGGGCAACTTGGGATGAGCTTGATGGGTCCTCAAACTTGATCGGGTAGTGACTTGAATGCGGTCGCTACCGCTCCCGTACTGAACCGAGTGGCAACGGCGCTTGAAATGTCATCGCTACGCTCCCGTACTGAACCGAGCGGCAACGGCACTTGAATGGCGTCGCTAGAGCTACCGTACTGAACGGAGGTGTGACATTGATGCAGAGTCATACAAGTACAAGTCGAAAAGCCAAAGTTCTCCTCCTGGTTCTCGTGCTGGTTGGTTCTACTTACCAACCCGGCGCTAGCCAGGAAGCGTCCCGCAACGTCTCTAAGCAATCGGCCCGCGTAACACGCGATTGGGTGCGCGACGGCGTCGTTTACGAAATCTATCCGCGCGCTTTTTCAGCAGCAGGAGATTTCAACGGCATTACCGCCCGGCTCGATCGGCTCAAGGAGCTGGGAGTAACGATTCTCTGGTTGATGCCAATTCATCCCATCGGGCAGGAGAAGAAAAAAGGAACTATCGGCAGTCCTTATGCAGTCCGCGACTATTACGCGATTAACCCTGACTACGGAACGAAAGAAGACTTCAAAAAGTTAATTAGTGAAGCACATCGGCGCGACATGAAAGTGATGATCGACATTGTGGCGAACCACACGTCGTGGGACAACGTCATGATGAAGAACCCTGAGTTTTACGAGCATGATGCCGCCGGTCGCATCACTTACCCACATGATTGGAGTGACGTCGCCGAGCTAAATTACAAAAACCCGCAGCTCCGCCGGTACATGACCGACATGTTGAAGTACTGGGTGCGGGAATTTGATCTCGATGGCTTTCGCTGCGATGTGGCTGAGGAAGTGCCGACCGATTTTTGGGAAAACGCGCGCGTTGAGTTAGACAAGATCAAACCAGATATCGCGATGCTGGCTGAAGGCCATAAAGCGGAACTGCTCATCAAGGCTTTCGACTTTGATTACTCCTGGCCGATGCATAGCGCCATGACTCGAGTTTTGCAGGGCCAAGGCCGTGCTTCAGATTTGCGATCAGAGTGGGAAAAAGAGTTCAAGGAATGGCCCCGCGGCTCGCTTCATCTTCGTTTCTCTGACAACCACGACGAGCGCCGGGCGATCGCGCGTTTTGGCGAACCTGCGGCACTTGCTGCTTCGGCACTGATGTTTACGCTTGATGGCGTGCCGCTCTTGTATAACGGCATGGAGGTAGGGGACACGACAGAGTCAGGAGCTCCGGCTCTCTTTGAAAAGCTGCCTGTCTTCTGGCCGTTCGCCGACCGGCGTCCTGAGTTTCCTCGCTTTTATAAACAGATGATGGCGCTGCGACGATCGAGTAACGCCTTAAGGCGCGGTTCGCTGGAGTGGTTGCCGAATTCTGACGAGGCGCGAGTGTTGACCTACGTAAGACGCACCGCGAGTGAGGAAGTGCTCGTCGCAATTAATCTTTCGAGCCGCCCCTTCTTTGGTTCGACTGAAGCGGCGAACGGTTCGGCCTATCAGGATGTCACGCCCGATATCGCTCCACCTTTACCGCCTGACGCGCCCGCGCCCGAACGAGAGGCGAGAAAACGATCGGTGGGGTTACCAGCAATTTCTCTTGACGCCTGGGGCTATCGGATCTTTCGCCGCTCGACAAGGTGAGTGCAACGCGCCGGGTGGTGACGATCTTTTCACCGGCAGTCCCAGTCGGCGAAGCCGACGAATGGAAATAGCCCAGCACTTTAGTGCTGGGAATCACCGGATAATGATATTCAGTCCGTGAAGCGGACGGCTGAATTGACTCCTTAGGAAACAAAGATTTCAGTTGTCCGTTACACGGACTTCAAACTCTGGACAATGCGTTTTCCCAGCACTGAAGTGCTGGGCTATTTTCATTCGTCCGCTTTGCGGACTAGAACAACGACCATTCCTTCGGGATATCTAATAGATGCTTCGATTCATATCAATCGCAATAGTTTTCCTGGTCGGTTGCCCCGCTTTATTTGGACAAGCGAACGCGCCGGGCGCGCCCGGTCTCGATGCGCATTGGCCCAGTGCCGCGAAGAATGGCTTCGGAACTGCAAACACGCTCGCCTCAAAAGTTTGGTTTACGCTTAACAATGGCGTGATGACGGAGGTGTTCTATCCCACACTGGATGTACCGAATGTTCAGATGCTCCAGTTGATCATCGTCGGCGGTACAGTTGAGACGGAAAGTGAAGACACAGTTCACAACCTGGAATTACTTGATCCTTCGGCATTGACCTTTAGACAGATCAACACGGCAAAGAGCGGCGATTACACGATTACGAAAACCTACGTTACCGATCCGAAGCGCAACACGGTATTGATCCATATTGATTTTGTTAGCCGAGTAGCGAAGAGAGTGTATGTGTATTTCGATCCCTCGCTCAATAACAGCGGCATGCACGACTCTGCCTGGAGTGAAGGGGATGCGCTATTAGCTTCTGACGGGAATAAGGCTTCGGCTCTTGTCTCCAATTCGGGGTTTGCATATTCGGACGAATGGATTAGGAGCACAATCAAGCCAGCTGATCGAGAATCGCGCAGGGAGATGTCGAATGGCTATCTTGGTTCGAGTGACGGCCTCACGCAGTTGAAACAAAATTGGAATCGCTCAGGATTTACAGCGTATCAGCGCGCGGAAAACGGCAACGTTGTACAAGTAGCAGCGTTGAAAGGCTTTCAAGGCTCGACCGGGAACCCCATCAGTCGCTGTACCCTGGCGCTCTCGTTTGGGAAAACGCCGAGGGAGGCTTTGATTAGTGCGCGCGATTCGCTAGCCCAGGGGTTTGCCCGCATACGCCGCCAATACGAAGCAAGCTGGCATACCTACCTCAAGGCACTTCGTAGGGTCGAGCCGAAGTACCAGACTCAATTCAACATGGCGGCAATGGTCTTAAAAGCACTTGAAGACAAAACGTATCGCGGGGCAATGATTGCTTCACCATCAAATCCCTGGGGTGGTGGACCTAATGCTAACGAGCCGACGGTTAGCGGCTATCATGCGGTCTGGTCTCGCGATTTGTATCACGTAGCAACTGCTTTCATGGCCCTGGGCGATCGTGCCAGCGCGAATCGCGCGCTTGATTATCTTTTCAAGGTACAGCAGAAACCGGATGGAAGTTTTCCGCAGAATTCATGGGTGGATGGACGCCCGATCGGCGGCGGCTTGCAGATGGATCAGGTCGCATTCCCACTCGTCCTCGCCTATCAATTACAGCGAACCGACCGCCGCACCTGGCTGAAACATATTAAGCCCGCAGCAGACTTCATCGTTCGCAAAGGTCCGGTAACCGATCAGGATCGTTGGGAAGAAAAGCGAGGCTATTCGCCTGCGACAATAGCCGCCGAAATTGCCGGACTGGTTTGTGCAGCCCACATCGCGATTATTAATAAGGATCAGCCGGCGAGCGATACTTATCTGAAACAGGCGGATGAATGGGTGCGACGATTGGAAGCCTGGACGGCGACTTCTACCGGAGCGCATGCCCAGCCCAACTACTTCATACGCATCACAGAAAATGACAATCCTAACGACGGAAATAAGATTGAAATAAATAGTGGCGGTGGCACCTACGACGAACGCGAGATTGTCGACGCCGGGTTTTTGGAATTGGTGAGATTAGGAATCAAGCCCGCTGACGATCCGTTAATTGCCCGGACGCTCGCGGTGATCGACAAGTTGATCAAGGTAGAAACACCGGCCGGCTCCGGTTGGTATCGTTACAATCACGATGCCTATGGCGAACGACCGGACGGAAGCAATTACGATGCTCGCACCGGAGTAGGTAGACTGTGGGTCCTGTTGACAGGCGAACGAGGCGAATACGACATTGCGCGCGGTGATGTTGCCACTGCGCAAAAGCGATTGGAGACAATGTTGTCTTTCGCGAACGACGGAATGATGATTCCGGAACAGGTTTGGGATCGCTCGGACAGTCCCCGGCCGGAACTGCGTTTTGGTGAAGGAACGGGATCGGCCACTCCGCTGGCCTGGTCGATGGCGCAATTTATTCGCCTCACGGCAAACCTCAAGAGCGGACAAAACAACGAGACTCCTCGAATTGTTGCTGACCGTTACATCCACGGTGGAAAAAATGGCCGATCCAAATAAAAACATCGCAGCCTCGCCCGCGAATGGTTTCGTATTCGCGGCGGATTTGGGAGGCACTCATCTTCGCGCCGCCGCCGTTGATGAAATGGGAGGCATTCACGTTCGCCTCAAGCACCCCACGCCACGCGCAGATAGCGCCGATGAGATTGTTCGTTCGTTGGTGCTGGCCGTCCAGGAATGCGAGAAACAAATTGCAGGAGAGAATCACATTCGGGTCATATCCATAGCCGTTCCCGGAACCGTAGACGTCGCAAAAGGAATCGTCGTCAAAGCCCCGAACCTGAATTGCCTCGACGGTTTTCCGCTCACGAAAATTCTGAGTGAACAACTGCAGCGGCCGGCGATATTAGAAAACGATGCAAACGCGGCGGCGATGGGCGAAATGTGGCGAGGCGCAGGCCGCGGTCGCTCGACCATCGTCTGCGTGACGCTGGGCACTGGTGTCGGAGGCGGCATCATCCTGGAGGGAAAGTTGTGGCGGGGAGTCGACGGGGCGGCGGCAGAGATCGGACACATGTGCGTGGATCCATTCGGAGGTGTTGCCTGCGGGTGTGGTAGTCGTGGCTGCCTGGAGGTGTATGCCTCTGCGACCGCGATTGTGCGCATGACGCGTGAGGCCAGTCCCCGTTACCCAGACTCCACGTTACAAGTTGAGGCGAACTTGACGGGCGAAACGATCTACGCGGCCGGCATTGCCGGTGATGAATTGGCACTCGAGGTCTTTCGCCGGATGGGCGTCTACCTCGGGATTGGTTTGGCAAATCTGATCAATATCATCAATCCGGAAATGATTGTGATTGGCGGCGGCGTGATGAACGGCTGGGACCTTTTTGAAAAGTACATGCATCAGCAGGTTGCGGAGCGTGCTTTTCCCTTACTCGCTGCCCGGGTGCGGATCGTGCGCGCCAAATGTGGTGATGACGCCGGATTGCTCGGAGCGGCGCGGTTGGGATTCGCGCAGTCTGCATAAACAAATTGCCGATTGCCAATTGCCTATTTCCGATTAAACACTTCCGGTTCAGATCAATCAGCAATCGGCAATCGACAATTGGCAATCTTGAAAAACCAATGCTCATATTAAAAACTACTTTAAGCCTCGCTCTCTTTATTCTTGTTTTAGTTAACCCGGTTCAGGCCCAGGACATTACCGCGCTGGAAAAGATCGGGCGGATCGTGAGTTTCACTAAATCCGAAAAGGCAGTTGTTTTTAATTGCGAAGACAAATCCCAGGTGCAAGTCACGATTTTAGCGCCCGATTTGGTGCGAATCCGCGCCTCATTCGCGAAACCCTTACCCGTCAAGGATCATTCCTGGGCAATAGCCAAAACTGAGTGGATCACGCCGCGCTGGGCAATTTCTGAAGAGCCCGGTTTCGTGACAATAACAACTGATGAGCTCGAAGTCGTAATCAATCGGTCCCCGCTGCTGGTTGAATTTCGCGATGCCAAAACGCGTTCAGTCATCAACGCCGACGAGCAACCGATGGCCTACGACGCCAAGGGGCTACTGAAGGATATGATGTTTGACTCGCGGGCCGGAACTTTCGTGGCGGCAGCCAAGAAGGTTGGATTTGCGGAACACTTTTATGGGCTGGGAGAAAAAGCTGCGCGCCTCGATAAGCGTCGCAGTTCCTTCGTAAACTGGAATTCTGACACTCCGGGCTACACCGAAGGAAAAGATCCGATCTATCAAACTATCCCTTTCTATACCGCTCTACAAAACGGCCGCGCCTATGGAATTTTTTTCGATAACAGTTATCGCAGCTATTTTGATTTCGCTAAGTCGTCACAACAGCGCGTCTGGTTTGGCGCTGAGGGTGGCGAGCTGAACTACTACTTCTTCTACGGGCCTGCACTTAAGAAAATCCTCGGCCGCTATGCGGACCTTACCGGACACATGCCGCTTCCGCCGCTCTGGGCCTTGGGCAACCAACAAAGCCGCTGGAGCTATTACCCGGACACGATGGTGGAGGAAGTGGTAAACGAGTATCGCAAACGTGATCTGCCGCTTGACGTGGTTCATCTTGATATCGATTACATGCAGGAGTATCGCGTCTTTACCTGGGACCGGCGGCGCTTTCCGAATCCCAAGTTGCTAAGTGAGAAGCTGGCGAAGCAGGGAGTCAAGCTCGTCACAATTGTTGATCCAGGTGTGAAACATCAACCGGTACCAAAAAGCGCCGGGCAGATTACATCAACGACTCCAGAACTCGATCCACAGCAACAACGCTACTACGTCTTCGAAACAGGTCTGGAAAAGAATTACTTTCAACGACGTCAGAACGGTGACTTGTTTGTTCCGAAAGTCTGGCCCGGCGAAAGTGTATTTGTTGATTACACGCTTCCCGCCGCGCGTGAATGGTGGGGCGACTTACATCGCTCTTACACCGACCACGGCATCGCGGGAATCTGGACGGATATGAACGAGCCGGCGGACTTCATCGACCAAACAGGTAAGAACCAAATTGATGTTGTCAGCTTCGACGAAGGCGAGAAATCAACTCATGCTAAGAACCGGAATGTGTTTGCACTGTTGATGGCTCGAGCAACCTACGAGGGGCTGGAGCGGCTGCGACCCAATCAACGGCCATATGTGATCACGCGCGCCGGCTACGCGGGTATCCAAAGATATTCGACGATGTGGACGGGCGACACAAACAGCACCTGGGAAGCGCTGCAACTGAACATTCCGATGTTCACGACATTGGGAATGTCAGGCGAGCCTTTTGTGGGCAGCGATGTCGGTGGCTTTATTGGACGAGGCAATGGTGAGTTGCTGGTTCGCTCTTATCAAATAGGTTTCCTGGCGCCGTTTTGTCGAAATCATAAAGTGATCGACGGCTATGATCAGGAGCCCTGGCGTTTTGGGGAGTACAACGAAGGAATCATTCGCAAGTATCTAAAGCTCCGATATCAACTGCTTCCCTTCCTTTATACCGTTCTCGAAGAAGCGCACCGGACCGGAGTTCCGTTGTTTCGGCCCCTGGTGCTGAATTATCCGGACGATACCAACACCTACAATCTTGATGATCAATTCATGATTGGGGACGATCTCCTTGTCGCGCCCGTAGTGAAGCCGGATGTCACGCGGCGTCTGGTATATCTGCCGAAAGGTGTCTGGTACGACTACTGGACAAACAAGAAATACCAGGGTGGCACAACGATCGCCATGGACGCCCCGCTGGACACTGTGCCTATGTTCGTCAGGGGAGGAGCGATTATTCCAACAGGACCGGAAATCGACTACGTCGGCGAGAGGCCGTTCGATCCAATTACCTTTAACATCTATCCGGACGAAAAGGGTGCTTCACTGACTTTTTACGAAGATGATGGCGTGAGCACCGCTTACAAACAGGATGGCTTTCGCCGGACAACGATCAGTGCGCGGAGGATGGGCGCGAGCTATGCCGTGTCTGTTGACGCACCGCTTGGACGATATCAACCCGGCAAACGTTCGTTTGCGTTTGTACTGAAATCAACGCCAGGACGCGGACTGCCGGTCAGGGTAGCTGACGACGGAAGTCCCAGAACAATCAGGTTGAATTAGGCTCTCGGAGCGCGCGACGCGTAGCGTTGAATAGCCCGACTTTAGATCAAGCTGCCTTCGCGTCGCGTCGCGAAGATAACAATGGCGCAAGTCGTCAGAATCAAGTGAGCTGAATCGGATGCTCGTCTCTCGCTTTGCTTGTCGCTAGCCTTGGTGTCTCAGTCCACACTCTTTGACCAAACAAACAGAACTCAAACGACAACTTGGCGTGCGCACGGCCACTGCTCTGGTGGTGGGTGAAGTGATTGCGGTCGGAATATTTCTGACCCCGGCCGGCATGGCCAAGTCGCTCGGCTCGCCACTGTTGGTACTTATCGTCTGGCTGCTGATGGGAGCGATGGCCGTTTGCGGCGCCCTCTGTTATGGCGAGCTAGCCGCGCGGTACCCGCAAGCGGGAGGTGGTTATGTTTACTTGCGCGAAGCCTACGGCCGGCCCTTGGCCTTTTTGTTTGGATGGATGGCGCTGCTGGTTATGGACCCGGGATTGACAGCGGCGCTCGCGGTCGGCATGGCAGGTTACGTTGGCTATATCGTAAATCTTTCGCCCACAGGAACAAAAGCGATTGCCATTACCGCGATAGTAATTTTGGCACTTATCAATATCCGGGGAGTCAGGCTGGGCGCGGGGCTGATGCGTTGGCTGACAATCGTCAAACTCGCTTTGCTCTTCTTTCTTTTGCTTTGGGGGTTTGGTTTTCAACTGGGTAACTGGTCAAACTTCACCCCGTTTGTCGCTCGGCGAACTCAGTCGGCGCCGCTGTTGCCGGCTTTGGCTGGCGGGCTGGTAGCGGCGTTCTTCTCCTTTGGCGGCTGGTGGGATGTAACAAAGTTGGCCGGTGAAGTACGTGAGCCAGGTCGGACGATTCCGAGAGCGTTGCTCTTTGGCGTAGTGATCGTTACGGTTGTTTACATTCTGACCAGCGCTGTCTTTTTTTATTTAGTCCCGCTTGACTCGGTCACTTCCGGCGAAACGTTTGCTGCCCAAGCCGGCGAAGTGCTGTTCGGCAAAGCAGGCGCGCAGGTGTTCTCCGCGATTGTTATCGTGACAATCGCGCCAGTCTGGCCGCACTGATCATGTCGGCGCCACGCGTGTACTTTGCTATGGCCCGTGATGGCTTGTTCATTCCCGCAGCAGCGTCTCTCCATCAAAGATTTGGCACCCCGGCGCGCGCTATCGCCTTGCATGCGTTGCTCGCTTCGCTACTTGTGGCGCTGGGGAGCTTCAATCAGATCGTCTCTTACTTCATTTTCGTGGTTGTAATATTTGTGGCTCTCACCGTATCCGCGGTGTTCGTCGTGCGTCGCAAACAGCTGGACAAGAACGCTTACCAAACTCCTGGTTATCCAATCACGCCGATCGTGTTCCTGCTGTTAGTGGCAGTGTTACTTTTCTGCTGGCCAGCAACAGTCCCAAACAATCATTCCTGGGCGTGGGCGTGGTGGCTTTGGGCGTTCCGGTATACTACCTGCTGTTCGCTCGCAGAATTGTTGAATCAAACGACAAGGAAGACTGATTTCCTATGACCTGGATCAAGACTGTCTCACCGGAGAACGACGAGAGGCTGCGCAAGGCAGTTGAAGCGCAGCGCGAACTTTATCCAATCGAGTATGCCACCCCGATCCATCCTACAGCCGACAAGCAAACCTCCGAGATCGTCGCTTCACACAGCTTAATCCCCGAAGCGCTTCATCACGCGTTTGCGACCTTCGGCGCTTTGATGTCACCCGATCTGCCCCTCACGCGCCGGCAACATGAAATGATCACCACCGTCGTTTCCGTTGCCAACCGTTGTCACTATTGAATCGAATCACACGCAGAGTTTCTGCGTCGAGTGACACTTAGATGAAGATTTGGTGAAGGCGCTGCAGCAGGATTACAAGACCGCCGCCATCTCTGATCAGGATCGTGTGATGCTGGATTACGTCGCGCGGCTGACTAAAGATGCGACCGACATCAGCCAGCAAGATCACGAGCGTTTGCGCGCGGTCGGCTTTGACGATCAGGGCATTCTGCAAATCACGCTCATCGCCTCGTGGTTTAACTACATCAATCGCGTGGCCGATGCTTTGGGCGTCGGCAGAGAGTGACTTTCGCGACCTCAAATCTTTCAACGACGATCCCGCAGTACGCTAAATCATAAATTTCAAACAGCATTGACCTGCTGACCAGTTCAGAATAGACTCCCGCCGATTCGTCCTCGCTTCGCCAGTTAACTTTGACCGCGAATCAGCACCAATGATGTCGACCTTACGCGTTAGCACTCGTGTGCTATCAGAGTGCGACCCAACTCTCTACGAGATTGGGAGGAACGATAAGTGATGACGCACGCCATCGAACACTCAGATTCCGAAAAAAAGATCCCGACAAACTAATCGTCCGTATTCCAGCCAGTGTAGCGTCCAAAGCGGATCTGTTAGCAATACTGGCGGAGGAGCTCAGCTTTCCCGATTATTTCGGGGAGAATTGGGACGCTCTGGAAGAGATGCTGGGTGACCTCTCCTGGCTTGAACCTAAACGGATCGTTTTAGCCCATGAATCTACGCCCACGCAGATCGGAGAAGACAATCTCAGAATCTACCGAGACATTTTGTTGAGCTCGGTTACCCACTGGAAATCACACGGTCAGCGCGAATTGATCGTTATCTTCCCTGACTGAAGTCTTCGGCCAGGATAATTTTAAGAGCCCTTTCTTCCTCGCGTTTCCCCATCTGCCCATCACGCTTCTTGCTCCCGCGTGGGTTTTGTGCCTGCAACCTCGCCCTTCGCATAGCGATCCAGACCAAAACCCAGCAACAGCGTTGCAAAAATAAACGCCGACGAGAAGAAGTACGGCGCCGATACTCCCAGTGAGTCGAAGGCCCAACCAAAGAAGAGTGGCGCAACGATGCGCGATACGCCGCCGTAAGTCTGCTGCATCCCCATATAGAGCCCGCGTTCGCGCGGCGCGATCACCCGCGACAACAGTGACGTCACACAGGGAAAGGTGAAAGCCGTGCCGAGTGGGATTAATGCCACCGCGATCGCCAACATCAGAAGGTTGCTCGACAAGGGCATACCTAAAACTCCCGCCGCCAGTAAAACCAATCCCAACCGCGACAGTTTTGCTTCGCCTAGCCAATCCACCATGCGACCCAACAGCAGTACTCGCGTGAAAACGGAAATCGAGCCAACGTACATGAAGAAGTAACCAATCGTCAGCTCGGTGACTTGAAAGCGCACGTTGAGGAATAGTGCCAGCACTGAAAAGCTACCCTGAAACGCGCCGATGGCAATCGCATAGATCCAGATCAAGCGCGATGCGGGTTCGCTTGAATGCGAAATCACGCGCCAGATTGCCTGGCGCGAAGTGCGCCGGGGTTCATCAGTGGGCCCGGGTTCCGTGAAATCGCGCGACTCCTTCAGGTAACGCGCAACGAATACCATGTTTAGTAAGCAAAGCGCGGCCGCCAGGATGCCAGGCGCCGCATGACCCATCTGTAACGTCCGCGATCCTGGCAGCAGATCCTTCGTTCCTAATGTGATTGCAAAGGAACCGAGTACAGGCCCAAGCGCTACGCCAAGATTTGTAGCGGAAGACAGCCATCCAAGCGCCCGCGCGCGATCCTTTGGATCAGTCGAGTCCGCGACATAAGCCTGAATCACACCTACGGTTCCGCCTCCCGCTCCCTGAACAATTCGCGATATGAACAAGAGGAGCAGCGATTCAGCAAAACCAAAAATCAGATAAGCAATTGCGGACGCCCCTAAAGCAATCAAGAGTGCGGGACGCCGGCCCACGCGATCTGAGAACCTTCCCCACATCGGCGCGCTTAGTAACTGGGCAACCGTAAACGCCGCCACGATGATGCCGATGATCATGCCAATGCCGAGATGAATTCCCAGCACATTGATTCCTGAACCGCCAAGCGATTTCGCATAGAACGGCAGCAGCGGAATGATCATCAGCAGTCCGACCATGTCCACGAAGGCGGTGGCCATCAGGGCGAACAGCTTTGCGGGAATTTTTCGGACTTCGCGCCAGAGAATGTAGAGAAGGCCCAGGGCAATCGCCACGAGCAGAATGCGCACGATCGGCGAGTTGAAGGACTGAGCAATGTTTTGCTGAAGCAGCAGCATGGGAAGAGTGAACGATGACAATACCATACAATAAAACGAGCCGCGGATTAGCGCGGATGACACGGATCTGCAAAAGACGGAACCTAAGACTTTATTACGGGCTTGCACCCTGGTTCGGCTCTATTCCGTACCGAGAATAAGCGTTATGCGGGGTAAGCTGCAGTTCTGAGTGGCTCGGGAATCGTCTTATCCGCGGCGTTCATAATGTATCAAAGCCGGTCCACGAAATGACACGAACAATACGAATAAAAAAGCGCCGACTAGTCGGCGCACTCCAAAAAGAACAATCTCGCTTAGAGTTCTTTTAGTTCTAACTCAGATCCGTTTCATCCGCGTTCATCCGCGGCTAGTTAATCTTTATCCGGGCCGCGACGTATTCTTCTAATGATGCACCTTTCGCCACTTTCGGATCGAGTTGGTAAGCCTTGCGATAATTCTCAATCGCCGCGTCCTTTTGTCCTCGCTTCAACATCAAGTCTCCCAGCAGCTCGTGAAGCGCCGCATTCTTCGGATGAAGTTCCAGTCCGGCATTAATAAAATCATTTGCGGCGCCAAACAGTCTCCGGCCGCCGCAACCAACGTCTTCCTAAATCCAAAAAGGTACCCGGTGCCATCACGCCATTAGGATTCGCTTCATAAGCGCGTCGAAAATAGACAAGTGGCCTCTCGTAATCGCCAAGCATACGTCTGGCAGTACTTCTTCCCCTGCTTCGCTTTGCTCGAACAATGATTAAAAAGTACGCGAGATTGAACAGCACCTCATCGGAATTCGGATAAAGATCGACGCCTAGTTTGCTTGAGGCAAGCGCAGAATCACCCTGCTGAACTCGTTGCAGATCCCCAGTGAAGTCGGGATAGACCTCGGCTCCTGCAAACTCTTTTTGCAGGCGCGCGCTAATAGCCTTGAAGTCCGACTGAGCCGTAAAGGTTAGGTTGCGCGTGTAGGGATTCCAGGTGCGAGCCCAGTCTGCGTCCCAACGTTCAATCATCGCCTCGAACGCCGGCGTAAAGCGCAGCTCGTTCGGTATCTGCGCATCGGTTTTGTAGAGACGCACATAGTCTGCGAAGAAAGGAATCGCCCCTGCGGTGTGATATTTCTTGAAACTTGCCGTGCCGTGTTTTTCCGCGAGCTTGGCTGCGATGAAGGAACCCACTTTGATAAAAGCGCTTCCCGCGAGCGGATGACGACCATCACGAATTTTCCTGGCTGTGGCAGCGGCGTTCGTATGCAGGGCCTCGCGATTTGCATTCGTGTTGAAGTAATTGAAGGCAACTGCCAGATCTTGCGGATCGCTTGTAAATGGAAGCTGGTGCTTCCAGTAGTGAAGAGAGCCGTAATTGAATGAGCTATCCAGGGCACGCGCCAGCGGCCCGTCACGAAGGTCTTTCGTGAACACACGAACGTTCCACTCTTCACCGGTTAATGCTTTGAAGAGCGGACGCACGTAGGTTTCCAGATTTGAAAACTCGAGATTGCTGAGAATGCTGATCGCTATATTTTTCGCAGGAAAGATAAAGAACGCGGATTCAGTGCCCTTCTGACTGCCGCCGTGGTTAATGACATAGTTCCCGTTTACGGGCCGAATCATCCAACCAAGCGTGTAATACTCGTCAGCGTCGCCAATTCCCGACCAGCGTCCAGCCCTTGTCGTGACCGGAGTGAAAATCTCATCGTGCCATTTCTGCGAAACAACTTTGCCGTCAATTATCGCACGTGCCCAAAGCAGCAGATCAGGCACCGTGCTCGTCACACCCCCGGCGCCAATACGTGAGCTAACGTCAATGAACGGCGCGTTCTTAAGCTCGCCGTCAGCCAGATCGTAACCACGGACGCGTTTGGCGACGAGTCCGCGCACATCATCGATGCGAGTGTCTTTCATTCCCGCCGGCGACCAGAGGTTATCGCGCAAGTATTTGTCGAACGACACTCCCGAAACATTCTCCACCGCGGCAGCGAGCAAGTTGTAAGCGCCTGCCCCATAAACGAAGCGGGTCCCCGGCTCGACCGTTATCGGTGATTTCGCCAGCCGTGCGACGAGGTCTTTCATCGAGACGAACTCAGGCCCAAGGCCGGAGGGACCCTGACCGCCGCTAAGATGCGTTAGCAACTGACGCACAGTGACCGGCCATTGCTGTTTGGGATAATCAGGAACGTAGGTTTGAATCTCCGCATCGAGATTGATCTTGCCGCGCTCTGCCAGTTGAACTATCGCTGCGGCCGTCATCGGTTTTGTGGTTGAAGCGATTCGATAAGCCGAGTCGGTTGCTGCAGGCGTTTTGTTCTCGACGTCTGCCAGGCCAAAACCCTTGACCCAAGTATAGTCGCCCTGAAAAAAGCCAATCGTCATTCCCGGGATCCGGTCCCGCGCCATCTGCTCTTGCACAAATTTTTCGTAATCGCGCAGACGAGCAGTCGAGTTCCCGTGACGCTGCCTTGCTTTTGGCGGTTGACTGTTTGCGTTGGAGACTGCGCGATGAGGTGAGCAGGAGCAAGAGTTGTAAAAAGCAGAGCTGCAATCAACGCTACTAGGAACAGGTTTTTCATGATTTATTTTCGGAACATAAATCCTGGGCGAAGCCCCGGGACTAATGGAGCAGGTTTACGGCGGGGCAAAGCCACCGCCTCACATCCGTCGGCAAAGCCGCTGCAATGAACTCTTATTACTTTACCTGAGCCAAAGATACCCTTCCCATTCTTGGAGGTCTTAGTCGCCAGGTAACTAATCGGCAATCGGCAATCACCAATCGGCAATCCTCATGGGATTGTCTTGTCGGTCCCGCGGAGTAGATCCCTAAAGTGCGGATCAGATCTAAGCGTTTCCAAATGCGGATCAACGCGCACGAAAGTGAACCCAACAGCGTGTTCTCTTTCCGCTTGCGAGAGCCAGCGTAACGCGTTCATGTGATCGCCGAGCCAGGCATAAACAATCGCTATCTCATAAGCTGTGACCCACTCGTCCTGCCGCCGCGCTAGAATCTGTTCCAACATTTCCCGCGCTTCATCATGACGCCCAACGGCCGCAAGGACGTGGGCCAGCTTCGCGCGCGTGGTGGGTGTGTCGCCGGCAAAACTGCGTTCCTGTTCAAAAGTGGCCAGCGCCTCGTTATGCATTCCCTTCTTCTCATACGCCCAACGCAGGATTGTGTGCGCGGCCACGGCGCCCGGGTCTAAATCCAAAGCTTTGAGACACTGTTCAATTGCGTCCTCGTATCGACCCGCCAGGAAGAACACATTTGCCACTGCCGTCGCAATCACGGGCGACTGCGGCGAGATGTCGCGCGCGCGTTGAATCTCCAGCGCCGCTTCGTCATGCCGGCCCATCGCCGCCAAACTATAAGCGTACCAGCGATGTGCCACCTGGTTAGTCGGCTTCAAAAGAATCGCTTTTCGCAGCTCGCGTTCAGCCTCTGCCCAATCACGATCATAAGTGAAGTCTGACAAAACCGAGTGAAGCGTGCGCCTCGGCCAGCTCTGGATCAGCTTCAACGGCACGAGTCGCTGATGCTTTCGCGCGTTGCCATGCTTCGGGCGGCGGGGGCTCGATGAACCAATTCAACAACGCATAGCAATCGGCGAGCTCCGCATGGGCCAGCGCGAAATCGCCGTCAAGATTAACTGCGCGTTCCAGGCGCTCGATCGCTTGCTTCAAACCCTCGGCGCTGCGGCGCGTCGAGTAATATCGACCGGCCGTATAAAGTCGCCGGGCTTCTTCATTGACGCTGGCATGCGTCTGCTCGGCGGGTACGAGAACCGGAGAAGTTGTGGCATCTCTGCTTGCAGACAACTCGCTTCTGCGGCGGGCCACAGCCGCCGCCGCTGCCTGGGCTGAAATAGCATCACGACCCACAGCTGGATTGCGTGTTTTGATTAGCAATTCTTCAAATGCCGGCTCGCCTCTGAGCGGATCTAGTTGCGGTTCAACTCCCAACCAGACGAGCCAACCGTCGTTGACCACATAAGCTTCGCGCAACAGCGACAATGCTGTTTCGCGTTCGTTCAACTGAACATGAATTAGGGCTCGTTGGTACGGTGACGAATAGGAGTGCTGTTCAGATAAGCGCTCAATAACGTCCTTTGCCTGATCAACACGTCCCGCGCTCGCGTAGGTTGCTCCCAGCGCGGCCAGCAAGAGCGGGCTGTCAGACAGCGCTACCGCCCGCTCTGCTTTTTCAACCGCCTCATCCACCTGGCCCACGTGTCTCAACACCCACGCCAAAGTTGCCAGGCCCAAAGAAAAGTCCGGCGCCGCTTCCAACATGTTGCGGTGAGTTGTAATGGATTCGTTAAAGCGCCGGGCCTGGTAATAACACCAAGCCAGCGCCTGCATGATGCTTGGCGAAAGCGGATCCAGCTCCCGCGCTCGCGACATCTCGCGAATCGCTTCGTCAAAGCGGCCACACATGGCCAGGTGAAACCCGTACCAATGATGCGCGGTCGCGTAGTTGGGATTGATCTCAATCGCGCGGCGATGGTGACCCTCAGCCACCGCCCAATCGAAGTCATGACAAAGCGTTGCAAACCCCAGGGCTGAGTAAGCTTCGGCGGAACCTGAATCGAGAGCGGCAGCCTTGCTGGCCGCTTCCTTTGCCGCGGCAGAACATTCCGCGAACGATCTGATCCCAAAAACTCCGAGCCAGTTGTAGTAGTCCGCGATGCCGGTGTAGGCGAGTGCGTAATCAGGGTCGAGTTCAATGGCGTGGTTGTAACTTTCGAACGCTTTGGCAAACCCGGTGACCGTGTAGGTATTCCAGTAATAACGGCCGCGCAGGTACGACTCGAAAGCTTCCGGAATCTCTGTGCCGCGCTTCGAAAGTTGTCGCTTTTCGTCGCGGGTAAGCTGCGGCAGCAGGGCGCTGGCGACTCTTTCAGAGATTGAATCTTCAATCTGCAGGACGTCAGTGGCATGCTCATCAAACTGCTCTGCCCAACGAGTCACTCCTTCGCCAACACTCACCAGCTGCGCCGACGCGCGCAGATAATCGCCAATGCGGCGCACGCTGCCATCGACAATGTAATCAACGCCCAGGTCTCGCCCCGCAACCAGGGGATCAGCTACGACTCCGCTATATCGCAGCACACTACTGGTCGGCCGCACAATCAAACGTTGGACATTGCTGAGCCGAGTGATCAACGCGTCGGTGAGTCCCACACCTAGATACTCATCCCCGGTGTTTTGGGCCGGAGCGTTGAGCACGCGGAACGGCAAGACAGCAATCGACTCCTGACCAGTGTGGGAATGTGCTGGTAACGGCGGCAGCGCTACCAGACGGTGATCGAGCTTTTGCAGTAAGTCATTGAAACGCGGATGACCATGCAATGGATCCAGTTCCGGATCGACGCCCACCCACAGCACTTTCGCATCATTGATCTCATGGGCGCGTTCCAGCAGATTAAGCGACTCTTCAAAACGCCCCAGGGCGCAATAAACCAATGCCTGGTGATACGGAGAGATATACCGGTGGGCGGCAATCAGATCCATATCTTTAAGAACTGCTTCCGCTTCCGCAGTGTTACCGGCGACCGCGTGAGCCGCGCCGAGCCGGCCCAAAGTGTGACTCGCCTTCCCCAGAAGTTCCACGCCGCGCATCGCGGCAGCGATTGCTTCATCGTGCCGGCCCAGGCGGCTGAGAACAAAACTCAGCCCGTAAAGCATCATCAGGTTTTGCGGCTCAGCCTCGACAGTGTCGCGTGCGATCCGGTAAGCCTCGTCGAAGCGGCGTGAATGATAGAGACACCAGACCACTGTGAAACGCGAAATGATTGCCAGCGGATCCAGATCACGAGCGATGTAAGCTTCACGCAGACTCTCGGTGAAACGACCTTCCATGCCCAACTGCAGTGCGTAATAAATCCGCGGTACGGAATAAGCCGGATTCAATTCAATGGCTTTCAACAACTGTCTTTCAGCACGGGCCCAGGCAAAATCGCGGCAGAGGATCGCCTGGCCGAGGGCGGCGTGCCCTTCAGCAAGCGCTGGATCGATCGCTACCGCGGTTGACGCCGCTTCGTAAGCGGCGGCGGCACACTCGGCAAACGGCAAGACGGTAAAACTGCCAAGCCAGTTGTAATAAGCGGCGATACCCGCATGAGCGACGGCGTAGTCGGGATCGATGGCAATCGCCTGGTGATAACAGACGATGGCCCGCGCCAGACCCTCCTCGGTAAACGTGTTCCAGTAGAAGCGTCCGCGCAGATAAGCTTCGTGTGCTTGCGGATCGTCGGTGCCTCTCTTGGCGAGTCGCACCCGTTCATCCCCAGTGAGTTGCGGCACTAATGATTCGGCAACATTTGCCGAGATCGCATCTTCGAGACTCAGTACATCCGTAAACTTTTCATCGAACTGTCCGGCCCAAACAGCAGTGCCGTCATGCACGTTCAGAAGTTGCACTGTGACCCGAATGTGATCGCCGGCCCGCCTGATACGGCCGTCAAGAACGAAAGCGACGCCGAGTTCACGTCCCGCAACCAATGGATCCGAGTCCGTTCCATATCGCAGGACGCTGCTGGTTGGCCGCACGGCAAAACGGCGGACGCCGCCCAAACGGGAGATCAAGGCGTCTGCCAGACCAGTGCCAAGATACTCAGGCCCGGAGCCGGTTCCCTGATCGAGATCGAACAGCTTCAAAGGAAGTACGGCCAAAGAATTTTCCGAGTTGCTCGGATCGAACTTTGGTCCTGTGGCAGAAAAAGGCGCGTCGGGAAGTTCCGAAACTGCGCGACCTTCGAGATAAGCGGTGATGTCGTTACGTAACTGTTCGACTGACTGGTAACGCCATTCCGGCTCCTTGCGCAAAGCGCGCATCACGATCTCGTCCAGGTCGCCCGTGAATTCACGATGAAGCGTTTCGGGGGTCGAACGCCGCGAGGTATAAAGAGCACTGAGCGTTGTCGCTTCGTCCGCCGTTCTGCCGCTCGGCAGCAAATCCTCGGGCCTCGTTATTACGACACTCAACGGCGGGGGCATCTCCTCGCAAATCACTCGCGCAATCTCATGTGGCGCGCGATTGCGCAAGCGGTAAGGCCGGTGACCGGTCAGCAACTCATAGAGCAATACTCCGAGGGAATAAACATCCGTAGTGGGCGTGGTCGGAGCGCCTTGCACCTGCTCCGGCGAGGCATACTCCGGAGTCATTAGTCGCATCGCTGTCGCAGTCGGATCATGCGTAATGTCACCAGCGAGATCTGGATTTAGCAGCTTGGCAATGCCGAAATCGAGTAGCTTGGGAATCCCGTCAGCCGTCACCAGCACATTCGAAGGTTTAATGTCGCGATGAACGATGTGCTTTTGATGGGCGTAATTAATCGCGTCGCAGATCGACTGAAACAGTTTCAGACGTTCTGCAATGCTGAGCTGGTTTTCGTCGCAGTAGCGATACAACGGTTGCCCTTCGATGTATTCCATGACGAAGTAAGGCAACCCATTGGGAGTTGAACCGCCATCGAGCAGGAGGCCGATATTGGGATGGGCGAGCGCCGCGAGAATCTGACGCTCCTTGCGAAAGCGACGCAGGATGAAATCGGTATCCATGCCGCGTTTCACCAGCTTGATCGCGACACGTTGGTTGAATTCCTGATCGACACGCTGGGCTTCATAGACGGCGCCCATGCCGCCGCGGCCTATCTCACGCTCAATGAGATAGGCGCCGAGTCGCAGGCCAATTAGTGGGTCCCGCAACTCTTCGAGCGACTCCAGCACATCAGGATCGACCGAGGAGGTTTGACCGGCGCCACTCTCATGCTGAAGCAGTAAACTCTCAACATCGCGTTGCAGAGCCGCGTCGCCGGCACAGGCGATAGACATGTATCGAGCTCGTTCTTCCGTATCGAGATCGAGTGCCGCCTGAAAGATATCTTCGACTTGTCGCCAACGTTCGGGGGTCATGAAGAAGCGTGAATCGTGAATCGTGAATCGTGAATCGTGAAATCGTGAATCGTGAATCGTGAAATCGTGAATCGTGAATCGTGAATCGTGAATCGTGAATCGTAAATCGGAAGCGTGTTTTGTTACTGGGGAGGTACGTTAGAGAGGCCCTGATTGTTTTCCCTAGATCTCTTGCGTCACGAATCGATTAACGATTTACGATTCACAATTCACAGATTCCGATTCACGAATTATTGTAACGAAATTTCTGACGCGTTCCAAAGTGGGCCAAAACTTCAGGACTCGTTCAGTTTGCGTGTGTAACACTCTCATTCACACCGGGCTTCAGCCCGGTGAAAGCCAGCCCAATTTCAGTTCTAACCGTTTCAACGGTTTCTGTTGATTGAGGTGGAAGGGGAAACCGTTTAAACGGTTCCTCGGATTATTTGAGTGTTGAGTCACCGGGCTGAAGCCCGGCGTGAATGAGAATGCCAACTGAACAGCGAGGGACGTAATCCGAATCATCAAGAAATAACAGCGATCCAATTACTTCAGCACTGCAGCCTGAGGACTTAGCATCAGCCGATGCCAACGCTGAAAGGTGTTGACGGATTCGCCTGGATAGACGCGGATGTAGGCGGTCTGCAGATAAACTTTTTCCGGGCTGGGCCATTCCACTCTGACGATCGGATTGTACGAGGGAGGCGGGCCACTTTCCTGAGACTTACCAGCTTTGTCGTTTTCGCCGTCCTTCTTGGTGATGGTCTTTTCGTAAGCAAACGATGCGGCTATCAGTGAGTCGCGCAGCCGAATTCGGGCCTGAGTGGGCTTGTCAGTCGCCGCATCGAAAACACCGACGTCAACGTCGAACGCCGTCATCACTTTCGCTGAGTCAGGCGACCACGCCGGCAAACACTCGGTCAACTCATCATCAAGCAAGCGTTCCTGTCCGTCGAGCGTGATCAATCGCGGTCTGCCCGCGGGCAGCCTGTAAGCTTTTTCGCGTTCGGCCCATTCGGGTTCACGGCAGGCCAATGCCACTAAAGCGTGACTGTCCGGCGCCCACGCAAAATAAAAATAAATAAGTCCCTCGCGCGAGGTCAGGGGCCGGAGATCATAACCATCGCGATTGCAAACATAGATTTGTTCTGTACTAAAAGTGGCAACCGGAGCGAAGGTCGGGGCAATTGTCGGCGTTGGCTGTGCTTCGTCTGGAGAAGCTTCGGGAAGAGCTACGCCCGGCGGCGGTGTCGGCGTGGGCGCTGGTTTGGTGCTGCGGTGCGCGATGAAAGTGATCAGATTTCCGTCGCCCGACCACGCCACTGTTTCGGGAAACACGCACGATAGATCCGGCGGCGTGAGATTGCGCAGGAACTTGCCGTCAATTGCGTACAGATCGATACGGAAGTTCGGACTCGGTTCGGTTTCAGTTCCATATAACGCCAGCGCGCGTTGTCCGTCCGGCGAGACAACTGTGCGCAGCAGGGCGTCGTCAGGGCGCCGCGTGTTGAAATCAGTCTGAATGGTTGCGAGCTTTTCGTCGCTTTCGTCGAGCTTGACCTCGGCCGGCATGCCGATATCCGGTTCAAAGCGAAAGGCAAGACGTTGTGCGGGAACGTCGCGCAGGACAAGGGGACGAACGTCCCGGCGATCCATGATCGTCTGGCAGCCGGCTGCGGCTAGCAAACACAAAGATGTGAAGACAAATATAAACGTGATTCTTACTCTGAGGTTTGGTGAACCTCCGAACCACCATTGCGTTAAGCTGAAGTGTGACTCATCTCTGTTGAGGCTTCTCATCTGCGGATCACTGGCAAACGCAAGGCTCATCGAAAAGCCTCAAAAAACAAGCGGATGATAGGTAGGCCAGTGAGTCCTTGTCAAAGTATTACGGCTCCTCGCCATTTCCGCCGCGACGTAAGATCGATCAGAGATGAATATAGATAGATACTGATCGGGATACAGTCTGCGAAGCGAACGAAAGCATGGTTCCGCCAACCTCAAATGTCAGATCAAAAACAGAAGGCAGCAAGCTTGCGCCTGCTGCCTCCTGATTACCGCCTACTGACTACTGTTCTACGGTAGCGCTTCAACGTTAACGAAGAAGCGGAAAGCACCACCCTGTTGCACTCCCAGGAGGAAGCGCAGGTCAACTGTTGCCCCATTAGCGATAGGAACCACTGTGACCGTCATCGTGGAATTCAATCCACCGCCGTTGGGTTGAGCAGGCGGCTGTTCCAGCATGGTGCCTTACACAGTGATGGTGCCTATGCTTGTTCTAATCGCCGGGGTCGAACCAGAAGTCCTAGCGCCCGCAGATCGGCAGTTCCAACTGGAACTGGGAAGGCTGGTGATATCGACGATGCGGAACCGCAGCCGGGTCACAGTTGCGCCCGTGTTATTGGTGAACTTGCGCCGAATATCCAAGGTGCCCGAACAGCTTGATTCGTTCGGGCACGTATTCGGTGGACCGACACAAGTAGTATCGCGAATACGATTCGGAGTGACCGTCTGGACGGTAGCGTCGGCTCGATCAGGCTGGCCTTGATCGTCCCGTTGCGTTGCAGCGGGCTGGCAAGGTTCTCTGGACCAGGCCCACCAAGAAGTGGAGCGGCATTCGACCCAACCGGCGTTGCCGGCGTCGTCGAAACCACGACCAAGTCTGCGCTGTTATCGTTGGTATCCTGCGGAGTTCCCGATGCCAGCTTTCTTACAAAGCTGTATTCGGAAGTACTGCCACCTGCAGCTAGCAGGTTTGTTCCTTCGCGTAACAGATCGCAATTGTTTCCAATGTTGGTACCAAAGCCAACCGCGTCGAGTCTCGTTGTCGACGAGATATTCTGCACATTGCTCGTGTTGAAGAGTGCGACATTACGGTCGTTTTCAATGTCGGCACTAAGCGTAAGATTGCCGGCCGCGGCACCAGTACCGCCATAATTGGCAAGCGAGTAAGCGCTACCAACGAAGAGGTAATGTCCACCCGCGGGAATAATGGTGGCATTCGGAATGGTTCCGATGAGTACCGGCGTGTCACCACAGGCGGCTCCCATCTTAAACAATCCGTAGCCGGAGACATCAAGCGGTGAACCGGTGTTGTTGTAGATCTCGACGAAGTCATCGTTGGTGCCGCCTGGTCCACTCGTGCGCAACTCCGAGATCAGAGTCGTGCCCGGTGTGTTGGCTGCGGTTATGGTACCCGTGGCTTGCCCATCCACAATGATGCCGTTTACCGGCATGCTGAGATTGACGAGGAAGGTCTCGTCGGTTTCCGCATTGTCCCCATCGGCTAAAACTGGGACGGCGATGGTTTGGACTTGTTGGCCCGCCAGGAAGTTCACAGTGCCGGAAGTGGTCGTGTAATCCGTTCCTGGAGTGGCGGGATTCCCTCCACCGGGGGCCGTAGTAAAGTTGACTGATACCGAGCCCGGCGCTGGAGCCGATAATGTAACGGTGAAGACCATGTTGGTCGAACCCGAAGTGGGCTCCGCCACCTTGGCATCTTTAATATTGATGTCGGGAGGCGGCGTGATACCGGTGACTGTCGGGTTGTTTGTGCCCGCCACATCCGGGTCGTCTGTGAGAATGTTGA
Source organism: Pyrinomonadaceae bacterium (assembly GCA_963748605.1). GTDB lineage: Bacteria > Acidobacteriota > Blastocatellia > Pyrinomonadales > Pyrinomonadaceae > PSRF01. Next base: position 523,365 of record CAVVJS010000015.1, read on the forward strand.
ATGGCGTCGCGCCATCATTCCCGGACACCGTTCCTTGATTTGAAACCGAGGTAGTGGTCGGAGGTACCAGTGGATTGTTGACCGTTACGGAGAACGTGATGGTCACGGACTTACCAGCTCCAAGGGTACCAATCGTAAGCGGGAAGTTGGCCAGGCTGGGCGTGATGCCCCTCGGCGTGGCCTTCTTCGTCCCGAGGTCTTTGGTTGAGGTTTTACCCGCGTCGGTCTGGATCCCGGAGGCGCCAGATGAAAGATCGCTCTTAAGCGAGCTTATGTCTTTGCTCAACCAGTCCCTATAACGAATGTCGGGTGCGACTGTCGGCGAACGACGGCGAATGGCTGGCTGGTGCCTTGGCCAGCTGGCGCCGGTTGAACGGACACGACGTTGGAAATTGCGTCTGGTATGACTTCTGGCTCGGTTAGGTCCGACGGTTGAGGCCCAGTGGTGGGCGCTGTGCAAGCGGCACCGCCAACGAACCCGCCGCCCGGCGCCTGGGTAGATGCTAGTCCAGCAGGCACCCCATTGCCGCCATTGTTACCAGCCACGAAAGTCACAACTGCCGCGGTGTTGGTGTTCCCGCCAGCGTACCCCGGCAAACGAACGGTAGTTGACTGCCGCTGTCTAAGACGGAAGTCGATATCGCCGACTGTCGGGGGCACGGCGTCCTTGCCGCTCGTAGCTATCGAATTCGCCAGCGCACCCGCACCACCGATTTGCGCACAAATCGCATAGGTGTCGCCAACGACCGTTCCACCATTCAGGTGAATGCCGTTCTTCGGGATAGCGATTGTGCCCGCGGTATTGCCTGGCGTATCAATCGTGTTTCCGGTGATGGTGGCATTGAAGATCCCGCTCTGGGCAGTAGCTCCGCCCCCAGTTAGTAACTCTATTCCGTTATTGTTGTACTGATGAATTTGGTTGTTGGTGATTGCTACAGTCAGAGTCCCTTGACCTGCGCTCTGCACCTTAAGCGCCGAACCTTCTCTCGAACCGGAATTCGCTGTCGCCGCAACGCCGATTGTGTTGCCCGTGAAGGTGCCCGAGTATGAGGCTGTTCCCGTAGACTTCACCAGAAGCACAGCGTGACCAACTGCATCCCGTATCGTGTTGTTTTCCATGTGGAAGGTGAAATCCTTGGTGCCGTTGCTGCTGATCGTCACGCCACCACCGCCGGTGGCGATGGCCGGGTGGTTATTCGAGAGCATGTTGTTGTTGAAGATCAGATCGTCAGCGCTGCCGCTGGCGGCGTTATCAACGAAGTTGAAGAGGTCGCCGCGGGCGGAGGTGAACGTCGTAGTTTGTATCGTCGCCAAAATCCTGCCGGTATTCTCCGACTTAAGCAGAATCCCATCTTCGCCGTTGTTGGTGCTGTTCGCTCCGATGGTGTCGTTCGTGAAGGTGACGCGGTTCACGGTGGTGCTGGTGTTGTCAATACGGACGTTGTTCGAGATGCCGCCGCTGATGTGCGTGTTGGAGATGGTGGCCGTGCCCGCCAGGTTATCGATTTTGATCGTGCCTTCGTTAAACGGTGACGCGGCGCTGGCTGGCGCATCAGTGCCATTGGTGCCGTTGAGCACACTAGTATCGAGCGTAAAGCCGGTGACGCTCGTTCCTCGAATCCCGTAGTTGCTGTGGTCGTGAATCCACATGCGGGTGAGCGAAACATTCGTCGCATTATTCAGCACAATGCCGGTGCCAATAGGCGACGCTGACGAATCGTCCGCGCCCGTCGTGCTGGCGATGGTGCCGCCGGAGCAGCCGGCCGTGTTTGCGTTAGTGCAAGTCCCACCGGTACCCGTGACGGTGAAGCTGCCGTTGGTGTCCTGAATCCTGATACCGTTAGCGGTACCGCCCGTGGAGTCAACCCTGGTTAGCGTCATACCGAGTGTGGTCAAACCGACAGGACCGTCAATATTGATAGCCCTCGCGCCGCTCGAGTCCACCGTGCCTGAGGCGGTGTTCAGAGTTCCATCGGCATTAGTAGCCACAACACCGGAGACATTGTTGGTGAAGATGCTGACCGCACCGAGGCTGTAGGTGCCCGTACCATTGGTGATCGTCACAGCCTGGTTGGTCATGCGCGCGACGGAAGTGCCGAGGGTGAGGCCGTTGGAGAATGTGACGTTGCCATTAACCGTATTAATGTTGACGCCCGTGCTCGCGGCGCCGCCTGTGATTGTGCCAGTGTTAAAGGTAATCGTATTGGCAGTCGTGTTCTGAATATCAACCACTCGCGCTGCGCTGTTTTGCGTAATCGTGCCACTGAAGGTAACCGTCGGATTGCCGCCCGAGACTAGGAAAGCCGCCCCTGTTCCTCCTATGAGCGTGCCGCCTTGCATGTTCAGGGTGCCGCTTGCTGTGGTCAGGCTGACGCACGAGTCCGCGTCACCCGTGTTATCGGCGCTCACCGAGGTAAGCGTCATGGCGAGCGGAGAGTTGGTCACGCTGACGGCAAGAGCGTCAGTTGTCGAGATGGTCCCACTCGAAGAAGTTGTTGTACCGGTGCTATTGGCGAGGATGAATGCTGCAACGGTCGGATCAGGCGCAATATCGAGGTCGACGAAAGTAACGGCCCCCGCGTTGCTGCCGAGATTAACACCCGTGCCCGCAGAGAGGTTGGATGTTGTGTTGCCAAAGTTCATCGTGCCGCCAGCACTCGTGTTTGTGACCGAGATGCCGATACCGGCCGGATTCGTCGTGGTGGTAGTACCGATGGCAGCGTTGCCGCTGACGCGATCAAGGGTGAGGCCTGTAGTTAAACTGTTGGTCGAAGAGACGCTGGTGAAGCTGAGAGAAATAGGTGTTGCTGGCGCAATTGCTTTGGTGATGTTGATAGCCGGGCCGCTGGTTGACGCGATGCTGCCGGCATTGGTTGTGACGTTAATCTGGCCGGTGTTATTCACACCGAATAAGCCAGTGCCATTTGACGTGGTAATACCCAAGCTGTTGAAAGTTGTAGTGCCGGAGCTGTTACTGATGTCAACACCAGTGCCGGCCGAGGCACCCTTGTTCACGGTTGTACCTGCGAATGTGACAGCCGTAGTTGAGTTTTGGATACTGATACCGATGCCGCCAGGGTTGGTGATTGAGGTCGCGCCCGTAACAGTCGTAGTTCCGCCAGCAGCCGTATGAGAGAAGCCGATGCCGGTGTTACCGGAAGTGGTAACCGACCCGAAGGTTCGGGTGCCTGATGAGTTGTTCTGCAGAGAAATTGCGTCGGTGCCGCCGGTGACCGTCGTATTGCCGAAGTTGATGTTCGCAGTCGTAGTACCAATCAGGATGCCTTGCAAAGTGGCTCCCGAGACAGCGGTCGAACCAAACGCCACCGTGCCAGCGACACCTGCGAACGTAATACCCTGAGTGCCGCTCGATGTTGTTGCGACACTGGTAAAGGCCGAGGTCGCGGCGAATGTGCCGGTGGTTAAGTTGAGTGCCTGGCCCGCGCCATTAAGCTTCAGATCCGGTGTCGTGGTGTTGCCGGCAGTAAGCGTTCCAAAGGAGCTACCAAGGATCTTTGCTCCGGTGGTGCTGCCAATCGTGAAACCACGCAGCAGGATGCCTCCGGCGCTGACAGTCAGCGCATTGGTGGCGGCAGCCACCGTTGTCATCGTCACATTGTCGGGATTGCCATTCGTTGCCGGAAGCGCATCGCTGTATGCCTGCACCGTTACTCCCGCGAGACTGGCGAGTGTCGCTCCGGCTCCCTGTCCGACGAGTTTTTGATTCGCCAGCAGAGAGTAGCCACCGATGTAAGCGCCGTCGTACAAAAAGATCGCGTCGCCCGGATCGTCTGCAGCAACAGCGCTGAAGCAACCAGCACCCACGAAACAATTGAAAGGGGTAGTTAGACGTCCATCGCCACCAGGGGCGGCGTTGTCGTCAATAAACCAGATCACGTTTGTGCCGGGCGTCGCGGTGCCATTGCCAACATTGAGCGTTACCGTGGCTGTATCGGTCTTCCCTGTGGCCGTTACCGTGAGGGTATAGGTAAAAGTGTCCGTGCCGGCGAAGCCGGCGGCCGGGTTATAACTGAAACTGCCGTCAGCATTCACCGTCACGTTCCCGCCCTGCGTACTAGTAACTGGCCCAGACGCAGTGATTCCCGTTGCATTGCCGTTATCCGGATTGAAATCATTTGTCAGCAATCCCTGCGCGGCGTTGGGTTGAATGCGCACGTTGCCGACGACGTTGTAGGTATCGTTATTGGCAACCGGCGTGGAAACTATCGAGTTGGGAACGAGTGTCGTGTTCGCATCAATCGTGTCTGTGAAGGTGACATTAGTTGCATCGGTACTACCAAGATTTTGAATGACGATTGTGTAGTTGATGGTATCACCGGGCGCCGCAGGTTGGGCCATCGTGCGGTTGTCGGTCTTGGTGGCGACGATATTTACGAGCGGGGCTGTGGCCGGGACGGTCGGCGGCAGTGGTTTAGGCACCGGCGCGAATTGCGTTTCGCTTGAGATTGGTTGGGCCGCACCCGAACCCTCGTCAGCGATACTTATGGCCGCTCGCCGATTGGCTGCGCGATTAAGTTTCGCATTTGCCGCCATCGCTAACGGTGCCAATTGACTCGTCAAAAGCACGTACGCGAGGAGGCTGACGATAAAGATTCTGACATTGCTGCGATTGGGGCTTGAGGTGCGGTATTTCATAACTCTCCTTGGGTTTGTTGAGGATGATGTTTTACAGGTAAGTAAAAAAGGAAAAGATCAAGTTAAGAAACGAGTATGAGCTAAGACAAGTATGCAGCGAAGAGTCTCCGCCAGGATGGTCGTCTTCTTCGAGCATACTAGCAAATTTAGCTTCTCGGTGGGAAGAGTCATTTCGCGAAGACGCCTTGAAAGTCGATGCAAAAGTTATTCAGGGCCCTACGGTTACCGTCATGGTTATGTTGACTTCGCAGATGCTGTATCCCTGGCCTTTGCCATTTCCGACTGGAGCGGGGAAAACGAGTCGATCTTGACCGCACAAAGTCACCTCGCTTAAAGAAACATCGAGCAGGGGAAGCCAGGGTTGCAACTTCACTCAGAGTCTTCAATGGATTGATGAGACAAGGACCAGACTTTTTGAGGTGCGATTGTGTGCTGCTGATTTTCATGTGACTCCTCATATTTAGCCGGAGTCAGCAAACGACCGCGGCTTTAAGTAGCAATACTTAGAAAACGGACATGTTTCCAGATGGTCGATGCAATGCAGGCTTGTGGGCGTTGCGAAAGGAGGAGAGAGGTCCGACTCTGTGCCAAGCGCCGAATGAGGCCAGGCTTCGCTTGGCCACAAAAGCACAAAACGCGCAAATAAGTTGCGCGTTTTGTCCTCTTGGCTTGAACCCCGCCGTTAAGTCCGCGGCGGGAAAACGCCCTGGAGGGCGATGTTAAAGTAGAAGGTCAGGTACGGCATCAGGTTGTTGTGCGGCTGGTCTCCGCCAGCGGGCGCCAATGCTTGATCGGACAGATTCACATTGGACGCCGTCTGATATAGCGTTCCTCCGCTCGATAGGGCAAATGAGGCGTTTGCACTTGGAACGTTAGTATCAGCGACATCCAAGACGTTGGCTCGCTTAGCGTGAGAGTGAGACGGAATCTCCGACTCCAGAAGCGTCACTGTGTCGCTCCCGCCCGTCTCCCCCAGGTCGTGCAGGGAGAGCCCTGGCCCTTGCCCGGGATGCATCGGCGCGCGCCCTTGTAGGTCAGGGAGCGCAAAGTTTGATTGACCATTGCCGCCGTACGTCGTGCCCAGCAAGGAAAACAGGGCGGTGTTTTGTGAAAGCGGCAACAATTGGCCGTTGCACCAAGCCCAGCCCTTTGGTGCGAAGTTGAAGGGGAAAATCCGAATTTCAGCAACGAAAGGATCTGCCATGACAATCTCCTTAAAAGTGACTCAAGAAAAGGTTGATTCTTCGAAACCAATTGACCTCATGCGTGCTGGCGACGTCAGGTCATCAGATCATGTTGGACTTGGAAAAATCCCGAACAGCGAAATGATGAAGTCGACGCAGAGGTACGGCTGAAAATTCGTGTGTGGCTGACTGCCGCCAACTGGCGTTATCGCACCAGCATTGAAGTTCCCGCTGGGCACATCGTTGATATAGGGCGTAACATTAAAAGACGAAGCAGGCAAATTACCCCCTGGCGTAATCTGATCGCCGGTGACGACTGCAGCCAACATAGGGTGCGAGTGTGCAGGAATCTGCTGCACCGTAAGCGTGATCTCCTCCGCCCCGCCGTTCTCCGCCAGGATGAAACCGTTGCCCTGGTGAATAGGGATGCGACCTCTCAGGTCGGGAAGCGCGAAGGTGCTCTCGCCGTCGCCACCGTACGTCGTGCCGATCAGTTGAAAAAGAGTTTCGTTCTCCGAGATGGGGAGCAACTGGCCTTCGCAGAACCTCCAGCCGGCCGGCTCAAAGTTGCCCGCAAACATTCTAATCTCGCCAACATATGGTTGTGCCATGAATTTATCTCCTCTTTAGTTTGGCGACGGGAAGATTCCCTGCAGCGCAATACAAAAGCTCAATGTTAGGAACGGCTGCATATTCAAATGGGCCTGGCTTCCGCCAATGTTTGTGATGGTTGCGGCAGTGAGCGATGTCAGACTCGAGGGAGTGTGATAGACATTGTTGCCACCACCCAGAAAATTACCGTTTGGAGTTGCACTTCCACCGGTAGCTGTTGACGATCCACGAGCGGTATGCGTGTGCGTCGGCATCTCGGCGATTGAAAGCGTATGTGCCTGCTCGCCTCCTCTCTCGCCGAGGGTGTGGCCGCTCCCCACGTGGATAGGGGTCCGTGCACGACAATCGGGAAGAGCGAAGTTGACGCGTCCATCTCCACCGAATGTCGTACCTAACAAGGAGAAGAGCGCTTGGTTTTGATTTATTGGTAGCAGTTGGCCGTTGCAAAGTGCCCAGCCCTTGGGAGCAAAAACAAAACTCATGATGCGGATTTCAGAAAGAAATGGTTCGGCCATGATTCACTCCTTGAGAGTTAGTTAGGATCGAGCGACTTAACATCCGAATGCGCAATCCGACGCGAAAAGGAAGTACGAGGAACTTCAGGTTAGAACCGCGTCCGCATAGCTGGTTGGTAAAGCTTCAGCACGATCCCACTAGTGGGTTTAGCGCTGAATCCCGCTTGTAGTTAGGGTGCGGCTGGATTGAAGCAGGCGGATTCTAGCCGATGACTCGGAAAGTTTCAATCATATTCCTGTCAACGATGATGAAAATCTCGCTGCGGTCCTGGAATTCGCGCGTTTGGGCCTCAATCACTGCCGGGCCGCTACGGATGGCAGTAACTGCTGGCCGAAGATCTCGCTGAACTTGCTGTTTGCAGCGCCCGGTACGGCATTACCTTGCCAAACAACGAGGTAGTGGTTATCTCTTCCATTGTGCGCGATGGAACCACGATTAACGCTACGATCCTTTCCCAAGGACTCTACGTTTGAGATCTGAAAATCGCTGCCAATCTCGGCGCCTTCTGAACCTAGTCGTTGGCCGCTAATCTCAGATGGGGCGTTTACACGAATGGCGCGCCAAATCACGCAAAACTGCTTGTCAAGGGGGTTGTAAGTCACTCGAGGGCTGTTTGCTCCAGTGCCGCTAGCTGAAGTTGAGATGCGGAAGTCATTCGTCCCCACTTCTGTGAGTTTCGCGGCGTTAATCCGCTGGCCACAAACTTCGTTTACCTCGCGCTGAGTATCACCCGGCAGGATGTTGGCTTGAAACACGACGAGGTACTCGTTTGCGCTGCTGTTGTAAACAACATCGGGTGAACTTGCGCGACGATTTGGGCCGACGTTACTGACTTGTGATATGAGAAAATCGCCACCAGCCAACACGCTGCCTTTGTCGGTTATCCCCCGTCCCCAAACTTCACTCTGAGATTCTGTTTTGAAGCCTCCACTCCATACCACGAGGTACTGGTTGTTGCTACTGTTGTAAGCAACAGCAGGCGCGTTCGTCTGAAAATTATTTCCCTGATTGGTAGTTTCCGAGATACGAAAGTCGTCGCCGAGGGCGTCCCCGTTAGCTTTCAGGAGTTGACCGTAGATTTCCATTTTGACTACATCTTCGGGTTGGCCCATTCCCTTCCACACCACCAGATATTGATTAATGGTGCTGTTCCAGGCGACGTCGGCCTGCACGCTATTCCGGACGAAATTAGTATTTACTTTCCCCAAGTCGGTCGTGTTAGAGATGCGAAAATCACTACCGAGTTCCTTGCCCTCGCGACTTAACCGCTGCCCATGGATTTCTGAAACTTTGTCCTCGGTTCCAACAAGACCGGAGCCGTGCCAAACCACCAGATACTCATGAGCGGTACTGTTATAAACCGCCGCGGGAGCATTCGCATTTCGATCTCTCCCACCGTCTGAGAGATTCGAAATCCGAAAATTAACGCCAATCAACTGGCCGGTCGAGCCATTGAGTCGTTGTCCGTAGATGTCGTTGACGCCTCTTAACTCGGTCAGAGCATCGGTCTCCCAAACAGCGAGGTACTCATTATCGTCAGGGTTGTAAGCAATCGTTGCGGACCGGGCTGTTCGATCAGCGGCAACGGTTGCTGCTTGAGAGATTCGGAATGCCGGACCGATCTTAGTGCCGCTACTACTGGTTCCAACCTTTTCCGGTTGTTTGCTCGCCTGGTCAGTCGCTTTTTCGACTGAGGCCACACAGCTCAAGCCGAAAACCAACAATAACGCCATCGTTAGTGTCTGAATGCTGGTGGTGATCAGACTGCTCTGATTGATTCGTCTCGAAGAATTGGGCATTTGCTTGAACTCGTCTGAGCGTTAAATGGGGCGCGATTGTAGTCTCACGATGGGGCAGGGACAAGCAAAAAAATTGACTCTGCGGCAATAAATTGATAGAAGATGCAGGCAGGTAAGCGATTCATATCTATAGATACCAAATATAGATGCCACATAGCTATAGATTCCACATAGCTATAGATTCCGCCAACAGACCCTGAAGAGACAAACGACTGGAGGACCCCCCTAATGGTTGTTTCGAGACGTAGTTTTATGAAGAACGGCACTCTGTTAATTCTGGCTGCTGGAGCCTCGCTTGGAGGAGCAAGGAGTATATTTGGCCGCGACTCGTTTCACGGAGATGTGGCTCACCCAGGAGAGCTGCAGCTTCCCAACCGGGACAAACTCGCAGCGCTACAACTCACCAAGGCCACCTTTGAGCCTTACGTGAACACCGTATTTCGCATCTCCGACGGAACCAAGGTCGTTCGATCGACATTGGTCAGCGTTGCAGACATGGGACCCGTTCCCGATCGAAAGCAGGCTGGCAGAGAATGCTTTGTCATCAGGTTTAAGGGCACGCGTCCGCTCGCACAGAATACCTACCGGATCGAGCATGACGTATTGGGAAAATTCGAGCTCTTTCTGGTGCCTGCCGGTAAGGATCGGAAAGGCAGTTACTATCAGGCGGTGATAAATCGCCTCAACGCCTAGCAACGCTTCCGCAGCAGACCTTCTCTTTACATAACCACGACCCGGCGCCCTCGCAATGCTATGGCCGGTAGATTGAAGTCTTGCGCACGATTACGTCGGCGTCGGGTCGATCTATCTCTACTCTTATTGTCCTCGCTCCTTTACGACTGGAATCGGTTTTCGGATAGTAGCCAATGCTGTACTGTCGACGGAGTTCTTCCGCAACGGCAGCAAAAGATTGTTTGATCATTTCAACGTCATCGGCTTGATAAAAGCGACCGCCAGTTTCTGCCGCCAATGCCTGAAGGTATATCGTCGAATTAGAGACGCCATAGTGAATGGGGTAGATCAACCCGTCAGCTTCCGACGTGGCGCACAAGGTACTTTTTATGGTGGCTTTACTCCATGTGTCGTCGCCGTCACTGAACAAAATGATCGCCTTCCTGCCGGGGATACGTCGCAGCGATTGATAGGCATATTCCAACGCGTCGTAAAGTTTGGTCCCATTATTACCGGTATCCGAGCGGACCTTGGCTATGGCCTCGGCCAGGACCGCGCGGTTGCTGGTTCCTTTGGACACAAGGGGCCGCACTAGACCATCAAATGCCACGGGTAGCACGGCATCTTTTTGCCGGAGATGACTAATGAATGCCAGCACTGCCGCTTTTATTTCCGCGAGGTTAGGCGCAGTTGAAGAACTCGTGTCCACTAAAAGCACTACGTAAAACGGTTGATCGACACTGCTGAAATGACCTATCTCCTGTTCAATGCCATCTTCATAGATACGAAAGTTTTCTTTTTGCAGGTCAAAGACATATTTACCCTCATGCGTCCGAACACTGAACGGCAGCGTTACGAGATTTGTAGTCACGCGCAAAACTTCGTCAACGCCGACAGGCTGCTTACGCCCGGAAGTTGGTTGTTGTCGGCTTTGTGAGTTTGTCGCTCGGCGCGAGTTTGTCTGTGCCCCTGATGTCGGGATTGAACCAATCAGGATGGCAAGATGTAATAATGTTATTCCGATTAGTTTCATAGCGTTTCAATCTTTGATCCGATTGGATGAGCGAAGCAAGTGGGCAATTTTAAACGACACGGCGTTCGAGTCCTTCAGTTGCGATGGTAATTGCGATTCCGCACAGGGGAGACACGGTATGGAGGGTTCCGAAATTAAAAGTAATGAAGTCCAACTTACACTACCTGGTGGCGAGACACTGATCCTTCGCCCTGTGACTCCGTCAGATGAAGAGTTTTTGATCGCTGTCTATGGCGGAACGCGCGCGGATGAACTAGCACAGGTTGAGTGGGCCGAAGGGCAAAAAGAGCAATTTGTGCGCTGGCAATACGGGCTGCAGCGGAGCGAATACGAGAGCCGGTTTCCCGACGGCGATTACTGCGTGATCCTGATTAACGATCGTCCGGCGGGAAGAATCTGGGTGGGCAAGGACGACGAACAGATTCGTCTGCTCGAAATAGCAATAATGCCGGAGTTTCAAAACCGCGGCGCCGGCACCATTTTGCTGCGGCGACTGATTGAGCAGGCCAGTCAGACTAACAAGTTTCTGAGACACATGGTGTTTGTGCTCAACAACGACGCCCACCGTTTTTACGAGAGATTGGGATTCACTGTCATTGAAGACCTTGGGGCTTACAAACACATGGAGTGGCGGAAAAAATCTTCTGACTGACGACCTATTTCATGTAATTAAAAACTGCTTCGTAAGAGTATTCGGTTTCCCCACGACCCAGCGGCACCAGGAAGATCTCCAGAGAACCCATCTTCTCGTGACTTAACGAATAGGTTGCTTGCTTCAAGAAGTTATCTAGCGGACCCCGGAAAAACAAAGAAAAGCGTTCCATGCCAGGCTGTTCCCCAGGCTTGTTCTTATTCGCATAGGACTTCACTTCAACCAGCTCCAACTCGATCGGCTCTGCCCTATCGATGTTGAGGCGAAACTTGGTGTTGATGTGTTGCGAAAATTCCTCTTCGGTCAGGGCGGCAGACATCGGCGGTTTTAGTTAAGGCTTACTCTCGTCCATCAATTCAAGCTTAATGCTTTTGAAGCAAAGCCGGCGGCCGCCTAAAAAACGACGACCGCCGGACCTAGCCTTTCTATAGCCGACTCACTCCCGTCATCTGAGATATGCAAACCTCACAACATCCGGGAATGGGCTGTCCCGCCACGGACGTGATAAGGCGAGGTAGCGAAACACCTCACCTCCCATGAGCCCAGGGAAGAGCGAGCCCACTTCTATGACGTCCACTTTGGTGTCCTGGCCGGCATGGAAGTCAGTCACCGTGTCGGTGCCCAGTCCGCCGTTGAAACTGTCGGGGCCTGACCCGCCAGTCATGGTGTCGTCGCCGCTCTCACCCCGGAGAGTGTCGGTGCCCCCTCCTCCGAGGAGCGTGTCGTTGTGGAGGCCGCCCTCAAGCGTGTCATTACCACCCCCGCCGATGAGGAGGTCGTTACCGTCCCCACCCCGGAGGGTGTCGTTGCCGTTGCCGCCATCGACCGTGTCGTCGCCGAGGCCGGCGTTGATTAAGCCGCCGCTGTTGCCGCCGCAGATCAGGTCGTTACCGGCTCCGGAGTTGATCGTGTCGTCGCCGTTGCGGCCGAAGATCATATCGGATCCCACGGTAGTGGTGCCGATGTTGATCGTCTCGGTCCCGTTGGTGCCGACGATGACTCTGATGTTGATCGACTGCATTAAGGTACCGTCGCTCACCGTAATCATGACGTCTGAGAACGCGAGGGCAACCTGTGCCACGGCATTGATGGTTACCGTGCGATTGGCCCCGCTGCCGCCGAACGTGATGTTGGCGAGGGGCACCACTGCGGTGTTCGACGAAGTGGCCGTCAGGGTCAGACTGCCCGGCGCCGTCTCCACGTCACCGACGAAGAGATTCAAAGTGCCGGTTGAAGTAGCGTTGCACTGGCCGTAACCGACCACGATAGTCGGCGGGCTGTTGTCGTCGTTCAAGATGGTGCCGGTCGCCGAAGCCGGCGTACCGACGGTGTAGCCCGCGCCTGCGGTCACCGTCAGGATCACCGTTTCGTTGGGCTCCAGATCCGCGTCCCCGAACGGGTCAACCGTTATGGTTGCTGTCGGGCTGCCTGCGGTGAAGGTCACCGTGCCGGAAGTGGACGTGAAGGTGGCCGCGCCGAACTGCGTGTAATCGGTGTCGGGAGGCGCGAAAATGGCCGTCCCGCCGACTGAGAAGTTGACCGTAAGCGCGCCCGAGGTAATGCCGGTGCGCGTGAAGGTGTAGACCATGTTGGTCGCACCGTCCTCAAGCACCGAGGACGGCGATACGGCTACCGAGACCTCCGTGTCGTCGTTGGTGATGGTGCCGGTCGCCACGCTGGGCGCAGCGACGTTGTAGCCCGTCCCCGCCGTCACCGTCAGGATCACCGTCTCGTCGAGTTCGGCCGCGCCGTCAGCGGTCGGGTCAACCGTTACGGTCGCCGTCGAGCTGCCAGCGATGAAGGTCACCGTCCCCGTGGGCGGGCTGAAGCTGGCCGCGCCACTCTGCGTATAGTCGGTGCTGAAGGTGGCCGTCCCGCCGATCGAGAAGTTGACCGTTAGCGGGCTGGTGGTGACGCCGGTACGCGTGAACGTGTAGACGAGGTTCCCCGCACCGTCCTCGGTGGTCGACAACGGGGATACTGCTACCGACACGCCCGTGTCGTCGTTGGTGATTGTCCCCGTCGCTGAAGCCGGGGCGCCGACGGTGTAGCCCGCGCCTGCGGTCACCGTCAGGATCACCGTCTCGTCGGGCTCGACCGTGGAGTCGGCCGATGGGTCAACGGTCACGGTGGCTGTCAAGCTGCCATCAGCAAAGGTCACCGTACCGGTGGGCGGAGTAAACGTCGCCGCTCCGGTCTGCGTGTAGTCGGTGTTGAAGGTGGCCGTCCCGCCGATCGAGAAGTTGACGGTGAGCGCGCCGCTGGAATCACCACGGGTAAAGGTGTAGACGAGGTTGGTCGCACCGTCCTCGTTCGTCGCCAACGGCGACACCGCCACTGACACGGCGTTATCGTCGTTGTTGATGGTGCCTGTTGCCGAGTCGGGAGCGCCGACCTCGTAGCCGGTGCCAGCAACAACAGTCAGGATCACCGTCTCATCCGGCTCTGTGGTCCCATCTGCCGTCGGGTCAACGGTCACCGTTGCGGTGGAGTTGCCGGCGGCGAAGGTCACTGTGCCGTTGGGCGGGACGAAGGTCGCCGCGCCCGTCTGCGTGTAGTCGGTGCTGAAGTCGGCGGTTCCACCGATCGTGAAGTTCACCGTCAGCGCGGCGGTGGTACTGCCGCTGCGGGTGAAGGTGTAGACGAGGTTGGTCGCCCCGTCCTCATCGACCGTTGACGGAGCAACCGCTACTGAGACGGATGAATCGTCGTTGGTGATGGTACCGGTGGCCACGCTGGGCGCACCGACGTTGTAGCCTGTGCCCGCCGTCACGGTCAGGATCACCGTCTCGTCGGGTTCGACTGTGTTGTCTGCCGTCGGATCAACCGTCACGATCGCCGTCGAACTGCCGGCGAGGAAGTCCACCGTGCCCGTGGGCGGGGTGAACGTGGTTGCACCGGTCTGCGTGTAGTCAGTGCTGAAGGTGGCCGTGCCGCCGATCGAGAAGTTGACCGTTAGCGCGCCAGTGGTGACGCCGGTACGCGTGAACGTGTAGACGAGGTTCCCCGCACCGTCCTCGGTGGTCGACAACGGGGATACCGCTACCGACACGTCCGTGTCGTCGTTGGTGATTGTCCCCGTCGCTGAAGCGGGGACGCCGACGGCGTAGCCCGCGCCTGCGGTCACCGTCAGGATCACCGTCTCGTCGGGCTCGACCGTGGTATCGGCCGACGGATCAACGGTCACGGTGGCCGTCAAGCTGCCATCAGCAAAGGTCACCGTGCCGGTGGGCGGCGTAAACGTCGCCGCGCCGGTCTGCGTGTAGTCGGTGTTGAAGGTGGCCGTCCCGCCCGACGCTGAAGTTCACCGTCATGCTGTCAGTCGTCGACCCTTCACGTGTGAACGTATAAACGAGTGTGTCTGATCCGTCCTCCAAAACCGAGGCGGGTGACACAGCCACGGTCACGTCCGGTAGGTCCACCAGAGTCACAGTCGGGTCGGCGGTGCCGACCACGTCCGGATCGTCGGTGAGCACGCTCCGTGAAGTTCGTGCCCGAGACCGTGCCCTGGTTGGAGACCTGGGCTGTGGCCCCTTGGAAGGGATTGTCAACCGTGACCTGGAATGTAATTGTGACGGTTCTCTCCCGCGGGCAGCCTCCCGATGCTTACACTGCGTATGTCAGCGACGATATTTGCTGACAGAAGCATGGTGGCTGTTCTTCAGGGCGTGTCGGCCCCGTTTGTGTTTTTCGGGGGCTCGACTCGGCTTTGCTGCCTATTCGGCTGAGCGGCGACCGTTGCTGCTCTGTCGGGCGGAAGCCTTGGGCGTTGCCTGTCGAGCGCTCTTGAGCACTGAGTCGAGAGGCCGCCTCTGCCCTTGCCGATTTCTACCGCTTTGAACGCCGGGGCTCTGTCCAGTGCCCGGTGGTGAGAGTGTTCTGCAGCAGCCAGCCTCTGCGGGCTTTCGAGCCCGCAATTTCTCCGCCTAGCGCACGACCGAGTTGGCGCATAACAACCGTCAGCAGATCCATCTGACCAAAGGCAGAACTGTACTCGGTTGCTTGCCGCTCCTTACCGCGCACAGGTATATCGAACTCTGAATCTTCCATATGGCGATAGGTCGAGATACCAGCCGTAGCCTGCTGCGGTTGCGTCTATCTTGACTTGCTGTACTATCGGCAGATGCTAGCTGGCCATCAGGCAGGTCAGCCGTCTCGAAAGCCATGGGCCTGCATCTGGGCGACGGCTTCGGCAGGTATGCTCGGCTCAACCATGTCGCGTAGTTGCAGCTTGGACCGTCCCACATCAACTCTGCTTTGGCCTCAACTCTTTGTAAATTACCTTTGCTTTTGGATCCTCGCCTCTGAGTTGCCATCAAGATTGTCTTTCAGGCTTGTCGTCGGAGTTCACCCGTCCGACTCTGCCTCCTGAATCCGCCTGTAGCGCGGGCGGTCAAGGAGGCCTGGCGCTAACGGAGGGCCACACAACCGGCCACCGCGGGCGGCAACCGCCGGCGTTGAAGCCAGCGAGATTGATTGTGCCGAACGCGCTGACTGCCGTAGTTGGCAGATCGACGGTGTTCTGTACCCTGTATTACGGTCCACCTGCGCACGCCGTAGCCTGCAGGCGAAGCCGTCGTCGCCTGCCACTCCGAAGTACGTCAGTACAATATTGCCAAGTGCTCGCCGTGCGCGGAAGTCTTCGCTGTAGCTACCGCGTTCGGCCAGCGCGCCCGCCACACCGGATCGTGCGTGACGTATGGCATACGGCTTCCGCCGAGCGGACCCCAGTTGGTACCGCGTTGCAGACCCGGGATGGCCACGTCCCCGTGCCTGGCGTGTTCGGTCGTGTTGCCAGTGATGTTGGCGTTCAGCGTGCTCGCCCCGTCGTTGGCCCGCAGGAAGATCCCCGCCTCATCGTAGTGCTTGATGATGTTGTTGGCGATGTTGGTCGTGTGCGTCCCTGACCGCAGGCTGGAGATGAAGATGCCGCTGGCGCTGATCGACCCGGAGTCAGGTTAGCGCCCGTGGTCCCAATCCGGTTGTTGATGATCGACCCGGTCATCGTGCCGCCTGAACCGGAATCCGGCACGCCCTTGGCGGCGGCGATGGCTGGCCCGTCGTTGCCGCCCGTCGTCTTGTTGCATGAGATGTCATAAGTGACGGTGCCAGTGCTCGTGCTGAAGAGCAGCACGTTGGCGCGCGTTGACAGGACGGGCGTATGACTGTTGCTCAGGGTGTTGATGCGGAAGACCAAATCCATTGAGGCGGTTTGAGTCACGACCGCGTTGAAGAGGTCCTCGCGCGCATTAACGAAGGTGTTGCTGGTCACCGTCGCGTTCAGGGTCGCGGTGTTGCTGGCGACGAGCTGGACGGCGTCGCCGCCGAGGGTGGCGTCGGTGCTGCCGAAGCGTGTTGGTGTCCATCGTCAGGCGGTTGAGGGAGCCGCTGGAGTTGAGGACCTTAACGCAGGAGTCTTCGAAGCCGTCGGCGATGTTGTTGTTCGGAGATCGTCGCGCTGGCCCAGGCAGATTATCGATGCTGATCGCCGGCTTCATCAAAGGCCGCTGCGGCGCTGCCGTTGAATCCCGGTGATGGCGCTGTAAGACCAGTCGAGAAGCCGGTGACGCTCGATCCCCGGATTGCGAAGTTGGAGAAGTTTAGTGAGATTCATCTGGCGGGATCGAGAAGTTTGAGACGTTCAGGACAGGCTGATGCCACGGCCTTGCTGGCGTGCCGTCGGCCCCCGACAGATGTCTGAGATTGTTCCGCCCGTGCATCCGTCCTGCGCGTTCGCGTCCATCGCCGGTGATGGTGAAGCTGCCGGAGGTGTTGGACAGCATGATTCCCGCTGGTGCCCGCCGTTAGCCGAAACATTGGTCAGCGAGATGATCAGCGGTGTAGTGCCGCTCCCTCTCGTGATCTCAACGGGCGGTGCGCCTGCTCGTGGTGATTGTGCCGCTGGTGGCCAGTTATGTTGTTACTGTTGTCGGTGGCGAGCAATCCGCGTTGATTTGCATCAGGCGTGATTGTGAGACTGCCAAATGTGATGGTCCCCCGTATTGGTTAGTCAGGGGCCGCACTCCGGTGCCCCCCGAACCTGTCGAGGGCAGTTGTTGCCAAAACTGAGCGTGGGCGCCGGATGTAGCCACACTGATGCCAATGCCTGCCGAACCTCGGTGATTGTGGTTGAACCACTCGTCAGGCTGCCGCTGACGCTCGGTTAAGCTGAGCCCCGTCAGTGGTGCTGCTGGTTGACAAAATGCTGCCGAAGGTCGCCGGCCAATGCGCCTGTAGTAAGGTTGAGCGCCTGGCCTGTGCCGTTTAGCGTCACGTCGGCAATGGTGAGCGTGCCGAAGCCTGTCTCCGTTAATGTCTGTCACATGCAATTCCCCACGGTGAATCCGCGCAGGACATTGTCCGAAGGCAACGGTTGATCGCGTTTCCCACGCTCGTGATGGTCACGAGCGTCCCCGCCGGGGCTTGAGCGACGGCGAGGGGGTCGCTGTTGGGAGCCAGGGTGATGCCTGCAAGCGTCGCTAGAGCCCCGTTGCGTCCTGTCCGATAAACTTCTGATTGGTCTCAAGCGTCACGGGGCCGACATACGCGGTCGCGCTTTCATAGATGAAAAGTTGTCGCCCGCCGCTGGGTCGTTTACGCCCCCGTTGCCATTGACAGCCTCAAATGCCGAGAGGCTCGTGAAGGGGTTGGTTAGTCGTCCATTACAGTTGGAGGAACATGCGCCCGCATTGTATTAATGAACCAGATCATGCCGCTGACGTTAATGGTGACAGTGCCGGTGTTGCTACCAGCGGTATTCGTCAAGGTGTAGGTGAAAGTGTCCGCCCCTTCGAAGCCGGCGCGTGGTTTGTAGCTGAGCTGCCGTCTGGTAGCCAGGATAACGGTGCCGCCATCGTCGGTCGTCACCGAGTTCGTGCCGTTCACGACTGTGCCGTTGGGAGTGCCCAACGTGGCCCCGAAGCCACTGAGAGTCGCCGCCGGCTCGCCCAGAAAATCGTTTCCCAACACTCGCCGGGGCCGTCGGGCACCTAGATGCGAACATTGCCCGTGGCGGAGTAGCTCTCATTAAGTCCTACCGGCGTCGCGGTCAAAGTTCCTCCGACAAATGCAGTGTTCGGATCAACCGTATCGGTAAACGTCACGCCCGTGGCATCCTGACCGATCGCGCTGATAGTGACGGTGTACTTCAAAGTGTCACCGGGATCAGCCTGCAGGTCGCCATCGACGTCAGTAAACAACGAGTCCGTCTTGGTGGCTGTGACCGTCGGGGCTAGAAGATTTTAAAAGTGGCCGATGCGTCCCTCGCGGTGCGGATGTCCCTTTAAGTGAGGACGAGGCAGGTCCTTCTGCCGACCGCTCCGCGCTCCCCGCGTTGTCCGATTGCTTCGCCGCACTCTTCTCCCGGTCCGCGTATGTTGAGGTGACGAGTAACACGGCCACGCCCAACGCGATTATGGCTATGAATATTGGCAGGAGAGTGCTTCTTGTGATTGTTCCAAGTGTTGACGAAGCGGACTTTGTTTTTGGGTAGTTGGTAAACATTGAGGGACTCCTTCAGAGATTGGCCATGGGGGTAGCAATCACAGCGAGGGCGCCGGATTTCTTAAAAATTAATGTTGACTGCGAGGTGCGTGAAAAAGGTTTGGCCTTCTAAAAGGCCAATCTAACCTAATAGCTCAAAAGACAACGTACCTTCGGATAATGATTGGGAAGTGTATTGAAGAGGATTTTCAATAGTTTAGACTCGAAACTACAGGGAAAAACAGAGCGGTCCCCTTGGTTCAATCCATATCCGTTAGTTAGCTGCGTGGTTCTACCTCAGATAAGGGGAACAAGTCAACTGAATTTCCGTGGTCGATGAATTTTAAGAACGCAGCCGCTCGCTTGTTTGTCGTTGTTGTACTTTTAGCATCGTTACCAGGCTGGTTGGGTGTTGGATGCTTCTGCAGTTATCGAATTCATCTGCTTGCCTCAAAAGTAACTAATCAAAAGTAAGACGCGTAGCGTCGGAGGGATTTTGGCCCGGCCTTTTTCAGGGCAATGTTATTCGATCACGATCGTCGGGCTAGCGACGCAGGCGCGGGATCAATAGCCACGGCGTGAGGCTGGAGTTGCGAGTTCAAGATGAATTCGAGGCCCGCAGGGCCGACATTTATTCCCTGCGAAATTAATACCGCACCTGCGGCGCCTACTTATCCTCACTCCCGGCCTGCACGGCCGTGGCTATTGAATGACGGTTTCGACCGCGTGTCGATTTCTTCAATTTGAGACTTTTGAGGCAAAAGCCCAATTCACCGATGACGCTTGGTTCTTATGGCATCAGCTTCCAGTTATTCGTCGGCGTTGTGGGAATCTTTTTGTTTCGTTCAACCCAATCGATGATCAGTTCGCGAATCTCCTCGCTGGAGCGATAAACCACGGGCGCGTTCTTATACATGTTGTAACCACCGCCGCCATTGACGCGGTAGTTGTTGGTCGCAAGCCGCAGCTTTTGCTTGGCGCCAACGGTTTGCCCTGAAACCGAAGGTTTTGAATGCGGTCACCGATCGGCCGGCGAATGTCGATTTCGTATTCCACGCCTTCAGCGATATCAAAGTTGTAAGCGGGGATTTTTTCGTCAATCAGTCGGCAGGCGTTTTGCCAGGCTGATAGGGACGGAAAAACTTCGCTGAATGTTCGAGCGCCTCTTTCAACTGTGCCCCGGTCACTTCCAGGACCACGAGGGTGTTTTCATAAACATAAAGGCCGGCAATATCACGTACGGTCACGGGGCCTCGGGCAATGCGGGCTTCAAGATTAAACGGAGCTACCATCGAAACGTCAGCTTTACCGACATCCAATTGCACGCGTTGAATCAGATCCAGAATTGCCGTGTCCCGAAAGCGCGCTTCCTTCGCGCTCAGCTCTTCGGCAGATTCACCAATCTCTCGTGCCAACCACTTCTGGGTTTCAGCGTCGTAGGGTTCAGCGAGTTTTAAGACATCCGGATCCGGCTCCACTTTGTCATCTACCGTAATAGTGCGCGCCGCTTTTGCATAGACGCGCCAGCCAGCGCTGTCTTTCTGCAGATAAAAATCCGCGCGCGCGAGATGCCGGCCCCAATGGTTAGCCTGAGTTATCAAGACACCATTCAAGAGAATTGCCGGCGTGTCCTGTGAGTGTGGCCCATGAAGATGGCATCAACGCCGGGCACTTCTCGAGCAATCGCTACCGCGCGATTCTCGTTTGGCACCTGGCTGGGATTGATTTCCCCTGTGCGTAAGTCTTCTTCGAGGCCCATGTGCATCGCGACAACAACAAGATCCACACGTTCCTTGTTGCGAAGCTCGGCAACCCATTTTTTCGCCTCCGCCACAGGGTCGCGAAATTCCAGGCCAGCGTAATTCTGAACGTTTTCCCAATTTGGAATGCCGGGTGTTGTAAGACCAAGAATGCCGACACGGACTCCGGAAACCTCTTTAACCAGATAAGGCTTGTAGTGCGTTTCTTCCGTTCCTTTGTTGTAAGTGTTTGCTGACAGCCAGGGAAACTCCGCTTCGCCCCGCGCTTTCTCGAGTACCTTCAATCCAAAATTGTATTCGTGGTTACCGACGGCCATGGCGTCGTAATGCAGTGAACTCATCACCAGCATCATCGGATCACGCGGGGTGTTGTTTTTCTTGTTGTGGTAGTACTGCAGCGGCGTTCCCTGAATCGTGTCGCCCGAATCTATTAAGAGGGCAGTTGGGGTTATCGGTCCGCGCACGCTTAATCAGCGTGGCAATCTTGGCGAGTCCACGATTGTCGGCCTTGTTTGTGTAGTAATCGATCGGATAGATGTTTCCGTGTAAGTCAGTGGTTCCCAGAATGGTTATATGAGCACGTTGGGAGGCAGTTTCCTGAGCGGCCGTTTCCCGGTTGGCGACTGATTCCGGATGAGCGACCGCGATAGCGAGCAGTGCAAGGCTTGATAGGAGCAGTGTTAATGAAGCGGGGATGAGTTGAGATTTACGCTGAAGTTTCATGGATCAGATGTCAGATGCTAGATGTCAGATGCTAGATGTTAGATCAGATGTTAGATGTCTAGATGTTAGATGTTAGATCAAGATATTAGATGTCAGGTGATCTCTCAGATCTCAAAAGTGACAGTCTGACATCTAGCATCAGACATCTAATATCTAAAGACGTCTAACATCTGGCAGCTGCCTTATTTACTTCCCACCTGCAAAGACCTCACACGCCGTAAGACCCCGCACCTGCGTTTCGTGGACCTCATTGAAGTTGTTGCGTATGAAAGTCAGTTTTTCGCGATTCTCAAAATATGTCCGCCCGCGTTGCAGAATAAAGTAAGCCGGGCCGGTAACCTTTGCCGGATCAAAATCAGGCGACGACATCGCTTGCGATCTCAAATCGGGCCGCCCGTAACTTTCCAGATAATAACGAGCGACGGCGGGTGTTTCGTGGGCGATGATGGCGCCCTGCGGCGCAGTGTCGCATACAAACTTGATCGCCTCACGCAACCCGTCGTCGTAAAACTCATCATGCGGAAAATAATAACCGGCCTTGTCGGCGGCCAGGGCATTTGTATAGAGCGCGTAATGCGGATGGTTCGCAATAAGCGATTGCCGCAGGTAACAGAATAAAAATCAGAACCGCGCTTGCGGAAACCAAAGTCGCGCCGTAACTGAAGCCGTTAATTCGCGACGTTGCGAGCTTGAGTAAGGCCATCACTCCGACTGCGGCAATCATGTAGACAAAAGGCAGCAATGAAAGCGTATAACGCAACCATTTTCCGCCAATTAATGAAAAAGGAACGATCCAAAAGAGAAACATGAAAAGCAGATATGCGTAGCTCGTGTTGCGCGCGTTTTTGACAGCCACAAAAAGACCGACGAGAAACGCAGTGAGGACTAGCAAAGGAATCTTGATCGCCATGAACAGCAAATAGAAATAGAGAGGCGTTCCCCAAAATGGAGTGCTCGACATGTTGTTCTTGTACAGCTGCCCGCCAAAGAGATACCCGGTGTGAACCAACAGCTGGCCACCCATGTAGGCGTTTAAGTACTCCCAAACCCGCGGCAACAAAACCGCGGGATTGGCAATTAGGAAAACGACGATGATGAGAATGTAGAACAGCTTCGGCGTTTTGCCGCTCGGCTCGCCAGGCTGAGCCGGTCGCACATGAAACATGTGATGGTAAAGAGCATTGACTCCGTAGTAATGAGGAAAATACTTTGAAGCCAACATCAGACCAAAAGAGGTTGCGCTCAAAATGTAGCTGCGAAGTTTTTTAGTTTGTTCTGACGGAGGTAGTTGCTTGGCGCGCAAGTAGAAATAGAAGGCGAAGAGTGTGAAAAACACCAGCAGCGTGTCTTCCTTGCCGATCCGGTTCATGGCAATCGCATTTATTCCAAACGCCCAAAATCCCGCTGCAAGTAATCCAGTCCCAGCGATCAAACAAAGCAGATGCAAGCAGAAAGAGAGGAATGACGGTAAGCGCTCCGAAGATCGCGTTTGGAAGTCGCAACGCAAATTCATCACTCAAACTGTCGGGTCCGCCGCCCTGCCCTGCGCGCGTCAGCGACAGGAACATCAGAAGCTTCATCAGCATCGGATGCTCGGCATTCGCGGTGATGTCACCGCGTTGATAGGCCCGCACTGCTTCAAGTTTATTGATCTCGTCTTCAGCAAATCCAAGCGCGTCCAGTTTGTTAACCCGCAGCCCGAACCCGAGGATAATGAGAATTGTGAGCGTACCAATCACGCTCCATTCGAGGCTGGCAAGCATTCCTTTGCGAGTGGAGAGGTCTTTCGCAGGCCAGTCATTCTTCTCGGGCGCAATCTCAGCGAGCGCCGCATGAGTACTATTTTGGTGGCCTGGCAAATGTGGGACCTTTCTATTGTCGATGGAACGATTCGATTATAGACGAAACTGTGCGGGATTGGTCTTAGGCCGTTGGTTTTGGGTCTTCGGTGTTTGAAAGTCAGAACCAGGAACTTTGTACGTTGTATCCAACGGTGGTCAGGATGCAAAAATGACAAAGCTCCAGGAGCAAAGTTCAAAGTTCGTGGCTTCAAAGACCAAAGGCTAAAAACTCAAAAGCCCAAGACCTAGCTTTGTGACCACCCGCAAAATGCCTTATCGTTGACCTGGCATGGACAATCTAATCAGATCGAACATTAGACAGCGACCGGTTCGCACTCTAGTCAGCGTCGCGGGTGTTGCCCTGGGGGTGACACTCGTAATGCTCTTCACGGGTCTCACACGCGGCATGTCAAACGATATGCAGCGTCGCGCTTCTAACCTGCGGGCGGAAATAATATTCACGCGACCCGGTTCGATGCAGTTGACCTCATCCAGCTCGAACCTCAGCACCAAATACGTCGATCTCTTGAAACAAGTTGACGGTGTCGCGGACGCCTTGCCGGTGATGGTCCAGGTACTACAAGCCAACCGTAGTTTCGGCCTTGAACGCATAGAGGGCGTCGATTGGGAACCTTTTGCTGCGATGAATGGGATTCACCTTATCGCTGGACGCGCGCAGCAAGCGAACGACGAGGTTGTAGTGGACGAAACCAAGGCTCGCAATAACAAGATGACGGTGGGACACACGCTAAATCTGATCGGCGATAAACCGTATCGCGTCGTGGGAATCTATTCACCGGAATCAGGCGCTCGCGTGAAGATGTCGCTGGCGGCGATGCAGGAAGCTTTCGAGGCGCAGGACAAGTGCACCTACATCATGGTGAAGGTTCGCGAAGGCGTTGATAAAGCCGTGGTGGCAAAACGAATTGCGGAACAACTACCGGGAAACAAGGTGCAGTTTACTGAAGACGTATTCATGAGCGTGGAGCGCAGCATTCCCTACCTGCCGGTTTTTCTAAGGGTGCTGGTCGGATTGGCTGCGGTCGTTAGTGCGGTAGTGGTAATGCTGGCGATGTATACGACGATCACCGAGCGCACTCGCGAGATCGGAATTCTAAAAGCACTGGGCGCGTCTCGTTCTTATATCGTGGGGTTGATTGAAAAGGAGGCTTTGCTGATTTCGGTAATCGGACTGGTTGCCGGGTTTATCGCCTCGTTCCTGATTGGCTACCTGATCCAACGCGTTTACGGTTTGTTCTTCGAGTTTAGTTGGAAGTGGGGTTTAACTGCCGCGGCGATCGGTATCCTGGGTGGGGCACTCGGTGCGCTTTACCCAGCCTTGCGCGCCTCGAATCTCGATCCCGTGGCTGCGTTGGCGCATGAATAAAGATATTGGGTTTAGGCTATACAAGTCCGCGTAGCGGACGATTGAATTTAGCCCAGCACTTCAGTGCTGGGACTGCCCATCGCCACAAAAAATAAGTCCGCATAGCGGACGGCTGAAGTAACGACGACGTAGCTGACCCGCATCGGAAGTTTTCAGTCGTCCGTTACACGGACTGGCTCGGTTGTGGGCGGTGACCCAGCACTAAAGTGCTGGGCTAATAGTCCGCTACGCGGACTGAAAATCATTCGTCCGCTACGCGGACTAGTTGAGCGACGCACAAACCTCAAAAACCTAAGACCTAAAACCAAAAGCCAAAGACCAAAGACCAAAAACCAACTCAGGTAACGACTTCCTCACCTTGATCTGCTGCTGCCCGCACCGATAGTCCGCGCCGCACCATTAAAGTTACGCCCACAGCCATCCAGAAAATATCGCGGGCTTTGCGGACAATCGCCAGCGTTACGCCAATCGTGGTTGTGAATCCCAACACCTTCGCCAGCATTCCCGTTCCGGCTTCATCAACTCCCGTGCGTAATGGAACAAACTTGAAAACAACATTGATTACGCGATTCACCGACTCCAGAATGAATGCCGTAAATAAGGTGGGCGCCAGCGTGTCACTGATGAAGGAGAGCGTGGTGTAGATTTCCAGAACGCCGGCGCAATGAAAGCAAAGTTCCAGCGCGAAAATCCTCAGGAAGTAACGGCGATTGCGATCATAAAAACCGTAGATACGCTCTTCAAGATTTTTCGTGCGTTCGGTTGCCCGCTCGATCCAACTCCGGCCGGTGGTGCGATTGCTCAAAAAGACAAGCGCCCCGCTGAGAAATCGCCAGCGTTTTTGAATCACCAAATAACCGATTAGCGCGACGACGGCAACTCCAACAAGAGTTCCCATTGCCGCATAGCGCAGCGCCTTCGGCAAGGGAAATGTCAGCAGCAAAGCAGTCGTGCCGGAAAAAATAAACAACACCACCGACAGGCTGTAGAAAATGTTTTCAATGGCGAGCGCCGAGAGGCCGGCCATCAGCGGGACACGATGTCTGACAAATGCTGCCTTTGACGGTTCGCTCACCGCCATGCTGGCAAGCGGAATGATGTTCCCCAGCGCATCGCCCATAATGCGCGCAGCAAACGCATCACGAAACCGGAGTTGGTGCGGGGCTTCAAAGCACTTGATCCAAGCCAGCGAGCGAACGACAAGTCGAATTGCTGAAATCGAGATGATTAGGAAAAAGGCAATTCCCAGCCGCTGAATCCCATCGAGGATTTGCGAGACCCCGGCCTTTCTGACTGTGTAAGCGAAGAGCAACAGGCCCAGCAGGGCGAAGATAATTCCCAGGGGCGCAAACTTTCGTGATTTACTCCCGCTTTTGGGATTGAGCATGGAGAGCTTCGGTGACGTCAGAAAAGGATTTGAATTTGATGGTTCCTATCATGCATACGAGCTTAAGGAGCAACCTGGAGCCTGCAGACAGAGTATCCTTCGACGAGTCCGAACGATGCGTGCCCATATCATGCATAGTGACAACTATTAGGTTCGGAGCAAGCGCGCTGACGTTTCCTGACTCAATAGACATCGACGTTTCTCGCTGATTTGGACTCATTCCAACGCACGCTTTGCCGTCCTTTCCGTTGATTATGATGCTAAGCTGTTTCAACCGATTATCTGATGAGCGGTTACGCAGTGCATTATGATGTAAGCCGAGACTGGTGAAGATGAGTCAAAGTCAAACTGCGATCGAAACACGTCCGGGCACGCCGCTGACGACGCTCTCCGAAGATGAGCAGATGTTTCGCGCTAGCGTCCGTGAGTTTGCCGAGGGTGAACTGCGGCCGCGCGTAGAAGCGATGGACGAACAGGCGAAGATGGATCCGGCATTGATCAAACAGTGTTTCGACCTCGGTTTGATGGGCATTGAAACCCCAGAAGATTTTGGCGGCGCCGGCGCCTCGTTTTTCACGGCAATATTAGCCGTTGAAGAACTCTCGCGAGTCGATGCCTCCGTCGGTGTCTTAGTCGATGTCCAGAATACACTCGTCAACAACGCTCTGATTCGCTGGGGTAATGCCGAACAGAAAACCAAGTACCTAAACGCGCTTGCGACTGGGACGGTGGGGGCTTATGCGTTGAGCGAGGCCGGTTCTGGCTCCGATGCGTTTGCCATGCAAACGCGAGCTGTGGATAAAGGGGATCACTATCTGATCAATGGTCAGAAGCTTTGGATTACAAACGGCAACGAAGCTGAAATCTTTATCCTGTTCGCGAATGCAAATCCTGAAGCTGGTTATCGTGGAATCACTGCTTTCATCATCGAAAAGACTTTTGCTGGGTTCTCAGTAGGTAAGAAAGAGAACAAGCTGGGAATTCGCGCATCTTCAACGACGGAGTTAATTCTGGAAGACTGTGTCGTACCCAAAGAAAATGTATTGGGTGAAGTGGGCAAAGGCTACAAGACTTCGATCGAGACTTTGAATGAAGGACGGATCGGCATCGGCGCGCAGATGATCGGCATTGCCCGCGGCGCCCTGGATGCCGCCCTCGCATACACGGGCGAGCGGCAGCAGTTTGGCAAGTCGATCAATCAGTTTCAGGCTGTGCAGTTTCAATTAGCCGAGATGGCGACGGAGTTGGAGGCGGCGCGTTTGCTGGTTTACAACGCGGCGCGTATGAAGGATGCGGGCATAAACTTCGTAAAGGAGGCCGCGATCGCGAAGCTATATGCCTCGCGTGCTGCGGAACGCATTAGCTCAACGGCCATCGAATTATATGGTGGTTATGGATTCGTGAAAGACTATCCGGTTGAGAAGTTCTGGCGCGATTCGAAAATCGGGGCCATTTACGAAGGCACTTCGAATATGCAGTTGCAGACGATAGCGAAGCTGATGATTGGGAAGTGAGCCGATTGCTAATCAGCGGGCCATCCTGTTCTTTGAACTTGGTGCTTAGAACTTTGTACTTTGCTCGTTACCGTAAGTTGCCGGTTCATCAGAAGCGAAGCTCTCAGGCAACATGAGGCAAACAAAGTACTAAGAACAAAGCACCAAGTTCAATAACTCAAACATCCTGATAATCCGATGAGTCGTATCGAAATTTTCAAACAGATCCTCGAAAGCGATCCAAGCAACAGCAATGTGCTTTTTGGACTCGCAAAAGAATATGAGAAGGCGGGCGAGGACAATCAGTTGATCGGAGTGCTCGATCAATATCTCCAGAGCGCGGATGATGAAGGCAATGCTTACGGTATGCTGGCGTCAGCTTACGAACGACTCGGCCAACGTGACGAGGCGAGAAAAGTGTATGAACGTGGCATAGCCGCCGCGCTCTCGCACGGTCATCCTTCGATGGCTGAGGAATATCGCGCCGTCCTCGCAACTGAGTATCCCGACAGTTCTCCTGAGCAAACATCATGAGCGATACAAAAGTCTTAAAACTTGTGCGCAAGACCAAGGCTGAAACTGCTGAACGCGCGGAAAAGCCGGAAGAAAAAAAGCCCGCGGAATCGCCGCGGCCTGCAGTGCAACTGTCAGTGGCCCAAGCCGCCACCGCCCCGGCAACGATCTCGGAACTCGCTTCCGCTCCGGCGAAAACGCGCGCCGCAAAGACTGCGAAACCACGAGGCCGGGCCCAACTCGATCGCGAACAGATGCTCGCTATCTATCGAACGATGTATCTGTCGCGAAAACTCGACGACAAGGAAATCCAACTTAAAGGTCAGAATAAAATCTTCTTTCAGATTAGTGGCGCCGGACATGAGGCGGTGCTCGTCGCTGCCGGCATGGCACTAAAACCCGGATACGATTGGTTCTATCCGTATTACCGGGACCGGGCTCTTTGCCTGCAACTTGGTATGACTCCCCTGGAGCAACTGCTTTCGGCTGTCGGCGCAGAAGCGGATCCAAATTCCCACGGGCGCCAGATGCCCTCCCACTGGGGGCATAAAAAACTGAACATCGTTTCGCAGTCTTCGCCGACCGGGACGCAGATGCTGCAGGCTGCAGGCTGCGCCGAAGCAGGTTATCGCGCGAAGTTGGTTAAGGAACTAAAACAGAAGGTGGAGGGTTTCCACGCCGACGAAGTGGTTTATGTCTCACTTGGCGACGGGACCACAAGTGAAGGCGAAGTCTGGGAAGCACTCAACACGATTTGTAATCTCAAACTGCCGGTATTGATCCTGCTGGAAGACAACGGCTACGCCATCAGCGTCCCAGTTGAAGTGCAGACGTGCGGCGGCGATGCTTCAAAGCTCGTCGAAAACTTTCCCAATCTGTTAGCGCAGCGCGTGGACGGTACCGATGTGCTTGCTTCGTTGGAAGTGATGCAAAGCGCAGTTGCCCACATCCGGGCAGGCAAAGGGCCGGCTTTGGTCCACGCAAAAGTGATTCGTCCTTACTCGCATTCGCTTTCCGATGACGAGCGACTTTATCGTCCGGATGAAGAAAGAACTTCTGACTCTGAACGCGATCCAATCAAGCTCTTCGGATCGCATCTCGTACATGAGGGTTTCATTGATCAGGATGGGCTGCAGCAGATCAAAGACGAGATCGACAAGGAAGTGACCGCCGCAGCCGACGCGGCTCTTGCTAGTCCGCAACCGGATCCGCAATCCGCCACCCAACATGTGTATTCGCCCGACGTCGATCCCACCGGAAAAGAATTCGACAACGAGAGCGGCGCTGAGCTGAGCGGAAATCCGGGGACGATGGTCGATCTGATCAATCGCTGTCTGCACACCGAGATGGCACGCGATCCGCGCATACTCGTTTTTGGAGAAGATGTCGCCGATGTTTCGCGCGATGTTTATCTGGAAAAAGTTAAAGGTAAGGGCGGCGTCTTTAAAGTCACCGCTAACCTGCAACGAAAGTTTGGCAGTGAAAGGGTTTACAACTCGCCATTGGCGGAAGCCAACATCGTCGGCAGGGCGATCGGGTTGGCCACCCGCGGTCTCAAACCTGTCGTCGAGATTCAATTCTTTGACTACATCTGGCCGGCGTTTCATCAAATTCGAAACGAATTGGCCTTAATGCGCTGGCGTTCGGGCGGCGACTGGAAGGCGCCGCTCGTGATTCGCGTTCCGATTGGTGGTTACTTAAAAGGGGGGGCCGTTTATCACTCGCAGTCAGGTGTCTCCACGTTCACGCAAATTCCCGGATTGCGCGTCGTCTATCCTTCAAACGCACTTGATGCCAACGGTTTGCTGCGAACGTCGATTCGCTGCGACGACCCCGTTTTGTTCCTTGAACACAAGCATCTCTACCGCCAGGCTTATAACAAGTCGCAATATCCTCCCGATGATTTCCTGATTCCTTTTGGCAAAGCGAAGACCGTGCGGGAGGGCAAGGATCTTTCGATCATCACTTACGGCGCACTCGTGCAGCGTTCAGTGGTAGCCGCAAAACAAGCAGAACAACAGGGAGTCAGTGTCGAGATTATCGACCTGCGGACGCTGGCGCCGTACGACTGGAATGCGATCGTAGCGACTGTTAAGAAAACCGGTCGCGCGATTGTTGCTCACGAGGATTGTTTGTCGTTTGGATTCGGGGCGGAGATCGCCGCGCGGATTGCCGACGAACTGTTCGAATATCTGGATGCCCCGGTGAAGCGGGTGGCTGCGCTCGATACGTTCGTCGCTTATGCGCCACAACTGGAAGACGCGATCCTGCCGCAAGCGACGGATGTCGCGAAAGCGATCGCCGAACTCAAAAGCTACTAAAGTCTAAGATCCAAGTCTCAGATCTCACGCGGATTACACGGTTTAGAGTGTCAAATGCTTTCTGATCCGCGTTATCCGCGCAAATCCGCGGCTAACTTGATACCTGAGACTTTGAACTATTCTCCTCAAGTCGGCTGGGTGAGGCTAAACCAATTGCCGGAATTATCTTTGAACACGGCTTCGATTCCGTAGGGTCTTTCCGCCGGTTCCGAAACAAACTGCACGCCTTTGCCTTTCAGCTCCTCATAAGTCCCGCGGCAATCGTCAGTGTGGAAAGCACCAGCTCCCAACACACCTTTGTCCATAATCGCGCGCAATTGCGTGGCGGTGGTTTCGTCCATCAGCATGCCTGGCTTAGGTTCCATCAGGATGATCTCAAAATCCGGTTGGTCAGGCGCGGTGATCGTAAGCCAGCGAAAATCTTCGCCGACCATTGCGTCGGTGTGCAACTTGAAGCCGAGCTTGTCGCGGTAAAACTTCAAGGCCTCTTCCTGGTTGTTGACGAAGATTGTGGCGTGGGACATCTTGCGAATCATGTTTACTCTCCTTTTTTGGTTCCCGAGAGAGTAAACCATCCGCAAAGTATCTGCTTCTCCAAAATTGCTAATAGGCGAAGTAAGTCCGCGAAGCGGACCAGTGAAAATAGCCCAGCACAATGTCAAGCTCGCCGAAGCGGCATGATCAGATTCTGCTCTTCAGTGTTCAGTCCGCGTAGCGGACGGCTGAATTCGCAACGATCTCTTGGCGGAAGAGAACTTCAGTCGCCCGTTTCACGGGCTCGCGAGATTTGGAAACCTGAATCCCAGCACTGAAGTGCTGGGTATCTTCGATCGTCCGCTTGGCGGATTGCTTCTGTGCGAATCATCTAGAAACTCAGGCCGATTCCAGGCCGTACATCACGAGGAAACAGCCGGGCACCTGGCGTTTCGCGGCTTTGGTCTCGCGGCTCTTCTCGCGGTAGGTGACGGGCGGGTGACCAACTGACTTGTGGAACAAACTACTAAACGATCCGAGGCTCTGAAATCCGACTTCAAAGCAGACATCAGTGACGCGCAAATCTGCTGAAGTCAAAAGCTCCTTGGCCTTCTCAATGCGACGTTCAACCAAATATTGATGAGGCGTTTTGTTGAAAGCCTGGCGGAACAAACGCAGGAAGTGATAACGAGAAAAGCAGGCTTCACTGGAGATTTGTTGAAGATTAAGCGGCAGATCGAAGCTCTGATCGATGAACAGCCTGGCTCGATTCAGGCGCTCGAATACCTCGGGAGCTGTCAGCGCTTCGTTTGAGTTCAGTCTTGTTCATCGTCGATCAGTTCTCGAGTGTCAGTTTCGAGTTTCGAGTTTCGAGTTTCGAGTCTCAGATTCGAGTCTATCGTACGGCTGCATCCGCTAGCGAAAGTTCCGGACTCCGAACTCGGAATCCCAAACTCGAAACCCGAAACTCGAAACCCGAAACTCGTTTTACGGCTTTGCCGGCAAAGGTTTCGCCAACACACCCGCGATCAACTCATTCAATCCCGTATCGAGCCCATTGTTACGGAACTTGTAATAGTTCGTCAGACGTCGTCATCCACTGCGCCTTATTCTGAGCGTTTGCCGGAGCATCGCCGGCGGCGGCAATCGCGCGCGCGTAAGCATCAATCATCCGATCGATGACTACGTTCAACTTCTCCAACGCCGCTTTGCTGGCCGGCGACTCAGGCTTGTCTGCAAAGTCTTTCTGATAGGCAGCGGCCATCGTCTTATAAGGCCCGGTTTCATAAGCAGCGGCGAGAAAATAATAAGTTGAAGGCGCTTTCTTCAGATCGGTTTCAAACTGCGCGGTCTTGATAAACGAATCAATTGCCTGGCTGGGATCGGTGCGAAAAGCAAAGAAGCCGAGCGTGTAATAAAGATGAGCGAGGGCGTCGTTCTTATCTTTGAAAGGCTTCCATTCTTCCGGGGCCTTTCCCGCTTCAATCGCCGCAATCGCTTTCTGCGCATACCCGCGCGCATCGGCATTGAATGACTCATTCTTGGCGGTGGTGCTCGCGAGATATGCGCCATAGCCAAGATACATCAACGTAGCGACGTCGTCGGGCTCTTCCGCTAGCACCTGCTTCCCGAGCGCGTAACCTTCTGCATATTTCTTCTCGTCGTAAATCAACTGGGGCACGGTCTGTTTGCGTTCCCACTTGTCATAGAGCGCGACCCACGGCCGCAAATAACGAGTGTAGGCGTCGTTGTCCTTCGGATACTTGGCTAAATATTCCTTCGCCGCCTGCGTAAGCCGCAGGTTCATTGGTCAGGCGGTTATTTACAAACCTGCGTATAAATATCGATCTTGGCCTGATCCTCAACTTCCGGGACCTGCGTGTTTGCAGCGTTCTGCGCGTTGGCAACGATGCCCGTGGCCGCGAACAAAACTGCTAATACAAAGCTCGCGATTGTTATCTGTCGTGTCAGAATCTCATCACCCGATCTCCTCCGCCTGTTCCGTCCTGCTTGAGATGCGAAAGCCCCGTTAAAGGTTTTTCCTGACGTGAGGTTATAATCAATTATCAACGTTGCAAACCCCTCAGCCGGAGATTTAATGAGTTCACAACCTATTGGCAAGAGGCCCGACCACATCAGCTTTGCCGGTCGCATACTGTTTTTGACTGAAGACACGTCGCTAATTCGCCGGCAACTGGAAGCAGGCCCGGACGCTGCAGCGCTCGAACAGGAGCTGGCCGACCGCTTGCGGAAAAATGACTTGCCGCTTAATGAGCAACATCTCCACCGACGAAATTACGCCGGGTTGGGTTTGCTTTTACTACGACGAAACCCTCGGGCAATACGTCTATGTCGGCATGCGCGAAGGCGCGGTTAAAAAGGATGAAGTCAAAAATGGCGGCTTCGCAGTTGTAGTTTCGGGGCTCTCGAAAGGCTGTGGCTCGTCCCGGGAAACAGCTCCCTATGCCGAAAAGGCTGCTGGTCTGCAACTGGTAATCGCGCAGAGCATCGAAAAGATCTACGGACAGAATTCACAAAACATAGGCCTGCTCACGTCAACCGATCTTGGCCTGATCGACCGGATCCGAAATGGTGAGCAGATTGCGCTGTCCGAATTCACAACCGGACTCGATCCGATCTCTAAAGCAATCGTCGAACACGGCGGTCTCTTTAACTACAACAAAGCGCGTCTCGCCGGCGAAGTTTCGCCTCCCACACTGGAAACTAAAGCACGGCCGATGACTATCGTCGAAAAGATCATCGCCCGGCATGCATTTGTTAGGGCAGGAAAAATCGGAGTCGAGGCAGTGAAGCCAGGCGACGCTCTTTTTGCCGTGGCTGATGTGCGTTTCTCGCACGAGTACGTGACGCCGATGGCTGAGTCCTTATTTAAACAGGCGTTAGGCGCCGGCGCTCGGGTTTCCGAACCGGAATCAGTTTTTGCGTTTCGCGATCACCTGACTTTCCTTAGCCGCGTGATGTCGCCGAAACATCGCGAAATGGGTCTGCTGGAAAAAGCTGAAGGCCTCGCTACAACTCAGGAAAGCTTCACCGCGAGTCAAAACATCAAGTTGTACGGAGAGAATCCTGAAGGCGGTTCCGAAGCAATTTGCCACAACGCAGTTGTTGAAGACTTGGCGCTGCCGGGACAAATCGTGATTGGCACGGACTCGCACACCTGCATGGCGGGTGTGCTTGGCTGTTTCGCATTTGGTGTCGGATCAACAGACATGGCGAATGCCTGGTACACAAAGGACATTCGCATCCGCGTACCCGAAACGGTTCGTTATGTTTTGAAAGGTAAGAAGCGCGCAGACGTGGCGGCCAAAGATGTGATGCTTGTCATCCTGGCAACTGAATACATGAAGACGAGTAAGGGCATCGGGAAAGTTTTGGAGTTTGCCGGTGAAGATTTAAAGAACTGGCCCATGGATGAACGCGCCACGCTCACGAACATGGCGGTCGAAGCCGGGGGCACCACGGGAATTATTGAACCCGACGAAATGACACTCGACTACATTGTGCGCACTCGCGGCCTCGATGCAGAGGAAGTTCGCAAAGGGATTTACTTATAGCGATCCCGACGCCGAATACGCTGCCGTGTTTGAAATAAATCTGGACGAGATTCGCCCGATGGTGGCGTTGCCGGGCGATCCGCGCAATGGCATCCGAATCGATGAAATGGCCGAGGAAGTTAAGATTGATGCGGCTTATGGCGGCAGTTGTACCGGCGGAAAAATGGCCGACATGGACATGTATGCGGAAGTCTTGCGGAGTGCCCTCGCCCAGGGAAAACGCGTGGCCCCCGGCGTACACCTTTACCTGCAATTCGGCTCGCAAAAGATCAAACAATACGCGCGCGAGCGGGGCTATATCGAAATCTTTAATCAAGCCGGGGCTGAATTGATCGATCCCTCGTGCGGCGCCTGCATCAATGCCGGACCGGGAGCTTCACCTTCAGCCGAGACTGTCACAGTCAGCGCCCAGAATCGCAACTTCCCCGGCCGCAGTGGTCCCGGCAAACTCTATCTCGCATCGCCTTACGTCGTCGCTGCTTCAGCCATCGCGGGAAAGATTGTTGAGCCTTATGAGTTCCTGCGCGAGCCTGAAGCTGAGTTGGTGGAAGCTTGATCCTCATAACTAATAAACGCCAAGACGCGGAGACGCGACGCGGAAACACGGAGACGCAGAGACGCAAAGACTCTATGAGAATAAGTCCTTAAAGATCTTAGCAACGCCGGCAAGTTAAGAACCGCACACCAGAGATTGTCGGCGCAGGCTCTCACAAACCTTCCTCCAGTCAGATTTGTTTCTCTCTGCGACTCGGCGACTCTGAGTCTGGGCGGTTAACTTGAAACCAAATGCAAAACTTCTGTTCGATGAAAAACTAGATTGCCGATCACCTTGTAAGAAAAAGTTTTTGCGAATCAAATTAAAAGTCTTGACGCTCTGATCCAGCTACAGTAATCTCCGCGCGCCTTACGACCCAGGTTTGAATTAAGCCGTATCTTCACACTCGCAAACGGGCCAACGCGGCTTGGCCTTAACGTTGTACTGAATTTGTCTGGAGGATGAGCGTCATCCGCGGCGCGTGACTCCTGCGCGCTTGTTGATGACTAATCTTGCGACACTTCATCAACGTCTTGCGTCGTCGAAGAGAACGTGCAGATTCACGGTGGCTTTCATTTTTGTGAGATGGGATGAGAGCAAACCGGGACAGATTAGGGCGATCTGTTTATCCAAGTCGTAAGAAAAACTGTCCTCACCCAAGCGCCGAGAATTTTGTGCGGGGGGAATAGGGCCCTCACCACCCTGTTCTAAGGGATGAAGGACGAGGGATGAGGGATGAAACTAAGGACGACATGAGGTCCTTAGCCCTTGTCTCTCGTCCTTCTGTCTTCTGGAAGCGGGTTCCATTTTCATTCACACCGGGCTTCAGCCCGGTGAATCGCTAGTCAGCTCAGCTTTAACCGTTTCAACGGTTTCTCTTTGTAAGCGCTGGAAACCGTTAAAACGGTTCCTCTCACTATCGAAACATCGATCACCGGGCTGAAGCCCCGGTGTGAATCAGACAGCCACTTAGCTTACTGCTTCGCCGCACATCCGGCGGCATAGCCGGAGCATACTTCTAGTATCCGACTTCGCGCGTGAATACACCGAATTAAGTTGCTGTCCCTCACTCGGATGGCGATAATGTTTGCAAAAATTCCAACCAGGAGATGTACCCATGATCTTATCCAGAGGTTCCCAGCTTTTGTCGTTCATGCTGCTCTGTGGCGCCTCCACAGCTGTATTAGCTCAAGCGCCTGCAGTGCGCACACCGCGTCCGAGTCAGAAGGCGAGTGTGATGCAAACGATCGGCGTCACCGATGTGACCATTACTTACAGTCGCCCCGGTGTGAAAGGCCGAAAGATTTGGGGCGATCCGCCGCCGGAGCTCGCCGCGGGCACGGCAACGCTCGACAATCAAAACACGCGTCCGAAGGACATGGTGATCGTGCCGTATGGCCATGTTTGGCGCACCGGCGCCAACGAAGCAACGCAGTTTGAGGTAAGTGACGAAGTCCTGATCAATGGTCAAAAACTTCCCGCGGGCAGCTACAGCCTGCACACCATTCCCGGGAAAGATGAATGGACGATCGTTTTCAACGGCACCGCGAATCAATGGGGCAGCTTCAACTACGACGAAAAGAAAGATACGTTGCGGGTGAAGGCGAAACCGGAATCGCTGACGGAAAATCAGGAGTGGTTGATGTATAGCTTCGATCCCGTCACCGACAATTCCGCGCGAGTTAACATTCGCTGGGAAAAGCTGCGCGTGCCTTTCACTGTAGAAGTTAAGGACGTGAAGGCCTTGACGCTTACGAAGCTGCGAGCCGCCGTTGCCGGCGCCAAGCCCGACGACTGGCGCACGCCGTTGCAAGCGGCCAACTATGTCTTCCTCAGCGAAGACAAGATGGATCCAACTGAAGCTATTGGCTGGTTGGAACAGTCGATCAAGGTGAAAGAGACTTTCGGTAATATGTATTCAAAAGCCCGACTGTTGGCATCTCAAGGCAAGACCGACGAAGCCGTAGCTACCGGCGAAAAAGCCCTCGTGCTGGGGAAAGAAGCCAAGGCCAATACCGCAGATCTCGAAAAACGTTTGGCTGAATGGAAAGCCAAGAAGATGTAGCTATGGATTACTGGAGGGCCGAGTAGTAAGGCGGCCCTCCCGAACGTTGGTTCAGCAGCGCTGCTAAAGACTTCCCCGATCGTCGCAACCCGTATCAACCTCTTGAGGATTACCACCATGAAGAAATCAATTTTCGCTACTACC
The DNA here is from genome assembly GCA_963748605.1 of Pyrinomonadaceae bacterium. GTDB lineage: Bacteria > Acidobacteriota > Blastocatellia > Pyrinomonadales > Pyrinomonadaceae > PSRF01. Next base: position 560,189 of record CAVVJS010000015.1, read on the forward strand.
GCTCCCGCGATAGCAACTCTCCTGATCCTTCTTTTTGTAGTTTCACCCGTCTGGGCCACCTGTGGCGGCGGTGGTGGCGGTGGCGTCGGTGGAGTATCCGGAGGCAGCGGGGCACCAAGTCCCACTGTTTATCATGTGCCGTGGAAAGTTCGTGAGCCCAAGGATCCTCCGGCTCAGGGATTGATCGTCTATTGGTTTCCCGCGTCGGAAAATGAGTTGAAGAACTCCAGCTTACGCACGTCGCGTTCGCTTTCTCTCTATGCGGCACAATGCATCTCGATGGAAGTTGCCGACATCGCGAATTCCCAACGCAGACAAACTCGTCGGAGCGTCAACGCTTCCGGTCGCAGTGCTGGCCACGCCTGATGGAACTCCTGTCAGCAAAGCTGGAAAACAAAGACGGCAAGCTGAAGGCTGAGCTACTGGAGAAGGTCGTCGAAACGGAAGTGAAGCAGCGCGAGACAGCTATCAACGAGAAGATGAAGGAAGCGAAAGCTAAGGCTGCGGCGGGAGACACGGCGACAGCAATAACACTTTATCAGTCAGTGCTGGAACATAAGTGCATGTTTCCGAAGAAAGCCAAGGAATCCGCGAAAGAATTGAAAAAGCTTGGCGTAAATGAAATAGCAGGCCTCGCCGATGCTCCTGAGTTTCGTTCCCCGGTGTTCGAAGCGCGCCAAAGCGCCGCAATCCATCAGACACTACGTCGCGGTTTATTGGCTGAGATAAATGAAAGATACTTACTCGCCGAAAAGCTCTACAACCGGGCTCATCTTATGGACCCGGCAGATCCGACGCCGCTCCGCTACCTTGGTGAACTCTATCGTCATCACATCGGAGATTGGGTCAAGGCGCGAACCACTTTTGAATCAATCCTCGCGATGCCGGCTGATCCGCTTTCACGTGCCGTGGCCCTGCACGGTTTGGGAAAGATGACGATCCATGATGGAGAGTTTAAAAAGGGACTGCGCCTGATGGAGGAATCTGTTGCGGAGTTTCCCCTTGCCCTCGCGTACCGCAACCTCGCCGTCTACTGGAATTCGGAACACGATCTGGTGAAGGGCGACGAGTATACGAAGAAGGCCCTCGCGCTCGAGCCAAAGGATCCTTACAACATCGTCTTTGCAGCGGTGTTCATGTCATCTGCTGGGCGAGGCGCTGAAGCTTTGAGAATCGCTCGAGCGGAATATCAACCTCCTCCCGGCGTCTTACAATCTGGCGGGAATTTATGCGCAAAATGGTCAGCGCAAAAAGGCACTCGCATTATTGAGGCGTCACTTCTTTCAGTACGAGCGTTACGACGCCGTGCGGGCTAAGGAGATGATGGAAGCACGCGTCGATGCGGTTTTTGATTCGCTGCGTCAGGATTCGGAATTCCTCGCTCTTACCAGCGGAGCGGATGGCAAGTTGCAGATGCCGCCGATGAGGGGCATGGGCACAATGTCACCAAGAGAATAGGTGAAGTAGAGGTTTGAGAGTCCGAGGGATCCGCTTGGTTAGTTAGTGTGAGTCCCGCGGAGCGGGACGGTTGATAATAGCCGAGCCACTTCAGTGCTGGGATTCGTGCCGTTCCCCAGGAATGAGTCCGTGAAACGGACGACTGAAGTTCTTTGCACGATTCAGCCGTCCGCTTCGCGGACTAGGTATCTTGTGACCAACTGTTCCCAGCGCTCAAGCGCTGGGCTATTGTCAGCCGTCCCGCGCCGCGGGACTGCTAGTTAGAATCCCCTGGCTTGACTCACGATTCTCAAACCGCAACAAGCGCCGCAAGCCGGGCTGGCGCCGACGCAGTTCACGGTTATCGGATTTGGCAGGTGATCGCAGCGTCGGCCGTCGGTACCATGATTGAGTGGTACGACTTCTATATTTTCGGCAGTCTCGCGATCGTAATATCCCCACTCTTCTATCCCAGCGGCAACGACACCCTGGCGCTCATCGCTTACCTTTCGACGTTCGCCGTGGGATTTGTGGTGCGGCCCTTCGGTGCACTCTTCTTCGGACGGATTGGAGATCTCGTTGGACGCAAATACGCTTTCCTGGTCACGCTGCTGATTATGGGAGGCGCCACGGCACTGATTGGTTTTCTGCCAACCTACGCATCGATTGGCATCTTAGCCCCGATAACACTTCTGATAATTCGCATTCTGCAAGGCCTAGCCTTGGGAGGCGAATACGGTGGCGCCGCCGTTTACGTTGCGGAACATGTGCCTGATGAACGGCGCGGCTTCTACACCAGCTTTATTCAGATCACCGCTACGCTCGGCCTCTTCCTCTCGCTCGTCGTAGTTCTTTTTGTCCAGAACTCGATGGATAAGGAGGCCTTCAGCTCCTGGGGCTGGCGCATTCCTTTCGTGATTTCGATTTTTCTCGTGGGCATCTCGCTCTACATTCGCTTGCGGATGAAAGAGTCTCCGATCTTCAGACAGATCAAAGGCGCCGGGATGACTTCAGTGCAACCACTAAAGGACGCCTTCACTAAATGGGTGAATCTTAGGCGCGTGCTGATCTCGCTCTTTGGGGCCACCGCGGGACAGGGCGTTGTCTGGTACACGGGTCAGTTTTACGCCTTGTTCTACCTGCAAACGATCCTGAAGGTGAACGGACGTTCGGCAAACTACATCGTGGCCATCGCATTATTGTTGGGCATGCCACTGTTTGTAGTATTTGGCGCCTTGTCTGATCGCATTGGACGCAAGTGGATCATGATGGTTGGCTGTTTGCTCGCTGCGGTCTCTTACATTCCGATTTACAAAGCGATGCAGGTGGCGGCGGGATCGGAAGTGTCGACGGCCGTGTCGCAGCGAAACCAGGTCACCGGCGCCATTAGCTTGACGCCGCAAACTTTAGTTAATGGTGTCTTGCAACCGGCTCGAGAGGTTTTGCCGTACACAGACTTCAGCACCTTCATCAGTTCGCCGATCGCCTGGAAACTGATTTTGTTGGTGTTCGTACAGGTGGTCTTTGTAACGATGGTCTATGGCCCCATTGCGGCTTACCTGGTAGAAGCCTTTCCGGCAAACATCCGCTATACATCGCTCTCGTTGCCCTATCACATTGGTAACGGAGTGTTCGGAGGCTTACTCCCGCTGATCGGCCTCAGTGTGATTGCGCAAACGGGCAACATCTATGCTGGTTTGTACTACCCAATCATCGTGGCAAGCATCACGTTCGTCGTTGGCTCTCTCCTCCTGAAAGAAACGCGGCACGTCGAGATTTGGAGGGAGGTTGAGGAGTTGGGGAACGAAGAGTGACCCCAGATGTTACTAGGCTCGGCGACCGCGGGTGCTTCCAAAATTTGGTTGGTTCAGTTTGAAACTTTCATTCACACCGGGCTTTAGCCCGGTGACTCGACTGGAATAATCGAGGAACCGTTTTAACGGTTTCCCATTCCTGTTGACCCAAGGGAAACCGTTGAAACGATTAAGTACTGCAGGGTCGCTTTTCACCGGGCTAAAGCCCGGTGTGAATGAGAGCGGTACAAACGCAAGCTGAAACACTGCTCGCCTCTCACTCAAACAGCTATACTGAAACCTGTTCCACGTCTGTACGTACGAGTATCAGACGACGCAGAGGCTGTACTTAAATGCCAATACTCGAAGCTCTCAAACTCGCCCTTTCAGCGATCCTTTCGCACAAGCTGCGCTCGTTTCTGACGCTGCTTGGTGTCATCTTCGGCGTGGCTACCGTAATTGTGGTTGTGTCTTTGATTGAGGGCTTTAATGTTTATGTCGACGAAAAGATTGCGAACATCGGAACCAATGCTTTCTCGGTCAGGAAATTCTCGATCCAGGATTTCTCCAGCGTCGAAGCCCTTAACGCGGCGCGCCGCCGAAATAAAGACATCACGTTAGAAGATGCCGCGGCCCTGGCGGCACGAGGCGGTGCAATCCAGGAGGTCGGAGCCAAAGAAGACATCGCCGGAGATGTGAAGTTTGGCGCGACAAACTTGCGGCGCATTCACATTAGCGCGACCACTCCAAACATTGCCGACATCGAGCGCATTGAAGCGAGCGAGGGACGTTACTTCAATAACGTAGATCAAGAGACCCGGCGCAATGCGACGTTCATCGGGGCAGACGTAGCCGAAAAGCTTTTTCCCACGTCGAACCCGCTAGGCCAAACGATCAGGATTGATGGCCGCCCTTTTGAAGTGATTGGAATTGGGAAGGTGAAGGGGTCGGTATTTGGACAGCCGCAGGACATGTACGTGGCGATGCCGCTCTCGACCTTTTTGGCAATCTACGGATCACGCCGCTCCCTCAATCTCAGTCTGACTTCGAGTGGTCCCGCTACTTATCAGGATGCGGTGGACGAAGCGCGTATCGTTATGCGGACGCGACGCAAGCTCGCTCCCAGCGAGGATGACAATTTTGGAATCATCACGCCGAGCGCCATCAACGAATTGCGGGATCAAATCTTTGGCACAATTCAAGTGGCAGCAATTGGGATAACTTCAATCTCTCTGGTCGTCGGCGGCATTGTGATCATGAATATCATGCTGGTAAGCGTGACAGAACGCACTAAGGAGATTGGCATTCGCAAAAGCATTGGCGCGCGTCGTGCCGACATTGTGAAGCAGTTTTTGGCCGAGTCGACTATGTTATCCCTTCTGGGAGGCGCCATCGGGATCGCAATCGCTTATGCATTGGCTAAGCTGGTCGCTACCTTCACACCCGTACCCACATCTTTACCGTTGCTGGCGGTAACGTTGGCTTTGTTAGTCTCGGGAACGGTGGGGTTAATATCCGGAGTCTACCCGGCATGGCGCGCGGCGCGGCTGGATCCAATTGAGGCCTTACGCGCGGAATAGATTGTGAATGAATTATTAGGTCCTTAACGTGAGCGGTAGCGATGGCAATAGAATTAGCCGCGGATTTACGCGGATGACACGGATAAGCAGGGCGATAACCGCTTTTAAGGCTCTTAATCTCTCCAGGTTTTTCTTATCCGTGTCATCCGCGTGAATCCGCGGCTAGAATCCGTAGTTAAGAGTTAAATCGGCAATCGGCAATCGTAATGAGACTTTTCCAGGGAAATCTCTTCGAGAATATCAAGATGGGGCTCGACACTTTGTGGCAACACAAGTTGCGCTCTGCCCTGACGATTCTGGGAGTGGTGATTGGCACGATGACAGTCATTGTGATCGCGGCGTTTGTCTCAGGCATCGATGCGCGAGTTTCCAAGGAGATTGAATCATTTGGCACCAATTCAATCTACATCTACAGATTCGATCCCGGTTTCAACTTCAATCCGTCTGCCGAAGAACGCATGCGCAAGCCGTTGAGTTACGAAGACACCTTGGCGATCGCGGCAGAGTGTCCGTCGATAATTAACGCAGCCGCCTTCATGTCTCCGGTTGATTTTTTTGGCGGACCATTTACGCAGCGCGTGAACGTTCGTTATCGCGATATCGAGATGACCAATTCAGCTGTGCAGGGAGCGTCTCCGGCTTACTTTCGCATGGGTGTCACTAACATCGCCGAGGGTCGTTACTTCACTGCGGAAGAAAATTCGCGCCACGCCAGCGTCCTAGTGATCGGCCGTGACGTTGCTAATACGCTTTTTCCATTCACGGATGCAATCGGCAAAGAAGCGACTATTAACGGCCGCGCGTATCGCGTTGTTGGTGTGCTGGCTGAGCGCGATGTCTTTATCGTAGGCGCCGAAGATCCTAACAATGAAAACAAGGCCGTCTACATGCCGTACTTAACGCTGCGCAAACTCTATCCAGACGTTGATGACAACTTTGTAATGGCCCAGGCGCGACCGGGACAAATGCAGCAGGCCGTCGAGGAAGTCCGGGAATTGTTAAGACGGCGAAGGAAAGTCCCTTACGGTGCCGCGGACAATTTTGGCATTTCCACTTCAGAGCAGATCATCACGCAGTTTGGCGCAATTACCGGTGGAGTTTTTGCTTTGATGGTGGCGATTTCAAGTGTGGGATTGCTCGTGGGCGGCATCGGCGTAATGAATATCATGCTCGTCTCCGTCACTGAGCGAACCCGTGAAGTCGGCGTGCGCAAAGCGATAGGGGCGCGCCGCCGCGACATCATTCTGCAATTCCTAATTGAAGCGGCCACGTTAACCGGGTTGGGCGGGGTGCTGGGAATAATTGTCGGTTCCGGCATTGCACTTTTGATTCAGACGATCATGCCGACGTACATTCCACTCTGGGCGCCCGTCGTTGGCTTTGTTGTGTCCGTTGGTCTGGGATTAGTGTTTGGATTGTGGCCGGCCTGGAAGGCGGCGCGTTTGAATCCAATTGAAGCCTTGCGTTACGAGTAAGCAAAAGATGGGTGTTGCAAAGTTAACAGATCAAAACACGATCGTGCCGGATAGCAAATACGCGCTGATCGAGCGCGAGCGTCGCTACCTTCTGGAGGATTTGCCGGAGGGTCTGACCCGAGCAAGCCCGCACGTGCAAATCACCGACAACTACATCACCGGAACTCGCCTGCGGCTGCGCAAAACCAGGGAACCGCAAACAAACAAGTGGACGGTGAAGTTCACACAAAAATTTGCGCCAAATCCGTTCGACCTCTCGCGCACAATTATTACCAATACGTACCTGACGGCAGCGGAATCTGAAGTGCTGGGGGTGTTCGACGCTAATGAAATTCGCAAGAATCGTTATCCCTATGAATTCGGCGGTCGAAGGTTCAGCATCGACATGTTCCTTGGGGACCTGTTGGGATTAGTGCTCGCTGAAATTAGTTTCGCGACCGATGAGGAACTCGACGCGTTTCCCGCACCGCCATTTGCCGTTGAAGACGTTACTAATAACGAATTGTTCACGGGCGGAAATTTGAGTGTTTCCACATTTGCAGAGGTTCGCGAAGCCTGGCTAAGGCAAAGGGCAGTCACCGCACCATTAAATCGTTCTTGATGGAGATTTAAGTTTCTCTGTCACACCGGGCTTTAGCCCGGTGATTAGAAGTTCCTCCTTTCCCAACCGTTTTAACGGTTTACGAGTGCAAAAATGAACCGGTGCAGTGAAAACGGTTGAAACGGTTCCAACTTCGTAGGCTCACCCTGCCCCGGGCTGAAGCCACGGTGTGGAAGAGAGAGAGTCATTAGTTATTGTCGAGTGTTGGTTTCAAAGTTGAACTCAGCAATGTCTAAACGAAATCTGATAGCGCTTTTTACCATAGTGCTTTTGTTGAGTTGCCTCGGGTGTCAGAAGCAACGGACCGCCAGCCAGCCGCCTCCTCCTCCGTCAGCAGGTACAGAACAACCTGCCGCAGCGGGCGGGATCACACCGGCCCAGGAAGTGAAATACTTTCGCGGCTCGATCGGAAGTGCGCTCGGACTGCAAATGAAATTGATCCGCGAAGGAGAAAAACTTTCTGGCAGTTACTACTATCAGAAGGTCGGACAGAAGATTGATTTACGCGGCAACATCGATCAGACAAACAACCTCGTGCTTGAAGAATTTGATCCGAGTGGAAAACAGACCGGAGTCTTTAAGGGCCTTTGGACAACCGACGAAGACGGTCTGATCAATCTCGCTGGAACCTGGACCCGTCCCGATGGCCAAACAAAGACCGCGTTCTCTCTCCACCAGGAACCAATCGAATTTACCGGCCCCGTAGAGATCGCCGGCAAACAGATTAAGGAAAACAATAAGAAGCTGCAGTATGAAATCGATATCGAATATCCTCAGATTACCGGTTCAACAAACCCTGCGGCTGAAAAATTCAATCAGCAGGCGAAAGCCCTGGTGACGAATGAGGTGCGTTCGTTCAAAGCCTACGTGGTCGAACGTGCGGCTGAGTTAGAGGAGCTTGAAACAAAGACGGGAAGTGATCTGGGGATCGGTTACACCGTCGCCATTGCGCGCGACGATCTAATCAGCATCGACTTTGGTATCGGTGGTTACTATCGTGGTGCGGCGCATCCAAATTCGCATTCCCGCGTGCTGAATTTTGACTTAAGGAGCGGCAAGCCGTTGCGGCTGTCTGATCTGTTCCAACCGAATGCTCGATACCTACAGACAATCTCGGACTACTGCATGAAGGATCTGCAGAAGCAGTCAAAGGCAAAGGAAAATATCCTTGACGACGAATCAATTAAGGATGGCGCCGGCCCGGACCCGAAGAACTATCAAAGCTGGACGATTACAAAGCAGGGATTAGGAGTTACTTTTGATGCCTATCAGGTTGGACCTTACGTTGCCGGTCCGCAGTTTGTGCTCGTTCCTTACGCCGCAATTAAAGACCTCATCAAACCCGACGGGCCGCTTGCTTCGTTCTTAAAGTGAAAAAATGAATCGTGGCCTTGGGATGCTGGTAATTGGAGCGGGCATTTGTCTCATTTGGTCTTTGGCTTTTGGTCTTTGGCCTTTGGTCTTCGGTCTTTGGCTTTGGTGTTTGAGCCTGATCCTTTGAGGCACGTCTAGACGCGTGCAATAACTAGGCAGAGACCAAAGGCCAAAGACCAAAGACCAAAAGCCCAAACCAAAGACCAATCACGCGGCTTCTGCTACGCCTTCCTCCGAATACTCCGCAGCATGCTGGCGCGAGAAATACACTGCCAGCACAAATGCCAGAAACATTATTAACGACCCCGTCCAGAAAGTGATGCGCAGCGAACGATCGCTCATGTGGTGTAACGTCCCAATGGCGGACGGGTAAGTTACGGCACTGTAGATCAAGACAGCTGCGATCGATGGGCCCACAGCTCGAGCCAGACTGCCTACAGACTGAGTTACACCCAAGACACTTCCTTGTTCTGCAGCTCCCACACTCTTCGACGCCAGACTAGTTAACGCGGGCGTTGCCAGCGAGTTGCCGAGAGAAAAAATTCCGCCGCCAACCAGAAGAGCCAGCAAGCCTCCAGCGCGTGGACCAACAAACGGCACCGCAAACAGACTTGCGGAAAAGAAGAGCGCGCCGACGATTACCAGCCGCAGTTCTCCAAATCGTTTTACTAGTTTGCCAATGAGTCCGCCTTGAATAATTACGGCGATGATCCCGACATAAGCGAAGAGGTATCCGTTTTGATGGGCGTCGTAACCGAACCTAAACATCGTGTAGAGCGAAAACGACGTGGTCATGATTGAGAAGGCGACGATAAAAAGAAAATAGATAACGAGCACAAATCCCAAACGTGGCTGCTGCAATGAACGAATCAATTGGGCAAAGCCCCGACCGCCGGCAGCAGAAACGCGCGCCGGGTGATCCGGTGTTACAGTTTCAGGCAGCGTGAAGTAGAGCAATATCGCGTTTGCAAAACATAACCCTGCCGCAAACAGAAACGGCACATGGATACCCCAGCGACTCAAGATGCCGCCAATCGCTGGTCCGAAAATAAAACCTAAGCCAAAGGCCGCGCCCAATAAGCCCATCCCTTTAGCGCGATCTTCTTTAGTGGTGATGTCGGCTATGTAAGCCTGCGCGGTGGAAATGTTACCCCCGGAGATCCCGTCGATAATGCGGCCGAGGAAAAGCATCCAGAGCGTGGTCGCAAAGCCAAGGATAAGAAATCCGATTCCGGTGCCAATGATCGAGAGCAGCAGTACCGGTCGCCGGCCATGTTTGTCCGAGAGCCGTCCGAGAACGGGTGAGAAGATCAACTGCATTATTGAGTAGGACGCGAAGAGCAGGCCGACAGTTCGTGGGGTGCCATTAAAACGAGTGCCTTCGGCGTAGTAGGGAAGGACGGGAATAACGATGCCGAATCCTAGCAGGTCGATGAAGACCGTCGTGAAGATAACAACCAGCGGGGAGCGCGTCATTTGAGACATTGAGTCATCGGGTCATTGAGTCATCGGGTCATTGCCGATTGTCGATTTCCGATTGCCAATTGCCAATTCAGGATTTCCGGTGAGTCAGCGATCATTTTGAAAGTTTTCAGAGGTTGTCCAGGATCAGGAAAATCGGCAATCGGCAATCGCCAATCGGCAATATCTATCGTCGTCGCCCACCAGAGAGGGCGAGATCCATGGAAGCGATTCCGCCTCCCGAGATCAACAGCGCCAGCGACATAGCCAGGAGTGATAAGGGATACTCGATACCTTTATTCGACGCAAAGAACGCGGGCCAATGGACCCCGACGACAGCAACCAGCATTGTACACGCGAGAAAGAAAGCACCGACGCGCGTCAGCAGTCCCAGCAGCAGCAAAACGCCGCCGATCAATTCTGATAGTGCCGCTGCCCCCATCCAAAGCCACGATGGTTTCATGAATGCGTAGGGCGCAGGAAACGTTATGAACTTGGCGAAACCTGGGCCTTCCCAGGTACCGAGAACTTTCTGCGCGCCGTGTCCGATGAACACCGCAGCCAGCGCCAGCCGCAGCGGAATCGTGAACCACGTCGGCGATGTTGCAATGATTCTGCGAAACATGTTGTTACCTTTCAGATGTCGTTTGGAGTTTGAGCATCTTAGTTTATCTGGAACGTCGCGACAAAGCCGAGTAACTAAGTTCAGACTTTCGTGTTGCTGAGTGGGATTTCATGGATCGTATTTTCTGAAGCACCCGTGACGATCCACTAATCCAAACGAAACGATGCGAAGTCAACGTTACCAAAATGAAAATTCACCGGGTTAATCGTCTGTAGTAAGATAACGCCCCTCCCAAGTTCCCCGCGCGCAATTTGCTTAGAAGGACCAAGACTATGTTCGCAAAACATCAGACTGTTTTCATGCTGGCCACGTTGGTGTTCGTTTGTTCGCTTCCAGTTTCCGGCCAACAAGCAACTTCTCGCACACCGAAGCTGGAAATCGAATTCCTGGTAGCGATGAGCAAACCTCACACGCATATGTTGGAAGTGGAGATTCGAATTAAGCGCGCAGCGACACTGCCGGCTCCCAGTGAGGAATTTCTTGTGATGCCGGTGTGGACTCCCGGTTCTTATATGATTCGCGAGTTTGCGCGCCACGTTCAGGACTTTGCCGCAAAGGACTCGTCGGGAAAGCCTTTGCAATGGGAAAAGACCAACAAAAACACCTGGCGAGTGGTTACGGGCGGCGCCCGTGATTGGAGTGCTTCCTATCGAGTTTATGCGAACGAGCTCTCTGTGAGGACCAATCAACTCAATTCAGATCACGCTTTTTGGAATAATGCCGCGCTGTTGATGTACCTCGAGGGCTTTCTCAATGCGCCTTCCAGGTTGCGCATTCAAGCGCCGCAACCATGGAAGGTGGCTACGAGTTTACCCGCTGCCGGCAGGAATACGTTTCATGCTGAGAATTTTGACGTCCTTTACGACTCACCCGTCGAAGTAAGTAACTTCAAAACTATCTCATTCACGGTTAAGGGCGTACCGCATCGCATCGTAATTGATGGCGAGGGAAACTACGACGCGGACAAAATGAAGCGAGACGTGCAAAAAATTGTCGAGGCTTCCATCGAATTAATGGGCGGCGAGGTCCCCTATCCTGATTACACTTTCATCCTGCACTTGCGAGCCAACACCGGAGGCGGTCTGGAACATTTGAACTCAACGGCGCTCGGTTTTCGTCGTTTTAGTTTTCAGCCCGAAACCAGCTACCGCGGGTTCCTGGGACTCGTCTCGCACGAGTTTTTTCATCTCTGGAACGTCAAACGAATCAGGCCGGACGCGCTCGGGCCCTTCGACTACACAAAAGAGAATTACACAAAACTGCTATGGGTCGCCGAAGGCGTTACCTCTTATTACCAGAGTTTAATTCTGCGACGTGCGGGAGTGGTGACAGACAAAGAATACCTGACCACGATCGCCAGCGAGTTTCAGAACTTTCAAAAGGTTCCCGGCCGTCGTGTCATGAATGCCGAAGAGGCGAGCTTCGATACGTGGATCAAGTATTACCGCCAGGACGAAAACTCCCTGAACTCGCAGATCGATTATTACGATAAAGGCGCCATCCTCGGATTGCTCCTCGATCTGGAAATTCGCAAGTTAAGTCGCAACGCCAAGTCCCTCGACGATGTGATGCGAGCACTCTATACGGACTTTTTCAAGCAAGGCCGCAACTACACGCCTGCCGACTTCCAGCGAATCTGTGAACAGATGGCGGGCGCCAGCCTTGATGATTTTTTTGCGCGCTATGTGCGCGGTCGCGAAGAGCATGATTACAATCGCGCGCTTGAAGCGGCGGGGCTGCGGCTTGATATGACTGAGGCAACTGGTGGAGTGAAAGCTGTAGACAAGGCTTATCTCGGTGCAGACCTGACGCAGGAAGTTGATCGATTGATCGTCTCGCGGGTGTCTGCAGGCTCGCCGGCTTATGAACAAGGGTTGAATACGGGCGATCAAATCGTGGCACTCGACAACATGCGGGTTAATAAAGATTCTTTCGATGCTCGGCTGGCGGAAAAACGTCCAGGCCAGCTTGTCAACCTGACGATCTTTCGTTTTGACGATTTGAGTTCTTTGCCGATTAAGTTAGGAACACTCAGCGACGCGATCTATCGCATCGTCCCTTTGGAAAAACCGACAGAGGAACAACGGCGCATCTACCGATCGTGGCTGAAGCTGATTGAGTGATTGAATCATTAGCCGCGGATTTACGCGGATGACACGGATAAGCAGGCCAAAAACCTTTAGGCTCTCAATCGCCCTTAAGTTTTCTTATCCGTGTCATCCGCGTGAATCCGCGGCTGGAATGTTCACGATCCGCAAAACATGAATCCGGGTTACCATTCCATCGGGCATCGCCAATCGGCAATGACCCGATGATTCAATGACCCGATGACTCAATGATTCCATGACTCAGTCCTTCGAGAACATCAAGTTTGCAATCGATGATCGAGTGGCGCGTATCACATTCGCGCGTCCGCCTCTGAATATTTTCAACATTGCGATGATGCGCGAAATTGGCGCAGCCCTGGCGTCGTTGACTCAGGAACGAGACATCGTAGCTATCGTGTTTGATTCCGACCGCAACTCACGGGCATTCAGCGCCGGCGTTGCTGTGGAAGAACATGTCCCGGAAACCGTCTATCAGATGTTGGACGCATTCCACGGAATTTTTCGCCAGCTCGAACAGCTTGCCCGGCCGACCATTGCGGTTGTGGAAGGCTCGGCTTTGGGCGGAGGCTGCGAATTGGTCGCCGCTTGCGACATCGTAATCGCTAGCCAGCAGGCACGCTTTGGTCAACCTGAAATAAAGTTGGGTGTCTTTCCTCCAGTCGCGGCTTTGCTAATGCCGCGCATCATTGGAGACAAACGCGCGCGTGAAATGATTCTCACTGGCGAGCTGATTGACGCAGCCGAGGCGGCGCGACTCGGTCTGGTTAATCACGTAGTTCCGCCGGGCGAACTGGAACAGAAGACTCGCGAGGTGCTGGCGCGATTGCGCGAGCTCTCCGCGACGGCTTTGGAAATGACACGTAGGGCCCTTGATCTCGGTAATGGTCGAACTATTGATGCAGCGCTGAAGCAGGTCGAAGACATCTATCTGCTTGAGTTGATGAAAACCAGCGATGCCGGTGAGGGCATTAGCGCCTTCATGGAGAAACGAAAGCCGGCCTGGCGGAATCGTTGACGAAATCGAGGAGAGACGCGGAGACACGGAAAAGGGGCGATCGGGAGAAAGGAAGATGCGGATCAAAGACTTAGCGAAGCAAAAACCATCCGCACTGATATTAGCGCTGGCCCTATTCTTAAGTGCCACACCATCTCTAAACGCGAATCCACAAAAGCCTCGCACGACAAAACGAAATACGCAGTCGAGTCATGCTGCTGAGACAATGTCCGCCGAGGCGCGTGAGCTTAGTGGAACGCGCGATTGAGATTGCCTGCATCGAGCGCCGCCGCGATCCAAAAGGAAGCGTTCCCATCGACGACATGCAAAGCCGGCCCTCGCTTCCCGTGCGAAGTGCGGAAGCCGTTGCCGGCTCAGAAAGGGCACAACGTCTCTTGCCGCTCGCCAAAGATTTGACGATTGAAGCTATTTCTCGGCTCACCAAAGAGTACAAACTTACATCGCGTAATTCGCTGCCTAGACTGCAACGGGCAATTCAGCGCGTTCAACCTCGTCCGCCGGATCAAGCCCGACATGGATTCGCGCGACAATGCCTCAGTGCTGATGCGAAATCCGGCGACGATTACGTTCGGCACAATATTCCTGGCGGGTTTGCCTTCCGACGAAGCGATGATCAGCGTCCTGAGCCATGAATTGGTGCACATCGCGGACGGAGATCAGGGCGCTTTGTTACCGCTGTATCGAGCGGTCGGTAAGCGGGCTTCTACCTTAACGGGTTTAAGTGTTCGTGAGCAGCGCGCCGAGGAACTAACCAGCGATCTAATCGGGGCGATGGCGGCGCGAGAGTTTGTCGCGGATTCACCTGATTACGATCGACTGCCAAGGCGAATTTCGCGCGCCGTTGCGCACAACTGCGTTGCTGCGGATGAAGGTGATGAGGATCATCTTTCGCCTCGCGAGACCATCCGCGCTTTATTCTCCTTAAATCCTGCCTTAACGCGCGAACTTGTTTTTGGTCGGGATGAAACCGTTCGTCCGCACCTGCCGCGTAAAAATTGATTAGCGCAGACGAGAAGACGCAGAGTCGCAAAGAAATCATTCAAGCGTTTTGTGTTCAATTCGTGTGATTTAGTGGATCGTATTCGCCTGCCGCAGTAACTACGATCCACGAAGTGACACTAATCAACACGAAATGCTTGTCTGATTCCAACGCTTGTTGGGTTTCTTTGCGCCTCGGCGGCTTCGCGTCTCTGCGCTGAAAGTGTGAAAGATGGGAAGTTTTTAGCTCGATCTGCTTTAACGTTTGAGGTGCGGGGATCGACTCATCAGGCGCACGCGAGCTGTGGTCGCGAATGACCGTTGGCGGGGCGGGCGGTGGTGGCGGGTTGGCCACTAAAACCTCCAATGCGCTTTCAATGACTTCATTGATACGGGAAACAAAGACGACTTCCAAATCTTCGCGCACGTCATCTGGGATGTCTTCGACGTCCGCTTCATTCCGCGCCGGAATAATCAGACGACGAATCCCTGCGCGATGCGCCGCCATCGCTTTCTCTTTTAGTCCGCCTATCGGAAACACCAAACCTGACAGCGTGATCTCTCCGGTCATCGCGGTGTCTGGACGCACCCGACGTCCCGTGTAAAGCGAGGCCAACGCAGCTGTGATGGTCACACCAGCGCTTGGCCCATCTTTTGGAATCGCGCCCGCAGGCACGTGCAGGTGCACGCCGTAGTCCCTGAACATCTCGGGATTGATGCCAAACTCATTTGCATGCGACCAGAGATACGAACGTGCCGCTCGTGCTGATTCCTGCATTACTTCGCCCAACTGGCCGGTGATCGTCAATCCGGTGCCGCCGGGCAGTAACGTGGCTTCAATGAATAACACTTCACCGCCCATCTCAGTCCAGGCCATGCCTGTGGCCACTCCCGCCGGCAACTCCTTGCGCGCCTGCTCCGGATAGAAACGTGGCGGGCCGAGATACTCCGGGATTTGCGCAGCAGTTACCGTAATGCTTTGCGCTTCTCCGTTGGCAATCTTATAAGCAACTTTTCGCGCGACGCGGCCGATGTTGCGTTCCAGCTGACGCACGCCGGCTTCACGCGTGTAGCGGGCCGCGATCAACTCAATCGCATCGTCCGTAATCTGCAGCTGATTCTCCTGTAAGCCGTTTTCAGTGATCTGACGCGGCGCCAGGTATCGCTTCGCAATTTGAAGTTTTTCCGGATCGCTATAACCCGCTAGATTGATCACTTCCATGCGATCTCGCAGCGGGGGCGGGATCGGCCCCATCTGGTTCGCGGTCGCAATAAAGAAAACTCTCGAGAGGTCGAACGGTAGATCCAGATAATGATCGCGAAAAGTGTTGTTCTGTTGCGGGTCGAGAATCTCGAGCAGGGCAGCCGAGGGATCGCCTCGATAGTCATTACCGAGCTTGTCGATCTCATCGAGCATCATCACGGGATTGTTTACGCCGGCACGACGCAGCGACTGAATGATGCGGCCCGGCATCGAACCAATATAGGTCCGCCTGTGTCCTCGCAGTTCGGCCTCGTCGCGCATCCCACCGAGGGAAAGCCGTTCAAACTGCCGTCCCAGCGCCCGCGCAATCGAGCGCCCAAGTGACGTCTTTCCTACTCCGGGCGGGCCAACGAAGCAAAGGATCGGGCTCTTTGTATCGGGACGCAGCTTGATTACAGCCAAAAACTCCAGGATGCGTTCCTTCACATCATCAAGCCCAAAATGATCTTCGTCGAGAATTTTGCGGGCCTCAACCAGATCAAGTTTATCTTCCGACGATTTATTCCAGGGCAACTCAATGATGTATTCAAGATAGGTGCGGATGACATGGTAGTCGGGTGCTGCCGCCGGCAGTCTTTCCAGGCGCTTCAGCTCGCGATCTGCTTCAGTGCGGACTTCCTCAGGAAGGTCGGCTGCCGCGAGCCGTTCGCGAAGTAATTCAGTTTCCGCGCGCTCCCCGCCTTCATCTTCGCCCAGCTCCTTCTGAATCGCCTTCATCTGTTGGCGCAACACATACTCACGTTGCGCCTTATCCATTTCCGATTGCGCTTCAGTCGTGATCTTCGATCGCAACTGAATGATCTCCAACTCCCGCGCCAGATTGATGTGTGCTAAACGGAGCAGCTCGTCGGCTGTTTCTGCTTCCAGCATCTTCTGCTCTTGCTCGGTTCCGAGATTCAAAATCGATCCGAGGAAGTAAGCCAACCGTACTGGTTCGACTGAGCTCAACATTGCCACGCGAACTTCGGGCGGCACACCCGGCAACAGCGCCAGCGCTTGTTGAATCATTGACTGAACGTTACGCCGCATCGCCTCGACTTCTTCTGCATCTACCGTGCGAGGTTCCGGCAGAATCTGCACGCGTGCCCGCAAGAATGGCTCTTCCTGCTTCCACTCGAGGACCTTTATCCGCTCGGTGCCCTGCGCAATGATGTGCATGGCGCCTTCCATGCGCTCCATCCGTTTAATCATTACGAGCGTGCCGATGTCGTAAAGATCGGCGGGAGTCGCATCACCCTCGTTGCTGTTTTCACGCGCACTGATGCAAGCGAGCAGCTTTTCTTCGGTGGCCAGTGCGGCTTGCACTGCGGCGATTGAACGAGGCCGGCCCACAGCGAGCGGTACGACAGTCTCGGGAAACAATGTAGTGTTCTGCAGGGGCAACACGGCCAGCTCAAACGGCTCGCTTGGTGTGGATCGTGGCTCAGCAGTGGGAGTGGGAGGCGACGGTGGTTCCGGCTTCTTTTCGGCCGCTGTCGTTTCCTCGCTCGCAGTTTTCTTCGGGTTTTCCGGCATGGTCTCGTCTGACTCTCTGGTCGAATCGACTATTTGCAGCTCAATCTGACTATCAAGAATCCGTCGCGATAATCTTGTTGGAGGGAGGACGAATCAAGCGGACAGGGGAAGTCGATGCGCTTTTCAAAGCGGCTGTAAGTGATTTCCATCTGCTGGTAAGTGAAACCTTCGCGATAAAGCGTGTCGCGGCGGCAACCGCGAACAACCAGGTGCGAGTCGTGCAATAACAACTCGAGTTCGTCTGGACAGACACCTGCAAGGTCCACTTTAACAACCCAACCTTCGGTTCCCTGGTAAACATCGGCGGCAGGGTTCCAGAGACGCCCCGAAGGTCTGACCTGATTGCGCAGCGCCATCATTGAAAAAGCACGCTTTGGTTCCGGCATGGGTCAAGAATACGGGAAAATACTTGAACAGGGAAACGGGGACGCGGAGACGCGGAGACGCGGAGACGCGGGGACGCGGAGACGCGGGGATGCGGAGATGGGGAGAAAGGGAGATGGGGAGAAAGGGAGATGGGAAGCCTTTGAAAAAAAGGAGAGACGCGAAACCTCCGCATCTCCGCGTCTCCGCGTCTCCGCGTCTCCGTGTCTCCGTGTCTCCGCGTCTCCGCGTCTCCGCGTCTCCGCGTCTCCGTGTCTCCGATTAGTTTTCCACTTCCGCCACAACCTGCACTCGACCGCTAATATCAAGAGTGCCTATCTCGATGGGTGTGGCGACGGATTTTTGCGCGCGCATCATGTCGGCGGCCTCATAAAGCGGACGAGGTCTTACAGTTCCCTCTTCCAGGACTTCCACAATCCGCACGACCCGGCCCCCGAGAGCTTGGGCGATCACTTGGGCCTTGGCCATTGCTTCACGCGTCGCTTGCGCCAGCGCTTCGTCACGGGCTGGCCGATCCTTTCTTAACGTGAAAGCCACACCGCCAATATCGTTGGCGCCGGACTGTGCGGCCGCATCGATTACCGGACCAACCTTCGTTAGGTCGCCAATCGTTACAGTCACAGTGTTTCGTGCTTCGTAGCCGGTAATGGTGGGCGGCTGGTTTTCCCGGTAAATCCTCTGAGGCTGCAGACTGTAACCTGACGTCTTAACTTCAGCTCCAGCTCCGGCAGCGGTCTTTAAAGTCCGCACCACCGCATCACTCTGGGCAGCATTCTGCTGCTGTGCTTCAAGAGCATTCTTGGCTTGCGTTACAACCGAGATGGTGAGAATCGCCGTGTCGGGTAGTGCCTGCACCAACGAGTCTCCCGAAACAATGACGCGGGTAACTCGCTTATCGGCGCCACTGACAATCTGGTTTCCGCCTTGTGCCGACACGGGTTTAAGTGACTGGGCCTCGAATGGCGTGCCTTCCATATAAGTTGACATCACTTCCCTGGTTTCACCAACCGCCTCGACTTCCGCGCCTTCTTTAAACCAGCTTTCGCTCTGAAAACGCTGCGCATTAATTAGCAGGAACTTTTCGGCGTTATCGACAACCAACCAGCCACCCGGTTCGACAGTTTTCTGCAAGCGACCACGGACAGTTTTGCTGCTTTCCGTCACCGCCGCTGCTGCAATAACCTGTGTCGTAAAAAGAGTAAGCAGCGCCAACACGCTGCAAAGAGTTAATAGTCTTTTCATGATTTCATCCCCTTCCCAAACTTTGCTTCATTCTGCGCCGGGGAAGAGAAAAGTTCTAGCGCCCTGACAAGAACGGGCCACCAGGCAATTTCTTGCGCCCGCCACAAATCGGTCCAATGTCCAAAGTCCAAGGTCCAAAGTCCGCTGGGTGTAGCTTGTGGAGTCTCTCGAATCTTGGTTTTAGAAACGAGGTGCGACCCGCGGACGTTGGACTTTGGACCTTGGACTTTGGACTATCCCCTAGGTGTCGCCATCGTCGCCTATGGCTTCTACCGGACAACAGGTCAGGGCTTCCTCGCAGGCGGCTTTTTCTTCAGGGGTTTCAGGCTGCTTGTAGACGAAGGAATAACTGTTTTCATCTGAGCGTCGAAAGCTGTCAGGCGCAGTGTCGCGACAAACATCGCAATCGATACAGGAAGAGTCGACGTAGTAAGCGCCGGAGATATTCTCTTTAACTTTATCGTTTCGATCTGGCAAGGTTTTGGTCTTTGGTTTTAGGCCTTAGGTTTTTGGTCTTTGATTGTTGAATGCGGATCCGATGAAACCTTGAACATCTACGAAGCCAAACACCAAAGCCAAAAACCAAAGGCCCAAAACCAATTCAAGGATGCGTCATCTCTTCCGGCTTCACAAACTTGTCAAAGTCTTCGCCCGTCAAGAGGCCTAATTCCAACGCCGCCTCCCGCAAACTAATCTTCTTGTGATGGGCGTGCTTAGCGATCTTCGCAGCGTTGTCGTATCCAATATGAGGATTCAATGCCGTTACCAGCATTAACGAATTTTTGAGGTAGTCGTCGATCTGCTCGCGATTCAGTTCGATTCCGCTAATGCAATACTCGACAAAACCGTGACAAGCGTCGTGGATTAATCTGATCGAGTGCAGCAAGTTGTGGATCATCACCGGCTTGTAGACATTCAACTCGAAGTTGCCCTGCGAACCTGCGACTGTAATCGCGACATCGTTACCAAACACCTGCACCGAAACCATGGTCATCGCCTCACTCTGGGTGGGATTAACCTTGCCCGGCATAATCGATGAACCCGGCTCGTTTTCCGGCAGCACTAATTCGCCCAACCCGCAGCGCGGACCCGAAGCCAGCCAGCGAATATCATTTGCAATCTTCATCAGGGAAACCGCCAACGTTTTCAACGCCCCACTCGCAAACACGAGTTCATCGTGTGCCGAGAGCGCGGCGAATTTGTTCGGATGCGATTTAAATGGGAGCTGCGTGAGCTCAGCAATTTTTCGAGCCGCGCGTTCACCAAACTCAGGATGAGAATTAAGACCGGTCCCCACCGCGGTGCCGCCGATCGCCAGTTCTAACAACTCCGGTTGCACTGCTTTCAGTCGATTCAAATCACGCTCAAGTAAGTTCGCCCAGCCCGACATCTCCTGGCCCACTGTTAAAGGCGTGGCGTCTTGTAGATGTGTGCGCCCAATCTTGACGACATCTTTGAACTCCTCCGCCTTCGCGGCAATTGCGTCGTGGACTTGCTGTACGGCGGGAATTAGTTTTTGCCATTGCTCGGCAGCGGCAATATACATCGCTGTCGGAAACGTGTCGTTCGACGACTGCGACATGTTCACATCGTCGTTGGGATGCACCGGGGTCTTGCTGCCCATTACGCCGCCGGCAATCTCGATAGCGCGATTCGAGATCACCTCGTTGGCGTTCATGTTGGTTTGCGTCCCACTGCCGGTTTGCCAGACCCGTAGGGGGAAATGTTCATCAAGTTTTCCTGCGATCACTTCATCACTGGCCTGCGCGATCAACTTGGATTTCTCCGCGGAGAGTTTGCCCAGTTCTTCATTAACCAGGGCAGAGGCCTTTTTCAGGATTCCCAGCGCCCGAATCATCTCGCGCGGCATCTTGTCGTCGCCAATATTGAAATGGAGGAGGCTACGCTGGGTTTGGGCGCCCCAATAGCGATCGGCTGCCACTTCAATCGCGCCCATTGAATCGGTTTCAGTCCGCGTTGTTTTCACGTCTGTAGCTTGTTGCGACATTAGGATGTGGCTCTCTTTTAAGGTGGTGGCGGTAGGCCAATTCATAATATCACTGTCACCGCAAGGTTTCAGGTTCCCAAGACGCCTAATGTCCAAGGTCCAAAGTCCAACGTCCAAGGTCCTTCTACCGTGAGCCTATTGATTAACCTTTGACGCACGCTAGCGAACCTTGGGCCTTGGACTTTGAACATTGGACGTTTATGGAGGTGTCAGCTTAGAATGCAGACAACCCCCTTCATTAGCCCCTTGCGAGCATTCGGACAATCTTTCCGTTATGCCTTTGTCCATTACAGAAGCTGCTTTGCTGGCAGCGATCGTTGAATCGTCTGATGACGCGATTATCAGCACAGATCTCAACGGCACCATCGCCACCTGGAACAATGGCGCGGAACGCATCTTTGGATACACGCCGGCAGAGGCTGTCGGTCGACCGTTTACGATTTTAATTCCCGCCGAAGACTTCGATGAGGAATCTGCAATCCTCAAAGAAGTTCTCAAAGGAAAACGCGTTCACCACTACGAAACTATCAGGCAACGCAAAGATCGAAGTTTGATCGATATCTCCCTCACCATCTCTCCTCTAAAAAACAAGTCTGGAACGATCGTCGGCGCCACCAAAATTGCCCGAGACATCAGTGAGCGAGTCCTACGCGAGAAGCAGATTCGTAATCAAGCCCGACTACTCGATGCAGTTGAGCAGGCGGTGATCGCTACGGATGTCGACGGCAGAATCCGCTACATGAACTCTTTCGCGGAATGGCTGTACGGTTGGCTGGAAAACGAAGTTGCGGGTTCTCACTTGATCGAACTGATCTCGGCGGAAGGCACTCGGCAGGACACTAATGAAATTCTCGCGCGCATTGGACACGGTGACAGTTGGACAGGCGAGCTCAAGGTGCGACGCAAAGACATGTCTGAGTTCTCTGCGATGGTCACACACTCACCGATACACAATGAACAAGGTGACCTGGTTGGAGCGGTCCAGGTCTCGCGCGATATAACCGCGCAAAAGCAAGCCGAACAGGATCACGCCAAACTGTTGGAGAGCGAACGCCAGGCGCGCGCCGAAGCTGAAGAAGCGAATCGGATCAAGGATGAATTCCTGGCCACAATTTCTCACGAGCTGCGCAATCCGCTGAATGTAATTCTGGGCTATTCCGAGGTCCTCGTGCGCAGCGACGAAGCCAACAAATCGCCCTTCGTGCAACGGGCCGGGGAAGTCCTGCGGCGTAATGCCATCGCCCAGGCACAACTCGTAAGTGACCTCCTCGATTTGTCGCGGCTGCAACTCGGTAAGTTTTCACTTAACCCTCAGGTGGTCTCGCTCACGAAAACTATCAATGACGCGGTCGAAACAGTTCGCGCAGAAGCGTTGGCGAAAGGACTCGAAATTAAGATTGAAATGTCGGACGAGCTGATATTCGTCGATGGCGATCCGTTACGAATGGAGCAGATAGTCTGGAATCTTTTAAATAATGCTGTGAAATTCACGCTATCAGGCGGGACCGTAACAGTTAAGCTTTTCACTGGTGGTGGCCATGCTCATCTGGTAGTCGCCGACACCGGTCAGGGGATTGAGCCGAAATTCCTGCCGCACGTGTTTGAAATCTTTCGCCAGGCCGATGCCACTATCAGCCGGCGTCATGGAGGCATGGGTATTGGACTCGCCCTCGTGCAACAATTAGTGCAACTGCAGGGCGGCTCAGTCTCAGTATCTTCCGCCGGAGTCGGTCTGGGCACTGAATTCACAATCAAGCTGCCATTGAGTAAGGAAGCGAAGGAACCGCGAGGGACCGGCAAATTGATACCGCAAGATGCATTAACGGGGATGCGCATTCTTGTCGTCGACGACTCGGCCGACACTGTAGAGATGTTGCAGCAGTTGTTGGAAATGGACGGTGCAATGGTGACAACCGCCAACGGAGGGCCGGAAGCACTCGAGATTCTCGAGCAGGAAGTGTTTGACGTGATTCTTTCCGACATCTCGATGCCGGGCATGGATGGATTTGAACTACTCAGTCGCTTGCGGCGGTTGCCTAATAGTAAGGATGTGCCGGTAATGGCACTTACGGGTTTTGGTAGAGTCGAAGATGTGGAGCGTGCGAAGGCGGAAGGATTTTTCTCCCATATCACTAAGCCCGTCGACGTCGCCACTATCGTTGCGACGCTGCAGAAACTTCCGGCGCGGGCTCAGCCGTAAACAGTTTCGAGTTTCGAGTTCACAGTTTCGAGTTGAACCGGCCAATAGCCTCGAAACTCGAGGCGCGTAACCCGGAACTTTAGAGTTATTCCGTCGTCGTAGGCGCGCCCGAGTTTTTCCAGGCTTTCCAACCACCCGCCATAGACCACGCATTTGTGTAACCCATCTGTTGAAGGACGTCGGCGACAAGGGCGGAACGATAACCACCGCCGCAATAGAGAATTAGTTCGGTGGATTTGTCGGGCACTTGCTCTTCGATGTCGCGTTCGATGATTCCCTTGCCCAGATGTTTTGCTCCAGCTGCGTGACCCGCAACCCACTCATTGTCTTCGCGTACGTCGATGAGCTGGACGTTTTTGTCTGCAGACAGCCGCGCTTGCGTATCCGCTACAGAGATCTCGCGTACGCGGGTCTTCGCGTCGTTGACCAGGTTTAGAAAGCCTTCGGAATGTTTCATAAGAAAGGTTTTGGGTTTCAGGTTTCAGGTGTCAGGTTTCGGGTTTCAGGTTTCAAACATTTCAACGCCAAGTCCCCAAGTCGCAAAGACGCAAAGAAAGACTTCACAGGCAGATCGAGTGGTTGGATGCTGGACAAATTAAGACCAGAAGCTCGAAACGTGCGTTCGACATGCCGAATCTTCCTTTGCGCCTTGGCGTCTTGGCGGTGGAATGCTTGCAAACCTGAAACCTGAAACTTGAAACCCGAAACCCGAACTTTTTGGCTGCATTTCTCGAACTAACGTCGAATGATTATAATGCTTCTCTCTAAGAACGCACCAAATACGAAATGAGAGCAGGTGACAAGTCACCAGCAACCATTGCTGCCTTGTTGCTCGAGACTCGTCACGGAGGAACCTTTCTAATTGTCTACCGAACAGTTTGACGTAACGATCATCGGCAGTGGGCCTGGTGGTTATGTGGCGGCGATTCGCGCTGCGCAATTGGGTTTGAAAACTGCAATCGTCGAAAAAGATAAACGCCTGGGTGGCACCTGCACGCTGCGCGGTTGTATTCCCACCAAACAATTGCTGATGTCGGCCCATGTCTACGAACAGATGCAGCACGCCGCCGATTTTGGCGTCGAAGCTTCGGGCATCCAGCTCGCTTTCGCGAACGTGCAGAAACGTAAAGACAAAGTGGTGATGAAGAATTCTAAAGGTATCGAATACCTGATGAAGAAAAACAAAATCACCACCTTCAGCGGCACCGGCAAACTCGCCCTGCCGGGAAAAGTCGAAGTCAGCACAGCCGACGGTAAGAAAGAAACTGTCAACACGAAGAGCATCATTCTCGCGACGGGTTCAGTTGTCCGTCCTATTCCCGGTTTCGAAACAGACGGCGGGCATGTCGTTAACAGCGACCACATTTTGGAACTCAAGGAAATTCCCAAGTCCCTGATCGTAATGGGCGCAGGCGCTGTCGGTGTTGAGTTCGCCTCCGTTTACTCGCGATTCGGCGCCGACACAACGATTGTGGAATTGATGCCGCGTCTCGTCCCGCTCGAGGATGAGGAAGTTTCTAAAGAGTTGGAAAAGTCTTTCCGCAAGCGCGGAATCAAATCGCAGGTCGACACGAAGCTGGAGAAGCTTGAGAAGACGGCAAACGGCGTCGTCGTCACCGGCAAGACTTCCAAAGGTGAGGACGTCAAACTCGAAGCCGAGATGTTATTAGTCGCCGTCGGTCGCATGCCTTACACCGAAGGACTCGGACTTGAAGGCACCAAAATTAAAGTCGAAAAAGGTTTTGTTCAGGTTGATGAGTTTCAGCAAACAGGAGAGAAAGGCGTGTATGCCATTGGCGATGTCGTGCCTACTCCCCTCCTCGCCCATCTCGCTTCGAAAGAAGGCATCGTCGCAGTCGAGCATATTGCCGGCCATAAAGACGTGCGCCCAATTAACCTGCGGCTCGTCCCTAATTGCACTTACTGCGATCCGGAAGTCGCCTCCGTCGGATTAACCGAAGCGAAGGCAAAAGAGATGGGTTACGACGTCAAGTTGGGCAAGTTTCCCTTCTCCGCGTCGGGTAAAGCACGCATCCTCGGCGAGGAAGAGGGTTTCGTAAAAATTGTCAGCGAAACCAAGTATGACGAAATTCTCGGCGTTCACATCATCGGCCCGCACGCCACCGAACTGATTGCCGAAGCGTGTGTCGCCATGCAGCTTGAATCAACCGCCGACGAGTTGGGACGCACGATGCACGCGCATCCCACAGTTTCGGAAGCAATCATGGAAGCAGCCGAAGGCGTGCATGGACTGACAATTCATATCTAAAAGTAGATGGATCAACCACAGAAATCCGAATCGAAAGATCCACGCCGCCGGCGGCGACGTCCACCGCGCTCGGCGCCGCAAAACCGCGGTCCGCGCATCTTCACTAAGTATGCGCCTCGTAAACCGGCCGCTGGACAAGCATTGTCGTGCACGAGAGAAACCACTCTGAAGCCCGAGCAGCTATTGGAGCTGTACCGTTATTTGAAACTGACGCGGCTGGTCGAAGAACGATTAGTTAACTTATACCGGCAAACAAAAGTTGTCGGTGGTGTCTTTCGTTCTTTAGGTCAGGAAGCGACTGCCGTCGGCACTGCCTACGCTTTACAACCGCGCGATTTCATCACGCCGTTGATCCGGGATCTGGGCGCCGTGCTCGTCAAAGGCATTCGGCCGCGCGAAATCTTTGCTCAATACATGGCCAAAGCCTGGGGGCCATCAGGCGGGCGCGACCTGAATATCCATTTCGGTGATATGGAGAAAGGGTTTGTCGGTCCTATCTCTCATCTGGGTGACATGATTCCGGTGATGACCGGCGTGCTACTCGGCGCCCGATTGAAGAAACAGCCAATTGTGGCGATCGCTTACATCGGCGATGGCGGCATGAGCACCGGAGCTTTTCATGAAGGCCTGAACTTCGCGGCAGTACAGCGTCTGCCTTTAATCGTGGTTGCCGAATACAATCACTACGCCTACTCGACTCCCACGGCTTTGCAGACCGCGGTCCAGGATCTTGCGGAGAAGGCCGCCAGCTATGGCATTCCCGGACATATCGTCGATGGTAACGACGTCATTGCCTGTTACGAGACCACGCGGCGAGCCGTAGAGTTTGCCCGGCGTGGCGGTGGCGCTGTTTTGATTGAAGCGAAGACGTATCGGCGGAAGGGTCATGCGGAACACGATGACCAGCGCTATGTGCCACCGTCGGAAATTGAATGGTGGGAACAGCACAACGATCCGATTGATCGCTATGAGCGATACTTGATCGAGTGTGCCATAGCCGATAAGAACAAGCTTGAGGAGATTACCGCCAGCGTTGTACGGGAAATCGAAGAAGATTGTGACTGGGCCGAGAGTTCGCCAATGCCCGAACCGGAGCAAGCGGCTTACAGAGTGTTCGATAACGAAGTCGTGCCTCCGGCATTGCGACCTGAAATACTCGCGGGCTGAAATTATGCTTTACTTTAATTCTCCGGGCTTCATCCGGCGAATAGCGCACCGCGCTGAAGCGCGGTGAGAATGAAACATAGTGTCAGACGGACAATTGGGAGGGACGAATGAGCGCAACAAAACCTGAAGGAACTAATAATCAGTCGGTGGACGACCGGGGAACGAGCGAGGGCGAAGGCCGCGAGTTACTTATCAGACTTCGCGACGAGGCTTTCGAAGGAAACGATGAGAAGTTTGCAATTGCACTTGGGCGACCCGTCGATGAGGTCACGGGAATGTTGAACCGCGGCGCAACCGTCGATGATGACGTCGTCATGAAGGCGCGGGGAATTGCGAAAGAACGAGGCATTGAGATCGAATGAAAAAAGGGCTTTGGTCTTGGGGCTTTGGCCTTTGGTACTTTGAACCTGTCTTTTTCGGTACTGCAGTGTTCGCTTTAACGGCAAGTACAGAAGCTCAAAGAACAAACCCAAAGACCAAAAACCCAAGACCAATTCTGAAGATGTCTACAGCCATAAAGAAGGAACATAAATCAGCACGGCCCGAGCGCGGCGGTCTTGTCACGCTTGTCGAGGCTATTCGCCAGGGCATCTGGGAAGAGATGGAACGCGACCCCACTGTCTTCGTCATCGGCGAAGATGTCGGGGCTTATGGCGGAGCCTTTAAAGTTACCGATGGTTTGATCGACGAGTTTGGCAAAGGTCGCGTAATCGATACGCCGATTTCCGAAGGCGCAATCGTGGGTGCTGCTTGTGGCGCCGCGCTAATGGGAATGAAGCCAGTCGCCGAGTTTCAGTTCATCGATTTCATTTCCGCCGGCTTCGACCTGCTGACGAACTACGCGGCCAAGTCGCGTTACCGTTGGGGCGGTGGCATCTCCGCTGTCTTTCGCGGGCCTTGCGGTTCAGGCTTACGCACCGGTCCCTTTCATTCTTTGAATCCGGAAAGCTTTTTCCTGAATACTGCAGGATTGAAGATGGTCGAGCCATCGACCGCCTACGACGCGAAGGGCTTGATCAAAGCTGCCATTCGCGATCCGGATCCGGTTCTCTATTTCGAGCACAAAAAACTCTATCGCCTGCCGCGATTGCGCGAGGAGATTCCCGCCGACGATTACATCGTCGAGATTGGCAAGGCGCGAACGGTGCGCGCTGGTCGCGATCTGACGATCATCACTTTTGGTGCGATGGTTCTGACGGCTCTCGATGCTGCCGAAGAGCTCGAGAAAGAAGGCCTCGATGTTGAGATCATTGATTTACGCACGCTGGCCCCACTCGACCGAGCAGCGATCCTCGCGAGCGTTAAGAAGACCAGCAGGGCTTTGATCCTGCATGAGGCTTCGCGGACCGGCGGCATTGGTGGCGAGATAGCGGCGCTTATTAGTGCCGAAGCGTTTGAGTGGTTGGATGCGCCGGTGTTGCGCTTAGCTTCAATCGATACGCCGGTCCCTTATTCGCCGCCGCTCGAAGACTATTACTTGCCACAAGTGAAGGACGTTGTTGCTGCCGCACGGAAACTAGCGGCTTATTAAATTCCCTGAAGGAGAAGAGCAATGCCGAAATACGTTATCGAACGCGAGATCCCCGGCGCCGGAAATCTTTCAACAGATCAGCTGCGGGAGGTTGCGCAAACTTCGTGCAACGTTTTGAAAGAGATGGGGCCGCAGATTCAGTGGCTTGAAAGTTATGTGACGGGTGACAAGGTCTATTGCGTTTATATCTCGCCCAACGAAGAGATGATTCGCGAGCACGCTAAGCAGGGCGGCTTTCCGGCGAATCGCATTTCGGAGATTAAGTCGATCATTGATCCGACTACTTCTGAAGAAAAATCTCGATCGGCAGGAAACTAGCTAATCTCATTCGCACTTCACTGTCACAATGACTGAGACCTGGTTTCTGATCAGTCGTGACATTGAAGAGATGTTCGCTAACTGGAGTAACTATGGCAACTGAAGTAGTAATGCCGCAGATGGGAGAATCCATCGCGGAAGGAACGATCACTAAGTGGCTGAAAAAGGTCGGCGAACACGTCGATCGGGACGAGCCGCTGTTCGAAATCTCGACCGATAAAGTTGACGCAGAAATTCCTTCGCCCGCTGCCGGCACGCTTACCGAAGTTCGTTTCAAGGAAGGCGACACGGTGGAAGTCAACACTGTCGTAGCTGTGCTCGATGGCGCCGGGGCCGGCAACGGATCTGGCGCTCCAGCAGCAGCGGCAACACCAAAAACCGAAGCGGCTGCACCCAGCAGAAACCAAGGCTGAAGTTGTCGAGGAGAAACCAGCTGCTCCACCTGCGCCAGAGGCGCCGCCGCCACCATCAGTTCCGGCACCGGCCGCTCCGCCTCCGGCAGCTGAAAGCAAACCCGCGACGCCCGCTGCAGCTTCCACACCTGCTGCTGCTGCGAAGTCTGACGGAACTGCGAGTGTGGAAGAGTTACGCCGAACAAAATCGAGTCCGCTTGTTCGCAAGATTGCCAAGGAACACGGAGTTGACGTTGCGAGTCTCGAAGGTACCGGACTGAGCGGTCGAGTCACCAAGAACGACATCCTTAGTTTTATTGAATCAGGGCGCGCCGGCTCCGCAGAAGAGCGCGGCGGCTTCAACACCAGCACAGGCACCAGACATTCCCGCACCACCGCCGGCCAAACCTGGCGAAGGCGATCGTGTCGAGCAGATGACTGTGATGCGCAAGAAGATCGCGGACCACATGGTCCTTTCGCGCCGCACCTCAGCTCACGTCACGACTGTTTACGACATCGACATGACTGCGATCGCCAAATTGCGTGAGCAGCATAAGGACTCTTTTCTGGAACGTACCGGCACCAAGCTGACTTACATGCCGTTTATCTTCCAGGCTGTCACTACAGGTCTGCGTAAGTTTCCAATATTCAACGCCCAGGTAAGTGGTGATCAAATCATCTACAAACGTGACATCAATCTCGGTATGGCGGTCGCGCTTGATTGGGGTTTGATTGTTCCGGTGATCAAGCGTGCTGATGATCTTTCGATCTCGGGTTTGGCGCGGGCTGCCAATGATCTAGCCGATCGCGCGCGCACCAAGCAGTTGAAGCCCGATGAAGTGGGTGGCGGCACATTCACGATCACTAATCCCGGTGTTTTTGGGGGTTTGTTTGGAACTCCAATCATCAATCAACCGCAGCTGGCGATCCTGGGAGTGGGTAAAATCGAGAAACGTGCAAAAGTAATTACAACAGCCGAAGGCGACGACTACATTGCCATTCGTTGGATGTCGTATTTTGCGCTCAGCTTCGATCACCGGGTAATAGACGGCGCCGACGCGGAACGTTTCCTCGCATTCGTAAAGGAACAATTGGAGGCGGGCGAGTTCTCGATCTAACGCCAAAAGAAAAGATGTTTTGCGCACGCGCGGTGTCAAACCTGTTCTGGTTTGACGCCGCGTTTTTGTAATGAAAGTGATACTTGTTGCGATCAAGTGGCGATTCGATGAAGAATGCAGCCACGACCAACAAACGTCTTGACTTAACATTCGCTAGCGACTAGAACAGTGGGCCTAACGTTCAATGCGGACAACAATCTGTAAGAATTCGTCGTCTGAAAGACGACTCCCGGCTCGCATTTCTGTGGGTCACCCACTTTCGAAGATAAGGAGATTTGTTTCTATGATAATCCCGAAGTTCAAAATGTTTTCCTTCCTGCCACTTGTTTTGGGCCTGATGCTTTGCACGGCTCCAGTAGCCCTATCGCAGGAACACCACAGTTAGCTCGCGCACTGTGGCGAGCGGCCAGAAGATGAAAGTTAAGGGCGTGGTGACGCGCCGCGACGCCGATACGTTCACGGTCCGTGACAACAACGGCGTCGACACAGTTGTACAGTTGACAGACAGAACCAGCGTTAAAGCCAAGGGTGGCTTTTTGCGCAGCGGCGCAAACTATGCGCAAACGCAGATCCTGCGCGGTTTGAATCTCGAAGTTGAGGGTCGTGGCAGCGCGAACGGTGAATTAGTTGCCGAAAAGGTGAGGTTTAATGAGTCTGATCTAAGGGTTGCTCGCGCAGTGGAATCACGCGCCGCGCCGCTCGAAGATCGAGCGACAACGACCGAAACAAAACTTAGCCAGGTCGAGCAGAATGCCCAGCGTCTCTCGGGCCAGCTTGATGAATTGGCTGCGGTAGCCAACACCGCCAGAGGCGGCGCGCGTGCCGCGCAGGCAACTGCTGATGCTGCAGTGGCCGGTGTGACTGCGACCAACGATCGCATCTCGGCGCTGGACGACTATGAACCGCAGACCGTCGCTGCCGTGAACTTCCGTTCAGGGAGCTCAGTCTTGTCGAAAGACTCGAAGGCAACCCTTGATGATGTCGCGACCAAAGCGTTGAATGCTAAGGGTTACGTGCTTGAGATTTCAGGCTTCGCCGATTCGACTGGGAGCATTAACCGCAATCGCGCGCTCAGCCAACGTCGAGCTGACACCGTCATCCGTTACTTCATCGAGAACCATAATATTCCCCTCCGCCGTATCGTGACGCCATATGGTTATGGCGAAATCAATCCGGTTGCGGAGAATACTTCTCGCGATGGTCGTGCGCAGAATCGTCGCGTGGAAATCAAATTGCTCGTTAACAAAGGCCTGATCCAGTCAGCGCCGACAATGAGCACTCCGACTGGAAATTAGTGTGAGTCTGTTAATGCCATGAACCATGCCGTCGCCGCCGATAAATTGAAGTAATATACTTGGCCAGCAAGCGGCGGCATGAGGATTGGCAAGATGAACACTAAACCTTGGGGAAAACATTTGAGGCCAGTGCTGCTTCTGGCAGCGCTGGCTCTTTTTTTCTACAGCCGGCCCGTATCCGGGCAGCGGCTAAAAGATTTGCCCGCGCCACCACCACCGCCGCGGCTTAAACCCACACCCACGCCAACCCCGGTTCCGCCACCGAAAGACGAAGATGTTGACGTCATTCGAGTGCAGTCGAATCTGGTAATGGTTCCGGTTTCAGTAGTGGATCCGTCAAGCCAACCCGTTCTGGGTTTAACAGGTGACTGACTTCCGCGTAATGGAACAGGGGCGTGAGCAGCAGCTTACGGATCTCGGAAATCCGGATCAGGTACCCCTCGACATCGCAATTCTTTTCGACATTTCCAGTAGTGTCAGCCAAAAGGGATTTTTCCAGTTCCAACAGAAAGCGGCTGCTAGTTTCTTGCGGCAAGTGATGAAGCCAGTTGACCGGGCTGCCATTTTTACGATCGCCCAGGATCCATTAATGGTCGCGCCGTTGGCGTCTGCTGAAAGTGCTGCGGCCAGACTGCAACAGATCCCCGCTGCGACCACGCACGTGCCGACTGCGTTTTACGACACAGTGGTAGCGGCAGCGAAGTACTTAACGGAGAAATCGGAAGAACGCCATCGGCGGGTGATCCTGGTGATTTCGGACGGCGACGATAACTTTAGCGGTCTGATAAAAGACCTGACGATTGCGGAAGCACGAGCCGAACAGCGCGGCGAACTAACGCCGGCAATAGCAAAGCTTAATCTTGATGCTCGCCGTGCCCGTGCGGTGTTGGAAGTGCAAAAGGCAGTTCAGCAAGCCGATGCGGCGTTTTACTCAATCAATCCTGGCGGTCCATCGGTGCGACTAAACGTGATCAGCACGAGGGCCCAAAACGCCATGCAAGCTATCGCTGAATCAACTGGAGGGAATGCTTTCGTACCGGATGGTGAACAGCATCTTGAACGAGTCTTCACTGAGATTGCTGCGGAACTCAGAGGACAGTATCTCTTGCAGTACTACTCAAACTCACAGACCGGCGCCCAGTTTCGCAGTATCCAAGTTTCGATACCGGCACGGCCTGAGCTGCGCGTCCGCGCCCGGCAGGGATATTACCCGAAAAAATAGTTTCGGGTTTCGGGTCTCAGGTTTCAGGTTTCAGGTTTCAGGTTTGGAACTCGGGAACTCGAGAACTGGAAACACGGAACTCGAAACTGCCTTAGCGCATTTCCAACAACACATCCGTAAGACGATTTACAACCTCAAGCAGCGTACGCCCGGATCTATCAAACTGATTCGCAGCCGCTTGTTCCTCCGCGGCAGCCGCGCCCGCCGCTACCCCGGCTAACCTCGTGTAGTAACGCCTCAATTCCATCGTGGAGCTGAAATCAGCTTCCAGCTGATCGAGTCCCTCCCGCACTTTACGGATGCTCGCGCGGACGGTTTGCTTGTTCTTTGTTGCCTGCTCGAGAATCGCCGGCGATGCCTCATTGCGACGGACCGCATCGTCCACATTCTCCAGGCCTTTTGCGATGCCGCCGAGCACGTAAATGAATCGCGTCAACGTTTTGATTTGATCAGCAATGCGGCCGGCGCCAACGGTCCGCTTATCAGGTACGCTCGCTCTGGGTGGGGTGCTTCTGCGAGTACGTGCTTGTCCCAGCGCCGTTACCGGCATTACCGTCGTGACCAGAAGCAGAAAAGTGATGACTCGTTTCAAGGTGTGCTCTCCCTTTTAATGTTGGCTGAATTTTCTGGGTTTGATCCAAGGTATTCTTTCGTATCGCCCGCAGTCAAGCAAGCTCGGATCGCGAGTAGTGATGCAGTTCGGTTGGGACCGCATTCAAAGGTCGACTCGGTACAGTACGGGAGCGGTAGCGACCGCATTTTCTTGGGTAGTGTTCAAGGCTTCCGGACTCAAAGTGCCTCAATGCAGACCGTTAATGCTACTTGAAAGCGGTCGCTACCGCTCCCGTACTGTACCGAGTGGCTGCGACCTTTAGAATTCCAGGCTACTGCTCAAACTGCATCACTACCCGGATCGCATGTACCGGTTCGCTGGGCGTCTCGCCCGCAACGCGCGGACCAGGCGGGAGGCTCTTACTAAGCGACTGTTTCGCGCTGCGCGCTCAGTGAGTGCGGGACGCCCGCGATCCCCTGAAATGCTAGAATGACACATCCCACAACTCGACGGTTGTTTCGCGCTTATGATGGTGCTGAAAAAAGAACTGGCAGTGCGTCGCTTAGGACGCATTGAATACGAGGCCGCGTTGGCTCTGCAAAAGGAGACTGAACGCGCAGTCCAAAGCCACGAGCAATCAGACACGCTGTTGTTGCTCGAGCATCCACACACGTTGACCATCGGCCGGCGCGGTGACACGGCGGGGATCTTATTGCCCCCCGAAACTCTGGCAGAACGCGGCGTAACTGTTTTTGAAACTAATCGGGGCGGGAAGATTACTTATCACGGTCTGGGACAAATCGTCGGCTACCCAATTATCAATCTGAGCCCGGACCGGGAAGACGTACATCGCTTCGTGCGCGATGTGGAGGAAGTCTTAATTCGCACGATGGCAGATTTTGAAATCGAGGCTTTCCGCATCGAAGGTCTGACCGGGGTGCACACGGCGCGCGGCAAGGTCGCTGCGATTGGTGTTCATATCGCGCGCTGGGTAACCACGCATGGATTTGCTTTAAACGTAAATACGGATCTTAGTTACTTCGATCTGATTATTGCCTGCGAAGGCGAGCCGGTAACCTCCATGCAAAAGATCCTGGGCCGTGAAGTTAACTTGAATAAGGTGGAAGATAAGATCATCGCCCGATTTGCTGAAGTGTTTGGAAACGAAGTGGTGAGTGAGTATTAGTCAACATTTTCCATTTCTCATCTGTCATTTCTCATTCGCGGATTCAACTTGGAAGTGCAACGGGGTGTCCAAGTCAGGGATCGACCGAATGTCACCGAGCCCAGCGCCGAAGGCGCGAAATAAGGTAGCCAGGGGCAAGTGCTGAGCGCAGCGAAGCACGTCGCCCCTGGTGCTGTTCGTTTAAGTGTTGAGCTCTGAAAGAGCGACATAGCATTCAGACGCAGCAGTCTTATGTCGCACTTTCAGTGCTCACGGTTCTTCTCTACGAGATCCAGGGGCGAGGTGCTTCGCTGCGCTCAGCACTTGCCCCTGGCTACCTTATTTCGCGCCTTCGGCGCTCAGGCAACAGCGCTCTGTTGAGTTGCACTTCTGAGTTGAATCCACCATTTTTTATTTGCTACGCTCTTCGACGGTTGCCCACTCCCTACTGAACAATGTTGACATTGCAACTAATCAAAGAAGCGGCCGTTCGGATTACAGGACACGTGCATCGCACGCCTGTTATTTCATCGCGCACGTTTAACCAGCTCGCCGGCAAGGAAGTCTTCTTCAAGTGCGAAAACTTCCAGCGAGCAGGCGCCTTCAAGATTCGCGGCGCCACTAACAAAATCCTGTCCCTAACTGATGAAGAGAAACAAAGGGGTGTCGTCGCCTTTTCATCAGGCAATCACGCTCAGGCCGTGGCGGTGGCAGCGCGTGAAGCGGGAGTGCGCGCTGTCGTGGCCATGCCAGACGATGCGCCGAAAGCCAAGGTGGCAGCCACGCGCGAGTATGGCGCCGAGATAGTTTTTTACGACCGCCAGACACAGGATCGTGAAAGCGTAGCATTCGAGATCGCCGAACGTGATCGTCTGGTTATGGTGCCACCGTACGACGATTATTTAGTCATGGCGGGGCAAGGGACCGCTGGTTTGGAATTGATTGAAGAGGTGCCGGATCTTGATTGTGTGCTGGCGCCGTGTAGCGGCGGCGGTCTCTTCGCCGGCGTCAGTACCGCGGTCAAGGAAACCAATCCCCGACTTCATTGCTTTGCCGTTGAACCCGATACTGGCGACGATACCAGGCAATCGTTTCTAAAAGGTGAACGCGTCACCGTGCCTCCACCACCCACAATCGCCGACGGCTTGCGCGTGCAGTCGCCCGGGGCTTTGACGTTTCCGATCCTGCAAAAAACTGCCGCGGACGTCTTGACCGTTTCGGATGCCGATATCGTCAGCGCCATTAAGTTTATGCTTTTCCGGATGAAAGTCCTGGTCGAGCCCTCAGGAGCAGCGGCGGCAGCCGCCGTAATGCAGCGCAAACTTCCATCTGCAGCCAGGCGTGTCGGTGTGATTCTGTCGGGTGGTAATATTGATCCCGAGGCACTCGCTACTTTGCTGAAAGGAGCTGAATCATGATCTCTCTACTCTTTGACATAAGTCCTCCGGTTAAGCCTGCCGGCACCGTGGGGTTGCTGTTGCTGACAGTGGTTATCATCTCCATCGTCGCCGTGCTCTTATTCGGATTCGTGATGCTTCTGAAGTTTCTGAAGCGCCGCAGAACCAAGTTAGACCTCTACCCGGCGCGGCAGTCGGCAGTTCCTCACAACCAACCGTAGTTGTGGCAAACTTCGCCGACCAGAAACGAAGCAAGGTTCGCAACGACGATTGCGATGAAGTCGCGCCACATCGAAGACTTGCCGACCTCACTCGTGTTTCCGAAAGCCAGCCAAAAGAGAATGCACTCTGCGACCGGAGCGAAGGTTTCTGCGACTAGCAGATAAATCGTCCGCGTCGAATTAACCAAAAGCAGCGGCAGCACAAGGGTGACGATTGGATACGTGCAGGCGGTTAACCAAACTCCGGCAAGCATTCTGCGTTTGATTGAATGTCTCTGAGAAAGTCCGAAAAGTAAGATTGGCGTTTCGATTAAGATCGTGAGCAAGTAGCCAACCGGTAGGAACCGCCAGAGTTCGGAAGGAGACATATCAGTTGGCAGGTGCAGTAGGCAGCAGCAGGACAAGAACAATTAGCCGCCGAATCCACAGATGACGCGGATACGAATCAAAATTTTTGTCGCTGACGCTTTCTTTTGAACCTGCAGCCTGCTCCTGCTTCCTGCTCCTGAATCTTTTAAAGCGTGCGCATCAGGAAAGGCGCCTCGGCGAGGACGTGCGCAATTGCTACCGCAAAATAGATGTCTCGCGTCGCTGCGTAATCAAACGCAAACCCTGACCAGAGCAACACCACTAAACCTAAACCGACTAACAGCACCAACGCCACTGCCCGCGGGAACCCGCGTGCGTGCCGGAACAATGGAATTGTTTTGAGGTTCCAGGGAACACCGCGCGCGCCAATCAGCGGCAAAGCAATCAACCAGACACCGTAATGCAACGTTTCTAAAAATACATGCAGCGAGACAAGCAATCGACTTGAAACATTCGGCAGGATCTCGGCGCCGGCGTGTTGTGTGATGCGCCAAGCCAAACCGTTGTCGTCAGCAAGTGGTGCAGTACCGGACAGTCGCCAACAAATCGCGATAACAAGTAGCGGCAGCAGTAGAAGAGACCGCCGAAAGGCGCGCACCCACTCAGGCCGGGTTCGCAATAAGTGGCGATCAAGAAACCAGAGAGCAACCAGCGGGTGCGCATAGACCAACGCGAGACTAAAAACCTGTGGCGCTAGCCAGTTGAGTGAACATAACGCGAAAGCTGCGGGCCAGACCCAGGGCCAGTTATGCCGCCGAGTCTGTTTTGCTCGCAGAGTCAGCAATGTCGCAAGCCAAAGCACCAGGGCTGTATTCCAAACTCCGGTCACAGTGATCCAGTTGTTACCACTCCAAAAGCCAACATAGTAAAGGGCGGGTAATGATAGATAGGTCAGGGTTAGCCCGCCGATACCAGCGAAAGCGACGAGAAAGAAGTTCCGAGATTTACCAAAACGCGCGGGCAAACGCATTAGGAAATAACGCAACTCGAGCCAGTTGTGGGGACCGGCAAAGAGGAACACCGTCACAATTGAGAACCCTAGCGGTGCCCAACTCGCCAGCGCCGCCGACAAAAACGCGCACGTTAATACCCCAGCCACAAAACATTTTGTGCGGCGCGTTGCCCAGCGCGCCGGCGCATCGGAGCGCCACGTCACGAAATTTAGTTCAGCTGCCCGTTCCACTTTATTCCTCGTCGCTGCTTCGAGTTGATCCGCCGTTTGTGGACATCGGCATGATTAACCGGATGTCCTTCCCTTCTGCGACCACATAGATATCGAGACCGCCCTGAGTGATTTTCCCTTCGTTCAGATTCTTTGTCAGCCTGCGCCATTGGTAGTTAGCCGGCGGCCCGATGTTACCCCGGGTAATAATCGCCGTCGCTCCGATCACAGCTACTCCGATCAGAACCGCTGCTACCAGCTTCTGTCCACGTGGGTGAGTACCGCGGGCGAGTCTGACGCCGGCAAATGAGAGCGAAAGGAACAGAAACATTCCAGCGACAATCGTGCGACCGGAACTACCGCTGATGCTTTGCGCAATCGATTGCTCCTGCAAGCCGCTCTGTGACTGGTCAACAGGCAAACTCGCGAGCGAGGCCCGCAACTCGTTCAGAGTTTCCTGAGAAATCTCCAAACGCGCCTGATACGCCTTCTTATCCGGAACGATCGCGAAGCCGGTGCTCATCAGTAATTTCGGCGGCGGCGGTTGTGGGGGCTTTCCGGAGGGAGGCGCTGAGTCGGCATATGTGGCCACAGTACCCGCAAGCAACAAGGCGATAATCGCGAAGATACCGAATGTTCGATTCATGTGAGCCTCCTCTTAGCAAAAGACCATTTTGGCGGCGCGAAGTATAGCGCAAGAGCCCTGAGCGCCTGCGCGTTATTTCATTGAACGAAGGCGCAAAAGAAATTGTAACCTTCGGGCGCGGAGAGCTTGGGGAAACAAGTGATATTTATCAGTCCCGCGGAGCGGGACGCCTGACAATAGCCCAGCACTTCAGTGCTGGGGTTCAATGATAAGAGATTCCTAGTCCGCGAAGCGGACGGCTGAATCGGGCAAAGAATTCAGTCGTCCGTTTCACGGACTCGCTCTTTGGACCGGCTCGGATCCCAGCACTGAAGTGCTGGGCTATTCTCAACCGTCCCGCTCCGCGGGACTCCCCTGACTTTTCGCGCAAAGCCGTATTTATTGCTAGCACTTTGAGCCAACTCTGCGGGGTTTGCCCCTACGGCCGCGGTTCAGGGCCCAAACTGCGGATTTCGCGTGCCCGATGTTAGAATGCTATTTGAGTAAATAGACTGGAGTTTTTTCCTTTGGCCCGCGAACTAAACGTCATCAGCAACACGCCGAGGCAACGCCTACCCAAACCGGAATGGTTGAGGATTCGGCTTGGCGATCCCACCAATCAGAACAATGTCCTGAAACTGATC
Source organism: Pyrinomonadaceae bacterium (assembly GCA_963748605.1). Classification (GTDB taxonomy): domain Bacteria; phylum Acidobacteriota; class Blastocatellia; order Pyrinomonadales; family Pyrinomonadaceae; genus PSRF01. Next base: position 598,697 of record CAVVJS010000015.1, read on the forward strand.
GAGGGGCTGAACCTACACACCGTCTGTCAGGAGGCCCGCTGTCCAAACATCTTCGAGTGCTGGTCTGACCGGACTGCGACTTTTATGTTGGGCGGAGACATCTGCACGCGTCATTGCGGTTTCTGTGCCGTCGGCAAAGGCCAGCCTGGCTCTCTTGATCTTGAAGAGCCACGGCACGTCGCTGAGGCGGTTCGTCATCTGAACCTCGCTCATACAGTTATTACTTCTGTTAATCGCGATGATCTTCCGGACGGCGGCGCGAGCCATTGGGCGGAAACGATTCGTCAGGTTCGCGCGTTGAATCCCGAGTGTAAAATTGAAGTCTTAATTCCTGACTTCAATGGTGACAAAGCTGCCCTCGATGCCGTGCTCGATGCGCAGCCCGACGTGCTTAACCACAACACCGAAACGATTGCGAGACTCTATAGACGCGTCCGTCCTGATGCGGATTATCAGCAGTCCTTAACACTCCTCAAACACGCCGCCGTGCGTAGAGATAGTGAAGGTCGCGGTATGCTCACTAAGAGCGGCATCATGGTGGGACTGGGTGAAGAATTTGATGAGGTCGTGGAACTGATGAGAGACCTGCGCGCTGTTTCCTGCGACATCATGACTATTGGTCAGTACCTGCAACCCTACGAGAAGCGTTTACCGGTGGAACGCTATGTGACGCCGGAAGAGTTTGAGCGCTGGCGCGAGATCGGAATGGAACTGGGCTTTCACCACGTGCAATCAAGTCCCTTGACGCGTTCCTCCTATCACGCGCGGGAACAAGCGGAAGAACGTCTCGCTCCTCAACCTTTACCTGCTGAAACTTTTGCTAACTAAGACCCCCGCGAAGTCTGCAAGAATTCTTTGGGCTCTCTACATCGCGGTCCAGGCGAACTCCAGTTATAAGTATGGATGTTCAAGTTGGAATCATGATCAAGAGACAAAAAACTTAGCCGAGAGTATTCTGCGCACCAAGTATCCCAAAGTCCCTGGACCGCGAAATTGCTAGTCTCCGAAAATCAATAGCCGATGAAAGCTGTCGTCTTCAAACAACATGGTGGGCCGGAAGTCCTCGAATATACCGAGGTGCCCGCACCGGCGATCAAACCAAACGAAGTTCTGATTGAGGTGAAAGCTTGCGCTTTGAATCACCTGGATGTTTGGGTGCGCGGGGGCTTGCCCGGAATTAAGATTCCCTTGCCTCACATCCTCGGCAATGACATCGCGGGCGTCGTTCGCGAGGTTGGCGAACTCGTGACCTGGGTTAGCCCTGGCGCCGAAGTAATGGTGCAACCAGGCGTATCGTGTGGCCACTGCGCCGAGTGTTTAGGTGGTCGAGATAATTTCTGCCGTGACTACGACATTCTTGGTTACCGTCGTGATGGTGGGTATGCCGAGTTTGTTGCCGTGCCCGGTGTAAATGTTATTCCCAAACCCAGCTCTTTGAGCTGGGAAGCAGCCGCCGCATTGCCGCTTGTCACGGTGACTGCCTGGCATATGCTCGTCACACGGGCGCAGGTGCAACCGGGAGAGGACGTACTGATTCATGCAGCGGGCAGCGGCGTCGGCTCAATCGGTATTCAGGTCGCAAAACTTCGCGGCGCGCGGGTAATTGCCACGGCCGGGTCCGACGATAAGCTTGCCAAAGCCAAAACCCTGGGAGCGGATGACGTTATTAATTACCGTCAGGAAGACTGGCCACAGCAGGTTAAACGTTTGACTGATCGCCGGGGTGTTGATGTGGTCTTCGAACATACTGGCGCGGCCACGTGGCCGGGTTCAGTAGCCGCCGTTAAAAACAATGGCCGAATAGTTACGTGTGGAGCGACCAGCGGCTACGAGGCACAGACTGATCTGCGACAGGTCTTCTACCGTCACCTGACAATAATGGGATCCTTCATGGGAACTAAAGCCGAGCTGCTGGAAGCAATGAAGTTTGTGGAACGAGGGGCGATTCGGGCGGTTGTTGATCAAACTCTGCCATTGGCGGAAGCCAGACGCGCGCATGAGTTGATGGAAGACCGCGCGCAGTTTGGAAAGTTAGTCCTGGCGATAAAATGATGAATGCGGAATGATGAGTGCGGAATGTTGAATCTGAATCAGGAAAAGTTTTTGGCGATCGACGAATGGCCTGAATTCTATTCAGCATTCACCATTCAGCATTCAGTCATTCCTTACTTTCCCGTGAAGTCTTCTACAACGAAACGTTTCCTCAACTCGGGCATAGGACCCTGCTCCAGATCGAAATTGGTCCCGCCAATCACTCGCTTACCTTCGTCTGTAATTACCAAGTCAATAAGCTGCGGCGCACTTTTACGTAGAAAGTTCGCATCGTCCCGGTCGATTGGTTTTCCGTCAGCCCGCGAAAACACCCACACATAGGTGAACTGTCCATTGCGAATGAACTGTAGGTCGCGCTCAAATGCGCTCTTTGGCGAGGGCGATGGCACTGACTGTGCCGCCTCCGGCGCGTTTGACTGAGTTGGTTCATTGACCGAGCGACACGCCGGTAAGAAAACTAAAAGCAGCACAATGAGAAGTGTCTGCGATCTTCTGTCAGACATCATTCGATTCCTGAACTTTCTTTTGATCAATTCCATACTCAGGGTACTTCTGGTGGAGAAGTCGTCGTTCCCGTCTTGCCCTCAATTAATGGTTCTTCGGATGAAGGCGTCGCTCCCGTTTGTCCTTCAATTAATGGTTCTTCCGATGGTGGTTCCAGCTTCTGATCCCGCACGTGCAAGACCATACACTGTGCATCCTCGTAAACCACTTCAAACCAACCGCTTTCATTCGCCTTGTCATAAAAGTTACCGTGACTATTGTCGGTGAAAACATAACGAGAGCCAAACCGATCGCGGATCAGTGGACCCGGATCTGATTCCTCTCCAAGCGTGATGCGATCATAGAGTTTCGACAGCGCCGGATCCTTATCGAACAGGTACGTTGGATCCAGACCTGACACATAACGATGCGACGGATCAAAGTAGAAGAGCCGGGGGAAATCATCCCAGTCAGTATTAAATATGATTTCACCAGGCGGCACATTCGCGCGCATCCACTCGGCGCCGGCTCGATAGTAATCGTGACGTTCACTTGTGCCAATGTCGACCATCGTCGCTCGGAAACTGAAAGCGAATGCAACTGCCAAGGCTATTGCTACCACTGCCCCGATGATCGTTCGTCGCAAGGCCTGGTTTTCCGCTTCTTCGGACGAGACCGCAAGTTCATCGCGATCGAAAAAAGGCTGTAACTCATCCATCACGTCTGTTGGCAAGTTGCTGAAGGCCGAGCGGGCGCCAGCCAGCCACGGCTGCAATGCAAACGCGGAAAACATTACGGCGAAAGGCGGCCAGTACTCTGCAATGCGTTTCCAGCGCGCCGTCATGATCATTAACACGGTCGAGAACAGCAAGAAGAACAACGGATGATGCGCCCGCTGGCGGTCTCCGGAATCAAACGCAATGTAACCAACCACCATGGCGACGCAGGCCACGAGCGAGTTGCCGATAAACTCCCAGGAGCTGTACGGGTACCATTCGTTCCCTACCTTTGTGGAAAAGTCGTTCGGAGTTAACTTGACGCGCAAGTGCTCGTAAAACAGCTGCAGGTTGTGCGGAAAGTATGGATTGATAACAAATCCCGCCGCCGTTCCCGCCAATACCCACACCAGCGGCCGCCACTCAAATCGGTGTTCAGTCCAGGCAATGACGATTACCCATATACAAACTGCCAGAATCAAAAACACCACCATGTCGTAGGTCAGGGCGAAGACAAATGCGAGGGGAATCAACGGCCAGTACTTTTTCTTGAAGAGCAGGTAGATTCCGAGCACCAGAAATGTGATAGCAAATGGCGGAGCCTTCGCCATGTTCAGGCGAAAGAGAAAAGGGGCCGAACAGCCAAGTAACGCCAGCAACCAAATCATTCCGTACCGAATGCGGAAGTGTAGTAACAGCCAAAAACACGAAAACAGCGCGATGCTGGCGAAGAGGACTGAGGAGACCTTCGCGCCGTCTCGCAGATCTCCGAAAGTGAAAGGGATTTGGAAAACGTGAAAGAGTAAGTGGTGATCGACGTAGTCGTTCGGGTTTAGAGTAGTCAGCGGCAGCCAGGAGAAAACGGGAGGAAAGCTGCGGCTGCGCAGCGATTCCCACAGCATGCGACTCCACTTGATGTGATAGTAGCCGTCAAAGTCGCCGCAGCAGATTGCCTGCGTAGAATACTGGAGAAGCCAGAACACCACGACAATGATCAGCGCACCACCGACCAGCTGCGCGCTAAACACCGTCTTCTCTGATTTAAGGAAAGGCCGAAGCGGTATGAAAGTCTTCATCAAACGTCAACTGTGCTTTTCGCCAAGCGCAGTCCAACTTCACAGTTGATCGATAAGATCTAAAAGCTCCCGAGGCTCGATTGGTTTTGTGAGGTGAGCGTTAAAGCCGGCATCCAACGACCGCTGCCGATCGTCAAATTTTGAGTAACCGGTTAGCGCAACCATTGGCACTGCTTCATAACCAGGGATCTCACGAACAGCTCGCGCCAATTCGTAGCCATTCATTTGCGGCATTCCGATATCGGAAATAATTACGTCAAACTGGTTTTGTTTCGCTGAGGAAAGAGCGGCAGCCGCCGAGCTTGCGGTCCGCACTTCGTATCCCGCGTGCGTCAGCAACACTGAAAGCATCTCGGTTACATCGGCTACATCGTCCACGACGAGAGCGCGGCGCTTTTTTTCCTTCTCGCCTAGAGATTGATCCTGGAAACGCTGCTGCTGCGTTTCGTTTTGCGTCTCTGGCACAAATTGACTTTGAAGATTCGGGAGAAAATTATTGGCGGAAACTAAAGGAAGGTGATAAGCCTGCATTGTTCAACCTTTTCTCGGCGAAGCTAACGAACAGCAGAAGGAACGCGAAACAATTTAGCGAAATAGTTCACCGGTGTCTATAAGTTTTAAGTGTGACGAAAACTGTTAGTTTGCTCGTGACGAACGATAGACACCTCATGAATGATTTGATAGGTTGACTCGCGATGTATCCCGCCGGAAATCTGTTTATTCCCACATCCCATGGTCAACTTGAAGCAATTATTAAGGAGCCTGGGGAACAACCGCCAAGAGGTTGCGCGCTCGTGCTTCATCCGCATCCACTCGGCGGCGGCACCATGCATAACAAAGTCGTCTTCCGCGCGGCCGCGGCTCTAAATGATGCAGGTCTCGTCACTTTGCGCGTCAACTTTCGTGGCGTCGGTCAAAGTTCCGGTTCACATGATGAAGGTCGAGGTGAATTGGATGACGTGGGGGCCGGCTTAAAATATTTGGAGACGAACTATGCGGGATTGCCAATTACGCTATGCGGGTTCTCTTTTGGTGCGCGTGTAGGCCTGGAGGTGGGAATCTCCGACCCTCTTGTGGTTAACCTCATCAGCATCGGAACACCACTCAACAAATACGACTTCAGCTTCCTCAGCTCTTGCCGAAAACCCATTCTCTTGGTTCACGGCGAGCACGATGAATTTGGTGCAGCTTCACAAGTAAAGCAGCTGGCAAGTGAGCTGGAACAATGGACGAAAGTCGAGCTAAAAATCATCCCCGGGGCAGATCACTTCTTCGCCGGCCATCTGGATGAGTTGAAAGAAACCCTTACGAGCTGGATGTCCCAACAGCTTGCAGCACCGGATAGACTTCAGTCCTCTTCGCGCGAGTGAATAGAAATAAACTGCGGTGTCTCTGGTTTTTTCTCGCGGATCTTAAGGCGAATGACCGTGAGGGCAATAGCCGCGGCGACGGCGAGAACAAATCCTACCAGCATCGCGATGCCCATATCATTCATTTCAGATAACGCGTCCTGATCACCAGTGGTGGCTTGTAGAACAACTAATACTGAACCTAACGTTGTCACGATTAACATGTAATTACCTTTCACTGCGGATACGTGAGACGCGGCCAGCAATTTCTTTAGACACACATTTGGTCGATCTTGTTCCCCGTCCTGGAATTATGAATTGCCGCGGATTTACGCGGATAACACAGATAAGAAACCAGGTGCCGGTAAAGAGGCGCCTGTATGGGCTATTGCAATCTCATCCATGTCCTCCGCGTAAATCCGCGGCTAGATTTCGTTGTGGCAAACAGTCAGTACCGTAACGCAGTAGCGTCGGGTCGTCGTGCGCAAGACTCAAGTCAAGCTTATTGCCATCCTTCGATCTGAGGATGGCGGCCTGATGTGACGCTGTTGAGAGTTTGCTTATCTCGACCCGACGCTACCGCGTTACGGTACTGACTGTCTTGCCACTGTGTTGAATCTTGTTCCAGGTTAGAAGTCTTATGGTCCGGAAGGGCGGCTTGCCCCCGCTAATTTATCAATCTACGATGAATGGCATGAACTCCTATACAGATCCGGCGATCCGAATAACGCTCCTGCCACGCGACACAAATTCTCAGGGCACGGTGTTCGGCGGCATCATCCTTTCTTACATCGACATGGCAGGGGCGATCGAGGCGCATCGCCGCACACGGATGCCCCGGTTTGTCACCGTGGCTATGCGCGAAGTCATTTTCCATAAACCTGTATTCGTCGGCGATCTTATTAGTCTCTACAGCGAGACGGTGCGTATTGGGACCACATCGATCACTGTGAGAGTCGTGGTCGAAGCAGAGCGTGTCGGGACTAGTGATGAGCGCGTTCGAGTAACCGAAGCTGAAGTTGTTTATGTGGCAGTCGACGCAAATCGACAGAAGATGAAGATCACGGCCACTTAGTTCAGAAGAGATTGAAGGCGGCGGAGTGCAGTATTGGCTTCTGCGAAGCCAGGTTGCTGTTCGAGGGCGAGTGAGTAGTGGCGCACCGCATCCAGGTAGCGATGCCGCTTCTCATAAACTCGCGCCAGATTGAAATGAGGAAACGCGTAGGATTCGTAACGCGGCGCCAATAGTGCGCGCTTGAACCAACGTACGCACCCATAAGAATCGCCCTGAGCCAGAAGATAACTGCCGATATCGTTGTAGGGATTACCAAACGTCTCGTCGACGCGAATTGCTTCGAGACATTCAGCTATTGCTTCTTCGAAACGGTTCTGGAAACTGTAGACCCAACCTAGAAAAGTATGGGCCTCAGCCGTCGGATAGGTTTCAATGGAACGGCGGTAAAGCTCAATTGCAGTCTCAAAGTTTTGCGCTAACTGCGCCTCATAAGCCTCCTGAAACAATTCTTTCGCTTCGTACTTTGCCAACGGCGAAGTGTCGTCTTCGTATGTATCGTCAGCAATCATCTGCTTACTCCGGACATTCAGGCTTCTGGCTGCGCGCATTATCCAGCCGTTTTATTCGACCGTCTACCTTGGGAGAGATCGGCCGCAAGGCGATCGCCTGACGCACCACATCAAAGTCGCTCGGACCCTGATCAGGTGTGATGAGAACGCGCGCTCCTTTCAAGATTTCGTAGCCGTCGCCGCCATCCGCCAAAAAGTTCGTTGTCGCAAGGCTGTATTTTTTCTGGTCGTCTAAGGGAACACCATTCACAGTCACCGCGACCACACGCGATCCTGCAGGCCGTGCGGCGTCAAAAGTAAATCGGATTCCCGACACTTGCGGAAAGCGGCCGGGCTGGCGATCTTCGGCGCTACGCGCCACTCCGTGTTCCAACATCGCCCGCAATGTTGCGCCAGTTAACTCCAGTTTTACGACTTTGTTCTTGAAGGGAATTATTGAAAGCAGGTCGCGCTTCGTAAGCCGGCCCGCGCCAATCATCGAATCCGCCCGGATCGACCCGCCGTTCATCAGGGCCACATCAGAACGCGTCGCTTTGCGAAAAGCGTCGGTGATTAGATTCCCGACATTAGTTTCTTGATTGCGATTTTCCGCGCTCCGCGCATCGAGTGCGACTGTCGTTCGTCCAATGACCTGCGACAGATCGCGCAAGAGTCCCGCATATTTGCTATAGAGCGCTGCAAAGCCGGCATCTTCCTGAGTCTCCGCAGTGACGGGAATCACTTCCCAATCGATGCTTTCCAACTTGCCGCTGGTTTTTGAGATGTTCAGATCTATTCGTCCCACCTCGCGCGCGTCGGCTGTCATTTTGAAAATGGGAGCACCGTTCGCCGCCGATTGCAGCAAGGTGTGCTCATGACCACCAATGATTACGTCTACATCCGAACACCGTGCCAGTTCCTTGTCTTCGCGCATCGACAGATGTGTTAACGCCACGATTACGTTCGCTCCTTTTGCGCGCATCTCAGGAATTACTTTTTTCGCAGTCGCGCAAGGATCAAGAAACTCAACCTCGGGCCCCGCCCGCGATGTTGTTTTTGTTTCGGGTAAGACCAGGCCAATGATTCCGATCTTCACACCATCAAACTCCCGGATTACAAAAGGCGGTACATCGCCGAATAGCTTACCCGTTCTTTTGTCGATAACATTCGCGGCGAGCCAGCCAAACCGCGACTCTTTAACTCGCTCCAGCAAAACTTCCGGGCCAAAGTCGAACTCATGATTGCCAAACGTGGCGTAGTCGAGTCCGGCGATGTTCCATGCCTCGATCATCTGCGCCCCTTTGTAAGTAATCGATTCGACTGACGGCGAAATTGTGTCGCCGGAAAAGAGGAAGAGCGTGTTCGGCGATGTTTTCTGAATCTGCTTCTTTAAGGTAAGCACGCGGCCGATGCCTCCGCGCGTGCCCCGGTCTACGGGAGAAAACTGATAGACGTCATTTACCTGCAGGAGCGTGATGCGCGTCGCACATTCCTGCTGTGCCAAAACGCCAACCGGACTAGCCAGGATCAACAGTGCGAGCCACGCCGCACCGGAGAAAAGCCGTCTTCTGGGTCTCATCTGATTCTCCCAACTGTAGTGGTCGTGTGAGCCTGAATTATACTCGGACGAAAGGCGCAAGGTGCAATCTGACAGTTCGCATTGAATTCATGTCGACAGGACGAAACAATATTCGTGACAGGCTTTCCGGGCTTCATCGCAAGTCGCCTCGTCAGGCGATTGGCGCGGGATGGCGGAAGGTTTCTACTGCTTGTTCAGCCTGCATTCATGAAACAAGCGCGAGCAAACCTGGAAGAGATCGCCCGCGAAACGGCAAGAACTGTCGAGGACTTTCGCATTCTGGAAGGCGATATTACTCAGAACAATTTGGGATTAAGTTTGCGTGACTGGGAAACCGCTCGAGCAGACTCAACGATAATCTTTCATCTAGCGGCACTCTATGATCTGGCCACGGCTCGGGAGCCGGCACTGCTGGTGAATGTGATGGGCACTCGCAACGTGAATCAGTTCGCGGAATCCGTGCGCAGTCTGCGTCACTATCACTACGTTTCGACTTGTTACGTGGCGGGTAAGCGTCGCGGGCGAATCCTGGAAACTGAGCTGAGGCATGATGCCGGATTTCGTAACTACTATGAGGAAACAAAGTACCTGGCTGAAACGGAAGTAGCAGCGTTACAGCCGGATCTGCCTATCACCATTCACCGCCCCTCAGTCGTCTGTGGCGATTCAGTGACTGGGGAAACCGCAAAGTTCGACGGTGTGTACTATCTGATTAAGTATTTACTAAAGTCGCCGCGTCTCTTTTCGATTCTCAATATCGGAAATGCCGAAGTGAAACTAAATTTGGTACCGGTTGACTACGTAGTCGAGAGCTTGTCGGTGTTGGCCAGGGACGAACGCGCGCTTGGCAAGACCCTACAGTTAGCAGACCCGAACCCGCTTTCTACCGAAGAACTCTTTGACGTGATCTCGCAGGAGATCGCCGGCCATAAATCGCGTGTGAGTCTGCCGGCGGCGGTTGTTCAGTTTGCGCTGATGTCGCCGCCTTCACCGCCGCTTACAGGATTGCCACACTCCGCGGTGCCCTATTTTTTCCTGGAGCAGACCTACGACACGCTGCAAGCCTCTCAGCTACTCAGTCCCGTCGGCATTAGCTGCCCGCCCTTCGACAGTTATGTTCACAACATCGTGGCCTATGCGGCCGAGCACGCCGTGTGACTATAGAGTCTTTGCCTCTTGACTCTAGAGTCGCTGCCTCTAAAAGGAACTGCAACTGAGGTAGGGGCGTCGCTTCTGGGGGCGCCCTTAGATTCTGATCATGGGGCGGCCCACAGAGTCCCGGCCCTACAGAAATGGACACCAACTGACCATTTCAACCCGAAGTTGACAACCAGTTGCCTTAGAATTAGTATAAATCTACTTCATGGCAGAGAATTCAGCAGCAGCAACGGATCATCCACGGCTAACGCCTCAGCGCGAAGCGGTTCTGCGGGCGGTGCGGGAGCGGGACGATCATCCGACTGCCAGTGACATCTTCGCGGCGGCGCAAAAATATCTTCCAGCAATTAGTTACGCCACTGTCTATAACTCCCTGCGCTACCTGCGGCAGGCGGGTTTGGTGCGCGAGATTAGTTTTGGAGATGGCGCCAGTCGTTACGACGGGATTACGGACCGTCATGATCACGCCCTGTGTACTGAGTGTGGGAAGTTGGTCGACTTTGATCTTGCGGAACCGGCTGAACTAATGAACGAGGCTGCACGCAAGTCACGTTTTCAGCCTGAGTCGGTTTATCTGACTCTGGTAGGCCGCTGCCCCGATTGCCTGGAAGCCAAGTAGGATTTTTTACTTATGCTGATCGTCCGCGGGCGACGGCGGGAATTATCTAAACAGAAAATACGGAGGATGCATGACAGCAACAGCAGTAGCGATTGAGAAGGCGATGGTCGGCCAGCCGGCGCCGGATTTTGATATGGCCTCGACGAAGAACCTGGAAAAGTTGAACGAGAACGTTAAGCTGGCTGATTACAAAGGCCGCTGGCTGGTACTTCTTTTCTACCCACTCGATTTTACATTTGTCTGCCCCACAGAACTGACTGCCTTTAGCGATCGGTACGAAGACTTTGAGGGTATCGGTGCAGACATTATCGGCGTTTCGACTGACTCGGTGTTTTCACATCGGGCGTGGATCAACACGCCACGCGACAAAGGTGGTGTTGCAGATCTTAAATACCCCCTCGCCGCAGATGCTACTAAGCAAGTGGCGCGTGATTACGGCGTGTTGATTGAAGATCGGGGAATCGCGTTGCGAGGATTGTTTATAATCGATCCCGAAGGAACTCTGCGTTACAAGGTCGTTCATGATTTGAACATCGGTCGTTCGGCCGAAGAGACCCTGCGAGTGATCCAGGCTCTGCAAACTGGCGGACTATGTCAGGCTGAATGGAAGCCGGGTCAGAAGACGCTTAACGCCTAAATGGTGATCGCTAATTGGTGATGGGTGATAGGTAAGAGCTTCTTGCTTATCACCCATTACAAATTCAGGAGTCTTTCCATGCCAATGAGAATCGGAACAGAGATGCCCAAATTCGATGGGGCGACGGAGTGGCTGGGCGCTACTCAGGCTCACGCAGAGGCAGAAGCCAAGGGTCAACCTACAATCGTCCATTTTTGGTCAGTCAGCTGTGGAATCTGCAAGGACAATCTGCCAAGGATAGCTGAGTGGCGCGACACGCGTCGCGAGCAAGGTTTACGCGTCGTCGCGATCCACATGCCGCGTTATGAAGCCGACACCGATGTCGAAGCAGTGCGCGATGCTGTGGCCACATACCGGATCACTGAACCCTGTGCCATCGACAACGAGCACAAGCTGCGCGACGCATTTAAGAACGATCAGGGATATGTTCCAGCCTACTATCTGTTTGATGCCGAAGGAAAACTTCGGAGTTTTGCTGCTGGTGAGCGGGGACTGGATTTATTGAAAGCGACGCTGGATCGAATCATGGGACAGCCGGCTGCGGTTGCCGTCCCTTGATTACGGTGCTCGCTTCTTAATCATTCCGGGCAAGCTTTTCCAACACCTGGGCGACGCAGAGCGTCGCGTGATTTTAGCCCGGCCTTTCAAGGCCGGGATCTCCGACAACAAACGACCGCGTCGCGAGAGCGACGCATGACTCCGACTGAAGAGCATTCACAGGTTTTCATCTGTCGCTAGCGCGACGGAAGGTTCGGCGACCACAAACCCGGCCTTGAAAGGCCGGGCTAAAATCTCTCGACGCTACGCGTCGGAATTCAAAACAATTACTTAGGGGCAAAGGCGGTGTGCCTTTAGCTTAAGAATGAAGCCACGCTGCTGAGAAGCATGGCCAGCAGGTAAAAGCTCACGACTGCGGCGCCAATTGCCAGGCCCACAAGGAAGATCATTATTAAGCCGACGAATAACCAGTCGCTAAGCCTGCCTTCGCGAGCTTCATTCGCAGAAACTGTAGCTCGCTGACGCAATAGTTCGACATTCTTCTGATTGGATTTCCACCACGCATCGAAGAAATCGCCGACCAGCGGCAATGATCCGAGCGCATAATCAATTCCTAAATTCAAACCCATTCTTAAGAGTGTAATTTTCGGAACGCGATAGCGAACAGCGGAACCCAGTACATACAATGACGCGACAGTTGTCGCGGTGTCGCCGACCCCCGGAATCAACCCAACCAGAGCGTCGAGACCGATGCGCCAACCCAGCACCGGGATTCGGAAGAGATCGTCCAGCAACCAGCTTAAGCGGTCGAGGCTTTCTTCAATCTCGATTGGACGCGCGGCCTCAACTCCTCCTCGTCTTTCCAATCGCAAGTCGTCTTCTTTGTAAGCTCTCATCGATCCCCTTATCCCGCTTTTGCCAAACTGCTAACGAATTCGCGTCATTTGCTGCCAGAAGAATTTCCCTAAACGGGCGAAGGCCGCCAGCGGCGTGCGATCGCCCTTCTTCTGATTCACTTTCGCCGGAATTCCCAACGAAGCAGCGAGTTCCTGGTCGGGCTTGGCAATGTCTTCATCGCCACGCTTGTTCTCCAGCCAACGGTTGAAAGTACGAGCCACGGTTCGTCTTTGTTCGAGCGGAGTCTCCGCGATAAACGCTCCCTGGAGATCTTCCAGACGCGCAATCTCAAACTGGTTTGCTTTGTAATAGCTGTTGAGCGCCGCAAAAAACTTCGCGTCTCCCAGCAAGTTTCGCAGCACGACAAACATCATCGCGCCCTTTGTCGACACGATTGCGGCATACTGAAATGAATTCCGGTATTCGCGTGACGCGTGGTTCGCATCCATATCTTCGCCGCCAAAGGTGCGGTAAAGCCGGTAAACTCCCAACAGTTGGTCTTCCTGGACAATTGCCGCCTGCTCTTTTCCAAAGACTTCCTCGTAATAGAGCAGGGCCGACCAACTCGAGAGAGCCTCATCGAGCACTGGTTCGCGCGCCGGATCGTTCCCCACAGCATTACCCCACCATTGATGAGCGACTAAATGAGCGACTGTCCATTCCAAACTTTGTTCGACCGCCGGTCGCTGTTCGCGAATGATCTCCGGTAGATTGCGCATCGCTGGCGAATCAAAGTCGACGTAAAAAGCACTTGCTATGACCATCAACCCTGAAAACTCCGTGCTACCCAACCCGGCCACGAGGGGAGCTTCAGCGATGTTAATTGTCCTGTATGGCAAAGAGCCAAAGCGTGAGGCGAAGACCCGCAGCGCAGCGGCACCCACCGACAGAACGTGTTTCCCAACTCGCTCATGCTCAGCGAGAAACACTGAACGCAAAGTCGTTTGACCGACCGTAGTTTGCTCGGCACGTAAACCGCGACCGGCCAAAATTGCAAAATCTCGCAAGGCGGACCCGGAAAAACTCTTCGCGTGCGGCCGGTCATCTTTTGTTTCCTGTTCTATTCCTGGCGCAAAGATACTGACACCCGGAGACGCCGTGATTGTCACCTCATAATCTGCAGATTCGTTGAAGAGCAAATCGCCGATACTCGGCTCAACGCGGCGGCGCCACTCATCGCCATCGTGCACTGCCAGCACCGGATAAGCAGAACCTAGCAGCATCACGCCGCGACAATGAAAATTTAGATCGCGCGCGCGACGCATTTCGCGCTCGTCGCGAAGCGCGGCACTGACCTGCTTGATAACGTGTGTGGTGAGTCCGGATTCTTCAGGATCAATCTCCGGTACCGTGCCCCGGAAATCCATCGCCAATTCAACTGAATCCCCGGCAGCCACCGCTTCACGCAGATTAACTCGCATTGTGGTTCCCTGCTCTTCAAGCGTGAACGGCAACGCTGTGTCGTTCAACGCGAGTCGAACTTTCGTAACCTCAATTCGTGGTTCATCCGCTTCTGCGCCGGCCTGCCCGTTGGAGCGCAGATTGGAATAGAGATGAAAATACAATGTGCTAATGGCGCGGTCGCTGCGGTTCGTCCAGCGAACACGCTCGGAACCCGCATAGGAGCGCGCATCAAAATCGATTGTGATCTGAATCTCGTAACGATTGCGCTCAGGAGGCCGGGCTTCAAGCGATTGTGCAGGTGCGATTACTGCCAGGGAGAAAACCGCCATCACGATCGTAATGCCGCAGCGAAGACGATCCGCCCACCGCCACGAAACTCTCGCGGCGGATGTTTCGCGCTGGCACAGGTGATTTGGCGGAACCTTCTTTAATCAAAGCTTTGCTCAGAAACTAATTAAAAAGAATATCAACGGGCGCGGTTTGGGTTTTGGGGGCTGGTTTCTCCGTAACCACAATCGAGCTAATCACATCACCGCGCACAATTCTATCGACGACGTCCATTCCGGCAACAACCCGGCCGAACACTGTATAGCCGCCGTCCAAATGCGGCTGCGGAGCATGAGTGACAAACCATTGAGAGCCGCCAGTATCTTTGCCTGAAAGTGCCATTCCGACGGCGCCACGATCGTACGGCACCTCATTGATTTCGCAACGAATCTGATAACCCGGACCGCCGTTGCCATCTCCACGCGGGTCGCCACCTTGAATCACGAAGTTCGGCACTACGCGATGAAAGACAATCCTGTTGAAGTAACCTCGCTTTGCTAGTTGGACGAAATTGTCGACGTTCAATGGCGCGTCTTCGGGTAACAACTCAATTGTGAAACGACCCTTAGCGGTATTAACAACAGCAACGACACGCTTGCCAATTCGAGATAAGGCGCGTTCATAGTCGCGCGCTGCATTTTTGGATTTAATTGGACCCAGCCGGTTACTAAAATCGCCGGCGCCGTTAGCTTTCAGCGAATCAATAGCCTTGCGCTGCACCAGGTAGTCGTTCGAATCCAACACCGCCTTAATCGCCTCGTTAGCAGAAGGATCTTTATACTTTGCGAGGGCGTCGAGGATCGCCAGCGCGGCATCGTTTGAATCCTTTTCTTGCAACGCAAACTTTAAGGCTGATTTGAGCGCGTCGATGTTGCTGCTGTTTGGAGGCAGGTCGCCCAAGAGTTCGGCCGCGGTCGCACGAACCACTACATCCGAATGCCTCAAGTGTTCCTGATAAAGTGAATCGAGATTCGTTGGTTTGAAAGCCGCCAACGCCCGCAACACATCGGGCACGGCATATTCAGAATGAACTGCTACCAGCGTCTTGACCTTGATATCGGAGTTTCGATAATCAAGCATCGCCTGCAAGCAGCTCTTGCGCTCGCTCGGCAAGTTTCGCTTTGCCGGTGACAGAATCAGGAAGGACTGCGATCTCACCTAAGCCCTGCGCCATACTCGAAGCGGATCGCCAATCCGTCAACAATCGCAGCCTGAACCTCCACTCGTGCAGGCGTACGTCATCAGCCGGTGTCGGCTAAATATTCGCAGGAGAAGTTCGTGCACTGATGCCGATTTCCACTTCAGGCGCCTGGCGAGCAGCCCCCTAAGACCTTGTACCCATTCAAACAAGTTCTCGTCGTTTGAGTTTTGGCCGAGCCGCCCGAGGGTTGTAGCTATCTCCACCAATCTCATTAACCGAAGCCCTTTGAGGAGTATTGCTCGTCCCCTTGCTCAATCCAGTGCCATACATCATCAGAGAAGCTATGGCGCGCGTGGATCTTTCAGCGATGCTAATCGCGCGGATGGAGCTCACACGTACTCGTGAGTCTGGATCATTCAACGCGCGATCAAGTAATCCATCGAAACGCTTCCTTGTCTTCCGTGGCGCCAAGCACGCGTGCAGCATTGGCTCGCACATTTGGATCGGGATCAGTTGTCAAAAGCTTTCGCAGAATGCTCATTGCCATCCTTTGCCCGCAAACGTGCGAGGGTGTTTCCGGCGTCAGCACGGATGCGCGGTTCCGAGTGGACAAGAAATTGTGCGACAACCGCACCGGCTCCCTCAGGACGCGCACGCAGCGCAGCAGTTAAAGCGAACAGGATGACTTCTGTCTCGGGACTCGAACGCCGTTTAGCCTCAAGACTCAGAATCTCGAGAATGGTCTTACCAACTTCTTTCTTCTCCGCCTCATTTGTTTGCGGCAGGGCCGCGGCGATCTTTCCCAGCGCTTCTACAATTCTGCCGCGCGGGCCTGTCGAGAGTTGACCAGTTAAAGGCTCAAGCGCCTTAGCTGATTCAACCTCACCCAAAGCGAAGGCCGCCATGGAACGCACCGACTGATCCTTATCATTCTGCAGTAACGAAACCAACGCGGGCACGGCGAGTTCGTTTCCGATTCTGCCGGCTGCCAATGCGGCACGGTTTCGCACCGTAGCGTTTTGGTGTGACATCAAGTCTGAAAGCACAGCGTCCCAACGCCGCTCATCTTCGGCACGGACAATCTGAATCAGCGTCGTCCTGGGAATTGTGGCTGGCGCAGACGTTTGGGCGCGGAGCGGGGTGGAGTAAAACACGCTGAACGCCAAGGCCAGTGCGAAGAACTTGTGTCGTGACGAGAGCATGGAAACCAATTGCGAAAGTCATTGACGCTTTACAGCGCCGCCGACGTTGGAAACTGGGGGGTTAGCTTTGTTTGAGGGGAACTACAGGTCTATGTATCAACGACTGAGAGTACCGTGTCAAGCGCTTAACAGGAAGGATCCTCTCTCGTGAGCAAAGACCGGACGTTGCGGCTTAGTCTCTGGCATTCAAACATAAACAAGCTAGCTTGTTTATGATTCATTCTGCTCAAAACAAAAGGCGCCAGCTCGGTTGAGCTAGCGCCTTCTTGAAATCGGTTGCTTCTCTCAGCTAATTGGCGAGCTTTGAAGCGGGTGACACATCCGCAGATTTCGCTGCCAGATTTGACATCTCAGCTGGTTTGGCTGGGACGTCGGTCGATGTGGGTTTCATGCCGGTGGTATCAAGGGGCTTCACGTCCGGCCGCTTCTCATCACGAGCTTTATCAGCGGCAGCCGTCATTTTCACCATCTTGCAGTTACCTTCAAACGAAGCGCCCTGCTCAATTACCAACGACGGTGTTTGAATGTTTCCATTCACCTTTGCTGCCCGGCCCAATTCCAAACGCTGGGAGGCAATGATGTCGCCGTTGACTGTGCCTTGAATGACCGCCACTGCAACTTCAACGTTTGCGTCGATTTTACCGGTTGCGCCAACAATCAGAGTCCCACTGCTCGAGCTGATTTTTCCGGAAAGATGTCCGTCGACCCGCAACATTGCCTTAAACGTCGTCTCGCCGGTCAACTGCGTTCCGCTGCCAACGAAACCACTCAACGTCCCTTCTTTGATCTCGCGGGCAAGCGTTTCACTCTCCGTCATCGCTTTGATTGGAGAGGGGTTGAAATCTGCGCGCGGTTCTGGGCTCGCTGAAGGTGTCTGGGGGCGGGGCGTGGAGTAAGAGGGCACTTCTTGCCGCTCATTTAACTGTTCGTTGTCGTTCTGATCCTTGGGGTTTTTTCCTATCCTGAGCATTATTACCTCCGTTAAATGGGGCCGCGGGTAAGTTTGGTCACAGGTGCCAATCGGGCGGTAAAAGCAACAAAACGACGCGCTTGCCTTCCTGTTTTGGATTGTTCGCTAGCTGGAAAGCTAGCCGAGTGGTCGACCGCTTCAAAGCGGGTACTCATAATAGACGCAGTCGAAGTCACGTGTCTAGCCCTGTAATGAAAATGTAATCGGAAGTTGTTTTTAAATTGCAGATCGCGGAGGTCTCCCAGCGTGCGCGCGAAGCGCGAAAAGTATTCGTAAAAGATGCAGAGCCACGCTTGTTGTCTTCGCAGTGGACGTGGCATCCTCAAGCATCTTGGCCCGGAATTTTCCCAATGGTGGCAAGCAAGACTAAGACAAAACTTCTCCGTCGCATGGGTGAGACGATCGACCGTTTTGCCATGATTCAGGATGGCGATCGCATCATGGTATGTCTTTCCGGAGGGAAGGATAGCTACACCATGCTCGAGTTGCTGCTCGACGTGCAGAAGCGAGCGCCGGTCAGATTCGAACTCCTCGCCGTCAATCTCGATCAGAAACAACCTGGGTTTCCGGCTGACGTGCTTCCTGAATATCTAGCCGGCCGCTCGGTCCCTTTCCGGATAATCGAAGAAGACACTTATTCAATCGTCAAACGGCTGGTTCCGGAAGGAAAGACTTTTTGCGCCGTCTGCTCACGACTAAGAAGGGGAATTCTTTATAACGTCGCCGTCGCCGAGAGATGTAACAAGATTGCCCTGGGTCATCACGCCGACGACATCATCGCAACTTTTCTTCTGAACATCTTGTATGGCGGGACACTGAAGGCCATGCCTCCAGTGCTGCGCGCCTTAGACGGTCGCAACACGATTATTCGCCCACTGGCTTTTTGCCGAGAGTCGGACATAAGTGATTTCGCCAACGCGGAACAGTTTCCGATCATTCCTTGCGATCTTTGCGGCTCGCAATCCAACTTGAAACGAGCGCGCGTCAAGCGTCTGCTGGATGAGTTGCAAAAAGAGATTCCGCATGTGCGTGGTTCAATGCTCAAGGCGCTGAGCAATGTAAGACCTTCTCACCTGCTTGATAGTGAGCTCTTCGATTTTAAAAAGCTAAGCTCTGCCACAGGCGACGTAGCAGCAGAACTCGATCTAGCCCTGGGCCATACTGATCCCGAACTGACGCCCGGGCTGGTATCGATCATGTGATTGAGCGGCACCTTGCGAAAACAAAACTGGGCGATTTCTAATTGAATTTTATTGTAACGAATTTGACTTCTCATTCTCACCGCGCTTCAGCGCGGTGTTCGGCGCTACATAACAATGGAAACCGTTTAAACGGTTTCAGGTCTTAACCCGCTTCAACACCAGGCTAAAGCCTGGTGTGATTGAGAGCGGGCTGAGTCATAACAAAACGGTCCGCCCTCCATGGCTCCCACCCGTTTCCAACTGGATCTCAGCGAGTTTCCGCGCGGCACGGTTACGGAATACACCACCCATGTGTGCCTCGCCTGTATTTTCGACATCTTTACGCGCCAGTTCGGCCTGGCCCCGCGCACCGCTTATTCCGAGATAAAACGCTATTCTCCCACCGTCGCGGAGCTGACCGGGAGAACCGCCATGCGACCCTTCTTTGATAGTGACGAGAAGAATCCACACTGCCCTCACTGCAACGCGGCGAAGCGTTGGCACGCCCGCTTTGATACGACTCGGATTGTTGGTGGCAAGCTTACGGATTCAGTACGCCGGAAACTCGTAAAGAAACTGCCGAAGGGTGAGCAGTTTCAAATCACTGAGATCAAATCGGATTACCGCGCGGTTCTTTTTGATTGGCTTGAGACACTACGAGAAACACTTGATTTCGAAGACGAAGCCTGGCTGTTGGAGGTGACGCAGGCATTTCTGGAACGGCGAGATCCTAAGGCGGATACATCTTCAGCCTTTGAGAACTTACGATCGATTCGACCGTCACAACGACTCGTTGATGGCTGGGAACGAAACGGATCTCGTCTTTTTTTGGCGCCGGCTCTCTATAACGAAGCCTTAGTGGTGCAGTACCTGGTTAGTCGCTCTCAAACTCACGGGGGACATACCATGGCCGGGCGTTTGACGTTGATGGAACTTATTCGACGCCTGCGCTACTCAGGTTACCTGGACGCGCAAGGGATCACTGAACGTGATCAGTTTGAGATTCTTGAAAAGTTGGTTGAAAAACTCGCAGCCGGTAGCGGAGCTGTCAAACTCCATTTCGTGATCGATCGTCGCGACTTTCTCGAGAAGGTGAAGACTGTTTACGCACGCTACGCAGCTTAGGAAGGTTTCGGGTTTCGGGTTCCAGGTTTCGAGGTTTCAGGTTTCGGGTTTCGGGTTTCAGGTTTCGAGATCACGAGTCAGTCAATAGCACCTGGAAGATGATTTCTTTGACGATCTGTCTTGAAATCCGGAAACCTAAATCTCGAAACCTGAAACTTGAAACCTGAAACTTGAAACTTTTTTTACGGCTGGGCCGGAGTCTTGTGCTTATCAATCAGTGCCTGCAATCCGGTCGTCGACTTGTAACGATATTTGTAATACGGAGTGATTGATTCAAGAACCTGATCGTACATCGCTTTGAACTCAGGTTTGTCGGATGCTGCGCCCAGTGCACGCGCATACATGTCGATTACTTTATCCATCAACTCCGTCGCCTTTTTCAAAGTAGCTTGTTTCTCGGGTCCATCCGTCATTTTTTGATGGGATTCGGCGACCGTCCGATATTCATCATCGATTAACCCGCCAAGAAAAACATACGCTGCTGGTTCTTTCGGGTTAAGTTGAATCGCCTTCTCTAATCGCGGTTTCGCTTCCGCCGGTTTGCCAGCCACAAGAGCCAACGTTCCCATATCGAGATACATGCGCGGCAGTAAGGACCTCTGGTGGGCCCAGAATGCATCGTCCAAGTCTGCCGGCTTCTTATTGGCCTCAATTAGCTCGATAGCTTTCAGCCCATACTGAAGAGTCTGCGTTGCATATTTCGCATTCTGCTTTCTAACTTCCTCTGTACCCGCCATTGCTAAGCTTGTAAGCACAGGCAAATTGTCGGGCTGTTTAGCCAGCAGGGTCGCGCCCAAAGTGAACGCGTCGTCCACGCGCTTGGCTGCTGCGTATTCACCGATAAGCACCGTCTTCATGCGGTCCGATTCCCCGTCAGCCGAAAACGTTTTCAAAAATCTCTCTCCCAGCGTCAGACGCTGGCCGGCATCTGTCACCCGAGCGATCTCGTTGGTTACCACCTGCGCCACTTCAAGCCGCAGCGTGCTCTTGGGATACTTTTTGACAAAAGCCTCCGCGGCCTGCAACTTCGCGGCAGCGTCTGGCGCGCTGTTGATAGCAGCTGCGGCTTTCATCTCAGCTTCAGGAGCTGTGGTTTGGGGCTTTGGCTGATCCTGAAACCGAAACTTACTGCGGAAAGAGCAATTATTAGGACACTTGCCGCTACTAACTGAAACGAGTTAGACGTCTGCATCATTTTCCACCTGTTAGAAAGAGTAGTTAGCAATCTTGGGGGATTTGAGAACAGCAGGATATTGCTTGATGAGGCGACTATTCGCAAGTTGAGTGTGAACTTATCCCGTAACGCCAATTAGCTTCATTAGGCTGTTCTAAACAATGAAAAAGCGCTGACGAGTCAGCGCACTCCAAAAACTTGCGACTGTCCAAAGAGGCACGACTTTGGAGTGCGGCAACTTGTTGCCGCTTTTCATGACTCCCAGGCCTCACCGCCAACATCAATCCGCGCTTTGCACCTTTTCAGCTGGCCGACGCTTGTAATGATGGGTCACGGGCCGGCGTCGGCCGATGCCGATGGCGTTCCGCGAAATAATCAAGGTAGGCGGCAACTGTCGTCGTTTAAACTCGTTCGCCGGCGATTCGACGCGGTTGAGAATCTCATAAACCAGCGGCCCGTTATTTCCCGCCGCGATGATTTCTTCGGGAGTGGCTTTCTCCTCGAAATACAATCTTAAGATCGGATCTAGCTTGTCGTAGGGCGGTAGTGATTGATCGTCAAACTGGTTTGGCGCTAATTCAGCTGAAGGACGTTTGTTGATTATCGAAGCCGGAATGATTTCCTGCGTGGAATTAAACTGACGAGCAAGAGCGTAGACTTCAGTCTTTAGGAGATCGCCAATTACTGCCAGGCCTCCGTTCGTATCTCCATAGAGCGTGCAATAACCAAGGGCCAGTTCTGATTTATTGCCGGTCGAGAGTAGCAGCCGCCCTTCGTCATTGGAGATCGACATCAGGATGTTGCCGCGCAAGCGTGATTGCAGATTCTCGGCGGCGTGCGAGCTCTTTTCAGTGGCGCTCGGAGGTTTCAAATTCAGCTCTTTCAGTAACACGTGAAATGCTTCAGTGATCGGTCGTTCGATAACCTGCATTCCGAGTCGCCGTCCCAATTCCACCGAATCGTCAACACTGGAGCGCGACGAATAAGGCGAAGGCATCATTACAGACAACACGTTCTCAGCTCCCAGAGCTTCACAAGCGAGTGTCGCCACCACAGCCGAGTCGAGTCCGCCGGACAAACCAATCACGGCGCGACTAAAACGGTTCTTCTGGGCATAGTCGCGAATGCCTAACACCAGCGCGCTGCGGACAGTTCCAATATCGTCTCCCGGTAAGCAACGTTCGTCGCGCACCCCGCATTCAAGATCGACGGTGCCAATAAATTCTTCGAAAGGCGGCGCCTGCAAAATTATCTTGCCTTCGCAGTCAGCCACGATGCTGGCCCCGTCGAACACGATGCCGTCGTTGCCTCCGATCAGATTTACAAAAACTACCGGGAGGTTAGCAGCCTTAGCGCGGTGCGAAACCATCGAGCAACGCTGTCCCATTTTCCCTTTATTGAAAGGCGAGGCGTTGATGGAGATGAGCACTTCGGCGCCCATGTCGATGAGTTCGTCGGCTGGATCGTGTGAGTAAAGCCGGTGTTTCCAGAAGGTCTTGTCGTTCCAAAAATCTTCACAGACCGCGACGCCAAGGCGATTTCCCTCTACCTGGAAGAGTTGCCGTTGCGCTGCAGGTTCGAAGTAACGCGGATCATCGAAGACGTCGTACTCCGGCAGTAGAGTCTTGTCAGCAAACCCTATTAACTTTTGATTGCGAATGATCGCCGCGGAATTGTAGAGGCGACGACCGCCAGTCTTTCCGGTTGGTCGAACGGTGCCGACGACGGCGGTAATACCGGTGGTTGCCGGGATGATCTGATTCAGTGGCTCCAACGCGTGTAGCGCGACATCGCGATCAAGAAACCAGTCCAATGAGGTGTAACCCTGGATGCAGGTTTCAGGTAAGACCACCAGATCGGACTTGTCCCGTTTGCCTTGCTCGATAGCGCGCAAGACGCCGGCGACATTGTGCTCGTAGTCGCCGTTGATCGTGTTGATTTGTCCGATTGTTACTCTCATAGATGGGTATCGGATACTAGGTGTCGGGTGTCAGATTTTTCCGGATTTCGGTCTTTGATTTCACCCTGATTGATTTAGTTCCGATTTCGATCTCAAACGCAATTATTAGTTTTACGGTTAAATCAAACCGAAACCTGATACCCGACACCCGAGACCCGTTACTATTTTGCCACAGTCCCGTGCTGCGATATATTGTTCGCAGCACGCGGAATATCGTCTGCCATTAGTGGAGGGGTCGCATAATGGTAGTGCAGCGGTCTTGAAAACCGCCGGCCGAAAGGCTATGCAGGTTCGAGTCCTGTCCCCTCCGCCACAAATCGCCTTCCTCGCCAACCACGCAACCTTCTGACTGAGGTCAACTCGGTACAGTACGGGAGCGGTAGCGACCGCATTTAAATCAAGTGAATATTCAAGGGTGAGACCGCAAGTGCCTTGAGCTTCCAAACCGCACTGTTATGCTGCTCGAGCGCGGTCGCTACCGCTCCCGTACTGAACCGAGTGGCAGCACCCCTGATTTCGGTCGCTAGCGCCCAAATTGCATCACTACCCGGTAAGTCAAAGACTACTGCGCACCATCTCCGGCAACACTGCTCTGGATTACTACCGCTGGAGTCCTAGGGCAAAATACTCAGGACTTTCTTACGACTACAGGAGAATCCCTCATGACGGCCCCACTTCCAAACATAGAACATGTAATCCTGCTGATGTTCGAGAACCGGTCTTTCGACAACATGCTCGGCGCTTTCTATCCGCCTACGACTAATCCGGACGGGGGTGGCGTGCCGAGCCCCTGGACCAATCCAGCAGTTACGGGGCCAGCCGTTTCCGCCTGGAACGCTCCAGCCGGCAGCGCCGCGCAAAACCTTCCTTTTCCAGATCCGCAGGAGAGTTTTGTGAACATGTCCGAGCAGATCGACACCACGCCGCCGATGCAAGGCTTTGTTATCGACTATGCAACTGTAGAAAACGCAACGCCGGCGAACATCATGCAATACTTTGTCGCGGACAACGTGCCTGTCACCCACGCTCTTGCCAGCGTGTATGCAGTAAGCGATCGCTACTTCGCGTCGGGACCGGTGCAGACCTGGCCGAATCGTTTGTTTTCTCTGTGCGGCACTCCTTGTTACGACACGACAACACAAACTGCGTACGTCAACAATCCGGAGTATCCCCACTACCCGCTCATGATTGGACAGTTGGATCAGTTGTCCATCTTCGAACAGTTGGATAATGCCGGTCAGTCCTGGAAGGTTTACTACGACGACGAGGCTCCCGTCTCGGCCATCATCAAATACGTTCATGACCATTGGGATCACGTCTGGGATGGAGGAAATGTTTGGCCGTTTGAGTCGGAGCCGGACTTCTTTCACCACGATTTTTTTGACGATGTGAAGAACAATCGCTTACCCACGTTCAGCCTCATCGAGCCCCGTTATCAAATGCTGAGTGCCTTGGGATTTAAAGCACCCAATAGCAACCACCCCGGCGAAAGCTTGCCTGTTGGCCATTGTGATATTCCAATCAATGTGTCCTGCGGCGAACAGTTGCTGGCAAAAGTCTTTCAAGCGCTGGCGGCTAACCCGGCTTTGTTTGCTACGACACTCCTGATTGTTACCTACGATGAGCATGGCGGACTCTTTGACCACGTCACTCCGCCGCCAGCTCAATCGCCGTTTGCTCAGGGAACGGTCACTAATTTTGACTATAGCTATTATGGAGTTCGCGTTCCGGCTTTGTTTATCAATCCATACGTGACGCCCGGGATTTTTAGGCCCCCAAACCAAACGCCTCCAAACCCAATGCCTCCGTTCGATCACGCTTCACTTCTCGCGACGTTGCGAGACCAGTACAACCTTTCTCCCTCGCTTTCACCAAGGGTTGACGTAGCTCCGACATTCGCTGGTTTGATCAATCCTGGCGGTCAACCAATTCCAACTCCAACCATCGCGGTGCCGGCGTGCAGTTGGGACAGCAGTTCGCTCAGAGTGGGCCACGCTCATCCAGTTTTGCAGACCGCCTTGTGGAACGCAGCGAAGGGAAAAGTTCGCCCTGCTGATAGTGAGGGTTAGGTAGGAATGTTCAAAGCGTGGGTTTTGCCACCGGATGTGAGGTAAGTCTCTGACTTGCTGCGTACGCGAGAGTCTTTGGTTACGGCTTCGCCGCCGGATGTGCGGCGGCAAAGCCGACCTACTGCTGGGCCTTTCAAAGAAAAAGGGGGTGGCACCCAAGCGCCACCCCGAATAATGCAATTCAACCCTAGACTACCTCTTGTCTTCGAGCACTGACAAAATATTGCCAGCCGGGTCTTTGAACCAGGCGATCTTCGGACCCGGACCTCGCATGATTCCTTGATTGTCTGTCTTCAAGTCCGGTAGATCATAGTGCTCCCGAGGTAAGCCAAGTCTGTCCAATTCGGCGACGGCTTCCTCGATGTCATCCACTGAAAAATTCAAAACGGTAAAGGATGCCGGCGTGTGGTTCGGCTTCGGATAAATGAATACTGTGTTGCCGGCAAGGTTAAGTTCCAAACCCTCCTTCGTTTCAGCAACATCAAGTCCCAGTGTTTTACCGTAAAACTCCTTGGCCTGCTTCAGATCGTTTACGGAAAAACTTGAAAACGCTTCAGAGTCCTTAAACATGCTGGAGACTTTCTTCCGGCTCGCCTTCTGTGCCCCCTGTGCTGTCATCGCTGAATCTCCTTTCGATTGCCGGGTGTAACGTTAATGTGTCATCTGGTCATCTTGCATGGATTAATGTCCGGCAAGACTTCAGTTCGCCTCGAGTTCGTGATGAATACTGTTCCTCACGCTGATTGTCCATTAGATGCCATGGCACCTTGCAACCACGTCGCGATTCTTAGGTTTCCTTATTACGATTTGGTGGCGAATTGAAGTAGGCATATCAAGAGTTCTCGAGGTACGCGCGCACCTTAACAACATCCCTTCTCGAGGAATTAAGACGATGCAGTGCCCCTTACCCACCCTCACCAGATAAAACAGATCAGCACGCGGTAGTTACATTTACTTTGCCCGATACCCTTGTGACTTTACTGGGCATGATTCGTACATGCGGGAATCGAACCCGCTGGCGCACGCCCCTGCACGCCACCATGGTTGCGCTCAAAGAGCGTAGTCCAACTTACCCAGTTGGCGGGTTGTGCTCGCTTCTGTTCTCTCCAGCTACCGTCTGCATCGTCTTAGCCAGATCCGAGATCCCAGGTTTGAGATCTCAGATCAGTTCCGTCTGCCAGTTGAGTTCCTGAATGCGCGCGTCGAGCTCACGATATTCCTTGGCGAGTTCGTCGGCATGCTTCTGAATCTCAGCGACCTTGATTGTCGAAACATACTTAATTTCCGATCGCGTCAGCCGGCCCTGTGCGACCGCAGCATTCAAGGCCAGATTACTGTATGCGGCTCGGCGCATAGCCAGTACGTCGCGCTCGGCCAGCACGTCAGAAACCGTCTTGCCAGTGGCCAGAACGGTTGCCGAGTTGGTTTTGTTGATTCGCTTGATTAGGTCAACAAGCTCAGCTGCAACGCCCTCGAGCTCCTTAATCAACTCGTTCGGATTTTCTGCTGGCTGATCGCCTTCCTGGATCTTCGCGTTGCCCACCAGTCGCGATTGCAATTGTGCGAATCTCTTTTGACAATCTGCGCGTAGGATTAGAGCTTCTGCTAG
Source organism: Pyrinomonadaceae bacterium (assembly GCA_963748605.1). Classification (GTDB taxonomy): domain Bacteria; phylum Acidobacteriota; class Blastocatellia; order Pyrinomonadales; family Pyrinomonadaceae; genus PSRF01. The sequence goes on from CAVVJS010000015.1 coordinate 625,486, forward strand.
CTTCATTGTTCGTTACCTCCTAACCACGTCGTTTCAAATCGATAAAGGGCTCAGCGACGACTTGAAATTCATCTTCGTAGACAATGTAACCGGGAATAGACGCTTTGAGCATCCAAACCGGTACCGTACTGCCCTCTAGAATTCAGACCATTTCCCAGATCCGGCAAGGTGCACCTTCGCCGTAGGGCGAAACCAACAAATGGCTTTGGGCTGTGCTGCTCGTCTTGAGCGATCGGCTGAATCGATCGGGACACTCCAGGTTCTCTTCAAACCAATTAAGCAGGTCTGACAGTCATGCCTGTTCGTAAGCACTGCGAGGCATCCGGAGTCGAGCAGTTGAAATGCGGCCTGGAAGATGCCAAGCCGGCATCCCGAGTCTTCGCAGAACTCCGTTGACACAAACCTTAGAAACATAGAAACCTCCTGCACTCTCTTTGACAGTCGAAGTACCCTTTTCAAGATGGTTCAATGCCCCGAGTCCAACGTCCAAAGTCTTGATTGCTCCGTAGACTTTGGACTTTGGACGTTAGACCTTTGGACACGTATATGGCCGGGGCGTGAGGCGAGCGTGCCTCTTGCAACTCCACGCTCCCAGACAGTCGCCGTTCTGCCGGGATGAGTCACGCCCCGAAAACTTTATGACGGGGAGACGCGGGGACGGGGAGACGCGGAGACCTTCAATCTTTTCTCCCAGTCTCCCCTTCTCCGCGTCACCGAGTCGCTGTTGGCGGTCGGAGTTGGAATCGAACCAACCTTTCGGGCTTTTCAGGCCCACGCTAATCCATCTCAGCTACCCGACCCGAGACATTGCCGATTGCCACTTTGCGGCAGGTCTTAGGCCTTTGGTCTTTGGCCTTCGGTCTTCGGTATCTTTGGTCTTCGGCCTTCGGTCTTTGATCGTTGGCGCCTGAACTGAAATATTAATCTCGGATCCAAGACCAAAGGCCAAAGACCTAAGACCTCCTCTCGCGACTCACCTTTTCCCTGACGTCACGATCATCATGCACGTCCATGAAGAGGTACTTGCGCCATTCAGCACGTGCCTCGGCATAGTGGCAAAGCACCACTCGCTCCAGCTTTACCCTAAGCGCCGACTGCGACGTCAGCAGGGGCATTCGTGCTTCAGCCGGGGTGCGGTTGCTCTTCCGGTTGTTGCACGCGATGCACGCAGTAACGATGTTCACAGGTGAATTATCCCCACCACGCGAACGAGGCAGGATGTGATCGAGCGTCAGCTCGCCAGCGTTCTTTTTGTCACCGCAATACTGGCAGCGAAACTTGTCACGCATGTAAATTCGCAAGCGCTTCATGCCCGCCTGTTCGCGCCGGCGGCGAACGTTAATGTATGAGCGTCGTCGAATTACCGAGGGAACGGGAAATTCAGCATGCGCCGAATGCAGCACGCGATCGCCGTCGAGTTCTTCGACGAAGACGGTGTTTTTGAAGGTCATGATGATAGCGCGCGCGACACTGACAGTGCCGAGCGGCTCGTAGGTTTGATTAAGAAGCAGAACTCTGCCGTCAAGTGCCATCTCGGCACCTCCTTTCTGAATATTGCCGATTGGCGATTGCCAATTGGTGATTGGTTTTTTGCTTTACAGGTAGAGTGAGGGAACCAGATTACTGAGACAGGATCTCATCATTGATCGGCCAATCGGAAATCGCCAATCGGCAATAACTTGGAACGGAAGGAGAGATTCGAACTCTCGAGACGAGTTTGGAAGACTCGTATGTTTCCAGCTACATCACTTCCGCATGATCATTGCCAATTGCCAATTGCCGATTGGCGATTGGTCGACAATCATCAGCGATCGACACCAGGACCGTCGTAGTCTTACGTCCCAATACGCTATGTCAGATCCGATGAGTGGGTAGTGAGGTTGAAAGGAGTAAGTTAGGCGAATGGCCAATCGGCAATCGGCAATCGCCAATCGGCAATTCCTGGGATTATCCCTTAACACAGACCACTTGTTTGATCTCAGCGACGACTTCAACCAGATCTTCCTGATTCTTCATCACCGCCTCAATCGATTTGTAAGCGCCGGGAATTTCGTCAAGCACGCCTACGTCCTTGCGGCATTCAACACCCGAGGTCTGACGCGCCAGGTCGTCTTTCGTGAAGGCTCGCTTGGCCGCACCGCGAGACATCTTGCGTCCGGCGCCGTGAGAACACGAGCTGAAGCTCTCCGGTAAACCACGGCCCTTCACGATGAATGACTTCGCACCCATCGAACCAGGGATGATCCCGTAAACTCCGGTTCCCGCATTGATTGCGCCTTTGCGCGTGACGAATACTTTCTCGTCGTAGTGCTCTTCGAGCGCCACGTAGTTGTGATGACAGTTAACTGCCACTTCAGGCTTGAACGGCTCGCGGTGATTGAACATCTTGTTAAAGACCTTCAACAAACGCCCCATCATGATCTCGCGGTTCTTCATCGCGTAGCCTTGCGCCCACTTCAAATCCTTCCAGTAGGCCGCAAACTCCGGAGTGCCCTGGATGAAGTAAGCCAGATCTGGCGAAGGAAGTTCAGACAACCTCCACAACGACTTTGCCGTCGAGATGTGGCGTTCTGCGAGTTCCTTGCCGATGTTGCGCGAGCCTGAGTGCAGCATCAACCAGACGAAGTTTTCTGTATCCAAACAAACTTCGATGAAGTGGTTGCCGCCACCCAGCGTGCCCAGTTGCTTCATCGCTTTTGCTTTGCGATCGCTTACACCCTTGTGCAGCTCGCTGAATTCGTTCCAACCTTCCCAATATGAAGATTCGTCAACGGATTCTTTATACGCGTTGAAGCCGACCGGGATTTGTTCTTCGATCGCAAGACGCAAGTCCTTCAACTTCCCATCAAGAATTCCGCTTTTGAACGGTGTCTTCACGGCCATCATGCCGCAGCCGATGTCGACTCCGACTGTTGCTGGAATCACCGCTTCTTTGGTTGCGACCACGGAGCCGACCATGCTCCCTTTGCCGAGATGCGCGTCGGGCATCAGCGCCACGTGCTTGAAGAGACATGGCAGGCGCGAAACATTTCGCAGCATCGCTTGTTCTTCGATGCTGAATTCGTGGTTGGCCCACGAGAGTATGTCGTGTTCAGCGCCACCGATTGGTAATTTTTCGTAAGGCATTGTTTCCTCCTTTCTTAGAATAGTTCAAAACGTTCTTGCCAATTGCCGGAGTGCCAAGCGGCGACGGCACTTTGGATTGTCTAGTGACAGGAATCGTCAAAAGCAATGTCGCGCTGGCGCTTGCCACCGCACTCCAAAGCCTGGTGCGTCAGGTGAGACTCGAACTCACATTCCCCTGCTTAAGAGGCAGGTGCCTTGATCCAATTTGGCTACTGACGCGAACATTGCCAATTGGATTGCCAATTGCCATCACTCGGATCCTGGTGAGGTCAACCAATCGGCAATCGCCAATTAGCAATCGTCAATGAACGTTGGCGGAACTGAACGGACTCGAACCGTCATCGGCTTGGTTGACAACCAAGTGCCTCACCTCTCGGCCACAGTTCCTCAGATTGCCAATTGCCAATTGCCGATTGGCGTGCAAGTTAATGGTTGTGCTTCCAGGATGTGGCTTCTAGGAGGGCTTTTCATTCTGACAGGAACGATGGCCCCAAGAGTGCTAACTAATCGGCATTCGGCAATCGGCAATCGGCAATGTCTTTGGGTGGGTCGAAGGGAGTTGAACCCTCACAAGCCGCAGTCACAGTGCGGTGCTCTGCCAATTAAGCTACGGCCCACATAAGCGTATGTGTAAATGTGGCGACAATTCCTCTCCCCGTTTCCCGTGTCAGCCCTTCCCCGAGTCTCAGTTGGTAGCGTCGGAGAGACTTGAACTCTCTAGTACAAGTTTGAAAAACTTGCCGCTCGGCTCTTTGCATTCGACGCCTCAAAAGTTTCGGGTTTCGGGTTTCGAGTTTCGGGTTTCAGGCTTTGCCCTCAGGTGCGCGGTAAGTCTCTGACTTACCAGCAGTGATTACTTTTATGATCCGGCCGAGGGCTGAGCCCTCGCCTTTTAAGCTGAAACCAATTTCAGGGTGAGTCAATAGACTAACCACGAACCGGAGGGCAAAACTCGGAACTTCAAACTCGAAACTCGAAACTTTATTTTGGTAGGCGACCTCAGATTCGAACTGAGAAGCACTAGTTCCTAAGACTAGCCGCATGGCCAATTAGCGTAGTCGCCCGCACCAAGTCATTGTCGATTGCCGATTGCCGATTTCGTTTAGCTCGCTGCGACAGTGACAAGACTTGGGATACACCTGAGAAAAGAACCAAAGGCCTAACACAAAACTCCAAATTGGCAATCGGCAATCGACAACCGACAATGTTTTGAATGGCTCCGGGTCAAGGATTCGAACCCTGATAGCGAGATCCAAAATCTCGCGTCCTGCCTGTTAGACGAACCCGGAATGAAATGGTGAACGTGGATGGATTTTAACCACCGTCCTTCGGCTTCGCAGGCCGACGCTCTTTACAGACTGAGCTACACGTCCATGGCGGAGAAGAGGAGATTCGAACTCCCGCAGGATTGCCTCCCGGCACCTTAGCAGGGTGCTGCCATACCAGTTAGGCGACTTCTCCAAATGGAAGAGGGTAGAGGAATCGAACCCCAAGGCTTTAAATCCCTGCGCGGTTTTCAGGACCGTTTATCCCCATGGATGCTACCCTCCGAAAACATTGCCGATTGTCGATTGCCGATTATCGATTGTTGTTTTGTGTTAGGCGTTTGGTCTTGTCTCAGCTGATCCCCAGACTTGTCACTGTCGCGACGATCGAATCGCCCATCGACAATCGACAATCGGCAATCGGCAATCAGAGATGGGGCTTTCCCAGAGACTTGAACTCTGCTATTCGATTTACAGGACCGACGCATCGCCATCTATGCTTGGAAAGCAATTGGAGCAGGTGGAGAGAATCGAACTCCCGCGTACGAGTTTTGCAGACTCGCGCCTTTCCACTTGGCTACACCCGCGATATCTGGTGCTCCCACAGAGAATTGAACTCTGACCCGATGTTTAAAAGACATCTACGCTTCCGTTACGCCATAGGAGCATGGTTCTGGCGGCGAGACTCGAACTCGCATCACGCCCTAATCCGGGGCTTACGGCTTATAAGACCGCTGCACTACCAATTGTGCTACGCCAGCAGAAAGTGGCGCTCTCGGCAGGAGTCGAACCTGCATCTTTCCGGTTACGGCTTACTCGCTTAGAAGGCGAGACCGATACGAGAGCAACATCATTTTCCATATGCCATTTTTCATTTCTCATTTTTCATTTGTTCTGAAATTTCATTCTTCTAAGCGCGCTCTGGAATGAAAGATGACCAACTTGACTGATGCATCTGGAACATCAGAGACGCGAATGCAGGCAATGAAAAATGAGAATTGGAAAATGAGATATGGAAAATGGTTATGGTGCCCAAGGAAGGATTCAAACCTTCAACCTCTGGTTTGTAGGACCAGCGCTCCGTCAGTTGAGCTACTCGGGCAATTCTCAAGTCCAACTTCCAACGTCCAACGTCTAACGTCACAACACATAGACAGACTTTGGACATTGGACATTGGACGTTGGACATTTGAGGCGTGGAACCCCTGACAGGACTTGAACCCGCATTGATCAACGTTCGAAGCGTTGCGCCTTTCCTTTAGGCTACAGGGGCAAATTGGAGCGACAGGCGGGATTTGAACCCGCGATCTCAACCATGGCAAGGTTGCGCGATACCGGACTACGCTACTGCCGCATGGCTCAAGGGGCGGGAATCGAACCCGCGATGTTCTGCTTAACAGGCAGACGCCAACAGCCAGCATTGGTCCCTTGAAGAAAACTGGTTGCGGGAGACGGAATCGAACCGTCGCGGTCGGGTTTATGAGACCTGACTGTGAACCCTCTCTTCCCGCGTCAAACTTGGTGGAGCGTAAGGGATTTGAACCCTTCCTACTGGTTTGCAGGACCAATGTGCTGCCGCTATCACTAACGCCCCGTCCGGGTGGTCGGATTCGAACCGACGATCTCCTGCTCCCAAGGCAGACGGATTAGCCATGCTTTCCTACACCCGATCAACATTGCCGATTGCCGATTGCGGATTGGTCTCCTCGCCAGAGACTCCGGACTTGAATTCTGATTTTGGCTTGTAGTGATGATCCCTTTCCTCCGGCGCGACACCAATCGGCAATCGGCAATCATCAATCGGCAATCGCTTGGTGCATGTGGTAGGACTCGCACCTACGCAGTCACCGTGGACGCCTGATTTACAGTCAGGTGCTTTTGCTGCTCAGCCACACATGCAGAATCAATTTCTTTGTGTTAAAAAATAGATGAAGGCAGAGAGAGCGGACCGCGAACACACTTCGAGGCACACTTCACCTGAGGATGGCGACGCCCGACACTCTCGCAAAGCAACGGCGTAGTCATCCGTTGAAGGCTCCCTGCCTTCATCTCTCGCAAATAGGTACTTCGATTGTCAAAAAACAAAAGGAGCGGGCTTTAAGCCTCCCAGGGAAGCTGCCCGCTCCTTACAATTCTCGCGATTTTTCTTTGAGATTTGGGAGCGGGAGTCCGCTCCCGCTGATTATTGCCTGATGCGACGGCTATCTATGGACGTCTCTTGTCCGAGTCTGCCGCCGAAATTATTGGCCGCTGACGAGCTCAGACATAAGGCGCACCCGACGCCACGCATGCCGGTGACCGGCCGCGATTTCGTCGAATGTTCTTTGGATGTCCAGCTGATCAACATTGGAAGTTTTTTTCCTCACCTGCGCTTTTCACGTTCTCGCGCAGGTTGTCTTGTATAAGACAGGACCACTGATCCTGTCAAGCTCTTTCGAAAAAATTTCAAATCCCCCGCTGGTAGGTTCGATTAAGCTAAAGCCGAGTAAGTTGCCCGTGATTTGAAAACTACGAGGCAACAAGCCCTTCTTGCAACCCAACCCACATTGGTGCTCCTTCGGGACTTGGCCCGAGATTACGAGGTGATACTGATCTCATAAGAGTGAAATCTAGTTGAATGATCCCGAGATCGAAAAATACTAAGGGTCAACCGGTTGGAATAGCAGCTACGGCCTTTGATGCGCTCGACGGGCAAAAACGTTCCAATGGATCGTTAAGTTGTTATGGTGCTTACGCTATTTGAGCAAGTGTCTCACAGTTTCGTTGCAGTAAATCTTTTGCGCGTTGAGATGGAGTTCGGCAGTTGGTACCATTGAAGCCGTTCTCATTAACCAGGTTTCGCAGGCTCCATGGTGACACACCTGATCTCCATTACTGTTCTAACTAACCTGCTGCTCCAATCCGGCGCGTTTCGACGCATCTGGGATTTGGTGAACTACAAGTTTACCGTCGGCAACATTGTAGTTTCGTTAACCAGTCTGCTGCTCGGCATCCTGGTCTTTGCCGTTACGATTGTAGTTGCGCGATCCGTTAGTGCGCTGATCCAGCGACGATTCGCAGTGCGCACCCACCTCGATCCCGGGTTGCGCTACACAATTGCGCGCCTCGCCAATTACTTTCTCCTCGCTATCGGTCTGCTGATCGCTTTGAAGCAGGCTTTCAATCTTGACCTCACATCAATCGCCGTAATCTTCACGGCACTTTCAGTTGGTATCGGTTTTGGCTTGCAATACATCGCGGCTGACATCGCTTCCGGATTCATTTTGCTGTTCGAGCGACCGATTCGCATCGGGGACCGCATCACGATTGGAGAGGACGAAGGCGACGTGCAGAGTATTAATCTGCGCACGACGGTTGTTACAACCAATGATCGGATCTCAATCATTGTGCCTAACTCGCGTTTGGTAACGCAGCGAGTGATTAACTGGTCTTACGGAGATCCCCGCGCACGCATTTCGATTCCGGTGGGCGTCGCTCATAACACCGACATCGATCTCGTCACTAGTACCCTGATTCTTGCTGCTGAGGGTGTGGAGAATGTTTTAGAAGACCCGGCGCCGAAAGTTCAGTTTCTGAAATTTGGTGACTACTCACTCGACTTCCGTCTTCTGGTTTGGACCCGGCAGCCGCGCCGCCACCCGCAAATCAAGAGTGACATCAACTACCGGATCGAAAGGTTATTTCGCGAGAAGGGTATCGAAATTCCTTATCCAGTGCAGGATCTGCGGCTGACGGGACTGCCCCTACCCGGTGATAAGAATGCCGATCTCATAGCCGACGATCAGGGTAAGTAGGGTTCGGGTTCCAGGTTTCGGGTTTCAGGTTTCAGGTTTCAGGTTTCACGTTCCAGGTTCAGACTGGCCTAAAGGCAACAAGTTTGCGCCCTGCAGAAGCATTCGAGCTTTCGCGGGGTTTTTGGTAGGCTAAGACAACTGAGTGAGCATTCATTCAGATTTCTTTCTAATCGGCAATCGGCAATCGGAAATTGGCAATCCTCGATAATGAGTTCAGCTCGTTCCCTCAATTCCGCCCGACCTATCGTCGTTGATAAGCGGCAGGCAATCCTACGTGCCGCGATCCGCGTCTTCGCCCATAACGGCTATTTCAGTTCCAAGGTCGCTGATATCGCCCGCGAGGCAGGTGTTGCCGACGGCACCGTCTATCTTTACTTCAAAAGTAAGGAAGAAATTCTGCACTCGATCTTCGACCGCAGCATGGAAGAAGGGATTGCCGAAGGTCGAAAGCTGCTGCAGGGCATCGACGATCCGCGCGAGAAATTGCGGCGCATCGCCGTACTTCATCTGGAACGCCTGGGTGCAGATCGCGATCTGGCTGTCGTCTTCCAGGTCGAGTTGCGCGGCTCCACTAAATTTATGGAAGAGTTTTCCGCTGCGGGGTTTGCGGAATACCTGCGTTTGATTTGCGCGACAATAGAAGAAGGTCAGCGGCAGGGCGTCTTCCGTCCGGAACTGAATGCCAAGGTCTTAGCGAAAATATTGTTTGGCGCTCTCGACGAAATGGCCACCAACTGGATTCTGTCGCAACGCAAATACAAACTTGCACCAATGGCCGATCAGGTGCTCGATATCTTTCTTAACGGAGTGAATACGAAGTGAAGTCGAGCCAGCCAACCATTCTGAGCGAGCCTGGGCCCAGTGCAACGACCTTGCGGCATTTCAAACCCGGCGAGCCGACAACTCTGGTAGAAGCGTTTGAGCACTTCGCGCGTGATCACAAGCGCCCTGATACGCTTAACTACAAGCGCGATGGACGCTGGCTCTCGATCTCCTCTGACGAAGTATTAACACAGACGCGTGAAATTGCCGCTGGCCTTATCGAATTAGGAATCCAACGCGGCGATCGCCTCGCTATTCTTTGCGAAAGTCGCCCGGAGTGGACACTGATGGATGCCGGCTGCCTCTTCGCCGGCGCGATCGACGTTCCGATTTATCCAACATTGACGCCGCCGCAGGTGCGCTACATTTTGAAAGACTGCGGTGCGCGTGTGTTGGCGATCTCAAACCGTGAAAAATACGATCAGATGCGCGGAGTCTTAAAGGAGTGCGAAACGCTCGAACGAGTAATCTTTCTCGATAGCAGCGCCGCTGACGAAGATTCCGGCCTCACACTTGAACAACTTCGGGATCGGGGTCGAGCGCTTATTGCAAGAGCGCCTGAATTAGTTAGGGCCTTTTCTCGTGAAGCTCAACCCCAGGATCTCGCCACAATTCTTTATACGTCGGGCACAACTGGCGAGCCCAAAGGCGTGATGCTGACGCATGCCAATCTCGTTTCCAACTTGCTTGATTCTTCCGGACATCTTTCATTTGGAAAGCACGACATTGTCCTGTCCGTGTTGCCGCTCTCGCACATCTTTGAGCGCCAGGCAATGTATATGTACCTCTATCAAGGGATGGCCGTTTATTACGCCGAGTCGCTGGAAACAATAGGACCCAATCTGCGTGAGGTGCGGCCGACGATTTTGGTAGGCGTGCCGCGTATTTTTGAGAAAATTTACGCGCGCATTAAAGAACGCGTCGCTGAAAAAGGAAAGGCTAATCTGGGGTTGCTAATGTGGGCCGTGGCTGTTGCAAAAGAAGTGGCCCATTGTCAGGTCGAAAAGAGACGAGTAGGCGCCGTTCTGGGACTCAAACACCGTATTGCCAACAAACTCGTTTTTTCTAAGTGGCGCGCCGCTTTTGGCGGGCGGATCCGGTTATTGGTTTCCGGCGGCGCCGCCTTGCCTGAGGAGTTAGGTTACATCTATATCGGCGCCGGCATCCCGATCCTCCAGGGCTACGGCTTAACTGAAACGTCGCCGGTGATTACAACCGGCATCCTTGAAGACAATCGCGTCGGAACTGTAGGCAAACCTATCAAGCACGTCGAAATACGCATCGCTGCCGATGGTGAAATCGAAACGCGCGGGCCCAACATCATGCGCGGTTACTACAACAAGCCGGCAGAAACAGCGGCAGTGTTTACTGCCGATGGGTGGTTCCGAACCGGTGACATCGGAAAGATCGACAGTGATGGATTTCTCAGTATCACGGATCGCAAGAAAGAACTGTTCAAGACGTCCGGCGGCAAATACATCGCGCCGCAACCACTTGAGCAACTGATCAAAGGATCTCGCTTTGTGAATCAGGTGGTACTGATCGGCAATGGGCGCAAATTTCCAGCGGCTTTGATTGTGCCGAATTGGGAGCAGATCGAATCGTACGCACGGCTCAAAGGCTTGAATGAAACAAGCCGTTCGGAATTGTGCCGGAGTCCTAAAATCATCGATCTGTTTGAGCGACAAGTGGCGCAACTTACCCCGGACCTCGCCCAGTATGAGCGAGTCAAAAAAGTCGCGCTCCTGGAAAACGAATTTACGATCGATGGTGGCGAGCTGACACCTACGTTAAAAGTTAAGCGTCGTGTAATTGACGAGAAATACCGCGCTGTGATCGATGAACTGTATTCTGATGAGCAGGATTAGATGGGCTTTGATTCTGGTGCGCGTGAAGCTGCGGGTGATTCGCCAGAGAGCCAAGTTGAGAGACGCCATAAGCCTTCGAGTGAATGGAACTCTTATTTGATTCTTAAGGTTTAAATCTGGAGTCTTGAGACTCGACCTGCCACAGATTCACGGATGACACGGCTCAGGCCTTCTTGGTTTTCCCTATCCATTTCATCCGCTTAGATCTGCGGCTATTTTTTTGAAAGGGGAGGGCGGTCGCTACTGCTCCCCTACGGCACCGGGTGGACTTGGCACTCGAAAGTCGGAACCGGAAACCTT
>CAVVJS010000016.1:0-897506 GCA_963748605.1 Pyrinomonadaceae bacterium
CTGATTCAAATTGCAATACTGTACGGGCGTCCCTCCGTGAACGACTGAGATTTCGGCTGGGGCGCCCACGGAGGGCGCCCCTCCAGTAAATTAGACTCCTACCTCTCCTCTCCCGTGATCTGCTGCTGATGATTGTTCTAAGATCATCCAGTGGATTATCCTGTCGTCAGCTATATAGCCGCTTCAGTAGTACCGACCCTGTCCCATACGAAAGGTTTCTTACGAATGCGAAAGTTGTCCCTCACATCAATCAGTCTTGCCATCGTCCTCTGCATCACATGTTCCTTCGCTCTCGCTCAGGAATTACGCGTGGCAGAACGCGAAGCTGAGTGGAATCAGCACCCGGCTTCACAAGCCAATTTCGTGCGACAAGTCGACCCGACCAAGATCCTACTTTTTCAGGTCCCGGAAGATTGGGAACGACAGTATGGAGAAAAGGTTATTTTCAACGGGCCCCACGGCAGCGTCCTCAACGTGATTGTCGAAAAGATTTCCGATGGGCTTCCACTCCGGGATTACATATCTTCTCTCACGCAGTCTCTACGGAGTTTGGATGACAGTGCAGATTCTCTCGTCGTGCGACGCACGACAATGGCCGCGCTGGAGGCTCGGGAAATCGTTTTCGAAAGTGACTCTGGAACAGAGGAAGTAACTCGAAGAATTGTCTGGACTACGGTAAGCGGCCCCAACGCAATCAATCTAATTCTCGTCGCACCCGTTTCTAAAATCAATGAAATAGAGCCTGCCTTTAAAGCTGTCGTTCAGTCTGTGACGCTCCTGGATCACTATGACTACGCTGCATTCGACGCGTTACGCACGTCGACAATCAAAGATAACGGACCAGCGCGCGTGGATGAGGTGCAGTCGTTGGCGGCTTCGTTTACAACCCTGGATGTTTCAAAACGCCGCCCGAACATCGCCAGGCTGGCAACGATATTTGCATCGTCGCCGGGTCTGGCGATCGATCTCGTCCTGGACAGGCGACCGATGGTACGGGCAGCTGTCTTTGAAGCCATTGCAACTAGTCGCAATAAAGCGCTCGAACCGTTTGTCTTGCGAGCACTCGATGATCGCGAACCTTTGGTGGCTGAGCAGGCAGCACGATCCCTTGCGAGTAATCCCAATGTTAGGGATTTACTGCGCAAACATTCGATGGATTGGTTCAAGTTCGAATCGCTGGCGCGCGTGTGGCCGTTTCTCAACAGAGAAAATCAAATCAAGATTTTGGGAGAAATGTTCGAGCAGAAACTTATTCCTGCTCCCACCCCGCCGCCCATCGTCGCGCTTCCGCCTAAAGGTCGTGCCCCTGAAAAGCCAAACGTTCCAGATGTAATAGTGGGGTCGATCATTTTGCCTCCAGGAACTACGATGGGTTTTCCATCCGGCAATTCGACGTTCGACCCGAGTCGCCACCTCAATGCCTTAACGCTGTTAAGGGACCTACCGGTTAGCGACATGAAACTTCCTTTTGCGAAGTTATTGGCGGGCCAGCACGACACACTTACCTATTTAGCCCTTCAGATTGCCTCCGAACGAAATGAATTTTTGCCGGCGCCAGAGCTCATGAAGTTACTGTCTTCCTGTAGCAGTGATGTTCGCAGTTTCGCGGCCTGGCATCTTGGTGACTCGGGAAGTGTGGAACATATCAAGACTATCGAAGGGTATTTAAGTAAGGCATCGATCTCACCAGCTTCATGTTCTGACGCGCCCAAAACCGACGGATCCAACGCCGCGCTTAAGGATGAACTGCAACTCACAATTAGCAAGATTAGGTTTCGTGAACAACTGGCTAAAGCTTCGGGCGAATCGCGCGCTGAGCTCATCCAAAAGAGTTTGGAGAATCCCAAATTCGCTGAGTGGCTCTGGTATCGATTTGTCTGGGATCAATCGCCAGGGCAGGACCAAAAGGCGAAAGCAAACCCGCAAAAGCCACTGCAGGTTTTGCCGTTAGGCCAAAACCTGTTTCCGAAAAACGTCGCTCATTATGCTGCGATACCTCAGCCGGCAATTGCGCTAGGCAAGTTGAGCAGCGCTTTTGAGGGTCTGCAGCTCGAGTCGGCACGCTCACAAGCCAATCTCGTTTTGATTCTTAGCGTTTTAAGAGAGCAACTGGCCCAACTATTCAACTCGCCACCAGGTGCATCTCCAATTGCTTACACCGGTATCAATACTAATGAACCGATCGCCGTGGCTAGTTGGTTCGCTGAAGGAGCACCAACCGGAATTATTACTGCGCAGCGGCAGGCAATTATCTTGCGAGTGACGGATCGCGCGCGCTTTGAACGAACGCTTGCTGTTTACCAGCGCGCCTTCGGCAACTTTAAAGGGTTCCCAAACACTCTCTCAGGCGGGCTCCGCGCGCTGACGATTCTTCCTGCGATCTTGCCGATCAGCGCCAAAGCGATGCTCGAAGGGTCGATTCCTCCTGCCAAGGAACCCCTGGCTAAATACACTTTCATCGGAGGCACCGAATGGAATGGTTATCTCATAAAGGTAATTGAACAGCGGCATATCGAGCCTTCAGGCCGGTTAACGACAGATGCGGCCTACATTACCTACCTGGGTGATACCGCGGTAATTGCTCCCGATCTCATTTCTCTGAGGGACGTGCTAATGCGCGCTGCAAGCCCACAATCAACCCTAGCTGAGAACAGTGAGTTCAAGCGAATCACTGAGAAAGAATACTCAGGCGAAGCTGTTTATTTAAGCAATGTTTCCCGGCTGCTGGCCGACTCCGGCAGCAAAGAACAATTTCAGCAGGATTCGGTAACGGAGAGTGGCGCACTAAAGATTTCGAATCCGAGTATTGAAAGTGTGTACCGGTTTGACTTTAAGCGGAGTGAATCGCTGAAGTCAGTCATTGGCTTTCAACCTGGTGCGCTCACTTCACCGCGTGAACTTCTGCCGCGATCGACAATCGCTTATTACTTTATGAATCTCGACGCGGCAACTGGCTGGCGAGATTGGTCTACGGCATTCAGCGAGGATCTGCGGAAAGACCTGACATCAATCTGGGCGATTGATTTTGAAAAAGATGTCCTGCCGGAGCTAGGGCCGGAATGCGGAGTTGCAGTGCTTGGTGTGCCGAATGTTCTCACTGAGGCCTGGACCATTCCCTGGGTTGCTTTTGCCCGGCTTAAGAGCGACAAGCTTGCTCGGGCATTTCAATCAGGGAAACTTTTAACTGCGAGTGGCGGATCCGGGCCAATTCATCTCAAGCTGAAGTCAGGTGATCTATATGTTGCGTTGAACGGTAACTTCCTGGTGCTTTCCAATACGCTTACCGCCTTCGACGACCTTAATAAAAAGGAGAAGCTCGCCGCTTCGCGTGATTTTGCGCGCGCTGCAGAGCGGGCGCCGGCAAACGTAGTGGCGTTTGGCGGATATAGCCTTGAAGCGGCGATCGCCTCAATTAACGATAAAAGTGGCGATCCGATGAAGGCGCAGCAAAGCGCAATGATTACCTCATTGACGAACGCCTTTCACAGTCCAAACTTTTATGCCACGGCAACTCCCGAGTCCGTCGAGGGGCGGTTCTCGCTATCAATGGATCGGGAGGGGCGCTTCTCCGTTGCCGACCTTTCATCACTCTCGAAGGAATACGCGCTTACATATGCTCAAGTTGAAACCCACGGCATCCCAATTCAAAACCAGGAGCGTTTGAATAGTCTAAAGCTACGAATCCAGGCAAATGCGGCAGGGGAAATCGACCGGCTCGCGGAGGACGTCACTTCAAACTACCAAACTGCAGTGAAGCTATCGGACAAGGAGCTTGAGTTAAAAGTCCTGCCGCGGAAGTCTGAACCGAAAACCAGTTTGCAGTTGCCAATCAAAGGAAGCGAATTTGATCTTTACCTGCAACCTGCCAGCGAGATTCGTTCTGACGACAAGTCGGTTATTGAAAAGGCGCGCAGCATAGCGGGCGAAGAACGCGACGCGTGGAAAGTTGCCGGCAAGCTTGCCGATTGGACATACAAAAATATCACCTGGAAACGAGTCGATCGCGCCACCGCTGCGCAAACCCTGGCAACCCTGGAAGCTGATTGCCTTGAATTCAGCCAATTGTATGTGGCGATGGCACGTTCGTTAGGTCTGCCGGCACGGCTTGTTTCCGGCCTGGCGTATTCGGGTGCCAGCTTCGGCGGACATGCCTGGGTCGAGGTTTATGTGGGAGAGTGGATGGAGCTCGATCCGACTTGGGGTACTCCTTTTGTCGACGCCACCCATATCAGAAACTCAGCGAACGGCACTTTGCTCACGTACGCCTCATTGAACCTAATCAAACTCGAAGTACTCGATGCGCCGCGTGGAGAAGCGGATTATCAAAAAGATCCGCGGGCCCTCACCGAACGACTCAGCCAGGAGTTGCCGAATGGAAATCTAACGGCCCTAACCTCCGCTTTGGATCTCGCCGTCTTGACGGAAGAATACGGCAAGCTCGGCACCTGGGATTCTTTAAGCGATCTGGAGCGACAGGTCATGACGCGGGCGTATAGGAGAATTCTGCTCGAGATAAATGCTGGTTATCGCAAAGAGGGAACCGACGAGCGCGAGCTGCGAGTACTCGGTATAAAAGAAGATGGTGACAGAGCCGAAGCGACTGTTCTGGATGGCGGGTCCTCCGACGCGCTCCTGAAATTCAGATTTCTACGCCGTAATGGCGCCTGGTTTTTGACTGAGCTCCACCAGATAGATTCCGACCTTCGCATTATTTTCGAGACCTTGCAGCCAACTATCGCCACCATTATTTCCCGGCGAAATAACAACTCAACCCGAGTTCGCAGCGAGAGCGCTTATGTTCGGGCGCTGGTTTCGATGCAGAGGGATCCGAAGACTGGGGTAGCGGCTGTAGACCGCGCCCTTAAGGAAGATCCAAAAAACCGAGGGTTACGACATCTTAAGGCGCTCGCGTCGATTCAGAGCGACAAGACTGATGAAGCGATCCAGGTTTGGACGGAACTTGCTTCCGAGGCCAACCCTTTTGCTCCGGCACTGCTTGGCCTTGCTCGCCAATTCGAGTTTGCCGAAGAGAAGGAGAAACAGAAACTGGCGACCGAGTTCTACATTCGTTACGGAGCTCTGGAGCCGGAGGATCCGCGCACACACGCCGGCCTGGCGCGGCTTTACGAGAAAGCTGGTGACGATGCGCGTGCCGAAGTTGAGCTTCGAGCTGCGAGCAAATCGGATCCATCTGAAATGAGCTACCGGATTAACCTGGCAAATTTTCTGGCGCTCCGGAAGCGCTTTACCGAAGTGGCGTTAGAACTTGCGGAAGCGGAAAAAAGGGCGAAACCAGACGCTGATCCGTTCGGCGATTTAATGAGGCAGCTGTACTTCTCTGAGGACGCGACTATTGCCGAAGAGTTGGCGCAAGCGCAGCCGCAAAGGATGGGAAAAAGCCACTCGGCAAATCTCTACCTGGCGTACATGCTCCTTGATCATGCCAAGAGCCTCAAGGCGATCCCCTTATTAAAGAAGGCGGCCGCTCTCAAAAAAGAATCGGCAGAACCTTATGAAGCACTGGCGCGCGCCTATCGCAACTTGCGGAACTGGACAGCCGGATTGAAAGCTGCCGACATCTCAATCAGTCTCGAACCTCGATCATTTGACGGCTATTTTAGCCGGGCATGTGCCCTGGCAAGGCTGGGGCGAACTCAGGAAGCATTAAAAGCTTTAGAGAAAGCCGCAGAAATCGATCCTGACTTAAGCGATTTGCTTGGGGAGGAAGCCGATCTCAAGAGTCTCGCCTCACACCCACGTTTCAAAAAGTTATTACCTACTGAGGCAGCCAAGTAATAAAAGCATTTCGTTTTTCAGAAGTCTGCATGCCGGCTCGGCATCGCCACCAGACGCAGACGTTGTCGCATCCTCGCGCTCGATGGCAAGAGGGAATTCCCCTCGCTTCAGTTTCGTACTTCAGGCGGCTGGCTTCACTTCGATCTCAACGCGCCTGACCAATTCGGCGAAGCGCGGGTCGTCGCGTAACAAATCGAGACCCGGGTCGCCTTCAATACTGGAAATATCTAGTGAACGATTCTTCACGGCGTCATTGAGATAACGCAATGATTGCTCACGCTGACCTGAGAGCGCAGACAGCACGGATATAAAGTAGGCATAGGAGCCTTTCGCGTCGTTAGCTTTGACAATTTCGATATACCTGAGCAAAACACCCTGCCACCCGCTCTTCGCATATGAAGTTTCATAGTTTTTTAGCACTTCGTCATTTGTTCGGATTAACTGCTGAAGCTTCATAAAAGATTCGTAAGCTCGCGAGTAATCTCCTTTCTGGTGATAAGACCGCCACAGGAGGCTATAAGCGACGGGACGGGATGAATCCATTTCAATTACCCGCTGTAGCTGTGTGATCGCATCATCGTACCGCCGGGCGAAATAAAGAATTCGCGCGTACACAATCTGATGAAAAAGGGAATTAGGATTAAGATCAATGGCGGTTTTTATCCTCGAGATTGCTTCCTCCGAACGTCCCTTTCCGGATAACCGCATGGCATACCAGCGATACACGTTATCAGAATCCGGAGCGATCTCGATTGCCCGTAAGAATTGTCTTTCGCTTTCGGCAAAATTCCAATCGTAGTCAGCTTTGATGATGCCAAGAACCCCGTAAGCCTCCGGGAGATTATTGTCGAGCGCCAACGCCCGTCCAATAGCAGGATTCGGCTTTAGCAAACTCCGCGTCAGGCGAGCTGCCGCCCCAATGCGCGAAAGCGCAATGAGCGCGAGCCTTACCAGCCCAAGCTTTGGCATAATTCGAGTCTAGTGACAGAGCTTTGTCAAAGAGTTCTATCGCGCGTTTTGCGTCAGCTGTGCTTTCTTTGTCGAGCAAATACATTCCTTGCAAATAGTGCAGATAAGCTTCCTCATTGCTGGTTCCGCGCTTTGCAGCCTGAGTGCTCGAAGTAGTCGCAAACCGCGCCTGCAAGAGATTCCCGATCTCAGCCGCGATTGCGTCCTCCATCGCGAAAACGTCGCCCGCGTCCTTCTCGCTCTTGTAAGTCTCTTCAATCTGTCCGCTGGTGACGTCAAGGAGCTGTGCGGTGATGCGGATCTTTCCGGCGGCCAGCTGGTAATTCGAGGCGAGCACGTAGTCAACCTGCTGTTCCCTACCCGCGGCCAGCGGGTCTTGCCCGACATCGGCATACCTGCGCATCGCGCTCAGCGGTCGGACGACCAACTCTTTCGTCGAACCCAGCCGGTTTATCAGCGCGTCGGCGATACCGATCTCGTAAATCTCGTCGCGGTTAGCCACGTTGATCGGTTTGAGTGGCAGAACGGCGATTGATTGACTACCGCGCGCGCTTGAGGCGGCCTTGTTCCGATTGATTGCGAAGTAACTCAGAGCGATAGCGCCGGCGACCAACGTGAGCAACGCAATACCGGCAAGAGTTCTGTGATATTTGATCTTGCCGATTAAGTACTCAACGCTTGCTGTCGGGCGCGCCAGGGTGACATGACCGGTGCGCGCCGTCGGTTGACGGGCAGCACCAACCGCTCCGAATTCATTCCTCACGCCAAAACGCTTCGCGCTTGTGTTCGGCAGAAGCACACCTTTGAGCCTTGACTCGACCTCCAGTTCTTCCTTTAGGTTTTTCAGATCAACGGCCAAGTCACCCAGCGTCTGGTATCGCTGCTCTTTGCGCTTGCGCAGCGCCTTCGAGACGATGCGCTCCAGCCCAGCCGTCACTTCCGCGTCGCGGGACAGCGGCAGCGGCTCCCGTTCGAGGACGCTTACAATCACGTCGCTATTCGTCGCCCCCTCGAATGGCGTGCGGCCCTGCTAACATTTCGTAGAGCACGACTCCGAGACTCCAGATATCGGTGCGGGCATCCACGGCCAGCCCCCGCGCCTGCTCCGGCGACATGTAGCTGGCCGTTCCCATCAACATTCCTGTTTCAGTTTGCACGCGTGGTTGGGTCGGCATGGTTGAATCAGCGGCAGGTTGTTTCTCTGTCAGCTTGGCAAGTCCGAAATCTAAGACCTTGACGATGCCGTCCGGGCGCAGCATGACGTTCTCTGGCTTGACGTCTCTATGGACCACTCCCAGGGCATGCGCTGCAGTTAAGCCCGAGGTGATCTGTATCGCCACCTCTAGAACTTCTGCGACATCCATTCGCTTCGCCATCATGTGCCGGCGCAATGTCACACCCTCGACGTACTCCATCACGATATAGTGCCGCCCGTCCTCGCCCTCTCCCACTTCATGGATGGTGCAGACGTTCGGGTGCGTGAGCGCCGATGCGGCTCGTGCCTCTTGCGCGAAGCGGAGCACGCGGTCCGTGTCACCTGTGAACGAAGGCGGCAAGAGTTTGAGCGCGACTCTGCGTCTTAGGCGGGTGTCCTCAGCCAGGTAGACTTCACCCATTCCACCCGTGCCCAGTGAGCTGATGATCCTGTAATGGCTGATGAGTTGCCCCGGTGCTAACGCCTCTGGTTTCCTACCAGCCAGGGACCTCGCCGCCAGCTCAAAAGCTGGGGCGCTGAGGAATTCATCACTCTCCCCATGCGCTGAGATCAGCTCCGACACCTCCCGCCGCACAGCATCGTCGCCTGCACAGGCCGAGTCGAGGAACGAGTCGCGCTCGGCTGGCGGGCACGCCATCGCCCCGTAGAAGACCGTTTTTATGTGCTGCCACCGTTCAGGTGTCATCTTGCTTCCTCAGCGTACGCTCACAATCGTCCACTCACCATCACATGCGCAAAGCGCTTGCCCACTCCCTCATTCTCACGATCAAGAGAAGGTCACCTCAACTCCTTGCGTAGCCAGGACCGGGCCAGACCCCACTCGCGCTCGACGGTCGCATGCCCGATCCTGAGAGCATCGGCCACCTCCTCGATCGAGAGCCCGCCGAAGAAGCGCAGCTCCACAATGCGCGCTTGCTGTTCGTCGAAGTTTGCGAGGCGCTCCAGCGCTTCGTGGACGGCGAGGATGTCCACCTCCGGCATGCCTGCGACCTCGTCGGCATGACTCAGAGTCACGGCCGTGCCTCCTCCTCCGCGCTTCTCCGCCCTGTGCCTGCGCGCGTGCTCTACCAGCACTTGACGCATCAGGCGTGCGGCGATCCCGTAGAAATGTTTGCGTCCCTCCCAACGACCATACTTATGACCGACGAGCTTCAGATAGGCCTCATTTACGAGGGCGGTCGCCTGCAAGGTGTGGGAGGGCCGCTCGCGGCGCAGGTAAGCGGCGGCCACTTGCCGCAGCTCGTTATAGACGAGCGGAGTGAGTTCGTCGAGCGCGGACTGGTCGCCAGCGCTCCAACGCTGCAGGAGCTGCGTGATTTGGCCGGGCTGATCCGAAGCGGAAGACATGGCACATCAGACGGTCCAAAGCCGTGGCCAGATCTTATCACTTCATCCGATGGCCTGAGGGAGTTTTTCCACTGTCTGCGCATGTCCTGATGAGAGCAGAACATTCAGAGATCAAGATTGCAGCTGGTTTAGCTTCAGCCACTGCGTCGAAGAACAAAAAGGAGAACATCATCATGAGAAAACAACTCTTGGGACTCGCGACGTTCGGCGTTTTCTTAACTCTGATTGTCGCATCGGCACAGGCACAAACGGGATACCAGATGGCTGCAAACATACCCTTCGACTTTACAGCCGGAAAGACTTCACTGCCCGCCGGTATCTACAACATCAATCTAATCTCGGAAAACACGCTGCTGGTTCGCAGCATTGACAGAAAGAAGAGTGTCTTGCTGCTCGCACGGCAAGCCGGGCACGTAGGTACACGAAAACCAGCGCGAATTATCTTTAATCGTTATGGCGATCGTTATTTCCTGTCCCAGACTTTCTTGAGCGAAACAGACCTTGGTTTCGCTGTCAATCCTTCCCACGCAGAACGTGACCTTGCGAGGGAATATAGATTGGCAGAAAGAGATGCAAAGTCGCAGAAGGTTGAGGTCGCTGTGAGATGAGGTTTAGATTTCTTCCTAATCTCTTTTCCACGAGCTGAAGCTGCTGAGCCTACGACCGCCGCCGTGCCGACAGCTTCAGCCTATCCTTTGCACCTTTAGTTGACACACCTCGGATAAGTTCTCGAGAGGAGGATATTAAGCATGCGATCAAGTCGGAGGCTGATGGCCCCAACGTTGATCTTACTAGTCCTCGCCATGGCCGTCCCCGTCTGGCCGCAAAAAGCATTACGCGGCGCCGCCGACGTGTGGGGGCCGAGCCACAGAGCCCCGACGTTCCAGCCCGCCTCGCCCTTGAGACACGCATCGCCGCAAGATACGCTCGGTCGACTCGTCCACTGGAACGAAGTCGCTATCAACTCCAGCGGCCTTGACCACACCCCCGTGCCTGTTGGCGACCCGCGCATCTTCGGCGAGCAAATCGGACCGGCACGCGCCTGCCGCGCCATCGCTATCGTTCACGTCGCCATTTTCGAGGCCATCAACGCAATCAAGGGCGGCTACCACAGTTACGTCGGCATCCCGCCGGTGAACCCGAGCACGTCGGTGGACGCCGCGATCGCGCAGGCGGCGCACGATACGCTGAACGCGCTCTTCCCCTCTCAAGCGGCCGCCTGCAGCGCCCTGCTCGTGGAGGACCTCGCGCGGATCAAGGACGGACCCCAGAAGGAGGCCGGCATCGCCCTCGGTCATCTCGCTGCGGTGGCGACGCTCGCTTTGAGGGCCGACGATCACTCGCAGCATCCGGAGCCCCGCGTCGGCATCGAGTTCATTACGAGTAACGATCCCGGCAAGTGGCGTCAGGATCCGATAAGCCTGATCCCGCTCGCGCTCGGGGCACATTGGGGAGAGGTCACGCCGTTCGTTTTGGAGAGCGCTTCGCAGTTCCGAACGCCGCCGCCACCGGCGCTGGACAGCCCCGAGTACGCAGCGGCCTTCGAGGAGGTGAAGCGGCTTGGCGGCGACGACATAACGACAGACACCGAGCGAACTCCAGAGCAGACGGAGATTGGCATCTACTGGGCCTACGATGGAACGCCGAGCCTGTGCGCCCCGCCGCGTCTCTATAACCAGATTGCCGTGCAGATTGCTGCACAAATGCGATCGAACTTCGTAGAAACGGCGCGGCTGCTGGCGCTGATCAATCTGTCATTGGCTGACGGCGGCGTGGCGGCTTGGGAGTCGAAATACTTCTATCAGGTCTGGCGCCCCATCACGGGCATCCGCGAAGCCGACGCCGGAACCGGACCCACTGGCTTGGGTGACGGGAATCCCGCAACTTTAGGTGACCCGACCTTCTCGCCGCTTGGTGCTCCGGCCAGCAATCTGACGGGGCCAAACTTCACGCCACCTTTCCCTGCTTATCCCTCGGGACACGCCGTCTTCGGTGGCGTTCTCTTCGAGACGCTGCGCAAGTTCTATGGGACCGACAATATCGCCTTCACCTTCGTCTCGGACGAGATGAACGGCGTCACGCCCGGCAACGACGGCGTCATTCGCCCCCTCTCGCCGCGCAGCTTCACGTCGCTCTCGCAGGCCGAGGAGGAGAACGGGCAGAGCCGGATCTACCTCGGCATCCACTGGTCGTTCGACAAGACGGAGGGGATCGCGCAAGGAAGGCGCATCGCCGACTACGTCTTCGAGAACGCCTTTGTGCCGCTGCGTGGCGCGAGCAAATACTTGAAATGAATCTACCGTAAGGTTCATCCGCAACAACCAACGTTCTTATGAATCACAACCAAAAAGGAGAAATCGTAATGACTATGAAACGTTTCATCCGCCTGATTATCTTTTCCGCCTCCGTGGTCGCACTGGCGACGCAGCTGCCCTTCGCGGCGCAGGGCAACGCACAAAAAGGAGCGGTCCCGGGGCACGCGGGTAACCGGGTCAGCATCAGCCCGGTCTACGTTTTCCATCCCCTCCTTGAGGGTCAGCTCGTCTACGGCGCCGGCTCGCAGCTGGTGCGGTCAAAAGACGGAGTGTTCATGACCTTCCACTCGCAAGGGCTCACGCCGGGGACCGTGGCGACCGCCTGGTGGGTCTTCTTCAACGACCCGAAGGAGTGCGCCACCGACCCGTGCCGCGTGGCCGATCTGCTAACGAACCCGGCCTCGCAGCCCTCGTTGCTGTACGCCGCCGGAAGGGTCGTGGGGCCGGACGGTGCGCTCGACCTGGGCTCGTTCCGCGCGACGGGCGACACGACGGGCGGGGAATCCTTCCCGCCGTTCCCGGCCACCAACCCCGGGCTGCTGGACCCGAAGCAGGCTGAGGTCCACATCGTCATCCGCACGCACGGCCCGGCACTGCTTGGCGACGCGGCGGGCCTGGCGGCACAGCTCTCGACGTTCAACGGCGGGTGCCCACCGAACACGTGCGCGAACGTGCAGGTCTCTATTCACGAGCCATAGAGGGTAAAGCGCCCACGCGAGAGCGTGCGGCCTTACTTCTATGAAGGGGAAGGCGGGCGCGCCGCGCTTGAGGTGCGCGCGCCCCTCTAGTTAAAAGCCTCAGTGCCTACTAATTCAAAGTTTAGATTGAGCAAAAACTCACGCCACTATGAGAACCACTTTGGTTTTGTTTTCCCTGACGAGGAACGAGCCGACCTGGTAGCTTTTTTGAGCGCGCTTTGAGAAAGCGATCGGCTCCTAAGAAAACGATCGGCTGAGACGTCGCTGAGGCCTCTTACTATTGAGAACAATCCGAAGCCCCCAGGCCCAAAATTACTTTAACTCTCTTCCCGACCTGCTCCAGCACGGGATGTTAAGAGGAGGACACTACAATGAAGCGGTCGAGTTCGCGGAATCTACGCCATCCAGTACCATTGATGATGGTCGGTGTATTCGCACTGCTCGCTTCAGTGCTGATAAGCGACCACCGACTCTACGCCGGGGCCGTCAGCGCGAACGGGCCCGATCTTCAGAGCAGCATTCCCAACAACTACCTGTTTCGGAACCCAGGCGGAAAGTCCGCCACGTACAGCACACAAGGATTGGTAAATCTCACCGGCGAGTACTTCCAGGCTCAAGGCACAAATGGTCGAAGCTGTGTTTCATGTCATATTCCGGAAGAGGCCTGGAGTATTAACCCCGGCACGTTGCAACATCTGTTTGACGAGACTCAAGGTAAGCACCCAATCTTCAACCCGCTCGACGCCAACAACCCGAATGCGATCCAGCCGAACTCCACGGTGGATGATCTGCTCGCAGCGTACAGCATGCTCTTGAGTCGCGGCGTGTTCCGCAGAGGTGGAACTCCGCGACCCAACTCTGAATGGGAATTAATCGCTGTAGAGGATCCGCACGGTTTCGCGAACCTTAACCGGCTCGTTCATTGGCGACGAGCGATGCCGACAATCAACTTCGCGCTAGGTAGTGCGACGGTCAACTGGGACAGCGGCAACAGCATTGGATTCGACCAGCACGCCGGACTTATCAATCAAGCTACACGCAACGTGACCGGTGGTCAGCAGGGTCCGCCGGCGCTGCCTGAAGTGATCGCGGACATTGTAGCTTTCGAAGAATCGCTATTTACCGCCCAGCTGATCGTTCCCGGCGCCGGTCGTCTTGATTCCGATGGCGCGCGTGGAGGACCCGAGGCCTTGTCGACGATGTCCAAAGTTGCCGGTCGATTCGATCTCTTCGACGCGTGGGCTAATCACGGCAATCCGAAGCGGGCACAAATTGCGCGCGGCCAGGAACTCTTCAACAACACCAATGCGGGCGGACGCAGTTGCAACGGCTGCCACAATTCAGCCAACAACGGCACTAACATCAACCACCTCTTGTTCGATGTCCGCACCGCTTGGCCAGAAGCGCGCACTCCCGATCTGCCGCTCTACACCTTCCGCAACAAAGACACCCGCGAGGAACGACAATGGACCGACGCAGGGCGGGGTCAAGTCACAGGGGCTTGGGCTGATCTTGGTAAGTTCAAGACGCCTACCCTGCGCGCGCTCGCAGCTCGTGCCCCGTATTTTCACAACGGCATTGCAGCGACGCTCGAGGACGTGGTTCGCCACTATGAGAACCACTTTGGTTTTGTTTTCACTGACGAGGAACGAGCCGACCTGGTGGCTTTTTTGAATGCGCTTTGAGGAAGCGATCGGCTTAAAAGAAAACGATCGCGATGCTTGGCACAAAAAGTAAGACGAGGCTCGAACTGTATAGGCCAGGGGCGTAGCGGTTATTCAGGCAGCCTGCGAAGCAGGTGGAAGCATAGAGCCTGGGGCGTAAGCCCCAGGTCAGGCGTTCTAAAGATTTTTCAGTCCGCGGAGCGGGTGATAGCACGGATGAACCACCAACGCTTTCGCTCGTTTCACGGGCTCCTTTGCTAGTTTTGAACCTTACCTGGGGCTTACGCCTCAAGGCTTTATGCTTTCGTCCGCTTCGCGAACTCATTCCGACTTTTTGTGCAAGCGCGCCGGATCGTGGTGAGAGGCTCGGAATTCTCACAAAAGGGTCTTGTGAGTTTCCCACTGCTGTTTCAGTTGCGAAAGCAGGGTGACAAAGCGCGGGTCGTTCCGCACGTTATTCAAGTTGGCATCTCTCTCGAACAATGGATAGCAGGGGAATCCGGTTGTAGCAGCCGCCTCCAACCACTTGATTGATTGCTCGGGTTTATTCATCAGCGCGTAGGCACAGGCAATGTGATACGCCGTATGGTGGAAGTGACCAAATCCTTTTCCTTTTTTTATGGCCAATTCAATCCTTTCTTCCGCCCGGCGTTCTTGTCCGTCTGACGCTGCGAACACCGCCTGTAGGCTTGTATAAAGGCCGCGGTTATCTTCGGGGTAATCTCTCAAGAACTGCTCGAGCGTGGCTGATGCCTCCTCTTTCCTTCCCAGGTTGAAGAGGGCCCAAACAATCTGGTGCCCCACTAATGTCGGATTCACTTCTTTGGGAACGTTACGCAAAGCGGTAAGGGCCTGTTCAAACTTGCCCTGGAACAGCAATATTTCTCCGATGCGAAATCGGGCGACGGTATTGCTCGGGTTGATCGCAACTGCTCTTTCTAACTCCTGACGCGCCTCGTCAAGAAGTCCGACATGTCCGTAAACAAGAGCAAGCTGATTTCGAGCCTCATCCAAACTCGGATTCAAAGCCAGAGCACGACGATATTCCTGAATGGCTTTATCGTGCGGAAACTGATTGGACGGCGTCCAGAGGAGTCGGCCACGAGCAAGGTGAGCCTCACCGAGATCCGGGTCCAGGGAGAGTGCTTTCTCGACAGCAACGAAGGCTTTCTCCTCCCATTGTTTCTCGTCGGGCGTGAATAAGAAGGACCGCCATACACACGCCTGTGCCAGTTCAGCGTGAGCTGCGGCAAAATTCGGATCAGCAGTGACGGCCTGCTCAAACATTGCGATGGCAGCTTCATTGTCAGCCTTGGTTTGACGATTAAGGTTAAACCGCCCTCGCAAGTAATAGTCGTAGGCGACGGGATTGACTGCGCGCGCGCGCGCAAGGCGCGTTTGGTCCTGCGACGACAGCTCGATCTGACTCGCCCCGGTGACCCCCAGTGCTACCTCGTTCTGAAGCGCCAGGATATCGCGCAGGTCTCGGTTGTACTTTCGGGACCACAGTTCTCGGTCCCCGGGCTCGTGCATTAACTTCAGATTGACCGTCACCTGCTCTCCTGAGCGTTGCACTGATCCCACCACGAGTGCATCTACTCCCAATTCTTGAGCTATCTCCGCCAACGGCCGTTGTGATCCTTTGTACTGCATTACCGAAGACCGCGAAATTACACTTAACGCTCCGACCTTTGCCAAGCCTGCGATGACTGTATCCGTCATTCCATCGGCAAAATAATCCTGAGATTGATCGCCTGAAAGATTGGCCAGCGGCAACACAGCGAGAGATTTGATTCCTGGTGGGGGCGGGGAACTCTGGCGAAAGAAGCGCGCGGAGACTAAGCCGACAATGACGAGGATCCCAATCAACCCGGCAAGCATCAGGATGCGGCTTCGTGATAACGCGAAAGGAAATAACCGGGAAGTGACTATCTTCTGAGGGCTTGTCGGGAAGGTCGACCCACTATCTGGTTTGTAACGCGCTACTTCAGCGCCAATTTCCAACTCATGCTTCAGGCTCTTCAGATCAGTCAACACAGCTTCAGCAGTTTGATAGCGCTTTTCACGATCCTTCGCCAAAGCCTGCTTCACAATTTGTTCTAACTTAGCTGGTACTTCTGAAAGGTACTCCGCGAGCGGCGGTGGTTCTCGTTCAGCTATTGAAATGATCACATCCGTCGGCGTTGCTCCGGCAAACGGTTGTCGTCCAGTCAACATTTCATAAAGCACGACTCCCAGGCTCCAGACGTCGGTGCGCTCATCAACGGGCAAACCTCGCGCTTGCTCCGGTGACATGTAGGAGACTGTACCCAGCACCATTCCCGGAGAGGTGACCTGCGTCTTGGTCACGGCTTCATTATCAATCGCGGAAGTTAGAGGTCCGGTCAGCTTAGCCAATCCGAAGTCCAGGATCTTCACATAGCCATCGCGCCGCAGCATGATGTTCTCCAGCTTGATGTCGCGGTGCACGATCCCGGCCGCGTGCGCGGCAGCAAGCGCGGAAGCAGCCTGAATGGCGACGTCGAGCGCGCCGCCGACTTTCATCGGGCCCTCCGCCAGCCGATCTCTCAGCGTCACTCCATCGACGTACTCCATCACAATGCAGGTGTCGCCTTCTGCAGCCTTCACGACTTCATAGATCACGCAGACGTTCGGGTGTGAGAGTGCGGCAACCGCTCGAGCTTCCTGCTCAAACCGGCGCATGTGTCCCTTATCTTGAGTGAAAAGAGAGGGCAAAAACTTGAGCGCAACTCTGCGCTCCAACCGAGTATCTTCGGCAAGGTAGACTTCGCCCATCCCGCCGGCACCCAGAGGAGAGATAATCTCGTATTGGTTGACCGACTGCCGCGCCACTGTTGCGCCATCCTCCTGAGCCATCAGCTTCGCCGCTACTTGCAGCGCCGGCGACTCAATGAAGTCTTGGGCTCCCTCTTCATAAGCGAGCAGTGACTCGACTTCGCGGCGTAGTCCTTCATCACCCTCACATGCTTCCGCGAGAAAGGAGTGGCGCTCGCTCACTTCCTTTTCCAAAGTCGAATGGTAGAGCTGTTCGACTCGCTGCCAGCGTTCTGCGTTCACAGCACCGCCTCTCGCCCAAGTTCCCTCAGAAGCCAAACCTTCGCCAGTCTCCAGTCGCGCATCACCGTCTCTTCTGAAACTTTCAGAACCTCCGCAACTTCCTTGACCGAGAGTCCCCCGAAGAAACGCATCTCTACCACCTGGCCCTTCCGCTCATCTTGCTTAGTCAGCGCAGTAAGCGCTTCATCCAGTGCAACCAGATCGGCTGCCCGGCAATCAGCGAATGATGATGCCTCGCTAAGTGAAACCTGCAGTGCGCCGCCGCCGCGCTTGAGATACTGCTTGTCACGCGCAAAGTCCACGAGGATGCGACGCATCATCTGCGCCGAGACACCGAAGAAGTGTGCCCGGTTCTGCCACTGCACGTCTCTCCAGTTCACGAGCCGTAAGTAGGCTTCATTGACAAGCGCTGTGGTCTGAAGGGTGTGGCCGGGTCTCTCATGGCTCATATAGCGGTGGGCCAGCCGGCGCAACTCATCGTAGACCAGAGGCATCAGCCGATCGAGTGCCGACTTGTCACCTCCGCCCCAAGCCACGAGCAGTCCAGTGATTTCATGGCGTTCCGGTCGCGACATCCAATCTCTTCCTCCCGGCTTTGCTTATAGAGCCTTATACGTAGCACATAAGCAAACCCTTGCAGATCCACACATCCACTCCCGCTACAAAAAGTCCAAGTAAAAATTTTTGTCCGAGGCTTTAGAGATCTCGGGCCGATTTCCCGCATTAGTAGGTGAGAGGGCGAAGTCGCAGAACGGGTACTCCCGCCCTCGCTATTTAAGCGCGAGCTCCAAGCGTGCGTCGGGAGAGCAATCATCGCACAAGAGGAAGGCAAAGACGGAGGGAACTAATCGTGAACTGTCGGCGCGCGAGCGAATGAGAACGGGCCTTGCCCCGTCCCGCCCGACTCGAAACTTCAGACGGGGTGAACCCCCGAGAATTGTCCTTGAACTTAATAGTAAAGAAACAAGAGGAGAAGAAATGAACATTAAAACGCTAAGAAACAGACTCGTGGTTGCAATAGGCATAGGGTCTATTGTCTCGGGATCCCTTGCACCCTCGTCTCTAGGAACCATCGCATATTCGGCCGTTCCCGAAATGACCGCCACTGGGAACACGGCCCATTCGGATTTGTTCGACGGTCCTGCCAACATTACGGTGCGGAGGCTAATTGCCGATCCACAGGGGAAATCCGGCAAGAGTCAAAAGGTGGCGCTATCGGTACCGTCAGGTGCTGTCGTCAGGGAATGGAATCAGCAGGCCGCCGCGTTAGCAATATTACCTGCATCGAATCTTGCACCCGTCGAGCAAGGGCGCGCCATGGCCATTGTTCAGGTAGCGGTCCACGACGCAGTTAACGGCATCACGGGCAAGTATGCGACTTATCTTTCGCCCGGCCCTGCTCCCGCAGGTGCCTCTCCGGAAGCCGCGGCGATTGCGGCGGCACACCACGCTCTGGTGAACCTCTTTGCAAATCAGCCCATCCAGGTGGCGAACCTGAACATGCTATATTTTGCTTCGCTTGCCGCGCATGGACTTTCTGACAGTAACCCTGGTGTCGCCTACGGCCGTTCAGCCGCCGCAGCTATTCTGGCAGCACGGGCCAACGATAATGCGGCACAGGCCCAATTCAATTACACAGCTCCCGGAGCCGGTCAGCCCGGTGTTTGGGTGCCGCTCACTGCCCTTCCTGCTCTACTTCCGGGATGGGGTGAGGTGACTCCTTTTGTGCTGCACAACATCTCGCAATTTGGGATTCCGCCTCCGCCTGCCCTGGATAGCGAACGCTATGCTCAGGACTACAACGAAATAAAAGTAATCGGAGCAATCAACAGCCCTACTCGCACTGTCGAACAGACACAGATCGCGACCTTCTGGCTCGGCTCTCCAGTTGCTATCTGGAACCAACCACTGTCTCAGCTTGTTGCAGCCAGCGACTTCGACCTATCGGCCACCGCACGTGCCTTTGCGCTCGTCTATCTGGCAGCGGCTGACTCCGGCATCGCGTGCTGGGCAGGGAAGTACCAACACAATTTCTGGCGGCCGCAGCCTGCTATTCGCCGCGGCGCTGAAGACGGAAACGATTTAACAGCGGCAGACCCAACGTGGACCCCGCTATTTCCAACGCCGCGGCACCCTGAATACGCATCAGGGCACTCAACAAATAGCTCGGCCATTGCCACAGTCATGCAACTCATCTTCGGAGACGATCCAGACCTGCCCATCACCTCTACAATTACGGGTGTCACGCGTCAGTGGGACACGTTTAGCGAAGGTGTTGAGGAGGTTATCGATGCGCGGGTGTATTCGGGAATTCACTTCCGCACGGCTGACGAGGTTGGCGCCAGACAAGGAGGACAGATTGGCCACTTTGTCTACACGCAAGCGCTGCGGCCCTGTCCGAGGGGCAAGGGTCGATGTTCCTCAAAAGGAAGTCATTAATTCAAGAAGGTGGGATTCAAGTTTGAAGTGCAACGACGTCCCGTCCAGTAATCGATCGAATGTCTAGTTAAGCGCCGAAGGCGCGAAATAAGGTAGCCAGGGGCAAGTGCTGAGCGCAGCGAAGCACGTCGCCCCTGGATCGTTTTTAGAGCAGAACCTTGAGCACTGAAAGTGCGACATAAGACGGATGCGTCTGAATGCTATGTCGCTCTTTCAGAGCTCAACACATAGGCGAACAGTACCAGGGGCTACGTCCCGATGAATCGGGACTCGCCCCTGGCTACCTTATTTCGCGCCTTCGGCGCTGCCCTGGCTGACATTCGGTCGATCACTATAGAAGGCAGAAAGCAGCGGTGGGTAACAGACAAGCGGCAAGCCGCGACGCGTTCAAAGCATACCCATGTATAGTTGATACATGGAGCACGATCTTTTCGATTGCATCGTTATCGGCGCTGGACCGGCTGGTCTTTCAGCATCGCTGTTTTTGGCACGCTACCGCCGGAACGTGCTAACCCTTCACGACAACCAGCCGAGGAATCTCTACGCGCACGGAGTTCACGGATTTCTTGGTCATCATGGAATCGCACCTGCTGAATTGTCAGCGCGAGGAATTGAAGAAGTAACCACTCATGGCGGAAAAATCATTGAAGCGCGGGTAACTAAGATTGAAGAGTCGCGCGACGGATCTTTCACAGTCATAACGGAACTAGCAGGGAATCGTTCTTACTCGACTCGCCGCGTCCTGTTAGCGACTGGACTACGAGACGTCCTTCCAACTTGCGGAGGCTTCCGCGAATTCTATGGCTCAAGCGTTTACCACTGTCCGGATTGCGATGGCTATGAGGTGTCAGGCAAGCGAGTGGCTGTTCTAGGTCATGGCGAGAGCGTCATTGGCTTAACCCTCGACCTCTTAACCTGGACAGACAAGCTAACGCTGCTTACCGACGGACATTCTGATGAGATGGATCAGGATAGTTCCGGCAAGCTCGCCGCATTCAACATTCCCATCCGACACGAGAAAGTTCTGGCCCTTGAAGGCGATGCAGCAACCCGACAACTGCAGCGTGTCCGATTTAGCACCGGGGAAACCTTAGAGTGTGATGCGCTATTTTTTAATTTGGGAGTAGAACCAGTGTGTCGACTTCATGAGGCGCTCGGCTGTAAAACGACGAAAGATTTCCTTTGGGTAGACAAAACTCAGCAGACCAGTGTCGAAGGGATTTACGCAGCAGGCGACATCACACCCAATTCGCACCTCGCCGTTGTAGCGGCCGCGGAAGGCGCCATGGCGGCTATTCACATCCACCAATCTCTGCTGCCGCCCTCGCGTCGCGTTTGATCGAAGTCGACCGCGGAAATTCTCCGTCCGGGTACTGATCCAAACGCCAATTGAATTCTCACTCATCGCATCTGAACCAACCACGCACAGCTCGCAAAGAAGCTTATCAAAATGTTTCGTGATAGTTTGTGTCGCTTCGTGGATCGTGCTATGGCAACAGGGAATACGATCCACTAAATCGCACTAAGCAACCGAAACGCATTGAAGAATTTCTAGGATTAAGAAATCCAGTGAAAAAACCGACAACCAACACGTCAGTTGGCGAATGGCAATCCAGTCGGCTCCACTCGCTTTAACGACGTATCGGAGTACCGGCCATCAGATTCCAAGCTGCATGATTACCGACTTTACGGTTTAAGTTTGCAGCGCTATCCTAAAGGCATCCCTCTTGGTCCGTCAGCAGTTTAGTTAGCTCCCCTACCAATAAATCTGCGGTGTTTAATCTCGGCGGTTTCCGCACCGGTTAAATCCGCTAGTCGGGACGCAAGGTCATGCGATTCTTCAAGTTCTCTTTAGTTGCGTTTGTGTTCTTAGCTTACGCCGGCATCTCCGCAATCCAGTCCCCGCATAGCAAGTCATTAATTAAAGCGAATCCAGGATCATCACGAGTCACTCCGGTTCATGACGAAATGATTAGTGGGGAAGTCGCGACGGCGTCTGTGGCTGTCCGCCGATATGAGCTCGATTCTTCGCGAAGCAAATTCATTGCACGCGCATTTTCAGGAGGATTGCTGTGGTTCAAGGGCCATGATCACCTGATCGCGGTGCGCGAGTTTACCGGCGAAGCTCAAATGACCCCGGATGCGATCACGCCCGCTTCTCTCCAGATCAGCGCGAAGGCAGCCTCGATGGTAGAAACCAGAGATGTATTCACAGAGCCGCAAAAGCAAATCATTAATAAAGAGTTGCGCGAGATCGTTCTTTTGCCTGACCAGTACCCCGACATCGTTTTCAAGAGCACCAACATCAGCGGCACTGCAATGGGCAACAACCAATACGATCTGAAAATCGTTGGCGATCTAACTTTGCACGGCGTGACCCGGCGCATAACCATTCCCACAAAGGTGGTGCTGACGGGGAATGAGCTACGAGCGCAGGGTGAATTTTCTATCAATCGCAGTGACTTCAAAGTGAAAGCAACTTCGGCAGTGCACGGTTTGATTCGTGTTCGCGACCGAGTGAAGTTTGAGTTCGACATCGTGGGACTCCAGCGTTAGCAGGGAAGCATTACTGTGCTTGCACAAAAAGCCGCCAGGATTGAAAACGGTGAAACAAACGAATTCAGAACCCGGAGCGATAGCGACGGGGTGCCAAAAACAACTAGTCTAAAACAGTGGGAAATCAGTAGCATCGGAACGTTGTGTCGATGATCCCGTCTATCGCTCCGGGTTCCGTAGGTCACGTCAACCCGACTTTTATGCAAAGTCAATTACCCTATTCTTAGAGCAACTACAAGGAGTGGAACATGCGAAATGAAACACGACGACCTCAGGGCAATGGTCAGGATTTGTTAAAGGGAACTATTGCCGGTCTGGTCGGGGGCTTAGTGGCCTCGTGGACGATGAACCAGTTCCAGGCTGCCTGGAGCAAGGCGACCGAAGGTTTTGAGAAACCACATGGTGCTCAGTCCATGCAACCGAGTGACGGCGGCAGCCCGGGACAATCATCGGGTCAGAGCGAAGAAGAGCAAGATGACGCAACTGTCAAAGCTGCCCGGGCAATTTCCGAGGGAGTACTTGGACATGAGTTGAAAGAAAGCGAGAAGAAGCCTGCCGGTGCTGCGGTCCATTACGCCTTTGGATCCGCAACCGGTGGACTCTACGGGGCAGCCGCTGAATTGGTTCCCGAAGTGACGATGGGATTGGGGCTTCCGTTCGGCGCCGCGTTTTGGGCTGTCGCGGATGAAGGTATGGTGCCGTTGCTCGGACTTTCCAAAGGACCTACTGAGTATCCCGTATCGACTCACGCTTATGCCTTGGCGTCCCATCTGGTTTACGGCCTGACTGCCGAAGTCACGCGGCGCGCGGTGCGTAATATTTTGTGAGGAGAAACTCGCAGAAAAACTTGTCGTCTCATTCACACCGGGCTTCAGCCCGGTGATCATGAGCGTCTATTGGCGTTAACCGTTTTAACGGTTTATCAGGATGAAAGGAGCAGATGATAACCGTTGAAACGATTCAGAACTTTCTGGTCACAACTTGCCACCGGGCTGAAGCCCCGGTGTGAATGAGACAAAGCCTTGAGTGAAGTGAATCCTGTTTAAGTTGAATTCGCGATTTGCAATGAATAACCAACAACATCCAAACGATACCCTACTGCGAAGCGAATCTTCTTTGTCGACTCGCAAACCGGAGGTCGTTGTTGTGACGGGCGCTTCCGCAGGTTTGGGTCGCGCGATCGCTCGGTCATTCGCACGAGAGGGTGCGCACATAGCCCTCCTCGCGCGCGGGCACGATGGCCTCGAAGGCGCGCGGCGCGACGTTGAATCATTAGGCGGGAAGGCTCTGGTAATTGCTGCGGACGTTGCCGATGCCGAGGCCCTCGAAAAGGCGGCCGAGGAGGTCGAACAGAAGTTTGGTCCGATCGACATCTGGATTAACAACGCGATGGTTTCCGTGTTCTCCCCCGTCAAGCAAATGAAGCCGGAAGAATACAAGCGTGTCACGGACGTTACCTATCTGGGTGTCGTTTACGGAACGCTTGCAGCCCTGAAGCGGATGCTGCCCCGCGATCGAGGTGTCATTGTTCAGGTCGGATCCGCGCTGGCTTATCGGGGAATTCCCCTTCAATCGGCGTACTGCGCAGCGAAGCATGCGATTCAGGGTTTCCACGACTCACTACGCAGCGAGTTGATTCATGACAAATCAAATGTGCATGTAACAATGGTGCAGTTGCCGGCAATGAATACGCCGCAGTTTTCCTGGGTCAAATCTCGTCTACCGGGCAAGCCTCAGCCGGTGCCGCCAATCTATCAGCCTGAGATTGGCGCTGACGCTGTGCTTTTTGCCGCGCGTCATCTCCGCCGCGAAATGTATGTTGGTTATCCAACTATTGAAGCGATTGTCGGTGACAAGATCGCGCCGGGATTGGGAGACTGGTATCTCGCCCGAAATGGCTATGAGGCACAGCAGACTGATGAACCTGTGGAAGCCGGGAGGCGTGACAACCTTTGGGAGCCCGTTCCCGGAGATCATGGCGCGCACGGTAGTTTTGATCACCGGGCAAGCAGTTCGAGCCTGCAACTATGGATTAACAAGAACCGCGATTGGCTGGGATTGGCAGCGGCTGCGTGTGTGGCGGTGAGCGTCGGCGCGGTTCTCAAGTGGAGAACACCGAAAAGAGCATGAGCAGCATCCATTTCTTCTGCAACCTGGCAGAAGCAACGACGCCGCTCCCGCATTTCTGGGAACACACCGTCGGTAGCGATCATGCGCCAATCGCGTTGCGCGCCGATTGGCAAAGCCAATTACTCCGTTGCCATAAAGAGCTAGGCTTTAAGTACGTACGCTTTCATGGTGTGCTCTCGGACGGCATGGGCACTATCGTCCGGGAGAATAACAAGCTGCTCTATTCGTTCTTCAACGCCGATCAAGTCTTCGATTTCCTCCTGTCAATAGGCATGAAGCCCTTCGTCGAGCTGAGTTTCATGCCCACTGCTCTCGCTTCCGGTAATAGGACCGTCTTCAATTATGCCGCGAATGTTACTCCGCCAAAGGACTATAAACAGTGGGCCAAACTGATAGCACGTTTGGTTTCCCATTGGGTTGATCGTTACGGTGTTGCTGAGGTGCGGAAATGGTTTTTCGAGGTCTGGAACGAGCCAAACTTAAAAGCATTTTGGGCCGGCACACAAAAAGACTACTTTCGACTTTATCGTTATACAGCTGACGCCATCAAGACTGTTGACGCATCACTCAGAGTGGGCGGACCCGCCACCGCCAAGAGCGAGTGGATAGCAGACTTCGTCGAATACTGCGAGCGAAACAAAGTTCCCGCCGATTTCATCAGCACGCATCTTTATCCCACCGATAGTTTCGAAACTGAGGAAGAAACGGAGATCCAACTTTTCAAGAGCCAGCGCGGCATCATGCGGGAAAAGGCCCAGGACACCCGGCGTCACGCGCGCGGCCGGCCTGTCTACTACACCGAGTGGAACTCATCCTCGGATCCCAGAGATCCGCTGCATGATGAGCCTTACGCTGCGGCCTTTGCAGTGTCGACGATAATGGAAGCGCGGGGCCTCGTTGAGGGTTACAGCTTCTGGACGTTTTCCGACATTTTCGAGGAGAACTATTTTCCGTCAGTGCCGTTTCATGGTGGATTTGGTTTGCTTAACTTGCACGGCATTGCGAAACCAACCTATCGCTCGTTTGAACTGCTTCATCAGCTTGGCACGCAGCAGTCTCTCGTGGATGGTTTGCATGAAACAGTTGACTGCTTTGTAGTCCGGAACGATTTATCAGTGACCGTAATGCTCACGAATCACACCACGCCCGGACACTCGATCGAAACTGAGAAGGTCGAGATCCATTTGCAAAATGCCTTGGAGCCAATCGCTGCGCACCTTCAAAGGATTGATGCTGAACACGCAAATGCCAAGCTTGTGTGGGACGAGATGGGCCAACCGGAATACTTAAGTCAGAAAGACGTCGAGCGTTTATATGAAGCGTCGAGCTTGGTAAAAGAAAAACAGTCGATCAGCTACAAAGACGGCACCGTTTCGTTCCAAACTAATCTGCCTCCACATGCTGTCGCATCGATAACCATAGAGTTCGCACCTCAGCAGAGTCAGGCTTCCATATGAAGGTAATAGAGCCATCTTTAACCGACGACGATCTGTCCCGACTCGAACGCGATACCTTCAAGTATTTCGCGGACGAAGTGAATCTCGACAATGGGTTGGTCCCAGACAATACGAAGCAGGGAGCACCGAGCTCTATCGCTGCAGTCGGCTTTGCTCTTACTGCATATCCAATTGGCGTCGAGCGTGGTTATCTCTCGCGGCCAGAAGCAATTAAGCGCTGTCTGATCACGCTGCGATTTTTTCATGACGGGCCCCAGGGAACCGGCGAAGACGCCATCGGATACCGGGGGTTTTATTATCACTTCCTCGATATAAAGACGGGGCGGCGGGTGTGGAAATGTGAGGTCTCAACAATCGATACGACCTACCTGATTGCCGGAGCCCTGACGGCTGCGATGTATTTCAATCTCGACACAGAAGGTGAGCGCGAGATTCGCAGGCTGGCCGAAGCCCTCTACCAGCGAGCCGATTGGCATTGGGCGCAGAATGGCGCCCTTACGATCAGCCATGGTTGGAAACCGGAAAGAGGATTTATCAGGTATCGCTGGACTGGATATAGCGAAGCCCTGATTCTCTACATTCTTGCGCTGGGTTCACCAACTTTCCCGCTTCCCGCCGAGAGCTATCCTGCATGGACGCGGACTTATAAATGGAAGGAACTCTACGGCCACGAATTCCTTTACGCAGGACCTCTTTTCATTCATCACCTTTCCCACATGTGGGTAGATTTCCGCGGCATTCAGGACGAATACATGAGCGGCAAAGCAATTGATTATTTCGAGAACAGCCGCCGGGCGATCTATGCGCAACAGGCTTATGCGATGCGGAATCCCAAAAAATTTGTAGGCTATGATCGTTATTCCTGGGGAATCACTGCGAGTGATGGTCCTGGTCCGGCAGTGCGCCGAATCAACGGGAGGAAAATCCGATTCTACGATTACATTGCCCGGTCGATTCCCTCTGGACCTGATGACGGCACGCTCGCGCCCTGGGCTGTCGCCGGCTCCTTGCCGTTTGCGCCGGAAGTTGTCATGCCGTCGCTCAAACGCATCAACACTGATTATCCGGACATGACCAACAAGTACGGCTTTAAGTGCAGCTACAACCCGACATTCACTTCGGGCAAGAAGAAAGGCTGGGTTTCCGAGGGCTACTACGGACTCGATCAGGGTCCGATTGTGATGATGATCGAAAACTACCGCTCAGGATTAATCTGGCGAATGATGCGTTCTTGTCCCTACATCATTAATGGACTGCGACGCGCGGGATTTCAGGGCGGTTGGCTGGGAGCGAGTCAGTAGACTCAAGAATACGAAGCACGAATGTAAAAGACTCGAGAGTCCCGCAAAGCGGGACGGATGACAATAGCCCAGCACTTCAGTGCTGGGATTCGAGCGTTCCAACATGGGAGTCCGTGAAACGGACGACTGATTTCTCCTGATTCAGCCGTCCGCTTTGCGGACTATGTATCTTCTGACCTCTGATCCCAGCACTGAAGTGCTGGGCTATTATCGGCCGTCCCGCTTCGCGGGACTCTCACATTCAACGTCACCCGTGAGTTAGTAAGGTCGACCTCTGGGCAACCTACTCGCCAGTTGGCTCGCACTAGGAGTTCGGCTTCTTATAGATAAGCGAGTAGCGCCACAGCAGGTGTCTTCTGACTTTCGCTCCGGGCAGGATCTCCGCGCAGAGTTCGCGGATCTCATCGATAGTTGAATACGAATCGGTTTTGCCGTGTTCCTCCCATGCGGCGCGAACATCCGGAGGGGGTTGCAAATGTCCGTTGTGAGTAAGTCGCAGGGTGCCGCTTACTCCGAGGGCGATGAAATCCACGAACAAGTCGCGCAGCCCTTTCGATTCCACTAGATCGAGAACCAACAGAGTGCCACCGGGTTTCAAAGCTTCTCTTGGCCTTCAGAAGCAATTCGCGTTGCGGCAAATGATGAAGTGTGGCGATCGTGCTAATGCAATCAAAGTGTGCGGCGGGAAAATCCCACGACATCGCATCGACTAGTTGAAAATCTATGTTCGGAAATTGTTTAGAGCGAGAACGCGCAACACGGATCATCTCCGGCGACAGGTCCAGAGCCACTACGTGTTTTGAAACCTCAGCTAAACGTCTGGAGAATGCTCCGGTGCCGCAGCCGATCTCCAATGCGTCTACGCAGTTCTCCGGAACATTGCGCAGCAGGAAGTTGTGATAGTGATTGTTGCTAGTCCAGCCGTCTTCATCGAGTAGCGCTAAACGATCGAAGTCTGCTTCGAGGTGTGACATTCTGATGAGATGAGATTTTCGGCTGATGAAGTTAGATCTGTCATTCGGCCCTGTCATTGCAGTGTCAGAACAAAGTCAATTCATGTCGTATCGAAGCACCGAGTAGCTGTACGCAGTCTGTCTATGGAAATGACAATCGAAGCTGGTGTGCTCAAAATTGTAATTGCATCAAGGAACTACTGAGAGTAATTAAACGTTCGCAAGGAAAGAAATAACGCGAATTCAACTTGGAAGTGCAACGGGACGTCGAATCCAGTGATCAACCGAATGTCAGCCAGTGCAGCGCTGAAGGCGCGAAATAAGGTAGCCAGGGGCGAGTGCGAGCGTAGCGAAGCACGTCGCCCCTGGATCTGTTAGGGCAGAACCTTGAGCACTGAAAGTGCGACATGAAACAACTGCGTCTGAAGGTTATATCGCTCTTTCAGAGCTCAACACTATAGGCAAACACACCAGGGCTACGCGCTTCGCGCTCGCCGCTGGCTACCTTATTTCGCGCCTTCAGCGCTCATGCAACAGCGAGCTGTTGAGTTGCACTTCTGAGTTGAATCCACCCAATACGTCAGGGGTATGAAGATGAAAAAGTCTACATTAATGATTCTGATCTTAGCGTTTGGCGCTTTTGCGTACTCGCGAGTTTCAGCGAGCGAAGAGACCGTCGTCGCTTTCGTCAACGCCAACGTCATCCCAATGGATAAAGAGCGCGTGCTTCCAAATCAGACCGTGATTGTTCGAAACGGAGTGATTGTCGAGATTGGCGATGCCAAACGTGTGAAGGTTCCGAAGGGGGCGCAGCGGATTGAAGGTGCGGGAAAGTTTCTGATCCCCGGCTTGACTGATATGCACGTCCACCTGATGTCGGACGAAGATGAGTTTCCGGACGCGCTCGCAGAGGATGAGCTCAAAGTCATGGTGGCAAATGGCGTCACGACCATTCGTTTGATGAATGGCACGCCCGAACAACTGGTATTGCGCGCCAGATCGGCCCGCGGCGAAATCATTGCGCCAACGATCTACGCGGCAAGCCCGCAGTTTATCGGCAAGAAATCCACCAACGCGTACGTCGTGACCACTGAAACTGAAGCGCGTGAGTCAGTTCGCAAAGCCAGGCAGGACGGCTACGACTATTTGAAGATGACAACCAACCTGAAATCCGAAGTCTATGAAGCGATTGTCGACGAAGCCCGGAAACAAAAGATTTCGCTGGTGGGGCACGCAGACAGCCGGTTTGTGGGGTTGGCGCGGGCGCTGAAGGCAGGACAACAAATTGAACACCTCGACTCGTATCTTGAAGCGCTCTTGCCCGAAAGCTCACCAATCAAAGGGTCGGTCTCGGACATCTATCTTTACAATCCTAAAAACTGGGAGAGTCTCGATTATCTTGATGAAAGCAAGATTCCCGAACTAGCCCAGGCCACGGTTCGATCGAATCCCTTCTCCGTGCCAACTCTGACCTTGTTCAAATACACATTCGGCATCGGGCGCACCGAAGAATCAATCAGGGCGCAAAAAGACATTCGTTTCTATCCTCCGAAAGTCATTGACCTTTGGCTTGGCGTTAACAAGAGATATTGGGCCACTGCCGCTACCGCCGAGAGGCGCGCCAAATACGTGGCCGTTAGAAATAAGCTCGTAACAGCGATTCATGATGCCGGCGGCAGGATTCTCGCGGGTTCGGACACGCCCGAATGGTTGATGCTTTACGGCTTCTCGCTGCATCGTGAATTGAAGAGCCTGAACGAAGCGGGCCTTTCTAATTACGCGGTGCTTGCGGCTGCGACGCGAAACCCGGCAGAGTTTTTCCGCACGCTTGATAAAACAGGCACGATCGAGAAGGGGAAGCGGGCAGATCTCGTCCTGCTAGAAGCAAATCCGTTGGAAGATATCTCGAATACAGAAAAACGAGCGGGCGTAATGCTAAAGGGAAAGTATTTTACCCAAAGCGAGCTGGATAAATGGCTGGACGAAATTGCGCCGAAACTTCAGAAGGCTGGTACCGAACACAAATAGTAGGACGAGGTTTAATATTCAACTGCACAACATCTGAGTCAAAGCGCTTTCAGCGCGGGAGAAGGGGCTGCGTCATCCATCTCTAAAACCAGGAACTCATCTTTTCTTTTTGACTGGTTCTGCTTCTTCAGCCCAGAAGATCCACTCAGCGCCGTTAGCGTGTTTCTGACGTGAAACCAGTAATCCGCGTTGCTCTAGCTGAGTACGCGCACCGCGCTGCATATTTGCATATAAGCACTGGGCGACATCAGAAAACTCCCAACCCT
Source organism: Pyrinomonadaceae bacterium (assembly GCA_963748605.1). Lineage (GTDB taxonomy): Bacteria > Acidobacteriota > Blastocatellia > Pyrinomonadales > Pyrinomonadaceae > PSRF01. The sequence continues at coordinate 30,214 of CAVVJS010000016.1, forward strand.
GGTCTTTAAGTTTCGTTCTCTCGAAAGCACGCTCCATCCTCGAGCGTTCACTTTCAAAGAGCGCCACCACCTTCTGAGCCATTTCTTCGCACAGGGTGTGAAACTCCTCGCACTCGTCTGCCTTGAATACCGGAAAGTTTGGCTCGTAGTAACGCTCGGTCGGGTATTTTTTCTCCCACTCTCCAGACTCGCGCAGCAGCTCGCTCTTCATCATGTCGTTAATGTGAGTATGAACGCTTGGCGGCGACAGGTTGAGGGCTGCCGCCAGTTGCGAGATGGTCTTGGGCTCGCGGGCTACCAGATTCAAAATCTCTTCTTTAGTTCCGTCTGGCAGTAACTTGTTTTTAGTTATCTCGGCCCAGGGATCACTGTAACCACCCGGCCCTGAGGAAACACATTCACAAGGAAAACGAAGGCTTCTAAGGCTGTCAGAATTAGGCATTTGTCCTCTTTACAATTTCAGTATTAGGGCGTACCCTAAAACCCGTTCCCACTAAAACAACTAACCCCCGGTTTTAGGCCGAGGGCCGCACGAATCTCGCAATTGACGCGCGGGCGCAAGGTAACACCGATGCGTTATTTGTGCAAAAACCAGACCCGTTTAACCCCCTAGTTTCCCCTTCCTGTTTCAAGAAATAAGCCCCGCTCTGTCCACAGCTTTTCTTCAATGGGAGTAACGAATATGGATAACCAACCTAAGAGAATCAATCCTCCGAGGATACGATTCGGAAAGACCTAAACGGATTGCTGCTGCACAAATCATCAGGCGTTGCAAAAGCTACCCAAGCTCATTGCATTGGTGTTAGCCGCCATCGCGCTGCTGTTAGTTGCAACTCCGGTCGGTTCACAAGATTGTCGCGCTTCTCAATTTCGACAAAAAGATTGACGAGCAACGTCGACCAGATGATCAGCGAGGGGCAGGCAAACGTTCCGCTTCGACACCTTCGGCGACGAAGCCTTCTGGGGCGACATGCTCCAACTTCATCAGGCCATCGAAGGCACTCAGTTTGGTGGCGTCGGTCCAGGCCTAAGTCCGAACGCAGCGTTAGCCTTAGGACTTAAGGTCGATGTGGACGCTCTGCCACGAGGCCTCGTGAAGCAACTGAAACAGGGCAAACTGGACCTAAACGATCCTGCTGTCACGCTTGTGTTGTTAAGGCATAACGCAGTTTTGGGAGTCGAAGGATTTTTCAACGAAGACTGATGGTTTGAGTTCGGTTGGCATCACTTGCGCTCTCTGCCATTCCACAGTTGATAACTCACTTACTACAGGCATTGGACACCGGTTAGATGGTTGGGCTAACCGCGATCTAAACGTTGGTGAGATTGTCGCCCTCGCTCCAGACCTGAGTCCTTTCAGTAATCTGCTGGGCGTTGACCAGGATACGGTGCGAACGGTTCTGAGAAGCTGGGGTCCAGGGAAGTTTGACGCCGAGCTCGTTCTCGATGGCAAAGCATTTAATCCTCAACAGATTTCCAACGGCGTAGTGACGGGCACAAACGTGTCAGGAGCTACATTAATCCCGCCTGCCTTCGGACTTGCAGGCGTGAACTTACACACCTGGACCGGTTGGGGTTCGGTCACTCACTGGAATGCTTTTGTAGCCAACTTGGAAATGCATGGCAGTGGGACTTTCTTCGATCCTCGATTGAACGACGCAGCAAAGTTTCCAATAGCTGCGGCGAATGGTTTCGGGAATGTGCGCAACACTCCAGATCTAATCACATCAAAGCTTCCCGCACTTCACTTTTATCAACTGGCCATTCCGGCGCCGCAACCTCCAGGAGGAAGCTTTAATCCCGCAGCAGCCGCTAGAGGGGAGGCAGTGTTCAATGGGAAAGCTCAATGCGATACCTGTCATGTTCCCCCGATTGTTTAGCGAACCGGGCTGGAACATGCATACGCCGGCGCAGATCTGCATCGATGCTTTCCAGGCAAACCGGTCGCCGGACGAGCACTACCGGACGTCGCCGCTGAAGGGGTCTATGGACGCATCAACGAGGTGGTTTCTTTCACGATGGGCGTTTTGCCACTTTGCTTGATGTCGTCAATCACTACAACACTTGTTTCAGCTCTTGCATTAACTGAACAGGAGAAAGGTGATTTGGTGCAATACCTGCTGTCGTTGTAATGCCTTCAGACTTGCGGAATGCAGGCAAGGAGCTGTGAAACAAAGAAAATATTAGCCACAGATAAACGCGGATAACACAGAGCAAGAAACGGCAACTGCGAGCTTGAGATTGATTATTTCGCTTGTCCGTTCGTGTCGTGGATCGTATCGCTGTCAAACCAAAGCGACGATCCACGAACTGACACGAACAATCACGAAAAAGGACTAAAGCTGAGAATTACCACTCTATTAGTTCGTATCCGTTCGTGTCGTGGTTCGTAACGCTGTCAAGCCAAAGGGACAATCGAGGAACTGACACGAACAATCACGAAAAACTCGAATCTTTTCTACTGCAGACTGCTGTTCTACCACCCTGTTCTGATCCCCGTTTCCTTGTAGCTAGTAATTCTCAGATCCACTCGAACGTTATGCTCCTTGATTGTGCTGTGGAACAATTCCGTTCCTGCCATGGAAGTTTTGATTGAGTTAAGGAAAGTGCTGTCGAACAATCGCAGTGTGCGGCTGATTGAAGACGATATTTATTCCGTGCTTCCTGATACTTCAGAGATCCACCACTATGATAGAAGGGCAGCCGTTTATGATCTGGTTGTTGGCACGCGCTTGTATAACTCTGTCATGTGGGGAAGCTCTCCGTCGAACTACAGCGCCTTTGCCCACCAGGCACTCGCCTCAGCTTCAGGCGGAGCATTTTTCTGTTGCGTGCGCAGGCAGCGATTGAAATTTCCGGCCACACTAAAGACGCAGATGACACCTTTTCAGGCCTGACTATTTAAGAACTTTAGTTTAACATTATATGACTTCGTGTCCACTCGTGTTATTTCGTGGATCGTATCGCTGTCAAACCAAAGAGGAAGATCCACGAACTGACACGAACTAAACACGACAGGCTCAAATGGCCTACTGATCCTGCCACTTTATGACTAGTTGCTGACCTTCTCGACAAACATTGCGATCAGCATCGTCTGCTGCTTGCGGCTGATCATCGAGAACCAGCATTCGTGCATTGGGAATCTTCACCAGTTCAAGCTGCGGATGTTTCGGGACCAAGGTCTCCCACGAATCGAGAAACGATGGCTTAGCAAAGCCATTTGCCGGATCGGCAAGGAATTTTTCGTCAAAGCCGGGAACGAGCGCCAAAACCGGAACCTTCAGCCTGTCGAAACCGCGCGTGACGTCCGAAGACCAGAACTCAAGAAGATAGCGAATCTTGATCTCAACAGGAGCGGCTTCGAGTTCATTCCATGCTGTCTGTGACCTTGAACGGATCGCTGCTCAGAAGTTGCTGCGCGAGATCGCCGTTCTTCCACGTTTCGGGTGTTACATATTTGAACCACTTTCCGGCCCAACTCTCATCAACAAACGGGCCGCGTTCCTCAAAAGCAATAGGCGTCTTGCGTGTAGGATCTTTGGGAGAAGGGAAGAACTGCACCAGGTTAGTCCCTACGAGAACCACGCCACCAATCTGATCGGGATGTTCAATCGCCAGCTCAATCGCCGCCTGAGCGGCCGGTTGACGTTCCGCGAGAATTACGGGTTTGGTCAGTTTTTCCCTGCGGATCAGATCGAGAATGTCTTGTTCAAGCCTGCGCGTCCATGTGAGTTCACTGAAACTTGTGCCGGTCGCGGGCATCGATACGCGCCGGCGTTCCATTAAGTCCCGGTGGTGTGAGGAGAAACATTCGGTACTGCGACTGATTGCGAGCGATGAAGCCATCAAAAGATTTATTTCCGGAATACATTCCCGGCACCAGAATCAGCGTTTGCTTGCCTCGGCCCGTCTTCGTAATAACGGGCTCGCTGTCTTTGGCCAGAATTTCATAATCCTTGTAGACGGTCCGAAGTTGTTTCGGCTGACGTCAATTTCGCGCACACCGAGCTTTGCCGTTGCGAGATCAAGAATGGCAGATCCCACGTTGGGAATCTCGTCGTTCCATTGCTCCTTTGAACCGACGGCCACAAGCAAATTCATTTTCGACTTGTCGGTGATGTCTGTGCGCTTGATGCCGATCAGGATCGAGTCGCCCTCGACGCGTATTTGCAGATTGTTCTGCCGCAGATTATTCATTCGCTGCTGAGTGATTCCGGCAGCGTCGGTGACTCCAATCGTCCCCGCATAACCTTTATCGCTGCGCGTCACCGCTGCGGTAACTAACTTGTCGAACTTGAAAGTCTTGTTGCCTCCCCACCAATTCAGCTTGCTTGCTTCGTCACCGCCGGTATCGATCACGAGATTCACGCCAAATGCCTGCTCATTGGCTTTTCCATAGAGAGCGATGCGGAACCAGAGAATGTCCTGCTCTTTGTCGTGGCGATAAGAAAGCTGTGCAACATCAGCCGCTGAAGCATCGCGACCGTCGCCTTTGCCGTCGAAGCTGATCACCGTGTAAACCTGTGCGGCGGCGATGGCTGGTATGATCAAAATGAAGGCCAGAAGGAGCGCGATTCTTGTAGACACGGAGCGTGGGCTTTGTTGTTTGCTTGTCATGACGGGCCTCAAGTTGGAGCTACGTGAGAGGGTGCGAAAAAGTTTCGCGAGGTGCGGTAAGATTTGAAAGTGGAAATGTGACGTCTATTAACATGCCAAGTTTAGACTCTCCCTTACTGATGACAGACAAGGCCATAATGAACGACCCCTTCTTCGGTGTCCGTGAATATCCGGTTCACGCGGCACTCACTCCTTTTGTGAAATGCATCTGGTCACAGGAGAGTGCCGGAGCGATATTTCGCGAGGGCAGGGAAAGAATCCTTCCTGACAGTTGTGTCGAACTCGTGATTCATTTTCGCGACCCATTTCTTACCTACTTTCCTGATGGGACAAGTGCTGTCCAGCCTCAGAGTTTTGTCGTGGGACAGATGAAGCGATTCCTCGAGATTGAGCCTGCGGGTCGAATTGGTCTCATAGCCATTCGTTTCCGTGCCCGTGGGGCTTATCTCTTCTTTCAAAGACCGCTACGCGAAGTGGCAGCAGGGATCGTCGAGCTTCGAGATACTGGAAAGAACAAGCAAGCGAGTTGACCGAGCGCATGGTCACTGCATGCGGAATGGAGGCACGTGTTCGGATTATTGAAGAGTCGCTGCTCTGGTTGCTGTCGAGGACTGACCGTTACGACCACACTGTTGACCAGGGTCTCCGCCTCATTGATGCAAACCGCGGCCAGTTAAATGTCGCTCAACTCGCTGCCCATCTAGGCGTGAGCAATCGCAATCTGACACGACGGTTTCAGCATGCGGTGGGGTTAAGTCCGAAAGAATTCGCGCGCGTCAGCCGGTTCTTAAACGTTATTCGCTGTTTGAGCGACCGTGAACCGGCCTCGTTGACGGAGACCGCTCTGGAGTGCGGCTATTACGATCAGGCCCATTTCAATCACGAGTTTCGCGAGATGGCTGGAATGGCGCCGCGAGAATTTTTCAATTTTCCAGGTGTCGTCTTCTGACGATGGCCGATTTTTACAAGCCTCAATTCTCCGTTTGGCCGTATCATCACAATCCGATAAGCATGAAGGATGGCCTTGTCCAAGAGTATTTCTTCGATCAATGTCTTTCATTCACACCGTCGCTTTAGCGCGGTGATTCGGGATTCAGACTGCCATTGGAAACCGTTTAAAACGGTAGTTATATACTTGACTGACCAAGGTATCCGGTTCCGTAGAAGTAGACGAAACCTGGATCGGTAAAGTGAGATAGATAAACGACAGGCAGAGTACGAGAAAAAGAAAGCTGCTAAGAAACGAAAGGCCGCTTAAATGCTGATTTCGCGCCGCAGCTGAAGGCCACCGTTCGGCGCTGAGGACTGGTAGGCAGCATCATTTATAAGGACAACTCTCCATGAGACAAACACTAGTCATAGCGGTTCTGGTTTTTACAGCATCAGCCTCTATCGCCCTCGGGCAAAAGCAAAGTGCGCGACGAGATTCAAAAAAGAGCGTTGAGCAGGCCATAAGACAAGTTGATCATGAACGCATTCAAGCGCAAATCGAAGCTGATGTTGTGGCGCTTGACCGCATTTACGCTGATGATTTTATCGGCATAGGACCAAGCGGCAGAGTGAGAATCAAAGCGCAGGTTATTTCAGATTTCACGTCAGGTGATTTGAAATTTCAATCTATCACCACCGACGACGTTCGAGTGCGCGTCTACGGGAATACAGCCGTCGAGACTGGCCGGTCAACAATGATTGGGCAAGACAGAGGGAAAGCTGTTCCTCGTGACAATCGCTTTACTAGAGTATGGATAAAACAGGTCGGGCGCTGGCGGTTGGTTTCCAATCATTACTCGTCACTGATTCCGCAGTGATAAACATACTTCTCAACTCGCCGTGGTCAGTCAAGTATGTAATTACCGTTTAAACGGTTTCTGGAGGTCCACACCGCATGTAACACCGGGCTAAAGCCGCGGTGTGAATGAGAGGGGTCAGCGCTTAACTTCTCTGCTTCGACTCCTAGGCAAAGCCATAAAAGATGAGCATGACAACCGTCTTAAGTTGTGGAGGCACTATGTTCGTATCCAAGTTCGGATTGACGCAAAAGGTGATCTTAATTGCACTCGCTCTTGGCTTAGCTTTTGTCATGAGCAACGTGGCTGCGGGCCAGCAGTCCGCTCCGAACAAATCTGACAAGGTCGATCCCTTTAATCCGGTGCGGCAGTTTATTGGAAACTGGGAAGGCGATTCGCAGGGCAAACCCGGAGCCGGGAAAATGGAGCGCGAATATGTTTTCGTGTTAAGGGACCGATTTGTTCGAGTGTCGAATAAGGCGGTCTACCCACCGCAGGAGAAGAATCCGAAAGGTGAAACCCACGAGGACTTGGGCTTCATTGGATTTGATCGAGCACTAAAGAAACTTGTTTTTCGCCAGTTCCACGTTGAGGGTTTCGTGGTTCAGTACTCTTTAGAGAGCATTTCTGAAGATGGGCGCAGCTTTGTCTTCAGCAGCACGGCAATCGAGAACATTCCTCAGGGGTGGCGGGCCCGCGAAAGCTATCGTTTTCTAAGCAACGATGAGTTTATTGAAACATTTGCCCTGGCCGGGCCTGGGAAAGAGTTCGAAACCTATTCCGAAACCCGCTTCCGACGAAAAAAGTAAAGCGCTGGTATCAGTCTAAATCAGTCGGTCGGCCTAAGAAATACGAACCACGAAATTACACGAAGTCGCACTAAAAAAGCGGCACCAAGCTGCCGCAGTCCAGAGTCGGGCCTCTCAGCCAAACTCCCGCTGATAACCTTCCCAGCGTGTCTTCATCTCTGACAGGAATTGTTTGAAAGCGGGATCATCGCGAATTAGATCGAGGAACGTGTCGCGCTCGAAGAGTGGGTAATGGGGAAATCCTTCGGCAACCGTGGCGCGCAGCCACTTCAGAGCTTCGAACGTCCAATCTGGCAGTCAACGCCCCGCTAGAGTCTTGCGTGATCCTGAGGATCAAACGCACTTTAATTCCCGAAACCTCAACCACTCCAACCCATATTCCATCTATCTTCTTTTGAGTGGATCCGCTTTGACTCGAGTGACCAGAAGCACTACTGACTAGCTGATGATACTGGGCTGAATAAACTGGTGGACCGATTGCAAGAATCAGAGTCAGTACCAGTACGCTGTCGATGATGTACAGCTTAAGCCAGTTCATCATTTGAAAATAAATCCTAATAAAGTCCCGCAAAGCGGGACGACCGACAATAGCCCAGCACTTCAGTGCTGGGAATGTAAGTATGCAGCCAGTTGAGTCCGCCAAGCGGACGACTGAAAATCTTCAGCAGCCATTCGCATCACCAGCACTTCACTCTCACGTGTTCATCTCTAATTCTGTTGCCGGCGTAGTCCCCAAGTCGCTGCGAAAAGCGCAAGCACCGTAAAACCCAAGACCGCCGCTAGATTTCCCCATAGCTTAGCGGAAGCAGTGCCGGCCAACGACAAACGCAGCGCCTCGACAAAATAGTAGGTCGGAATCAAACGCGACCCCGTCTCGAGGACGGCCGGCAGGCCAGGCGTGGGGAAGCTTGGCGCCAGCAGAACCATGAGCACCAGGCTGGCCCACGTGTTGACTTGCATGGTGTTTTGAAAAAGGCTTCCCATGAACAAGCCAATTGCGACAACTAACAGCAGTCCTGCTAAAAGAGTCAGCAGTGTCAGCGGCCAGTTCCCGATCAGCTTGTGATTGATAGCCATCAGTACTCCCGCAATCAGCAGGCTGTAGACCACACCAGTCAATGCTTTTCCTGTAACTATCTCACTCAAACTTGCAGGCGAGGTTAACAGGAAATCCAAAGTACGTTTTTCTTTCTCTTCCACCAACAGCAAGGGCACTACCAACGCGCCGCTCATGCCAAAGGTTATTAACAAGAGCAACGGAAAAAGCATTTGGTTGAGATTAAATCCAGCCTTGGGTTGCGCGCCCGGTTCTTTGGCAACATCAATCCAAGTCAGACGAGCGGGAATCGGCTGTACCAAGGCCAGGACCTGTTGTTCCATCATCTGCTTCAAAACAGATTGCTGGATGTCGCTCTTCCCGTTGTTGACATAGACGGTCACCTCAGGCTGTTTTCCTGCTGCTACATCCGCGTTGAAGTTGGCGGGTACAGCCAGCCCGCCAACTGCTTTGGAGTTCTCAACTTCTTTTGGCTAATCCCTCAGCCGAGCCGGCTTGGATCAGATTTATCTGCGGCGAAGCGCGCAGTTGAGAAACCAGGCGTGATTCGCCCGGGTCATGAACCACGATGGTCAAGATGTTCAGACTACTGATACCAGGCAGCAGGATACGAAAAAGAATTGCCACAAACAGAGGCGTCGTTAAGGCAGCAAGCAGGTAGCGATTCCTAATTGCATCCACAATATCCTTGCGCGCAATCGCAGCGACGATTCTCGAGTTCATTCCGACAGCCTCCTTCCGGTTATCTGAATGAATACTTCTTCAAGCGTGGCTTCGGCTGAGTGCAGCGTTCGAATTTGTCCGGAGGTTACCAGCTTCTCCAGTTTCTCTCCGGCATCTGGATCATCCAGGGCAATGGTCAGAGTTTGACCATCATCGAGTCTTACCTCCAGGGCCTTCTGGCCGTGGGCTACTTTCAGATTGTCCGGTGTATCGAGGGCGACAATCCGCCCTTCGCTAATGAAAGCAACGCGACCACAAAGCTGATCAGCTTCCTCCATGTAGTGAGTGGTGAGGAAGACCGTCACCCCCTGGTCGGCAAGTTCACGCACCAGACGCCGAATGTCACGCCCAACTACTGGATCTAATCCACTGGTAGGTTCGTCAAGAAAAATTATTGGTGGTTTATGGAGCAGGGCTCGCGCGATAAGCAGCCGCTGCTTCATGCCGTTGGAATACTGCTGAACGTTGTCCCCGGCCCGATCGAGCAGGCCAACTTGATCCAGCGCCTCGTCAATTCGCTTACTACCTGTGCCGTAAAGTCGCGCAGCAAAAGTCAGATTTTCTCTGCCGGACATACGTTCGTAGAGATTTTGATTTTCCGAGACAACACCGATAAGAGGTTTGAGGCGTCGCCGTTCCGTGACCACGTCACAATCGGCCACCCGGGCATGGCCTGCGGTGGGTCGCAGCTGGCCGGTTAACATCCTGATTGAAGTTGTCTTGCCTGCGCCGTTATGGCCCAGGAAACCGAATATCTCACCGGCGTCGACTGTGAAGGAGATGTTATCTACCGCTCGCAGACCGTTGAAAGTGCGGGAAAGACCCGCCACCTCGATTGCGTTCATCTATCACCTCAAGCAACTCTCGCGCGGATATTAGATCCCAAACAGCTTTTCAGCCGCTGGATTGCCCAGTAGTACGCACTAATTGAAACTTTGTTTTGCTTTGATCGAATTAAAGGCGCGAACATGAAATCCCTGTTCAGTAAACCCAATCAGGGAAGCATTCGAGTGGCGAGGTAGCGAAGCGATTCAAGATGTTTATGCTCCAGCTTGAATTCTCTGGGTCCCATCCTGATCCGGACTTTCGTCCCATTCGCAATCTGCAGGAAAGTACCATAGGGGAGGGAGATGGCGATTCGTTCACTTATGTAGTCATCCGAGTTCGGATTCGCAGAAGCACTTACTGTGAATGAAGGAACCTGCTCCAGCGGACCTAGTTTTAATCGTTTCCCATCGACTAGGGCAGTTAGCTCGCGGAAGTCAGTGTACTTCCAGTCCTGTGATGTGGAAGTCAAAGAGAAAAGCACCTTTTTAGGTTGGGCTCTCAATGTTCGTCCCGGGTAAGTAAACGAGGCATTAAAGCTCGCTTCATCGCCGCCGATGTAGGTTGAAGAAGCGAGAGGCTCACCATAAACTTGCATTGGATAAAGCCGAACAGTTGTGATCGCCTTGTTCTGATCGTAACTCGTTTGGGCTTTTCCGTTGTGCGTGGAGCTGCCTTGCGGTGTGGTGTTGGGTCCCTGGCCGGGTCCGAGCGTCGCACATGCGGTGACTATCGCGAGGACTAAAATAAACCGCACGTGGTTCTTCATGATAATTCCTGATCATTCAGTCGACTCATCTGGCATACGAATCCAGATAGCCACACTTTGAGCAACGGTAAGTCATGGTCTTCACTTTTCTCTTACCGTCCATGGCGCCTGGGCCTCCGTTCGTCCCTGCCGGATCTTCAACCCACATACTTTGAAGTATGCCGGCATAGTTAAGATCGACAACGAGTCCTTCTTGCATCTCGCCACTACATTTTGAGCATTTGAAGTCTGAAGGCATTACCGCATCTCCTTTAATGTTCGCGCGGCACTTAGCGAAGCTACCAAAATGCCCCCGCTTTCGCCGCTCACAAATTCTCTTCTGTCCTACTAAAATGAATCACGCAGAGAGGTCGGTCTGTGCGCTAGGCCACATACGTGTTAATCTTTTCAGCGAGCTATTAGGCTGTGATTGGTCTTAAAACCTCACTTTCCGACGTCAAGTGGCGTCTGATTCGGCCCGGCTCCAAATGGTGCTTTTAGAAGACCGAATCGCGGAGATCGCGCATGTCCGTATCTATGAGACCTACCGCTCCCACCGAGAACCGGCTTCTTGCCGCGCTTCCGAGCGACGAGTATGAACGCCTCCTGCCACAGCTAGCTAATGTCTCATTTGATCTCGGGGAAGTTGTCTACGAATTCGGGGGACACCTGGATTACGTCTACTTCCCGACCACAGCAATAGTTTCTTTGCTCTACACCATGGAAAATGGTACGAGCGCGGAAATGGGTTTGACGGGTAACGATGGCGTGGTGGGGATTGCCCTTTTCATGGGAGGAGGCACCATGCCCAATCGTGCAGTGGTGCAGAGCGCCGGCGGCGCTGTAAGGATGAAGGCCAAGGTTCTGCAGGATGAGTTCGCGCTCGGCGGCAAATTCCAATACCTGCTATTGCGTTATACCCAGGCGTTGATTACTCAAATCTCACAGACGGCCGTTTGCAACCGGCTCCACTCGGTGGAACAGCAACTCTGCCGCTGGCTCTTGTTGAGCCACGACCGTGTGAAGGCCGACGAGTTGATCATGACGCAGGAATTGATTGCCGACATGTTGGGTGTCCGACGCGAAGGCGTTACCGTGGCTGCCGGCCGCTTGCAAGATTCCGGAGCAATCAGCTACGTCCGCGGCCACATTAAGATCCTCGACCGCCAGAAATTGGAAGAGACAGTTTGCGAGTGTTACCGCGTTGTCAAAGACGAGTTCGATCGTTTGCTGGGATAGCCAGTCATGAGTCCCGCGAAGCGGGACGATCGATAGTAGCCCAGCACCTTCAGTGCCGGGTCTTCGGGCCGTGTTTCTCAATGGAGTCCGCGAAGCGGACGACTGAAAACTTGCGATCAAAATTCAGCCGTCCTTTTCACGGACTCTGTGCCTATTCTGCCACTGTCCCCAGCACTGAAGTGCTGGGCTAAAATCAGTCGTCGGCTTCGCCGACTTTGAAGAAAGACTTTTGTGCGAAGTCCTGCAAATCCAACACACAATTTATTCTGCCGCCAATATCGATCTTTTCGCTACGGGCGAATCGGCAATCGGAAATCGGCAATCACCAATCGAGACGCCTATTCTTCAGTTTCGTCCTTCTCATCCTGAGCATTTCCTTTATTGCCTCCGCGAGCATTCTTCATAAAGAGCGGAGTCTCCGGTTTCTGCAAAACGCTCTCTGACACCGGCTCACTTTTCTCACCTTCATCTTTCAGTTCCTGACCCAATTCATTACCCGCCTCCCAGTTCTTTGTGTCCTCGGCGGAATTTAGTCCGGCCTCCACCCCTTCATTAAACTTCGCAGAACCTGTGTTCACTTGTTGTCTCTTGTCTTCGGTCATCGCTGGCTCCTTTAACTTAAAGATCCGATGCCTCTCGAAGAGGCCACTGTCGTTGTCCCGCCGACAGCCACAGGCACGGCTAATTGTTCGGCAAGATTTGCCAAAGCGGTAGTCAACTCCGCTGGCTCGAACGGCTTCGGGACATGCAACTGGTACCCGGCCGAGAGCGCGCGCATCCGGTCTTCGTCTCCAGCGTAGGCCGTTAATGCCACTGCCGGGATTCTTCCACCGCGCTCTAGCGGGAGCTGCCGTATTTTCTTAATCAGGGCGTAGCCATCCATCTGCGGCATGCCGATATCGCTCACCAGCAAGTCGAATCGCTGCCGGTCCATTTCGTCGAGCGCTTCGCTGGCTGAACCGACTGAGACCACTTCGGCGCCACGACCCATCAGCATCGCAGCAATAAGATCCCGCGCGTCCAGCTCATCATCGACGACGAGCACACGAAGAAGAGCAAGCGATGGCTCTTGGTCGATCGGAGCATTACCAGCGATTGCGGGCCGCGTCTTCTCTAGCTCGCTCGGTGCCTTATGCACGTTCGTTACCGGAAGGATGACTTTGAAGGTGCTGCCTTCTCCTTCACCAGGACTTTCAGCCGTCACCATTCCCCCGTGTAGCTCAACCAACTGGCGCACGATTGAGAGCCCGAGTCCAAGCCCGCCGTGCCTGCGGGTGCTTGACGAGTCCGACTGGCGAAAGCGGTCGAAGACGTGCGGCAAAAGCTGCGCAGCGATGCCTTGCCCCGTATCGCTGATGGTGATCTCGACATGGGACTCCGTACCCCAGGAGGGCCCGCCGCTGGGAAGTGACGCAACATCGACGCACTCCAGGCGCACCTTCACGTTCCCCCGTTTGGGTGTGAACTTGATCGCGTTGGTTAACAGGTTCCAAATGATTTGTCGCAGTCGGTCGAAGTCGCCCAGGATTGGGCTGATCGGTGAATCAAGTGTCGTCTCAAGAGTAACGCTTCTGGCGTCAGCCGCCGGGCGCACTCCGTCGACGACCTCCTTGATCATCGGCCCCAGTTCCACCGCGCGCACGTCGAGGCGCAGCTTGCCGGTGATGATGCGTGAGATGTCGAGCAGATCGTCAATGAGTTGTTTCTGCGCGTGGGCGTTGCGCACGATGGTCTCAATTGCACGTTTTGATTCCTGCTCGTTGAGACTGTCGTTGGCTAGCAAATGCGACCAGCCAAGAATTGAGGTCAGGGGAGTACGCAATTCATGTGAAAGCAGGGCGAGAAATTCATCCTTGATACCGTTTGCCGTATCAGCCTCCGCGCGTGCCTCCTGCGCCTTGTCCAAAAGGAGCCTGCGTTCTTCCTCATCTCGCTTGCGGTCAGTGATGTCGCGGATGTTGCATTGAATAACGTGAAGGCTGTCTTCTTCATAGACGTTGCTGACAAACTCCACTTCCCGGAGCTTTCCATCTGTGGTTTGGAGGGGCAAATCCTCGTAGCGAAGATAGCCTTTCACCTGCAACTCTCGAAACGCTCGCTGGCTCGCCTTCTTATCGCTGAACAGACCGATTTCCCAAAGCTCCTTCCCCAGAAATTCATCGCGAGAGTAGCCCAGTAACTCGTTCATAAACGGATTCACGTCGGTGATTTTTAGAGTGGCGGCATCAAGAATGAGGATACCGTCTCGCGCAGACTCAAACAGCCGACGGTAACGGATTTCTGAAGTTCGTAGTCCTTCTGGCGTCCGCTTAGGCTCGATCGTGTTGTTGGACTCTTTGTGCAGGGTGTTGATCATTCGGATTCAACTTGAGTGGCCCGTGGAACATTGAGCAGCAATAGTTTGGTTGTTCAAGTAATTTGGCCCAGGAGCGACCCTGACTATGTACAACTCAAAAGATTCGCGGTCTGTGCGCCAGCACACAAAGCCGAAGGCGCGTATTAAGTGACAGAATGTGTGTCGTTTATATGTGTGTTAGCGCACAGACCTTCATTGTCACCTGGTCTAGCTTCACGCCTGATAACCACCCCTTTAAGCAGGAGGCAACCAATGCTATCCAGCGTCAAACCCCGGGTTCTCTGTGTTGAAGACGATGAAGACTCGCGAGAGATGTTGAGCATGGTGCTGAAGTTCAGGCGGATTGACACCAAAGCCGTCGGGACGGCGGCCCAGGCCTTATCGCTGATTCAAACAGAACGGTTCGACCTGTATTTGTTGGACACGAGGTTGCCCGACCTCGACGGCTTTGAGTTGTGTCGCCGAATGCGGGAGTTCGATCCTTGTACACCGATTCTTTTCTTTTCGGGGGCCGGCTTTGACGCTGACAAGAAACGAGGCATTGAGGCAGGAGCCAACGCTTACGTCATCAAGCCCGACGTTGAGGGCCTGGTCGGAAGTATCACGCAGTTCGTTTCTCACACGGAATACGCCACCGCCTAAAACATTCCGTCCCTAACGGGACGACATCCCTGACTTTATGTGCAAAGCCCACCTCTCACATTAAAGCCAATCCTTATATGTGCGTTGCAGCACATACAGAAGCGCCTGCATGAGTTACGTTTGATCACCCCACGCAAACTAACCCTGAAAACATCAGGCAGTCCCAACAAGGGACACTGGATTAGCTACACAACAAATCACGAGGACCAGATGAAGATGAAACAACTAGCGAATAGGACTGCAGGAGCTCTCTTAGGATTAACTTTAATGTTAGGCATTGGCATTGGTTCGAGCACGACCGGCCAGGCTCAGTATCGCAGTGGAAACAACGATCAAAATAACAGCGATCGCAATTGGGATCGATATGGGAACTACGGTGGCTCTTCCCAGCTTCGCCGAACTGCGCTCAACGCAGGTTATAACGAAGGCGTCAAGGAAGGCCGCAAAGACCGCGCGCGGAGCAGAAACACCGACTACAGCAACCAGGGCGCCTATCAAAACGCGACTAAAGGCTACAACTCACGTCTGGGCGACCGCGAACTCTACCGCAGGTACTTCCGGGAAGGGTTTGAGAAGGGATACAACGCCGAGAGTTATGCTTCAGGTAATGTCGAGCGCAATGGTCGTAACCGAGATCGAGGCCGCAACGACGACCGCGACCCAAATCGCCTCAGCCGCAGCGAGGATGGTTATGGCAACTTCGGTGGCTCTTTCCAGCTGCGCCAAACCGCTCTGAATGCGGGTTTCAATGAAGGGCTAAAACAAGGCCGCAGCGACCGCAGCAAGAACAACGGAAGTGGCTATCAAAACCAGAGCACTTACCAGAAAGGCACGAAAGACTACAGCACTCAACTCGGCGACCGCGAAGTGTACCGAAACTACTTCCGTGCAGCTTACGAGAATGGTTACGCGGACGGCATCGGCGGCTACTAGAGCTCGGCAGTAAGGCAGCCGTCTGATACTTCACTGATTTACTGAGTTTTCAGTTTCACATTTCTGCGGTTCGAACCGCGCTCAGTGATGTTACGTAGAATAGATGAATACAAAGCACCTCATTAAAGTGATCAAGAACGGGAAACGTAAAGTTCCGGAGCTTATGCCCAAGATAGAACCAGCCGTCGGTCCAGCCCGTTGGTCAACGGCGGTCCAGTCTTGGGTTAGTGAGTTTCAAAAGCATCGTCGCGAGGATTCGCTGGCGGCTTTCGACAGTTTGTTCAAGTGATCCACTGTTTCGAATTCACAGGCACCTTCATTTGAAACCGGGAGAAAAGATGACAACCGCTACCAGCAAAGCCCTGAATGAAGACCAAATTCTCAAGCTAATGGATGCCCGGATCGAAGCAGTCCGCACAAAGGGCGTCAACGCTTCTATGGCGAATCTAGCCCCAGACATCTTGTCTTTCGATGTGGTTAACCCACTGCAGCGAGTGGGATCTGATGCGTCCAGAGTTCGCGCCGAGGAGTGGTTCAGTTCGTTTGATGGGGCGATCGGGTATGAGATACGCGATCTCAGCATCACGGCGGGCGATGAGGTGGCGTTTTCCCACGGTCTCAGTCATGTCCGCGCCTCAAAAAAAGACGGAGGACAGCTCGACATGTGGTGGCGCACCACCGTTTGTTTCAGCAAGGTTGAAGGCAAGTGGAACGTCGTGCATGAGCATAACTCCGTTCCCTTCGACGTTGAGAGCGGCAAGGCATCGCTGGATCTCAAGCCTTGAGATCGATTCGCCATCCGGGCGAGCACGCGTTGAATGTGATCAAAAACTTGCCGTCCTAAGGAGAAAAATGGAAGCAGGAAATTTGAAGGCGGTAAAAGAGCCGCACACAAGCCAAAACCGTGCGGCGGTCTCGATAGAGGAGCTTATCGTTAAGCCAGATGAACTGGTTATCGCGGGGCCGATTGCCGTTCGTCAGGGGCGACATCTCGATGTAGATGAAATTCTGAGGCACTCGCTGCCAGCCGTAGTGCAACCGATAACCTTAAGGCGCGTCAACAAGTGAGCTCTGCCGATGAGAAAAGCAGTGAGCAGTAGGCAGTGAGTGAGTAGTGATGCTGCCATCATTACTCAATTCACCGCCCACTGCCCACAATCAATGCCCGACAGGAATCCGTTGATAACGGGTTTTACCTTCCGCATCCTCCCATGAGATATCAAGGACGTAAGGGCTCAGTTCACCTGGTACTACCTTGAGTCGGCCAAGTTGATCGTGGTCGGGGTTAGCCGGCCTTCCATTAATCCAGGTTCGGTGAGACAGAACAGCCTTCTCACTTGGCTGCATAGACTTTACGGCATCGAATCTAATGTGGGCTTGTGAGGGACCTCCGCCCGGCGTTGCTTCATCTCTTAGAAAGACGGTCAGAATGTCGATCGACCTTAGAGTCTTCTCCGACACATTCGTCAATTCCAAAAGCACCTTTGCGGGCGCATCTATGAATCTAAAGATAAAGGGCTTCTCAGTATTGGTATTAGCACTCATGGTCTTCCTTCTGTAGTGATCATAACGGTTGCATTATTTCGAGCTCAAGCCGCAATGGTAATCCTCTGCACGAGACGAGCTAAAAGGCTTCTTAACTGATTGAAGTTATCGGGCCGGGCGACGTGTACATTTTTTCCGACCGCGATTTCATCACCCTCAGCAATTTCATCGACACAGAAAACTACAACCGGGACCTCCTCGCCTAGCGCCGCAGTTTCACGAATTCGACGTGCGGTCACAATAACCTCTCGCGGTAACCCGGCCAGGCTTACGAGAATCAGGTGAGGGCACAGTCGTTCGGCGCTCTCTATAGCGTCTAGTTCATCACGAGCAACCGTCACGCGATAACCGTCCGCCTTCAGCAACTTTTCAATGCCGTCGCGGGTCTCGTGCACATCCTCCACTACCAGGATGATCCGGGTCTTGCCGTCCTCTTTGTTCATCGAAACGTTTTCTCGTTCACTTTCTGTTGCGCGCAACTGTTTTTCTCATCATGCGAGAAAACGCTGAGCCAAATTGACTAAGGTTGTTGCTCTCGCGCCAAATCGGGGACGGCTTAGATATATAGTTTGAAATGCTACGTGTCCGTGCGCCAACGCACATAAGCGAAAGCACGCAAAGCCTAGAATCAAGCCACTTTCCCGTCATGCCATAGGTAACTTCAACCTATAAGCGGCCTAGCGCACAGACGCCTCCATCTGCTTAATCTAAGAATGATAGAGGGACTTTCTATGAGCAATATTTATGTAATGCAACGCGCAAACGGCGACATATTCTCCTTTGACCATCAGGGACGCTTTCGCGTGCCGCTATTTCGTAGCAGCAGCGAAGCGATGACCGCCCGTTCGCGAAACGTGGAAATGCTACTTTTCAAACCTGTGGCACTTAATGGCGGCTTGCTTTCAAAACTTGTGCCCGCAAGCGGTGGCGCGAATGTTGATCTCTGGCTGGTAAAGGATCCGTTTAGTCTGAAACGTGGGGACCTGGTTGAACACTCACGACTCGCCATACTGATTGGTAATCCCAACGAAGCACCAATTATCCAGCGTAAGAAAAAAGCGGTTCCTGAGTGCATTGGCCAAAAGCGGTGGCAGTGCAACTGAGATTTTCGAGACAGTGAGTTGAACTGTCCAGGAAGTGGCCTGAAAAATTTAGCCGGCGAGTTTTCAAGGAGTTTCAGAGGTTTAATACATGAGCTATACATCAAAGTTTGTAGCAGCCGTAATTGGTCTATTGGTAATGGCTGTTGTCGCCAGCAGGCAGCTCTTTCTATTCACTGTAGGAGACACACTGCGCCTGGATTCACCGGGAGGAAGGTATTATTTGTGGTTAGCCGTTGGGTCCGGCATTGCAGCAAGCATTGCTGGCGCTCTGATGTTTTACTTTTTCCTCAGCCGCGAGAGCATCGCGCTTTCTAACGTGACACAGAGCCCGATGCTCCCAGTTGGCCGCGGCAAACGATCCAACAATTCCGTTAGCCCCGTACATTGGCCACGACAAAACTCCTGGCTCTCAGAGGGTCAGCCCGATGACAGAACGCCGATGGACGGTTCTGTTGCAGAAAGTCGTGGACCAGCGTCGGCGCAACTCGCATTGGCCCGCCAGTCTCATCAGATCATGTTCAAGAAATGGTCACAAGCGAGGCACGATTAAGCCCATGGGAATTGGCAATCGGAAAAAGAGATGAAAGCCGGCTCGAATACGTTCAAGCAGTTCACGCTCGGCATTGAAGAAGAGTTTCAGATTGTCGATCCGCACACTCGTGAGTTGCGTTCACATGTCTCTGAAATTCTCGAAGAAGGCAAGACGCTGCTCGGAGAGCAAGTTAAACCGGAAATGATCCAGTCGATGATCGAAGTGGGAACGGGAATCTGCAAGGACATAAAAGACGCTCGCAGCGATATCACGCATCTGCGCAGCGTCCTCTCCAGCCTGGTTCGCAAAAAAGGAATGGAGATTGTTGCCGCTGCCACGCATCCGTTCTCGCATTGGCAGGACCAGAAGATATATGAGAACGCCAGATATGAGCTGATCGTTGAAGAGAATCAGATGATCGCGCGTTCGTTACTCACGTTCGGTCTTCACGTCCACGTGGGCGTTAGCGATCCTGAACGGCGAATTCAGATTATGAATGGGGTACGCTACTCAATGCCTCATATCTTAGCGTTGTCGACTTCATCCCCGTTCTGGTTAGGCGTGCACACCGGATTGCAGTCTTATCGCTCTGAAGTGTTCACCAGGCTTCCGCGCACGGGCATCCCCGACCACTTCGAGTCGTATAGCTCCTTTGAGCGCTATGTCCAGCTACTCATCGAAACAAACTGCATCGATGATGGTAAGAAGATTTATTGGGACGTGCGCCCGCATCCGTTTTTCCCGACGTTGGAGTTTCGCATCTGCGATATTCCCACCCGCGTTGACGACACCATCGCCATTGCCGCCCTTTTCCAGGCGCTTGTAGCAAAGATCAATAAGGTGCTTGATCAAAACCTTAACTTCCGCCGCCATCACAAAATGCTGATCGAGGAGAACAAGTGGCGCGCAGTGCGTTACGGGCTTGATGGCAAGATGATCGATTTCGGTAAGGGCCAGGAAGTGCCGGTGCGTGATCTCATTTGTGAACTTCTGGAGTTTGTAGACGATGTCGTTGACGACCTAGGGTCGCGCACAGAAATTAACCACATTTATAGAATCCTCGAGCGAGGCACGTCAGCCGACGAGCAGCTTCGAGTCTGGCGGGAAACAGGCGACGTCAAGGCCGTCGTGGACCACTTGATTGAAATGACCCTTGAGAATGTTCCGTCTGAAGTTATTGCGCCCAGTGCCTTAACGGCGGCGCCGAGTATGGCTTACCAGTAGTCCAGCGAATTCCATCTCACCGATCGTTTATTTGCACTGTTGCAGCTTTAGAACGGATCTGAAACTTTTAGGAAGCAAATGAGAGGTTTAAAGTGATTAATCTTTATATCAACCAGCGCCGCGTAGGAGAGGTGACTGTTCTCGACATGAAGGGGCGCGTGCGAATTGGCGGCGGCACCGTAGCCTTGCACAAAGCAATTCGATCCCTTGCTGATGAGGGAAAAACTCAAATTCTTTTGAACCTCGCCGGGGTTACGTACATTGACTCCAGCGGGCTCGGCGAGCTTGTCTCCAGCCACGTAACTTTAGGCAATAAGGGCGGAGAGCTGAAGCTGGCCCATCTTACGGAGCGGCTTCACGAATTACTGACGATCACAAAACTGTTAACCGTCTTCGATGTCTATGATGACGAGCCCAAGGCCATCGCCAGCTTTGTGGGCGAAACTTTAAGAGTGGTTCAGCCCCAGCCCTTTTTTATGTAAGTGCATTCCTCAGAAGCGCGTTTGTATTGCTTGCCAACTAACGAATTCCGATCACGACTTTGTTGCTGGCCCCGCCGCGCAATTTGACGCTCACCAAAATGTCCCCGGTAGTCGTCAGTCCATCCGGCAGTCTCACATTCACCTGCGTCAGCCAATCGAAGTTCGCCACTTTCCCGACGTACTCAATCGTTAACGGAAATATCTTGTGTGCAGAGTCTTCGGCCTCAGCTGTCACGACAGAATTATCTTCGTCGGGCATCAACCCCAAACCAACTGCAAAGAGCGCGATGCGAGTGCGCTGATCCGAGCTAAAGTTCAAAGCGTTAGTGAAGGGGAACGGGTCACGCACGAACATCACAGATTCCAAAGCAACAGCCCGGGTCGTGTTCGCTTCGGCGAGCAGTGTTGGGGCGAGTGTGCTGTCAGGAGTAATAGTGAAGTTTGGGATCGAGATACTGAAGAAGATGTTGCCGATAGCTTCGACTCTAACGCGGGCAGTGGAAGTTGGAAAGTTAGGGACACTAACCGTCGTTGCGCCGCTATTAGGTACGCTCGATGCGAGAATGAACGGAAAACTACTGCCTCCATCTATAGAGAGCAGCACGCGCACGTTTGCGCAATTGACCGGCGCACCTGAGGTATTGGCAACGGTCCAGTTAACAGTCTGATTCGAACCGGCGGCCCACGCTGTCGCAGAAGTAGGTTGAGTGACAGCGAACCGCCCGCTCCCAGCCACAACGTTGACGTTCATCGAGCCTGCGTTCACGCCGCCGCTGCCGGGATGGTTATCGCGCACGGTTACGCGGAAATTCATCGTCCGGTTGGTTGTGGGGAGGGACTCACCGAAAGTTGCAGTGCCTGACAAGATATCTGACAACTGCGGAAATGTTCGCGCAGGGCTTGCCACTGGCGCGAAGGAACGGAAGATTGGCCGGTTACCGTTATCTGTGTGAGGCGGACCTGGCGCTCCTAAATCATACTCTTCCCAACAATAGGTGAGCGTGTCGGCGTCGGAATCGCTGCCGATCGCCGTTAACGTGAAGGGCGTATTGGCGGGAATCGTATGGTTGGCTCCAGCATCAACGTTGGGCAGGTTGTTCCCAGTGTCCGTCGCTGACGGGCAGAAGGCGCCGCTGCCAAACGTAGTGTAAGCGAAGATCTGTTCGATGCTCGCTGAATGGAAGTAATTGTCTGTCGAATGCAGGTCGTCACCAAGGCAAAGTGGAAAATAACTTCCGTCTGGCAGAACACCTCCCCTGTAGCCCATGATCGTCGAGCCACTTCCTGGTTCATAAGCAACCTGAGCAAAACGACTTGGGCCACAGTCGTCGAGGGTGCTGTTAAATGTGTGCAGCGCCCCGAGCATATGGGCCAGCTCATGAGCAGTAACCCAAATGCCGGAGATCGTAGACGGATCAGTAGAACGCAGGATGGTGACGGCTGTGCCTTTTCGCCCGTTGCTACAGACACTCTGATAATTAGCTGCACCCTGCATTATAAAGCCTGGCTGCGAGCCAAACTGGCGACCATCCATAACCATACCGACGTCGTAGTTACCAGAACCAATGCGCTGATCTAAGATCGCTTGATTCTGAGTCAGCATTGGAGTGACTTCGTTACTGGTATATCCATCCGTTGCCGGATTGGTAAAAATGATGGATGTCTCGTTAGCAACCAAAGTTAAGTGAATCCCGAGGTCGCGCTCGTAAATTGCGTTAACCGCATTGGTCAACGTGGTGATCGCGCTTAAGGCGCCACCAACTGTTCCACCGCCGTAGGTCTGTGTGAACTCAGCAGTCGCTGCCAGGGCAAGGCGGTAAGTGCGCAACGTCGCGCTGGAAGAAACACCGAGATTCGCATCACCTTTGCGCGGGAGTTGTTTGCTTTGCGTTTGTGCGTGCTCGGCGCCGAGGAGCAGGCAACTAAACGAACCAATGTCTTGCGGCGCATCACGCGGGTCATAACTCACATAACTGTCGGCATTCCCACGCGCGTCAGGCTCGATAATCGCCGTGCCCTTGGAGGAAAGCACGATGGCGTGAAGTCCAGCGCGTGTTACATCAAACCGCGTTGTGGCGGTGGGGTCATCAAGACCGCGACCACGATAAGTTTTAGTTTCGGGAAATAACGCGGCAAGCTGCGGCGCCATCACCGGCGACTCCTCAACCTGAAACCTCGCAAATGTCCCATCAGGAATCGGCAACGTTATGACCACTTGACTCAGTCTGGCAGCCTTTGTGAACTCCATCGGGGCATGTCTAAGCTCTGCTCTTTGGGCGACCTCGTTAAGACTCAATGTGCGGTAGGACTTTGGGCGGGATCCTATCTTGGCAACGCTTTTCTCATTACTCACTCGCTCGTTTTCGCGCCAAAGGTGAGCTTCGGTGTGACTGGCTTTAGCGACCGCATCAACAAATGAAGTCGAACGGGAAAGCTTCATCCCAGATGGAACTGACTTTTCCACGTCTGTCCGTCTCTGAGGTGCGCTCCTGACCCCTAAGTTGCCCTCGAATAAGTATCCGAGTCCCATTGCTGCCGAGATAAAGAACAGAACCAGCGCGCGCGGCCAAACCTTGGAACACGAGCGCACTCCACTCCTGACCGCCCGACTTACGTGCGCGCTTCTTTCTTTCATATTTGTTCCGCGGCTCTTAGAGAGTGGAGAAGGGAAGAGGGAAGAACCACTGTACTCTCACTTACGAGAAACTACTACGTGGACTGACAGCCTGGCCCTGACGCACGTGAGTGGCTGATGAGCCAAACCCACGCGATCGCGTTTGTGGTACCGACCTCACTCTGACGGTGGCCTTTGAGAGTCTGGGGCTGATTCCTGATGAAACATTTCACAGCGGGTTCTCATTAAAGTTAGAGACCGCGGTAAATCACTTCATCGGATCAACAGCCGGACTGGAGTGTGTGGACTGTGACGGTGCCCTCAACCGCTAAAAAATCATGTGTTGCCGAGAATCAGCAAAAGAGCAAAATGCAATGCAACCCGAAACTATCATAAGCTCCAGCACGTCACTCAGAACTCTGGTGCAAGAGATAGGACTCTTCAAAACAGCGCGCAAAAATATTCGCGTTCGATTTGCCCACCTATCAGATCAAGAAAACGCCAACCTGCAACACCAGGTAATAAAACATTACCAGGCATGTGGCTGTTCACAAGGCAGAGTGACAGGCATCATCACCCTCTTTGGATTTATTGGACTACTGGTCACGGGGATAGTTTCCGTGCGCGACTTGGGTATAGCGAAAACGATTCTTTTGTACTTTCTCTGCTCATTCATAACCATGCTTGTTGGGAAAATCATTGGTCTTTGGCAGGCTCGACAGCAACTCACGAAGCTTGCAGCAGAGCTTGAAAACAATCCCTCACTAATTTTTCAGTAACCCTCTAAACCCCATGAGAATATGCAAACAAGTTCAGGACCGGATCGAAACAACTCGTACCGAAGCGCAGAATCAATGTCGGAACGTAACGCGCACCATCACCGAAACAATTTGCAGTTGGTTGCCCTGGCCTCTTGACGACTTTTGCGATTTAGTAACCCGCGTCATTACCGAAGTAATATGCGCGATCGTTTATGTCGTAATAACCGTTGTGAGTTGGGTGTGGCGCACGGTATGCGAGATCATTGCACTTATTGATTGGGTTGTAACTCTTGTTGCGGGTGCACTCGAATGGCTTGGCAATCGCATCATCACCCTCCCCGAATGGCTGCTTTGCCTTGGAGGACTAAGGCTAGGGAGAAAAAACTTTCGCATTTGTCCCATGGTCATTGCCGATGCTTCCGGGAAGGAGCTTGTCCCTATTGCAACGATACAAAGTCAGATTAGAGCCGCCACAGCGATATTCAATAAGTGTAACGTTAATGTAATTGCAACGCCCATTGTATTGGTAACAGGCAAAGCGCACTTAGCGGTAGGCCCAGAGTGCGGTGCAGGAGGTTTTTTCTCAGAACATAAATTGGAATACGAGCACTTGCGTTGCTGCAACGGATTGTTAGAACGTGTGAGCTGCCTCCGCTTTCCCAGCGGACTCATTTGGCCACGCCATATCCTTAAAGCAATTTGGCTGGATGATGTTCCCGGCAAGGCAGGGTGTTATATATTCCCTGATTCCTTTGTTCAAATTGATAAAAACGGATCGGTAAATATATTGGCCCACGAAATGGGACATGCCTGTGATTTGACGCATCGCGATGATGTGAGCAATCTCATGCACTCTGATGCAACCAACTCCGGCATCACCGACTTTCAATGCTGCACCATTCGCACGGGCAGGTTTGTTACATTCTTTTAAATCGAGAGGAATCCCGCTGCGGTCCAGCCCACCGTCGAATCCACACAACGAAGAGCCCTACATTTGCCACCGTTCTTCGGGCACTTTTTCGTCCTGCGCTACTGCCATTTCCGATTCTCCCAACTCACTCCGCTGCTCAACGGCCGCAACTCGTAATGAGGTCTTCGGTTTTACGCTATCGCTAACACCCGCACATGAGTACTATTCCCTCATCAGCCGGACTGAACACCGTTAAAAAGGGTTCTTTATCTGTTGCGGTCTTGGTTCACCGGGCTGGGGTCCGGTGTGAATGAAAGGTAGGACTCTCAGATTTTGACAAAGCATCGCCTAATCCCAGGGAGGTAAGGAGAAAGAATGGAACGTAAAGTAGCATCCGATTATCCGCAGGAGTTGTTAGACCTGTTTCACGAATACCAGCACGGCGACATCGACCGTCGTGTTTTCCTCGACCGCGCCGTCAAATTTGCAGTCGGCGGCCTGACTGTCGCGGCAATTTTCGAGAGCCTGACACCCAACTATGCCTGGGCACAGCAGGTTAAGGCGGACGACAAACGTATAAAAGTGGGCTACGAGGTCGTGCAATCCCCAGCCGGGAACGGCACGATCAAGGGATATCTGGCGAGCCCGGCAAAAGGGAAAAAGCTGCCCGTCGTTCTTGTCATTCACGAAAACCGCGGACTCAATCCTTATATAGAGGACGTAGCGCGTCGCCTCGCACTAGCCAATTTCATCGGATTTGCTCCCGACGGGTTGACCTCGGTTGGTGGTTACCCAGGCAACGACGAGGAAGGTGCCGTCGCGTTTCGCAAGGTGGATGGAACGAAGATGACGGAAGATTTCGTCGCCGCAGCCAAGTGGCTCAAGGCACGTCCCGACTCAAACGGCAAACTGGGAGCGGTGGGTTTTTGTTTTGGCGGCGGCATGGTGAATCAATTGGCTGTGCGACTGGGCGCTGATCTAAATGCCGGCGTTGCGTTCTATGGCCGGCAGGCAGGCGTCGAGGATGTCCCAAAGATTTCCGCGCCGCTGTTGTTTAATTACGCCGGCAACGACCAGCGAGTTAACGAGGGCATCGCGGCTTACGAGACGGCGCTCAAGGCCAACAAGAAGGTGTACGAGTCGCACATGTACGAGGGCAAACAGCACGGCTTCCACAACGACACGACGCCGCGTTATGACGAAACCTCCGCCAAACTGGCATGGACGCGCACTCTGGAGTGGTTCAACAAGTACCTGCGGTAAGGACTGCGGAATGACTAGTGTCCGAACGAAATGTATCTGGACTTGTTGAGTCCGAGACTTGAGGGGGAACTCGAAACACGAAACTTGAAACACGAAACCTTCTTGTAAAGGGGCATCATGCCAGAAAAGGAAACATTAAGACGCGCGGCAAAAGACAAGGCCGAAGGTAAATCACCAAGCACACAGGCTGGGGAATTTGTGCATGAAGAGATCGAACACATCCGGGAGGGCAAACATGGTGCGCGCTCAGCGAAACAGGCGATAGCAATCGGGCTAGCGAAAGCGCGCCGAGCAGGAGTGAAACTTCCGGCACCAGAAAAAGGCGAAGCTTCCAAGGAAACGCGAGAGCAAGCCAAGCGGGATTTAAAGAGGGGAAGGAAGGCGGCTAAGGAAAAGCCTTCAGCGAAGCGTTCGCGCGCAGCCTTGAGGAAGCTCAAACGTGAGGGTCGGAGCGCTGCTTCCAAAACCGCGCTGTCGCGCCAGGCTCATAAGGCCGCAGCTAAGCGTTCGGCAGCCTCGCGATCGCGTTCGGCCAAAAAAGCAGCGGCTACTAGAAAGAAATAGGACTGTCGCTTTGCTCAGTTTCCTTTACCGCATCACTTGCGCGTCGCGCTGGGCGGCCCGCGCTCCTGGTAGTGGTGCAAGACGCGCCCCAATTACAGAAGACGCAAACCCCGAAAGGGTTGCGTCACAATAACCAAAGCCCCGTCGCAACTCCTTCAGGTTTGCGCCAAACAAACATGCATCTTATCCCAGGGTTTCAAAGCAAACCCTGGGCTGGAATTGGCCAAGGCCGGCTTTGAGATCAAACTGCATCAGTACCGGCGCTCATTTGTTATCCCCTCATCAGTCAATTATCATGAAGAGCAGCATAAAAAATGGCCGCAACTGCTCCCGCTTTGCCGTCGCCGTTCACGATCTCAAAAGAGCCAACAATGTCTGAGGGCTTTGTTCCGCGAGGGGCCTTAACGAGATGACGGGCCGCAACCTGCACTCGCCCTGTACCTGGATCACCAGGCAGATTTATAGAAGTGCGTGGCGCATCGACACAGCGCCATTCTCCGGCTGGTGAGTGCGTCTCCGGCAACTGAAGAAGCAGATTTCCGCGCTCATCAGAAATCCGAATACTCCAATCCAACGCCGGTCCACGCGAAGTCACGGTACCGACACAGAAGCGGGCGGTTTGCTCCCCGGCGAGACCAAAAACTTGCGAGGCTGTGAAGAGGGCCGGTCTAGGGTCTTGAGCGTGTGCAGCTGGTGACTGAAGCCAACCGGTGAATTGAAAAAGGGCGACTGTGAGTGCTACCACGGAGAGAAGCCTGACACGTTTGTTTAGTCTTCTTTTCATTTTCTACTCCTTCTTGAAATCAAACCGCAGTTACTGGTGGAATTTTGCCAATCGCTCAGTGTCCTGACTTTAGTAGGGGCGGCACTCGGTGGCCGCCCCGTGTTTGGGATTCGGGGGGCGTCCACGGAGGGACGCCCCTACAGCTGTTTTCAAATTAGCTCACCACTAGAGGAGAGCATCCTCAGCGGCCGGTCATGCGCTCCAAATTTTCCGGGTATCGAGCGCCTTGCACCTCGATCTTTGACGCGGCGTCGTTGACGTCACTGCAGGTCATCGGCTGTAAGTTCAATTGCAACTGCGCCTATGTTTTCTTCCAGCCGATGCAGCTTCGTGGTGCCTGGGATCGGCACAATCCAGGGCTTCTGGGCCAACAACCAGGCGAGTGCAATTTGCGCAGGCGTCGCATGCTTTCGTTCTGCGATCGACTTAAGCAGATCGATGAGCGTCTGATTCGCTTTCCTTGCCTCAGGTGTAAAACGAGGAAGGGAACTGCGGAAATCGGAGCTGTCAAAGCTCGTTTTCTCGTCCATCTTACCGGTGAGAAAACCTCTGCCCAGAGGGCTGTACGGCACAAAGCCGATGCCGAGTTCCTCAAGAGTTGGTATCACTTCCTTCTCCGGCGTTCTCGTCCACAGCGAGTATTCGTTCTGAAGGGCCGTCACCGGTTGCACCGCATGCGCCCGGCGGATCGTTTGCACTCCTGCTTCGGAAAGGCCGAAGTGCTTAACCTTACCTTCCTGAATCAAATCTTTCACCGCCCCCGCAACCTCTTCAATTGGCACGTCCGGATCGACGCGATGTTGATAGAACAGATCGATGTGGTCGGTCTTCAATCGCTTGAGTGACGCTTCGGCGACTTCCTTGATGTGCTCTGGCCGGCTATCCAGACCGATCCAGGCTTTCTCTCCGGTGGGATCAAGTTTGAAACCGAATTTGCTGGCGATCACTACCTGCTGGCGGAAGGGAGCGAGCGCTTCGCCGACGAGTTCCTCGTTTGAGAACGGACCATAAACCTCGGCAGTGTCGAAGAACGTGATGCCGCGTTCTACGGCGGCACGAAGCAGAGAAATCATCTCCTGCTTGTCTTTGGGCGGGCCGTAGGAAGAGCTCATTCCCATGCAGCCCAGCCCGATCGCCGATACTTCCAAGTTCTTCCCAAGTTTTCGTCTCTGCATTATTTCTCCTTCACGTCTCATCCACACCGGGCTTCATTCATTTCGTCTCGCAGAGCCCACTGAGGGATAAAGTCCTTAATCGATGCCTTGTTCCGTCCGAACTTGTTGAATGCCGGGCGGCTTCGCGTGTTGCAGCAGATTTTCGCTAGTTGAGAACGTCCTTGTCTCCATTCGATCAATGTATAACGTGCCATTCAGGTGGTCTATCTCGTGCTGCAGTATCCGAGCGTACCAACCGTGAGCCTCGATCGTCATTGGCTCCGCTCGTTCATTCAGACACTCAACACGGACATTAAGCGCGCGACGAACAAGTGCCCCGAAGCCTTCGACGCTAAGACATCCCTCAAAGAATTCGGCCGTTGAATCGTCTACGAATGAAATCTTCGGATTGATTATTACGTGAAAGTCGATCGCGCCTCTTTGACGTTCTTTGAGTTGATCTGCTGAGACGTCCTTTATGTATTCCGATCGATCCTCAATCACCGCCAGTTGCAGGGATTCGCCGATCTGTGGCGCCGCGAGACCCACGCCAGGAGCGTCGCGCATCGTGTCGCGCATCGATTCGATTAGCTGTTGGATAGCTGAACTCTTAATTTCTTCCGGCGTTAAGGTGCGGCCCGTTCGCCGGAGAACAGGATCGCCTGTCTGAACAATTTTAAGGATCATCGAATTCTGTCTTCCGTACGTGAGTTGTCAGAGTGGGTCTCAGTCAGTACCGTAACGCGGTAGCGTCGGTGTTCGCTTGCCCGATTGCACCAGAGCATCCAGCCAATCAAGTATCCGTCTATCACCTGACCCAACGCTCGCGTTACGGTACTGACTGAGAGACCCACTTTAGTTTGGTTTCGTGGATCGTACGGTACCATCGTAAGAACACGATCCACGAAATTGCACGAACCAACATGACCCAGATGTTCCAGAGTCTCTAGAGTTCGCCTCGAATTGACCGACATTTATGCAGAGCCACTCGGAACTCGAAACTCGAAACTCGAAACTCGAAACTCACTTCGCTTGCAGGAACTTCATAACCACTTCAGCGAACTCTTGAGGTTTGGTGTCCATCGCGTTGTGCCCCTCACCTTCAAACACTAAGAGAGTGCGGTTCGGTAAAGCGTTCATCAAAGATTTGACCGCCTGCTTAAGTTGGGGCGAAGCAGTGTTGCTGCCGGCAAGAAGCAACGTGGGCGTTCTTATTTTCCTTATTCGCGTGGCGTCGAAGCGATATTTGCTGAGCGCTCGAATTTCGCGAATCTGTATGTCGATGCCCGCAACGCGTGCCGGCCAAGCAGGGCGCGCCTTCAAGCTCTCAACTTCGTTGGGAGACATCATTACGATCTCGCGCAGAAAAGTCAGCAGCGCCTCTTCGCGATTCCCGGACTGGATCAGCTGCTCCATTCGATCGGCGACGGCTGAGTGGTCAAGGTCCTGCAGCGGAGGCTCGTACAGCACGAGCTTGGAAATGTTCTTTGTCATGGAAGCAGCTTCCAGCGCAAACACACCTCCGATTGAATGGCCCAGAACAAAGACAGGGCCGCGTTGAGCATTCACTGCGGCGGCCACGTCCTCAGACTCTTTTTGCAGACTATAGTTGGGCCCCGGCTCACTGTCGCCATGCCCGCGACGATCCACGGCACACACTGTAAACCGCGAGGCGAACAGCGGTAGTAAAGGCGTCCAACGCTTCCGGTCACCTGTCCCGCCATGAACAATCAGGAGACTTGGCCCTTTGCCTCTGCATTCGAGAGCGATGCGCGTTCCATCTTTTGAAAGGACGGTCGAAATCTGAGATGGACTGGGAGCGGTTTGCGCGAAAAGAACGGTCTCGCACACCATAAGTCCGAAGACCATCAGACCTAATCGTATGAGCATCCCTGCATGTTAGCTAAGTTTATGTTGAGCAGCCAATATTGCTGACCGCTGAGTAGTGACGCAGTTCAGACGCTAGCGATTGAAATCAAGGGGTTGGAATCATTCGGTACAGTACGGGAGCGGTAGCGACCGCATTCAAGTAGTATCACGTGTTGTTTGAGACAATGAGGAACTTTGGGCCTAACCGTCTAAATTAATTGCGCGGTCCTAATAAGGAAGGAAACACGGGACCGGTTCGTAGGGGTGGCCGTCTCTGGCCACCCGTCGTTTGGATTAGCACGGGAAACCAATTGAGAGGGGCGGCACACGGAGGACCGCCCCTACAAAATGAATTCTGTGTACGGATAACTACGCCTTTGTGCGGTCCAGATCACGAAAAGAAAACGGCAACACAGCTCAGCGACGCGTAATTTCTTAAACCAGTCTGAGATACATTCGCCGCTCGAGGTCAGAACATTCGCGTTTCGCTACTCTTGGGCTCCATAGTGGGTCGCAGTCAGTACCGTAACGCGGCAGCGTCGGGTAGTTGTGAATGTTGCGTGAGCGCCGAAGGCGCGAAATAAGGTAGCCAGGGGCGAGTGCTGAGCACAGCGAGGCACGTCGCCCCTGGATCGCGTTAGAGCAGAACCTCGAGCACTGAAAGTGCGACATAAGAGTGCTACGACTGAATGCTATGTCGCTCTTTCAGAGCTCAACACTTTGACGAGGCAGTTACCCAGGGGCTACGCGCTTCGTGCTCACCCCTGGCTACCTTATTCCGCGCCTTCGGCGCTCCCAAGTCGATAAGCTCGCGGCTCGCATGGCCACCGCTTCGCAGTTGCATCGGACAACCCACCTTGTTTCTTCTCCCATCGTACTGAGTGTTGCATCTTCATCATCGATTATGGTTTTCTTCGTCATCCACAGAACCGGGGAGGAGACTCATGCAGCTCAGAAACTATTCGCTATTAACCGTCGCAATACTATTGTTCATCGCTCCAGCCTGCCTTGCGCAAACACAGTTGCCCGATACACCTGCCGGCAATCAGGCAAAAGCCTGGTTGGAGGTTTTCAATGCGGGAGACGCCGAAAAACATAAGGAGTTCCTGCGCAAGAATGCCCCCACTCGCCTGGAGCGTGCGGATCGCGAAATGGGGTTCCGAGAGATGACCGGCGGCTTCGACGTAAAGAAGGTCGAGGAGTCGACACCCACGAAGATCGTCGCTCTGGTCCAGGAACGCGCCTCGGATCAGTTAGCTCGTTTTACTCTCGAGGTCGGCGCCGGTCCGCAACACCAAATTACCCGACTCGGTTTGGAAGCGACCGCACGACCGGCAGAATTTGCCCTTCCGCACCTGAGCGAGAGCGAACTGATTACGGAACTACGAAAGAAGCTGGATGAGGCGGCGGCGGGTGATCGTTTTTCCGGTGCGGCCCTGGTCGCAAAAAATGGCAAGACTGTTTTTGCTCAGGCGTATGGTTTGGCAGATCGCGAAAAGAAAACTCCGAACACGTTGAAGACCCGCTTTCGACTCGGATCAATGAACAAGATGTTCACCGCGGTTGCCACACTCCAACTCGTGCAAAGCGGCAAACTCGATCTGAAAGCACCCTTTGGCAACTACCTGACCGACTATCCGAATAAAGACGTTGCCTCAAAAGTAACAATCGAACAGTTGCTGTCGCACACTGGAGGCACGGGTGACATTTTTGGTCCAGAGTTCGACAAGAATCGTCTTCAATTAAAAACATTGCAGGATTATGTGAAGCTCTACGGTAATCGCGCACCGGAGTTCGCCGCAGGCAGCCGTTGGCAGTACAGCAACTATGGCTTTCTTCTGCTCGGGGCGTTAATAGAAAAAGTTAGCGGTCTAAGTTATTACGACTACGTTCGTGACCACATCTTCAAGCCGGCGGGGATGACCGGAACTGCTTCCGAACCTGAAGAGCAGATGGTCGCTGATCGAAGCCTTGGCTACACGAGATTCGGTGGTGGTGGCTTGCGGCGCAACACTGACACTCTGCCATACCGCGGAACCTCCGCTGGCGGTGGCTACTCCACGGTGGAAGATTTATTGAAATTTGCGACGGCGCTGCAAACACACAAACTGCTCAATGCGCAGTACACGGAAATGCTGACGACCGGGAAAACCGATACACCGATGGGTGGTAAGTACGCTTATGGATTCCAGGATCGATGATTAACGGCGCGCGATGTTTCGGCCACGGCGGCGGCGCCCCAGGGATGAATGGCGAACTCCAGATCTGCCCCGGACCAGGCTACGTAATCGCGGTGTTGGCAAATATGGATCCACCCGGCGCTAGCCGCGTTGCGGATTTCATTACTAACCGGCTGCCAGCGAAGTGAGCAGTTTTCGAGTGGGTCGCAGTCAGTACCGTAACGCGGTAGCGTCGGGTCGTGTGATGTTTATGGTGGGGTCGCAGTCAGTACCGTAACGCGGTAGCGTCGGGTCGTGTGATGTTGCGTGAGCGCCGAAGGCGCGAAATAAGGTAGCCAGGGGCAAGTGCTGAGCGCAGCGAAGCACGTCGCCCCTGGATTTTGTTAGAGCAGACCTTGAGCACTGAAAGTGCGACATAAAACTGCTGCTTTGAATGCTATGTCGCTCTTTCAGAGCTCAACACCTTGACGAGCTGTCACCAGGGGCTGCGCGCTCAGCACTTGCCCCTGGCTACATTATTTCGCGCCTTCGGCGCTGCGCCGCTGACCTTTATTAATCGAAAAACCAACTGGGACAGCAGGATCAAGCTTATTAGCGGACTTTGGCCTTTGGACTTTGGATGTTTGGTTAACCATGCGAAAAATAGCTCTCTTCTTATTCATCTGCTTGCTTTCGACAGGAACGATTCGCAGTCAAACAACAACGGTCTCTGATGCGCCCTGCACTTAAGCAAGCCCTCCAACTCAAGCTGGCTGAGTGGCACAAGGCGGGAAGCTTTCCCGGCGCCACTCTTGGTGTGGCGCTGGCCAACGGCGAATCCTTTGGCCTGGCGGTCGGGTTTTCGGATCGAGAGTTGAAAACGCCGATGAAGCCAAATGATCGAATGCTTGCGGGTAGTGTTGGCAAAACCTTCGCTGCCGCGACTGCCTTGCAGTTGGTCAAAGAAGGCAGAATCGGACTTGACGACAGAATCGAGAAATACTTAGGTCGCGAGCCCTGGTTCTCGCGTCTGCCCAATGCCAAAGACATTACTGTCCGACAGTTGATGAACCATAGCAGCGGACTTGTGCGTTATGAATTCAAGGACCAGTTCACTAAAGACCTGACTGCTAATCCGGAAAAGGTTTGGAAGCCCGCTGAGTTGATTACCTACCTACTCGACGAGAAGCCGCCATTCGCGGCCGGTCAGGGCTGGGATTATTCCGATACGAATTACATCGTGCTGGGAATGATTATCGAAAAGGTGACCGGCAGACGATTTTACGACGAAGCAAACAGGCGTCTGCTAAAACCGCTCAAATTAACCGACACCATTCCGCAGGACGGCTTGAGACTCAAAGGCGTGGTCCAGGGTTATGCAGGAGCGAACAATCCATTTGGCGGCCGCGATGCAATGATCCAGGACGGCAAGTTTGCGATCAATCCGCAATTTGAGTGGACTGGTGGCGGCTATGCTTCGACTGCGGAGGATCTCGCGCGTTGGGCGAAAATTTTTTATGAGGGCAAAGCATTTTCGCCCGACCTCCTCTCGCAGGTTGTCGATGGAGTCCCGGCGCCAATGCTCGGGGGTGAGAATCGATATGGCCTGGGAGTGATTATTCGCAAAACGCCTCTCGGCACCACGTATGGGCACAGCGGTTTTTTCCCGGGGTACATGACGGACATGATGTACTTCCCTGATCAAAAAGTAGCTGTCGCTGTGCAGGTGAATACGAGCGTAGGGCGGAGCCTCGGCAAACCTCTCAGTCGGGTCGTGATTGAAGCGATGGAAGTTATAAGAGCCGCACAAAATTCGTCAGGCCCGCAGGGCCGCCATTGAATAGCCACGACCGTGAGGTCGTGGATCACAGTGCGAAAAAATTGAGAGGTCCGAAGGACCGGCATTCGCATTCACTGTCGGCCCTTCCGGCCTCGTTATTCTTCCGATGACTTGATCCACGGCCTTACGGCCGTGGCTATTGACTGTCGGCGCTTCGCGCCTTCCCGTCGCGTGTTATATGACTCAATGATTCCTGGCATGGATTCCTGGCATGACGAAAACTGACAGTCAATCCTTTCCCGAATGGCTTCCACCAATGGCAGCCACTCTTACCCAAGATCGCTTCACAGGAGACGAGTGGCTCTTCGAACAAAAGTTTGACGGCATCCGCCTCCTCGCCTACAAAAACGGCAAGGACGTCAAACTGTTTTCACGCAACCGGCTTTTGAAAGATATTCCGGTCGTCTCTGACGCAGTAAAGAGTCTTCCCGCTAATCAATTGATTCTCGATGGCGAGATCACCTGGGGTGGCGCACCGCTTAAGTATCACGTGTTCGATTGCATGTGGCTCGACGGACGCAATCTAACTTTGTTGCCGCTCGAAGCGCGCCTTGAAATCTTGAGTCAGTTGCCGCTGAAGCCACCGCTCTATCGTGTGAAAACGCTTGCGGATGAGTTGCCGTGGGAGCGCGCGGCAAGAGAAGGCTGGGAAGGCGTGATTGCGAAGCGTCGCGGTTCGCTCTACGAACATCGTCGCTCGCCGCACTGGTTGAAAATGAAATGCGAGCTGGCCCAGGAACTAGTCGTAGGCGGATTCACAGATCCACAAGGCAAGCGCGTTGGGTTGGGAGCGCTCCTGGTTGGTTACTTTGAGAAGGACGACTTCGTATTCGCCGGCAAGATCGGAACTGGCTTTGACACAAAACTACTACTTGACCTCCGCGA
The DNA here is from genome assembly GCA_963748605.1 of Pyrinomonadaceae bacterium. GTDB lineage: Bacteria > Acidobacteriota > Blastocatellia > Pyrinomonadales > Pyrinomonadaceae > PSRF01. The sequence goes on from CAVVJS010000016.1 coordinate 65,639, forward strand.
GCAACTCGACAAGATCGAAATTCCTAAGCCGCCGTTTACCAAGAGTGTTGGGCTGCCGCGTGTTCGTGCACATTGGGTCAAGCCGGAGATCGTGGTCCAGGTTGGTTTCATCGAATGGACGGTGCACGGAAAGTTGCGCCACCCGCGCTTGCTCGGCCTACGCACAGACAAAGATGCACGTGAGGTTGTGAAGGCGTGATTGCCGGTCGAGGAAAATGTCCCGCGAAGCGGGACGATTCATAATAGCCCAGCACTTTAGTGCTGGGTCTTTGGGAGCTGGATAGAGTCCGCGAGGCGGTCGACTGAAAGGTTTCTGACCAACCATTTCAGCCGTCCGTTTCACGGACTCGGAGCGTTTTTGCTCGCTGATCCCAGCACTAAAGTGCTGGGCTACTATCAGTCGTCGGCTACGCCGACTTGGAAGCCCTCCGTACAAGTGCACATGAGGTTGTGAAGGATTGATTAGTCATCCAGAGAAAGTCCTCTTTCCCGACGACGGCATCACGAAGGGAGAACTCGCGTCGTACTACGAAACGATTGCGCCTGTGATGCTGCCTCACATTCGGCGTCGGCCCGTGACGATGGAGCGGTTTCACCGCGGCATCGCCGCGCCCGGTTTCTTTCAGAAGGACGTTTCGAAAGGCTTTCCTGAATGGCTGAAACGCGTCGAGGTTCCGAAGAACGAAGGCAGTGTCAATCATCCGATTGTGACCGGCACGCGATCGCTGTTGTGGCTCGCGAACCAAAACAGCATCACGATTCACGTCTGGCCCTCGCGTGCGCCGAACCTCTACAAGCCCGACATCTGCGTCTTTGATCTCGATCCGTCTCGCAATGACGATTTGGAGGTGTTGTGCCGCGCAGCTCTTAACTTGCGGGGTTTGTTAGAGGAATTAGGCCTTCCAAGTTGGATCAAAACGACCGGGTCCAAAGGGTTTCACATAGCAGTGCCACTTGACGGAAAGGCGGGCTTTCCCATAGTTGCCCGCTTCGCTCATCGCGTTGGTAAGTTACTGGTGGCGCGAGATCCGGAAAATCTCACGCGCCAGTTTCTCAAAGTGGATCGGCGCGGCCGCATTCTCGTCGACACCGGCCGCAACGATTACAGCGCCACGTTTGCCGCTGCTTACACTGTTCGTGCAAGACGAGGCGCCCCTGTTTCAGCGCCATGCACATGGGAAGAAGTAGAACGCGGTGAGGTAGCGCCAGGAAGCTTCACGATTCGCAACATGGCAGAGCGCATAGCAAACGTCGGCGATCTCTGGTCCGACCTGCTCACAACTAAACGGTCACTGCGGTTGCCGATCGAGCGGTTGGATAAGATGTTGTGAAGAACGCTGAAAGCGTTCGCTAATTTCAGCCCAAGGTTGGCTTTGAAACACTGGGTTAGAAATGCCCCGTGAGATTCGTCGCAACTCTGAGGGAGTTGCGGGCGTCGCGATGGCCGAACGGTTGACGCAACCCTTTCAGGGTTACGTTTTCTATTGAACAAACTGTGCTGCCCCTGCCCCAGGGTTGCCAAAGCGCAACCCTGGGCTGGAATTAGCGAACGCATTCAGCGTTTGAGAAGGGCAGCCATCTTCTGATGAATTAGGTTGATTGCCTTGAGCGGGCGGAGCAGTACCTTGAATTCGAAAATTTTGCCTTCGTCGTCCCACTTGATCAGGTCGATGCCGTTCACACTAATACCATCGATCTCAACCTCGAACTCCAGGGCTGCATCCCGTGGCCCAGCAAGTTCTCGGACATATCGGAAAGATTCGTTGAAGAACACGTGGAAGGCCGCGGAGAGATACTGAATCGTAATCTCTTTGCCGGTTTGCGGCGTATGGACCACCGGCGAGTAGAACGTGACTTTATCTGCAAGAAGGGAACTGAGGCCCTTCGTGTTTCGGGTGCGCACGAGTTCGTGCCACGTGTCGAGTGTTGGGATAGTCATTGATGGCTTGACGGTTTTCCTTCCCCTTTGATCAAATGGAATGAGCTTGCTTGCTCAGATCTTTAGCAGAACTGAGAGCGCATAACAATCTGTTGGAGCTGCAAGTGAGACGGACTGCTTACACTGTCGTGCAAGCCGAGGCGGGCCTGGTCTCCGCGCAAAGAGTGGTTCGTTTCTCATTCACACCTGCCTTCAGTCAGGTGATTCGTTTGACGCCTGGAAGTCAGAAACCGTTTAAACGGTTTCCCCCGATCTTCGGCCAAATTTCCACCTGGCTGAAGCCAGGTGAGAATGAGATAGGAACTAGAACTCGTAATCAAGTTAGGTCCAAAGTCCAGAGTCCAAAGTCCAATGTCCGAGATCGATGTTGGCAGCGAGGTCGGTCCCCAAATTATTTCAAAGTTGCGCTAGCGGACTTTGGACCTTGGACGTGGGACTTTGGACATCTTATGATCCACCCGCCCTACAACTTGCCATTGCGTAGAGGAGTATTCAGCATGCGTCGTTCTAAACTTCTAATCTGCTCGTTTGTCGTCGTACTTGGTTTTGCGTTCCAGGCATTTTCGCAAACACAGCTTGCGCCCGACAGCGCCGAAAAGATTGATAAGCTGGTGACTGATACACTCGCGCGGACCGGCGTGCCGAGCGCATCGATCGCCGTCGTCAAAGACGGGGCGCTCGTCTACGTCAAAGCATACGGCGATGCGAAGGTCGAGCCGAAAGTGCCGGCAACCACACAGATGCGTTACAGCATCGGCTCGATCAGCAAACAATTCACGGCCGCGGCGATTCTGCTTTTGCAGGAGCAAGGAAAGCTTTCGCTCGACGACAAAGTCGCGAAGTACATTCCCGATTTAACGCGCGCGAGTGAAGTCACGATTCGACAACTGCTGTCGCACACGTCAGGTTATCAAGACTACTGGCCGCAGGATTACGTAATGAAGCCGATGCTGGAGCCCATAACCGCGCGCAAGCTGATGGACACCTGGGCGAAGATTCCGCTCGACTTCGAGCCGGGCAAGAAATGGCAATACAGCAACACGAACTATGTGATCGCCGGCGTGATTGTCGAGAAGGTCGCGCGGATGCCGTTCTTTCAGTTCTTGCAGCAGAACATTTTCAAGCCGCTCGGAATGACTAGCGTCCTGGATGTCGATCAAGAGCGGCTCAGTGAAAGCGATCCGATTGGATATGTGCGGTATGCGCTTGGTCCTTTGCGCGTCGCTCCGAAAGAAGGCAAGGGCTGGTTGTTCGCCGCAGGACAGTTGGCGATGACGCCTGAGGATCTCGCGAAGTGGAACATCTCGATCATGGAACGGAAGCTCTTAAAACCGGCTTCGTATCTAGCGCTTGGCACTGAGACATTGTTGAGAGACGGGCTGGGAACGAATTACGGGCTTGGCGTGACTATCACTTCCGCACTCAATCGCCGCGCGCTGTCGCACGGTGGCGGCGTCTCAGGCTTTTCCTCGACGAACATTGCTTTCCCCGACGATCGCGTGGCAGTGGTTGTACTGACGAATCAAGATAGCGGCGGCGCGTCGGGCCCGATCGCCTCAGGCATTCCACCTTTGCTGTTCGTGACAAATGATTCAGCCACGTCGGCCAGGCTGGAACAAGCGAAAAAGATTCTCGAAGGACTGCAGCAGGGAAAGATTGAGCGCTCGCTCTTTACCGACAATGCGAATGGTTACTTCAGTGAGCAGACTTTGGAGGATTTCAAGAACAGCCTTGGCCCACTCGGCAAGTGGGAATCTTTTACTCAAACCAGCCAGAGCCTGCGCGGCGGCATGACCAACCGCGTGTACTTGATTCGGTTCAAAGACAAAAACATCCGCGCCTGGACCTATGAAATGCCAGACGGAAAGCTCGAACAGTTTCAGGTGGCGGTGGGGAATTAGGGCGTCTTAACCTGCGAAGCGGAGAAGGGTAGTGTCCTAAGTTCGTAGGGGCGGCATTCCGTGGCCGCCCCCCGCTGTTTGCAATTTAGGGGCGCCCACAGAGGGACGCCCTACAGAATTTTCGAGATTAGGACACTACTCGGAGGCGCAAACGCCAATGACACAATCGGCAATTGGCAATCGGCAATGATTCTGTTACATCCCGGTGTCATCAGCGGACGGTCCATAAATCGAAGGGACCTTCCCGCCCATGGGTCGGAGATACGCACTCAGTTGCCCACGATGATGGATCGCGTCGAACATGAAGTCCCAAAGAAATTCCACCATTGGTTTTTCCATTACCACCGTTCCTTGATAAAGAAACTGTGCGTTCCTCTCCTGGGAAGCATCGTCCAACGCGGCAACCTTGTCGAGTAATTCAGTCGACCACTTCTCAAACATTCCGATCATGTCAGCCAGACTCGGTGGCTTGATGTTTTCCCATTCAGACTTCCCGGTGTCGACGACATCAATCAACGCCTTCATTTCATAAGTGAGCGTCCAAACCAGTTGCTCCGCCGAGGGTGAACGGTCATGTGGTTTGTAGCCAAGGTCTTCCGGTAACGCCCTCAGCACCTTTAGAAAGACGGGAAACTCTGCCTTTGCACGTTTTAGATAGAAATCTCGAAGCGTCATCTTTGGTTCCTCCTGAATTCACTTAATCAATAATGAATTAACGCTGAAAGCGTTCGCTAGAATGAATTAACGCTGAAAGCGTTCGCTAAAATGAATTAACGCTGAAAGCGTTCGCTAAAATGAATTAACGCTGAAAGCGTTCGCTAATTTCAGCCCAAGCCGGGGTCCCCGTGCGGGCAGCCGCACGGGGTGGGAGTGTTTGCTTTGAAACCCCGGGGATAAGATGCATGTTTGTTTTGTCGCAACTCTGAAGGAGTTTGCGACGGGTCTTCGTTATCTACGGCGCAAACCCTTTCAGGGTTTTGCGTCTTTCTGTAAATAGGTGCGCCTTTCCCAAGGTTGCCCACCCAACCCCGGGTTGAAATTAGCGAACGCTTTCAGCGTTAGTTCAAACTGCCAATCGTAGAGCGTTGACGTGATCGCAAGATTTTGCAAGGATGGCAAAAAGTGCAGTAGTGATGCAGTTTGGACGCTAGTGACTGAAATCTAAGGGGTAGAGCAACTCGGTACAGTACGGGAGCGGTAGCGACCGCATTCAAGTAGCATCACGGTATGGTATGAGATATTGAGCAACTTTTGGGTCTTACCCTTGGATGTTCACTCATCTCAATGCGGTCGCTACCGCTCCCGTACCGTACCGAGTTGGCCCTTGATGCGTCCACTTCCAAACTGCATGAGTACCAGAAAGTGCTGCTAATCACCAGTCGTTCGGGTAACGCTCCGAAAGAATTCCTACTACTCGTTTAGTGAACTGCAATTCTCAAAGAGGTCAAATGCGCAAACTGAAAATAATTGCACTTGCAGTATTTCTACAGATGCAATTCAGCGGTTATGTTTTTGCGCAAGTTCCCCAGGCCGAAAACATTACTCTCCAGGAGAGACTTCGAGGCTCAGTAACGCCCGAACGTGAATGGTGGGACTTGCAGCATTACCACTTGAAAGTGGAGTTCTTACCTGAAAGGAGAAGCTTAAGAGGATCAAACACAATAACCTTCCGGACCCTAAAATCGGGTAACAAAATGCAAATTGATTTGCAGCCACCCTTAGCAATCACAAAGATCAACCATCGCGACTCGCAACTCCGATTTGAACGGGAAGGAAATGTCTATTGGGTAATGTTTGAAAAGGATATTCCCAAAGGAGTTGAAGACAAGGTCGAAGTTTTTTACGAAGGAATTCCAGTTGCAAGTAAGAATCCGCCGTGGGTTGGTGGGATAACCTGGGGCAGAGATGACCTTGGAGAACATTTTATCGTCACCACCGCTCAGGGAATTGGAGCGAGTATCTGGTGGCCCAATAAAGATCATGGCTCTGATGAACCCGATCGCGGAATGCAAATTAGCGTAACTGTGCCGGAGAATCTGGTTGCGGTTTCTAACGGGCGTTTAAAAAAAACCGATCATGACGACGGTGGTAAGAAGAAAACCTTCCATTGGGAAGTCCTTAACCCGATCAATAACTACGGAGTCAACGTCAATATCGGTAACTATGTAAAACTCACTGAAAGGTACAGGGGAAAAGGTGGAGTGTTGGATATCGAATATTGGGTCCTGCCTCATCAGAAAGAATCGGCGCTCAGACACTTCAAAGAAGTTCCACGGACGCTTGAGGCATTTGAACACTGGTTCGGCAAATATCCTTTTTATGAGGACAGTTACAAGTTAGTAACAGTTTCCTATCCGGGCATGGAGCATCAAAGCTCCGTTACTTACGGCAATTGGTTTAGGAACGGCTATCTGCAACGCGACCCCTGCGGCTGCGGGGTGGGCTTTAAATTTGACTTCATCATCGTTCACGAATCAGCGCATGAGTGGTTCGGCAATAACATCTCAATGAAAGACGCTGCCGACATGTGGATTCATGAAGGCTTTGCGAACTACTCCGAAAACCTTTTTGTCGAATATCACTTCGGGAAAAAAGATGCGGAGGATTACGTCGTCGGTACTCGTCGCGGCATCCGAAACGACCGTCCGATCATTGGCACTTATGGGAGCAATAGAGAGGGGTCAGGAGACATGTATCCCAAGGGCGGGAACATGCTGCACACCATTCGCCACGTCATCAATGATGACGCGAAGTGGCTCTCCATCCTGCGCGGGCTCAACGCAGATTTGTGGCATCAGACTGTTACAACGGAACAGATTGAGTCATATATCAGCAAGAAGGCAGGCATTGATTTCAGTAAGCTATTTGACCAATACCTACGGACTACAAACATTCCCTTGTTGAAATACAAAGTAAACGGAAAGACCGTGGAGTTTAACTATGAAAGAGTCGTCAAAGGATTCGCGATGCCGATTCGCGTCGCGCTTAATGGTAAGGAAGTGGTAATCAAGCCGAGCGAGCTACAACAGACTTTTGAATTCTCTGAAGAAATCAAAACATTTGAGGTGAATCGAAACTTCTACATTGAGGCAGCGAAGAGTGATCTGTAGTGTCGAGTCCCCCAGTCGAAAGGCGCGAAGCGCCGAGATGTAATAGCCCAGACCGTCAGGTCGGGGTTAAGGATTCCCACCAGAACAATTGAGGCCCGAAGGGCCGACATAATTTCGGTCCTTCGGACCTCGGTAATAATTTCTAAACCGCAACCCCGACCTGACGGTCGGGCTATTACATCTCGGCCCTTCGGGCCTTAGTCTCCCGCACATTGCGTATTGGAGACTGATCACTCTTTCCCTCGTGACCGCCCTCAACGCGAGGTATCCTTTCGCCGTCGCCGCTCGCTCTGCTTTATGATTTCGCTCAAATCCGCAACCGGCCGAATCTCCATCGTTCCACACTTCATGCCTGGATGCTGCGTCATAAGCTGAATGACATGGTTGAGGTCTCGCGCCTCAAGGATGTGAAGGCCGCCGAGCTGTTCCCTGTTTCCGTATAAGGGCCGTCGGTGGTCGCGACTTTGCCGTTTTTCCAGTACAGAGTCACCGCGGTCTCCGGAGGCTGAAGCGGTGCTTCACCAACAACCTGTCCGTTGGCGCGCAGATGGTCGTTGTACTCAAAACATTCGTCGAGCATTGCGTGATGCTCGTCCTTGGTCATCCCTTCGAACTTTCCTGGCTCGATGTATCCCAAACAGACGTATTTCATTGTTCTTCCTTGTTTCCGGCAGTGAATCAGTGATCACGTGTTTTTAGTCCGCGGAGCGGACTTCCGCGAATGTTCCGGTTTGGACTGCACCGGCGCGCTCGTAATTCACGAGAATGACGCCAGTCGAACCGACAATGCTTTCCGTCACTTTGAACGCGGCCGGGATCGTGCCCCCGGCAAACAAACGTTTCCCCTCGCCCAAGGTGATCGGATAGATCATCAACCAGAAATTATCGACCAGATCATGCTTCATAAGGGTCTGGAGTAGATTACCGCTTCCCCAAATGTGCAGATCTGGGCCCGGCCCTTGCTTGAGTTCGGCGACTTTCTTAGCAACATCCCCGTTTAAAAACACCGAGGGTTGCCATTCGGAAGAAGTCATGGTGTTCGAGGCGACGTATTTAGTGGCCGTGTTGACGCCGGGCCAAATGTCCCCATGTTGCGGCCAGAACGCCGCCCAAATCTCGAAAGTTTTACGTCCCAGTAACAGGTCGATCGGCATATCCAACATCTTTTTCACAGCCGCTCCGATCGCGTTGTCGTCAAAAGGCGCTGCCCATCCGCCATACGCAAAGCCGTTGCTCGTATCCTCGTCCGGCCCGCCCCCTGCTTGTATGACACCATCAAGGGTAATGTGTTCAAGTACGGTAATTTTTCTCATGACTTCGGTTCCTTCGAGTTGTATCTGATTTTCGAGAATTCAATTTGGTAGTGCAACAGCTTTCATTGGTTTCGCTCCGAAGGAGCGTGATGTTTATAGTCAGGGGGCTTACATCGGAGGTTCTCGCTCCGTAGGAGCGAAACAGGACCCCAGAAACTTGTCGCGGAGATAGAAAAGCGATTGCGCTCCTCCGGAGCTTTTCGATTAGGGGCGGAGCCCCAAGCTATAAACATCTCACCCCTACGGGGTAAAGCGACAAACAACCTTAACTTCGCGCTCGCTCGTTCATCCCATGGTCAAGACGGTGCATATTCCGAATTCGCTGCGGCCAGACTATTCCGTTGCTGCATTCGGAGCCGGGTAGAAAAGAAGCTCGCGCACCTCGCCCGCCGCATCGCATGAGATGGCACCCTTGCGCGCCCACACGAGTGCCTCGTCCATATTGGCGGCTTCCAGTATCCAGAAACCGCCCATGTGCTCCTTGGTCTCGGTGTATGGCCCATCGGTGACAAGCACCGTACCATCCGGTTGCTTCCGCACCGTCTTTGCGTTGCTGGCCGGGGAAATTCCGCAAGCGAACTTCCTCACGCCGGCAGCAATCATTTCGCGGTTGAGCCCGTGGATCTCTTCGATCATCGCTTCGGTTACGGTGGACGGGTCGAAGTCGTCGGGGAGGTAGTTAGCAACCAGATACTGTGGCATGATTTTTTCTCCTTGGTTTCTGTGGTTTGTTTCCGATGACCCGTTTCCTGTTCATTCAGGAGCCGTACATCATCGTTCTTTTGTCCTATAGTCGTTGGGGAGAAGGAAAATCGACAGCTATCCCAATATTTATTTCAGCTTGGTAATCAAGTCAGTACCACCACGCGGTAGCGGGTGGGTCCAACGATTGGCAATTGCACAATGCCGATTGCCGACTAGCCAGTTTGCACACAGCCCAACTGGCAATCGGAAATCGACAATCGGCAATCGTAAGACCCACCCGCTACCGCGTGGTGGTACTGACTTCATTCCCAAACTGCATCAGTACCACAAATCGCCAACCTTGGCCCAATTCTAGTTTTCTATCCCACAATCGTACGCAATATAATAAAGATCAACTATGAAACGAGGCGCGACGATCTTCCTTCAGGCATTAATTGTACTTCTCGGCGTAGGCGTTCTTGCCTTGCTGCTTTGGGAACCCCACCTCGAGGGCAGGAACGTGAACGCCACGCTTTTTGAGATCTACTTCAAGGATCCATTCCTGGCGTATATATACCTGGCCTTCGTCCCATTTTTTGTCGCTCTTTACCAGGCATTCAAGATATTAGGGTATGCCCGACGAAACGAAATGTTTTTCCAGCGTTCTGTGCGAGCTTTGCGGATCATCAAGTACTGCGCATTAACGACGGCGATCTTTATTCTCGGGGCGGAAGCCTATTTATTCATCTTTATGCGTGGTAAGGATGATATTGCCGGTGGAGTCATGATGGGTGTCTTCATTATTTTGGTCTCTGCCATCATCGCCACAGCCGCCGCAGTGTTTGAGCGGATCTTACAAAATAGCGTGGAGATAAAATCTGAGAACGATCTGACTGTCTAAACGAACATGGCAATCATCATTAACATCGACGTCATGTTGGCGAAAGTCCCACCCGCCGTCCGCCTGTTCGCAAACAGGAATTCACTTTTTCCCAGCATTTACAGCCTTTGCTATACTAGGGACATGACGATCAAGAGATTGGACCACGTCAGCGTCGTCGTCGACGACCTTGCGGCCGCTATCGCTTTTTTCACCACGCTCGGCATGACGCGCGAAGGCGAGATGCCGATCGAGGGCCCGTGGGTGGACCGCGTCAACGGGCTCGAAAGTGTCCAAGTCGACATCGTTATGATGCGGACCCCAGATGGGCACGGGCGGCTTGAGCTGACGAAGTTTCGCAATCCAAAACTGGTCGAGATCGAACCGGCGATCGCACCGCCGAACACGCTGGGCCTCCGGAGCGTCATGTTTACAGTCGAAAGCGTCGACGACACTGTCGCTCGCCTGCGCGCCCACGGCGCCGAACTCGTCGGCGAGGTGGCCCAGTACGAGGACAAGTACAGACTCTGCTACATGCGAGGCCCTGCGGGCATCATCGTCGCGCTGGCCGAGGAACTCTTCTGAAGCGTTCACCGCGTTCGGAGAAACCGGTGGCGCCCTAGGCGCTCCTTCGACTCGATCCCATGGCTCGCAACCATCCTGCTTTCTCGCCTACTTGCGCCGCGGTTCTGGCTAGGCGCACTTAGAACTATGCTTTGCGCCTGGTCATCTCAATATCCGCATCGGCTTCTGACGAGTCTTTCTTATTTCAACTGCCGAATCCGCCTCGCGAGGAATTGCCGCTCCGGTTCCTGTTGGGTCAGCGCCAGAGCTTTCTCATAAGAGGACCGGGCCTCAGATGTCCTGCCAAGCCTCCGGTACATATCTGCACGGGCTGAATGCGCCAGGTAATAATTTGCCAATTCGCCTTGTTCCAACAACGCGTCGATATGCGCCAGACCGGCCTCTGGACCATCGCGCATTGCAATTGCCACGGCACGATTTAGCTGAACAACCGGCGAAGGCTGAATTCGTACCAATCGGTCGTAAAGCGCAACAACCTGCCCCCAGTCGGTCACTGCGGACGATTCCGCCTCCGCATGGACGGCCGCGATCGCAGCCTGCAGTGTGTAAGCGCCGAAGCGATGGGACTTCAGGGCTTTCTCCAGCAATGCCACCCTTCCGCGATCTGCTCCCGGTTCCAGAGCGAGCGATCCTGGTTCTCCAGCAAAATCAGCTCTCCGGTCGGAGAGGTTCTCGCGGCGTGACGGGATTCCTGTAGCAACATCAGGGAAAGCAGTCCAATGACTTCCGGCTCTGGCTGGAGTTCGGTCAGCAACCGGCCCAGTCGAATCGCCTCGCCGGTTAGCTCGGCCCGCGTTACCTCCGCTCCCGCCGCAGCCGAATAACCCTCGTTAAAGACGAGATAGATGACCTGGAGCACGGCGCCCAGCCGCTCCGGCAATTCCTCGGGCGGCGGCACTTCGTACGGAATCGGTGTCTCTCGAATCTTTGCCTTTGCGCGCACAATGCGCTGCGCGAGGGTACGCGGAGTGGATGAGGAAAGCCTTTGCTATCTCCTCGGTTGTCAGCCCGACACACCTCACGCAAGGTGAGCGCAACGCGCGCTTCCGGCGGTAGCAATGGATGACAGCACGTAAAAATCAGGCGCAAGCGGTCATCTTCAAGGTTATCCTCAAGACGGTCCTCTTCATTGGACGCTTTCCGCCGAACTCAATTGCGCTTCGAGATGTCGAAGGAGCTCGTCTTGAGACGCATCAAGCGCTCGTTCCAATCGGGCCCGTCGACGCAGAGTATCAATGGCTTTGAAGCGGGCCGTCGAAATCAACCATGGTCGCGGGTTGCCGGGTACTCCACTCCGCGGCCACAGGCTCAGCGCCGCCGCAAAGGCTTCGTGCATCGCCTCCTCGGCAAGATCAAAATCACCGAGCAAGCGGATCAGCGTTGCCAGGATTCGTCCCGAATCCACGCGATAAAGGGAGTCGAGCAATTCGCGTATCTGCTCAAGTATCTGATCGGGGGAACGCTCGGACATGACGACGACCTGGTGAATCGTAAATGGTAAATGTTGGATGGAAGACGCGGTGTCAGGTGTCAGGTGACGGGTGTCGGAGTCGGCGCAGACTTCCGATCCTGGGTCACCACTGACGAGTCCCGTAGGGACGGAATGTTTATAGATTTTGCGGGCCTGGGTTCTCCTGGCCCATTTATGGGCGGCACCCTATTTCGCACCCTAAAGGAGCTCGTCGCTGTTACGGTAACAATGATGCTATGAACATTTCGTCCCTACGGGACTCAAGAATCGCAAAAGTAAAAGTCCGCGAAGCGGACGACTGAAATCTTCATTATTCAGCCGTCCGTTTCACGGACTGGGAAATCTTGGGAGTGCTTTCTCCCAGCACTGAAGTGCTGGGCTATTATCAGTCGTCGGCTTCGCCGACTTAAAACAGAGGCTGTGTGCAAAGCCGAACAAGACTATTCCGCAACCCTGGTGAATGTGACTCCCCCGTAATTCAACGACACGACCTTTCCTTCGGCATCTTTGCCGAAGCCGATTACATCACCGTTTCCCCCCGGCTGCATCACGACGCGAATCGTATCAGGTTGCGTATATGGCGTCGCCACTGTGTTCAGGTTGCCCATTCGAACCGCGAGGGCCTTTTCTTTTGCGAGGATTTCGATTGTCCCCAGCATGTCGTTCTTATACTGACCAGCATAGTCAGTGAACGGTTTTGTAAGCTGCCATTCTCTCTTTGCTCGCGCAGTTGCTTCGCCAGCGATGGCCTGCTTTCTGCTTTCGTACCGCTCAACCGTCTCTTGGAGTTGCTTCGCGTAATCGGCATCCAGATTTTCTGTTCGCAACCACCAGTCGTAAGCGTACGCAGCGAGCATATCTGCCAGACGTCCGCCGAGCGCGTCGTTGTTCACCAGTACTCCGACCGCGACTTTCTTGTCAGGCATGAATGAGACATGGCTGCGATAACCCGGATAACCGCCATGATGGTAGATCACCTTTTCGTTGCGGTACTTGCCGATCTGCCAGCCGAGCCCGTACTCACCATCGCCGGAAAACGGCGGCTCGTTACGCGTGCTCTTTGTGTAACCCGTGTGCGCATTGTGTAAAAGATCGGCCGGTAATATCTGTTTCCCGCCGAGTTTGCCGCTGTTCATGTTCAGGTTAAGCCACCTGCCCAGGTCCGAAATGCTCATGAATACTCCACCGGCAGACTGCATGCTTTCGTCGGTCTTTTCTAGCTGACTTCGCACCATCTTGCCTGCGTTGACCGCATCAGTGTCGACGACATACGGGGCCGCGATCATGTATTTCCTGGCGCGCGCCTTGGAAACGTACGCAGTCGTGTGTTGTAAACCCGCGGGAGTGAATACGCGCTCCTGCAGCAGGTCCTGCCATTTTTTCTTCAGATGGTAATGCAGGGCGAGCCCATAAATGTTGTAGCCCAGGTTTGTATAGTTGTACTTGCCAAAGTTAGTTTCATTAAAAGTGGTGCCCCCGGCAAGGACTTGATCGATCTCACTCTGGTCGATCTGGCCCGTAAAGGCGAGGCGGTTGACGAGCGCCGAGTTCCGCAGACCGCTGGTATGGGTCAAGAGATCTCGAATCGTGATCTTGTCCGGAATGTCACTCTTGAATCGAATGCCCGGAGTGTATTTCGTCATCGGGTCGGAAAACTTAATCTTACCTTCCTTATCCAGCATCGCCGCCGCCAGCGCCGTAAACGCCTTGGTCGAGGAAGCAATGTAGTAAAGCGTATCGGTATCGGCTTTTCTGCCGGCTTCTTTATCAGCCATCCCGTACGCGCGCAGAAAGATCGGCTTATCGTCCTTGATCACCACGATCGCGATGCTCGGAAGGTCAGGAAACATGGCAATCGTCTTACGGATACTTGCATCGTAGGCTGGGGTGAAGTCTTTCTCCGTTGCGGGGGGCAAGGTCTGAGCGAAAACGTTGGTAGAGTTCAATAGCAGGGCAACGAGCGTGATAACGATCGCTTTCTTCATAATTTCTCCTGTGAAAGAAATATTTCCGAGGTCGTTAACCTAACGACTGACGAAACGGGAAAGTTTCGTCATGCTCCACCTCTTTGCGAACAGATCGAACTCCAGCGCGGTCGCATGTGACGCCGCGACGAAGGCCTGCGCGTTGAAGGTGCGGTTGACGCAGCTAAAGGCTCGGGCGTTTATCAAAAGAGTTAGAACGGTGTGCTAAGGCGCCGGCAGCGGCGGTAGAGGTTTTGTTAGAATATGCGCGACCATCTCAGACAATCCCGCGTCTGAACCATTCCGAAACTTATACCAAGTCCCGAGACTCTCGCTCCAGATGGGTTTTACGGAGGCAAATTTAGGATCATTTCCCGCGAGCGCCACGGCTCGTGCGTAACCATCAATCATCCGATCAACGATTTCATAGATATTAGCTAGTGCTAATTTACTTTCTGGTGTTTCCTCCTTCCCGCCGAACTTGCTCTTGTAATCTTCCGACAGTTTTGCGTAATCCCCCGTTTCGTATGCGCCCGCGATATATGCAAACGTGTAGGCCGATTTCTTCAACGGTGTCTCAATCTGAACCGCCTTGATTAAGTAGGTGACTGCGGTCTTCGGCTCCTTTTCGAGCCTGAGCGTACCGAGCGTGTAGTTCAAATAAGCAATGGTAATCTCGCGGCCTGGAAGGGGTTCCCAATTCTCAATGGTCTGTCCTGATTCGAGTTTTTGCAGCGCCCTGCTCGCATAGTCTAGAGCCTGAGCATTTAACGCTTGATTATTCAACGGGGCTAGGAGATATCCATTTGCGCCCAGGTGGACCAGCAGTCTCAGGTTGTCCGGTTCGTTAGCAAGTATTTCCTTTGCCAACTGATAGGCTTCAGCATATTTCTGTTCATTGTAAATGAGCTGAAGCAATCGAATTTTGCGCACACCCTCTTCATAAGCGCTGGAGTATTTCTTCAAATACTCGATTATTTTTTGTTGCGACTCGGATACTTCCCCTGCCGGGCAAGCCAGATATTTTTTCGCATCATCGTTTGCTTTGGCCTGATCGGTTTGTCGATTCTTAAGAAAAGAATCGTATAAGGCAGCTTTTGCTTCCGACGAGCACTGATCTTGACGTGAATCACTGACGTCCATGCTAAGACCCACTGCGGCACGCGGGGCGACTATCGAGAGAGCAGTGAAAACGCCGAAAAGAGTTATCAGCTTCTTCATGTTTTAAGCCTCCTGGTGTTGTGAGATGTTCTAACATAAAGCGAATTGGGAACTAAACACCAGTTTTTTTCTGACGTGTGAAACGATCAAGAATATTAAGGCGAATCAGTCCGCGCGGCGCGGCCTTGAACTCCATCGTCCCGTCGTCCACGCGGCCGAAGCGAAACATCGAGAGATCCTTCACATAGTTTTGGTGTAAGCGCCAGGGCGTTTTCGATCCCTGTCGCGGCAGGGTGTGCAGCGCCCGTAGCACATAACCGGAAGTGAAGTCGATGGCGGGCTCCGCGGTGAGCTCAGGGTCGTTTACGCGTGGAGTGCACTGCGCATAGTCGTGCTGATCCATGTGTTTCAGGAGCCGGCAGACGTACTCAGCCGTGAGGTCGCACTTCAAAGTCCAGGAGGCGTTCGTGTAGCCGAAGGCGGAGACAAGGTTGGGGACGTCGCTGTACATCATACCCTTGTAGGTGATCGTTTTCGCTAGCTCCACAGGCGCGCCGTCAACCGTGAGTTGCAGACCGCTCATGAGCTTCAGCACCAGCCCCGTCGCCGTAACGATGATGTCAGCATCGAGGTGCTCGCCTGACTTGAGCTGTAGACCGCGCTCGGTGAAGGTATCAATCTCATCTGTGACAACCGTTGCCCGGCCGTCGCGTATCGACGTGAAGAGGTCCGAGTCAGGAACCAGACACAGCCGCTGATCCCAGGGATTATATTTTGGCGTGAAGTTCTTGAGGTCGTATTGCTTGCCGAGGTGTTTTCGCACTCCTCTCGCCAACATCCACTTAAAGAGATCGGGCCGTGACCGGGCGAGGTTATAGAAGAACTGCTGCAGCAGCACATTCTTCCAACGCGTAAGCACGTAGGCTGCGCGGCCGGGCAGAAGGCTGCGCAACGAGTTCGCGATTTTGTCTTCGGCGGGCCGCGAGACAACGTAGGTGGGAGAGCGCTGGAGCATGGTGACATGCGCCGCTCGTTCGGCCATCGCAGGAACAAGCGTGACGGCGGTGGCACCGCTGCCTATCACCACTACGCGTTTGTCTTCGTAGTCGAGATCTTCCGGCCACTTCTGCGGATGCACAATCTGGCCATTAAACACTTCGACACCATCCCACTCCGGCGTGTAGCCACTCTCGTAGTCGTAGTAACCAGTGCAGAGGTAGAGGAAACGGCAGGAGAAATGAGTTGAGGGATTTCTCGGTTTCAGCTTCTACGGTCCAGAGCGCGTCTGCCGTGGACCAGGAAGCGTGCTTCACGCGGTGACCGTAACGGATTTCTTTGTCTACGCCGAAGTCGGCGGCGGTGTCGCGGATGTAGTTGAGGATCGACGGCGCGTCGGCGATGGCCTTGGCATCGCGCCAGGGTCGGAACCGGTAGCCGAGGGTGTACATGTCAGAGTCTGAACGGACACCGGGATAACGGAACAAATCCCATGTACCGCCCATCGCGTTTCGCCCTTCAAGAATGACGAAACTCTTCTGTGGGTGTCTTTGCTGAAGGTGGCAGGCTGCGCCAATCCCGGAGAGACCAGCGCCGACGATGATGACTTCGAAATGTTCCATGCTCGGCTATTAACGCTTCAGAGTGGGTCGCAGTCAGTACCGTAACGCGGTAGCGTCGGGTCGTGTGAATGTTTATGCCAGGGTTGAACCGGTGCCACAGTGTTAAGCACAGTACTGAGCCCGACGACGTTGAGTAACAGCTACGGTTGACCCGACGCTACCGCGTTCCGGTACTGACTGCGACCCACTCTGAAAAAACGATCCACGAAATAACACGAAACGACACGAAATACGTAGCCTGTGGAGAGACGGTACTGATGCAGTAATCAGTCCGATCGAACCCCTGAGGTCAGTACTACCACGCGGTAGCGGGTGGGCGCTGGGATTGGCGATTGGCGATTGGCGATTGCCAATTGGCGCGTAACGAAGAAGGCAATCGAAAATCTCCAATCGGCAATCGGCAATCCCGGGGCGCCTCCACCGTAAAGATCCGTGTGTGATACGATTTTCAACCAAAGATTGCGGCGGACCTGAACTGAGACAAATATGGATCTAACCGACATCAAGCAACTCTTCAACTACACAGAATGGGCTAACAACCTGGCAATGGATGCGGCCGCAAGCCTGCCGGATGACAGTTTGCACCGGGATGTTTGTTGCAGTCACCAATCAATCTTTGGAACTCTGTTGCATATGGCAGGTGCCGAGTGGATCTGGCTCGAACGATGGAATGGAAGATCACCTGCGAAGGCCGAAGCATGGTCGCAATGGACGACGCAATCCTGTGCTGACCTTGCTGCGCTAAAAGATCGTTGGAGGGAAGTAGTCGACCGGCGTTGGAAATATGTGGCGCAGTTGGATACCGCGAAGTTGACGGCCGAACTGCCTTTTAAACTACTGAGCGGTGATCCAAGCTCGATGCGCCTGGTCGATCAAATGCAGCACGTAGCGAATCACGCGACGATGCACCGTGGTCAAGTTGTCGGAATGATTCGCCAGCTGGGAATAGATCCACCCTCAACGGATCTACTTTTCTATCTGCGTCGAGAAATATCACCGAAATAGAGGAGACAATGTGATGTTCACAGTTTTCCGGCCCCCCTTTCTTTGTGTGTTTGCGATCCTGATGCTGGTAGGCAGCAGCGTCGCGCTGGCCCAACATGATTCCGGTGGTGTTCCCGGCGCTGTAAGCCGCTCGACAAAAGCAAATGCTTATTACCAGCAGGGCGAGACGCTTTATAAATCGCATAAATATCGTGAAGCACTTGATCCGTACCTAAAGGCTGCGCAAACCGACCCCTCGATGACAGCAGCTCTTTACCGCATTGGCTGGATCTACAACGAATTGCAGGAATTTAATTCCGCCGTGGCTCCACTCAAGCAAGTTGTCGCACGGCAGCCGAACAATGCAGCCGCAAGCTTTGAGTTAGGTTATGCCTATAAAAAACTTGAGCGTCTACCTGAAGCGCTGGCTAAATTCAATCAAACTATTCGCCTCAAACGCGACTATGCTGCAGCACACTATGAGACCGGATGGATCTACAACGAGCAGAAAAACTATAACGAGGCGGTTAAGAGCCTGCAGCTTGCGCTCACCTACAATCCGAATTACGGCGACGCGCATAATGAACTCGGTTACGCCTTAAGAAACCTGGCACGTTACCCTGAAGCGATTGCAGAATATCAGGAGGCACTTCGACTGAAACCGGAGATGGGGCTCGCGCATTTAGGCCTCGGCGATGTCTACTACTACAACACGAAGCAGTACGCGGAAGCGGCGAAATCTTATAAACGGGGGCTGGAACTGCGCCCCGGCAACGCCACTGCGCAGTACAATCTTGGCTGGTGTTACAACGATCAAGAACGTTACGGCGAAGCAGTTCAGGAACTACGCAAAGCAATTGAGCTCCGCCCCACCTATCCTGAAGCCTACAATGAGATGGGCTATGCGCTTCATCAGCTGGCCCGCTATGGAGAAGCGATTCAGCAGTATCAAATCGCCATCAAACAAAAAACTGATTACGCGTCTGCTCATTACAACCTCGGTATGTCATATCTGGCGATGAACAACCGCAACGGGGCACTCGAGCAATACCGCATCCTCCAGCGTATCGACACGGGGCGAGCCACGAAGCTCTTCGGTCACATTAAGTAAGCTTTCTTGATTAGTCGCCGGCAGAACCCGATAAGATCCACAGATCAACGCAGACGAACTCTGACTTCTGATCTCTGACGTCAGACTTCTGTCTTCACACCTCTGCCCCTTATTCCTCCAGCAGTTTTCCTGACAACAGTTTCTGTCCGCCGAGGGAGGTGTAAAAACCGTAAGCAGCGAGAACGAGCGCGATGCCCAGGGCAATGGTGAAGTCGGTGGCGTACCAGGCAGTAAGTTCAGTTGTTATGGGGTAGTAAACCGCGAGATAGGAGAAGAACAGCGTCGAAATTACAGCAAGCAGGCCAAAGCGTATCAGAGGGAAGACCACTGTGGCCCCTAACAAAGCGGTGAACGGAACTCTTATCCACGTTGCCTCTGTACACGAGACTGAAAAGAAGGGTGAACAACAGCCATAGTGCCAGTACTGCAAAGCGTTCGCGCCGCAGGATTACCATGAACAGGAGCAATAGAAATACTGAGATGAAGGCCACGAAGAGTCCTGCGGTAACTTGCCCTGCGAACCGAAGAAAGAAAAAGTTTCCCAGCGTCATGCTGCCCGGATTAATCTCTAACGCCGGCGGTTGGCCGAGAAATTTTGGTGAGAAGTCACTGAGCACCAGAACCAACATAAAAAGAGCGCCGATAACCGCTCCTAACAATATGTCGCGACCGACGAGTGGATCACGAAAATCGCCAGCGAGTAAACGGCTCCAGGAAATGATCCACGCCGGCCAACGGCGCCGGATAAACGGTTCAAGCGCGACATAGAGTAACCATAAGAAAGTTGAATCCAGCAGGGCTGTCGCCAGGTGTAGAGAGAAAAGATCAAACTCTCGCACCGGCAAGCCGTTGTGATGTTCGATGAAAAGCCACACCAGCATTTCCACCGTGAAGTAAACGAGTGCCACGCGGGTGGCCCCGCGACGGTCGCCGCGACCAAGCCTTAGATTTCTGCCGGGCCAGCATCAGACTGCCAAACAACGCCACCAGATAAATCGCGATGATGATGAAAGTAAGCGCTTTCCAGCCGCCACTCTGCGGCGGCTCTTCCTGACGCAGAGGCTGATCCCAGGGGTAAACGGTTTCAAAGTAAACCAGTTTGCCGCGAAAGGCCGCGGCTTCAACGTGAGTATTCAATTCCGGATGCGCCGGATCGGGCCCATCCCAGGCGGCACGCGCGTCATATGCATGCAACGGGATAGAGGTTGACGGCACTGATTTGAAGTTTGCGATGTCCAGACCTGCTTCGCGAAAAGGCAGCGACCAATCAGGAGTTAGGTTCGGAAGGGCGTTCGGATCAATTGGAGGCTCCCGTTGAGGCGGCACGGCCATGAACCAGTGCAGTCGGCCCTGCATGTCCAGATACATGCTGGCCATTCCGGAGACGTCAAGCGCCGGCTTATCAACCTCGATATCTTCGAACGTGTCGAATAAACGTGGACTCTGGCGATACCAGTAACGATATGGACCAGGACCACTATGGCGCATCTTCTGCCAGCGATCAGCCGACTGATCGTTAGCGGCGACATATTCAAGATAGTCGCGCTTGAGAATAATTCCATCGACGCTGTCGGCCGGAGGTTCCGGGTATCCAAGCCGGCTAACCACATCGCGAGCCTGAGCACGCAACGCTGCCGGCGGTTTGTCGAGCGACGTCATGCGGTAGACGGTCGTAAACCTGGTCATCCATAGGGCAAGCGCCAGCAGAATCAGGAACGAGACGAACAGCGCGATCGCAATTTGAGGACGCAAAATGCCTTGCTTTGGCGCCGCCGCAACCATCTCCGGCGAAGGCGTCTCGCCGGCAGCGAGTGCAGCCGCGATCGGATCGCCGCCAGGCAGCGCGGCTGCAACTTGCAGTGCAGACGCGGGACGTTGCGAGGGATCGGTCTGAAGACAACGATCGATCACCTTCTCGACGAGAGGATCGAGATCTTTAACGATGGACGTGGGCGTGGTGGGCGTGAGTGTTGTTCCGGCGCAGCTTAAGCAACTCACCCATCGTCGCCGCATCGAAAGCCTTTTTGCCGGTGAAGAGCTCATACAGCACGAGACCGAGCGAGTAGATGTCAGTCTTAACCGATTGTTCTTTTCCAGCGAGCTGCTCAGGCGCCATGTAAGCCGGAGTTCCAGCGGCCAGTTCATCGTCGCCAAACTCCTCCGCCAGTCCAGCCAAACCAAAATCGGTGATGCGCGCGTCACCGCGTTCATCGATCATGACGTTTGCCGGTTTCAGATCGCGATGCAATACACCTGCTTCATGGGCGGCTCCGAGTCCGGCGCAAATCTGGCGAGCAATCTGAACAGCTTTGTCCTGCGGCAGCCTGCCAATGCGGCGCATGAAGGACGAAAGTTCCTCGCCTTTAATGAACTCCATTGAGAGGAAATGGCGGCCGTCCACTTCGCCGATGTCGTAGACGCGACAGACATTCTTGTGACTAACCTGCCGCGCGACACGAACCTCACGATGAAAGCGTGCGAGCGCTGCGCCGTCACTAAGTAGATGCTCGGGCAGGAATTTGAGCGCGACGGGTTGGGACAACTTGAGATCGTCGGCACGGTAAACTTCACCCATACCACCGCGCCCAAGTAGTCCAACGATCCGGTAGCGTTCGGCGATGATTGCTCCCGGAACAAATCGCGCGTTATCGATCGAGTCGAATGATGATGATGTCGGGCGGCGCTGAGGGGATTCAAGGCGCCGAGTGGCGTCGCTTTCCGTCGGGTTTAGCTCGAAGCCGCACTTCGGACAGGAATCGGCATCGGTGCGGATCTCGGCGTTGCAGGAGGGACAATAAATCCGAAGAGTCATTTGGCGGCGGATTGTAGCAGAGTGGGTCGCAGTCAGTACCGTAACGCGGTAGCGTCGGGTCGTGTGAATATTCAGAGTGGGTCGGCAGTCAGTACCGTAACGCGGTAGCGTCGGGTGGTGTGAATGTTTTCAGAGTGGGTCGGCAGTCAGTACCGGAACGCGGTAGCATCGGGTCGTGTGAATGTTCTGAGTGGGTCGGCAGTCAGTACCGTAACGCGGTAGCGTCGGGTGGTGTGAATGTTTTCAGAGTGGGTCGGCAATCAGTACCGTAACGCAGTAGCGTCGGGTCGTGTGAATGTTTATGTCTAGGGTTGAACCGGTGCTACGTGTTAATCACAGTGCTGAGCCCCACTGCGTTGAGTAACCTCTATGCTTGACCCGACGCTACCGCGTTACGGTACTGACTGTTTGCCACTGTGTTGCGGGCTGCGGTAGCGGGCGAAAACAGTGAGACTATTTGAAGATGAGAAAGAATCAAAAGGACGACAGGGGTAGGGTGCTTAAGTTGAGCGACCATAAACACAAGCGCGTCGACGAGCTCGAGGCAGATGTCGATGCTTTGTTCATGTTGCCGTTGGCGGAGTTTACTGGCGCGCGCAACGCACTGGCGGCGCGGCTGAAGAAGAGTGGGCGTGGGGATGACGCAGCTCAAGTGAAATCGCTAGCCAAGCCTTCCATCTCCGCCTGGGCGGTGAACCAACTATACTGGAATCATCGCGAGGCGTTTGATCGGCTGATCGCCTCAGGTGAGCGCTTCCACAAAGCCCAGACATCTCGTTCCGCCGGGAAGGGAGCGGATATGCGCGAAGCCCTCGACGCGCGCCGCGAGTGCCTTTCACAACTTTCTGATATCGCAACTTCATTGCTGCGAGATGCAGGTCATAACCCCGCGCCGGACACCATCCACCGCATCACAACCACTCTCGAGGGAATCTCAGCATACGCGGAGCGTCCTAACGCGCGACATCCCGGGGGGCCCGGCCGTCTAACAGCGGACGTGGATCCTCCCGGCTTCGAGTTATTCGGCTCATCGATTCCCAGCGCCGCCATGGAAAGGCAGCAGGCAGGCGCCAGGAGGCAGGCGGCAAACGACAGGAGGCAGGAGGCAGACGGCGGGAGGCAGGCCACGGGAACTACGCAAAGTCGGGATAACAAACGCCAGCTTGCGGAAAGGCGTAAGCCAAAGATAGCTGCGGCGAGAGTTTCACTGCAGGATGCAAAGAGATCACTGACTCAAGCCCGAACCAGGGTACAGAGTTTGGAGGCGGCTCAAAAAAGGGCGGACACCGAAGCTAAGAAAGCCGAGAAAAACAGGCGCGACGCTGAAGATAGTTTGGAGAAAGCAAAAGCGGCCGCGGAGGCTGCGGCCGCACGCGCGCGCAACGTTGCAGTTGAAGCAGAAAAGGCCGCGAGTGCAGTCGAAGATGCCGAACTCAAGGTGAAAGAGTCAGCCCAGGAGCTAGAAGAGTTGTTTGAAGAATAGTCTGCAAACGGAAAGACATTTTCCATTTATCATTGGTGGATTCAACTCAGCAGTGCAACTCAACAGCTCGCTGTGCATGAGCGCCGAAGGCGCGAAATAAGTTAGCCAGGGGCGAGCGCGAAGCGCGTAGCCCCTGGTGCTGTTCGCATATGTGTTGAGCTCTGAAAGAGCGTCATAGCATTCAGCCAGCAGTGTTATGTCGCACTTTCAGTGCTCAAGGTTCCGCTCTAACAAGATCCAGGGGCGACGTGCTTCGCTCCGCTCAGCACTTGCCCCTGGCTACCTTATTTCGCGCCTTCGGCGCTGCACTGGCGGACAACTTCCTCATCTGCAAGTCCGAACCTATTCGTAGCGCAGGGCCACTAGGGGATCGACTTTAGCTGCGCGGCGCGCGGGTAACCAACAGGCAATCAGGGCGACGAGTGTCAGCAGTGATCCGATGACGATCAATGTCAACGGATCGGTAGCCTTAATCCCGTAGAGTTGCTGGGCCATTCCAAGCTGCCAGCTTTCCGGTTCGAAATATTGACTCTGCAATAGGCGATTCAGTGCGTACCAGGCCAACGCCCCGACGGCGAGTCCCAACAGCACTAATTTCATCCCTTGCCAGATCACCAATCTTAGTACGCTGGCCAATTGAGCGCCGAACGCCATCCGAATGCCGATCTCTTTCGTGCGTTGGCCAACGGAATAAGCCAACACTCCGAAGAGCCCAATCGCCGCGAGCAGTAGGGCGACTCCGCCGAAGAAACTCAGGAGGCGCGCATAGAGCCGCTCCTGGCCCAGAGTAGCCTGCGCGCGCGCCGATTGTGTGCCGATGTTGGTGACCGGTAGATTACTATCCAATTCGTGCACGACCTGGCGCACCGTGTTGGCCAACGTCGTTGGTTCGCCCGCTGTGCGCAACACGAAATACATCTCGCCGAGGTTGTCGCCTTCCTGCTGCCATGGCGTGAAAAGCAGCGGCTGGATCTCTTCGCGCTGGCTCATGTATTTGGTGTCGGCTACAACGCCGACAATCTCCACTCCCTGTTTGCTGTCGTTAATCGTGACGCGCTTGCCAAGGACATCAGCGTTGGGGAAGAACTGACGCGCGAAGGTTTGGCTAACGATGGCCACTTGGGGAGCGATCTGGTCATCTTGTGCCGTGAAACCGCGTCCACGCAGCAAGGGGATTTCCATCGTCGCAAAATAATTCTCGCGCACCGTCTGCCGGTTGGTGATGTGCTTCCCTGCGGCATCCATTTCCGTCTCGCCGGGCAGCAAGATATCAAAGTACCAATTGTCATTTGCAATGAGCGGGACTTTCCCGAACGTCGCCGCGCGCACGCCCGGTAGGTGATCCAGCCGCGCAAAGAGTTGTTGATAGAACTGCAACAACCGTTCGTCTTTGTAACCGCCGTCTTCCGGCTGTAAGTTGAAGACCAAAAGGTTTTCCTGATTGAAGCCAAGATCAACTCGCTGCAGATTGGAAAGTGTGCGGATGAACAATCCTGCGCCGACCAATAATAAGAATGAGAGGGCCACCTGCACGACCAGTAGCCCTTTGCTTAACCGCGACACAGTGCCTGTGGTTCGACGGCTGTGTTTGAGCGCCGTGGTCAAATCCAGACTTGTCGCGCGCCAGGCCGGGATCAATCCAAAGAGGAGGCCAGTCAATAGCGACACCACCAGAGTAAATACCAACACGCGCCAATTCAGACTGAGATCGACACCGCTCGGCAAGAGTCCAGTCTCGCGATCGGTAAGCGCCAGGAGCACACTCTTGCCCCAGAAAGCGAATAACAATCCCCCAATGCCCCCCAGTACCGCGAGCAGCAAGCTTTCCGTCAGTAGTTGCCGGATCAGGCGCCAGCGTCCCGCGCCAACTGCGAGTCGCACGCTGATCTCAGGACCACGCACCGCAGCGCGAGCCAGTAGCAAGTTTGCGAGGTTAGCGCAGGCAATTAGCAACACCAGCGCCACCACGATGAGCAATCCGTAGATCGTGGGTGCATAACTTTTGCGCACGTCCGGCATTCCTCGGCTGCCGGATTCCAATAGCAGTCGCGGATAATCTTTCGGATCGAGTTGGGCGGCCGCCACATGATCAACTTTCCTCGGCGGTGGCATCACTTCCAGGGCAGCGCCTTGAAAGGCGCCATTCAAGCTTTCGCGTGCCTGCTCGTAGGTTGCGCCAGGTTTGAGCCGTCCCATCAAATTCAGCCACCAGACACCAGGCTCCTTTGCTGAGCCAAGATTGCTTTTCTCACCGAGCACTAACCGCTCGAGGGCTAAGGGAATAGTCACGGCAGGCTGATAGTCCACCTGCAAGGTTCCGGCGAACCCGGGAGGATTTACACCGATGATGGTAAAGGAATGTTTGTTTAGTAGGAGCTGCTGGCCGATAACGTCGGGCTTCGCAGCGAACCGCGCTTGCCAAAATTGATCGCTGAGCACAACAACGGGAGCTGCACCTGCCCGATCATCTTCACTCGTGATTGTGCGTCCCAAGCTCGGTTGCACTCCCAGCCCGCTGTAATAGCCGGCGGAGACGGCTTGCCCCTTGATGATCTCCGGCTGGTTCCCAACTTTCGCTGTTAGTTCCCTAATTGGACCGAAGGCAAAGAGATCGCTGAGCGGGCTTTCTGAACCCGCGGCGATCTGTGCCTGCTGCATCTTTTCAAATACTTCGTATCGGAAAAGAGAAAGCCCCCGCATGTCTGGGGGGGCATCTACATTGGATGTGCCGCTCATACCATTCGTTCTAAAACGTCTGCCCGCTTGCCATTCAAAGACCACCAGGCGGTCCGGCGCTTCGACCGGCAAAGTTTTCAGGAGTACGGCATCCATTACGCTGAACAAAGCCGTGTTCGCGCCAATGCCGAGTGCCAACGAAAGTATTGCGACCGTACTTATAATTGGACTGCGTCGCAGCATGCGGACTCCGTAACCTAAGTCGCGGAGAAACGTTTCCAAAAAAGGCAAACCACGTCGGTCCCGGTAGGTCTCCTTCACTTGCTCGACGCCGCCGAATTTCCGCAGCGCCGAATATCGTGCTTCTTGAGGGCTCATGCCCTGACGCTGATTGTCCTCAATCTGCATCTCGAGATGAGAGCGGATCTCATCCGCAAGGTCCTGCTCGAGACCCTTTTTCCGCAACAAAGTGCCCAGTCTGAAGAGAAAGATTCTTAATCTGCTCATTGCTCTTCCTCCGAGGCTGTGAGGAAGCGAGTGACGATAGCCGACGTCCGGTTCCACTCTTCTTCTTCCGCAAGCAATTGTTTTTGTCCGGCGCGGGTGAGCGAATAGTATTTGGCTCGCCGGTTATTCTCCGACACGCTCCACTTAGCGCTTATCCAGCCCGTTTGCTCGAGTTTCAGTAAAGCCGGATAAATAGTTCCCTGGTTGAGTTCGAGAAGGTCGCCGCTCACCTGCTCGATGCGCCGGGCAATTCCATAGCCGTGCAACGGGCCCATGGTCGCCAGCGTTTTTAGGACCAATAAGTTGAGGGTTCCAGGCAGAACTTCCTGCTTGTTCCGTCCCATTGAAGAGTCTCCTGTTGATAATCAACAGGAGTATAAGCCCAGCACATGTTGGTAGTCAACAGGTATTTTTTTTTACCCGCAAGCGTAGGGAGGAAGAATCACTCTTTTGTATAACGTCTGCCGGTGACCTTATCCGTGCGTATGACTTAAATCGAGTTCAGCAGTAGATAGATTCCGTAAGCGCCGCCGCACACAATGAACCAGAACCCAAGTTCCTGAACCCACACGTAGCGACGCAAGGAATGTGATGGCGCCAGACTCGTCCGGGCAAATACCATCGCTGCATGAAGTTTCCGCACGCCAAGGATAACTCCGAGCACAGCAGCAAGTAAGATCGGCCACATGAATCTGATGAAATAGATTCTAACTAAGAAAAGAAACGTTAGTCCGGCCAGCAGAAAGAGCGACGCGCCAATTAGCCGACCAGATACATTATCAGGCAGGAGTGCTGCAGGTGGGGACAAAGGCGGAACGACCGGCGGCAAAGCATCATCGCTCACGGGAATCTGCGAGTCGTAAAGACGCCGCGTATACGCATTTCCGAGCACGCGGTAAGCCGCGTTGATTGCTTTCATCTCCTCGGCGTCGCCGCCGTGGTCAGGATGATGCTGTTTGGCGAGGCGTTTATAGAGGCGTTCAATCTCATCCTGTGACGCGGTTTTACTCGCTCCCAAAATGGCATAGTAATCTTCACCATCCGGAAAACTCATTTTCAACTTCCACTTAATTTAGGAAGGCTTCCCAGGAAAAGAAAACGTCAAAGTTACTCGGCGAGGGGCGGCTGAACGTTCAGAACTACTTATTCTTAGTCTTAGGTCGCCCAGGCTTGCGGTCTACCTGATCCATTCTGATCCTACCCTGAACTCCCGCAAGTACGCGCCAACAGCATCAACCAGGAGATACAGGCCTAAGGCTACGAGAAAGAGGGCGAACAGAAGAATGAGCCATGATGACTTACCACGCCCTTTATAAGTTCTAACCGTGGCCCACGCCGCGCCACCTAACAGGATCAGCCCAGTTACTATCCTTAGTATCCGCATAGTTAGTCTTACGGTGCCGAGGGCGGGAGTCGAAATCCGCACGTCCTTACGGACAACAGATTTTAAGTCTCCAAGAGCCTATTTCCGTCCTGAAGGAATAAATAGCAACCATGACATCAAATACTGCACAAAATGATGTATATACCCAACGTATCATTGCCGTTATAAGCCACGTTCGTCAAAACTTGGATAGTGATTTATCGTCGAACACGCTCTCCCGGTGGGGGTGCTTTTCGAAATATCATTTCACCGGTTTTTCAAATCGATTACGGGAGAAACTGTCAACGATGTGTGGTACGTATGCTGATTCTGGTGAAGACATTTCAAAGAAATAAATAGGAGAAATCTATGGTACGAATCGTTGTGGGCGTTATTGCCGGATTTATTGCCTGGTTGATAGCGTGGGTCGGAAGCGAGAAGATTCTTTCGGCCATCTGGCCGGAGTGGTTCGGCGCTCATCAACTCGCGTTCCAAGCGGCCATTGAGCATGGCGGTCAGTTCACCGCAGACTCGACTATTCTTCTCATGCATATTGTCCTCGGTTCAATAGTCTCGGTGATGTCCGGATTTCTGGCCGCGCTGATCGCCGGTGAAAACAAACGCGCGCCGCTAGTCCTCGGCTTTCTGCTGTTGGCCCTTGGTTTACTGAAGGTGGTTATGTCCTGGCCGTATGTTCCCATTTGGCATCACGTTATCTTTACCGCGATGCTAATTCCAATGACGATTATCGGCGGTAGATTGAAAACCACCGCTAGGTAAAGAGGAAACGGAAGCATCCTTGCAGGCACCGCGCTAACATTTTCGACACGAGGAGGCTCGGCTTACGAGGCAATGTAATGGCAAACGATAGAGTTTTCGCGATGAGTTTTGCTGGCGTTTATCCCCATTATGTGACGAAGGCCGAAAAGAAAGGCCGCACAAAGGAAGAGGTAGACGAAATAATTCGATGGCTGACTGGATATAGTAAAGCCGGATTGGAAAAACAGATCCGCGAGAAGACTGACTTTCGAACGTTCTTCGACAAGGCACCGAAGATGAATCCGAATGCTTCTTTGATCAAGGGCGTGGTTTGCGGGATCCGCGTGGAAGAGATCGAAGACCCGTTGATGCAAAAGATCCGGTACTTGGACAAATTGATTGACGAACTGGCAAAAGGCAAAAAGATGGAAAAGATCTTGCGAAGGCCGGAATAGTCTCGGGATCCTCCTCTCGCCACGTTCAGATTATTCAAATCTTTAGTTGGGCTGAGTGAACTCGTTCTGCGGATCAACAGCGAACGAGACAAAATCACTTCGATCTAATTCTAACGGAGGAATATGAGAAAACTAATTGCCGCAATCAATATGACACTTGACGGGTTTTGCGACCATACGGCAATGATTGCAGATGAAGAAATACACCAACATTACAATGAGCTATTAAGAAATGCAGACACCCTTTTATACGGAAGGATAACTTATCAACTTATGGAAAGTTATTGGCCATCTGTCGTAAAAAATCCTACCGGTAACAAACCAATGGATGAATTTGCAGTGTTAATAGACAATATTTCAAAGATTGTTTTTTCCCGCACGCTGAAAAATGTTGATTGGAAAAATACAGAATTGAAAAAGGAAGTCATTAAAGAAGAAGTTTTAGAACTCAAGCAACAAGCGGGTAAAAAAATTTTAGTTGGCAGCCCAAGTTTAATAGTAGCCTTGGGGCAACTTGACTTGATTGATGAATACCAGCTTGCCGTTCAGCCAACTGTTTTAGGAAGCGGCTTGCCATTATTTAAGAACGTCAAGGATAGAATTGATCTCAGACTCTTAAAAACAAAAACATTTGGTTGTGGTGCGGTAGCTCATTACTATGAGCCGACAAAAAAAATGAGTGCATAGGTTAAAACGACAGAAGTTAGTGACGGCAATAGCCCGGTGTCGCTGCAAGTGGGGCTGGACATTGAAACTTCGGCTATTTGCAATCGCTGTCCTTTTGCATGCGGGCAGGTGAGGCAAAGCCGGATGGAGTTCAGGTGAAACAAATCGGTTAAATGCAAACACCAGGAGAAGAGTATATGGCGAAGGTTACAGGAATTGGCGGGGTATTTTTTAAGAGTCGGAACAAGGGTTCGGAACTGGCGTCGTGGTATCAGAAGAATCTCGGCCTCGATCTCGAGAGTTGGGGCGGTGCGATATTGAAATGGCCTGACGATAAGGCCGAGGACGGCGGCCTCACGGTATGGAACGCAGCGGACAGCGACACCAAATGGTTCAGCCCGAGCGAGTCTTCCTTTATGATCAACTACCGAGTTGATAATTTGGACGAATTGCTCGACCAGCTGAAGCAGAACGGCGTCGAGATCGTATCGGGGCCGGAATCGCACGAAAACGGAAAATTTGCATGGATCATGGATCCGGACGGCAACAAGGTCGAACTATGGGAGCCGATGATCTTCGACGAGAAGAATAAGGCGTGAAAATCAACCCCCACCGCCAGCGACAAGTCTTGCATGAGAAGCATGCTATCGCGCCGTCAGCTGCAAGGCTTTGGTGGGCGTTGTAAACCCAGCGACTGGTTAGGCTGCGACCTGCTGTAGTTTCTACCTATTCCCAGTCCTTCTTTAGCAGCAATTCTTCAATCCTGTAGGCATGAAACATCTCGTGGTTCAGCAGATGCCGAAACATGATCCATACCGAATAATGACTGAATGCCTCATGCTCTGCCGTTCGCTGCCAGTCCTCCACCGATAGTTCCTTCAGCCTCTTAACCAGACTGGCTCGCTCTCTCACATACCGGTCGAGTGCTTCGTCTAAATCAACGCTAAGTAGCGCTCCCGATTCCACCTCTGGAGAATTAAGGATGGCGCTTATAAAAGGCGTTGGAGCAGATAACATCAAGTCGAGGCGCGCGAGGAATGGCCCATCACTCCCGGAGAGATGACAAGCGTGCTCATAAGCGGACCATTTCGTCGGACTAGGCCGACGCTTCAGGGACTGGGGCGGCACCTCACGAATAAGGGGAATGATAACACCAGGGGCATTTTCTAAGGCGGCTATTAAGGTGGTTGTATCGCTCATCAACTTCTCCTACGTTCATCTCAGCTTGTATGCAACCGAACGTGGACTTCACCAGCTCGCCGAAGGCGAGTCTGGTGCAAGACAGGATTAGGCGTCGTCTTCATTGGCTTGCGGATAGCGACGCTTCGTGTCTGCTACCGATCGGGCTACTAACGTTTCCAGGACCTTCAGATCGACGTCGGTCAGGCGCCTGATGTAGACACATACCTTCCCAGTCTTGTGCTTTCCCAGCTTGGCGAACAAGGCGTCGCGACCTTCGAAATCGTCAGCGATGTAAACAACCAACTCCCTTCCCCGCACGGCAAACCCAGCGAGAGCGGAATCGCCTTCGTGACCACTTGCGTACTTGTAATGGTAGCTCCCGAATCCGACGATGCTTGGACCCCACATCACTTGGCTCTTGCTTGGTAACTCTTCGCATGAGGGCAACCAGCGTCTGGGCGTCATTCCGTTGCTCCTCGTTCGTGATGGCAGCAATGTGACTCTCGGCACTGACTTCAGTAGGTTTGGTCTTGAGCTCCGGCACGTGCGCCTCCAAACAGTTTCTTTTCGACGCCTAACTATTCATTAACTAGCAAGCGCTCAAACGGATCGAACAAGCTCTCATCCCAGCGAGTTGCCACACGTTAGGCGTCACCTGTGGCCGTACCTCTCGTGAACCACATTACGAAATAACGGGCGCTCAGATAATGGTCACGACTGCCCGTAACTATTGATTCTCTTATGGTGCCGAGGGCGGGAGTCGAACCCGCACGTCCTTACGGACAACGGATTTTAAGTCCGTAGCGTCTGCCATTCCGCCACCCCGGCATGCCTGCAAAATAACATCTGGAATCGTAAATCGTAAATCGTGAAGTCGTGAATCGTGAAGTCGTGAAGTCGTGAATCGTGAATCGGATCGCGATTGTCGCAACATGTCAGAGTTTTATTTCCAGGCCTCCTGAAGTTCAGTTTTATTTGAGAATGGCTTTGCCGCACTAGACAACGCGAGGCTCTTGCTCTTATTAGTAGTGACCCACCGAATTCCTAATTCCGATTTACGATTCACGATTCACGATTGCCGATTCACGCTCTTGATTCATTTCCGACGCAACGTTATGCTCCCGGCCGGCGTACAGGGCGCCACCCCGTCGGCGGGCAGGACTGAGTCCACCTGAATCGATTGTGAGGTAAGGTTCCACTGCGAACCTCCTTTCGCCCGAACAGCCGGCAACGGGCGCACCAAAAGGAGGCTCGTCCATGTCGCTACATAATTCTAAAGCTCGTCACCTTCCCGTTCGTCCCAACCTAGATCAATTAAAACACCAGGCGAAGGATCTGCTGCACGATGTCCGGCGCGGTGATCCGCACGCAATTGAAGAGTTCAGGAAGCATCACCCCAATCCGCCTGCGGTAGACGAGGTCAAGCTCGCCGATGCGCAGCTTGCGCTCGCCCGCAGTTACCAGGCGCCCAGCTGGCCGCGGCTCGTCCAGGCCTGTGAGCTCATTGACGCGATCTGGCGGGATGATCTCGAAGCGGTGCGCAAACTCGTGTTGCAAAACCCGAAGCTCCTGCACGAACACGCCACAATTCGCCATAGCAACTGGGGGCCGCCGCTGAGTTATGCCGCGAACCTCGGTCGCGATGAGATCATCAAGGTGCTCCACGAACTCGGCGCCAGTGATCTAGAGTCAGCTATCGACCGGGCAGTGTTGCAAAGCAAAATCAGCACGGCGCGGCTGCTGCATAAATTGTTGGGTGGCTACTTTCCGCCGAAAGACGCTCTCGGTGGGCCGGCGTACACATTGAGTGTGTCGGGCACCGCCTTCGTCTTCGAAATAGGCGGCCGGGCCGTTGATGAGAAGGGAGATCGCCTCGCTCCAGTCGATGTCGTGCTCGAGACTGACAGCCGCAAGCCATCAGCTAAGCATGAGATTCTTGAAATGTACGTTCAGCACGGACTCGAGCTGCCCGACACTCCAACCATGGCGCTGCATCGCGGCCGCACCGATCTGTTGGAAGAGCATCTGCGCCGAGACCCGGATCTCTTGCGCCGCACATTCACGCACGAAGAAATCTACCCACCCGAGTTGGGATGTCATGACGACGTGCTCGCGACTCAAGGGACACCGCTCGCGGGAACAACCCTGCTTCATATGTGTGTCGACTACGACGAGTTGGAGATCGCGCGCTGGTTACTGGAGCAGCGGAATGGATGTGGATGCGAGAGCTGCTGTAGATGCTGATGGCTTTGGCGGCCATACAGCGCTCTTCGCAACCGTTGTGTCCCAGCCAAACTTCTGGATGAACTACACCGGAGGTCCTCAGGTGGCGCCATTCACTAAGCTGTTACTTGATCACGGCGCTGATCCCAACGCGCGTGCCTCACTACGCAAGCAACTTCATCCCGGCTATGGTCCGAAGTATGACGTGGAAACCCGTTATGAATATCGCGACGTCACTCCGCTTTCATGGGGCAAGCAATTTCACGCAAAGGTCTTCGTGAGTGAACCGGGGATGAAGTTGATTGCTGAACGAGGTGGCACGGCTTAGCCGTCCGGCGTGCGGTTGGAACCACTCGGTACAGTACGGGAGCGGTAGCGACCGCATTCAAGTAGCTACGGTGTGGTTTGAGACATTGAGGAACTTTGGGTCTCACCCTTGAATGTTCACTCAATCTAAATGCGGTCGCTACCGCTCCCGTACCGTACCGCGTTGACCGTTGATCGGGTCCAATCCCAAACTGCATCGGTACCGAGCATCCCGCGCGCCTTTACTTATGGTCAACTGTAGCGTAAGGTAGCAATCGAACCGAGTTCAGCTTACTCCGCTCTCAGCTCTTCTGGAATTCCCCGGACCACCTGATAATCCACAGCTCAACTTCTAAGAACCAAGGGCGTCATACGTTCACCAATTAGTCTGCGAATCGACAGACCGCAAGCACTGAACACCGGACAAAAGATTACAAGCGGTGTCCCGTTGCGCTCTGCGAACGCACTCCAAGACAGTTGCCTTGGCAACTGGGTGAATTTTCGACAACCCTTCAAGGAAAACAAATCAAATTATGACAACGAATATCACACCACTACATGACCGCGTGATCGTTAAGCGCATCGACGAAGGCGAGCAGATTCGCGGCGGTATCATCATCCCCGACAGTGCGAAAGAAAAACCTCAGGAAGGTGAAGTAATCGCCGCCGGAGATGGCAAATACAAGGAAGACGGAACGCGTCAACCGCTGGATGTGAAGCCGGGCGACCGCGTCCTCTTCGGCAAATACAGCAGCTCGGAAATCAAGATCGACGGGGAAGACCTTTTAATCATGCGCGAGGACGAGATTCTCGGAATCATCACGCGCGCCGGTGCTGCGGCAGGCGGCAAGAAACGCTAAGTAGTTTTGAGCCACAGATGAACACCGATTCGATGTGCTTTGAACTTTGTGCTTTGTACCTTGTTCGCATGGGAACCTCGATCTATTAGGTCGACCGTTTCAAGCACCTCAACCAGAACCAAGTACTAAGCACAAAGTACAAAGTTCGAAGCCCGAGTTTAGGAGAAAAGATAAAAATTATGGCAAAACAAATAGTTCATGGTGAAGAGTCTCGTGCGGCAATCCTGCGCGGCGTCAATCAACTCGCCGACGCGGTGAAAATCACGCTTGGTCCCAAAGGACGCAACGTCGTTCTTGGTAAATCGTATGGCAGTCCGACGATCACCAAAGATGGTGTGACCGTGGCGAAAGAGATTGACCTTAAAGACTCGATGGAAAATATGGGCGCCCAAATGGTGCGCGAAGTAGCGTCGAAGACTTCGGACGTTGCCGGAGATGGAACAACCACAGCCACCGTTCTGGCGCAGTCGATTTATCGCGAAGGTGTGAAGACCGTAGCGGCGGGTGCAAATCCGATGGCCTTGAAACGCGGCATCGATAAAGCAGTTGAGCGCGCCACCGCGGCCATTAAGAAGCTGTCGAAGCCAGTCGCCGGTGACATGATTGCCCAGGTCGGCACGATCTCGGCGAATGGCGATGCAGCCATTGGCGAACTCATCGCGAAGGCGATGGAAAAGGTCGGCAAGGATGGTGTTATTACTGTCGAAGACGCGAAGACGATGGAAACAGATTTGGAGTTCGTCGAAGGGATGCAGTTTGACCGCGGCTACCTGTCGCCTTACTTCATTACCGACGCCGAGAAGATGGAATCTGTTCTCGAGAATCCAGTCGTGCTCCTGAGCGAAAAGAAAATTTCAGCGATGAGGGACTTGCTCCCCATTCTGGAGCAGGTGGCCAAATTAAACCGGCCGATTTTGATCGTTGCGGAAGATGTCGAAGGTGAAGCACTCGCAACTCTCGTCGTCAACAAATTGCGAGGCACGATCAATGTGGCGGCAGTTAAAGCCCCGGGCTTTGGTGATCGTCGCAAGGAGCTGCTGCAGGACATTGCGATTCTGACTGGTGGCAAAGTTATCAGTGAGGATCTCGGCATCAAACTCGAGAATGTGAAGGTTGAAGACCTGGGTCGCGCCAAGAAGGTGACGGTCAGCAAGGACAACACGATCATTATTGATGGCGCCGGAAACAAGGACGATTTGAAGGGCCGCGTGAAAACGCTTCGGGCCCAGATTGAAGACAGCTCCTCAGACTACGACCGCGAGAAACTACAGGAGCGACTCGCGAAATTGGTCGGCGGCGTCGCTGTAATTCGTGTGGGCGCAGCTACTGAGACGGAATTGAAAGAAAAGAAAGCGCGCGTAGAAGATGCGATGAACGCGACTCGCGCCGCTGTTGAAGAAGGCATTGTGGCCGGCGGAGGCGTCGCCTTGATTCGAGCCGCGAAGGCGTTGGACAAGTTTATTATTTTCGAGACAAACGAAGATAACGAAACAAGCGGCGACCCGGACGAACAGATTGGCGTCAACATTGTGAAGCGCGCGCTCGAGGAGCCGCTGCGACAGATTGTGCAGAACGCCGGCAAAGAAGGCGCAGTGATAGTAGAGAAGGTTCGCAGTAACAAAGATCCGAACTTCGGCTACAACGCCGCCACTGAAACTTTTGAGGACCTTGTCGCCGCGGGGATTATTGATCCCGCGAAAGTCACGCGTTGCGCGTTGCAAAACGCCGCATCGATTGCTGGCTTGATGCTG
This sequence comes from Pyrinomonadaceae bacterium, assembly GCA_963748605.1. Lineage (GTDB taxonomy): Bacteria > Acidobacteriota > Blastocatellia > Pyrinomonadales > Pyrinomonadaceae > PSRF01. The sequence continues at coordinate 101,404 of CAVVJS010000016.1, forward strand.
ACAACTGAGGCCCTTATTTCTGAGCTACAGGAAGATGGCAAGCCACGGGCACTGCCCGGCGGCATGGATATGTAAATCCCAACGTCCTTAGCAAATTGGGAAGCTACCATGTTCGCATGCGGCTTCTGTTGAATCCCCAAATGGGGAGAAGGTAAGAAAATATGACTACGAAACTTTATGTTGGAAATCTGTCGTTTACGACTTCAAAAGAAGATCTCCAGGAAATGTTCGCCAAGGCGGGCACAGTTCAAAGCGTCTCTTTGATCGAAGATCGCGAAACGGGTCGCTCACGCGGCTTCGGCTTTGTTGAGATGTCGACCAAAGAAGAAGGCGCCGCTGCTATTCAGCAGTTCAATGGAGTGGACCTGGGCGGACGAGCGCTGAATGTGAACGAAGCCAAGCCCCGCGAAGATCGCGGCGGTGGCGGCGGTCGCAATGGCGGTTCGCGCTACTAGTCCGGTTGTAATCAACTAAGGCTGACGAAGCCCCCGGTGGATCATTTCACCGGGGGCTTTGTTCGTCCAGGGTACCCCAGCGCCGCCAGTGTGAGATTGAGTTGTGCGTTCTTCAGCGCTTGCGGCGCATGACACTATTGGGAATAAAAAAGAATACTGTCCTAATTTTGGAAAAAACATGTAGGGGCGTCCCTCCGTGGGCGCCCTTGAATCCTAAACATCGGGCGGCCACAGAGTGCCGCCCCTAAAGAAAATAGGACACCACCTAAAAAAGATTTGAATTGACACTGCTCGCGGGCGATGATTAGATTGATTTCACCTACCCAACTTCTTCAAACACACCTGATGCCACAAGGTAACCAACACTAACAACAACAAGGACTGCTGGGGTGAATCGCTCCTGGAGGAGAAAATTACATGCGCTACATATTTCCCCGTTCGATCGTAACGCTCTTAATCCTGATTCTCTGCCTGCTAACTCTGGATTTGAGGACTCATGCCGCGCCGAAGAATATGACGCGCGGGCAGTGGGTTATTAATGGTGCATTCCAGCAGGATCAAGTCTTAACAACCCCAACCAGGGAAAAGGTACAAGCAGGGGGCAGTTCGCAAACAGGTAGGACCCGCTCGATTAAGATTCAGACGCTACCTAGCCCGCCAAACATAGTTGCCGCCCGGCCCCTAATCGTTTCCGAATTTCGCTTGAACGGGACGAACGGCGCGAACGATGAGTTCATCGAGATCTACAACGCCAGCAACTCGGCGCACACTGTCAACTCTTCGGACGGCTCTGCGTCTGGCTATGCTGTTGCCGCCTCGGACGGGGTCGTGCGCGTCATCATCCCGCAGGGGACGGTTATACCGGCGCGCGGCCATTTCCTCGGGTGCAACTCCGTCGGCTACTCGGTGACGAATTACCCGTCCGGCAACAACGGTGTCGATCGCCACGACCGCCACTTGCGACGACACCTACACGGCAAACATTTCGAACGGCGAAGACCCGGACGGCGCTGGGCCGAACCCGCCCCTTCCGCGCCGGGGCATCGCGCTCTTCTCGACCGCGAACACCGGGAACTTCAACACGGGCACGAGGCTCGACGCGGTGGGCCCCACCGAAGAGGCCAACACGCTCTACAAGGAGGGGACGGGCGTGCGTAACCTCACGCACTTCGCCACTGCCCACAGCTACGTCAGGCGTCTGCCCGGCGGCTGCATCGGCACAGACCCGGACACGGTTGACGCCAACTGCACCAATAGCTCTTTGGTCGCCCTCTCGGCGCCGGCTTCGAGCGTCCACTTGCAGGACACCGACAACAATCGAGCCGACTTCATTTTCGTTGACACCAATGGCACGCCGCAGTCGCCCGAGGGCACGCAGCAGCGGCTGGGGGCGCCGGGGCCGGAGAACTCGACGAGCCCCATCGTGCGCTCAGCCAATATCACCGCGTCGCTCATCTTCCCGTGTCGTGCATCGTCCAGCGCGCCGAACCGCGTCCGTGACCTCACGCCGGACCCTCCCAACGATTCTTCCTTTGGAACGCTCGACATCCGCCGTCAATTCACCAATAGGACGGGCGCGAGCATTACGCGGCTCCGCTTCCGCGTCGTAGACATCACGACTTTTCCGTCAGAGGCATTCGTGCTGCCCCCGGGCAGTACGTGCGGCGACCCGGGTACGGAGTGCTCGGCCGACCTGCGCCCGCGCAGCTCACTGTCCGTCGTCGTTGCGAACCCGGCGGAGTGCGGCGGCGGGGCGGCCATCAACGTTCAGGGCACGACGCTCGAAGAGGCCGCCGGCTCCGAGGGCCAACCAAACAGCGGTGGCTACAACTCGTCTCTGTCAGCGGGTACGGTCACGCTTGCAACGCCGCTCGCCAACAACTCCGCCATCAACGTGCGTTTTCTCTTCGGCGTACAGCAAATGGGAACGTTCCGCGTATTTCTGATAGTAGAGGCACTACCCTAACGGATTGCTGATTTGCTGAGTGCCGATTCCTCACTGGCGAATGGACGGCCATCGCCAATTCAGAGTTTTCGAATGAAACCACCTGAATCAAGTAACTGATGAGTTTGGCACTGAGACGCTTGCGCCAATCACCAATCACCAATCGCCAATCGGCAATCGCCAATCGGCAAGACGACATAGATTGTTCTCTTTTAATTATCCTTACCACTCTGCTGCCTTCAATTGGTACAGAGAACCAATCCCAATCTGTTCAATCTGCGTGACACGTTTTTGAAAAAGCTCTTCGCGGGCGACCAGCTTTGCACAGAAAGACGCCAGGGATCGAAACGGTGAAACAACCAGATTCAAAACCCGGAGCGATAGCGACGGGATGCAAAAACAACTAGTGTGAAACTGTGGGAAATCAGAAACATACGCATTGTTGTGTCGATGATCCCGTCGCTACCGCTCCGGGTTCTGTAGTCATGCCATCAGACCCGACTTTTTGTGAAAAACCCGGCCGACCACTTCACTCTTTTTCACTAGCCGAGCGGATCAGTTATCTCAAACGGCATCGTTCTTGCACTGCCAGTACGTTCTCTGACGGGAAATAAAGGCGCTAAAACCTGTTAATTCAGGCTAGCAAGCGCCGTTTCATTTCAACCAAATCGGGAAAAGAAATCTTACATCTGAGGGAACAAGGGACATGAAGGACAATACCTTACTGACAAATCACGTTACGGAACTGTTGTACCAGGCGCTCGAAACAGAAAAGGGCGGCGTGCAGATCTACACAACTGCCCTGCGTTGCGCGACAAATCAAGATCTCAGGGAAGAGTGGCAGAAGTATCTGGAGCAGACGAAGAATCACGTCCAAATTCTCAACGACACTCTCAAGAGCATGGGGCTCGATCTGGAAACAGAAACGCCCGGGCGAAAAGTAGTGCGCCACATCGGCGAGTCTCTGGTGAAAGCGATGGAGATGGCACTGAGAGCAGGAGATCCCAAATCAGCGCAGATTGTTGCGGCGGAGTGCGTCACCCTTGCGGAAACTAAGGATCATCTCAACTGGAGCCTGATTGGTGAATTAGCAAAACAGGCCAGCACCGGCGACGCGGATGTGCTGATGGAAGCCTACAATCAAGTAGAGGACGAAGAAGACGAGCACCTCTATCACACGCAGGGTTGGACCCGCGAACTCTGGATCGAGGCGCTGGGAATGCCGGCAGTGTTTCCGCCACCAGAGGAAGAACAAGACGTAGAGACGGCAATGGAAGCGGCACAGGCCAAGGAAAGCCGCAAGAAAGCCAGCTCGAAGAGTGAAAGTGCAAAGAAGGCCGCGGGATCGTCCAAATAAAAATCTGATCAATGCGGGACCTCGTGAATAGGCGTCCCTCCGTGGGCGCCCCTTGAATCGGCGAACAAGGGGCGGCGACGGAGTGCCGCCCCTACAGAGTTAGGACGACGCATTGGTCCGCGTAGCCTCCGATTCATAACCACCATCAGGGGAGAAATATGACTACACGGAAAACTACGAGCAAGGGAACGAACAAGCCGAACAGAAAGTAAAAGCGGAAACGGCAGACGCCAAGCGAGAAGAGTTGGCTGCGAATTCTCCATACCGGGCTAACGACGCCAAGATCGACGATCTACAAAAGAACACCGAGGACAGTGGCGGCGAATTCCTCACAACTAACCACGGCGTTCGCATCAATGATAATCAGAACTCGCTCAAAGCCGGCGATCGCGGCCCGACGCTTCTGGAAGATTTTATCCTTCGCGAGAAGATTACTCATTTCGATCACGAACGCATTCCTGAACGCGTCGTGCACGCTCGCGGCTCGGCAGCGCATGGCTATTTTCAGGTTTACGAATCGATGGCCGAGTACACAAAGGCCGGCTTTCTTCAGGATCCATCGATCAAGACGCCGGTGTTTGTTCGTTTCTCGACAGTGGCAGGCTCGCGAGGTTCGACCGATCTCGCCCGCGACGTCCGGGGTTTCGCCGTTAAGTTTTATACGCAGGAAGGGAACTACGATCTGGTCGGCAACAACATGCCGGTCTTCTTCATTCAGGATGCGATCAAGTTTCCCGATCTCGTCCACGCGGTAAAGCCGGAACCGCACAACGAAATTCCGCAGGCGGCATCTGCGCACGACACTTTCTGGGATTTCATCTCCAACATGCCCGAATCAATGCACATGATTATGTGGGTGATGTCCGATCGCGCCATTCCCAGGAGCTTCCGCATGATGGAAGGTTTCGGCGTCCACACTTTCCGCTTCATTAACGAAAGTGGCAAGGCGCGCTTTGTGAAGTTTCACTGGAAACCAGTGCTCGGCGTGCACTCAGTCGTCTGGGACGAAGCGCAAAAGATTTCCGGTAAGGACCCTGACTTTCATCGCCGCGATCTTTGGGAAGCAATCGAGAATGGCGACTTTCCCGAATGGGAGTTTGGCGTTCAGATAGTCGAGGAGAAGGACGAACACAAGTTCGCTTTTGACTTGCTCGATCCGACCAAGATTATTCCGGAAGAGATCGTTCCCGTGCGCCGCATCGGCAAGCTGACGCTCAATCGCAATCCCGACAACTTTTTTGCCGAGACTGAGCAGGTCGCTTTTCACACCGGCCACGTTGTGCCGGGCATCGATTTCACCAACGATCCGCTGCTGCAAGGACGACTCTTCTCATATCTTGATACGCAGCTGCTTCGTTTAGGTGGTCCGAATTTCCACGAGATTCCGATCAATCGCCCGATTGCGCCTGTGCACAATAATCAACGAGATGGGTTCATGCGTCAGACGATCAACAAGGGCCAATCAGCTCACGATCCAAACACTACTCGAGGTGGCTGCCCATTTCAGGCAGGAGCAGACATGGCGGGGTTTACCAGCTATCGCAGAAAGGATTGACGCTCGAAAGATTCGCGCACGCAGCGCCAGCTTCTTCGATCACTTCAGCCAGGCCACACTCTTCTATAACAGCCAGATCTGAGCCGGAGAAGAACCACATCATCAGGGCGCTCCGCTTTGAGTTGGGTAAAGTGGAGACGCCGCCTATCAGAGAGCGCATGCTGGGTTTGCTTGCACAGGTAGACAAGAATCTCGCCGACCAGGTCGCTGCAAGGTTTGGGAATGAGCGTGCCGTCGAAACTGGATAAGCCTCTAAACATGAGCATACCGGCCGACGGTGATCCAGCGAAGTTTCAGCCGAAGCGCGTTTCGCAAGGGATAGAAGACTCGCCGGCCCTGAGCATGGTCGAGAATCCCAACTTTCCCAAAGACACTATCAAAACACGCAAGATCGCTTTCCTGGTCGCCGATGGATTTGACGACGCAGCTGTCGCGGATATGAAAAAGGCGCTTGATGACCGCGGGCGCATTAGCCATGACGGTGGCGCCGCGACTGGGCGTGTTGACTGGCGCAGGCGGGAAGAGTGTAAAGCTGATTTCAGTTTCCTTACCGGCTCGTCCGTCTTGTTCGATGCGGTTTACATTCCGGGAGGTGATGCGAGCGTGGCAGCTCTCAAAGGCGAACCCGAAGCTTCTAACTTCGTCGATGAGGCTTACAAACACTGCAAAGCGATCGCGGCCACCGGAGCCGGCGTCGGGTTGTTGGCCAGCTGGCTGGGTGAGAAATTTTCCGAAGCAAACACCACTGGAAAGTTAGTCGCCGAAGACCAGGGTGTAGTCACAAGCCGTGGCGTCACAGCGAGACAACTTCGCTGCCGCCTTTATTAAAGCAATCGCCCAGCATCGACACTGGGAGCGCGAACTAAATCCCACAGGGTGAGGAAAGATTATGAAGAGAATCTCTACGCTTGCACTAATGCTCGCGCTCTCGCAATCGTCGTGCGTAATGGTTGGCGGCTATAGCAGCGACGGCGGGTGGTGGATCTGGCCCGGAAGCCTCGTGAGCGTGCTGGTAATCATCATAGTGGTGCTTCTCTTAAGGAGGCGCAGGTGAGCCGACCAAGGTCGTGTTGAGTTTTTGAACCAGCTCGAACGCTGAATCGTTCTTCTTAATCACACCCAACCGTGCCTCAGTAGCCCCGGACGATTGCACCTTTTCCGTTGCCTTACACTGTTTGGTATTTGAAATTAAAAATAAGCCGAAATTGTAGGCTCATTATTCGGCAATTTTGAGAACTTCACATGGCTCCCAACTTGCTAAGTATAAGGGAACCATGACAAACACCGAATTCTATCCCCTCTTGCAGAGCAAGGTTCAGGAAGCTGAAATCCCTGCGTCGCAACTTTCGGATCACGCTCTGGCCAGCGCGTCCGCTAAAGGCGACATTGCGGCTTTTGAAGAGCTATATCAGCGCCACAATCGTCGCGTTTATTCGGTCTGTCTACGCATGACTCACAACGTTTCCGAGGCTGAGGATCTCACTCAGGAAACTTTCATCCAGTTGTTCCGCAAGATTGGCAGCTTCCGCGGCGACTCGGCATTTACGACTTGGCTGCACCGCTTGACGGTTAATCAAGTCCTGATGCACTTCCGCAAACGAAGTGTGAAACTGGAAAGGACAACAGAAGAAGGCAATACGCCAGAACAAATGGTGATTGGATCGGAGAATCCTGACCGCATGAAGGTCGTTGATCGCATCAGCCTAGATCGAGCTGTAAACCAATTGCCACCAGGCTACCGCACTGTCTTTATCCTGCACGACGTTGAAGGCCATGACCATGAAGAGGTCGCCAAGATTCTTGGCGTGGCGGTTGGCACATCAAAATCTCAACTTCACAAGGCGCGTATGAAGCTGCGAGGTCTGTTACGAACCAGTAACAATTGATTGGGTAGAAGCTCTTCCTTTGGAGGGCGCCGGCACAGCGAAGCGCCGACGGCGCTATGTTCCCGGGGCAATCAGGCAGCGGCTAAAGCCGTGTCGCGCTGCGCTTGCCGCCGCACTCTAATCTAAAACCACAAATAGTCTTGTTCTTTCGCGGGATCGCACCTGATGGTAGAATCCTTAACTACCGAACGCGAAATGCCCAGCACCAGGCCGCAGGATTTCATGACTGAAGAGCAGCAAGTCTTTCTTGACCACATTCATAAGAAGGGCCTTAAGCGCACATCGCAGCGTGATGTAATTCTTGATGTTTTTCTTCGCACTGAAGCTCATCTTTCCAGCGAAGACCTTTATCAGTTGGTAAAGAAGGAAGATCCTACTGTCGGTCAAACCACTGTCTATCGCACATTAAAACTGCTTACCGAAGCCGGTCTCGCGCGCGAGGTTCGTTTCGGGGACGGTCGCGCCCACTACGAGCACAATTACAAACATCAGCATCACGATCACATGATTTGCTCTTCGTGTGGAAAGATCATCGAGTTCTTTTCCGCCGAATTGGAAGCAATTCAGGATGAGATGGCGGCTAAACATAAATTTGAAGTGCAACAACATCTGCTGCGGATCATCGGTCTTTGCTCCCAGTGTCGTCGCGCCAATCGCCGGGCCGGCAAAGGTGATGCAATCCCTGATCGTGAGGGAGCGGTATCGGCTCGCGGCGCAAAATAGCTTTAAGTAGTGATTGTAACCAGATGCAATTAATCAGACGCGCGGGCATGGGGCTATGTCTCGCTCTCAGCCCGCTGCTTTTCATTGCGTGTCCCCGTAGTGCTCCACCTCAGCCACCGCGCGTGGGAATGTCTGAGCGAATTGCTATTGAGCCCACGCCCTCCCGCCCAACCGTCTCTTTCAATGGTGAACGCGCACTTGATCATGTGCGCAAACAGATCGAGATCGGACCGCGTCCTCCGGGCTCCCCCGAGTCTGCGAAGACACGCGAGTACATCATCAACGAACTTAAGTCAGCGGGAGCCTTAGCGTCGACTGATGAGTTCACGACTGTAACGCCAATGGGCGAAAAGAAAATGGTGAACATCACTGCGGAGATTCCCGGCGAATCGAAAGACGTGATCATCATCGGCAGTCACTACGACACGAAATACTACAAAGATATGCACTTCGTCGGTGCGAACGATCCCGGCGCGTCAGTGGGAACTCTGCTGGAGTTGGGACGAGTTTTAGCAGCAACCAAACCGAAGCTGACTTATTGGCTCGTATTTTTTGATGGCGAAGAAGCGTTCTGTGAAAACTGGGATGATTGTGGCAAGCCCGGCGCACCTGACAACACCTATGGCAGTCGCCAATACGTTGCGCAGCTGAAGAGCAAGAATTCTTTGGAACGAGTGCGGGCACTCGTCCTCCTCGACATGATTGGTTACAAGCAGTTGGAGCTGGGTCGGGATTCCCTCAGCACGAAGTGGTTGCAGGACATCATCTGGCAAACGGCACGCGAGATGGGTTATCGATCTTATTTTGTCGACCGGCCCGAAGGCGTCGGCGGAGATGACCACGAGCCATTTCTACAGGCCGGAATCCCCGCTGTCGATCTGATTCAACTAAACAATTATCCCTATTGGCACAGGGCTGACGATACTTTGGACAAAGTTTCTGCAAAGAGCATGAAGATTGTTGCCGACGTGGTTTCAGCTAGTCTGCCTCGCATTGAGCAGCGGCTGCTGAGTAAAGAAAAGTAGTTTGAATTTGGACTACAGAACCGGTGGCGGTAGCCAACGGATGCGAACTGGATCGATTTTTCAGTCCGCGAAGCGGACCACCGACTGTAGCCCAGCAGTTTACTGCTGGGCTGCAGGGCGGAAATGCTGATGAAGTCCGTGAAACAGACGAATGAAGCTAACCATCAGTTCGTTCTCAGTCGTCCGTTTCACGGACTCGGGTCTCCGTTGGGTGACCGACACCCACCGATAAATCGGTGGGCTATTATCATCCGTCCGCTCCGCGGACTCCTTGAATGATTCCAGTTGCAAGGACTTTCAGTACAACCTAAATGAAAAGAATTGCTGTAATTCCAGGTGATGGAATCGGACCGGAAGTGATCCGCGAAGGCGTTCAGATTCTTGAACACCTACGCAAATCGCACGGCGTCGATATCGAGTTGCTCCCCTTTGATTGGGGCGCGGAGAAATTTCTAAAAGAGGGGATTGGCCTGCCTGAGGGTGCGCTGCAGCGATTGAGCGACGAATTCCAGGCAATCCTGGCTGGAGCTTTTGGCGATCCCCGCATCCCATCGAATCAACATGCCGAAGAAATCCTGTTGGGGATGAGACGTGGCCTCGATCTCTACATTAATCTGCGCCCGGTGCGATTACTCGATGCGCGACTGAGTCCTTTGCGCGATCGGAAGGTTGAGGAGATCGACTTCGTAGTGTTCCGAGAAAACACTGAGGGCGCCTATTGCGGCGCGGGTGGTTTTTTGAAAAAGGGCACTGCGGACGAGATTGCGACCCAGGAAGAGTTAAATACGCGACGAGGCGTTGAGCGGATCATCGTCGCTGCATTTGAATATGCGCGCGCCAATGGTCGTAAGCGAGTCACGATGGCAGACAAATCCAACGTGCAACGCTTTGGCGGAGATCTTTGGCAGCGCGTTTTTACAGAAGTTGCCGCGCGATATCCAGCTATTGAAGCCAATCATCAATATGTCGATGCGATGGCAATGTTCATGGTTTTGAATCCGGCGCAATACGACGTGATTGTCAGCAACAATCTCTTTGGCGACATCTTGACTGATCTCGGCGCGGCGATTCAGGGAGGCTTAGGACTCGCGGCTTCCGGAAATATTCATCCCGGCAAGGTTTCGTTGTTCGAACCTGTGCACGGCAGTGCGCCGCCTCTTGCGGGAAAGGGAATTGCGAATCCGATCGGGGCGATCCTCACCGTAGCCATGATGCTCGAGTACCTGGGATTTAACGAAGCAAGTAAAGCCGTGGAAACAGCGGTGCGCGACTCAGTTGTGGCAAACGAAACCACTCAGGATCTGGGCGGCTCTCTGACAACGGAACAAGCGGGCAGCGCGATTCGCCAACGGCTGAAGGGGAAGTAGGTAGACGGCGCGGGACCAGACGAGGAGACGCGGAGACGCGGAGACACGGAGACGCGGAGACACGGAGACGCGGAGACACGGAGCGCGGGGATACGGAGCGCGGGGACACGGATACCGAAGCGCGGGGAAGCAAAGTAGAAAGCTCCAAGTCTGAGACTAAAGCCAAAGACCAAAAGCCAAAGACCCAAAACCCAACGCATCTTGCTTCAACCCACACTCACAGCCGAAATCATCGCAATTGGGTCGGAGTTATTGCATCCGGATCGCACCGACACCAATAGTCTCTGGCTCACCGAAAAACTCAACAGCATCGGAATCGAAGTAAAACTAAAGACGATTGTCGGCGACGATGATGTGCGGCTGGAAGAAGCTATTCGCGATGCCGTCAAACGATCGAAAGTCGTGATCACTACAGGCGGTCTCGGCCCAACTGAAGATGACATCACGAGGAAAATTGCTGCGCGTGCTCTCGGTCGTCGCCTGCAACTGAACGAAACCGTGCTTGAAGAGATTCGCAAGAAGTTTGCTGCTTTTGGCCGGCCGATGCCGGAGCGCAATTCGCGGCAGGCGATGGTGATTGATGGAGCCGACGTGCTGGACAACCCGAATGGATCAGCTCCCGGATTGTTTATCGAGCATGAAAGCACGTCGATCGCTCTTCTGCCTGGTCCGCCCAGGGAAATGCGTCCGATGTTTGAAAGCCAGGTGCTGCCGCGATTGGTAGAAAAGGCTGGTGCTGTGCGCGTCGTGCGCCGGTTGCTGCGTGTCGCCGGACTGGGCGAGTCGGCGGTTGACGAAAAGATCGCGCCCATCTACATGCAATACACCAATCCAGAAACAACAATCCTTTTCAACAAGAGCGAGATCGAAATTCATCTGACGGCTCGGGGTAGAACGGAGGCGGACGCGGAACGGCTGTTGGACGATCTTTCGGGTCGATTGGAAGAGGCGCTCGGTCACTCGGCTTTCTCTTTTCGTGGCGAACTGATGGAAGAGATAGTTGGGATGCGGCTTTCGGTTACCGGATACACGCTTGCTGTGGCCGAGAGTTGTACTGGGGGACTGATAGCGCAACGCCTGACTGAAGTTGCCGGCGCCTCAAAGTATTTCATGGAAGGCGTAGTGACTTATTCCAACGAAGCCAAAATCAGGACGCTGGGAGTTGCTCAAAAGCTTTTGCGCAAACACGGTGCGGTGAGTGCTGAAGTTGCGGAAGCGATGGCGCAGGGGATTCGCGAACGTGCGGGAACGGATCTCGGTTTATCGGTGACGGGGATTGCCGGCCCCAGCGGGGGCAGCGAGGAGAAGCCCGTCGGACTAGTCTATATCGGTTTAGCGAGTGAAGCACTGACAGAACATCGCCGGATGATCCTGCCTGGTGATCGTCATCTTATTCGTTGGCGCGCTTCGCAAGCAGCGCTGGATTTACTGCGAAGAAGATTGATCTGAAGCTGAAGAACGCTCCTGCTTTGGTCACACCCGACGCAACATCGGGAACCTCGCGTCTCATTCAACACCGGGCTTCAGCCCGGTGCGAAGGTGACCGAAAGCACCTGAACCGTTTCAACGGTTTCGTTTGTTGAGGGCGCGGTAAACCGTTGAAACGGTTATGAGGCGGATGCAATTTTGGAGCACCGCGCTGAAGCGCGGTGAGAATAAGAAGAAGCCGCCATATATCTGCCGGGGCTCATCAACTTGCGAATTGCGATCATCAGCGTTCTTGCCTATCTCCTCGGCTCGATACCGTTTGGCTATCTCATCGTGCGAGCACGTTCGGGTGCGGATATCAGAGAGACCGGATCAGGCGGCACTGGAGCAACGAACGTGTCGCGCCGCGCAGGAAAAGTTGCCGGTGTTGTGACCCTGATACTTGATGCGTTGAAAGGCGCGGCGGCTATCTTCATCGGCAAGCTGATCCTCGGTCCATCAGTGCTTACGTCAAGTGTCGATTCAGGAGGTTGGGCAATCGCGGGCGCTGCAATACTGGTGATCATCGGCCACATGTTTCCTGTCTGGCTGGGATTTCGCGGCGGCAAGGGAGTCGCAACCGGCGTGGGAGTCTTTCTAGTATTAGCTCCATTTGCCGTTCTAGGCGCCGGCGCGGTGTTTTTCGTAATCGTGTTTGCGACCCGATACGTATCATTGGGTTCAATCGTAGCGGCCTCTACGATTCCCCTATTTGTTTGGCTGCAACACGGATTGATTAAGCCGGTGGAGGCGTTTTGGCGTGTTTTAGTAGCAGCAGTTTTCATGGCAGCGCTGATTGTGTTTGCTCATCGCGGAAACATTGGCCGCCTGTTGCGTGGCACCGAAACTAAGTTTGGGTAAACGAATGATGAAGTTGAACTTACTTGGAGAGTGCCTCCACTCAAACCAAGCCCCCGACTCGTCGAGCTTGCGGCGAGACGTGTCGTCGCGCGGCCATTCGGTACAGTACGGGAGCGGTAGCGACCGCATATACTTACCTGCACTGCTTCGTGCAAAGGCTCTAGTCCTGCGTGAATGCGGTCGCTACCGCTCCCGTACTGTACCGATTGTTTCCGCAAAAGGGTCGCTAAGGGTTCTAACTCTTGTATTGTTCATAGATGAGCCAAGCGAATGCCCTTGGTGTGATCGTTGATCCTAATCACTTCTGGTAGTTGAACTAATGAAACGCATCGCTGTCATCGGCGCAGGCAGCTGGGGGACGGCACTGGGCATCATTGCTGCGCGGTCCGGCCATGAAGTTAAGCTCTGGTCGCGTAATCCGCTGGTCGTATCGTCGGTCAATGATGATCGCGTTAATTCAATCTATTTGCCGGACACAGAAATTCCCGACGGTGTCGTTGCGAGCGCGGACATAGCGGAAGTCGCACGGCATTCGGAGTTAGTGATAATCGCCACACCATCGCACGCGACGCGGGGAGTTCTGGAGTCGATGGCGTCAGAATTGCCGGCAACTGCGACACTGGTGAGTGCGGCAAAAGGAATCGAGATTGAATCGGGAAAACGAATCTCGCAGTTAGTAGCGGAAGTCTTAGGTTCTTTCAGCACGGCCCGTTTTGTTTGTCTATCCGGCCCTTCATTCGCTAAGGAAGTGGTCGCTCGACACCCGACAGCCATTGTTGCGGCTAGCGTTAGTCCCAAGGCGCGCGCCGAGGTCCAGGAGGCGTTGAGTTCTGAAAGCCTGCGCGTTTACACGAATGATGATGTAATCGGTACAGAGCTGGGTGGCTCGGTTAAGAACGTGATGGCGATTGCGGCAGGAATGGTCGCCGGTCTTGGTTTCGGTACAAACAGCGTGGCCGCATTGATCACGCGTGGTCTTGCGGAAATGTCGCGACTGGCCTTAAGCGAGGGTGGCAAGCTTGAAACAATGATGGGCCTCGCGGGTCTTGGTGATCTGGTTTTGACCTGTACCGGCAGCCTCTCGCGAAACAGATTCGTCGGTCAGGAATTGGGTAAGGGCCGTTCACTCGAAGAAATTACCGCCGGCATGCGCGAAGTCGCCGAAGGAGTGAAGACCACTCGCGCCGTGAAAGAGCTCGCTAATCGCGTGGGCATAGAGATGCCGATAGTGGAAGAGGTGTACAGCGCGCTTTATCAGGGCAAGACCGTTCGCGAGGCTGCGAAGGCCCTGATGTCGCGGCCTTTGCGCGACGAGTTTTAGAGAAACAGGTAGGGCATGGCAGTTTCCAAGGAAGAAAAAGTTCTGGCAGCGAATCGCTCGGCGTTCCACGAGTATCACATTTCAGATAAGTTCGAAGCTGGGATAGCGCTAACCGGCACTGAAGTGAAGAGTGTCATGGGAGGCCGAGTGCAACTCAAGGAGTCGTACGTTGCCGTTCGCGACGGCGAGGCCTGGTTGTTTAATGCGCACATCTCCCCGTATTCTCATGGTAATCGGGAAAATCATGAGCCCCTACGGACACGAAAACTGCTCCTGCACAAACGCGAGATTGTGCGTTTAGATGAAGCGGCGGCAAAGCAAGGCATGACACTGGTGGCAACCAGGGCTTATCTAAAAAATGGCAGGATCAAAATTGAAGTCGGCGTCGCGCGCGGCAAGAAACTTTACGACAAACGCGAAACTGAAATGCGCCGCACTGTCGAGAGAGAGACGCGCGCACAATTAAAAGAACGCAATCGGTAATTGAGACTGGTCGAGGAGAGAATTGTCCAATGCAAGTTGAAGCGAGGAGTGGTCGCTATCAGGATGTCGACGTGCAGGCGCTGGCGGTTGCCGTTTTCAAGGATGAAAAAACCGACGCGGGTTTTCTAAAAGACCTCGACGCCGCCACTGGCGGAATGATGAAGTCGGTTATTGATTCCGAAGAGTTTAAAGGCAAGGACGGCGAAACCATTTATCTTCACCTGTCGACCGACGCAAAACTGAAGGCGCGCCGGCTGTTGTTGATAGGCGCCGGCGAACAAAAGGAGCACCAGGCAGCCCAAATCTCGATTGCTGCTGGAACTGCGGTTCGCTTGCTGCGAAGCAAGAATGTTAAGTCGATCGCGTTCGTTCCGCGTGGCGAGGTCGATGCGGAAACAAGCGCAGCTGCTGCGGTTGAGGGCGCATTTATGGCGCTGTTTGACCTGGATAAGTATCGCACCGTTGATAAAGAAGTGAAGGCAGTTGATCGTTTCGTTGTCGTTTCGGAGGCTGAACAGGACGTTATCGCCCGGGGCGTGGCTCGGGGCCAGACCGTAGGCGAGTCAGTCAATTTCACCCGCGACCTTGCCAATGAGCCGGGAGCTAGTTTGACACCGACGGACATGGCCGAGCGCGCGCGCGACATGGCAAATGAATTCGGTCTTAGCATCGACGTGCTGGATGAGGCACGCATGCAACAGGAAGGAATGGGCTCGCTCCTTAGTGTGTCGCGTGGTTCAGATGAGCCGGCTAAGTTGATTGTCGTGAAGTACACCCCCGCAGCCGGTAACCCTAACGGCAACGAGCTACTCGCGTTCGTCGGGAAGGGCATTACTTTCGATTCAGGTGGTATCTCACTGAAGCCGGGTGAGAGTATGGAATTGATGAAGTACGACATGACGGGAGGCGCGACGGTACTTGGAGCGATGCGAGCTATCGCCCAACTCAAACCGCAGATACCAGTGCTCGGTGTTGTGCCATGTTCGGAAAATTTGCCGTCGGGTAAGGCAACTAAGCCTGGCGATATCGTGACGGCGATGACCGGAAAAACGATTGAAGTCATCAACACCGATGCCGAGGGCCGGCTAATCCTCGCCGATGCGATCGCCTATGCAAAGAAACTTGGCGCCACGAAAGTCATCGACATGGCGACACTTACTGGCGCTGTTTCGATCGCACTCGGCGACGTCAACACAGCGGTGCTGGGAACAGATCAGGAGTTGATTGACGAGATTATCGCCGCCGGTAAGGAAGTTGGTGAAAAGTTCTGGCAGTTACCGCTTGATAAAGAGTACTCAAAGCAGATTAAGTCTGACATTGCGGACATCAAAAATGTCGGGGGCCGGAAAGCCGGAACTATAACCGCGGCGGCGTTTCTGAAAGAGTTTGCCGAGGGACTCTCGTGGGCACACCTTGATATTGCGGGAACTGCCTGGGGAGACGAAGCCAAGCCCTATCGTTCAAAAGGGCCTACTGGAGTCGCGGTCAGAACCTTGATAAACATCGTGCGCCGTCTCGAGAGTTCCTTACCTCGAAGTCAATGAGCCAACATGTTGCCGATTGTAGACGCAGTTAGTAATCAGGTGACTACATTCGGAGAGTTAAATGACGGCTTAGCTGGCATTTGCTGCAATTCCCGCAAGGCACAGTAGTTGTTAGGTGATATGGCAACTGCCAGAGGGTGCGGCACACTCACAAGAAAAAGTCCTCGCCCCGCCTCGAAGGCCGCTCGAGGAAGCTAAGAGCCGCCCCTCTGGTCCCCAAGTCGTCGCTGAAATAATCCCGACGGCCTATTTCCTATAGAGTCATTCCTACGAAACCCTAAAATCGCCAGCATTTGAGTGAGGAAGTGTTGCCAGCGGTGCTATACTTTCCTCGGTGGAAATAGAGCTGCGGCTCTCCCACCGCCGCCTCTCCTTTCCAGCTTTTGAGGACGTGCAAGGGTGACGGACTACTACAAGATCTTAGGTGTTAAGCGAACGGCTTCCAGCGCCGACATCAAATCGGCGTATCGCAAACTAGCTCGTCTCAGACACCCCGATATCAATCAGAACTCAGAAAGCGCTGCTCGCGAGTTCGCCTTGCTTTCCAAGGCTTATCACACCCTCTCAGATCCCCAGGAACGCAGTTATTACGACGAGCAACTCAGTTCCCTCCACAATCGGGGCTACTCGATCCTCCACTCTGAAAACCCCCACGCGCGCCGTGCACGCAATCTTGCTGTGCAGGCGAAATGGGATCGCGTGGTTGACGAAGTGCTGGAGCACGACCGTCGGGAAAATAGAGAACGTCAGCGCGCGGTGTTTACTACCGTCTCTCTGTTTCTCTCTACTTTCTTTGTTGCTTTAATGAAGCCGCAGCTTTGGGGATTGCTCGACTACGTCGGTCGCGCCGTGGTGGTAACTCTTTTCGTGATCGGCGCCTGGCACCTGGCTACGAGACTCCGGGAGTATTTTAAATACTACACTTATATTCCCAAGCCGATTCAGGCGAGCATCATGAGTCAGGATGAGAAGCCGGAGCAGCCATTCACACGCTTTTCCGCGTACACCTTTTTGCTGGTGGGCTGGGCGCTCAGCATCGGGTTCGGTCTCTTCATCAACTGGCACACGCAGGATTTCTTCAACGATCTAACTTTGCTTTACCAGCATCGCGTACACGTTCCGGGAACAGCGTTGTTTCAGTCTTCGACCGCTCTTGTGGTGCCTGATCTTCTTTTCTATCCGCCGATTTTTGTTCTGATTGTCGACAGCATGCACGCGCTCACTTCCCGTATCGACTAGCGCATACCTATGCCTTGTTCCCGCCACGCCCGGTTTTCAACAACATTTCTCGCCATTGCCACCATTGCGTTGCTAGCCGCATTTCTGCCAATGCAGATCGTTAGTGCGATAACTCAGGACTCAAGGTCATTAACCCCGCTACAACTGGAGATTGAGAAACAAAAGAACCGTCTTGGCTCCGTGGATACCGAGGAACGCCGCGACGCCGTGACCCGGTTGCACGCGCTTCGTCATCCAGAAGCATCGCGCGCGGCCATCGCGGGACTTTCAGATGCGTCTGCGATCGTGCGTGCAACGGCGGCGGGCGCGGTTCTCTCATTGCCCGGTGAAGAGAGCGCGGCGGCGTTACTGCCATTACTCAATGACAAGGATGAATTTGTACGGCAGGAAACGGCTTACGCATTGGGAAAGACACGGAGTCGAGCGATGGTGGCGCCGCTGATCCAATTGCTGGGCAAGGAAAAGAAGGATGGTGTTCGCGCAGCAATTGTGGTCGCACTCGGCGAAATTGGGGATGAAGCCGCGGTAGTAACCCTTGCCCAGGTCTTGCGGCCAGAGCTGGCAGTCACCTTGTCCAAGAAAAAGAACAAGAAGACCGATAACGTCCTGGTGCTGCGTGCAGCAGCTCACTCTCTCGGCCAAATTCGTAATCGGGCTGCATTGCCATCACTCATCGCCGCATTGCAGGATGAGCAAGCGGAAAGCGACATCCGTCGCGAAGCAGCAACCGCCCTGGGTTTGATAGGCGATGCCGCGGCTTTACCGGCGCTAAATGGGCTGTCAAACAACGATGACCCTTATTTGTCGCAAGCAGCCTTTAATGCTTCGCGAAGAATCACCATCCGCAACCAACCAAACTACTAAGTTAATCAAAAAGAAGGCGCCGTCCACGAACAGTGAACGGCGCCTTGCGATTTGCTGAACCGGGCTTTAGCTTTCCGACTTTTCCCCTCGACTTTGACTCTTCTTGGCTGCCTTTGTCGCCTGAGGAATCGGTAGCCCGACTCCGCCGGACAAGGATTCGGCTGCTTCGGGCAGCTCCATCGGTCTCGGCATGTCTTGAATCAAAGCGCCGCCGGAACTCTTCGAAAAGATGAGTTTGTGTGTGTGCCTATCAACATCTACGTGAACCAGATCACCTAAGCCAATCTGGCCTGTGGCGACGAGATTCGAGAGCGGGTAAACCAGAAAACGCTCGACGGCTCTTTTCAGATGCCGGGCTCCGTATTTGAAGTCCAGACCTTCCTTCATGAGCATGTCTTTAGCGGTGTCGGAACATTGGAACACAAACTTGGTTCCTGCCGATTGCATGATGCGATCCTGAACTGACTGCAATTCCAGATCGAGGATCTGACGCAGGTGATGCTCTTTTAATGAACGAAACACCACGACTTTGTCGATCCGGTTCATGAACTCGGGGGAAAACTTGCGGCGTGCGGACTCAACCGCAGTTCGATAGATTTTCTGATCGACTTCAGTGTCGTTAATATTCTTTGCACCTTTGGCGGGCGCGAAACCGATTCCGCCCGAAATCAATTCCGACATCTCGCGGGCACCCAGATTCGAAGTCAAGATCACCATCGTGCGGGAAAAATCAACGCGGCGATTGTCACCGAGAGTCAGCGTTGCTTTATCCAGGATCCCTAGCAGCAACTGCCAGAGACTGTCTGAGGCCTTCTCAATCTCGTCAAACAGGACGAGCGAGAGCTTCAGCTCATCAGTGTGCATCCGATCAAGGTTTTCCTGCGTCAACATCGGCGACGTTTCGCGGTGACCAAGATATCCCGGAGGAGAACCAATTAGCTTGGCGATCTCATGGGAATGCTGAAACTCCGCGCAGTCGATTTTTACGATAGCATTGGCGTCACCATAAAGGACTTCGGCGGCAGCCTCGATTACGCGAGTCTTCCCCGAACCAGTGGGACCCAGGAACAACATCGTGCCGATGGGGCGGTTAGCCGGATTCATGCCTGCCAGAAAGATCTGGTAAAGGCCGCTCATGCGACGCACCGCACGCTCTTGTCCCACGATGCGAGCCGAGAGACGCTCTTCAAAGTCCTGAGCACGCGGACTCTTCTGGTCGGGATCAAGAAAAACCTTATCCATGGCTTCGTTTGTAGTTTCCATTTCCTTTTCAGCAAGCATGATCGTCTTCCTCCGATGCCGCGGTGAGAGTTTTCTTGCTCCCATTTTTTCGGCCGCTTTGGCCGCGCTCTCTCTACTCATAGCAAGGAACGATCCGCTGATTAAATTGATGCGGTAAATTATTTCCTCGTTCGCTGTAACCAAATGCCGAACGGGACGTTGGCTAAAAACACAGTGCTATATATACGACACGAGCCGAATTGTCATCACAAAATATTGTGCATATAAAGAATTAGACCCGTCAGAAGGCTCAGGATACGCCATTACTTCCCTGACATTTCGTGTCAGAGGTTAACTGACAATTAATGTTTTGAAATTGTTGTGACGGGGCCATCCGAGCCGGTTTGCACGTTTTAATGCGCCCGCCCACCAAAGGGTGGATAAGAGAAAAAGCTCGGCTTCGATAATTATCGGAGCCGAGCTTTTCAGCGCCTGGAGGCAAACTAGTCGTAGTACTCGAGACCTAGGTGAGTAATGAGATCTTCACCGCGTAGATGTCGCAAAGTATTCTTCAACTTCATAAGTTGAATGAATACGTCGTGCTCAGGATAGAGACCCGGAGCCGACTGTGGCGACTTGAAATAGAAAGATAACCATTCCTGGATGCCTTTCATTCCCGCGCGTTGCGCTAGATCCAAAAACAGAGCGAGATCCAAAACAATCGGCGCCGCTAGAATCGAGTCGCGGCAGAGAAAGTTCAGCTTGATCTGCATCGGATATCCCAGCCAACCAAAGATGTCGATGTTGTCCCAACCCTCTTTGTTATCACCGCGTGGCGGGTAATAGTTGATGCGAACAACGTGGGAAAAGTCCTTGTAGAGATCCGGATAAACTTCGGGTTGCAGGATGTACTCCAGCACCGACAGCTTCGACTCTTCCTTCGTCTTGAAGGATTCCGGATCGTCGAGCACCTCGCCATCGCGATTGCCCAGGATGTTGGTTGAATACCAACCGTGCAGGCCTAACATGCGCGACTTTAAGCCCGGCGCGATGATCGTCTTCATTAATGTCTGACCCGTTTTGAAATCCTTCCCGCAGATTGCCAGACGATTTTGCTCGGCAAGCTTACGCAGTGCGGGTATGTCGACGGTGAGGTTGGGAGCACCGTTGGCGAACGGAATACCTGACTTCAAAGCGGCGTAGGCGTAAACCATCGAGGGCGCGATCGATTTATGATTCTCGGTCATCGCCTTTTCAAATGACTCAATCGTTTTATGAACTGCGTGCTCCTTGAGAAAAATTTCTGTAGACGCCGCCCAGATCATCACGACCCGGGTACACTTATTCTTCTGTTTCCATTCGGCAATCTCCGCGATCAGTTGTTTGGCCATCGCCATTTTGTTGGCGCCCGACTTAACGTTGGTGCCGTTAAGCCGTTTGACGTACGACTGATCAAACACAGCCTTCATCGGTTTGAGTTTCTGAAGTGGGGACTTCAGTTGGAGTAGCAGCTCTTTCTCGAGCACGCCGGCGTGCATCGCGGCTTCGTAGGCGGAATCTTCAAAAATGTCCCAGGCTCCAAATACCAGATCCTCCAGCTTCGCGAGCGGGACAAAATCCTTGATCAGAGGAACACGGTTGTCCGTGCGTTTCCCCAATCGAATCGTAGCCATTTGTGTGAGGCTTCCAACCGGATCGGCGATTCCTTTCTTCACCGCTTCGACTCCGGCGATGAATGTAGTGCTAACCGCGCCCAGGCCTACGAGTAAGACACCGAGTTTTCCTTTTGGCTCAGCAATCTTTACACCCTTCTCTACAGGCATTAATCAAGCTCCTTAATAAATGTTTTGAGGATGATACCCGCCGAACAGTCTTCAAACCCCTACAATCTTGCTCTTTACTGTCGCGATATTGCGATCTTCGAATAAGGAACTTCAGCGAGAAACGAGGCCGTTGCGGAAATCGCGGGGCGAGAGACCGGTTGCCTGACGGAAGGCTTTTGTGAAATGACTGGGACTGGCATATCCGACCTGAGCGCCTATTTCGGCGACGGACAGCTCGGGATTCGCTAATAACAATTGAGCGCGAGCGGTGCGGATGCCCGCAAGATATGCATGGGGTGTCGTGCCGGTTAGTTTCTTAAAGACGCGCGCGAAGTGAAAGGTGGAAAGGTAAGAAGCGGCCGCAATCTCTTTCAACGAGAGTTCTGCGGCGAGCTGCGCATGCATCAGCTCTACGGAACGACGAATCCGTCTGTCAACTAACCCCGCGCGCGAAAACTCAAACTGATGCGAGTGTCGCATGCTCGCATAGTGACGCAGCAGATGAACGAGGATTTGCTCGACGAGTGCTGCGATTACTATGTCGCCGCCGGGTCGCTCTTCATTCAGTTCGGTAGCAAGCGCCCGCCCCCAGTCACTTAATCTGCCATCCCCGGCAACCACACTTTGCGCGAACACTAACAACGCTCCAGGGGTCAATAACTGCATCCTCACCGCGTGATCGCTCACGAAGAGCGGAGCAAGCGAGAGGTGAAGATACTCAACTGCCTTTCCGGAGAGGCTACAGTTACTGGAGGGGTTCAGTAGAAGCGACTGGTCCTTGAGTACTATCTCGCTGGCGCCGTCCGATTCAGAGGTAATGTTTCCGTCAAACAAAAAAATGACTTCGT
The DNA here is from genome assembly GCA_963748605.1 of Pyrinomonadaceae bacterium. GTDB lineage: Bacteria > Acidobacteriota > Blastocatellia > Pyrinomonadales > Pyrinomonadaceae > PSRF01. Next base: position 123,388 of record CAVVJS010000016.1, read on the forward strand.
AATCGATACGAGCTGGGTTGTTCCACTCAAGTTTCTTTTGACGACGGTGATAGATCGAATACTGCGGGCAAACAAAGAAGCGATTCGACTGGTTAGGGGAGGCACTCACGAAGTCACTGTACGCGAAAATCTTTTTCCGCTTCAAACTCCTGCCGAGTCGCGAGCGGCAATCAACACACTCGGATTGTTCGTTATGAGGGCAGCAACTCCAAGCGTCTGGGCTTTTGTAACCCAGCGAGGATTATCAACCGTCCACACCACCACCTGCTGGTTCGAACGCAATGCCTGCTCAATCACTCGCCGGCCTGCTAAGGAGTGATGCAAAGCGATTTCGTCCGCGCCGGCCTCTCGGGCCATTTCGACAAGCTGAGGGCGAAAAACGGTCGCGGGTCGAGAAAGTCTCCGTTCAAATAAAGCTGCTGTGCGGATTGTGTAGTCGATTGTCTTTACCTTTTTAATCAGCGAGAGATCAAAACACTCAACAACTACTCGCTCGCGAAACGAGGCCTGGTGAATTGAGCGGACCACTTCCGCCGCAAGCTCCGCGCCTGCGCCGGCTTCTGCTTTCATTTCCAGATATAGCCGGCCCTTGTTCTTTTCGAACAGGTCAAACACTTGATTCAGCAGGGGTACAGTTTCGCCGGCGAATTTGCTGTGGTCAGGCTGGCGATGCCGCAATCTGGATTTGTGAAACCAGTTTCCCACATCAGTTGCCTGAAGATCGGCCGCAGTTAGCTGAGAGACTTTGCGTTTCAGTAAACCGGTTCGTTCCAGAGTGGCGTCGTGGATCACAACGGCCACTCCATCGCGCGCCAATCTAACGTCGAACTCAATTCCATCCGCTCCGTCGGCAATAGCGCGGCGGAAAGCTGCCAAAGTGTTTTCGGGAGCTAGAGCTGAAGATCCACGGTGGCCGATGATGAGCGGGAGACGGCTCATGGGCATGTAAGAAAGCGACTAAGAGGGACTCTTATTGGATGGCGCTAATGCTGTTGAGTCAGGTACTGCGGCGCTCCCGGACTGTGCTTGAACTTCTTTAGCTTGATATCAAACGTGCCGAACTCGCTTTTAATTTTGACGCTTACTGGAACTCTTCGAGCATCATCGGTGAACCACATGAAAAACTTGCCGTTACCTTCCAGCATGCCGCGCGTACCGAATAAATCCGCTTCCACAAGGATCGCATCGACCCGTCCCAACACCGTCTTCAATCGTTTCTTCTCCAGCACGCGAACTGGAACTTTGTAGACTTGCCCTGAATCACTAATAGGCAATTCGAAGTTCTTACCGACTTGCAGCGGTTGAGTCCTCATGAAGTAAATTGCCGAAAGGATGTCGTGGACCGCGCCTGTAAATTCACCCTTTACGATTCGTGGGGGGCGCTTCGGGTCGTTAGGGTCCAGTTCCGTCCAGGAAACTTTGCCACGAGCTTGATCGAAAATGGCTTCGCTCGTGCGCATTCGTTTTCCGTGTTCGTCGATACGTTTGGAAGTCTGCACCGTGAATGAGGCTGGGTCGATAGTGGATTCAAGTGTTTCACGAAAGCGTATACCGAAGAGGCGCGGAAAAAATCCCTTGCTCGCGACGTCGCAAGTCAACACCAGCGTTTCCGGCGCGCCGTTCCCCTGCGCCCTCGACCCGCGACCATTTGTTCTTTGAGCCTTCAGCCGAAGCTCCGCAACATCCAGCTTTTTTAGAATTCCGCGCGAAATCTCTGCCTCATAGACCAATTCCTCGGCAGGTTCAAAGGGCCGCAAAGCCACCGAACGCGTTGGTTTTTGTGCCCCCGCTCCGATGACAGTGATGACGATTCCCAGGATTGCCGCAACGAAGTTTCGTAATTTCAAGTTCATGCTAACCAATACGCCTTGATTGCCAGAGTTAACCAAGCCACTAAAAGGCCCAGTGCAGCGCGATACTCACGATAACGCAGGTAAAGACTTGGATCGAAACCCACCCTGGGAGCCGCGTCGTAGCGATAGGGTGTCAGCCGGGGAAAGAAAAGCGGAACATGGAGAGCATATTGGCGATAATCATCTCCAAACATTTCCGCCAGTGTCCTCGATTCGACGCGCATGACCGGCAAATAGATGCCAAGGAAGAGTGCTGCGAAGAGGATTCCCAGGACCCAGCGCCCGGCGCCAATCGTGAATCCTAATCCCAAAATAAAGCTGCCAAGGTAAAGGGGATTGCGTGTGAACGCGTAAGGACCCGACCGCGCGAGACTTTCGTTCTTTCGTATGTGTCCCGCCGCCCACGCCCGGATCGCAAGTCCCAATAGCGACACGACAATACCAATCGCCAGCGTCGTCGGACCTGGTCGAGACAGAATTATGAATGCGGCGGCACACAAGAAACCCAGTGGGACGCGCCAGCGTTGAATCCATGAACCGCCTTTGGGCATTGCTGCTAAAAGATCCTGTGCTTTGAGTTTTAGAACAAATGGCCGCTACTGAAGGAAGTAGAGGTCCGGCTAGTCAGTGTTCTAAAAGCAAAAAAAAGGGGCGCACCTTCATGGCGCGCCCGTTGATAGTGCTCTGAAAATAAAATCGAAGGCGAAAGGCTCGTAACCGACGTAACTGCTGGCGCGGTGCCCGCAGCGTCTCCCCAGACATCAGTCTCGCGCCTCAGCGCCTTCGTGCCGACTTCGATGAAGCGATCTGAATGTTGGTTGTCTCTTTTTTTTTGTGACCAAATGGCTTCTTACTATCGAGCGGTAGTTGAGCCGATTCCGGGACGCGACACACTTCGCCTACTGCCAAATCCGTCCAGCCCGCACATGAAAAAATTGTAATTCTTAAAGGAATCGCTGGTTTCAGCATGATTTAGTGCGACGTTTCTCATCGTCAGAAAGGTCAGGTGTGCTCGGCGCTTTGGCAGCCGCGGGGTTTTCGCCACTCCTGGCAATCGGACGAGACATCGCTCCGATAAGTTGGGAAGTGGAATGATTTTTTGGATCGCCAACGATGGCGACTCGGCCGCCATAGCTGCGAACAACCTCGCGTTCCGGGACTGTGTCTTCGGTATAGTCGGTTCCTTTGGCGTGCACGTCAGGTTTGAGAGCCAGAAGGAGTTCCGTAACGGTTGGTTCCGCGAAGATGGTTACCAGATCAACGGCCTCAAGCCCCGCGACGATCTCGGCACGTTCACACTCACCCATGATTGGTCGCCCAGGCCCCTTTAGGATTTCCACCTGTTGGTCGGAATTGATGCCGACGACAAGCAAATCGCCCAAGGCCTTCGCTCCTTGCAAATAGCGAACGTGACCAACGTGCACGACGTCAAAACAACCATTCGCGAGCACTACTCGCGCGCCTCGCTTTCTTTCTTCGGCCACGCGGGCAAGCAATTCGTCGCGTTCAACCACCCGTGAACTATGGGACATGTGGTTATTAAGTGTCGCTGGTAATGATTGAATGTTCCAACTCAGCAGCGGTGATCGCCGCCGTCCCACGTTTCATCACCACTATTCCCCCGGCGTGGTTTGCCAGATGAGCAGCATCCGAAAATGAAGCCCCGGCTGCGAGCGCCAGGGAATAGGTTGCCATCACAGTATCACCGGCACCGGTGACGTCCACCGGTTCGCTACCGCCAACGGCCGCGATCTGCAGAGGTTCAACACCAGCCTCAAATAAGATCATGCCATGGCCGCCACGCGTGATTAGGAGCGCCCGGTATCCTAGATCCTCACGTAGTCTCTCGCCCGCTAATTCGAGATTCGCAACGCCGCGATCATCACTGCTGAGGAATTGTTCAACTTCATCTTCGTTAGGCGTTGCCGAGGTGAAACCATGAAACCGAGAAAGTTCAAACCGGGAGTCGACGAGTGCCGGAATTTTTTTGGCGACAGCCATCTTTTTCAGAGCGTCGGCAGTTTCCGCATTCGCCACTCCATAGTTGTAATCGGATATGACAATCGCATCGGCGGCTTCCGCGGATTCCAGGGCGTGCGCGCGAAGTTCAGCATGCAGCTGATCACTTGTAAGCGGCGTGCCTTCATAATCGATTCGAATCACTTGTTGCCGCGTAGAATGAAGCTGACCCGCGAGAATTCTGACTTTGGTTGTAGTTTGCAAATCGTCGGCGACTAACACACCGCGACAATCGACGCCAGCCAGTTCAAGTTTTTCCAGTAGTGCTCGTCCAGCCGCGTCGGTTCCCACAACACCAGTCAACGAAACCGCGGCACCGAGGGAGGCTAGATTGGCGGCGCAGTTAGCAGCGCCGCCGGGAACTGTTTCTGTTTGTTCGTGACGCAGGATGAAGACCGGGGCTTCGCGCGATACTCGACTAATTGCCCCATAGACAAACTGGTCTGCGATCGCATCGCCGACCACGACAATCCGAAGTCCGGCAAATCGTTTGACGACGCTTATCAGTCGCTCCTGAAGGATGGTGCGCGTCATTGGGATTCGGGGGTGGTAACTGCAGATTCTGTTATTGATGTCACTGCTGCGAGTAAGTCTTCAGAAACCAGATCGGGCTGATGCTGCCAGGAAGCACGTTGGCTTTCATATTCACCCCGTCCGTAGCCGCTGAGCACAAGTGCGGCGTGAACTCCGGCATTGCGCGCCAGTTCGATATCGCTGTAACGGTCGCCGACCATCCAGCTTTGTTCAAGTGCGATATCCAAATCTCTGGCGGCGCGGTTCACCAGACCTGGTTTTGGTTTACGGCAATCGCAATCCTGACGGTATGGCGGGTCTCCTACCGCAGGATGATGCGCGCAATAATAAATGGCATCTACGCGTGCGCCTTCGTCTCGCAGACTCTGTTGCAGATTGTCATGGACGGTTTGAATCATTGTCTCGGAGAAGTAACCGCGGGCAACGCCGGCCTGGTTCGTAACGATTACAGCAAGCCAGCCACGTTCGTTTAGAAGCTTAATGGCGCTCGCAGCGTAGGGAAATAGGCGAAAGCGCGAAGGGTGATTGATGTAACCGACCTCTTCAGAAATCGTGCCATCGCGATCGATAAAAACTGCCGGCCGCTTCATGCGACGGCACCTGCCGGACGAATCTCAGGAAGACCCGGAGGTCGTTGATAACTGAGTATAGCCTGCGCGCGCGAAAACACTTCGGCTGGACTGATCGCCGTCATGCATCGGTGATCGATTGGGCAATCGCGCAGCATACACGGAGCACATTCAGGCGCGTGGCGCACAATTTCTGCAGCCGGTGAAAGCGGGTGAGTAGTCAGGGGATTTGTCGGACCAAAGACAACCAGCGTCGGTCGGCCGAGTGAGGCCGCGATATGCGCCGGTCCGGTGTCATTCGTGATCAGCAGATCCACCGCATCCAGAATCTCAACGGCCTCCGTCAAGCTTGTCCTTCCGGTTAGCATGATTGGTTGATGGCGCATAAGTTGGGCCACTTCCGCAGATACTTCCAGCTCTTCCGGGGAACCAATCAGTAACACCTGAGCGCTCGCATCAATCAATAGGTCGGCGAGAGTGGCGAAGCGATCCGCCGGCCAACGTTTGGCGCGGCTGTTTATCGAGCCGGGACAAAGTGCGATTAGCTTGCGGTCGCCTTTCACGCCTTGAGTTGCGAGTAGCTTTAAGGCGTTGGCCTTGCGCGTCGCTGAAATGCCCAGATGAATGTCCGGTTGATAACTCTCGAACGTCTTTTTGTTTCCCATGACCAACCGCTCAACCGTTGACACGATGTTGAGATAGTAATAGACCTCGTGTTTTGAGCTTCGCCAGTCGGGAACATCCAGAGCATGCGTTAATAGAAACCCTCTTCGTTCGGTCGCATAGCCGATGCGAAAAGGGACTCGAGCCAGCGCCGGAATCAAGGCTGCCTCAAACGCATTTTGAAACAGGATCGCCAAATCAAACCGGCGCTCCTTCCACTCACGAACCTGCGCGAGCACTGAACCGAGGCCGCGACGTTCATACACAAGCAGGTGATCCAGAAAATCAGCTTCGGCAAACAACTCTTTAGCCCAGGGACGAGTTGCCAGGGTCAAATGCGCCTTGGGGAAAAGCAGTCTAAGCTCCCGCAGTGCCGGAACGGTGATCGCCGCGTCGCCAACCCAGTTCGTACCGCGCACGACGATCCGCTGAATATCTTGTAACTTAGGATCTCGCATACAAAGCGTCTTGCCTGCTATTGCACTTCAAGGGTCACAGATCCCGTCCGCGAAGCGGACGACCGAAAATAGCCCAGCACTTCAGTGCTGGGAACAGGGCCTTCAAGTGGTGAAGTCCGTGAAACGGACGATTGAAAACTCATGGGATCCGATTTCATTTTTTCAGCCGTGGGCCTCGCGGACTTGAATCCATAATCATCGGTTCCTAGCACTGAAGTGCTGGGCTATTTTCAGTCGTCGGCTTCGTCGACTTTGGGCCTGAAAAGGATCTGCGGCTGAGACGAAACCTTACAGCAAACTCTTCAATCCTTCTTCGATTCCTATCTCCGGATGCCAGGTAAGTTCCGACTGCACCTTGGTTAGATCGGAAATGTAATTCACGGGCACCGGATGCGGCAGCGTCTCACTTTCTCGAATGATTGGTTCCAAATCAATAAGCCTGCCGATAGTATCGATGAACTCACGTAACGTCGCGGCGTTTGTCTTTCCTCCACCGAGATTATACAGACCTGAACGATGGGTTGATTCGATAAAGGCATTGCACGCCCGTGAGAAATCGTCTACGTGCAGAATATCGCGAATGGCATGGCCGCCAACCGGCACGTTGATTGGCCACCTATGTTTCACTGATTCCACATAATGCGTGACAAAACCTGATTCGTTGCCGTCAGAAGGGCGAGCATAGACCGTGGACAAGCGAAAGATGCAGGCGCGCACATTGCGGCGTTGCGCATAGTACTCAACGTAGCGTTCGCCAATCAGCTTCGACCATTCAAACGCGGTTTGCCCGGCGAAGTCCACTGGACAGGTTTCCGGTGTCTCGTTGTAAGCACTCGCATGCGGACCGTAGACGTCCTTGGTCGAGGCATAGATAAAAACTGAATCGGGACGCATGCGGCTGATGACATTCGCGGTGCCCTCTGCGTTAGTGCGAAAACAAAGCTCCGCCGCGTCGGGACTCTTGTCGAGATGAGCCGCAAGGTGAATTACAGCGTCGTAATCCTCGATCTGTTGCAGATCAACCGGATCGAGGATGTCCAGGTTACAACGACGGGAAAAGTCGTCGGCGCCAAAAAAGCGCCGCACATGGATGCCGAGATAGCCACTGCCGCCGGTTACCAAAAGTTTCGAGTTTCGAGTTTCGGGTTTCACGTTCCGGGTTTCAGGTTTCAGGTTCCAAGTTTCAGAGGTCGGGTGTCGGGTACCAGGTGTTGGGTATCGGGTTTCGGGTCTCAGCTCTCGGGTTTCGCGTCTCAGCTCTCGGGTTCTTATCTCCAAATCTGTCGTAGCCAGACAACAATCTTCTGCGAGCCAACTAACCTGAAACCTGAAACCTGAAACCCGAAACCTGAAACCCGAAACTTGTTATTTGGCCATCTCCGTCAATCTCATCAGCGACTCGGCCTTACCGATTGCGATTAGAATGTCGCCTGCTGCAATCACCGCATCTCCGCTGGGATTGAAGATCGTTTCGCCCTTCCCCCGTTGAATGCTCACAACCACGATGTCGAGTTCCGAACGAATGTTCGTATCTCTAAGTTTCTTTCCCTCAATCTCCGAACCTGGCCCGACCTCGAGCTGCTCAAAAACCAAGCCAAGTGTGTTCACGGTTAGCGAGTCGATGAAGTCTCCTACGGCTGGTTTCGTCAAGGCGACGGCCAAGCGGTGACCGCCAAGGATCGTAGGAGCCACGACTCGGTTGGCCCCGGCCCGGATCAGCTTTGCTTCTGCTTGTTCTTCAGCGGCTCGCGCAACGATGTGTAGTTGCGAATTGAGATCGCGCGCAGTCAGTACCACATAGACATTGTCCGCATCATCCGCGAGGCACGCCGCCAAACCGCGGGCTTGCACTACACCGGCTTCCCGTAAAGTAGCTTCCAAAGTCGCATCGCGGCTGAGCGTCGCTACGCCCAACTCACTTAGTTGCGCTACCTTTTCCGGGTCAGTTTCAATGACCACAAATTCCTCGCCGTTGGCAAGCAAATTACTAACTAAGCGCGAGCCGACGCGGCCGGCGCCACAAACGATGAAGTGATTTCTTAGTTTACTCATTTTGCGAAATCGGCGACGTTGGCCGAAAGTATCGAGCAGTTCGGATTGAACGATCGACTGCACCGTCGAAGTTAGCGCATATAAAACTACGCCGACAGCGACGAGCATGAAGATAGTCGCAAAAGCGCGCCCCGTGCCTGATTGAGGCGCCACGTCGCCATAACCAACCGTAGTGACCGTTTGCGTCGCCACATAAAGACCGGTGAGTAAGGGCCACCCTTCAATTATGTGAAAGCCGAGAGTGCCGACGGCGATTGCCACCAGAACAGCCAGGACGGCATAACGAATTCGAAACCGGTCAGCAGGGAATCGACGGGACCGCGGGGGTGGTAGACTCATACTTGGGGAGTAGCATCTAAGAGCTGTGTCTGCGCCGTTTCTGAAGCGTATTCACACTGTTTCTGAAGCGTAGTCACGGTAGCCAAAGAGAATAAGGCTGTCAATTTGCGGGCTATGTCTGATAATAAGATCCAGGACTTATAACTGCCGACTTTAAAGATGCCTGTACGCTATCCACCCGAAGATTCGCTGCCGCCGGTTAATCGCGGTAGAACCCCAGCCCAAACTAGAAGAATTGTCGCCTACGAGCGACCGGGCGCAAGTTTGCCCCGTCGGCTTGGCCGGCTGTTGTTTAAGCCGCTGATTCTGATTCCGCTCGGTCTTCTGCTTGTAGTTGTTATCGCCATTTTCGTTTACTACTGGACCATTTTCTCGGGCCGCATCGATAACTTGCTCCGCGGAGAAGTGTTTACCCGCTCGGCTGGAATCTACGCGGCGCCCAAACAGCTTCGCCCCGGTGAGCCAATCTCTCCCGACGAACTGATTGCCTACCTCAAGCGTGCCGGGTATGTCGAGAAGGGAACTCAGGCTGAAACCGCGCGCGGCCGTTATTCAGTGAACGGTTCTAATGTAGATGTGGAACCCAGTCAGGACTCCAGTGTTGACGGAGTGCGCCAATTCCAAAAAATTCGCGCGCAGTTCGCTAGAAACGGAAAGGCGATAAGTTCACTCTCAGCCCTCGACGGCAGCGCGCGACTGGAAAGAACCTGGTTGGAGCCGGAACTGATTAGCTCGGTGACTGGACGCGAGCGTTCTAAGCGAAAAATCATTGGCTTTAATGATCTGCCGCCGCACCTTGTGAAAGCTATCGTCGTCACCGAAGACCGATCTTTCTTTGAACATTACGGCGTGAACATTCGCGGCATCCTGCGCGCGCTTGTTCGCCGTTACGACAACTCAGATCCAAACTCGCCAATCGCTCGCCAGGGGGGCTCGAGCATTACGCAGCAGCTAGTTAAGAACCTATTGCTTTCGCCGGAACGAACAATGCGCCGGAAGGTGGCGGAAGCCTACATGTCGATCATTCTAGAAACCCGCCTCTCTAAAGAAAGAATTTTTGAGCTTTACTGCAACCAGGTTTACCTCGGCCAGCAGTCAGGGTTTTCGATCAATGGTTTTGGTGAAGCTGCCGATTCTTATTTCGGCAAGGACGTTACGAACCTGACGCTGCCGGAAGCGGCGCTGCTAGCCGGTCTGATTCGTAGTCCCAATCGTTACAATCCCTATCATGAAGTCGACACCGCAACGGCGCGACGTAACCAGGTGCTGGACTCGATGGCTGAAACAGGGGCGATTACGAGGGAGGAAGCTGACCGCGCCAAAGCTGAACCGGTGAAGGTTGCCAGTGTGCGCGGCCGAATCGACGCGTCTGATGCACCCTATTTTTCTGACTACGTACAAAGTCAGCTGGGCGACATCATCGCTGGTCCGGGTTCGGCGGAACATCTGCGCATCTACACCACGATCGACATGGATTTGCAGCGGGCCGCCTACTCAGCGCTGTCGAAACAGGTGGCAGCGCTCGATAAAGCCCAGGCGAAGCGTTTCGCACCCGGAACCTTGCAGGCTGCCCTGGTGGCGATGAATGCCAAGACGGGCGAAATTGTTGCAATGGTTGGGGGCCGAGATTATTCGAAGAGTCAGCTTAACCGGGCTGCAACAGCATTGCGACAACCAGGGTCAGTTTTTAAACCCTTCGTTTATGCCACAGCACTCAACACGGCTTATGACCCCGTTCCTCGAGTCATCACTCCGGCGACTGTCTATATCGACGAGCCCAAAACCTTTACTTACGACAACCAGGAATATTCGCCCGGCAACTTTGGCGAAAGCTATCGTCACGCTCCAGTCACGCTGCGTGATGCTTTAGTCAATAGTCTTAACGTGATCACAGTCGATGTAGCGATGGAAGTAACTATCGGCCGCGTGATGGCTCTCGCTACAAAAGCAGGTTTGCCGAAACCAGCGCGGGCGTATCCAGCGATGGCGCTCGGGACCAGCGAGGCGACACCTTTGCAAGTCGCTTCCGCCTACACTGCGTTTGCCAATCTCGGAACCCGAACTTCAGCGATTCCTATCAATCGCATCACGACCGGCAACGGAGTCACTATTGCAGCGCCGACTGCGCAGAAGAATGAAGTGATGCGTCCTGACGTGGCTTACGTAATGAATTCCTTCATGAAAGATGTGGTGAATCGAGGCACGGCTGCAAAAGTGCGAGCTCGCGGTTTGAAAGCGAATGTTGCGGGGAAGACTGGGACGTCTCGTGATGGCTGGTTTGCCGGCTTCACGCCAAATCTCGTTTGCGTTGTCTGGGTGGGCTTTGATGACGGTTCGCAGTTAGGTCTGACTGGAGCAAACTCGGCTTTGCCGATCTGGACTGACTTTATGCAGGTGGCCCTTACAGAACATCCGGAATGGCAAGGTGATTGGCAGATGCCCGCAGGGATCGAGCAAGTCGCAATCAATCCCAAGACAGGCGAGATCGCCACCGAGGATGACCCGGAACGGCGCATAGAACTCTTTATCAACGGAACGACGTCAGGGACAACACCGACACCGACTCCGGAAGAAGAACCGACACCCGAAGATGAAACCCTCGATACTATTCCCGAGCCGGGCAGCGAGTACGTGCCCACACCTTTTCCCTCGCCGACGGTGACTCCCAGACGGTCTGCCGACGTGAATTCGCCGCGTTTGGAAGGAACGATCACTCTCGATATTGATCCCGCCACTGGTCTGATCGCGGTGGAAACCTGTCCAGTCATTCGCACGAAGACGTTTGTTATCGGAAACGAGCCCCGCCAGTATTGTGGCCCCGAATATCATCGCCCTCGAACAACCGATCCTTCAGGAACCCGCCCGCGTGTTTACGGCAGTCCACCAACACGATAAGCAGAGACAGGAGACACGGAGATGCGGAGACGCGGAGACGCGGAGACGCGGGGACAGGGAGACGCGGTGAGATTCTCCGTTATATTGCTGAACAATGATTCTCGAAACGATCGGCGAGTTTAAAAACTTCTCCGCGTCTCCGCGTCCCGGTGAGTGGCATTTAGTGAGCCTGAGCAAAATCACTCAACGTATCGGACTTGCCTGGACGCTGGGCCTGATTGCCGCCATTGCTTCACTGATCTTTCTTGGCTGGCTATCTTCGAATGTCATGGCTGGCGAAACACGCCACTTTGATGAATGGATCGCCGCGAACATTCACAGTCTGGCCAAGCCGGCTCTCACGTCTAGGATGAGCGGGATCACCCTGCTTGGAGCTAACCAGGTCCTTATTCTAGTCGGAGCGGTCGTAGTGATCGGCTTCGTTCGAGCTCAGTGGCGGCGTGAGGCGGTCTTGCTTCTCGTGACGATGGCGGGCGCGGCAGTCCTGAACAGAGTCTTGAAAGCTTCCTTTCAAAGGCAGCGACCGCAGCCTTACTTCGACCTAATCTCTCCCACGTCCTACAGCTTCCCCAGCGGGCATTCACTTTTATCCTTCTGTTTTTATGGAGCCATCGCGCTGGCAATCACCGCCCACTTACGCAAAACCTCTACAAAACTTCTGGTATGGATAATGACGGCAGGATTGGTCTTGCTAATCGGGATTTCGCGCGTCTACCTGGGCGTCCATTATGCAAGCGATGTCATCGCGGGATTTACGGCTGCATTTATTTGGATGGTAGCAGTAAATGGTGCTGGTCAAATGTGGCGACCGCGTTGAACGAAGTGCGGAGTTCGGAGTTCGAAGTGCGAAGTGCGAGGTTCGAAGTGCGAAGTTTATTGGCGTAATGCAGCTTTTAGTGTTTCGATTGCCAGGGCCGCCGCATGTTGTTTACGTGATGGCAAACCACCAACAGCATCTACCAGATCCTTACGAGAAAGACTCTCAGCCTCGGTAATCGAGATTCCCGACAACAGCTCAGTCAAGACCGACCCGCAAACCAGTGTTGGTGGACATCCGTAAGCAAGAAACTGAGCCGCCTCGATTCTCGACTTAGCCACACGCAATGAAAGTCGCAGCCGATCGCCGCAAACCGGATTGGTTTCTTCTGCGACGGCGTTCGCGTCTGAAAGCTCTCCTACATTGCGCGGCTTGGTGAGATGATCTTTGAAGGTTTCTGAATACACGATGAAAAACGAAGAGCGAAGTTCGAAGTGCGACGTGCGAAGTGCGCAGTCTAAATACTTAAGATCGACGTCTTAGGTAGGAAGTTAAGCCGGCAATTAAAGCCAGTGTTTCATTTCGCTAACCCGTAGAGTTTTTGAAACTCGGGTAAGTCAACATATTTGAGATCCTAGCCACATATAGCAGCGATTGCACTTCAATGGTTGAGCCCCGAGCTAGATCAAGAAAGTGAGCGAAGTCTTTGTTGGTCTTTCTGCCAAAGCCTTCGGCCACATTGCTCATAGACGATACAGCAGCACGACGTATTTGATCCTTCAGATCAAAATCCTTGTAAAATTCACCACTTGCGCACGTCCGATATATTTCCGCTACAAGTTGGCGAGCCTTTTTCCAAGCTAGAATATCTTCAAAGCGTTTGATTGAGGACATTTTTGTCTCCTTTGGTGAGGTTAAGGGACTCCGCACTTCGCACTCCGAACTTCGAACTCCGCACTCCGAACTTCGCACATTAACTTCGAACTGTTAGAGGCGACATTGCCCGCAGTCTCGCAACCACCTGCGGCAGCACCTCCAAAACATAGTCAACGTCGGCTTCCGTATTGTCTTTTCCGAAACTAAACCTGATCGCACCTCGAGCCAGTTCGTCATTACGACCCAGGGCGCGAATTACCGGAGAGGGCTCAAGCGTTCCTGACGAACACGCCGAGCCGGTGGAAACCGCGATTCCCTGCAAATCCAAACTGATCAGCAAGCCTTCGCCTTCGATAAAGCGAAAGGAAATGTTTGAAATATGATCCAGCCGCCTTTCGCGATCGCCGTTGAACACAATGTCCGAGACGCGTTCCTGAACCCCGTCTTCAAATCGATCACGTAAACGCTTTGTATGTTCGGCGCGCTGCCCTATTTCTGCCCGCGCCATTTTTGCGGCTGCTCCAAAAGCAACAATGCCTGGTACGGCTTCAGTTCCCGCGCGTCGTTCACGCTCCTGATGACCGCCGATATTTTGCGGCGCCAGGCGCAGTCCCCGGCGAATGTAGAGAGCTCCAACGCCTTGGGGCGCGTAGACTTTATGAGCCGATAACGAAAGCAGATCGCAACCCAATTCCTCAACGTCCAAACTGATTCGACCTGCCGCTTGCACTGCGTCCGTATGAAAACGAAGTTGCGGATTTTCCGCTCGAACCTCGCGCACGAGTTTTCCGATCTCGGAAATCGGTTGAATAGTCCCGATCTCATTGTTGGCCAGCATCACAGAAATCAGGACCGTATTTGGTTGCAGAGCTTGCCGGACGTCGTCAATCCGAACGATGCCAGTTTTCGTTTGCCGTGAGGCGGGTTACTTCCCAGCCTTGCTGTTCCAATGCATCACAGCTTCCGCGCACCGATGGATGTTCGATCGCCGACGTGATTATGTGGCCCTTCCCGGAAGTGTGGGTTTCGCAGCGGCCGCGGATCGCCAGGTTGTTGGCTTCGGTTCCGCCTGAGACAAAAACAATTTCGTTTTCCCGAGCGTTTATCAGGCTTGCTATTTCCCGTCGTGCCCGATCGACAGCCGCTCGTGCCTCCTGGCCGAAGAGGTGCACGCTCGACGGATTGCCAAATGTGCCTGTCAGGTAGGGCAGCATTGCCTCGACGACGCGCGGATCGACAGGCGTTGAGGCGCTGTGGTCCAGATAAACTCTGCGGCTAACGTTCATGAATTTCAGTCGTCCCTGCCAACCTCAGTTAGAAAATTGCGCATCTCAAATGTTTGGCTTTCGGTCTTTGGTCTTCGGCTTTTGCATTCCTGCTTGTTCAAGTCTCTTCAGTTTGACTTCAGGCTTTGCAGTTCGCAAGTTTCAAGAGCTAAAAGCCAAAAACCAAAGACCGAAGGCCAATGCTCGATTGTGTTAGCATTAGCTCTCCCGAGGCTGCACGGCTCGCACGCCGTACTAATTCTAAAAGGAATACTGCAATGAAAAACTTGAGAATCCCGCTGATTGCTTTGCTCAGCCTGGCGATTATCTCGACGTTCAGTCTCGTTCAGCTAGGGTTGACCCCCACGCTTGCTCAGGGGCAAGCAACCGCACTTGAGCGAGGCTATCGTACCGGTTACTCCGACGGGTTTAATGCCGGATTCAAGGACTTAAACGATCGCACACCACGCGATTTTAAGGCTAAGACTGAATATCAGGAGGCGAACCGTTCCTACAACGAGGCCTGGGGTCCGCTCGAGGATTACCGCGATGGATATCAACAAGGATATGAAGCCGGTTACCTGAACGGATACGATGGACAGCCGTTCAACTCTTCGATTCCGACTGGTCTGGCGCGTCGTGGCCCTGACCAGCAAAACGACCAGCAGCGCGATACTCAGCCGGCTGAGCCGCAGAGCAATCCTGACAACGAAGCTATCGTTAACCGGCCGGGAAACTCTTATCCCAACCCCGCCCCCGCTACGAGCGGGCCGTTAATGATCCCGCGCGATACGTTTCTAATCGTGGAGATGGAATCGAGTCTCTCTACTGAGGCATCGCAGCGTGGTGATAAGTTTCAGGCGCGTGTGATCGAACCTTCGGAGTATCAGGGTGCGATCATCCACGGTCGGGTCACGCGCGTGAAGCGGCCGGGACGAGTTAAGGGTGTGGCCGAACTGCAACTTTCATTCGACGAGATTCGGATGCCTGACAATCGTTTTGGTAATGTCAGCGCCGAAGTGGTTGAAGTGGTGCCAACTGGAAGAGAAGGGGAAGGCGAAGTTGATAGCGAGGGTGGCGTGCGAGGTCGCGACTCTACCAAAGATGATGTAGCGAAAGTCGGAGCGGCGACCGGTATTGGCGCCATCATCGGCGCGATTGCCGGTGGCGGCAAAGGCGCGGCGATCGGTGCGGCCATTGGTGGCGGCCTGGGCGCGGGCGGCGTTCTAACCGGACGCGGCAAAGACATTCGCCTGGAACGTGGTCAACAACTCAAACTGCGCACTGCGAACGACGCACGCATTCAGTAACCGAATGACACGGAGACGCGGTGACACGGAGACGCGGTTTAAAAGGCGTTCGCCGCCGCACCACTTCTCCGCCGCTCCGCGTCCCCGAGTCTCCGCGTCTCCGCGTCCCCATCACGCTTCTAACCGACTTCGGTACCACTGATTATTTTGTCGGTGCCGTCAAAGGCGTCATCCTTTCCAATCAATCCTTCCGCCCGCATCGTCGATCTCACACACGACATCCCAGCTCAGGACATTCCGGCCGCGGCTTTCACCCTACTCGCCGCCTACAAATCATTTCCGAAGGGAACGGTGCACGTTGCGGTTGTCGATCCCGGCGTAGGTTCAGCGCGTCGTGGACTCGTGGTAAACGCCGGCGAACAGTTCTTCGTGGGACCCGATAATGGAATCTTTAGTTATATCTATGAACGCGAGCAGCCGTTCACGGTTTTCGAGTTAACTAATAACAAGTACTTTCGAAATCCGGTTAGTCCGACTTTTCATGGACGCGACATCTTTGCCCCGGTGGCGGCGGCCCTCTCACAAGAAAGCAACCCCGCCCTCTTTGGAAAAGAAATAACGGATCCAGTAAGGCTGGAACCTTTGGCTCCTAAGTCAGGAAAAGCCGGACTGACAGGTCGAATCCTTCACATCGATCGGTTTGGAAACTGCATTACTAATCTCACGTCTAAAGAGTTAACGCCTGAGCTGATCGCCACGGAAAGCATCCTTACAGGTGAAGGGCAAAACGATTAGCTCTTTTCGCACCTTCTTTGCGGAGGCCCCGCCGAATAACGCAGAGATTTTCTGTATCTGGGGTAGTGCAGGCTTTCTGGAAATCGCCGTGGCAAATGGTTCCGCAGCAGAGTCTTTGAAGGTGAGTGTTGGAGACGAGATTCGGGTGAAGTTGGGGAGTTAAAGAGTTTGGTCTACGTGTGGCGTGGTTGGAATTCCATTCACACCGGGCTTCAGCCCGGTGCCTAAATGCTCCCACAGTCAGGGGAACCGTTTAACGGTTTCCAGACCAGCGTACATAAGAGAAACCGTTGAAACGGTTACATATGTGGCCCCACGTCTTCACGGGCTCAAGCCCGGTGTGAATGAAAGCCTGAAAACAAAACTGACTTCAAAGAGTGTTTCGAGTTAACTCGAGCTAAAGCTAGTAGCGAAAGTCGAAACTGCTATTCGCCCGTTTGCTGTTTATTTAGTTCCTTTGTTATCTTCGCTGCACTCCAAAATTTATGTCAGACAAAGCAAACGCACCCACCGCTCCGTCCGCTGCTGGATTAAGAGGCGTTGCAGCGGCAACCTCCTCAATGTCAGATGTTGTTGGCGACAAGGGCCAACTCATTTACCAGGGCTTCGACATTCATGACCTCGCCGCTCACTCGACATTTGAAGAAGTCATCTTTCTGCTCTGGAATAAACGACTTCCCAAACAAAACGAACTGGATGATCTGAAGCGAGCACTGTCAGAAGCGTATGCGGTGCCGGCAGAGATCCTCGACTTAATGAAACGTATTCCGCGCGATGCGGATCCAATCGATGTGCTTCGGACCACTGTTTCTGCGCTCGAATTTTATGATCCGGAGTCGCGTGATATTTCGCGCGACGCCAGCGTCAAGACCGCAATCAAACTAACAGCCCAGTTTCCAACCTTAGTTGCTGCCGCCGAGCGGATTCGCAAAGGTCTGGAGCCGGTTGAGCCAAATCCTCAGTTCAACATCGCCACCAATTTCCTTTACATGCTCAACGGCGCCGCTCCCTCCGATGCGGATGCGCGAATGTTTGACATTGCCTTAGTCCTGCACGCGGATCACGAGTTTAATGCCTCAACTTTCGCGGCTCGTGTGGTTGCCGGAACTTTAGCCGACATGTATGGGGCGGTGACCGCGGCCATCGCAGCGCTATCCGGACCGCTCCACGGTGGGGCGAACACGGCGGTGATGAAAACGCTTTTGGAAATTGGTGACGTGGCGAATGTTGAGAGCTTTATCAAGCAAGCCCTCGCCGGTAAGAAAAAGATTATGGGGTTCGGTCATGCGGTTTATCGCACCGAAGATCCTCGCGCCACCCATCTCCGCCGCTTTTCGCAGCAGCTGGGTGAACGCACTGGCGATATGAAGTGGTTTGAGATGTCGCGAAAAGTGGAAGAGGTGATGATGCGCGAGAAAGGCCTTTATCCGAATGTCGATTTCTATTCCGCATCCACCTACTACATGATGGGAATTCCTCTGGATCTTTACACGCCAATCTTCGCCGTCAGCCGCATTTCGGGTTGGACCGGCCACGTACTTGAGCAATACGCGGACAATAAGTTAATCCGTCCGCGAGCCGAGTATGTTGGCGCTCGTGATGCGAGGTACATTCCGATCGCTGAAAGATAGACATCCAACTCTTCCGACTTTCAAAGCCCCCCGGCCCCCGGCACAATAACCTAATCGATCTGGAGGAGAAGTCTATGATTCGCCCAAGTTTGATTCTAACGATCTTCGCTGCGCTCTTTCTTCTTGGTGCTTGTGCAAACCCTGCGTCAGACAAGCCTGCAGCGGTTACTAACGACGCGGCGCCGGTTGCAGCTTCCTCTCCGGGAGCCCAGGGCCAAAGATATTTAATCACTCCCGATTCTTCCGAGATCAAGTTTGTCGGCTCGAAGGTTACGGGTAGTCACAATGGATCGTTCAAGAAGTTTTCGGGAACGATTGACTTCACTGGCCAACCAGAGGCGAGTCGCGTCACTATTAACATCGACACGGATTCATTGGAAACCGACACGCCCGACCTTACCAAGCATCTCAAAACAGCCGACTTTTTTGACGTGGCAAAGTATCCGCAGGCGACCTTTGTTTCGACAGAGATAAAGGCCGGTGGTGAGAAGGGCGCCAGTCATACCATCACCGGTAATCTGACATTGCACGGCGTCACGAAATCCATCACATTTCCGGCAACAATCGCGATTTCTCCTGGAGCAATCACGGTCGACAGCACGTTTTCCATCAACAGGAAAAACTTCGGCATCAACTACGCGGGTGCCTCCGATAATTTGATCCGCGATGACGTGGTGTTGACGTTAAAGGTCCGGGGAGTGAAGTAGCGTCACTTGTTTGTGGGTGGATGCTGCGGCGTGAGTTAACCGTGCAGCAAGAATCCCTAGCATGAGGCTGGATGATGCCTACTCGCGTGACAGCATGAATGAGATCGCATGGCCGCTGGCGGTCCAGCCATCGTTTGAAAAGGCGATGGGCAAATCAACCACGTCGGCGGCGGCACTTCCTTCCGTCCAGATCGAGCCTGAGACTTTTTCACACTTGAGCAGGTAATGTTCTATGCCGGTAAATACGCTGCGCCAGTAACCACCATAGAGCGTCTTATAGACGACCCCTCCGGCTTCAACGTAAATCCGTTGCCCTTTTATGATTTTGTAATTTACCCGACCGAGCAATTCCAGGATTAGACTCTGATCCCGCACATCAGGATTTGATCGGTGGCGTCGAATGAACAATTCCTGTTCTGGTGAGAGAAACTTATCGTCCTTACGCCATGTTTCGGGTTGGTATTGAAGTGTGTGCCGATGTCTTTCGTGGCCCATCTGTTGACCCCTGAAAACGTTGCGACTTCGACATTGGGAAGTGGCATTAGTCTATTCTCAGGAGTCGCGAAAAGCCAGAACTTTTAGGACAGCCGAGGCTCACCGCCCGAGCAGGACGCCGACACTCCGGCTTTCCAGATTGGTGGTTACGATGTCGAGTTTCTTGTCGCCGTTTAGATCGGCGACTGCGAGTCGCCAAACCCCTCTGCCGGTCTGAAAAGGCGAGCCTGGCGCGGTTTTGAAGTTGCCGCGGCCGTCGCCCAGCATGATCCTCACGCCTTCACCAGTCGCAGCCAGCGCATCAAGACTTCCGTCGCGGTTTGCATCCCTGAGCACCACCTGAGAAGCATTCCGGCCAAAGTCGAACGGGGAAGGGCGGGCTTCCGAAAAACGGCCGGCACCATCGCCGAGCAGGAGCGTCAACGCGCTCTGGTCGTGATGAGTGGCCACCAGATCAGGGTTGCGATCGCCATTCACATCGCCGACTTCCGCGAACCACGGTTGACCGGTACGCATGGGAAGCTCGCTTCGGCGAAATCCACCACGTCCATCATTCAAGAGCAGCGTCAAAGCAAAACTCGATGAGAGTTGTTGCGCTCGCGCGGGCCCGGTTGCCGTAGCGGTGGCGATGATGTCGAGGCGCCCATCATTGTTTACGTCGCCTAAGGCAGAGGGATACGGGCTGGGGCCCACGGCGAATGTGGCGGGAGCGCGAGTAAAGCGGCCGCGTCCGTCACCAAATGCGATAGAAACATCATTGTCAGCGTTGTTAACGGAAATTAGATCGAGTTTGCGATCGCCGTTCATATCGCCGAAAGCCAAACCGTGGGTGTGCGGATGCTGACCTTCCTTCATAACTATTGGAGAGTTTGGCGCGAGCGTTATTCCGCCTTTGCCGTCACCCAGCATTAAGACCACGCCGTAACTGTCATGACTATCGATTGCCAAATCCAGATTACGATCGCCATTCACATCGCCTAGCACCATGTCACCCGGAGGATCGGGTAATGGAATTGGGCTGGAGGCACGAAACTGTCCGTCGCGGGCTCCCGTATTCAGCATGACTATCAGCCTGCGCTCTTCGCCGCAGGCAACAACCAAATCAGGCCTGCCGTCGTTATTAAGATCGCCTGTGGCCACGTTCCCCGGCCCGCACGGAACAGTGATTGGCGAACCCGGCGCGGGAGCGAACATCTGTTGTTGCAATTTGCTGACGTTAGCTTGGCCGGCTTTACAGGAAGACAAGACCATCACGACCAACAAAGTAGTGATAACAACGGCCGCTTTATATTTGTAGTTTTTCAAAGCCCCTCCTCTGCCCAGTGACCCTTGATTGCCATGGTTGGGCTATTTAGTTATTAGACGGGTGAGAGGCTGGATTTCTTCCGTAGATTTCGAGCGGGAGGATATGCGTGTCCAAGGCCCAACGTCCAAAAGCCAAAGTCAACTGTCATTCGCAGACGTCGATTTTGGACCTTGGACGTTGGACACCGACTCTTTTAAAGCTCACTGCTCACTGCCTACTGACTTACGGCTTGCCTTTGCCTTTGGCTTTGCCTCCAGCATTTCCCTGGGCCTTGGCTGGTGGGCCTTGCTTGTGCTCGTGTTTAGCCGCGCCTTGTGATTGTTGCTGCGGTGCCGCCTTGGGCTTCACTGGATTGCTTACTCGTTCACCCTGTGGCTGCTGTTGCGCCTTGGGCTGCGCCTCCTGCTTCGGTTGACGCACCTGCTCCTTACCGGCTCGTTCAGGCTTGTTGCCGCGTGCTGCGTCAGCATCAGTTCGCACTACATCCGGTTTGCGACCACTGTCCACCTCTTGTTTGCGTCCCTTATCCGCCTGCTGCGCGCCGCGTTCATCCTTCACCTTGAACTTTTCATTCCGGCCCTTGTCAGGAACACGCTCTACACGTAAAGACTTCGCGACGTCCTTCTTGAACCACGAACCCTTTGCATCCGTGCCTACAAAAACGCGCGTGTCGTTCAGTTTCTTCGCTATGCCCGGCGGCAGATCAATCTTGCCGCGGCCCCATGCAGAATGAACGACGGCGTTTCTTAGCGGCGTGAAGGTCAATGGATCTAGCGTTGGCCTTAGTGATGCCAGGACCTGCTGATCAATCCTTCTGAGAATGCGTGGATCAATCGGGCGACCGAACGCGTCAACCGCCACCACGGTGACTGCGCCAGGTATGCCGTAATTGAAGAGTTTCCCCGGCAGTATGTTCGCCTGCGTCAAG
The DNA here is from genome assembly GCA_963748605.1 of Pyrinomonadaceae bacterium. Classification (GTDB taxonomy): domain Bacteria; phylum Acidobacteriota; class Blastocatellia; order Pyrinomonadales; family Pyrinomonadaceae; genus PSRF01. The sequence goes on from CAVVJS010000016.1 coordinate 144,780, forward strand.
TAATGCGGCTGCCAGTTAGCGTCGTAATAGCGAGGCGCATAAGGATCACCGGGGCCGAGCGGCACCCAGCCAATTTGGTTTGCGTCGTTTAGCGGAATGAAAGCAACGAGTGCTGGGGCATAAGCTGGCGTCGTGTTTACGGAATCAGGAATCCAGTACCACTGATTATTCACGTTGGCCCAACGTCCGTAGTGATATGGAGCATAACCCCAGGGCTCATTTGAAACCCATGTCGGACCGTACGGATAATCGTTGACCCACTGACCCTGTTGATAGGGAACCCAGCCTGAATCTACTCGCGGTCTCCAGGCATACCCATACTGGTCCACATTCTGCCAGTCGCCGTAATAATCCAGGTCGTTGATGCCCGGAATGCTTGAACTCGCATATTGATAACTGGCGTTGCGACGATACGGATCGTAATAGTAGGGATCGGCAAGGTAGGCGTCATAGCTGTTGTAACGACCGTCGTAAGTATTCGGATATTGATAACGATAATAATCGTCAACCAGATATCCAGCGTCGTCGTTGTGCAACCGCGCTAGCGCAAGCTCGGATGCCGTTTGACCCAGCAGCGTAAGGACTTCGCCTTTGTTGATCTCGCCCGAGCCTCCAAAACCGACAACCCTTGCCAGTCCACTCAGCACAGACACGAGAACCCCGCCGTTGTCATCAAAACCGACGTTGTAGAGTCCGGGCTGGTCAAAGTCTACTGCACCGTAAGGCGTAGCTACTTCGAACAATTCATCAGGTTCTAAGTGGCCGACGTCGAAAATCGCCGAACCTTCGCGGAGAGCTAGTTGAGTGCGGCGGTTTCCCAGTCGAGACTACGTCAAGTGAAGTGTTGGGATTGAGCCGTGCAAAATTGCGTCCGCTGAAAGCGAGCGAGGTGCGTGCGTTATCGCGCGTGTAGATCCGATCTCCCACGGAGAAGGGTTGATTGGCAGTAGCGGCAACCCACTCAGGGTTAGCATCACTGTTTGCCAGTGCGTCGCTGAAAGCGACTTCGCCATCAACTCGTTGGATGCGAGCTGCATAAGGCAACTCCTCGGCGGATGCGGTCTGCTCGTGCTTCAGCCAATACGCCACGCCGAGACCGGCGATGAGCGCGACCACGACTGCCACGATTGTCATATGCGGCCATACTTTGATTTTCATAAAACTCTCCTCATTTGAACGCTAAACTGAATAGGCTTTTCAGTTACATGTCGCAATATCCATGCCCGCAAACACGCAAATAGCCGAGAAATGAATACTAAAATCGTTTGCGGTGTATTGAGGCGATCAAAGCTTGATGACGGCGCGGCCGCCATTGTTTAAGCACATTCTTGCAATGAGATGGCTAGGTCGGATTCGCTGAAAACAGGCGCATTTGCGGTGAAAGCGTACCCATTCAGGGCACGAAGCGAACTCGCGAAACGAGGTCTTGAATCCCGACCACTACCGGCGACGGAGAAGAGATCCTACGCTGGCTACCGCGCGGCTGACTCTTCCAATTCCCGATGCAGAAGATTTGGACGAGGTTGACGATGAGGCGGCAGTCATTTGCGCTCGCAACAGGGCTGCCTGTTCGAGAACGATCTCGTCCATTGTTGCGTCAGTCCCGTTGTTGAGTAGGGCCGCTTCGGATGCGAGCGTCATCCCACGCGTTGACATCCATTGCATGGTTGCGGAAAGAAAGAGTTCCTTCATGTAAGCGAATGAGAAGTTCTCAGTCTGTTGGACAACTTCTGCAATGGCTGGCCCTGACAGACGCAACTCGGCGTGCGGACAGGCCTCGCCAGTTAACCGGTAGCCACCGGTCCCTGTTTCGATCTCAACTTTCGCAGCGTTGTTCCACGCGACGATATACGCACGTCTTTCGTCGACAGCCGGCAGGTTGAAATAGTACTTGCGATCGAAGCGGCTCGGACGATTGAGGATTGCCGGATCCAGACGGTCTGGATGATTGGTGGTTGCCAGCACGACCAGACCGGTGTTGCTCTCGAACCCGTCAAGCTCGTTCAAGAAAAATGAGCGGTTCTCATCGTCGATCATCGAATCGAGGTCTTCAAGAACCAGGAAGCACGGCGTAGCGATCCGCGCCCTTTCAAACACCGCGCCCAGGTTCTCCTGCTCCGTTGCATACTCCGACTTGAATCCCTTCACGTAGAGGCAAGGCTTCCCCAATTGATTGATCAGGGCTTTCACCGTGTGGGTCTTCCCGTTTCCCGGCGGCCCGATGAACAAAGCTCCGCGCTTCCACGGAATGCTGTATCTCTCGTAGATGTCGCGTGAGCGAAAGAACTGTTCGAAGTCGTTTTGTACCTGCGCCTTCAGCGAGTCCGGCAGAATCACATTTGCGAACGTCGCCCCTTTGATGGACTTAAAGAGCTCCTCATTTTTCTCCCACTGACCATCTTTGAAAACCAGAATCTCTCCGCGTACTTCGGACGACCACTCGCAGACTGCGGCGAAGAAGGCTTCGGCAAGACTCTTGTTGTCGGCGACGATCCAGTGATGTCGCGAGCGGTAACAACCTTCTGCCCAGGTAATAAGCACAACATCAAGCAGGTGTCCTCTCCAGAGCACATTGAGCCAGGAGTTCTGCAGATCTTGATCTAAATCTTTGGTTAGTCCGTCCCACGTGGTTCTGATGTGATTGAATACAGACGACTCTTCGACAATTGAGCAGTGCCCCTCGCGCACGTATGCCTCCAGGTCGAAATACCCGGTGTTGCCTTCAATGATCGTCTTCTCCGGATGCAGCTCCGCCAATTGCCGGCCGACGTGGTACGCGACGTAGTCGTTCGGTTTGTAGAGCGCGTCCCTGATGAAATTATTTATGCCCATTACGGGTAAACCAAACCAATCTAATGGAGTGTTTTGCCAGACAACGCACAACTGCGCGCTGTCGCTTGCGCACTCCAAACGCAAGCAGATCTCTGCGACCTTAAATACTAAAGTTGTAGGTAAAATTAGAGGTTGCGACCAAAGTGGTCGCCAGAACTAACGGAAGATGTGACTCGTAAGCATCAGCATAGCAATTAACACTTTCTGCGAAGTGGTCCCAACATAGCGCGAGTTGCGATTGCTAGTCAAGATTTTGTTCCGCAGGAATCCTATCAGGTACTCCGATGTTACCCGTGGCCGCCGGGTTTTCTTGTGAGGTTAATTTCTTCAGATCTTCCGTTGCGGAAACTAAGCGAGTTCGCCAAAGGAAGATTGTCGAGATCACGAGCGCCACGGTGCAGGCAATGCCGCCTTCGATTCCATACGCTGCGCCTGTCAGCCACGCCGGTCCAAGATCACTTCCAGCGAGAACCGGGTGCGGTGCGATATCTGTAGTGCCGCTTACGGGCAGTCCAAACAATGCGCCCAAGGCCCAGTTCCAACCCCAGTGAACACCGAGCGGGAACCAAAGACTTCGAGTTCGTAAATATGCCACCGCCAGCCAGATGCCCGCTAATACAGTATTTACAAAGGCCAGGGCTTTGCCGGCATTAGGGTTGTCCAGATGACCGGCGGCGAAGGGCAACGACGTCACCAGAACTCCTACCCAAATAAGTTTTGCCCGGGTGAAAGTTTGTAGCGGATAGCCGCGGCACAGTGCCTCTTCAGCAAGCGCCGCCACGAAAAATAGAGCAGCTGAGAGTGCCATTGTGATGACCACAAGTGAGGCGCTCGCGGTCGAGAAAGAGAACTGCAGACCTCCGCCTGCAAAAGCGATGGCAGTCGCAAGGGCGAGCGAGACGAGGCCAATTGTCGTGCCGACGATCAAATCACGCAGCCAGCCGGAGTGAAGGGTGAGCCCCAAACTTCGCCAAGGCAATCCCTCCAGCAGGCGCGCGCAGATGTAACCCGCGCCCAGAGCCAGGAACAGTAGGAGAAATCTGGAAATGAGGTCGGCAACCGGCCCTCCGGGTTGAAGACCCGGCGCAGAGTTGTGAATCAACAAATAAATGATGCGAAGACTCTGGGTGGCGGCGTAAGCAAGGAAGAAAAAGATTACGACGAAGATGCCGAGTCGCCAGCCACTGCGTAGCCGACCGGCATCATTAAAGAAGAGTTTCTGAAGATCTTCCATCGATGTGATTGAGACTGGATTCAAAAGCGCACAGCATTGTAACCGATGTTCGAAGAAGGGCCAGATGTAGTCGTGGTCAGAGTCTCGGACTTCAGCATTGCGCCCTTATTGATCCTTTAGCGCGGCGCGCAGCTCTCGTCGGACTCGGGCGCCCAATCCGTTCATTAGGAGTCACGGAGACGTCCAGCGCTCAAGTGACAGGCGGAGGCTCCACGTACCGTCACGCCTCTCGCCAACTGCGTCATGCTAAACTTTGGGCCAGATTATGAATGATCAGCAGCAAAATCAGCCGAAGATTAGTCGTTACCGGCGCAGGCTGCTCTGGGCGCTCGGTATAATAGTCCTGATTTTGCTCTTTGTAATCGTCTCTCAGCAATTGTGGCTTTGGAACGTCGTTTCTCTCGAAAGTGCATCCGACACAGTCGTTCTCTATGCGCTTTCAACCCTCAACTTCATCGCTTTCGTAGTCTTTGCTTTCATCTTCGTTCGCAATCTCCTAAAGCTCCGGCGCGAGCGTCGCGCTCGCGAGCTGGGTTCGAAGATTAAAACCCGGTTGCTTGTTTACTTCTTAGCCATCAGCTTTCTGCCGATTATTGCGATGGCAGTTTTCTCCTACCTCTTTCTCAATCGTTCTCTCGAAAAATGGTTTAGCAAATTGCCGGAGGACGTGGTGACGGAGGCGCGAGAGGTCCAACGCGAAGCAGTTGTGGCCCAGTACCGAACGCTACATGAAACCGCATTGTTGCTGGGGGTAGTGCTGGACAAGCAACCGGAAGCAGAGCGCCAAGCGACGCTCAACCAAATGGTAACGAAAGGAGAGCTTTCCGCAATTGAGGTTGTCGATGCTACTGGAAACCGAATCCTGCACAGCAGGGCAAGCCTTCCCGCAGACGAAAACGCCGAGCTCGATACACTTCTTTACCGGGCCCGCCAAGGTCAAGGCAACATTGGCGACTCTCTCGTGGATGGTCGCGGCTTCGATGTAGTCACGGTTCCGCTTTCGGCTAACCAGGTTCTGATTCTCGCCACAGCGCGTCGCAGCAGCAGCGACCTCAACAGCACCATCAGTGGCTCACAGAGCGAGTATCAAAAGCTTGTAGCACGACAGCGAAAGGTGCGTTGGCTTGGTCTCTCGACGTTGGGACTGATGACTTTAATGCTGCTGTTCGTGTCGAGTTGGGTCGCAATATATCTCGCTCGCGGAATCGCCACGCCGATTAAGAGTCTGGCCGAGGCGTCGAACGAAATCGCCCGCGGAAATCTGGCGCACAGGGTGGTGCCGGGAGCCGAAGATGAATTGGCATTGCTGGCTCACTCGTTCAATCAGATGACGGCGCAGCTCGAGGAAAACCGGCGCCGGATCGATGCGGGATCGGCTGAGCTGCGCGATAAGAATCTTGCACTGGAGGAGCGACGCACGTACATCGAGACTGTGCTCGAATCATTAACGACGGGCGTGGTTTCTCTCGATGAGGAAAACCGCATCACTACAATCAACGCGTCCGCCGCTCGCATGCTTCACCTCAGTCGCGCGCAGTTCGATAGTGCGGTATTAAAAAAATTGGAGGAGTTGATCGGCGTCGAGGATAGAGTCGTGCTGGATCGATTGCTTCGACGCGCTCGCCGCTCGGGGCATTCCACCGAACAGGCACAATTGACTGGCGCCGCACCGGTTGATTCCACCGCGATTCCCGTAGCCCTAACCGCCACCGCGTTGCGTGATGCAAATGGAAATGAAAGTTCCGGTCAGGGTGTTGTGTTTGTGATTGAGGACCTTTCGGAACTGCTTGCGGCTCAACGCGCGGCCGCCTGGAGCGAAGTGGCGCGCCGAATGGCTCACGAGATCAAGAATCCTTTAACGCCTATCCAACTTTCGGCAGAGCGCATTGCTAAAAGTTTCCATCGTAACGGCGACACAAAGAAATCAAGCGTCGCCAATGAAAACGGAAACAGCAGTTCCAACGAGGCTAGGCGTAAAGGCCGGCGACGACAGCCGCATAGCAAACGTGATCGATGAATGCACGGAGACAATTACACGCGAAGTCGCAGGTCTCAAGGCAATGGTCGACGAATTTTCGCGCTTTGCTCGGTTGCCATTGGCGAGACTTGAGCCGGCGAATTTGAACGAGGTTGTGTTGAATGCCGTGGCGTTGTACGAAGAACGTCTTAACGGTGTCGAACTGGAAACCAAACTTGATCCGGAAATGCCGGTAGCGTCCTTAGACTCAGAACAGTTGCGGCGCGCGTTTGTGAATCTAATCGACAATGCACTTGCGGCCCTCGCGCAGACGACGGGAGAACGGGTTATAACCGTTAAGACGCGCTATGACCGAGGACTGGGTGTTTTGTGTGCTGAGGTTTTAGATACCGGGCAGGGGATTCAGGCAGGGGATTTCCAGCGACTCTTCCAACCTTATTTCTCCACGCGCGGCGGTGGAACAGGTTTAGGACTGGCTATCGTGCAACGCATTATTCTTGAACATCATGGACGCATTCGCGCGGAGGCAAACACGTCCTCGCGGCGCTCGATTCGTCATCGAGATTCCAGAAATAAGAACTTAGAACTTAGGACCTCGAACTTTGACTTTTGAAGTTCGAAGTTTCAGGTTCCAAGTTCGAAGTTCGAATAAAACCAAAAACCAAAAACCAAAGACCAAAGACCAACGACCAAAGACCCAAGACCAAAGACCCAAAACCAAATTTGTGGATTCAATTTTAATAGTTGACGACGAGCGCGGCATCAGGGACACGCTTCGCGCCGTGATGGCCGACGAAGGTTTCGCGATCGATGCCGTAGGGAGCGGTGAGGATTGCCTCAAGGCCGTCGAACGCCGCGCCTACGATTGCATTCTGCTCGACGTTTGGCTGCCGGGCATCGATGGACTCGAGACACTGAAACAATTGCGCGAGGCTGGCGCCGATTCCGCAGTTGTCATTATCTCCGGACACGGCAACGTTGAAACTGCTGTGCGCGCGACCAAGCTGGGAGCTTTTGATTTCATCGAAAAGCCACTCTCAATCGAAAAGACTGTGCTCACCGTCCGCAATGCTTTGCGGCAACGCCGTCTGGAATTAATGAACGCCGAAATGGCGGCAGAGCTCGCAAAAGAGCACACCCTTGTAGGTGATTCGGTAGCGATGCGGGCGCTTCGCAAGCAGATTTCGATTGTGGCGCCGACCGATGGCCGTGTGTTGATCTATGGCGAGTCGGGAACCGGCAAGGAGTTGGTGGCTCATGCGATTCACGCCAAGTCGGCGCGAGCGGGGGCGCCGTTTGTCGAAGTCAACTCAGCAGCGATTCCGGAAGAGTTGATCGAATCTGAATTGTTTGGCCACGTAAAGGGGGCTTTTACGGGAGCTACCACTGCTAAGAAGGGAAAGTTTGAACTGGCGGATGGGGCTACGCTGTTTCTCGATGAAGTTGGCGACATGAGCGCGAAGGTCCAGGCGAAGGTTTTGCGGGTGCTCGAAGAACAAAGGTTTGAAGCGGTCGGAAGCGGAGCAGCAATCAATGTCGATGTCAGGGTTATCGCGGCGACAAACAAGCGTCTTGATCTCGAGATCGAACAAGGAAAGTTTCGGCCAGATCTTTTTTATCGGCTTAATGTGATTCCTTTCGAATTGCCGCCCTTGCGAGATCGGCCTGAGGATGTGCCGTTACTTGTCGAGCATTTCAACCATCACTTTTCAGTTCCCTACGGCAAACCCGTGAAAGAGTTTTCTGCAGAAGCGATTGCGGAGTTGCAGAGCTATTCCTGGCCCGGCAACGTCAGGGAATTGCGAAACACAGTGGAGCGCGTCGTCATCATGCACCCCGGCGTTAAGGTTGCCGCGAACGACCTCCCGGTTGGTGGAAAAGGAGAAGTGCCGGTCGCTTCGTTCCGCTTTCCTTCGTTTAAGGAGGCCACGGACGCCTATCACCGGGCATTCATTCAAAGAAAACTTGAAGAAACAGAGGGCAACGTTTCCCGCGCTGCGGAATTGATGGGAGTTGACCGCAGTCACCTTTACCGGCGGATGCGGACATTGGGAATTCAGGTGCGAGGGGAACGAGGCGGGCCGTAATTCTGAACACTGAAGCGAGTTTCCCCGAAGGGGACAAAGTTAATAGCCGTGGGCAACGCCGACGGAACCAAGCCGTTAGATTTATTATGACCCTGAAAGGGTCGAAGAACTTTCGACCCTTTCAGGGTCGGATTAATTAGGTTGGTTAATTCCGTGGGCGGTGCCCACGGCTATTGACTCTGTCCCCTTCGGGGACATTCTCGAACGAGAGCATGAAATCTCGTTGTGGTCTTTTGATATATGCATTGCCATCGGAGTTACAAGTTCCGCTCAACGTGCATCAAAGCGTTGGTCGTTGCGGTTTTAGTCCAGTTTGAGTAATGCCTCGTTGACTTCGAGTCGCAGATGCCGTATCAGTTAAGTAGGGCGCTATAACGAGTGTCTTAATTGTTTTTGAGAGGAATTATGGATTTTACGACTAAAGAATTATTGAAGCGGTACGCAAAACTGGCAATTGGTCAGCCGTTCGCACCGGTGCTTGCTTAACATACTCGTAACTTCAGTGTGCGACATGCGCTGCACACACTGCTTTTTTACGGATGAGCTTGACGACCGGCCGCGCAAAAAGCTGCAGATGAAGACGCATGAGATCGAAAAGATCTCAGAAACCCTCGGCGGAAATCTTGGCGTCCTGATTTTGGCTGGCGGCGAGCCGTTCACACGCAAAGACCTGCCGGAGATTGCCAGGTCGTTCTACACGAATAACAAACTGGAATCGATCTACATCATGTCGAATGGGCAGATTCAGAAGCGAATCTTTCCCGATGTGACGCGGATTCTTGAAGAGTGTCCTAATTTGAATGTGACCGTGGCGCTCGGTATCGACGGCTTAAAGGACCAACACGAGAAGATCCGGCAGAAGCCCGGCTCGTGGGACATCGCTATTGAAACAGCTCGGCAGCTTCAGGTCATCAAGAAGGACTTTCCGCGACTGGATGTACAAACCTGCACCTGCTTCATGAATTCCAATCAGGACACGATTTTTGAGTGGTACGACTTTCTTAAGTACGACTTGAAACCCGACAAGGTGAACTTTAATTACATTCGGCCGCCGTCAGCCGATCCCATCGAGCTGCAAATCGATCATTCCCGGTACGCGAAGCTGGCGACAATGATTGATGAAGATTCACGTCACGCGGCATTGAAGAATAACTACGGTGGTAAGGCTGGATTCTTTAAGGCGGCGATAGACATCTACATGCATGGACTAATCGCGAAGACACAGGAGACGCAACAGGCGCAGATGACCTGCTACGCGGGAACTGCCGGCGGAGTTATCTACGACGAGGGAACGGTTTCCTCCTGCGAGAACCTGGCTCCGATTGGCAATCTGCGCGACTTCAATTGGGATTTCCAAAAGCTTTGGCTATCCCCGGCGATGAAAGCACGTCGCAAACAGGCGGCAGCAGGCTGTTTCTGCACGCACGAGTCAAACAGCTATTACCCGTCGTTGGCCTTCAATCCGGGACATTTGATCCAGATCAAAAAACTCGAGCGCGAGATGAAGAAGGCGCGGAAGGAACTGGATCGGCTGGGGGCGGAAGCTGATGGGGTTACTGTGAGAGCGTAAAGAGATTGCCGATTGGCGATTGCCAATTGCCGATTTAAAGAACGGAATACAGAGTACAGAAGTTCGAAGTTCGAAGCTCAAAAGCAAAGACCAAAGACCAAAGACCAAAGACCAAAGACCAAAGACCAAAGACCGACCAACGATTAATGTTCCGATCCCGCGTACCTAAAATTTTGATCATCTCGTCCGACACCGGTGGTGGCCATCGATCGGCTGCAGCCGCCATCGTCGCCGGGGTTCAGAAATTTTTCGAGGGGGAGTCCTATGCGGTGCGAGTTGTGCGGGCGATCGAAGAGTCGCATTCCATCACCGCGAAATTAGTGCGCCTCTACAACTGGCTGCTGCGCAACCGGCAGAACTGGATGAAGTATCTGTACTGGGTGGTTAACCGTTTTCGTCCGGAGACCCGCGAGTTTTTCCAGCGCCGCTGCATTGGTTACTGCGTCGAGATCTTCGAACGTTGGTGCCCGCATGTAGTCGTCAGTGTTCATCCACTGACCCAGCACATTTTTGCTCGTGTGTTAAAGGAGCTTCGGCTTGCTGATCGAATTCCGCTGGTCTCAGTGGTGACAGATCCTTCTTACGGATTCTGGAAGGGTTGGGCCTGTGACGACGTTTCGCTGTATCTGGTAGCCAGCGCAGAAGCGCGTCAGCAGTTACTCGATTACGGAATCCCCAGCGAGCGCATCAAGATCTCCGGCATGCCCGTCCATCCAAAGTTTGCATATCCCGGTGAGGAAGCCGCTCGTGCCGCCCGCCGCGCGCTGAAATTGGATCCAGACAAATTCACCGTTTTCGTTAATGCTGGTTGGGAAGGTGGTGGCAACGTGCCGCAAATCTTCCGCGAGCTGGTGCGGGGAAAACTCGATGTGCAAGCTATTTTCCTGGCGGGTAAGAACGATGAATTGAAGACAGAGGCTGAGTCGCTGGCGGTTGATGCGATGTTTCCCGTGCGGGTGATCGGTTACTCCGAACAAGTCGAACAATTGATGAACGCTGCGAATGTCATGATTTCGAAGCTGGGCGGACTTACAACTTTCGAAGCCTTCGCCAGTCGCCTACCAATTATTGCTGATGTAATTACTCCACCGATGCCCCAGGAAGCGGGAACGGCGAGCATGATCAGCAAGCGGGGCGCCGGCATTCTATTGGAGCGCGCGTCAGATATTGTGCCGGTGATTCGCCGCATGGTGGAAGACACAGCACATTATTCGGCGATGCGCGCGGCAACAGTCGGCCTTGCAATTCCCAACGCTACGAAACAGATTGTTGAAGAAATCGTGGCGTTGATTCCGGCACCAGTCAGAGCGCAGGACGATAGCATCCTTACCGAGGTCGTGTCCGCTTGAGTGCGTTGACTGACAAGGCTTTTCAGGCTTTAATCCTCATCAACGAAATAACCCAACGAGTTTTGCCCGCTTGACGAGTGTCGCAGCGGGCTTTTTAGGAGACTGATACTGGTGAGTTTGCTGCTTGAAGGAAAACGTGCGTTCGTAACTGGCGGAACGCGCGGGATTGGCGCTGCAATCTGCGAGATTTTTGCACGTGAAGGCGCCGATGTCGCATTCAATTACGGCGCGCGCGATGACCTGGCTGAAATAACCCGGAAGAAAATTGAAGACTACGGCAGGAGGGCGCTCAGCTTTAAGATTTCAGTAACCGATCGTTTGGGTCTTAAGCGACTCACGCGCGAGATCATCGAAAAGTGGCAGGGAATCGACATCCTGGTTAACAACGCGGCGATCAATCGAGGAGATAATTTTGCCACCACGACGGATCGCGCCTGGGATGAAGTGATCAATACCAATGTCGGCAGCCTCTTCGCTGTTACCAAGCCGATCTACAAACAAATGATCCGGCAGCGAAAGGGAGCCATTCTCAACATTACCTCCATTGGTGCGCTGCGGGCGTTACCGACTGCAGTCCATTACGCGACATCTAAAGCCGCAATGATCGGATTCACCAAGTGCCTTTCACGCGAAGCTGGAACGTTTGGCGTGAAGGTGAACGCAATTGCCGCAGGAATTTTTGATACCGACTTGGCGCAGGCTTTGCCAGAGCGTCTTTTGCAAATGCACGATCTTTGGGTCTCGGCAGGTCGTTTAGGTAAACCTGAAGAGTTGGCAGAGTACGCTGCTTTCATGGTGAGCGATCGCAACAGTTTCATGAATGGTGAAGTTGTGATCGTAGATGGGGGAACAGTCACGTAGGCAGCCTAGATTTCAGATCTCAGAATCTCAGATTCTCAGATCTCAGATCTCAGAGTCTCAATTTCACGTCTCAAGTCTCAAGTTTCAGGTCTCAAGTTTCAGGTCCGGCTTTCTCATTTTCAATCTCAGTTATTCTTCTTGCAAGATCGCGTAGCGCCCGTTGCATCTCACCGAGCCGGCGAAACGCAGCCGTTGATCGCAACCAATCCTTATTGTCGAAGGCGGGAATTCCGGAGATCACCTTTCCGGCCGGAATGTCGTGACTCGTCGCACTCTTAGCCGTGACAACAACGTCATCGCCGATTTTAAGATGACCAGCGACGCCCGCCTGGCCCGCGAGAATGACGCGGTTGCCTATATGAGAACTGCCTGCGAGCCCAACTTGAGCGCACAGAAGCGTATCCTCACCGACACTGCAGGAATGGCCAATCTGAACCAGGTTATCGATTTTAGTACCGCGCCCAATCCGGGACTCGCCCACTGAAGCCCGGTCGATCGTGGTTCCGGCTCCAATCTCAACGTCGTCTTCGATCACCACCCGTCCGGTTTGAGGAATCTTGAGCCAATGTCTGTCCTCATCTTTTGCATATCCAAAACCGTCGCAGCCAACCACGACGTTGTTATGAATGACCACGCGCTCACCAATTACGGATCGTTCACGAATAGCAGTACCCGAGTGAATAGTAGAGTCTTTTCCAATCGTTACGTTTTCGTAAATCGTCACGTTAGGATAAATCCTAACGCCTTCTGCAATTTGGACCTCTGCGCCAATCACCGAACGGGCGCCGATCCAAACTCCACTTTCGATGGTTGCAGTGCTATCGACGACAGCAGTTGCATCTATCGCCGGCTTAATCTCAGGTTCGGGGTGAAACAATCGCAGCGCGCGGGTGTAAGCAAGGTAGGGATCCTTAGCACGTAAGATTGGAATTGATCTTTCGATGCTTGCGTCTTCGGCCAGGTAGATTGCCGAAGCCTGAGTTTCATTCACTCTGGGGGTGTAACGGGGGTTTGCCAGAAAAGTAACGTGACCCCGCATCGCGTCGTCAAGTCCGGCAGCTCCTTCAATTTCTATTTCCGGATCGCCTTCGACACGCGCGCCCGTAAGCGTGGCCAGTTCGGAAAGTTTCATGCGCGTGAGTTTAACGCATAGGACAGCGTCGCGCACGGAGTCACATAATCGTCACTGGATCGATTTCGAGGTTTATCGAACGGAGGTTAACCTGGTTAGCAACCGCACCAAGAGCCGCATCCACAACGCTGCGCAATTGCCGGCGGGTACGGCTTTTCACGAGCAATTGAATGCGGTGCTCGCCTTTTAGTCGCGCGAGTGGAGCTGGAGCCGGCCCGAGGATCCTGCACGTACGATCGCGATTTGCGACGTCTAATTCTTTGCGCAAATCGAGAGCCTGTTGTCGCGTCTTACCGAGATTTATCCCATGCACCAGCAGTGACGCCAGAGAGACGAACGGTGGATAGCCATGGTTTTGGCGATGCCTAATTTCTTCGTTGTAGAAACCGGCATAGTCCTGCGCGCACGCGTGACGGAGCGCGTAATGGTTCGGATGATAGGTCTGAATCAGGACCCGCCCACGAAGTTCACCGCGTCCGGCACGTCCCGCAACCTGGGTGATGAGCTGGAATGTTCGCTCAGCGGCGCGAAAGTCAGGCAAGGCAAGTCCGGCATCGACGGAAACGACGCCGACGAGCGTGACATTCGGGAAATCATGACCCTTAGCCAACATCTGTGTGCCAACCAGCATGTCTATCTTTCCGGCACTGAAATCAAACAAAGATTTTTCGAATGACCCACGCCGTGTGGCGGTGTCGCGATCAATTCGGGCGATGCGTAAAGGCGGAAAGAGCTTCGTTAACATCGCTTCGATTTGTTCGGTTCCTTCGCCCACGTAGTAAATGTATTTTCCGTTGCAGACGGGACACTTATCGGGCGCCGCCTGGCGATGATTGCAATAGTGGCAAACAATCACCTTTTCAGAGCGATGGTAAGTTAGCGTTACGTCACAATTGGGGCATTGAATGGTTTCGCCGCACGAACGACAGAGAACAAAACTCGAATAGCCGCGCCGATTCAGCAAGATGATCGACTGTTCACCTTTAGCGTGCGTTGTCTCAATCGCTTCCAGCAACTCCTCGGAAAAGACCTGTGGCTTCTTATGCCGCGCAAATATTTCGCGCATATCAATAATCTGCGCCGTTGCCATGGGCCGATTGCCGATGCGCTCCGGCAGATGCAAGTACTCATACTTGCCGGTCTGGCCGTTATGAAAGGACTCGAGCGAAGGTGTTGCTGACCCAAGAATCACAACGGCACTTTCCTTTTGCGCTCGAACGATTGCAGTGTCGCGGCCGTTGTACCGAGGAGAGTCTTGTTGACGGTAAGTTGATTCGTGCTCCTCATCGATGATCACCAGACCAAGATTGCTGATAGGGGCGAACACACCGGAACGGGTACCGATTACGATGCGGGCTTCGCTACGCTTGACCCGCATCCATTCGTCAAACCGCTCTCCTTTTGAAAGTGAGGAGTGAAAGATTGCCACTTGATCGCCGAAGTGCGACCTGAGGCGGCGTGAAAAAATCGGCGTCAGAACGATTTCGGGAACCAGCATCATTGCGGAGCGCTCGAGTTCGAGACAGACCCGCATCGCTCGCATGTAGACCTCAGTCTTGCCGCTTCCTGTGACTCCGTGCAGCAGGAAGGCACGGTAGCTTTTAGCTCGCAGATGCGGTTCGATTGCAGCAAGCACCTGACCCTGGGCGCTGGTTAATTTGTATTCATCAGCTTCGGGTAGCGCCGCACGCGCCAGAGGATCACGGCGAACGTTCTCTTGCACGATTTCGACGATGCCGTGTTTGCGAAGTGTGTTAACGGCGGAGCCGCTGACGCCCGCGCGACGCAATAGTTCGGCGAAAGGCATCGTCTCGTGAACTGAAAGCGCATTCAGTATTCTCTGCTGCGCAACCGTGCTCTTTGTTTCTGTCAAATCCTCATGGCCTGGTCGATGAGGTAAGAGCTTAACGACCCGCTGAGTTCGCGCTCTGGCTGCCAGTGACGCCGGCCTTAATTGACTCTCAATCTCGTTGTTTCTTTGCAGTTCTTGAGCCGTACGTGTCGCCTGGTTCTTCCCCACAATTGTTGCTAAAGCGGAAAGACTGATGTCGGGCTCGTCGCCAATCGCGCGCAGAACCTGTGCTTTTAAAGTGAGGTCGTCACTCTGAAGGGCAGCAAGGCGAGCGGCGCCGCTAGCAGTGAGTCTGAAAAACTGTGTGGTGCTGGGACTAATGCCTGGTGGCAAAGCAGCCTTTAAGACTTCTCCCCAGGGCGAGCCGTAGTAATCAGAAATCCAACGGGTAATTTCCAGGACTTCTGGGGTTAACAGTGGCGCGGCATCGAGAACCTCGTCGATTGGTTTGATGTCGGAGTCGGTAAGAGTCTGGTGTGAACTGAGATCGGACAGTAGGCCTACGACAAATCCGGTGACAGCGCCGCGGCCCAGGGGAACCAAAACGCGAGATCCGATTTGGGCAACTTCGCGTAGAGACTCGGGCAGCCGGTAGGTGAAGGTTTGCGAAACGTGGAGCGGCACGGCCACTTCCACGTATCGCGGCGTTGCTTCGCTCTCGCCGGACACCGTGCGGGTTGCTGCGGTCTGAGTAGAACTTCCGAAGTCTTGCTGCACGAAATGACGTTAGCGCGAATTCAGGAAATGAGAAAGCGTGTGAAACAGCGGACCGGGTTGAGTGGCTTACTTGATTCTTTTTGCAGTGCTGTCCAAATAATCGCGAACCTTTTTCAGGTCTTCCCAAGTCTCGCGCTTCTTTGAGGGATCCCGCAAAAGATAGGCAGGATGAAACGTGGGCATAACCTTGATGCCTTTAAAATCCTGGAACTCACCGCGCAGGCGAGTAATTCCAGTCTTGGTGTCGAGGAGGTTTTTCATCGCCGTGTTGCCGAGAACCACGATCACGTCTGGTTGCACTGCGGCAATCTCGCGCAACAGGAAGGGCTTGCAGGTCGCCGCTTCGTCGGGCATGGGCGCACGATTGGCTGGCGGCCGGCAGCGATTAACGTTGCCGATGAGAACGTCTTCGCGCTTGAAGCCGATCGCCTCGATTATCTTCGTAAGCAATTGGCCCGCCCGGCCAACAAACGGCCGAGCTTGAGCGTCTTCGTCAGCCCCGGGAGCCTCACCGACAAACATCAAACGTGCCCGAGGATTTCCTTCAGTATTGACGACGTGAGTTCGGCCTTCATGAAGCGGACAGCGAGTACAGTCTTTCAACTCAGCTCCAAATCTGTTCGAGGGTCTCAGATGATGGCGTGAGCAACTCGACCGGCTTGGTTGAATCGAAGAGTGAATCTGAAGCCTGGCGCTGGCTTGGAAGGGAACTCACTGCGTCAGCATTCGTTAGTTCTGATTCGATTGCTGGGAACACGAGAACCGGCTCGACGCCAGTAACACCGAGTTCCTGAAAGTAGGTTAGGTGTTCTTTGGTTTGCTGCAGCAGATCGGAAAGTTCTGCTGCCGTAGACTCGGGGGTCATCGTGATCTCGTCTGCCGCAGGCGCACTATTTCATCAAGAATGCGGTGTGCCGACTCGAGTTTGGTCATCGCAGGCAATTCACGAGGCTCGTGGTCTCGCGTGATGATCGTCACCGCATTCATCTCCTTATCGAAACCAATATCTGCTCGGCTCACGTCATTGGCGATGATGGCGTCAAGCTTTTTTGCCTGAAGCTTTGCCACCGCGTTGGCGATGACATTGTTCGTCTCCGCTGCAAACCCGACCACCAGGAGTCCGTTCGTTCGCGAAGCAGCCACCTCTCCAAGAATGTCGGGAGTGCGTTCCAAACTTAAGTTGAAGGAAGATTCAGTTTTCTTGATCTTGTTAGCCGCACGTTGGACTGGCCGATAATCGACGACGGCCGCCGCCGCAATAAAGATTGTCGCCTTCCTGATTTCCTCGGTTACGGCTGCCTGCATATCGTCGGCTGAGGTAGTGGGCACGATGTGAATGCCCGAAGGAGGATTTACAGTTGTGATACCTGCAATGGCGGTTACTTTTGCGCCTCGATCTCGCGCCGCTTCGGCTAATGCGAATCCCATCCGACCTGAAGATCGATTGGAAATGAAGCGCACTGGATCCAATTCCTCGCGCGTTGCGCCTGTAGTAATCAGCAACCGCTCGCCGGCCAGATCCTGATCCCTCGCTGAGGACGAGTGCCTTAGGATTTCAAGTGCGGCAGCAACGATTCGTTCTGGCTCGCTTAACCTTCCCGGACCAATTGTGCCGCACGCCATTTCTCCAGCATCTGGTTCAATGATGTGCACCCCATCCTCGCGCAGCCTTTGTATATTTCGCTGAGTCGCTGGATGCTGCCACATCGTCGTGTTCATTGCCGGCGCGACCAGGATAGGAGAAGTGGCCGCCAGGTAGGTTGAAGTTAAAAAATCGTCCGCAATGCCATTAGCGAACTTCCCGATGATATTCGCCGTTGCCGGAGCGATAATAAAGAGGTCAACTGTTTGGGAAAACGTAATATGTGCTATTGGATCGGGGTTATCTGGTGCATAATCGTCAACGATGACGTGCGAGCCAGACAGTGCTCGAAAGGTAAGAGGAGTGACAAACTCGCAAGCTCGAGGTGACATCGCAACGCGAACCGTGCAGCCAGCACGCTGCAGTCCACGTAAAACCTCGGCGGCCTTATAGGCCGCTATCCCGCCAGTAACCCCCAAGGCCACTTTTTTGCCGGTAACCGTCGGTTCTGTTATTTCAGCCATCTAAGTTTCGATGTCGGAAGCGAAATGATGCCCAATGTAACATTGCTGAAACAGCGGCGCAATCAAGAGAAAAAACAGGAATTACTACAATCCGGGGCACGCACCGGGAAATGACTGCGACCTCGCTTCAACGCCTTGGTAAGTATGAAATGAAGGCTTCAAAACCCGCATTTAGGCGTCGACTGCTTGCCTGCATTTATGGCTTGTTTGTCGCAATCTGCTTCGTGCCAGGGGTCGCAGCGCAGGAGCAGGCAGAAGAATTTGGCCCAGTGGTCCGGGCATATTTGGGTTATTTGACGAACGAGCAAGAGGTGGTTGACGACCGGGCCAGTAGACGCGAGGTGAGTGCGGCTTATTATCGTCACAATTCCAACCGGATCCGGGCCCTCCGGCAGATCGCAATTCGAATTGCTCGTGAAACTCAAAATGACTACCTGCCCGAGCTCGAGGCGGTTTCGCGAGCAGAACTGCGACTGTTGTTTGAACAGCCTCCCAAAGTGGAGAACCTGAGGGTTGATGACGTCCTGTCACACACTTTTCGCTTTTTGGGAACCGTTCGAAGCGGGGAAATTTTTTATGTATTTGCTCGACTCGATCCCTACGAACAGGCAGAATTGCGTGAAAAAGACACTAAACGGATTACTCCGACGGAACCGCAGGGCACAGGAATTAAGGTCTCAAATCGTACCGGCCAAGCCACGCCTCCATGAGAGACTTACTGCTGACGCTCGCGGGTGTGGGCGAACGCAGATGGGATATCGCGCCCGGTGATTTGTGGAAAGTCAGATGCTGGTCCTACGGGCCCTACCATCTTCACGCTTCAGCCGCAAAAAAGCACAGTTTTGTGCCAAAGTCGGACCAAATGATTGTTGACAGAGGGCTTATATTCGTGTAATAAAAAGCGTGCTGTTAAGCGCTTGCGAACGCTATTCGCGCTTCTAGCGGTTTCTTACTGTCGCACCAGCAATCAAGATTCTTGTTTCACAAATACGGGAGGAAAGTTAATGATCAGCAAATCTTTGAGCCGCAAGTCGCTCGCGGCCTTTGTCTCAGTTGCAGTCCTGAGTGTTTACTCAATGGTTGCACTGGCAGGTGCTAAGGTCGCCTCAGCAGAGCTTTTAATTTCCGGCCAAGTCACAGTTAACGGCCAAAAGGCCATCTCAGGTGGCACGCTGTTTTCAGGCAGCACAATCGTAACTGCGGAGAACAGCAGTGCAATCGTGAGCTTGAGCAAGATGGGCCGCGTTGAGTTGTCCCCAAACTCCAGCTTGATTCTGAACTTCACCGAAGACGGTGTCACCGGAATGTTGGATAAAGGTGTGGCAAGCGTTTCGACAGTAGCTGGCGTTTCAGTCAACCTTGCAACAAAGGATGGCGCGGTGGTCGTAGATGGCAGTCAGGCGACGTCCTTCACTGTGACCACAAATCGTGGCAACACGGTGGTATCCACTGCAAACGGCATTGCTGAACTGCGCTCAGGCGCTGCCAGTCAGCAAATCGCTGCCGGTGAGAGCGGCACGGCTGGAACTCCGAATCCTCAGACGGATGACGATGACGACGACGATATCAGTGGCGGTGCGCTCGCCGTTCTCTTGATTGCAGCCGGTGGTGCTATCGCGGCTATAATCCTGGCGAGCAGGGAAGACAACGAACTCCTGTTCGGTGGTAACCCGGTTGTAATCAGCCCATCTCGATAAGCGTTCGTTGCTTCGGTCAAGAAACACTGCGGTTGCTTTTTCGGCTGCGGTCATTAACTACTAACCTTGCGGGTCACGCGACTCTCGGTCGTTTGTGACCCGCAAGGTTTGTTTGGGTCTGACGTTATTTCCCGCCCTTAGATCTTAGGTTTCACATGCACATTGCCGTCATTGGTACCGGTTACGTGGGTTTAGTAACGGGCGCTTGTTTCGCAGAATTTGGTGTCGATGTCACCTGCGTTGATGTTGATGCGGAAAAAATTGAGCGACTTGAGAGCGGCATCATGCCCATTTACGAGCCGGGCCTCGAGCAACTCGTCACAAAGAATGCTCAGTCCGGGCGCCTTAGATTCACTACCAATGTGCGCTCAGCCGTCGAACAGGCTTTGGTAATTTTTCTCGCCGTGGGAACTCCGCCACTGCCTGACGGTTCTCCTGATTTAAGCTTTGTTGAAGCTGCCGCCCGGTCAATCGCCGAACACATGAACGGTTATAAGGTAATTGTTACGAAGTCGACTGTTCCGATCGGTACCGGTGAACGTCTGCGAACTCTGATCCGCGAAAATCAGAAGACCAATTTGGCATTCGGCATTGTTTCGAATCCGGAGTTTTTGCGCGAAGGAGCGGCCATAAACGATTTCATGCGTCCGGATCGCGTCGTGATTGGTAGCGCCGACCAGGAAGCGATTGCAATCATGCGAGACCTTTATCGGCCGCTTTACTTGATCGAAGCTCCGATAGTAATTACCTCGCTGGAAGCGGCAGAACTAACTAAATACGCGGCCAACGCATTTCTGGCGACAAAGATTTCTTTCATTAATGAAATCGCCAACCTTTGCGAAAAGATTGGTTGTGACGTCCACGATGTCGCGCGAGCGATGGGAATGGACAAACGAATCGGTAGCAAGTTTCTCCATCCCGGCCCAGGTTTCGGCGGATCCTGTTTTCCCAAAGACACGCGTGCACTCGCGTCAGTGGCGCGACAGTTCGGCATCGGAATCTCTGATGGTCGACGCGGTCATCGAGGTCAACCGCAAACAGCGTATTGCGATGTTGCCGAAGATCGAAAAACTAGTCGGACCAGTAGCTGATAAAACGATTGCCGTCCTCGGGCTCGCTTTCAAACCCGAAACAAACGATATTCGCGAAGCGCCGGCGCAGGAAATCATTCAAGGACTATTGAAGCGTGGCGCGAAAGTGCGAGCGTATGACCCCGTCGCCATGGAAGAAACTGCGAAAGTGATTTCCAACATTGACTATGCGGTGGATGAGTACGAAGCGGTCAAGGATGCTGACGCGCTCGTGATCGTAACCGAGTGGAACCAGTTCCGGGCGCTCGATATGACGCGCATTCGAGATCTGATGAAAACACCCAGAATCGCGGACCTACGCAATATTTACGAACCCGAGGATCTTCGAGCGCTAGGCTTCGAATACGTTGGCGTGGGCCGTTAGTTTATCGTAAACCTTTATCTATGGGCCTCTCAGGCATTGCACTAGTAACCGGCGGCGCCGGATTTATCGGTTCACATATCGCATCAGCGCTAGTGGCGAAAGGCGCACGCGTTCGCATTATCGACGACCTCTCGACCGGTTATCAGGAGAACATCAGCGAGATCGGTGGTGACGTAGATTTTGTCCACGGCAGTGTTGCTGATGAAAAGGCGCTCCGGAAGGCGATGGAAGATGTTGAGCTCGTTTTTCATGAAGCTGCAATTCCTTCGGTGCCGCGCTCGGTTGAGAATCCGCGCCAGACTCACATAGCGTCAGTCGATTCTACGTTTTCTCTGCTGGTTGCTTCTCAAGAAAAGAAGGTGAGGCGGATTGTCTACGCTGCCTCCAGCTCTGCGTACGGTGATCAGCCCACGTTGCCGAAGGTCGAAAATATGTTGCCCGAGCCACTTTCGCCGTATGCAGTGGCAAAGCTCGTGGGAGAGTATTACTGCCAGGTGTTTACTCGCGTTTATGGACTCGAGACTGTTTCACTCCGATACTTCAATGTCTTTGGGCCGCGTCAGGATCCAAGCTCGCAATATTCCGGAGTCATTTCACGATTCATCGCAGCGTTGTTGAGCGGCGAGCAGCCGGTGATTTATGGGGACGGCGAACAATCGCGAGATTTCACCTATATCGCCAACGTCGTGGAAGCTAATCTAAAGGCTGCGGAAACTCCGAAGGGGATTGGTTCGATTATTAATGTGGCAAACGGCGAGCGGATTACTCTCAAGGAACTTTTGAAAGAGGTGCAGGACTTGACTGGCAAGACAGACGTTTCGGTCGACTATCGCCCTGCGCGTGCCGGCGATGTACTCCACAGTCTGGCTGATATATCTCGTGCGCGTGAATTTTTGGACTTCACTCCGCGCGTCGGTTTGAGAGAAGGTCTGCAGTTGACGATAGACTGGTGGAAGCAGAGCCGATTTGCCGCCAGCTAATATTCCTAGACATTCGAACTTGCGGACTTTTCCTTCACCAGGTCCTGCAAACTCTTCGTATAAGGCGCGCGCGCTACACCTTTATCTGTGATGATCGCGGCAATCAGTGCATTTGGTGTTACATCAAACGCCGGATTGTGTACAACGACTCCGTCAGGTCCTAGTTGTTTCCCACCTATGTGAGTAATCTCGCGGCCATCGCGTTCTTCGATTGGAATCTCATCGCCAGTTGCCAGAGAAAGATCCAGCGTTGTGATGGGAGCTGCGACGTAAAACGGAATGTTATTTTGCTGAGCCAGGACAGCAACCATGTAGGTGCCGATTTTGTTGGCAGCGTCCCCATTGGCGGCAATACGATCCGCTCCCACGACGACGCAATCCACCTTGCCGCTCTTCATCACGTGACCGGCCATGTTGTCGGTGATTACCGTAACTGGAATTTCATCCTTCGCTAATTCCCACGCCGTCAAACGGAGTCCCTGAAGGAAGGGTCGTGTTTCATCAGCGATTACGGCCACGCGTTTACCCGCATCACGAGCGCCGCGAATCACACCGAGAGCAGTGCCATAATCTCCGGCCGTGGCCAACGCGCCGGCGTTGCAATGTGTGAGCACCGTGGCTCCGTCGCGTATTAATTCCGCTCCGTGGCGGCCGATTGAACGGTTGGCATCAAGGTCATCCTGCAAAATCTGCAGTGCTTCATTGATTAGGTTTTGTTTGATCGCCTCTACGTCATCAGTTTTGCCTTTCTCACGGTTGAACCTCGCGCGCATTCGCTCTATCGCCCAAAAAAGGTTAACGGCGGTCGGACGCGTCTTACTCATCACGTCGCACATGTAACTAAAATCATCTTCCAGATCAGCGACTGAAGTTCCGACTGACTGTTTTGCTCCGAGCGCCAAACCCAGCGCGGCCGACACTCCAATCGCGGGCGCGCCGCGGACAACCATCTTCTTGATTGCTTCTGCAACCTCTTCGTAAGAGCGCAGTATTAAATACTTTTCTTCAGTAGGAAGCAGGCGCTGGTCAATCATGCGCACACCTTCGCGAGTCCATTCGACAGTTTTGATCATTTGCTGTGTGGGTCCTTGTTTGGAAAGTCGAATGAATCTTACTGTTAGAATCCGCGGTAATCAAAGTGGCGATGCCGTCCGTTGACTCGGTCCATGCTGCGTGTTAATGTCCGCCACGTTCAGACAGGAAATTGTTCTTTGTACTTCAAAGCGCTTAGGTGCCCCGCTTGGCGGGGAGAATAGGGAAGCGGGTGAGAATCCCGCGCGGTCGCGCCACTGTGATAAGAATTCGGGCAGCTTCGGCAGCCACAATTCTTTAAGCCAGGAGACCTGCCAACGTGCTTTGCAGCCTCTTGAATGCCTCGCGAATGGGTGTTCAGGCCGCACGGATTCCACCTTTGAGTCTCGCCGACAGCCTGTTCCTCGTGAGGAAAAGGATCGGTGAGACTTTCTTGTTTCTCTTTCCCAAAAAACCGGGCCCGACTCTCGTCGCGTTATTTTTAGGCGCGTTGCTCCTGCTTAGCAGTTCATGTGCTCTGGACAAGAGTAGTAAGCAGAACTCGCGGGAGGTAACTGACGAAGCCGGCCGAGTTGTAAAAATAGGCGGCAAGATCGAAAGGGTTATTTCGCTCGCGCCAAGTATTACGGAAATCGTTTATGCGATAGGTGCGGGAGATAGCCTCGTCGGAAACACCACCTACTGTGATTACCCCGCACAGGCCAGGCAGGTCCAAAAAGTCGGCGACACGTTACAGCCAAATATCGAGCGCATTCTCGCTCTCCGTCCCGAATCTGATCATCATTTCGACTGCCTCACAGCTCGAAGTTTTTACTCGCCAGCTGGATGAACACAACATTCCCGTCTATGTCAGCGATCCACATAATTTGGAAGACGTGATCCAATCCATTGAGAAGCTCGGGCTCGTTGCTCTCACGAGAAGATCAGGCACTCGAACTTGGTAAGCAACTCAGGAGTCGGACCGCGGCAGTTGAAGAGGCAGTCAAAGACCGCCAACCGATCCGCACCTTCTATCAACTCTCGGCCCAACCACTTTATACGGCAGGGCGAGATGCGTTTGTCACTGACTTGATCAAGCGCGCGGGTGGATTGTCAGTCACGGAACACGTACCTGAAGCCTGGCCGAAATACAGCGAAGAATCGGCTGTGGCTGCCCGTCCGGAAACAATCATTCTTCCTACGGGCGGTTCCATGGGAGAGGCGAATTTCGATGTCGCTCTCGGACTAAAGAAATCTCCTGCGGTTATGAATGGAAAAGTGATCAAAATCGATGGCGACCTATTGGTGCGACCCGGGCCTCGGGCCATCGACGGTTTGGAGCAACTTGCGCGGGCTCTACATCCAGAGGCCTTCAAATAAGATGTCAACGATCGTCAGTTCGAGGTTGAATCCAAACCGCAATGTAGCGGCACCTGTTACGTTGCGTTCCACGCTACTCGTTTGTGGATTACTCCTGCTGACTCTGTTGGCGACTGTTGTTGTGACTTCGTTGTTGGGTAGCGAAAGTCTTCCGGCACGACCGGCGCTTTGTGCGCTGTTTTCTCTTGGCAACTCTGCCTGTGGCTTAACGCCCGAGCAGTCCACGATACTGCTTCAGATTCGCTTCCCGCGAATTCTTTTAGCCGGCGCGGTGGGTGCCTCTCTTGCGGCGGCTGGAGCCAGTTACCAGGCCTTGCTTCGCAATCCCTTAGCCGAGCCTTACCTGCTGGGAATTTCCAACGGCGCTGCAGTCGGCACGATGATAGCGCTGGTGTTTTTCGGAGCGTTTGAGTGGGGCCGACCCCTCTTTGCTTTTGTGGGCGCTTTGCTGGCAACCCTGGTTGTCTATCGGCTGGGGCAAGGAAGAGCCGGAGCAACACCCGAACGATTGATTCTCGCCGGCGTAATTGTCACCACCTTTCTCTCCTCAGCAATCGTTTTTGTAACAACCTTGATGGACGCCACGCGTATTCGCGCCTTTACCTTTTGGCTGCTTGGTGACCTATCCGGCGCCACTACAAACCTCCTACTCGTCGCAATTTTGATTGCTGTGGGCGCCACGTTGGTCCTGGCAGCCAGTGCCCGCTCATTGAACCTGATGATGCTGGGTGAGCGTGACGCCTTCGATTTGGGTGTGGAAGTCGGACGAGTACGGTTAATTGTTTTCGTAGCTGCGAGCTTGTTGGTCGGTAGTTCAGTAGCGTCCGGCGGCTCGGTCGGGTATGTCGGCTTGGTTGTACCGCATCTCGTTCGGCTGTCGATAGGCAGTGATAACCGCATCACCATTCCTGCCGCTGCGCTGGGTGGAGCGGTGTTTGTTGTGATCGCTGACACTATCGCCCGGACGATCATTGCGCCAAGAGAGCTTCCGGTGGGAGCCATCACGGCTCTGATTGGCGCGCCGTTGTTTATTTATTTGCTGAAGCGTGGTTAGGAGGCTCACGGTTCACCGCCGCTAAAGCTATCAAACCTGTTAAGGCAGACCAAGAAAACACTTATGAGAGCCTTCGTATATAAAATGCACATCTGGCTCGGATTGATTGTCGCGATACCGGTATTGGCCTGGACCTCAAGCGGATTGCTGTACGCGTGGCCTAAGGCGGTCGAGGGTGGCAAAATCGAAACAATTGAATCTGCCCGCGTTCATATAACGCCAGCTGAGGCGTTGCAACGCGCCGCTCACTTTGCGGGAAGGCAACTTCCGACCACCGCGCTAACTTTGCTGATGCGTGACGGCAGGCCGGTTTATCAAGCGGTTGGAGGCATGGGCGCCGATTCCTTGCTAATCGATGCTGAAACTGGAGACGTAATCAAAACTCCACCGCCAGGGGTGCTTACCAGATATTTTCGCCAGGCACATTTTTACTTCTTTGCCGGAAGCTTGCAGGTTCCATTGCTCATTATTTTATCGGCTCTGGCTGGTTTGTCAGCCATGTCAGGAATCTATTTGAACGTTGTTCTATGGCGTTCAAAATTAAGGAAGAAGATTCGTCATTAAGAACTACCGATAGCGAAACATGCTGGAAGCGTCACATTTAAGTATCAACTACGGAACGCGGCACGCCGTTGTGGATGTTTCATTGCGCGTGGCTCCGGGAAATATGACAGCGATCGTTGGGGCGAACGGCGCCGGTAAGTCGTCTTTGTTACGCGCGCTCAACGGCACCATTCAGCCCGCGTTAGGAGAAATTCTCCTCGATGGCAGACCACTACGCTCTTACCCGCGCCGTGCTGTTGGCCGACGCATCGCGGTGGTGGCGCAGGAGGCAGAGCTGGCATTTCCGGTTTCGGTTCTGGAGTACGTCCTTGGTGGTCGATACGCCTGGTCAGCAGGGATGTGGGGTTGGGAGTCAAAACGTGATCTGGAGATCGCCGCCGAAGTGTTGCGCGAAACTGAGTTGGAATCCTTCGGTGACCGACTGATGAATGAATTATCCGGAGGCGAGCGGCAACGCGCCGTGTTGGCTCGGGCCCTGGCGACGACAGCGGGAATCCTGTTGCTCGACGAGCCTACGGCCAATCTGGATCTAGCTCATCAGGCTTCAATGCTCCGGCTCGTGCGCGGCCGCTGTGACAAGAATTCCACGGCGGCAGTGATTGTTACTCACGACATTAACCTGGCGGCGGAATTTGCCGATTCAGTCGTGCTGCTGAAGCACGGGCGAATGGTGGCCGCCGGGGATCCGCAGGAAGTTTTGACGGAAGAGCTCTTAGAGAATGTTTTGAACATCAAGGTTCTGGTGGACGCCCATCCGATCTCGGGTGCGCCACGCATAACTCCGGCGCACGAAGCGCGCCGGTGAACAAGGAAGCGGGCTTGGCCTGCTTTCAACAACACGGGTGACGGTTCGAGGGAAGGCGGTCAAACGCCGCCACTGCCCGCGCAACTGTTGGTGACGAAGACGCTCGGACACGCTTTAGCCACTGTTCCAAAGAACGGGAAGGCCGTCCAAGTTGAGTCGCAAGTCAGGAAACCTGGCCGCCACCCTTCAGTAAAGCTCGCACTGCGACGGGCAGGAGACTCTACACATGAAAACCAGATCTCAATGCAATCCGCAAAAACGTCCTCCCTTAACAATTAAGCTGATCACCATTTCCGCGCTGCTTTTGCTCCTAGTTCCTCAGACAATCGAATCTCAGGCACAAGAAATTAATTCTGGCGCGCAAATCACCGTTCGCGTAGCAGACCCGCAAGGAGCCATTGTTCCAGGGGCGGAAGTCACGCTTTACACACGCGACAATCGAGTTCGCATCTCCACACTCACGGACGGCAACGGCAACTGCAGCTTCAAGCGACTGGCGTCTGATGAGTACTTAATCGAAGCGCAAGCGCGCGGTTTCGCATCCGCCGCGCCCCAAGCTCTGCGCCTCGAAAGAAGTGCCGCAACCACCCTCGAAATCCGCCTGCCACTTGCAGGCGTCAATGAGGAAGTTGTCATCACGGCGCAAGGCACGGCCCAGCCGGTGGACGAAGTCTCCAAAGCCATCACGGTTGTCGATGTGAAAGAAATAGATGACCGGAACGAGTCGAGTATCGCAGAGGCGCTCCGGACCGTTCCGGGATTGCGGGTCCAGCAGCTCGGCGGACCAGGTTCGTTCACTTCAATAAAATCACGAGGCTTGCGGAACGAAGACACGGCTGTACTGATTGATGGTCTACGCTTTCGCGATGCAGCATCACCACAGGGAGACGCCTCGGGTTTTTTGGAAGACCTAATGGTCACCGATGTAAGTCGAATTGAAGTGTTGCGGGGTTCGGGTTCATCCCTATACGGTTCGAATGCAATCGGCGGCGTAATAAATCTTGTAACTGATGAGGGTGGGGGCCCGTTTCATGGCAGTCTGCTTGCGGAGGGTGGGGGGTTGGGAATGTTTCGCGGCCGCGCTCAAGTCGCTGGTGGACTGCGCAACGACAGTGTCGTTTACAGTGCTGGCGTCTCTCACTTCAACGTAACAAAGGGTCTGGACGATCAAGATGAGGCTCGGAACACAAGCGGGCAAGGTCGCGTACTTTTTCGCGTGACGCCAACTGCGACACTCTCAGGGCGCGTCTATGCAGCAAACTCACGTTTACAACTGAACATTAACCCGCGGGTCATCGGTGCCGTCCCGCCAACCGGCATCATCGACGCCGTCCCTCTGGCTACCGCAGAGTTGCGCCGGTATGAAGCGGGCGTGCCAACTTCGCTTTTGAATATCGGCAACGCTACTTTCATTCCCGCTGCCAACGATCCCGACAACTTACGAAAGGCGAATTTCTTTTCGGGGGCGCTAGTCTTTTCTCAACGGCCCACTGAAGCCTTCGGGTACACGCTTAGTTATCAGGGCTTGGCCACCAACCGCACGGGCGCCAACGGACCTCTGGGCGTTGGCTTTCAACCCGATGGCGGTAGCGAGCGATCCGATTTCAACGCGCGGGTTCATACCCTCGCGGCGCGTTTTGATCTGCGTGCCGGACGCGTCAATTTCATCACTGGCGGTTACGAGTTTGAAAGCGAGAACTTTAAAAACCTGTCATTTCAGATCAACCCGGGCGAAAATTCGACAGTTGATGTGACGCAGCGAAGTCACGCTCTGTTTGTGCAGGATCAATTGCGCCTTCTCGACGATCGGCTTCAAATCTCGGCCGCGTTTCGCACACAGTTCTTTCGCCTCCAACAACCGCAATTTACTCCCGTGGCCAGCGCACCCTACAGCGGAATTGCTTTTCAGTCGCCGCCGACTGCTTACACAGGAGATGGATCCATTGCCTACATGTTCCGTTCGTCCGGAACAAAGTTGCGCGCTCATGTTGGCAACGGCTACCGCGCTCCTTCACTCTTTGAGCGGTTTGGGACTTTCTTCGGAAGCTTCGGCTACTCAGTCTTGGGTGATCCACGCCTGCGCCCGGATCGCTCAATCGCGGTTGATGGGGGAATCGATCAAACACTCTTCCAGAACCGTCTGCGCGCTTCGGCAACATACTTCTACACCCGCCTTCAGGAAGTCATTATCTTTGACTCCTCCGGCGCGATTAATCCGATCACAGATCCTTTCGGACGTTTTGGCGGCTATCGAAATACGAACGGTGGAATTGCCCGTGGCGCCGAGCTAAGTGTCACCGCGACTCCGACTCGCTCCACGACTCTGTCTGCTTCCTACACGTATACGAAGAGCCGGCAACGCACGCCTCAAATTGCCGGAATTACGAGGTCGCTGGTTATTCCCGACCACCAATTTTCATTAACTGCCACGCAACGCTTTGGGCGTCGTGTCCTAATCAACTTCGATTTAGCAACTTCAAGCGACTACCTGGCGCCGATCACGGACCCGAACACTTTCGCCAGCCGCGCTTATCGTTTTCGCGGCCTTGTGAAGGCTGACCTGGGCGCAAGCTATACGTTGCCGTTTAATGAGTCGCGTTCATTGCGCTTCTTCGGCTATGTCGACAACCTGTTCGGCCGCGAGAACTTTGAAAATGGCTTTCACACGCCGGGCCGCACAGGCCGCGCGGGTGCGGCACTGAGTTTTTAACTTAAGCGAGGATTGGAAAGGTGGGTGCAAAATGAATCAGGTCGCAAGGCTGACCGGTTGTGGACGCGATCTGCGTCAGCTTACCGAACCAGTAGCCTTGCAACCTGAAACTTTCGCCACGCAGGTTTGCGTGCTCTTCTATTTCTTCGTAAACAAACCGCCGGCAAGAAAAATCGCGCCTAGTATTAAGTGAATACCGTGGTCCGCTGTGCCCAGCACCAAGGGACCGATATGCCACATCTTGCCCGGATCAGTGCCCAGCACCATTCCGAAGATTCCCAGCGCAAGATAGACGATCCCGAAAACCAAGGCGAAACCTCGGGCTCCGGACAATGTTCCGGCGAAACCGAAGTAGAGCGCCACGATGCCGGAAATGATGTGCACCATATTATGTGCAGGTGTCAGGTGGGCGCCCACGGGAGCCAGGATCGTTGTAAAGCCCAAGAGACCGACCAGCAGAAATACAAAGCCGAGAATCTTGCAAACAGTCTTTGCCATGATTGTGTCTCACTCCTCAGTAAAAGGGTTGACAACCGAGCGGTCGCGATGTCGAGGGTTACACCGCGTGTCCGCCGCCAAGGGCAAGTTCACCAGCGACCGCGCGAGTGTATACCAAACCGCGGGCCAGCGCGCAAAGATTTTGTCGGGAAAACTGCTCCAATGCCTCCAATTGGAAGCTTGATTTTTGGCGATGTTATACTCAGTTCACGCTAAGACTCTTGCACGCTGGGGACGCTCAAGATGCGCAATGGTTGGGAAACAATTATTGGGTTGGAGATTCACGCTCAACTGAGCACCGCTTCGAAAATCTTCTGTGGTTGCTCGACGCGGTTCGGTGACCAGCCCAACGAGAACACTTGTCCGGTCTGTCTCGGGCTGCCGGGCGCGCTGCCAGTGTTGAACCGCCGGGTGGTGGAACTTGGCGCGCGTGCGGCCCTGGCGCTGGGCCTTCAAATCAACCAGCGTTCGATTTTTGCGCGTAAGAATTATTTCTATCCAGACCTGCCAAAGGGTTATCAGATTTCCCAATTTGATCAGCCGTTCTCAGCAAACGGCGAACTTGAAATCATGACGGCCGAGCGCGACGATGCCGGCCATCCGATCGAATGGCGGCCGAAGACGATTAAGATTACACGACTGCATTTGGAAGAAGACGCTGGCAAGAATGTCCACGAAGGATTACCCGAAGTTGATCGCTATTCCTATATCGACCTCAATCGTGCAGGCACTCCACTAGCTGAGATTGTCACCGAACCTGACTTTCGTACTTCCTGGGAAGCGTATGACTACGTCAACCATGTACGTCGCGCCTTGCAATGGGTTGGAGCTTCGGAAGCTGACATGGAAAAGGGAAACCTTCGGTGTGAAGCCAATGTATCGGTGCGCCGCAGCGGTGACGATAAGTTCGGCACGAAATCCGAGCTGAAAAACCTGAACTCCGTCCGCTTCATGCAGCGCGCGATCGAATTTGAGGTGGAACGTCAAATCAGTGTTCTGGAGTCGGGTGGAAAATTGCGACAGGAAACTCGACTTTGGGACGACCGTTTGATGGAGACGCGGCCGATGCGCTCCAAAGAAGAAGCTCATGATTATCGCTATTTCCCCGAACCGGACTTGCCGCCGCTAGTAGTTAGCGAAGAGTTCATTCAAGAGGTAAAGGCGGGGATGCCGGAACTACCAGAAGCTCGGCGCAAGCGATTCATGGAACAATACGGACTCACCTTCAGTGACGCTTCGCAATTAACTTCAGAGCTTGGCATCTCTGATTTTTACGAAACAGCAGTAGCAGCCTCTGGAAATGCACGAGCTACGGCCAATTGGCTGCGCTCTGAATTGTTACGAGAACTGGAAGCCGCGAATATTTCGGCGGCAGACTCCCCAGTCACAGCTGCCGAACTTGGCGCGCTGGTGCGGATGGTTGACGAGGAAAAGATCAGCGGCAAGCAGGGCAAGGATGTACTCATACAGATGTTTAAGACTGGAAAAAGCGCGATCACGATTGTGGCCGAACAGGGTTTGGTGCAAGTCAGCGACACTGCCGAAATAGATCGGATCATTGATGAGGTGATGGCCGCCAATGCTAAACAACTCAGTGACTATCGCGCCGGTAAAGATGCACTCTTTGGATTTTTTGTTGGGCAAGTGATGAAAGCTTCCCAGGGGAAAGCTAATCCGAAGGTCGTTAATGAACGCCTGAAAGAGAAATTGAGTTGAGATCAGATTGGGGTTTGGTGGATTCAACTTCGAAGAGCAACACTCAAAAATCACAGGTTGTCTCATTCACACCGGGCTTTAGCCCGGTGTTCAGAAGCCGTTCCCCGGCGGCAACCGTTTTAACGGTTTAAGAGTTAGCGAGGAACGGCAAAGCAAAACCGTTGAAACGGTTTCACTAATCTGGGGCAATCTGACACCGGGCTAAAGCCCGGTGTGAATGAGACAAAATCATTCAGTAGACGACAAAGTGGCAAGCTATGTGAACCATGAAGCTTGAAGGAAAAACAGCAATCGTCACTGGCGGCACGCGGGGAATCGGACGGGCGATTGCCGAAGCACTCGTGCTGGCTGGCGTTAATGTTTGCATTACGGCGCGCAAGCGCAGCGAGATCGACACGACGATTAAGGAGTTAGCAGCGGCCGGCCGCGGCAGGCTGATGGGAATCGCCGGTGACGTAAGGGACTGTTCGCAGATGAAGGCTGTGTTCGACCGTGCTGTTTCCGAATTCGGCGGTTTGGATATTTTGGTTAACAATGCGGGGATAGGAATATTCGCTAAAGTCGAAGATATGCCGCCCGACGACTTCCGCGCGGTGCTCGAAACAAATCTGTTTGGTGTTTACTACTGCTGTCACGAAGCGATTCCCCTCATGAAGCAGCGCGGTGGCGGTTACATCATCAACATCTCATCACTCGCGGGCACGAATGCCCACCCGGAAATGGCCGCTTACAATGCCTCAAAATTTGCACTTAACGGGTTCAGCGAGGCCTTAATGCAAGAAGTCAGGCACGAGGGAATTAAAGTGAGTTACATCATGCCCGGCTCAGTAAACACAGAATTTGGCGGAGATTCGCCGAGTGAGGAAAAGAGCTGGCAATTAAAGCCTGCTGATATCGCTCAGGTTGTGATGGATCTCTTGCATCATGATGAGCGAAGTTTGCCGAGCCGAGTGGAAATCAGACCGAGCAAACCACCAAAGAAGTAGCCGAAAGACTTAGATTAGAAAATGAGGAACACACACCAAACGATGGTTAAAGGTTTGCTGCTGTTTAGCGTCCTAAGTGTCTACATTTACGCAAGCGGGGCGACTGTACCTTCTTACCAAACAGGTAACCAGAACTCAGCGGAACTGGCACAAGCGAACGAGCTGAGCAACGCCGGGGTGAAACTGTATAACGCGGGAAAGTACAAGGATGCTCTGGATCCGGCGAAACAGGCTTTGGAGATTCGGGAAAGAATGCTGCCGCCAAACGACGTACGTTTGATTACTTCAGTGGGTAATCTAGCCGCAATTCATCTTGCTTTGAAAAACTATAAGGAGGCCGAGGGGTTCTACAAACGTCTTCTTGCCGCAGATGAAAAACGATTTGGCCCTGAGACTCTGCCAGTAGCGAACACTCTTGGTGTCCTGGCCTGGTTGTACCATGCGAGGGGTAATGAGAGTGAGGCAGAGGCCAGTTACAAACGAGTATTAGCCATAAAGGAAAAGACAACTGGCGCGGAGAGCAAGGAAGTCGCTCAGACGCTGTTCCGGCTTGCCGAAATGTATCAGTCACGTGGTGAGTTCGAAAAGGCAGTGCCTCTTTATCAGCGTCTACTCAAGTTTGATGACGATGCTGTACTTGAAACTAATATAACTGTGAAAGATGCTCGGTATAGCTTTGCGTGTTTGCTTCGAAAAATGAATAAACCAGATGAGGCAGACGCGGTTGAACGCCGAAACAGCTCAGCATATGAGTTGGAGGGCGAGAAGGCTGCCGCGGAAAGAGCCGCAGATCAGGGAGCTAGACTCAATGGCAAGGCGCTAAGGCTACCGAGCCCCGCCTTTCCGGCTGAGGCCCGGGCCGCGCGAGTTTCAGGGTTGGTCGTTGTTAGAGTAACGATTAGCGAAGAAGGAAAGGTTGTTCGTGCTTGTGCGGTGAAGGGTAATCCAATGTTGTTGCGGACCGCCGAGCGCGCTGCTTACGCCGCAGAGTTCGCTCCCACAATGCTCTTAGGGAAACCAGTAAAAGTAACTGGCGTGATCACGTACGTCTTTAGCCATTTACGAGGTGTCCTGTTCTAGATGCGAGCTGTCCTCCAGCGCGTGACGCGCGCTAAGGTAACTGTAGACGGTGAAACTGTCGGCGAGATCGAAAAAGGTCTCGTCGTTTTGTTGGGTGTTGCCGTTGAGGACATCCCTCGAGATGCTTTCTATCTCGCTGAAAAAATAGTCGCATTGCGAATCTTCGACGACGCCGAGGGCAAGATGAACTTGTCCGTAAAGGATACTGGCGGGGGACTACTAATCGTTTCGCAATTTACTTTGTATGGCGATGTGCGTCGCGGGTTGCGGCCCTCATGGAGCGAGGCTGCAGCCCCGGAGTTAGCTGAGCCACTTTATGACTTATTTGTTTCCAGCGCTCGGCGACATATAAGCAATGTAGCCTGCGGAAGTTTTCGTAGCATGATGCAAGTGGAATTGGTTAACGACGGCCCGGTGACAATTTTAATAGATAGTAAAAAGACCTTCTGACGATGGCGCTTAAGATAATCGCAACTTTCGTCCTAATGATGTTGATGCTGACGCTCTCTGGCTGCAGCACGCAAGATGTTTCCGATGAGGAAACTGTGAACGTAAAAACCGGCGTGAAGCCTATCGCGGACGCGCAGGTGGCAGTCGTTGAAACCGAAAACTACGGCGAAATTGTGATCGAACTTTATCCCAATGTTGCGCCGCTGATGGTCGAACGGTTTAAAAAATTAGTTCATGAAGGCTTTTATGATGGCACCACGTTTCACCGGATCAATGCCGAGTCAGCTTTACTGCAGGGCGGTGACCCTTTGTCTCGCGACAATGATCCGGAGAACGATGGACATGGCGATTCACCCTACCCGGATGTTCCTGGTGAATTCAGTGACGTTCCTTTCGACAGAGGGACGGTAGGAGCGGCGAGAAGGGAAGAATCCGCGGGAGAAGGCCAGCCCGGGTTGTCGGAACGTCAGGCGCGCAACTCAGCAAACTGCCAGTTCTTCATAACCTTGAAACGCGAACCAGACTACGATGAGGATTACACATTATTTGGACGGGTAATCGCGGGAATAGGTAACGCGGAAATAATAATGCGGGCGCCGGTCGAACCTGAGACCGAAACGCCCGCCGATAAGATAATCATCAAAACAATCACTTTGCAGGATCGCGCAAAGTATTCTGCCGTAACTCAGTAGCCGTTAGATGGATTCGTCGCTCGCTTTTGATCGTTGATCCAATTCGAATCGTTCGCGATCTCTTCTCTCAATCTTGTCAATAAATTCCAGCTCCTCGTTATCTTCATAGCTGACGCCAAGAGCGTGTGCGTTCTCCTCCACGTCTGATTGATCGGGAGTCGGATTGTGACCGGCAACAGATTCAGACCCGCTCGAGTCTTCCCAAACTGCGTCAAGATCGCCTCCTGAGTCGCTGGGCGATGCGGCGGTGTTGTCTCGCAGCCGGTGCGCCAGAAGCTCAGGATCTTTTGGTGCCCGGGAAATCTCTCCCTCCATAAACTCTTCAATTTCCGGATCGGGCACGTAATCAGGATCATTTGAAAGGTATTCAAAATCCTTCGCAGGTTTGTTTGGCATAGTCACCGTCCTTGATCATGCCGCCGAAAAAAGCGACAAAGCATTCGGTTTCACTTCCCGAAAATTTCAATGCAGAGTTAAGGGGGATTTCGCAGCGACTATAACAAAGCGTGGCAGTGAGCGGCAATCTTTTCGAGTGCGCCGGCGGAGCGAAGCGCGGACTTTGCTTTGCAGATCCTCAGCGCCGGAATGCGTCTGCTTGACGATTACTCTACACGCCTCTAAACTTAAGTCATAACAATGCAAATCCCGAAAAATTTGCTGATGATGCGTTAGGAGACGCGTCTGTCTCTCCCGCTTCGCTTTAGCTCCTTATGCCTAATAGTTTCTTCAATTCGCTTCAGCCGTTCACTCCCAGCACCGGCGCCTCCGGTCAGTTTTATTCGCTTCCACAACTAGAGAAAGAAAATGTCGGCCCGATCTCCAAACTACCGATTAGCATTCGCATAGTTTTGGAGTCGGTTTTGCGAAATTTGGACGGCAAACGCATCACCGAAGAAGATGTTCGCAATCTTGCCAACTGGCAGCCAAATGGCGAGCGCACCGAGGAGATACCTTTCGTGGTTGCGCGGGTGTTATTGCAGGACTTTACGGGAGTGCCGCTGCTTGTTGATTTGGCCGCGATGCGTTCGGCGGTGGCCCGCTTGCGCAAAAACACTGGAGTTATCGAGCCACTAGTACCAGTTGATCTGGTCATCGACCATTCAATTCAGGTGGATTTCGCCAGCACGAGCGACGCGCTGGAGAAAAACATGCTGATGGAATTCAAGCGCAACAACTCCCGCTATCAATTTCTCAAGTGGGGGACACAGGCATTCGACGGTTTTAATGTCATCCCGCCCGGAATCGGTATCTGTCACCAGGTCAACCTCGAGTACCTCGCGAAGAACGTTTGGGAAAAGCACACAATCTATTTTCCCGACACGCTGGTTGGCACGGACTCCCACACGACGATGATCAATGGATTAGGAATCGTAGGCTGGGGCGTCGGTGGCATTGAAGCCGAGGCGGCGATGTTGGGGCAGCCAGTTTATATCCTGACTCCGGATGTAGTGGGTGTTTGTTTAAGCGGGAGCCTGGCTGAAGGCGTGACTGCCACGGACTTAGTGCTTCGCGTCACCGAGATGCTCCGGCAAGCAAAAGTTGTCGGCAAGTTTGTGGAATTTCACGGAGAAGGAGCGACGAGCCTTTCCGTTCCCGATCGCGCGACGATCGCCAACATGGCGCCCGAGTATGGCGCGACCATGGGCTTCTTTCCGATCGATGAGGAGACCTGCAACTATCTCAAAGCCACGGGACGCGATGACGCGCATGTCGACGCGGTGCGGAACTACTACAAGGCACAAGGTATGTTTGGAATTCCGCGCAAGGGTGAATGCATTTACAGCTCGGTGTTGGAACTTGACCTCGGTGACATTCGCCCCAGTGTGGCTGGGCCGAAACGTCCGCAGGATCGGATCGAGTTACCAAAACTTAAGGACCAGTTCCTGTCGCTGTTGCAAAGACCTGCTTCAGAAGGTGGCTACGGAAAATCAGCGGAAGAGATTGGTTCACGATATTTCACGCGCATTGGAACCATCGATATTGTAAAGACCCCTATTCGCGGAGGAGGCGAACAGCGACCCGAATCAGTCCCAGTAGCTGCGGGCGGTGCCGTCACGCCTAGCAATACAAGTGTCTGGACGGAAACGGAGATGGTTAACAACCGTCCCACGCCGGATCGTTTAGTTGAGGTGCATCCTGAAGAGTTTCCTCATGGGGAGATCGACTTAGGCCACGGGGATGTGCTCATAGCCGCGATTACGTCCTGCACGAATACTTCGAATCCAAGCGTGATGCTGGCGGCTGGCCTGCTGGCAAAGAAAGCGGTCGAGCGGGGCTTGAAGGTTGACCAGGCGGTCAAGAATTCTCTGGCCCCGGGTTCCCGAGTGGTTACGGAATACCTGGCACGCACGGGCCTTCAACCATATCTCGATCAACTTGGCTTTAACATTGTCGGTTATGGCTGCACCACTTGCATTGGTAACTCCGGCCCCCTGGATCCGGCGATCGAGCAACTCGTAATTGATCATGATCTGATTGCCGCCAGCGTGCTTTCAGGCAATCGCAATTTTGAGGCTCGAGTACATCAAAGCATCAAAGCAAACTTTCTGATGAGTCCGCCGCTGGTGGTGGCCTTCGCTCTGGCCGGCCGGGTGGATCTCGACTTAACCACAGAACCTCTGGGCAAGGGTAAAGAAGGTGAGCCGGTTTACCTGCGCGATGTTTGGCCGACTCTGCAGGAAATCAACGACCTGCTTCGTTCAGCTTTTGATGCAGAGACCTATCGGCAACTTTATGGCAACTTCGCCGAACAAAACCCGCACTGGAACGCGATTCCGACCACCACAGGCGATGTTTACGAATGGGACACTCAGTCGACTTACATTCGTGAACCCCCTTACTTTGAAAACTTCAAAAACGAGTTAGGAACCTGGCGGGACATTCACGGGGCCCAGGCGCTGGCAATTTTTGGGGATTCCGTCACCACGGATCACATCAGTCCCGCTGGAGCGATTAAGGCATCGTCGCCGGCCGGTTTGTATCTTCAGGAGCAGGGCGTCGCGATTCAGGATTTCAATAGTTACGGGGCGCGACGCGGAAATCATGAAGTGATGGTGCGTGGCACTTTCGCGAATGTGCGCATCAGAAACCTGATGGTGCCCGGGGTTGAAGGGGGCGTCACGCTTCATCAGCCCAGCGGCGATCGGGTGAGCATCTATGAAGCGGCAATGAGGTATCAAAGTGAAGGCGTGCCTCTTGTCGTCATTGCGGGTCAGGAATACGGAACCGGTAGCTCACGTGATTGGGCAGCGAAGGGAACTCGGTTGCTGGGCGTCAAAGCGGTGATGGCCCAGAGCTTTGAACGAATTCATCGAAGCAACCTGGTAGGAATGGGTGTCCTCCCTTGTCAGTTTAAAGAAGGCGTGAACGCGGTTTCACTTGGGTTAGTTGGAACTGAAGAGTTCGAACTTCTGGGTTTGGAGTCAGGAGTGAGGCCACTGCAGGATCTATCACTGGGAATCACTCGCGCCGACGGAACAAAGGAAACAGTGCCCGTCACACTCCGCATCGATACTCCGATCGAAATTGACTATTATCAGCACGGCGGAATTCTTCCCTATGTGCTGCGGCAATTACTTGCAGGAACTACTGATTTTTAAGGTGGCGTGGAGACGAACTACCGTTTGTCGTTCCCCGGGGAACCAAAAACGCCACAGGCAAAATAGCTCTACGGTAGTAGAAAGATAGAGGAGCAAAACCATGTCATCCGCACAACCAGCCGAAACGAAAACGCCGCGTAAGTATCAACTCCTGATTGATGGTAAGTGGGTTGATGCCGAATCTGGCAAGACATTCATGACGCCGAATCCCGCTACCGGCGAGACACTGGCCGAAGTAGCTGAGGCCGACAAAGCAGACATCGATAAAGCAGTGATTGCAGCTCGTCGTGCATTTGAAGGCAAGTGGTCAAAGATTAGCGCGCGCGATCGCGGCCGCATGCTTTACAAACTCTCGCAGTTGATTGAAGAGCACAGCAGTGAACTTGCGGCGTTAGAAACTGCGGACAACGGCAAGCCCATCAAGGAATCTACGTATGTAGACTTGCCACAGGTTGCTGAGAATTTTGAGTATTTCGCCGGTTGGGCCACGAAGATTGAAGGCGAAACCATTCCGGTGCCGGGCCAGATGTTTAATTACACGCTCCGGGAACCTGTAGGCGTCTGCGGTCAAATCATTCCCTGGAACTTTCCGCTGTTGATGGCCGCATGGAAATTGGCCCCAGCACTCGCCGCCGGTAACACCATCGTGTTGAAGCCCGCCGAACAAACTCCAGTCAACGCGATGGAATTAGGAAAACTGATCGAGGAAGCTGGTTTCCCTGACGGCGTGGTCAACATCGTGCCCGGCTACGGTGAGACTGCCGGAGCGGCACTTGCGGCTCATCCAGGCATCGACAAAGTTGCCTTCACCGGTTCGACCGAGGTTGGCAAACTCGTCGCTAAGGCAGCAGCGGACAACTTATCAAAAGTCTCACTCGAACTCGGCGGCAAGGCGCCGAACATTGTCTTCGCAGATGCCGACATAGAACAGGCAGTCAATGGCGCCATGATGGGAATCTTTTTCAATCAGGGCCAGGTTTGTTGCGCCGGTTCAAGACTCTTCGTTCAGGACGACGTCAAGGAAGAGTTCATCGGAAGGCTCAAAGAGAAGTCAGCAAAGATCAACGTGGGCGATCCCATGGATAAAGCAACTCACATGGGACCTCAAGTTTCTGAAGAGCAACTTAATCGCATCAAAGGTTATTGTGATGTTGCACAACAGGAAGGCGCCACCGTTGTATCAGGTGGCGTAACGCCAAAGCTGGAAGGAGCTTTTCAGAAAGGCTACTTCTTCCAGCCGACAATTTTCTCCGACGTGAAGAATCAGATGCGCGTCGCTCAGGAAGAGATCTTCGGTCCGGTGGTTTCGGTGATCAGCTTCAGCGATGAAGATGATTTGATCAAACAAGCCAACGACACGATCTATGGTCTCTCGGCTGGCCTTTGGACTAAAGACATCACGCGCGCCCATCGCTTTGCCAAGGAAATCAGGGCAGGCGTGATTTGGATCAACACCTACAACATGTTCAATGCCGCTTCGCCATTCGGTGGTTACAAACAATCCGGCTACGGCAGGGAAATGGGTAAGCACGCTCTGGAAATGTATACAAATGTGAAGAGCGTTTGGGTTGATTTGTCCGGCAAGCCGATTGGCTGGTTTGGTAATTGATTGTTGCCTGGCAGACTCGCGGAAAACGGTTTCCGCGAGTCTTGCATCTCTGTAACGCCGCTCCTTCTTTCGACGTCGGGTCAGGCGAATGCGGCGCTCTCCCAAGGAAATTCAACTGATAAGGAGACGCGTATGCATTTAGCACAAAAGGCCAGCCTCGGCTCGCTGATTCTGATTGGGGCACTTCTCCTAACTGCCTGCCCAAAACAGGAAACTATTTCCCGCATCAACGCAGACCCCGGCCGCTATCGCAACAAGGAAGTTGGCATCGTGGGTACGGTCACCGATAGCTACGGAGTGATGGGTAACGGCGCTTACGAGATCGACGACGGGACCGGGAAACTTTGGGTGGTAACCACACGGGGCGTGCCCTCACGTGGCTCCAGAGTAGGTACCAAGGGCAAGATTTATACGGGCTTCAGTTGGAGTGGCCGCAGCTTTGGCACCGTTCTCCAGGAAACGGATCGGCGCGTGAAGGACCGATAGCCACCTTTGAAAATTTTCAGATCTCAGATCTCAGATCTCAAATCTCAGAACCCAGAACCCAGAAGATCTGCAGATCTGAGATCTGAGATCTGAATCTCAAAACCTCTGGCAATTCTCCCAATGATTAGTTCGCTTGGCACGCAGGCTGACACTCGAGATTCGCGAACTGTAGTCGAGAGTTTTGAGCGAGAGTTTGCCCTGCTTGATTCCCGTACCCGCGAGCTTATTAGAAAACTTCCTGACGGGATCTTGTATCAACCGGTGACCCTGCTCAACTCCGGAGCCAACTCTGTTGGCGAGCTCATTTTAAGAAGCGCAGCAGCGGTGGAACAGACCTGCGGCGGCCTCACAGCAAACCTCTGGGACGATCCCTTCGAGTGGACATTACCCGAAACTCTTTCGACGCCTGCCCTGATAAACGAATACCTCGACGAAGTAGCACAGACGCGGAACAATTTCTTTGCGCGGCTGAAGGACGACGCTGATCTCACTAAGCTGATTGCAGTGCCGGCTGGTGACACCCAGCCCTTGGTTCGTTTGCTAATTGAAACGCTCGTTCGGGCGGCTGGTTATCTGGAGCGCGCCGCTCTGTTACTGCTGGCGGCGACTGATGCAAAGTCTGAATGAAGTCGCTATTATCGCGCATTAGTAGGTTAGCCGCCTGATTGCGATTTCCAATTGACCGATTTTCGAT
Source organism: Pyrinomonadaceae bacterium (assembly GCA_963748605.1). Lineage (GTDB taxonomy): Bacteria > Acidobacteriota > Blastocatellia > Pyrinomonadales > Pyrinomonadaceae > PSRF01. The sequence goes on from CAVVJS010000016.1 coordinate 185,964, forward strand.
TGAGCCTTTTAAATGCGCGCCAAACGGCAATCGGAAATCGACAATCGTCAATGTGATGAGGTGTGATAGATTTATTTCCAGGAGAGCGCACCATGTATTGCCCGCAGTGTGGTCAGCAACAAATTACGGCCAGCCTCAGATTCTGTTCACGGTGTGGGTTTCCGCTTGAGGCGGTCTTGCAAGTGCTGGCCACCGGCGGAATGCTTCCTTCGTTTACCGGAGAAGTCAGCAGGGAACCTTCAGCGCGTCGCAAGGGTGTAAAGCAGGGAGCGATGCTGCTTTTGTTGGGAGTGGTACTGGTGCCGCTCCTGGGCATCCTCAGCAGTTTCAACGCCGGCAATCTCTTCGACATTCTCGCGGCGATGGCGGCAGTCTTCTTTTTTCTGGGAGGACTGATTCGCATGTTGTTCGCGGCGATTTTTGAGGAGGGAGCACCGAAATATCGCCCGGTGATGCCGTCCTACGCTCCTCCGCCAGTTCCTGTACAGTTTCAAGCAACCCCGCGCGTTCACGCACTGCCGCCAACGCCCGCGCCGCCACCTTCCTCGTGGCGATCACGTCCTAATACCGCCGAAATCGCGCACCCGCCCAGCATTACGGAAAATACGACGCGCCTACTGGATAAGGACGATCCCGGCAAGCAGTAGCCTTCGATGTCCGCCCTTTCTGATCGCCTGCGTCAGCGCATTCAAAACGAAGGCGCGATCTCTTTTCATGATTTCATGGAGGCGGCACTCTACGATGACGAAGCGGGATACTACTGTCAGGGGCGTCAACGTTGGGGAAGAGCAGGCGATTACCGCACCAGCCCCGAACGCAGCGTCCTTTTTGCCGCGACTTTTGCCCGTTACTTCGCAACGCTTTTTTACAAACTTGGATCACCCTCTAACTGGATCGTGATCGAAGCAGGCGCTGGTTCGGGAGAATTCGCTGAAGGAGTTTTGGAAACGCTTCGCAGACGATTCCCGGAAGTCTTTAACGCCACCCAGTACCTCATAGATGAGCGAAGTCCCACCTCGCGCGCCATTGCCCAAAAACGCCTGGCACAGTTTGGCCAACGAGTTAGCTTTGAACGCATAACAGACCTACCGGTTAACAAGGCGGGAATAATTTTTTCAAACGAATTGCTCGATGCTTTTCCGGTTCAGCGCGTGACAATGAAGAGCGGAGTCTTGCATGAGTTCTTTGTAGATATCGGTGAGGGCGGCGAATTTCAATGGACGCTGAGACCGCCTTCTAGCAAACGGCTTGAAGAGTATTTCACTGACGCGGGCATTAGTTTGGTAGAAGGACAAATTGGCGAGGTCAATTTAGGTATCGATGAGTGGGTCGGCCAGGTGTCGTCCAAATTGCGACACGGATATCGTGATTACCGTCGACTATGGAGCCGAAGCCCACGAACTCTATTCCGCGGCCAGGCCGTCAGGAACATTGCGCGCATTTCAAAAGCATCAATTGATTGAGAACCTTTTAGCAAACCCTGGTTTCCAGGACATCACCGCTACAATCAATTGGACGCAGGTTAAACGTGCAGGAGAGAACGCGGGACTCAAGACCATCGAGCTTGAACGTCAGGATCGGTTTTTGATTAGGGAGGGACTGCTGGAAGAGCTGGAGCAGCGTGTAGCTGAGGCTGCTGACGATGCAGAGCGACTGCGCCTAAGAACAAGTGCCCGCGAGATGATTCTACCGACCGGAATGGCGGCGAGTTTTCAAGTGCTCGTTCAGGAAAAGCAATAAAGTTTAGTTAGGAGCCCGTACTCGAGAAGTTTTTCGTGTCGGTTCGTGTGGGTCCGGGATCCTTACTTGTGATGGATCAAAAACGGATCCACGAATTACACTAAGCAACACGAAAAAGATCTTCGTGTAAGTTCGTGTTAATTCGGAGAATCGTCATTTGCTGCTTGATCACTCGGTACAGTACGGGAGCGGTAGCGACCGCACTCGGGCACGGTGACCACTCGGTACAGTACGGGAGCGGTAGCGACCGCATTCCGGGCACGGTGACCACTCGGTACAGTACGGGAGCGGTAGCGACCGCATTCGGGCACGGTGACCACTCGGTACAGTACGGGAGCGGTAGCGACCGCACTCGGGCACGGTGACCACTCGGTATAGTACGGGACGGTAGCGACCGCACTCGGGCACGTTAACCACTCGAGTACAGTCGGGAGCGGTAGCGACCCACCGGGTCGATGAGACTCGGTCTAGTTGAAGCGGTGCGACCGCTCCCGTACTGTACCGAGTCCTACTGGTCTCTAAGACTCCCCTGATTGATACTCCTACTCCCGTACTGTACCGGTTCGCTGGCCAACCGCATTCACAAGTTATTAGGAGGATCTCATGCCAATCAGCGATTCAATTCTGTCGGAGTTTGATCAGGAGATGGCCGGCACCCGCAGGACGCTTGAGCGCGTTCCCACCGAAAAGTTTGATTGGAAGCCGCATGAGAAGTCTGCGTCCATGGGAAGCCTGGCGACGCACTTAAGCACCTTGCCGAGTTGGACTACATACACTCTCGAACACGAATCACTCGACTTGGCCCCCGGTGGCCAACCAATTCCCACGGCAACTATTCCCGGATCCACAGAGGAATTGTTAGAAACTTTCGACGGCAATGTCGCTACCGCCCGTGCAGTTATCGCACGAACCAGCGATCAGGATTTCATGAAGATGTGGCAGCTCCAGCGCAACGGCGTCACACTCTTAACTTTGCCGAAGATTGCCGTCTTGCGCGGATTTGTGCTTAACCACAACATCCATCACCGCGCACAACTCGGCGTCTACTTAAGACTGAATGACATTCCGGTGCCGGCGATCTACGGCCCTTCGGCTGACGAGAATCCGTTCTAGCTGGAAGGTTTCAGAAGAGTTCGAACTTGATCGTCAGGTACTTCTTGGGATTCTGGCGGAAGTCGTAAATCAGCTTCACTCCTTCGGAAGAAAGTTGATTCACATTTGAATAGAGAGCTTCGTCGGTGAGGAGTTTGCCAACGGTGCCTTCTCCGCGCTGGGCGGCAGAGACCATTAGGTCAATTCGTTCGGCGGTCGTATTGAAGCGGGCGATCGCCGCCTGAGCATCGTTATACATTTGCTCATCTTTGATAAGCCGGCCAAGTGTGCCGCGTCCGGCATTAACATCGGCGATCATCAAATTGATCTGATCGACCGAACGGTCAAGCCGATCGGCAGTGCGGTTAATGCGGTTGTAGAGCTGGTCGTCCGTCAATAGTTTGCCCGCCGTGCCGCGTCCAGCGCGCAGATCTTCGCCAATTAAGCGAAGTTGATTCGCAATAGTATTGGCGTTGTTGTAGAGCTCCGGATCGTTTATGAACCGGCCGGCAGAACCTCTGCCGGATCGGATCTCGCGCATCACATCTTCGGTTTCACGAATCGTTGCGTTGAGATTGTTGTAGAGCGCTTCATCTGAGAACAACCGGCCGACAGTCCCTTTGCCTTCCTTAACGTCGAGAACCATTCCATTAATTTCGTCCGACAACTTGCTAAGCCTTTGCGCCAGATCGGTACCCGAGGTCGCAAAGTCGTTCACGGTGTTAGACGAAGAAGAAGGCAGGATGGTGTAGTCACTCACAGGCTGGCCGACCGGCGTGCCCGGCGTGATGTTGATCAGCATCTCGTTGCCCAGCAGACTGGGTGATCCTTGTTGAGCCGTTGAGTCTGTGCGGATGCGTTCTTGCGCCGGACGTCCATCGATCGTGGAATCGATAATCATCAACGCTTCAACCCTCGGAGCATTGGGCGCGCCAGAGGGCGCCATCAGAGTGATCTTATCGACCTTGCCCACCCGTACTCCGGCAAGCCTGACCTCAGAACCTTCGCGCAGGCCGTTGGCATCGGCAAACTGGGCCTTGAGGTGCAGCTTTTTGCTGAAGGGATTAAAGCCTCCGGACGCGTTGAGAATCAGAAACATCAGGATCACAATGGATCCCAGCACTAGAAGGCCAACACGCAGTTCTCTAAACGAGACAGTTTTCTTTGTTGGTGGCATGGCGTTTATTCAGAGATGAAGGTGAAAGAGGGAAGTTGCTGCCTCAATTCATCCTTTATCGTTCATCCTTTCTTAGCGTCCGCGAAGAAACTTCTGAATGTAGGCATCGTCAGCATGCCGCAGGGCTTCATCTGTGCCGCTGAAAATTATGTTGCCCTCTCGCATCATCATCACCTTGCTATTGACTAGACAAAGACGTTCGCCCTCGCGTTCGAACACGACTTCTCCCGCTTCGTTGACGACTGCATATTCAGAACAGAGGTAATCTAGATTGTTCATCTCGTGAGTTACGAAAATGGATGATACATCTTCAAGATCGCGCAACTTCATGGCCAGTTCGCAAATGGTTCTTGCGGTCGGCGGATCCAAACCTGCAGTCGGCTCGTCGAACAACACGATCTTGGGATCTCCGATAAGTGCGCGCGCGATCCCGACCCGGCGACGCATGCCTCCGGAAAGCTCCGCCGGCATTTTATCGATAGCGTCCTCCAGGTTGACGAAGCGGAGCATACGGCGCACTTCAGGTTCGACTGACTCTTCTGGTAAACCCTGCTCGTGCAGCCGGTAAGCCACATTGTCATAGACCGACAGCGAGTCAAAGAGAGCGCCCTCCTGAAACACCATTCCAATCTTCTTGCGCACGCTCATCATTTGCACTTCATTGTGGTGCGTAATGTCTTCGCCATCCACAAGCACCTGGCCTGAGTCGGGCTTTAACAGACCGAGCACGAGTTTGATGATTGTCGACTTGCCGCCGCCGGAGCCACCGAGAATGATTCTGGTTTCACCGCGATTGACTTTAAAGTTAAGCCCTCTCAATACCGGGCGATCACCAAAAGAAAGGTAAACGTCGCGAAACTCGATGGCGGGCGTGATGCGTTGCTTGTCGTCAACCTCGGCAAAGGTCGAGTCCGCGCCGTGGTTAACGTGGCCCAGAAAGTCCTCTCGGTTAGCGATGTTTGATGCAACTGAAGACATTAGAATTTAGCTTCCGGGCTCTAAGCCTGCATGCCAAGAAGATGCTGGAGGGCGCGAGCCAGGAAAAAGTCGGCGATGATGACAACAATGGACGCTAGAACCACGGCACGAGTAGTTGATAGACCGACGCCTACAGTACCGCCATCAGTCGTGAGTCCCTTGTAACAGGCAATCGAACCGATGATCAGAGCAAAGCAGCTCGGCTTGATTACACCGCCAATAATATCATCCGTCGTGATTCCGTCGCGAACGGATGTCAGAAACTGATCGATTGAGAGACCGTAGAGACTTGTGGCTGCAAACGCTCCCCCGGCGATCCCGACAACATCAGCGAGTACGGTTAGCAGTGGCAGCGTGACGAGCAACGCAAGAATCCTGGGTGCTACCAATTTTCGGACGGGATCGGTTCCCAACGCCCGCATTGCATCGATCTGCTGCGACACAGTCATGGAGCCCAGTTCGGCAGCAATGGCTGACCCAACACGGCCGGTGACCATCAGGGCCGTCAGAACAGGGCCCAGCTCGCGCACAAGGGCCACGGCGACAAGCCGGCCGGTCTGTCCTTGCTGACCCCAGAAGGCCAACGTAGGGAAGGTTTGGACGGTGAGAACGCCCCCGGTGAAGAAGCCGGTCAGCAGAACGATACTCAACGAACCCACGCCAATAACGTCCATCTGTGTGATTATTTCGGGGATGTATCGCGGACGTTTGAAGATGCCGCGAGCGGCGCGAGCCGCCAGCAACGTCGTCTCTTGCAGTTCAAGCAGAGCGCGCGTGGCGATGTTCATTTGATATGGCTAATCGAGTCGAGCGTAAGTTAACGCGTTGCGCTGTTATTCCCTGAGCATGTGGGCCTCGGCGGGGATTTCCGAAGGGCTAGTCTTCGCCCAACCGACTAGTGTTTTCAAAGTCGGCCTATCATGCTCAAATTGTGAGCAACGCGTCAAGGAAAGAATTCGGCAGGCTGTTTAAGGAAATGGCGCGTCAAAAAAAAGAGCCAGCCAGCATACTGACCAGCTCCAAGTCCTTTAGCTGAACCCGAAAAACTTAAGGCTGAATCGGCCGCTTAGGATTTATCCGGCGGGGAAGCCCGGGCACCATCGTATTGCGGTTGGGCACTCGCCTCCGCTCGAAACCGTCGCGCCGCCGCATCTCGTTGTTTTCGAGTTGCCGTTCACGTCTTAAGATTCTGACATTTTGACGCAATGTGCGCAGGGTCGTTAACTGGTCAGGCGTCAAAACCCGCCGCACCTTCATCTCCGTCGCTATACGCATGCGCAACGATGCTGCTTGAGCTTCAGTTACATCACGTAAGTGCTTTTCCACTACAGCATCACTCGGATTATCGGAGTCAAGCACTTCTTCGAGCGCCCTGTTAGTTTCGCGCAGCCGTTGGTTAATCGCAGCTCGCTCATCTCGCGTCTCTTCACGAATCGCTCGAATGCGTTCGCGCTGCTCCGGGCTGAGATTAAGATCTCGAATGGGATCGCCGCCGGGTGCCGTCTGTTGCGCTTCTGAGGGCGGCTGTTGCGCCTGCAAATTTGCAGGGGCGACCGTGCACAGGGCAGCGGCAAATACCAACGAAAGAATTGTTCTTAAAAAGGTTTTCATAATTGCCTCAGTCAAAACTCAACTATCTGTTGATCTGTTCACTCCAAAGGTCGAGATCGGAATCTTCTGATGTCGAGAGTAGTCTCAGATCCGCCGCAAGCTGCTCACGCTCTGATTTTGTCAAAGGGGCCCGCCGCGTATTAGCTACAGATCCAGCAGACTTAAACCTTGGCTGCGGACGTTGCACCGGGTTCGGGGTTTGTGCCAATTCTTGTTGCGACGGTTTCTCTCCAGCTGAGTTGAATTCCCTCAGACGAGCCTGGATTCCTTCTTCAACCTTCGCTTTCAGCTCGGCTTCAGTGTAGCGGTGCTCTACCATTGGAACGACCTGGCTGGAGTTCCAAGTCATTACCAGCAAAGCGACGGCTGCAACAAAGACAATCGAAGCAAATGCCACGGCGCCCTTTAACCAAACAGGTGAGAGAGCGAAGAATTGACGAATTGCCAACAGTGCTGAAGGTTTTTCCGGTTGGCCAAGAGCGACCCGAGCGGGTGTCGACACCGGCGACAATCCCAACGTCTGTTCACGCCACGCGACCACACCGGCTCGAATCTCTCTAAAGGACCCGAGTTCGTGAGCACATGAGGAACAAGTCGCCAGATGTCGTTCAAAGTCTCGAGTTTCGGGCTCGCTCAGTTCGTGATAGAGGAACGCAATCAGATCGTCGCCACGTTCACAATTAAAAGCTTCAATTCTGTCTTCCATCTCAATCTCCCACTACTGATTCACCGCCAAATTTTTCCAGGCGCATCTGCAACTGTCGCAACGCGGTGTAGAGCCGGCTTTTCACGGTACTCAGAGGCACGTCTAAAGCATCCGAGATCTCGCGAAAGGTCAGCTCCTCAAACTCTTTCATCACCACCACCTGCCGCAACTCGAGCGGCAAACTATTAACGGCGCGTCTCACTGCATCGCAGCTTTCACGACCTTCGGCGACCCAGGCAGGCGATAACTCCTGAGGGGTCGCAAACCGCGCCGCATGTCGCTCCGCTTCGTCTTCCAACGCGTCTTCCTTACGCACCTTTGAGCGACGCTGACGGGTGATGCATTGGTTAACTGCGATGCGGTGTAGCCACGACGAGACCTTGGCGTCTCCGCGAAATCCCCGGAGGTTGCGAAAAGCGGCGAGAAAGGTTTCCTGCGTCGCGTCGCGTGCATCTTCCTCGCGGCCCAGCATGCCGAAAGCCAGCGCGAAGATCCTGCGTTCCCAGCGATGAACAATCTCGCCGAAAGCATCAGCATCCCCCGTCAGAGCGCGTTCCACTATTTGCTCGTCGCTCGTTAGGATTTCCATTCCCTGTCATCCGCCGGACGTCCTGGTCCGGTTCCAAAGGTCGAGCGCGACAAGGCTTTGCGCTCGTTTGTTTAGACGCTAGTACGGGCTTCCCAGCCGAAATATAGCGTCACTGTTGAGTTTAACGCCTTCACGGGGCTTGTGCCCACGCCATCCGAGGTTCAATAATTCCTTCAGGCTGGAGACCTAAATCTTCTTATAAGAGCAGTTAAAGCCTGCAAAACCGTTGACAGGCTAAGCCCCTTCTACCATAATCGGTGTCGCGCCGGACCCCATTCCCGGCTCTGCGTTTTGGGCCTTCCAAACTGTAAGCATTCCAACCTGATAAGTCTGATACCAAATGCTTGAGAATTTTGGGCGTGTTCGCCTCCTGTACATTGTTCTTGGCGTTCTATTGCTTGTAGGGCTGCTGCCCCTCGGTTTTGCGGGAAGCATGTTGTCGAGCCGTACTGCGCAGGAGCTTCGCTCCGTGGAGGGACGTTATCAAGCCCAGTTGGTGCAGGACAAGGCGCGGCAAATCGAACTCTACGGGCAAAGATACCGTGACGTTGTTGCCGGATTGGCTCGTGCCTTCGAAATCGCGGGCGGAACCAATGCCCTTAATGACAGCGGCTACGATTCGCGACTGCAAAAGACGCTTCAAGAAGATCCGAATTTGATCGGGCTGGCGATTTGGCCGGTTGATGGTGAACTGCACCGGGCGTTTCAATCAAATGTGATCAAGCTAGAGGAGGTTGATCAGCGTGTCAGTGAAGTCCTGGCGAAAATGAGTGGCCGGGGCCTGGTTGTAAGTAGGCCCCAGGTAATTCGCTCGGGTCAGGAGATGGCGCTTACGGTCGCGGCTCCCGTTATGGGCGGCGAACATAGTAACGATGTCGTGGCTGCTGTCGTTGCCATCGTTTCCTTTCAAGACGTCTTTAAAGCAGTGCAGCAGCCCACAGCTAAGAGCGAGCGCGAATTACTTGAGGCGGGTCTTCCTGTGGTGTTCGTCGTCGATCAGAATGGCCGCGCCGTAGCTCATCCAGAAGCCAGCGTAGCTTTTGCCGGCAAGCCGATGACCGATCTAAAAGTTGTCCAGGATTGGATCGAGTCTGGGGCTCAAGTGCAATCCGCCCTCGCGCCATTTAGTGTCCTCCGAGATGAAAAGAAAGTGGAGATGCTCGGCTCGTATGCAACCGCTGAGCTCGATGACAATTCCCGACTCGGCGTAATCGCTATTCAAGATGAAACAGCGGCGCTCGCCTCAGTAAGCGACATGCATTACCAGACGATCTGGATCAGTTTGGTGGCTGCGCTGTTGACCCTACTTATTGGATTCTTTTTTGCGAAGAAGCTCACGCAGCCGGTGCAGGAATTGGCGGCCGGCGCCCACCGGATAGCCTCCGGCGATTTCTCACAGCGCATCGAGATTCGAAGTAAGACTGAGTTGGGGGATCTGGGCAATTCCTTCAATCTCATGACTGATCAGATTCAGCACTTCATTCAGGACTTGCAGCGCTCCGCCACTGAAAATCGTGAGTTGTTTCTGGGCACAGTCAAGGCGCTCGCAGCTGCGATCGATGGGAAGGATCCTTACACGCGTGGTCACTCCGAACGTGTCTCGAGAGTTTCGATGGCGATTGCGCAGCGCCTGGGCTTGTCTGACGAAGAATGCGAAAAAATTCGAGTGAGTGCTTTGTTGCATGATGTCGGCAAGATCGGTATCGATGACAAAGTTCTGAAGAAGCCGGCGGCGCTTACTGATGAAGAGTATGAAGTGATGAAACAGCATCCGCAGAAGGGATACAAAATCCTTTCGCAGATTCCCGGTATCAAGGAATTCCTTCCGGGTATGTATATGCATCACGAAATGGTTGATGGGCGGGGTTATCCGCAGGGTCTGAAGGGTGATGAGATTCCCTTGATGGGGTTGATTGTTTCGGTGGCCGACACGTTTGATGCAATGACCACGGACCGTCCCTACCAGCGAGCGATGAAATTCGAAGATGCCGTGGAGCGCATTCAGAGCTTTGTTGGGACTCGTTATGATGCGCGCGTTGTGGCGGCCTTCACCGAAGCATGTAATGAGGGCCAGATTCGACCCGGCTCAGTGAAGCTCAAGAAACGCCCAGTCGTCGAGCCCGTGTCTGACCCAACCGCAGAGCCGAGCCCCGCTGAGCTGCAACCAGTTTAACGACGTTTGATTTATCGGGCTCCGCCCCCTGGTGCGCGGTAAGTCTCCGACTTACCGACAACCAAGTCCAAAATAAATTCGCGGGGCTAAGCCCCGCCTAAGTTTTAGAAAAATCGCAATGCGGTAAGTCAGAGACTTACCGCGCACCCCGGACGGCGAAGCCTTTCGCGCTGCCAAGCAAAAACGGGGGCGGCCACGGAGAGCCGCCACCTACTAAAGTTGTGACCCTACCCAGCAGCCGCGTCTTTTTGAGGACGCGGCTGTTGCGGCTTATAATCGTCGACTTCGATTAACTGAAGATTCTGAACAGAGCGGCGGCTGAATAAACTTATGGCGTTTTGGAGACGGAAGAGCAAGGACCAGTTTGTCACCCTGGGGTTAAATGAACCGCGCGAGGCCCCTAGTGCAGACTCCACTAATCAAGGCGCAACCGCCGTAAAGCCACAACCTGAAACCGCAAGCGTTCCGCAGCCAATTTCAACCATTACCCCGGAACCGGTGATTACGGGCGCCTCTCCGACCCCGACCCCGCTTGCCACTGAGCCGCCGGCCGAGCAAGTAATCCGTCCTGCGGCACCACCCAGGCCGCAACCTGAAACATCAGCAGTTCAACCTCCTAAAGTGCCGACGCGCTCGCCGTTCGCGACCTCTGTGCTGGGCCTGAATCTTTCGATCGAAGAACTCCAGGCACAGGAAGCTGCATTGGAACAAGAGTTTTCAACGCGCTTCCGCCGCGCCGTGGCGGCGACTCGCGACACTCTTTCCGAACGGCTGGACACCGTCTTCCAGGGCCGGAAAATCATCGATGAAGATTTACTGGAAGAACTCGAAGAGGCGTTGATTGCCGCCGATATCGGTGTCGTAACTACACAACAGATTCTCGAAACCGTAAGGCGTGGTATTGCGCGCAAACAGATTGGCGACCTTGAAGCCTTAAAGTCAGCGATCAAGGATGAGCTCTTGCGCATCCTGCGCGCTTCAGAAAATCAAGGAGTTGCTTCTGAGACCAGCGTGCCGGAAAACGTGCTTCCGTATGTAATGATGATCGTCGGCGTTAACGGCGTCGGCAAGACGACAACGATTGGCAAGCTTGCTCAAAGAATCAAAGCCGAGGGCAATGACGTTTTGATTTGCGCTGCCGATACCTTTCGCGCCGCGGCCTCGGATCAACTTGCGATTTGGGCAGAACGAACCGGAGTCCCGTTGATTCAACAGAAACAAGGAACTGATCCGGCTGCTGTACTTTTCGATTCGTTAAAGGCCGCCCAGGCCCGTGGTTCTGATGTGCTTATCGTTGATACCGCCGGAAGACTGCACAACAAATCCAATCTGATGGCCGAACTGGAAAAGATGAAGCGCGTGGCCGGCAGGGAAGTTCCCGGAGCACCTCATGAGACGCTTCTGGTTGTTGACGCGGTCACGGGCCAAAATGGTCTCGAACAAGCCCGGCAATTTTTGAAAGTAGCCGGGGTGACCGGAATCGTGCTCACCAAACTGGACGGCACCGCAAAAGGCGGAATCGCGGTGGCAATCGCGAGCGAGTTGAATCTGCCCATTCGATACGCAGGCATCGGCGAGAAAGTTGATGATCTGGTGGTATTCGATCCGGAGTTGTATGTGGACGGCCTGTTTAGTTAAAAGACTACTATGCGGAATCTAATTTTGCCTTTGGTCATCTTGGTTTTCATCGGAGACCCACTTACTGTTGCTCAGTCCCAGAGCCAGAGCCGAATCGAGTTCACAGCAAGTGAGGTTTCGTCTCCAGTGCCGGTAGTGTTTGGTCGAAAGGACGACGGTTTACCAGAAAAAATGGGTGTTCGAGGAGTCATAAAGGATCTTACTTTCATCAGTGCGGGGTGTGGTGGCGTAGCTTGGGCCGGAACGCTTCGAATTAGGCTCGACGAAAAGATTTCTGGCTACTCACCAGAGGATGTTTTTGTAGTCGTTGGCTGTTTCCCCGATTTCGAGAAATTTGGCTATCAGCGTGATCGCTATCTGAACCAATCTGTCATGCTGACAGTTTCGAAGCTATACCCTGAATATCAGTTTGGTGTTTTTGCCGATATCAATAAGGTTCCTTGTCCATTCGACTTAATTACAAACAAGATCAACTCTAAAGGTGTTCCGTTCTACTGCACCAACGAGAACATTTCCGACGGGATCGAGACCTCCCTCAAATACAAAACCAATCGCAAAGGCACGAATTGATAAAGCGTACGCCCCCCGTTGAGTTCGACGTCGAGATGATACGTCGTTCGCTTGCTTTAGCCGAGTTGGGTAAGGGCTTGGTGAGTCCCGGGCCACTAGTCGGTTGTGTGATTGTTGGCACCGATGGCAACGTTGCCGGCGAAGGCTTTTATGTTTACGAAGAACTGAAGCATGCGGAAACCCTTGCTTTAGAACAGGCTGGGACAAGGGCGGCTGGCGGCACCGCCTATGTTTCGCTTGAGCCACATGCTCATCATGGCCGCACGCCGCCCTGCACCGAGGCGTTGATCGCAGCCGGCATCCGCCGAGTGGTGGCCCCGATTGAGGACCCCAATCCAAAAGTTTCGGGCCGAGGATTCGAACACTTGCGTGCTGCAGGACTGGACGTCAGTTGCGGACTGCTGGCGCTCGAGGCTGAGAAACAGAACGAGAAGTATTCCCACTTCATGAAAACCGGGCGTCCCTTTGTTCACTTAAAGCTTGCAACATCGCTCGATGGCAAAATCGCGACACGAACTGGAGACTCGCGCTGGATTACTGCCGAACCCGCACGCGCGCGAGTGCAGCAACTGCGTCATGAAAATGATGCGATCCTGGTAGGCGCCGGTACCGTAATCGCAGACGATCCCTTACTAACTGATCGGTCCGGTTTACCTCGAAGGAGGCCATTGGTTCGCGTCGTCTTAGATGATCGGTTGCAGTTGTCGCCGCAATCACAGCTCGCGAACACGACGGCGGCGTCTCCGCTTTTGGTCTTTGCCGGAGCAGATGGTAATCCGAGCCGGAAATCTGAATTAGAAAAGAAGGGCGTCGAGGTCTTTAACGAGCCTGCCTCCAGTCGAAACCTGTTACATGTGTTGGGAGAGTTGGGAAAGCGATTGGTGCAGAGTGTGCTTGTCGAGGGCGGAGCTAATGTTGCCGGCGCGCTGCTTGAGGCCGGACTCGTAGACAAGGTCACTTTCTTCATCGCCCCTCGTCTTATTGGAGGTCGCGAAGCTCCGGGTGCGATTGGTGGGATGGGCGCCGAGCGAATGATTGACGCGATCGACCTTGAAGCTGTGGAAATCACTCAGTGTGGCGTCGATTATGAGATCACTGGTTACCCCAGGGCGAGAACGAGAGAAGGTGAGACGGGGGAGATGGGGTGAAACGGGAACGCGGAGACGCAGAGATCGCGGAGACGGGGAGATAGATAAAGAGGTATGGTCAGGTGAAACGCAAATCAGAGAGTCAGTCGTCCACGGTTTCCAAATCAACACAACGGCGCACCGGTCGTTCTCCAGATCTCGCCTACTCCCGTCTCCGAGTCCCCCCGTCTCCGCTTCCCTCAAAGCGTCTTGGCCAGAATTTTCTCGTTAACGAAGGTGTTGTCCATCGAATAATTGAAGCTCTGTCTCCTACCAGCGATGAGACGATCGTCGAAATCGGACCGGGTCGTGGCGCTTTAACGGCTAAACTAATCGAGCGTGCTGGACGCCTAATTGCCGTCGAGTTTGATCGTAACTTGCTGGCCCCACTCCAAGCCGAGTTCGGCGGAAGTGACAACTTCAAACTCATCGCGGACGACGCTCTCCAGGTCGATTTTTGTAAGGCTATCCAGCCCGCCAGGCACGCTCGCGTCGTCGCCAATCTTCCTTACAACATTTCCACCGCTATCCTGCAACGACTAATCGCCCAGCGAGCATGTTTATCGGAAATGATTTTGATGCTGCAACGTGAGGTGGTCGACCGCATCGCGGCCCCACCCGGTTCAAAAGAACGCGGGTACCTTTCAGTGTTCGTCGAAGCCTATTGCGAAACTGAAAAGCTCTTCGATGTTGCGCCAGGCTCGTTTCGTCCAGTTCCCAAGGTTTGGAGCAGCGTGATCCGGCTAAAGCTCAAACCGCAGTCTGAACTTGCGCGTGACGACAACCTCTTATGGCAAGTGGTGAGCGCGGGGTTCGCGCAGAAACGCAAAACTATCCTTAACAACATGCGCAGCGCTCCGCCGGAATTACTGGGTAAGATCAAAAGCCACGGCGGCGCCAGCATCATTCTCTGCGAAGCCGGAATCGACCTCCAACGCCGCGCCGAAACACTGACGCTGGACGAATGGGTTCGATTGGTTGGAACGCTGAAGTGAGGTGCAAGCGTAATCCAGGATGCAAGATGTCTAGCGAAGCCAGGATTTTGAGTCGGTGCCCCGCAAGCGTGCTACGAGAGTTGAGAGCGGATTTGTTCGTGCTATTTTCGTGTGGCTTAGTGGATCGTTTTCTGATAACGGATGCAATACGATCAACGAATTAACACGAAACGACACGAAATAGAATTTAGCGCCGCGAGATGTTTACGCGAATGCCATCACGGGGCCGCAGCGACATCGCCGGCATTAACGAGACCGTATGACCGGGCGCCAGAGGCAAACGAAAACGCTGCCCGATGGTGGCCAGGACCAGAATGATTTCCATCATTGCAAACGAATTTCCGATACAGAACCTCGGACCGCCGCCAAAAGGAAAGTACGCATACTTAGGCAGACTGTTGCTGAACTCTTCGGTCCAGCGCTCAGGACGAAACTCGGTAGGTTCGGCGAAATAACGCGGGTCACGTTGAGTCGCCCACTGAAACATGAATACCTGAGTCTTTGCCGGCATGCGGTAACCGCCAATCTCACAATCCTCGATCGCCTCGCGTCCCAACCCAAACGCCGGGGGATAAAGACGCATCGATTCCTTTGCGATCATTTCGCAGTACTTGAGCCGGGGCAGATCGGCAACTGTCGGAGTGTTTGCTCCGAGCACCTCCTGCAACTCTTCATGAAACCTTCTCTCCGTATTAGGATTCCTGGCCAGCAGATACCAGGCCCACGAAAGGGTCAGCGCGGTTGTTTCATGTCCTGCCAAAAACAACGTCATCACTTCATCCCGTAACTGCTTGTCGCTCATCTGGCTGCCATCCTCGTCATGAGCCTGCAGCAACATCGACAAGAGGTCTCCCTCATCACCACCGCTCTGGCGCCGCTCAGCGATAATCCGATAGACGATATCGTCAATTTCCTTTGCATCTTGATTGAAACGACGGTGGGTTGTAGTCGGCAAACGATTGTCCATGATCCACTTTAGCGTCGCCTGCGACGCAAAAGGCTTCACGATCTGCGCGAGTACTCGTCCTACCTTGTCGGCGTCGGCTGAGACGTCGGCATTGAAAAGTGTCTTGACGACGATCTCCAGCGTGAGCCGCATCATGTCCCGATGAATGTCGCGTTCTTCGCCATCTTTCCAGCTGCCAAGCATTCGCTGTGTGTAATCGACCATAACTTCGCCGTAGGAGTTGATCCGTTGCCTGTGAAATGCCGGCTGTGCCAAACGACGTTGTCGTTTCCACTCGTCATGTTCGCTGGTTAAGAGGCCATTGCCTACAAGCCTCTGAAAGAGAGGGGAACGCAGCGAGCGCGCCTTGATGAAGTTCTTGGCATTCGTGGCAACAACAAATTCGATGTCGTCCGGGTGGTAGAGAAAGTAGGCGGTAAGGTACAGAAATCTCATTCTAACGACATCGCCGTAATCGCGCGCTCGCTCGATGAAGCCAAGCATGTCGCGATTAAACTCAGGCATTACGCCGAGAATAAGATTTCCAGTAGGACCAGGTGGCAACGGCGCACGAACCGCTTTTGTCCTTCCGAGAGGAATGTCGCGAGTGTCATTCATACTTGCTTGGTTAGAAGGTCGGTATAAATCCCCGGATCACTCTCTGGAATAACCATCGCTCCGACCGCCTTCTGATAAAACTCAATTGGCCCTGCGCCGCCGATGATGCCATAAACATAACCAAGCTCGCGAAGTCCTAGCAGGGAAGCGATAAGCAAAGCTTTCCCGATGCCACGGCAGCGCATGTCTGGCGCAACACCAGCCGGCCCAAAGAAACTTCTTCGAGTGCATTCATGAGCGGCGAAGCCGATGATGGCACGATTGCGAGTTGCGAGGTGTACGGAAACAGGCTTGTTCGAGAAACCAACCGAAACTTCATCTGCCCAGGCCACTGAAAAATTTTGTTCGATGAAGCTGCGGACGACGGTCAACTCGAAAGGCTCTGCGCGACGAATTACAACTCCCGCGCCTTCGAGCTCCTGGCGCAAGGGTTCAAACGGCGGCAGCTTTAACAGATTTACCAGCAGATCCGGCATTGAGGAGAGTTTTTGTCCTTCTATCTGACAGTCCCGGCGATGACTTTCTCACGAAACTGCTTAACCAGACGATCAGTTAATCTCGTTACCGTTGGCAGCTTCAAGGGACCGGCCATGTAACGGCCGTACGCTGCATCGCGCAACGCGTCGAGGTCAAACTTCTCGCGGAAGTGTTGCCGATAAGCTTCGAAGGGAATTGCCAGGGCCTCGATCGAAGAGTTATCAAGATTAACCAGATAGACGAAATCTGCTCCGCTTGGTTTGTCGGCGACTCTAAAGTATTGCCACTTCTCGATCTGCTTTCTGACTTTTCTTTCAACGTCGAGATCGAGGTCGAAATATTCGCTGCGCGTTATGGCTCCTGTGGCGGGATCGACGCTGACAGGCACATCGGCGCGGCGAAAGGCGACAATGTAAAGCGTCTGTCCAGATTGAAAGCGAAACGGAGCGGATGCTGATTGTCCATTGCTTTGAGCGGGAGCTAGACCGAAAGCAAGTAAGGCTAGGAAGACTACCTTGTAGAGACAGGGCGTTCTGTTCATAGGTCCCCCTGTAAGATTTGGAGTTTGACTAAGGGGAGAGTTTCGGCTTTTCAGCCTGCGGCGGGATTGTAACACTCAAGGCGAAAGTCTCAGGTCTCAGGTCTCAGGTCAGGTTCCAGTTTTCTGAGATCTGAGACATTCCATCTCAAATTTCAAAAGGAAAGCCGAAGCCCAAGCTCGTTCGAGTTGCAGCAGGGAAGGCCCCTGTGGCGAATCTTTAAAAGGTTTACGAGCAGGTCTGGCGTCTAAAGGGAGGAAAGGATGAAGGATTAGGGATGAAGTTTCAAATTCCGAATCCAGGCTTCTAACAGCGACGGGATCATTAACTCAAGGGTCCAGCCGCCCGTCGCTACCGCTCCGGGTTCTGACCCGTCGCCGCAGTTTCTTCGGACATGAACAGACTTCACCGGATTCGCTTCGCAGTTAAGCGCGCAAGATAATCATGCATTGAAGAACTGCTCGCGTATTGCTTCACGGTGGCAGCGTCACAGATTCTCGAGGGCTGAAGCTGCTCGTCCTTTCCCGGCTTCCATACAAAGCAGGAGCGGTATCTCTTTACTGCATCGATGAACGGGGCCGACTCAACGCGTTGGATGTTGCGCTCGGCGTCGTGGACACGGTGGGTCTGAAAGGGTAGGCCTTCGACATTTCTTCCCGGCAGGTAAATAAAGCCATCCTGATTGGGCATTTCCCCCTCGCCTCCTGCGCCCAGCACAGTCCAGGGCGCCTCGGGGAGTTTTTCATTCTTTGTTAGAAACAGTAGAAACGATTGGCCTTCCTTATAAGGCACGGCGCGGGGTTTACCTTCAAAACGGTTGGGAATGAACTTACTGATCTCTATCTCGCCTTGCGGACTTGTTCCGGCGAGGATCAGCGTGGGGCGAAGCGTGAATGAGCTGTCCTTTACCAGCGACACTTCGCCCACGACAATCAGCTGAGCCATACCGATGAGGCGATCGAGAGGAATGGGCTCGTAATCGGACATGGCTGGCTTTTCCTTTTGAGACGACCGTTCCACGGCTGTGGCCGCGCTCTTCGCAGGTGAATTGGCTTCACCGGATTGTTTTTGATCGACGCGAGCACAGCCGGAGAACATAACCAGCGCCAGGGTAGTCCAAATCATCTTTGTATTCCTTGTTCTAAAATTTCTCACTTCAACCTATGGGTTCTTCTTACGCTTAAGGATAAGCCAAATCAAGATGATGATGACCAACAAAATCAAGATCCACCACCATTTGAATCGCGTCCCGTCTTTCTCTGGCGGCGGCGTCGGAGAGCCTTCCGCTTCATCCACGATCCCGTTCTTGTTCCCGTCCTTTGAGACATTGGTGCGAACGTCAATCAGATCGTCAACACCGTTCCGATTTAGATCGGGCACGATGCCGGAGAATTGATAAAAGACTTTCGTGCGCAGCGGCCCGGTGACATATTGGGCCTGCGCCTTGTCCCAATGCTTGGCGTTGGGCTCAACAATCGTGGCAGTGAGATAGACATAGGTCGCCGGGAAAAGGCTGACCGCCCAACCACGGGGACAGTATTCGATCTCGCCGGTTTTTGTATCACCAGGCCCACTCGGCGATCCGATCGGCGTTTGGCCGCCTGCTTTGAAGCCCTTTACGCAGTTTGTCGCATCGTAGAAATGATCGACCGAGCGTTCCTCATTGAAAGATGCCAGGCGGAATTTCGTGCCCTCCCTCACCTCAAGCTGTTTTGGCGCGGAAAAAGATCTGCCTGGTGGTCTCGCGGAAATCCCGTTGTTTCTAACATCGCGCAACTCCGCTCCCGTAAGCATAGAATCGATGCTGGCAAGGCGAGGCAGGTAAGCAACTCGCAGGTCTTCTATGATCAGAGCCGCTGCTGGATCCAAATTGAACGCACGGATATTGAAATCGCCCGTCGCAGTGTCTGCACTGCCAGCGTCGAATCCGACCAACCGTGGATGCAGGTTGAGATTGGTACCCCCGGCGTCTTTCAGGCGGGCCTCGAAGACTATCACTAAGTCGGGTTCGGCAAAGGTGGCGCCGACGTGGAATTCCGCTCCTCCTGGAACCACACCATTGGCGCCGCCGCTCCACGCCTTCGGCGCACTGAAGGTCAAGGTAAACTTATTGTATGTGGTTCCCTGGAAAGTCTGGGTGCCGGCGGCAGCGACGGTCGGATTTGTCCAGGGACTGCTGGTTCCCCCATAGAACCAGTTGCGGGTGAGCGTTGTGGCGGGACTCAGAAGCGTCAACACCAACTGACTTGCGCTCTCAGCATTCGGGTTGACGAAATCCCAGTTGTAGAGGGTTTTGATGCGGAGTCCGATGTTGTGTCCCAGAATTTCATATTCACGATCTCCAAAGTGACGGTTTCGAGAGGCTCTCATCTCGCCGGTGAGGCCTGTGTTTCCGGTGGCCATTATGTGCCAGTTCTGTTCGTCTTCTCCGGGTCTTGCCGCCGAGTCAGTGTGGCTGAGACCAAAGTTATGTCCCGCCTCGTGCGACGTGGTGTGGCCAACCGCGGTAGCCCATCTTTCGAGAGTGGAGTTTCCACCGTTCAGAGCGTCGCCGGCGCCCCCGTAAGCGTTAAGAAACGACCTGGCAAAGACGCGGGAGAAATCCTGAGGATCAGCGTTGTTCACGTCAACATCCTGTGCTACGCCGAAAAGGTCGCTGCCGCTGTCAGTTTCTGCATCAGTGGCAACGCCAACGACTTGCCACCTTGGCTCTGTCGGAGCAGGGACGGTGGTAGTGGCGACAATTTCCAGGTCAAACTCGCAGTAGTCTTCCTTGACAATGTTAGTGATGCGATCGCGCAGCTGCGCTGTCGTGCCGATGCCGGCGTCCAGATCACTCACATTGAAAGGATCCAATGGTGAGGTTTCAACTTCGGCTGTGTAATATTCGGGAAAAGAAGCATCGGCGGCCGTTGGGTAGAACAAGTACATCTTGGTCTTGGCGGCCGTGAGTGGTGACCAATCAACAGGACATTGTGCGACAACGATTTCGACGACACACGCGACACTAAGCAAAACGATCATCGCGATTGCTGCTCTGCGATTTGAGGTTTTCATAGTAAGTCCTTTCGATTAGGCCGAAACGCATCTACCTGGCCACCAGGACACACAGAGGACTAGATTGGCTCCGGGGAGCGTGATCCAAATGCAACTCAGGTGTTAAGCGTATGGCCCGAATATGGTCGTAACCTCCCAGAGGAAGAGAGGCAGTGCAGAGGCTGAAGAGGACTACTTCTCCAGTCTGTGAAGCGAGGGCCTTGGAAACGGTGGCACGATATTACTAACCCTGTGAAATAGCAATATCAGTGCTGGCCTTTATGAGGCGGACGGGAAACCGTAAAAACGATCCCTTTGATTATCGAGGTTTTTATGCACCCGGGCTAAAGCCCCGGTGTGAATGACACGGGCACGGTCCGACGTTTTTGTTCTCAGGCCTGACGCCGCGGGGCATAACTAATTCGGCGACGTTCCTGAATGCGCCCATCCAAAACGTTGCCTTCTACAATCTCGTAACCTAAGAGTGCGAAGACGCGTCCGCGGAGAAACAGTGGCCGGGCGTTGCCATACCAATCAACGCACGAGGCCCGGCAACGGTCGTCCACAGCCCGTTCCGATTGCGCCGCGAGCTCGCCCATTTTTTCGAACTGCAAGGATGAATTGCGCAAGAACAGGATCGCGGCCGAGTCTTCGAATAGATGATGATAGCCCGGGCGGCCGGGCACGCTGATCGGCAGACCGATAGTTCCAAATTCATCACCTTCGGGCTTGTAGAAAAAACCGTGACTGCGAAGTTCACCCTGGGATGCACCTTCGCGCGCGTACCCGCCTGCAATCTCAGGTACCGTGCCCAGACGAACAGCCGTGAAATGCAAATCCCTTCCGTCGGTTCCTACCACAACAGCGTCATCTCCCATCGCTTCGATGCGATCGACGCCATGAACAAGTTTGAGGACGTGCGATTCTCCGGTTGTCCATTTCGCCACGTAAATAGTGCCTGCTTCAGTTTTGACAGGACTCCCCCAGCCACTTCCAGCGCCATACAACAAATACTCGCCGATGAAGCGATTCTGAAAAGTGTAGCCCTCCGGCTTCGGCAACGGATGATAATTATTTACCGGCGCTGTTTCACTGCCATCTGAAAAACTCGCAAGTGGCACGCGCAGTAAGGACAAATCGCCAGATGCCTTTTCTGCAGACCACATCCCATCCCCGGCACTTTCCGAGCGCACAAGAACATTCAGTTGTTCATCGTCACTTTCCAAAAAGGAGAACTGGTCAACCGGACTTCCCGAGACTCGCAAGGCGCTCGGAGCCGACCCGTCCAAAGGCATGCGGTAAACGAGGGATTGCATGCGCGGCTTTAGTCCTTCGCGATTCCAATCGCTCATCCAAACGAATACTGACTCTGGCGAGACATAGAAAACTCTACCCGACGGCCCCACGACACTGGTTCCCTGACATTCAAATCCGCCGTTGGAAAGATCGCAGACGGTGACTGTGTGCAACGCCAATCCGTAGGGCGACCTGATGACGTATTCAGGGCGGTAGATTCGGGTGGCCGGGACGATTCGTTTGAACTCTCGATCTTTCGCGCCCCTATGCCAGCGCCGCACAGCAGGAAATTCCTGCATCGGATCGTCGGAGTCTGGGGACAGATAAGAAGGGGTATAAAAAATGAGTTTGTTGCCGATGAGGCGGCTGGCGTAGTTGCGTGATGAGTAGTAGTCGTTTGAGCGCAAGTGGTAAGTGAACTGGTAAGTGAGCTGGCCCTTGTCGTCGATCTTGAAGAGCCCGATCTCGGTGCCGCCTCGATCGTAGCTGTAACCGATGACAGCGATCGTGTTTTCAGAGATCAACATCTCGTCGTACCAGGTATCGTCGGGATTGATGTCGGGACCAAAGGCGTCGGCGACCGAGATCGGCCGCAGTGCGTCATCCCCGATGGCGACGGTAAACAAGCGGCCACGCCGCAACACTACGAGATGGTTTCCATGGACCTTTACAATCCCACCCTCGTCCACGCCTGCATGCTGGACGTTCGTTACCGATTCTTCCTGGGCCTTCGCCTCGCTCTTTGCGAGTGGTGCGTCACTTAACTTAAGGGAGCTCTGGTCTTGGTTAGTGAAACCCTGGAGGGACCCACCTCCTGTTCCGGCACGGCGAGCGATCGCTCTCTGGCGCGCTGCGATGGCTCTAAAGTAGCTACGCAACTCGGAATCGGAACGAAAAGCCCGCATCGTCCTGCTGGGTGGGCTGGCCCAACCGTCAAGTTCGGCCGGTGGCACTTCGTATGCGGTTACTACTGTCAAACCGATGCAAGCGACTAACACCAATCCGGCCGTTATCGCTACCAGGGAGAAGTCTTTCATGTTGCTTTACCTCACTTTTGTTTCTTGATGCTATGAACGCCGGCCGACAACGAATCTTGCATCTCATTCTCACCGGGCTTTAGCCCGGTGGTACGAGTTCCCGAAATGCTTTAACCGTTTCAACGGTTTCCCGGAAAGGCGTAATAAGAAACCGTTGAAACGGTTATCAGACAATCCGCGACCGTCCAGACCACCGGGCTAAAGCCCGGTGAGAATGAAAAACTCAAACCAATCTCTACCGATCGATCTACATAATTGAAGCCTTCGGGCAATCGCCGCAGGAGTTGCCGCTCCGGAGTATTTGACAGAATTTGTGAGGATTTGTTCCGGTGAATTCTTTGAGCAGAAATTATTTGGAGCTGAAATAACCAATGATGAAAAGCACTAGGGCCCCAAAGGCATTGGCCATCGTTACTGCTTATCACGCATGCTAGCCGATCTGAACGGCCAACATTGAAATCGAACCGCCATCAAAACCTTCCACAGGAAAAGACACTTCATCATCGGGCTGTCGTAATCCGAGAACATAGATCAGCGGCAAGTAATGTTCAGGCGTGGGCACGGAAAGCAACGCATTCCGCCCTAGAGATTCATAGCTGACCAGTTGACTGTCGTGACCATCGATTAGGAACCGCCGCGCCTGTTTTTCAAATCTCACTGCCCAATCGAAAGGTTCAATCTCATGTTTACCCCAGGCATAAGTGTGCAGGTTGTGCACAATGTTACCGCTGCCAATCACCAACACACCTTCATCGCGAAGCGGCGCGAGGCGTTTAGCCAGTTGGTAGTGAAACTCGGTCGGCTGAGTTTCATCAATACTCAATTGCACGATGGGAATGTCAGCCTTGGGAAACACATGACTCAAGACAGACCAGGTTCCGTGATCCAAGCCCCAACCGCCGTTGTCGAGCGTAACGGAGGCCGGCGCTAGAAGGTCTCGAACACGCAAAGCCAATTGCGGGTCTCCGGGAGCTGGATATTGAACCTCGTAAAGTTCCCGCGGAAAGCCGCCGAAATCATGAATGGTTCGGGGACGGGCCATCGCTGTCACCGCAGTGCCAGGCAGGTACCAATGCGCTGATACGCAAAGGATAGCTTGCGGCCTGGGAAGAGAAGCCCCGATGGCTGCCCAAGCGTCGGTATACGAGTTACGCAAGAGTGCGTTTAGTGGATTACCATGACCAAAGAAAATGGCGGGCAAGCGTGTGGTCATCAGAGAGACAATCTGAACTTCAATAGACGTTCACAATAAACAGGTTGTACAGCTTCGGCTTCGCCGCTCGGTGCGCGGTAAGTCTTGGACTTACCGCTCCGGCTTTGAGTTTGATCTTGCGCGGGGCTGAGCCCTGCGTCTGATGAACGTATCGGTAAGTCGAAGACTTACCGCGCACCAAAGGGCGAAGCCCCACCTAGCGACTTCTTCAAACCCCTTCACTTAAGAGTGTTGCTTGCGAAGCGACAACTTGCCACTTGCCTTCGGTACGGTGGAACACATCCATAAAGCGCAACGTCACGTTGATTTCGTTGCCCTCGTAGCGGCCCGTGACTTGAGTCTTACCTGTGACGATTGCCCAATCCCCATAGGGCCGGACATTCACTTCGTCGATATGCCCGGAAATCTGCCGCTCGCCTGGCTGAAACATCTCTTCCAGCACCTGGGCCTTGTTGCGAATCCGGCCTTGAGCGTCGATAACGCTCCAATCCGCGGAAAGGACACGCTCGTGGACGGAAGGGTCGCCGGCAACCCAGGCAGCTATTAACTGATTTTCAATCTCACGCAGGTCAGTTGCGACATCTGGAACTGAATTCATGGTGCCTTCCTTGCGATTGATGAATTCTTTCCAACCTGCGAAGCAGGTGAAAGCATAAAGCCTGGGGGCGTAAGCCCCAGGTCCAAGTCCGCCAGTCTGCGGAGCCCGTAAAACGGGCGAAAGAGCGCGCACCCGCTTCGCGAATTCTATGTTAGCGCGATTCGTGACCTTGGGCTTACGCCCTCGGCTTTATGCTTTCGTCCGCTTCGCGGACTATCGTCACTTGCCGTCTTCTTACCTCAATTGATCCTGGAATAAAGATCGATCACACGCTCGATGGCTCGCCGGCAAACTGCGCAAAAGTGATCCGTGCGCGTGAACATGATGCAGTCAACCTCCGGCCGATAGTAGCCCCGCGCTTCATAATTTGCGCCTTCAAACGCGCCCACTTTGCCGAAATATTTTTCTTTGGCAAACAGATCGGTTTCATAAGCCAGCTCTTCGCGAAACAGTGCTTCCATCTCACTCTCCGGCCGATTGTCTTTTCGCAATTGACGACGCCGAGTTTGAATCGACAAGGAATAGGTTTCAAAGGCTTCCTTATTCCAGGGCGTAGGAATTGGTATGTTGGGTGCAACTAAGTCACGCCATTTTAGTTTGTCAGGATCGAGAAGCGCTGTTGCGTTTGACTCCCACGGCTCAATTCTTTCCGTCGCGGGCGCATAAGCCACTGCCGAGGTGTAGTACTCATCGGCGAGTCCGGCGAAATGGTGACCAAACTCATGGATGAACACATAGTTTGCAAAGGCGTTGTCGGCAGCGACCGTGCTGTAAAGATTGAAAATACCGCCGCCGCCATAGGTGCGATTGTTGGCCAAAACTTCGATGAACTCGTAAGGCGCAAATGCAGCGGTTTCGCGCAGCGCGTGGTTATCAAACGTCAGAACATAACGTTCGGATCCAAAAGCGTCGTAAGTAGCGCCGAGCGGCGAGTCATGATGCACGCCGGTTGAAGGTCTTGAGATTCCCGACTCTTGCGCCGGCGGACATAAGGCCCAGACGTTGAAATCCTTGCGTCGCTCTTTGAACGGTGAGGTTGCAAAAAGCTCACGAGTCAGGCGGCGGGCGTCGGCTTCAAACTTTTTTGATTCTCGCGCAGTGTAACCGTCACCAAGAATCAGGAAATCAACTTTAGTGGCCGGGTCTCCCATCTTTTGAATCGGGATCAATCGGGCCGGGGCACGTGGCTTTGAGCGAACGATAAATATGCTGGACGGATCGATTGAAGTCGTCCAGATGTCACGCCAGGAGTTCCTTGCATCGCGTTTCTTCAAGACAATGTCGACGGGTTTATCGGGAGCCGGGAACCGTAGTGACTCGCTAAAAGTTCGGCGCAGCGACTTGGCCTCGTCGGTGGTTTCCCATTCGCCATAGATCGACGCGAAACCGCGCGAGTAAAGCACGGCTTTTGTTTGCTGGTCGCGTACCTCAAAAAAGTATTTGCCTAGATTGGTATCGTCGATCGCTTTGCGGAGATCCCCAGGCCACTGAAGTGGTTCAACGACGATCCGATCGAGACTGAATACTTCATCGGTAGCGTTGCCGGTGTGGTAATAATCGAGACGCATCGTGCGCGGCTGAGCAGCAATCGCGAACGTGAGTAGCAGTAGGAGAGCCGCTGAATTGAGAAGTTTCATAGGTTAATTTGTAAGTCCGATCGAGTTTAGGGGCCGCTGGTTGTCGGCTGACACAGAACCTAAATAATTAGCCGCAGATTTCCGCCGGCTGACACCGATAAAAACAAAATAAGAATTCACTTCTTAGCGCTTATTTTCGGATCCGCGTTTTCCGCGAGAATCCGTAGCCAATAATTTTATGTTCCTGCCACCCGCGAAGATCAGCGGCTAGGTATTCTATTTCTTGTCATCGGCCACGCGGTACTTTTCCTTCTCTTTCTCACGTTGAATGTAGGGAATGCCTTTCTCCATCCATTCCGGCGCGGGCGCGCCTTTCAAAAAGTGATCAAAAAACTCCTGCAACCGCCGCGTGTAGTCCTTCTGATTCTGACGCTTTTGCAAACCATGCTTCTCACCGTTATAGCTAAAGAGGTACGCCTCTTTCCCGAGACGACGTAGCGCCAGGTAATACTCGATTCCCTGATACCAGGGCACCGCATCGTCAGCATCGTTGTGAATCATTAACAGCGGAGTTTCCACGCGGTCGGCGCGAAAGACCGGTGAGTTGTCCAGGAAGCGCATGGGATACTCCCAGAGATTTCCGCCAATGCGCGATTGCGTTCGTTCGTATTGAAACTGCCGCGGAAGACCTGTGCCCCAGCGAATCCCGCTGTACGCACTGGTCATGTTTGAAACCAACGCGCCGGGCGCCGCCGCTTTAAAGCGATTGGTTTGCGTCACCATGTAGGCGATCTGATAACCACCCCAACTGTGGCCTTGAATGCCAATCGCGTTTTCGTCAACGTAGCCTTTATCAACCACAGCCTGCACTCCCGGCAAGACACATTTCAAAGCACTGTGTCCCGGATAGCCAATCGTGTAAACGATGTCGGGCATGAAAACGAGATAACCGTTGCTTACATAAAAACTGGGATTGATCGACGTCCCCGGTCCGGGATTACCAAAGCCGTGCAGGCTCTGCGAAAGTCTTTCGTAGATGTACACGATCATCGGATATTTCTTCGTGGGGTCGAAATTATCCGGCTTTAGAAGTTTGCCTTTTAAGGGCACACCGTCGACGTTCTTGAAGTTAACTAATTCCGCGGTGCTCCAGTTGAATGAAAGTCTTTGCGCGTCGGCGTTGCTGACTTTGCGCACGTCTTTGAAGTCCATCCCCGAAACCAGGAGATCAGGAAATTCATCAGTGCGCGAGGCCGTCAGCAACAAGACATTCGCGTCTTTGGCTTTGGTGGGGCTCGTATAATTCTTACTGCCTAAGAGTAGTTTTTCCGGCATGCCGCCATCGATGCGATCGCGATAGAAGCCGGTGTCGTAGGTCTCTTGATTTTCAGCTCGCAGCAACATCGGCTTCGCGGGATCGACAAATCGTTCCTTCGGATCGAGTCGCACATAACGGAGTTCTGTTTTCGTTTTTCGGCCGACACCGTCGGTCAGAATCTTCGCGCCCTGCCCGTCCGGCTTTACTTGCCAGACATCGAAACGGTCATAGAGCAGCACGTATTGATCATCTTTCGCCCAGCCTGCCAAGCCATATGAAGGTGGAATGCTGGGGGTGTCGTTGTCTTCGTTCCAAAAGTTCACTCCGAGCCTGGCCGTCAAATTCACATCCCGACCATCGGGAACCGAGAGGCTGTGCCAGTCTTTGCCGTCGAAATAGATGGCAAATTTCGCTTTGGGCGAAATGCTGAGGTTGTACGATCGTTTTTGCGAGACCGCCGTGCGGACGCCGCTTTCGGTATTGATGAGATAGAGATCAGTGTACGAGGTGTCCCAATCTCGCAAACGTCGATAGGCGCGATCGTCATTGCCAATCGCATAGCGCCCGTCGTTCGACGGCGAAATGTTTTCCATCGTTTCGTCCGCCAGCTGCACAAACTTCTTGTCCTTGATGTGATACACGGCTCGGTAAGATTTATTCCGATCCTGTTCAGCACGCGTCTTCTGTATCGGTTGAATAAAGTCGTCCTTCCAGTGCCACAGATCTACTACGACCTTTTCATCATCGAGTGGTTCTTTGTCGGGATCTTTTTCGGCATCCGGCGGGGGCGCTGTGCCAAAAAACAGTCTGCTGCCGTCCAGTGAGAAGCTGAGCGAGGCTTTCTCGCTAACAATCAGGTCTTTCCTCAGGCCCGGCGTTCCGGGCGCAACGATTTCAAGCGCTTTGGCATCGCGGCGGTTCCAGAGATAGAGCTTAAACTTTGGCTGAGTTGCTGCCGCGTCGTCGCGGTCACTGATAAAGGCGAGCTCGGTCTGGTCTTCATCCCACGTTAATTTTTGGTATTTGCCTTTGCCGCTAAGCAGGGCTACGGGAGCCCCTGCTTCCGCCTGAGGGACCAATGCAAAGACTCCGTTGCTATCCTCTTTTTTCGCAGACACGGTATAGACGAGCGTCTTGCCGTCTTTACTAAAACTGTAATCAAGAACATCAGCAAAGGTCCGATCATTGTTTGTCGCCGTGTTTCGGACGACTAGCTCGGTGCCATATTCCTTCTTCTTGTCCTTGCCTTTCTTTTCTGGAGAAGCGGCAGGCGACGGAGTGGGCGATGGTTCTGTCGTTGCCGGCGATGGCGTTGCATTCACCTCTGGCTTTTTCTCTTCGGGCTTGGCTTCACTCGATTTTGCTTCACCGGGTTTCGCTTCAAGCAGGTAGGAGATGTAACCGGAGCCATCTTCCGGCACCTGAAAATTCTTCACACGCTCAACCCTGGTCACCTGGCCGCTGCTCAGGTTCATAATGCCAAGCGCATTCCTGGGCATGTCCTCAGGCTTCTTCTTGTCGCGCTTTGCTTTTCTTAGATCATCCTTATTAGGCTCAATTGAGAACACGACGAAACGGTTATCGGCAGTAAACACCGGCCTGATCAGTCGCGCCTGGCCCGCCTGAAACTCGCCTAGATTAGGCACATCATCGGGCGGCGGCGCGGGCGGGCGGTACCCGCGCGGGGCTCGCCACTCATTTCCAGACCCAATGTTACGAACCACGATTTCGCCATCCCCGTCCTGCGGTAGAAAAGCGTAGGCCACGAATTTTCCGTCGCGCGAAAGTTGTGGGGCCTGGATCGTCCGCCAGGAGTCGTAGTCGTTATGAGTCAGCGGCCGCTTCAATTGTTGGGCTGTGACAAGGCTGCTCGAGGAGAGCACTGCTAACAGACAAACCAGAGATACCAACCCGCGCATTCGAACGTGGACTCGGAGGGTGTAGTTCTTAAACATAAATGCCTCTGTGGTTGAGTTGTTGAAGAGATAAACGGGGACTGCAAACTATCGTCGTTCTTTTGGCTCGTATTCTTCCGCAAATTTTCCCCCAAGGCAAACTGTTGCTTAATCGAGGGCGTAGCCAAGGCGAGGGCGTCCCGCAATCGATTCACTACAGGAGTGACCCTTTGATTTATGTAGAAGAGGCACTTAAGCATTGCAAGCCACTCGGTACAGTACGGGAGCGGTAGCGACCGCTGTCAACGGTGGCAGTCTTCAACGCTATGACCGCGAAGTTCTAACATCTCTCATTTAAGGCCAGCCGACTTTTGGTAATCAACTTGAGTGAACCGTTTCTTCCATCGGTCGCTACCGCTCCCGTACTGAACCGAATGTCGGCGAACTCGTTAGGTCGCTTCGCCCCCCTAACTGGTTGGTAACGGCTGGTAGGCAACTACTGTTATACTGCCATGCCTAACCGGCCACCGTGTTGATGTCAATCTTCGCGGCAACTTTCGGCGAAAGAGTAAATACCAATAGTGAGTAACGTCCTCGAGATTATTCCGCTCGGCGGCATCGGCGAGTTTGGAATGAATTGTATGTCTGTGCGCTACGGCGACGAGATGATTATCCTCGACGCGGGCATGGGCTTTCCCGAAGAAACGGCTTATGGCGTTGATATCTCAATTCCAAACTTTGAGTTTCTGGAAGAGTACCGTGACAACATCGTCGCGGTGGTGCTGACCCATGGCCACGAAGACCATCTAGGCGCGCTTCCTTTCATTCTCAAGAAGTTCAACGTTCCGGTTTATTGTTCTCACTTCACCGCCGGCCTCGCGGAAAGCAAGCTTGAAGAACATGATCTGCTCGGAGACACTTTGATTCATCGCGTTGCCCCCCGCGATGTTGTCGAGATCGGACCATTCACCATTGAGTTCATCCGCGTTTCCCACTCGCTTGTTGACTGTTTCTCGCTGGCGATCAAAACGCCGGTCGGCACAATCATTCATACCGGAGACTACAAAGTTGACGAAACGCCGGTGATTGGTGAACCGATCGATCTAAGATCGTTCCGCCGCTATGGGCAGGAAGGGGTGCTGGCCCTGCTGTCCGATTCGACAAACGCTACCGTCCCGGGTCGTACACCTTCCGAGCGCGCAGTCATTCCTGCGTTTGAAGAAATATTTGCAGAAGCTGCCGGCAGGATCATCGTTGCGGCTTTTGCTTCGTCCATTCACCGCCTGCAGATCGTGCTCGACATCGCGCAGCAGTTTGATCGAAAGGTCTGCGTGTTAGGACGCTCGATGCAAAAGAATGTCGAGATCGCCGATCGACTCGGTTACCTGGACATCCCGGATGGTTTGTTGGTGCCACTTAACGAAGCGAAACAGATGCGCGACAACCGCATTGTGTTCCTCGTCACCGGATCGCAGGGAGAATCCCGAGCGGCCCTGTCGCAGATGGCGGTGCAAAGTTACAAAGGAATGTCGATCGAGGAAGGCGACACCGTGGTCTTATCCGCTCGCATCATTCCCGGGAACGAGCGTTTGATTTCGCGGATGATTGGCTTCATCTACAAACGCGGTGCGAACATCATTGAAGAAAAACGCCGGCTGATTCACGTAAGCGGGCACGCCTCACAGGAAGATATTCGCATTATGACGGAGGCGGTGCGGCCAAAATTCGTAGTGCCGATTCATGGCGAGTATCGCATGCTCTTCCGCCACAAAGAGTTCATTAAGAACCACGTCGGCTATAGGGAAGAGGACATTATTTTGATCGAAAACGGCGATGTCCTTGAACTGGATGGCGAGCGGGCCGCGGTGGTTAACAAACGCGAAATCGGACGGACCTTCATTGACGATTCAGGCTTTGAACAGATCGAGCGGGAAACAGTACGTGAGCGCAAGCAGATGGCGGCCGAAGGGATCGTCACCTTGATAGTGACGATCGATGGAGAGACCGGGGAATTGCAGGCCACGCCCGAGATCGTCGTGCGCGGCGTACAGGGCTTCGATGGGCAGGACGGATCTTTGAAAGATGCCCAGCGAGTGATTGAGGCTGCGGTGACCGGCGCTTCGCGCGACATGCTCGCGGATCAGAGTCTGTTGAAGGAGCATGTGAGAGTGGAGCTGAAACGCTTCATTCAGAAACTGACTGGAGCCCGGCCCGTGATCATGCCCGTGGTTGTTCAGGTGTAATTCAGGTGCCGGGTTTCGGGTTTCGGGTTTAAGGTTTCATTCGGGTGTCGGGGATTCGTGCGGTAGGTTCTGGATCTCCCCCTTTCTTAATCTGAAATCCACTCAAGACGAAGAGAGACTCAGCCCAAACAACCTGAAACCTGAAACCTGAACCTGAAACCCGGAACCTGAAACCCGGAACCCGGAACCCGAGACCCAACACCCGAAACTTCCGAAACCATGTTCTGGCAAGACAAGACCGTAATGATCACCGGCGCCTCATCTGGGATTGGGCGCGGCCTCGCACTCGAACTGTCCCGACGTGGCGCCAAAGTTGGTTTGATTGCGCGCCGCGCCGATGTCCTAGATGAGCTGGTTCGAGAAATTGAGGCGGCCAACGGAAAAGCTATCGCGCTGCCGGCAGACGTGATGGATGCAGACTCGCTACTCGTCGCTGCCGATCGTTTACGTTCCACGTTCGGTCCGATCGACGTGCTGGTCGCGAACGCGGGCGTAGGTGAGACCGTTGATGGTGCCGAGTTGAAGGGAAGCAGTGTCGCAAGCGTAATCAACGTCAACGTATTAGGCGCAGCGAATAGTGTCGAAGCCGTTGTCTCGGAGATGGTAAAGCGCGGAAGCGGGCAGTTAGTGGTTATTTCCAGTCTCGCGGCGTATCGCGGCCTGCCAAAATCGGCTGCTTACTGCGCCAGCAAAGCCGCCGTGTCGGCGTTCTTCGAAAGTCTGCGGCTGGATCTACAGCCGCGAGGTATTGCCGTAACGATTATTCATCCCGGTTTCATAAAGACGTCATTGACTGCGGGTAGGGACGCGCAGATGCCATTTCTGATGGAATTGGACGACGCGGTCGCAAAAATTGTTGGCGCCATTGAAAAGCGGAAGAAGTCGTATGCGTTTCCCTGGCAATTAGCGAGCATCGTGCGCGCCGGAATGGTCATGCCAAATTTCATGTATGACTGGTTCTCGCGACGGAATTCTTTTCGCGAATAGTTGGTTTTTGGTCTTTGGCCTTCGGTCTTTGAAGTTTGTGATTCTCAAAGGCGAGGGGGTTAATCCGAGGTTCAATGATCAACACCCAAGGAAGAACCTAAGACCAAGACCAAAGACCCAAAACCTAAGACCCAAAACCAAATCTAGATGACAATTCTCCAAGCCATCATTTTAGGCATTGTTCAAGGTCTCACCGAATTCATCCCTATCAGTTCCACTGCTCATCTCGTATTCGCGGCACGAGCCATCGGACTCTACGCCGGCGCTGGCGCAACCCTAAAGGCCGAGCAGACCACAGCTACGATCGCCGTGATCCAATTAGGAACATTGCTGGCTGTACTGGTCTATTTCTCGAGAGACATAATCAGGATTACCCAGGCCTTTATCCGCGATCATCTGGCGCTCCTCGGAAATCGGTCACAAGAGACGGCTGGAAGAAAACTGTCCCACGATGCCTGGCTTGGGTGGCTCGTGATCATTGGCTCGGTTCCGGTGGGAATCGTGGGCCTGCTGTTCAAGAAACAGATTGAAGGAACGTTCACTAAAAATCTTTGGGTGATTGCGACGATGATGATCGCTGTCGCGATCCTCCTGGCGGTTGCTGAGATGGTCGGCAAACGAGTGCGATCAATGGAGCAGTTGGGTATTGGCGACGCGCTCGCAGTTGGCGCCGCTCAGGTTCTGGCTTTGATCCCTGGTTCCAGCCGATCCGGTTCTACGATTATGGGCGGTCTGTTTGCCGGGCAAACGCGCGAGACGGCGGCCCGGTTTTCTTTTCTTCTTTCAATTCCCGCCATCGCCGCCAGCGGGCTGTTGGAGCTCAAAGAGGCGTTCGAAAAGTTACCGGCTGACAGTTACATCGCGCTGGGTGTGGCCACAATCGTTTCAGGGATTGTGGGCTATGCTTCGATCTGGTTTCTGCTGCGGTTCCTGCGAAAGCACTCCACCGGGATCTTTATCGGCTACCGCTTGTTGGTGGGGGCGCTGATTGTTTTCGCGCTTTTAGGTGGTTATCTTTCGGCTGACCAGGTTTAGAACTCAATTCTGGAACTGAACGCCCGCACTTCCACAAATAAAACGCTAACGCTAAATCTAAAGATTAGCTAAACTACGTTCGCCCGATTCCTCCTCCTCACGTCGGCGCCAACCGTTGTCAAGAATCACATGTTCAAAACAAGGGCGGTGAGTTTTCATGAATGAGAAAGAGCGAGGCGCGAGCCCGTCCCAGCGGCCGCGCAGTCCCAGGGTCCCTGTCGAATTTGCGCTTGAAGTTGAAGGCAGCACGCCAGCCGGTGAAGCATTCCACGTTAAGGCTCAGGCAATCAAGATTAGTCGTGGCGGAGCAACCATTCTCCTCGACAGGGAAATCGCGCTGGGTTCCGTCGTTACTTTAACCCCTCCTTTCGGCAAGAAATTGGCCGCGGAGGTCAACGGCGTTTGGACCGACGAAATCGACAGCCGGCAACGCATTGGTGTCAAATTGCTGGACTCGGACGGATGGTTTGCAGAATAGCGAGAGATAAACTAATGTCCGCTTGATGAACAAACGCTGGATCCTCCGCGCGCATGATACGAGCCGCGCTGCCTCACTTGCTCGCGTTTTAAAAGTCTCACCTATTGTCGCTGCCCTCCTCATCGCCCGGGGCTGCGATGATGAACCTTCTGCCAGAGCGTTTCTCAATCCAAACTACGAACAGCTTCATGATCCCTATTTGATGTTGGGAATGAAGGAGGCAGTTTCGCGCCTGCAACGGGCCGTTGACCAGCACGAAAAGATTTTGATCTATGGCGACTATGATGTTGATGGCACCACCGGGACTGCAATCCTGCTTCGCGCTTTGAAACTGCTCGGGGCCGATGCCGGCTTTCATGTGCCGCATCGGTTTACCGAGGGCTACGGCATTCAACAACCGGCGCTCGAGCGTGCCCTCGCTGAGGGATACACGCTCGCTATTAGTGTCGATTGCGGCATTCGCGCGCATGAGCCACTCCATTGGGCCCGCGCTCGTGGACTGGATGTCATTGTCACCGATCATCACCTTCCCGATGACAACGAGGGTGTGCCGCCTGCTTTCGCGGTCCTTAACCCTAACCAACGCGGCTGCGAATATCCCGACAAGAATCTTGCGGGAGTGGGAGTGGCGTTTAAGTTGGTGCAGGCGCTTTACGGCGAACGCGAACGTGGGCATTTGGTGCCGGCGTTTTTGAAAGTAGTGGCAATCGGAACGGTGGCAGATGTCGCGAAGTTGAGCGGCGAGAACCGCACCATCGTTTCCCTGGGATTAAGAGATTTGCAGAATTCCAGGAATCCGGGTTTGCAAGCATTGCTTGAGGTGGCGGGTTGCGGCGACGGAAAGGGAATGACTTCGTACGACTTGGGATTTCGGCTTGGGCCGCGAATCAATGCCGCCGGTAGGATAGATGCTGCCCGCGCAGTTGTGGACCTATTTGACACCAGGGACCGCGACGAGGCTCGGAGGCTGGCTGAACACCTTGAGGCTCGCAATCACGAACGGCGAGAGGTACAGCAACAGATATTTGAATTGGCGATCGCGGAGTTGGAAGGCAGTGAAGGTGCAGTTCCTTCACACGCAGCAGTAATAGCGGGCCAGGGTTGGCATCGGGGAGTCATCGGCATAGCGGCTTCCAAGATTGCCGAACGCATCAATCGACCTTGTGTGGTGTTGTCGATCGAAGGCGACGTGGCGCATGGTTCGGGCCGCAGCATCGAACCCTATCATCTGCTAAACGGCTTAACCTCCTGTGCCGATCTATTTGAGAAGTTTGGCGGCCACTCACACGCTGCCGGGATCACGATTCGTGCTGATCGTATTTCAGAGTTTCGCCGGAGGTTGAATGAGCATGCGGCTAGTTCCTTAACCGATGATGATTTGCAGCCGGCCCTGCACATCGACGCCGAGTTGCCGGCAGAGGCAATCACGTTTCAATTGGCAAATGAGTTAAGCTCGTTAGAGCCGTTTGGCGCAGGCAATCCGCGGCCGGTTTTTGTGACCCGGAATCTGCGGCGAGTGGGTGAGCCAAAGGTCTTGAAGGAGCGGCATTTGAAGATGCACGTGTCAGGAGGGCAGGGAAGGCCACTGGAGACGATCTGGTGGAATTGTATTAGCGACCACAGGCGAACGCCCGATGTGAACACCGGCATCGAACTGGCTTACACGATCGAGACGAATACCTGGAATGATGAAGTGCGGATGCAACTCAACGTTCAGGATATGCGAACTACGGACGACGAACGGTGAGTAATTAATTTGTTGGTAGCTTGTTGGCTTTTGGTTTTTGGTCTTAGGCCTTTGGCACTTGATCGTTAATGATCAAGAGGGCCGACCAAAAAAACAAAAACCAAAGACCGAAAGCCTAAGACCGAAAATGCAAGAAGTTAGTAGAAAACGAGATATTCGAGTTGGCTTGCGAGCCAGAGTGCCTCTGGTTGCTCGCGCTCTCGCGATCTTAATTCTGACCGCCGCGGTCGCGTTTATTGCTATCTCTTATTACAAGCTTCGCAACAACAAACCTTTCCGGATGAGATCCGAGTCGCCGGAGCTGTCTAAACATATTACCGGGAGAACGTATGGTTATGAGCAGCGAGTGACTAAAGATGGCCGCTTGCACCTGCTACTCAAAGCGGCCGTAGATCTGACTTATTCCGACGGCCATCACGAACTCGAAACAGTCAGTTTCGCGGTCTACCCGCCGGTTGGTGACAAACCCGATCAGATTTCTGCCAATCGCGCCATTTACGATCAGGCGAATTCGCTGGTCACCTTTCTTGGTAGTGTGAAAATTGAAACCAAAGACGCTCTCAAAGTTGATACCGAGTCGATGGTTTACAACCAGACTACAGAAGTCGGACAAACAGATGCGCCCATCAGCTTTAGTCGCGAGAATCTTTCCGGAAGTTCTACTGGAGCGGTTGTTGACGGTAAGAACAAGAAACTGGAGCTAAACAAGGAGGTCTTGATTACGGTTGCACCTGAAGCTAAGGGAACTGCGCAGAAGGTTTCACGCTCAAGGCCGATCTCAATTCGTTCGGCACGCGCGATATTTGAACAGCAAACCCTTAAGCTATCATTTTATGGCGGTGTTACTGCTGATCAAGAGCGCGACACCATGAGCGGCAATGAGCTTTATGGCACTCTCAACGAACAGAAACGCCTGCAGAAAGTTGAGGTGCGGGGCAACTCCTACTTGAGTTCCCGCGAGGAGGGCCGCGCCGCTGAAGTCCAGGCTGTCGACATGGATTTCTTTCTCGACAAAGATCAGCGATTGGAACGCGCGGTTGCGATGAAGGACGCGCGATCGCGGACTCTCGACTCCGATGCGGACATGACTCTAACGGGCGCAAACTTGCTTGAGGTGAAGTTCGAGGCTCAAGGCGAACGTAGTCTGTTGCGTGAAATGCGTAGCGAAGGTCGCTCGGTTATTACTCTTGCCGCGCCTAAATCAAAAACGGGTGATTCGCGAGCTGCCAACAAACGTTTGACTGCCGATGCTGTCAAGCTGAGCTGGCGCGTCACCGGTCGCGACCTGGAGAAGGCGGAAGCAGTTGGCAATGGAGAGTTGTTCGTCGATCCGGTCGTGCAGAATGCCGCAGCGGATCGCAAGACGCTGACGGCGCCGCGCTTTGATTGTGATTTTTTTGAAGCGGGAAATCTTGCTAGAACTTTCGTTGCCACCGGCGGCGCCAAAGTCAGTAATTGAACCGGTAATCAAGTCCGACACTCGCGGCGTTCGGACTCTTACAGGAAAGAAAATCGCCGCGGTTTTTGTGAAAGAAACGCAGGACGTCGAGCGCATGGATGCCCAGGACGACGCGAAGTTCAACGAAAACGATCGCAACGGCGTCGCGGCCAACATTTCCTATGTTGCCGCTGACGATATGGTTCGCATGCGCGGAGGAGAACCAACCGTTTGGGACGCGCGTGCACGCACTAAAGCCGTGGAGCTGGACTCGAATCTGCGCGATCGCGTTTCGTTTAGTCGCGGCAAGACGGCGACAACTTACTACAGTCAGGAACAAACCAACGGCGCCACGCCGTTTCGCAAAGTTAAGAGTCCCGTCTACATAGTCAGCGACCGCGGCGAGTTTCATCATGACAAGGGAATCGCAATTTACACCGGCAACGCGCGGGCTTGGCAGGACGATAACTTTGTGCGCGGCGACAAGCTAACGATCTACATCAACGAAAAGAAAATGGACGCCAACGGGCGCGTGCAGAGTGGGGTCTATAACGCGCGCCGAAACGACAAGTCCAGCGTTCCCGTATTTGCGACTGCTGACTCGATGTCTTATTCAGATCCAAATCGGCTCCTCCATTATGAAAGCAACGTCGACATTCGGCAGGGTTCAGACCGAATCACGAGCGGGATCGCGGACGTCCACTTAACGAAAGACTCGAATGAGATGGAAAAGACGGTGGCCCAGAGAAATGTTGTACTGACGCAGCCAAACCGAAAAGGCAGCGGCGACTGGGTGGAATACACCACGTCTAATGAAGTGGCGGTGCTGAAAGGTAACCCAGCGCGCGTCGAAGATGCGGAGAAAGGAAACACTGAAGGCGCGCGTTTGACCGTTTATATGCGAGAAGATAGAGTCGTCGCTGATGATCCGCGTGGCCCACAGTCGCCCGGGCGGGTACGGTCAACTCATAAGGTCAAGAAAAATTGATTTGGGTTTGGGTTTGAGATTTCAGATCTCGGATGTGAGATTTCAGATCTGAGATTTCAAATTTTGAAATTGATTGCCCTCAAAGGGAACGTCTTGGCGATCACGCAAAACGATAAAGAAGAATTTGTTAGACTTGGCTCGGTGCTGACTCGGCATCGGCCCGAACCAGTTCCTTCTACCCAGGCCCTCGCCGCCTCTCACTTACAAAAAACCTATAACCGGCGTCGGGTGGTTGACGACGTCAGCCTGCACGTCGAGAAGGGCGAGGTCGTTGGGTTGTTAGGGGCAAATGGTGCCGGCAAGACCACCACGTTCTACATGATTGTGGGCTTGGAGAATCCTGATTCCGGCACCGTTCAACTAGGCGAACGTAACGTAACTCAACTACCGATGTATTTACGGGCCCGTCTGGGACTCGGTTACCTACCGCAAGAGCCCTCGGTATTTCGCAGAATGACCGCAGCGCAAAACATCCTGGCTGTTCTCGAAACCATGGGAATGAGACGCCGCGAACGCCTAACGCGACTTGAGGAGTTGTTGGAAGAGTTTGGGATCGGCCATGTGCGCAACACGCGAGGCGATGCGCTGTCTGGTGGTGAACGCAGAAGAACTGAAATTGCGCGTGCCCTTGCAACCGAACCGCAATATATATTGCTAGACGAACCGTTCGCCGGAATCGATCCGAAGGCGGTTAACGATATTCAAAATGTCATACTCTATTTGCGCAACCGGGGAATCGGCCTTTTGATTACCGATCACAACGTGCGCGAAACGCTGGGTGTAACAGACCGGGCCTACATCATGGCTGAAGGTAAAATTTTTCGCTCGGGGCCTCCGCAGGAGTTGACAGAAGACTCAGAAGTTCGGCGACTCTATCTGGGCGAAAAATTCCGAATGTGAAAGTGCCGCGCAAACCATCCCGGAATCGGTTATAATCTCCTCGCGCATTCAGGCGCAAAATAAACAACAACAGTCGCTTTCGTTCTAAGGAATGTCCCTTAAACTCACTACAAACCTCTCTCAACGTCTCGTCCTGACGCCCCAATTACGGCAACGGATCGAGATGCTGCAGATGACTACACTCGAACTAACGGACCTGATTCAACAGCAACTGCTGGAGAATCCGGTGCTCGAGGAAGTCGCCACGCAGGAAGAGGCCCAGGAGCTGGCAGAGAAGATTCTTGACCACCTGGCCAGCGCCGACTCAGCTGCTGATGAGCACAGAGTTGAACCTGTGGAGCCGGAATTAGGTGCCCCATCGTCCAATGGCTCAGGTGAGTTGGAAGGTTACACGGCTGCCGAAAGCGAAGCTGAAGGCAGTGACGCTGAAGGACACAGTCTCAATGACCCGAGCGAAGATTCCATCGGAGATGAGATCGTCGGCGACGAAGCATCGCGAGATGCCTTCGATGAAATAGATTTCGGGCGCGAGTTTCAGGATTATCTGGATCCCGGTTACAAAACACAGGAAGTTGAATACAAGGAAGACGCTCCCACCTTCGAACAGTTCCTCACCAGGCCTCCTTCACTCGCTGATCATCTCGAATGGCAACTCCACATGAGTCCGATGGAAGCGGAGAAGTGTGATGCAGCAATCTGTGTGATTGGGAATCTCGACGCTGACGGACGCTTGAGCGCCACCAACGAAGAGATCGCGCAGATGGGCGGCTGGAGCGTGGACGTAGTCGAAGAGACGCGGCAGGCAGTGATGCGTCTTGATCCGGTGGGCTGTGGGGCGCGCGACGTTAAGGAATGTCTTCTGGTGCAGCTCGAGGTTCGCGGAGAAAGTGATCGACTCGCCGCCCGATTGATCAACGATCATCTAGCGGAACTCCAGCAACATAAACTACCGCACTTATCCAAACAGATTGGGATCGATGTCGATACATTACTTGCTGAGTTGCAGTTTATTCGGACGCTCGAACCGTATCCCGGCCGGCGCTATTCCTCCGAAGAACCGATCTTAATCACGCCCGAAATTTACATCGAGAAACTTGACGAGGACGACGAAGAGTACGTCATTTACTTCGCCGATGATGGCAGCCCGCGGCTTCGCATCAGTCAGCAGTATCAGCAGATGTTGAATCAGCCCGGCACGAGTAGCGAGACCAAAAGTTTTATCCGTGAAAAAGTCCGTTCCGCTGTTGACCTCTTGCGCAACATCGAACATCGCCGCCAGACCATCTACAAAGTTGTGGAGTCAATGGTTAACCGGCAGAAGGACTTTCTTGATAAGGGAGTGCAGTACATCAAACCAATGATGTTGAAAGACATCGCCGAAGATATCGGTATGCACCTTTCGACAGTGTCTCGCGTTGTAAACCGAAAATACGCGCACACTCCGCAAGGCGTGATCGAACTGCGACGCTTCTTTACTGAAGGCATGATGAATGAAGACGGTGAGGAGGTCTCAACGCGCATAATCAAGCTTCAGATCAAGAAACTTATCGAAGAAGAAGATTCACACAACCCGATTACCGATGATCAGGTAGTAAAGATTCTGGCGAAAGATGGAATGAAATTGTCGCGCCGCACCGTCGCAAAGTACCGTGACCAAATGCATATACCTGGCTCGCGCGAACGACGCGCAGTTACTTAACCCCCCGTGCGACGGAGCACCAGGTTCAGTTTCTGATATACCCCCTAAAGTTTTAGCTGGACCACCCGAGTCTGGCTAGCTGCGCTCTATCTAGCTGAAACTACGAATGGAGTCTTATGAGATTTGAGTACACCGGGCGCCACCTGGACGTGACGCCAGCGATTCGCAAGCATGTCGAAGCGCATTTCAAAAAACTCGCTCACATCTTCAACGATACAACGGCCTGGACGCACGCGGTTATTTCTGTCGAAAAGAATCGACAAATCGCCGAAGTGATTGTGCATTGGCGGGATCACACATTGACGGCCAAGGACATCAATAACGACATGTATATGGCGTTGACGCGCGCCATCGGCAAGATCGAAAAGCAGGCACTCAAGCTAAAGAACAAGATCATCGATCGAAAGCAGGGTGCCCGGCGCACGGCCGCTGTCGCGCCAGAACCCGGTGGCCGGCTGGAAGCTTCGCCACGACCGCCAAGGATCATTGCCGCGCGTCGTTATTCAGTGAAGCCGATGACTGCGGAGGAGGCGGCCCTGCGGCTTTCTTCAGAACAGGACCAGTTTGTAGTGTTCAGAGATGCGGATACGGATCGTCTGGGCGTGCTCTACAAACGCAAGGATGGCAACTTCGGATTAATCGAGCCTTAGAAGCCAGAATGGTTGCTGGGCTAACT
The DNA here is from genome assembly GCA_963748605.1 of Pyrinomonadaceae bacterium. GTDB lineage: Bacteria > Acidobacteriota > Blastocatellia > Pyrinomonadales > Pyrinomonadaceae > PSRF01. The sequence goes on from CAVVJS010000016.1 coordinate 227,101, forward strand.
AACTTTGGAAAGAGGCAGGACCAGTTCCTGCCTTTTTTATGCTGACTATTGCCACCTCGTTTCAAGCAAGGCCCACGCGTAACTCAATGTAAGTTTGAGATAATTGGAGGTGTCCTGTTTTCTGTAGGGGCGGCACTCTGTGGCCGCCCCATGTTTAGGATTCAGGGGCGCCCACAGAGGGACGCCCCTTCACCTGTTTTCAAATTAGGACACTACCAAATTCCAAAATTGCGTAATGACTACTGCGTTCGTAGTAGACTTGGACATCGGGCTATTCTTGTCGCCAGAACAATCATGCCGCGTAAGAAAAAAGAGAAAGAGCAAAAACGTAGCGCCGCACCGGAAGTCGTTGTCATCACCGGTCTCAGCGGCTCTGGGATGTCCGCCGCCACAAACGCCTTTGAAGACCTCGGATACTTCTCCGTCGATAATCTACCAGTGACGATGTTGCAGACGTTTGCCCGGCTTCTTACGGGAGGCGAAGACGGAAAGGGAATTGAGCGCGCCGCACTCGTAATTGATATTCGCGAGGGAAGCTTTCTTGCCGGCTTTGCCAAACAGCTGACTGCAATGCGTGAGACCGGACTGCATGTCCACGTGATCTTTCTGGAGGCTCGGGACGAGGTTCTAAAGCAGCGCTTCAGCGAAACCCGGCGGCCGCACCCTGCCGAAAGTGGCCAGGGTTTACTGGCGGCGATCCGCGCCGAACGCCGCGCTATGTCCCGGATTCGCGGTTTGGCCGATCAGATTATCGACACGTCAGATCACACCGTGCACACGCTCCGCAGCTTGTTGCTTGAAAGATTTAGTCCGGGTCGAAAGGGTGGCCCTATGCGTGTCCAGGTCTTGAGCTTTGGACACAAGTATGGCAATCCCGGTGATCTTGAATTGCTTTTCGACGTCCGTCACTTGCCAAATCCTCATTTCGTTCCTGATCTCAAACGACTCTCCGGGCACGATGCGCGAGTGGTTAAATACCTGCGCGCGCAACCGGAGGTTGAAGAAACGCTCAGTCGCTTCAGTGATCTACTCGATTACTTGTTGCCGCTCTATAAACGCGAAGGAAAATCTTATGTGACGGTGGGGATTGGTTGCACCGGAGGCCGGCATCGGTCCGTAATGATTGCCAACGCTCTCGCGCGTAGACTGCGTCGCGTCGGGTTCGATGCTCATGCGGTGCACCGCGACGTCAGACAAGCAAATCGGCATAGCCCGAAAGGATCCTGAAAGTTCGTCACCCAACGGCAAAAAGGGGAATTTGATGATCGATAGTCCTGATCAAAGCAGTAACGCAGAGGAAACCAGAAAAGTCGCCGGTGTTATCGTGACACACGGTCATCTCTCTGCAGAACTACTGGCTGCCGCCGAAATGATTATCGGTCCAATCTCGCATATCACCGCGGTTTCGATTGGCTGGCACGACGATGTCGATGCCGCGCGAGATGAAGTGCAGCGCGCAATGACGCGAGTCTCGCAAGGCGCCGGAGTTCTTTTGATGACCGACATGTTCGGCGGCACGCCTACTAACATCGCCTCAATGTTTTTGGAAGAAGGCAGCGTTGAGGTGGTTACGGGTGTTAACCTGCCAATGGTGATTAAGCTGGCCAGTCAGGATACCCCGGAGTCGTTGCACGAAACGGCTCGTCGGGTTTGTGATCTCGGACGCCAGGGAATCTATGTGGCTGGTGACCTGCTTACGCCGCCGCCAAAGAGTGGAAGAGTTTAAATGGTCGAACGGAACCTCACTGTAGTCGGCCAGCTTGGGTTGCATGCACGCGCAGCCGCGAAGCTGGTCCGAGTGGCCAACCAATTTCAAAGCACACTGAAGCTTGAACGCGTGGACACCGGGCAAAGCGCGGATGCCAAGTCCATTCTCAACGTGCTAATGCTAGCCGCCGCTTCTGGCACCTCGTTACGGGCGACAGCAAATGGTCCCGACGAAGCGGCGGCGCTCGCGGCGCTTGATGATCTGTTTCGCGATAGTTTCGGGGAAGCAAGGGCTGTTGTGGAACCAGTGCTCGATCACCCTTCCCGAAAGGAAGTTCGTTGGAAAGGGTTGGGAGTTTCCGAAGGTGTGGTGATCGGCGGCGTCTTACGCATGCATGGAAACACAACCTATGTTTATCGTTCTCATATTGAGTCTGAGGAAGTAGATCGTGAGCTAGAGCGTTTCCGGTCAGCACTGAAACTCGCCCGTCGAGAGTTGCTGGCGGTGAAGACGCGCGCCGAGAAGGAGCTTGGTAAAGACCATGCTTATGTTTTCGACGCCCACCTATTGTTGCTGGAAGACGCAAAGTTGATCGCGCGGGTGGAGAGTCATATCTCGCAGGAGTTGGCCAACGCGGAATGGGCGGTCAAGGTCGTCGGCGATCAACTCATTTCAGTTTATTCAGAAATCAAGGACAACTACCTGCGTGAACGGGCAGCAGACATCGACGACGTGGTGCAGCGTCTTCTGCGTTCATTAAGCGGCGAGCAGCCTCAACAACGGCAACTTGCAGAGGATTCCGTGATCGTTTCCCAGGATCTTCTGCCTTCGGCCGTTGCCCAACTCGATTTAAAGTTTGCTCGAGCGATTGCTACCGACACTGGCGGTTGGACTTCCCATACGGCGATCATCGCGCGCGGCCTGGGAATTCCTGCCGTCGTGGGACTGCGGGATTTCTTTCGCAGCGCCCGCACCGGCGATCAGGTTGTCGTGGACTCAGTTAGAGGAGAGGTTGTGCTGCATCCGACAGAGGAAACGCTTCGTCAGTACCGCAGCGAAATCGCCGCACGCAGCCAGCGCCGCGCGACCTCGCAGCCGCGAACCGAAGGTCCATTAAAAACACTTGATGGAATAGATATTAGGATTCGTGCAAATGTTGAGGTTCCCGCAGAGTTCGATGGGATTAAGAAATACGGAGCTCGTGGGGTTGGTTTGTATCGGTCCGAGTTTTTGCTTTCGCGCCGTGGCGTTACGGTTTCTGAAGATGAGCAAGTCGCGGCCTACGCTGAAGTCGCCCGATTGGCAGGTAAAGATGGCGCGATAGTGCGGTTGTTTGACCTGGGTGCAGAGGATGCGCCCGGCCTTTCTGCGGACGCCGAACGAAATCCCGCCCTCGGATTACGCGCGATCCGTTTCGGCTTGCGCTACGAAAGCGTAATGCGTACTCAAGTGAGGGCGATTCTACGTGCTGCGACTGAGGGCCATCTGGATATTGTTCTGCCGATGGTCGCAGACGTCGCCGACGTGCAAGACGCGCGCAGGATAGTCGAATCGGAGTTGACTAAGCTTAGGGAAGAAGGAATCGCTTCCGCCGAAGTCGGGATTGGCGCCATGATCGAAGTTCCATCTGCAGTGTTGACGGCCAGCAAGCTCGCCCGGAAAGTGGATTTCTTTGAGCTTGGTACGAATGACTTGGTTCAGTATACGTTGGCAGTCGATCGCAGCAGCGACCATGTAGCCAGTTGGTTTCGCACACTTCATCCGGCAGTATTACGCAGCATTTCACGAAGCCTTGAAGCCGCTGCGGAGGCTGGAATTCCGGCAATAGTCTGTGGCGAAATGGCTTCAACTCCGGTTTACGCGGTTCTGCTGGTAGGCCTGGGCGCGACCGATCTCAGCATGACTCCAATTTTGATTCCGCGGGTGAGTAGGGTACTGGCGGCGATTGATTCTCGTGAGGCGCAAACGATTGCTGCTGAATGTCTCGAGTGCGGCACAGCAGATGAAGTCGAAGATTTGGTTCGCGAGCGCTTCGGCTCCCGATGGCCGGACCTATTTCCCAGTGAAGCCTTGCCCCAACCTAAATCGCCCAAACGCAGAGAAGCACAGGCGCAGAGACACAGAGAAAATTAGAATGTCAACAAAACAATTAGAAAGGAACCTTCAGGTGCGCGGATGAATTTTCTTTCTCTTAGCGGCTCTGCGGCTCTGCGCCTTCGCGTTTTGGAGTTTAAGAACAAGCTAACGACTTCGGAAGGGGAAGCAACAGCAAATTGATAGATCGAACCCGACTGAAGCTTTTTCGCATTCTGATTGGTAAGTCGATTGCCGAAACCACGTTCGTCGCCTTGCTCGCAGTCGGCTTTTTCTTTACGACGTTTCCCCCCTACTTTCATGGATTCGGAGAAGCTACGCCAGACACGATCTCCGGTTGGGCAGTTAATAATCGAGCGCCATGGGATCGAGTAGAGGTGCAATTGTTCATTGACGATCAATTTGTCGCGAGTGCTTCGGCGAATCTTTCACGGCCGGATGTGCAACAAGCTGGTTGGGCGCGTGACGAATGGCATGGCTTCCGTTTTCCAGTTTCGAAGCTGAGCGTAGGAGAACATGAAGCGAGTGTATATGCAGTCCATGAGAGTGGTGGTGGGATGCGGCGAACCCTGCAGCTCCTTGGTTATCCAATCCGGTTTTCGGTAGACGAGAGTGGGAGGTTGACTGATCTGGTTGAGCGCGGCAACAAATGACTGAAAAGTGGCGATTGCTGAGTTCGATCGCCAAATATCGAGAACAAGATGAACGAAGTTGCAAATCAGAGTGTCGACAAGTCGCTTGCGGCGTGGGAGATCGTTTCCGTTGTCTCGTCGTGTTTGATCGCCGAGTGGGTGATTACAGCAGTCGCTGGTGGAAGCAGTATTCTTATCATCGTTCCCATCATCCTCGCATTTGCATTCATGTTCTGTTCACACAACCTTCACGGCGAATCTTTACGAGACATCGGCTTTCGCCTCGATAATTTTGGCCAAGCGGCCCGGCTCTTAGCCCTACCGACGGTTGTAGCCGGCCTGATCTTGATTGGAACCGGTTACCTCAACGGCAGCATCGATTTTTTCCGCTGGCGCGGCGGCGGATTACTTTTGGGCATGCCGCTCCTGGGAATTCTTTGGGGCCTGGTGCAACAGTATGCTTTGCAGGGATTCATTAACCGTCGCGCGCAAATCGCTTTTGGCTCGGGTTTCCTGAGCATCCTGTTGGTAAGCCTTCTTTTCGGAGCCTTTCATTTGCCGAACCCCGCCCTGACAATTGCGACATTTCTGGGAGGCCTTGTGTGGGCAACTGTTTATCAACGGGCACCCAATCTCTTCGCCCTCGCACTTTCACACGGGCTGATGACCTGGATCCTGATATCTACTCTTCCAGGTAATCTGCTCCACGGACTCCGGGTGGGCTATAAATTCATCGGCTGAGATTACCGTTCCTCGGTTGTTGTTGAGGTTGCATTTGTTTGCGCCTTGAGCAAGCTCATACCAGAACAGGGGATACACGGGTAGTGCTCCGAGCACTACCGGATACACGCTCCGGTGTACGTGTTCAACATGATTTGCTATCATGACTGAGCCATGCACGAGACAGGTCGGGCGGTCGCTGCTTCGGCACTTAAATGGGCTGGAGGAGAGGAAAGTCCGAACACTGAAGGGCAGCGAGCCCGCTAACGGCGGGGCGTCTTGAGGATCTCAGATCTCAGATTTCAGATCTGAAATTTTAGAGTTCAAATCTGAAGATCTTGGAGCTCAAACTTGAAATCTGAGACCTGAGATTCTCTTGACGACGACAAGTGCAACAGAAAACAGACCAGCCTTTTGAGATCTCGGATTTCAGAGGGTGATGGGTGAAATGGTGCGGCCCTCGCGGGCTTAATGTAAGAGCGCACCGGCGCACGTGGCAACACGCGCGGCCAGGCAAACTCCTCGCAGTGCAAGACCAAATAGGGAGGCGTCAACCAGGGCTGCCCGCCCAAAGCGGTTCTTTAATTTGGGGCTTCGGTCCCGAATCGAGCACTCAGTAATGAGCGCTCAGAACCGCTACGACCTCCGGGTAGGTCGCTCGACCCAGTTGGCAACAACTGGGCTAGATGAATGATCGCTACCCCGCTCTTGGATTTGAGATCTCAAATTTCAGATCTCAGAATTTCGAATCTCAGATCTCAGATCTGAAATTTCAAACCTGAGATTTCAATTGCGACTTCAAATCTGAGAGTGGGGCACAGAATTCGGCTTACAGACCTTCCCGTGCATGGCTACAACGGTTTGTACTCACGATCTGAACTTCACTATCCACTAACACCTGAAGGAGCCGGCAGTATGGCAAATCGCAAGGGAGTTTTTATTGGAGCTTACGTACCCAACCACTTAAAAGAATCTCTGCGACGACGCGCGGCAGCCGAACATCGCACTCTCTCTCAGGAGATCACCCGAATCCTGGAAGAGGCCGTTCATGGTCGCGGCTTGCCTGCCGGTAGTATTGATCGGCGGAACAAGGAAACTACTCCACGGCGGCGCTCCTCTGATCCCAGCCCACGCCGGCGTGCTGTTGATACCGAATACGCTCCCACCAGTAAGTCGGGAGACGATAACCGTTAGGGTGTCCAGTCTCTAAGAGGCGAAGTACCATTTTAAAATATCTTGCCATCGGCGCTGTTCTTGCCCTGTTGTTCATCTTCATCTATTCGCGCCTGGAACCATATCTCGCGATCGTGAAAAAGGTTTTGACGTTGCTGCGCGGCCCGGTTGATTCCGCCGATGCGGCCGCGACCGGGCGCAAAGCTTCAGTTAAGACTGAGAACAAACTTGTTCGTTGCGTTGCTTGCGGGACGTGGATTCCTGCCGACCGCGCTATCGGTGCCGGTTCAAAGCTATCGGAGTATTGCTCTCGCGAGTGCCTGGAGAAATCAGCAACAGGGAAAGAAAGGAAACTAGCGGGTTGAGCAAGCTCGATTGCGTCAGCGAGGTCAGAGCCTAAGTCGAGAAAGAAATAGCCGCAGATTTACGCGGATGACACTGATAAGAACAAAATTCAGTAGGGCGTTAGCGACCGGATTCAAGTAACGAGTCTCGCTCAAGTTCGGGACTATCTTTGTAGGTTGAGAACAAGTCAAAATCACCAATCCAGTGTCAGTTGAATGCGGTCGCTACCGCTCCCGTACTGTACCGGACTCACCACCGCTAAATGCGTTCGCTAGCGCTCCCGTAGTGAATTCAGTTCTTATTCGTGTCATCCGCGTAAATCCGTGGCAAATGTTCTTGGCTCGTCAATGAGTCTTAGCTGCTTCTTCCGGCAACAAATTGCCCGCCTCATGAATTGCACGGTCTGTATCGGTTAGATAGAGGATAATTGTTCCGATTACGAATAGAGCAATAAGTGAAAGTAACGCCTGCCGGTAGGAATTAGTCATCGCCACCACGATTCCGAAGATTAGTGGACCGAGCCAAGACGTGCCTCGCTCGGAAACCTCGTAGAGTCCGAAGAAAGATGCCTCGCGTCCCTCCGGAATCATCCGCGAGAACAGCGATCGCGAGAGCGCTTGCGACCCGCCCATAACGATTCCAATCACTGCCGCCATCGCCCAGGCATCGCGCGTGCTCTGTAGAAAGCCATAGCCGTAGATCACAATTCCCGACCAGACGATCAGCGAAGTGAGGATCGCTCGTTTTGTGCCGACTGCATAAGCCAGTCTTTCAAAAATGAGCGCGCCAAAGATCGCCACAAATTGCACCAGCAGAAAGATCCCCAGCAGGAACGATTGATCCGTTGGCATTCCTTTAGAGATGAATAGTTCCTGCGACAGAAAGACTGAAGCCATGCTAATGACTGTTTGAATACCGTCGTTAAAGAACAGGTAACCAATGAGATATCTGAGCGTCGATCGGAGGCGCGCGAGTTCTTTGAAGGTCCGGCCAAGTTCGCTGAACCCCACTGTCAAATAATTTTTCCCGCGCGGAAGCGTCTTTTCTGCTGCACGCGACTTCAGCCTTGCAAAGGTGATCAGCGCGAACCCGCCCCACCAAACTCCGGCGGACAATAACGAAATACGCACGGCGAGATACTGATCGATACCAAGCCTCCCGGCGTTCAGTACCAACAAAAAGTTCAACGCCAGTAAAAGACCACCGCCCAGGTAGCCATAAGCAAAACCGCGACTAGAAACTTTGTCGCGTTGATCCTCTGTTGTGATCTCGTTAAGAAAGCCGTTGTACAAAACCAACGCCGCGCCAAACGCGAGGTTTGCAATGATGAAAAGCAATCCGCCCAGCCAGTACAGATTGCCGGTGATGAAGAACATCAAACACGTGGCCACAACACCCGTGTAGCAGAAGATCGCCAGCAACTTCTTCTTCAAATTCGAATAGTCGGCGATAGCGCCGAGAATGGGGAGAACAAAGATCTGCAGGAACACCGCGACCGAAACGCAGGTCGGAAAGAACGACTTGGAAGTGATCGCTCCGATGGGTCCAAGATTAAAGACGACTCCGTTCTCGCCTAGGGCCTTCTGAGTTATTTCGGTCAAGTAAGGACCATAGAGCGCGCCGGCAATTGTTGTCGAGAACGCCGAATTGGCCCAGTCGTAGATCTTCCAGCCAAAAATCTCGCGGGGGTTGTTCTTTTGCAAATGATGGGGCGGGCGACGTCGCGGGATCAGCAGGGGAAGCCGAAGTCATCGATGTAATGTCGCTTTCTTCGTCAAACTCTCGACGATTGCAGGTGTGATATCTGCGAGATTCCTGATGCGGCTCGCAATACGCTCGCGGTTAGCGCCCCAGACGATGGTTGGAACATCATTCAACGTATGGTTGCGCGAGGATAAGTCTTCAATGTTCCCGTGGTCGCTGGTGAGTATAACGGAAGTGTTGGCGAGATCAATGCAGTTCAATAATGCACGGATAAAGGCCGCCAGGCTCTGCAACACTGTTCTCGCAGCTTCGAGATCCTGCTTATGTCCAATCTTGTCAGTGATGAAGTATTCATAGAGGGTAAAACGACTCTCAGCGACGATCCTTGCCAAGACTTCGGCCGCTCTGCCGGGCGTTCGGGGCTCAATTTGTTCGCCGCGCTCGATAATGAACTGGTTGGTGAAGTCCTGGTAGACGGCGCGATCGTTTTTCAGATCGTCGACGTCACGAAATTTTAAGTCGGCTGCTTCAACGGCCGCGGTGGTGGCCGAAACCCAGCGAGGGCGCTCATTAAAAAATCTTGCCGTGTAGGCGTTGGCGAAAGTGACAGGTCCGATTCCGGCCTGCTTCAACTGAAGAAATATCGAATGCTCGGCAATGATTTCGCGCATCGCAGCGTTCGGAAAGCCTTGCTTGTGATATCCGAGTAATGCGGGAGCGTTGATCCCAGTAAGTATTGTGGTCTGGCCCGAAGCGCTTTGAGGTCGTCCTTCGATTCCTAGACGTGGATCGGTGGTGACTAGAACGCCGTTCAGAGTGTTGGCAGGTTCGTTTTGAAAGATAGCGACGGGCGCCGCGTCAGCAAGACCATCGAGAGGATTTTGTGGCCCGCGCATGCCGATGCCGAGGCCATCGATGAAGAAGAGTAGAACTGAGTCTGAGGCTGCCCTATGGTAAGTATCGTCTCACGGCGAGTTTTGCAGAGAAGGAGCAGTGCGAAAAGAGCACTAATACCAGCTTCCAATCAAAACCCGACGTCGAGTCGGAGAAAAGTTCGCAGATAATCTCGGTGAAAAGAAATGCTCCTGAGGACTAGAGGCAAACTGATCACAGCTGGTACGCGCCTCTTGGTAGTCGGATTTGTCGCTGGTCTCCTTCTTTGTTTTACCGCTGGCAGCGCGGAGGACGGCTCGGAGGCAACTGCCAAGGCGGCCCCGGCGCCAATACGGCAGAAATACGTCGTTCAGAATATTGTCAGCGATGGAACTATCGGCGCGAATCTGTCTCGGTTGAAGACGCAATTTTTGTTGGAGATGGGGAACCAATATGGCGACGTTCTGGATGTGGAACCCGAGAATCGAGAATGGCTGGAGACGGAGAAGTGTAAGACGGGACAGAGCTGCGACTTGGTTACCATCGATGTGGATAATGAAAAGACGTTGATGTCATCCGCACCGATGAATATCATCGGCGCAGATTACGCGCAAGTGAGCGTACGATATGTTGCTTGGGGGCGCGCGCGACGCCGGGCGTTAGTACGAATTACGGAAATGCCGGGCGAACGGGTCTTCATCTCGCTGGCACAAAGCAATCAAACTTTCGCATACACAGATGTCTTAAGGCAGCTTAACGGCATGGCTGACGCAGTCTCTTTTCTACTCGAACAAGAGCAACAGGTGACGAAGATCAGCGTAGGTTTCAAAGGCGTGAGCGGGGCGGGTTGGTCAAGGTTGGGGGAGATGATTTTGGATCGCCTCAAGGATGCTCAGGAATTAGAGCCGCGCCTTATCGACACCTCGACTCCGTCGAATCCACCTGCTGATTACACGCTTTCCGGACGAGTTTTTTCCGAAAGCTCGAAGTTATGGTTCGAGGTGGAGGTTCGCAATCGACGTGGACGATCTTTCAAGAAGGTCTTCGAAGGGCTGGCTCAGAACGAGTCGACTGATGCTCAGAAACTTGAAACATTCTATAAGGAAAAATCGCTAATCGCGATCGATTACCTATCCTTCATCAGGAACATCGCCGATACCGATGAGCCGCAACCGCCGAGTGATCTTGAGGCAACTGAGGCTTTGAGGCAGTCACGAGAGTTGTTGTGCAGGGTTGAGCCGTCAGCCGGATGTGTCCCGCAGGCGAGCCGCCGCGGACCTCCTTGCCGAGGTCGTGAGGAATAAGAATTTCAATAAGTCTGAGATTTGGGAGTTGCTCGGTGTAGCACTCGTTCAGTCGCGTGACAATGCCCGTGCCGCCTGGCCTTCGAGCGAGCTGCAGTTCTCGCCGAGCCTGAGGGCAAAAGCTCGGCGGTTCCTGACCTGCTGAGTCAGGCAGGTGTCGCTTGGCTCGAGTCGCAGAATTTCGTCGCCGCCGGCTCCGTCTACGACAGACTGCTCAAGCTTCCACCACCCGCCCCGACGCTCACTTGGGCAGGGCAAAGAGCTATCGGTATAACAAGCAGCACATAGAAGCGTGGGAATTCCTACTTGACAGCATCGCTTCCATGCCGGATGCCAAAGAGTTGACGGAGGAGTTGGCATTCTTGGCGGGCTCGCTGCAGTCCGCGGAGCTGGAGCGGGCACTGAAAATCTTGGATGCGAAAAAGGAGAAACCATCAGCTGCCCTCGCTCTCCCGCTCCTGCGCCGAAGACAGGCTGAATTGATTATTAACGGGGCCACGACCATTTTGAACGTAGGCGCTACGATTTAATGGACGCGGAAATGAAGAAGGTTGAGGCCTTCGCCAGTCAGTTGCCGGAATTGTCGGATGAACCAATAACTCTGTTGTTACTTCGAGGAGTATGGCATAGGGATGCGCGTAATGAATTCGATGAGGCCCTACCCTTTTACGGGAGGCAAGCGGTAGGGTTAAGTCCAGAGGTGGAACGGGCGACATCGAAGAATTTGATGGCGAGATTGCCCGCACGCTTTGGAAGCGCGGATTGTCACAGGCCGACAAGGCACAGGCCCGCGCGGATTTTGAGAAAGCTTCTTCAATCCTAACTGACAAATGGCGCAACAGAAGCACGATTAGATAGGAGGATGCTGTGAACGAGAAAGAATCGTTAACGACATTAGGTCATCCCGTCCCAGAACTCCCGGTTGCTGATGTGGAACGTGCTCAGGAGCACTATCGGGATTCACTTGGCTTCAAGATCGGTTGGCTCTCTGGAAAAGAGATCGGCGCCGTGTCGCGCGGCGAGGCGGTAATCTTTTTCCGCAAAAGAAACCAGCCGTTTGAGCCGGCCGTTCACTGGGTGTTCGCTGAAGATATCGATGCCACGTACAAGGAACTGAGGTCGTTGGGTTCGAAGATCGTTGAGCCCCTGGAGAAGAAGCCCTGGGGTTTGCGGCAATTCACAGTTGAAGACCTCGATGGAAACCGCTTCTACTTTCATTGTGATTGAGCAAACCCTGCGTAACCCCGGCGTTGCACCCCGACGCCGCCGGGTTTGCAGGGGACCGGAATCAGGTACCTCTCGGCAGTCGAGTTAGCTCGAGTGGAAACGATATGTAATGTGATGGTGTAACCTCCGGAATCGCGCCCATAAATATGTTGAATCGAGGTCAAGGAGGAGGGCAAGAAGTTCAAGATATTTCGTGTCGTTTAGTGTGAATTCGTGGATCTCTTTCCTGGTTGAGGCGAATACGATCCACGAATCGACACGAAGCAGCACGAAACATGTTGAATCGGCCAGTCAAGGGGCAGACTCATGCTGACCTGCTTAATTCGCGGCCTCGAGATGTGATCCTTTCTTATTAGTGTGGAACGATCACGATAGGGGGAGAATCCAAACCAGCCTCAAGCTGGCTTACAATCCGTAAGGGAATAATGGTACGCAGGAAAAATACGCATTACTCGTCGTGCAGCAGGCCGCGTTCGCGATAGAGATTGAGTTTGTTGTGAAGAGTCTTGAGACTGAATCCGAGTAAGACGGCGGCGCGGGTCTTGTTGTTTTTAGTTTTCTGCAGCGTCCTCATAATCATTTGGCGCTCGACTTCTTCGATCGGTGTTCCGACAGGAAAAGAGATCGTGTCTTCATCGCGCAATCGTTCGCGCTGATCAATTGGATAAGGCGCGAAGTGGTGCCTTTCGATCTGTTCCCCGGAACAAATGATCACGGCTCGCTCAATAACATTTCGCAGTTCCCGCACGTTGCCGGGCCAGGCATGAAACTGCAATGCCGAGATTGCGCCGGGACTGAGAAACCGCGCCGGCCGTTCGTGCTTCTCGGCTAGCTGAGTTACGAGGTGTTGCGCCAAAAGGGGCAGATCGTCTTTGCGGTCCTTCAAAGGCGGCAGGTGCACCCGAAACACATTAAGGCGGTAAAGAAGGTCTTCTCGCAGGCTTCCGGTACGAACCGCATCCGCAGGATCGCGGTTTGTCGCGGCCAACAAACGAACATCAATGCTGATCTCATTGCGGCTGCCAAGTCTCCGGATAGCTCGCTCTTCGATAACCCGCAACAATTTCGCTTGCAGCAGCGCCGGCATCTCGGCAATTTCGTCCAGCAGCAGTGTCCCTGTGTTTGCTAACTCGAAACATCCCTGTCGTCGCGAAGCAGCCCCGGTAAACGCGCCCTTCTCGTGACCGAAAAGCTCCGACTCCATCAAAGTCTCAGGAATTGCAGAGCAGTTAATTGCCACGAACGGCTTGTCTTTGCGCGGGCTCTTCTGATGCAACGTGCGGGCAACCAGCTCCTTGCCGCTGCCCGAATCTCCGGTAATCAGCACCGACGCTGACGAAGGTGCGACCTGATCGATCAGGGAATAAATTTGGCGCATTTGTTCTGATTGGCCGACCAACTCTCCAAACGCGCCGCGTTCCTGCAACTGGCGACGAAGCACCGCGTTTTCTCGTTTGGCTTCAGATAGTTCGACGGCCCGGTCGATTACTATGCGCAATTTGTCTGCGTCAACGGGTTTCTCGAAGTAATGATAAGCGCCTTCGTCTTGCACCACATGAAGCGCCATCTCCACCGAACCTGCGTCCGTGAGCCAGATCAGGGGAATGTCGGGCTGCTGCGCGCGTATTTCTCGCAGCAAACGAAAATCGTCGTTAGCCTGCGGAGAACTACTAGCAACGATGACTGCCGGCTTAGTTTCCCCGGCGGCGGACATAGCGCGAGCCTCATCAGCTTCGCTGACAACGTCGTAGTTCCATCCCGCAATGAGCGCATTAAGTGCCGCAGCACTGGTCGCATCGGAATCGATGATTAGGACCCGCCGGAGTGACATGGGAATTCAGTCTAACACGAAGTGGCAACAGCATTTTGAGGTGACAATTTCCGGTCGTGTCCCAAATTTGTAATGACGTCTTCGTGGGCGCCCCTTGCGGCATGGACACGACCCAATTTTCTGGGACGGTGAACTAATCACCTGAAAGTAGTTCTGCCAGGGCCCAGGCTGTCGCTTTAGCCTGAGCTGGCAGAACACTAACCTGGAGACCGTACTGAACACCGGCTTGCGCCGACAGTTCATCTGTTGCTGCGACTAACACTTCGCCCAGAACTTCCCCTAATTCATGAGCGTCAAAGAGCCGCGCCAGGCTGTTGAGCGAATCGGGCGTCGTCAGAAGTATGCAATCGGCTTGGCCTGCGAGCATTGCTGCAGTGCGGCCTGCATCAGAACCGCTACGGACACTAACGCGGTAGGCGGGAACCACATCCACGCGGGCACCCACCTCTGTCAGGGCGCGGGTGAGTGAATCGCCGCCGCTCGTTGCCCGAGGCGTAAGAAAGTTCAATCCACTAAATCCTGACTTACCTCCGACAAACTGCTCCAGCGCCGCAAAAACTTGATGCGTCCGCGGATTCAGAGGCGCTACGTCTACGTGCACCCGCATGTCTCTCAGAAATCGTTCGGTGGCATCTCCAATGGCGCACACTTTAAGATCATCAATGGTGTCAAATTCACGCCCCTTTTCCTGTAAGCGCCGCAGAAAGTAGTCGGCCCCGTGCACGCTTGTGAACAGAAGCCAGTCGTACCCGTAAAGATGTTCAAGTGCCTCATCCAGACGTTCATGGCTTTCAAGGTCGACAACGTCGACAGACGGACACTTCAGGGCCCGAGCCCCATGCGTTTCGAATTCAGTTATATAAGGCTGGGCGAGGGCATCGGGGTCGACGATGACGACCGTGCGATCCTTTAGCAATTGTTCAGTTGGATCCGCTGCTGCAGTCATCATTTTTGCGTCAGAGTTGGCGTCGTTGTGATTGCCGAGGGCAAACCTTATCATTGCCGCATTCATCCCAAATTCACTACAGGATATTCCAAATTGCCTAATAGCCAATACGGCGGGAGTCAACCGATGCGACGAGCACGAGTGCGGGTCTGTTTATTGACCCTTTGCGTTGCCTTTTCCGGGAACGCCGCAGCCCAGTCCGTACCTTCCAAACAGAAACCGCGGGCCTCAAGCGCAGCGCAAGGCACCAACGGCTCCAGCTACCGCGACTCCACGACAGGAAGCTCAGGCTAAGGCCGCGAATCTTGTTTATGTTCCAGTGGTCGTGACGAATTCCTCCGGCCAATATATTTCTGACCTGGCTCATAATGAACTCGAGATTTTCGAAGATGGCATAAAACAGAATATTGCGTTATTCACCCCGATAGCGGCTCCAACTTCAGTCGTGTTGCTACTGGATACGAGTATCAGCACACAGGAAAAACTAGGCGAAATCAGACGAGCGGCGCAGGTATTCGTCGATCAGTTACAAGCGGGCGATCGCATCAAGCTGATAACTTTCAATGACCAAATCAAGGAAATGAATGAGTTCACTACCGATCGCGTTGTCATAACGACTGCCATTCGCAACGCCGAATCAGGCTACAACACGAAGGTTTACGACGCGATGAATGTAGCGCTGGAGTCTTTGCGCGAAGTTGATGGACGTAAGGCAATCGTCATCTTCAGCGATGGAGTCGACTACCGCAGCGACTACGCATCGTCTGATAGCACACTGCGAGCTCTTGAACAGGATGGTGTGCTGGTTTATCCGATCCGCTTTAGCACCCGAGTCGCTGCCGAGCGTTTAGCTCGTGAACAGGCAGGACAAGGTGCCCATCTGCCCACGAAAGAAGTAGTGAGATCTACTTCAGGCACTCGAGATCCACTGCCAGGCGAGCCTCCCACTCCGGTTCCGTCATCTGAACCGAGAACGGGGCCACTCGGCCTCCCGCCTCCCGATGAAATCTTTCGGAGAAGGCGTGACTCCGATCGCAATCGAGATCGATATCCGCCGACTGGTCGACCGCCAGCAGGAGAAGTTGGATCGGACGTGCCCGCCGGCCGTGCCCGCGTTCCTGTTAAGAGCACAAAACCTCCAGAAGACACGGTTGGCTTGATGCTCGATCGCCTCTACACCACGGCCGACACCTATCTGCAAGCGTTAGCCGATAAGTCAGGAGGCCAGCTGCTGCGGGCTGATACGGTGAACTCTCTTCCCAAGGCGTTTTCCGAGATTGCAAACGAGCTAAGGGCGAACTATCTGCTGGGCTACGCTTCCTCAATCAAGGCTCACGACGGCCAATACCACACGATCAAGATCACGAGCCCACGTTCCGGAGTAGTGATCCGTGCTCGAGCAGGATACCGCCCGCGACCAGTGGCAGGCAGTGGGCGGTGAGCGCGAACCATTTTCCATATATCATTTTTCATTTCTCATTTTTCATTGGGTTCCTTCAAGCGCTGAGAGACCTGGGCGCAGAGACACAAAGGCGCAAAACGCAAAGAGAACACAGAACGGCTAAGCGGTAATATTAAAACGGCGGTGGATTCGAGTTAGATCAGTGCGATCGCGTGGGTCGTGACTAGCACTGGCACCCGCTGCGATCCACGAAGTAAATAGACGACACGAATCCGACTGAATCTCGCTTTGCTAACCTGTTCGATCCACGAAGCAACACTAAACGCCACGAATCCACGGCTGGCTATAACCCGCCACATAGCTGTTCTGTTTTTCGCTTTGCGCCTTTGCGCCTAGGTCTCTCTGCGCTTGAAGCTTACCCAATGAAGAATGAGAAATTATGAGAAATGAAAAATGATATATGGAAAATGGGAAGTACCTTCTTGTTCGCGTCCGCCATCCCGTGCTAGGTTTAGTTGCTACACGTCATCACTTCATCCAGTTGTTCGTCACCAAGCATGCCTGATCGAAACTCAGCCTGGGAACTGCTATGCGAATACACCAAAGGCGATAGCTTACGTAAGCACGCGCTTGCTGTTGAGGCTGCAATGCGCGCCGCCGCCAAACGTTACGGCGAAGACGACGCTGACGTCGACGAATGGGGGCTGGTGGGCCTGCTGCACGACTTTGATTACGAGATGTTTCCCACGCCTGACCAGCATCCCTTCACCGGTGCGAATATTCTTTGCGGCCGAGGTTATTCTGAACGAATGATCCGAGCCATTATGGGCCATGCAACATACACTGGCGTGCCGCGCGATACGGCCATGGCGCGCGCTTTATTCGCTACGGATGAACTTTGCGGGTTCCTCGTCGCTTGCGCTCTCGTGCGACCGGACAAGAGTCTCGATGGATTGGAAGTATCGTCAGTCAAAAAGAAGTTGAAAGACAAGGCGTTTGCTCGCTCGGTCAATCGAGATGACATCAGGCAGGGAGTTGAGGAACTGGGCGTCGATTTGGACGAACATATTCGTTTCGTGATCGACGCCTTGCGACCGTTGCAAAAGGAAATTGGTTTGAAGACTGTGGCCTAGGCTGCTGGTCAACCAACATTGCGGGGCGTCGGCTGAGGGTCAATAGGAGGATTCCGCGACGTAAGAATTGAGGCGGCAATGAAAACTGCAAGGCTGAGAAAGGCTGCCAACACCCCCGTTAACAGTGCCTGAGTTTTGCGCCTCCGCGCCGTGTGCCGGTAGACAAAAAAGGCGGCAAGAATTACACAAGCAATTGGCAGGACCAGGGTCGCTGTAACGACCAAATCAGGACTCGATAAGACGTGGACCGACGTCGACCGTGCGAGAATTATGGCGATCGAAGAGCCGGCTCCTACTATAGCGGCAATTATCGCAACCAACATGACCAGCTTCAGTCGCATTGACACGAATCCTTGGAAGGGATCATCTAAACGAGGACGCCAAGAATACCATAGCCTTGAAGCCGTAGCGCGCTGGCCCATTATCAAGCAGGTGGCAAAGGCCCAATAACTCCCCACACATGCTCAGCAGAAGCTTATTAATCTACTTATCGCAAAAAGAGGGTTTGAAAGATTTTGCGGCTCGCTTTCGTTTGTTCAAGAAAGTGACGACCCGTTTTGTGGCGGGCGAAACGATTGCCGAAGCTGTGGCGGCGATCCGGGACCTGAATGCCGAGGGTTGTTCAGCCTCTTTCGATCATCTCAACGAATCAGTGGCAAATTCCGACCGAGGCTGATGCTGAGGTTCGCGAGTACCTTCATATTCTTGATCAGATCGACGAGACAGGAATTGACTCAAACGTTTCTATCAAGCTGACACAGTTTGGACTTGAACTTGATCCGGAACTCGCATACCGGAACGCGCGCACCGTCGTCGCTGAAGCTGCACGGCGAGGGCACTTTGTGCGCGTTGATATGGAGAGCTCTGCGGTAACTCAGGTAACCATCGATATCTTCAAACGATTGCGCAGCGAGTTCGGCTTGAACGATGTGGGCATCGTGTTGCAATCCTATTTGCGACGTACTTACGATGACGCTGTCGATCTCTTAAAAATTCCGGCTCGCATTCGCATCTGTAAAGGTGCTTACAACGAGCCCCCTGAAGTGGCCTTTCCTGATAAACATGACACGGATAACAACTACGTACGCGTGATGCCCTGTTGCTGAAAAGCGGTGTCTATCATGGCATTGCGACGCACGATCCCAAGATGATCGAAGCCACAATCAGCTTCATGAAGCGCGAGGGAATTGCCAAAGACGCTTTTGAGTTTCAAATGCTTTACGGTGTACGGCGAGACCTGCAGCACCAACTGGCCCGCGAGGGCTACAACATGAGAGTTTACGTACCTTACGGGAAACACTGGTATCCTTACTTCATGCGTCGCCTGGCTGAACGGCCGGCGAATATCTGGTTTGTCCTGAAGAATCTGCTGAAGGGCTAAGCGAGATGGAAAATCTAACCTGGATTCTCTGGTGCGTTCTCGGTTTGGCGCTCATTGTCGCCGAAGTCTTTACCACTGGGTTTGTTTTGCTCTGGTTCGGCATTGGCGCTTTGGCGGCAGCGTTCGCAGGTCTGATCGGTATCGACAGTCTCGCCATTCAATTCCTGATTTTCATTCTTGTATCCGGTGGCCTGACCGCCGCTTCGCGAACGATCTTCGTCAACTATTTTTCACGGGAGAATACCGGCAATTCGTTACGCAGTGGCGCCGAAGCCTTGCCCGGCAAGATAGGCACGGTGGTTTCGTCGAGTCGCGGAGCGCTCAATGAAGGCGCCGTAAAGGTATTCGGATCGACGTGGACAGCGTATCCCGCTGCCGGCGAGTCGCCATTAGAAGCAGGCGAGCGTGTGCGTGTTGAGAGTGTTGAGGGCGCTTCAATCTTCGTTAGACGAATGGATGATGGACAAGGCTGGCAACAGAAATCGCTCGAGGATTGAGTGCGGAAGCTAGTTAGAGTTACCAGACAAGACAAAGGCAAAATGAAAGCGGCAACAAGTTGCCGCAATGCAAACCGGATGTTTTAGATTTTTTAGGAAGCTTCCGTATCAGCTTCGTAACTGTCGTCGAGGGTTTTATCTTCTTCAAGCGGGGGTAGTTCAACAGTAATGTGATCTCCGGTTGGCTCCTGGAGGTCGTCGCCAAGAAACCGAACCAAAACTACTGTGATGTTGTCTTCACCCCCGCGATTATTTGCTTCAGCAATCAGCTCATCACAGGCCTTCGCCAAATCGGGATTGCCGGCGACGATGTTCTGAATATCCTCTGAACGCAATTTGCCCGATAGTCCATCGCTACACAGCAACAACATATCTCCACGACGCAGTTGAATCTTTCCGGTTACAGGGATGATTTCACTCTGGGCGCCCAGCGCCTGCAAGATGACGTTGCGAAACATATGCGTTTCGGCTTCTGCTTCGCTAATCTGCCCCACGTCGACGAGCTGCTGCACCAGCGATTGATCTTTCGTGGCCAGGCGGATCTGGTCTTTGCGAATCATGTAGCCACGGCTATCGCCCACCTGAACGAGATCCAACATGTCGCCCTTCACAGCTGCGCCCGTGAAGGTGGCTCCCATTCCCGCACAACGCGAATCTTCCTGACTACGTTTGTGAATCGCCAGGTTTGCGTAGACGGTAGCGCTCTTGAGGCACTCGACTAGAGGCGTTTCCACTTCACATCCTTGTTCTGAGTCCTCTCCAATCAACATCTCACGCACTGAGTCAACTGCCATGCGGCTGGCAACATCTCCGGCCAGTGCTCCGCCCATACCATCGGAGACGACAAGCACAAGACCTTTCTCACCCAACTTTAATTTATTGATTTCGTCAGGAGGTTTACCGCCATCAGAACCGGTCCACGTCTTCTGGCTGGAAAGATCCAACACTAAAAAATTGTCTTCGTTCCCGCGGCGCACCCGGCCGACATCAGACTTGGCGTGAAGTTCTACAATCATAAGGAGAGCGGAGAGTGATCTACTATTGGCTCGAAGATTCTAACCCTTCTACAGTGAAGCTGTCACTTGTCCCGTTTTTATAGTTGTTTTAGAGCTTGGTCAAGATCGGCAATTATGTCATCCGTGTCTTCCAATCCTACTGAAATACGAACCAGCCCATCGGTAATTCCGAGCCGTTCTCTTTTTTCCGCGTCCACGGATGCGTGAGTCATTGTCGCCGGATGCGAGATCAGGGTCTCAACTCCGCCCAAGCTTTCGGCGAGCGTGCACAGCTTAACAGATTCCAACACCTTGCGGGCCGCTTCGAGCGAGCCAACGTCGAAAGCAACCATCCCACCAAAGCCTTTTTGCTGACGGCGTGCGAGGGCATGTTGCGGATGCGAAGCAGAGCCGGGATAGTAGACCTTCTGCACTTGCGGATGTTCCTCAAGAAAAGCCGCTACGGCTCGCCCAGTCTTATCGTGTTGCTCCATTCGCAGGGCCAGGGTTTTAGTGCCGCGCATTACAAGCCATGAATCAAAAGGTGAAAGGATGGCGCCCGCGCCATTCTGAATGAACCCGATCCAGGCGGCGTCCTCCTCATTGTTCAAGACGACAATGCCGCCGATACCATCAGAGTGGCCGTTAAGATACTTCGTTGTGGAGTGCACGACGATATCAACGCCGTAGTCGAGGGGACGTTGCAGATACGGTGACATAAAAGTGTTGTCACAAACGACCCGCGCGCCTGAGCGATGGGCGATCTCACTCACTTCCTTCAAATCCGTCACAATCATCACCGGATTTGTAGGTGTTTCGATAAACACCATCTTGGTGTTCGGCTTGATGGCAGACTCAACGTTGAGAGCGTCTGAGGTGTCCACGAAATCAAATTCAATGTTGTAGTTCGCGAGTACCTTAGTGAACAAACGAAACGTTCCGCCATAGGTGTTGTCAGAAACCACAACGTGGTCGCCCGCTTTTACCAGTCGTAACGTCGCGTCAATCGCAGCCATTCCGGAGGCGAAGGCAAAACCAAACTTCGCACCTTCGAGTGCAGCTATATTGCGTTCGAGCGCGCTCCGGGTCGGGTTTTGTGTGCGGGCATATTCGTAGCCTTTGTGCTTGCCCAAGCCATCCTGCGCGTAAGTTGACGTTTGATAGATTGGCACCGTTACCGCGCCCGTAGACGCGTCAGGTTCCTGTCCGGAATGAATTGCAATTGTGGCGAAGCCCATAGCTGGTGAATGTTTCCTTATTATTGCCGATTGGCGATTAATTATCTGTCTGGACAATCCTTAATAATTGATCATTTCGGTAACCAATCATCGATCGTTTCTAAGCGGTAACCGTTAGCGGGTTTTGCAATCGTCAATCGGCAATCGACAATCGGCAATCGTCAATCATCAAGGATTCCCTGGCTCAGGTAGCGCTCGGCTCCGTCCGGAAATACCGTAACAATCTTTTTCCCGGCGCCGAGTCGTTCGGCGATGCGATATGCACCCGCGGCCGCTGCAGCCGACGACCATCCGCCCAGGACGCCCTCCGTTTTAGCGAGCCGGCGAAACGTCGCGCAGACTTCATCGTTCATTACCATCAGGACCTCATCCGCGAGGTCCGCGTCATAGATCTCAGGAAGAAACTGAGTCTGTCCAATTCCTTCGATTTTCTTTGGTCCGGGAGGATGACCACCATAGATCGATCCCTCGGGTTCTACAAGCACGCACAAAACGTGGGGATTGATCCTCTTCGCCGCGCGTGAAACCCCGACAAATGTTCCCGAGGTTCCAGCGCCAATCACGACAGCGTCTAAGTTGCCGTTCATCTGTTCAATAATCTCTACCGCCGTCGTTGCTTCATGAAAATCGGGATTTGCCTGATTCTCAAATTGCTGAGGGATGTAGCTGTTAGGAATTAATGCAGCAAGCTCTCGCGCCCGTTTGATCGCGCCGCTGATACCGGATTCCCGCGAAACATACTCAATCTCACCGCCCAGCGCCGCCATCAATTTCATTTTCTCTAACGCAAACCCCTCGGGAACACAAAGGATAACACGGTAGCCGCGCGCGACGCCGATAAGGGCCAGGCCGATTCCGGTGTTGCCGGCGGTTGGTTCAATAATGGTCGCACCTTGTTTGAGTTTACCCGTTCGTTCAGCAGCGAGAATCATTCCCAGCGCTGCGCGATCTTTAACAGAACCGCCGGGGCTGAACCACTCGAGCTTGGCGTAAATATCAGCTAATGGCGGAGGCGCGAAACGGGCGAGGTGAAGAAGGGGAGTGTGGCCGACGAGGTCGATAATGCTCTCAGCTACACCAGAGGTCATGAAGTTTGGCAGATTAAAGATCCGATTGTTACAGGGTGACGCGAAAGGATCGTAGCCCGCGTACTTTTAGGGTGTCAACACGGGCTTGATTACCGCGCGCGCTGCCGTGGGTCGAGATACTCGCGCAGACCGTCTCCAATAAAATTAAACGCCAAAACTGTGAGCGCAATTACAACGCCGGGGAAGATAAGGGCATGCGGAGCCGCTTGCAAGGTTGAGAGATCGCGAGCCTCTTCAATCATCACGCCCCAGGACGGCGCAGGTGGCGGGACTCCCAGTCCGAGGAAGGAAAGGGAAGCTTCGGCGAGTACGGCGCCTGCCATTCCCAGACTGGCTTGCACGATTAGCGGCTGAATTGCATTTGGCAGAATGTGGATTAGAAGAATGCGTGCGTCGCTGGCGCCGAGTGCACGCGCAGCTTGTACGAAGTCATACTCGCGCACTTTCAGCACCTGACCACGAATCAGTCGTGCGTATCCTACCCACCCAATAATACAAAGCGCGAGGATCAGTTTGTTCAATCCCGCCCCCAGAAAAGCCACCATCGCTATCGCCAGCAGCAAACCAGGAAAAGCGAGAAACACATTAAATACGTAACCGGAAATAATGCGATCGATCCAGCCGCCGTAATATCCCGCCAACGCTCCCAGAAGCGTGCCAATCACAGCCGAAACACCAACAACGACAAGACCCACTTGCAGCGAGATACGGGCGCCAAAAACCACGCGGGAAAAAATGTCCCGCCCGGTTGAGTCGGTTCCGAAATAGTGGCGTGCCCGACGGGCCAAGATAGCGAAGACCAAGATCGGTGGCTCCGACGTCGTGCGTGGCAATCCAGGGCGCGAATAAAGCAACGATCACAAGGATCGCTACGATGACGGTGCCGACAATGCCGAGACGGTTCATGAATTTGGTCTTAGGTCTTAGGGTTTTGGTCTTTGCAAATCATTTGGGTTGATGCTTGGGTTCCTCAAAGGCCAAAGCCAAAGACCAAAGCCAAGGACCAAAAACCGAAACTGATCACGAAACCCTGATTCGTGGATCCAACCAGCGATAAACATGTCCGTCAGGGTATTGGCCACGATATAAGTCATGCTGATCACTAAAACACAGCCCTGCACAACGCGGTAATCCCGCTTGGCGATACCATCTTCTACTAGCAGCAGTCCCAGACCCGGCCAGCCAAAAATCTTTTCTGTGATGATTGCGCCGGCGAGCAACACGCCGAGTTGCAAACCCAAGAATTGTGACGACGGGAATGAGACCGTTCTTGAGAACGTGTTTGTAAACCACTTTGGTTTCACTCAATCCCTTGGCCCGAGCCGTGCGGACATAGTCCTCGCCCAACTCTTCGATCACTGAAGAGCGAACCATGCGTGTCAGGATTGCTGAAAGGGCGGCGCCCAGGGTAACCGACGGGAGAATGATATCGCTCCAATCAAAGCGACCGGAGGGTGCCAGCCAACCCAATTTCACTGCCGAATACGTAAACCAGCATCGGACCGATTACGAAACTGGGAAGACTGATGCCGACCAGAGCGACGACCGAAGCAAAGTTATCGATCCAGGTGCCGCGATTCTTTCCGGCTACAACCCCAAGAGGGATCGCGATCACCACCGCGATCAACAGGGCCACCACCGCCAGCTCGATTGTGGCGGGATAGCGGTCCAGGATTAGCGACCGCACCGGGGTGTCAGTGCGAAACGATAAACCCATGTCGCCGCGGAGAATCCCCTGCCAGTAGTCTGTATAACGATTGTCTGTGCCGTGCCATTGGAAATGACTGGCGCCTGCGGCATCGCGCGGGAAAGAAAAGAAAAACGGTGCACGGTCAAGTCCATGCTTTTGTCGAAACTGTTCGAATTGTTCAGGAGTGGCTTGTTCGCCTAGTACCGCCACTGCGGGATCGCCAGGAACAAGCTCGATTAGAATTGTGACAAGCGAGACGACAGTCCAAACAACCAGCAGGAGGATGGCGATCCTTCGCAGGAAGCCAAGGACATTATGCTTTGAAAATAATCTCACTCTGACGAGTCTCAGAGAGGGGTTACCGGATTTCGTGAGGATAATAGCATAGCGAGCTGGCGTGGCTTTGCAGAGACGTAAAAAGAACGCAGCCAGGAATTAAGCCTCGGAATGAGTCGCATGGCCCCGACAACCGCACGCTCAAAAGGCCCTATCCCGGCTGCGCTCTCTACTGGCCGCAACAGGCAGTTGCAACCAATCTCGATAAATTCACTGCGGGCGCATCCCCAAATGCAACGCCGCAATTCCCCCGGTCAAATTCTGATACTGCACCTGCTCAAAGCCGACTTCGCTGCATTCTTGCCAACAATTCTTTCTGATCAGGAAATCGCGAAACCGAATCCGGCAAATACTGATAAGCACTCCGCGACCCGCTAATCAGTCCTCCAACAAAGGGCAGAAGTTTTGTGAAATAGGCTTTGAACAGAACACTGAACCCAGGGACGACGGGTTTAGAAAACTCTAAGATGGCAAGACTGCCTCCTGGCTTCAATACTCGTAACAATTCCGCAAGCCCGCCATCGACATTCGAAAGATTGCGCAAGCCAAAAGCGATAGTCACGCCGTCGAAAGAACGATCAAGAAACGGCAAACGTAAGGCATCTCCTTCGATTAGGGGTATTGCCTCTTCGCCGCCGGCCGCCATACTGGCTTTCAAAACTTTCCGCGCGGCGATTTCCAGCATCGGCCTGCAAAAGTCAGTGGCCACTACCCGGACTCCAATCGTTTCAAACAACTCCAGCGAAAGATCGCCCGTGCCACAGGCAACATCAAGAACTACCGCATCGCTTGATTTCGAATCTGTCTCGCAGTCGCTTCGCAACCAATCTCCTCCAGCGCTTGTCCATCTGACCGGAGAGCAGATGGTTTAGCAAGATCGTAACGAGCGGCGATCGTCGCGAACATTTCGCGGACGCGACTCGCATGGTCATTCTCGATTGCCTTGCGAGTGTCAGACACAGTTAATCGAAAAGCGATTGAGGTATGGTTGCAGGCAGATTGCGAAAGATTTGTGATTACTCCGGTTTCTTAATCGGAATCGTCATTGCGGGTTTCGTGTCCGGTTTGGCGGGTTTCGGATTCGACTTCGCCCATCATCTCAATTTTAGTGTTCGGCTCGAGTGCCGCTTGCAGTTGTTTTGCGTCTCCAACCACAATCGATGCGATCGGGATGTCTTTGAATAAACGCGTAGCGACGCGCTGCAAGTCAGCGGCTGAAACCCCATCGATTGCGGCTCTGGCGACGTCGTTTGACTGGAGTCCAAAGGTATCTCCGTCGAGCCAAACTCGCGCGATTCCTTCCGGTCTCGCCAAATCTTTTGCTCTTTGGGCGTTTATTTCAGTTCTCGCGTGCGCAAGTTCGGCCTCAGATCACCGGCACATTGATTAACGATTGCATTACTTCTCGCGCTTGCTTCAGGGCATTCGCAACAAGCAGAGTATCGACTCCGGCTCCCATTACAAACATTCCGGGTAGGACATGGGCCTCGTGCCTGACAAAAAGTGGCCGGCGTGTGTTTTCAGGCGAAAGCTTTTCCCACCGTTGGCGGGCAACGATTCCGAGGATCGCAGCGATATTAGAATCGCGATCCGAGCGAGCCAAGCCACGCGTTGCCAGGCGGATTTCCGTGCTCTGCTCTGATGGAGCATTGATGATGAGGGTGCGCTGATCAGGCTGAGGGGTTGCCGGAAGGTCGTCGGGACAATCTGTTCGCTCTTGCGCCAGGGGCCGAGCAGTTGACGTAAAGCCCTGATGGCGCGATTACTGGCAACTCCGCCCATGATCGTCAGCGTGGCATTATTGGCGTTGAGAAAGCGCTCGCGTGCCAGCAACAGATCAGCGCGGTCAACACGCGCCAGGCTTTCAGCGGAACCGGTGGGAGGCCGGCCGTAGGGAAAGTCACCAAACAGCCGGGCCGCTATTGCGCGATCGGCCAATACTTCAGGAGCGATTACGGTTTCTTTTGCAATCTTTATCCGTCCGTCCCGAATTCTCGCGACATTGTCAGGGGTGATTTGGGTCGTGACCACCGCGGTTCTGAGAATTTCCACAATGCGCTCAAATTGGTCGGCACGACCTTGCATCGTGATCGTGATCGAGTCGTGATCAGTGTCGACATCCAAGCCGCCCCGACATCTCTTCCGTGAAATATTCGCGTGTCGTGGGATCAGGGAAGAGAATGTCGCCCAGGATTGCCATTTCTCCAGCCTTGCCGGCAACATCGAATGCTGCCCCACTGTGAATGCGAAGAGTCATGAAGACATCGCGGTCACCCGGCCGGTGCCAAAGCAATATTCGAAGGCCGTTTAGTAGTTGCTCGCGTTCAGGTTCTGGGGGCGTCTGGGCGCCAGCTGGTCGAAAAACCAGCAGAGAAGCCAGCAAAACAACAAAAGCTACCGTTCGGCGTAGCGCCAAAATCCGAACTCTTGGGATGACCTTCATAAATGCGACTATGGTGGCGTGACCCCAGCCGGGCTGATGATCGTGGACGAATAACGTTGCATCCAATGAATTTAGGGGAGAAGCCATCTTAGATGCGCGATATTTGCTCGTCAACCGTTTGGCCCGTAAATGCATCATAGGCTTGTCGATCCGCTGTGCGATCGGTTGGCGAGAGACCGTATTTGATATCCGCGACGGTAGAGAAACCAGAGAAAGTTGTCGAGCGGCCGTATCTTTTGGCTGTTCGATGGTAATTAAGGTAGGAAGCGATTGCTTCCAGGCTGTTGCTTAAAGGATCGGAGCTTGATTGCCAGATAGAATGTCAGACGAGCTCTTGCTTCAAAGGGCGGAAGGCGGCGATCAGGCGGCATTTCGTTGACCTGTACGAGCGTCACCGGAATGCAGTTTTCGGTTTTGCGTACCGCCTTCTGGGTTCCGTTGAAGTGGCCGAGGACGTAACTCACGATTGCTTCTTAAGCCTGATCAAACGGCCTGGAAACTTTGATCCCTCGCGGGGTGGGTTGCGAACGTACCTTTACGCTGCCGCGCGAAACTTATCTTTGAAATTTTTCCGCAGTTCCGGCCGGGAGGGCTCTCTTGAGGAGCTTGCCAGTGAGCCTTTTCTGCCGATAAGGGAGCAGCCATTACACCGGTTGCTGGACGAGGAGCTTTCCGAAAAGGTTAAAGAAGCGGTGATGAGCTTGCCGCCGCTGCAGCGCGAGGCGCTTGTTCTTTTTGAGTACGAAGGATTGGCTTTAAGCGAGATTGCTGCCGTAGTGGGCAGTGATGTTGGGGCGGTGAAGGCCCGGCTTCATCGAGCACGTGAGCGACTGCGCACCACGTTGCTACCCTATTTGAATAGTACCCTGGAAATTGTTACTTTGGAGAAGCCTTAATGAGCAGCATCGAACCCGGAGACCAGTATATTTCGGAAGACGAGTTAAAGAGCATGTTAGGCCGGTGGATCGTACCCGAGCCATCAAAAAGTCTCGATCAGCGCGTCTCAAACAGTTATCATAGGGAGTTGGTGAACGCGGATGCTGCCACAGCCCGGTACCGCTTCCGCTAAGGCAAAAAGAGGTAGTCAAGATGAAGTTTTGTTCCACATGCCAGGAAGAGTTCGCGGACAAATTTAGCTTTTGTCCGGTGGACGGGACGCCGCTCACCGCGGTTGCCGAAAAGGTTGAAGAAAGCGTCACGCGGCCGGCTGTGCAGCAGGCTCCCGTGTACACAGCTAGCGAACCGGCTTACGGGGCAGTCGCGGCCGGTGCGGCAGCGACAGCAGTGGCTCCCAAGGGTGAGTACCATCTCACCTTTATTGATGACACCGGGGTTACACAGCGATTGATTGCGGAGCTTAAAGAAGTCGCACATAACTCGGAACTTACCTGGCCGGAGTTCAAGCGAGATCCTTTCGGATTCTCAAAGCGAATGGTTGTAGGCTACGGGCAGGCGGGCTGGAGAGTCTCTGTCCCAGCCCAATGTCGCAACAGGCGTCTTAAGCGCACTAGTCCTTGTAATCGGCATGGTGCTTGCGATTTTCTGGATCGATCGCCTGCAAATGCAACGTGGTGAAGAGCTGATCGCCAAAAACAACGAGGAAATAGTCGATAACATTTTTGATATTCCCGCCGAGCAGCCAACCCCGGATCCTGGTACCGCTGGTTTGAATAAGGGAAGCGGTGGCGGAAGCAAGCCAAAGCCAGAAAAAGCGGCCGGCGGTGGTGGTGGTGGACGCGAAGAGCAGAAGCCAGCCTCGTTTGGTAAGACCCCACAAGCATCCTTAACTGTGCCGCAAGTGGTGGCTCCAGATCCGAAGCCGCCAACAATTAAGAACCCTTCGCTTCCAGTAGCGGCGACGGTGGTGGCTGATCCGTTATTGGTTCCACCAGATGCTCGAGTGCTCCCATACGGTGACTTTAAATCAAAGAGCAACGACCCATCCTCAGGTCCGGGTTCCGGCAATGGTATCGGCACCGGCAGAGGTGGCGGTATCGGTCCTGGTGAAGGCGGAGGTATTGGTCCCGGTCGCGGTGGCAACATCGGCGGAGGCGATCGCAACGATGGCGGCGGCGGACCCGGCGGACCAGGCGGTGGCGATCCCAATCGAATTTTCAGTGGCAAGGAAGTGAGCTCGAAGGCCCGCGTGCTGTCTAAGCCCGAACCGCAATACACCGAAGAGGCCCGCAAGAATCAGATTACGGGAACAGTGGTACTGCGTGCGGTCTTCACCTCTGGTGGCCAGGTGACCAGTATCCGCGCCGTTTCGGGTTTGCCTTATGGACTCACCGAACGCGCCATTGCCGCGGCACGTCAGATTAAGATTCACTCCCGCCATGAAGGACGGGCGCGCCGTGTCGATGTACATCCAATTGGAATACAACTTCAACCTGTACTAATTGCCCGGCAGTTCAAATATGAAGGCGCTGACTGGAATTCCAGCCAGCGCCTTTTTTGTTCGCAGTCTGTTAACTCGAGTCAGCGCAAACGAACGTCTTAGCAGACTACGTTCGCTACAACCTTCCACGAATCGCTTAATCCGCTTGACCCCTTCTTCCAATTGGCCCATTGAAGTCGCATAAGAAAGGCGAACATATCCTTCAGCACCGAACGCGGCCCCGTCAGTCACTACCGTCTGTTCCTTCTCCAGCAGTTGCTCAGCAAACTCATGCGGAACTTCGCATGTGTTGTCCGAAACACCCAGTGACATTGGGAAAAGCGTAGAACGCTCCTTCGGGCTCGTCGCATTTCAGGCTAGGAATCTCCTGTAGGGCTCGCAAAAGCCACGCGCGGCGCGCCGTATATTCAGCAAGCATCACCGCGACTGAATCCTGTGGCCCGTTGAGCGCTTCGATGCCGGCAGCCTGAGCGATTGAGTTTGGATTACTTGTCGAATGACCCTGGACATTCAACATCGCCTTTGTCCACTCGCGCGGCGCCAGCGCATAGCCCAAACGCCATCCAGTCATCGCGTAAGTTTTTGAGAATGAACCCGCGATGCAGAGGCGGCTGCGGACGTTTGCCGGCAGAGTAGCGGCACTGAAGACCTCGGCTGGCGAATATACGAAGCGCAGGTAGCACTCGTCGGTAATTACAAAGATGCCTCGATCGCTAAGGAGCTCCATAATCCGGCGGAACTCCGCGGCTGGGATAACCCGGCCCGATGGATTGCAGGGGGAGTTCAGGATGATGAGCTTCGTCCGGGGTGTTATTGCCCGTTCAACTTGTTCTGCGTTTAAGAGAAAGCCGGTTTCTTCCGTTTCAATGAACACAGGAACACCGCGAGCGAAAACCACAATCTCGGGAAAGGTCACCCAGTAAGGCTTTGGCAGCAATACTTCATCGCCGGGATTTATCAAACTGACAACGGCATTAAAGATTGCCTGCTTGCCGCCGCAAGTAGCCATTACCTCTGACCGATCGTAGGTAACTGCAAACTGCTTCTCGTAGAAATCAATAATTGCCTGCTGCAAGCCTCGCGTTCCGGCCGTCGGTGTGTATTTAGTTTTGCCGGCACGCATCGCGTCTGCCGCGGCCTGCTTGATGTTGTCGGGCGTATCAAAGTCGGGTTCGCCGGCGCCGAAATCAACGACATTCACTCCCGCTGCCCGCATCGCTTCAGCTGCTTGCATAGCGGCAAGCGTGGACGACGGTGTCATTCGAGCGACGTTATCGGAAACCGGAAAGATTGAGGTGGCCGCCTGGGTCATTTGTTCTTAAGTTTCTCCTTCATTCGTTTCTGAACTTGCTGTGGCACCAAACCGGTTAGCTTTCCGCCGAGCTGGAAGACTTCCTTAACCAGGCGTGAACTGACATAGGAATAAGTTTCAGCGGGCATCATAAATACGGTCTCAATACTCGGTTCCAGCCGCCGATTCATCAAAGCCATCTGCAATTCATACTCGTAGTCGGAAATCGCGCGAATCCCGCGGACGATGGCATCTGCTTTTTGCGCCAGCGCGTACTGCACCAGCAACCCTTCAAACGCATCAACGCGCACTTTACATGTCGACGTCTCAATTTCCTTGAGGACTTCGTTGAGCATCTCCCGCCGTTCCTGGATCGTAAAGAAAGGCTGCTTTTCAGGATTGATCAGAATCGCGATGATGATTTCGTCGAAGAGCTTACAACTGCGTTCGATGATGTCCAGATGACCGTTGGTGACAGGATCAAAAGAGCCAGGGTAAATGGCGCGCCGCATGAACAGGGATGGTAAAGGGAAAGTAGTGGGAGGTAAAGCTCAGCGCCAGGGCCCAGGCGTACAAGACAAAGTGACAAAATGAGAAATGATATCAGCTGGACACGCAATGTCGTTGATCCATCATCTGTACCTGATTAGACGCTGAGACGTTCCAGCCAACCTCTATCTTGACAGCCTCCGCTGCCAGGTGTTTCAATACCTTCGGAGCAAACGTGGTGAGTTAAGGCGACTTGCGGCCACGAAAAATAATCCGCTAAACAGCTCGGCGAGTCTTTAACCTATGAGACTAGCGAAAAGGGTTTAAAAGCCCCGCGTTGTTTAGCGCGGGGCTTTCTCATTGCCGATTGGCGATTGCCAATTGCCGATTGGGCGCATTGAACTCGACATTGAGATCCAGCGAAGTCGATTTGTTAGGAGAAGGACTAGTAAAGAAATTGCCAATCGGCAATCGGCAATCTGATATGTCCACATTTCTCGACACTCTTAAGGAACGCATCGTCGTCTTTGACGGCGCGATGGGGACCAACCTGCAGCTGCAGAACCTGACGCTGGATGATTTCGGCGGCTTGCGGTTCGAGGGCTGTAACGAAAATCTTCTAGTCACCAGGCCGGACGCCGTCGAAAACGTTCACAAGGCCTTTCTCGAGGTTGGTTGCGACGTAATTGAGACCAACTCGTTCAACGGTACGCCTGTTGATTTTGCCGAGTACGACATTGGCGATAAGGCTTACGAGATGAACGTCCTGGCCGCGAGCCTCGCGAAACGTGTCGCCGCAGATTACTCCACAAAGGCCAAACCTCGTTGGGTCGCTGGCTCGATGGGGCCAGGACGCAAACTGCCGACGCTGGGTCACATCAGCTTTGCCGATCTGAAAGCAGCTTACGCCGAGCAGGTTCGCGGATTGCTCGACGGTGGCGCCGACCTGCTGATAGTCGAAACCTGTCAGGATCTACTCCAAACAAAGGCAGCGCTATCCGCAATCTTCGAGCACTTCAAACAGCATCGCACTCGCGTCCCTGTGATCGCTCAAGTGACCATTGAAGTCTTTGGCACCATGCTCAATGGAACAGAGATTGGCGCGGCATTAACTGCGCTCGCGCCGTTTCCAGTTGACCTAATTGGAATGAACTGCGGCACGGGTCCGCGTCACATGACCGAGAGCATTCGTTACCTCTGCGAAAACTCGCCGCTGCCGGTCTCGGTCCTGCCCAACGCCGGTTTGCCCTCCGTCGTGGATGGGAAGATGCACTACGACGAGACTCCGGAGACCTTCACGACGCAGGTCGTCCATTTTGCCAGTGACTTCGGCGTCAATGTCGTGGGCGGCTGTTGTGGAACCACGCCGGCCCACTTGAAGCTGGTCGTGGAAGCAATGGAGCGGATTACTCCTAAAGCGCGCAACGCGAAGGTAATACCCGCTGCTTCATCAATTTATTTTCAGCAGCCTTACGTTCAGGATGCGTCCTTCCTGATTGTCGGCGAACGCGTCAATGCCAGCGGCTCAAAGAAAATGCGCGACCTGCTGAATGCCGAAGATTGGGACGGCTTAGTTTCGCTCGCGAAGGAACAGGAACGTGAAGGCGCTCATATATTGGATGTGAACGTGGATTTCGTGGGTCGCAACGGTGAAAGCGACATGCACGAACTCGCTTCGCGCCTTGTGACCAATATCAAACTTCCGTTGATGTTCGATTCCACGGAATGGCAAAAGATGGAGGCCGGGCTTCAGCATGCGGGCGGCAAGAGCATTCTCAATTCGACGAACTATGAAGACGGCGTTCCGCGCTTTACAAAAGTTATCGATCTCGCCAAACAGTATGGCGCCAGCGTTGTTATCGGAACGATCGATGAAGAGGGAATGGCGCGAACGGCAGACGGTAAGTTTGGGATCGCGAAGCGCGCTTACGAGCAAGCGACAAGCGAACTGGATCTTCCCGCTGGGGACATTTTCTTTGACCCGCTCGCGCTGCCTATTTCTACAGGAATCGAGGAAGATCGCCGCAACGCGCTTGAGACCATCGAAGGTATTCGTCGGATCAAGCAGGAGCTGCCCGGGTGCTTCACCATTCTTGGTGTCTCAAACATTTCCTTCGGACTCAGTCCGGCATCGCGCGTGGTGCTGAACTCCGTGTTTCTCCACGACGCAGTCGACGCAGGCTTGGACGCGGCGATTGTAAACGCCAGCAAGATTGAGCCCCTTAATCGAATTGGCGAACGGGAGCTGAAAGTCGCGCGAGAACTTATATACGATCAGCGAAAGTTTGAAGGCGAGGTTTGCATCTACGATCCCTTGACTGAGTTCACCAAACTCTTCGAAGGCGTAAAGGGCAAGACCAGCAAGAAGGCCTCAAAAGGTGAAACTGTCGAGGAGCGACTCAAGAATCACATCATAGACGGAGAGAAGATCGGCCTCGAAGCGGAGCTTCAGAAGGCGCTCGAGACTCATCCGGCGCTCGACATCATTAATAACATTCTCCTTGAAGGCATGAAGGTAGTCGGGGATCTATTCGGCAGCGGCCAGATGCAGTTGCCGTTCGTGCTTCAATCTGCCGAGGCGATGAAGGCTGCGGTGCGCTTCCTTGAGCCGTTCATGGAAAAGAAAGGTGGAGCGACTGCAAAGGGGATAATGGTGCTGGCGACCGTTAAAGGCGATGTTCACGACATCGGCAAGAATCTGGTCGACATCATTCTGACTAACAACGGCTACAAGGTCATCAACCTCGGTATCAAACAGGCAATTGATAACATTCTGCAGTCGTATGAGGAACACAAAGCGGATGCGATAGGAATGAGTGGACTGCTCGTAAAGTCGACGCTCATCATGAAAGAGAACCTGGAGTTGATGAACGAACGCGGCATCAAAGTGCCGGTTATTCTTGGCGGAGCGGCGCTGAATCGCCGCTATGTCAATGAAGATCTTAAGCCGATTTATAAAGGCCAGCTCTTTTATGCACACGACGCGTTCGCAGGTCTTCACACGATGGACACGCTCATGAGTGGTTCTGGCGTCGCGGTTGCTGCTGCGGCCGCTGGCGGTAATGGTGAATTCACCAGCGCAACCGGGGACGAGGATCAAGAAAATCTGGTTGGCGAGGACGCGAAGCTGGGGATTCAAACTCCTGCCAGGCCAAGGGGTCGAGCGAAGTCTTCAGGCGATACCACGCACACGACCCGGTCGGCGATCAGTACTGATGTGGAGATACCGAGCGCGCCGTTTTATGGTTCGCGAGTCGTGGAAGACATTCCGCTAACCGACGTTTTCGCATTCATAAACGAGACCGCCCTATTCAAAGGTCAGTGGCAGTTCAAACAGGGATCGCGACCAGCTGCAGAATATCAGGCCTTCGTGAGAGATACGGTCCGGCCCATTTATGAGGAACTGCAGCAGCGTTCGGCGAGCCAACAGCTTCTGGTCCCACGCGTGGTTTATGGTTATTTCCCCTGTCAGTCCTCCGGCAACGACCTCATCATTTACCAGGACGACCAGAAAACGGAACGCATGCGTTTCACATTTCCCCGCCAACCGGCTGGCAAGCATCTGTGTCTGGCGGATTTCTTCGCGGCGCGCGAGTCAGGGCGAATGGATGTGGCGGCCTTCCACCTGGTTACTGTGGGCAGGCGTGCTACCGAGTATTCGCAAGAACTCTTCAAGTCTGACAACTACGCGGAGTACCTTTATTTTCATGGTCTCAGCGTCGAAAGCGCTGAAGCCATGGCGGAGTTATGGCATAAACGAATTCGCACTGAGCTGGGCATTGCTGCTGCGGACGCGCCCGAAATTAATAAGTTATTTCACCAGGGCTATCAGGGCTCGCGCTTCAGCTTTGGATACCCCGCCTGTCCGAACTTGGAAGATCAGACTAAACTCTTCGAGCTACTCGAACCGTCGCGTATCGACGTCGAACTGACTGAAGAGTTTCAACTTGATCCGGAGCAATCCACCTCTGCGATCATCGTTCATCATCCCGAAGCGAAATACTTCTCAATCGAATAACGGCCCGTCCAAGGTCCAATGTCCAAAGTCCAAAGTCCCGATTCCAAAGTTGAGGGTCAGGCATCCGAATTGGCCGTTGACGACCAAGCGACTTTGAACAAAACAGACGTTGGACCTCGGACATTGGACCTTGGACCTTCCCTCGAACCCACGGCTGAAGAACTAAGCGTCCTGAGCGGCTTTGAGCGCTTTGCCTTCCGCTGGGTACGTCGTATGAACCAGGGTCGCTGGAAACGCTTCTGGACCTTCTGCCAAAGAACGCTCGGCGCCGGTTGGATCCACTTATCCACTTACAATCTGATGCGGGTCTACGGTCTCGAGAACGTCGCCGCCGCGTCTCGCGATCGACCCATCCTGATCGTTGCTAATCACCGATCATTTTTCGATATGTACACGGTTTCTACCGTGCTCTTTCGCAATACCACCTGGCGCAAGCAGCTTTTCTTTCCGGTGCGCGGTCGCTTTTTCTACCAGGGTCCACTTGGCTTATTTGTAAACCTGGTGATGGGCTGGTGGTCAATGTATCCACCATTCTTTGCGAGTGGTGATAAACCCCTCACCGAAAAACGCTCGTTTGATAAGTTCTCGTTCCGTGTGCTGACGGAGCTGTGCCGAACCGGTCCCGGCAACGTAATCGGCTTCCATCCAGAGGGCACGCGCAACAAGGGGTGGAACCCTTACTCTTACCTGCGACCCCAGCCCGGTGTTGGGAAACTAATCAAGGACGCAGCACCACAGGTGATCCCAGTATTCATCGCGGGCCTCGGTAATGATCTTCCGAAACAAGTAATGGGAAATTGGACCGGCGGCGAAAAAATTCGAATCCACTTCGGCCCGCAGATCGATTTCTCGGCGTTTCAAACCAAACGCGATCACATGCGCACTTACAAAGAGATATCTGAAGTCGTGATGCGAAAGATTGCTGAACTAGGCGAGAAAGATCGGTTAATGCAGTAAGCGGAGGGCAGGAAGGCAGTAGGCAGGCTGCTGGCGCAGACGGCAGGGCAGACAGCTGGAGCAGAAAACATTTTCCATTTGTCATTTTAGATTATTTTAGATTTCTCATTGTCATCGGTACTTCCGACTGCAAAGTCTCCAAAGCGCAGAGTCGCCAAGGCGCAGAGCCGCAGAAACGATTCAACGCGTTTCGTGCTGTTTAGTGTCACTTCGTGGATCATTCGCTGATGTTGCGGCAAAGAATACGATCCACGAAATGACACGAAGCACACTAAACAACAGGAAAAACGTTGAATATTTTCTTTGCGGCGTTGCGCCTTGGCGACTCCGCGTTATTCGCTTACCG
Source organism: Pyrinomonadaceae bacterium (assembly GCA_963748605.1). GTDB lineage: Bacteria > Acidobacteriota > Blastocatellia > Pyrinomonadales > Pyrinomonadaceae > PSRF01. Next base: position 263,360 of record CAVVJS010000016.1, read on the forward strand.
GCTTCCAATTAGCGAATGACAAATGCCAAATGACGAAATGGAAAATGTTTTCTGCCCTGCCTTACCTTTCCCTTGACAATCTAGGGAGGTGAGCGTAGTTTGACTCCCAGATCATCTAGGGGAGGGCACCAGCGCCCCGACTACTGACCACTGACTCCAGCACCATGGCCACTACTCGCACAGACCTGATGCAAGGCACGCTTGAACTCCTGATTCTAAAAACCCTGTCACGCGACACGATGCATGGCTACGGTATTGCCCAACGAATTCATAGCGAGGCTGACGATCTCTTGAAAATTGAGGATGGCTCGCTTTATCCGGCACTCTACCGGATGGAAGAACGCGGCTGGGTGTCTTCCGAGTGGGGAGTTTCCGAAAACAATCGGCGCGCTAAGTTTTACAAGCTCACCCGAAGCGGACGGAAAGAACTGGACGATCAATCCGCAAATTGGGATCGCGTATCTCAAGCGATCACTCGCATTCTCCAGACCGCCTAAGGGAGATCCGATGAGACTGCTGCCAGATTGGCTTTCGAGATTAATCAATTCGAACTTGATCGAACGCGAGGTCGAAGAGGAACTGCGTTTTCATCTCGACCTTTTAAGTGAGAAGTACATCGCAAGCGGGATTTCGCGCGCCGAGGCCGAAGGTTTCGCGGCCAGGCAGTTTGGCAATGTCGATCAGATCAGAGATCAATGCCTGGAAATCAGCATGAGAAATAGTCCTCAGGTCCGCGCGTTGAAGTCCCTTCTATTCCTGGTCTTTCTGATCGGAATCTTCGTTCGCATTATGGGCACGGAATATCATGTCACGCGCATGGGAACGATTTTGATGACGCTCGGTCTCCTCGGCCGCTTGTTGCTTTATGTGCGCGCTTTGAAGCCATCGCGCTTTTTCCCCAAACCGGACGCCTCGTCGCGGCTAATCCTGAGTGAACCCCGTCAAATGTCAGAGGCGGCCTTTGACCAGAGTGGGCGCACGCCTGTGGAACGTCTGATTTCAGATAAATAAAACCGACAGAGTTGTTGAGTGCACTTTATTCTTCGAAGAAGGTTTCGAAGTCGCGGTACAGGTGTGGTCACTGCAAGCGTAACGACCCAACGATGCTTAATATTAAAGAACTGACAAAAACCTACGCGAGCGGCATTCAGGCATTGAAAGGAATCTCGCTCGATGTGCCTGCGGGCATGTTTGGCTTGCTCGGACCAAACGGAGCAGGCAAGACAACCTTAATGAAAATCCTGGCGACATTGCTCGATCCTGACTCAGGCACCGCCGAGATGAATGGCATCGACTTGATAGCCGACAAACATGGCACGCGGAAGATGCTTGGTTACTTGCCGCAGGAGTTTGGACTCTATCCCACGCTTACGGCTGAACAAACGCTTCATTACTTTGCAAAACTAAAAGGCGTCCACGATAAGAAAGAGCGCGCTGCGCTGGTCGACGCGTTGTTTGACAGAGTGAACCTGACCGAGGCGCGCCGGCAAAGAGTTGGCGGGTTTTCGGGCGGCATGCGGCAACGCCTGGGAATCGCGCAAGCGCTGATCGGTCAACCGCAACTCATCATCGTCGACGAGCCAACCGCCGGCCTGGATCCGGAAGAACGAATCCGTTTTCATAATCTGCTGGCGGAAACGGCGGGTGAAGACGCGGTGGTGATTCTCTCAACTCACATTGTCGCTGACGTCTCGAGTCTTTGCAGCCAAATGGCGGTCATTCGTCAGGGTGCAATCCTGGCTTCCATCACGCCGCTGCAGGCGATCGAGCAACTTAAAGACTCAGTTTGGGAAGCCACTGTGCCGCGCGAGCAGGTAGCGGCGTTTAAGTCCCGCTGTCAGGTAATCTCTTCGCAGATGTTCGGTGGCATGGCGCGCCTGAGAGTGATCTCAAAAGGAGAACGCCCGAGCGAAGAATTTACTCCTGCAGCCCCCGCTCTCGAAGACTATTACTTTGAACTGGTCAACCAACGGGAACGAGCGAGTTGAGATGAAAAACCCCGCTTGGACGTCGTTCGGCGCAATCTTTCAGACTGAGGTGCGGATTAACTCGAAGCGCATCGCTCCTTATTTCATGGCTTTGCTCTGCGCGGGGAATGGATTGCTTTGGTGGGGCTGGGGACCTGCCAGTGGTCACGGTTGGGCAGTAAACGCCGACTTTTTCATCGCGGGGGTGCTTCCTGTTTACTCTTTCCTTACCCTGCCTCTGTTCACCGCCGTGTTCATGGCGGATCCGGTGAGCAGGGATTTCCGCGCCGGCGTCGATCCGCTTATTTTTTCAAAACCCATCAGCCGCGCCGCTTATCTTCTGGGCAAATTTTTCGGCAACTTCTTTGTGTTGGCGTGCTGTCAGTCCGCCTTTGTGCTGACGTGGTTTGTACTCCAGGCAGTTCCCAAACAAGGCCTGATTACCCAGGATTGGAAGGTATTTCCCTACATAAAACACTTTCTGGTGTTCGTAGTGATCTCGCACCTGGCTCTGGCGGCGTTCTATTTCGCTGTGGGAGTTCTTACTCGCAATGCCAAGATCGTATACGGCCTGGGCGTTGCATTTTATCCGCTCTACATCGCTTATCAGACCGTCTTATTGAACAGCTTGCCGTGGCGCTGGAAACTTGCTCTTGACCCCCTTGTTATGAACCGGGGTGGCAGAAACTTTCACGCCATCAGCGCTGAGGTGATGAATCAACTCGTAGTGGTTTACGAAACAGACCTGATCGTTAATCGTGCGGTGATGATTCTATTGGCGGCGATTTGTCTGACGATTGTTTACCTACGTTTCACCATAGCCGAGCGACCACGGAAGGTAGAAGAGTTGTCAGTCCTCAACCTTACAGCTGAAGCCGGCGGGTTCTATTACGACCCGCCGAGCACCGTACTAACACTCGGCGAGCGATTCGAAGCAGATCACTCACGCGAGAAGGTGCTGCTTCCCAATGTCATTAGAACGACCGTTGGGGTACGCGCCCATCTCCGTCAACTATTCGCGGCCCTGGCAGTTGAGTTTCGCTTGCTGCTTTCCGAGCGGAGTTTGGTCGCGATCATGCCTCTGGCTATCTTCCTCTCTATCCTGGAAGTCGCCTTTTATAACATCCCCGCTGACGTCTCTCATTCCGCCGCGTACGCGACTAACACAGCAAAGTCGCTCTTGTTATTTCTGGTCGGGATAGCTGTTTTTTACACGGGCGAAGCAATGCATCGCGATCGCGAAGTGCGGATTGAACCTGTCTTATGGGCCGCGCCTGCTCCGAACAGTGTATTGCTGCTCTCAAAATTCCTGGCAACCCTTTCGCTGACACTCTCTTTGATGATACTTGTCGGTCTGACCGCAATCCTGATTCAATTTCTCAGGGGCCACACGCCGGTTGAGATTCAAGCCTACCTGATAACCTATTCAGTGATTCTCTTGCCAGGCATACTTCTGATAACCGGCGGGTCCGTGGCGCTGAATGTCTTGTTGCGGGACAGATACCTGACCTACGCGGCGAGTATCGGAATCGGCGTCGGCCTGTTTTACCTGTACGGCCAGGGCTATAACCACTGGCTATACAATCCACTGCTCTATCAACTTTGGAAGTATTCGGATCTCACGGGAGCCGGAAACAACCAGGCCACAATCCTGATTCAAAGACTCTACTTCGTTGCGGTTGCCACGCTGAGTCTTTCGCTCGCGCACCTCTTTTTCCAACGTAAGTCAACGAAGGGGTTTCAGGTCGATGGACGGTTGAGCGCCGCGGCCTGGTCAAGTCTGACGGCGGTCGTCTCGGTGATCGTAGTCCTCATAACGAGCTTATTTATCACTTCATCAGCGCGTTGAGTTTACTGAGATCGTCGAAGAGATGAGGAATCCCCTCCACACGCCGTTCGTCGCTGTCTTTCAGAACGAGGTGCTACTCAACAGCAAGCGTGTCGCTCCCTATGCGTTGATGATCCTGTTCGCCGCCAATGCCGCACTTTGGTGGTTGATCCCGAATGCGATCTTCCTGGCCGCAGCCGCTCTGGCGCTCGGCGTATTACTCCGCGATCGGTACGTAACTTACGCGTTTGGGATCGGCACGTGCGCCGGACTCTTCTATTTGTATTCCCAGGGCCACAACGGCTGGCTCTACAATCCGGTCCTTCATAATCTTTGGAAGTATTCTGACCTAACTGGAGCCGACGTGGGCCGGATAGTGATCCACCGGTCTCTATATTCTGGCTCTCGCTGGATTGTTACTCGCGGTTGCGCATCTAGGCTTCAAACGCAAATCAGCAAGTTGACTGTTCAAGGTCCAAGGTCCAAAGTCCAATGTCTGTCTCGCTAACGAGGACTTTGGACCTTGGACCTTGGGTTTTGGACATCTGTTCCATGTCTCTTCCAATAGTCATCATCAATCCTGCATCAGCCGGGGGCGCCACGGGCGACGCCTGGGCCGGAATTGCCAGTGATCTTCGCTCCCACTTTGGCGCGTTTACGCCCGTGTTTACCGAACGCCCTGGGCAGGGAACTGAGATCGCCGCAACCGCAGCGCGCAAGGGGATCAAACTAATCATTGCCTGCGGAGGCGACGGCACAATTTCGGAAGTGGCCAACGGCATCCTCTTGTCCGGTAAAGACTCAGAGTTAGGAGTGTTGCCGAGTGGAACTGGAGGTGACTTTCGTAAGACGCTGGGTATTCCGCGCCGAGCGCGCGACGCTGCCGAAATATTGCGCACCGGTCGTTCGCGGATGATAGATGTCGGCCGCGTTACCTTTACGACGAACGAGGGTGAACAGGAAACGCGTTATTTCCTGGGCGTCGCCTCTTTTGGCATGACCGCGGAAGTAATTGAGCGTGTCAAACAGAGAGGTCCGGAATGGATGCCGTTCAAAGGGCCCAAATGGTTGACCGGTCGTTTGTCCTTTGGCGTCTCCATGTTGCAGAGCGCTATGCAGTCCCGGGCGACTCGCGTTGTTGTGCAGCCTGATGACCAACCAGAGCAACACATGACGCTCGTCGCGCTCTGCATCGCCAACGCGAAATATTTTGGCGGCGGCATGAAGATCGCACCGGACGCCAAGCTAAACGACGGAAAGTTTGATGTCGTAAGCGTGGGCGATCTAGGTGCGTTTAAGATCTTCACTAACGCGCCGCGGCTATATCTCGGCGCCCACCTCGGGATGCAGCAGGTGGGACATGCCTTAGCAGCTAAAGTCGTGGCGCGTCCGGCGCTGAAGTCGGATGAGATTCTGATCGAAGTTGACGGTGAATTGCCCGGCCGGTTGCCTGCTACTTTTCAAATCGTGCCGGATGCGTTGCGCGTTCGCACCCCGTAGTGCCTTGCCGAATTGCCCAATTGGCAGTTGTGTAGTGTCCTAAATTCTGTAGGGGCGTCCCTCCGTGGGCGCCCCCGTTTGCAATTTGGGGGCGCCCACGGAGGGACGCCCCTACATCTGTTTTCAGATTAAGAACACTATCCGGCAATTGCGATGGTTGATTTACCAGCAGTAATCATCCAAGATAAACAAAACCATTAATAAGAGGAGGCCCGATGCCGGACGAGAGCTTTGACAAAGCTGCAGCGGTAAAACTGCTTAACGAGATACTCGAAACTGAATTGGCGGGCGTGGTTCGTTACACGCATTACGCGTTAATGGTGTTTGGTCATAATCGGATTCCGATTACCAGTTGGTTGCGTGGCGAAGCCTCGACATGTCTCGCTCATGCCAATCAGGCCGGCGAACTCGTCACGCATTTTGGTGATCACCCCTCGTTAAAGATTGGGGCCTTGCTTGAGACTCACAAGCACGGGATCAACGATATTCTGCTGGAGTCCGTCGCGGCCGAGGAAGCCGGACTCGCTCTGTATCGGAAGCTGTTGGAACTTGTTCGCGACCGCTCGGTGCTGCTGGAAGAATATGCTCGCAACATGATCGCGGAAGAAGAGACCCATCTCGGTGAAGTGAACAAGATGCTGCGCAAGCCGGGTGAACTAGCGTAACTCAGGTTGGACCGAACCTTATGGATGATCGCCGGTCGAAACCGAGACTGCGTGTCAACCTCGACGCGATGTGGGACAGCTCAACGGAGGCCCAGGGTGCTCTAATCACAGACTTGTCCGAAGGCGGTTGTTACCTGGACACGGTCGGCTCAGTGAGGCTGGGAGAAATCGTAGGCTTTAGAGTCCTGCTTCCCGATGATGACTGGCTTTATTTGGAAGGGGAAGTGAGGCACTATGGTGCCGGCACCGGATTCGGAGTGAAATTTGTCGACCTCAACGACGAGCAACAGGAGAAGTTGCGGTGGCTTCTCAGGATTGCTGCGGAACAGGGGCCAGAATCGCCGTCAATCCCCGCGGACTTGGTTGAAGAATGATTGATAGAAGGAGTAATTAGGATCATGACGAAGTATTTTTTGATTTTTGCGATGTTGTTCGTTGGTTTTGTAATGTCAACTTCAGCAGGAGCTGTCGGTGAACCACCGGCAGTCGGTGCTCCCGCGCCCGAGTTTTCTCTGACAACCAACGAAGGGAAAGCTGCGAGCCTGAAAGATTTTCGCGGCCAATGGGTGGTGCTCTATTTCTATCCGAAGGACTTTACTTCGGGTTGCACGATTCAGGCCAAAAACTTCCAACGCGATCTCGAGAAGTATAAAGCCATCAACGCCGTGATACTTGGAGTTAGTCTGGACACCGCTGAATCTCATAAAGAGTTCTGCGCCAAGGAAGGCCTGAACTTCAAGTTGCTTGCAGATGTCGAGGCCAAGGTTTCCGAGGCGTATGGCTCCATTATGGATTACAACGGGACTAAGTATTCAGCGCGTAACACCTTCATCATCGATCCGAAGGGAAAAGTCGCACAGGTTTTTATGAAAGTGAAACCCACGCCGCACAGCGAAGAAGTATTGGCGGCGTTGGCGGCTTTGCAGAAACAGACAACGGCGCAGAAACAATAGATCGCCGTCGAGGTTCGATATCCAAAAGTCGGCGAAGCCGACGAATGAAAGTAGCCCAGCACTTCAGTGCTGGGATACACGTTTGATCGAACAGCACCGAGTCCGTGAAGCGGACGGCTGAGAAGTAGGATAAAACTCCAATTCTGTCGTCCGTTTCGCGGACTTCGATTTTGCCGACCTGCTTTTCCCCAGCACTGAAGTGCTGGGCTATTTTCATCCGTCGGCTTCGCCGACTTAATCAGCCACGGTCTTCTGATGGACGGCGTTCACTATTACAGGTACTACTAACCCGCAGTAAAAAGAACCTGCGGCTCACGGGATGTGCGAGGTTGCGCCATCGCGAGAGGCGGCGCGTCTTACACAACTCAAATCCTTCAGAGGCGAACGTGTCCCGCCAATCACGTTCGCCGCGGAACGTACATGGCCCGGTCCGGCTGCGCCATTTGCGGTTGTGGATTGCGCAGATGATCCGATCCCAAGCCGTCTCAGGAATGTCTTCATAGATCACCAGCAGACCACTACTGCACAAAGTGCGTCGGGCCTCGCGAAAAATCGGCTGCAAATCCTGCGCGTGATGCAGCACGTAACAGAACAAGGCCACGTCAAAAGCGCTATCGCTAATCGGAAAATTTCTTCCATCAAATTCCTGATAGGCAATCGCTGCTTCGGTAGTTTTGGCGACATCGATGCCAACAACGCCGCGACCAAGAAGGGCAGTCAAGTGGTGTGCGATGTACCCGTTGCCACAACCGACATCGAGCACGCGCGAGCCACGTGGAATAAAGCGCGCAATCTCGAGGGCCATATCGTAGCCCCTCGCGACCTTGCGCCGCCGCCGCTCGCGTCGCCAACGCCGCATGAAACCCCGTACAAAACCATCAAGAGCTTCGCTCAGATTAGCCCACGGTTGCGGGAGGTTTAAGTCGCCGCGACCTAACTGGTCGGGTGCTAGATCGGTTAGCGCCCAGTGCTTCGGCTCATCCGGGGAGATGCTCGGCCCTGACAAAGGGGTTGGTGAAATTGCGGACATGGCAGTAGCAGTGGGCAAAGAAGGTGCCGCATGCTTCTCAAGCCAAATTGCTCTGCAATTTCGCCACACAGTCCCTCTGCTCAGGGGTTGGGTGCAAGAATCGTCGGACAATAGAAGGACGACTTTGCACAAAGTGCATTGGCGCTGTCTTCGTGTGTGTTTGTGGGAATTCGTGGATCGTTTGATGTGCGCACAAAGTCACGCATGCAGAAAACACGATCCACGAAACCACACTAAGCACGCGAAACGATCGATCCTGGTTGTGAGTGCTGACGCAGTGGAGCTTTCATTCACACCGGGCTTCAGCCCGGTGCCTCAAGGCTCGAACGATTAAGGGACCGTTTTAACGGTTTCTCCTTCCTGTTCACCCAAAGAGAAACCGTTAAAACGGTTGAGATGCGTTCGTGGCAGCGTTTTCACCGGGCTGGAGCCCGGTGTGAATGACAGGTTTACAAAGCGAAGCTAGACCATCGCGTGCTTGGGTCTAACCTGGACGAACCTAAGCAAAATGGTCAGAATGCTGAAAAACTAATTGAAGAGGTAATTATGCGTAAGCTTCCACTGGTTGCTTTCATACTGTTCTTTCTGAGTCTTATGACTGGTATACCTATCACGATTGCGCAAAGTCTGCCTGCCGGATACTGGCCGCTTGAAAAAAGCCAGCCGCTAATCGACAAGACGCAGACAATTCGGCTCGGGCCCGATGTCAATCATCTGACCCCCGGTGAAAAGACCGCAGTCGCGAAGCTGATCGAGGTCGGAAAACTTTTCCAGAATCTCTACGAGCAGCAGCGCCATCCGCAAGCGATCTCGTCGTATAGCGAGCTGCTGCAACTGCATAAGCGCGTCGGCTCGAAACCGGAGACGGAAAACCTTTTAACGCTGTACCGACTGTTCCAGGGACCCATTGCCACCACGCTCGAAAACAAGCGCGAACCTTTCTTGCCCGTCGAAGCCGTGCAACCGGGTAAGGGTGTTTATCCCTGGGGTGTGAAGAAAGCAGAGATCGATGCCTTTCTGGCGGCGCATCCGGAAAAGCGAGAGGCAATCCTCGACCTGCGTTCGGTCGTCCGCCAGAGTAATCCGAAGAGCGCGCAACAAGATTTGGCAACGCTTCGCACCTACCCGGTACTCGACACACTTCATCCAGGTTTAAAGGCAGAACTAACTCAGCTCGCGCGCACGCAGCGCCCCGGCGCTGCTGCCGCAGGTTTTTATGCAGTGCCTTATTCGGTGGCCTATGCCCCTGAATTGATGCGCGCCCACAGTCTGCTTAATGAGGCCGCTGACGCGGTTCGGCCGGACGACGATGAGTTTGCGCGTTATCTACGCAATCGCGCTCGCGACTTACTGACGAATGATTACGAATCTGGTGACGCCGCCTGGATTACCGGCCGCTTCAAGAATCTCAACGCGCAGATTGGTTCCTACGAAACCTATGATGATGAACTTTATGGAGTGAAGACCTTCTTCGCCCTGAATGTGTTGAGCACGAGACGGGAGGAGACTACTGCACTGCGCCAGGCGATGCAGGGACTGCAAGCGATCGAAGACTCGCTTCCTTATGACCATCACAAGAAGATTCGCGAGGATATTCCGGTTGGGGTCTACGACGTGGTTGCTGATTTTGCGCAGTCGCGTGGCGGAAACACGGCAACAATCCTGCCGAATGAGAGTTATCTGGCCCGGCGCTATGGGCGCACGATCCTTCTGCGAGCAAATATCATGCGCGACCCGAACATCTTCGTGAGCACGGGCAGCACCTTCGAAGCCGCAGTCGGGCCGGAGCAAGCGAAAGAGTTAACTTCAGATGGAAACTTTTACCGCACGCTCTGGCATGAAGTGGGACATTATCTCGGCGTGGATCGCACGAAGGACAACCGCGACCTTGATGAGGCATTGCAGGAAAACGCCAGTGCTCTTGAAGAGATGAAGGCGGACTTGGTTTCCCTTTTTGCCGCAAGCGCGTTACGCAAGCAGGGCTACTACAACGACGCCCAAATGCGTTCAGTTTATGCGGGCGGCATCCTGCGCGTGCTGCAAAACAACAAGCCCCGGCGGGATCAACCCTACAACACTATGCAGCTGATGCAGTGGAACTTCTTTTTGGAAAACGGGCTGCTAACGTTCGAAAACGGCATCTTGCGTATCCATTACGACAAGTATCACGATGTCGTAGGAAAACTCTTGAAGAAGGTTTTAGATGTGCAATACCAGGGAGACAAAGCAGCGTCGGATCGTTTTATCGACGACTACACCAAGTGGGACGAGAATCTGCATGGCGTAATTGCCAAAAACATTCGTGATCGCCAGCGCTACCGGTTTAGGGTGTTTAAGTATGCGGCGCTTGGGAGAATGAAATTTCAGTTTCCGATTGTCAGTTGCCGATTCAGTTTCAAGTTACCTACGAAGTACGTTGACCTTGACCACGTCGCGAACTGTCGCCGGAACTCGAAACACGAAACTCGAAAGTTACTTAAAGGCGGATCCCGCCCAGAAAGTTCTCACGCAAGTAAACCACAGTGTCGTGCAGCGTCTCGCCGGGGTCGCGAGGTTTGAAGGCGAGCTCTCGTGAGGCCTTTGCGCAGTTGAGATACCAGTAATACTGTGCCATCTCGATCGCTCCCGGTTCGACAGGGGAAGCGAGGTCCCATTGCTTGAAGAGCGAATCCACAAGCTTCGCTCCGCCCACTGCGAGCCTCGAAGGTAGGGCGATTTTGGGAGCGGCAACTTTGGTCAGGCGCGCTAGCCGGCCGAAGAACTTGTCGAAGGTCCAGTTTGCCGCACCCATCAGATATCGTTCGCCGTGCCGCCCGCGGCGCATCGCCACGCGAAACGCTTTCGCGACATCGCGAACGTCAACGAAACTCACCCCACCGGTCGGCACCGCGTTGATCTTGCGGGACATGAAATCAAGGATCACTTTAGTTGAACTTAGCCGGTCATCACCTGGTCCCAGCAATAGACTCGGATTCAGAATCACGAGTCGCAACCCTTTGCCGTTGAAACGCTCCAGCCCAGCCATCTCCTGATAAGACTTGCTCGCGTAGTAAGGCCAGCGCGCAATGATTTCGAGCGGCTGCGGATACGACTCGTCTGGAACAATTTCGCCATCCGCAGTCACCGCAATCGTCCCACTCGTTGACGCCATGACGATGGATTTCACACCCGCAATTCTTGGCGGCGTCACAAAGCAGGCGCGTGCCTTCGACGTGAATTTGATACATCTCACGGGCATCTTCTCGTTCGCGCGAGACGCGCCCCGCAAGGTGGTAGACATCTCTGATTCCTTCGACCGCGCGCGCGACATCGGCAGGTTTTGTGATTGAGCCTTCCAGGGGCTCAACGCCAAGATCAACAAGCCAGTCCGGAATTGAAGTGGCCATCACGCGGATGTCCTTCACGCCGTCCTCAACTAACTGGCGCAATAGATGTGAACCAAGGAACCCGGTGCCGCCAGTGATCAATGTTGACGCACGCGGGCGTTTTTCGATGGCGGCGCGCCGCTTCGTAGCGGGCGTAGGCGTCATACGAGCGGTGCGCTTTTGTGGAGACTTGGGCATGAGATGGAGTTGACGCGTAGCGTCGAATGATTTTAGCCCGGCCTTTCAAGGCCGGGAAAGTGCGAGCCAAGGGCGTCGTCGCGTAGCGACGATTGACGAACCTCGCGGTCAGCATGTTGTCATTGCGTCGCTGCCGCGACGCCGTAGGTCCACGCTTAGGAAACCCGGCCTTGAAAGGCCGGGCTAAACTCATTCGACGCTACGTAGAGCAATTCTACTCGTCTGCGTGAGCAACGAGTTGCGTATCGCGCTCGTTGATTTGAGCGCGGCGTTCAGCCTTCCAGCGTTTGCGAAGTTCCTGCGCTGAAAAGGGCACGCGGGTGCGGTCGCGCAAATTCTCAACTTCGTGTTTCACCAGGGCAGCTATCAAACGATACGCTTCGGCTCGAGGCATTCCCTCGGTCATTTCTTCGAGTTGCTCAATCGAAAGGTAGCGACCAATACGCGCACTCACATCCCGGCTCTTGATGATGTTCGAGCCTTTCGGCATTGCTTCGTAGGTTCCCTGGAGATAGATAGGCAGGATGCCGACCCTCGAAGCTAGAGCCAGATAGCCAATCACCGGTTTGAAATCAGCCATTAGTCCCGTCATCGAACGGGTCCCCTCGGGAAAGATCAAGGCGTTGTAGCCGCGATCGAGAAACGAGGTAGCGTGGCGCAAAGACTGTCGCAGTGAACCAGTGCGCTCCATCGGAACCAGGTTCGTAAAGTTCTCCATATATGCGCGCTTGTATTTGTTATCGAAGAAGTAGTCAGCGGCAGCGAGTGCAACCATGTCTTTCCCAGCGGCTCCGAGCGCCATCTTGGCGAGACCCATATCGAGGTGCGAACTATGGTTCGCAGCCACGATAAAGTTCGTGTGCGCGGGAATATTCGTCTGACCTTCGTATCGTGTGTGCAGGAACCGTTCATAGAAAGCCTTCTGCACCAGATCCAAACCCTTGTTGCCGACAGTCTTTACGATTGAAGGTATATGGATTTCACCGTCGTCATCAGTCTCCTGATCGTTCCGAGCTGCTGTCTTCGAGCGGGAAGTCGCCGGTCCTCCTCTACCAACAACGCTAATAAGTTCCTTTACGTCCTGAATCTCATTGAACCTTTCAGGCGCGGAGATCGAGCCGCCGGCATTCTCGATTGCCGTCGCAAGCTCTACAAACATCAAGCTGTCGAAACCGAGATCGGCAAGACGTGTCTCCACGGAAACCTCGTTACGAGAGCGATTGCTTACGGTAGCAACGACGTCAAGCACCCAACGCGTATCTGCATCGGCCTGAGTCTGTCCTTCCAGACCGCGGCTGGCCTTCTGGGTTTGCTCAAGTGATTCCATAATCGCCTGCACCTCGCGACGTTTCACTTTGCGCGTCGCCGTGCGCGGCAATTCCATGTCGGTAAAATGAAGCAGCTTGACGCGTTTATAGTAAGGAAGCGAAGCGGACACCAGACGGAAATGTTCCTCGACCCGTCTTCGTAGTTCGGCCCGCGAAAGCGCAATGTCATACTCATCGTCGGCGACCACCAAACACGCGACCTTTTCGCCGATCCCATCAGGCAAGCCAACGATGCTCAGTTCCTTGACGTAAGGCGAGTCGGCGTAGATTTCTTCAAGTTCATCGGGATAAACGTTCTTACCGTTAGTATCGACAATTATTTCCTTGGAGCGTCCCACCAGGAAGAGATTGCCTTCTTCGTCGAGCTTGCCCAGGTCCCCGGTGTACAGCCAACGCTCGATGAGCGTGTTGCGCGTCGCTTCTTCATCGTCGAAATAGCCCAGCATCACATTCGGACCCCGCGCTATCACTTCGCCCACGCCACTTGGATCAGGCTCAGCAATCTGCACGTGCACGCCCGGCAACGCTTTGCCTACACTGCCCGTTAACATGCGGTTCTCCGGACGAGTCACGGTAAGCACAGGGGAAGCCTCCGTCAGGCCATAGCCTTCGAGAATCGTGAACCCAAGACCCTGGAAGTCTCGATGAATTTTTTCGCCTAAGGCTGAGCCGCCGCTGATGAAATATCTAATCCGTCCTCCGAGTCCTTCATGAATCGGATAGAAAACGATTGGGCCGAGATTCAGCGGCGTTTTTTCGCGCAACCAAAAGTTCGCCTTGATCAGGGCGTCGGCAGTCTTGCCGATCCAGTCGCTGCGTTCGTATAGACGGTTCTTAATGCGCCGGTGCAGCAATTCCCACAGCGCCGGCACTCCAACCATCCCAGTCACATGACCGTTTTTGATCGCGCGCGCGAGCGCGTCGCTGGTCAGCTCAGGTAGGTAGGTGATTTGGGCGCCGCGACTGAGGGGAGTCAGAAAGCCGGTAGAGAACTCAAACGTATGATGGAGCGGTAAGACGGAGAGCACGCCATCCTTTGTCGACATGTCGAAGACGGAAGAGAGCATCGACACCATGCTTGTGAGGTTGCGATGCGAAAGCATCACGCCTTTGGGACGTCCCGTGGTGCCTGATGTAAAGATCAGCGACGCGACTGACTGGGCCTGGACTTTATGCGGCAGGAGCGCCACACGTTGATCTTCAGTTTCTTGGTCAGGAAGGGCAAATACTTCAGAGAAGGTCCAAACGCGCAGCGTCAGACCTTCGGCTGCTAATCGCTCGCGCAGCTCCGGATGTTCCTGATCAAGCTTCTCGCTAATCACAAGGCCGGCGGCATCGCCCGCCCGCGCGAAATTCACGATCTCGCTGACTTTGCTTTCGGGATCTACGGGGATGCAGCTAGCGCCGGTTTTGAGCACGCCGAAATAGGTCATGCCCCACTCCGGAGCATTGTGACTGAAGAGCATCACCCGGTCGCCGGGCTTAACACCTTCGCTGGCGAGAAAGGCTCCGGCCCGTGTGGCGAGCTCGTTCAGGTCAGCATAGGTGTATTGCTCGGTGCGTTCATCACGCTCAATTCGCATTGCCACTCGAGTCGCATGGCGCTTGGTAGAGGTCTCGAATAGTTCAAGCAGATCGCGATACGTGTAGGTGCGCTTCGGCTGCGCCCGCATGTCGTCTTCGAGTTTCGGAAATACCCATTTCTTCAGACCCGGAATGTGGATGTTGATCCAGTAGTTGTACCAGTCAAACTTTTCCGGGTTCCACGTCAGCAGTGATTGCTCGTCCTTTCGGATGCGATCGAAGAGGGAACGAACATTGTCGGAACGGAACACGTACGCGTTCTCAATCGTAAACGGCCGAAAAATTTCAAAGGAGTGGGTTGTTTCGCGAGTGACTTGCTCAACTCGGTCAACAGAGGTCTTCACGAGATCGATTACGTCCACCATGCGCCCGCCACCCCAGCGTGGCCGTGCGCGGTCGAGTAGCGCAGACGCTTTCTTTGCCGCCGAGTTAAACATCGGGATTGATGTTGCCTCAAAGCGGGCTGCGGAAACGGGACGTGGCGCCATGCGGGAAGCTGCTTCGTTAAGGAGCTTGATCCCGGTCTCCTTTTCTTTGAAGTGTTTTCGCTTATAGAGCCCAACGAGGGAAATAATCCGTTCCATGTTGGCGGGATTCGCGTCGCCGGTAGCAGCCTGATAAACGAGCCGCGGCTCTTCAACACATGCCTGCGCGGCGACTGCCAACATCACGGACGCGACCTGATCAACCGGGGTGATGTCGAGAATCAATTTGTCGTTGGCGGGAATCTGCGTCTGCCCTTTTAGGACCAGGAAAATAATCGGCGCTGTGGTCGTGAAGCCTTCGTTCCAACCGGGGAAGGGGTAGGCGAGCGCTGACTCAACGATACTGGGGCGGACGATACTACGTACTATTCCGGTTTCGGCGGCCACCAATTGTTCACCAAGGGCTTTGGTGTAGGTGTAAATGTTGGGCCAACCCCACCAGGCCGAGCGCTCGACGCCGAGATCCGTAAGTCGCGTTCGCGTCCAGACTTTTCTTTCGCGGGCCACGGCCAATCCCAAAGCGTCCGGATCATCCTCATCGCGTCCCTCTTCGATTAACCGTTTACGCGCAAGCTCGCGAAACCGCGCCACCATCATCGCGTCTTTTGCATCTTCCTTGACGCGTTCAGCCAGGCGCGCGCAATCCTTGATCTCCTGCTCGACCGAAAACTCGACTCCGGAAAGTTCCTGCTTGCGTGGGAAATAGCCGAGAACCGGATCGCTTTCCCAAATAGTTCCCTGGCGGTTTCCGGCCACAAAACAAGTCGAAACATGAACAAGCGCAGGACGCTTCATCCGTTTTGCAAATGCAATCACGTTTTGCGTACCTACTACGTTGGTGCGCAAGGCACTCTCGAGGGTGGGATTGAAAGTTACATTGCCGGCGCTGTTGATGATGATATCGATATCGTCAGCGACTCGTTGTGCTTCTTCGTCGCTGTATCCCAGATTTGTATCGCCAATGTCGCCGCCGAGAACGACTACCTTGCTGCGAATAAAACCTTCCAGCGCCGTTCCGTAACGCGCGCGCAGGGGATCGAATGGCGGCGCCGTAATCACGCTATTCCAAAAGCGGGTCTCAGACTCCTCCTGAGAACGCGCGCGCACGGACACATAAACGCGGCCCACATTGGGAAAGCGATGCAGCAGCATGCTAAGGGTCACTTTCCCCAGAAACCCTGTTCCGCCAATCAAAAAGATATTACGGCCCTTGAAGATTTCTGTCGGCGACAGTTTCACGTCGTGCAGCAGCGCTCCGACAAATTTGCGATTGTCCGTTTGCTTGGAAGTCATCTAGTGCGCCTTACAAGTTTCATTACGCGAACCTTCATTCCATATCAGCGATGCCGATCATCGGCTGATGCAGCATCGTGATTTCGGCGGAGTTGCCCATGTAACTGCGCGCCATGGCGATCGCCTCGGTTAGGTTATCGGCGCGTTCCCAACCGAGCATCGCGGGAACATGAGCGTTCTCGGCGCCGGCAGCAATGACCTTGCCGACATGTTGGCGTCCGTTCTCACCCCAATACCACATGAAAAAGGGATGGGCCCCGTGATAAGCATTGCCGCGGCGATACATTTCCACATAGCTCGGATTGTTCGCGAACTCGCGTTCATATTTGTCGCGGAGCACGAAGGCGTCGCGTGTTTCCGGCAACAAGCGATTAAAGAACTCGATGTAGCTGGGATGGAATTTGTGATCGAATTCGTCGTAGCAGGGATGATGAATGATCAGGACACCACCCTTTTTCAGTAAGGGCTTGTTGCGATAGAAATTGAAGTGATAGCCAAGGCCCATCACCTGTACGAGAAGTGGGTTCAGGATCGAATACACGTTGTAAGGCGAGATGTCAGGAATGCCTGTGATCAGGATGTCGCATTGGCCACGCACCGGAATCGCGTATTGCTCAAAAGCTTTCGCCACAATCCTGTCGTGAACGGGCTTAGTTTTCCCTGCGTGACAGGCAATCATCTCGTACTGCGCCGGCCGGGAATGAAGTAGCTTGCGGCGGGCCGGCCGCGGCAGCTTGCCCATCGTGTAACGCATTGCCTCAAATTTCATCCGATCAAACGCCGTGAAATCGTCTTCGTTCTTCAGAAGAAAATCCATATCGCCTTTGTACATGCGATTGTTGATGGCGGTCTCAATATGGAAGACGTTGAGGTGTTCGTCGACAATTTTACCGAGCCGTTCCACCTTGTGATTCAGTTCGGAGCGTGCCGGATCCATGTAGCTATCGGAGTCGCGAATCGTTTGCGGCTCGTGATGCGCACGCAAGGATTCGTAATCGCAAAGTCCCACCGCAACCGATTTGTGCCCACCGTCCATCGGCACCAGATTCAGATTCACATAAATAAGCAGATCGCTCTCCGCGGCGCGCCGGTTCAATACCAAAGGCTCTTTGTGCTTCGTCTCACCGATTTTGACGAGTCCTTCCGTCCACTCGGCATCGTGGTTGTAATAACGGTCGGGATAGTAAGCGTCAAAGATCTTGGTTCCCACCATCCGTTTCATTTCCCACTCAGTCATCTTGCGGTGCAGGGAATTGGCGATCACGATGTGTACGTCGTCGACGCCATGTCCGGCGAGCATATCCAGGACAACTTCCAGAACCGTTTGCCGGATATCAGGGGTGGCCATTGGTGGTAGAGGGAGACTGATATCGTCTACGGCGACAGTGACCCGCATTCCCGGCTCAAGTTGGGCGAACAAAGGATCCGAATCGTGCGGATGGTTTAAGCGCATATCTAATCGCGGCTTCGCGGTTAGGCAAGCCTTTGATGGAGGGATTTGGATAGAGGACGCGAGTGCCAATTGGAAGATCTTCCAGAATGAAGTCTTCACCGGACGGCATGACGCGCGGCGCG
Source organism: Pyrinomonadaceae bacterium (assembly GCA_963748605.1). Classification (GTDB taxonomy): domain Bacteria; phylum Acidobacteriota; class Blastocatellia; order Pyrinomonadales; family Pyrinomonadaceae; genus PSRF01. Next base: position 281,131 of record CAVVJS010000016.1, read on the forward strand.
CTGTCTCTATCGATATAGATTACCGACTCGTGCGTTTTCTTTCGTAGTTGCAGGGCCATAATAGTCTATCGTCCGATTCCTATTGAGCAAGGCTTATCGCAGAGATATTTGAATTCGTAGGAAACCAGTTTTGGCTGGCCGTTTTCTACTGCCCAAACGAATTTTTCACCGGCAATGGATCGTATCCGAGGACACCAGCTCATGGGATGGAGGAACTGTTTCCCGATTACTGAATGCTCTTTTCAGGCCTCGCCAAACGCCGGCATCTACATACACGTTCGCTTTGGATGCCGATGTGCCGTAGTCATACGCTGCTGTGAGTTGGGTAGTAAACTCTGTTTCGCTCAAGCGACTATGGAGTTCAGGAGCTGATTGCGCATAGATATCGATGGTACTGCTGGTTTTTCAGTTGTTCATGAAACTTATCGACCGCCTGTTCAACAGCCGTCTCAATCGTCCGCTTTTCTTCATACGAGCAAGCCACGTTGGTTACTAAAAGCAGCACGGTCGCCAGGCAAAGGATGAATCTCACGGTTATCACTTCAGATTAAGTATCGGCCAATCGTGATGCAGCGCCGTTTGACGCAGACGCATATCAGGATTGATTACGGCCGGATGTCCAACGATCGACAGCATTGGCAGATCGCTCATGCTGTCCGTGTAGGCATACGAGTCACTTAAACTCAAACCTTCGCGCTCGGCAAAAACTCTGATCCATGACGCTTTGGTGGCCGCCGCCATCACCGGGGGTAAGAGTCGTCCCGTCGCGATGCCATTAACAAATTCCAAGCGGTTCGCGACGTACTCAGTTATCCCCAAGTGTTCCATCAAGGGTTTGACAGATACGTCAAGGGCGCCTGTCACCACCACCTGCCGCAAACCGAGGCTGCGCGACTTAGTCAGCAGCTCGTAAGTGCCGGGGAACACAGCCGGCTTCAAAACAGTCTCGAACAACTCATCGGCTAGAAATCGCAAGCGGTCCTCTGATTGCGCCTTTGTACCGCTTGAAATAAAGATCGTTGAAGACCTTGCGGCTGTACTGGTCGGTAACGGCAAAAACTGGAATGCTGAGAAGCGTCGAGGCGCTCTTTTTGAAACTATTGAGTATTCCGGGCTGGTTGCGTGAATAGAATCCCAGCGTGTGCACCAGATTGGTGCTCACCAGAGTGCCTTCCAGGTCGTAGAATGCCGCCGCCGCCATCTGACCTCCCTTGTCACCGACCCCGTTTCGGTCCTCGAACAGCACTTCACATCCCAGTTACGTCGTTGAAGTCCGGCACTATACCTCATTGGACTCGGAATTGGTAACACCTTGTGTTTATTGTATGCGACCGCCATACAATCTGAACGCAGATGACCAGAATAGCTAACAAAAACAGGCTTGGTCGGAGTGCTGGTGAGGACAGATATAGCGCGAATTAACTTGGAAGTGAGGCTGTATGTTCCATCGAGTGATAGGCTGAATGACAGGCAGCGCAGCGCCGAAGGCGCGAAATGAGGTACCCAGGGGCGAGTGCGAGCTCAGCGAAGCACGATGCCCCTGGAACTCACTCAAACGAAACTTCGAGCACCGAAAGTGCGACCTAAAACGGCCTCTGAATGTTTATGTCGCTCATTCAGAGCCCTAACCCTTTAGAGCAAAGGGCATCAGGGGCTACGCGCTTTGCTTGCCGCTGGCTACCTTAGTTCGCGCGTTCGGCGCTCTGGCAACAGAACCGGTTTAGTTCCACTGCCAATTTGAATTCGCGAATTTTAGTTGGCGGGGAGATTAAGGCTTGCCGGCGGAACGACGAAGCTCCTCGAGGGTGCGCTTGTGTTGCTCCAGCTTTTGACCGGCTTCGCCGAGCTTCCCCTGAGAGGTAAGGCGCTGGTACTCCTCAAATTCCTGTATGGCGCGCAGGATTAGTTGCTGAGTATTCGCCGCCACGGCCGGGGTTGGCGACGCGGTCGGCTGTAATTGGCCCGTCGGGGGCTTTTCGGTTGTCTCGGTTCCTGTTGGAGGTGCAGCCAGTTTAGAACTCTCACCAATCAGGTTTGCCAAGGCTTCGTCAAAACTCTGCCCATAAGCGACTCGTTCCTGAATGGCCAGGACGACAAGGCGCAGTTCGGGCATCGGACTACGCTGCGCTTGCAGGTAGACAGGCTCAACGTAAAGCAGCGAACGTCCGATCGGAATCACGAGTAGGTGACCCCGGAGTACACGGGAGCCTTGCTGGTTCCAGAGACTGAATTGCGCCGAGAGTTGAGCGTTCTGATCAATGCGAGCTTCGATCTGCAGCGGGCCTTCAATGAGGCGCGACTCGGGGAAGTTGTAGACGAGAAGTTTTCCGTAGTTTGGGCCATCACTACGCCCGGCCATCCAGCCAATCATGTTGTTCCGGTTCGAGGGAGTGAAAGGCAGTATCAGAGCGAATTCCGCCGGTTCATCTTCGCCGGGTAGCTGCATCAGGACGTAGTAAGGATCGATCGGTTGGGCCAGCTTCTTGTTCTGCTCATCGATCCCGACCTGACTCGCCACACTCCAGACGTCCTCGCGTTGGAAGAACACCTTCGGGCTTTGCGTGTGATAGAGGCCGTAGACTTCAGCCTGAATGCGAATCAAAGTCTCCGGATAGCGCACGTGAGCACGCAAGTCTTCTGGCATTGCGGCCGCGTCTTTGAAAAGCATGGGAAAGACGGCTCGGTAGGTTGAAATGATCGGATCCTGCGGATCGAAAACGTAGAAGTCCACTGAGCCGTTGTAGGCGTCAATGACTACTTTGACACTGTTACGAATGTAATTAACCGTGTCGTTTCCTACTGCATGGTGACGCGAATAAGGAAAACTCGAGGCTTCTGTGAAGGCGTCAAGCATCCAAAACAACCTGCCGTCCTTGCTGACGACCATGTAAGGGTCGTTATCGTAAATAAGAAACGGCGCAATTCCGTTAACAATCTCGCGGATGTTGCGATGGATCAGAACGCGACTCTGGGAAGTAATGTCGTCGGAGAAAGGGAGTTTCGAAAGATCATTGAGGGTCCAGGCCAGCAACATCCTTCTTAGGCGGCCGCCGATCTGTATTCCGCCAGTGCCCTCGTACGTCGTGTAGGTGTTTGATTCGCCTTGTGGAAAATCAAATTCCTTTTGCGCGGTGTTCACATAGACATCGGTGTCAGTCTTCTGGCCGTAGTAGATCTGCGGACGTGTAACGGTGACTTCTGGCGCGCTGGCTTTTGTCGGCATGTCTGACAACACAAAGCGAGGCATGCCTTCGGGAGTGAAACCATTGGCCGTGTTCATCGTGACGCCGTAACCGTGGGTGTAAATCAGTTTTTCGTTGATCCAATTGCGCGAGGATTCAGGAAGTTTTTCTACGTCGAGCTCACGAGCAGCCAGCATCACCTGTCGAGTTTGGTTGCCAAGTGAATAACGATCTACGTCGACGTCTAGAAAGTCGTAATAAGTGCGGATGGTCTGGACTTGTTTCAGGGTGTCCTGCAAAGCCCGCCAATCCCAGAGACGAATGTTCTCCAGCGTCGAGCGATTGGCGTTGAGGTTAAGCGCTTCGATGGATGGGTCGGCCTCAAACTCGCGCAACTCCAGTTGTTCTAGTCCAAATCCGCGCCGCGTCCACGCAATATTGTGTTCGATGTAAGGAGTTTCTCGGCCGAGCTCGTTGGGCTTCACGATGAAGCTGTTGATGTAAGTAGGAACGATGACGACGCCGACAATATAAACCAAGACCGGGAGGGCGCACGCGAGCACCAGCAAGCGCAGGCCGCGTTTAGAAAAGGCATTCACCAAACAGATCAGGGCCGCTATCACCAATGAGACCGCGACAATGGTCAACGCTGGAAGCAAATAGTTTGCCTCCGTGTAGGTGACTCCTGAAAAGGTTTGATGGTCGGCCCACAAGTATGGGAAGCGCGATAGATAGACTCGCCAGGCTAATGCCAGTAGGAATCCTGCCAATGCTCCTGAAGTAGCTGCGAAGCTTGTTGCAGACACCGAGCGTGCGCTTTTTACTAACGTCTGCGGGATTGAAAGCAATGAGTAGATCAATGCTGCGCAGAAAAGCACAAACGTGATCATGATCAGCCACGAGCTGATGGTATCCAGCACCGGCAACGAGAAGAGGTAAAACTCCAAAGGCTTCTGAAAGATGGGATCGGCTAGCGCTGTGGGCGTGCGATGCAGGTAGGCCGCAAATTCCAGCCATTTACCTTTCATCGACAGAGCGGAAAAAAACGCGAATATCAACGCGATTCCCCACGCCACTGGTCGCAGAAAACGGCCCGGCGAGAATTGGACGGGCTGATTGTTTACCATGATCGTGCGCGGCGCCAGCGCATGAACCGAAAAGATGCGTTCAAGGAGCAAGAATCCCGCGCGGAGTATCAACGCAGTTAAGATGAGGAAGACCAGGAAGAGCCCAACTTTGAGTTTCAGTATGTACCAATAGACGTTGGAATAGCCGAGCGAACCGAACCAAAGTGCCGAGAGATAAATCGAAAGGCTGCGTGAGATAACGATAAAGAGTAAGACCAGCGCACCAAGCAACCAGCGACGCCAGCGACGACGTCGCGGCGGAGGCACATCAATGATTTCCGAATCGGAAATGGGGAATGGCGCGCTCACTGCGGTTAGCATACCCTTAATTCGAACGAAACGTCGCATCGATCACTCGGATTTTTGTTTGCGATGAGTGGTTTGTCATGGCTGAAGGTTCGAGGATTACTGGGCATTGAGTTCATACCTGCTGTTAGCCGTGTATAATGCGCTTGCCGATCATGAAACTTGATTGCGCTGCACCGCGCAGGTAAATCAGACATCCAAGACGCGTTCAACTTCGCGGTGATTGACTAGAGACTTTTGATGCTTACGCCAGACACAGTTTTACAGGGTCGCTACCGCATTGTCCGATCGTTGGGACAGGGCGGAATGGGAACCGTATATGAGGCGATTGATGAGCGGCTCGATAGCACCGTCGCGCTGAAAGAAACGTTATTCGCGGACGAGCGGCTGCGAAAGCAATTTGAGCGTGAGGCGCGACTGCTTGCGCGGGTTCATCACCAGGCCCTGCCGCGCGTCAGCGATCATTTCTCCGAGGGTGAAGGGCAATTCCTCATCATGCAGTTCATTCCGGGGGCTGACCTTGCCGAGAAGTTTGCAGAGCGACGCAGTCCTTTTCCGGCCAGCGATGTATTGACGTGGGCGGATCAGTTGCTTGACGCGCTGGACTACTTGCATACCCACGAGCCGCCGATCATTCATCGCGATATTAAACCGCAGAATCTTAAAGTGACTGCACGCGGACAAGTGATCCTGTTGGACTTTGGCTTGGCAAAAGGTCAGGCCAGCGAAATCTCTCTTGTCACCACGTCCGCAAGTATCTTTGGCTACACTCCAAACTATGCGCCGCTTGAACAGATCCAGGGGTTAGGCACAGATGCGCGCAGTGATCTATACGCACTGGCTGCGACCCTCTATCACCTGCTCACAGGTGTTAAGCCACCGGACGCGCTGACCCGCGCTGCTTCGCTGGTAAATGGGCAGCCCGATCCTTTGCGGCCGGCACGGGACGTAAACGGCGCAGTTCCCGAAGTTTTGAGCAAGGTTCTTGATCGCGCCATGGCGCAGAATCGCGAACAGCGTTTCCGCAGTGCCGCCGAGATGCGGCGCGCTCTTAGTCAAGCCGATCTCGCGAGCACCTTAACTGGTCATAGCGAAGCAAACACAGTCTTGTTTCCAGCTGCAAGCCCGACGCTGACTCAAACTGCTGAAGGAGCACGTCAGACGGTAGGGTTGGGCTCTCCCACCAAGCCACCAACTCTTCTTCCGACTGGTGAAACTACGATCGTAGCTAAATCAGCCCGTCAGCCAGCCGCGACGTGGGCGCTGGTTGCTGTTGCCGCCGTTCTTTTAATCGCCGGCGCAGGTGGCTTCTACGCTTATCAGAAGCGCAAAGCTGCTTCGACCGTAGCTTTGCCCGCAGCTAGCGTTGAACCTTCTCCGCTCGCGACTGAGAATCCGACGGCAAACACGGCCACTGGTGGAGAAGGTTCAGGGGTAAATTCCGTCTCTATCGACACCACCAAGGCCGAGCCAGATAAAAAGGAAGTGGCGGCCGATCAAAAACCGGTTAAGAAAGAGAAGGAGAAGCCGAAGAAAGTAACCACGGCGAAGGAAACAGAAGCAGACGACGATGAGGATCGAAGTGACACTGAACTGTTTCAGCCAGTTCAGCCCACTGTGCCGAATGCTCCCAGGACTGAGTATCCGAACGTACCAAACCAGTCGGCGCCACGTCGCCGGGTTCCGATTATTCGCAACTTACCTGATGGTAGTCAGTTGATCACCATGCCGGATGGCACTCAAGTTTTAACCAGGCCCGACGGTACCAGACGTGTAGTTTCCCCTCCCAGGCGTCGTAGACTTCTCAGGCCCTAAGTCGTGTCACCCCCTCATAGATTTCAATCCACCAAAAACTCTTAAATAGAAGGAAATAAGCTCGTCATCGGAGTGTAATGATCATTCAACGTAGTCGGTTCCAGGTAATAGTGGTGTTTGCTGCCCTGGCTCTGCTGGGAATTTCCTGGCTGGCGCCAGGGTCGTCTAAGGCGGCCGCCCTTAAAGAAGCGTAGTTCGATCATAAGAGCTACTCCACCTGCTCCAGTCCTCGATCAGAAAACAAGAATTACTGAGCTGGCGACGCGCCGGTCTCGTGTCGCCCAGGCCATCGGGCCGAATGGCATGCTGATCCTTTTCAGCACGGAGCCCCGGATCTACACGAACGATGTCGACTACGCATATCGTCAGGAGAACAACCTCTATTACTTGACGATGCTCAAGCAGAAACGAGCGACGCTTGTGTTGCTGCCGGGGAATGCCCGGCTTCCCGAAATTCTCTTTCTGCCGCGTCGCGAGCCCCTCTTCGAAGTGTGGTCAGGGCATATGTACACCGTTGAGGAGGCTCACAACGCTTCCGGGATTAGTGAAATTTGGGATGCGCGTGAGTTTGAGCCTTTCATTCAGGCGCTACGAGCGAAGCAGCCCTATCGACCGAAGCCGGAAAACGTTTTCATGACTAGCAATCCGGCTCGGGACGACAACGCAGCCGGCTTCGCGAATCTGTTTACAGCGGCTGAAAAGAATCAGGCTGAGCTTTACCTGCTGGCATCAGGCGGTCCAAACACGCGGGAGTATCGCTATGAGCAACGCTTTACCACGGAGTGGGAAAAGACGCCCACTGGTTTCACAACCAAGAACGCGGCTCCAATATTTGCCAACCTGAGGTTACGAAAATCTGCGCTGGAATTGCAGCTGCTGCAGCACGCTATCGATATCACGATCGAAGCACAGCAACGCGCCTGGGCTGCCGCGAGAAGTGCTAAATGGGAATACGAAGTTGAGGCGCAAGTCGCCTACACCTTTAAGCTGCGGAACGCCGACCACTGGGGTTACCCTTCGATTGTTGGTTGCGGTCCGAATGCCACCACACTGCACTACATCGAATCACAGGGAGCAGTTAAACCTGGCGACTTGATTTTGATGGACGTGGGTGCCGAGTATGAGCACTACACAGCCGATGTCACGCGGACGTTTCCTGTTAGCGGTAAGTTCACGCGCGCGCAGGCGCAAATCTATCAAGTCGTTTATGACGCCCAAGACGCGGGGACGAAGGTGATTCGTCCCGGCGCTATGTACTCGGACGTTCATCGGGCCGCGGTCGAGGCCATCAAGACAGGATTACTTAAGCTCGGATTGATTACAGATCGTAATTCAGATCAGTATCGGCTTTGGTTTATGCACAATACCACTCACTTCCTCGGCATGAATGTGCACGACGTCGGCTTCGCTGCGAGGCTCGAGCCAGGAATGGTGTTCACAAATGAACCGGGAATCTATGTGCGACTGGATGCGCTGGATCGGGAACCAAGAGGCTTCAAAGATTGGGAGAAGTTCAAGAGGGAAGTAGGGCCAGCGTTTCAAAAATACAAAGGGATTGGCGTCAGGATTGAAGACGATATGTTGGTAACGGAAACCGGAACCCGCTGGATGACTGCAGCACTCCCACGAAAGCTAAAGGAAGTTGAAGCGTTTATGGCGCGGGCGGGCCGAGCGAGTATTGGTCAGTGATTTGTGATCGTTCGTATGGTTTTGTGGATCGTATCGCTTTCGAACCAGTACAGATGATCCACCAATTCACACGAAACGACACGAAAAAGCGAACTTCAACAAAACTGATAAGTGGTTTGTGGGCCGCATGCTTAAGCAACAATACGGAGGAGTCGAGGATTACACGTGACGAGCACGAAACTGAGGTTTGGGGGATTGATGTGCCTCGCTCACTCAGCGGCTTTCGTCCTGGCCGAGCCCACGGCGGCGATTACGAAAAACACACATGCGATCCCAAGTATTAGGGGAAACAGAATGCGACCGCTGCGGTAAGTGATGATGGCGAAGACCAGGTCAACAACGGCGGCCAAACTGTACAGCAACCACTTAGGCATTGGGTAGCTCCTCTTGTGCTGATCGATTTACAAGTTGGCGAGAACCGTAGTTAGACTGGATTAACTCGAATCGATGTCTCGCATAAAAAGTTACGAAGCAAAGATCTGTCCGTCCCGTAGGGACGAAATGTTTATAGAACTTAGTCTATAGACATTGGGCGCCCACGGCGCGGGATTTCTCTCACAACCTTCTCCACACGAACTCCAAACTTACACCGTCGCTTTATGAATCCGCCGCTTCAAGCGATGAATGGTGCGCCGCACGACCTTTAACTCTGCATGGTCGTGAGCTGCGATGGCCGCCTCCCGCTTTTGCTTCAACTCGCGAATGCGCGATTTGATTGCCGCTTTGTCCACACCAACCACGTCGTGATGCTCGTGTTGGATTCCCAGGGCCTTCGCCAGCGCCACCACGAGATGTTCCTTATTCAACTGCGTGTAGCCCTGCACCACTTCCTTTTCATCACCTTTAGCTATTTCGCGTAACTCCGCGACCGTCATGTGTTTCAGTTGTTCATAGGTATAAGCCATGTTTTGAACGCTCCATAAAGTAACAATAGTTAGGACTTCGGATTAGCTGCAGACTTTTCCAGCGTGCGGCCGGTGATCCAAGGTATGAGGATTAGCGTCGCATAAGCAAACCAAACGCTGCCAGAAACGAAATACTTAAAACCTGTCTTCAAGAGAAAGACGAGGACCACAAGATCCAGCACAAAGTTGACGAGCGTAAACATTATACCCAAACGCAATCCCTCTCGCGCCTGGTCGGGCGCGCCTTGCAGATAGTTTCGCGCCAGCAATAGTGCCAACACCGTCCAGATCAGGAGGATTGGAAAACTGATCGCCGGGTTACTGGAAATGTAAGGGATTGGCGGTGTGGCTTTGAGCGCGGGCGTCATGAAAACGACGCTGCCCCAAATAAACCCGACGAGCCAGATTAACAGGGCATAGGCCAAGGCCTTGATTGGTTTATGGGGCAAACGTTCAACCTTTAGTCGCCTAAGATACCGGAGATTTGACGCAGATGATGCTTTAGGTGACCGAGATAATCGCGTATGAAGTATTCCAGCGTCGTCGGCTGATCGACGCGTATAGGCTGCCAGGCAATCTGGTGCAAATTGTGTTTGTGTCGCGGCCGCGTCAACTGTTCAGGGGAAATTCGTTCGATCAAATGTAGTAAGTGCAGGTTATAAAGTTTCCAAAGCTGAATCAGTTGTTCCCAACTCTCCTCGTTGTAACCCTGCAGGTCGACGGAGCTCGCTTGTTCGTAGCCGGCAAATTCCAGATGTTCGGTCGATTGGGCTTGGACGAATCGCTGATGATTGTGCGCCGCTGAATCAATCAAGTGGCCTATCACCTCGCGTGGCGACCATTTGCCTGGTGCGGGTGCGGTCTGACTTTCAAGAGACGATAGCGCGCTCAAGCGCTCGGCGGAGTGCTCGATTGTCTGACGAAAATCTTCCAGAAAGTCTTTCATGGCTGAATCTTTGGAGACTGAAATGTGCGCCGAGATAATAACGCGGCTCGCCAATCCAGCGAAACATCGGTACAGGTTTAAGTTCGCGAATCTGAGACCTTAAAAATATAGACCCCGGAGGGGTCAGAGTTAATAGCCGTGGGCAACGCCCACGGTATATGGGTTAAGTAATCGACCCTGAAAGGGTCGCACCGTTGTTGGACCCTTTCATGGTCAAATCTTTTGTCTAACCTGACCGTGGGCGTCGCCCACGGCTATTAACTTTGACCCCTCCGGGGTCGCTGTGTTGTGCGGTCAAATCCTTGGTCATTCGAAATGCCGGCAACGATGAATTATCTGGAAGCGGAATTTCGAAAGGACTAACAATGCGATAGCCGTTAGCTTCGTAAAGCGGTTGACCCGGAAGTGTGGCGATCAACTCAAGTCGCGTAAAGCCGGCATCCCGCGCCGCGGCCTCACACGCCCGAGTGATCAGCCTGCCAATTCCTCGACGTGACCATGCCGGGTGTACATAGAACGCTCGCAGGCGCGCGGCGTCTTTGCCCGGAACCAGCAAAGCGTCGGCCGACGTTGCTTTGGCTTGATCTCCGCCGAAAAGCGTTTTGCGCTTGCTCCAGCCACCGGCACCCGCAAGCGAATCACCCGCTTCGGCTACATAGTAAGTATTGTCGACAATCAGTTGCGTGTCGACGCCGAAAACGTAGGTGAGGGCACTCTCGATTTGGGAAGGCGTGTAGTAATCGGTACTAAGAGCGCGAACCGATTCATTGATCAAGCTTTCCAGCGCCGGAATGTCTTGGGGAGTTGCTAGACGAAGTTCGATCTCGGCCGCGAACTTGTCCAAGTTAGTGTTTCGAACCATTCTGGAGTTCCCACAACATCAGGTACTTTAAAAACGCATGATGCGCAGCAAAGCGCGCGATGCTGAAACCCGCAAGTCCGTCGCGGAAACCTCCCTTTAGAATAAAGCTGCGCGCGAATGTTGCGGGTCCAACGAGCGCGATCTTAAGAGGAGAAGTTCGCCGGCCTTGTTCAAACATCTGCCGTGCTCCAAGCGGCGCGTAACGCTCGCCAATCAGTCGATGGTGTTCAGCCGCATCACCGCCTGGATAATGCAGGATGTCTCCCGCCAATTCTGCTACACGAGCACCTTGATTCAACTTTACAGATTCGTGAATGTGCGGACCTTGCCAGCGGCCTCGAGTTTTGTTGTAGAGACGCAGTTGTCGATCGGGATACCAGCCACCACCGCGAATCCAACGACCCATGTAGAACGCCCGGCGAGCAATTGAGTAACCATCAGCGAGTTGACCTTCTTCAAGTTCGCGCAGCGCCAGTATCGAACTTCGTAACTCTTCGGAAACCCGCTCGTCGGCATCGAGACTAAAAATCCAATCATGGGCTGCCTGTTCCGCGGCAAATTGTTTCTGCGCGGCAAAGCCAGGCCAGCTATTCTCGACCACACGCGCTCCGCAAGCCGCCGCGATCCCTCGCGTCTCGTCTGTTGAGCCGGAATCGACAACCACGATCTCGTCCGCCCAGCTTAGTGATTCGCACGCGAGCCGGATGTGTTCAGCCTCGTTGAGCGTGATAATGGTTGCGCTAATCTTCAAGTAGGGTTGGTAGCTAAAGGAGCTTTAAGAGCGATCAGAGAATAGGAGCGAGAGTTGCGCGCGTCAACGTCGGTTATTAGACACTCAGGAAGCCTAACTATACAATCGCCGACACTTAGCCACACTTCATGCGTATCTTAATTGTCAGGCTCTCCGCGATGGGAGATTTGGTGCAGACACTCCCCGCACTCTCGGATGCCGCCAAAGCAATCCCTCAAATCAAATTCGACTGGGTGGTGGACGAAGCGTTTGCGCAGGTTCCAACCTGGCATTCTCACGTCGAGAGAGTATTTGCCACAGGCTTGCGCAGGTGGGGAAAGAATTGGAGCACTGCTTTGAATAGCGGCGAGCTGAAGTCGTTCGTAAAACAGCTGCGTGCAACTCAGTACGACATGATCGTCGACGTTCAGGGTGGTTTCAAAAGCGCGTTCCTCGCCAGGCTGGCCAAAGGGCCACACGCGGGTCATGACCAAAGGGGAGTTCATGACTGGGGCGCACAGTTTTTTTATCAGAAGCGATTTACAGTTCCCAAGGGAATGCATTCGATCCTGAGGATGAGACGCTTGCTAGCCGGCGCGCTCGGTTATTCGTTCCAGGAAGCGGATCTTGATTATGGGATTGTGAGAACGAGGCTGGCGCGTCCGATGCTGGATTTACCAGAGCCGTATCTGGTGTTCATTCACAGCACGAGTTGGGCTTCGAAAGTCTGGCCGGAGGCCTATTGGAAGGAGTTGGTGCAACAAGCAGTCGCGAAGGGTTTTTACGTGCTGCTACCCTGGGGCGATGAAGCCGAGCGGCAACGCTCACTTCGAATCGCGGGCAGGAGACACGCGCGCAATCGTACTGCCGCAACTGTCAATTTCCGAAAAGGCTGGAATCATAAGCGGCGCGAAAGGAACGGTCGGCCTGGATACCGGCTTGAGTCATATTGCCGCCGCACTCGGTATTCCCTCTGTAACAATTTATGGCGCCACGGATCCTCGACTCGTTGGGGCAACCGGGCAGCGTCAGGTCCATGTCGCTTCGCAGTTTGAATGCGTACGTTGCCATCAAACCGAATGTACTTACCAACCTATTTCAAAATTCAAGCCGGCGTGTCTCGTTGAAATTACGCCAACGTCCATATGGCAAAACGTGGAAAGGTTAGTGATGGCAGGGGCTTGAAAAAGGCGAAGACAGTACTGAACGCGGAGCGCTAGCGACGGGATCATAGATTCATCCGACCGATCCACGTTCATCTTAGCTTTCAACACCCGTCGCCACCCCTCCGGGTTCTGTACTATTTGAAGTACTTCGCGGCGATTCGTTGAGCAGTGTTTGAATTCCGTATGGTGGTTTGCATCTTCAGGATCTTTTCCAGCCGGGCGCCCGAAAAATCTGTCTCGCTAAACTTCGCGCGGCATAACCAAAACACTTCACGATCTGCCACCACGAAATCATTCAACTTGTTGGCGCAGTTGGCCAGTTCTTGCTTTGACTCGTCTGACGGCTTGCTACTCAGAAACCCAATATAAAGAGTGTTGCCGTTTAGTTCCGTCTCACTGAACGGCCTGGCATTAGCAACATCCGCAACTTCAGCCACAGTCCGAACAAAGGTTGCGACTTTATATCCCAGAGACTCAAAAAGGTGTTGCTCGATCTTTTTTTCCAGAACGGCTGTGTTTTTTGATTTCGCATCGAAAATAACATTGCCGCTCGCAATAAATGTTTCCACGTTGGTAAATCCTAATGCTTCAAACAGAGTGCGAAGGTAATCCATCTTCACGAGATGGCTGCCAACATTGATGGCCCGCAGAAATGCAACATACTTCGGCATACAGTTACTCTGGGGAGATCAATTGAAGATGGAGTGGCAGTCAGTTGACGTTACACAAAAAGTGGAAAGATAGCCGTCGACGCCGGTCCCGTTAGGGACGAAATGTTTATAGCACGAAGCCTAACTCAACAAGCGCGCGCTCCGTAGGAGCGAAATGTTAGATCGAGTGCCCCTATGGGGCTCACGGTCTCTATTCAATATCAGTCTATAAACATTCTGCGCCTACGGCGCTTACATTTTTGGGCAAAGCGACGTACACGCAGACGGTGCTGAGTCAGTTCGCTTTGGTTATCACCAACGTTGCCACGTAATCTGACGACGCAATCTTCTTCTCAGAATGTGGATAAGGATCGAGTTTTATAAGCTTAATGCGAAAACCGCCGGCTTTACCCTCTTGAACCGTTTGCGGACTGTTGTGCGTGTTCAAGGTTAGATTCGTGGCGCAGTCGTCGTAAGTAAAATTCAAAGCTACTTCGGCATTGCCCTCCCAAACGCAGTTCACGCCTGTGGGACAACGTGAGTCTTGCGGGACACCAACAAACTTCACCTGGAAATCCGCGCCGTCAAGTTTCAACTGTTGACCGGCTTTGATAGAAAACTCCTTCCCCAGGCGAGCGGTGTTTTGGGTAAAGGCAGCCGCAATCAGATTTGGCGCTACCAGACCGCCGAATAACAAAAGCAGCATTAGAACCCACTGTGTTCCAAGTAGTGCATAGAGACGCGCAGCAACAAACATTTCATTAACTCCTTCCTAATCAGCCTGACCGAGAACCTGCATCAATTGGTCCAGCAGTCCCAGGCGGCCCGCGAGATCTTTGCAATCACTGCTTCACAGGCTTCCGGCTCGAGCTTTGTATCAGACACGAAAACAGCAATAGCTAAACGACGGCCATCCGGCAAAGTGACCAACCCGATGTCATTAACGGCCCGGGTTAATCCCTGGCTAAAACCTGTTCCTGTCTTATGCGCCACAAGAGTACCCGCGGGCAACTCGCCCTTAATGCGTTTCAAGCCGGTCGGCGTTTCAGTCATGAATTCCAAGAGTTTTTTATGACTCGCCGGGGAGAGACTGCGGCCTTCGGCTACGACTTTCAAAAGCGCCAGTGCACCTTCGGGCGTAGCCCAGTTGCGATACTGGACATCCACACTCTTGCCAATTTCTTTTTCCGTATCGAGAACCATCATTCCGTTAATGCCGAGGTCGAGCAAATACTTTTGCACAACAGCAGCACCGCCTGCAGTTCGCATCAGGACGTCCGACGCCGTGCCATCACTTTCCGAGACCGCAAGTCTCAATATCTCCGAAAGAGGGAGTTCGGCGCCACGAGGATGCTTGTCACGAATCGGACTGTGCATACCAGGACGGACATACTCATTAGGGTCGATGGCGATCTTTTGCTCGAGCTTCAACTTACCCTGATCGATCTGCTGCAGCACTGCCATGCCGATGGGTAACTTATAAACACTCTGCATGGGAAACTTCTGTTGACCGTTGATCTGAACAACATCGTCACCTTCGAGTAGTGTCACGGCAACGCCAACCGGCCCGCCCGTGGTGCGAGCGATCTCCTCGATTTGATTTCGTAGTGCGGTTGACGAACAGGCCTTACTTTGTGGCGTGGCCGTTGGTGAGGGCGCAGCTTCCAGGGAGGCCCTGGTGCTGCTGCAGGCAACTAACCAGAAACACAGCAGCGCGGGTAACAGCGATGTGAAACGCAATGTCCTAAGTTTCATGACTCAAATTAGAGGCGGCCGTTAACGTTTCATTCAGACCGGGCTTTAGCCCGGTGAAAACCGACTTGCAAACTAGCTAACCGTTTCAACGGTTTATGTGAAACCGTTAAAACGGTTCCCTTCATTATCCGAGTATTGAGGCACCGGGCTGAAGCCCGGTGTGAATGAAACCCCGAGCGGTAGCGACGGGATCATTGATTCAACGATTCCGACAATGATGAATTTTGAGGCATCGTTCGACCATTCTGCCTCAATCGCTCCAATACTAAATCCGCCACAGATAAACACAGATTTCCACAGATGAAGAGCAGAGGACTTAGTTTTTGCTGAATCCGTGTCTGATCCGTGTTCATCTGTGGTAATTATGCGGAGCTAAGCAACTTTCTCGTCGTTATCTTCGTCGAGCACGAAAGTGATCATTAGGTTTACCTGATATTCCACGATCGTGTTTTTATCGACGCGGATTTGTTGCTCCTTAACCCAGGCACTGCGAACGTTGCGCAACGTTCTACAAGCGCGAGCTACGCCGGTTTGAATTGCATCTTCGAAACTCTTGGTTGAGGTCGAACTGATTTCAGTAATGCGTGCGATAGACATGATTTATGACTCCTCGGAAAGTAAATGCGCTGTGATTAATTTACGGCGCTGTGAAAACGAACGGGGGCTATAGGGGAAAACAAAGCGGTACAACTTCACTCGTAACTTAGAGCATCAACCGCGTCCTGACGAGCGGCGCGCAGCGCAGGGTACAAGGCTCCGAGACTCCCGCCGACTAATCCGACCAAAAGAGAAATCAAAATCCACTGAGGTTCGATCTCGATAGTCAGACTGGTGACTCTCATTACAAAGAACCGCGCCACTAGTGTCAGTAAGACCCCGACTGCAACACCCAAAACACTTACCAGCAACGCTTCCTTTTCAATTACCCAGGCGATAGCCGTCTTTGACATGCCTAACGCTTTCAAGATTCCGATCTGCCGAGTCCGCTCGGTCACGGTTGTGTACATCGCCAGCAATATCACCAGCATACTAATGGCGGCCGCAACGCCAACAACAACCTTAATGAAAATATTGAGTGCTGGAATTCCTGAGGCATAGAGCTCTGGCAGGTCGCGCGTGAAAATTATCTGGTCGTCAGGAAATCGTTCGCGAATTCGTGCGGCCACTGCCTCCTGTTGCGAAGGATCAGTAACGGCAACGAGGATTGCCGAAGCCTTGCCCTCACCGCCCTCCTGGTCTTGCATGGTAGCGAGCGGGATCTTGATGCGGCCGCCACCAGGGGGTTCATACACTCCCACGATTTTGAAAGGTCGCTCAAAAAGTTGCACCGTAGAGCCGACCACCGCGCGCCTGTTTTGTTGCCACACGGGATCGATGATCGCTTGGTCACCACCGCTTAAAGGTGATCCCTCACGCATGCGCATCCCGGTCAGGCGAGAGTATTCGTCAAAAATAATACCGTCGAGGAGCCGCGTACCGAATCCACTGTCGCTGCGATCAAGCGCCTGACCCAATGGTGTCGCGGCACGTACGCCGGGAAGCGTCGCAATTTCAGCTGCACGTGAGACTGGCAGCACAAAGGCAGAAGAACCGCCAAAACCAAGCGTGCCCGAGGCGCGCACCATAATCTCAGCGCCAATGTTCGATTCACGGGCGCCGCGTTCACGCAGCACGCCGTGCGACAGGCCGACCGTGAAAATAATTAGGAGCACACCTACAGCAGTGCCGAGAATACTTACGGCCGTGCGCGCGGGACGATGGGCAATGTTTGAAAGAACCAGGCTGTCCATAAACGTTCTCAGGCGGGGGCTGCGTTGCAGCAATCGCCCCCAGGCGTTCGGCGCCGTGCGCCAGGTTAATACCAATAAACCGATCGATGTCCAAAAAACGATTGCTGCTTTCCGCACCAACGCGAGGGCAACACCAGTCGCCTGAGCAAAACCCAGCGCCTGCAAGATGACTTCTGTGCCGCCTTCGTAAACTCCGATAGTACCCGGTACGAAGGCAAAGGCGAAGTTGATGACTTTGGTAAGCGATTCGATGATGTATGCCTGCGATACCAGTGGATTGAATCCGAGCAAGCGCAGGGTAACGTACACTTCGACAACGCTGGACAGATGCGCCGCCAGGTTGCAGGCAATCATTCCAAAGAACGCCGCCGGATGATGTTTGTAGAAATCGTAGACCTTGGATTCGAGGTGATAAATGTGTTGGCGTTTTTTCAGAACCACCTTGGGACTCAGACGCAATTGCGCCAACCTGTCGATCAACCAGGTCATCAACATGATCCGACGCCCGGCGGCCAGAGCGGCGATCACAATTCCCAAAGCAGCTACGGAAGCAATCCCAATCAAGACGTAATGAACTGCCGGCGGCAACTGGTAGGTAAACAACATCACGCAAGCGCCGGTCAAAATAAAAAAGACGACTGATAGGTTGTAAATGAGATTGTCGACGACGAGAGCCGGCACGCCGTAAGTTAGCGGCACACGTTTGCGCAGGAGCGCGACCTTGGTTGCTTCCCCAAGCAAAGGGCCAGTGAAGGTCAGGAAGCTGATCGCTTCGCCACCAAGCCGAGCGGCAAACGCTTGAATGAAAGTAAAGCGTCGATGCTCGCGAGGAACCGCAGCCCGCATGGAGATCGCACGAAAGAGGTGTCGTAGGCCGCTAATCCCGATGACGAAGAAGAAGCCAAACCCGATACGGAAGAGGGCATCGAAGATCGGCTGCACTCCGACGAGGTTGATGACATAGACGAGCAGCGCGATTCCGAGGAGGAACGCTAAGGCCTGAAGCCATATGAAAGAACGTCGCGAACCGCTGGAACCAGACGGCTCCGCGTCTTCGACGAGTTCCTCAATCTCGACATCCTGCCACTCAGAACTCAACTCTGCATCAGAAGGCATCAGGGCGTTGGCTTCACTCCAGTAGTAGCGAATCTTTGCTTTCCAGATCGCGCCGGCAGAACTTCATTGATGAGCGGTCCGGGAAAACGGCGAAATCCTTTACTCCACAAAACGGGAAGGGGAGTCTTATCATCCCGCATGTTTCCAGTTAAGGCCAACATCGTGGGCATAAAGCTGAGACTGTCGTAAGGCTCTTCAACGATTAAACCACGCGGCACCTGGGTGTTGTCACCGCCCGCTAGCATAAGCGTCGAATGGGTTGATACGCGCAGGAATGAACCATGATTGCCGCCGGGGTTGAAACCGCGCACATCAAAGTTCCAATGATTGTTGGCGACGACGAGGAGATCGGTCTCGGCGAGTTCTCGCTGCCGTTTCACAAAGCGCCGGCTTAGCTGCTCGGCTGTTGTGATGTTGGGTTCCTGAAGGATCAAGCCGGGCGTTCTTATGTCGCGCGATTTCTTCATACAGACCGATTAGTCCGTTGGAGTATTTCGTCAAGTGCAACGCCCTTAACCATTCAGAATCCGCGTGCCATTGACTGAGCCAATCGGAGCGATCATTTCCAGCAGGCAGCTGGAGTCGGTCGTCTTCAAAGATTCGCAATGGCAGGTTGGCTTGCCAGGATATTGGTTCGAAGTGAAATTTACCGGAAGCGTCTTGAGTTAGGTCTTTAATCGGCTGATAGCGGAAGTTCAATTCGCCGTTCGCTTCCTCTCGAGCCAGAATCAGCGCTTGTTTGTCGCGGCCGCCATTGACCCAAACCACATCCGGCGTTAGCCCTGTCTCATTCAGCAAATGCTGAAGCTGGGCGGACGGGATTCTGGTCGCCACTAGATCAATTGGCCGGTTAGCAACTCCGGGCTGAACGTTGTTCCGAACGGTGATGTTTTGCAGAAGGGCAAAGTAATCGACGCGGACAAAACTCTTTTCCAGATCCAGTGAGCCATCGGGAAGCAGCCGAAGGCCACCGTCGGCTTCACCTACTATGTAATTCTGCAACTGATAGACGCTGTTGCGTTCGCCCATTGCCCCTTTGGCAATCAGCTCCTCAATCTTAATTTTCCTGGGATCAAAACCTTCTCTTCTAAGCGCTAGCAGGTTTCCCAGCGAACGAGCGTATTCGCTATAACTCTTCTCCTGACTTGTCCACTTCTCGAGTTGCGCAAATACACGCTTCTTTTGATCGTCATAGCCCAGTTCGATTTCTCGAGCGGTAAACTTGTTCGGCTGTGCCTCCCAAAGTTTCCTTTGCTCATCGACACGCTGACGCAAGATGACGAGTTCCGCATTCAGCTCGTTTAGATTGTTTTGCCATCCCGAACGGCGACGATCCAATGCGGTGAAAAAGGCTTCAGTTGCGGCCCGCCGGACGGGATCCGGCAGTTTATTTTCTCGCAGTCGCTGCAGCAGGAGATGCAGCAGGTTCAGGTCATTATCCCGCAGATGCAGTGAAGCTCGTTCGTTGCCATCGAAATCAAGCAACACGGTGGGGTAAGCAGTGCTCTGACCTTTTAGATAATAGGAATCATCTGTAGTGGTAGTGATCAAGGGCACCATGAAATAGACGCCTTTGATTGAGTAGTCGAGCATTAGCCGGCGTTTAGTAATCACGTGATGACCACCGCCGCTGCGGCTGCCGAGAAGTTTCACGAGATTGTAGCCCTGACTGTATATCTTCTCGTCGGTGTTGACCCCGTGATCAGACACCATCACGAACGCGGTATCGGCCGCCATTGAACTCTTTTCAATGGCTGTCCACAGGCGGCCAATCAAACGATCCATCTCCTGCAACTCAACCAGTTGTGATTGCCAATCCCTATTGTGATGGGCGACGTGATCGAAATTGGTGATGTACAGATCGAGGTAGCGAATCCTGGGATTCTCGAGACTGAGGATCAGCTCCTTTTCCATCTGATCGAAGAACGTACTGCGGGTCTGAAATCCCATCGTCCATTCGTCCAGCAATTCTCGCGGATTCTTAAGAAAGCGACTCCGCAGACCATCTCGTAAGGTCGCGAACCTCATTCCCCGTTGGTTGAGCTGAAAGCTGATATAGCGCTCTTCGTGAGGAAAAGCATCACAGAGCAGCGGCAAGCCGAGCGAATCGAGCATTTCCGCGCCCGGCATGTCGATCCGGGTCCCGATGGCACTCTTGAAATAGAACGGCATGAAATTCAGGTAGTCATAAGTGTGAAGCGTGTAGCGATCAAATTCGACGTTACCTTTCACCTGCAAATGCTGCCCCGTATCGAGAAGCGACCAGGAAGGCGCTGACAGACTCATCCCTCGTACATAAAAGTTGCTCAAGCGACTTCCGCGTTGATAGAACACATGTTCGATCCAGGGAAGTTGGCTTTTACCCGTATGCGGGTTCCGTTCCCGAACCGCGTTATCCAGAATTGCGTGAGGCAGACCATCGACCTTCAAAACCACCAGACGCTTTGCCTGCGCAAACGAGTGCGGGGCGCTGAGTGCGATCAGCGTAGTGACAGCAAAAACGATCCGAAACAGGATTCCGAACGCGCTGCCAACTTGCAAAGTGGGATGACGGAGCCGAACCATAATGCGACTGTTACTGTTGTCCGGCTCTTTCCGTGCGGGACTTATCGGCGGATGCCGTGATCGGCGCGGCGGGGCCTGATCTAAATAAGACAGGGCGCGTTCCTTCCAAAGCGGCTCTAGATGTTTATCCTTGGAAATCTTCAACAGCTCGTCTTTCGATTTCCGATTATTAATGCGAGCGAGACTCTCAAGGCAAACCAGACGGGTTTCCTCATCGTCAGTCTTCAAAAAGATTGACGCCGCGGCACTAGTAGCCGCGGATCCAACTTCCGCGCCGTGGTCGGCAATGAACTTCAACGAACGGCGCACCTCATCGAGATTCCAGACGACTTCAACCCGCGCCGAAGATCGCGCCACCTGGCGCAGGAAGCGCGCGTGATAAGCGGTTCTTCTTGCAACATCGAGCCGCGCCTCCATTTCGGGATTGGAATCCTCACGATGTATGTACCTGCCAAACGACAGAATGTTACCCAGCTTGAAAAGAATCTGCTCAGCCTTGCCATGCTTCAAGGGAACCAGCTCGGCTCGGCGATCCCGATCAAGTTTCGCCGGAAGCCCATTGGGTTTCTGCGCGTAGTCTTTCAGCAATTGATACTGTTGCTGTGCAAGTTTAACTTCCATCGCCAAATCATTTTCGAACGGATTCAAGGAAACCTTTTCCAGCCTGCCATCGATTTCGCTTCGTAGTTCCGGTTCCAGAGAATCGTTGAGTGCGAGGAGCAACTTCAGCTGCGAATAGGTTCGCAGGCGCGACGGTTGATTGATGTCCATGCCACGCCTGCCGGTAACAAAATCAAAAACAGTGCGGCCGAGAAAGAAAGCCATCCCACCTGCGCCGGAGAACGACACAAAGTTACGCGTGACGTCCTTCAACACGCGACGCGACATCTCCCGCTTCTTGGGATTGAGCGTATCGCGAAAGTCCACCAGCAACATCGGAATCTTGGGGTTGTCCAGGCCGTAGAGAGCCAATGGAATCATCTCAACTGCGCGTGCGTCTGGAGTGCCTGCGGCGGCGGCACGATTCTCTTGATCGAAATAACGCGTCTCAACGTATCCATTCCATTTCTTCAGGCGTTCGTCAGATCGTGGATTCGAGATGTTTAGGAATCTGCCGTCGTATTTCTGCCCGGGCGTGGAAACGAGTTCATCTTTGGCAATCCACAGCATCGCGTGTGTTGTGCTGCCATCTGGCATTTCCAACGGTTCAAAAATGAGCGACTCGGCTTCGGCGCGTTGACGGAGGAGTTCCCAATTATGACCTCGTTCGTCCCGAACCGCTGTAAGCCGGCGCTCCCTGTAACTCTCGAAGTGAAGTTCATCAACCAGCCCGCCAAACGTCTTATCCGTTAACAACAGACGCGATTGAATTTCGTTCAATTCTGATTCAGAAAATGCCGGAGTGCCTTCCACGGCCTGATAGAGTGACAACACAGACAAGGCTCTCAGGATTTGAGAGCGACGATAATCAGAAACATTGCGCCGGTAGGAATAGCTCGATGCCTTGATCGGCATGCCATAAGGATCCAGGAGAACTGTCTGCAACGCAGTCCAGAAAAGTTTTTCCCAGACTTGCTTTTCCGGGGCAGCCAAATCAATGACCGCAGGCGGCGTGCTACTTGGGCTGTTTTGCTTGTTGCCTACCCGGGCGTAGAAAAAGGGAATCGCTCCCGCGATTCGTTGCCTCAGCCCCGGCCGCGTGTAGCTGAGTGGCCAAACATACCGAAGCCGATCATTCTCTGGATCAGAATCTCCGAGCGTGTCACGAAGAACACTCACGAGGGGCGTCCATTCCTGATCCGTGCGCAGGCCTTGCAGCCGTCCGTGGATGGTAATCAACTCGGCGCCACCGGCTACTGGCAGCTTTTCCAAACGAAACAGTTGTGCGGCTGCGTTTGGTGCAGCGACTGGGCCGGGAACGGCTTGACCGCGGGAAATGACCTGAACAGGCGGCGAGAAAAATAAGAGGAGGGAGAATCCGAGACAGCTGAGACTACTTTTGTTTGGTAAAGGCTTTGGCAAATATTGGCCCATCTTGTAGTGCGTGACGACTTTCAACGAATTCAAGCTTTCCTTCAGATGGTGTAATTCTGCTGCGTTGTTGCACAGCTGGATGCGCTCTTTCGGAACGTTTACAGGCGCACATTTTCATCTAGCAACCACCATACCGCCGGCAGAAGAGCTCGAGACAATATAGCATCTCGAATCTGAGACTCAGTCACATCGAGTCTTCACATTTGAGTAGTGCATTTGAAAACAGATGTAGGGGCGTCCCTCCGTGTGCGCCCCTAATCCCTAAACATGGGGCGGCCACAGATTGCCGTCCCTACAGAAAATAGGGCACCCACACTTCTGTGATGTAACCGATGCACGAGATTTCGTTGGAAGTCTGGGAAACCTATTTAGGGGCCGCGGTAGCCTGCTGGTTAGTCGAGTCTGCGTCCTTTTCATTGGGCACCGGACGAGTCCAGCCGGCGCGTTCAAGCAGATTGCCCGCGTATTGGATGGGGACCGCAAAATTTGATGCTTGATTCTCGGTAAAGATAGCGAAGTTAACGCCTATCACATGGCCCGAAGGTCCAAAAAGCGGCGCACCAGAACCGCCTTCCGCCGTGCGCGCGTCGTAAGCAATGCGCCGCACGTCCAGATCCGTAATACTGCCCTGTGTAGTTAGCGGTTGAATGCGTCGCTTCTCTGACAGATATCCCAGCAAAGCGTCGAGCGAACCATACCGCTGTTGAATGTCTCTCGACTCAGCGTCGTCAAGCAGCGCCAGCAATCGATCAGGGCCTGAAGGATAACCCATCATCACAACCATCTTTCCTACCGCAACCGATTTCTCATCCTCTTCTAAAGGCAGTATGGGAATCTCAGCGGGAACGGTTGCGATCTCGAGTGTGCACACCGCGAGATCATCGCGTTGGCTTGCCATTTTGAACTTCAAGGGAATCGGTTGTTGGTGATCCGGAAAATAAGCATTCAGTTTCTTAAGCCGTGGTTGACCTCGCACACTGCTGGTTAAGCCTTGGGCCCGATCATCGGCCAGCCACGGTTGAGCGATATGGCGATTGGTGATGACGAAGTTACTTCCGACATAGAAACCGGTGCCGACAAATTCAAGTTCCGCAATCGAGGCGCGTCCCTCCGGAGTCAGCGTTTGACTATCCCCACTGCCTTGCACCGCCGTGCCGCTTTCGTTTACCTGCGACTCCGGATATCGCAGGGGCCGACCCGTGCCCACTTCAACGAAATAGTAGGAGCCCGCAATCAGACACACGCCGCTGCCATAATCGCTGCGCAGCTTCACCGCCAGGGAAAGACTGTCGCGTATCTCTTTGTTCGAGCGACCCAGATCAGTGAGTTGCTCGTTGGTCTTAGCGGCCTGGTTGCGCGCTCCTTCGAGCTGGGAATGCTGCTCCGCGAGTAGGCGTCGGGTCCTTTGCATCTCTTTGAACATCGAGAACCCGATATAAAGCACACCGCCGACGAGAGCTAAGGCAATAGCCAGCGTCATTAGTTTTGTGCTGGGATTGATTTCGCGAACGAGCTCGCGGGTGAATTCGCGAAGAAACACCTTCGCATCGTCGCGTCGCGCCGTGGCAGCGGACTCAATGGCCGCCTGTTCGATAAATGGCGCCACCATTGTTTCTCGAGAGGAGTTAGGAATCACCGCAGGTAACGAACGCAGCGGAAAGAACTGCAACGACAGGACAGAGTCAGCGATGCTGAGTTCGTCTCCGTCCTTAATCTGCGCGTCAATCTCCAGTGGTTGGCCATTCAGACTCAGGGTCAAATTAGGATCAAACCTTGCCACGCGATATGAGCCGTTGCGACCGGCAAGCTCGATAACGAGTCCGTCGCTTTCAGGGCGCTTTGGTAAGGCGGAGGCGCGCAAACGCAAATCGCAATCGTCGCAATTGCCGATGCGAAGGCGTTCGCCGGTTAACACTTCTGTGTGTTTATCGTCGCCTGAGGAAATGTGGATAACGAGGCCGGTTGCCATAAAACTGCGGATACGTATGCCGCCCGAACAGTAACATGGGCGCCCGCTTCAGACCGCTTGTTTCTGGTTGCGGTCTACTGAGCGGTCGCCCTTCGAGGCTTCATTCTACAATGTATTTTCGATGGGTAGCAAAAGAAGTTGCGTCATTGCCGATTGCCAATTGGCGAATGCCAATTTCTGACCGTTGGTCGTCAACGACCACCCGCAAGCGCCACGGGACGGTAGTGTCTTGTTTTTAAAACAGATGTAGGGGCGTCCCTTCGTGGGCGCCCCATGATGAAAGGGTTGGGGGCGGCCACTCGGTACAGTACGGGAGCGGTAGGCGACCGCATTCAAATAGTTTCGCGGTGTGGTTTGAGATACTGAGGCTTTTGGGTCTCACCCTTCAATAATCAAGTATCTAAATGCGGTCGCTACCGCTCCCGTACTGTACCGAGGGCCTTGGGATGGGTTCACGTTTAACAGCATCGATACCCATCCCCGAATGCTCGGCTCTGAAGCATTGGCGCAACGTGTTAGAGTGAATTCAAAGTCTATGGCAGAGATTCCGTTTATTACCGACGCCGAACGATTGATGGGTCTTGCTCCTGTTGCGACAGCCCCAATTACCCACCACGTATTTGTTTGCACTGGAACATCGTGTTCGGCGGTAGATAGCGCCGAAGTAAAGGCCGCCTTTGAACGGGAGCTGCTGGCTCGCGGAATGCTTTTCGGTAAGGAGAAGAAGGGCAAGAACCCGCGCGGGAGTATTGTCTTAACCGAATGCGCGTCGGTTGGCTTCTGTGCCATCGGTCCGGCGGTAATGGTCTATCCAGACGGGGTTTGGTATGCCCAAGTGCGGCCAGCAGACGTGACAGAGATTATCGAAGAACACATCCTGAACGGGCGGGTTGTTGAAAGATTAGCGCTGCTTAAAATTCCTTCGGCGGGAGTAGAAGTTGCGCGAACACCGGATCAACAATCCTGGGAGGCGTAACTATCCGGCGCTGGCGGCCTGAGTAGGTTTCCAACGGAGTACGGGACGGCGGGCGGCAGCAGCTTCATCAAGCCTGCCAATCCTGGTTGAGTGTGGGGCATTGATCACTAGATCAGGATCGTCAACCGCCTCACGAGCGATCGACTTCATCGCTTCGACAAACTGATCAAGTTCAGACCGGCCTACGGATTCTGTAGGCTCAATCAGCATCGCTCCCTGAACAATTAACGGAAAGTAAATCGTCATCGGGTGGAATCCGTAATCGATGAGCCGTTTGGCAATGTCCAGCGTGTGGACGCCCTTGCGAGACTGGCGCTTATCGGTAAACACAACTTCATGCATAGAGGGCTGCGCGAAGGGGCGCTCGTAATCAGCTGCCAGCCCGTGCGCAACATATCGGGAATTTAGAACTGCTGCTTCGGTGGCTTCTCTCAAGCCGTCGTGGCCGTGAGTTTGAATATAGGCAAGCGCACGCAACATCATTCCGTAATTACCAAGAAACGCCTTCACGCGACCGATCGATTGCGGATAGTCCAAATCTAGTTGGTAAACGGCGTCGTTCTTAACAATTCGCGGCACAGGCAGGAACGGCTCAAGCTCTTTAGTGCAGCAACAAGGTCCGCAGCCAGGACCACCGCCGCCGTGCGGCGTGGAAAACGTCTTGTGAAGATTCAAATGGATCACATCGACGCCCATATCCCCCGGGCGAGCGATTCCGACGAGGGCGTTCATGTTGGCGCCATCCATGTAGACAAGGCCACCAGCCTCGTGGACGATCCGGCAGATTTCCTGAATGTTGGTTTCAAACAATCCGAGCGTGTTGGGATTGGTGAGCATCAATCCGGCAACTTCGCCGTGCGAACAAAGTTCGCGCAGGTGTTCGAGATCAGTCAAACCTTCCGCGGTTGATCTGATTGTCTTAACTGAAAAACCAGAGAGGTGTGCCGATGCCGGATTAGTTCCGTGAGCGGAATCCGGAATCAACATGGTGCGTCGTTTGGCGGAAGCGCCTGCGCCGTCGCGGGCGTCGATGTAAGCGCGAATAATCATCACGCCCGTCATCTCACCATGCGCCCCGGCGGCGGGTTGAAGCGAGACGCCAGGCAAGCCGGTTATTTCAGCAAGATGATGTTGCAACTCGTAAATAACCTGCAGTGCTCCTTGCGAGTCGGCCTCTTCGCTCAGCGGATGGAGATTGGCAAACCCACCAATCCGCGCAACCTTTTCATTAAGGCGCGAGTTGTATTTCATCGTGCAGGAACCGAGCGGATACATTCCCAGATCGATCGAATAATTCCACGTCGACATCCGCGTGAAGTGACGGATCACGTCTACCTCACTCACTTCGGGCACTCCATCTAAATCATCATCGCGACGAAACTGCCGCGGAACCAGCTCATCGAGCGGCGTTTCCGTCACATCCAGCGGTGGCAAACGGTAACCGACGCGTCCTGCCTGCGAGCGCTCAAAAATCAGTGCTTCGTTATGGCTGAGATGAGAAGTGACCTTGGTGATGTTCGATTTCATGATTCAACTATTGATTGTTTTCAATCCATCGACCAGGGCAGCAATCTGTTCCCGGGTATTGACTTCGGTTACGCAAACCAGGAAGTCGTTGGGACGGTCTGCAAAGTAGCGCGAGAGGGGAAGCCCGCCGGTAATGTTTCGCTCAGTTGCTAGTCGTCGCAAAAGCTCTTTCGCGGGAACCGGTGCGGTGACGACAAACTCATTAAACCGAGGCGCGCTGAATGTAAGTGAAAAACCGTCGAGACTGGCAATCGCCCGCGCGGCGTGAGCAGTCTTCTGCGCGCATTGCTGAGCCACCTCCTGCAGCCCTCGTCGTCCCATCGTTTCCAAATAGACTGTCGCTGCCAGGGCGATCAAACCTTCATTTGTACAAATGTTCGACGTCGCTTTCTCCCGGCGGATGTGTTGCTCTCGAGTTGCCAGGGTGAGAACGAAACCACGCCTGCCTTGTTTGTCGTACGCCTCACCGACCAGGCGGCCCGGAATCTGGCGGGCATACTTTTCTCGCGTGGCGAACAACCCAACGTAAGGACCGCCAAACGAAAGCGGAACTCCAAACGACTGGCCCTCGGCGACCACGATATCGGCGCCACAGGCTCCTGGTGATTTCAATAGACCGAGGGAAATGGCTTCAGTGATCGAAACTATTAACAAAGCCCCAGCGGCATGGGCTTTCTCAGCGAGTGGCGCGACGTCCTCAATGCAGCCGAAAAAGTTTGGCGATTGCACGATGATCGCCGCCGTGTTGTCGTCGAGGGAGGGAATTGAGCCTATCTGCCCAGTCGCCGAATCAAAATCTATATGTTCCAGTTCAATTCCAGCATGCTGCACGTAGGTCTTACAAACTTCCAGGTATTCAGGGTGCACTGCGCCACACGCGATCACTTTCGACCGTTTCGTCACTCGCTCAGCCATCAGGACTGCTTCGGCCAGAGCGGTGGAACCGTCGTACATTGACGCGTTAGCCAGATCCATTCCCGTGAGCTGGCAAACCAATGTTTGAAACTCAAAAATCGCTTGCAAGGTGCCTTGTGAGATTTCGGGTTGGTAAGGGGTGTAGGCAGTAAAAAACTCGGAGCGGGAAATAATGTGATCAACTACCGTGGGAATGTAATGAGCGTAAGCGCCGGCGCCGAGAAAACTTGCTCGCTGCGCACCAGGATTGCGCGTGGCCATCTGCTCAAAGCCGGCCAGCAATTCCAGTTCTGAGAGTGCTGCGGGAGTGTCGAGATCGCGCGTGAGGCGCAGCGTCTCGGGAACCGTAGCAAATAAATCAGCCGCTTTTTCCAGGCCGATTTGATGAAGCATTTCGGCCCGCTCTTCGGGCGAGTTAGGAATGTAACGCAAGGTCTACTCTTTCTCCGCCTTGGTAAAGTCTTCGTACTCCGCCGCGGTCAAAAGACTATCGACCTCGCCCGGATTCTGCATCTTGATGCGAATCATCCAGCCTTCGCCATAAGGGTCGTTATTTACTTTTTCGGGTTCGTCGTTAAGGGAGTTATTCACTTCGGTGATCGCGCCAGTTACCGGCGAGAAAACTTCAGAAACAGCTTTCACGGATTCCACCGATCCAAACGACTCGTGGGCCGCAAACTCTTCTCCCACCTTTGGCAGTTCTACATAAACAACATCACCGAGTGAATTTTGTGCGTAGTCTGTAATTCCCACGATGGCGCCATCCCCTTCAACTTGCACCCATTCGTGATCCTTACTGTAGTGTAAATCCTCCGGAACGTTAGCCATGGCTCCTCCAAACAAATTTGATAACGAACGCAAACCAGGAGTTTGCGACAAGCAATGCAGGCGAGTTAACGAGCTCGCTTGTAAAATGGCGTCTTAACTATCTGGGCGCCTACCAGTCTGCCACGAACATCAATCTGAATTGGCTGTCCTTCGTTGGCGAACTCAAGGGGTACGTACGCCATTCCAATATTCTTTTTAAGAAACGGCGCGGGACTTCCAGAAGTGACTTTTCCGACCACGGCGCCGTTGATCACTACGTCCTGACCATCGCGAGCGATGCCGCGTTCGGTCATTTCAAAGCCGACCAGGCGTCGCTTGATTCCAGATTCCTTCTGCTGCGCCAAGGCGTGCCGGCCGGTGAACTCAGCTTTATTGAGCTTGCAGATCCAGCCAAGATTCGCTTCAAGCAGGGTAGTGTTCTCGTCAATCTCATGACCATAAAGAGCCATGCCCGCTTCGAGCCGCAGAGTGTTTCGCGCAGCTAATCCGCAAGCCAGGATGCCCTCGTCGGAACCAAACTTCCCTGCGTCCAGCATCTTGTTCCATAACTGCTCAGCTTTATCGGCTGCGGCATAGACTTCAAATCCATCTTCACCGGTATAGCCGGTGCGCGAAACGATCGAGGGAACGCCGTCGACCTGCCCTTCGCTGAAGTGGTAGTACTTAATATCCGATAAAGAAACGTCGGTAAGCGGAGTCAGGATTGCCACTGCATCAGGTCCCTGCAAAGCAATCTGACAATAGGAGGAACTGACGTTGCTAAGTTCTAGATTCTCTTTTCCTCGTGCAGCCGAAATCCAATCCCAGTCCTTTTCTGTAGTTCCGGCATTGACCACCAGCATCAAGTGCTCTGGCGCAAACCGATAGACAAGTAGATCGTCAATAACCGTTCCTTCATTAGTTGTTAAGGCTGAATAATGTGCCTGGCCGTCAATGAGCTTGCTAACGTCGTTTGAAGTGAGGCGGTTGACGAAGGGAATTGCATCTGGACCCTTCACTTCGATCTCACCCATATGGGAGACATCGAAAAGGCCGGCATGAGTGCGGGTGCGTAAATGTTCTTCAACTGTTCCGGCTGGATACTGCACCGGCATGTCCCAGCCGCCGAAGTCGACCATGCGTCCGCCCATTCGTCGATGTGCGTCGTTGAGCGGTGTCTTTTTTAATTCGACTGCCGGTGATGTCAAGCGGGTCTCCGACGAATGCGATTTCGCATTCGACACCTGAAAAACTGACTGAAAAACGATGAAGTCGCAAACTAACATGCGGGTTGCGGTGCGTCAAGCGAGTGTTTGGATTCAGAATACAGGTAAAGTTTGACCGAACCGGCGAGATAAGATTCAATCAACCGCGACGAGGCAGGATCATCTCCGGTTTCGTGATGTTTGGTGTCGTTTCGTGGATCGTATTCCCTCAAGCATTAGAATCAACGATCCACTAATCCACACGAATCGGCACGAAACGACTTCCATCCCATTGGGTGAAGGCTAATGAGCTAGGATTTGGGTGACCCACGGTCTGGAATAGAAAAAGGGAAGAATCAGATGATCCTTCCCTGTCTTATTTATGGTCGAATGGAGTAGTCGGTCTATTAACGAGTATCAAAAGTTCCGCTCACGGACGTCGACCTTCTGAACCGTAAATACAACCCGCATAGTGTCAGGCCGGCGGTCCATCGACGCTGGCACAAAAGCAGCATCTTGTCGCAGTGCGAGCTCGAATTCGTTGAGCATGCGCCGATTGCGCGGTGGGTGCACAACTCCTGCCAACGAGGCTGCACCATTACTGAAGACGTCAGCAACAACGATCATGTCATCCGCATCCTGCTGATCTCCAGGACCGGGCTGAGCATACGACTTAGTCAAGATTGCCAGTGCGCCTTTGGGATTCAGACTCGGTGATTGCGCCGCGAAGGGAGCGCGACTGGCGGCAAAGTTCTCGGACGTCACTGGCTGAGTAATGTCCTGACCGGGCCGTCCCGGAATCACAAAGACGCCGGAATCCTGAGCTGCGGCCTCATGCAAAGCGATGAAGTGAGGTCTTAACGCTACGAACATCGACACAAAAAGAATAAGCGAGGCCATCGACCCAACGCTGTAAGGAAATAATCGTGGCTCGAGAAAGCGCGAGACGCGTTGGGCGAAAGTTGGTTGCGGACTTTGCCGGCGAGCCGCCGCTTCAATCATCACCGCGTTGGAGATGCTGAACCGGAGCTCTGCGGGGGTAATCGGTGTGGTCAAAGCGGCGAGGCCTCGAGTTACTGTCCGGAGGCTCACTACTTCGTCGCGACAAACCGGACAACGGTCGAGGTGCTCGTCCATTGCAACTCGGGTTGGCAACGTCACTGCGTCGTCAATGTAAGGTGACAGCGACTGTCGTACTTCTTCACACAACATAACGAAATTTCCAACTGAATGGCTGACCGACCCCGGCTGCCCCCGCTTCAACAGGAAGCATTCCGACTAAGTCCGCGCGTTCTACAAGGCTGATTTGAACGATGCTTCGAACGGGTGTTGCTGGCCACGTTTTCAATTCGTTCTCCTCATCCCACTAGTTGTCGCTTGCCCCGCCGGCTTTTTCACATCGACCCATTTGGCACCGAGTTGTTTGTGAGCCGGGGCGGGTCAGCCATTCATGCGATTTGAGATTGCCGATTGCCGATTTACGATTGAAAACCCTCCAGGTGGTAACTCTCGAATTGGAAATCGGCAATTGCCAATCGGAAATGATGTTACAAAGATCCTTCTAACCGCTGCCGAAGTTCCAGTCGACCCCGGGCTAGTCTGGATTTCACTGTTCCGACGTTGATGCCCAATGTTTCAGCAATCTCCTCGTAGGTAAAGCCCTCGATATCCCTAAGGATCACAGTCTCGCGATACGAAAGACTCAAACTCCTAAGCGCCTTGCGAAGTGCCCGCTCGCGTTCATGCGCCAAAGTTTCCTGTTCGGGCGAATCGTTACTTTCCGAGCGGAGCGAATCGATAAGCCGTTGATTTCCGTGCGGGCTTTCAGAATCCAGCGAGACGGTCGCATCACGCCGGCGGCGGCGCCACCAGCGCCAGCGGTTCCGGGCCTGATTGATAGCAATCCTGTAGATCCAGGTTCGTAAATCGGAATCGCCTCGAAATTGCCCGATACTCTGAAACGCTCGCAAAAAAGTCTCCTGGGTTAGGTCTCGTGCTTCTTCGCCATTCTCCGTGAGGCGATAAAGCAATCCATAGACTTCGCCAGAACGCTCGGCAATTAGAACTTCGAAAGCAGCCGCGTCACCCTGCTTCAATCTTTCAATGAACTGTGTCTCTAGCGGAGACCGCACCTCTTCCTTGGTCGCCGGGGCAACCTGTTCCATCTCCATTTGCCCGCGGAGGGCTATTGGCTCTCCGTAGCTCACTCGAAACCCCCTGGGGCGGGAACCGGAGTAGCTGTCAGCCTTGATCCATTCCCGAACAGGCGCCCCCTTAGACACCGCTGACACTCCCGATGTTCCCGAAAAATTTCACCCCACTTTTTAGATGCAAGTTCAGTCATCTATCAATAAATGGCTCGCTTGACAATGTTTCCGGCCGACCATTAGAGTGCTGGTTTCGCTTATCATACACCTCTAAGAACGCTGTCCACTATGGGGACTTGCGAAAAGGAAACACGTGGCTCGATATAAAAAGAAACGCGCTCGCGAACTTCAACATGACCGCTTTCGCGACACGACGATGGGCATTATTTGACCGTCTGGGAAACTTGCTCGAGGGCAAGGGGCGAACGATTCTGTATGTGATCGGCGGAGCAATCGTCGTGGCGGCGCTGCTGGGCGGTTATGCCCTTTGGAGTCGCCGTAAATCGGATGAAGCAAGGCGAGCTATGGGAAGGGCGATCGCAATTGCCGCGACACCGGTTATGTCGGCGAGCATTCCGGGATTCTCTCAGGGCGCAACATTTTCCAGCGAGCAGGAAAGAGCGCGCAAGGCAATTGACGAGTTTGAGAAGGTCGCGGCCAAGTATGGAGACCCTTACCGCAGCGAAGCGCGGTATTTCATAGCCACTAATCAGCTTTACGTGGAGCGCGACAAAGGTATGACCGAATTGGCTCAATTAGGTTCGAGCAGCATTGCGGAAGTTGCGGTGCTTTCGAAATTCGCTCTGGCACAGGCTAAGGAGGCTGACGCGAAATACGATGAGGCTGCCACGCTCTATGGTCAGCTCGCTGCTTTGAACAGTCCGTTAATCTCCGCCGAAGTCGCGAATTTTCGACTAGCGATGGTTTATCAGAAACAGGGCAAAAATAAAGAAGCTGCCGACATTCTCTTCCCACTTGCTGACGCAGCGCGCAAAGCAAAGTACAAAGATGGTACTTCCATCCCGCTCTCAGAAGCTGCCAGAAACGCCGCGGAGCAACTGCAAAAGTTGGATCCAGAGCGTTTTACGCAGCTTACCCCCGAATCTCCAGGATTGGATCTCTGACGACGTTCAAGTTCTCAAGCCCGCATTTGGACTAACACGCCGTTAATGGACAACCTGACTCACTCGCTTGTCGGACTGGCAGCAGCCAAAGCAGGTTTAGAACGATTGTCGCCCGGCGCCACCGCGGTTTGTTTGCTGGCTGCCAATGCTCCCGACGGCGATGTAGCGATCTTGCTCTTTGCCGATCGTTGGACTTTCCTGCATTACCACCGGCACATCACTCATTCAATTCTTGGATCACTAGTAATCGCGTTGCTTATCCCCATCATGTTTTGGTTGGGGGATAGACTGCTTTCAAAGCTGCGTGCACGTCCACCCAGCGTCCGTCTTAAAGGATAATTTTGGTTTCGATCATCATTACCGCCACACATCCTTTCATGGATTGGACTAACAACTACGGAGTTCGTCTTTGGCTGCCCTGGAGCTCGCAGTGGTCCTACGGCGATATGGTCTTCATCGTCGATCCCTTTATGTGGGTCTTACTTGGCAGCACAGTCTTCCTGCTGACCGCGAAGCGCAAGTGGCAACTCGGGCTTTGGTTATTAATCGCTTCCGTCCTTACTTATTTAGTGATTGCAGCGCCGGCCCAGCGTGGCCTGGAAAACCCTCGTTTGTTACAGGCCTTTTGGGTGGTGGCGCTCACTGCGACGGTGTTGCTTTATCGACTAGGTGCGCCCCAGCGATGGGGTCGCAAGATCGCCTGGTCGGCTTTTGGCATATTAGCGATCTATTGGACAAGCCTGGGAGTCTTGCATTCAATGGCGGTACGTGAGGTTAGATTTGCCGGAAACAGTATCGCAATGCAAAAAGGGCGAGACTGTAACTGATCTCGCCGCGATGCCGATGCTGGCGAATCCGTTTCGTTGGCAAGCGGTGACGGAAACCGATCGCGCCGCTTATCGGTACGAGATTTCTCTAATCGATGGCATTCGTCATGCGGTTGCACCGATTCGTTATGAGCGAGCCGACGCGACAGTCTCGCCTTTTGCCAGACGTGCCGCGCAGGACCGGAGAGCGCAAATCTTCCTGGACTTTGCTCGTTTTCCCGTTTTCAACGTGAGTGGCGCTGATTGTGTGAGCAAAACCGTCGTGCAATTAGCCGACTTACGCTACACTCAACCTGGATCGTCCCGTGGTAGTTTTGCGCTGGACGTACCCATTTCATGTCCTCCTGACCAGGAAGTTCAGTCACCTGCTAACCAGTGAACGAATCCAAACAAATCGAAGCGCTAAAGTCGCTTGAGGAAGTTGCCAAAGCCCGAAAGCAATCGGGAAAGCGAACTTATCTGGCGAGGGTCCGCGTTTCGCCGGGAGCTTACTTCGCTTTCTCAAGCGTGCTGACCTTTATCGCCGCTTTGTTGTTGCGCTCCGAGCGTGAAGGCTGGGCCTTGATCGGGATAATTGTTGCCTGGGGACTCGTGCCCGCGTTGGCATTGACGGATCAAATTGCATTTGATGGCGAGGTTTTGGTCCGACGGGGTTTCATTGCCTCCTTGCGCCACATGATTTCCGGAAAACGTGAGCAGTTGGGGATCAGCGACGTCGAAAGGGTAGACACTAATGCAGTCAGAACCCTGCGCCGTGGTGGACGCGTTCGCTATCGCTATCGCAGCCAACTTGCCGGAAAGGGAACCGGGTTTGTTTTCGCTTCTGGCGGTGCGCGATATCGCGAAATGATTCACCAGCTCTTGCCACTGATTCATGACGACAAACTAGATCTCCGCACACGCGATCTACGCGACTATCTTTGCGATCCTAAGTTGGTTAGTAAGGAAGTGAAGAGTTTGCAACTCGCTTCACCGGACGTTCTTGATAATGCCACCAGCGATTTCAAATTGGGCGGACGTAGTGAGGCAGTTGAACCAGGTGATGTTTCGCTTGTGGCAGTCGATCGTGCGGTTCATTTGCGTCAACTGGGGAACCAATTGCGAATCGCCGGTCGCCTTAAGGAAGCCGGCGAAGCCTTTCGTCGCGCTCTAATCGTTTTACCCCACGATGCCCGCTTGATTTTTGATTTTGCCCGCCTCTTGCGATCGCAGGCGAGTGCTCAAGTTGACGCTGACATGCTGATACGTTCCCGCGCGGCGCTGCGCTTATCATCCATGCGCGCCAGTAACGACGCGAAGCTTTTGATGTCGATTGGCGAGAGTTTGCTCGAATACAACGACGCAAAGCGCGCTGAGCGAAACTTTCAACGGGCCCTTGAGCTGGACTCGTCCAGCTACCGGGCACGGTTGGGGCTCGCTGACGTTGCCTTGCGAAGCGGAAAGCTGGCGCACGTTATTAATCAGTATCGAGAGGCCGCCGAAGCCACCTCTGAACGAGCGTTGATTGCCTTTGCAAACCGGGAATCTGATTACTACATGCGTCTCAACGACGACGACGAGTATTTGTCGAGCGAGCTGCGGCGGATCAACTGGCTGCAGACGCTGTCTCACATGCGACGTTTTGCTGCTCGAATCACTAACGCCAGCATTCTGATCGCACTCGTCGGCCCTTACTTGAATCCGACAATCTCCAGCATGGGATGGGCGTTGGCGTCATCGTCTTTAGTCGGGTGGTTGCTTGGCCTCTTTGGCACACGCCTTCTTGCCGAACGCCGAGACAGTCCCGCCGAGTAGCAAAAAGAAAAGGCAGGAATCGCTTCCTGCCTTTTGCTTTCTTAAGATCGGTTGTCAGCTTCGACTCACCTCATTTGAACCACCTCATTACCTTAGGCCGTTGGTTTCGACCGGCTAGTACCAGACCTTTTTTCACCCTTCTTAGCGCCTGTCGCTGTAGCGGTTCTGGCTTTGGGCGTCGCGGTCTCTGATGGTTGAGGGACAATTGTGCGAGCTTGCTGCTCGCTAACAGAAGCTACCGCCGAGGTGGATTGTGGTTCCGGACTCAATAGGGCATCCCAACGATAACGGGCAAGCTGTCTCGGTTCCGCTAGTCGTTTGAAGACCAGGTCCGCCACCGCGTTCACCACCCAGTTGTGGTAGAACTCGCCGACAGATGCCAGTTCCGCATCTGGTGCCGGGTTCATGAAGTCGATCGCGTAGGGCGTACCGTCCTTGATGGCAAACTCCACAGTATTGAGATCATAGCCCAGGGCCGTGCAGAGAGTTCGCACATCTTTCGTAACTCGATCCCTCAGAGCCGGCGCCAGGTAGTCCGGATCGTGAATGTATTGTTCGCCGGAGAGATATGGCTTGCGCGGGTCGTACGCCATGATCATCACTTCCTGTTGGCCCACGCAGTAACAACGCACGAACTGATCAAAATCAACTGCGGCCTGCAGGGTCATGCAAAGAGTTCCAGTCTCGTCGTATTCCTGCCAAAGCTCTTCAATAGAATTAATCTTCGAAACGTTTTTCCAGCCACCACCGTCAAACGGCTTCAGAAAGGCCGGCAAGCCGACGTAATCAATGATGCCCTGCCAGTCGAGGGGAAACTCCAGGTTCCGCAAGCTCTCGCTGACGATGCCTTTGATGTAATCCTTCTGCGGAAGCAGGACGGTGCGGGGAACCGCGACTCCCAGTTTCGTCGCCAAAGAGTAATTGAAGAACTTATCGTCGGCAGACCACCAAAATGGATTGTTGATGATTACCGTTCCTTCCAGGGCCATGCGTTTTAGGGTGGCCCGGTAGAAGGGAACCTCGTGCGAAATACGGTCCACTACTACGTCATACTTTGGCGGGTCATCGTGACGAATGCCACCCAGAGTGATGAACTCGGCGATGGTCTTTCCGTTTCCGCGCTCGTTTATTGTCTTAATCAGGGCATCGGGAAAAGTCTTTTCACGGCCCACTAAAACGCCAACTCGATTCATGAAATCAGTATCCTTTCAAAAGGTGAGGCGCGCAGCTTGGCGCACCGGGAATGTGTAATTGATAGAACACCGGACGCACTGTTAAGTATGTTCTCGGGGTTGGAAAGCTTGGAAAATAACTTTCAAATGCGACATTGTCAAATAGACGCTGAAAGGTTGTAGGCATCCGGATCTCGACCAAAGTGCATCAATTACGTGGCCGTAGATAGCCCATAAGTCCAGCGTTCAGGCGCTCATTTCGAATTCGCGATCAAGGGACGAGCTGACGCCTTTAGTTTTTGCTTATGGTAAACTCCGCCCGCTGTCAGAGTGCTTTCCCCGGCTAATTCGACTAACACCTGAAAAAAGGGAGAACTGAATTCTTGCTTCGTTTGTTTATCGCCCCGGCACTTTTTTTTGGATTTATTCTTGGGATAATCGCGCTGGTTCCGACTTCGGGAGCCAACACACTTAATCCCCAGGAACGAAATACCAGCGCTGTTCCCACACCGACGCCGGCGCCGGTCAAAGTCGACAAGAATTCCAAGAACTTCACCGCCGAACAGATCGCTGAATCTGCAATCTTCATTTATGGCTCGCGGCCGGTGTTGCAACAGATTCGCAGAAACGGGATCGAACGAGGACGCATCACTCGAGTCGATGCGGAAGGCAAAATCGAGGAGTCGACATACGAGCGTAGATTTGTCCGGGGAGACAGCCTGGAACAAGACAAGATCCGTCTTGATCAGAAAATGCCGACGGTTGAATACTCGTTGATTTTTGGGGAAGGCCGGCTTTGGGGAATTATCAATGGCGCTGCCTTCACTCCGCGACAAGACGCGGCCTCGGCATTCATGTCCCAGCATCGCCATAGCATCGAAGCGCTATTACGTTACAAAGAGACCGGCGCCACGATTAAACTGCTTGGTAAAGACAAACAAAAAGGTCTCGATCTCTACATTTTGGAGTTGACGGACAAGGACCAACGAAGCACTCGATATTACGTCAGTGCGCGAACGCTTCACGTTTTGTGGCTGGAATACGAAGAGTCAACTTCGAAGTTTTCTAAGCGCTTTGCCGACTACCGGTATGCCCAGAGCACTCTCGTGCCCTTCCGGACGATCCTGATGGAAGATGGCAAGCAAACCCAGGAGACGCGCATTTTGACTGTCACTTTTGGCGTGAAAGTCGACGACGCACTCTTCAAAAATCCTTCGGCGTAGCCTAGTCTCTCCGCACAAATCTTCAGCAATAATTGCTGCTTTTTCGGAACCCGGGGTTACTTCGGGCGTGTACCCCTCCGGGCGGTCGTCTGTCGAGGTATAATCCTGAGTTCAGAAGGCTGCTCACGGTAAAAAACGCGAGGCTGGTTCCAGGGGATACTTAGTTGTGATTGCGCGTGAGAGCCTACCCACCTTGATGGACACACTGAGTTCCATTGACGAGCTGAGTTTTCCGACCGCTGTGCGGCAGGACGTAATCTCGGATTCGACCTCGGATCATGCGTTGCTCGAAGCGACGCGGACCGGCGATGAAGATGCCTTTGCGGAGTTGGTAGGACGTTATCGTAATCAATTGACCGGTTACATCTACCGGATAACTAACGATTACGACGGTGCTGTGGATTTGGCCCAGGAGACTTTTGTCAGACTTTATCGCGCGGTCGATCGGTATCAAACCAGCTATGCGTTTTCCACCTATCTCTACCGGATCGCCACGAACCTGGCGATTAGCGAGTTGCGAAAACGGAAGCGTCGGAAGCTGGTTTCGTTGACAGGTTTTTTTCAGACAACGGACCGGGGTGAGGCAAGGGAATTCGATCCAGTCGACGAGCGACCGCTGGTCGATCGCGAAATGGTCGCGACGGAACGACGTCAGGCGGTGCAACGAGCAATCAGCACGTTACCGGAAAAGTACCGGGCTCCGCTGATCTTGCGCGACGTTGAAGGCCGCAGCTATGAGGAAATTGCTCGGATCCTGCAGACCAGCGAAGGCACCGTGAAATCGCGCATCAGTCGCGCTCGTGATTTTTTGCGCGAAAAGATGAAGGCATATTTCTAGTTGGGGGCATTATGAGAAAAAGCGTTTGCAAAACAGTCAGCCGAGAAATCGACGAACTCGAACGCGGTCAAGAGCCTGGGGCAATGACGCGCGCGCACTTGGGTGAGTGTGGTTCGTGCAGTGACTTCTACGACGGCCGTCTCAAGTTGCAACAAATGATTGGCGGCTTGGAAACTGTAAGGCGCCGGGCGATTTCGATTTTCGTCTCCGTGCGCGGCTAGCTAATGAACGCAGCAAGAGTGCTTCGCGGTTTTCTACGAGCGCGTTCGGATTCGGTCTTCCTTCGGTGGCCCTCGCGCTGATTGCGATCCTTGTGGGCGTGGGTCTTTTCATTCGCGTAACAACGGATAACGCAAGGCAGCCATCCGCCAGTGGCGCAATCGGAGACGCGTCAAGTTTCAGAGCCTAATCCGGCTGTGACCAAAATCGCTCCTGAGACTACTCAATTAGAAGCATCTGCGACGAATGACGCACCAAAAGCGGTGAACTCTGATCAACCGGCAAGGGTTCCGAGGGACCGCAAAAATCGCAAAGGAAGTAAAACAACCAATACTCTTCGGAACGACTTTGTGGCTAGAAGCGAATCGGCGGCAGTGTTCCCACTAGAAGCCGCTGAACCACTGCGAGTCTCGGTCGACTACGCCACCGGTGGTTCGCGAACTATTTCGCTACCGGCAGTAAGTTTTGGTTCACAACAGGTAGTCGCACAGGGGGCTTCGATGATGAAGACTTCGGCCCGTACAGTTTGGTAGTTCGGAGATCGTAAACGCGCAAGATGAAACACATTCGGTACATTTTTCCGCTCCTGCTCCTGACGCTCGGCGTTTTGGCTGGCAGCCTTTCTGTGACGGCGCAGCAGGCTTCTACCAAGCCAGCCGCAGCGCCGTCGGCGCCTTCCCCGGCTCCGCGTCCGCGAAAGGCTCGCCAAGTGCGGCGGCCGCTTGGTCCCGTAGTGGTTGACGATACGGGCTCCGCCCCGCAGGTAGTCACGATCCTTCATCGTCTTAACGGACTTAAGATGTTTCGGCTATTGCTCCGCTCAGGCGAGGAGATTGATGCGATCACGAAACTCGACGAGGCTTTCAAGATCAAAGACGAAGTACACACGAGTGTGATTGCGGGTGTGGCAATGGGTGATGGCGAAACGATCGCTGCAAAGTTGCCCCAAGCCGACGCTGAACTGGGCCCAGCCATGGCGCCTGCTGCTCCAGTTGCTCCTCCGTCATATGAATCTGTTCCTGGACTACAAGGCCCTCCAGCTTTGGCCGAGTCCGGACTAATCAGTGGTGTTGGAAGTTTATTTGACCGTCCGGACTTGACCGTAATTGGTCGAGACGGCAAGCGGTTGTTCGCACGGTATGTCGGTCTCGATGGAGTCACGGGCCTTTCCGTTCTTAAATTAACCGGGCACAGCGCTCTCGGCTTGCTTCCCAATAAGGATCTGCCGGTTACCGTCGGACAGCATATCCGGCTTCTTGCTCCGGAGCCTGTTAGGCAAGTTGATCTGCGCGCCTCGAGCAAAATTCACGTCCGAATTGGCGAGACTGAAGCCAAAGTTGTGGGGGTAACACGCGCGCCTTCGGGGCTCATGGCGCGAATTAAGATCACTTCAAATAATCTCACTTCGGCAAACATAGGCGGGGTGGCAATCAATGATGCTGGTGAAACCGTCGGCATCGTGGAAGCTGTCGACAAAAACGAAGCAACCTTATTGCCAAATGCAATCGTCCGTAGCGCTGCGAAGCGAGTGTTGGATAAACAGGCCAGCGTACCGCGACCGTGGTTGGGTAT
This sequence comes from Pyrinomonadaceae bacterium, assembly GCA_963748605.1. GTDB lineage: Bacteria > Acidobacteriota > Blastocatellia > Pyrinomonadales > Pyrinomonadaceae > PSRF01. Next base: position 322,084 of record CAVVJS010000016.1, read on the forward strand.
CCGCGGTGAGCCCTTAGGGACTTTCCCCTTCGAGCAAATGGTGCGAGGTGGATGGCAGCCGGAAAAGGCTATGTCACTGTGGCAGGCACATCGCGGAATTTTCTTAACATCCGTAGCCCCCAATAGCCCTGCGGCTGGAGCGGCATTGCGACCAGGCGACGTAATCCTGAGAGTAAACGAGACTGAAGTTAAGAATGCCGACGAATTCTCGTGGTCCCTGGAAGAGATTAGCGCCGGAGACTCTGTCAATTTCACAGTCGCGCGGCCCGGACAACCGATAACGGAGGCGGTCGAAGTTACTTTAAGCAGTGGCCCGGTCGCATTTGTTGGTTCGACCGAAGATGAAGCGCCGACAACTGATGTAAACGTGGAACGCATTGTTCGCTCGTTCAGCGGTGCAGCTAACTCTCTGACTGCGATGTTGATGAGCGAAGGAATTGAAACGATCGCATTAAAGCCCGCGGTGGCGTTGCGTTTTGGGGCCGGCTCAGGCTTGCTCGTGATCTATGTGAATCCAAATACTGTCGCCTACAAAGCAGGACTTCGCACCGGAGACGTCATTGAATCAATCGATGGCCGTCCAGTGTTGTCCGATGCGATTAAACCCAAGATCGCCAACGCAGCTGACTATTCCCTCAGTGTCGTTCGCAACCGGGAGAAAATGATCGTCAAGATTGCCAAGTAGGACTAGGCGTTTCGTTTTGGTGTGTCTTAATTTGAAAACTGATGTAGGGGCGTCCCTCCGTGGGCGCCCTTTGAATCCTAAACATGGGGCGGCCTACAGAGTGCCGCCCCTAGAGAAAATAGGACACTACCTTCCGTTGGTACCGCTTGACATCAGTCTACGCTCTCGCTAGTTTTACGCGTGACAGCCTCGCTTCCAGACTGACAAGGAAAACCTTTCAGCCTCAACGCTATCTCTTCTTGGAGGTCCCATGAATTCTCTTCGTCGCGTCTGCTCTGTTCTCGCATTAGTGTCCTTATTTAGTGTGCCGGTGTTTGCCGGGGACATTAGTACTCCCGGTCGTACTGAACCTGGCGACATCGGAACGCCAGGAGTTAGCGTTTACGACCCCGGCGATATAGGAACTCCTGGTAAGAACGGTGCGCTGAGCTTCCGAGCAGAACTCACGTTTTTACTCTTAGCGCTGGCCGGCAGGTGAGGAACTGATTAATACTTCTGATTCACACCTAAAACTCAACCCAAATCAATGGACGGCTGAACTGCCTGGTCAGTTTCAGCCGTCCTTTTTGTCGATAGCATCGACAACTGCATTTCTAGATCCCACTCAATAGCGTCGTGCACTGCGGGCGAGTGCTTGAGTTTGAAATCTCATTCACACCGGGCTTTAGCCCGGTGTCGACGCTGAAATGATTACCGGAACCGTTTTAACGGTTTCCGATTTCGAACTCACCAATGAGAAACCGTTGAAACGGTTGGGTCAGCGCGTGGCCTGTCATCACCGGGCTGAAGCCCGGTGTGAATGAGAGACAATCTAGCCGGCTTAGGATCTCGAAACAGGTCCTTGAGTAATCGCGCAACGCGGAACGTGGCATGATTTCAGAAACCAGTTTGTTGGTTAGCAAAAGCGAAAGTTATCATGCGTTACGTTCGTTAGCATGTAACAGTCACAAGAACATATGCCGGACTTATTTCATCCGGCGGCGGTGTTTAACAAACATCGGAACTATTTCAGGAGGATTACTACCGTGGCCCGATTGCTCTTGAGTCGCTCGATGTTAGTGCTGGCATTGTTCATCACGCCCGCGGTTTACCTTAACGCACAGACAGCGCCGCCCGCTGTGGCAGCGGTGCGTGAGCGTTACACAAAATATGAGTACCGTGTGCCGATGCGGGACGGTGTGAAGTTGTTTACCTCTATCTATGTACCTAAGGATCCGTCGCGTTCCTATCCTTTCCTGATCACGCGCACACCCTACAGCGTCGCGCCATACGGTATCGATAACTACCCTTCGCGGCTGGGCCCGTCGCCAAGCTTTGAGGAGGAAGGATTCATTTTCGTTTATCAGGACGCTCGCGGGCGCTACATGTCCGAAGGCGAGTTTCTTCAGGTTCGACCGTACAAGCCAAATAAACGCGGCGCTAAGGACATTGATGAAAGCACCGACACCTACGACACGATTGAGTGGCTGCTGAAGAATGTTCCGAATCACAACGGCAGGGCTGGCATGATCGGGATTTCACAGCCCGGTTTTCACGTTGCCGCGAGCATCATCGATTCACATCCGGCGTTAAAAGCCGCATCGCCCCAGGCGCCCACAGCCGATTACTACATGGGCGACGATGTCTACCACAACGGCGCATTCATGCTCTCAGCAAACTTTGGTTTCTATTCCAGCTTTGTCCCGCGCGAAGGTGGGCCGGAGCCGCGCAAACCGCGGTTGCAGTTCAATCCGGGAACACCCGATGGCTATGAGTTCTATCTCAACATGGGTCCGCTCGCGACGGTCAACGAGCGATTGTTGAAAGGCGAAGCAAAATACTGGCAGGAAATAATTGATCACACTACTTACGACGAGTACTGGAAGAGCCGATCTTTGTGGCGCTTCATGAACAATGTTCGCTGCGCTGTCTTAAACGTAGGTGGGTGGTTCGATGCCGAAGATCCCGTCGGACCGTTTCACATCTACCACGCCGTCGAGCGAAGTAATCCCGGCATCGTCAATCAACTGGTCATGGGTCCCTGGGGACACGGAGGCTGGGCGGGAGGTGATGGTGACAGGCTCGGCAATCTCAACTTTGGTGTGAAGACCGGCGAGTTCTTCCGCGAACAGATTCAGTTTCCGTTTTTCATGCACTATCTGAAAGACCAACCGGCTGGATTGCCAGAAGCTTTCATGTTTCTTACCGGCATCAACGAATGGCGACGCAAAGAAGCTTGGCCGCCTAAGACCCTATCGCCACTAACATTGTTCTTTCGTGGCGGTCATGAGCTGGGCACTGCAGCGCCATCCGAAAGCGGACAAGGCGCGTTTGATGAATACATAAGTGATCCAAATCGGCCCGTGCCATTTGTCGGCTACATCGTCGATGGTATGACGTTCGACTACGCGACGGAGGACCAACGCTTCGCCTCGCAACGCCCTGATGTGCTTGTTTATCAGAGTGCGCCACTTGAAGAAGATCTGATCATCGCCGGACCGATTAAAGTACGGCTGAATGTGTCAACCTCCGGCACTGATTCGGATTTCGTCGTCAAACTTATTGATGTTTATCCGGGAACCTATCCGCAGCCGTCGCTTCCAGAAGGGCAGCGGCCGCCAGTGAACGCGGTGAGGATGGGCGGCTATCAACAGCTCGTGCGTGGTGAGCCATTTCGCGGCAAGTATCGGAATGGCTTCGAGAAAGGCGAGCCGTTCACTCCCAACAAACCTGCCGCGATCACCTTTGAGTTGCCGGATGCTTACCACGCCTTTCGTCGCGGACATCGCATCATGGTGCAAATCCAGAGTTCCTGGTTTCCCCTCGTCGATCGCAACCCGCAAAAGTTCATGGAGATTCCCCGCGCGACTGCGTCTGATTTTCAAAAGGCGACTCAACGAGTCTATCGATCAAGGGATCTGAATTCTTCGATCACGGTGATGGTGGAAGGGAACTCGCTTAAATTGGAAAACGCGCCAGTCGGTACAGTACGGGAGCGGTAGCGACCGCATTCAGGTGACGGCAAACTCTAGCTGCAGACTTACGTGAAACGCGGTTCGCTAGCTTCTGAACTTGATCGATTGGTTAGTTGAATGGGTTCGCCTTTTGGAGAAAAAGTTCATGAAAAACAACATTCGTCCTTCTGCTGATCTTATTAGCAAACTCGCTCTGCTGCTCTGCCCAGAACCGTAAGCTGATAATTTTCAAAAAGATAGAGTGGTTAATTGGCAACTGGCAGGGCGAAGCCGACGGAATGCCGTTTTATGAAAGTTGGGCAAAAACGAGTGATACGAAATTTTCTAATTTGAATTATTCGATCTGCGGCGGCGAAGTTGTCGAAAACGAACACGGCAAAATCGAAGCTCGCAACGGCCAGATTTTTTACGGCGATAATCATAAATTGACGAGCGTTTCCGAAACCGAAGTTGTGTTTGAAAATCAGCAGCGCGGCGAACGCTTTACGTTTCAGCATACAAAAGACGGGAGATGGCTTGCCAAACTGCAATATCCGCGAACGGCAATCGAATATAATTTAACGAAGGTTCTGCCGATTTCCGAATTGACAAAAGTAAAACCGAGACCGCTCAGTGGGCGATACTCGGGCTATCTCGAATTTCAAGGCAAGCAACTTAAAACGGCGATTGATTTTGAGATGCAAAACGGGAAACAAGCGGCTTTCGTTAGCACGCCCGACAATTTGCAGTTGCGGATGCCGGTTCAAAATGTCTGTCATAATCCTCTGTTTATCAGTTTCGCAATTTCCGAAATGAACCAGACCATGACGCTCAACGCGCAAGATTGAAGGCGATTCGATTAAGGGAAAAATTGCCAGCCGCGAATTTCCTGCCCGCCTGGTTTTGAATAAAGATCCGGGTTATCAGCCCGCGAAGTTAAGTTATCGAATCGAAAGAGCTTCCATTGTCAACGGCAAGGTAAATTTGAACGCGAACCTTTTTCTGCCGAACAGCAAAAAGCCGGTTGCCGCCATCGTTATGGTTGCGGGAACGGGACAACGGACGAAAGAAGAATATAACGGATGGGCCGATCTGCTGGCCTCGCGCGGCTTTGCCGTTTTAACTTACGACAAAAGAAATGTTACCAATTTTCCAGAACTCAACATCCGCAACGCCTCAACTGACATCGCCAACATTGACGACCTTGCAGCAGATGCAGCGCAAGCTTTCCGCTTCTTGGAAAAGCGAAAGGAAATCATCAGAAAGAAAATCGGCTTTATCGGTTTTAGCCAGGGCGCCGTAGTTGTGCCGATAGTTGTGGGGAACAACCCGCAAGCGGCATTCGTCGTCGCCATTTCAGGCAACACCACAACCGACCGTGAGTTTATTATCTATCAGGCATTGAATCGTCTGCGGGCGAGACGCCCAGACGAAGCCGCGCTCAAAGAAGGCGGAGGATTTGATGAATAAACTTTTTGCTTACGCGAAAACAAAGAGCGGCGGGGCGGAATTGCAAAAAGAACTCGATGCCGCGAACAACGAGGGCTGGGGCCGATCTGTTGTGCCGCGCCGGCTTCCGAACGACGACGAATTAAAGTATTTGATGAATTGGAACGGTTTTGAACTCAATCCGCGCGGAGTACTGGACAAAAATAAGAGTGCCAACGCTTTTGATTTTCGGTGACCGCGACGATTTCATTCCGGTTCGGCGAAGTGTCGAAATTATCAATCGGGTTTACGAGGATAAAGCGAATTTGCTGACGGTCACCGTTTACCCGAATGCGAACCACTTCATCAAAACATTGTCGAATCCGCGATCCTTTGAGTGGAGCAGATTTGCCGATGCTTATTTGGAACACCTGATTGGTTGGCTGGAGAAACAGAGAGAAGCATCAGTAATTAAGACCGCATCTAACAAGTCATTGAGTCGAGATAAACCACAGCGGCTTTCCTCGTGCGATAGCATACTACTGAAGAGTGATATAGGCAGGAGGAAAGGGTAGATGATTCTTTTAGCAATTGCCCTGTTCGGCTTAATCGTTCCGAATGGTCTTTTTCTCTACTGGTTAGTATACGAATACGATGGAGTCATGACGGTGGCCCAGAACAAACTCGCGCTCGCTTTCATGCTTGATGCGCTCTTGGTGATGGGATTACTCGCATACTATTTTGCTGGAAATCCACTAGGCAGGTTCAAGTGGTATTGGTTCATTGCGTTGTCGATCTTAGGCGGGTTGGGGTTCAGCATTCCGCTCTATTGGTGGTTGAATAAACGAGAGGCGAGCTGACTGTCTGTCTCAAAATACGGGTTGGTAACTTCTTTCCTTCAGCTTGAATGCTGATCGCGCGCCCGCATCTGAAGGGCACCGTTGGCTGCTCCTGATATTTGGCGGAGCAATGGCGATGTTGATAAAGATTCATCAAACAAAACCAGGTTGAGTGTTGGTAACCAGGTAGTCATTAACGCCGGCTGCGCGATTGCAACTGGCCTCAGTATTCCTTTCGCTTGGTTTGGTATTCGTCGCGTGTCCGTGATGCGATGGATCGAATCCCCCGAGCTGGCGCTATATCTTGACTTTTACACTGGTGTGTTTGGTGAGCTATTTGGCTGCGGGGCTCATTGTGGTTAGCGTTAAGTGGTTACGCCAGGCACTCTTCTCATGGTTGTTAGTGGCAGCCTTCGGCTCAATGATTTTAGCTACAGTGTACAAGTTCGAGCTTTACCATCGCGGAGCTGGCGGCGTCCCATCACAGATGTTTCTTTCCCGAGTTAATGATGCCCTCGAGTCCGCCGTATGGTTGAGTATCTTCACGCTGCCATTCTCAGCCGCGGTTTACTTTACGGCGAGAATGGTGAGTCGAAAGCTTAGATCATGCACTAATTGATAAGAGTCTGTAGAGAGGTTTTCGCTGCATCCAACAAGCACTGGCAGCGGACCGGAATCAGCGTGCATCTCATCCATAACTTGTGCTAGCGCATTTGTCTCCCCGCCGCTGAAGCGCCGCGACTCGGCGCCTACCCGTAGCTCTTAGAGGAAGATTATGAAAGCGATTCTCATCCTGCTGGTCTTAGCTACCCTCTCGTTAGCTTCACAGGCGCAAGCGCTTCATCAATCCAAAATAGAACAAAGTCTCTATTATCGAGCTCTTGTCTCGGCTCTCAGCGCCCGAAAGGTGCGATTCCAGGTTTTCCGACGCCACTGATCCTCTAGACCAAGTCATCATACAAAGGGACGACCAACTAAATGCCGGATTCCCGTCTCGCATTGGCGATGTCGAAATCGAATACCTCACCGTGGATGAACTGCGCGTGCGATACGAGTCGTTAAAGCGCAGATTCCCAATCTTTGTGATGCGTCCCATAGCGAATAAAGATGATCGCATTGTAGTTGGCTTCACCCGATATTGGTTCAGCGCCACGAAGAAAACGAATGCCTTTGCTCTCGAAGGTGGTTATCGTGTTGAACTCCGGTACGATTGTTCGCAGAAACAGTTTGTCGTCGAGGGCGCAAAGCTGTGGGGTATATGAACCGCTGCTGAACTATGACTTGCGCTGCCCTAATTTCGGGTTGTGCCCTCATTTGCAAACAGATGTAGGGGGCGTCCCTCTGTGGGCGCCGCCATGATGAAAGGGTTGGGCGGCCACGGAATGCCGCCCCTACAGAAAATAGGACACCGCCATCTTTTCCATTCGGCGTGAATGCTGATCCGTTGAAGCAGTGATCATCGTATTCGCAGAAGACCAAACAGTGTCAGTATTTCCCGACATGGCTTCCGTTCAAGCGGAATGCGAGGCTATAGATGTTGAAGAAGGCGCATTTCGTTTCGTTTGATGAATTGGGGCGACCCCTGGTACCGCGCTTCATAACTCCTGTCAGGCGGAGCCCTGCGCTTTTCGGGGTAGGGCTAGTTGGCGGCGGTAATTTCGAACTTGATTTGGATTCTGAAGACCAATCGGCATTTGAGACGTCACTTCGAATGCCGTCGCAATCGAACCGAACCGCTGGTTTGCCACGCTCGGAGATCTGGGCCGTTACGTCGCCGAAAATCGCAAGGAACGTTGAAAGGAAATGCTCGTATACCTAAATGCACCGCCATGCCCGTCGCGATGAAATCATATTTCCACCGGATCTTTGAAAGAGAGAAGTCTGATCACGCCGGACGACGTCGTACCGTATACACGATATTTCATAATATAAATGGGATGAAGATCTCATGGCTCACCTGGGGAAATGTGAGAGGAGAGCTATTGGTGGCTTGGCGAGACACGCGCAAAATTGAAGCTTTTAAGCGAGATTTGTTACGCTACCGATTTGATTTGCCTCGCTGTTGCCAGCGCGGACAATAAGACGGTGGAAATTAATGAGGAGATGAGCGGTTGGAAATCTCTAGTCGACAAGCTGCCTACGTATTTGCCGGAGTGTCTAACTTTCGAGGAGTGGTTTGAGGACGTAGCGTTTCCGGCATTCAAACACAACCTCAGAGTCATCTATCAACGTGACTCATAGAATCAGCACGCGCCATCCAACAAGCGCTTGCAGCTGAGGGCCCGCTAGCATGCTCTCAAAATAACATCTTAGCTTTCAGACTTGAATGCTGGATCGCCCGCAGCTGAAAGGCCAGCGTCGGATGCTTCGCTTGCAAACCGAACTAAAGCTTATGAAGAGCTACCTCACTGTAATCTTATTATTAGGGTCAGACCTCTATCTTCTATGCCCAGTCATTCCGATATCCAAATCCCACGCCATCCGTTTATTGGAAAGATGTAGATGGAGATCTTAAGCCTGATAAATTCACTTATCAGATTAAGAGGTGGGAAAAAGATTACGAAGGGGGATTTAGGATTGTATCGGCTCAGGGGCGAGTCCTTTGGGAGCATGAATACCCCATGGGAAAGGATGATCTTCACGAGTTGTTGTCAACTGAGGGAGATGTAACTGGAAAGAAGGTAACGCTCGCAGATTGGGTAAGGAGATTCTTTAGTGGGAAGCTGAATTATGGTGCTCAGATTGAGCGAACTAAAATAAAGACCGAAGATATTGACGCCGAGCAGTTAGATTATGCGGCTAAGCTGGCAGGTGTTAATTCAAGAGGCCTTGAGACAGAGATACTGTCCCAAAAGATAAACGTGGTGGTTTCTTACCGCGCTGAGTGGCGCGAAGATTTGATGGCAATTGTTTACGTGCCGTCGCTCAAGAAATTTGTCTGCCATAGTCGTGGTTACTAGCCACGGCCCATTCAACAACGCTTGCAGCGGACTCGCCGTTGAGCGGCCTTTATCGGTAGGTGTGGGCGCCGTAGGAGAGCTAGCGTTGGTCGCATTGACTCTTGAATGTGACGAAATGAAAACCCTAGCCGATATCGTTCAGTCACAGAAGGAACTTTGCCAGAAGTATCAAGTCGGATGTGAGCCGCCCGGTTCCGGGTTGAAACTTGGCATCTCCAAGGACTTCTTCTCTGGCAGGATGCCACTGAATGGATTGCGGCATCCTCCCGAAGGAGATACATGCGGCTGGTACCTATGGGCCGGCGAAGAATTTTCGGAGGCTGCTGATTATTTTCACCCTCTTCATGTTTCTCATTTAATCGAATGCGATTCAGAAGTCATGCGCTATCTTGGTCTTCCTGCAGGTTGGAGGTTCTTGCTATCCGACGATCTGGAAGAAGATGTTTGGTTTGATCCGAAGCTGCTCAAAGTGTAAGGCCGAATTTGGCGCATCGGGCCCGTTGTGAATGCGCCCATCGCGCGACTAACCGCAGGCAGGCAGGATTACCGGGACGCAGGCGGGATATACAACCGAAAAAGGAAGTCACCTTGCACTTCAGGACGATAGTTCTCACGACACTCGCCGCTGCACTTCCGTTCACAGCCCCGGCACAGACCCGAACGAAGCGCCGCACGCCAGCGCGTCCTGCTTCGGCGCCAGGCGCCCAAGCGTCTCGGAAGGCGCTAGATGTCATCAAGAGCGCGCCCACGAATGACCCCGGTGGGCAGGGGATTAACGCAGGTAACAAGATCGCGGCGCTGTCGACCTATGCCCTGGCAATGCGCCTCGTGGCGACGAAAGTCGATCAGACTCAAGCCAGCGCGGCGTGGGAAGCCTATCAAGGGTACATCGCCGTCGAGACTGACGCGGCAAAGAAGGCCAAGCTCCGCGGGGACGCACTTCAGATGATCTTCGGTTCCGGCTCTATAGATTTAGCCATCGCCGAAGCGCGAAAGGTTCTCGCTACGGAACCGAACGAGGTAGACGCTAACCGTGTCCTGGGTCTCGCGCTGTTCGCCTCCGGCGAAAAGAAGAACTTCCAGGAGGCGGCCGATCACCTGCAGCGGTACGTTGACTTGGCTGCCCGACACCGACCCGCTCAAGCAGTCGCCAAGGAATCGCTCGACTACCTGAAGACCGCGGAGAACATCGAACCGCGCAAGGGGCAGGCGACCCGCGCCGGGTTCAGCTCGGCCGTGAGGGTAACGGATGAGGGATGAGGGCGGAAAGATGAGTGATTTTTCTTAATTCATCCCTCAGCCTTCATCCCTTAATCGCGCTGTCGCTCTTTGTATTTTTGATTAGCTCGGCGACTATAGGGCGCGCCGGTCAAATGCTTTTGTCAGCGTTGAGGATACTGGTGAGCCGCCGAAAAATTTCTTTGCTTTTCCTCTTACTCTTGTCAGCGTTAGCCGGCGCTTGCAAGGTCGACCCGCCGCCCGAAGACCGGCGGCCTGACATCACCGTGGAAACCATCCTCGAAGACCTCAACCGTCAGCGAGTCAACGTGCCGGCGGAGGACGGGACTGCAGAAACTTCAAGCTGGCGATTCTTCCCCAACGAGCCGAAAGAGGTCAAGATCTTAGAAAAGCAAGTCGCGGGCGATAAGGCGATAATCGTCATTGACCTGCGGACGGGCACCTCGCCGCGCGCAGAGCAGCAAGGGATTAAGAAAAGGCTGGCTGGCAAGCTTCGTCTGCATTACGAATTGAAATCGTATTTTGTGGTGCGGAAGTGGGACATCGTGGGAATGGAAAACATCTCCTTCTCGTATCAGAAGGAGTGACTCGGTCATCAGCGTTAGGTGTCTTTGTGTAATGCAACTTTGAGATTGTAAGGAATGAATAATGAAATGATGCCGATGATTCATGTTTAGAGAATTTAAAGATGAAGCCTTTTTCCAATTTGAATGAGACTCTGCTAAACGGTTATTCCTTTCAATACGACATGCCGGAGAATGGAAACCAGAAGGTAACAATCTCGACGCACCAGATCGGAGCTCTTGTTTTAACCTCGGGAAAATTACTCGCGTGGGATCTCTTTATGATTCCTGATAATCGCTATGTCTTTAAGAAGCGCCTCAAACCGGGGAGATACCCGGTCGATATTAGTGTCGCCGACCTTCGTCCAGCCGGGCATTCACGCATCGCTTGCGCAAGGCTCAACTTGAGTGAAGGGCCAACTGTAAGGTGGGAAGTTGCAGCCATCCACAACCCGGATCACGAGAGTAATGAGGATATAGACAATTATGGCGTTGACTCCGGAACCGGCAGTTTTATGGATGCGGATGCGGCACAAGCCCTAGCCCCGTTAGTCTGGGAGGAGCAAAACGGGACTGACAAGTTCGAGGAGTTTTGTGACAAGGTTATTGCCGAAATGGAAAAGCACTCGCTGGACCAACATAGCTCGGCAAGCTGGGCGAATATTCGATTAGACGAGGCTAGCGAGGCGAATGTGGTTGCGTTCTCATCAGGATGGGGTGATGGTGGCTATGCGTCCTATTGGGGCTATGACGCGACAGGAGGATTGACCAGTCTTGTCACCGACTTTGCCCTCTTTCATATCGACGACGCCACCTAACAAAGCCTTGCAGCTGACGTGATAACGTTTTTCTCAAGTAGTGCCTTCCGTTATGAGCTAAACGCCCTCGAATGTAAAAATGAAAACCATGCGATTGATTGTGGCAGGTCTATTGAGTTTTGCGCTTTTCCCTGTTGGCTTCGGTCAAACGGTTCAAAAGCTGGCTCAAGCAATTAAGGATGAGCAGGCACTGAGCAGACTAGAAGACGAGTGGCTTGGATCGTACCTCCGTGGTGACAAAGCAACATTCGACCGAATCGTTGCCGATGACTTTACTGGGACAGACGAGAGCGCCAAAGTCCGCAATAAAGCGCAGGAGAGAGAGCTCATCCAAGCGCCCCCCGCCTCTATAAAAACCTCTTTGACGAATGAAGATGTTCGAGTCCGCATTTATGGCGACGCGGCAATAGTAACCGGCCGCATTGTGGTTAAGACTCAGCTTAGCGGTCAGGCAGAAATCAGTTTTCAGTCACGCTTTACGGACACATTTTTGAAAAGGCAGGAACGCTGGCAGGTCGTGGCCCGACATTATAGTCGCCTTCCACTTGAGCGCACGGCGGTCAAACTAGACCCGAAAGTTTACGACCAATATGTCGGGCAATATGAAGTGGCGCCAGCCTTTGTTCTAACGGTGACGAAGGAAGGCGAGAAACTCATGAGCCAAGCGACCGGGCAGCCAAAATTCGAGTTGCTACCCGTATCGGAAGTCGCATTCTTTATCAAAGATATTTCTGCACTGTTCATCTTTATGAGAGGCCCTAGCGGAGAGGTCGAGCGAATGATCACAGTGCAGGATGGGGTGATCATCACAGCAAAAAGAGTCAAGTGATCCTTGCTATATGGCGCGCTATAACGAGCGCTTGCGGCGGACCGGCGCGACAGCATGTTTCGCAAGTAACTCGTTAGCTAGCGTGAATGCTGATCGCGCGCTGCAGTCTGAAGCGCGGCGTTCCTCGGCTTCTCGTGATGGCGTTGGTGTCAATGCAAATCAAAGACATTACAATTGAGGATATTCGTCAAGGTAAGAATTGGAAAGCGCAATCACCCGAAGAGTTTGGGTGGGAGGATAATCCGTTAGAGGACTTATCTATCGGTGAAGCTACGGAGTTTGAACCAGACGACACGGTTATTTATTCAGTTATTGTTGTTTACGATGACGGCGAAGTTAAGCCGCTTGTGCAGATTAAGGAAGTTCAAGACTTAGATTATGGCGGCGATTTTTGCGAGATCGTAAATGGTAAATGGCAGCAGCTTGGTTTAGTTCCAAATCCAAACGCACCCTTAGGGACTGAGTATGTTGCTAATCCGCTAGAGCAAGACGAGTCGTTTAGTTCAGATGACCACGATTATAGAGCTTATCATCGAGCAGGTTTTAGAAAGTTTGCGTCCCACTTGAAGTAGCGTTTGATCCAGGTGGCAAACGAGTGGCATCCCGTCGTCGAACAACCGCTCGCGGCTGACGCGCGATGCGTTTTTCTCAAATAGCCTCTTCCTTTAGCTTGACTGCTGATCGCGCGCCGCAGGTGAAGGCAGCGTTGGGGCGCTTCTATCTTGGAATGTTTTTGTGGGGAGGAATTATGAAGAGTGCAGCACTTGTTATTCTAGCGTTTTTCATACCTGATCGCCTCCCAAGCCTCATTCTCCTGGTCGGCTTCTGGATCCCTCCTGCGTTAATTGGTTTCGCGGCGCCAGATCTCGTTCAGCGAATCCGCACGCGTGCCCGCACCGCACTGACCTACATTCTGTTGGCGATTTTCGCCTTGGGCTGGTCTGCGGCTTGGTTCCTATTCCAGCTCGACCGCATTCCGCCGTACGTACCCGGCGCAACAATGGATCCAACGTACGCATCGCTGGAGGCCGTCTGGGGACTGGCTGTCGTAACGAGTGCACTAGTGTTGCCTGGCAGTTTGATCGCCTGCTTGTTGGCGTTTCGCATCCGCGGGCGGTTGCTCAGACGCACGTCTGCTGCGGGTCTGTCGGCCTAACAGGAAGGCTTAGCATTACCAATCTGAAAGAACTAAAGGAGAAATTTGATGACGCAGCCGTCAAATCCGCCCTTTGCATCGAAGCTTCCTCCCATGTGTAACGCATGGATATTGTTGAGCGAGGATGATCCGGAGGGCACGAATTACAATAGCCCTACCAGTGCTTTTCAGCGCTTGATCAGTGAAGGGCTGTATCAAGCTAACGACATAATCAATCTCTGTTTTGTTGATATCGTCCCCACTAGTAGCAAGACAATTCCTGCGGGCGATGGCAGCAGCTACACTCTGTGGCTGGATAAGGTTACTCATCCTAAAAACGCCATTGGTCCCACCGACCAGGATTACATGGAGTGGATCATTCGTGATGCCAGAAAGGCGAACCCTAAAATCAAGATCTGCCTCACTTTGCTCTATCATAAGCAGCATCTGATCTCCCAGATCTATCCACACCCTGATAATCCTGATCAGAAATCAGCCGATGCATTTGCCGAAAACGTTGTCACCTACCTCAAGCACTATGGTCTTAACGGGTTCGATATTGATTGGGAGTGGGATTACCTCAGCGACGACACAACGCAGGCTCAATTCAAGACAACCTTTTCCGCCGTCGGGCCGGCGCTCAGAGCTGCCGGAATGCTACTAACAATGTGCCCTGCCACGACGGACAATCTCGACCCCGAAACGGTAAATGAACATTTTGATATCATCGCGTTTCAAATGTATTCCAGCACCAGTCTTCCGGGGGACTTCGTCACACTTGGTATCCATCCTGACGCTTTTGCTTATGGCGCAAAGTTTGAGGCCGCTCAGCAAAGCACTCCTACTGGACCAGGCGTGCAGACCGCAACCCAAGCCTTTCAACAGATGCAGACTTACGGTTTCAAGGCAGTCACAACCTGGCGCCTGAATTCAGAGAACTATATTACGGAGCAAGATTCGCAGTTGGCCTTGTCAAAGCTCGTCAAAGGTGTCGGGCCATTGAATCAGTGAGTCATCGGTCATTGAGTCATTTGGAGAGGAACGTCAAATGAAATGATTCAGTGAGCTGAAACACAATGACCCGATGATTCAATGGCCCGATGCCCCAATCGTTGAAGTGGTGTTCGTAATCAATCGGTAGGCGCGCTGTCTCAAAAAGCGACGCGCCTAACAGAGTCTTGCAGCTGACGGCGCGATCCCAACTAACCCCTTTCCTTCAGCTTGAATGTTGATCCGCGCCCAGCTGAAGGCCAGTGTTAGGTGTCATCTCAATGAAGCCTCCCAAAGGATTAAAGATCTCTCAGGTTCGTCCCGGTGATGGTCCCGTTGCAGAACTCGGCAAATTTGCGGTGATTCGATACGATTGTTACCTGCCTCGCGGCGAAATGTGTGACAGCTCTCGTAACCAACGGTATCCGGTGCAACTCAAGGTTGGTGAACGCCTCACGTATCCTGCAATTGCTTACGCCCTACCGGGAATGAGAGTTGGCGAAATTCGAAGCGTGAAGGCTAGTCCTAATCTCACTTATTACGAACGGAAGCAGAATCCAAAAGTGCCTCCTAACGCAACGCTTCGTTACGACATTGAACTTCTTTCGGTCAGCGACGAATGGGATAATGCGGCTGCAATGGCACACAACGATTCCGATGCTTCTGATCTCCCACTGTTTTAGACTAGTTGTTTTTGGCATCCCGTCGCTATCGCTCCGGGTTCTGAATTTGTTTGGTTCTCCGTTTCGATCTTGGCGACCTTTTATGCAAAGCGTGCAGCGGACGCGCAATGAGCAGTTTTTCATCAAAGGCGGATTGTGCGCGCGGCTGCTGCCCGGCTTAGGCGGCACGGCTGGCGTTGTAGGTGGTGCCGTTTCAAGTAGCCGTTTATCTTCAGCTCGAATGCCTGATCGCGCGCCGCAGTTGAAGGCCAGCGTTAGGCGCCAAAGGACATCATTACAAGGACTTTGTATGTGAAAACAGAAAAATTTATAGACCTTAAAGGAGGATGGAAGCACACCGCTTCCTCCGCCCAAATCAAAAGCGATGGCAGCCTTGTCATTGAGTTACACGATTTCAGCAGTGAAGCTGAAAAATGGTTGGGAAACGAAGTCGCTTTCCTGCTCAAAGTCTCCCAAACTGACAAGAGCAAAATGTTGTCATGTCTGCTGGCCGGGCAGAGTCAAATGCTTGACCAGTCCCAAGAGGATGATCTATTGCTCCAGCTAATAGGAGAGCGATTTACAGATTATTACGAGGTGAAGCGATGGATAGAGGACAACAAGATTCCATACGAGAAGGAGTTTGATCCGTGGGCTTAAAGGCGAGTGTTGCGCGCACCGGAGATCGCAAACCGTGAAGACATTCGTCGCTAAGACTGCCGACCAGTGGCGCAAATGGCTCGACAAGCACCACGACTCCGAGTCCGAGGTGTGGCTCATCTTCTATAAGCAACACACGGGCGTGAAATCGATAGCGTACCTGGACGCACTCGATGAGGCGCTGTGCTTCGGTTGGGTGGATAGTCTGGTCAAACGCCTGGACGAATCTCGCTACGCGCGAAAATTTACGTCGCGGAAAGCGGATAGCCGGTGGTCGACGATTAACCGGAAGCGCTACGCGGCATTGAAAGCCGCTGGCAGGTTGAAGCCAGGCGGAATCAATCGTCCTCCGACGGACCGCGGCTATGGTCAGCGACCGCCACGGTTCCAAATGCCCGCAACTATTCCACGGTACATTCAGGCGGCATTGAAGAAAGAGCCAGCGGCATGGCAGTACTTCGAGGGGCTGGCGCCCTCACATCGGCGGCGGTATATCGGCTGGATCGAATCCGCCAAACGCGAGGAGACAAAAGCCAGACGTTTGCAGGAAGCGATTCACCTCCTTAAGGCAGGCAAACCGCTGGGACTCAAATAAACAGCCCGCAACGAAGCCTTCCGCTGAAGCGCAGCGTTAGATGCTCCGCTTTATACGAGGAGTAATTATGGAGTTGCCAGATCGAAAAGGAGAGCTTGTTGAGAATCCCGACCGCTTAGCTCAAGCTAAGTTTGTGCAGCTTGTTCTTGCTCAGTTTCCTCAGCTTCATGAAGAGTTTGCCGAGGCAGAAGGATTGCTTCATCTCGAGATGGGTACGTTTAGCCGCTTCGCCCAAAATGCAATCGACCGGAACGACCTTGATACTCTGAAGCGGTGTTATGCGTTGCTTGCTGGAATCATGACAACAGCCTCTTCCGATTTGGAGAACGCAATCTCCGTCTCATTCCTGGAGCATCTTAATTTTGAGAGTTCGCCCTACGGCTCCAAAGCAAGGGGTCTTTTGCCACCCGTGCTAAAGAAAGCTTTGGACGAGGTAGAAGAACAGTGGGAGCGCATTGGGCAGTCGCAGGTCGAAGCACAGGACAAGCAGCAGTGCGCGCGTGACGAAGAGGCTAAGAAACACCGCCGCATCTAACAAACGCTTGTAGCTGACGGCGCGAGAGCATCTTTCTCAAGTAACTTCTTCCTTTTCAGCTTGAATGTCGATCGCGCGCCGCAGCTGAGGGCCAGCATTAGCCAGCTCTTCGGACCAAAGAGATGAGTGAGTTTATAGTCGACGCTAAGCTGTCGTTACAGCGGGCTCTTGTTGGTGAGATTACACCCGAGGTGCGCGCTGTCGCCGTCGACGTGAACATGCGGCAGATCATTGTTCGCGTTTACCACAACGGTTCAGCTTCCGATGAACTATTCGATGATCTTGATGCATCTATGTCTGAGGTCTATGCAGATTTCCCGGGCGATGGATCTGAGGCCATCGAGGTCAGTCTTAGGCTTCTGCGAAGCGATGAACCAGATCCGATACCGATGCTGGGCTTGCCGATCTTCGCACGCAAAGGGACACAATTTCGTGAGTGGAAAACCGGTGACGGATGGTGAAATGTATCCACGGTGACGCCGGCTAACAACGCTGCGGACGCGCAATGAACATGTCTCTCATGCAAGGCTGGTCGCTGACGGCGGTCAGGGCAAGAGTGACGCGCGCCGCCGATACCCGGAGTTATGCCTCTCATTTTGTGAATGGTGTTGTAATGAAAGTCATCTGGTGCTGGCGTTGTAAGATGGAGGTGCCTATGCTCGACGAGAAAGAGTTCGGGGTCGTTGCTACGGCAGTGCCCCCTGCTGAGTGTTAGGCTTCGAAATAAACAAAAGGAAATTAACCATGCGGACTTTCGCACAAAAATCAACGGCAACTCAGCAGAAGACGTCTGCCAAATCTACGATACCCGGTCGCGCGCACTTTGGGCAAAACCGGAGGGCAAACTCAATCCTTCACTTGCCGCGCACGATCGGAAATCAAGCCGTACAGCGGCTACTGCACGCTGAACCAAAGGGTCTTGAGGCCGTTTCCGATTCGACTGCAGCTGGTCGTTTTGAGCATGATTTCAGCCGGATTCCGCAGTATCCCAAAGCACCTACAGAGGACATACACCGGGTCGCCCAGAATGGGATTGCGGGTAACGCTGGCCCTCTACCATACCTGGACCAGCTCCAACAGTCCTTCGGCCCCAGGCACGATCTCAGTCAAGTGAAGGCCCACGTTGGGAGCCAGGCGGCGGCGGCTGCCCGGAAATTAGAGGCGAAGGCATACACCTTCGGAGACAGTGTGGCCTTTGGCGCCGCGCCCAGTCTCCGCACCGCAGCACACGAGGCCACGCACGTCGTGCAGCAGCGGTACGGAGTTCAGCTTGAGAGAGGCGTCGGTCAGGCCGGCGACGCGTACGAGCGGAACGCCGACGCGGTCGCTGATCGAGTCGTTCTCGGCGAGTCCGCACAAGAGTTGCTCGATGGGTTCCCTCCAATCGGGGCCAGTCCCTCATCAAGTCCCATCCAGCGACAACCTGGGCCAAAGGGCCCAGTCGATGTATTCGACAAGGGTGTGCTTGCGGACATTGCCGGAAGAGGACACGGCGAGAACAAGGGGATGCTAAGGGAGACGAGAAGGAAATCGCCGCAGCGCGGCAGGGGTTCGACTCGCTGCCGGGACCGCTGAAGGATATCCTCAAGAAGTCGTTCGACTGGCCTGAGGTGTTCTGGGCGAACCTTGAACCTCGCCAGAAGACCAGTCTGGCCGAGGCTTACAACCGACTGTCGGCGCTCGGTTTGTGGAAGCATGTCGCTAAGATTCGTGGCGAACACGCAAAGCCGGAACGGAAGGCGTTTGGCGGCCGCGCCGAAGTTGCAGGCAGTTCAGGCGGCATTGGATTCGAGGCCCACGACGCGACGATGCTAGTGATCGGCCTCTTCGAGTCCCGCAAGTTTGGACTCGATCCGTGGTGGGCGGCGTTGCTCCACCGAGGGCAGGACTCGCTCCGTGAGTTCAACACCGAGGACGGCAGCCTTCACATTTCGGTGGGTCCCGGGAACCATTTCGACACCCACGTAGACAAGATCGGCGCGGTCAACAAGCCGGAGAACAACACAGGCAAGTTCGACCCCGTCAGGTCACTGAGGCACCACACGCGCGAAGTCTGGCCCGAGTTCATCCGCAAGGGCATCCCTATCCCCTTCACGAGCAAGCGCATCCCCTTGCCCCCCGGCGTGATCATCGGCCTCGGGCCTGAACTCTCAGACCTGACGAACGAGCCCGGTCCCTACGACGACAAACTCGCGCCACCACCGTCCAAAGGTAGAGAGGACATTCTCGCCAGCGTGAACATCGTTGCTCACCCGACCCCGAAGGAGAAGCCTGGAGTTGTTCCACATGCGGGACCCGAAGCCGGACTGCTAGTGTTGACGAAAAGTTATGGCTCGCGCGGTGGCGGCAGGTGCAGCCGCGGCGACCGCATACGACCTCATGCCGAACCCCGTCGGCGTCCACCCTGACGAGTTCGCAGACCCCTCTGAAATCGCGTCCTCGCTCGCCGGTCGCATCACAAAGGCTGCTCGGGACGGGAAGGTGACCGCGGAGCTCCCGCTTGCGCCGGGCTACTCGAGGGCGACCCCGGCGGAGCGGAATTCGATTAGCGAAGCCATCGGTCGGATCGGCGTCGCCGTGGCCGCGGAACTACCTCAAGAGACACATGGGGTCAGGCTGCACATACTCTTCGGCGAGCCGAAGAACGGCAAGTACGTGTCGTTGCGCCGCTAGGGTCAGGTGATCCGGTCGACCAGGTGCCGCAGACCTCCGAGCGATAGCATCTTTCTCAAGTAAAACTTTTTCCTTCAGCTTGATCGCCGATCGCGCGGCACAGCTGAACGCACCGTTAGATCGCTTGAAAAATAGGAAATGCGTCGCCAGGGAAAAATCGCAAAATGGAACGACGAGCGCGGGTTCGGATTTATCTGTTCTGCGGAAGGAGGTGACTCCGTATTCTTCCATATCTCGTCACTCCCACGCAGTGAACGCCGGCCGAGCCCGAATGAAACGGTGAGTTACACACTCGCGTTCGATTCGCATGGGCGGCCTCAGGCGAATGATGTTCGATTCATTGTGGGTCCGAACAGTGCCCCGGCAATGCGTCAGCTTCCGAGATCGGGCATCGCCGTGCCAATCGCGTTCGCAATGAGTTTCCTAATCGCCTTAGCCGCACTCGCGGCGGTTGGATGGCTCGAGCTGACTTTGTTGGCTTTCTACTATGGTGCGAGTGTTATCACGTATGGCATCTACGCTCGGGACAAAACGGCCGCTCAGAATTTAGGCATACGAACACCAGAGTCGACGCTGCATCTGATGAGTTTGGTCGGGGGATGGCCAGGTGCCTTGTAGCTCAAATGCTTTTGCGACACAAAACGCGCAAGCCATCGTTCTTAATAGCGTACTGGTTCACCGTAATTGTGAACTGTCTAGCTCTCGGTGTGATCGTGGTGAAGGGAGTGTCGCCGGTTCAAGTACTCCTCGGCACCGCGTTTTAACAACACTTGCAGCCTACGGCGCTATGGCGTGGTTTCAAATACTTTCTTTCCTTCAAGTTTGGATAGATCGCGCGTCGCAGCTGAAGGCCATCGTTGGGCGGCTTGTCCTCAGACAAAACAATGGTCCAGGTAATTCGAGTGACGAGCAAGATTTAAAACAACCAGCCACATGCGTCAGGTTAACGAGTCCATTACAATACTTTCTTTTCTTGCGCTCGACGAGTCAGTTGCAACGGAAAAACATACGACTGAACTGCTGAGTATTCGTTAACGAATGCATATAACATCGGCATGCAGCGGCCGGGCCGGGAGCGTCTCTGGCATCAACTTTGAATGGGAGCGCCGCTGATGCCGGGCGTTGGACATCTTTGCATTCTCACCGCTGAAAGATATGAGTTTCTCGAGGTTCTTAATTCTCTTAGGAGTAGGAGCAGTTTTTGTTGTAACCCTATCGATTGGGTTCATCGCACACTCGTGGTTTAGCGAATCGCCCGCCTGGTTATCTACTTCTTCACCTAACCACACGTTCACGGTTGAGCTCACAGGCGATAAACGCAGGGGTGGGTTCATCAGCGATTCAGTAGTCAAGTACCAGCTATTCAAAAATGGAAACGTGTTCGTCAAGGATAGGGTCGCGCATTCTGGCGACTGGTTGGATATTAGTTTTGAACTCGCTTATCCCGAACATGCGTGGATCGGCGAGAATGTAATTCGATTTTGGAGAAAGCCAAATAGGATCGAAGATCACCGTTCCGATGCACTACTGATATCGAACGAGTCAGATAAAACTGTAAGATATTTAAGGGTCAAAGACAAAGGATATGTTTTTTCTTTTCGATATCCAGCCACGTTCCGCGTTGAAGCTCTCGTTCACCCATCAGTTTGAGGGGAATTATATCTGGTGCGAAGGGGAGTTCGAAGATGGACAGTACTTTCAATACCGCGTGGCTTTTCTTGAAAGTAAAGTGAGTGGGCCGTTGAGTTACTGTCTAACCATTCGTGATGATCGACTGACCATCGAGAGCCCTCAGCAACGGGGGTACGATTACAGAGGTAGTTGGGATAACTTGAACATCGCTCAATCAGTAAATTGTAATCCGTAAGTCGACATTTCCTCTCAAGGCGATGCCCAACAGCGCTTGCAGCGGAATCAGCCTGCATCTCCTTTAAATACTCTCGCACGATGCAGTGTCGCAAGCCCGCTGAGGCGCGGCGTTCGGCGTATTTTTTTCTCTCCCGCTTCTATGAAACATTTACTTCTCTTAGTGTTAATCCTGGCGTGGACTAACGTTGGCCTGGGTCAGGGCACGAGCAAATTGGTTTGTGCGCTGGCGACGCTGAACTTGAATTCATCAAACCCCGCGACAATTCGCAAGCAGTCTGTGAGACAATCGCCAGATTCAAGGTGGACAATCCCGGTGAGGAGGAGCGAATCAACAAATTTTTTCGGCTCCCCAACTCCAATTGGTTTGTGGTTGCCAGTCTTTACAGTACCGACGAATCGATGCCCTCTAAAAGTGGCGCAGATTCGCTTGACATGGAATTAAGCTCGGCTAAAAACCGCAAGCGGAACATCTTTATTAGCCCTGTCTATGCAGCGGCAGAATTCCCGTACGGCACCTTGGATATTGGTCGCGTAAGCATGATAGTGCGCTTTGCGAAACATCGACAGCTCGTAACAATGGAGTGTATCGCTGTAAATTGACGGGATACGTCAACCAGCGCTCGCCGCTGTGGCGCTATTGCAGCCACCTCAAAGTAAGCTTTATTAACTGCTGCTTGAATGCTGATCGCGCACCGCAGGCGGACGGCTCCCCAGCATTGTAAAGAACAAAAAAAGCCTAGAATGATTTTATGAAACGTTGCGTCCTACTCATCTTGATTATCATGACGACCCTCACCGCGTCCCCAGGTCTGGCACAGAAAATCGTGAAGGAATCGACGCTCTCGCAGGGGAAAGAGCGAAGCTACTTCCTTTTCGTGCCCGACAAAATAACTCCGGCGACGCCCGTCCCTCTGATTATCGTGCTACACGGTTCAGGTCGGAATGGTCTCTCCTTAGTCGAGAAGTGGAAAGAGATTGCCAAGAAAGAAAAACTCATTATTGCGGGACCGGATTCCCTAAACTCACAACAATGGAAGATCCCCGAAGACGGGCCGGACTCTATTCAACAACTCGTGGAAACCCTGAAAGCCAAATATCCGATCAACACGCGCCGGGTGTACCTGTTCGGACATTCGGCAGGAGCCGGACACGCTCTGTACCTTTCGTTACTTGAATCCGAGTATTTTGCCGCGACGGCTGTTCATGCCGGGGCAGTGGGCCCGGGGGCCATCCCCTTCATGGAGCGAGCGCAACGCAAAATTCCGATTGCCATTTTTGTGGGAACGAACGATGAATTTGTCCCGCTGCCGTTGGTCCGAGCCGACCGTGATGCTTTAAACGCCCACGGCTTTAAGCCGGAGCTCGCGGAGATTAAAGGACACACGCATTGGTATTATGACCGCGCGCCAGAGATCAATCGAAGCGCATGGGAATTTTTGAAAGCTCATGAGCTTGCGAGCGAGCCGAAGTATCAACAACACCGATTCAGTCGCTGATAAAACCTGGCGAACCGCGTTGGGCTCCGAACCCGAATAGACCGGAGAAAATGGAATGAAAACTCAGCCCCCTTTAGAGTGAAGTGAACTTTGAACTACTTGAGAAACATGCATCGCGGCGTCTGAGGAAGTATGAAAAAACCAATCCTGAGCTTAGTACTGCTGACCATAACTGCGTCAGTGACGACCGCACAGCGAAGCCTGACGTCGCTGGTTGATCACCACATGCATTAATCCATGAAAAAGGAGGCGCGGTGCGATGACTCCCCTTAATCAACTTGCAGTCCAACAGAGCCCGACGGCTATAGAAGACTCAGCCGTGACCACAGCCAGCCTCGTTGACGGAGCACTGCTCGCCGCTTATGAGGAACTCTGCAAGAGCTATCACGCGATCGATGACTTCCGTATGAAGCTGCTCGGGTTCTTGCCCCTGGCTTCGTTGGTTAGTGTATTCCTACTGAAGGCCGACGTGCTTGTAGCCAGTCCGGCGACGTCTGTATCCCAGGAATTGATCGCCTTCGGGGCAATCTTTGCAGCGCTGTTGACCGTAGCCCTGTTTTCCTATGAGCTGCGCGGGATTAAGCGGTGCCACAACCTCATTCGGGAGGGCTTGCATCTCGAAAGGCAATTGGGGATCGGTCACGGTCAATTTCATGTCTGCACAAGAGAACACAATGATCAGGGCCGAATCACCTCCGCACTCAATGCCAAATTTGCGGCCTGTACCATTTATTCGCTGGTGTTCGCAGCTTGGCTCTTCATCGCCTTACGTTTTGGATTCGCTATTCATACACGCACCTGTGCTCTTTGCGCTGTTGTAATCGGTAGTATCCTGGCCGGCATTACTTATTTCGCGGTGCGTCGGTTTACGTCGACGTAACTCCAAAGAATCACCACGAGCGCTTGGCGCAGTAACGGTTTTAAGATCGTTCCCCTTCAAATCGGATGTCCCATGCCGGAGCTGACCCAGCGTTACACGGGTCGTGTGATGATGAACAACGAAGAAGCCATTTCAGTCCTGGATCGAGAGATGGAGCGCTACCGGGCAAAAGCGTATGCCGAACTCATTCAATTGCTTGATGAAACGAAGTACATCGACATTACTGGTCCTTCCGGCACGCCTTACCAAGTGGAACTCTCCTTCGTGTGGGATGACAAATCAAAGGGTGATTTGCGTGTCATCGGAGCAGTTGACGATGGCGGATTGCGGGCATTTGCACCGCTAAACGATTCTTTCATTATGCGTCCAGATGGAACATTCGTTGGTGAATAACGGGCCGCCCACGTAACAACTCGTTTCGACCAGACCGAGGCATTTGAAATCATCAGTGTAGACGGCGTCGCTGAAGCTCGCGTGGGATGACCTTTGTGGTCTTAAGAATGATTTGATGCAAACACTCAAAGCAAGACTACCGATTTTATTCCTACTCTGTATCGCTGTGTCAGGTTTCAGTCAGAAGCCTGAGGGAGATGACGGGACAATTCTTCTGGGCCGACATTACGCCTTCATCTTGAAGGAGCCAAATGGTTGGGTAATTGATGATGCAGCCGCCAAGTCCCAAGGTCTGCAAGCGGTTCTGTATCGCAAAGGATCGTCCTGGCAAAACGCTGTTGCCGTGATGTATGCGCGTGTCGTTTACAAAGATAAAACGCAACCCACGGTGGAGACGGTAATCACCGACGACATCAGGGACTTTTTGAAGCAGAGCAGCGAGTCGACAGTTTCGGGCTCGCCTGAGTTGGCGACGCAAGATAAAAAGAAGGCCGTGGTAAAGAGGTTTTACGACGCGTCGAATAAGAATTATGAGTCCGTAGCTTTTATTGACGAGCCTAAAGTTGTCGTGATCTTGGCCTTGTCCTCCCGAAACAAGAAAGAATTCGAAGAATCGTTACCCGCCTTCAATGCCCTGGTTGGTTCTTACTTCTTCGCCAAAGCTCTGGTGGACCCGCGTTGAATCTTCGAGCCTGCAGCGGGATGCCGTGCTTTCTTAGTAGTCGTTTTTCGCCAGGCTTGAATGCTGACGCGCGCCCCAGCTGAAGCGCAGTGTTAGCGGCCCGCCCGAACAAAGGCTTGCAGCCGACTCGAAGATGTTCTGAAACAACCCTCTTACATCGCTGCTTCGAGATGGCTTCGCTCACAGCCAGTAAACAGTTTGGGCCGCGCGAAGCTGATTTCCTTGGAACGGTTTTGCGGTTAAGACGTGTCAGAGGAATCATTATCGATTCCAGGTTTCACAGGTACATTGCTTAAATGAACATTAGATCGAAGATCGCTTTGGTTTTAGCGGTGCTGTGGGTCGTCTTGCTGCTTCCAATCCACTTCCATCGCGCAATCGCCAGCTGGACAGGCTGACCTGCCTATCACTGCAGCAACACGCACACAGGTGATCGAACTGGTTCTCGGCCGACTTAACGAATCTTATGTTTTGCCGGAAATTGCGGCGCGAATGGCACAATCAATTCGCTCGCGAATGCAGAAAGGCGAGTATGACAAAATCAATAGCAGCGCGCTTCTGGCTCAAACACTGACGACACATTTGGGTGAAATCGCTAAAGACAAACATTTGGGAGTGGGCTTTAGCTATGACTCGATACCGATAAGTTCAGAGCAAAAAGAACCCTCGCCTGAAGACCGCGAGAGATTCCGCCGCATGGCAAGTTCGACAAATTTCGGTTTTGAAAAGGTCGAGCGTTTAAATGGAAACATCGGTTACATGGAGCTGGACGGCTTTGTCACTAGCGAACTCGGTGCTGAAACTGCAATTGCCGCGATGCAGTTTCTGGCGAACACCGATGCCCTCATCATCGACCTGCGCTACAACGGTGGCGGCGTGCCGGGCACTGCTCAGTTGATTATCAGCTACCTCTTTAGCGAAACCCCTGTTCATTACCATTCTATTTACTGGAGACACGACAATCGCACGGAACAGTTTTGGACTTTGCCTTATGTGCCCGGCAGACGTTATGTGGGAAAACCTGTGTATATTTTGATGGGCAAACGCACGCTCTCGGCCCCTGAAAGTTTCGCCTATAGTCTGCAGGCGCAAAAACGAGTAACTGTTGTCGGTGAGGTAAGTGCGGGCGGAGCAAATCCTGGAAGGTAGTTTCGCATTAATGAACATTTTCAGATTTTCGTCCCGACCGGACGTGCCGTTAATCCTGTGACCGGAACAAATTGGGAAGGAACGGGAGTTAAGCCTGATATTGAAACGACCTTCGCAAACGCATTGAAAACGGCGCATCTCACGGCTTTGCGTACGTTGTTGGAAACGTCCACAAGCGAGAGAAAGAAGGAGCAGTTGAAAAGTGTGATCGAAGAAGTAGAGAAACAGCCGTGAGCAGTTTTACTTGAAATGAAACGCAGCCCATCAAGAAAAGAGCATGAGCCTCACACGTAAGGTTACCGACTGGCTTTTCTTCGTGCCCGAAGGCGACCGGTCTCTGCGCGACATTGTTTTCTGGTGGGAAGTCCGCAGCGTACCCTATAACCTCATCGTCGGTGGCGTAGGCTTGTGCAGTCTCATACTCTTCTTCGTTTTAATTGAGGTGTCGGGCAAGCTCAAACCGGGCGAAGATGCCGTCGAGCCGCTTGGTTTAATTGTTGCGCCTTTCGCCATGAATATCTGTTACACCGCGGGCTGGGTGGTGGAGGCGCTACTCGTAACGTCTGGAACCGCGAACCGGAATCAAAGAGCCCTTCATCGACAACCTATTAGTGGCGCAGTTATCGAGTGCCCGCTGAAGCACTGCGTTAAGCGGCTTCGTGTCCGGGTGTGTTACACGACCCAGGGGAAAACTGTCGAGCTCAGCTTAGACCCATGAAAAGTTTGCTAAAACAGGGGCTCGTGCTCCTCATACTGTTGAGCTCATGCACTCGCCAGAACGCAACTACGGGGCTCAATCCCGACGCATGGCGCGACGATCTTCGCTATCTCGCGCGAGAATTGGCTGACCGCCATGTCAATGCCTTCCACACCGTCAGCCGCGAAAACTTTGCTGCCGAAGTGGCGCGCTTGGATGCTGCCATTCCCAGCCTGAATGGTGACGAAGTGCTGGTCGGTTTCATGCGGATCGTCGCGCTGATCGGAGACGGCCACACGCATCTGGATCTGCCGCCGAGTTTCCGGCGTTATCCCGTCGAGTTGCGATGGTTCGGCGACGAACTGCGCGTGATTGCGGCGCAGGCGCCCTATCATGAGGCTGTAGGAGCGCGTGTACTCGCAGTCGGATCAACCCCGGTAAGCGATGTGATGGAACGGACCAAGCAACTTGTTCCTCGCGGGGAGAATGAGGGGCGGACTCGCCTTACCGCAACGATCCACTTTACCTCGCCCGAAGTCTTGCACGGTTTAGGTGTAATTGCGGATCGAGAAAACGCGCCCTTCGCATTAGAGCTTGCTACGGGAGAACGCGCTACGATGAGGTTTTCACCGGCTATGTTCGGAGGTTTTTCCACCTGGCGAATAGCGACCGGTGAAAAGCCACCACTTTATTTGCAACGATTGGGGGAGACTTGGTGGGCCGAGTTTTTCCCCGCTAGCCAGACGGTTTACTTTTCATTCACTGCTTATCCTCCAGACACCGAGTTCCGGGACCGCACGACGGCGCTGGCCCGGTTGCTCGATGAATCACACGCCCGTCGTTTAGTGATTGACCTGCGGCGCAATCAGGGCGGAGACCTGGACCAGTTCCGTCGCCTACTCCTTCCAATGATCAAAAATCGTTCAGCGATCAATAGAAAGGGCGGGTTGTTTGTCATCACTGGACCGGGAACGTTTTCCGCGGCGACAGTCAATGCGCTTGACCTGCGTAATGAGGCGAATGCGATTCTAGTCGGCAGTCCAACAGGAATGAGGCCGAACCATTATGGCGAACACGCAGAGTTTCGCCTGCCAAATTCCGCGTTCCGCGTCTCATATTCAACACGATACTATCGCTTCGCTGCCGACACAGAGTCTGCGGTGGTTCCGGATCGGCAGATCGAACCAACTTGGGAGGAGTTTCGCGCCGGACGCGATCCCGTGATGGATTGGATCCTCGCCACAACGTACTGACCGGAGTCAACTACTGGAAAAATAACGGGAAATCAGTATCGTCAGATCGTTATTTCAATGATCCCCGTCGCTACCGCTCCGGGTTCTGTGATGTTGTCGCATCAGAGCTGAAGTGCAGCTGGGTGGCAGTTCGAGTTGCAACATAGTGGCAAAGGAAAGCAAGCGATGAACGACGAACAGCCCACCGGAAGAAGGCCCCAAATCTTTAGATTAGGTGAGACTGTGCGCATTCTCTCCGGTCCATTTGTTTCTTTCACAGGAACAATTGAAGGCATTAACCAGGAGAAGGCACTCCTCAAAGTGAAGGTAGCAATCTACGGCCGGAGCGACCCCGTTAAGGTAAGTTTTTCAGACGTCGAAAAGGCTCCGATCTCTTAGCGGTTAACACTTCACTGAATTCGCGCTTCGAGGATCGCGATCCAACAAGCGCTAGCCACCCTCAGATCACGCATGTTGCCTCAAACAGCTAGGGCTCTATTCAGGTGGGCGCAACGCTTGACGACGGGCCGGAGGGGTTCGTTTTTAAGGGTCGCGTGAGCGTTTATCGCGACGGAAAGTTGCACAAGGTCCTGCTACTATCACGTTCGGTACTGATAATCATCACGGTGTTGAAGGCGCGCTAAACAGTTGAGATCCCACTAATCTACTCTTCGTATTCATCCGAGCCTTGGACCCACAAGAAAGACTGAATATCGATCATATCTCTCGGCCGTAAGTCGCGGAGATCGCTCCTCACCGTTTTTGCGAAATCCAGTAACCCAGAGTAAATGTCCCAGGAAGGACGTGAAGCGTAACGCAGGTCGTAGCCGTATTCGCGCGCTGCCAGCCGCGTAACATTCGGCTTGAGAAAGAAGTGAAGTTTGGGTTGCGCGATAAAACCAAACACCGTGGCTAAAGGCCAAGTGAGAACGCGTGTCTGTTTCCGCGGTAGCGATGCCACCACTTCACACCACTGGTCAAATCTCTCTACCGAACTTTTCAGTTCCATAAAGGAACTCGTAAAGGCCTTCGGCAAACTTACGCGCACCAGCGGATGATTTCACGGCATCTCGGAGCGCCATCTTTTCGAATGAGAAAAGCAGGTTCGTCCGTGATTCAATTCGCACCGCCCGCGCGGCAATCTCAGTGAAATCTTTTTTTGAGATCAAATCACGGTGAGTTTGCCGGTCCAGAGTTTCATTCCAAGCCTGATGTGCTTGCCACTTGTAGTCGCGTTCCCAGTCAACATACGTTTCATCGTAAAACCCGCCGGTAAAAAATCGCAAAAACTTTTGCCGGCAGCGCAGAACCGGAGTTGGAAGAGTTGAACTTCGTTTTTGTGTGAGGTTCCAGCTTTTGTTTGGGCGTCGCCATAGACTCAGGTGATACCGCCAAAACATGTCAAAGTCTTTCGCAGAGTCTGGCGTCGTTGTTTGTTTGAGAGGACTGAGGGAGAAAAGCGATCTACCTGGGCTCTTCACCGGGATGATAGGCGGCTTCAAGATTCGCCCGGATATCGTTGAGAAAGAGCCAGGCAGGTTTGAACTCTCCACGAGCGTAGAGCGGCGCCTGGTCTGCATAGTGTTTGTTGTTTGGATTTCCACTGGCGCCAAACGTGTGAACCGATAAAGCCCTGACTCGCGGGCCAAACTCCACAATGCTTACATAGCTCCCGCCCGCTACTCCATAGCGCCGCTTCTGTGCCTTTTCAGGGGCCGCGTAAAATGTGAAGACTGCGCCGTCGTTACCGCTCACTCCCGGCACTGGAAGGCTTGGCTTGTTATCACTAAACTTCTCGTCCTTACTTTCATCCACACGCTGCAGCCGGTTGAGATCACCCCACGCCACTCGCCAATTGCCAAAGTCTCGTTCCAACATATCGAGAACTTCATCAAAGTGCGCGAGGAAGTTTTGAGCCCCAGGCTGATTTTGGGTTCGATCCCTTGAGACGCGGTTATGCCAGAGACTAAAGAGCGTCATCGCCACGGAGTCAGTAGTGCTGCGCCGATCCCAACGTTCAAGAATTGCAGCGGCTTCACGGAGACGATTCGCAGCTTGCGAATCTCTGTCTCCCGACGTTGATTGCAGACGTTCTTTAAGTGCCGCAACTAATTCGGGCAGACGGGTCGCCGTAGCCATCACGCGTGTGTCGACCGCCGCGCGCCGCCAATCGTCAAACGTAAACTTCGACTTAGACATAAGTATCTCTCGCGAAATCGCACCGCGGAGATTGTCGCCTTCCTGAACCATGTACTTGGGATAATCCTTCGGATTTGGATTGCCCTCGCTGGTAAGAAGAAATGGGGTGGTGTTGCAGTTTTGCATCCAGCCGGTTTCAGGATTAGTGAGTTGAGGCAACTCCGCCATGGTGTGATAACCGCGCCACTCCGTTGCCGGATCACTACCGTCAACTGGTTTTGTCCAATCGAAACGCGGGTCACGCCGTGGCACGGCGCCGTTGTAGATATAAAACGTATTGCCTTGTCGATCGGCATACATGACATTGCCGAACAACATGTTGAGCGGCGCTATTGCTCGTTTCAGTGCTGCCAAAGATTTCGCTCTGGTCATGTCGTACCACTGGCGCAGCCAACCATCCGACTCGAATTTTGCCATGCGAAGAGTAATGAGTTTCCCGTCGATTGCGGCAACGACTGGACCGTGATGCGTCTTCCGCATGGTGAAACTCCGGGTTTCCATTCCGGTCGCAGTCTTTACGAGAATCTGTTCAACTCGCTCAGTGGCTAGCCGATAACCGGTTCCGTATTTGTACGCCAGGGGACGCTGCGGATCGTCGAAGGTTTCAAAATAAACGTCCTCCAGATCGGCGCTATTGTCCGTGCTGACCCAGCCGCCATTTTCGTTGTGGCCTACATAAGGAAAGGGAAAACCGAAGCGAGTGTAGCCAGTGAAATTCCAACCCTCATCGCTATGAACGTGGCCTTCATAAACCTGGCCGGATCCGAAGAACGGAAGATGTGGATTGATGAAAAGCATTGCATGGCCGCTGGCACTCTTGCTCGGACCCACAACCCACCCATTCGATCCGACGTTTTGCTGCAGCTCGGCCGCAACTTCTGCAGTGCGAAACTCTGTAGACCAAAGGTTGTTATCTCGCGCGAAGCCGTTTTGATAGTAGTTGTAGCGAATGAAAGCGAGTGTGTACCAGGGCTCGATCTTCTTGAGTAGTCTGGGACGTACCTCTGGATGACGCGCGAGGTAATAGTTGAAACCCGCTGCAAAGCCATCGCAAATGGCCCGCATCTGGGGATCGAGACGGCCGTATTCTTCTTGCGCCAGCCGCGGGATTTCCAGTGCGTGGTTTCGACGATCCTCATTCAAGCCCTCTTCGCCGTAGATCTCTGCGCGTCGTCCCAATGCCGAAATGAAGTTCTCTTCGACGCGCCAAAAATTATCCTCGGCCTGGGCATAGGCGAAGCCGAAAACAGTACTCGCGTCGGTGCGGCCAAAAACGTGTGGCACGCCATAGGTGTCGCGATAGATGGTCACCTGCTTTGCGAGCACTCCGGAACCCTTGACCGGTGAACTAACCGGCTTTCGTCTGCGACCACTGATTGATTTCTGTTGTTCCTGGGCCACCGATAACGAGGCGCTGAGGATTGGTAAGAGGAGAACTACAAAGACCCGGCAGGCTAGGCGGCGCAATTTTGTATTCATCGTTGAGTCCCTAATCAGTGACTGTCGCCAAGCCTCGCAGATTAGGCTGCGACTTTCAACCGAACACGGGTAGAGGGTAATGATGCAGTATGACGGTGGTGACCCAAATCAAGGGTTGTTGCAGCCACTCGGTACAGTACGGGAGCGGTAGCGACCTATAAGGATTGCCGATTGCGGATTGGCGATTGCCAATTGGCCTCTAGCCATGGGATCCAATCGGAAATCGGCAATTGGAAATTGGCAATCCTTATAGGTCGCTACCGCTCCCGTAGTGTACCGAGTCGACCCTTGTATGCGGTCCACGCTCAAACTGCATCACTACCATTGTCGGCGTCCTGCCGTCTCTTTTCCAGACTGTGTTACCCTACCGTCTCCGAAAGTAATCAAATCCGCACTCCCGGCTCAATCGATGTTGAAACAAGCAGTTTCGCATTACCACAGTCTGCTACAGGACCAGGATCTTGCCGAAGCTTCTCGCGTAATGCTAGATGAAGGACTCGTGCGTGCAAAACTCATTTTTGGGGGCAGAAGGCTGTCGCCTTACCTCCGGCCGCACTTTGTTACCGAGGAAGACTTTGCCCGTATCTGCGGGATTTGCGAGACAGTCTGGTCGGCAATTCAAAAGGTGAAGGACGCGGCAATCGAGGATGATTCAATCATCACCGACCTCGGTTTGACTGAAGTTGAGCGAGAATTGATTGCTATCGATCCCGGCTACCGTGCTGTATCGCCCACGTCGCGTCTTGACTCGTTTCTTACTGAAGCAGCTTATAGCTTTGTCGAGTTGAATGGTGAAAGTCCCGCGGGCATCGCTTACGCAGATGCTGCCTACGATATCTTTTCGGCCCTTCCGGTGATGCGGAGGTTTGCCGAGACGTACAACCTCCGGCCGCTCTATGGGCGGAAGTTCATGTTGGAAGTGTTGCTCGAGTCGTTCAAGGAATATCGTGGCGGGCAGATCGATCAGGCCCCACAAATCGCCATCGTCGATTTGAAAGACTTACCGACCCTTAAAGAGTTTGAATTGTTCAAGGAGTTCTTTGAACAGCAGGGCTATCGATCGATCATTTGTTCACCGGACGAGTTGGAATTCGATGGCAAGCGCCTGCGTTGCGGCAACTTTGAAATCGATATTGTTTACAAGCGCCTACTGGTAAACGAATACCTGCCAATCATCAAGGAACAGCCGGCGCTAATGGATGCTTATCGCGCCGGCGCAATTTGCATGGTTAATAGTTTTCGTTCCAAGATCATTCATAAGAAGGCCTTGTTTGCTGTGCTCACGAGCGTGCGCCGAATGGGACTTTTTACGGAGGCTGAGCTGGCCGCGATTCGCAAGCACGTGCCCTGGACACGCATCGTTCGCGCGGAAAAGAGTGACTACCTCGGCGCGGAAATCGACTTGCTGGATTTTGTTAGAACCAATCGCAACCGGTTGGTGCTAAAGCCCAACGATGACTACGGCGGCCATGGCATTACGATCGGCTGGAACTGCGATGAGAGTAGCTGGGCTGAGGCCCTAAATAACGCGGTGACGCACGGTGATTATGTGGTCCAGGAACGCGTGCCGACAGCTCGCGAGATGTTTCCCGCCTTGCAAGACGACGGCACGGTGGAGTTTGCGGAACAATTAGTTGATCTCGATCCGTTACTCTTCAATGGCAAGGTCGGGTCAGCTTTTACGAGACTTTCGTTTACTGAGCTCGCCAACGTATCTTCCGGTGGCGGGATGGTTCCAACCTACATTATCAGCCAAAAGAGCTAGGGCGTCTGGTTAAGGCGCGCGACTTTTGGCTTGAGGAGAACCTCACAATGGTTGATGAGCTTAACGAGTTTGCGCAGTCGCCCGAGGAGCGGCGCAAATATGATCGGTCGCGCTTGATTGTAGATGTTTTCTACAACGGTCAGGACGCGACGGGTGTAGCGCGTTCCCAGGACATTAGTATTGGCGGACTGTATCTGAATACCCAGGCAAGCCTGCCTGAAGGTTCGGTTTTGTTGTTGCGAATTCCGCTGCCGGGCGGGAAGGAAGTGATCGTCAACGGCGAAGTGGTTTACGTCAACCCGGGGAAGGGTGTAGGCGTTAGCTTTCAAGGCTTGAGTGCCGAATCTCGCGAGTTATTGGAAACCGAACTTGGGCGCGGGTGATGTCCGATCAAGTTTCGCAAATCACCTGGCGGGATCTTTCTTTCGATACACGCGAGGCGCTCTCGGGAAAGCTTATCGGGTTATATGGCGCCGGCAGCGACGAATCGGCTTTTGACGCGCTGCCTGAAGACAAACAACAAGGATTGCTGCTGCTGCTCCGGCGGATGAGCGAGAAACGAGTTTGGCATGTGGTCCGGCGAGTGCAAAACGTTTATGGTCTTCACGGCGTTGGGCTTTCTTTCAGCGCCTGGCCGTTAATTGAATCAACGCTCGACGGCCGCGACGATTTCACCAGACGGTTTGCGAATCATAAGGATTGCAGCGGCGGTTTTTACGAAAAAGGACGGCCAAAAGCTGTACTCCACTTCCTCTACCAGAACGGCGACCCGCGGAAATGGTACGTGCACTTTGATCTTTATAGCCCGGTCTACTCGCCGCGGAGCGCAGCAAGTCATCTGCAGCACGAAGTGGTCAGAAAATTCAGGCCCGATTGGAAAACGATTAAGCAGTACGTTTAATATTTGTCGCGACGGCGCGTGATTGACCAAGTTGAAGTATTTGCGGTTTTAGTAAAAGGAGCGGTCCTATGTTCGACCAATTCACCCTGGGAATTGAAGAGGAGTTTCAGATTGTAGACCCGCTCACGCGCGAGTTGCGTTCGCATGTGGTGGAAATTCTGGCAGAAGGCACCATGCTGCTCGGCGAACAGATTAAGCCGGAGATGATCCAATCCATGGTCGAGGTCGGAACTGGAATTTGCGCGAACATTCAGGAAGCCCGGGCCGACATCACAAACCTTCGCAGCGTTATTTCGAGCCTGGCTCGTAAGAACGGCCTGGTAATTGTCGCTGCTTCAACTCACCCGATTTCGCGCTGGCAGGACCAGAAGATTTTCGATGACGAGCGCTATGAATTACTGGTGCAGGAACTTCAAACTGTGGCCCGCTCGCTGCTGATCTTCGGTCTTCATGTTCATGTTGGCATTCCGGATCGCGAGCGTTCAGTTCACATCATGAACGCGGCGCGTTATTTTCTGCCGCATGTGTTGGCCCTGACGACCTCCTCGCCATTCTGGATGGCGCACAACACCGGTCTTAAGTCGTATCGTTGCGAGGTCTTCAAGCAGTTTCCCCGAACTGACATTCCCGATCACTTCGATTCACACGCTAGTTTCCAGCGCTATATAGATTTGCTCGTCAAGACAGGTTGTATCGACAACGGCAAGAAAATCTGGTGGGACGTTAGACCGCATCCGTTTTTCCCGACGCTGGAATTTCGTGTCTGCGATATTCCCACGCGGGTCGACGACACCATTGCGATCGCCGCACTCTTTCAGGCGATCGTCGCCAAGCTCAACTTGCTAATGGAGCGCAATCTCGGGTTCAGGCTTTACCGCCGGTTGCTGATTCAAGAAAACAAGTGGCGGGCAATTCGTTATGGTCTGGATGGAAAGATGATCGATTTTGGCAAACAGAAGGAAGTCCCAACGCGCGACTTAATTCATGAGTTGCTGGAGTTTGTTGACGATGTGATTGATCCACTCGGGTCGCGAAAGGAGATCGAACACATCCATACGATCCTGGCCCGCGGAACTTCGGCTGACGAACAGCTGGAGGTCTATCACAACAACAACAATGACCTGAACCTGGTAGTGGATCGGCTGATTGAACGTACGATGGAGAATGTGCCGATAATCGCGAATGTCGATCTTACCGGGCTCAAGACTTCCTCGCCTTCGACGATTTCGAAATAGGTTGACCCTCAAGTTTTCCCCGTTGCGCCAGATAAAACTGCCAGAGCATCCGAGCGGCGACTGAGCGGTAAGGGCGCCAACTCTCAGCCAGTTGGACTAATCGTTCTGGAGTCGGTCGTTGCTTCAGCCGTTTAACCTCATGTGCGGCCGTGGCTAAAGCCAAGTCACTTGCCGGCCAGATATCGGGACGTCGCAAGACCATCAGCAGGTAAACTTCAGCGCTCCATGTTCCGATCCCTTTTACCTCCATCAGGGCGGTCCTGACCGTTTCGTCGTCCAGGCGAGACAGGCTCCCAAATTTTAGTCGATTCGTTGCGACAGTCTCGGCGAGATGAAGACAGTAAGCGGTCTTTTGTCGCGTCAGCCCTAGGCTACGCAGTTGTGGTTCGCCGAGTTGTAGGACTCGCTCAGGATCAAGCGGATCAATATGCAGCTTCAGCCGCGCAAACATCGATGCTGCCGCCGCCAGAGAAACCTGCTGCTCAAGAATGATGTGAATTAGCGTGGCAAAGCCGGGTTGGCGTTGCCACATCGGTGGCGGGCCGTAACGTTCCAGAATTAACGCTAGATCGGAATCCTTAGCT
The DNA here is from genome assembly GCA_963748605.1 of Pyrinomonadaceae bacterium. Lineage (GTDB taxonomy): Bacteria > Acidobacteriota > Blastocatellia > Pyrinomonadales > Pyrinomonadaceae > PSRF01. The sequence continues at coordinate 358,189 of CAVVJS010000016.1, forward strand.
GCAAGCTGCGCCGCCGCTTCCGCAAGGCTAGCCTTTGTCAGCACAGTGGGCTTCATCAGAGTTGAAGCCGCTTAGTTGGGTTTTGAGTGAGCGAGCGCCAGCTCAAGGAAGTGTTCGAACAGGATGCGTCCGTCGCGCGACTCGTTCTGATGCTCCCAGCGTGTGCGCGACTTGTTCCAGTCTTCAAATGATTTCTCGAGGTGAAACTGGACGGCATAGATGAGTTGGCCGTCAGTGTTCTTTACCATCATTTGATTGCGACAGAGATACGATGTGGCGAGAAGTTTAAAGCCCTCAGGAACACGATCGAGCTGTAAGCCATGGTTTTGCCAAACGCGGAGTATGCGGGCCTGCCGGGTGTAGTCTTGCCAAACAATCGAGTCCGGATTATTGACTCCTAAGAAAATTGGATCTTGCGGATCGGTGATGCGAATAAAGCGATACTGATATTCCAGAGGCCGGTTCTCGCGTTGTTGGTGTTGTTCGAGTTTGTCGAGCGTTACGACACGCGCCCCAAAGCTCATCCCAACAATTTGATGACCGCCGCAGATGGCCAGGACGGGAATCTTAGTGGTTCGGATAAAGCGTCCAAAGCCCTCAATAATCTTCGGGTTGTAGTAGTCAAAATCTCGAAGTGTTCCGCTTAGTACAATGGCATCGGGCTTAAACCTCTTAGCCGCTGTGGCTACTTCCGCCAGGTGAGCCACATGAATCGTAGGACGTTTTACAAGACGTGAGACGTTTTTGGAAATGTTCTCCAGCGCCATCTCGGCAATCAGCCGTTCGCGCTTCAGTTGCGTCGGCGCTGAGGCTCCCCACTCCGCCCGGCCGAGATCAGAAAGATCAGCTTCGTCGCGCAGAAGATTATCGACAACGAGCACACTCGCCGCCTCGATCCGTCTTTCGATCGGTTCATAGCGACAAAATGTATGTTGGTTAAATGGGAAGGGGAACGGTCCGCCCGAATCTAACTGTTGCTGTTCTTCCGCTGCGAACTCGCTAATCTCTTGTGTCATCTATCAACTAAATGTCCAATGGAGGCTCAGATTCAAACCAATAAACTATAACACTAATTAGTGCGCTGGCTGGTGCTTTGTTTGAACTCGGGAACCCCCGGACCGGCGCCAGCTGCCGCTACTTCGGCTCTCAGCTTAGCAATCAGAAGGCCATGAAGCCGGGTTCGAAACCGATCGCTTTCCAAAGCGGCATTTCGGTCGGCCAGGAGCAACATCCGATGCCAGGCAGATTCCAATTCGTCGGCGAGCTGCGACGTCTTCGTAATGTCATAAGGGACGGCCACGTCGGCACAACCAGCGCGAGCAAATATCAACAAGTAGCGTGCTGTGGCCAGGTCCGGACAAAGCAAACGACGCCGGCCAATTTTCAATTCTACCCCGAGTAGCGTGTGCTGAATCAGGCAGGCACGCCTCTTTGGCAGTGGCCCAAAGTGATACGAGCGTGTTCGCATTTGCAGTACGCGATTGCAGTAAACGGACGGGAGCCAGGCGCCCTTAAGTTCTGCCTTTACTTGCTCGGCCAGTTCTTCAGCAGTCATGTCCTAGTCAAAGCTCAGAATTCAATTCGGCTGCGCCGACGGATGTGAGGCGGCGAAGCCGTACCTTTAGCCCTACTCATTTTCGACAAGTACGGTCCGTGTCCGGAGGAAGCGCTGACAGTTAGCGCAACGATAGCGTAACGATGGGTTTTGATTGAAGCGCATTGATCACGCGGCCCGGAAAGAGACCAAGATAGAGTACGCCAACCAGCGTGATCACCAGAGCGAAGGCGATACTGGCGGGTATTGGCGGGCTGGACCAGGCGGTCGTTCGCTCCCGGAAAAACATCACGATGATTAATCGGAGGTAGTAATAGGCGGAAATTGCAGTATTGAGCACTGCGATCACAATCAAGGCAAAGTAACCGTGATCAAGAGCTGAGCGAAACACCAGAATCTTGCCAATGAAGCCTGCGGTCAGCGGCATGCCTAGGAGGCTGAGCAGGAAGAGTGTCAACGAGAAAGCGAGAACGGGAGATTGGAAGCCAATGCCGTTGTAGTCTTCTACTTCGGTCCGACGATCTCCGGCCCGCGCGATCAATTGCACTACCGCAAAGGCGCCCAGATTCATGAGGGCGTACGTCAGCAGGTAAAAAGTGACCGCCGCAATTGCTGAATCACGTTGCTCGAGTGACGGTGCCGCACCGGCAGCCACGAAGCCCACCATCGCGTAACCCGCATGGGCAATCGAAGAGTAGGCCAGCATGCGCTTAACGTTGTTCTGAACAATCGCTACGACATTGCCGACAGTCATCGTCAGAATCGTCAGAACCAGGAGTGCGGTTAACCAGGCATAGTGCACTTCACCCGCAATGGTGCGATTTCCAGTGGCGGCAACGAAAGGAAAAGCGAAGACGAAAACTCTCAGGAATGAAGCGAAGCCTGCTGCTTTAGGGCCGGCTGCCATAAATGCCGTGACAGGCGTGGGCGCGCCTTCGTAAACGTCAGGCGTCCACACATGGAAGGGAGCCGTCGCGATTTTGAATCCGAAGCCAACCAACATCATTGCTGCGCCGGCAAAGAGCAGCGAAGGATATTGAGAGTCGTTAAGGCGACGCGCTATCTCACCAATGTTCGTCGTGCCTGCTAATCCTGCCGTTGTCGAGGTAGCGCCGTAGATGAGTGCAATTCCGTAAAGCAGAAAAGCAGAGGCCAGGGAGCCGAGAATAAAGTACTTGAGCGACGATTCATTTGAGCGTACGTCGGAGCGGCGAAAGCCCGCCATGACATAGGTCGCGATCGAGAGAATCTCCAAACCGAGAAAAACAATTACCAGGTCGCCGGCAGAGGCCATAAACATCATCCCGGCGGTGGCAAACATCAGCAGCGAATGAAACTCCCCGGCCGGCAACTTTTCGTTTTTCACCCAAACCATCGACACGAGGATTGTTAGCGCCGACACCAGCAGGAATACGAAAGTGAATCCCAGGCGCAATTCATCAAGGACGATCATGCCGTTAAAGGCCTGACCGTTACCGCTCCACGAGAGCCACAACCAACCAACGCTAAGAGCGGAAGCTGCCAGGCCAACAAGCGAAATACTGCCGGTGATCCAGCGTTGCGCGGGACGGGCAAAAGCGTCGACCAGCATGACAAGTACGCCAACGGCGCACATGATCAATTCGGGCGCCAGCAACGAAAAGCTGATGTCAGGCGGAGTAAATTGTAGGGCCAGGAGAGAGGTCATTTGTTTACAGCAAAAGATCCGCCAGCGGGTGGCGCCGCAACACGTGCGCGCACCGCTTCCACACTGGCCTTGGAACGGTCAAGAAAAGGTCGGGGGAACACGCCCATCAATAGCATCAGTAACAGCAAAGGAAGCAGCAGTCCCACCTCGCGTGCATTCAAGTCGCGCAGCGTTGCGTTCTCAGCATTAGTAACCTTGCCAAACAGAACTCGCTGCAACATCCACAACATATACACCGCGGCCCAGATAACACCTGTCGCCGCCAACATTGTCGCCAGCCACGGACGTGCGATGGCGTTTGACGTCCACGTGCCAACCAGAATGAGGAACTCACCCACAAAACCATTTAGAAATGGGAGGCCGATGGACGAAAGGGAAGTGATCACAAACAACGTTGCGAACCAGGGCATCGGCGTAGAAAGTCCGCCAAAGTCACTAATCATGCGCGTATGCCGTCGCTCGTAAATGAACCCTACAAACAGAAACAGCGCGCCCGTGGACACGCCGTGATTAAGCATTTGATACAACGCGCCCTGCATTCCCAGTTCAGTAAAAGAGAAGAGACCCAGCACCACAAAGCCCATGTGGCTGACCGACGAATACGCTACGAGGCGTTTCACATCGGGTTGAACCATCGCGACAAGCGCGCCATAGATGATGCCGATGACGGCCAGTGTGATCATTAGCCAGGCTGCTTGACGCGACACTGTGGGAAACAGGGCCAGGTTGAATCGCAAAAGCCCATAGGTACCCATTTTAAGAAGAACGCCCGCGAGGATTACCGAACCGGCAGTCGGCGCTTCCGTGTGTGCGTCGGGAAGCCAGGTATGTAGAGGCCAGAGCGGCACCTTGATACAAAAGGCAATCGCAAACGCTGCAAAAAGTAGGGCCTCGGTTGGCCGCGCAGGGATGACCAGACTCCCATTGTTTAGAGCGGTCAGGATAACTACATAATCAAACGTGCCCTGGCCCAATTGCGCGGCAGAAATGAAATAAAGCGCAATGATCGCGACCAGCATCAAGAGACTGCCGACTGCGGTATAGATGAAAAATTTGACCGCTGCATAGATGCGTCGCTCGCCGCCCCAAATACCAATCAGGAAAAACATTGGTATGAGTGAGGCTTCGAAAAACAAGTAAAACAACAGCATGTCGAGTGAAACGAAGACGCCGATCATCGCGCCTTCAAGTAGTAACAGGAAAATGTAGTAGGAGAGCTGACGTTTCTTAATCGAGTTCCAGCTTGAGAGCACGGCGATCGGCATCAGAAGGGTAGTGAGTAAAACCAGCCACAGACTAATGCCGTCAACGCCCACGTGATATCGCGCACCAATGGCGCCGATCCAATTGGCGTTCTGCTCAAAGGTATAGCCGGCGGTTCCGGCGCCGCTGATTAGTAACAACGACAGGACAAAGGTAATCAACGAGAAGCCGAGAGCAATCCATTTAAAGTGGGCTTCGTTTTTGCTGGCGGCAAGATTGTAAATCGCCGCCACAGCCGCTCCGATGACTGGAAGCAGTATCAGAATTGTCAGAAGGTATTGCCTCATAACTAGCGAACCAGACCCAGTAAACCAACGGCAAAGTAAGCAAAGAATCCAATGACTACTAAGGCCCCAACCAAAATGATGGCGGCGTAACCACGTACGAACCCGGCTTGCATGTGCCGAACCAGACGTCCCATTTCTGTGACCGCTTCACCGATCGAATGGAGCAGCCCGTCAATCACGCCCTGGTCAAAGACCTTCCACATTCCTTCGCGCGAAACGACGTGAACAGGGTTGATGATCACAGCATCGTAAATTTCATCCACGTAATACTTGTTTTCGAGAATGGCAGGCATTTTCAGGAGCGGACGTTTCCTAAACAATAACCAACCCGCGGCAATACCGATCGCAGCCACGAGCACCGAAACCAATGCCAGCAACCGCTCCGACCGGATTTCTTCGGGCGAATGAGCGTGTGTGACAGTCGCCGCGGTTGTACCGCTATGATTAGGAGTGGCAGTCGACCCCTCTCCTTCGAGTGAATGAACAGGTGGCGCACCGTCCGTTGGTTGTGGCTTAGGCGAGAGCCACTCGATCGTATCAGCCTGATTTGATTCAACGCCGTGGGAAGCGCTGTCAGGTACATGGCTAATAGCTGGTTCCAACGTTTGCTCGATGTAGTTAGTCGGATGATCACTAAAGAAAGAACCGAGCGCATAAGGAACGCCAATCAATCCACCTACCGTCGAAAGCACGGCCAACACAATCAATGGAACGGTCATCACCCAGGGTGACTCATGTGGTTCGTGCACACCGTGCTGCTCATGTTCAGCTACATGGTGGTCAGCTGCAGGTTGTTCGCGGAAACGTTCGGAACCCCAGAATGTCATGACCATCATGCGGGTCATGTAGATTGCAGTCAGCAAAGCCGTTAGCGCTGCAACAAACCAAAGTAATTTGTTCCAGAAGGGACTGGGCAAGCTGAACAAACTCGCACTCCAAACCTTCCAAAGAATTTCATCCTTGGAAAAGAAACCCGCGAAGATGGGAATGCCGGAGATTGCCAGCCAACCGGTGAGCATCGTGGCAAAGGTAACCGGCATGTACTTCTTCAGGCCGCCCATGCGTCGCATGTCCTGCTCATGATGCATGCCGTGGATCACCGAGCCGGAACCCAGGAACAGCAGCGCCTTAAAGAACGCGTGGGTAATGACGTGGAAGATTGCCGCTGCAAATGCTCCTACACCACAAGCGAGGAACATGTAACCAAGTTGTGAGACCGTCGAGTAAGCCAGCACTTTCTTGATGTCGTTTTGCGCGATGCCAATTGTTGCCGCGAAGATCGCCGTCGCTGCGCCGATGATCGCGACGATGAACATCGCTGTGGGCGCGTGCGTGTAGATGGCTGAGCAGCGAACGATCATATAGACGCCCGCGGTGACCATGGTGGCGGCATGAATCAGAGCGGACACCGGCGTAGGTCCGGCCATCGCATCCGGCAACCAGACGTAAAGTGGTATTTGTGCGCTCTTGCCAATAGCTCCGATGAACAGCAGGACCGCCGCCGAAGTAATCCCACCCGCGAAAATAGCCTGCCACGTAAAGGGATCGACATTCATGCCACCGATGATCTGAAGCGCGCTCGTGACCCCGTGCTCGGCTTTGTTAAAGAAACTAACAGACCCGGTAAGAAAAAATATGAGCATCAGGCCCAGGACGAAACCCCAGTCTCCGACGCGGTTGGTGATGAAGGCCTTCTTTGCAGCGTCGCCGGCCTCCTTGCGATCGGTGTAGTAGCCAATCAGCAGATACGAGCAAAGGCCTACACCCTCCCACCCGACAAACATCAGCAGAAAATTGTCCGCCAGAACCAGCGTCAGCATCGCGAACATGAAGAGATTGAGGTACGCAAAGAATCGGTAGAAGCCGGCATCCTTCTGCATGTAACCCGCGGCAAACACGTGAATCAGAAAGCCGACAAAGGTCACAAACAAGGCGTAGGTACCGCTTAGGCGATCCATCGCGAGACCAAAGTCTGCGCGAAAACGGCCTACTTGAATCCAGGTCCAAAGATGATCGAGTACTGGTTCGGTGGAACGGAGCGCTCCGTTCGTTTTGAAGGCGAGATAGAAAGCAACTAGTGTGGAGACGCCGACGGCAGCGCAGGCTACTCCGGCAATAAACTTCTCGTTGCGCAGGCGTCGACCCAGAAACCAGTTGACAGCCGCGCCCGCGAGCGGAGCAAAGATGATTAGACTTAGGAGGTTGTTTTCCATCCGAGGTCCCGCGGACGTTGTCCTCTCATGGCTTTGGGTCTTTGCTTTTAGGTCATTGGCTTTTGGTCTTTACTATTACTCGATCTTGTTGCTTCCTTGCACTGATGCCACACAGTACGAAAGGGAAACAAAGACCAAAGACCCAAGGCCAAAAACCAGATCTAGAGCTTTAAAATACTTGCTTCATCAACATCCAACGTTTCACGGTTGCGAAAGATGGCGATGATGATTCCCAGTCCTACCGCAGCTTCGGCGGCTGCCACCGTCATCACGATGAAAACAAAGAGCTGGCCGGTCACGTCCTGAAAGAAACTCGAGAACGCCACAAAGGTCAGGTTCACTGCATTCAGCATCAGCTCGATGCACATGAACATGGCGATGACATTTCTGCGGATGATGACGCCGACGACGCCAATCGTAAAAAGAATGGCGGAAAGCGCGAGATACCAGGAGAGTTGCGGACCCATAAACTAATCCCGTTTGTCCGGATCGACTGAGCCGTCCACTTCCATCAGAAACCGCGCTTCGGCCGTTGAATCGGCTGTTACGGCGGTCGTGCTTTCTCTTGGCGCCCGGGGATCGACGATGTTCATCGCTAGAACTTGAGAACCCGGCACCACTCGCGAAGTCGGAGAGATGATGTTGCTCCTACGCGCCAGCGACATCGCCCCCACAATCGCCATCAGCAGCAACACAGAAGTGATCTCGAATGGCAAAAGATACTCTGTGAACAGTCCCGTTCCCACGGATGCCGTCAAACCAACGTTTGAAATGTTTTCGCGCGGCGTATAAGCCGACGCCTGGACGGAATAAAGAATAAAAGCTGCTTCGGCGATCAGAATTGCTGCCAAACCAATCGAAGCGGGAACCAGAAACGCGAGCCGGTTACGGCGAGGTTCCTCCTCCTCCACGTTGAGCAACATGATCACGAAGATTACAAGAACCATGATGGCGCCGGCATAAACGATCACCTGCACGGCGGCAATAAAGGGCGCCGCGAGCATTACGTAAAGACAGGCAAGCGAGAGCAGCACGCCGATCAGCGAGATGGCGCTGTAGAGCGGATTACGTTGAGCCACCATCGCGATAGCGCAGCCGATCGCCGTTCCCGCGAAAAGAATGAATAGCAGCGTAGTAATCATCAGAAGCCAGCGCGCACCAAGCTAACCGCCGCGCACGAACAACACCGTGGCCGTGATCAGAATGTTGAGAATTGCCAAAGGGATAAGCACCTTCCAGCCAAAGTCCATCAATTGATCAAAGCGAAAACGTGGCAAGGTGCCGCGAATCCAGATGTACAGGAACAAGAAAAACAGAGATTTTGATTGCGAAATAACCGACTCCCAGAATTGGCAATTGATCGACAAAAGGCCCGTTCCAGCCGCCCAGGAACAATGTGGTGGCCAACATCGAAACGGTAATCATGTTGATGTATTCGGCATTGAAGAACAGGAGGAACTTGATTGAGCTGTATTCGGTGTGAAAGCCAGCCACAAGCTCCGTCTCAGCTTCCGGTAAATCAAACGGGACCCGGTTCGTTTCGGCGATTGCCGAGATCAGATAGATCACAAAACCGAGAGGCTGGTAAAGAATGTTCCAATTCATCCCGTACCACCCTGATTGCTGTTCGACGATGTTGTAGATATCCAACGTGCCCGTGATGAGAATTACGCCAATGAGTGAGAGTCCCAGCGACAGTTCATAAGAAATCATTTGTGCTGACGAGCGCAGCCCACCCATCAGGCTGTACTTGTTGTTTGAAGACCAACCGGCGAGGGCGATACCATAAACTCCTACTGAGGTCACACCCAGCACGTAAAGCAGCGCCACATCGAAGCGGGCAATCACCAGTTGAACGGGTCCGAGAAAGGGAAGGGTGATTGTGGGACCGAACGGGTAAACCAGGATGGCCATGATTGCAGTGACAACGGCAATCATCGGCGCCAGCAGAAAGACAAACTTTGTGGATTGGTCCGGAACTAGATCTTCCTTAACCATCGTCTTGATGAAATCGGCGAACGGTTGCAAGACGCCGAAATAACCGACGCGATTAGGACCGACCCGGCCCTGGATGAAGGCGAGCACGCGCCGCTCAGCAAGCACGGTTAGTGCTACGAGCAGCATGATCGCGAGAAACGCGACACTGATCGCGACGATTTTGGCTACTGAAAAAACTAGCGGGTTAGTCCAGTCCATATGCCTAATTGCCGATTGCCAATTGGCGATTGCCGATTAGTGGGATTGCTCTCATTGAATCATTCGAGTTTGATGATTGCCGATTGCCGATTGTCGATTGTCGATTAGTAAAACCACGACTCCTTAACTCTTAAGTGAAACAAAAACTCTAGAGCGCAAAAAACAAATCAAGCTTCGCGTTGCAAAAGAGTGGCCAATCGGCGATCCCTTTAATCGGCAATTGGCAATCGCAAATCGGCAATCGGCCGGTCGACTGTGATCTGATACAAGGGGGAAATTCTGACTGTCTCCGGTCGTGGATTGCCGCTGGCGAGCAGCGGAAACTGGGGCACACGTCCAGTCAGCGTGCCGGGCTTAAACAATTCATGACCAACTTTTGGTGTAACTGTTTGCTTACCGGCGTCCGGCCGCAATTCGCTAACTATTCTCGTTAGCTCCTGTACTTCCGACGAGACATCCCGCTGCGGTGCAATTGCATGTTTGACCTGCACCGGATGCGACTCGTCTTTCAAAAGTGGGTAGCGAAGTCCGGAATAAGCTGGAACAGTTGCGGCAATCTCGCTGAACACGGAACTGGCGGACATCTGGAAACCAAAGTCCACGCCCAGTTCCTTTGCGAGTTGCGCTGTGATGATCCAATCAGCCTTGGAACTGTGCACAGGGGGAATCGACTGCCTCACGCGCTGCACAAAGCCGTCGTTGTTGGTGAAAGTGCCGTCAACTTCAGCGAAGGAAGCCGCCGGTAAGACCACGTCCGCAAACGCGGTAGTAGCAGTTTCAAACAATTCCTGCACCACCAGAAAATCCAGTTTCGCTAGCGCGTCAGAGCTCTGGCTCAACTGATCTTCCAGAAAACTTCCGGCAAGGTACATCGCGCGCACCGCCTCACCGCAGGCGTTGAGCAGCTGTGTTACATTCATCGCGCCACTCATCATTCCCATGTCGTGCGCGCCGACGCTGTTATTGAAAAGCGGCAACGGGTGCAGCAAGACCCGCTGTCCGTCACGCATTAACGAATAAGGAAGTTGCGCCAGGACCGTCTGTGCTGCAGGCCCAAGCTCGCCGCCAAACATAATGACGACGTCACCCTTGGTGTCTGCAAGAGTTTGACGGAACGTCGCAAACTCCTTCGCTTCCACCCCCATCTTTTCCAGAGCGGCTTGCTCATTCGCTTCGGAATTCAATGCCAGGATGGCTGCATCCAGACTGCCAGCGTTGACATGGATAAATTGTGACGACTGCTCGACCAGGCGAATAGGCACGGAGTTGATCACGATTAATTTGGCGCCGCTATTCCGCACAGCCTGCCGCACCTGTTTGCCTGTCAGTGGTTGGAGTTCCTCAGGCTCGCCGCCAATCAGTACAATCGTCGCCGCATGCCTGATATCGTTGTGTGTTGCCAGCGGCGCGCCGAGATTCTCGAAAAAGGGTTTAAGACTGAAGGCATCGGTTGCTGTGTAGTTTTCCGTGCCGACTAACTCGGTCGCAAATTTCCGCAACGTGAAAAGTGCCTCATTCGTCAGCCGCGGACTGCCAACGACGGCCAATGCGTTCGTACCATGCTTCTCAACCAGCGCGTCAAGATTGCGCGCAACATGTTGAATTGCTTCGTCCCATGTCGCGGGGATCAGCCGCCCGCCTTTCTTGTAACGAATTAGTGGCGTGCGGATTCGATCTTCGTGGTTGACGAAGGGATGACCAAAGCGTCCCTTGATGCAGAGAAACTCACCGTTGATTCCGTTGACGTAACGGTCGCGAGCTACGATACGTGCGAGATCATCACCCCGGGCGCCCAGCGACATCTGGCAACCGTCGGAGCAGAAAGTGCAGGTGGAAATTGTCTGCGCCAATTCCCAGGGACGAGCCTGATGACGATAAGTGGCGTCCAGGAGTGTGCCGGTGGGACACACCTCGATGCAGTTGCCACACTGTGAACAATCAAGCCAACCGCCATAAGTCCCAATTACGGTTCCGGCGCCGCGGCCTCCGGCTTCAATTGCATCTTCGCCCATCCATTCATCGCAAACCCGCGTACACCGCTTACAAAGAATGCAGCGCTGCGGATCGTTGGCGACGATCGGCGAAAGATACTTCTCCGGGCGGTAATTCTTTTGCTCAGTGAACCGCTCCTCCAGATTGCCCCAGGTGAACGCCATCTCCTGCAGCTCGCACTCGCCCCCGCGATCACACACGGGGCAGTCAAGCGGATGATTCGCCAGCAAAAACTCCATCATGCCGCGCTGGGCTTTCTCAACTTCTTCACTTTGCGTCGTCACTACCATGCCGTCAGTGCAGATGATTGTGCACGAGGTCTGGAGCTTCGGCATTTTCTCGATACGTACGAGGCACATGCGGCAGGAAGCCTGCAACGCGAGATCGGCGTAGTAGCAAAATGAAGGAATGTCGAAACCCTTTTCCCGACAGACGTCAATCAGGCGCGCCCCTTTGGCGACCTGAAAGTCCTTGTTGTTGATAGTGACTTTGATTAAATCAGCCGACATTGATTCATTTACCTAGACCGCAGAGTTGCCGTTACTACCCAGCAGGTGTCGTTTGAAGTCTTCAGGAAATCTTTTAATCGCTGATTGAATCGGCCATGCTGCGGCGTCTCCCAAAGGACAGAACGACTTGCCTTCGATGTTGTCACAAAGATCGAGCATCAATTGAACATCTCCCGGACGACCGTTGCCTGCGGCGATACGTTTGAAAACTTTTACCAGCCAATCGGTGCCTTCACGACAGGGCGTACACCAACCACAAGATTCGTGTTTGTAGAACTCCGTCAGGTTCTTCGTAGATTCAAAGATGTCCACGGTTTCATCCATCACTATGAAACCGCCTGAGCCCACCATCGATCCTGCCGCCACCAGGCCTTCATAATCCATCCGCACATCTTTGCCGATGATTTGATCGGCGCGCATGATGTAGACGGACGAGCCTCCCGGAATCACCGCTTTGAGTTGACGACCGTCTCGCATGCCGCCGCAGTCTTCCATGATGAACTTTTCCATGTCGTCGTAGCCCATCGGTAGTTCGTAAACTCCGGGACGATTGACGTGGCCGGAAACTGACCAGAGTTTTGTGCCACCACTCTTTTCGGTGCCGAGCTTTTGATAGGCCTCACCGCCCATCTTAATAATGTCCGGGACGGCAGTAAGTGTTTCGACATTGTTGACGACAGTGGGGGCCGAATAAAGTCCGGAGACGGCAGGGAAGGGCGGTTTCATTCGCGGGTGTCCGCGCATGCCCTCGAGCGAACTAAGCAGGGCCGTTTCCTCTCCGCAGATGTAGGCGCCGGCGCCGGTGTGCGTGTAAATCTCGCTGGAAAACCCCTTGCCCAGGATATTTTCGCCGAGTAGTCCCGCAGCCCGCGCTTCCACCAACGCGCGATCCATGATCTCGATCAGATATCGATATTCGCCGCGCGTGTAGATGTAGTTAGTTTTGGCTCCAAGGGCGTACGCCGCGATCAGCATGCCTTCGATCAGCAGGTGCGGATCGCGTTCCATCAGATAGCGATCTTTAAAAGTGCCTGGTTCGGATTCGTCAGCGTTGCAAACAACGTATTTGGGCTTCGGCGAATCCTTGGGCACGAAGCTCCATTTCATTCCGGTTGGAAATCCAGCACCGCCGCGGCCGCGCAAGGCCGACTTCTTGACTTCAGTTGATCACGTCGTCGGGCGACATTGAAGTCAAAACTTTCTCTAAAGCCTGGTAACCGCCGTGCCGGCGATAGACTTCCAGCGTCGCAGAGTTCTCCAGGTGCATGCGTGCGAGCTGCAGCGGTTCACATCCGATAGCTTCTATCCGCATAAAGTTCGTCGAAAGGCGTTAGCGCAATTAAGGCGCGACCGAGTACATCACCTTCAGAAACAATGTGCACTGCACCACCGGTTCAATGCCGCTGGGATTGAGAACTGCGTCAAAGGAGCTGCGATCCAATGGCTCAAGATAAGACGTGCTGCTCTTGCGCTCGCGAATCACGCGACTTCCACCCTGACCGTAATAGTTATCGACAGCTCCTGATTCAAAAGCTGTATAAGTCTGATAGAGCTCGCCGGGATAGAACGTCGCGTAAGTTTCCTGGAGTAAGCGATCTGCGGCTTACAGCGAGATTCAGCGAGCGGGTGTATGCCTCTTCCTTCTGTTTGACGATGCGGATCGCTTCATCAAAAAGTGCTCGCTTGATCTTCGTCATGTCATTAACGATGTAATCGACCTTGATGAGATCAAAGATCGACGCCTGTCCGGCGGCTGCAAGCAGCTTCTCCAGCATCGGACGGTCTTTATAACGCACGGAGATCGTCTTCTTGGTTTCAAACCCACTGAGCGACTCGCGGATCGTGTTGTCGGCGCCCGGCGTGAAACTGTAAACGCGGTTCTGAGTAATGAAATCGACGTAAGTGTTATTGCGATTGATACCAAGCTTTTCCGCCGAGTTCAAAAACTGCTCGATTCTTGCGTTAGCTTTTTGGTTACTTTCCGCACCGGTTGCGCCTTCCTGCGCCACTCCGAAGACTGCGACAAATTCATCCGGCGAAGCATTTAGCAGCACATAGGCTTCGATGTTAAGGAAACCATTGCCACCAATATTGCCGGTGTTTGGTGCGGTCCTGTCGGCGCGGTTATCGCGATTGAAGTTTCGATTGCCCGCTTCCTGGGCCCAGACGTTTATTCCAGCCAGCGCGATTAAACCGGTCGCCAGTAAGCACAATAAATATGTTCGGGGATGCGCTTTCATAATTTTTAGGGGAGCGAATCGAGGATCTCATCAACCTTGGCTGTCGTCAGATCCTCGTGGTAATCGAAACCAATCTGGAACATCGGAGCTGTGCCGCAGGAACCGAGACATTCAACTAAGGAAACAGTGAAACGCCCGTCTGCTGTCGTCTCGCCGGGTTTTATGCCCAACTTGTCGCAGACATGCTTGGTGATCTTCGGCTCTCCCAGAATTTTGCAGGAAAGCGTTTTGCAAATCTGGATGTGATAACGACCTACCGGTTCGGTATTGATCATTGAGTAGAAGGTCGCCACTTCCCAGATGTCGGTGATGCGCAATGCCAATCGCCTGGCCAGGTAGGCTACGCCCGGCGCATCCAGGTAGCCGCCCCGTTCGCGCTGCACGATAAACATCAGCGGCAGAATCGCCGAACGCATCACGGGATATTTCGCCAAGTGCCAATCGATTTCCGCTTCAACCTCAGGTGAAAAGGTCACCACCTCGTCAGAAATATTGACGGGCTGGGAAAGCGGTTGAATGTTGATCAAGGCGAGAGCTCATGAAGTTGGACTTTGGTGCTTTGGTCTTTGGTCTTTGGTTTTTGAATCGTTACTGCGGAACTTAAGCTCGTTCCTGACACTCGGCACTTACGGAGTGTGCAGGCCAAAATCCGAAGACCAAAAACCAGAGAAGCCAAAACCCGTTGTTATCGATCAATCTCCCCAAGAACAATATCCAGCGAACCGATAATCGCGACTACATCGGCGATCATCGCCCCTTCTGACATGTGTGGCAGCGCCGATAAATTCACAAAGCTCGGGCCACGGAAATGTACGCGCGACGGTTTTGGTCCGCCATCCGATTTCACGTAAACGCCAAGCTCGCCTTTCGACGCTTCGATGGGGAAATAAACCTCACCGGCCGGCACGTTAAATCCTTCGGCAACGATCAGGAAGTGATGGATTAGCGCATCCATGTGCTGCTTCATCGCTTCACGATCGGGAAGAACAACTTTCGGCGCATCAGCCTTCACTGGACCTGGCTTTAATCTCCCCAGCGCCTGCGTTACGATCTTGTGCGACTCTTTCATCTCCCGCATGCGCACGAGATACCGGGCCCAAACGTCGCAGCCGGATTCAGTGGGCACTTCAAAGTCGTAGTTCTCGTATCCGGTGTAGGGATTTGCTCGCCGAATATCCAGAGCCACGCCGCTGCCCCGCAGGCACGGTCCCGATAAGCCCCAGTCGATCGCGTCGGCGGCAGAAATGACACCGACATCGCGGACGCGGTTTTGAAAGATTCGGTTTCCGGTGAGCAGCTTGTGAAATTCTTCAACGGACGCAAGGAAGCCGTCCTGAAATTGTTGGACACGCCGTTCGAAACCTGAAGGCAGGTCCATCATTAAACCGCCAATTCGGAAATACGAAGGAGTTAATCGTCCGCCGGAAGCCGCTTCGATCAGATTCAAAATCTTCTCGCGTTCGCGGAAGCAGTAGAAGAAGACCGTCATGGCGCCTATATCCAGCGCGTGCGTTCCTAGCCAAACAAGGTGAGAGGCAATGCGCTGCAACTCGCAGGTGAGAACGCGAATGGTTTGCGCCCGCTCGGGAATCTCGATCTCCAACAGCTTCTCGACGGCCATTACATAGGCCAGGTTATTACCGAGTGGATTCAGATAATCCATGCGATCGGTAATCACGATCCCTTGCTGATACTTTTTATATTCAAAGAGCTTCTCCATGCCGGTATGGAGATAGCCAATGTCCGGCGTCGCCTTGACCACCATCTCGCCATCAATCACCAGTTCGAGACGGAGCACGCCATGCGTCGATGGGTGTTGCGGTCCCATCGAGATCGTCATTTGTGAATCCAGCGGACGATCAACGACTTCGAATTGTGGCGGTAGGCTTAAGGTTGAGCTCATCGCAAGAATTGAATCAGGCCCTATTGCCGATTGGCGATTGCCGATTGGCGATTTAAATAGCTGTCTCCCAATACACAATCGGAAATCGGCAACTCGGCAATCATTTTAAGGAGTAGGGCTCGTAACCTCGTAAGGGAAAGTCTTTGCGCAAGGCATGACCCTCCCAGTCTTCGGGCAACAAAATCCGGCGCAGATCGGGATGTCCTTCAAAAACAATCCCCATCAAATCGAAAGTTTCGCGTTCATGCCAGTTCGCCGTCCGCCAAACACCCGTAACAGTCGGGATGCGCGCATCCTGCTCATTAACCAGGACCTTCAAACGCAGCCGGTGAAATTTGGTCGTTGAGAAAAGGTGATAGTTCACTTCGAAGCGCGGTTCCTCTTCGACGCCACGATCGGCTGCACAAAGGTCTGCGAGAAAATCAAACAGTCCTTCAGGCGCCGTTTTCAAATACGAACAGACAGCGACAATGTGATCGCGAGGCACGACAGCGGTCACTTCGCCGAGCGCTTCGATGATCTGAACAATCCATTCCGGATGGTCAGACTGTAACGCCGCCACTAGTTGGGACGGCGGCGTTTGCGGATTTGAACTTGCGGGGGTTGGTTCTGCCGGTGGCAATTCGGTATTTGACTCGGTTGGCATCAAGTTTTAAGCAACACCAGCGATTACGACGAGCGGCGGCGCTCGTGCCTCGATGCAATCGTATAGGGGCGCGATTCAGGTAGCACGTTCTGACGAGCTGTCGAATCATCAGCTACGGGCAGCGTGCCAGGCAAAATAGCATCTCGAGCTTCTTCATCCTGAACGTCACGGCGATCGCGAGACGATTCCTTCATCACTTTTTCTTGAAGCATCATGACCGCATGAATCAACATTTCCGGACGCGGCGGGCAACCGGGAATGTAGACATCCACGGGTACGATCTTGTCGACACCTTGCACGATGGCGTAGTTATCGAATACCCCTCCCGAGGTAGCACAAGCTCCCATCGAGATCACCCATTTTGGTTCAGGCATCTGATCGTAAATACGCCGCAGTACCGGGGCCATCTTCCGCGAAACGCGACCGGAAACGATCATCACATCCGCTTGCCGCGGACTGGCGCGAAACACTTCAGAACCAAAGCGTGCCAGGTCGTTGCGCGACGAGGTCGCGTTCATCATCTCGATGGCGCAGCACGCCAAACCAAAAGTCGCCGGCCAGAGTGATGACTTGCGCGCCCAGTTGATTAGCGAGTCCAGACGAGTTGTCAGAACTTCCGGAAGCGCTGCTGAAATTACGTTCTCCAGACCCATTGATTTTCCTGTTTAGGCCGCAGTCCGGCGGCTTCTTAAGTGCTTTTGCTCCAAATCCGATAGCAAACGCGCCTCGGCTTCGGCGTCAAGTCGCGCGCGCTCGTTCCATTCAAATGCACCCTTCTTGATCACATAAACGTAGCCGACCAGCAGCAACACAATAAAGATGATCATTTCGATGTAGATCAGGTTTGCCAGGCCAAACGCAGGGCTGGACAGTGTTCTAAAAACTACAGCCCAGGGCACTAGAAAGATGACTTCAATATCAAACAGGATGAAGAGCATCGCTATTAAATAGAACTTCACTGAGAAGCGTTGCCGTGCGTCTCCCACGGGATCTTTGCCGCACTCATACGGCATCATCTTCGTGCGAGTTCTTTTGCGTTGGCCAATGAATTGAGAAATGAAAATGTTGCCGACGGCGAAACCCGCGGCGACGATGAATATCAGGAGGATTGGCAGGTAGTCGTAATAACGAAAGGGCATTTAGATCTCAGCCGCATCCTGGATCAGCCAGACCAATGCATGTCTGAGGCTCCGGTAGAGCTACTGACACGCGAGCTTCCAGATTGAGAATCATTGTACAAGCGGAATCGTAGTCGAAGTGGATCAAGGGTGTCAAGCAACGTGATCTCGCGGAAATTTGTAATAGAAATGACAATTGACCGTGCAAAAAAGCATATGTTAGTGTCGCTTTAACTTCGTGCGGAACGAGCCGAATTCACCGCACGATTCTCCACTTTATTCATTCTAACGTGATCACCGGATTCAATACGGACATCGAGCACGATGGCGTTGTCTACCACGTGCAGACGGAAGACAAGGGTCTGGAAACGCCCCTGATTTTGTCGCTGGTTTATTCCGGCGGCGCGATCCTCGCCAGCAAAAGAGCTCGCTATGAAGATCTTATCGCTACTGGATACAGCGACGAAGCATTGAGCGAGCGACTGACGCGGCAGCACAGGTTGATCTGCGCGGCGATTCACGCGGGGCGCATCGACGATCTGAAACGAATGTCGGGGGCGCCTGCCACAGTGCCGACCCGCGTGCCTAAGGCAGAAATACCACCTTCCGAGCCAGAAGAACCCGAGCCTCAATTAGAAATCTTGCGTGGCGATGAAGAACGGGAGGCTTTAGAAGCAGAACGCTCGGCGAGTGACGCAGAACGGGAACGACAAGCAGCACTCGAAGCTGAAGCAGCAGACGAAGAAGAAACAATCGTTCCCGTAACTGCCGATCTGACAATTGAAGAAAAGGCTCCGTTGCCGCCGGCCTCACCAGCAGACCAAGCCGAAGCTTATTCAATACACGATCAGCGCCGGCAGAGCGTGATGGGGGAGTTTCCCCTGGTTGCAGATGGTTTGAGAATTACCCTGCTCGGAAAACAGGAGTTTCGCTCCGGCGAAAATCCAAATTTGAAAGTGATGGTGGGTTTCCGTACGGGCAGCAAGGAACAACCGATCGCCAAAGCCGCTGTTTCCGTCAAAGTGTTGGGAACAACTTTTCGCCCGCAACTCTACTCCGCAAAAACTTCAACCGATGGCGTGGCGGCAATCGCGACGAAGATCCCAAAGTTCAGCTCCGGTCGAGCGGCGATATTGATACGAGCAGTCTTTGAAGGTAAACAAACCGAATTGCGCCGAGTCATCCTGCCGGGCTGAAAGGAAGAAGAGTTTGTGGTTGCTCCTGAATGGCGAACGCCGCGAAGTCGCGAATGAATTATCCCTGGCGCAACTGGTCGAAACACTAAAGCTGCCCGCCGAACGCATCGCCATCGAGTTGAATCAAAGTGTCGTCAGGCGCTCCGAGTGGTCGAAGTCGATGTTAAAGGAAAGCGATCGCGTGGAGATTGTGCATTTTGTGGGCGGAGGTTTAAGCGCGGCGGATCTCCTAATCTGATCATCAGTCTCAGTTTGAGGCCGTCAAAAATACGATCCACGAAAATCACACGAACTTTCACGAAGAATGTTTTCGTGTTGCTTAGTGTGAATTCGTGGATCGCTTTTTTGATCGATATCATCCCCATGTAGGTGAGGGGTGTTTTAGTTAAGTCAGATAAAGGTGTAAAGTCAGAAGATAGGTTTTTAGATCATGTCAACAGTTGTTCAAACTCAATCAGATCGTTTTGAGATCGCCGGGCGTCCGTTCACGTCCAGGTTGATTATTGGTACGGGGAAGTATCGCAACCACGAGGAGATGAAAGCTGCGCACCGGGCGTCAGGGGCACAGATGGTTACGGTCGCCGTCAGGCGCGTGCCGCTAGATCGTAGCTCCGAATCGTTCCTTGACCACCTTGACCCGGCCTTACAACTTCTGCCCAACACTGCCGGCTGTTACACCGCGGAAGAAGCTATTCGCACTGCGCGGCTGGCGCGCGAGGCTCTGCAAACGGATCTGATCAAGCTCGAGGTGATTGGAGATCAGACGACGCTTTTCCCCGATAATGAGCAAACTCTAGAAGCCGCTCGCGTGCTTGTGCAGGAAGGTTTTGTAGTGCTGCCTTACTTCACTGACGATCTGATCATGGCGAAGAAGCTGCTGGATGCTGGTTGCCCGGCCGTGATGCCGCTCGCGGCACCAATTGGTTCCGGACTCGGCGTGCAGAACCCTGCCAACCTGCGCATCATGCGCGAACAACTCCCTGACGCCACAATCATCGTCGATGCCGGAGTTGGCACAGCCAGCGACGCGGCAATCGCAATGGAACTTGGCGCCGATGCCGTCCTCATGAACACGGCCATTGCTGAAGCGCAGGATCCAGCGAAGATGGCTGAGGCCATGAAACTCGCAATTGAGGCAGGACGGCTTGCCTACCTTGCTGGCCGCATGAACAAACGGCTTTACGCGAGTGCCTCGAGCCCGCTTCCCGGCGTGGTTCGCTAATCTCTCCACTCTAAGGACACGGAACCGGCGATGCTGTCGAGTTATGAGGCGGTGCTGGATTCGTTATCACTACGAAGTCGACGGCATTGGAGTTTGTGTCATTGCAGCTGTTAATCCTCCGCGCCGACCTTGAAGCGTTCAAAGATCCCACCGCAACTCCTTCCGCACAGTTAGCTGACCCATAGCCTACGAAGTCTGCAATCACTGCGCTGAGTGGACAACCGTTCCCGCCAAGCAGATCTATTCCAATCACAAGTGCAACTTTCCCGTCGGCTGCAGACAAATTAATTGCAGAGCTGGAAGCGTCCGGCGCCGGCAAGGGTTCCCCATTTGTTGTCCCGCCGGCGAGCCTGACTAGAAAGTATTGTCCCGGAGCTATGCTGCCTGTCGTCAGATTTAGCTTATTGGCAATCGTAAAGTTTCCCGAAGCCGAAGCGTATTGAAGCGAAAATGGCGTCAGGCTGAAGTCCACGGTTGTGGTTCCACGATTGAAGAGTTCAACGAAATCGTTCTGGTACTTGGCGCCGGAGTTATTCCCGCCTCCATAGACCTGGTTGATAACCAGCAAGGGAGGCATTAACGGCGACAACACCGTCACCGTCGCTGTAGTGGTCACTGTCGTTTCACCTGCCGTCGCTCGTACCGTGATCCTAGTGAAACCGGGACTACGCCCCGTTATCGTTGCCGTGAAGGTGCCGTTGGATTCTTCCATTGATACACCGTCCACTGTGGCGATGGCCGGATCGTCCGAAGCAAACGTGAGATCAACTTTTGGGAAGATTCGGCCAAAAGTATCGAGAGGACGCGCAACAAGGTCCACTGCCTCGCCAATATTCATACTGAGGGTTGATGTAGCGAGCGCGATGGACGCCAGTTGTCCGGCACATTCCGCGAGGGGAGTACCGTCGGTTTTTAGGCCGGGTGAGAACGGGCGTTCGTTAGCTCCCGTTACTTCCGCATGCTGAACAAAGGTACCGCTGATATCAGGTGAGCGCGTCAACGATTGATTGTTGCCACCCTCCAGGCCGGTGGCGCCTCCATAACTAAATTCAGTTACCAGCCCTCCGGCAGCGTCACGTATGACAATGGCCGACCCACCATTAGTCAGAGACAAACCTGCAGTGGATGTCTCAATGACTTGCGCACAACCGAAGCTGGGATTGGCGGGATCAAAGTCGCCTCCGCCAAATAGAACGATGACTTCGCCTGGCATTAGAAGCGTTCCGGCGGCGAAGCGATGACGAATAGTTTCGTTGGTTCCGCTGAGTGCACGGGTCCGAACCGTCCAATCGGAAATATTTGTCGCGCTGCCTGCATTTACTAACTCCAGAAACTCATCTTCACTGGAGCTGCGTACACCATCGCGATTTGCGTCGCCGGCGATTCCATCAGGTGGATCAGCGAGTACTTCGTTAATACGGACGTCTCGGTTTTCCGATCCTTTAAATGTCACCTCGGCGGGATTACTAACGACGTCGTCCGCTCGTAATTCCAACTGGAGCTTACCCACACCCTGAAACGCCGGAGGCACGAGTACGTGGATCTCATCCAGTCCTGGTAAGTCAGGTGAGGCGTTTATCGATTCTAAATTTAATGGATGGCCCGAGGCCAGAACCGAGGCGCGAACCGCGTTACGCATCCCCGTTCCGAATATGCTCAAACGCAGCGTTCCGCTACTCGGATCAAACGGCCCGCTTTGCAGGGTGTCGGCATTTAAAATCACGCCCTCACCAAAGCCCTGGCCGTTAATAGTAAAAATCCCCGGCGCCACCGAGCTGATAGAGACAGTCGTGCGACTCTGAAAGCCATCAGCGTTGTTAACTACGACCTCCACGCTTCCCGTTTCTGTTGCTGCTGGAACCACAAAGTGAACCTCGGTCGGAGAGACAAAAAGCACTTGCGCCTGACGGGCCTTAATGAAAACTGAGGTGCCGGCGACATTGAGAGGAAAACTCTTGTCAGCTAAGCGTGCGGCTTCTCGCGTCGTGTGGGCCAGGGCATTGCCGCGAGCGATCGCAATACTTCCCGGGGCGATGAACGAAACCTCACTTCCGCGTGCTGCTCCATTCATAATTGAAAGAGACCCAAATGTTGGCCGCGCTTCTGTAGTAGCAACGAATATTTCCGAGTTGTTGGCGAGAAGACTTGAACTGACCGGGCCGTCAAGAACTCGAGGAAAGCTAAACGCCACCTGCGAGCCGTCGCCGTTTAATGATGAGACTACTTCCGCAGTGGCGCTTGCCGGTGCCGAGGTGATTGATTCGATCTGACCCGAGGGCAAATCCAGCAGGTACAGCTCAACGCTGTGGTCTGAATTGCCGCCGATCACATCGCGCCGAGTGGCGAATGCCACACGCAAACCATCGCCACTAATAGTTCCGTTGAGAGGAACATCGTCCTCGCGCGTTTCGAGATTCGTTAGCTGTCTCGTTACATCATTTCTCCCATCCCAAAGAAAGAGTTGGGTTGCGTCCGGAGCTGTTTCGGCAGAATAAACGATCCTCAAACCATCGTCGGAGATCGTTCGGCCGCTTGCCATGCTAATCGCTGACAGGCCGCCTGCAATTACACGAGTAGACTGATCACCCGCGCGATTGCATAAGACCAGCTCGCGCGACAAATTGTTATCGGCGATGTAGGCGACAGTGTTTCCGTCGCCGCTGATCTTCGGGTTCTTTGCCGCATGCAAACCCGATGTGTGAGTCCGTTGAGTAACGAGTGCGTTGGTGGTATCGATGATGAAGATTTCGAAGTTTCGATCAGGGTTATGATCAATCAGGTTGCAGTTAGATGAGAATGCGATGAAACGACCATCGTCAGAAATAGACGTTTGAAAGTTTCCTTGTGAGAGCCGGAGGGCAGGGTCTTCTGCAGTTGTGTTGGTGATCTGAATTAGATCGTGACTGCGGTACAAGAAAATTTCCGAGTTGCCATCACCATTAGTTCCAAGCGGATTATCCGTCGAGGCAAACGCGATATGAGATCCATCCGGTGATATAGCCGGTGTTACCGCCCGAGTAGTTCCCATTTGCTCAAAGTTTGCCGGGTCAGCTGCGAGGTCGGCACGCAGTGCGTGGAATCCATTACCTCCGGCGTGCGCAAGGTCGAAGGATGATTCAAAGGCAATGAACCTGCCATCGCCACTTAACGACGGATTAAGGTTGAAAACTTCCTCACTTGTTGAGGTAACACGCCTGAGTCGAGAGCTTGTCTCCGCAGTACGGTAAAAGGAAAGAACGATGAGGAAGATGAGGCCGAAGCCGGCGACGAGGTTCGCACGAAGCATGTGAGGTTGCTCCTTATGTCTCGCCTAGAGTCCAGACTTCTACCTGGACAGGCGCGAGGTAATTATGAAGCTGACATAAGGAGTTTACGCATGTGAACCGAAGATTCAAGTGGCTGCGAAAAGCGACTAACTAAAATGTTAGCAAGCGTTCTTTCAGGAATTCATCGGAACCGAAGGCCGATGCGTCTCACCAAGTTAGGAACCATACTTTAGTAAACTTGCCGCACTAGAGTTTTCGTGAGGTCAATTGCGCTCGGTCGTCGAGGTTTCCCAATGATTCCTTGCTCGGGATGAACCTCGCTCCGTTCCAATCGAATTGAACAATCTGAAACTCCCTGTCAGCGAGTGCGATGGTGTGGAAGCTGTTAACGCCCTTTCCTTTCGGCAGAAAAGCCGAAGTACTTCCAGCAGATAAGACGACAGATGATGAGGTTGGCTCAAAGAAGACTACAGGGAAATGTTCATGCCCATGCATTATTAAGTCAATCTTTCCTTCACACGCTTTTAATAGTCGGGAGCCTTCTTTCAAAGTCGAGAGACCTCCTGTAAAAAATCCGACAAGCGTTGACAAGCTGCGCGGTCGATAGCGATTGAGGTCAGCAGGATGATGGTGCAGCACGAGGATCCTCACCGTTGAAGGATCTTCGGGGGTCTGGGTCAGCGTGAAATACTCTCCGAGCCGGGATAACGTTTGCGGGGCGATCTCACCCACAGCAAGATTGCCTTCCTTATAGAGATTTGAATCTAAGCCGTAAAACAACAAGCGCTGTTGGTTACCCCCGAAGACTTCTTTGACATAAGGCGGTACGTCGGGGAGATCCCTGAAACCAGTCAAATATGCGTTCCGATCCTCAAGAGCGAGCTTGTCATGGTTGCCTGGAACGCAAAACAGACTGTTCTTTGCTAGTCGCAAGCCCACACGTCCGCTCCCCCCACCAGGTGTCTCTGGAAGCTGGACTGAATCAATTAGATAGTCCCGCGCAAATTGAAAACGATCGACAGGAGACGGATGGGCGGTTATGTCACCGCTAACGACGTGGAAATCGAATTTATCTTCGCGAGCGCCGATGTAGCGGGCCGCCATGAGGATTTCGTTCTCAAGACAAGGAATTATGTAGCTGTCGTGGGTTTGCATTACGAAACCATAATTCTCGCGAAATGAATTGATGGTCTCCTTGCTTAATCCGTCAGCTTTGCTATCACTGCCCACATCAGCAAAGCTCTTACCGAGGTGCAAGTCCGACAAATGAAGGATGCTCGTTGTCACATTTTGCAACATCACTTGCTACGCCCCTCCCGCGTTTTATAGGAACCAGGCTTGTTCTCATCGGTAACCTTTCTGGCAAGCCCACTTTCTTCATCAGAAAGGACCCAATTGCCCTGAGTCTTTCGTTCTTCAGAAAGGACCCAACTGTTCTGAGTATTTTCTTCTATGGCTACGCTTGAAGCTTCCGGTTCAATTCGGCTTGAGAATTCTTTAAGCCACTCCGCGATGAGCAGGAGCTCTTGAGAAAACAGCTTTCTGGGCACGTAGTGTTCCGGTAGGTATTCCCCGAAGAGTTCTACATAATCCTGTTTAGGCACTTCGACGTCGGCGTTCACCAGTTTGGCCATCTCGATCCCTTGATTTAAATGAAACAGAGCCAGCTTTGCCATATATCCGGACCCTTCCTGAGAAGAAGGCAATCCTGCTGCGTCTGCTTGTGCCAAGGAAGCCGCAGGGAAGAAGCTCCAGGACCCATCGCTTTCTTGCTTAACAAACTCTCCCACCTCGGCAAGATCGACGCGATTAGCTTTTACGAATGACTGCCGCAGCAAGTAAATCAGACTATTCCAGGATGCCAATGCTAACTCTTCGGCAAACAACTCTCTTTGTTCGATTGGCTCCGATTCGCCTTGAATAAAGGTCTTTAGGTTAAATTCGTTCGTCTTGTTTAAGAGTTGGTTGATGAAACGTGAGAGAAGGAGTCGAATGGTAAGATCGTCCACGTGCATTTCCTCCGATTAGGAGATTCGGTAATCCAGAGAGGATTAGGGATTGAGGCTTTCTTTAAGTCTACTCAGGCCGCGCATTCTACATCCGGAAGGTAAAAACTCCAATAAATCTGGATGCATTGAGACTATAGGCTCGGGCTTGCTGTAGACTCGATCATTCTTCCGAAATGATTAACGAGAGGCAATTAGGAATGAGAATTCTCATCAGTGGTTCCCATGGGCTGGTAGGTGAGGCCTTAATCAAGGCCCTGGAAGCAGGCGGGCATCGAGATCTATCGTCTCGTGCGGCATGCCCCAAACTCTGAATCGGAGATTGAGTGGAGCCCGGATCGTTACAGCATCGCGATTTCACGTATCGAAGGATTCGACGCGGTCTATCATCTCGCCGGTGAGAGCATCGCCTCCGGTCGCTGGAACGACGAGAAGAAAAAGAAAATTCGCGAGAGCCGTACAAAGGGAACGAAACTGCTGAGCGACGCGCTCGCAAATCTTGCCCAGCCACCAAAGACACTGATCAGCGCGTCGGCGATCGGTTACTACGGCAATCGCGGCGACGAGTTGTTAACTGAATCCAGCCCGCCCGGCAAAGACTTTCTTGCTGATGTCTGTATTGAATGGGAGAAAGCAACTGACCACGCGAAAGAGAAGGGAGTTCGCGTCGTCAACACGCGCTTCGGAATCATTCTGGACAAAGAAGGTGGAGCGCTCGCCAAGATGTTGCCGCCGTTTCGCATGGGAATTGGCGGCAGAATCGGAGACGGCAAACAATGGATGAGTTGGATTGCGCTTGACGATGTGATTGGCGCTTTGCAGTTTGCTTTAACCAACGATGGCTTAAGTGGCCCCGTGAATTTCGTCGCGCCGAACCCTGTGACGAATGCGGAATTCACAAAGGCACTCGGCCGAGCCCTCTCGCGGCCGACATTCTTTCCCATTCCGGCGTTCGGTGTGCGTCTGGCATTCGGTGAGATGGCCGATGCGTTGTTGTTATCGAGCCAGCGAGTTGAGCCGTCGAAGTTGGGAGACTCAAACTATCAGTTCACTTATACAAATCTTGAAAGTGCTTTGCGAGCCATTCTCGCGAACTAGCAATGAGATTGTGATTTTAAGAGCGGTCGAACGCACCTGTTAAATAAAACGATCCACGGAAATAACACGAACGAACACCAAACGATTTACCCCCTTCGTGCTGGTTCGTGTTAATTTCGTGGACGTCTTTGCTCGTAAGCTTTAAATCGATTCTAACGAATCTTAAGCAAGCCTTAAGTCAGGTGAGCGCCTGCATCGACTACCGCTGGTTCATTTTTTATCTGAAACTCATCCAAAGCCCCAAAAACCTCCAGCGCGTATTTCACGTTTCCGAACGGCGCAGACACTTGCACGCCTTGAATCAAATCACGCACTTCCAGCAAAGACTCGCGTGCAATCTTTAACCCCTCATCCCGCCCGGCTTCTTTACTGATCGCCGACGCTTCGCGCATTCGTTCCATAATCGCCGGCGTAACCCGCACGCCTGGAACCTCGTTGTGCAGAAACTCCGCATTCCGATAGGACACAAGCGGCCAGATGCCGGCCACGATCGGAATCCGCACGTGCTCGACACTCTTGATAAAGTCGCGTAACTGGTCCGTGTCAAAGACGGGTTGTGTGATCGCATATTGCGCTCCCGCCTCAACCTTGTATTCAAAACGTCGTAGCTCTTCATCCGGATTGATCGCGCCGGGGTTCACCCCCACCCCAATACTGAAAGCTGTCGGTTGGCCAATGGGATTGTTGCCGATGTCGAGACCATGGTTCAGCTTGTTCACCATGTTGGTCAGACCAATCGCATCAATGTCGAAAACAGCTGTAGCGTCTGGATAAGGACCCATCTTCGGCGGATCACCGGTAATCAATAACAGGTTACGGATTCCCAACGCCGAAGCTCCCAACAGATCCGACATCATTCCCAGAAGGTTACGATCGCGGCAGCAGTAGTGCAGGACCGATTCGATCCCGATCTGCTGTTCGACGAGCACGGCTGTCGCCAGGGCGCTCATCCGCGATTGCGCACGAGCGCCGTCGGGAATATTCACTCCGTCTACCCCCGCGTCTTTTAGGAGCCGAATGGAATCAAGTGTTTTCTGTGCATCGACACCTTTGGGCGGCAACACCTCAACCGAAGTAACAAACTCGCCGTTAGCGATCTTGTGAGCCCAACGGGAACGTTCTTCGGCGGGAACAACCTTTATATCCGGTGGAGTGATTTGCTGGACGTGGGCCAAAGCACCTGAGCCCATGACAACCTTCTGGGCCCGCGGCGATGCTGCTCGCACCGCATCAGAAATCAACTTGATGTGTGCTGGTGTTGTTCCACAACAGCCGCCAATGAACTTCGCTCCCGACTGAATCAGGCGCTTGGCAAACTTCGACATGTATTCAGGAGAACACATGTAAAACTGCCGCCCCTGAACGTCGCGGGGCAATCCGGCGTTCGGCTGAGCTGAAAGCTTTTTGGAGGTGAGAGGACGCATCTTCTCGAGCGCGCTCAGGATAATCGCCGGCCCAACGCCACAGTTGAGCCCAATTACATCAGCGCCCCATTCATCCAGCCGCGCGGTGAAGGCTTCAGGAGTCGTGCCAAAGGTCGTATTCCCGTCCGTCATGATCGTCATTTGCGCCACGATGGGCAGATCACTCAACTCGCGCACTGCACGGATTGCTTGTTGGATTTCAGAAACGTCGGAAAAGGTTTCGAGGAGAAAAAGATCAACACCACCGGTGAGCAGCGCCTCTGCCTGCGCCTTGAACATGTCTTTGGCTTCATCAAAGGAAGTCGGCCCATAAGGTTCGATACGCAAACCGAGGGGTCCAATCGCACCAGCAACATAAGCGCGATCGCCGGCGGCATCTCGAGCAATGCGAGCGGCAGTGACATTAATCTCTTCAAGATTCGCGTCGAGTCCGTATTGGCTTAGCTTGCTTGCCGTGGCTCCGAAAGTATTGGTCTCGATAATGTCGGCGCCGGCCCGGAGGTATTCAGTATGGATCTCGCGCACCAGGTCGGGATTGCTGAGATTGAGTTCGTCGTAGCAGCGATTGATATAGACGCCCTTGGCGTAGAGCATCGTCCCCATCGCGCCATCAATCACGTGGATGGTGTCGGAATCTAAAAGGTTACGAAATGGATCCATAGTTGTTTGGTCTTTGGCCTTTGGTTTTTGTTTTCTGTTCGCTAGCTAATTGGTTTCTTTAGGCTTTCTGCCAACAATCCCAAAAAGGTCCAAAGCCCTAAGACCAAAGACCCAAATCCAAAAACCAAAGACAGATTCAGCAATCTTCAATCGGCATTCGCCAATTGAAAAGTCCCGCGCTAAACAACGCGGGACTTCATAAGGGCTGAAGTTTTTCGGTCGAGCTGGTTGGACCGGCCGTGCTGTTTAGCGGATTGTTTTACGTGGCCGCAAGTCGCCTTAACTCACCACGCTTTTCAGTTTCGCTTATACGCCCGCGTCAAGATTGGTGTCAAGCTCCGGGGCATCAGGCTCCGGGGCATTAGCTCCGGGGCATTAGAGGTTCAGATCACGGTGTATTAGTCGGAGCTCAGCGTGGGCCCAGTCAGTACCGAAACGCGGTAGCGTCGGGTCGCCGAGCGTTACACTCAAGTGGCCCGTATGGCGATCTGATGGGTCACTGTTGAGTACCGGCTTATCTCAACCCGACGCTACCGCGTTTCGGTACTGACTGTGACCCACGCTAAAAGACTGGTGTCAAGCTTCGGCCCCGCCGGTTGGGAAGGGGAGCTGCCCCGCTATCGTCTTCCCGCAAAGACATAGCCGACATTGATTGTGGCGCGAAAATTTGGCTCTCTGCCCACGCGTACTTCGGGCGAGATGAATAGCCGCTTCGTCACAAACATCTTTACGCCCCCGCCGATACTTGCTGTCCAGGTAGTGAACGAGGTGTCGAAAACGCGCGGCTCCCCGGTCTCGAAGTCGTTGCCAAAGAACCTGCCTTTGTGATGAAGCACGCCGACGCCAGCGATTCCATAGGCAACGAAACGCTTTCTCGGGTCGGTAAAATCATACGCAACATTCGGCTGAATGATCTGATCCTGATCATTTTCCGAGTGATACAAGTACAAGTATTCAGGTTCAATACTTAACCGTTTCGTTACGTAAACTCGCAAGGCACCGCCGACAACTCCGTGGGGAATCTCCTCGCCAAAGTTCGCGCCACCGACTATGACCTTGCCTTCGACTTTTGGTGGCGTAAGTTCCTCAGAGTCTTGTGCCGAGCAGAGACTAACGCAAGTCAGCAGTGATATTGCGGCGACAAACAAATACCTCGCGGGCAGAACCGCCCAGTGGCCCAACCATTTTGAAAAGCGCATCGGGTTCGCTCCTGTTTGAGAAATAACAGCGCCCGACGGATGGGCAAGCCACGTACCTGCAAGAGATCCTCAAGAAAAGCCAGCAATCAGAAACCTTAGAGGAGGAAGTAGAGAGCGGGCATACTCCACTAGACAGAAGAAGACTGCTCCTCGGAGGTTGCTGGTCCAGGCAGCAGGTACCTTGTTGCTCCCAGAAATCGGGGAGAGCGTGGACTGTCTTCGGGGCCAATGCTCTTGACACTCCAGCCACATTTTGGCTGAATGCTCACGTCTATCCATTAGTTCGTGCTTTTCGGTTCCCCAAGGTCCAAGGCATCTCCCGTTATTCTGTTTTCCCCGCTCCCCGGTTTTACCTAAACCGGTAGCGCGGAATTGCAATTCGAATTGGATAAAGTGCGGCCAAAGGAAATCAACCTATGAGCACTGCTATCGACGGCACCGGATCCACTCAAACACCACCCAGCGGCAATCGCGGGTTCTTCGGACACCCCATTGGCCTCTCCACATTGTTCTTTACCGAAATGTGGGAGCGGTTCTCCTACTACGGCCTGCGGCCGCTGCTGGTACTTTTCATGTCCGCAGCTTTAATCGACGGCGGTTTCGGAATGGACCGCAGCCAGGCTTCGGCCATTGTGGGCATCTATGCCGCCAGCGTTTATCTCGCATCGCTCCCGGGCGGCTGGATTGCCGACCGGCTGTTGGGTTTGCGGCGCGCAATCATGTACGGCGCGGTGCTGATTTCCTGCGGTCATATTTCGATTGGCCTCTCGTCCTTTGCGCATAGTCGAGTGCCATTCTTCATGGGCTTGATTCTGATCGTTCTGGGAACCGGGCTACTCAAACCAAACATCTCAGCCATCGTCGGCGATCTCTATCCGGAGGGTGGCGCGCGTCGTGATGCCGGCTTCTCAATCTTTTACATGGGAATCAATGTCGGGGCGTTCTTTGGACAGCTGATTAC
This sequence comes from Pyrinomonadaceae bacterium, assembly GCA_963748605.1. GTDB lineage: Bacteria > Acidobacteriota > Blastocatellia > Pyrinomonadales > Pyrinomonadaceae > PSRF01. Next base: position 388,830 of record CAVVJS010000016.1, read on the forward strand.
GGGTTTCCTGGGTGAAGCGGTAGGTTGGCATTTTGGTTTCGGAGCGGCCGGCGTCGGCATGTTGATTGGTCTAACGATTTTTGCAACGCGTGCGAAAAAGACACTTGGCAGCCTCGGCCTCGAACCGACGCGCGATCCTGATCCTGTCGTTCAAGCTCGCAAGGTAAAGACTATCAAGCTGGTTCTCGGCGCCGCCCTGGCGATTCTCGTTCTCGTGATCATTCTTGCCGCCACTGGCGTGTTGCCCTTGAACGCTCAGGCGATCGGCCAAAACATGACTTATGTTCTGGTTGGTGTGGCGGTCTTCTACTTCGCATATTTGTTCATCTTCGGTGGCCTGACCGGCGACGAGAAGAAGCGCATCGGCGTGATCTTTATTCTCTTTATCTTTGCGGCGATCTTCTGGTCGGCGTTTGAGCAAGCGCCCACCTCATTGAATCTGTTTGCGCGAGATTTTACAGACCGCATGGTCGGCACTTTCGAGATCCCAGCAACCTGGTTCCAATCAGTTAACTCGTTCTTTATTTTCCTGCTCGCACCGTTGTTTGCAATTATCTGGCAGCGGCTTGAGCGAGGCCCGGGAGACTTCTCTGCGCCTGGAAAATTTGCGATGGGGCTCTTCTTCGCCGGACTGGGTTTCGTTGTGATGATCTTTGCGGCGAATAGCGTGGTGTCCAGCGGTGGCGCTATCAAGGTTTCGGCCTGGTGGCTCGTGGGAAGTTATTTTCTCCAGACGATCGGGGAGCTTTGTCTCAGTCCGGTTGGCCTCTCGTCCATGACGAAACTGTCGCCGCAGAGGTTCGTGGGCCAGATGATGGGGATTTGGTTTCTGGCTTCAGCCGTCGGTAATTTGATCGGTGGCCTTGTGGGCGGTCACGTGGATCCTGAGAAGCTGGAACAAATGCCGCAGCTGTTTATCGTCACTGCGGCCTCGCTGATGGTGGCGGCGCTGCTGCTTGCGGCTCTGACGCCGGTAATTAAGAAATACATGACGCCGCAGAAAACTTAGGAGGGCGAAAAGATGGCTACAGCCGTGCACAACGACAAACATCCAAAGGGGTTGTATGTACTCTTCGCCACCGAAATGTGGGAGCGCTTCAGCTTCTATTCGATGCTGGCGATGTTCACGCTCTATCTTCGCGATACGACAGGCCAGGGATTTGCCTGGACGTCGGATCAGGCAACAGGCCTTTATGCGAACTATCTGATGTTCGTTTATGCGAGTCCGCTAATCGGCGGCTGGCTGGCGGACAAAAAGCTCGGATACCGGAAAGCGGTGATGATCGGCGGCCTGTTTTTCATGGCGGGTCATCGGCCTGCTTTCAATTCGTTCGATGACAGCGGTTTACGCCGCGCTAACCTGCCTCGTGATCGGAAACGGGCTCTTCAAGCCGAACGTCTCGACAATGGTCGGCAATCTCTATCCCGAAGGCAGCCACCTGAAGGATCGCGCCTATAACATCTTCTACATGGGCATCAACGTCGGCGCCTTGCGCGGCTCCGATCACGATGGAGTTGGTAAAGAGCCAATTCGGATTCCATCCGGCGTTTGCTGTCGCCGCGTTCGGGATGGTCATCTCGGTTTTCATCCTTTGGAAATTCAAACGACACGTCGAAGCTGCCGATCTGCAGCGTTCATTTGCGCGCAAAGGATTTAGCCGACAAAGCGGCCGTCACTGACCGACTTGCCACCCACGGCGCGTCAGTCATCAGCACGCCATCGACGCGGTTCCGGATTGGAAACGTGTTACAGCGCCTGCTGGTCATCTTCTTGATCGTGATCGTTTTCTGGATGGTCTTCCACCAGAACGGCTCGACTATGACTTACTGGGCGAACGAGAACACCGATTGGAAGGTGACGGGAATTATCTCCAATGCGATCAATCCTGGCTGGGTGATCATCCTGACCTTCCCGCTGATCTTTTTCTGGAGGTGGCTGGACAAGAAAGGACTCGAGCCCTCGACACCGACGAAGATGGTTTTTGGCATGGTGCTGACTGCGCTCGCGTTCTTCGTTTTCTTCGTCGCCGCGAAGATAGGAGAAGCGTCAGTTCCCGCGGGCGCCAATGTCTACGCGCTCGGCGCTTACAAGATGTCGGCATTATGGCTGCTGGGAGCTTATGGCGTGTTGACTCTTGGCGAGTTGATGCTGTCGCCGATGGGACTCTCGCTCGTCTCGAAAGTCGCCCCGGTAAGAATCCGCGGCTTGATGATGGGGGGCTGGTTTGTCGCAACCGCGATCGGGAACAAGCTGACTCAGATCGGCCAACTGTGGGACGACTGGCTGCATTCGACGTTCTGGATCTTCCTGAGCGCCTGCGCGCTGTTCATGGCCTTCGTGCTGCTGTGCTGCTGAAGCCGCTGAAGAAAGCGATGCCGGGAATCTGATCTGGCTACGGGCTACCAATCAGATTGGTCTTTGACTTTGGCTTTGTCATTGTGAGTCCTTTGTGAGTTCAAGGGCGAGAGATCAGAGAAGACACAAAGACCAAAGTCCGAAGATCAGGTCTATCCGCTTCCAAAGCTCTTCGAATCATCACAACTAGGAGAGATTCAAGTGAAACTACGTCAACCCACTCTTCGCCCTCATTGTGCTTATCGTCGCGTTTGGATCGGTAGTAGTTGCGCAAAACAAGCAACTCACCATCGACGACCTTTACGATCCGGTTAAGAAGGTTAACTTCAGTGGCACTGTTCCAAATATTCGTTGGCTGAAGGATGGCAAGCATTACCTGCTCGCGAACGATCCGGCTAAGAAGACGGTGCCTCGTTTGCAGAAAGTTAATGCTGTTACGGGCGAAGCGTCACCGTTTCTTGATACTGCAAAGATGGAGGCGGCCTTTAACGCGCTTGGTGGAATCACCGCAGCCGATGCCAAGCAACTCGCAAGTCGCGGCTCTTATGACTTCAACACAAGTGAGACTGCAGTGCTCATTAACTTTGCGAACGACCTTTTTTATTACCAACTGGGCAGCAACAAGGCCCTGCGCGTGACGAACGGCGCCGAAGAAGAAGTCGGCGAAACATTCAGCCCCGACGGCAGCATGATCGGTTTCGTCCGCGGCGGAAACATGTATGTGTTTGACCTTGGAACTGAACGTGAACGCCAGCTCACGACTGACGGAAGTGCAAAGATTCTGAATGGACGTCTTGATTGGGTTTACCAGGAAGAGCTCTATGGCCGCGGTAATTTCGAGGCGTATTGGTGGAGCCCTGATTCCACAATGCTTGCCTACCTACGACTCGACGAGAATCCCGTGCATGAGTTTACCGTAATTGACCACATTCCCTACCGCCAGACGGTTGAAGTCACGCCTTATCCGAAGGCTGGCGATCCTAATCCGACAGTACAGCTTGGCGTAGTCAACGCTGCGGGCGGGGCCACGCGTTGGGTCGATACGTTCAAATATCATCCCAGTGATTTCCTCATCGTTCGTGTCTCATGGACCCCGGACAGCAAGAAAGTTGTTTATCAGGCACAGAATCGCGAACAGACATATTTGGATTTGAACTTCGCAGACGCGAAGGATGGAAAATCGACCACCGCATTTCGCGAGACGACAAAAGCGTGGGTCGAAGTCCTGGACAATCCACACTGGTTGAAAGACGGATCTTTCATTTGGGAGAGCGAACGCACTGGTTTTCACCATCTCTATCTCCACGGCCCAGATGGAAAACTGGTGCGGCAACTCACCGATGGAAAGTGGGATTTACGCGGCTTTGAGGGACTCGATGAAGACAAGGGGTTCGTCTATTTTTCGGCAATCGAACACAGCGCCATTGCCCCGCACGCTTACCGCGTAAAGTTAGATGGCACAGGTTTCACTCGCCTAACCACCGCGCCCGGAAGCCATTCGATCGATTTCAATCCGACTTTCACCGCCTATGTCGATCGCTGGAGCGACGTTAATACTCCGACGCAAACTCGTCTTCACGATGCTGAGGGAAAACTGATCAGGGTGATCGAGGAAAACAAAATTGAGGCGTTGAATCAGTACAAGCTGGGAAAAGTTGAGTTCATGCAGGTGAAAACGCGCGACGGATTTACGATGGAGGCAATGATGATCAAACCTCCAAACTTTGATCCGAATAAAAAGTATCCGGTTATGTCTTTCACCTACGGCGGGCCACAGGCGCCAAGCGTGCGAAACGCCTGGGGTGGCCCCGCAAATATGTGGAACCAGATGCTGGCCCAGAAGGGTTACATTTTTTGGATTTGCGACAATCGGACTGCTAGTGGCAAAGGCGTCGAGTACACCTGGCCGGTTTACGGGAACATGGGCGAACTTGAATTGCGAGACCTCGAAGACGGACTGACGTGGTTGAAGAGTCAGCCTTACGTCGATGGGTCGCGCATCGGGTTATGGGGCTGGAGCTACGGCGGATACATGACCAGCTATGCGTTGACACATAGTAAGAGTTTTAAATTAGGGATTGCGGGCGGATCGGTTACGGATTGGCGGGACTATGATTCGATCTATACCGAACGGTACATGAAAACGCCGCAGAACAATCCGGAAGGATATGCAAAGAGCGCCCCGCGCGCTGCCGCTAAAGATCTACATGGCAAGCTCCTGCTGATTCACGGTGCAATCGACGACAATGTTCACATGCAGAACACTGTTCAGTTTGTTTATGAGTTGCAGAAGGCGGGCAAACAGTTTGAGCTCATGGTGTATCCGAAGTCACGTCACGGCGTAGGCGATCCGCAGCTGGTAAAGCACATGCGGACCTTGATGACGGACTTTATTTTGGCGAATCTATAAGTTTTTTGGAGTGACGCGCCGAAGGCGCGGATATAGGGTAGCCAGGGGCAAGCGCGCAGCGCGCCGCCCCTGGATCGCCGTCCTACCTGTAATTGGAGCCCTGGAAGGGCGATAGATTCACCATACATAGCGCTCGTCATATTCAATCCCGCTCAATGCTAGAAGCTCGAGGTATTCCTCCTTAAAGCTTTTCAGGCGATGATGCTCCTCTTGATTGAAGATGTAATTTTTGACGGCTTTTATTTGAGAGGGACTAACGGTAAGACCTAGATAGCGCCCCTTCAGGGCTCAGTTGCATTTACCGCATTGACCAGGGGCGGCGCGCGCGCGCGCTTCGCGCTTGCCCCTGGCTACCTTTTGTCGCGCCTGCCGGCGCTACTATCTGGACGTTGGACTTTGGACATTGTTACCGCTGACATTTTGGGCAGTAGTACGTCGATCGTCCCCCCTGGACCGCACGACGGATTTTGCTGCCGCACCTGACACACGGTTCGCCCTCGCGTTCGTATACCCGCCAGAATCTTTCCGAGCTGCCGATATAACTGCTGCCTTCATCATCGAGATCGATTCTTAAGGTCGAGCCTCCAGCAATCGCTTCTTCCAGCACCTGTTGTATCGCTTCGTGCAATCTGACTACACGTGCTTTGGAGAGTCTCGCCGATTCGGCGAACGGACTGATGCGGGCTAGAAACAGAGACTCGGACGCATAGATGTTTCCCAATCCCAAAACCCGCGTTTGATCGAGGAGCAGTTGTTTCAGGCTTCGATGCGAACGAGAAAGCACTTGCTGGAGATGTGCGATTGTGAATGTCTCTGAAAGGGGTTCCGGAGCAAGAATGCTCAGCTCAGCAGTCTCGTGAAGCTGGGCGGCCGAAACCAGATTCATCCGGCCAAACTGGCGCATATCGCAGAACACTAACCGGGTGTCATCGTCGAGATAGAAAATGGCGTGCGAATACGGCGGCAGTTTTTGTTCGTGCGATAGCCGCACGAACTTTCCCGTCATGCGCAAATGCACAAGCAGGACGCGCTCACCACTCAATTCGATCAAAATGTATTTGCCGCGCCGGCTGACTCCCTCGATTCGCGCACCTTTAAGTTTCCGCGCGAAAATTCTGCTGGAGATAAGTGGGGCGGTGCGTGGGAGTCGGAGCTGAGCGGCGATGATTCTGCGGCCGGTTACTGCCTGGCGGAGGGCGCGGACAACATGTTCGACTTCAGGAAGTTCTGGCATGAAAGGATCGCGGGCGTCTCGCCCGCAATGAGCGCGGAGCGCGATTAACCAAAAGGCTAGAAATTAATCATCAAGAGGGCGCGGCGGCGATCTAACTAAGCGCTTTGGGTTTTTCGCGCTACGCGCTCATTGCGGGCGAGACGCCCGCGATCCGATGGCCGACGAGACGTCGGCAATCCGCTCACCATCCTGGAGGAGAGTCTTCATCTTTGCTGCCGAGGTCGCTTCCGCATAAATCCGCAACATTGGTTCTGTTCCGGATTGCCGGAAAAGCAACCACGACTCGTCCGCGAATAAGAGTTTGGTGCCATCGGTGGTTTGAACCTCGATGACCTTGTCACCGGCGATGTCGTTTGGCGGGCTGGTCGCGAGTTTAGTCACTAAGTCCTGTCCCGCGGTTACTTCAAGCTGGCGATCCCGCCGTCCAAAATGAAACTCGCCGAACTCTTCGTGCAGTTCGCCCAACATTTCAGAAGGCGCCTTTCCGGCGGCGGCGATTGCCTCCAGGAAGAGCAAAGAATTTAAGATTCCGTCGCGTTCGGGAATATGGTTTTTGACGCCGATACCGCCAGACTCTTCGGCGCCTATCAGGATGTCGTCGTTGAGCATCAGGTCAGCAACGTATTTAAAACCGATCGGCGTTTCATAAAGTTTGAGATCGTGCGCCGCAGCAATCCGCTTCAGCAAAACAGACTGCGAGAAAGTTCTAACGACGCCGCCCCGCATCCCACGATTACGCGCGAGATGCAGCAGCACCAAGGGCACGACATCATGCATCGTCATCGTCTGGCCGCGTTCATCAACGGCTCCAACTCGATCAGCATCACCATCGGTCGCTAAACCAACCAGTGCCTGGGTTTCCAGGACGCGTTGTTTGAGCGCAGCAAGATTGCTGTCGATCGGTTCTGGATTGACGCCTCCGAATAGTGGATCGCGAGTTCCGCGAATGGTTTCTATGTGAAGTTTGCCACCGGACAGAAAGCTCTCAACCCAACGCCCGCCGGATCCGTGCATCGGATCGACAATGACTGTTGCGTTAAGACTCTGCAGTCGTTCGAGATCGACGTAAGAAGCAATCTGTTTTTTGTAACTTTCAACCGCCATCTCAAGGTTCGCTGAGTCGAAGGAGCCAGACGCGCGTTTGGGCTGACTCGCATCGATAAGTTCCTCCACCTTGGCAGTAGTAGCAGGCGCAGCGCTGCCACCCCATGGTGCCTTGATCTTGAACCCGTTGAAGTCGGGAGGATTGTGTGAGGCGGTGATGACCACGCCACCGTCAGCACTTAAATCTTTTACAGCCCACGAAACGAGTGGTGTCGGCGCCGCTTCTGAAAACAAACTTACACGACATCCATTGCCGGCTAGTACCTCAGCCGCACGCGCAGCAAAGTTTTCGGACATGAAGCGCCGATCATAACCAACGATGACAAATGGGATGTGCGAACCAACGGCCTCGGCAAGCAGAAGATCGGCGTAGGCTTGGGTTACCCGCTCGAGATTGGCGAATGTGTACTCGCGGGCGATGAGCGCTCGCCATCCATCCGTTCCAAACTTGATCTCCGTGGGCGTAATCATTTCTTTCATTCACACCGGGCTTTAGCCCGGTGAAAAGCAGTGCTGCAATAGAAACCGTTTCAACGGTTTTCGGTTTGCTGCAATCGTTACAGAGAAACCGTTGAAACGGTTCAATTATCTGAAGTGGCTTCCCACCGGGCTGAAGCCCGGTGAGAATGAGAAGCAACCTGCCTCTAGTTTTTATCCTACAGCAAATTTGAAAGGCGAAACTCGAAAACTTGAAACTCGAAACCTACACCTGTCCCGTCATCGTGTAGTCAGTAACTGAAGTCTTGTCACCCAACACTGACCCGGCGCCCACGACGGCTGAGCGCCCGATATGGCAGCCGCGACCGATGATTGCGCGCGAAACGGTAGCAGCTGTTCCAATGCGCGTGTGCGGCCAAACTACAGAGTTTTCCACCCGCGCACGCTCTTCGACAAAACAGCCGGCCCCGAGTACTGAATTGATGATTTGCGCTCCCGGCTTGATCTGACAATCATCTCCGATGATCGAAAGCTCATCGATCTCGGCGACTGTCGCAGAATCAAAAGTTCCGCGCCGTTCCTTTATATGAATCCGCTGGACGCGATTCGCGAGAAGGTCCTGATGCGCTTCCAGATAACGATCCGGCGTGCCGATATCGATCCAATAAGTGCGGGGCGGCACATGCGCGTAGAAAATTTCGTTGCGCTTAAGTAGATCAGGGAAGAGGCCGTATTCAAACGAGTAGTTTTCACCGGAAGGAATGAAGTCCAACACCTTCGGTTCGAGAATGTAGGTACCGGCGTTGATGTTGTTGCAGGTGATTTCGTCTTCCTTAGGCTTTTCCAGAAAGCGATGCACGCGTCCGTCCGTTTCCGTCTCTACTAAACCATAGGCACTCGGATTGGCGACTGGTTGCAGCACAATTGTGCGCGGTCGCCTTTCTTTCATTGTGTTCGCGGATGACGGCTTTGAGATCAAGATCCGTGAGGATGTCGCCATTAAAAACGACGGTACGGTCGCGAATCAGATCTTCAGCAAACTTGTATGCTCCGGCGGTGCCCATCGGCTGTGGCTCGACCGTGTACTTTAGTTTCACGCCGTAGTCAGAACCATCGCCGAGCAGTTGTTCGATCTTGTTAGGCTGGTACGAAAGCGAAAGGGTGATATCTGTAATGCTTGCTCGTCGTAGCGTATCAATCTGATAAAGCAGAAAGGGCCGGTTGCAAATCGGGACGATGGGTTTTGGTGTGTAGACCGTTAGCGGGCGGAGGCGGGTGCCTTTGCCACCAGCGAGAATGAGAGCCTGCATGCTTGATTACCGAATGTAAGCGGGGTTGAATTACAAAACTGAGTCTAGCATGAAGTCAGGTTTCGAGTTTCAAGTTTCAGGTTTCACGTTTCGGGGTTAGAACTACGGCGCTTGCCATTGCCATTGCTGCCGTCTGCGTGAGTGGGTCGCATCAAGCCGGCTCGGTACAGTACGGGAGCGGTAGCGACCGCATTCAAGCAGTATGACGGTCTGGTTCAAGACCTGGAGGAATTTTAAAATTCAGCCTTGAACATTCACTCATCTAAATGCGGTCGCTACCGCTCCCGTACTGTACCGAGTCGACCTTTGATGCGCGCTTCCAACGGAATGCATCACAACCCAAATCGCCAATCCCTTGACACTCTTTTGGTTAAATTAGTAAATGGTTAGCAAAGATGGTCTTTAGTACTCGTACCTATTTGTAACTGGAGAACTAATGTCGGCTATTCAGGAAGCAGTAATTATCGGAGCAGTCAGGACGCCGGTAGGAAAATTTCAAGGCTCGCTCAAAGGGTTCAAAGCTACCGAACTAGGCGCGATCGTCGTGCGCGAAACCGTCAAACGCGCGGGCGTCTCGCCAGAAGCTGTTGACGAAGTGATCATGGGCTGCGTAATCCAGGCGGGCCTGGGCCAGAACCCTGCCCGGCAGGCAGCATTAAATGGTGGACTCCCGAACACGGTGTCTGCTGTGACCATTAACAAAGTTTGTGGTTCAGGACTGAAGGCTGTGATGATGGCAGCGCAAGGCATTCAGCTTGGCGATACCGATATCGTTATTGCCGGCGGGATGGAATCGATGAGCAACGCCCCGTACCTTCTGCCCAAAGCGCGCGAAGGCTATCGGTTGGGAAATGGAACCTTGATCGATTCAATGATCAATGACGGTCTTTGGTGCGCCTTTGATAATCAGCATATGGGTTGCACCGGCGAAGTTGTCGCGGAACGCTTTCATGTCAGTCGTGCTGAACAGGACGAGTACGCATTGCAGTCGCATCGTAAGGCGGCGGCAGCAATCAAGGCCGGCAAGTTCAAAGATGAAATCGTTCCAGTGCCGATACCACAGAAAAAAGGTGCGGCAACCGTCTTCGATACCGACGAGACCGTTCGCGAAGATACATCTGTAGAGGTGTTGGGAAAACTCAAACCGGCGTTTAAAGAAGGTGGAACCGTTACCGCCGGCAATGCTCCCGGAGTTAATGACGGCGCGTCAGCTTTGCTGGTGACTTCAATGGAGCGGGCGAAGGAACTCGGCGTCGAACCGATGGCGCGTATTGTGGCGCAGGCGACGTCCGGTACAGAACCTCAGCTCGTCATGATGGCCCCAGTAGAAGCGATCAAGAAGGTACTAAAGAAAGCAAACTGGTCAATCAACGACGTGGATTTGATAGAACTAAACGAAGCCTTTGCGGTTCAGGCGGTGGCAATCACGCGCGAATTAAATCTCGACCCTAACCGTTTGAATGTAAACGGTGGAGCAGTGGCCCTGGGTCATGCGATTGGGCAATCCGGATCGCGATTGTTGACTACGATGCTTTACGAAATGAAAAGACGTGATGTGCACCGTGGTTTAGTCGCGCTCTGTCTCGGCGGGGGTAACGCAGTCGCAGTGGCCATAGAAAGATAGCAAAAGTTAAATGACACCGACTGGTCACAACAGAACCTTAGGATTGTTGCACCTGCTGTACGGGGTGTTCTGCATCGGTTTGATCATCGTCGTCACGTTTTTGATTTCGGGGACAATCGATGCGATGGCCGTCACGCGGGCCCAAGGCGATGCTGTTCCGGTAGCGACACTCGCCGTGTTGATCGTCGCTGGAGTTTTCATAAGTCTTGTTCTAATCACCCCCTCTTTCATCGCCGGCTATGCCTTGCTAAAACGAAAGCAGTGGGCCCGGCGAATCGGAATCGTTGCGGGCGTCCTCGCAGGCTTGACGTTTCCGTTCGGCACGTTGCTGTGTGTCTATACCCTGTGGTTCTTGTTTGGTGAAAAGGGAAAGTTCCTTTACCACAAAGCAGCTTACGCTTTGCCGCCAGAACCTGAACCTCGCCGCAGACTGAAAAAGCTTCTGCGCGCGTCCGAGCCGTACGTTCCACCTACCACGCCGCCTGATTGGCGGTAGTTCATTGCGCGGAGTCTAAGAGCGTGAGCGAAATCATCGGCGTAGTTGGAGCTGGCACGATGGGCAATGGCATCGCTCAGGTAGCAGCGCGCGCCGGATACAACGTTGTCATGCGTGACGTTACAGAGGAGTTTCTGCAGCGTGGCATGGCTGCGATAGATAAGAGTCTGCAACGCGATGTCGATAAGGACCGCCTGGCGGGAGCGCAAAAGAGCGAGATTATTGATCGCATCCGGACTGATACCTCCCTTGAATCGTTACATGACGCGGTAATTGTCATCGAAGCGGTGACTGAAGACTTGAAGGTGAAAACCGAGGTCTTCCAAAGCCTGGATAGGATTCTTGGTAAAGACGCGATTCTTGCTTCCAACACTTCTTCAATCTCCATCACGAAGCTCGCTGCGGCTACTAAAAGGCCCGATAAAGTCATTGGCATGCACTTCATGAATCCGGTGCCCGTGATGAAACTCGTCGAAGTGATTCGCGGAATGGCAACTTCGGAGGATACCTATGAAAAAGTGCGCCAGTTGACGGAACGGCTTGGTAAGACTGCGCTTGATTGTCAGGATTCTCCGGGGTTTATCTCGAACCGTGTTCTAATGCCGATGATTAATGAGGCAATATTCACTTTGTATGAAGGCGTAGCCACGCGCGAGAGTATCGATGGAATTATGAAGCTGGGAATGAACCATCCGATGGGCCCGCTAACGCTCGCCGACTTTATTGGGCTGGATGTTTGTCTCGCGATTATGAACGTTCTGCATGATGGAATGGGCGATCCAAAATATCGCCCCTGCCCCTTGTTAAAACGCTATGTAGATGCCGGGTGGCTGGGCAGAAAATCCGGTCGCGGGTTTTATGAATATGCTTGAAAAGTCCAACGTCCAGGGTCCTGCAAAGTGCGAAGTTCGGAGTTCGAAGTGCGAAGTTCCGAATGCAGAGAGTTCGCAGCATGGTTAACTTATTACCTTAAAGGCCGGCATTACGTACTCGTGAAGGTTGTCGAACTTCGCACTTCGAACTCCGAACTTCGCACGACTTTGGACATTGGACGTTGGACACTACAAACTGACTACTGATCCAATGCCTCAAGTTTCCCACTACTGCCAAAAGTGCCTGGCGGCAAATCCGCTGGGACATGATTTCTGCGTACGCTGTGGGACCAGACTCATGATTATCGTCGAGCCTCCCGCTTCGCGTTATGAAGTCGCTGAAGCAGGCCCTTCCAGTGACGAACATCTGCTGGAACGCATTTCCGCTTTGGAGAATCGGCTGGCGCGTCTTACGGAGCGCCTGGAACGCGGACTCGATCTGCTGCTCCGTCAGGCGCAAAACTCTTACTTTGATCGTTCGTTGGTGAAAGCACTGATCGCGCTTCTGACTGAAGATAAGATCGTCGAAGGGACGCGACTCGAAAAACTCTGGAACGATCGCTGCCAAAAAGATGCCGAAGAGCAGGAAGAGAGCGCCCGCCGCGAAGAAATCAGAGTGAGAATTCTGTCAGGCTGTCGCAGCAATCAACGCCGCACCGTCGAACAACTCGTCAACGAAGGATTTCTGTTGATTGAGGACGAACAATTACCCCGCGGCATCAGGTCATTACAGCGGGCTGCGGAGTTCGAACGTGAAAATGCTCCACTGCTGGCCTTTCTAGGTGAGCATTTCTTCCGTACAGGGAAGACGCGAATTGCCCGGGATTACCTGGCAAGGGCATATGAGTTTGCGCCGGGAGACATTCGCGTATCACTGTTGCTCGGTTTGACCTGTGCGGACGAAGGCGATACGGAACGCGCGAAAGAGCTTTTGAACAGTGCCACCAGGCGCGGCGGTTCGTCTTTCGCGGCTCATTACGGACTCGGCCGGCTTTTCATCGCTGAGGAAAACTGGCAGAAAGCCCTTCGCGAATTCAAACGAGCTCTTGCCAGCAAACCTTCGCCAGAAGCGCATTACGCCTTGGGTTGTTTGTATTACCAACTCACGCGCGATGCCCTTGCGGCTCGCCACCTGCGCAAGGCGACTGAGATGGACGAGGATTACGGCGAAGCATTCTATTTGCTCGGTTTGATTTACAAACGCACGGGACAGGACAAGCTAGCAGCTGAGTCCCTCGCCAAAGCTCACCGTAGTGAGCCTGCTAATACAAAACAAGTTAAAGGAAAACCTGGACGAACTGCCGCCACGCCAGTGATGTTCTCTCAGGATCCGACTTCGCGTCTCCGGTTGATGACCGGAGGCGACCAGCGCCTCGCCCGCCTACTTCGTCAAGAAGCGCTAAATGTTTTCATCTCAGCAGATGCTGAAAGCAGCTAACCTTTTGGCGCGTTGACAGCCTGCCCCTCGCCGCTATAATGAATCCTTTTGCGCATTAGGCTAGAAAAAGGGATATTCGCAATAGGGTAGTGTCATGCTGGTTGAGCTTGCACGGCTGGAGCGACAAGGCGGCAAATTCGCGCATAACTACGGACCGGGCGAGCTTGAGCTGAATGAAGACCGACTCAGTTTAGTTGCGCCTGCCCGAGTAGCCGGACGTATTCAGCGCTCAGATTCGAAAGTAACGGTTTCAGGCGAAATCAATGCGGAACTTCAGCTGGATTGCGATCGCTGCCTGAAGACTTTTACCATTCCGGTAGCGAATGTTTTCACGGTCGAATACGTCACGTCGGACGTTTACCAGGCCAGTCAGGCGGCAGAACTTCTCGACGAAGATTTGTCCCTATCGGTATTCGACGGCGAGGTAGTGGATATCGATGAGCTAGTGCGTGAGCAACTTTTGCTGTCGTTGCCCACCCAGGTTCTTTGCCGCGAAGATTGCAAAGGTTTATGCGCGGAATGTGGCGGCGACCGGAATTCAACAGACTGTACATGCCAGCAAGCGGAGATAGACCCTCGCTGGGCGGGATTAAAAGAAATCGTGAATCGGAAATCGTAAAATCGTGAATCGTAAATCGTGAAGCGGGATAAGGGGCCTGACCGATCACGATTGACGCTTTCAAAAGAACATTTACGAACAAGAAACGATAAACGAGATTTACGATTCACTATTCACGAACTTTACGATTTCTGAATTTACGATTCCCTATTCACGATTTACGAGTAACGATTTACGACTGGAGCAATCATGCCAAATCCTAAACGAAGACATTCAAAGGCTCGCCGCGGAAAACGCCGGGCGCACGACGCGCTGCGCGCACCGCAAACCACCCTCTGTCCTAACTGTCAGGAACCTCGCTTGCAGCATCGTGTCTGTCCGAAGTGTGGCTACTACAAGGATCGCGAAGTAGTGCAAGTGGAACAGACCTAGCCAAACAGCGACTCCCCTGTGCGAAATCAGCCGAAGACTGGCAGCCAATTGACGGGTAAGGTCGTACTCGATGCAATGGGAAGCGATCACGCTCCTCACGCCGAGATCGACGGAGCTCTCGCTGCCGCGCGCGATTTCGGCGTCGGTGTCATTCTTGTGGGTCAACTGGAAAAGCTGGCTCCCGAACTGCGCCGCTGTGGCTGGCGCCGCGATGGAGATAAGGGAATTGAGTTGGTAGAGGCGGCGGAAGTGATTGGGATGGACGACCCGGTCATGATTTCGGTGCGCCGTAAGAAGAAGAGTTCTTTGAGGATCGGCACCAAACTGGTTACCGAGGGTCGCGCGGACGGTTTCGTATCTGCAGGAAATACGGGAGCCGCGATGGCCACGGCGAAGATGGTAATAGGAATGCTTCCCGGGGTTGATCGTCCCGCATTGGCCGCCTTGATTCCCACCAGGTCCGCGAAGCCAACGTTGCTGCTGGATGTCGGCGCTAACTCCGAATGCAAGCCGCATCATCTCGCGCAGTTCGCCGTCATGGGCGACGCTTATTCGCGCGCGGTGCTGGGGACCCTCAAACCCGCTGTTGGATTAATGAGCATCGGGGAAGAGGAAGCGAAAGGGAACGACCTGACCAAAGAGGCATTTCCCCTCCTTCGCGAAATGGCTGGCTTGAATTTTGTCGGCAACGTGGAAGGGCGGGATCTCTTTTCCGGCGCGGTGGACGTAATTGTCACGGACGGCTTCACCGGAAACGTAATGCTAAAACTTTCCGAAGGGTTGACGGACGCCATGCTGTCGATGATTAAGCGCGAGCTAACCGCGTCGGCTGTGACCAAAGCCGGAGCGATGTTAGCCAAACCGGCTTTTCGTAATATCAAAAAGCGTCTCGACTATTCCGAATATGGCGGAGCTCCCTTGTTGGGAGTAAGACAAATTGTAGTGATTGGACACGGAAGTTCGAATGCCCGAGCGATTCGCAATGCCATTCGCAACGTGAAAGAGTTCTCAGAAAACCGGGCGAGCGAGCGGATTGAAAAGGGCATTGCAGAAACAAACGCTTTACACCAGGTTGCGGAAGCGGTCGCCGGACACTGAGTTGGCAATTAGTTTTTTAGTCGCTACTATGGCCGTTCTTTTGTGCAACTGAGGAAATAGATGGCAACTCAACGCGCCGGTATTCTGGGCACCGGTCACGCATATCCGGAAGGCATCCTAACGAATGCCGACCTCGCCAACATGGTAGACACTTCTGACGAGTGGATTACCACGCGCACTGGAATCAAACAGCGGCGCAAAGCAGCTCCCGGTGAATACACTTCACTTTTTGCGGTCCGTGCGGCACATCAAGCAATCGAACGTGCCGGACTTACTCCTGGAGATATTGACCTCATCCTCTGTGCCACTGTTAGTCCCGATCAAATCCTGCCGTCTACGGGATGCATAATTCAGGCTGAACTAGGCGCTAATCGTGCTGCCGCAATGGACGTGGTGGCTGCGTGCTCCGGTTTTTTGTACGGCGTTACGCTTGCCAACACGATGATCCAAACTGGCCAGTCAAAGTATGCCTTGGTTATTGGGGCGGAGATCCTCACGCAGTATGTCGATTACTCTGATCGACATACGTGTGTGCTTTTCGGCGACGGCGCCGGCGCCGCGGTCATGGGACCAGCCGAGGGAGAAAGAGGGATCTTGTCCAGTCGCATCAGATCGGATGGTAGATTTCAGGAACAACTGTTTTCTCCGGGCGGTGGCACTCGTCGTCCGCCTACGGCTGCGACCTTAGCCGCCGGCGATCATTTTTTTAAGATGAGGGGCAACGAGTTATTCAAAGTCGCTGTACGCTCTATGACCGAAGTCTCGCGCGAGGTTTTGGAGGAGGCCGGATTGAAGGCGGAAGACGTGAAATTGTTCATCCCGCATCAAGCCAACCAGCGAATCACGGATGCGGTCGCGAACAAATTAAACGTAGACGACGCGTTCGTGTACTCAAACATCAGCATGCACGGAAACACTTCGTCAGCTTCGATTCCTATTGCATTGGATGAATGCGTAGAAGCGGGACGGGTTAAACCAGGCGATTTAATTTTGATGGCTTCGTTTGGTGGAGGAGTGACCTGGGGTGGCGTGCTATTGAGATGGTAGTCCGATTTGCGATTGCGGATTGCCAATTGGCGATTGGCTTTGTTGATACAGAGCCATAGCGAGGATGACGGTTCTAACTGGATAGATGACCTTGGTTGAAAATGAGCAATCGGCAATTGACATTTCCTGTTCCCTGGTCAGGGATCGCAATACCCCGGCATGGGAAAGGATCTAGCCGATAACTTTCCTGCAGCGCGCAAGGTCTTTGAAGAAGCTGATGACGCATTAGGTTTCTCGATCTCGGGTCTTTGTTTTGACGGTCCAGCCGAAGCAGTTGCAACTGACCGAGAACACGCAACCTGCAATCCTGACGGTTTCGGTTGCGGCCTTGCGGGCCCTCGAGTCCCAGGGAGTTGAGAAACCAGCCTACGTTGCTGGTCATAGTCTCGGTGAGTACTCAGCCCTGGTTGCGGCAGGTGCGATTTCGCTCGCTGATGCCGTCCGAACCGTGCGCGCGCGCGGACGCTATATGCAGGAAGCGGTTCCTGCTGGGCAGGGAGCAATGGCAGCGGTTCTGGGTGCATCATTAGAAACGATTGAGCAGGTTTGCGATGAAGTTCGCGGAGACGAGGTCTGCGCTCCAGCGAACATAAACTCGTCAACTCAGATCGTGATAGCGGGAGATACTGCAGCTATTGACCGGGCAGCCGTAAAGTTGAAGCAAGCTGGCGCGAAACGGGTGGTAAAACTCAATGTCAGTGCACCGTTTCATTGTGCGTTGATGATGCCGGCCCAGCATCGTTTAGCTGCCGACCTGGCCGAGTTGAGTCTTGACGAGTTAAGCGTCCCGCTGATAAGTAATGTTGACGCAATTGCGATAACTAGAGCAGCAGAGGCCCGCGACTCGCTAATCCGTCAGGTCTCATCACCGGTTCGTTGGCTGCAGTCGATGAACTTGTTATTGGAAGCGGGCGTGAAAAATTTTGTCGAGGTGGGACCAGGCAAGGTATTGAATGGCTTGCTGCGCCATATCAATCGTGAAGCAAGTTGTCTTAATGTTGAAGAATCCGCAGGCGTAGCGGCGGCCGGAGCGGGTTTGGCAGTTTCATAAAGCCGTCGAATTAGTTCTTACAAAATTACAGAGGAGCAAACGAGATGCCCGATCAAGAGATCGAGAATAAGGTCAAGCAAATCATCGTCGACGAACTTGGAGTTGACGAAAACGAAGTGACTCCAAACGCGCGCTTTATCGACGACCTGGGCGCTGATTCGCTGGACACGGTGGAGCTCGTCATGCGTTTTGAAGAAGAGTTTGGCATTGAGATCCCTGACGAAGACGCCGAGAAGATTCAGAGTGTGCGCGACGCGTACAACTACATCGATCAGCACAAAAAGTAGTGATACACGATGAGTGACGGGGAGGTCGCCGAATGCCGTGCGGCCTGACTCGCCACTCATTATTATCGTTGTCACCTTCTCAAGGAGCGTTGATTTGACACGTAGGGTTGTGGTCACCGGCCTCGGCTTGGTTACGCCGGTTGGCAATTCAGTCGAGGCTACCTGGACCGCGTTGATGAGTGGTCAGACGGGCGTCGACTACATCAAGAGGTTCGATACCGAAAAGTTTTCTGTAAAGTTCGCGGCCGAGGTTAAGGACTTCGATCCGCTCAAATTCATTCCCAAGAAAGAGGCGCGCAAGATGGGCGCCTTTATTCATTACGCTATTGCCGCGTCTATCGAAGCGATGGCGGGCGCCGGATTTGAGCTGACAGAGGAAGGGAAATTTCCTCCGGAGTTAGCTGAGAGCGCCGGCACCTACATCAGCAGTGGTATTGGTGACTTCTGGGCCATCGAACGTGAACACTCGAAGTTGCTAGATGAAGGACCCGATCGCGTTTCGCCGTTCTTTATCGTCTCTGCAATTGTAAATCTGGCGGCCGGGCAAGTTTCGATTCGTTTCGGCGCCAAGGGCCCAAACTCGGCCACTGCCACTGCATGTGCCGCAGGCGCGCACGCCATCGGCGACAGTTTTAAGATCATTCAGCGTGGCGACGCCGACATTATGATTGCCGGCGGTGCAGAATCCGCCATCACGCCGATGAGTCTTGCGGGTTTTGCTTCAATGCGTGCGCTTTCAACGCGAAACGATGATCCGCGGCACGCTTCGCGGCCGTTTGATGCAGAGCGGGATGGCTTTGTCATTGGAGAAGGCGCCGGGATCATGATCCTCGAGGAGCTGGAGCTAGCGAAGCAACGGGGTGCAAAGATTTACGCTGAGGTGGTTGGTTATGGCATGGCCGCCGATGCTTTTCATCTGACGATGCCCGATGAAACCGGTTCCGGCGCGCGCCGCGTGATGCAGAAAACGATTAAGGACGCCGGAATTACGCCTGAGCAGGTCGGCTACATCAACGCGCACGGCACGTCGACTCCGTACAACGACAAATTTGAAACGCTCGCAATCAGAGAAACCTTTGGCGCTCATGCTTATAAGTTGGCGGTTAGCTCAACCAAATCAATGACCGGTCATCTCCTCGGAGCTGCGGGTGGTATTGAGAGCGTATTCTCGGTGCTGGCAATTCACCGGAACACGTTGCCCCCGACGATCAACTACGATAATCCCGATCCGGATTGCGATTTGGACTACGTGCCTAACGAGCCACGCCAAAAAGAAGTCGAGTACGCCTTGTCGAACAGTTTCGGCTTTGGCGGCACAAATGCGGCGTTGTTGTTTAAAAGGTATCTTGAATAGGAAAAAGAGCTTCTGTGTTTTGAGCTTTGGTACTTGGTGCTTTGTACTTTGTTCGATCTCGGAACTTGAAGCTCATGGTTCGAGCATCTGAGTCGAAACTAAAAGAAATACAAAGTAGAAAGCACCAAGTACTAAGTCCAAAAACCAAAAGCAAAGACCAAAAACGCAAGACCGTTAATAACAATGAAAATCATTGTCCTAATGAAACAGGTTGCCAGTAAGGACGCAATCCTGCGCATTAATAAAGACGAAACCTGGATCGAGGAAGGGGACCTCTCTTTTGAGGTCAGCGAGTCAGACGGCTACGCGCTGGAAGAGGCGCTTCGCGTTCGGGAAAAGTTAGGGGGCGAAGTAGTTGTTTGTTCAATGGGTCCCGGGCGCGTTAAGAGTGTTATCAAAGACGCGCTGGCCCGCGGCGCCGATCGAGCGATTCACGTTACCGGCGAAAATCTCGGGCACCTTTCTCCATACGCCGCGGCAAGCGCTTTGGCTGAAGCCATCCGAGATGAAAAGGCAGATTTGGTGATGACCGGCCTGCAGTCGGACGATTACGGCTACGGACAAACCGGCGTAATCCTTGCCGAGCTGCTCGGCTTACCCCACGCCACAATCGTAATTGAACTGGATGCTTCCGGCGAGAAGCTGCGCGTAAAACGGGAATTGGAAAGCGGTTGGTATCAATGGTACTCGATGCCTATTCCGGCCTTGCTAACGATTCAGTCGGGTATCAGCCAGATTCGTTATGCGACCCTCAAAGGCATCATGGCGGCCAAGAAGAAGGAGATTAAGGAAGTTTCTCCTTCATCTGAAATTACCGAGCGACCTAATCATCAAAAAATAGAGAAGATCTACCTGCCGAAAAAAACCAAGCAGACCCAGCTCCTGGGGAACGGCGACGCCAAAGCAGGGGCCGTGGCCCTGGCAGAGAAACTCCATACGGAAGCGCGAGTTGTTTGAGAACGCCTCTGCAGGTTCAGTAGGACAGAACATAGGGATCCAACATGAGTGAGGGAATCTTAGTTTTCATAGAGCATCGCGATGGCGTACTTAACAAGACGTCGCTCGAGGCAATTGCCGCGGCCCAAAGCCTGGCTTCTCAACTGCAACAACCGGTCAGTGCAATTCTACTTGGATCAGATGTCAGCGCTTTGGCTCAGGAGATTGCGGGTTACGATCTTGCGAAGGTTTTGTGTGCCAACAATGCGAAGCTGAGACAATACACACCGGACGGCTACAGCGATGCGATGGAACGAATGATTCGGCAACTCGACCCGCAGTTAGTTGTGATGCCGCATACTTATCTCGTTCGCGACTACGCGCCAAAGCTGGCAGCACGTTTTGGCAAGTCCCTAATCAGTGATTGTATTCGGGCGCAAGTGTCGGGGACATCCATAACTCTCACGCGCCGGATTTTCCTGGGAAAGATTGACTCAGACGTTGTATCGGACGGGGTCGCTCCTGTTTTTGTAACGTTCCAGTCCGGAGCTTATCGCCCCGATCAGGCGCAGAAGGGAAGCGGCGCTGCGATTGAGGCAATGGAAGTGGAAGTCGGTGAAATCCGGATGACGCCAGAGGAACCTTTCCAGGAAGTGAAACAAGCCGTTGATCTCTCTAAAGCCGAAATCATTGTTGCCATTGGCCGCGGAATTAAAGGTAAGGAGAACATTGCGCTCGCCGAGAAACTGGCCGAAGTTCTTGGAGGCGACATAGCGGCTTCTCGACCCATTTGCGACGCAGAGTGGTTGCCGATCGACCGGCAAATAGGATCTTCGGGTCAAACAGTGGCGCCAAAGCTCTACATTGCTTTAGGCATCTCCGGCGCAATCCAACATTTGGTGGGAATGAAGAACTCGGGAACGATCGTTGCCATCAATAAGGATCCGGAGGCGCCGATCTTCGACATTGCTGACTATGGCATCGTGGGAGATCTATTCGAGGCTGTGCCCGTCCTCACCGAAGAACTAAAGAAGATTAAGGGCCAGGCCTAGATGCGTCGAAATCATTTCTTAATCTTCAACTCTGCGATGTCGATCTGATAAATATCTCCTAAACCATTTCCCGGTCCTCGCAGTTTTTCCATCAGTTCACGGTAGTTGTGACGCTTTACCAAGGGGTAGTTGGCGTTTTCTCGCGTACTCCCCCAGAAGAAATATTTCCCGTCGGGTGAGATGGTTGGCGAATACTCATTGCCCGCGGAGTTAATTTTGGGGCCGAGGTTCTCCGGCTTCGACCACTCACTATTTTGGTTGTAGGTAATGTAGAGATCGAATCCGCCTCTAGCATCCGCTCGTCCGCCACACATGAAAATCAAGAAGCTCTCGTCCGCCGAGATCAGCGGCTCAAATTCATTAAACTGAGTATTGATGATGTCGCCCAGGTTTTCCGCAGGCTGATATTTGCCGCCAACCAGGCGTGAACGATAGATGTCGTTGCGACCTTTGCCTCCTTCACGATCCGATCCAAAGTAAATTGTGCCGTTGGCTGAAAGGGTCGGATACCACTCATTGCCGGAACTGTTGATCGGTGCGCCAGGGTTTTCCGGCTCGCTCCATCCTTTTTCAGTTTTGTTTACTACCCAGATATCGAGATCCGGCTTTGCTTTGCCTGGTACTGGCCGGTTGGAAATGAAATACAAGCGCGACCCGTCTGCCGTGATGAAAGGATCGGCGTCCGAATATTGTCCTGAGAATGGTGCTACTTCGGGTGTTGACCACTTTCCGTTGCTGAAATTCGTCACAAGAATCGTCCAGTGACTGAAGTTTGGCGTGCTGCGCAGGAAGTACAGTTTCCGACCGTCAGGAGTAAAAGCGGGATGCGTATCGTACTCGCCGGTTGAAATGATGCCGGCGCCGAAGAGTGTCGCATCAGTGAGAGGCGCAGTTGAAGCGTAGGGCGCAGACTTACTGTTTGAAGATTGTGCGACGGCTGTAACTAAACAGACACTCAAGAGCAACAGCACCTGGAGCTTGCGCCGCTGGTTTAAGAAGATATTCATACTGTCTATCGTTTGCTGACAAAATTAGCTTTTGTCAGTCCCGGAGGGACTGAATGTTTATAGAACGAACACTTAGGCTGAATTGTTCGCTCCGTAGGAGCGAAATATTCGCCTACTCCGCCCCGTTGGGGCGAATTCCACAAACCGATTAACACTATAAACATTGGGCGCCTGACAGCGCCCTTTTTGTGCAAAGCCGTATTTCTATAGTTGATACAAATCGAGCCCACCACTTCGCGTGCTGGGCTCGATTATTTTTTCGAATAGCTGGGTCAGGCCAAATCAATGGCTCTTATCGGATCCTTCAACTTTGACGATCTTGTTATAGACGCCAAACAGCAGGAATGGAGCGACCCATTCGCCGACAAAAAGGCTGGCTCGTTTCTTACCGGTAAGTTGCAGGACGGCTGAAACTCCCATTGAACCCAGTGCCGCCCAGAGAAAAATGTCTGAAGGTAATTTGGCTGTCTGCTCTTCTATAGCTCTCGCCAGCGGTCCCTCTTTGTGCTCCTGTGCCAATGCGGCAGAGTTCTGCTGCTGTGGCTCCTTAGTCGAAATCGGTTGTGTCATCGTAGCGCTCATCTGTATCCCCTTGCTGATTAATCTTCCAAATTTGACTGACGTCGTTACTGAAAGACATCAGCAAACTCATCTTAGGTGTTCGCAGTTGTGAAGTCCTCACCACAAGGTCACGATCGTGTGTTATCGGGGAAGTGATTTTATCCAGGTTAATCTGTTTCGAAACTGTTGCTGGCTCGCTTTACGGTCCCATCGGGATTAGGATCAATCTCGCGATCATTGTGAGTGTCTCCCCGGGGTGTATAAACGCTTGCTGGACTGGAGTAGGTCGAATGACAACGACACCAATGTTACCTGGACAGCAACTTGCTCCAACAATTTCCAGGGATTGTTAAAGGTTAAGAATAATGAGAATCAACAAGATCTTAATGCGGTTCTGCATGGCCGGCTTGCTCGCTGGAACGCTTGCTACTGTTTCAGTAAGCGCCGCGTTCGCACAAGACGATATCTATGAAGGTGCAACAGTGACTGGCACTGTCGTGACGTTCGGCGGAAGACGTGCTGGCCGTTCCGACACGTTTCGCTTGGTTATCAGGAATTACACCAGTCGTCAGGAGGTGGAGAGACTCAACAATATCCTTCGCTCAGGGCAGCAGGAATTATTGGATGAAATTTCAAAAATGTCGGCTGGACAGATTCAGACCGGCAGTGGAGTTGGCGTTCCCGCGAATGTGATATTTGCGGAACCCGCAGGCAATGGTGAGACCAGGATTAGAGTCTTTTACCAACGCGACGTTCGCTTTGCTGAACTGCGGTATGGCACGCGTTCGTCTGATTATCGGTTTGGTTATGCGGAGATTTATATCCGCCGCAACGGTACCGGTGAGGGAACTTTGATCCCAGCAGCAAAGATCAGACTACGAGACGGAAACACCTGGGAAGTGGAAGACTTTGGAATCTATCCTGCGCGTTTGATGGGATTGCGCGTGCGTGGCGGCCGAGTGCCTCGATGAGCTCTATATAGCCAATGTCTGTGCGGAGCGATTCGACATCAGGTGACTACAACGGAACATAGTCGTATTCGCCGCCTCCTTGAAGCACTAGGAAGGTCGCGGAGCTGGCGCCATCGTTTTTAACTAAGTGGGGCCTTGGAGCGCGTACCGAAAACACCTCTCCAGGCCCCAGCGCTATTTCTTGATCCGGATCCCTCAGGAAGATCCTGATGCGTCCCGCGATGACATAAAAAGTGTCCTGTACATTATTGTGATAATGCCAGGGCACTTTTTGCGTGGGCGAGATTTGCAGCTCACTAATGCGAAACCCTGGACGCTCTGCGTGCAGCGCGCGACGTTCAACTTCATAGAGATGGCTGGCGTCTTTAACTGGATCCATAATTAGATTGCCGATTGGCAATTGCCGATTGCGAATTGATTTGGCCCGCAAGAGGTTAATCGGCGATCGGCAATCGCTAAGGTTGAACCTTACGCAATTCGGCTAATACCTCGTCTGGTTTCCACGAATTGTCTCGATAGACTTTCCTGACTTTACCCTCCGGATCGATGATCACGGTTCTCAGCAGGTGATTAATCTGATCTTGATCTGCGTAATACCGTAAACCAAAAAATTGCGCCACGCCTTTTATTTGATCTTTGGTGCCGGTCGCAAACTCCCAGTGCGCGAATTTTTCATCAGTGTACTTTCCTGTGTGCGCTGCGCCATAACTACGCAGCACAGCCGGCGTGTCGTAATCCGGATCGATAGTGATGCTTAACAAGTGTGTCTTCTGGTAGAGATCAGGCTCCTCCGCGAGCTTATTTTCGATCTGGGCAAAGTTCCGGCTCATTAGCGTGCAGTAATCGGGAATCGGACAACGCGTGTAGATGAAGGTTAACAGTAAAGTCTTGCCGCGATATTGCGCCAGGTGAATCGGCTGCTCACTCTGATTGAGGAGTCCGTAATCGGGAACCGCATCACCTTCCTTTGCCGGCACAATGCCGCTGGGCCCCGGTACATTAGTATCGGCGCCTTCCTGCATGATAACTATGTTCTCAAGCCAGGACTCAGCCCCATCAACCACCAGAATCGCCGAAATTTGATCGCCCGAAGTAAGCACGTCAAAAGCCCAATCAGCACGCAGTGTCAGCGGCATGGTCATCGCCGGCATGTAGTCTTTGATTTCTTCGTGGGCGACCGTAATCAGGTGCTTATCCCGCTCAATTGTCAGCACCTTGCCCTTCAGTTCGTAACGCTTTTGGTTGGAGGTGTCCTTGCGGCAACTTGTAGAGCCAAGAAGGCAGAATAAGAGGATAACCACTATGAACGATTTATTGCTGGGCATATTTTCTCGGGTTAGAGTTGCTTCGGGTTTTAACTTGGAACTCGAAACACGGAAAGCGAAATGGATTATCGCCGTTCCAGCTTCTCATCATAGAGCGTTTGATACTGCCAGTAATTCAGCATCACTTTGAACACGTAGTCCTTGGTTTGAGAGAAGCCGATTTCGGAAACGTAGCGGTCAGGGTCGTTCGCGCGTGACCGCGCGACCCAGCGCGCGACATTTTCGGGCCCTCCGTTATAAGCCGCTGCAACTGCCTGTGGCTGTCCCGGAAACTGCTTGAACAATCCTTCCAGATACTGCGAGCCAAAAAGAATTGCCGTGTCAGCGTTATAGAGTTCGTCCTGACGAAAGTTTTGCAATCCTAATTCACCCGCCGTTGCGTTGGATGTTTCGGGGATAAACTGCATCAAGCCGCGCGCGGCCGCTACTGACTTTGCCGCGGGCTGAAACCGTGATTCCTGACGCGCGATTGAAATCACGAAGCGCGGATCGACTCCGCGTGGCGGCGCATGCTTTAAAAGTGACTCGCGATAGGGTAAGGGGTAAAGCAAATCAACCATCTCTCGCGTCGCTAGTTCGAGAACATAGTCCCCCGGGATGCTCTTCCAAACTTGCTCGCCAAACTTTACGGCCTCGTCTGCATGGCCGCCGCGCAAGTGATAAATGGCGAGCGAGTATTGCATGTCGGTCGAAAGTGGCGCAGGTGGTCTCTGGATCAGCTGGCTCGTAACTGGGGTTTTCGCAGCCGCAACCGCTGCGACAAACTCCGGAGTTGCTTCATCGTAAAGACCCAGGAAGAAGAGCTCGCTGGCAAGTCCTGCGTGGGTCCTGTCGACCGCATTGCTGGAAGGCCCTGGCGACACTTCATTCCGTCCGAGCAGCGTCAATTTGTAGACAGGAAGTTTGTACGCCGGCAGAGCTTCGTACGTGCGGAGTACGAGTTCCAGAGTTTCATCGTGCAATGCCTGATCGCTGATCAGACGAAGTGCCGTTTGGGCGGCACGACGACCCTCTTCCATTTTTCCCGAAAGGATCAGTTTTTCAGCTTGGGAACGTAGTCCCAATACATTGGCCTGAATCAATCGGTTGGCGTTTACGTTTGCAGTCAAGGCGATCAGACGTTGCGTAGCGCGTTTGCCGTAATAGTCGTTACGGCCTTCAGGTAAAGACAGGTAATCGATAATCGCTTCGTGATATCGACCCAGCTGCTCCAACGCAAACCCCCGCAGGAAAATGATTTCGGCGCGCGTTGTTCCTCCCGGCACTCGTGTGCCGCCAAGATCGGTTACATCCGACAAGTCATTTGCATCGGCGATCACGGACTGCCAACTTCCTTGTGCGAAGTGGATCCGCAGTTGTGCAAAGAGCGCGAGGGCGTCGCCAATTCCCCCGCGAAAGCGAACGCGTGTCAGCTGAACCCACTGGAGTGCCTCCTGGTGGCGCGCAGCTTCATGTAAGGCGTCGATAATATTTAAGAAGGGCCTTTCCGGATTGGGAGCGTCTGGATATTTATCGCTGTATTGTTTGTAAGCTGCGATTGCCTGGTCTGTGCGTTTCAGACGGTTGTATGCCCCGGCCGAGAAGGTCAGCGCATCGCGAGCGCTCGTGCTTTCGGGAAATTCATTGAGCACTCGCTGAAAATAGTTGAGTGCGTCTTCGTATTTCTGTTGCAGAAAGAACCCGCGACCGATTTGGTAAAGTGCATTGGCGACAGTGGGATTTCTGGGAAAGCGTGCCACAACCGCCGCGTAATGCAGACGAGCCGCATCGAAGTCGCGATTGAAGTGGTAAACAGACCCTCGCAACAGATGCTCTGCTTCTGCTAACTCCGCGACCCGAACATTTCCCGCGCCGCCAGTGTCAAGAGCGTCCAGTGCGCGCACGGCGGCCAGGGCGAAATCGTCCGGCCGCGAAGCATCGGGCATCCGCATCAGCAGTCCCGTGAAAACCTGTCGAGCGTCGGCAGTCTTCCCGCCTTTGATCAAAGCCTGACCCAGCAACGCCTGGCTTTCGCGAGCGATAAGAATGTTTGTAGAAGTACTTAACTGACGGAAAGCCGACGCTGCGCTTTCAAAATCCTGGCTTTCAAGGTAGCTGTGCCCCAGTCGCATCGTCGCGGAGTCGGCCAAGAGGGAATTGGGAGCTAAGTTTAAAAGTGAGCGGAGTCGCTCGCGCTCCTGAACGAGATCACCCGAGGCTCGCAACATTTGCGCGAGGTGCCACAGCGAATACTCCGACAGTACCGAGTTGCGTGTGACGGTAGCCTGATAATTAGCTGTGGCGTTAGCAGCATCGCCAGCTTTTTCTTGCAGACGCGCCAGCAGGTAATCGTAGTTATTGGCATTGAAGCGCTCAGGATTAACAGCGCGTAATGCTTGAAGCGCGGTCAGGGCCGTCTGGGAGTCGCCTTGATCAATTGCCGTGCGCAATTGCTGATAGCTGACAACGCTTTGGCCTGCCGCTAATGAAGAAAGGGAAGCAATCGTCGCAAGAAGAATTACAATGCGCGAGAATTTGGATTTATGATGCACGTATGGAATTATCAACGATGGTTCGGCAATTCCCAAATCTGGTTTCGTGCTGAAAGCGTGACCGTTACATCTAAATGATCTCC
Source organism: Pyrinomonadaceae bacterium (assembly GCA_963748605.1). Classification (GTDB taxonomy): domain Bacteria; phylum Acidobacteriota; class Blastocatellia; order Pyrinomonadales; family Pyrinomonadaceae; genus PSRF01. Next base: position 416,406 of record CAVVJS010000016.1, read on the forward strand.
AACGAACAGAAGACTGCCTCCGTGAAGCGCGCCGCCACCCTGGATGGCGCCCGCGTAGCCAATGAGATTAAGAAAGAAGTTGCGGCTGATGTAACGAGATTGTGGGACGAGCATGGCATCAAACCGTGTCTGGCTGCCGTTCGAGTCGGTGATGATCCGGCCTCAGAAGTCTACGTTCGTAACAAGATCAAAGCCTGTGAAGAGGTTGGGATTCACTCCGAACACCACGCACTCCCGGCGACCACCTCAGAAACCGAGTTGCTGAGGTTAATTGCTTCACTCAACGCTCGCCCGGACGTTGACGGCATCCTGATCCAAGTGCCGCTGCCGAAGCAGATCAACGAGGCTGCGATCCTTGAGACAGTCGATCCGGCTAAAGATGTCGATGGATTTCATCCGCACAACGTGGGAAAACTGGCGATGGGACAACCAAACTTTGTTCCCTGCACACCGGCGGGCATTTTGGAACTGCTTAAACGCAGCGGCATTGAGATTCGCGGGGCGGAGGCTTGTGTAGTTGGGCGCAGTCAGATCGTGGGCCGGCCCATGGCGCAACTTCTTATTCAAAACGACGCTACTGTTACAGTTTGTCATTCTCGCACGCGTGATCTGGCGTCCGTGACGCGCCGTGCAGACATTCTGGTCGTCGCGATGGGACGGCCGGGGATGATCGGGGCGGACTACATCAAGCCCGGGGCGGTCGTAGTCGATGTGGGCATGAACAAAGTTACGGATCAGGCAACCGCGCATGATCTTTTTGGAGAAGACGCTGCACGACGGATTGAGATCATCGGCAAGCGTGGCTACACGCTCGTAGGGGACGTTCATCCGGCAGAGGCGGACCTCGTGGCAGGACAGCGAACGCCCGTGCCCGGCGGCGTGGGATTATTAACCGTGGCGATGCTCCTTTCGAATACGGTTAAGGCGGCGAAACAACGAAGACTGAGGAATTGAGTCATAGAGTCATTGAGCGATTGAGTCATTGAGCGATTGGGCGATTGAATCATCGGGTCATTGAATCATCGAAACATTGGTATGAGGTCGAGATTTCTATGGCTCTGAACTTACAGGGATCTTTCAATGACTCAATGATTCAATGATTCAATGACTCAATCACCCGATGACTCAATTCCTCAATGACTCAATCACCCGATGACCCGATCTAACCATGCTGCGTGTTGGACTCACAGGATCGATTGGTGTTGGTAAGTCGTTCGTTGCTGGTGTGCTGCAGGAGCTAGGCTGTCACGTCGTTGATGCCGATCAGACGGCCCGCGAAGTGGTAATGGCCGGGAGCGCCAGGTCTGGCAGCCGTGGTTGAAGCTTTTGGCGAGGACATCTTGAGAGCAGACGGCACGCTCGATCGACCCAAGCTGGCTGCTCTTGTCTTTCCCGATCAGAAGAAGCGCGAGTTACTGAATTCAATTCTACATCCTTTCATCATGGCTCGTCAGGATCAGCTGATGTCCGAATGGGAGCAGGACGACCCGGACGGAATCGGCGTCATCGATGCTGCCTTAATGATTGAATCTGGCGGTTACAAACGATTCGACAAATTAATCGTGGTACATTGCCGTCCGGATGTGCAGTTGGATCGTCTGATGAAGCGAGACGGATTAACCGAGGCAGAAGCGCGCCAACGGATCGCTGCACAGTTATCACAGGAAGAAAAGTGTAAGTTTGCCGACTACCTGATTGATACCTCGGACGGTTTTGATCTCGCTCGAGCTCGTACCGCAGAGGTTCTTTCGCAGCTACGGGAACTGTCGCGAGCGCGAGCTGTCTAAGTAGATAAATGAAACTGAAACGCTTTCCCCCGTCCTTACAAGTCTTCCTGACTGCGATTTCGCTGTTGGCTTCAAGCATCGCTCTCAGCGCCTGCTTCCGAGATCAAACTTACGATTCCTATTACGGCCGGGTAATCGTGCCCCGTGAACAACAGTTTCGCTGGATCGACGGCACACTCCCCCGTACCTTTGATCCGGCCTTCGCTGCGGCGCCACCTGATACCGATCTTGTTCGGGCCATTTTTGAGGGTCTGACTGATTACGATCCGCGCACTCTTGAACCGGTACCCGCTGTCGCGAAGCACTGGGAATCGGCTAACGATGGACGCACCTGGACCTTCTATCTACGTGAAGAAGCACGCTGGTCTAATGGTGAAGCCGTGGTGGCAAAAGACTTTGTTGAATCATGGCGCCGTACGATGCGGATTGGAGATCTGGCCCCGCACACGGATCTTCTTAGCAACATCGTCGGCTCTGCAGCTGTTTCTGTTCCAGACGTACCCGCCCGGAGCGGTAATGCGCGGACACCGCGCGAAAGTTCCGAAATCACCCCGAGTGAACTAGCGGACTCTCGATTTGGGGCTGAAGCTGTCGATGAGCTTGTCCTGCGTGTCAGACTGCAAACACCCGACTTGAACTTTCCGGCGCTCGTAGCTCACCCAGTGTTTCGCCCGATAAAAGTGGCCGCGGATAATTCACTAAAACGCATCGACGCCGGTGGTCTGGTTTCGAATGGCGCTTTCTTGCTGGCAAATCAGGACGAGAATCGCGTCTTGCTGCACCGTGCCGAAAACTACTGGGCGAGAAGTGAAATCAATCTGGAACGGGTTGAGTTTGTTGGCGCCGTCAATGCGGAGGCTGCACTTGCTGCGTACCGCGCCGGTGAAGTAGACGCAGTTACAAACTCTGCTTTTGAGCCGCTAGCTTTGAAACTACTCGCTCCGTATCAGGACTTCCGTCGTGAGATTTATGGCGCGCTCACCTATTACAGCTTTAACCTGGCCCACGAACCTTTTGATGACGTGCGCGTGCGTGAAGCCCTCGCCATCGCCATTGATCGTGAGCGTCTCTCGCAGGACGAAATGGGTGGGGCGACTGAACCGGCAAAAAAGTTTCTTCCGGAGCTGAAAACGCAATCAGCCAGGGCAGTCGTTTCAAAGACAGAATTGCTGGAGCGTGATGCTGAGCGCGCGCGGAGTCTATTGGCGGAAGCCGGCTATCCTGACGGCCGAGGGTTTCCTGTGGTGCGACTACTGATCAACCGTAATGAGCAACAACGCCTGATTGCCAACTCCATCGCCGCGATGTGGCGCAGTATCCTGAATGTCGAAACCGAGATCAGCATCAAAGGTTGGGACGAGTATGAAACCGCGGTCAGGGAAGGTGACTACGACGTGGTTCGTCGCGGCATGGTGATGCAAACTACGGATGAGCTGACAAACATCCGCGCGATCTTTCAGCTAGATAGCCAAGCCGCCGATCCGGTGGATGCCGGCGAGACGGGCGCTGCCACCTCAAAAAGTCGGGGTAAGGTAACGCCGGAGCCGGCAAGAATTTCGGCGATCGAATCTGAAGCAGATGCTTTGAAGGAACTGCGCGCTATCCCACTCTACTTCGCTTCGTCGCATGCGCTCGTTAAGCCGTATGTGACTGGTTTTGATTCCAACTTGCTCGATGTTCCATCACTGCGGCGGGTGCGAATTGATACAACCTGGATTGGCCCGGAAAAAAGCCGCTGAACGCTGGTGTCTCACATCCGGCGGCGAAGCCGCCTTCGGGAGCAGACCTGCAATAAAGGTTCACGCTGGAACTGAGTCCTCCGATTGCGCACCATGAGGCCCACCAATTCAAAGCTCCATTCTAAAGGTGGTTCTTGTTTTCTGCAGAGGCGGCACTCTGTGGCCGCTCCATGTTTAAGGATTCAAGGGCGCCCACGGACGGACGCCCCTACATCTGTTTTCAAGTTAGGAAACTACCTATAAAAAGTGTTTCTTGATCAAAGCATTTCTGCGTGCTAATTTCGGCGCGACTGGCAATCGTTTTCAGGTGAGCCCAGTGAACAAAGCGAACTGCACCACCCAACAAATCATCGCCGCCCTTTTCCTTGCAGTCTGTGCGTTGGCGTCGCTCAGCTGTAGGGTCGCTGCTGGCAATGAAGAGTTCTTCGGCAAAACGACGCCGCCGGAACGCAACATCCTTCGTTATGTAAACGGTGGCGAGCCGGAATCTTTCGATCCGGCGATTAGTTCTGGGCAACCTGAAGCGCGAATCTACATGGCGCTCTTCGAAGGCCTGGTCGAGTACGATCCCAAGTCGCTGGACGCAATTCCGGCCATCGCCGAACGTTGGGACATCAATAACGACTCGTCCGAGTTTGTTTTCCATTTGCGACACAACGCCCGCTGGTCGAATGGCGATCCGATTAACGCGCACGATTTTATTTACAGTCTGCGCCGGGCCCTGTCGCCGGAGTTCGAATCGCGCACGGCCAATCTCGCCTATTACATCAAGAACGCCCAGGCCTTTAATTCCAAGTCAGTTTTCGTACGTGATCCAGAAACAGGACAGTTCCTACTGGAACAGGAATTTGCCGAAGAGGGCCCCGCGCAAGATGTAACACTTAGCCAGAAGACATTGGCGCCGGATGAATCTGAATATCGGCTTTCAGATGGTGCAACCGCGACTGCCAACACTCCCTTCCATCAGTACATGCATTCACCGGCGCGGCTTACTCTTCCCGGTACGGAGAAGGCCCGCAAGAAGCTGCTGGACGCGAACACTAAGTTGCAGGCCGCGATAGCAAATAAGGAGCTCGTTAAGGTAACTGCCGAGGATGTTGGCATAGAAGCCGTTGACGATTACACGGTTCGGATCTCACTCGCACAGCCCGCCCCTTACTTCACCGGTCTTGCTGCCCATCAACTCTTTCGGTTGGTGCCTCGCAAGGTGATTGAAAAATACGGCGCGGAGTGGACCAAACCGGAAAACATTGTCACCTGTGGTCCTTTCAAATTGAAATCATGGAAGCCCTACAACGAAGTGGTGGTTGAAAAGGATCCGATGTACTGGGATGCCGCGAACGTGAAGCTTGACGAAATTCACTTCTATGTTTCTACAGACCACCCGACGTCGATGAACCTGTACAAAGTTGGTGCAGCGGATGCAGTGCTTAATCACTCGGTCCCGCACTCCTGGGTCGATGTGGTGCGACCAAAGAAAGACTTCATGGACGCGGCGGAGGCGGCGATTACTTACATTCTTATCAACGTCACACAGCCACCGATGAATGATCTACGCGTCCGCCGTGCCTTCAACATGGCCATAGACAAGGAGACCTATTCGAAATCGAAGCGAACCACCAAACCGCTTTCAGCATTTACACCAACCGGGATCTTTGTGGGTTATCCGCAACCAAAAGGAGATCCTTTCAATCCCGCAGAAGCACGCAGGTTGTTGGGTGAGGCAGGGTATCCAGTCACACAAAGATCCGACGGCACCTTTGAGTGCCCGAAGTTTCCCACTGATGAAGTGAAGTTGATGTTTGCCACCCATACGTCGAACAAGGCTCTTGCGGAGTTTATGCAGGCGCAATGGAAGCAAAATCTGGGAATCACTGTGATGTTGAACAACCTGGAATTTAAGACCTATATGAGTGCGCGCAGCAAACTCGAGTACAAAGGGTTTGCACTGGGTATCTGGAGTGCTGACTACATGGACCCAGCGACGTTTCTCAATTTGTTTCTGACTCCAACTGGTGATAACGGCAGTGGGTGGTGGGACAAGAAATACGCTGACTTACTTGAAGCGGCCAATCACACCGCTGATAAGCAAAAGCGTTATGAACTGCTGGCGAAGGCTGAGAAGTACATGCTCGACGCGCAACCAACAATTCCTCTCGAGACGCCTTCTGTAAACTGGGTGAAGAAGCCTTACGTGAAAGGTCTCTATCCGAATCCCGCTTGTTTGTTCGCATGGAAGTTCGTCTATATCGAACGGGATCCATCGAAGTGGGACTACCGAACGCCGAGCTTGGCTGACTAGCAGACAGGCCTCCTGCCTGTCTTTTTTATGCTTCGTTTCATCATCAAACGCTTACTGATCACCATCCCCACGATCCTGGTGGTGATCACGATCACCTGGGGTCTTGTACGTCTGGCGCCGGGCAACTTCTACACCGGCGAGAAAAAACTGCCACCAGCAATTGAACAAAACATCCGCGAAAAGTACGGCCTCGATAAACCATGGTATGAACAGTACGGCCGAACGATGTGGAATATCGTGCGGCATTTCGACTTTGGTACCTCGCTGACGTATCCCGGCCAATCAGTGAATGCAATCATCGCTCGTTCACTTCCAATCTCCGCCACAGTGGGTTTACTGGCTTACCTGCTGGCGCTCATCGTCGGGATCACAATTGGGGTCATCGCTGCGCTTAGGCCCAACTCGGGTTGGGATTACGCCTCAATGGCCGTGGCCATGCTGGGAATATCGATTCCAAACTTCGTCCTCGGACCAATTCTCGTTCTGATTTTTTCACTGACGCTTTATTGGCTACCACCTTCTCGTTGGGAGGGTTTTCCCAGCAGGAATCTTGATTCTGCCGGTATTAACCTTGGCCGCAATTTACACGGCCTACATCGCCAGATTGACGCGCGCGGGAATGCTCGAAGTATTACGTTCCGACTACATCCGGACAGCACGAGCCAAGGGTTTAAGCGAGGGGCAGGTAGTCAGGCGTCACGCGCTTCGAGGCGGACTGATGCCGGTGGTCTCGTATACCGGACCCGCGCTAGCGTTCCTGCTGACAGGCACGGTCGTAGTTGAGCGAATCTTTATCCTTCCCGGACTGGGAAACTATTTTCTCCAGGCCTCCACCAACCGTGATGAGCCATTGATTATCGGTATCGTTGCCTTTATCGCTATCGTTCTACTTCTCATGAACCTACTTGTGGATATCGCCTACTGTTATCTCGATCCACGAATTCGCTACTAAGTAACGACGGCTTAATGAAAGAAGATAGCCCAGGCCAACCAAAGCCTCAGGAGAATGTCGAACCGGCCTTAACACCGCTGGGTACGATTCCTGAGCCGCCGGTGCGAACCCGCGCAGGCGACGTCATTCACACCGCGCCGGAATTAGCTGTTGGTGAGGGAGACGTTCGCTCAGCAGAGCTCGGAGAAGTGGTGCGGGGCACATCTCTTTGGCGCGATGCGTGGCGACGATTAATAAAGAACAAGCTGGCAGTGGTTGGCATGATTTTCCTCATCATCATCACAACCGCATCGTTACTCGGCCCGCTGCTTATTAGGAAAACGACGGGCGTTACACCTGATTACATTCCTCCGGACGCCGCGCTAATAAAATCATTTCCTCCCTTTAGAGCACCCGACGGGTCGTTTTCAGCCAAACATCCAATGGGCACTGACAATCAAGGTCGCGATCTGCTGGCGCGCGTGCTGCAAGGGGGTCAAATCTCGCTGATGGTCGGGGTCATCGCCACTTTGATGACGCTGATCATAGGCGTCAGTTACGGAGCGATTGCTGGTTACCTGGGTGGCCGCGTCGACAACATCATGATGCGTGTTGTCGATGTGCTCTATTCGCTGCCCTACATCATCCTCGTCATCGTCCTGCTTGCTATGTTCAGACGGCAGACTGCACAGGGTCAGTTGATCCTATTGTTCGTAGCCATAGGATCCGTGTCATGGTTAACAATGGCGCGCATTGTCCGTGGGCAAGTGCTTTCGCTGAAAAATCAGGAGTTCGTATTGGCGGCGCGTGCCACTGGGGTTTCGACGCCGCGAATTATTTTTCGGCATATCGTCCCGAACATACTTGGCCCGGTGATCGTCTATACGACCTTAACCATTCCGACCGTCATGCTCTCGGAGGCATTTCTTTCGTTCCTGGGCTTCGGGGTTCAACCGCCGCTGGCATCGTGGGGAAATCTCGCTGCCGACGGCAGTCAACATATTGCTATTTATCCATGGCAGTTGCTGTGTCCGGGCCTGACGATGGGACTGACACTGTTTTCTTTGAATTTTGTTGGCGACGGTCTGCGCGATGCCCTCGATCCGCAGATGAGGAAGTAAGTTTCGAGTTTCGGGTTCCAAGTTTCGAGAAGAAGACTTGGAACCCGAAACCCGAAACTCGAAACTACCCAGATGAGCGACACAAACGGAAACCTTTTGGAAGTTAACGATCTTCGCACCTACTTCCACACGGACGACGGCACATTAAAAGCCGTCGATGGTATTTCGTTTACCCTCAAACGAGGTCAGACGCTGGGCATTGTCGGTGAGTCAGGCTCGGGGAAGTCCGTCACCAACCTGTCGATCATCAGGCTGATTCCCTCGCCGCCCGGCGAGATCGTCTCCGGCAAAGTGGTTTTCGATGGCCAGGATATTCTGGGACTCTCCGAAGCTGACGTGCGCAAGATTCGCGGCCGTCGCATTGCCATGATCTTCCAGGATCCGATGACGTCGCTGAATCCGTTTCTTAGGATCTCCCGGCAGCTAATGGAAATGACTCAGCTCCATTTGGGTCACTCGAAGTCGCAAGCGTGGGAGCATGCGATCAAGATGTTGGAAACCGTGGGCATTCCCGACGCTCGCCGGCGCGCCCACGAATATCCGCATCAGTTCTCGGGAGGAATGCGACAGAGAGTGATGATTGCGATGGCGCTTTCCTGCAAGCCTGAACTCCTGATCGCCGACGAGCCGTCCACAGCTTTAGACGTAACGATTCAGGCCCAGATCCTGGAGTTGATTAAACGGCTTAAAGTCGAAACCGGAACAAGCGTGATTCTGATTACGCATGATCTTGGCGTGGTGGCAGGAATGACTGATCACGTAATTGTCATGTACGCCGGAAAGCTATTTGAGCAAGCGCCAACTCGCGAATTATTTGAACTACCGGGCAATCCCTACACAAAAGGGCTAATGCGATCCGTGCCGGATCCCACAAGCGAGCAGGGCAGGCTCTATCAAATTCCCGGCCAGCCTCCGGATTTAACGCGGTTACCGAGTGGCTGTCCTTTTGTTCCGAGATGCGAGCGTGCCGAGAACATATGTGAGCGGGAGTTTCCTCCGCTAGTGCAATTGAACGCGAACCACCATTCGCTGTGCCATTTCGCAAAAGAGGTTTATGAAGATTCACGCAGGGAGAGGGCTAGTCTGGGAGTTCTGTGACTTGTCAGCCAAGTTCGCAATTTCATGTTCGTGCGTTTCGTGTTAATTCGTGGATCGTCTTAGTTGCACGATAGGATACTGATCTACTAAACAACAGGAAGCATGTAGTGATGCATCAGTTTGGGTCAGTGGCGGCCCAATTCGAGGGTTGCAGCCACCCGGTACAGTACGGGAGCGGTAGCGACCGCATTCACGTAGTATCACGATGTGGTTTGGGATATTGAGGCTTTTTGGTCTCCCCCTTGAATAATCACGTATCTAAATGCGGTCGCTACCGCTCCCGTACTGTACCGAGTTGGCCCTTTGATGCGGTCCATGCTCAAAACAGCATAACGACACGAAGCATCACGAAAACGAAAACCAGGCGACAGAGGCTGCCAGGGCCAAACGAGTTCTAAATAACATGGACCGGGAATCAAGCACACCGCAATCAGCTAGAGCAGCGGAGCCCTTACTTTCGATCCGCGATCTGAAAGTTCATTTTGGAGACGTGAAGGCGGTTGACGGCGTGTCAATCGACATTCAGCCAGGTGAAACTCTCGGGCTGGTTGGCGAATCGGGATGCGGCAAGTCGACGCTTGGCCGTGCAATTCTGCGTCTCACTGAACCGAGCAGTGGCGCCGTTTTCTTTCGTAATCGAGATCTGGCGAAACTCTCCCGGCGCGAACTGCGTGAGCACCGCCGTCATCTGCAAATCATTTTTCAGGACCCATACTCGTCACTGAACCCGCGAATGACAGTTGGTCAGATCGTGCGCGAGCCCCTGGAAACGTTTCGTCTGGCTAAAGGCAAAGCCGCCGATGAACGTGTCAGCGAGTTACTGGAAACTGTGGGTCTCAGCAGTCGCTTCACCAGGCGCTACCCACATGAATTCTCGGGTGGGCAACGTCAGCGGATCGGCATCGCCCGCGCGTTGGCGGTAGAGCCGGCGTTTATTGTTGCTGATGAACCGATCTCCGCGCTGGATGTATCAATCCAGGCGCAGATCATGAATCTGCTGGATCGGCTGAGGCGCGAGCGAAATCTGACTTACCTGTTTATCTCTCACGATCTGCGGGCGGTCCGCCATGTCGCAGACCGAGTTGCAGTTATGTATCTTGGGAAGCTCGTCGAGGTTGCGAAGGCGCAAACAATCTATGACGAGCCGTTGATGCCGTATACAAAAGCGCTGATTTCGGCAGTCCCAGTTCCAGATCCTGCAGTAGAAGCTGCACGCCAGCGCATCGTTCTGGAGGGCGACGTCCCGTCGTCGATTAATCCACCCTCCGGCTGCCCATTTCACACCCGGTGCCCTTACGTCATCGAGGCCTGTAAAAACGTGGTGCCTCCGCTGGTTGAAATCAAACCCAACCACCTTGCAGCCTGCATTCGTATCAGCCCGGACCAGCCTCACATCGAACTGGTAGCGCCGGGCGAAGCTCCTGGCCTAGAAGCGCTCCCAACCAGTTGATCCGGGCCCACAATCCCCGGATTACCGCGTGAAAACCCTTCTCCATTAGTCATATAGCCATAGAGTGAGTTGTACTCTGTGAACGAGCATTCAGGTCGATGGCGGCCTCACGTTCTAAGCGTGTCTTAACAAAAAGCATCCTGAAAACCGAAGTTTTTTGGATCTGATCAACGCTGCTGGCCAGCAGCGAACATGGTTTGAATGACAAAGAAGTCCCGCCCAACCAAGACAGCGATTGTCCAGGAGACGCCCGAGCGGGCTCCGGAGGGTTGGGCTGTGGTCCAGGAACGGGTTGCGGAGGGATCTGCGCTTTCAGTGTTGCTGGTGGATGGCTATCAACCTCCGGCCCTCGTGGTTTCGAACAACAACTCGATTTGTCAGGCGTTTCAATCGACGCCGGAATTCGTGAAATTGTGCGATCCGTATTGCGGTCAGGCGCATGAGCGAGCAACCAACGCGGGCGGCATGATCGAGTACAAGTGTCACGCGGGTCTGTCCTGCATCGCCATGCCTATTGCGATTGCCGGTGAACCAAACCTTGCCGTGATCGGCGGCAGGGCGTTTGTAACCGGCGCGGACTACCGTGCGACGGTTGAGCGGTTTCGGGTGGGCGACTTCAAAGACTTGCTCGCTAAAGATCCGTTTCAAAACGTGATCTTCTCCGAGCCGTCAAGGTTGGAAGAACTGGCATCTCGACTGGCCAACGCAGCAAGTAAGTTTAGAGCTGAAGAAGGGAAGCCGGACGAGAGGCGAAAAGTTGTAACTGACACCGCTGATTCCGAGCCTTCGACTCCGCAGCCAGTACCTGCGCGTAAACCTGCGCCACCACCTTCGGGCTCCCTCGAATTGCAGCGTGAAATCGATCAGCTCCGCAACGAGCTTGAGTATCGCACTCAATTCAATGAATCGCTGCAGCATTTCCTCGAACGCATCAGCGCCACCGATCCGCAAAAGACCTACGCGGCAGTCTTAAAGAACTCTATAGAACTGCTGCTGGCTGAACGCGCCTCGCTTTTTGTTTACGACGAAGCCGCAAACGAGCTGGTCGTAAAAGGAGCGGTGGGCCTTCCGGTGAACACTGCGGACATCGCGCACATCAGGGTGGGCGAAGGTATCGCCGGGCAGGTGATGGAATCGGGAGAGCCGTTGGTTGTGGCCGATATCGAAAACTCAGCGTTTCGCGCAGCCGAACCCGAACGACGTTACCGAACCGGTTCGTTCATCAGTTATCCACTCGTGATTGGCGGCCGCAAGATTGGCGTTCTCAATGTTGCCGACAAAATTGGCGCCAATCCCTACGACGAAGTGGACCTCACCTTAGTCGACATTATCGGACCGCAGATAGCGGCGTCTTTGGAAAGGGCGGGGTGGCAGGAACGGGCCAACGAGTTTCAATTGATGTCGGTAACGGATCCGCTAACTGGCTTGCTGAATCGTCGCTATCTCGAAGAGCGCTTGAACGAAGAGCTCAATCGCTCGCGTCGTTATAACTACTCGATGAGCTTTCTCATGATCGACATCGACGATTTCAAGAACTACAACGACGTCAACGGACATCAGGCCGGCGATCAGGCCTTGCAGATAACGGCACACGGTCTCAAAGCCGAACTCCGTCTGGAGGACGTAGCGTGTCGCTACGGCGGTGAAGAGTTTTGCATCCTGTTGCCACAGACGCCGATCAGCGAAGCAGCAGCAATTGCAGAACGTATCAGACGCAAGATCGCCGAGTCTCCTTTCCCGTACGGCAAGAACCAGCCCTTGGGGATGGTCACGATCAGCATTGGCATATCCACTCTCTCACGGCATGTCGACACAAGTGTCGCCGTGATTGCCGCGGCTGATCGGGCTCTTTACAACGCGAAGAGCAAGGGCAAGAACCGGATCGAGTTTTATCAGGAGATCTAGAACGATCGATGAGCAGTAAATCGTCAGATGAGCGCCAATAAAGGAAAGGACAATCAGCGGCGCATCCTGGGCCGAGTCAGAGCAGACGAGTTCGTCGGACGGACCGCCGAGCTCGAACAACTCGTGCGTCATCCGCAGTCGGGGGACGAGGCCCGCGGTCTGTTGCTGCTGATGGCTCCAGCTGCCGGAGTTTCCGAACTTTTGCGACAGGCGTATGACCGGCTATTCATTCAACACCGAGACATTGTTCCGATCTACTTCGCGTTCTCACGCAATGAAACAACGGCGATCAGTGCGGCCATCGAATTTCTGAACACCTTTCTGCTCCAGTATGTTGCCTACAGCCGCAATGAACCCACGCTCACCCAGGCGTCATTGTCCCTAAATGACCTGGCAAAGCTAGCGCCTGCAAACGATCTGGACTGGATCGAAGAATTGATCGCAGCTTTTGAGCGTGAGCGGTTCAATAATGACGATCGTGCTTTGTTGAAGTTTTGTTTTAGTGCGCCTCAAAGAGTGCCGGCGCGAAACGGACAGCCATTCGTCATGATTGACGCGGCCCAGTTTGTCGAACACTTTAACGGTGACGGTCGCTTTGGAGCCGATCTGCTCCGGCTTCTGTGCAATGCAAAATTGCCCTTTGCCGTTGCCGGAATGCGACGTCAGATCCTGGCCGCCGCGCATCGTGCAAACTGCGACTTTGCTGCAATCGACATCCTCCGTCTGGGGCCGCTGGTTGAGACTCATGCTCGCGGTTTGGTCGAACACCTGGCTCTCGCCCGTGAAGTGCGACTCAACGACGAAACCAGGGATCTACTGCTCCAACAATTTGACTCGTCACCGTTTTTCGTCAGCACGCTGCTGCAGGCTGCACGCGAACGCAATCTGGCACTGGAAACTTACGTTGCTTGTGAACAACTCTACGTCGATGAATTGATGGGTGGGCGAATCGGCCGGCACTTCGCAGCTTTGCTGGAAGAGATTGCGCCTCAACCAGAGACCCGCCGTTCGCTGTTGCGCATTCTATTTGAGTCGCGCGACAGCGCTGGACATCCGAAGGTCTCATTCGCGGCGTGGCTAAAACGGCTGGAGGTAGAAGTTAATGAGCTTGAGCGAATCCTGCATGGACTGCACGTGCACGAGCTTATTAACTGGGATGGAGCGATGGTCGAAATCCTGTCCGGATCGACAGCGTGGGCGGATTATCTCGAGGCCCGTTATCGCCTGGATGTTAATGGCGAACCGCGCGCACTCGTGGTGGCAGAGTTGCTCGCCGGCGCACTCAAGCGCGCTCCGCAAACAATGGCGCGACATTATCGTCGCAGCAGCAACAGTTGGCTTACGTGATTTGCTTTCAAACTTCGATTGCCAGGCCGTGCCGAAAATTCTGTTCGACTACACAAGCTTCAGCGCGATCTACAAAGGAGCAGCGCTCGAAGACATCGCTGCCAAGCTCGAATCAGAAACGAATCTATTGAAACTGCCACAGATTATTCACGTGGCCAGTGGACAGTCTTTTGCGCCCACACTCAAAAATGTTTGCGATGAAGAACGTTGCGTTGTAGCGCATGGATTTGCGGAGGCAACCTACACAGATGCGCAAGAGACAGTTTGGCTGGTTGCCGAAATTCATTCGAAGTTGGAAGCAGGTAGGGGACTGGTCGAAGAGTGGTGCACACTGCTGAAGTCAGTGGCTGCAAAAAACAATTTCCGGCAAACTCAAATCTGGCTCATTTCAAACGAAGGCTTTAGCGATGAAGCAGTAGCCGTACTCGACCGATTCGAAGCCTATGGCTCCGGCCGGCAGCAGCTGGAACTACTTACCGCACGCCTTAATGTAAGTGCAGTGAACCTGCCGGCCATGGCTGAAGCAGATGAGTTCGTCATGATTCTGCCGATGGGTGAGGACAATGAGCTCGTAGCAGCTAACACAGTCGAGCAGATCGCGCGCCGGCTGAATTTCCGGCCAGAAGCCCTCAATCAAATCAAAACTGCGATCGTTGAAGCCTGCATTAACGCCTTTGAGCACAGTTTTAGTCCCGACCGCAAAATTTATCAGCGCTTTCGCGTTGAAAGTGATAGATTAACTATCACCATAGCGAGCCGTGGGGTCACGCCCGGAAGTGTTTCAGCAAAAGCCGCGGACGAATCCGCACGTGAACGAAGAGGTTGGGGACTACAACTCATCCGGACATTAATGGATGAAGTTGAGTTTGAACGTGTCGACGAAGGAACCAGCCTGCGCATGACGAAGTACGTCGGTCGATGAAAGCCAGAACAGTTTTGTTTGCGATTCTCGTCGCCGTCTCTGCTGCTACGGCGCTACCGCAAACCAGTGGACCTACCGAGACCGTTAAGGCTTTTTACAAGTTCAGCAACGCTCGTTCAGCTCTTTTCAACCGTAAGCATATCGAGTCGCGAAAGCGCTGGTATTCGCCCGAGCTCTATCGGCTTTTTCTTGAAGAGTTGAGAGAGGAAGAGGCATATCTAAAACAACATCCGACGGACAAAGGATTCTTTGGCGACGGCTTGGATTTCCGACCACTTGATGAACCATGCGTCGAGAACGGCAAACACTACAGACGTTCCCAAAGGATCAGCAGCGTAGAGGCAGGGAGTACTCGGGCGTACGTTGAAGTTGAATTCGCTTATCCAAAAGGTTGCACCACCCAATCCCCGATTCTTTACCGCGTGAACCTCCGGAAGCTGCGCGGCAAATGGCTCATCGATGACTGGACATATTCGGACGGGAAGACCCTGACACGGGAAATGATCGAGAATAAGTATTGAAAGCTCAGCATTGGGGCGAAGCGGCTAAGATGGCCCAATGTTGCAGTGGTCTTGTCGGATACTTGCATTTCACAGTAGGCTAGGACTTCCAGGGTTATTGTTCTTTTCGCGTTCTTAGACCTCAGAGAAAGGAGCTAAACGTGGAGGAATCAATCGGGCTATCAATTCGTTCGCATTGCGTCGGCACCACGGCGGTAATTTACGCGAGCGACTATCTGAATAAACTGACCGGCGAGAGAATTGAGCGGGAATGCAAAGACCGTCTCAATTCGGGCTGTCGCGCGCTCATTATCGATTTCAGCGACACTCAACTCGTCAACAGCATCGGCATCTCAATCCTGATGGGAATCATCGACATTGCCGAGAAGAGCAATGCCCGTGTTGTGTTTTCCGACGTTAACAATCAGACCATTCAACTATTCGAGATGTTGGGACTGACGCGCCATGTAGTGCTGGCAAAGAACGAACAGGAAGCCCTGATTACCCTCACCGGCTTTGGCGCGCAAGCGAAATCTACAAGCCACTAAAGTGTTGATTAGATGGATCTCACTGCTCAAAAGCTCGTCCACACCTTTGGCGCACTCGCCGATCTCGGCCAGGAAATAGCCAACTCAAATGAGTTTCACGAGATGGTGCGCACCTCTTTGCACTTGCTGCTGGGTACGCTCGCGATCCGCCGGGGTGCAGTCGCCCAATGCCTTAAGGGGAAAGAAGAAACGGAATGTCTGGCTATTTGGGGACTGGGTGAAGAGTTTCAAAGCAGTCTCACCATTAATGAGACTGAGAGGCAAGCTTTTCTAACCTCCGGTTTGAGCCGGCTCGATGCTGACGATCGCAATCCCCACTTTCATGACTTTCTCAACCGCCATCACGATGAATTGAAGAGCCAGGGAATCGAGTTAGTAATTCCCATGGTGGTTCGGGGCGAGTTAACCGGATTAGTGCTGCTGGGCGGCAAGGCGAGTGGCGAAGCATTCACCGAAGACGACCTGGGAGTAATTCGGGCGATGGTGCGACACGTCGGCGCCGGGATCCACGCCCACAGCCTTTTCGATCAGGTGGAACAACGGGCAGAAGAGAATCGCCGGCTTTATGAAGAGCTGCGAGCGATCTATCGTGATACGGTGCGGGCCTTTGCCGCCGCTATCGACATCAAGGATAAATACACGCAAGGTCATTCCGAACGAGTCGGCAAGTACAGCGAGATCATTGCCCGCGAACTGGGCTGGAAAGACGAAGAGGTAGAAGGCATCGCGATCGCCGGTTATCTCCATGACATTGGCAAGCTCGTAGTCGAGCGCGACATCATCAACGCTCCTTACAAGATTGACGCGAAACAGTCGAGTGAGCTCAATCGCCACCCCACCGCAGGCTTTGAAATTCTGGCTCCGATCCAGCACCCATATGCAGATATCCCTCTGACGGCGAAGTATCATCACGAGCGCATGGATGGCCGGGGTTATCCGGACGGACTCAGTGGCGAACAGATACCCTTGGGAGCCCGTATCGTGACCCTCGCAGACTCATTCGACGCAATGACTACCGATCGGCCTTACAAGACCCGCCGTTGCTTTGCCGATGTTATCGAAGACTTCCGGCAGAATACGGGAAAGCAGTTTGATGGTCAGGTGGTTCTGGCGCTCTGCCGGGCGTTGTTGAAAGAGATGAGCGACAACTGCGGCGATCGCCGCATGACCAAGATGCTGGGCAAGAATTACCTGGTCTCCGAACGCGACACTCCACTCCTCACCCAACTCATGTCTGAGCTAGAGAACACACAAGTTGCCGTGGCCGGTGGGGTTTAGGCGAAAGCTGCGGGCGAACTAGGCTAAGCAGGCGAAAGCGTCAGCATGAGCTTAGGCGAGAGCTAGTATCAGTTTCAGACGAGTAGAGCCCGCAAGCGCGACAGCAATCATAGCTGTCACCCACTGCGGGCTTCAATTCCTTGAGCTCCCAGATATCGAGGTTACGCTTCAGACTCAACGCTCAGACCGCGTGCTTCGCACGCTTACCTTTACTACTTCGGTTGGATTCGCAGGATGAAGTTGCAGATGGCGATCTTTTGATCAGGCAGGACTTCCGTACGCTGTTCCCGCATTAACTCGCGACCGCCGACCAGAGTCGGGTTCCGTCCCTTCGGCGTTAACCAATAGTGACCATCATCATCGCGGTTGAGGATGGCATGTACGCGACTGACTTCCGGATCACCCTTCAACGGTAGATCGACTGTCACCGACCTGGATCCGCGGCCGATCGTTATCTCATTCTTGCTTACCGGAACCACCGCTTCGCGCACGCCGTCCCGCCACACTTCCATGGAGTAGAGTTCCGCAAGCCGGGGACGCACAACAGTTTGTTCGCTGATCACGTCTTCAGCAGTTTCGCGGATCGTTTCATCAAGATTTACCGGCTTTGTTGATTGTCCAGCACCAGCGCGTGGCGTCACCATCGTGTGGCCGCTCTCAGTTTCATCCCAAACCGGCTGCACGCGAAACTCACCCTTGTTTAGCGTGCCGTCAACACGCAATTCCACGGCAAACGACTTCGTGGCCAGTTGTGTCGAGCCGCTTAGTTCGCGGGCGCGTTCGGACAGTACGTGGAAGAGACCCTGTTCCAGACCGCGGCGTTTGTCACCCTGCCAGTCCTTATCATCCTCGGAACTGAGATAGACAATATACTCGCGCGGTATGTAGGTGGGGCCACCGGGCGGCGTAAACATTTCCCGTTGCATGGCGGCCTCGACTTCGCGCGCAATCTTTACAAGAAATTCTTCCCAAATGCGTCGCGGCTTCGCGTGCTCGTCGGCGGCTTCCAACAAATCAGTGTTGGTGTCGCCATCTATCCATTTTCTAATCGACTCAAGCAGGCCCAATGATTCTCGCTCCTCTTTGGAGTGCGGTGACTGTCACCTTTTGTAGGGGTGTCCCTCTGTGGGCACCTGTTTGGAAATCTGGGGGGCGGCCACGGAGTGCCGCCCCTACCGCTACAACTCTAATCCAGCTTCACAAATCTCTTATTAAGCCATCCCCGATCCGAAGTAAACGGATCCGTTTTAGGGCGGCCGTGCTGCGTCACTTGAACCTCATACCAGTTGTTGTTGACTGCCAACACTTTCACACGCGAGCCAAATTCCGCAAGTCCAATCGCGGTATTCGTCGAACTCGGGTCGCCGCGCAGATTCACGTCTGTTGTCGTAACGCCTTCCCGGCCCACTATGAAAAGAGACTCAATTCGGGGAATTTTCAAGAGCGGGTTCCAGTTCGAAGTGACGTATCTGTGCGTCGCCAAAAGCATCCCGGAGAAACACACAATCAGTACAAGGGCGACCAGAAAGCGTTTCGAGCGGCTGCTCGCCTTGGCGTTGATTCTGGGGCAGCGCAGCCTTGCCATTGCGGGGTTGGTCCGGAAACGCCCTAACGATGTCTTTGGCGGAAACTCGTGGAGCAGGTGGCGTTGCCGCGCCGGGGAGCATGGTAACTGGGACTACGATCTTGGGACGCTTTACCGTATTCGCGCCTTCGACACCGGCGTAGGCAGGTTCCGGGAGGGCAGGTTCGAACCGTGGTCGCGGCGGCGCCTGAGTGATCTCTTCAGTTTCCAACATCCAATCAGAACTAGGCCGGCGCTTTTCTGCCTCAGCGACGCTCAACGGCCGCGTCGGCGGTAATGTGGCATCAGCCAACTCATCCCAAAACTCCGCGACTGACTGGTGTCTGCGTTCGGGTCGCGTTTGTGTAGCTTTTTCCAAAACTCGAAGCACCGCCTCTGACCAATAGTGCTCGCTGATTGCCGGTGGAAATTCCGTGATCGGTTTATGTGCGAAGCGCCGCGGCGCCTCGCCGGCAAGCAGGCTGTAAGTGGTCTTAGCCAACGAGTAAATATCAGCGGCGGTAGTTAGTTGCGGTTCTTGTTTCGAAAGGGAACCCGTATCCAGCGCTCCTGTTTGCACGAGCGGATTGTGTTCGGGTGCGGCATAGATATTGGTGCCGACTCTCGTAATCGCGCCTTCGGTGGCTTCGAATCGAGCTACACCAAAGTCCGCAATCTTCACGATCTTCCGATCGCTTGTAAGCAAGAGGTTTTGTGGCTTGATGTCGCGATGAATCACGCCGCACTTATGCGCGTGCGCCAAACCCGAGCACACCTGTTCCAGATAACCGACGGCCTTCTCGATCGAAAGGGGGTGATTGCGCGATAAAGTCGCCATGTCGCCGCCTGGCATGTATTCGAGAACTATGTAGTGGAACGTCCGGCCTCCCAGGTCGATGGCCGTTCCATGGCCCAGCCGGCTGATGATGTGGGGATGTCGAACCAGATCAAGCGCAACCGCCTCGTTTTGAAAATTTGTGACAAGAGTATGTTCCAACTCCGCGTCGGGCGTTTCCTGAAGGAAGATGTTGAGCGCCTTAATTACGACTGTAGACGGTGCGTCGTCCGCAGCGGCGTTGTCCTTCGCTACGTAAATCTCGGCATAACTGCCACGACCTAAACATTCGAGCAGGTCGTAGCGGCCATCCAACCGGCTTTGTTGTAGCTTAAGCTCTTGCATTCACTTCAGTCTCGATAGCCCATCCGAAATAACGGTCACTTTGATGCTATATACGTCGAAACTCTCTGCGTTGCCGTCAAAATATTTTGAGCGGCGCAGAAGCGTGTGGACTTAGCAGCGGCCGGCTAAGCTCATTAATATCAGGGGGAAGGCGAGGGAGATGGCTTGGCAACTAAATCATCGAGATAAGTCAGCGCTTTAGGTTTGTCAGCATCAGATTTCAAAGCCACGGCAGCCAGGGCGAGGGTCGCTTCTTTCTTCACTGTGGCATTTGCTGCTGATGGAGCTGCGGCGCTGCGGATGATCGCCTGCTCAAAGGCCTTTGCCGCATCGATGTTATTGCCTGATAACAAGCAAGCGCGCCCGTAAAGATATAGGAACGGCGGGTCACCTGAGTCGAGTGGATTCAGAATCCCTTGCGCCGCTAACTCTTTACTCATCTCACCGTCCAGCCATGCTTTGGGTTCGCTGTCGATCTCCGCTCGTATTCGATCAAACTTCGCCTGTGGATCCTCAACAGCTATCGGCGTGGGTGATGATAGCGCCTGGGCGTCAGCGGGTTCCTTCAGAAATGGTATGGGGCCTTTGTAGCGCCGGCCTCCGTAAAAAGCGGCCGCGAGCGCCCCGAGGACCAAGAGAAAAAGAAAAAACCGTCCTGCGGATCTGGCGAAGCCACCTTTTGACTCTCGATCAGGAATATTCAACGGCCGCTCCGAGGCGACATGCGGCGTTTGTTGAGTCGCGGAAGGAAAGGCGCTTCGAGAAGGCGGAATCAGTGATTCGTGCGTGCGCTCAGCAGGATCGATCTCATCAGAAAGCGGAGGCGCAGCGGTCACATGCAAGGGTTCGCCTTCCGGAGAAATGGTCCGTTGCAAGTCTTCGCCGCGTTCTCCGGAACGAATGCGAGAGCCACAACGAACAACAACCGCTGTCAGGTTGTCTTCAGCGCCGCGTTCATAACATCGCTGTTTTAGTTCTTCGCAGAGGACGCCAAGGTCTTCATTGACGACCAGCATCTGCCGCAACTCGCCGTCGGAGATGTGTCGCGTGATCCCGTCGGTGCAAAGGAGAAACTCGGTGCCGTCCTCGACTTCAATAGTCTTCAAATCAACTTCCACTGTATCTTCCGCGCCGAGGGCCCGGCTGATGACGTTTTTGCTTGGATGATTCGCCGCCTGCTCGGCCGTCATCCGCCCGGCACGTACTTCTTCTTCCACTACCGAGTGGTCTTCGGTTTCGCGAACAATGTCGCCTTGTCGGGTTAGCCGGTAGAGTCTCGAATCTCCCACGTGGCCAATCGTCGCGACGTTTCCTTTGAGGTGAAGCGCGACCACGGTCGTCGCCATCATCGAAAAGCGTGCATTGTCCTGCGCCATTTGGTGGATGGAAGCATTGGCGCGCTGGATCGCCAGCTCCATCAAGTCTTCGATGTCTGCGCCGTCTTCCTGATGCCGAAATGCTTCGTCGAGAACTTCAACCGCTGTTTGCGAAGCAACCTCGCCAGCCTCCGCCCCACCGACGCCATCAGCTACCACAAAGATCCGCCGCTCACCATCTGCTAAAAACGAATCCTCATTAAGCGGACGTCGTTCGTTCAAACCACGATCGGAGATGGCGTAGGATTCAACGTTAAAGCTCGTAGCGGGCTGCATTATTCGACCGCCTCCAGTTTGAGTGGTGAAGAGCTTCGATTGGGCGCTCTGCTGGCTAACATCTTGTCCCCAGCATTGCGGTGAGAAAAAGCCATAAGCATGCCTAGCATCGCATAGCTGGTGATCAAACTAAAACCACCGTGACTGACGAAGGGAAGGGTAATGCCGGTCATCGGCAACGCTCGTAAAATGCCGCCGATATTGACGAGCGCCTGAAATCCCACGAATGCTGTCAAACCGGCTGCGCAGAGTTTCGTGAACATATCACGCGCGTCGAGCGAAGTGCGAACTCCGGCAACAACGAAAATAACCACAGCCAGAATGATTATTGCGCCGCCTATCAGCCCCGTCTCCTCCGCAATGGCAGCGTAGACGTAATCGGAGTCGGCAATCGGGATCACTTCGGGGAAGCCCAGACCTAAACCTCGTCCCGTCGTTTTGCCTGAAGTAATTCCAAAAACGGCTTGCGCCGGCTGAAACGCTAGTTTGTCGAACCAGATGTCAACATTAACCGTGTTCTGCAGAGCCGGACTCTGTTGCGCAATCTCTTTCAACTCGGGATTCTGATTAACGGCTTCTTCGTAGTCTTTTTTCCACCAGGAAACCTCGGGTGAGGGCGGATCAAAACCATCGAGCCACAGATGAAAGCGTTGTTGTATGCGGGCGGGGAGCGCCGCCTGGATGGGCCGTGCCACAGTCGGCAGGAGCGGTACTTTTTCCTGAATGTTGCGCGGGAGGGCGCCAACCACCAGGATTCCAATGACAAGAAACACTGAACCGACGAACACGAGCAACTGCGGCCAGCGGCGCACGGCAACCAGATAAAGCGTCGCATAGGCGCCGCTGAAGATCAGCATCTGGCCGAAATCCTTCAGGGCGAAAAAAGGAATGAAGGGAATCAGCGCCATCACGACCAGGGGAACGATGTCGCGCGCGCGGGGAATGCCCCAATACGTTTCCGCGAGATCCTTGTAGCGCGCTGTCAGAATGCCGGCAAAGCCAAGCAGGAAAGGGATCTTTGCCGGTTCCCAGGGCGTCATATTGCCAAGACTCTTGCCCGCACTTGACGTAACAATGGCGGCGGCCAGCGGGAGCAGCGTAAGCAGGACAATGATGAAACTGTTTCGCTGCAGCCAAAGCAAGAACCCATCCCGGATGCAGAACGAATAGGCAATGGCAAACGCCAGATACGAGAAAATCGGAATCCAGGTATAGCTCGAAGTAATCGCGTTGAAGAAAGTGTAGTTGGCGGGCCGCTGTGGCAATTGATCGATTTCGATTGGGCGCGCCGGCGTTGGCGGCAAACCCATCATCTGCTTCTTTGCAGGATCATAATTCTCAAGAATGTAGCGCGTGCGCAGCGCTTCCATTTTTTCTGCGCGGGCCGCGGCTTTGTTGCGAGCGTTGTA
The DNA here is from genome assembly GCA_963748605.1 of Pyrinomonadaceae bacterium. Taxonomy (GTDB): domain Bacteria; phylum Acidobacteriota; class Blastocatellia; order Pyrinomonadales; family Pyrinomonadaceae; genus PSRF01. The sequence goes on from CAVVJS010000016.1 coordinate 439,139, forward strand.
CTCCGGATCGCTGTAAAGCCGGTATTGGATCATCATGCCAAAGGCGAATAGCAACACGGCGGACGTAAATAGGATCCAATTTCCGGCGAAGCGCATCACGCGCGATAACCAAATGACCAAGACGAACAAAGGCAAAAACATCATCAGATCGCGTACAGCTCCAATGACGGAAGTTTCGTAACCGCGCAACAGCGCCGCCCGATGAATGGCGACGTAGGCGGCAATTTCAAAGCCGACAATCAACAGCAGGACCAGTAGATGTGATGATGCTCGGTTTTTCATCTGTGATTAAAACGGGGCGCAACACTTAAGGAATGAACTTCCAAGCTTTGCGAGATGTGAGGCCAACCGAATCGATGGTCGCTACCGCATCCCGCACCTATTTGTGCCTTGATAAGTGAATGGCTTCTATTCCGTCGTTCATTGTTAGCGTTGACTTGGGTTCAGAGCGACTCCCGGCCTGGCCTTGGGTTCGACGCCTGTTTGCCGCGGCCGCGGTGTTGCTTGCCGCCGCGGTGGGACTCCTCCAGGCTTTTGCGCTGGTTGATTAACGTTGAAGTAGCCCAGTTCTTTCGCCTTGAGCACCAGGGCTGCAGCGATCGGCGCTGCTGAGCGGGAACCATAACCACCACCTTCGACAATGACTGCCATCGCCAGTTGCGGCCGCTCTAACGGAGCAATGCAGAGAAACCAGCCATCAATCCGGGGATTGTCCTCGTCCATTATGGTCTCTTCATACTCGCGAATAATATTTCCGCGGTTGTCCTTTTCTACTCGATGCCGTGTCTTTGGTTGGCCGGTTTTTGGATCGTAAACGGGGACTACTTTTTGCGCCGTGCCGGTTTTACCTCCAGTGTTGATACCAGCGAGCTTCACCGGACCAAATACTCCGCGAGCTGTACCGCTCGAGCCACCCGTCACCAGTCCCATGATTTGTCGCATGCGTTGCGCGCTTTGCGGTGGTACGACCTGTTTGAAAACTTCTGGCGGTCGATCAAGTTCGATCTTCGGCTTCATCAGCTTGCCTTCCATGTTCGCAATCACTGCAGCTGCCAGCGCCATTTGAAACGGAGTCATTTGACCGGCGTAGCCCTGGCCATAACCAATCAATGCCAGGTCGTAGCGTGTTACTTGCTTGCCGGTGACAATGGTCGCTTCCCGCGGGGCCAGGGCACGTTTTACAGCTTCGCTGCTGGCGTTCCATAGTTCCGGTGCTTTGCGACCGCGGAGCGCCTCTGCGGGCGTATCGTAAGCGCCGATGCCTAAGAGCTGTGCTGCCTGTTTGAGTTTGTCAGGGCCCAGCTTCACGCCCATCTGGGCAAAATACTGGTTGCAGGAAACTTCGTAGGCCTTGTCGATGCCGATGCGACCATGAACTTCGCCAGGTCCTGCGTCGTCGAAAATTACATTCGCGCCCGGGGCCGCATAATAGCCGCCGCCGCTGCAAACGAACTCCGTGTCCTGGATTCCGGCGATGAATGCGGCCGTCATAGTGACGGTCTTGAAGGTCGAACCGGGAATGTAGTACGCGCCCAACGCGCGACTTACGAGTGGGCGATCGCGCTGATTTGCTTCGAGCTTGAGCCAGGTGGTTTCGTCTTGCACCTCCTTAATGCTGTATGAGGGTTCACTGTACAGCGCCAGCACTTCGCCGTTCTGCGGATTTAGAATCACCACAGCTCCATGCTTGCCCTTCAACTGATCGACGGCCGCTTGCTGTAGTTCCCGATCAATCGTTAGCCGGACATCGGTGTTGCCTTTATTCTGGGGTGTCTCTCGGTTCACCACCTGCAACGCCTCTGGCAGCGCTCCACTCTGGACTCCAAAAAGTGCGCGCTCCAGACCAGGATCTCCGCGATCGGTGCCGAAGATGTGGGCCATCGGCTTGTCCATCGAATATTCCCGCACGATGTTGCCGCTGCCGTCCCTCCGATAGTAGGCAAGTGCCTTCTCAAGTTTGCCGCTGCGATCCAGCAACCAGCCTCGCAATGTTGATTCGGAGAGCCGCCGGTTTCTAAGATCCTTGTAACTTAGTTCCTGAAACTTTACGTTCGATTCCTCAGCGTAATGCGACCAGTAGATATGAAAGCCAAACATGCCGGCTGCTAGCAGCACAAAGATCCAACGCAAGGCCCGCAACCCTCGATTTGTAGAAGTGGAACCAAGACGACGCCGCACAGCTTGAGGCAGGTCTTCGGGTAAAGTTGCGGTAGGGCGCGGAGCTGCGACGTCGATTGCGAAGTAAAGAAACTAACAGCAACAAAATCAGCAGGGAAAAGCCGCCGAGGTAGATCAGCGTCAGCAGGGCGGGCATTCGTTCCGGAACTGAAATGACAACCGGCGCCGGCGTTGGAGTTTGAAGCAAAAAGAGAAGGGACATCTTCGGCCTGATTCAACAGTAACGTTAGTCACGTTTCAGAAAACGGACTTCGACATCACCAAAACCAACGACGTCGCCATCTTCAATTTGCCGCGCTTCGCCATAAGCGATGCGACGGCCATTAATGAAAGTCCCATTGGTCGAGCCGGTATCAGCGACCAGCAGGGTGCCTTCCTGATTCAGCATCAGGGTCGCGTGAATCTTCGAAACGCTATTGTCATTGAAAGAGAGATCATTATCGGAGACGCGACCGACATTCAGGCGCCGTCCGCCTGGCTTAAAAGTTAAGGACGTTTCCTTCTTGCCGTTCCTTGTCGTGATCCGGGCAACAACTATAACGTCCGGCATCTGCGGTGTCCCATGAGGGATCCTGGCATCCGCGCTATGCTTAGCTTCGTCTTCTTTCCGCAGTTCTTCTTCAAACTCTCCGAATGTGGGATCGACAGAGACGCCTGTTGTAAAGATATCGACTTCAGTTTCAACCTGAATTGGAGCGAGCGTGCGATAACGATGATCGTTGATGTGATCGATCGCCTCGGCAAGCACTTCATGCTCTAACTCCTTAAGGATCTCCGGCGGCGCTTCCGAATGAGTGCCCCACTCAACTTTCAACTTCAGATGATGGGGAGCGATCCGGCCTTTGCGTCCCTCGTCGCGCACGCGCTCATCAATAAGCCGCTTCATGCGATCGATAAGCTGGGAAGTTGTCAGCCCGCTTTTAGGTTCGACAGTTCGGCCAAACTTCCGGTCGACAACATCGCCCATGCTTTCGAAAACACGCCGCAGCAAGCGTTCGGGTAATGCCTCCTCACGTCTTTTATTTTTGAGCGGTTTCAGCTTTTCCGTCATCTAATGTGTAGATACGCCTTCAAGAACCGCAGGTTCCCAGCAGACGCGGTGCCAGCCGACGCTGCATTCGTGGCGATAAAAGAAACTTAAGTCCGGAAACGCCGTTATTCTAAACGTAACAGCCCAATTGGCATAGGGACGCGTTGGGGGATTGCCGATTGTTGATTTACTTCTCTTCGTCCGATCCAACCGGCAATCCGCAATCGCAACTCGGCAATTAACGAGGCTCACCCCAGACCGCCTGGCGAAGTGACTAATCATTAGCGAACCTTTACCTTTATCGTGTCTTCAAAAATGATCACCGAACACGTTCGCTACCAAAGGAGACTTTCTCTTGAATAGGTTCATCTCAGCCATAGCAGTCGCATTCATCATTCTTAGCTTGACGCAATCAAGTACTGCCCAGGATTGGAGTCAATGGCGAGGACCCGAACGCAATGGCTCCGTTCCTGCTTCACACACGCCAAAAGCCTGGCCTGAGTCATTGCAGCGCGTCTGGCGCGTTGAAATGGGAGAGGGGTACGCTTCGCCCCTTGTCTCGGGCGGTAAGGTATTCGTGCACTCCCGTCAGGATCCGGAAGAGATTGTTACAGCCATCGATTACGCCTCCGGCAAGGTGCTGTGGCAGCAAAAGTATTCGGCGCCTTACACCAAAAACCAGTACGCCGTAAAAATGGCGAAGGGTCCGAATGCCACGCCCCTCGTCGCCGGAAACCGTTTGTTTACGATTGGCGCCAGTGGCGTGCTAAACGCCTGGGACACCAAGACGGGTAAGCAACTTTGGACTAAAGATTTTTCCAAGACTGTCGACACGTCGAAACTCTTCTGCGGCACGGCCGCGTCGCCGTTGTGGTTCAACGGCGTGGTCGTGATTCAAGTCGGGAGTGACGTTCACGGGGGACAAATCCTGGCGCTGGATCCCGCAACAGGCGCGTCACGTTGGGAGTGGCGGGGCGCCGGGCCCGGTTATGCGTCGCCGGTGATCGTAAACGTCGCCGGTGAGCCGCAGATTGTCACCATGACAAACGGATCGATAGTCGGTCTCAATTCCAAAGGGGTGGAACTTTGGTCTACGCCTTTTCCCGACGAGTGGCATGAGAACATCGTCACCCCCATGTGGACTGGCACACATCTGATAGTTTCCGGACCGCGCCAGGGTACGCACGCCTTTACGCTGGGCCAGGTAGCCGGCAAGTGGCAGGCAACAGAGGTCTGGAAGAATGCCGATGTGGCGATGTACATGAGCTCCCCAGTCTTCGGGGACGGTTTAATCTATGGACACTCCGAGAAGCGGAAGGGTCAATTTGTGGCCCTGGACGAGAAGACTGGAGTGGTTCGTTGGATGACCGAGGGAAGAGAAGGTGAGCATGCTTCGGTGATGCTGACTCCCGCAAATCTGGTTTACCTAACCAACAACGCAGATCTAATCATCGCGCGCCGGGCCACGGCGAAGTTCGAAGTGGACAAGAAATATGATGTTGGTGATAGCGCCACTTGGGCCGCGCCAATTCTTTTGGGCACGGATCTGCTGATAAGAGATGCGACCGGTCTGACGCGGCTTAGTGCGGGAAAGTGAAAGGGAGATTAACCAACCCTCTCAGGTGAGGAAGGGGGCCTGCCCCCGCAGTTTGGAAGAAAATTAGCCACAGATCTTCACGGATAACGCAGATCAGAAACGACCTGACTTTTTGGTTCTGATCCGCTTCTTCCGTGTAAATAGGAGCGGGGGCAGGCCCCCTTCCTGACCTGAGAGGTTAACTTTACAACCCGCCACAAATTGTCATCTCGCGGTGTTTATTAAACGGATCAATACGCGTAGTCATCTCTCCGCAATCAAATTCTCAAAGGAGATTCCATGAGATTCAAAAGCCGCGCCATTCTGGCCTCATTTCTGACAATCCTGTTCGTGGGTCAGGCAACAGTCTCCTGTGTTCGAGCGCTGGGGCAATCCGCTTCAGATGCCGAACGCATCGCGCGCCTGGAGTCGTTACTGGAAAACCTGCGGCAGGAGTTGAAGATTCCCGCTTATTCAGCGGCGATCGTTAAAGATCAAAAGGTGATTTGGGCGAAAGGCTTCGGCTATGCAGACCTGGATAACAAAATACCTGCGACTGAACATACGCCTTATCATCTCGCCTCGCTCACCAAGACCTTTGGCTCCACGATTCTTATGCAATTGGTACAGGAGGGAAAAGTTAAACTCGACGATCCTGTTTCCAAGTATGGAATCACGCTCGAGAGTGAAGGTGTGATTCGAGTGCGCCACCTGTTTTCGCACACTTCTGAAGGAATTCCCGGAGAGCAGTATCGTTACAACGGCAACCGTTTCGCCGAACTCGATAAAGTCATACAACGGGCCAGCGGAAAGTCTTTTGGTGAGCTTCTCATCGCAAATATTCTGGAACCTTTGGGCATGGATGAAACCGCGCCCAACGTTCCGAGAATTGTACACACGAAGTCGCCAAACCCTGACCCGGCCGCCGAAGCAGAAGTAAAGGCGGCCGTGATGGATATAGTCAACGGTTTCAACAGCGGCAATGTCGATCAAATTGAAAAGCGTCTTTCGCCACAACAGAATCGCTACGCGGGAGATGGTGGTTTTCTGATGTCATTCATTGATGCTGCAGAGATGCGTCAGGGGCTTCAGGCAGGGTTAAAAATAAACATTGAACTGCAAAACCTGCAGACCGCGGTTTATGGCTCAAGCGCTATCAGTACTTTCATATCGTCGGGGACTATTACTCCTCCGAATGGAACCGCTCGGCCTGATGGTCCCTGGCGAGGCTCGTTCTTCTGGAACAAGCAAGACGGCGTTTGGAAGCTTGTTCACTCCCATCAATCCCCACTGAACAGTTCACCAATCACCGAGAAACGCCAACAGCGATTTGATACGGTCTCGAAGACTCTCGCCAAACCCTATGCCCTCGACCGTTCTTTCAATCCAACTCAAATCACTTACCCGCAAGGCTTCAGCTCTTCGGCCGGATTGATTTCAACGGTGCTCGACATGGCGAAATATGACATTGCCATCGATCAGAACAAATTCCTGACGAAAGAAACTCAGCAGCTCGCGTTTACACCTGCGGTGTCTACCAAGGGTCAGTCGCTGCCTTACGGCTTAGGCTGGTTTACTCAGAACTTCGAAGGCACAAAGTTCCTTTGGCATTACGGCTACTGGACCGGCAATTCCTCATTCATCTTGAAAGTGCCTGAACGAAACATGACGTTCATCATCATGGCGAACTCAGACAATTTGAGTCGTCCGACAGACCTCGGCGCCGGAGACGCCACTAGCTCTCCCGTGGGATTGGCTTTTCTCAAGACGTTTATCTTCCCGGAGAAATTCGCGCAGGCTTTTCGGGAGGTTAATTGGAACGCGCCGTCTGCCGAACTGCGGTCTCAGGTTCAATCGTTCAATGGCAAGCCGTTTGGAGCGCTGCATCTGAAGGAGCTGGTGACACGCATTCGCATCCTTCAGAGCGTGGGCAAGGCCGAAGAAGCAACGCGATTGATGAAAACCTACGGCGAGATCTATTCGAAGCCTATGCCTGCCGATCTGGCAAAGATGAGGGTTGTGGCGGAGATCACGCGCGTACTGGACAATGAAGATAAGACTGTAGCGTTCAATATTCCTCGGGATCAGGAAGTGAGAATCTTTTCGATTGGCGAAGGTCAGGCCGGTGAAATGTTCGACTATGGCTGGATCGAAAATGCTGATAAAGGATTTCCTGTTTGGGAGATGCAGGAACCCAAGACCACTCACGCGGGCGGCGCAACCAAGAACCGTAAGGTGGATCTGGTGATCAAGTTACCGGCCGGGAACTACAAACTGCGTTACAAGTCAGACGATTCTCATGCGTTTGACCATTGGAACAGTCTGCCGCCCGAAGTAAATTTTTGGGGCATCGCGATTTATAAGAAGTGACGCTCCCGCTTCTTCTAGGAAAATTAGCCACAGATTCACGCGGATGACACAGATCAGAACTGCCTAGTTTTTTGATCTGCTCTGAGCTCATCAGCAGTAATCTTGTTTCTCAAAGAAGCGGGGCAGGCCCACCTTCCTTACTGAACGTTATCTTTTCTGATCTGTGTCATCCGCGTGAATCTGTGGCTAATTTTCTTGTGCAGGCAGAAACTCGTGAAACAGAACAAGAAAGAACTCAAGCAGGAATACAAACGGCGGCCTGTAACCATCGGCGTGTTTCAAATTCGAAACACACTGACCGATAAGATTCTTCTCGCCAGTGGTAAAGACTTGCCCGGCCTCATCAATCGCCACAGATTCCAGCTGCAGAACGGGACTCATCCAAACAGCTCGCTGCAAGAGGACTGGCAGCAGTTTGGCGCCGACAAGTTTGCTTTTGAGATTTTGGAAGAACTTAATCCGCCCGCTGCTCAGTTCGATGTAAGGAAGGAACTGGAATTCATGGAAGACATGTGGCTCGCCCGCTTGCGGCCATTCGGCGAGCGTGGTTACAACCAACCGAAACTCAGCAAAGCAGAGAAGCTGAGGCGGATCTCCAGCAAGCGCTAGAAGTAAGCCCGATCCGGTACGTGAAGCGGTAGCGACCGAAGTCAGTTGAGAAAAAGGTTGCCGCAGATTTACGCCGATTACTCGGATCAAAACTCAATACAGTACGGGTAGCGACCGCATTCAAGTAACTAATCGATCAAGTTTGGGGGCCCGCGATTGTCACTTTTCCACGTTACACCAAGGTCTGACCTGTAATCTGCAGTCGGTTGGATCCGGTCGCCACCGCTCCCGTACTGTAATTGGACGCGGTAAGTTTACGAATATCTTTGGCGATTCGCCTCGTACAACAAGATCGCCGCGGCGGCGGCTACGTTCAAACTCTCCACCTCACCTGCCATCGGAATCTTTACTGCTCCATCCGCCATTTGCACCTGTGTTGGCGAGAGTCCGGTGGATTCGGGACCGAGAGCTAACGCTGAGGGTCCAGTCCAGTCGATGTCGGTGTGCTGCCTGGTTGCGCTAAGGTCCGCACACACGGTTTTGATCTTGTGATCAGCGCACCACGCCAGCGCCTCTTCATATGCAGCCTCATACCAAATTGGCATCCTGAACGCGGAACCCATCGCGCCACGCAGCGCCTTAGGCGAAAATGGATCGGAAGAATCCCCTGTGACAATTACGCCAGTTGCTCCCGCCGCTTCGGCGGTGCGAAGGATCGCGCCAACATTCACCGGATTGTTGATTCCGTCCATGATTACGAGTAAATGCGGGTGAGGCTCGCTCATCTCTAGTCTTTGTTTTCCGGAGTCGGGCCTTTCTGCCAGCAGGATCATCCCTTGTGGAGTTTTCGTGTAGGAAACCGTGGCCAGGAGTGATTCGCTTACTTCCCCGAACTGGTCGCAGACGTTTTTCAGCTCCTCAATAAGCGCCGCCGCCCTCTCTTTGCGCGCGATCTGTTCTGAGTAGATCACGGCGTGAATTTTCAGCTTGCTTTGGCGTGCTTCCTCGCACAACCGCAGCCCTTCAATAAAGATCAGCGACGCATCTTTGCCGTCGCGCACAGTGCGCGCGAGACGGAGCAGGGAATTATTACGGCTCGTAATCAACGTTGTCCTTTTCGGATTGGGCGATGCTACCTTCGATTTCCGATTTCCGATTACCGATTGCCGATTAAGAGATCCGGAGTCAGTTTCAGACCGTCCTGAAAATACTACCAACCACGTTGTAATTAACTCTCTACTTTCCTAAAGACCCAATCGGCAATTGGCAATCGGCAATCGGCAATTTTATCTCCGCCCAGATTGGCCAATGGTCCGAAACATTCAGTGGTCGCGCGACGCCCCACCGCTTGATCTCCACTTGCCGCCCAAAAATCCAGTCCGCGTGTAGCCGCAGCCCGAATCCGCGCCACGTCGGTGTGCCCGTGCGGAAAGGCGTGACGAAGCGGTGCGCCTCGAGAAAGTTTCGTGTCTCCAAAGCCTTGCGCCGCGTCAGCGTATTGAAGTCGCCTAGTATTAAAGTCGGGCCATTAAATTTGTTCGCCTCGTCAAGCAGTACTTCAAGCTGTGCAAGTTGTCCACCAACAGCTGCATGAGGATCTACGTGCGCATTGATGAGACGCAACCTCTGCGAGCCGACGTTAACCGTAGCTGCCATCGCCAGTCGGGGTCGCCACGGACATTCGTGCCAGGGCAGGTCGATGCGCGTCACATCGGAAAGTGCAATCCGGCTCAGCAAGGCGACGCCAGTATCGCCTGCATCATCCATGCCGATCTGCTCTTCAAAATTAAGCCACCATTGCCGCGGCATCGGTTCAATTCCGCGGGGAATGCCAGCGCCCACGTGCACCCACGACATCTCGAGTTGTTGCGCGAGCTCGCGCGTTACGTGATGCCCGCCGGTGCGAGAGGTCCCTTTGTCGGCTTCTTGTAATGCTAAGATGTCGGCACGCGGTAGCAACGATCCATTTGCGAATGCCTCAGCAGCTTCAGCGATGTGTTCCGCGACTCGTTGAGCGCGTGGTTGCGGCAGGTTGAAACCAACTTTTCGTAGGAGCCCACTCGGTATTAAGAACTGACCGACAGCATAGCGGATGTTGTATGAGGCAACGATGAGGCTCGAAGCGTTGACGGCATCCGGAATTATCCGTTGTGGTCCGCCTGACTCGATTTCGGCCGACTTTATGAAGTCTGGTAATGCCGTGGGGTGGTTCAAGGAGAATAGGTTCCAGGTTTCAAGTTTCAGGTTTCAAGTTCCAAATTTGAGGTTTCGGGAATCATTACCATGCACAGCAGCCTAAACCTGAAACCTGAAACTTGGAACCTTAAACCTGAAACCCGAAACCCGAAACTCGGAACTCGAAACTAATCGTGCCCCGAACCGTTATAGCCGCCGTCGATGACATGTTCTTTGTCGCAAAGATCCGTGCGACTGCAGAACATCTTGGCGTCGAGCTCAAATCAGTGCGAAATGCCGAGCTGTTGCTAAAACTCGCTCGCGAAGGGTCTGCGGATCTGATAATCGTCGACTTGCAAGCGCAGAAACTCGACCCCTTAGCCGTCGCCAGATCTATCAAGGCTGATTGTCAGCTCGCTTCGATCAGGTTGCTTGGGTTCTATTCACATGTGGAAACAGAGTTACAGAAATCGGCAAGGGCTGCAGGTTACGACGTAGTGATCCCACGTTCAGTGTTCTCGCGCGACTTAGCTGCAATTCTGGCAGGGGAAGAAGGAAGAAACTCTGGTAGTGCCTAATGTGAAAATGGATGTAGGGGCGTCCCTCCGTGGGCGCCCTTGAATCCTAAAAATGGGGCGGCCACAGAGTGCCGCCCCTACATAAAATAGGACACCACCGAGACTCTCGCTGCTAACTAACTACGGCGGGCGCAATCACTTCATGAATGGATCGCACCTCGCTCACCAGCTGTTCGTATTGATCTAACGTGAGGGCTTGAGCACCATCAGAGAGAGCCTGGGTAGGTTGGTCGTGGACTTCGACGATCACCCCGTCAGCGCCAACGGCAACGCCGGCACGGGCAAGAGGCGTGACCATATAGTTTTTGCCAGTGCCGTGTGACGGATCAACGATCACCGGTAGATGAGAAAGGCGACGCACCGCTGGAATCGCTGCGAGGTCGAGCGTGTTGCGCGCGTGCTGAGCAAAGCTGCGAATGCCACGTTCGCACAGCACGATTTGATAGTTGCCTTCGGACATGATGTATTCCGCGGCCAGCAACCACTCATCCAGTGTCGCCGCAGGTCCCCGTTTCAAAAGCACTGGCAGACCCGATTTGCCCACGCGGCGTAACAGAGTGAAGTTCTGCATGCTACGGGCGCCGATTTGAATGATGTCGCCGTAGCGTTCGACCAAATCGACGCCGGGTTCATCGAGGGCTTCCGTGACAATCTTTAACCCATACGTTTCGCGAATCTCCGCCAGGATCATCAAACCCTCTTCGCCAAGTCCTTGAAACGCGTATGGCGACGTGCGCGGCTTAAAAGCTCCACCACGGAAGAATCGGGCCCCACTCTTTTGCACTGCTTGCGCGATGGCCAATGCCTGCGCGCGGCTCTCCACTGCACAGGGGCCGGCGATGATTGCCAGATCCTCTCCGCCGATTGTCGCATCACCAACGCGCACCACAGTTTTTTCAGGGCGAAAATCGAGTGTGACGAGTTTGTAAGGTTTGCTGACGCGAATAACTTCAGCGACGCCGGGAAGCGTTTCAAAGCGAGAAGGATCAATCGGGGATTGATTTCCCGTAATTCCGATTGCCGTTCGTGAGATGCCGGGCATCACGTGCTCCTGGAAGCCAAGCTCTTTCACGACGCGCACGACAGCGGCGGTCTGAGCTTCGCTCGCTCCATTTTTCATCACAATCAGCATGTCGCTTTTATACTCTGAGATTTCAACAAAAGTACAGCGGCCCTTCTTACATACGCTCAGGCACGCTGATTCCGAGAATTGCGAGAGCGGCAGTTAATTGCCGGCGCGCAACGTCAGCCGCGGTGATCAGTACAGCTTTCTTCATCTGATCAGGCTCGGCAATGATCCGGTGCCGGTGATAGAAGAGATTGAAACTCTTAGCCAGATTGAAAGCATATTTCGCCAGATTCGCAGGCTCCTCGGACGAACGGCATTGGGTTATTACCTCATCAAGTCGCTGCGCCAACATTATTAACGACCAGACTTCTGTTCCGGTTTCATCGCCGAGTACGGCAGTGGCTTGTTGGCCAATTGCGGCATCGGCGCTCGTCTGTTTCAGAAGATCCGCTGCAGCGTTGCGTGCGGATTCATCTAGTTTGCGAAAAATGGAATTTGCGCGCACGGCAGCATATTGGCAGTAGGGGCCGGTTTCTCCTTCAAAAGAAAGAGCTTCCTTAAAGTCGAAAGCAATAACGGAATTGCGCGTGAACTTCAGCAGGAAATAGCGCAGCGCTCCTACCGCGATCTCATGGGCCGTAGCTCGAGCCTCGTCCGGTTTAAGCTCCGGATGTCGTTGTTCGACTTCGCGGAGCGCGTCGGCCTCAAGTCGATCGATCAGATCGTCAGCTTTGACTCCCAAACCTTTCCGTCCGCTCATTTCGACATATGGCTTGGATTGGTCCTCAGCGCTGAGCTGAATACCAAGTTCGGCGCACGCCGCAGGAGATAGCGCGACCATTTCATAACTCAAATGAACGCTTGCGTCTTCTCCCAGTTCGGGGACTAAAGCGGCAACTCCCCGCGAGACGATCTCCTGAGGGTACGACTGCCGCGAATCGATCACGTTGTAAACGGTTACTCCGCCACCAAAATTAGGCCGCGGCACTTCCGGCAACACTTCCGCATTTCCCTCGGTTGTGGTCACCCAGGTCACGTAATTGTCCGGATATTTACGGAATGGTTTGTAATTGAAGTCGAGACCGAGATGGCCCAGTTTCCAAAGTTGGTAGGCGATATCTTTTCCGGTATAGGTCACCGTGCCATTTGAACGGACAATGATTTTGTCTGCTTCATGTTCGTCCGTGCCGGTATGAGATTCGAACGGCATTACCCAGCAGCCTTTATTCTTTCCCTGATCCTCAAAACGAATCACACCCGAAGTTCTCATCAACTCAAACGCTCGTTCCCAGAAATGAAGGTGCAGAATTTCGGATTCACGGGCCAGGAGATCATAACGAATGCCCAGGCGCTCCATTGTGTCGAGAATGCATTCCACGTTTCGCGTCGCGATGTAGTCCGCAAGCGCTGCGATTGTGTTATTCCCCTCTTCAAGGGCGTGCAGTATCTCGGTTCGCAGTTTTAGACGGTCGGGATCAGGTTGGCCCTCCGGGTTGCCATCTCGATAGAAAAGCCCAACCTGCGTGTAAAGATCCCAGCAGTAGTAATCAAACGGCCGATCAGCGGGAAGGGAGCTATCCAGCGCTTTAATCTCATCAAGCGTTTTCTGTTCGATGTGCATGAAACCGACAACAACGTCTGCGACTTGCACCCCCGTGTTGTCGATATAGTTTTGGATTTCGACGCGTTCTCCTGCAGCTCGCAGGATCCTCACGAAGGTGTCGCCAAGAACAGCGTTACGCACGTGACCGATGTGGGCTGCTTTGTTCGGATTGATGCTTGTGTGTTCGACCATCTGCTTTGGTCGAATTTCAGATGAGTCGGCGGGTATGTCTTCGACCGGTGATTCAGCCGACGGAGCGGCGAACGTCCTGAGTAAAGCGGTACGATCAAAGAAAACGTTTAAGTATCCGGCACCAGCCACTTCGACACGTGCGACCTGTTCATCCGCTTCGAGCCGCGCCTTGAGCTGTTCGGCAATCGCTCGAGGTGCGAGTTTCACTCCGGTGCCTTGCTTAATCCGTTTGGCTAGTTCGAAAGCGACTGGGAATGCGAGGTCGCCCAGCTCGGTTTTGGGAGGCGTTTCAGAGGCTACTTGCTCGAGCTCGACGCCGAACAGTTCCAGAGCCGCTGTCTCAACTTGTCGTTTCAGCTTTTGCTGCAGTTTGATTAAGGTCACTGAAAGTTCAATCTTGAAGCTGTAGTTGTGGAAAGGTGCAAAGTATAGCGCAGCGATCACACTATCGCCGAACGACAGGCAGGTCTGAATTTAACGCCGAAGGCGTTGGCTAATTCCAGCCCAGGGTTTGCTTTGAAACCCTGGGGATAAAATGCATGTTTGTTTTATCGCAACTCTGAAGGAGTTGCGACGGGTCTTTGGTTATCGCGGACGCAACCCTTTCAGGGGGTTGCGTCTTCGGCAAATGGGGCGGCGTCTCCCAGGGTTGCCAAAGCCCACCCCTGGGCTGAAATTCGCGAATGCTTTCAGCGTTAAATCAAACTAGCAATTCTGAACGAAAGGTTTTCAACTGGTGGTCGCCCATAGCCGTAGTACAGTTCCTGATAGCGATCATTTGGCGCTTTCCCGCTCGCCTCTGTTACCATCGAATTACACATGCAATCTTTAAGTGATCTGACTATCTCACGCGAGCTGTGCGAGAGGTTTCTTAACGCCAGCCGGGTCCTCGTCTTAACCGGCGCCGGGGTTTCCGCTGAATCAGGCGTGCCAACATTCCGCGGCGGCGGCAATACGGCCGTTTGGAAAGGGATGCCCTTTGATGTGATTTCATCGGCGCAGATGGTGGACCAAGACCTCGCTGCCGTATGGGAGTGGTTTGATTACCGGCGGCAACTGCTGAGCGCGCTTAAACCGAATGCGGCGCACCAGGAAATCGCAGGCTGGCAGTCTCGATTTGCAGACCTAAAACTCGTCACCCAAAATATCGATGGTTTGCACCAGCTCGCAGGGTCGCGAGATGTCATTGAACTTCATGGCAGCATCTGGCGAAGTCGCTGCATCGCCTGTCATGAACGACAGGAGATCAGTCGCGACGATAAACGCGCGGATGCGTGCCTCAGCTGCGGCGATTTAGTTCGTCCGGACGTTGTATTGTTTGGAGAAATCTTACCTGCAGGCGCCTTTGAGGCTGCGGCAGAAGCAGCTGCCAATTGTGAACTCTGCTTTGTGGTTGGCACGTCGGCGTTGGTTTATCCGGCGGCAGCGCTCCCCGCGATTGCTCGTGACGCTGGCGCCTACGTTTGCGAAGTTAACCCGGAGCGGACGCCCCTGTCTGAACTTTGCCATGAAGTCTTGACAGGTAAGGCCGGCGAGGTGTTACCGCGGATCTCGCAACAGATGGTGCTTTTGACGGCTGACTAGAGAACAGCGAATTCAATTTGGAGGTTCAACTTGATTCAGCAGTCATGACTTTTTTTTATTCACACCGCGGCTTCAGCCCGGTGGCAAATTGAGCCTAGAAAGTTCGGAACCGTTTCAACGGTTTCCACCCGGCTCTCACACACGGACTTCGTAAACCGTTAAAACGGTTACCCTCTGAGGAGAACTGCTGGGCACCGGGCTAAAGCCCGGTGTGAATGAGACAAGTACTTATTGTCTGGTGTTTACGATTCACCATTTACGATTCACGATTCACTATTCACGATTTACGAGATGACAACTCTTTATTTCGATTGTTTCGCTGGCGCGAGCGGCGACATGATTCTGGGGGCCCTGGTGGCTGCCGGTGTGGATGAGCGCGCTCTGCTGGAGCAACTCCGTCTGCTCGATGTCGAGGGGTTCTCAGTTGGGTTTGAAAAAGTCGATCGATCGGGCTTGGCCTGCACCTTCGCGCGCGTGAGCATCAAGCCCGAACACACTCACCGGCACCTCAGCGACGTTCTAAAGATTATTTACGACTCGCGGCTCAACGATCGTGTAAAGGAGCGCGCCGCTAAGATTTTTTCTCGTCTCGCCGAGGCCGAAGCGAAGGTCCACGAACAACCAATCGAACGTATTCATTTCCACGAAGTCGGGGCTCTCGACGCCATCGTAGACGTGGTGGGCGCCGCGATCTGTTTTGATCTGCTGGGCGTAGAACGGTTTGTTTGTTCGCCTTTGCATGTCGGCAGCGGAACTGTCGACATGGCACATGGACGCTTTCCCGTGCCGCCGCCGGCTGTCACCGAGTTATTAAAAGCAGCGCCGGTGTATGCCACCGAAATCAAGGGCGAACTCGTCACCCCGACTGGCGCCGCAATCATTGCTTCCGTTTGCGACGAATACGGAGCGCTGCCGAAGATGCGACTCGAACGGACGGGTTACGGCGCCGGCAGCCGAAGTTACGAAAGGTTTCCCAATGCACTCCGGGTCATGATCGGTACGGAACCAGGCGAACTCGAAACCCAAATCCCGGAACTCGAAACTCTTTGGATGGTGGAAACGAATATTGACGATTTATCACCGCAGGTGTTTGGTCATGTCATGGATCGAGCGCTTGAACTCGGCGCCCTCGATTGTTATTTCACACCCATTCAGATGAAGAAGAATCGTCCGGGCGTGCTTTTGTCAGTGCTCTGCGCCGCGGACCAGAAAGAAGCAATCTTAGGGATGCTGTTCGCAGAAACCACAACCCTGGGCATTCGCAGCTACCAGGTTGAGCGTCGCGCTTTGGACCGGCAGGTGATGAAGGTCGAAACGCAGTACGGCGCGATTGATGTTAAAGTAGCCCGCATGAACGGGCATGTTGTGAATCAAATGCCGGAATTTGATCAGGTCCAGGCTGCTGCCCTGCAGGCCAACGTTCCGTTTCGCACTGTTGAGGCAGCTGTGCGATTGGCATTAGCGAATGCCGCCAAGGGGTGAGTCCACAAATGGCTACAAAGTTCTCAGATGAATTAGACGCGCAGGGTTCACTCCCAGACGTGGATCTCGATCTGATCGCCCAGGGTGTGCGCTTGATTCTCGAAGGCTTAGGCGAGGATCCGGAACGACCGGGACTGCAAGAGACGCCACGGCGCGTTGCTGAGATGTTTGCGGAGTTGACGGCGGGCATGCGCGAGGATCCACAAACTCACGTCATACCTTTGCCCGGTGACAAGCATGACGAGATGGTGATAGTGAAAGACATCAGTATTGCTTCTTTATGTGAACACCATTTGGCGCCATTTGTCGGCAAGTGTCACATCGCCTACATTCCCAAAGACGGCCGCATTCTCGGAATCTCGAAGCTTGCGCGTCTCGCGGAAACGTTCTCGCGCCGGCTGCAACTTCAGGAACGGTTGACGACGGACATTGCGAACACGCTTTATGAGGGTCTTAAGCCGGTGGGTGTGATGGTAGTAATTGAAGCTGAACACACCTGCATGACGCTCCGTGGTGTTAGGAAGTCGGGCGCGACCACCGTGACATCGGCGGTCCTCGGCGGTTTCCGCAACGACCCACGCACGCGGGCTGAAGCGATGGCCCTGATTACGGGCAGGGATTAAACCAAAGACATTTTCCATTTCTCATTTGCCATTTCTCATTTGTCATTTTGTAGTTTGAAGTGATCTGTCGAGTGGTTAATGCGATTAGCCCAATTCAATGAAAAATGAGAGCTGGAAAATGAGAAATGGAAAATGATTTTTTGAAGACCTTCTACGTAACCACTCCCATCTATTACGCGAACAGTCTGCCTCACCTTGGTCATCTCTACACGATGATCGTGGCGGATGCTCTGCATCGACACAAAGAGCAGCGCGGCGTTGAGACTTATTTCCTAACCGGCACTGACGAGCATGGCATCAACATCGAACGAGCAGCCGAGCGGGCCGGCCGCACGCCACAGGAACAAGCTGACTACGTGGTGGAGTATTACAAGAAGATGACCGCGCAGTTCGGCCTCGATACCGAACACGGTGGTTACGATATCTTCATGCGCACCACCTATCCGTTTCATGCGGAAGGAGTCAGCAAGTTCTGGCGGCAGGTGTCCAAGTCGTTAACGCCCAAGGGCCGCGACGCGATTTACAAGGGGCACTACGAAGGGTGGTTTTGCGCTCCATGCGCTGCCTATAAAACCGAAGATGAATTTATTAAGCCAAAAAATGACGGCGAGCCTCCTCTTTGTTTGATTCACGAAACTCTTCTTGATCGCGTAAGCGAAGAGAGCTACTTCTTTCGGCTTTCCGATTACGCAGACGCGCTGATTGACCTCTACGAAAGTCGTCCAGACTTCATACGTCCTGAATCGCGCCGGAATGAGGTAATGAGTTTCGTAAAGGGAGGGCTGCAGGATTTGTCTGTTAGCCGCCTGCGCAACTCAGTGAAGTGGGGAATTCCGGTTCCCGATGATCCGTCGCATTCGATCTACGTCTGGTTTGACGCGCTTACCAACTACATTACGGCTATCGGTTACGGCAATGACGAGCGCGAGCGAGTAGTGGGCTTTGAGAAGTACTGGCCGGGGCTGCATCTAGTCGGCAAGGACATCCTCCGTTTTCACGCGGTCTACTGGCCGGCGTTTCTCATGGCTGCCGGCGTCGAGCAGCCGCTTGCCGTGGTGGCGCACGGTATGTGGGTAGATCAGCAGGGCCGCAAAATGTCCAAGACCCTGGGAAATACCGTCGAGCTTGACGTGTTGCATCGTTATTTCTCGATTGATGCAGTCCGCTACTTCTGTTTGCGCGAGATGGTTTTTGGACAGGACGGACGATTTGGATATGAAGCGCTGATTGATCGAACCAATAGTGATTTGGCGAGCGGCCTCGGAAATCTCTCCAGCCGCACACTCACAATGATCAACCGCTATTCCGAAAGCAAAATCCCTTCGGGAGTAATTCCTGAAGACAAGTTGTTGCTGGCGAAGCGAAGCGGCATAGACACGGACGAGACCACAGTCTCGGGTTTTATCGAACACGCTCGCGACCAATATTTGCAGTTGTTCGACAGTTACTCATTCAGCCGCGCTCTTGAGGTTGCATGGTCGGTAGTGGCCCGTGTAGACAAGATGATCAGTGACGCAAAGCCCTGGGATCTCGCCAAGGACGAGAACCAACGCGAGACACTAAGTGTCGTGCTATACCGCGCGGCAGAATCGCTGCGCTGGCTATGTGTCCTGCTCTATCCGGTGATGCCGCAGGCAGTTTCTGGGATTTATGGTCAATTGGGGTTTGCCGATTCGCCTGCTGCGGTCAATCCCAGCGAACTGAAGTGGGGCGGCCTTCCTGTGGGACAAGAAATTGGAGAAGTGAAACCGCTGTTTCCGCGCATCGATAAAGGAAAGACAATGGAAGAGATTAAGAACCCTGGCGCTCATGCGACGGAGGCTGAGGCTGTGCCGGATGCGCCTGCCGCCGCCGATACGAAACCAAGTCCGCCGATGCAAGGCGCGACCGAAGCCGATGCCGTGGAAGGTGTCACAAGTTTCATTGAGATTGGCGACTTCGCGAAAGTGGAAATGAAAGTCGGCGAGGTCTTGACTGCCACGCGTATTCCCAAGGCCGACAAACTTCTGCTGCTCACGATCGACGTCGGGGAGGCAGAGCCACGTCAAGTTCTGGCCGGCATCGCGCAGTATTACGAACCAGAAACTCTGGTAGGGAAGAAAGTGGTTGTGGTTGCTAATCTGAAGCCGCGCAAGCTTCGCGGCTATGAATCCCAGGGCATGGTGGTCGCCGCATCGATCGGAGAGGAAGGCCGGCCTGTGATTGCAACCTTTACTGAAGAGGTGCCGAATGGTGCGCGGCTGAAATAACATCTCCGGCGCTGGGCTCTTTCCGCTGCAGATGTAAGGCAATACCGGTGAGCAGAACTCCCCAAATCTCGCCTCACGAAATCACGCA
Organism: Pyrinomonadaceae bacterium; assembly: GCA_963748605.1. Taxonomy (GTDB): domain Bacteria; phylum Acidobacteriota; class Blastocatellia; order Pyrinomonadales; family Pyrinomonadaceae; genus PSRF01. The sequence continues at coordinate 458,485 of CAVVJS010000016.1, forward strand.
GTTGCTCGTTGAGTGGAGCGGCGGAAATCAAGCCGCTCTCGACAAGCTCTACCCGCTGGTCTACCGGGAGCTGCGGCAAATGGCTCATCGGTTTATGCGGCATGAGCGAAAAGGCCATACGCTGCAAACTACGGCACTGATAAATGAGGCGTACCTTCGGCTCGTCGATCAAAAGAACGTCCACTGGGCAAATCGATCCCACTTTTTCGGTATTTCGGCCAAAATCATGCGGCGAATTCTCGTCGATCACGCCCGTCGATACGCGCGCGCGAAACGTGGAGGAGCCCGGCAGCAGGTGTCGCTCGACGAAGCTGCTCTTGTGACCAAAGATCGCGCGCGCGAGCTGTTGCTACTGAATGAAGCTCTCGACAGTTTGGCGGAGCTGGATCCCAGACGGAGCCAGGTGGTCGAACTCCGTTACTTCGGTGGCTTGAGTAATGATGAGATCGCCGCAGTCCTTAAGATCTCCGCTAACACCGTGACGCGCGATTGGAACATGGCCCGAGCCTGGATTTATCAACAGTTAACCGCAGCATAGCTTGATGAAACCTGAACGTTGGCAACAAGTAAGTCGCCTCTTCGAGTCAGCCATCGCGCTGGAGGAAAATGCACGCGCGCAATACCTTTGCGAACAATGTGGAACTGACGAAGCGCTGCGAAAGGATGTTGAGAAACTCATTGCGTCTCACCGGGACGCAGCGGCTGAAGGTTTCATGGGTTCGCCCGCCGTTGAAAGAGTTGCGAGCCTGCTTAATGACGACGAGAAGGATGAGGTGCGGTTACAGGATGGGCAGTTACTGGGCCCGTACTTGATCCTGAAAGCGGATCGGAGCGGGTGGCATGGGTGAAGTCTATCTCGCGACGGACACCAGACTCGACCGTCGAGTCTCGCTAAAGATCCTGCCACATGACTTCGCCTCTGATAAACAACGGATGAAACGTTTTGCTCTGGAGGCAAAGGTTGCTTCGACGCTTAACCAACCAAACATCTTGACGGTATTTGAGTTTGGGGAAATTGACTCGCTTGCCTTCCTGGCGACTGAGTACATCGATGGCGAAACGCTGCGCCTATACTTGCAGCACAGCCAACCGAAGCTCGCTGAGATCCTGGATATCAGTGCACAAATCGTGGCGGCCCTCGAAGCAGCTCACGAAGCCAACATCGTTCACCGCGATATCAAGCCGGAGAACGTAATGATTCGGCGTCGCGATCACATCGTCAAAGTTTTGGATTTTGGACTGGCGAAACTCACCGAAAAACACAAGGGCGGCGAAAGCGGACTCCGCACAGACACTGAAGCGCCAACAGAGTTCAAAACTGCTCCCGGAAATGTTTTGGGCACGGTAGCGTACATGTCGCCCGAACAGAGCCAGGGACTGCCGGTGGATGAACGAAGCGACCTTTGGAGCACGGGGATCGTGATCTATGAAATGGTTGCCGGCCGAGTACCGTTTCGCGGAGCAACGAGCAGCCACACAGTCGTTGAGATTCTCGAGAAGGAGGCGCCGCCCCTCTCACAATTGGCAAAACAAAAGGTACCGGATGAATTGGAACGGATCGTCCGCAAAGCGATTGCTAAGAACCGCGACGAACGGTATCAGACCGCCAGCGACTTGCTGATCGACCTCCGCAATCTCAGAAAGCGTTTGGAGTTTCAGTCGGAAATCGAGCGCTCGACAGCTTCGACATTCTCCGAGTTGCGATCCTCTGAACGGAACAACCAGCTACTTCCTGAATCAGCGCAGACAGGAACGGTCGGTAAAACCAGGAAGAAGGCCATTGGTTTTGCAGTCGCCATGCTGGCCGTCATTGCTTTGACCGCATTTGGAATTCGCGCCTGGCTAGGTTCAAGAAGCAGTTCCGGTCCCGCAGCCGCACCGGCAATAACTGCGAACGTGCCGGGGAGGGAACTCAGTTATTGGATTACGGTGCAGAAGTACCGTGCGGGAAAGCCGTTTGAGAAGCCGTTCCGTCTGGCAGGCGAGATTAACTTTGAGCCGGACTATCAGGTCCGTTTGCACCTGCTCAGTCCGCAAGCCGGTTATCTTTACATTCTCAACGAAAGTCCAACCGGTGATAACCCGCTGCAGATTCTGTTTCCCTCGTCGACTGCGAATGCCGGGTCTGCTCTGATCAAGGAGAACCAGGACATTCAGATTCCTGAACAGAGTTGGTTCAAGTTTGACGCAGAGCAAGGGACAGAGACTCTTTGGCTGATCTGGTCGGGCTCGCCCCTCGCTGAGGTTGAAGCCACCAGGAGATTCGCAAACTCAACCGACCAGGGCGTAATCAGTGATGCCGGCTTAAACCAGTCCCTAAAGCGGCTACTGAAAGAATCTCCTGCGGACAAACTAAAGATTGAAAAAACCACCGCGCCGCTGCAAACGACTCTGCGATCCAACGACTCGATCATCACTCACGCGATCAAGCTCGCTCATAACTGATCACATACCCATTTACGGTTGACCTCCCCAACTCCGGGGAATATCATGCGGCCACTTCGCCCAGTTCCGGTGTCCCGGTTTCAACTAAACCTATTCCAGGCGGCTTTGCCATCAGTTGTTCCAGCAGACCAATTAATTCTGAGGCGATGGTGGTTTTTTGAGTCCGCCTTCGCGTTAGTAAATGGAAAAGTAATTCAGCTCGACTCTACCCTGATCTACCAGAGCAGCCGGGGAGTTTGATCCGAGTAGATCAACCACCCCAATCGAGCCCAGAGCGGTCCCGAACCGCATATAAGGAGAAAACGATGTCCACACCCAGTCCCCAACCGATAATCACCCTTCCGGAGGACAAGACTTTCGAGGTTGTCATTCACAGCCCAAACTATTCTGACAAATATCCGGGAGAATTGACCTTCTCCCAGAATCCGCTCTCGCTCGAATGGACCGCAGCCTACAGTGTTCCCTCCGTAATACTGACTGAAATAAATCGTCCGGTTACTCAACCCAGTTCGATGATTGTATTCGATTTTACGCTGGATGACGTCACGGAGGAACAGAGGGAGGCGGGCTACGTTGTGGGACCATACCAATTCTCGTTTGTTCCTCCCGGCGGCAACGCGTCAGAGTTCACCGGTTTTCTCAACGATCCTCGTCCAGATCAGGCCGAAGATACCTTTACCGCCAAGGGCACCGAAGTGGATCCCGTGTAAATCGGACTACAACCGGTTCATAAGGTTAAGTTTTTCAATCACTTGGGACGCGCCTAACGGCGTGCTTCTCAGGGCTGCAAGGGATGGTGGTTTTCTGAGTCCGCCGTCGCGTTAGTAGGTAGAAGCAATTCAGTTCGACCCTTACGCTGGTGGTCGAGCAGCCGGGGGTTGACCCGCAATACCGGTCGCCCCCCCAGGAAATCAAGCGCAACCCAGAGCGGTCCCGAACCGCACACACAAAAGGAGAAAAGCGATGTCCACACCCAGTCCACAGGAATCAATGCTACTTCCAACCCACAGGTCCTACACCATCACCATTAAGAGTTTTCCGCCCGGCCATTGGGGATTAATGTCCTTTAAAAATGTTCCCGACCCGTTCATTTGGATGGCAGACTATCTTGTACCTAACGTGCAACTGGCGCAGCGGAACTGTCCGGTAATTCCAAAGGGTAAGCAGGTTGAGTTCGGATTCACCGTGACAAATGCTACTGAAGAGCAGAAACAGGCGGGCTATGTTGACGGAAAGTACACTTTCACGTTCGACCCTCCCAGTGAAAACACGGAGGAGTTCGTGGGCAAGGTCAACCATCCAAAACTTGATCTGGCAGAAGATACGTTCACGGCCAAGGGCACCGAGCCTACGTCAGCAGCGAAGGGCAACGAGCCTAAGTCAGAGTATTGACGTCATCTGGTTTGCCTGCTCTGAGTTTTTCAGACCTTTCGAGGCGCGCCTCAATAGAGGCGTGAATCTAAAAATGCGTTTTCATGTGTTTTCAATCGTGGGAATAGTAGTGTTAGCCTTTGGCGGAGCACTGTCTGCGGGAGTCTACGGAATTAGTACACCCGAAGCTTACGTTGACCCACATCCACAGACGCAGACGACGGTTCTGACTTCAGGACGGGTTATCGAAAGGGAGTTGAAAGGCGGTGAAGCGAGCCAGTTCACTGTTAGCTTGCAAGCCGGACAGTTTCTGCATGTCGACGTCGAGCAAATTGGAATTGATATCGAAGTAACGTTGCTGGCGCCCGACAAACAGAAGCTCTTGACGATTGACAGCCCAAACGATCAATACGGTCCGGAACTGGTCGTTTGGGAGTCGCTCAGTAACGGCGAACATACGTTGGAGGTACGCTCCCCAAACAAGAAGGCGGTGCCCGGTCGCTACCAAATAAAATTGGTAGCTCCGCGCCCCGCGACACCAACAGACCGGCATTTGATAGCAGCCGCGCGCGCATTAGAAGAAGCGCTAAAGCTTCGATCGCAACGCACAGCCCCAGCGCGGGCGGCTGCTGTCAAGAAGTTTGAAGACGCACTGAGGGAGTTCCAGGACTTAGGGAATAACTACTGGTCCGGCTTGGCGCTGCACAGTCTTGGATCGACTCATGTTCAGTCGAGTGAGTTTGCCACGGCCCTGACCTCATTCGATAAAGCTCTGCCGTTGTTTCGGGCGGCGGGGGACAAACGACGGGAAGCTGGTGTTTACAACTTCGTCGGCGGCATTCATGACGTACTCGGTAATCAATCGCAGGCGCTCGCCGACTTCCAAAAAGCGCTGGAGATTTGCGAGCAGGTTTATGATCCTTCAACGAAGGCGTCAGTACTTAACAATCTCGGCAAAGTTCATAGCGATCTAAGCCATTGGCAAGTCAGTCTCGATTACTACAACCAGGCCTTGCCGATGTTTCGACTCAATGGCAGTACCGGTCGCGAGGCCACCGCCATCTATAACATCGGCTTGCTCTACTACCGGCTCGGCGATACTGAGCGCTCACTCGCTCATTTAGACCAGGCACTGCAGCTCTTTCGCGTGGCTGAGGACAAGGATGGAGAGGCAATAGCGCTAAGTCTTATTGGTTATGTATATGTCGCTCTCGGGGAAGTCGAGCAGGGATTAATTTATTACTCTAAAGCTCTGCCACTTCGTCGCGCTGTAGGCGATCCGCGCGGCGAAGCAACCACTCTGGACTACTTTGGTGTTGCCTATGCCACGCTGAATCAACTCCAGAAGGCGCTCGAATACCATGAGCAGGCCTTACAACTGCGGCGCAAGATTGCCGATCCTCGTAACGAAGCTCTCAGTCTTACAAACCTCGGTCATGTTTATTTCTTACTGAATGATTCGCCGAAGGCGCTAACCAGCTATCGGGAAGCGCTGGCCACCTTTCGCGCGCTTGAGGATCGCAGCAATGCGGCTCGAACACTGGTGGGCCTGGCAAAGGTTCAGCGCAGTGTTGGAGATTTGGCCGCCGCCAGGGCAGGTGTCGAAGAGGCACTCACCCTGATCGAGCAAGTAAGATCTTCAGCAGGCTCGCAACAGTTGCGCGCATCTTATTTTGCTTCCAGGCAGGAACCTTACAAACTTTATATCGACCTCTTAATGCAGCAACACGCCCGGGATCCTCAGGCCGGCTACGATGCGCAGGCACTGGCGGCGAGTGAGCGAGCGCGGGCCCGGGGCCTGCTGGAATTGCTGAATGAAGCAAACGTGGATATTCGCAAAGGTGTGAACCCGGAACTGACGGAACGTGAACGCGACCTCGCCCAAATGCTCAATGGCAAGGCACAACGTCAGATCCGGTTACTCGGGCAGAAGAATGTGCAGGACCAGTTGAACGTTGTGAACAAGGAGATTCGCGAACTTGAGGATGAGTATCAGAAAGTTCAAACCGCCATCAGAAGTTCCAGTCCTGGCTATGCCGCATTGACACAGCCTCAACCACTCAAACTGCGGGAGATTCAAGAGCAATTAGACCCAGACACCTTGCTCCTGCAATACTCGCTTGCCGAGGAGCGCAGTTATCTCTGGCTGGTTTCTCAAAGCACTCTGCAAAGTTATGAGTTGCCCAGCCTGCAGCAGATCGAAAAGTCCGCTCGCGACGTTTACAGTTTGCTGACCTCCCGTGGTTCTTCCGTCCCAGCAGAAAGCGCCTCACAAAAACAAAAACGGATGGGTGCTGCTGATTCGAAATTGTCGGCAGCGTCCGCAGAGCTGAGTCGGCTGATACTTGGGCCTGTTGCAGCAGAGCTTAAAGGGAAGCGCCTGGTCATTGTGGCCGACGGCGCCCTGCAATTTATCCCGTTTGCTGCCTTGCCTTCGCCGCCAGAAACGGCGTCGAACGACCGCTATCGGCCACTGATCCTCGATCACGAGATGATTAGCCTGCCCTCGGCATCAGCGCTTGCGGTACAGCGAAAGAACTTGATTGATCGCGACCCTGCGGAAAATGCGGTTGCGGTAATTGCCGATCCCGTATTCTCGCTTGGTGACGAACGACTCAGTGACCGAGCCAGGAACAACGGACCGCGTACCAATGCCAGCGCAGCGGCGAGCACTCGTTTGCTTGAGCACCTCTCCGTGGAGGGTGACAAGCTAAAGATTCGGCGCCTGCCTTTTACGCGCCAGGAAGCCGATCGGATACTCGCTGTGTCACCCGAGGCGAAAAACTTAAAAGCGACCGACTTCAAAGCAAATCGATCGATTGCCACTGGGACTGAGCTTAGTAAGTATCGCTATGTTCACTTCGCGACTCATGGCTACCTGGACAGCGAGCGGCCTAGTCTGTCGGCAATCGTGCTCTCACTCGTCGATCAGAAGGGCCAGCCCCAGGATGGTTTTCTACGCGCACATGAAATCTACAACCTCACGCTGCCGGCCGAGTTAGTAGTGCTGAGCGCTTGCCAGACTGGACTAGGGAAGGAAATCAAAGGCGAGGGGCTGGAAGGACTAACACGAGGCTTCATGTACGCAGGAGCTCGCCGCGTAGTCGTTAGCCTCTGGAATGTGAACGACAAAGCAACAGCAGATCTGATGCAGCGGTTCTACAGGGGAATGCTTCGAGAAAAACAGTCGCCCTCCGCGGCCTTGCGAAAAGCCCAGGCCGAGATGTGGCAGCAAAAGCAGTGGCAGTCGCCTTACTACTGGGCGGCGTTTGTCTTGCAGGGTGAGTGGAGATGAAACCCGGCGAAAGCGCCAGAAGAATATGGACAAGACGCTCAACTACAGTACGGGAGCGGTAGCGACCGAATCCAGGCTACGGGGCCAGCAGGTTCCAGGCCTGACTGTCGCGAGTGTGAATGCCGTCGCTACCGCTCCGTACCGTAATAGAGGGTTGAACGGTTGGGCGTTAGACCATGAATGAATCAGAGGTAACAGCTATGTATCACACAGGATTTGGTCGCCACGCATTAACGAGCGCTTTGCTCGCTCTAGCAATCGCACTGCTGCTCCTCGGCAGTCACTTTGTGGCCGCGCAGAATCAGGATGATGCGACAAGGCGCTTGTGGGACACCGCGTTCCTCAAGTCCGGCAAGCAGGGAAAACAGAAGCGACCTGGCGCCCGCAGGTACCGCCTGACTACACCTAGTATTCCAGTTTCAGGAGTCGCTGGAGACTCCGTCGTCGGCGTAACCGTCTGGCGTTTGCGTCGTCCGACCGCCTCCGACTCTGGCGAGCGACTGCTGGTGCAGGAAGGAACTGAACAGGAGGACTGGATCCCGGAACGCATTTCAGCAAACACCAGGCTTACTCCCGGCGACCGTGTTCGAGTCAGCGTTGAAGCGGGCCGCACTGGTTACCTGTATGTGATTGATCGCGAGCAGTATGCTGATGGTAGTTTCAGTGAGCCGTATCTGATATTTCCCACCACGCGCACGCTCAACGGTGATAACAAGGTTAACGCCGGAAAGCTGATCGAGATTCCGGCCCAGGATGACGGTCCGCCTTATTTCACTTTGCGGAGAAGCAGGCCCGATCAGGTCGCAGAAGTTCTCAGTATGTTGATAACCCCTGAACCACTGACCAACGTGGAGATCACGGACAAGGCGCAAAAGCTCGCGGCCGCTGAAGTCGCAGCCTGGGAAAAGCAGTGGAGCATCCAGGTTGGTTCAGTTGAGTTGGAAGGGGGAGCAGGAAAGACCTGGACGAAAGAAGAGAAGGAAGCGGGGGCGAACCCGAATGTTGTTTTAAGAGCGCACGCTCCCGCACCGCAAATCTTGTATTACCGCGACGGAGTCCGGGCTGCAGAACCAATGCTACTCAGTGTGCAATTACGCTACCGACCGGCGATGAAAAGACCTGCCCGCTGAGCATCTACAAGCCTGGTCGTACAGGCCACCATCAACCTTACTGTAGGGGCGGCACTTGTGGCCGCCCCATGTTTAGGATTCAAGCGCGGCTCTGCCGCCAGGGTGCGCGGTAAGTCTATGACTTACCGCTTGAGTGCTTAAACAAACTCTTGCGCGGGGCTCAGCCCCGCGATCAATCAGAAGACAAGCCCGCCGGTAAGTCAGAGACTTACCGCACACCGTTGCGGCAAAGCCGCGCGCGCGCCCACCGAGGGGCGCCCCTGTACCCGCTAGTACTCCGGCGCCTGGATTGTCTGTTCACCTTTCTTAAGTCCGCTCAGACCCCACCCCGCACTTTCCGCTGCAAGTCTCGGCTGATTGCTCGTTCAATTAACGGGTTGACTGACGCAGCATGGGCAACGCGCGGGTGCGATAAAGGTTTCTAAGCATCGTCACACCTCGGCTTAAGTCTCATCAAGCCCGGAAACAAAAGGTCTCCCTCGTTACTTAGCAGTTTGAGATTTGAGATCTCAGATTTGAGATCTCCAAAAACAAACGAGGCACCCGTGTGTCTGACTATCTGACCAAAATTAAATCAAGCCTTACGGTTATTTACTTATGAAAACCATCATCTCGATCGGCGCTCTCCTCTTTCTCATCTTCAACGGCATTGCGCAACAAGCTGATTATCCGCAACTCAAGGCCGAGGCCGAGCGCGCGTCCGCTGAAGGTTCTTATGCTCGGACCTATGAGATTTACAAACGCGTAGACAAAGCCGCGCTCCCGCATTCGGAAGGCCGCTGGGTTGAATTTCGGCTTGCTGATGCGCTCTGGCGTTCACAAGCAGCAACGCAAACTGCCGACAACACAAAGTTTGAAGAGGCGCAAAAGCAGCTGGCGGAGCTGATTCGCGTTAGCGACAAGGAAGAAGATCGCGATGTGATTTGGGCCGAAGCTCACGAATCGCTCGGCGACTTTTACTGGACGCGTCGTGATCAATTGAACTGGGGCGCGGCCTGGCCTCACTACCAGATGGCGCTGGACTGGTGGGCAGGGCAACGCGAAATTAAGCTTGCGCGCGAACGCTATCTGCGCATTGTCTTCAAATCTGCCGAGCCGCCTCACATCAACGCTTACTACCACTACACGTATTACGGCAATTACATCCCTCTGAACATTTTAGAGAACGCTCTCAAGATCACTGCCGATGAGGGCCAGAAGATTCATCTGCATTTTCTGATCGCGATGACCATGCGTAACAACGCGGGTGATTGGGAAACACGTGATCGGGTGGATGATGAATTTGAAGCGGCCCTGAAAGGTGGCCGCCAAACAGAATGGTATGACGACGCGCTTTTTCACTATGCCGAGTGGGTGAACAACTACGGCGCTTTGCGTCAACTGGAAGACGGCCAATGGCACCAGGAAACTGATTACACCAAGGCTCTCGAGATGTATCGCCGGCTGCTGCGCGAATTCAAAAAAGGCGAGACCCGCTATTACGATCAGGCCCAACAGCAAATCAAAAACATTACCGAAGCCTCAATCGGCGTGGGAGTCTCGAATATCTTCCTGCCCGATTCGGAAGTTCAGTTTTCCCTGGTTGCTCGTAACGTTAATCAAGTTAACTTCGCGCTCTACAAAATTGATTTGACTCGCGACCTGCGCTTCACCAAATACGCCGACCAGGAAGAGGGCGAGGGAGATGCAGGAGCCGCCGCCTGGATTCAAAACCTTGCAGCGCGTGAACGCGACGTAGTTAAGCGTTGGAAGAAGGACCTTCCCGAAAAAGGTGAACACAGACCATTTTCGGAGACACTGCGGATTGAAGGAAAGTTGCCGGTGGGTGCGTATTTGCTGGAAGCGCGAAGCGGACAACTGAGTGCTCGTGACCTCGTTTTGGTTACGGATGCTTCGCTGGTTCTGAAAACCACTGCGAAGCAGGCCCTCGTCTTCTTTGCCAATGCCATAAGCGGAGCACCAATCGCTAACGCCTCGGTTGCAGTTTGGGAAAGCTATTACCTGAACGGTAAGTGGTATTGGCGGAAGTTAACTCAAACCACCAACAGCGATGGGCTCGCAAGCTTTGCGCTGAAGGACGACAACAATTCTCGCAGTGTGTTTGTCACCGCGGCCGGAGGACCAAACAACGCGCAGGCATTCTCAGGTGGTTATGCCAATAACACTAATGCCGGTGAAGGCTGGCGTATTTACGCGTTTACCGATCGACCGGCATACCGGCCTAAAGAAACCGTGCAATGGAAGTTTATTGCCCGGCGTTCGAATAACGGCGCCTACACGACTCCGGCAAACCAGGTTGTTGAGTATCAGATTAATGATCCGCGCGGCACCAAGGTCAGCGAAGGCAAGGCGACACTAAATGCCTTTGGCAGCGCCTGGAGTTCGTTCGAGCTTAGTGAACAACTACCGCTCGGCGCTTACAACGTTCAATTCTGGGATCAGGGACGAGGGAACAGCATCGGCGGCGCCACGCTTTTCCGTCTGGAAGAGTACAAGCTTCCGGAATTCAAGATTGCTGTCAAAACTCCCGAGGTGGAAGGAAAGAAAAAATCGTTTCGGCTGGGTGAAAAGGTCGAGATCAATGTGCAAGCCGATTATTACTTCGGCGGGCCGGTCAGCAATGCTTCCGTTGAAGTAATCGTCTATCAAAAACCTTTCCATCACTATTGGTTTCCCTACCGAGATTATCCCTGGTATTACGACGACCTCGAACAGAACGGTCGATACGCTTATTACTATGGCGGTCCTGGGCAGGTTATCAAACGAGAAACACTTAAGACCGATGCCACTGGTAAAGCAACGCTGGCCTTCGATACACCTCGCGAAAACTACAATCAGGATTTTGAGTATCGAATCGAAGCCCGCGTGACCGATTCGTCGCGCCGCGAAATCGTGTCCGCCGAAAATGTGCGCGTCACGCGACAACGCTATTACGTATACCCGCGCCCGGAAAGAAACATCTATCGTCCGAAAGACAAAGTAACGGTTGATATAAAAGCTCTCGATGCCAACGAACAGCCGGTGGCGACGACCGGGACAGTTAAGATCACGCGTGACTACTGGTGGGAAGTGTGGCTCGATCCCAATGGGCGCGAAGTAAAGGGCGAAGAGCTTCGTCTATTGAAAGAACGACAAGGTGTATTCCCACCGCCGACCGGCAAAGGCCAGAAACCGTGGCGTCTTAAATTTCGCGGTTATCAACATGATGATATCGGCACTCAGGTGGTGAAGACCGATGCCGAAGGCGGAGGCCAAGTCACATTTCAAGCAGAGGGCGAAGGCTACTACCGCGTTGCCTGGCAAAGCAGTCAGGGCAAGCAAATTAGTGCGACCAGGCGCGAGAGAGTACTGCCGCCAATTAAAGCCGAGACACATGTGTTCGTGGCAAACAACGCCTCAACCGAGCTTGGTTACCGGCAAGACGGCGTCGAAATCGTAGTGGACAAAGATACTGTTCGCGCCGGACAAACGACTCCGGTAATGCTGTTCGTGCCGGAAGGTGATCGTTACGTCTTATTCAGCGTCGAAGGCGACGATCTTTACAGCCACAGGGTGGTGCATGTTACGGGAACGGCTAAATTGATTGAGCTGGAGATTGAGGACCGACACGTACCGAACGTCTTTCTCAACGCCACCATGATCAGGGACGGCCAGATCTTCGCTACCATGAAACAACTGATCGTGCCACCGGTTAAGCAGTTCCTCAGTGTGGATGTGAAATCCGACCGCGAGCAGTATCAGCCGCAGCAGGAAGGAACCCTCTGGATTACGACAAAAGATGTTGAGGGAAAACCAGTTGCCGCGGAGGTAGCGCTTGGCCTGATCGATGAATCCGTCAAATACATTCAGCAGGATTACGCGGGAGATCCGCGCCAGTTTTATTACGGTAGTAAGCGGACACTGCAGGTGCAGACGCAGAGTACATTCAATCAAAAATCCTATGCGCGGCTGGAGGCTGTCGCAGAGGGGCAGCTAATTGATCGGAAGAACGAGGAAGCCGAAGACGGTGACGCGATGAGGTTGCAACGTCGTTATGCCGATGTCGCGGGAGCTTCAGGCGTGGCGATTTCGCGGCTCCGGCTCCCGGACAGGTGATGGAGACAGTCTCGGTAGATGGCGTCCAGTTCAACAATAAGATGATCAGCAGTCTACCGGTAAACGCTCGAAGTGAGGATAAGGCCTTTTCCCGACTGCAGTCAGCGACTGACTTAAGTCGATCGCCAGGGCAATCGCCGGCAGTCCAAGTGCGTAGTGATTTCCGTTCTACGATTCTTTGGCAGCCTGACGTTCTCACCGACAGCAAAGGCTCAGCCACGATTAAAATCAAATACCCCGACTCGTTAACAACATGGCAGGCGACTGCACGTGTGGCAACCGTGGGTAATCAGTTTGGCATTGGCAATACTGCGACGCGCACGAAACAGCCGTTGATTGTTCGCTTACAAGCTCCGCGCTTCTTTGTCGTAGGCGACCAGGTAACCGTCTCAGGAGTAATCAACAACAACACGAACCAGACGATGAAGGTTGCTGCGTCGCTAAACGCTACCGGATTGACGCTTACCCCGGTCGTCGTCGATGGCGCACCGGTGAAGAGTGAGAGGGCTACCGTTGAAATAGAAGCGGGGAGTGAGGCCAGAGTTGATTGGTTAGTGTCAGTCGCACACGCCGGAGAGGCAAAGTTGAAAGTGGAAGCGCGCAGTGAGCAATACAGCGACGCGATGGAAAAGAGCTATGCCATCTATGAGCATGGAATTGAGAAGTTCGTTTCACGTGCCGGCAAAATGCGAGCCGATAGCGTTTCCATTTCGCTGGACATTCCCGCAGCCCGCCGCACGGACACCACAACGCTTTCCGTGCAGGTAGCTCCAAGCATGGCAGTGACCATGCTTGACGCGCTCCCATACCTGATTGATTACCCGTACGGTTGCACAGAGCAGACGATGAGTCGTTTCCTGCCAGCGGCGATTACCGCCAAGACTCTGCGCGATCTGGGCCTGAAGCCGGATGTAGCCATGAACAAGGTCTTTGGTGGCGTGGAACAAAGCACGGCGCAACAAACTCACCCGCAAGGCAAGCGCGACCTGAAGCAATTAAATGCGATCACTAAGCAGAGTCTCGAACGACTCTACGACTTTCAACATCCCGACGGCGGTTGGGGATGGTGGAAAGAAGGTGAAAGCGATCACTTCATGACGGCTTATGTGCTGTGGGGAATGACGCTCGCCCGTGGGGCTGGGATCGAGATTAGATCCGACGTCGCCGAACGGGCTGCAGCATATCTCGATAAAGAACTGGTCGAGGAAGAGTCCAATCATGATTTTCAAGCGTGGATGCTGCATGCCCTGACGACTCATGGTGTCGCGCAGAAAACTGCGGCCACGGAGTTTCAGGCGAAGGCTTTTGCAAATCTCTACACAAGCCGCGATCGGCTAAACGCCTACACCCGCGCTTTGTTGGCCCTCTCGGCAAACAACCTCGGCAAGCTCGAACAGGCGAAGACACTCGTACGCAATCTTGAGAACGGTGTAAAGCTTGATTCCAAGCCAGACACTTCCATCGTCCAGCGCGGCGGACAGGGTTCCGATCCCTCTGTGATGGCGACTGCGCATTGGGGCGAAGATGGGATCTTTTGGCGCTGGTCTGATGGCGGTGTCGAGGCTACCTCATTCGTACTACGGGCCTTGTTAGCGATCGATCCGCAGAACAAACTAATTGAGCCCGTAACGAATTGGCTGATTAAGAACCGGCGCGGTGCTCAATGGAGTAACACGCGTGACACGGCGATTGTGGTTTTGACGCTCAACGACTACCTGCGAAAGAGCGGGGAACTGTCGCCGTCGTTAGGTTATGAATTGCTTGTGAATGGGAAGTCAGTAGTGACGCGCGAGGTGGGGGCTGAGGAAGCGCTCGCGGGGCCAAGCAGGTTTGCAATTCCTCGCGAGCTGATTCGCAACGGCGTGAATGCAATCGAGATTCGACGAACTGGCGGAAGCGGACCAATCTATTTTTCGGCGGAAGCTAAGTTTTTCAGTCTCGAAGAACCTTTGACTCCAGCCGGCAATGAAATCTTCGTGCGCCGGCAATACTTCAAGTTAGTCAATCATCCCACTTTATTGAAAGGAATTGTTTCCGAGCGCGTGCCGCTCAAGGACGGCGAGACCGTCCAGAGTGGAGACCGCATAGAAGCGGTGCTCACGATCGAATCAAAGAACAATTACGAGTATCTGTTGTTTGAAGATCTAAAACCTGCCGGTCTTGAGGCTGTGCAGCTGCGTAGCGGCGAGAACGTGTTTGTGAAGGAAATCAAATCCGGCGCTCTGAATAGCAAGAAGTCTGAAATGATGAATTATGGCTTCGCTTATGATTTCACCGGGCGGAACCGCTGGGTATACCAGGAATTGCGCGACCGAAAGGTGGCCCTCTTCATCGACAAACTTCCGGAAGGGGTTTGGCAGGTGAGTTACGAGATGCGGGCGGAAGCGCCGGGCGCTTTTCACGCGTTGCCGGTGTTGGGACACGCGATGTACGTTCCGGAGATCAGAACGAACGGTTCAGAAGTAATTGTGCGGGTGGTTGACGAACCCAGAACTCAGGACGCGGTGGTGAGACGGTAGTTCGGAGTGCGGAGTTCGGAGTGCGAAGTTGAGGAATTGAGTCATCGAGGTCATCGGGTCATTGAGTCATCGGGTCATTGAGTCATTGAAAGTCATTAGTGCTTTTGCCACCTTGAAGAATTGAACTTTGTGGATGGAACACAATGACCCGATGACTCAATGACTCAATGGCCCGACTCAATGACCCGATGACTCAATGACTCAATTCCAAAACCCACGGTTTGCGCTTGATCGTCTTCACGCAGTCTGCATTCAAACCTTCGGTTGTTCCTTTGGCGACGAATTCGGCTTGCAGACGATCGATGCAATCCGTGCCTTCCAGCCCATTGAAACCGTGTCCGCCATGCGGCACGACGATGTGTAAGCTCTTCGGCAGATGGCGCGCGACGCCGGCTCCATTCGCTGGCGGAGTCACGGGATCCCATTCCCCCGTAAGAATCAAAACCGGCGCTTTTGAGATGATCGGTTGACTATAGTTGGCAGGAATCTCCGCACGCGGCCAGAGCGAGCAGGCTTCAGACTGTTGGCGGTAACGATAGTCACCAAGAAAAGTATTTGCCGCGAGCTGTTTCGCTTCTTTCGCATCTACCCACGGAAGATCCTCCGCACAAGTAACCGTTAGGTACATACCGTTGCTGCCGGTGGCCACGATTCCCTGGCGATAATCAAGCGCCGCGCGCGCGAGTGGTACGAAATTATTCTGGGCTGCCAGGTGCAAAAACAGAGGAATCCGAAGCGCTGCGGCCGGGTTGTAGAGCATGTAGCGAATAGCTTCCGCTGCGAGATCGCGTGAGAGCGTGACTTTGAATTTTGCAGGAGCTGCCGTTTTTGCCTGGTTATCGTTACCACCGGCTTCTCTCGTTATCTCAACCTCCACAGGCCCTTTCAGCAAACGCTCAAGGACGAGTTGTGCTTCGGCTTTAAGGTTCGGAAAGGCCTTGCCGCACTGTGCATCAGTTGCGCATTCACTGAGCACACCTTGAAGAGCACGTTCCGTATCCTGAGGAAATATCCGAGGCATGAATTGATTCGTCGGAGACACTCCATGCAGGGTAACCGTGCGAACGTGTTCCTCATGTTGTCTTAGATAAACGAGTGCGGCGCGAGTGCCATAGGACGCGCCATATAAATTCAGCTGTTTGTAACCCAGGGCAGCGCGAACGTCGTCCAAATCGTCCATCGCGATGGCCGTTGTATAGAGTTTTAAATCCGCCTTAGGCTCGAGTTCCTCGCGGCACTTGCGAACATCGGCTAGCGGGAAGAAGTAGCCTAAAAAGCTTTGCGGTGCAGCTTCATCAAAGAATTTACAATTGAGAGGATTCGACCCGCCGGTGCCACGCTGATCGACGAACAGCAAGTCGCGTTGTTCGCGGATGCGCGCGAAAGGCTTGGCGAGGTAGGGCGCATCCTCGGTCGCTGATGAACCCGGGCCACCAGGAATATAAACAAAGGGATCTGGTTGCGGGTTAGATCCCGTGGCCGCGAAAACAACTACCTTCAAACTAATCGTTCGGCCTTTGCGCGTAAGGCGATTTTCGAATACCTCGTGAGTGCCACACAACACCCGGCCTTCAACGCCTGCAACTGTGCACGGCTTGAGATCGATGGCTTTCAAATTAGTCTGCGTTGGTTTCGCTCCCAGAGAATCGAGAAGGCAGGCAAGAGTGACTAATAGGAGCGCGGTAAACGTTAAGAGTTTTCCTATTTTTTTCAATTGACGCCTTTTTCTGATGACTCCCGAGGGAGTCTGACCCTAATTCGAAAACTGCGGCTGTTCGCCGAACTTTCCCGCGAGCCCCTTCAGGTATCGTTCCATGAACGTCGTATGGCCAATGATGTATTTTGAAACGAAGCGGAAAATCGGATTGGAGACTTTGCCGATTTCGGTAATCGTGATGTTGCTTCCCGCGGCGGTAGGAGTGATGTCGATTTCCCAACGTCCGCTGAAAGGGCCCTCGAGATCTGTCAATTCACGCACCATGCGTGTTGGCGGTTTCGATTCAGTTGTCATCAACGTCACCTTGTTACCGTCTTTATAGTTTTCCTGCCAGACGGGTTTGCCATCGCGCTCACCGAGAGAGGTAACACTCGCGAGATCGGTACGCCATTCTGGTTCGGTTGCATGGTTGTTGATCGTGTCCCAGAGAGTCTGGGCTGACTGTTTCGTTATCAGCGTTCGCGAAGCGTGATGTTCTTCGGGAAGCAAGGCACCGGCGACAAGGACTGCCAATACGACCACGACCAGAACTAAGACGATCCGGATTAACCACTTCTTCATTTGTTGCTCCTTTGCGGAGCAGATAATAACTGAAGTACGAAGGAGTTGGCAGCTTAAAGCTTAATGACAAAAACCACCCCCGGCCGCCGGGCTTTCCTTCTGTAGGGGCGTCACTCTGTGGACGCCCCAGTTTTGAAACCAAGGGCGCCCACGGAGGGACGCCCCTACAATTTCGAAATCCTTTCGGTGCGCGTAAGTCTCTTTGGACAGAGCCCTCATACACAAAGAGGCCGCGATGGTCTCGCGGCCTCTTCGCTGATTTGTTGCGGCTGTCGATTAACCGACAGCCAACCTAGGGAGAGCTAATCGTTAGTTAGGGAAGTCCGAGGATTTGACTCCAGATGCTTCCATTGTTGTTTCTGTAGCCATTGTTGTAACCGGAGTACTGCCGATAACCCTGGTCATAGCCGCGGACGAATCCTTGAAGAAACTCCTGCGATGATGCGTTCCGATAATGACGTGAACGCTGTGGACTGTAGCTCTGACCACGTCGCGCGTCGCTCGAGCCAGTTTCCAAACCCTGCTGATAGCCACGATTGAGTTCGTAGTTGTTTCCGTAATTCCCGTAACCGCCATAACGTCCGTTGCCGTATCGGCCATTGTTGTTGCCGGGATAACCGTAGCGGCCGTTGTTATAGCCGCGGCCTCGCAACCGATCGTTCCGGCGATTCCGCCACCTACGATCATCGTTGCGCCACCTGCGATCATCATCCCGATTGCGTTCCCATCTCCCATCGCGTCGATATTGCGCCTGGGCAGTCAGGCCAGTAGCGGCGATCGCCCCAAAAACCAAGGCGAAGGTTAGAATAGCTCCGCCAAATTTCTTAATCATATAGATCCCCCTCCCTTTGAACTCCCAAAAGTGGCAACGTTTATGCCACTTTAATATGCGAGCACTTCTGATTTTTGAGAGTGATCATATGGTGTACGGATTCCGATTTCATGACGGATATGGAATACACTCGGGGTCTCGATCCGCAGATCCACGATAAGGGATTGGAGATTTGTCACCGATGCATCGGGCGATCGTGCGCGAACCAGCTCCGAGTTTTCCAGACGGAATCACGACTGCAAAACTTGGCGTGCCAGACTACGAGCGCGCGCTGCAACAACATCGAGCATACTGCGAAGCTCTCGAGCAATGTGGGCTGGCGCTGGTTAGGTTGGAACCCGATGTTCGCTATCCGGATTCGACTTTTGTTGAAGACACGGCGATCCCGGTTGGTGAGAGGGTTGTTCTTACGCGTCCCGGAGCCGCAAGTCGTCTCGGCGAAGTAGGAAGTGTCGCGAAAGTCCTGGCTCAGGTTGTATCTGAGATCCACACGATTGAAGAGCCGGGCACACTCGATGGCGGTGACGTCTGCGAAGCAGAGAACCACTATTTCATCGGCATATCTGAACGAACTAACGATAGCCGGCGCGCGCCAGTTAAGTGAATTCTTAAATGCACACAATTACACTTGTAGTCTCATCGACATTCGCAGGGTCAGCGGTTTGCTTCATTTGAAGAGCGGTCTGGCGTCGCTCGGCGATAATCGTTTAGTGGTGACTGATGCATTGGCGAGCATCAAAGAATTTGCTGCTTATAAACTGCTGCGAGTTGCTTCGGATGAGGAATATGCCGCCAACTGTATTCGCATCAACGACCATGTGCTAGTTGCCAAGGGCTATCCGAAATTCGCAGCTAAGCTGGCGGATCTCGGTTATCGCACTATTGAACTCGAGATGAGCGAATTTCAAAAGATGGATGGGGGACTGAGTTGCTTGTCTCTGCGATTCTGAACCTGACTCATGTTTGTCGATTCACACGCACACATTGACGGGCCGGAGTACGACACTGATCGCGAGGAAGTGATCGTTCGTGCTGCTGAAGCTGGGGTCACGAGAATTCTTAACGTGGGAACTGGAGATCCTCACAGTAATGCCTTTGAACGAGCTGTCGACCTCTCAAACCGGAATGAAAGCATTTTTGCTGCGGTAGGTGTTCATCCCCACGATGCAAAACTTTACGACGATGCAGCGGAAATAAAAATCAACGGCTTGATTGCCGGTAATTCTAAAGTTATTGCCTGGGGCGAAATCGGTTTGGACTATCACTATGACAATTCCCCTCGGGATAACCAGCGGGACGTCTTTCGCCGGCAACTTCGATCAGCACGCGCTGCTAGCGTACCTGTGATTATTCATACGCGTAGCGCGGACGACGACACGATCGAGATTTTGCGGACTGAGTATCAAGCAACTCGCGCGGTGGAATCATGCATTGCTTTGGTGGCTCATTGGAACTTGCAAATGCAGCCATCGCACTAGGATTTTACATTTCGTTCTCGGGAAACATTACGTTCAAAAAAGCTGAGGACCTTCGGGCAGTCGCCATAGAGCTTCCGCTCGATCGCCTTTTAATTGAAACGGACTGCCCTTATTTGACGCCTGTGCCCTTTCGGGGAAGGAGAAACGAACCTGCGAGAGTGATCGAAGTGGCACGCTGCCTGGCAGACATCCGCGGCGTTGGCTTGGAGGAAATCGGCTCCGCTACTTCGAGGAATTTTGCCACGATCTTCGGTCTTGATCTGATATAGCGCCAACTTTCACATGCTACGGTTTGATGCTATCCTCGGTCATATCGGGACCACATTTCTAAGTTCGACATCTAAACGAGCATGGCTCAGCAAAACTCATTCGATATTGTCTCTGAAGTGGATCGCGCAGAGATGAGCAACGCGATCAACCAGACAATCAAGGAAGTAAGGCAGCGCTTTGACTTCAAAGGAAGCGCCGCCAATGTTGTGCTTGAAAAGGAGTCTTTGCTGCTCACCGCCGAGGACGACACGAAGCTGCGGAACATGAACGACATCCTGCAACAGAAACTCGTTCGACGCGGAGTTCCACTTAAGGCATTGAACTACGGCACTGTCGAACCAGCGGCCGGCGGCACAGTCAAGCAAAACGTGGCGATTCAACAGGGGATTCCCCAGGACAAAGCTAAAGAGGTTGTAAGATTTATCAAGGACTCGAAGGCGAAAGTACAAGCTTCGATTCAGGCAGATGTGGTCCGCGTGTCTGGAAAAGATCGCGACACATTGCAGGACATTATCGCGAAGCTGAAAGAAAAGGATTTCGGCATCCACATGCAATTTACTAATTACCGCACTAACTAAATGCAGACCTCCGGCCACACAATAGCTCTGGAAGATGCTCGAACTTCCGCGCGACGCATCTTTAGTCTGATCTCGTCGGAACTGGCGCAAGTTGAATCTGAGTTTGAACGCCAGGCCCGTTCGAACGTGCAAGTAATCGACTTCATCGCCGACTATTTGCGGGCTTCCGGAGGCAAACGGGTTCGTCCGGCCTTAACAATCCTGGCAAACTACGCCGTGGGCGGTGCTGGAGGGCGTTACAATTCGATTCGAATGGCAACGGTGATGGAGTTTCTCCACACGGCGACACTCGTTCACGACGACATCATTGATAGCGCTGAGACCCGTCGAAACCGCCCAACTGTGAATGCGGTCTACGGAAATGAAACTGCGGTTTTGATGGGCGACTGGCTCTATATGTCGGCTTTCGAAACAAGTCTGGCGGAACGGTCGCTGCCGATCCTCGACATCCTTACTGCGGTCACACGCAAAATGACTGAGGGTGAACTGCTGCAACTGGAGCTCCTCGGAAACACGAATGTTTCAGAAGCGGATTATCTGGACGTCCTGCAACGAAAGACTGCCTACCTCTTTAGCGCCTGTTGCGAAGTCGGCGCGATCCTGGGCAACGCTAACGAAACCCATCGCGTGGCCTTGCGCGACTTTGGCCTGAATCTCGGAACTGCTTTCCAGCTTACCGACGACTTGCTCGATTTCACGGCAACCGACGACGCTCTCGGCAAAGCTGCCGGCGTGGATCTTCTGGCGGGTAAAGTGACCTTGCCTCTAATCTACTTGCTTGAAAGAGACGCTGCCGCTACCGCGACGGTCCAGAGCGTGATCGATGCCGGAAATTACGAAACTGTCTCGCGTGCCGAATTGCTAAATGCAGTCGAACATGCCGGCGGACTCGAAAGGGCCCGAGCGCGCGCCGATCAGTTTGCCGAAGCAGCCCGATCCTCTCTTGACGTCTTGCCTGACTCCGAATACTGCGACGCGCTTCGATCTATTCCAACTTATGTTCTCGAGCGAGAGCGTTGAGTGGCACTCAGTCGGTGTGCATCCGCTTTCACGCTGAAAGCGTGAGAGTTAATAGCCGTGGGCAGCGCCCACGGAAATAGATTCCACACAGCACTGACCCTGAAAGGGTCCAATAATTGTTCGACCCCTTTCAGGGTCGGAACTGAATTCGCCCTTCGATCCGTGGGCGTCGCCCACGGCTACTAACTCCGTCCCCTTCGGGGACGAACCTCAGCTGAGCATTCTCATGGCGAAAAGTATTGTCTAAAGGCGGAATTGCCTCTAAGATTCCCTCCGATGGATCGCCCGAACGAAAATCTCTTATCCCGATTAGAACAAAGCCTGCGTCAGTCGCGGGCCGCCCGCATGCACCTCGCAGCCAGACTTCGTGAACTTGAAGTCGAGGCAGATGCCGTCCGCGCTGAATTGGCGGAAATGGATACGCTTGCAAGCCAGTCGGAAGCCGCAATCTACCGGCTCTTGTCATCGGTGCTGTCATCAAGCAGTCTGGCGTCAAGCCTGCCCTCTGATCTTGAGCTCGAAAACGCAATGCGCCAGTCTTCCGGCCAGGCTCGGGCGCCGTTGGGGATGGAGAATCGAGACGTTCGGCGCCACGAAATTCCGGCGATTCGAAACAATATTGAGGCTGTCAGCGATCGTTTTCTCGACCGGACGATTCCGCAAGCAGTCACCTTGCTATTACGCGAGGAAGGTGGGCCGCTGCACGTAAACGAAATCTACAATCGTTTGCTCGAAGGTGGTTTTAAATTTACCGGGGCCAATCCGACCATTAGCGTGGCCGTCTCGCTTAACCGCAACACTCGTTTTCGCAAGGTCTCGCCCGGAACTTTCGACCTGATGATCCGCGACGCATCAAAGGCTTCTTAATTCCTCTACTCTTCCTATCTGAATCGCTTTCCCTCCGCTTAGAATATCGCGCATGCGTGCAATGATCCTTTCCGCCGGATATGGCACACGTCTGTGGCCATTGACAGAAGACCGCACTAAGCCTGCGATTCCGATCTTAGGTAAACCCCTCGTTGGTTATGTTGCCGAATATCTCGCCGGTTATGGTTGGCGCGACATCCTCGTCAATCTCCATCATCGCGGTGAGTCGGTTCGCAAGGCGCTCGGTGACGGCAGTAAGTTTGGCGTCAAACTTCAATACATTGAAGAGCCGGTCATCCTGGGAACAAGTGGCGCCCTCGACAACGCCCGCGCCTACTTCGATTCAGAAACATTCCTCGTTATCAATGGCAAGCTCATCTGCGACATCGATCTCGAAGCGGCGCTGCAAACGCATCGTGAGTCTGGAGCAATCGCGACGTTGGTGTTGCTGCCAAATATTCTGCGAGAGCGCTTTACGGTGGTCGAGACTGCCGCTGGCTTTCTAAAAGAGTTTGGTGGAATGCCGAAGGCGGCGACCTCGCCTCAGGAAGGACCCCCGTTGATGTTCACCGGCATCCAGATTCTCGAGCCGCGAATTTTTGATTACATTCCGCGTGGCGTGTTTTCCCACTCGACAACCGACGTCTACCCTCAAGCAATACTCCAGGGTGAACGAGTCGCGGTGCATATTGGATCGGGCAATTGGTACGAGCTGTCGACCTTGCAGCGGTATCTGGATATTAGTTTGGCGATGCTCGCTGCTCGCAAAGAACGCCTGACTGTCGGCGAACGTTGTGTCGTCGCTCCGGGAGCGCAAGTTGATGAAGCGGTGCTATGGGACGATGTCGTTGTGGAATCGGGTGCGCGAGTAAAAAGGGCTGTGCTCGCGGATGGTGTTCGAATAAAGTCTACCGAGGTGATTGAAAACGCAGTTGTAGTCAAGAATTCACTGATTGCAGGGAAGCCAGTTCCGCCAAAGGCTCTCAAAGGCGAAGTTAAAGGCGACAATTTTGTCGTGCCTTTAAGCCAGTGATACAATCGCTCGCCAGTTTGCAGTTTCCGACAGACCCTGCGGGACGATTGAGTCCCGCTTATTTGTAAGGCAATTACCAAAGCCAGCGGCCCTCGACAATCTTCGGAGAAATGAGTTCAGTAAAACAGTTATCGGCCAACGCTTTTGAACTCTCCACGACTGACCGGCTCTTGAAATTTCTCGAGTCCCAGGGAATCTCGGACCCTCAAACCGAAGCCCTAACTCCCGACGCTTCCACTCGTAACTATTTCCGAGTCCCCTGGAAACAGGGCAAAGCCGTGGCTGCAGTTTATCCAGATCCGTTTGATCCCGATCTGCATCCATACCTTGATGTGACTCGACTGTTTCTTGAAAGCGACATCGCCGTCCCGGAGATTTATGCGGTCGATGGGTCGGTAGGGATCATTGTGCAGGAGGATTTAGGTGACCGGCAGCTTTGTCGCGTTTACGAAACTGCTTCTGAAATCGAAGCCGACGACTACAAAGAGCAAGCCATAAATCTGATTGCCCGCATTCAAAAGGCGACGGCAAAAGCGCATGAAAGTAAATCGATCTCCAGCCGCCTGGCTTTTGACGAAGCCAAGCTGTCGTGGGAACTCGACTTTTTTGTCGAACACTATTTCCAGAGTTACCGCGGCGAGAATCTACGCCATGCAGAGGCCGCCGAATTGAAGACGGAGTTGAACGACGTCGCTGCCGAGCTTGCTGCCGCGCCACGCGTCCTCTGTCATCGCGATTTCCACACGGCCAACTTGATGCTGGACAGCAAAAATCGTCTACGAGTAGTCGATCATCAGGACGCGCGCATGGGACCGGCGAGTTATGATCTCGTCTCACTGCTGCTGGACCGGCAACCCGCTCCGCCTTCGCTGGCTGAGATTCGTGATCATCGTCTGTTCTTTCTCGAGGAACGGAGACGACTGGGGCTGGAGGCTCTCGATCCCGACGAGTTCGCGCGCCAGTTCCGCTTGATGACGATTCAACGTGGCCTGAAAGCCGTTGGCACATTTTCGTATCAAACCGGCGTGTGTCATCGCGGGGCGTTCTATGAACACTTCATCAACCCGACATTGCTGATCGTTGTCCAGGCCGCCGAATGGTTAGAGCGTTTCCCCGCACTTCGCAAGATGATCAGCGATCGGCTGCAAGGTAAGACGCGGCCCGACGAAGTGAAAACCTCAGAATTACCGCTGAATTGATTTTTCAACATCGCCGCACGTCTATTGTGACTCATTTTTCTATTTGAATTTATGGCCACCGAATCCCAATCTCTGGAAGTAAAAGAATCTCCGCAGGTCTACATTTCGCAACTCGCACAGCATGTCGGCGAAACCATCGTTCTCAAGGGCTGGCTCTACAACCTGCGTTCGAGCGGGAAAATATTGTTTCCGCAATTGCGCGACGGCAGCGGCGTTGTGCAGTGCGTGGCGTTAAAGAATGCCATTACACCTGAAACCTGGGAGGCCCTGAAGGCTTTGGGTCAGGAGTCTGCTCGTAACTATTCAGGGAACGGTGCGCGCGGACGAGCGAGCTCCAGGCGGATACGAGATTGATGTGATTGACGCACAGGTACTGCAGGAGGTTCACGATTATCCGATCACGCCCAAGGACCACGGCACTGAATTCCTGATGGATCAGCGTCACCTGTGGCTGCGGTCGCGGCGGCAAACTGCGATTCTCAAAGTGCGGCACACAGTCGTGCAGGCCGTGCGTGGCTATCTGGACAGCAACGGGTTCACGCTTTGCGACGCTCCCATCCTGACGCCTGCGGCGTGCGAAGGCACGACCACGTTGTTCGAGGTGGACTACTTTGAAGGGGAGAAGGCCTACCTAACCCAATCGGGCCAGCTTTACAACGAAGCTACGGCAGCTGCGCTGGGCAAAGTCTACTGTTTTGGCCCGACGTTTCGTGCCGAGAAATCGAAGACCCGCCGTCACCTTACCGAGTTTTGGATGGTTGAACCGGAGATGGCCTATGCGACTCTCGACGATGTAATGCTTCTCTCCGAGCGCTTTCTTTCTCACATCGCGGCGCGTGTGCTGGAAGATCGTCAGGAAGAATTGAAGATACTGGAACGGGACGTCTCACGGCTTGAAGCCATCGCGCCGCCGTTTCCTCGGGTTCATTACGATGATGCCGTCAAAATACTTCATCAGGGACACGCGGCTGGAGAATTGGAGTCGCGTTTTGAATGGGGCGGTGATTTCGGTGCGCCGGATGAAACTTACATCTCCGGCAAGTTTGATAAACCGGTGATGGTTCATCATTACCCGGCCGCAGTTAAAGCGTTTTACATGGCGCGCGATCCAGAGCGAGCCGAACTGGCTTTAGGTGTCGATGTCTTAGCCCCGGAAGGTTATGGCGAAGTGATTGGCGGCGGCGAGCGCGCTACCTCGCTCGAGTTTCTTAAAGAACAGATAGCAGTTCATCAACTACCGCAAGAAGCATTCGAATGGTATTTGGATCTCCGTCGGTATGGCAGCGTCCCCCACGCCGGCTTTGGAATGGGAATCGAACGGTGTACCGCTTGGATGTGCGGCATCGAGCACATCAGAGAAACCATCCCGTTCCCACGAATGCTCTATCGGATTAGGCCTTAGCAATCATGAAACGCGGATTGCTGTTCGGCTTGATGCTACATATGAATTCTGGCGGTCCCGGAGGACCCTATGTCTATAGAACAGGCTTTGAAAAAGTTCTAAGCTAAATAGGAGCGGAATAGTTGCTTCCGCTGAGAGGCTATCGCTCCTGCGGAGCTTATTATTCTCGCGGGAACTTGGCTATAAACATTTGGCCGCGCCTGCGGCCCACTGCCTGACCCGGCAACGCACCATAAACCCCATTGGCCAATTATCTAAGGGGAATTCCTAAACAAAAACCAATGTCGACATCAACTAAACAGGACATGCAGTCTTCCGCAGACGAGCAGCTGCGCGTCGAATTTAACGAATGGGCCCGCGATGGTAAGGGCGACAGTATGGAGCGCGGCCACCGGCCTGTGGGTGAGCAGGCGATTGCGCGAATGAATGTCCCACGCGAGGCTATGGTACTTGACGTTGGGTGTGGCTCCGGCTGGGCGGCCAGACTGATGGCAGAACAAGCTGGTGCTGGTCACGTGATTGGAATCGACGTCTCCGATGAAATGGTTCGCGTAGCGCGTGAACAATCATCCAGCGTCGCAAACGTGGAATTTCAAGTTGCCAGCGCTGAGAAGTTGCCATTTCCCGACAACACCTTCACTCACGCATTTTCCATGGAGTCGCTGTATTACTATGCTGATATCGGCAAAGCCGTGAGCGAAATTGGACGGGTGCTGAAACCCGGTGGTCTCTTTGTAACCGTCGTGGATCTTTATAAAGAAAACCCGCCCACGCACCAATGGATTGAAACTTTGAAGGTGCCGGTGCAACTGCTGGGAATCGAGGATTATCGTTCCTTGTTGGCGCAAGCCGGCTTTGAAAATATTCGCGATGAACGACTTCTTGATCCGAGGCCTGTTCCCGATGATTACACCAGCGGGAGCTTCAAGACCCGTGAAGATTTTGTTGAGTATCGTAAGAACGGATCACTAATGCTCATCGCTGAGAAGTCCATTTAACTCGCCGAACATCATGACTGAAACCCAAGAGCGCATCGTTACGATCTTCGGCGGTTCGAAGTGTGGGGAATCAGATCCGGAATACCAACAGGCACGCAGCGCTGGGAGGCTACTGGCAGAAGCGGGCTTCACGATTTGCACCGGTGGTTATCTGGGCGTGATGGAGGCTGCCAGTCGCGGCGCTCACGAAGTTGGTGGTCGTGTGCTGGGCATCGTCATGAATCAGTTTAAGCACGAACCAAATCGCTACCTATCAGAAAAAGTTGCGACACCTCACTTCTATGAACGCCTGCAAAGACTGATTACGCGCTCAGTAGGTTTTATCGCAATTCGCGGCGGCATGGGCACTGTTACCGAACTGTCACTCGTATGGAACAAGATCCAGACGAAAGTTATCGACCCGAGACCACTCGTCCTGTTAGGTGACTGCTGGCCGCCCATCGTGAAAACCTGGCAAGCACAACTGGCAGTTAGCGAGGAGGACATTCGGGCCCTGGATTTTGCTGCCTCCGCTGAAGATGCGGTGGAAATCATCAAACAAAAATCTCAAGGAGTGATTGTATGAATTGTCCTAAGTGCGGAGCGCAAATGTTGCCGGGAGCAGGATTCTGCGGGAGTTGTGGCCATCGCGTTGATGCGCAAGGCAGTCAAGGAATGCCACAGGCGATTCCTCAAGGAAAGCCACCAAGCGGCGGCTACGGGAGCGCGCAGGGAATTCACATCGATCAGGATTCCCGTGGGCAAGGACGTGGTTACAGTTACGAAGTGCTTCACCAACCTTCGTTCTCACTTGCTGTCGTTAATCTGCAGGCTGAACAATCAATTCAAGCGGAGGCCGGGGCAATGGTCTCCATGTCCGGCAATGTTGAGCTCCAGTCACAAATGAAGGGAGGACTGTTCGGCGCGATCAAGCGTGCGGCAGGTGGCGAATCCGCATTCGTTTCCACGTTCACCGCGCGAGGTGGAGCCGGCGAAGTAACACTTGCGCCGGGTACTCCAGGCGATATTGCCGCCATCGAAATGACCAATCAGTCTTTCTTCGTGCAATCGAGTTCGTATCTCGCCGGGGATGCAAGTCTGACCGTGGATACAAAATGGGGTGGCGCCAAATCATTTTTCGGCGGTGAGGGACTTTTCGTTCTACTTGTACAAGGTCAGGGTTTGTTGCTGGTTTCCTCGTTCGGCGCGATTCATCGAAAACAATTGCGGCCGGGCGAACGCTACGTTGTCGATACGGGCCATCTGGTGGCGTGGGAGGGCTCGACTCAGTACACGCTGCGCAAGGCTGCGGCCGGTTTCTTTCGTAGCGTAATGAGCGGCGAAGGAATTGTTGCTGAGTTCACCGGCCCGGGTGAGTTGTTAATCCAAACTCGAAATCTGGCGGCCTTGGCCGGACTCTTGAAACCCTTCTTTCCGTCCCAGGGCGGCGGCGGGGGCGGTTTCAATCTCAATCTCGGTGGCTAAAGTTTCGCTTGAAGTCTGCAAAGCTCACGGAAAACCTTATGGGAAACTTAACCACATCGACAGAAGCGCTTGCCGAGAGTACTACCGACCTGCAACCCGGCCGCGCAGTCAGCATCCTGGGCGTTCCGCTCGGTTACGGCGCTAGCATGGCCGGGGTTGACATGGGACCGGCTGCACTTCGTGTTGCTCGGCTCAACGAGAGAATTGCTCAACTCGGTTATCAGGTTAATGACAAGGGGGATTTGCAGCTGGAGCGGCCTCGTTCACCGGCACTAGCAAGCGACAAGCTTAAGTATCTTCCAGAAATTAGTCAGGCTTGTGAGAAATTGGCGGTTGAGGTTCAAGCGATTCTTGAAGCGGGTGAACTGCCGATTGTTCTGGGCGGCGACCACTCAATCGCAATAGGATCTATTTCCGGAGTCGCCGCCTATTGCCGCGAACGGGAACAGACGCTCGGACTCATTTGGTTTGACGCACATGCTGACATGAACGTTCCGGAAACCACGCCTTCGGGAAACATCCATGGCATGCCCCTCTCGGCTTTGCTCGGGTACGGCGCGCCAGCGCTGACGAACATTGCAGGGTTCGCGCCGAAATTAGATCCAAAATTTTGTGTGCATGTGGGCGCCCGTGACATCGATCGCGGTGAGCGGGAGTTGATTCGAAAACTGGGCATGCGCTTTCTCACGATGAGAGAAATCGACGAGCGAGGGATGAGCGCGTGTATGGATGAAGCGATTGCGATTGCGTCGCAGGCCTCAGGTGGATACGCCGTTACTTTTGATGTAGATGCGCTTGACCCCACCGATGCGCCCGGCTCAGGAACACTCGTACGAGGCGGCATGACTTATCGCGAATCACATCTGGCGCTGGAAAAAATCGCAGAAGCAGGTGGGATGTGCTCACTCGAGATTGTCGAGATCAATACAGCGCTCGACTTCAACAATAAGACGGCCGAACTGGGAGTTGAACTAATACTTTCAGCTTTAGGGAAAACAATTCTTTAACGGAACGGAGCAGGGAAGTTGGGGAAAAAACTTCGCGTGGGCCTCATTTTTGGCGGACGATCTGGAGAACACGAGATATCCATTCGCTCTGCAGCTGCGGTTATCGAAGCAATCGATCGGAAAAAGTTTGAAGTCGTTCCGATTGCCATAACCAAAGAGGGAAAGTGGTTGGCGCCAGCCGCAGCTTCTGCACTTCTCTCAGCTGGAACTCAATCGCACCTGGCAACCGATGTAGTCACGAACAGCAGCAACGACGTAGCCATCCTTGGCGATCCTTCTCATCAGGGTCTTACCAATCTCACCTCCGCCGATGGCGACTCAGCCTCGCAGAAACTCGATGTGGTTTTTCCCGTTCTTCATGGGCCATACGGTGAAGACGGAACCCTTCAGGGCTTACTGGAGATGGCAGACATTCCTTACGTCGGTTGCGGGGTCGTAGCTTCCGCGTGCGGCATGGACAAAGTCGCAATGAAGATGTTGTTCGCGCAGGCGGGATTGCCGCTTTGTAAGTACCTCTGGTTTCTCCGTTCTGAATGGCAAAGCGAGCAGGCGAAAGTGCTGCGCCGGGTTGCCCGGGAGATTGGGTTTCCCTGTTTTGTTAAGCCCGCAAACCTGGGTTCATCGGTCGGTATTTCAAAGGCGACTGACAAAGAAGCGCTGGTCAAGGCAATAGATCTGGCTGCGGAATATGACCGTAAAGTGATTGTCGAGGAATTGGTAAATGCTCGCGAACTGGAGTGTGCGGTCCTGGGAAACGACCAACCTGAGGCCAGCCTGCCCGGTGAGTATGTGGTCTACGACGAGGCGGCGCGGTTTCTGGATTACACGGAGAAATATGCCAGCACCGGTCATGTGCAATTTGTGGTGCCGGCTCCGATCTCAAAACCTTTGAGCGCGAAGATTCAGCGACTGGCGATTCAGGCCTTTCAGGCAGTTGATGGAGCAGGATTGGCGCGCGTTGATTTTTTCCTCACTCGTGACACGAAAGAATTGCTCGTGAACGAACTGAATACTTTGCCAGGTCTCACTGAAGTTTCCGGATATCCAAAGATGTGGGCAGCCTCAGGCCTGACTTTCCCACGCGTTCTGGAACGATTGATCGAACTTGCGTTCGAACGCCATCAAGACAAACTGAGAACCAAAAAAACAATTTAGTGCGGCTCCCGCAGTCGAAAGTCCAACGTCCAAATTCAAAGTCCTCCGCCGAAAGTCTGCACGGAACTTCCCAGACCTTTTCGCGGCGGACTTTGGACGTTGGATTTTGGACAGCCGTTAGCGCTTCGGAGCGCGGTAACCTTTGCGGGTGCGAACGATGAGTTCGGGGCGTGAGAGTTTTACATCAAGCGAGCGCCAACGTCCGTCACGTGCTTGATCAGCTGGACGGAAGGCAATTGTGTACTGATGCCCCAGCTCCCGAGCAATACTGGCAAAGGCATCGCGCAGTGCCGGTCCTCCCGGAGTAGGAATAAAGCGTCCACCTGTCTTCTCGGCAAAGTTCTTCAACACTAAAGCGCTTTGATGGTTCTTCGTTGCCGCTCCCTCTGTCGCCGACATATCTACTGCGTAAATCTCGGCGTTCGCCTTCAGTGCTGCGTCCAATGCTTTTCCTGAAGAAGCTTTGCTCTGCGTATCCATGCCATCGGACAGCACTACAATTGCTTTGCGATGCTCTTGTCGTTGTGCCAGGGATTCAGCAGCTTGAACGATGGCATCGTAGAGTGAGGTCATGCCCTTGGCGCGCAGGTTGAACGCCATGGGCGCGAGATCTCGAGTTGAAGAAAAATCCTGGATCTGTTCGATGCGATAATCGAAGTTATAAACTGCCGCAACATCTTCCGGACGCAGTCCATCAAGAAAACGGATCGCCGCAGAACGACCCAACGTCAACCGGCTTTCCATACTTCCAGAAGTATCCAAAAGGATCACCGAAGCAAACGGTGCTTCGTGAGCGCCAAAAACCCAAATGTGTTTGATGGGAACCTCGCGCCCTTCCTCAAAGACCTTAAAGTCCGAAAGCTTTAATCCCGGAACGTACTGTCCGTCCTTGTCCAGCACGGTCACATTCAGGACCACTAGATCCGTATCGACTCGAACGATGTCGTCCTCCTGAGCTGAAATGGATGGGGCGACGAATAGGGCGAGGAGTAGGGCGAGACTGGTAAAGGCGACTGCGCGGAGAATTGCTGAACGTAACAAGCTGATCCTGAGTCTGAACATTTAGATACTCACTGGGCAACAAAACCACGAACGACGCGGATCAGTTCAAGTAAAACATTAGCCTCCTCAATGATTGAAGTGGAGACAACCTGCCTGGGTGTCTTTATCACTCTGTCACTCAGCGACGCCGATGTTTTCGCAAGGCTGTCAATGGCCTCCGCTAGATCGTTAGGTTTGCGCTCCAGTTCGAAAGAATCATCGGAAGCACCTACTTCGTTGCGGATCTTCTTAGTTAGCTTTTCAAGTTTCTCCAGCTTCTTGAGATCGCTGGAGTTTAAGGACTTGTTCTCTTTGTACGCGGTCGCGATCGCGCTCCCGAGTTGTGAGGCTTCGCGCGCCCGCGAAAGATTTTCCTGATGTTCTTTTTCTGCGAACTTAATGGCTCGTTTTGCGCGCAATTCCCATTCAAGAGCATTAGGCGCCTGATCATCCAGCGGATCTGTGTTGCTCTTATCCGCGCTAACAGCCGGAGGACGCGATAATGGACGGACTTGCGCCTTAAGTATCAACTGCGTCGTTACCACAAGTAGCGCGATGGAGACGACATGAAAAACAAATTGCATCAAACGCTTCATCTTCACGAGGACCTTCAAAGATATTTCTCGGGGTCAGCCCCTAACACTCTGACGAACCCGCACAGCCGTTGGTTGCATAGGCTGGCAATTCTAGCTCCCTTATCAGTTACCTTAACTATAGTCGCCATGCCGACTTCTCATCAACCACTTGAAAGCAGCGCTTCGTGACGTCTCTTCAGTTAATAAACTTGATTAGGTTTCCGGCTAAGGAACGCGAGCCGGGTTATCGGGGGAGTTCAGGAACTCACCCCCTTTTGACGGTGGACGGGGAACTACCACCACCTTCGGCTCAAGTCTCTCGAGGGGCCGCTTTTGCCCTGGCCCGGTGGTGAAAACGAGTTGGGTTCCTTCGGGTGCGCCAGCCAAACTCACTAACCGAACCGAGCTGAACTGTTGCGCGGGTACCTTCAGTGAATAGCTGCCTTCTTGGCTCGGTTCAAGTTGTGCCGGATTTAGCGGAACCTTCATACGCTCAAGCGTCCCATTGTTGCGTCTCTTGAGCTCTAACTCCACCGAGAGATCCGAGAGGCTCTCCTGCGAGATATTCTTTACTCTCCCGCCAATGAGGGTTTGGCCACCCTTAAGAAGAGCCTCATCTACGAGGATGTGAGCCTTTGCCGGCCCGCGCGGAACATTTGGAATCGCGGCCTGCGACTCGGCAAGATTTTGCCTGACATGACGATTGCGGAAGTAGAGATACCCTGCGAAAACGCTGCCGGTAAACACCAACGCCAGAAAGCCGGCGACCAGCTTCCGTCTAAATGAACCCTTCTCTTCTAATAGCTCGGAATCTACAGAGTCTGTCAACATCATCTCTAACTTCAGCTCAAACTATTCTCGGGGCTTAAGGCAATACTTTAACTCTAAGTGATTATCTGGATCACTGAAGGGTTCGTCCGGGAGGAGCCGAACCGGTGACTGCTGCAATCAAGGCCGCGAGAAACTCTTCTTCAGCGAGGCCGAGGCTGGGGAGGGTGACCCACTCTGCGCCGGTCGCTCCGTCAGTTCTTCCTTCGACCCTGGCGTTAACGGCAACGTTAGCGCTGGCCCCATCGATTGGCTGAACCTCAACTGTCAAAGTGTAACGGCCACGAGTCCAACCCCGTGTGTCGGAGTTCGGCGCGTCGGCATATCTGCTCAGCTCCGATTGCGACACTACTGCTCCTTTGATGAACGTGTAGGGCTGGCTAACGATGATGCCATCATCAGGTTTCGACGCCGCCTCGTCGACGATCAACTTGCGATCGCGCATGACATCTTCTATCGCCTTAAGAATCACATCGCGTCGCGCCGGAAGCCGGTAAGGATTGGGAATCGGCGGTACTTCCGGAGTGCGACCTTTGCCGAAATCAATCCCACGTCCGCTGCCAACGTCAGTCTTGCTGCCGTTAATGGCCGGCGCGCGGCTCGAACCGGTATCACGAACACGCTCGTTTGACTTGTCGACACCTTTGCCTTGACCAACAACGACCGCAGCAAAACTCGCGAGCACCAGCAGCGTTCCTACAAGCCTGATCATGATGACACCTTCTTTATAATTACCAACTTGTTCTGGGGGTAGTGAATTGAGAATAGAGTAACACCATACTATTTTCAAGGAGCTCTTCTATTCATCGAACGAAGCCGGCCCCTTTGTTTTCTTCACTGAAGTGGCCTTTGGTTGTTTCCCAAATCGCGTTGCCGTTCCCATTGCCGGAGTGCATTTACACCCATCTGAAAGTCGCTTTCCTTTGTATAAAAGTTGTGTGCGCCATCGTCCCGGCTCGGTTCGCGAACGTAGTAAAGGTAATCCACCGGCTGAGGGTTTAAAGCCGCAGACAATGAACTTTCACCGGGCGAGGCTATCGGCCCTGGCGGCAGTCCGGCAAAGAGTCGCGTGTTGTATGGCGAACGACGGTCGAGGTAACTCTGATAGACCTTTCCATCATTCCGCCATTTACCAGCGAGCTTGGTCGCGTATATCACGCTGGAATCCACTCCGAGCGGCATTCCAATTTTTAGCCGGTTGTAGATCACGGCAGCGATGATCGGCCGCTCTTCCGGAAGTTTAGCTTCCGTTTCGATCAAAGATGCAGCGGTGACAATTTGGCGTAGCGTTAGGCCGCGCTCCCGAGCCTCGCTCTCCCTCGAAGGGGTCCACGCCTCACGAAAGCGTTTGACCATTTGCACGACCAAATCACTTGCTGTCGTATCTCGCGGAAACTCATAAGTCGCTGGATAAAGATACCCTTCAAGATTGTCGGCATTGGGATCGAGGTCTTTGATTAAGCTCGTGTCGTTTAGCAACGCGAGCGCGCTGTCGGCATCCGGAAGCTTAAGTTCAGGAGTGCGCGCCATCGCCGCAGCGATTTCCCAACGTGTCCACCCCTCCACAACGGTCAGGCGCACAAATCGTTGTTGGCCTGTCTTCAGTTTCTCAATTACCTGCAGTGGCGTGACGGGAGAAGGGAAGTTGTATTCACCGGCCCTGAATCCGGCACCTGCTCCCGTTACTTTTAAATAAACGAGTACCGGCCACTCGGTTTTGATTATTCCTTCCTGAGTTAACTTGCGCACCACCGCCGCAGGGGTAGAGCCTCGACTGATCTCTATGAATTGCCCACTCTTAGAATGCTGGAGAGGTTGGTGCAAACTTCTATAGATCCAAAAAGACGAAGCGGCGAC
Organism: Pyrinomonadaceae bacterium; assembly: GCA_963748605.1. Lineage (GTDB taxonomy): Bacteria > Acidobacteriota > Blastocatellia > Pyrinomonadales > Pyrinomonadaceae > PSRF01. Next base: position 493,222 of record CAVVJS010000016.1, read on the forward strand.
AAACAGAATTACGACAGGCAAGCAGGATTATGAAGATACGTTTCATACTCATCAGGTTACGATAAAACTCTCAGCGTCAGGCTATTCGCCGGCTGGTGAAACCAATGTCCTGGCCTCATCGGAGCCGATGAAGTCCGCGAGAATAATAGCAGCTGCCTCGCTATCGATTAGGTTCCGCATTTCCTTGGGATTGTGTCCCGCCGCTCGCAGTTGCGCGGCGGCGGCGACAGAGGTTAGGCGTTCATCCTGCAAAAAGACTGGTATTGAGAGTGATTGCGCAAATTTTTTTGCCGTCTCATGGGCAGTTTTAGCAGCCGAACCTTCACCGCCGTCGAGACTTAGCGGTAAGCCTATTACAAGGGTTCTGGCATTCAGTTTCCGGATTGCTTCAGCCACGTCACGTAGCAGTTGTTTCCAATTAGTACGCGGGAGCGGCTTCAATCTGGTGATGGAGATTCGGAGCTCGTCGGAAACTGCTACACCGACTCGCTTCTGCCCTAAATCGAGCCCAAGTATCGGACCGCTCGGCGGCTCAGGGTTATTTGGAGAAGTCATGCAGATTTTCGCTCATTCTTGACCTTAACATCTTTCTCCCGATGGCCCTCAAGCCACGCAACCGCAACGAGTTGAAAAGCAACTAAGCTTGCGTGACCGATTTGCCGACTGTATAGTACGACTTGCTCGCCGACTGGTTACGAGCCAACTCATTTAATTGAAACACGAGAGGTATTTGATGTCATTCCGCACTAAATTTGGTTTGATTCTGGTGTCAGCCACGCTGGCTCTTTATACGGTAGTTGGCGGCTGGATTTCTACTCGCGCCCAACAGCCAGCCAACGATCCCAATGCGCAACTACGCATTTTCGAAAGTGTCTTGCAGCACATCCAAAATGACTACGTGGATGAGCCTAACATGGAGAAGGTGCGAGCGGGCGCGCTGCGGGGTCTCGCGTATGGTTTGGATCCCTATTCCACTTATCTGACCCCGGAGCAGGTTCGCGATTACAACGCCAATGGAAAAGACAATCTTGTCGGAATCGGCGCGGAACTTTCTCAAGTAGCTTCCTATCTCTATGTGATTGCTCCGATGAAGGGCTCACCAGCAGATCAGGCAGGTGTACAAGCGGGCGACATTATCGAATACATAGATGGCAAAGCTACACGCGACATCTCGCTTTACGATGCCAAGCAGTTGTTGAATGGCGCGGCGGGTTCCGAGATCAAGTTGAGAATACTGCGCGCGAACGCGAGCCCGTTGACGCTCACGGTGAAGCGCGGCGCCTTCCGGGCGCCGGTGGCGGAAGCAAAGATAGAGGCCGGTCGTATTGGCGTGCTGCGTATCAATAGTTTTGCCGAAGGTGAAGCTGCTGACGTCAAAGCGCGTTTACAAGATCTGATCAAACAAGGCACGCAGAAATTAGTGATCGATCTGCGAGGCACTGCCGGTGGTTCGATCAATGAAGCAGTCGCTGTTGCAAATCTTTTCATCAAGGACGGCACCCTCGCGCAAACGACAGGGCGCGAAGGTAAAACGTTGAAGACCTTCACAGCTGATCCGAAAGCAAATATCTTTTCGGGTGCGGTCGTGATTCTGATTGACAGTGGGACAGCCGGAGCCGCAGAAGTTGTTGCTTCCGCTTTGCTTGAACGTAACCGCGGGCAGATTGTCGGCGAGAAGAGTTTCGGCGCCGGTGCTGAGCAACAATTATTTACCCTGCGCGGTGGCGATGGATTGTTATTAACAACTGTTAAGTGGGCGAGTGCGAGTGGCAAGCCTTTTCTCGGTGAGGATCGAGCCCACTCAGGCGTGACGCCATCGGTTGAAGTGAAGCGTCCGGAATTGGCCGAGGCTGTTGATCCCGAGGATCTGACCGGCAACGATGACGATGCCGTAACCAAACCTCAGCAACCGGGTGACAAGAGAGAGGTGGCTCCCGAACCGAACACTCCCAAGCCCGCCGCTGAAGATGTGCAGATGAAAAAGGCCCTGGAGCTATTGCGTGAGAATAAGCCCATTCAGACTCAGCGGGCCGCGTAATTTAACCTGATATGCCAACATGAAAACGGCCAGGCACGTCCTGGCCGTTTTTGTTTCCTGGTGTGTTCAGTGATCATTTCGCGTACTGTCTTCCTCATATCGGGTACGCCCATTCTAAAGACCAACCAAGTCCTTTATTGCAGGTTTCTTGCAGCCCCTGCTTCTTTTGCTGTATTTCGCGAAAACACGGCTCATTCACTGCCTCGAGAAGGTTTGCTAGATCATCTCAGTCGCTAAGGAACGCATGTTGCTGTTTCCTCCGGTGCGAGCTTTCTACGCCAAAGATTTGACCAAGGAGATTGAGCGATGATTATGACTAATAAATTACTTCCGGTGGCGCTGATAGCTGCCCTGGTAGGCGGCTCTGTTGGTGCCCTCGTGATGCACAGCCGAAATCAGTCCAACGCGACGGCAGCCACTACCGAAAACGCCGCCGTTCCCAGTGACACCACTTTAGTAGCTGACCGTCAGGTCGCTGCTGACCCATTCATGCCGGCTGAGTTTGATACCGCAGCCGAACAGGGAGCCTACAAAGTTGGTTTCGCTGACGGCTTCCGCGCGGCCGAGGCTGGTGCCGTGGGTACGCGTAATCTAGCTCCGGCACAGACCGTATACGCTCCGCGTCGAACCGTTTATCGAAACAGCGGTCGTAGCTATGCACACAGCACTAGCTCGCGGACTTACACACAACCTCGGAGTCGCAGTTTCTGGCAGAAGCACCGCGACAAACTGACCGTCGCGATCGGCGCCGGATCAGGTGCGGCAATTGGAGGTTTGATTGGCGGTAAGAAGGGTGCCGCGATCGGCGCATTGGCCGGCGGCGGTGGTTCGGCCCTTTACACGTACAAGCTTCGAAATCGCACTCGCCGTTACTAACCTTAACGCGTAGATTGAACGGGCAGCCCTGATGGAGGGCTGCCCATTTTTTTCAATACCAGGGTTCTCCTCGACACCGTCATGTCCTGCACATCAAGAAACGCACTATTAATTCTAACGTTAGGGCTCGCGACGCTTGCTCTGATTCTGACTAATGCGCCGCGCAGCACAGCGCAAGATCAACAACGTCCGCGCCTAACACGACCGGCACCGGCGTCAAAACCAACACCGCCTCCTGTTGTCTCCGGAGACATAGAGCCTGATGTCATTAGGGTTGATACAGACCTTGTGAATACAGTCTTTACTGCCGTCGATCAGGATCGTCATTTTGTTACCACACTCCAAGCTAGTGATCTGCGTGTGCTCGAGAATCAAACTCCGCAAGAGATCAGCCTGTTCGAAAGAGAAACCAACCGCCCGCTGACACTGGTAATTCTGGTTGATACAAGCAAGTCACAGGAACGAACCCTGCCGGACGAGAAGAAGGCAGCGATGGCTTTCCTCCGGTCGGTCATGCGGCCGGAAATCGATAAGGTTGCGATTGTCTCCTTTACTGGCGAGCCGAATGTGCAGCAGGAACTGACCGACAGTTTGCCAAAACTGAACCGAGCCATTGATAAGCTTAAGGTTGAACTTCCGCCAAACAATCCCGAGTGCGATGACGTGACTACGCCTCAGGAGGATCCGCTTTGCTGGACGAGTATTTGGGATTCAGTGTGGGCGAGCACCAATGAAGTTTTGGCGAAGGCGCCTGAAAAGTCTCGGCGAGCGATCATACTGCTAAGCGATGGCGATGATACTGCCAGCACGATAAAGCGGCAGGAGTCGATTGATTCGGCGCTGCGAAATAGTGTCGCTGTCTACAGCATCGGTATCGGCGATCCGCAGTTCTACAAGATAGAAAAAGACTCTTTGGAAAAGCTCTCAAATCGGACCGGGGGCCGCGCTTTCTTTCCACGCAGTGAGCCGGAATTGCAGCGGGCCTTTACGCAAATTCAGGAAGAATTGCGTTCCCAGTACGTAGTTGCTTATTCGCCCAGGAATAAGGCTCGCGATGGCGGCCGCCGCGAAGTAAAACTTGAGATCGTTAATCCGGAATTGCGTAAGCAGAAGTTACAACTCGTGTATCGGCAGAACTACTACGCGCCGAAACAATAGTGGGCAGCAGGCTAGAGAGCGAGCGCTGACGAATTCGACCCTCATAGTTTTCTCATCACTTTTCGACCACTTGTCTTTCGCATCCCGTCGTCGCGATCGCTGCGGGTTCTGATCTAGAGCGGAATGTTACCGTGCTTCCTGGGTGGGTTAGTGTCTCTTTTATTCTCCAACAATTGTAACGCCCGGATTAGCTTTGGCCGCGTTTGCGATGGCTCAATTACCTCATCAATAAATCCACGCTCTGCAGCTACATAAGGATTGGCAAACTTATCTTCAAGTTCCAGGATGCGCGCGCGACGTGCCGCCTCGGTGTCTGCAGCTTCATTAATCTCACGCCGGTAGAGCACACCGACAGCCCCTTCCGGTCCCATTACGGCGATCTCCGCGGCTGGCCAGGCAAAATTGATATCGGTGCGAATATGTTTTGAAGCCATTACACAATATGCGCCGCCGTAAGCTTTGCGCGTGATCACTGTGACTTTCGGCACCGTGGCTTCGGCGAAAGCATAGAGCAGCTTGGCGCCATGTCTGATGATCCCGCCATGCTCCTGTGAAATGCCCGGCAAAAATCCTGGAACATCCTCAAACGTAACGAGCGGAATATTGAAACAGTCGCAGAAGCGAACGAATCGTGCCCCCTTAATCGAAGCATCGATATCCAGGACCCCCGCCAAGTAAGCCGGTTGATTGGCCACGATACCCACTGAACGACCCGCCAGGCGCGCAAAGCCGACGCAAATATTCGGTGCGAAGTGTTGTTGCACCTCAAAAAAGTATCCCTCATCGACCACGTGATTGATGACATCGCGAATGTCGTATGGCTGGTTTGAAGCTTCGGGAACAATCGTATTCAGCTTTTCAGAAGTACGATCTGCCGGATCACTCGAGTTTAAGCGCGGAGCCTCTTCGAGATTATTGGACGGGATGAATGAAAACAGCTCCCGCGCGGTCCGGAGCGCATGTTCGTCCGAATCGGCCGCAAAGTGGGCGACACCAGAAATCCGATTGTGCGTCATGGCGCCGCCTAATTCTTCTTTTGTTACGTCTTCATGAGTGACGGTCTTAATAACGTCAGGTCCGGTGATGAACATGTAGGACGTGTCCTTCACCATGATATTGAAATCAGTAATTGCCGGACTATAAACGGCGCCGCCAGCGCAGGGACCCATCGTGCAACTTATTTGTGGAACCACGCCGCTCGCCAGCGTGTTGCGCAGGAAAATATCCGCGTAACCTCCGAGACTGACGACGCCTTCCTGAATACGAGCACCACCAGAATCATTCAATCCAATAATCGGCGCTCCCACCTTCATCGCCAGATCCATTACCTTGCAGATTTTTTCCGCGTGGGTTTCCGACAGTGAGCCGCCAAACACTGTGAAGTCCTGAGCAAAGACAAACACGCGCCGCCCGTCGATCAGCCCATGACCGGTGACGACACCGTCGCCAGGAAAGAGTTGTTTATCGAGCCCGAAATCGTGAGAACGGTGCACCACTAACTTGTCGAATTCTTCGAAGGATTCTTCATCGAGGAGAAACTCAATCCGTTCGCGCGCTGTCATCTTGCCGGCTGCATGCTGTTTTTCAGCGCGAGCCGGCCCGCCGCCTAATTCCGCCTCGCGGTGACGTTCGCGAAGTTTGTCGAGTTTCGATTTTGCAGGCTGCGGTTGTTGTTTAGAGGTCATTGATTATTTGTGGCTGAAGCGGTGAAAGGGAAAGCCCTGGATTCGATTAAGTCGATTAGTTCAGTAAGGGCTTGAGCTGCGTTTGTCTGAACCTGTGCCGAATAGTTGTAGCGTTGCGCATTCAGTTCAAAATCCTTCAGGTCCACCACCCGGTAAGTTAAATCGGGCTCGACGAGAATATCAATGTCCAGGTCTACATACTTAAGCGTTTGGCCATCGAATTCTGGGGGGATGTTGACGTTGCAGTAATAACTTCGCAACTCCCCATTCGGCTGAGAAAAACGAAAGACGTTGTACCAGCGGTCGAGCCAGTAGTATTCGATGCTTCGCGTGCCGCTTAGAATCGTCCCCAGCAGGTCGTGGCTGATGTCTTCGGGGAATGAGGCATCAAGCACCAACAAGGAGCCTTCCTGCTTCAACACCTTCGCCGGCCAGCGGCGATGTTCCGAGCCATCGTATTTGCAGGCCCGTACGGTGATCATTTTTACTTGCGACCGCTCTTGCGCCAGTCAGCTAAAAACTGAGCCTGTCCCTTATCAGTGAGCGGATGATTGAACATTTGATCGATGACCTTAAAAGGCATGGTCGCGATGTCTGCACCCATGCGTGCCGCTTCAATCGCATGAATCGGATGACGGATACTTGCCGCTAACACTTCAGTTTTCCACTCGTAGTTTCGGTAAACCTCAATGATATCGGCGAGCAGCACTAATCCGTTTTCACCAATGTCGTCGAGTCGCCCAAGGAACGGACTGATGAACGAGGCGCCGGCTTTTGCTGCGAGGATCGCTTGCGCCGCCGAGAAGCAAAGCGTCACGTTTACTTTGATTCCCTCACTGTCCAGCTGATGCGTTGCCGCAAGACCTGCGCGCGTGAGCGGACATTTTACGACTACGTTGGTGGCAATTGCCGCATACTCTCGCCCTTGACTAACCATTCCCTCGGTGTCTTCACTGGTCACTTCGGCGGACACCGGCCCGGAAACGATCTTACAAATCTCGGCGATGTGATCCTTGAAATCAACATCGCCTTCCTTGGCAACCAACGATGGGTTTGTGGTAACTCCATCCGCTAATCCCAGCGTAGCGGCCTCGCGTATCTCTTTCAAATTTGCAGTATCAAGAAAGAACTTCATAAATGCCTCCTACTTCGCACGGTCTGTAACAACAACTGCTTTCACTATTTCACTGCGTTATGCTCAGCTTAATGTTCTCAATGCAACGGGCTGGGAGTTCCCCTTAGTTTCCGCCAGATGTTTGGCAGAAAATAAAGAAACCCTGCGTTTACGATCGCGCTAAAGATTAAAGCGGACATATCGAGCAAGTAGGGTAAGCCGGTTGTGTAGAATGGTTGATTTGTGAATGAGTCTATTAACCAGAACAGTAACCAGCTTAGTGGAAAAGTGATAATCATTGCAGCCAGGAAAGCGATGCCATTGCCATGATGAATGGCCCCGTCCTTAATTAGAGGCAAGCATACTATCAGGACTAGAAGAAGATAAGGTGCGGCAATCCATACTCCCGTTTGGGACCTTTGCATATCGTCCATCCACCGGCCTTAAGCTTTAGGAAGCGAATTCCCTGGCTAGGCATGTCGAAGCAGTCATCAACTTAGAACTTTTGAAGTGCTCGTCTAATTAAGGTGTCACAAGTCCAGAACCTCTCCACGCTAAAAACGTAAACTGCTAGACGTTCGCATAGCGGCTCTGAATTGGGTTTCTCAAGACTCCGATCCCGCCGACCTCCACTTCAACCACGTCGCCCGGCCGCATGCGCGATACTCCAGCCGGAGTTCCAGTCGCGATTAGATCGCCCGGATAAAGAGTCATGATGTCAGCGATATATTTAATCAGGAAGGGAACCGGGAAGGCCATGTCAGAAGTGCTGCCTTGCTGTTTCACTTCGCCGTTAAGCCGGGTTGTTACACTCACGTTCAACGGATCGATATCGGTGACGATTACGGGTCCTACAGGACAAAAAGTGTCGAACGATTTTCCGCGGGTGAATTGAACGTCTTTGCGTTGTAAGTCACGGGCGGTAACGTCGTTGACACACGTGTAACCCAATACAAAATCGAGTGGGTTTTCATCATCGTGAATTCTGTGAGTGGTGCGGCCGATTACCACTCCCAGCTCACCTTCATGTTCTACCTGATCTGACTGCGGCGGCAATTTAATCACTTCATCAGTTCCAATCACAGCCGAAGGCGACTTCAGAAAGAGTAACGGCTCATCAGGCATCTTGTTTCCCAACTCCGCCGCGTGCTCGCGGTAGTTGCGACCCACGCAAACAATCTTCGAAGGCGTCACCGGCGCGACGAGCCGCACATCACTCAGCGTCACTGGAGCTTGAGACAACGCCTTCTTATGCGGATCAAGGTATTCAGCTGCCGAGACTGGATAAAGCGTTTCACCGTCGAACACTCCGTAAAGCGGTTCAGTAGAGCTGGAATAAAGGAAGCGACACAGTCTCATTGCGCATCAGGGAACGACTTCAGAGATTACTTCCGATGGAGGACTCACGTTGCCGGCCCGGTCTGTCGCGGTCAAGTAGTAGTAATAACGCTTGCCGGATTCGACATTTTCATCCTGGAAAGTGGTTCGCTCCAGCAGCGTGGGTGTAAGTTTTGTCCAGCGGTCTTTAGGTAGATCGGGTTCGGTAGAACGGTAGATCGTATAGCCAGCAATGTCGCCCTCCGGATTAGCTGGGAAGAAAATCGACAACCGTCCGGGAGCGGCGGCAATAGTAACTGCAGACGGCGCTGATGGAGCGTAGGTGTCGCGTGGCGCCAGAGCCAGGGAGTTGGAGTTGAGACTCTCAACTTGCGCCCCATCAGTCCCCAGCGAAACTGAACGCACGAAGTACTGATAGTTCTCGCCAAACCTGAAGTTCTGGTCGGCAAACTGAGTTCCGGAAACCAGCGTGCTATTTAGCGGCGTCTCGCCAGTTTCGCTCTGGGCTTCTTCGATTCGATAGACGTTATAACCGAGGAGATTTACTGGTGTAGAACCGTCAATATTCGCGGCTGGCGGTGTCCAGTTAATAGTTATGGCTGACTCAGTTACTTCTTTGCCGGTTGCGACTAGCGTTGGCGGCAGGGCGACACGCGCGGATGGTTCAATCAGAAGGAAATTGGAAAACGCGGCGCGTTGACCCGACGCGTTTACGTAACGAATTGCGTATCTCAAGCGCGTGGGCTGGCCAGCCAGCTCAAGCGTGTCTACATAAGTCAGGGTGTCGCCGGCGTTTTGAATCTCTTCGTAGGTAACCGATCCAATTAGCGTTGAGCGCGCGCCAAACTCTTCTTCTGTGAGTGGTAGTGGAGCCGTCGGTTTCTCCGCCAGCCGATAAACATCTATTCGACGAATGCTCTGCACACTTTGATCTGAAGCATTTCGCAACGGCGCCGGCCAGCTGAGCGTAACTTGATTGCCTCGTTGCGCGCCGGAAAGCAATTCGGTGCGTTGTTGTACTCGTTCAACGGGTGGCAGGGGCGGACGGCGTTTCCCGCAACCGGCGACAATCAGACCCGCCAAAAGCACCAGGCAGCAAGCCTTTTGTTGATTTGTTAGGGAGGGGAACAAGATTCGAGAGATAGGCGGCAATTTTTCTCTCACAGGATATAGCGACTCAGATCCTGATCTCTCACAGTTTCCAATAATCTATCGTCAACGTATCCGGCGTCGATACTTTGTTGCTTCGGCTGTAAATCCGGTCCTTCAAAACTAATCTCTTCCAGAAGTTTTTCCATGATTGTCTGCAGCCGGCGAGCGCCAATATTTTCTGTCTGGTCATTAACCCGAGCGGCGAAATTTGCAATCGCATCGATCGCGTCGGCGGTAAAGTCGATAGTGACGCCCTCGGTTTCCATCATCGCCTGATACTGCTTGATCAAGGCATTCTTGGGTTCCGTCAAAATTCTTTTGAAATCCTCGACAGTTAAAGAATCCAATTCGACGCGAATCGGGAACCGGCCCTGTAGCTCGGGAATCAAGTCGGAAGGTTTAGAAACATGGAAAGCCCCGGCCGCGATAAAAAGGATGTGGTCGGTCCGCACCATTCCGTAACGCGTGTTGACGGTTGTGCCTTCTACGATCGGCAGGATATCGCGCTGCACGCCCTCTCGGGAGACATCGGGCCCGTGTCCGGATTCGCGACCGGCAATTTTGTCTATCTCATCCAAAAAGATCATGCCTGAGGATTCGACTCTCTCAATAGCGGCGCGCGCCACCTGATCCATGTCGATCAGCCGTTCTTCCTCTTCCTGCATCAGATGCTCCATCGCTTCATCGACGCGCATCTTGCGCCGCTTGGAGCGGCCCTGAAACATGTTTCCCAGCATGTCTTTCATATTGATCCCCATCTCTTCGATACCCTGGGGACCAGCCAATTCGATCACGGGAAAGTTCTTCTCACGAACTTCGATTTCTACCAGCCGATTGTCGAGCTTTCCACTCCGCAATTGCGTGCGAAATTTCTCGCGCGAACGCTGAAAGTTCTCATCGGTCATCGCCGCATCCGATTCGCTAGCAGATTCAACGGTATCCGAGTCAAAGCCGAAGTGACTCGCCGACCTTGGCGGCGGGAGTAGTAAGTCAAGGATTCGTTCTTCAACATTCAATTCGGCCTTCTCAGCAATCTCCTCGATCTTTTCTTGCCGCGTCATATCGATGGAGATCTCAGTCAGGTCACGAATCATACTTTCAACGTCGCGACCTACATACCCAACTTCAGTAAATTTCGAAGCTTCGACTTTTAGAAAAGGAGAATCAGACATTCGCGCCAGCCGCCGTGCGATTTCAGTTTTACCAACACCGGTGGAGCCGATCATAATGATATTTTTCGGCATCACATCGACCGCCATTTCGGCAGGCAGTTTTTGACGGCGGATGCGATTGCGCAGCGCAATGGCCACGGCACGCTTCGCTTTGCCCTGCCCGACGACGTGCTTATCCAGTTCAGCGACGATCTGGCGCGGCGTCATATCGTCAAGCCGGACAGCTTCTTCAACTTCTCCTTCGAGATAAATAACCATGGCGCTGATTTCGTAAGGACGAACGACGTCTATTCTAGCTCTTCAACAACGATGTTCTGATTTGAGAAAATGCAAATCTCACCTGCGATGGTCAGGGCTTCGACGGCCACTTCACGCGCGGATAGGTCTGTATGCTTCATCAAGGCGCGGGCCGCTGCGAGCGCGTAACTCCCACCAGATCCGATTGCCAACACTCCGTCATCAGGGGCGATGACGTCGCCGTTCCCTGAAAGCAGGAAGGACGTTTTTGCATCCGCAACCACCAGCAGCGCCTCCAGATGCCGCAGGAGTTTGTCAGTACGCCATTCCTTGCTGAGCTCGATGGACGCGCGCTCGAGATTGCCGTGGTACTGCTCTAACTTGCTTTCAAAACGGGTAAGGAGGGAAAAGGCGTCGGCGGTGGCGCCCGCAAAGCCCGCCAGAATCTTATCGTTGTAAAGGCGACGCACCTTTTTCGCGGTGCCCTTCATGATGGTTTCGCCCAGCGTTACCTGACCATCTCCAGCGAGCGCAACACGTCCATCTTTGCGCACAAGCAAGACGGTTGTGCTGCGAATTCTCGTTGATTCATTTTGCATCTCGATTAGCGAGCACTATAGGAATTCGCTCTAATCTAAGTCAAGCAGGCGAACTTTGCGGTAGTGGAATCCCAACACCAACTCTGCGGTACTGGTGCAGTTTGAATTTAACGCCGAAGACGTTGGTTAATTCCAGCCCAGCGGTAGCGAGCCCGCGTGGTGAATGTTTGCTAGAAACCCTGGAATAAGATCGCATGTTTGTTTTGTCGCAACTCTGAAGGAGTTGCGACGGGACTTTGGTTTTCGCGACCCAACCCTTTCAGGGTTTGCGTCTTCTGTAAATGGGGCCTCGTCTTCCCAGGGTTGCCAGCGCAACGCTACCACCCCGTGCATGCCGCACGGGGACCCGTCTGGCTGGAATTAGCGAACGCTTTCAGCGTTAAAACTCAAACTGCACCAGTATTAACTTTGCGGTATCATGGTTCCTAACGGTACGGGAGCAGTAACGACCGCACTGGATTAGCAATTTATCCGAGTTGGCGTTGGTTGAGGGGGTCGCTAACCGCTCAGGTACTATTTAATGTTTTGTTGCCATGTCAGATTATAGGCCACGAATCGGCATCACCATGCGGCTGGAACTCGATACGGATCGGTTCTATCTCTCGCGACACTATAGCGAAGCGATCGAAGCCGCTGGTGGGGCACCGGTGCACATCAGTCTGATACCTGATGCCGCTTACATTTCATCCGTGATAGATAGTATGGACGGCATCCTGTTACCGGGAAGCGATTCAGACGTCGATCCAATTCGCTATGGTCATGAACCCCATCAGGCGCTGGGCAATGTCCATCACATCAAGGACGAAACCGACCTTCTCGTTCTTGGAGAGATTGAAAAGAGACGGTTGCCGGTGCTGGGAATTTGTTTCGGCATGCAGGTCTTAAACGTAGCGCGAGGCGGGACCCTGATTCAGGACATCACAGCTCAACTGGAAGGCGCGATCAAGCATCAACAAGGATCGCCGCGCGAACGGCCCTCACATCGGGTAAAACTGGCGGAAGGAAGTTTGCTCGCGACACTGGCAGAAGCTGACGCTGCGCTCGTTAATAGTCATCACCACCAAGCGATCGCGACACTTGGGAATAATCTGGTCGCCACCGCCTGGACTGCTGATGGAGTTGTTGAAGCGCTCGAGGACCCGCGCTCAGATCGTTTCGTCTCCGCCGTACAGTGGCATCCGGAAATGGGTTGGAAGGAAGACAAACTCTCTCAGGCACTATTTGAACACTTTGTCAGCGAAGCGGCGCGCCACGCGCTGGACCGGCAGACCTCGGAAACCTTCAACCAATGCTCCTCGTAAACCAAACCCCTCCACTTGAACATTACTTAGCGCTCTGACGCAGGGAATCGAGATGGAAAATGACTCTTTCCAATTGCGCGGACGTGTGGCGCTTGTCACGGGCGGTTCGAGGGGAATTGGTCGTGCGGTTGCTGAACGACTTTCCGATGAAGGTGTTCACGTGGTCGTGAATTATCGTTCTGACAAAGAGTCAGCAGAGGCAGTCGTATCGTCTGCAATTGCAAAAGGCGTATCAGGAGTGGCTTTGCAAGCAGATGTTTCCAACTTGTCAGAAGCGTCGAGCCTGATTGCAGACACGCTCCAGACGATTTAAAAGATTAGACCTTTTAATCTGCAACGCCGGAATTTGGGAAGGCGCTCCTGTTGAAGAAATACCTGAAGAAATGTGGGACAAGACTATAAACGTGAATCTGCGCGGCACCTGGACAATGTGCCATGCCGCGGTTCCGATTATGAGGCGTCAGGGATTTGGCCGGATCGTCATCGTTACATCAACCGCTGGCCAACGCGGTGAGGCAAACTATTCCAACTACGCGGCTTCAAAGGGTGCGCAGATCGCTTTCACCAAGTCGCTCGCCGCGGAACTAGGCGGCTCTGGAATAAACGTCAACGCGGTTGCGCCGGGTTGGGTGGACACCGACATGACGGCTGATGCGTTGCAGGCCGAAGACAGGGAAGCGATAGCGAAGAGCATCCCCGTTGGCTCCATCGCAACCGCTGACGACATTGCTCGGCCCATCGTGTTTCTTTGTAGTCAATGGGCCAGACACATTAACGGCGAGATACTCAATGTGAATGGAGGGTCCGTGCTTTGCGGATAACTGATTAATGAGCTCAACAATCACTTTAACCCGTACGCATACAAGAACAGCGGTCAAACTCGGACTTGAGAGACTACTTGAAGATAAGCCCACTTCGTTGCGAGGAGCGCGCGTTGGGTTGATCTGTAACCAAGCCTCTGTGGATCACAAATATCACCACGCTGCTGATCTTCTGTTCGAACACGCGGATGTGAACCTGACGGCGCTGTTTGGTCCGCAGCACGGTATCCGTGGCGATGTACAAGACAACATGATCGAAACGTCGCACAGCGTTGATCGGGCAACACAGCTGCCGATTCACTCACTTTATAGCGAGACGCGTGAACCGACCGCGGCCATGCTCGAGGATGTTGATGTGCTGGTCTTTGATATGCAGGACGTCGGCTGTCGCATCTACACGTTTGCCTACACGATGGCGAATTGCATGCGCGCGGCAAAGCAATTTGGCAAGAAAGTTATCGTCTGTGACCGCCCTAACCCCATTACTGGCGTAGGCGTCTCTGGAAATTTGCTGGAGATCGAACAGGCTTCTTTTGTGGGGCAATTTCCCATTCCCACCAGGCATGGCATGACGCTCGGCGAATTGGCCCGGATGTTTAATGACCACTTTGAAATCGGTTGCGAATTGGAAGTTGTAACGATGTCAGGTTGGGCGCGTGAGCACTGGCAGGATGAAACAGATGCTCCCTGGGTTATGCCCTCGCCAAATATCCCGACGATCGATTCCGCGACTGTCTTTCCCGGGACAGTACATTTTGAAGGAACACAAATTTCGGAGGGAAGGGGAACTACAAAGCCTTTCGAATTGATCGGCGCTCCTTATGTAGATCCTGAGCAATATGCTCAAGCGTTGAATGAGCTTAACTTTCCCGGTGTCTTTTTTCGCAGCTGTGTGTTTCGACCAACGTTCCAAAAGCATGGCGGAGTTAGTTGCGGAGGCGTGCAAATTCACGTGACTGATCGCGATCAATTTGAACCCGTGATTGCGGGCGTTGCGATGGTTAAGCTGGCGCATGACATGTATCCCAACGAATTTCGCTGGAAGGAACCTCCTTATGAATACGTTTATGATCGCAATCCATTTGACGTTATCGCCGGCACGACAAAATTGCGTGAATCGTTCGAACGAGGCGAGAGTCTGAACTCGATTGAAGCGCAGTGGCAGGAGCCTTTGAAACAGTTCAAGAAGATTAGGGAGCGCTACCTCCTTTATTGATTCGGCAGGCTTACTGTTAATGTAGGCAATGAGGGGTCGTAGCGCCGACTTCTTAGAAAGCAGATGAGCTTTGGCGACACTTCAGGGCACGAAGAATCGAAACAGATCAGGCTTCGGTTGACGTAATACCTTAACTGAAGAATCAGGTAATGAGCTGGAGGTTACGAGTTGCAGAAAGAGAAGTTGAAAGAGTCAGTTCAAACAGAGACTCCCACACGCGCGTGGGCGATGGGGGCGGCTGCGTTGGCTCCTGCCAGGGGCTGGCCACCTACTACAAGGCCACTGGGTACGGGCGTTAATTCTAGGCGGCGCAGTATGGATTTGCTTCGTTTGTGGATTAATGATGGGCGGACACATGTTCAGCGTGGGCGGCGAAGCGGAAGGCCTTTCGGCGCTGCTTCAGGTCCCTCCGATGATCGCAAACCTGGGTTCGGGATTACTCTATCTCGCCAGCTGGTTTTTCGACGTTGGCTTCGCGGATGACCCGCAATCGGCCGCCCGAGCCACCTATGAATACGGCACCACATTCTTACTTATTGCGGGACTTCTCAACTATCTTTCCATGCTGGACGCGTTTGATATTTCGGCAGGGAGGAAGTCGTGAGGCACTTTCTCGTAATGACTTTGTTCGCGCTGGTAGCGGCCGCCGTGTTTCGGAACCGTAGCCAAGGATAGCCCGCGAGACCGTTTGTTTTATGGAGCCAAGGTATTTGCGGAGTTCATGATAATCGGCCTCGCACTCGCCTGGATTCTCTACTTCATTCCATTCTAAAACCTGCGGCCAAGCCGGTTCCCATGGCGCTTTCAGAAACTGAAGCACTGGTCCTGAGGACTTACAATCTTGCCGAGGCAGACAAGATTGTCGTCTGCCTAACTCACGGCAAGCGGCTTGATTCGAGGTGTGGCCAAAGGTTGCCGGAGATTAAAGAACCGCTTCGGCGCCGCCCTCGAACCCTTCACACTCTTGCAACTCAGCTTCTATCAAAAGGAAAACCAGGAGCTTGTATCGTTGCGCCAGACCGAGATCTTGAAGTCTCACTTTAACCTTTTTCGTGATGCCGAGACTCTTACCGGACTGGCATACATGGCTGATTTGACCATCGACTTCTCACCTCCGTATCAAAAGAACGAAAAGCTCTTTCGCATGTTGAAGGCCTGTCTGGAAGCGGTAGCTACAGAGCCTGCCGACCTGCAAACCATCTTGAGGTACTTCGAGGTGTGGCTCTTGAAGCTCGAGGGGTTCCTCCCCGACATAAAACTTTGCGGGGAATGTCAGCGGTCTTTCAGTGATCAAGAAATCACTTTTATGGGATCAGATTTGCTGCTCCGCTGCCGTTCATGCAGCCGCGGGCAGGGAACTGAGTTATCACGAAAACTGCAACGCCATCTTCGCGCGAGCCAGAAACTTGGTCCGAATGCGTTTGCTAAAGAATCACATGAGGTTTCGCCCGTAACGATGCGGGAGATCGGTGAACTAACACATCAACTTATCGGGCGTGTGCTCGAGCGCCAACCGCGAATTCGACCAACATTCCAATGAGCCCCACTCCTTTTTGCCCGCGCCCGACTTCTTTCTTACAATCCGGATAAATGAGATCGAGGAGCTTAATCGCAGGGTATGTCGCTCGAACAGCGCTTCCCTATGTGCTGCTTACCCTCGCTCTGCTTACCGCGATCCTCTTCGTGCAGCATGCGGGACGTTTTGCTGAGCTGGCGCTCTACGCGCAGATACCGTTGGCGTTACTGACGGAATTAGGCGCGGCGTTTCTGCCAAGTGTGTTGGTGCTGTCTCTTCCAACTGCTGTTCTCGCCGGAATAATCATTGGCTACGCGCAAATGGGTAGCGATAGCGAAATCGTAGCGATGCGGGCCGCGGGCGTGGGCACCTGGACGATGCTCTGGCCAGTGCTGGTTCATCGGCGCCTTCGTAACAGCGGGGACAACCTACATCCAGCTGGTTGAAGCACCTCAGGCTGCGCGCGATCTCAAGCGCGCAGGTGTGGAGTCGGCTCTGCGAAAACTGGAATCACCGGTCGAACCGCGTACCTTCAACACTGAGATTCCTGGTTACGTAATCTATGTGCGCGATGGCGACAAGGCTACCGGATCCTGGGGACGCGTCTTCATCTATTCACAGCAAGCAGACAAATCCGTTCGCGTTGTCACCGCGCGATCCGGACGTATCGACTCCTCAGGCGACGTCTCGGAACTTGTGCTTCAGGATGCAGTGGCCACAAAGCTTCCCGCGGAAGCAGCGGCTGACAAGTCCTATGTAGTTGAAAGTCTCGAGCAGCTCAGGCTCTCCATCAACACCGGAAGAAGTGAATTTGATGTCGCGTCTTAATAGCGAGGAGGCTGAGCCCGATGAAATGGACTGGCAGCAATTACGAAGTCGGGCGTCATCAGGAACGAGTCCCGCTCATATTGCAGCCCAAAGAACAATGCACCGTCGACTCGCACTGTCAGTTTCTCCAATCGTGTTCGCATTGCTTGGAGGCGCACTAGGTCTTCGAGTACGACGTGGGGGCAAGGGGATTGGCATCTTGCTCGCGATCGGAATCCTGGTTCTGTACTACCTAATCTCGCTTCTCGGAGAGTCTTCGTCGCGCGCGGGCACAGTTCCAGTTGTTGTGGGCGCGTGGGCGGCAACCGTCTTGATGATTTGCCTCAGCCTGGTTTTCCTAACCCTGCGTCAGACGCGATCGCTTTCTCTCCGTTTCAAACGACGCGCAAAAACCAGCACCAAGCGAGTTACTGCAGATAAGGCGCCCACTCATACAGTTGGCGCCGGCCGCTCAGGCTTTCCCAGCCTGCTCGATGTCGATGTGTTCCGAAGTCTCAGTGCAAGCTTTCTTTTAACGTTTATTGCGCTGGTTGCGATCTTCATCGTCTTTACCCTTTTCGAACTGTGGCGTTTCATTGCCATCAATCGCGTCGCGGCAGGTCTGGTTGGACGCTACGTTCTTTTCCTTCTGCCACTAATAACTGTCGAGATTTTTCCTGCGTCGATGCTGGTGGCTGCACTTCTGACATACGCGCTTCTAGCCCGACGAAATGAGGCTATTGCCTGGTGGTCGTCGGGTCAAAGCGTTTATCGATTGATGGTGCCGGGATTACTTTTCGCCGTTCTTGCCGCTGCTGGAACCTGGTTAGTCCAGGAACATCTGTTGCCTTTTAGTAATGTCAGGCAAGACTCGTTGCGAGCGCTGATAAAAGGGAGTCAACCGCGGGCCACTACTGGAACAGGTCGGCAGTGGCTCGCTTCTGCCGAAAGCACTCGGCTTTACTCTTATGAGTTCAACGAGCAAACAAACTCGCTGGAGCAGCCGACCATTTATGAATTCGACTCTGAAGGGGTACACGCAACTACAGTTACGAGCGGCAGCAATGGTAAATGGATTTCGCCAAATAGAGTTGCGTTGCGCGACGCTGAGGTTCTTGCTTTCCAGGGAATGCAGATTCAGCGACAAGCCGCGGAGCAGATTGAGATCCCAATCGAACCGCTTGCGATCTTCAAACCGACGATAGACAAGCCTTCGCAATTAAGCGCGGCGGGATTAAAGAGCTACATAATCGCTGCAAAACGACGAGGCGTGGTAGTGTCTGCGTTGGCGGTCGCATTGCAGCGAAAGTATGCAGCGCCGTTCAGTGTGATCGTAATGGCGTTTATCGGAATCCCACTGGCACTGTCATTCGGGAGACGAGGAACAGTTATCGCACTCTGTGCCGCTGTCGGATTAAGTATTGCTTACTGGAGCGTGGGCGGTGGGCTACAACAACTGGGTAACCTGGGTTTGCTGCCCCCGGCGGTGGCGGGTTGGGCGCCACCAGTGATCTTTGCTGCCGCCGGGAGCTATATGCTCTCTCGAATTCGCACCTAAAGCGCTTGGTTAAGTTCCCATCTCCCAGCTGGAAATGTACTCAATCTGCTCTGCCGTGAGCGTATCGATGCTCATCCCCAGAGCGCGCAGTTTCAAGCTGGCAATCTCGGTATCAACTTCCTTCGGCAACAAGTGAACACCTGCATCGAGCTTTCCTTTGTTCTTAACGAGATACTCGACTGAAAGTGCCTGGTTGGCGAAGCTCATGTCCATGACGCTGGCGGGATGACCTTCGGCGGCAGCAAGATTAATCAAACGTCCTTCGCCCAGAACAATCACGCGGTTGCCGGACCCTTTGATTTTGTACTCCTCGACAAATGGCCGCATGTTTACAGGTGCTTCCGACATCTCGCCTAGAGCCACAAGATTGAGTTCCAGATCAAAGTGACCACTGTTGCAAACAATCGCGCCGTCTTTCATTTTCGCGAAGTGTGGCCCATCGATCACGTGGCGGTTTCCCGTGACGGTCACGAAGATGTCGCCAATCGAGGCCGCTTCCGCAATCGGCATCACTCGGAAGCCATCCATCACAGCCTCTACAGCTTTAATGGGATCGATCTCGGTGACGATAACGTTCGACCCCATGCCGCGCGCCCTTAACGCTACGCCTTTACCACACCAGCCATAGCCAACTACAACGATGTTGCGGCCAGCGAGCAGAATGTTTGTGGCGCGAATGATTCCATCAAGAGTCGACTGACCCGTGCCGTAACGGTTATCAAAGAAATGTTTCGTCTGAGCGTTGTTGACAGCAATCGAAGGGAAGGTCAACACACCGGCGGTCTGCATCGCCTCGAGTCGCTGGATTCCGGTAGTAGTTTCTTCAGTGGAGCCGATTATCTCTGAAACTTGACCTGCTCGCTCTTTAATCAGAGTGGCAACGACGTCGGAGCCGTCGTCGATAATCACGTCGGGATGGCTGTCGAGCGCAGTGCGCACGTGACGGTTGTAAGTATCGGTCGACTCACCTTTGATTGCATAAACCGGAATGCCCCAGTCCTGGACCAGCGAGGCGGCGACGTCATCCTGCGTAGAAAGGGGATTGGACGCTATCAGGACTGATTCCGCGCCGCCGGCTTGCAGTGCACGAGCGAGGTTGGCAGTCTCGGTTGTGATGTGAGCGCAGGCGAGAAGCTTTACGCCTGCCAGGGGTTTTTCCGCGCCGAAGCGCTCGCGGATAAGCCGGAGCACTGGCATTTCGCGTTCGGCCCATTCAATCCGTTGTTTGCCATGACCAGCCAAACCAATGTCTTTCACGTCGTATTCAAGCGAACGTGTTGCGCTCATATATTTATTCCTCTTTTAAGTGTTGTTGTATGTTTAGGTAGTCCTGAAACTAGATGCCGGCTGCGGCGCGAAGGCTTTCCGCCTTATCGATGCGCTCCCAGCTAAAGCCGTCCCGGCCAAAGTGTCCATAGGCAGCCGTAGCCTTGTAGATCGGCCGGCGCAGATCAAGTTCCTTCATAATTCCGCCTGGTGTCAGCGCGAAACTCTGACGCACAAGATTAGCCAGCGCGCCTTCACTGATTCGGCCAGTCCCTTTAGTGTCCACCATCACGGAAACCGGATCAGCAACGCCAATCGCATATGCGAGTTGCACCATGCACCGATCTGCAAGGCCTGCAGCAACAATATTCTTCGCCACATAGCGAGCCATGTAAGCCGCGGAGCGATCCACCTTCGTCGGATCCTTGCCGGAGAAGGCGCCACCGCCGTGTGGAGCATAGCCGCCGTAAGTGTCCACGATAATCTTGCGTCCGGTAACGCCGGCATCGCCTTGCGGTCCACCGGTTACAAATCGACCAGTGGGGTTAATGTGGTACTTGGTGTTCTCGTCCAGAAGTTCCTCAGATACCGTGTGACGGATTACTTGCTCCTGAATTTCTGATCGCAGTTGCTCGTTTGTGACGTTGGGATCGTGCTGCGACGAAATTACAACCGCTTCGACTCGAAACGGCCGCCCATCACGGTACTCAATAGTCACCTGCGACTTGCCGTCGGGTCGCAAATAGGGAAGGGCACCGGACTTTCGCGTTTCCGAAAGGCGTCGCGACAGCATATGCGCGAGCTGTATCGGCAGCGGCATTAACTCGGGTGTTTCATTACAAGCATAACCAAACATCAGACCCTGGTCGCCGGCGCCGCCGGTGTCAACGCCCATCGCAATGTCCGGTGATTGGCGATCAAGAGCTGACAGCACGCTGCAGGTATCACAATCAAATCCATACTTGGCCCGGGTGTACCCAATCTCGCGAATGGTATCGCGCGCCACACGTGAATAGTCGATGCGCGCCTCGGTAGTGATTTCCCCGGCGATCACCACCAGACCCGTGGTTACCAAAGTTTCGCAAGCAACGCGGGCTGTGGGGTCCTCAGCTAGGACTGCATCTAGGACTGCATCGGAAATTTGATCGGCGATTTTGTCGGGATGACCTTCAGTGACAGACTCCGAGGTAAATAGGAAACCTGATTCAGTACTCAAGCAAACTCCTTATAGGATCAAGTGTGATCGCAAAGTGTGGAAAAAGACCGCGTAGGGTACCAGCCGCGCTTAAGTAGTGTCAAGAAGCCCCACAGCGCCTTGTAGTTAGCAGATGATATGTGCGGTGTGATTAGCAGATGAAGTACCGCGTGAGGCCTGATCCATTTGCCAGCTTGCTAGAGCGCTATGTTGCCGGTTAATTCAAACCTGGCAAGTAAAAGAGCCCATTGATTTCGCGCATTTTCCCGAATAGAGAGCACGAGCAACTCTCGCTATTGACAAGCAACGGGTGTGGAATTATGGTTTCCTGCGTAAATTTGACAAAGAAGCCCTTACGCGAGAAAAACCCCTCGACCTCACGTAATGCGATTCCTTAACCTGTAACATACGGACTGGTCCTCAAAGCACCTAACGGTCGCAAGTATTCGTTACTAGTACCAGCCCTTCAATACTCCACAGGTCTTCCACGTTCGACGCCGGGCTAGTCGTTGTGACGGAGCGACAATCATGCCGGTAATTCGCTTAATTGCCAGCGATAAATCACTTCACCAGATTGTGCGTTCGCTGCTGCCTGAGTATGTGATCAGCAATGATCGTAATTGCGATCTATTAGTGGCCGAACTCTCGGCGGGACGTGATTCCCGGGGAGCTGAAGAGATTCGGAAGCTCCGCGAGGCGAATCAAAAATCTAGAGTAATCGTAATTTCCGGACGAGCCTCGGCCGAAGTGACGCAGCAAGCTGTCCGCTTGCGTGTGGATGATTTCTTCACTCTTCCATCACAAGCCGATGCTTTTAAGTCTTCGGTGTCCGCGCTGGTGGCCGGCAAAGAAGTACCCATAAACTCTTTGGAACAGCAGACCGGGCTAATAGGAGACAGCGCAAATATGGTGGCGCTTCGCCGGTATGTAGCCCGCGTGGCGTTAACCGATTCCAACGTCCTTATTCTGGGCGAGACAGGAACCGGAAAAGAACTAGTTGCAACGTTGATTCATAACAGCGGTGCTCGTCGCGACAAACCTTTTGTGGCTGTTAACGCGGCCGCGGTTCCAGACTCGCTTTTTGAAAGCGAATTTTTTGGATACGAGAAGGGCGCCTTCACCGGTGCGTACACGAAATCGCAAGGCAAGCTGCGCCAGGCGCAGGGCGGGACGATCTTCTTCGATGAGATTGGCGATATCGGTTCGGGCGCCCAAGCTAAATTGCTAAGGGCCATCGAAGCACGGGAAGTCTATCCATTGGGCGCCTGCCGCGGAACGAGCATTGATGTCCGGCTCATTGCGGCCACGAACCGGGAAATCGACGAGTTGGTTGGTACACAGCAGTTTCGGCAGGATCTTTTTTATCGGCTAGATGTCGTGCGTATTGAAATGCCTCCCTTACGAAATAACCGCGAAGACATTCCGCAACTGCTGATGCATTTCGTCGAAACCTTCAATCAACGGTTTGGGCGTAAGGTCAAGGGGTTTCAATCGGACGCAGCCGAACTCCTGACTTTATACGACTGGCCCGGGAACATCCGTCAACTTAGGAATCTTGTCGAGGCTTGTTTTGTGAACGCCAGTTCGGATCAACTCGAAATCTGCGATTTTCCGGCGCACTTTCGCGCAGAGTTGGAAAGCAAGTTGGATCCTGACAGTCGGGGCAGCCTGATACGAGCATTGCAGGCTTCCGGTTGGAACATCAGTCACGCGGCATGGCGGTTACATTGTTCGCGGATGACTGTTTACCGAAAAATGGCGCGCTATCAAATCTCGCGAAATGAGAACAGTCTGGGCACATGGGCAGGGTCGAAGCGCAGCTAATCTCTCTCTCTTACTACCTCTTTCACTATCTCTCTAAGCCTTCCTGAACATTCCTAATCTCGCACGCGCAACGTTGTCTCCTCGCCTAGCGCCGCGTCTCAAAGTTTTGGCCAAACTTGGACCTGGTTACAGGTGTGACATGTGCGACAGACGAAGTGATAGGGGTTTGTCACATCCACAATGTGGCTGAAGAGTCGAAATCCTACCTCGCTCAATACCCGCAACAGTTAGCCGACTTTTGAAATCCCGGTATTAGAAGTGCTAGGGACGTGGACATGGCCACAGCCCTCGAACCGGCGCTGCAAAGAGATGCGCGCTGGGATCTTTTATCGCACCTGCGAAGTCTCGACTCGCTTCTGAAGATCGCTGTCGCTCGAGCCCGCCAGCTGTATGGCAACGACGGGAACGACGAATCATTTCATGGCATTTACATCAGTGAAGAAGAGATTGACTCCCTCATAGAACAAGACCGTGAAACTTTTGGCTTCAATGGGGCAGTTGGTGAGGCACTTCAGGCTTTTCATTCTGCCACCCGAATACAGGAACTAAGCGGACGCTGGGGCTTCACTGACTTCGATAGCGCCGTCTTGCTTTTGACAGTAGCTCCTGAAGTGGACCTACGTTACGAGCGTATCTATGCGTATTTGCAGGATGACGTTACCAAACGCAGGCCAACGGTTGATCTGGCGCTAAATCTTTTGTGTGAGAGTCAGGAGGCTCGTATCGCACAACGAAGCAGATTTACGCCCGAAGCGCCGTTAATGCGCTCGGGGTTGCTGAGGCTTTTGCCCGAATCCGGGCAAGGTGACGAGCCTTTGCTAGCGCATCACCTGCGACTCGACGAAAGAGCGGTTCGCATGCTCTTGGGCGACGATCGACTGGATAGTCGACTCGCCGCTTTTTGTGAAAGGCGCCCGTTTCCCGAGCCTCGAGTTTCTCTTGCGCACGAAAATGAAATCCTACGCCGGCTCCAGGCGTTTGCAAGTATTGTTAGGAATAGTCGCCGTCCGGTGCGGTTCCTATTCTCCGGGCCCGCCACCGCGAGTAAACGCGATGCGGCGGAGGCATTGGCGCAAACGAACGAGACGGATCTGCTGATTGCCAATATGGAAGGCTGCACGGCATGGCGAACCGAACCAGTCGAGATCGCTTCGTTGCTTAAGCGTGAAGCAACACTTGCTGAGGCCATCCTTTTGGTGACTGGTCTCGATCCGAGCGCAAACGAGGAGACCGCCGCGCGTTCCTTCCTGGAAACGCTCAACGATTACCCCGGCATCCTTGTCGTCGCTTCGGAAAGTGCGTTGGTCGCTGTACTCGCCGGCAGCGATCGATTCCTCACCATACCCTTTACGCTCCCCTCCTACGACACTCGCCACGAATTGTGGGAGCAACTGATAAACGACGCCGGCATTGCAGTCAGCGTCGACGCGCTGAGAATCCTGGCGAACAACTTTCAGCTCGCGCCGGAACAGATTGAGGCTGCAGTAAAGACCGCTCGACAACGCCTGGAATGGCGATTCACCGCGTCAGGTCTGCTAACGCTGCAAGACAGCGCAGCGGAGTTGCTGGCTGCTGCGCGCGGGCAGACTGGCTTGGAGTTGGCCGCGCTGACGTCGAAGCTTAAGCCAGTCTATCGCTGGGACGACATCGTCCTGCCGGAAGACATTCTTCTACAACTTAAAGAAATCTGTCAGCGGGTGACATTCAGCCACGACGTCCTGGAGAGCGGTGGATTCGGAAAAAAACTGTCGGGCGGCAAAGGCATCGCCGTCTTGTTTGCCGGTCCCTCGGGAACTGGAAAAACGATGGCGGCGGAAGTCATCGCCAATGAACTTGGACTCGACTTGTTTCGGATCGATCTATCGAGCGTAGTCAGCAAGTATATCGGCGAAACCGAAAAGAACCTCGAGCGCATCTTTAAGGCAGCGGTGCGTAGCAATAGCGTGCTGCTATTTGATGAAGCCGACGCCCTTTTTGGCAAGCGCTCAACTGTCAACGATGCACACGATCGGTACGCAAACGTCGAGATCAGTTACTTGCTGCAAAAGATGGAGCAGTACGACGGGATCACAATTCTGACTTCCAACTTGCGCGGAAACATTGATGAAGGATTTTGGCGACGACTCGCATTCACAGTTCATTTTCCATTTCCCGACGAACGGACGCGGCTCGAAATCTGGAACCGGATCTGGCCGGAGGAAACCACCCTCGCTGCAGACGTCGATTTTTCGAAGCTGGCCCACCGCTTCAGTTTGAGCGGCGGGAACATCCGCAACATCAGCCTTTCGTCAGCCTTTCTCGCGGCTGCGGAATCCCGTCCCGTGCAAATGGTTGACGTTCTGCATGCAACGAGACGCGAGTACACCAAGGTGGGAAAGACTGTGACTGTCGCGGAACTTGAGGACGTGGTCCAGTAGAGAATGCTGAACCTGGTAGACAATTTGATCCTGCGGTTGCTGGATACGGGGTGGACCACAACCCCGCCTCCGGTCAAGCCCAGTTTTTTCTTCACCGTTCCGGATGGTGAATGGCAGACGAGGGTAAGGGCGCGGACCGGGCTGCAATTGAATATCTATCTCTACGAGATCCGTGAGAACCGCGATTTCCGGCGCGCCGCGTGGGACAACTTGCCACTTCCAGATCGAACCATGGTGCTCTCGCAACCTCCTGCCTACATCGATTGTCACTACTTGATCTCGGCGTGGAGTGCAACGGAAGACAGCGACATGGCTTCCCCGGTGTTGGATGAGCATCAGGTTTTGTCTGAAGTCTTGAGAATTTTGTTACGGAACCCGGATGTGGTTCCAGGCGCACTGGGTATTCCGGGAGGCGGCGTGGTCTTTCAGGAAGCTCATGTTTATTTGAGCGTCGCGCCTCCAGAGCCCCCGCGAGTCTTAAACGATTTTTGGAGCACGATGAAGTTGCCCTGGCGCCCTGCAGTAATGCTGGTGGTAACTGCACCACTCGACCTCTTGGTGGATACTCCGCTGCCTCCACTGGTCACGACATTGATTCAACGGTTTGCACAAATCGGTAGCGCCACGATCGAAGAGTTGATTGACATCGGTGGATTGGTGCTGAGAGCAGCTGATCAGACGGCAATCGGCGGTGCCCTCGTTGAACGAGTAAACAGCGCCGACACCGCAACTACCGATGCAGAGGGTAGATATGTTTTTACCGGACTGAGCCGAGGCGTACACAGGTTTCGGGCATCGGCAGCAGGGATGACCCCAATCGAGCGCGACATTGACGTCCCGGCGGATCCGCCGGCAACCCACATTTTTCAGTTATCGCCTTAAAGGAGGGCTTCAACATCATGGCAACACTACTCAACTTGCCGGGGGTGAGGATCGACGAGGTCCGGCTCGGCGCGCCGCCGATCGCCGGCGTGGGTACCAGCACGGCGGCTTTCGTCGGCAAGTCGCCGTTTGGAACCACATTCAAGGACGTCGCGCGCCAAGTGACTAGCGCCGACCAATTCTTGAAGGACTATATCCGGGACCCGACGGCGCCGGATGATGAGACAAAAGGTGCGCAGACTAACACTAACCTGAGTATGGCTGTGTTGGGCTTCTTCCAAAACGGAGGTACAGATTGTTACGTCGTTGACGTCGGATCTGAAACTCCAACCGACGTTGTAGCCGGAATCAAGAGGCTTGAAAAGATTGAAGAGATCGACATCATCGCGGCGCCAGGAATAGCTACCAAGGACGTCTACGCTGAGTTGAAGGGTCAAGCCGAAGGAATGAAGAATCGGTTTGCGATTTACGATCCCCCACAGGAAGTCAAAGACCTCGCAAACCTTTCGAAACCTCCCGCCGCTGTACCTCCACCAGCTGGAACGGAGGATGGGCTGCGTCCACCAGATTCCATCTGGGCTGCCTTCTATTACCCGTGGGTTCAAGTCACACCTTTTCTCAAAAAGGACAAGGACGACCTAAAAGCTGACCCCAACAAGACTTTCTACGCCCCTCCATCCGGACATGTCGCGGGTGTATATGCGCGAGTGGATGGCGCACGCGGCGTTCACAAAGCGCCGGCCAACGAAGTTTTGCTAGGCGCCGTGGGGGTGAAACACGCCGTAACCGACGCTGAACAGAACGTACTCAACGAGAATTCAGTAAACATCATCCGGGCATTTGCGGCGGGCCAAACGGTTTTTGGAGCACGCACTTTGCAATTAGCTGCCACTCCGCTGGACCTCAGTTTCCGCTACGTCAGCGTTCGACGCCTGACCACTTTCATCGAGCAGTCGTTGCGCATCGGGTTGCGGTTCGTTGTTTTTGAACCGAACAACCTGGCGTTGCGACAAACAATTACTCGCAGTGTGCGCGGTTTTCTGGACGGCGTGTGGCGCGACGGAGCTCTCTTCGGCGCGACTGCTGATGAGGCTTACTACGTGCGCTTTCCGGATCCCTTCAACACCGATACAGAACGAGCACTCGGCAGGCTGACTCTCGAAGTCGGAATTCGAGTAGCACCGCCTGCAGAGTTCATCATCATTCGCATCGGCCTGTTGGATCGACCGGCCAACGCTGCTTAGAGACAACGTTCCAGCTCACGAGAAGGAGATTTAAGTCATGCCACAACCAGGTCAACAGCCGGTTTACTTTCGCGCATTTCAGTTTCTGGTGGAGATAGATGGCATCAGCAACGCTCGTTTTCAGGAAGTTGGCGGAATTGATGCCACCACCGATGTCGTTGAATACCGGGAAGGTGGAGATCTTTTAGGAACTCGCAAACTTCCCGGGCAAACAAAACACAGCAATCTGTCGCTCAAGCGCGGCTACACGTCCGATACCCAACTCTTCAAATGGTACGAGGATGTGATGACTGGCCGCACGGAAAAAATCCGCCGCAACATCTCGATCATCCAGCTGGATATGGCGGGTCAAGAGGTTTTGCGCTGGAACATCTACCAGGCTTTTCCGGTGAAATACACGGCGCCAGCCTTTAATGCGAAGGGAAACGATATTTCGATTGAGACGCTCGAGGTTGCTTACGAGCGACTTGAACGCGCGTGAGGTGTCTATGTTCCAAACCGAATCAGAATTCACTTTGCCACTCGGCTACCTCGACGCGGAGGGCACACTACATCGTGAGGGTGTAATGCGGTTAGCAACTGCCGCCGATGAAATTCTGCCGCTGAAAGATCCCCGCGTGCAGCAGAACCCGGCTTACTTGATCGTGATACTGCTTTCGCGAGTGGTGACGCGTTTGGGTGGGATTGAGCAGGTTACGCCGAAGGTCATTGAGAGTTTGTATTCCACTGACCTGGCTCACCTGCAAACGCTCTACAACGACCTCAATCGTCTGGAGTCGCAACTTCCCCCGGTAATGTGTCCTAAGTGTGACCATGCATTTCAGCCCGAGGCCGTCCCCTTGGGGGGGTAGTCGGCTACCCTCTCGAGCCGCTTTACGAGGAGGTAGCCTTTATCGCTTATCACTTCCACTGGCCGCACCGTGAGGTGATGAACCTTGAGCACGTGGAACGGCGGCGATGGGTGGCGGAGATCTCGCAAATCAATGCCCGTCTCAATGAAGAGACGACGAAGAGCGTTTCATGAAAAGGCATAAGACAATTCGGAAACTGCCGGTGATCGCTTCACGCTGGTCGATGTGGGCCACGCAACTCACCGCGCGACTGGCTCGCTGGACCGACTTTTCCGGACTGGATCTGATCCTGCCGCTGCGGGGGTTGGCCCGCACCCTGCTTTTAGTCCAGCAGCGTTGGCTCTCTTCTTATTTGCAAGTTCAACCTCGGCTCAACCTTTCAATCTCGAGGAGTAACCAGCAGAACTTTGGGAGCAACAACGTCTACGCGTCACAGCTCACACTCCTGAAATTGTTGTCGCCTGAATTGCAGCGCAGCGGCAGAGGCCGACCGTTATTAGTGGACCGGCGCGGGTTCACAACGAGTCTTGCGCCACAAAGAGGATCCCAGCCAGCGATGACGTTGGCCCTGGAGCGCACGACAAGCGAGCATCTCTCAGCAACGCTAAACCGATACCTCTCCTTGCGCCGTCGCGATGACGTTACCGAGTTCTCAAGACTCATCACCCAACACACTCAGCGACAAGTGGACGTCTTTATGAATCGTCCCCCGTTGGCTTTACCTGTGACAGCTGCAAACCGGATCGCCTCCCGCCAGATCGCGTGGGAAGCCATGCCGGAGACTGCTTCCTTTAAGAGACAAAGCAGTTTCAACGCCGCACCGGAGATGGTGCCGCCAAGTCTCGATGTAGAGCTGTTGGCTGACCAGGTTCTCAAGCAGATAGACAGGCGCGTAATCGCTCGCCGCGAGCGAATGGGACAGATCTGAGGAAGAGCATGGGACTTACAAAAGCAAAGATCACGGTCGAACATTCACAAGCGTTCATCGAAGTGATGTTCAATCCCGAAGAATATAGTCTCAATCGCGATAACAATTTCGCGTCACAGCCGATCCCTGGTCTTGGTTCACCACTAATCCAGTTTGCTCACGGCAACCTGCGAACTCTGGAAATGGAGTTGCTCTTCGATACTTACGAGAAGCTCTCTGACGTGCGTCTTGAGACCCAGAAGTTTATCCAGCTAATGGAAATTGATCCGGCCCTGCACGCGCCTCCGATCCTCATCGTGGCTTGGGCTTCTTTACAGTTTCGCTGTGTGTTGACCCGGGCAAATCAGAAGTTCCTCCTCTTTCTCGATGACGGCCGGCCAGTACGCGCGCGGATTACGGCCAGCTTCACGGAATTCATCGACCCCGCACATGAGGCAATGCAGGTGAAGCGCGAGACCGCGGACTTCACGAAGCAGCACACTGTGCTTCAGGGAGAAACAATCGCTGGGATTGCTTTTAAGTATTACGCCGATCCGACGTTATGGCGTCCCATTGCGCGGCTTAACCGGCTCGACGATCCACGCGCCTTAAGAGCGGGACAGCCTTTAGCGATTCCTTCGGTTCCTTTCCGCGATTCAGCAACCGGCGAGGTGATCCAATAGCATGGCCATCTACGCGACCTACGCTCCGGAATTCGTGATCAGGCTTAATGGCCAGCAGTTGCCTATGGCTATGAAAGGCGCGATTTCGAGTGTGACGTATGAAGACGGAATCAAGGGAGCGGATCGCGTGGAGGTGACTTTCGCCAACCCTGCATTGCAGTTCCTGGATCATCCCTTACTGAGTGTCGACACGCCGTTTTCATTTTCGATGGGATATGCGCCAGACCCGCTGGAAGAAGTATTTGTTGGCGAGATCACCGGCGTCGAACCGTCGTTTCCCGGCGGCGGAATGCCGACCATTCGCGTTACCGCACAGGATTTTCTTAATCGACTCACCCACGGCACCAAAGATCGCGCCTTTCGTTTGAGTATCCCTTCGTTCGGCAACATCAACCTACCGGATCCGGTTGTTGCCAGCCTTGTCAGCGCTACTAATTTACTGATTCCGGAATCCGATCCGATCGGTGGCGCCTTGAGTGTCCTCATGACACTGGCGACGTTTCTCAAGTTTCCACCGACTGACAGCAACGTACGCAAACAGGAAAAGGAAACTGATTTCGATTTCCTCACCAAGATCGCCACTGAGAATGGCTTCGAGATGTTCATCGATCACACCGCAAGTCCCAAAGGGCGAGTGTTGAAGTTTAAGTTTCTTATTTCAGAGTTCAGTCCGAGCTTAACTCTTGCGTGGGGAAGCTCATTAATGGACTTCACGCCACGCTTGACTACGGTGGGCGACATATTTGGTGTGACCGCGCGCGTCTGGGTGGAATCTTTGCAAACCGAATTCGTGATTGCCGCTTCGTGGGATTACGACCGCGCCAGCCTGAACCTCACGATCTACCCAAGCCTTATCGGCGATGTGGACGAGATCCTCGGACCACAAGCCAAGGGCAAAACTCTCTCGGTCGAGTCTACAAGTTACGTCACCGCTCCGCGGGCCATCCTCACCGAATTGCTGCCTCGCTTGAACAATCGTCTCACCGGTTCAGGCAGTTGCATCGGGGATCCGCGTGTGAAAGCCAGCCGAGTGATTCGTCTTGACGGACTGGGAGATCAATTCAGCGGCCTCTACCGCATCACGTCGTCGTCGCACAAGTTCGACGCCAGTGGCTATCGCACCAATTTTCAGGTTCGCAAGGAAGTGTGGTTTGGCTCAATCCCGCTGCCAAAGGCAGGGCGGGTCGTAAAGATTCAGGGAGAATTCGCGGCTTGAGGAGTTAGGTATGGAAGCTCTGCTCGACAATCTCTCGCAAACTGAGAAGGGAACCCGGATCAAGGGTTTCGCGATTGCGCCGGGAATCGTTAAGGAAAATATTGACTTACTCAGCCTGGGCCGGGTCAAGGTAACAATTCCCGCGCGCCCGGCCTTTGAAGTATGGGCGCGGGTGTCGTCGATAGGTGCTTCAGGGTCGCGCGGCTTTATCTGGATCCCTGAGGTAGATGACGAAGTGCTGGTCGCGTTTGCGGAGAACGATCTCGGTACCGCATTCATTCTTGGCGGGCTGTGGAGCGTGATGAAACGGCCACCACTCAGTTTGCCCACCGATTTTCAGATTAAGAAAGTCATTAAGACTGGAAAGACGGCAGCCTTAGGACATCAGATCGAGTTTGATGATGCCCTGCAATCGATCTCGATCAAGACAAGCACCGATCAAAAGATAACCCTTGACCCAAAGAAAATTGAGCTGACCAACCTCGCGGGGACTGTCTCGATCACGTTGGACAACACTTCTCAGGCCGTAAAAATTTCCGCAGTCAACAAGATTGAGCTGCAATCGATATCCATTGAACTGAAGGCGACGAAGATCGATATGAGCGCGGCCAATGTTTCGATTACGTCTACAGGACCGTGCAGCGTAACGGGTCTGCCGATCAAGCTTAACTGAGGAGGAGCTGATGCCCTTTGCAGCACGAGTAGGAGATCCCACAGCACATCCAGGCGTTATTGCCGGCCCCGGCGTCGCCACAGTGCTAATCGGTGGGATGCCGGCGGCGGTGATGGGAGACAACCATATTTGTTCGATGCCGCCTTTGGCAGGACCGCATCCGCCTTCTCCAATTGCGAAAGGCAGTGCCACGGTCCTAATTGGTGGCCGCATGGCTGCACGAATGGGTGACATGTCCGGTTGCGGCGCACCGATCATCATGGGTATGCCGTTGGTGGAGATTGGAGGCTGAGACCATGGCAGCGATTGATTCCAACAAAAGCTTCATGGGAGTTGGCTGGAGTTTTCCCGTTGAGACCAAGGGAGGCCAGGCGGAAATGGTCCAATTCGAGGAAGACATTCGCCAGGCGATTCTGATCATCCTGCTGACAAACAACGAGGAACGCCTAATGCGCCCCACGTTTGGCGCCGGACTCAACCGCTTTCTCTTCGAACCAGTTAATCCGACGACCATGGCGGCGCTGCAAACTCGGGTGCACGATTCATTGATCGATTGGGAACCGCGAATTGATGTGATTGAGGTCCTGGTAAGGCCATCTCCAAAATCCCTAAGTACCGTGTTGATCGATATCACTTATCGCGTACGCGCGACTAACAGTGTCGGGAATCTGGTTTATCCGTTCTATCTGGGAGAAGGATCGTCTCAATGATTGTCAGGCCCAGCATTGTGATCGATGACCGCGACCAGGACGCGCTGCTACTGGAACTGGAAGCGCGCCGGCCCGGTTACGTCGCCGAATGGAGACCGGACGCGAGGGATCCCGGTTATGGACTTCAGTTAATCGCCGCGCGCTACCTGCAAGCAATCATCACTCGACTGCAACAAGCGCCAGAGAAAAACAAGCTGGCCTTTCTCGATATGGTTGGCCAGCGACTATCGCCGGCGCGGGCCGCCCGCGCCCCGATTGTATTTCAACTTGCCAGCGGAGTGTCGAGCAGCCTCGCCCCGGCTGGAACCGCCGTCGCTGCGCCACCGCCGCCAGGTTCGAATCAGCAAATCGTTTTTGAAACTGAGTACGACGTAGGAGTGAGTCCGGGTAAGTTGGTTGAAGTCTTCAGTCTCTGGCCCGGGCGTGACGAATACATCAATCACAGCGCGGATTTTGTGGCGGGTAAGACGCTCGAACTTTTCAGCATCGATGCTTTCACTGAGACGCCGCACATACTTTATCTCGCGCATCCCGTGCTTCTAAATCTGAGCGGCAACGTTATTTTGAGTTTGGAGTTTCAACTCCTGCATCCAGCTGTTGATGAGCTGCAGATCGCCTGGGAGTACTGGGACGGAAAAATCTGGAGAGGATTCGCCTCAGTTGAACCGGATTGCGAACCGCATCCGAGCGATCCGAATGACGCCACAAAAGGGTTGACCAACAGTGGCGTAATCAAGTTGCTGGCCGATTGCGCCAAAGCCGATAAGACCACTGTCAATGGCGTAAATGGCTATTGGATTCGCGGGCGCTTAAACCAAGCTTTGCCGCCCGATCCGGCTAAGCCGTTGCCGGAAGTTGAGAGCATTCGCGTTAGCAGCCTCGTGAGTCAGCCGCTGGTAGGACGACTGCTCGCAGACACTGACATCGACATACCAGTCGTCCCGATTTTTTTGATGATGGCTGTGGCGACGCCAACACAATTGACTCTAAACGGCCGGGTGATCAACGAGGCGGGTCAGCCCCTGGCCGACGCAAACGTGGTCGTAACGGATAAGGACGATGCAACATTTGGTCAACCTTCAGCGGTTTCAGACGCGAAGGGAGAATTCTCAATCAGCCTGAAGAGCTTCGGACTTCATAACAGTCTGTTGTTCGAAGTCACGTTCTTTGAGGCGCGCGCCGCAACGTTTGTCGAGTTTAGGCCTGACACGAAAGCAGTGGAACTAACTCTGAAACTGTCCGCACTTACACTCACCAAGGCCTACAACGACGGTACCAAGCTTGATACCACCAAACCATTCTACCCGTTTGGCCAACAGCCTCAGCCGGGGACTGTCTTCTACTTCAACAACAAGGAAATTTTCTCTAAACCGGGCGCGCGCTTTCGCATGTACCTTCCACGAACGGAAGCGCCCTCCGATAAGTTAAAGACGACCGACTCGTCCGGGAATAAGCAGGATGGGATTGAAGAGCTGAAGCACCTCGTCACCTGGGAATACTGGAATGGCCGTGAGTGGACTGAATTGATCAATTTCAATACCGCCCCGGTCAAAGCAGATTTCTCCGACAGCGAGATACTCGACTTTCGTGTTCCGGTCGATCTCGAGCCGGTTGAAGTAAACCAGGATGTTGATCTTTGGATGCGCGCGCGTCTGCTAAGCGGCGGCTATGGATTCTTCCAAAAGATGACCTTCAAGACCGGAACGATCTCTCCTGCAGACAACAATTTCACCGTCGTCGTGGCGCAACCACCTGTACTCGCTGCAGCAGCGCTGGGTTATTCCTGGCAGTACGGACCCTTCCACTTAGAGAGGGCGGTGACCTTCAACGATTTCCGTTACGAAGACCACACTTACGAGGCGACCTGGCCAGGCTCGTCGTTCCAAATCTTTCAACGAGTGGCAGACGTTACGCCGTCGCTCTATCTCGGATTCGATCAGAAACCGCCGACAGCGAATATCGGAATCTTTTTTGACATCGTGGAGCAGGCCACGGGCGCGGCAGCCCCGGATTTCACCTGGGAATACTGGGATGGATTTAACTGGAGTCACGTCGCCGTAAAGGATGAAACCGCGCAACTGACTTCGCCAGGCATCCTGTCGTTCATTGGCGCAGATGACAACGTCGCGATGGCCCGATTTGGAAAAAAACTCTTTTGGCTACGCGGACGGCTAAAGGAAGACGGTCCACCTCCCAAAGTGACCATGACCGGGATTCATTCAAACGCAGTGTGGGCCCGGCAACAACGCACATTCACAGACGTGGATCTCGGGAAGGCGACTGGTCAACCGAGCGAGGTCTTTCGCATATCGCAGACGCCAATCATTCCCGGCGAGCGGTTGGAAGTACTGGAACTCTCTGGGGCGCAAGCGAATGTTGAATGGCGTCTGATTGCGTTGGAGCTTAGCAAAGGTGACAACGAATTAATTCGCAAGTTGGAAGCGATTCTCGGGAAGGAAATTCTTCCCGGTGACATCGTCGAAGGTGATCTGCGGCTGCGGCGGGACAAACAAAAGCGAGTAACTGAAGTGTGGGTGCGTTGGTATTCACAATTGCACTTGTTCTTCTCCGAAGCGAACGCCCGACACTATGCGATTGATCGCGCCCGCGGGTTGGTCTTTTTTGGCGACGGCATCAACGGGCGAACGTTACCTCTAGGCGCCACAGTGAATGTGCGCAGGTTTCAATCTGGCGGAGGAGCAGACGGGAATGTCGCCGTGAAGACGATTGCTCAATTGCAAGGCGCAGTTCCCGGTGTGGAGGCTGTGTTTAATCCGCGACCCGCTGAAGGTGGGTCCGACGGAGAAACACTCGAAGCATTTCGGCTGCGAGCGCCGGCATCTGTGAGGCATGGCGGCCGCGCCTTAACCAGTGGCGATTACGAGGCGATGGTTCGCGAGTCGTCGTCGGCAGTCGCGGTGGTGAAGGCGATTTCTAATCGAAATCCCGCGGGGCGCAGGCTGCCAGGCTGGGTCACAGTTTTCATCATTCCAGAGAGCCAGGATCCACGACCTTACCCAACTCGTGGTCTGCGTGAAGAAGTTACGAATTACCTCGAAGAGCGAGCACCGGCTGGCATCGCCTCAAGCGGACAGATCTACGTTACCGGTCCCAGATACTTTGCCATCGATATCTCGGCCACGATTGTACCCGTGTCGGATTCGAAGGCAGGCGCAGTTGAGACTGCCGCTCGTGATGCACTTAATCGTTTTCTGCACCCACTCCACGGCGGGCCCTCGGGCGCTGGTTGGGACTTCGGACGTGGTGTCTACCTTTCCGATGTGGCCACGGTATTGGAGGGCGTGGAAGGTTTGGATCACGCGGAATCAATCCAGTTGCTCGTCAGCAACGAAGTACGTGGCGATTTTGCAGAGGTGCCAACCGATCAAATCGTGGTGGCGGGCACCATCAGGCTGAAACTGAAAGGGGCGGAGACATAGTCCTCATGTTCGTTCCACTCCCTAATCTCGATGATCGCCGCTGGGTGGACTTGGTCGATGAAGGCCGGAGTGTGATTCCGGTCTATGCGCCATCATGGACTGATCACAACGCCCATGATCCAGGCATAACGCTAATGGAATTGTTGGCTTGGATCACCGAGACCGATATCTATCGGGTTGATCGCATTCCAGACTCACACTTCCATGCTTTCCTTTCACTTATCGGAATTCGACTTCTGTCGCCTATGCCGGCACGCACTGTAGTTGTGTTCCGTCTGAAGCAGGGAACAACGGCGGCCGTCGATTTGCCCGCCACCACGATGTTGACTTCGCCAACGGCAACGTTCCAATCGCTGGCAGACATTTTGGTGCAGCCGGTGACACTAGCCGCAATCCAAGTGGAAGCTGGTGGCCAACTTCGCGACGTTACCAGCGATTGGCAACGAGGCAAACCATTCTCTTTGTTTGGTGACAATCCAAAACCAGGCGACAGCCTCTATCTTGGTTTTGAAGGCGAAGTTGAGAACGGCTCGGCGTTAAGCCTCTACCTTCAGTTCAAGGGCGAAAAAGCAACTGCCGCAGAGCGACAACGAATTCTCGATGAGATCGCTTCACGCAGGCTATCGCTCTGCGGAGCCATTAACGGCTGCGATGAAACTCCGAATAAGACTAACCAGGAGACTTCCGCCGAGCCGTCCGCACCATCTCTGCCACGACATCATTCAGCAGTGATTGTTTGGGAGGTTCAAACTGCTGCCGGCGTTTGGCAACCAATAGAGACAGCCGACAACACACGCTCGTTCACGCTTTCGGGTTCAGTCGTGTTGCAATCGATCGATAAGGCAACCGCTGCTCGCACCGGCGCAGTTGCTAAACCACTTATCTACGTCCGCGCGCGCTTAGCTTCTGGGTCAGCGGATGCAGCTCCTGTACTAGCACGAGTGTTTGCTAATGCGGTTGAAGTCGAACAATCTTCACCCGCCTGGGAACAGTGGACCGTGGCCACCGGTGTGATAGCAGTTGGCACCCCTCCATTGCCTGGAAAATTCATTGGGCTCTATCTCGATTTCGATATCTCGGGAGAGATCTCAAGTCTCGAATTCACTGAGAAGACGGAAGACTCTCTGTTCGTTCGCGTCCTCGCCTACCAACCCGCCACCAACGCGCAAACCGGCAAACTCATCGTTGAAGCCGTCCGCATTGGTACCGGAACCGGTGCCCCGCACCAACGCTTTACAATTCCGGGACCGCAAGTAGTAGAAGAGAATTTCGACTTGCACACCCTCGAGATGGGTTCTTTGCGGAAATGTCGCAAGCGGCAAAGCCTCTTAGCTTCGGGTCCTGCTGATCTCGATTTTGTGTTGGAGGCTGGTCTGGCAGCAGTGCATTTTGGTGATGGACAACACGGGCGTGTCCCTCCGCCGGGTGCGACCATCATTGCCATCGCTGCAAACACTTTCGGTGCTCAAGGCAACGCCGGCGCAAACTCCATCTCCGCTCTGGATACCGGAGTTCACAATGTTGCTTTGCTCGGTGATCCTAAAGGAACCGCTGAAAAATTTGAGCGGATTATTAATCCGGATGCCGCCACGGGAGGCGCGGAAGAGGAGTCGCTGACCCATGCGCAGGGACGCGCCATCCAGACCGTCCAAGAAGTGTCGCGGGCCGTGACTTTAAAGGACTGCGAAACGTTGGCGTTGGAAACACCCGGGGTGGACCTTGCGCGAGCGTCTGCAGTGGCAAATCAGCATCCGGGGTTCCAATGTTACTCAGCGCCCGGATTCATCACTCTGGTCGTCGTGCCAAGACTTCCTCTGGGTCGTCCTAGCCCATCGCCGCAACTTCTCAGTGCTGTCTCAGCCTATCTCAACCCACGTCGTGTCATGGGAACCAGTATCGTCGTGACTGGGCCAGAGTATTTGGAAGTAGGCGTTCATGCAGAAGTGAAAGCGTTTGTGGGAACCGGCAAAGTGGCAATTGCCGATGGCGTAACTACAGCCCTGCAGGAATTCTTCGATCCGCTGCGCGGCGGTCCGGAAGGCGGTGGCTGGCCCTTGGGACGCGACGTTTACATATCCGAAGTCGTGGAGGTTATTGCGTCGGTTCCTGGGGTTGATCACGTTCTTAATATTCGATTAGTCGTGCCAGGTTGCGAGGCGCAATGCGGCAATGTTTGCCTGCGTCCGCTGGCGCTCACTGTCTCCGGCATTCACAACATCAAGGTGAGTTGAAATGGCCGCACTGAAAATCAATGAGCTTGAACGGGTGCGTTACTGGCAGGGCCAACTGCTTGCCTCTGGGGACCTGCAAACTCAACTGCTGGTCGATGCGGAAATGCGGCGGTTGCACAATCGCGACATCCACCAGGCTTATGGCATTGCGATTGGACTTGAACTTGAGCGGGACGCGACCACCGGGAAGCTCACTCTTTCTTGCGGTCTCGCCTACGATTGCGCGGGCCGCGAGCTAGTTCTGCAGTCGAATCGAGCTGTTGAGCTGCCGTCGCAGTTTCCCATGACGTTGGTTTTGACGCGAGACATGACGAGTGTTGACGGTATCGCCCTCATTTGGAAGGCGCCGCACCAGGTGAATCCGAATACAGAAATCGCAATCACAACTTTGAGTGCCGGCGTATCCAACCCCATCGTTGATCCCCAATTCCGTGCGGTAGTGGCTCGTCCCCTGGCGCGGCCGCGGTTGGCTAACGGTCAAACAATACCGGGCGAAACAACATGGCAGCCCTGGAAGATTGGGGACACCGAAGTTGGTGTCAAGGTAGTGATTGATACCTCTGCCGCTGGATTCACACGACAACCTCACTACTTTGCCGAAGTGGTTCCCGGCAAACCGACTAAGAAATTTGTCCCTGCCTGGTTGACCAGTCTCGCCGATCCGTCACCGCAAGGATTTACCTTGCAACTGATGTTGCACCGCATCACGCGCGCGTCGTTGGACATCGTTGACGTAAAGGCACAAGTAACGAAAACACCAGCATTGGATCGAATCGTTACCTTGGAAAGTAGTGGCCTCTTCGCCATCCGTGACAGCGTTGCGCGAGTTTTACCATTGGCCGAAAGGGCCGCGCTCATCAAGTCACTGTCGGGCAGTAACGTGACTCTTGAAACCGCGCTCGCCAACTTTTCAGAGACGAAAGATGTCGCTTTTGGAAATCCCCGACGTGAGGCGGTAGTCAAAAGCATCTCGAGCAAGGCTACTTTCTTCGAGGCAACCGTCGACCATCCAGAACGGTTCAATGTGGGCGACGTCGTAGTAAAGCTCAATGGTCAACTTGAGGGCACGCGCCCAAGCCGCGTCGTCTCTGTTGATGATGCTGGGATCCTGGAGTTGTCGCCGGCGATTGTCGGACTAGTCGTCAACGACACTCTCGGAATTGCCAAGCCTGCATCCTCCGTCTTGACGGTGAACGACACAAAAATCACCGTCGCGAATCCCTCACTCTATTCGAAAGACGACGTCGTGGTTCGTTTGGCTGATCCAGTCGAGACATCCGCACCAGCAAAGATAATGGCGAAAGAAGCTGATGGAACTCTCGTCCTTTCAAAGGCGATCATGGGCCTCCAGAGCTTGGATTCTCTCGGGATTGGCCAGACAGCTGGTGAGGTGCTTGACGTCGAAGACAACTCCAGTGAAATCAAAATCGAAGTCGACAACGCGAAGAATTTTCGTAAAGGCGACCTGGTTGCTAAGAACCATCAAAACGGATCTTTCTCGGCGCCCGTTCGTGTCGAACGCGTCTTCACCTCGGGCACACATGCCCTGGGCTTAAGCAATCTAATTCCCGGACTAACCCCACAAGACACGATCGTCGCCGCTGATTTTCGTGTGCGGGCAACGGTACTCAACATCCAGAACCCGGCAACGAACCTGACGGTTGCTGACGCCTCACCGTTTGCCAGCCCATCATACGTTGCGAAAATTGATGATCTTTTCAAGGCGAGTCTTCCAGCGGCAGTGAATGCAACTGTAGGCCAGACCCTGACACTTGACGCGCCGATTGAAGGACTAACACCGGGTGACGTGATCGGGTTGTGCTCCTTTCCGGTGACAGTCACGGTAAACACGATTCAGGACGACGGTACGATCGATGTGAGCGCAGCGGGCCTCTTGCGCGCAGGTGACATTGTCACCGCATTGCCGGCGCACCGAGATAAACCGAGCCTCGCCCTGGTGATAAAAGTTACCGGCACGGTGATTAAAGTATCGGGAATCTTGGAGGATCTTGAGGAGGGAGATCGCCTGTCGGTGGCGAACATTAGAGGAGTTGTCAGAGTCACGCCCAATCCGGGCCCAACCACAGTTACTGTTAATCATCCAACCCGTTTGCGATTCGGCGATTTTCTAAGTGACATCCGCGGCTGGCGCCAGATGCAGGGCTCCGCCTCCATCCAATCAGTCGCCGGCAATCAGATCGCACTCAACTCTCAACTGGACGGTTTACTAATAAACGACACGGTTGGAATGGCCAGCATTTTTTCCGTGGCTAGGTCTAAGAGCCCCTTTTTCATTTTCTTTTTTAACATCATCGCTCTCCGTTTGAATGAGACACCTGATCTGTTGATCAGCGACGAGGTGTTGATAGTTGGTTTGGACCGGTTGCGAGGTGAGACGCGTTCAGTGACCGCCAGGGTCCAGGGTTTTATAAGTCCAAACACGGTAGTCCTTTTTGTTCCCCCGACAAATGAACCGTTCACCTTCCGGCCAGAAGACATCACAGCCTCCGTGCTCTTCGTGCGCGGTTCGCCTCTCGCGTTAATTCAGAAGCACGATCTTTACGTAACCTGGTTTGCCGTTGGTGAGCCGGATCAAATGCCCAGACCCTGCATCGGCACGGAGCCGCTGGGCTGCGATTGCTCGCCGGCCAAGGAGTAATTCAGATGCCTATCCTCGGAGCCGCTCGTTTTAACGAACGCATCAAGTTCTTCGATGGTCAAAGACTGTTTGCCTCTGACCTGCAGGACGTAGAGCAATTCAACCGTGAAATGCGCTGGCTGCATAACAGGAGCTTGCATCAGGCTGGAGTCGCCAGCGGTTACGCCGTCACGGGCAACAAGGACGATCGCGAGGTGACCATTGAAGCTGGTTTTGCCATTGACTCGCTGGGCCGTGAAATTGTTTCAACCAGGCCGGAGGTCCT
The DNA here is from genome assembly GCA_963748605.1 of Pyrinomonadaceae bacterium. GTDB lineage: Bacteria > Acidobacteriota > Blastocatellia > Pyrinomonadales > Pyrinomonadaceae > PSRF01. The sequence continues at coordinate 534,273 of CAVVJS010000016.1, forward strand.
CCAGGTTCCGCCAGTAGCCAACGATGGATTAGGCAATCCGGTTTATTACGACCTGACGGTCTCCTACCCGTCCGACTTGATGCTCAAAGAGACCGAAACGCGTGATGGCATCTGTGTTTCTCGGAGTGCAGTGAGGTTACGAGAGAAACCAGTGTTCTGCTGGGTGGAGCTGGTTTCAACAAGCGCTCTGTTTGGAGCGAAAGCGATCACTGAGGGCAGAAAGGCAAAGATTGCCGAGATGAACGAGCAGGTAGAAAACGGCTTGCGCATTCGTCTGGGCCGCGCCGAGGTGCTTAATTGCAAGCTTAATCAGCCGCTGTCGGTCGCCCAACGGCGCAATGCCAAACCTCCGTCGCAACCGTACATCGCGGCAGGAGAAACTGAAAAAGCCCGTCAGTGGAACCCAACGGTCGCAGGCTTCGGCATCGAGATCATCTTGCGCGTCGATACTTCCGCAGCTCACTTTCGAACTACACCACGTTATTTCGCCAATGCCATCGGATCGCGTGAACTGGAGCTCGAGATTGATAACAAAAAAGAGAAGATGATTCTGGATGGGTTTCCCAGGTTGTACATGCTTTCTGATGAATTGGCACCCGGGTTTAACTCGACTGATGTTGACGATCGAACGGGTTTTAGATTCTCACTTTTGATACCGGAGATTCTGATCGATCGCACCAAATTTGATCTTCAGAAAGTCGCCAACGCGATCAACCCGGCGCTCAAGGACTGGTACGTCGAGTGGATGGGTATTGAGGACTAAACCATGAAATTCGGGCGTAACAATTTCCGTTACCTGAATCGGGAAGGGAAGTGGCTCAACTTCCATTGGTCCGGTTTGGAAGTGTCGTCAAAGGGCGCTCTGCAATTGTTGTCGTCGCCGCGGTTCGCCAGTCCATCCTCCTTGTCGGCGAAAGCCAGGAGCGCGCCCGTGGCGCCGAGCGGAATCGCCATCGACGAATCAGGCCGGACAGTCTATTCGGAGCCAGACGAGAATCGGATCGTCGTCACTGGAGGATGCGATCCGGATCCGAAGCCGCTGAATTGTTTGACGCAAGCTGCTGGACTATCTGCGCTGCGGACGCCGCGCGGACTGCTAATCCTGCGAAACCCGGGTCGATTGGTAATTGTGGACAGCGGCAATGACCGGTTGTTGTTTTATGACCTTGCTGACTTCCAATTGAGGGAAGTTTGGGGTCGGGGCGCGGTCAACTCATTGCCTGCAACACCTGATGCTCCCGATCAATTTGACGATCCCTGGGGTGTTGCCGCTGACGAGGATGAACGACATCTCTATGTACTGGATGCGGGCAACGAGCGTGTGCTCAAGTTTGCGCGGACAGGTGACCCAGACACTGCTTTTCTCGCCAATATGCAAAGCAGCGGATTGGTTTCTAAACCCGGCGCCATCGCAGTCGCGGGAAGTAAGAGCAAGACGCGGATCTTTGTTTCCGATCTCACAGCCAACGCGATCTACATATTCGACGATTCAGGGCATCCGATTCTGGACCCTCAGGGTTGCACCGTCGCTTTGCAATCGCCTGGCATGGGCAACGTGTTGGCCTTAGCCGTAAACAATACAAGGTTGTTTGTGGGCGACAACGCTCAGCAGCAAATCCTTGCTTTTGCTCTCACTGATGACTTTTCTTTTGCCGGTGAGGCTGCAGGCTTTCGTGGATTCAGCACTGCCCTGGCAATCGATTCGCAAAACGACAAGCTACTCGTCGCGACGGGTGACGCCGCTGAGCCCTTAGTTCTCGAAGCGCAAGGCTCTTATCTTGGCGCCGGCTTTCTCTGGAGCGAGGCAATTTCCGCTGTTGCTGGTCCGGTGACATGGAATCGGCTGCGAGCTTCAGTTACGAAGACTGCCGGCGCGCACGTGGAATTCCATTACGCGATCTCTGGTTCAACAACACCGCCACCTGTCGACCTTGCTGCTGAGGATCCTTTCCAAAGCGATCTCTGGCGCAGCCTCCCGATTGATGTGGATGACTTTCTATTGGCCGACCAAAAGAGCCCCTACATCTTCATCGGCGCGGGCTTCTTTAGCGATCGCACGTCGACGCCCTTACTCACGCAAATGCGGGTGGAGTTTGATAGCGAGAGTTACACGCAGTATCTCCCGCAAATTTATCGCGAACCTACAGCTGTAAGCGATTTCTTCAAACGAACTGTCAGTCTGCCACCGATGTCGCCTGAAGCGTTGGCCGAGAGCTATTTTCTGAAGCGGTTTGTGAGTTTGTTTCAGGGGCTGTTTGAGGACATCGAGCACGAGGTCGATTCTCTCGAGCGCTACTTCGATCCTTTCGCGGCTCCTCCGGAAGCACTTACCTGGCTGGCGACCTGGCTGGCAGTAGAACTGGATCAGGACGAGCCTGAGGCTCGCATCCGACAGAGTATCGCGCGAGCCTTTCGGCGCTATCGCTGGCGCGGGACGATCGCTGGCTTGCGCCTGGCACTTCTCGAGGATGCCGGTGTTCACGCCACGATCAGCGAGCCAATCTCCGCAAGCTCATTCTGGGCCATGCCCTCGGCGGTTGATTGCGCCGGTAGTGCGCCCGACTCCTCTCTGCACCTCGGCAGGGCGACCCACTTGACGTCGATGGAACCGGGAGGGGCGGTACTCGGCAGCACCGCGCATCTCGACCACTCTTACTTAATCACGGACGCCCAGTTTGGCGAGCCAGTATTTACCGGAGCCGCCTTTCAGTTTCTCGTCGAGGTTTATCGGGCCGAGGTTAAGACTGAAGCGCGGGTGCAACTCGTGAAAGAGATTATTGAACGGGAAAAGCCTGCACACACGATGTACCGCTTGACCATGATCGAGTCCAAAATGCGCGCCGGCTTTCAGTCGCGCATCGGGGTCGACACGATCGTCAGCGGTCCTGCGGGCCCCACGGCACTGGGCCGCGGCGGCGGCTTAAGACTGGGCGGTCCTTTACCGCTGCGCCTCGGGACCAGCCGACTTGGCCAGGATTTGAAACTCTGAAGCTAAAAAAGTGAGGAGATAGTATGCAATCCAATTCGCACCACCACATGAAAACGCGTCCCGGATTACAGACGTTTGTTCGGAACCGCTACTTTTACGGCAAATTGCTCGATGTTCACCATTTCGAGCTGGAGCAGGATTACTCGAATGGGAAGCGCTGGCTGCTGAATCGGCTCATCAGCGGGTATGGCGTAGTCTGTGGACTCGATGTGCAGCCTGCCGAAAAAGTCAGAGGCGTGATGGTAACCACGGGCATCGGAATTGACCGTGGCGGAAGAGAGATCGTTGTGCCCCGGCCCAGCGCGCCGATCGAAATTCCTCCGCGGCCAGAGAAATATCCCAACCAACGTTCGCAAGGCAATTGTGAACCGGAGGACTACGTGCATCTCTGCATCTGCTTCCAACAGTGTGAAAGCGATCCCACGCCGGTGCTGGTGGATGACTGCGGCCAGACGGAGAGTTGTTCCAGTTCAGCAATTCAGGAGCGCTACAAGCTTCTTCTGCGTGACTGCAAAGCGCCGGAGATCGATCGGGATTGCGGCGTGCCGGACTTCATTTTGAATGGCCGTCTGAACTATTACGCCCTGGTCGAGCGCGTTACGCGCGGCTGTCCGGACTTGCCGGCTGATCTCTGCATTCCGCTAGCCAATATTCGGCTACCGGAAGGCGATGACGACCTGGTCGAAGTTTCCGACATCGACATCAGCCCGCGTCCAATTGTGTACTCGAATGATCTGCTGTTCGACATGATTCTTGGATTGGTAGATGAAACGCCGACCTACAACCGCGGCGGCAAGCAATAGGAGAGGGAAAAGCCATGAATACCGCACCATGCAACTGTCAGCCACAAACAAAGCCAAGTTGGAACGAGCGGCCCCGGTACTACGCAAGGCAATTGGTTACTCCGGACGACTTGACTCTCGAGCAGGATTATTTCCGCGCCAAGCTGCGCCGACACAACCGATATCTCCATGGCTGGGGAGTGGTCTGCGGTGCCGAAGTAGTTGAGGCAAACAAGCCGTGGAAAGTAATCGTGAAAAGCGGCTACGTGCTCAGTCCCTACGGCGACGAGATCTACATCGGCGCAGATCAATGCGTGGACATTAGAAAGAAATGTGTGTCCGACACCCCGGATGATGAAGAATGTCTCGAAGCACAACCACCTCCGCCACCGACCGATGCCCAACGCTTCATCGCAATCCGTTACATCGATCGCAAGACACGCCTGATCCGAGTTCCGCTCGGCGGTTGCGGGTGCGAAGAGAACACCTGCGAGTACTCGCGGTTCGCCGATGATTACGAGATCTGCGTTATCGATGAGTGTCCTGACTCGCACAAGAATCCACCCGACTCAGTCGATGGACGACGGGGATCTGCCCTCAGCAGACCGGCGCCAGAATGTCCGGAGTGCGAGGACGAGCCGTGGGTCGTCTTGAGCGGCTTCACCGTGGATGAAGAAGGCAAAGTGACGTTAGAGCAGTGTGCTTGCCGGCGGCAGGTGATGTCATTTGGTGACTACTGGTGGCCATGCATAACGGAGCAACCGCAGCCGCCGGTCAACACAAACGTGGTGAGGCCGGGCAGGCCGGCGACACCCACACCGCCTAAGTCCAGGCCTTCGAAGCGTCCCGCGACAAAGCCGGTGCCTCCGGTACCAGTCACTCCTGTGCCTTAGGTTAGATATGCAGCGTCGCCAGGATTGTTGAAGCGGGAGCTTTTTTACATTTGCATGAAAGCAGCGGCGGATAAACAGAACCAGGCTGAGGAGGCGGCACTACTCAAAATCGAAAGATCGAGTCTGGGCCGCCGTGCGAAAAACCATAGGCATGGCTTGCTGCGCAATGGCAATCAAGCGATGCAACGGTTATTTCAAACGCCGCTCAACGGTCCTAGACCCGGTTCTAATGGCTTGGCTCAAGCCGCCAGCCAGAGATCGAAAGTAAACCCGACCCTGCCTCTCCAGGCTAAGCGCGCCGACCATGCTCCGAACGCCACGCATGAGCGGGAACCTGATCGCGTTGTCGATCAGATGTTGACAAGCAGTTCTAATCTGCGGATACAGCGCAAGTGTGCCTGTGAAGGTGGGTGCGATTGCGCAAGCGAAAAAGATCCCCACGCACAAGTCCAAACAAAGCGTTCGCCGGCCAGTGTTTCTGGCCGGACGGCGGCGACGCGTGCCGCGAGCGAGGGATTACATTCAACTGGTCAGCCTCTCGAGTCGACCACCCGATCATTTATGGAGGCCCGCTTCGGTCATGACTTCAGTCGTGTACGAGTTCACACGGATGGAAAGGCCGCAGAGGCAGCGCGGTCAATCAACGCCTTGGCCTATACGGTGGGAAACGACGTGGTTTTTGGTGTCGGGCATTATGAGACCAACACCAATGCAGGAAAGATGTTGTTGGCCCACGAGCTTACGCACGTCGTGCAACAGGCCAACGGGGTTCAGACAAAGCTAGGGATCAATCAGCCCGGCGATCAATATGAGCAGGAGGCCGATCGTGTCGCTGAAATGGTGGTCGCTGGAACTGGGTCTCTCTCGCGTGTGTCGGTCGGTCTACAGGCGCCGGGCAAAACTGTCCAGCGCCAAAAGGACAATAAGAAAGCCGGGGCGAAAAAGGTTCCGTCGTGGACTGTAGATGAACTGAAGAAGATGCTAACTGCCTGCGATGGCGGCCTCGGCATCTGGGATAAAGCGAAAAAGGCAAACGGAGACAAAGATCCCAAAGTCACGCCTGGCTCGGAAGGCTCAGTGGTTCCGGCAACGGGTGAAATTACGCTCGACAAGACGCTGGACAAATGTGCCGCTGTGCAACAGCTCATCCAAGAACTCTCGAACCTTTCGCGCAAGGCGGATTTCGAAACCCTGGATAACTCGTGTATGGAAGGCGATGTTGAACGCGCTGATTACATTAAGAGGACTGAAAAGATCGAGTACGAGACCGGCGTGAAGAACGTGCTCAAAGCCTTCGACGCTTGCAAAGATACCTGGAAATGCACTACCACGCCTAAAGAGTGGGCACGCAAGGCGAAGGACTTCGACGACTATTTCGACAAATTCCTCAGCAAGAAACATAAGGAATTCTATGGCGACTGGTGGGACAAGAACTGTAAGGAAGCCTATAACAAGAAACATCCTAAGAAATAGCGGCTGCAGACGCGGCTTGTCGCGGCGGTCGCGTTCGGTTTGCGCTGCTTTCACCAAATGTAATGGGCAATGAAGTTAGAGAAGCCATAGCAAAAGGCGCGTCGATGGTGACGCTAACTGTCGGCCTGCTTCAGATTGAGCTGATCCGCCTACCGTCAGGCGATTTCATAATGGGTTCTCCGGCAATTGAACAAGGACATGCGCCCAATGAAGAGCCGACGCGGAAGGTGCTGATCTCCAGGGCTTTCTACCTGGGACGCTTTGCGATCACGCAACCGCAGTATCGAGCGCTAATGGTGGAGTCGCCGGGCGGCGCTGGAGACACGCTGCCGGTCAGTGACATTACCTACAACGACGCGCAGGAGTTTTGTCGCCGGCTCTCGAAGGCTACAAACCTGGATGCGCGATTGCCTACAGAAGCACAGTGGGAGTATGCGTGTCGGGCCGGGACACGGACTCCATACTATTCCGGCCATACTGAGGCAGATCTGGCGCGGGTGGCATGGTATTCCGGTAACTCGCAAGCCACAGCGCATCCCGTTGGAGAAAAGCAGCCCAATGCCTGGGGGCTTTATGACATGCACGGCAACGTTTGGGAGTACTGCGCCGATTTCATAAGCGATTACGCGACCATGGCTAGCATTGATCCGGTTGGACGGATCAGTCCACGCCATGGCGCAATGCGCGGCGGCGGCTGGATGCATGATTTCGAAGACTGCCGTGCTGCTACCAGGCTTATGAGCGACGACATGTTTGGCGGCGCCGGATTCAGGGTATCGCTGAGCGCCGATTGAAAACGTTAGATGCCTTCGGTCACAAAAACCTATGCGCCGCCGCCAAGAGCCGTTGTTGTCAGTTGAGACCATCCTCTGGTTGCAAACCACCTGTGGCAATCGAGCGGTACAACGGCTGCTCGCTCGCAAAGCAATGCAGCGCGCCAACAAGCTGCGAAGTTTGGAGAGTGAAATCCACATGACACGGAGGTATCGGTGCTGGCGGCAGATTGTGAGGTGTTTTCGTTTTCTTTTGCGACGAGAGGTCTCTTCGGACGCAGGTTAATAGGCTGGCTGCGCCGTGTAAAAGAAAGTCGTTTTGGCAATTGCGTTGCAGTGTTTGGTTTCCGCAGTAAACAGCCTGGGTGACTTTTCTGCAAAGCCCTGTTGCTATCCACTTCGCCCAAAATGGTAGGAAATGCATTCGACCAAGCAGCGTCAGCCGCAGGCATCACATAACATCTCGGGACCACATCCACGGGCGGCCGGGGTAATTTATAGACGGCCGCCGCTGCGAAGTTCCATCGGCAATCAAGCCATCGGTCGAATGTTGCATACCGGCGGCGGCGACCGTACCGCTGGCGCTACAGACACCTCGACGGCGAAGACGACTGCCGCCTCACGAGCAGTAGCAGCCTTGCGTGGGCCGGGCGCGTCGCTTCCTACAGGACTACAACGCTCAGCTGGACGGCGCTACGGTCACACCTTCGCGAATGTTCGGATTCACACCAACGCGAGGGCATCGGCCGCGGCAAAAGAGTTACGTGCATCAGCCTTCACTCTCGGTAACAACATCGCCTTTAGAGACGATCGCTACGCGCCCGATACATTGCAAGGGCAATTGTTGTTGCAACACGAACTGCGCCACGCAGCGCAGCAGCGTTCCGCTCAGCCGGTCTCGATCCCCGAAATAGACGCGCCTAATTCGCAGCATGAACTTGATGCCCGCGAGCTCTTCAATCCAAGTGTCCAAAGCTTACCTGTTCAGCGCATCCAGTGTGCTCCGGACGACGAGCGGTTCACCATCGACGGCTTCGCCAACGATTTAGGAGAAGCTGTCATTGGTCCAACCGCGTGGCCTTTCGTCAAAGCCGTGTTGGAAGGCTTCATCGGTGCATTGCAGAAAGATGTGAAATCGGGGCGTGCGGATAAGGCCGTTGACCACCTCAGCGGTTTGCTGTGGCCCAGGAATTTCGGCAAATTCGCTGGCGGTTATTTCATCGGAATGATCTTGGGTTTGGTCAGTCCAATCGTCGAACTCGTGAAAGGCATTATCGGGATCGTCCATTTTGGCATCTCTGTTGCCCAGTGGCTCGCCAAGTGGTCGCCGATGGGCATTGCGGTAAGTCCGGAACGCCAGCGGAAGATTCAGTTGTTAGTGCAGAAGTTCAGCGAACTCGGAGCTGAATTCTATGCAGCTTGGGCCGAGTTCATTTCTAATCCTGTCGGAACCATTGAGAAATTCTCCGGCTTTTTGGGAGACATGATGACGATGGCTCTTGGAAAAGCCCGCGAATTCGGAGCGAGCGCGGCGCACTCCATCTTTGAATTTCTCGAGCTTGGCTACTATGACATGGGGATGGGCATCGGCAAGGTAATCGGGAAACTCGTTATAAACTTGGCACTCTTTCTCTTCACTGGTCCCGTCGCAAAGCTAATAACCGAAGGGGTCAGCATCCTCGGCAAGCTGGGCGGATTTGTTACTGGCAAGCTAGTAGGTGCCTTTCAAGGGATCCGATCCTTCATATCTAGCACGGTCGATTTGTTACGAAGGGCCGTCAAGGGCGCGTTGAGGATTTTCGCACGCTTGCTCAACAAGGCCACCGAAGCGTTCGAACTTCTTTTCGCTGACGCCGCGGCGTTGGTCAAGATGGAGGAGGCGGTCGCTGCCGGGGTAGGTCGGGTACCCGTGGCGCCGCCCAACATCCTGGAGTCAAGGATGCTGCCGGGACTTCGAACCTCTCCGGCGACGGTTGCAGATTTGAAACCACCAAAGGTGCATCCATCCAATGTCGGAAGATCACCTGGAGACTTAAAGGGAACGAAGGGACCACAATCAACTGCCGAAGCAGTTGAGGATCTGGAAAAAACAGGTGGTGGCGCGCGTCCGCGTGAGGCTGCGACGATCGGCACTGAGATTGAGCGCATCGAAGTGCAGGACTGGGCGGCAGAGCTGTCAAAAAACGGATATCAAACTTATTCACGAAATAGGTTTGGAAACGCCAGAATAGGAAAAAAACGAGTGAGTTCATTCTTCACGGACCAACGCGCCCGCCCCGACATGATCGCCATCAATGAGGCTGAGAAGACTATTATCGTTGGTGATATAACTGGCAGTTCAGCAACAGGAGCTAAGATTCCAGGGCGAATTGGTCAGGAACCGGGGCTTCACATTGAGAAGACGATTGAATACGCGAAGCAGTTGAAACGCCAACTGCCTCGCGACAGCGATTACAAGGTATTCGCGCAGGATCGACACTGGCAAACTGGCAAGAAGACCAAGCTAATCAGGATCTATTGATTTAGCAGGTTTCTAAAAAATATCGCAAGACTTCCCGCACCGCAGCCCTATAACTTGATGGTCAAGCTGCGGTATAAACTCGCTGATAACCGTTATGCCATCAAGTGAACAGAGGCAGTCGCAAGAACGAGCATCGCTCAAGCTCATTTGGTCAACACGTTCAGCAAGAGAATCCCACAACCGCCTGCGAGGTGTGCAACGCCTACATCGCACTATTGGCAATCGAGCGGTGCGGCGCCTAATTGGCCCGAGCCAATCGATTCACAAGACTGCACAGCAGGGAACTGGTGGTAGCGGCGGAGCGTTGCCACACTTCAACAAGATTCAGCGCGCATTTGGACATCATGATGTCAGCCGTGTCCGTGCACATCAGGGTTCCGATGCAACAAAAGCAGCACGCTCCATCGACGCTCGTGCGTACGCCATCGGCGATCAAGTTGCTTTTGCCGGCACGCCCGATCTGCATGCTGCAGCACATGAGGCCGCGCACGTGATCCAGCAACGAGCCGGCGTGCAACTGGCGGGCAACGTTGGACGAGAAGGTGATGTTTATGAACGCCATGCCGATGCGGTGGCAAACCTTGTCGTAAGTGGACGCTCTGCTGAAGGTCTGCTCAATCAGATGGCGCCTGCTGGATCTAGGGTGTCAACGGTGCAACGGAAAGTGGTGCAACGTGCGCCAATCAAGACCGACTTCGGTGAGTTCGATACGACGAAATACGAAGACGTGGGCGCTAGCGGCAGCGAGTACGGTGTGGATATCAAGCTGACGTTCGACCCCGACACGACTAAAGTCGACGCCAAGAAAATTGGTCTCACCCAAAGCGTTCGGGCCCAGTTGGCAGGCAAAGCGGTGGCGGGCTTTCCCATTCACCATGAAAGACAAGTGAAGAGCGGCGCTGGCGAAGGCTCACGCATCGATCGCACCGCACTTGGCAAGTACGGCAATCCGATTTATGGCACAGCCGAAAATCAACCGGGAGACAAATTGGGGGACACTCCAACCATGTCCAACGCGCAATGGGGCTGGAACTATAAGGACGGCACGACGGACAAGCACCAGATAGCATTCCTAACGGACAAGCCGACTATTCCCGGGCGCGGCAACAACTCGGGCCAGGAGTTTGAAACAACTGCACTCGCCGTCGAAGGAACGCAGAGTGGCACCTACATGGGCTCAGTCAGTTGGGGCTGGAGTGTCGATGGCGCAGGTAAGTTCACGAGGAAGAAGCTAACGCGCGTGTCAAAGGGTAAACCGAGTGCTGGATTCCTTGCCGCGGCAAAACAATGGAACACGACTTCGGTGGGCGGCACCGTCAAGACGACCGCCGATCCCACCAACGTCTACGACAGTAGTTATGCTGTTTCGTTTACTGTGCCGAAGGGCACGGAAGTTCAGGTGACGAAAGGCTTCTATACCTACAAGGACGAAATGTACGATAAGGTCACAATAAAGAGCGGAACAAAATCAGGAAGCTCGGGACGGATCAAGGTCAATGACATGAAAGAAAGTGGCGGCACTGCTGTTATCAAATTGCCGATTCCCTAAACGAGCTACGGTGCAGGTTCGCATGCGAGTCTTGGGACAGAAGCAGGATCAAAGCCGAGAGCGAGCGTCGTCAGTGGTGACCCAGTCGAAGGCTGCGTTGCCCAAGCAAGTTGTTAATCAGCCTTCGCGCGCGACGGGTAATCAGGCGCTGGGTCGATTGTTGTCGGGGACGGTCCCTTCGGTTTCGCGAAGACAGTCCAGGCATCGCGAAGGCAATGCTGGCAACGGAAGCCAGGCTGCTCTACCAAAAGATCTGAAAGCCGGAATTGAGCGCCTTTCTGGTCTTGCGATGGACGACGTTAGGGTCCACTACAATTCGTCGCGACCGGCCGGGATTCAAGCCTTGGCGCACACGCAGGGCACAGACATCTATCTTGGTCCTGGTAAGGAAAAGCACTTGCCACATGAAGCCTGGCATGTTGTACAACAGAAGCAAGGCCGTGTAAGAGCGACCGAGGTTCTGGCCGCAGGCGCTTCGATTAACAGCGATTCCGGCTTGGAGCGAGAAGCAGACAAGATGGGGATGGAAGCTCTGAAGAGCGGCGGGCCTTCACGAGAAACCCCACACAAACTGGCGCCGCTCTCGGGATCGATTCAACCTCACGTCGTGCAACGCAAGACGGTACCGACGAACTTTGGCACGTTTGAAACCAAGAATTTTCAGAATCTAAACGATAGCGGAGTCGACATCGTCCTCGAGTTCCAACCCGACAAGACGAAAGTGGACGCGGAAAAAATCGCGCTTACACAGAGCGTTAGGGCGACGAATGAAGGGGGGGATGCCTATGCGATAAACCCGACCAAGGCGTCAAGAATGGTGCCCAAGGGCAAGGCGGGCGCTGGATATACGATTGATGTCTCAGGTGAAACCAACAATCCGATTTACTTTGACACCCAAAACCTGGCTACGGGCCAAGACCTAAAAGATACGCCGGAATCCTCAAGCGCAAGCGGTTCACCGCAACTTGGCACTAACACTGAATACATTTTGGGCCATTGCTTCAAGAAGAATCCTTCGGACGCCGACAAATCTGTGCAGCCTGCGGCGCTGCACGATCAGGTTCAAGGTATTAAGAAAAAGGGCGCGGGAATGATGTTCGAGACCACGGCTCTGGGAATAGCTGGCGTCGACACCGGCAAGTATTACGGTTCCGTGAAATGGGGTTATAAGATCGGCGGCACCACAAGGGCTCCAAAAATCACAAGCAGGAATATGTTTGACATCAGCGAAGCTTCAAAAGGAAACCCGACGTCCAACTTCACAGCGGCAGCTAAATTATGGAACGTCGGCACGACCCGCGGAACACTCGAGGTAAATCCCACATCGGCGGGGAACCGGCGATCCGCTTACGCGAGAGATATCGCTAGTTCAAGTGACACGAGATTGCCAAAGGGCACAAAACTAAAACTCATTAACGAAATTAAGGGAAGTACTATCCCGATGATCGAGGCGGAGGTTTTGGATTCATCGGGAAACGGAACCGGGAAAAACGTTCAAATTTACGTCGCCGATGTTAAAGATGTCGGAGGGGGCCAAGCGAATAAGCCGTTACCACTACCAACGCCCTAACTGAAAGCAGGTTGAAACAGTGCATCCACTTGCAAAGCAGAGTGAAAAAAATCCGGCAACGCATGCCACCGCGTCACGTGCGGCAATGTCTGAACCGCGGCACCACCCTGGGTTTAACTTGCAACGCACCATCGGCAATCGCGCCGTGCGGAGATTAATGAGCTCGAGCCAATCTGTTCACCAAGCGGCGGAGCAGGGAACTGCTGGTGGAGGCAGAGCCCTGCCGCACCTTGCTCAGATCCAGCGCGCTTTCGGTCGTCACGACGTCAGCAGGGTTCGTGCTTACACTGACCGCTCAGCGGCAAGTGCTGCCCGCGAGATAGGAGCCTCCGCATACGCGATGGGTGATTCAGTGGCGTTCGGCAAGAAAAATCCCGATCTTCGCATCGCCGCGCACGAAGCGGCCCATGTGATCCAACAACGAGCAGGTGTCCAACTCCCGGGCAATGTCGGCAGGGAAGGCGATATTTATGAACGCCATGCCGATGCCGTAGCGAACCTTGTCTTGAGTGGACGCTCTGCAGAAGGTTTGCTCAATCAGATGGCGCCGGGTGGATCGCGAGCGAGCGGTGTGCAGCGAAAGGCACTGCAACGCGCAGCGATCAAGACTGACTACGGCGAGTTCGATACCACGAAGTACGACAAGGTGGGCACCGCTGGCAGTGAGCATGGTGTAGATATCGCGCTCACGTTCGATCCCGATAAAACCAAAGTGGATGCCAAGAAGATCGGTCTTACGCAGGCTGTCCGTACACAACTCGGTGGTGTTGCCGTTGCCATCGAACCCGCCCGGCACAAAAGGCTGGTTCCGAAGGGCAAAGGCGAAGGCTATGAGATCGATCGCACAACTGGAGGAGCATACGGCAACCCCATCTACGCCACCGACGTCCCAGGGGCAAAGGACAAACTCGGAGACACTGCGATGATGTCTCACGGGCAATGGGGTTGGCACTACAAAGACGGCAAAACAGATAAGCACCAGAAGGCAATCTTAAAGGACATGCCAACGCAACCAGGTCGCGGTAATGACTCCAGCCAGAAGTTCGAAACAGTTGCACTCGCCGTCGAAGGAACGCAGAGTGGTACTTACATGGGCTCTGTCACTTGGGGTTGGAGCGTCGACAGTAAAGGAAAATTCAGCCAACTACCTGTCGCCTTAAAATCTAAGGGCACACCCAGCAGTGTGTTCGTCGCCGCTGCGAAGCAATGGAACAAATGGTCCACGGCTGGCACCATCAAGACTACCGAAAGTCCTACGAACGTCTATGACACGAGCTTTTCGGTTGCTTTCACTGTCGTCAAGGATACAGAGGTCGACGCTGCGCCGGGCGACTACATTAACGCCAACATTCCGTACAATTCCGTTACGATAAAGTCGGGGAAAGAGGTAGGCAAGACTGGACTTATTAAGACAGCCAACATGAAAGATGTCGGCGGCGGCAAGCCAACTATCAAACTACCCATTCCCTAATAAACGCCTCGATCGCGAACGCGTGAGCCAAGTAGCGGTGCTTGAAACAAGAAAGGTTATATAGTGATGCCGGCTCCACGCCAGGTCACCTCAGGCAAAATTCGTTACCAGATCGACTTCGTGCCTAATCCGAATTATCGCGGTGGCAACTCCGATGTGTTCTCGGACGAGTTGCGAGCAGAGATACGACGCAGAAATGTTCCCGAATCAAGAGTGGTTTATTTCGAAGGCCACCGCGCCCGGACGGAAGAGATCAACGGCGACTATGGTGTGCGCAGCCTCAGCTTCGAACTGAGGGTCGGCGGCAGCGACAGCGTTACCTACTGCAAAGAATTTCCGTACTTCGGTTTTTTTATTGAATATCCGATGCTGCTACCGCCCGGTGGACCGCCGCCGCATCTCGCTCCGACGGAAGAGATGACGACAATCGCAGGGTTTCGTTGTCGTAAAGCTGAATATCAGGGCAACCGCCACTTGTTCGTTTGGTATACCGATGAGATCGGCATTCATGATCCGACTGGAGCGGTTGTTCAGCTTGAGGGAGTACCCGGCCTAATCTTGCAGACAGAGGAGATCGCCAGTGCCAGTACGATCGATGCGGTGAGACGCGAGACCGTGGTCGAGTTGGAGCTCGATGCGTCTGTGGCGCCGGACATCTTTTCAGTGCCAGCAAACTATAGGAGGTTCCCAGGTATCGATGCTGCGCGCGCCGAGAATCGCCGGTTACTCGCCGAGGAATCGGCTAAGGAGGTTCAGCTTCATCCGCTTGCCGATCACGAACGAGAGATGTTTGTTGGGAAGTGGTTACTCGAGAAGCCGAAAGACAAGATTGCCGTAGAGATCAGTCGCGCCGATGGAAACGGATTCCAATTCAGAACCACCGTGCTCACAGCGCCACCTGACGCGCCCGGTCGCGAAAGCGCCGAGAAGGCTTCAATGCAAGGGCGCCTTTTGCTGGTAGAAGAACCGCCAAACTATCGACTCTACAAATTGACCAATAACGGCCAAAACCTCGTCCTCGTCGGGAACGAGCTATTTACCTTCAACCGCGGGCCTTTATGAGGCAAAGTGTCCGAACTGTCCGAACGGCTTTGCCTTAATAACGCCGTCTGCCTCAAAAAGCACTTTTTACACTGCTACTGCTCAGGGAAAGACTAATTATACGAACGAACAGGCCGCCTAGGCTGCCTTCAGTCGGAGTTAGTAACGCTTCGAATCTATTTTCGGCGTTAGCAGTTCGGTTGAGTGCTCAGTTACGCTGGCAGGTTCGAACGGCGGGTCATTGAGAAGTTTGCCCGTTGGGGTTGTCAGTTCCGGTTGCTCCGGCGATTGCAAAGTAACTCCGTCAATCTTTAAGAAGAATTTTGGATACGCAAGAAAGATTATTGACACCAGCAGGAACAGGATCATTGCGGCAACAGCCGAACCAAATAATACCTCCGGCCCCAACAGCATGAGTTTGTAATAGACTGCCAGCGTAAGTACCAGACAAAGGCCGATGATGCCCGAAATACTGAGTGCGGATTTACCCAACAACTCCATATACCTCTTCTTCTTGAGTAACGCGGCAACTTCTTCCGAAGGGTTTTGTACCGTCAGTTCTGCCGCAATTGCATCCAGCTTGAGTCTACACATCCGACAGTAATGCTGAGAGGCATCGTTTTGCGCGGCACAATTAGGACAGAACATAACCAGAACAATAGACTAGGCAATCAAAACCCCGCAAGAGTACTTAAGGCTTAAGCAGTCAAAATGATTTTTGAGGCAAATGAGGGTTAATTCCGACTTTTGAGGCAAAGCTGTCCGAACATAATATGTATTATCAGACGCAGCGTATCTGATAATTAGCAGCTATTAGGTTGAGCCTTCACATGGTTTCTTGGTGACCTCCCCGCTCTTGGCCGAGGTTTCTAGGGGCTTATAATCGCCAGATGAAGCGCTTGGCCTTATCACTGCTAGGCGGGATTACTATTCCGTTTCTCTACACCATTTTGTTTGGGCCACTGAGCACTCGGATCAGTAATGAATTTCTATGCTGCACTCGTAGTGCTCTCCAAGCGCAAAGAAGCCCAGCGTTTACCGCCGCCGTCTGTTCAGTTCATGGAATAGTCTAAATACCGCAGTCAGGCTCAGCTTGACGCTAGGCACGGCGACCTCCTACAGTACGGCACGCTTCCCAATTACATTCTTTGTTGTAAGTATTAATAGCCGAAGGATTATCTATAGTGGCCATCAAGATTGAGAACCAGGTTGAGAGAAAACTGCCTTCTGACACGGTCGCTCACATTGAGACCGCCTTTGACAGTCTTCCTCGTGAACACACTCGCGGGCTCGAACGCATTCGGCTGGTAGAGTTTATTTCCGATCCTCGCCTTAAAGGCCTTCCCCAAGCGACAGAACTACCGGGGCTCTATCACCCACGCCAGGGTCCCAAGGGGCCCTGGCTGGAAGTCGCACTCGGCGTCATTCTCCCTGCTGACAAACCTATCCACAAACGGATCGTGCCGCGGATCTCGTTCAAGGGAAATCTGGCGGCAATCATTTTCTCGCTGGTTGGCCAGCACTATCACCTTACTCTTAAGCACTCGCTAAAGAAGACTCAACTCGAGCCGGCTGTGCGTATCTATACGGAAAAGCAATTGAAAGCGTGGAACGAGAAGAAACACACTTTCAGGGCAAGGCTTTTCAAACCAATTCAGCCCACTCTGGAGCGCTGGGCCAAAGGCTTACAAAAGCGGGCTGCCGCTGAAAAGAAGAAGAGTGCCGCAGCAAGATAAAAATACGGCCGCGGATTCGCGCGGATCACACGGATAGGAAACCAACGCTTAAGCAGACCGTTTGTGTGATGTGAGCGTTAAAGGCTTGAGAGTTCTTGTCCGTGTCATCCGCGCAAATCCGCGGCTATTTATTTCGAGCCATGATTACCAGCTTCGATGTTGCGGGCCGCTGAACGAAGTGCATCTGCAACGTCTTGTGTGTCTATGGACGAACGACGGAAACGAACTTCCAAGGTGAACTCTTTCCCTGGTGAGACATATTTGAAGGTGTAGGGCTTTGCTTCTGGAGTAACTCGCGGTCCCATTTCCTGACGACGCACTTCCCTTGCATCGTCTCGCGTCAAACCTCGAGAGGCAATCTCTTTGGCCAGGCGCCGCATTCCCTCTTCATCAGGCTGCCGCACAATCTGTAGCAACATAGACTTGGCAGAAACGCCCGCTTCACGGCAAAGCTCGCGCACATCTTGTGGGATTGCAGCGATAGAAAGCGCCTCAGTGACCGTACTGCGGCTCTTCCCTACTTTCCGCGCAACATCTTCGTGCGTATAACCAAAACGCTCGCATAAGCTTTGCAACCCATCGGCCTCTTCCCAAACAGTTAGGTCTTTGCGCTGCATGTTTTCGATCAGCGCGATCTCGGCAACGGTGCCTTCGTCGACTTCCATCTCCACGCAGGGCACTTCTTTCAAGCCCGCCTGTCTGGCGGCGCGCCAACGCCGTTCGCCGGCGATGATCATCCAGCGACCGGTAACGCGTGACGGTTTCACGAGCAGGGGTTCAAGCACACCCTTCTCGGCGATGGAAGAGGTCAGTTCAGTTAGGTCGCCAAATTCTGTACGAGGCTGCTCGGGGTTGGGATCGATTTTGTCGACCGAAATCATGCGTCCGATGGCGGCGGGTTGATGCTGCACCAACTCCTCGACGTAGTGGGCGTCGTGACGCATTTGTAAACCGGCTGGCAATCCCCTTTTAGACACGGCTCAGTACCTCATCGCAAAGTTTTGCATATTCAATGGCGCCGGAAGAGTTTGGCGCAAAGCTGAAAATCGATTCTTTATAAGCAGGCGATTCTTCGAGCCTGACGCTCTTGGTAATCACGGTGTCAAACAACTTCGCGCCAAACACATTCTTAATCTGTTCGTGAACTTCCCGGGCCAGCGTGGTCCGTTTGTCGTGTAGGGTAACGAGCACACCGAGCAATTCCAGATTGGGATTGGGGCGAGCTTTAACTTTCTCAATCGTTTCCAGAAGGTCGTCGGTTCCCTCTAGCGCGAAGTAGGAGGATTGGATGGGAACCAGGACATGTGAGGCGGCAACGAGTGCATTAACGGTAATCAGACCCAGGGTCGGCGGCGTGTCTATGATGATGACCGGATATTCTTTGCGAAACGGCTCCAAACGATCCTTTAGACGGAACGGGGCGTCGAAGTCGCCCACGAGTTTGGATTCAAGTTTTGCCAGACTGATGCGCGCCGGAATGATGTCGAGATTCTCGACCGGAGTGCGATAAACCGATTCCGCCACGGGACTTTGCCCGTCCGTCATCAGTTCATAAGCCGAACGTTCGACGCCGAGAGGATCAAGAAATGAGATGGAACTGTTTCCCTGGGGATCGAGATCGAGTAGCAGGACCCGTTTTCCGAGTCGCGCGAATGCAGCCGCCAAATTAATCGCAGTGGTCGTCTTGCCGACGCCACCTTTTTGATTTGCGATCGCAATTACCATCTGCGAAGGGACATCGCTCAGCTTTGGATCAATGGACATTATTACCGGTTACATCGGTAGATCGCCGGCCTCGCCGATCACATCGGGCCATTCTTCTTCACCAATTGTCTGCTCCTCACCTTCTTCGACTGGAACCGAATTTCGTGATGCCTTGATCACTTCCATATCAACGTAAATTGGACAGTCAGCTCGCAAGGCTAACGCAATGGCATCCGATGGGCGTGAATCCAGCACCATGCGGCTGCCGTCACTGGTTCGCATTTCGATGACCGCAAAAAATGTATTGTCACGAAGACTGGTTACGACAACGCGGTCGACCTGCAAGCCGAGCTCGGTGATCAGATTGCGCAGCAGATCGTGGGTCATGGGCCGCGGCGGTGCAATTTTCTCAATCTCAAGAGCGATTGCATTAGCTTCGTAAGCCCCGACCCAAATCGGCAGCATGGTATCGCTCTCGATATCTTTCAAAATAATAATGGGCGTACCGGTGTTGGGATCCATCATCAGAGCTCTGATTTTTACTTCAATCTCCATAACACAATTCCCTTTTCCGTTCAGACGCTCTTCGGACTAACTAACACGCACTCCATAAAGACTATTTGATTTCGCTTCGGTGATCCTGACGTTTACGACGTCACCAGGCTGGCTGGCATCGCCGTGAAAGTTAACAACCTTATGACAGCTCGAGTGGCCGGACATATCACGGGGTGAACGCGTACTCTCTCCTTCGACAAGTACACTTACCTCCCGCCCGATATAACCTGTGTAAATTCCCTTCTGTAGCGCCCGATGCCGCGCCTCCAGTTCCAGAAACCTCTGTTTCTTCTGCTCGTCTGTAACGTCATCTGCCAATTTCGCCGCCGGCGTGTCGCGCCGCTGAGAATACTTAAAAATATAGAGTGCGTCATAATCGCATTTCTCAACGAGCCTGACAGTGTCCTGAAAATCTTCATCAGTTTCGCCGGGGAAGCCAACAATGATATCGCTCGTCAACGCCATTCTGCGTCTTGAGTTCTTAATCGATTCCACCCGGCGCATGTAGTCGTCAGCGTTATGACCACGACGCATGGCTTTCAAAATCCGATCACTTCCCGATTGCACCGGCAAATGAATCCAATCACACAGATTGGGAAACTCCTCGAGCGCCGACACTATATCAGGGTGGAAGTCACGAGGAAACGACGTTGTGAATTTGATTCGTTGCATTCCCGTTGCCGCAACCGCTCTCAACAAGCGACAAAAAGCTGTCGCGCCAGGAATGCCCTCCAGTCCTGCTTCCGATCGAGGCCGGTAACTATTCACGTTTTGCCCGATCAGGTGGACCTCTTTGTACCCGAGATCGCGCAGGCGTTCGACCTCGGCAATCACCTCGGTAGCTGAGCGACTTTTCTCTCTGCCCCGTGAATACGGGACGATACAAAACGAGCAAAACTTATTGCAGCCTTCAATGATCGGGACAAAAGCGACATATGGAGAGTGTCTTTCGACAGGCGAAACTTCCCAGGACTCATCTTCGGCGCGCTCGTCTATATCGATCACTGCTTTTTCGCCATCCTGTAAGCGTTCGAGCAAAGAAGCGACGCGATCGGTGGCGCGTGTTCCCACAACCAGATCTATTTTTGACGCACTATTGAAGAGTGCTGAGCCTTCGAGTTGCGCCACGCAACCCATCACGCCGACAACGGGTTTAAGTCTTTTCGCGGCTGCACGCACCTCGTTAACACGTCGAAACACCTTCCGTTCTGCGCGCTCCCTGACCGAGCAGGTGTTGAATAACACAACGTCGGCGCCGTCCGGCGTTGAGGTAAGGTCGTAGCCGGCCTTACGCAATCCGGTGGCAGCGCGTTCAGTGTCTGCCACGTTCATTTGGCAGCCAAAAGTCTCGATGTAAACCTTACCTTTCATGGTTTCAATGCAAGAAACTGAGTGCGGTTAGTCTAACAGAAATCCTTACGCAAACGCGATCAGACAACTTTTCAAAATTGTAAACAACGTTCCTTGACCGCCGATCATTCACCGAGTAGTATCGCGCTCTAGCTTTTCTTAAGTCCCAGAAGACAATGAGAGGTTCCTCATCATGTCATTCAACAAGATCATTTTGGTTGGCAACCTTGGACGCGATCCCGAGTTGCGTTACACACCGCAGGGCACACCGGTTTGCAGCTTTAGTATGGCTACTAACGAGCGGCGCAAGGACAAATCCGGTGAAATGCAGGATCAAACCACGTGGTTTCGTGTAACGCTTTGGGGACGTCAGGCCGAGACTGCCTCTCAATACCTCACCAAGGGACGCCCGGTTTATATCGAGGGTCGGTTGCGAGTGGAAGAGTGGACCGACCGCGACGGTAAGCCGCGTCACACACTGGAAGTTCACGCCACAGACATGCAGTTTATTGGTGGCGGCGCCCGCGGTGAGGATGCAATGGCGGCGCGCGCCGGTGGCGGGGAGCCGCAGGCGATAGGACATTCAGATCCGACGGATGACGAAATTCCCTTTTAAGAATTCTTGACGGGCTCGTCTCCAGAAACTCTCAAATCATTGTTCCGCTCGTAATGAGGGTGCTGATTGCACTCGGGATTTGAGATCTCAAACTTGAGATCTCAGATTTGATCGCTTCCCCAGCGGCCAAACTGTCTTAGTTTGCTGTGCCGCTTGGCGAGTCGCTCCTCCTGCGTGTCACTAACTGCTTCAGCCAAACGAGCGCTAAGGGCGGCAGCAAGTAGGCTCGCAGCTTGATCGTGGTCTGCGTGTGCGCCTCCCGCGGGTTCACTGACAATCTGATCGACTATCTGCTCCTGCGCCAGGTCCTGCGCGGTCAAGCGCAAACCTTCTGCGGCTCGATCAGCCTGACCGGAATCCTTCCAAAGAATGGCGGCACATCCCTCTGGCGAGATCACTGAATAAACCGAGTTCTCCAGCATTAAGACCTGATCCCCAACGCCGATCGCGAGAGCACCTCCTGATCCGCCTTCACCGATTACTGTCACGATCACCGGTACCTTTAACTTGGCCATCTCGCGAAGGTTGAAAGCAATAGCCTCGGCCTGCCCTCGCTCCTCCGCATCAATTCCTGGGTAAGCTCCGGGAGTGTCGATTAAAGTGAATATCGGCCGCCCAAACTTTTCGGCAAGTTTCATCACCCTTAGAGCTTTCCGATAACCTTCAGGCTTGGGCATTCCAAAGTTTCGATAACTTCGCTGTTTAGTGTCACGGCCTTTCTGGTGACCGACCACAACGATGGGCAAACCACGAAAGCGTGCTAATCCGCAGACAATCGCAGGATCGTCGGCGTATCTGCGGTCGCCGTGTATTTCCACGAAGTCATCAAACAGTCGCTCGATGAAATCGAGTGCATAAGGCCGGTCCGGATGGCGGGCCAGTTGCACTCGCTCAAAAGCCGTCCGCGATTGCGGCTCCGGTTCGGGCTTATCAGTTGAGATCTTGGCTGGGGCCTTCTTGGCCATAGGTTCACAGTCTACCGACCATTATCGGACGCGACCAGCAGTCTGCCCTGCCCTTTCGACTTTTACCACGCAGCCTAATTCTTTAAGCGCGGCTTCAAGTTTGGCGGAATGGTCGATGCGGAGTGTGGAGTTAACTCTAACTCGCACCACGGTGTCAGGGTCGACCTGGGTCTCGAGCGCGATATCGCAGTTCCCCGGATTAGTGTTTATCAAGTGAAGCACACTATCGAACAAGCTCTCGGTTTCGTTACTTGAGGGCAACTGCAGAACAATCAGTTCCCTGTTCTTTTGGATGTCGTCAAGGCTTTGCACCAGATCGGCAATTACACTAGGCGGGTTCTCTTCACTCAATTCGAGCCGGCCCGTTATTAGCACCGCAGCTTCGTTTTGCACCAGGCCAGAATGCTTGCGATAAGTTTCCGGCCAAAGGACACATTTGGTTCCGCCGCTTTCATCCTCGAGACGCAGGAGCGCGAAGCGATCGCCTTTCTTCGTTGTCCGTGATTGCAAGTCACTAACGATGCCGCCAATACTTATGCGCGCCCCGCCCCGTAACGTCGAAAGTTCGATCGATTTAGCAGCCTTGAGACCTTGCAGCAGGTCAACATAATTTTCGAGCGGGTGACCAGTGATGTAGAACCCCAAGGCAAGTTTTTCCGCCGCGAGTAGCTCCGTCACCGACCATCCCCGCGCACCCGGAACTTCCTCCGGCGTTCCGTCATCTATCACAACACCAAACAATCCGTTCTGACCCTGTAGTCGTTCTCGCTTCGCGCGCTGCGCTCGCGCCAACGCCGAATCGATGCAACTGTGAAGCGCCGCCCGCCACTCATTGAGAAGTCGGGTTGTCGGTTTCAATGAATCGAACGCTCCAGCACTAACCAGGCTTTCAAGGGATCGTTTGTTAAGAGCGCCCGCCTCGATGCGTTCGGCAAAATCAAAAAACGACTTGAAGGGACCTGCCTGACGCGCGGCTATTATCGCGTTCACGGTCGATTGCCCCAGGCCTTTGATCGCGGTCAACCCGTAGCGAATCGCCTGCGATAGAGGCGTGAATCCGGCGTTGCTCTCATTCACGTCGGGCGGCAGGAGTTTTATACTCTGGACTCTTAGTTCTTTTGAATACTTAAAAACCTTAGCGGCGTCCTGGGCCTCGCTGGACAGCACGGCTGCATAAAAATGTTCCGGGTAGTGAGCCTTCAAATAGGCCGTCTGAAATGCCAGGTAGGCGTAGGCGACGCTGTGGCTGCGATTAAAGCCGTAATCTGAAAACTGCGCCATCAGCGAAAAAATCTTCTCCGCCTTCTCTCGCTTGATTCCTCGCTCAACTGCTCCATTAATAAACTTCTCTTCGTGGACCGCCATCTCCTCGCGCTTCTTCTTGCCCATCGCCCGTCGCATGAGGTCCGCCTCACTTAATGTGTACCCTGCGAGCTTCTGAGCTAACTGCATGATTTGCTCCTGGTACACGATGATGCCGTAGGTATTGCTCAAGATATCCTTCATCTCCGGCGTCTGATAACGAACCGTCTTCTTTCCGTGGTGACGCTGAATGAATTCGTCAACCATGCCGCCATCGAGCGGCCCTGGGCGATAAAGCGCATTAAGGGCAGCCAGGTCTTCCACACCCTTCGGCTTAAGCTTTCTGCAGATCTCTTGCATCCCGGAAGATTCAAACTGGAACACCGCTTCCGTTCGCCCTTCGGCGAAAACGGCCATCGCCTTCTCGTCGTTAAGCGCTATATCCTGCCAGTTAATCTCCTGCTCAAGCGTCTGCTTAATGGTGATTAAGCAGTCATTTATAACGGTTAAAGCGGTAAGCGCTAAAAAATCCATCTTAAGCATGCCGGTTTTTTCGAGGTCCGACATGACATATTGCGTAGTGACTTCATCCTTTCCTGAGACCGCGATCGGGATAAGCTCCTGTAAAGGTTCAGGCGAGATCACAACACCCGCGGCGTGCACCGACGAGTGTCGAGCACAGCCTTCAAGTCGCTGGGCAATCTCAAGTAATTCATTAACCTGAGGATTTGTCTCAACTTCTTTCCTGAGTTCAGGGACTTGTTCAAGTGCCTGAGCAATGCTCACATTCCGGCCTCGAACCGGTGGGGGGATAAGCTTTGCAATACGGTCGACTTCGGCGTACGGAATATCGAGGGCACGCCCAACGTCCTTGATGGCGGCGCGCGAGGCAAGCGTTCCGAAGGTGATGATTTGGCAGACCGAGTCTCGCCCGTACAAATCAACAACGTGATTAATGACTTCCCCCCGGCCCCGCACACAGAAGTCGATATCAATGTCGGGCAGGGATTGGCGACCCGGATTCAGGAAACGCTCAAAGATGAGGTTGTACTGCAGCGGATCGATGTCCGTGATTTCCAGACAATAGGCCACCAGAGAGCCGGCGGCAGATCCGCGGCCCGGCCCGACCGGAATCGATCGTTCTCTGGCGTAACGCACGAAGTCCCAGACGACGAGAAAATAGCCGGGAAAACCCATCTGACGAATCATCGCGATTTCCGAGCTAAGACGGGTCTGATAATCCGAGATCGGATGTTTCAACTCATTTCGTGAGAGCTGTCGCTCCCAAACTTGCTGCCGGCGTCGCTCAAAGCCCTCCCTGACGACCTTCTCAAAATAATCGTCTGCGGACATACCGGCTGCAGATTCCGGAATTGGGTAGATCGGCAGGTAATTGACGTTTTCGGGAAGCTTGAGTTCACACCGTTCCGCTATCTCCACAGTTCGCGTCAGGGCATCCGGTAATTCCCCGCCGAAAACTCGCCACATCTCCTCAGGTGATCGGACATAAAAGTTGGGACTGGGGTAACGCAGTCGATTTGTATCAGCGACTGTTTTTCCTGAACCGATACAAAGCAGAACATCATGCGCGCGTGCGTCGTCCGGCATCAGGTAGTGAGCATCGTTGGTCGCAACCAAAGGCACACCGGTGCGCTTCGAAAGCTCGACTAGTGGTTTGCGTATTCGATCCTGAGTGTCGAGGCCATGCTCCTGAATCTCGAGGAAGTAGTTACCCTTCCCCATTATTTCTTCGAACTCATTCGCGGCGGCTGCGGCTTCATCACACTTCTCGCGCACTAGCATGGCCGACGGGACACCGGACAAACACGCTGATAATGCAATCAGGCCTTTGCTGTGTTGCGCCAGAAGTTCCTTGTCGATGCGAGGCTTGTAGTAGAAACCTTCGGTGTAGGCCTTCGAAGTTAGTCTGACGAGGTTTTGGTATCCCTCATAGTTTTTCGCAAGCAGGATTAGATGGAAATTTGCTTTCTCGCCCGGTGCGCCAGCTGCTCGATCGGTTCGACTGCCGCGAGTAATATACGTTTCGCAGCCGATGATCGGGTTCACGCCACGATTCTTCATGGCGTTATAAAACGAGATCGCTCCAAACATGTTGCCATGGTCAGTCATGGCACATGCTTTCATCCCAAGTTCTTCGGTACGCTTCGCGAGAGGTTTTATCTGGATGGCGCCGTCTAAAAGACTGTAGTCAGTGTGGAGATGAAGGTGTACAAAATCCTGAGTAGCCATTTTATGAAGAAGAATTAGTAGGCTGACTTGTCTGGCGACAAGCAGTTTTGGAATATCAATTATCGAACGACGACACTATATCACGCTGAACTCTAAGAACCGTCGTGGCTAACTAGACGCGTCTACTCCCATTCAATCGTACTTGGCGGTTTTGAACTAATGTCGTAAACGACGCGGTTAATACCGCGAATTTCCGAAACAATGCGCCCGGAAATTCGGGCCAAAACGTCCGTCGGCAATCGCGCCCAATCGGCAGTCATGCCATCGACACTGGTAACGGCGCGGATTGCCACCACTTTCTCATAAGTACGCTCGTCGCCCATGACTCCAACAGTAGAGATCGGCAACAAAACCGGAAACGCCTGCCAAACTGAGTGATAAAGATCAGCCAGGCGTAACTCTTCATCGAGAATCCGGTCGGCTGCCTGTAACAAGCGAATTCTTTCCTCTGTAACTTCACCGATAATGCGAACTGCCAATCCCGGCCCCGGAAATGGATGGCGAGTCAGAATCTCTTCCGGTACGCCCAGTTCCCTGCCGATCAGCCGTACCTCATCTTTGAACAACTCTCGCAACGGTTCGATCAGCCGCAGGCTCATCTTCTCCGGCAGCCCGCCGACGTTGTGATGACTCTTGATCACTGCTGAAGGCCCGCGCACGGAGACCGATTCGATTACGTCGGGATAGAGTGTTCCCTGAACCAGATAAGCGACGTTGCCAAGTTTTTTTGCTTCATTCTCAAAAACGTCGATAAATACCTTCCCGATCTGCTTCCGCTTTTGCTCCGGATCTACTACGCCCTTTAAAGCATTAAGAAAGAGGTCACCGGCACGCACTCCATGGATGTTTAGATCCATTGATTGCTTGAGTAACGCGAGCGTCGATTCGAATTCACCTTCGCGGAGCAATCCATTGTCGACAAAGATACAAGTTTGCCGTTCGCCCAACGCGCGTTGAACTAAGGCTGAAGCGACCGTCGAGTCGACGCCTCCCGAAAGGCCTGACACCGCCAAGCCGCCACCGCCCACTTCGGATCGTATGCGCGCTACCTGATCTTCAATAACGGCTGATGGCGACCAATCTCCCCGACAGCCACAAACGTTGAAAATGAAGTTTCGCAGCACCTGGGCGCCGAGAGGCGTGTGTACTACCTCAGGATGAAACTGAACACCAAAGATTCCTCGCTGCAAATCTTCCATCGCATTTAACGCGTCGTCAGTAACTGCCGTCACTGCAAAACCGCTGGGCACTGCGGTTACGTGATCGCCGTGGCTCATCCACACATCCATTTCTGCGGGGAGATCTTTAAACAACGGACTCGATGGCTCAGTAACTTTAAGCCGCGCGTACCCGAACTCGCGGCTGTTGGAAGGCTTAACTTCACCGCCCATATCGAAAGCCAACACTTGAAGGCCATAACAAATGCCCAGGATTGGGCTGTCGATGGTTGCTAAGTCCTGTGCGGGTCGGGGCGCCTGCTCCTGATAAACCGACGAGGGACCGCCGGAAAGAATCAGGCCTTTTGGGGAGCGAGCAGCAATCTTCGATGCGGGAGTATTGAAGGGAAGAATCTCGCAATAGACTCCGGCTTCCCTGACCCGCCTGGCTATCAGTTGCGTGTATTGCGATCCAAAGTCGAGGATGATGATAGTTTCGTGATTATTATTAGGAACCAAATGTAGCCTCGTGACGGAGTTACAGCGTCTAATTACTAAGATAGGATTAGAAGTGTGGGATTATACTTTTCGCATTGAGGAACTCAAACTGTCACTCTGTTGACAATTTCCAGGGCGAGATTGATTAGCAAAATGTTTTTTCGACGAAAGGTAGTTGCGACTTTAACGTTGCTGCTATTAGGCAGCACACAGCACGGGTTTCTGATGACCGCGCGCGGCGATGTAACCCTGTCGCAGCCTCTGACTATCCGTTGGCGTTACGATTCACGGTTCACGCTCAACTTAACGCCCGCGTCAGACATTGACCGTATTTACCTGCCGCTAGCCAGCGGTACGATCGTGGCTCTTAGGGCGAGAGACGGACAGCTTTATTGGCGTTCGGAAATGGGAGGCGAGCTTTCCGCATCGCCTGTCGCGGATGAACACGCCGTCTTTGTAGCTTCAGAAATGCAACCCGATACAACTAAGCCGATGCCCGGCGAACGGCGTGCGTTGGGAACGTTGCGGGCCCTGGGGCGCGATGGCGGTGTCACGCAGTGGATGCGGACGCTGGGATTGCCTTTGCGAGGGAGTTTGGCAATCAGCGGCAATAAGTTGTTCGCGGGTGGCCAGGACGGGCGCGTTTACGCCTTCAACAAGAGCACCGGCGAAATACTTTGGTCTCTTGATTATGGCGCTCGCTTTAATGGTCATCCGATCATTGCAGACAATCGAGTGTACCTCGGAAGCGAAGATGGCAATCTTTTGGCCATCGATGCTGAAACCGGGAAACTACTTTGGCGGTATCGAACTCGCGGTCCCGTCCGCGGACGAGTGGCCATTGTTAACGGCGCTGTTTATTTTGGGTCAGGTGACGGTTACTTTTATTCAGTTAACTCTGAGTCCGGAAAGCTCGTCTGGCGCAAGCGAACAGGGGCGAGCGTGCAAGCGGTGGCGTTGGCCGGAGAAACATTACTGGTGGCGTCGTTGGATAATTTTGTCTACGGATTTTCATTAGGCGGTAAAAGACTCTGGAAGAGACAACTCGGTGGGCGTATTTCCGCACAGCCACTCACCGCTTCGGACGGCGCACTGTTTACGCCGTTATCCAGTCTCGCCGGAATCGTTTTGGGGTTACCCGATGGTAAACAGATCAATTCCCTGCCAACCGGCGAAGAAATAACGACCTCAGCGTCTCCTATAGCGGTAGGGGACGCAGTGTTATTAACCACGGAGAATGGTTTGCTCGCCTTCACGCGACCAGGCGACGGAACAAAGCCCACCAGTCAAAAGAGGTAGCCCTCAGTTTCCGTTACGTCAGTTGTCGTTGAGGCTGTGACCTGTGGGGGCCCGGAGGCACATGCAGACCCGTAGCGTCGCGATGAATTTAGCCCGGCGTTTCAACGCCGGGAGCTGGTAGTAGCCTTCAGCGAATTGATCTAATGGTGGATTCAACTCAGAAGTGCAACTCAACAGCGCGCTGTTGCCTGAGCGCCGAAGGCGCTGGGCTCGCTGACATTTCGGTCGAACCACTGGTTTGGACGCCCAGTTGGAATTCAAACTGAATCCACCAATACCAAAGCTATAACTAGATTTAGAAAGGTGCCGAGGTTAGGTTTGATTTTCTTCAACGAGAGGCTCCGCAATCTCAGATCGCTTGCGGAACATTCCCACGACTCTTGAAAGCAGACCGTGCAGGATATAGAGGCAAACAATTCCCAGCAGCACGTAACGCGAGTAGAGAAAAATCAACATCCCCACTGCCACGACAAGCAGTAGCGTGCGCATGCTCCTTCTGCGCGTGCCAACGGTTTTAAAACTTGAAAACCGCAGGGTGCTGACCATCAAGATGCTCAAAAATCCCACCAGGAGCATCAGTAAAACCGAGTACAGTTTTGCTCTATCGGCTCCGTAGTTCACCAGTGGCGACGGATTAAAGTGGATGAGGGACGCGATCAGACCACCGGCAACCGGGATGGGTAATCCCACAAAACTTTTCTTATCGACTTTGATTGTCCCTTCCGCAAGGATTCTCGGTCGGGATGATTGCACATTAAAACGTGCCAGCCGGAATGCTCCACACATCAGATACATGAAGGAGAGAAACCAGCCGAGGCGATGAAGGTCGCTTCCCTCTTGCAAGGTCGCGCCATAACCCCAAACGTAGGCGAGCACAGCCGGCGCGAGGCCAAACGTCACCACATCAGCGATTGAGTCCAATTGCACGCCGATTTCAGTGGTGGTTTTCGTCATGCGGGCAATGCGGCCATCAAGCATGTCAAACAGCACTGCCCAACCGATCGCCATTGCCGCATTATCAAGATAGGTGCTGGCGCGAATCAGATCTTCAGGTACACCAGTACCTACAAATTGGAAGCCGCGCGCGGCGGCCATGACGGCGTAAAATCCCATGCCGATGTTGGCGGCCGTAAAAACTGAGGGAATGAGATAGAGGCCCTTCTTAACGCCTCGTCGTTCGGGATTTGCCCCGTGTTCCTCAGAATGTAGGCCCGGCGTGCTCATCACTTAATTCTCCCGACGATTGTGACTCCGCCTCGAACTCGCATTCCTTCAGTCACCAAAACCTCTACTTCTCGCGGCAGCAACAAATCAGTGCGTGAACTAAACTTTATCAAGCCAAAACGCTCGCCCAGTTTTCACGTGCTGACCCGCCTGTTTCCAACAAATGATGCGACGCGCCAGGATACCGGCAATCTGTTTACAGACCACTGTGATCTTCTCTCCCTGAATGGTCAGAGCGTTTTGCTCATTCACCAGACTCGCGTTCTTATCAGTGGCCATCAAAAACTTTCCTCGCGTGTATGCGACGTTTGTAACTGTTCCGGCGATCGGGGCGCGGTTGATGTGAACATCAAGCGGAGAAAGAAAAATACTGACCAGCGTGGGTGAGTCTGGCGCGTCTGCAATCGTGCTTACCCTTGTCACCTTGCCATCGGCAGGCGCCACCACAATGTGGGGATCTTGCGGCGGTTCACGCCTTGGGTCCCTAAAAAAGTAAAGCATGAACGCGGTGATCAGAGCGATCGGAATGGCAACGTACCAATAGCCCAACGCCAGCACGACAATTAGGATTGTTGCTGGGATCAAGATGTATGGCAGTCCTTCGCGCGCAATAGTCAAACTGGATTTTTCCTCAGGTCTGTCTGTCTCGATAAGATTCACGCCGCTGTTGCTCTAGAAAAAGGGGGACGCGTACTCAGAGGTCCACGTCCCCATTTATTTCAACCCACTGAAGTTCGGTTCGCCCGAATTAATGGCTCAGCGCTTGGTTCTTTTGATACTGCAACATTAACGAATACATTTGATCTTTAAGTGCAAGTTTCTTCTTCTTCAAAGTAATTTCTTCCAGTTGTTCTTCGTCGCTCGGATAGGTCAGGGCTGAAAGCTCACTGAGCCGCTGTTCATAGCGCGTGTGTTCGCGAGCCATCTCACGAAACTCAGGATCCTGATTCATCAACTCTTCTTTGATCGTATCCGTCGTTGTCATGTCCATATCGGTGGATATCTCCTTTCAGAATGAAAAACTGGTAAGAAATGGGGTTGGCGGAGGCGGCAACTGCGATCCTCCTGAGATGTGTGACCACAAAAAAATGGTAGCCCAATTCATACTGTGAATCAAGCACTCCCCTTGAGTTGAGCGGTCATCGTCACGGCGTCTTCAACCGGGTCTGAATAGTAATTACGCCGTTTTCCAACCGGCACAAACCCAGCCTTTTCGTAAAGCGACAGGGCAATTGTGTTTCCCGCGCGTAATTCCAGAAAAGCTGCGGCAGCATCCAGCTTTTTGCCCTGAGCCAGGATTCTGGTGAGCAGGGCTTTGCCGATGCCTTGACCGCGAAATTCATCTGCGTACCGCCACATTGTTTATGTGCAACTCGCCTGCTGACAAGCGCGCGACGATGTAGCCGGCAACGCAGTTAGCCTCGGCAGGTGCCGGGGGGCTGGCAATCCGGGCGACCAGCATCAGCGAACGATTTACCCCTTGCAGCTCCGCGTAGTAAGCCGCCCATCCCCAGCGACTGAGACGGGACTGTTCTTCGATTTCAACGACCTCCAACAGATCGTGCTCCGTCATATGCGAAATCACAACCTGCTCGGTAAGGGCTTTTGACGTTTACTACACTTAATTGCATTTCAATTCAGCGTCCGAGGGACGCACATAAATCGCTGATAAGGTTTCCGCCCCTTCCACTTTGCCAATCTGGAAGTTCTGCCAGGCGATTGCAGCGACGTGCTTCGCCAGAATTGTCTTGCCGGCGACTAGCAGCCAACAGTGATTCGATATTTCAGATTCTGAACGGGCAACTACCTGAAAGTCGACTCCTCGCTTTGTGCGCTGCCGACTCAAGCAAATCTCGATGAAGGCCCGCTGCAGCACCAACCCATTTCAAAGTTGGCTGTGTCCCATATCTCTCGATCGCGCGCTCCGGCGGCAGATGTGCGGCTGCGTCAAGCTCGCTGACGTTGTCCGCAGAAACGGAAAGCGACTGAACGAAGACTTCACCGCGTCCTGCAGGCAGCAACGAAACAGTAGCCTGGGAAGGGCCTGCCGAATGGGCAATCGCATGCAAAGTCGGAACGCCGATGCAGGGACGTTCCAGACTTGTAGCCAGCCCTTTAATGGTTGCCAATCCGATTCTGAGACCCGTAAAACTGCCCGGCCCGCAAGCGGCTGCAAATAGCTGCACTTCTGAAATGCTTGCCCCAGTTTGTTGCAGGCAGCGGTTGATGTCGCTTAGCAGAGTGTTCGAATGCGAGAGCGTCGCATCGCCAGCAACGGCGGCCAGAACAGTTCCCCCTTTTGAAAGGCAGACACCGCCTCCCGGAGTTGCCGTTTCAATACTCAGAATCAACGGATTCATTAACAGGATTTTCTCACTTCAATTCCTCAATCGAGAAACCGTCCAGCCATAGCGAACCGAAAATCGGACACGGAACGCTGATGCACGGCTTGCGCTGCAACCGCAATTCTACGGCCTCCATCCCTTGGTCCGTTTGGAAATCAAAACTCATCAATTGCCACGCTGTGCCTTCGAAACCCATGGGAGTTGATTGGCCCAAAACCTTCGTCTTAACCTTGGCATCATTAACACTAATCAGCGGCAACCCACCCGTAACAATGTTTTCCGTGCGCGCGCCAAATTTCACTCGATAGCGTTTCCGCGGTTCGACTAAGAGCAGTTGTGACAGCAGTGCGCTATTGGGATCTGAGTAACCCATGAAGGTCACAAGCAAACTCTGCCTCCCGGTTTGCGGTTGGTTGGCATCCAGGGAAATTCTGACCCCCTGGGACCCTGGAGCAAAACGCCAGCCGAACCCACTATCGTCCAACGTGCTTGAGGCCTCGAAGTCGCCGTCGTGAATTGACGTCAAACGATCATCGGATCGTCCCATACCACGCCAGATTTCGTAGGCCTCCCGAAAAGAGTTGTTGGCGATTAAGTCCCCCAGCAATTCCCGCCGCCCTTGAAGAGAAACAACACGACTGGCGCGAAATTGTTCAACGGCCTCGCTGGCTTTTCCATGTCCGGCCAGATAGCGCGCAAATGCGAGCCGCATACGATCATTGGCAATCCCGGCCCAGCGCACTGTGAGCTCCGGATTCTGTCGGGAAACGCCCCAGGCCAGGTCAATCAGACTGGGAATCAAGGCTTGATTACTTGTCGCTGCAATACGGAGGTCGTCAAAGGCCTCGTCGTAGCGGCCGCTACGTAAGAGATAGTTTCCTCGTTGCCACTTGGGATGACCGTAATACGGGGCCAATCGAACAGCTTCATTAAAAGCCAGCAAGGCATCAGGCTGATGTAGTTCGTCGCGAAGCACAGCAAGCTGCAGCCAAAGAGAATCATCCCGTGGTCTCAGGCTCACTGCGAATTCCAGTTCCTTGATGGCGTCTGCTGCAAGATTGCTGTTGTAAAGCACCTCTGCCCGACGGCTGCGGACTTGCGCATCCAGTGGTGAAACCTCGACAGCTTTTGTTGCCGCAACCGCGTCGTCGGTCAGCGACGCATATCTGCCCAGCAAGCGCGCGTACCCAACTCGAGAGGTGAACCAGATCCCCGTGAGGCAGATCACCATCGAAAAGAATGCGGCTGGCAGGCGTTGGAAAAGCTTACTGTGTGACCTGACTTTCATGAGAGCAGAGCTGTCCTAAAGTCTTAGTGTGTTATCCGGGCTTTCCAGCGCGCCGCAGTACCGGAGGCCGCAGATCACAAAAAATGAAACGTGCCCTCGTTTGATTAAGGGCACGTTTCGCAAAGCCATCCATTTTGGTTTAAAGCCTACCTTGTCGGCGATGAAGGACTGGGATTTGTTTCGTCGTCATCGCCTGACACAAGGGCAATCGTCACAATTGCCGCACCAGCTACCCCTAAGACAATGGCTGCGGTTGCTGCCGTGCTGAGACCGCCGCCTCCTGTAGTGGCCTTAGCCGTTGCGGCTCCGGCTCCCGCACCAGCATTCGCCGCCGCATTTTGATTAACAGTGGCTTGCCCGTTGATGAAACAGAGGTCAATGGCGCCGCCGCGTTTGCGCTCAGTCTTGCCCTGCGTAACGTTGTCCGCGGTTTGAACCTCAGCCTCCGTTTTTCCGCGCGAAACAATGACCACACAGCCGGAGATCAAGAACACCTTCACCCTTCCCTGATCGTCGTAGTCGAGTCGAAGTCTGGTGTTGGGGGCTATATCAAGGGTGAAATCGCCAATATCAATGGTGGCCGATTGATCGTTACCGGTTTCTATCATCGCTCCGGTAACAAGAGAAGCTCCCGTCGAAGCGGCGTTGCTATTGACAGTAATGGGATTGTTACCGCGTGTTCTCAGTCTGGCGATGTATTGCTGCGCGACTGGCAACGCAGTGTTTGCGCTTGGCTCGGCGAAACCGATCTGGACGGAGATCTGTGCCAAGGCAAACATGAGAAAAGCTGCAAGTGCTTTAACACCCTTACTTTGTTTTAATTTCATCAAGTTATCCTTTGACTGAGAGTGAACTTGCTGGAATCGCCGGGCTTTATGGGCGCGAGTCTACTGCCCTTAATCAAGCGCGTCAATAAATATATTGAAAACCCAGAGGTCATTTCACTATTGAAAAACTATGAGGCTCGTCCAGATGAGTCTTCGCTATGCCTCACAATGTCGAACAGCTATTTAAGAAAACGCCGGGCGAAATCGTCAGCTCTGCGAGCATCGAGTTTCTTGAGTGTGTTGTATTCGTCGGTCGCACCTTTCCGATCCTTCAACAATACGTACGTAACAGCCAGGTTGAAATGGGCGTCAACGTAGCTCGGCTTCAATCGGATCGCTGATTTAAAAGACGACGCGGCTTCGGAATACCGTTTGGCCTTTAGCAGCACGCCACCCAGGTTGTTGTGCGTTTCGGCATCATCGGGAGTTAAGGTAAGCACCTTTTTGTAAGCAGCAACTGCCTCATTAAGACGGTCGAGTCGGAAAAGAGCGGTACCCAGCGTGTTGAAGGCTTCCACATAGTCGGTCTTAAGCCGAACCGCCGTTTGCAATGCCGTCACAGCCTCTGCGAATTGGTTTTGACGGTAATAGGCGGTGCCTAGATTGTAATGAGCCTCCGGAAAATCCGGCTTTACCTGCGTTGCCTTCTTGAGAGTTTGTACGGCTTCAGCATATTGAGTTGTCTTGTTGTAAAGCGCGCCAAGGTTGTTGAGGGCCTTCGCGTAGTCCGGCTTCAGACGCAAAGCTTCTTTGTATTCCGGGATTGCTTTCAGAAACAATTCGTTTGAGGGTACGGGGTTGGCCTCGGCCAGTTTCACGTAAGCGTAACCAAGATTATTGTGTGAAACAGGATTGTCTGATTTTAGCCTGATCGACTGCTGCAGTTCGTTAATCGCTTCCTGGTTCTGGCCCAGGGTTATTAGCAGGCTCCCCAAGTTTGTTCTTGCTTCAAAATAGTCCGGACGCACCTTTGTCGCAGCACGATAGGCGCTCACCGCCTCGTTGTTCTTTCCCAACATGTAATAAGCATTTCCCAGGTTGTATTGAGCATCTGCATAGTTTGGTCTGGCACTGGCGGCTTTCTGGAGACTCTCAAGAGCCCTTTGGTATTGTTCGGTGACGTAGTAAACCGCGCCAAGATTGTTAAGCGCCTCGGGATCGTTGGGATTCAGACGCACGGCCTTCGTAAAAGACTCAATGGCCTCAGGGTACCGGCCCGCCTTATAGAAACTCGCGCCCAGGTTGTTGTGAGCCACCGCATCATCAGGTTTCAGTCGCACAGCGTTCTGCAATGCTGAGATCGCCTGAGGCAACTTGCCCAATTTATCGTAAGCGAAACCGAGGTTGCTGTATGCGGTCGCGTTGTCACGTTGGATCCGCACCGTCGCTTCGTATGCCTCAGCTGCTTCTTGATAATGATTGAGGCTCAGTTGGGTGTCGCCTAACGCGTTGAGTGCCTCTGGCCAGTCGGGCTTGAACCGAACCGCTTGCTTGAAGGCTATGAGCGCATCTTCATATTTTTCCAGGGCCACTTGGGCAATGCCTAAATTGAAATAGGCGTCGGGATCATTTGGTTTGAGCGAAAGAGCTTTGTTGAATGCACCGATGGCTTCCTTGTTTTTACCGACACTAAAGTACGCAGCGCCCAGGTTGTTATAAATAAACGGATCCTTGGGCGTGTGCTTCAAGGCGTTTTGATAAGCCTCGATTGCCTGAGCAAACTGCCCGAGATCGTAATAAGTGTTGCCCTGATTCTTAAAAGCCTCGCCTTTGTCCTCTTCAGTGACGCGAGCGGTCGCGGCAGGAGTCGGCGGCCTGCGTCGGTCGCTGGGATTGGCCCTGGCAACTTCGACTGTTCTGACCGGTCTCGCTTGACGCTTAACAACGAGCATTGAGGCGCCACCGACTAGGTCGCGTAATCGCTGCGGTCTCTTAAACACAATCGCCGCCCCGCCCATGATGTCTTGGCCGCCTCGGAAAGCAGCGATGCCGCCAGCAATGTCTTGCGGCAGAAGTGCGATCCCCAAACTGAAAACGATTGACTGAGAAACTACAGACAGGCCGAGCAGGACCGCCAGCAGCCGGTTTCGTGTTCGCGAGCGAATTACGAAAGGAGATCGTTCAGGCATTGGTTTTCCGAAGTCGGGTTTCACTTTCGCTGCCGCGTGTTGCGATCACGATCAACGCAGCAAACACCAAAGCATTGACCAGCATGTGTAGTCCAAAATCGAATAGGCTGTGAACCAGGACGCCGATGATTCCCAGGACCGCCCCGTAATGTGCGCCCCGGCGGAAGTAACTACCGGAGCGGAAGTTAGTAGCAATTCTTTTAGCCAATACGAAAAGGAACCACGCTCCTAAAAGGGCTCCCAGGATTCCGCCGCTTGCCAACAGCTCCAGATAATCATTGTGGGCTTCCTGTGGAGTGAGACTGCCGGACGCATCGTGATAAGTGGTGATGGCGGCCCAATAACCTCCCAGCCCGACTCCAAAGATTGGATTCGCCGTGAACATTCGCCAGGTCGCTCGCCAAATCTCGTTCCGGCTACCGCCCGATCTAAACGTAGCGGAGTTTAGGCTACCGCCCAGGTCTTCAAAGCGGCTCGCCAATCTGTCGCCACCAATCCAAAGCGTGCCCACGACGACGGCCGTTAGCAGAACGAGGAGCATCGAGATTCTTGCCGGCCACGACCTAAGGACCTTCAGCAACTTTCGGGCTGAGCCCTGCGTCTTTGATGCCGGAACCGCAACAGTGTATAGCAGCCCCGCAGCAACAATCTGGGCCAACATCGAAAGCAAGCCCCCGCGCGAGTTAGCCAGCACCAGCGCCGTCCACACTACCAGCAACAGGGCGCCATAGATGAGCAACCATTCGCGTTTGCTCTTACCCCCCAGGACGATTCCGAGCATTAGCCCGAAAGCCATCTCCATAAGCAGCGCAAAGTGATTGGGATTGACGAATTGCCCATAGCCGCGGCCAGGACTTAAAAGCGGCAAGCCAAAGCCCATCCCGTGCTGATTTGTCTGACGAACCACACCGAAGATCGCACTGGCTACTGCAACAGTGATAATTACATTGATCAGCACACTCATGCGGCGATCAGTGGAGGTGTAACGCGAGAGCAGCGCTCCAGCAAAAGTTATTGCCAACAACTGCACTGCGAAAAACTGGGTTTGATAAGGATCCGCGCTGATGGCATTCCAAATCGCATGAGGTGTTCCCGGATTCGAGCGCACTCCCAGCGGCATACTTTGAAGCAGAGCGAACGCGACGAGGGCGAATAAGGGCAGAAGTAATTGGCGATCTATAGGCTTCCTTTCCGGCGTGAGGATGTTTTCAACTGTCGCCACGATCCAGAGAACAAAGACGAAGCAAACAAACGCCGCCTTCCACCAGGGTTCGACTGTGCCGTAGGGAACAGCAGCCACAAAAATTAAGGCTAGCAACGAACCAAAAACGAATTGATTCAGTACTCGAGCAAAACGTGATGCCTGTAGCTGATCAAGTGCAGCCCTTCGTTCCGAAGAGCGCGGTAGCGATCGTGAGTCATGCGAGCGGGAGGTCCCTGTTTGCTGCTCCCGGCCGGTCTCACGTTGAACTGCTGGTTGCATCGCGCGCTCGGAGTTGAGCATGAAGACTTGGGGAAACCAGAGTGCAGGAAACTTGAAAGGATTTTAATTCCACACCCAGCTAAATCGTCTGTTCGAGCCGGGAACTAAAATAAGCGAC
Organism: Pyrinomonadaceae bacterium; assembly: GCA_963748605.1. Taxonomy (GTDB): domain Bacteria; phylum Acidobacteriota; class Blastocatellia; order Pyrinomonadales; family Pyrinomonadaceae; genus PSRF01. The sequence continues at coordinate 572,181 of CAVVJS010000016.1, forward strand.
GGTCTTTTCCAAGCCCTGCCGCAGCTGGATGGTCGGGTTCCAATCCAGTTCAGTCTGCGCTCGTTGAATGTTGGGCTTGCGCTGGCGCGGATCGTCCTCGGGCAGCGGTAGATATTTCAAATCTGACTTGGAGCCGCAGACAGCTATTACTTCGGCAGCCAATTCTTTGATGGTGAACTCCGTCGGATTTCCCAGATTGATCGGGTCGTGGAGGTCGCTAACGTTCATTAGCCTGATCAAGCCTTCCACGAGATCATCGACATAACAAAAGGATCTGGTTTGATCCCCGGCGCCGTACAGAGTTAGCGAGTCACCACGCAATGCCTGAACGATGAAATTTGAAACCACGCGCCCATCATTCTCCAGCATTCTTGGTCCGTACGTATTGAAAATACGCGCGATCCGCGTATCGACCCGATTCTGCCGGTGATAATCCATCATCAACGTTTCCGCGATGCGTTTGCCCTCGTCGTAACAGGAGCGCAAGCCGATGGGATTTACATTGCCCCAATAGTCCTCTGTTTGCGGATGGACTAACGGATCTCCGTAAACCTCGCTGGTGGAGGCTTGAAGAATGCGTGCTCGCACTCGCTTAGCCAGCCCCAGCATATTTATCATCCCCATCACACTCGTCTTTACCGTCTTCACGGGATTGTATTGGTAATGGATCGGCGAAGCGGGACAAGCGAGGTTATAGATTTGATCGACTTCCAGCAGTACCGGTTCAATCACATCATGGCGCAGCAATTCGAAGTGGTGGTTGTCGAGCAGGTGAAAAATGTTTTCCCGCCGGCCGGTAAAGAAGTTATCAAGACAGATAACGTCATGTCCTTCGCCCACAAGTCTTTCGCAAAGGTGGGAACCGATAAAGCCCGCGCCGCCGGTTATCAGGATTCTCATGAAGTTTTATGGTTACCTTAAAGGTTGGAGCAAGATTAGGCGTACTCGGCAGCTTTCGTTCTGTCGCTTCCTAACGTTCGGGTCAGCCGCCTCAAGATCTGATTGCACCATCTCCCGAACCAACTCCCCAAAACTATATTTTGGAGCCCAGCCCAGAACCTTGCGCGCCTTGCTGGAGTCGCCAATCAACTGATCAACTTCTGCCGGCCGCCGAAAACGTTCGTCAGTGATAACGTACTTGCGATAATCGAGACCAACTTCGGCAAAGGCTCGCTCGCAAAATTCAGCTACGCTATGTGCCTCGCCGGTTGCCACCACGTAGTCGTCAGGTTCCGGCTGCTGCAACATCAAATACATTGCATGAACATAGTCTTTTGCATGACCCCAGTCGCGCATTGCGTCAAGATTACCCAGTCTCAGTTCCGTCGCCAGGCCCAGCTTGATCCGCGCAACTGTGTTGCTAATCTTGCGCGTGACGAATTCGAAGCCACGACGCGGCCCCTCGTGATTGAACAAGATGCCGTTGACGCAGAACATATTGTAAGCCTCACGGTAGTTGCGCGTGAGATCGAAGCCTGCAACCTTGCTAATTCCGTACGGGCTGCGCGGATGAAAGATCGTGGATTCGTTCTGCGGCACCTCGTGGACCTTGCCAAACATTTCGCTCGACCCGGCAAAATAGAAACGGCACTTTGGTCGAAGCTCTCGCAAAGCCGCCAGCATGTAATGCGTGCCGTTGATGTTTGTATTCATCGTTGAGAAGCCATCGGCAAAACTCTCAGCGACGAAACTTTGGGCCGCGAGGTGATAACACTCGTCAAAATCATAACGACTGACAATGTGAAAAATACTGGGATAACTTTCCAGACTGGCGGGATGAAGCGTGATCTTGTCGAGCAGGTGAGAAATGCGATCCGTTCGTCGTTCCGGTGTTTCCAGCGCCACGCGGCGCACTAAGCCGTGAACTTCATAACCTCGCTGCAGCAGTTCTTCAGTCAGGTAGCTGCCGTCCTGCCCGGTAATTCCAGTTATTAGCGCTTTCTTTTTAGTCATTTTAATTTTTGCTTGAACTGCGATAACTCAGCGCCGTTCCCCTTCTCGCGGATTCGTCACTCCGCCCTGCCATCGTACGACGTCAACCAGACCTGCAATCAGATACTATCAAAGTTCCGCGTCAATCAGCTCACACCACAGATGACCAATGGTGATGTGGCATTCCTGGATTCGGGACGTGCGCAGCGACGGGACTACGACTGCGAGGTCGCAGGACGATGCTAACGGCTCGCCTTTGCCGCCGGTAAGGGCGATGGTCTGACACCCCAACTCACGGGCCTTGCCTACGGCTTTCAGAATATTTGGCGAGGCGCCACTCGTGCTCAATGCAATCAGGACATCTCCGGTGGCAGCCAGTCCAGCGACCTGGCGAGCGAAGACTTCTTCGTACCCGTAGTCATTGCTGATCGCTGTTAGCGCGGAAGTATCGGTGGTCAACGCTATCGCGGGCCAGGCTCGGCGCTGCGCTTCATAAATACCTACGAGTTCAGCGGCGATATGCTGGGCGTCAGCCGCGCTCCCGCCATTCCCGCACAGCAGCACTTTCTGGCCTCGCAGCAGCGTGTCGCGAATCAGAGCTCCGGCTGCCTCGATCTCTTCAAGTTGAGAGCGGAGGGTGGCCTGAATCACTTCGAGATGTTCTTCGAGAGAGCGCTGAAGCAAAGCGGCTGCGGTCAGGGTGTCTGATGTCGGCGACTTGGTGTCCACGTTTAACTTTTGCTGCACCAAAATTAGGCTTGCGCTCTCCGCGAATCATCGCTCCCTGCAAAATTCGAGAATCGCTGGCGATGCGTGAAGGTGTGTTTCGAAATTACCATATATCCCGCTGAATGGTGAACTTGCTGGATATTGGTACTGGTGCAGTTTGAATTTAAACTGACCGCTATCGAATATTGGATAGTGACGAAGCTTGGGGGTGCATCCAAGGGTCAACTCGGGACGGTACGGGAGCGGTAGCGACCGCATTTAGATAAGTGAATATTCAAGGGTGAGACCCAAAGTGACTCAATTTCTCAAACCACACCGCAATACTACTAGAATGCGGTCGCTACCGTTCCCGTACCGTACCAAGTGGCCTGAAGCCCGGTGTGAGTCAGAGTTCCAAGCTAACCACTACCTGGATTGAGATTGCGACATCTAAGACACCTTCCAGTTCTTGCTATCATCACCTTTCCCTCAGATTGGTTTTACGTTTGACCAAATACTTCGTCACAGTTTAGGGTGCAGTTTCAACTTCACCGATGATCACCAATAACAAGACGCCGATGCTCCGGCAGTACCAGGAGCTAAAACAACAACATCCGGGAACGCTTCTATTTTTCCGCCTGGGCGATTTCTATGAACTGTTCTTTGACGATGCAATTGTGGGCGCGCGTGAGTTGCAAATCACTTTAACGGCGCGGCACAAGGAACATGGCGATCCTATTCCGATGTGTGGCGTGCCACATCATGCGGCCGCAAATTACATTGCCCGGCTCGTCCGCAGGGGTTTCCGAGTTGCTATCTGCGAACAGACTGAAGCGGCTTCAAAGACAAAAAAACTCGTGCGGCGCGAAGTCGTCAGGATAGTCACCCCCGGCACGCCAATCGATCCACAATTGCTCGAAGCACGTGAGTCAGTGTTTCTGGCAGCGGTTTGTGGCGCAGGCGAAACTATGGGTGCCGCGTTTCTGGACGTTTCTACCGGCGAATTTCTTGCAAGTCAGGAAACCGGTCCTGACGCGTGGGAACGCATCTGCGCCGATTTAGAATCGTATGCTCCGCGAGAACTACTTTTTCCGGCGTCTCTTGCTCCTCTGATTAACAGCGGCCCTTCAAGAAAATCTCAAACCGCGCGTCTGCCACTTGGGCCTCAATCCACAGCGGATTCCATGGTTGATTCGTCGCAATCTTCGTCGGCCTCCGTGAATGAGCAACAGTTTGGCGCCACACTAACGCCTCTCGACGACTGGCATTGGCAGAAAGACGACTGCGAAGCCTTATTGCGCAAACAGTTTGGAGTGCGCTCACTCGAGGGATACGGCATGGAGCGCAAGGCCGAGGCGATCCGTGCGGCTGGAGGATGCTTGCGCTACGCCCAGGAAACACAGCGCGCTGCGGCTACTCACGTAACTGATTTGGTTTACTTCGAACCGCAAGACAACTTGATCCTCGATATCGTCACGGTGCGGAACCTGGAACTGGTTGAATCTCTCGGCAAAACTGGTGGCCGTTCGCTGCTCGATGTGATTGACGAGACGGTAACTGGAATGGGTGCCCGGCTGCTGCGTTCCTGGCTGTTACGGCCATCGGTAAAACGCGGCGAAGTGGAAACCCGTTTGGATGCGGTGGATGAACTGCGCTCCTCACAAAGGAAGCGAGATAGCCTAAGGACGCTGCTTAAAGAAGTTTCAGATCTAGAGCGACTGACCGGAAGAATTAACCTCAGCTCCGTAACACCACGAGACCTGAATGCGATCCTCCAGTCGCTTAACCAGGTGCCTCGAGTGCGTCAACTTTTAAGTGATGCCAACTCTTCTCTGTTACAGGTGCTGAGGGAGAGCACGGATGAGTTGCCGGAGATACGGGAGCTGATCTCGCGAGCCATCGCGGACGAACCGCCGGTGAAAGTGAGTGACGGCGATGCAATCCGCGCTGGATATTCCAGTGAACTGGACGAATTACGGTCGATTAGTCGCAACGCAAAGCAAACGATTGCCACGCTCGAAGCGACGGAACGCCAGCGCAGTGGGATCGGTAACCTGCGCATCCGCTACAACGGCGTATTTGGCTACTACATTGAAATATCCAAATCTCACATAAGCCGTGTCCCCGAGGGTTATGAGCGGCGGCAAACTTTGGCGAATGCTGAGCGCTACACAACTCCCGAGCTGAAGGACTGGGAAAAGAAAGTACTAGGCGCCGAAGAACGAATCATTCAGTTGGAGACCGAGTTGTTTGCTGAAGTTTGCCGGCAGGTGGCGACGGAGACTCGCCGCATTCAGGCAACGGCACGAGCGCTGGCAACCATGGATGCCTTAGCGGCACTCGGCGAAACTGCCGTGCGACGCCGGTTCGTTAGGCCAACAATTCACGATGGGGATGAGATTGAGATCGTTCAAGGCCGGCATCCGGTGATTGAAGCCTTCAATGATGAGCCTTTTGTTCCGAACAATCTCTACCTAAACAACTCAACAGATCGCCTGCTAATTATCACCGGCCCCAACATGGGTGGAAAAAGCACGATTCTTAGACAGACTGCAATCATTTCTATCTTGGCCCAGATGGGCGGTTTCGTTCCCGCAGACAAGGCGCGATTGCCTTTGCTTGATCGAGTCTGGACCCGTGTTGGCGCTTCTGACGACTTAACCCGCGGCCGTTCCACTTTCATGGTTGAGATGACGGAGACTGCGACAATCCTGCGGAGCGCGACGCCGCGATCGCTCGTGCTGCTGGATGAGATTGGCCGAGGAACGGCGACTTTTGACGGTCTCTCTATCGCCTGGGCAGTTGCGGAATATCTACACGACTCCGCAGATCATGCCGCTAAGACGTTGTTTGCGACTCACTATCACGAGCTAACAGAATTGGCAGAGCGACTGCCGGGAGCGCAGAACTATCAGATCACGGCAACTGAACGCGAGGGGGAGGTTGTCTTCCTCCATCAACTCGAGCGCGGCCGAGCTTCGAAGTCATATGGAATCGAAGTCGCGAGACTTGCGGGCCTGCCCCCTGCTGTCGTGGCGAACGCGCGCGACGTTCTGGCTCGGTTAGAACGTTACGAATTGGAAGTGTTTGCGGAGGAAGACCAGGTCAGCGAGCAACGTTCGCGCAGTGTAGAAGTGCCCCTTGTGTCGGCGGTCGCGGCAAGTGGTGGCAATGCTTCAGCAAGCGAGGCGGGTGAGGGCACAGCAGCAGAGTCGCGGGCTGCGTTGGACGCAGTGACTAATCGTGCCGGGCGCAAGAAGCTGGCTGCTCAGGTGTCCTTCTTCGACCTCGCCAATCAGAAAATTGTGGACGACTTGAGAAGTGCTGATCCGGAAAAGCTTTCGCCGGAGGAAGCAAAGGAGCTTTTGACGGAGCTTAGGAAGAGAGCCTTGTAGTTGCGAAGTGTGCGTGTGACGGATTCTTAAAACATTTTCCATATATCATTTTTCATTTCTCATTTGTCATCGAGAGAAACGCCTTCCAGTAAGCCACAGATGCACACGGATAGCCACGGATCCAAAGGCAGTGTTCTGACAATGTCCTCCGTGCAATCCGTGTAAATCTGTGGCTAGTATTTATGACCTAGAAGTCGGAAATGACCGGTGTGACAATCGCACTGGGGGTTATTTGAAATGGAAAATGAGAAATGAAAAATGATATATGGAAAATGTTTTGAACGGAATTGATTAGTTGCCACTAACCGGCGGTGCAATAGGCACATCACTCACCTGAAGCCAATCCCCTTTTCCGTCATTGGTTCTTAACATCCGCAGCAGTTCATCAAAGGTAAATGGTCGAGCGCCGCGCCGGCCAAACACTGAAATCTGATTTCCACTCTCATCGGCCGCACGATCTCGGTCCAACGCCTTAGAAACCCCTAACGCCTCGCCTTTTGTTTTGAAGGTCGCAATCAGGACTGGCCGCGGTCGCGGACTGAAACCCGCATATTCCGGCATCGTTTCCGGCGAAGTCAGTTGCAATATTCGCAGACCGTTGTGCCCATCGGCCACATAAGCGAACAAACTTGCGTTCGTCATGGCAATCTTCACCTGGTGCACATCGTTGAGCTGACCCTCGGCATTGAAAGTCTGGTCCAGACGCGGCTGCTCGGGCGACTCGACATCAACGATCGCAATTCCCTCTTTGCCGTTCGCGACATATGCGTACGTGCGCGCCACGTACACATCGTGCGCATCAGCCAGAGGAACAGTTGCTCCGGGAACGAGGCGAGTTTGCTCAGGCTCAGTGACATCGAGCACTTTGAATCCCTCATCGTCAACCACAAACCCGTAACGAAATTGGATTGCTACGGATTTTGGGTGACTGAGAGCAATTCGTTTCACGATTCTCGGCTGCAGTGGCTCAGCAATGCTAACGACGACCAGCGCATTCGCAGTCGTGATGTACGCATAGTTTCCGGCTATCGTTATGTTGTTCGCATCGGTTAAAACGCCATCAGGATTGAAAGCGCCTTTCGCATACCTCGCCGGGTCGAGGGCGCGCTTCAAATAGTTGTTCAGGGGATCGCCATCCAGGAGCGTCGCGGCATTTACCAGAATTAGCCCCTCGTATTTATCGACGACGTAGAGATAGGCAAAGAGCGGATGGATTTCCTGTTCTTCATTAACCAGCTGCTTTCGCGCATCACCGGTCAAGCCGGCAGCAGTCTCCGGATCGATCATGGTTCCGTCCGTTTTCATCCGCCAGCGCGCTGGATCGACAGCCAGCGTCGTCGGCGCCGCCACCGCCGTGGCATATCTCGTCTTGACCCAGAATTTTTGACCAAAGCGAGAAACGGGCGCAGTCACGATACGTTCTGAAAAGCCTTTCTGATCGATTTGCGCGACGTCATAGACACGCAGCCCGCCCTCTCCGGCTGCCGCGTAAGCGTATTCCCCTCGTAACTGCACTTGAAGGACCTTGGGATTACCAACGTGTTCATAAAAAGTTTTCAGCTCGCTTCCGTCCTTCGTAAACTTCTCGTAGTTGTCCGGATAAGCAATGCGATGCAGCGTGCTGCCGAAGACGGCCTGCGGCTCGCTTCGTTCCGTGGCGACGACTACTTCCAGCGCATGATCGGCGGCGACATAAACGTAGCGGCCCATAAAGTTCACAAAATTCGTTCCCTGTAACAGCACTTGGGCGAGCCAGGCGTTATTGTCATTCCGGGTCGAGACGTGGCAATCGCTGCAGGCTTTCGTTTCTGTAGTGCGCACTGTATGCGGCACATGGGTATTAAAAGCCTGTCCAGCGAATCCTTCTGCTGAAGTGGTTTGCTGCTGTGAGTAAATCCATTCGCGATTTTGATTTTGAGAACTCACCAAAACCGCCGATGACGATCTCACTGGCGCGATGCGGTTACCGGTAACCGTGCCATCACGCCCCAGCATAAAAATGTCATCTCGCAGCACTTGAAAGTTGTATTGGGTGAAGTTGCGCGAGTCGCCACCCTCATTATGCCGATTAGGCATTTTGGCATTTGCCTGCATCGACAAGTGACAACCAAAACAACTCGTCACCCAGGAAGAGTGACAAGCGAAACAGGTCATGTTGTCGTCGCGATGGGCGAGAGCGTTGTCGTCTGCGGGTATGTCGCCCCAGGTGCGATTGTCCTTCCGCATCGTCTTGGCATACCGCGATCGTTCGTTGTAGTCGCGGGTTCCCGGTGTAACCGTGTCAGCAGTTTGCGAGAGTCGCCACCAGCGACCGGGCACCACCAACGAGTTCTGCACAATGTCGCCAGTCTTTAAGTCAATATCTTTTCCGCTCTCGTCCTTCTTCTTACGGTCGCGTGTGATGCGTTGGAAGACAGGAATCTTGGTCCCGGTCTCATCGCGCACAGTGAAACCGCGCGTCAGATTGCGACCAGTCACAGGGGTTCTTCCAGCCTGTGCCGCGGGGATGGGCGCTGCGGGCCCTGAGGTGATTAGCGTGGCACGCTGCCGGATCGAACCATGACAGTCGACACAACTGATCTCAATTGCGGCTCGCGGTTCGTTGTAAAGATTGCCATCGCCATGCGAGTCCTGGCGGAAGTGGCAGTCGACACAATGCATTCCCTTTTCCAGGTGAATGTCATTCAGGTGAACTGCTTTCCGAAACTTATCAGGATCATTTGCCGCGACCTGATTGCCTGCGGAGTCGAGCAAGTTCCCTTTCCGATCTCGCTTGAAGACTTTGCGAAACATCCAACCATGACCATGCAAGTCGCCAAACTGAGTGTTTTTTAGGAGGCTGTTGAACTGCGAGCGTCCCGGTCTCGGAAAGGAAGTTGAGATCCGACCAGAGGCCGCGCATGTGAGCCCCTTCCGGATTGCGGTCGAGCATTTCATATTCTTCCGCCGCCGAGGGATTACGCTGTCGCTGCGGATACATCTTGTCGCCATCGCTCTCGTTGTCCCACCAGGTCATGCCGAGATAACTGGCCACCATATTCGTGCCCGGGTGCATGTGACAGACCATGCATTGTGAGGTGGGAATCTGATTGGTGAATTGATGCTTGATGGGATGGCCGGATTCATTCCTGGGAATGTTGCGTCGCCGGTTTGCGAGCGACCGGCGTTTCCCGCCTGGTGATACGTCGCAGAGTGCAACGGATCGCGATCGTTTGCGTAAATCACATGACACGCAGAACAACCAGACGAGCTGTAGTCGCCGGGATGATCGTTGGTTCCGAGGAAATTCAGCGTGGGATCGAGCAAGCGAGTCTTCTGTAAACCGAGATAGACAGGATCGGTGCGATTGTTTGTGCCAAACCCGCGCGGGCTTAAACCCTTGTCAGGTTTTCCCGGCTCCTCTTCTTTATCCGGCAAGCCCAACTTCCAAACGACGCTTGCCGCCACGCTCAAAGACCCGCAACACATTTCCGGGTTGCGAGATTTGCCAGCGTGGCAATGGATCCAGAAAACTAAGTAGTCCTTTGGTGCGCCGCTCTTCGTTTGACGGCTGCGGTGTTTGAAGCAACTGTTGCGGCGCGCCCTGTTCGTTGTAACTTTCGCCAAACCGCGCATCTTTCAAAGGAAAACCGCCATTGTTATAGAGCGCGGCGCCCCACAGCATTGCGCCATGCGCCATCATGCTGCGCGCCACGTTCTTCGATTCGAGCGCATGACAGCCGGAGTTGCCGCAAGTTTGCTGCCGCCACGCGAAGATCACCGGGATTGATGAAGCGCACAAACTCCGACACTCTCACGAGCGAGCAGCGTATTGGTTCTCTCGGGATTGGCGCCCGTGTATTTGCCGTCTCGCCGCCACTCTTTGGGGAAACGCGGCTGCACGTGCGCGGCTCTTTTGGCCCTTTCAATGTCAGCTGAGCGTCGTTTCCGCTTTTGCGCACGGTGGGATTGCCGCCATGACAGCTGGTGCAACTCAATCCAACAGCATCTTTCCCGTCTTTCAGCGACTCATAAACTTCGGTCGGCCCATACTTGTGCATCGGTTCGATCTGGCCGTGACAAGTGATGCAGCCCTCGGTGACTGGAGTTGGAGTCGTCTGGCCACTCAGGTTGTTTCGCGATTGCTCGGCAAACGCCGTGTCTTCCGCTCAGCAACGAGCGGGCTCGTGCATCTCGGTCAGCGCCGATAATTACACGGCAGTCAACGCCACGCTTGCCAGCAAGCAATACAGAACAGATCAGGCGAACTCGTATGCATGAACCAAGATCCTGAGTCCTTAAAGCGAATGATCTGCGCGCGCCTGTCATCGGCGATTTTCACTCGCACGCCTGACTTTGACAAATCTAAAAAATCAACTTCAATTGAGAAAACAAGGTGTAAAGCATCTTCCGCGGACTGATTACATCCGGCTCGCAAAAGTCACCGACATTCGGCAGGACAATTGCGCGATCGATCGGTAAAGATGTCGCGAAAGCCACGGCCAGTCTGCAGAGTCGCCGCCCCAAACGTAAGCGTCACGTTGTTAATCAGAAACGGTCGATATGCCACGCCTACGCTGTAGTCGAAGCCAATGTCATGGCGGATGCGGTTCTGAAAGAGAATGTATTCGAGCGGCTCGGTTCGATGGAACCGCAGATAGTTCGCATTGAAGACCGCTTTCAGTCGCTGCGTAACTCTCGATGTCGATACCGGCGTTGTAGATAAAGATTCCGGGATTTACAAAGTTGGCTTGTCCCTGAATCTTGCTGCTGCGCAGGCTCGGCAGAATGCTGTTAGGTTGAACCAAACCAACACCCGTTTGCGTTAAGCGAATGCCGTTGCGATTCCAAAAAGAAAACTGACCGCCTACAAAATTTGGGTCATCGAAGATTGCGTCAAAGCCTGTTGCCTTTTCGTCGGTAGGATTCTCATCGCCCTGCGCCCAGAACATCGAACCACGAAATCGCAGATAATCCTTATCAATCGACGCCTCAACGGCTGCCATATGTGAGCGAACGTTTACTTTGCGGCCCGCAATCGGATTTCGATCATCACGTCCGAACGCAAAGTAATAGGAGTTTGTCAGATTGAGGCGGCCCAGGTGGCCATCGCCGTTCACGCCGATGTAACCAACTTTTACTGCGTGAGGTCTCACGTCTCCGATAAGCGCCGGCCGCACCAGGAAACCGTTCTGATCGAATTCGATGCTGCTGCGATCGTCGTTGAAATGAAAGCTGGCCTGGATCGTGTAGCCTTTGCGAATAAAGTCCTGGCGAAAAAGATTCGCAATGTAGACGTTTTGATGGCGTGTATCAAAGGTATTGAGCCCGCTGTTCGTGTCCTTCTCGAGCATCGAGAAGTAAGCGGCATTGAACTGGAAGCGGTTGTTATCAAAGGATCCAAAGAGCCGGGCGCCCAGGTTGTTATCGGAAAAAATGAAACCACGAAAATCGGAAACAAACGGTTGAATGCCCGCTCGCAGTGAAATGAAGTCGTAATTGGCGCTCAGGTCCGCAAGCTTAACTTCGCCAAATGCTTCTTCAAGAGAGACATGAGTGTCGGTGCGATTGGCGCCACGACGCACGTCAATATTGACGACTCCGTTTTCCCGCGCGTTGAGATAATTCGGAACGCTGAAGGTGGGCGAGATTTTGATGGCCCAATCACGCGGTTTGAATACGGTGTCTCCGCGAAAGAGCTCGAACGACAGTTGAATGGTTTGGCTGGCCGCAAACTGTTCTGGCTGGCCAAAAAATTCAGCGCTCCCGGGTTCGTCACTGCTGACATCGGAAGGCGTCGGCGCCCGGCGCTGTTCAACTGTCGTGGTGCTGGTCGCAGAGAGCACCATGAAGAGGTTGTCGCCCTTGATGGGATAGTCGCCCTTCAGAACGCTTTGATTGTAGGGATCCCACCAACGACCTTTGGTAAAGGGAATGTCACGGCCCGCGGCCACCGCGATCGCCATAACGATCGTACTCTGGAAAACCTAAACGCCAGCGATCGCGTGCTTCACGTCTGTCCGGTGGTGGTTTGCGGCTGCGAAGTATCGGTGCTTTTCCGTGCATAACCGGTGGGCTTTTCGGTTGAGGGCGTGGCTGAAGGTTCCGGCTTTTGCTTTTCTACAACCAGATCAAGAGAGAGATCCTTTCCCGCTTCAACGATCAAGTTCTCCAAGGCTTGATCACGAGGCAGCGCAAACTCACCGTAATTTTTCTCCTTTTCAAATTTCGCTGTGTAAGGCGGTTGGACTGTGACTCGGTAGGCACCCGGCGGGAGCTGGATTGAATATGTGCCATTCGCGTCGCTGCGAATGATTTTCGCGTCACTTGTCACCTGATTGGTGAAGACGATCTCCACTCCAGCGACATTAGCGCCGGCCGTGTCGCGCGCAACGCCTTTCAGCGAACCGTTACCCTGGCCCACGACGCAGACAACGGCAGCAAACAAGCAGCAGACGCTGGCGGCAAATTCTTTTGTAGCTCCCATTTTTCGCGCGCTGAGTGCGAAAGAAATAACAAACCGTCTAATCGCGAGCTTCTCGCGGTCTTGCTTGCCTTGTAGCATACGAGTGATGTTCAGGCAATTAAATTCTCTGAGAACGTAACTCTATTCAGTCGCGGAAGATTAGTGATACATTGTGCTCGAGCCTATAGTTTTCGCTTTCCAATGAATCCAACAAACCAGAATCAATCTTAAGCTTGATAACGATGGAGCGAAGGATGACTGGTAGTTTCCACTTTGCCGCGCGCCAACCCCGATTTCGATTTAGCTTGCGTGGCGCTGGCCTTCCTAATACTCGCTGCCCTCGTTCGGTTTCCCGATGCTGGTGCCCAGTCGCCGGCTCCCGTGCTGGTTTCCGAAGAGACTTCCACGCGGGCGCTTGTTTTCGACGCAACGACACGAGAACGTGAACCTTTCACGGCGCACGCACAAGTTACGATTCGGTGCCGATAGTCGCCGGCGCCTCATGATCTTTGCGATGCACCTGACTCTCCAGCCCGGTGACTTGCCGGGAGCGGTAACTGCCCGCGCTGAAGATAGCGCTCATCAAAGTTATTCCTTGCCGGTAGAGCACGTCGGGCCAACGCCCGGGCAGCCCTGGGTGACATCAATTATTGTCAGCCTCGATCCGGCGATGAATGATTTGGGCGATGTCCTTGTTGGGATCACGTATCGCGGTGTTTCCAGTAATCGCGTGCGAGTGGGAATTGGACACGTCGGTGGCGGGCCTCCGGACGATCCGGGCGCGGTACCAACTCCAGGAGGCATTCCCGGGCCGCTTCCAGGAACGGCCGGCACACTGACTACGACTGACGTGCAAACGATCATCAGCCAGGCAGTGTCTGCTGCGGTCTCGCTTAATCGAACGATTACGGTCGCAGTTACCGATCGCGAAGCCAATGTGCTCGGTGTTTTCAGTATGACTGGAGCGCCGGTGACGACAACGATTCGCAGTGTAGGCACTGCCGGCATGGGCCTGGAAGGTGCGGTCGTCCCTTCATCTTTAGCTGCTATTTCAAAGGCGGGAACTGGTGCGCTTTTCAGCACCGGGGGAAATGCGTTCACCACGCGTACCGCCGGATTCATCATTCAGGAGCATTTTCCCCCGGGCATTGATTTTCGACCGAGCGGCCCTCTTTACGGCGTGCAGTTCTCTTCCCTGCCTTGCTCCGATATCAAAATTCCGGGATTGCCCTTAGGTCTCTCGGCCGACCCTGGTGGATTGCCAATCTACAAAGACGGACTTGCAGTTGGCGGCGTGGGAATCGAAGGCGACGGCAGCTACACAGTCGATCGTAATCCCGCTGACTTTGATCAACCCGCTGAAGAATTGATAGCCGCTTCCGCTGTAAGGGGATTCGAAGCTCCTTCGCTGGTCCGCGGTGACAACATACTCGTCGACGGGATCAGACTTCCCTATAGCAACGTGGGGACGCCGCCTGCCCCGGCCACAATTGCATTCGGAAGTCTTCCCGGCTCGATTGTGGCGGGCTTTCCGATCGTCCCGGCGCAAACATCGGCATTTGTTCCCGCCCTTGTTGGCGGCATCGCCGGGGAAGTTGATACGAGGTTCTTTCCCTTCATTGCCGGCAGCTCCCCCGCGGGTCCGAATTCATTAACTGCCGCCGACGTCCAAACAATCATTACCCACGCCCTGCAGCAAGCGAACATTACTCGTGCGGCGATTCGACAACCACTGGGCAGCAATGCTCGAGTCTCGATTGCGGTCGTAGATGCGTCGGGAACAGTTCTGGGATTATTCCGGCAACTCGACGCGCCCGTCTTCGGGTTCGATGTTTCAGTTCAGAAAGCGCGGTCGGCCGCATTTTTCTCCCGGTCCGATACTGGCGCATTGCTGACGGGCGCTGGTTTTAGTTCCTATGTGAGTCGGGCTGCAGCGGACGGCATACAGCTAAATGGAACGGTGGCTTTCAGCGATCGCGCGATTGGATTTCTGCATCGTCCATTATTCCCTGACGGAATCAACAATACGGCGGCTGGCCCATTCAGTACTTCGTTAACTGACTGGAGTCCTTTCAACGTTGGACTGCAGCTCGACCTGGTTAAGGCCAATTTGATCGCAACCCTCGGCGGCGCTGCTGTGCCGTGCACGTCCATTCCCAATCTGCCCAACGGGCTGCAGATCTTTGCGGGCAGTGTGCCGCTTTATAAAAATGGGGTCCTCGTTGGTGGCATTGGAATCAGCGGCGACGGGATCGATCAGGACGACATCATTTCTGCTGCAGGCGGCAATGGCTATTCACCCGCTCCTGGAATTCGTTCTGATCAGGTATTCGTGAGAGGCGTGCGATTGCCGTTTTTGAAGTTTCCCCGCAGCCCTAATCTTTGATCCCGGCGAGGAACTTGCCGTTTCGCTCGTTATGCGCTTCCTTGATAAAAACGCACAGTCCGGTAAGGCGGGCTTGCTCCCGTTTCAATTTAGTCAAACTTACCTGGCGTTTCCGGCTTCTTTTCACATTGTCGATCGTGGCTCTGCTGTTGATCTCGATGGTTGCGCTTGCACAAACGCCAGCGGGCTCCCGGGGCGTGATCCGATTGCGAGTGCGCGTAAAGACAGGCGACACCACTAAAGGCCTTTCACGGAAACGCTTCTTCCTCATTCCGGGAACTCTTGAACAGAACAAAGCTCTCGTCCAAGCCATCGAAAACAATTCCTTGAGCACCCGTGATTGTTACTACCGCAGCATTGGCGCCAGCGATCCGCTCATCAAGTGGTTGCGAGACGGAGACTGTGAGTCGGTCTATTGCAGGGAAATCGAGGCTGCCGACATCGATGCGGTTCCGGAATTCCAGCGCGCGGTTGTTGCCGGCGGTCAGGAGTTTGCCAATCGCGATCTGGCTCGCAAGTGGTTGACTGTGAATTTGCCGGAAAATATCAGAGACGGTTTCTATAAAACCCGTCAGACCGAATTGCTGAAACTGATCAAGCAGGCTGAGGAAGGCACGGGCGGTAAAGTTTTATCAGTCATGACGGACACCAAGGGCACTGCTTACTTCACCGATTTACCCTTGGGCGCCTACGTCGTATCGAATTTGTTGCCGACCGAAAATGGGGGCGCAAATATCTTTTGGAACTGCGAGATCCAGGTCAAGCCAGGCGACTTGGCGAGCGAAAAACCTTATTTGCTTTCCAATGTGGCAGAACGCACTGTGAAGTGTGTTGGAAAAGAGAAACCTCTGCCCGTTTGTGAGGCCTCAACGCGCGGAGATCTTGGACGCCGCTAAGCCAGGAGTTTTGTAACGAGTTTATGAAGCGTCGCCCATACAAGATTTCAGAACCAGCTTGGGGGCCGCGCCGCGAAGCCCAACTCCGCCGGCGAAGCCGTGAGTTAAGCAGTTCGACTTTTGGGGCAAAGTCTGGTGGGACAACGAGACAGAACCCGGAGCGATAGCGACGGGATCATCGACTCAACGATTCTGACATTGATGGAATTTCCTCTTACCTTTCTTTGGCTCGGCTTTAGCATCCCGCCGCTACCGCTCCGGGTTCTGTCATTTTTGTTTCCCCATTTCGATTTTGATGACTCCTGCAAAGCCGCGCAGCGCCAACGTATTTTGAGGATAGTTGCCACTCTCATTCTGGCTATCTTTTTTCTGACAATAAGTCTTGCATCCGACCTGATTAGTTCCGCCGCGGCTCAACGGCGGCCTCGACGCCGGCCTGTAACAGCAGCCCGACCTGCCATTGACTACTCAAAGTTTTCGCATGCCACCGAAAAGCATCGCGGCCAGTGTCTTACCTGCCACAAGGTGCCAACGAAGAACTGGCAACGCGCTGATGATTTTCCCGATGTGGCCGATTACCCGGACCATGATGCCTGCGTCTCCTGCCACCGCCGTCAGTTCTTCAGAGGTGCCCGTCCGCAAATCTGCACAGTTTGCCATCTGCAGTCGTCGCCACGCGAGGACAAACGCTACGTCTTTCGTAACCCGGCTTCGTCGCTGCAGTTTGCGATTGAGTTTCCCCACGACAAGCATCAAGACGTGATTGCGAGGCGGCAAACGGAACCACGCTTCACTCCCGCGAGCGGAAACTTTTTCTTCCAACGAGCCTCATACTCACGTTCCGCGCGCACTGTCGATGAGCCAGGCAAGCTTTATAACAATTGCACGATCTGTCACGAGCCCTTAGGGACTAATCCCCCTGCGCCAGGCACCGGCTGGCTCGACTCGTTTGTGCCAGATACTGCAACTTTCAAGGCCGTGCCCCTGAATCACGCTTCGTGTTTCAACTGCCACTGGAAATCACAAGCGCCGATTCGCACTGACTGCGCGGGTTGTCATAAGGCCGCTATACCTTACAGCTCGGTTCCCACAATTACGCGAATCTCTATGAAGTTTCGCCACGCGCGCGAGCAACACGTTCAGGAATGCACTTCTTGCCATATCAACATTACGAAATCCGCGACCCTACGAGGTCTCACACCTGATGTGCCGATTACTTCTTGCACCGAGTGCCACAACAGAAACGGGCTACGGCTGGATGTGGCGAACGAGCTTGAAGCAATCGATCGTAATCGCGACTTTGTTTGCGTTTATTGCCACACTTCCGATGTCGGTCGACGCGATCCACCGCCCGGCCATTACTTAATTGCAGGGCGTGAGCCCCTCCTGCGCAAAGACATCAAATGAATCTTCGCCGTACAACGAGTAATTTGCCGGTCGTGCTAGTGCTCTTGTTTGGTGGGCTGGGATTGTTAGTGAGCGAAGCAGGTAAGGCTGCGCGCTCAGAAACGCCGCAGGGCTCGGAAATCGACTACTCAAAGTTTGTGCACACCAGCCAGCGTCATGCCTCGCTTGCTTGCAACGCATGTCACACGCGCTCAGACAATTCCGCTACACCGAAGTTTCCCGGACACGCCGCCTGCACAAAGTGCCATCTGGCACAGTTTGTAACTCCAAATGTCCCGATGTGCGTCATTTGCCATAGCGACGTAAAGAGCGCCGCCGCGCCTTTGAAAGCATTTCCACCTGGTTTCAATGAAAGCTTCAATGTGAAGTTTGATCACGCGCAGCATATGACGGGCGCCGCGCGACCGGCTAACGGTTGTCAGGCTTGTCACGGAAGATCAACTGCTCGTGGCGCTGCCCTGGTGATTCCGGCAGGACTCAACGCTCACAACGGTTGTTATAGCTGCCACACTCCTGCGAGCAAGTCTGCCAGTGGTCGCGATCTGGCGTCGTGTGGTGTTTGTCATGACGAAAAGCCCTACAGGCGCACGCCAACGAGTGCGCGATCCTTTCGCTACGCGTTTAGTCATGCGCAACATGGTCGTCGTGAACGACTTGATTGTGGCGGATTGCCATCGACTCACAGCTGGCGCGCCGCAGTCTCGACAGGTTAGTTCGCCGGCGCCTGTTGAGCATTTTCCTGCGGGCGGTATGAACTGCTCGACATGTCACAACGGGAAACGGAGTTTTGGAGGCGATCTGGCGTTTGACGATTGCGCTCGCTGTCACCGCGGCGCATCGTTTCGCATGCCGGGATGAATGGTTTTTCTGTTTGGTGACTTTCCGGTCAGGAGGGCGGGCGGCCTCTGGTTGATCTCTCAGGTAAGGAAGGGGGCCTGCCCCCGCTCTTCATTTCCGCTTGTGATAACTATACCAACCAAGCTGCTTCATTGCCGCCGACAGCTTCTCTGAATCATCGGGCCACCACCAATCGCGATCTACCTCCAAGGGCGCTTCGCCTCGTGAGTAGAATGAGTTGAAGCTTGACCAGTAATAGTCTCCGGCAGAACTGACGAGCCGGGCCTTAACGGGATTGGCATGAATGTAATTAATTTTCTGCCAAATCATCCAGCTACTCCACAAGCCCTGATCTTTAAAGCTTTCCTGCCACACCTGAAAACCATCCTTTTCGGTGTGCGGAAAATCGAACTTGGTATTTATCTGGACGATGCGCTTTGCCGAGAGTCCTTTTAGGTCGAGCATGAATTCTCTGATCCTCCCATCACGGGGGTTCACAATGAGATGAAAGTGATCCGGCATTAGCACATAAGCAATTAGCTTGCTCGGCCAATCGCAAAGCAATGTTTTGAGCTGATCGAGAAATGCTTTGCAGCAAGAAGGATCAGTGAACACCGGCGTCCGGTTCAAAAAATTACCAGTAACATAGTGAAGTGCACCGGGTAGGTTGAGGTTTGACCATTTGCGAGCCATGTGAGGAACAGCTCCTTTAATTTTGCTCTGAGTATATCAGGAGTTGGGACCCGAGCAATCATCGTTGGCGGGGGCGGGCCCCCTTCCCGACCTGAGAGATCCCTCGGGGGTTCGGCCCTTCCTCAGCGAGAGATTACTTAACAAATGACCCTCTGCCAGGTAACGTTTGACACTCACAACGTCGCTCTCTAAGATTCTATAGCCTTGAACTGCCCTCCCCGGGTACCTGGTCCTAAAAACAACTCCAGAGGTCGTGATGAGAAAACTACTGCTCGTGATCGCCGCACTCGGATGTCTTGCCACAATCGTCGTCATTCGCGGCGCCGCTCTTACAACACAAGACATTCCCAAGGAAAGCAAAGTTCAGCCAAAGGAAGTTGTGCTGGGTAAGGACAGCCAGTCAGATAAGTACGGCGAGGTCCCTTTCAATCACGAGACTCACTCGACAAAGAAATACAGCGTAGACGGGGCGAGCGTGCTCAGTTGCGTAGAATGCCATCACACCGACCAACCCGCGGCATCACTTAAAGCCCCGCTGAAAACGAGCGAACGAGATGTCGTATTGACGACTGCAGTCCTGGCGGCTGCCGATGCAAAGCCGGTCAAATCATGTCGTACCTGTCATCTTCAGGCTGGAGACGACAGTGCTCCCATCCCTACAGTTACCTATGCCGGTAAGACCACGCCGACGAAGCTAACCAACGAAGTGTCCTACCATACGAACTGCAATCTTTGTCATGACAAAGCCATTGCTGCGCGGCCGGCGCTAAAAGGAAAGATCCCCGGCTCGAATGATTGCCTCCCTTGCCATAAGCCCGTGAGCTAGACTCATCACGCTGAAAGCGTGAAAGTTAATAGCCAATGGGCGATTGCCGACGGAAAAGCAGCCAATTCTGTTAGACCTGAAGGGGTCGAATATAAACAGGCAACCGACCGTTCGACCCCTGCGGGTCGGCAATGTGCCGATCGCCGTTCATGGGCGCTGCCACGTGGCTAGTAACTTTGACCCCTGCGGGGTCAGCAAGAAACCTCGTAAGCGCAATCGGCAATCGCGTGATCCTCATTAGTTATCTTGCAGCGTCTGCCAGCAACGAAGGGTTCCAGTGTCTTTTGTCCTTCGTGTGTTGGACGTGGCAGGAAGTGCAGTTGGGTTGGTTGGTTGCGATCAGCTGGCGATTGGTTCCCGGTTCCACCTTGCCGATTGTGACAAGTCCCACAGGTCGTTCGTGGCGTGTCGCGATCAGGGGGATCGAATGAGTTATGGCAACTCGAACATGACAGTTGGCCTTCAGCGTTGCCGGCAAGGTTGCCGATCTTTTTCACGCGCTGCACATGAAGAGCGTGGAACTGCTTGCTCCGCCACTGCTCATCAGTCTCATTGGCCAGACGCGTCACGTCGATTTTCTTAAGCGCCCAATCCTCATCGTCAAGTCCACGCCACGTCCACTTTCCTTCCACGACTGGATAGCCAAACGTGCCACCGTGCGGGGTCTTAACGCTCCGCCCATTGTAGGCGCGCGTGTTGGCGTCGTTGTGACACTCAGTACATGTCGCCAGGGCCGTTGGGCCCGGACGAAAGTCCGCTCCGCGATGTTCGGCATGACAATCTGAACACCCAATTCCCGCCGCCGTGTGCGGCTTAATAACTGTTGCTGTGAAGATTTCCGTGGTGTGGCAACTCGCACATCTTGATTCCATGTTCCCGCCGAACGAATGGCAATTTGTGCACGAGTCAGCATTTGCCTCTTTAGCAATTGGAGGAAACACGGCTAACTGATTGCGCGAGTGACTGCTGGACAGCGGCGCCGGCGCGTAGGCGTTCGCATACCAAAACATTCCGGCGATTGAGAAGACACTGACAATTACCGCACCCCAAATTAACAGCGAAACCGGCCAGCCTCGTGCGAGATCAGAGGTAGGCGTCCAATTGAATTGCGCTTTTCCCGAACGCCTCTGCGACTTCGGGAACAAAGGTGAATGTCTCACCATCTTCCCTGCTTCGCGGATGCGCTTGTCCCAAAAGAAATCCAGAGTTTTGTTACCCGGAAGAGGTGCGGCCCGTGGCGCCTTGGGAGGTTTCTTTCCAGGTTCCGGCATTAACAGCTTTTGCGTTGTGTCGATATTAGGACTGCTAACGTCGGCATCAGCCACCTGAATCCCAATCTGAAGAGCGACCTTAATAGTTAAGGCTTCCTCAGTGCGATCAATCTCCAGCAGAAACGGACCGATGGTGATCACATCACCGGGAGCCAGGGCTTCATTCTGTTCAACTGGCTTCCCGTTTAGCTGCGGCGGATTTGCGGGCCGCAGACTAAAAAGATAGTAATTGCCTTCGATCTCTTTTATTCCGGCCTGCGCGCGCGAAACCGCCGGGTGATTCAATAGCAGCTCACACTCCACCAGCCGGCCAATCAAAAGCCCATCGCTAATGATCGTGACCGGATCCTGAACCAGGTCCTCACGAATGATGATGAATCGGTTCTGGCTCATACAGGTTCAATAACCAACGGTTGCACTTAGCGTTGTGAAAAGAAGATGACCTGAATAATGTGAACAAGCATCAATGCCAACATCAGTGACGTCGCCAGCACGTGTGGCGCAATCCATAGCTTCAAAGCTTTGTGAAGGAGAATCAGTGCCTCGACGCGTCTTAAGGTCACAGCAGTTTCCACCGCCTCCTGCAGTAAGACTCTTTCGTCATCAGTCGCCGTGCGCGTGAGACGTTCTTTAAACTCCTTGCGTGCGTCAGCGAGCAAAGTCTTTAGTTGTTCGCGACGGAATAACTGGCGCATGAGAAACCCAATCCCGAAGAAGCGTTTTCGCACTCGTTCCTCAATTTCATCGCGCAGCCAGCCCTGGCTCTTGCTGACTATCTGTTCAAATTCATTGCGCAGTTCAGTCTGCCGCCCAACCAGGTCCTCGAGTAGCAAAGGTTCGCCTTCAATACTTGTCATGATCCGCGGCGCGATGATGTACGAAGCGATTGCGAGAATCCCCGTCGCAATTACAAAATCAAACGTCACATAAAGCGAGGTGGTAAGTAGACCGCCCGTTTGAGTGCCGCTATGTAGCAACAAAACAATGCCGGCAATCGCGCCAACATAAGCATGCGCCAGTATCCAATAACGCAAAGCCCCGGCTCGTCGCCGGTAAACCTGTTTACGAAGGGGATAGGTCATCACGGCCGCGACACCAACAAGGCCGATAAGTCCGGTAAGCCAGCGCATCGTTAGCCAGGTTCCCGCAAGTCGCCCGTTAAATCCCTGATTCATCAGCCCCCAAATCACTCCGAGCGTGACGAGCAGAGCTGCAGTCGCGCCACCGACATGCCAAAGCTTTGCGATCGGATCGCTCTTGTGAATGTTGCGACCGATAGCGTGCGTCTGATCGCGAAAGATTATTCCCTGAGTGTTCTTGATCTCGTCGAAGTAAGTTAACGGATCAACTCGCACCAGAGCGCCGGTCGGACAATTCTCTTCGCACGAATAGGCCGCGCGCTTTGCGCCCGGTGGGTTTAGCGGAGTGTTCTCGCAGAGATTGCACTTGATCGCGATTACATCGTCGGCTGGTGGCGGCGCTGCCGGCGGCTGCGGCGGAGCGAGACTAAGTTTCTGTTTTAGTGTGCCGAAGAGATCGAAAGTAACCGGCTGAGTCGCATCATGGCGCGGCACCATCGAAATAGCGTCATAGGGGCATTGCGTGGCGCAGTCAAAACAACCGATGCAAGTGCCGGGATCGATATCGACGTGTCCCAGTGGATCGCGAAAGATGGCGCCAGTCGGACAGCCGGTTAGACATTCCGGATCCTTACAGTGCATGCAAACCTGCGGTGACAGGAGATGCTGAGTTCTTTCAACTTTCGGCTTGATTGGCCGATCAATGTGGATGCCGCGGCGCAGCAAACGTGATTGTCCATGGACCTTATGACATGCGAGCGAACAGTTGCCGCAGCGCACACATAGATCCATGTCCATCACCAACAGGTTCGCCCCATCAACAATTCCGGTGGCAATCTCCTGTTCCGCAGCCGCCATTGGCCGCAAGTCAGGCACGAGTTTCGATCGTGGGCGGGAGATGATCGTCGGCATTGGAGAAGGCAGAAAACGCACGCACGATGCGGTCGCGGAGCGCCGGGTCGGCGGAGAGCGGTGCAACGGGCACTTCCAGGACTTCGCTCCGAGCCATAAGAGAGGCGTTATATTTCCAGACCTCGCCTTGCACCGCACCTTCCAGACCGAGCACGTTGCCGGCGCCGAGAAAATCAACACCGATGCTGAGTCCGACTCCCATCACGATACCTGCAGACTCAGCGTCGAAGGAGAGACCGCGCGAACGTCTGACCCAGCCGCTCCGAATCAGATAGATCTTCTCTACAGGAGTGTCTTCCTGGCAGAGCACGTGATGCTTGCCGTAAACCATGAACCGGGAAAATCTCACGCAGCTTATCAACGAGCTCCTGACTCAAAGGATCGCGAATCGTTTGGGCCAGGTCCTCAAGCACTCGGCTAAAGCCGTGAGCGCGGTAGGTTTCATCAAGTGCCTGTCCAAATCGCGGCAGCTTGCGTAGCAGACGTAGCGCCGGACGCGTCACTTCGATAACAGTTGCGGTTTGACCGGGCGGTACGGAAATCGTGGCGTTCCGTTCCACACCTGCCAGCAGCGCCATTTCGCCAAAGCAGGTGCCGGGTTGCAGCTGCCCTATCTTGCGCAGGCCGGCTTCCGGGTCACTGATTAAGACATCGAGTTCACCCGAGACAGCGATATAGAAAGTGTTTCCACCCCACTCCCCCTGGCGCATGATGACTTCACCAGAGTCGTAGGTGAGCAGGCGCATGTAAGGCCCGACTCTTTTGCCGTTGCCGTAATCCCGGCCGCGCAGGATCACCTCAAGGTCGCTCGCATACTTCTGTTTGCCGTTTTGTTCGTCGAAAAGTTCGGCTGTGAGGGGAAGATTCTTAACAGCTTCAATCAGCGTTTCCTGATTGGGGGTTTCGCGCGGCATGTCGCGTTTATACTACGTCAAGGCTTCCTTTAGAAGATTCAATCTTAGGGTGCCGGGTTCTAAACCGATTGCCGATTGCCGATTGCCGATCGCCGATTGGCTTTTACCGCTACCGGCCAATTGGCAATCGTCAATCGCCAATGGGCAATCCTCAGCCCTTTTGTTCGTGCTAAACTGACTTGCACTACGAGCCCAAACAAACTCGCTTGTCACAAATGCTATCGGATTCACTTTACGCCCTTCCCCTCCCCGAACAAGTTGGACAGTTCTTCTACATCGGACTTCCCGGAACCGAACTCGACGCGCAAACCCGCGAACTCATCGAAGAAGTGAGGCCGGGTGGCGTGATCATCTTCGGTAGAAACGTCGCCAGCCCGCAGCAGTTGCGAGACTTGCTGGATGGCGTACGGCAGCTCCTGCCAATCGAACCTTTGGTGGGAATTGATCAGGAAGGCGGTCTGGTAGATCGCCTGCGCAAAATTTTTACGCCAATGCCGGCTGCGCGCTCGATCCGTGAACATGGCGATCTGGCAGCTTCCCGGACTCTCGGGCGCGTCAGCGGCGAAGTCCTGCGCATGCTGGGATTCAACATGAATTTCGCGCCCGTCATGTCGATCATGACGGATGAACGCGATCTGCTCTCCAACGGTCTTTACTCACGCTCATTTGGACGTTCACCTGGCGAGGTTCTGGGATACACGACCGTTTATCTGCGAGGCCTGCAAGAAACCGGGCTAATCGGTTGTCTCAAACACTTTCCCGGCATCGGCGCTGGTGAAGTTGATTCGCATGAGCAAATGCCACTCGTGCATTTGACCCACGATGACTTGATTGCCCAGGACCTCGCACCGTATATCGAGCTCTTCCAACGTCGCGACGATCGCGTGCGCTGCGTAATGGTCAGCCACGGCGGCTTTACCAACATCGACATTCAACAGGAAGTGACAGGCGGCTTACTTGAACCCGCGTCCCTCAGCTACAACATCGTCACCAAGCTGTTGCGCAAGGAGCTTGGCTATCAACATCTGGTCGTTACTGACGACCTGGAGATGGGAGCCATCGCGCGCCATTGCGAAATTGGCGACGCAGCCACGCGAGCTTTCCTGGCGGGGTCTGACATGATGCTGATTTGCGCGCGGCCTGACGTGATCCGGGGCGGTTATCACGCCTTGGTGAAAGCGGCGGAACAAGGGAAATTGCCTAAAGAGCGGATGCGCGGCTCCTTGCGAAGAATCGCTTCACTAAAAGCAATAGTCAAAGAGCCGCTTGAGCTCGATCTTGAGAAGGTTGAAAAGCTTTCCGGCGAGATTGCACAACTGAATCAAAAACTTGGTTATACCTACGGAGGTACGGTCGTATGACAGTTAGAAGAATTAGTCTCTTATTCCTTGCTCTTTTATTGATCGCACTCGCCTCCCCTAGCTGTCGCCGCAAAAATACTTCCTTTGTGGTTTCGCTCGGCGATCCTATTCGCACCATCGATCCCATCGGATCACCTTCGGTTGACGCGGCAAGTGAGCGCGTCCGCACGCTGATCTTCAATACGCTCGTTAAGAAGAATGAAAGGTTTGATTATGTCGGTGAACTCGCTTCGAACATTCAACGCTCTGATGATGGACTCACATATACTTTTACGCTTAACGACGGCGTGAAATTCCACGATGGTCGCGCCTTAACTTCGGCCGACGCGAAATACACGCTTGATCTCGTGTTCTCTAGTAACTTTGCGAAATCAGCGTCATTCTTCGAAGGCTCCGGAGATCAAAAGAAGAGTTATATAGCCAGTGTGACGACCCCTGATGCGAAGACCATCGCGGTCACACTTACCAAACCGTGGGTCGGATTGCTTTCAAACCTCGTCGCAATTCCGATCATCGCCACAGACAGTTATGCCGCCCAGAAAGATCATCCAAACGGAACTGGGCCTTTCAGATTTGTCAGCTACGACAGTGCTCAAGGCGTAGTTGACCTGGCGGCAAATAACGAGTACTGGGAAGGAGCACCTAAGATTCCCGCACTGCGTGTGCGCGTGATTTCTGACACCAACGCGTTACAAGCCGAGTTACAGGCCGGGCGCGTAGACATCGCGCCCTTGCCAACCAGTCTCTTGCCGGACTCAATAAAACAACTCGAGTTGAATCCAGGTCTCAATGTGCGCAATTCAACGGCTCGAACCTGGTGTTATTGACGTTTAATACGTCTGCAGCGCCGATGAATAATGTCCAGGTGAGACAGGCAATCTGTTATGCGATCGATCGCGAGAAGATGATTAGCGCGCTGCTGTTGGGTCAAGGGAAGATTGCGCACTCGATCCTGCCGGAGGAGTCCTGGGCGTATTCACCCGGTAAAACCTATACGTTCGATCCGGCGATGGCGAAAAGATTATTAGATGAAGCTGGATTTAAAGATCCGGATGGTGATGGGCCTCAGATGCGATTTTCCAAACCAATCATTTACCGTATCTCGGGAAGCAGCGCCCAGGCGCGGCAGTTTGCCGGAGTGATTCAAAACGATCTGAAAAACGTAGGCGTACCGGCGTCGATCGAAGCTGCGGAGACTAATACTCACTTTGATGAATTGCGCCGCGGAAATTTCCAGATTGCCTATGGACAATGGGTGGGTGGCAATCAGGATCCGATTTTCTATAAGGATCTTTTCGCGACTTCAGAAATACCCAGCGAAACGCGCGCCTCGCGAAATCGCAGCCGATACAGCAACAAGGAACTGGACGCGCTATTGGAAGAGGCGGTGAATACCTTTGATCATGCGAAGGCGGCGCCACTCTATGCGCGCATTCAGGAGATCGTCAGCCGCGACGCTGCCATACTTCCTTTGTGGTACCAGGCAAATATGGTCATCACCAAGAAGAATGTAGGAAACATTCAGGTGAACGCGAGTGGTGACTGGGGCTTTATCAGAAATTTGACAGTAAGCCAGTAATTTGGATTGGTGCGTCAGTTCAAGCTAGCCATTCCGCAAGTTCCCCACGTTTGATGGCTCCCTCACGAAGCAAGTGGACTTGTGAGCTGCTCACGTCCAAAACCGTTGACGGATCAGTAGCCCTTACTGTTCCACCGTCGATTATTAGATCAATCTCAGGAAAATATTTTTCTACTTCAGCTGCGGTGAGTGCGGGTGGCTTGCCTGATGGATTGGCGCTGGTAGCTGTCAACGCTCCGCCGCAGGAGCGAACCAAATCCCGAACCTCCGGCGAATCTGGTAAGCGAAGCCCAAGGGTCTTTGTTCCGGCAGTCAGATCCTCCGGCAGATCTTTTCGAGCTTCGCCGATTAAGGTTAGTGGACCCGGCCAAAAGCGGCTGGCAATCGCTTGGAAGGTGTCAGACGTTTGAGCGAGATATTTGGGAATTACCTCAAGGTCTGATATCAAGAGGAGAATCGGTTTGCCGTCTTCTCTGCCCTTCAATTCAATGATTTTGCGGACGGCTTGAGCGTTGTGAGGATCCCCACCCAGTCCATACAAAGTATCGGTACGATAGCCGACCACTCCGCCGCGTCGAATAGTCTTCGCAGCTTCTGCCCTCGCTGATTCAGCATCGAGGATAATCATCGGATCGTTTGAGGCTCGTTAGGAGCTTCGTTGCTCCTGAGGCCCGCCATGACCCCGGTGAAATCCTTCCTCGGCAACCTTGACCGCGTAACCTAATCCGTCTCCTACAGACAGCACTTCCGCACGCAATTTCGGATGGTTGACGAAGTAACTATTAAATTCTCGCAGAGCGTTCGTGGACGTTTCCTGATCCGGTGAGCGGATTTCGCCGGCTACCTGTCCACCCCAAAGCAAGTTGTCAACAATCACCACGCCGCCACTGCGCAATCGGGGTAATGAGAGCTTGAGGTAGTCTGTATATTCTTCCTTGAGAGCATCGATGAAAACAGGTCAAACGTCTCGCGTAGGTGAGGAATTACATCCAATGCCTTGCCACGTTCGATACGCACCCGTTCGCGCAAGCCTGCGCGCGTCAGATAACCCTCGGCCGCCTGGATCATCTCGTCGCTCGGATCGATAGTAACTACTAATCCATCCTCGCCTACAGCGCGCGCGAGATGTGTAGTGGTGTAGCCGATCGCCATTCCAATCTCGAGAGCACGCCTGGCTTTGATTGCTCGGGCGGTGATCTCGACGAATGTTGCAACTTCGCGGTCCGCGCTGGGAACACGATGTTGCCCGCCATATTCTTCCATCTCACGCAACAGTGAATCAGTCTGCGGCAGCAAACGTTCCAGATACTCTGCCTGTTCCCGCTGAATGATTGCGTCAATTCGTGCTTTCATTTTGTTCGTTAGCCCGACGCGGCCGTCCTCTAATCCTCAGGTTCTGTGTCCGCGCCAACTGAAACATACCTTCTTCCCAAACCTAACTGGCGCAACTTGTGTTGCAGAGACTGTCGATGCATACCCAGGATCTCGGCCGCGCGGGTAACATTCCCCTGTGTATGTTCGAGGCAACGAGAGATGTAACGGCGTTCGAACTCGCGCCGGTCTTCGCGGAAGTCAGCGGTGAAAGGAACTTTGAGACCGTCCGCCGTGCCGCCGTCACTCGCATCCATTGTTTGTGGTTCGGCCATTCCCTCCGACGGAAGATCACCAGCTGTTAACTCCGATCCTTCCGCCAAAATCACGGCGCGATCCATAGCGTTCTTCAATTCTCGAACATTACCGGGCCAGTTGTAATCAACGAGGCGACGGAGCGCACTCGCGGCAAGCGGTCGACTCGGCAAGCCAAATTTTTCCGCAGCGGCGCCGGCAAACGTCTCGGCCAAAAGCGGTATATCTTCGCGGCGATCGCGCAAGGGAGGGATCTCAATCGTAACCACCTGCAAGCGATAGAAAAGGTCAGCACGAAAATTTCCATTGGCGATCTCCTGCTCCAGGGGCCGGTGCGTGGCGCTGACAATTCGAACATCCACGGGGATTGATTCGTTGCCGCCGAGCCGCTCAATCCGTCGCTCCTCAAGCGCGCGTAACAGCTTCGCCTGAACGTTCGCACTCATATCGCCAATCTCGTCTAGAAACAGAGTGCCGCCGTTTGCCTGCTCAAACTTTCCCTGACGTCGCGCCGCGGCACCGGTAAACGCACCCTTTTCATGGCCAAATAATTCCGACTCGATCAGCTCCGAAGGCAAAGCGGCGCAATTCACTGCCACAAAAGGGCCTTCCCTGCGTACGCTGTTGCGTTCGTGGATCTCACGAGCAACCAGCTCTTTACCGGTGCCCGACTCGCCCCGCACGAGAACCGTCGCATCCGTTTCGGCAACCTTTTCAATAATCCCTCGCACGCGGTCCATGCCGGCGGAGTTGCCGAGCAGCGACCCGCGTTTCGCTTGCTCGCTTTCAATTTGTTTCCGTAGCGAAAGATTCTCGCGGCGCAGACTAAGGGTTTCAGCCGCGTTTTTGATGACGAGGCGGAGGTCATCAAGTTCGAAGGGTTTGGAGATGTAGTCGTGGGCGCCGGTCTTCACAGCTTCAACGGCCATACGCTCAGAACCGTGCGCGGTGATGATGATTACAAGTGGGGCCTCGCTATCAATCGAGCGCAACTCTCGCAAGAATTCCAGGCCTGTGAGGCCGGGTAGATTGACATCCAAAAGCATCAGGTCGGGCGCCTGTTGCTTCATCAAGGCTCGAGCAACTTCGGCTGACTCCGCTTCTGAAACTTCGTAGCCAAGGGTGCTGAGTGCCCGGCGCATTCCATAACGCGCAGCTTCTTCGTCGTCCACGATTAGGAGTCGCAAGTTCTGTTTTTTCACGGTCCCGCTAGTTTAGAACTCCTGGGCCCTAACGTCCAAAGAACGAGGTTCGCACTCAACGTGGCTTTGCACAAAAAGTCGATCTGAATCAACGCCCGGGAGGAGAACCCGGAGCGGTAGCGACGGGATGCCTAACACACTGAACTCAGATTGCTTAAGTGGGTCTTGGCGCGTTGTCCCTATCATCCGGTCGCTATCGCTCCCGGTTCCGTAACTGCAGCCACCGTCCCAAAACTTTTTGTGCAAAGTCACTCAAGTCAGTAACCATCAAAATCCTGGACAGTTTTTAGCTCTCCTAACGAGATAGGCGTACTGACTTCATTTGGCCAATGCCTGACCATCGACGCTGACGGTTAGGCCGAAGGGTCCACAAAGAAAACCGCCCGCGGACCAGAAGCTCGCGGGCGGTATTCATCGCGTACCAGGGACAACCAGGCAGCTAAAGTTCAGTGTTTATTTCTTGCCCTTAAAGTGGCGTCTTGCGAAGCCAGCCACTCCGATCAAACCCGTTCCCAGCAACAACATGCTCGCTGGCTCCGGAACAGTGGTTTGCTGCGCAGCCGTGATTTGTCCCGTTAAAGCAACGGTTTGCCCTGGATCAATCGCCACGTCGTTGATCGAGAACTGGAAGGATCCTGTTCCGCACGTCGTCTGTTGTCCGGGAATGCCGCCCGTTGGGTCCGGCTCGCAATTCACATCGTTGAAGGTAAACAGGATCGGCGTGTTGTTAAAGTCGAACATCACGCCGCCCACATTGTCGCTAATGACCGAGCCCGTAACCGTCGCGGTAAACGTGGTTTGATTCGAGCCGGTGATGCCTTGTGGCGCTGTGAAAGTTACCTGCAGGGTAAACGTACTGTTGTAGGTGTTCGGCGCCGTCGAAAGTGCTAACGACCCGAGGTTATTGACATTGGAGCCCGGCATCGGAGCTCCGCCGAGACCGCGGAAGCCAGCGGCCGTGGTGCCCGAGAAGGTCGCATTGCTAAAGGTCAGCCCTAATAGGTTTGCGTTAGCCGCTGGGACACACGCGGCCCCAAAGCAGCCGTTAGTAAAGCCTGAGATATGAACTTCATCGGCTTTAGTTACGGAGTGACTAAGCGCGATGAAGGCAATCGCAGCCAGGCTTAGCAGAGCTGGCCTTAGAATTGAAATTAGTGAAATTCGCATTTACTTTTCTCCCTGAATGAACAAACCCTCACAAGGTTATGTGATATTCGAAGGTGATCACCGCCTCAGGACGAGAACGGAAAGCACATTCAGTGTTAGGCCGTGACTCAGGGCAAGTGAGTTGGCCACTCACTCTCACCGCACTTTGAGAGCTAAGTTAGAAGGACGGGCACTTCCATCCGCACATTGAACGCGTAAAGCCAAAGGGAGAGTACCAAGAATGCGTGTCGGGGTAGGGGTTAGTCGGGGAAAGGCCTACGCAAATCTCGCCAAGTTAGTAGCTTGGGGGCCAGTGTAGCACATTTCGTAAATACGGTAGCGTACAAACGATGTTTTTCTTTGCTTCAGTGCGACAAAGATTTCGCCGAAAACGCGACCAGATTCTCACTGCTTGAGATCTTGATTTTCTGACTAAAAGAGCGAGTCGGAAGGGAGCAATTCAAAACATCCTACCCTTCGTTCCCGCACGGTGCTGCATCAGGGTTGCAAATGTAAGACCACGGATCAATTTGGATTTGATTCGGAAGGTGAATAGCCTGTGACGCGACTAAACAGTCGAAAAAATCTGGAAAGTCGTCGTTTACTTCCTCGCTAACCGTCGTTACGCCCTTGGAATAGAGCCCGACTCTTGTTTCGATTTGATTCGCTTTTCTTTGCAGGTGTTTGGTAAACGTGCTGCCTGGCATGCAAGGGCTCAACTAACAGGCACCGGATTGCCTCTAACAATCCAAAGTCCGGCCCTCCTGTTTGACGTCCCCGGCCAGAACTACAAGATTCTCGGCCCGAACGTAAATCTTGAGCAACCGGACTTTGCCTCGTCCATTGGTTTACCGGGAGCTTCGCCGTGCCGTCATAACCAGGATGATCGCGTCGCCTGAAGGCCCGACATTGAGGGTCCCGACGACCACCGGCTCTCCTTCGTGCATGCTGATGTCGGTATTCAGACCCGTGTTTTCGTAATTGATGATTGGTGCGGCAGGGCCATTCGAGGCTATGGCCGTTCCGGTTTGGATTGGAATTCGGGCGCCAAAGCGAAAGCCCTCCATCCGCACCACATCACGACCACTTCCATCAGTCACCAGCCTCACTGTGTTCACCTTAAATTCGTTAAAACTTGGCGTTGTCGCTGATGCCGCGGCCGTGGCCAGTAGCGGCCCGCCTACCCATTGCAGATTCAAGCGGCCGTCGTTCTTCACGCGATTAATAAGCGTCGCGGCGAGCCGGTAATTCTTAAAGGGCAGCGAGGCGCGCAATTGCTTCAGCACAGGATCAAGCGTGCGCTGGCAATTTAGCGTCATCAACTTCTTGATTAGTAGCGATCAAGATGTAGAGTTGCGTATCGAGATTGGCTTCTGAGTTCTTGTTCTCGCCTTGCGCAGGGCTGGTCTGCAGATTGTGCCAGAGCCTGCGAGCTGAACGCTGCTGAAATACTCAGCAGGCAGACAAACAGGATGCTGCTGACAGACTTAGTCAGAGTCATAACGTTCTCCTTGAGCTAGCTTAGTCGTTTGGTTCTAAGCTTGATCTTGGCCCATCTGGTCTCAGCAAACGCGGTGGATGCCTTGATCAAGCTGCTTCAGCGGAGGGTGGCTCCCAAATCCATACTAGACACGCACGCGGTTGAGGAAAGTTCCGGGAACAGTCGCGAAATGATTCTCGATCAACTTCTCGAAATTATGCAGCGGGAGTCGTAACTCAAAACGAGCGCCACCTCCGTTGTTAGCCTCAAGAATCTGAGCTGAGCCACCAACTTCTTCCATGCGCTTGCGCACAATCGCAAGTCCAAGGCCCGTGCCGCGCTGCTTTGTCGTAAAGAACGGTTCCCAAATTCTCTCGGCAACGGCATTTTGATATTCCCGGCCCCGAATCCTGACCAGGATTATCAGTTCTTGCAGATTCTTCCCCAGCCGTGATTGATACTTTTCCGCCTTCGGGTATTGCCTGCAGCGCGTTTAGCACTAAGTTCGAAAGAGCATCCCTCACCGCGGGAACGATGACGCCGGGAAGTTCCCGATCAGTTTCGACGCGAGTAATCAACCGAACCTTTTGTTGACCGGCATTCGCGCGAAACAAATCCACCACCGAATGGACGAGTTCATCCACACGTAACGGAACTGTTTCAACGCTTTGCCGCCTGGCAAAACTTAGCAGCTGCGTCACACTCTGACTCAGCCGATCTGTCTCGCCCACTATCAAACTGAGATCACGGGCATATTCCACACTTAACTCGTCGTCTTCGCGCATGACCTGGGCAATCGACTTGATTGCTGACAAGCGGATTTTTGATCTCATGTGCCACGGTCGCAGCCATCTGACCCAGCGCGGCAAGCCGTTCACCTTCGGCGACGCGCCGCTCCAGTCGCACGTTCTCGGTTACCAGACGCGAGTCTTCGATCGCAATCGCTACCTGCCCGGCAAGCACGGTCCAGCACCGACCGCGTATCTGACGTTAAACTCGCCGGCAGAACCTTCCACCAACAGAACTCCATGAATTCTCTCGTCGCGTCGCAGCGGATAGGCAATTTGAAAATCGTGATCGGTAAGCACGGAATCATCTTCAACCGGTGCCCAGTGATTGCTTTGGGAAGTCTTCGAGAAGCTGTAACACCCAGGGCTCCGCTACCTGCGAGTTTCCTGATTCGTCGCTCATCTGCCAGTAACTATTTCGACTCGCCTCAGACTTAGTGCCTGTTCGGTACGGGCGGCGACGAAGCGCAGCAGCTCGGGCAGTTGCTTGTAATGACCAGGATGCGAGCCGATCCGCGCCACGACTTCACGGTAAAGGGCCGTTTCTCGTTCGAACAATTTGCGAAAGCGTTTCTGGAGCCAGCGTCGGAACGGCGCCGCCACCAGAGTCAGACCAAGAATCAACAAGGCTTCAACAACGCCGGATTTGACGCCATACCGTGACTCAGCCAATCGCCCACCGTGCGAATGCCGTAAATGTAAATCGTCAGGACGACCGCGGCGAACGTCGCCACGATCAGACTCTCCTCGATGATCAGTTCCAGATAACGATAGCGATAGATGTAGTAAGCCAGCAGGACCGACGGCAGCAGGGAACCGAGGTTTGCAATCGTCTTCAGATAGAGCCCCGCCGTAGTTCCCTCCCCTAATCCCAAAGCGAGGGCGGCGAGAATCAGAATGCCGATGCCAATGAACGACACGGCAAGCGTGCGCATGATGCGTTGTTCGCTGCGATTCGGCGCCTTGCGGGCGATCAACAACTCAGTAACGGCGATCAGCCCCAGCACGTAGGCGATCCACAGGGCAAAGGGGAACACGAAGAAATTCACCTTCGTGAGCATCGGTGCGTAAGCGCCTGTCCAGATCGTCCAAAGCGTAACCGTCAGAAATAGCGTCGGCACGTAAGACAGATAGACGCGAATCTTTTCGGTTCTGCGTGAGGCGGACGACTGATTGGCCTGGGCCCAAAGATGCAGATGCATGTGAAGCAGGAACGAGTAGGCAAAGGTGATGCTGATGACGGCGATAGAATCAGCGAGCCGTAGGGCCGTGGCCCACTGAGTTGAGATCCAGTCCAAACAGACCATGAATGGTGATGAAGAGATTGCTGGTGTGCCAACCTCCCATCGTCAGCGCCAGCGCAAAGAGCAAGCGCTCAAGCGGGCCCAGATTGTGACGACGGGAAAATAGTTGGACGCCCAACCAGAGCGGCAACGCCGCGCCAATGCTGTAGCCAATGAGTTGTAGAACGTCGAGCGGGGACATTTTTGATTGCCGTTTGGCGAGTGACGATTGACGCTTAGGCTCTGTTTCGGTTGACGACCTAATCGCTACATGGTCTCAACTAACTGCGACAAACTCCAATCGGCAATCGTCAATTGGCAATCGGCAATCGAATCACTGGCTACTCGCCGTTCGCGCCGCCGAGGCGCTGAAGGTGATCTCAGTGCGCCGATTTCGCGAGCGGCCGGCTACCGTTTTGTTCGACGCGAGCGGATTGGCGGCGCCCATTCCGTTCGCCTGAATGCGAGAGGCCTCGACCCCCGCCGCCTGCAAGACGCTCGGAAAGCACGCGCGCGCGCTCCTGCGTCAATTGCTGCAACGAAACCTCGTCGCCGCGGCTGTCAGTAAATACCTCAATCAGGATTTGAAAGTCCGGATTACTCGCCAGCAAGGCTGCCAGTGGCTCAAGTTTAGCGGCCATGGCCGAACTAAGCGTGGCCACGCGCGCGCCCGTCCACATGGACTCCGGCAAAACCAATTGAAAGCCACTGCTCGTCTCTTTTACCGTGCCGTATTTCGCCAGCGTTTGTTTCAAGGTCGCGATCGCTTCCCGCGACTGCTGCTCACGTTGTTCGGCTTCCTGACGCGCCACTTCCGCCTGCCGTTCGCCTTCAATTCGCGCCAGCCGTAGACGCGCGTTGTCTCCTTCGGTTCTCACGGCCTGGAGTTCGTCGCGCAGGCGGGCGACTTCGCTGCGTTGCTCTCTCAATTGTTCGGTTGCCGCTCCTAGATCTCTTTCCGCGAGTTCGCGAGCGCGTGTTTCGCGCTCGAGCGCCGCACGTAACTGGTCAATTTCGCGTTGCGCATTTTCAGCAGTTCTTTCCGCTGAACGTAACTCTGCATCGCGTCGCGCAATGTCTTCCCGGCGCAAACGCGCCGCCTTGCGAGCAACCGCCATCTCTTCGGCGCGGGCACCCGACGAAGTGGCTTTGCGCGCGAGGATGTCAACTTCAGCAGACGGCTGGTCAACGCGCCAGGCACGTTCGGCGGCCTGCAGATCATCTTCGGCTATCCGCAATTCATCGGGCGCGTCTGCTGCGAAGCTCC
Organism: Pyrinomonadaceae bacterium; assembly: GCA_963748605.1. Lineage (GTDB taxonomy): Bacteria > Acidobacteriota > Blastocatellia > Pyrinomonadales > Pyrinomonadaceae > PSRF01. Next base: position 607,614 of record CAVVJS010000016.1, read on the forward strand.
GGCAAATTTCGCGAGGTTAACCGCCTGACGCGCACCCAAAAGAGAAACTGGAGTGGTCTTGTAATCACTGTCTGCGAGTTCCGGGACGCGAATATCGCGGAAATAGTCGCTGGAGTTTCCGATGTACTGCACATTGGCAGTTTCGATGTTGCTGCCACCGAGCCGTGCTGGCGGCAGATTCTCCAACACAACCATTCGACTGGGAACCTTCATCAGGAAATGCGGTTCGGCGGTAATGATCATGGCAAACGTTTGCAGGTTGGTGGTGACGTCGAGTTTCGAATCGACAAGGGCGCTGCCGCTGCGTTTGATTTCGCCAAGATTGTCCACGCGCCCGTCTGGCGCGACAGCCCAAAGCACGAAGGTGCGTGTAGATGCCGCCCAGCTCAGACGCGCGCGTAAGATTGTCGATACTCAATTCCACACGCGTGCCGCGGCGCCCCGCGCGTTTTACCTTCGCTTCACCTTTCAATCTCGGCAACAAGCGTCGTGCCGCGAAATTTCACGTTGACGGTTTCATCAAGCGGATAAGTTATCGCCACCGTCTGTCGCGGAAGTCAGACTGAGCGGCGACTGGTGAGCTTGCAGTTACGAGGAGTAGAAGAAGGAAGACGCTTAGGGAAACAAAGGAAACACGAGTTGAATATCATGTCAAAAACAACTCCTATGTCTGGTTTGTTCGAGGGTCTCGCTACTTTCAATTTACGCCCAGGAATTGCCGGATGCCTCTTATCTTGATGCAAACCGCGAATCATTGTTGCCGAACGATTTGCTTAAGATCAAGCCAATGTCAGAGGCTAATTCCTTTGATAGCGCGTTTTACGGTAGGCGACCAGCTGAATTACAAGTATTGAGATGCCGGTGAGCAGAAGAATGTGAACAAAGCCGCCTCGGTGAAAGACAAATTTCAGAACAAACCAAACCACCAAAAGACTGAAACCTGCTATCCACATTTTCGTTGCTCTATTTCGGATTGCCCGTGGGTTGAGGGCGGATGCCGTTGGTAAAACATCGAAGCAAGCTCAGCTCACGGCGCTTCGTTCAACTTGTAGCCTACGCCGCGAACCGTCAAAACGTAGCGGGGATTTTTGGGATCCACTTCGAGTTTCTTGCGTAATCGATTGATGTGAGGATCAATATTTCGTTGGTAGCCTTCGTAATCTGTACTCCAAACCTGATCCAGTAGCGCATTACTTGACCAGGCGCGACCCGGTTCGGAAGCAAGCAATTCCAGAATCTGAAATTCAAGCGGCGTGAGATCGATTCGCGAATTGTCGCGACTTACTTCATGGCGTCGTTTGTCGATGATGAGGTCGCCGACTTCAATTCGATCCGAGTCGCGCGGCTCTTGCACCATTCCCGAGCGTCGCAATAAAGCTTCGACGCGATACTCGAGTTCTCGCGGACTAAATGGCTTAGCTAGATAATCGTCCGCGCCGGCCTCAAAGCCTGCGACCTTATAATCGAGTGCATCATGCGCCGTAAGAAAGAGCGTGGGAGTTTGTATCGCCGCGTCCTCGCACCCGCTTAAGCAACTCGAAACCAGTCATGCCCGGCATTGAGACATCGAAGATGAAACAATCGAACCTGCCGCCCACCGCAGGCTCCAGAGCCGCTGCGCCACTCTCTCGTTCTTCAACTTGAAAGCCCAGCCGGCGGAAATACTCGGCGAGCAGCAAACGCATGTCGGCGTCGTCATCTACGATAAGAAGTCGTTTGTCGGCGTACTTACTTGCTGCCTGTGGTTCCAAGTTGAGACCTACGGGGGATGAAATTTGATTTCAAGAAATTTGTAAGTGAATTATAACTCACTTCTGTGTGAGACCGGCAAAGACCTTTAAGCTGGGATGGTGAACGTATCCGACTCCTGAACTCGTTGAGACCAAAATCGGAGGGACCAGCGAACCACTTACCTTGACGCATTAAAGTGTCGCTAAGTATAGTTGGCTCTTCAGAGTCACAACCGTCTTAACCCTCCTTATACCAACGGATCAGAGACTTTCGCAACAGCCGATGCACGATTTCAGACGACTCCTCAGGTATTTAAAACCTCACTGGGGAACCTTCTTGTTGGCGACTTGTGCCATGCTGATCGTCGGCCTGCTGGAAAGTGCGATTGGTGCGCTTATCGTGCCAATCTTCGACCAGGCCTTCGCACAGGGCACCGGTCAACGAACTGCCACACTCTTCGGTTTGGAGCGGATCATTCCCGATTCGGGTTTGGAAGCGTGGAAAATAATCTCAATTCTCCTGCTCAGCTTTACGCTGGCAAAAGGAGTTGCCGAGTATTTCTCGACTTACTTGATGGCGCGCATCGGGCAATCGGCCGTCCTCAAACTTCGTCAGGATCTTTATCGTCACGTCCTCTCGCAGTCAGCGTCTTTCTTTGAGCGGCATCGCACCAACTATCTCGTCTCCCGGCTTGTCTCCAGCGCCGCAGCAATTGAAACTGCGGTAACAAGCACTATTCGCGACATGCTGCGCGAGAGCTTTACCCTCATCGCTTTTCTGGGCGCCTCATTTTTTTATAGCTGGCGCCTGACGTTGGGATCTTTGTTGCTCGCTCCAATCGTGGCGATTTTGACAGCGCGCTTTGGCACTCGTTTACGAAATCTAGCGCGCGACAGCTTTGAAGGCAGCAAGGAACTCACAGACACGGCCCAGGAAGCGCTATCCAATCAGAGCATTGTGAAGGCCTATCGCGGTGAGGCGCGCGAGTCTGAACGCTTTACAACAGTGGCGAAGCGCATCGTAGGGGCCAACCTGCGGACTGCACGCATCTCAGGCTTTGCCCCTCCCGTAATAGAAATGCTTGGCGTTGTCTTCGTCGTCTTCCTGCTCTACTTCGGTCAGCGCGAGATCGTCTCGGGGCGCATGAACGCCGCGCAGTTCTTAACTTTTCTTTTCTTCCTGTTTCGCAGCTACGATCCGATGCGAAAATTATCGCGTCTCCAAAACAGCATGGAGCAAGCGCTCGCGGCTGCGCATCATGTGTGGGAAGTGATGGACGAGCATCTGGAGATCCCTGAAAAGGCTGACGCGGTAGAACTCCAGCCACTGAACCACGGCATTGAATTGCGCAACGTTTCCTTTGGTTATGCGAATGAAGGGCGTCCGGTGCTGCGGGACGTGAACCTGAAGATAGCCGCCGGAACTATGGTCGCGCTCGTTGGGGAATCTGGGGGAGGTAAATCAACCCTAACCAAACTGTTACCCCGATTTCACGATCCTATTGCCGGAGCGGTGCTTTGGGATGGTGTGGACCTGCGAGACGCGCGGATAGCAAGTTTGCGCGGGCAGATCGCTTTAGTTACTCAGGAAACGGTCCTGTTCAACGACACTGTGCTGCACAACATCGCTTACGGAAAACCAGAGGCGACTCAGGCGGAGGTCGAGGAAGCTGCCAGGATTGCTTTCGCGCACGACTTCATTATGGAACTGCCGCACGGCTACCAAACAGTTGTGGGCGAGCGGGGTGTATTTCTATCCGGAGGGCAGCGTCAACGTTTGGCCATCGCCCGATCGCTTTTAGTCGATGCGCCAGTTCTAATTTTGGACGAAGCGACATCGGCTTTAGACGCCGAATCCGAACTTTACGTTCAGCGCGCGATTGCTAATCTCGTGCAAAATCGCACGACACTGGTCATAGCTCACCGTCTTTCCACAGTGCGGCGCGCTGACACAATCGTGGTAATGGAAGCCGGCAGGATAATTGAGACAGGAACGCATGACGAGTTGCTTGCTCGCGGCGGACAGTATAGAAAGCTTTACGAATTGCAGTTTGCGGATGAGGAAAAAGAACTTGGAAGTCGTCACTAGATCCTTAGCGGCCTTTGGGCTTTGGCTTTTGGCTTTTGGGCTTGTTCGTCTTAAACAAACTTTTGAACCGGCGTCCAAATCATGCTATTATGAATTCAAGAACTAAGCATTAATCACAGGTTACAAAGGCCGAAAACCAAAGACCAAAAGCCAAAGCTTATGAAATCAATGACCGGATATGGGCGGGGCTCGGTGGCCGGAGATAACTTTTCCGCCGCCGTCGATCTGAAGACTGTAAACAATCGCTTCCTGGATGTTCATCTCCGTCTGAGTGCCGAGCTCTCGGCCCTTGAGCCAACGATCAAGAAACGCATCACCTCGCGACTATCTCGGGGACGCGTTGACGTGGCAATAACTTTTGAACGCATGTCTCAAGTTGCTTATGAATTGAATCGACCTTTGATCGCCGGTTATGTCGGCGCACTTGCGTGAGATGCAGCAGGAATTTCAGATTCCCGGCGAGGTTGACATCAATGTTCTGGCGCGCCTGCCTGGAGCTCTGCAGCCGGCACGCGATGCTCTGGACGACACGATGGTCGAAGGAATCGAACAAGCACTTGATGAGGCGCTTAACGAGCTGGAACGCATGCGAGAACAGGAAGGTGAGGCGTTGCAAACTGAAATGCGCGAGCGGCTCGCCAAGATTGAAGCTCTGATTCCGGTGATTGAGGGCGCTGCCGGTGGTCTTGCCGAAACGTACCGGCAACGACTGCAGAAACGCATTGGAGAGTTACTCAACCGGGAAACTCAACTGATCGAGCTCGATCATGCAAGAATGGCCCAGGAGATTGCTTATCTCGCCGACCGCAGCGACGTCAGCGAAGAAATGGTGCGCCTGAAGAGTCACCTGGTCCAATTCCGCGAGGCGCTCAACTCAACTAATGAGACGGGAAAGATGCTGGACTTCTTGCTTCAGGAGTTGAACCGGGAAGCAAACACCACCTTGTCGAAGTCCACGGAACTTTCTATTAAAGAGGCCGCCTTGGGCATCAAGGCCGAGGTCGAGAAACTGCGCGAACAAGTCCAGAATGTCGAGTGAAACAAAACAATTAGCCGAACCGGTGCGAGGCTGCAACCCAAACTGGGATTCTATTCGTTGTGAGTTCACCGTCCGGAGGCGGCAAGGGTACGCTCATTCAGCGTGTTCTAAAACGCTTGCCAAATCTCAGTTATTCTGTTTCCTATACGACTCGCAAGCCACGCGACGGCGAAGTTGACGGGCGCGAATATTTTTTCGTCACGCCCGAGCAGTTTTCTCAGATGGTGGAACGGAATGACTTTCTGGAGTGGGCCAAAGTTCATAGTCATCTTTATGGCACCAGTCGTGATCAGGTTGCGCGTGACGTTTCACTTGGCCGCGATATCGTCTTGGAAGTGGATGTGCAGGGCGCGGCCAGCATTCGCAATCTAATTAGCGATGCCGTCAGTGTTTTCATCCTTCCGCCTTCACTGGAAGTTCTGCGGGAACGCTTGATTGCGCGCGGGACCGATTCGCCCGATGACCTTGCCGTCCGGCTCCGCAACGCGCCTGAGGAATTGAAGGCTTACAAAACGTTCGATTATGTGATCATTAACGACGAAGCGGACACCGCTTCCGCGAAACTGATGGCGATCATCGAGGCAGAGAGAACCCGGCTTTCGCGCCAGGAAGAAAAGATCAAACGGGTGGTTGAGAGTTTTTTATTGTAGCTCGCGCGGAACCGCGCTGGCTGACTACACATTTAATTCAGGAGGGCTATGGCTTCAATTATGCCGACCACAAATCAGGAATTGGAAAATGCTCTGGATGAAATGGAAACTCCGCAAGTCGATTCCAAGTATCGCCTGATCATTCTAGCCGCCAAGCGGAGTAAACAGTTGCAACGAGGGGCGCGTCCGCGTATTGAAATTGATCCGGTTAAGCACAAACCCACGCGCATCGCCCTGGAAGAAGTCATGCGCGGTAAGGTGAGTTTTACAATCAAGGAACGCGAAGAACTTAAGGTTGAAGAATAGCGAGAGCTACATTCCTTTGTAATCCGGTCCGCCGCCTCCTTCGGGTGTTACCCAGTTGATGATCTGGTAGGGATCCATGATGTCGCAGGTCTTGCAATGAACGCAGTTTGAGAAGTTGATCTGCAGTTTTCGCCGACCATTACTACCGTCATCTACCATTTCGTAAACTGCTGCCGGACAGAAACGCTGGCACGGATTGCCGTATTCTTCGGCGCAGCGGGTAGCGCAGATGTTCGTATCGAGCACGTGTAAGTGCACCGGTTGATCTTCATCGTGTCCCACCGACGCATGGTAAACATCCGTCAGCTTATTGAACGTGATCTTCCCGTCAAAGCGTAAATCTTCATAACGCTGCGCAATGTTGTCTCCCTGATAGTTATATGCGCCGAGGGGCTTCATCACTTCGTGGCCCGATTCAGCCTTCGCTCGATCGAAAATTCCCCAGGATCTTCCGCCCGTGATGAATTGAAATCCGGTGTTGATGATTCCCAGCCAGCGGCCATGCTTAAAGCCGGCGTGAAAATTCCGCACCTTGCGCAGCTCCGGAATAATCCAACTGTCATTCACAAGCTGCTCGTATCGCCGTAACTGGTTGGCTGAAAAATCTCCAGCCAGCAGGGCTTCGAAGATTGCTTCTGCCGCCAACATGCCACTCTTAATCGCTGAGTGGATTCCCTTCAGACGTTGCGAGTTCAGGAAGCCCGCGCAGTCTCCTACCAGGAGAACCCCATCCGCATAAATCTTGGGCATCGCGAAGTAGCCTCCAGCGGCAATCGTCTTCGCGCCATAACGCAGCATCTTGCCGCCTTCGAGTAACCGGGAGAGGTATGGATGAGATTTGAAGCGTTGAAACTCCGCGTGCGGATCCAGCAGCGGATCCCTGTAATCGAGTCCTGTCACATACCCGATATTCAAAATGCGATTCTGCATTCCGTAGATCCACCCGCCACCATAAGTTTGGGTGTCGGATGGGAAGCCCAGGGTGTGGGTCACACGGCCCGTGGGATAGCGATCGTCCGGAAGCTCCCAAAGTTCTTTGACGCCTACACTGTAAACCTGAGGCTCTTTCCCTTCGTTGAGGTTGAGACGCTGAGCAAGTTGTTTTGTTAAGGAGCCGCGCGGCCCTTCGCCCAAGACAGTTACTTTTGCGTGGAGATCAACGCCTGGTTCAAAGTTGGCTTTGCGCTTCCCTTCCTTATCGATTCCCTTGTCTCCAGTGCGCACGCCCTAACACGCGATCCGCCTCGTCGTAGAGCATCTCAGCTCCGGGAAACTCGGGAAAGATGTTGACGCCGGCAGCTTCGCACTGTTCACCTAACCAGGCTGTGAGTCGGTTAAGCGAAACAATGTAGTACCCATGATTCTTTAGCGGCGGCGGCGTGATTGGTGAACGCAGCGCCCGCGTTTCAGTGAGGTAAAGAAAATGATCCTCGATTACTGGCGACTCAACAGGGGCGCCTTTCTCGACAAAGTCAGGTATCAGCTCTCGCAACGCTTTTGGATCCATGACAGCGCCCGAGAGGATGTGCGCACCGACGGACGAGCCTTTTTCGATTACGCCAATTTCGATATCGCCTAGTGGCTCACCTTGTTTCTCACCCTTGGAAACAGATTCATTGTGCAGCCTGAACCAGCCGGGCCAGGTGTAGGGCGCCGCTCAGATTGGCTGGCCCCGCGCCCACAAAAACAACGTCCATTTCCAATGTTTCGCGTTCCATTATCAATCCTCAAGTAACAAGCCGGACAAAAATGAATGACCATTCAGTGAGGCGCGAGTATAGCAAAATCCGCAACTTCGGCTAAATGAGATTCCAATGTGGAGACGACAACAAGTATTGGCGACGATTTCGCCGATCATTCGCCGCTCTGTACAATTGCTCTGTTCAATTTTGTGATCAAAACGAGACGCTATGACTAATCATAAGTACACCAATCGACTCATTCACGAAACCAGTCCTTATCTTTTGCAACACGCACACAATCCGGTGAACTGGAACCCCTGGGGCGAGGAAGCATTCGCGGAAGCCAAACGCGAAAACAAACCGATTCTTTTGAGCATCGGTTACTCCGCTTGTCACTGGTGTCACGTGATGGAGCACGAGTCGTTTGAGAACGAAGATATCGCGGCGCTGATGAACGAAAACTTTGTCAACATTAAGGTGGATCGTGAGGAGCGTCCCGATCTCGATCAGATCTACATGAACGCAGTGCAAATGATGACTCATCATGGCGGCTGGCCCATGACTGTCTTCCTTACCCCCGAAGGCGTCCCCTATTACGGTGGGACCTACTTCCCTCCTGAGGATCGTCACAACATGCCAGGGTTCCCCCGCGTGCTGATCGCACTCGCTGAGGCTTACCGTGAACGGCCGGACTGAAATTGCTGAAACTACTGCTTCGATTCGCAAGGAGTTGGAGCGTTTGAACGCCGCGCAGGAAACCTCGGAGCTCCTGACTAAGGACCTGCTCGACACTGCGTTTCGCGGCATCGTAAGGAACTATGATCCAAATCAACGGCGGCTTTGGAAGCGCTCCAAAATTCCCGCCAGCAATGGTGCTCGAGTTTCTCTGCGCACCTACCATCGCAGCCGGAACTGCCCAGGCACTGCAAATTGTTAATCAAACCTGCGCAAGATGGCGGAGGGTGGTATTTACGATCAACTCGGTGGAGGTTTTCATCGCTACTCCACCGATTCAAAGTGGCTCGTGCCTCATTTTGAAAAGATGCTTTACGACAACGCTCTTCTTTCGCGTCTCTATTTGCACCACTACCAGGCCACCGGAGACGACAAGGCGCGCCGGGTTGCGGAGGGCATATTTGGATTATGTGGTCCGCGAGATGACCGCTCCGCAAGGAGGCTTTTACTCAACTCAGGATGCTGATTCCGAAGGCGTGGAAGGAAAGTTTTTTGTTTGGAGCTGAACGAGATTCAAGAGCTGCTCGGCGACGCAGACGCCAGAGCTGTTTTGCGATTACTACAACGTCACAACAGAAGGAAACTTTGAGGGAGCAAACATCCTCAACGTTACTCGCTCAGTTCCCGAAGTGGCATCGCGAAACAAGATGGAAGTCGGCTGACTTAGAAGCTTTGTTGGCAGAGTCCAGAAAGAAGCTTTACGAGGCGCGCGAGAAACGCGTGAAGCCGGACCGTGACGAGAAGATCTTAACCGCCTGGAATGGAATGATGCTGGCAAGTTTTGCAGAAGCGGGGGCCATACTCGAACGCGACGACTACACCGATGTCGCAAAGCGGAATGCGCGCTTCGTCCTCGAAACCCTGCGCAACGACGGCCTGCTGCTCCGAACCTACAAAGATGGTGTCGCCAAGTTGAATGGCTATCTTGAAGACTACGCTTTCCTGAGTGAGGGCCTGCTGACTCTTTATGAAACCACGGGCGATTTAGAATGGCTGCAAGAGTGTCTGCACGGTGACCGCGAAAATGGTCGAGGAGTTTTGGGATGACGACGCGGGCGGCTTTTTCTTCACAGGAAAGAGTCATGAGACTTTGATCGTGCGCTCAAAAGACTTCTTTGATAACGCTACTCCTTCCGGTAATTCAGTTGCCGCCGAAGTGCTTCTGCGTTTGGCGTTGCTTACCGATAATGAAGATTACCGCCGTCGCGGGACGACGATCCTGCGCCTTATGGCTCAGGCGATGAACCGTTATCCTGCGGGATTTGGGCGGGCTTTCGGGTGCGCTCGATTTTTATCTCAGCTCGCCCAAGGAAATTGCAATCGTGGGCGAGCCGCAAGACCCCGGCTACGAAGTTATTGAAGCGTGAAGTTTGGAAGCGCTACCTACCGAACAAGGTGATCGCGCGGCCCGTCCGGATGACGCCACAGGCGGTCGAGCATTGTCCCAATGCTCCGCGAGCGTTCCGTCCCAGGCGCGCAGCCGACGGCGTACGTTTGCGAACATTACGTTTGTAAGAAGCCGGTGACGAATCCGAGCGAACTCGCTGCGCAACTGGAAGAAAAGCCTCTAAACCTCACACAAGTCACCAAAGCCGCGAATTAGGCACCGAACGAAGCCGCCGCTTCAAAAACGATGTCTTGACTCAACCCTTTGAAAAGCTTATCTTTAGCTCCGGTGGCCAACAACGTTGGCCACCTCCATCTGAGATCATTTACCGCAACCCGGTTTCTAACAATCCTCTCTCTCAAACGTGTCTAATGACCTGATCCCGATCAAGGTCAATAGCATCGAGTTCCCAGACCAGGAAGGACGACGCAAGAAATGCAAAAAAAGAGCTGGTTGAGTGGCGCTGTCTTCATCGGGATCTCAGTGGCGGGCGCCGTCATGTTGATTGCCGCCCTGGTCTCGACGAGCGCGATCTTTTTTGGCGGTGAAGGCTTCCTGTCATGGTTTGCTCTGCTCCTACTAATCTTTGTCGCAAGTCGTTTCACAGTTTCAGTAACCAGTAACGACGGACAAAGCGAAAGCAAGAAATCCCTTGCCGACACTTTTGTCTTTCTGGCCGTTATGATCTTTGCCATTCCTCCGGCGGGTACGCCGGGTCCGGCGATAATCCTGGCGGGCATCGTTGGCTTCCTCTCGACCTTCAGTTCCGGGAATCGGAGACAGGCTCGTTCTCACAACCGCAATCGCCATCATTTCTACTTCGATCTCCGCAGCATGCTACGGTACTACTGGTTGGAATCTTTGCCATCCAGTCAGACTTCGCGGGCCAGCGACTTCCTTTGAATATCTTTTTGATTCCGCTTTGTGCCCTCGCGTTGTTGCAATACATTCTCACCACTTTAGCCACCGCCGCATTCATTAGTCTTGATACCGGCAAGAAAGCCGCCCTACCCTCTCAGGAAAGTATTGTCTGGACAATTACCGCCCAACTCGCGGCGGCTTCATCAGCGGTGCTTTTCTACTCGGCAATCAGTGGTGGAGGATTTCCTTTCGCGCTGCTCGGGTTGCTCATCACGCGTGCTCGTTTATCTGCTGTACCGCTTTAACGAAAAGCGGGTTGCATGAAGTTAAACGGGCTGAGATTGAACAGCGACGGCACATCGAAGAAATGGCCGTCATTCACATGAACACGATCGAGTCGCTAGCGATCGCCATTGACGCGAAGGATCAAACTACGCATGGCCATGTTCGCCGCACCCAAATCTATGCGCAACAAATGGGCGCCTTGCTCGAGGTAAGCGAATCCGAGGTCAAGGCTCTTAGTTGCAGGCGCGTTGCTGCACGATATTGGGAAGCTAGCCGTGCCTGAATACATTCTCAACAAGCCCGGCAAATTGACGGAAGCTGAGTTTGCCAAAATGAAAATCCACCCGACCGTCGGTGGCGACATTTTGCGGCGCGTCAACTTCCCTTACCCCGTCGAAGACATCGTTCGCTACCACCATGAGAAGTGGGATGGCTCCGGCTATCCCAGGGGTCTTGCGTCAGGAAGCGATTCCGTTGGTAGCGAGAATCATTTCGGTTGTGGATTTTTATGACGCAACGCGTTGCGACCGCCCTTATCGCAAAGGTATGAAGCGCGAAGAATCATTGGCGTTGCTGCAAAGCATGGCCGGCAGCGCTTTTGATCCTCGCGTGGTTGAAACGTTCGTAGCGCACGTCGAAGAGTTTGACCGGCTGATAAACAAAGAAGACATTCGAGAACAGGTCCATTGCGAGGAAGAGCTTGCGGACTATTCAACCGCTACACGGCCGGATGCCGGACTCGCTTCCGATATCCTCGGGTCTCCCAACGACACGACGGGATTCCGTTCAATCTCCGAAGCACAACGTGAGGTCTTTGCCTTACATGAGATTGCCCAGACGATCGGCTCGTCGCTCAACATCAACGACACCGTTACGCTGGTCACAAACAAACTCCGCTCGATCGTTCCTTTTGACACCTGCATTATTTTTGTCGTTGACGACAAATCCGGCAAAGCTACGGCCCTTCATGTAGCTGGTGAAGATACAGAGTATTTCAAGCGTCGCCGCATGGATGTCGGGGATGGCATCACCGGATGGGTGATCGCCAATGCGCGTTCGATGTGTAATGCGTCACCCGAATTGGATCTGGTCGGCGTTCAGGAGCAGATCGCCAAGGAGTACCGCGGCATTCTCGTTTCACCGTTACTGCGCGAGGATGGTGCATTTGGCGCAATCACTCTGCTTCTCAAAGAGCCGAACGTCCTACACAACTGAGCACGTGCGCTTGCTGGAGTCGGTCTGTCAGCACGCTTCGAGCGCTCTTAATAACGCATTAACTTTTGAGAAGACGAAAGAAAGCGCGCTGGTTGATCCGTTAACGGAACTACCCAACGCTCGCGCCTTTTACATGTTGCTTGGCCAACGAATCGCCGAGTGCCAGCGAATGAATCACGAATCACTCGCCGTGATCAGTATGGATATCGACGACTTCAAAGGAATCAACGACGAGTACGGACACGCGATTGGCGATCGAGTTCTGGCGAGCATTTCCGGAGTGATCCGGAAAGAGCTGCGACAGATGGACATCCTCGCGCGCTATGCCGGCGACGAATTCGTGGCGATCATGCCGATGGCCTCGCAGCAGATGGCGAGCTCCGTAGGCGAAAGAATCGGACCGCCGTTGAGCGGCAGAAGTTTTCCGTTAGAACCGGCAAGACCGTCGAGATTGGGTTGAGTTTTGGTGTTGCGTGTTTCCCGACTGATGGCGAAACAACTGAAGAGTTGCTCACCTCAGCAGCCAGCACCATGCAGCGTGACAAGCATCGGCGCAAAACGATCTTGACCGTTGCCAATTCCCCAATCACCACCATCGGCGCCATGAGCTAGGAGAGCTGATTAGTTTAGTGCGCGAGCGCTCATCGCAATTGCGATGGGCGCTTTTTCTTTTATGGCAGAGTCATTCCGAACCCGCTGAGCAAGGCCACTTTTGCAGGCCTTGAATATGTCGCGTATAATCCTCGCCACCACAAGAAATCGCTGGTAATTTGGATGCGCCACATCCTCACCGGCCCGTCGGAAAAGACAAAGAAGACTGAAAATGAGTAAACAGGCCCAGCCCTCGAACAGCCGTGCAGCGGCCAATGAACAGAACAGCATTGGCGTGATCGACGCGGAAGCGCCGAACGAAGCGCAAATGCGCGAAGATCGTGAGGCGATAAAGAAAGATCAGAAGCGACATCTCGCCGATTACGATCAGTAAGACTTTGATTGAGCTGTTGCGGCAAATGCTGCTGATCCGTCGTTTCGAGGAAAAGTCTGCTGAAGCCTACAGCATGGGAAAAATCGGCGGCTTCTGCCATCTTTACATCGGGCAGGAAGCTGTCGCCGTTGGCGCTATCTCGGCGATTCGACGCGACGACTACGTCCTGACCAGCTATCGCGATCACGGCCAGGCCATTGCCAAGGGAATGTCGCCAGACGCTGTAATGGCTGAGCTGTTTGGAAAGGCGGGCGGTTGCTCAAAGGGCAAGGGCGGCTCGATGCACATGTTCGATAAGAGCCTCGGCTTTCTCGGCGGACATGCAATCGTCGGCGGTCAAATCCCGCTCGCTACCGGAGTCGCTTTTGCCAGCAAGTATCAGGGCACCGATCAGGTCACGCTTTGTTTCTTTGGCGAGGCCGCGGTTAACCAGGGGGCCTTTCACGAGTCTCTGAACATGGCTCAGCTTTGGAAACTTCCCTGCATTTACATCTGCGAAAACAATCAATACGGAATGGGCACGTCGTTGCAGCGCGCGATGTCGCTTCACGACATTTCGCAAAAGGCCTCCGCTTATGAGATGGCCGCTGAATTCGTGGATGGCATGGACGTGCTGGCGGTAAGAGAAGCAACTGCGCGCGCTGTGGAGCGGGCCCGCAAAGATTATCTGCCTACTCTTATCGAAGTTCGCACTTATCGCTTCATGGGACACTCGATGTCGGATCCCGGTAATTATCGCACTCGAGCGGAGATCGAAAAGTATCAGGAGCGCGATCCGTTGAAGTTGTTTACCGCCACGCTTCTCGAAGAGAAAATTATCAGCGATAAAGATTACGAAGCGATGGAGAAACGCGTGCAGGAAGAAGTGGAACACGCGCTGCGTTTCGCTGAGGAGAGTCCCCTGCCGGCGCCTGAAGAGCTTTTCACAGACGTCTACGCCAACCCGATTGATCCGGGAAAGAAGTAATCGGTCAAACGTTCAGTTCGCTGGCTAATCAGAGGAAATCGAATCAATGGCTGTTATCACAATGCGCGAAGCTCTCAACCAGGCTCTTCGAGAGGAGATGCTCCGCGACGAAAATGTTTTCCTGATGGGCGAGGAAGTCGCCGAGTATCAGGGCGCTTACAAAGTCACCAAGGGCTTGCTTCAGGAATTGGGGCCGAAGCGGGTTATTGATACGCCGATTACCGAACTTGGTTTTGCAGGGTTGGGCGTGGGCGCGGCGATGGTTGGCTTGCGACCGATCATCGAGTTCATGACTTTCAACTTCTCAATTCTGGCGACCGATCAAATCATCAATTCCGCGGCCAAGATGCTTTACATGTCGGGTGGCCAATTCAAGATTCCCATTGTCTTTCGCGGTCCCGGGCGGCTCGGCCTATCAGGTGTCGTCGCAGCATTCGCAAGCCCTCGAATCCTGGTTTGCTTACTTTCCCGGGCTTAAAGTCGTTATGCCGTCGACGCCTGCTGACGCGAAAGGTTTGTTGAAGTCTTCCATTCGCGATGACGATCCCGTCATCTTTATCGAGCAGGAACGAATGTATGGAATGAAAGGCGAGGTTCCCGAGGATGCTGAGTTCACTGTGCCCCTCGGAGTGGCCGACGTGAAGCGGGAAGGAAGCGATGCCACCATTGTCGCCCGTTCATTGATGGTGCCAGTCGCTTTAAAGGCTGCGGAAGTACTTGAGCAACAGGGTGTTTCCTGCGAGGTAATCGACCCGCGCACGATTAGACCACTCGACATCGACACGATCGTGGCATCGGTGAAAAAGACCAATCGCGTGGTTGTGACGGAAGAGTCGCATCCATTCTGCGGCGTGGCTGCGGAGATTAGTACGCGAGATTATGGAGCGCGCTTTCGATTATCTTGATGCGCCTGTGAAGAGACTTTCCGGTGCGGACGTGCCGATGCCTTATGCAAAGAATCTCGAGACACTTGCGCTTCCCACGGTCGATCAACTCGTAGCCGCCGTTAAGGAAGTGGCTTATCTTGAGTGAATCGGGATCGTAAATCGTGAATCGTCAATCGTGCTTAACGCTGACGTTGCTCGAATGATTTCAGAACCGTGAGCGATAGCGACCGGATCATCTGGTAACGTTGAAACGAGCATCCGCTCGCTATCGCTCGCGGTTCTGAAACCGCTCAATTACGGCCACGAATCACGATTCACGATTTACGATTTCACGATTAACGATTCACGATTCACGATTCACGAGGTTTGAATGGCAACTCAGGTGATCATGCCAAAGCTCTCGCCCACTATGGAGGAGGGACAGCTTTCGCGGTGGCTTAAGAAGGAAGGCGACAAGGTTTCGATGGGCGAGCCGCTCGCCGAGATTGATACTGACAAAGCCACGATGGAGATGCAGGCTCTCGCCAATGGCGTGCTGCGAAAGATCATCATCAAGGAAGGTGAGTCCGCGCCGCTCGGTCAAATGATTGCGGTGATTGGTGAACCTGACGAAGACATCTCGGCGATCCTGCAAAGCGGCGGTGCCGCGCAGAAAAGCCGCCGGCCGAAGCTAAACCGAAGGAAGCAGCCGCAGCCACTGCCCCACCGTCAACACCTGCCGAAAAGCCGGAGCAGCAACCGAAGCCTGCGGCAAAACCTGCTGAAGCTTCCAGCCCGGCAGGTAATGGTTCAACTCCAGCAGCCCCGACCTCGACATCTGACCGTCTTATCGTTTCACCGCTAGCCGCGCGAATGGCCGCCGAAGCTGGCGTGGATTTGCGCACTTTAAATGGAAGTGGTCCGGGTGGCCGGATCGTCAAGCGTGATATTGAGGCAGCAATAAGCCAGGGACGACCCGCTGCTGCCGCCGCAGCCGAGACACAAACATCCGGCGCAGTTGTTAAGTTTCCTGCGCGTCAGCCGGGCGCTAACCAGGCTTCAGCGTACGTCGACGAACCCGTTAGCGAAATGCGACGGATTATCGCCAAACGTCTGGTCACGTCACTTGGTCCCGATTCCTCATTTCTTTCTGACGACTGAGATCGAAATGGATCGAGCGGCCGAGATGCGGCGCAACATCAATGAACTTGATCCGGATTTGAAGCTCAGTATCAACGACATCATTATCAAAGTGGCCGCCGCCGCCCTTGTCGCTCATCCGCAGGTTAATGCTTCGTTTCAGGAGAAGACCGTGCGCTATTACGAACGAGCCGACATCGGGGTCGCAGTGGCGATTGAGGACGGTTTGATAACGCCAGTGATTCGTTCAGCCGATCAGAAGAGTCTTGAGCGAAATCGCCCGCGAGGTTCGCGACCTTGCCGAGCGCGCACGCAAGCGCAAGCTGAAACCTGAAGAATATACGGGCGCAAGTTTTTCAATCAGCAACCTGGGGATGTTTGGGATTGACGAATTTACCGCCGTCATCAATCCACCTGAAGGAGCAATCCTGGCTGTAGGTGCGATGACGGCAAAACCTGTCGTGCGGGGAAACGAGATCGTCGTGCGTCAGATGATGCGCGTGACAATGTCCTGCGACCATCGCGTGATCGATGGCGCCACGGGCGCGAAGTTCTTGCAAACCTTCAAGAAAACTATGGAAAATCCCCTCTATCTCGTGGTCTGAACCGCAGGGCGAACTTCAACAACGGAACGCTTCTTGGAGCAGAGCATTTTCCACGCAATTCCCGCGGGTAAATTTAATGAGAGTAAGCGCCAACGCTTACTCTCATTTGCTTAGACTAAGCGTCGCAAATTTCCATGAGCTTCGCAAAGTCAAAATCAAGAACTCCGGCTTTGCACCTCACCTTGCCTTGATCGCCGTTCAATTGATCTTTGGCACCTGGCCGATAGTAGGAAAGGTGGCCTTACGCTCGATTTCGAGTTCTGGCCTCGTTGCCTTTCGCGTGGTGGGCGCGGCAATTGTTTTTCTCTTACTGCAAGGCAAACTGGGACAGTTGCGAAAATTTCCGCTAAAAGATCTTGCGATCCTGACGCTTTGCAGCATGTTGGGGATTGCGGTTAATCAGCTGCTCTTCGTCAAAGGCCTTTCCCTGACTACGGTGATCAACTCTGTGCTTTTGGGCACGACCATTCCCGTCTTCACTCTCGCAGTGAGCATCGCACTCGGTTACGACCGCATTTCCCTCCGGCGCATCATCGGGATCTTACTGGCGGCCAGTGGCGTGGTTTATCTCGTTGATCCCTGGCGTGCGGAATTCTCGCCACAGACCACCACCGGGAATTTATTAATTGTGCTGTGTGCATTTTTCTATGCCGCCTACATCGCCATCTCGAAAGACTTATTCAAGCGCTATGGCGCGCTGAATGTGATTACCTGGATGTTTGCGATCGGTTGCCTCGTAACAGCTCCGATTGGCGGATACGCTTTGAGCAACGATTCTTTGAACACGGTGGGAATCTGGGTTTGGATCGCGGTGATTTACATCATCCTCGTTCCAACGGTGGCTGCTTATTATTTGAACGCCTGGGCCCTCACGCGCGTAAGCCCGAGCACCGTAGCGACCTACATCTATCTCCAACCACTCATTGCGTTTGGCCTGGCGCCCTTATTACTTGGCGAGAAGCTGAGTTCACGAATACTAATAGCTTGCGTTCTTATTTTCGCGGGTGTGGGTATCGTTGTTCGACGGGCGCGCAGTCGTGCTGCCAAGGACGTGATCGAGCGCCCCGATGCGCTCGCCCACTAATGATGAGTGCTCTGCATAAACAGGAGGACGCGAGTGCTAAAAATCCATCTGTTGTTGCGAGGTGATTCGTCCTACGGGATAGAGATTCATTTGCTGGTCCCAATAAGGCGAGCGTTTGTAGAAGAATTCCAATCGCGCTGCCGGGTCTGAAGCAAACTCTGAGTCGCTCGCAAGCATTGCCTGAAACTCCGCTCGTAGGTTCGGATCCTTTTCCATCATCTCGCGCGCCAACGTCTCCACGACGTAATGCTCGCCATATTCTTTCTGCTCAAAGATCGCATTAAAGAAACCCCAGGCTACCAATGAATCCGGCGCTTGCGGTTCCAGGAGATTGATGGCCACCTTTGCCAGCTTTTGCGCCAGCGGAACTACGACAGATCCCGCCGGAAATGTTCGGCGTTCGCGCGTGAGTTCAGCTTTGATGCGCGGCATGAACCGGCCTTCAAAGGGTCCGGACGGCCAGGTCACTTCCGTAAAACGATAACTCTCCACATCCAGCGGTTGAGCTGAATTAATCTCCTTTAATGTCAGTCCGTGTGTCTTAAGCAAGGCAATCACTTCCCGCCACTGCGGCGGCACGATGTAAGCCAATGGCGGGACTATGGCGGTGCGCACGCGGAACGTGTTGTACATCGGCACGGTCATGGTAATGGGATCGGATCCGAATATGACGCGCAGGTCGCCGGAGACATCGCTCATTTCGGTTCGGGAGGACAAAGCCCTCAAGTTGTAAGGCATCGCCTGGTCGGTAAGCTCAAAATCGATCGGATAACTTTGCTGCGGATCGAATCTACTACCACGCGCGATCGTCTCGTCGTCCGCCACTTGTCCAGCCTTAAGCAACTTCTGCGGATCCTGACTGACTTCGGCAAGCACGTAACGAAGCAGGTCGTACGTACCCAGCACTCGAGACTTGTAGTCCTTAATCATGTGCGTCTCTATCAGGATCCCTGGCCGATTTCGTAGGGGAACATAACCCGTCGAAAAGCGCGGACTGCCGTTGAAATCACGAATTCCCTTCTTGAAGTCGCGGTTGTCGGCAAACTCCAGATACCAGGACACGACGTTTCCTTCTGCCTCCATCGCCGGAAACACCTTGCCGTTCATCACTTCCCGTTCCCAGTCCAGGATGCTGCTGGGAATGGCCTCATGATGCTCAAACTGATATGTGATGTTGTACTGATAGTCTGCGCCGTCGGTAACGTGGCAATCGATAAACAAATCCGGCTGCCAACGGTTCCAGAGCGCTAGCCAGGCCCGAGTCTCCGGAGTGTCGGCTTTCATGTAATCTCGATTCAGATTCTGGTAAGAGGTCGTTGTGCGCCAACCCATTTCGGCAGGACCGTTTTGATTGATGCGATTGTAGGGACTCGATCGCTCGTGTCCGTCGGTGTTGTAGATCGGAATGAAGAGCACGACAACATTCTTAAGTAAGTCAGGTTGGGTTTTGGTAATTGCGATATCACGCAACAAAGCAAAGCCGGCATCCTTGCCGTCAGGTTCTCCGGCGTGAATGCACGCCTGAATCAAAACAACCGCTTTGCCGGCGGCTCGCGCCGCTTGTGGCGTGAACGTCTCACCTTCGGCGGCGATCAAAAGCGGGAGCTCTCGGCCTTCGCCGCTTTTGCCAAAGCTTTCGAACTTAAGCAACGGCGATCCCGATGCGAGTTGTTGCGCGTAAGCAATGGTTTCGGAGTAAGGCGCAGTTTCGCGATACTCAGTACGTTCGGCATGGGTTTGCCATGCGGCAGGAATCGCGGGCCGTGATTCTTGATTCATAAGTTTGTGGCGTGTGTTAAGGAGATCTAAGTTGGCTATTGCAGGAGCGGCAGTTAACGCGCCGTCTGGCGTTCAACGTTCCACACGCCAGACAGCGGATATACATTGTTCGAGCAAACCATTGCGTGATGATCGCACTTAGGGCAAGGATGCCGACCAGGACGACAACGTTTAAGACTATCTCTTTCAAGTGCGATGTTTTTCCTGCAAGGTCTGGTTATGAGCATAGCCGCGCTCATAGCCGTGGCGAAAGGCCGCGTTAGACCTTGCTTCGTGGTAGAAAACAATCAGTTCCGGAGCCGCTTCTTCATAAGAGCGCCCTCGCAACTTTGCGTGAAGAGCAGCTTCAAATCCGCGGCGATAATCGGCTTCGTCTTCAGTGAAGTTGCGGCCGTGTCGCCTGATAACTTTCCGCTTCGGCATCCCGCAAGCCGATCCACCAGTCTTCACGAGCGGCATCAACATCCTGAGCGCCTGCATCTGTTAAGACCTGCCGTGAACGGGTCTCAGCATCCTCGTCTTCGGCAAATGCGATTACCACCGACTTGCCCTTTCGCAATGCATCCTCGTACAGGAACAACTCATCGTGCGGCACGCCATCGGCGAGTGATCGCTCCAGCGCTGCTCCGGCGGCCATTCCGGTAGCCGCGCCACCGATACCTAAAATAGCTGCGCCCACCAGACCCGCAGCTATAACCGGCCCCACTCCAGGTATGAACAAGCTAGCGATCCCCGCACCAAGGCCCATGCCGCCGGCAGTTCCGAGTGCTCCACCGACTGCACCACCCATCGCCTTACCCATGCCAGACTGTTCTGTATCGCTGACAGGAACGTCCGTTTCGATCTCGCTGCCTGACGTGTCCGGAGTTAGAAAAGCAATCCGGTCGTTTGCGATCCCTGCCGCTTGTAGTTGCTGGACCGCGCGTTCAGCGTCACCACGCGAAGCGAAAATGCCTGTTACGGTTTCCATGTTCGGTACCTCCCCGAGATTTTTGATTATTAAACTCCTGCCGTCAGGGCCACGACAAGCAGAACAGGTCAACGACACAATTTGTTGAGGAAATCAGCAACGCTATGTTAGAGTCGAACTCGGAGAGCAACTTCAGCAAAAGGGATGTAGCGTGTACGATATTGTAGACAAGCATTGGCCCATGTCAGAGGGAGACGGCAAGGCAAGTCGTAAAAAGAAGCCCCGCATCCTCGCGATTACCACAGATTGCTGCACCGGTTGTTCCGGATCACCAGCCTGCGTCGAGTACTGTCCGATCGAAGCCTGCATGTTTTGGGTGCCGGACGAAGATCATCCGCCTTTCGGCCGCATCGAAGTTGATCCGTATCTGTGCATTGGCTGCCAGAAATGCATCAGCAAAGGCCCGGATGGAGCTTTCCTCGACGGCTGCCCCTGGGACGCAATCGAGATGGTGCCGACCGAAGATTGGGAAGGCCTGCACGGTATCTCACTTCCTGATGCTCCGCCCGCCCCGCCCGCTTAACAGTTTTATTTAGCTTCCCCAAAGCGGCTCTTGATAGCTTTAGCTGTCAGGGCCGCTTGTTCTTTTATCCGGTCTGAACGTGCCGGCCCGGGCGCAGCACCGCGTTCGTATTGCTCAATCGCAGGCAGGTCGTCATTGTCCCCAATTAAAGAGAGCCCGCGCAGCGCTTCCCAGATACTTTCCTCATCGGAAGTAAGTGTCAGTAGCGTGTCACCGGCGGCGATTGTAGAGCCTGATTGGCAAAGCGATTCGTTCGAGTCTCCCAGGAAAAGGCGAACGGACTTCTTCATTAAGGTTGTTGGCTTGCCGCAACCGACCAACAAAGTGCCTCGCGCAACCGGAGACTGTTCCTTAAGTGAACTCTCCACTACGCCACCCCAGGGAGACGCAAGCGCGTAAGGCTGGAGGATGGCTCGCAACTCATCTCGACCACTCGCGATCGCCAAACCGCAACAGAGCCAGCGCCGCATTGCGCCGCACGATTGGTTCACGATCCTTGACCAACCCTAAGAGCGACTGATGAAACTCATCTGCCTTATTGTCAAAACCCATCACCCAGGCGACCGTCAGGCGAAACTCCGTCTCTGGATCGCCGGCGAGCCGAATAAGCTGTGGGTACCACTGCCTTGCGCTGGCATCTCCGCGTGCGATGCGATCCTGAACCTGTAACAACGCATGCTGAACGCGACGCGGATGCTTTTGGTCGGACAGGTAGCTAGTGATATCGGCATCGGACAAACTACGGCCAAACCAGGTGAAGTACCAGGTAAGAAAAGCTCCTAAGCACAAACAAGACTGCCAGAATCAAAATCGGACCGGACGCGCGCAGTCTCTTTACTTCAGGCAACGTCACCTTAACTTCGGGCTTATTGCCGTTACCGGTGTTCCTCGGATCGGTCTGACTCATGGCGTGGGATAAAGGTGATACAGCATGACATAGACAATGACGCCGGTGATCGAAACATAAAGCCAGAGTAGGCAGGGTCCAGCGCGCAATGCGACGGTGGCGGAGGAAATCTCCGCGTGCCGCGCGATAAAGGGTTATCAAGACCAGAGGGAGCAATCACAATTGCCAGGACAACGTGACTGATCAATATTGCGAAGTAGAAGGGGCGCACAGCTCCCTGCCCCAAAAACTTCGTATCGCCATGAAAGTAGTGATAGGTCAGGTACGAGGTCAGAAAAAGCATTGATGTTACAAACGCCGCAACCTGGCAATTGCGATGAGCGGGAATGTTGCCGCGGCGAATAAAGCGATAGCCTATTGATGAGCAGAATCGCACTTGTGGTGTTCAGTAGTGCGTTGAGATGGGGAAGCTGGGAAATTAAGTCAGACATCAAATCCCTGGGGCCCAAATCAAAAAATCCACGTACTCACACGAAACTACACGAACTTCCTGTTACTTGGTGTGAAATAGTGGATAGTATTAACGTGTAATGTCCTAAACGAATGTAGGGGCGTCCCTCCGTGGGCGCCCCTGAATTCTAACGATGGGGCGGCCACAGAGTGCCGCCCCTACAGGAAATAGGACACCACCGTTTTGGCTGAGATAGGATTCTTATTAAACCAGCCTTTTGTTAATTTTGCTCGGCTGCCGCCTTACCCTTCTCAGTTAACGCATAAAAATCATTTCCCAACTCTTCCAGCAAGCCGTCCTTTACCAATTTCTCCACTGTGTCGAAAACCGCGGTGCGCGCGTCGGGATCGTTTCCGCCTATCTCAAAGAGAGTGTGGAGGTCGAGCGACTCTTTATTCCAATGCGCAAAGTTTTTTAGGACTCGCTTGGCCAAATCGTCCATTGTGTTTCACTGTGACGAAGTGTTTGCGGCTTACTCTTTTCGTCTATTCATGCCCGCCATCATGGCCCTGACATCGGGCGGCACCGCGCGGCCCTTTGCGTCAAGCAACGGCGGTGCGGTACCTGCAAGTTGCGCCACCTGTTTCTGGCGGCCCAGACGTTTGGCAAAAGGAATGGGCAAGCGGCCTTCTGAATGAAGATAAAGCAGCGGGTTAGACATGAACAGCAGCGCCATCACCATGCAGACCAGGATGATGAACAGATTGTCGGTGCTTAGTAGCGGGGGAAAAAGAGGGCGGTCAGTATCGCAGCAACTATAAACAGTAATCCCACCACAATGCAGATGACATTCAGTAATCCCAGCTCATTTTTCATCGGCGAATTTATCTCTTAGTGTTTGGCCTTGCCGGCAGGTTTAGGACGTTCTGACATTTCTTCGTAACCACATCTCTCGCATACGCCAGACCGCAAATACCGCGTTTGGATCGGCTGTGTTCTGGTAGACAGCGCGATCGGAAGGAATTATTTTCCCACCGCACTGGGGACAAGACCGGCCGCGAGTGGTGCGAACATCGATGTTCAGAGCGAGTGGGTTGTCGCTGGACATTGGTTACTTCTTCTCGTCCTCAGCCTGTTGCTCAGCAGCACCGACGTGCCGTTTCAGAATAAAAAAGATCGAACAAAAGATCGCCACCGGAGGAGTCAACAACACCAGCACTCCGATATTGAAAGTTGCGAATAAAGAAGGCGTTATTCGAGCCGGCAAGAGAAGCCCGGCACATCGCGCACTGCGCCAAGCCGGTGCCCTCCACCAGCACAATCAGCAAAACTGCTGCTGAGCACAAGAAAGCTAACCTGGTTAGGTGCGATAACTTCATCAGTGCTGTTCCGCCGCGGGCGCGGGTGGTGTCTCTTTGAACTTATAGCGCAAATCTGACGAGCGGAAGCTGTCCGGAAAAAACACGAACAGTAAACAGATACAGACTACCAGCATCGGGATGATTGTCAGGATCAGGCTGAGCCGCTCGAACTTCAAGTGCATGAAGTAGGCGATGATCAGCGCCGCTTTAATCAAAGAGAGTCCGAGCAGCACTACCAGCATGAAGTGGATCGGCATCGGCTTGTAAGCCAGGAAGATCTCAATCAACGTCAGAATCAGGAGCCAAACCCAGATTGAGGTAAACAATTTATTACTGCCGGCGAAGTGTTCTTCGTGTGCGCTCATGTTTGTTCTCCTCGCGTTGCCCCAACCTGCCAATGACCGCCGATGTCGACTGACATGATGTAGATCAGCGGGAACACAAACATCCAGACGAGATCTACGAAGTGCCAGTAGAGCCCGCTGATTTCCACGTCTTCGTGTTTCAACTTCTTCACGCGTGCCGCCACGACAGCGAGATAGATGGCGCCCGTGGCAACGTGAAACATGTGCAGCCCGGTGATTGTGAAGAAGGTAGCGCCAAAAAGTGGCGAGGGCAGCGTGCCGTCAGCGGCAGTGAATGTTGTGACCCAGTCTGCCGGCAGACTAAAGGGTTGTAGGCCTTCATGAATCAGGTGATTCCACTCAATCAAGTGGAGCACGATAAACGCGACACCAAAAACGATTGTGGCCAGAATCCACTTTCGCGCCTTGTCTTTGTCGCCACGACTCGACGCGGAGACGCCAAACACCATCGTCAAGCTCGACGAGAGCAGGCAGAAGGTCATCACCGACGAAAAGACGATGCTGGGATAGAACGGGAACGGCGTGGGCCAGACGTTGGAGGCGCGCAGATAGCTATAGCCGATCAACAGCGCTGAAAACGTCAGCGAGTCGGAAACAATAAACAACCACATTCCCAGCTTGCGATGACCGACGCGATACGGGAGCACACCTCCGTCCCAATCCGCTGCGGGAAAATGTTGTGCGCGTGCTTCAGTACTCACCTGTCACCTCCGTTAAGTTAGAGTCGACTTCCTCGGATTCCAGCTATCGCCAAAAGAACAAAAGCAAAAACAGGTAGATCCACAAAATATCCATAAAGTGCCAGTAAATGGTCACAGCGCCGGTGGCGGCCAAACGCTGCGCATGAAAACGTTCGTCAGCGGTTATCGCCCGCGTCCGCACGATTAAATAAATCAGCGCCAGCAGTCCGCCTACCAAGTGCACTCCGTGCGTTGCAGTCAACAGATAGAAGAAGGAGCTGTGGGGATGGTGGTTACGTAAACCCCTGCGCGACCAGTTGCCGCCAGGCTACTAACTGCGACGCCAGAAATCCCAGACCGAGAGCTGTAGTGACAAAGAGCCAGGTTCTGTACGACCTTCGCTTGCGTGGCTTCAGTTTTCGCTTGGCGAATTCGAGTGTGCCGCTGCTAACCAGAATTAAGGCCGTGCTCAGCAGCAGGATGCGCGGCATCGGCAGAGACTTCCAATCGTTTGACGATGCGGCCCGCACGATGTAAGCGCTGGTTAATGCCGTGAACAACATCAGGATCGAAGCGAGCCCCACCCACATTCCGATCCGGTACCGATTATCTGCGGAGTCGTACTGCGGAAACGGTCCTTCATGACCGTTCCCTGAGCGTCCATTCCGTCCCGGTAGTTTTGAACCGCCCCCAGTCTTGCGTTGGGGCAGTTGTTTAGTGCTTGTGACCATCGTGGCCATTCCCACTTCCCCTGCCGGCATCTCCGCCGGCTCTGGATCTGTCTGCATCAGGAAATCGTTGGGAGCGCCCGGCACTGCAAATTCATAAGGTCCGCGATGAACCGTAGGAAGCACGCCGGCAAAGTTGTCGTGAGGCGGCGGTGAAGTGGTGTTCCACTCTAGCGTAGTCGCATCCCAGGGATTCGTCTGAAGCCTTCGTGCCTTTGAACATGCTCCAGAAGAGATTGAAGTAAAAAAGTATCTGCGCCAGGACTGTGGTGATTGCCGCGATCGAAACAAACATCACGAGCGGATGCAGCGCTCTTCAGGTACTCATACTCCGTAAACTGCGCAAAGCGGCGCGGCATGCCGACGATTCCCATCGTGTGCATCGGCACGAAGATGCAGTAGACGCCGACAAAAGTGATCCAGAAGTGAATCTTGCCGAGCTTCTCGTTCATCATCCGGCCAAACATCTTCGGGAACCAGAAATAAGTGGCGGCAAACATGCCGAAGATCGATGCCACACCCATCACCAGGTGGAAGTGCGCCGTAACGAAGTAAGTGTCGTGCATCGGCAGGTCGAGCGAAGTCTGACCCGAGCACCAGTCCGGTAATACCGCCCGCGACAAACAGCGAAACAAAGCCGATGGCAAACAGCATCGCTGTCGTGAAGCGAATGCGGCCGCCCCAAAGTGTTCCCAGCCAGTTGAAAGTCTTGACCGCGGAGGGCACGCCAATCGACAGGGTCAGGATTGAGAAAGTCATCGCGGAATAGGGACTCATGCCGCTGATGAACATGTGGTGTCCCCAGACGAAGAAGCCCAGGAGTCCGATGGCAAAGATCGCGAATACCATCGCGCGATAACCAAACACAGGCTTGCGCGCAAAGGTGGCCAGGATGTGCGAAGTCGCGCCCATGCCCGGCAGAATTGCGATGTAAACCTCAGGGTGTCCGAAGAACCAGAAAAGGTGTTGCCAGAGGATTGGTGAACCGCCCGTGTGCATCGGAAACCGCTCATCAGTTCCTGACAGCAACCCACTGATATAGAGACCGCCGGGAATGAAGAAGCTGGTTCCGGCAAGGCGATCGAGCAGCAGCAGAATGCCGCCGCCGAGCAGAACCGGAAAAGAAAGCAGCGCGAGCACGGCAGTTGTAAACCAGGCCCAGCAGGTCAGAGGCATCCGCATCAGCGACATGCCGCGCGTGCGCATGTTGAGCAACGTGGTAATGAAGTTGAGAGCGCCGAGCAACGAACCAACGCAGAAGATCGCAATGCTGATGATCCAAAGGTTCATGCCCATGCCCTGGCCCGGGACCGGCTATTTGTCCCAGGGCACTGAGCGGAGCGTATCCAGTCCAGCCGCCAATCGGGCCCACAGTTGATTCGGCGCCCGAGAAGAAGATCGCCGCGAGGATCACGATGAATCCCACCAGCGTCACCCAGAACGACAGCATGTTCAGATATGGAAACGCCATGTCTTCAGCGCCGATCTGAATCGGCAAAAAGTAGTTGCCGAACCCGCCTTGCGGCGCTGTGGTCAGAACGAAGAAGACCATGATGGTCCCGTGCATCGTCACGAGCGAGAGGTAGAACTCGGGCGTCATCATGCCGTCCGGGAGCTCCGCCCGGAAACAGCGTTCCCAGGATCGGCCAGTTGGTTCCCGGCCACGAAAGATTCATACGCATCAACACGGACATCGTCATTCCTACCAGCACCGCCGCCAGAGCCAGCAGGATGTACTGAATGCCGATGACCTTGTGGTCGACGCTGAAAATGTACTTGCGTATGAAGCTCGTTGGCGCAGGGTGCCGGTGTACTTCTGCGTGAGTTTCACCTGACATCTTTTATTCTCCTCGTGATTCGACCTAACAACCTGACGAAAGAGTAAAAGCGATGACTAAGTACGCCGGCAACTGATACTTCGCCAGCAACTCAGTCACCTTTGTTTGAAAGTCTTCCTGCGGCAATGCGGTGAGCGCCTGATGTTCCTCCGCGGGAAGCACCAGCATGTAGCTTTTCATCTTGAAGTGGAGCTGACCGCAAAGTTCCGCGCAGGCAAGTTCATACTTGCCGACCGTGTTAGCCGTAAAATGGACGCGAATCACCATGCCCGGAACCAGATCCTGCTTAAACCGAAGTTCGGGCACCCAGAAATTATGAATCACGTCCTTGGAACGAAGCGCTAATTCGACGGGCCGGTTAACGGGAACGACGAGCACGCTATGCACGGAATCGTCTTTCATATTCGGATCGGCTTCATCGAGGCCAATGAAATTCAAGCGACGAGTCGTCAATCAAGTGTGGGATCGGTGCGTCCAAAGACTCCGTCCGGTTCCGGCGTAGTGAAAATTCCATTGAAACTGCTGGGCAACAACTTCAACATGAAAAGCTCCGGCCGGCGCTTCATTGAAACGCAACGAAGCCCAGACGCTCTGACCCATCACGGCGAGGCCGATAAAGATAACGGCGGTCACCGTCGTCCAGATCAACTTCCAACTTGCTGCTGCCGTGAGTGTAAGTAGCGCGTTCCCGATTACCAGTGTCGCGATACTTCCAGACCATGTAGCCGAGGCCCACTTGTGCGGCTGTGAAGGCGAGACCGACGACAATGATCGTCAGCATGAATTGCCGATCAAGCGCTGGGGCGTGTTCGGAAATACCGGTGGGAAACCACCACTTCTTCACAAAGAAAAGCGATACGGATCCCAGCGTAAGTAGCCAGATAATAACCGCAAGAACTCGTCCCATCGGTTACTCCTTCGTGAATCGGAAATCGTGAATCGTAATCGTGAGGAATCGTGAATCGGAAATCGTGCAATCGTAAATCGTGAATCGTAAATCATCCACTCGAGTTGTCAATCACAGGTCACGCACTCAGATTCACGATTCACGACCTCACCGGTTCAGCACCATTAAAATGAACAAAAGCGGCAGATAGATCACGGACGCCAGCAGAAGCTTGCGGGCTTCCTGTCTTGAGAGCGAAATTGCCGCACGTATGCTGCTGTAGAGAAACAGCAACCCCAGCACCGCCGCGCCGAAAAGGTAAACCTTGCCGGAAATTCCCAGCACGTAGGGCAGCAGACTTACCGGCAAAAGCATTAGCGTGTAGATCACAATCTGCTGACTCGTGACGCGACCCTCCGGTTCAATCACCGGCAACATCAGAATGCCCGCGCGCGCATAGTCTTCGCGATACATCCAGGCAATCGCCAGGAAGTGGGGAAACTGCCAGAGAAACAGAATCGCAAAGAGCACCCACGCCTCAAGACTGACTTCGCCGCGTGCCGCCGTCCAGCCAATCAAGGGTGGCACTGCTCCGGGAAAGGCGCCCACCATCGTCGAAAGCGAGGTCTTTGTCTTGAGTGGCGTATAACCAAAGAGATAGCCGGCAATAACGGTCAGGCCAAGAATTGCGGTCAGCAGATTCACCATCACACCAAGATAAACCTCGGCGACGATGATCAATGACGCACCAAACACCAAAGCTTCCCAGGGTAATAATTTGCCCGAAGGAAGCGGACGGTCTGCAGTCCGCCGCATCAGGCTATCCAGGTCTCGCTCCAGATACTGATTGATCGTGGCGACGCCCGACGAAAGCAAAGTGATGCCAAACATCGCGCTCAACAACAAGGCGTAATCCACACCGCCACGCGAACCCAGGTAAAAGCCGGCTGCGGAGGTCAGCACAATCAGAAACGTAATGCGCGGCTTTGTTAACTCAACGAACGCAGCAACTCGCTCACGAGCCGTAATCACCGGGGACTCGAGTTCGGATATTGTTGCCGTGTTTATGTCCACTGCCAGTTCTTTCATAAAGTTCAACGCGACGCTGCTGTAGATCTCGCGAGATCAAATGCTGGAGCTGTCGACCGAACTACTCGAAAAACTCTGAGCGTTAAGACAATCGTCGTAGCAAATACGAGAGCGCCACAAGCAACATGCGCGACCGTGATTCCGACCATCGGATTTAACGGCTGCGGATCGTCAGGCGATTTCAAGCGCGTCAGGTATGCCGCCACCCCGAGCATCAGCTGTAAGCCAAGCAGCCCCAGAGCAATGGTCGCCGGACGAGTAAGAAAACTTTCACCGGGATAACGCCTGATGATCGTCAAGGTCGCGATCGACAAAATGATCATGACAGCGATTGCGCCGCCGATATGACCGAGTAACAACTCAGTCGGTAACGGCCGATCCCAGGTGGCCGAGTGTCGCAACGTCGCACCGAGAATCAGCTGCAGAAAGATCGTTACCAGCGCGGCGATGCACAGGTAACGAGCCGGAGTTCCCTTCTCTTCAAATGTTGGTTGCGCCTCGATCCAGCTGCGCGACGTAAAAACAGCGAGACTGACGGTTGTGCAAAAGAACAGTTGGGCGAGTGTCGCATGAGCTTCGGAGATCCCGAACCGCAACATTAATTTTACTGTCAGCCCGCCGAGCAAGCCCTGCGCGATGACTGCGAGCAGGGCAAAGACTCCGAGCCGGCGCACCCAGCGCCGTTGCTCTTTAACATAAAGATAGATCGCGAGCACGATGGTAAGCATTCCCACCGTGGTCGCGATCATGCGGTGGCCGTGTTCCCAGAAGAGATTGCCCACCATGTTGACGCCGGTGGTGATTCCGAGAGACTCCGCTTTGGGAAGGAAGTGGCCTTCCGTGAGCGGCCAGTCAGCCGTTGCCAAGCCAGCGTCGTGGCTAGTCACGAGCGCACCGGCAATGATTAGACAAAACGTCGCGCCAGCGACGAGTAAGGCAAAACGATGAAGACCCGGGTACGAAGGCCGATTGGCGAGTGATCGCATTGCCGATTGCCGATTCTGCCGATTGCCGATTGATCTCATCCCAATCAATTCATTGCCAATTGCTGATTGCCGTCTGGCGATCACCAACTGCCGACCGCCTCCACGCGAATCGGCAATCGGCAATCGGCAATCGGCAATCTTTCTTACTTGTGTTTGCCGATTAAGGGCACTTCAAGCGCCGGCATCATTTCCAGGCCGGGCTTGCTCGAAGCTGTAGCGGCTGCGTCTCCAAAGGCGAAGTCGGCCTTACCCGCTCCGCTTGCCGGAACCGTTACCTGCATCGTCTTCTCAGTGCCGTTCGGGCCACCTTTCTCGTGCCACGCAGCGACCGTATAAGTTCCGGGTTGGAGCCCCTTGATTGTATAAGCTCCGTCTTCTCCGCTGACTGCGAAGAACGGGTGCTTCAACACGCCGATATAAGACTTCATCCAGGGATGCTGATTACACTTCACCGGAATTAACACTTCGGCGCGCGCAAAAGTTTTTTCGATGGGCGCCGCACCGTTTGGCTGCGTCTGGTTCCACTCCGGATTGCTCTTGGGAGTTGGGTGGATGTTGTGCTGAGTCGGATCGCTGTTGGTGATACGATAGCTTCTGGTTGGTCTGGATCCCCATCACGTGCGGCACGTAATGACATCCCTTTTGATCGAGCGTGGCTGCGGTTGACGGAGTCGTATAAGTGAAGTCGCCGATCTTCTTGCCATCGGCCGTCGTGCCGTCTTTGACGTAGACAAAAACATTCGCGAGTTTGCCATCTTTAACGACCGTGTCTTCGGTGGTCAGGTTGGGATTCGCCTGTCCGCAAGCCGGATCGGCCGACGAATCAATCTTCTTCGGCGCCGGCGCCGCGCCGTTATAGGCGATGGCTCCGGTTACACTCCCATTGCCGGCAGTGTAGGGTGTTCCAGTCTGAGCGGATTCGTTCGTTGGCCACCGAGTCGTTTGTTGGTTTTGAACAAGCCGAACCCAGAGCTAGTAAAGAGAGCACGATGGTCAGACACGACCCCGAGCTTCAACTGCTTCGTTGACATATTCAGTCCTCCAAATCGAATTAACTTTCTTTGCAACTTTAACACGGGGCTAGCTCTGAAGCAGACCCGCACTCTAACAAAAGTCTGCCAAAATCCTGCTAATTCATGATCATCAAAACCCTGGACCTCGAGAATTGTTCCGGCCGGCGGTTCGCGCGACAGTCTTAGGTCGCTTCAACTTTCGCCGCGAATTAGCTAAAGCGTCGTTGCGTTTCCGCCGCAAAGACGACTGAGCCTGAGCCGGCAGTGCTTGCCGCCGGCTGCACCGGCGAGGTCGCCAATAACCGTCTCTGTTCTTCCGGAGTTAATAAGAGCATGTAGCGAACCAGCAACTGTGCATGATCCTGCGTGATAAGCGGTAGCGCTCGCGGGTGGATTGGGAAGATTAATCACCCAACGCTCCCCTTCTCTTCTAAATAGACCGCTCGGCATCGCCGTGCCGGGACTGATCTGCGCCGGATCTAGCAGCCATCGGAAAGTCCAATCGGGTTTTAATCGTCTCGCCCGCCAGCAGGAAGTCGGGCGCGATGGCCTTTTCGTCGTGCACCGGATCGCCGGTGATATGACACTTCAAACACGGCGTTCCGGACGTAAACATCTGCCGCGCCACCAGCTTCTCTTGCTTCAGTCAGCGGTTGCAGCGGCTCCCTGATGTAGGGCTCTTGCTGACCAGACAACGCCATGAAGAAGCGAACCAGGGTTTGCAGTTCGTTTGGTGAAAAGTTAAATGTCGGCATGCGCGCTTTCAGATAAGGCCGCACGCCGTTGCGATTCAGTCCCGGCTGGGCCTTCAAACTACCTGCAGTTGACGTCGGGACGAGCCGGCGGTGAAGCGCCGGGACTGGCACTCGCCTGTGGTTGTGGTTGCGGGTCGTCGGTTGCTGCTTGCGCGAACGCAGTCGTGCCTTTCGCTTCGCTTAACGAAGGGTCGTGCAGGAACCGAAGCAGCCAACTCGGATCTACGCGTGCGCCTTCGCTGGTCAA
Organism: Pyrinomonadaceae bacterium; assembly: GCA_963748605.1. GTDB lineage: Bacteria > Acidobacteriota > Blastocatellia > Pyrinomonadales > Pyrinomonadaceae > PSRF01. The sequence continues at coordinate 639,758 of CAVVJS010000016.1, forward strand.
TCGCGGCGGCAGTAGATCTTTTCCTTCCGGCGTTTGATAGTAAGGAACATCCATCAGGACTGATTTCTGCCCACCTGAATTTGATGGCAGCCCACGCAGTTGTACTTCTTGATTACCCACCAACCGTTCTGCACGTCCTGACGTCGCTGATCCTCCGGTTCAAAGAATAAAGACCGCGGCACATTCGAACCTTCTGTTCCCACACTTCCCAGCAATAGCGTCGTCAACGCGTTGCGCCATTCCGGAGTCAAATAAGGCTTCGGCATGCGCAGCCGATCCTTGGGATCTTTCTCTTTGCCACGATCATAGATCGAGGGGTCGGCCAGTTTATGTTCAAAGAAGCCTTTGTGGTTGTACCAGGGCTTTTCTTCATGCTTAGCGTCTGTTTCGGCTCGGCGCCTGCTTCGACTCATGGTCGTCCATGGGCAAGCAGGCTCGTGGCCTTTCTCCGCATCATGCGTCAACAGGGCAAAATCCAGCCGCTCAATCGGCGTCGCGCCTTCGACAGTCAGCTCTTTGCCGATTCGTTGTTCCTCTTCGAACCCTTTGATCTCATGACAACCCGCGCAGCCGTATTGTTTGATCAGCGCCTGCCCTTTCGCTTTCAGATTCGGATCGTCCATGAATGAAGCATCCGGATAGGAAGGCGGCGAAGACAGCGAGAAAAGGTAGCGTGGCGATGTCGCGCGTTTCGCTGTCTGTCAGCCTGAAATTCGGCATGACGGTCATATTCTGAACTTGCAATTCAGTGCCGTCATTTGGACAACGCGAATTCAGTTCAGTATCAAAAGCGTAAGGCAGGTTGTGTTGCGCGTAATCGGCCGGAGTCAGATCGCGTTTCTCTTTGGGACAATAAGGCGCCCAACGTTCGCGCGGATTATGAATCCAGCGAACGATGTATTCGTAGTTTGCCTTTTCTCCAACTCTTTGCAAGTTGGCGGCAAAGTGTCCGCCGACAGCGCTATCGCCTCGCCGATAGAGTGACAGGCAAGACAGCCGCGCGTTTCAAAGAGCTCCTTGCCGCGTGCCGGAATCACCGCGCGCCTGCTCGGGAGGCTTGCCGTCAAAACTCTCCTGCCAGAGATAAGCCGAAATAGCTTTGATCTGATCTTCGCCATCCTGCGTCGATCCCGAAACGCCAGAACGCCGGCATCTTCGTTGCCGGGACGGAAAGCCTGCGGATCTTTGAGCCAAACCGGAATCCATTCCTTGCGCAGTTTCAACTTCACATCTTTCAGATTCGGTCCGACCTTCTTTTGATCCTGCATCAGGTACTTCGATTGCAGGTTCACCTGATCCTTTCGTGCCGCCAGCAAACTATTGGTGACCCGCAACGATTCGGCATGGGCCAACAATTTTTGTGCTTCGGCGTCGTCTGCCGCCTGGTTCGCAGCTTCAGTGTCTTCGCGAATCTGCTTCTCATTCGCAAGAATCTGCTCTTCCAGTTGCGTCGTGTTCTGCCGCGCCGCTGAAAGCGCATCTGTTTCGCGATCAAAACCTTCGTAACGATGGCAACCGACACAGCCGCGTTCCGAAAAGAGATCGCGACCCAGATTCAGAGTCTCCGCCCCCTGCGTCACGCGATCCTTGCGCGTGGCACTGCTGACAGCCGGCTTCAATATTCTCCTTCTCAAAGAGCGGCCACAGCCAGTACTTGTGGCGGCCATGTCCTTTCACTTCGCTGGTCGTCGCCCGGCCGTTGCCCCAGTGGCATCCGGAACAACCAAAGCGATCGGGGTTGTGTACTCGCAGCAGTTCCTTGTTCGGGTGACTAACAAACGCTCGGGCCAGGCTGTCGGGTGTTTTACCCGGGCCATCGGGCGCCAAATCCGCCGCTCTGATATTCAACGGTTCGCGAATGCCGACGTGGCACACTTCGCAACGATCGACGATGTTGGCTGAGTTGACGCTGATCTGGTGACCGAGGATCGAATAATCAAAGTTATCCATCTTGCGGATCAGTCCGTCGATCTGGCTCGGGCCTGATCCGATCAAGTGGTGTCTTCAGATAATCGTCTCGCTTCTTCTCTATTTCGGTCGGCTCTTTCAGCAGCTCAGCTTTGCGTCCGAGGAGTTGGGCCTTTTCATCGCGCAAGTCGTTGTAGAACTTTTCCAGTTGCTCATAGTTCATCTTCTGGACCGTGGTCGATCCTGAACCGTCGGCAGCCGGCAACTCCACTTCGACCACTTCCGCGCGCTTTGTCCTTCGCTTCCTTGCGATACTTATCTTTAGCCGAACCTTTGGCGGTTTCAATGTTGTAGCTGATGACCGTCAGGCGGCCGCGCTGATTCTGGAAGGGTTCGGTTACCGCATCGATCTGCCTTTGAATCTGAGCGACCTTGCGATCGATCTCCGTTGTTTCCGGCGCTGACCTGCTCGCTGGCGGCTTTCGCCTCAGCATCGAGGGCTCTGATACTCGGGGCTCTCTTTCAGTTCTGCCTCGGTCTTTCCGGCCTGCGGCTTTAATACTTCTGAGGTAACGTCGTATAGCGGCTGACAAATTCTTTTTGAATGCCTTTCCAGGGACGCTGACCAAGCGCTTCATCGTAGAGGGCCCAGGCCAGTGAGATCGTGAGGAGCAAGGCGCAAATCAGCATGATGCCGCTCGTCGAGCGGCTGACGATGGGATCGTTTACCGGAACCTCAGGCTTCCTTTTTTACCAACGACTCGGTAGCTTCAGGAGAGTCAGCCACTAAGGATCATTCCTCCGCGTCGCCAAATATCGAACACTTCAGACGTTAAACCAGGGCGTCACCCACACATACTTGATTGTAAACACGAGCCGCAAAATCAGCTTCACCGGCATCGCCAGCAAAACAGTGATCGCAAAAAACTGGAAAGTTACGTACTGAAGCAAGCTCGTTCGCGCCAGCAGTTTTTGTTCAAATGGATCGGGCGTCGTCATCCAAAGCCAGATGCGCCTCCAAATCGGCAGCGAACGATCGATCCGATCAAGGCCGCCGCGCGTCAGCAGCCAATGGAAGAAAAGAGCGCCCGCCATAAAAAACAATCCTACAACGATCGCGCCGAAAATCGCTTTCAGCACCCAGGAAGTCGAAAGCGTCGTGAACCCGGTCAAGTCCGCAACAATGTCGTGCAAGTCCCGGTTGCGATCGTAGACCACCGCATTGTGGTCCCAGGTCTGACCGGGCCAGAACCAAATCCAACCAGGCCCACGGATAAACGTGCCAATGACGATCAGGAGAATCCACTGGAGGAAACCGGCGCAAAACATCCAGAGCGCAACCCGGCGTTGCTTGATCGTGTAGTAGCCATTTCCCAGCGGGTTCGAGTCAACATAGGGAAAGACCATCAGACCGACCATGATCAGGCTGGGCATCACCACGCCGGCAATCCACGGATCGAAGTAGACGAGCATCTCCTGCAACCCCAGGAAGTACCAGGGCGCTTTCGAGGGATTCATCGTCAGGTTTGGATTGGCAGGTTCTTCGAGCGGCGCGTTGAGCGTGATTGACCAGACAAAAAGAATGACGGTAACGATCACCGCCGCCAGGAATTCGATTCGCACCAGGTAAGGCCAGACGTGGATCTCACGCGCCCAACCCGGACGCCAGGGCTCAGTTTTCCGGTGGTGAGTCTTGGCGAGCTTCGGATCGCGTTTCCAGCGTTCTCAATCAGCCGGTCATTCGCAGTGGCCTGTCTTAATTCCCAGCCAGGTGAAAGAACGGAACGAGGAAAAGCATGGCCACGATCGGCACATTGTCCGGCGCCGAAGAGATCTTCCAGAGCTGGTGCCAATCCTCAACCATGAAGACGGCGAGGCCTACAAGCACCACCAGCACCCCGATGGTGATCAGCTTGCCCCTGGCTCAGATTGAATCGCTTCGCCATATTTCGAACAGACTTTCGTTTAGTCTTTGCCGGTCAACCCGCTACGTCTTCTTTTTCACTGCCTTCATCTCAGATTCGAGCACGACCGGCGCCGGTCCGGAGATGCCACCGTCCTTGCGAATGCGCCAGAAGTGCACCGCCATGAAAATCGACGCAACGAGCGGAATGCCGATGCAATGCCAGATGTAAGATCTGCAGCAGCGCATTCGAATCGACGATCGAACCGCCTAACAATCCAAAGCGCACGTCATTGAATGGCGTCATTCCCAGTTGCACACCAAACGGCCCTTCAGAACCCAACATCGGCGTCGCCCGCGCCATGTTCGTTCCCACCGTCACCGCCCAGAAGCCGAGCTGATCGTCGGGCAACAGATATCCGGTAAACGAAAGCAGCAAAGTCAGCACTAACAACACGACGCCGACGCACCAGTTAAACTCACGCGGCTTTTTGTAGGACCCGGTCAGCACCACGCGAAACATGTGCAGCCAGGTCGTAATCACCATCAAGTGCGCTGCCCAGCGGTGCATGTTGCGCAGCAGCTTTCCGAAAGGAACGTCGTGCTCCAGGTAAAGGATGTCGCGGAAGGCGTCGGCTTTCGTCGGGTGGTAATAGAACATCAAAAGCACGCCCGTAAACGTCAGCACGATGAAGAGATAAAACGTGATCCCGCCCATCCCCCAGGTGAAGGCGTAGCGCACTGCATCGCGATTGATCTTGGCCGGGTGAAGATGCAGGAAAACGTTTGAGAGAACTGCGAGTGAGCGATTGCGTGGATCAGAACGATCATGAGAGACGCGAAAGATCGACTTCCAAAGCTGCGTGTCTTGCGGATCCTTGTAGGTCTTGGCTTCTTCGATGGCGCGGTCTTTAAGCGCAGTGCTCGTTTCGCGCACCTTGCCGACCAGGCTCGTTTTGCCCTTCTCGCCGCCGGTCAGCTGCTTGGTCTCTTTTTGATCAGGACGTTCTGGATCCATTGGTTCGCGTATGTCCTAATTCGACCGACTTACAACGGAATGTAAGGCGCCCGGCTCGTCAAACTCCGATCGCTTCACCCTTTAGTCCAATCATAGAGCCTGGCGATATCCACTACTGATTTGACCTTCGGCGATCCAGCTCGACGTGAGCTCGATCCATCGGCCGCGGCGCGGGTCCTTCGAAGTTGATTCCTTCGCTGTCGTAACCGCTGCCATGGCAGGGACACTTGAACTTGTTTTCGCTGGCTTTCCAATCGGGCGTGCAACCGAGATGCGTACAACGCGCATAGATTACAAAAAGCCTGTCCGAGGTCTTCGTGACCCAGATGCGATATTGCTGCTGCCACTTCGTATCAACACCGAGCGCGTAGTCGCTGGGCGGTCCGATGCGGAAGGTGCTGGAAGGTTCGAGAATCGATCGCGGCAGGAAGAACCGCAGGAACATGAAGAAGCAGGTCGCAAGAAATCCGGCGACGCTTGCCCAGACAATCCGGCGCCGCATTTTGTTGACGGGCGCTGCGAACTCTCAACAACTGCACCGGGCTGTGGACGACGGGACGCGCTGCTGCCGCCGGCACTGCAGTCTTCGGTGCTGGTGGCGGCGCCGCAGGCGGAGTCCCTGCCGGAGTTTCCACCGCAGACCTCCGGTATTTGTTCTGGATGTGTTAGAACTCTCCACTAACCCAAACCTCCGTCAATCAGGGAGCGCAACGTGGGTCGGCAGTAAGTGCTGTAAGGTAGATACACGTTTACTTCCAATGCAGAGCGAATTGTACAATTCCCCGCAAGGCAGGGAACTCTCTCTGCCAAGTGGCTCAGATTTTCGTGTAAACATTAAGAGCTCCGCACCAAAAGATATTTTATGAAATTGGTGCGGTCGGGTACTTATAACCTTTTTCAGCGATTAAGTGGCAAGCGGTATTTACAAGGTAGATCGGCGAAAGTCTTTCACGCGCATGAGTTTAGTTTGAAATTCGGAGAAGCAGTTCTACGCGTGACCAGTTAGATCGGCCTATGACTAAAGTGGTCATCTACTCGAAACCCGGGTGTCATCTCTGCGAGGAGGCGAAAGCGGCGATTGAAGCGGCCGGTTGCGAAGAGGAATATGCGCTTGAAGAGATAAACATTGAAACCGATCCCGATCTGTTGCGTCGATATCGCTTCGAGATTCCGGTAATCACAATTGATGGAGTGGAAGCTTTCCGAAACCGGGTGAGTTCAGAGGAATTTAGGGAGGCAATTCAGGCAGCAAAAACAAAGTAAGGCTTGCTTTCGTTGGTTCGTGGTGTTTCGCGAGATTTAGAGTCGTTCGCTGCAACAAATACGATCCACTAAACAACACGAAGCAACACGAAAACAGAAGAGTTCGTGTCGGTTAGTGTTACTTCGTCGATCGCATCTGTCTAACGATGTCAGACAATCTACAAAGCCACACGAAACTAACTGAAGGTGATCTAACTTGTCGCCTGAAAATGGGCTCTGCCGCGATAATCCTCAATAGTCTCGAACAGTCGTGCTCGCTCACTTTCCTCTGCAGTCTCACGATAAGCCATTACTAATTCCTTCAGAGTAGCAAGCTCCTTATAAAGACCCGCATTCTCGATTGGGGGCGTCAGATACGAGATCAGTTCCGCATACGAACGACGCTTGGCAATTGAGCCTTCCGAAGGATTGTTGACGCTGTAGAGATAGATATTTGGCAATTCGCCGATCAAGCGGTCGGGCCAGCACTCGCCGGACAGTCCCACCTGCTTCCCCGGCATGAACTCCAACGCCCCATGCGTGCCGACATGAATCACTGCATCGGCATTCAGCACTCGAGACAGGTAAGTATAAAAGGCCATGAAGCCATGATGTGGCGCTCCACTGCGCGCCATCATCAGACGCATCGGATCGCCTTCATACCCAAACGTCGGTTGCACCCCAATGAATACATTTCCCAAGCGCGACTCCCTGAATCAATAATTCATTTCCGAATGAATTGATTGAACCCGGCGCCCTGCCCCAATCCTTTTCGATATCGTCAACGTAAGGACAAAGCCGGCGGTATTCGTCAACGCCCATGCGATAGCTAACGTTAGCCGGCGCGCCGAACATCTCCGCGTTTCCGCCAAGCACGAGCTCGCGAAGAGCATCCGCCGAAGCGGGAAGTTCAATCTCGTAACCGTCGTGCTTCAAGTTCGTGAGTGTTTCCCAAACACTGGGAAAGACATCGAGGTCGGCGGCGGTGCCGATGTTTCCTTTGTTCGGCGGGAAGCAGAAAAGCACGAGGGCGATTTTCAGTTCATCGCGCGGCGCCGTGCGCAATCGATTCCAACGACTGATTCTGCGAGCTAAGCGCTCGCAGCGATCCTCGTATTGCTACCGGTTCAACTCCCGTCGCAGGAATTCCTCCGTAGACAAAAGGCTCAGTCGCGCCGTCAATCTCGGGTATGGCGATTTGCATTCCGGCCTGAATTGGGTTCAGGCCGGTTTGCGACGCCGCCAGGCTTCGATTGTTTGCGTATCAAGACTGACCGCCGAACGATAGGGACGATTGAGATCGCTTTAAAAATTGGGCGGCAGCCTCGCTGTCGTTCATCGCCGGTCCGCCAACAAAACTAAAGCCAGTAAGCGAAACTATTTGACTAACTCGGGAGGGATGAGTGGTTTCCTCTTCGCTGTGCTTTTGGTTTTTGGTTTTTGGTTTTTGGTCTTTGACGCTATTGAGACTTGAGCCGTGGTACTTAAGACTTGAGACCTGAGATTTGAGACTCGAGGCTTTGACTCATCGACAAAGAACTTCTCACACGCCTGCCGATTATCCATCAGCGTCGAGATCGCGGCGATGACGCTCAGGCCTTCCGCTTCAATTGCTCGTATCAACGCGTCGTAATGCTTCCGTGTGTTGCTGACGATCTGCGGCCGCATCAACAGCAGTCCAATGGTCGTCTTCGGGATCCAGCGTGTTTTTGGACTTCGAACTTCGAACTTCGAACTTCGAACGTTTTTGGTGCCACTTTCTGATAAGCCTTAAATGTTTCGAATAATCCGGGAGCGTCCGGATGATAGATCGCAACGGAAGGCATCGTTGCCGGCGGTGGCAACTTAATGCGCAGGGATTGAAGGCGCGCATCGGGAACGTAGTGCCGCACCGCAAACAGAATCATCGTGCGAATGTTTGCGGGCGTTGGCTGCAGGAAATAGCAAAAGAGATAGAGATAATTCTTTACGTCGCGCAACGCTCCGGCGCTGGGTACAAAGCGAAGCAGAGCCGGCACGCGATCGACGAGTTTGAGATAAGCGCCGTGATCGTGCTTGCGTTTGCCTGACTCGCCGTTGCTCTGCCGAGTTCGTGCCTGACGTCCAATCCAGGAACCGGCAGAGCTCATCAACCTTAACGCGCGGCCATTGTTCTTCAGCGGCCTGTGATGTTCCGCTAGTCTCTAGAATCTCCCGCTTCTCCCTTTCTCCCCTTCCCCGCCTCCGAATATCCGCGCCACATCCAACTTCCCCATGCGCGTGCGGCGCATCAACTCAGGCATACAGTTGATGACAACAACGGCGTGGTGACGTTCGCGATATTGCTCGAGGGCAATGAGGAGTCGAGCAGCGTTCTCGCCGTCCATCACATGAATGACAAAGACAACGTCGGAATCACTTAGATCGCGATCAACGGTAGCCCACTCAATTTGATCCAGGGCCGCGCCGAAATTATGGGCTGCGACGTGCAGGTCGAGCTGGTAGTCGGCATTAATCTCGCGCTCCGCATTTTTTAGCGGCGCCAGGAGACTTGATCCTACATATAAAACTGTTACTTTCATGCGTCCGTATAGGGTTCGTTCTGACACTCAATGTTTCGTGTTGGTTCGTGTCGCTTCGTGGATCGTACTTTTCGAGAAGTCAGTAAGACGATCCACGAATTCACACCAAACAACACGAAATATCTTGAGCGTTTCCTTCGGCCACTTCCTTAACGGTTCGATCCAACATGTTTCGTGTTGCTTCGTGTAATTTCGTGGATTGTGTTCTTGTCTTGAAGTAGAGACGATCCACGAATTCACACGAAATCGAATCACATCACATATCTTTTCCACTCGAGCCTAACTCGACTGCCAAAATTGATCAGTAGCCCGACCTTCATGCGTGTCATTTTTAAATAATTCAGCAACTGACTTTGCTCAACACCAGAAAGTCGCTCGAGGGCTTTCAACTCCACTACTATCTGATCGAAGCAGATAACATCCGGCACATATGTCTTCTCCAACGGCTGGTCTTTATAAACAATCGTAAGTTCCCGTTTTGGCTCGAATGGAATCTTTCGGCGAAATAGCTCGATCTCAAAAGCTTCCTGATAAATCGGCTCGAGAAACCCGCGCCCAAGTTGCCAGTAAACCTCCATGCGGCGCCTACAACTTCATAGACTTCATCTTTGAGGACTAAATCGGTCATGAGGAGACCTCCTTAGGGATATAAGATTCGAGTTTGTCTAACCTATTTAATTCAACGTGGCTCGCAGTGTTTTGCGCTGCTTCGTGTATTCGTGAATCCTGGTCTTATCTAACAGTTAAGACGATCCACGAATTCACACTAAACAACACGAAATATCTTGACCTTTTCCTTCCACATTTCTTTTAGGTCCGATTCAACATGTTTCGTGCTGATTCGTGTCACTTCGTGGATCGTTTTTAGCGCTACGACAAAAGCGAACCTCGAATCACACGAACTAACACGAATTTATTTTTCGTTCGTGATCGTGTTCATTAGCTGATTAGTTCTGGCAATGAGTCTAGAAACTCAACCCATCTTCGCGACACAAAAGAAGGGTCAGATGCTTGATTCTCTTCAAACCACGCCTTCAATCTGATCTTCTAAACTGCGGCTGATCTCTCGTAGCTGATCCAGCAACTCCGGATCGGCATCCCAATAACCCCGGCCATTCGCCTCCAACAGCCTCCGCACAAGTGAATGTGCAGAATGCGGATTCAAGTCGTCGCAAACGCTCCAACATCGTTTCATCGAGAGCGAACGTCTGCGCCACTTCCGTATATACCCAATCATCAACGGCATCCGCAGTAGCGCTCCACCCAAAAGTGTTCGACACGTGATTCTCGATCTCTGCTACACCGCGAAAGCCGTGATGCAACATCCCTTCATACCATTTCGGATTTAGGGTCTTGGCACGAGTTTCCAAACGCACAGTCTCTTCCAACGTTCTGATTTTCGATTCGCGCGTCAGTGAATCAGACAAATAGATCGCCGGTCGAGCGCTCGCCCGCTGTTCCACTGCTTTGGAAATCCCGCCGAGATATTCAAAGTAGTGATCGACATCCGTGATGCCGATCTCGAACGTGTCAATGTTTTGATAAGTTGCTTCGACGCGCGCTAGCGCCCGATCCATCGACGCCCGGGCTTCACGTCCTTCGATTGAGCGACCACTCGAATCGCGGCCATAGGCGAAACACTTACGGGTGACAAATAAGTCTCCCAGAGTTTCCTCGCGCTCCCATTGTGAATCGATCACCATGAAGTTAACGTTCGTCCCGTAGTTGCCTGGCGCGTTTGAAAACACGCGCGCGACTGCATCATCAAAACTGCAATCGCCTTCCTGTATCTGCTCGTTAACGTTGCGTCGGACAAAGTTCAAGTCGTTGGGCTCGTCGAGTTGCGCAACCAGGCGCACGGCCTTATCAAGCAATTGAACTGTGGGACTAAAGAGATCGCGAAAGATTCCGGAAATCGTCATCACCACATCGATTCGCGGGCGGCCAAGAACCTCCAGAGGGATTGCTTCTACTTCGGTAACGCGGTTGAGGGCGTCGCGAACGGGTTTGACGCCCAGCAACCATAAAGCTTGTGCCACTCCCTCGCCTTGCGTCTTGATATTGTCGAGCCCCCAAAGCACGAGTGCCATCGCGCGCGGATAGCGTCCGTTCTCCTTCAGATAACGGTTGAGCAAATTGTTAGCTACTGTTTCCGCGCGCGCATGTGCGAGCACCGACGGGATGCTGTAGGGATTAACGGCATGAGTGTTTCGCCCCGTCGGAAGGATCGCAGGGTTTTGGACGATGTCTGCGCCCGGACCCGCTTCAATGTATTCACCTCGCAAGGCGCGCAGTAACGCCTGAATCTCTCCATTCGTTTCGAGCTGTTTAGAGATTCGCGCCAGCAGATCAAATACGGGCTCGCGACAAATTGGCCGCCACGCCCGCCTCTTTTTCCAACAACGAAGTCGCAGCATCACTGCCGGAGACGACAAACTCTTCCACTGAGCGCGAAACAGTCTCAGCAACGCGGCGGTCTCCAGCGTCAATACCTAATCCTTCAGCTACCAGGTTAGGGAGCGCCCGCGCCCCTGACTCAGGTCGATCGAAGGAAGCGACCATCCGCAACATATCCGCCCGATCATTTGTCGTTCCCGGCTGCCCAAACACGTGCAGGCCGGTGGGAATTAGTCGCTCCTCAATCTCAATAAGCTGATCGTAAAGCTCGAGGACTTGCCGATCGCGTTCCGCAGTGGCAACTGCGTCAACTAATTCTGGCTTATCGAGCTGAGGATCCATTTGCTTGTTAATTTGTCGGGTGCCGATCCAGGATTGGTATGCTTGAAATCAAGGTTAGTTAACTTCGGTCAAGGTTGGTCACTTGCAGTCCGAAAGGGGGCCTGCCCACGCTCATTAATGCTTCTCAAGACATCGATACTGTGCTCCCAGTCGCCTGGCAATGGCAGCTGCGTCTCCGGTACGGATAAACGAATCCTGGGTATCAACCACAGTCAGGCTCACGTTCTCTTTAACGAACGCCGCTCCTAATATCGATAACTCTTGGTTGATATCGGACGCCCGCGCCTGGCGATCAAAATTTCCTAACTTCTTAAGCCGCTACGTTTGCGTTGCCGTCAGTGAATACTAGAACAGATATCTCGCCAACCTTGCCGGACGCTGTTTTCGCCAGCTTCAGTGAACAATCGAAGACCAGCGGCCAGCGGCGTGCCACCACCGATCCGCAACGATTCCAGCACACGACGCGCCCGCAGAATACTTCGTGTTGGCGGCAGGTATGCTTCAGCTGACGTTCCACGAAAGCCTACAATCGCAACCTGGTCGCGACGCACGTACGACTGCTTAAGCAAGTTGAGAATTACAACTTTGGCTCCCCTGATCCGATGCAGGGCCATGCTGCCCGAGGTATCAATCGCGAATATGAAGAGTCGGCCAGTCTTACAGCTGAGCTCCTTAAACCGCAGATCGTTGCGCGAGATTCGTCAAGGGTGAAACGGAGTCTGCATTTGCTCGATTCACAACGGCACGACGAAGTGTAGCGTCGACGGCGAGACGCGCTCCTTGATTCCTGTTTGCCGTAGCGCGCACGTACCTTCCCCGCAAATGATTTCTTCCGGACTTGCCACTCTCTTGCCGATTGGTGTTCGTTGGTGAATTGTTTCCGGTAGCTTTTCCAACGATTGGCAACTCCGGGACGCGATGATCATTTGGCCGAGTAGCCGGCATTGGAGTTGTTGCTCCGTCAACACTGCCGGGCGAGCTGGCACTCGCGACTCGACGCCGCTCATCTACACGTCCCGCCGCCGCTTGGCTCGTTCGCCCTCCCTTTGCGCGTCCACCCCCATCTCCCGCATCTCCATCGTCGCCGGGCTCGCCGCTGTGACCTGCCGCAGTTACGCCAAATGTGCGCTCGACAGCCTGCTGGATTCGTTCGGTGCCCGCGGTTTCTTCCAAGGGATCGCGCCGTAGACGATGACGCAAGGCCATTGCGGCGACTCGCTTCACTTCTGCAGGGGTGACTTTCTTTTTTCCGGCAAAAGCGGCGAGCGCGCGGGCTGCTCGCGTAATTGTGATCTCACCCCGGTGTCCGTCAATCTGAAGTTCGGAACAGAGCTCGGCAATCTTTCGCAATAAGGGCCGCTCAACTCTGATTGCGGCAATCTGCTTTTGCGCGGAGGTAATCCTCTTTCTCAACTGCAGCTTGCTCAGCTGCAAACGCGGCGGCGAAAGCTTCTGGATCCCGATCGTAAGCTTCGCGCCTCTCAACGATCTCAACTCGCTCTTCAAGCGCGCCTTCAGTCGTTACTTCTACATTTAGACCAAAGCGATCCAACAACTGTGGCCGCAGCTCACCCTCTTCAGGATTTCCTGAACCAATTAAGACAAAGCGAGCCGGGTGTGACACCGAAATATTTTCGCGTTCGACTTTGTTTTGACCAGTGACCGCCACGTCAAGAAGCAGATCCACCAGATGATCTTCAAGCAGGTTCACTTCGTCGATATAGAGAAAGCCACGATTCGCGCGAGCAAGCAGACCCGGTTCAAATGCTTTCACGCCGTCGATCAGCGCTCGTTCCAAGTCGATGGCGCCGCAAACGCGATCTTCGGTTGCGCCTAACGGAAGATCGACAACTGCCACCTGTCGCGCGTTCCCGCTCAAGTTTGTTTCCCGAACCTAACTGCGCGCGGCAGGCGTCGCACGCCGTCTTCTCATCCGCCGGATCGCAGCGATAAGGGCACTGCTTCGCAACCCAACTTTCCGGAAGCAACTCGGCAAGACCGCGGACTGCCGTCGATTTGCCCGTGCCGCGGTGACCCATAATCAGGACGCCGCCGATAGACGGATCGATAACATTCAGAATCAAGCCGAGCTTCATCTCCTCCTGACCGACGATCGCCGAAAAGGGAAAGTTGGCGACAGTATTGGCAATCGTTTTTGGTCTTCGGGCCGTTTCGATGCGGCTGTTGGCCAGCAAATTACTGTCTTAGGATTCTTCATACGCGGCAGCAATTCTTTTAGCTGAAAAGGCTGATGGCGGCAAGCCCGACCTCACTTTTCGGACAACCAAGCTTGACTGTTCATTGGCTCTCTAAATTTATTCCGCCAAAAAAATCGCTGACAAAAGTATTGACAGCGAATCTGAAAGGAATAGAGTCCCGTCCAACTCACAAGTAGTTCACGCCCAGTTGTAAATAAACCCGACTAACCCGACTTGCCCAGTTGAAGAAGCGGACCGTTTCTCATACGGTTATTAAGTCATCCGCCTGGCCCTGAAGCTGTAGGACATCATCTACTTCTCAGCCAGCCTTAACGAACACCAGGGCGCAAGCAGTTCTCCAATTTACAGCAATCACTGCGATTGCCTAAGGCAATTCGCACTGCTAATACCAACTTTTTGTTCCCTGACTCCCCGGAGGTGAGACCCGAAATGAAGAAATCTCTCAAGCTCATCTGCGTTAGTTCTATTCGCGACGGCGATTGCATTGCCAATCTGGATGTCGACCGTCGTCGAAGGTCAATCTGCAACTGAGGCACTCACAACAGACATGGACGCCAAAACTCCAAACGATCTATTCAATGGATTTGGCGCATTAGGCACTCCCATTGACGAATGTGTGGCGGAACCCGAACCCCCAACTGCGCGAGGCAATGGCAGATTCGAAGACAACAAGTTCATTTTCAGCGAACGTGAAACAGTCGCCGACGGACTAGGGTCCAACTTACAACGATGTCGGATGCGTTGAGTGTCATCAATCCATTGACGTCGGCGCTTTTGGCCAACAAATGGAATTCAGGGCCGGCCGCATTATTAATGGCGCGTTCGTCGACGCCGCCGGCGGTCAGTTAGTTCACGCCCGTGGAACCGATTCCGACATCGTCGAACACATAACCACGGGTGACAATGTAAGGTCTTTCAGAATTGTTACCAGTACTCTCGGCGACGGCTTTGTGGAATGCATTTCAAACACAGTGCTGCAAAACAACGTGGCCGCACAACCCGCGCTCAGCGTGGCACATTAACGGCCGTTCCGGTAGTTGAGGCAAACAATGTTCTGCGCATCGGCCGGTTCGGCTGGAAAGCACAACACGCCAGTCTCGTTTCGTTCGCTGGCGATGCCTACCTCAATGAGATGGGCATAACAAACAAGTTCGATGGAACAAACGGAAGAAGTTCGTCAACGACCCGGCTGCCGGAACAACTGAAAATCCGTGTAGTACTGCCGAAGGCGTGAAGAACTGCACCGGTGCACCTTTTGATCCGATTCCGGATCCCGAAGATGATGGCAACGACGTACTTGCATTTGCAGACTTCATGGCTGCGACGCGAGCACCGGGTCGTCAAAATCCAATTCCAGCCGCAGCGTGCGCGGAGATCCGTTGTTCACCTCAGTAGGCTGTGCCGTTTGTCACACACGAACCTTCCAGACCGCTGCTCCCGGCACATCGATTAATGGTGGAGCGTTTGCGGTTCCGGCGGCTTTGGGTAACAAGATAATCCATCCTTTCAGCGACTTTGCGTTGCACAACATCGGCACCGGCGACGGCATCGTCCAAAATGGCGGCCAGTCTACCGCAAACCAGATACGCACCGCTCCCTTGTGGGGAATTCGCGCTCGCAACCGTTTCCTGCATCAAGGCTTGAACGTAACTATTTCCGAGGTGATTCAATTACACGCCGGTCAGGCGACGGCAGCTCGGAATAACTTTAACGCTCTTACCGCCGCACAGCGATCGGACCTGATAGCTTTTATTCTTTCGCTGTAGCGTTCAACTTCCTTGAACCGTAACCCGAAGCTCAGCCGGAACTCCTCCCGTCCGGCGGGCCTCCTTTCTTTCGCTCGCCTTGCTTACGGGCGGCGTAACTAACGACCAAGTTTGTCTAATTGCGGAGAGGAACAATGGGTAGCATTCGTCGAGGCAGAGTTATTTCACCAGTTCAATTCGAACAAGCTTGCCTAAGTAGTTTCGCAATTCTAATTTTTGCTTTCGAGTTTTGTTAGCTGCTCGACCACAGAAAAACCGAAGATCGGAAACGGCGCCCATGTTGGTAGCGCAAACGGAGGAAGTCCAACCATCGGCTCCAAAGTTCCACCGCCTGAACATAACGAAGTACGGAAGCTGTCAGGCGGGTTTTCAAGGATAGTGTGGAGATCGACTCCGGCCGCAAACCCTTTTTCATCGACGGTGATTTCAACGGAGAAATTCGCGCGATCTCGCAGTAGTAATCAACCCGGCGCCAAACAAACTTGCCGAACTGAATCAAGAATTTCCTAACTGGATTTTGAAAGATCCGCTTTCAGGCGATGAACCCCGAATTCCGCGACTGCGTGTCGCAGCGAATGAAACGTTGCTCGCTGTAATCCATGGGTACGGCCCAAATGGATGGCGTGATGCGCAGGCGACTCAAACATTCCTCCTCAAGAACGTTGTTGGTTCTGGGATGACGGCATGGTCAGGCTAAGGATCTGACAAGAAAGGCAAGAAGACACCCTATCTGCGCGGCGACGTAATTCGTCAGGTTGTAGATGGCAATGCTGGCTATCTTTATTTTGCCGGAGCCACTTACTCCTGGTACGACCCGAGAACCTTTCAGGAGGAAACAGACACGCGACTCGCTCAACGGAGCGAACCGAAAGAAGTAGCTCCTGGTCCCGCTTCGCTCTGACAAGTCTCGATGACCACAAGAAGGGAGAGGTTAAGCAAATGAGATTAACAGGCTGGCCCATCTGTGTATCGTTGTTACTGTTATTATCAAGCGCGGTTGTCGGCGGTGAACCAAACTACCCTGGCACTTTTGCCGGCGTCGCTGCCGACCAAGAAGTTGCGAAAGAGGTCAATTTCATTACCGCGGAAGAGTTAAAAGCAAAAATCTCGAAGAAAGAGCCCGTTACAATAATTGATGTTCGTTCCGCCAACGGGCTTGAAAGCGACAATAAGATCAAGGGCGCCCTCTATGTGAAACTAAGGAGACTGAGGTACAGATTGAGGTTTCCCACCTCTGAAAGATGTGCCGAGAGACCGCGACGTCGTTACTTATTGCGCCTGTCCGAATGATGAGGCCAGCGTCAGAGCCGCACAGATTCTTCGCGATTCAGGATTCAAGCGGTTCATGTATTGAAAGGCGGTTGGGTAGTTTGGAGGAAGGCAAATGGTCAAATCGAACCGATGCTTCGTGGAACGTAAACTCGTGACGATTGCGTCGGAATTAACCCGAGCATCCGCTCGACAGTCACGATTATCAATTCTCGCCCTAAATGCTTTTCCGGGAAAAGTTCAATACAATGAGTTTTGCCTATCGATATCCGAAGACGAGGAGGACGACGACTATCCTGGAAGCCGCTAATTTACGATGCGTTCGCGGCGAGCGGCTGCTTTTCAGCAACATCAATTTTTCGCTTGCGCCGGGTAGGCTCTTCAGGTAACCGGCGCCAATGGCAGCGGCAAAACAAGTCTTTTGCGAATAGTCTGCGGCCTGCTCGCTGCCGCAGAAGGTGAGATTCGCTGGCAAGGCACGAACATACGGGCGCTCGGCGAAGAGTTTTCCAAGTCGATTAGTTATCTCGCGCATCGCAATGGGATTAAGGAGGAGCTCAATGCTGTCGAGAACCTGCGGATCTCGAACGGGCTCGCCGGAGTTTCTGTGTCCGCGGAAGGAAGCCGCAGCCGCGCTCGACAGAATGGGACTGAGTGGACGAGACAAGTTGCCGGCGCGTTTACTGTCTGAGGGACAACAACGCCGCGTCGCGTTGGCGCGACTGCTCACGTCCCCCGCAAAACTCTGGGTGTTGGATGAAGTGCTGACATCGCTCGATCAGGCAGCTGTAACTCTGACAAAATCTTTGATAGGAGAACATTTGCAGAACGGCGGAATGGCAATTATTGCCACGCACCAGGAACTGGATCTCTCCGCAGGTTCGCTTCAGCGACTCGAACTTGCATCGTGAACGCATCGTCTCCCCTTTCAATGTTTCGCTGGATCGTGGTCCGCGATCTGACTTTAGAATGGCGCCGGCGCACGGATGTTTTATCCACTCTTTTTTTCTTCGTGATAGTCGTAAGCCTTTTCCCTTTGGGAATCGGCCCAGATATGACGCAGTTGCGCAGACATCGCACCCGGCGTTGTTTGGGTTGCTGCCTTGCTTGCATCAATGTTGGCGCTGGGCCGGTTGTTTACGAGTGACTTGCATGACGGAACACTCGAACAACTGTTGCTGACGCCGCAGCCTTTATATTTGGTCGTGCTTGGAAAAGTCCTGGCACTTTGGTTATTGAGTGGTTTGCCACTCGCTCTCATAGCTCCGATTGTCGGAATTCAGTTTGGTTTGTCGTCGGACACGTTGTTCATTTTGATAGTGTCCTTATTAATAGGGACACCGATTCTTGGATTGATCGGATCGATCGGGGCAGCTTTGACATTAGGACTGCGCAGCGGCGGGGTTTTGATCTCGTTGCTAATCCTGCCACTCTATGTTCCGGTGTTGATTTTTGGAGCCGGTGCGGTAGACGCGAGCATTGCGGGGTTGAGCCCGCAGGCAAACCTCTCATTGTTGGGAGCCCTGCTGGCATTGACTTTGGTATTCGCTCCCTGGGCAACGGCGGCGGCGTTGAGAATATCTTTGGAATAAGAAATGGTCTTTGGTTTTGGGTTTTTGGTCTTTGAGTTTTTCTTTGCCTGAACACAGAATAATCGAAAGCAAGCTTTCTTGTTCGGTTAGTCCGAATGAGATCAACAACCCCGAAACATCAAAGACCAAAAACCAAAGACCAAAAACCATTTTTTATGAACCTTTATAAATACGCTTCTCCTGCGAATTTTTATCCCCTGGCTGGAAAGCTAATCCCGTGGTTCGCGATTCCAGCCGCGATCCTTTTTGTGGTTGGCTTGTATCTGGGTTTCTTCGTAGCACCGACGGACGCACAGCAGGGCGAAGCTTATCGCATCATCTTCATTCACGTTCCGGCTGCTTGGCTGGGGATGTTCCTCTACGTTTTACTGGCGATCTATGCAGCCATTGGTTGGGCGTTCAATGCCCGGCTGGCTTCAATGATGGCAACCTCTATTTCCATTACTGGTGCGATGTTTACTTTCATCTCCCTCGTCACTGGTTCGCTTTGGGGAAAACCAACCTGGGGGACATGGTGGGTTTGGGATGCACGCCTGACGTCTTCGTTGATTCTGTTTTTTCTTTACATCGGCTTCATTTCGCTGCAATCAGCGATTGAAGATCAGCGCCGCGCAGATCGTGCCGGAGCCTTACTGGCAATCGTCGGTGTTATTAATGTTCCCATCATCTATTTCTCAGTGGAGTGGTGGAACACTCTGCATCAGGGCGCTACGATTCGAATATTGGATAAGCCAACCATGGAGCGGACGATGTTGGCGGCGCTGCTGATAATGCTGGCAGCTTGTTGGCTTTATTCGATTGCCATCGTGCTCGCGCGCGTTCGCTGTATCATTCTTGAGCGTGAGCAGAAGGTCGCACAACTGGTGGAATTGAGGGCCTAATTAAAATGAGTTGGTCAGAATTCTTTTCCATGGGCGATTACGGTTTCTACGTTTGGGGTTCTTACCTGCTTAGTCTGATCGCCATTGGAGGTGAAATCGTGCTCCTCTGGAAACGGAGGAAACGTTTGCAGGAACGAACCAAGCAGTAACAATGCAGGAGTTTATATGAAACGACGTCATAAGAGAATTGGATTCATTGTCGCAGGACTCGCCGGCCTGGCGAATCGCCGCCGCTCTTGTCTTGAGCGCCTTCCAGGAAAACCTGGTGTTCTTTTTCTCTCCTTCGCAGGTCGCAGCCAAAGAGGCGCCCATCGGCCGGACCTTCAGAGTGGGTGGCCTGGTGCAAGAGGGAACAGTTCAACGCGAAAGCGATGGACTCACGGTTCGCTTTGTCGTGACCGATACCGCGCAAAGCATTCCCGTGGTCTACAAGGGAATACTTCCCGACCTCTTTAAGGAAGGTAAAGGTTGCGTTGCCCAGGGAAAGATTGGCGCTGACGGTGTGTTTTATGCGGACCAGGTCTTAGCCAAGCACGACGAAAACTACATGCCTCCGGAAGCTGGAGACGCAATCGATAAAGCGAAGCACTCGCGCGAGGCGGCCAAGACGGTAGTTAAGTAACAAATGATTCCTGAGGTAGGACAATTCGCTTTAATCATGGCGCTGTTGCTGGCGCTGACCCAGGCAACTATTCCGATGATTGGCGCGGCGCGCGGCGTTCGTTCCTGGATGGCAGTGGCTGTTCCCGCTGGTCAGGCGCAATTCGTTTTCATTGCAATTGCTTTTTGCTGTCTGGGATATTCATTCATCACGAACGACTTCACAGTTGTTAATGTCGCTACCAACTCCAACTCACAGTTACCACTGCACTATCGGCTCGCAGCCACCTGGGGTTCACACGAAGGCTCGTTATTGCTCTGGGCGTTGATGCTTGGCTTGTGGACAGTGGCGGTTACACTTTTTAGTCGTCACCTGCCGGAAGCGATGATGGCGCGCGTTCTTAGCGTGATGGGAATAATCAGCGTGGGCTTTCTCTTGTTCATGCTGCTGACATCAAATCCTTTTGATCGACTTCTTTCCTGCCGCTCCTGATGGACGTGATCTCAATCCCCTGCTCCAGGACCCGGCGATGGTGATTCACCCGCCGATGCTTTACATGGGCTACGTCGGATTCTCCGTCGCCTTCGCTTTCGCAATTTCAGCTTTAATTAGCGGCCGTCTCGATGCGACTTGGGCGCGTTGGTCGCGACCCTGGACGACAGTCGCCTGGATGTTTCTAACTTGCGGTATCGCCCTTGGGAGTTGGTGGGCCTATTACGAGCTCGGTTGGGGCGGCTGGTGGTTTTGGGATCCAGTTGAAAATGCTTCCTTCATGCCCTGGCTGGTGGGCACGGCGCTGATTCACTCGTTAGCGGTAACCGAGAAGCGCGGCGGGTTCAAGAGCTGGACCGTCTTGCTCGCCATCGCGGCGTTTTCTTTGAGTCTGCTGGGGACTTTTCTGGTGCGTTCCGGAGTTCTCACTTCGGTACATGCGTTTGCGACAGATCCAAAGCGCGGTGTTTTCATCCTCGCTTTCCTCTCACTCGTCATCGGCGGTTCTCTCGTGCTCTACGCCTGGCGCGCCAAACAAGTCGGCTTGGGCGGCAAATTTGAGATAGTCTCCCGAGAATCTTTCCTACTCGCCAACAACGTGCTGTTGAGCGTGGCCGCAGCCTCAGTCCTTTTAGGAACACTCTACCCACTGATCATCGACGCACTAGGGATGGGGAAACTTTCCGTAGGACCTCCTTACTTCAACACAGTATTCGTCGCGTTGATGGTTCCAGCATTGTTTCTGATGGGCGTCGGACCAATTGCGCGTTGGCGGAAAGCGAGCCTGCCGGAGCTGGCAGTGCGCCTGCGCTGGGCCTTTGCAGCAAGCGCGATTTCCGCATTACTTCTTCCCTTTGTAATTGGGAAGTTGGAAACCGCTGGTCAGCCTCGGACTGCTGCTGGCCATCTGGATCGTCGTTACGGCAATCCTGAATCTTCGCGATCGCGTGAGGACTACCGCGGGTCAGCTGCCGCTGCTGCGCAAACTGCGAATGCAGAGTCGTAGTTACTACGGGATGCAGCTCGCGCACGTTGGTGTCGCTGTTTTCATAGTCGGAGTCACACTCGTCACCGGATATCAGGCCGAGCAGGACGTGCGGATGTCGACGGGCGACAAGGTAAGCGTAGGCGGTTACGACTTTCGAATGAATGGGGTTCGGGAAGTTGCCGGACCAAACTATCGCGCGGTCCGAGCGGAGATCGAAGTCTCGCGAAACGGAAACTTGATGCGCACCATGTATCCGGAAAAGCGCTCATATTTGGCTTCCGGAAACGCCATGACGGAAACCGCGATCGATACCGGTATCTTCCGTGATCTCTACATCTCCCTCGGCGAAGCTGTGGGCAGCAACGCCTGGAGTGTGCGCGTCCATTACAAACCCTTTGTCAATTGGATTTGGGGTGGAGCTTTACTGATGGCGTTGGGTGGCGCGATTAGCCGTCAGCGATCGGCGCTATGCGCTGGCCGCGCGCAAAGAAAGATTGTCGCAACAAGCCGCCCAGCGTGAAGCAGTGCCTGCCCTCGCAACGGCCTCCGCAGAGAAATCATGAATCGGTTTGTACTTCCACTGGCGCTCTTCGTTGGGCTCGTCGTCTTCCTGGCGATTGGTCTTGGCCGTGATCCACATGAGGTTCCTTCCCCGTTAATCAACAAGCCGGCGCCGGCGTTTCAGTTGCCGCAGCTTCACGAGTCGACAAAAACTTTTTCGGCGCAGGAGATGCGCGGAAAGGTTTGGCTGCTGAATGTTTGGGCCTCATGGTGTGTTTCCTGTCGTGAAGAGCATCCCCTCTTGCTCGATTTCGCGCGATCAGGAGAAGTGCCCCTTTATGGTCTGAACTATAAGGACCAGCGTAAGGACGCGATTGCCTGGCTTGATGAACTTGGCAATCCTTATTTGGTAAGTGCAGCCGATCTGGATGGCCGAGTGGGCATCGATTACGGAGTCTACGGGGCTCCGGAAACATATCTAATCGATCGAGAAGGAGTAATTCGTTTCAAACACGTCGGTCCCTTAACTCCTGACGTAATCCAGGGCAAGGTTTTACCGCTTGCGAGAGACTTGAACAAATGAAGCGATTCGCAGTCCAACTATTGCTTCTCTTTTCGTTGACGTGCGCTGTCGCAGCGCAGACGGCTCAGCCACTGGCCGAAGATCCCGAACTCGAGAAACGATTGCTGGCCTTGTCACAAGAATTGCGCTGCCTCGTTTGCCAGAACGAAACGCTCGCCGAGTCGCGCGCCGGTTTAGCGGAAGATCTCCGTCGGGAAATTCGCGAACAAATGAAGGCGGGTAAGAGCGACCAGGAAATAATTGCGTTTCTCACCGCTCGCTACGGCGATTTTGTACTTTACCGGCCTCGAGTAACGCCGACGACTTATTTGTTGTGGTTTGGTCCGTTCGTCTTGCTGGCGATAGGCTGGTTTTCTTATATCGCCAACTAAAGCAGCGTCGCGTTCAAATCACACAGCAGCCATTGACCGACCAGGATCGCCGCCAGCTTGACGAGCTATTGAAGACACCGAGCGAGAAGGAGCCCGCATGATGATCTTCTGGTTAGTGTGTGCGGCGTTCGTCGGCATTGGGTTGGCCTTTGTGCTGCCGCCATTACTGCAACGCCCAGGCAAAGAGACGGAGCCGGCCGACACCTCCAGCAAAGAAGCGAACGTTGAGGTTTACCGTGATCAGCTTGCTGAGCTGGAAAGCGAACGGAACAGTGGCCTCGTCAGCGACGAACAATACCAACAAGACCGCCAGGAGTATGAACAACGCTTGCTTGAAGATGTGGCAGCAATAGAACAACCCGCGCCTAACAAATCATCAAGTAACAGCCGAAATCTAGCGTATATCCTGGCGATTGTTTTGCCTGTTGTGGCTGTGGTTTTTTATCTGCGAGTAGGACACCCAAGCGCACTCTCGGCCACGCCGGCCCCGGTCGGAAGATCTATGGCCGGCGCGCCGCAAAGTCCGCCGGCTGAAGGAGACTTCTCGCCGCAACGCATCGAAGCCAATGTCGCCGCGCTTGCGAAGAAACTGGAACAAACACCTGACGACGTTTCCGGTTGGACGATGTTGGGCCGATCCTATAGCTCATTGGAAAAATATTCCGAAGCCAGCGCTGCTTACAAGAAAGCCAGTGCGCTGAAGCCGGATGACGCCGACTTATTGGCGGACTACGCTTTTACCTTGGCGATGGCCAGTGACAAGAAGCTGGCGGGCGAGCCTGCAGCAATCGTTGCCAGGGCATTAAAACTCGATCCGGAAAATCCTAAGGCGCTGGAGTTGGCAGGCAGCGTGGCTTATGAAGCCAACGATTTCCAACTCGCGATCAAGCATTGGCAGAAGCTACTTAACGAGGACCACTCCCGATTCTGAAATCGGCCGCGCATTGACTGAAAGGATTGAGGAGGCAAGGAGCGGATCAAGAAATAGTTCGCGTGAAGTGCGGAGTTCGAAGCTGCGGAGTTCGAAGTTCGGAGTTCGAAGTGCGGAGTATGAAGCAGCATTAAACTGCGACTTCGACTTCGCACTTCTGAACTTCTGACTCCTGACTCCTGACTCCTGAATCGTGATTCATTATGTCCCGAGAAAACTTAATGTTCGCAATCATCGGGCTGTTGCTTGGCTTCATCGTCGGCTTCATTTTTTCCAGCACGATGACTCAACGCGCAGCTCAAAATCTTCCGGCGCAAGCCGGCAATCCCAACCTGCCTGCCGACCACCCGCAGATTCAAGGAGGCGCCAACCAGGATCCACAGCAGGTCTTTGCCGAGGTGCAAGCGGCTATCAGCAAAGCCCGCAATGAGCCCAACAACTTCGACGCGCAGATGAAAGCGGCAGAGCTCTATTACAAGATCCAACGCTACGATCAGGCGATTGAGTACTTGCTAAAGGCGAATCAGCTCCAGCCCGGAAGTTTTGAGGCGATCGTCGCGCTCGGCCAGGTGAATCTGGACGCTTCGCATTTTGATCAGGCTGAGAAGTGGTACAAGGCCGCCGCTTTGAAGAAGCCGGATGATGTGCGAGTGCTGGCGAGTCTTGCGTATACGCAACTGCAGAAGGGTGATGCCGGAGAGGCCGAAAAGTCGATCGCTAAACTCGAACAAGCAGATCCCACCAACGAAGACCTCCCGCAGTTCCGCGACAAGCTCGCAACCCTGAAAACAGGCAGTAAACCAGAGTAGAGGCAGAAGGCAAGGAAATCAGAGGCAGAAAATTAGCCACAGATTTACGCGGATAAACACGGATCAGAGCAGGCAGGAAGAAAGGAAAATTTATTTCTCTATTTCTGGCTATCTGATCCGTGTTAATCCGCGTAAATCTGTGGCTGATTTCCCTACCGTCTGCTGCTGATCCGTGTTAATCCGCGTAAAATCTGTGGCTGATTTCCCTGCCTTCTGCCGTTCACGGTTCGATCGTCATCCGCAACACGTCACTCATTCGCGTCCTCCCGATCTTCCCATCCTTACCGACAACGACAATCTGATTGTTCTCGATTGTGACGCGGCGAATCGTGCTCATGAACCGCTCCGTGCGTGTGCCGTCGAGCATCTCCACAACTAATCGCGGTCCACTTAGAGGCTCGGGCTCTACCGGTGTTGGTTCCGGTCTGCGCGCGCCACGTCTTCCAGTGCGCCGCGCCGGTCTCGCAGGTTCGGGTTCCTCATTTACTGCGGCCTTTTCCGCTTCTTTAACTTCAGCCTCAGCTGGCTCTTTCGGTTCCGGAGTCGCTTCAGGTCGCGGCGTGGCTCGTCGCGCCGCTGCTCGGCCGCGTCCTCTGCGGCCCGCTGCTGTTCTTGGCGGTAGCCGGTTCCGCGACTTCTTCAGGAGTCGCTGCGGGCGATGGAGTCGGCTCGGGAGTTGCCACCGCCACTTCCTCGACTGGCGGCTGCGGCTCGTTGATGCGTGCACCTGCCGAAGAAACGCGACGACCGGTTCCTGGACTCGACACCTCGCGGCGCCGGTTCTGTCTTCTCAGCTTCAGCGATCAGCGGCGCGGCCAGGGGTTCAAACGAGCCGCCAAACCTGATTCGAAAACTGCCTTCGTCGTCGTTGGGAGTGCGCGCTTCCACTCGCAGGATTAGATCCTCGTGACGGCGCAAGTAAATACCCTTGGTTGAAGGAGAAGCGCTTTCCGCATACAAAGTAAACTTCAGTAGCGGTCGTAATGTTCCCGCTGTGAAGACGTCGATGTCGCCATTGAGATTTGTGCTTTGAATGGTAATGAGTACATCGCCCGGGTTCCCGCCGAAAGCGTAGTAATAACGAGTTAAGCGAGCATCGCCGAGGTCGCGCGCGGTAATAGTACCGCTGAGATCGTTGGAACTAACCGGAGTCGGCGCGTTGGCGTCAATGGATTGCGCATGAGCAAACGAGAAAGCTGAGAGAAGGACGAGCAGCAACCCGGTCAGGCGAAAGGCGTACAAACATCTGGTCGCCACATCATTTGAAAACTTTACCGGCAGCATCTCAGTTCTCTTCAGCACAACTTGCTTGGTAGGAACTCTTTTCGAGTGCCCATTCTACCCCAAAAAAGCTACACCATAAGTACCCGCGCAGGCGGCGTAGTGATGCAGTTCGGGTGGGACCGCATTCAAAGGTCGACTCGGTACAGTACGGGAGCGGTAGCGACCGCATTTACCTGAGTAGCGTTCAAGGCTGCCGACTCAAAGTGCCTCAATATTCAATGCAGACCGTTAATAATACTTGAAAGCGGTCGCTACCGCTCCCGTACTGTACCGAGTGGCTGCGACCTTTAGATTCTAGGCTAATGCTCAAACTGCATCACTACTCGCAGGCGGGTTTTCATTCAGTCTTGCTAGAACTGAAGTTTTGAGTGTTTGAGATATTTACTCGTTGCGAAGGGCGATTAAGGGATCGACTTTCATCGCGCGCCGGGCGGGAAGGCTGCAGGCAATCAGCGCTACTAAAACCAATACTAGCGATACCAGACCGAAGGATGCTTAGATACTGCAATTCCTTCTCTGACCGAACATTACTTGGAGTTGAGTATTCTCAATCCAGGCAGCCGCAAAGCCCACCTACCTCAATGTTATTTATCTCAACCGCAATCGATTAGATAAAAATTAGTTCAACCAATGAATTCAAAGTGATAAAGTTCTTTCCACCGACATACTGAGAATTGGATAAAGGGCCTTGAAGGTTAGTTAGAGCGTTACCCTTGCAGCGTAACAACTGCGGACAACGACTGTTTCCGGCAAGTTCGAGAAAAAATCTCGCCGTGTAGCGCTAAGTCAGCGGCGTATTAAGAGACAATCGACACAGGTTTACCTTAAAAACATAACCACTCTTACCCGAATCCTAGGGAGGATGTTTTATGATGCGTTATGGTGCCGCCTGCGTTCTATTTTCTGCACTCCTCTTCGCATTCGGGTCATGGATGATCATCTCGGACGCGTACAGCCAAGTGCGTGACCCGAGCCGTTCTGCCGCAAGCCGTTCACAAGGCTTAGCCGCGTGGGAAGAGGTCTATTCTGTTTTGACTCATCCGCGCTGCATCAACTGCCACACTGCGACAAACTATCCACAGCAAGGAGACAACCGCGAGCGTCACTTCGCAAACGTGGTTCGTGGTCCGGAAGGCAAAGGAGTTCCCGGACTCAACTGCGCAAGTTGTCATCAGGAGAGCAATGCCGACAGCACTGGCGTGCCCGGCAATCCCAACTGGCATCTGGCGCCGCTATCAATGAAATGGCAAGACCTGAACGACAATCCGTTGTCCAGTGCCGCCGTTTGTCGCGCGGTTACCGATCGGTCGAAAAATCACAACCTCGATGGGCCGGGACTGTTAAAGCATCACGCGGAGGATTCGCTCGTGCTTTGGGCGTGGAACCCCGGCCGCCGTCCGGATGGGTCAATACGCACACTGCCGCCACTCTCGCATGAACAATTCGCTGCTGCTACCAAGAGGTGGGTGGAAGCAGGCACGCCCTGTCCGCAAGGAAGATAGGAGGAGGAATGGCCAGTTACCAACTTACGATCAATGGACGAGCCAGAGAGGTGAATGTTGATCCGTCAACACCGCTCCTGTGGGTATTGCGTGAGGAACTGAAAATGACTGGCACGAAATACGGCTGCGGTGTCAGCGCCTGCGGCGCGTGTACGGTGCATCTGGATGGGGTAGCTGCGCGGTCTTGCATGGTTCCCGTTTCACTAATTGGGAAACGTTCGGTAGTGACCATCGAAGCTATGAACCAGGATCCGGTTGGACGTGTGGTTCAGGATGCGTGGGTGGCAGAAGACGTCGTTCAGTGTGGCTATTGCCAGAGCGGACAGATAATGAGCGCCGTGGCGTTGCTTAAGCACACACCTAGACCGACCGACACCAACATCGACGAGTCTATGGGCGGGAATATCTGTCGCTGCGCCACTTACGTTCGCATCCGTGAGGCCATTAAGGTGGCTGCACGGAACCTCAAGTGAAGGGAGGGTCATTAGTGATGGCAGGCATGTCAACCGCAATCAAGAACGTTGGGAAGAACGTAAGCCGGCGCGCTTTTCTGCGCGTCTCCGCAACTGCCGCAGGTGGCTTGCTAGTGTCATTACACCTTAATGGCCCTTCAGCAGCTCAAGAGGCAAATCAAGGACAGGCACGCCCACAACCACTGCCAAAAGTTTATCCGCCAGATGCCTTTGTCGACATCCGCCCCGACGGCAGTATCGTGATTCAGGTAAACCGACTGGAGTTTGGGCAGGGCGTGCACACTGCTCTACCAATGCTACTCGCTGATGAACTGGATGCAGATTGGTCGCAAGTAGTGCCCGAACTCGCTCCAGCTGCCGACGTTTATAAGGACCCGATGTTCGGAATCCAGATGGTGGGCGGTTCCGGTTCCATCGCACATTCGTTTCAACAGTATCGCGAGCTGGGCGCTAAGACTCGTGCGATGCTGGTCGCCGTCGCAGCCAGGCGTTGGAATGTCTCGCCAGATAAATGCCGCACCGAGAACAGTATCGTGTATGGGCCCGCCACTCAGTCCGCAAAGTATGGGGAACTCGCAAGCGAAGCCGCGCGTGAACCGGTTCCAGCCACTGTCCGACTTAAGAGCCCATCTGAATTTCGTCTGATTGGGAAGAGAGTTCCGCGGCTTGATAGCAAACCAAAGTGTGACGGCTCACTGAAGTTTGGGCTTGACTTGGATCTTCCGGGAATGAAAGTGGCAGTGGTCGCACATCCACCGGTGTTCGGCGCGCGCGTCAAGGGGATTGTCGACAACGAAACTCGGGCAGTCGAAGGCGTACGTGATGTTTTCGAAGTTCCACTGGTTAAAGGAAGTGGCGTCGCGGTTGTGGCTGACAGGTTCTGGGTTGCCAAACTTGGGCGTGACCGGCTGAAGATCGAATGGGATTTTTCGGGCGTCGAACGGCCTGACAGCTCGCGTTTGCTGGCTGATTACAAACAGCGGGCGCGCAGCGCCGGATTTAGTTCAGTCGCGCGCGGTGACGTAAAGGCAATCGAAGGCTTTGCCGCTTCCAGCCGCATCGTTGCCGAGTATGAATTTCCATATTTGCCTCACGCGCCAATGGAACCCTTGAATACGACCGTCCGCTACGATGGCGAACGCGCCGAAGTTTGGGCTGGTTCCCAGTTTCAAACTGTCGATCAGGCGGCGATTGCTGAAGTGCTGGGACTCAAGCCCGAGCAAGTCACGTTTCACACTGAAATGGCCGGTGGCGGTTTTGGTCGTCGAGCCACTCCCGACTCGCATTTGCAGCGCGAGGCTGCGCAGATCGCCAAGCGTATGCGCGGCACTCCGGTAAAACTTATCTGGACTCGCGAGGACGATATTAAAGGAGGCTACTACCGCCCCATGCACGTTCACCGTGCCGAGATCGCCATCGGTCCTGACGGCCTGCCTGCGGCGTGGCGACATGTAATCGTGGGACAGTCTCTGCTGGCGGACACGCCCTTCGCGATGATGATGAAGGACAATATCGATCCGACTACTGTCGAAGGAGTGAATGACACTCATTACGCGATTCCGATTTTTCATGTCTCCGTGCATCATCCGAAAGTAAACGTGCCGGTGCTTTGGTGGCGCTCGGTCGGGCATACTCATTCCGCCTTCGTCATGGAGACGTTGATTGAAGAGTTGGCCACGCGCGCAAAGATTGATCCCATCGCTTACCGTCGAAAGCTGCTCAAGCCGGAAGCCAAAAAGCTGCATTCCGTGCTCAATCTTTTAGAAGCGAAGAGTGCGTGGCGTCGCCGACTTCCCAGAGGACACGCCGTTGGATTTGCTTGTCATGAGTCGTTCGGAACCGGCGTCGCCTGTGCCGTAGACGTGTCTATTAAAGACAAGCGTCCAAGGATCCACCGGGCGACGGTGGCTGTGGATTGCGGCATCGCAGTGAACCCACTATCGGTTGAGAGTCAATTTGAGGCGGGAGTGGCGTTCGGTCTGTCGCAGTTAATGGCGAAGGGCGCCGTTACACTGAAAGATGGCGTAGTTGAGCAGAGAAATTTTGATGGTTACGTTCCCCCTTACATGCCCGATGCGCCTGTGGCTGTCGACGTTCACATCGTTCCGAGTACGGAAGCACCCACCGGCTGTGGCGAACCACCTGTTCCGGTGATCTCTCCGGCGGTGGCTAATGCCCTCGCGAAACTAACAGGAAAACGGTATCGCAGCTTGCCCCTTGTAACCATCTAGCTCTTGGACTCACCTCAGTTGGCTCATTATTTTCTGGGTGAACCTCGCGCAACAACCGCTGTGGGATACGAAAAAGGGTGTTGGATGTTGCGCCTGAGATGGGATACAACCCGAGCAATTTCGCAAATCTTAGGGCAAAGAAACACACTTCCCCCCCAAGCGACCTCCGTCGGCAGAGTTGACTTCCTCTGACTTAAAATTTTACTCGTTGCGAAGGGCGATTAAGGGATCGACTTTCGTCGCGCGCCGGGCGGGAAGGCTGCAGGCTATCAGCGCTACCAAAACCAATACTACCGATACCAGACCGAAGGTAATTGTGTCGGTCGGAGTTACCTCGAAAAGCATGGTGCGGATCACGCGCGTGATGGCAATGGCGCCTAGAGCGCCCAATCCCACACCAGCAAGAACCACTTTCAAGCCCTGACCAAGAATCAGACGAAAGACATTTGATCTGCGCGCTCCGAGAGCTAAGCGGATGCCTATTTCGGGAGACGCTGCGTTACCGTATAGGACACAACGCCATAGATTCCTGTCGCGGCCAGCAAAAGTGCCGCAATGGAAAAAATAGTCAGCACTCGTAAATTGAATCTACGCGGAGCCACTGCATCGGACAGATAGTCTTCGACAGTCCTGATACTCGACGTCGCTACATCGCGATCGATACTTTGCAGTTCACGGCGAAAGGCGCCCTCGATCGCGCGGCTATCAGTCTTTGACCTGACAATCCAGTAGTGATTGTTTGTGATCAACCCAAGGGCGTCTTCGTGTATCTGCGCAATTGGAACATAGATATCAAACGTCGGCTCGCTTTCGAGAGTAGGGTGCTTAACGTTGCCAACCACACCAACAATCTCTACGGGACGCGGGCCCTTATTGTTATCGTCGATATCAAGCCGTGCGCCAATCGGGCTCTCGCCGGGCCAGAAGCCGGCGCGCCATTGTTTCGTTGATGAGGACTACGGGAACACTGTCGGCGGCGTCGTGCTCATCAAGTGCTCGACCCTGGATCAGCGGAATCTTCATTGCGCGAAAGTAGTCCGGTGTGGCGACGCGGAATTGCGCTCTATGCGAGTCACCCGGTGACTCAGCTTCGCCGGCAAGAGTGAAAGGAATGCTACTGCGTCCGGAACTCATCGGCAGAACCGAAACGGCAGCTACCGTTTCGACTCCCGGCAAGCTCTTAATCCGCGGAAGCAGGCTATCGCAAAACTGGGTTACCGCCGCGCGATCTTGATATTTTGCTTTCGGCAATGACAGCCGGAGCGCGAGTGTATTGGTAGGATCGAATCCCGGTTCAATTGCCTGGACTCGCATGAAACTTTGGATCAGCAGCCCCGCTCCGATCAGCAGGATGAATGAAACCGCGACTTCGGCAATCACCAGAAAACTACGCGATCGGTTTCGTCGAGCTCCTTCACCCGCGCCGTGTCCGGTCGCTTTAAGCACCCCGCTACTTGCCTCACCTCTCGCTCCCTGTAAAGCTGGAAAAATTCCAAAGATCGCCGCTGAAATCACAGACGCGCCGACGGCGAAGGCAAGGGCTCTTAGATCAATTCCGATTTCCTGCTCGCGCGGGAGGGCTGTCGGACTCAGCGCCACGAGAAATCGAACGCCCCAGGTTGCCAACAAAACTCCTGCCGCGCCGCCGACGAATGCCAGAATTAAGCTCTCGGTTAATCTTTGCCGCACCACTCGCGCCGTAGTAGCCCCCAGCGCTTTCCGGATGGCGATTTCGCGCTGCTGTGCCGAAGCGCGAGCGAGCGATAACGCCGCCAAATTTGAACAGGCGATCAGCAGAACTAGGGCAACTGCTCCCAGCAATACCCAGAGCGCGGTCCGCACACTTCCAACCATTTCATCGCGCAATGGAACTAGCCCGACGCCCGTCTTTTTAAGATAGGGATCGCCGTACTGTTCGCGTTGCCGCGTCACAATCGCCGTGAGATCTGACTCCGCCTGTGGTCGTGTAACGCCAGTTTTTATTCTGGCTATGCCGCGCAAGAAGTTCACCGAGTTGCGCTGGTTTCTCAGTGGATCGCTTTCCGGAGCCAGGGGGATCGCTAGCTCAGCTTCTGGGACCGGCAAAGCGAAGTTCACTGGCAAAATCCCCACGACCTCATAGCCCTCGCCGTTGAGGTTTAGCGACTTCCCTATCAGCTGCGGGTCGCCGCCGAATCGGCGCTGCCAACATTCGTTCGTCAATACGACGACGTGCCGCCGGCCAGGTTCGTCATCTTCCGCAAACAAGATGCGGCCAGCGGTTGCGTCAATCCCAAGAAGCTGGAAGAGGTTGGCCGATACGCGCAATCCCTGCAGTTGTTCGTTTTTCTCGGTGCCCGAGAGACTTAAACCAATGCTTGGTGTAAGCGGCAATCTGATCAAGAGTCCGATTCTGATCACGGTAATCAAGGAAGTCAGGCAGGGTGAAGGGAGCGTCGTCCCTATCCGTTCGTCTTGAAGATACCGACATCAATTGATCGGGATCTTTAAACGGAAGTTCACGCAGGAGCACGGAATTCACCACACTAAAGATGGCTGTGTTGGCGCCGATTCCAAGCGCTAGCGAAAGGATAGCTACAGCCGTGAAGCTTTTGTGCTTGCGCAACATGCGCACGCCGAAGCGCAGGTCTTGAAACATTTCATCCTCCCATCGGCGAGGCTGCAGCCAGAGTGCATCGAGGAATGCTCCGAGACTGTGTCGTAGTAATTCCAACTTCGTGCGCCAGTTGAGTTGATCCCACTGGGCGAGCTGCGTTTCGCGGTAACGCAGTTCCGCCTCCCATTCCTGACGCCACTCGACGCGCAAACGGCGCGGCACGATCACGCCGATGAATGTGATCAGCCACAACCAAGGGCCGGTTCCAGATTGACCAAATTTGAGATTCGCCATCGGACGTACCTTAGCTTTTCTGCTTCGCTGGTTTGTTGGTGGCAAGCGGCGCAAACTGGGCCAGCAGACGAAAGCGTTCCCGCGCTTCCGCAAGCGCCGGGCGGCCTACCTTTGTTATTTCGTAATACTTTCGCGGTGGGCGTTGCGCGGCTTGAGCGATCGCGAGCCGTTCCCACTTGGAGATGACAAAGTCTGCACTTTCTAAACGACGTAACGCCGGATAGACGGTTCCACTCGCCAAGCCCGTAATCGTCATGATGTCGAAGCCGTAGCCATAACCGTTTTCGACCGCTTGTAGAATCAGCGCCATCGTGTAGGACAGATAATTCTTCTTCATCTCTCTCCTCCGGCTATGTTATGTGTGTCCAGCCTGCTAGATACCTATACATATAAATATCTACATAGGTCAAGTAGAAAAACAGGTTTCAGGTCTCAGTCTGAAGTCTCATGGATCAGGATGATTTGGATTGCAGGAAGGAAATCCAGGAAGGTGGTGCCGAAGGGGGGACTCGAACCCCCACGAGTTACCTCACACGCCCCTCAAACGTGCGCGTCTACCAGTTCCGCCACTTCGGCAATTATCAAATTAACTTCAATGCGAGTTGATCGAATCGTCGCAGGACCCACGCGCTACAGCAGGTGGTAAAGACTTCGCTTGCATTGCCGATTTCCGATAGACGATTTCCGATTGACGGTTCAACCAGATGACAAATGCGGAAATGACAAATGACATATCGAAAATATCTCCCTCCTACTTCTGAGCACTGGGACTTGGTGCAGCGCTTTCGGCGCAGCGCTCGCTGCAGGCGAAGCTGCTGGCGACGGGAGTCTCGGTCGCTGTCGGCGAAGGCTGTTGCACGGGCGCTGTTTCAGCTTCCGGCTCGGCTGATTGCAGCACTGAACGGAGCCGGTGATGGC
Organism: Pyrinomonadaceae bacterium; assembly: GCA_963748605.1. GTDB lineage: Bacteria > Acidobacteriota > Blastocatellia > Pyrinomonadales > Pyrinomonadaceae > PSRF01. Next base: position 673,430 of record CAVVJS010000016.1, read on the forward strand.
CGGCAATGAAAGCATGAGCGCCAGCAACATGAACGCCGCGCAAGCGCCGATCGTGATCTTGCTAAGAATGCTCTGCGTCCCGCGCGGACCAAAAGCGGTACTGGAAACACTGCTCGAAAAGAGCGCGCCCGCGTCAGCTTTGCCTGGCTGCAGCAACACAGTCACCACCAGCACAACGCATGAAAGAATGAATAGTCCGTATAAAAAATAAGTTAGCAAACAATCACCTCGTAAATCGTGAATCGTGAATCGTGAATCGTGAATCGTGAATCGTGAATCGTGATTCCCCTCTTACCCTGTTTCCCTTTTACCCTGTTCCCCTCTTTCTCCCCTTCTCATCCGTTCCGGTAGTTAACAATCTGCGCAAAACTATCAGCCTTCAAACTTGCCCCGCCAACTAAAGCGCCATCGATGTCCGGTTGTGCCATCAGGCCTGCCGCGTTGTCCGGTTTTACTGAGCCACCGTAAAGGATTCGCACCTTCTCTGCCGCGGCTGCGGAGTGCCTTTCCGCGAAAACGCGCCGGATAAACGCGTGCATTTCCTGCGCTTGCTCCGGCGTCGCTGTGCGTCCCGTGCCGATTGCCCAAACGGGCTCGTAGGCGACGATGATACGGTCGAGGTCTGAGGCTGTCAACCCACTGAGTCCGCCGCTTAATTGCCCGCTGACAACGTTCTCCGCGATTCCCTGATCGCGTTGTTCAAGACTTTCGCCGACGCACACGATCGCCGTAGCCCAGCGGAAATCGCTGCCTGGCACTTCTTTCTCACCATCGAATCACTTTCGAAATAGAACTGCCGGCGCTCGGAATGGCCGATGATCACATGGCTGGCTCCGGCATCACGCAACATGAAAGCTGCAACCTCGCCGGTGTGCGCGCCCTCTTCAACTTCAGTGGAACAGTCCTGGGCCGCGACCTGAATGTTTGAACCTTCAAGTCGATCGGCAACGGTCTTAATAGCCGTGAATACGGGGGCGACAATCACTTCACAATGATTGGCATTTGCGACTAGCGGCTTCAGCGCGAGCACGGTATCCACCGACTCGCCACCGTTTTGTACATCTTCCAATTGCCGGCAATAACAGGTTTTCTCATTGGTTCGGTCTTTCGAAATCTTGTGCTTTGGTCTAAGGTTCTTGGCTTTGGTCTTTGGTCTTTGGTCTTTGGTCTTTGGTCTTTGGTCTTGGCTTGATTGAATTGTTTAGCTAAGTTAATACCCTGGGGAGCCAAAACCATCGGTAGTGAACAAAGGTCAATGAACAAAAGGTCAAAGGCCAAAGGCCAAAGACCAAAGGCCAAAGACCAAAGACCGTAGTCTATTTTTCATTCAACGCCGCCACTCCCAGGCAATTCCTCGCCAGCCAAAAATTCCAGCGTCGCTCCGCCGCCAGTCGAGATGTGGGTGATCTTATCCGCCACGCCTGCTTGAGTGATTGCCGCAACCGAATCGCCACCACCAACGATCACTGTTGCGCCGTCGATCGGCTGCTGCGGCCACGGCATGTGCGACGCCGATCGTGCCTTCATTAAATGGCGGCTCTTCAAAGACTCCCATCGGACCGTTCCAAATGATCGTGCGCGCGTCTTTCAACGCATTCTCGAAGTGCGAAACAGTTTCTACTCCGATGTCCATCCCGGCGTGACCGAGATTGGTGAATTCAATCGGAATTGTCTTGGCGATAATCTTTTCGCCTTTTACCGGCTCATAACTATCAACCACCTGATGATCGGTTGGCAGCAACAATTCAATTCCCTGCTCCGCTGCGCGCCGTTTCACTTCAAGAGCCGTCGGCATCATGTCGTCTTCCACCAGCGACTTGCCCACAGTAAAGCCTTCGGCTTTCAGGAACGTGTAAGCCATCGCGCCGCCAATCAGAAGCTTGTCGACTTTGCGATCGATCAAGGCATCGATGACGGGAATTTTGTCCGAAACTTTTGCGCCGCCAAGAATCGCCACAAACGGATGCTCTGGGTTGTTGATAACTTTGCTCAGGTACTCGAGCTCCTTCTCCATCAACAGACCCGCGCAGGCTTTGCCGACATATTTAGTAATTCCCGCAGTCGAGGCGTGTGCCCGATGCGCTGCGCCGAAAGCGTCGTTGACGTAGAAATCACAAAGCGAAGCCAACTGCTTCGCAAAGGCCTCGTCGTTCTTTTCTTCCTCTTTGTGGAAACGAAGGTTCTCCAACAGCAGCACGTCGCCATCCTGAAGCTTGTTTATTTTCGCTGCGGCAGCATCACCAATGCAGTCTTCGGCATACTCGACCGGTTTTCCGATTAGGCTTGCGAGATGTTCAGCGACAGGTTTCAGGCTGTATTTTTCGACATGTTCACCTTTAGGTCGGCCGAGGTGCGAAGCGAGGATCACTCGCGCGCCCTGTTCGGTCGCATATTGGATTGTCGGAAGAGCAGCACGAATGCGCGTATCGTCGTCAACCTTCCCGTCTTTGATGGGAACGTTGAAGTCGACGCGAATGAAGACGCGTTTGCCTTTGAGTTGGAGATCTTTTATGGAGAGCTTTATTCAATTGCCGATTTCCGGTGACGGTTTTTGGTCTTAGGTCTTTGGTCTTTGATCTAGCTCTGTCAGTCAATGCCGGATTGCAGTTGAATGTCCGTTAAAGACCCAAGGCCAAAGTCCAAATGACCAATCGCGCAATCGGCAATTCCTCTAGAGTCCTTTTGCGGCGATGAACTTCACCAGGTCGCTCACGCGGCAGGAGTAGCCCCATTCGTTGTCGTACCAGGAAAGGATTTTCACCAGATTGCCGCCAATCACCTTCGTGTACTCGGCATCGACGATCGAAGAGTTTGAATTTCTTTTGAAGTCACTGGAGACCAAGGGCTCCTCACGAGAACGCCAGAATCCCTCGCAACTCTTCATTCGCCGCGTCTTTCAGAGCCCGGTTCACTTCTTCGGCGGTAGTGTCCTTCTCGACTTCGATCACCACGTCGACAAGCGAAACATTGGGCGTCGGCACGCGCACCGAGATGCCGTCAAACTTTCCTTTCAGCTCGGGCAACACGAGGGCCACAGCTTTGGCCGCGCCAGTGGAAGTCGGAATCATCGACAGCGCAGCGGCGCGCGCGCGGCGCAAGTCTTTGTGCGGCAAATCCAACAGTTGCTGGTCATTGGTGTAGGAGTGAATTGTCGTCATCTGCGCCGAGCGAATCCCAAACTTCTCATTGATAACTTTCGCTACCGGCGCCAGGCAGTTCGTCGTGCAGGAGGCATTGGAGATGATGTGATGCGCTGCGGCGTCGTACTGGCCCTTCATTAACGCCGAGCACAATCGTGATGTCCTCGTTCTTTGCGGGCGCGGAGATGATTACCTTCTTCACCGATCCGCGCAGATGTTTTTTTGCATCTTCAGCTTTTGTAAAAATTCCGGTTGACTCGATCACGATCTCTGCGCCCACCGACTCCCAATCGATTGCCGCCGGGTCTCTTTGCGAGAACACGCGAAACTCATCCTTATCGACCTTAATCCCATTCTCGGTTGAAGCTGATCTCATGGTCCAGATTGCCCAGCACGGAATCGTACTTCAGCAGGTGCGCGAGCGTCTTGGTATCCGTCAAATCGTTAACGGCGACAAAATCGATGTCGGGATCGCCCAGTGAAGTGCGAAGGATGTTTCGACCAATGCGACCAAAACCGTTGATGCCAACCTTTACTGCCATTTCGATAAAGTCCTCCTACGTTATTGAGACAATCTCACTACACTTGCCGCCGCGCTGTGACTCGCAGCGCACACTTCTCCAAACACGAAACATGATTAGATTGAAATTGCTGATAAAAAGAAAGCTCAGATTATGCGGCGCGGCCTACACTGTCAAGCCAGTGTTTCGCCGAGTAAGATCGCCGTAAAGTAAGCTTGCTGTTCAACTTTATGAAACCTCCGCCGTTTTGATAACGTAACCAAACGTGATTCGGCGGTGTCTGTTCACGTGTAGTCTGCGACGAGCGCGCGTGAAATCCTATTGGCGAAATCTAAGGAGTTTTTGGTCCGATGCTTACTAATAAGCCTATTGAATTGCTGCGAGTTATATCCTTGGCTGTGGTGTTTACTGCTGCGGGAAGCGCTGCCTTAGCGCAGACACAGACACAAACACCGAGACCAACGCCTAACCCCAGACAAATTGACGCCACGCGCCCGCCTGGCTCTGAGACTCAGAATCCGAACACGCCGCCGGGCACTCAGCCGGGTCCGCCAACCGCAGCGCCTGGAACTCAGCAGCCGGCGCCCCAAGCGCCTCCCGGCACTTCGACGGCGCCGGCGACTCAGCCACGCGCAGCCTTCGACATCGCCGACTACGGTGCCGTCGCCTGAGGTCACCAGTCCCACCCAGGAACCTACTCCACTTCAGGAGCCGCAGGAACCCGTGTTTCCCACAGTTGAGCAGCGACCGTTGCCACCAATGCCAGACATGACATCGGCTGGGGATTATGACTAGCAATACTTTGACGCTTTCGCTGAACGACGCGGTAAGAAAAGCGCTGCAGAACAATAACGATATCGAAGTAGCACGCGACGACGTTCGCTTTGCCGAAACTCAGTTGCGCTCGCTGGAGGGCTTCTATGATCCGATCTTCAGCTTAACGCCGCAGATCGACAAACGCGTAAGTCCAGTACAAAACATCTTTGGCGGAGGGGGATCTTCGGGACAGGTTTCGAACACTGTTTATTCATTGAGCCCCTCCGTCTTCAAGCCGTTTTCCACCGGGCGGCGGAAACTATGAGCTTAGCTTTAGCAACAATAAGACTGTTACAAGTGCTACTAACAGCACGTTAAATCCCTTCTACTCTTCTAACCTGGCATTGACGTTTACACAGCCTGTGTTAAGAAATCGGTCGATTGATAACCAGCGGCGCCAGATTCGCATTCAAAAGAAACGTCTCGAGCAGTCGGATGCCGATTTTCGTCTGCGTACGATCGACGTGATCTCCCGTGTGCAACAGGCCTACTGGGAATTGGTGTTTGCCCTGCGCGATCAGCAGAACCAACTAGAGAACCTAAACTTATCGCGCGAAAATTTGCGGAACGTTGAAGCCCAAATCTCCGTCGGCGCCAAAGCTCCATTGGAACGGGCCGAAGTGCAGACCGAACTTGCTAATCGAGAATCGGCGCTGCTGGTGGCAGTTCAAAACGTCTCAATCGCCGAGAACAATCTCAAACAACTCATTCTTAAAGATCCACAAAACCCGGAATGGTCTGCTCAATTAACGCCTACCGATACGCCAGCCTTTGATACAACTCCCGTGGATCTCAATCAGGCTCTCAAGGAAGCCCGTGAGAATAGACCGGAACTGCGCCGGCTTAATCTACAAGATGAGATCACCGACATCGATCTGAAGTATTTCAAGAACCAGACAAAACCGCAGATCGATTTGGTAGGCACAGTGGCAACAACCGGACTCGCCGGAACAGCGGCTGCCACCACTGCTCCCGGCACACTCGTCCCGTTAATCTCCGGCGATCCAACCCTGGTCGCGAATGCCTTTCTCCTTAGCCAGATCCAGGACATTCAGCGTCGGTTGGTTTTTCCAGTCGCCACCACGCCTCTGGTCGAGACTCCCGCTCTGGCGCCTTCAGATCTGGTTGGCGGCTATGGAAAGACTTTAAGCAATTTGTTTAGCCTGAACACGTATAACGTTACCGTCGGTGTAGCGATCCAAATTCCTTTAAGGAACCGGACCGCGGAGGCCAACTTCGCCGGCGCTCGAATTCAGAAAGATCAGCTTGCGGCCTCGACGCGTTCGCAGGAGCAGATCATCGAAGTCGATGTTCGGAATTCTGCGCAGGCGGTGGAAACAGCGCGGCTGCGAGTCATATCAGCAAGGGAAGCAAGAGCGAACGCCGAGCTGCAGTTGGAAGGTGAACAGCGACTCTATCAGGTGGGCCGTTCGACGACCTTCCTCTTGTTTCAACGGCAAAATGCGCTAACCAACGCGCGGAACGCTGAACTGCGAGCCGAAACCGACTACAACAAAGCTCTGGCGAGCCTACAGCGGGCAACGTCTTCAACGCTGCGTAGCAATAACGTGGTGGTGGAGGACCCGGTACCGTAAGCAGTAGGCAGTGGGCAGTAGAGCAGTGGGCAGTGAGCAGTAGGCAGTAGGCAGTAAAAAACTGGTCGTCCGTTATGACAATCATAATGGGCGGCCAGTTTTGCTGGTTGGCCCGGTCAATCTACTGCCACGCTCGACTGCCTTCTGCCTACTGCATTCTGCCTTCTGCCTTCTGCCCACTACCTACGCCACCGCTCACTGCCCACTGCTCACTGCCTACTGCCTAAGACTTACCGCGAGCCACAAAAATAAACTCTAGGGCAGCACGCGCCGAGCAAGCTACAATGGCTCTCGATGAGTCCTTCTTTGATAGCGGTCCTGCCGGACCTTAATCTCCTCTTAGAACCTCCAATCAATTACATACTCGCAGGCATTCTCGGCGCTATCATCGGCAGCTTTCTTAACGTCGTCATTCATCGAGTGCCGCTGGAAGAGTCCATCGTATTTCCCAACTCGCGTTGTCCTTCCTGCGATGCGGTAATTGCCTTCTACGACAACGTACCGGTGTTGAGCTTTTTGTTACTAGGCGGGCGCTGCCGTAGATGCAAGGACCGTATTTCGCCTCGCTATCCAGCCGTCGAATTACTAACCGCGTTGCTTTTTGTCGCCGTTATCTGGCGCACTGGAGTAACAGCCGCACTTCCGTTCGATTTAGCATTCGTGAGCGCCCTCGTCGCACTAATCTTCATCGACGCCGAGCACATGATTCTGCCGAACGCGATCACTTATCCGGGGATTGCCTTCGCTGTCGTTGCGCGCCTGGCAATTCCCTACCTCACTGGCGTTCCCCACTTCGACGATTTGCCTTCGCTGATGTCGGGCTTGTTCGAAGGCTGGCCACTCTGGGCAGCATCACTGGGAGGCGCCGGCCTCGGCGCGCTGGTCGGTGGCGGGTCGCTTTGGCTGATGGGCTGGACCTGGGAAAAGCTTCGCGGCATCGAAGCGATGGGTTTAGGTGACGTGAAGATGATGTTTATGGTCGGAGCTTATTTGGGTTGGCGTCTGACGATCCTCACTATCTTTCTCAGCGTGTTGTCCGGCTCAGTAATTGGAGTCGTGGTGATGATGGCTCAGGGCCGTAAAGATCTGAAGATTTACTTGCCGTTCGGCATTTTTCTAGGAATCGGAGCCATCGCGGCGCTGCTGATTGGTCAACACATTGTGAACTGGTACGCAGGACAGTTTAGATGATTGCCGATTGGTGATTGCCGATTGCCGATTGGTTTTTTAGTGCTTCATCCTTTAATTCGCGGGTGTCGTTTCTGAAAAGAGGAATAACGCAGATCCTTATTCGGCAATCGCAATCGCCCATCAGCAATCAGCAATCGCCAATCCACATGACCTGGCAATTAATCTGGGGCTAAGGCAATTGCCGAAACGGAATCATCCGAGTAAGTCATCACGCAATGACTCAATGACCCGATGACTCAATGACCCAATGATTCAATGACCCGATGACCCGATGATTCAATGACTCAATGACTCGTCGCTTTCCATTCGGCTTCTCTCTGCTGGTAGGAGTCTTTTTCCTCGCAGCACTCTTTGCCGTTTTCCTTTTCGCCTTATTCCCTGCCACCCCTCGGACTCGCGGGCTGCTCCTGCTCGCCTCCTTTGTAGCAGTTCTGATTGGCACGATAGCGTTTGTCCTCTTCCTCTTACGTTGGCGGCTGCGTCCTTACCGGCAACTGGTGGGCGAGGCGGAACGCGCCCCTATAGCTTCGCGTAGCCGGAAATCAAGTAATGAAGGTGAGTTTGTACTTGAAACCTTTCAGTCGGTGGTGGCGCAGCTCCAGGAGCAACGCAAAGAACTGGAACGATTAACGGCGCAGGCCGGTGAACGCGCCGACTCGGCCGTCCGCTTCAGCGAACGAATTGTCGCAAGTGTGCCTTCCGGCTTAATCGCGTTTGATGGCAACGGACGTTCGACCGTGATCAATGCTCCGGGTCGTGCGCTCCTGGGTGTGGATGGGAAAGCGCTTGGTCAACCCGCCGAAGCGATGTTACGCAATATCCCTGAACTTTCTGAGATGGTCACTAAGTGCATTCAAAGTGGCAAAGTTTATCGGCGGGAAGTGATCGAAGTTGTCACTCCGGGCGGAGTGAAGCGACAACTGGGCGGCACAATTGCGCCGATCGATTTGGCGCCTGAACTGGGAACCCGGGGCGCGCTTTGTTTGCTGACGGACATTACCGAGGTTACGCAGCTTCGTGAACAAGTTGCCCTGAAGCGAAATTTGGAAAGCCTGGGTGAGATGTCAGCCGGATTGGCGCATGAATTCAAGAACGCCATCGCGACGTTGCATGGCTACGCGCAACTGCTGCAGAACCTCAAACTCGATGAGACAGGCCACACCGCCACGAACTCCCTGCTCAAAGAAGTGCGAAACCTTTCTGAAATGGTGACCGCGTTTTTGAATTTTGCGCGTCCGCAACCTCTGGAACTCGACAATGTTTCACTAACGGAATTGTTGACAGCCTGCATCGATGAATTGCAGCCGCTCTTCGCAGAGCGTCGCGTCGAACTAAAACTAGGCGACAATCTGCAACCCGGCGAGGTGCGTGCAGACGAACGGATGCTGCGACAGGCGCTGCTCAATCTTCTGCGCAATGCCGCCGAAGCGATCCCGGATCAAGCTGCTGAACGGATTGTGAAGGTGAGAGGTTTTGCAGAGCGTAAGGAGGATGGCGCTTTTGCCGTTATTGAGGTCGAAGATACTGGCGAAGGAATTCCGGCAGGCCGATCTCGAACGCATTTTCATTCCCTTCTTCACCACCAAAGCTTCCGGTCACGGCGTGGGCCTGGCCCTTGCGCATCGAGTAGTGACGCAACATGGCGGAACACTCAGCGCGACCAACACCCCTTCCGGCGGTGCAATGTTTCGAATGAGCCTGCCGACGCTCCGCTGACCAGTCAATTCATGCCTAAAGCGCCCCTGGTACATTACGGGAGCCGTGGCGACCGCAACGCAACCACTCGGTACAGTACGGGAGCGGTAGCGACCGCATTCAACGTGGCGCAGACTCCGGATTCAGACCTCTGACAAGCTGAGCAATCGTCTGAGGTCCGAAACTTGATCGATAGGTCTGTGAATGCGGTCGCTACCGCTCCCGTACTGTACCGAGTGGCTTGCGTCCGCGATGCGCTTGCTACCGTGATGTAAGACCACCCGGAAAGTATTCTCGCCAGCGTCTATCAACCAAATCCGCAATGTCATCCCGTACTTTCAACTCAGCGGGGAATCCCGGCTTGGTGCGCGCGTCGATGACAATCGGTCCTTTGTAAACAAGATGATGTCGCTCAACATTGGTGTCGGCGGCGTGAATATCTGAAGCTGGCTCAAACCTCGTCCAGGTGGCCCAGAGGAAATCCGAGCTGGAACGCGCAACCTTTGCATCGTCGTGAAGCACGAGCAGAGGCCAATCCGCAAATACTGGATTACGAGCCAGTCGTGCTGCCTGTTCAGGATCTTCTTCGTAAGGCAAACCCTGCAACACCAGACAACCCCCGCAGAAAACCTCAGCGGCTGCAACATCTCGCGGCAGCTCTCCATGAAATTCACGCGGTAGAGTTCGCACCGCTTCACCTAGACCTAACATGATCGCCTTGCTGCCTTCGTTCACTTTGCCGCTCGTGTAGTCGAGCGTGTCCATGGAAACGTTTGCGAAGATGAACAAGTCAGTTTCCCAGCGTACGCGCGCGAGTATGTGTTCGAAGAGTCTGGGAAAATCGTGAAGCTGCTGCGGCGTGTCGGTCAACAACAAGAACTTAGTCAACGAAAGTTGGCCTTCACCCAGAATACGAAAGCCTGAGACGAGTGCTTCGCGGCCATAGCGCTCACGGACGACTGCGGCACAAAGCGAATGAAAACCAGTTTCGCCATAGGTCCACAGATCCCTCACCCCCGGCATTACGAGAGGAAAGAGCGGCGACAACAGTTTCTGCAAATAGTCCCCGATAAAAAAATCTTCCTGACGAGGTTTGCCCACCACCGTGGCGGGATAGATTGCGTCGCTGCGATGGCAGACTGCGTGAACATGAAAGACTGGATAGTCGTGTTCAAGTGAGTAGTAACCGTAATGATCTCCAAAGGGACCTTCGGTGCGACGTTCGGTCGGCCTGGCGCTGCCGACGAGAGCGAACTCTGCTTCCGCCGCCAGCCGATGTCCGCCACCGAGCGGGTTATCTGTCATGCGCAGCTTTTCTCCGGCAAGCAACGAAGCGAGCACGAGTTCCGGAACGTCTTCCGGCAAAGGGGCGATGGCAGCGAGGATTAATGCCGGCGGCCCGCCGAGAAAAACTGTTACCGGCAACGGCTGTCCGAGTGCCTCGGCTTCGTTGTAATGAAATCCGCCACCTTTTTGAATTTGCCAATGCAGGCCGGTTGATTGCTCGGAGTAAACCTGAAGCCGGTAGATTCCCAGATTGTGTTTTTTAGTCTTGGGATTCTCGGTGTAGACGAGTGGCAGAGTGATGAACGGCCCACCGTCTTCATGCCAGGTGGTAAGGACTGGCAGTTCGCTTAAACGCGCCGGACGTTCAATCACTTCTGCGACCGGTGCTTGACCTGTCTTTCGCGTGCCGAGCTTCAACAGATCCAGTGCGCGGGAACGTTGCTTCCAAAGTTCACTTCCGCGCGGGGGCAAAAGCGATTCAGCGATCTTGACGAAGTCGCGCACAAGCGCTTCGGGTTTAGGCCCAAACGCGAGTTCAATGCGGCGAGTCGTGCCAAACAGATTTGTGACTACAGGATATTTGCTTCCCTTGATTCTCTTGAAAAACAGCGCCGGGCCCTGGCGATCGATAACACGTCGATGAATTTCAGCCGCTTCCAGATACGGATCGACTTCCGCTTCAATTGTGATGATTTCTTTTTCGCGCGTAAGCAGGTCGAGGAATGTGCGCAGGTTTCGATGCATGATCAACCGGATTATTACACAAGTCCAGAGTTCAATGTATTGAAGCCCTCCAAGTCCAAAGTCCACAGTCCAGGTTCAAGGTCTTCATTATGGAAAGGTCTTTGACCAAGGGGTGCGCGGCAAGTCTCTGACTTGCCGAAGATGCCGTTGAATGCATATAGGGTCTAGGACCCTATTCAGGTCGAAGACCTACAACTGTAATGGGCGAGTTGGTCGGCAAGTCAGAGACTTGCCGCGCACCCGCCTGGTCAAAGACCTCTATAAGGCAGTAGACTTCGGACTTTGAACCTTGGACTTTGGACTTTGGACTCTTATTAAGGGCGTGGTAGTAACAGTTCGAGGCCGTGTCGGCTTTGCAGGTTCCACTTGTCCGAGCCGTGCTTCGATCTTCTCGATCGCATTCTCGGCGGCGGCGGCAACACCGGGCTGGAAGGAATCTTGAAATGGTGTGATGAGCGCGAGGCTCTCCTGATCGCCAAACAGCGCCAACGCTTCCAATAAGCCAACTGTGCGTCGCGCCGGTTTATCTTCGTCCTTGAGATAACTGTAAAGCAGCGTTGGAGTATCTAATTTACTTAGGTAACCGACCGCCTGATCGTGCCGGCCGGAATCCAACTCCTGCACGATTCGAAACAACATATCCGACTTACCCATACGATAAAGCGCCCAGTCGAGCGCGAGCCGAACGTTCTTGTTCTTCTCTTGCAGCTGGTAACCCTCAACGAGTTTCTTCTGCTCGACTGCGGCCAATCGCGCCAACGCCTCGGCAGCTTCTTGCCGCACGACTGGATCTTGACTGCCGAGTTGCTTTGCCCAACGCGCCGAGACTCACGAGGATCGGCCAGCTCATCGTCTGGAGTTGATTGCGCAAGGCAAAGAGTTGGAGTGAACAACCAGCAACATAAGAGTAGATATCTCATAACGAGTCTCGACTGGGAATCTAAACTTTCAATCTGTTTCAGTTTCACTTTCGACGAACGGCTTTGCCAGCCGACGGTGCGCGGTAAGCCGCGCCTCACATCCGGCGGCAAAGCCGTCTCAGTGTCTGCTTTCTGCTTCCGCCTTCTGCTTTCTGCCTTCGGTAAGTCTGGCTTCTGCGCTCCTGACTTCTGACTCTACTTCGCTGCTGTCGCACGTACTTTGCGCAATGCTGCGCTGTTGAGATCCAACTCTGTGAGCGGAATCACTTCCACATTCGGAAACTGCTTTCGTAACGGCTCCAGAAAATCCTTGGCGTTGCCGACGATAATGATGTGCGCGTCCTTCGCCGGCAGCCGCGAGCCCGCAAACTTCTGTACGTCGGCAGCTGTCACTGCTTGAACATTCCGAATGTAGTTGTTGATCTCGTCAAGACTGAGACCGTATAGCGCTAACGAAGCTACCTGAAAAACCAGGCCGTCTGTGGTTTCCAGGTTGCGGCCAAAGCCACCAATCAAAACGGCCTTCCGCGGCGTCAATTCAGCATCAGCTACCGGTTCGCTGGACAAACGACTGAGTTCACTAATTAACAAGCCTGCGACTTCGGCGCCCGACGGATTCTTGGTTTGCGCCGAAGCGACAAACGGTCCTGTTTCGCGTCGCACGTCGAGCGAGCTTCGCGCTCCGTAGCTAAGCCCGCGCTTGATCCGAATCTCCTGATTCAATCTTCCCGAATAGCCGGAGAGAATCGAATTCGTAACGATGCCGCGGAAGTAATCCGGGTCGGTTCGACTTATCCCCACGCGCGCCAGCACGACCGCAGCCTGGCCCGCTTCCGGCATGTCAATCACAACTACGCGCTGTTTGTCATCGGCGCGCACCATTTTGCCTACCTGTCCCCGCGCGGGAATTGGAGCTGCCGGCTTGGCCCAATCACCAAAGACCCGATCGGCAAGCTTGAATGCATCCGCGGCCTTAATTGAACCGCCGATCACCAGCACCGCATTGTCGGGGCGGTAATATTTCGCATGCAGGCTGGCAATATCCGATTGCTTAATGCGCAGCAAGGGATTCGGGTGTGCCTGCGAGGGGATGACCATAAGCTGCATCGCCAAATACGATCCGCGCCGCTACAAAACTCGCCAACGATCCAGGCTGTCCCAACGTGACGCTAAGATTGTCCAGGTACTGCTGGCGCAACCGTTCAATCTCTTCTTCCTGAAAGACGGGATTTCGCACAACGTCCGCCAGAATGCCCATCGCCGGATCGATCTTTCCGGACATCACGTTAACGAAGACACGCGACGCATCCCAACCGGCGCCGGATTCGATCGTTCCGCCCAGCGCTTCGATTTGTTGCGCGATCTCCGGCGCCGTTCTTGTCTTGGTTCCCTTCGTCAGCAACGAAGCCGTTAATTCAGCCAAACCACTTAACTCTGCCGGATCGACTTCGCCGCCATTTTTTACAACGAGACCGGCGGAAACCAGACGGAATGTCATGGTCTTCAATGACGATCACGCGCAAACCATTCTTGAGAGTCTGTTCCGACGGTTTGGGGATTGTGACTGAGCGCGGAGCGGCCGGCGCCGGTGGAGTTTTCCTGTTGCGCCGGAGCAGAAACAGCAAGCAAACAAGTTCCTAACAACACTGCCGCCGATTTTCTTGATTGTCAAAAAGTTGGTAAGTGTGCTCATTTGCTTCCCCCCTGCCGGCAGTCGTTTTAGGCCGCATCGATTCTGCCTGATAAGTAATCACTACTCGATTAGAGTCGGTGAAATACTTCTTCATCACTCGCTGAATATCTGCAGCAGTTACGGCTTGTAAGCTTTTCGATGTCGCTATTGACTCGCGCCGCGTCACCCAGCAACACCGCAGCGCGAGCGAGCGCGAAGGCTTTGCCATTACTGGTTTCACGTTCGCGCAGCTCGTTGGTAACAAGTTGGATTTTTGCTTTATCGAGCTCTGCCGCGGAGACCGGAGTGTCCTGCATCTTTTTCAGTTCAGCCAGCAAGGCCCGCTCAGCTTCTTCCGGTTTCTTCTCGCTTGCCAGAATCGCCCCCAGAATAAACAGACCGGGCTGCTCGCGAAGATCAGCTTGCGCAAATGCCTCCTGCGCAACCTGCTGCTGATAAACCAGCGATTGATACAAACGCGACGACTCGCCGCTGGAGAGGATCGATTCGGCAACATCGAGGGCAGCCGCATCCGCAGACGCGACTGGAGGCGCCAGATAAGTAATCGCGACTGCGGGCAACGGCACGTTCGCCGCGTATTCGTTGACCCGCTTCTCTGCCGTGCGTTCCGGTTCCTTTAGTACGTCACGCGCGGCAATGGCCGATCAGGTTTAGCAACGCGCAGGAAGTATTTATCAATCCAGGCATCAATTTGTTTCGGTTCAAAGTCGCCGACGACGACGAGGGTCGCATTGTCTGGGCGATAGAAAGTCGAGTGAAACGCTTTCACGTCATCAAGAGTAGCGGCATCGAGCTCTTCGATGCTGCCAATTCCCGGTCGCCGGTAAGGATGTGCCGTGAACGATTGCTTCTCGATGGCGTAAAAGAAACGACCATAGGGCGGGGCCAGCACACGCGAGCGAAACTCTTCTTTCACGACATCGCGTTCTGACTTGAAGTTTTTCTCATCGACATTCAGCGAGCCCATCCGGTCGGCTTCGGCCCAGAGCAATGTCTCCAGATAGTTGGAAGGAACAACCTCGTAGTAGTTGGTGAAGTCGTCCCAGGTAGAAGCGTTATTGATGCCGCCGACGTCTTCTGTCAGACGATCCATCATCTCGTCTTTCATGTTCTTCGTGCCCTTGAACAGCATGTGCTCAAAGAGGTGCGCAAAACCACTGCGGCCCTCCGGATCGTCCTTTGAGCCGACTTTGTACCAAACCTGAATCGCCACTGTCGGACTCGAGTGATCCTCAACAGTCAGCACGCGCAGGCCGTTTGCCAGTGTGCGATCGCGGTAGTTGAGCCGGGGCATCGAGGTTTGAGCGCGAGACGCGCTGCTCAAACCCAGGAGGATTAAGAACAAACTTATAACTGCAAACAAGAAACTTCAAATGACGAAACATAATTTTTTGATACTCCAGAATCGAGTTAGGGAGCGATATCAGCCTTTTCGATGACGGCTGTCAGGTAGTTGTTGCTTTGGGGGGAGTTGTTCGCTACTCATCAATCAAGGTCGAGTGGATTGACATAGGGTTTGTCTTTGTCTTTTTCGGCGCGCTTCATCGCTTCTTGAAACTTCTCTTCGAGAATGCGGTCACGGTCTTTCATCGAGCTCAATTCCTGCGCAAAAATCTGTTCGCGCATGCTGTTTCTGCTTGTCCAACCCTTTGACCATCTCATCGAAAGAAGCCAGCGGTTTGGTTTTCTCCTGATGCGCGATAGCGCTCCGGTCTGGGCATCAATTGTTAGATTGGCTTCGCAGCACGGGCAAATAATTGTGAAGCGTGACGTGTCAACCATGGATCGCTCCTTAGTGTCTACGAGAGAAACTTAATTCCCTTAAAGTATAACACCGCGGGCGCGCTCAACTATGGCAAGGGGCAGCGCGTAATGGTTCAGTTAGTTCCATTCACACCGGGCATTTAGCCCGGAAGCCACGGGCTCGCCAATAAGCAATAGCCGTTGATTAAGGCTCAAGCGCCGAGTACGTCGAGCGACGCGGCAGAGCCGTTGAGACGCGCTAACGACCAGTCTGAGTCGCAGGAGAACCGTCGAAATCTCAGATAGCCTAATAGCTTTTTCGTGATGTTTGGTGTGGTTTCGTGGATCGCTTTTCTCAACTAAGCAGAAGCTACGATCCACGAACTCACACGAAACGACACGATAGCTCTTAGTCTCAAACGAAAGCCCGCGAAGAAGGCGGAACAGATCCTGAAAGTCAGTCTGCTACTCACCCTGATCGCGGGCTTACGATTCGTCACCGCTACTAAGTTAGTTACGGCGTGACAGCATCCTTAACCTTGCCGCCAACCTTCTTTGCTCCTTTGGCGGTCTTCTTGCCTACCGTTTTAGCGCCTTAGGCGGTCTTTTCGCCTACTGTCTTGGCACCTGAAACAGTCTTGTCACCGACGTCTTCGGCTTTATCGCCAACTTCGCCAACGACATCCTCGCCCTTGTCAGCAACCCAGCCAGCGGCATCGGCGAGCTTGTCTCCGGTAACTTCAAGCGCGTCGCCAACATCGTTAACTTCCTTTTCCTCACCCTTTGGTGATGTGACTCGCACCGTGCGGCGGCCGTCACGCGCCGTGGTGACCACTACACGGGAAACTCTCGGATTATTGCGAAACACTCTGGTCTCGGTCTTCGTTCCGTCAGCGTTAGTCGTGGTCACGATTTCTGAACCGTCCGGAGCGGTGCGTGTCGTAGTGGTTGCGACTGTGTTTGCGTTGGCGTTGGCCATCTCATCAGTCCTTGCACAACCCGCGATCATTACGACCGCTGCAATCAGTGATAACGTTAAAAACAATTTCTTTCGCACAATCAATGTCCTCCTTAACTCCAATCCGCCCAAATCTTGTTACTAAAATTGGCAACCAACGTGCCAGCGAGGGCAGCCCAGTCGTTAGGAAAGCAAACCTCGATTAACGTCATTCCCTGCAGTTCTCATGGGTAAAACGGTACGTCTTAAGCGTTTAACCGCGGTCACTATTAGTACAGCACAGGATTACTAAAAAATGGTGTCAGTGGGCCAGTCCGACGATCAGTAAGATGCGGTGTGGGCGGTAGCGACCGAAACAAGGGTCGCAGCCACTCGGTACAGTACGGGAGCGGTAGCGACCGATAAGGATTGCCCATTGCAGATTGGCGATTGCCAATTGGCCTTTAGCCAAGGGATCCAATCGAAAATCGGAAATTGGCAATTGGCAATACGTCATCGGTCGCTACCGCTCCCGTACTGTACCGCGTCGACCTTTGGATGCGGTCAGCGCCCTAGACTGCATCACTACTCTCGAAGACCGTTTCTATTGACTTTGCACCGAAATTCCATTAGAAGCACGTTACTCAACATTGATTTCGGCAAACGCAAAATCCGAATCTGCTCTTTCACGTTCATCAAGATCTCAGCGACAATTCAGGCCGCCAAGATACCGTCAAATTTTTCAAACTCGCGCTTTGAACCAACACCACAAACCCTCCGGAGCGTCAACTATGCGTAGACTGTTCTTCGTCGCTATCGCTGCACTATTCCTGGTAACCGCCTTAATTCCATCACAACCAAGTGCCGCTGCGGTGACGGAGGGCGAGCGTCTGGCGATGTTCAGCAAGCCCTCGGTGGTGCGAATCATCGATGGCGTCGCGGGAACCTTCTATTACGCTCCACCAAATTGGAAGAGTGGCAAGACGTACAACGTTTCCTATGTCGGTCTCGGGTCCGGCTTCTTTATCAACTCCAGCGGCTACATCGTGACGAACGCTCACGTGGTCAGCACTTTTCACGAGATCAATTCGAAGGGGCAGGACGTGGGCCAGGAAATACTCTTCTGGCAACTTCTGCAGCAAGTGGCTCACGACTACAACATGGATCCGAAGAACTTGACGCGCGAGAACGTCACGTTCGTGCGCAACTATGCGCGACTTACCGGCATGAAGGTCTTTCACCACGTCATCATTCCCGACGGCAGCGTCTATGAGTTTGAAGAGAAGCAATATGGCGCTCCTACCGGACAGGGAAAAGACGTAGCGGTCGTCAAGATTGAAGTGAAGAACGCGCCGGTTCTCATTGTCGGGGATTCAGAGAAGATGAACCTGCAGGATCACGTGAGTGTGATTGGCTATCCGGGCGCCGCCGATACTTTTAACAGCGGCATCCTCGACTCCAAGTCGGCGCTCGAAGCTTCAATCACCGATGGCAAGGTTTCCGCGCGTAAAAAGTCTGCCAGCGGCGCTCCGATCCTGCAGATCAGCGCTCCGGCGACACACGGCAATTCCGGCGGACCTGTCATCACCGACAAGATGGAAGTGATCGGGCTGCTGACGTTTGGCGGCGATCGGGTTAATGGTCAGGAGATTTCCGGATTCGACTTCGTCGTGCCGTCGAGCACCGTAATGGAATTCATCAAGGCGGCCGGAGTCGCTAATGAACAGGGGCATGCTGACAAAGCGTACCAGGAGGGTCTTGAGCATTATTGGAACGACCGCTATTCGAGCGCGATTCCCAAGTTTGAAGAAGTGAAGCGTCTCTTCCCCGAACACTCTGAAGTGAACCGCCTGATTCAGGGAAGCCAGCAAGCTATCGCTGAAGGAAAAGACAAGTCGAGTTTTCCCTGGACGATCGTTGTGATTGTTCTAGTGGTGCTCTTCTTGATCGTCGCCATTATCGTGATTGGTGTGGTAGCGCTTTTGATTGTTCGCAAACGAAGTAAAGCCAAAGGATCGGCAGGCAAAGCCGGTCCACTCGCGTCCGGTCCTGCTTCTCCAAAAACACCTTCTGGCCCCACGCCACCTGCCGGAAGCTCTCGACCGCCAACCCCTCCCCCGGCCGAGGCTCCTGCAACCGCAAGCCCGAATCCGTTCCCAGCTGTGACACCCCAGCCGCCGCCCGGCACCGACAGATCTGCAACCATCGATCTCTCGCAAACGGTGGCGATTCTTCCACAAGCAGACACAGCGCCGATCCAGCATGGAAGAATCACTTTTGTTTCGGGTGCCTTAGCCGGTCAAAGCTTCGAAGTGACTCCAGAAGGCGCCTGCATTGGCCGCGACGCCTCGAGTTCGCAAATCGTGATTGCCGATCCCCGAATTTCCAAAAGGCATGTGTGGATTGGGGTTCGCGCTGGGCGAGTCGTGATTGAAGATCAATCGTCACGCAACGGCACGTTCCTTAACGATCCCAAGTCGGAACGAATCACCGAGAATGCTCTCAGCGAGGGAGACACTGTGATTCTCGGTGAGTCTGACGTGGCGCGGTTCGAATACCGGAAATAGCAAGGCAGAAAGCAGTAGGCAGGAAGAAAATTAGCCACAGATTTACGCGGATAACACGGATACGGCAATAACGACCTGCAGCTTCTGCCTACCGATTACAGCCCTCTACTAACTGCTCCGTATCCGTGTTATCCGCGTAAATCTGTGGCTAATTTTCTTCCTGCCTGCCTTCTGTATTTTGGAGCGGGCGACGAGGCTCGAACTCGCAACTTTCAGCTTGGGAAGCTGACACTCTACCATTGAGTTACGCCCGCGCTTCGGAATGATGAATGCGGAGTGATGAATGATGAATGAAATACATCAATCAACATCAGAAACGATAATCACGTGAGGCCTTACTGTCAATCGGGCTGCTTGATCCTAAACGGCTGCTACTGCTGCCTTCCGCTCCTGCCGTCTAATTTCCGCCTTCTGCCTTCTGCTCCTGCCTTCATCCTTTCAGATATTTCTCGGTTACATCCGCCCAGCGGCCCTGTGACTTCAAAATTATTTCAATTACTTCGCGCACCGCGCCAAACCCACCAGCAGCTCGAGTAACCAGGTGCGCCACTGAACGAGTTTCCTCCGCCGCATTTGCCACTGCGACTGCGAGCTCCGCACGCATCAGCAAAGGAATGTCGTTCAAATCGTCACCAATGTAAGCAACCTCGGAATCTTCAATGCCAGCTTCGGTTAACAATTCCTCAAAGCTGTCGAGCTTGGTTTCAGCGCCTTGCCTCACGAATTCGATCTTCAAATCGCGCGCGCGTTGCTCGACCACACTAGAAGTCCTGCCAGAAATGATTCCGGATCTCATCCCGGCACGATGCCAAAGCTCCAGGCCCAGCCCGTCATGTACATGAAAACCCTTCTGCTCATCACCGTTATTGAGCAGCCAAAAACGACCGTCGGTCAAAACGCCGTCACAATCCATCAACAACAACTTAATGTGAGACGCGCGGCGTTCGATGGCAGAGAGGTCAAGCATGTCTGACGAGGATTAGCGCACTTCGAACAGGTCAATATCGGCGAGCTTCCAACCATTACCACTGCGAGCAAGTATCAACAAAGCAGTCCCTGAACGGTCCTGGCCTAATTGTTTGGCGTTGACGCTGACGTCGACCGCCATCAGGTTCGCATCCAGTAGTTCCGTCCGGAGAACCTTCGTCTGCCAAACTTCCGGCTGACTGCCAATGATGCCGCCAATGAATCTCACTAGTTCTCCGGATACTATTCTGGCTTCCAGCTCAACTTTCTTACCGCTGAGGATTGCTTGATCAAGTTGCTTTACAAAGGCGCGCGCCGATTCATCAACTGCCGCAGCATTCGCAGCCTCAGCGCTGATACGAGCAGTCCGCGCGACTAATGAAGAAGAGTATTCGCCTTCATAACGAGCGCCTTCTGAGAAACGCTTTGCCGCCTCCGCTGTTTGTCCGCGCTTAAGCTGAATTTCACCGAGGCCGATTGCGCCCCACGCCAGCGTCTTCGGTGTCGGTAGCGGTTCATCTAAGCCAGCCCGAAATAACTTTTCCGCCTCATCGATCTTGTTTTGAGCCAGAAGCGCGCGCGCAAACGTAATGCGTGCGTCCTGCAAGCGTGGTTCGAGTCTTAGCAAATCCCGCGCTAGCGCTTCCGCTTTAGCGAACTCCTGCGCCCCAAGCAGGCGTGAACTTTCATTCTGCATTTCGGCTACCGCGCGAGCCCGCGGCATCACGTCGTTTGTGTAGTCTGTTTGCGGATAGAACTTTTCCGGATCAACCTCGACTCGTACAATCTTGCCGCTCGTATTAAACCGCGCCTCCCCAAAACTTCGTCGCCGCCACAGTCGCCTCTGCGGATACTTGCTGTCCCGTATCAGTCGTCGCCGTGGCCGTTACACTTGCATCAGCAGAACCATCGTTGCGGAGCGCCGAAACCCATTCACTACCTCGTTGCTGCGGCAAGCCAATCATCAAGTCGAGATCCGTAACTGCGTCGAGTTGATGATCGAGCAACGTCTTAATGGCATCGCCTCCCTTTTCAGCCAAATCCTTTCGTAAGTGGGCCAGGGTGAAATCGCTGCCTTTCGTCGTCTGCAGAACGTTGCGAATGCTGGCGATGAAGACCTCGCGACCGACACGCCGATCCACCAGGCGCCAAACGAGCGCTCCTTTGTTGGGAACGGAATTGTAATAAGTGTCGTCGAGCGGCGTGGCCAGCGAGAGCGGACCATCCTTCCTGGCAATTTGTGCGTAAGCGAGGCGGGCTTGCAACGTCTCCGCGAGCGCCGCTTCCTTTCCGAATTGTTTTTCGAAAAACAGGATTGCCAGAAAGTGAACCAGGCCCTCGCGAATAACACCGCTGCCTTCTCCGCGAACAGATGCCTGGCCGCCGATCCAGAGTCGCGCTATTGCCTCGGCAAGCTGTCGCGCGGTAGTCGAATCAATTTTGGATCGCCGAAACGCGGCTGCTTCAAGCAAAACTGTGCCGCTATCGCTGAAGCCGGCGCCGCGACGTACGGCCACCATTTTAATGGGGACTGCAGGAGCCGGACCCAACAAGCTCGTGAAGTAGGTTCGCATCTGCCCAGCCAAAGCTGATTAGTTGCTCTGCCTGCCGTCTTTCTTCCGCCCCGCGCCCTTGGGAATTAGTGCCGTTATTGAATTGTTATCCGCACTCCCTTCAACCCTGTCCCAGTCTCCCTGCACAAAAAATGGCTGACCGTTTAATTCCTGTTCATAAACCTTGCCGGAGCCGCCGTCTTTCTCGACTCCTGACGAAACGACATTCGGTAGATTTACTGAGACTCGAAATGGAGCCGTGTCTGCGCCACGCACCGTGTAAGGAGTGTTGGGAGTTGGATACCAAAACGATCCCGGCAAAAACTGAGTGGCGATTGGTGAGATCGCCGCGAGGCCCGAATTTGCTTCTACTGGGAGGCTATACCCAATATTAACAGTGATTGATGACCCAGCTGCGGCAGGCGCGGCAAGCGTAGCAGTCACTCGCAGAAGATTCCCCCGCGTTTCCGCCAGTGAACGAAAGTTCGCGCTCGCTCCATTGACTTCAATTGTGCGAACTGTCGGCCTTGGGATTAAGCCGGAAGGTAAAAGTATTGCCGGAACTGTTCCCGACATTCCTGGCTTTTAGGATTGCCACGACACTGAGTTCCCGTTCGGCCTGGCGCACATTGGCATTGATGTCGAAACTCGTTACTTGCCAGGCGACGCGCACTTCCTCTTGAGCGCTAATCGAGGACAAGCTCAAAAAGCAGAAACAACTGATGAGAGCGAGAGATCAAAAACCTTTTCATATAATCGCAAGTCATTCCTTGTTTTCGTTTTCTGTGGGAACTGATGCGCCTACCAACTTGTGAATGTCGCGCAAAATATTCAGAAGAGATTCCATCCGCTCAAGCGGTAAAGCGTTGGGCCCATCTGAGAGAGCGCGTTCCGGATGATCGTGCACTTCCATGAAAACTGCATCAACACCGGCGGCTACGCCGGCGCGCGCGAGCGGTTCGATGTACTCGGGCTGTCCGCCCGTTGCATGACCCAAGCCCGCCTGGAAGTTGTAGCGAATGCGTCACATCAAAAACGATTGGGACGCCAAACTTCCGCATGATCGCGAAAGAGCGCATGTCAACGACGAGGTTGTTATAACCGAAACTGACTCCGCGTTCCGTCAGCATAATTTTTTCGCAGCCGGCAGTCTTTGCTTTGTCGACGATATTGCGAGCGTCCGCAGGCGCCAGAAATTGTCCCTTTTTTACATTGACCGCACGCCCTGACTGCGCGGCCGCCAAAATCAGATCAGTTTGACGCGATAAGAACGCGGGGATTTGCAGGATGTCCGCCACCTCGGCAACAGGATCGATCTGCGAAACGTCATGCACGTCGGTCAGCACGGGCACCCCAACCTCATCCTTAACCCGGCGCAAGACATCAAGACCAGCTTCCATCCCCAAGCCCGCGAAAGCTTTGAACCGAAGACCGATTAGCCTTGTCGAACGACGATTTGAAAACGAAATCGAGTCCCGCACCACGAGCGCGTTGCGCGCATTCGCGCGCCATCATCAGTGCATGTTCCTGAGACTCGATGACGCAAGGGCCCGCGATGATTGTCAAACGTCCATCACCGAAGGTGGCGTTGCCAACCTGAAACGATTCTGTTGTCACGTTCGGATTTACCTTACCCAAATTGGCCGAGCATACAACTTAAAACGGTTTCTTTAATATACGCTTAACTTTTTTTAGCGCCGAACCAACCTTGGATTCTTTCTTCTTGTTCGCGTTCAATGGCTGTCTTGGTTGCTCGCGTTTCGGACTCGCGCACTGGTGTTGGCGCAGGCGTGGGCTCGGCGTCGGAGTTGGTGACGGAGTAACGATTGCCTGTTCGGCGAGTGGAGTTGCGGCGCGCCATGATCGCAATGTCAAAAACCCCACGCCAGCAATCACTGTCAAAACCAGAAGTACTCCGAGCAGCGCCAGGGGTTTTTGTTTAGCGCGGTCAAGGGTCTGATTCAGTTGCACATTGACCCGCGGAAAGGAATAACCAGTTTGATTAGCCGCGGCGCCGTCACCCTCTGGCACAACTTGAGCGGACTCGCGGCTCCCTGATAACAGTAAGTTCATTGGCGCTCGAAGTGACGGCGCGATTTTCGCGCAGTCGCGTCAGATCGACAACAGCCGGCCGGAAGGTGTTTGCGTTCCGGCATCGCGAAGCATTTGAAGATCCGGAGCACTCGTGATCGCTCCGTGCTCGAATCCCAGCCGTTCGGCAGTGGCCAATAACTCCCGGCGAAATTCCGTCGCATCAGCTGGGCGTTTCTCAGGAGCTTTCTCTAAGGCGTGGAGTACGACGGCTTCTAATTCTTGTGGAATCGACGACACGAACTCTCGCGGCGGCCGTGGAAGTTCCGAAGTGTGTTTCATCGCGATCGCCAGCGGCGTCGAACCTGAAAACGGCACAGCTCCTGTCAGCATCTCGTAGAGAATTACACCGAGACTGTAGACATCCGCAGCGGGAGTTAGCTCCGCGCCATCGCATTGTTCCGGGGACATGTAGCGAGGCGTGCCAATCATTGCCCCGACTTGCGTCAGGGTGTGTGCGTCGTCTTCTTCCAGATTCTCCGCAGCCAGTTTCGCGATACCAAAATCAAGTACCTTTACTACCGCCGGCATCTCAGAATTCTGCACGATGAAGATGTTGGCAGGCTTCAGATCACGATGAATGATTCCCGCTTCGTGAGCCGCTCCCACTGCAGCAGCCGCTTGCAACATAAGGGCAACCGCGCGGGCAGTATCAAGTGGGGCTTCTTTGGCAAGTATTTCCCGAAGCGTGCGGCCCTCCAACAACTCCATGACGATGTAAACATAGCCATCGGAGCTCTGACCAAAGTCAGTTACCGCCACAGCGTTTGGGTGTTGTAATCGGCCAGACGCCTTTGCCTCGCGACGAAAGCGCATCTGCGCCGCGTCGTCTTCCACAAACCGTTGGCTCAGCACCTTCACGGCGACGACGCGATCAATAAGTAAATGTCTGGCGCGATAGACCGTGCCCATGCCGCCGATACCAATGCGGGTCTCGATCCGGTATTTATCGTCGAGCGTCAGTCCAATTAGTGGGTCAACCTGAGGCGTGGCAGCGACAGTCGCGTCAGCCTGAAGCGGTGCGTTGTCTTCTGGACACACCAGAACACTTATTGGGTAATGCCGGCCGCATATTGGGCAATGGAGCATATGACTGCGTCTCGTAGGTCGTAGAGGGGTTCAAGGATTATCCCGCAAAACGTAATGAGATGCACCTGAGCCGAGATTCAGAGGATCCGCAATCAAAATGTACGGACCTTTTAAGGGAGAGAAGAATGAGGAGATGCTTCACCCTGAAAGGGTGAAAGTTAATAGCCAGGGCAACGCCCGCGATTCGGTCTTCCAGCCTACTCAATCACCAGTTGTTATGCTGGCCCGCTCGTGAACGATTAGGTCCGCGTCGCCATTCTTATCCATTGATGTTTCATTCTGGAGCCGATTTTCATACGCTGCTCGCACGAACGACGCAAACAGCGGATGCGCATCGAGAGGCTTCGATTTGTACTCCGGGTGAAACTGGCAACCGATAAACCAGGGATGCACCTCACGCGGCAACTCTACAATCTCTACAAACTTCTGATCGGGCGATACGCCACTGAAAACCAAACCGGATCGTTCCAAAGTTTCACGAAACTCCGGATTAAACTCGTAGCGATGTCGATGGCGCTCGCTGATTTCAGGCGCCCCGCCATAAACGTCGCTGGCCAGTGATCCCGACTCCAGCTCACAAGGACAAGCGCCCAAGCGCATCGTCCCGCCGTACTCTTCCACGTTGACCAAGTCTCGTAACTTGAAGATTATCGGGTAACGGTGTTTCTAAATCGAATTCCGTTGAGTCAGCATCTTTAAGACCGCAGACATTGCGCGCGTATTCGATGCATGCCGTCTGCATGCCCAGGCAGATGCCAAAATATGGCGTCCTGCTCTTTCGCGCATAAGAAATTGCGCGAATCATGCCAGCCACTCCGCGCTTGCCGAAACCACCGGGAATCAGGATCGCGTCGAAATCTCGCAGACGCGACTCGTAATCGTCATCCATTAGCTCTTCCGACTCGATCCATTTAACGCTGACACGAAGTTTGTTTGCGACACCGCCGTGCGTGAGCGCTTCTCGCAGAGACTTGTAGGAATCTTCCAGCTCGACATATTTGCCGACGATCGCAATTGATGTCTCACCACCTGACGGCTCACGAATAGTTCCAACCAGTTCCCGCCATTCCGCCAGATCTATCTGGGCTGCACGTGCGCCAAACCCGAGTTGCGTGACAATCAATTCATCCAAACCCTGTTCGTGGAAAGCCAGTGGCACGTCATAAATCGTATCGACATCTTGAGCGCTGATTACCGCTGCGTCTTTGACGTTGCAGAAGAGCGCAATCTTCGAACGCAGATCGTGAGATAACGGTTTCTCTGAACGACACAAGCAGCACGTCCGGAGCAATACCGATTTCGCGCAAATCACGAACTGAGTGTTGCGTTGGTTTTGTTTTCAGCTCTCCCGCGGCGGCGATATACGGCACCAGTGTCACGTGCACGAACAAGAGCGTTCCCGGCCCCTTCCTCGTTTCCCATTTGCCTGATTGCTTCCAGGAACGGCAGCGATTCGATATCGCCCACGGTACCGCCAATCTCGACAATCACTGCGTCCAGCACGTCTTTTTCCGCCACGGCTCGCACGGCGTCTTTGATCTCATTGGTGATGTGAGGAATTACCTGGATCGTTTTTCCCAGATAATCGCCGCGACGTTCCTTCTCGATAACAGAGAGATAAATTCGGCCGGTCGTCCAGTTATTCGCCTGCGATAAGTGGGCATGAGTAAAACGCTCATAGTGTCCCAGGTCGAGATCAGTTTCCGCGCCGTCGTCGGTAACGAACACTTCGCCGTGTTGAAACGGGCGACATCGTTCCGGGATCGACGTTGATATACGGATCAAGTTTGATCAGTGCGACGCGGAGACCGCGGGCTTCAAGTAAGCAGCCGATTGATGAAGCAGCCAGGCCTTTACCCAGGCTCGAAACAACCCCACCGGTTACGAAGATGTATTTAGGCATAGTGTTTTAAGATTGAGTCATCGAGTCATTGAGTCATTGAATCATTGCCGATTGCCGATTGCCGATTGGGCTTGATTATTAACTACCGATCGCTGATGTTAATTGGGCCACCCTGTGGCTCGCTAGCGTTCTGAAAATCGGCATTCGCAATTGGCAATCGGCAATCATCAATTACGTATCCTCTGTCGGCTGCTCTGAATTTTCACCGGCTCCTGCTTCAGGCTTGTCACCCGATTCTTGTTCACCGTTGTAGTAACCCTGCTTAAAATCTTCCTGCACTTCCATGGCCTTGCCGGCTGCGGGATCGAGAACCTTTTGTAGTCCAGACATACCGGCACTCATCAGGCTGGGGGCTTCATGCGCCCGCTTTTCGAACTCCTCATTGCTTACCTCATACGGCTTACTCAGATGGAGCAAGCCGAATATCGCGGCCAGCACCAACACTGCGATAAATCCAATGCCAATAAGATCGCTCATGGTTTTGCCGTTTCGAGTTTGATGCCTTGAGTTTCGCGCGATACGTTCCTGATCCTGGAAATTTCTTAAACGCCATTAGAGCGATCACTACTTCAATCTTTCAAGCCCGGGAGAAAGCCTCTACTCCCGGAACTCGAAACTCAGAACGCGAAACTATCTTTCTGACTCTCTCCAAGATCGTCTGCGGTGTCAACTCCGATCGAGCGCGTCATCGCTTCGATCGCCAATATTTGAACGCCATGCTCCAAGGCACGCAGTTGTTCGAGTGATTCCTGCCGCTCCAAAGCAGACTGCGGCCACTGCGGATACTTTAGTAGCACGTCGCGGCGGTAAACATACAGGCCCGTGTGCTTGCGAAAGTTGTTCAGTAAAGACGGTTCATGGAGTAACGCATTTTCAATCGTCCCATGCTTGAGCACGGCATCGCGCGGCCAGGGGACGGGCGCGCGCGAGAAATAAATAGCACGGCCAGCGGAATCAATCACGATCTTCACCAGATCCGGGATTTACTACTTCTGCGAAGTCTTCGATCGGCTCCCAGGTAGTCACAATCCCCGCGTTCGCGTTGGTATTGAGTGCCGTCACAGCTAGTTCAATCGTTTCCGGCGCGATCAGAGGTTCGTCACCCTGCACATTGACGATGATCTCCGCGTCAATCCTTGCGGCGACTTCCGCAAGACGATCGGTCCCACTGGCGTGATCAGCGCGAGTGAGCACGGCTTCGAAGCCTGCGGCTTCTACGGCAGAAACAATGCGCTGATCGTCAGTGGCGACGATTACGCGGGACAACGTTCCGAGCTGCGCTTGCCTGTTCGGCGACACGACAAATCATCGGTTTGCCGCCGATTTCAAGCAAGGCTTTGCCCGGAAGTCGAGTCGACTCGAACCGTGCGGGGATTATTGCAACTGCCTTTGTTTGATTGTGATTTGAGGAATGTGTGCCCGTTAGTTCCACGGGAAAACAGATTAGCTTGAGCGCGAGCTTGCTGTCAACGA
This sequence comes from Pyrinomonadaceae bacterium, assembly GCA_963748605.1. Lineage (GTDB taxonomy): Bacteria > Acidobacteriota > Blastocatellia > Pyrinomonadales > Pyrinomonadaceae > PSRF01. Next base: position 701,354 of record CAVVJS010000016.1, read on the forward strand.
ACGAAGCCAGTGAGTGATTGAGTCATTGAGTCATCGGGTGATTGAGTCATCAGCTCATTGAGTGATTGAGTCATTGAATCATCGGGTCATTGAGTCATCAGGTCATTGAGGATTGAGTCATTGAATCATCGGTCATGAATCATTGGTTTGTTGGATGATTGGATTATTCAACGATTGTGTCATTTAATCGGCAGAGGTCCCGAGAACTCATTCAATGACTCAATGACTCAATGACGAATGATTCAATGACTCAATGATTCGATGATTCAATTCCCATGAACGGTATTCAGAATCTTTGGTACTCTGAACCAGCCTCTAATTGCCGGACAAGCCAGCAGCGGATGAGAAAATCACGCACCAGGAAACGTAGCCGCATCCGAAAATTCTTCCGAGTACTGTTTCTGGTGCTACTCGGAATTTTCATCGGTATCCTTGGCTTTGAAGCAATCATGCTTGTGCGGGTTTTGCGGTTGCGAACTTATAACCCGGGCTCAACATCGCTGATTGAAACGCGCAGCAGGGAAGCTACTGCCCGAGGTCAGCAAGCGCGTCGCGAACAAATTTGGGTGCCCATTGATCAGATCTCTCCCAACCTGCAAAGAGCAATTCTTGCTGGTGAAGACACAAACTTTCTGACTCATCGCGGCTTCGATTATGAGGCGCTGCAAAAAGTATGGGACCAGGCCCAGCGTGAAGCGGCGAGGGAGGCAAAGGCGGAAGGAGACGACGAGGGCGACTGGCTCCCTTCCCTTCCCGATTTCAAACGAGGCGCTTCTACTGTGACGCAACAGCTAGCCAAGAATCTTTATCTTTCGTCACAAAGAACCTTTGTTCGCAAAGGCCAGGAGGCTGTGCTTACCGTTTTCCTCGAACGTTTTTTGACTAAAAGGCGCATCCTGGAAATCTATCTCAACGTCATCGAGTGGGGCGATGGTGTTTATGGGGCTGAAGCTGCCGCGCGGCGCTACTTCAATAAGTCAGCGGCAAGTCTCACAACCAGCGAAGCTGCTTATCTTTCTGCGATGGTTCCCAACCCGCGAACGGTCTTCAACCCACGCATTAACCCGCGACGCGTCGCTCGCCGCCAACGAATCATTATGCGCGGCATGCCGTATCAGAGAATCCCTTAGGAGTCTCGAGTTACCATTTCGAAGACTGAGCCTGCCAATTGCCAATTGCGGATTGCCGATTGCCGATTGCGTTGCCGAAAACTGATTCTGATTCAGACGATTGATTTGCTGCAAAACAAAAGCCGCCTGGGAAGGCGGCTTTTTGAAAACTCAATTTGAGCGAGGCTGTTAGACAGCAAACTCTTTCGCAAGTTGTAACTCAGCCTTGCGCAGTTCGAATCGGCCGCGACCAAGATTACCTTCAGGTGCCATCGCCAGAACCACAAAATAATCACGGCTGAGAAGTCTCATGATCAGGATCGCGGAGTCGAGAGAGATCACCAGTTCGCGCAGTCCGCCCAAACCGGTGTCGCTTCCGGCACGCTGTGAACTGCGCACCAGTGAAGTAAACTCTGCCGCCGCTATATCCAGGTTCAAATCATTGGCGTCGCCGAGTACTTTCTCTACTGCAATTCCATCGATTCCCATAATGAGCGCCCCGAGGCTGCCCTCGGTGTGCTCAATAACGGTTTCCAACATTTCTTTGAACATCGCTAATCTTCCTTACGGACGCGTGCCACCCAAAGACCCAGGCCGGGCAGTTGGAGCTGAAGGATCCGTAACTGGCGGCGCTGGATTCAGAAATTGATTCGGCTGCTGCGATGGAGCGCTCTGCTGTTGCTGCAGCTGTGTCGGGGTAGGCGTGTTGGATTGCGGGTTACCCATCGGCACCGGCTGCGAAATCGTCGTGCTGCGTGGTGCGTTAATGGGCGCTACGGTGGTCGGCTTGCCTTGATAGTCCGGCCGATAGATGCGAGGCGTGATGAAGAAGAGGATCTCGCGACTGGAATTCGTGGTCAGCTTCCTCTTGAAGAGATTTCCGAGTACCGGAATGGAGGCAAGACCAGGCGTGCGCTGCTGAGTCTCACCTTCGTTGTCAGCCAGAACACCACCCATAACCGTGGTGCCTCCGTCTGGAACCAAAACTTCAGACTGCATGCGCTGCGTGTCGATGCCCGGAACGCCACCAACCGCAATGCCTAGTATTGATCGTGTTGTTTTCAATCGTAACACGCAGGATCACTGTGCCGGCGTCGGTTATCTGCGGGGTGATTGCCAGACGTAAAGGCACGGAGACGAACGTGGTTGTCACAACCGCGGTACCGGACGCAGCTTGCGTCGTCTGTACTGGAATTTGTGAACCACTTTCAATCTGAGCGGGACGGTTGTTGAGTGCTGTAACTTTCGGAGTGGCTACTGTTTTTGCTGTTCCGCGCAACTCCGCTGCCGTGATTAAAAGGCTGAGCTGAGCGGTCCCGATGAGGCCGGTGGTTAGACCAATGACGGTACTGGCAGCCGCAGCGGCAAGTGAATTAACCGGTTGAGGCGTACCGACTAGACCACCAAACACACCTTGAGGAACTTGCCCCGAGACGGGTGGCGTTGCAGGCAAAGTCGAGATATTGCCAAGTCCGCCGCGGCTCGGGTTGAGAACACCCGCGGAGAGTTGAGCGCCGAGATCCCGGCTGAAGTTGCGCTGGGCGATTACGATTCTCGTTTCGATTTCTACCTGCGGTTCTGGCTGATCAAGGATTGTGACGAGCTGACGAATCGATTCGATGTTGACCTTTACGTCGGTGATGATCAGCGTATTGCTGCGTCCGTCAACTTCAATCGAACCACGACGCGAAAGCCGGCGCGAGATGATGGGAAGTAAACCTTGGTCGCCGCTCCCTCCAGTCGCATCGCCACCAGCGCCGCCACTGAAACTTAGATTCGTGGCGCCTCCTGAAAACGCGCCGGTCGAACCAGCCGCCTGCGCCAAAGTGCCGGACGCGCGGGCATAATTCAAACGGATAAATTCGGTGACGAGGGGCGAGGCGTCGAGCCGTGAGTCGTTAATTACCTTTTGGGTTTCCGCTTCCTTCGCGAGCACTTCAATCGTGGCAACGCGCAAAATGCTGTCGCTACTCTCGATGCCGAGTCGGTTTGCTTTGAGTACGGCCTCAAGGGCTACATTCCACGGCACATCCTGAACATTCACAGTCACGGGAACCGAGCGCACGGATGAATCGATGACGAAGTTCACGCCGTATTGCTCGGTGATGTAGTTGAGAATGTCGCGGATGTCGGCATTCACCACATTCAAGTTGATGGGCTCGCCAATGAAACCAGGCTGGCCATATTGGCGTCCTTGTTCTGACTGGCTGGGCCGATCGCCCGCTGACATACCGGGCTTTGCTTGCGACTGAGTTTGAGCGACCGCGGCATCCTGATTGGCAGAATCATTGGCAGCCGTGAGCTGAGCCGCCAGGCGAGCTTCGTCGTCCGCGGTGAGAGGGATGTAAGCGACGACTTTCAGCGTGGCAGCCTTGTCGGTCGCAGGGCGCGAGGAGAAAGTTCCAGCCAGTGTGTTGGCGCCGGCAAGGCTCAAACACAGCAGGACGAGCGCGGTCCTTTTTATGGCTGCGAGAATTGGTAACTGATAAGGCATCGTTCCCTCCTTAAGGGAATTTCTGGACGTCAGCCGTCACGCGCTACGCTCATTTTGCTTTCGCAACTAAAGCGCGCGCCGCACTTGCGGCTCTGTCCGGGGTTGATTGTCAAACCGCGCAATCCGACGTTTCGAGGTTACTGAGGTTCGAATTGCGACAGAGAAAAGGTCGTCACCGTTTGAGCGGTGACCACCGAAAGTTATTCAGGCTTGGTAGCCTGAGCTGGCGTGTCTTCAGCTTTCTTGGCTGGGTCGGCGTTGGCGGGCGACGGGGTTGCGGTCATATCCGTCGGCGAACCGGGTTGGCGTAACGACTTGATTTCGACAGAGCGCTCACGGCGTCCATCTAAGAAAACTCTCTCACGACGAAAGATCAAACGATTGTCTTCAATTGCGACTAATTGACCGTCATAGAATCGTTCGCCTGGATAAAGCACGTAAGACAAATTGATCGGTGTGGCTTCCACGATCGCTGCATAACCGCGAGGTGAGCGAGATATGCCAACCACCTGCATTTCACTAAGCAGCAGGGCGGTAGTCGGTTTGGGCGCGGCCATCCGCGCGTTCATTGCTGCTACCTTCTGTGCGCGGTACTGAGCGATTCGCTCCTGAATCGAGGGCACCTGCACCAGACTCAAAGACTTCTTGGGGGCGGGACGCGGCGGTTCATACTTACGAAAGGGATCGCGACCAGATTCGGAGACACGCTTCGAGGTGGGCTTGACAGCCGCCTTTTCCTGTTCCTGCGCATCGGTGGTTGTACCCAAACCCAGTGCGAAGCCGAGTACGATTGCTGCTGAGGTAAATCTGATTTTGTTCGTACGATGCATCATAGTCTCTTCCTTAACGTTACTTCGCGGGAGGCTGAGGTGGGGCCTGACCAGCTGGGGCAGCCGGTTTGGAATTGTTTTGTTTCTGTAAGCTCTCGGCCGAAACATAGAAGGCCGTCAAGTCGAAGCGCGCTTCAACTGTTTGGTTGGGAGACTGTTTGTCAATCTGTTTCAGATCGAAGTTGGTAATCGATACAATGCGCTGGTACTGCGCTACCTGTTCGAAGAAAGCCCGCAGAGCAGCGAAGGAACTGCTGACACCCACTTCGATTTTTTTGCCACTGTAGTTTTCCTGCTGCACGTCTTCCTTTGGATTAAAACGGCGGAAGACCAGTCCGGTGCTCCGCGCACGGTCCTGAAGTCCTTGAAGCACCATCGTCAGTTCACGTTGTTCGGGAAGCAGCGCTTTCAACTCGTCATACTCTTCCTGGCGAGCCTTATAGATTGCGCGAAACTCGTTGAGTCGTTGCGACGCAATTTGGGCCTGGGCATTTCGCGGCAGCAGTTGAGCGATCTCAGCTTCCATCGCCTTCGTTTCGTTACGCGTCCCGCTGGTTACGAAGTACCAAAAGGCTCCATAAAAGAGACCCGCAACAAACACGAAGACCATGAGTCGCAGGTACCAGGGCACTGATTTGAGGTTACCGAATCTCATTTCTTTTCATTTCCTTCCACCCAAAGACTGGGCGGGTTTGGTGGGCAATGCCCTATTTCTTCTGGGCCACTTGATTTGCAGGTGGGGTAGCGGGGGTTGAGGACGGCGGCTTAGCAAAATTGCACTTAACCGTGAAGGCAACAACTTCAGTCGGCGGCGGTGCTTCTTCTCCCGGTCCAACGGGAGCCGCGGAACCTTTTGCCACCTCGCGCTGCGTTTCGATGTTGAGGTTGGTGAAGAGGCCTGAGGAGAATTCCATGCTCTGTCCGAATCGAGTCACAGAAGCTTCGTTGGGAGACTCGCCCTTGACGATTAGTTCCCCGTCTTTCTGCTCAATACTCTTGAGATAGAGGCCAGGAACAGCATCAAACCGGCTTTTGATTTCTCGCAGCACAGCGCCAGGACCCTGTTGCGACTCGCGCAATCGCTTAATCGCATCGATACGACTTTGAATGTCCTGAGCTTTCTTTTCCAGATCCACCTGTTCCTTGTTTACGGCCATCATCTGCTGGTTGATCCGTTTCTGGTTTTCGAGTTCGACCCGCGCTACTTCGTGGGCGGCGTTCGCGCTAATGAAATCGTAACCGGCAGCCAGGAGTAACAAACCGAAAACGGTGATCGCCATCATCAAGGTCTGCATTAGCGGGCTCGAGACCTTGTCTTCAACTCGGGCCGCGCCGCTCGGGCGGTCGGTTACTGATTCTAGTAGGTTAACTTTGATCATGCGGCTTCAACTCCTCTCAACGCTAGCCCAACTGCAACTGCCATTTCGGGAATGACCTCTCGCATGTAGTCAGGATCAAACTTTCTCGCATCAACCTCGATCCGCTTGAAAGGATCGAAAACCTCAACGGGAATTTCAAAGCGCTTCGCCAAATAATCTGCCAGGCCCGGCAGTTTCGAACCACCACCGGCGATCAGGATCTTTTGAATTGACTGACCACCCTCTTCCGCGGTCGCGCGATAGAAATCCATGGTCTTTTTCACTTCCAAAGACAGGATGTCTGAAACAGTTTCGATAATCGGTTGAATCGGACGAGCCTCAACTCCATCTGGAAGTGGAAGGCCACGTTTCACCGATTCAGCTTGTTCAAAAGTGAGGCCAAGCTCCTTCTGCAATAGACTTGTGTACTGGCTTCCACCCACCGAAGCGTCACGCGCAAAAACCGAACGGGCGCCGTTCAGAATGTTGATATTCATCGTTGCCGCGCCGATGTTCAGTAAGGCAACCACTTCACCGGCCTTCGGCTGATAGTTGAGCTCGTAGCAGTTCTGTAACGCGAAGGCATCGATATCGATGATGACCGGCTGTTTGCCGGCCAGTTGGATCGCCTGTTTCACATTCGCGATCTTGTCACTCTTACATGCCGCCATTAGAACGTGCAGCGCGTCAGAGGAGTTTCCGGTGACCTGGTAATCGAGATTGACGTCAGCGATGTCGAACGGAATATGCTCTTCCGCGTGCCAACTAAACGATTCCTGAAGCTCTTCTTCGCTCATCTGCGGCAACACAATATTTTTGACGATCACCGAATGGCCACTGACACCGGCGGCAACTCGCTGAGTTTTGATCGTATGCTCGCTAAAGATGCTTGAGATCACGTTCGACACGTTGTTGAGCTCCATAATCTGCCCATCGACAATCGTGTCCGGTTGCAGGTTCTCGTAGCCGAGGCTCATGAGCTGAACTACGCTGCCTTTCTTCTGCAGCTCGACCGCCTTAACGGAACTCGAACCGATGTCGAGACCTACTAGATTTTTCTTTACTTGTTTGAACATGGGCTATTTATTCCTCGAAAGGGACAGCGTGCGGACTCGCTGGCGGCGCAAACGCGCTCTGGCTTTTTTTGCTCTCGACAGGCGGGGTCGGTTTAGTTTGCGGGAGAACTCATTGGTGGCTTTCAAGTGTAGTTACCTTCGGCAGGCATTTACTTCCGAACAGTGCGCATGGGCTCTGAGCAGGATGCAAACGAGTTAGATTTCGATGTTGGAGGCAAGCAAGCGCCGCACGCCAGAAAGTCTTGAGTGGGGAAAAGCCCATGATTCGGTAACCCGGCCGAGTTAGTGTCAGGTGACATTAACTCCCGTTGGCTTTGCGACCTCCGCTCACGCGAAGTGTGCCTTTTCTTATGGCTTCAAAGAGAAAGCGAATTTTGCTTTGGGAGCATTCTCGCGACGAGGAATACCTGGTGAGCACCTCAGACGGTAGCTTGCCGGTTTACCGCCGAAATCGAGATTAACCTAGAGGGCCAACTGTGTCAACTGCTATTTTCCCTTGTTTAACCTGAACTATTAGGTAAGTTAGACTCTTTTACCGCCGGGTTTTAGGCGAGAATCTGGGGCCTTTCTGGAAGTAATCTTAGGGCAGTTCAGCAACGGTGGAGACGATTTCTGAAGCTGGTTCAAGAGGGTGGCTCGCTTGTTCCCATGCATCGGCGCCCTGCCTCTCAAGGCTCTTAACTTTTGCGGTTTTGGCCGGAATGCCAACCACGATATGTCCTGCCTCAACGTCTTTCGTCACCACTGCTCCGGTTCCTACCATGGCCTGATCGCCCACCTGGCAACCGGCCAGTACTGTGCTGTGATAGGTGAGACGAACGCCATTTCCTATTCTGGTTGGAAGGTTGTAGATCCTCGAGATCTCATAAATGTCGTGGGTATGAGAGTAGACATTGACGTAATCGGAAATTGACACGTCGTTGCCGATTTCGATCCCACCCCGATCGTCCAGCAGCACATGGCGATGGATTACCACGTTGTCGCCAAAGGAGAGGTTGTATCCAAAAGACCATTCAACATGGTTCCAGCACTTGAAGTTCTCCCCTACACTTTTGAAAATCAGCGGCGCCAGCAGTCGCCGGAAACTATGACCAAGCAAAGCATTTTGCCCGAGTGGCGACCGATCGAACATCTGCCACAACCAAATGAAGGGTTTCCGCTCAGCGTATTGCTTCACGTCGATTTCCGCATAGTACTCAGGTTCGGTAGTTGTGTTGTGGGGATTTAGAGAATGAGCTAGAACTCGAGAAGTTAGAGGTAGTTCTTGGATCTCTTCGGCGCTGAGGAGTCGCCCAAAATAGATCTGCTGTAACGTGTTACTAACTATCTCGTTCGGATCTTGCGTTCCTTTGAATAACGCATCGCGTAATTCGGAAAGAAACTGACTGAAGTCGGCTTCAGCATTCGGTAACGCTGATAGATCACGATATTTCATCTTGGGGCTGGCAAACTCCTCATAGCGGGGTCTGCAAGAAAGTATCACACGGCCCACGCCCTATCAATCACCTCACTTGCAGTTGAATCCAGTTCTTCTGCCACTCGGATTTTTCATAATCCCAACTCATGCTTGCCGGATTTTAAGCTCCAAAGCTACGATGCCAGCCGATGAAACTTCTTCGGCGCGCACTACTCGGCATCCTCCTGATTGTTTTCCTTGCTTTCGGTTGGATCTGGTTAAATCGACCCCAACGAACGGACATGTCTGATTCCGCTCCCGCGAGTGCGCTCGTTTACCTTGAGTCTAACAGCCTGATGGAGGTGGCCGACGGAATCGCTGCGACCGACACTTGGAAGCTCGTAAAGCCGCTTACCGGAGAAGCGAAGACGGACTGGCCCAGCGTCCAAATGCGTCGCCTGATCGCTTTTACCGGTATCGGACCTACCTCCAGCGTAATCCTCGCTCGCGCGCAAGTTTCGATCGTGATGCTCGACCTTGGCTCGCGAGAAGAAGCCGGCACGATGACGATAAAACCGGAAGTGGCACTCGTAATTGAAACGCACACTTCGAAACGCCGCATCAATGCCACGGTCGAGAGTGCGTTACAAACGTTTGCACAGCGGTTGTACGGGAACCCCACCGCCAAACGCGTGGTCGTAGATGGCGATGAGTTCCTTGTTTGGACTGCGGCGGACGACAACAGGCAAATTGTTGGCATCATTGACGACACGGTCGTAATCGTCGCAAACAGCGATCGCGCGGCGAAAGCATGTCTGGAAGCCCGCCGCGGTTTGCGGCCCAGTTTGCGCAATGATCCCGAGCTTCAGCAGATGAAGACGAGTTTGGGCGCCGAAAATGCGCTAGCTTTCGGCTTCGTACCATCGAGTCGTGCGCCTGAACTGCTCGCATTGCTGACGCCGGTTGCTCTTGGTAGACCGCCGGGTGACGCTCAGATTGATGGACTGGTCGCTCGAAGCGCGGCAAAGATTTTCAGTTCTGCTGGTTGGACTGCGAAATTGACCGACGGCTACATGGAAGATCATTACTTTTTCACACTGAAACCGGCAGTCGTGTCGCGGATGCGTCCGCTGCTTGAGTCCAGCCAATCGGCGCTCCCCACGACCTTTGTTGCAGAGGGGACTCAATCCTTCACGGTCTACCGCTTCAAACAACCGGAACAAACATGGCAAGAACTACAAACAACTCTTTCGTCGCAGCTGGATACTCTTTCCGCAGTATTGCTGACTTCCGTTTTGAAATCCGGGTTGACGCCTTACGGCATTGATGATCCGCGAAGCTTTCTCAAGCTAGTTGGACCAGAAATAGTGACGCTGCGGTTCAACTCGAATGAAGCAAGTTCCGTTTTAATTGCACGCATCCGCGATGAGTCGGGATTGCGAGAACTGCTTGAACTTTCGGCCAGCCAGACATCAGAAGATGGAGAAAGAAAACCTACTGTTCATTATCAGGATGGTTTTGTGCTGATGGGTACTGAAAGCGACGTTCAGCGTTGTCTTCAAGCTGCGTCCGGCCAGCGGAGAGCGGACCTGAAATACCTGGGACGCGAGCCAACTTCCAGTATTGTCACTTACAGCAAAGATTCAGAAAGGGTCGCTAACTTCATCGCGGCAATTGCGCGCGCGCAAAACACGGCGGCTAAAGTCAACGACGGGACAGCCCTTGAACAGCAACTGCAAATCCCTTACTCAGTAACTGAAACATCATTGACTGAGTTCGGATTGAATCGTCGTACGCGGTCAGCCTTTGGACAATTCGGCGCCCTCGTTCCGTTGTTGTTCCCTCCGAAGTAAATCAATTGGCAAACTGTGACAGCGATTTACTCCAACCTATTGATAGGCACCGGTAATCCGGGGAAGATCAAAGAGATCAGTCTTGCGCTCAAGGGTCTTCCCCTAACACTTCGTTCATTGGATCAATTTCCTGATCTCATCGCTCCAGTCGAGAGTGGAGAAACATACGCCGAAAATGCAGTCATTAAAGCAACTGATTATGCGAGACAGACCGGGCTTTGCGTTCTAGCCGACGATTCCGGATTGGAAACGGATTTGCTGAACGGTGCGCCCGGTCTTCATTCGGCGAGATTTGGTCCTGGCTCCGATGCTGATCGCGTTGAGTTGCTACTGTCTAAGTTAGCCGGGACTTCGGATAGTCAAAGGAAAGCGAGGTTCGTCAGCGTTATCGCGATCGTCCACCCGGAGATCGGCGTGATTTCGATTGCTGAAGGGGAATGTCGCGGACGGATCAACCACGCGCCTCTTGGCCACAATGGATTTGGATACGACCCGGTCTTCGTTCCGGATGGTTATGATTTAACGTTTGCCCAACTCCCAAGTGAGGTAAAGGCCCGTATCAGTCATCGGGCGAAGTCATTGCAAATAGCAAGAGCTGTTTTGGAGGAGTTATTGACGCGCTGCTTGACCATGAGTCGAACAGGCTTCTAGAATGCCCTGCCTATCTCAGCATATGGCGAGTTTCGGGGCGTAGCACAGCCTGGTAGTGCGCTCGGTTTGGGACCGAGAGGTCGGAGGTTCGAATCCTCTCGCCCCGACCAAAAACCTCAAACCCATCAATAATTTAGAGAGATGGATCTAACGGATCTGTTTTTCCGTGTGGGAAATTTGTGACCGGAATTTCCGGCACGCGACGTGTAGCGAATTGTACTGCATGGTAGGGAATGTGAAATGCCGAGCATTTACGCAACGGCGCAACCCTCGAAACTGGAACTAGTTGCACACCAACCGGTCACTCGGTCCATACCCGAGAGGTCGGATACTCCAATCCTCGAGTGTCAATCGCCTTCCGTGTACGGAGGTCTCTCGCAGAGAAGAAGCACAGTTGTGGTTTAGTGAAGTTCCGTGGCCTTAGGTAACTTCGACACTCCGCGAATTGCTGAAGGCTAAGAGTTCTCGCATGCACAAGAATAAGCGGGAACGTCATTCTCCCGCCATCTCAATGAACGTTTGTGCGGCGCGGGTGAGATGTTTGTCTTTTCGATAAACGATCTTTAGCTCGCGCCGGATCTCCACGTTTCGTATCTTTACGGCAACCAAGGTTTTAGCCTTCAGGTCTGTCTCAGCCGCGAACCCGGAAATGAAGGCAATGCCGAGCCCATTCTGCACTGCCTTCTTAACAGACTCAGGATTCTCGATCTCCATAACTGCCTCTGCGTCAACGCGGAGTTTTCTCAGGTGGGTGGCAACAACAGCCCTAGTCGCTGAGCCTTGTTCGCGGAAGATGAACTTCTCAGTGGAAAGATCCTGGGCTGTGACGGTTCGCTTTTTGGCAAGGCGGTGACCGAGAGGCACAATCAGGATTATTTCGTCGGTGATCCACGGCAACACATCAACTTCATCGCCCGCCAAATGTCCGCCCACAAAGCCGAAATCAAAATCATTTCGGATTACTCCTTCTTCAATTTGACGAGTGTCTTTTACGGCGAGCTGAACGTCTATTTTCGGGTAGCGCTGTTTGAACTGAGCAATCGTTCGCGGAATAAGATACATCCCCGGCGTGGTGCTGGCCCCGATTCGCAATGACCCGCGTTCCAGTCCTTTTAGCTCATCGATGGCATGACGGGCATCGTCCATTGCTGCGATAACTCGGGTGGCGTATGGAATGAGTAGTTCACCGGCTTCAGTAAGTGCGACCTTCTTTCCCAGGTGTTCGAAGAGCTTCGAGCCAAGATCGTGTTCCAGTTGGCGCATACGTACGGAAACACTGGGCTGGCTAAGATGAACCTCCTCGCCGGCGCGAGTGAAGTTCAAATGCTTAGCGACGCTCAGAAAGACCTCTAAGTCGCGCACATCCATGGGTACTATTGTAGATAGCTATCGTGACGATTGGAACAATTCATTTTAACAATCAGGCCGCCTTCTCTATCATGTTCGCAAGAATTGAGAAAGATGTGGAAGGACTTTGGGTTTCAGGCCATGACCGCTGTAAATAGTGACTCGAAGGCAAAGCCGATAGACACTGAGACTGATGAGGTCTTACGCGAGTGGCGCGAGTCGGCTTTCTACTGGCAAAAGCACGCCGATACTATCCGCACAATGTTCGGTCCCGTCACGCAGGCTCTCATTGACGACGCGCAAATCATGGAAGGAGAGGATGTGCTTGATGTGGCGGGTGGTGCTGGCGAACCTTCGTTAACCATCGCGGAAACGGTTGGACCAACTGGCTCAGTGACATATACCGATGCCGCGCAGGAAATGGTCGCCGCGGCTGAGACTGAGGCGCAGCGCCGTGGACTGACAAACCTTACGTTTAAGCAATGCTCGGCTCAATCTCTGCCGTTCGAGAGCCAATCGTTTGACGCCGTGGTCTGTAGACTTGGAGTCATGTTTTTCCCAGATACCTGTCGCTGCGATGCGCGAGATGTTGCGAGTAACAAAGCGCGAGGGCGTGATATCCCTTGCCGTGTGGGGTAAAAGCGAACTCAATCCGTTTTCTTACGCCATCACCGATGTCGTTGCCCGTTACTTTGAAGCTGTTGCTCCCAGCGATCCGAACGCTCCCGGCGCTTTTCGATTCGCCGAGCCTGGCAGTTTGGCTCGGATTCTTGCAGAGGCCGGAGCGGTTGACATTAAGGAGCGTGTCCTTAAGTTCAATATTGCCGCGCCAATATCGCTGGAGCAGTTTTGGGAAATGCGCTCCGAGACGTCCGGAACGCTGCGAGAGAAATTAGCCACACTTGCAACTTCCCAGGCCGACCTGCTCGCAAAAGAAGCCAAGACAAGCAGTAAGTGAGTTCTTTTCGAATAGCGGGATGAGTATTCCTGCGCAAATGATCATTGTGACGGCGTACAAACCCAATTGACCCTAACTGGAATTGCGAACGACGAATCGAGAATAACTAGCGCTCAATTAATTGAAGCGCTGATGGAGACACGCGCGCACACGTTGGAGCTCGTCGCAGATCTCTCCGAAGCCGCAGTTAATGGGTCCCCGTCTGCAGATTGTGAATCCACTTCGTTGGGAGATTGGTCATCTGGCGTGGTTTCAGGAGTACTGGGTTTTACGACACCTCGGTGGTCAGCCGCCGATTCTCAAACACGGCGATGACTTATACGATTCAGCGCGCGTCGCCCACGACACGCGTTGGGATTTGCCGTTACTTGAGAGAGACAAAACCCTCGCTTACATGGAGCGAGTTCTTGAGCGGGTGATCGAGCAGGCCAGTTCCGAGAGCCTCAGCATTGAAAGATGCGGAAGGCTACGATCAAGAATATTTCTTGAACCTGGTGCTGCTCCACGAGCAGATGCACGACGAAGCGATCACCTACACACGTCAGACTCTAAGCTATCCCGCACCAACGCTCGCAGTAACTAACGAAGTGCGGTTTGCGGAACATGACGCGCTCTTGGTCAAACCGGCAATGACCTAACAGGCGACGCAGAAATCCCCGGCGGCAAATTCACTCTCGGAAGCACTCCCGAACAAAGCTTCGTCTTCGATAACGAACGACTGGCACATGAAGTTGAGATTGCCCCTTTTGCGATCTCTAAGACCGCCGTAAGCAATGGCCAGTTCAAGAATTTCGTTGAAGATAATGGCTACAAGAGGAGCGAGCTGTGGACTGCGGAAGGTTGGCAGTGGCGAACCGCTGCCAGTGCAGAACATCCGGTGTACTGGCGCCGAGAGGGAAACGATTGGTTGCGGCGCAACTTCGATGAATGGGTCGCGCTCGATGAGCGCTTACCCGTCATCCATGTCAATTGGCATGAGGCTGATGCTTACTGCCGTTGGGCGGGTCGGCGTCTGCCAACAGAAGCCGAGTGGGAGATGGCTGCGAGTGCCGAGCCAACCGGCAAATGGGCGAGGTCTTGCAACAGCGCAAGCGTACGCTATCCCTGGGGCGATGATTTGCCGACGCCAGAGCGCGCAAATCTTGATTGGCGGGCGATGGGATGCATTCCGGTCGACGCATTACCCGCAGGCGATAGCGCGTTCGGATGCCGGCAAATGATCGGCAACGTCTGGGAATGGACTGCGAGCGACTTCAATCCCTATCCGGGATTTGTTGCCGGTCCTTATAAGGAGTATTCCGAGCCGTGGTTTGGAGATCACAAGGTGCTTCGCGGCGGTTGTTGGGTGACTCGGTCGCGTCTTATTCATAACACCTATCGAAATTTCTACACGCCTGATCGTCGCGACGTATGGGCGGGGTTCCGCACGTGTGCGCGTAAACATCTGAGAATGAAGATTGCCATCGTCACCCCAGCCCCGCCGGACTCACGCTACGGAAACCGAATTACCGCGATTGCGTTGGGCCAGGATTCTCAGACGACTTGGAAATCGCGTCTCGATTTTACAGACGTATGACGGTAGGCCCGATGATCTCTTAGTTGCCTTGCACGCTCGAAAGAGCCATCCATCAATCGTCAACTTTCGACGCCACAACCCTTCAGCCCCGATCATCGTCGCCCTTACCGGAACAGATCTCTATCGCGATATTGGAACTAGTCATCGTGCGCAGGAGTCGCTCGATATGGCCACCAGGATTGTCGTGCTACAACCGAAAGCAATCGAAGAGCTACGCCCAAGCTGGCGAAAGAAGACACGGGTCATCTATCAGTCGGTTGAAGACAAGCAGGCACCGACAGGGGCGCGTAGCAGTTCAGCGAAAACAAAGACCACCAAGGCTGAAGCTCAAACCAACGGCAACTTTGATGTGTGTGTGATCGGCCATCTGCGTGATGTGAAAGATCCGTTTCGCACGGCCATGGCGGCGCGCTACTTCCTGATTCGTCAACGATCCGAGTCTTGCAAGTCGGAGGCGCAATGACGAGCGAAATGGCGGACAGAGCGCAGAAGGAAATGAGAGCAAATAAGCGCTATCGATGGCTCGGTGAGCAGCCGCAAGGCACGCGTCCGCAGTATTCTGAGCAAGAGTTCTCTCTGTGTAGCTCTCATCTCGCATGGAAGGAGGGGCAAACGTTTTGTCAGAGGCGATAGCAGCGTCCGTTCCGATCCTCGCTTCGCGCATTGATGGCAATGTCGGCATTCTGGGCGCAAGATTATCCAGGCTATTTTGAGGTCGGTGATACCGCGCAGCTCGCACGACTGCTGAGGCGTGCCGAGACTTCTCCTGACTACCTTGCAGAACTAAAGACGTGGAGCAAGAGGTTAGCCCCGCTTGTTGATCCCACGCGAGAAGAGCAAGCCTGGTCAGACTTGATCGGGGAGTTGAGACAGAAGTTAACAAGTTGAATAAGACCGAGTCGCTGAAACACTAACAGGTTGAACTTTCTGTAGCGTAACGAAGACTATTTCATCACCAGGAGCCAACGACTATGAAGCAAGTCCTGAGTGCCTTGGCGCTAACAATCGCATTTACTTCGATAGCATTCGGTCAGTCCGTTCAAAAACACGAAATGGCGGACTCAAAGAAAGCCGAGATGAATCTTTACCCTACGGCCGAGATTCAATGGAAAGATGGCCCGGCATCATTGCCTGCGGGAGCCAAGGTTGCAGTGCTGGAAGGCGATCCCAGCAAAGAAGGTTTTTTCACAATGCGACTCTGGTTGCCAGACGGGTTCAAGATTCCACCCCACTGGCATCCTAAGGTAGAGCATGTGACCGTTATTTCGGGAACCTTCAATATCGGTACGGGAGAAAAGTTTGACCAGACTGCGACTCGGGCAATGCCTGCCGGAACGTTTGGCTTCTGGCCGGGCGATATGAAGCATTTCGCCTGGGCCAATGGCGAGACGGTACTTCAACTTCATGGCACCGGCCCATGGATGATTACTTACGTGAATCCCTCAGATGATCCACGCAAGCCGAAGCAATAGTTATCACCGGAAGATCCACTACGAGGGTCGCTATGAAAAAGAATCGAGCCCTTATTTGCGTCATCATCTTAGTGGCACTGGCCTCAATAAACTGCGCTCAGACCTCTGACCAGAAGGCGTCAACCCGTTCCGCTTCGACTGGACCAGAGCTTCGCTGGAAGTATGAGAGCGGCGGTTGAGTATTCTCGACCCCCACGGTCGTGGGGGACGTCATGTTCATTGGTTCTTGTGCTGGCAACTTTTACGCCCTTAACAAAACCACGGGCGAGGTGCAGTGGAGCTATGACATTCGCAAAGACGGCAAGCAGCAGAGCTTCCATGGAGACCCGTTAGTCACAGGTGACCTGATCCTCATTGGCACCGATCGTTCTTGCGACCCGGAGGGTGTAGGACACGTTTATGCTTTCGAGCGAGACAGTGGAAAGGTGCGCTGGAAGTACCGTTCGACCAGCGTCCCTACGGACATCGTTCAAATCGGCTCAAATGTGTACTTTGGCAGTTTCCAGGACCAGTGGTCCTCCGTCGATCTCGTACCGGAGAATTGAATTGGAATTTTTCTACTGGCGCAACGAATCCGGATTGTCACCTCCCAAGGCGCCAGTCACGGACGGGAATCGCCTCTTCATTGCCGGACTAGACGGAGTCATCTATTCGCTGGACGCTTTGTCTGGTCGCGTGACTTGGAAGCGCAAGCTACCTGCAGCACCTTCGACGGGGCTGGCCATCAACGACAAGACCATCTATGTCGGCACAGACGATCAACGCATCTATCGCCTGAACGCGGAGACCGGGGTAGTCATATCCGAGCTGGCTGTCGAAGCAAAACCTGTGGGAAGGGTGGCATTCGCTAACGATTCACTATTCTTGTTTTTGGAGGACGCATCGGAACGCGTCGGATACATTGTCTCCCTAGATTCCAAGTTGGCTGGCGTGCGCTGGAAGCAGAGATCATCGCCTGACTGGGCCTCCGAGCGACCTCACCTGTGGAAGGAATTTCTCGTAGCCGGAAACTGTCGCGGTGAACTGGCAGCCTTCCGAGCTTCGGACGGTGCGCCACAATGGAACCTAAACTTGAAAGGATGCATCAGGAGCATAGGAAGTTCAGGTAGTATGTTGTTTGCTGGAGTTCAGGAGGGGACCATTTACGCCTTCCAATGACACTGACTTTCGAGTCATTGACCAGATCGTCGTCGTTCGCTCTCACCCACCGTATGAGAAGTCGTCGACCTTGTGGTTGGCATGTTGAATCGCCTCCGATGGCACAGGTCGGAACTCCGGCCCAAGGCTCCCCTGAGGTTTGATAAGCCATCCGCCGACTGTTTTGCCCACATGAATTTTGTAATACTGTTAACCGGCGAACATCTAGGAACAAATCCGCGGTGCGCACATAGAATACTGGTTAGGGTGTCCGACTTATGAATCTCAGAGTTGTGGGAGCAATTACACTCATCATCGGAAGCATTTCGTGCACTACTAAGCTCGACTCGTCTTCACCGAGCGACGGCAACCTGAAACCTCGTGATTCGCCCATCGCGGTCGGTGAGATGGCGCCTGACTTTACTCTCGAAGATCAAAACAATCGTAAAGTTACACTCTCCTCCGCTCGTGGGAGCACCCCCACGGTCCTTGTCTTTTATCGAGGCAACTGGTGACCGTACTGTGCTCGGCAGTTGGCCGAGTTGCGTTCATTAGTAAAACAAGAAGAGCAGGTTCGCTTCTATGCAGTAAGCGTTGACAGTCCGGCCGAAAGCAAGCAGTTTGCTGAACAGATTGCCGCCGACGGCAAGGGAGAAGTTAACTTTCCGATTTTGGCCGACTCTTCTCATCGCGTGATCGACGCCTACGGAGTTCGCGACTCGGCTTACAACGGGCAGAAATTTGAGGGCATTCCGCACGCGACGGTTTATCTTATCGGTAAGGACGGACGAGTTGTCTGGAGCAAGGTGGAAACCGATTACAAGGAGCGACCGTCCAACGATGAAATAGAATTGGCCCTGAAGAATCTAAGGGCGTCTCAGCATTAGTCTGCCCCCGCGCGTTACTCTTCAGCGAAAATTACTAATCAATACGACGTCGCTAGCGACTATGCCGCGGGCGACTACGAGTTGCTTACCGTCGCGCGACCACTCGAATGAGAAGATGCGATCGGCTTTGAACATGGTCAGCTGTCTGGGCGCAGCGCCATCGATTGGCTGAAGCCAGATGTTAGAAACGCCTGCGCTTGTCACAACATAGGTCAGCGCTCGGCCATCGGTTGTCCACCGGGGCGGCGGCACGAGCGACACTTCATCGGCGAGAATTGGCGCATCAAAGATACGCGTTGGCTGTTTTCCCTCGGGTGGAAAGATTGCCAGTTTAAGCGGCGAAGTTGGTTGTTCGTCGCGATAGATGCAGGCGAGTGATTTACCGTCGGGCGAGAAACTTGCGGCGGCGCTATATTTATCGGTGAGTTGTTGAGGAGCTCCACCATCAATTGAAACGCGCCAGAGCGTTGGCTTCCCTGCGCCCAGCAAGGTATACACAACCCATTTACCATCCGGCGAACATTGCGGATACTCTTCGCCGCTGCCTCTGGTTAACTGTCGGGCATTGCCGCCGTCTATGTCGGTGCGCCAAATGTTTGATGCTCCGGTGCGATCTGAAGCGAAGACAATGTAACGGCCATCCGGGGATATCGCAGGGTGACTGTTGATTCGCGAGTTTTCAGTCAACTGCCTTTGATTAGTGCCGTCGCCATTCATCATCCAAAGGTCCAGATTGCCACTAGCTTTCGACGCGTAGACGATTTTCCCCTCAGGGGTCGAGGCGAGGCCGTCGCGGCCATCGATTTTACCCGCGCCGGGGGTGATTGAAGTTGCCCGATTCGCGTCCGCACTCGGCACAATCCAAACGTTCGAACTCGTTTCAGACTGCACTGTTATCAAGCGATTCGAGTCGGACGTGAGACTAATGCCCGTGTAATTATTCAAGTCGTTCGTAACCCGTCGCGCTTCTCCTTCAGGATAAGAGACGTACCAAATCTGTTGCGCGTCAGAACTACCTGAATCTTGCTCTGAGGCTGCAAGGATTATGGCATTGCCATCGTCTATCCAAGCCAGCTGCCCCATAAACATCCAGCTTTGAGTTCCGATCTGTTTCTCCTTGCCGCTTTCCAATGCCACATCAACAACGTAGGTGGTGTAGCTGGGAACAAAACTCCCGGCGCTGC
Organism: Pyrinomonadaceae bacterium; assembly: GCA_963748605.1. Taxonomy (GTDB): domain Bacteria; phylum Acidobacteriota; class Blastocatellia; order Pyrinomonadales; family Pyrinomonadaceae; genus PSRF01. The sequence goes on from CAVVJS010000016.1 coordinate 720,682, forward strand.
AGGCGATTGTTTTTCCGTCCGGCGACCAGGCGACATGCCTAAAGAAATTTGGCAACTTCCGCACAGTGAGTTTGCGCTCGCCGCCCCCGTGTGCGCTACCAATCATTAATGCGTCTTCTCCGGCGTCGGGAAAGTTGCGAATAAAAGCAACCTGCTGACCATCAGGCGAGAACGTGACAGCGCTTCCCACATTTGAGAGCACTCTTCTTTCGTTTCCGCCGAGGACCGGGATTTGATAGAGGTTAGACGTTGAACTGTTCTTCTCAGCGGCTATGTAGTAGATGAAATCGCCGTCGCGGGAAAAGGTCAGCCCCGTATATTGCACGTCAGATGGTGGCACGATTTGCACATCACTGTGGGTGTTCACCTGGCGCACACGCAAACTCTGCTGTCCGGTCTCGCTCGCAACATGGACCACGTATTTACCATCAGGCGAGATGGCCGCCTTATCGGCAGTGCCGGAACTGGTGACCCGGGCAATCTTCATGTTTCGCGAAGTATTGGAAACATTGCTGGACGGGGGCTGTTTTGTGGTCCAGCGATAAGCCACGCTCAGCACGACCGCCAGCGCTGCTAAAGCGATAACTCCCAGGACAAACACGAGCGCTTTAGGATGAGATTTGATTTCCGCTACCAGGTACTCGGCAGTCGAATTGGTTCTGCGAACGTTAATTTCGGCGGTGTGAGAAGTGGAGTGGGAACTTCTAAGGCTCGGGCCTATGCCGGAATTTTGCTGTGACGGCGCAGTAGGTTGCCGCGAAATCTCAATTTCGTTGTTAAACTCCAACTCCCGGCGCAGATTTTTCAGATCCAGAGCCAATTCCTTCGCCAACTGGTATCGTTCCTCGGGATCTTTTCGCAATGCTTTGCGCACGATACGTTGCAGCTCACTTGGAATGTCAGGCGAATGTCGTTGCAGGGGTACGGGCTCGGCCGTCAATATCGATGCCAATACGTCAGTGCCACTCTGTCCTTCAAAAGGAGCCCGCCCCGCGGCCAATTCATAAAGTATTACGCCCAGACTCCAGATGTCGGTCTGTTCACTTACCTCAAAACCCCGCGCCTGTTCCGGAGACATGTACTTGGCTGTGCCCATGACTTTTCCGGGATCAGTCTGGACCACTTGCACCGTCGACGCCTCGGAACTACTACGCGGTCCAGGAATCTGAGTAAGCTTCGCCAGACCAAAGTCGAGCACCTTTACATAGCCATCCCGTCGGACCATGACATTCTCTGGCTTAATGTCCCGATGCACTATTCCGGCCGTATGAGCTGCAGCCAGCGCCGAAGCGATTTGGCTACATATGTCGAGTACCTGTCCGATCGACAGCGGCTGTTTTGCCATGAGCTCGCGCAGCGATATGCCGTCGATGAATTCTGTAACTATAAAATCGGTCCCGCCAGCTGATCCGATCTCGTGAATCGTGAGAATGTTCGGATGGTTTAGGGCAGATGCGGCAAGAGCTTCTTGCTTAAAACGGCGCAGCCGTTCCGCGTTCCGGGTGAAGTCGGGAGGCAGAAGCTTTAACGCAACCGAGCGGAGTAGTTGTGTATCCTGTGCGAGATAGACCTCGCCCATGCCGCCCACTCCAAGCAGCGTGCGAATCTCATAACGACCAAGACGTCTGCCGACAGGAGTAGACATGGTCCTAGCGGAAGGTTTCTTCTCAGCTCAACGGCCTACCCGTATAGGTTGATCTCGTGGTCAAGAAGATAAATTGAACAATTCGTCCCTCGGAAAAAATACTACCATACATCTCATTGCTGATTTCCTCGCCCGTTCGGGCGGCACACATACGCGCCTGAGTGCCGCGAGCGACGATGTCCCGCGCTCCCCCGTTTCCGTTGATTCCGAAGGCGCGGTCAGTGTGACTTCTGGGAAATCGATACAGTCGAAGGTACCCCCAATCATTCCGAAGGGCGGATCAAGGTCCCGCCGAAGAAATCAGTCGAAGTGAAGTCGCCGCGAGCCGTACATAGGAAGCCATGGACTCTGTCGGCGTTATCGCACCGCCGCTTCGGCGCTGACTCCGGGCGCAGTCGTGAACGTCAGTTGTGTTACGCCAGTTCCATCGGCGTTCATCACGAAGATGTTTTCGCTCACGCTCGCCACGGGGCGACGAGCGGTGAAGTAGATGTACTGCCCATTTCGCGACCAGCCGGGCGCTCGGCTGCTCCACGCGCTCGCAAGAACATCGTCCGGTTTGGGGGTAAGGTTGACCTGGTTGCTTCCGTCTATGTCCATCACAAAGACTGAGGGGTAGCCTTCGCGCGTGCTCAGAAAGGCAAGCATCTTGCCGTCAGGTGACCATGACGCCATCTGATTGAATCCTATGGCTTCATCGGTGAGCTGAATCGGATTGGATCCATCCAAGTCAATCAGGTAGAGGTCAGTGTCTCTCCGGATGGCCAGTTGCTTACGCGTTCGGTGACCATTCGGGGAACTGGTCGAGGCCGGGATAATCCGTCACGCGGGTGAGATCTGTACCGTCGGGTCTAATGAGATAAATTTCAAAGTTGCCGTCGACGTTAGAGTGGAAGGCAATCCACTTCCCGTTGGGCGACCACCTCGGCCAGGAGTCCTCAGCCCCGTTGAAGGTCAATTGCCAGACGCCGCTTCCATCTCCGTCCGAGCTCATCACGAAGATCTCGAAATCGCCCGACGGGTTCGTGTCTGTGATCCGGTTGCTGACGAATACAATTTGCTGTCCGTTAGGAGAGATATCCGGACGTTGATCATTCCTTGAGTTTAATGTGAGGCGGATTTGATCGAAGCCGTCGGAATTCATCACGTATACCTCATTGTTGCCATCACGGTTGCTATGGAAGGCAATGCTGTGACGAGGTCCACCGAAGACATCGGGAGCTTTCCTCACCGATTTAGACGAAGGCCATTGATCAGCATCCATTGGATACTGCGCGCTCGTCTTCGATAGAGATGACGCACATGTGAGTACCAGGATAATGGTTAAGAAGGTTCCGAACACAAGAATAGTCTTCTTGATTCGGTTTCTGTCGTTTGATGTTGTTTTCATGGTCGTTCTCCTTTTCAGTCGACCTGGCGAACGCACATGGCGCCCGCAAGGCCGGGGTAATAAAAGATCATGGCGAAGATCGCTAAAAGTAAAGCCCACGTTTTTTTCAATTCGTTCCGCGTTTGCGAATTCGAGTCCTGTCTTTTCATTTCTTGCGTTTTTTCTTCCTCCTTCTCCATCGGGATTTCGCTCAACCCAGCGAACTCGCACAAAGAAGCAACAATCCATCGGCAGTTTCCACAAAATGAACGCTTCCGGTCTCGATCCGGGCGTAGATGCTGCGCACGCTAAGGCGCATTAACGCTGCTGCCTCCTCCGGCGCGACCATCTCGACCTCCTTTAGGCACACAGGGCACAGGGCGTGGGCGGCAGCCCCGCGACGTCTGACGATCACGATCTGCTGCATCTCGATGGTGGTCACGGTTCTCTTCCTCACGATTCCCCCTCTTGGACCCCTTCGGGCAGGGCTGTCCCGGACTGGTGACGCCACCCCCGAGGCCGCGTTAACCTCACATCGGTGTCACATTCGGTGCTCCTACCGCCCTCACGTCGGCGCCGTCTCCCGTCGCGGCGCAGAGTAAGCCCGCGCGCTCCTGAAGTCCTTGAAGAATTCGGAAAACTCGCCGAAATAACTCCGAAAAATTCCCGCGTCGGGAATGCAGGACACCACGTGTTGAAGTTCGCTTGCGAACAAGCGGGATTTGGGCTTGACCGAACGCTCGGTGATGCCTCATACGCCAAGCGTGCATTGATTCAGTTTTTCGGTTGTGTGAGGGTGTGTTTGTGTGCTCGGAGCGTTGCCCTTGAAAATCATGCTAATCCTCCGGGTCCGCTTTGGCGCCGGAGGTGGGTCACACGGATTCAGACGAATCCGATTTCCATGAGGTCTGCCTGCGCTTAAAGAATAATCCGCTCTAAAAACTCAGTGAGGAACTCGTTGGGTTGTCATTTGGGTCTGGATCGGTAGTCTCGAACGCAGTCGTGTCCGAGTCGTTATGGAGTAAGCCCGACGCGCCGCAGCAGGTCGGCAAAGCGCGGGTCGGAGCGAAGGGGGTCTAAGTTCGGGGCCACTTTGAGGTACAGCATCATGAAAGAGCGCTCTTCATAAGCCCTCTCCAGCCATGCGAATGCCTGATCTTTCTCGCCGAGTTGCGCGAATATTTCCGCCATCTCAAACCCCCCGCTCAGTTGTCGCTTCGATTCCGTCCACCTCCTGTTCGAGCCTCTTCTGCCAGTACACTCTGGCGTTCGTCGCCGCCGCCGCCTCGCGCAACGCCGCCGACTCTTCGGCGTCAAGCCCCGCGAGCTTCCGCCGCATTTGATGGGCGGCGATGGCTTCCTTGTACATCCCCTTCTGGTCGTAACATCGCTTGAGGTAGCCGTACACCTCCGCGAAGTGAGGATCCATCTCCAACGCTTTCTGACCTTGTGATATTCCCTGATCGTACTCGCGGGCAATGCAAAGAACAGAAACCTCGACTGCGTTGATGATCAGTGATAGAGGATTGATCTCTCTGGCTCTTCTAATCTCGGCGATGGCTTCCTGGTGCCTTCCCATCCCCGACAGATACTCGGCATACCACTGATGAGCTGTCTCATAGTTCGGGTTCAGTTCGATGGCCCGCCGGAACCCCTCTTCGGCGCCCGGCCAGTCCCAATCGTAGCCGGTTTTAATGTAGGCCAGTGTGGCGTGGGCTTCGGCGACCCGCTCATCCAGCTCCACAGCACGCATCGCCGCCCTCTTCGCTTGGGGGTAGGCCTCCTTTGGCGGAAGCCCACCATAGTCACTGAGTAGGCTGTAAGAGTCGGCCAGACCCACATAGGCCAGAGCGTAGGAGGGGTCTTTCTCGACCGCCTCATTGAAATAGCTGATGCCCTTCCTCAGTCCCTCCACCGTTCTCTTATTCCAGAAGTAGCGCCCCTTCAGATAGAGTTGGTAGGCCTCTGAGTTCTCGGTGTAGTGTTTGGTCAGCAGCTGCTTCTCCGTGCCACTTAGAGACAGTGTCAGCGACCGCGCCACCTGCTCCGAGATGCGGTCTTGCACCGCGAAGATGTTGGTGAAATGCTCGTCGAACTTCTCAGCCCACAGCGGCGCCCCGTCGCGCACGCTCACCAACTGAATGGTCACACGTATCCGTTCACCTACTCTCTGCACGCTCCCCTCGATCACAGCCTCCACGCCGAGTTCCCGCCCGGCTGCCACAGGTTCTTGGTTCTGCGCGCTGTACTTGCGTACCGCGCTGGTCGGTCGAACATTAATCTCTCGGATGTTGCTGAGTTTGGTGATTAAGGCGTCGGCCATTCCCAGCCCGAGGTATTCGTCCTCTTCCGCGCCGATGGGTTTGAAGGGGAGCACCGCCAGTGACCTGACCCCCAGTGCGGCATTGGATCGATCTGACTTGCGGGAACTCCATGGATAAGTGATCGCAAGCGTCAGCGTGACCAGCGAGATCCCGATGATGCCGAGAGCGAGGCGTTGGCTCCGGTTTATCCTGCTCTCTTTTTTTCCCGTTGTCAGAAATGCCGCGGGCTCCGAGACTGGCGCTAACTCACGGATGTCTCTCGCCTCGTCATCCTCTTCGGTGACAATGCGCGCCACGGTGCGGCGTTCAATCACGACATCGGAGCTTTGGTCGCGAAGTTCCCGCTCCACAATGCCCGCACTTGGGTGCACGATCTCCCGCACGTTAGCGACGAAACGATAGCCCACCTTCGGAATCGTCTGAACATACTGTGGTTCGTCGGAGGTATCGCCTAGCACTCTCCTCAGGGTCGATATTTGCCGGTTGAGGTTGCCCTCTTCGATGAACTGACCCGGCCAAACTGCCTCCAACAGTTCATCCTTAGTCAGCACGTGTCGGTGATTTCCCACGAGCGCGAGAAGAACAGCAAACTCCTTAGGTCTCAGCGGCACGAGCTCGCCGTCGCGTAACAAGACGTGCTCTGCCGGGTCTAAGCGAAAGGAGCCGAACTCGTATACGCTTTTCCCTGAGCTGCTCATCACTGCCATGCCCAATTCTACTTTGCGCTTCGCGTGGGGGTATTTGGGAAGTGTGCGGGTCGCTGTGCTTCTGGTTGCAGGGAAATTCTCTCGAGTGAAGCCTAGGAAAGGGACTCAGCCGAACCCATCTGCGGCTCCTGACTTGAGGCGGAAAATATACATACGCTCCAGCGGGCTCGTCAATTAAAAGCGCCGACAGTTGGATGGGTCGGCCCGAGCGTTCAGACTTTCGTGTCGCCGCCGCCGAAGGGACGCGCAAGCCCCGGCCCGAACTTTCAGACAGCGCGCGACTCTGTGGACTTCCACGAATGCTTCTCACGTTGCGCCGCGGCGCTTCCTATAACATCGGACTTCATGGTTGTTTTTCGCTGTGGGAGATTTGTGACCAGAATCTCCAGCACACAACGTATACTGGACCGTGGCGAATGGGACGGAATGTAAAAACTCTAAGAAATCTGTGGTGGCTGCAACTTTAGAAAAGGCAAATACTTACGTTTTTGCCGGGCCATAGGTTTGGGACCGAGAGGTCGGAGGTTCAAATCCTCTCGCCCCGACCATTTATATCAACAACTTACGGCTGCCAACACTGGCGGCCGTATTTCTTGTGTGGCCAATTTGTGGACAAAATTCTGAGACCGCACATTTCTCTGAAGTTGGACGGCGCGAATGTACCGCATTTTCGTAGCTTATTGGCCTTAGCCCAAGGCCTGTAAACCTCGTCAATAAATTTGTCGAGTTTTTATGGTGCCAGATTGAGCCAAACCAAAACGACCTTCAAAGACCTCCTGCTTGATCTTCGTCTCCGCTTGTTCTGCTTGTCACTTGGTGCGTGCCTCCGGGGTAGATTAAGTGTTTTGGGGCTGGCAAGTGAGAGTCAGCCTAGCTGTCTCAATCAGTGAGTACTTCAAAAGGACTTGATTCTGGAGTCCTGACAGGAGTATAGAGCAACTCACAGACAAGGGTTAACTCACGAACTGGCGCTTAAGTGTCCTCGCATCTTCTTCGTATCTTTTTGAATCTCAATTACTTGAACTCACAGGTTGGAGGAAACCCCCATGACCCTCAATCAGAAAATTGACTCAAACAAACTTGTCATCATTCTTTTTTTCGGTGCTTTAGTGCTTCTTCTGTGGTTCTTTTCCCGCGACTTTACCAGCCAACTAAAGCTAGTTGGCCTGGGTGCTATAGCCCTTGGAATAATCGGGATCGTTCTTGCGGAACGCGCTAGCGAATCAATTGTAAAGCACATTCTCCGAGATATCGGCATTGCGTTTATCGTGGCGGTCGTAGTGACGGTGGTGTACGAGTACAGCACTCGTCATCTCGATGAGCGAATAACCATGCTCAATGTAATCGATAAAGCTATGGCGGAGTTTATGCCACCGAGTGTCTGGGACGAGGTGAAGCAAGAAGTCCTGCAACGACAAAGGATGCGCAGAAACATTGATTTTGAATTCAAGGTATTACGGGATGCCAAACTTTCAAACGGTAAGTACATCACTGCGCCCGCAGGCCAGGTAATTCTATGGATGAAATACGGCTACGATCTTTATGGAATGACCGCGAGTCCCATTGATGTCCCTATCCAGCACGAATTAGGTTATGAGATGTGGAACGAAAAACTGGAGATTCCGAGATTCGAAAGCGTTTCCGTCATTAGCGATCAAGGAAAAAAGAGAAAGATGTATGTAGGTGACGAACTGCAGAAAATCTACGATGGCAAGGGCAGCATTCGTTTAGAGGGACCAAATCTTGTTCAGCTTCCTGCCGCACATTTGAATCAGCCCGTAAGAATAGAGTCCGAACGGTATGAGCTTGTGTCTACGCCAGGGTCTTACAATCTAGTGATGCCAGAGTTGGCTGCGCGCCTGGATAATTCGCAGGACCCAACCATCACAGTTACCATCAGCCAGATTCCATATGATCTTGATGTTAGGTTGAACACTTACTACGCGGCGCATAACTTTGAGCAGCCTGACAAAAACAAGAACTTTTGGACATACGCGAACATAGTGTTGCCGGGACAAGGTTTTAGCGTCATTTTGCAACCGAAATCTCAGTCCTCCAATAGGCTAGCAGCCTCAAATCAGTGACTGCGCACTATGTTAATTAGTCGTGGCAAGGCCGACGGCAATCTTCGCTTTAATCTTGGCGTTAGGAAAAGCGACATCGATGGCCTCGGTGCATATGCACTTGTTCCGGTCCCAGCAAGGCGGAAAATCGGAGAGTTTGAAGGAGAGCGGATTAGTCTATGCGAAGCGCGCAAGCGCGCTTCACTTCTCGATCGCATAGCTATCATCGAAGTGAGTAATTACGCTGCTATTGATGGATCAAAGTTTGGAAATAACACGCGCTTTGTTAACCATTCGTGCAGTCCGAATACATACGTTCGTGTTTGTCACGGACGAATTGAGTTTTATGCGTTGCGAGATATCGTAGAAGGTGAGGAACTAACCTGTTACTACGGTGAAACACATCATAAGGGCAAACGTCGTTGCACCTGCAATAGTAAAAACTGCCGCGGCTTTCTCTAAATTTCTAATATGTATCCAAAGAATCATAGAACAATTGGCATGAGGGTTTGGCTGTTTCTTATTTGCGTTGCCGCATTGCCGTTGGGATGCCGCGAGGAACCGAACCATCCATTCGTAATCGCGCTGGGTGACAACATTCGCACCATCGATTCCCTAGGATCACGATCGGTGGACGCGGCCAGCGAGCGCGTACGAGTTTTGATGTTTAATTCGCTGGTCAGGAAGGACGAGAAATTTGATTACATTGGCGAGTTGGCATCTGACATTAAGAGGTCTGAAGATAATCTCATTTTTACATTTCCTCTTCGCGATGGCATAAGGTTCCATGACGGACGTCCTTTTAGCTCAGCAGATGCCAAGTACACCTTGGATCTTGTTCTTTCTAATCCGCGCTTTGCCAAATCGACTGGTTTCTCTGACAGCGACAAAAAAAGTTATATAAAAAGCATTGCAGCGCCTGACCCACGCACGCTTGTGGTTACAACGATCCGACCCTGGACAGGACTCCTTAGCAATCTGGTTGCCATCCCAATCATTCCGAAAGATAGTTATCCCCAGAAGGATCCGGTAGGCACAGGTCCCTTCAAGTTCAAAAGCTATGACAGTTCACAGCAGGTACTCGATCTTGAAGCTAATCAGGACTACTGGGATGGGCTTCCAACTATTCAAACTTTGCGCGTTCGAGTGATTGCAGACATGAATGCGCTCCAGGCAGAGCTTCTCGCCGGACACGTGGACATTGCGCCGCTGCCTACCAGCCTATCGCCTGATGCCATCAAGCTTCTCGAAAAGGATCCGAATCTGCAGGTAAATCGGTACACTGGCTCAAACATTAACTTGCTGACCTTCAATACGGCTAAGGCTCCTCTTAACAAGGTTCGGGTGCGGCAAGCAATCGCGTACGCAATCGATCGCGAAAGTATTATTCGTAATCTCATACTGGAGCAAGGCATGATCGCGCACTCAATTCTGCCGCGAGAGTCGTGGGCCTATAGTCCCGGTGGGATATATCCATTTGATTCCTCAAAAGCGAAACAGTTGCTGGATGAGGCCGGCCTCAAAGACCCAGATGGTGATGGCCCACAAATGCGATTTGCGAAGCCTGTGGTTTTGAAAGTTTCTGGCAGCAGTCCGGCCTCAAAGGATTGTGCTGGCCAAATTCAACATTATCTGAAAAATGTTGGTCTGCCTGTCGACATCCAAATTGCCGAGCTAAACACTTTGTTAGATGAGTTACAACGTGGGGAATTCCAGATTTTCCTTGGACAGTGGGTGGGCGGAAATCAGGATCCAGTCTTCTTTAAAGACTTAACTGCAACTTCCAAGATACCAACGCCGACACGCCCCGGTCGTAACCGCAGTCGCTACAGCAACAAGAGACTCGATGTTTTGATAGATCAAGCCATGAACACGTTTGACCATGAGCAAGCAAAGGGACTTTACGCGCAAATACAGGATATTGTGAGTCGGGAGGTCCCGATCTTTCCGCTCTATTATCAGGCGAACATTGCGATTGCGAAGAAGAACGTTGGTAACATCAAAGTTGACGCCAGTGGCAATTGGAGCTTCGTCAAGAATTTGACGGTTCAGAAGGAGTAAGCACAACAGTCGGTTCTATTGTCCTTCAAAGAGCTTCTTTCGATTTATCTGGTGTCTTTATGAACCTATATGCCCTCTCTTTCCCCGCAGATGGTGTTCTTGTGAAGCCGAGAGGATTGGGCTAGTAGGACTGGGGAGACAACTGTTTCTTGGCAGGATCTTCGCCGCTCATCGTTGCTCAGTCATCGCAGCTTTTCCGACTTCTCACTCTTGTTCTTGTCTTCAGACTGTGTCTCTTTTTCGGCGAGCTCCTTTCGGTTGGACTCAAATCCGTTAGGGAAGACCGCGTGCGGTTTCGACTCCCGCCCTCGTCACTACATCCGTATATTTGTGCTTGAAACGTTTTTGCTCGTTTCTTCATATTTATTGAAGTCCCCACAATCCGACTCCCTGCGAAGGAGTAAAGATACATGCTGAGACGGCCCACGGAAGACGGAATTACTCAAGCTGCTCGACGTCCACTCAAAATTTTTGCTTCTGATCCTCTGCTGGGCAGAACATTCGGTAATCGGGCACGCATCGATATCGTCAACGAGCCGTTGCAGGAGGGTCCGATTGGGTCACGACTCGAAGTTATTGATTACGACGGCGCGCAGGATTGTTTCTACTCGCCTGTCAATCTCGATCTGCCCGCGATTCTGATGCAGGGAGGGCTCGATCCTTCCGAATCAGATCCGCGTTTCCATCAGCAGATGGTTTACGCCGTGGCGCAAAAAACGCTTGAGAACTTCGACCGGGCACTAGGCCGGGTCTTGCGTCTCGGCTCTCACAGTCGAAAACGAGGTACGAACTATCCACGCTTGCGGCTCTTTCCTCATGCCTTCTACGGCGCAAATGCTTTCTACAACACGAGCCTCAATGCAATTCTATTTGGTTATTTCAAAGCTGATGCGGCAGACGTTGGTCCAAATCTACCTGGACAAACGGTTTTCACTTGTCTTTCGCACGACGTGATCACACATGAAATGACTCACGCGATCGTCGATCGATTGAGACCTCTGTTTCTTGAACCATCAAATATCGACGTTCTCGCATTTCATGAAGGCTTTGCCGACATTGTGGCACTCTTTCAACACTTCTCTTTCCAGGACACTCTGCGTGAGCAGATTCAACGCACCCGTCTCGACGTTCGCACGTCAAGTCCTTTGGTCCAATTAGCGCGTCAGTTTGGTTTTGCAACCGGCGGTGGCAAAGCACTCCGGTCTGCCCTGGATGAGCCAAACACAAAGCTCAGCGATTCTGTCAGTGAGCCACACGATCGCGGTTCAATTCTTGTGGCCGCGGTCTTTGATGGATTTTCTAAAACATATCAACGACGAATTACCGATCTGGTTCGCATTGCCACGGGCGGCACCGGCACGCTACCACAGGGCGATTTACATCCGGACCTCGTCAATCGCATCTCAACTGAAGCCGCGCGGACTGCACAAAGAGTGCTTGATATGTGCATCAGGGCATTTGACTACATGCCGCCCGTGGATGTCACTTTCGGGGATTTTCTGCGGGCCATGATAACCGCAGACTTCGAGCTGGTACCGGACGACGAATTCAATTTGCGCGACGCAATGATTGAAGCATTTCGGATGCGCGGCATCTATCCGGATGGAGTCAACTCGCTCGCCGAAGAATCACTGTTGTGGGACAACGTCGAAAACAAATTGCCACTGCTAGGTGGCGACGTGCCGACGCTACTCGAGCAGGTTTTCTTTAACGCGGTACGCTCCTTTGATACAGGTTGGCAGGATCCTACTTATCTGCCAGATACCGTCGATCCCACAAAACAATATGTAACCGAGGATGAAGGCGAAGAGATAGAACTCGATGTCAACGCCGAATTAGGGAGTGCACTACATCAGTATGCGATCGCAAATAACGAGCAGCTGGGCCTAAATGGTGACTTGAAGGTTCAGGTGCGTGGCTTTCATCCGGTGTTTCGCGTCGCGCCTAACGGCAGGTTGTTAATTGAGTTGGTCGTGCAATACGCGCAAGTTGATCACAGTGTGAAGGGACAGCTCGGGGGTATTCCATTCCGGGGTGGATGCACGCTGATTGCTTCTTCAAATGGGAAAGTACGTTACCTCATCTCGAAACCAATGCGGAAGGCCGGTGGCGATCCCAGCCGTGGCTCAAAGGGTGATGCTCGATTCGCACGTCAGCAGGATTACTTAAAGATGTACGATCTGCAAAACGCGCTTACCCCCTACTACGACACAAAAGAATACCCACAGCGCATGCTCGAACTAATGAACTTCGCGAACCTACACGGAGGTTAGGTTACATGGCCACCAAGACGGCAAAAAAGACGAGCAAGAAATCAACCTCGAAGAAGGCAACCGCAAAAAAGAGCTCGAAGAAAGCAACTTCGAAGAAGAGTTCGAAAAAATCAAGTGCTTCCGGAAAAGAAGTTCGAATTCGGATGTACAACGTTGGCTTTGGAGACGCCTTTCTCGTTCTCATACCTGCCAATGGCAAGGAACGTCGAGTCTTGTTTGACTGCGGTTCGGTAGAAGCTGCAAAGAATGTCCCGATGGCCAGCATCGTCGATCGCATCATTGACGACGTTACTGACGACGATGGCGTACCGAGAATCGACGTTGTAGTTGCTACTCATCGTCACAAGGACCATGTGTCCGGTTTTGGTAACGCGAAGTGGAATAGCGTTGAGGTCAAGGAAGTGTGGATGCCCTGGACCGAAGATCCCACTGATGCGGAGGGACGAAAAATACGCGATATCCAAAGTAGTCTTGCGTTGGCCCTCAATACATCATTGGCGAAGCCTGCAGTCGGACTCAGCGCGGCGGAACTAAGCGCAAGAAGTCGCTCTCAAGAAATAGTAGCGAATGCACTGATGCTCACAAACGAGAAGGAGATGAAAACCCTGCACAGTGGATTCAGTGGCGATCCAGAACGACGCTTCTTGCCGACAAAAACTGATAGCCGGTTATTAAAAACCGATGCATTACCAGGGGTAAAAATACACGTGTTGGGTCCTACGCGAGAACGCGACATTATCCGTGACATGGATCCGCCTAAGGGGGAGAGCTTTTTGCGGATGCGTGCGGCGATCGACGTCGATACGAATTTGCCTCCGGCGCCATTTGCTGATGATTTCCGTCAGCCCGGATACGCGGGCGCCGGCACGTTTCTGCCGACGGACCGAGACGGAATTAAGCGAGCAGGTTCAATGACTGATCTTGCGATTGCAGTAGCGCTGGACAAAGCAGTGAATGGGACGAGTTTGATGTTGATATTAGAAGTGGCAGGCACGTTTTTACTGTTTCCTGGAGACGCCCAGTGGGGCACGTGGAAAAACGCGATGCAAGACCCGGAATGGAAACAGATGCTGAAGAATGTAGCGTTCTACAAAGTTGGGCATCACGGAAGTCACAATGCCACACCGAAGGATTTTGTCGACGAGATGATGGCTGATGGAATTTGCGCCATGGCTTCCACATTAACGCGTCCCGTGTGGCCCGACATACCGAGGATTCCGTTGTTGGATCGACTGACGAACAAGAAGGTCAACGTTGCGCGCAGCGACCAACCAAACAAAATTGGAAATACGTTTGTGCTGGATGAGGGTGTGATTGAGACACGGATACAATTGTGAGGAAGCGTTTTGCATCCGGGGTATTTCGCTGGCGTCGTGGTGATTTTTAGATTAGGCCAAAGTCCGCGTGGACAAATCGTGAACGAAAAACAGCAAGCTACTGATAGCCGATGGTCAGGAACTGGAAAGAATCGGAAAACCCTTGATTTTCTTTGCTGGCTGCAACTTTAGAAGGCAAATACTTACGTTTTATCCGAGCGTCTGTAGTAATGCGACAGCATGTGACAAATATTCCTGTACTCAAATTTTCGCGTGGGAAATTTGTGACCAGAATCTCCAGCACGCAACGTGTAAAGGACCGTAGAGGATGGGACGGAATGTAAAAACCCGAGTAAATCTTTGGTGGCTGCAACTTTTGAAAAGGCAAAAACTTACGTTTCTGCCGAACTCTTGGTTTGGGACCGAGAGGTCGGAGGTTCGAATCCTCTCGCCCCGACCAAAAACCTCAACATCCATCAATATTTTAGAGGGACGCGGTCTACTGTTCTGTTTTTCAGGGTGGGAAATTTGTGACCAGAATTCCCAGCACGCGGCGTGTAGCGAACTGTAGCGCTTGAAAGGGAATGTGAAACTCGAGGATTTTCCCCTCGCGTAACAATCGAAGCTGGAACTATTTGCGAAGCGACCGCTCACTCGGTCTATAACCGAATGGTCGGAGGCTCTAATGCTCTCGCCGCGACCATCGAAGCGAACGACTTACGCTTAGAAGGTGAAAGCCCGATTCGCACTGGTGAGCCAGATGCGAGCCTTGATCCTGGACGGCCTCGGAATTTCATCGCTTCCTCAGGTATGCCATCCGCTCCCGCGATGCGACGGCCACATGACGGCTCTCCTCTGCAACGACTTCACATCGTAAAAACTCACACTTTCTATCAGCGATAGACGAACAGGGAAGACTACCGGCTTTATGCCAGCTTGCTGGAAAACGGTTTCGGCGTCTTCATCAAGTAGGTAGAGCGTGGTATTGGAAAAATCTCCGCGCTCGGTGGCTGAGTGTGTGAGCTCGCTGGTGCGGCGGTTGGTTTCCGTGTAGGTGTAAATGTAACCCCCACCTCTCACGGCCAGAGTGCTGTTGGCCGTGGCCCCTGAATTTGCCGGGGGGCGGATCTCAGTCACTTTGCAGGGTTGGGAGTTAGTATCCGATTGACTAGGTCCGGAAGACGCTCGGTCATCTTTAGCTCCTTGAAAGTTATTGCATCGTGTGTAAGTTTTTAAAGTGCGTCTACGACTAATCAATAAGAAACGACCGGATTAGCCAGCCACGACCCTGATTACTCGTCGTTTCCCGAACCTTAGGCAGTAGCGGTTACAGCCTTCCTATTCAATTTCAAGTGGGTCGGTGGCTGGCGAAGCGGCTGCCCAAAAGAGTAAGAACCCGGCGGTTCAGCGAATGAGATAAACCAAAGCAGCTGAAGCTAAAATGGCGAGAAGGATCACTCCTGGTACAAACCGCCGCCAAACGAATCGGTCGATCATACTTTCGGCTTCTACGTTGAGAGCGCATTGCGGGCATCCGCGCGCGGCGGGTGCAAGCAGGTACCCACAGTCACGACATGGTAAAGCATTCATATTCGGAGATCCTGGAGATCAGCGTACCCTAGCGCTCTGAACGAAAGATAAATAAGTTGCCGACTAAGTGAGCTTCCCTTAAGCTAATGGTCCAGTGCAGCTCTGGTAGGCCGTATTTAACTCTTCGGCAATCATTCTGGCAAGTTAAACGGAGGGTTGAAGGAAATCCCAATGTTGAATCGGAGGCGTTCCCCTCCGTAAACCAAGAGTCACCGATTTCATATGAGCGAGGCTCAGCTCAAAGCCCCCAATAAGTCACCTGATGCTGGTGTTTGGCTGGAGCAGCACGGCGACTATTTATTCAAATACGCTTCGTTTCGTCTCCGAGACCAAACGGCCGCCGAAGATGCTGTCCAAGAAACTTTTCTTGCGGCTCTGAAGGCTTACGAAAAGTTTGAGGGGCGAGGTTCCGAGCGAACGTGGCTGGTCGGAATCTTAAAACACAAGATTACGGACCACTTCCGACGAACTGCGCGAGAGGCGCCGATGGGCCAGGAAGAGGACGAAGGGCCCGAGCATGCTGAATTCTTTACCAGGACTGACGGATGGGATAACCATTGGAATAACGATTACGCTCCGACGGAATGGCATGCATCGCCGGCGCAGCTTGTGGAGCAGGGAGATTTTTGGAGGGTTTTCCACGACTGCCTTTCGCCGTTACCACAACGCACCGCCAGCGCTTTTACGCTTCGAGAAGTCGATGGTCTAAGCAGCGAAGAAATCTGTGAGATGCTCGGCATACGCGTGAATAATTTGTGGGTGATGCTGCATCGTGCGCGATTACATTTGCGAAACTGCCTCCAAATGAACTGGTTCGGACAAGAACACTGAGGTTGAAAATGGGCTGGTACGACAAAACCAAACATGCAGTTAGGTTCTGGTTGCTGCGCCGGCTTCCTCCTTGCAAGCAGACAGTCGAAGTAATATCGCAATCACTCGAGCGTTCTCTAACTCTCCGCGAACGAGTACTGCTCAAACTTCATCTTTGGGTCTGCATGTGGTGCGTTTGGTACTTGGAACACCTGCAAATCATGAGAACTACCATGCGCGAAAAGGCCTCAGATCTGCCCGAGCTGGAGTCTCCTTCCACACCCGGCCTTTCCCCGGAAGCCCGCGAACGAATCAAAGAAGCAATTAGCAGACAATAATCACTGGAAGACCCGGCCTGTAAGGTTCGGCTCTTGCATCCGACAAAGGATGTCAGGCAAAGGTTTGTCTGCGAGGTGGGCCCTTTGCCTGGGTCGTAACCGTTGCTCGGGCGAGGAAGTTAGTTCAGCTAAATTATGAAAAAGTCTCCACCAACTCATGATCATCAGCACTCGCTAAATCGTTTTGCGGTTATTCCCACGCAGGTGAGGCTTGATGCCGATCCAAACTTCAAGGGAAAGGGCGTTACGATCGCGTTTCTTGATTCGGGCTTTTATCCGCATGCGGATCTCGTTGAGCCAGTAAGCAGAGTTCTGGCATTTAAAGATGTAACCGGCGAGACCAATTCGCTTGATTCACGTGACCTGACTGAATCATGGCGCTGGCACGGGACACAGACTTCCGTGGTTGCTGCGGGGAACGGCCAGCTCTCCGATGGAATCTATAAGGGGCTTGCCTCGGAAGCGCAGCTTGTGCTGGTAAAGGTCAGTGAAAACGGTCGTATCAGCGAAGAAAATATTGCACGAGGAATCGAGTGGGCAATCGAGAATCGCGAGCGCTACAACATTCGCGTGCTGAACATTTCGCTTGGCGGCGACGAAGATGTGCCATGTTCGAAAAGCATCATCGACCAGGCCGCTGAGGAAGCGATAAGTCATGGAATCGTGGTCGTCGCGGCCGCAGGAAATTCAGGCGGTAACGGTAATCACTCAATTCCTCCGGCAAATTCTCCATCCGTCATTACCGTCGGCGGTTACACCGATAGCAATCAGTTAAAGGGAAGCGGATTAGACCTCTATCACTCAAACTTCGGAGTGACGGCCGATGGCACAGTGAAGCCGGAGATTGTCGCGCCGGCTATGTGGATCGCGGCACCCATACTTCCGGGCACGCCGTCATACGAACGAGCTGAAAGTCTCTCGCGGTTGGCGGCGGCACCCGATTACAAACTTCCGAATCTTGCCCGTGAGCTTGAAGAGGCTGCTCAACTGCCGGAAGCGATTGTTGTTGCCGAGCCGGCGGAAATCCGGCGATTTGTCGAGTCAGTTCTCAGTGCCGAGAGGATTGTTGCCGCACACTATCAGCACGTTGAAGGCACTTCCTTCGCTGCACCTATAGTCTCTTCTATCGTGGCCCAGATGATTGAGGCCAATCCTGAGATCACGCCGGGAGCTGTCAAGAACATTTTGATTTCCACTGCCAATCGGATAGTGAGCGCGCCCGCAATTCGACAGGGTTACGGCGTGGTTAATGCGCGCCGGGCGGTAGAGGTGGCAAAAGCTGAACGACATGATTTGAACGGCCGAGGTTGCCTTCCGCCGCGAATCGACAATGGCCGGCTGGTATTCGTTTACCACGACGACCTCGCTCACAGTGTTTCATTAGCCGGCGACTTCAACGATTGGGGGCAGCAAAGGACACCGCTCTCCAAAGACAAGACTGGGCTTTGGATGGCGGAGATTCCCGCACCAGGTCCAGGAAGTTATCGGTACAAGTTCGTCGTAGACGGACACCACTGGCTCGAAGATCCCAGCAACGGGATGAAGGTTTCCGACAATTTCGGCGGGTTGAATTCACTTCTAGTAATCGAATGAGAAAAAGTTTTGAAATTGTACTTAAAGATCAGAAGAGCAGTTAGACGATGGTTACTGCGCCGACTTCAGCCTTGCCAACAAATGGTGCCGGTGATGTCCCGATCGATGGACTGCCGGCTGGGGGTGGCGGAGTCGTTCAAACTAAGACTGCATCTGCTGGTCTGCGCCTGGTGTGCCCGCTACCTGAAACAAATTCGGTTCTTAAAGTGGATAGCAGGACAAGATCTGGATGCTGCGGCAGAGACGACATTTCCAACGCTGTCAGCGGAAGCTCGAGCCCGTATTGGACAGGCTCTCGACAGCGGCGTTGGAAAGTAAATAGGAAGAGGGTTTATCCAGGCTCTTTTTTTGAACCAACCTGATGCATTTCAACTGTAAGGAAAGCCAATGGGCCACGACTATTAAGCCGGAACGCAGAAATTGAAGATCAATGGGAAACGAAAACAATGCGACGAAGGTTAGCAATAAAGAAAAGGCTCAGGCGAAACCGATTAGCACGGGCATTCATCGTGCGGTAAAGCACGGCATGGCAATGACGAAATTCAAGTTCAATCAGCGCCACGCTAACCATCCTTTTCTGACCTAACTCACGCCGCTCCTATAAACGACATACGGAGTTCGCGCCAGTCGCGCGAAACAGAAAGATGGAACTGTCAGGTTCTAACAGTATCAGTGTGTTCGATACCCTGCGCCAACGAATGATGCTGAGCGACCCGTGGGTTTTTGACGCCCCGACGAAGAAGACCAGGTGGACGGACCAAATGTTCTACGCTTTGAAAAACCACTGGCCCGAATATTTGATGGAGGGCGCTGAGCTCGGCTTGTTCATGATCTCCGCCTGCGTGTTTACCGTGTTGCTATTTCATCCGGTATCGCCAATCGCTCAAGACATTCACAACGAAATATTGCGCCGCCTATTGATGGGCATCGCCATGGGTTCGACGGCCATCGCTATCATTTTTTCACCTTTGGGAAAACGATCGGGAGCACATTTCAATCCAGCGGTCACACTAACCTTTCTGCGGCTCGGCAAGGTCAAAGCATTCGATGCAACCTTCTTTATTCTGTTTCAATTTGCCGGAGGGATTGCCGGTGTACTTCTCGCCTCACTTCTGTTGGGAAATCTCATCGCTCATCAATCGGTGAATTATGCCGCCACCGTACCGGGCCGAGGCGGGGCACTGCAAGCGTTCGTCGCTGAAGTAGTGATCACGTTCATCCTGATGTCGGTGGTCCTAACAATTTCCAACCACACGCGACTAAGCCGCTGGACCGGACTCTTTGCCGGAGCCCTCGTCGCGATTTACATCACTTTGGAGTCGCCAATCTCCGGGATGAGCATGAACCCGGCGCGCACTTTCAGTTCGGCTTCAGTAGGAAATATTTGGACGTCGCTTTGGATTTATTTCACAGCGCCGCCTATCGGAATGCTTTTGGCTGCTGAGGCATACCAGCGCCTGAAACCAAATAGCCGAGTGGCGTGTGCAAAGCTGCACCACCACAACAACAGACGCTGCATTTTCAACTGCACTTTTCAGGGGTAAACGGAGCAGCCGCGGGCTCGTCCAGATTCCAAAACAAACTTTGAAGGAGAATCAGTCATGAGACATCGCAGACTTATTATTAACCTGGTGATCATTGCAGTTGCGTTCTTAACGCAATTCGTGGTTGCCACTGCAAAGCGTTCAAACAATTCAGCGCCCACCAAGTTCAACGTTCGCATCGAGAACATTTCCAGTGCGGATGGTCAAACGGCTTCCGACGGTAGCAAGTGGCCATTTGCTTTGTCGCCGGGAATGTTTGTGCTGAACGACAAGAATAATTCGTTGTTCAGGGAAGGCAGCCCAGCCGCCAATGGCCTCGAAGCCCAGGCGGAAGATGGCAATCCTGCTGAGCTGGTGATGGCGCTCGAGAACATGCACCACAGCTCGTCGCTTCATGGAATTTTCAACACGCCCCTGAATGCGACGGAGCCCGGGCCGATCGGTCCTGGTGGCGTTTATGAGTTTAGTTTCAAGGCAGCGCCCGGCATGAAGCTTTCGCTCGCGTTAATGTTCGGCCAATCGAACGATTACTTCTACGCGAATGATGCGGGCATTCCACTCTTTGATTCAAAGGGCAAACCAGTGGGCGGCGACGTTACTTCGCGAATCGTTCTTTGGGACGCAGGCACCGAACTGAATCAAGAGCTCGGCGTTGGCCCAGATCAGGCACCGCGTCAGAAAGCAAAGAACACCGGCGCTGCTGAAAACGGCAAGGTTCGCAAAGCGAAGGACAGTCCGTTCTATTCGAGAACCGCAGAACTCTTCCGCGTGACTGTTACACCTGAAAACGGAATGTAGAGCATGACCGATGATCTTCGGTCCGGTGCAAAGGAGAAAACTAATCATGAAATCAATTATCAAACTTACCGCGCTTGTTATGGCACTTTTCACGTTCGCATTGAACGCGACTGCGCAAACGACCGACAAGAAAGCGTTGACTCTCGATGGGGCGAAAAAAGTAATCGCTGCCTCAGTCAGCTATGCAAAAAAGAACAACGCGCCGGGTGGGGTCATCGCCGTAGTTGATGACGGCGGCAACCTGATGGCGCTTGAACGACTCGATGGCACCTTCGCGGCTGGCGCCAACATTTCAATTGGCAAGGCCCGTACGGCTGTTCTCTTCAAGCGGCCGACCAAGGCTTTCGAAGACATCATCAAGAATGGACGCACGGCGATGGTGGCGCTTCCCGACGGTTTGTTTACGCCGTTGCAAGGTGGAGTGCCAATTGTGATTGATGGCCAAGTGGTTGGTGGTGTGGGAGTCAGCGGCGCCGCCAGTGCTCAACAGGATGAAGAGCTGGCCATCGCAGGCGCGAACATTTTCGGTGCTCCGATGACGAACGCCAGCGCAATGAACGGCCGTACTCCTGTCAATTACTTCAACAGCCAAATGGTGAAGGCAGCGTTTACTAAAGGAGCGGTCCTTCTAGATGACGCAGACGGCCGCAACTATATGGTCCACGCCAGCCACCGGGATAAGCCGGGCCTGGCGGAGATCCACACGCTGGACACCGACATTGTCTACGTGCTCGAGGGCACCGCGACGTTCGTCACGGGTGGTAGTGCAGTTGATCCCAAGACTATTGCGCCAAATGAAATTCGCGGCAGCGCAATCGAAGGCGGCGAATCACGGAAGCTGGTCAAAGGGGACGTGATCGTTGTTCCTCACGGCGTGCCGCATTGGTTTAAGGAAGTTTCAAGTCCATTCAATTACTACGTGGTGAAAGTCAGGTAGTTATGAAAACTAAAAGAATGCAAATCATTGCTGCACTGATTCTGCTGTTGTCGGCGACTGCCATCGCTCAGGCTCAACTAGCGACGAAGCGCGTCCTAACACTAACGGTCGCGAAGAAGATTGCCGAAGCGGCTGAGGCTGAAGCACTGAGACGAGGTGCGACGGTGGTCATTGCCGTCGTTGACGACGGTGGTTACCTGCTCGTACTTGAGCGTCTCGACGAGACACAGGTAGCGAGTGTTGAAGTCGGTATCGCCAAGGCGCGGACAGCAGCAATCTTTCGCCGGCCCAGCAAGGTTTTTGAGGACCAGGTTCGGGACGGTCGCATTGCTGCTCTGGGCCTTCCCGGCGCCGCTCCGCTGCAAGGCGGGATACCGATTGTCTTCGAGGGCAAGGTCATCGGGGCCATTGGTGTTAGCGGCAACACACCTCAGGAAGATGAGGACATTGCGAAAGTTGGAGCTGCGGCTCTGGCTGCAGCGATTCGAGGAGAAATGAAATGAAAGCCTTGTTCATTCTTTGCGCGTTGATAATCAGCGGACCGCTTTCGACTGCGAACGCACAAACTCATCCCTCCGTTCCAACTGGGCGAACGGCGGCAACAATCGATCTGCAAAGTGCTGGACGGTGTGCGTCAGGTAAAAGGTGAGTGGCGTTACAGCGACACGAAGATCGTCGAAGTCGATTTCTCTGGTCCAGGCGCTGATGGCCAGCCGACTGGCGCGCCAGTCAAGACCTACGACTACACGCCACATGCTGGTGGCGCTGATTTTGACGATTCACGTTGGGAAGCAATCGAACCAACGTCATTGTCGAAGCGACGTGGCTACGGCCGGCTCGGCTTCAACTGGTATCGCATTAAGTTGACGATACCGGAACGCGTGGGCGATTTCGATCCCAGCGGCTCAGTGGCTGTCTTTGAAACTTCGCTCGATGACTATGCTGAGATTTGGGTAGACGGTGAACTTGTTCGTTCGCTGGGCCAGTCGGGCGGTTCGGTAGTGAGCGGTTGGAATGCGCCGAATCGTTTGACCATCGGCCGCAATCTAAAACCCGGCCAGCAAATTCAACTCGCGATCTTCGGCATCAACGGGCCGTTATCAAATCCGCCCACGAACTTCATCTGGATGCGCTACGCGAAGCTTGAGTTCTTTAAGGGCGAGATGGGGCCGGTAGCTTTGGTTCCAAGCGAAGTCAACGTTGAGGTCGTCAGAAAAGATCCGGCCATCAACCAAATCATTGGCCCGAATCCGAAGATTTTTAAACTCGCCGAAGGCTTCAAGTTTACTGAAGGGCCGATTTGGGTAAACAAAGACGGTGGTTATTTGTTGTTCAGCGATCCGAACAGCAATGTCATTTACAAATACCAACCGCACAACAACGAAGCCGGAAGTCTAACTGTGTTCCGTTCGCCAAGCGGCTATTCAGGTGCAGACATCGCTGAGTACGGCCAGCCAGGGTCGAATGGTTTAACGCTCGATCGCGAAGGTCGTCTGACAATTAACGAACACGGTAATCATCGTGTCGCGCGTCTCGAAGATGATGGCAAGGTGACGGTGCTGGCCAACAGTTATCAGGGAAAACGACTGAACAGTCCAAATGATCTCGTCTACCGTTCAGATGGCACGCTCTTCTTTACTGATCCGCCGTTTGGTCTGCCAAAATTTTTTGACGATCCGCGCAAGGCGCTTCCATACAGCGGTGTTTACTCAATCTATCAAGGCAAGTTGCAACTTGTAAGCAAAGATTTCAAGGGACCAAACGGCATCGCCTTCTCGCCAGACGAAGCGTATCTGTACGTCGGCAACTGGGATGAAAAGCAGAAGGTTGTAATGCGTTATGAAGTGAACCCCGACGGCACGCTGAAGAATGGAAAACTTTTCTTCGACATGACAAGCGCACCCGGTGAAGACGCGCTCGACGGCATCAAGGTCGATCAGAAAGGAAACCTTTATGTCTCGGGGCCCGGCGGCCTATGGATCATCTCGCCGGAAGGCAAACACCTGGGAACGGTCATCGCTCCCAAACACATTCACAACATGGCGTGGGGTGATGAAGACGGCAAGACACTCTACCTCTGCGCTCGCTCCGGCTTATATCGCATGCGACTGAACGTCGCGGGAGTGCGGCCATGAAGAACCAACTGATTGCTCTGTTTTTCGTAGTCTGTTTGCTGTCGACCACTAGTTACAGCCCAACGTCATCCGCAGCCACCGGCGAAACGACTTTTGCACCACAGATCGTTCGGCTGGATCCGCGGCTTAATCAAATCGTGCCGCCAAATGCGGTTTTGGAAAAAGTTGCTGAAGGTTTTACCTGGGCTGAAGGTCCAGCCTGGAACCGAGCTGGTGGCTATCTGTTGTTCTCTGACGTGCCGACGAACTCAATCATCAAGTGGAAAGCCGGCGAAGGCGTCAGCGTTTTCCTGAAGCCAAGCGGCTACACCGGCAAGGAGCTCTTCGCCGGTCGAGAGCCAGGCTCGAACGGATTGACGTTTGATGCCGAAGGACGTCTGGTGTTTTGTCAGCATGGCGATCGCCGTGTCGGTCGTCTTGAGAAAGACGGAAGCCGAACGACGCTAGCGGATCATTATCAAGGCAAGCGCCTAAACAGCCCAAACGATCTGATTTTCAAATCAAATGGCGATCTTTATTTCACCGATCCGCCGTTTGGTCTGCCGAAGACTTTCGACGATCCAAACAAGGAGCTTCCTTTTCAGGGCGTTTACCGACTCTCGAAAGATGGGAAGTTGACGCTGTTGACAACCGAGGTGAAAGCGCCGAATGGCATTGCCTTCTCTCCGGACGAAAAGAAACTTTACGTTGCCGATTCAGCTCGCGCCCTCTGGTTTGTTTTCGAAGTGAAGGCGGATGGCACGCTTTCGCCCGGCCGAGTTTTCTTTGATGGCACGGAAGAAGCGAAAGGGCGTCCTGGAGTGGCCGACAGTCTGAAGGTAGACGTGAACGGAAATGTTTTTGCTGCGGCACCTGGCGGTCTGTTCGTAATTGCGCCGGACGGCTCGTTGCTCGGCCGCTTCGATTTGGGCACCGCTACTGGAAACTGCGCTTGGGGTGAGGATGGTTCGACGCTCTTCATCACATCGAACTCAATCGTCTACCGCATTCGACTGAACACAAAAGGCGCCGGCACGACTGTTAATGGATTTTAATCTTCGGGGGAGGCTTGATCGTCTTCCCAGCAAGAGGAAGTAGAAAATGCGAATCCTAAAAATAATGACGTTAAATTTGTTTACTGTGCTGCTGTTGGCAGCCACAGCAATGGCGCAGGATCCAGTTCCAACCTATCCGGACAATTACAAAGTGCTCGCGGAAAACGATCGCGTGCGCGTGCTCGACTTCAAACTAAGGAAGGGTGCCAAAGAAAACTTTCATTCGCACCCCGCTGCAGTCACTTACGTGCTGGCGCCGTTCAAGATTCGCTTCACTTTTCCGGACGGCACCACGCGCATTCGTGAAGCTAAAGCCGGTGACGTCTTCTTTGGCGAAGCACTCGTTCACGCTTCTGAGAATATCGGCGATACCGATGCCCACGGAATTCTGGTCGAGATGAAAATAGCGAGCAAAGCAAGCTCGCCAATAGCGACTAGCGAAGCCGATTTGCTGACTGCGGTCACCTTCATTCGCGGGCCGGAGGGAGCCGATGAAGACTTGATGCGCGAGTTACTTTCGACTACCGAACCTACCCGCGCCGAGCCCGGCAACATCCGATACGATCTCTATCAATCGACAAACCAAAAGAACCAATTCATGCGATTTGAGATCTGGCGCAATCCGCGAGCGCTGGAAGAACATAAACAAACACCGCACCTAAAAGCGTCATTCGAGCGGCGTAAGAACAAGAACTGGATGACTGAAATCACAACTTGGCGAAGAGTCGCTGATGGCACTCCTGACAAAGGAAACTAAGGAAATGAGTCTCGAAGATAAACTCGAGCAAAATGGATTATCGTCACGCTTTGAAAATATTGGCGCACTCTTGCTGCGCTATGGCCTGGTCCTGGTTCTTGGCTGGATCGGTGCGATGAAATTTACCGTCTACGAAGCCGATGAAATCAAGCCACTCATTGAGACAAGTCCACTGATGAGCTGGATGTACAAGGTCTTATCGCTGCAAGCCGCCTCAAACGTAATCGGTGCCGCAGAATTTACCGCAGCGGCATTGATTGCGATCAAGCCAATCTCGGCAAAGCTTTCAGCAATTGGCAGTGTGCTCGCCATCTTCACTTTCCTCGCGACTTTGACCTTTCTGTTTTCTTTGCCTGGATGGGAAAAAAGTTTGGGAGGGTTCCCTGCCCTATCGGGTTCAGGTGGCTTCCTGCTCAAGGACGTGGTGTTGCTCGGCGCTTCTTTCTTCACTCTTGGCGAATCCCTGGCGATCGCCAAGCGCTAGCTACACCAATTAATCCGCTTTTTCCCGGCGCAACTAATTCACTTTGAGAAAGACCGGCCACGAGAATCGGCGGATCTAATCGTCGACAACGATCCCTATCCATAATTCGCCGCAACCCCGCTAAAAGAAATTGTCACTCGCCAATCCCTGGCGCTGTAAGTTTTGTCTCAAAGCGACGACTAAACCATGAGCGAGGCGAAAGCCGGCTCAATTGAAATACCAACACTTAATTTTGTAGGGAGAAAGACTCATGTCACCACGAAAACTCTTAGTAGCACTTGTACTTCTTGTCGCAGCCGCGGGCGCCTGGTACGCCTTCCGACCCGAACGGCTATTCATCAATCAAACAGTTAACGAGAATTTTCCGACGGCAGCAGCCGCCAATAACGCCCCCACGAAACTCGCGTCCGGTGAATTTCATAACGGCGCGCATGATACGAAGGGCACTGCCGCAATTTTTCAACTTGGCTGACGGCAAGAAAACACTGCGCCTGACCAACTTCGTGACTTCGAATGGTCCTGACGTGCGCGTTTACCTCGTGGCCGCTCAGGACGCCAAAGACAATGATACCGTCAAAAATGCCGGCTTTGTTGAGCTAGGTTCACTGAAAGGCAACATAGGAGATCAGAACTACGACGTTCCTGCGAATATCGATCTCGCGAAATACCGCGCCGTCACCATCTGGTGTGCGCGATTCGGTGTCAACTTCGGCACTGCTCCATTGATGACTGACTCAATGCAATCAATGAATCGGTAACGTCCATCATCCAAGACAAAGGACGGAGTACGCCATGAACGACAATCACTACGACGTCATCATCATCGGCACCGGCGCGGGCGGCGGCACCCTGGCTTACAAGCTCGCGCCATCAGGCAAAAAAATCCTGTTGCTTGAGCGCGGTGATTATGTGCCTCGGGAAAAGGACAACTGGAGTACCCGCGCGGTCAACCTCGACGCGAAGTACAACACGAAGGAAGCTTGGTACGACAAGAACGGCGAGGCGTTACATCCGCACACGAATTATTTCGTTGGGGGCAACACCAAGTTCTACGGCGCTGCGTTGTTTCGGTTGCGCAAGGAAGATTTCGGCGAGATTCGGCACCACGGTGGAGTCTCTCCAGCCTGGCCGATCACTTACGACGAGCTCGAGCCGTATTACACCGAGGCCGAACATCTTTACCAGGTGCACGGAAATCGCGGTGAAGATCCTACTGAGCCCTATGCGAGCGCGCCTTACAAGTACCCGGCGGTAAGTCACGAACAGCGTATTCAACACTTGTCAGACGATCTCGAACGAGCCGGGCTGAAACCGTTTCATGTGCCGCTTGGAATCAAACTTAACGAAAAAGACACTCGCAAAAGCGCTTGTATCCGATGCAACACGTGTGATGGTCACCCTTGTTTGATTAACGCCAAGGCCGACGCGCAGACAATCTGTGTTGACCCGGCGCTTGAGCACGATAACGTTTCACTCTTGACCAACGCGCAGGTCATGCGGTTAGAAACCAATGGGAATTCGCGCGAAGTAAGCAAAGTTATCGTCAATCGAAACGGCGTAACTGAATCATACTCCGCCGACATTGTGGTCTCTTCCTGCGGCGCCGTTAATTCCGCAGCGCTCCTGTTGCGTTCGGCGAATGACTCACACCCAAACGGCCTGGCAAACGGTTCTGACGTGGTCGGCCGTCATTACATGGGCCACATCAATTCGGTTTTGATGGCGCTCTCTAAGTGTCCCAATCCAACCGTCTTTCAAAAGACCCTCGCGATTAACGATTTCTATTTTGGTACGAAAGATTGGCAGTACCCGATGGGCCACATCTCATTTGTGGGCAAGCTTGACGCCGACACGTTGAAGGCCGGAGCACCGGCGATCGCGCCGGGCTGGACGCTTGATTTGATGGCCAAACATTCTCTGGACTTCTGGCTGACTTCGGAAGATTTACCGGATCCGGAAAACCGGGTAACGGTGAATGCCAAAGGCGAAATCAAAGTCTCTTACAAGCTTAACAACGTCGAAGGCCACGACCGCCTCAAGGCCAATTTGCAGAGGGCAATGAAACAAACCAACTGCGACATTCACGGGCACGAATGTCATCAGGGTTTGTTTTCACGAAATCTTTACCTCGGCCAGCGTTTGCCGCTCGCGGCCGTGGCCCATCAAAACGGCACCATCCGTTTTGGCAACGACCCGAAAACTTCAGCGCTGGATCGAAACTGCAAAGCACATGAAGTCGACAACCTTTACGTCGTCGATGCGAGTTTCTTCCCATCGAGCGGGGCAGTGAATCCAGCATTGACGATCATGGCTAATGCGCTGAGGGTCGGCGACCACTTATTGGATCGACTGGGCTGAGAACAATGTGCGGAACGATTAAGATGGGATTAAATGAAATGCTAAATGAGAAATGTGAAATGGAAAATCTGCGTGCTGGATCACCGCACAGGAGAGTGCATTTTCCATTTTCCATTTTTTATTTTTCATTGGCCATCTTACTGACGCTCAGTTTCCTGGGATTACCCGCCGAAGCGAAGTACCTGCCGATGGACGCGCGCGCTCTCAGCTCGCGCGTCCCCCTCCCCAGCAGTCTTGAGAGTAGTTCGCAGGCTGTTCGCCAGGTCGAGCGAGTTGGGGCGATAGGGATGACGGTTTCAGACATGGATCGTTCCGTCGAGTTTTATTCGAAGGTACTGTCATTTGAGAAGATTTCGGACGTGGAACTTACCGGCGCTGAATACGAACGCCTACAAGGTGTCTTCGGTCTGCGTATGCGCGTGGTGCGGATGCGACTCGGCGAAGAGTTTATTGAATTGACCGAATACCTGGCTCCGAAAGGCCGGCCTTTTCCCGTTGATTCACGCGGCAACGATCGCTGGTTTCAGCACATCGCGATCATCACCAGCGACATGGACAAGGCATACGCCTGGTTGCGACAAAACAAAACAGAACACGCATCTACTGGTCCGCAACGATTGCCGGATTGGAACAAGAACGCTGGAGGCATCAAGGCTTTCTACTTTCGCGATCCGGATCGACACTATCTCGAGATACTGCAGTTTCCCGCAGGCAAAGGCGAGGCAAAATGGCAGCGTAGGGATCGGTTATTTCTCGGAATCGATCACACGGCGATTGTCGTCGCCAACACCGAAGCAAGTTTGAAGTTTTACCAGGATGTACTGGGATTGAAAGTCGCGGGAACCAGTGAAAACTACGGTACTGAACAGGAACATCTGAATAACGTTTTTGGCGCCCGCGTACGAATCACTGGCCTCCGCGCTCCCGGCGGTGGGCCTGGCGTAGAGTTTCTTGAGTACCTGTCTCCACGAGATGGACGACCCTATCCGGCTGATGCGCGCGCAAATGATTTGTTTCATTGGCAGACCACGTTGACCGTCGCCGACGCTTCAGCCATCGAGCAAAGCTTACGGGCGACCAACTCGCGTTTCGTTTCGCCTGGATCGGTAAGTCTAACCGATCTAAGCCTCGGTTTTACGAAAGGTCTTCTGGTGCGCGATCCTGACGGCCACGTCATGGCTTTAGTTGAGTCAAGAACTGTGGAAGCGAGGAAAAACTAAGTGAACCTGCGCCCGCTTTTCCTTCCTGTCATTCTGGGCACCACGCGAAAAGGACGCGCAAGCGAAAACGTAGCAAAGTTCGTTTTTGCCGAAGTCCAAAAGCGCGAAGGTGTAGTCACTGAGTTTATTGACATTCGCGAACTGAGTTTTCCGCTTGAAGATGCGGGCGAAGCGATCAAGGATCCGAAGTTTTCCGAGACCATGAATCGCGCAGACGGTTTGGTCCTGGTCGCTCCGGAATATAACCATGGCTATCCGGGAATGCTTAAGCATGTGCTGGATACAAACCTGAAAGAGTATATCCACAAAGCCGTCGGTGTTTGCGGAGTCTCTGCGGGCGGCTTTGGCGGTGTTCGCATGATTCAGAATCTACTGCCGGTGCTTCGCGAACTCGGACTCGTCACGATTTTTTGGGACGCAAATTTCTCCGGCGCGCAAAACCTGTTCGACGAAACCGGAAAATTGCTTGACGAAGCAACCCAGGTGAAGCGACTTGATAAGTTTTTGGGTGAACTGATTTGGATGAGCAAGGTACTGCGGTACGGGCGGGAGAGTGTACCCATTTGAGTGCTGACGCAAAACTCCTCTCTGTCAATGTTGGCCGGCCACGGCTGGTCATGCGCAATGGCGAAGCTGTCTCGACGGGAATCTTCAAAGAACCGGTTGAAGGTCGCGTGATTTTGAGACGGCTCAACCTCAATGGCGATCGCCAGGCGGATCTCACTGTTCATGGCGGACTCACCAAAGCCGTTTATGTTTACCCCTCGGAACATTATGACTTCTGGAAAGTCGAACTGCGGGAGATGAAACTTCCTCCAGGTTCGTTTGGGGAAAACTTCACAACGGCCGGGCTTCACGAGGACGAGGTGAATATCGGCGACAAGTTTCGTATCGGCTCAGCTCTCGTCAGGGTCACTGAGCCGCGCATGCCTTGTTACAAACTCGGCATCCGTTTCGGGCGCACCGACATTATCAAGAAATTTTTAGCGAGCGAGCGCACCGGTTTTTATCTCAGCGTGTTGCAAGAGGGCGAGGTTGGAGCGGGAGACGACATAGAACTAATTGAGCGCGACAAACAGGCTGTAAGGATTAGTGATATCACCCGACTATTTGCACGGGATAAGCGCAATACGCAATTGCTTCGGCGGGCTATTGACCTGGAGGCGCTGCCGGAAAGCTGGCGACAACACTTTCGCCAGCAACTTGAGCGTTTGAGCGATTATTCAAACTAGAGGCTGCCAATGTCAAAACCGAAGATGATCTGCCCCAAGTGCGGCGCCGAAATGAATCATCATGCAATAAAAATTGAATATGGCGTGGACGATCCGGCGCTCATCGACAGCGCTTTCGGAGGGGCGCTAAAGGAAGTACACACCTGTCCTCAGTGCGGAGACACTGAATTGCGAGCGGCTGAATGATTCTGCAGTCGCCAAAACCGATGCGCACTAAAAATCAAACCCGGAATAAATCAAACGACTTAACCGCCGAGGAACGGCGGCTTGAGCAGTCGCGCGAGCGCAAGGCACATTGGAAACGCTGGGGACCTTACCTCAGCGAGCGCGCGTGGGGCACCGTGCGTGAGGACTACAGCCAGTATGGTGCGGCGTGGGATTACTTTCCGCACGATCACGCACGGTCGCGCGCTTATCGCTGGAATGAAGATGGCCTGGCGGGCATCAGCGATCGGCACCAGTTGATCTGCTTTGCGCTCGCGCTCTGGAATGGTCGCGATCCGATTCTGAAAGAGCGTGCGTTTGGCTTAACCGGTAGCGAAGGCAATCACGGTGAAGACGTTAAGGAGTATTACTTCTATCTTGACTCGACACCGACGCATTCTTACTTGAAGTATCTGTACAAGTATCCGCAGTCAGAATTTCCTTATGGCCAACTAGTTGAAGAGAATCGCCGTCGCGGAAAGCTTGCTCCGGAATTTGAGTTGATGGATACGGGCATCTTCGACGATAACCGCTATTTCGATGTGTTTGTCGAATATGCAAAGGCTGACGTAGAGGACATTCTCGTCCGTGTCAGCGTGGTGAACCGTGGGCCAGAGGCGGCATCAGTAAATGTTTTGCCATCCCTCTGGTTCCGCAATACCTGGTCGTGGGACAACAATCAAGCGCATCCGAGTCTCAGCAAGGTTAGCGACAACTTGATCGCAGCCGAGCATCCCGATCTGGGGCGGCGCTGGCTTTACTGTGACGGAACTCCAGAACTTCTTTTCACTGAAAACGAAACCAACACTCAGCGACTATTCAATACGCCCAGCGCAACGCCCTACGTCAAGGACGGTATCAACGACTACATTGTGAACGGCGCTAAGCAAGCCGTAAATCCCGACAATGTTGGAACAAAGGCGGCGGCGAATTACCAGCTAACGATCGGCGCGGGCGAGACTGCGACCATCCGCCTCCGACTCACAAACCAAGAGTTTAAGAAAAGCGAAGCGGCTTTTGCTGAGTTTGACCAAATATTTGCGGAACGTCTTCGCGAGGCCGACGAGTTTTACGAAAAGGTTATACCTACAAATCTTTCCGACGACGCGCGTTCAGTGATGCGGCAGTCGTTTGGTGGTTTGCTCTGGTCTAAGCAGTTTTACCACTTCGTCATCGAGCAATGGCTTGACGGCGATCCGGCCACGCCCAAGCCGCCGGCTGAAAGACGCAACGGTCGTAACCACGAATGGAAGCATCTTTACAACGCCGATGTGATCTCGATGCCTGACAAATGGGAGTATCCCTGGTACGCCGCGTGGGACCTGGCCTTTCATTGCGTGCCGCTCGCCTTGGTCGATTCGGAGTTCGCGAAAGAGCAACTAATATTGATGCTGCGCGAATGGTACATGCATCCGAACGGTCAATTGCCGGCTTACGAATGGGCCTTCGGTGACGTGAATCCTCCCGTTCATGCGTGGGCCGCGTGGCGCGTCTACAAGATTGAAAAAAGCCGGCGCGGCGTCGGGGACACGGTTTTCCTGAAGCGCGTCTTCCAGAAACTACTGCTTAATTTCACGTGGTGGGTAAATCGGAAAGATGCAGACGGGATGAATATTTTCCAGGGCGGGTTTCTCGGTCTGGATAATATCGGCGTGTTTGATCGTAGTGCACCTCTCCCGACCGGCGGTCATATCGCACAGTCAGACGGCACGAGCTGGATGGCGATGTATGCGTTGAACTTACTGGCAATCGCGATGGAGCTCGCGAAAGAAGATCCTTCGTATGAAGACGTTGCCAGCAAGTTTTGGGAACACTTCCTCCACATCGCCCGCGCTATGAACAATCGTGGCGACGAAGAAATCAAGTTATGGGACGAAGATGATGGCTTCTTCTACGACGTGCTTCACCTGCCGCAGGGCAAGCCGGCGCCAATGAAGGTCCGTTCGATGGTGGGGTTAATTCCGCTTTTTGCGGTGGAAACGTTGGAGCCTGAGCTGCTCGACCAGTTACCTGCTTTCAAAAAGCGTTTGGAATGGTTTATTAACCATCGCCCGGATTTAACGCAGAACGTTGCCTGCATGCGAACTCCAGGCAATGCCGAACGAAGATTGTTGTCGATTGTCAGTCGCGATCAACTGCGAAGGGTGCTGCAAGTCATGCTTGATGAGTCGGAATTTCTTTCGCCTCACGGCATACGAGCAATCTCTCGGTATCACAAGGACAATCCTTACGTGCTGCATGTCAACGGAACCGAGCATCGAGTTGACTACGAGCCAGCCGAGTCAAGCACCGGACTGTTTGGCGGTAACTCAAACTGGCGCGGCCCGATTTGGTTTCCGGTGAATTTTCTGTTGGTCGAGTCGCTGCAGAAGTTTCATCACTATCTGGGTGATGAATTCAAAGTTGAGTGCCCTACGGGTTCAGGAAACTTCCTGACGCTTTGGGAAGTCGCAGCGGAGATCTCGCGTCGTCTGTCACGACCTTTCCTGCGTGCAGCAGATGGAACCCGACCGGTCTACGGTGCGATTGAGAAGTTTCAAACCGACCCTCACTGGCGTGATCTAATCCAATTTCACGAATACTTCCACGGCGACAATGGTTCGGGCATCGGCGCCAGCCACCAAACGGGCTGGACGGGCTTGGTTGCGAAACTCATGCAACAGAACGGGGAGTACGAAGCGAAAGCGCGAGCGATGTCGAGCTAATTTCCGCTTAATCAAATCTTCAAGACCGATCCACGAAACAACACGCTTTTTCCCCGTGTTTTCGGGATTCTTGTCTTCTTACACCTACCACTACTCTTGCCCACTTTTTCTTCACTTCCCGTGAAAGGAATTGGCCCTTCGACCGACTCATATGCGGGCACTAACAATAACGCGGGCGCTGGCTAGCGGGTCCAACGGGAGTCAGCGCCCGCGGTGAGTAAAGGAGATTGGCGATGGCAATTTTCTCTTGCGAACAAGAAGACACACACGAGTTGCTTTTCCCCGAGCACGGCTGCTCGAATCCTTTTGCTCGACACGCAGACACGTCGACGCGATCGTTGGGCCGTGATACTTGCTGGTGGTGACGGCACCCGTTTAAGCTCACTGACCCGATCAATTTCCGGGGATGAAAGACCCAAACAGTTTTGTCCGATCATTGGCGGGCGCACGTTGCTCGATCAGACCAGCCGTCGAGTCGCACTTTCAATCCCGGCCGTCCAGACGCTGACCGTGCTGACCCAAAGGCACGAACGTTTTTACAAACCACTTCTTAAGGATGTTTCAAAAGATCGCCTCCTGGTGCAACCAGAGAATAAAGGCACAGCGCCGGCTATTCTTCTCAGCCTGTTACGCGCAGCGCAACTTGCACCAAATGCGACCGTTGCACTTTTCCCTTCGGATCATTTTTTTGCTGACGATCAGCAGTTTATGTCCCACGTTGATTCGGCCTTCACCGCAACGCAAACCAATCCAAACGTGATCACCCTACTGGGCATCAAGCCAGAGAGTCCGGAAGTTGAATACGGTTGGATCGAGCCGGAGATTTCTCTTTTCGGACAAATGCCGCGCGCAATTTCGCGTGTGCGCAGGTTCTGGGAAAAACCGAACCTTAATGTCGCGAAAGCGCTAATGAACCAGGGCTGTTTGTGGAACAGTTTTGTAATGGTGGGCAGAGTCAATTCGTTCCTCAGGATGACACAACGCGCGCTTCCAGAACTTTACGAATCTTTCTCCGCGATAGCACCAACGTTTGGAACAGAGTCAGAGGGCCGGGCCTTGAACAACCTTTATTCGTGGATTTCTTCGTCAAACTTTTCGCAGGAAGTTCTTTCGCAACGTCCCGATGACTTGGCGGTAATGCAAGTGAGTGAAGTCGGCTGGAGTGATTTGGGTGAACCCAAGCGAGTGTTCTCAACGCTGCAGCGGATTGGGATGCAAACGCAATGGGCGGCACCGGTCGCTTGACATTAATTGAAACTCATAGAGGTCATTATGAAAGCAATCGCAATTTTTCCTGGCAAACCAAACAGCGTGCACCTCGCTGAGATGCCAGACCCATCGCTCGATGAAGTGCCAAACGGACGTGGCGTGCTAGTCAAGGTTTTGCGCGTCGGTGTCGACGGTACCGACAAAGAGATCAACGCCGCTGAGTATGGAAACGCGCCAAGCGGTTCAGACTTTCTCGTCATTGGTCACGAAAGCTTCGGTCAAGTGGAAGCAATCGGGGCAAACGTCACTGAAGTTAAACCTGGTGATTATGTAGTGGCCACGGTGCGACGGCCCGGCTCGAGCATTTACGACCTGATCGGCACTAACGACATGACTACCGACGACGTTTATTTTGAACGTGGGATCAATCTACGTCATGGCTACCTGAGTGAATACTACGTGGACGATGCTGAGTTCATCGTGAAGATTCCGCAGGGATTGAAGGAAGTCGGCGTGTTACTGGAACCGACAACCGTCGTTGAGAAAGGCATTGCTCAGGCTTACGAAATTCAACGGCGTCTGCGGGTTTGGCGGCCGCGCCGTGCGGCGGTGATGGGCGCCGGCACAATTGGTTTACTAGCAACGCTCGCGCTGCGTTTGCGTGGATTGCAGGTCACGACCTTCGGTTTGAACCCGAAACCATATTTGAACTCTGACCTGATCGAAGCAATTGGAGCGACTTATCAATCTACTAAAGAACTGTCGATTATAGACGGTGCCAAGAAGTTCGGCCCATTCGACATCATTTTTGAAGCGACTGGCTTTTCACCCGTCGTGTTCGAAAGCATGCGGGCGCTCGGCAAGAACGGTGTGCTTGTCCTGTCGAGCGTGACGGGCGGCGACCGCAGAATCGAAGTCCCGGCGGACCAAATCAACTTGGATTTTGTCCTTGGTAACAAGGTAATGGTCGGCACTGTTAACGCGAACCGGGAGTACTTTGAAATGGGAGTGAAGGATTTGGCGCAGGCCGAAGCTGAATATCCCGGCTGGCTGAAGCAGCTGCTGACACACCCCGTCAAAGGATTGGAAAACTATAGGGCGCTTTTCGACAAGCTGCTCAATCCCAACGGCGCCATCAAGGTGTTCTGCGAAGTCGCACCCGTTTAAGAAGTGATTCGCCTTAGAAGTTCAAATTTTTCATTGAGTATTCCTTAGTGCGGTTCTACCTAGAGTCACTGCGCGATTTAGCGAGTCATGTTTTTTTCTGAAAGGAGAAAGATGTGCCTGCTCACAATCGCTTGATTCTCCCATCCGTAGAGCTCGCGGTTACGCCCGCAACTAGATTAGTTCCCCTCTGTTTTCGCGTTGATTTGCGCTTGGTCGTTATTGTCCCGTATCAAACAGAAAGGGCATCCGAGGTGGATGCCCTTCTGCCCCCCGGCATGCGGCATCAACGTCGCCGTCCACCGCCCCGAAGACTGCCGCCCAAATTACCCCTCATGGAACTGAAGTCGCGCGTGCGCATCTCGCCGAAGCCCCGCGCCCGTTGCTGACTCTGGACCCAATTTCTGTCTGCAGGCCTCTGAACTGACTCCCAACCACTACTGGTCCTTTGCTGCACGCCAGTTGATTGGTTGTAACGATAGACGTTGCCATCCTTGCCCGCGTACACATTATTGTTGGCGACAGCAACACCGGTATTGGTGTTTGTGTTGTACTTGAAGGCGCTCGCGCCTGCCGTAACCTGACCGGTTGAGCCGCTGCGTATACCACCGACTGCCCCTCCGCTAATCACCCCTGTTTGCGGATTGTAGTTTGCACCTCGCGTTCCGGCTGCGCTGTTGCCCGTGTAGACATTGCTAACAGCTCCCGCCTGGCCCGCGCTGATGCGTCCGTTGTTTGGGTTATATGCGACGCCACCGCCACCCGTCACAGTCGTGCCTGTGTAGACGTTGGTGTTGGTTCCACCACGAACGGCGTATCGAGTGCCGGTTGCTGTGTTGACCCCGGTGAACGCGCCAGCGCGACCCACATTGCCCGTGTAGGGATTGGCCCAGGCGGCTTTGGTGCCGGCGTAAGCGACATTTCCCCATTGACCATAAACGTTTGCCGCCGCGACGCCTCCCCAACCGTACGCACCGTAATAAGCTACGCCTGCGTAGCCCACCGGTCCCCACCAGGGTGCGGGGTAGTAATAGGTGCTCCACGCATAACCGTAGCCGTAAGTAAGGCCCCAACCTGTCGCAACCCCCCAGGTGAAAGCCGCACCGCAGCCATATGTATAGGGAGCGCCGTACCAATAACTGCCAATGTAAGGCGGGTAATACCAACCCGTACCATAGACGACTACGTTGCTCGCCGAGACCACCGTGCCGTAGTAACCCGGCGTGTATCCGACATAGACGACCTCAGATGTGGAACCGTAGATCCGCACGTAAGTCACATAGTGCAATGGCGAACTAATTGGAATCGAATAGATTATTGCGGGCACGGACGAGGCAACCACCCATGGACCAACAGGCGAACTACCAACAAACCACACTGCGTTCTGCACTGCGTAATAGCTCCCCGAGTCAACTTCTATTACCGGCGTCGAAGTGTTGACTGCATACCTCAACGGCGTGAACTCAATTGACTTGAAGCGCGGGGTGCCATCGTAGTTGATTGTCAGCGTGGCCGAGGTTCGCTTGATTGTCGCAGTTTGGGGCACAGAATTAGCGATCAATGCCTCTTTCGCCTCCGGTGTTCCGGGTACCGACACGAGTACGCTGGCTTTCTTATGCGTAGCAGGAATCTGCGCGAAGTCTGCGGGCAGTCTGTCGCCTGGAACATACTGCCAGGGTCCATTCATTGAACGAGCAGCAAACCATCGTCCACCTATAAGAATGTAGTGATCCTGCGTTGCGGTATCGACGAAGATGTCGTTTTGGGTATTAGTGACATAAACAATCCGGGTTCCTTCGATAGGCTCCACTTGCGGAGCACCCTGCGTCTGCAGTAACTCGGCTGGAATGCTGCTGACGTAAATTGCAGGAATCGCGTTTTGCTTCTCTGCTTCTTTCAATGAAGGCCTGATCACATTAGCGCCCGCAACCGAGCCGTCCAGCAAATCGACTTGCTTACTGACAGATGCTACTTCCAGCGCTTTCGGTAGGTCGCTTGGGATTTTGCCCGCCACACTCCAAGGGCCATTAACAGTGGCGGCCTCCAGCCACCCATCCATCAGGTGCAGATAGAATTTGCCTGTTGCTGGGTCATTCAGGACGAGCACGCGGGTGTTAATTACTCGTTCGAGTTTCGTGTCCTTGACCGAACGTAGTTCCGGGTTACCGTCGATCAAGACGAGGATCGATGGCCTGGTGCTGAAGAATATTTGGGGCGGATCATTTCTGACCTCGTGCGACGGAGTGGCATTCCCAGCTTGGTTGATGGCCATGTCGGCGATCAATCGATCCAACGCGATTACTTCGTCCCTCTTTTCAGCATGAGCTTGAAGGGCACTTTGATAAGCGGCGACCTGATTGGGCGCTGACGGAAAGCTAACCCTTGTCACTTTGAACTCGGACAGCGTCACCATTCGATTTACCTTGTCGATCTCGGCCCGCGCCGCAAACCACAGGACGCCATAGTATGTTTGGCTTGCCTGACTCTGGGTAACAGCAATCGCAGCTCGAGCCGCAAAGCGGTTGCCGACCCATTCTTCGATCTGCGGTTGGTAGAGCGCGAATGAACTGCCGCCGATGGCAAACTTTCGCGGCCAACCGATGTCCCCGGCAGCAGCGCTACCTGGCTTGTCGGATTTCGCTTGGGCCTGGGCCGTTATCGGCAGGGCGATTGAAATCAGGGTGGAAAAAAGAACAACTACCAGTGCGTTTTTGAATTTCTTCATGTTGAACAATCCTCTCTGCTGGGCTCGAATTCTCAAATACGGCCTGAGAATACGGGCCTTGAGGATGTAGTCGCATATCCCGAAAGATACATTTTGAGGTGTATTCCCAGTCGTTTTGCCACCAATGTCAGAAAAGCGGCGGTAACGGCCGGGTTGGTAAGGAGCATTCAAAGTGCTGGGAACCAAGATCTGGTTGAAGAAGTTATGAAGGTACCCACTAATAAAACTGTTCACGATTTGCGGTTTAGCATTTACCATCCTCATCCATGCCCGACCCCGCAGCTCAGCCGGCGCCCAGCTCCACTTACCGGTGGTACGTTGTGGCCGTGTTGTTCCTGGTGGGTGTCTTCAACTTCATGGATCGGCAGATCCTTTCCATCCTCCTCGAATCCATTAAGCGTGACCTCAATGCATCTGATGCCGCTATGGGACTGCTCACCGGATTCGCGTTCGTCTCGTTCTATGCGCTTGCAAGCTTGCCCATCGCTCGTGCAGCTGATTCATATTCCCGGCGGAATATTGTGGCCGTCGGCCTGGCATTCTGGAGCG
Organism: Pyrinomonadaceae bacterium; assembly: GCA_963748605.1. Classification (GTDB taxonomy): domain Bacteria; phylum Acidobacteriota; class Blastocatellia; order Pyrinomonadales; family Pyrinomonadaceae; genus PSRF01. The sequence continues at coordinate 759,826 of CAVVJS010000016.1, forward strand.
TAATGACAGCGCTATCGGGATTTGTCACCTCGTTCTCGCAGTTGGCCCTGGCTCGCGTTGGCGTCGGAGTAGGCGAAGCGGCCGCAACTCCGCCAGGGCAGTCGATGATTTCAGATCTGTTCCCACCTGAACGCCGCTCGGCTGCACTTTCCGCTGTTGCAGTCAGCGTGCCTATTGGGCTCATGTCAGCTTTCGTATTCGGCGGCTGGCTCAACAGCGTTGTGGGATGGCGCAACACGCTTATATGCGTGGGGCTTCCGGGGCTGCTATTGGCGTTGATTGTTTGTTTGACTTTGAAAGAGCCGGAACGTGGAGCGTCAGAGCACGAGAGTGTTGACAGGATGAACTACAACGTTGGTGCAATGCTCGCTTATCTTTGGGAGTCGCGCTCGTTGCGTTATCTGACGCTGGGCAGCTCGCTGAGTAACCTCGGTGCGTGGGCGCTGTTTGTCTGGAGCCCTTCGTTTCTTTTACGTGTTCACGGCATGCCGGCGCAGGTGTCTGGCGCCTGGCTTGGTCTTGCCACGGGCATTAGCGGAATAGCGGGAACGCTGTTGGGCGGGATTATCACGCAGCGATTGGCGCGACACGACGAGGGCTGGCTAATGCGAGTGCCAGCACTCACCAATCTTTTCGGAGTGCCGTTTGTAGTCTTGTTTCTAAGCATGCCAGTGGCCGCTGCCTCCGTGGCGATGTTCTTCGTCATAACGTTTTTTGGACCGGCGATGATTGGGCCCCTTGCAACTGTCATCCAGGGTGTGGCCAAGGTCCGCATGCGCGCGTTTGCGCCTGCCTTAATATCGTTAATCTTTAATGTTGTCGGAGTCGGACTCGGCCCGCTCGCGGTCGGCATCCTGAGCGACATGCTTTCACCTCGATTCGGCGCCGCCTCAGTTCGCTATGCCCTCTTAATCTCCGCCGTTGCGCTATTGACTGCGGCATTAGCATTCGCGATCGGCGGGTCTTATTTGAAGGCTGACCTCGAACGCGCCGGTTCTGGTTATCGGACGACGACTTCTTAAGAAGGGCAGACCATACAGATATCCCCCGTTGTTACGCTATCTGGTATAACTGAATCGCTTCCTCACGGCCGTTTACCTTCACTTCTCCCATCGGCGTTGCCGCGGTGAAGTCTTCACCAATCGCCTGCCAGACCACTTCCGAGATTAGCAGTTGCGAGCCGAATTTTTTGTTCAATTTTTCGATCCGGGCAGCCAGGTTCACCACGTCGCCAATTACCGTGTACTCCCTACGCAACTCCGAGCCGATGCTTCCGGTCACTGCTTCTCCCGCATGCAAACCGATGCCAACCCTGGTCGGTAAAATTCTCCCCTGTGAAATCTCTTCGTCCAAACGGGCCAGAATTTCCTGAGATGCTTCGAGGGCATTGGCACAGTCTCTTTCACTGTAAAGCGGCGCCCCAAACACTGCCATAAACCCATCGCCCAGAAACTTGTTAACGATCCCTCCGTGGCGGTTTACGATTTCAATCATGAACTCAAACAATGACTCTAGGTACTGAACCACTTCTTCCGGCGTCCTTTTCTCCGCAAAGCTGGTGAAGTTTCTAATGTCGAGAAACATTACGCAGACGTGCTTGCTTTCACTCCTCAGATCAGGTTTCAGAGCTAGGAGCGTGTCCATCACGACCGGAGAAACATATTCGCCAAAGGTTCGGCTGATGCGATTGCGCTCCTCGACGATCTGAAACGAATTGAGAATCTGCTTCTTGATTTGCAGGGTCACCAGGCCGGCCACCACCCCAGTGAGCACTAAGAGGCAACCCTTGAAGAGGTGATGCGGCGCTCCGGAAAGTATCGGTTCAATTCCGGAACCTGATGAGTCGTGGATGTAGAACATGGCGAGCGTCGAGTATTCGAGCCCGGCCACTAATCCCGTGAACACACAGAGTCGGAAATCAAGCCTTAGCACCGAGAGTACGATGAAGAGGGAATAGGTCATGGCCGCCGGAGTAAACAATGCATAGACAGCGCCTAGATAAATGGCGGTGAGTATCATTCCGGCCGTAGGAACACTCGTCTCGATGAATGCGCTCAAGTATTGGAGAAAACGGAAGTCATTTTTCTTCTTCCTGATTAGACGGTCGATCGTTGCACGTTCCAGCAGCAGGTAACTCGAACTTATTCCGATGCCGACGATGACCCAACTCAGGAAGCCCTGAAAGTGACCGTGGAAAGTTGCCTGGAATTGCTCAAAAAAGAAAACGGCAAGAACAAATACAAGCAGCAGGGAAATAATTCCCGCGGCTAGGAGTATCGTTACCCGCAACCGGTCACTCTTCAGAGTCTCCAGTGCAAACTCGCATTCAAATGAGCTGGCGACTCTGACTTTGCGTTTGCGTCGAAGACTGATTGGCGACTTGCGGCCGAGCGCTGCCGGCAAGCGAAGGATGGAAACGCTCATGACTCCACCACCATCGAGGGCGCCCGCTCCGCGACTGCATGTTCTTCGGCGGCGGCGTCCCACTTCACCAGTTTTAGGTCCAGCACGAAAATGGCGTAAAGCACCGGGACGAGCAGCAAAGTGATGAATGTCGCCACCGTTAAGCCTCCAATCTGGGCGTAACACATCGGCTCCCAGAGTGGTCCCCCATGCGAGGCAAGCGGAAACAGCGCTATCACCGTGGCGCCAACTGTGATCATCACTGGCCGCAGTCGCATGATGCCGGCGTCAAGCAATGCCTGGGTTAAGGGTTCGCCCTCGGCGTGCTTCTCTTCGATAAAGTCAAAGAGCACGATTATGTGACTGACGATTACACCTACCAGACTCACAATTCCCAGGAAGGCCATGAAGCCAAACGGCGCTCCCATGATCCAAAGTGCGCCGAGGGCACCCACCATGCCGAAGGGCACCGCAGCAAACACGATGAAGGGTTTGACAGCGTTCTTAAACTGGAAGACCAGGGCCAGAAATATCGCCAACACTGAAATCAGCAGCACCACAGCAAGGTCTTTAAATCCTTTTGCCTGGTCCTCCGCCTCGCCGCCAATCTCCATTCGATATCCGGTCGGAAGTTGCTTTTCGAGTTCCTGCAGATGTGGCAAAGCAGCCGACATCACTTCCGAAGCGAGCTTGCCTTCAGCGGGCATCGCCGCAACAGTGATTGTTCTAAACTGGTTACGCGATCGGATCTTCTCCGTTTGCATCCCATACTCGGTGGAGGCGACTTGCCTGAGGTGAATTTTCTGCGAACCCTGTCCTGAATAAACGTAGAGGTTTTTCAGGTCGCCCAATTGCGCACGCTCTTCCATGCGCAACCTGGCTACGACCGGAATCTGCTTATCGCCATCACGCAGTGTTGTTACCTGGTGACCCGCAATTGCAGACTGCGAAGCCATCGCAACGTCGTAATTTGTCAGACCGGCCATGTTGGCCCGGTCAGGGTCGGTTTCGAGGCGAACCGAAAAGCTTTCGTCGCCCCAGTCGTCCCGCACGCGCTCAGCAATCGACGTTTCTTCCAGGATGCCTTTCGCACGTTCGGCATAGGTGCGCAATGTTTGCGGATCCTGGCCAGTCAAACGAATGGAAATGGGAAGTCCGACTGCCTTTCCCGATTCGAGTTGGCGCACATCGATGCGCGCGCCGGCGACGCGTTCCGAAAGCGCCTGCTGCAGCGAAGGTATTAGGTGCGCAGTATCGTGTTTGTCTTTTACCTGAATGATGATCTGCGCGTAGTTCAACTGCTGTAGTTCGGGTGAGACGGAGAACCAAAACCTTGGTCCGCCGCCGCCAACGAAAGTAGTCAGCGATTGCAACACTTCGCGAGGCTTGCCATCGTCATCTGTATGATGTTGGCCATACTCCGCGATTACTTCCCGAATTATTTCCTCCGAGTGGGCAGCGGCTTCGCTGGTAGCGGACAGCGGTGCATCTTCCGGAAGCCACACGTCCACATACGAGAGGTAGGAAAGGTCCTTGGGGAAAAACTGCGTCTTAAGTCGCGTTAGCATCACGCCGCCGGCCACCAGGAAAACCATCGCTCCCGCCATGACTTTCCAACGATGGTCGATGGCCCAGGTGCCAAGGCGATAATATTGAGCAGCAAAGCCCTTTTTCCGACGCTCGGCGATGGGCATTTCATACTTCGGTTTTAGTAGGTAGTAACTGAGCAGTGGGATAAATGTCATCGATACCAGTCTCGATGCAACGAGCGAGCAGGCAATCACAACCGGTAACGAGTAGACGAATTCGCCGGTTGACCCCCCCAGCAACAGAAAGGGGATGTAGGCCACGATATTGGTTATCGTCGCATAGAGAATTGCGGTAGCGAGTTTGGTTGGTCCAAGCCACGACGCAATTATGGATTTGTGTCCAGCGGCAAGGTCCCGCTTGATAGCGTCGCCTGCGACCACAGGGTCGTCAACCAACAGCCCCAGAGCGATAATCAAGGACGCGATGGAGACCTGCTGCAGGTCTATTCCCAGGACTAGCATCATGCCGAAGGTCATGGCGAGGGTAATCGGAATAGAAAGAGCCATCAGTAGAGCTGAGCGCCACTCCCAGAAACCGATTAAGGCAATAATGACTACCAGGACGATTGCTTCGATAAGACTTTTCATAAAGAGATCAATGCTCTCCTCTACCTGCAATGGTTGATCTGAGGTGCGAGCAAAGATGAGGTCGCCGGGAAGTTCCTGCTTCAACCCGTTCAAAGCCGCATCGACCCCTTCACCGAATTCAGCTATTTTTTCCCCAGATCTCATTTGAACTGAGAGGGTGATTGCGCGACTCCGCTGCCAGTTGCTGTCCGCGTCGCGCCAGTTGAAGAAGTTTTGATAACGCGCGGGACTCTCGTAGCCACGAACAACGTCAACAAGATCGCGCAGGTAAACTGACTTGCCCCCGGAAGCGCCGACCAGCACGTCGCCGATCTCCTGTTCGCTCTTAAACTCGCCTGAAGGATCGACCGTAACGTTCTTGCCCTCAACATTGACTTGGCCGCCGGACGTCGAAATGTTGCGGCCCTTCATGGCGTTTTCGAGACTACCTGGTTGGATGTTGTAAGCAGCGAGACGTTCCTGAGAGTAGAGCAGGTAAACCTTCTCATTCATGATTCCGGAGCGACTCACTTTTGAAACCTGGGGAACGGACTTCAACGTTCTTTCAACTAGATCAGTGAATTCGTCCATCTGACGATAGCTGTACTTGTCACCAGCAACCGCCGTGAGCTTTGGTTGCAGCTGCTGTGGATCCCGGATCACGATCGGCGGCCAGGAGTCAGGATGGAACTCTGAGGCCTGTAGCCTTTCCGTGGTGAACTGCTGAACGAAACTGAGAATCTCCTCATCAGTCTTGTCAGACACGCCGTCGAACCCGACAAAACGATCGCCTTCAATGACACGCACATCACGCGCAAAGCCTTTCTCCTTGATGAAGTTGAGCAGCATGGCAATGGGCGCGCGCCTCAGGCGTGGCTCAACGGCATGGGGAGTGTTGAGCACGAGCGTAAATCTGGCGGCTTGATCGCCTGAGACGCCGGCGCGCTCTCGTTCGATGGCCGTTTGAATTGATTTCGCGCGCAATGCGATCTCGGCTTCATCAGTCTTCGGACTGGCAACGGTTAACATGAGCGCAGAGGTGTCACCGAAGTCCTTGACGAAGTTGATCGGTCCAGCGCCGCTCGGGAGGTCTTTGATTCCGTCGAGCTTGAGCTTAATGTCGTCCAACTCTTTTCCAGTCTCTTTGAGATTCTCATCAAGCTCTAGATAGACAACTGAAATCCCGGTGCGTGAGATTGATTCAATCTTCGTCACCTTGGAGTTGGCAGCCATCTGCTCTTCGACTTTTTTGGTGACCAGCTGTTCCACTTTCTCGGAGCTCGCGCCGGGCCAGGGGACGAGTGCCACAGCCACGCGGACTTGCACTTCCGGGTCCTTGCGCTGCGGCATACTGAAGTAGCCGTAAACACCCCAGATGCAGGTTAAGAGCAGCAGCACCCACGAAACGTGACGCGTCTGTACGAAGAAGCGTGCTGTGTTGTGCTTGGTATTGATTAGTTCCTGGTCAGTTTTTCCGTGTGACATGATGATCTCCAGAGTCTGTGGCTACTGTTACTGTTGTGTGTTCTGGTCTTCGGTTTTTGGTCTTTGGTTTCCGGCGTGACCTTTGGGCCTCACAAAGACGAAGGCCAAAGTCCCAAGACCTTTTACTTAATGAATGACTTTCACTTCTTCTCCGTCCGCAACCTGCGTGACGCCGGTCGTGATCACAGTCTCGCCAGCTCGTACTCCGCTGTTGACTGCGACGCTATTGCCGAATGATTCCCCTAGAGTGACGTTGCGGAAGCGCGCGAACGACCGTCCATCACGGCTTTCTACAACCAGGACGGCGTAAGCATTCGGGTCTTCTTTTGATCGCGTGACGGCCGTCAGCGGGACGACCGGCAATTCCACCGAAGCACCGGCACCTTCGTTTACGCTTAACGAAGCAATCATTCCCGGTTTCAGCAAACCTCCCAGGTTGGGAATGGTGACTTCTACGTCGAAGACACGGCTGCTCTGATCGGCTGAAGGCGAAATGCGCGAGATGTGTCCCGTAAATTCGGTCCCGGGTAATGCGTCCGTCGCGATACTCAAAGTGTCGCCAAGCTTGAAATTCTGTAGCGCCAGATCCGGAACCCCGAAGGCGGCTTTGACTGAACTGAGATCGGCCAGGACGAATCCCGGTGAGCCGGTAGCAACCAGGGCGCCCGTTTCAATCTTTCGCTCAATCACTATTGCGCTCATCGGCGCTTTCAGGAGCGTGTCTGCGAGGGGAATTCCAGCTGACACAATTGAAGCCTCGGCAGTTCTGACACGAGATTGGGCGGCGCCGATTTGCGCCTGGGAAATTGCTATGCGAGTGTTTGCAACTTTCAGTTGCGCGCGGGCCGCGTCGAGCTTTGCCCCGGCGATTTCGTATTGGGCCTTAGCAGCGTCATAGTCAGGTTTCGTGATGCTTTGCGTCGCGAAGAGAGCGGCAGCACGTTCAAAATCTAGTCGGGTGCGTTCGAAGTAACTCTCCGCATCTTTGAGCTGCGCGCTACTCGTTTCAATTGCGGCAACGGTCTCCTTCAACTGAGCAGTGTTGGTGTCCAGAGCCGAACGAGCTTCACCATGCTGCGACTTCACCTCATTTACCTTCGCTGCATAGTCGCTCTGACGCACGCGGGCGAGTACTGTCCCTTGTCGCACCACGTCGCCGGCTTGTATATGCCGCCAGCTGCCACCAGGATCCTTTTGCCGGGCAATCGAGTCGATGTAGCCCCCCACCTTGAATGCAACCTCAACCTGTGAGCCAGGCCTAATGCTTGCCGAGTAACGTACGCTGTTGACAGACGATCGAGTCTCGACCGCATTTACCTTCACTGGCTTCGCCAGCGTTACCTTTGTTTCAGCTTTGCGGCAACCAGCCAGGAAACCGGCCAGGACAAAGCTCGTTATCATGATCATTAATTTGGTGTTCATTGGTTTTCTCCCATCGCTTTCTCAAAGTCAGCTTTTGCGGTCCAGAACGACAGCAAGGCTTTTTGGTATTCGTTGTTTGAATCGGCGAGTACTGTTTGCGCCATTAAGACATCTTTAAGAAGCACCGCCTCTAAGCGGTATTTGTATGTAGCTATCTGCACATTCGCGCGCGCCGCGGTTTGGGCCAGCCGGGCGATGCGCAGCAATTGACAGGCTTCCTGCACTCGCCGATAGCGGCTATTGACTTCCATCAGCACCTGGCTTTGCGTCTCGAGCAAAGAGTTGTCAGCTTGACTGATACTTCTTTGCTTTTCCGCAATCTCTCGTTTTCTGCGTCCCCAATCGAAAGCCTCCCACTCAACCTGGATCCCCACACCGCTCAAGCTGCGGGGAAGGAAATTTGTAGAGCTGAAGGTTGAAGCGTAGTTAACAGTTAGGCTGACATCGGGAATGAATTCTGACTTCTTGATTCGCTTCTCGAGCTTTGCCTGGTCAACTCGCAGTTGCGCTTCGCGGATTTCAGGTCGTTGGGCCAGAGCTCGCTCTCGTGCCTGAGCCAGGTCGGTTTCTCGCATCATTACCTGCGCTGTCTCGGCGGCATCGCTGACTCGGAAGTCGGTTGTGACATCGCGTCCTAGCAGGTTGTTTAGCTGCTCTTTCTGGGAGGCTAACTGGTTGGCCAGCGTCAACACTTCATAGTCGGCCCGCGCGAGTTTGGTCTGCACGTCCATATGTTCGGTTTTAAGGACGACTTGTTGCAGGACGTATTCACCGGTGACCCGGTCGAGTTCGCGATACAACTTGATGTTTGCTTCTGCGGCTTCAAACGAACCCTGTGTCTGCAGAATCGCGTAATAGGCATGCTTCACGTCGTTTACAATTGCCTGCTCTTTCAGCACTCAATTGCGCTTGCGAAATCTCGTTCGCTTTCTCGAGCTGTTTGATTTGCAGGTTGATGCGGTGTAGTTGCGTCACCGGTTGTGTGATTTGTCCCACCACCACCGCGGTCGGTGTTTTCGATGACTGGATGACGGTATCTTCGGACGGCACCGGGCCAATGCCCGAATACGTTCCAAACGCGCCCTTTTCGAAGGTCGTACCAAACGTACTGAGTGGTTGTGATATCGATGAAGTTAGTTGGAAATTCGGAAGGCGGCGGGTTCGGGCGGCGGCTGTCTGGTCCTGGGTTTTGCCAACCTCAAGCCGCGCGTTCTTCCCGGAGCGATTTTCCTTGAGCGCTATGCTGATTGCCTGCTCGAGCGTCAGGGTTTCTGCGGTTGACTGCGCCGAGCCTAGTTCTTGCGCGAACGCGGTTGCTGCGGCTAATGCTAGCGCGGCCGAGGTGGCGATTAGCAGCGTGATAGTTGTTTTTATGAAGCCGTGCATTACTTGTGTCCTTCCTTTCGCGTTGGTGAATCGTCTCAGGCAGGGGGAAGATAAAAAATCGGTGGGTGTAGCTGCATACCCCGAAAGACACATTCGAAAGGTGTATTTGAAAAAACCGGAAAGATCCGGACTATTGGCTAGTCGCCAGCAGGTTTAAATGCCTGAGTGGTCACTGGTTAGAGTTAGAGTTCGTCAGATCACTTCGCAATCTTTACGGTTAGTCCTGAGTGGCTTAAACTGCACCCTGCACATCTTCAGGCTCATAATTAAGGCAGAGGGTCTAATCAGTCACTTACTACAAACGCGGCCGTTATGAGTTCGCAACCTATCGAACAGGCCTGTTGGAACGGCCAAAAACTAATCACAAAGCTTTATCTCTCGCCGGCGCGTCAGACTCTGGTCGATCGCCCACCCCTGCTTGACCAATTGAAGGAAGGCTTGCGGGGCAAGCTCACACTCATCTCTGCCCCAGCCGGTTTTGGCAAGACTTCACTTGTTACCGCCTGGCGACAACAGAGCGATGTGCCGCTGGCTTGGCTTTCGCTGGATGAAGAAGACAATGAACCGTCGCGCTTCATTAATTACCTGGTCGCGGCGCTGCAGACGGTGGATGAGGAGTTAGTTGATGAAACCGTAAGTCTCTTGCAGAACACGCCTTCAATGCCTTTGAAGTCTGTTCTCACCTCATTGCTTGTTGAAATAGGCGCCAATGATCTTGAGTTTGTGTTGGCCCTCGATGACTACCATGTGATCACGGAGCACAGCATTCACGAAGCGCTGGGGTTCTTGCTGGAAAAATTACCTCCTCATGCTCACGCGCTAATTGCCAGCCGCAGCGATCCACCGTTTCCCCTCGCGCGTTTGCGAGCGCGTGGCGAGTTGAAGGAACTGAGAGCCGCTGATTTGAGGTTCGATCAGCAGGAAGCTGCCAGGTTCCTTAACGACGTGATGAGTCTCGACTTGGCGCCGAAAGATGTTGCGGCGTTGGAAGAAAGAACCGAAGGCTGGGTAACAGGCTTGCAGTTATCCGCGCTGAGTCTGCAGGGAAGAGACAACAAATCCGATTTGGTGAAAGAGTTTGCCGGCGATAATCGGTTTATTCTGGATTACCTGTTGGAAGAGGTTTTGAATTGTCAGCCCGAACACGTCAAGGACTTTCTTTTGCGGACGTCAGTGCTTCATCGGATGAACGGCTCTCTCTGCGATGCGCTCACTCTCGATAGCCGCGGATATGAAACCCTCGAGCATTTGGAAAACTCCAATCTCTTTCTGATTCCCCTGGACACCAAGGGCAACTGGTTTCGTTATCATCATCTCTTCGCGGACCTTCTCCGTTTAAGACTCAAACAGAAGCAAGCCACTCTCGTTCGGGAACTTCAAACCAAGGCGAGCATATGGTGTGAAGAGAACGACTCGATTGAGGAGGCAATCACCTACGCTTTGGCTGCCCGGGATTGGGAACGTGCCTTAAACCTGATTGAGCGAATAGCTTATCAAGTGATCACGCTTGGTGGATTTGAACGACTAAATTACTGGCTCGAAGCGATTCCGGAATCTGCTTTGAAGACCCGACCTTCGATACTTGCGGGTTACATCCCGACGCTGCTCTACAAAGAGGAGTTCGACAAAGTTGAGAAGTATGTCCAGATGATCGAAACAGTCGGAGAATGATGAGTTGCGTCGCCGGTTAAGCAGTTTAGTGTGGTCGACGCGTTCGTTTGTAGCATCTGGCCGTAGCGACGTAGAAAAAGCGGAGGAATTCAGCGAGAAGTCATTCGAGTTCCTGCTGCCAGACGATGTCAAACAACACGCTGTGGCAAGACAAACACGGGTTCGTTGGGCCGGTTTGAAAGGAGATATGAAGGAGACTGAAAGATTACTTCTCGAGGCCCTCCCAATTTACAGGCAAGCCGAACATTTCATGTTTATTGTCTGGGGAACCAGCGGTCTGGGAATTCTTCGCGCCCAGCAGGGACGATTACGCGAAGGAGCAGAAGACCTGCGAAATGCGATTCGTTACTCAAAAGAACACATCCAACATCGACCGGATTCCCTCCTCTACGCCCACAGTTTTCTGTGCGACATCTATCGCGAATGGAATGAGATTGAGCCGGCGAAAACGCACCTTGAAGAATCCCTAACGATCATTCATCAAACTGGCCGCGAGAGCTACGTACAGTTCGTGGCGGAGAATCTGAAGAGTCTCGCTTCAATATTATTGTTATGTGGCGACTCGAGCCGCGCGCTGGAGTTGATTGGGATGGGCCTGACCCGCGTCAGAAGATATGGAAATGAGGCGACGGCGCAACAGTTGGAAGGTTTGAAAGCTCTGATTCATCTCCGACTTGGCGATATTTCAGCTGTAACTCGGTGGGCTGAAACAAGCGGACTCAGTCCAGAGGATGAAGCTGACTACCTAAAAGAACTTGCGCACACTACTTTCGCTCGCTGGCTTATTGCGACAGGAAAGGCCAAGCAATCAATACCTCTGTTGTCGCGTCTTCTCAGCGCGGCTCAGAAAGGATCGCGGCTAGGCGTCGCCATTGAAGTTTTGATTCTGACGGCGCTGGCTTATCAAGCCTGCGAAAATGAGAAGGAAGCGCAAAAGGCTCTCGAACAAGCCTTGCTCCTGGGACAACCGCAATCGTACGTCCGCAGCTTTGTCGACGAAGGAAAGGATTTAGGGATGCTGCTTCTGCAATCACTCAAACAGAACGGAAAGAAGTGGGAAAAAGAGAAACCGCAATTGCTGCACTACGTTATCAAACTCAATGAAGCCTTTGGACCAATCACGAAGTCGCAAAAGTCGCAAACCTTACAAACTGAAACTACCAGCCTGCCCTGGTGGTATGTGAACGATCCCCTTAGTGAGCGCGAATTGGAAGTGTTGCAACATGTGACACAGGGCCTTTCAAACCAGGAAATAGCCAACAAGTTGTTTCTATCTACTGGCACGGTCAAGCGACACATGAGCAACATCTTCCAAAAGCTCGACGTTCATAGTCGTACTCAAGCCATCGAACGCGCAAGAACTCTCAAGGTGTTAAATTAATTAAGTAATTACCGAGCGCTTACTTTTTCCTTGTGTCCTTGAGAAACTTCGCGACAAGCTTCTCCACGGCTTTATTCACGCGCTTGTCCATTTCCTTCAAATCGACGGTACCCGAGGCCCGACCGCGCCAAACAAGCTGGTGGGTCGTTGCGTCGATCAGGTCAACAGTAAGAGTTCCCTCCGTGTACTGGTCTACGCGAATGTCTCGGCGACCGAACCAACGCGGCGGACCATAGCCATAGTCCTGAACATTTAGGGCCTTCCTGGTCGTGACGTAGTAAGCAACCACAAAGTCCGCCTTTTTGCCTTCGTGCCTAAACCCGTTCGCCACCAATTTTGATTCAAGCGCAGCTCTGATGCGACCTTCGTTCAGTGGATCCTGAGCCAACGGATCGTTTGCCGTTCGTTGTTGCACGGCAAAATTGAAGGTTCTTAATTTCGAGAAGTCGAAGGACCTGTCGAAATCCGTTTGTACCGATTGTGCGTGCGTTGCAGTAACGAACATGCACAACATAAAAAACATAACACTCGCGACTCTAACTAACTTCATGACAATGCTCCTTTTTTTGGAATTAAGTTTTTAGTTTTGAATGAACGAATCAAAATTTACGATTGCCTTCATTCACTTCGCCCTTGCGTAAGCTGTCAGTACCACCACCCTGCCCCAGCGAAGGACTTTCACCTGGTACCTTTCACCGGTTTGGAGTTTGCCCAACTCGTTTTGCATTTCGTCAAGCGTGCTCCAATCTTCGACTATCGGAACGCCGGCGACTTCCAGGATGATGTCGCCGCCGACGATCAGTTCTTCGCCCCCGATATTTGCTCGTATCGTGCCCCCGTGAAGTTGTAGATCCGAAGCGGGTGAGTTTTCAGCAGCGCGCATCACCAGCAACCCTGCCGATTGCGGCAGATTGAAGATCAGCGCCAACTCACCAGCCAGCATGTGACCATCAATACCGGTCCAGAACGACTTGTTGCTGAATAGAAGTTTCCGCGCTACGTTTGAAGTTACGGCAAAGCCAACACCTTCAAACCCACCCGAGCGGGTGACAATCTGGCTCACAATGCCCACCACCTCGCCATCCATGTTGAACATCGGCCCGCCTGAATTGCCCTGATTAATAGCCGCATCAGTTTGAAAGGCTTCCACCTGCGACCCAGCTATCGTTCCTTTCGAGGTGTGTCTGCCGCTGAGGTGGCCCACGGTCAAACTGTGACTCAATCCGTACGGGGCGCCGATAATGAAGACGTCGTCTCCGACTTGCATCTTGTCTGAGTCAGCCAGCTTTGCAGGCGCGACGTCGGCCGGTGCGGAATCCAGTTGCAACATCGCTACGTCGGCACGCGGATAGGACGCTATGACGCGAGCCGAGATGCGTTTGCCGTCAACGAATTCAACAGTCACATGATCGGCCGCCTGGACTACATGTGCGGCGGTTAGAATCTTGCCGTCGCTCGAAATCAGAACTCCCGAACCAAGACCCGGCCAACTCACCAATCCATTTTGCGCCGAGGGAGAAACCTTTTTTTCAAGCGTCCTGATCACGACTACGGAAGGATTCGTCCGGTTGAACAAGTCTCGAAGTTGCTGTCCTCTAACTGGTTGACTGAAACAAGCCACCGCAACAGGCAGAAGGAGGTAAAAAATAGTTCTTTTCATCTCAATATTCCTTTAGTGTTAGGACTGCTTCTGCTCTCGCAGATAGTCGAAGTACTCGGTTATTACAGTTAGCTCCTGACCTTGATAGTCAACTACAGAGCGAGCCATGTAAGACAGACCGTTAGGCAGGAGCTGAAACTCAGAAACGATTCGAACAGCCTTGCGGTCGAGAGTTGTTTGAATTTCCACGCGCCGCTGCTTACGGGTGGCAGCATCGACCCAAACCGTCATCGAATCGCCAGGCTGCAGCACATCTCGGCCTTGAATGCGAATAAGACTTTGCTGGGCACTTATTTCGGGAGTGACCGTAGCGTTCGTTACGAAACGCTGCATTCTTTCGGGCGAAAGCTCGCCATAGGATTTCGCAAGTGCGCCAAGCTCATCCAGGGTCTCGAGAAACTCTTCCTTTTTTTTCTTGGCTATTAGTCCGCGCAAACCTCGCGTGGGCAGTTGAGCTTGAGGGGTCGCGCTGATGGGCGTCTTTTGCAGCGTTCCATCAACGCCATATCTCATTAGTGAAAGTTGAATGCTTTTTGTTTCGCCGTCCTTGCGGACTTCCATTCGCGACTTCCAACTGTAGTGACGCAACTCCATGGCATTTTCCTGCTGGCTTTGCGCGAATTTTGACAAGTGCTGGCCCGCGACCCCGAGGGTGGCGATTAGCGTGATTGCCATTGCCAGCATGAGCTTCCGTCCCTTTGAAAAATTTCTTATTTTCATCACAACCTCCTCCTTTGTACTCGTTAAGTGACTACTTGCTAAACCAGCCTGCCGGTGCTCGCCCCGAGGGCTCGCACGGCAAAGCTGAAAACTTTGGGTTCGAAGGCTTCGTTCAAGTGCGGACGCACCATCCGATTCAAAATCACTTCGACCGCTTTAGCTGCGCCGTTTTCCGCACGAACCTTTTGGCCTACATCCCTCGCGCGTCTCGAATAGTCAGGGTTCTCTAACAACTCCTTCAGCTCCCGCGACACCCGGTTTGCCTTGAAGCTATCGCGCGAAATCGTGCGAGCTACACCGAGACGCGTGACGCGAGCGGCATTGTCTGGCTGGTCGTGGTTGTATGGCATCACCAGCATGGGAATTCCAGCGCGCAGTCCTTGTCCTGTCGTACCGACTCCGCCCTGGTGGACGATGGCGGCAGCCCGCGGCAGGAGCTCGCTGTAAGGCGCATAATTGAAGACCGCGATGCTCTCCGGTAATGAAATTTTGGGTCTGTTGCTGTCAGTACCGACCAGAAGAACAGCTCGGCGATTCAAGATCTTTGCGGCCTCAATACTCGTGCGATAAAAATCGCCGGCAACATGAATCGCAGCTGAGCCAAGCGTAAAAACAATCGGCGCCGGACCTTTGCCCAGAAATTCCATAAGTTTCGGATCGATCGTCGATTTGTCTTTCTTGTCATAGAAGGGAAAGCCGGTGATCACGGTTTGTGCTGGCCAGTCGGATTGTGGTTCGCACATCACTCGTGAAAAGAGAGCGAGATTAAGTCGCGGGGAATATTGCCCCGCAAACAACGGATGCTGGCCTTTTGGCAAACCAAGCTCCTCTCTGAATTCGTAGACTGGTCCGAGCCATGATTTCGTCAGGACTTCCAGCAGATTCTTAAAAACTCGAGCGGCCATTGGTCCACCGAAACGCATCACCCGGTAAAGCCAGGGCGCGGTGGGAGGCACGAACGGCTCGTAATCGGACCACAACGAAGTGGGGGCCAGTACCGTTGAAAACCATGGAAGACCTGTCTTTTGCGCCAGCAGCGGTCCTGCCAGAACCAGCGGATGGGTAATAAATAGGTCCGCCGCCCTAATTGCCCCCTGCAAATCCTGGTAAGACTGGCGCACAGACGGCACCAGAAATTCTTTGAAGAGATACTCCGCCCCCCGCTTCGGGTGCATGATTTTCTCGACTATCTCGGTTGCTTGCGCGGTGTCCAAATCAGGAACGGTGGGTCGTAGCGGATGGAATTCAATGTTTAAAGACTCCACTTTTGCCCGATAAGCCGCGCTTGTCACAATCACGGGTTCTATGTCGTACTTCCTCATTTCAAGCGCCAGCGCCAGATAAGGATGCAGGTCTCCCAAGGACCCAATCGTAGTCATCACCACTCGTTTTTTCTCGGAAATCCTTTCGTTCATTTCAAATAAGCCCTCACTGTTGCCCGATGTCGTAAAGCGTTGGCAGGATAAGAAAGCTGCGGATGTAGTTGCATATCCCGAAAGACACATTTCGCGGATGGAATTAAAATTCTCAAAAAATACATCTTTCGGCGCATGACGCCCGGCCCAGGCTTTCCTATCCTTGCTTGCAGTTAACCTGACGAAAGAGGCAGGAGGCCGTTAGAAGAAACTATGAAGAGAAGCCAAACGGACGTGATCATCATTGGAGCGGGCCCGACTGGGCTTTCCCTGGCTTGCCAACTCCTCAGATTTGGCATCGATTTCGTCGTCGTCGAACAGAACGAGGGTGTCACTCAGTATTCCAAAGCGATTGGCGTGCAAGCTCGGACTCTGGAGATCTACGAACAGCTGGGACTGTCACAACGGGCCATTGAGGATGGCGAGATTGCCAACAAGGTTAGGTTGCTCGCAGGCGGGCAGGTGCGTGGCGAATTACAGCTCGGGAATTACGGCAAGAGCATCAGTCCTTACCCGTACATGTTGATGTTAGAGCAAAGCAAAAACGAAAAGCTGCTTTACGAACTTCTCCAAAGTCACGGTAAAGATGTTTTGTGGAAAACCGAACTCGAAGGTTTCTCGCAGGACGAGGCGGGCGTTTCGGCTCGTGTGAAAGGTGCTGATGGAACTCAAACTATCAATGCGAGGTACCTTGTGGGTTGCGACGGAGCCAGCAGTAAGGTGAGGCGAGATTTAGGGCTGTCCTTTGCGGGAAGCACTTTTGAACGCTTGTTTTTCGTAGCTGATGTGCAGATTGATTGGGAGTTGCCCCACGACGCCATTCAGGTCTGTCTGGGGCGAAATGTTTTCACGGCTTTCTTTCCGATGAAGGGTGACAAGCGTTATCGGATCGTTGGCACTTTCCCGGAAGGCGCCGATCATCAGGAGGACCGCAAAGTTTTATATGAAGAAATCGAAGAGCAGATTAGAAGGGAGGCTCAACTCCCGCTTGAAATTTCCGATGTGAAATGGTTTTCACTTTATAAGGTCCACTCGCGACGGGTTAACCAGTTTTCCGTCGGCAGATGTTTTGTCGCTGGAGACGCCGCACACATTCATACTCCGGTGGGCGCCCAGGGCATGAACACTGGAATTCAGGACGCCTACAATCTGGGCTGGAAACTGGCCTATGTAATTAAAGGGTATGCCGGCAGGAGACTCATCGAAACCTATAATGATGAACGACTCCCAAACGCCAAGAGGCTCCTGGAAACGACCGATCGTTTATTTGAATTAGGAGCGGGTTCGAATTGGCTGTTAAGCCTGATCCGGACGACCATTTTTCCGCCACTCGCCGGGTTTGTTGCCAGTCTCGATAGAGTAAGAAAGCGAATGTTTCCGCTCATCTCGCAGACCGGGATCAGTTATCGCAACTCTTCCCTGAGTGACCACAAGAGCGACGGAAGTTTCAAAGTTAAGGCTGGAGATCGGATGCCTTATTTGACGCTGGAAGGGAAAAGTATTTATGAGAACCTGCGGGCGCCAGGATTTCATCTACTGAGATTTTCAAGTGACATGAGTGAAACCGACCTCACGTCTCCAGTTGAGGTCGAATACCGTGACATGCTCGATTACCAGATCTTCGGTCTTAATCCGATCGTAAGAGAGCTCTTCGGTATGGACAAAACGTTTCACGTATTGCTGAGGCCTGATAATCACATCGCATTTATTTCGCCAGGAGCTTCCCTTAGCGGTGCAATGGCTTACCTTGACAAGCTTAGGGAGGGCTCAGCAAAAGAGAAGTTTCCTCTTAACGAACCTGGATTTTCAACGGAGCTCGATAAGCGGCCGGACTCGAATTCGTCCGGAGCTGAGTCTTATCAACCCCTGCAATTCGCGTCGCGGTTCATTCGGCATTCGGGGGATTCAAGTCGAGTTAGTCGCAACCAAAATTGATCTGTTCCCTTAAAGGAACCGTTTGGAACGAAGACATTTGTTTATTTTTGAAGGTTGGTGGAGGTTATGAATAAAGGTAGAGAATTGGATAAGGCGTTTTATGAAATTCAGGTAACGGGACGCCTCGATGGGTGGTGTCAAGAGTTATTTGAAGGAATGAATATCGCGTCTAAGGACAATGTAACGACGATCTCGGGTTTTGTTCCCGATCAGGCGGCTTTACACGGATTGTTGGCCAAGGTACGAGACTTTGGGCTGGTGCTGGTGTCCGTCAAACCTGGCGAAGGTCCAGAGGAGTTCTTTTAATTAACTTAGCGAGGGGGGCCGTCTAGAAGCTGAGTTTCAATGCGAACTGTATGATGCGTGGATTGTTGCTCGCCGCAGTTATCTTTCCAAATGACCCAGGGTTAATGATTTCACCTGTCGCAGGGTTGATATTGCCACCCGAGGAGATTACCGCATTCAGATCACTTACAGGCGCTGCTAAATTCACGTGATTGAACACGTTGAAGAACTCAGTGCGAAATTCCAGGCTGGAAGAACGCCAAACGTCGAAGCGTTTGATGATCGATAAGTCGACGTTGTTTTGGCGTGGTCCCCTGAGAACATTCCGTCCAACATTCCCTATGTCTGTTCCCGCAGCAGCCGCGGTTGCCGTACCGTTTGATGAGGGTATGAGTTGACCGGGTGTGACTATCGGCCTGGCAAAAGCAAAAGGATTAAAGAAATATCCGCTTGGCACGTTGCTGGTTGCGCTGGCGACGGTTGCACTGGGTGCGAAATTTGGACGAGCGAGGGGAAGACCTCCGGCCAATCCGTAGAGGGAACCTGCGAAGGTATCTACAATATCGATTGGTTGGCCTGACATCACTGTCGCAATCCCCGCAATTTGCCAACCGGCGAGCAATGTCTTCTTAAATCCGCCGCTTTCGCGCGATCGAGTTCTCGGCAGTTCCCACAAAAAACTAAGGACCGCCCGGTGCTTTCGATCGAAATCAGATAACCCCCGATTCGCGCGATTGTCACGCTGATTTCCTTGTAGTATCCCGGAATCCAAAGCATTGCCGCCTCCGGCTCCGCCCGCCCCGGAGGCGTTGTCGATCGATTTGCTGAAAGTGTAAGAACCCAAAAGTTGCAGCCCTTTTGAGAGTCGACGCGTCACACTCACTTGGAGCGAGTTATATGTCGACTGCCCGTCTGACTGATCTTGAAAGTAACCTTGCGTGGTAACACCCTGTAGTGGGGCGCGGAGAGCGGCATTCGCCGGGGTATTGGTTGTGATGAAAGCACCCAAAACCTCGTTAAAGATCGGCGCCTGATTACTAGCCAATCGCGCCTGGTTTTTGGCAATGCGGCGATAAAGATTGAGGCCGCGGCTGCCGACGTAGGCAACGTCGACCAGCCACTGATCACGAATTAGGTATTGCAGGCTGCCATTATATTGATAGAGATAAGGTGTTTTGACATCGCGGTCGATGAAGTTACCTGAGAGCGGGATGCCTGCAACGATGTTGGGAAACTCCGCCTGACTCGGTAAGTGGAAAAAAGGATCTGCAATCGGCGCCCCTGTTCGACGGCCAAGGATGAAATATGGAGGAGCAGTTGAACTCGCGTAAACCGAAGCCGACGAGGTTCGGGAATAAAACACACCAGCGCCACCGCGCATGACCAACCGCCCCGAGTTCAAAGGCGAATATGCAAATCCAACCCGCGGCGCAAAATTATTCGGGTCGATACTCGTAAATAATCTCTTCTCAACATTGGGCACATCTGGAAGGTCATATTCCGGGATGACGTTGTCGGGCTGAACGAAACCTGAGATTGGAGGACCCAGCGGCACTCCGTTCACCACAACGGGTCGCGGGCGATACAGAGTTTCATCAAAAGTTGTCAATCGCCCGCGTGTATCAAAGAAGGGAAGAGCCAGTTCGTACCTGAGGCCCAGATTCAGAGTCAATCGTGGTCCTAGCTTCCAATCATCCTGGATAAAAAAGTAGTAGTCGGTTGCACGCAATGAGCGGTCGCCAATTCCATTTCCAAAGACCGACGCCGAACTTACACCTGTCAGGAAATCGTTGAAATTTTGAAAATCAATTTGGCCCCGTGCAGTCTGAAAAAGCGAGACATCCTGTCGGTAGTAACGCGATTCAGCACCCACGCGAAACGAGTGGCCTCCGCGCGTCACTGAGAGCACATCCGCAACTGTCAGCGATTGGGGCTTCCCATGGCCGTCGGCGTTAAGTATGGCAGTGCCGATATTAACGCCGCCAGCCGAGGGCGCGATCCGAATTAGCGGCAGGCCGGGGAACTCCAGAGCATTGCTTCGCGTTATTCCCACATCTGAATCGCGCACGGTTTCTTCAGGGGCAAAACTAATGCTCACGTAGTTATAACCGGCGCGTAGTTCGTTAACCACCGTGGGACTAAAACTGTGGATACTCTGAATAGCAAGTAAGCGATTGTTGTCTTGCCGATCAGCTCCGAAGCCGGGAACGTTGGGGCCGCCAAACAAACCCGGAATCGGCATCGCAAGAAACTCGGGTGCATCGGCGAAGAAAAACTTAACCGCCAGCCACCCGTGGTCACTGACGCGATAGTCAAAGTTTACGTTGAACTGGTCTTCACGGTAGCGCGAGATTGCCGAGCCCGAATATCTTCCGTTGGGTCCCGGCGTCGGAATTAGGAACTGCCCGTTTGCGATTCTCACATTCAGGAGGGCGAGAGCTGCCGGGTTAATCGCAGGCGCGGGCTGCCCCCCAGGTAGAATAGGCCGGAAGGTATTTAGCAGCGTTTGCGAAGAACGGTCATTCGTAAGCCCAGGCGCCACAAGGATGTCGGACGACAAGCTGTTAAGGGCCGAAGCCCCATTTCGCTCACGCACTCCCTGATAAGAGGCGAAAAAAAACAGCCTGTCCCGTGTGATCTTACCGCCCAAGATGCCACCGAAGACCTGCCGGTTTAAGACGGGCCGCGAAACACTGGCCGCCTTCAAGAAGGCATTGTTCGAGTTAAATGCAGTATTGCGAAAGTATCCATACAGACTTCCATGAAGTTCATTGGAACCGCTTTTCGTAACTGCCTGAGTTTGACCGCCGCCGGAACGTCCAAAGCTAGCGTCATAGAGCGAAGTCTGCACGATGAACTCCTGAATAGTCTCAGGTGCCGGCACGGGCAAGGACAATGCGTTCTGATTATCGATGCGATTGGCATCAATGCCGTTCAGCTGAAAACTATTATTCGTTAGACGAGCGCCATTGACTGAAATGTTTTGTGAGTTTTGACCAACCGCGGTGTTATCGTACAACGGCACGAAAGTGCCAGGCGAAAGACTTAGAATATGTGTGAAATTGCGGGTGGCTAGTGGTAGCTCGCTTACTGCGCGCGAGTCGACTAGGTGTCCTATCTGAGGTCCACTGCCCGCCAATACTGCTGGCGTCTCTTTGATGGTGACGTTTTCGTTGAGAGCTCCTACATCCATCACGACTGATATCGTCGTTGACTGCGTGATGGCGACCTGCACTTCTTCAAGGGTTCTCGAATTGAATCCCGGGGCGGTTAGTACGATGCGGTAAATGGCAGGAGCGAGGAATTGGACGACAAAGGAACCGGAACTATCCGTAGCAGTTACACGCTTTTCGCCGGTCGAATGACTGGTGACCTGCACTTCAGCGCCGCTGATCAAGGACCCATTAGCATCTTTTACAGTACCGGCTATTGAGCCCGTAGTTTGAGCAAATGCCGCGAGGGAACCCAAGCAGAGAAACGCGGCGCAACTCAAACTACGAAAGAGTTGTAAGAGTGTTAAAGCCACGAGGGATTGATCCTTCACTCGAGAGTCTCGGGGGGCCCTGGTTGCCGCCTAATACTGAATGATGAAAGACATACTCGAGACTGATTCTGGGAGTTGAGCTTGGAGCGAAATGATATCGTACGTTTCGATAGGCGTAAACTTACTTAGACTAGGCTTTCGAACGGCGGCGTTTGCGGCGAAGGTTTGATTTGAGTGAAGAATGCTAAGCGCGGGTTGCCGATCTTGCTTGCCAGCCCAGCTGCGCTGACGTGATGTCGTGTCAGGCGAAGGCATACGGCGATCACAAAACGCAGAGGGCGGGAAACAGCGGCGATCCTAGCTAGCGGAGTCAATTTCACAACTCGTGTGGGAAATTTGTGACCAGAATTCCCAGCACGCCACGTATACTGGATCGTAGCGGACGGGACGGAATGTAAAAATCCTAAGAAATCTCTGGTGGCTGCAACTTTAGAAAAGACAAAAACTTAGGTTTTTGCCGAACCATTGGTTTGGGACCGAGAGGTCGGAGGTTCGAATCCTCTCGCCCCGACCATCCTTTGTCATCAACGGCCGCCTTAGGGGCGGCCGACTCGTTAGTTGATCACGCTGGCCTCAGCGACACGACTTCCCGGACTTTGATCAGACGAAACCTGTTCGACTGAACGTCGTCTCGAGATTTTATCTTCTGAGTTTTTTCGCAAAAATACGCCAAAAAATTGCTAATTCTTCGGGACATTGCGCGATTACTGTGATATATCAGTCTCGCAAAGCTTTTAAACTCTAACGTCCTATTGGAGGTGTCACACCAGACTATGGCGACCAAAGCGGCAGGCAAGAAGCGCATGACCCAGTCCGAAGTCTTCAACCATTTTGCTGAGAAGACTGGAATGAAACGTGGACAGGTGAAGGAGTTTTTCGACGAACTCTACAACCTAGCCTCGGGCCAGGTTAAATCCAATGGAGAGTTCGTTCTCCCCGGTTTCGGCAAACTCGTTAAGTCGGAGCGCAAAGCGCGCGAAGGCCGAAATCCGGCGACCGGCGAAACGATTCAGATCCCAGCTAAGACGACCCTCAAGTTTCGCGTTGGGAAGGCTATGAAAGACACTGTATTACCGAAGCGATAGCACCCTTCCGAGCTTTTCATAATCCGCTAGAGCGCCGCCCAGGCTCATTTTGATGACCTGGAGCGGCGCTTAGTCTTGTACAACACCCATGAATTGAACCTTTTGCGGTCCAGAGCAGAAATTTTTCAAAAGGTTATAGAAATTTCCGCCGTTCTCGCCTATAATGCTTAGTTTCGCTGAACAGTAAATCGTCGACTGAGGGGCCAAGTTGCGAAACTTGTCCGCAAATCGCTGCGAATTGCAAGGAGATTGCATCCTGAAGGTTCAACGAAGCATCTAAAGTTCGCTAATAAATTTACCCTGAAATTGGGCCTGAGGAGCAAAGGAAACGTGACTTTCGATAGACATTTACCGCTTGAGGAGCGAATCCAAAGAATCGATCATATTCAAGCGCGGCGGTACTCAAAATTGATGGGTGTCGCAGCGGAGATCGCCACCGAGGGGATCATTCGGCACCTGCGTGCTTGCGACCGGATGGATGTGAATCCGGATACTTCGGCCGTTCGCGAAATCATCGACGATGCCTTAAACGGCCGCCGAGTTTACGCGGAGAGCACAGAGCACCCGCGAGCCGCTTAATAGATCTTCCAATCCGTTTATTTTTGAAAGAGACCGCCCCTTGAGGTCGGTCTCTTTACTTTTGAAACGACTGTTTGCAGGGCGTTGACCGAAATAAGGATGCCCATGCTAACATCGCGGAACATCGGCAAGTTGCGCCCCTGTAGCTCAGTGGATAGAGCATCTGCCTTGTAGGAGCCTTAATGGGGAAGGTCTTTTTTGAACTCATTAAGTGGACGACCCCATATGCGGGGACGCCCTGAGAGCCTCTGGTACTCAGGTTATGAGTAACAATCCAGAGGATTGGGTAATCCGCAGGAAACCACCAGCAAATCCTACGTGGGATCCTCAGAGACTATACGGGTCGGGACTGCGACGTCCAAGATATAGTCCAGCCAGCAAACCCCGGATGGGGCGGTCAGGGAAAGCCTGATGCTGGAAGCTAAGCAGAGGGCCGCAGGTTCGAGTCCTGCCGGGGGCAATTCTTCATCTTATGGCGGCTATAGTTCAGTAGGTTAGAACGCTTGATTGTGGATCAAGAGGTCGTGGGTTCGAGCCCCACTAGCCGCCCCACTCTCACGAATCTTTAGCAGTTGCGAGCAAACCATTCGCTGGAGTTGTTCCCGGGCTTCAAATATTCACAAAGTGCAAAGGACTATGACGTGTTAGGAGTTAGTGTGGAAGCTGCCGTTAATAAGCGCCCCTTCCTCTACAACTAAACTCCGCGTTGAAACCTTGCCCTTTACATCGGCAGTTGGTCCAAGCACCACTTCCTTGCTCGCGTTAATATCTCCCTCAACGATTCCGTTTATTTTTGCCACGGCGACATTTATTACGGCCTGCCTTACTTGCGCTCCGGCACTCACTATGAGCGTGCCCTCAGCGGAATCCACATGCCCTGAAAAGTGACCGTCGATGCGTAACATCGATCTGAATTGCACTTCGCCGGAAAATTTCAAAACGTCGCCGACGAACCCAAGCCAGTTATCCTGGGGTGTTTTTATTCGCTGGGGCCGCTCAGCGGTTCTGGCAAAAGCTCCACTACTCACCGCTATTTTCCTTTCAGCTTTGTTTGTTTGCTAGATTAGAGACTGAGAGTCGGGGTCAAAACATCTGCATTTGCTGCTCGAATATTTAGAGATTAGGGAGAAGCTCTCGAATGGAGATCTCACCTTAACACCCAACGCACCCGCGTAACTGTTACGATTAGGTTGCCTTTCGAAGGCGGGCACTCATGCTTTTACCAGGGGGCTTAAGTCGGAAGGCGCATGATGCGAGAGTGGATTCACTGTTTCGGCGCCGAACTTTAGTTGGCCTGACTTTGATCAGATTTCGATGTGTTCCAGCATGGAGAGAGCTTTGAGATCTAAATAATGACCAAGACAACCCGCGCTCAACGAAATGACAGAGCACCGACAAAACGTTACTATCGTAACGCTTAGCAAGAGTCGAACCTTTGCACCGACTAGTTGGATTATCAAATCACTTTACCCACATTACTTTTCAATCAAGGAGTTTCACGTGCCTGACGAACAACGAGTTGCCAATAATTCCCAAACTTTTGTCGTGGATGCAGACGACTTTGCTTTCGAGACCTTAGAACAGGAAAACGGGCAAGCTACCGTTATCCGCTTTACCCTTAATGATCCCCGTTATCACGCCGGCGATGTGTTGTTAGTTCTTTCAGGTAGTGAGATTCACTTCCACGGAATGATCGGAAGCTTGGCGGAAGGCTGGGCGACTGCAACTGACCGACGCGGCTCCCTACTAGCAGCGACCGTTCAATAAAGCTCCCCGCAATTGTTGAGCACCTTATCGCGAATAACCGGCTGGATACTCCAGTTCAACTCCGGGAGTCGCTGCGCGAATCCTTATGCGATGAAAACCCTTGTCCGGGTGAGTCGAAAGGTAAGTCAAGGCTATTTGCGTTTCAAGTGATGCACTGAGATCTCTTAGGTAGGGAGCAAAGCTGACGGGAGCTCCTGAGCCTTGAAAGAAGGCGCGACCACCAGTTTCATCCGCCAATCTGAGCAACGAGCTCTGCGCATTGCCCGTTAGACTGGTATTGAGCGCAACGACTGAGGGCGAATAGAAAGCGTAAACCGCAATGCCACGTCTTTGCGCGTCCGTAATTGCGCGTTCCAAATCGATGCTTTGAGTTGCGGAACTTGAATCGACGCCACGCGAGAGATCCAGCCCATCGGAGACGAGCAGGATTGCGCGACGGCCTGAGGGTTGCGCGTCGAAACGCCTGATCGCATCGATCACTTCGATGTAGGGACTGCTCGGTCCTGCACTGGCAATGCTTAAAGGAGAGCGCAACGCCTTCGCTGCCTTTTCCAGATCAGTCGTAAACTTCTGCCGCACTTGCAATGACCCTGTTCTTAGGTAGCCCACCAGGACGCGTGAATTTTTTGGCAGCCGACGAACGAAGTCCGCAATCGGTTTTACTTCATTGGCGATTGATTGCACCAGGTCATCCTGAATCAGCACAGCAAGGGTCAAAGGGGAGTTAACATACGAGCGAATAGAAAGAATCGTTTGCGGATCACCGTCCTCGCTCACAGCTAGATCAACCACATTAAGTTCAGGCTGTGGCTTCACTCCCTTCACTCGAACACCAACCGGTATGGTTACAGGCCTGGCCCGGCCCGATGCCTCATCCCCAGATCCGCTTGTCCGCGACTGAGCATTACTTGCTACTTGCCCGTTCTGGATCAAACCGATCATTAACAAGAGCGCCGCGAGGGTTGCTCCTTTTTGCCCAATCCTCATCACTACTCCTTAGTTGCGAATCAATCGTCGCATTATACAGTGATACCGCTCAATGGCGGACGGGTCTCTTCAGGTTTTGCGACTGGCGAAGCCGGTAGTTAGCGGCTAACATCGAACTGAACTACTGTTACGTCCACGGTATGCAAAAGTTTGAGGCTCTCGCGATCAATGATGAATCAGCCTGCAAAAGGTAAACTCGAACCAAGCGATGAACGGCGCGCCCTAATCCTGAAATGGACTCCATGGCTTTCGTTCCTTGTCATTTCGCTTGTCTCCCCTTTACCCCTTTTGTTTTTCTACCTCAGATCAGAGTCCACAGAATCCTCGGCTATTTTCCTGCTATTGAGCCTGGCCTCGCTGGGGGTCGGCATTCTGATTGGCGCACTATTTTTGATTCTCTTCTTAATCTACCGCCAGCGTTGGTATCGACGTCTTCGCGATCGGCTGGCCTCGGACGGCATCACGGCTTCGGAAGTGAGCTGGTTTACTTCCGAACTGACTTCAGAAGAACGGCAGAGCTTAAGTGAGATTCAAAAAACCAACCCGCTGTTGGCTGACGCCTATGCTGAAACTCTAGCGTCACGTCTGACGGCGACCCGAATCGTCGATCGCTCGAAGCGTGAACTCCTGCGGGTGGAAAGGCGAATCAACAACGCCCGAAGGATAATTGACGCCGACACCTCTGCCCTGGCCGCCGAGCTCGAGGTTGACCGCCAGCGATTGGAAAACTTAAAAACTGAAGCCACAACCCGTCTGGCGGAAGCCAAAGCCAGGCTGCAAATGATTGAGGCGGCTGCGAGCAGGAGTTTGAGCCAGTCTGAGACTGATCTAATGCTCCGCCGCTTGAGCGCCGCCCAGTCTTATTTACCCTTGACAATTGAAATGGCGGAGCTTGAACGTCAGGTAGCGAAGGAAATAGACCTACCACGTGACCGATCACTTTAGTGATTTAGAGTTTTGCAGTGCTTCCTCGACTAGCATTGATAGTTCGGTGAGACAATAGATGCCCGGCCCGTAACGTTTTGCATATCCTTCATCAACCAAGGCCCAGTTTCCCAAACCCGCATCTACCCGTGACAACCCAGTCGCTCGAGCTAGTTCGCCGCTCAAGGTGAGCTTGGCGCCGGCAAGATACGCCCTGGCAATCTCGCGCAACGCGACTTCCCTGCTGACCTTCTGTCGCAACTCACTTGGAAATCGAGCTTCAGCCAGCGACCAGATGTACGTAAAGGTCGGTTCATATACAACCTCAGAAGGAATTATCTTGAAAGTTTTTTGCAGGTCGTCGATGGCTTTGTTGAATTGTTGACGATTGGAGACGCCGCTCGCCTCTCGCAGATCGCGCGTCCCCATTTCCCACTCTCGCCGCAAGACCGCCAGTACAGCTCGAGCAGCATCAGACAAAATTGCGGCTTCCCGATTCCTTGGCACTCCCCAGATAGCTTTGAAGTGGGGGATCAGTTTGGGGGCGACGAAAGTTGTTCGAGCTCGCGCAAGCTTCGCGTAATAGACCCTTCCCCTCCGAATCACCTCATCCTTAATTGTCCAGGCCAACCTGCACTCCGGATCTTTCTGCACATTTCGCGGAAGGTGCGCATCACGACGTCCACACACGGCGATATAAAGTGACGGACCAGCGTGGCGCCGGTCCGTCAGTGCGTTGCAAAAACCAACTTCCTCAACAAACGATTCAGCGGCAGCGCGATCCTCTATTCGACTCACTGCGTCACGTCGCCAGGCCTGATCACGAAGAGCCTCGATTGCTTCCGGAAGAACCCCAATGACAGCCACAACTATCCTTCAGATTGATTAGCTTCGGTCATCAAGCTGACCGAATCGGTCATCGGTCCGCTAGGGCTAAACCACCGCTAGATCTACCGAAATCCCAGCAAAAACGAATGTTTAGTGCTCAGCGGTCAGCTGGCATAACCGTTGCCAATTCAGCAGCGCCGGAGTCGCGTCTTCGCACGGCAACTCGCATTTATGAACTGAGGAACACTTGATATGAACAGAACAACCCGATCGCCGCTAACCTGGATCATCAGCCTCTCGCTGGTCCTCTCCCTCGGTTGCGGCATCATCATAACCGACAAAGCTCACGCTGCTGCTGCAGATGACGCGGCTGACAAGCCTGGAAAGCAGCAGAAGCTGGCCGAAGATCTTCGCGAAAGAGCCCGAGGACGGCAGGAAACGCTTAAAGCCATCCTGCAGTTGAATGCCCCGATGAGCGCGGAGCTTGATGCCCTGCTGCGTGGCAACGGCGTTAAGATCAAGAAACGGTTTCAGTCGCTCAACATTCTGGCCATCGACATTCCTTCCAGCGTCGTTGAATCCCTCGCCCAGTTCCCAGAAGTCGAGTTTGTCTCAATTGACAGCGACATTAGATCCTTCGGCGGCCACGTGGCCCACACCAGCGGCGCCGATAATGTTCGGAGCATGGCGACGAGCGGTTCACTGGATGGCAGCGGCATCGGCATCGCTATCGTTGACTCCGGAATCTACCCTTCTCACGTAGCTTTTCTGGAAGCAGGAACCACCCGTTCACGCATCGTTAAGAGCGTCGATTTCACCGGCGAAAATCGGACGGACGATCCATATGGCCACGGAACTCACGTGGCGTCAGCTGCAGCCGGAAACGGTTTAGTGTCTGGCGGAAAGTATTTGGGTATTGCGCCAAAAGCGAATCTGGTCAACCTCCGAGTACTCAATTCACAGGGCGTCGGAACTGTGTCAGGTCTGTTAGGCGCGCTCGATTGGTTACTCGCTAACCGCACTACGTACAACGTTCGCGTCGCAAACCTAAGTCTGGGAATGCCGGCAGTAAATTCGTACCGCAATGATCCTATTTGCATCGCCGTCCGACGACTGGTTGATGCGGGTGTCATCGTTTTTGCCGCCGCCGGAAACAACGGTAAGAACAGTGCCGGTCAGAAGATTTATGGTCAGGTTCACTCGCCCGGCAACGAACCTTCAGCTATCACCATCGGCGCCACGGACACTAAAGGCACCGACAATCGCGCTGACGACGGCATTGCCAGCTACAGCTCGCGTGGTCCGACGCGTAGTTATTGGGTCGACGCTAACGGCCGCAAACACTACGACAATCTAGTAAAGCCTGAGTTATCGGCTCCCGGAAACAAATTGATCTTTGCCCAGTCACCAAATTGCTTGTTGGTCCGGCAGGATCCCAGCCTCGACGCCAACGTCAGCTCTAATCCGATTCGGGAACAAATGAGACTGAGCGGAACTTCGATGGCGTCACCAGTTGCAGCGGGAGCGGCAGTCTTGATGCTCCACGCAAATCCGAAGCTGACTCCAAACATGGCGAAGATGATTCTGATGTACACGGCGCAACAGCTTGCCGGCTTCAATATGCTTGAGCAGGGCGCGGGTGAACTGAATATTGACGGCGCAATCCGCCTTGCGAAGTTAGTCCGTCAGGACTTGCCGCAGAATCCCTCTCTCGGCACGAATCTGCTAAACGGAGTGGCTCCTTCCCCTAATTCCACGATTTCTTATGGCTCTTCCAATTTCACCTTCACCTGGGCGCAAGGCATCATTCTTAGCAGCTCCTTTGCGACCAGCAGCAATCTGATTACTAAGTACCAAAAGATATACGCCCAGGGCGTCTTGATCGGCGATGGGGTATTAATTGGCGACGGTGTGTTGATAGCCGATGCCTCAAAGCTTACCGGAGTACTCATCGGCGACAGCATTCTGATAAGCAACGGCACGACGATGGCCACTGGCGGCGTCTTTATGAGCAGTGGCGTCCTGATTGGCGACGGCGTGTTGATAGGCGACGGTGTGTTGATAGGTGATGGCGTTCTAATTGGCGACGGCGTGTTGATAGGCGACGGCGTGCTTTTAGGCGACGCTTTGATTCAGGCAAAGTCAGCACTTGTCGGCGGCGACCCTACAAATTCTATGGCTGCACTCGCAGACACGGGAGTTGATTACACAGGGTACTGAGTTTTGAAAGCGCGAACTTAACCATCAACCAACCAAGACGAGGATAGAAACGTGTATCAGCAAATCCCCACAATGAAATTTGAGGCCAGAGCTTTTGTTCCGCAGCCGGTCAACGAAGCGTTGCAGGCGTTGAGCCTGACTAACGAATCAGAAACCGAAGTGCTGAGTTTTCTTTCGGAACGTCCGCTTCACACTGTGACGATGACAGGTTTCATTCGCGACAATGGTCTGGTTTCTCCTGCCAATCGCGGCGCCTTCTTTGGTGTGCGGAACGAACAGGGTGAACTGGAAGGTGTGGCCTTGATTGGTCATGCGACGCTGCTGGAGACGCGCACCGAGCGGGCCGTATCGGCTTTCGCTGAAGCTGCCCAGAAGTGTTCCGCAACCCACATGATTTTGGGTGAGCAGGAACGCATCGCAGAGTTTTGGTCCCACTACGAAGCCGCGGGTCAGCAGATGCGTTTAGCTTGCCGCGAATCACTCTTCGAACTCAGACACCCAATCCAGTTTGAGGGAGCAGCGCTCGGACTACGGCTGGCAAAAGTCAGCGAGCTGGAGCTGATCGTTCCGATTCAGGCGCGGATGGCCCAGGAGGATAGTGGCATCAATCCTTTGGAGCGCGACCCTGAGGGTTTTCGCCAACGATGCCGCCGAAGAATCGAGCAGGGACGAACCTGGGTATTAATCGATGCCGGCGAGCTTCTTTTCAAGGCAGATATCATTTCTGACACCCCGGAGGTTATTTATCTTGAAGGAGTTTGGACAAACGAAAAGCTGCGCGGTACAGGAAACGGTGTCTACTGCATGTCGCAACTCGCCAAGGAATTGCTGCAGCGTACAAAGGCGATCAGCCTCCTTGTTGATGAGAGGAACATGCGGGCCCAGGCGTTCTACCGAAAATGTGGATTCAGATTTCTCACCACCTATGACACGATTTTTTTGGAACAGGAGAACAACCTGAACCTTAACTAGAGCCTGTAGCTTCTGCCCCTTTTACCGGCTCACCCGACCTCACCACGGTCTCTCCTCCGAGACTTGATTGAAGTGGCAGACGCAGCTAAAGCACCTTCGAAGTTCTATCTTCCATTTATCTGGTCAACCCTGGCCTTAGCGGGGTTGATTTCTGCGTTTTGCCTTTATGGACTCAGGGTCGAGCGGCTGGATCTTCGCTTCGCGATTATCGTTGCCATCACTCTGTTCATCAGCTCACGAATCATTATTCCAATCCCGCGGTTCAGCTCACATATCACCGTTTCCGATACCTTCATATTTCTCATTCTCCTGCTTTACGGAAGCGAAGCAGCCGTACTCGTTGCGGGCGCCGAAGCCTTCCTGTCGTCCCGCCGCTTCAGTAAAAAACCGACGACGATATACTTTAATTGGGGCTGCGCCGTCTGCTCAGCCTTCATTACAGCCCAGGCTTTGCAATCATGGTTTGGCGATATCCTATTAATTCGGCAATGGCCCTTATCAGCAAAGCTGATCGCCGCGACCAGCGCCATGGCGCTTGTGCAGTACGCTGCAAATTCAGGATTGGTGGCATGGTGTGCCGCTCTCAAACTGGGTCAACAGTTCTGGCCCACGTGGAGCAAACATTTTCTCTGGACTTCGATTACCTATTTTGCGGGCGCCTCCGCCGCACTGATCACCGCAAAGTCGGCTGATCACATGGGCTTTTATGCTGTCATTCTCACCGCTCCGACCATCGCAATTCTCTTCTTCACCTACCGCACCTACCTTAAGAATGTTGAATCCGCCGCAGCGCAGGCAGACCAGGCCAAACTGCATATCGAGGAACTCTCCCATTACATCGCGGAGCAGGAACGCATCCGTGAGCAGTTTTCACAGGTGGAAAAACTTTCTGCGCTGGGTGAATTAGCTTCCGGGGTTGCGCACGACTTCAACAATACATTGGCCGGAATTCTCGGCCGCGCCCAGTTATTAACGCGGACTAATGACCCCGAAAAAATTAAACGCGGTCTGGAAATCATCATCAAGGCTGCGGAAGACGGTGCTAACACCGTCAAGCGTATTCAGGACTTCGCGCGTCAACGGAAAGATCACGATTTCCAACTCGTCGCAGTCGAGCAAATCTTGTTTGATGTTAGCGAGATCACGCGGCCGCGATGGAAGGACAGCGCCGAGGCTTCCAACATCCACATAGGGCTGGCTCTTGAAATCAGATCGAAATCGCATGTTATGGGCGACGAGTCGGAACTGCGCGACGTGCTCGTAAACATGGTCTTTAATGCGATCGATGCGATGCCGGCGGGCGGACAATTGACGCTGCGTGTTGAGGCCGTTGACGACAAGGTTGTGATTGTCGTCTCAGACTCCGGTACGGGCATGTCTGCGGATGTCGGCTCACGAATCTTTGATCCGTTCTTTACAACCAAGGGTAAGACAGGGATGGGCCTCGGATTAGCTGTTAGCTTCGGCATCATCAGACGACACGAAGGCACAATTGAGGTTGATTCGGAACTTAATAAAGGAACCACTTTCCGCATAGTTCTTCCAGCAGCTAAGGTTGAAACTAACGAGATTCCGACTGTTGTTAACCATCAAATCTCAGCGGAGAGGTCCGAACCGATCGCCGAGTCTCAGCCGGCCGCGGATCAGCCCACAATCCTGGTTGTCGACGACGAGGAACCTGTGCGCGAACTCCTTCGCGATATCCTGGAATCACAGGGCTGCAGAGTTTATCTGGCCCCCGGGGGTCGTGAGGCCCTGGCGCTGTTCGATGCGCGGCCGTTTGACGGCATCTTCACGGATGTAGGAATGCCAGGCATGAGCGGTTGGGAGCTGGCCCAGGCGATTCGTAGCCAGAATCAGATGATACCAATCGCGGTGGTAACCGGTTGGGGCGAAGCGGTTGGCTCAAACAAACAAAAAGAAGCGGGAGTGGACTGGGTAGTGACGAAACCGTTCACAACAGAACGGATCGCGGAGTTGGCGCTGGACATTCGTAATATGAGTGCGGCGAGACAAAAACGCACCGAGCTCTCGATCGTGGCAGCCTGATTTCCCACGTTCTTCTTACCTGCGATCGCGAATGATCTTCCAGTCAGTGGCTTCCTCGGCTGTTCCATCGCTCGTTCGAGAGGCTTCCATCCGACGGCGACGATGATCTAAAGCGCGTTTGACACTCTTCTCTACTACCTCAATACGAAAAGGTTTTAACAGATACTCGAAAGCTCCAAGGCGGATCAGTCCTTGAGCATGTTCCTGATCGCTGATGCCGGAAATGATAATCACCGGCGTGTCGGGATATTTCTGACGCACGTGCCCCAGCAACTCCAGACCGCTCAGCCCCGGCATTGAGATGTCGGTTAGGACCACATCGTAAGCTTCAACCTCCAGCCTCGCTAACGCCTGCTCGGCGGTTTGCGCAGTCTGGCAGTCATATTCTGCCGAGAGCAGTTCGTACAGAGTGTCACGAATGGTTTCATCATCGTCGACCACAAGAATCAAAGACATGGCTCCTCCAACATTCAGTTTGCTCAAGTCTCTGGGTCAACGCTCAAGCTTTACTTTAAAGAGGTGAGGAAGTCTGGGATGCTGAGATGATAACACGGCTGCATACCTTCCAATAAAAAAGGGCCGGTAACTTTCGCTACCGGCCTTTGCTTACTGATACCACACGTGGTCCTTTACTGTGGCGCTGAAGCGCGAATCGTGAGTTCAGTTCCCCGCGTCAGATCCAGATCATCGCGACCCTGGACGTAAACAGAACCCGCACCGCCGCCGGCGCCAATAATCGCACCGATGGCTGCACCTTTCCCGCCTCCCGCAATGGCCCCGATGATGGCGCCAACCGCGGTACCAATTGCAGTGCGCTGAACGGTCTTCGTGGTTTGGTTGTCGTCTCGAACCCCACCTTCGTTATCAACGTTGACGACGTCGCCATTCTGCATCCTGACTCCCTCCAGAATTCCCGCGAAGCGGTAAGACCTGCCATCGCGCATCCGGATGTTGTCGAATGTCAGAGTTAGTTCGGACCTACCGCTGACACGTCCGCCGCGCTGAAGACGCGTAACTCGCCCGTCAATTATGGCGCCTTCATACTGCGAAGGTTGTCGCACCGTCGCTGTAAACGTCTGACCCTCTCGGGCATTCCTGGTCGAAAGGTCATCGTTCAACTCAGTAATTAAAGTTTCCCCGTTGGGAATAACGAACTCGCCACTGGTCGTGGGAATCGAGGGATTGTAGCCACCCTGAATATCAAAACTTGCTACATCCGACGTTTTGTCGTAGGTGCTTTGCACCACGACAGGTCTGGTTAAGCCGTTAACGTAAACGCTTCGAGTAACGCTCAGGCGGCGGCCATTGTCGATGGGAGCAAACGTCACGGTAAAATCGGTTAACCGGTCACCGCTGGAACTCACGATAAGTTGGTTACCAGTGATGGTGGCCCGAGCACGAATGTTTCGCCCGTCCTGAGTCTGTTCCACACGCTCGCTGCCATCAGCGTCAAAGGCGATTTGCGGCGCGCGTGACGAGGCGATCGTGACGCGACGTCCTCGCAGCTCGATCGCGATTTGATCAGGAGACTCAAGACGTGCTGTCACTTCATCGCTAATTCGCTGCCGATTGCGGTTGGGCAAACTTTGCGTAGCCCGGTTGGCAGCCTCGCGCGGGTCATCGCTTCGCGATACATCCAGACGATAAGTACCTGTCAACTCATTAGTCGCTGTTGACCCAAACGGTGGATTGTTAATACGTCCCTGGCCGCGTCCCTGTCTGGCGGGCCAGCTGACGTTATAAGCGCTAGCAAGTTGGTCTAATTGTGACCGCAGGGTTGCCCAGTTCTGATGCACGCGCGCGTCAAGCTGCCGCCGATTCAGGAACCTGTCAATTAACGCTGCGCGGGTCAGGACTTCTTGAGCGTCCGACGCAGTGGATTGCCGACTGTTGAAGCGTTCCCGAAGCCGGTCGACTGAAGAATCAAAGTCGCGGACAAAAAGATTAATGTTGTCCTCCGCGTTTGTTCCCTCAAGTCTGCTTTGGTCCAATGCCGCGTCCAGACTTGTTCTAAAGATGTCTGATTGATTATCGATGCGATTGATTAGATTTCTAACTGATTGATAAGTTCCCCGATAGACGCGCTGTTGCGCCATCGCGGTAACTCCCGAAAGTAAGACTGCGATTGCGAAAGCTGTCGCAGTAAGTCTTTTAAGACTGCTCATTTTGATTTTCCTCCAATGTGGCCGTTTCTGACTCGGACCTGCCCAGAGTTCGCTCTGATGCGGGAGAATTACCCTTTTCCGTAACAAGGATTGTGCCAGTGAGCGTATATGCCGTGTCCTCCGATAGACCAGCTTCAGATCTCAATAACTTCGCCATAAACAGCTCGAGAAGTAAGCAAAACCGTACATGTGTTTAACAATTTGCATTACAAAGTTACGGACTGCCATATCCTTTTTCGTAGCCCACGCAGACCCTTTGGCGGATAGCTAGCAACTTCAGGAGCCAGTCGCTCATGCTATTCTGCGAGCGGAGGTCCGACGACAATGAGCCTGGGAGAACACAAAGCTGTCATCCACTTTGCTCAGGAAGATTTGTTTGTTGGAATCACTCCCTCCCATCACTCTTTCACTGTCGATGCAGACTCGCAGCGCTCGTTCGCGCCGAGTCCAATGGAGCTTTTGCTCGTTGCGCTTGGCAGCTGCACGGCAGTTGACGTGATTAGCATCCTTAGGAAGAAGCGGGAACAAGTGAGCGCTTACCGCGTTGAAGTCCGGGGCGAAAGGCGTGCGGAGCACCCGCGCAGCTACGCACGAATGGAAGTTCACCACGTAGTGACCGGACGCGGCATCTCAGAAAAGGCGGTCTCCCAGGCCATTGAACTTTCGGAAACAAAATATTGCAGCGTTGCCGCTACCTTGAGACCGACTGCGGAAATCGTTTCCACGTTTGAGATCATCGAAGCATAGTCAGACACCGGGGAATTCACAGTGACACTTTCAAAAGTAATAGTTGCAACAGTATTGCTGGCTGGCAGCGCTTTCATTTTTCCGATCACGGCCCCTGCGCAGTCTGCCAAGGACGGAACTTTGGCTGCAGTGAGGCAAAGTGATCGCAGTTCCCGGGATGAAAACAACCGACTTTCTCGGCTGACTGTGGCAGAGCATCTACGCCGCGCGAACGTCTATTCGAGCAACCGCGCCTTCGAAGAAGCCCGGGAACACTGGCAAGCCTTGATTTCTTTCTATCCGGAAGACCCGGCCGTCGCCGCCGCGTTATTGGGTATTGGCAGGTCTTATCAGCAATCGCGCCGCTATGGCGAGGCGTCTGTCACCTTCGATGAACTCTTCAGTAAGTTCAGTTCGACTAAGGAAGGCCGCGAAGGCCTCAACTTCAACGCCGCCGCACTCCTGCGCATGGGCAGGCCCGGTGAGGCGGTGGAAAAGTATTCGGAGTACATCCGCCGCTTTCCTAATGGCGAGCGCATTGATACGGCACACCTAAACGTCATCGACACTCTACGTGAAGCCGGTCGGCCAGATGAGGCAGTGAGGTGGGTAGAACGTACTCGACAACGATTCGCCGGAACTGTCACGGAAACGAATGCTGTTTTTGCCCGACTCCGTTTGGATGTCGCCGAAAGCAATTGGAAGCAAGCAGTGGCCACGGCCGATGAGCTAAGCCGCCTCCCGCTTTCGAAGGGAGCCCTTACAACTCGTGCTGAGGTTGCTTATCTAAAGGGCTACAGTCTTGAGCGACTCGGGAACAAACGCGAAGCCTTTAATACCTACGCGACGATTACAGATTCGCCTGAGTCTTACTATGGCGGTTTGGCTTTGGAACGACTTGCAAGCTTGAGTGGTCCGGACACTCAGGAATTGGTGCGGGAGCGTTCCGAACGATTTCATTCTCAGGTTGAGGTAATTGAAGAGAACTATCCGGCACCTTATCGAGCGGCGATTGTCAGGGCGGCGAAGGCTAGGAAGCTGGATCCGCGTTTCATCCTCGCAATTATTCGTCAAGAGAGCGTCTTCAAACCGCTGGCCAAGTCACCCGCCGGCGCGCGCGGGCTGTTGCAGTTAACAATCGATGCCGCTCAGAAATATGCGGTCACGGCGCGGCTAAACCAGCTACGCGAAAGCGATCTCTATCGTCCCGAGACGTCAATCCTGTTGGGGAGTGAATATCTGGCAGAGTTGGCAAGGATGTTTCCCAACACTCTCGAGGCTGTTGCAGCTTCCTACAACGGCGGCGAAGACAATGTCGCCCGCTGGGTCAAACGCGCGCGTCACAAAGATGCCGGCGTCTTCACCGCCGAAATCGGTTTTGAGGAAACCAAGACCTACGTGCAGAAGGTCATGAGCAATTACCGAATCTACCGCGAGCTCTACACCATGGACCTCGCTCCAAAGTGAATCCGCAAGCTGCAAAGTTGCTTTAGCGTGTTCTATATTTAGCGACCCTAAGTTGAAGATAAAACTAGAGCTCGTTGACACGATCTAGCACCTTCTGTAAGCTCCGCGCGTCTGACCAGTTTCGCAACCGGACAACGACGGCCCTGGTGGACTTCAATAAGGAAGCAAGATTGGTTCTGTTTGGGCTTGCAACTGCTTCATTCACACCGGGCTTCGGCCCGGTGTGAATGAGAGTTCCAAACTTCACAGCGTTACAAGGTGAACGTGATGGTTAGGCGGCCGCGCTTCACTACCAACGGCGGCAACATGTTTGACGCTGCGATTAAGTGGGCAGCAGGCGGCGCAGTGATTACAGGGAGCTTTGCGTCGCTAGCACCAAGCTCCGTCAACCTCACTCAGGCGGGTCCGATGTACTGGATTCATTGGGGAACGGTCAGCGCTACGCAATTCGATCGCAAAAATTTCAACTTCCAACTGATTAGTGACTACACCAAGTTGGGAGGATCCTCGGTCGGACGGTTCAACGACAACCTCGTTTCTTACAACTGGAGCGATGGCCAGCCAACTCTTAGTACTGCTGGCACGACAACCGGTATTTTTGTCAATGATGCGATCGGAAATGGTTTTGAGATTACAGTCCCCGCCGATACGAACCTCAAGACTCTGAAGATTTATGTTGGCGTCTGGTATGCGCAAGGCCGGTTGGAGGCAAGCTTCACAGACGGTAGCGCCCCCGTGTACGTCGACACTACGATTGGCACGACTCCTGGCCGAAGCAACGGTGTCTACTCGATTCAATTTAAATCTGCGGCACCCGGGCAGACCCTACGGATCCGTTACACGATTCAAACGAATCACTTTTCGCCTTTTGGGAACGTTACTCTGGAATCAGCTACTTTGCAGTGACATAAGAATGAAATTCCACATGACTGTTGTGAAGACCCACTGCGGAAAGAAGGGGGAATGCAGGGTTCGTGAGCAGGCCAATTAATTCTAAGACGGTAGGGGGGCGCGTTGACTGCTATTTTGCCCTTGCGGCGCAAACTCTGATGTCGGCCGGATTGAGCGATTGTCGCGCCTAATGCGAGGTTGCATTGCAATCTGCGACGCTCCAATGATGGTTTACCGCTTTGTCAACGATAAGGGCTGGAAGCGATTTTAAGCCGAGCCCGGCGCGGGCGGTCATGGAACTCTCTCTAGGTTAGGTGGTGAGATCAAAAAACTCGGTAGGACGAACGGAACGTAAATGAGCAACCTCTCTGTATTCAAACTTTTCTTCGCTTCGTTGAGCGGGTTAAGCCTACTGCTTTATTTGCTATTCGCTGTGCTTCCGTACCTGAAGTTCATCGCAAACGGGCCTGCCTTGTACGCCTACGGTGTCGCTGTTATTTCTCTTTATCTTGTCTATTGCATTCTTAGTTGCACTCGGCTCTTAAGCGGGGGGCTACTGGTCATTTCTGGTGTTGTGATGCATCTGGGGCTCGCAGCTTTTGCAACAGTAATCGCGATAAACACCGGTAATCTATTCCTCCCCTTCCTCGCCACGGTTTTCGCGATCTTGTGGACGATCCTTTGCGTCGCGCGTCTGCGGAAGGAAAGCAGATCTGGATGACGATGCAAACAGCCTTTCTCGCATACTGAGTTTACCCTCGGTACAATCCAAAGCAGTTCAGTTGAGCAAACCGGAATCGGAAACTACACCCTCTCAGTGCCCTAAGCAGGTGTGACTCGAGGTTTTCGTTAATGAAGCTCCAACGCGGGTTGGATTTTGCGAGGTTAAATCAGCGGGTCGCTTATGAAATTATCCCGAAGAGTAGAATTGTATTGCGGAGTAACCGCGGCACTTCTAGGTGCATTTCCAGCCACGTATTGCTTATTTTGGGATTTTTCTGAAAGTAACAAGGAGCCTAAATTGTATCTGTCTCTAATCCTGGGCTTCAGCCTACTCTTCTTTCCCAACGTCTTTATCGGTATCGGTTCATATGTGCATGCAGTCCGCGAAAAATCTTGGGCCTGTTGGTGTTGGGATTTGGCACGCTGGGAATGGACTTCGTCATTATTGCGTTGTTCGTCGGAATTGTGTGGTCAAGTCCAACTTGGCTGCTCTTCTTGTTCACGATGCAATTCGCGCTGGCAACCATAGCCCTCTGTGCCGCGATATTCCAACGCTCGTTTCAGCTCCTCAACATAGCTCGAAACGAAAAAAGCAGGGAAATTCCCCATCGACATTGAACGACTGCCAAGTTCTCACAGCAATCTACGGATGAACCACCCTTTCAAGGCGCCGTTCGTCGAGCCATCAAGTCCGCCTCCGGTCGTTTGCGCCACGTCGCACTAAGGCTCAGGACTAAACCTTCGATCCTCGAAGCCTGTTGCACCTTCACGTCGTCTTAACGGATCGATATTCGGATATTGCCGGGGCAGTATTCCCAAACGCACTAGCGCGCCGTAATACTCGTAACGAATATTGACCTCATTAACCGGCCGCGATTCCAAATCCATTTGCACGAAGCGCACGTCGTTTCTCACCGAGCGACCAATGCCAGTCGCTGCGTATTCATCATCCGTTTGCATTGGGGCCTGCCGCTCTCCTCTTCCCGAAGCCAGTCCTTCAGCTGACGCCGTCGGCGCTTGAGACTTTTCCGAGCGACGGTCACGGCCGTCCTCTTCATAGATAGGACGCGGCGGTGTGATCGGAACCGGCACATACCGGCGCTCGCGAAAGAACACGGCCGAGATTGCTCCCAGGTTTGCTGTTTGCCCCAGCTTGGCAGCGTAAGAGTCGCGCTCGGTAGTGAAATAGAAAC
This sequence comes from Pyrinomonadaceae bacterium, assembly GCA_963748605.1. Classification (GTDB taxonomy): domain Bacteria; phylum Acidobacteriota; class Blastocatellia; order Pyrinomonadales; family Pyrinomonadaceae; genus PSRF01. Next base: position 799,865 of record CAVVJS010000016.1, read on the forward strand.
GACGCGCCCGTTCCGAGCTCATCTGCCAGCCGGAAACGTGAATCGTCCCGTACGGCGCAATCACCCACTTGCTCGCATTCCAGGCGCTAGTCCGCCGCGCGTCAATTGAGTTAAGGCCATCGACTGACAACGCGACAGCCACGCGAAACGGATGCGGATTGTGAATCCGGACTTCGTATTCGGCACCCTGATGCGCTTCCACGTAGCGGCGCCCGCGCGCCGCATATTCCGGAAGCGTGCGGCCGTCCACCACAACAGCAACGTCAAACTGTCGCTCAGGGACGATATTTCTTCCTTGCGGCTCACCTTCCCAAGCGGCTACAGCGGCTTCTGCTTTTTCGGTTCTGCCGCCAAAAAGCAGCACACCGCACACCAAAACCAGCGATCCTGCCGTTCCCAGTATTAGAAAAATCTTTTTCATGGTTTGTCTCCCAACAAGAAGTACACCTCTGACCCGTTTAAGGAACGGCTGCCAGTATCGGGTCTTGCGTCCATGCCCGGAAATTGCCGTGAGTTTACGATTTGAGTAAAGACCTTCAGGCGGCTACAATACCCCGCCAGATTACCCCCAAGTGAATTTTTTGCGGCAACCCAACGACTTTAGCAAGCCAGAGAGGATTAGGAGAGGCCGATGGAGTATGTACTGACCGCAACTAAGACCGAAGCACGTGCGGGTTCTTACTACGATAAGATCGCTGGTCTTTATGAGTTGACGTTTAAACTCAATGGCTACGGACGGTCGCTCGACGAGTACTTTGCTAACCATCCACTTCCCGTCTCGAGGGGGGCGAAAATCCTCGACGCCGGATGCGGCACTGGATTATTAACCCTGGCGCTCCTGCGCGCGCTTCACTTCCCGGTAAAGATTACCGCTCTCGATTTGTCAGCTACGTCTATTGAGGCAGCTCGCAGAGCGGTTTGTGACAGCCCGGTAAGGACGCGTGATGCCAGCTTCACTCAGGGAAATCTCCTGTCACTTCCCTTCGCCGACGAAACGTTTGACATGGTAGTAACCAGCGGAGCGCTTGAATACGTCCCGCTTTCCGACGGAATGAATGAACTCGCTCGCGTCATAAGTCCCGGCGGCCATCTGTTGCACATACCTTGCCGGCCATCTCCGGCCAGCACCTTTCTTGAGATCCTGTTTCGCTTCAAACACCACCCACCGCGGGAAGTGATGCGAAACACGGAACGTCACTTTCAAATGGTGCACCACTACCGTTTTCCACCGCTGCAGGTAATCGGCTGGAGCAAGAGCGCCCTTCTCGCTCAGAAGGTCTAGCAGTTTTTACTTCGTCGCTACCAACCGAATGATTCGATCGTCATCACTTGCGGGCGAGCCGCGCCCGTCCTTATTAGAAGTAGAAAAGTAAATCGCACCATCCGGCCCCTCAGCTACTTCCCTGATTCGTCCATACTTCCCTGCCAACAGATTCTCCTGACTCATCACGCGCCGGCCATCGAGCACGACGCGGACGATTCGTTCGCCACGAAGACAGCCGAAGAAGAAGTTGTTGCGAAATTGCGCGAAAGTCGAGCCGCGATAAAAGACGGCGCTTCCGGGCGCGCACGCTGGTGTGTATTCCAATAAAGGCGACTCCATACCGGCTCGAGATTGAGTGTGATGAATCACGGGCCAGCCATAATTCTTTCCACGCTCTACAATGTTTACTTCATCACCGCCTCCGGGTCCGTCAAAACCTGAAGGTCCGTGCTCAGTCTGAAACATCAGATTCGAACCGGGTTGCCAGTCCATTCCTTGCGCATTGCGATGACCGATTGTCCAAATCTCCGGTCGCGCATTCTTTTGATTGACGAAAGGATTGTCGGACGGAACCGTGCCGTCTTCGTTCAGCCGTAGAGTTTTACCGGCGAGTGAATCCAATCTTTGCGCGAGTCCGCGTTCGGTTGCGTCTCCAGTCGTGATGTACAGCTTCTGGTCGGGACCAAAGCGCAAACGACAGCCGGCATGGAACTGCGCCGCGGGTATATTCTCAATAATGATCTTTTGATCTGTCAGTCCTGACGAACTTTCTCGATAGCGAACTACGCGCACCTGTTGGTCGGTTCCTTTGTATGCATAGGCCAGATAAAGGAAATGATTCGAGCCAAATTGCGGATGCAAAGCTAAACTCATCAAGCCGCTTTCGCCTGAGGGTTCAACGTCCGGAACAACGAAGAGCGGCTCAGGGTCGTAGCTGTCCTTTTTCGTAGACGCGAACGCGCCCGGGCCGCTCTGTGAAGAACATGCGCCCGTCCGGCGCCCAGGCGATCGACCAGGGAACCTCAAGGTTGGAGACCACTGTCTCAACTCGAAAGTTTGTCTGCGACACTGGGGCGGCTTCTGTTTCTCCGGCGCCGCGGCCTGGCGGCGGTTGCTTACAAACCGTTCCCAGACTGAGCGCGATAAGCGACCAGAGTAAAAGAATCAATCTTAGTTTCATGTAAGTGCTCCAGAACCCTGGCTTGCGCACAAAGTAATCTGTAGCGGGCGGCACTCCGTGGCCCCCTGGTCTAGGATTCAAGGGCGCCCACGGAGGGACGCCCCTACAGCTATGACACCACAGACTGCGGCAGCAAACGCAAAAAACTTACGTTAAAAAGCCTCTGAAGGGGGCAGACTAGAATTTTTCGGGGGGCTTAATGCTGAATGTATTCGTGGAGCAACTTAATCTCGTCACCCTGCTCGCTCAACTCAACACGCATCAAATCTCGCATCGAAAGCATGCCGACCCAACGCTCACCGTCGACAACGGGCAAATGACGCGTTCCAATCAGCTCCATCCGCTCAAGCGCCTGGTGGGGAGTTTCATCGCACCGGATCACTGCGCGCAACTCGCTTGTTACCTCACCGACTTGCAATGCAGCAGGATCTCGCTTTTGCAGGATGACACGGTTAACCACATCGCGCTCAGAGAAAACGCCAAGCAATTTCCCGCTTTCGTCTACTACACACACGGCTCCGATGTTCCGTGACGCCATAAACTCCGCGGCATCCTGGACGCTGGCAGACGACTTCATCGAGTACGGCTCACGGTTGCGAATCACATCCCTGATTAGCATCACGGCGCAGCTCCTGATTGGGTTTTTGTTTCGGGTACGCTCGCATTATAAGCGCCCCAAGCCGTTCTGTCTCTAGTGAAACACGTGGAAAGCCACGCTTAAAGTTTTTTCGATCGAATCTTAGTCGTTGTAGCCACGCTTCCAACTACTGTCTCTTATGAGAACGTAACGTTAGAACAAACTCGGTTGTGAGGTGGGTCTTGTAAAAGTAGTATTCGCTTCTGCAGCCCGGGCGCTCCTCTTGTTGAAACCTAAACGTTCGCAGTGAATTTTGAAGAGACGTTCCGTAGCTTCCCAATATTGTCCTTTGCCCCGCATCCGCTCGCCGAAGACGCTCGAATTCATTTTTCCCTCGCGCGCTTCTCTGATTCGGTTCAAGATTCGCTTGGCTTTCGTGGGCAGCTTCTCAAGCAAACGTTCCTGGAAATAGGGGGCAACGCTGCCCGGTAAGCGCAACATGTTAATAAAAGCGTGAGTTGCTCCAGCGTCTTTCGCTCGCTTGAGTAGTTCAGGTATGTCGGTAGTCAAACCGGGAATGACAGGCGCGATTCCAATCCCTACTTTTATTCCGGCGGCAGCGAGATCTCTCATCGCGTGAAAGCGAGCATCCGGAAGCGGTGCGTATGGTTCGACAGCTCTCGCCGACTCGCGGTCAGTAAACGGTATCGTAAAGAAAACTCCGAGACGCGCATCGCGCGTCAGTTGCTGTAAGACATCTATGTCCCTTCGTATCAACGCGGACTTAGTGATAACGCCGACCGGGTTACGAAATTCCGCGCATACCTCCAGACAGCGTCGCGTTAGCTTGTAATGAGCTTCAAGTGGGATGTACGGATCGGAAGTAAATGAAAAGACTATCTCGTCGCCTTTCCACGAAGGCTTCATCAGCTCCTTACGAAGTAGCACCGGCGCGTTCACTTTAACGACAATCTTCCGATCGAAGTCAGTTCCGGCGCCGTATCCCAGGTACTCATGAGTCGGCCGGCTAAAACAATACGTGCAGCCGTGAATACACCCGCGATAGCAGTTCAGTGAATAATCAAAACTGACGTCCGGGCTGTTGTTGTGGGCAATGATCGTGCGGGTGTCAGTCTCTTCGAAGACTTCAAGCTTGGTTTCCGGAGGCTCGCCAAGCCATTCGACCGAGTGAGTTAGCCAGGGATTAGGCGGATTTGCCACGTACTGCATAGCTGCAAACTTGTCCTATCTATGAAACATAGTGTAGCAGAGCGGTGTCGCTTTGCGCAAAGCTCAGTATGAGTCCCGCGAGGCGGGACGACCGACAGTAGCCCAGCACTTCAGTGCTGGGATTGGAAACGTACCAATGAGTGAAGTCCGTGAAACGGACGACTGAGATCTTTAGTTCATTCAGCCGTCCGCTTCGCGGACTAAATACTTGCGGCCATTGATCCCAGCACTAAAGTGCTGGGCTATTGTCAGGCGTCCCGCTTCGCGGGACTGTCAAATACGACGCTTTTGAATAAAGGCATGGACCCTCTGTTCGATTACTTAGGGGTTTAGGCAGAGCAGGGTAAACTTTTCTTGACGGTTCAGTCCCAGGTGACAAAGAAGAAGCGGTACTTATCGGGATCCTGCACCGTTATAAAGCGGCCGCCCCAACCTTCTTCAACGGGTGGTTTCACCTCAAGACCCTTACTGCAAAGATGATCGTAATAGCTATCAACATCTTCGACGCTGAGAAAGAAATGAGCACCTCTTCCCCTGCGCAGCATCGTCTCAAGGTTTTGTGCGAGCGTGATTTTCAGATCGCCGGCGCGCAATGTCGCCATCGGCGGTTCACTGGTCGGATTGTTCGACTCGATTTTCAAGCCAAGCTGATCGCTGTAGAAATGGAGCGACTCCTCGAGGCTGTTTACCTCGAGAAACAATAAACTCATACCCTTGATTTTAAATTGCTCTGGCAATCGTTAACCCACGCTAGTTAGAAGGAGATAAACACCGTAACCGGCGGCGGCAACGGCGGCCCAGAACATAGCTTCCTGTGCGGACCGATATCGCCTTACCGGATTATCCATGGCCAGCGAAGCGTTTGCTGCAACCATCGCGCTGTGGGCCATCAGCACGCCAAACAGAATTACGAAGACCGCGAGAATAACTAGAGGCCACAAAAACCAGAACCACTGAAAGCGCACGAGAAACAAGAGAGACAAACCAAGCAGTAGACACAGAAAAGCGCTCAAGAAATGGCCAAAGAGACCAACGTCTTTGGCCGCGGGTGCAGACGAGCGCTGGGGCGTCGCCGCTGTTGGCTTGTTGCGTTGCAGGTCGTACTCGCGCCTCGTCGTCTCATCCTTTAAGACAAAGTAGGCTTCATTTAGCGACTTCATTCCCTCTTCACTGCCGCCGCGGTCCGGATGAAGTTGGGCCGCCCGTCGTTTGTATAGTCTTTCCAGATCTTGACGATTCGTTCCTTCATCGGCGCCGATGATCTCGTAGTAGTCTTTGCTGGAATCGAATTGACTCATGAATGAATGCCGATTCTAGATTCACGTTTTTCGATTTGCAATTAGCTGCCCTAAGACGAGCCAACAAAACGCTATGTTAGACTTTATTCATGAGTCAGTCCTTCGCACCCGGTGATGATCTGTTGTTTCAACTGGAAAGCGGATTTGGGTTGTTGCGAATCCTGGCTGTTGATGGAAACGGAGCAGAGGCAGTCTGGCATCTGCTCGCTTATGAAGAATTCTTCCCTTCCGTCAGAAGCCGCTGAAGCAGCGCTCGCAGACCCTCGCTCACTCCATGTGCGCAACCTCATCTTGCCCTCACCAACAGGGCGATTTGAACGAACTCCGGCGGCTCGACTAGGCAATCGACCATTAACCGAAGTACGAACTGGCTGCTTATCGAGAATGGCTTGCTTCAGAAGAGAGGATGGTTTCGGATCGCTCCGCGCTGTTGATGCTGGGAATTCGACTGACGAAATTACCGCCAAGTCGGCAAGGTTGCCAAGAGCGCCAGAATTAGAACAAGGCGTCTTAGTCGGATCTGGAGACCAAATCTTGGCAATTGGCGATCTTGGCAATGGCGGTCGATCCACCATTAAGGACCGAAGCGCAAACGATACTCGAGTGAGTTGACGAAGCCGTTGATCATGTTGCGAGGGTTTCCCGTCGTATCCAATTCCTGAATCCAGTTTAAGTAAAGAGCGTCCGGCTCCCGCCGCAAGTAGCCGAAATACTGCATCACGACGAAAGCCTGGTTGTAATACTTAGCGTTCACCTCTGAACTCTCGGCGATCTCGCGAAGAACCTGGGCCCGCGTTAACGTCCCATTAGTCAGTGCAGCAATCCAGAAATTTCTGGAGCCACTGGTGACGCCTGCCGTCGCCAACAGCGTATCGACATATTGCGTGTTGTCTAAACTATTGAACTTGGTAATGAACGCAGGCCTCGACATGAACTCGGCGATAAATGCGAGCTTCGCGGCTTCCAACTGCGCGTCGGTAAGGAAACCGCTGACACGCGCGAGATCCGGAATGAACTCGTCATAGCCTGGCTTGCGACCAAAACTGACCGGGTAAAAGCGATAAACAAAATAACCGCGCTGCTGAAATTCAGGCGACTGAAAAAAGTTACCTGAAACGTGGACTCGATCACACGTTATATTGCCCGGCGGACAAGTGTTGATGATGTTCTGCCAGCCGCTGAACCCTGCCGGATCTGGTTCGCGCCCGAGGAAATCGACGTAGTGCTGCCGGACGAAGAACGCCGTTTGATCGATCGGGTTTTGTCCGTTAACTGTCTCGTTGTCATTGATCGTGATAATTGCGCTGGTTGGCGGGCCAAGCACCACGCCGCTCGGATTGTGCAAACTAATAGTGAAGGTTTCGGAGCCTTCGGCGTAAGCATCGTCAACGATGGGAATCGAAATCGTCTTTGAGCTTTCGCCAGCACCAAAAGTTACCGAGCTGACGGAGGCGACATAATCGCAACGTGAAGAAGCCACTCCATTGATTACGTTGCAGTTGGTCAGGCCGGCCGTATCGCTGGTTGCGAAACTTACCGACGCCGCAGCCGCCGTGTTACCCAGCCGAGTAAACGTTACCGGCACTGCACCCTGGCCTTCATTAACGGAAAAACTAGTGGCTCCGGAAACGACAATGCTGGTCGCCGGCGAAGACCCGAACTGACCACGTATTTCTCCGCTCATAAAATTGCTCGTATGAACGTTGATGTAGTGTAAGCCGGCCTTTAGATCAGTTACCTGTTGTGGAGAAAGCTTGATCTCGAAATCGTTCAACTGACCCAAAGGCAGCGGAAAGAGGGCTCCGGCAGTGCTTCCCGGCGCGGCAGGTCCGTGAATGTGAGCGTCAGTTTGCGCACTTGTTAGTCCGCTGAAATTCAGTGAAAGCCGCGCGGTTGTTTCGTCTGGGCTGAGAATCAACGTCGCGCTTCCAGTTGCCGGTGAGTTTGTAGGAGGAACTTCCTGCGAGCCATTCAGTGTCGCAGTGAATATCAAAGCCGGCTTGGATTTAATCTCATAAACGGCGCCATTGGAGAGAGACACGACAAAAACATTTCCATTCGGTCCGGTTTGAATGTCTGTCGTGATGCCAAAGTCTCGACCGATGAGCAGACTTTCGCTCTCCGATAAATCAAACTTGTCCAGGTTGTCGGCTACCAGATCCGCAAGCTTAGGTTCAGTAAAGGCAAAATGCTGACGGTCGGCTGACATCTCGAAGCGGAAGAGATAGCCGTTGGCCAGTGTGACGCGGGAAGCGCCGACTAAAAGATCTCCCTCGAATTGCGGTCCCAATCCCCTGCCCTGCACAAAGCCAATCGGCGAAGGAGCCACTGCATACTTCCAACTAAATTCCGGATCGACATATTGCGCTCCGGGAAGCATATAGAGTCGAGAAAGCGCTTGTTGTGGAGTGTCCGCAATATTGCTTACCGGCCAGCGAAGCTGTTGCAAGTTACCCGCACCGTACGTGCTTTCAATCGACTTGTATTCGCTAACCCGACTGACCGGACCGATCGCCTGGATCCAACCCCCATTAAAGCCCGGTCGCACCCGATTTATTTCATCAAAGGAATCGTCACCGTTTTCCTGCGTCCAAAGATTTCCGGTTAGCGGATCGAACGCCATCCCAAAGCTGTTGCGGACGCCGTATGCATAAATCTTCTTCACGTTAGCAGCCGCTTCGCCGCTAAGAGGTGTGCTCGCATTGAAGAAAGGATTGTCAGACGGAGTGGTGCCGTCGTCATTGAGTCGCAGAATGACGCCGGTGAGATGCGCATCATCCGGCTCGGGCCCGCCAAACTGATCATCGGGCACCGGACCACCGCTCGTGATGTTTTGCAACAACCCGCGACGGCCATTGTCTCCAAAAATGATGTAGAGCTTGCCGTCATGGCCAAAGCGCAACACACCGCCGTTATGATTTCCCCTCGATGGCTGTCCACTGTCCTGTTGCAGCGAACGGAGCCGAATTAGGTTTCGATCAAAAGTCAGCGTCGCACCATTCCAGATGTAACGATCGACGCGATTGCCAAGCAGTGGCGAGGCATCAACGTTCGTCGTATCAGTTCCCGTCGTGCTTTCTGACCAGAAGAGATAGACATATCCATTGACGGCGAAATTCGGGTGCAGCGCTATTCCCAGCAGCCCTCGCTCGGAAGCTGAATTGACGGCGAGGTCGAGCGCAGTGCTATGCAACATTCCATTTAGAATTCGCTGCACTTTGCCCGTGGCCTTTTCCAGAATCAGGAAATCATTCGGACCAATGAAAGCCATGCTGATTGGCTGATCGAGTCCCGACACCACGGTGCTAACCGTCAGATTGTTATCCAACATCACCGGTGAGACTGCCGCCGGTTGAACGACGGTGTTTATGACTGCCGTGTTGTTGGCTGTATCAAAATCTGTTTCGCTAGCTGAGGCAGTGGCTGTGTTCGTTAATTGACCCTCGCTATTAGGGACTGACAACTACCGTGGCGATTGCAGAAGCTCCTACATTAAGAGTCCCAATCGCACAATTCACGGTGGCGGTGCCGCTGCAGCTTCCTTGAGTAACACTGGCAGAACCAAACGTGACACCGGATGGCAACGTGTCAGTCAAGACTACGTTTGTGGCTACGCCCGGACCGTTATTCATGACGACGATACGATAGGAAAGACTTGTTCCGACTTGTCCGGGATTCGGCGAGGCGGTCTTACTGACAGTAAGGTCGGCGCTTGTCGGACTAACTGTTCGCAGAGTTACTTGTGCCGTGTGAATCAAAATGGCTGACTGTCCCGCGACGTCGATCAAATGACTTCCTAAAGGCGTTCCCGCTGACGAGGTAAGAGTCAGCGTGCTCGTCTTTGGATTCGCATCGCTGATGTTAATTACTGCTGGAACAAAACTCGCGGAGACTCCGGACGGCAAAACTCCGGCGCTGAGATTTACGGTGCCCGTGAACCCCGCTAGCGGCGTAACTGTCACCGTATATTCCGCCGCTGCGCCAGGCGTGATAGTTCTCGTTTGAGGCACAACATTGATCGCGAAATCAGGCGTGGCCGAGATCGGTGAGGAGATTACAAACGTCTTGTAGACAAAGTCGCCGGATGTGTTGTTGTCGTTATTTGCCTGATTCCCGGCTGCGTAAAAATAGATTGTGCCTACATCAGTGGGAGGCGCTGTCCAATCAAAAGTCCAACTTGCGGTGTGTTGTTGACCGACAAAGGTTCCAACGGAGGTGTGTTCAATGTATTGGCGGCTGCTGCCGGGACCCTGGTTGTTTAGGACCTGCGTGAAGACATCATTGCTTTGGAGATTTCCCGCTTTCTCATCGCCCGTATCCAGGGCAGTGAGTTGGAATCCCCAACGCAGTCGTGTCGCATCTGCGGCATTGTTGTGGGTGACGGTGATCGCGTAAGTCTGACCCGGAACGTAGTTCTGCGGTGCATTGATTGAAATGTTTCCGGTACCAGCGTCAGCAGGTACGTGACATTCGGCGCACGCTTCAGGCTCCTCGCCCGGCGCTCCGGTGTAGCCGGCAGGTGGGCCTGCAGAGAACGCGTGAACCTGAATGTTTGTTGAACTATTTGAAAGGAAGAAACCAAGAAACGCTGCTAACAAAGACGGCAGAATAATCAGTCGCGCTTTTTCGTAATTCGGCTTCAGAGCGATGCGCATAGAAAAATTCTAACTACGGCGCAAAAGTAAGTCCCTTGAAAAATAGCCTAGCGACGATCGCCAGGCTATTTCACTTTACCAGATTACTTAAAACACTTGGCGGCAGTTACATCATGAAACCAAGATCGGGGGTCGCGAAGCGGCCGATCAACGGGAACACGCCAGGCAAATCGCTCGTCGACAATCCGTACCAGGTTGCGAGTGTCGCCGCATATTGTTCCACCGAAGTTGTGGGAATCCAGCGCCCGCGTGGCGATGCGCCACCGTCAGTATCGTCAGGCCCGCCGAGTTGCAGCGTCGGATAAGTTCCGAAGAGGCGGTTACCGCGAACTGCACCACCCATAATCAAATGATTATTTCCCCACGCGTGATCGCTGCCCACCTGTGCTGTGCCAGTACCAGCGGGTTGTAGCGTACGGCTAAAGTCAGACAACGTAAACGTGGTGATACTGTCCTGCAATCCTAATTCGACAGTCGCGTTATAGAACGCGTTCATTGCCTGACTCACCTGCTGCAGGAGTGTCGACTGACCATTCAGTTGAGCTGAATGGGTATCAAACCCGCCGATCTGGCAGAAGAAAATCTGGCGCTTCATGTTGATGTTGGCTGAAGGTTCCGTGCTCGCCTTGATCAAACGCGCTACCTGCAAGAGTTGCCGGCCCAGGTTCGTATTGGGGAAAACTGTAGCTCAGAATGGGATTGACTGAGCTTAGTGCAATATCAGTTTGAATTGCGCTACTACGAGTATCGCTCGCCGCCTTGATTAGCTTGAAGGAGTGATCAAGCGCCCGCAGTTCATTGAAAGAAGCGCTTCGTGAAGTATTTTCAGCTGCGCTTGCTCCGGGCGCATTGTTAAGCTGCAGCACATTTGCCAGCGTCGTGTTTGAATCGCTTACTGCCAACTGCCTCGTATCGACGCCTGTCAGAAAAAGGTTGACTCCGGCAATGGAGACATTTGAAGGGAAAGTCGCGGAGCCGTTCAAACCGCCAGTCTTGTCTGCTACACGACCACCCCAACCGGTTTGACTCACGTTATCAGCGATAGCGGTTGCGAAGAGTCCCACCTGATCCGAGTGGGAAAACAATTGCAGCGGCTTTTTACCAGTGCCGTTCTGGTATGTGCTGCGAGTGAGCGGTTCCACGAGTGGTCCGTTATTAACCAGCGCCGCCACTCGTCCTTGATTAAACAACGCCTGAATCTCAGGCATGCTCGGGTGCAAACCATACGACCCGCCGGTAAGCGGCGAGATGGGCAAGAATGCTCCGGTTCCGCTTTGCGGAAGCGCCAAACCCGCAGCGCTACGAGCTGCCGAGTAGGAGGCGTACTGATCCATCGACAGGAGCATGTTGTTGCCGTCGTTTCCACCGTTTAGAAAAATGCAAACCAGTGCCTTATAGCTTGTCGCTGCCTGAGGGGTGAGCGCGTGAACTAAGCCGAGGCTGTCCATGGTGGAAGCCATTGCCATCCCACCCAGCGCGCAGGCACTCGTCTTGAGAAAATTTCTACGTGATGTAGCCATGTGTTTATCTCTGTATGTCGTACTGCGATGAAGTGGCAACGAGATAGGCCGCAACCTGCGCTCGTTTACGGGCAAAGTTTGCGTCCGAACCCGGTATTGCATTCATTGCCGTGATGAGCGAATTGCGAAACTGCGTTGACATCGTACCGTGAAGCATCAGGGCGTTGAGATAGTCGGCTATTTGTCCGGGATTGCTGGCCATCGCTTCAATGTTCGATAGGTCCACTGAAGTGCCGCGCGGACGATCCGGACTCTGAGCTGGGTGTGGTATTTGAGGGTATACCTGTGTAAAGCAGCGTATTTATGACGTTCGCTCGCTTGAGTGTCGTCGAGGTTGAAAGGATGCCAAAAGCAGGTCCCAGTATCTTTGTTCCTGGCACTTCGTATTCAGGCTGGTAGTAACTGAAGACCGTAGGCGGCCGGAAGATCGGCTGATCAAGCGGGCCGGTCATATCAGCAGCAGCTGATCGATTATCACCAATCACGCCATCACTCGTGGAACCCTTATCAAACGACTTCACATTAAGAGCACGCAAGAATCCGATTACGTATTGCGCAGGCTCACGAAGCTTCCCGTAGCTTGGATCTGTTTTCACGTCGCCGCGCGCTTCCGGATCCAGCAGGATCGCCTGCACTACCGCTCGCATGTTGCCACGAGCGCTACCGCAACCTTGCGGATAGAGGGCGTCACAGTCGTTGTTGAAGACCTTGGCCACGCGTTCTACATAAGCGCGACTAGGATTACTGGTAACGAGATGTTGAATCAGCTGTTTGCTGATAAACGGGCCGACGTTGGGATGAGCGAAAATGTTGTTGAGCCCAGCTGTCAAATCTGATTGCGCGCATGCCTGGCTGCCCGCTGTACACGCCGGAACAGTTACTCCGTTGAGCAAGACTTTTGCAGTGACGTCGTGGTTGTTTCCAGCGCGCGGCACCATTGGATCACGCCAGTTTCCAATACCGGTGCCAATTGCCGCCGCAAGATTCCAGCCGGTGAAGAGCTTCGTAAACTCGTTAACGGTGGACTGTGAGTAAGAAGGAATGTTGACGCCCTGAGCATCGACCTTGGGTGAACCGTCGAGGTTTAATTCGTTCACTCCGATCGAGAAGAGTTGCAGCACTTCACGCGCCCAGTTTTCGTTGGGACTTGTTCTCGTGCTAATGCGCATGTCGAGATACTCACCCATTTCCGGGTTTAGAGTGATCTCATTCAACAAGGTGCGATAGTTACCAAACGCGCCCCGATCAAGCGACTGCAGATAGATCGTCATCCAACTGGAACGATTGAGCGGGCTATTCCCTGAGACAACAAGGATCTGGTGAAGGGCGAAGGCCACACGCTGTCGCAGTTGATCCTGTCCATACAGCGCATTGGAAAAGAAGGTTCGTTGAACCGGGTAAAGCGAGAAGTTGTCGCGGTTGCAAACAGCCTGGCTGTAATTAGGATCTCCGGTGCTGGTCGGACAGGCCGTGCCCTGATCGTCAACTACATTGAACGGAATGTCAGGATAATTTGATCCCTTGGCTGGATTGGTGGGGGTTAGTGCAAATTGTTCGTTCAGGTAAGCCCGGAAGCCCATTGCCTTGACCCGATTGATCTCAGCCTGGCTGGGAACTCCCCAAGTTGCCTGCTCAAGAAACCTGACTGTGTCGGCGTCGCTTGCAGGACCAGTAAAGGGATCCGGAGTCGCAATTGGATCAGGTGGCGGTGGCGTTGTGGGAGCCGGTGAAGAGTATTCGGTTATAGGATCAACCGCTGGTCCGCCGCCAATGCTACCCATGGCTACACGCACACGATTGCTTGCCATTCCGTGCAAATTGACGCGAATCAAAACATCACCAACAGCACCCAGGTCGTCAGCAAGGCGCACGATCATCATCGTGATACCTTCAAAACCCGGAACCTGGCCTACATATTCAACTCGCAGCGCGTACCGTTTGCCCGCGCCATCCTCCGCATCTGCTGAAAAAGCATTCGCACCTTCGCCCGCATACAATTCCAAGTCTCGCGCAAAGATTACGATCCGGGTTCGATTGTCACTTGCAAATTGAACTGTCGAGGTCGGGAAAAAGGGTTCGGGCTTCATCGAGACCGACTCGAAGGCCACGGCACGCGTAGAAGGTGACGCCTCGGTTAAGAGGACCGGTGGCTTAGCGGCCTGAATAGCATTGACCGCTCCCACTGCGGCAAATAGAAGAGCGACTTGAAGGGTAAAAAATAAGGACTTGGAAGGCTTCGCACGCCGCGGGAGACAGGTCTTCATAAGTGGGCTCTCCGTCACAAGGTCGATGAAACGATAAAATTTGTGAGGTCTTACTTTACTTGCTTGGCGGGGCACCCGGCCAAAACCCGGTTGAACCTGACTATACCATGGCTTACAGTCAGCGGGTCAATTTATTAGACGAATGCAGGTTGAAGAAGGACGAAATAATCTCGCTTGAATTTGGAGCAGCCCGCCTCCTTTTTTGGAAGCGTCCAAACCCTGATCCAGATCTCGAAAAATAACCATTTAAGATGGGCATTGCGTCGCCGAGCGTTCACCGTATCCCAAGTGAACTGCCCTTTATTCTCCCGCCTGCCTCGGTTTAGGTACTATCGCTTCGACGTTAATATCGATAACCACCTCATTGCCGACAAAGAGCTCATTGGTGTCCGTCAGCCGACTCCAGGTAATGCCAAATTCGCGCCGATCAATCGTGAGACTCGCGCCTACCATTAGGCGTCTAACACCCGTTGGCAGCGGATCCTTGATCGGCCCAGTGAGATTGAAGGGCATGGCGACCTCTTTTGTCACGCCTTTGATCGTCAAGTCTCCGACCGCGAGAAAGCCTTTGCCTTGGCGTGTGATGCGGCGGCTCTTGAAGGTCATGTCGGGGTACTTCTCGGCCTCGAAGAAATCGGCTGAGCGAAGGTGGGTGTCGCGTCGTTCGTTGTTTGTATTAACGCTTGCCGTCTTGATTACAACCTCAACCGACGACTTTGAAATGTCGCTCTCGTCGTAATGAATAGTGCCTGCGACCTCTCGGAAACTGCCGCGCGCTTTGCCGGAGAAGTGCGCGATTGTGAAGTACACAAAGGCGTGGGCTGAGTCGATCTCGAACCTCTCGGCGCCACGAGTTGGGACCGTAACCATCAATCCCGCAACAGTCCAGCCAGCATCCTTTTCAAGGGCATTGCTTCTTCCTTCCGGTCAAACGGCAACAATTTGTAATCAACTTTTCAAAACGTGGGTTCAGCTTCGACTGCTACAGGGAGGAAGCGGCAGAGTAAAGAAGAATAAGCCTATTTGGCAAGATTGGTACTGTGGTATGCGCAATCGATGTCAAAAAATAGAAAGACCACTCAGAGCGAGTGGTCTTTTGCGTCATAAATTGTGGTCGGGGCGAGAGGATTCGAACCTCCGACCTCACGGTCCCGAACCGTGCGCTCTACCAGGCTGAGCCACGCCCCGACAAGACTCTGGATTCTAGGTGCTGGTTAGAGTTAAGTCAAACCACGCCTTTTTCGAATCAGAATATTCAAACGCGGAGGCGCAAAGACGCAAAGACGCGGAGAATCAAATTCGTTAGCCGGCGCGTTCTCTCCTATTGCGTTCTCTGAGACTCGGTCATCAAGGTCGCTTTGGCCCTTTTGAACTCTGCGACTCTGCGACTTGGGGACTCGGCGCTAATGAATCAACCAACTTCACACTTCGGCGTTGCGTGCCTCGTTCGCAGCACGCGCTTTCTCGCGGCGCGATTTCCAGTACTCTACGAACGGTGGTATCAACGACAAAAGCACTACGACGATTACGACCCACTCGATGTGCTCGTCGAGATCGATTCCAACTTTCGACTTAAGCACACTTCCCAGGAAATATCCGCTCAGCAACATGCTTGTTACCCAAAGAAACCCACCGGCAATATTGAAAAGAACAAATCGCCGGTAAGGCATTTCCGCGGCGCCGGCAACGATCGGCGCGAACGTGCGCACGATAGGAACAAAGCGAGCTATTACAATCGTCTTGCCGCCGTACTTTTCATAAAACGAGTGGGCCCGCTGCAAATGGCTGGGCCGAAAGATGAGTGACTTTTTCTTCTTGAACAAGTCGCGGACCCAGTCTCGCTCCCGTGTAATAGCCCACTGCATCACCCACTACCGCCGCGACAAACAAGAGGCCGATCAAAAGCGCCACGTTCAATTTGCCGGTGGCCGCAACCAAACCTGCTACCACTAACAGCGAATCGCCGGGAAGAAAAAAACCTAAAGCCAAGCCCGTCTCGGCGAACACAATAAAGAAGAGTCCCACATACACAAACAAGCCGCCCTTGGCGAGCAGCGTGTCGATAATTATTTTCGGATTAAGTAAGTCGCGGAGCTGGTGAAACAGCTCAGAAATGAAATCCATAAGTTAGGTTGACCACCCATGTTGTCCAATCAAAGGCACAAACGCGCAGGCGCCATGATCCTCTTCCCGCGAACCTCGCTCGGTCTTAATCACGCGAACCAGTCGTTGCGAATCCCGTGTTGGGCCAACCGGAACGACCAGTCGACCACCAATTTTAAGTTGAGTCACCAATGGCTCGGGAATATTCGGACCGCCTGCCGCGACCAGCACTCCGTCGTAGGGCGCGTTGGCGGCCCAACCAAGTGTGCCGTCAAAACATTTCACGGTCGCATTGTAGATTCCTAACTCACGAATCTTTGCCTGCGCCTGCCGCGCCAGATCGCCGATGCGTTCAATCGAATAAACTTGACCGGCGACTTTTGCCAACACAGCCGTTTGATAGCCAGAGCCGGCGCCGATTTCCAGAACACGTCCCTCCTTGTCGATCTCCAGCAACTCAGTCATTCGCGCCACGATGTAAGGCTGCGAGATGGTCTGGTTGGCGCTGATCGGTAAAGCGTGATCGCCGTAGGCACGACTCTGAAGAGCCTCGGGCACAAAGGCGTGACGCGGCACGGATCGCATCGCCTCAAGCACCTTGGGATCTTGAATGTTGTAGTGATCGCGCAGACGCGCAACCATCCGGTCACGGGGAATCGCGTAGTCCTGACTTCGTTCAAAAGACTGTTGACCGGTTGCTGACACTGTGTGTGAGTTTAGAACCTGGGTAGGAAAATAGAAAGGTTAACTCTTGAGTAGCTCGGCAGCGTTGACGTAATTCCACGTGTCTAGTCCTAACAAAGCCTGATGATCGGTCATGTCACTTCGCAACGGCGTTACCGAAACACAGCCTTGTTCGATAGCCTGATAATCAGTGCCCTCAGCCGAGCCTTTCTTGAAATACTCTTCGCCGATCCAGAAATAGGGTTTGCCTCGGGGGTCGATGTGCTCACTGATTACCGGCCGAGCATTCTTAATTCCCTGGCGCGTCACTCGCACACCCTTAATCTCGCCCCGCGGAAAGTTGATATTCAGAAGAGTGCCTTCGGGCAGACCCTCAGTTAGTACTTTCCTTACAGCCGTAACCGCAAAGCGGGCCGGCTCAGTGAAGTCGAAGTTCTCGCGTGCTACCAAACTAAACGCGAGGCCGGGCACTCCCAGGATCGTCGCTTCGAGAGCTCCGGCGACAGTACCCGAATAGGTAGCGTCGTCACCGAGGTTGCCGCCATGATTTATTCCTGAGGCACAAATATGCGGAAGTTCTTCAGCCGGCAGGATGCGGTTTAGAGCGAGCGTGACGCAGTCGGTTGGGGTGCCGTCCACAGTCCAATGTCGCTCATCGATTTGGCGGATGCGCAGAGGGCGGGCGAGCGTAAGACTATGAGCAGCACCGCTCATTTCCGATTCAGGCGCGACTACGTAAACGTCGCCGACTTCCCTCAAGGCTTCTTCCAGCTTGATTAAGCCGTCCGAGTGAATCCCATCGTCATTAGTAATAAGGATGCGGGTCATTTGAGATTCAACCAGTCTCCGAGCGGCAAGGCACACCAGCGTCAGCTTCGCTCGAATCGGGGGAAGTTCACCTCATAAGCTCGTCTCAAGGAGGAACTGCAGGGAGGTAAAGGCGATTTGCGCGCCACTAAGGGCGGGCAAACCGTTTCATTAGTCACGAGGAGGGGCGGTGCGCATGCGGCCTTTTTTCTTATTGCGCTTGCGCGCGAGGGCCGATTTCAATTTCGCTTTCTGGCCAGGCGGGATGAAGAACGCGTGTTTCTTCGCGTCCTTAATTATCTCTTCGGTCATAACCTTGCGCTTGAAGCGCCGCAACGCGCTCTCAATCGATTCACCCTGGTTTACAGTAACTATCGCCATTCTATCTCCGTCTCTTAGTAATCTTTGTTAGCTTTACGCCTATTCGGCGCACTCATTTAACACGTCAGCAGCGCTTGTGGTCAAGTTGGAACACTTTAACCTGTCGGTTCAAGATCGATTAAGGCCGTCAATCCGTGTAGTGCCCTCTCTACGCTGAAATGGGGCGTCCACGGAGGACGCCCCTGCAATTTTCCTCAACCTTACTCCGCAGCTAAACCGCCACCACTTCCGCGTCAACAGGCTCAGCCTTCTTGCGGGTCAACCCCTGAATCTGAACTGGCTTGTCCGATTCTTTGGTATCAAGCTGCTGCTTCAGCACCATCTCCTGATAAAGCTTGCGCATCATCACAGCTTCTTCGTGAGCGGTCTTCGGACCTTCCATTTCCGGCTTGTTCGGCCGCGCCAGGTCAATTGGATTAAGACCATGCCGTGACTCTTGTCGGTGAGTTCCACTTCCTTACCGCGAGCAAAAATCTCATGACGGCCGTGTTCTTCATACCACTTCGCCACGGTCGCATTCTGGTGCATGTTCTCGATGATATTTCTCCAGCCGATTCCCGTGTTGTACGCACAGAAGGAAATCTCACCTTCCTGAGTGCCGTAAGGGATGATGCACATTTCGGTGCGGCGGAAGTCATAGTTGAAGAGATCCTGGAACCACATGCCGGCGATAAAGAGGAAGTTCCAACGGTCGGAACGACGAACCTCGATATCCTGCGTAGTGCGATCGCCGCTGACCTTGCCGTAGTCTTTGCCAGTCAGGCCAAACGACTTGTCGAACTTCTTAAACAATTCGTAGAGCGTGAACTGCGATGGCGAGCTGTAGGGATTGTAGTGCTTCAAAAGCGCTAGTCCCATCATCAGGTTCGACATCCACTTACCGCGGGCCGCGTCCGTAATCTTCTGCATGTCTTTCACCAGACCAGGAATGTTCAGAAATTCCGGTACTGGCTTCATCTCGCGAGTTTCCTTATCGACCATTACCGCCGTGCCCACGCCGCAGTTTGGGTGACACCCGCAGGAGACCTGGCCCCATTCGGCCTGAGGACCGTGTACGAGATCCGCGAAATCAGCGAATGCTCCCATCAGCGAGAGCGGAAACCAATCGCGCGTTGGCTCAGTGATACCCACCTGGTTCTTTACGTCGTGAGCTAAGATGCGAAAGCGTGTAGCGCTGCTGCAGGCGGCGCTGTTCGGTAATCTCTTCATCGCGGCCGGTAAATGAAACCGGCTGGAACGAAAGGAACGCGATCTTCTTGGGATTGTCGAGAGCGAATCGCACGATCGAACCAACCTGATCGTTGTTGATTCCGTTGACCAGCGTCGTCACCAGCACGATTTCAACTCCCGCCTCATGCAGGTTGTTGATCGCGCGCATCTTCACATCGAATAGGTTGCCGACCTGACGGTGGCTGTTGGCATCGTTGCCGATACCGTCAAACTGGAGATAGACATAGCGCAATCCGGCTTCAGCGGCTTCCGGCAAAACTCTTTGCTCTTGGCAAACTCAATTCCGTTGGTCGCGGCCTGCACACTGTTGTATCCAACTTTGCGTGCATACCGAATCGACTCGAGGAAGTGTGGTGAAATTGACGGCTCACCACCCGAGAACTGAACAGACATCTGGCGACGCGGTTTGATCGAAATCGCGTTGTCCAGAATCTCGCTGAATGTCGTCCATGCTCAGCTCGTGAACGAAGCCAACCTGGTTGGCGTCCATGAAGCACGGGTCGCACATCATGTTGCAGCGATTAGTCAAGTCGACGGTCAACACCGCGCCGCGGCCATACTTGATCGTGCTTGTTCCGTGGTTGTGCAGCTTCTCGTCGTTATGAGCATCGATGTCGCGGCCCGGGAACATCTTCTCGATGTGGGTCAGGAACTTGACGTCGATGGCCATCATGTCTTCAAAGTGGCCGTGAATCGGGCAGTCCTTAACCATCCAAATTTCGCCGTTGCGTTCAATGATTTGGGCCTTGATCTCGCCGACCTTCTCATTAATTAATACGCTGACATCTTGCTTGCCACTGAGAATCGACTCACGCGCTTCAATAACGCAGTTTGGACAGAGCGAGTCCGTTGTGCGCGGCCAACCCAGGGTTGGTTTGCTCTTCTGCCAGGACTTCAGCAACGGCTTGTCTGACCACTTGGGAGTAAAGGAGGGATTAGGCTTGTACTTATTTACCGATTGAATAACGTCGTGAAGAGCACCGGCAACTAAGGTCAGGCCCTTTTCCAGCGTGTTTGACTGGTCGCATCGCTTATCTCTTTTTCCTTCTTCGTGAATTATTTGATTGATTGCTAACAGCCCGAGGACTTTGCAGAAAACGGCTGCAAGACTAGCATGAAGCATCTGGCAATGACTATGCCGCCGAAGCCTGTTACGAGCTAACTGCTGAAATACTGAGGTTTAGGGTCGAATCTGAACCTATCAATTCTCAGTGAAAGTAGCAAACAGCTGTGTCGCGAGGGCACACGACACGCTGATAGCTCTCACGTGGGCCATTGTGGCACTAGCAAAATTGGCAGGCGTTGCCTTTTTTCCTGCAGGGATGAAATTGGTGAAGGAAATTACGAAGGCGACGAGTGGCTTTCGAATTCACTGGAACGCGAACCTAGTGAGTTATCTGTTCCTATTTCGGTGCGAAGTAACCGATGCGAGCTGAGACTCTAAGAGCAGGATTCCGGGTCTCAACCTTCACTCGGCGAAAGGCGCCATCGCGATTTCGGTTCAGTCGGAGAGTAGTAGAGAGCGTACTGGTGGCGCAGCTCGTCGGCAACTTCTGCATAAGTTCTTTCCAGGTCATTAAAGGATCCCGGCTTGTAGAGCCGGCCGCCGGTTGCGCTCGTCAACTGAGCCATGTTTTGCTCGCTCGCAGCCAACGCCTCCAAGCCCGAGCCGCAGGTCGTTGATCTTTAGTTCATTAAAGCGGACCGCTGATTCCGTTCCTGCCTGCAGCTCAGAAAGCTCCGCTTGCTTCTTCGCCCGCTCGATTTCCGAGTTGCTCACGATGTAGACGGTGGTTTGCGACTGCAAGCGCTGCGCGCAATGCTGTATCAAATGTGGTTCCGCGCCCGCTATCGATTCCGTCGGTCAAGACAATGATTGCGTGCCGGGCATTGCTTCGCGGCATTTGATCACGCGCTGCGAGTAATAACGCGTCATTGAACCTGGTGAACATTCCCGGCGCCACACGTCTGAGAGCGCGGCGCAGTTGGACCAGACTTTTTGTCCAGTCCTGCAACAACAGCACTCGATCATCAAATTGAATCAGGCTAATCCGATCATCAGCAGCCAGATGAGACGCGAACCCCTCAGCCGCTTTGCGAAAGTCATCGAGATTACTGGAGACCGAAGACGAGGCATCGACCATCAGCACTACGTCAACCGGAACCTGACGCAAACTAAAATCGCTCAGTGGCTGATCGAATCCATCTTCAAAAACGCGAAAATCGTTTCGGGTGAGTCCGGAGACGAGCTCGTCCGTTACTATCGCGCACAGTAACCGGCAAAAGGATCTCCGTCGTCTGGACAGAGATCACATCGTCAGGATCGATCTCCTGTTCGGCTGGAGTTGGGTGTTGGGGACGGGAGTCGGGACTAGGTTTCGCTTGTTGGGTCGCAGTTGGGTCAACGAGCCTCGCTCGTTGCGCGTGGCCCGCTTTTGCGAGGTCTAAATGAGACAAACGCGGCAGCGAAGACAAAGCCCGGCGACTAAAAGACGAAGCGTCAGCCGCGCCTTGTTACCGTCAGCGCCCTTCATGACGCTATTTCTCTCCGCTGCTGCTGGGATTGGTTGCTTTTGGTTCGGAGCCATCCATCGCGCTGTGCATGGCGGCGATGATTGGATCGGTTACTCGGCGCTTGCGCAATTCAGCAAGCTTGGCGGGAGATAGGTCAAAATCGCTGGGAGAACTCTCGATCCGCTTAATGATCGTTCCTTCCGAGAATCCCGCTTCAACGAGATTGATAATCGCTTCATTGTTGAGCGTCGGTGTCTTCTCAAGTCGAAGCGCAGCGCCGCCAGCCTCGCTCGGCGGACGCATGATACGAACCGTTGCGCTTCCAGTCGTGATTCTTTCCCCCGCTGCGCCGGCGCTTTCCCCCCGCGAACGAGTTTCTCCACTCGCGCTGCCGCTCGAGCCAAAAATGTCCGTTTCATTACCGGTGGAGTTTCCCTTTTGCTTGTTGCTATCTGAAGAAAGGGTCGCTGCCCCAACCATCCTCGGTGAAGAAGGTGGCGTCGTTCTGCGAGAGCATTGCCAGAATAATGTTCTCGCTAACTCCATTTCGCTTCAGATCGATTAGGCGATCCGGCTCGAGATTGAAACGATTGGTGCGGGTGCGAATGATCGCGATTACTGTTTTCTCTTTGAAGCCGGCACGCACAAGCTTAACGACCGCAGCGTTAGTCAACGGCGAATGCTGTTGCGCAGATAGACTCGGAGCGCATGTCAGGCAGGTCACTGCCAATAATACGCTCGCGATTAAAGGCATTCTAAAAGACTGAGAATTAGACACCGGGTGCTCCTGGGTTTCGCTGGAGAACTAAAATCCTCCGGCACTCACAGCGCTGCGGGATGAGCTAGCGGGAGACTTAACCTGTCGATAACGGAAGCTAATCCGCTTCACGTAGTTTCGTGTTTCACGATAAGGAGGCACGCGGTTTCCAAATCTAGCCACTGCTCCCTCGCCGGCGTTATAGCTTGCCAGGACCAGGTCAACGCGATTGTTGAATCGGCCCAACAGTTGTTTGAGATAGCGTGTGCCCCCGGCAATGTTTTGCGCCGGATCAAATGCATGACGAACTCCAAAGCGCGCCGCCGTGCCCGGCATGAGCTGCATCAGTCCCTGCGCTCCCTTGGGGGACAGGGCCCGCGCATTGAAGTGAGACTCCTGCTCCATCACGCAAAAGATCAGATAAGGATCAACTCCATACTTCGCGCCGTTTTGTCTGATCAGGGCATCGATCTTGGGTCGCCCAGTGCTCCAGCCGCGCGGCCTTCTTGCCATCGGCTGCAGCGAGCGTCCCAAAGATTCGCGCTCAATGTGATCAATGCGACTGCGTTCAATGAAGATCGAGAGCGATCCGCGGTTGTACCAAACTCCCGCAGCCGATTCACTGGCGCTGTCGGCTTCCACACGCGCTCCGCCCTTCAGATGAATCCAAACTGCTTCCGCGATCTTCTCAGGAGTCTGCGCAACATCCGTAACACTAGCTACTTGCTTCTCAACTTTCGTCTCGCGATTCAGTTCCACGCACGATTCCTTTCGCCCGCTCGCGTGAAACCAAATGGGTCATGCCGCCCTGCCGGTACCAAAATCCCTGCTCACTTTCCCAGGCATCTTCAACAGTGATCCGCGTTCCGTCCTTAAGCTTTAGTTGGACCTGTGCTTCGGAAATCGGCTCATCAACAGTTTGCGGTTCCTCCGCTTGCTTAGCTTTCGACCTGCGCGATTTTTGCCCGTAGGCACTCGCCGCAAACACGCTGACGATTAGCGCCAGACAGAATAGAAAGGACAGACGTGGCCTGATCTGGTGATTCATTGGTCAACCTATTCCGCTAAATTTACAGCTCGAGCGGATCCGCCAAGACCTTTTCCTTCTTTTCGTTTCGTTCTTGGTGCGCAAACGAGTGCGAGGTTCCAAAGTAATTGCGCCAGGCAGTATCGAGAACTTTCGTAGTCAGCTCCAAAGCTTGTCCTTCGAACAGGCAAATGTCCGTGGCGCGATCGAGGAGATCTCGCGGCTCGCAACCCTTCATCACTCGCTGTTCGACCCGATACTTCGTCAACAAGTGATCCAGCACCGGTTGATCGCAGCGGATTCCGCGGTTGTAGGCAGCGCGTTTGAAAATCTCCGAGAACGCAGCCGCGGTTGGCGGCTCGACGCGCGCGCGATAGCCCATGCGACGCAGGAAAGCTTCGTCGGTCAGATCCTTCTCATCAAGGTTTGTTGAGAAGACGACCAGTTGCTCGAAAGGAACCTCAATCT
The DNA here is from genome assembly GCA_963748605.1 of Pyrinomonadaceae bacterium. Lineage (GTDB taxonomy): Bacteria > Acidobacteriota > Blastocatellia > Pyrinomonadales > Pyrinomonadaceae > PSRF01. The sequence continues at coordinate 823,824 of CAVVJS010000016.1, forward strand.
TCTTTCCGGTATGAAGCGCGAGATAATCAATGCGGCGTTCAAGGGGAACGATCCAGCGGTTGAGCAAGTCCTGGGGCGAGACGCGCTGCCTTCCGAAGTCGTCGATCACCAGGGTTCCGCCATTCGACTTCATCTGGAAGGGCGCTTCGTAAAATTTGGCGGATTCGCTCCACGTCAGGTCGGCATTCTCAAGGGTCAACTCACCACCGACGATAACGAGTGGCCGTCGAATCATCACCCAACGTCGATCATGATCCACGGGCGTTTCGTCTTCAGGCGCCATGCGATGACAGTGAGTATCGAAGACGCGAATGATCTGTCCATCGATCTCCACAGCATAAGGAATCCAGATCGCACCAGGGAGTGCGCCATTGATTCGCTCAGCGACGGCTGTCTTTCCTGTTCCGGGCAAGCCGGTCAGAAACAGCGAGCGGCGTGAATTGATAACGCAGCCCAGAGTTTGCAGCAGCGATTCCGGTAAAACGAGATCGTGGAAAGCGGCTCGTGCGGTTTCCATTGTCGCGGATTCAGAAGGAATCGATTGCAGCCGCATCATGTGCGCATAGTCGCGCAACGACACAGGTGCCGGCCCCGTATAACCACAAACGGAGAGCAGTCGTGACAAGCGGTCCCACCCGTGATCCAGCATCGCATAACGCGTTGAGCCGACGCTGGTTTGGACCTTAACTTCGATCAGTTTTTCCCGGTAAAGCTTTTGCAGAATGTCTTCTGCGAGCGTGCGGGGCAGACAAAGCCGCTCGGCAACGGCCGTAGTCGTCGGTTCCGGCATCATCGCGACATGCTTTAACGCCAGGTCGCAAAGAAAGCCTTCCGCTATTCCGGTGTCTGCCAGTTCCTCAGGAACTGGCGGGCCCATCGATTCGACTTCGCTACGGGTGAGTATCGTTGTTTGTGACATCGCTGTGCTCTCTTCTCAAGTTATTTACCGCTCAGCGCCACGTTGGTCTCGGCAGAAATCGCGGCCAACGCACTACGCGCATTCTTTGATTCTTCCGTCCTGCCGACACGCTGATACAGATCGGCCAGGCGTTTCAGGGCGAAGGTGGAACTCGGATTGATCCGGCGCGCGCCTTCGTAATACTTGATGGCATCGTCCTCGCGGCGCGAACCTTTCCAGCATGCGGGCCATGTTTAAGTGTCCCGTCAACTCACCATTGGCGCGCGCAAAGCTCTTGTAGGCGTCTTCGAATTTTCCCAGCCGGCAAAGAGCCAAACCGAGGTTGTTAAGAATCCGCTCGTCTCGCGGCGCCAATTTTGCGGCGCGCTTCAACTTATCTACTGCGGCGCGATAGTTTCCATTCTGGTAGAGCGTGTAACCCAGGTTATTCAGGACCTGCGCGTCGTCGGATTCAGCTTGACGGCGCGTTCATACGAATCCTTGGCGCGATCGGCCAATCCTTTCTTCGCGAAGGCAACGCCCAGCAGGTTGTGAGCTTCGCCGAGCTTGCGGATCGAGAGAGACAGCTGTTGAAAGTTGCGTGATAGCTTCGTTGAGCTTGCCATTGATTCAGATAGTCGCGTCCCGCATCGAGATGTTCTCGAGCTGACTCGGCGCGGTTCTCAATAGCTTCGCGGGTTCGTTCGTCGGAAACTTTCATCACGCCGACGCTTTCAAACTTATCGGCGTCCTTCTCGCTCATGCGTTGCAGCTTGTTATCGTTCTTGCTGAAAAGTTTTCCCAACGCTCGAAACGGAGCGGTGAAAATGCGAGCGACTTTGTTTCCCTTCTTCTTTTCCGTTACCGAAGCATCTTCAGCTCCAGCGGTCGAGCCGGAATCCTCCAGGAAGTTTGCGTCGGGATCGCCCTTCGCGCACGATCGTGGATGCGCTCCACATCGCCGTCGTGACAAGCGTCAACATTAAAGCGATTGCGATGGCGACTAATCTTCGTTTATGCATGGCCGGCTCCTTTACATCTTGCTGAACGTGTCAATCAATTGGAGGGCTGCGGGGCCAAGTATCGCTATGAACAGAGTCGGGAACAGGAAACAAGCAAGCGGGAACAGCAACTTAACTGCAGCCTTTTGCGCCGCCTGCTCGGCGCGTTGGCGCCGCTTGGTGCGCAATGAGTCTGAGAATGCTCTGAATGGCTTTGGCGATCGAAGTACCAAACTTATCAGTCTGAATTAACATGGCGACGAGACTACAAAGATCGTCCACGCCGGTTCTCTCGGCGAGATTGCGCAACGACTCTTCACGATCCCGGCCTACACGCATTTCCAAATTGGCGAGTTCGAACTCGTCACAGATGTCCGGGTGCACGTCTTTCAACTCAGTGCTGACCTTTACCATTGCCGCGTTAAGACCCAGTCCTGCTTCGATCGAGATCACCATCAAATCCAGGGCATCGGCCAGTCCCCAGCGCACTAGTTGTTGACGAGATCTGATCGCTTTCTTCAGACCATAGCGCGGCAGGAAGAATCCGATTACGAAAGCGAAAAGGATATAGAGCACGGCCGAGTTCAGCGGTCGTGCAAAAACCGCACAAAGGAGTGCGACAAGCGCGGGGAAACCAGCCATCGTTGCAAACTGGATGGCCCGAAAAGTTGCCGGGGCGCCGGGAGATCGATACCCGGCTTGCATCAGTTGTAACTGAAGTTTCTTCACTTCAGCCGCGGAGGGCGGCAGCAACCGATTCAATGGCGAGGCCAAACGCTCAGCCAATTCGGAGGCTGGGCGACTGTCTTCGATCGAAACAGAGCCAGTTACCGGAGCCGCCGTGCGATCGCCCAATCGTTTCAAGCGCTCAGTGGCGGCGCTCTGCGGCCGATAGAACAACCAGTACGCTCCCATCATGATCAGGGAGATGCAGATGAAGGTGGAGAATGTGATGATTAGTAGCATGACTGGTTTTGGTCTTGGGTCTTTGGTCTTTGGTCTCTTACTTTTCGGTTGTTGAACTTTCCTGGTTCTCGAGCTGTGTCGGTAAGCGGTCAAAGGCCAAAAGCCGAAGACCAAAGACCGTCCTTAGATCTTTATGTTCAGTATCTTCCTCACAATCAGCATTCCTGTGACTTGTAGAAACATCGCCGCCATGATCAGGTAATGCCCGCGCTGATCTTTCCAAAGCACACTCATGTATTCCGGATTCATCGCCGTAATTACGAACGTCACGAAGATCGGTAGGCCGCACAACAGCCAGGCAGACATGCGCGAACTCGTGGTCAGCGTCTTTAAGTCGCCCATGATGCGGAAGCGTTCACGAATTGTGTAAGCGACTTTCTCAAGGATCTCCGCGAGGTTGCCGCCCGTTTCGCGCTGAATCAACACCGCGGTGACGCACATTTTCAAGATCCAGCAGCGGCATCCGATCCGTAAGATTCTCGAGCGCCAGTTTCAGCGACAAACCGAGATTCTGTTCTTCATAAGTCTTGCGAAACTCAGTGGCGATCGGTTCCGGCATCTCTTGCGAGACCATGTGCAGTGATTCTGAAAAAGCATGACCGGCCGAAAGACCGCGACTCATCAAGTCAAGAGCGTCCGGCAGATGTTCAAGAAAGGCATTAAAGCGCTGCCGGCGTTTCCACCACACGTGGACGAAGGGAATCATTGCGGCTACCAATCCGGCGGCCGCAACAATCAGTATTGAAATGGTAAGAACTGACGCTGCCAATAAACCCAACATGCCTGCCATTACCGAAAACATTACCAGCCGCGACGGAGTAATTTGAACATCCGCCTGATCCAGCATCCGTTTCAAGTGCAGTAGCGGCCTGCAGCTGAACCAGCATCCGGTTCACGAAGGGGATCTCGCTCATCAACTCGTTGCGCGCGAGAATTACTTCGACATCTTCGGTCTGAGCAGAGTGAATCAGCGCTTCAGTGACGCGTCGCTGCAAACGTTTACGTTTGGCGTCGGTACCGCGCGTCGCCATCAGATATGCTCCCAAGACCAGGAACAATCCAAAAAGGAAGACTAAAAAGGAGATCAGCATGGGTTTTACATCTCCTCAAAGAAGACTCGGGGTAATTGCAGTCCGCATGCTTTGAGTTTCTCGGCGAAGCGAGGACGAATGCCAGTCGGTTTGAATCTACCGATAACCTGGCCGGATGAATCAACGCCCGTGCGCTCAAATAAGAAAATTTCCTGCATCGTAATCGTCTCGCCTTCCATGCCTGTGATTTCAGAAATGGAAGTGAGACGACGCGTGCCGTCGGAGAGACGCGCCACCTGGACCACCAGGTCGAGGGCCGACGCGATTTGCTGGCGCATAGCGCGATCTGACAAGTCGCATGCCCGTCATCTGAATCATTGTTTCGAGACGAGCCAGAGCGTCGCGCGGTGTGTTTGCGTGAATCGTCGTCAAACTTCCGTCGTGACCAGTGTTCATTGCTTGAAGCATGTCGATGGCTTCACCGCCTCGAACCTCGCCGATGACGATGCGATCGGGTCGCATACGCAGGGAGTTGCGGACCAGATCACGCTGGGTGACTTCGCCACGGCTCTCAATATTTGGCGGTCTTGTTTCCAGACGCACGACGTGCGGTTGCTGCAACTGAAGTTCAGCTGAGTCTTCAATCGTGACGATGCGTTCGTCTTCCGGGATGTAAGCGGAGAGCGCATTTAGCAAGGTCGTTTTGCCGGCGCCGGTACCGCCTGAAATCAAAACATTCAGTCGAGCCGAAACACACATCTGCAGCATGTCCGCGATGTCTTTCGTCAGCGCCTTGTTCTCGATGAGCATTTGCATTCGGAGCGGTTCAGCTCCGAAGCGACGGATGGAAAGCACCGGGCCATCGATCGATAGTGGCGGAATGATCGCGTTGACGCGCGAGCCATCACGAAGCCGAGCGTCCACCATCGGCGACGACTCATCGATGCGGCGGCCAACGGAAGTAACGATGCGTTCGATTACTCGCATCAAGTGTTCGTCGTCCTTAAAGGCAACGTTGGTGACTTCCAACTTGCCCCGGCGCTCGATGTAGATTTTGCCGTGCGCGTTCACCAGGATGTCTGAGATGGTGGAATCGGCGAGCAGCGTTTCAAGCGGTCCCAGTCCAAACAACTCATGTTGGACGTCATTGACCAGGCGCTCGCGGTCGGCTGCTGAAAGCGGCATCGCCTCCTGGGCCAAAACGCTTTCGGCCAACCGAGAAACCTCGGCATGTGCCTGTTCTGGGGAAAGGGCGCCAAGCTTGGTGAGATCCATCCGATTGATCAGCGTGCGGTGCAACCGCGCTTTCATCTCCTGGAAGGAGTATTGGGCGTTATCCGCTGGGCCCGGAGGCATCCCGACTGTTTCGCGTATTAATCTTTCTCTAAGTGCCATGATTTAAGTTTCTCAGTCCGAAGTTTGGTTAGACCTTTTCCAACGACGTGTGCAGCTCAAACTGGTTTTGCCGCCTGCTCCCGCTTGAAAAGCGAATTCCATAAGGTACGGCGCTGGGGAGTGGCCTCGGCTGCTGCCGAAATGGCGCCCCCGGAAACAGTTCTCGCGATGCGCTTAATTTCTAAAGCAATTCGTGAATTCCCATCCGAATGCACAAGTGGTTGGCCCAGGTTGATCGAGCTCACAGCTGTCTGGTAATCGCTCGGCACAAAACCAATAACCGGCTCTCCCAAAAACTTCTCCACTTGCTGTAAGTCCAGATCGATTTGCTTGCTCCAACGATTGACCACGATTCGAACTTTCTTACGCGGATATCCCAGGCGATCGAATATTTCCAGCGCGCGTTGGGTACTGCGAATCGCGGGGATGTCGAGCGTAAGGACGAGAAGGATTTCGTCCGACTGGTCGAGAGCGGCGAGCGTTATGGAATCAAAAGTGTGTTGCGGATCGAGTACTACGTAGTCATATGACTCCCGCAGCCTTTGCAGCACATCAAAAACATGTTCCGGCTCAATTTCATCAGCTGAATCCGCTTCTTTCGGGGCCGCCAGCAAAGAGAGGTTTGCCGTATAAGGTGTGACAAAACTCTTGATAAGCTCGTCGTCCAGCCGCTTGCGATTTTCCGACATGTCGGCGAATGAGTACTTCGGATTGACGCCGAGGAAGAGCGGCAAATCTCCGGCTTGTAGATTCAGATCCACCAGGATGGTTCGCCCGCCCAGGCAACCAGCGATGTTGGTAGCCATGAATGAAGTGCCACACCCGCCCTTGCTGGAAAACACTGCAACCATCCGGCCCTTTTTCTTCGGCGCCTCAACATGGGAATGCGCAAAACTCGGCAACGCGATCGATGACTGTACTTAGTTCCTGCGAGTTAACCGGCAGTTCCAGGAACTCACGCGCACCTGCTCGCAGACTCTGCAACAGCAAGTCACGCGAGGCGTTATGTGCCGCGGAGATAATTCCCATTCGCGGGAACTCCGAATTAAGGCGCTTGATGAATTTGATCGCCTGGTCGGCTTGCGCACCTAATGAAATGATTGCCGCCATGGGCTTCAAGCGAGTTATTTCGTCGTGCAATTGATCTGCATCATCGCCACCTGCCAGTAGCTGCACGCGTGAGTCGGCGGACAGCGCTGTTCGGAGCTCTTTGAAGTTCTCCAAACCCGTACTGAGAATTACGACTGTTAATGGTTGTGTCATTTTCGTTGCTCTAAATGTTGAGTAAACCAGGAGTTCGGGAGAGCGGCCTGGTTTAGGGGACTGGAAGGGGGATGGCGCCGGCGCTTTCCCCGGTGAGTGTTGTTGCGTAGCCCGTCATCGCAATTGAAGTACCGATGATCGGAACCACAAACTGATGCTGATAATTCACTACGGTCACAGTGACACTTCCCTGGCCCACGCCGAAATTCGAGTAGCTCACGTCCAAATTTTCTGGGGTGAGATTGTTAACCATAGGAGCGCCCGTGCCGGCAGGGTTGCCATACACACCTACGTTCCGAATTGCCGCGTAACTCAGTCCGGCATTTGTCTGGCTGAACGGCGTGCCTGCCGGATTAGTTGTCGGTTGGTTTACCGCATAACGTGCCGCACGCCGAGCAGCATCTGCGAGGGCGTTATGGACCCACAACGCCCGGCCAAATTCGATCACGGCGAACATGACAAGCAAGAAAACGCTTGCGCCAATTGCAAACTCGACGAGAGTGCTGCCTTCCTGTCCTGATTTTTTGATTGTCGTGATAGTCATTGGTTTCTAACTACAGACGAGCGGTTGTGTGAGCAGATAACGCATAGTCACGCTCGGCTTCACAGCGATATTAAAAGACAACGAATTGCCCATTAACTGGCCCAGATTAAACAGTGGCGTGTGGTTATAGTTCTCGATCTTGACAGTGACTGTTTCAGGAAAGCCGCCGTTCGGTACTCGTTCTATTGTCACGTTTGTAGTTGCCAACCCATTGACGATGGGGCTTCCAGTTCCCGCTACGTTGCCGTAAACGACAAGATTTTTTGCTGCTGGATCATCCGCTCCATTTGCGCAAGCGGTAGCCAAATAACGAGCGGCCACGCGCGAGCCTTTAGCAAGGGTTGTGTACTCTTGAAAGTAACGTCCAAACTCGGCGGCCGCGGCGAACAACAGAACCAGAATTGGTACAGCTATGGCCAGTTCAACGAGTTGTAGGCCGCGGTCGTCGCGTTTGAATGATTTGATCTTATCGAGAAGGATGCGCCGCATTACTGACCTCCTTATCGATAGAGAACTGGTTTGGTGATAGGTGGACCTGGAAGTGGTGTGGCACTCGGGTCGTAAGTACCACTACCAACGACTACGCCGACACCAATGTATTCGGCCTGCAGGTCGCCACCATTGCCACCCTGGATTTTGTTTCGCAGGAAGAACGCCCCGAAGCGATCGATCCGAACCTCATCGCGACCGTTGTCGAACTGGCTTTTCTTACAGATCGGGATTATCACCACACGGCGCCCGTGAACACCGGGATGCTGCGGATTCTGACTCGGAGTACCGGCAAGATACTGAGCGTAGGTGATGCCTTCCTTAATATTCTTGTCGGGAGGATAAGTGCCAGGATCCAGTTGGGCGGCGTAATCGTCGAAACGGGTGTTGATCCCCTGCCTGATAGCTCCCGCTGACACACCCGGTTTGGTGTCGACAATACTGCCCGCACCAACGGGGGTTCTGACGCCGCTGGCCAAACCAATGCGATCGTCGCTCGCTCCCGCACCGTCAATCGCGAGGACCTGATAGTTACCGGGAGAAATGGACCCCTGCGACGCCCCGCGGAATGTGTACATATTGCCCGGCAAAATTTGTGAGACATCGTCGTCGTCAGCAACGCAGACCGGCAGGGGCCCGCCGGGGCTCTCTAGCGGAACAGAAACGCCGGCCACTGCGTTCGCCGAAAGATCCAAACTGCTGCCTTCCACTACCATTGAAATGAAGGCAATGTTCACGGGCGACTGTGGCGTGGTGACTTTTACAAAACGAATGTTTTGCGCCACTCCAACGTTGTCAGCTTCATCCGCGCTGAGCCCGGTACCGCCATTGTCGAAAGCCGATAAGTTTGCAGCGAAGCGAACGTGCTCGGGTAGGAAGACCACCTGGTCATTATCAAACTCGTAGTTGTTCATCTCTGCGACTGCACGGTTTGTCGCTATAGCAATACCACTCGGGCTGAAATTCAGACCGGATGCGGCGGCTATTGCCGCGGCATCTGCAGCGTTCTGCAATTCATTCTTAGCCAGGTATAGATGACTGATATCTACCCCGAGCCCTACTGCGAGAAGTAAAGAGAGCATTCCCAGTGCGGAAGTGGCGAGGATGGAACCGCGCTCGGCGCGTCTGTTTCCTTTTGTGCCTAATCTCCGATAAATCATCTGGCCCTCCTTCTTGCTAGTCCGATGGTTCTGCCGGCAGTGCGAACGCACCGCCGGCTACTATCTGCTCAACTACGGTCTTACAGGTTCGTAGCTGAAATTCGCCGGGATGGTTCGTGCCACCGGCAGTGATTGATTTACTACGCGACCACTGGTCGTGGTTCCGGTCGCTTCCGTGGCTTCGGTAGACTTTGTTTTGGTTTCGACTGGTTCAGCAGTTTTCGGCGCGGCACTGGGAGTAGTTTCCGTAGCCTTACCTGAGGTTGAGTAACCAGTCTGTCCCTGAATCTCTTCGCCTTTCGGTTCAAGACCCAGTGGCGACGACTTCTTCAGACCATCGATGCCCCGCATTTGCGGAACATCGTCCCGATTCACTGGCTTTACCAGATGAGCGGTCACGATAAACATCAACTCGGTTTCGTTCTTCTGAAAAGACTTCGAGCGGAAGAGCGCCCCCAGGATCGGGATGTCGCCAAGCACCGGAACCTTCGAAAGCGATTTGATTTCGGTGTTGTCCAACAGACCGGCGAGTGCGAACGACTGACCGTCGCGCAGCTCCACGCCCGTCTTAGCGCGGCGCGTCTTCAAAGCTGGGATCAAGAAACCGTCAAACTTGACACCGTTTGCGAAATCGATCGTCGAAACTTCAGGTTCCAATTCGAGGCGGATGTGATCTTCATCAATGATGGTCGGTTTGAAATTCAAACGGACGCCATACTCTTTGAACATGATCGACACGGTGGTCTTTTCCTGCCGCCCTGAACCATGGGCACCGGAAATTCGCCACCAGCGAGGAAGCTGGCTTCCTGGCCATCCATCGCAATTAGGTTCGGTTCTGCGAGTTCACGCAATGAACCTTCAGTTTGCATCATGCGCAACATCGCTAATGAATTCCCACCCATCACCAGCATGTTCAGAGCACTGCTGGAGAGGGCGCCGGAAATAATTCCGCCCAACGGGCTTACCGGAGGACTGCTAAGAGAGCTCGGACCTCCACCACTGTTCAGGTAGGTACCGCTACCCGGGCTGCCCTGATAGGTGTACGAGGTGCCAACATCTTTCAGACGATTGCGACTGACTTCCGCTACACGAACTTGCAGTTGCACTTGCGTCGCGGATTTCACCGGCGAGGAAAGCATGTTGACAGTTTTGAAGCCGGCTGCTTCGACTACGCTTTGCGCCTGGCTGGCAGTCTTAATGTCGGCAACGCTACCGGACATCACCACCGAACCGTTGGCCTGGCTCAACCGAATATCGTCCTTCGGGAAGAGCACGCGCATCTGTGAATCGATCAGCGAAAGGTTCGCGCGTACATAAACGTCGAACACTAAATACTCGCCGCCCGATTGTTCCCAGGCGATAAAGTTCACCTGACCAAAACCTTTACCGTTCACCAGCACCTGATCAGGTGTGACGAGCACGGCTTCCGCGATCTCCGGATTCGACACGGAGAAGCGTCCAACAGGTCTGTCGAAATTGATCACGCGCGACTGCCCCACGAGCACGTTAACCGGGATGGATTCCTGGTTCTGCTTAAAGGAAGCGCTGTAAGAGTTCTCCTGGGCGTATGCCACGGAGTTGACGAGTAGAACAATCAACGACGCTATTACCAGGCTGACGCGGCGTTTCATGGAGGGACTTTGCATGGTCTGTTGCTCCTTCAAAATTAGTGGCAGTCGATGGTGTTTGGGCGGATTGCCGTCATCAACATGCAATCATTCTTCTTTCCTTGAGTCCGACTTCCTTATGGGAAATCAACACTTCGCTTCTTGGCGCCTTCAATCATTTCGACTGAGGGTTTCTTCGGTGCTGCTGGCGCTGCTGCCGCGGGCTTAGCTTCTGACTAGCACGCGAACGCGACGTGGCGCGGGTTTCGGTTCGGGTCGTTCACTCTTCAAGGAACCGGGTTCAGGCTGCGGGTTGGCGACGTCGCCGCCAAGCAGGGTTCTCTTGTTGACTCCGATGGTTTGCTCGTCACCCTGGTCGATGGAATTGCGCATCACGAGCTGGAGCTTGCCTTCACTGGAAGCTAAGGCGAGTTTTTCCGCCTGCTCCGGAGTCACAAGCAGTGTGACTGCCTTAACGCTGCTGGCTTCACGTTCACTTTCCGGCTTGTCAATGTTCTGACCGTTGGCCAGCACCTTGATGTTCTGCAAAACGATCTTGGAGATGGGTTCCTGGGCTTGCGTGCCGTTGTTTGTCGGCGTGATAACGACGACAACGTCAACGAGCGTTCCCGGCATGATGAAGCCCGAGATGCCGACCACGTCGTCGACCTTTACCGTCATCGCGCGATAGCCCTCAGGAATGATCGCGGACAAACCACCGGCTGTTCCTTCAGGCGCGAGCCGTGCTTCAGTGACTGGCTCCTTCGGCGCAATGTTCACAACCGCCACGCGACCAGCGAGTTTCTCAATCGAATCGAAGGCGCCGTCAGGAGTGGATTCCTGCGGAAACTGCACCAGCGTGATTTGTTCAGCAATGATTTTGGTTCCCAGGGGAATTGCTACTTTGGCAACCGCGATGCTGCGCAGACTCTTTGTGTACGCTTGCGCGCTCGACAAGTAGCGACTGACAGAAACCGCAGCAAGAAGCCCGAACAATCCGGCCCCAGCTAGCACGATAAAAAAGCGTTTGTTGCGCATGGTGTGTCTCCGTGGTCAGTTGACCCGACTAAAGGCTTCGCGTGGTTAAGCGCGAAAAACCGCTGTTGAAATGATGCTGCCGATGGTGATGGCAACGCCGTAAGGAATCGTATGTGAACGGTCGGTGGGAACGGCGAATTTCGGCATCTCCCAGCCGGGCAGCATTCCCACGAGTATTTGTAAGACCCTGTGCATCGTGCTCAGCAGCACGCCTGCTCGAATGATCGTAATCAACGCGAGCAAGCCTCCGGTCAGCACGACAATCAGAAATGTTGGTAGGACAAGGTGGGCGCCAGTGACAGCTCCAATCGCCGCGAATAGTTTCACGTCTCCGGCGCCCATCGCGCCAAACACGTGAAGCATGAACATCAATCCGAAGGCGAGAGCACAACCGCCGAGGCTGGCGAGCAGACCTGGCACTCCGCCGAAGATGCCATTGATTGCCACTCCTCCAATCAGGCCCGCGAGGACGTAAGCGTTTGGAATACGGCGGTAGCGCACGTCGTGGTAAGTGATGATCACCGCGAGCGGCAGGAGAAGGGCGATCGTTACAATCGTTGCCGACATCTGTTAGGGAACCTCAGAGGACTGGGGGAAAGAAATTGGTGTTAGCCGTTGATCGTTGCGGCCAGCGTGTCGATTTTGGCGCCGATTGCATCACCGAGGGTCGTGAAGGCAAGAGCGACCGCCATCGCCACCAGGGCAGCGGCTACCGCATATTCGGAAAGTTCAAGTCCAGTTTCATCTCGAAGAAAGTTCTTAATCATGGTTTCGCTCCCAGTGAGAATTTTTCTTGCAGAAGAGCCGGTAACGCGCTTTACCCGAGTTTGTGATCTCAGCTAAAGCGCGCTCGGGCCCATTTTCGCTAAGTACGACTTATCCGGTGATGGTCGCGGCAAGCGTGTTGATCTTGTCGCTGATGGCAGTGCCCAAAGCGGTGAAAGCACCGACGACGGCGATCGCAATAAGGGCTGCGGCAACTGCGTACTCTGACAACTCAAGACCGGTTTCATCGCGAAAGAATCTCTTAATCATTTTGTTGCTCCTTCTAAGTTTGGTTTAGGGGTTATCGGGTCCTGCGTTATCCGTGGTTGTTGGATAGCGAGGAGGCTTGAGAGTTAGCGCAAAGCCTCAGGAAGGAAGGGCCACTCTTGGTTGTGGCCCTTTGCGGCTCTGCGTAGCAGGAGTCTTGGTCGTGCGGCGACCAAAACCGTTAAGCCCACTGACGACAGCGCCACATAGAGACAGAATCACCAGCACAAAATCATAGTCAGCCACGGCCGCTCGACGAGCACTGACAAGAATTGCCAGAGCAAGAATTGGCGCGGTGACTGCGATTCCTGCAAGCGATACAAGCTCTTTAGTTTTTATTTCCTTCATGTGATGCCTTGGTGTTTCGTTTCTCTCTTGCGAATCTCGCGATGCATTGCCTCGCGACGGAGATGACCTTTACAAGGGGTGTGCCAGCAAGCTCACCGTCGCAAAGTGCAGCAGAACCGCGTTTTCTGCGTGATGAAGGCAGTTGGTTTGTAGCCCGCGGTTGACAAGGCAGCAGGGAGGACGTGGGACGGATGCTTGCTTGAGCGTCACCTCATGGAACGATTCACCCGAAATCGTTTTGTCGCCCGGCGTTGACAAGCGGTTTTGGGATTTGCCCTCTGCGGCGACATTTCTTCCCTCGCAAACAAATTGGAGGCAACAGAAAAAGCACTCGAGGTATCTCGAGTGCTCGTGTTTTGCAGAACCGGTTAAAAAGAAGTCTAGTTGCGGTCGGAGCGGAACTGTAGCCCGGGCTCGGTATCTTCCTGGAGAAACTCTCCAATATCGATCGCCAGTCTCTTCAATTTCTTATAGAGCGTCTGCCGTGAACCTAATCCCAGGGCCTCGCTCGTTAGGGCGACGTTGCAATCGTGTCGCTTCAAGGCTTCAGTAATTACGCGCCGCTCGTAGTCCTCAAGCAAGTTTTCCAGATTGTCGTGGGCGCGATCACTTACGGCGCCATTACGAAGTCTGAGCGGAAGAATGTGTTCACTAATATGTTCAGGCGTGATAAAGCCATCTTCATCAGCGAACAGCACCAGCCGCTCAATTTCCGCTGCCAGCTCGCGAATATTCCCGGGCCAGGAGTGCTCCTCCAGAATCCGTAATCGCCTCCCAGGTAATTCCGGCGATCGCCCGATCGTTGCGCCGAGCATAGTGAGTTAGAAAATGCGAGATCAGCGTCGCGACATCGTCTGGACGCTCTCTTAAAGGCGGAACCTTGATCGTTAATGCCGCGATTCGGTAATAGAGATCCTCGCGAAAAGTTTTCTCTTGTACCAATTGCTCAATGTTCTTATGACTTGCGGCGATCACCCGGACGTTTACCTTGCGCGGCATTCGTTCTCCGAGCGTATGAATCTCTCCGTCCTGGAGAAATCGCAGCAACTTTGGTTGAAGCGAGAGCGGCAGATCGCCAATCTCATCGAGGAACAGGGTGCCGTTTTCGGCCGCGCGGATTAAACCTTCGTGATCATTGAGAGCTCCGGTAAAAGTCCCCTTGCGATGACCGAACAGCATGCTTTCAATGAGGTCGGCAGGGACGGCGGAACAGTTGAAAGGAACAAACTCCTTCTCTGAGCGACGACTCAAACGATGGATGGCGCGGGCAATCAGGTCCTTGCCGGTTCCCGATTCACCGCTGATCAAAACCGTCGAGTCCGAATCTTTGATCCGCTCCACCGACTTTGCGACTTCCGCCATGGCCCGGCTCGAAAACACCATGCCTGGGAGTGTTGAATTAGGAACACTGCCTGCCGAAGCTTCTTCGTTCTGCGGTTGAATCGGCCTTACTGCCGAAGCTTGAGCGTGAGCCAGTTGCGTAACGTCTATCAGAGCGCGAAGATTCTTTGCTTGAGTTTCAGATAAGGGACGAACACAACATCCATAAAACGCGGCGCCTGGTCGATCGAGTTGTGGTTTTGCCAAAAGAAAACAGAAAGCCGCGTCACCGGGTTTGATCTCAGGAAAGAGCGCCGCACTGGCAAACGTTTCTGCAACCGTCTTCTCGGCTCCAGCGAGCTCAGCTTCATCAAGCCCTTCGGCCCATTTCAACTGTGGTTTCCCGGCTCTTTCGCTGGTCCAAATTGAAAGACCATAGGTTGGAGCAGTTGCCTCAACCATCAGGCTCAATTTCACCATCACCTCGTAAAGATGATCAGGCCCATTACCGGCGGCCTGACACACCGCGCGCACGATCGAACTAATTGGCAGACCATTTTCCTCGAAAGCCATTTCATTCACGGCTTCTAAACCTGAATTCAGCAGAATCCGACATTTTTGTTAGTCCAGAATGCAGCCTATCAATTGTGCGCGGGGGGCACCCGAAAAGAGACGTGTGAGATTTGTCTTTGAGTTTGGTCGGCGAGAACCAGGCAACGCGACCGATGTGGTCGGTAGGCCGACCGGGGTTTTCTGAGTCTAGTTTCGCGCACTCGCAAGTGTCAACAGAATTAAACAAGCGTCCGTCGAGCCGGCTCTGACGCCGGCCTTTCCGTACGCCATGCGTTCGCCACTTTGGTCCATTAAGCGCCCTTACTTCAAGTAAACGTTGAACTTACGTTGCGAAAGAGTTGCAAACAAAAATCTTTACTCACTTAAGCACCGATGCTACATTCCGGCCACCTTGCCGCTAAATCTTTGACTGGCAATGGATTGGCAGTGTCAGAAGCCCATTCCCTTGGGTCAGGTCCTTCAGAAATACCCGCTATCTTGTGGTTGAGTTCTTCGAAGCAGTTAAGCAGATTCTTAAAAGAAACCAATGGCTATTCGATTCGGAACCTCAGGCTGGCGCGCGGTGATCGCAGACGATTTCACGTTTGCGGGCGTGCGAAAGGTTACCGAGGCGATCTGTGCCCACTTCAAGACCAGTGATCGAGCCGGAAAATCAGTAATGATCGGCCACGACACGCGCTTTCTCGGGGAAAGATTCGCGGCGGAATGCGCAGGAGTCGTTTCTTCCCATGGATTTCGCACCCTGCTTTGCAATCAGCCGACGCCTACGCCGACGATTTCTCATGCGATTCGCTACTGAAGGTGCGGTTTGTGGGATCAACTTCACTGCTTCGCACAATCCGCCCGAATACAACGGGATGAAGCTTTCGACCGGCGGACGGAGCCCCGGCGCTTCCTGAAATAACGAAACACGTTGAAGGCTTAATCGCTGAGAGCGAAACTCGGACGCAGAGACAGAAGCCGCAGACGGCAGCGTTCGAGACGTATTCACCACGGCAGGCCTACCTCGAAGACCTTAAGACAAAGATCCGCTTTGACGTCATTGCAAAAGCTGCCGGTCGCTATGCGTTTGACCCTCTCTGGGGCACCGGACGTGGCTATCTGGACGAAGCGCTGCGGATGCATGGATTGGAAGTCGAAACAATTCACGATTGGCGGGACGTTTTGTTCGGTGGTCGAGCGCCGGAACCTGAAGCTATCACATCTCTCTGAACTTCGCGAGTTAGTAATCTCAAAGAAATGCACCTTGGGCCTGGCAACTGATGGCGACGGCGATCGGTTTGGCGTAATCGATGCCAATGGCGAGTTCATAACTCCCAATCAATTGATCGCTTTGCTCTTTGATTATCTGGCTGAGTCGCGAAACTGGACGGGCGGTGTGGCGCGATCGGTGGCGACTTCGCATCTGGTCGATCGCGTCGCTGAAGCGCGTGGTCTTCCGGTTTACGAAACGCCAGTCGGTTTCAAATTCATCGGAGAATTGATCAATGAAGACAAGATTATCCTCGGCGGTGAAGAGTCGGCGGGATTATCGATCAAGGGTCACTATCCGGAGAAAGATGGCATCCTTGCGTGTCTGCTGGCGGCGGAGGCAGTCGCTGCGCGCGGCGAGAGCCTGACGCAACAACTCACAAAACTCTACGCGCGCGTCGGACGACTGGAAGCCGGACGAATCGGCGTCCGCCTGACCGACGAACTGATGAAGTCGTTAAGTGGAAAGTTGAGTCAGGACCCGACTGAGATTGGTGGGCGCCGAATCGAGCGCACTAATCGCATGGATGGTGTGAAGTTCATTTTTTCAGATGGCTCGTGGCTGCTGATGCGGCCTTCCGGCACGGAGCCACTCGTTCGCATTTACGCGGAATCAGAATCAGCAACGGACTTGGAGGTGCTCCTTGAGCAGGGTCGTAAATACTTACTGGGTTGACGAGCGAATTCGCTCTCAGCGTGTAGCGTCGCGTGCGGTATCTCCGTTTGCGCCGGTGCGTGAAATTTCGTTGGAGCTGATCGGCTCTCGCGCGGAGATACGGCATCGGGGCGGAATAATTCCATCGTGGGTGATATTTGGCATGATCATGTTGGCCACACTCGCTGTTTGCGCCACGGTAACCGTGCGAACGCGGGCGAGGATGAATGCAGCGTCCGAACAGTACGTCAGAATGCAGACTGACGTGCAGACGCTGCGGGATACCAACAACCTTCTCCGATTTGAAGTTGAGCAGTTACGCAACAATCCGCGCGCGATTGAGTCAGCCGCAAGAAAACGACTCAACATGGTGCGCGCAAATGAAATCCTGGTGCCTATCGAGTGAGCTGACTAAGCTCGATCGTGAGGAAACAATGGAACGATTTTGTGACCTGCCCGTCGCCGCCGCTAGTTCCCCTGCTTGAAACCACGCGTAACCGGGTCCTGCCCTGCTGGCGCGGCTATGACTGCCATCATAGCCGCGCTCCTTTCATTAAAAGCACAGCAACAAATGCAGTTTGACACCCTCCATACCCTCCACTAATATCGAATTTCCTGAACACAACTCATCTCAGTTGAGAGGGTTATGGCTGAAACAAAGGAAGTGATTTCTGCGAGCGAGCTGGAAGTCGAACGCTGGCAGCGAGAAACTCTTGAGCCGACACTCAAGAAGACGCCGGAAACCAAGAAGCGTTTCGAGACTGTTTCTCTCGAGGAGGTGCAGCGCCTCTACACTCCCGCTGATGTTACCGACATAGATTTCGCTGAAGACATTTCCTTCCCTGGCGAGTTTCCCTATACCCGCGGCATTCACCCAACCGGGTATCGCGGGAAACTCTGGACCATGCGGCAGTTTGCCGGGTTCAGCACTCCCGAAGAGACAAACGCGCGGTTCAAATATCCTACTGGCCCAGGGACAGACATGGTCTCTCAGTCGCGTACGACTTGCCCACATTGATGGGTTACGACGCTGATTCCCTGCTCTCTGAGGGTGAAGTCGGCAAGTGTGGTGTCGCGGTTTCCTCACTTGCTGACATGGAAGTGCTCTTTGACGAGATTCCACTCGAACAAGTCACTGTTTCACAAACGATCAATGCGCCAGCCTCTGTGCTGCTCGCGATGTATCTCGTCGTCGCTGAAAAGCAAAGTGCCGACTGGAAGCGAATTTCCGGAACCCTGCAAAACGACATTTTGAAGGAGTACATCGCTCAGAAGGAATGGATCTATCCCATTCGTCCGGCGATGAAGCTGGTGATTGACACGTTTGAGTTTTGCACGCAGCACGTGCCACGTTACAACCCGGTTTCAGTTAGCGGCTATCACATTCGCGAGGCGGGCGCTACAGCAATCCAGGAGTTGGCGTTCACTCTACGCGATGGGCTTGAGTATGTTGAATGGGGACTGAAGGCTGGTCTCGAACTCGACAGCATTTGTCCCGCGGATCTCTTTCTTCTTCAACGCTCATAATGATTTCTTTGAAGAGATCGCCAAGTATCGCGCTGCCCGCCGCATCTGGGCGCGAGAAATGCGCGATCGTTTTGGCTCGCAGAACGAACGCACCCTCAAACTTCGTTTTCACACGCAAACAGCCGGAGTCTCTCTCACTGTCCAACAGCCACTTAATAATATTGTGCGAGTAGCCATTCAGGCGTTAGCTGGTGTGCTGGGCGGAACACAAAGTTTGCACACCGATGCTTACGATGAAGCACTTGCTTTACCCACTGATCGCGCGGCTCTGATCGCTTTGCGCACGCAGCAAATCATCGCTGAAGAGACAGGCGTGGCGAATACCGTTGATCCTCTCGGCGGCTCCTACTTCATCGAAGCCTTAACTGACAAGATGGAACAAGGCGCGCTGGATTATTTCAGAAAGATCGATTCCCTTGGCGGCATGGTTCCGGCGATTGAGAAAGGTTTTCCGCAGCGCGAAATCCAGGACTCCGCTTATAAGTATCAAAAGGCGGTCGAGCGCGGTGATCAGGTAATCGTAGGCGTCAACAAATATGCGATGGAGGAAGATCCTCCGATTCCGACACTGGTCATCGATGAGTCTGTCCGCGAACATCAGGTAGAACGACTCCAGCAAACTCGCGACAAGCGCGATCGGGCGCGGTTACAAACGCGCTTGAGAAACTCGTCAAGCCGCGCATAAGGAAGAGAACACGATGCCGGCGACAATCGAAGCAGTGCGCGCCTACGCAACACTCGGCGAGATCTGCTCAGCGCTTCGCGACGTATACGGCATTTACGAAGAGCCAGCCTTCTAGCCTCCGAGATATTTGCCGACCCACTTCAAAATGCTCAGCTTAATATTCGTTGGGTTGTCTCTCCTCACTTTTAACCCTCATCATCGGACCGCAGCGGGACACCCTTCGGTTCAGGACCGCGCCACTATTCAACGCCGCCGCATCGTACTTTACAGAAGTGCGGAAATCGCGAAGCAGTTTCCCAATCGCAAAACTGCTGTCGTTACCTATCCGGTAATCAGTGGCCTTAAGCCCGAACGTCCTGCGAAAAGTCCGTGCGCTGTTCTCTTTCAAAAACATTTTCGACTATTCGCTTGCGGAGTATCGAGAACGACGCGTGGCTGTCAGAGTTTTCTTATGTCGTCAATCACAATGCCAATTCCCTGCTGGACATCACATTTACGCAGAGCGGCCTTGCAGCTTATCCCGATGAACAGAGCAAACATTTTCTGATCGATTTGAGGAGTGGAACGGCTGGTTACTGCTGCCGACGCGTTTCAATCTGAAAAGCTTACTTTGTTGTCTGCTCTGGTTGACAGAAAACTGCAGCAGGAGATTGAACGGTTGCGCAAGGGAAAACGCTGACTTAAAAGATCGCGATCGCGATGAGATAGACCTCCGTGAACGACGCCTACGACATTCTCAAGTTCGAACTCAAGGATCTCGACAACTTCTCCGTATCCAAGACCGGGATCACATTTCTTTACGATGCCGGGTTTCCTCACGTTATCAAAGCGCTTGAACCGAAAGGTCATTACTTTTTTAGTTACGAGGAACTCAAGCCGTACATAGAAAGCCACGGACCGTTGGGTCAATTCGTCCGCTAAGTTAGAATGCAAACATGAGTGACAAACGAATTCGAGTGTTGGTAGCCAAGCCAGGACTCGATGGCCACGATCGCGGCGCCAAAGTAATCGCGCGAGCTTTGCGCGATGCCGGCATGGAAGTTATCTACACGGGACTCCGTCAAACGCCGGAGATGATTGCTGCCGCGGCCTTGCAGGAGGACGTGGATGCTGTTGGTGTTTCGATTCTCAGCGGCGCACATAACACACTCTGCCCGCGCATTGTGCAGCTCTTACGCGAACAAGGAATGGATGATTGCCTCGTATTGCTGGGCGGGATAGTTCCGCAAGAAGACATTCCCAAATTAAAAAGTGAAGGCGTCGCTGAAGTATTTCTGCCCGGCACCTCAACCGAAGACATCGTTTCCTTCCTCCGCCAGAACGTTAAGGCTCGCGAATAACAATGACAGCGTCGATGGATTCGGCAGTTGAATTTGCTGAGATCATCCCTTCTGTGTTGCTGGTTCAACTCAAACGACCCGTTGAGCGAAACCCACTCTCGATCGCGACTCTTACCGAACTGACAACCTCGCTTTCAAGCTGGCTGGCGCGCGACAGTATCGAAGCAATTATTTTTACCGGCGTTGACGACGTGTTTGCATCCGGCGCAAACATTCGCGAGTTGGCGAGGCTGGACATAACTACCGCCAGGCAGTTTTCGCAACTAGGTCAAACTTTGCTGAACTCAATTGCCGGTGCTCGTCAGAGAACGATCGCCGCGATCAACGGATACTGCATGGGCGGCGGATTGGACCTAGCATTGGCGTGTGATATTCGCATCGCGTCAATCAAAGCCAAGTTCGCGCATCCCGGCGCCCGGCTCGGCATCATCACTGGCTGGGGCGGCACTCAAAGACTGCCGCGTCTGATTGGTAAGACCTCGTGCACTAGAACTCTTTGCCACCGCCAGGACGATTAACGCTGAGCACGCTCTGAGCATCGGCTTGATCGATCGCATCGCCGATCCGCTCTTGCAAGCTGCCTTGCAACTTGCTACCTCTCGCCACTGAAGCATCACTCCTCAACGTTCAGCCGTTCGCATTAAGACCAACGATGATGTTTCGGAGAAAAACGAAAAGTCGTTGTTGGGATTTCTGAAGTCTCATTAGCATTTTGGATTTCTGCAGAGTGGGCCATTCACCGCATCTGCAAAAACCGTGAATAATCGCGGCCGGAATCACATGCTCACATCGTGGGCATACCAATTGCGAAAACGAATTGCAGCTACTCTCCCCACTTCGACAAAGTCTTCCCACCTCTGTTTCCCCGCCACTGTCTTCCCAACCTGTCTCCCTTAACTGATCTCCCCGGACACGACTGCCGCAATTTGAACTAAGCGGCGTTTTCTGGCCTCAGAAAAAGGAGCAACACATGAAGTACGCTTTAAGGTTGTTTATGATCCTGTGCATGGGCTTTGCGATCTCAGCGGCCTTTGCTCAAGAGCCGATTGGCTCGATTGAAGGGACCGTAACCGATCCTCAGAATGCCGTGGTGCAAAACGCATCGGTGACGGTGCGCAACATCGCCACAAACCTAACCCGCACCACAACAACTGCCGAGAATGGCACCTATCGAATTTCCCAGCTGCCGCCGGGAACTTACGAGGTGAAGGTAAGCGGCACCAATTTCAAGACGTCTGTGATTTCAGACGTAGTAGTTGCGGTGGGACAAACTCTGCCACTCGACATCCATCTTGAAATTGGCGTCCCGGATGAAACTGTCACGGTCGTCGGTGGTGGTGAAGCCCAGATAGACCGAACCGACAATACTGTTTCGGGTGTCGTCAACACTCGACAGATTCAGAATCTGCCTTTGAATGGACGTAACTTCCTGGATCTGGCCCAACTGCAACCAGGTGTCGAAACGGTAGCAAGGTGGCAGCTTTGATCCAACCAAAGCTAACTACACTGGTATCTCGATCGCCGGACAGGCTGGCCGCTCAACTCAGATCGCCGTTGATGGTGGCTCAGTTGTTGATAACGTTGTCGGCACTACCATACAAAACTTTTCACAGGAGATTGTGCAGGAGTTTCAACTCGGCATCTCGAATTACGATCTTTCGACTGGCGCTTCCTCAACCGGCTCGGTGAACATCATTTCGAGTCCGGTTCAAACGAGTTCCACGGCAACGGATACATCTATGCCCGCAGTAACAAGTGGGCGGCGTTTCCGTCACTTGGCACGACTTGACGCTGCTAATGGAATTCCTGTCGCAGCGCGCAGGCGAATCAATGTCCCATTTGATCGGCAACAGTATGGCGGTACGCTTGGGTGGTCCAATCAAGCGCGACAAACTGTTTTTCTTCATCGAACTACGAAGGCAACAATCAGGACGGCTCCGCTTTGCACAATCCGCTCGAAGCACCGTCGCTTTGCCGGCTTCACAGCCAGTCCGTTCAATGAAAAACTCTTCACGACAAAAGTCGACTGGGTTGTCGGTAGTAACACCACAGTCAACACTCGCTATTCGTTCAACGACAATGTCCAGGACGTGCCGTTCCCGCCGGGCTCGGGCATAGTCCCGCGTGACTCCGCCAGCGGGCATCTTTCGAATCAAACAACCAGTTGGTCTCAAACCGTTCTCACAAGATCGTCTCCGGCATTACTCACGACCTTCTAGCCCGACGGTTACAAACAATTTCGTCTTCAACTTGAGCGACTTTCACAACGTGATCGATCCGAAAGTTGACGGGTGTTCCGGAGATTCGCATCCTCAGTGATGGCCAAACTTGGCGCTCGGGCACGAACGCCATCACGCCTCAATCGACTTTCCAAAGCGAAACCAGATCCGCAACGACCTGACCTGGGCTCGCGGCAATCACACGTTCCGGTTTGGCGGCAACTACGAGCGCACCTCGATCAACGGTCATGTTCGCGTTTGCGAAGCCGGCTCGCATCAGGCTATTCGATCCGGCGAACCTCTGCGGTGAGTGCACCGTATGAAACCGAGGCCGACTTCCTGGATGCTCCGGTCCGCGATATTTCCATCGGCATCGGCGACGACATTCTTCCGTTCAACGATGACCGGAGCGAAACCGCTCAACCATCGCTTCTCCATTCTATGGAAGCGATACCTGGAAATTGACTCAGCGGTTCACACTAAACTACGGCCTCTCTTACCGGAACGACTCAAACCTCTGGAACCATGACCATGGCACGTCCGGCGATTGTCGCTCCGCTATTCGGCAAAGGTACTGCCGCCAGCCCAAGAGACACTAACAACATCGCACCGCGTCTCGGTTTTGCCTGGGACGTCGCTGGCAATGGTAAGACCGTCATTCGCGGCGGCGTCGGCATCTACTACGACAACACGATTGACAATCTGCGACTCTTCGAGCGCGCCGATCTCGGCCCGCCGGGAGCGGAGCTCTTCCTCGTCGGCGTTGATCTCAGTAGCCCGCTGTTTCCCGGGCGGCGATGGTCGCTTTAACGACCCGGCGTCGCAAGCTGATTCATTGCTCTGAGAGACATGCTGGCGCTGATCGGTCCGGCGCGTGCGGACATCGAATCGCGGCATTCAACTGCCGGCAGGGCCAACATCGATTGAGTGTGCGGGGCCATTTCCGGTCCGCTCTTCTCAACCGAGTTCCAGGTGCCATACTCGATCCAGTACGCCGATCGGCCTGCAACGCGAGCTTCCCGGGGACATGGTCTTCCAGGGCGACTTCAACTACCGCAAGGGTCTGCACGAAGTGATCGTCTACGACATAAACAAGATCTGATTGATCTGACTATTCCTGGCACCAGCGGACGGCGTTCCCTAACACGATTCCTTACGCCGATTCGTCGGCTTTCTCGACTTACAAGGCGGTGCTCTTCGACTGGATCGCCGCTTCTCGAATGGCTTCCAGATGACCGCCAGCTATTCGCTGTCGAGATTCAAAGCGTTCGGCGGAGACGCGCTGGGTCTGGGCGCGGTGGTTACCGACATGAACGACTTCAGTCATGAGTTCGGCCCCGGTGGTCTTGATCGCACACACCGGCTCGTCGTGAGCGGCATGTATGATCTGCCGTTCTTCCGGAAGAGCAGCAGCTGGGCCAAGCGCAATGTGCTGGGCGACTGGCAGATTTCGATGATCTCGACCGCTTTCAGCGGGCTGCCGCAGAGCGTGTTCCTGCCCCACTTCGCGGATCTCTCTCGAACCGGCACGTTTGCTACTTACCTGCCGGGCACGCGCACCGGTTCAATCGGGCGCGACATCAGGAGTGTCAGCGAGTTGAACGCTCTCATTACGGCGTACAACAACAGCATTCCAACCCTGGGCGTGGATTGCGGTGCGGATAGCCCGACGGGCCGTTGCGATAGCAACGACCCGAATTTCTGTGATCCCACTTGTGAGGCTGGCTCTGCTGCCGGACGGAACAGCCGATCGGTGGCGACTCGGTCATCTCGCAGGACCTGCGCATCACGAAGACGTTCAGCTTCACCGAGCGAGTCAAGCTCGACTTGATCGGAGAGGTTTTCAACCTCTTCAACATGGCGAACCTGACTGGATCCAGCGGCCTTGACCCTCGCCGACGAGGGCACGCCCCGATGACGTCAGAAACATGTTCCACGGCCCGACCGCAGCGCTCCACCAGCGTCTTCGGCACAGGTGGTCCTCGCGCCTTCCAGTTCGCGGCGAAATTCCGCTTCTAGCGATTTCGTCTCGACGGCAATCGCATAAGGGGTGGAGCCTGAAATATGGCTCCACCCTTTCTTACATAATCCGCTCAACGAGATATCATTCGCGCACAACGCGCGGTTGTTCATTTGGAGAGGTGCTGCGATGAGCGTGCGAAATAGACGTCTGGTATTTGTTTCATTGTGCTGCTGGCTTGCTCTGGGTCAGTCTTCGCCCAGGGTCACACGATTAGAGGAAAAGTCCGTAACGCGGCCGGGGTGAATGTAGGGCGTCCGGTAACGCTTGAACGAAACGGCGCAATGGTCGAACAAACCGTTACCAATAACGAAGGTGATTTCACTTTCAGTGGACTAACAGACACGAGTTACACAGTTATCGTGTCAGCGGTTGATTACAATCCAGCGAGTGAATCAGTCGAATTCTTCGATCAATCGCGGCCAATGAACCGGGAGAATTGCGCGCTGTCGAAATCACGCTGGTAATGAAAACGGAGCTAGACCGCCGCGGCCGGGAATTAATTTTGTTCAGGATATTCCTGCCGCTGCGCTCGCCGCTTTTGAGACTGGTCTCAAACTCGCTCGTGAAAAGCGAGTCGCCGAAGCGATAGCTTCATATGAAAACGCAATCAAGCTTTTTCCCAACTACTTCAACGCGCATTTCACTCTCGCAAATGAACTCGCCAGACAGGGCAAGTTTCAGGAAGCAATTACAAAGTTTGGATGCGGCGCGAACTGCGAATCCGAAAGAGGATCGCGTCTACGATCTGTTTGCACGCGTGATGATGCAGCAGCGCAAATACGCGATGGCGGCCCGCATCTATGCCGAGGCCGCGCGGCTCAATCCCGCCGAGCCTCAATATCTTTTATCGCAGGCGACGGCCTTGATTGAGCAGTCGAATTTGATCAATGTTGCCGCGGGACTGCAGCGGCCGAGGAAGAGCGTTCGTTTGCGTTAGTTGAAGCCGAGAAGATCTTGCTGCAAGCAATAAAGCAGAACGACAAACTCGCAGATGTTCACTTCAACTGGCACGCGTTTACGAAAGGAAAGGCGAACGCGCGCGAGCAGCACAGAACTTGAGCGTTACTTACGCAAGGCGCCGAATGCAAAGAATGCCGAACAGATCAAGGCAGCAATAAAAACATTGCGCGAGAAATAGATCGGCTTGTGAGCTTCACTGTTAACACAGACTCTTTCCTCAATACTCAAACGTCGCGCGAACTTCACTGTGGATCGACGAAACTGTTGGCCCGCACTGACCGCCCAAGAAATCACTTGCTGCCAAAAACCCTGGATTTCGTGGCCGAAAAATGCTGTTGCTAATTATGGATGAGCCCAAATTCTCGGATCAGTCTTTGGGTTCTCAACGGGCTGGGAAAATGGAAGCCGCCAAAACGCAAGGCTTTGAGCCAATTAAACTTAAAGGCCCTTACAGGCACACCATTTGCACGAGCCAATTTTCGTGAATCGGCATACCCGACAATCTTTACCCAAAGTTCTTTGAGAGCGCCTACTCACGCACGTTGCTCTTTTCCAGCCGATCAGCTTTTGATGGACTCTCTAGGAGGAGAAACTCAATGAGCAAGAACAGACTCAGCAATATCTTTATTAAGTCGCTATGGATGGCGTTGCTCTTTACCGCCTTCTTAGCGACGACTGCCACAGTGCCGGCGCAGACTTCCAATTCAGGCACAATTACAGGAGTTGTAAAGGACGAGAAAGGTGGGCTGGTCCCCGGCGCCACCGTCAAGATTATTAATGTCGGCACCAACGCTGAGCGCACGACTGTCACCAGCGGCGAAGGCGTTTATGAAATTTCACAATTGGTGCCAGGTATCTACCGCTTAGAAGTAGAAGCTACTAACTTCGCCAAGTATGTTGCCGAGCAAGTTACCGTCAACGTACTTTCCCGCACTACGGTCGATCCGACACTAAGTCCGGCTGGTACAACCGGACAGGTAACGGTTACTGCCGAAGAGACCGCATTGGTCGAGACAACCAAGACGGACGTGGGTGGCGTGGTCGATCAGCGCCGTCTGGAGAATCTTCCTGTCAACGGACGCTCATTCGCGTCGCTGGCGATTTTGATTCCGGGCGCAACCTTGCAACCGTCTTTTGATCCGACCAAAGCAAGAGTCGGAACCTTCTCAGTAGGCGGATCCACCGGTCGTAATCTCAACATCACGATTGACGGCGGCGACAACAAAGACAACGCCGTTGGCGGCATCCTGCAAAACTTCTCGATGGAAGGCATTCAGGAGTTTGCGCTTTCCACGCAACGCTTCTCGGCTGCGAATGGTCGCTCCGGTGGTGCCTTGCTTTCGGTTGTGTCGAAGAGCGGATCAAATGAATTTCATGGTTCCGCATTCGGCTTCTTCCGCCACGACAAGCTCAATGCCAACGCCCCGCGCTTCTGGCCGAGGCGAGAGGTGAACCGACCGAGGGCGTGCTGAAACCTCCATTCAATCGCCAGCAGTTCGGCGGCTCCTTCGGTGGACCAATCAAAAAGGACAAGGCGTTCTTCTTTGGTACCGTAGAGCGTACTCGTGAACGGGGAAATTCGTTTGTCTCAGATTCTGACCAGGCGAAGATTTCCTTCCTGCAACCTTTCGGCTACGAAGCTGTTCCGCTTCTGCCGCAGCCGTTCAATGATTGGCAGTACACGATCAAAGGTGACTTCAACCTTTCTCCGAACCACACCCTAGTGACACGGTTCGCGGGGCAAAATAACGATGCCTTGAACGATCAGGCAGGGTTCTTGATTGTCCGTACCGACCTGTCGGGTGGTAATGAATCCCTGAACACTCTGTACAACTTCCTGACCTCGTTGACTTCGACCTTTGGTACGAACACAGTCAACCAGTTCACTTATCAGTATCAAACCTTCGACAATCGAATTAATGCGACAACTGATTTGGATCTGTTGGCGTTTCCCGACGGCATTTTGGTCGGGCGCAACGGCAACGTCCCGCAGCAGACCATCCAGAAGAAGCATCAGTTTCGCAATGACCTGACCTGGAATCGCGGCAATCACGGCTTCAAATTTGGCGGCGACTTTACCTATGTCGCCGAGCTCGGTGGCCTCTTCGCTTTCAACTCGGCGCCTGAATACGATTTCTTCTTCAACGCCGATGAGATCGCTCTCAATCCGGGACAATTCCCGCAAGGCTTCCGCACTACGCAAATCCTGCCTGGCCCGTTGACCTGTCAAACATTCACCGGCAACCCGGTGTGTGCGGCGGGCGATCTCGCGGGACTTGGCGTCGTTGGCGCGGTAGTGCTGTCGGGCGGCGATCCAAGCTTTAACCTGCGCGACGATCCAAAACAGTTCGCCTTCTACGTGCAAGACGACTGGAAGGTCACGCCAAGGTTTACGCTGAATCTCGGCGTTCGCTATGACGTGGATTACGGCTTTGTGGATAATGCCCACGCTGCTGAAAATCGCGCCTTCCGCGCCCTCCAGATCATCGGCAGCCCGTGTGCCCGGAAAGTAGTCGAGGACGACACTAATAACTTCAGTCCTCGCGTTGGTTTCGCTTGGGACTTCAGAGGCAACGGCCGCTCAGTGTTGCGTGGCGGGTACGGCATGTATTATGACCAGTCGTTCCTTAACGTGCCGCTGTTCGCGGTGCAACAGGCGAACCCGGAGATCTATGCGACGTTCTTTAATGAGGATCCAAACCTCAGCATAGACTCGCCGCCGCCTGCCATTCCGCGTCCGCTTAATAATCCGATTCCAGGCACCCGTGGCCGGATGCTCGATGCTGATTTCGAGTCGCCGTACACGCAGCAGTGGAATATCGGATATGCGCACGAACTCGGCAGGAACATGGCCATTGAGTTCGATTATGTTCATATCCTGGGACTCCATGAGTTCACTGGTTTGGATATAAACCCGCGCATCGGTCCATTAATTAATGCTCAACGCGGAGACGGAAATCCCGGACGGATTCTGACAGCGCAATTTGCCGCTCACGCTGCTGAATTGACTGCCGCGTTCGGAACACCGACGCCATTTGCGCGCATCACTGTCGCTCAGTCTGATGGTCGATCGCGTTACGATGCCTTCACGGCGTCCTTCAAGAAGCGTTACTCAAACAAGTACCAATTGAACGCACACTACACGCTCGCGAAATCCCGAGCCTGGTTCGGCGCAAGTCAGGACTTTGGCCTGCAACCGCAGAACCTGTTCGTGAAATTTGATCCGGTTAACTTTGGACCCACGGCGGAAGATGAACGACATCGCTTTGTGCTGTCGGGAATTTTCGACTTGCCTGGAGGGTTCCAGATCGCGCCCATTTTCCAAATGGCGTCAGCCCGGCCCTATAGCATCCTGCCGGACTGCGTTTGCGACATTAACCGCGATGGCGTGAACAACGATCGCGATTCAGTTGCACCTACCGTCAATGACCAGGTGAAGCTGCCGATTAACAGCGAACGCGGCGATAGTTTTTCGCAATTGAATGTCCGCGTTTCGAAATTCTTCAACTTTGGTGAACGACGTAAACTGGGCCTCTTCTTCGAGGCGTTCAACGTCTTCAATACCGGAAACTTTGGAAACCAGTATCAGAATGTGACAGGCGAACCCGATTTCGGTAAGCCTGTCAACTTCTTCGGTGCCACCGGTTTCTCCGAGCCAATCGGAATTCCGTTCCAGGCTCAACTCGGTTTCCGCTTTAGCTTCTAACCAAACCACCCTTCTTCCGGGACACTCGCACGTTAGTGTGGGTGTCCCGCACCTTTTCTGCACATTGCTCATGACATCATGAGAACACCAGTCTGCATCTTTCAACGTTTCAGATGAATACCCAGGCCATGATTGGTTTTCGAATCACATCGGTTCTCGTTTGCTTTTTCCTGGCGTTCGCGACCGGCTTGGGGCAAGGTAATCAAACCCTTCAAGGCCGAGTGGTTGCGCCCAATGGCGGACAGCCAAACGCTCCAGTCAAAGTCACCCTGACTTTTAATGGACGGCGTATTCACGAAACTTTTACTGATCTCAGTGGTCGCTTCACTTTCGCCGGCATTAACAGAGGGACTTATCAGATCACCGCCGAAGGTGACGGACAGACATTTGCAACCACGACGGTCTATGCGGAGGTTTCGGCTTATGGCTCATCGTCCCAACTCTTCACGCAGGATCTTCAATTACGCCCGATTACAGGTAAGCCTGTGGGTCAGCCCGGTGTGGTGGATTCTTTTGTTCAAGATGTTCCAAAAGCAGCAAGACAGGCGCTGGAACGCGGCAACAAGCTGATATCTCAACTAAAGACGGAGGCAGGGATTGCGGAACTTCAGCAAGCGATCAAAATATTTCCGGATTATTTCGAGGCCCATCTGCAGCTTGGTAACGTCCTCCTTCAAGCTGGCCAGTTCGATGGCGCTATCGCGGAACTGGATAAAGCGCGAGTTATCAATCCCAATGATGAGCGGAGCTACCAATCGTTTGGTCTCTTGCTAATGCGGCAGAAAAATTATCAGGTGGCCGTTGCAGTTTTTGAGGAAGCAGCACGACTAAATCCCGCAAATCCTGCGAATGCGTTGATGCGGGGCATGGCAATGATCCATCAAGCAGCGGCGCTACCGGAAACAGCGACGGGCGATCGGAATCACCTGCTGGGCAAAGCAGAGATTGCGCTCTCTCAGGCGTCGAAGCTGAGCGGTGACAAGCTAAAGGCCGACAGTGTCACTCTCTCCGTCTTCTATGAAATGAAAGGTCAACCCGCGCGAGCCGCTGACGAATTGGAGTCGTACTTGCGAAAGTCAGAAGTGAAGAACGCAGAATCAATCCAGGCAGAGATCAAGCGATTGCGCGCCAAAGCAGGCGAGTCCAAAACTTCGTCAAATTAAGCATACAACCAAATCTCACCCTCGGTAATAACCCTAGTCCTTCTTTAAGAACCGCCCAATTCCTTCCTGACAATCCGCAGTCATACGAGCGATGACATTGGTATCGACGCCCGTTTCAATAGCCTCAGTGAAAGGCATGCCATCAATCTCGTAGAGCAACGACTTTGTCAGCGCAACTGCCGACTTACTCAAATTACCAAAGCCGCTGACATAAGCGCCGACATCATTTTCGAAAGTCGCGTCCGGGAACACCTGGTTTACAAGACCTATTTCATACGCGCGCCGGGCGCTGATCTCTCCGCCCCGAACTAACAATTCAAACGCCTGTTTCTCAGCAACATTGCGTCGCAGAATCGCTGCAACCATCGCCGGAACAAAACCAATCTTCACTTCAGGATAACCAAAGCGCGCTGATTCCGCGGCGAGAATCAGATCGGCAGCGCTCGCCAGCCCACACCCGCCGGCCAGCGCTCTGCCATGCACCGCAGCAACGACGGGAATGGGCAACTTGCGCATCAACGTGAATAGCTCCATCAGCGAACCTGCATCTGCGACATTTTCCGTAACACTTGCCTGGGAAATCTTTTGCAGCGCAGATAGGTCTGCCCCGGAACAAAAATCTTTTCCGGCGCCAGAGATTAGAACCGCGCGTACCGACTGATTTGTCTCCGCTTCCCGCAGGCTGTGTTTGATTCCGGCAATGAGTTCATCGTTGAGAGCATTGCGTTTTTCTGGTCGATTAAGCGTGATGCGCGCAACTGCGCCGTCCACAGCATAAAGAATCGGGCCAATCTCGTTTTCTTTAGCCATCCGTTGTCTCCGTGTAAACGTGCGAGCTCAAAGCAGGTGCGTCATGAGAACGCAGCTAATCGCCGCTGTCAAATTTTGTCACCTGCATCCCCAAAATTTTTCCACTCGTAGCGAACAACGATGCCATAATAAGTCCGCCGCACGCTCGGCGTCAGGTCGTTTATTAGCAATCAATTACTGCCCTTCCCGTGCCCTTTCTCGCCACCGGACTTTCGCAAACTCCAAAACCTCTACCAACCATCGGGATCTGATACCGTGAACTCAAAACCTTTTGACCGCGCGAAACTGATCGACTTCATTAGTCGGGTGATCCCGTCAGCATTTTTTCTCTACATTGTAGTGCTTAAGTTTGTCGACCTTTACGCGCTAATCACCAAACATCAGACCACCGATGTATCGTCCTCGTGGAAGTTTGTTGTCGAGGTCTGTTCGCGAACGTCGACTGTTTGTTTCCTGAGCTTGATGACCATTCTTTTTCTCATCAGACTCGAGCCTGTGGAAAAAGCGAGGAGTCTATTGCCGCGAGTGACGGCCATTACCGGCACATTCTTCGTTGCTTTGGTTACACTTTTCCCGCGCGCGGAACTCTCCCTCACTCAAAGTTTGGTCGCAACTTGTGTGAGTGTCGTAGGAACGTTGCTTTCGATCATCGCACTTGCCCACCTGGGTCGCTCGTTTAGCTTGATGGCCGAAGCCCGACGCCTGGTAACGACGGGACCCTATCGCATCGTCCGTCATCCTCTGTATCTTTTTGAAGAGGTCGCGGCATTCGGAATCCTGCTGCAATTCTTATCCGTGTACACGGCTTTAGTTTTCGTAATCCATATTCTGATCCAAGTGCAACGGATGAAGAATGAAGAGCTGGTGCTAGAGAAAGCATTTCCCGAATATCAGAACTACAAAGCCACAACCGCCAGAGTGATTCCGGGGCTCTATTAGTCCCAAAGCCTGCAAAGCCTCCTTTGAACATAGCGGAACTCAGCTTAAGAAGATCTCCCGCGGCAATCTCTGCCGCGCCGCAAACGATCTCCCAACCTCAGGTAAGAAACTGGAGATGGGGAGTGCTTGCGGCAGTAGGCATTACGTTGCTGGCTCTTATCCCGCAGATTCTCATGTGGGGCAGCCGCGGCTCGCAATGGAACGGCACTTATGCAGAATTCCATGGCGATGAATGGGTCTACTCCGCTTACATTCAGGCGCTGATTGACGGACGGCCGCGTCGCAGTGACGCTTATACAGGACGCGACGATCGCCCTGGCCAGCCAGAACCTGAATCACTCTTCTCGATACAGTTCGTGCCGGCGTATCTCATAGCTGTTCCGGCTCGTGCTTTGGGGATTTCCTCTTCGACTGCGTTCCTTATATTAGGAGTGCTCGCGCCGTTCCTTTCCTGTCTCGCAGTCTTTTGGTTACTCGCAAACGTGACGCAGGATGCAAAACTTGCGAGCGCCGGAGCGGTCCTCGTGCTTTGCCTGGGCGCATTAGCGGCCGGACAAGGCCTGGTTCATCTGTTTATCTCCGGCTCAAACTATTCGTTTATTCCTTTCCTGCGACGCTACGAACCGGTTGCCCCTTTCCCGTTGTTCTTTGTTTTTTGCACGCTGACTTGGAAATCTCTCAACAGTTCAACTCGCTCCTTTGCCTGGGCGTTAGCGGCAGGAGTTACCCTGGGCCTGTTGATCTTTTCGTACTTCTTCCTTTGGACCGCAGCCCTGGCTTGGGTCGTCTGTCTGGCGATTCTGTGGTTTATCAGTCATCGAGGAAGCTGGCGCACTGGGCTCAAGTCATTCGCCACAATCGTTCTCGTAACTCTGGCCGCGCTGATTCCTTATGCCATCCTCATTTCCCATCGGTCGCAGACAATGGACGCGGGCCAGAAATTGATTCTGTCTCATGCTCCCGATCTCTTTCGCATTCCCGAATTACTTGGCTTGGTTGTAGTCGCACTGATCGCTCTCGGAATTAGAAAGGAGCGCCTCAAATGGAATGCCCCCGAGACTTTATTTGCGGCGTCGTTCGCGCTAACGCCGGCTCTGGTTTTTAATCAGCAGATAATCACGGGACGTTCACTGCAGCCGTTTCACTACGAATGGTTCATCGCAAACTATCTGGCGCTGGCTGGGACTTGTAATCGCCGTCATTTTGCTTTGGCGAGGACGTGAGGGTGCGAAACCGATTCGTTATCGTGTTGCCGGGCGCGTTGTGTTGCTGGCGATCTGGTGGGCCGCAATCGAAGTTCTCGCCCCGGCCAAAGTGATTATCAAAGACAGCCAGTTCACTGACCGCGCCGCGGCCGTGTGTCAGCGACTGAGAGAGGTGTCCAAAACCGAAACCGGAATCGTTACGTCGGAACTTGATCCCCGTCCCCTGGTGCTGGCCACTGAAAACAAGGTGGCAGTCATCCTGCCGACCTTCACTTCGCACGCCGTGTTCTGGGCGCCGCACTTCGATTTTTTGCATTTGGCTCCCGGCGAGAGTCGCGAGCGCTTTTACCAGTACCTATATTTCACCGGCGTCGATAGTGAGAAGTTTAAGGAAGAACTGAGCAAGCCGGGTGGCACTTTTGCTGCAGCGGCTTTTGGACACGAGCGCGTGATTCCGGATCTCGCAGTTCAGGTAACCCCGATCTCACCGGAAGAGATCAGCAAAAAGTTGCTGAGTACGAAACCTACCGCACACATTTACGCGAGAACTCGCGGCGCAACACATCATTAGTTATCTCATTGTCCCCGCCACTGACGGGCCCGACCTGACAAATCTCGATCGTTGGTATCAGCGGGATGAAGGCGAAGTTGTCGAAGGCTACAAACTCTATCGAGTTCAGCTACGGCCGTGATTCAAGAATCCAGGAATCAGAAACGATGTTTCGTGTTGTTGCGGGATCGTTTTCTGGCCTACCGTTCAGAGTCCACTAAGAGAAAGAAACAACACGAACGAAGGAAGTGGTGTCCTAATTTCTGTAGGGGCGGCACTCCGTGGCCGCCCCAACCTTTCATCATGGGCACGGAGGGAAGCCCCTACATCTGGTTTCAAAAAAGGATCGTTAACTTGAAGTAAGGAACTCAATGAGCGCCGCGTTAACCTCTTCGCGGAGCTTCGTTCTGGACCCAGTGGCTACAGTCAGAGATTCTCAATTCTCGATACGGGGCATCGATGAAATTTCCGACACCTTCAACTGTCTGAGGCAAAATTGCAAAGTCCTGTTCGGCAAAAATAAACAGCGTAGGCACCCGGATCCGGTTGTCGAAGTTTGATGCTGGTCCCGAACGCTGCCCTCCGCGCATTACTCGAAAGACATTTGCTCGGTAGTAATTGACGGCCGCCGTCACCACGCCGGGCTTTTTTATGGCCTCCTTGTAAGCCGCAATATCAGCATCGGAAAACGCGTCAGGCCGAACCACCCTTTCCTTGAACACCTGATCCAATCCAGCAAACTGGTTACGACTTATCATCCACTCAGGCAGGCGCGGAAGTTGGAAGAAGAACATGTACCAACTCCGCAACAGCTGGCGCAGACTGATGTTCGCACGCCAGACGGCCGCAGGCGGCACTTGCATTACCACTACCTTTGAAACTCGGTCGGGATGTTTCTGGGCGACTGCCCAGGAGAGACCGCCACCCCAGTCGTGTCCCACAATCGCTGCCTGGGGCGCACCGAAATGATCGATCAAACCGATCACATCGTCGACAAGAACATCCATCCGATAGTCTTCAACGTTAGCCGGCTTGTCACTTAAGTTGTAGCCGCGCAGGTCAGGTGCGACAACGTGGAAGTAAGGAGCGAGTGCCTGAAGTTGATGACGCCACGAGTACCAGAATTCGGGAAAGCCATGGAGGAAGATGACCAGCTCGCCGGTTCCTGACTCAGCGTAGTGAAGCTTGATGCCGTTTACGTGAGCGAATCCGTGGTTAATCGTGACTTGAGAGGTCGAATCATTTTCCATTTCTCATTTGTCAGTTTTCATTCGTTTGAGGTGGATCAAGTTGGAAGTGCAACTGAACGCCCAATTCAGTGATCGGCAGAATAGCAGCCAAGGCAGCGCCGTAGGCGCGAAATAAGGTAGCCAGGGGCGCGTGCGAGCGCAGCGAAGCACGATGCCCCTGGATACTTGCCGAGCAGAACCGGAGCACTGAAAGTGCGACATAACCTTTGCTACGTTTTATTTCGCTCTTTCAGAGCTTAACCCTATGCCGAACCGTACCAGGGGCTACGCGCTTCGCGCTCGCCCCTGGCTACCTTATTTCGCGCCTACGGCGCTCACCTTATTTAGGGCGTGCGGTGCAGGCATCAGAGCAGTGTTCTGTTGTTTTCCAGCTTGAAACCAAAAATGGAAAATGTTTTCTCGGGCTCCTTCGCTCGAATCCTCAAGCTAACCCGAGGCGTCGTGCTTCCTCGTCAGGAACCTCAATCATCATTCGCAGCAGCCCTGTCGAAAATGTTTTTCCCTGAGCGTCAGTCATCAACGACAACGTGCCTCCGCCTCCGAGGCTTTCATGCAACAGGAAGTTCAGCGCCCCAAGGTTCGGCAACTCAAAGCGTTCGACTTCACCTTTACAAATGCCTGCGAAGTGTTGCTTGACGCGTTCCGCAGTCACTTCGCGCACCAGCATCGGATAGAACTCTTCGCGCAGGGCGATCAGTCCAACATTTGCAGTATCACCTTTGTCACCCGAGCGGGCGTGGGCAAGCTTTGTTAGTTGGATTTTCATCACGTTAGTCCAAAGTCCAACGTCCAATGTCCAAAGTTCAGCCCGTTTCGCCCAGCAAACCTGTCTTTTCAACATCAGACCTTGGACATTGGACATTGGACCTTGGACATCTTAGTTAAGCATCGATAACCTCAACCACCGGTTTGATCTCGGTCTTCGGCATAAGCGCCGGCCAATACGCCACAATCTCCTCAACCTTCGGTCGGCCTCCGGCAAATCCTGTTACGCCAGGCGGGCCCGTCAGAATCAGTGGCGCAATCTCCTTCGTGAATCGCTCGACTGCTTTCCGATCTTCACCCCGGACGCCGACTCGCAGTTGCACTTCCGGCAAATCGCCGCTGGGCTCGCCCGCCAGCATTCCATGTGTCGCATTTGCGCCGACAAATTCTGTTAACACCTGATCGAACCGCAATCCCAATCGCTCCAGTCGCGCGCGTAGAATTCTGTCGGCAGCCTTCGCTTTCTCGTATGCATCAGGCCATGAGTACACCAGCGTTCCCACCGCCTTAAAACCTGCGGAATAACTTATCGAAACTTTCAGGAATTCGGTCGCCGGCCGTCCCTCGATCCCATATACGCGCACGCGATCTGACCCCGCATATTCGAGCCTCACGGAAGTGAAATCGGCGACGCAGTCCGGCGTGATGTACTCCTGAGGATCTCCCATCTCATAAACAAACTGTTCCTTAATGGAAGGAATATTAACCCAGCCGCCTGTGTTTTCATGTTTTGTGACCACAAAAGTGCCATCCGGCGAAGCTTCCACGATGGGAAAACCAACATCGGCAAGGTTGGGGATGTTGCGCCACTCGTATTGGCAGTTTCCGCCCGAACACTGCGCGCCGCATTCAATAATATGGCCCGCGATAGTGCCGGCCGCGATCCTGTTCCAGTCGTCGGCCTGCCAACCAAACTCGTGAATCAGCGGAGCGAGTGTCAGACCCGTGTCCGTTGCTCTTCCGGTAATCACAATCCGTGCGCCACGATTCAGTGCTTCGA
The DNA here is from genome assembly GCA_963748605.1 of Pyrinomonadaceae bacterium. Classification (GTDB taxonomy): domain Bacteria; phylum Acidobacteriota; class Blastocatellia; order Pyrinomonadales; family Pyrinomonadaceae; genus PSRF01. The sequence goes on from CAVVJS010000016.1 coordinate 860,537, forward strand.
CCATCGGCCAGGCGCCCAGGTAAGCGTTAGCACTTTGAATCCGGTCCCGGACGGCGGACAACGGTGACCAGTATCCATGTTGCGCAACGCGATCCCTTTTCGAGCAGCTCATCGATGCGCGGCATGATGTCGTCGCCGGTGACGATCCCGATCTTGAGTTTGCCGCTCAGCCCGAATTCGTTCGCAACTTCGCGCACCGCGTTTGCGCAACCTTCAACATTCACTCCGCCCGCGTTGGCCGTCACGCGAATGTTGCGCTCAACACAAGCCGGCAGGATCTGCTTCATCAGTGGAATGAAATCCTTCGCATAGCCCGCGAGCGGATCTCGCGAGCGCTGCTTCTGCATGATCGACATCGTTACTTCGGCGAGGTAGTCGAGCATTAGGTAGTCAATGGGGCCGCCCTCAACCTGACGCACGGGTGCGTCAAGCAGGTCGCCCCAAAAACCCTGGCCGGCAGCAATGCGAACCTTTGATTTCATAATCATTTACGAATCGCTGGATTGTCTTTTTTGAACTTTGTCTTTCGTACTTTGTTCTTTGATCGCTAGCGTTCATGACGTTCTTCTCAAAGGCCGTTCAAGTAGCATCAAAAGGGCAAAGTACTAAGCACCAAGTACAAAGTTCAAAAAATAATTCAGGCATCCGAGTCTCAAATTTAGTCGTTAGCACAAACTGCCCAATATGCGGTCCGCTGTAATTCAAACTCACGCGCAGCGCCAGCTCCAACGCGTCGCGAGTAGACTCCGGCGTGATCACCGCATCGACAAAGCCACGCGCCGCCGCATACTTCGCATCAAGCTCGGTTTCATACGTATCGCGCACGGCATCCATCTCGGCAATTAGTTGCTCGCTCGGCCCCAGATCGTTGCGTTTCAGTTTCTCCAGTTGACTGCCGAAGACAGCCTGAACTGCTGAGTCGCCTTCCATCACGCCCATGCGTCCCGTAGGCCAACTAAAAATGAAGTCGGGATCAAAACCCTGGCCGGCCATCGCGTAATAACCCGCGCCGGAAGCGTGATTCACAGTCAGCACAATCTTCGGCACTAGCGCGGTAGCCATTGCTTCGACAAAGCGTGCCCCGGCGCGAATGATTCCCGAATGTTCCGCTTCGGGCCCCACCATGAATCCGGACACATCCTGAATAAACAACAACGGCGTATGGCGTCTGTTGCAGGTCTCGATGAAGAACGCCACCTTCTCTGCGGATTCTGTATAGACAATGCCGCCGAAACGCGGCGGGCCGCCGCCCGGTGCGCGAATCATGCCGCGATTGTTGGCAATGATGCCGACCTGAATGCCGCGGATGCGCGCATGACCCGTGATCATCTCCTTGGCGTAGTCCGCCTGAAACTCATCCAGATGGCCGCGTCGAGAATGCAATCGAGCAGATGGCGAACGTTGTAAGGCTGCTTATGATCTTCAGGAATGATTCCGTACAACTCCTCTGCCGATCTCGCGGCCTCCTCGCTCGGCAAAATCACGACCGGACTTGGAGGATTCAACGGCAGTTCCGAAACGAACTCGCGAATTTTTGCGATGCACTCTTCGTCGTTCTTTACGCGATAGTGAGCCACTCCGGAAATTTCGTTGTGAGCACGAGCGCCACCTAGTGTTTCGTTGTCAATTGTTTGACCGGTTGCGCCCTTAACCAGGTTTGCGCCGCCCAGGCCCATGAACGAAGTGCCCTCAACCATCACGATCACATCAGACAACGCGGGCAGGTAGGCGCCGCCGGCGATACACGGTCCCATCACCGCCGAGATTTGCGGAATCTTTAGATAACGCCGCATCAGCGAGTTGTAATAGAAGATACGCGACGCGCCGTACTGGCCGGGAAACACGCCGCCCTGGTAAGGAAGATTCACGCCCGCGGAATCGACGAGATAGATGATCGGCACATGCGAACGCATGGCGATCTCCTGCGCGCGCAGAATTTTCTTAATCGTTTCCGGCCACCAGGAACCAGCCTTCACCGTCGCATCGTTGGCAACGACGACGACTTCCCTGCCCTCGACACGTCCACAGTGGTCACAACGCCGGCGCCCGGAGCAGTGCCGTCATATTGATCGTAAGCGACGAGCAATCCGATCTCCTGTGCATAGGAGTCCTTGTCGAGCAGTAATCGATGCGTTCGCGCGCCGTGAGTTTGCCCTGCTGATGTTGTTTTTCGATCTTCTCGGGACCGCCGCCAAGCTGTAGTCTCGCTTCGAGTTCGCGCAACTCTTCGGTCAATTCTCGCAGGCGCTGATTGGATTGTTTAGGAGTGGATGTCGGGGCGGATCGCTTCATGATTCGAGAGTGTAGCCGGGCAGAGTGAAAGTAACATGAGGCAGAGGGAGTGACAATCAAAGGCGACTCGCAAAGTGGCCCAAGTCCTTGGTCCATTTAGTCTTCGGCGTTGCATCAAGTCACCGATCGAAGATTTTCAACAAGCAAGTCTTCGCCCAAGACTTAGAAGACTCTTGTGACCTTGAACTCTGCTGACATCTGCGATTTGCTTTACCGTTTGCCGTTTTCTCTTCGCTGTTTTACGATTCACTCCACTATGCGCCCCCAACCAAACGAAGCCGCCTCCTACTATTATGGCTACATCAATCGCGTGACGGAAGACGATGTGTCGGCGTTCTCGAACGCCAGCTCGACGAAACTGTAGCGTTCCTGAGCGACATCTCTGAAGAGCAATCACTGCATCGTTACGCGCCGGACAAATGGTCGATGCGAGAACTGCTCAATCACGTCAACGACACGGAACGCGTCTTTCTGTTTCGCGCGCTTTGGTTCGCTCGTGGCTTTTCCGAGCCCCTGCCCAGCTACGATCAGGAAGTCGGTGTTGCCGGCGCCCGTGCGGACGAGTTTGACTGGGCCAATCATGTCGAAGAGTTTCGCGCGGTTCGTCTGGCAACGCTCGCGTTCTTCCGCAACCTGCCTCCGGAGAATCTCGGGCTCACAGGAAATCTGGAATCGCACCGGCATCGCGAGCGGCAATCCATTCACAGTTCGCGCGCTGGCCTACATCCTCGCCGGTCATCTCGCCCACCACATGGCAATTCTCAAAGAGCGTTACTTATAAGCATGCTCCTGATCTGCTGTCGCCTTCGAGTCTTTGTTCTCGCTCTCGTCCTTTGCAGTTTAATAACGCCGGGCCTCGTCCGCGCGAAAGAGCGAACACCGGCCCAAGCCAGGACTGTTCGCCCTCGATTGATCTTGCTGATCGTGGCGGATCAGTTTCGGTACGACTATCTCGACCGCTTTGGTGATTTGTTCGGCGAAAAGGGCCTGAAACGATTGCAACGTGAAGGAGCGTCGTGGCTTGATGCGAACTACAATCATTTTCCAACCTACACAGCCCCAGGACACGCAACTGTGTTAACGGGAGCCTTTCCATCCGCAACCGGCATCATCGGTAACGACTGGCCTGATCGCGACACAGGAATGAAAGTCAGCAGCGTGTCGGACGAAACTGTTTCGCTCCTTGGGGGCTCGCCAACTGAAAAGGGTGTCAGTCCGCGGCGTCTATTGGCGTCCACGCTCGGCGACGAGCTGCGGGTAACAAGTAATGACCGTTCAAAGGTAATCGGTATCGGCCTAAAGGATCGAGCAGCAGTCTTGCCAGTCGGCAGATACGGTAACGCCGCGTATTGGTTTAGCTGGCGAGTAGGTTGGATGGTTTCTTCCGACTATTACTTTAAACAACTGCCTGCCTGGGTAACGAGGTTCAATTCACAGCGTCCGGCCGATAAGTATTTCAAAGCAAAATGGGAACAACTGCTGCCAGAGCAGGAATATCAAAAGCGGGCCGGTCCTGATTCTCCGGCCTGGGAAGACATAGGCAAAGTTGCGGCGACTCAACTCGTTCCCTCACACCATCACCGGTGGCGCGTCACAAGTTGGATCGGCGTTTTATGATGAGGTACAACATTCTCCGTTTGGCAACGAAATTGAGCTTTCCTTCGCCAAGCAGGCCATTGAAGAGGAGGGCCTGGGACGAGACGAATACACAGACATTCTCAGCATAAGTTTCGACTCAAACGATTACGTTGGACACCGATATGGTCCGTCCAGTCAAGAGGTGATGGACATCACGCTTCGATTTGATCGACAGGTCGCGGAGTTGTTGGATTTTGTCGACTCTCGGATTGGACTCGATAATACGATCGTTGTCTTCACTTCGGATCATGGTGTGGCGATTAGTCCCAAGCTTGGCGCCTCTATCGGCCTGACAAGTCGTGTCGACAATGCCGAAGTGCTACGTAAAATTCGTGGCGCCATTAGCAACCGTTACAACCCACTGGCGAAATCCCCTGATCCCACCGCTGATTACCTATATCAGTACGAGGATGGTGGAAACTTGAGTGCTGCGATCCTTAATAACAGCGTCTACTTCAACTTGAAGGCGTTACAGCGTGACAATGTGAATGTGGAAGAAATCGAGCGAGTAGCCGGTGAAGCCGCCCTGACAGTGCCGGGAGTGGTTCGCTATTTCACGCGCACTGACCTAATCAAAGGGGCTGGGCTTACAAGCAACGCCGGAAGTCGTTGACCCAGTCGCCAGTCGTGTTCAGCATGGCTTCTTTCCGCGCCGAAGTGGCAATGTGATTTTATTAATCAGCCGTTTACTTATTCAAGTGCGGCAATTCAAGCGACCCACGGCAGTCCATACTCCTATGACACTCATGTGCCCTTAATGATAAGGGGTAACGGCATCAGGAGTGGTCGCTATCTCCAGCCGGGGACTCCTGCCGACATCCCCCTACCCTGGCAGCAATACTCAAAATTCAAGCCCCGAGCAGTGTGACTAGCAGGATCCTTTCGGAGGCGCTCAGCAGAAAGAGTAAGTTACTGCCTTTTTATCGGGTAAATCCTTGCTGGTGTCCTATTTTTGTAGGGGCGAACTCCCTGGCTGCCCTGTTTAGGGTGTTCAAGAGCACGACGAAGGACGCTCCTACATACTTTTTCAAATTCGGACACAACGAAATTCTCTTTTTTGTTGTCTCCGCTGGAGCAAAAAGTTAATCCTCAGATTGCGGTATATCTCACACTCCCACCCGACTCAATTACCGCGCCCCAAAAACAATTTAATCCGGGAGCCAGATATGAAACGATGCCCGCAGTGTGAATTTATCTATGAGGACGACCAGAGCTGTTGCGACATGGATGGAATCGACCTCGTGTTTGATCATGCTACGCCTCCCCTAAACAAACCAAAGACATCGCGGCCTGGCAAACGAAAAACATCGCGCCGCCCGTTTCTCTCAGTTTGCGCCGTCTTGTTTGGAGTACTCGTGTTAGCCATCAGGTACGCTGCTTTGAAACTGGCTATGACGGTGAGTTCAGACCTGCAGCATCGTCGTTAACTCATCGGCTAAGCCCACAACTCAAGGTGATGATATCCAGCGTCCGGCTGAGCCCGCGCAAGTTGAACCAGCGGAGGAGAAGCCATCGCTGATCCGGAAGCCGACAAGAGTCTTGGCGTGGACCTGGTTCGCGTAGCGCCGTAAGCCCGAAAGCAATCGGGCCGCTGAGTCGTAATCGCTTGGTTCCCGTGGAGTGGTTCTCGGTAGCATTCCGCCGCAGACAGGGCGAGGCCTCTTCCCCACAACCCGCCATAATTAAAGTACAGCCAGCACCTGCCGCGGCAAAAAGGATTCAAAAGTAGTTTCGATCGTGAAAAAGACAGGTCGTATTTGAAGAAGCCCTTTAAGTTATAGTTTCCTTCCGAAATTCGGTTTCAGGTTTCAGGTTTCAGGTTTCAGGTTTCAGTTTCCGAGGTCGTCTGAACGTAGGCGTCGCAAACCCCACATCGCAGAAAGCCTAAGTCTTTGTTTTCAACACTCGATACTTTCGGAACCTTAAACCTCAAACCTCAAACCTTAAATCTAAATTGTCCGAACCCGAAACACGAAACTGCTTCTACTCGATCACGCTCTGTTCAGTGTCCCAAAATACCAAACATTCATTCCCGACAACTGCTGCCATCAGGCTTGCCATACAACGCCAGAATAGAAGCGCCGTCTTTTAATGCAAACATTTCCGGCGTTACAGTTAGCGTCAGATTTCTCCGGTGTGATCTCCGGGCAGTTCATCCAGGAACAAACTTTTGCCCACTTGTAATTGCAATGCTTTTTCGCGTGCCGGAAACAGCCGCTCCGTTCGCAGCTGCATCTGCACCAGCGGCTGCCGTCTACCGCCATAACGCGCGCTACATTCTTGATCCCTACCACGACGTTTCCTTCTTCGGTCATCGCCAGTTCACTTCGATTCGCAGACCTCGCCTGATAATTCAGACGGTCTGAAAGCGACTGGAAACGATTGGCGGTGAAATCAGACACCGAAATTTCAGCGCCATTTCTCAACACAGCTTCGTCGAAAATCAACGCGCCCACCTCCGCACCATTGCGAAAGCTCGGGACGGCGATGTCGTCGATCCAGATCAGATCAATCGCGTTTTGTGCCGCAGCGACAGTCGCTGGCGAAAGCATCAGGCGAAACGCGTTGCGCACAGTTTTCCTTCTCCCGGCACTTCAAGTTCCCTGGGCTCAGGCAACGGCAATTGGGTGAGCGAATACGAAGGCGCCGAAAACAAAGCGTTGCCAGTCGCGCTTTGTAAAGTTGTCACCAGCTTTGAATTGATACCGCGGTGCCTGCCAAGAGGCCGAAGGTTCGCACGCTCGACGGTGTAATGTAGAACGGCAGGCGCACCAAACGGATATACAGCTTGAGCCGTAACCAATACCGGGACACTGCTAACGGAGAGCATGCCGTAATGTTGTTGCTCTAACGGCATCAAGGGAAACTCGCGCATGCCCGTTTGGAAAGTTGAAAACTGTTTTGAGTAGAGCGCGCGATCGTCACTATCGAAAAAGGTTAGTTTAATTAGACCGCCGTTGTTGCGCCCATTCGACCAGCGAATTGTAAGCGAGGTTGCCTGGCAATCACCGAGGCTGATCGGGATTTCAAGAGTTTCGCCAATGCGACGGAAGCTGTGCGTGCCTGATGTTTGCGGTGCAGGATCTGGACACTCCTGCGCTAACACTCTGTTAGTCATGACCTGGAACCAGACTGCGACTAATACGAAGCAAATCATCATTCGCAACAGATGTTTAGTTCTCTTCTTAAGATCTCTCGTCTTCATGATTGAACCTCCTACAACAAGGCTTGAAGCGTTCTGATTCTGTTTGCGTCTCTCTTCTTTGTAAGTCTGAAAGGCCAAGACCAAGGTCAGGACCAGGGATCCTGCCAATCTGCGTCAATCGGAGTTCAGCTGGGCCATTAACCCGGACTTGAATGCCACTGACTTTTGGAGAGTTTGTGAGGTTGCTGTTGGGTCTTCCACCAGCGGGGCAGCGGGGCACGTTCATACTACCTACCGCATTACCCGACGCGCAAGAGTTTCTTGGTGATGCTCACAATGCCTCGCGAATCGGACGAAGTCAGCCACCAAAAGGCTGTATCGATTTCGTATGCTGGCCAGCAACCGGTGTCTCACATCGGGCTTCGCCACGGCCTAAATTGTTGGGAACTTTGCACACGGAAACGTGCCTTGGATGTCCACGCCCCCGTCGCCGCTTCCCCTCGTCTCGCCGTCCCCGTTTCACCTAAAGTCCCCCTGCGCGTGGCCCATCGATTGCCAACATCTTTCGTTACCGGTCCAGAGTTCACTCGATGAGAGGTCAATCGATGCGTCGTCAGCTTTCGTTCACCGTTCTATTCGCCCTGCTACTCTCCTTCATTGCCTTACCAACCACGGCTCAAAAGAACTCAGATCGGGCCTGCTTTACTAAAGAGGCCCGCGCCAACGCTGAGCGCACCGCAAAGGTTTGGCGGGCTCCCGATCCCGGATACGATCCTGTGCTCGGCCACAATTCGACGAATGGGCCGCGCACTGGTGCGCCAACCGTCGATGCGAACGGTTTAGCAGCGCCGATCACTTGCACGGCAAACAAGGACGAGACAAAGGGCTCCGGCACCACTCCCAAGTTTCACTGTTCTGTTGCCGGAGTTGTAGACAAGGATGGCGATCTGATCCGCTACAAAGTGAAACCTCACTTTAAGGGCCAGGCGCGAGAGAAGCGTAACGGAGAGATCTACGGCGAGTTTCTTTCATCTCGTTTCTCGCAGGCGTTGGGCTTCTTTGCGGACGACGAGTGGGTTGCAGATGTAACTTGCCAGGATTGCCAAAAGAGCCTGACGAGCAATTTTCAGGGTGCTAATTACACTCCCTTTCAGCCGGCAGCCGGTATCGAACTTTCGATTGGTGATGGGATTGATGTTGACTGCAACAACAAAGACACCGGCGCACTGGCAGAGACTCTCGATAACTTACTGAAGAACGGCGCTCCGCGTGCCGAAATTGACGCCTTCAAACTCTGGCTCGCTTTTATCGACCACGGCGATACCAAGACTGACAATCAAAAGTTTGCGTGCCTCGATTCAGATAAAAATGCCGACGGTACCCGGACTTGCAAGGAAGGCCAGGCCGTCTATTACGTCAGCGATATGGGATCGACTTTTGGGTATTCGAGCGCGAGCGAAAAGAAAGCACGACTCGAGGAATGGCGTGGCAAAGATCCGCTCAAGGTGAGTGGCGGTGTTTGTAGAACTACAGCCAAGGGTCTGAACAACGCGGAGATCAGCGAAGCGGGCCGCCGGCTGCTGGCTGATGGGCTTCAGCGATTGTTAGCTGCCGAGCAGAGTAACGGCCTAATTACTCGCGTCTTTCGCGCTTCGCGCAACAGCGAACGAGACGCGGCGCCTGAAGCCTGGACTGCCGAGTTCATTCGCAAAGCGAAAACGATCATTGACGCAAGTTGCAGCCAGTAGTGCAGACTTGAAATAGCTGGCAGGAATCATTAGTCTGCACCGTAGTCGGTTAGGTTTTAGTCTATCGTGCGGTCCTGTAAGCGTTGTCTAGTCCTTCCCAGAGTAAAGAAGATTCTGGTGCGCTCTCATTAATGCGGGCCGCGTCGAACGGCGATCTGCCGTCTGTGAGAGCTTTGCTTGCTGCAGGCGCGGATGTGAATGCCGCAAATAAGAGCGGCCAGACCGCGTTGATGGTCGCCGCGGTGATGGGGCATGGCGAGGTAGTAGCCAGTTTGATCGAGGCTGGTGCCGACCCTCACTTGCGAGATCGCCTTGGCCTTACCGCGCTGGAATGGGCCACACGAAGAGGCTTTCCCGAGGTAAGCCGATTACTAACTAAGATCTCACCACCGTCTGTACGACCTTTACCTACAAAGGCAACTTCCCCTCAGCCGGTCACAGAATCTCAGCCTTCAACCACTCCGGACTTAAACTCAAATGTAAGTCAGGTGAGTGAAGCGCCGCCGCCGACAACCTCAGCAGTCAATAGTCTCGAACTGATTCAGAGTGAACGCCAGGAACTCGCGTCCCAAGCCACGCCTGTCGAGGCATCCAGGTCGCCTGAAGGATTAGCACGAGCAAGCGAAATCAGAATCGGTGAGTGAAATGGTCTCCACGATTTCGCCAACCACTGATGGTGAGGAGATTACGTCTGAAAGCAAACCACTCACACAGGAAGCAACGCCGATCGTGGAATCAAGGTCGCCTGAAGAATCGCCTGAACCAGCGAGATTGGATCCGAGTGAAATGGTCTCCGCGACTTCGCCAACTACTGGTGGTGAGGAGATCACGTCTGAAAGCAAACCACTCACACAGGAAGCAGCGCCGATCGTGGAATCCAGGCTGGCTGGAGAATCGCTTGAACCAACGGAATCAGATTCGGTGAGTGAAATGGTCTCCACGATTTCGCCAACCACTGGCGATGTGGAGATTCCGTCTGAAAACAAACCACTCGCGCCCGAACCAGCGCCTGTCGAGGCGTCATGGTCGCCCGAAGAATCGCCTGAACCAGCGAAATCGTATTCGGTGAGTGAATTGGTTTCCACGACTTCGCCAGCCACTAGTAATGTGGAGATTCCCGCTGAAAGCAAACCACTCGCGTCTGAACCACCGCCGATCTCGGAATCAACGTCACCGGAAAGACTGCCCGAGCCCTTCCCCGTGGTCACCGAAACCGCTTCCGAGCCGGCTCAGGAGGTGGCAGTTGAATCTGAATCGCAGTTATCTACTGATTCTGCGCCGCAGCCTGCTCATCCTCCCGAGCCGCCGATTAGTCAGCTAGTCGAAGATGTTGAGCCGGCCGCGGACGCTCGAAACCTTGAATCGCAAAAGGCAGCAACATCCTTCACGAAATCGCCGACTCTTGAAAATGAAGGAGAGGAAACGCTTAGTCGGCCTCGCGTCCCGGTGTCAGCTCGTCCGCAGAGGCCGTCGAGGCCGGTTTCGCCCGCAGCGTCATCAAGTCCTATCGCGACGGAACCACCCCTTGAGCGAATGCCTTGGATGGTTGATCGCGAACCAGCCTTTAAAGCCTCACCACTGGGACTGTCATCAGCAAAAACTAGGGTCGAGTCCCCAGCCGTTTCTAATTTAAAGCGCTGCCCAAAATGCAACACGATCTACCAGAGCACAATGTTTTACTGTACTCACGACAAGACCGCCCTAATCGGCATCCACGAACCTCATTCCGTCGCCGCGGCTAACTCCCCAACGCCGGTTGCCGTGTGGCTGCTTATTGCGTTCGTACTTGGTGCTAGCGCTTTCGCGGCTTACCGTTTGACTCAATATTTTTATCGCGCGGACGCGCCGGCTCCCGCATCTGTTGCCGCCACACCAGAACAGCCTGCCGTGGAAGCAAACATACCGTCTTTCACTGTCGCTGGCGCTCTGGCCGGGATGGAAGTGAGTGTGCCTGAGCCGGAATATCCGAGCGAACTGCAAGATGCTGGTGTCACAGGACCAATCACAGTGTCGATCCGTGTGAACAAAAACGGGCGAGTGATTTCTGCGGTGAGTTCAAGCGGCGATCGGCGACTGCGAGCAGCCGCAGTGAAAGCGGCGCGGCAAGCAACGTTCGCTCCTGACAAGCTGGCCGCGGCTAATCCCCGAAGTCGAGTAGTTTCGGGAAGCATTTCCTACGCATTTGTACCGCCGCAACCTGCTACAGCGACATCAACGGCGCCACCAGAAGCAGATGACAGCAGTACGACGAACACTCCAAATGCAGATCCGAACGCACCTGTGGTTAGCGATACTCTGGCAAATGCCGCCTTAAATGTACCGGCTGCCGAATATCCTTCAAGAGCAAGGCGTGCGGGAATCGACGGCACGATTACAGTCACGGTTCGTGTGAACCGCTCCGGCAGAGTTATTTCGTGGCGCTCTTCCCCAGGCGATTCGCAACTTCGTGCGGCCGCAATCCAGGCGGCGCGAAAGGCAACCTTCTCTTCCGAAAAACTTGCCGGCACCGGCGACACGGTCGGAACAATCACCTACAACTTCGTTCCCTAAAGCTTAATTAATTGCAGTCAGGAAGGCCGGCTTGCCGCCGCCGGTAAAGTACGGGAGCGGTAGCGACCTATAAGGATTGCCGATAGCGGATTGGCGATTGCCAATTGGCCTGTAGCCATGGGATCCAATCGGAAATCGGCAATTGGAAATTGGCAATCGCTATCGGTCGCTATCGCTCCCGAACTGTACCGCCCCACCTGCTCATGGCCCCCCCTTCTGTTATTCTTTCCGTAAATGGATTCTCAGGAAACCCAAATTCTTCCCGACGAAGTTCGTCCCAGCTCCATCGGCCCCGGCTACGTGTTGCGCGACCGCTACCGGCTCGATAGCGAGCTCGGTCGCGGCGGTATGGGCATAGTTTTCCGCGCCACTGACCTTGAGCTGATGCGAGAAGTGGCCGTCAAGGTTCTTCCGGCAACCCCGTCCTGGACTGACGCGCGTGAACGATTGCTTCGGGAAGCTCGCGCCGCCGCCGCTCTCAATCACCCTCACATCGTTGCCGTACATGATATCGGTGAAGCGCAGGGCATGCCGTTCTTCGTGATGGAGCTTGTTAATGGCCCGAGCCTCTCCGCCGCGCGTCCGCTAGCCCTGCCTCGCATCATCGAGATTGCGACTCAGGTCTGTGACGCACTCGAGCACGCGCATTCGAACAGTATCGTCCATCGTGATCTGAAGCCTGACAACGTACTCCTCTCTGGTAAGGATGAAACCAGCAGCGTAAAGCTCGCGGATCTCGGTCTCGCTTTACCAACCTCTGCTGAAAGGATCTCGCGCGCCGGTGTCATTCTCGGCACCGCCTCGTACATGGCGCCTGAACAGGCACTCGGTCAAACAGTTGACGGGCGGGCGGACCTCTATGCACTCGGCGTTGTCCTTTATGAACTAACGACGGGCCGACTTCCCTTCACCGGGCATGACGCATTGGAGGTAGTTTCACAACACGTGCACGCGCCAGTTGTGCCTCCCAGCGTCATTCGATCGGATCTTCCTCGCGCGATCGAGGGGTTGATTCTGAAGTTGCTTGCCAAAGATCCTGCAGAACGATTCCAATCAGCAGCAGAAGTTCAGCAAGCGTTGCGGCTCTCGTTGATTGAGCCCGACGCCACAACGGACAGCGCCTCGGCACCTGCAGTTGCGATCCTTGATGCCCTGTCTCGCGGGCGCATGGTTGGACGCGCCATCGAGCTCGCCGAAGCCCGCGAGATTTGGCGCCGCGCGCGAGAAGGTCAGGGGCATGCGGTCTTGTTCAGTGGCGAACCCGGCGCGGGCAAAACACGACTGGCGCGGGAAATTACGATTCAAGCTGCAGTGGACGGGGCTGTCGTTTTAACCGGGGGTTGTTACGAATACGAAGCGACCACACCCTACCTTCCGTTTGTCGAAGCTTTCCGGAGATGGGTTCGCGATCACACGGATGACGAGTTACGTAAAACCCTTGGCGACGCGTCCGCACAAATTGCCAAACTCGCGCCCGAAATCGAAACCCGTCTCGGCCCGCTGCCGCAGCGTCATGAACTATCGGCTCACGAAGAACGGTTACTCTTCTTCGACGCGGTGGCTCAAGTTTTCGGCAACCTGGCGCAACGGCAAGGCCTGCTTTTCTATGCTGACGACCTTCACTGGGCTGACCGGGGCACGCTTTGGCTGCTTGGACATTTGCTGCGGCAACTTCGAGCGTCTCGCGTCCTGATCATCGGTGCTTATCGTGAAACTGAACTCGATCGCGCACACCCGCTCGCGAAGTCCCTGGTTGATTGGAACCGCGAACGGCTGGTGACACGCATCGCCCTAAAACGATTCAACAAGACTGAAACAACTGCTCAACTTGGTGCGCTGCTCGGTGAAGAAGTCAGTGCCGATTTCGGCGATGCGGTCCACAGTGAGACAGAAGGCAATCCTTTCTTTGTCGAAGAAGTCTTGAAGGCGCTGATTGAGAAAGGGTCGGTCCGACGCGAAAGTGGCCGATGGCAACGCTGCGACGTGAATCAGTTAGTAATTCCGCAAAGCGTCAAGGAGGCTATTGGTAACCGGTTGGATCGTGTCAGCCAGGAATGCAATGAAGTGCTGCGCGCAGCAGCGGTCCTGGGAAAAGTTTTCACCTTTGAAGAACTCTCGGCAGCAACACAGGAGCAGGAAGAAGCTCTCCTGGATGCTGTCGATGAAGGTGTCGGGGCACAACTCATCGCCTCAACACGCGGCGATTCGTTCACCTTCACGCACGACAAGATTCGCGAAGTGCTCTACGAAGAGTTAAATCCGATCCGGCGCCGCCGTCTTCATCGTAACGCGGCGGAGGGATTGGAACGCCAGCGCGGCAAATCGCACGTTGCCGTTGAAAAACTGGCTCATCATTACATTCAAGCGGGTGATCATGAACGCGGGCTCGATTATGCCAAGCAGACGGCAGCCGAAGCCGAACGTGTTTTTGCCTTTGATGAAGCTATCGCGGCTTACGGTCGCGCTCGCGATTGTGCCGAGGCCTTAGGGTTAACTGATGAACAACTCGTGCAGGAAGAGGCGATTGGCAAAGCTTATCTGCTCCACGGTGAAATGATTCCGGCGGGTGAACATTTCGAACGAGCTTTAAGGTTAGCAACTGAGCCAGCCACACGTGCACGGTTGCAAGTTCAGGCGGCGAGTTCTTTGGTCGCCACCGGTGATCAACGAGGCGTCCAATACATTCGCCAGGCCCTCGAGATTCTCGATCCGAACACGAATCCGCTGGAGACTGCTAACGCTCTGGCAACTGAGGGAAGGTTTCATCACCTTGCTGGCCGGCATAAGAAGTCGGTCGAACTACTTTTACGCGCTGCTGAACTGGTAGCGCCGACAGCCGAAGGGGAAGAGGTAAGTTCCTACGCCGCGCCGATGATTACCCAGGTTTATGCCTGGCTCGCTGGCGCGAACCAACACTACGGCCTCTACGATGATGGCGATGTTTGGGCTCGACGAGCACTCGAATTTGGAACAAAGCACAACATTCCCTTCGCGCAGGCGATCGGCTACGAGTTTCTTGGCGAGAATGCGGTTCACGCCGGAGCCTACGAGGCAGGACTTGAGTACGCTAGCCTTGAGCGCGAGCTTGCTGCCAAGCTGCATTCGCGCGAACGTCGTGCGTGGAGCAGTCTGGTGGTCGCGCAATGTTCGCTGCTGTTGAACCGGATCAAGGAAGCTGAGCGTGAGTATATCGATGGCATCGCGCTCGCCGAATCAATAGGCGAGCAGCGCGTCAAGTCTTTGTTAAAGAGCAACCTGGCTGTGGCGCAATCAAAGCTGGGACGCAACGATGAGGCATTGAAAACAGCTGAAGAGAATTTTGCTGAAGCTTCGCTAACGGGGTTGCTGTACACCCACTTTGAAGCGATGCGTTCTTTAGCGGTTGTGCGATTTCGGCGGGCACGCTCAGCGCGTGCAGCAGCGACTGCAGCCGCCGCTGAAACCTTAATAAAAGAGGATTTGGCATCCGGGATTGTAGATGCTCAAGATCTAGAATCCGCGATTTCCAATCCTGAGGTCTCAAATGCCCGCCCAGCCGAGCAAGATAAGCCAAAGACCACCGGGCCAACAATTAGGCCAAAAGTCACAATAGATGTTGCGCGGCAGGAATCGGAAGTTACTGAGTGGGAATTGAGCGAAGCCGAGCGTTTATGTGTAGCAGCGACGGAGCTGGTAGGTCCCACCGAATCGCGCGTCAGCAAGCTTTGGCTGGGCCCGCTTTATATCCGCGTGTTACTCGCGCAAAACAAGCCCACAGAGGCTGCGGAGAAACTAGCTGCCTACAAAATCCTTGTCATGGAATGTCAATCGCCGCGCTTTAAAGAAGAAGCTGCCCGCCTCGAAGAACTCTTAACTGAAAGACAAGCTACGTAGAAACAATCAGAAAAAGAAATCGCAGTCAGGAAAGCTGGCTTGCAGCGCCGAAGGCGCGAAATAAGGTAGCCAGGGGCGAGTTCCGATTCATCGGGACGTAGCCCCTGGTGCTGTCCGCTATGTGTTGAGCTCTGAAAGAGCGACATCGCATTCAGACGCAACCGTGTTATGTCGCACTTTCAGTGCGCAAAGTTCTGCTCTAAAAACGATCCAGGGGCGACGTGCTTCGCTGCGCTCAGCACTTGCCCCTGGCTACCTTATTTCGCGCCTGCGGCGCTTAGCTAGACATTCAGGCGATCACTGGATGGGTACGTCGTTGCCCTTCAATCATCAATCAGTCAATCAGCAATCAGCAATCCTTTAGTTGTTCCTGTTCCTATTCGCATTCGCATTCGCGTTAGCGTTCCTATTTGCATTGCCATTAATGCTTCGCACCCCCGAGGTGTTGGCATTGCCATTGTCATTGGTCAACACACCCGTGTTCGACGGGACAGTACTGCTATTGGCGTTTTGCGGAATGTTGGCGTTAGTCTCAACAACGCCCTGGCGCTGATTCGCATTCGAATTTGCGTTGCTGTTGTTAGCGTTGTTGGTGTTGGCTGCGCTATTAGTGTTGTCGGCAGTGCCGCAGCCAGTTAAGGCTGCGGTCACCACTAACACTAATGCGAGCACGAAGCTGCGTCGCATAGTTTGCTTCCCTCCCTCGTACGTTCGCTTACCGGTAAAGCGATTCAGCGCGGTTGCTGCGCCATTCGTTCTCGAAGTAATCAGCGTCTTCCTTAGTGCGCGGATTGACGCCCATCACAATGCCGCCCTCACGGATGCCCTTTTCATAATGCTTCGCGTGCTCTTCAGGAATTCCGTAACCAACCAGTGCCCCAATCAAACCGCCGGTCAGTGCACCAGCTCCGCCGCCGGCTAATGCCGCGGCAATTGGACCGGCAATCAACAAGCCGAGCCCAGGAAGTGCCAGGGTTGTTCCGATGGCTGCAATTGCTGCCAAAGTTGCGCCTACGCCCCCGCCGATAGCTGCGCCCTTGCCTGCATCTTCCCAGGCTTTGGTTCCTAACTCCGAGTCATCATCCGCAAAATGTTTCTTACGGGTTTCGTCTGACATCATTAAATTGACGTCATCTTTGCCATAACCGCGAGAGCTTAATGAACGATAAGCGCCCTCCGCGCTTTCCCTGTCTCTAAAGAGACCGGTCATCATTCGATTCTCGCGCTGCCGCGCCGTTCCTTCACCAGTAGTGTCCCTATCAAAATCTGCCATTGCTTGCTCCTTTTGTTAACTTAAGCCTTGTTATCGAAAACACAATGTGCGCTTGCGTACGTTATGATCACGATCGTGTGACGAGTCACAAGATCGTGATCTATCCATCCGCAATAACAATGTGCGCGAGAGTCTCAGCAATGCCTATACCGCGAGGAGTTTTCTGATAATAGTCATCAGAATTGGGACATTAAACCGAAAAGGAAACTCACATGGTCGCTTTTATGGTTCGGAACTGAACAGCACGAGCAAGATCGATGTACGAGACAAGGACGCTTTATCGTTTTCTTACTGCGTAGGAAGGGAAAGAAGAGTCGCTTCCGGCTTAACGTTGAAGCGATCGACCTTCATAAATTGCCGATCGGGCAACCCTCCTTGACTAGATCGTCTGATTGGGATAAAAGCGGGCCACTCCACAGTGCGGCTGGCGCTACCTTGCAAGCTTGCGTGCCCAGAAAGACAGCTGGTTCTTGTACCTCTTCCCGCGGAATCTCCTTCTTCCGCCCAACATTTGCAAAGGAGTAACTCAATGAAACGTCAAACCATGTTTTGTTTGTCCCTCGCGGTCGCAGCGTTCGCAATAGTGGTGACCTCGAGCCCAATTAATGTCTTGTCCCAGTCAAAGGTTAAGGCGCCAGCTAATAACGATGAGATCTTCAGAAAGCGTAATCCGAAGGGGATTTGAGATCGTTCCGGCGGGACTCCAGCTCAACCTTCGCGGCAAGAACCGCGCTCTTGTCGGTCTCGGCAGCTACAACGTCAACGCGCAGGGAGGGTGCAACGACTGCCACACGAACTTACCTTATGCGGCTGGCGGAGATCCCTTCGCAGGTGAGCCCGAACAGATCAACGTTCCTTGTTACCTTTCCGGAGGCACCGAGTTTGGCCCGTTCACAAGCCGCAATCTAACCCCAGATTACACGGTTTGCCGGCAGGACTGACTCTCGAGGAGTTTATACATGTACTGCGCACTGGGGAGGACACAACCTCGCCAAACTTTCCGCCATGGCGGCCTGCTCCAGGTGATGCCGTGGCCAGTTTATGGAAAGATGACTGACCGAGACCTCATAGCGATCTATGAGTACCTGTCGGCCATTCCTTCAAGACCGCGCTGTTCGACACCGCATAGCAGCGTCGCAGCAGCGTTGAGCCAAAGCTGGGGCGTGAGCCCCAGGATAACGTTTGGAGCATGAGACCCGCGAAGCGGGCGGCAGTTGATTTAAGACAGACGGTCGCGGGCTCTCCTACTTTTTGACCAGACGGGTACGCCCCGGGCTTTACGCTCAACGCGTGCTGCGCACGCTAATCAATATCGCTCGTCTTCCAAAAACTCAGAATCTCCACTGGATCACCAATCGTCACCCGACCGCGCGATCCGTAATCTCCAGCCCCTTATCAATAATCGCGAACGCCTCGCGCAGCTCCGCTTCAGTGATGCAGAGTGGCGGGTTGGTGAAAAACGTATTCCAGCGAACAAACGTATACAGCCCTTCCTGCCGGAAGAACTTGCCAAGCGCCTGCATCTCCGGCGACGCGCTATTAAATGCTGCCATCGGTTCGCGCGTCTCTCGATTTCGCACCAGCTCGACGATTCCGAATAGGCCGATGTTGCGCGTCGCTCCAATAGAAGGATGGCGACCGTGCAAATCAGCGAGCATTCCTTTCATTACCTCGCCCATCCGCCGCGCGTTCTCGATCAATCCATCTTCTTCGTAGACTGCAATCGTCGCGAGCGCTGCCGCACAGGCGAGCGGGTGACTGTTATAGGTCAGGCCACCATAGAAAACATTTTTTTCGAAGTGGTCTGCAATGTGTCGCCGCATGCCCACCGCTCCGAGCTGCACATAAGCACTCGTCAATCCCTTGGCCATCGATATCAGATCAGGCACAACCTTCCAATGATCTACGGCGAACCATTCCCCCGTGCGACCAAAGCCAGCCATCACTTCATCTGCGATCAGTAGAATCCCGTACTTGTCGCACAGTTCTCGCAGACCCTGCATGTAACCGTCGGGAGGAATCAGCACACCGTTAGTACCGACAACGGGTTCTACAATTATCGCCGCGATTGTCTTCGCACCTTCGAGCTCAATCGTCTCTTCAGTTCGCGCCAACACTTCTTCCGTAGTCTCGGAACCTCTCTGAATGCCGTGATAGAAATCGGGAATCCGAAACACGCCGGGGATCCCAGGTTCAGCGGCCCAGCGGCGCGGGTCACCAGTCAGCGTTAGAGCGCCTGCCGTCCCACCATGATACGAGCGATAGCGCGCGCCAATTTTGTGACGACCGCTAAACATACGGGCGATGCGGATCGCATTCTCGTTGGCTTCGGCGCCACCGTTAGTGAAGAAGAACGCGTCGATATCGCCGGGAGTGAGCTCGGCAAGCTTCACACTTAAACGCGCGCGCACTTCAGTGGCCATGAAAGGATTGGCGTAGGCGAGCGTCGCAGCCTGATCCTGAATCGCCCGAATCACTCGCTCATCGCCGTGGCCAATGTTCACGCACATCAGTTGACTGTTGAAGTCGATGTATCGCTTTCCCTCTGGCGTCCAGAAGTAAATGCCTTTGGAGCGAGCGACCGGAATCGGATCGACGGCAGCCTGGGCGGACCATTCAAACAAAGTGTGACGGCGACACAGCTCAACAATCTCATCGCCAGTCATGCCTTTGTCTTTAAGTGTTTCAGTTGTTGTTGTTGACATGGGGTTCCCTGTTTCGGGTTTCGGGTTTCGGTATCGGGTATCAGGTATCGGGTTTCGGGTTTCAGCGTTTCGGAGTTCAGGTGTCGGATATCAGGTCCGGACTTCAAACTTCAAACTTCGAACTCCGCACTCCGAACTTCGCACTCCGCACTTCGTCCTCGGGCTTGATGCTACTCAATCCAGCGAAGCTACTCAACCTTCTCTTAGCCAATTGTCGTCCTGTCTGCTCATTACGGTACGAGAGCGTAAGCGACCGCATTCAAGAAACGCAGCCAGACCCACTTCAGACCCATTGATCAGCTCAGAAATTTGCGAAACCCGTAGGTGTGGGGTCCTGTTGAAGTCGCCACCGGAATTTTAAGTGGTTGTTAGGCTTCTCCATCTCTGTCTCTGTCGCATTCCTCAACACGGTGGCAGAACAGTCCGTACCGAAACGCGGTAGCGTCGGGTCAACCGTATGTTCTGCCACCGCGACGAGTGATGTCCGCGCTGACCCGACGCTACCGCGTTTCGGTACTGACTGTTTTGCTTTAGAAAGCTGCCTGAGAGCGGTCGCTACCGCTCCCGTACTGTACTGTCCTCCAATCGCGATTCGCCAATTGAAACTCGGCAATCCGACATGATAGTCTCCGCCCACTTCAACCCAGCATCAGCCTTCGTCGTCGCAAGAGGAGATTATATGAACAAGGTACGCTTAATTACTTTTGTGTGTATTGCATCACTTCTTCTGGTGGCGGTGGCCTTTCCTGCGCCAGTTGTAAAGGTTGACTCTAAGCTAGTCAAAGCAGTCAAGCAGCAAGTGGTGCAAGTCGGACCGCTTGATCTCTCCGGCGAGTTGCATGGCGCTCCTTACCGCATACGCGTCCCAGCAGTTTGGAATGGAACACTGTTGGTGTTTGCCCACGGCTATCGTGACAAAGCCGATCATCCGGGCGAAGTCGACAATCGTAACGCCGATGTGGCGCCGAGTGCCGCGCTCGAAGCACCTCTGCTGGCCTTGGGGTACGCCCTGGCGGGTTCCGCATATCGCGATAATGGCTGGGAAGTCGAGGGAGGTATCCAAGACACCAAAGATGTGACAGTGCTTTTCCGCTCGCTCGTTGGCCAACCCGATCGCACTATCCTTTGGAGTGCATCATTGGGTTCGGTCATCGCCCTCGAAAGTATGGAACACTTCGGCGGCATCTATGATGGCGCTTTGTGCTTATGTGCTCCCGGCGCGGGCTCGACTCGCATCTGGGATTCCGGAGTCGCTGTCTATCTCGGCTATGACGTCGTATTCGGCACACTGCCGAGCTGGGGCACCGTTGGCGAAGTGCGGAACGATATTGATTTTGAAACCGAAGTGTTTCCCAAACTCTTTGCCGAAGTCAGTAACCCGGCTAACTTTCCTAAATTTGAATTCATTCGTCTTGTCGGAGGAAATCCCGGCCGCGGAATTACACCGCCGCCGCCTCCCGCGTTTTATCCTGGCTGGGTTTTTACTGATCTGGCCTTCCTCACTGAATTTCGTGCTGAACTACAACGGCGCGCCGGTGGCCCGTATGTCCAAAATCTTGATCAGAGCTACAGCCTGACAGCTGCGGAGAGGGCTTACTTGAATGGGTTGGGTGTGCCTAATCCTGTAATTGATGGTTGGCTCACTCAGATGAATGCGCGCACAAACATCGTGGCGCCGCCCGCACCGCGAAACTATGTCGAGCATAACGCTACCTTCAAGGGCAAGATCAAATCACCTGTGTTAACGATGCACACGATCATCGATCCTCTGGTAGTGGTAGCGAATGAATCGGCTTATCTGGAAACTGTGCTTGAGGCAGGTCGAGGCGGCCGGCTATTTCAAACTTACACAACCGGCAACGGTCATTGCGCCTTCACGGGACCGCAATTGTTGACGGCTGTAAGCGCGATCGATAACTGGGTGCGCAACGGCATCAAACCCACTGCCGCGACTTTCCCGGCAGCGCTGGGTTTCTCTCCCGGATTTGTGCCACCACCGTTCCCGCAACCGTATGATTAGGTTTCGAGTTGCGGGTTCCGAGGTTCGAGTTCCGAGTTTCGAATACCCGTTTACAGCCGATCTGCGCCCGCGGGCGAGTTGAGAGCCTGAACGTATTAGCCCCAGACCGCGTCGGGAACACAGCTACCAATGCCATCAACCCTGAAAAGGTCGGACCGTTCCCGAACCGCTTGATACAACGAGAACGGCCGCCATCCTAATTCAACCAGCCGGTGTTGGAGTCACGGCCGGCGTCGGCGTCGCTATTGGACTCTCTGTCGGAGTCGGCGTCGCTATCGGACTCTCTGTAGGCGTCGGTGAGGGACGTGGCTCAACGTCTTTGCAGGCTTCGCGACAAGTCTCGAAAGCTTGCCTACAAGCTGCCTGATTCGCGCCCTGGGCCATCCGGCAATCCTGATAAGCCTTGGTACACGCTTTCTGGCATTCGCCTCGCTCACTCTCCGAAGTCATCAGGACTCACTGTTGGCGTCGGAGTAGCCGTCGGAGTCATTACCGGCGTCGGAGTGGCAGTCGGACTTTCTGCCGGCGTCGGAGTTGCCGTCGGACTGACTGCAGGTGTCGGAGTCGCAATTGGTGTCAATGTCGGACTAGGCGATGGCTGCGCACTGATGTCTTTGCACCCCTTTCGACATGCTTCAAACGCCTCTCTACACGCTGCCTGATTGGCGCCTTGGGCCTGCCGGCATTCCTGATAAGCTTTGCGGCAGGCTTTCTCGCATTCCCCTTCCTGAGTCTCCTGACTTCCCGCGACAGATGAAAAGATAAACGCTACCGCTATTAACAAACCGCAAAACAACATTGCCAAAGAAACATTCTTACTAGGCATGCTTAACCTCCTTGATCGGAATGACCTGCCTCTCAATCTGGCAAACAACCAATCTATGCTGACAACTAGAATAAGGGGGCGCCATGTTTCAGAATTGCCGATTGCTGATTGCCGATTGCGATTGAAAACCCCCCGTGAGTTAACAATGTTGCTCAACTCAATCGACGCGAGTGAGGGCCACCGTGGAAGCAAGTTGGTCGCCTCCAACGAACATGCAATCGACGCAATCACCAATCCCCAATCTGAATTTGGCCCTATCCTACACTCCGCCTTTGTCAACCATGTCGCATCTGCATCAAATATCGATGTAATGCAAAGAAACCGCATTGACGCGGCGTTCATCTTTTACGATTCATCATTCCGCATTCATCATTCATCATTCCTTTCCTCAGGTGTATGATGGTCCAAATTCCAAGACCAAATCCGGGAGGATTACCCCATGGTTCCCCTAACCTATTCCCGGCAACGAACTGTCGCCCGGGCAATCCTCTGGCTGCTCTGCGCCATTTTGATCGCGCTTGCTGCGATCATCCCCGCCCAAACTGAAAATCCACTCGCCACGCCTCCAGCGTTGCACCTCAGCGGCCGTATTACTAAGGGCTATTGCGCCTCAGATTCGAGCGGGCCTATCGTCTATGTCAGCAAGATCTTCGACGCCAACATTAAAGCCTGGACTCAAATTAGCACTCAGCCGCTAAACAACGCTTTCAAGAACTATTTGGTAGAGGAGTATGACTTCAACAGCAGGTCCCACTACGCAGCCGGCTGTTCGCTCTTCGAAACTCTCAGTCAGGCAGAAGCACGCAGAAGCCAACTTGTAAGCGAAGCGCAACGCGCAAATAAACAGATCGTTGAAGTCAATTGGAATCCCAACCCTTTAGAGGAAGTGCCAATCGGAGACGGCTTCGCCATCGGCCCCAAGGGACCGACGCGTACTCACACTATCTGCGCCCTTGGCCACCAAAACACGATGTACTTCAGCGCTGTTTTCGATACAGCAGGCTGGCAGGTCAATCCCGCGTGGAACGATGGCTTCAATGACTTTCTGAGAAAGACGTATGCGGCTGAAGGCGAGGCCAATTGCAACACAATGAATACTGTGCGCGAAGCGGAACGGCTACTTCGGGATCGGAGTTGCCGGTGTGCGCGCGAATCGCCGCAATGCGGTCGAAACCGGTTGGAGATACAACGCCAGTCGTGGTGGTGACGAGGCCTGCGCCGAAACCTTCGCCAAAGGTCGATGACGATCCCGAACCTGTTGCGCCTTCGCGTCCGCCTGCGAAAACCCCTCCCGCGGACATTCGTCAATTCGCAACGGCAGAAGTGCCGGCTGCCCTCGCTTACTGCGAGACCGACCGCGTGATCAGAGGAGCTTTCGATTGTTACTGCATTCAGCGCGCCGTGTACAACTACCGCATGGAACACGCGAGCGAGCCTGGCCCACCCGAGCCACTCGCCAGCCTCTTTGCGAAAGACAAAGTGAATTGCAGCAACTGCATTGGGCAATTCGTAACCGCCTGGGCCACAAGTCACGCGCAGTCACAAAGTCTCACACGCCCCGTTGCCGAGTGTGTGGCAAAGCGCTTCGAAACCGCTTTGCGCGCGAAACCCTATCCGAGTCATGTAAAACAACTCTTCGCCGCCGCCATCGCAGCGTGTCGGTAAAAGGGGACCGCCTTCGACGTCCACCGTCCAACGCCTTCTTCCTAAGCGCCAAAGGCGCGAAATGTGACAGCCTGGGCCAACGGCCCAGGTTATGTCATCAATGTATCTTCAGCGCTGAAGGCGCGGAATAAACTCAATCCCACACGTACCGCTCGTCATATTCAACCTGATAACTTTTCAGGAACTTGCGAAACTCTTCCTGAAATGTGATTCGACGATGGTGCTCTTTTCAGCATTCATCATCAATCGGACCCATCTGCGCGCAGCTCTGCACTATATGGGCTCGCCTCCGCATGCGATCTCATTAAAGCCCAGCAAAGCAAGCTATCTCGATGATGGCCAGCGAGTTGCCATAGTCTCCAGCAAGGGAGACATCTACACACATGAAAAATTTTAGAAAAAGTATTGCGGGCGCTCTTTTGTCGCTCGCATTTGTTTTGGGAATGGTCGTCGCCACAAGCGGGACCGCAAACGCGCAATATCGCAATGACGATCGCTACTACGAACGTGATGAAAAGCAGGATCGCAAGGAGCGAAAGCGCGAGATGAAACGCCGTCGCCAACAGGCACGACGCGCTGATCGCCGCGACAACGGTGATTGGAGACGCACTCAGGATCAGAACAGAAATAATGGCGTTTACAACGATGGACGCTATGGCCGGAACGGCGGCTACGGCAATAACGGCGGACGTGATCAGATTGAACTGGACCGCGGATACCAACAGGGCTTGCAGACCGGTGCGAGTGATGGACAGCGCAACCAGAGCTACGACCCACAGCGATCGCGTTATTTTAAGAACGCTTCAACGCAGGCTTTCCGCGAGGGCTTCGTGCGTGGCTATGACCAGGGCTATCGGCAGTATGCCGGCAGCAACGGAAACCAACGAGGCGACAACGGAATTGGCGCCATTCTCGGCGGCATCCTCGGCCGACCGTAACTGACTAGGTCCAAAGTCCGACGTCCAATGTCCAAGGTCTGAGTGCCGGCTATTAAGCCAACCTGACCTTGGATTTTTGGCTGGACTTTGGACTTTGACTCTTAGAGCGCCAAAGGCGCGAAATGTGACAGCCTGGGGCCAACGGCCCAGGACTCGTATACCCTCTCAACTCGAGCGCCAAAGGTCGAACGATCCCGCTAGGCAAAAAAATTCCGACCCTGAAAGGATTGCTCCTTATCAGGGTCGAGTTATCGAAGGCTTCTTTTACCGTGGGCGTTGCCCACGGCTCTGACTTTGAACTCAGGGACTCAGCCGAAGGCGCGCATCATTACGATCAAGGCAACCACACCCGGAGAAAGGGTGAATGCCCATTCCACTAAGGGACTGGCTCTCTTAAAGACGCGTCGAAAAATGACCATGCCACTCTTCCATCCATCCTGCTGGTACAAGGGAAACAGATTTCCAATCGCGAGGATCAGATTCAGAGTGCCAAAGAAAGTCCCCCAGGTTAACGCTGCAAGAATCAGATTCACTGCGATGCCTGCAAGGAGAACCAAGAGTTGTTGGAAGAGCGGCCGCCTTTGCAAACCTGACATGTCCATTCGGATGTAGGCGCCCAGCGGCAACAGACGCAGTTCGTAATCAACGCCACTGATGCGAAAGCCAAAAAGCTTAGGGCCCCAACCGAGTCCAGCTTGGGTTACCCTAACGCGACATGCGCGAGCTGCAAGAAAGTGCCCCAGCTCGTGCAGCAAAAGCGCACAAGCAAAGCTCAAGGTGATGTTAATAGCGGTGTACATTTGTAGGGTTAACGAAGCGGTAGGTTTGAAGTTGAGGTGAAGCGGAGGTTTGAATAACGAGTTGATTGTAAGGTTTATCCAGCTTAACAGTCTTTTTGTGTTCCACCTGGCGAAAGGATTAGTTCAGTTCCCTTTCGCTCGAGCAACATGGTCATCGACTGCTCCCCGCTCTGCCATGAAACACGGGCGAACGCTTGGTGCGCTTCTCTGCCGAGTTGAACCAGACACTCAGGGTGCAGGTTGAGATTTCCCGCCGCCTTCTTAACGGCTCCTGATACAGGGTTGCCACAATGGTCACAGATAATTCGCATGTCCTTCTCCTTATGTGGAACGGTGTGGCTGTCGGGGCCACGCGCCATTAGCCTTATCACGCCTCATGCCACAAGGCAGACCAAGACCCATATGTGACTTTGTTTGATTTTCCTGCAGGAATGACGGGCAAGGAAGGTTTATTTTGAAGGCGGCTGAATCTGGATACGTTCAAGCTGAAAGGTCAACTTGAGAATTCGTTCAAAATGCTCGCCCGATTCTAGTAATAAGCAGCAGGGATTGCCTCTTTGAAGTGTTTTCTTGTCCGCGTTTTTCTGTGTAAATCTGTGGCTAATTTCCATCACGATTCACGATTCACGATCTTCTCGCAAATCAGTTTTGCCGAGGCTCGCACTGAAATTGTGAACGCGAAAAAAGGACCGAAGTCCTGTGTGGCCGGCAGACTCGTGATGAAGAGCCTGGGAACGGAAGTTTCGAAATGATCGTCAAGAACCGGAAAGCCATTTCGCGTTTCTAATTGCTCGAGAATATTTCCTGTCGCCAGAAACGGCAGGTTCGCAATGTCGACTTTATACCCAGTAGCCAGAACGATCTGATCACAGCCGACTCTTTCTCCATTGCTGAGCATTGCTAGCAACCCGCCAGTACTATCCTGAAGAAAGTTGATCACTTCTGTTTGCGGCCAAAACTTAACCCGGTCATCTTTCAACCGGGACTCCAACCAAGGCTCAACCTTAAGCCGGCCTTCGCCCCACATCCTCTGAATAATTTCCTCCCTCTCCGGGTTTGATAAATTTCTAAACCAGTTTGGATTTTCGACAATGCCGTCGACAAGCGGATTCACCCATGACCAGTCAGCAACGGCGAAAGCCGGACTGGGATGACGATGGACGAGATGGACTGAAGCAGCTCCTGACTCGAGCAATAACGCGGCCCATTCAAAAGCGCTCTGTCGTCCGCCAATTATTAAGTAACGGCGGTTAGGCGCCGCGGTGAAATCAACAAACTCAGCGGTGTGTTGGAAGCGCCCCGGCGGCAGTCGCTTCTTCAAATCATCAGGTACCTGCTTGAAATGTTTGAAGCCCGGAGCGAGTACGACGTTCCGCGCTTTTATCGCCTGGCCACGTTCTGTGATAGCGACGAAACCCTTGCCGCCGGCATCTTGATCCAACTGCCGAACGTAGACAGGCAAGGATCGGATGTTCTTTTGCTGTTGGAACCACTCAGCGTATGAGAGGTAGAAGTCGAGGGAAAGAGGTTCGACGTCTCTCGTGGTTTTGCCCTGGGATTGCAGAAACTTTTCGATCGTGTGGAGATTGAGGGGATCGAGGTGCCAGTCGGAAGCCGAGCGCAGATACATACCTTTGGGCATGTTCTGCCGCCAAAATTCCATTGGCTTGCCGACTACGAGGGCTTCGATGCCGGCGTGCGCTGCCTGCGCGGCGAGCGCTAACCCAAACGGCCCTGCACCAATGATTAGCAGATTAGTCTCACGCAAGCCTGAAAGGTAACACGATTTCAGTGGCCACAGATTTTGGAGCGCGCCGGCGAGCGAAGCGGCGATGGCGCTTTCTTTGGAGTGCGCCGACTTGACGGCGCTTTGGATTTTTCTAGATTGGGTGAATCAGTCAGAAAGGGGCTTGCCCCACTTCAGGCGCAACTGTTTCGTGTGACTTCGTGGATCCTATTGCTCCCAAATCCCCAGCGGAAGATCCAAGAAACAACCACGAATCTTCACTAAGCAAAACGAACTTTGCCGCATTCATTGAAACCGATCGCTCGGTACAGTACGGGAGCGGTAGCGACCGCGTTTAGATAGGTAAATATTCAAGGGTAAGACCCAGACTGCCTCCATGTCTCAACCCACACCGTCATACCACTTGAATGCGGTCGCTACCGCTCCCGTACTGTACTGAGTGGCTGCAAGCCTTTATTTCGGTCGCTACCATCCAATCAGCCTGTCGCGTTGCTCTGTAACGCAAACTGTTCGGTGGCGTCCAATCGCCAATCGGAAATCGGCACAATCTCTGTGGCTCACCACAAAATCGCATTCGGCGGTGTATACCTAATAGACCCGTCTGCCTAATTTATGCCTTGAGGAGTCCGCCTTGAAACAACTCATCTTCGCGCTGCTGCTGACAATCTCTTTAAACGCCAACACGGTCGCACGACCTCTGCATCCGAGAACGACGCCCGACAAAGCTGCTGTAACTCGACTAGAGCAGATGATTCCTCACCTGATGAGCGAGGCAGAAATTCCGGGCCTTTCCATTGCCTTGATCCGCGATTCAAAGATGATCTGGAGTCACGGCTTCGGCGTGACAAATTCGGAAACCAAAGCACCCGTCAACGCTAGCACCGTGTTCGAGGCAGCCTCACTAACTAAGCCCGTCTTCGCCTACGCGGTTCTTAAACTCGTCGACAGCGGCAAGCTCGATCTCGACACACCTTTAGTCAAATACCTGCCGGGCAGATACGACGTAGGTGACGATCCGCGTCTCGATCAGATCACCGCGCGTCACGTTCTTAGCCACACAACAGGTTTTCCCAACTGGCGTCCTCGTGGCGCCGAGACACTAAAAATGTATTTCGTGCCCGGGCACCACTTCAGCTATTCAGGTGAAGGCTTCGTCTATCTATCCAGAGTCGTCGAACACATTACCGGCGAGCCTACCGACGCATTCGTGAAAAGGACTGTGTTTGATCCTTTGGAAATGAAAAGCAGCAGCATGGTTTGGAGAAATGATTACGAGTCGCTTAAGACTTTCACGCACGACTGGGTAGGCGGAGTGTCAGGAAGAGGCAAACCAGAAAAAGCAAACGCGGCCGCGAGCTTGCACACGACCGCCAACGACTATGCGAATTTTGTGATTGCCATGCTGAAGGGGACCGGCTTAAAGCCTAAAACGGCTCAGTCTCATGCTGACGCCGCAAAGCACGGTCACCGTTGCCGGCGCATTCAATCTCAACACGCAGGAGCCGAAGCTCGCGAGCAACGTTTCATGGGGACTCGGCTGGGGTCTGGAAAAGACCGCAGACGGAATCGCTTTCTGGCATTGGGGCGACAATGGCGACACGAAGGCGTTTGTGCTCGCGTCTCCCCAACGGAAGACGGGTCTGGTGATGTTTGCGAATAGCGCTAATGGACTCTCAATGATTAATGAGCTGGTCGGCTAGTGCGATGGGAACTGATCATCCCGCCCTCGCCTGGCTGAACCTTGAACAACACAACTCGTACCCTCGACTGTTGCTCAAGGCGATTGTCAAATCGGACGCAGAGACTGCTCTGGCTGATTACCGGCAGCGCCGTGCAATGTTAGAAACGTCTAAGACCAAAGACCAAAGTCCAAAGACCAAGACCGAGTACTCAGCCACGAGCGGCTCAACTCCAATCACTTCATCAAAGACCAAAGACCAAAGTCCAAAGCACCGATTTCGTCGACCCTTCACTACGAAAACCAAATGAACGATTTAGGCTATCGACTGATCCGTCTGAAGCGAATCAAGGACGCCATCGTGGTCTTCAAGCAGAACACCGTCGACTTTCCCGACAGCATTCAACACCTGGGACAGTCTGGCGGAAGGCTACATGCTTGACGGGGATAAAGAGTCGGCAATCAAGTACTACAAAAAGTCTCTCGAGCTAAACCCTGACAACACAAACGCCGTCCAAAAACTAAAAGAACTCGGCGCCGGGAGCTAAAGAATTGGCGATTGGCAATTGCCGATTGCCGATTGGCGAACGGTACAGTACAGGAGCGGTAGCGACTGCATTCAACCTAAGGCCAACTCAAGGTTGATTAAAATCGTCAACACTTTCCACCACTCCAATCGGCAATCCTCAATCGCCAATCGGAAATCGCAAAGGGGGCCTGCCCCCGCTGGTTCGGTATGTCAACTCTTTGGAGTGCGGCCTGACGCCGCTTTGGGTCGGTACAGTACGGGAGCGGTAGCGACCGCCTTCAACCTACGCCAGACTCAAGGTTGATTAAAATCGTCAACACTTCCCACCACTCCAATCGGCAATCGCAAAGCGTCGCCCCACTTCAGGCGCAACTGTTTCGTGTTGCTTCGGGTGGCTTCGTGGATCGTATTACTCCCAATCGCCAGCGTACGATCCACGAAACAACACGAATCTTCACTAAGCAAAACGAACTTTGCGGCATCCATAGAAGGCGATCACTCGGTACAGCACGGGAGCGGTAGCGACCGCATTCACCCACCCTGCCGTTCTCGCTTCAGATCCAATAACTACTTTCCCTTAATGTTGAATCGCCCATCTGCTTGAATGCGGTCGCTACCGCTCCCGTACTGTACCGTTCGCCAATCGGCAATCGCAAAGGGGCCTGCCCCCGCTTCACGCTGAAAGCGTGAAAGTTAATAGCCGTGGGCACCGCCCACGGATCGCGAATCACAAATCCTCCCGACCCTGAAAGGGTCGAACAGCCCGACCTCGCCGCCCGGTACAGTACGGGAGCGGTAGCGACCGCCTTCACCCACCCTGCCGTTCTCGCTTCAGACCCAATAACTACTTTCCCTTAATGTTGAATCGCCCATCTGCTTGAATGCGGTCGCTACCGCTCCCGTACTGTACCGTTCGCCAATCGGCAATTGCCAATCATTGTCACTTTTCACTGCCCGCTCTGAGCATTTAATTATTGCCTCTCACCCTTCCTTTCCAACATACTATCCCCGGTGGGCTAACCATCTGCCCATTTTTGATTGGCTCCCTTCGCCACGGTCCAATCGGCAATCGAAATATGAAGAGTTGTCCCACATGCAATTCCAGTTGGCCTGACACGGATCAGTTCTGTGAACGCGACGGGACTGCGCTCATCACAAACAATTCGGACACTAGCAGGAAAGCTCTCGTGGTTCTGGCGGTCGTGGTCGCCGCGATGTCCCTCGGCCTACTTCTCGTTGCGTGCCAGTCGAGCAAGGAGACGACAGCCAACAGTTCATCCCCATCATCGTCGAATCAGCCGCTCGCCCAGCAAGTTGTCTCTCCTCCTCCACCTTTACTTCCGTCGCCATCTGCTACCGCCACTCCCTCGCCGTCACCGTCTCCAAGTCCCACACCCACACCGAAGCCACCGGTTAAAACAGAAACTGCCCGCGTTGCTCTGAGTACCGGTCCGATAGCTGCAACTGCAGACGCCGGTAAACGTGGACCGGTCACAATTCGACTTACTGATGGAACCACTATCAAAGCGGATGAGGCTTGGGAGACTGCCGAAGGGATCTGGTATCGACGCCGCGGCTTGGTAACTCTGCTCAAGCGGGATCAGGTAAGAGCGCTCGAAACCCCCAAACCCACGCCCTCCCCAACACCCTCACCAGTCCCCTCTCCTTAAGTTGGCTTCACGCTGAAGGCGTGAAAGTTAATAGCCGTGGGCACCGCCCACGGATCCAGGCCCATTTAAAAACAAACCGCCGACCCTCGATGGGTCGGCGTTTCTATTAACCCTAACAGTTTGCGAACAGTCTCGACTCTGAATTATCTAGCTCAGGAATGCCGGCTTCCCGCCGCTCTCAGTTAATCGGCAATCAGGACTTGCGGGCGCTCTTTGGAGTGCGGCGACTTGTCGCCGCTTTTTCTGTTTCGTGGTCGTTTCGTGCGACTTCGTGGTTCGTTTCTAATTGAGATCAGGTCCGGTCACCCACGATCCATCGCCAAGTCGCCAAGTTGCGTCAGGAGCGCGAGGAATTCATTAGCAAGTGAGTTGAATTGGTTTTCCGGATTCAAGTTTACTGGTTCACTAACTGGGCGATCTTGGCGTTCCTCCGCAACTTGGCGGTGCATTGTCTTTGTCAGGGCAATGTTCATAGAATTCGTATCGAAAGCTTGGGTTATCGCGAACAACCCGCCAGTTTGTTCATTCGGAGTTCACAACTTTGTCAGCCGGTTCCTCGTATAAGCAGACATGAATAGAGAGCAATGGCCGGAGATTGTGAAAATCAACAGAGGAGGAGGATCTATGCCGCAAGGCAAATTTTTCATCGCTGGGGTGATTCTACTGGTCATCCTGGTCCTGATTGTAGGCGTGGTGACCTACTCGAATATCAAGTTTGCACAGGAAGGAACGGTGCAGGTCGTGACCAAGTGGGGCGCGATTGAGCGCATCTACACTCCATCGGACGGATGGTTCACGACGATTGCGCCGGGGCGCAAGAGTTATGACGTAAACATCAAATCGTTTACCGAAAGCGCTCCGGTGCGCGTAACCAGCAAAGACAATGCAGCCTTACAGGTCGATATTTCCCTGACTGCTTACACAGACCCCGAAAAGATAGCGGAGTACGTGCGCAAGTACGGGTTCTCGGAAGAGGAGAGACACCGCCGGCGCAACGAAATTTTGAAAGGAATAGTGCAAACGGAAGCGCGCAATTCTTTCGCGGATTACGGAGCTTACGAGATTTATGCTAATCAGGAGCAGATTCAAAAGCGGATCTTAGAATCACTTGCGCCCGCAGCTCGGCAGTCAACTCCAGCTTATTACCGAGTCCGTGCAGATCGGCAATCCTGATTTTCTGGATGATAGGGTCGAAGCCGCCGCTTCCGGCGTCGTTGCCAATGAGAAACAGAAGCAGGCGGAGGAGGCCAGACTCGAAGCTGCGAAGGTCGCCGCGCAGACCAAGCAAATCGAAGCTCTGACTTTTGCGAATCCGGCACTGCTCGAAATCAAGAAGCTGGAATTGCAATTGGAGATTGAGCGCGCACGCGCCGACGGCATCAAGAATCATCAGGGCGCGCTGACCATCATGTATGGTCAGCCGGGCGTGCAGTTGCAAGTTCCTGCGGGGAGGTAACGTGAGATTCTTATTCCTGGTTTGGCTGGTGATAGAGGTCTTGCAACTGGTGTTGATTGGGATGCTGTTGGTCGGCTATCGCAACTTGCAGCGGCGGATGGATGGGGGCGCCTATCGCTTCAGCACTCACCCCCCGCCTTCCGTGACGGAAGAGTAGGGTCAACTCTTTGGAGTGCGGCGGCTTGACGCCGCTTTGGTTTCTTTTGGTTGCGTGAATGATTGCTCCTGAGGTAATTGCAGTCCGGAAGGAGACCCTGCCCCCGCTTTTTGGAGTGCAGCGACTTGACGCCGCTTTGGTTTCTTTTGGTTGCGTGAATGATTGCTCCTGAGGTAATTGCAGGCCGGAAGGGGACCCTGGCGCCGCTCTTTGAACTAGCAATCGGTGCGGGCGCAGCAGGCACGATCACAGTGAAGTCAGTACCGGGAGCGGTAGCGACCGGGTCGACCGGCGAGTGGATTCAACTCTGACTTGCAACAGCGCTTCCGGACCAATCGGCAATCGGCAATCGCCAATCGGCAATGATCGTCACGCTGAAAGCGTGAAAGTTAATAGCCGTGGGCACCGCCCACGGATGGCGAATCGCAAATCCTCCCGACCCTGAAAGGGTCGAACATCCCGACCTCACTGCGGGTACAGTACGGGAGCGGTAGCGACCGCATTCAACCTACGCCAGACTCAAGTTGATTAAAATCGTCAACACTTCCCACCACTCCAATCGGCAATCGGCAATCGCCAATCGGCAATGATCGTCACGCTGAAAGCGTGAAAGTTAATAGCCGTGGGCAACGCCCACGGACTTAAATTCATAAACAATTCCGACCCTGAAAGGGTCGAATATTGGGGAGCAATTCGGGGAAGCAGTGCGTCGGCGGCGCTTTGGATTGGTTGATTAGCCACAGATCCTTCGCGGATCCCGCAGATTAGATCGGTAAATTCTGTAAACCCGAATCCCGTCTTACGATTTATCTGCGTTCATCTGCGCCTCTGCGGCTAATTCTTGTGTCTTCCTCTGCCTACCTAGCCGCTCTTGGCTTAATCGCAATCCAAAGTTGCTATTCACGATTTCCACCATTTACTATCGACCCCTGAAGTTCTCGCAGTCCGACATGACCCTTGGCGAAAACACACGCTTAGGTCGCTACGAAGTCCGCTCGCCGATTGGTAAAGGCGGAATGGGCGAGGTCTATCAGGCATTCGACACTGAACTAGACCGCACTGTCGCCATCAAAATTCTTCCGGCGGACGTCGCTTCCGACCAGCAGCGACTGCAACGCTTCATTCAGGAAGCCAAAGCAGCCTCTGCTTTGAACCACCCACACATACTCACTATTTACGAGATTGGCGCCATTGCTGACTCGCGCTACCTCGCCACTGAGTTTATTGACGGCGACACGTTGCGCCAGCGCATCAGGTCAGGAATGAAGTTGGAAGACATTCTTGAAATCTCGATCCAGGTAATCAGTGCCCTCGCGGCTGCCCACTCCGCGGGCATCATCCATCGCGATATCAAGCCTGAGAACGTGATGGTCCGGCATGATGGCTACGCGAAAGTCTTGGACTTCGGTCTCGCAAAATTAACCCCACCCGCTGGCGTATCAACGGATACAGAGGCGCCTACGAAAGCCCTCGTGAATAC
Organism: Pyrinomonadaceae bacterium; assembly: GCA_963748605.1. GTDB lineage: Bacteria > Acidobacteriota > Blastocatellia > Pyrinomonadales > Pyrinomonadaceae > PSRF01. The sequence continues at coordinate 894,727 of CAVVJS010000016.1, forward strand.
CGATGCCGGCACTGTCATGGGAACTGCTACCTATATGTCACCGGAGCAGGCCAAGGGAACAAGCCTGGACACTCGCACGGATCTGTGGAGTGTGGGCGTGGTGCTCTACGAGATGGTGACGAGTCACCTGCCCTTTACTGGTGAGACTCCGAACGAAACCATTTCTCTGATTTTGCAGAAAGAGCCTGCGCCCCTCATGCGTTATGCCGCTAACGTCCCGGCCGAGTTGGAACGGATTGTGACGAAGGCGCTGACTAAAGATCCTGAAGGCAGATATCAAACAGCAAAAGATCTACTAATCGATCTGCGTAATTTGAAACGTAAGCTTGAAGTCGATGCCGAAATCGATCGCACCGTCCCTCCGGAACTGCTGGCCGCAACCTCAACAGCTGGCGGCGCCCATGCTCAATCGACGTTGAGTAACCCTTCAATCGCCGGTACAGCCGCGCCGTCCAGCGCCGAATATATCGTGTCAGGAATCAAGCATCACAAACTTGCGGCCGTGGTCGGGCTGCTTGTACTTTTGGTTGCTGTCGGCCTCGGCGTGATTTTTTACCTGCGCAAGGCATCACCTGCTACTGACTCAATCGCTGTTCTTCCATTCGTCAACGTAGGTGGCGATCAAAATCTTGAGTATTTGTCAGACGGAATCTCGGAAACTCTGATTAATAGCCTGACACAAATACAACGGCTTCATGTCACGGCGCGCGCCAGTGCCTTTCGCTATAAGGGTAAAGAAACCGATCCGCAGACCATCGGTCGAGAGCTGAATGTTCGTACCGTGTTGATGGGGCGCGTCAGGCAGAACGGCGACATGGTAAACGTGCAGGTTGACCTCGTCGACGCAACTACCGGTGCGCAGCTTTGGGGCGAAGAATACGAACGAAAACTTGCTGATGTTCTGTCGGTCAAACAAGCCATCGCGCGGGAGATTACCGACAAGCTGCGCTTAAGAATTTCCGGGGCCGAGCAAACGCAGCTGGTGGGTAGCGATTCAAATGGCGAGGCTTACGAACTCTATCTGAAAGGCCGTTACCACTGGAATAAACGAACTTGCGAGGCGCTTGAAAAATCGATCGAGTATCTTAATCAGGCGATCGAGAAGGATCCCAATTACGCTCTCGCCTACGCAGGTATGGCAGATTCCTGGTTCACAGCTGCCTGGTACCGATGCATTGATCCAAAGGAAACTTACGAAAAAGCGCGAGCCGCAGCCAACAAAGCGTTAACCATAAATGACAAGCTTGCCGAACCGCACGCCACGCTCGCGATGATCAAGGGCAATTACGATTTTGATTGGACCGGCGCCGAAACCGAATTCAAGCTAGCGATCAATCTAAATCCGAATTATCCCACGGCGCACCATCGTTACTCGCTTTACTTGCCAATCTTTGGTCGTTTTGATGAGGCGATTGCCGAAGCGAAGCGGGCGCAACAGCTAGATCCTTTATCGCTAATTCTCAACGAGAATTTGGGCGATGTCCTTGCACTTGCGCGACGTTATGACGAAGCGGAGGCCCAACTGCGGAAGACCCTGGAACTGGATCCTGACTTTTTTGTAGCGCGGGCTACGCTGGCGAGGCTTTACGAAACGAAAGGCAGGTACAAGGAGGCTCTCGAGCTGGATTTGAAGGGGGAGTCTCCAGAAGACGTCCGCGAGGTTATGAAGATTTTTGACGAGTCAGGAATAAAAGGAGTGTGGCGGGCTGAACTCGAGGATCTGCTGGAGAGATCAAAGAAAGGAAGCGTTTCGCCGAACCGCCTCGCCACGACGTACGTTATTCTTGATGAGAAGGACAAGGCATTCGAGTGGCTGAACAAAGCGCTTGATGCGAGCGCGATAAACTGGACCTACTTGGCAGCCGATCCCCGATTCGACAACATCCGCTCCGATCCCCGCTACGCCGCGCTCCTGCAACGCGCCAATTTGAAACCAATACAAATACCTCGTTAATTAAGTTCAGTCAGGAACGTGGGCTTGTCCCCGCTTTGGAGTGCGCCGGCTTGACGGCGCTTTGAATCGGTTCGCTAATATTTAAGAGCTGGTCCGATGTAGTCAGTACCACCACGCGGTAGCGGGTGGGTTAATCGGCAATTGGCAATCGGCAATCGGCAATCCCTAGATTTTGGACCTCGGACTCACAGTTTTTTACCACCCAAGTCGTCATCGCCCGCATATTCTCGACCACTGTCGTCTTAATCGGTTCAATAAACTCTCCGCCCAGCGCAGCCGTAACCCGGTGCAACATCGCTTCATCCACCAGAAACCGATCCGACCCATCCGGCAGACGATAACGCCTGCCTTCAATCAGCTTCACTTGATCTTCAATGCCGATCGTCGATGCCAGCCGAGCGAAGAATATCCCACCAGGCTTCAGCACCCGCCACATCTCATCCACCATCGCCTGCCACTGCTGCTTCATCGCGTGCAAAGTGCAGCACCGCACTACTCAACACCACATCAAAATCTGCGAAACGATCGGTTGCGCACCTGCGGACGGTAGGTCTGCTTCTGCGAACTGCGGATAGTCTTCCACGACCCACTCTAAAATTCTCCGCCGGCAGATGCGGCGCCAGAGCGGCAGCGAGCTTACGAACCTGTGCTATCGCCTCCGGCGATTCATCAACACCAAACACTTCGTACCCACTTCTGAGGAAATAGACAAGATTCCTCCCCGCCCCACACCCCGCATCCAGCACCCTCATCCCCGGCACAAACCTACCCTTCAACAACTGGTCAAAGATGTAGATATCAATCCCACCAAACCACTCCTGAAGAT